>NZ_CM126252.1:0-4800000 GCF_052373795.1 Streptomyces sp. BR1
GAGCGACGGCGACACCGTGACCGTCGTCAAGGCGCTCAAGGTGAAGGGCAGCCCGTCGGGGATCAAGGCCGGTACGAAGGTCCGCAACATCCGGCTGATCGACGGCGTCGACGGCCACGACATCGACTGCAAGATCGACGGTTTCGGCGCCATGCAGCTCAAGTCCAGCGTGGTCAAGAAGGCGTAACAGGTCGTACTCGGGCGGGCGACGGCGTAGGACCGCTTACCGGGACTACGTTGTCCGAGGCTGCCGGCGGCAGTTGGTCTCGCGTGAGGCTGCTGAGGGTCGGGAAGCGCGCCGACCCGGGGAGGACGACCATGACCACGCTCGTGATCGGGGCCCGCGGAAGCGTCGGGCGGCATGTGCTGGATCAGCTCGTCGAGGCGGGCGAGCCGGTACGCGCCTCGGCTCGCAACCCCGCGTCGGCGGATCTGCCGCCCGGCGTGCCGGTGGTCGCGGCCGATCTCACCCGCCCGGAGACGCTGGCGGCCGCGCTGGACGGGGTGCGGCAGGTGTTCCTGTACGTCACCTCGCGGGGCATGGCCGACTTCGCCGATGCGGCTCGCGCGGCGGGCGTCGAGCATGTGGTGCTGCTGTCGTCCGGGAGCGTGCTCCTGCCGTACGCGCAGGCCAACGCGATCTCGCTGGCGCACCGGGCGGCCGAACGGATGCTCGCCGCCGCCGGGCTGCGCTGGACCCCGATCCGTCCGCTCGTCTTCGCCAGCAACGCGCTGACCTGGTCGTACTCGATCCGGAAAGAGGGCGTGGCCCGGCTGCTGCACCCGGACGCGGTGACGGCGCCGATCCATGAGCGGGACATCGCGCAGGTCGCGGTCGCGGCGCTGACCGGCCAACGGTCTCAGGCGGGCGGCCTCAGTGACCTCCTCACCGGCGAGGAGTCGCTGTCCCAGCGCCGTCAGGTCGAGCTGATCGGTGAGGCCGCCGGGCGATCCATCCGGATCGAGGAGCTCACCGAGGCGCAGGCGCTGGACGACTTCGAGCGGTTCGGGTCACGCGAGGCGGCGGCCGCAGTCGTGGAGTTCATCACCGCCGCCACCGAGGGCGGGTCCCCGGCGACGGATACCGTACGACAGGTGCTCGGCCGTCCACCGCTGCCCTTCGCGCGGTGGGCCGCCGACCATGCGGCCGCCTTTGTCTGACGGGGAGTTGACGTGGTCGAGTTGTATCCGCCGATCGAGCCGTACGACAAGGGCATGCTCGATGTCGGCGACGGCAACCTCGTGTACTGGGAAGTCTGCGGCAACCCGGACGGCAAGCCCGCACTCGTCGTCCACGGCGGGCCGGGGTCGGGGTGCGGCACCGGCGCGCGACGGTATTTCGACCCGGACCGGTATCGGGTCGTCCTGTTCGACCAGCGCGGCTGCGGCCGCAGCACCCCGCACGCGAGCGACCCGACGACCGACATGCGGCACAACACCACCGCACACCTCATCGCCGACATGGAACGGCTGCGGGAGCACCTGGGCATCGACCGCTGGCTGCTGCACGGCGGCTCATGGGGCTCCACGCTGATCCTGGCGTACGCCGAAGAGCATTCCAGCCGCGTGTCCGAGATCGTCATCTCCACTGTCACCACGACCCGCCGCTCGGAGATCGACTGGCTGTACCGGGGAGTGGGCCGGTTCTTCCCCGAGCAGTGGGAACGCTTTCTCGCCGGAGCCCCCTGCACCCCTCGCGACGGCGACATCGTCGCGGCCTATGCCCGGCTCGCGGAACACCCCGACGCCGAGGTGCGCGAGAAGGCCACGGCCGACTGGTGCGCCTGGGAGGACGCGGTCCTGTCGGGCGAGACGAACGGCACCTCCAACCCGTACGGCGACCGCCCCGCCACGGCCCAACTCGCCCTCGTACGCATCTGCTCCCACTACTTCTCCCACGGCGCATGGCTGGACGAAGGTGTGCTGCTGCGCGAGGCCCACCGGCTGGCCGGTATCCCGGGGGTCCTCATCCACGGCCGCCGCGACATGGGCGGACCGCTCGACACGGCGTGGGAGCTCCAACGCGCTTGGCCCGACGCGGAGTTGACCGTCGTCGAGGACGCGGGGCATCTGGGCGGTGAGACGACGCGTGAGCATGCTCTCCGGGCGCTCGACCGGTTCGCCTGAGCCGGTCGCCGGGGGTGCGTCACGCGGTGGGCTTCTCCCAGACCGAGACGTGGTGTCGGCTCTCGGCCGTGAACGGCGTACGGGACCACCCCTCCCACCGGTTACGCAGCCGCAGCCCGGCGAGCCGCGCCATCAGATCCAGCTCGGACGGCCATACGTACTGGAACGGCAGGGAACTGTGTTCGGCGTGGCCGTCGACGATCGTGACGTAGTGGGAGCTCATCGCCTGGGTGACCACGTCGTACGTGTCGAACGCCCACTGGGTCCCACCGATGCGGAACGGCACGGCGGTCTGGCCCGGCGGCAACCGGCGCAGCTCCGGCACGGTGACCTCGACGACGAAGCAGCCGCCGGGCCGCAGATGATCGGCGGCGTTGCGGAAGCAGTCCACCTGGGCGTCCTGCGTGGTCAGGTTGTTGATGGTGTTGAAGACGAGGTAGGCAACCGCGAACGTGCCCGCCCCCGCCACCCGCGTCGCCGCGAAGTCGCCGATCGTCACGTCGATGGCGTCGTTGCCCGGCTTGGCGCGCAGCCGGTCCACCATCGCCCGCGACATGTCGATCCCGGACACCGGGATGCCGCGCGCGGCCAGCGGCAGCGCGATCCGCCCGGTGCCGATGCCGAGTTCGAGCGCCGCCCCGTCCCCGGCGAGCTCGGCCAGCAGATCAACCGCCGGTCCCACCGCGTCCGGCCGGAACATATCCGCCTCGGTCCGGTCATACGCGGCCGCTACCTCGCCGCCGAAGTATCCGTCGTCGTGATGCATGCGGGGACGGTACCGCTCGCGACCGAAGGGGCGCGCGTGATTTTCGCGGGGCCGCGATGCATCAACTCGCGTGGCGGATAAGGCCAGTTAGGCAAGCCGCTTATGGGGCGCCGATACGGATCCGCGCACTTACAGGGGCCCGGGGAACGGCGCGACCAGCCCCCACGGTCCGCAGCCAAAAGACCACGCCCACACCTCCAGCGCGGCGCAGCCGACTCAGCCCCGACCGAAGAAATCGGGACCGTCACCCCCGGCACGCCAGGGGTCGCCCCCACCCCACGCCGCACCACCCGCCTGCCGAGGAACCTCCCGCCCCAACGACAACCACAGCCGCACCACCGCCTCGTACACCGGAGTCCCCTCCATCCGAGGCACCGGCCCCGACCGCGACCCGGGCCCAGGTGTGAGCCGACCCGTTGCCGTGCCGAGCCCGGAGAGGGGCCGTGGCGGCGCCGACGGGGTGGTCAAGACCTGCCAGTCCAGCGTCCGCATCCATCCCACCGCATTGTTCATGCCATGCCCAACGCCGCTCTTCCGCCGCCGGAGAACATCACTTTCGGCCACAGCGGGGCGAGTTCCCCGGCCACCACGCACCCCATGCCTCCTCCACCTCACACGGAGTGCGGTACCGCAGTGTCCCCTCCCGTCAGGGCTGGGTCCGGACCGGGAAACTGGTGGGGCGGCCCTGCTCCTTGAGCCACGGAAGGATCTGTTCCATCGCCGCGACGGTCTGATGGCGGTCGCCACCGCCGTCGTGGAACAGGATCGTGGGACCGTTCGTGAGCTCCCGGTGCACGTTGTTGACGATCACGGACGTTCCCGGCTTCTCGAAGTCCTTCGTATCCACGTTCCAGCCCAGCGGCCGCATCCCGGCCGCCGCCGCGATGCGCCGGCTGTCCGGGGTGAAGGCACCGCCAGGCGCACGGTAGTACTCCACCTTCGCTCCCCCGGCCGCGTCCTCGATCATCTGCTTCGCGGTCAGGATCTCCTGCTGCTGGTAGGCCACGGGCTTCTTGTCCATCGAGGTGTTGTGGGTCATGGTGTGGTCGCACAGCCGGTGGCCCTCCGCGACCACCTGCTTGACCAGTTCCGGGTACTGCCTGGCCTGCGGGCCGATCATGCAGAACACCGCCTTGACCTGGTTCTCCCTCAGAACCCGCAGGATCTTGGGCGTCCACTTCGGGTCCGGCCCGTCGTCGATGGTGATGTTCACCGCCTGCCCGCCCGACTCGGCCGCGTGCGCGATGGTTTGCGGAACCGTCACCTCCGGACGCTCCGAACCCTCGCGTACGGAGCCCTGGTTACCTGGTGTGCCCCCGTGCGCAGCACTGTCGTGGTGCCCGGACCCGGTCAGCATCGTCGCGCCCCATACGGCCCCCGTGAGCGCCACCACCGAGGCTCCGACCGCTATGCCTACGGCGTACTTCTTCTTCATCTTCGTCTTCAGTTCGCTCAGTGCCACGAACGTCCACTCCCCGCTGACGTCGATCCGCCTCTCCCAGAAGTGAGGACGATATGCGCAGCCTGTACGGTTCACCCAATTCGCAATTAACACGGGCCATACGGACGCCGTCAGAATCCGGCCCAACTGCTCACGGAACGTGGCGCACGGGTGTATGGGCCGGAGGGGGGACGTGGGGAAGAGTGAGGTCTCCGTCAATCAATTGGGGCCAAACCGACGCCCAGGCATGGCGGATCCGGATCACACGTCAACTGCACGGGGCCGGATGGGACGGGCCGAGAGCATCATGATGGGTGAACGGGTCTGGACGCACTGGGATGACGACGCCGTGGCCGACGCGCTCGCCGCGCTGCACGGCGGCCCGCTCGACGAGGTGATCGATCCCGTGGCGGACCCGCGGTCGGATCCGGCGTGGAGGGCCGCGCGTGCGCTCGTTGGTTGAGGTCAACGGGCCCGTCACCGTACGGGTTTACGTATCGGAACACGGCAGGCCCGTGCTGCGGGGCGCGGAGTATTCGGTCGACGGTGGACGAGCCGTCTCGGTGCGGTTCAGCGAGCTGGGAAAGCCTGTCGCCGCCACCCCGCCGGTGACCTTTCCCGTCATCCCGTCCCGTCGACTGCTGGATCTGCTCGGGTAGTCCCGAAGGCGCAGGCGGACGTCAGCGGTCGGCGCACGCCGAACGGGCCCGGCTCTGTACGAGCCGGGCCCGTCGCGACAGTCGTGCCACTAAGCCTGAGGGGGCTGGTCCTGGTCCCTGCCGAGCTGCTCCTTGAGCTTGTCCTGGGCGGTGTCGACCTGGCTGCTGTACTTGCCCTGGGTCTTCTCGTCGACGAAGTCACCCGCCTTGTCGATGCCCTGTCCCGCCTGGTCCTCGTGCCCCTTCAACATCTGCTTGAGCTTGTCCATCACGGACATGGCCATCCTCCTTGCGTACTGCCCCCGCCTACAGAGTCACCACTGGGCTCGTGAAGTGCATCTCGGAGCGCCGAGAGGAGCGCGGGCACAGCCACGGCCGACGCCCCGCAGCCGGTTGCCCGGCCCGATTTCGGGAACGATTTCCTACCTGTCTACGGGAGCCGGGGCCGCCCGCGCCATAGGCCATACGAGTGAATGAGACCGTCCCGCACACCGGGCATGGAGTCCGCGTATCGGGATACTGGGAACAACGGGCACGGGAGAACCACCAGAGAATCAAGAGAACCCGGCCAGCACACCGACGAGAGGCAGGGACGCATGAGGGCCACTCGCTCCGCCGCCTCGGCCGACCCCGGTGGACGGAGGCATCACGATGGCCTCCCCCCGGCCTGACGACCCCGACGGACGAGACCCCGCCGAGAGCCCCGCCGACGCGTCCGCACCGGCGAGCCCGCACAGTCCCGTTCTCCGCCCGGCGACGGCGCGCGGCACGTCCTGGTTCAAGGTCGGCTTCGGCCTGGGCCTGGGCGGCACCCTGGCCTGGCTCACCACCCAGACGCTGGTCCAGGTCAGTAATCTGCTCACCCTCCTGTTGCTCGCCATGTTCCTGGCCATCGCGCTGGACCCCGTCGTCACCTGGCTGACCGGTCACCGGCTGCCGCGCGGACTGGCCGTCGCTGTCGTACTGATTCTGGTGCTCGCGGTCCTGGCGGGGTTCCTCGCCCTGGTCATCCCACCGGTGAGCAACGAGATCGGTGCTCTGACGAAAGCGATCCCCGGCTGGCTGAAGCAGCTGCACGACCACCACTCCACGCTCGGCAGACTGGAGGACCGTTTCCATCTGCTGGACAAGGCCAACCAGCGCCTCTCGTCCGGCGGGACGTCCGGCCTGGTGGGCGGGCTGCTCGGGGCGGGGAAGGCGGTGATCAGCGCCGTGGCCTCCACCGTGATCGTCGTCGTGGTGGCGGTCTACATGATGGCGTTCCTGCCGACGCTCAAACGGTTCTGCCTGCGCTTCGTCGTCTCCGACCGGCGTGAGCACGTACGGACCATCGCCGACGAGATCCTGTCGCGGACCGGCCGCTACATGCTCGGCAACGTCGCCACCTCCGCGATCGCCGGTCTCGCCACCTTTCTGTGGTGCGAGGGGACCGGGGTGCGCTATGCCGCCGCGCTGGGCGTCTTCGTCGCCCTGATGGACCTCGTCCCCATCGTCGGGTCCACGATCGGCGGCATCGTCGTCAGTCTCATCGCCCTGTCCGTCTCACTGCCGGTCGCCATCGCCACAGCCGGCTTCTACACCGCCTTCCGGCTCGCCGAGGACTACATCATCGTGCCCAAGGTGATGAAGTTCGCCGTGAACGTCCACCCGCTGGTCACCGTCGTCGGCGTCCTGATCGGCGGCGCGCTCCTGGGCATCATCGGCGCACTCGTGGCCATCCCGGCCGCCGTCGCCATCGGCCTCATCCTCGACGAGTACGTCTTCACCAAGACCGACGCGCCCCGCTGACAACCTTCCGGCGGGTGTCGTCCGTCTACGGGCCGGAGGGCCCGTAGGGCCCATCAAGGGGCGCGGGGAACTGCGCGAGCAACCCAGCACGATCCGCAGACGAACCTCGGGCCAGTTTCCCCGCGGCGCCCCGGCCTGCTTCGCTACGCTTCTACGGCAAGCGAGTTGGTGATTCATCCAGGACGTGACCCGGGGGGCGCCTTGGAGCCGTTGGGGCCTGACGATCCCGTCGCCGTGGGGCCGTACCGAGTGGTGGCCCAATTGGGCAGTGGCGGCATGGGCCGTGTCTACCTCGGGTATTCGCCGAGCGGGCGACGGGTCGCGATCAAGGTCATCCGTCCCGAGTACGTACAGGAACCCGCCTTCCGGCAGCGTTTCGTGCGCGAGGTGATGGCCTCGCGTGCCGTGGGCGGGTTCTTCACCGCCGGGGTGGTCGACGCGGACCCCGAGGGGCGTCAGCCGTGGCTCGCCACCGCCTACATTCCCGGGCCCTCGCTCCAGCAAGCAGTGCAGAAATGCGGCCCGTTCCCCGAGCGGTCGGTACGGGCGCTGGGTGCGGCGCTTGTGGAGGCGCTGACCGCGATTCACGGTGCCTCGCTGATCCACCGGGACCTCAAGCCCGCGAACGTGCTCCTGGCCGAAGACGGGCCCCGCGTCATCGACTTCGGGATTTCACGGCTCGCCGAGCACAGCGGACTCACCCTCACCGGAACCACCATCGGGTCCCCGGGCTATATGTCGCCCGAGCAGATCCAGGGGCACGCGATCGAGCCCTCGTCGGACGTCTTCTCGCTCGGCTCGGTACTGGCGTTCGCCGCGACGGGCGCCGGGCCTTTCGGGGAGGTGTCGGTGGCGGCGCTGCTGTTCCGCGTGGTGCACGAGGAGCCAGATCTGACCGCGATTCCGGCCGGGTTGCGTCAACTGATCGGCTGGTGCCTGGCGAAGAAGCCCGCCGACCGGCCGACTCTGGCTGCTTTGATGCCCGCTCTCACCGGTGGCCGGTCGCCGGTGGAGCTGCTCTCCGCCGGGTGGTTGCCGACGACCTGGCAGGGTGCGGAGACCCCGGTCCCGGTGACGCCGCCCGCGCCCCCATACACCCCTGCGCTCCCGCCACCACCGTTGCCCGACCGGCCAGTCAGTCGACGCCGACTGCTGTACGGCACGGCGGGAGTCGTGGCCGCCGGTGGGATCGCCGCCGCCACCTGGGCCCTGACGCGCGGGGGCAAGTCGGCCACCCCGGGGACGCTGCGCTGGCGGTTCACGACGACCGGCACCGTACTGTCGTATCCCAGAGTCGCCGGCGATCTGGTCTACACGGCGAGCAACGACGGCACGCTGTACGCGCTGGCCGTCGCCGACGGGCAGCGCCGGTGGTCGTACACGACCGGCGCGGCCATCGGCTCCGCACCCACCGTGCTCGGCGGCAGCGTCTACCTCGGCGGTGACGACCGTACGCTCTACGCCTTCGACGCACTGTCGGGCAAGATCCGTTGGCGGTTCTTCACGGGAGGCATCGTCCACACCCCCGTCGTGACGGGGGGTGTCGCGTACGTGGGCAGCGCGGACCACCGGTTGTACGCCGTGGACACCTCCGACGGAAGTCGCAGATGGGCCTTCACCGCGGACAACGACACCCACTCCCCCACCGTCTGGGGCGACACGGTATACGTGGGCAGCAGCGACACCAACCTGTACGCGGTGAACGCGAACAGCGGTGAGAAACGGTGGGCCTTCACCACCAAGGGAGCCGTGTCCGGCATCCCCTGCACCGCGAGCGGCCTCGTCTACTTCGGCAGCACCGACGGAAACCTGTACGCCGTCGACGCGGGCACCGGCAAGCAGGTATGGCGATTCGAGGGGGCCTCCGTCGGGTCCAACCCCGCGATCGCGAAAGGTGTGGTGTACGTGGGCGGTGGGAAGACACTGCACGCGCTGGACGCCCAAACCGGCAAACCCGCTTGGGAGTTCACCGCCGCCGGAGACGTGCACGCACCTGTCACGGCGGGATCCGTGGTGTACGTGGGCAGCGACGACACCAAGCTCTACGCGCTGCGCTCCACCACCGGAGAGCAACTGTGGGCCTTCTCCGCCTCCGCTCCCGTGCACTCGCCGGGCGTCGCACAGGACACGGTGTACTTCGGCGCCGACGACAGCACGCTGTACGCCGTACGTACCTGAGCCGGTCGTATCCGAGCGGGTGGTATTCGAGAACGGCGGGAACCGGGCGGCCGACGGCACTGTCCTTCACTCACAACAGGTAGTGGCCTGTTCACAGCGGAGTGACGCTGGTTGCCACTAAGGGGGGACATGTCCAGAGATGCATCCCGGCCCGATCGGCGCGCCGAGAGGAGGGACCGCCGCAACGCGTCGGCCGTCGAAGCCTATGTCCGGGCCGCCCGGGCGTGTGGGCCGCTGGCCAACCCGGGCCGGGAGGTCGCGTACTGCCCCGTACTCCGCTTGGACCAGCGGGTGTTGCTCACGGCGGTGACCGCCGCCACCGCGCTCGCCGACGTCGTGTTCATCGGCTGGCTGCTGCTGCCCGAACATGTGCCCGGGCCCGGGGTGACCGGTCTCGGTGGCTGCGGGCTGTGTCTGGCGCGGGTCGGGTTCTGTCTGGTGATCGCGGTCGAGACGATCAAAGTCGTGCAGGCGGCGGCCATTTGGGTCTTCGCCTTCCGGGCGAAGGACCCCATCCCGATGGTCCCGCCGTCCGGGCTGCGGGTCGCCATGCTCACCACCATCGTGCCGTCGAAGGAGCCGCTGGCCGTCGTCCAGCGGACCCTGCGGGCCATGCTGGAGGTGGAGCGCTGGAACTGCAGCGTCGACGTCTGGATCCTGGACGAGGGCGACGATCCGGCCGTACGGCAGATGGCCGCGCGGCTCGGTGTGCACCACTTCAGCCGCAAGGGCCGCCCGGAGTACAATCAGCCCTCCGGCCCGTTCCGCGCCCGTACCAAATCGGGCAACCACAACTCCTGGCGCGCCGAGCACGAGAACGACTACGACGTGGTCGCCCAGATGGACCCGGACCATGTGCCGCTGCCGTGCTTCCTGGAGCGGACGCTGGGCTACTTCCACTCCCCCGACACCGCGTTCGTCGTCGCCCCGCAGGTGTACGGCAACGCCTACGACAACTGGGTCTCGCACGGCGCCTCGGTGCAGCAGTACCTGTTCAGCAGCATGGTCGAGCGCGGCGGCAACGGTCTGGACGCGCCGCTGCTCATCGGCACCAACCACCTCTACCGCGTCACCGCGTGGCAGCAGATCGGCGGCTACCAGGACTCCATCATCGAGGACCACCTCACGAGCATGCGGGTGCACGGCACGGTCAACCCCGCCACCGGGAACGGCTGGAAGGGTGTCTACACCCCCGATGTGGTGGCGATCGGCGAGGGCCCGACGACCTGGACCGACTACTTCAACCAGCAGCGCCGCTGGGCCTACGGCGTCTGGGAGATCACCCTCAACTCCCGGCTGCGGGAAGGCATCCAACTCCGGCCCGGACAGCGGCTGTTGTACGGCCTGGTGCAGTTCTACTACCCGAGCGTCGCCATGAGTCTGGGCCTCGGCACCCTGGCCACCGCCCTGTACATGCTGCTCGGGGTCTCCTCCATCCAACTGCCCGGCCTTCCCTGGTTCCTGCTGTGGTCGGCAGGGATGGGCGGCTCGTTCGCGCTGTGGCTCTGGCTGCGGCGGTTCAACCTCGCCGAACACGAGCGGCGGGAGATCGGTATCGCGGGCATCCTGCTCTCGCTGTTCGCCGGACCCGTCTACATCGACGCGGCGGCGAACGCCCTGCTGCGCCGGCCGCTGGCGTATGTCGTCACCGCCAAGGGCGAGTTGCGCAGCTCGGAGTCGCTGCGCACGTTCCGCCTGCACCTGCTGTGGGCGCTCATGGCCGGGGCTCTGCTCACCGCCAGCTTCCTGCACCACCACGACTACACCGCGATGCGGATGTGGACGCTGCTCGGCCTCGCGGCCGGTTCGGCCCCGCCGCTGCTGGCACTGGTCCAGGGCCTCTCCACCCGGCTGCGCACCGCGAGGGCCGAACGGTGAAGATCACGGCACCACGGCTGCTCGCGCTGCTCGGTGCCGTAGTGCTGACCTGGTACACCTTCACGCTGGCACCGGACCTGGCGGACCGCGACCGCCGCGCGGCCGCCGCACGCGCCGACGCCGTACTGCCCCCGACGACCGTACTGCCCGACGACCAGCACCCCGCCGCACAGCAACCCACCACCTCCTTCCCCGCCACCGGAAAGGCGTTCATCGGCGTCTTCACCTCGGCGGGCACCCATGACTTCACCGAGGCCGCCGAGTTCGCCCGGCAGACGGGACACCACCCGCAGGTGTACGAGTTCTCGGCCGACTGGAAGAGCGACCACTTCGACGCCGGGGCGATCAACCGTGTCGCCAAGCGGGGCATGCTCCCGATGATCGCCTGGGAGCCCTGGGACCACACGGCCGAGGCCAAGGAGCCCAGGCTGCGTGGCGAACAACCCACGTACCGTCTCTCCCACATCATCGACGGTTCCTTCGACGCATACGTACGGTCCTGGGCGCAGGGCATCAAGTCGCTCCACTACCCGGTGGCCATCCGCTTCGCCCATGAGATGAACGGCTACTGGTACCCGTGGTGCGAGCAGTCCAACGACAACCGCGCCGGTGAGTACGTGCAGGCCTGGCGCCATGTCCACCAGATCTTCGACGCGGTGGGCGCGCGCAACGCGGTGTGGGTGTGGAGCCCGAACATCAGTTACGCCAACTCCACACCGCTGGCCGGGCTTTACCCCGGAGACGCGTATGTGGACTGGGTAGGTTTGTCCGGCTACTACGGCACGGTGGGCAAGGAGAACTACCAGTCGTTCGACCGGCTGTTCAACCCGTCGCGCACGGAGCTGCGCCGCTTCACCCGTAAGCCACTCGTCATCACCGAGGTCGGCGCCACCGACGCGGCCGGGCGGAAGGCCGAGTGGATCAACGATATGTTCCGCACGCTGCCTCGGCGGCGCGACATCATCGGGGTCATCTGGTACCAGGCGGTGAAGGAGATCGACTGGCGGGTGGGGACGTCGACCGCGTCCTCGGCCGCGTTCACCACCGGTGCGTCGGCGAGCCGGTATCAGCAGCGGTGGGAGCCGGGGGTGCCGCTGCGCCGCCGTTGAGTCTGTTGCCGGATCGGCAACAAAAATGGCGGGCCCGGCAGGGAGGGCGCACGGTGTTCCCATGACTGCGAACAGGGATGTCGAAGAACTGCCCGAGGATCTGTCCGGCGAACTGGACGTCGTGGTGATCGGTGGGGGTGTCGCCGGGTTGTCGGGGGCGCTGACGCTGGCGCGTGCCCGCCGTTCCGTGGTGGTCGTCGACTCCGGCGAACCACGCAACGCCCCTGCGGCGGCGGCCCACGGCCTGCTGTCCCGCGACGGTGTGGCCCCGCTTGAACTGCTGCGCCTCGGCCGGGAGGAAGTCACGGGATACGGCGGCCGGATCATCGCCGACCGGGCGGTCTCGGCCCGGCGGGTCGCGGGCGGTTTCGTCGTCGGCACCGCCAGCGGGCGTGAGCTGCGGGCTCGACGGCTCCTGGTGACGACGGGGCTGGTCGACGAGCTGCCCGAGGTGCCGGGGCTGCGGGAGCGGTGGGGGCGGGATGTGCTGCACTGCCCGTACTGCCACGGCTGGGAGTTCCGTGACGCGCCGATCGGCGTACTGGGCGGGCGCCCCGCCTCCCTGCATCAGACGCTGCTGATGCGGCAGTGGTCGTCGCGGGTCACGTTGTTCCTGCCCACGGGTGCGGCGCTGGCCGAGGAGGACTCGGAGCGGTTGGCCGCACGTGGGATCACGGTTGTCGAGGACGACGTCACCGCGTTGGACGTGGTGGCGGACCGGCTGGCCGGGGTGCGGCTGGCTTCGGGACGGCGCGTAGCGGTGGAGGCGTTGGTGGTGGCGCCACGGTTGCTGGCGCGCGGCGAGGTACTGTCCGGTCTCGGGTTGGTCCCGGTGGAACACCCCATGGGTGCGGGTACGTATGTGGCCTCGGATGCCACGGGGCTGACCGAGGTGCCCGGGGTGTGGGTGGCGGGCAACGTCACCGAGTTGATGGCGACTCTCCCGCTCGCCCAGGCGGCCGGTGTGCAGGCGGCGATGGCGATCAACGCGGATCTGGTGCACGCGGACACCGAGGCCGCCGTGGCACACCACAGGTCAACCGCCTTGGCCGACACCTTCAGTGCGGCGAACGAGGCCGAGGTCTGCGCACGGGCCGCGGCCGGACACCGTCATGACCTCGACTCGGTGCTGGGGCACGAAGGGAACGGGGAGCGACGGTAGGGACCGTGGCGGCACCCGTGAAACGGTTTGAGATCACACTCCGTCATCGGCCATGATCTGCGGATGTTCTCGCGTAAGAAGACCCGCCCGAAGTCCGCCCAGCTCGTCGAGGCCTGGGAGTGCATGGACTCAGGTGACGTCCCCGGCGCCCTGCGGCTGCTGAGGGCGGGTGCCGACACCCTGCCGCTGGGTGAAGTGGCACTCGTGGTCGGGCGGGCCGCCGACACAGCCGGGTTCGACGACCTGCGCAAGGCCGCCAAGAAGTTGGCCGCTGCCCCCGAGTCGGCGGACGCGCAGTACGCGTTCGGATACGCGTGCGTCGAGCGCGGGCTCTCCTACCTCGCGGTGCCCGCCCTGCGCGAGGCGCTGCGGCAGCACCCGGGCGCGCTCGCGGTGGTGCGTGAACTGGTGGCCGCGTACGAGCGCGAGGGCCGCCACCGCGAGGCCGTCGAGGTGCTGGCGCGGCACGAGAGCGGTTTTTCCGACTGGCCGGACCGCTATCTGCTGGCCTACAACGCCATCATGTCGGGCGACCTCGACCTGGCGAAGCGTCACCACGCCCTGCTGCCGGACCCGCAGGACGAGATGTGGATACCCACGCGCGACCGCCAGCGCCGGATGCTGGACCGGGCCGCCGTGGCCGCGCCCGTGAGCCCGCTGGACACGCAGGATCTGCGCGGCTGGCAGTACGTGATCGGTGGCACGGTCCTCGGCACCCTGTCCCCGTTCGGCTTCGAGGCGGCGATGACCGGCCGGTACGCCTGGTTGCAGGACTCCCACGACCAGTGCCTCCGGGGTCTGCTGCGGCTGAAGACACTGCTGGACTCGGCCGAGGTGCGGCCGGGTTCGGTGTCGCTGCTGCCCGACCGGGGCAGCCAGATCCTCGGCCTGGCCGCCGCCGAAGTGCTCGGTCTGCCGTCGCAGCCCTTCGAACCGGGGCGCGAGAACACCGTCGTGATCGCGTACGACCTCAACGAACTCGGCGAGACGGACGAGGGTCCCGAAATCCTCGGCCAGCTCTTCGAGCGCGCCCCCGGGCAGGTGCTGCACGAGCACGCGAGCAACTGGACCGACCCGCCGGTGATCACCGCCGACAGTGTCGCCCTGCTGCACCAGATGACGATCGCGCCCTGGGAGGAGCAGCTGCACGCGGACGAGGACGGCGAGATGGACCCAGCACCGGCCGACGACCGCCCGGCCGCGCACATCGCCGCCGAGATCGTGGGCGCCGACCCGACGCCGGAACAGGGCGACGGCGAGACCCCCGCGGACCCGGACGACCGGTTCGCGGAGTTCGCCGCGGCCGTCCGCGGCACCTGGCTCCGGGGCGACCGCGCCCAGCTCAACTCGTCCGGCCCAGTGCCCAGTTCCCAGTTCCACTGAGCACGGGCGGGATCTCAGGCGGTCGGCGCGGCGAAGAAGCGGGCCACGTCCTTCTCGGTGACCTCGGCGAGGGTGGCCGGTGACCAGTGCGGGGTGCGGTCCTTGTCGATGACCTGAGCCCGGATGCCCTCCACGAGGTCGGGGCAGGTGAGTGCCGCGCACGAGACGCGGTACTCCTGCTCCAACACCCGTTCCAGGGAGCAGAGTTGGCATGCCCGGCGCACTGCGGCCAGCGTGACCTTCAAGGCGGTGGGGGACTTGGCGGACAGTGTGACGGCCGCCTCCTTGGCGGCCGGGTCGCCGTGTGCGAGCAGCCGCTCCACGATCTCCTCGACCGTGTCGGCCGCGTAACACTCGTCGATCCACGCCCGGTGGGCCGCCAGTTCACCGGGCGGCGCCTCGGCGGCATACCGGGAGAGGGCGTCATCGACGGGCAGCCTCGTCAGGTCCGCCACCAGTGCGTCGAGCCGCTCGGACGGTACGAAGTGGTCGGCCAGGCCGCACACCATCGCGTCCGCCGCGCCGACGGCCTCACCGGTCAGCGCCAGATGCGTGCCCAGCTCACCGGGTGCGCGCCCCAGGAGATACGTACCGCCGACGTCCGGGACGAAGCCGATGCCGGTCTCCGGCATGGCCACCCGGGAGCGCTCGGTGACGACACGTACGCTCCCATGCGCGGACACCCCCACCCCGCCGCCCATCACGATGCCGTCCATCAGGGCCACATACGGCTTGGGGTAGCGGGCGATCAGGGCGTTGAGCCGGTACTCGTCGCGCCAGAACTCCGCCGAGGCGGTACCGCCGACGCGCGCGTCCTCGTAAATCGCGCGGATGTCACCGCCCGCGCACAGCCCGCGCTCACCGGCCCCGGTCAGCACCACGGTCGCCACGGCGGGGTCGCTCTCCCACGCGAGCAGCGCCTCCTCGATGCGGAGCACCATGGTGTGGCTGAGCGCGTTGAGCGCGCGCGGGCGGTTGAGGACCAACCGCCCGATACGGCCCTCCGTCCGGACGAGGACCGGTTCTTCTGTGCGGGTCGTAGTGTTCGTCACAACGGTGATCGTAAAGGCAACGACGATCAGCGGGTGCGTGCGTATGCTGGCGCGCATGGTGAGGCTGGAACGGCTGCGGGCCGAACACGCGGACGCTCTGCTGGAATTCGAGCGCGTGAACCGGGAGTATTTCGCGCGGACCGTGCCGGATCGCGGGGACGCGTACTTCGCCGACTTCGCCTCCAACCAGCGCGATCTCCTCGCCGAACAGGACGCCGGTGTGTGCCACTTCCACGTCGTCGTGGACGAGCACGGCGACCTGGTCGGCCGGATCAACCTCCTGGACGTCGAGGACGGATCCGCCGAGCTCGGCTACCGGATCGGCGAGCGCGCCTCGGGCCGGGGTATGGCGACGGCGGCGGTCGCGGAGGTATGCCGGCTCGCCGCCGAGGTGTACGGGCTCTCGGCACTCACCGCGAAGACCACCCTCGACAACCCTGCGTCCATGGCCGTGCTCAAACGCAGCGGGTTCATGACTGTCGGCGACACCGTCATCAACGGGCGCCCGGGTGTGCGGTACCGACGCGCCATTGTCGTCAGCTGAGCCCGTACCGCATCACCCATCACTGACGGCGCTCAGATCGAGTCCGGTCCGAGGTGTGCTCGCAGCATGTTGTACTTCCGGCGGTCGTAGCGGTCGCGCAGGTCGACGAAGATCGTGTACTGGTGGCCGTCGCGGGTGTAGACGTCGAGATGGCCGCTGGAATAGGCCGGTCGCCGTCCGGTCGCCCAGTCGGCGGACTCGACGTCGGCCAGGTCGACCGTCCTCGTGCCGAGGGTGATGGTGTCCGTGGGCAGGATGTGGTGGGGGTCGAGGTCGAAGAGGAGGTCGCGGGCCTTCGCCGCCGTCTTCTTGTCCTCGCTCGCGATGGCCCGGAGGTATACCTCGCGGGCCTCGGCAAGATGGCTGGGGTCGACTTCGATGAGTCGTCGGTGGGCCCGCTCGGCGGTGTCGCCGATGAACGGGGGTGCCATGGCCCCCAGGAACAGCCCGCATGCCTCGCCGAGTCGGCCCTGGTGGGCCGCCAGGTTGGCGAGGTTGAAGCGGGCCTTGCGGGCATGCTCGGGATGCCCGCCGGCGATGGCCTGCTCGTAGAGCTCGCGGGCGTGGGCCAGTTCACCGTTGCGCTGCTCGAAGATCGCGAAGTTGAAGAGGGACTTGGGCGCGTGCTCGGGATGCCCGGTGGCTATCGCCTGCGCGAACACGGTACGGGCGGCTTCGGTCCGGCCGTCCGAGGCTTCGAGTACGGCGAGGTTGGCCAGGGCCATCGGGCCGATGTCGGGGTGGCCGGTGGCGGCGGCGCGCAGGAACGCGGTGCGGGCGGCGTCGATGTTGCCCGCACCGCGTTCCTGCGCCCCCAGGTCGAACGCGGCTTGGGCCGTCTGCTCCGCGTCATCCGTCACGTCGTGGTCCGGGGCCTGCTCGTTGATCGCCATGCCCTCAGTTTCGCCGCGGAGGCCGCAGTCGTACAAGGTCGGCCGACGGACCGAGCAAGTGCTGTTGCAGGAACGCCGTTTCGGCCTCCACGGCCTGCTCGTGCGCGTGGGTGAACGCGGCGTAGTGCGTCCCGGGAAACCGTATCGACTCGCCGAGAGGCGCCTGCTCCGCCGCCCGCAGGCCCGGGCCGGGCAGGACGGCCTGGTCCTGTTCGGCGACCACGACCAGCAGCGGACACTTCACGTTCCGCGCGTCGCGCCCGGGCCGGTAGAACCCGGGGGCGAGTGCCGAGCGCGCGGCGATCGTCTGCTCCCAGTCGGGGTATTGGCCGTCGGGATCCAACGCGCGGGTGCCGTCCATGGCGTCCGGCGTGGTGAGGGCGGCCACGGTCCCGGCCGCGCCCGCGCTCGGCACCAGGATCGGCCGACGGCCCACGAGACCACCGAGCGCGTCCAGGATCATCAGCCCGGTCAGGCGCAGCATCGCGCCCGGTGTGGAGTGCCGCATCGCCGCGCGCGCGGTGGTCGGGCCGTCGGCGAGCGGTGTCTGGGCGATGGCCGCCGCCAACTCACCGTCGCGTGCGGCCAGTCGCAGGACGTGACCGCCCGCCAGGGAGAAACCCCAGAGGGCGATCCGGGCCGGGTCGACGTCCGGCAGGGCGCGTGCGTACGCGATCGCGGCCTGCCAGTCGGCCAGTTGGTCGGGGATACGTATGACCTGGCGCGGCTCGCCGCCGCTCTCGCCGATCCGGCGGAAGTCGAAGGCGAGGACGGCGAACCCGGCCGCGTTGAAGCGCTGCGCGAACCGGTCGGTGCCCGGCTCCTTGGTGACCGCCGTTCCCGAGGCCATGACCACACAGCCGCCGTTGGTACCCGGATAGTGCCAGGCGGCGCAGTGGGTGCCACCGCTGCTGAAGTGAACCTTCTGCCGTTCCACGGACGAGTGCACAACAACCTCCCGGTGGGCCGAACCGCTCTCGGATAGAGTGAACCACGCGGTTCACCTACTGGCGAGGGTTTCGGAAGGAGATGCGGCCATGGACGCTGTCGACGGGGATGCGGACCACGCCCCGGAGGAACGGGCGGGCTACCGGCGGTCGACCGGATCGAAGCGGGGCGAGGCCAGACGCCGGGAGCTGCTCGACCTGGTCACCGAGGACCTCGCGGCCCACGGCATGGTCGACTTCTCACTCCGGCGCGCCGCACGCTCGGCCGGCACCACGCACAAGGTGCTCCTCTACTACTTCGACAGCGCGGACGACCTGCTCCAGCAGGCGATCCTGCAACTCCGTACCCGGCGTATCGACAACGCGGTAGCCGCCGCCAATGTCACCGACCATCCCTCACTGGCGGCCAGGGTGCGCGCCATCTGGTCCACCCTGATCGCCGACGACCCCGGACAGCTGGCACTCGACCAGGCCATCGGGCTCGCGATGTACGACCCCTCGCGCTACGCCGAACTCGGGCGCGGCGCAGCGAAGTTGTACCTTCCGACGCTCCTGGCCATCTGCCCGGAGCACTGGTCCGACCAGCGCAAACTGGAGGTCGCCGAGATGATCCTCGGGGTCCTGCGCGGCTTCCTGGTGGACTGGCGGACCGGCGGGGACCGGGAGGGAATCGACCCCGGCTTCGCCGCCTTGGTGCGGGCACTGGAGCGGGAGGAGGCCGCGCCCGAATAGCCGTACGTTGGCGCCGTCCCCCGTCAGTCGTCTGTGTCATTACGTGGTGGTGGCACGGCTCATGGGGCGGTCCACCCGCACATAGTGCCCGTATGACTCGAACCCGGACGGTACTGCTCTGCGCCGCCATGCTCATCGCCTCGACGCTCCACACCACGGCCGGAACGGTCGCTGTGAACGCCGCCCACCCGGCGCCGCACCCCTGCGTCGAAGCACTTCGGGCTCGGTGTCCTGGTGGCCAACGGCTGCGTGGTGCAGAACCCCTCGTTCTCCGGTTACGCGGCGGTCCAGGCCTACGAGCCCACCGAACGCCTGGCGATCGCGGTCGCCACGACGGTCGGCCCCAAGTCGCCCGGCGGCAACACGGCCCAGACCATCACCGAACGCATCGCCGCCCTCCTCGACCCCGGCCACCCCCTGGTGAAGTCCCAGGGGCGGGCGGCTCAGCCAAGTCCGGCGGGCGTGCTGCCGGGGCGCTCGAACTGGGTGCGGTACAGCTCCTCGTAACGGCCGCCGAGCGCGAGCAGTTCCTCGTGCGTGCCCCGCTCCGCGATCTGCCCGTCCTCGACCACCAGGATGAGGTCGGCGGACCGTACGGTGGAGAGCCGGTGGGCGATCACCACGGCGGTGCGGCCTTCCAGCGCCTCGCCGAGTGCTTCCTGGACCGCCGCCTCCGAGGTGTTGTCCAGATGCGCGGTGGCCTCGTCGAGGATGACCACGCGCTGGCGGGCCAGCAGCAGCCGGGCGATCGTCAGCCGCTGGCGCTCACCGCCGGAGAGCCGGTAGCCGCGCTCGCCGACGACCGTGTCGAGCCCGTCCGGCAGCGAGGCGACCAGACCGTCGAGCCGCGAGCGGCGCAGCGCGTCCCACAGGTCCTCCTCGGCGGCGTCCGGCCGGGCGAGCAGCAGGTTGGCGCGGACCGACTCATGGAAGAGGTGGCCGTCCTGGGTGACCATGCCGATGGTGTCGCGGACCGAGTCGGCGGTCAGATCGCGTACGTCGACGCCACCGAGGCGTACGGCGCCCTCGTCCGTGTCGTACAAGCGGGGCAGCAGCTGCGCGATGGTCGACTTGCCAGCTCCCGAGGAGCCGACCAGTGCCACCATCTGGCCGGGCTCGGCGCGGAAGGAGACACCGTGCAGGACCTCGGTGCCGCCCCGGGTGTCCAGGCTCGCGACCTCCTCCAGCGAGGCGAGCGAGACCTTGTCGGCGGACGGGTAGCCGAAGCGGACCCCGTCGAACTCCACGGAGACCGGCCCCTCGGGCACCGGCCGCGCGTCCGGCTTCTGGGCGATCAGCGGCTTGAGGTCGAGGACCTCGAAGACCCGCTCGAAGCTGACGAGGGCGCTCATCACCTCGACGCGCGCGCCGGCGAGGGCGGTGAGCGGCGCGTACATCCGGGTGAGCAGCAGGGCGAGGGAGACGACGGCGCCCGCCTTGAGGTGGCCGTGCAGCGTGTAGTACCCGCCGAGCCCGTACACCAGCGCGAGCGCGAGGGCCGAGACGAGGGTGAGGGCCGTGATGAAGGCGGACTGCGCCATCGCCGTACGCACCCCGATGTCGCGGACCCGGCGGGCCCGGGCGGCGAATTCGGCGGACTCGTCGGCGGGCCGGCCGAAGAGCTTGACCAGGGTCGCGCCGGGCGCGGAGAAGCGCTCGGTCATCCGGGTGCCCATCGCCGCGTTGTGCTCGGCGGCCTCGCGCTGGAGCTTCGCCATCCGCGTCCCCATCCGGCGCGCGGGCAGCACGAAGATCGGCAGCAGTACGAGCGCGAGCACGGTGATCTGCCACGAGATGCTGAGCATGACGCCGAGGGTGAGCAGCAACGTGACAACATTGCTGACCACACCGGAGAGGGTGTTGCTGAACGCCCGCTGAGCGCCGATCACGTCGTTGTTGAGACGGCTGACCAGGGCGCCGGTGCGGGTCCGGGTGAAGAAGGCGACCGGCATCCGCTGCACATGGTCGAAGACAGCGGTCCGCAGATCCAGGATCAGCCCCTCGCCGAGAGTCGACGACAGCCAGCGGCTGACCAGCCCGAGTCCCGCCTCGGCGACGGCGATCACGGCGATGAGCGCGGCGAGCCGCGTGATCGTCCCCTCGTTCTTGCCGCTGACGATCGCGTTGACCACACGTCCGGCGAGGACGGGCGTGGCGACCGCGAGCAGCGCCGTCGCCACGCTGAGCAGGAGGAACAGTCCGATACGGCGGCGATGCGGGCGGGCGAACGCGGCGATGCGCCGCAGGGTCGATCTGTTGAAGGGGCGTCGGTCCTGCTGCGCGTTCATGACATTGTGGAGCTGCGTCCACGCGGTGGCTTCCATGCTCATGGAGAAAACGTACGACCTCCACCAAACTTGAGGTCAACGGGATTGCCGAAACGGCAAGGGACGCAGCGAGCAGTGGCAAAGAAAATCGGTACGCCAGGAAGGCATATCAGGATGAACACAGTCGATCAGCCCGACCACAGCGCGGCCGTCGCGGCGGAGACCGCCCGGTTCGTGGGCCTGGTCAAGGGTGCCGACCTGACGGCTCCGGTGCCCACCTGCCCCGGCTGGACGCTGGCCGACCTGATCAAGCACACCGGCAGCGTCCAGCGGTGGTTCTCGGTACTGCTGCGCCAGCGCGTCCAGGAGCGGCCGACCAGCCGCGATGTGGATCTGCAGCTGCCGGAGCAGGTGGACGGGTACGCCGACTGGCTGACGGCGAGCGCCGCCGTGGCGGCGGACACGTTCGCGAGCGTCGACCTGGACGCGCCGATGTGGGTCTGGGGCGCCGACGGCCACGCCCGGTTCTGGGTGCGGCGGATGCTGTTCGAGACCCTGGTGCACCGCGTCGACGCCGAGCGGACGCTGGGGTTGGCGTCCACGATCGACCCCGCGCTCGCCCGGGACGGCGTCGACGAGTTCCTGGCCAACCTCCCCTTCGCCGCCTTCTTCGCGCCGAAGGTGGCCGAGCTGCGCGGCTCCGACCAGAGCATCCGCTTCCAGTGCGCCGACACCGGCGCCGAGTGGCTGGTGCAACTGCGGCCCGACGGGTTCGGCGTGGTCGCGGACAGCGCCGCGACGACGGCCGACGCGACGGTACGGGCGAACGCAGCGGATCTGCTGCTGCTCCTGTACCGCCGCGTCGACCGCTCGGCCGAGATGATCGAGAGCACCGGAGACGCGGAACTGCTCGACCACTGGTTCACCAACTCGGCGTTCTGACACGGGAGTTGTGACGACGGAGTTCTGACGGAGTACTACGCGCCGCCGCCGCTCACACCCGGCGCCACGAAGCGGCGGTGCAGCGGGATGAACTGCGTCTCCGGCTCACCGGCGATCCCGGCCTTCTGCACGGCGGCCGCGAGGCGTTCGGCGAAGAAGTTCTCGAAGTCCTTCTGCGCGTCCCACACGTCGACCACATGCAGTGCGCCGGCGTCGAACCACGCCACGTGCAGGGAGGCCCCGTCCGGGGTCTCCTCCTCCCACTTCACCTCCGCACGCACGGCGTCGTACTGCTCGGGCTTGACCCCGGCCCACTTCATCGACATCACAACAGACATGAACGTTCCCCTATCTCTCGTCTCTCGGACTGCCGCCCACCGAGGTTTTCGGCCAACTCCTCCGGCCAATTCCTCCGGCACAGCGTGCCGCGTGGCGAGAATCCGCCGAAGGGCGTGCGGCAGCATGCGCGGGCGCACGCGCCCGAGCCGTACGTGGTGACCGTCGACAGCGGGTGTGTGCCATGGGTTCCACGGCACACACCCGCTGTTCCCGACGGCTCAGGAGGTTCGGGCGGCTCCTGTCCTGCGTGGGGCGCCGCTGCGTAGCGAACCCGGTACGGGCGTAGCCAGTTGGGTCCAGCCTTCGGCCCAGGTGAAGTTCATGCCGGTCACGTCGCCGTGCGTCTGCCAGACCGTTCCGTCGGTGGTCACCACCTTGATCCAGGCGTCGTTGTCCTGTTCGGTGATGGAGATGCCGCAGACGTTGGCGGGGTAGTGGGGGTTGTCGGCGTTGGTCAGGTCCGTCCAGACGATCGTCCCACCGGGGGTGCTCTGCCGCCCTGCGTACGCCTTCCCGTTGATGAGGACGGCGGTGAAGTCCTCCGTGGCGGAGGGCTCGATGCCGTCGATGGCGGTGCAGGGGCCGGTCGCACCGGTAGCGCCTGTGGCTCCGGTCGCGCCAGTGGCGCCGGTGGCTCCGGTGGCACCCGTCGCGCCAGTAGCACCAGTAGCACCAGTAGCACCAGTAGCCCCGGTAGCGCCCGTAGCACCTGTCGCCCCAGTAGCTCCCGTGGCCCCGGTCGCACCCGTCGCGCCAGTGGCGCCGGTCTTACCAGCGGGTCCAGTGGCGCCGGTCGCACCCGTAGCGCCCGTCGCCCCGGTCTCACCGGTGGGCCCTGTGTCACCGGTGGCTCCCGTATCACCCGTCGGGCCGGTCGGACCCGATGGTCCGGGAGGACCTGTCGGACCGGTGTCACCCTTGGGGCCGGGGGGACCCGTCGGACCGGGCGGGCCCTTCGGGCCCATGCCCTTGCAGTGATCGTGATCGTCGCCACCGCCGCCGCCCGGACGGGCGCCCGGTGTGCCCGCCTTCCTGTCCGGCTTCGGCTTGCAGTGGTCGTCGCCGCCACCGGCGGGCTGCGCCACGGGGGCGCCGGCGCCCTGGGTCGAGGCCACCGCCGGGCTCGCCACACCCGCCAGCAGCATGGCCAGGGACGCCAGAGCGCCACCGGCGAGCCATCTGCCCCGGCGGGGAAGCGGTCCGAGCCGCGACCTTGTCGTGTGATCAGGAGCCATATCCCATTACTCCTAGATGAGGCTTCTACGGGCGTTATCCAACGCCTCCGGGAACATCCCCGCTGACGCCCCGTCGACCACAGATCCCGGGCAGACACGCCCGTTTATCAGTACATCGGACCAACAAACACCATCGAGCGGAGTAACGCGCCGCCCCTCGGACGCTCATCACTACGCCGACCGAGGTCCATCGCCGACGACTCCGCGCACACGGCGACCCGGCGTCCCCGCCCTCATGCCACAGTGGGCCGCCGCGAAACGAAGGGTGTGAGGGACATGAAGGATGCCGTGCAGCAGCCGTCCATTTGCCTTTGCATGATCGTCAAGAACGAGGCGCGCGTCATCGAGCGCTGTCTGGCGTCCGTACGCGATCTCGTGGACACCTGGGTCATCTCCGACACCGGCTCGACCGACGGCACCCAGGACCTGATCCGCGCGGCCCTCGACGGCGTCCCGGGCGAACTGCACGAGGAACCCTGGGTGAACTTCGGCCACAACCGCAGCCTCAACATCGCGCACGCGCGCGGCAAGGCCGACTACCTTCTGCTCCTCGACGCCGACCTGGTCATCCGCCGCGACGGCCCGCTCCCCGAGCTCACCGCGGACGCGTACATGCTGCGCCACGAGGGCCACACCTCGTACCGCATCAAGCGCCTGGTGCGCGCGGACCTCGACTGGCGCTACGAAGGTGTCACCCATGAGTACCTGACCTGCGACGGGAGCTCCGGGCAGCAGCACCTCGACGCGCTGACCATCCAGGACTTCGCCGACGGCGGCTCGCGCCACGACAAGTTCGAGCGCGACGCCCGGCTCCTCGGCGCGGAGCTTGAGCGCGATCCCGACAACGCCCGCACGGTCTTCTATCTGGCCCAGACGATGCGCGACATGGGCCGCACGGAGGAGGCCATCGCCCTCTACCAGCGCCGGGCGGACATGGGCGGCTGGGCGGAGGAGGTGTACTGCGCGCAGTTGCAGGTGGGTGTCCTGCGGGCCGAGAGCGGTGACTGGTCGGGCGCGATGGACGCTCTCGTACGGGCCTGGGAAGCCCGCCCGGAACGGCTGGAGGCCTGTTACGAGTTGACTTCCCGGCTCCGCACGCGGGGCCACCACCAGTCGGCCCACGCCTTCGCCGTGGCGGGCCTGGACCGCGCCGCCCCGGACGACATCCTGTTCACGCAGCCGTGGGTCTACCGGTGGGGCCTGCTCTTCGAGTTCTCGATCACGGCGTACTGGACCGGGGACTACGCGGGCTCCCTGCGGGCCTGCGACCGTCTGCTCGCCCTGCCCGACCTGCCGGAGAACTACCGGCAGCAGACCGAGGCCAACCGACAGTTCGCCGTCGCCGCCGAGAAGGCCCGCGCCAACACGGCCCCGGTCCCCGCGGCTCCCTCCTGACCAGGGCGTACTACCTGTTCTTGATCTGTACGCGCTTGATGTTCACCGGCAGATTGGGGAATCCGTCGCCAGGGTTGTTCTGGTCGTCCTCGCCACCCGCCGCGATCTTCTGCAGCACGTCGAGACCGGCCGTCACCCGGCCGAACGGCGTGTAGGCGGGCGAGAGTTTGGTGTCCTTCCAGACGAAGAAGAACTGGCTGCCGTTGGTGTTGGGCCCGGCGTTGGCCATCGCCACCGTCCCGGCCGGATAGGTGGCGCCGGTCAGGTTCTCGTCGGGGAAGGAGTAGCCGGGCCCGCCGCTCCCGGTGCCCGTCGGGTCGCCGCACTGCAGCACGTAGATGCGCGCGGTGGTGAGCCGGTGGCAGTGCGAGCGGTTGAAGTAGTCGCGCTGGGCGAGGAACTTGAAGGAGTACGTGGTGCACGGGGCCTTGTCGGTCAGCGCCTGGAAGGTGATCGCGCCCTGGCTGGTACGGAGGGTGGCGCTGTAGGGCTTGGCGGCCTTGACCGGGTCGAAGACCGGGATCCCCTTGAAGTTGTCGGCGGGGACGGCCGCCGTATAAGTGCAGGCCGGCGCCGGGGCGGGCGCGGCCTTGGTGTCGGCCGCCGCGTGCACGGCGGTGCCGAGCGGCAGCAGAGCAGCGGCGGCGAGCAGGGCGCTTAACTTACGGAGCACGGGACGGTTCCCTTCGGAGCGACACCGGACGGATGTGTCATGGCCGCCTCATCCTGCCCGCTCCCCCGCGCACCATGCATCACCCCGGACACAGCCGATGCTC
Organism: Streptomyces sp. BR1; assembly: GCF_052373795.1. NCBI lineage: Bacteria > Bacillati > Actinomycetota > Actinomycetes > Kitasatosporales > Streptomycetaceae > Streptomyces > Streptomyces sp. BR1. The sequence continues at coordinate 25,614 of NZ_CM126252.1, forward strand.
CGATCGGGCCCCGCCGCCCGCGTGGCTGACGGCCGGTCGGCCCGCGAGGTGGTGGCCTGGGTGATTGGGGGTTCGTACAACGACAGGAGTTTCATGCGCACCGCACTGCTACGACGCGGCGCCAGAGCCGCGGCCGTCACCGCTCTCGCCCTCGCCGGCGCGCTCGGCGGCATGGCGAACGCCGACGCCTCGCCCGGCGTCCGCCACCATCAAGGTCCGAAGCCCATCGACATCGGCATCGACACCTCGGGCATCCACGCCCAGGACGACGCCCGGGGCGGTCTGCGGACCTTCCGCGTCCACACCGACGACGCGAACGGCCGCCAGCTGCAACTTCTGCGCCCGCACCACGGGGTCACGCTGAAGAAGATCTTCGCCGATCTCGCCAAGGCCGTCAGCCGTATGCCGGTCCCGACGGCGCAGGGAATCTCGGCGCTGCGCGACGAGGCGGACGCGCCCGGCGGTGCTCTTGTCACCCGGAACGTGTCGGAGAGCTTCACCACGCGGGTCAAGCCCGGACGACTGGTCCTGCTCGACTTCAGTGCGTTCCTCAAGGACCCCGCGCACCCGGTGTTCCGCGTCATGCATCTGCACGACGGCAACCAGGGCAGCCTCCGCACCGACCACCGGGCCACGGTGATCACGCGCGAGACCCCGGCCGGGCCCCGCTTCGACGTCCGGGGCCTGCACGAGGCCAGGGACCCGATCCTGTTCCACAACGCGGCGGACGAGCTCCACGAGATGCAGCTCCAGCCGGTGAAGCCGGGCACCACCGACGCCCAGCTCCAGGCGTACTTCGACAAGATCGCGGCCGGAAAGCCCGCCACGGCACCGTTCACCGGACCCGCCCTCGGCCTCGGCGCCGTCTCCCCCGGCGGCACCGTCGTGCTGCGGGCCCACCACCTGCCGCCGGGCACGTACGCGCTGCTCTGCTTCATCCCGGACGACAAGAACGGTGTGCCGCACGCCTTCCTCGGGATGCACAAGGTGGTCGTGCTGCACTGACCCCGATCAACCGCGAGCGCCCGCTCCAGCAGGTCCTTCGGACCGGTTGCCGGAGCGGGCGCGCTGCTGTGCGGGGACAACCGGGCTCGTCAGAGCCGCCATTCGCGGATGCTGTCCGCCGCTTGGTAGACGGACGCCTTGCCCGCCTGGATGTCCCGTACGAGATCCACCAGGGCTCCGTACGGCGGGTCCATGCCTTCCCCGGACGCGTGCATATACGCGACCGCGACCTGGCACGCGTACAGCGAGTTGCGGTACGGCAGTGGTTGCAGCCGCACCAGGGTGTGGAGCAGCGCGGCGGCGCGCCAGGCGGGGTCGGGCTCGGCGGTGGTGGGGCGCGGGATGCGGGTCTTGTGGCGGGCCACTGCGGCGACGAGCGCGGAGTAGTCGGCGACCGAGACGTCCTCGGGGACGGCCTGTTCCTGGACATCGAGCAGCCAGGGCACATCGATGTACAGAGTCATCAGGCGGCCTGGCTCCCCTGCGGACGGTCGGCCGGGGGGACCTCTTCGGGGAAGGCCTCGTCGAACTGCTCCCGATGGGCCTCCCCCCAGGAGACGGCGTAGCGGACGAACTGACGGCGCTGGCGTTCGCGCAGGGGCAGGTCGTGCACATACTGCTTGAGCGACTTGCCCTCTGCGGCCGCGGCGGCGCGGACCTCCGCCAGCTCTTCGTCGGTGAACGTGATATTCAAGGACGGCATAGCCTGATGGTACCTAGTAGGTACCATCAGGTCCAGGCCACCTTGGCCGACGCCCGCCGATGTGGTACTCAGTCAAGGAGCCGGGCGCGCAGCCGCTCGATCAGGGCGTCGTCCACGCCGACGTGTTTGACCGCGTAGTCGTGCACCGAACCGTAGGTGTCGGTCAGGTCGGTGAGGAAGAGCCGGATGACCTCTTCGGGCGCCCGCCCGTATCCGGGCCAGTTGAGCGCCCGCCCAGGGTTGGCGGCCCGCCAGTCCGCGATCAGCCGGTCGGTGGCCAGTTCGGTGAGGGCGAAGTCCGCGGCGATGGTGTCCTCGTCCACCCCCAGGAGCGAGAGCACGAGGGCCGCGAGCAGGCCGGTGCGGTCCTTGCCCGAGGCGCAATGGAACACCTGCGGCCCGCTCTCGTCGGCGATGGCCTCCAGCGCCTGCCGCAGCTCCTCGGCCCCGTCGAGAGCGACCTCCGCGTACCGGTCGGCGAGGAAGCGCCAGGGGTCGAGCACCGGGTCGATCTCCGCCTGGTCGTAAGGGCGGTGCTCCACACTGAGGTTGAGATACCTGAACCCCTCAGCGTCGGGCACCCGGCCCTTGGCCTCGATCTCCCATGGATACCGAAGATCGATGACGGTACGTATCCCCAGGGCGAGGAAGCGGTCCCAGTCCGCGCCCTGGAGCTTGGCCAGCGAGTCGGACCGGTAGAGCCGGCCCCAGCGGACGGTGCGGCCGTCCGAGGTGCAATAGCCGCCGAGGTCACGGAAGTTGTGCAGGCGCTCGAAATCCAGGTGTCGTGTCATTCGGCACACCCTATGCACCGGCCTGCCACAACACCGCCGCACCCGGGGTCAGTCGGCGTGGAGGGCGGCGATCGCGCGGGCCGTCGCGGCCATCCGCTCGCGCAGCGCCACCGGTTCGACGACCTCGATCTCCGGCCCCAGGGCCAGGAATTCGCGGCAGGTGTGGTCCAGTGACTCGATCGGCAGGACCGCGCGGGTCCAGCCGTCGGGCTCAAGCTCACCGGAGGCGTGCGGCGCCCGCGCCGCCGCGCCCGTCAGCCGGGCCGCGCCGACGGGTGAGACCCGCACGACGACGTCGGCGGTGTGCAGCCAGGAGTGGAACTGATCCTGATACGTCTGCCAGAACCCGGCCAGATCGAAGTCCTCGGAAACGGTGAACTCATCATCCAGGAGCCGCAGTTGAAGGATCTGGTCCACGCGGTCCGGGCGCCGCGACGACGTACCAGCGACCGGCCTTGAGCACCAGTCCGTACGGTTCGAGGCGCCGGTCCACTTCCGTGGGCTCCTTCCAGCGCCGGTAGCGCAGGTGCAGCGCGCGGCCGTTCCACACCGCCTCCGCGACCTCGGGCAGGAACGGGACCGGGTCGGCGTCCGCGTACCAGCCGGTGCGTCGAGGTGGAAGCGCGCCTGGATGCGGCCGGCCTGTTCGCGCAGCGCGGGCGGCAGCGCGGCGCGCACCTTCAGCTGGGCCGCCGCCAGCACCGAGCCGAGCCCGAGCTCGGCGGCGGGTCCCGGAGCGCCGGAGAGGAAGAGTGCCTCGGCCTCCTCCTGGCTGAGGCCGGTGAGGCGGGTGCGGTAGCCGTCGAGCAGTTGAAGTTCCTGACGACTCCGCCGCCGATCGAAGTGGGCGGGCGGCACTTCAAGCGCTACCACGTCACCGCCGATCCGGCGGGTATCTCCCCCGAGGTCGAGAAGGCGGCCTGCGCGGTGCTGCCACAGCTGCTGCCCGAGGCAGACGGCACACCGGCGGCCGGATTCCTGGTGCTGCACAAGGGTGGCGACACCGGTGCCTACCTCAACGTGTACAGCTGGGTGTGGGACAACGTGCTGCACTTCCGCGGTGCGGCGGCGGGCCAGCCGGCGCTCGACTGCCCGGACCTGGACCCGACGCACTTCGCCGTGCAGAGCAGGCCGTGGATCGGCTGCGTCTGGGAGCTGCCACCCGTCGCCCATGAGCGCGACGCCTGGGTCAGACACATGCTGGCACCCGAGGAGCCGGACCTGGCCGCCTACCTCACCGACTCACTGCCCGAGGGCACCACGGGCGGCCGCGCGTGAACGGATTCGACTTCTTCATCGACGAGGGGAAAGCGGTCAACCACACGGTAAAGAGTTGACCAAACCCCCTGGCGGGGCGATGTGTGATGCGCGTAGATATGAGGCTCATGCGCACCCTCACCAAAACCGCAGCCACTGCTGCCGCCCTCGCCGTGACCGGCGCCGCTCTGTACGGCGCCGGTGCGGCCTCCGCCGGGAACAGCACGCCGAAGAGCGACAAGGAGATCCCGAACATCACCAAGGTCGAGGAGAAGATCGACGCCTACTACGGGGGCGCCGCCGACTCCACCGGGGCCTACCAGGCCTCCCCGACCAGCAACTACGCCAAGCAGGTCGCCGCGATCGAGGCCCGCGCCAAGCGCCAGATAACCCGCGCCGCCGAGCACCCCGGGCACGACGGCCGCAAGCCCGCCATCGTGCTCGACGTCGACGACACGACGCTGCTCACGTACGACTACGAGAAGAAGAACGGCTTCGCGTACAACGCCACCGCGTTCAACGCGTATGTCCAGAACGCCCGTTCCATCGCGGTGTTCGGCATGCCCGAGCTGGTCAACTACGCGGCCAAGAAGGGTGTGACGGTCTTCTTCCTGACCGGTCGCGACGTCTCCCAGCGCGACGCGAGCGCCGCCAACCTCACCAGGGCGGGCTACGCGGTTCCGGTCGACACCGCGCACTTCTTCCTGAAGGACAAGACCAACCCGCCGGCGTACCTGAGCTGCGGCAAGCCCAAGTGGACGTGTTCCACGGTCGACTACAAGTCGGGCACCCGCAAGCACATCGAGGACATGGGCTACAACATCGTCGCCAACATGGGCGACCAGTACACCGACCTCGCGGGTGGCTACGCCGACAAGACGTACAAGATCCCGAACCCGATGTACTTCCTGCCGTAGTCCTCATCCTGTTCTTGCTCTGATCCGGCCGGGGTCGGGACGCGCGCCGTCGTCGCGTGTCCCGGCCCCGGCCGTGGCGCATCTCCTCCCGCGCCCCACCGCCACTGCCACCGTCCGGGTGAAACCCTGACCCGCCCAGCCCGGTAATCATCCCGGCGGGCCGTGCGATCGGCATCGTGGCAGGCGTCTTCGTACCGGAACCGCAGGAGGAAACGCATGCTCGGCACCGATTTCCGCACCGGCTCGCCCAACTGGATCGACCTCGGCAGCCCCGACACGACCCGGGCCGCCGCGTTCTACGGCGCGGTCTTCGGGTGGGACTTCGTCTCGGCCGGGCCTGACAGCGGCGGGTACGGGTTCTTCCAGCTGGGCGGCAAGACCGTGGGGGCGCTCGGCCCGCTGTCGGAGGAGGGCGCCAAGTCGGCCTGGACGACGTATTTCCAGAGCGACGACATCCAGGCCACCGCACGCGATGTGGTCGCCGCGGGCGGTGCCGTGCGGGCCGAGCCCATGGACGTGATGGGCGAGGGGTGGCTGGCCCAGTTCACCGACCCGCAGGGCGCGCGGTTCGCGGTGTGGCAGCCCGGGAAGACCAAGGGCCTGGAGAAGACGTCCGAGGACAACACCCTGGTGTGGACGGAGCTGCACGCTCCGGACCCGGTCCGCGCCATCGACTTCTACAACGGCCTGTTCGGCTGGCGGACCGAGGAGATGCAGACACCGGGGATGGTCTACCGGGTGCTCAGCATCAAGGACGGCGACCAGCGGGAAGCCTCCTTCGGCGGGGTGGCCGCGCTCCAGGAGGGGCAGCGGGAGCCGAGCTGGGTGCCGTACTTCGCCGTCGCCGACGCCGATGTCATCGCGACCAAGGTGCAGGAGAACAGCGGATCGGTGCTCATGCCGGCCGCCGACGTGCCCGACGTGGGCCGCATCGCCTGGCTCGCCGACCCGTACGGCGCGGTGTTCGCCATCCTGAAGCCGAACCCGCGACAGGGCTGAGCCCGAAGCGGCGGAACGCCGAAAGCCGTGGACCGGCAGGTCAGCTGCCGGTCCACGGCTTTCTGGCCAAGCTGTATATGACGGGCCGTCAAAGACGTGACAAAGGTCAACTGCGATGCCTTGATGCCGTGTTGGTCGCCTATCCTGCCAGGAGGATTCATCAGGGTTGAAGGAGAATTCACCATGGCCACCGTGCACGGAACCGATATCGACATCCCCACCCCGGACGGCATCGCCGACGCCTATCTCACCCACCCCGACGACGGCGCCCCGCACCCGGCGGTCCTGCTCTACATGGACGCGTTCGGGCTGCGCCCCCACCTCAAGAAGATGGCGGACCGCATAGCCGCGGCCGGATACACCGTGCTGCTGCCCAACCTCTTCTACCGTGGCGGCCGTGCGCCGCTGTTCGAGCTGCCCGAGTTCATCGACCCGGCGGAGCGCCCCAACCTCTTCGAGTCGATCACCCCGTTCATCTTCGCCCTCACCCCCGAGCTGGCCATGAGTGACGCGGAGGCCTACCTCTCGTGGCTCGCCGCGTCGCCCCTGACCACCGACGGACCGGCGGGTGTCACCGGCTACTGCATGGGCGGCAACATCGCCCTGCGCACCGCGGGCACCCACCCCACCCGCGTCGCGGCCGCCGCCTGTTTCCATGGCGGACGGCTGGCCAACGACGCCCCCGACAGCCCCCACTTGCTCGCCGGGAACATCACCGCCGAGCTGTACTTCGGCCACGCGGACCAGGACGGGGGCAACCCGGCGGAGCAGATCGACCACCTGGAGAAGACCCTCACGGCGGCGGGTGTCCGCCACAGCGGCGGCATCTACCCGGGCGCCCAGCACGGGTTCACGCAGGCCGACACCTCCGCGTACGACGCGGAGGCGGACAAGCGCCACTGGGAGGACCTGCTGGCGCTGTTCGCCCGCACACTCTGACGGAACGTCAGACAGAGAACACCGGGCGGGGAACTCGCAAAGCAGCCGAGGCCCCGCCCGGACCCGTCAACCCGTCGGCTGAACCGCCCGCGTGAGGATCGTGGCGTTCCCCTCCGGCTGGGTCGAAGCCCGTCCCGCGCTGTCGCTGACCTTGAGCAGCAGCGCCACAAGAAGCCAGTTGGCGACGGACGAGGAACCGCCCTGGGCCAGGAACGGCAGGGCCTTGCCGGTGAGCGGGATCAGTCCGGTGACGCCGCCCGCGACCACGAACACCTGGAGCGCGATGGTGGTGGCCAGGCCCAGGGCCAGGAGCTTGCCGAACGGGTCGGTGGTCGCCAGCGCGGTGCGCAGTCCGCGCTCCACCAGCAGGACGTACAGCATCAGGACGAGGATCACTCCGGCCGAGCCGAGCTCCTCGCCGATGGTGGTGAGGATGAAGTCGCTGCGCCCGGCGAACCCGATCAGCCAGGGCTCGCCCCGGCCGAGTCCGGTGCCGGTGAGCCCGCCGTGGCCGAAGCTGAACATCGCCTGCGCGGCCTGGTCGGAGACGAGGCCCGCCGGGCGCCGGTCGGGCGGGAGATAGATGTCGAAGGGGTGCAGCCAGGCCACCACGCGGCCGTGGACGTGCGGTTCCAGCGACCCGACGACCACCGCGCCCACGGCGGCCATCACCACGCCGAAGATCACCCAACTGGTGCGCTCGGTGGCCGCGTAGAGCATGAGCACGAACACGCCGAAGAAGATCAGCGAGGTGCCCAGGTCGCGCTCGAAGACCAGGACCAGCAGGCTGAGCACCCACACCGCGATGACCGGTCCGGCGTTGCGGCCACGGGGCAGGCTGATGCCCGCGACCTTGCGTCCGGCCAGGGCCAGCGCGTCCCGGTTGACGGTGAGGTATCCCGCGAAGAACACCACGATGCTGATCTTCACGAACTCACCGGGCTGGAACGACACCGGCCCCAGGAAGATCCAGCGCTTGGCGCCGTAGGTGTCCCCGGGGAAGAACGCCGGGGCCATCAGGAGCAGCAGGGCCGTCGCCATGACCACATACGTATAGCGCTGGAGCACCCGGTGGTGGTTGAGGGCGACGATGATCGCGATCAGCACACCGACCCCGACGGCCGTCCACATGACCTGTCCGGGCGCGGCGGAGGTGGCGTGGTAGTGGGTCTTGTACGAGTCGTCGAGCCGGTCGATCACCACCAGACCCAGACCACTGAGCATCACGGTGACCGGCAGGATCAGCGGGTCGGCGTAGCGGGCGAAGCGCCGTACCGCGAGGTGCGCGGTGAGCGCGAGCGCGCCCAGGCCGAGGCTGTAGCCCCAGAACCCGGAGGGCAGCGAGTCGTGCATGGCCAGACCCACCGAGGCGTGGCCGAACATCGCGATGAGGACGGCGAGGACGACCAGCACCAGTTCGGTGTTGCGGCGCCTGGCCGTCCAACCGCGTACGCCCGCGCCGCTGTTCGGCATGTTCACTCGTCCCCCGGCCCGGTGTGTCAGCACCCGTTCACGGAGTGGTCCGCGAAGCGAATGACTTGCATAGTTGCGCAATATAGCAAGAATGTGGAGAGGTGTGCTCCGCCGGTGCGAGCGTACGGCGGTGCGCCGGTCACTCGTCGCTCGGCAGCGGCGGCAGTCGCTTCTCGTACAGCCACGGGTGGAAGAAATCAATCAGGCTGCGGCCCGCATGGCGTTCGGCGAGGGCGATGAATTCATCGGTCCCGGCGTTGCGATGGCGGTATTCGGTCGCCCACGCCCGCAGCGTCGCGAAGAACCGCTCGTCGCCGATCGTGGTGCGCAGCGCGTGGAGGGTGCAGGCGCCCCGCGAGTACACCCGCTCGTCGAAGAGCTTGGCCGGACCCGGGTCGCCGATCCGTACCCGCTGGCTGTCGTCGGCGAGGTCGGCCCAGTTCGCCGCCGCGCACTCGTCGGCGTCGGCGTCACCGCACTCTTCCGACCACAGCCACTCGCAGTAGGTGGCGAAACCCTCGTTCAGCCAGATGTGCCGCCACTCGGTGAGTGAGACGCTGTTGCCGAACCAGTGGTGGGCGAGCTCATGGGCGACCAGGTGTTCGCTGCCGCGCTTGCCGTCCAGGTGGTTGACGCCGAAGAGGGAGTACGTCTGGTTCTCCACCGGCTGGTCCAGCTCGGCCTCCACCACGACCGATCCGTACACCTCGAAGGGATACGGACCGAAGTGGCGCTCGAAGAGCCGCATCATCTGGGGCTGGCGTCCGAAGTCGTGCGCGAAGGCCGCCGCCTTGCGGGGCGGGTAGGCGTTGCGGATCGGCACCGGGCCGCCGTGCTGCTCGCTGAAGGCGAACCGGCCGATGTTGAGCGTCGCCAGATAGCTGGCCATCGGCCTGCGGTGTTCATACGTCCACGTCGAATGCCCCGCCTTCGCCGGGCTGCGCTCGCTCAGCGTCCCGTTGGCGACCACCTGATGCCCGTCGGGAACCGTCACCGCCATGCGGTACGCGGCCTTGCTGCCGGGGCGGTCGTTGCAGGGGAACCAGGAGGACGCCCCCAACGGCTGGCTGGCCACCAGGACACCGGTCGGGGTGTAGTCCCAGCCGATGTCGCCGTACGGGGTGCGCAGCGGCCGGGGTTTGCCCGAGTAGCGCACCTCGGCGGTGAACGACCGCCCGGGCCGCAGCCCGCTCGGCGCGTCGATCCACAGCTTGCCCCGCCGGTGCCGGAACCGGGTACTCACCCCGTCCAGGCTCACCGCGCTCACCCCGAGCGCGGCCGACAGGTCGAGGCCGATGCGCTCGACGGCCGCCTCGGCGGTGGCGGTCACCCGCGCGAGACCGGTCAGGGTGCGCTGCGACGGAAGGTAGGACAGTCGCAGGTCGTACGCGGTGGGGTGGAACGCGGGGTCGCCGTGGCGGGGGAAGTAGTGGCCGGTCGCCTGGGCGCGGCGCTCTTCCGCCTGGGTCACTCCGTCGGCGTCCATCCGGTCTCCACCCGTCGATGCGGCGTACACAGGGAGCGACAGCGCGCCGGTGACGAACGCCCGGCGAGTCCAGCCACACACGGTTTTGTCTCCTTGAGGAGTCTCAGGGGTCCGAGGGGCCCGCCCGCGGTGTGCGGGCAGGCCCCCTGACGGGGCGTCACACCGAGGCGGTCGCCGGTTCGTTGCTCTGCGGCACCCACGCGGAGACCGGGTTGCCCAGCCAGCGGGTGTCGGCCGGAACCTGCTCGCCGCGCATCACCAGCGACGACGGGCCGACCACCGAGGTGTCGCCGATGGACGAGCCGGGCAGCACGATCGAGTGCGGGCCGAGCGTCGCGCCCCGGCCGAGGCGGACCTCGTCGATGCGCATCAGCCGGTCGTGGAACAGGTGCGTCTGCAGCACACAGCCCCGGTTGACGCTCGCACCGTCGTCGAGCCGCACCAGGTCCGTCTCGGGCAGCCAGTGGCTCTCGCACCACACCCCGCGCCCGATGCGCGCGCCGAGCGTCCGCATCCAGGTGTTGAGGAAGGGCGTTCCGATCAGGGAGCTGCCCAGCCAGGGCATGGCGAGCTCCTCGACGAAGGTGTCGAACAGCTCGTTGCGCCACACGAACGAGCTCCACAGCGGATGCTCCCCCTGGCGGAACCGGCCCACCAGGACCCACTTCGCGACCGTCGTGGTCAGACACGCCACCACTCCGGTCACCAGCATCAGCGCACCGGCCAGCGCGGAGGCCAGGGCCCAGCCGTCGAGGCTGACGACTTCCTGGAGGACGACGAACGACACATCGGCGAGTATCGCGCTGCACAACAGCGGTATGACACGGCACAGTTCGACCGCCGCGCGGGCCAGCACCAGACGCCTGGGCGGCTCGAAGGTACGGCTGACATCGCCCGTGTCCGCGCTGCGCGCCACGGTGAAACCGGGCCTGCCCAGCCAGGACGAGCCGGGTTCGGCGTGTGCGGGCGCATCGGACAGTACGCCGACGAGCGCGCCGTCGGGCAGTTCGCGGCCCGGTCCGACGATGCCGGAGTTGCCGACGAACGCACGCCGTCCCACGCTCGCCCTGCCGAGCCGCAGCCAGCCGCCGCGCGTCTCGTACGGCGCGATCAGGGTGTCGTCCGCGAGGAACGCGCCCTCCTCGACCGTCATCAGACTCGGCAGCGTGAGCACGGTGGACAGCTCGGCCCGCCGCCCCACGCGCGCGCCGAGCAGGCGCAGCCATACGGGGGTGAACAGGCTGGCGTAGAACGGGAAGAGGGAACCGCGGGCCTGGTCCATCAGGCGTGCGGTGACCCATGCGCACCAGGCCGCCTTGCCGTGCGCCGGGTGGAAACCGGGCGTGAGCGCCCGTGCGGCCAGCCGGACCACGACCACCAGCAGAGCGGCGTAGCAGGTCGCGCTGAGCACGGTCAGGATCGGCGCGGTCCACAGCAGATCTCCGAGCAGCACGCCGAGCGAGCTGTCATGTCCGGCGACCTCGTAGAGGAACGCCAGGGCCGGAACCATCGCAAGCAGTGGCAGGACGTTGAAACCGAGCAACGCGGCCGCGTACGCCCAGTGCCAGCGCCGGGGGTTGCGGCGATGGCGGCGGTGGTGGCGGGGCGGGGCCGGCCAGTCGCTGCCCGCCGGGGCCGCGGCCGCATCGCGCCGGGCGGGCACGCCGACCCAGCGCTCGTACGGGGGCACCGCGCCGTCGAGGGAGGCTCCGGGCGCGAGCTCGGCGCCCTCTCCCACCTGCGCGCCGGGGAAGAGCATCGAGCGCGTCGCCACCCGGGAGCCGGCCCCGATGCGTACCTCGCCCAGACGCAGCACGTCACCGTCGAGCCACCAGCCGGACAGATCGGCCTCCGGTTCGATCGAGCAGCCGTCGCCGAGGTGGGCGAGGCCCGTCACCGGCGGCATGGTGTGCAGCACGATGTCACGGCCGACCTCGCAGCCGAGCGCGCGTGCGTACACCGAGGCCCACGGTGTGCCGAGCAGTGCCGGGACGCCGAAGGTGGCCACCACCCGCTCGGCCGCCCACAGCCGCAGATGGGTGGCGCCGCCCCGGGGGTAGTCGCCCGGGCGCATGCCCCGGGTGAGCAGCCGGGCCAGGCCCGCGCCGATACCGAGGCGGGCGGGGGCGCTGTAGAGCAGGACCCAGCCGCCGAGCACCACCCACCAGGAGGTGTGCGGGGCCCAGGGCAGCGGGCCGATCATGTTGTCGAGGGTGGCGAGCGCCAGCAGCCAGCGCAGCCCGGTCACGGTGAACAGCACGGCAAGCACGAGGCTTTGGACCGCTCCGACGTGACGCGGTGTCGGCTTCACCTCACGGCGGGCCGCACCCCGCCGGCCGAACGAGTCGAGCCGGTCCGCGAGCGCGAGCAGGCCCGAGCAGTGGTACACGTCCGCCACGGAGACCGCCGGATAGCGGTCGCGCAGCGCGGTGACCAGCTTGGCGGCGCCGAGGCTGGTGCCGCCGAGCACGAAGAAGTCCGCGTCCGCCGTCACCGGCATGCCCAGCAGGTCCTGCCAGAGCGTCGCCAGCCACGCCGCGGTGCCTTCGAGCGGCTGCCCCGCGCTGTCGTCCACACCGATCGGGGACTGGGGCAACGGCCAGGGCAGGGCGTTGCGGTCGACCTTGCCGGAGGTGCGGGTGGGCAGGTCGCCGACGAGCGCGAGGACGGGGACCAGGGCCTGCGGCAGCCGGTCGAGCAGCTGACGCCGGGCGGCACCGGTGTCCAGGCCGCCGTTGACTGACGGTTTATCAGGTACGAGATAGCCCACCAGGATCTGGGCGCCGCTCCCCGTCGTACGCACTGCGGCGGCGGCCGCCCGGACCCCGGGCAGCGACTGCAACGCGGCGTCGATCTCGCCGAGTTCGATACGGCGCCCGGCGATCTTCACCTGTTCGTCGGCGCGGCCGAGGTAGATCAGCCCCTCGGGTTCCGCGCGGACCAGGTCGCCGCTGCGGTAGGCGCGGCGGCCCTCCAGGGCGGGGTGGGCCGCGAACTTCTCGGCGTCCTTGACGGGGTCGAGGTAGCGGGCGGTGCCGACGCCCCCGATGACCAGTTCACCGCTCGCACCCCACGGCACAGGGTGGCCCTGGGTGTCGACGACCGCGAGCTGCCAGCCGTCCAGCGGCGTTCCGATACGTACCGGCTCACCGGGCACACACCGGGCGGCGCAGGCGACCACGGTGGCCTCGGTCGGACCGTAGGTGTTCCACATCTCGCGTCCGCCGCCGAGCCGGTCCACCAGTTCGGCCGGGCAGGCCTCGCCGCCGACGATCAGCAGCCGCACCCGGTCGAGCGCGGCGGGCGGCCAGAGCGCCACGAGCGTGGGCACGGTCGACACCACGGTGATACCCCGCTCGACCAGCCACGGCCCGAGGTCGACGCCCGCACGCACCAGCGAGCGCGGCGCCGGGACCAGACAGGCACCGTGCCGCCAGGCGAGCCACATCTCCTCGCAGGAGGCGTCGAACGCCACGGAAAGCCCGGCCAGCACACGGTCGCCGGGGCCCAGCGGCGCGTTCTGGAGGAACAGCCGGGCCTCGGCGTCGACGAACGCGGCGGCGGAGCGATGGCTGACGGCCACACCCTTGGGCACCCCGGTGGTCCCGGAGGTGAAGATGATCCACGCGTCGTCGTCCAGCGACGGCCTGCGGCGAATCGCCTGCGGCGCCGTCTCGTAACGCGGGAGTACCGAGAGTCCGGCGCCGACGACCGCGCACACCGCGGCCTCGGACCAGATCATCTCGGCGCGCTCTTCACCTTCGTCGGCGTCGACCGGCACATAGGCCGCACCCGCGTGGAGCACCGCGAGGATGGCCACGTACAGGTCGGTGGTGCCGGAGGGCACCCGTATGCCGACCCGGTCCCCCACTCCGATGCCCTGCGCTCTGAACTTGGCTGCCAGCTCGCCGACTTCCGCCATCAGGGTGCGGTAGTCGAGCACTCTGTTCCCGGCTTCCAGGGCGGGCGCCGCGGGGTGGGTCCGCGCGGTCGTCTCCAGGACGTCGAGGAGTGTGCGGGCGGCGGGCGGCGGAACGGGCTGCCAGAGTGCCCCGGTGGTGGGGCGAGCTGTCAGCAGCTCCTGCGGATGTGTCATCCGTCGCACCGAGGCGGGGTATGGCGGTTGCGGGTTCAAGGCAGGTTTCCTTTGGAATTGTGCTCCGCGCGTGCGGACGCGGGCTGAACGTATTGAGAGATGCGCGATGAGCGGCCTTGGTTCGTATCTCAACGACAAACAGCGCACCAAGAGTCGGCCGACTCTTCGCCAAATCCGTTCGAATCAAAGGAAACCAGGGGTCAATTCTGTGTTCAGCCTGTGACGGTTCGCCGGGACCTTATCGGACCCTTATCATTGGGAGCAAACCTGCGGCGATCCGGCCCGCGAACAGGGAAGAACCGCCGCAGTCGGCGAAAGGCGGCGGCATGCCGGTCACCGGCATGATCCCGAAGTTCATGCCGATGTTTTCGAAATGCCGCCGCCCGGACGCCTCAGACGTTGACGCCGTAATCGGACGCGATCCCCGCGAGGCCCGAGGCATACCCCTGGCCGACGGCGCGGAACTTCCACTCGCCGCCATGGCGGTACAGCTCGCCGAACACCATCGCGGTCTCGGTCGAGGCGTCCTCGCTCAGGTCGTAGCGGGCCAGCTCCGCGTTGCCGGCCTGGTTGACCACACGGATGTACGCGTTGCGGACCTGGCCGAAGCTCTGGCCCCGGGCGTTCGCGTCGTGGATGGAGACCGGGAAGACGATCTTCGCGACGTTGGCGGGCACGCGGGACAGGTCGACGTTGATGGACTCGTCGTCACCCTCGCCCTCACCGGTGAGGTTGTCGCCGGTGTGCTGGACGGAGCCGTCCGGGCTGGTCAGGTTGTTGTAGAAGACGAAGTGCTGATCCGAGACGACCTTGCCGGCCTCCGTGCACAGCAGCGCGCTGGCGTCGAGGTCGTGATCGGCTCCGGTGGTGGTCCGCACGTCCCAGCCGAGGGCGACCGTCACGGCGCTCAGGCCGGGTGCCTCCTTGCTCAGCGAAACGTTGCCGCCCTTGGACAGGGTCACTCCCACGGTCTTCCTCCAGTACGTCGAGTCCTGCTGCGCCCGTCACTATAGTTAGCTCACTTGCGCAAGCATTAAAGTATCAACGGCGTGTCTCGGAGTCCGACGCCGCCCGCCGCTCCTCCTCGATGCGGCCGCGCAGATACGGGAGCACTCCACGTTCGAGCAGCGCCTGGCGCCATACGGCCTGTTCCCGCCGGGCGCGGTCATACGCATCCGCCGCCGGTTCGGCCATGGCCGCCGGGGTGTTGTGCGCGGCCGCCATCAGGAGCCGGGCGAGCACGACGGCCGCGCTCGCTCCGGCGATCAGGGCGAATCCCCAACCCCACGTCTGCAGTTCGTCGGCGAGCAGCGGATGCAGCCCCACGAGTTCCAGGCTGTGGCCGATGAGGAGGAAGGCGGCCGCGGCGACGGCGCTCAGCGCGGGTATGAGAAAGGCGAGCGCGGACAGCAACTCGGCGCGCGCACTGGTGGTTTGCTCACTGTCACGCCACGAGGCGCCCGGTTCCGGCACTCCCCCACCGGCATCGGACTCGGCGACGGCGCCCGCCCGGAGGTAGCTGCGGTACTCGGCGACCGCCATCTCGGCGATCACCTCCCGATCGCGCAGCGCCTGGGCCCGCAGCCACTCGGGGCGGACGGTTACGGAGGCATCGCGCAGAGCCGCACGTATCTCCGGTGAATCGAGGGCCTGTTGGAGGACGTGGGTGAAGACCAGCCTGTCCTGCGCCCGCAACCCGTCCCCGTCGCGCATCACTCCCCACCCCCAAGCCCTCGCACGCCCCCGACCGGCGGCAGGCGTTCTCGCCGCACACCATACTTCAAGCATTGCGCAACTTTTAAAGTGTTGTCGAGGATGCGACAGTGCAAATGGGAGCAAAGAGGATCTCTCGGGCGTCAACCGCGTACGACTGTGCCCGCTTTATCCCAGTTGTTATGCAGTGTGTCGAGATACGACTGGGCCTGACTGCCCGGCCGGACGCCCCGGGCGAAGGCCAGCATGTTGCCACCGCCCGCGTTGTACCCCATCGCGAGCAGCTCGTCCTTGGTGCGCGCGCTGGTCCAGTGCGCGGGCAGTTGCTTCGCCAGGTCGTGCAGATGCCAGGCCGCCGCCTCG
The DNA here is from genome assembly GCF_052373795.1 of Streptomyces sp. BR1. Classification (NCBI taxonomy): domain Bacteria; kingdom Bacillati; phylum Actinomycetota; class Actinomycetes; order Kitasatosporales; family Streptomycetaceae; genus Streptomyces; species Streptomyces sp. BR1. The sequence continues at coordinate 41,359 of NZ_CM126252.1, forward strand.
ACGGCGAGCGTCCGGTCGTCGGGCAGCTCGTCCCACCGACGGTCGGCGAAGTCGCGGCCGCGCTTGGTGTCGTCGAAGGCGGCCCGGTGCATATTGGCGATGCCGAAGGCGGAGTCGGTCTTGTAGCGCTGCCAGGAGCGCTCGAAGTCGGGGTCGTGCGGTTTGTAGGACTCGTTGTAGAGGATCGCCATCAGCAGTTGCGCGCTGATGCCCGCCTTCTTCGCGTACGTACGCACCTGCGGGGCGTAGTCGGCGGGGTCGTACGCGGTGTGCTTGTCGGCGGAGGCCGTGCGGCTCGCCGACGGACTGGGTTTGACGGAACTCTGCGGGGCCGCGCTCTTCGTGTCCGAACCGTCGCCACCGCGCGCCCACGCCCAGAGAGCGAGCGCGAGGACCGGAAGCACCAGCCACCAGCCCAGCCGACGCCTGCGGCGCTCAGCCATCACCGACCACCTCCTCTGCCCTTGTGCACCACCGATATCACCGTCGTATCTCAGCCGAGGCCGCGCAGTCGGCGTTCGGGGGTCTCGACGGGCTCGGTCAGCTGACCCATCACCAGCCGGACGATCGAGACCATATGGGGATCGTCGACGAAGTAGATCTGCCGCCGGCCCTCGCGCCGCGCGCGTACGAGACCCGCGAGCTTCAGCTTGGTCAGGTGCTGGCTCACCGCGGGCAGGGCGCCGCCGACGCGTTCCGCGAGCCCGGTGACATCGCTCTCGCCCTGCGCCAGGGCCCATACGATGTGCAGCCGCGCGGGCGAGGCCAGCAGGCCGAACACGGCGGCCGCCTCCGCCAGCACTTCGGCAGGCGGGTCCTCGACATTGCCGTTGCGTGCCGTCACGTTCGCTCTCCCGTTTCCGCCCGGACCACGTTCCCGGGCCCGGCACGCCCCCAGTCTAGGCGCCGCGCGCCGCGCCCTTGGAGGGCGCACAACTCACCAGGTCGCACAACCCTGTCGGGGGTCGGCCACCAGAGGCGCATTCCCCGGCGAGCACACGGACCAACTCTCGCGCCATACCCAGAATTCGGGATACCGGACGACTTTCGCGGCGGCCTAGCGTGGCAGTGCCCGGTGGCGCTCTCGGTGGCGCACACCGGTCAGGGGAATTGATGGGCTCATGACATCACCGCACCACCATCGCACGGCATCGATCACCACAGCCCATCGCACCTTTGCGCCAGCCATGAATTCCCGTCCGACACTCCACTTTCACCAGGAACAGAAAGGAACCACCATGCGGATTTCCTCGCAGGCCAAGCGCTCGCTGACCGGCGTGCTCGGCGTGACGGCCGTGGCCGCCGCCCTGCTGACCGCTCCGGGGATCGCCTCGGCGGACACCACCCCGAAGTCGTCCTCCAGCTCCGCCCCCTCCGGCAACAGCGCCCGGGAGAACCACTCCGCCGCCACGCTGGTGAGCAAGAGAGCCTTCGGCGCGACCTCGTTCACCCAGACCAACTGCTACACCGGGGTGAACGACGGCCAGACCATACCCTGGTACGGCGCCCCCGTGTCGGCCGGCCAGCCGGTGACCGCCTCCGCGTCCGAGGCGGGCGGCGGTCTGCCTTCCCAGGAGTTCATCGGCGACGCGCACGTCTACTCCGAGAGCGTCACCGTCGTCAACAGCGCGGTACTGGTCCGCGTCCACACCGGCTGGGGCGCGCCGCTCGGCATCTGCCTCCACTTCACGGGCTGATCCCGACGTAGCGGGGTGTGCCTCAAGTAAGCCCACCACTACGGCAGTTGACTGCCCGTGAGCGGCCCGGGCTGCACTCCGCGCCGACTGGCGGCCCAGCTCTGCAGTTCGGTCGTCGCCACCGTCTCGACCTCTTCGAGGAGGCGTCGGCGGACGGACTCGTCCCGTTGCGCCTCGGGGACGAGACGGTAGCGGCGGACCGCCAGATGCAGCCTCGACCAGGCCTCCGAGGCGAGCACATGGCGCTCCGCGTGACCGAAGACCTGGCGGAATCCGCCGATGAAGACGGTCAGTCCCGCGAGCGTGGCCGTGACGGCGGCGGGAGCCTGGATGCCCGCCGCCACCACGGTCGCGGCACCGATCAGCAGCGCGCCCAGCTCGGTGCTCCAGTGCCACCGGCGGGCGCGGTCGCGACAGCGCGCGTACCAGTCGAGGTCCGCGAGGGCCTGATCGAGCAGCGGGTCGTCAACTGGCGCGGGCGTCGGTGGCGTTCGTCGGTTTCTCGGCACGTGACCATGGTGCCCGAACCGGCGCCTGGCGCAATCGCGCTGTGCCACTGCGACTATTTTGCGCAATCCGCCCGAAACGCGCTTAACAGGAACTACGCTCCGTGGCATGAAGCTCGCGTACCGCGATCGCGTCCACTTCCGGGCGGCGACGGCCCTGGTCGCCGCGCTGTCGCTCACCGCCGCTGTTCCGGCGTCGGCCGTCGCCGACCACTCGCTCGACCGCTACTACCGCCAGTCCCCGGCCTGGAAGTCCTGTGTGCGCAACGCCCAGGACACCCCGGGCAAGCAGCTCGCCGCGCTGGGCGCGCGGTGCGCGGCCGTGACAGTCCCGCTCGACTACACACGCCCGGGCGGCCGCACGATCTCCGTCGCGGTCGCGGTCGTCCCGGCCACCGACACCGCCCACCGGATCGGCGCCCTCGTGGTGAACGAGGGCGGCCCGGGCGACCCGGCCATCGACTACCTGACAGACCGCCACGCAGCACTCAAGAAGGTCGCCGCACGGTACGACCTGGTGGGCATCGACCCCCGGTTCGTCGGCCGCAACGCGCCCCTCGACTGCCGCTGGCCGACCTCCACGTATATGCGCGCGGCCGGCGTCGACCGTACCGACTTCGTCCGTATGACGGCCTTCCAGCGCGGCCTGGCCGCGAAGTGCCGACGCAACGCGGGCGCTCTGCTGCCGTACGCGTCGAGCCGGAACGCCGCGCGGGACATGGACGTGGTGCGGGGCGTGCTCGGCCGACGGCGGGTCTCCTACCTCGGGATCTCGTACGGTACGTATCTCGGCGAGGTGTACACCGCGATGTTCCCGGGCCGCACCGACCGGGTCGTCTTCGACGGCGTCCACGAACCGCACCACCTCGCGCCCTGGGCGGAGTACGGAACCGAGCAGGCCAACGAGAACGCGCTTCGCCACTGGGCGACTTGGGCCGCCACCCAGAACGCCACGTACGGTCTCGGCAGCACTGCGGACGCGGTGCTCGCCACCGTCGACCGCATCCAGGCCTCCGCCGTGCGACGGCCTCTCGCGGTGGGCACGTACAAGCTCGACCGGCATGCGGTGCCGCTCCTGATGTACGGGGTGCTCGGCGAGGACGTGCGGCCGACCGACCGGGACATCGCCGTCATGGTCCGCACGCTGAAGCGGGCCGCCGAGAGCGGGCGGGCGGAGCCGGACCCGGGCCTCGCGGCGCTCCTGCCGTCGCTGTTCACCGGGCAGGACTCCGCGTACGGCAGCACACAGACGGCGTATCTCTGCGCCGACACCCCTGGCCCGCGCGACCCGGAGGTGTTCTGGCGAGCGATCGAGCGCAGCCGCGCACACCACCCGCTCTTCGGCCCGCTCTTCAACGACATCACCCCGTGCGCCTTCTGGACACCGCCGGCCGAGCGGCCGACCGTCGTCGACAACGACGTCCCGGCGCTGCTCGTCAACGCCACGGGCGATCCGCGCGTCCTGTACTCCGAGGCCCGGGCCATGCACACCAACTGGCCCAGCTCCCGCCTGATCACCGTACGGAACTCGTACCGCCACGCGGTCTACGGCCTGACGTACGCCAACGCCTGCGTCAACGACGCGGTCAACGCCTATCTCGGCAGCGGACGGCTGCCGTCCGCCGACCTCACGTGTTCGGGCGCCCGGTAACCCGTACGACGGGGCGGTGTCACGCGTCGCGAGGCTTCTTGAGCTTGGCCCAGATCGTTTCCAGGGCCTCTATGTCCTGGTCGTCGAGCCGGTCGTCGAAGACCTCGGCCAGCGCGGACCGGCGGGTGGCGTCGGCCTCGGCGAAGGCGCGCCGTCCCGCTTCGGTGAGGGCGATCCGCACGGAACGGGCGTCCGTCTCCGAGGGCACCCGGGCCACCAGGCCGCGCGCCTGGAGGGAGTCGACCACACGGGAGACCTGGCTGCGGCTGAGCAGGGTCTTGGCTCCCAGGTCGGAGGCGGCGACCGGCTCGCTCTGGCCGCGCAGCCACAGCATCACCTCGAACCAGGACAGCGGCAGCTCATGCGCCCGGACCAGCGCCTGGTCCACCCGGGCACTGAGCGTCGCCCCGGCCCACACCAGCCCGTAAAAGGCGTGGTCGCGGGGGGTGAGCTCGCCCAGGGTGAGGTCGTTGTGCGCCATGCCGCCACCCTACCTGTTTGCGTGTACGTACACACAACCGTATGGTGTGTGTGCACGCACAGATATCCCACGCTTGTCCGAGCGGAGAAAACGTCATGGGCACCACGAACAACAACACCGTTCTGATCACCGGCACCTCGTCGGGCATCGGCCTGGCCGCCGCCGTCGACGCCGCCCGGGCAGGCTGGCGCACCGTCGCCACCATGCGGGACACCGGGCGGGCGGACGCCCTGCTCGCCGCGGCCGCCGAGGCGGGCGTCGTCGACCTCCTCCAGGTCAAGCAGCTGGATGTGACCGATCCCGCGTCCGTCGCCAAGTGCCTGGACGAGGTCGTCGCCGAGCACGGCCGGCTCGACGCCGTGGTGAACAACGCGGGCGCCGGGTTCCTCGGCACCGTCGAGCAGAACGGCATGGACCCGGTCCGCGCCGCCATGGAGGTCAACTACTTCGGCGTCGTCGAGGTGACCCGGGCCGCCCTCCCCCATCTGCGCGCCTCAGGCGGCCGGGTCATCACCGTCACCAGCGTCGGGGGCGTGGTGGGTCAGCCCTTCAACGAGGCGTACTGCGCGGCCAAGTTCGCTGTCGAGGGCTTCATGGAGTCGCTGGCGCCCGTCGCCGCGACCACCGGTGTCGGCGTCGTCCTGGTCGAACCGGGCGCGGTGGCCAGCGAGTTCGTCGCCAGCCAGCAGCTCGACGTCCCAGCACTGCTCACCGCCGCCGGTCCCTACGCCCCGGCGCTGGAGGCGTACATCAACCGCGCCCGGAAGTCCTTCGACAACGCCCAGACGTCGGCCGAGGCCGCGGCGGCCGTGACCGGCGCGCTCACCGCCGAGCGGCCGCCGCTGCGCATCCAGACCTCCGACTGGGCCCGCGACTTCGTCGCCACCAAGCTCACCGACCTCGACGGCTCGGCCGTCCAGTCCCTCACGACGACCTGGGTGCGCTGACCGACCACGCGTGGGCGAACAGCTCGTGCGGCGGCAAGGGGGGCAGCAGCCGGACGAACGGGCCGTAGGGCCGTTTCCCCAGCACAACTGTCAGATGGGCAGCGGCTTTCGCCTCCTCCAGCGGGAGATCCGGTGCGTTCACCTCCGTCCAGGGGCCGGGGAGGAACACCGTGCGCCCCGCCCGGGCCCGCTTGCCGCTCTCCACGGCACCGGCCGCCACCAGCTCCGCCTGGGCCGCCTTGTGCCGGGCGGCCGACCAGCCGTTCCAGCGGCGGACGTTCTTGTCGGTGGGCCGGGCGAGCGCCAGGAGCTGGAGGTACAGGGCGGCCGCGTCCGCGCCGACGCCGAAGGCCCGCGCGGCCTCGGCGACCAGGTCCGGGGTGCTGAGCGCCGGGTTCATCTCGTACCCGCCCGGGGACACCGGCGTCGTGGCCGCACGCGCGGCCATCCGGTCCAGCCCGTCGAACGCCGCCCGGAGCTTGACCAAGTCCTCCCGCAGCCAGGGCAGCTTGACCTCGTCGCCGAACCGCAGCGCCCGGTCCACCCGCTCCGGCTCGGCGAGCATGGCCGATCGCACGAACACCTCGCCGCGGGGTACGGCGACGACCAGTAGCCCGTCGTCGTAGGCCGTGGATATCCCGGCGGCGTCGTCCGTCAGGGGCTTGGGGCAGGGCATTATCTCGCCCCGGTACGGCGCGAACTCCGCGTCGTCGGCCACCGCCCGCGCAAGCGGGGCGTACTGGCCTATCGGGACCAGCGTCCGAGGATCGTCGAACCGCGCCCGCAGCTGCTCGTACAGCTTTACGGCCCCTTCGGCGGCCGGATCTCCGACCGGCCGCTCGGTCAGCGCCCAGGCCACGACGGACGCGGCCTCCTTGTGCGCGGGCCGGGTCCACGGCACCCACGCCCCGGCCGTGCCGTCGGGATCGACGTGGTGCACATCGAGGCCGCCGTCCCTGTTGCGTACGAGTACGGATCCGTCGGCGCCGGGCAGCGCGTCGTCTGACACTCCGTCACTCGCCGAAGCGGCGCCCGTCGTCAGCGTCCGCGCCCAGACATCGGTCAGCCCCAGGTCCGCCTCAAGCGCGGCGGCCAACTCCTCGTCCACGTAAGGCTTCGCGCCCAGCAGTTCGGCCCATACGGCAGCCATCCGCTCCGCCGCCGCACTCATACCGCCGGGCGCCCACATCTCGGCCGGGTCCTGTGGCACACCCGCCGCAAGGACCGCGCCCCGGCCCGCCGCGCCGAGCCGCCGGCAGAGTGCGCCGTACTCCCAGGTCAGGTCCTGGCTCATCTTGTACGGCGCCATGCACAGCATCTTGAGGTGGTCGTCGTACCGCTCCCGCTGGGGCAGACCGACGAGTACCAAGGCCGCGATCGAGCGGCGCACTCCCGTACGTTCACAGAAGAGCGCCACCGCCTCGGGCGGCACGACGAGCGGCCCGTGCTGTGCCACGAGTTCAAGCAGCCGGGGCAGACGTACGCGGTCGTCCCCGGTGACCGTGGAGGTCTCGCACTCCTCGGCCGCTACCGGAGCCGGGTCGGCTGCCCGCTGGAGGAAGCGCGCCAACCCGCCGCGTGCCCCGGCCGACGCCACCGCACCTCCGGCGGACCGGCATACGGCGAGCTCCCCGTCGGGCGCCCGGCCGGTGCGCCAGGCCCCGCCCGGTTCGGCGAACGGCTGCCCGCTCCACGTCTCCAGGAGGGCCGACAGCGCCGCGCGCTCCTCGGCGGAGGTGGTCTCGACGGCGACGCGCCAGGCCACCGCGTCGATCCGGCCCACCAGCACGGCCCACTCGGCCGGTTCGGCGGGCAGCGCAAGGCGTCGGGTCTCGTCGTCGATCTCGCCGCGCAGATGGCGGCCGTCCGCAGCGATCGCCGTCTGCAACGCGGGGCACGCCTGGGGCACATGTGCCTCGTACGGAAGGAGGTCGGGCAGCAGCCCGCACAGCGCGGGCGTGAGCACCGTGTCCGGTACGGGGTTCGCCAGCGCCACCACCGGGCCCGACCGCATGATGCCCACGCGCCGGGACAGCTCCTCGCGGCGGTGCAGCACATCGGCGGCCAGTCGCGCGGCCCGCAACACGCCCTGCACGACCGCCGGTTCGGTCACCCCGGGCAGTACCCGGGTCACCGTGGCCGGGAGGACGTCCACTCCGCGCCTCTCCTGGACCGCGGCCTCGACCAGCGCCCGTACCCTGTCGTCCGCCACGGTACGCAGCGTCTTCGAGGAGGACGCGTCGCGCGGGGTGAGGAAGTGCCAGAACGCGGGCGGCGGCACCGGGCCCGCGTCCTCGCCGAACGTCACGGTCCGCTTGCGGTCCGAGCCGGGGAAACCGTGCACCTGCCACAGCAGCGAGTTGTCCCCCGCGGCGTGGCAGCGGATGCTGTCCTGGCCCACCAGGACCGCGTCCTCGCCGCCCTCGGGCAGCCCAAGAATGCCCCAGGGCCGCCGTCCCGGGCGTCGGCTGCGGTAACGCGCGCTGCGGCCGTCGATGTTCTCCAGCAGGAAGTCGGTCGGCGAAGGCCCCGCGTACGGCGTGCGGTTGAGGACCCGGCAGCCGACCAGGCGGCCGTCCTGCCCGAGCGGCGACGGCGGCGCGTCCTGCGGGAGCGCCGCGAGGGTCTGGCCGTCCTCGAACTCCTCCATTCCCGGCGGCACTTCACGCGCGCGGTGGAAGTCGGGCAGCGTACGGCCGCTGCCGCGCTCCCCCGTCAGCGGGTCGACCTGCGTCCAGTTGCCCCGTGAGTGGAACACCTCGGCGCTCCAGAACCGATGGCCGTCGCTCATCTGGAGCTCGTGGTCCCCGATGCCGTGGCGGTCGCCGGGCCGCAGCACTCGCTCTCCGTCGTGGCGTCCGCCGCCGTCCGAGCTCTCGAACTGGAACCCGAAGCCGCCCTGGGTGACCCCGCCGTACGGCACAAGGTTCAGGTTCTCCGGCTCGAACACGTCGTCCGGGTGGTCGGCCCAGAAGGCGTGCTCCCCGAAGGAGTACCGCTCGGAGGTCGTCCAGCTCACCAGGAACTGTCCGCCCGCGTAGTGGACGGTGTGCAGGGTCGCCTCGTCGGGCACCCGGAACGTGCAGGAGCCGCGTCGGCCCGCGTGGTCGACGGCGACGGCGCGGTCCGGCCCGTACACGGTCAGCACCGGCCATGTGGACGTCACCCGCACCACCTCGTCGCGCCCGAAGCCCGCCAGCGCCTCGTCCAGAGCGGGCCAGCCCAGCTCCTCCGGCAGCCCGGCCCGCAGGGCGCGCGCGAGGGGGCCGCTCAGGTCGAGCTCCGCCAGCGCCTCCTCGATGCCGTCCAGAGCCGTGGCCGTCGGCCGGTCCAGCAGGTCCCGCAACTCGTCCATGGCCTCGTCGGCCGCCGCGAGACCGCCGCCGCGCAACGCGCCGAGCAGGCTCTCGATCCGGGTGTGCACCTCGGCGGCGATGCCCGCGTTCTGCGGCAGCCGGGTGATCGCGGTGCCGCCGCCGCGCAGCCCGGCGTGGACCGTGCCCTCCAGGCGGCGTCCGAACACCGGGTCGGCCGCCAGCGCCTTCAGGTCGCGCCGCGACTGCTCGCCCCAGAACTCCAGTCGTACCGCGTCGCCCGGGTCCTCCACCGTCATGCCCTCGGCGAGGCACAGGTCAAGGAGGTCCGCGTCAAACCCCGGGTAGCCGTAGCGGTCCTCGTGGAGTCGTACAGGCGTCCCCGCCGCGCGCAGCCGGGGGCCGAACCGGCCCACCAGCTCGAACAGTTCCGGCGGCATCGGCTGTCGCATCACCCCGCCGCCCACCACCTTGCCGTGCGAGTACGCGCGCGTGAAGCGCCCCAGCCAGGCGGCGAGCCCGCCCTCCGGGGTCAGCCGCCCGGCGGTCACGGCGTCGGCGGCACCGGAGCGCAGCAGCAGCCGCAGCCATGTCGAGGCGTTGTTCTTCGTTTCCGGGAACAGGTCCAGGAGGCGTGCACTGACGTCATCGCCCTGCGCGTGATCGGCCAGCAGTCCGGCAGCCGCGTCCAGCAGGCCATCGGGCACGGCCTTCCCGGCCGCCGACGCCAGCAACTGCCCCAGTACGCGCGCGTCCTCGTCCGTACCGAGCCCGGCGGCACGTGCCGACGCCCGGATCCGCCGGGCCAGGTCGGCGGGCAGCTCACCCGGGGACGCGGCCCAGGCCGTCAGGACCCGTACGTACTCCTCGTGTGCCTCGGAGGCGGGCAGCACACCGGCCAGCCAGCGTTGATGGTCGTTCAACTCCTTCACCGGGAGCGCACCTTCGCGCGCGTACAGCAACACGTTCGCCCGGTGCCGGTCCGCGTCCACGGGCAGCTTCTGCTCGCGCTCGGCCTTGCGGGCCAGGGTGTAGGCGCGCGCCGCCGACCGGGGGTGCCAGGAGATCAGCCGGTGGCCCACCGTGTCCCAGAACCAGGGCAGATGAGCAGGCGGCAGCCTGAGCGCCCGGCGCTCCAGGCCGTCGACGCAACGTCCCAGCTTCGGATATGCCGACGCTATGCTCGCGCGCACCTCGTCGACCACCGTGAGCGCGGCGGCTTCTGCGGCGGGGTCGGGGTCGGTGGCCTTGACCCAGTCGACGTAGACCGTCGACCGGCTCGGATCCGAGGGAAGCGGGACGTGGAGGTGCATGTCGTCGATCCTGACATGCCCCACTGACACTCACCGGAACGGCCGGACGGCGACGCCGATGGGTGCGGCGCCGCCGCCGGGGAAGGCTGCGGAAATGGCTTCGTCGAAGGCCGTTTAGAGCATCAGCCGATCTGCGCTCCGTAAGCGTTCAGCGCGTCCGGTACCGGCTGGAAGAACGTCTCGCCGCCCGAGGTGCAGTCGCCGCTGCCGCCGGAGGTGAGGCCCAGGGCCGTACCGCCGTCGAACAGCGAGCCGCCGCTGTCGCCGGGCTCGGCGCAGACGGTGGTGTCGATCAGGCCGTCGACCTGCCCTTCTTCGTACGTCACGGTGGCATTGAGGCCGGTGACCTGGCCGCCGTAGACCCCGGTGGTGGAGCCGCTGCGCTGCACCTGCTCGCCCACGGTGGCGTAGCCGGCGCCGCTGATCGGCTGCGAGGAGCCGTCGTAGGTGTCGACCGCGCTCGGGTGGTCGACGTTGGCGACATAGCGGACCAGCGCGTAGTCATGGCCGGGGAAGGTCGAGGCCTCGGTGACCCCGATGTCCGAACCGCCCTGCTGGTCGGACCAGTTGGAGACCGCGTTGCCGCAGTGCCCGGCGGTGAGGAAGTACGGCTGACCGCCGACGGTGACGTTGAAGCCGAGGGAGCAGCGCGCGCTGCTGCCCCAGATCGCGTCGCCGCCCGCGATGAGTGGCCGGAACCGTCCGGGCGTGGTCTTCAGTACGGCCGTGTCACCGAGGCCGCGCACCACCTTCGTCAGCTTGGCCAGCCGGTCGCCGGTGACCGTGCGGTCCGCCTTGACGACGATCTTGTTGGTGACGGGGTCCATCGACCAGGCAGTCCCGGGGATGGACGCCTTGGCCTTCAACTGCTGCCGGGTGGCGTTGAGTCGGGCCATGGAATGCTTGACAAGACGGGGCTCGGCTCCCGAGTCGCGCACGGTGGCAGCGGCCCCGTTGTCGACGACGTTCACGACGAGCTTGTTGGCCCCGCTGTCGTAGTACGAGCCAACCGTGCGCCCGGCGAGCGCGCTCTCGACGCGGTGGGCGAGGCGGCCCGCCGAGACGGCGGTGAGCCCGTCCGTGCCGGGCGACGCGGGAGCCGCGGTCGCGCTCTGCGTCGCCAGCATGGCGCCCGTCAGCGCCAGGGCTCCGACGACGGCTGTGGCCGCGCGCCGCCGCCCGGACATCGTTCTTTGCTTCATCTCGGTACCTCCAGTGGGGGTTGAGCCCGCCACGGGTATGCCGGGCCCGGAGGACAGCGCCGGTCGGGCACGTCCGCCGGGGTGTCCGGCGTACACGAGATTTATCGCGTCCATGCCAACCAGCAGGGCCGAGTATCGCGAATCATTGCAGCTTTGCGCAAGTGTTGAACTTGGGCCATGTGTACGGCAGTTGACCGCAATCGGATGCCGGTAGGACACCGGCTCGGGTCAGCTCTTGAGCGCCTCGATGGTGGCCGCCCAGTCGTCCGCCCCGTGCCCCTTGGCGATCGCGCGGTCGGCGACGGACTTGATGGCCGCGAGCACGCCCGAGTCGAGGCCGAGGGTGCGCGACATGTGCAGCAGATGGTCGACGCTCGCGGTCATCATGGCCAGGTTGGCCTGCGAACCGTCGTACTTCCCCGAGTCGATGGTGACGGCGCTGCCGTCCGTGATGGCCGGCATGATCGAGTCGATGCCGTGGAAGAACGGCGCGATGTCCTTGGCGTCCACCCCGTATTCGCGCCCCAGCGCGAAGGCGTGCACCATCCCCGCCATGCATCCGTAGAAGTAGTCGAGCATGGCCAGGTCGTAGACCGCGGCGAGCTTGTGGTCCGCGCCGAGGTAGGCGGCCTGCCCGCTGAGCGCCTTCAGCGCGCCCTCGTACGACTCGAAGGCGTCGCGCGCGCCGGAGTACAGGATCAGCCCCTCGGGCGTGCCGACCAGCGGGGTCGGCACCATCACGGCGCCGTCGAGGTAGGAGATGCCGTGCCGCCCCGCCCACTCGGCGGCTTCCACGGCCCGCTCCGGCGGATACGAGGTGAGGTTGGCGAGGACGCGCCCGCGCAGGACGTCCGCCAGCGGTTCGAGAATGGACTGGGCGGCGTCGTGGTCGACGACCGACACGACCACCAACTCCCCGGCCAGCACGGCCTCTTCAGCACTGGCGGCCCGCACGGCGCCCCGGTCGACCAGCTCCTCTGCCTTGCCGGCGGAACGGTTCCAGATGGTGGTGGGGTGCCCGGCGGCAAGGAAGGCACCGGCGAGGGCCTGCCCCATCGCGCCGAGGCCGAGAACGGTAACGGGTGCAAGATCATTGTTCGTCATGCCCCCATGGTTCGGGCACGTCCCGATGCCCCACAAGTACCGACTTTTTGGTCGGATACTGACTTTCAGGAAACCATCCAGGTCAGGGGGATGCCGGGGAGTCCGTCGGATGGGTCGCCGGGGCATAACTGCCTGTCGGGGCCACACCCCTGACGTCACCTCAGGGTTCGTACGGGGGTGGGTCAGGGCGCTCCCCCATACGTTGGGGGGCGGGACTGGGTCAGGATCTTGGGCATGGAGAACAAGATCTCGAACACCCGCCTCGCCCGCCCCGCCACCCCTCGCCGTACCGGTCGCGCCGCTGCCGCAGTCGGTACCGTCGCCGCCGCCCTCGCCCTCGTCGGCGCGGCCGCGACCGGGCCCGCCTTTGCGGAGGGTGCGGGTTCCGATCCCGACATCCTCTCGGCCGTCGACTACTCCGACTGCCCGCAGGATCTGCCTGCCGGTGTTGATCGAGCCGCGTGGCGGTGTGAAGTGACCGTCGCCTATGGGCACATCACGCTGGGCGGGATCGATATGCCCGACATCAAGCCGATCACGCTCGTGCACGCGGAGGGGCCGCTGGCCGACGGCACCTTCGGGCAGGTCTTCGGGTCGCTGCGGGCCGAGCCGACGCCTGTGCCCGGCGGGCTGCTCGGTGGGACGAAGGGGCGGTCGCCCGTGCTCGGCCTCGCCGTGCAGCCCGAGTACGGCGGCTACTCCGACTTCCTGGGCACCGCCACGAACAAGGGCGCGCTCGGGATGAAGTTCCGGCTGGTGTCACCGCTCCTCGGCCGGGGGTGCACCATAGGCACCGACACGAACCCGGTGGACCTGCACCTCAAGAAGGCCGGGCCCAGCACATGGCTGTCCCAGAATCCGCCGCTGGTCAAGTTCGAGGCGTACGACAACACCTTCACCACCCCGCAGGCCACCGGCTGCGGCCCGCTCGGACAGCTGGTCAACCGCCGCAACGCACTGCCCGCCGGCTCCGGTGCCAACCATCTCTCCTACACCGCGTACTACACGTTCAAGACCTACGATCAGCTCCCCGCCGCCTGAGCAGGCCGGCACCGGGTCGCGTCGCAGGCCTCGCAGAGGGACCCTGGAGAGACGGAAAGGGGCAAGCCCTGGAGGTGATCCGTCATGACCACGCTCGTCGGGTGGCATGTGGAACTGGAATTCTCCGAGGAGGGCGACCGTACCAGCGCGGCGGCCCTGGTCAGGCTCGGTGACGGCACCGAGGTGAAGGGGCGCGGCTACGCCATGCGCCACCCCTCCGACCCGGAGCAGCTAAGGGTCGGCGAGGAGATCGCGGGCGCGCGCGTGCTCATGGATCTCGCGTCGCAACTGCTGCAGAAGGCCCACGGTGAGATCGACGAGGCCACGGGACGGAGGTCCTATCCGCTGACCCACTAAACAGAGCCCTCGGCCGTCAGGCCTTCGCGTAGTCCGCGAAGCCCTGCCAGTCGACGAGGACGCACGGCTCGTCGCCGAGCACCCACGCGTCGTGGCCGGGCGCGATGTTCATGTAGTCGCCAGGACCGAAGTCCTCCTCCTGGCCGTCGGTCATGACGACCTTCATCCGCCCGGAGACGACATAGGCCGCGTGGGCGGCCAGGCAGCTGTCGGTCTTGGCGATGGGCTTGACGTGCTCGGACCACTTCCAGCCCGGCTCGAACGTCGCCCGGCCCACCGCGCCGGCGTCCACGTTCACCAGCTCAAGGCGCCCCTTGCCGTCCTCGAAAGGACGGACTTCCTCCGGCGAGTCGAAGCTCTTGCGTACGAGACCGGCCATGACTGTGCTCCTTGGGCGGCGAGAAGAGGGGACGCGGCACACAGCCGCGAGACATCTGGTCTCGAACGTATCCGCGCGCCCGACGGGCTGCGATCGGCCGGGGCCGTATGGGTGACGGCACCCCTCTCACCTGCGGAAACCGCAGAAACACCCACGGTATCCGCTCCCGGCTTGCGAGCCGGGAGCGGATACCTATAGGGGACACGTGCGGGACGGTGTCAGCTCACATTGAGCGTGACGTCATCCACCACGTACGACGTCTGCAGCGCCTGGTCCTCCACTCCGTTGAACTTCAGGACGACGGTCTGTCCGGCGAACTGCGAGAGGTCGTAGGACTTCTGTACGTAGCCGGAGTTGGCGTCGAGGTTGGAGAAGGTCGCCAGGGTCTTGCCGCCCACCGTGACGGTGAAGACGTCATAGGCCACGTTCTCGGTCTCGTCCGTGTCGATGTGCTGGTAGAACGACAGCCGGTAGCTGGAGCACCCGGCCGGGATCGCCAGCGACTGCGAGACGCTGTCGGTGTGCGGGGAGCCCCAGCCGTTGAGCCATGCCATGTACGTGCCGCTGTGCGGCGACTCGCCGGCCTGGTTGGTGATCACGCCCGAGGTCGCGGTCCAGGGGCTTGAGCCGTTCTCGAAGCCCCCGTTGACGACCAGCTGGCGCGGTGTGCAGGTGCCGCCACCGCCGATGGTCAGGGTGTACGTGGTGCTGTGCGTGACCGTGCCGGAGCCCGTGACCGTCAGGGTGTACGTGCCCTGCTGGGCCGAGGCACCGACCTGCACGGTCAGCGTCGAGGAGCTGCCCGACTGCACGGATGTCGGGCTCAGGGTCGCGGTCACACCGTTCGGCGCGCCCGAGACCGACAGCGCGACCGTTTGCGCGGCACCGCTGACGGTGGTCGTGTTCACCGTGGACGTGACGCTGCCGCCCGGGTTGGCATTGCCGGAGGACGGGTTGGTCGCGATCGAGAAGTCCTGTGCCGGCGCGCCCCCGCCCACGGACGTCTTCCAGATCGTGTAGGCGACGCCGTCCGCGCTGCGGTCCAGTTCCGTGGCGCCGATGTTGCTCGTGGTGTCGCAGGCGCTGTGGTAGCAGGAGTCGTAGGGGGCGTTCGCGGTGCCGCCCCACTTGGCCGCCTGCGCCGACGTCTTGGTGTCGCTGGCACCGGCCGCGTAGCCGGAGGTGAGGATGCCGGCCGCCTGGAAGGAGGCGTCGTCACTGCGGCCCTGGCCCTCGACGTTCTCCTCGGGGGCGAGGTTCAGCGAGGCCCAGTACGCCTTGAGCGGCGCGGCCGTGGTGGAGTCGACGTTGTTGATGAAGTAGCCGCCGTTGGGCGAGCCGACCATGTCGAAGTTGTAGTAGCCCTTGATGGCCGCGCGCTGGGCGCTGGAGAGCTGGTTGACGTAGAACTTGGAGCCGTTGAGGCCCTGTTCCTCGTCCGTCCACCAGGCGAAGCGCACATGCTTGGTCATGGTGGGGTTGCGCTGTGCGAGGGCGAGCGCGTTCTCCAGGAGCGTGGCCGAGCCCGAGCCGTTGTCGTTGATGCCGGGGCCCGCCGACACGCTGTCGAGGTGTGCTCCGAACATCACCGTCTGGTCGGTGGGTCCGCCGGGCCAGTCGGCGATCAGGTTGTTCGACGGGTAGGTGCAGGTGGAGCAGTTCTGCTCGGCGACGGTGTATCCGGCGGCCTGCAGTTTGCCCTTGATGTACGCCACCGACTGGGTGTAACCACCGCTGCCCGCACGGCGGTTGCCGCCGTTCTGGGTGGCGATGGTGCCGAGCTGCGCCAGGTGCGCCTGGACGTTGGCCACGTCGATGTTGGGCGGGTCGTTGCCCGGTGGCGTACTGCCGACGGTGAGCGCGTAGTCGACGGTGTGCGAGAGCGTGGTGCCCTGGCCCTTGATCGTCACGGTGGAGCTGCCCGGCGCCGCGTTGGCGGTGGCGGAGAGGGTGAGCACCGAGGACTGGCCGGACTGCACGGTGGCCGGGTTGAAGGAGGCGGTGACGCCGGAGGGCAGGCCGGAGGCGGTGAGCGCCACCGACTGGGCCGAGCCGGTGGAGATGCTGGTGGACACGGTCGTGGTGAGAGAACCGCCCTGCTGGAGCGTGCCGGACGCCGGGTTCAGGGCCATCGAGAAGTCGTCGTTCTGGCCGCTGGGCGTACATGTCGGGTCGCCGCTCTGGGCGGGCACGCTGATGGCGTCCCAGGCCGCCTTGGTCCGGTTGAAGAGGTTGCAGGTGGTGAGGTCGAGCGCCTTGGCGGCGCTCAGGGTCGCGGAGCGGTACTTCTTGTACGACATGCCGCTGGTCTTGAGCAGCATGGCGCCGTAGAAGATCTTTCCGGCGTTCTGGACCCCGACGCCGGTGACGGTGGAGCTGTTGCAGGTGGGGCTGTTGGGCTTGCCGCCGCCGGGGCTGCTGCCCTCGGCCAGCAGATAGAACCAGTGGTTGAGCGGCCCGGCGGCCTTGTGCACCTCGGTGCCGGGTATCGAGGAGCTGTAGCAGTTGGGGTCGTTGTTGACGAGCGACGGGTTGTACATGTTCCGGATCGGCCCGTTGCCCTGGAGGTTGATCATCTCGCCGACGGTGTAGTCCGGAGTGTCGTACGGCGCGGGCTCGTTGGCGTACGCCTCGGTCAGCGCGCCGAAGATGTCCCCGGTGGCCTCGCCGAGGCCCGACTCCTGGCCGCTGGTGCCGCTGGGGGTGTTGCTGTCGATGGCGTGCCCGTATTCATGGGCCACCACGTCGATGCCGGAGATCCACTCGTTGGCGCTGTTGTGCCCGATGGTGACGGAGCTGCCGTCCCAGTACGCGTTGAGGTCGCTGAGGCCGACGTTGCCGGGGAAGCTGCGGCCGTTGCCGTCGACGCCGTTGCGGCCGAGCCACGCGCCCAGCATGTTCCACTCCTTCTGCGCGGCGAACATCAGGTCCGCGCAGCCGGTCTCCTTGCTGGTGGGGTTGCCGGTGCCCCAGGAGTCCGAGGACTTGGTGAGGACCGCGCCGGTGTCGTAGTCCGCGCAGCTCAGGCCCGGCCGGTTGGGGTCGCTCAGCGAGTAGGTTCCGCCGGAGTTGGTGGTGTCGATGCTCACCGGCGGCGGGCCGTTCCACTTGCTGTTGTCGGTACCCGCCACCACGTCGTCATGGGTGTCGACGACCTTGCCGGTCCGGGCGTCCACGAACACATGCAGTTTGCTGGGGGCGCTCTTCGTACGGCCGGTCAGGACCGTCTCCCAGGCCAGGGTCGCCTTGTCGTCGACGAGCCGGACGACGAGCCGATGACTGACGACCTTGTCCACCTTCGCGAGCCTCGCGCGTGCGGTGGTTTCGGCCGACTTCGCGCCGACCGTCGCGGTCGTCGCCACGTGGATGGTCGACGACGACGCGGAGCGCACGGCCCGGACACGGCCGTCGCCGTCCGCGAGCACCACCGCGTCGCCGCCGACGACCGGCAGGCCGCGGTAGCTGCGCTCGTACGCGATGGAGTAGAGATCCTTCACCCAGGGGGTGACCATGCGTCTCTCGTACTGTTCCTGCGGGGAGTTGACCAGGGTGTCGAGGCCGCTGCGCACCGCCTGGTCGGCGGCGGCGAGGGCGCGGGAGAGGGGGGTGGGCCGCTGGTCGGGCCCGGACTGCGAGCGGTGTGCGGCCGATGCCGTACCGGCTATGGCTCCGGTGAGGCTGGTGGTCAGTGCCAGGGCTGCCACGGCGGCCGTCAATCTGAAGGGGCGCAACGTCCACTCCGATCGTGGGGGGCCTGTGCTTGCCGCCGAGTATGGACGTGGACATGGCAAAATAGGTACATACCAATCGGGCATAGGACACGGGTTATGGCCTGCTGAAGACGTGCTGTGTACGTTCAAAAGATGCAGCTGGAGTTGAGGCACTTACAGGCCGTCTGCCAGATCGCGGAGGCCGGAAGCCTGGGCCGCGCGGCCCGCCGCCTCGGGGTGTCCCAGCCCTCGCTCTCCGCCCAGCTGCGCAGGATCGAGCGGGTGACCGGCGGCGACCTCTTCGTGCGCAGCCGCTACGGAACGGAGCTCACTCCGCTCGGCCGGTTCGTCCTGGCGCGGGCGCGCCGAGTGCTCAGTGAGATGGACGCGTTGGGGACGCGCGCGCGTTCCGTCGCCGCCGACGCGCCGTTGCGGCTCGGCTGCATCCTGCTCGTCCTGGTGGACGGCCTGCTCGAACAGACCGACATCTCCCTGTCCGGCCGCGAGATCACCGTGGAGCTCGAACACTCGGTGACCGCGCTGGCCCGGATGCTCGGCGCCGGGCGCTACGACGCGATCGTGTACGGCGAGGTGAACGGCCATGAAGTCCCACTGCCCGAAGGGGCCATGGTCCGCACCCTGATCCCCCAGGAACCGTTCTCCATTCGGATGTCGGACCAACACCCGCTCGTGGCACGGGAGTTCATCGATCTGGCCGATCTGGCCGACGAGCCCTGGATGGCCCTGGTGGAGGACGACGACGGCGGGCCGGAAGCCTTCGTCGAAGCCTGCGCGAGGACCGGGTTCGTGCCCGCACTGCGGCACCGGATCACCGATCGCAAGATGCAGTACGCCCTGATCGCCAGGGGCCGCGCGGTCGCCCTGAGCCAGCCGACGGCGCCGGAGGCGGACGGCACCGTGATGCGGCCACTGCTCGGCACCCCGCTGACCGGACGTATCCGCCTCGCCTGGAACCGCTCGGCCGTCCCTCCGCAGCAGGCGGAGCTGCTGTACCGCGCGGCGGCCTGCGCCTATCTGGCCAACGTCGACAACAACGCGTTCCACCGGGCCTGGTGGGACGCCCACCCCGAGCTCCATCCGCCGTGCGAGCCGGAGCGGCCGCTGTCCTCGGACGCGTGACGTCCGGGAACCCCTGGCCTGTCGCACCCCGACAGCGGGCACAACCTCCTTATGGTGAACCGCATCCGGCACACCCCGGGAGTCCCGTTGCCCGTATCAGCGCCCCCGCTGCGCCTCGTCCCCGGCCCACGCGGCCTGCCGCCGCTGGGCAATCTCCCCGCCTTCGGGAAGGATCCCCTGGGTTTCTTCGCGCGGCTGCGCGACGACTTCGGGGACGCCGTGACCTGGTCGCTGGGGCCCCGGCGCAGCCTGTTCATCTCCCGCCCCGAGCACATCATGGAGATGCTGGCGGGTCGGGAGGACACCTACGAGATCCTTGAGATCGGCTGGTCGTTCCAGCAGATCACCGGCAACAGCGTCATCCGCAGCAAGGGCGACGACTGGCGACGCAAGCGCTCGCTCGTCCAGCCCACCGTCCGGCCGCGCCAGGTCCGTACGTATGCCGACACCATGGTCGAGTGCGCGGGCGCGCAGGCCGGCCGCTGGCGCGACGGCGAGCGGATCGACATCCAGAAGGAGATGGCGCGCATCACCCAGCGCGTGGTAGTGCGCACGCTGTTCGGCAACGACGTCGGCGAGCAGACGGCGGCCCTGAGCGACGCGATGGACCTGTCGGCGCGGGCCGTGGGCGAGGAACTGCGCAGCATCGCACTCTTCCTGCCCGCCTGGGTGCGCACCCCGTCCCGGCGGCGCGTACTGAAGGCCGTGGAGATCATCGACACCGAGGTGCACCGCCTCATCGAGGCGCGGCTCGCGGCGGGCGGCGCCACCGAGCAGCGGGACGACCTGCTCAGCCGGCTCCTCGCGGCCCGCGACGAAGAGGGCCTGCCGCTGACGCCCAAGGAGGTGCGCGACGAGGCGGTCACTCTCTGGGCCGCCGGTCACGAGACCACTTCGACGGCCCTGACCTGGACGTTGTATCTGCTCGCGCGGGCGCCCGAGGTGCGCGCCCGGCTGGAGGCCGAGCTGGAGCGGGTGCTGGGCGGGCGGCCGCCCACGATCGACGACTACGACGACCTCTCCTGGACCCGGCAGATCGTCAAGGAGGCGATGCGCCTGTATCCGCCGGTCTGGACCGTCCCCGCGGTCGCCCGCGAGGGCGCCACACTCGGCGGGACCCGTATCCCCGCCGGCACCTTCGTGTGGTGCAGCCAGTGGACCACCCACCGGGACCCGCGCTGGTTCCCCGAGCCCGGGCGGTTCCGCCCCGAGCGCTGGGACGCCGACGCGCCGGACGCGGTGCCCGACCACGCCTGGTTCCCGTTCGGCGGCGGCCAGCGCACCTGCCTGGGCGCGCGGTTCGCCCAGGTGGAGGCCGCCCTGATCCTGGCCACCCTCGCCCAGCGCTGCCACCTCGACCTGCCGGACACCGAGGCGACTCCGTACGCCGGACTGCTCCTGCAACCGACGACCCCGCTGCGGGCCACCGTCCGCCATCGAACCCGCCCCGGGGCGACGCCGCACCCCGGGTTCGGGGAACTGGGCTAACACCCTCGGCGGTCGGGTGAACCAGGTTTCGTCGCTGCCCGTAACGGTGATCGCTGACAACGTCACGTTCCGTCTCCGATTCACAGGAGAACACATGCGTTTGCGTACCACGATCGCCGCCGGTGTCCTGGCGCTCGGCGCCGTCCTCGGTGGGGCCGGATCCGCCCTTGCCCACGACGACTGCGACCACGACAACGGCCGCCACCACAGCAGCTACAACCGCGACCACGACTACGGCCGTCATCACAACAACTACGGCCGCGACGACGACAACAGCCGTCACCACAACAACTACGGTCGCGACAACGACTACGGCCGCCACCACAGCTACGGCCGTGACCACGGCAAGAGCCACGAGTGCCACACCGCGATGGGCAGCAGCGCCAACCACGGCTCGTTCTACGAGAACGACTGCAAGTCGGACAACGACCGCGGCGACCGCCACCACTACTGAGCCGGCCGGCTCATCGCTGAGCCCCTCCGGACGCACGTGCACATGTGGTGCCACCGCTGCGCAAGCGGTCGGCACCACATGGCATGTCCGGACCCCATGAGCGCCAGGTGACGCCGCCTCAAGTGGCCCACTGATCAAGATGTTCAGTGGACCATGCAACAGGGCCACCGGGGTCATAGTGTCGTGTCCATGAAGATCCGGCAGACGCCTTTCGCGGGACCGCGACGCCTCCTCGCGCTCGCCCAGCTCAGCAACTCCGTGGGCGACGGCGCCTACTACGTCACCTCCGCGCTCTACTTCACCCACGTCGTCGGCCTCTCCCCGGCGCGCGTCGGGCTCGGGCTCACCGTGGCCTGGGCGATCGGGTCGGTCGCGGGCGTGCCGCTCGGGCGGCTCGCGGACCGGCGCGGGCCCCGGGGGACATCGGTGCTGCTGGCCCTGGCGACGAGCGCGGCCGTCGCGTCGTTCCTGTTCGTCCGCGCCTTCCTGCCGTTCGTCATAGCCGCCTGCCTCTACGCCACGGCCCAGTCCGGACTCGCCGCGGCCCGCCAGTCGCTGCTCGCCGGACTCGTCCCCGACAGCGAGCGGACCGGCCTGCTCGCCCGCCTCCAGGCGACGCTCAACGCCGGGCTCGCGGTGGGCGCGGCGCTCGGCGGCGTGGCCCTGCGCGCGGGCACGACCAGCGCGTACCTCATGGTCTTCGCCATGGACGCGGCGAGCTTCCTGGTGTGCGCGCTGCTGCTGTGGCGCCTTCCCGCGGTGGAGCCGGTGCCCACCGGCAAGGACGGCCGGCTCAAGGTGCTGCGCGACCGGCCGTACGTCGTGGTCGCCCTCCTCAACACCGTTCTGCTGCTGCGGATGCCGCTGCTCAGCCTGGGGCTGCCGCTGTGGATCACCGAGCGTACGAACGCGCCGGCCTGGCTCGTCTCGGCGCTGTTCGTCCTCAACACCGGCGCCGTGATGCTCTTCCAGGTGCGAACGGCCCGTGGGGTCACGGGACTTGGGACGGCGGTGCGTGCGGTGCGCCGGTCCGGCGCGGTCATGTTCGCGACCTGCCTGGTCTTCGCCCTGTCGGCGTTCGGCGGCTCGACGTGGGTGGCCGTCGCGGCGCTCCTCGCCGGGTCGGTACTGCTCGTGGTGGCCGAGATGCTGCACTCGGCGGGCTCCTGGCAGCTCGGCTTCGGGCTTGCCCCGGCCGACCGGATCGGCGAGTACCAGGGCCTGTTCGGTACGGGTGTCACGGTGGCCCGCACCCTGGGCCCCCTGCTGCTGACCGCGCTCCTGGTGGACTGGGGCACCCCGGGATGGCTGGTGCTCGGCGGCGGGATGCTCGTGGCGTCGTACGCGATGGGCCCCGCGGCCCGGCGCTCAGCCCGGCAGCGTGACGCGGAAGGCGGTACGGCCGGGACGGCTGGTGACGTCGACGGTGCCCTGGTGCCCGGTGACGACCGCGTGCACGATGGCGAGGCCGAGGCCGGTGCTGCCCGTGCTGCGTGAGCGGGCGTGATCGGCACGGACGAAACGGCCGAAGACCTCCGGCTGGAGCTCCGTCGGGATGCCCGGCCCGTTGTCCGTCACGGTGAGCACGGCCCCGGCGCCCTCGACGGACAGGGCGACGGTCACCTCGGTGCCGGGCGGGGTGTGGGTGCGGGCGTTGGCGAGGAGGTTGCCGATGGCTTGCTGGAGGCGGTGGGCGTCACCGGTCACGGTGACCGGTTCCTCGGGCAGGTCCAGGAGCCAGCGGTGGCCGGGACCGGCGGCGCGGGCGTCGTCGAGGGCGTTGAGGACGAGCAGTGTCAGATCGACGCTCTCGCGCTCCAGCGGGCGGCCCGCGTCGAGGCGGGCGAGCAGCAGCAGATCGTCGACGAGACCCGTCATGCGCTGTGACTCGGCGTCGATGCGCTCCAGCGCGTGATGGACGGCCGGGGGCACGGAACCCTGGTGGCGCAGGGCGAGTTCGGCGTGACCGCGGATGTTGGCGAGCGGGGTGCGCAGTTCGTGGCTGGCGTCCGCGGCGAAGTGGCGCAGCCGCTCCTCGCTGGCGTGACGCCGTTTCAGGGCGTCCTCGATGTGGCCGAGCATATGGTTGAGCGCGTTGCCGACCTTGCCGACCTCGGTGGCCGGATCGGCATCGGCCAGCGGCTCCGGCATGGCGATCTCGCCGCTGGCGAGCGGCAGTTGGGCGACGTTCACCGCTTGTACGGTGACCCGCCGCAGGGGACGCAGCGAGAGCCGCACCCACAGCGCGCCCGCGATGCCGGTGGCCACCAGGGCCGCGCCGAACACCACGGCCTCGACCGCTTCGAGCCGGTGCAGCGTCTCCTCGACCGGGTGGAGGGGCAGCCCGGTGATGAGGACGTCCTGGTCGTCGCCGTGCACCGCGATGACGCGATACGCCCTGAGCCGGCTGAGGTGGATGTCGTGTCCGTGCCCGTCGACCGGTACGGCGGCGAGGTCGTGGCGGTCGGCCGGGGTGAGCGGGACATGGTGGTCGGCCGCGTCGTGGACCACGGCGGCTTGCGTGACAGCGCCATTGAGCAGCCGGGCGCCGAAGGTGGACTCGGCCTGGCCCCGGGTGTCGAAGACGTTGTCGGCGTCGGGCCTGGCCTCGTGCTCCAGGCTCGCCGCGAAGCGCCCGCCGGAGGAGGTGAGCTGCTGGTCCAGGCGCCCGCGCAGAAAGCCTTCGAGGGCGAGAACGGTGGTGACGCCGACGGCGAGGCACGCCAGGGCAAGAAGCGTGACGAGCCCGGCGGTCAGCTGGCAGCGCAGGGTGCGCGGCACGAGCCGTCTCAGGAGCCCCCTCACGACGACTCCGGCTTCAGGACGTATCCCACACCCCGGACCGTATGGATCATGGGCACCCGGCCCGCGTCGATCTTCTTGCGCAGATAGCTGATGTACAGCTCGACGATATGGGCCCGGCCACCGAAGTCGTACGCCCAGACCCGGTCGAGGATCTGGTCCTTGGACAGCACGCGCCGGGGGTTGCGCATCAGGAACCGCAGCAGCTCGAACTCGGTGCGCGAGAGGTCGATGACCGTGTCCGCGCGCCGGACCTCGCGCGCCTCCTCGTCCATCATGAGGTCGCCGACCGTGATCCAGTTCTGGCCGGGCGCCCGGGTCATCCCGGCCCGCCGCAGCAGCCCGCGCAGCCGGGCCAGGACCTCCTCCAGACTGAACGGTTTGGTGACGTAGTCGTCGCCGCCCGCGGTGATGCCGGTGATGCGGTCCTCCACCGCGTCCCGGGCGGTGAGGAACAGCACACACATGCCCGCCGACTCGCGGCGCAGTTCGCGCAGCACCTGCAGACCGTCGATGTCGGGGAGCATCCAGTCCAGGATCACCGCGTCGGGGCGGAAGGCCTGGGCCGTCGCCAGCGCGGTGGCCCCGTCGGCGGCGGTGCGGACGTCGAAGCCCTCGCTGGTCAGGACGCCGGCCAGGACGTCGGTGAGGTCGGGCTCGTCGTCGACGACGAGGACCCGCACGGGGTCGCCGTCGGGGCGCAGCAAGGGGGAGGTGGTGGGGCGCTCTTCCATGGTGTGCCCAGCATCCCCCGGACCGGCCCGCCGCGAGATGTGCGGCGCCTCTGAGTTTCCTCTGAATCGCCTCAGCGGAGCGCGATTCAGAGAGTACGCAGAAGTTGCCCTGTGAAGCTGGGCGCCCATCACCGGAGCGAACCCTTCCGGAGGAGCCCTCATGGCCACCGCCTTCACGCCCACCCCTCGTACGAGCGGGGGTCTGCGCCATCGGCGGCCGCGTCGCGACGTCGTGCCGTTCCTCGCGCCCCTGGTCATCGGGGCGGGCGGCGTCGGCGTGCTGGCCCTGTGGTGGAGCGACACCACCTCCGTGGTGGGCCCGGCGGGCTGGCTGACGGGCGCGGGGCGTATGACCGGCCTTCTCGCCGGGTACGCCTGCGCGGTCCTGCTGGCACTCATGGCCCGGGTCCCCGCCCTGGACCACCGCGTCGGCACCGACCGGCTCGCACGCTGGCACGCGGTGGTCGGCCGGGGCACCGTCGCGCTGATCCTCGCGCACGCGCTGCTGATCATCTGGGGTTACTCGCTGACGTCCCACGCCTCCGTGGTGAGCCAGACGTCCGCGCTGGTCCTGCACTACCCGGACCTCCTCAAGGGCACCATCGGCTTTCTGCTGCTCGTGGCCACCGGAGTCCTCTCCGCGCGCCTGGCCCGCCGCAGGATGAGTTACGAGATGTGGCACTACCTCCACTTCGCCACCTATCTCGCGGTCTTCCTCGCCTTCGGCCACCAGCTCTCCAACGGCGCGGACTTCGTGGGCAACCGGTCGGCCCAGCTCGCCTGGTACGCCCTGTATCTCGGCGTCGCGGCCCTGGTCGTGTGGTTCCGCTTCGCCGGTCCCCTACGGCGTGGTCTGCGCCACCGGCTACGGGTCGCGGCCGTCCACCCCGAGGCGCCGGGCGTCGTCTCCGTCTACCTCACCGGTGAGCGCCTGGCCGAACTGGGCGCCGAGCCGGGCCAGTTCCTGCGCTGGCGCTTCCTCGCCCGGGGTCTGTGGTGGACGGCGAGCCCGTACTCCCTGTCCGCCGTCGTCCGCCCCGACTGGCTGCGGATCACCGTGAAGGCCGCCGGCGGACACAGCGCGGCGCTGGCCCGGCTCGCCCCCGGCACCCGGGTGTGGGCGGAAGGCCCCTACGGCAGCTTCACGGCGGACCGGCGCAGCTCCGGCAAGGTGCTGCTCCTCGGCGGCGGCGTCGGCATCACCCCTCTGCGGGCCCTCTTCGAAACCCTGCCGGGCGAGGTGACGCTCCTCTACCGGGCGCGCCGCGCCGAGGACTTCGCCCTGCGCGCCGAACTCGACGCGATAGCCGCCGCCCGTCACGCGAGCGTCCACTACCTCGCGGACGCCGACGCATCCCTCACGGCGCACACCCTGAGCGCACTGGTACCGGATCTGGCCGCGCACGACGTATATCTCTGCGGCCCGCCCGGTATGACCGAGGCGGCCCGGCGCGCGCTGCGCGAGGCCGGTGTGCCCGGCCGCCGCGTCCACCACGAGTCGTTCGAGTTCTGAGGAGAACCCCATGCGCCGAGCCGTGCTCGCCTCCACCGGGATCAGCGCCCTGATCGTCACCCTGCTCGCGCTCAAACCGCACCATACGCAGGCGGTGGCCGGAGTGGGACCGCGCACCTCCCCCACCTCCGCCCCGCGCACACCGGCGAGCGCGTCGCCCGGCGCACCGGCGGCGACGGGCACGTACACCGGCGATCCCATCGACACGCCGTACGGAACCGTGCAGGTGGCCGCCGTCCTCGCCCACGGGAAGATCACCGACGTACAGATACTCCAGGCGCCCGACCGCAACGGGCGCGACCAGCAGCTCGCCGCGTACTCCCTGCCGCGTCTGACGCAGGAGGCGCTCGGTGCGCAGAGCGCCCGCATCGACGCGGTCTCCGGCGCGAGCTACACCAGCGAGGGCTATATCCAGTCCCTGCAGAGCGCGCTGGACCAGGCCCATGTCTGACGCGCCGCGCGGACTGCGCCATGTCGAGCATGTGATGGGCACGGTGTTCTCGTTCGACATCCGCGACCGGCCCACCCCGTCGATCCGCAGCGCTCTCGCGGATGCGGTGCGCGGGCTGCACACCGTCGACGCCGTCTTCTCCACCTACCGCCGCGACAGCGCCATCAGCCGGCTCGACCGCGGCGAGATGGCCCTCGGTGACTGCCCGCCCGAGGTACACGAGGTGCTGTCGCTGTGCGCGGCGGTCACCGAGGCCACCGGCGGCTGGTTCAGCGTCGTTGCCGGCGGCCGCCTCGACCCCTCCGGCCTCGTCAAGGGCTGGGCGATCGACAACGCCTCCCGCCTCCTGTACGACGCCGGTGCCCGCAACACGTGCGTCAACGGCGGCGGCGACCTCCAACTGCGCGGCGAATCCTCCCCGGGCAACCCCTGGCGCATCGGCATCACCGACCCGCTGCGCCCGGGCGAACTGGCCACCGTCGTCACCGGCACCGACCTGGCCGTCGCCACCTCCGGCACCGCCGAACGCGGGCACCACATCATCGACCCGCACCGGAACACACCGGCGACGGGCCTCGCGTCCGTCACGGTCACCGGTCCCCGGCTGACCATGACGGACGCGTACGCCACGGCCGCCTTCGCCAGAGGTGAGGAGGCGCGGGGATGGCTGGAGCCGCTGGAGGAGTACGAGGCGTACGCGATCACGCCGGACGGGCGGTCCTGGCGCACCTCCGGATTCGCCCGCTATGAAGTGTGAGGCGCGCCTGCTGAGGCGTGCGAACTCGTCATCCGGCGCGTTGCGCGGTCAGGAACCCGGTGGGGAGCGGGCGCTCGACGGGGCGGCCGTACCGTTCCGAGAGCTCGCGCAGCCCGTACTCCTCGACGCGCCAGCCGCGCTCGCGCAGCCAGTCCACCATGCCGCCGCGGAGTCCGCCCTTCCACAGTGATGTGATCCGGGCGAGCTCGGGACCGTCGGGGCGGACGGTGTTGTCGCTCCCCCGCTCCGTGGCGATCCGGCTGCCGGGCGCGCTCAGCTCGCCGACCGTGGTGAGGACACCGGCCGCCTCGTCGGCCGTGAGGTACACCAGAAGTCCCTCAACAAGCCATGCGGTGGGGGCAGCTGGGTCGAATCCCGCCTCCCGCAGCGCCTCCGGCCACGTGCTGTCGAGGAGGTCGACGGGCAGCACCGTGCGCGCGCAGCGGGCCACGGCCGCCCGGCCGTCCAGCACACCCTCCTTGAAGTCGAGGATGGGCGGCAGATCCAGCTCGTACACGCTGGCGTCCGCCGGCCAGGGCAGACGGAAGGCCCGGGAGTCCAGACCCGCCGCGAGGAGCACCACCTGACGGATGCCCGCATCGACCGCCGCGAGCAACGCGTCGTCGTAGAAGCGCGTACGGATCACGGCGTGGTGGGCGAAGCCGACGGCGAGCGGGCTGGGCGCGGCGGAGCGGGTGGGCGGCATGTCTGCGGCGGCGCGGAAGGCGGCCGCGTACGGGTCGTCGAAAAGCTTGTCGGACCGTGCGCTCTCACGCGCCCGCACGGTGGCCACGGCAAGTGCCGTACGGCTTACGGGACTTATCGCGTCGGGTGTCGTCATACGCCCACGGTACCGGCGGGGCCGGGCCTTCGGTTGAGCAGGCGGGCCCGTGCGATCACGACACCTCCGTATCGCCGCTGCGGCTAGGACCGCGCCGCCGCCAGGAAGGACCGGATCAACTCCGGTGATTTGACGCCGCGTTCGCTCTCCACCCCGCTGGAGACATCCACTCCCCACGCACCGGTGACCTCGGCCGCCCGGCGTACGTTGCCGGGGTGCAGCCCGCCCGCGAGGAGCCAGCGGCCGGCGGGGGCGGTGAACTGCGGTGAGGCCCAGTTCCAGGGCTTGCCCGAGCCCGGGTCGGGGGCGTCGAGCAGCAGCATGTCCTCGCCCAGCTCCCCGAGGTGCGGCGCGTGTTCGGTCGCGGCGGTGGCCCGGATGAGCGTCCGGCCCGGTGCCCGCAGCGCCTCGTAGTACTCCGGCCCCTCGTCCCCGTGCAGTTGTACGGCCCCGATGCCGCTCTCCTCGGTGAGCCGCCGCACCTCGTCCACCGACTGGCCCCGGAAGACACCGACCGTGAGGACGTGCGCGGGCACCCGCAGCACCAGCCGCCGGGCGGTGTCGGCGTCGACCGTGCGCGGACTGGCCGCGAAGACGAACCCGACCGCGTCGGCTCCCGCGTCCACGGCCGTGTCCACATCCCGCTCGGTCCGCAGACCGCAGATCTTGACGAAGAGATCACTCATGCGGCAAGTCAACCAAACCCGGCACCGGCGGGGTCGGCCACCTGGGCATCTTCGCGAAGTCATCCGACCACTCATCGGGGTTGGGACCAAATCGACGCCACATACCCCGTACGTATCGCATTGACATCCGATGTATTCATCCCTACCTTCCCCGGCGAACCCTCAACACCAGACCAGGGAGCCGCCTCATGCACACCCTGCTCACGCGCACCGGCCGAGGAGTCGCCGGGCTCGCCGTATTACTCGCCGCCATCCTGGGAGCCGGGGTGGTCCCCAGCGCCTCAGCGAGCGAGGCCCCGCCCGGTGCGGCTCCGGCCGCAAAAGCGCAAGCCGCAGGCCCCGGCACCGACTACGCCACCGACGACCCGTTCACCGCCTCCCGCACCAACTGGTTCCGCCAGGACCGCTTCGGCATGTTCATCCACTTCGGCTCGTACTCGAACTGGGAGGGCGAGTACCGGCGCCCCGACGGCACGGTCTGCCGCAACGCGGAGTGGATCAAGCGGGAGTGCAACATCCCGATGGACGCGTACGAGAAACAGGCCGCGACCTTCAACCCCGCCGACTTCGACGCGAAGGCCGTCGTGCAGGCGGCCAAGGACGCCGGGATGCGCTACATCGTCATCACCGCGAAGCACCACGAGGGCTATGCGATGTGGCCCACGAAGGTCAACTCCTGGAATCTCCATGACCGTTCGGCCTTCGACAAGAACCGCGACATCCTCGCCGAGCTCAAGACGGCGGCCACCGCCGCGGGCATCAAACTCGGCTTCTACTACTCGATCTGGGACTGGCACGACCCGGACTTCGCGAACCCGGCGACCTTCCCCAAGTACGAGCAACGCATGTACGCCCAGCTCAAGGAGCTCGTCGGCGGCTATGACCCCGACCTGCTGTGGTTCGACGGCGAGTGGAGCACCGACAACCCCACCAACCCCTGGACGGCGAACGACGGGGAGCGCCTTGAGGCCTATCTGCACGGCTTGAAGCCGGGGCTGGTCATCAACAACCGGGTCGGCAAGCGCCGTGTCGTCGACGGCGACTACGGCACCCCCGAGCAGGAGATCCCGGCGAGCCCGGTCGACGGCCAGCTCTGGGAGTCGTGCATGACCCTCAACGACCACTGGGGGTACGCCCGTTACGACCAGAACTGGAAGTCCGGTACGACCTTGACCCGCAACCTCCTCGCCACCGCGTCCCGCAGTGGCAACTATCTGCTGAATGTCGGTCCGGACGCGCGCGGTCGGCTTCCTCAGCCCGCCGTCGACCGCCTGAAGCAGATGGGCGACTGGCTGCGGACGGCCGGTCAGGGTGAGGCGGTGTACGGGGCCAGCTACGGCGGGCTGGTCGAGGAACCAGCCTGGGGTTCGGTCAGCCGCAAGGGCGACAAGCTGTACGCGGCGGTGACCCAGTGGCCGTCGGCCGGCGCGGCCCTGCATCTGCGCGCCCGTACGGCCTTCGGCGTGAAGGCGGCCCGGGTGCTGGGCAGCGGTCAGAAGGTGCAGGCCGTCAAGGCCGGGGACGGGTATGACCTGCGGCCGTCCGGCGCCGCCACCAACTCCACGGCGACGGTGATCGAGCTGACCGTGGACCCCGGCCCGACCTCCCCCGTCGGGAGCGGCAAGGGACTCAAGGAGGAGATCTTCGACAACGCCGACCTCAGCGGCACCCCGAGGATCACCCGTGTCGACCCCACGGTCAACCACTCGTGGAAGTTCACCGGTTCACCGGACCGCAGTATCCCGGCGGACCGGTTCAGCATCCGCTGGAGCGGCACGATCGAGCCGCGCCGCTCCGAGACGTACACCTTCACGACCGTCTCCGACGACATGACGCGGGTGTGGATCGACGGGAAGCTGGTGATCGACTCCTGGTCGCCGCACGAGCCGCGCGTCGACAAGGGGCAACTCGGCCTCACGGCGGGGACCCGGCACACGATCAGGATCGACTACGCGGAGCAGACCGGCGAGGCGCATATGAAACTGCTCTGGTCCAGCCCGGGCCAGGACCAACAGATCGTCCCCGCACGTCAGTTGTACGCGAGCTGACGCAGCCCTAGGAGTTGGCGCGGCAGGTCTGGGTGGCGAGGTCGAGGCTGATGCAGGTGTCGCCGTGGAGCAGATGGACGACGGTGTCGTCCGGGCGCGACAGTGCGGCGTCGACCCGCTTACCCGGACCTGTGGCCCGCACTCCGGTCCAGCGCTCGGCCGTCGCCATGGGCGCCTCCAGCGTGCCCGCCATCAGGTTGCACCGCATCGACAGCTCCCCCGAGAAGAGGTAGAGGTGACCGTCGTCGGAGGGGTCCGGCATGGCCGCGTCGATTCCGGTGAACCCCGCGGGCGCCGCCGCCCCGATCTGGTCCCAGACCGTCGCGATCTGGAATTCGAGCGCACCGTCCAGGTCCAGGAAACCCGCGTCCCCATTCGGTTTGACGAGCGCGAGGATCGGGGCGATGGCACCCGGAGGCATGAACGCGGCACAGATATCGCCCGCGTAGTCCGCGGTCACCAGCGGCCACTTCTCGCTGATGCTCCGCGCGGGCTCGACGACTTGGCGGGTGACGATGTCGGCCTTCATCACCTGGTCGCCCTTGAAGAACCAGAACTCGTCGGGAGAACGGCGGTCGGCCGCGACGGCGTCGACGCCCCCGGCGAAGGCGGGGGCCGCGTCGCCCAACTCGACGAACTCCTCCCACTGAGAGGTCACCATCAGATCCCGGACCCCGCGAACACTCCGGTCCTCGCCCGCTTCGGCAAAGGATGCCAAGTCGCCGTCCGCCATCGCCCCTCCAGTGGAAAATACACAGGTCCCCCGCAAAACCAAGTCTGAAGGAGAGCGGCAGGCTCCGGTTCCACTTCCGATCGTCATCGGCCGAAAAGTGCACCCGTCTCCCCTGCCGATACGGCGGCAGAGCCACTTCCACGGGTCGGCACCCGGTTCAGAGTTGGCTGACAAAGCCTACCCTCACCAGCCTGGACTCCCCACCGCGACGGAGCCACCACCCTTCGTACCGGACAAACAGGCGCGCCGACGCACACCGCACTCATCGGCGCCGAGTCGCCGGCCCGCCCGCTCCCGCACCGATCCATCCGGCATCTGTTTTCGGCCACCTCTGAGTGAAAACAGACGAGCGACGACCGGCGCGAAGAATATGCCAAATACATACCCTGCGGCCGTCGTTGCCACCGACCCGCCACGACTCGGGCGTACGGCCATCTCTTTACGTGCACCATAAAGCGCCTGGAAGCAGATATTCCGGGCGATGAGTTTCGATGCGAGTTAGGGATGAGTAAGGTGATCCTCGCTGTCGGTGATCCCGAGTTCGGGAGCCGACTCCGGCCTATTGCGGTGTGGCCGGAATTCATACCCGCGTGGTGGCGTCGGCGGATGGGGAGGGAATCGTGGCTGCTGGTTCGTTCGAGGGACAGTACGTGTGGCACCCGGCGGCCGACGATCGCGCGCTGGCGCAGGCCTGCATCGACGTCAGGGCCGGGCGCTACCTCGGCGCGCACAACGTCCTCAAGGAGGCGCGCACCGATTTCGAGGTGCGGGCCCACCGGTCGCTGGTGCTCGCGTCCGAGGCGGCCGACTCCGACCTCGCCGAACGCTGGATGTCCGAGGAACCGGGCCCGGAGGCCGCGCTGTTGGCGGCGCGCGTGGCGATGGTACGCGCGCTGCGCATGGCCGACGCGGACGACGGCCGGGCGGACACCCTGGTGCGCATCGCGCTGTCGGCGTGCACACGCGCCGCGCGCCTGTTACCCAAGGACCCCACTCCATGGGTCGCCCAGCTGGCTCTGGCGCGCCTCCAGCGCTCGTACGACCCCGCACCCAAGGGGCTGTTGACCGCGCCGCCGGGACCCTGGCTGCTCTTCTCGCACATCCTGAAGCTCGACCCCTGGAACCGTGAGGCGCACCACCGGTTCCTGGCCTGTTTCTTCACCCGCAACGGCGGTTCGGCGAGCGCCCGCTGGGACGTCGCCTCCTTTCTCAGCCACCGCGCCCCGGCCACCTCCGCGCTGCGGCTCCTTCCGCTGGTCGCACTGGTCGAGGAGTACGACCCGGCCGCGCTCCTCGCGGACAGCACCTGGGAACAGACCCAGTGGACGACCACGGCGCTCGGTATTTACCACCACTGGTTTCCGCGCACGCCCGCCTATCGCTTCACCCCGGTACTGGACCTCGCCTATCTGGCGCACGCGCTCGTCATGGCGAAACGCGAATTCGAGGCACGGGAAGTCCTCACGGCCATGGGCCCCTATGCCTCGCGCATGCCCTGGAGCGTGTTCGGCGATCCCGAGGAACGGCTGACCAAGGCCCGTCGGTCATGCGGACTCCCGGTACCCGGACCGGCCTGACCCGCCCCCTGAGACCGGCCCGACCTCCGATTGCCGTACTCCCCCGACCGCACGGCCACCCGCGCAAGACCCCGCACCCCCGTCCCCACCCCCCACCGGAAAGGTTGCCGCTGTGTCCGAGCGCATATCCCGCACTCGCCCGCAAATCCGTGACCATGACGAGTCCGTCGCCTTCGACGACGACGCGACCCTGCATGCGATGGGCTATCCCCGGAAACTCACCCGCCGCTTCCACGCGTTCGACAATTTCGCCATCTCGTTCACCATCATCAACATCATCTCCGGTATCTTCTCCGCATTCGGATTCGGAATGGCAGCCGGCGGGCCGCGGATTCTCGTGTTCGGCTGGATAGGCGTCTCGGTGATGGTGCTGTTCGTCGGCGCCGCGATGGGCGAAATCGCCTCCGCGTACCCGACCAGCGGCGCGCTCTACTTCTCCGCGGGCAAGCTCGCCAAACGCCATCGCGGCGCCTGGTCCTGGTACACGGGATGGCTCAACTTCGTCGGCCAGGTGGGCGGGACGGCCGCCACCAACTACGCGGCCGCGACCTTCATCCAGGCGTTCATCGCGATGCAGTGGACGTCGTACGAGCCCACGGCCCAGCAGACGGTGGGCATCTCGGCGGTAATCCTCCTGGTGCAGGCCCTCGCCAACACGTACACCGTGCAGCTGGTCGCGGTCGTGAACCGGATCTCGGTGTGGTGGCTGCTCATCGGCATGGTGGTCATCGTGACCGCCCTGACCCTGAAGCCCGGCCACCACCAGTCGGCGTCGTTCGCCAACCACTTCGTCAACAACACCGGCTTCAACAACGGTCTGTACGCGGCGATGCTCGGTCTGCTGGTCACCAGCTGGACGTTCACCGGCTTCGACGGCAGCTTCCATATGTCCGAGGAGACGGTGAAGGCCACCGTCAACACCCCCAAGGGCATCATGCGCGCGATCGTCTACTCCGCGCTCGCCGGACTGGTCCTGATGCTCGCCCTCGTCTACGCGATCCGTGACTACGCGGGCGAGGCGAGCGCGTCGGCGCCGCCGGTGCAGATCCTGGTGGACGCGCTCGGCATGGGCACCGCCAAACTGCTTCTGCTGATCGTGATCGGCGCCATGCTCTTCTGCGGCCTCGCCAACATGACCAGCAACACCCGGCAGATCTTCGCCTTCTCGCGGGACGGCGCGATGCCGGGATCGCGCTGGTGGCACTCGGTTTCGCTGCGCACCCGCACCCCGGTCAAGGCGGTGTGGCTGGCGGCGGCGTGCTCGCTCGTGCTGATCATTCCCGGCTGGTGGTCGCACACCGCGTTCACCGCGATCGTGAGCGTCAACGTCGTCGGGCTCTACCTCGCCTACGGCGTGCCCATCTTCCTGCGGCTGCGCCTGGACGACTTCGAGCCCGGCCCGTGGAACCTGGGGCGCTACGGCAGGCCGGTGGCGGCGGTCGCCGTGATCTGGATCGTCCTGAGCAGTGTGCTGTTCATGCTGCCGCAGACGTCTCCGATCACCACCGACAACTTCAACTACGCGCCGATCGCGCTGGGTGCGGTGCTGGTCATCGCCACCCTCTGGTGGTTCGCCACCGCCCGCCGGCGCTTCCAGGGGCCGGTCAGCTACGGCAGCCCCGACGAGGTGGCCGCGATGGACCTCGTCTGATCCGGGACCACACGCATGCGTGCCCCGGCGGGCCACACCCGCCGGGGCACGCTCGTGTATGCCGTGAGCATGGCATACCGGTCGCGGTGGGTCAGGTGCCGTAGGCCTCCAACTCGTATATCCGGGCCGCCTGGTCGGTGGTCTGGGTGGGTGTGATCACCGAGAGCCGTACATAGCGGGCCGAAACGGCGACCGGGCTGGTGGTGGAGTCGGCGGTGTTGCCGCGCACCTGTGCCACCGTCGTCCAGGTGCTGCCGTCGGTGGAGACACCCAGGTCGAAGTCCTTGGTGTCAAAAGCCGCGCTCTCGCCGCCCGCGCCCGCGTGGCGGACGGTGAGCGAGCTGAGTTGATGTGTCGCGCCCAGGTCCACCTGGAGGGTCTTGGTGCCGGGCGCCAACGAGCACCACTTGTCGCTGTTGCCGCCGCTCACACTGCCGTTGACCGCCTTGTCGGGGGTCTCCGAGGAGTTGCACGGAGTGGAACCGGTGGCCGGTTGCCCCAGGGCTAAGTTGCTGCTGCCTCCCCCGTACACCTCCAACTCATAGATACGCGCGGCGCTGCTGGACGTGTTGGCCGGGCTGGAGATCAGCAACCGTACGTAACGGGCCGTGCGGGCCGAGACGGGGTGGTACGTCCGGCTGGAGCGCGATCCGGTGACGGTGGCCGCCGTGGTCCAGGAGGACCCGTCGGTACTCGTCTGGATCTGGAAGGCACCGGTGTTCCAACCCGTGTTCTCACCGCCGAGCCCGGCGTGTTTGACGACGAACGACGACACCGTACGGGCGGAGCCGAGGTCGACCTGGAGCGTGGGGGTGGCCGCGGC
Source organism: Streptomyces sp. BR1 (assembly GCF_052373795.1). Taxonomy (NCBI): domain Bacteria; kingdom Bacillati; phylum Actinomycetota; class Actinomycetes; order Kitasatosporales; family Streptomycetaceae; genus Streptomyces; species Streptomyces sp. BR1. Next base: position 76,759 of record NZ_CM126252.1, read on the forward strand.
CGAGCACCACTTGCTGTTGTTCATCAACGACCCGTCCACCGCCTTGTCGGCGCTCTCCGCCGTCGCGCAGGTGGCGGTCCCGGTCGCCGTCCTGCCCTGGGCGAGGTTGGGGCCGAGTTCGGGCGCGGCGGGCACCGGGGTGCCGCCGTCCTGGAACGAGGGCGGTACGTCGTTGGACCCGGTGCCCCAGGTCGCGCTGGGTGCGGCGCCCATGGTGTACGTGAGGGTCGCGCCCCCGGCGACGTCCGGGTACCGCAGGTAGTTGTGCGTGGTCGCCGTTCCGTTGACGTCGAGCGCCTGCACATACGGGCCGGACCCGGAGGTGTTGATGGTGATGTTCCCGGCCGCGCGCTGGATCAGGACGGACGGGAACTGCGGCCCGTGCAGGGCGAGCGTGTCCGCGCCGGGCGTCGCCGGATACATCCCCAGGGCCGCCCATACGTACCAGGCCGAGGTGGCGCCGAGGTCGTCGTTGCCGGGCAGCCCGCCGGCGCCGGTGGTGAAGGAGTCGGCCATCACCTTGCGTACCGCGTCCGAGGCACCGGCGGGGTGGCGCGCGTAGTTGTAGGCCCATGGCACACCGTGCTCGGGCTCATTCCCTATGTAGTAATACGGCCTGCTCTGCCCGGCGTTGACCTCGGTGAAGTGGTGGTCGAGGCGCTGGACGGCGGTCTGGCGGCCGCCCATCGAGTTGATCAGGTCGGCGAAGTCGTACGGAACCATCCAGGTGTACTGGGAGGCGTTGCCCTCGGTGAAGGTCGACTGGCTAGCCGGGTCGAGCGGCCAGGTCCAGGAGCCGTCGCTCCTGTGCTGCTGGACGTACGACGACTCGGAGTTGAAGGTGTTGCGCCACCACTGCGCCCGGCTCATATGCGTGCCGTAACTGGCGGTGTTCCCGAGCGCCTTGGCGAACTGGGCCACCGCGAAGTCGGACGCGGAGTATTCGAGGGAGTCGGAGGGGTCGTCGAGGTAGTGCAGGCTGGTGTACGTCGACTGACGGCCGCGGATCGCGCTGCCCTGTGCGGTGCCGCCGTTGGACGACTTCTCCATCAGGGACAGCGCGGCCGAGGTGTCGAAGTCGCGGGCGCCGAACGCGTACAGGCTGCCGACGATGATCGGGCCCGGGTCGCCCGTCATGACGAGGTCCTCGTTGGTCTGCTGCGACCACTTCGGCAGCAGACCGCCCTGCTGCCCGTCCAGGACCATCGACTTGGCGATGTCGCTCGCCTCGGTGGGCGCGATCAGGGCGACCAGCGCGGCCCAGGAGCGGTAGATGTCCCAGCCGGAGTAGTTCTGGTAGACGGGGTGGGACGAGTTGTGGACGGCGTTGTCGAAGCCCCGGTAGTCGCCGTTCACATCGCTGGAGACGTTGGGGCTCTGCAGGACGTGGTAGAGCGCGGTGTAGAACTTCTGCCGGTCGGTGTCGCTGCCGCCGGAGACCTGGAGTTTGTTGAGCATCCGGTTCCAGGAGTCGTCGGCCGCCGTGCGGACCGCGCCGAAGTCCCAGCCGTTGTTCTCCGCCGTCACATTGGCCTGCGCGCCCGCGACACTGACGTACGACAGACCCACCTTGAACTGGACGGAGGCGTTGCTCGTCGTGTCGAAGGTGACGTACGCGCCGGTGTTCGTGCCCGACGCGTTCGCCGAGCCGTCGGTGACACTGCCGCCCGACCAGGTGCCGAAGCCGGTGGGCGCCCGGTCGAAGCGCACGTCGAAGTAGATCTGATACGTCTTGGCCGAGCCGCAGAAGCCGCCGGCGGTCACGCTTCCGGTGAGCTCGTTGCCGCTGATGTGGACCGTGCCGGCGCGGTTGCCCGTCGCGCTGCGGCCCGTGTTGATCAGCAGCCGGGACGAGGTCGAGGCCGGGTAGGTCAGCTTGCCCATGCCGGTACGGGTGGTGGCGGACAGCTCGACGTCGGTGGAGTACCGGTCCAGGCGCGTCTTGTAATAGCCGGGCTTGGCCACTTCGTCGGCCTTGGTGTACCCGGACGCGTAGCTCGTCCAGTTGGTGCCGGGCGAGCCGCCGAGCGCGCCGGTGACCGGCAGCAGCGGCAGGTCCTCGTTGTTGGCACAGCCCGCGCCGTCGAAGTGGGTGAGGCTGAAGTCCTCGACGGAGGTGTCCTTGTAGCGGTAGCCGGACGGCGAGGCGGTCGGGGTGTCGGGGCTGAACTGCACGCCGCCGAACGGGACCACGGCGCCGGGGTAGGTACTGCCTCCGGCGCCCCCGGGCACGGGGTTGGGCGCGTTGCTGTCGTCGGTTCCGATGTACGGGTCGACGTACTGGGTCAGGGGAAGCGCCCCTGCCGCGTGGCCGGGTGTCGCGGCGAGGCCGACGAGTGCGGAGGCGGACAGGGCGAGGGCGCTCAGCGCGCCCAGATATCGGGATCGGAGGACCGGTCTTGAGAGCACCGGTCTTGCGGGGTGCACGGAACGGAGCATGAGGGGGACCACCTTCTCGCGGAGGACCGCTCGCCGTCCGGCGGGGGGCCTCGGGGACGGGTGATGCTCGGAGTGCGTGTGAACGTTACCAATCAACTCGGGATTGTTGAGGTGTCCCTGACCGCCCGTCAAGAGCGCGTACCGGATTCGGGACCGCCGACCTCTCGCACGCTCCGCCCTCATCTGCAAAAATGACCAAAACATCGGTGCTCAACTATTTTTGACGCTTCATCAGATTCCATCGGTGCCGCACAGCACTCCGCCGGGAACGTTAGCAAGCTGTACACCGGATCCGACGACGAGGAGGCCCGTGAAGCGCCCGACGATGAAGGACGTGGCCCGCGCGGCGGGGGTCAGCACCATGACCGTCTCGCGCGCGGTGTCGGGCGAACCCGGTGTCTCCCCGGACACGGCGGCCCGAGTGGAGCAGGCCGTACGGCAGTTGGGCTACCAGCGCAACGACAACGCCCGCAATCTACGGCGCAAGAACCTCGGGACGTCCACCATCGGGCTCGTGGTTGACGACCTCGCCAACCCGTTCTACGCGCTGATGGCCCGCTCGGTGGAGGACGAGGCGCATCGGCGCGGCTATCTCGTCCTCGTCGGCAGCACCAACGACGAACCGCGCCGCGAGCGCGAGGTGATCGGCGCGTTCACGGCCCGTCAGGTGGACGGCCTCATCCTCGTCCCCACCATCGGCGGCCACGGCTTCCTCAAGCAGCCGATGGAGGGCGGGACGCAGGTCGTCTGCGTGGACCGGCCCGCCAAGGGCCTGGCCGTGGACACCGTCACCGTCGACAACCGCGCCGGCGCCGAGCGGGCCGTACGCCATCTGCTCGGCCAGGGCCACACCCGTATCGCCTATCTCGGCGACCGGTTCGGCATCTGGACGCAGCGCGAGCGCCACGCGGGCTATCTCGACGCGCTCGCCGCCCACGGCGTGCCGGAGGACCCCGCGCTCGTCCGGCACGAGCTGCGCTCCCGGGCGGACGCGGCCGTCGCCCTAGCCGAACTGCGGGCTCTGTCCCGGCCACCCACCGCCCTGTTCACCACCAACGACGTGATCACCATGGGGGTGATGAACGGCCTTGGACGGCGCGACCCCGTCGCCGTCGTCTGCTTCGACGACTTCCCGCTCGCCGATCGCCTCAGCCCGCCGCTGAGCGTGGTCAGCCAGGACCCGGTCGCGCTCGGCACCACGGCCGCCAACCTGCTGTTCGCCCGGATCGACGGCGACCGCTCGGCCCCCCGGTCTGTGGTCCTGCTGACGCGGCTGATCGTGCGGGGCGCGTGATCCGGGACTTCCCACCGGGAGGTCAGGGCGTGTCGCCGGACCAGTCCCAGTGCTCCGGGTCGCCCGGGCGCGGCCCGTACCAGGCGTGGCCGCCCGGGCCGTGCGAGCCGATCTCGGTGGCGAGGGCCGCGCCGTCCCGCAGCCACTCCTCGCTCCACCCGGTGACGTCGAGCAGCAACCCGTCCAGCGGACCGGCCACCAGCTCCCGGTAGAGGTGGCCAGGCCGGGGCCCGGGGTCGGGGTCGTCGTGGTCCGCGCCGTAGACCCGGCGCCGTATCAGCTCGTCCATACCCGCAAGCGTGCCAGCCGCCACTGACATCGCCGGTGCGCCAGGGGGTCCGCGACCGGACGGGTGACCCGGGTGCACCACCCGGAGTGCGCCGCCGCGCCAGATCGAGAATCGTGGTGCCGACGACATTCGACCATGTCGACATGTGTATGAGGCGCGTCGGCAGAACGGCAGTCAGGGCGGCGTGCGATGGAGCTGGAAACCCGAGTCGACTCGCTGATGGACGGGCTCCGCGCGGACCTGGAACGCCTGGCCGCGATCCCCTCGATCGCCTTCCCGGGCTTTCCGCCCGAACCCGTGGAGCAGGCCCACGACCTGGTCGTGGAGCTGCTGCGGGGCGCCGGTGTGCCCACGGTCGAGCGGCTCGATCTGCCCGGCACCGCACCGGTCGTGTACGGCGAGATCCCGCCGCCCGACCCGTCCGCGCCCACCGTCCTGCTCTACGGCCACTACGACGTCCAGCCACCCGGCGACGCGGCGCTGTGGCTCTCGCCGCCGTTCGAGCCGACGCCGGTCGAGGGCGGGCTGCGGGCGCGGGGCATCGCGGACGACAAGTCCAACGTCATCGCCCACCTCGGCATGCTGCGGGCGTACGACGGGCGGCCGCCGGTCGGCGTCAAGATCGTCATCGAGGGGCAGGAGGAGTACGGCAGCCCCTTCGACGCATATCCGCCGACCGATCCCGAGCGGTTCGCCTGCGACGCGATGGTCATCGCCGACCTCGGCAACCTCCGCCCCGGCACCCCGACCCTGACCACGGGGCTGCGCGGCGCCGCCGAAGTGACCGTCGAGGTCCGTACGCTCGAAGAGCCGCGCCACAGCGGCGAGTTCGGCGGCGCGGCGCCCGACGCGCTGCTCGCCCTGGTGAAGGTCCTGGCCACCCTGCACGACGTACACGGCGATGTGGCCGTGGAGGGACTGCTCCGGGAGTCCTGGACGGGGACGGCGTACCGGGAGGACGAGTTCCGCTCGCTCGCGGGTGTCCTCGACGGGGTGCCGCTCATCGGCTCGGGATCGCTGGGCGAGCGGCTGTGGAGCGGGCCCGCGATCACCGTGATCGGCCTGGACGCCCCGAGCGTCGAGCACGCGGCCTCGGCCGTGGTCCCGTACGCCAGAGCCAAGCTGAACCTGCGCTTCCATCCGCTCCAGAGCCCGAAGGAGGCGCAGCTCAGGCTGGTCGAGCATCTGCGGGCGCTGCGGCCCTTCGGCATCACGCTGACGGTGACACCCGGCGACACCGGTCCCGGCTTCGAGGCGGAAACCGGCGGGCCCGCCTATCGCGCCGCGCTCACCGCGCTCAAGGAGGCCTGGGGCGAGGAGGCTTCGTATGTGGCGACCGGCGGTTCGATTCCGCTGGTCAACGGTCTTGCCAAGGCCGCGCCCGGGGCCGAGGTGCTGCTGTTCGGCGCCCAGGACAGCATGTGCAACCTGCACGCGCCCAATGAGAGGGTCCTCTTCTCCGAGCTGCGCAACACGGTGATCGCCATGGCCGCCTTCGTCCGTGAGTACGCGGCCGACTTCCGCGCCGAGGGCGGCCGCAAGTGAGCGACGCAGGCGACACGCGGCCGGCCGCCGAGGCGGAGGAGCCGGAGCAGGAGCCGCCGCACAAGGCAGGGTTCGCCTTTCCCAGCGCCCTCACCGTCCTCGCGATCGTCACGGTCGCGGTGTGGGCGCTCGCCTTCCTCATCCCGTCCGGGCAGTACGAACGCAATGACAAGGGCGCGCCCGTCCAGGGCACCTACCACCGTGTCGCATCGGCCCAGAGCTTCGTCGACCGCCTCAACGACCTGTTTCTTGCACCGGTCAATGGTCTTTACGGCGTAAAGGACGCCACCAGCGGTCAGGTCGGCCCCGATCTGAGCGGCGCGCTCTACGGCAGCGCCGGGGTGTTCCTCTTCGTGCTCGCCATCGGCGCGTTCATCACCGTCGTCTTCGCCACCGGCGCGCTCGACCGGGGCATCTCGCGGCTCGCCCACCGGCTGCGCGAGCGCGGTGCGCTGCTCATCGCGGGGGTGATGCTCGTCTTCTCCATCCTCGGCACCGTCGAGGGCTTCGCCGAGGAGACGCTCGGGTTCTACGGGCTGCTGGTCCCGATGATGCTCGCGCTCGGCTACGACCGGATGGTGGCGGTCGGCACGGCGATCCTGGGGGCGGGGGTCGGGGTGCTGTGTTCCACCGTCAACCCGTTCGCGACGGGCGTCGCCTCGTCGGCGGCCGACATCTCGCTGGGCGACGGCATCGTGCTGCGGTTCGTGATGTGGCTGGTGCTGACCGCGGTCACCATCGCATACGTGGTGCGGTACGCGCGGCGCGTACAGAAGGATCCCGAGCGTTCCGTCAGCGGGTTCCTGCCCGGCGACCGGGAACGGACCGCGACGGACGAGGACGCGGAAGAGGCACCCGAACTCACCGGCACGCACAAGGCCGTCCTCGCTCTGCTCGGGCTGGTCTTCGCCTTCATGATCTTCTCGGTGGTGCCGTGGTCGAGCGCGCTCACCGGCAAGGCCGACGCGAAGCCGTACTCCTTCGAACTCGGCTGGTCCTTCCCGCAGTTGGCGGCGCTGTTCCTGTGCGCGGCCGTACTCGTGGGCGTGGTGGCGCGCCTGGGCGAGCAGAAGCTCAGCTCCACGATCATTCAGGGCGCCGGGGACTTCATCTCCCCCGCGCTCGTCATCATGCTGGCCCGGGGCGTCACCGTGATCATGAACAACTCGAAGATCACGGACACGGTGCTGCACTCCATCGAGGGCGTCGTGAAAGGGACTTCGTCCGGCGTCTTCGCGGTCATCGTGTTCCTGGTGAACCTGCCGCTCGCCTTCCTCATCCCCTCCACCTCCGGCCACGCCACCCTCGCGATGCCGATCCTCGCTCCGCTCGCCGACTTCGCGAACGTCTCGCGCGCGGTGGTGGTCACGGCATGGCAGGCGGCCAGCGGCTGGATGAACCTGTGGGTGCCGACGACGGCCGTGACCATCGGCGGTGTCGCCCTCGCCAAGGTCGGCTACGACAAGTACCTGCGCTTCGTCTGGCCGCTGCTGGCCGTACTGCTCGTGCTGATCTGCGGCTTCGTGGCACTGGGGGCGGCGCTGACCTGAGCCGGGCGGTCGCGGGTCAGAACCTGCGGTGGGTGGCGCTGTCGCCCACGAGCGCGTCGGTGACGAGGCGGACGCCCCGGGCCAGCCGGCCCAGCTGCTCCAGCTCCGTCGCGTACATCCGGATCGTGTTCTCGATGACGGCCTCGGCGACGCCCATCGGCGGCAGCTCGGCGCGGCTGGTCTGGAGCGCCACCCGCACCGCGCGGATCTCGTGCGTGAGCTGGAGCTGGGCGTGCCGGGCGAGGAGTACGTGGTGGCGGGTCAGCGGGGAGTATCCGGCGTAGCGGGCCGGGAGGAGGTCCCGCAGCCAGCGGGTCGCCGTGCGTTCCCAGTCACGGGTCCCGGGTGCCTTGACCTGACAGGGCCAGTCCGGACTGAGTTCCGGGCTGAGGGTGGTGATACGGGCCGTGTAGGACATTCTCGTCGCTTCCGAATGATGTCGAAAAAAACGTTGATCGAGAGGGGTGGGCGGCCTCGGCCTAGGGGTAAACCGAGGCCGCCATGGCGGGCCCTGCCGGATCCGCAAGCCCGGAGCGGACTCCGCGACTGACGTGAGGAGGGGGTCGTCAGGCGGGGTGTGCGTTCCAGGAGTGCGTGGGGTCGCTCTCCTTGGCGTGTGAGGGATCCGTGAGCACCACGGCCTCAGTAAACATATATACCGTCGAGTAAACAAGGGTATGAAAAAATTCATGCGCCTTGGAAGTGTGAAGATCCGAAGGAAACGGCTGGGGAAAATGGGACCTATACGGGCCCGGAGGGATGAATCCGCAGGCGTCTAGAGGAAGAATCCATGCTGGTCGGCGGCCTGCTCATAGCCCTCCAGACGCGCCTGGGTGCGCTCGGGATCGGCGTCGGCCATCGCTTGCAGCAGGCCCGCCGCGAGGACGCCCGGCGCCGCGTACGAGTCGAAGATCAGCCGTGAGCCCGTGCCCGCCGTCAGCGCCACGTCCGCCTCGTCCACCAGCGGGCCGAGCGTGGTGTCGGTGATCAGCGCGATGCGCAGCCCCGCGCTGCGGGCCGCCCGCATCGCGGCCAGTGTCTCCTTGGCGTGCCGGGGCATCGCGAACGCCAGCACCCATGTGCCGCCCGCCGACCGGGACTGCAGCAGGGCGTCGTAGGCGACGCTGCCGCCCCGGGTCACCAGGCGCACATCGGGGTGGATGCGCCGGGCCGCGTACGCGAAGTACTCCGCGAGCGAGACCGAGATCCGCAGGCCGAGGACGGTCAGCGGCACCGAGCGGGCCAGCGCGCGGCCGATCTCCAGCATCTGGTCGGTGTCGGCGAGCAGCCGGCGCACGTTCTCCAGGTTCTCGATCTCGGCGTCCACCGCCGCCTGGAGCTCGTTGTGCCGCATCTCCTCACGGCTCTCCGGGGACCCGGCGACCGCGCTCAGGGCGATCGGCTGGAGTGCGTCGCGCAGAGCGGGGAAGCCGCTGAAGCCGAGGGACGCGGCGAAGCGGGTGACGGACGGCTGGCTCACCCCGACCCGCTCGGCGAGCTCGGTGATCGACAGGAACGCGGCCTCGGTGAGGTGGTCGATCAGGTACTGGGCGATACGGCGCTGGCCCGGGGAGAGCTGGTGGCCGCCGAACAGGGCGCGGACCCGGTCGGCCGGGGCGCGCTCGTTGGACGCGGGCTGCCCGCTGGGCGTGATCGCGGCCGCCTGCGCTCGCGCCTTCTGCCCCGATGACACCGGCGGGCCTCCTTCTCGTGCCTCGCGCCTTCACAACGTGCTCAAAACATAGCTCACCCTTCGGACAACCCGGATCTGATTCCACCACTGACCTGGTGGATCCCCCGGCGGGTGCGGCGCCGGGGTATCTCATACGTACGAGACGGCTCAGTGCGGCTTGCTCACCGCCCGGTCCACCAAGGCGCCCGCCGCGCCCGTGTAGTTGGCCGGGTCGCACAGCTCGGCCAGTTCGGCGGCGGTGAAGTGGCTGCGCAGTTCCGCTGACTCGGCCAGTATCTCGCCTAGTGGACGCCCTGATTCCTGCGCGGTGTGCGAGGCTCGCGTCAGCGCCTGCTTGGCCTCGGCCTTGCCGAGCCTCGGGGCCAGTACGGCGGCGATCCGCTCGGAGACGATCTGGCCGCCGGTCAGGGCGAGGTTCGCGGTCATGCGCTCCGGCCGCGCTTCGAGCCCTTCGGCGAACTCGACCAAGGTGTACGTGGCACCCCCCGTCAGCCGCAGGCACTCGCGCAGCAGTTGCCACTCGGCGTGCCAGGCGCCGGCCGAGCGCTCGTCCTCGGCGAGCAGACACTGGGTGACACCGGCGGCGAGGACCGGGACCTGGAGTGCGGCGCTGCGCAGCAGCGTGGCCAGGACCGGGTTGCGCTTGTGGGGCATGGCCGAGGAACTGCCGCGCCCGGTCACGGCGGGCTCCGCCACCTCCCCCACCTCGGTGCGCGTCAGCGACTGCACATCCACCGCGATCTTCCCGAGGGCGCCGGCCGTGAAGGCGAGGGCGGCCGCGAGATCGGCGAGCGGGGTGCGCAGGGTGTGCCAGGGAAGCTCGGTGGAGGCCAGACCGGTCTCCTCGGCGAAGGTGTCGGTGAGCCGTGCCACGTAGTCGGCCGCGTCCAGGGGGCCCTCGCCATCGAGCCGCGCGTACTCCAGATATCCGGCGAGCGTGCCGGCCGCCCCACCGAGGGAGACGGGCAGTCCGCCGTCCAGTACACGCGCGAGGCGCTGGTCGGCGTCGAGCAGGAGCCTGCGCCAGCCGGCCGCCTTCAGGCCGAACGTGGTGGGGACCGCCTGGAGGGCGAGGGTGCGGCCGGCCATGGTGGTGTCGCGGTGCGCCGCGGCGAGGGCGGCCAGCGCCTCGGCGGACCTGCCGAGGTCGGCGCGCATCAGCCGAAGGGCACGCTGGGCGACGAGCATCGCGCCGGTGTCGAAGATGTCCTGGCTGGTGGAGCCGCGGTGCACATAGTTGGCGGCGTCCGGGTCCACGGCCGCGACCCGGCGGCTGAACGCCTGCACCAGGCCCACCACCGGGTTGGCCGTCTCCCGTGCCGCCAGGGCGAGTTCCCGCAGATCCAGGTGGTCGGCACGGGCTTCGGCGCTGATCACCTCCGCGACTTTCCGGGGCAGGGTGCCGAGCCGCGCCTGCGTCCTGGCGAGGGCGGCCTCCGCGTCGAGCATCGCCTGGAGCCAGGCCGCGTCGCCGACGACCTCCTCCACGGGGGTGCCCGCCCGGACCGGCGAGAGCAACCCCGAGTCGATCAGGCTGTTCTGACCACTCGTCATACGAGAGCTCCTTGCAGCGCGTCCGAAGCGGCGACGGTCGTCTCGGGGCAGGGTGTGAGGGCGAGGACCGCGCGGGCGATGGCGTCCGAGTCCGCCAGGGTCACCGAGTCGACACCGGGCCGGATTCCGGCGGCGGTCACCCAGTGCACCGCCTCCGTGGGCACGCCGTACGCGAACCGCCGGGGGTGCGCGCGGCCGTGTGCGTCGCGGATCCGGTACGGGCGCTCGGCGACGGCCAGTCCACCGGTCTCGTAGTCGCCCTTGTCCCGGTTGGGCACACGGTGGTTGACGGCCTGCCCGGTGGCGACCAGGTGCTGGAGCAGCGGGTCGGCGGCGCGCCGCAGGTCCGGCTCCGGCAGCCGCGCCTCGATCAGCACACGGGCGCGCACCGAGGGTCCCGGCACGGTACGCGAATAGGCGACGAAGGACGGGGCGGCTGTGTCGATACGTATCTCGGTCCCGGGACCGGTCAGTTCGAGCACACCGGCCTCGATCAGCGCGATCATCTCCTCGATACGGGAGGTGGGCGGGCCGATGGAGAGGAAGGCGTTCAACGGGGTGTACCAGGTGTCGAGTTCATCGCGGTGCGAGTCGCCTTCGAGGCCGTTGTGGTCGACGGCGAGCCGTATCTCGTTGCGCAGATCGCGCAGCACGTCGAGGGCGGCCTTGAGCGGACCGGTGAGGTTGCCGTGCTTCGCCTCACGCACGTCCTCGCGGAGATAGTCGAGCAGCCAGGCACGGAAGGCGTCCCGGTCGGGGAAGTCGTGTCCGTCGTACGGTCGGGAGAGCCGTTCCCAGCTCCACCGCGCCGAGCGGGGTATGTCCACCGCGTCCAGCAGCACGTTCCGCTCGTCTTTGAAGGCGCAGGCCAGGAAGCGGTCCACGAAGCTCTCGCGCTCCGCGGCTCTGCCGTGGGCGGCGAGCCAGGCGCCGTAGTAGACGCTCTCCACTTCGCGGGTGATCAGCGGCCACAACTCGGTCCCGAAGACGATCCGTTCACCGGCTTCGGCGCGTCGGCGCAGTCCGGCGACGTGCTCGACGGTGAGCAGCCGGGGGTAGTACCGCTCCGAGGCGCCCTTCTCGTTCTCGCCCCGGGCGTGGTACGGAATGCCCCGGCGGGAGGTCGCGTACAACTTCGGTTCCTGGCCCGAGGGCTGGTAGACGAGGCGGCCGTCGACGCGCTCGTAGGAGCCGCCGCGTCCCTGGGTCAGGAGCGTCATGTGGTCGAAGAAGTTGAGGCCGAGTCCGCGTAGGAGAACGGGCTCGCCCGCCTGGACGGTGCTCAGGTCGAGGTCCGCCGGGTTCGCGGGCTGGAGGTACGCGAGGCCGTGGACCCGGGCGAGGCTGGCGGTCGTCTGCTCGCGGGCGGTCGGCCGCACCGGCACATGCCCCTGGGCCAGCACCACCGCGTCAAGGCCGCTGAGCCAGGTGCCGTCCGCCAGGCACACCGCCTGCTCGCCGTCGGCCAGGCCGTGGCTGTCGGCCAGGGCGACGGCGCGCGAGCGGTGGACCTCGACGGTGACATGGGCGGGGGCACGCCGTACGACCTGCTGGAACATCGCGGACAGATAGCTGCCGTAGAAGGCGCGGCTCGGGTAGGTGTTGGGCCCGAGGTCCCGTGCCTCCGCGAGCGTCTGCTCGTCCTGCCCGGCGCGGGCGCCCGCCGCGACCAGTCCCCGCGCCCACTCCTCCAGGCTGGGTCCGGGCTCCACGGGGCCGTCGATCTGCGAGCTGGCGTCGGTGTGGACCGTGATCTGGGACGCCACCGTGTTCATCAGCAGCAGACGGGACTGGTCGGTGCGCCACACCGCGCCCGCGCCCGGTTCGCACGGCTCGACGACGTGGACGGTCACGGCGGAGTGCGATGGCTCGGCCCGCTCGTTGGCGCACAGTCGCTCAAGAACCGAGAGCCCGCGGGGGCCGGCTCCGACGATGCACAGCGTCCTCGTATCGCCACTCCTCATGCCAACACACTCCTGTCTCCCGACCCGGGGACTCCGCGACGGTTCGCTGGGCGTTCGCCCGCCGCGCACTGGTTTTCCGGGGCCGACGGGGGCCTGAAGATAACGCCGGGCAGCGCTCTGACCTCAAGGGCAGCCGGTCAACTGCGGCATTCTCACAGTCGAGTTCGGCCGCCTGTGAGGTTGTGGACAGGAGGAATGCGGGGCGGTGCGGTGAGCTACCTCACGGCGCGGTTGCCCACCGTGTGAGGTGGTCCGCCCGGGTACGGATACCCACCCGGGCGCGCTTGTTCACCCCCGGCCGCGGCTGTTCACCCGGAGGACAAGCACCGCCGCCAGTGCGCACACTCCGGCGGGGATCAGCATGGCGACAGCAGCGGTGTGGCCCCGGCCGCCCGTGTCCACGCCGACGAACGCGCCGAGCACGGCGATCCCGAGCGTCGCCCCGACCTGCCGGGCCGCGTTCAGCAGCCCGCCCGCCGCGCCCGCGCTGCCTTCGGGAGCCGTGGCGACGACGGCGGTGATCAGCGCGGGCAGCGCGAACGAGACACCGAATCCGGCGCACACCAGCCCCACCGCGAGCACCGGATACGACATCCCGTCCAGGGCCGAGGCACCGAAGAGCAGATTGCCGACGACCAGCAGGGCGAGACCACCCAACGCAGGCCGCCACGGCCCGACCTTCGCGACGAGCCGCCCGGTCAGCAGCGGGTTGAAGCCGGGCGGCAGCGTCATCGGCAGGAACGCCGCGCCGAGCAGCGTCGGCGACAGATGCAGCGTCTGCCGCAGCAGCAGGGGCAGGACGAAGAACGCGCCCAGCATCGCGAAGTTCACCGCCGCACCGGCCAGCAGCACCGTCCGCATCCCGCGTGCCCGCACCACCGCCGGCTGGAGCACGGGAGCGGTGCTGCGCCGCTCGCGCAGCACGAACGCGGTCCCGGCCACCAGCGCCCCGGCCGCCGACCCGCCCGTATGGGCACAGTCGCCGGAGCCGAGCGCGATCAGCGCGTCGGTGAAGAGCGCGAGCGCCGCGCACGCGGCGAGCTGGGCCCACCAGTCGATACGCCGCTCGCCGCGCGGGCAGTGCACATCCTTTCCGGCCACGAGCGCCAACACGGCCACCGCGAGCGGCACATTGACCCAGAACACGGCCCGCCAGCCCGACAGATCGACCAGCACGCCGCCGACGAGCGGCCCGAACGCCATGGCGCAGCCGCTCACCGCCGACCACACCGCGATCGCCTTGGCCCGCTCGGCGGGGACCGGGTAGAGCCGGGTGATCAGCGCCATGCTCGCGGGCACACAGGCCGCGGCGGCGACGCCGAGCACGGCACGCAGCAGGATCAGCGTCCCCAGATTCGGCGCCAGCGCGCTCAGCAGCGAGCCCGCCCCGAAGGCGGCGATGCCGAACCGGAACACGCGGTGCGCCCCGAACCGGTCGGCGGCAGCGCCCGCCGAGAGCAGTACGGCCCCGAAGGCCACGCTGTAACCGGTGACGACCCATTGCAGACCGGCCGTCGAGCTTCCCAGTGACCGGGCGAGATCCGGTTCGGCCACGGAGAGAACGGTGGTGTCGAGCAGGACCATGAAATAGCCGAGAGCGATGCCGAGGAGGGCACGGGGGCGTCTTGAACTGGCTTGCGCAGTAGGTGAGTTGGGTGCGAGGGCGGTAGCGGACATCAGGACATCTCCGAATGGCGGGTGGTGTGTGTCGCCCACTGTCCGGCCCGGGCGTGAACCGCTCCACCGCCCCCGCCGCACACCCCGTTCGGAATTTCCGAACGCACCGTACGCTTGACTCCCGCAGAGCCGGACCGACCCTGGGGGACCCGTGGAACTGAGGCAGTTGCGTACCTTCGAGGCGGTCGTGGCCCATCACACCGTCACGGACGCCGCCGTGGCGCTCGGCCTCGCGCCGTCGTCCGTCTCGGAGCAGATACGCACCCTGGAGAAGTCCCTCGGCGTCCCCCTCTTCGACCGGGCACCACGCGGAATGACGCTCACGGCGGCGGGCAGTCGTCTGCTGCTCTGGTCGCGGCGCCTGCTCGACCAGGCCGAGCAGGCGCGGCGCGAGGTCGTCGACGCACGTCCCCGGCTGCGGCTCGGCGCGCTGGAGACCATCGCGGCCACACATGTGCCCGCCGTCCTGGCCCGCCTCGCCGAACGCCGCCCCGAGCTGGACATCTCGTTGCACACCGACAGCGCACGCGATGGTCTCCTCAACTCCGTCGCCACCGGAGAGCTGGAGGCGGTGATGATCCTGGACACCTCGGGCCCGCTGGGCGAGCTCGGCTTCAACCTGCCGCCGGTCCCGCTGGACTTCGTCGATCTGGAGGACGTCCCGCTCGCCCTCGTCGCGGCACCGGCCCATCCGCTCGCCATGGAGAACGCGCTCACCCGGGACGATCTGCGCGGCCAGCGACTCCTGGTCAACGCCCCCGCCTGCAGTTTCCGGCTCGCCGGGGAGCGGCTGCTCGGGCCGGACGTCGAGCGGATCCGCACCGGCGGGGTGGCCGTCGCCCGGGCGTGTGCGGAGCGCGGTCTGGGCATGGCGCTGCTGCCCGAGTTCGCCGTACGGGACGAGCTGGACTCCGGCTCGCTGGTCCGGCTCCCGCTGGACTCCCCCGCGCTGCACCTGCATCTGCGGGTGGTCTGGCGCGCTGACCGGGAAGCCGTGCCGGGGCTGCGGGAGGTGCTGTACGCCGTCGCCGCATAAGCCCGACGGTGGGCGCGGAACGGTCAGGAGTTCGCCAAACTCCGGCCAAATCCCGCCAGTTCGCGGCAGGGCTCAATATGCTCACCCGCGCACGGAAATCGCGTAGCAGTCATGCGGCACAGTGACGAAACACCGCACCCGGCACAGCACAGCACCACCCAGGACAGTCACCAGGCACTACAGCCAAAGGACCATGGGGGGTCTCATGCGTGTACGTGTAACATCTTCGGTATGGCCCGCGAGAGCGTCGTTCTGGGCGGTCGCCTCGGCGGCGCTGACGCTTCTCGCTCCCTCGCTCGCCCAGGCGGCCGACCAGCCCGTACAGCTGGTCTCGCCCGGCGACCCGTACGCCGCCTGCAACATCTCCGGGGACGGCACCGGCACCAACTACCCCGCCGCCGAGGAGGAGCCGAACCTCTCGGCCAATCCGCGCGACGCGCACAACGTCATCGGGGCCTTCCAGCAGGACCGCTGGTCCAACGGCGGCTCGCGCGGGCTGACGTCGACGTACACCACGGACGGTGAGCACTTCACGACCGTGCCGCTGCCGTTCTCGCACTGCGCGCCCGGCGGGCTCGCGTACCAGCGCGCGTCCGACCCCTGGGTGAGCTTCGGGCCGGACGGCGTCGCGTACGCCAGCGGGCTGGTCTTCGACGCGACCACCGCCCGTAACGGAGTGGCCGCGACCACCTCGTACGACGGCGGGAAGAGCTGGCGCAACACCACCGAGCTCATCAAGGACACGGACGCGGCGTTCGTCGACGACAAGAACGCCGTGACCGCCGACCCGCTGCACCCCGGCACCGCCTACCAGGTGTGGGACCGCATCCAGCAGGTGCCGACCGGTCCGAACGCGATCTTCGACGGGCCCGCCTACATCTCCATCACCCGTGACGGCGGCCGCAGTTGGTCCACCGCCCGGCCCTTCGTCGACACGAGCGTCGTGCCCAATTCGCAGACGATCGGCAACGTCATCGTGGCCGACCCGCGCGACGGCACCCTCCACGACTTCTTCGAGTGGCAGACCTACTCGGACGTCAACGCCACCACGGCCACCGACATCCACTTCGCGGTGGTGCACTCGCACGACCAAGGGCGCACCTGGTCCAAGCCGGAGACGGTCGCCACCGACACCTCCGTCCCCGAGGTCGACCCCAACGCGCCCACCGACTCCACCAAGGCGCTGCGCGCCGGGTCCGGGCTGCCCAGCGCGGCGATCGATCCCCGGACCGGTGAGCTGTACATGGCGTACGAGGGGAGCGAGTTCACGGGCGGGAAGTTCGACGCCATCCAGCTGGTGCACTCGACCGACGGCGGGCACACGTGGTCCGGTCCGACGCGGATCAACCAGGCGCCGAACGCGCCCGCGTTCACCCCGGCCATCGCCGTGGACGGGCGGGGCACGGTCTCGCTCACGTACTACGACCTGCGCTTCCTGACGCCCGGCAACACCACGACCCTGCCCACGGCGGAGTGGCTGGTGTCGTTCCCGCGCGGCGGCGAGCAGTTCCCCTCCGAGCGGCGGATCAGCCGGGTCTTCGACTGGCTGCAGGCTCCGGTCGCGGGCTGGGGGCACTTCCTGGGCGACTACCAGGGGCTGGTCACCGACGGGCCCGGCGCCCTGCGTCCGCTCCTCGTGGAGGCCAATGACAACCAGCCGCTGAACTCCACGGACGCCTTCAGCGGCCTCCTGCACCCGGCGACCGCGCCGACCGCGCCGAGCCCGGCAGCCATCCCGCACACGGTCACCTCGACCCATACCGCCGCACACTCCACACGGCGCTAGCCCGCGTACCCGGCTGCCGGCCCTCCCCCCTAAAATCGTCCCGCCGGCGGCAGTCGCCGGCAGCCAGGAGGACAACGCGCGGTGAACAGCCATGGTGACGTACCGATCTATGCCCAGCTCATACGGGAACGGGGCGACGTCCCCGGCGACGTACGCCGGGAGGCCGAACACATCCAGCGCAGCCTGGAACGTGTGATCGCCCCGCCGCGCTCCAACCTTCCGTCGCCGATGTACCGCTGAGTCCGACATAACGGGCGCCGGCCTTCGCGTCCGACGCCCGCCGGTAGGTGTGTCAGCGTGCCGACTTCTGCGGGCCTGAGCCGATGACCTTCGCCGGGCACAGCAGGCGCGGCTTCTTGTCGTCCTTCAGCTTCGCGCTCACGCATCCGCCGGGCAGGCCGTCGTGGGCCTTCGTGCCGAAGTTCGCGGTAACGGTCAGCGCGCCCTTGCCGAAGACCGCGCGCTGCACGCTGCGGTCGCTGGTGAGCCAGGCGAAGGACGTGAGCTGCTCGGTGCCCGCCTTCTCGTGGAGCGGGGCGAAGTACTTCTGCAGGGCGGCGAGTTCAGGGCCGTACTGCTTGATCGTCGGGCCGTCGAGGACATAGTTCAGCGGCACGTTGTAGAGCATCGCGAGCAGCGCCCGGGCCGTCTTCTGCTGGGGCAGCTTGCCGAAGGACAGCTCCCAGCGTTCGACGTTGACGAGCGAGCCGTGCAGGGCGGTCTCGTACAGCGGGATGCGGTACTTCGGGTCGTACATCTCCTTGGCCAGGTCGGCGGGGAGGCCGACCGGCTTGAAGAAGGTCTTCGGCGCCTTTTCCGGGACGTAGCCGCCCCAGGTCTCCTTGTTGCGCTCCAGCATCCACAGCCCGCCCGCGACCGGGGTGGCCGAGCCGTGGTTGAAGTCCACGACTCCGTTCGCCCAGGAGACGGCGGCCTCCGAACCCAGGACGAGCCCGCCGTCCTGAAGGCGCTTCATCCGGGCGAGGCGGTTGGCCCGGTCCTGGGCCATCGTCATCTTGTGGCCCAGGGCGTAGTCGCGGAAGAGGTCGCCCGCCGAGTCCACGTCCAGGAAGTAGCTGTCGGAGCCGTTGGCCACCATCGCGCGGGTGCGGGCGGCGAGATACCCCTTGGTCGGCTCGGACTGCTCGAACGCCTGGGTGCTGAGGTAGCAGCCCCGGTTCCCGAAGCCGGTCTCCGGCTTGCCCTTGGCGTCGATCACGCAGTAGTCCGGGTAGACGGTGTCGGGCCACGCCGAGTTCGGGGAGTCGGCGGTGGCGCGGTCCTGGCCGTTGGCGAAGGAGTCGTACGGGCCGACGAGGTAGCCGTCCTTCTTCGCGGCGCTCACCGCGTCGGCGCCCATCGGGTCGTTGCCGGGATCGTAGCCGAGCCACATCCGGCTCACCCCCAGTCGCCGCAGCGCCTCTACGCCCTGCGGCTTGCGGGCGTCACCCCACAAATAGGCGTGGAAGGCGCCGAGCAGCTTGCCGGTGGCCGGGTTCTTCTTGATCTTCTCGCGCAGGCTGCCGAGTTCACCGTGCTCGGAGAGCCAGTCGCGGTAGTCGACGGCCGGGGCGACCGGGTTGCCGTCGGTGAGTTTGAACGTGACGGTGTACGAGCGGGTGTCCGCGCCGGCGTCGAAGGTGTGGGTGGCCGTGTTGCGCAGCCGACCGTGGTCGGAGACGAACCGCAGCGAGGTGCCGATGTCGGTGGGGACGAGATAGCTGGCGCCGTTCCGGCCGTACGTATAGCCCCACAGCGGCATGCTCAGCGCGCCGGAGCCGACATCGATCGGGTCGCCAGTCAGTCCACGGTCGGGCGCGTTCCAGAACGCGTCCGAGACGGGTATGTCCAGGCCCTCGCCGCGCGGGAGTTGGAGGTCCGAGGCCGACCGGTCCGCGCCGGTGACCGGCCAGCGCACCTCGCCGTCGCGCTGCGCCCGCATGCTGACCTTCAGCCGCCCGTGGTCGGAGACGGCGGTGACGGTCAGGCCCTTGTCGGGGTACGTCCAGCTGGCTCCCCCCTGGACGTCGGTGACGGGGCCCGGCTTGCCAAGGCCGGTGGCGGACGCGGCGGACAGCTCCAGGTCGCCACCGGATGCCGGATGCGCCCGTACGCCGAGCGAGGCGATGTCGACGACGGCCGTACCGCCCTCGACGGCGACGGTCAGCTTGCCGTCCCGGACCGAGTGGGCGGGGTCGGCGCCCGCCGGAGCCGAGGTGGCCTCGGCTCCGACGGCCGTGCTGCACCCCGTGATCGCGGTGAGGACCAGCAGGGCGGCGAACCCGCGTACGGCGGCGCGCCGTCGGGCACGGTGGTGGTCGTAATCGTGTTCGCGGAGTGCGGAGTTGGATGTCATGGGTCGTGGATAGTCGTGCGCTCTAAGAAGGTTCTAAGAGCGGTCCCTACGAGTGGTTCGCGCGGCTCAGGGAACGGAGATCTCGGCGCGTACCGGCAGGTGGTCGGAGGCGTCACTGTCGAGGACGTCGGCGCTCTGCGCGCCGATCCCCCGCGAGGTGAGGACGTAGTCGATGCGCTTGCGCGGGTTGCTGACGTCGAACGTGTAGCCGTCGCCGTCTCCCACGGCGCGCCATTGGTCGCGGAGGTGCTTGGTGAGCGTGGTGACCTCGCGGGTGTCCGGGGTGGCGTTGAGGTCCCCGACCAGCACCGTGGGGCGCCCGGACTCGTCGATCACCTGGTTGATCGCGTCCGCCTGGGCGAGGCGCTCGGTCTGCGAGGTGTGCTCCAGGTGGGTGTTCAGCATGCGCACGGTGGTGCCGCGCACATTGATGTCCGCCGCGAGGAGGCCGCGTTGCTCGCCCTGCCTCGGGTGCGGCAGAAGGGTGTTGTGCGCGTCGAGGACGGGGAAGCGGGACAGGATGGCGGTGCCGTACTGACGGCGGGAGCCGCCGGACCGGGCCGGGTCCTCGTTGAGGTTGGCCCCGTAGACCAGGTGCATCCCGAGGCGGTCGGCGAGCCAGCTCGCCTGGTCGACGAAGTCGCTGCGCGCGGCGAAGTGCCGGTCGACCTCCTGGAGCCCGACGATGTCGGCGCCGCTGTCCTTGACGACGCGCGCGATGCGGTCGAGGTCGAGGCTGTCGTCGGCCCCCGCGCCGTGGTGGATGTTGTAGGTGAGAACGGTCAGCGACTGGCTCGCGGCCGCTGCCGCCGGGGACGTCGGCGCGGCGGCCACGGCGAGCGCGGCGAGCAGCGTCAGGGCAGTGGTCGGTGAGGATCTGGCGAGCGCACGAATCATGCTCTCTAACTCCCCACTTATCGGGTGAGATTGACAAAAACCATCCGATTGGATGGAATTTGACGGCCTGCTGCCGGAGGCGAACCGGGCGCGCGCCGGGCACCACGACAAGAGGGGCCCTCGGGCAGCGGTCGCTCCGCCGCCCGAGGGCCCCTCATCGGTACGTCCTCAGAACGTCAGGTTCCAGGCGTCGATCCGGCCCGTGTCCCCGTCCGCGTTGTCGTTCACGCGGAGCTTCCAGGTGCCGTCGGCCTGCTGCGCGGAGGCGTCGACGGTGTAGACCTGGTTGATGTCGTTCGTGCCGCCGCCGGTGCGGTTGTGCAGGTTGTACACCGTGCCGTCGGGGGCGATGAGGTCGACCCGCAGGTCACCGATGTAGGTGTGCTTGATGTCCACACCCACCTTCAGCGTCGCGGGAGCGTTGCCGCTCACACCGCTCACCGTGATGGGGCTCTCGACGGTGGTGTTGTCGTCGATGGCGACGTCGGTCCGGTTCTCGAAGTACTTGCCCGCGGGCGGCGTCGCGCCGACCGCCTTGAGCGCGTCGACCTGCCCCTCGCCGAAGAAGCTGTTGTTGGCGGTGGTGCCGGTGCACCGGCTGTCCGACGGGCAGGCGACGTCATTGGCCTGGACGGCCAGCTTGTCGCGGATCTGCGCCGGGGTGATGCCGGGGTTGGCGCTCGCGATGAGCGCGGCCACACCCACGACGTGGGGCGAGGCCATCGACGTACCGCTCTTGGTGCCGTATTTGCCGCCCGGCAGCGTGGAGTACACACCGTTGGCGCCGTCGCCGCCCGGGGCCGCGACGTCGATCACACCGTTGCCGAAGTTGGAGTACGACGCCTTCACATTGCCGCTGCCCATGGCCGCGACCGTGACGACGCCCGGGAGCTCGGTGGGGATGTCGAGGCAGGCGTTGGTGATACGGCGGGTGGTCGGGGTGGAGTCGTTGGGGCTCGCGGTGTCCGTGGTCTTGTGGGCGAGGTCGTAGTTGGCGTTGCCCGCTGCGGCGACCTGGAGGGAGCCCTTGCCCTCCGCGTACTCCTGGGCCCGGCGCACGCCCTCGATGATGGCGGCCTGGTCGGCATCGTCGGGGCAGTTGAACTGCCAGGGGTCGGTGTAGTAGCTGTTGTTGGTGACCTTGAAGCCGTGGTCACCGGCCCACACCAGACCGCAGATGGTGTTCTCGGCGTAGAAGAGGGTGGAGCCCGGCTCGGCGAGGCGGACCGAGGCGATCTTCACGCCCGGCGCGACACCGACGACGCCCTTGCCGTTCTTCGCGGCAGCGATGGTGCCCGCGACATGGGTGCCATGGCTGTCCACGTCCCGCCACGCGCCCGTACGGGTGTCGGGCTTGCCGTAGGCGCAGGACACCGAGTCGGCCGCGTCGAAGTTGGGTGCGAGGTCCTGGTGCTGGTCGTCCACACCGGTGTCCAGGATGCCGACCTTCACCGAGGCGGAGCCGGGATTGACGGCCCACGCCTGGTCGGCCTTGATCTGGCTCATGTCCCAGCGCACCGGCTCGCCCGCCGGGGTGGTGGACTGGGCGGGGTTGTCGGGCAGCGCCGGGTTGTCGGCGTCGGCCGGTACGTCGGCGGTGCGGGTGGCTCCGACCTGCTGGACTCCGGCGACGCCCCGCATGGTGGTGGCGAAGGTGGCGGAGGCCGAGTGCGCGACGATCACGCCGATCGGGTCGAAGGACGAGAAGACCGTGCCGCCGTTGGCGGTGACGGCCGAGCGCACCGCCGAGCTGTCACCGGGGGCGCTGATGACGAGGTAGGCGCGGGTGCCGGCCACCGTGGCCGCACTCCGGCCCGTGACCTTGGCCGCGGCGGGCCGGGACAGCGACGGCGAAGGTGCGACGGGCTGGGTGCTCGCGAGCGCGGGCGCCGCGAACGTCAGCGCGGCCCCGACGGCCGCGGCCGCGATCAGGGTACGTCGGGGGCGTCTGGATATGGGGGGTATCAATGCGTCCTCCGATGACCCGGGGGCTGTTGGCACCTACCGGGTCGTACGAAACGAGTGGTGGACGCAAGATGTCAGACGATCACCCGGGGAGGGAAGTCCCTTTCGCTGTACGGACGTTGCCCGGGCGAGCGGAATGCCCGGCTCAGGTTCGTGCCTGGCGGTACCGAGGTAACTCGGTGCGCATAAGACCCGCTCAGAGAGCGTGTCCGGTCGTCGCGTCCACATGACCGGGGACGTCGTCGTGGCGGTCGCCCACCGACAGCGTTCCGCTGGGCTCGAACATGAGGATCGAGGCACCGTCGGGCGCGGACGGCTTGTGCTCGGTGCCGCGCGGGACGGTGAAGACCGAGCCGGTGGGCAGGGTCACCGAACGCTCCCCGGCGGGCTCGCGCAGCGCGATGCTCAACTCCCCGTCCAGTACGAGGAAGAACTCGTCGGTGTGCTCATGGACGTGCCAGATGTGGTCGCCCTCGACCTTGGCGATGCGTACGTCGTAGTCGTTGACGCGGGTGACGATGCGGGGGCTCCACAGGGCGTCGAAGGAGGTCAGGGCCTGCGCAAGGGCGATGGGTGCACTGCTCTCGGTGTCGTTCTCGTTGCTCATGGGCTCATCCTCGGCCGTGGCGCACCGCCGCCACGAGTGCTAGAAATCGCACATGCCGCAAGATTCCTCTCAGGGGACGGCTGATCACCGCACCCACCGCACCCACCGCGTCGTCGTGATCGTCGACGAGAACTCCAACCCCTTCGAACTCGGCTGTGTGACCGAGGTGTTCGGGCTGCGCAGGCCGGAACTGGGCCGCGACCTCTACGACTTCACCCTGTGCTCCCCCGAGCCGCGGACCGTGATGCGCGACGGGTTCTTCACGCTCACCGGTGTGGCGCCACTCGACGCGGCCGACACGGCGGACACCCTGATCGTGCCGAACCGGCCGGACACCGAGGTGCCGCGCCGCCCGGCGGTCCTCGACGCCATCCGGCGCGCGCACGCACGGGGCGCGCGGCTGGTGGGGATGTGCAGCGGCGCCTTCACACTGGCCGAGGCCGGGGTGCTCGACGGGCACCGCGCCACCGCGCACTGGCAGTGGGCCGACTCCTTCCGGGCCCGCTTCCCCTCGGTCGCGCTCCAGCCGGACGTACTGTTCGTCGACGACGGCGACATCCTCACCGCGGCGGGCAGCGCGGCCGCGCTCGACCTCGGGCTGCATCTGGTCCGCCGCGACCACGGCGCGGAGGTGGCGAACTCGGTGAGCCGACGCCTCGTCTTCGCCGCGCACCGCGACGGCGGCCAGCGCCAGTTCGTGGAGCGACCCGTCCCCGATGTCCCGGACGAATCGCTGGCGCCGGTCCTGGCCTGGGCCCAGGAGCGGCTCGGCGAACCCCTCACGGTGATCGACCTCGCGGCCCGCGCGGCTGTGAGCCCCGCCACTTTGCACCGCCGCTTCCGCGTCCAGCTCGGCACGACCCCGCTGGCCTGGCTCACCGGTGAGCGCGTCGCCCTCGCGTGCCGCCTCATCGAGCGCGGCGAACAGCGCCTCGACGCCGTCGCCCAACGTAGTGGCCTGGGCACGGCCGCGAACCTGCGCGCCCGGCTGCGCCGTGAGACTGGTCTCAGCCCGTCCGCATACCGGCGACGTTTCGGGCCGGGCACCGAGGCCCAACACGCCGGAACATGATCATTGTTGTGAGGTTCCTGTGGCAAGTCATATGATCCGGCCAATGTGCCATGGGGCCACCTGACCAGTGCGCCCTCTCTGCGGCGCAGTCAATCAGCCCGGTGGCGGGACACCACCCGGTAGGGGGATCACCAGACCAATGCTTGATCCGACGCGCGCGCTCATATCGACGATGCAACGGCCGGAAACCGCTTCTCCACCCGAAGCCACCCGTCCCAGACGCATCTACGCGCTCGACGGACTCCGTCTGATCGCGGCCCTCACGGTGGTGATCTACCACTACATGGCCCGCGGCGGTGGCTGGCACACCGACGTGAAGACGCTCTTCCCGCAGGCGTTCCCGGTGGCCGCCTACGGCTGGCTGGGTGTCCAGCTCTTCTTCCTGATCAGCGGCTTCGTCATCTGTATGAGCTGCTGGGGCAAGTCCCTCAAGGACTTCTTCGTCTCACGCGTGGTGCGCCTGTACCCCGCGTACTGGTTCGGGGTCCTCGCCACCACGCTGACCGTCGCCCTCATACCCGGCGGCGCGAAGCCACTGCCCTGGAACGCGGTGATCACCAACCTCACCATGCTCCAGGAGCCGATCGGGGTGGAGCACGTCGACGGCGTCTACTGGACGCTCTTCGCCGAGCTGCGTTTCTATCTGCTGTTCGCCGTCATCGCCTGGTGGGGTCTCACCTACCGCAGAGTGCTCGCATTCTGCTGCATATGGGCCGTGACCAGCGTGTTCTTCGCCAATGCACCGACCAACAGCCCTCTGCGGCTGCTGATCATGCCGGACAACAGCTGGTACTTCATCGCGGGCATGGCGTTCTACCTGATGTACCGGTTCCGCCCGAACCTGATGCTGAGCGGCGTCGTGCTGCTGTGCTTCTCCGCGAGTCTTCCCTTCGCCCTCAACACCTGGGCGAACACCGAGAAGTACATGGGACACAACGTCCCGTCCTGGCCGGTGGTCCTGATCATCGCCGCGTGCTTCGGCCTCATGGCCCTCGTGGCCACCGGCAAGCTCTCGGGCATCACCTGGCGCTGGCTGCCGTACGCGGGCGCTCTCACCTATCCGCTGTACCTCCTGCACGAGGTCATCGGGCGTGAGCTGTTCAGCTCGCTGTCCCCGCGGGTGCCGTCCTATGTGCTGCTCGGCTCGGTGATCGTCACCATGCTGTGCGCCTCCTGGCTGGTGCACCGCTATGTCGAGCGACCGCTGGGCCGCCGGCTCAAGCAGGGCCTCGCCCAGCTCTGACCTTCGTCATCACCGGCCGGAGAAACCCCACACTCCGGCCGGTGCGCCGCGGAGCCCCCGTCGAGGCGTGCTCCGCATTCCACATCACCCATATCAGCACCACACGCAGGAGCGTGCGACCTCCTGTGCGTCCGCTGCGCTCCCGTCCGAAGGACCGACCGCCCCACCGATCGGAGCTCAGGAAAGGCCACTACCGACCATGCGTCTTCTCAAGCGCTTCACCACACCCTCGCTGCCGCAACCCCGGCAGCCCACGACCGCCGCGCCCCATCTGCAGATCTGCGCCCACACGGACGACGACCTGTACTTCATGACGCCGGACCTGCTGGAGTCCCTGCAGTCGGGGGTGGGCATGGTCAGTGTGTATCTGACCACCGGCGAGGCCGACGGCATCAACCTCCCCACGGACGACCCCGGCCGCAAGACCGCCGTGCCCGACTTCGCGGGATACACCGCCGCGCGCCAGCACGGCATCCGCGCCGCGTACGCCGCCATGGTCACCGGGAACCGCCGCGCCGACTGGCAGCGCTCGACCATGAAGGTCCGCGAGGGCGTCACCGCCGAGATCAGCACGCTCGGTGACGGCGATGTCACCCTGATCTTCCTCAACCTGCGCACCGGCCTCGGCACCAATGGCGAGAGCATCATGGGTCTGTGGCGGGGGCTCAACCCGCGCCTGGCCACCCTGCGGCCCACCGACAGCCCCATACCCGCCAAGAGCGACGGCCGGCCGCTCACGCGCGACGGGGTCATCGAGACGCTGACCGACATCCTGCAGACGTACGCGCCCAGTGTCGTGCGGGTCATGAACCCCGACCCGGAGCGCACCGGCATCGACAAGGCGACCGGTCACATCGCCTACGCCGACAACTCCGACCACACGGCCGCCGCCTGCTTCGCCCTGGCCGCCCTTGAGGCGTACGAGCGGACCAACCCGGTGTGCAAGCCCGCCGTCGAGAGCTACCTCGGCTACTGCAACAAGCTCCGCCCGAACAACCTCAGCGCCCAGCAGGCCGCCCGCAAGTTCTCCTACCTCGCGGTGTACGGCGGCGAGGACGGCCACGAGTGCCGCGAGGCCCCGGGCATGTGCGGCGACCGCGTGCTGGGCAACCGCTCGTACAACCGCTTCTACGGACAGAGCACCAGCTACCGCTGGCAGCCGAGCACCAGCTGGCTCCAGCAGCGCGCCGACGGCCGGCTCACCGCCTTCGCGGTGCTCGGCGGCCGTCCGGTGATGTGGACGCAGGACCGGCCGGGCGGCGAGACCTGGTCGGGACCGGAGGCGCTCGGGCAGTGGCCCCGGGGCGAGGGCCGCTGCCTGGACCGGCTCGACGCCGTGCGCGACGCGGGCGGCCGCATCCATGTCATCGCGGTGCGCGCCACGCTCGGCGCCGCGCCCGAGGCCCACCAGCGCGACCTCATGCACGTCGTCCAGGACGCCGCCACCGGCGAGTTCGGCGCCTGGACCGACCTCAAGAGCCCGTACGGCACGTCGGCGGAGCACGAGCCGCGCCGCCGGGCGCTCGGCATGCCCGTGGTCGCCGCCACCGACAAGGGCATCCAGGTCGTCATCCGCAACTTCGGCACCGGACTGAGCTCGCGGGTGTACACCCCGAGCGGCTGGGAGCCGTGGGGCGACCTCCAGGGCGGTGCGCTGGAGGGTGCGGCCGCCGTCACCAAGGGCGACGGGGCCGTCGAGCTCTACGCCACCAGCCGGATGATCGGCATGGGCATGCTGCGCTGGTACCAGCAGACGCCCAGCGGCCCGTTCCAGCGCGACTACGGCACCCAGCTGGCGCGGCCCGCGGCGCCGGTGACGCTGCTTGAGCAGTCGGACGGCCGACTGATGATGATCTCGCGGCAGCCGGGGACCGGCTGGTTGCTGGTCAACCGTCAGCGCGAGGCGGGCGGGACCTGGGACACCCAGCCCGAGATCGCCGACACCGCCCCCGGGTTCGGCCCGGTCGCCCATGTGCTGCTCCCCACCGGCGAGGCCGCCGTGGTCCAGCGCACCGACGACAACGGGCTGAGCCTCTCGATCCAGCCGCTCGACGGCAGCCCGGTCCGCCAGCGGTGGATCCCGCTCGGCGGCGGCCCGCTGGTGCACGCCCCCTCCGCCGTCCTGGACGCCGAGGGCCGCGTGGTCGTCGCGATCCTGGACGCCCAGGCCCGGCTCACCACCCTCACGCTGGACCCGGCCGACGGCTTCGAGCCCCGGGGGGCGGCCGACTGGGCGGTCCACCCGGCGCCGACCGTCCCGTAACGCCCCACGGCGGCGCCGTCCTCATCGGGGACGGCGCCGCCCGCCCGGGCCCACGGCCGTCGTCGCGAGCGCGGCGGCGGCCGCCACCGATCCGCCGAGCAGCATGACCGCCGACGGTGTGGCGTGGTCGACGACCACCCCGCCGGACAGCGCTCCCAGGGACAACGTCGCCTGGAACGACGCGGTGAACAGCATCCCGGCCGCCTCCGCATCACGCGGCGCCGAGACGGCGAACCAGGTCTGCGAGCAGACCGGCACAGCGCCGTAGCCGATCCCCCACACGACCAGCAGCAGCACCGCTCCCACGGCCGAACCGCCCAGCACGGGCAGCAGCGAAGCAGCCAGGGCGACCAGCGCAGCGGCCCCGCCGAAGGCGGCACGCGGATGGCGGGTGACCATCGCACCGCCGAGGAAGTTGCCGACGATACCGGCGGCCCCGTACACGAGCAGCAGACCCGTGACCGCACCCGGGCCGACCCGCGTGACCTGCTCCAGGAACGGCGTCACATACGTATACGCGCCGAAGTGGGCGATGACGATCAGGAAGGTGACAACCAGCGTGCGCCGGATGCCGGTGGCGCGCAGCAGGGCACGGAGTACGGCGGGACGGACGGCCGTCAGGGCGGGCAGCGGTGGAAGGACCACGAGTAACGCCACGAACACCGCTGCTGAGACAACTCCCATGAGGGCAAAGGACGTTCGCCATCCGGCGTGGTCCCCCACCAGGGTCCCGACCGGCACGCCCAGTACCGATCCCAGCGGAACGGCCGCGAAAATCACGGCAGTTGCCCGCCCTGCCGACTCCGGCCCCACCAGCCGCTCGGCGAGTCCGACCGCTATCGACCAGAAGCCGCCGATGGTCACGCCGACGAGCACCCGCGAGACGACCACCAGCCAGTACGCGGGCGCGGCCGCCGCCAGGAAGTCCGCCACGGCGAGCAGCAGCACGAGCGCGCACAGCATCAAACGGCGGTCGATGCGGGCGGTCGCCAGGGTGACGGCGGGCGCGGCCAGGGCGGCGAGGATCCCCGGCATCGTCATCATCAGACCCGCCGTACCGTCCGAGACCCCGAAGTCGGACCCGATCGGGGTGAGCAGACCGATCGGCAGGATCTCGCTGGTCACGATCGAGAAGAGGCCCGCCGTGACCGACAGGACCGCGAGCCAACCGGACAGGGGTGGTCGCCGTGCGGCACGGCCTGCGGAGGTCGAGGGGGTGGTGGTGGCTGTGCTCATGTGGTCCCGTCCCATGGCTGGTGGTCCGCCGGTCTTCGTCCCGACAGTCCAGCAGCCGCCCGGGGGCCGGGTCCGGCAGCTTTCCGACGTGATGATCGGTCACGGGGCGTTGGCGCATCCGGAGTAGTCGCGGAGAGGCGTTCGTCGCCGCCGGGGGGCGTGGGGCGGATAGTGGACACCATCTGCACACCGTGCGTCGTCCGAGGAGCGGTCATGGCACGTCGTCCCGCGCACCGCGAGAACCAGCCACCAGCCGTCGGACGGCGTTCCCTGCTCCTGGGCACCGCCGCGTGGTGCGCCTGCGCGGCCGGTTGCTCGACGAGTACGAAGACGTCGCCGCCCACCGGTTCCCCGTCCGCCGCCGGTTCTCCATCCCCCGCCGGTTCGCATACCGCGTCCGGCTCCACAGCGAGCGCCGGAGCGACGCTGCCGCCCGCCGTGCCGTGGAAGCCGGGCGCGAGCGAGGTCGAGCCCGCCGCGAAGGTCGCCGCCGTCCGCCTGATCGAGACCTTGGGGACCTGGCCGACCGGGCAGGGCGGACAGAGCAACGCGGCCGCCCGGGCCGCCGCCCTCGGCATCCCCACCCGGCTCGCCGCAGCACTCGCCGCCCAGGCCGGACCACTGACCCCGACTGCGGACGCGGCCGTCGTCCGGGTCATCGACGCCCAGTACGGCGGGATCCTCGCCGACTCCGCGAGCGTCCTGGTGGTCTGCGCGCAGAGCACCAGGACGGACGCGGCCGTGCAGGACGGCGGCACCACCGTCGACGTACGGCTGAGCCGCGCCTCCACCGGCTGGGGTGTCACCTCCCTGCACCCCGCGAACCCGGGGCCCCCGGCCGCGCTCGGTGCCTCGGCGCGGGCGGTGCTCGCCCAGTCGCGGATCGAGCTGCCGCCCGCCTCGGCCGCCGACATCCGCAGCGGCCAGGTACACGAGAGCGTGCTCAGCGCGATGCTCCGTCTCGCGGGCGACTACCGGGTGTCGGTGAGCGTCGTACGGTCGGGCCACCCGCTGGACGTGTTCGGCACCGACCGGCCGAGCGACCATCCGCTCGGCCGGGCCTTCGACGTCTGGCGCATCGACGGCCACCCGGTCGTCGATCCGGCGACCTCGCGCGGCCTGATCACCGCGTTCATGCGGGCGGCCGCCGCCGCGGGCTCGTACAACGTGGGCGGGCCGGTTCAGCTCTCGGGCGGCGCGACGGCCAACCAGTACTTCTCCGACGCCACCCACCACGACCACGTGCACATCGGCTTCACCAGCTGAATGGCCGTCAGTTCTCGCAGACGCTGTCCTCCGGGCGCTGGCCCGTGGTGAGGAACGTGGTGACCGTGCGGTCGGCGCAGGGGTTGCCGTTGGCCAGGTACACCTCGTGGCCGCCGTGGTCGACGGTGACCATACGGGCCCGGTCGCCCAGGGCCTGACGCAGCTTCAGAGCGCCGGAGTACGGCGACGCCGGGTCCCGCCGGTTCTGGATCAGCAGGACGTTGGACGGGCCGTCGGCGGTGATCCGGGCCGGCTTCTCGGCGGCCCCGTCCTGCCAGAACGTGCAGGGTGTGACGTTGACCGGCATCCCGGCCGTGAGCGGGTGCCGGACGCGGTCGGCGGCGACCGCCTGCTCGTACGAGGAGACCTGCGTCGGCCAGCTGACGTCGTTGCAGACGACCCCGAACATGACCGCCACGGACTCGTCGCTCAGCGGCTGGGCCAGGAACGGGGGCAGGGCGGGCGTCGCCGTCGGCTCCTGGGCCTCCTTGACGAGCTGCGCCATCATCGGGAAAGAGTCGTCGCTCATCAGGGCGATCTGGAGCGTCTGGCGCAGCATGTTTCCGGTGAGCGGGACGTCCTTCGTGGTCGTCTTCCTCGGTGCGGCGTCGAGCTTCTCCGCCAGGCCGAGCACCAACGGCCGCACGTCCTCGGCGCGTTCGGCCAGCCGCAGCCCCTTGGCCTCCTGCGCCGGGTCGGACGCCCACGCCGCGAAGTCGGGGAACCGGTCCTCGGTCCCCTGCGCCGCGTTGGCCAGCCAGCCGCGCCCGACGCGGTTCGGGTTCGGGTCGTCGTTGCTGTCCAGCACCCAGCGGTCGGTGTGCTGCGGGAAGAGCTGCGCGTACACGGCACCGGCATACGTTCCGTACGAGGTGCCCCACCCGGAGAGTTTGCGCTCGCCGAGAGCCTGCCGGAACAGGTCGATGTCGCGGGCCTCGTTCAGAGTGGTGAAGCTGCGCAGCACCGCGCCGCCGTTGCGGTGACAGGCGTCGGCGACGCGGCGGGACCTCTCGGTGTTCGCGCTGATGTCGCCGCCCTGGCCGGGCCAAGACCGTACATTCACCAACATCCGGTCATCCGGGGTGAGTTCACAGCTCGCCTTCGTGCTGCCGCCCACCCCGCGCGGGTCGAGGCTGACGATGTCGTACGCGCCCGCCATCCGCTTGCGCAGGGCGTCGCCCTTCTCCTTCAGCAGCCCGACCCCGGACCCACCCGGGCCGCCGGGGATCGCGAGGAGCACCCCGCGCCGCTTGTCGGGGTTGTCGCTGCGCAGCCGGGTCACGGCGAGGGTGAGGGTCGGCCCGTCCGGGTGGCGGTAGTCGAGCGGCACGGGCAGCTGTGCGCACTCCTGGCCGCCCGCCCCGGCACAGGAAGTCCAGTCGAGCTGGGGCACCTCGGGGCCACCCGTCCCGGCGTGGGCCGTCGGGGCGACGGTGGCGGTCAGGGCCGTCGCGACGGCTGCGGCGGAGAGGGCGACGGCGAGGCTTCGATTGCGGTAAGCGGTCATGGAACAAGGGTGGTTGAGCCCGTTCCATGATCCCATCCGGTAGGCACGACGACCTCGGTGGGGATAACCCCCGAGCGGATCCGGGGGCTGGTCAGCGGACGATCTGGTCCCCGTCCGGTACGTCCTCGACGCTCACCGCGCCACGGGGCTGCCCCAGTTGCCGGGCCACCGCGCGCGCCAGACCGTCGAAGTCCCGCCCCTGCGGAACCGGCACCGCCTCGCCGTCCCCGTAACTCTCGATCGCCCGGGTGAAGTAGCCGGGATTCCAGGCGCCCACCGCGCCCCGCACCTCGACGGCCCGCACCGCACGGCCCGCGACGGCCTTCCGTACGGCGGGCAGGATCTCGTCCGACCGGAGCTCGCCCGGCACCTGGAACAGGCTCGCGTGCGCACCCACCAGACCGCCGCCGCGCAGCCGTACGGTCACGGTCAGACAGCTGGTGACGGAGGGATACGTGATCACACCGCCCCGGGCGACCTCCTTGACCTGCCCCTCGGTGATGGTGGCGGCGGCCGGTGCCTGCTGCTGCACCTGCGCGAGGGGTTGAGCGTGCGCGGGCTCGACGGCGACGGCGGCCAGCAGCGGCAGCGCCACCGCGAGCACCATCGCCCGCGCCCGGGCGTTCCGGCGGATTCGGCCGGCAGACGGCTGTGACGACAAGAGGGCTCCTCGGGTGGGGTGGTGGGTGTACCCGCCCATTGTCGTACGCGGTGTCGAGGGCGTTTGTCGTACGCGGTGTCAGGGGTGTTCAGGGCGCCTTGAACAGCGTCGGGAAGCGCGGCGCGAGCCAGGGTTTACGGCCCCAGGCCAGCACCCGCCCCCGGGCGACGGCGCCGCGTGGATCGGCCCGGCCGAGCGCCATCAACAGGAACGTGACGGGCTCGATGGAGATGGTGCAGTCCGCACGGCCCGAGGGGACCGGATCGACCGTCGCCGCCCCGTTGTCGAACGTCACGCCGAACCGGGCTCCGCCCCAGAGACGGACCGTGTAGCGCGCGGTGAGGCGGCGTGCGGTGGTGGGGTCGACCACCCGTGGCATCGCCTCGACCATGAAGGGCAGCGAGAGCTCGACACGCCGCCGGTCGAGCATGTGCGGGCGGCCCACCGCGCGGGCGATGTCATACCCGTGGCCCAGCATGTGCGTGAGGAGATACGAGCCGAGGACGACCTGACCCATGGTGCCCATGGGGGTGTTCACCGGTGCCGTACCACGGTCCGCTGCGAGGAACGCCCCGGTCTGCGCCACGATCATCTCCGCCAACGGCCGCGCCGCGCGTTCGCCGAACTCGGCGAGCGCGCGTTCGTTGGCCGCCGCGATACCTTCGACCGTGCCGTCCCCGTAGCCGTGCTCGCGGCCCGCCGCGAGGTCGGCCATCAGCATGTTCGCCAGGGCGAGGTGTGCCGCCGTCTCCCCCAGCGTCCAGGTGAGGCCGGGCACCGGAACGGCGGTGTCCCGGACCTCGCGCAGCAGTACCGCGATGTCGTCCGCGGTGCCACGTATCGCCTCACCAAGTCCTGCTGGTAGGGAAGTTGGGCCGATCTGGTCAGCTGTCATGGCGCCGGAGCCTGCCCCAGCCCGCACACCGTGTCCATAGCCCGGGCCGGGCTCGGCGCAAGGGCGGAGGTGAAGATCCACGCGGTATCGACACGGCGCACCCGGGTCGTACAGGGCCCAGGCCTGGCACGAGCGCGGCTGGCTCGCCAACATCGCGGTCAACACCCTCTGTTCACCCATGACCCCGCCGTGGAACCTCTCCGGCCGACCGGCCCTGGCCATGCCGTTCGGCCTGCTGCCGACCGGGTTGCCCGGTGCAATCCAGCTCGTCGGGCGCCCCGGTTCCGAGCATCAGCTTCTCGACCTCGTCGCCCAGTTGGAACGGCTCAACCCCTGGCAGCGCACGGCACCGCGCGCCTGAACGGAGGCCGTCACACCGCGCACACCGATGCCTCACACGCAGGGCGCGCACACCCTGCGTAAATGAAGCTTCAACCTTCCCGTGCGGAGGGCGAGTTGGCGGCCGTCTCGATGTGACTGCCACCGGGCGTACATGGCATGATCACCTTTCCGTTACTCATGAGTAACGCCCCACCCCCCTCACTGTGAAGGTCACACCTACGTGCGCATCCTCACCAGACGCCTCCTCGTCCCCGGTCTGACCGCGCTGGCGCTCGCCGCCACCGGCTGCTCCTCCTCGGGGCACACCAGCGCGGCCGAGCCGGGCAGCACCTCCACCACCGCGTCTGCGGCCGACGACACCCAGCAGCTCGACGTGGCCGCCGCGCCGCTGGAGTCGTCCGCGCCGACCTCCATCGCCCGCACCCGCTCGGGCAAGGGCCAGCCGGAGAAGTCCACGCTGAAGGTCGCCTCCTACGACAAGGCGAAGCAACGGGCCGTCATATCCTCGGCGCCGCAGCACCGCCCCGGATCGCCCAGCCACTCCCCGAGCCACTCCCCCGCGCCCGACAAGCCCGTCGCGGTCGGCGACATCATCGCCAGCGCACCGGCCCCGGGCGCCCCCAACGGCCTGCTCGCGAAGGTCACCGAGGTCGTCGGCAAGACCGAGCACGGCACCGAGGTCAAGACCGCCGACACGACCCTGGCCTCCGTGCTCAAGGAGGACAAGGCCGACGGCAAGGTCCCCGTCGACCCGTCGTCGGTCACCGTGTTGCCCCTGATGAAGGGCGTCACCTTCTCCTGGGCCAAGGGCGAGGGCCTGAACTTCGGCCCGAAGGGCGCGAAGCTGCCCCTCGGCAACCTGCGCCTCGATGTCAACGCCGCCGTGGACACCGCCAAGGACGCTCCCGCCTCGGCCGGTGCCTCCGTCTCCGGCTTCGTGCAGCTCGCCCCCGAGGTCGAGTTCTCGTACGACGGCAGCAAGAGCACCGGCTTCGGTCCCAGTTCCGCGTTCCTCGGTATGAGCGGCAAGTGGTCCTCGCAGTGGGCGCTGCAGGGCCGCGCCGCCGCGAGCACCGGCCAGCCCAAGCGCATCCCGTTCGCCAAGCTGCACAGCGCGCCCGTCATCCAGGTCGGCCCGGTGCCCGTCGTCGTCAACCTCGACCTGACCTGCTACGTCCAGGTCGAGGCCGACGGCAAGGTCACGCTCGACGTCCAGCAGGACGTCAAGGGCGACTTCCGCGTCGGCGGCAGCTACAAGGCCGGCAAGGGCTGGTCCCCCGTCAGCACCTCGGCGGTGCACAGCACCCCGGTGACGGCGGGCGTCACGGCCGCCGGTCGCGTCAAGGGCGCCCTCGGCGCCGAGGCGTCGGTGGGTCTGTACGGCGCGGTCGGCGTCAGCGCCGACTTCGCCCCGTATCTGCGCGGTGAGGCCGACGCCAAGGCCACCGCGTCCAGCGACGGCAAGACCTCGGCGTCCGGCGCCTGGGTGCTGTACGGCGGATTCGACCTGAGCGGTCAACTCCACTTCCAGCTCTCGCTGTTCGGGACGCCTGTGATCGAGCGCCGCATCCCGCTGGGCGCGCTGAACCGCGAGTGGCCGCTGGCGAGCGGGCACGCCGCACGCTAGTCCCGACTTCGCGCGGCCGAGTGGGCCGGAGGCATCGTGCCTCCGGCCCACTCGTGCGTTCAGGCGCGCTCAGAGCACCGTGATCCCCAGAATCTGCGCCCCGCTCTCACTGCGCGGCCGGTGCGAGCTGCCGGGCGCGAACACCACATACGTGCCCGGCCCGTGGCGCTCCTCGCCCTCGATGACCTCCCCGCTGAGCACGTAGTAGCGCTCCTCGGTGGTGTGGGAGTCGATCCCCGGCCACTCGCTGCCCGGCGCGAAGTCGACCAGCCAGCCGCGCGCGTGGTCGGTGCCGCCCACCCTGCGCTGCACGATCCCGGGTGCCACCACGACGCCTTCCACCTCCTCGACCTGCACGACGCTCTTCAACGGTCCTGTTTCAGTGATCTCGCTCATGACTCCACTGTGATCGAGTCGAGCCCCGCGCCGTAGAGTCCAGAAAGACATCGTCGGGTACATTCCCGCCATGGACCGTCACCGTGTCGTGGCTCTGCTCAATTCACCCCAGTCACCGTTCGAACTCGCCTGTGCCTCCGAGGTCTTCGCCACCGAGCGGCCGGAACTGCCCAGCCGTTACGCGTTCCAGGTGTGCACCGAGCACCCCGGGCCGCTCCCGACCACCGTCGGCTACACCATGCTCGTGGAGGCCGGGCTCGACGCCCTGGAAGCGGCGGACACCGTGGTCGTACCCGGCTGGGGCTGGCAGCAGCCAGGGGTCGAGATATCGCCGGCCATCCTGGACGCGCTGCGGGCGGCCCATCGACGCGGCGCCCGGATCGTCGCCATCTGCACCGGCGCGTTCGTCCTCGCCCAGGCCGGGCTGCTCGACGGCCGCCGCGCCACCACGCACTGGCGCCGCACCGCCCAGCTCGCCGCCGACTTCCCGGCGGTCGACGTGGCCAGCGATGTGCTCTACGTCGACCACGGCGACGTGGCGACCAGCGCCGGGAGCGGCGCGGGCATCGACCTGTGCCTGCACCTCGTACGCTCCGACCACGGCTCGGCCCACGCCGCCGAGATAGCCCGCAGTATGGTCCTGCCACCGCACCGCGAGGGCAGCCAGCTCCAGTACGCCGTGCGGCCCGCACCCGGCAGGATCCCCGACGAATCGCTGGCACCCCTTCTGGAGTGGGCCACCACCCAACTCCACACCCCGCTCACCCTCGACCGGCTCGCGGCGCACGCCAAACTGTCCAGCCGCACCCTGGCCCGGCGCTTCACCGACCAGCTGGGCACCAGCCCGGGCCAGTGGCTGCTGCGTCAACGTCTGGACGCGGCACGGGTTCTGCTGGAGCAGACCGATCTGCCGGTCGAGGCCATCGCCACCCGCGTCGGCCTCGCCTCGGCCGTCAACCTCCGTCGACGTTTCCGTTCCGCCCTCGGCACCACGCCGGGGGCCTACCGTCGTACGTTCGGCGAGAGCGGGGAGCGGGCGCGAAGAAAGTGAGGGGCGCTCCGCCGTGGCGGGATGCCGCAAGTGCCGTGTTTGCGGGAGCCTGACCGTTCTGCACAGCCAGAGCAGTCCCGCCCCAGAGGAGCAGCATGGATGTGAAGCCGGTCGACGCGCGTACGCAGGAGATCCGTATCGCCACCGCCATGACCGGAGGCGTGAGTCTGGCCATCTGGATGGGCGGTGTCGCGCGCGAGCTGAATCTGCTGCAACAGGCCGCATGGCGCCGCCATCCACCGGCCGAAGGCGACTTCGTCGCGGACCTCGGCGCAGCACCGGACCCCCAGGGCAAGGTGCGGGAGCTCTACGTACGGCTGCTCAACCTGCTCGACACCACGGTCAGCATCGACGTCCTGTCCGGTACGAGTGCCGGGGGAATCAACGGCGCGCTGCTCGGCCTCGCCCGGGTCAACGCGTTCGACCTGGGCCCGCTGCGGGAGTTCTGGCTGAAGTCCGGCGCCTTCGAGACGCTGCTGCGGGACCCCAAGGAGAAGAACCCGCCCTCGCTGCTGCAAGGCGACGGCGTGCTGTTCAACGATCTGCTCAACGGCATCAAGGGCCTGCGCCAGTCGGACCTGTTGTACCGCCCGCCGACGACCGCTGTGGAACCGGATCCGCGGACCGAGCTGTTCATCACCACCACCCTGCTCACGGGTGAGACCAGCCGCTTCACGGACGCGTTCGGGACCCTGGTCCAAGATGTGGATCACCGCGGGCTCTTCGCGTTCGACGAGAAGCAGCTCAAGGGCGCGGCGGCCTTCGACATGGTGTCGCTCGCGGCGCGGTGCAGCGCCTCGTATCCCCTCGCCTTCGAGCCCGCGTTCGTACCGTTCGAGAAGGAGATCCCCGCCGTCCCGGCGAAGGGGATCCTGCGCCACCCGGGTATGAAGCCGTACGCCGACATCACGCGCGACCACTGGGTGGCGGACGGCGGGCTGCTCGCGAACCGGCCGATCGCCCCCGTGCTCCAGGCCGTCTTCGACCGGCCGGCCGAACGCCACATCAGACGCGTGCTGCTGTACGTCGTCCCGTCGCCCGGCGGGGCCCCGGACCCGCGCCAGGCGCCCGCGCTCCAGGAGTCGTTCGACGCGCCCTGGACGCTCGGCGAGGCGCTGCTCAAGGATCTCGGCACTGTGCTGAACCAGAGCATCAGCGCCGACCTCAAGGCCCTGCGACAGCACAACGACCGGGTGGACGCGGTGCGCGACACCCGGCTGCGGATGGCGGAGATCGGATCCCGGCTGGCCGACCGCCGGCCGTCCGAAGAGTTCCCGGGCTTTCGCCTGCTCACCGGGACGGTGCTGGACGACTACCGCGTCCGCGAGGCCACCTGGCTCGTCCAGCCCGTGGTGACGGCGCTGATGCGCGCGCTGACGACGATGCCCGGGCAGCGGATGCCTGACGACTGGCGCAAGGCGCTGGCGCCGGGCCGCAGCGCCGAGGAGGAGTGCCAGGAGGCGGCCGCGTCGGCGGTCGCCGTCCACTGGGCACTGCCCGACCGACGCGATTTCGACGGGCTGGCGAAGTTCGGGCGCCCGGCGTTCGACGGCGCCAAAGCCACGGTCCTCGCGATGTTGCAGGCCGCGTATGTCAGCCGGCCCGAGAAGTGGACCGAGCTGGCCGTGCTGAACAAGCAGGTGCACGAGGGGTTCGTCCCGGGCGAGCGACCTCAGGCCGACGAGCTCGTCGAGAGCGAGCTGAAGGGATTCGACGGCGACGACGGGGATCAGCGCACCCTCCCTCAACTCGCCCAGTCCCTCGCGGGGCAGTACGCGCGCCTGCTGGCGACACCGCCGCCGTCCGACCCACCGCCGAACTCCCTTGAGGACGGCTGGCGTCAGTTGTCACAAGTGGTGGGCCGACTACGCGGGTACGTGCGGAGCGGTCACGCGGCGGTCGGCGCGGATTCCTTCCGGCCCGACTCCACACAGCGGACGCGGCAGAAAGCGGCGGCGGAACTCGCGACCTACGTCCATTTCCTGTGCGGCGGCATCGACTCCGACGACGCCGACGCGATCGCGTACCGCCTCTTCGAACTCCACGTCGCCACCCGCTCGGTGCTCCCTGTGGCGATGGAAGTGGAGCAGCCGGTCGAGCTCATCCAGGTGAGTGCGGACACCCGCAGTGTGCTCGCCCCGCAGCGTGCCACCGCGGCCTCGAAGCTCACCGGGATGCAGCTGTTCCACTTCGGGGCGTTCTACAAGTCGTCCTGGCGGGCGAACGACTGGGCCTGGGGCCGCCTGGACGGCGCGGGCTGGATCGTCCATCTGCTCCTCGACCCCCGGCGCGTCCACGCACTGGCCGAGTCCCACGACCCGGCCGGGGGAATCCCGCGCAGCCGGTGGTTCTACGAGCGGCTGCGCGACGAGGTCCTCGACGGTACGGAGCCGCAGGGCTGGCCCATCGAAGCCGCCGGGGAGGACGCCGTCCAGCTCACCCGCGACGCCGTCATCGCGGAGCTGGGGTTCCTCGACGACGATGCCCGCGCCCTGCCGACCTGTCTTCCGCTCACCGCGCTGTGGGCGGCGCACAGCTGGCAGCGGTGGATCGCGGCGGAGGAACTGCCGGTCGTCGCCCGCCATGTGCTCGGCAATCCGTCAACTCACCATACTTCATGGGCCGTTGAGGTACTGGACGCGGCCGGGCAGCCCGACAAGGCGGTGGCGGCGGCCCAGGCGGCCGCGTCGGCGGTCATGACCCGCAAGTGGAGCCCGGAGCAGAACAAGCTCATCGCGTCCGCGCTCGACACCACGGCCTCCGGCGCCGGGTCGGAGCCCATCTCGGCGACGGCGGACGCGATCGCCGCGCGGCTCGCGGACTGCCCGGTCCCCGACGAGACGTTCGCGACGGAGCTCGGCGAGCCGCTGTTCACCCGTACCGTCACGAAGGCACTCGCCACCGCGACCGCCACGGCGACCGCGGTGAAGCAGTCCCCGGCGTCGGTCAAACCGTTCCTCACGTCCGCGCGCACGGTGACGATGACCGGCTATCGCGCGTCCGGCCTCTTCGGCGGCGCACCCCGGGCGCTGACGATCGCCGGGTTCGTCTGCGTGGTGATCGGCGTCGCCGCCATGGTCCTCGGGACGCGGGTGCTGAGCCTGGGCGGCGCGGTGGTCATGGCCATCGGCGTGTATCTGGTCGCGCTCGCCGCCTGGGGGCTGAGCCGACGGCTCGTTCCGGCCCTGGTGGGACTGGTCGTCGTGGGACTCGTCGCCGCGATGAGTTTCCGACGCAGATCGCTCTTCGGGACCGGCGCCTGCGATGTGAAGTGCACGGGCAAGGACATCGGCTGGGTCGGCCGCCATGCGCTCCCCTGGCTGCAGTCCGCGTGGTGGCATCCGCTGGTGGCGCTGCTCGTGCTCGGCGCGGTGGGTCTGCTGCTCAGCGGGGGCATCGGCAAGGCCGTGCGGGCGCTGCGGCACCGGCCGAAGCAGAGCCCCGGCGGCCCGGTCCCGGCACGCTAGATATCGAACGTACGATCCATTCCGGCTGGGCCGGATGGTCCGGCGCCGAAGTGCGGGGCTGCGGCGCCGGGGCGCATTCTTGCTGTATCACCTACCGCGCGGCACGCGGACGAGGGCAGACCGATGACTGGAAGCGCCGAGAGCCGGCACCGGGCGCCTGGACGGCTCACCGCCCTGCTCACCGGGGCCGTGGCGGAGTCGATGCGCGCGGTCGGCGGCCATGTGGGCGGTGCGTATCTGCGGTCCAGCACGCCCGGGCTGCTACGGCTCGCCGTGCTCGCCGGGCTGCCCGGGCCGCTGTTCCGCCCCTGGTGGCGGATGCACATGGACCGGCCGTTCCCGGTGGCCGACGCCCACCGCCTGGGCGTGGAGATCCAGCTGGCCGACTCCACGGAGACGATGCGCCGGTATCCCCAGCTCGCGGCCGGTCTGCCGTTCCGGTTCGGTTCGGTGTACGTGCCCGTGGTGGGGGCATCCACGCCGTACGGGGTCCTCGCGGTGCTGCGGCCCGCGACGCCGGACGCGACGGCCGTGAAACTCGACCGTGACCGTCTGACCGAGGTGGCGCAGGGACTGGGCGCCGCGCTCTCCGAGCTGGAGGAGGACGGGCCGCAGATCGTCTGGGACGGCGAGCCGCTGAGCGTACGGCCACCGGCCGACGACGCCCCGCCGGGGGGTGTCGGGCGGTTCTCCTGGGATCTGTCGACGGGCACGGTGACGGCCGACGACACCTTGTCCGCCCTGCTCGGCACCAGGGGCTTCACCGGCACGCCCGAGGCACTGGCCGCCTCGGTGGCCCCGCACGACGCCCACCAGCTGCTCGCCGCGCTGCACGAGACGGCGGAGACCGGTCAGGCGCCGCCCCGGCCGCTGCGGGTGCGCGCGGCGGACGGCGGAATGCGTCTGCTGGAGTTCTCCGGGCCGGGCGGCGCGGCACCGGACGACTCCCGCCTCAGCGGCATCGTGGTCGACATGGGCGGCGGCACGGCGGGCGACGGGGCCGCGGAGCTGCTGCCCGAGGGCGTCTTCACGCTCGACCGCCTCGGGCTCATCAGCTACGTCAACCCGCGCGCCGCCCTGCTGCTGGGGCGGCCCCGCGCGGAACTCCTCGGCCAGCCCCTGTGGCAGGCCGTGCCGTGGCTGGACCGGCCCGCGTACGAGGACCATCTGCGCGGCGCGCTGCTGTCGCGGGATCCGGTCCACTTCCGGGTCAGGCGCCCCCGGCCGGACAACGGGCAGCCGGAAGCGCGGCCCGGGTACGACAAATGGCTGTCCCTTTCCGCCTACCCCGGCCCGGACGGCCTGACCTTCACGGCGGTCCCGCTGGGGCACGACGCGGACACCGTGGGCGCCTCCACGGCCGACCCGGCGACCGAGACCGGGCCCGTGGACGCCGCGGCCGACCAGGCGGCCGTCGGCCCCCTGCCACCGACCGCGCTCGCGTCCCTGGCGGATTCTGCGGGCACCGCACCCCCTCCCGAGGCGGTGGCGAACGCGACCGCGCCGCTGTATCCGCCGCTCTTCCTCGCGATCGCGCTCAGCGAGGCGGTCACGGCGCGGCAGGTGTCCGCCGTGGTCATGCGGGAGCTGCTGCCCGCGTTCGGCGGCCGCAGGCTCGCCATCTATCTGCTCCATGAGCGCCGCCTCTACCTGGCCTGGGAGACCGGCTTCCCCCAAGGGTTCCTGGACCCCTTCGACGGCGTGGGCCTGGACGTCCGGCTCCCCGGCGTCGAGACGCTGACCAGCGGCCGCCCCCTCTTCTTCGAGTCCATGCAGCAGCTGGCGGCCGCCTACCCCGGCATCGCCCTCGACGCCGAACAGGGCGCCCGCGCCTTCCTGCCGCTGATCGCCTCCGGCCGACCGGTCGGCTCCTGCATCCTCGGCTTCGACATCCCCCGTACGTTCAGCGCGCAGGAGCGCACGGTGCTCACCGCGCTCGCCGGGCTGATCGCCCAGGCCCTGGAGCGGGCGCAGCGCTACGACACCGAGGCGGCCCTCGCCCGAGGGCTCCAGGCGGCCCTGCTCCCCCACCGCCTTCCGGCGCACCCGCAGGTGGAGACGGCGGGCCGCTATCTGCCCGGCACGCAGGGGATGGACGTGGGCGGCGACTGGTACGACGTGATCGAGGCGGGCGAAGGCCTTGCCCTGGTCATCGGCGACGTCCAGGGGCACGGTGTCCAGGCCGCCGCCACCATGGGTCAACTGCGCAGCGCGGTACGGGCGTTCGCGCTCGGCGGGCACTCCCCGCAGGAGGTGATGAGCGGGACG
The DNA here is from genome assembly GCF_052373795.1 of Streptomyces sp. BR1. Lineage (NCBI taxonomy): Bacteria > Bacillati > Actinomycetota > Actinomycetes > Kitasatosporales > Streptomycetaceae > Streptomyces > Streptomyces sp. BR1. The sequence goes on from NZ_CM126252.1 coordinate 118,705, forward strand.
AACCGGCTGCTCATCGATCTCGACCCGGGCCAGTTCGCCAGCTGCTGCTACATCCGCCTCGACCCCGTGACCGGGCTGGCGCAGGCGGCCCGCGCCGGGCACCCCCAGCCGCTCCTGCGCCACCCCGACGGTGCCACCGAGGTCCTGGACCTGTCCGGCGGCGTGGTGCTCGGGGTGGACCCGACTGCGGTATATCCCGTGACGCAGCTGCGCCTTGAGCCGGGTGCTGTCCTCGCCCTGTACACCGACGGTCTCGTCGAGAACCCCGGCACCGACATCGACACGGGCATCGAACGCCTCCGCGCGGCCCTGGCCCACGCCGCCGCCCCCACCCGCCGGGGCGGCGCGTCCCTGACCGGCACGGCGGATCTGCTGATCGAACGGGCCCGCCAGACGACGGACCGCCCGGACGACATCGCCCTCCTGCTGACCACGCGACGAGCGACGCCGTCGGCCCCGTAGCCCCGGCACCGTGACGTTCACCGCAAACAGCGTCGCCCTGTTGTGGTCCGGCTCGTGTACTGATCAAGTACGAGGGCCGGAGCACCGTCGCGCCGAGCCGGAGACCAGGAGAACATCCCATGACGACCGGGTACTTCACGTCCGTGGACGACGTCTCGGCGCGCCTCGCCGAGACCGGCTATCTGGCCTCGCCCGCCGTCGCCACCACCGTCTTCCTCGCCGACCGCCTCGGCAAACCGCTGCTCATCGAAGGCCCGGCGGGCGTCGGCAAGACGGAGCTCGCCAAGGCCGTCGCGCAAGCCGCGGGCGCGGAGCTGATCCGGCTCCAGTGCTACGAAGGCGTCGACGAGTCCCGCGCGCTCTACGAGTGGAACCACGCCAAGCAGCTGCTGCGGATCACCGCGGGCCGCGACGAGTCGTGGGACGAGACGCGCACGGACATCTTCAGCGAGGAGTTCCTGCTCCCGCGCCCGCTGCTCACCGCGATCCGCGGCGCCGACCCCAAGGTCCTGCTGATCGACGAGACCGACAAGGCGGACGTCGAGGTCGAGGGGCTGCTCCTGGAAGTCCTCAGCGACTTCCAGGTCACCGTGCCGGAGCTCGGCACCATCACCGCCACCCGCCGCCCGTTCGTGGTGCTCACCTCCAACGCGAGCCGCGAGCTCTCCGAGGCCCTGCGCCGCCGGTGCCTGTTCCTCCATATCGGCTTCCCCGAGGAGGAGTTGGAGCGCCGGATCGTACGGATGCGGGTGCCCGGCCTCGACGACGCCCTCACCGCCTCCGTCGTACGGGTGGTCGGCGCGCTGCGGGCGATGGACCTGCGCAAGGCCCCGTCGGTCGCCGAGACCGTCGACTGGGCGCGCACCCTGCTCGCCCTCGGCGCCGACACCCTCGACGAGAACGTCGTACGGGACAGCCTCGGCGTGATCCTCAAGCACCAGGACGACGTGCTGAAGGCCGCCGCCAAGCTCGACCTGGACGCCGTGTGACCGCCCTGCCCGACCGGCTCACCGAGCTGGTCCGCAGCCTGCGCACGCACGGCATCCGGATCGGCCCGGGCGAGACCGTCGACGCGGCGGCCGCCCTGGAGGTGCTGGGGTTCGACGACCGGGAGCGGATACGGGAAGGACTCGCGGCCGCCCTGCTCCACCAGGAGGGCCAACGCGCCGTCTTCGACCCGGTCTTCGATCTGTACTTCCCGCTCCGCGTGGGCGCGCCGGACCACTCGGGCGGAGACACCGCCGACCTGCGCGACCGCCTCGCGGCCGCGCTGGCCGCCAACGACCAAGCGCTGCTGGGGCAGTTGGCGGGCGAGGCCGTGGACAGCCTCGGCGGATACGGGTCGTCGCCGGGCTCGGACGGCTGGTCGGCCCATCAGACCCTCTCGCGGCTACGGCCCCAGACCCTGCTCGCACGGGTACGGACGACACTCGGGCAGGGCGCGGAAGGGCCCGAGTTCACGGACCGGCTCACCGACGACGAGATCCGGCGCCGGATCGAGGCGTTCCGGAAGCGCGTCGGCACCGAGGCGCGCCGCCGGGTCGCCGAACGGCGCGGCGCCGAGCAGATCGCCCGCCGGGCCCTGCCGCCCACCGCCGACCGGGTCGACTTCCTCCTCGCCGGCCGGGCCCAACTCGATGAACTGCGCAGGTCGGTGCACCCACTGGCCCGTAAACTCGCCACCCGACTCGCTGCGCGCCGACGGCGTGCGGCACGCGGCCAGGTCGATCTGCGCCGCACCCTGCGCGGCTCGCTGTCGACCGGCGGGGTGCCCATGCGCCCGGTCCTGCGCCGCAGGCGACCGGCCCGCCCGGAACTCGTCCTGCTCTGCGACGTCTCCGGCTCGGTGGCGGGCTTCGCCAACTTCACGATGCTCCTCGTCCAAGCGCTCCACGACCAGTTCGCCAAGGTCCGCGTGTTCGCCTTCGTCAACCGCATCGACGAGGTCACGGGCCTCGTCCGCCACGGAACCGCGGACCCCGCCGGACTCGGCGGCCGCATCCTCACCGAGGCGGCGGTCACGGGCTGGCACGGCAGCAGCGACTACGGCGCCGCGCTGGGGGAGTTCGCCGAGCGCCACCTGGACGCGGTCGGCCCCCGCACGGCCGTCTTCATCCTCGGCGACGCCCGCACCAACATGACCGACCCGAACGTCCCCGCCCTACGCCGCATTACGGAACGGGCCCGCCGCGTCTACTGGCTCAACCCCGAGCAACCATCGCTCTGGTCGACGGGAGACTCTGCGGCCCTGGCGTATGCGGACGTAGTGGAGATGCACGCATGCCGCAACGCACAACAGCTGAGCGCGCTGATAGCCCGCCTACTACCAGTCTGACGTAGTGGCTGCGCGTTTAAGGGGCGCGGGGAACTGCGCGACCAGCCCCCACCAACCCGCAGACGAACAACCGCACACCCGCGGAGCGTCACGCAGGCTCAATGTTCTGATTGGCATGGAACAGGTTGCGCGGGTCATACGTACGTTTGACCGTGGCAAGACGGTCATACTGGTCGCGGTAGGTCGCCTTCACCCGGTCCGCCCCCTCCCCCGCGCCGATGAAGTTCACATACGCCCCACCCATCGAGTGCGGATGCAACTCCTCCCAGTAGTCCACACACCACTGCCGGACAACCTCCGCGTTGGCGGGGTCGGGGTCGATGCCACCGATGACCCCGGACCACACCGCGTCCCGGTACCCCCAGGCCGTGTCCCCCGCACGCACCCGATGGGCGGCACCGTCGACCGGGTACAGGTGCATCGTCGACAACCCGGTGGGAATACCTTCCGCATACTTCGCGTGCACATCGATGGACGCATCCGTGATGCGGTCGAAGAAGTCGCCGCGCCAGTACCACTGCAACCCCTTGGGGATCAGCTCGTCGAACATGCTCTGCACCATCGGGTAGGGCATGGGCGCGGTGAAGTGGAAGGTGGGCGGGCCGGGCTCGTTGATGGGTTCGAGGGTCTTCTCGGCCTGGTCCGGGTCGCCCGTCCAGCACCACACGACACCGCACATCTTCTGCCCGTGGATCTCCTCCGGGAACGGCGGCCCCGGCGGGACGACGAGTTCCGCGTAGAACCCGTTCAGGTCGTCGGGCGCCTGCGGCAGGAACTCGCGGTACCACTTCAGCACGTCGGCAAGGCGGTCGAGCGTCCACACGGTCACCCCGAGCACCACGGTGTGCACGGGGTGCAGCCGGAAGGTGAAGGCGGTGACGACACCGAAGTTCCCGCCGCCGCCACGCAGCGCCCAGAACAGATCCGGGCGGTTGCGCTCGTCCACGGTGACGAAACTGCCGTCGGCGAGCACCACGTCGGCCGCCAGCAGATTGTCCACCGTCAGCCCGTACTTGCGGGTCAGATGGCCGTGGCCACCGCCGAGGGCGAGCCCGCCGACGCCCGTCGTCGACATGATGCCGGCTGGGGTGGCAAGACCGAACGCGTGGGCCGCGTGGTCGAGATCGCCGAGCAGACTGCCGCCGCCCACCTGCGCGATCTCCGCGGCGGGATCGACACGTACCCAGCGCATCGGCGACAGGTCGACGGTGACACCCTCGTCCACCAGGCACAGACCCGCACCGCTGTGTCCGCCGCCCCGGACCGCCAGTTCGAGGCCGTGGTCGCGGATGAAGTCGACCGCGTCGATGACGTCCCCGGCGTCCTGGCACCGTACGATCGCGGCCGGTCTGCGGTCGATCATCGCGTTGTAGATCGTGCGGGCCTCGTTGTACTCCGGGTCCTTCGGGCCGATGACCGGACCGCGCAGCACGGTCCGCATCGCCTCCAGCGTCGTGCCGTCCATGACGATCTCCTTCAGCGGCACGGTATACGCCGCCCGGCCCTTCCCCTGCTGGGCCGCCGGTGGGTACGCGCGCCGGTGCCCCGGCGCCCTCGTCGGCCACGGCCGTGAGCGGGCGCCACAGGGCTGACATCTCCAGCGTCCGCCCGCACGCCTGGACTCGCAATTCCCGGCCGACGGGGGACCATGGGGACATGAACGGCCGCATCGGTGACATCAGTCCACCGGGGCGTCTCGCCGGGCCCGCCGAGGGCATCAGCCCCGAGGAACTCGCGCTCGCCACCCGCAACCACGGGCTGCCCCTCGAAGCCCTGCGCTACGACCTCACACCGCCCGGGCTGCACTACGTACTGGTCCACTACGACATCCCGGACTGCGGCGCGGACGGCTGGGAACTCACCGTGCGCGGCCGGGTGCGCACCGCGCTGACCCTGGATCTCGCGGCTCTGCGGTCCTTCCCGCCCGTCACCCACCGGGTCACCATGGAGTGCGCGGGCAACGGCCGAGCCCGGCTCAGCCCCCGGCCGGTGAGTCAGCCGTGGCTGGTCGAGGCGGTGGGGACGGCGGAGTGGACGGGGGTGCCGCTGCGTACGCTGTTCAACGAGGCCGGGGTCGGGCCGGACGCCGTCGAGGCCGTGTTCACCGGCGCCGACCACGGCGTCGAGCGCGGTGTGGAGCAGGACTACCGGCGCAGCCTGCCACTGGACGACGCTCTGGCGAGCAACCCCGAGGTGCTGGTGGCGTACGCGATGAACGGCGCACCCCTGCCGCCCCAACACGGCCATCCACTGCGGCTGGTGGTGCCCGGGTGGTACGGCATGGCGCACGTGAAGTGGCTGCGCGACATCGAGCTCACGGACACCCCGTACACCGGATTCCAGCAGCAAGTGGCCTACCGCTTCCGGCAGTCGGCCGACGAGGCGGGTGAGCCGGTCACCCGGATCGCCCCGCGCGCGCTCATGATCCCGCCCGGTTTCCCCGACTTCATGACCCGCGCCCGGGTCGTACGCCCAGGACCGGTGCGCCTGGAGGGCCGCGCCTGGTCGGGCCGCGCCCCGGTCACCAAAGTAGAGGTGAGTACGGACGACGGGCGCGGTTGGTACGGGGCCGAACTCGCCCCGCCCGACGGGCACGACTGGGCCTGGCGGCGGTGGCACGCGCCGTGGACGGCCACCCCCGGCGACCATGTCCTCAGCGCCCGCGCCACCGACGCCGCGGGCAACACCCAGCCGCTCACCCAGCCCTGGAACCGGGGTGGTTTCGCCAACAACCTCGTCCAGCGGATCGCGGTGTACTGCCCGGCTGAGGGGTGAGCGGGCTCAGGCCGGCTTCGTGCTCGACAGCGCGGTGACCGTGACGGTGTTGTCGCACTCGGCGAACACCCCGTCGTCCATGGCGGTCTGATGCGCACCCGCACCGGGCACACCGATCACCATGGTGGGGTACGAGTACGGCGTCGACCCGGACTTGCAGTAGCCGTCGCCCTCGCCCTGGACCTGCACGAAGGTGAGCTTCGTCCAGGCCTGCGCACCGGGGGCGAGCACGACCGTGGACGCCGTGCCGGTGTGGTGCACGGTCAGGGGGACGTTCTTGCCCGGCGCGCCGTTGCCCGCGCCCGCCACCGTCACGTAACCCTTCACCGAGCAGGGGTGGGCGGAGGTGTTCACGACACCGACGACCGCCGCGCCCGTCCCCGTACCCGACGGGCGCTTCGCCGCCTGGTGGGCCGGGGTGACCTTCACGTCCTTGATGGTGCAGTGCGCGGCGGTGTGCTTGGACGGGGTGCCGCTGCCCGTGGACGCGGGAGTCTTCGCGGAGGGCGCCGTGGGGTCCGGCATATTCTTGGCGCTCGGCACGGTGGACGCACCGTTGCCGGAACCAGTCCCGCCCCCGTTGCCGCTCGGGTCGCAGCCGACCACCAGCACACCGGCCACCACGGCCACCGCCGCCACCATCACCGCGTGACGCCCGCTCTTGCTCTGCATGATCTCCCCCATGGGTACGGCCAGTACGTCCGGCACTCGCCGCTCAACACACCACGGGCCCCCGGTCGGTTCACGTGTACGCGCCGCTGTGGCGCGACAGTTACACGAACGGCACAGTGTCACCTCGCACCCCGTCCACGAGGACCGACGGGGATCCGGCCCTCGCGGACGTACGCGATCGGTGCGTTCTACCGCAAGGCCACCGCCAGCGCGCCCCACTGGGCCGTGGTCCTGCCGGTGGCCGCGCACGCGCGGTCCTGCGGGGCGATGCGGTACGCGGTCGACAGCCGGTAGGAGGACAGTCGGAGCACGGGCAGCGCGCTCCAGTCGCCCATGAACGTCGGCGCGGTACCGCTGTTGGTGCCCACCGCCGCCACCAGGAGATCCCCGGGGGCGCAGTCGAGCTTGACGTAGTTGGTGCTGAAGGACGCCCCGCCGGCTTCCCCGTGGCTCTCGGCGTGGCCGACCACCTCACTGACGCCACGGAACTCGTCCACCGCGACGTGGTACTTGCTGGCGTGCGGATACACCACCCGGATCGTGTCGGCCGTGGTGAGCGGATGGACGCGGAAGCCCACGAACACCATGGTCCGGTGGCGCCGCGCGTCGGTCACGTCGCCCGCGAGGCGGAACTCGTCCCCCTTGGTGTCCGTCACCTCGACCCGGCCCGGGCACGTACTGGTCAGCATGACGCTGACGACGAGCGCGTCCCCGGCCCGTACCGGCGTGGTGATCGGCAGGTCCACATCGGTGTCGTCGAGGATCTGCGCGTCCGAGGCGGGGCGCGCCACCCAGGCGGGGCGCTGCTTCGGCGGGTTGGGCACGGCGTCGCCCTGCGTCGGCTTCGGCGGCAGCGGTTCGGAGATCTGACCGCCCAGGCCGGGCGAACAGGTCGCCGCCGCCACCGCGGCGGCCGACGTGCGGTCCGAACTCTTCGACGCGCCGGTTATCCCGAAGACCACAGCCGCCCCGACGCCCACGCCGAGGGCGAGGAGGCCCGCCTGCGCGATCAGCCGACGCCTCGGACCGAACCGGGCGCGTGGTGCCTCGGGAACATCGGCCGTCTCCACCGTGGCTTCCGCGTCCGGGTCCTGTTTCTGGCCGTGCCCCTGCGGCTTGTCGCGCGCCGGGTGCTCGATCAGGGTCACGATCTGCTCCGCACCGGCCTCCGCACCCGCTTCCGCCGTCGCTTCCCGTGTCGAGGTGAGCCGGATCCGCGTCCAGGTGTCCTTCCACCGCCCCAGCTCGCCCTCCGCCACGCCGAACGCCCGCAGCAGCGCCAACACCCGGTCCCAGGGCGGAAGTGACGGGCGTTCCCCGTTGAGCGCATGGGCGATGGTCGTCCTCGGCAAGCCGCTGCGCCGCTGCAACTCCCGCAGGGACAGGCTCTCCACCACTTTGATGACCCGGAGCGCCTGGACGAACTCCCCCACCGTGGTGAGCGCCCCCGGATCGGGCATCCCACCGTCGTCCCGTCGCGATCTGTCCCATTCCACGCCGGACATGACTCCCCCATATCTCCGTGGCCCACGGCCGCAACGACCGCAGGGCGGCCGGAATCGTACGACGAACACGTGTACGGACGATATGGATCCCTCGGCCATCAACCCGTCCTCCGACCCCGCTCAGGGGATGGCCACATGCCTCATTCGGATACGTGCGCCACGGCGACCAAGCCGTCCAAAGCCGTCCCAGATCGGCCAAACTCCTTGTCAGCGGCGCTAGTTCGGCTCACGAGACCGACCGCGTTCCGTGATCCATGCTCCGGCCGGCTCTCATCCCGTGAGAGGGCCCCGCCAGGTCGCCTCCCCGCGTGGCACGAGGGTTTTGCTTCGTACGGCCGAAGAATGCGTCTGGCCGGAAGGACACCGGGGCCGCCGGTGCGGGGTGCCGGTCCGTCACGGTCCGCCTTCGCACGCCCTCAGTGGCCGAAATCCGCCCCGTCGACGCTGCCGTGGCCCCGGCCACCACGGGCATGATCGATCCGTCCGACGACGCAACCCCCGACCCTACGGAGGACGACCGTGCCGTTCCAGCCCGACCACCTGACCATCCCCCTCGTGCAGGCCCCCATGGCGGGCGGCGCCTCCACGCCCGAACTGGCCGCCGCCGTGAGCGAGGCAGGCGGTCTCGGCTTCCTCGCCGCCGGATACCGCACCGCGCAGGGCATGCGCGAACAGCGGGACAAAGCAAGGGAGTTGACGTCCCGCCCCTTCGGGATCAACCTCTTCGTGCCGGGCCCGCCCGCTCCGAGCGCCGCCGACGCCATGGCCGCCTATCGAGAGGAACTGCTGCCCGAGGCAGCCGCGTACGGCATCGAGCTGCCCGTCCCCACCGACGAGGCCGATGACGACGAGTGGGACGCGAAGCTCGACGTGCTGGTACATGAGCCTGTTCCGGTCGTCTCCTTCACCTTCGGGCTGCCCACGCCGTACGCGGTCGAGGCCCTGCACCGGGTTGGTAGCTATCTCATCGGGACAGTCACCACGGTGGCCGAGGCCGTGGCCGCCGAGGCGTGCGGGGTGGACGCGCTGTGCGTACAGGGTCCGCTGGCCGGCGGGCACCGGGGAACGCACGACGCCGACGACCGGCCCGAGGAGGTGCCGCTGCTCGATCTGCTGGCGGCCGTCCGCGAGCGGGTGCGGATCCCGCTGATCGCGGCGGGTGGGCTCGGCACCGGTGAGGACATCGCCGCCGTGCTGCGGGCCGGTGCCGTCGCGGCGCAACTCGGCACGGTGTATCTGCGGGCGGACGAATCCGGCGCCTCGCGTACGCACCAGGACGCACTCATCGACCCGCGCTTCGCCGAAACGGTCGTCACCCGGGCGTTCTCCGGACGGCCCGCGCGCGGTCTGCGCAACCAGTTCATCGACGCCCACGACGCCACCGCCCCCAGCGCGTATCCGCAGGTCCATCACCTGACCCGGGGTCTGCGCGCGGCGGCCGCCAAGAGCGGGGACGCGGAGCGGCTGCACCTGTGGGCAGGCGAGCGCTACCGCCTGGCCCGTTCCGCTCCGGCCGCCGACATCACCCGCGACCTGTGGGAGCGGACGCGCGCGGCACTGGCGAGCTGAGCCGCTTGCGCAACCCCTTCTTCGTTTGACACGTCGTCGACTCGAAGACCATGATTCCACTAGTCAACTAGTGGAATCATGGAAGGGGGAAAGCGTGCGAGGCATGACCGCTCCTGGCGCGGCCGATACCCAGTGGGCCCTGGAGGCCCGTGGGCTGGGGAAGAAATACCGTCGGGGCTGGGCGCTTAAGGATTGCTCTTTCCGGATTCCGGCCGGGCGCATCTGCGGCCTGGTCGGGCCCAACGGCGCCGGCAAGAGCACCCTCCTCAGCCTGGCCACCCGGCTCACCGAGCCGACCACCGGCGAGCTGCGGATCTTCGGCGTCCCGGCCGACTCGCCCGAGGCGCTGCCCCGTTACGCCTATCTCGGCCAGGACAAACCGCTGTTCAAGCGGTTCACGGTGGCCGAGACCCTGCGGCTCGGCCAGGAGCTCAACCCGGGCTGGGACCGGGCGGCGGCCGAGCGGATCGTGCGCGGCGGACAGATCCCCGTGGACGCCCGCGTCGGCAGCCTCTCGGGCGGTCAGCGCACCCGCGTCGCGTTCGCGCTCGCCTTCGGGAAGCGGCCCGATCTGCTGCTCCTGGACGAGCCGATGGCCGATCTCGACCCGCTCGCCCGCGACGAGATGAGCTCGCTGCTCATGGCCGAGGCCGCCGAGCGCGGCACCACGGTCCTGATGTCCTCCCATCTGCTCAGCGAGCTTGAGCACATGTGCGACTACCTCCTGGTCCTCGCCGGTGGCCGCATCCGTATGGCCGGTGAGACGGACGAACTGGTGCCGATGCACACCCTGGTCACCGGCGTCACCGAGGACGGCCGACTGCCCGCCGCCCTGGCCACCCACACCGCGATCGAAGTCCGCACCGCTGGACGGCAGTTCACGGCCATGGTCCGCCATGAAGGGCGGCTGGCCGGCGACTGGCAGCTCTCCGAACCCGGTATGGAAGAAGTGCTGCTCGCCTACCTCCGCAACCCCGAGGCACCCGCGCTGCTGTCCCCGGCCGCCGCTCCCCGCCACCGAGAGGACTACGCCGCATGAGCACGCTCACCCGCCCCGCCGTCGACCGGACGGATGCCCCCGCCAAGCCCCGCAGGCTGCGCGGACTGGCCTGGCTCATGGCCCGCCAGCACCGGGTGCCGCTGCTCTTCTGTATCGCGGCGACCGTGCTCGGCTCGCTCTGGATCGCGTACGAGCGCGGCACGATGCTCGACAACATGCACGCGGCCGGGTGGCCGGGCACGTCCGTCGACGCCATCGACCCGGCTCTGCGCGAGCGCACCGGGAACACCTTCAACGACATCACCGGGTATGTGTCCGCTCTGCCGCTGCTGCTCGGCGTCTTCCTGGCCGCCCCGCTCGTCGCCGCCGACCAGGAGCAGGGCACCGCGCGTCTGGTGACCACCCAGTCGGTGCCCCGGATGCGCTGGCTGCGCTGGAAGCTGGGTTTCGCCTTCGGGCTCGCCGCGGTGACGACCGGTGTGCTCGGCGCCATGCTGACCTGGTACTGGCGCGCGGCCCACCCGTTCATCTCCGCCGACTGGTACACCGGTCCGGTGCTGACCACCACCGGCCCCATGCTGGTCGCGACGGCGTTCTTCACCATGGCGCTCGGCCTCGCCGTCGGAGCCCTGGTGCGCCGGGTGGTGACCGCGATGACCCTGACGTTCTTCGGCTCGTACGCCTTCGCGGTCCTCTTCGACTACGTCAAGCCCCACCTCGCCACCCCGCGCCGGATCGCGTTCCCGCTCCACGCCGACCCGCCGGTGCCCACCGACGTGGCCCAGATCGACCAGTGGGTCGGCACCGCGTCCGGCAAGCTCTACGGGTACGGCACCTGTGTCAACGCGGACGCGGACACCTGCCGCGCCCAGAAGGGCATCGTCAACTCCGTCTGGGAGTACTTCGGTTACGACCAGATGGCGACCCTGCAGTGGACCGCGGCCGCCGTCCTGTTGATGGCGAGCGCGGTGCTCGTCGCCCTCGTCCTGTGGCGGACCCGCCGCCGGGCGCTCTGAGGACGCGGCACCGTGGTCGTCTTCCGCATCGAACGCCGCAGCGGCCTGCCCGCGTATCTGCAGATCGTGCATCAGGTGGAGCAGGCGCTGCGCATGGGGGCACTGACCGAGGGCGACAAGCTGCCCACCGCGGCGCAGGTCGCCGCCACCACGAAGGTCAACCCCAACACCACCCTCAAGGCCTACCGGGAGCTGGAGCGCTCCGGCCTGGTCGAAGTGCGTCAGGGCGCGGGCACGTTCATCACCCGCTCCCTGGCCACCCCGCAGACCGCGCCGGAGTCACCGCTGCGGGCCGGGCTCGGGGAGTGGATGCGCCAGGCCAAGGAGCAGGGGCTGACCGAGCACGAGGTCACGACGTTGTTCGACGCCCTGCTCGGCGAGACCTACCCGACGGCCCCGCCGACGCACACCCCCACCCCCTGAGCGGCCCCCGGCGTTCGGCGTGACGCTCACAGCGCTACGCCGAGCGCCGGACCCGGGCCGCCTTGCGCGCCTCGGCGAGCTGCTGGGCCTCGGTGGTACGGCGCGAGCCGCCCGAGCGGCCCGGCGTGGTGCCCATGCCCCGGAACGGGGCGCCGCCGCGCTTGGGGCGATCAGTGAGAGGCGCCGCGCCCCCGATGGGGACACCCGAAGGCTTCTTGGCGCCGGTGATACGGCTCAGCTCGGCCTCGCCCGAGCGGACCTGGGTGACCTGCGGCCGGATACCGGCGTCGGACATCAGGCGGCTCATCTCCCGGCGCTGGTTGGGCAGCACCAGCGTCACCACGCTGCCGGACTCACCGGCGCGGGCGGTACGGCCGCCGCGGTGCAGATAGTCCTTGTGGTCGGTCGGCGGATCCACGTTGACGACCAGGTCGAGGTTGTCCACGTGGATGCCCCGGGCCGCGACATTGGTCGCCACCAGTGTGGTGACGTGCCCGTCCTTGAACTGGGCCAGGGTGCGCGTGCGCTGCGGCTGGGACTTCCCGCCGTGCAGCGCGGCCGCCCGTACACCGCTGCTCATCAGATGCTTGGTGAACTGGTCGACGGCGTGCTTGGTGTCCAGGAACATGATCACCCGGCCCTCGCGGGCGGCGATCTCGGTGGCCGTGGCGTACTTGTCGGCGCTGTGCACCTGGAGCACGTGGTGCTCCATCGTCGTGACGGCCGCGGCCGACGGGTCGACGGAGTGGACCACCGGGTCGTGGAGGTACCTGCGGACCAGCAGGTCCACGTTGCGGTCGAGCGTGGCCGAGAACAGCATCCGCTGACCGTCGGGACGCACCAGGTCGAGCAGCTCGGTGACCTGCGGCATGAAGCCCATGTCGGCCATCTGGTCGGCCTCGTCGAGGACGGTGATGTTCACCCGGTCCAACTTGCAGTCACGGCGCTCGACGAGGTCCTTCAGGCGCCCGGGCGTCGCGACGACGACCTCGGCGCCGGAGCGCAGCGCACCGGCCTGGCGGCCGATCGACATACCGCCGACGACCGTGGCCACGCGCAGCTTCAGGCAGCGGGCGTACGGCGTGAGCGCGTCGGTGACCTGCTGGGCCAGCTCCCGGGTGGGGACGAGGACCAGGGCCAGCGGCTGCTTGGAATCGGCGCGCTTTCCTGCCGTACGGGCGAGGAGCGCCAGGCCGAAGGCGAGGGTCTTGCCGGATCCGGTGCGTCCCCGGCCTAGTACGTCGCGACCGGCGAGCGAGTTCGGCAGCGTGGCGGCCTGGATCGGGAACGGGGTGTCCACGCCGAGGTCGGTGAGCGTCTTCACGAGCTCGGCCGGCATGTCCAGCTCGGCGAACGTCTCGACGGCGGGCAGCGCGGGGGTGAGGGTGTCGGGCGCCGCGAACTCACCCTGCGGGGCGGTCGTACGACGGCCACGGCCACCGGGGGCACCGGAGCGCCCGGAGGCTTGCGGACGGAAGCGCGCGCCCCGGTCGGAACCGGCCGGGCCACCGCCCTTGCGGGCGCCGAAGGAACGGTCATTCGTGCGAGCTGAACGGTTCAAAGGAGAACCTTCCTCGATATGGCACGTATCGAGGAATTCGCGACCGGAACAACGGCCTGGGAATCGCAAGAACGAGCCGAAAGAAAAAACGAATACGAGGCCGGAGCCGGGAACGGAGCCCGGGTCGGCGTCATGTGATCCGTGCAGTGTGCGAGGCGCCGTTCACGGCGCGGCGGGCACGGTCCCGCAGACAGCAACGAGCTGGGGCCCGTACACAAGGTGCGGGCCCCAGCTGCGTCAAATCTGAGCGTCAAACGCGTCAGGCGGGGACGATGTTCTCCGCCTGCGGGCCCTTCTGGCCCTGCGTGACGTCGAAGTTCACCTTCTGGCCTTCCTGGAGCTCACGGAAGCCGGAGGTGGCGATGTTCGAGTAGTGGGCGAACACGTCCGGGCCGCCACCCTCCTGCTCGATGAAGCCGAAGCCCTTTTCCGCGTTGAACCACTTCACGGTGCCAGTAGCCATGTCATATCTCCTTCGGGGCAGTGCCCAGAGGTCCACACTGTGCGGACCCCGGCGTCGCCGTGATGATTGCCCCGTCCGGAAAAGCACCGGAAATACAAAAGTGCCCGACGGAAGAAGACCGTCAAGGCACTTGAAGTTTTTGGGAACCACAACTGCAACTGGATCAACAGTAGCACGGCAGGGTCGCCCCGTACAGCAAATGCTCAATTTTCACCTGGAGCACCATGGAACTTCGCCGCCCATTGCCCAAGTTTTCGAACGGTGACATCACATATTTGCTTACGTAAAGCACACCGCAGGGGGTGCTCGGCGGGCCTGGGCGCCGCTTCGTGCCGGAGCGTGCCCGGTTCGTGCCAGAGTGTGGCCGTGCTCTTCACCGCCGACTTCGCTTCGCCCGCACAGTGGGTCGCGGGCCGCTCCTGGGCGTATCCGGACGGCGGTCCGGTCAACCCCGGCGACGACAAGCTGGACCACCTGGTCGCCGACCCCTCCTACAGCCGCACCGGAACCTTCCGGGCACGGCGCCGCCCCGAGGGGACGTGGAGTACGGGACTGCTGACCACGGAAGGCGGCGACGAGGACTTCATGGTGTGCGCCGGGGACGTACTCGACGCACGCGTACGGCTCCCGCAGGAGCTGGGGGCGTGGCCCGCGATCTGGACCTGGCGGGACGGCGGCCAGGAGATCGACGTGTTCGAGTACCACCCGGACAACCCGGATCTGCTGGAGCTGTCCAACCACGTCAGAGGCGCGCACCACTACCACCGCGACCCGGCCGTCCGCCCCGGCGGCCTCGTCGACCTACGGGTGGAGTTCGGCGCGGGGTCGGTCACCTGGTGGGTGAACGGTGCGGCTGTCTTCTCCGATCAGCGCGGAGTGGGCCGGCACTGGCGGGCCCACCTCATCGTCAACCTGTCGGTCTGCGCGGGCCGTTACCACCCACCGCCACAACCCGGCGTATCGGAGATGTCGTTCGAGGTGCCGATGCTGCGGGTGCATCGCGAACAGTGACAACTCGCCGTGATGTCACGGCACTTCGCCGAAGCGGACCGGGCCGACCGCTGCGCCCCCTCCCCGTCAGGCGAGCGCGAGGAAGAGGCGTTCGAGTTCGGCCTCGGTCATCGGCGGGGTCTCGCCGTCCGCCGCCGCCATGCACTGGCGCATACCGCTGGCCACGATCTTGAATCCCGCGCGGTCGAGCGCGCGGGACACGGCGGCGAGCTGCGTGACGACGTCCTTGCAGTCGCGCCCGGCCTCGATCATGGCGATGACACCGGCGAGCTGCCCCTGGGCACGGCGCAGCCGGTTCAGTACGGCGGTGGTGGCTTCCTCGTCGACGGTCCTGGCCATGGGCGGTCCTTCCTCGCTGCGCATCCGTGCCAGCGTACCCCGGGGGGTATCGCCCCGACGAAGTGGCGAGGAAGGTGACCTGTTGCCCGGGGTCCGGTCAGTAGGCGCCGTTCACGTTGTCGATCGACCCGTAGTGGCTCGCCGCGTAGTTGCACGCGGCGGTGATGTTGGCGACGGGGTCGTAGCTGTCCGTCGACGTGCCGGGCACGTGGTAAGCCTGGAAGGTGGGGTCGATGACCTGGAGGAGGCCCTTGGACGGGATTCCGGCGGCGGCGTTGGAGTCCCAGTTGTTGATGGCCAGCGGGTTGCCCGACGACTCGCGCATGACGTTGCGGTAGATACCGTCGTAGCTGCCGGGGATACCGTGCTGGGCCATGATGTCCAGCGACTGCCGGATCCACCCGTCGAGGTTGTTCGCGTACGACGTCGTCTTCGCGACGGCGGCGGTGGCCTGGGTGAGGGTGGTCGAGCGCGCGGAGCGGTCGGCGCGGGTGGTGGTGGCCGCGCGGTCGGCGGTGGCCGAGGTCTGGGCCTGCTTGCCGATCGTGAGCGTGAGGCCGGGGTGGATCATGGTCGGGTCGCCGCCGATGGCCTGGCGGTTGTCCTGGTAGAGCGCCTTCCAGCCGCCGCTCACATCGAGGTCGTGGGCGATCTTGGCGAGCGAGTCACCGGCGACGACCGAGTAGCTGGTGGGGGCGCTCTTCGCCACGGCCTTCACCACGGCCGGCTTGGCGGCCGCGAGGACCGACGCCTTCATCGTGGGGGCGGAGTACGTCACGGCGGGTGCGGCACCGGCGGTGGTCGCACCCATCACGGGGATGACGAGCGCGGCGCCCCCCGTACCGGCGGCGGCGAGGCCACGGGTAAGGGAGTTGGACTTGGGTCGGCGGTGCTTACCCTTTGCGGCCATGGCGAATTCCTCTCCTTCGCCTGCGAGGTGAGCTGTCGGGTTCGGGCAGGAGATGCCCGGCCGCGGCGCACGCGGCTTGACCCCGAGCCGTTCCGGAAACCGGACCGGCGGCCTACTTGGGTCCCCCGCTCCTGCCATTCGTGTGTGGGAGGTATCCGGACGGCGGCAGGATTCGGCGGTCCATCCGGATTTAGCCGTGACCGTAAGCGAATAGGTCCGGGAGAAACAAGGACCGAATTCACCGCGCCATATCAGATAAAGATCCACTGCAAGACAGGCGCCCCGCACGCGCCCGACCGGAATCCTCAACTCGCCTTCGCCGCAAAGGGAATTGGTCGGCCGCCGACCTTGGGCCTGCGACCGACCACGTGACCCACTTCACTTTCCCGGGCCGAAAACAACGCCCCGGCAAGCGGCACGTAAATGCCGCCTAATTTACGTATTCACCCGCAGTGGCATCATTAGCGAAATAAGCAAGAAAGTGACCCTGAAGGATCATTTCGGACATTACGCAGCCATGCGCGCGGCTACAGCGGGCGCCGGGCCTTCAGCAGCCAGGACGGCAGGTCGATCCGGGTGGTGACCTCGGCGCCCAGCTCGGAGGCCATCTCCGTGACGGCGATCTGCCCGACGATGGTGCCTTCCTCGATCGACAGCACGTCCCAGCCCGCCGCCGTGAACTCGCCGTGCAGCTCGTCCTTGGTGGCCCGGTGCGGGCCGATGCCCTTGACGACCTCGACGAAGTCGGGGACGCGCTCGGAGAACGTGAGGATGTGCGCGACGCCGCCCGGCCGCGCCATCCGGTACAGCTCACGGATGTAGCGCCCGCGCTCCGGCTCCTCCAGCGCGTGCAGCAGGGCGCAGTCCAGCATGGTGTCGAACTCGGCGTCGTAACCCTCCACGGCCGACAGGTCCGCCACGCCGAACTCGACGTCCACGCCCTGGTCGGCCGCCTTGCGGCGGCCCGACTCGACGGCCGTCGGCGAGAAGTCGAGCGCCACCACGTCAAGGTCCTGACGTGCCAGGTAGAGGGCCAGGCTGCCGGTCCCGCACCCCGCGTCGAGAACCCGCCCCTTGACATCCCCGGCCTCGACGATGCGGACGAACTCGGGCTGCGGCTCGCCGATGTCCCACGGCGGCAGCGCGAACGCGCCCTCGCCCCGGTACACGGCCTCGAAGCTCTCTGCGGCAGTGATGGTCATCAAGTGCGCCTTTCGTCATCGTCATCGCACAGGCCCCCGTGGCCGACCTCGGCCCAGGCCCCGCTCAAGCACGTCCCAAGTGCCTCGGGCTAGTGGCCCGTTGATCGACAACATATGACACGGGCAATGGCGACAGGACTCCTTACTGTGCAACCGCGGAATCCGGCGGTGAGACCGTCCAGCGTGGTCACAGCACCGCCACTCGGTCACATCCCGCGCGCTCCGTCGATCCGCTCGCGCAGCAGATCGGCGTGGCCGTTGTGCCGGGCGTACTCCTCGATCATGTGGATGACGACCCAGCGCAGCGACACCGGGCCGCGCCAGGCGTCCTCGCCCGCGACGTCGAGATCGGGCGCCTCGGCGACGAACTTCTCCGCGAACGCCACCTCGGCCCGCCACGCCTCCCACGCCTCCGCGACGACGGCCGGGTCGGCCACCGCGTCGTCGAAGTCCCCGTCGGGGTTCGCCGCCGAGGAGAAGCGGAGCGGCGCGTCCTGCCCTGCCAGGACCTGCCGGAACCACCGGCGTTCGACATCGGCGAGATGGCGTACGAGCCCCAGCAGCGACAGCGTGGAGGGAGCCACCGAACGCCGGGACAATTCCGCTTCCAGACCGGCGCACTTCAGCTCCAGCGTCGTGCGCTGAGCTGCCAGGAAGTCGAC
Organism: Streptomyces sp. BR1; assembly: GCF_052373795.1. Lineage (NCBI taxonomy): Bacteria > Bacillati > Actinomycetota > Actinomycetes > Kitasatosporales > Streptomycetaceae > Streptomyces > Streptomyces sp. BR1. The sequence goes on from NZ_CM126252.1 coordinate 136,610, forward strand.
CAGCATGGTCCGCTCGTCGACGGTGGCACTGCTGCTGAACCGGCTGTCCCGCTCGGCGTCGATGAACAACTGGGCTCTTCTGCTGCGTGGGCTCGTCATGGCCCCATGATCGACCGCATGAAGTCCGTGATCAATACGCTCAAGTCGCAGAACGTGAGCCTCATCGAACTCGACACCATTTTGTCGAACTGGCTCACCGCCCAGGAATTCGCCCAGCGCATGGGCAAAGTGAAAAAGCACGCGGCCGCCGCGCAATTCGCGACGACGGCCACGGCGATAGAACGTCTGCGCACGCCCGTGACGCTATGAGCGTGAACTCACGTCATTTCAACGGTGGGTCGCGCCACTGCGCAACGGCAGCACCCGCGTGTGCTCCTGGCGTACGGCCGCCAGGTCGCGCGGGTCCAGGCCGAGCAGGGCCAGGATGGTCGGGGCGATCTGGGTGGTGTGGACGTGTGCCGCGTCACGCACGCCCGCCGGAGCGCCCGCGCCGGAGACGACCAGCGGGACGTTCACGTCGTCGGGGGCGGCGCCGCCGTGCTCGGCGATCTTCTTGGTGCCGCCGGTGTAGACGACGCCGTACTGGGCCACGCCGAAGACGTCCGGGACACGGGAGTCACCGGGGCGCACACCGAAGTGGCGGGCCGCCGCGGCGCCCGCGTACACCGTCGCCAGACCGCCGCGCGTGAACGCCTTGGGCTTGGCGTCGATGTCCGTGCCGGTGCCGTGCTGCGCCAGCAGATACGTCTTGGCGAACTCGGCGGCGGCCTGCGAGCGGTCGCCCAGCCACAGCAGCAAGGCGTCGTCGTCCGCGCTGTGCGCGACGAGGTCGCCCGCGCCCGGGTGCGCCTTCTTCCAGGCCGCGTTGAGGCCGTCGACGAGCGGGCCGTCGTCGACGCGGGTGAGCGCGGTGGGGTCGGCGGGCGACTGGCCGTGCTTGGCGGAGAGGATGACGGTGGTGCTGCCGTCGAGGTGGCGCGCCTTCAACTCGGCGACCAGCGAGCCGATTTCGGTGTCGACGAAGTCGAGGTTCTTGGCGACCAGCGGCCCGGGCACGTCCTTGGCCGCGTAACCGCCCTTGAGGCCGTCGGAGGACGGCAGCTTCTGGGCGGTCGAGACGGACTGGAAGTTGAGGCCGAAGACCGCCGGGGTGCCGGTGCGGTGGGTGCCGCTGTGGTCGTAGCCGTCGATCTCGTTGCGGACGGCCTGGACCTTGTAGTGGTCGTACTGCTCGGTCGCCCGGTTGTCCTTGGTCCAGTCGGTCCCCTTCGGGAAGCCGATGGCGTCGGAGTTGATCTCCGGCGTGAACAGGTCCTGGATGCCGTCGCCGGAGGGCCCGTTGAGGATGTCGTACGCGGCGTGCTTGTCCGACCACGCGGTCCGCAGACCCGCCTTGCGCGCCACGTCGAAGACGGTGTTGACCCGCAGATACGCGTGCGGGGTCACCGGCTTGCAGGTCTTGGGGTCGACGGGCAGCGCGGCCGGGTTGATCAGCGTCCCCGGGCGGCCGGTCATCTTCAGGATGCTGCCGGGCAGGCCGGTGAGGCCCTGGCCGGCGTCGAGCGCCGACTTGTCCTTGTCGAGGTCCTCGGTGAGGTCGACCTCGGCACCCGGCTTGGTGTGGGCGCAGTCGGTGGTGCCGGCCGGGAGCAGTGTGTGGTCGTAGGAGTCGTCGTAGTAGACGCCGGTGGTGCCCGGGCCGCCGCCGGTGACCTGGGCGGTCATCCCGGGGAAGGAGTCCGAGGGCGTGGTGGTGGCGGCGTGGGTGTACTGCACTCCCCCGCGTGCGAGGCGGGCGAGCGCGGACTGCGGGTGCTGCGCGGTGTAGCGGGCGAGGTCGGCCTGGCGCAGGCCGTCCACGGAGATCAGCAGGACGTGCCGGGCGGCGGCACCGTGCTGCTTGGCGGGGGCGGCACCGGCCTGGAGCACGGTCGTTCCGGCGAGCGCGCCGACCGCGCCGAAGGTGGCGGCGAGCCGGAGGAAGCGGCGGTTCACGGGTTTCCCCTGACGTAGGTGGAACCGGGGGTGGGGGGTGTGCCCCATGAGTAGTGACGGTGTGTGTATCGGGCGGGGCAAAACGGTGAACGGCCAGGGCATGGCCGGTATGGAACGGCCCATGCGAGGGCCAAGGTTCCGCCGCCCCGCGCCCGGACCGGCTCACACCCGACCCATCACTCCCCGCGCGCTCGATCACAATCCAACAAACATTCCCAACAAAACTCTTCAGGTTCTGACCATCGAGGCGTAGGTTCCGTTCCGATCAAGTTCGCGCGACGAAGCGGGTACGTATGCAATATCTGGCCGATGGACTGCGGCTCCCCACCAACGGGCTCGACTACACGATCCTGGCGATCTACTTCGTCGTGGTCCTGGGCATCGGCTTCGCCGCCCGCGCCAGCGTGAAGACCAGCCTCGACTTCTTCCTCTCCGGGCGGTCGCTGCCCGCCTGGGTCACCGGGCTCGCCTTCGTCGCCGCCAACCTGGGCGCGACCGAGATCCTGGGCATGGCCGCCACCGGCGCGCAGTACGGCGTGGCCGTCGTCCACTGGTACTGGATCGGCGCCATCCCGGCCATGGTCTTCCTCGGCCTGGTGATGATGCCGTTCTACTACCGCTCGAAGGTCCGCTCGGTCCCGGAGTTCCTGCTCCAGCGGTTCGACAAATCCGCACATCTGCTCAGCTCGGCGCTGTTCGCGTTCGCCGCGATCCTCATCGCGGGCGTGAACCTCTACGCCCTGTCGATCGTCGTGGAGGCGCTGCTCGGCTGGCCGCAGTGGGTGGCCATCGTCGTCGCGGGGCTCTTCGTGCTCGCGTACATCACCGTCGGCGGACTCTCTTCGGCGATCTACAACGAAGTGCTCCAGTTCTTCGTGATCCTCGCGGCCCTGATCCCCCTGGTCGTCCTCGGCCTCAAGCGGGTCGGCGGCTGGGGTGCGCTCAGCGACTCCCTGGAGTCCGCGCACGGCCACAACTACCTCACCGCGTGGGGCGGTACGGGCATCGGCCAGGCCAACCCGCTGGGCGCCAACTGGCTGACGATCATCCTCGGGCTCGGCTTCGTGCTCTCCTTCGGGTACTGGACGACCAACTTCGCCGAGGTCCAGCGCGCCCTGTCCGCGAAGAACCTCAGCGCCGCCCAGCGCACCCCGCTGATCGCCGCGTTCCCGAAGATGTTCATCGTCTTCCTGGTGATGATCCCGGGCCTGGTCGCCGCCGTGCTCGTCCCGAAGATCGGCACCCCGGGCTCGGACCTCACGTACAACGACGCCATCCCGTATCTGATGCAGGAGCTGCTGCCCAACGGTGTGCTCGGCATCGCCGTCACCGGTCTGCTCGCCGCCTTCATGGCGGGCATGGCGGCCAATGTGTCGTCCTTCAACACCGTGTTCACGTACGACATCTGGGCCAAGTACGTCCGCAAGGACCGGCCGGACGCGTACTACCTGCGCTTCGGGCGGCTGATCACGGCGGTCGGTGTGCTGGCCTCGATCGGCACGGCCTTCATCGCCTCGTCGTTCTCCAACATCATGGGGTACCTCCAGACCCTGTTCTCCTTCTTCAACGTCCCGATGTTCGTGGTCTTCGTCATCGGTATGTTCTGGAAGCGGGCCTCGATGAAGTCCGGTGTGTGGGGACTGCTCGCGGGCACCACGGCGGCGATGCTCAACTACTTCTGGATCTACAAGCAGGGCGTCATCTCCATCCCCACCGACCAGGGCGCCAACTTCGTCTCCGCGATCGTCGGCTTCGCCGCCGGCGCGCTGGTCATGGTGGTCGTCACCCTCTTCACCGAGCCGAAGCCGGAGGCCGAGCTCGCGGGTCTGGTGTACGGGACGACCGCGCCGGGTCTGGAGGAGCCGCCCGCCGAGGGTGACGACGCCTGGTACCGCAAGCCCGCGCTGCTCGGCTGGGGAGCGGTGGTCCTCGCCGCGCTCTGCTACCTGCCCTACTCGCTCTGATCTGATCAAAGGCCCGCAAAATGTCTGAACTGCAGCGCGAAGTCTCCGAGTTGGAGAAGAAGTCCGCCACCGCGGCCCGGCTCTTCGACATCCGCCGGATCATCGGCGGACTGTTCACCCTGTACGGGGTGATCGTCACGATCGCCGGGATCAGCCCATCCGACGCCGATCTGAAGAAGGCCCAGGGCATCAACATCAACCTGTGGACCGGGCTCGGGATGCTCGCCCTCGGGCTGTTCTTCCTGGTCTGGCTGAAGCTGCGCCCCCTGGCGACACACACGCCCGGGGACGAGGCCGACGAAGAGGCGTAGCCCACTTCCGACACTCTTCCCGTCACATTTCCCGCTCCGGTTCCGTCAGGGAAGTGATCGCGAAAGCCGGCCGGTGAGTTCCGGGGGCACACGCATGACGAGGAAGTAGGGAAGAACCATGAGCACGACTCTCGCCGAGCTGCGTTCCCAGGTACGCGGCCGCGTCCTTCTGACCGGTGACGACGGCTTCGACCAGGCACGCCGGCCCTGGAACCTCTCCGTGCAGCAGCCCGTCTCCGCGGTGGTCGAGGCCCTCGACGCCGACGACGTCTCGGCCGTCGTACGGTACGCGGCCGCGGCCGGTCTGTCGGTCGCGCCGCAGCCCGGCGGCCGGGGCGCCAGCGGTGACGTGGAGGGTGTGATCCTGCTGCGCACCGGCAAGCTCGACGAGCTGCACGTCGACGCCTCCGCCCGCACCGCGCGCGTAGGCGCCGGTGTGCTCGGCGGACAGGTGCAGGAGGTGGCCGGGCCGCTCGGTCTCACCGGGGTGCCCGGCAGCTCCCCGCTGGTCAGCGTCGTCGGCTACACCCTGGGCGGCGGGCTCAGCTGGTTCGGCCGCAAGTTCGGCTGGGCCGCCGACAGCGTCACCGCCTTCGACGTGGTCACCGCGGACGGCGCCCGGGCCCGGGTCACCGCCGACTCCGACGCCGAGCTCTTCTGGGCGCTGTGCGGCGGTGGCGGCGACTACGCCCTGGTCACGGCGATCGAGTACAACCTGCACCCGGCGCCCGCGCTCTACGGCGGGCGCGTGGTGTGGCACGGCAGCCAGGCCGCCCGTGTCCTGGACGCCTTCCGCCGGATCACCGCCGAGGCGCCCGACGAGCTGACCGCCTGGTTCAACCTGATGCAGATCCCGAACGGGCCCTCGCTGGTCACGGTCGACAGCACCTACCTGGGCGACGCGGCCGAGGGCAAGGAGCTGCTGCGCCTCCTCGACGGGATCGAGGGCGCCAACACCGACACGCGCGGGGAGGTCCCGGTGGCCGACCTCGGGTCCATCACCGGTGAGCCCACCGAGCCCGGGCCCAGCGCGACCCGCGCCGAGCTGCTGACCGACCTGGACGACAAGGTCGCCGCCGCGCTGCTCGCCGAGCCGATCGACCCGCTGTTCGGCGTGCACATCCGCCACCTGGGCGGCGCGTTCGCCCGGCCGACGCGGAACCCGCAGGGCCCGCTGACCGAGCCGTACACCCTCTCCATGTTCGGTGTGCCGTTCGCGCCGGACCGCGCGGCCGCCATCGCCGCCCGCCAGGAGGCGCTGGTCGAGTCGCTCGGCTCATACGTGAGCGGCCGCAAGCCCTACACGTACCTCTCCCCCGGCGACTCCGCCTCGGCCGCCTTCGCCCCGGAGGCGCTGGCCCGGCTCCAGGAGGTCAAGCGCAGCCGCGACCCGCGCGGCGTCTTCCGCAGCAACTTCCCCGTACTCGGCTGATCCACACACACAGGTGCCCCACGGCTCGGCCGTGGGGCACCTGTTGCTTTTCGGGCGAACGGTCAGGACAGCTTGCCGCCGTAGTCCGGGAGCTTGAAGGTGCGCTCGGCGTGGCCGCCGACCAGGTCGGTGGTGTTGTTGCCGAAGTTGGCGACGATCGTGTAGCCGCGCGCCTCGATCTCGGCCCGCTTCTCCGTCTTGTACGTGCTCACGTTCTCGAACAGGTCGTCCAGGTCACGCACGTACAGACCGGTGACCGGGTAGCCGACCGCCTTGAGGTTGTACGAGGTGGGGGACTCGATGATGCCGGGGCGGGCGGTCACGAAGAAGACGGCGGCACCCTCCGCGTTCGCCTCCCGCACCATGTCGCGCATCGACTGGATGGCCGGGGTCGGGAACGTCCAGAAGTGGTGGAAGTCCGTCTCCAGCGACGTGTTGTCGATGTCCAGGACGATCGCGGGCTTCTCCCCGGCGGGCGACGCGGCGAGGCGCTGCTTGAGGTAGGGGCGGGCCACGTCCACGACCGAGCCGACATCGTGCAGCCAGGCCGTGTAGTCGACGCCCTTGGGCGCGGTGATCGCCCCCGAAGTCACGGCGGACTGGACCTCGACGGTGCGCGGGGCGGCCTGGGAGGCGGTGGGCACGGCGATGAGGGCGGTCGCCGCGGCGGCCAACGTGACGACGGCGCGCGTGGTCCAAGCGGTGCGGTGCATGGGGGGTGGTTGCTCCTCGGTCACGAAGCAGGGAAGTCCCGCCGGGCGTCGGTGGGTACCCGGACCGCACGGCATTGACATGGTCACGGCCAACAATGATCAGCTTCTGGCCTGATGTCTACTGGCGGGTAGGAAATTTCTCGTGGACGTGGGATGAACCCGGTTCTCGATCGGTCGCCCACGGCGGGAATTTATTTTCCACCATGAACTGTTGGCATTTACATCGAGCTGATCGCTCGACGTCACCGACGCGGACCGACGGGTACGCGTCCCCAGCAGCGAGGCACCATGAACACCATCCCGGAGCAGCCCGCCGACACCGTGGCCCGGCTGCGCGCCACCTTCCGTACCGGCCGCACCAAGCCCGTCGAGTGGCGCACCACGCAGCTGCGCCGACTGCGCGAGATGCTGACCGAGCGCGGCGGCGAGCTCGTCGACGCGCTCCACGCGGACCTGGGCAAGAGCAGTGCCGAGGCGCAGCGCACGGAGATCGGCTTCACCGTCCGGGAGATCGACCACACCCTGGACCACCTCGCCGAGTGGCTGCGCCCGGAACCCGCGCCCGTACCGGCGCACCTTGGTGAGGCAACGGCCCGGACGCAGTACGACCCGCTGGGTGTCGTCCTGGTCATCGCGCCCTGGAACTATCCGGCGCAACTGCTGCTCACGCCGATGATCGGCGCGCTGGCCGCCGGGAACGCGGTGGTCGCCAAGCCCAGCGAGCTGGCCCCGGCCACCTCCGCAGTGCTTGCGCGGCTGCTGCCGCAGTATCTCGACGCGGACGCGGTGGCTGTCGTGGAAGGCGGGATCCCGGAGACCACGGCGCTGCTGGCCGAGCGGTTCGACCACATCTTCTACACCGGAAACGGCGCCGTCGGCCGGATCGTGATGACCGCCGCCGTGCGGCACCTCACCCCGGTCACCCTCGAACTGGGCGGAAAGTCCCCGGTGTTCGTCGACCGCGACGCCGACATCGCCACCGTCGCCGCCCGCCTCGCGGCCGGCAAGTTCCTCAACGCCGGGCAGACCTGCGTCGCGCCCGACTACGTCCTCACCGACCCCGCCACGGCCCGCGCCCTGGAGCCCGCCCTGGTCACCGCCATCGAGGCGCTGTACGGGGCGGACCCGCAGGCGTCCGCCGAGTACGGCCGGATCGTCAACGAGCGCCACTTCGACCGGCTGAGCTCACTGCTCGACTCCGGCCGAGTGGTGATCGGCGGCCAGGGCGACCGCGCCACCAAGTACCTGGCCCCGACCGTCCTCGCCGACGTCGACCCGAAGTCCCCCGTGATGCAGGAGGAGATCTTCGGCCCGGTCCTTCCGATCGTCACGGTCGAGGACCTGGGCGAGGCCATCGGGTTCATCAACGACCGCGACAAGCCGCTCGCCCTGTACGCCTTCACCGAGTCGGACACCACCAAGCGGCGCCTCGCCGAGGAAACCTCCTCCGGAGGGCTCGGCATCGGCCTGCCGCTGGCCCATCTCACCGTCTCCGACCTGCCGTTCGGCGGCGTCGGCGAGAGCGGCATGGGCAACTACCACGGCCGCTACTCGATCGAGACCTTCAGCCACCGCAAGGCGATCCTGGAGAAGCCGCTGAGCTAAGGGGCTATTGGGGTGCGGCGACGACGAGGTGGGTTTCCAGAGGCAGCGGATGGATGTCCGCCACCCTGAAACCCGCCTTGTCGAGCAGCGTGCGGTACTGGTTCTCGTCCCGCTCGCGACCGCCCCCGAGCACCACCAGCATGTGCATGTTGTACCCCTCGGCCAGCGACGAACCGGCGTCCTTGCCGAGGATGCGCTCCACGATGACGAGGCGGGCGTCCGGGCTCATGGCCTGCCGGCAGTTGGTGAGGATCTGCCGGCACGCCTCGTCGTCGAAGCAGTGCAGGATGCGCGAGAGCAGATAGACGTCCCCGCCCTTCGGTACGGCTTCGAAGAAGTTGCCGGGGACGCGTTCGCACCGGTCGGCGTGGTGGGTGGCGATCGGATGGGCCGCGGACTCCTCGATGACGTGCGGCGCGTCGAACAGGACGGCGCGCGGGCCCGGGTTGCGGGTCAGGATCTCGTGCAGCAGCGCGCCATGGCCGCCCGCGACGTCCACGATCCGGCGTGCCGCCGAGAAGTCGAAGGCCCGGCCGACCTCGGCGAAGAACGGGGTGCCCGCGACCATGGCGCGTTCGTACGTCAGTGAGGTCTCGGGGTGTTGCTGGAGATACGGGAACAGTTCGCTGCCGAACACATGCGAGAACGCCGAGCGGCCGGTGCGCAGGGCGTGCGGCAGGGCGCCCCACGCCGGGTAGAAGTGCGAGCCGTAGATACGGACGTGATCGCGCATCGAGTCGCGGATGTCGGTGCGCAGCAGCTCACCGACCGGGGTGAGTGCGTAACCTTCCTGCTCGTCGCCGACGACGACGTCAAGGCGGGCCAGGAACAGCAGCAGCCGGTTCAGCGCGTCCGGGTCGGTCGCGGTCTCCAGGGCGAGCTCACCGCCCGTGGCCCGGCCGGTCGCCGCGATCTTGTCGATGAGGCCGAGCTCGGTGGCGATGTAGATGGCCTGGGTCTTCCAGAAGCCGGTCATCAGCTCGATGAGCCGGCGGCCCGCGAGGTGGCGGTCCTCGAAGTTCTCGGAGTGCTCCATCGTCATGCTCCCGCCTCGCTGCCCGGGCCCTGTCCGGCCGCGATGGGTGGGGGTGGGGTTTCCCGGACGATCCGGGCGAGTTCGGGGCGCTGGATCTTGCGGGTGGAGGTGCGGGGCAGCTCGTCGAAGGGGAACTGGCGGAACGGGGCCATCGCGGGCAGGTCCCAGGTCGCCCGCTGCCATCGGCTCGGGTCGAGGGGCCGCTCGCCCCGGGTGGCCACCACGGGCACGGGTTCGCCGTCCGGGCCCGCCACGATCACGATCTCGCGCAGTTCCTCAAGACGGCTCATCAGCAGGTCCTCGGCCGCGAGGTTGCTGTCCATGGTCCCGATCCGGTCGACCTCGCGGTCCATGAGGTGCAGCAGCCCCCAGCGGTCGACGTGCCCCATGTCGCCGACGCGCCACCAGCCGTCGTGGAGCTGGCTCTTGTAGCGGTCGTCCTCGCCGAGGTAGGTGAGGATGCGGGTGCGGCTGCGTACTTCGAGGTGGCCGGTGCGTCCGCTCGCCACCCGCTTGCCCGTGTCGTCGACGACCCGCAGGGAGATGAAGCCCGGCAGCGGCATCCCCACACACCGGCCGTCCGCCTTGTGGGCACTGCGCTTGGTGTACCAGCGTCCGGCCATCGGCCCGATCTCCGACTGCCCGTAGAACTGCACGAACAGCGGGCGGTTGCGGCGCGAGGCCCCCAGCATGCGCTGGATGGTGCGCGGGTGCATGGCGTCGAAGGTGGCGCCGAAGACACGGACGCCGGCCAGCGGTGCGCCCGGGGCCTCGGCCAACTCCTCCCAGTCGACATACGTGTTGGGGTGGGTCTCGATGTATCCGGGCCGGGTCCGGGCGAACAGCGGGCCGATGTGCGCCGGGTCCGGGTCGACGGCGATCACCATCGGGTTGCCGTGGCCGAGGAACATGGCGAGGCCCTGGTAGAAGCGGGAGTGGACGAACGTCATGCAGAGCGCGGCGGTCTCGCGCTCCCGGATCGGCCAGGCCACGATCTTCTGCGGGACCAGCCGGTGCCAGCCCGTCTCGGGGCAGTGCACGGCCAGCTTCGGTATGCCGGTCGTGCCCGAGCTGTGGGTGATCAGGGACGGCTGGTGGGGGTGGAGGAAGACGGGATCGCGGCGACGCGCGCCCGCGTAGTCGGCCAACGACAGGGTGCCGTCGCCCTGTTCGGGTGCCTTCCCGGCCGACAGGAGTGTTGTGTGTACGACGTCGGTCAGCGGCATCCCACTCAGCTGCCCCGCGAGCATGTCCCCGTCGGTGAGCAGCCACGGCCGGTCCAGGCGGGCGAGGAGTTCGCGGGCCACGCTCCCGTCCAGGGCCGGTGAGAGCAGCGCGGGGACCGCGCCGATCCGCGCGGCCGAGCAGGCCAGCAGCGCGATGTCGAAGTTGTCGGTCTTGTAGAGCGCGACCCGGTCGGCGGGCCTGACTCCGGCGGCCCACAGCCGGGCCGCCAAGTCGTCGATCTGGTCGGCGAGTTGGCCGACGGTGAAGTCGAGGCCGCGGTCGGGGGCCCACTGGAGCGGACGGTCGAGCGTGATGGGCGTCGTGGGGTTGCGACGCGCGGCGGCGTGGAAGAGCTCGCCTATGTAGAAGCCGTTCCCCCGGGTGACCCGGCGCAGCAGGGCGTGCACGGTGTTGGTTCTCCTCATGTCAGAACCTCTGGGTGAGGCTCGGGGCGGGGGACGGCGACGACGGGTCAGGGGCCTCGGCGTCGTATCCGTACAGCCAGTCCAGGTGGGCCAGGCTCTGGTCGGCGCCCATCGCACGGTCGCGGGCCGCCTGGTCGGGGCCGTCCGGGAGATGAAATGCGGTGCCCAGGGTCCTGGCCCGCCGGTGGACCTCGGCGGTACGCGGGAGGCGCAGCGCCTCGTAACGGCGCAGGGCCCGCGACCAGTTGCCCGGGTCGCACTCCAGCAGGCAGCGGGCGAGGACGGCGGCGTCCTCCAGTGCCTGGTTGGCGCCCTGCGACAGATACGGCAGGGTCGGGTGCGCGGCGTCGCCGAGCAGGACGATCCGGTCGGTGGCGTAACGCGGCGGTATGTCACGGTCGTACAGGTCCCAGCGGGTGACCGAGCGGGCGGCCGTGACGACCTCCCGTACCTGGTCGTGCCAGCCGGTGAAGGCCGCGTCGAGGTCTTCGACGGCGCCGCCGGTGGCGGCGGGAGCGGGCGCGCGGTCGGTGGCACCGACGGCGCTGAAGTGCACGGTGTCGCCCGCCTCGATGGGGTAGTACGTGACGTGCCTCCGGGGCCCCAGCCAGAACAGGACCCGGGGGTCGTCGCGGAAGGAGGGCACCAGACCGGCCGGGACGAGGCCCCGGTGCACGGCGTAGCCCGAGAAGCGCGGCCGGTCGTCGACGACCGCCTTGCGCACGGCGGAGTGCACCCCGTCGGCTCCGACGACGAGATCGGCGCGGACCACGGAGCCGTCGGTGAGGTGGAGTTCGACGCCGTCGGGCCGCTCGATGACCCGGGTGCAGCCCTTGCCGAGTTCGACGATGTCGCCGGGCGCCACCGAGAGCAGGGAGCGTTGCAGATCCGCGCGGTGCATCAAGTAGTAGGGAGCGCCGAACCGTTGGCCGCAGGCGTTGCCGTGCGGCACCTGGGCGATCGGGCTCGCGTCGTCCCAGCGCCGGGTCTCGATGGAGCGGGCCGGGACGGCGGTGGCGGTGAGCGCGTCCGCGAGGCCGATGCGGTGCAGGACGCGGACGCCGTTGGGCGAGAGCTGGATGCCGGCGCCGACCGCACCGAAGGCCGGGGACTGCTCGAAGAGCCGGACGTCGATACCGGTGCGGTGCAGGAGGGTGGCGGTGACCAGGCCGGCGATGCCTCCTCCCACGATGGCGATACGAGCCTTGCGGTGGGCCATGCGCGTCCTCTCGAATCGGATCGGCGCGGTACGGCGTTGCTGCCGTCACCAGCGTCACCGAGGGCTGTCGAGAGCGAGCCGCAGAATCGCTCAACACCCTGGAAGAGGGCCGGACATGGCACGAGGACCCCGCCCGTGGGCAGGGTCCTCGTCGGGTGGTACGGGGCAGGTCAGTCGCCCGCGCGCTGGGCCTTTTCGATCTGGTGCGGAGAGAGCCGGGCGATGGGCACCAGCATCAGCGCCGTGATCGCGGCCAGCAGGGCGAAGGCCAGCCGGTAGTCACCGGTGGCGTCGCGCAGACCGCCGACGACGACAGGGCCGACGGCCGCGCACGCGTATCCGACGAAGAAGGCCATGGCGCTGAAGCGACCCGCCTGGGCGATGTCGCGGCTCGCCGCCACGGGCAGGGTGAGCACCAGGGTGAACAGACCGCCGTGTCCGATGCCCATGGCGAGGACCCACAGCCAGGTGCCGGTGCCGGGGCTGAAGCCGAAGCCCACGAAGCCCACGGCGGTCAGCGTGGTCGTGACGGCGAGCCCCAGCCGTTTGTCGGCGCGCTCGCCGAGCAGGGCCGGGACGCCGAGCATCGCCACGACCTGGATGGAGATCATCACCGTCAGCATGAAACCGGCCTTGGACTCGGTGAGTCCGCCGTCGTCGTGCAACAGCGGGGCGATCCAGGCCAGTTCGCAGTAGTAGAGCGCGGAGTTGCCCGCCGACAGTGCGGTGATCCGCCAGGCGAGCGCGGAGCGCCAGGGCAGGCCCGAGGTGGCCGGGCCCTTGGGGCCGTCGATGTGCTCCAGGCCGAGCGACTTCTTGGCGGCCGACCACAGCACGATGCCCGCGACCGCGAGCACGGCCCAGGAGGCGAGTGCGCCCGGCCAGGAGTCGAAGGCGTCGGCGAGAGGGGCGCTGACCCCGGCGGCCACGGCGCCGCCGAGGCCGAGGCCCGCGGTGTAGATGCCGGTGACCAGGCCCGCCCGGTCGGCGAAGCGCGTTTTGACGATGGCGGGCAACAGGGTCTGGGCGACGGCGATTCCGCCGCCCACCACGGCCGCGCAGGACAGCTGGAGCCAGGTGGACTGGCCGAGGCCGCGCGCGGCGGTGGCGACTCCGACGACGAACAGCCCGATCAGGACTCCCCGGTAGAGCCCCCATTTACGGCCGACCGACGCGGCCAGCGGCGCGCACAGCCCCATCGCGAGCGTCGGGATGGTGGTCAGCAGCGCCGCCCCGGTCGCCGACAGGCCCAGATCGTCGCGGATCCGGTCCACCAGCGGTGACACCGCCGCGATCGCGGGCCGCAGATTGGCCGCCGCCACGAACAGGGCGACGGCGGCGAAGCCGAGAGCCGTACGCCCCTGGGCCGCCGAAGGGGCCGCGCGTGGCCCGGAGTTGGTGGCACCGGTGCTCGGCGCTGTCTGTAACCGGTCTTCTGTCTCACTCATGACCTGCACCTTCCGCAATCTCGGACACTTAGTATCCGTGTTTATAGCAGAATCGCGGACACTTAATAACCGGAATAGCTATCCTGGCGTCATGAAGCTTTCCAACGGCGTCGAGTGGGCCCTGCACTGCTGCGTCTCCCTCGGCCAGAGCCACGCCCCCGTACCGGCCGCCCGCCTCGCCGAGCTGCACGGCGTCCCGCCGGGCTACCTCGCCAAGCACCTCCAGGCCCTCTCCCAGGCCGGAATCCTGCGCTCCACACCAGGGCCGACCGGCGGCTACTCGTTCACGCGGCCCGCCGAGGACATCACCGTCCTCGACGTCGTCCAGGCCGTCGACGGACGCGAACCGGCCTTCCGCTGCACGGAGATCCGCCGCCAGGGCCCCCTGGCGCTGCCGGCCGAGGAGTGCGTGAAGCCGTGCGCGGTGAACCGCGCCATGCAGAGCGCCGACAAGGCGTGGCGTGGCGCGCTGAAGGAGATCACCATCGCCGAACTCGCCGACACCATCGACGCCGACAGCTCGGGAACCGCCAAGCGGGACGTACGGGAGTGGCTGGTCGGCTCGGAGTAGCCCGGACCACAGGCACGCCTCCCGCTCCCTGCCCCACCCGCCGACTGCCCCGGCAGCCCGACTCCATGAGGTGCACGGAACATGAGCTTCGCCGACGGCCGCATCCCGCTGCCCGGACCCGCCCTGTCCGCCGTGGAAACGGTGCCCATCAGCCGACTGCTGCGCGCCGACTCACCTCGCCGCCTCGGCGAGAACGGCGAACACACCCGGCTGCTCGCCGAGTCGGAGGACCCTCTTCCGCCGATCGTCGTGCACCGCCCCACCATGCGGGTCATCGACGGTATGCACCGCCTGCAGGCCGCGCGGTTACGGGGCAGACTCACCATCCAGGCGCGGTTCTACGACGGCCCGCCGCAGGACGCGTTCATCCTCGCCGTCGAGGCCAACATCATGCACGGGCTGCCCCTTTCGCCCGCCGACCGCACGGCGGCCGCCGCCCGTATCATCCGTACCCACCACAACTGGTCGGACCGGGCCATCGCGTCGGTCACCGGGCTCTCGGCCAAGACGGTCGGCGCGCAGCGCCGCAGAATGCGCACGGACTCCACGCACCTGTCCACCAGGATCGGCAAGGACGGCCGGGTCCGCCCGCTCAGCAGCACCGAGGGGCGCCGCCTCGCGAGCCGACTCATCACCGAGAACCCCGGCGCTTCGCTGCGCGAGATCGCCCAGAAGGCGGGCATCTCCCCCGGCACCGTGCGCGACGTACGCGAACGCCTCAAACGCGGCGAGGACCCGGTGCCCGCCAAGCGCCGCCAGGTGAGCTCCGGGAGTACGGGCCAACAGGCGGCGCCCGCACGGCCCTCGGCCGCGTGCCCCGATCACCAGGGTCCGCAGCTGCGGATGTCGGCCGAGGTCCGCGAGGCGCTGTTCCGGAGTCTGTGCCGGGACCCGTCCCTGCGACTGACGGAGACGGGCCGCCTGTTGCTGCGCATGATGGAGATCCATATGGCGGACCCCCAGCAGTGGGACCGGGTGGCCGACTCGGTGCCGAGCCACTGCGCCGACGCGGTCTCCGCGATGGCCACGGCCTGCGCCGAGGTGTGGCAGGACCTGGCGGCTAGGCTCAGGGACGCGGCCGCCGCCCCGGAAGGTTTCGTCTCCCTCGACCACCGGGCCCACACGGTGTGGTGAGATCCGGGGGCCGTGGACGCACCGGCCGGACCACCGCCGACAGCGGCCCGACCGGCGCTTGCCCCTTGCCCGGGCGGACGTCCACCGGGCCCAGGACGAGGGGGTGTTCACATGCCGAGCGACCCCGAGTTCAGCACCGTGAGCTGGAGCTGCTGGAGCGGATGCCCGGGCTCGATCCCGATCTCGCTGATCAGCCGCGCGCGCAGACTCTGGAAGACCCCCAGCGCCTCGGCGCGGCGGCCGCCGAGCGCGAGCGCCCGGATGTAGTGCGCGTGCAGCCCCTCGTGCAGGGCGTACTCACTGGTGGCGGCGGCGAGTTGGGTGATCGCCTCCTGGTGCAGGCCCGCCCGGATCCGCGCCTCGGCAAGGGATCCGATGACGCCGAGCCGGGACTCCTCGTACAGCCGGCGCTTGGACTCCAGGACCGGGCCCGCCGGTACGTCGGCGAGGGCGTTGCCGTGCCACAGCCCGAGGGCCTCGTCGAGCAGTTCGATGCCGCCGGGCTCGTCGCCCGTGGCCAGGACCCGTACACCGCGCTCCGCCAGCCGCTGGAACTCCAGCCAGTCCAGGCGCACATGAGTGCCGTTGAGGCCGTACCCGCCGGCCCGGGTCACCAGGACGTCCTGGGTGATGACGGGCGCGGGCAGACCGGTGAGGCGGGACAGCAGCTTGCGGCAGTTCAGGACGTACGTCTGGAGTGTCCGTAAGCCGCTGACGGGTGGTCGCTCCTGCCACAGTTCGCGCATCAGGGCCGACACCGGGACCACTTGGTCGGTGTGCACCACCAGCATGGCGAGCACTGTACGGATCTTCGGCGGGACCGTCACCGCTTCGGCACTCGGGCCGGTGCCGATACGCAGGGGGCCCAGGACACCGCAGTCGATGCGGTCCGGGCCGCTCTCTTCGGGTAGGAACTCGGGCGTCGCACGGCGGTCGAGTCGACCGTCTGCTGGATACACGGAAAGGTACACAATTCCCCCATTGCGCAGTCCGGTCGCCAGGTATCGGCAACTCGTGGTTGGACCATCACGGTGGCCCGAAGATACACAGAGATCGGCACGATTAAACAGACTCCTGCCGGGCCCGCAGTACGGGAAAATGAAAGTTTTCCCACCCGTGGAGATCGCCCGTCTTGTGCAAGTGAGGAGATTCCCCACTTGCACAACCGGCCAACGCGGACCATTCGCGCGAATCCGCGCACACCCGCCCTGAACTGGGCTTCGACGTCTTACCGACAGTTTCTCGAACGGCCTTTGCCACGCTGCTGGCACTCCGTAAACGATGAAGGGAACGACACAGGGAAGGGCGCGGGGACGGAATAAGTTTTTCCGCCCGGTTTCCTGTGGATCTTCTCAAACCGACATCGAGTAACCGTTCGAGGAGCAGCCCATGGTGAGAACCGCCCGACCCGGTACCGCATTGCGTCTGGCCAGACTCTCCGGTCATGGAGACGGCCGTTTTCTCCTCATTCCGCTCGACCACTCCGTGTCCGACGGACCGATCACCACGGCCGCCGGATTCCACGATCTGGTCCACGATCTCGTGGCGGGCGGCGCGGACGGCATCGTCGTCCACAAGGGCCGGGCGCGGCTGATCGACCCCCAACTCCTGTCGAGCTGCTCGCTGATCGTCCACCTCAGCGCCAGCACCGTCCATGCCGGCGACACCGACGCCAAGGTCCTGGTCGCCGATGTGGAGGAGGCCGTGCGCCTCGGCGCCGACGCGGTCAGCGTCCACGTCAACATCGGCTCCGACACCGAGGCCGCCCAACTCGCCGATCTGGGCACCGTGGCGGCCGCCTGCGACCGCTGGGGCATGCCGCTGCTCGCGATGATCTATCCGCGGGGCCCGCGAATGACCGGCCTCCCCTCGCCCGAACTCGTCGCCCACGTGGTCAATGTGGCCGCCGACCTCGGCGCCGACCTGGTCAAGACCGTCTTCGCCAGCCCCTCGGAGCGCATGGCCGAAGTCGTCGCCAGCTCCCCGGTGCCGGTCCTGGTCGCGGGCGGCGTCGACAGCCGCCAGAGCCTGCCCGAGTTCGCCCGCCAAGCCCTGGCGTCCGGCTGCCAGGGCCTGGCGGTTGGGCGACGGATCTTCACCTCGCCCACCCCCCGACAGGCCGTACGGGACATCGCGGACATCGTCCACGGCTCCCTCACCGACGAACTCACCCTCTCCCCCACGCGATTGGCAGGTGTGCTGTGAAGCTCAGCTGGATCGACATCCGCACGGTCGGCTCCGCCAAGCAGGCGGTGATCGAGGAGGCGATCCACGCGCGCGTGGACGGCATCCTCGCCGCGAACACCGCGGACCTGGAGAATCTGCCGCCCACCGTGAAGAAGATCCTGTTCCCTCAGGGCCAGCCGCTGCCCGAGGACTTCGGCGCCGCCGACGTGGTCGTCGTCGACCCGGCGAAACACGGCGACCCCGCCGAACTCGCCACCCTGCACCCGGACATCGAGTTCGGCCGGTTCGTGGAGATCGTCGACGCCGAGACCCTGGAGGACGCCTGCCGCTCCGGCCGCACCGACCAGTGGAGCGTGCTGCTCTTCCGCGACCCCACGAAGATCCCCCTGGAGATCGTGATCGCGGCGGCCGCCGGCGCCAAGGGCAGTCTCATCACCGTCGCCCAGGACGTCGAGGAGGCCGAGATCATCTTCGGTGTCCTCGAACTCGGCTCGGACGGTGTCCTGATGGCCCCCGTACGGGTCGGTGACGCCTCGGCGCTCAAGCAGGCGGCCGAGGCGGGCGTGCCCGATCTGGAACTGGTCGAGCTGGAGATCACCGCCACCGCCCATGTCGGCATGGGCGAGCGGGCGTGCGTGGACACCGCCACGTACTTCCGCAAGGACGAGGGGATCCTGGTCGGCTCGCACTCCAAGGGCATGATCCTGTGCGTCAGCGAGACCCATCCGCTGCCGTACATGCCGACCCGGCCGTTCCGCGTCAACGCGGGCGCCATCCACTCGTACACCCTCGCCAAGGACGCGCGCACCAGCTACCTCAGCGAGTTGAAGGCGGGCAGCAAGGTCACCGCCGTGGACATCCACGGCAAGACCCGGCTGGTCACCGTGGGCCGCGTCAAGATCGAGTCCCGTCCGCTGCTGTCCGTGGACGCGGTGGGGCCCGACGGCCGCACCGCCAACCTGATCCTCCAGGACGACTGGCACGTACGGGTCCTCGGGCCCGGCGGCACCGTACTCAACAGCACCGAGCTCAAGCCCGGCGACAAGGTGCTCGGGTTCCTGCCGAGCGAGGACCGCCATGTCGGCTACCCGATCGCCGAGTTCTGCCTCGAACAGTGATGCCCGCCCGGGGAGGCTCCGTGAGCAGTACAGAGCTAACCGTCTGCGTCGTGGGTGCCGGACCGCGCGGCCTGTCGGTGCTGGAACGACTCTGCGCCAACGAGCGCGCGGCCGCCTCCCACGCGGCGGTCACGATCCATCTCGTCGACCCGGAACGGCCCGGCGCCGGACGCGTATGGCGCACCGACCAGCCGCGCGAGCTGCTGATGAACACGGTGGCGTCCCAGGCCACCGTCTACACCGACGCTTCCGTGGAGATGGCCGGGCCGGTCGAGACCGGCCCGAGCCTCCATGACTGGGCACGGGGGCTGTGCGGCCTGAGCAGGTTGCAGGAACTTCTCGGCGGCTATGACGACGCCACCCTGGCCGAGGCACGCCGCCTCGGCGCCGACGACTATCCGACACGGGCCTTCTACGGCCGTTACCTGGAAGACTGCTTCCGTACGGTCGTCACCGGCGCGCCCGAGCATGTCACCGTCATCGTGCATCGCTCGACGGCGGTCGCCCTCGACGACCACAGCGGCGCACAGACCCTGCGGCTCGCCAATGGCACCCTGCTGACGGGGCTCGACGCCGTGGTGCTCACCCTCGGCCATGTACGCTCCCGGGCGACCACCGACCTCGCGCGCAGGGCCAGGGCTTTGGGCCTCAAGTATCTGCCCCCGGCCAACCCCGCCGATCTGGACCTCTCCCCCATCGGCCCGGGCGAGTCGGTGGTGCTGCGCGGCCTCGGCCTCAGCTTCTTCGACCACATGGCACTGTTCACCGGCGGACGCGGCGGCCGGTTCGAGCCCGATCCCCACCGGCCCGGCCGACTGCGCTATCTGCCGTCCGGACGCGAACCCCGTCTCCTCGCCGGATCACGACGCGGACTTCCCTACCAGGCACGCGGCGAGAACGAGAAGGGCGCCCACGGCCGCCACACACCACGGCTGCTGACCCCGCAGACCATCGAGAAGCTGAGGCAGTGCCGCGACGACGGCGAACGGCCGTACTTCTCCACGTCGTTGTGGCCGCTCATCGCGGCCGAGGTGGAGGCCGTCTACTACCGCCGCCTGCTCACCACGCGGGGGCGCGCGGCGGACGGCGCCCAGCTGGCCGAGGCGTACGCGTCGGCCTCCGACGAGGATGCCCGCGCCGAGCTCGTACGCCGTTTCGGCATCGCGGACGACGACCGATGGGACTGGGAACACACGGAACTCCCGTACTGGAAAAGGACGTTCACCGACCCGGACGACTTCCGCGACTGGCTGCTCGCGTATCTGGGCGACGACGTCCGGCGGGCCAGGGGCGGCAATGTCTCGGACCCGCACAAGGCCGCCGTCGACGTACTGCGCGATCTGCGCAACGAGATCAGGCTCGTGGTCGACCACGCGGGCCTGGACGGCGACTCGCACCGCGACGAACTCGACGGCTGGTACACGAGACTGGACGCGTTCCTGTCGATCGGCCCGCCCGTCTCCCGTATCGAGGAGATGGCCGCGCTGATCGAGGCCGGGGTCCTGACGGTGGTGGGCCCGGGCATCCAGGTCCGTGTCGACCGGGACGACCCCGCCTTCGTGGTGGAATCGCCCGCCGTGCCGGGCGCGCGCTATCGGGCGTCCGCGTTGATCGAGGCCCGGCTGCCCGCGCCCGATCTGCGCGAGACGGCGGACCCGTTGCTGCGCCGGATGCTGGACACCGGACAGTGCCGCGCCTTCCGCATACCGGCCGCCTGCGGTCGTACGTACGAGACCGGTGGCCTGGAGATCACCCGGAGGCCGAACCACGTCGTCGATGCTCAAGGCCGCGCGCACCAACGGCGTTTCGCCTTCGGGGTCCCGACGGAGTCCGTGCGCTGGCTGACGGCCGCCGGGGCCCGCCCCGGGGTCGACTCGGTACTGCTCGGGGACGCCGACGCGATCGCCCGGGCGGTCCTGTCGCTCTCCCCGGCGTACACCGACGGCACCGCCCCGGCCGACCGGCTCACCGAGGTGACGGCATGACACGGCCCCGCCATCTCATCAACTCCCTTACGGACAACGGGCAGCCCCGGCGCACGCGTGCCCGGCCCGAGGGCCTCGCGCTCCGGTTCGTCCTCATCATCGGGGACCCTCGGCTGGCCGACGCCCACCATGTCTCGTGCCGCCTGGACACGGTCCGCGTGGACTTCCCCGAGACGTCGGTACGCATCACGGTGTCCCGGCTGCCGTCCGATGCCAAGGGGACGATCCTGCTGGAGTGCCGGGCCGAGTACCGGGCCCCGGACGGCCGTTCGCCGGCCCGGAGCAGTTCCTGGCGGCGGGTACTCACCGGGCGGCCGGGCGCCGCGCACCAGCGCGAGGAGCTGCTGCGCGAGATCCTGGCGGCCCGGACGAGGAGCGTCGTCCGGCGGGCGCCGGTGTCGCTGCGCTATCTGGCGGCGGCGGTGTGAGGGGCACCTGTCGGCGTTACTTCGACACATCCGCGAGGCGGGCGACGCCCGGCACCGCGAGGCACAGCAGGCTCGACGCCGCCACCACGGCCCCGCCGCCGAGCAGGGTGGCGCGCGCGCCGACGGCGGCGACCAGCGGCCCGACCAGCGCGTACCCGAGGGGCAGCAGGGCATAGGCGCTGAGCTGGTCCAAGGCGAAGACCTTCCCCAACAGCTCATCGGGGAAGGCGCGTTGCAGCGCCGAGACCCAGTAGATGAAGTAGAGCTCGATGACGAATCCGCCGACCGCGAAGCAGCACACCACGGCGGGCAGCGGGAACGGCCCGGCCAGGCTGAGCGGCACCAGGGCGTACCCCGTCAGCGCGAGCATGCTCACGGCGCCCCGCGCTTTCGGCCGCCACCGTCCGGCCAGCGCGATCGCGGGCAGCCCGCCCACACTCATCGCGGCAAGCACCACCCCGTAGGCGACGTCACCGCCGAATTCGCGGCGCGCCACCACGGGCAGCAGCGTGAGCGCCGTCGCCGAACCCGCGAACAGATGCAGACACACCGTGCCCATCACCGCCAGCACCCACGGGCGCCGGCGGATCGCGCGGATCCCGGCGGCGGCCTCGCCGAGCACGGGCGCGCGGGCGCCGGCCGAGGGCCTGGTGTCCGGGACCCGCAGCACGGCGAGCACCGCGAGCGCGAACATCACGCTGGTCACCGACAGCGCCGCCCGGACCCCGATCAGACCCACCGCCGCCACCCCGACAAGGGCGCCGAGCACGGCCGAACCCCGCTGTGCGGCGGACACCAGCGCGTTGCCGCGCTCCAGCAGGCCATCGGGCAGCAGCCTGGGCAGCAGCGAGCGCGAAGCGGGCCGCGACAGCGCCTCACCGGCCCCGACGAGCGCGGTGACCAGCGGCAGCAGGCCGAGCGGCAGTACGGGAAGCAGCACCGCGGTGAGCAGGAGCAGTGCCGAGCGGAAGCCGTCGGCGGCGATCAGCACCCGGGTGCGCCGCATCCGGTCGGCGATGACTCCCCCGGCCAGCAGACACACGACGAGCGAGACGGCCCGGCCGGACAGGACGAGCCCGACGTCCGCGGCGCCGCCACCCCGGTGCAGGACGTACAGGCTGAGGGCCACGGGCAGCACCTGGTCGCCGACGGCTCCACCGGCCTGCCCCAGCCACATCCGCAGGAACTGCGGATGGTCGCGCAGCCTGCCGCCCGTCGACGCGTCGGCCGGACCGGCCTCGTCGGTACGGTCCTGGGGCGCGGTGGTGTCTTCCTTCATCGGCGTTGCCCGGGCGCCGGGAGGGCGAAGCCGGCCGGGAGCAGCCCGCCGGACGCCTCGGGAACGCCCGCCGCGAGCAGATACACCGCGAACTCCTCGTCGGGGTCGACACCGAGGAGCCGCTCCACCTCACTGTCGACGAACGCCACGGTCTGGAAGGGGCCGAGCCCCAGCGCGCTGGCGGTGAGCGCGAAGGTCTGGGCATAGTGCCCGGCGTCGTACATCCACAGCCTGTAGGCGCGCGGATGCCGGTACTTCCAGGCCAGGCGATTGGCCACGGCGGTGGTCAGCACGGTGAACGCCCCGGCGTATGAGGCGTCTTGACGGTACGTCAGCGAGGCGATCCGCTCGCGCGGGACATCGTCGTCCAGCAGCTCCAGGCTGTGGCGCGCCACCGAGTAGTGGTAGAGGCCGGGCGGCACCCCGGTGACGTTGTAGGCGACGACGTACGCCTCGACCTCGTGCCGGGCCCCCGCCGACGCGCTGACCCGGCACTGCTGGGTCCCGAACGCGCCGCCGTCGAGGAAGCGGTGGGGGGCGAAGCTGTGGAACAGCAGGGTGGCGAGCTCGTCGAGCGTGACCGGGTCGTCCGAGAAGCGCCGGTGGGTGCGCCGCAGGGCGAAGACGTCCTCGACGGGCGCGTTCAGCGGGAGCGGTCTGCGGGGCAGCGGCAGCGAGGGCCGATCGGGGTACTCCTTGAACGCGCCCGGCGCGCCCCCCTCGGCGACGATGGCGTCGACCGTCTCCGCGCGTTGCGGCGAGTCGACGAGATAGTCGGCGTCGCGCGCCTCCAGGTGCATGCGCTGCGCCAGGGCGCCCCACCGCTCCCACAGGGGCGGCGTACCCGGTGCCCGGTCCACGTCGACGAGCACGCCGAGCCCGGTGAGCGCGGCCACGGCCTCGCGTACGTCCGCTTCGTTGTCGGCGCCGAACGCGGCCGCCAGGTCGTCGACTTCGATGCCCTCACCGGCTCTGTCCAACACCTTGCGCAAATCGTCGGTCAGCCGGATCCACTGCCGCCGCCCGGGAATCGCCACTTCCAGACCGCCGACGAGCCAGCGGCAGACCAACTGCTCACAGCGACGGACCTTCATCACTCTCCCCGGGCGTGCTAGGCGTACCGTGGCAACAGCGGGGCGCTGCCCCGAAAACGACGTCCGGCTGTGATGCACTGCCCGCATCACAGCCGGACTTTCGCGTTCCTTCGCATTACTTCGCGTTGTTTCGCACTCGGCCCCCATGGGGCCGATGTCAGGTGCCCGGGTGGTGCACCAGCACCTGGGCGTCCTCGACGATCTCGATGACGAGCTTCATTTCTGTCACCCCCTTCCCTGGTTTCGGTTCGCACGGCGAGAAGGGTTTTCCGTGTCCCAATTCCCGCCGCTCGCAAAACATAGACCCCTCGTTCGCGGGCATCAACAAGCGTCACGACGTCTGGCGAAAAAACGTGCATGTGGGGAACGCGCGTCAATGAACTCCCAGGTGAGATGGTGTTCCGGCGATGCCCACAGCCGGATTCACCTGTCCGGAAACGTCTCCACACAATTATCGGCCGGATATTGAGCGGATCTCGACAGGCACGCATTAAGGTGCCCCGCGCTATTTCCTCGGAACCCCTTTCCCATGCCCGGACCGGCGTACCCGCGCACCCACCCGACCGCTTCGGGCACAGAATGTCGGGTCGGGGACACTGGGTCCTTCCTAACGTGGTGATCACAAGGAAGGAGGCCGGGGTGCTGGAACGGCTCAACCAGGCCATGGACCACATCGAGGCCCGTCTCGATCAGCCGATCGAGGCGGCCGAGCTGGCGCGGATCGCGGCGACGTCGGAGTACCACTTCCGGCGCATGTTCTCCGCGCTCGCCGGGCTACCGCTCTCGGAGTACATCAGGCGTCGGCGGATGACCGTCGCGGGTGCCGAAGTGCTCACCGACGAGCGGACGTTGCTGGAGGTGGCGGTCCGATACGGCTACGGCTCGGGCGAGGCGTTCGCCCGGGCGTTCCGGGCCGTGCACGGTGTCGGCCCGGGCGAGGCCCGGCGGACCGGCGCGGCCCTGAGTTCCCAGCCCCGGATGTCCTTCCGCCTCATCGTCGAAGGGAGCAGCAGTATGCGATACCGAGTAGTGGAGAAGGACGAGTTCCGGGTGGTCGGCAAGAAGGCCCGGGTCCCCCTGATACACGAGGGGGTGAACCCGGCGATCGCCGAGTTCATCGCGGGCATCGGCCAGGAGACCGTGCAGCGGATCAGCGGCCTGTCCGACCAGGACCCCGAGGGGATCGTGTCGGTCACCGACGACATCGACCCGAGCCGCGCGGAGGGCACCGAACTCGACTACTACCACGCGGTGGTGACGGGGCTCACCCCGCCCGACGACCTGGACGCGCTCACCGTCCCGGCCGGCACGTGGGCGGTCTTCGAGAACTCCGGGCCGTTCCCGCAGTCGCTCCAGTACATGTGGCGGGACGTCTTCACGGAGTGGTTCCCCTCCAACCCGTACCGGAGCAGGCCGGGGCCGGAGATCCTGCGCGTGCGGTTCTCGCAGGAGCAGGCGGGGCAGGCGGATGCGGCGCTGTGGATCCCGGTGGAGCGGGACCCTCGCTGACGTTCAGTTGGCACGGACGGCCATCGGCCCGGGGCACACGCCCCGGGCCGATGGCCGTCCGGCGCACCCTAGGGCTTCCCGTACAACGTGCCGAGTTCGACGGCCAGTTCCGCCAGCCGGTCGCGGGCCTCCGGCGGCTCCAGGACCTCCACGCACGCGCCGAGCCCGGCCAGCTGCGCGGCCACGATCCGCGGCGACGGGCCGTCGATCTCCATCTCCAGCCAGCCGTCGGCCCGTCGGCCACCGAGGCGCAGACGGCCGCCGAACAGGATCGTGAGGACGCGTTCGGCCGAGGGCTCGACCCGCCCCCGTACGGTCGCCCCGCGCATCCGCTCCTCCATCGGGGCGGCCAACTCGCGCCAGGCCGTGGCCAGGTCGAAGCCGTCGGGCCGGACGACGGGGTCGGCGGTCAGCTCCACGGAGGTGATGCGGTCGATCCGGAACACCCGCAGACCGGCGTCGGTCGCGGTGGCGTCTTCACTCGCCTCCGTGGAGGACTTCTCCACACCCGCCACCAGATACGGCACCCCCGCCTTGGTGACGAGGCCCAGCGGGTGGACCGTGCGCGTACCGGCGGGGCTGCCGGGGCGGGCGTAGCCGAGCCGGATCCGCAGGCCCTCCACCACCGCGTGCTGCAACGCGTCCAGTTGAGGCGTGCCCGCCGTGACGGGCAGGCGCCACCAGTCGGTGCCGTCCAGGACCCCGGCCTTCGACGCGGCCTCGGCGTCGGGCCGCAGCGTCGAGGGAAGCGCCCGGATCAACTTGCGCAGTGCCGTACGCAGTTCGGGCGAAGCCGCCGACGGCCCCGTGACCAGGAACATCGCACGGATCTCGGTGGCGGTCAGCCCGGTGAGATCGGTGCGGGCCCCGCCGACGAGCGACCAGCCGCCGCCCCGCCCGTGCTGGGAGTAGACGGGGATGCCGGCGGCCGCCAGCGCCTCCAGGTCGCGGCGCGCGGTGCGTTCGGACACCTCCAGCTCCGCCGCCACCTCGCGCGCGGTCACGCGCCTGCGGGTCTGCAGGAACAGCAGGGTCGCCACCAGACGATCGGCTCTCATACCGATCATTCTCGTTGGGAAACTGGCCAGGAGATGGCCAGTTCGGCTTCCAGGATGAGTACAGATCGAGCGCGGCGGAACGAAAGCCGCGCCACACCGACCATCTTGGAGAAATCATGATCGTGGTGACCGGAGCCACCGGAAATGTCGGACGGCATCTCGTCCACACCCTCGCCGCAGCGGGTGAGTGGGTCACGGCGCTCTCCCGTCGGGTGCCGACCGGGAACGTGCCGGGCAACGTCGAGTTCCAGCAGGCCGATCCGGCCCGGCCCGACAGCCTCAAGCGCGTCCTCGACGGGGCCGCCGCGCTGTATCTGCTGGTCCCCGGTGACGGCGAGGGCCTCGATCCGTACGCGATCCTCGACACGGCGCGGGCAGCCGGGGTCCGGCGGGTCGTCCTCCAGTCCTCGCAGGCCACCGCGACCCGGCCGGACTCCCCCGCGCACGCCCGGCTGCGCGCCTTCGAGGACGCCGTACGGGAGTCGGGCCTCGGCTGGACGGTCCTGCGGCCCAGCGGGTTCGCCTCCAACGCCTATATGTGGGCGGCCTCGGTCCGCTCGGACCGGCTGGTCACCGCGCCCTTCGGCGAGGTCGGCCTGCCCGTGATCGATCCGGCCGACATCGCCGCCGTCGCCGCCGCGGCCCTGCGCGACGGGAGCCACGCGGGCCGGACGTACGAACTCACCGGACCGGCCCCGGTCTCGCCGCGCGAGCAGGCGACGGCGATCGGTGATGCGCTGGGGACGCCGGTGCGGTTCGTCGAGCAGAGCCGGTCCGAGGCGCGGGAGTTGATGCTGCGCTTCATGCCGGAGCCCGCGGTCGAGGGCACGCTCGGCATCCTCGGCGAACCCACGCCCGAGGAGCGGCGGGTGAGCCCGGCCGTGGAGCGGATACTCGGCCGGGCACCGCGTACGTTCGCCGCGTGGGCGGCGGACAACGTCGTGGCCTTCAGATGACGTCCGCGGGTGCGGCCGTGTCCGGGCTGCCCTGACCGGGCACCTCGGCCGCGGCGGCCCGCACCGCCCAGCGCTGCTCGACCCTGGCCAGCCGCCAGTACGCCAGGGCGGCGGCCCACACCGCGACGAAGAGGCCGACGATGATGAACCCGACGTTGTCCAGGTTGAGTCCGGCGACCCACCCGGTGAGCCCGTCGCTCAGGTCGAGCTTGTCGTGCAGCACGCCCACCAGCTCGATCGTGCCGATCAGGAAGGCCACCGCGATCGAGAGCCCGGTGATGGTGAGGTTGTAGAAGACCTTGCGGACCGGGTTGGAGAATGCCCACTGGTAGGCGAAGTTCATGAACGTACCGTCGATGGTGTCGAACAGGCTCATGCCCGCCGCGAACAGCAGCGGCAGGCACAGGACGGCGTACCAGGGCAGTCCGGCCGCCGCGCCGGAGCCCGCCATGACCATCAGGGTGACCTCGGTGGCGGTGTCGAAGCCGAGCCCGAAGAGGAAGCCCAGCGGGTACATCTGGCCGGGGCGGGTGATCGACTTGGTGAACCGCCCCAGGATGCGGTTCATGAACCCGCGTGAGTCCAGGTGCTGTTCGAGCTGCACTTCGTCGTACGTTCCCGCGCGCATCGCCCGGAAGACCCGCAGGATGCCGACGAGGGCGACGAGATTGAGCGCCGCGATGAGGTAGAGGAACGAGCCGGAGACGGTGGTTCCCACGACGCCCAGCGTCTGGTGGGTGCGCGAGTCGTCGTTCATCAGGGTGCCCGCCAGCTGCGCGCCCCCGGCGACCAGCGCGGCCATCACGACCACCACGCTGGAGTGCCCGAGCGCGAACCAGAAACCCACGGACACCGGCCGCTTGCCGTCGGCCATCAGTTTGCGGGTGGTGTTGTCGATCGCCGCGATGTGGTCGGCGTCGAAGGCATGGCGCATGCCGAGGGTGTACGCGGTGATGCCCAGGCCGAGGCCGAAGGTCTTCGAGCCGACCTCGTAGTGACGCGGCACCACCAGCAGGAAGAGGATCCCGAACGCGACGATGTGCAGGGCGGCTATCACCGCCAGCAGCCAGGCAGTTCGGACGGTGTCCTCACGCCGCCAGTGAAACGGAGTGGGCAGGGTCATTCGTTCACGCTCCAGCACCTCGTGGATCATTTGCGAGATGCCGTGGCCGGTCTCCTGGCTTACGGGTGTCGCACCGCCCCTGCCTTCCCAGCGCCCTCACGGGCACCAGTGGCACAACGGGACGGGCTACCAAAGGCGTTCATGGCCTGAACGCTGTGGGACCCGATCACAGTGGCGAGGGCCGCTCCGGTCTTGCACCGGTCTTCCCGAACACCACGGCCCGCCAACCGTAGGTGGGGGTCCGCCTGACCTGCAAGTCCACCCAAATGGAGGCACTTCTTCCGGCGCGGGTGACGATCCGATTGCAGAGCGCCCGCACCCCGTCCCCCCGGCGGCGGAAGGGCAGTTGGACCGGATATGAACGCTTCCCAAGAGGAGAGAGCCCGCGCCCACCCTGCCGAACTCGCGGGCGCCTACTGGCTGAACCCCCCGCCCTCGCACCCCCTCGCGTGCACACACTGCGAACAGCAGCGGGCAGATGATGCCCCCGAAGACCCACGCCGGTCCGTGCGGCAGCGCCGCCGGTCGGCTCACCGGTGACACGACCGGCGCACGGACGCCCCGCCTCCACGCCGGGGGCTCGGGGCTGCCCGGCGCGCGCCGGATTCCCCACTCCCCCGCCATACACTGTTCGCCCTGCGTACGCCGTTCGTGGCGGCGTACAACGTGCCGTCGAGCCGATACGCTGGGGCGAAAGAGAGAGGAGGCCGGATGCCGGCCGAAACCCAGCCGACGCGGACCATCCCCTCGGTGTGGACCCGCCCCCAGCGCCGCAAGCGTGAGCAGCCGTCGCTGAGCCGTGACCACATCGTGTCGGCCGCCCTCGAACTGCTCGACGCCGAGGGCATCGACGCGCTCAGCATGCGCAAGCTCGGCAGCCGCCTCAACGCGGGCGCCACCTCGCTCTACACCCATGTGGCCAACAAGGACGAGCTCATCGAGCTGGTCGTCGACGAGATCTACGGCGAGATCGAGGTCCCGGACACCACGGACAGCCCCGACGAGTGGCGCGCGGCCGCCACCCACTGCGCCCAGAGCCTGCGCTCCGCCTTCCACCGCCACCCGTGGATCGTGTCGGTGCTCGGCGAGGCGGGAGTGGCCGCGCTCGGACCCAACATGATGCGGATGTCCGAGGGCCTGCTCGGCGTGTTCGAGCGGGCCGGGTTCACCCTGGAGGCGGCGGACCGGGCCGTCAACGCCGTCGCCGCGTATGCCATCGGAGTGTCGACCACCGAGGCCGCCTGGCTCACCACGCTGGCCCGCAGCGGTATGAGCGAACAGGAGTGGGTGGCGGGTCTGTGGCCCGCCGCCGAACGGGCCGTCGAGCCCTACCCCCGGCTGCGCAGGCTGTACGCCCTCCAGCGCGAGCAGCAGGTGGGCAGCGCCCGCGACGACGGTTTCACCGACGGTCTCGACTGCGTCCTCGACGGCCTCGAAGCCCGGCTCGCCCGCGCGCGGGGCGCCGGCGGCTGACGAGGCGCTGTCGGCGGCGCCCCGATATGCCGGTCCGCCCCGCCGTGGTTACGCTGCGCACAGCGCGAGGGGCACGAGAAGGGGCCGACCGCATGGACGACCGGCAGCGGCCCGGCGGGCCGGACTGACCCATGGGCGACTGGTACCGGCGCGAGATCCTGGACCCGGGCAAGCAGCCACTGCTGTTCCTGCTGCTCGGCTTCCTCGGGGCGTTCCTCTTCATCCGGTTCAGCGTCCGGATGATCCGCGCCGAGGTCTCCTGGTGGCCCAAGAACGTCACGCCCGGCGGGCTCCATATCCACCATGTCGTCTTCGGCGTGGTCTTCATGATCATCGGTGGTCTCGGTCTCGCCTCGCCGATCGGCGGCGAGCGTCCATGGGCCGAGATCGAGGCCGCGCTCTTCGGCATCGGCACGGCGCTCGTACTCGACGAGTTCGCCCTGATCCTGCATCTGCGGGACGTCTACTGGTCCGAGGAGGGCAGGCTCTCCGTCGACACCGTGGTGCTCGGCGCGGCGGTCTGCGGACTGCTGCTGCTGGGAGCTGCACCGTTCGGCGTCAACGACGCGTCGGTCGACGGCGCTCCCGTCTCCGGCTGGACGTACGCGGTCGTGGTCGGCGTCAACTCGGCCTTCGCACTGGTCGCCCTGAGCAAGGGCAAGGCCTTCACCGGCCTGCTCGGCGTCCTGGTCCCGCTGTTCGCCGTGGTCGGTGCCCTGCGCCTGGCCCGCCCCGGCTCGCCCTGGGCCCGGGCCCACTACCCGCCCGGCAGCCGCAAGGCCGAGCGGGCGCGGGTCCGGGAGGAGCGCGAGGGCTGGCGCCGCCGTCTGCGCATCAGGGTGTACGACGCGATCGCCGGCCGCCCTTCGATCCCCTGACCGGACCCGCCGCCGGTCACCGACGCAGGACCGTGGTCCGCCCCTGCGGATCGGCCGCGATCTCCGCCTCGGTGAACCGTTCGGTGACCCACTGCTTGCGCGAGAACAGCTCGGTCTGGTCGGTGTAGTGGGGCGACCGCGGGTTCGCGGACTCGCCGTAGGTGAGGATCGTCCGGGTGCGCGGGCCCTGCGGGGTCAGCTGTGTGGCCATGATGAAGCTGGACCCGGACGCGTACGCGTCGGGCTCGACCGGCCCGGTACCGCCTCCGCGGCCCGAGTCGGGGGACGCGTTGACCACGTTGAAGCAGCCCTCGCCCCCGGAGCACCCGGGCAGCGGGATCCCGTTCCAGCGCTGGACGCTCCCGATGGGCGCGTCGAGCGGGACCTTGCGGGCCGCCAGCGTCTGCACCGCGTCCGCGAGGGCGCCGCGCACCTGCGTGTCGTCGCCGTTGAGGCCGCGCGGGGTGGTGAGGGGCTGCGCCGGGTCGTACGGCACCCGGTACCACTGGTGCGGCCCGCGCCGGATGCCGTTGTAGAACACGTGCCACAGCACCGAGCCGTGGCTGTCCGGGTCGTCGCGGGTGTCCCAGGCGGCGAGCACGTCACAGGCCGCACGCACATC
The DNA here is from genome assembly GCF_052373795.1 of Streptomyces sp. BR1. Lineage (NCBI taxonomy): Bacteria > Bacillati > Actinomycetota > Actinomycetes > Kitasatosporales > Streptomycetaceae > Streptomyces > Streptomyces sp. BR1. Next base: position 167,400 of record NZ_CM126252.1, read on the forward strand.
GACCTGGCTGCCGTCGGTGGCCGTCAGAACGGGGTGCGCACGGCACATCGCGACCGCGTCGTCCCGGCCGAGCTCGGCGGTGTAGTCGCGGTCACCGAGCATGCTCGCCTGAAGCGTGGACAGGTCGAACCCCGGCTTGCCGAGCCCGTCGGTGCCGTCCCGGCGACCGGCGATCATCTGGAGCCCGAGCTGCGCACGCGGACCCAGCGGGTTGCCACTGGTGTCGTACATCCTCGGGTAACCGGTCAGCGGCGCGGCGGGGTTGGTGAGGTAGGAGCCGTTGTTGGAGTTGGCCACATAGTCCGTACGCGTCAACTGGGGTTGACTGGCCGGGCCGAAGAGGCCGCGCACGAGCGCGTCCGGGTCGCTGCCCCAGTCGCAGGCCGTGCGCGAACCGTCAAGCACGACAGGCAGGTCGTCGTGGCCGCCCGGCACAGCGCACTGCTTCAGCTGGTCGTCGCTCACGTGCGGGACGACGGAGGAGTCCGTGAAGTACGCCGTGCCACTGGTGTCGGTGGCGATCGTGTATGTCCAGGGCACGCCCTGGTAGGTGCGCTGCGCCTGCTTCAGCTCGGCGAGGTTCTTCGCTCTCCCCATCGCCAGCCACTCGTTCATCGAGCGCAGGTTGTCGGCGTTCGCGTCGCGCAGGGCGTATGCCTCGGTGGCCGTCCAGCCATCGGCGAGGACCGGTCCGTAACGGGAGCTGTACAGGGTGCGCGTGACGGTGGACTGCTTGCCGTCGGCGTCCCGGACCGTGACCGGTACGGTCCGGCGGGTCATAGGGACCGCCTTGCCGTCCACGAGGTAGCTGGTCGGGTCGCCGGGCGCGAGCGTGAGGCGGTAGACGGAGGCGTGGTCGGTGTAGCTGGTGGTGTGCGTCCAGGCCACGTTCCGGTTGTGGCCGATCTCGACGAGGGGTGTGCCGTAGATACCCGCGCCTGACACATCGAGGGTCCCAGAGATCGTCAACTGCACCTGGTAGAAGCGGTAGTTGCCGATCCAGGGCAGATGCGGGTTGGCGAGGAGCATGCCGTCCCGCCCGCGCGTCAGATCACGGCCGAGGGCCCAGCCGTTGCTGCCGAGGTCGCTCTTGGCGCGTGTGGACGAGGTCGTACGGGACGGCAGCGGCTTGGGCTTCAAAGACTTGCCCGCGCCCGGCGGGGTCGCGGTGCCGATGGCCTGCTTCAACGAGGCCGCTCCGCTGCTGGCGTTGAGGTCATGGATGAGGTTCCAGATGTCCATGGCGGTGATCGCGCCGACCCACGGCTTCCCCTTGCAGGTCGGATCGGGCAGCTTCGCCACAGCGGTGTCCCGGAGATAGCGGTTGTACCCGGCGGCGTAGCCCTCGACCATACGGCGCAGCTCGACTGTCGGACCGAGGGGCGCCGGGCGGTCGAGCAACTGCCGTACGGTACCGGCCTTGCGCACCCCCTGGTAGTACGTGTCGCTCGCGAGGTTGGGGGTGCCGTCACCGGAGTCGGCCGTGGCGCCGAAATACGTGGAACGCTCACCCCGCAACGTCACCACCTCGTCGGCGAGCTGGCACACGTTGTCCTGCGCGAACGCGTACCCGTACCCGTATCCGAGGCCCGCGTAGTCATGGGCCAGGATGTGCGGGATGCCGTACTCGGTACGGCGGATCTGTGCGGTGTAGCCGTGGTCACCGGAGGGCTGCCGCACGGCCGGGGTCGACGGGGCGGCGGACGCGGATCCGGGCAGCAGCGCCGCCGTGACCGACGCCAGACAGAGCGCGACGACGGAGGGCGCCAACCTCCGTACAGATACGCTCTTCTGACGTCTCGTCACAGAGCTTGTCATTCTCACCATGCGGCCAAGGCTGCCGTGCGCGGTGGGCGGTCGCCATCACCCCGGCGGTCGAAGTTGCCGCGTGGCAGTGGCTCCAAGGATGTACACCCTGAGACGGATCCACCGACGGCGTCAGCCGCGTGCGGACCTCGCGCTGCGGACGGCGAAGGCGGCTGCGGCCACGCCGAGCACTCCGACGGCCAGGCCCGCGATGCCGAGCCCCCGGGCCGTGGAGTCGCTGCTGGACGCGCTCGCCTTGGGGGCGGTCGAAGCGGACGGCTGGGTGCCGGACTTGGACAGCTGGGGCGACGGCTGGGTGAGGTTGAGCACCGGTGCCGGGTTCGCGGGCTCGTCCTGGCCCGGGTGGCTCTCCTCGATCCAGCGGGCCACCTCGCCGTCGGAGTACGTCTGGAGCGTCTTGAAGGTCAGCTGGTCGGCGTTGTCCGGCAGTTGGCCGTACGCGACATGGAAGTCCTGGTACTGGCCGGGCTTGATGGTGCCGCCGGTCCAGGTGATCTCCGAAACCGCCTCGCTGATCGTGCCGTCGTCCGTCTTGACCGGAGTCTTCAGCTTGGTGGTCGTCACCTGTGCGGTCCAGCCCGCCTCCGGGGTGACCAGCATGGAGAGCACCGGGTGGTCGGTGGGCACGACCACCTGGACCTTGGTGGTGTCCGCGCCGCTCTCCTCGTTGGGCACCCGGAACGTCAGAACGCCGTCCGTGGCCCCCTTGGCGGCGTTGTCCGCATGGACGGTGACGTGCGCGAACGCCGCGCCCGTGGCGGTGAGCACCCCGGCGGCCGCGAGCCCGGCGCCGACGCTCCCAACGGCCATGAGGCAAAGGTTGGTTAAAGCGACGCAACCCGCGAAGGCCGACCGGGCTCTTCTCCTGTGAGCGCCCTTCCGGGAGAGGCCGGTGAGCGCCGGTGAAGACTTCCCGGGAGGTATCCGGGGGAAGGAACGACGGTGTCGCGCAGCACGGTTCGGGCCGCGGCCGTCATCGGTCTCGCCCTGCTGACCCCCTGGTGGGTCCCGGCCTCCGGCGCGTCGGCCGACGCGCCCGCACCCACGGCCTCGGCGAGCGCCGCCTCCAGGCCGCAGCTGGACTTCTTCAGCGGCAACCGCGTCGAGGCCGGTGACTCCTTCGGGGTCGGCATCCGGAACATGCCCGCCGGGTGGGACGAGGTCACCGTCACCTCGCCCGCGCTGGCGAAGCCGATCCACCTCACCCCGGAAGGCAAGGGCTCCCGCGACTCCGCTCTCGTCCCGGCCAGGGGCGGCTACCCCGTACGCGCCGACGCCGCGCCGGGCACGTACACGCTCACCGCCACCAGCCACGGCCGGGCGGTCGCCACGGCGCCGCTGGAGGTCGCGCCGGTCAACTCGCTCACGGTCCGCCGGTTCGGCGTTCTGACGCACTCCACGCGCATGGGCGACCCCGTACGGCCGGGCAGCAAGGTCGTCGTGGTGCTCGCGGACGAGCACTTCGCCGAGAGCGGGGGCTCGCGTGTCGTCAGGTCACCCGCTTTCGAGCACGACGTGACCATCCGGACGGACAGCCCGGACGACCCCGGCTGCAAGTGCGACGACGGGTCCACGCTGTACGCGGGGCATATCAACCTGCGCCACGATCTTCGGCCGGGGACGTACCCGCTCACCGTGATGGCCGGCCACGGCCATCGACCCGTGACCGCGGAGGTCACCGTCGCCGGTGAGCCGGTCTCGCACTCCGGCCCCTGGCTGATCGCAGGAGCGGCCGCCGGGGCCCTCGCGCTGGGCACCGTCGGCGTACTGCGCCAACGCGCCCGTAGGCGCCGCACCCCGGCCTGACCGCCGCATGGGAAACGGCGGCCGGGCACAAGCCCGGCCGCCGCTCATGTCTCACACCTCACACCCCGCGTCACTGCGAGGCAGTGGGCCCCTCGATCTGTTCACTGATCCAGGCCATGCTGCTCTCGTCCATCCCCTTGATGTACGAGACCGCGTTGTGCTCACCGCCCTGGATGACCTCCAGATGCGTATGGATCGGCCCCTTGTTCCCGTACGTGGCGATGTACTTGTCCACCTTCGGGATGACGGATTTCTCCTTCGTCCCGTACTGGAACGCCAGGTACACGTCCGGACCCTTGGCGGCGATCAGCTGCTTGGAGAGCACCTCGGGGTTGTTCTCGGCCTTCTCCTTGGGGTGGCCGTTCCACAGCCGCGAGTCGGGGACGATGTCCGGGCCCGACGCGATGACCGCCTTGAACTTGTCCGGGTGCTTCAGGACGGCCTTGAGGCCCGCGAAGCCGCCGGAGGACGAGCCCATGAAGGCCCAGCCGTCCCGCGACTTGATCGTCCGGAAGTTCTCCTTCATCAGCTCCGGCACGTCCTCGGTCAGCCAGGTGCCCATCTTCGGCTGGTTGGGGATGTCGCTGCCGTCCCAGTAGAGGCCGCCGTCGTCGGGGTGCGGGTTGAGCACCGGCATCGCCAGCAGGAACGGTTTGCCCTTGCCGCTCTCGGCCCACTTGGAGATGGACGACTCCAGCTTGAGGTTGTTGTCCATCCAGTAGTTGTTGGGGTAGCCGGGGCCGCCCGGAAGCGCGATCAGCACGGGGAAGCCGCTCTTCTCGTACTTCGGGTCGTCGTACTCCTTCGGCGCCCAGACCCACACCTTGCCCGTGAAGCCGGACTTCTTGCCGGTGATCGTCGTGACACCGACATGCGTGCCGTTACTGAGCGTGCTGGAGATCTTGAATTTGGCATCCGGACCGGTCGGCATGAGCGTCTTGGAGTCCGCGGGCTGCTGCGGGGTCCCGCCGGGCTTGTTGTCGATCTTGCCGTACGAGATCGGGTCGCCCTTGTCCGTGAAGGGCGGTATCTGGAAATAGCTCATGACCGGCCAGGCGATCGCCCCCAGCAGGACGAGGGATGCCACGACGAAGAACCACCTCCGGGCCTTGGAGGCGCGGCGGTGGCCCTGGGACTGGTATGTCTCGCTCCTGGTCCTGGTGGACGCGTGCGACATCAGAATGGCTCCGGCTTGCTTCTGCCCCTCGGGGCACGACGGTCGTGTTCCGCCTCCGGGGATGAACGGGGGCGGGACAAGGTTTCCAAATTTGCCGAACCGTGATCAAGGCTTGACGTTCTCCGGACCAACGCGGAGATCATCCCACGAGTCCGTACGGACCCTGGCATATCAGGGCCGACGCCCGCCACGGGGGGGGTGGGGCCGGCTTCGGCTGCGGACCGTGCGTGGCTGGTCGCGCGGTTCCCCACGCCCCTAAAGATCGCGGCACCCCGCGAAGGTTCCGCTAGAAGTTCTTCGCTCCCGCCGTGATCGCCTCCCGTATGCGGTGGTACGTGCCGCAGCGGCAGATGTTGCGGATCTCGTCGAAGTCCGCGTCGCCGATCTCATGGCCGGCGGCGCGGGCCTGGCGGACCTTGGCAACGGCGGCCATGATCTGGCCGGGCTGGCAGTAGCCGCACTGGGCCACGTCGTACTCCAGCCACGCCTCCTGCATCGGGTGCAGGTCCTTGCCGACCGTGGCGGGCAGGCCCTCGATGGTGGTGACCTCGTCCGTCGGGCGGATGTCCTCGACCGGCACGGAGCAGGGGTTGAACGCCTTGCCGTTGATGTGGCTGGTGCAGGCCTGGCAGACGCCGAGGCCGCAGCCGTACTTCGGTCCGGTCACGCCCAGGACGTCGCGCAGCACCCAGAGCAGCCGTACGTCGTCCTCGACGTCCGCCGAGACCGGCTTTCCGTTGAGGATGAAGGTGTGCAGAGGCACGGGGGCTCCTAGTAGGCGCGGCCGAGGCCGTCGGTGGGGGACGCGGGGATCGGGGGGACGGTCGGCAGCGGTTCGAAGCCGAGCGGGCCGTCGTGGTTGATGGGGAAAGTGGTCGGCATGGTGCCGGTGGCCCGGCCGTAGGCGCAGGCGACCGCCGCCATCGCGCCCGCGACGGCCAGCTCCCCCGCACCGCCCGGCTTCTCACCGGTCGGCGGCATCACGATGATGTCCAGCTCGGGCGGGGTGTTCCACTGGCGGGTGTAGAAGTAGTTGTCCCAGCTGCCTTCGAGGAAGTGGCCGTCCTTCAGATGGAGGCCGGAGCTGAGGGTGACGGCGATGCCGTCCATGATCCCGCCCATCATCTGGGCCTCCAGACCGCGCGGGTTGACGGCCAGGCCCACGTCGACCGCGCACACGACCCGGGTGACACGCGGGCCGGTGTACGCGTCGGGGATCTGCCTGCCCGTCGTCTCCGGACGGCAGTCGATCTCGGCGAGGACCGCGACGAACCCGTGGTACTCGGGGTGCACGGCGATCCCCTGCGCGGTGCCCGCCGGCATCCGGCGGCCCCACTCACCGACCTGCGCGACCTTGTCGAGAACCGCCCGCGCCCGGCCCTCCTTGAGGAACTGGCGGCGGAATTGGTACGCGTCCTTGCCCATCTTCGCCGCGAGCTGGTCGACGACGAGCTCCTGGGCGCACCGCACATTGGGCGAGTAGATGTTGCGCATACTGCCGGTGTTGAAGCCGTGGTCCACCTCGCTGAGCAGCTGGGTGGTCGCGCCGAAGTGGTACGGGCTCTGCTGGGTGAGCTCGAAGATCGTCTCGGAGAAGGCGAGATCGCCCACCGGCAGCTTCGCCGCCATCGAGGTGATGATCTCGCCTAGCCCGTGCCCGAAGTCGGTGGCCACGGAGGTGTGCCGCTGCTCGTACGAGAGGACCTCGCCCAGCGCGTACGTGGCCCGGACCCGGGAGGTGGACATCGGGTGGGTGCGGCCCTGGCGGAAGTCGTCCGTGCGGTGCCACATCAGCTTGACCGGCTTGCCCATCGCCTGGGATATCTGGGCCGCTTCGACCGCCGCGTCGAAGAAGAGCTTGCGGCCGAACGAGCCGCCGCCCTCGGTGACATGGACCTTGACGGCGGACAGCGGAAGGCCGAGCTTGAGCGCGATCCTCTCCTGGGCGACGATCGGGGTCTTCAGGGACCCCCAGATCTCGGCGCGGTCGCTCCTGACGTCCGCGATCGCGCAGTTGGGCTCCAGGGCGCTGTTGCTGGCGAAGTGGAACGTGAAGCGCGCGTCCACCGACTTGACCAAGGGGTCCAACGCCGGGATCACCAGCGGGAGTTCGGCGCTCCGCAGCTCCTTGAGGACGGTGGCGTCGGACGCTCCGTCCGCGGTGCCGGGCCCCCAGGAGACGCGCAGCGCCCGTACGGCGTCGATGCACTGTCCGAAGGTCCGCCCGCGCACGGCGACTCCGGTGGGGACGGTGACTACGTGGGTGATGCCGGGCATCGCGAGGACGTCGGCGCGGTTGTCGACCGACCGTACCGTTCCGTTGATCGTCGGCGGGCGGCACACCATCGTCGGCAGCGCGTCCGCCACCTGCACGTCCATCGCGAACTGCTTGCGCCCGGTGACGGCGGCGAGCGCGTCGATCCGGCCGCGCGGGGTGCCGATGACGCCGAACTGCGCGGGCTTCTTCAGCGTGACCGCGAGCTGGAGCGTGGTCCGGCTCGCGGCCTTCGCCGCCAGCTCGCCGTAGGTCGCGCTCTTTCCGGTCGGTGAAGTGACCACGCCCGCGCGGGTGGTGAGCGTCGAGGCGGCCTCGCCGAACTGCGCGGCCGCGGCCTCCAGGAGCCGGGCCCGGGCCGTCGCCGCGGCCACCCGGATCGGGGTGAAGGTGGAGATCGTGGTGTTGGACGCGCCGGTCATCTGGTTGAACAGGAGCTCGGGCCGTGCGTCCGCCAGCGAGACCTTGACCTTCTCCAGCGGCAGGTCCAGTTCCTCCGCGATCAGCATCGCGGAGGAGGTGGTGATGCCCTGGCCCACCTCCGCGCGCGGCAGGACGAAGGAGGCGATGCCGGCCGCGTCGACCTGAATGGTGATCAGGTTGGCGGTCGGCAGCGCGGCGTCCGTGAGCATGTCGTTGAGGTCGTAGATCTCGGACGGCCCGGGGAGCGACGGGACCGCCGCCTCGGCCCGTGCGGGCGCGACGGTCGACTCACCGACGCTCGCGGCCACCGTCAGCGTCGAGGCCGCGAGCACATATCCCAGAAACCGCCGCCGCCCCACCTCATGGACGGTGGCCTCGTCCGCACGCTCAGGTCGACCCGACGCTGCCATCAACTGTCCTTTCGTCCAACTGCGCACCCGCGCCGGATCAGCGTCACATATTTCTCACCAGTAACACCAGACAGGAAACAGGACGTCAGCAGAGTGTGGATCAGCCGGACATGGCCCCAGTCACCTGGGGCCCGCCGACGAACTCCCCCGTGTCGACACCGGGGTCGACACCCTCCGCGGTCGATCGCCGTCGAGGTCCGGATCCCCGTCGGCGACCACGGACGGGTTGCCGCCCCGGGGTCGGTCCCTATCGTTGTACCGAGCCGAAACCCAAGTCAATCCTCTGGTTTTCTTCCAATGGTCCAAGTAATACCTTGGGTTGCATGACTCTCGACGATCTCCGCGTCTTCGTCGCCGCATGCGAGACGGGCAATCTGAGCGCGGTGGCGCGCGATCTGTCCCGTACGCAGTCGGCGGTGAGCCAGCACGTCAAACGCCTTGAGGCCGAACTCGGACTGCCGCTTCTGGAGCGTCAGCCGCGCGGTGTCGCACCCACCCAGGCCGGGCGGATCCTCCAACAGGCAGCCGCCCAGGGCATCGGCCAGATAGAACTGGCACTGCGTCAGCTGCACGACCTCAAGCAGGGCGACGGCGGCGCCGTCCGGATCACCACCGGCGCCACCACCGTGCGCCACTTCATGTCCGACGGGGTCGTGGCGTTCCGGCGCCGACACCCGGGCATCAAGCTGGAGTTCCGTACCGAGAACTCCAGCCGAGGGTGTTTCGACGCGCTCGCCGCCGGTGAGTCCGACCTCGCCTGGATCACCATCGGCTCCCCCGCGCGCGGCATCGAGCAGCGTCCGGTGATCGAGCTGCCGTGGGTCCTCGCCGTCCACGCGGACGACCCGCTCGCGTACAAGGACAGCGTCGACGCGGACGACCTGGCCCGCATCCATCACATCCAGCTGCCCGCCAACTCGACGTCACGCTCGCATCTGGAGGACCAACTCGACCGCCAGGACATCCAGTTGGCCTCGACCACCAGTGTCGCCGACTGGGACACGGCGATCCTGCTGGCCGAGCTCGGGCTCGGGCACGCCGTCGTCCCCGCGCTGCCTGGATGGACCGGATCCGGCCATGGCGCGCTCCGGCTGATCCCCATCCCGGCACTGCCACCGCTCGCGGCGGGCTGGGCGGTACGGCAGTGGGACGCGCTCGGGCCGCTGACCCAGGAGTTCGCACAGACGGTTGTCGACAGCCTCACCGGCCGCACGTGAGCGGGACCGCCTTCGCCTCGCGGTCGCGCCAGGCCGGGACCGACGCGACAAGCATCAGCGCCGCCGTGAGCACGAACGCCGACGCATACCCCGTACGGTCCGCGAGCACCCCGAATCCTATGGCGCCCAGGCCCATTCCGGCGTCGTACGCGAAGTTCCACAGCGCGCTGACCGTCCCGTAACTCGACCGGGAGACACGGGAGTACATCAGGGTCAGGGTGGCGTTCTGGGCGACGCCGAAGCCCGCTCCGAACAGGGCCACGCCGACGATCACCGCCACCGGGTGGTCGGTCGGCGCGGTGATGAGGACCCCCGCCGCCGACAGGAGCAGACCGGGCAGGACAAGGCGGGCGGGGCCGTGCCGGTCTCCGAGCCGGCCCGCGACCCAGCGGGCCACCGTGGACACCGCCTGCTGGCCGAAAAGCGCTGCCGTCGCGACCCCGGTCAGCGAGGACGGGACGGCGAGCGGAACGAAGGTGACCACGATCCCCGCCGCCAGCGCGCTCGCGGAGAAGACGACCGCGGGCCGGACCAGGGCGCCCGTGCGCAGCCCCGCGACCACACCGACCGAGCGGCCCGACATCAACTCCCGGTCGGGCAGGCCCGGTACGGACAGGATCGCGACCAGCGCGACAGCGGCCCCGACGACGGACACCGACCCGTATCCGACATGTTCGGCCAGCCATACGCCGAGCGGCAGCGCCACCAGCGAGGGCACCCCGCCCACGACGCCGACGAGCGCGAGCCCCTCGCCCCGGCGCTCGGCCGGGAACAGCGACGCCGTGAGCGCGCCGCCCGCGACCACGGTGAGCGCGAAGCCGAGGCCGCGCAGGACGCACACCGCCACGATCCACACGAGGTCGGTCGAGACGGTGAGCGCCAGGGCGGGTGCGCCGAGCAGCAGCAGTCCCGCCGCGAGCGCCACGCGGTAGCCGTAGCGGGCGACGAGCCGGGGCGCGGCGAGGTCGCCGACGACCGTCGCCAGCATCAGCGCGCCGGTCGCCAGGCCCGCAGCGTCATCGCCGCCGGACTCGCGCGCGTACAGCGGTACGGCCGACAGCAGCAGGTAGAAGCTGGCCGAGGCGCCGATCATGCTGACGAAGCGCAGCATCAACGCCCTTGAAAAGAGCGGTGGTCGGGGCGTCGCGGCGCTCACAGAAGACGATGTCGAGGTGGTCATGGAGGCGACGCTAGATGCCGAGTGGATCGCCGGTAAGCTCCAATTCCATGGCTGTTCAGTGGTCCGGTCGCTCCCCCGGTCTGTTGCTCGCGCTCGACCGCGACAGCGGCGAGCAACTGCGCTCGCAGTTGGAGCGGCAGGTGCGCGAGGCGATCCGCTCGGGCCGGCTCCAGGTCGGCGAACGGCTGCCGTCGTCGCGCGAACTCGCCCTCGGCCTCGGGGTGTCGAGGGGTCTGGTCCAGGAGTGCTACGCCCAGCTCCAGGCCGAGGGCTATCTGGTGACGCGGGTCGGGGCCGCGACCCAAGTGGCGGCGGGGGCGTTCACCCCGCCGGTGTCCACGACGCCACCGGGAGGCGGCACCGGCCTGCTGGCGGATTTCCGCTGGGGCGTGCCGGACCTCTCCGGATTCCCACTCGCCGACTGGCTGTGGGCGATGCGGGAGGCGGGCCGCTCCCTGCCGACGGCCGCGCTCGACTACGGCGACCCGCGCGGCAGCGCCGTACTGCGCGATGTCCTGGCCGGATACGCGCGGCGCGTGCGTGCCGCCGCCGCCGACCCGGAGCGGATCGTCATCTGCTCCGGGTACGCGCAGGGCCTCGGTCTGGCCCTGCGGACGCTCGCCGATGCCGGTGTCCGCACGGTGGCCCACGAGGACCCCGGCTCGCCCGCCACGCTCTCCGCCGCCGCATCCTCGGCCGGTCTCACCTCGGTTCCCATACGGGTCGACGAGTACGGCATCGACGTACGAGCGCTCACGGCGACCGACGCCCGGGCGGTCGTCCTGACCCCGGCCCACCAGTGGCCGACCGGGGTGGTGCTCGGTGCCGAGCGTCGGCGCGAGCTCGTCGAGTGGGCGGTGCGGCGGAACGCGTATGTCATCGAGGACGACTACGACGCGGAGTTCCGCTACGACCGGGAGCCGGTGGGCGCGCTCCAAGGGCTCGCCCCCGACCGCGTGATCGCCATCGGGACGGTCAGCAAGTCCCTGGCACCGGCACTGCGCATCGGCTGGATGCTCTGCCCACCCGCTCTCACCGAGCCGATCGTCGCCCACAAACGCCTCAGCGATCGCGGCTCGCCCACCCTCGACCAGCTCGCGCTCGCCAAGCTCATCGAGTCGGGCCGCTTCGACCGTCATCTGCGCCGGATGCGCACCACGTACGCCACCCGCCGCACAGCGCTGCTCGAAGCGCTCGCCGAACACGCCCCGCACATCGAGGTGACCGGCCTCGCGGCGGGCTTCCACGCCGTGGCGCACTTGGGCGAGGGGGCCGATGAGGAGGCTGTCATCGCGGCCGCCCGGGCCCGGTCGGTCGGTCTGTACGGAATGAGTCAGTGCCGCTCGACGCGGACGCCCGCGCCCGCACGGCTGGTGCTGGGGTTCGGCAATGTGGGCGAGCGGGCGATCAGGGCGGGGATCGCGGCGGTGGGGGGACTGCTGGGCGCGTGATGAGTGGGGGGCGGGGGGGCACGGAAACTTTTTCCGGAACGGCGGCAACCTCACCCCTCGCCGCACGTCGTCAGGGGTGAAGGGCGCCGTCCGGCGCTGTTCAGCCGACCTGGAGAGCTCCTACGTGAACATCACCCAGCACCACCGCCGCGCCTTCGCCCGTGGGGCCGCCGCCACCGGACTCCTGGCGGCGCTCGCCGTTCCCGCGCTGGCCGGTACGGCGTACGCCGACGACTCGGGCGCCCAGGCGCATAGTGCTCCGAGCGCCGTGCCGTCGCACGCCGCCGAGCCGAGCGCCGCCCCCTCCGCGCCCGCCAAGAAGCCCGCGCCCAGCAAGTCGCCGACGTCCCCGCCCAGCGCCGAGCCGTCCGTGAAGCCGAGCAGGGGCACCGAGGGATCGGAGCCGTCGGCGCGCCCCTCGACGAAGGCCCCCACGGACGCTCGACCCGGCGTCGTACCCAGCCCCGCGCCCGCCGGCCGCGACGAGCTGGCCCATACTGGCTCGTCCGCCACCAATACGGTCCTGGGCACCGGAGCCGGCGTACTGATCGCGGCGGGTGCCGGGACCATCTACGCCGTGCGGCGGCGGCAGAACCACTGAGGCGCGGGACCACCGAGGCGCAGGCGGCCCCGTCCGGCGGGGCCGCGCCGTTCCACCCGAGGACGTGATGGAGTACACCGCTGTCCGGCGACCGGCACCGCCCGGCGGCTTCGGCCTGCGCGCGTTCGGGCGTTGGCTGCTGCGCCGGGACCGGCTGGCCGACCGCGAGTTGCCCCTGGTGTCGCCCGGCGGGTCCGGTCCCGGTGTCGTACGGCCCACGGTCAGCGAGCTCTACCACGCGCACCGGCTGCGCATGGTGCACCTCGCGGTGATGCTCGTCGACGACCGGGCCACGGCCGAGGACGTGGTGCAGGACGCGTTCACCGCGCTCTACCGGCGGCACGGCGAGCACATCGGTGAGATCGACAACGCGCTCGCGTATCTGCGTACGGCCGTGGTCAACGCCTCGCGCTCGGTGCTGCGCAGACGGCGTACGGCGCGTGCGTACACACCGCCTCATGAGGCCGACGCACCCTCCGCCGAGGAACATGTGGTGCTCGGCGAGGAGCACCGTGAAGTCCTCGCGGCGCTGGGGCAGTTGACCGCCCGGCGCCGCGAAGTGCTGGTGCTGCGCTACTGGGGCGAGCTCACCGAGGCGGAGATCGCGCAGACGCTGCGGATCAGCCGGGGCTCGGTGAAGTCGATCGCGAGCCGGGGCCTGGACTCACTGGAGAAGATCTTGAAGGAGCGGTCGTGAGAGGAGTGGACATGGGCGGCCACGAGGGTCCCGAGCGCCCGGTCGAGGTGCGGCTGCGGCGTGCCTTCGCGGCCCGCGCGCAGACCATCACCGTCCGCGACCTGCGCCCGGCCGACCCGCCGGGCCCTCATCTGCGCCGAACCGCCTTTGCGCTGCCGCGACTTCGTGGCGTGCCGACGCGCCGGTTCGCCCTGCCGCTGGCCGCGCTCGCCACCGTGGCGGCCGTGACGATCGGTTACGTGGCACTCGCCCCCGACCGGACTCCGATGCGCCCGGCCACGCCCGGTCCGGTCGCGCCCCTGCCCTCCTCCGTTCCCTCCCCGGTGGTCTCGCCCCGGCCCGATCCCTCGCGGCCACCGACCGGCACCAGGAGCAGCGGGGACCCCGACACCTCGCCCGCCGTACCGACACCCGGGGCCTCGAAGGGGACGCGCGGCGGCTCGGTCCGGCAGCCCGCCCCTGGTCCGAGCCGTCAGCCCTCGAAGCGGCCGACGGCCCCACCGTCCATGAGCCCGTCCTCGCCTCCGACCCGGTAGCGGGCCGGAGGTCACGCACCCTGGATGTGGAAGTTGTAGTCCGTGTGGCCCAGGGCGCCCATCAGCCGCAGCCAGACCGGCAGCATCATCTCGGTGCCGCGCGCGGTGGTGATGTCGCCCAGGTCGAGGATGCTCTGCTGGGGCCAGCCGAACGAGATCAGCAGCGCGGCGACCGCCTTCTTGGCCGCCTCGTCGTCCCCGGACAGGAATACGTTGTGCTCGCCCGCGACCCGGGACGGCTCCACCATGATCTTGGTGTTCATGGTGTTCAGGGTCTTCACCACATGTGCCTGCGGAAACGCCCGCTGGATCTGCTCGCCCAGGCTGTCGGTGTTGACCGGGTCGAGCGAGGGCGGCATGCCCTGGGAGAAGTCCAGCGGGTTGGCGACGTCGATGAGCACCTTGCCGTTCAGGTTCTCCGCGCCCACCGCACCCAGAGCGGCCAGACTCGCCGTCCCGGCCGTCGTGTTGACGACGCTGTCGCCGAACGCCCCCGCGTCGGCGAACGTCTCCAGGCCCACCCGGGGATGCTCCTGCTGCCAGACGGCGAACGGCGGATTGCCGAACTGATCGGACTCGGTGCGGGCGAGGGTGGCCTTCGGGTCACGGGTGCCGACGACCACTTCATGGCCGAGGGAGGCGAGCTTGGCGGCGATGTTCCGGCCGACGGCGCCGGTACCGAGGACTGCGTAACGCATGAGGCTCGATCCTTTCGAGGAACGGAGGCCGCACAGCGTCGGCCACCCGGTGCAACGAGAAACTAAACCGAGCCGTTCGGTGTTCCAAGCATCGGACACCCGCCACGCCGACCGGGCAACCCTGCCGCGCACAACAGCGTGCCGGCCGGTACACGCCGTCGCTCCCCCCGTGTGTACCGGCCGGCACCCCCCGTTGCGCACCCTCAGAGTGCCAAGCCGCCGACGGCAGAGGTGACGTGTTTCGGGCTGGTCCGAAACACGCCATGCGGCAATGCTCGGCGAAGTGACGCTGCGCATACATTTCACCGCCGACGATCTCGCCCGTACGCGGGTGGCCCAGGGACCGCGCCCGCTGCTCGAACTGGACATCGCCCTGCGGGTGTTGCAGGAGAACTTCCACCACGCGCGCTTCGACGTGTGGCGGCGCGAATCGTTCGGCCGCCTCGACCCGCGTACCCGTATGGCCTTCGACGTGGTCCCCACGAAGGGCTGGTCGCTGGACTTCCTGCTGCCCGTGGAGCCGGGCAGCCCGCAGGAGTTGTGGGAGAAGGTACGGGCCACACCGCCCCGGCTCGTTCGCCGTCATGTGGAGCAGTGGGTGGACCGGACGGGCCGGGTGCCGGAGTGGCTGCGGCATACCGACAGCGATCCCCGGTTCCTGCACAGCCTCGTCGACGTCTTCGAGGACGCGCACGCACAGATCGTCGCTCCCTACTGGCCGCGCATCGAGCAACTGGCGGGCGCCGACCGGGCCATCCGGATGCGGCATCTCGCCGAGGGCGGGGTGGAACGGCTGCTCCAGGGGCTCCATCCGCGCCGGGTGCGCTGGAACCCGCCGGTCCTCGAACTCACCATGATTTCCGGCCATGAGGGCGATCTGCATCTGGACGGCCGGGGTCTGCTGCTGATCCCGACGCTGTTCGGGTCGGAGCATCCCCTCTTCGACGACGGCGCCGAGCCCCAGCCGTGGATCAGCTTTCCCATCGGGCAGGACGGGATGCCGGGGCTCGCGCTGCCCGCGATGTCGACGGCCGGTGCGCTGACGACGGCGCCGCGCTCGCTGTCGGCGCTGCTCGGGCGCACCCGGGCGACTGTCTTGTGCGCGATCGCCGAGCAGCCCGGGCTGACCACCAGTCAGCTCGCCGCCCGTGCCGGGATCTCGGCGGCGAGCGCGAGTGAGCATGCGACGGTGTTGCGGTCTGCGGGGCTGATCAGTACCGCGCGGGATCGCAACGCGGTGCTGCACTCCCCGGCGCCGGCCGGTCTCGGGTTGCTCAACGCGTCGACCGCCGACGCGGGGGCGGCGGAGCCGGTGCGGTTGCGGGTTGTCTGAGCACGCCTCTCCAGATGCGGAGGTTCGACTGCGGACCATGCGTGGCTGGTCGCGCAGTTCCCCGCGCCCCTAGTGGGTGCGCCGAACCGTATCTGACCGTGATCCACGTCACCCTCGCAAAAACCGTTATCGCCTCCTCCCCGTCCGCTCTCCCATGCGCCGGACAACCCCGGCAGCACCGAAAGAGAGCGGAGCCCCATGCAGCACCACGATGAGCACCCCCACGCCCGGCACTCGGCGCCCCAGGGGCGGGCCGCTCGGCGGCACGCGCGGCGGCGGTGGTCCGCGCAGACCGTCGGCACTGCGGTGGCCGGAACCGTGGCGGTCACAGCCATCACGGGGGCGCTGTGCTGGCCGCAGTCCGACGACCACGCCAAGACCGTCGCCACCGGGGCGGCGGCGCCCACCGAGCACATCCTCGACACCGCCGCCGACCCGGCCGCCCCGGTCTCGTCACCGTCGCCGACACACTCCGCCACACCCTCGAAGTCCGCCGCCGCGAAGCCAAAGCCGAGCCACACCGCGCCCGCTTCCCACCCGGCGCAGAAGCACACCACCCCGACGACGACCACCGGACACACGGACAACGGCACTTCCCGTACGTCCCCGGCGGCGCAGCCCGGAAGCGCGGTCACCGGCACCGCCGCCCAGTACGTCCAGCAGGTCATCGCGCTCGCCAACACCGAACGTGCCAAGGCGGGTTGCTCGCCGCTCAAGGCCGACAGCCGGCTCAACTCCTCCGCGCAGGAGCACGCCGACGACATGGCCGCCCGCAACTACTACGAGCACGACACCCCGGAGGGCAAGAACGCGGGCGACCGTATGACCGCCGCCGGATACGACTGGCACAAGTGGGGCGAGAACATCCACCGGGGCCCCAAGAGCCCCGAGGCCGCGATGCACGACTGGATGAACAGCCCGGGCCACCGCGCCAACATCCTGGACTGCGGTTTCAAGGACATCGGCGTGGGCGTGAACCTCAGCGACAACGGCCCTTGGTGGGTCCAGAACTTCGGCAGCTGAGTCGGCCTCCGTACGGATGTGGGTTCAGGACGACGTCCCGGCGAAGTCCTGCACCCACACCGTGCCGTCGGGGCCGGGCACGGCGGCCACGCCCGTGTCGCGGTAGCCGCAGTCGAGCATGTTCTGCTGGTGGATCGAGCCGTCGGTCCAGTCCTTGACGACGGCCGCCGGGTCCGCCGTCCCCTTGTCCAGGTTCTCCGCCCAGGCTCCGACCGGGTATCCGGCGGCCCTCATCCGGGCGTCGGCGTGCTGCCCCTCGGGGCTCTCATGGCCGTAGTAGCCGCGCGCCACCATGTCCCGGGCGTGCCTGACGGCAGCCGTCGTGAGCTGAGGATCACGGCGCAGCGGGGCACAACCCGCCGCGCTGCGGCGGCTGTTGATCAACTGGATGAGCCGCTGCTCCGGGGTCGGCGCAGGCGGCGGAGCAGGCCGGGCGCTCTTCGGGCCGGTCTTGGGCGAGGGCGCGGCCGTCGTCGGCTGCGGGGTGGGAGTGGCCGAGGGCGACACGTACGAAGGTGAGGGAGCGACGGCGGACGCAGTCGTCACCGTCGCCGGTGCGGGCGCGGCTTCGGGTCGCCGGTCGGGCCACAGCAGTACGACGAGGATGCCGAGGACGACGGCGATCGCGACGGCTGCGGCGCCCTTGACCGCGTACGTACGGGCATGGGGTTTCGGTGAAGCGCCCGCAATGCTGGGGGACGTCACCGGTGTCGCCGAAGCCGCCAGCCCGAGTCGGTCCGGGGCGAGGACCGACGCGTACAGACCCGGCAGCGGGACGATCAGCGCGAGGCCGACGAGCAGGCCCTCGGCGGGTACCAGGCCGGAGCCGTGGCCGGAGCAGGCGCGGCACTCGCGGGTGTGCCGGGCGATCCGCTTGCGCCACACCGGCTCGGGTCGGCCGTCCCAGGTGGCGGTCAGCGCGGCCAGTTCGTCGCAGAGCGGCCGGTTGGCCAGCGCCCGCACCACGATCCGGCCGACCTCCAGCTGGGCCTTCATCCGCTGGACGCGTACGGCGGCGTGCTGGGCGGTCAGGCCCATCGCCTCGGCCAGTTCGGGGCGGGTCAGCTCGCCCGCCGCCTCCTGCCACCACAGCGCGAGCAGTTCACGGTCGTCCGCGTCGAGCCAGCGCGTCGCCTCGGCCACTTCGCGGCGCTGACCGGAGAGGCCGAGGCGCAGGATGGTGACGTCCACGAAGTCCGGTTCGGGGTCGAGGGGTTCGGCCAGGCGCTCCAGGCTGGTGGTGGGCGCCTGCTGCTGTGTGCGCCAGCGTCTGCGTATCTGGTTCATGGCGATGGCGATCAGCCAGGACCGGAACCTGGACGGCTCGCGCAGCCCGTCGAGGCCCTCCAGGGCGTGGAACATGGTCTCCTGCACCACGTCGTCGACGTCGGCGTGCCCGTCCATGGCGCGGCCGACGACGTTGTAGACCAGCGGCAGATAGTCGGCGGCGAGCCGTTCCCGCGCCCCCGCGTCCCCGGTCCGTGCCGCGCCGACCAGCTCCGGCATGGACGTGCTGTCCCTGTGCATGCGTTCCCTCACCCATGGCGTCGTCTGTGCGCTCCCGTCGATTCGGAGACCCCCGCCGGACGCCGGGATAACAGGAACTCGGGCTTCATTTTGTACGAGGCCCCGGCACCCGGGCGGCCAGGGCCCGCCCCGCGTTGTGGTCATGAGGGGAAAGCGAGACGCTGGTGCTATACGCGGCCGGGAGTGACCGGTGCGTCCGGAACGAGCACCCACCCGGTCGGTCGGGAGAGGGTGAGTTCCGTGCGTGTGCTGTTGAGAGCGGAAATGGACACCGCGAAGGCGAACGAGAACATCAGGAACGGCAGTATGCAGAAGACCATGGAGTCGGCGCTGGAGGCCATAAAGCCCGAAGCCGCCTACTTCACCACGCAGAACGGCTGTCGTACCGCGTACATCGTCCTCGACCTTGAGGACCCGTCCCAGATGCCGAAGATCGCGGAGCCGTTCTTCATGGAGCTCGGCGCCAAGATCTACTTCACCCCTGTCATGGACCGGGACGACCTGCGCAAGGGCCTGACGGCGCTCGGAAGGTGACCACCTGACGCTCTCGCCGAACGGCCGCTGTCAACTTTCCAGTCCTGTTCCCAGGTCCGCGAGCGCCAGCAGCAACGCACCGACCACGAACGCGATCGACACGAGCAGGCCGTGGTCGTACGCCGATGCCCAGCCGTGGTGCGCCAGTCGGGCGAAGAACACCGAGCCGACGGCGGCGATGCCGACGGCCGAGCCGACGCGCTGGCCGGTCTGGAGGGTGCCGCCCGCGCTGCCCGCCGAGCGGACCGGGACCTTGGACAGCGTCAGGGTCTGGTTGGGCGCGATGACGAGGCCGCTGCCGAGCCCCGCGAGGAGCAGGGGCGCGGTCATCGCCCAGGCCGAGGACTTGCCCGCCACCAGGTGGACCGCGAGTGCCGTGCCGATGAGGCCGGTGGCGACCATGACCAGGCCGACGGCGACCAGACGTCGGCCGAAGCGGGCGACGAGGCGGCCGCCGATCCCGGCGGCGACTCCGGAGCCGACCGCGAACGGTGTGATGGCGACACCCGCGACCAGCGCGCTCAGATGCATCCCGGCCTGGAGATAGAGGGCGGTGATGAAGAAGATCGAGGTGAATCCACCGAAGTAGAGCAGGATCAGCGCACAGCCCAGCCAGTAGCTGCGCTCATGGAACAGCGTGAGGTCCAGAAGCGGGGACTGGCCGCGTGCGGTCTGTCGGCGCTCCCACGCCACGAACCCGGCCAGCAGAGCCGCCGCCAGCACCAACAGCAGCCATTTCTCCGGGCCGTGCCACTGCTGTGCCTGGACGAACGGGAGCAGCAGCGACAGCACTCCGGTGCCGAGCAGCACCACCCCGAGCGGATCGAGCCGGCGCAGTTTGACGGGGCGGGCCGAGGGTGTGTCGGGCAGCAGTCGCCGCGCCAGGACCAGACACACCGCGCCGATCGGCACATTGACGTAGAACACCCAGCGCCAGCCCTCGTGCGCGCCCGCCGCATGGATGAGCAGCCCGCCGAGCAGTGGGCCCACCGCCGTCGAGATACCGATGACGCTGCCGAGCATCCCGAAGGCGCGGCCGCGTTCGGCTCCGGAGAACATCTGCTGGATCAGGGCGGAGATCTGCGGCGAGATCAGGCCACCGGCCAGGCCCTGGACGGCCCGGGCCGCCACCAGCCAGCCGCTGGACTGCGCGGCCCCGCAGGCGGCGGAGGCGACGACGAACAGGGCGAGCCCGGTCATGAACACCACACGCCGGCCGCGTGCGTCGCCGATCCGCCCGGCCGGGACGAGGAACAGGCCGAAGGCGAGCGCGTATCCGGAGAGCACCCACTGCAGATCCGCTTCGGGGGCCTTGAGGGCCGCGCGGATCGACGGCAGCGCCACATTGACGATCGACACGTCGAGCAGCGTCATGAACCCCGCCACCAGGCAGACGGTGAGCGCCCGCCAACGGCTCGGGTCGGGCTGCGCCGGCGGTGCGGTCGGCCCGGTGGCGCCCGGCCGACCGCCACGACCGTCCTCGGTGTGCGGAGCCACAGCGGCCTTCTTTCTCAGGCGAACAGGCGGAACGGTACGCAGGGGACGCATGGGCATGATCGCCCATGAGCGGGGCCGTTCGCCCCACCCCGCGCTCGCGCGCGCCGCCCTCCTACCGCCCGTCAGACCCGCCCGGCGAGCAGCGCGCGGTACCAGTCGATGCTGGCGTCGAGCGCCTGCGCGAGCGGTGTGGGCCGGGCGCCGAAGGCCCGCTCGAAGGCGGACGAGTCCAGGATCTGCGGTTCGGTGTGCTGGTAGAAGAGCTCGGCGTACTCGGCCATGAACACTTCGTCGAACGGCCCGAAAGGACGAGGCTCGGTGAGGACCGTCGCCTTGACCGGGGCGCCCACCCGCTCGCCGATCATCGCGTGGATCCGACGGGTGGTCAGCGCGGGCGCGGTGGGCAGATGCCACACCCGCCCGTCGCCCTCGGGGTGTTCGCCGAGGGTGGCGAGTCCGGCGGCGACATCGCCTATGTACGTGTAGCTGTGCGGCTGGTCGAGGTCGCCGATCCCCAGGGCCTCGCCCCCGGACAGGACGGCCGGGAACACCGCGCCGCCGAGCGAGGAGTTGAGCACCTGCGGGCCGACGAAGTCCGCCGACCGGCCGAGGACGACGCGGGCGCGGCCGTCGCGGTGGGCCGCGAGGTACGCCTCGTCCAGCTCGGCGCGCATCCGCCCCTTGCGGGAGGTGGCCCGCCACGGGGTGTCCTCGGTCATGACCTCGCCGTGCGTCGGCCCGTACGGGTAGAGCGTGTCGAGGACGACGAGCCGCGCGCCGACCGCCTCGACGGCGGCGAGCACGGCCCGCTGGATGCGGGGCATCACCTCGACCTGGAGGTGGTAGCCCACGTTGACACAGTGGTGGACGACGGCCGCGCCGTCGACGGCGGCACGGGCGCCCTCGGCGGTGCTGACGTCGGCCGCGTACCGCTCGACGCCGTCGATGGCGGCGCCCGATCCCGTGCGGTCGACCAGCCGTACGGCGTGACCACGGCTCACGAGCTCGGCGGCGAGCGTCCGGCCGGCCGGGCCCGAGCCCAGAACGACGTGGCGGGAGCGGGCTGTTGAGGTGCTGGGCGTGCTGGACATGGGGATCCCCTTCGCGAATCGCGTTATGCACTGTCGCTTCTGTTATTGACCGTAACTGTTGCGATCCCGACTCGCAAGAGGATGATTGAATGTGCACTGCGTTCGGACGCCGTGCCGGACACGGAGACCGTCGTGCACGCAGGAGGACCCATGGCCGCCGAAGTGAAGAGCCCGCGCGCCCGCTACCGGGAGCAGACCCGCGCGGAGATCAAGGCGGCGGCGCTCCAGCAGCTCGCCGAGGGCGGCGCGCCCGCCGTGGCGCTCACCCGGATCGCCAAGGACATGGGGCTCTCCGGACCCGCCCTCTACCGCTACTTCGCCAGCCGCGACGAGCTGCTGGGCGAGCTGATCCGGGACGCGTACGACGATCTGGCGCAGGCGATCGCGCGCGTCGGCGCCAGCACCGTGGGCACGCCCCGCACCGCCCTGCACGCACTCGCCGGCGCCTGCCTCGACTGGGCGACGACCGAGCCGCACCGTTATCTGCTGATCCAGGGAACTCCCGTACCGGGCTACGCCGCTCCGCCCGACACCCTGGAGCGCGCACGGGCCGCGCTCGGCCCCTTCCTCACGGTCTTCGCCGCCGGGGATCCGGTCGACGCGTTCCGCCCGACGGCCGACGAAATGGCCGCGTGGCTGCGGCAGGACGGCGCCGTCGCCGAATGGGTCGCGGAGCACACCGACCGCCCCGCGCACGACACCGCAGCCGCAACGGCCTTGGCGGGCGCGGTGGTTGCCTGGTCGCAGCTGCACGGCACGGTGAGCCTCGCGGTGTCGGGCCAGTACGAGGGAATGGGCCACCGGGCCCGGACGCTGCTCACGGCACAGATGGACGCATTGGCGGACAGCTTCCGACTGGCCTGACGCCAAGGCCAATTGACGTATCCACCGGGTCGGCTAAGCGGAATCGTTGCCTGTTCGACTAGTCAATGGAAAGGCGAGTTGCCGTCTCGTTAACCCTCAACTCCTTGACGCCCCATACACCTCCCAGTTGACTTCCAGCCACCTCGGTCGCAGCGACGCGGCCTCGTCAGGGAGGTATCTGGATGAACACCCGTATGCGTCGTGCCGCCGTTGCCGTGAGCGTCACCGCGATGGCCGTTTCCCTCGCCGCTTGTGGCAGCGCCAAGAAGGCGGACACCGACCCCAAGGACCCGGGCGCGAAGAAGGGCGGGGCGATCAAGGTCGGTCTGCTGCTGCCGGAGAACCAGACCGCGCGCTACGAGAAGTTCGACAAGCCGCTCATCGAGAAGATGGTCAGCGATCTCACCGCCGGCAAGGGCAAAGTGGTCTACGCGAACGCCAAGCAGGACGCGACGGTCCAGGCCCAGCAGGTCGACACGATGATCACGAACAAGGTCGATGCGTTGATCGTGGACGCGGTGGACTCGAAGGCGATCGCGGGTTCGGTGAAGAAGGCCAAGGACGCGGGTATCCCGGTCGTGGCGTTCGACCGTCTGGCCGAGGGTCCGATCGACGCGTACACGTCGTTCGACAACGAGCAGGTCGGCCATGTGCAGGGCAAGGCCCTGGTGGACGCGCTGGGTTCGAAGGCGAAGGACGGTGACATCGTGATGATGAACGGTGCGATCACCGACCCGAACGCCGCGCTGTTCAAGAAGGGCGCGCACGCCGAGCTCGACGGCAAGGTGAACATCGGCAAGGAGTACGACACCAAGGAGTGGAAGCCGGAGAACGCCAACGCCAACATGGAGGGCGCGATCTCGGCCCTGGGCAAGGACAAGATCATCGGTGTCTACTCCGCCAACGACGGCATGGCGGGCGGCATCATCACGGCCCTGAAGGCCGCCGGTCTCTCCAAGCTTCCCCCGGTCACCGGCCAGGACGCGGAGCTCGCGGGCGTGCAGCGCATCGTCGCGGGCGAGCAGTTCATGAGCGTCTACAAGCCGTACGTCCAGGAAGGCCCGGTGGCCGCGCAGATGGCGGTCTCGCTCGCCAAGCGCGAGCCGCTGACCCTCATCACCAAGGCGACGGTCGACTCCCCCACGACGAAGGCCATCCCGTCCGTGATCATCCCGATCGTGGCGCTCACCAAGGCGAACATCAAGGAGACCGTCATCCGCGACGGCGTCTACTCGGCGTCCGAGATCTGCACGGCCAACGTCAGGGACGCGTGTGAGGCGATGGGTCTGAAGTGACGCGACAGCAACCCCGAAGGCTCTGAAGCCCCCGCTTGTGGCGGCCGGGCGCCGGGTCGCGGGCGGCCACAGACCCCGATACCGCTCGATTGGTGGCTTGATCTCGCCGTATGGCATGATCATGCCGCAAATTCAAGCACCACCTCGGGGGATACCTGACATGGCGTCAACTCGCAGTCTGCTCACCGCCGTCGCCTTCGCGGCGGCCCTGGTCACCGTCACCGCATGCGGCCCGTCCGGCGACAAGAGCTCGGCACCCGCCGCCTCCAAGTCCGCCGCCGCCAAGGCGACTCCGTCCGCCGGCACCCCGGCCGACCCGTCCGCCGACCCCAACCAGGACTGCGGCAACCCGCCCAAGCTGCCCGCGGGTCACAAGATGCTGCACCCGATCGAGCGGCCCAAGCAGAACACCATGCACGCGCAGGACGCCAAGCCCGCGTGCACGCCGAACGACTGGATCTACCACGGCGAGGGCGCGCACAAGCCGTACTGGTTCGAGAACAACGTCACGGCGGAGCTCGCCACGGGTTCCGGCCAGACCAAGAAGGTCGAGCTGTACCAGCTCTGGGACCACATCGGCGACTGCCTCGCCAACGACCACGACGCCGTCAAGCCCCCGTTCACCTGCTCGGGCGGCATCTACGACGTCACCCTGAACGCCAAGGGCAACGTTGTCGCCATCAAGGAAGTCTGGCACCCGTAACGACACGGATGAGACAGCTCGGCCGAAGCGCCCGCCGGCAATCCCGGCTGCAAACGGCTGAATTCTGAACGCAAATGTTCCGCCTCGGTGTCAACACCGGGGCGGAACGGCGTTTTTGAACCATCACTCGTGGCTCATTAGGCCCTCTCCCCATTCGCCCGACCCCCCATTAGCGTGCCTCGGCGCGGGGGGTCACTCCGGGGAAAGGGTCTCACTGGCGTGCTTTATTACGCGTTCAAATACATCGTGCTCGTGCCACTGCTGCGGTGGCCCATGCGACCCAAGGTCGAAGGGCTGCGGCACGTGCCGCGCGACGGTGCGGCGATCGTCGCGGGAAACCATCTCTCGTTCTGCGACTCATTCCTGGTTCCCGCGGCCATCAGGCGCCGCATCACCTACATGTGCAAGATGGAGTACTTCACGGGCCGGGGCCTCAAAGGACGGCTGACCGCCGCGTTCTTCCGGGGCGTCGGGCAAATACCGGTGGACCGCTCGGGCAAAGACGCGGCACAGGCCGCGGTCGACACCGGAGTGCGGGTCCTCGCGGAGGGCGGACTGCTCGGCATCTACCCCGAAGGCACCCGCTCGCACGACGGCCGCCTGTACAAGGGCAAGGCCGGGGTCGCGGCCATGGCGCTGCGCTCGGGCGCGCCCGTGATCCCCTGCGCGATGATCGGCACGTTCGAGGCCCAGGCGCGCGGACAGCGGCTGCCGCGCCGCGTACCGGTCACCATCCGCTTCGGCGCCCCGCTGGACTTCTCCCGGTACGCGAACCTGCCGGATCAGCGCGAAGTGCTGCGCGCGGTCACGGACGAGATCATGTACGCGATCCGTGCGCTCTCCGAGCAGGAGTACGTGGACACCTACGCGGCCGAGGCCAAGGCGCGGGCGGACACCCGCACCCCGGCCCGGTCCGGCTGGCTCAGCTCGCCCGGTCCAGAGACGTCGTGATCCGGCCGAGGAGTTGCTGGAGGGACAGCACCTCCTCCACGGAGAGGCCCGTCGCCGAGAGGATCTTCAGCGGCACCGGCAGCGCCCGCTCGCGCAGCCCGGCGCCGTCCTCGGTCAGCCGGATCGTCACCGACCGCTCGTCGTGGGCACTGCGCTCGCGGGTCACGAGCCCGGCCGCCTCCAGGCGCTTGAGCAGCGGCGAGAGCGTGCCCGAGTCGAGCCGCAGCCGCTCGCCGATCACCTTGACGGGCTGCGGTCCGTGCTCCCAGAGCACCAGCATCACCAGATACTGCGGATACGTGAGGCCGAGGTCCTTCAGGGCGTCGCGGTAGATGCCGCCGAAGGCGCGCGACGCGGCGTGCAGGGAGAAGCAGACCTGGTGGTCGAGGCGGAGCAGATCGACGTCGGACGCGAGGGGCGAGGACGGCGGGGCAGGGGTCGACGAGGAGGTCATGGATCCAGGGTAGCTTGTCGCCCGTCATTGAGTTGCGCACAATTTAGTTGTGTGCAACTCTTTGAGGGCAGAGAGGAGCGGGCATCCGCTCCCCACCGGACGGAAGAGGGCACCTCCATGAACGCGCTGTACACCGCTGCCGCCACCGCCAACGGGCGCGAGGGCCGGGCCGTGAGCTCGGACGGCCGGCTCGACCTCCCCCTCGCGATGCCCCAGGCGCTCGGCGGCAACGGCGAGGGCACCAACCCCGAGCAGCTCTTCGCCGCCGGATACGCCGCGTGCTTCGCCAGCGCCATGGGAGCGGTCGGCCGCGAGCTGAAGCTCGACACCAAGGACGTCGCCGTCACCGCGGAGGTCTCCATCGGCAAGGACGACACCGGCTTCGGGCTCGCGGTCGTCATGCGCGTGGAGCTGCCGGACGCCCTGGAGGGCGAGACCGGCCGCAAGCTGGTCGAAGCGACGCACGCCTTCTGCCCGTACTCCAAGGCCACGCGCGGCAACATCGAGGTCGAGCTCGTCATCGAGTAATCGCTCGCAACAGCCAGAAAGCCCGGGTCGGCGAGGAACACCTCGTCGGCCCGGGCTTTTTCCGCGTACAGGGCCGGATCAACCGGCGGCCGCCTCCTGGCGGATGCGATCGAACTGGGCGGCCATCGCCTCGGAGAGGGCATTGGCCCCGGACAACGGGCGGACCATGACGGTGAAGTCGTCGATCAGGCCGTCGTCGTCGAAGTGCAGGAAGTCGCACCCGTTGACCTCAAGGCCGTTGACGGTGGCCTTGAAGACCAGCGCCTGGTCCCGGCCGTCGGCGCTCACGATCTCGCGCACATAGTGGAAGTCGGCGAACGTACGGATCACACCCCGCAGGATCGCGGCCGTGATCGCCTTCCCCGGGTACGGCTTGAAGGCCACCGGGCTGGTGAAGACGACGTTCTCGGCCAGCAGCGCCTCGATGGCGTCATGGTCCCCGGACTCCACGGCCTTGCGGAAGGCGGACATCGCCTCAGCCACCTCTCCACACTTAGATACTCAACTTGTTGACTAGGTGCACTGGAGAGTAACCAGCCGGACGCCGGGCGTCCAGACCTCTGCCCTCAGACGATCGAGAGCCCCCTTCAGTTGGGTCGATTTTCGGTCAGGTACTTTTCACGGCGACCGGTTCACCACTTGCCGCCGGACGACCGTTCGGTCCCGAAATCCCTTGCCTGACAGGCCACTTCGGCCCCGCGCGGCACCGCGATGCCCCCAAGAAGCATTCCGGCCATTTCATGGTCGCCTTCCTGACATGTACTCACCCCTCCTGTCACTGTGGGCCCACACGTGACACCTGCACCATCAACCCCCCACTCCCTAGAAAGGGATGCTCGCGTGACTTTTCGTATAACGCGTTCCACGCGTGTCGCCGGCTCCGTCGCCGCCGCCGCGCTCCTCGCCGGTGGTCTCACCGGCGTGGCCTCCGGCTCCGCCGGCGCCTCCCCCACGAGCGCCGACACCGCCGCGAAGCCGTTCAGCCTCTCCGCCTCGCAGCGGGCCGAGCTGATGCGTCAGCAGACCGCCACCACCGCCAAGACGGCGGCCGAACTGGGCCTGGGCGCCCAGGAGAAGCTCGTCGTCCGTGACGTGATCAAGGACGCCGACGGCACCGTCCACACCCGTTACGACCGCACCTACGACGGACTCCCGGTCCTCGGCGGCGACTTGGTCGTGCACGTCACCAAGAACGGCAAGAGCGCCGGTGTGAGCAAGGCTGCCAGAAGTGCGATCAAGGTCGCGTCCACCACGCCGGCCATCGCCGCAAGTGCCGTACAGCAGAAGGCACTTGGCATCGCCAAGAGCGCGGGGGCGAAGAAGGCCTCGGCCGACCAGGCGCCGCGCAAGGTGATCTGGGCGGCGAAGGGCACGCCCGTCCTCGCCTACGAGACGGTCGTCGGCGGATTCCAGGACGACGGCACGCCGAGCCAGCTGCACGTCGTGACGGACGCCAACACCGGGAAGAAGCTCTCCCAGTGGCAGGCCATCGAGACCGGCACGGGCGCCAGCGAGTACAGCGGCAGCGTCACACTCGGCACCTCGAAGTCCGGCTCGAACTTCCAGCTCGACGACTCGGCGCGCGGCGGCCACAAGACGTACGACCTCGGCCACAAGACGGACGGCAAGGGCACGCTCTTCACGAACAAGGTCGACACCTGGGGCGACGGCAAGGCGTCCAACGCCCAGACCGCGGCCGTGGACGCGCACTACGGCGCGGCGGTGACCTGGGACTTCTACAAGAACGTGCTGGGTCGCAACGGCATCAAGAACGACGGTGTCGCCTCGTACAGCCGGGTCCACTACGGCGACAACTACGTCAACGCGTTCTGGGACGACAGCTGCTTCTGCATGACGTACGGGGACGGGAACGGCAACGCCGCGCCGCTGACCTCGCTCGACGTCGCGGGCCACGAGATGTCGCACGGCCTGACGGCGGCCACCGCCAAGCTCAACTACAGCGGTGAGTCCGGCGGCCTCAACGAGGCGACCTCGGACATCTTCGGCACCGCGGTGGAGTTCTACGCGAACAACTCCACGGACGTCGGCGACTACCTCATCGGCGAGAAGATCAACATCAACGGTGACGGCAAGCCGCTGCGGTACATGGACAAGCCGAGCAAGGACGGCGGCTCGGCCGACAGCTGGTCCGCCGGGGTCGGCGACCTGGACGTCCACAACTCGTCCGGCGTGGCCAACCACTTCTTCTATCTGCTGTCGGAGGGCAGCGGCGCCAAGACGATCAACGGCGTCAGCTACGACTCCCCGACGTCCGACGGCTCCAAGGTCACGGGCATCGGCCGGGACAAGGCCGTCAAGATCTGGTACAAGGCGCTGACCGAGTTCATGACCTCGACGACCGACTACGCGGGCGCCCGCACCGCCACCCTCAGCGCGGCGAGCGCGCTGTACGGCGCGAGCAGCACCGAGTACAAGACGGTGGACGCGGCCTGGGCCGCGGTCAACGTGAAGTGATCCGGTAGGCCGGACACCTGCGGGCGCCCACCCCGACGGGGGTGGGCGCCCGTTTCACGTTCTCCGGATCAGCACCGGGACGTACGACCTCAGAAGCCCGCGCCGCGCAGGGGCGAGCCGCCGAGGAGGCCGCCGAGTACGTGGCCCGCGAATTCCAGGCCCGCCTGCTCGCGGGGGGTCAGCTCCCTCGGGCCGTCGGACGACGCGGCGGTCGCGGTGCCGGCGGTGAAGCAGGCCGCGGCGGAGAGGCTGACGAGGACGACGGCGAGGCGACGGAGCATGGGAGTCCCTTGAGTGGTGTGTCCGACTGGTCGCGTCGACTCTCGCCAACCGACGCCCGCACGCCCACACGACAGGCTGATCGTTCCCCTGATCGGATCAGTGGTGCCCGCCCCTACGGACTCGGACCATTCCCCGTACGAGTGTGGGCAAGATCTCCCCCATGGCTCCGCGCACCAGGCGTACTCTCGTGGCATGACTCTTCTCGTGATGCGCCGACACGTGGACTACGTGCGCGTCACCAGCATGAGCTGTCGCCCGCAGGACTGACCTTCGCGGCCTTTTCGGCCTTGGCCCCCGGCCCGGCTCTTCGAGCCTCGCCCCGGGCCCGCCCTTCTGCCCCACGGTCCTGTCGCGGTCATACCCCGGTTCCGGCGCACCCTTCCGCCGAGCCGTTCCGGCCGTCCTCCCGGCAACCCCGGGAACAGGACCTCCGTATATCCCGGAACGGAAACGGAACCCGCCATGTCCAGCAGCACCCTGCTTTCCACCTCACTGCCCGTGGTCGATCTGTCGCAGGCGGATGACCCGGCCACGCGTGACGCCTTTCGCGAGGGGCTGCACCGCGCGGCCCGCGACACCGGGTTCTTCCATCTCGTTGGGCATGGCATCGAGGACGCCGAGGTCGCTCGTATATCGCGGCTGACCAGGGAGTTCTTCGCACTGCCCGAGGCCGATCGGCTCGCTCTGAGCAATCTGCGCTCGCCGCACTTCCGGGGCTACACGCGCATCGGCCATGAGCTGACGGGCGGGCGTTCGGACTGGCGTGACCAGCTCGACGTCGGGGCCGAGCGGCCCGCGCCCGTGGTGGGGCCGGACGACCCGGCGTACCGCTGGCTGGAAGGGCCCAACCAGTGGCCCGGCGCGCTGCCCGAGCTGCGCACCGTCGTGCTCGACTGGCAGGACCGGCTCGCGGCCGTCGCGCACCGGCTGCTCCAGGAGCTGCTGGCCTCCATCGGCGCGCCCGCCGACTTCTTCGACGCCGCCTTCGCCGAGCGCCCGCATCTGCACACCAAGCTGATCCGCTACCCCGGAAGCGCCCCGGAGGGCGACGGCCAGGGCGTCGGCGCGCACAAGGACTACGGGTTCCTCACGCTGCTGCTCCAGGACTCCGTCGGGGGTCTCCAAGTCCGGCTCGGCGACGGCTTCGTGGACGTTCCGCCGCTGCCCGGCGCGTTCGTCGTCAACCTCGGCGAGCTCCTGGAGATCGCGACCGAGGGCTATCTGTCCGCGACCGACCACCGCGTCGTCTCGCCGCCCGGAGCGGTGGAGCGGTACTCGCTGCCGTTCTTCTACAACCCGCGTCTGGACGCCCGCGTCGAGACGGTCCCCGGCGCCTATCTCTCGCACGCGCCCGGCGTCGCGCACAGCGCCGACAACCCGCTGCACGCCGAGTACGGCCGCAATGAGCTCAAGGGCTGGCTGCGCGCCCACCCGGAGGTGGCGCGGCGTCACCACCCGGAGCTGGTGGGCTGATCCGGGAGGCGTCAAAAGGGGCGCCGTCCTCCCGCTCCGTGGCGGCGCCCCGGGCGGAGCTGGGCCGTCTGCTCGGGGATAGACGGCCCGGCTCCGCCTCCAGCTTGCGCCGCCCTCCCACGAAAAGCACCCGTCGTGCGACCACTTAAAGTGGCCAATTCCGCTGCTCAGGGACAGCTACGCGGGTAACGGGGCGCATGGTGCACACGCGGTTACGATACGTGACCGGCGTGCGGGGATCACTCGCCCGCGCGCGCAGGCCTTTGGGGCCGCGCGCGCGGCCGTGCGTCAGCTGCCGACGAACTCCTCGGCCCCGTAACGGACTTGGGCCTTCGACCAGTCCACCCCGAGCTCGCCCACGAACTTCTTGGCGAGCGGGAGGTCGGCGAGCGGGGCGATGAGGATGAGCCTGCCGTCGCGGGCGGTGACCGAGCCGCCGCCGAGTTCGTCACGGGCGGTGGGATTCGCGAGCAGCGCGTCGTGGAGTTTGCGCGAGGTGATGCCGGGCGCCTCGATGTCGACGGCGTTGGTCTGCGCCGAGGTGCGCGGCAGATGGCGGAAGGTCAGCACGGACTCCTGCTTGAACTGCTTGCGGACGACGTCCGCGATGTGGTGCAGTCCGCTCGCGCTGACGTGGTTGACGTCGAACTCGCGCGAGCGCTCGTACGTCGCCTGCTTGAGGTCGGACGACCAGAACACACCGTTCAGGAGGGTCGACTTCCCGGCCCTGGCGCCGTTGGCGTGGATGACCGAGCGCACCTCGCGGTCGAAGCCGCGCAGTTGGGTCCGCAGCCGGGGGTCGGCGGGGTCGGTGATGACGGCCGTGTTGCTGGTGGCGAAGATCTCGGCGGTCGCGGTGGGGTGGGCCGGTGCGGCGGATGCCGCCGCGGTGCCCACGCCGGTGGCCCCGAACGTGAGCGCACCGACCGAGACGAGGATGCCCAACCGTCGTTTCATCTACTGCAACTCCCTGGCGCATGGCCCCCGTGGGCCGTCGTGCTGCGTCGGCCGACGCATCGGGATCACGGTAGGGGGTACGGTCGGGCGCTTTCCGGGATTTGTAGGGGTATGGCCAATTCCGCGCGGATGGCCGACAACAGCCGTAGCCCGTAAGGCGGTCGGACGCGCGGAACAGCCGCTCACCTCACCGCGCGAAGACCTCCTCGGCCGTCGGATACGACTCCTGCGCGCCGTGCCGGGTCACCGCCGCCGCCCCGACCCGGACCGCGAACGCGGCGGCCTCCGCCAGGTCCTCGCCCAGACCGAGCCGCCAGGCCAGCGCGGCCGTGAAGGCGTCCCCCGCACCGGTCGTGTCCACCACGTCGACCTGTGGACTGGCCACCCGTACAAAGGAGTTGGTGCTGCCGGCCGCGACCAGGGCGCCCGCCCCGCCCAGGGTGATCACCACCGAGCGCGGGCCGCGCAGCAGCAGCGCCCGGGCCCAGTCCTCGGGGGTGGGGCCCGCCGAGTCGCCCAGCAGGAAACGGGCCTCGTGCTCGTTGACGATCAGCGGGTCGCAGGCGGTGAGCACGGCGGCGGGCAGCCGGGCGGGCGGGGACGGGTTGAGGACGAAACGGCTGCCGAAGGCGAGACTCCGTACCGTCTCGACGACCGTCTCCAGTGGGATCTCCAGCTGCGCGGAGACCACCCGCGACGCCTGGAAGAGGCTGGCGGCGGCCCGCACGTCCTGCGGGGCGAGCCGGGCGTTGGCGCCGGGCGAGACCACGATGCTGTTGTCACCGGACGGGTCCACGGTGATCAGCGCGACCCCGGTGGGCGCCCCGCCGACGAGCATGCCGACGGTGTCGACGCCCGCCGCCCGCTGCGAGTCCAGAAGCAGCCGGCCGTGGCCGTCGTCGCCGACCCGGGCCAGCAGCGCGGTGCGCGCCCCGAGCCGGGCGGCCGCGACGGCTTGGTTCGCGCCCTTGCCGCCCGGGTGGACGACCAGGTCCGAGCCGAGCACGGTCTCGCCGGGCGCGGGGCGGCGGTCCACGCCGATGACCAGGTCGGCGTTGGCGGACCCGACGACCAGAAGGTCGTAGTCGTACATCCCTGTCCTGCTTTCGCTGTGGGGCCGAGGTAGGGGGTGGCCGGTGAGCGTCGAGAGAAGTCTGCGACGTTCAGGAGAACTGGGCGAGGTTTTCGCGCAGGACGACCTTGACCGGAACCTTCACCGTGCTCTCGACCTGGTCGCCCTTGGCCGCCCTGACCGCGTTGCGCACGGCGATCCGGCCGAGCTCGGCGGGCTGCTGCGCGACCGATGCGTACAGTGTGCCCGCCCCAACCGCTTTGAGACCGTCGGGAGTTCCGTCGAAGCCGACCACGGCGACGGAGGATCCGGCTTTGGCACCGAGCGCCTTGACCGCGCCGAGCGCCATCTCGTCGTTCTCGGCGAAGACCCCGGTGACATCGGGGTGGGACTGGAGCAGATTGGTCATCACGTCGAGGCCCTTGGTGCGGTCGAAATCGGCGGGCTGACGGGCGACGACCGAGATGCCGGGGTACGCCTTGATGCCCTCGGCGAAGCCCTGGCCGCGCTCGCGGCTGGCGGAGGTGCCCGCGGTGCCCTGGAGGACGACGATGCTGCCCTTGCCGCCGAGCTTGTCGGCGAGCGTCTTGGCCGCGAGCCTTCCGCCCGCCACGTTGTCGGAGGCGACCAGGGTGGCCGCGGTGGCCTTGTTGACGCCTCGGTCGGCGGCGACCACGGGAATGTCCGCCTTGTTGGCGGCGCGCACCGACGGGCCCACGGCATCCGAGTCCACCGGGTTGACGATGATCGACTTCATACCCGCGCCGGTGAAGTTCTGGATCTGGTTGGCCTGTTGGGAGGCGTCGTTCTGCGCGTCGGTGACGGTGAGATCGATTCCGGCCGCCTTGGCCTCCGCCTCGGCCCCGGCCTTCATCTGGACGAAGAACGGGTTGTTGAGGGTGGAGAGCGACATGCCCACCTTGGTGGAGGCTCCGGACGAGCCGGTGTTGACGAAAGAGAGCGCGCCCAGGACGGCCGCCACGGCCACGGCGGCGACCGCCGCCTTCACGGCTCCGCCCTTGCCGCCGAATCCGCCTCCCTCACCCGCCGCCCCGGGCGCGGCCCCGGCCCGGCGGCGCACGGTGTCGAGCAGGACGGCCAGCGCGATGACCACGCCGATGACGACCTGCTGCCAGAAGGCCGACACGGAAAGGAGGTTGAGTCCGTTGCGCAGCACCGCCAGGATCAGCGCGCCGATGAGGGTCCCGGACGCCTTGCCCACACCGCCGGACAGGCTGGCGCCGCCGATGACGACGGCCGCGATCGCGTCGAGCTCGTACCCCTGCGCGGCCTGCGGCTGCGCCGAGACGAGCCGGGAGGCGAGCACGATTCCGGCGACGGCGGCGAACAGGCCGGACAGCGCGTAGATCGCGATCTTCTGCCGCCTGACCTGCAGCCCGGAGAGCCGGGCCGCCTCCTCGTTGCCGCCGATCGCGTACATCGAGCGTCCGAGGTACGTACGGGACAGGATCAGCGCGGTCAGCAGCCCCATCGCGACCATCACCAGGACCGGGACGGGCAGTCGGCCGCCGATGGTGTCGCCGATCCGGGAGACGGAGTCGGGGAACGCGATCGGGCTGCCCTGCGAGATGACCAGGGACAAGCCACGACCGACCGAGAGCATGGCCAACGTGGCGATGAACGGCGGGAGTTTGCCGTACGCGACGAGGGCGCCGCTGACCAGACCGCAGGCGATGCCCGTACCGATGGCGAGGACGACCGCGAGCCACACCGGCAGGCCCTGCTTCGTCGCCGACCAGGCGAGCACGGTCGCGGACAGCGCGGCGACGGACCCGACCGACAGGTCGATGCCCGCCGAGACGATGACGAAGGTGACCCCGAACGCGAGGATCGCGGTCACCGCCGCCTGCACCCCGACGTTGAGCAGGTTCTGCGTGGTCAGGAAGTCGCCGGAGAGCAGCGACATCGCCACCAGCAGGATCACGAGTGCGCTGAGCGCGCCGTTGTCGAGCAGCAGGCGGCGCAGCGCCGGTATGCCGCTCGCGCCGCTCCGGAGCGTGTCAGTGGCCACGGGAGCCCTCCACTTCGTTCTGTACGGGGGCGGGCGCGACCGCCGTGCCGACGGCGAGTTCCATGACGGCTTCCTGGGTCGCCTCGCCCGCCGGGAGTTCCCCGGCGATGCGTCCCTGGGCCATGACCAGCACCCGGTCGCTCATGCCGAGCACCTCGGGCAGATCACTGGAGATCATGAGGACCGCGTGCCCGGCGGCGGTCAGTTCGTTGACGAGCTGGTAGATCTCGACCTTGGCGCCGACGTCGATGCCCCGCGTCGGCTCGTCGAGGATGAGCACCTTGGTGTCGGCGAGCAGCCACTTGCCGATGACGACCTTCTGCTGGTTGCCGCCGGACAGCGTGCGCACCGGCTGGCCGAGCCCGGCCATACGTACGCCGAGGCGTTCGGCGATCCGCGCGGCCGCCGCCCGCTGGCCCTTGCGGTCGACGAGCCCGGCGCGGGTGGCCGAGCGCAGCGTGACCAGGCCCAGGTTCTCCTGTACGGAGGCGTCGAGGACCAAACCCTGGCCCTTGCGGTCCTCGGGGACAAGCCCGATCCCGGCGCCCATCGCGGCGTTCACATCGTGCCGGGGCAGTGGTTCGCCACGTACCTCGACGGTTCCGCTGTCGTAGCGGTCGGCGCCGAAGACGGCCCGGGCGACCTCGGTGCGCCCGGCGCCGACCAGCCCGGCGAGCCCGACGACCTCACCTGCGCGCACCTCGAAGCTGACGTCGTGGAAGGCGCCCTTGCGGGTCAGTGCGCGCACGGAGAGCAACGGGGCCCCGACATCCGGGCGTTCGCGCGGATACTGCTGGTCGATGTCCCGGCCGACCATGAGGCGTACGAGTTCGTCCTCGGGGGTCGACGCGGGCACCTGGCCGACGCTTCGGCCGTCGCGCAGCACCGTGACGCGGTCGCCGAGCGCCGCGATCTCGTCGAGGTGGTGGGTGATGAAGACGATCCCCACACCGTCCGCGCGCAGACCGCGTACGAGGGTGAAGAGTTTGTCGACCTCTTCGGAGGTGAGCACGGCGGTCGGCTCGTCCATGATCAGGACGCGTGCGTCGAGGCTGAGCGCCTTGGCGATCTCGACCATCTGGAGCCGGGCGATGCCGAGTTCACGTACGCGCGCGTGGGGCGCGACATCGACGCCGACCCGCTCCAGGAGCACGGCGGCGTCCGCCTCCATCCGTTTGCGGTCGATCATCCCGAAGCGGCGGGGCTGACGGCCCAGGAAGATGTTCTCGGCGACGGTGAGATCGGGGACGAGGGTGAACTCCTGGTAGATGGTGGCGATGCCGAGCCGTTCGGCGTCCTGCGCGCTGTGGATGCGCACCTCGCGCCCGTCGGCGAGGATGCGGCCGCTGTCGGGACGGTGGGCACCGGAGAGCGTCTTGATGAGGGTGCTCTTGCCCGCGCCGTTCTCGCCCAGGAGTACGTGCACCTCACCGCGGCGCAGCTCGAAGTCGACACCTTCGAGCGCGACCACACCGGGAAACGCCTTGCGGATGCCGTCGATACGCAGCAACTCGCCTTGCTCGCTCATGCGTTGCTCCCCTGGCCGGAGGCGCCCTCGCCGCAGGAGCTGCGTACGACGAGCCGGGCGGCGAGGGTGACGGACTCCGGTGCACGCCCCTCGATCCGGTCGACGAGCGCCCGTACCGCGGCCCGGCCCAGCTCGTCGGTCGGCTGCG
The DNA here is from genome assembly GCF_052373795.1 of Streptomyces sp. BR1. Lineage (NCBI taxonomy): Bacteria > Bacillati > Actinomycetota > Actinomycetes > Kitasatosporales > Streptomycetaceae > Streptomyces > Streptomyces sp. BR1. The sequence continues at coordinate 203,465 of NZ_CM126252.1, forward strand.
CGATCGCGGTGATCGGCGGATCGGTGTGCACGAACCACGGGATGTCGTCGAAGGCGGCGAGCGCGATGTCGTGCGGCACCCGCAGCCCGTGCGCGCGGATCGCGTCGAGGGCGCCGAGTGCCATCAGGTTGTCGGCGGCGAAGACGACGTCGGGCGGTTCGGGGAGCGCGAGGAAGCGTTCGGTGGTCCGGCGGCCGCTGTCGGCCTGGAAGTCGCCCTGGCCGATGTAGGCGTCGGGGAGCGGGAGTTGGTGCTCGCGCAGCGCGTCCCGGAACGCCTCGACGCGCTCGCTGCCCGTGGTGGTGGCGGCCGGGCCCGCGATGATGGCGAGCCTTCGGTGGCCGAGGCCGTAGAGATGGGCGACGAGGTCGCGGACAGCCGCGCGCCCGTCGGCCCGTACGACGGGGACGTCGACGCCCGGGATCCAGCGGTCGACGAAGACCATCGGCGTGCCCGCGCGGGCCGCCTCCAGCATCAGCGCGGAGCCGCCGTCGGTGGGCGACACGAGCAGCCCGTCGATGCGGCGGTCGAGCAGGGTGCGGATGTGGTGGTCCTGCAACTCGGGGCGTTCGTCGGCGTTTCCGATGATGACGCTGTAGCCGAGCTCCCGCGCCTCCTGCTCCACGGAACGGGCGAGCTCGGTGAAGTACGGGTTGAGCACATCGCTGATGACCAGGCCGAGGGTGCGGGTCTGGTCGGTGCGCAGCGATCTGGCGACCGCGTTGGGGCGGTAGCCGAGCGCGTCGACGGCGGCGAGGACGCGCGAGCGCGCCTCGGGGCTGACGGACGGGTGGCTGTTGAGGACACGGGAGACCGTGGCGACCGACACTCCTGCCTCGGCCGCGACGTCCTTGATGCCCGCCATCGCCGGACCACCTCCTCACTTCTCACGGGGCCGTGGAAACGATTACACCGAGGATTGGAATCGATTACACGAGCCCGGACAAGCCCTCGCCCGCCCTCCGAGACCCGATCGTGATGAACGGTCAGCACCCATGTGAGCGGCCCGATGCGTGGATCACCGGCGCATTCACACCGTGTTCTGCCACCAACTACTGGTGCGGCTGCGGCAGTTGATGAACACTCTCCCCCTGTTACGTGAGTTGCGCGCCATCGGAATGCTCTTCCACTCGTCGCGGGCCGGCGATCCCGGCCGCGTAAGGAGCCGTCCATGCGTACAGGGAGATCCAGCGGTATACGTACGGCCGCGATCGCGGTGCTCGCGGTCGCCGGGCTGTTGGCGCCGGGAGGCCATACCGCCTCGGCCTCGGTCCAGGAGGACGACGACGGAGGCGGCCCCGCCGCTCCCGCCGAGTACAGCTATCTGCAAAAAGCGGTTCCCGGGCAGCCGTTGCCCCGGCACGCCTACGACACCGCGGCCGCGCAGGCCGCCGCCCTGCCCCAGACCTCCGGTTCCTGGCAGTCGATCGGCCCCACCAACATCGGCGGCCGGGTCGTCTCACTCGCCCTCGACCCCCGCCACGCCGACACGCTGTACGCGGCGGCCGCGAGCGGCGGGGTGTGGCGCTCGGCCGACGCCGGGAAGACGTTCACCCCCGCGTGGCCGGAGCGCGGCACCCAGGCGATGGGCGCTCTCGCCGCAGCCCCGGACAGCACGCTGTACGCGGGCACGGGCGAGCCCAACCCCGGTGGCGGCAGCGTCACGTACGAGGGGACCGGGATCTACCGCTCCACCGACCAGGGCCGCAGCTGGCGGGCGGTCGGGCTGCGGGACTCGGGGGCGGTGGGCGCGCTCGACGTGGACCCGCGCGCACCCCGCCGGGTGCTCGCCGCGGCCACCGGGTCGCTCTACAACGCGGGCGGCGACCGGGGCGTCTACCTCTCCGAGAACGCCGGGGGTTCCTGGCGGCGGGTGCTGGACGTACCCAACGGTTTCACCGGAGCCGTCGACGTCCAGCGCGACCCGGCCAACCCCGACCGGGTGTACGCCGTGCTCTGGGACCACCGGCGCGAGCCGGACAAACGCACCTACGGCGGAACGGGCTCCGGCGTCTACCGCTCCGACGACGGCGGCGCCCACTGGAAGCACCTCGGCGGCGGACTTCCCACCGCCGACTCGGGCCGCATCGGCCTGGGCATCGCACGCTCGGAACCGGGCCGTCTGTACGCCCTGGTCGGCGCCACCGACGGGACCTTCGGGAGCTTCCTCACCTCCGCCGACGGCGGCGACAGCTGGACGAAGCTGCCCGACAACCCGACTCTCGCCGACAACCAGTCCAGCTACTCCTGGTGGTTCGGCAAGGTGTGGGTCGACCCGGCCGACGCCCGTCATGTGCACGCGGCCGGGGTGGGTCTGATGACCACCAGGGACGGCGGCGCGACCTGGACCGCCGAGGAGGACGCCGTCCACTCCGACCAGCACGCCATGCTCTGGGACCCGCGCACCCCCGGCCGCGTCTACCTCGGCAACGACGGCGGCGTCTACCGCTCCGACGCACGCGGTGACTCGGGCTGGACCAAGGCGACGTACGAGCCGTGGACCCAGCTCTACACGGTGGCGGCGACCCCGCAGGACACCACCCGGATCTCCGGCGGCGCCCAGGACAACGGCTCGGTGCGCTCCTGGGGCGGCGACGCGTTCAACGAGTACCTGGGCGGCGACGGGCTGCAGAACCTGATCGATCCCACCGACAAGAACCGGGTGTACGCCTGCTACCAGTACGGCAACTGCTTCCGCTCCACCGACGGCGGCACCACCCTCACCGAGTACACGAACTCCACCACGGCCGACCGCCGCAACTGGCTCACCCCCGTGCAGTTCGACCCGGTCAACCCGAACGTCCTGTACTACGGCGGCAACCGGCTCAACCGGTCGGCCGACGGCGGCGCCACCTGGCAGCCGATCAGCCCCGACCTCACCGGCGGACCTGGCCGCGACTCCTACCCCTACGGCACGATCACGACGGTCGCGGCCGCGCATGACGGGCACACCGTCTGGGCGGGCACCGACGACGGCCGGGTGTGGGTGACCCGCGATCTGGGCGCCCACTGGACCCAGGTCCTGTCCGGTCAGCCGTGGGTGACCCGTATCGCGGTGGACGCGGACGATCCGGCGACCGCGTACGTATCGCTGTCCGGGTACCGGGCGGGCTCGCCGCAGCCGCATCTGCTGCGGACCCGGGACGCGGGCACGAGCTGGACCGATCTGTCCGGAAACCTTCCCCAGGCGCCGGTCAACGATGTGGTGCCGGTCGGCCGAAATACGCTCTATGTCGCCACCGACCAGGGCGTGTTCGTCAACGGCCGGGGCGGCTGGCAGCGGCTCGGCGGCGGGCTGCCGCTGGTGCCGGTGTCGGACATCACATACGACCCCGCCCACCATCGCCTGGTCGCGGCCACCTTCGGCCGCGGCTTCTACAGTCTCCTTACGCGTTAAGGAATATGACATAGCGTCAGGCCCCCGTCGGCTCGCCCGGCGGGGGCCCGCGTGTGCGTCCTGCGCGAGTGGCCGGTTCGAAGAGTCATGGCCGAGACACTGCACCGATGCGATCTCGCCATGTACCGTTCAAACGTGCGTAGCCCGGGAGTATCCCAACTGCCGTTCTACGCGCGCAGACTGGGCGCCCGCACCGCCTCTCCCCCACCCCTCATGGAGGTAGCAGGATGCTCCGAACCCGGAGTTCCCAAAGGCCACGGCACAGACTCGCCACCGCGCTCGTGGCGCTCGGCATGCTGGGCACGGGCACGGCGGCCCTCGCCGTCACCGCCCCCGCAGCCGCCGCGGCGACCCCGCACCGCGTGCTCTTCGACAATTCCAAGGCCGAGACCGCCGGCAACGCCGACTGGATCATCAGCACCAGCCAGCCCGACCCGCTGGGCGAGAACGCCAGCCCCTCGGCGGAGTCCGACTGGACCGGCGCGCTCTCCTCGTGGGGCGTCTCGCTCCAGAAGACGGGCAACTACTCGCTGAAGACGCTGCCTTCGGGCAACACCATCACCTACGGCACGTCGTCGCCGCTCGACCTGCAGAACTTCGACACGTTCGTGCTGCCCGAGCCGAACATCCTGCTGTCGGCGTCCGAGAAGACCGCGATCATGCAGTTCGTCCAGCACGGCGGCGGTCTGTTCATGATCTCCGACCACACCGGCTCGGACCGCAACAACGACGGCTCCGACGCGGTCCAGATCCTCAACGATCTGATGACCAACAACGGCGTCGACAACAACGACCCGTTCGGCTTCTCGATCGACTCGCTGAACATCGCCAAGGACAACCCGAGGGCGATCTCCGACAGCACCGACCCGGTGCTCAACGGCTCCTTCGGCAAGGTCACCGGCAGCATCATCCGCAACGGCACGACGGCCACCCTGAAGCCCGCGGACAACCCGGCGGTCAAGGGCCTGGTGTACCGCACCGGCTACTCCGGCAACACCGGCGCCTTCTTCGCGACGAGCACGTTCGGCAGCGGCCGGGTGGCGTTCTGGGGCGACAGCTCGCCGATCGACGACGGCACGGGTCAGCCGAACAACACCCTCTTCGACGGCTGGGACGACCCGGCCGGCACGGACGCGGCGCTCGCCCTCAACGGTACGGAGTGGCTGGCCGGATCCGGTGGTTCCGGCAGCACCGGAGGCGGCACGGGTGGCAGCACCGGAGGCGGCACCGGCGGTAGCACGGGTGGCGGCACCGGCGGCGGGGGCACCGGCACCTGCACGCCTGCCCAGCTGCTCGCCAACCCCGGCTTCGAGTCCGGCGGTTCGGCGTGGTCGGCCACGAGCGGGGTCATCACCAACGACTCCGCGGAGCCCGCGCACGGCGGCTCGTACACGGCGTGGCTGGACGGCACCGGCACCGCGCACACCGACACGCTCGCCCAGACGGTAACCATCCCGTCCGGCTGCGCGGCCAAGCTCAGCTACTACCTGCACATCGACACGGACGAGACCACGACCACCAAGGCGTACGACACGCTGAAGGCACAGGTCGTGGACGGCTCGGGGACGGTCCTGTCCACCCTGGCCACGTACTCCAACCTCGACGCGGGCAGCGGCTACACCCAGCGCAGCTTCGACCTGGGCGCGTACGCGGGCCGGACGGTGACGGTGAAGTTCACCGGAGTCGAGGGCTCCACGCTCCAGACGTCGTTCGTCGTCGACGACGCGGCGCTCGACGTCAGCTGACGTCACCCCTGGTCGTACGGAAGGTCCGTCGCCCACCCTTCGCGGGTCGGCGGCGGGCCTTCCGCGTTGCGCCCCGCTTGCGTTGCACCCCGCAACATTCATCGTCACGGCCCTTGTGATGTGGACCGGCGCTCATTACTTTCCCGTAGCCACACCGCACGCCATTGTCATGCCCCCCACAAGATCAACCGGAGTGACGATGTCTGTTTCCAGAACACTCGGCTCCCTGGCGGCCGCTCTCACCCTGGCCGTGACCGGCACCTCCGCCTCCACGGCCGCCTCCGCCACTCGGCACCCCGGTGCCGCCGGGCTGCGGGAGGTCATGTTCGTCGGCAACAACTGGGACGGCACCGCCGATGTCGTCAGGTCCAGCGGCGACTTCGCGAAGATCGGGCGGATCAACGTCATTCCCGACAAGGACCAGCGGCTCACCGAGATCTACCTCAACCCCATCAAACTGGCCTATTTCCTCGGCATCAGACAGGGGCCCGGCGAGGGGCACGACCAGTTCGTCGACGACATGTACACCACGCCCGACGGGTCGTCCGTGGTGGTCTCCCGGCCCAGCTTCGCCGACGTCGTCTCGATCGACCTCGCCACCGGACACATCAACTGGCGCTTCCCCGTGTCGGGTTACCGCTCCGACCACATGGCGGTCTCCCCCGACGGCACCCGCGTCGCCGTCTCCGCCTCCACCTCGAACACCGTGCACGTACTCGACATCGTCACCGGCCAGCAGCTCGGCTCGTTCGCGACCGGCGACAAACCCCACGAGAACGTCTTCACCGACGGCGGGAAGTACCTCTGGAACATGTCGATCGGCGAGGTCGACACGGCGCTGGACGCGCCCTGGCTCGACTGGACCAAGGGCGACCGGCACATCACGGTGGTCGACGCGCACACCTACAAGCAGGTCAAGACCATCGACATGCGCGCCCGGCTCGACGCGTTCGGACGCAAGGACCTGTCCAACGCCGTGCGGCCGCTGGTGTTCACCCCCGACGAGTCGAAGGCGTACTTCCAGGTCTCGTTCTTCAACGGCTTCCTGGAGTACGACGTCGCCTCCGACAAGATCACCCGCTCGAAGACCCTCCCCGAGAACCCCGCGACCAGCAAGGACCGCACCACCTGGGTCAACGACTCGCGCCACCACGGGCTCTCCATGAGCCCCGACGGGGCCAAGCTCTGCGTCGCCGGGACGATGGACGACTACGCGACGGTCGTCGACCGTACAACGTTGCAGGAAGGCCCGCTGGTTCCCGCGTCGAAGCCGTACTGGGCGACGGTGAGCGGCGACGGCAGGTCCTGCGTGATCTCGGAGAGCGGCGCGGACCGCATCACCGCGATCGACTTCGCCACCGGACTCAAGACCGTCTCGGTCCCGGTCGGCGACCATCCGCAGCGGGTACGGATCGGCCACGTCCCCGCCGACTGGACCGGCCCCTCGGCGGGCTGACCTCGGAAGTACGAAACGGGTGATCCACCGCAAGACAGCTCAAGACGGAAGAACACCCCAACGCCCGCACTTACACGCGTACATGGAGCAGACGACGCCCGCGCACTGTGATCAGAAGCACAGTGCGCGAGGCGTGCAACCATTTCCCCCGTCCACGCATCTGGACCGTTGGAACACAGGAACCACACAGCAAGCTCGCGTGTCGGTCACCTCTGCGCGACTGGTTGAACACGCGATTGTTAAATCTGAGTTCCAAAGGCACTTATGCCGATCAAACGGCTTTACATGCGCATGTCAGGCATAGCAGGGTTCCGATCGGGGCCACACGGTCCCCTCGGTGCACAACAGCACCGTGCGTACGGGCGGTTGTAGCCGGCCGCCCCTGCACCACTAAGGACCCTCCATAGTGCGTACACCCCACATACGCAGCCTGGCGATTGCCCTGGCCGTCACCACGGCCGCGACCATCACGGCAGGGGGCGTGGGCACCGCCTTCGCGTCCCCCGCCGCCACGGGGACTTCCTCGGTCGCCTCCACCAAGGCCGCCAAGTCGGTCGTGGACGCTGCGCGCGCCGCCGCGTTCGCGCACGCCTCGGCCACCGGTGTCTCCAAGGACGACACCCTGACGGCCACCGACGCGCTGGTCGACCCGGACGGCAAGTCGCACGTCCGCTTCGTCCGCGCCCACAAGGGCCTGCCGGTCCTCGGCGGCGACCTGGTCGTGCACCTGGACGCCAAGTCCAAGTACCTGGACGTGACCCGCGCGGTCCGCCACCAGGTGCAGGTCGCCTCCAGCACGCCCAAGCTGACGGCCGACCAGGCCAAGGCCAAGGCCGCCTCGGCCGCCAAGGGCAACGCGGGCACCGCCGAGCTGGTCGTCGACGCGCGCGCCGGCCGCACGGCGCTCGCCTACCAGATCAAGGTCAGCGCCAGCAAGACCACCGAGGCGGGCGGCGCCCGTACGGTCGTCATCGACGCCGCCACCGGTGCCGTGCTCAGCAACACCCCGGTCAACGACGAGTTCGTCTCGCCGCGGCTGAAGAAGACGCTGAAGCAGCGCGGCGAGACGCTGGCTCCCAAGACCGGGGCCACGTCCGGGGCGACCGCCGCGGCGAGCAGCGCGTTCGGGTTCAACCCGCCGAAGACCGTGGGCATCCCCTCGATCGGCACCGGCTCCTCGATCTTCGTCGGTCAGGTCCAGCTGAACACGCTGAAGACCGGCAAGAGCTCCTACCTCCTCAAGGACGCCACGCGCGGCAACACCGAGACGCGTGACGCCGGCGGCAAGGAGCTGGAGCAGTTCGCCCAGGGCAAGGCGTTCACCAACACGTCCAACACCTGGGGCAACGGCACCCTCAGCAACCGCCAGACGGCCGCCGTGGACGCCGAGTACGGCATCACCAGCACCCTCGACTTCTACAAGAAGGTGTTCGGCCGCAACGGCATCAAGAACGACGGTGCCGGCGCCCACGCGCTGGTGCACTTCGGCTCCAACGTCGGCAACGCGTTCTGGTCCTCGGACTGCGGCTGCATGCTCTACGGCGACGGTGACGGCGAGACCTTCACCAAGCCGCTGGTCGTCCTCGACGTCACGGGCCACGAGCTCACCCACGGCGTCGTCGACGCGACCGCCAACCTCCAGCCGACCCGGGTCGACGCGCAGGGCAGCCAGTTCGGCGAGGCGGGCTCGCTCAACGAGTCGCTGGCGGACATCTTCGGCAGCAACGTCGAGTTCCAGACCAACAACCCGAACAACCCGCCGAACTACCTGATCGGCGAGAAGCTCGGGCTCGCGCAGACCTTCCTGCGCCGCCTGGACAAGCCGTCCATGGACCAGCTGGAGGGCACGGTCGACTACTGGTCGCCCGCGTCGTACGACACCGAGGTCCACGCCGGTTCCGGCGTCTCCTCGCACGCGTACTACCTGCTCGCCGAGGGCAGCGGCCAGAAGACGATCGGGAACGTCCAGTACGACTCCCCGACGTACGACGGCTCGACGGTCACCGGCATCGGCCGGGACAAGGCGACGCAGATCTTCTACCGCGCCCTGACCCGCTACATGGTCTCCTCGACCGACTTCCACGACGCCCGCACGGCGACGCTGAAGGCGGCGTCGGACCTGTACGGCGCGACCAGCACGGAGTACAAGACGGTCGACAAGGCCTGGGCCGCCGTCAACGTCACCGTGGCGAACACGCCCAAGCACTGACGCCTGACGCGGTTCACACCAGGAGGCGCCCCCGCGGGATCCGCGGGGGCGCCTTCGGCGTACTCGGGGCTACGCGTGCGGTGGCGGCGCCTGGGTGGTGCAGACGAGCGGGGTCCCCATGGGCACCAGGCGTTCCACGGACCCCGGTCGGCCGTGGGTGACGGCCAGTTGAGCCGGGTTCAGATAGCCGATGAACAGCTCGGTCCCGGCGGGCATCGCCGAGCGCGTGAAGTCGAACACCACGCTCCCGTCGGCCTCCCGGTGCCCCTTCATGACCCGCCGCACCCCCGGACCCGACCCGCTCGGATCGAGGCTCCCGTCGTCGTGCGGCCCCTTGCAGAACTCGCCGACCTTGATCAGCACGGGGAACCCGGCCTTGCGCAGGGCCGCCTGCAGCCCCGCCGGGTCCTTGAAGTACTGCTGCTTGGACCAGGTCAGCCGGACCGTTCCGTCGGGCCTGCTCTCCACCTCGTACGCCGCCGTCCGGATGTGCACGGGCGCGGCGCCGGTGGCCGGGCTCGCCTGCGGCGGGGCGGTCGAGGGGTGGCCGTACGTCGGGACGCCGAGGGCGAGGCCCGCGGCCGCGGCGACGGTGGCCACCCCCGCGATACGCCGCCGGCGCCGCCGGGCGCGGCCCGCCGCCTCGATCCGCTCGACCGGCGTGCTCATGGTGACCCCGTCCAGCGAGTCCCGTAGCGCGTCCAGTACGTCGTGTGCTGCCTGTGTCTCCATGTCGGTCATGGCCCGGCCTCCGGTCGGTCGACGGTGACGAGATGGCCGCGCAACGTCGCGACGGCCCGCGAGAGGTGGGCGGTGACGGTCCCCTGGGCGATCCCGAGCACCTTGGCGGTCGCCTGGGTGTCGAGGTCGAGGAAGACCCTCAGCGCGATCACCTCCCGCTGCCGGCGCGGCAGTCGGCGCAGCGCCGCGAGCAGCACGGGGTCCAGGCCGGTGTCACCGGCCGAGGTGTCCGCGACATCGACACCGCCGTCCAGGACGACCTCCCGGCGGCGCCTGCGCCACCACGAGACCCGGGTGTTGAGTGCCGTACGCACGACCCACGCGCGCGGTGCCGGATGCCGGCCGACCTTCGGCCAGGCGGTCCAGGCCCGCGTGAAGGCCTCGGCGACCAGGTCCTCGGCGAGCTGACGGTCGCCCACACTCGCCAGTACGGTACGCAGGCACGCGTCCCGGCTGTCGCGGTAGAACTCCTTGAACTCCAGCTGCTTCACACCCCCTACACGCCCGGGGGCCGCGAACCGCTTACCTCATCCCCCGACGGATTCACGCAATCGTCAGCCGGTCTCCAACGGCCGTGCGTACGTGACGTATTCGCGGTGCGTGGTGAAGCCCAGCCGCTCGTAGAGGCCAAGGGCGCCGGAGGGGTTGGCGGTGTCGACGGTGAGCGAGGCGCTGTCGTAGCCGAGGGTGAGGGCCGCGTCCAGGGTGGCGGCCATCAGGGCGGGGGCGGCGCCGAGCCCCCGGTGGGTGCGGCGGGTGGCGAGATAGCCGATGTGGCAGTCGCGGGTGCCGTCGGCCGCGGTGTCCGCGTCGTACTCCTCGGCGATGAGATACGCCACGACCTCGTCGCCGTCGAGGAGCAGTCGCGAGAGCCGCGGGCGGAACGAGCGGGCCCCCACGACCCAGGTCTGCCAGTCGGTCGCGTCCAGCTCCGTGAAGTCCCAGTGGTCGCGGAAGGCGTCGTTGTGGGCGAGCCGGGTCGGCTCGTCGTAGGCGGGCTCGAAGGCCACCAGGCGCAGCCCGTCCGGCACACCGCCCGGCATCGGGCGGCTCGCGTCCAGCGGGTGGGTCATCTCGAACCACCACCGGCAGGCACTGAAGCCCGCCTTCGCGGCGAGCGCCTGAAGGTTGTCGTCGCCCGACTTCCCGCTGATCAGAAGCTCGCCCGGCAGGTGGGTGAAGCCTTCGGCGTAGCGCGCGCGGGCACGCGCGTCCATCCACTCCACCAGATGCCCGCCGAGCCCCTGACGCCGCCACCGCGGCCGGACGGCCGCGTCACCCCGGAACCGGGCCGCGTCCACCGCACCGTCGGGCGCGTGCACCAGCGCGTACGCCACCATCCGCTCGCCGTCCCACAGGGTCAGCGTGTCCTCCGCCAGATCCAGCTTCGGGTTCTCCAGTTCCTCGGCGAGATCGTCCGCGTCGACGTGGTGGCCCGTGTGGTCGACACGCTCGGTGTCGCCCCGCAGCTCAAGCCAGGCGGCCACATCGGCCTTGTCCATCGGCCGTGCGAGAAAACCCCCGGGTGCGGATGTCGACGTGTTCACCGCTCCATAGTCATACGTACGGGACGCCCGCGCCCATCGAGAAGCGGTCGACCGCTGATCCGTCCGGGTGGAGTGCGGGAGAATCGACGCCCGGTTATGCATATGAAATGACCACGCCTGCCAACGTATGGCCCCGTGCCCACCGAATCCGTTCCCGGTCCCGCGCACGGCCGTGCCGCACCCCGCAGGGCCGTGCTGCGCGCCTCGGTCGCCGGTGCTCTGGCCGCGCTGGCGGCGTCGCCCGCCCACGCGGCCGGGTACGCCCCGCGCCCGCTGCCCGGGCCTCGTGCGCGCCAGGCGCCGCAGACCCAGATCCTCGCCTGCGACCAGGCGTCCCAGTCGGTGCTCCTGCTCGACGCGACCAGTGCCTACTGGCGCTCCGGCGGTTTCGACGGCTACGCGCGCGCAACCGATCTGGTCCCGCTCTGGTCCTGGTCGCCCGTCGGCGACTCCGCCCTCGACGATCTCGACACCACGACGGCCTGGCAGAACGTCAGCGAGGCCAAGGCCCGCTTCCCCGTCACCGGCCCCCTCCTGCTGACCTGCGCCTCCGGCGGCCTCGCGGCGGCGGTCCACCGCAACGACTCCACGGTGTACTGGGCGACCGCCCTCCCGTCGGGCAGCAACCCGCACAGCGTCGAGCTGCTGCCGGACGGCAACATCGCGGTGGCGGCGAGCACCGGCGGCTTCGTACGCGTCTACACCGCCTCGCAGGGCGAGCGCTCCGACGTATACGCCGAGTACGAACTTCCGGACGCCCACGGGCTGTTCTGGGACGGGGCGAGCGGGCTGCTGTGGGCCCTGGGCGACACCCGTCTCGTCGGCCTCGCCGTGGACGGCACCGCCGCCAACCCCCGGCTGACGGCCGCCCGTACGGTCGCCCTGCCCGAGTCCGGCGGCCACGACCTGGCGAAGGCGGTCGGCACCGAGGGCGGACTGTGGGTGTCGACGAGCGACCACGTCCACCGACTCAGCGTCCGCGACGGCCGGTTCTTCCCGTTCAGGCGCCAGGGCGGCATCGATCTGCCGACGGTCAAGAGCGTCAGCCAGAACCCGGTGACCGGGCAGGTCCTCACCGTCAGCCCCGGCGCGGGCTCGCCCTGCGCCTGGTGCACCTCGCACATCCGCTTCCACGGGCCGGGCGGCGAGGAGGAGCTGAAGGGGTCGAGCCTGTACAAGGCGCGTTGGTGGACGGCCGACGCGCCGTGACGTCCGGCCGCCGGACGGGAGACGACCGGACGCGGCGTTCAACGCGCGGACGACGCGGTCACTGCCGTACGGTCCAGTGGTCGTTGGCGCCGACCTGGAGGAACTTCAGGGGCGGGCAGAGGAAGTCGCGCCCGGCCGGGTTGGCGTCGGTCCACGGGGAGTCGGCCGACCGCGCGGGGTTCCAGGCGCCGTTCCTGCGCAGCTGGATCGCGCTGCTGTCGAAGACCGTGTTCCTCGCCTCGGTGCAGAAGTAGCCCACTCCGGTGGCCGGGTCGGTGCTCGCGTATATCTCGAATATGTCCCAGCCGTAGTCGAGGCCGCTCTGGTCGGTGCCGGACTGGCGGTAGAGCAACTCCCACTGCGCGGTGGCGTAGTTGTACAGGTAGGAGGACCAGCGGTTGCCGGACCCGGTGTCCTTCACCAGCTGGACGCTGAAGGACGGGCGGCCGTCGACGGTGGTGGTGTACTTCGTACGGAAGTCCGCGTCCAGGGGGAGGATCTTGGCCGGTCCGCCGTCCTGCGAGCACCAGTCCCACGCCCACAGTTCGTTGCCGCTGTTCCAGTACGCGGTGACCACCTCGATGCACGAGTGCTGGGCCTTGGTGGTGGGCGCGTAGGTGAAGTTGTCGGGGCCGGTGACGCGGTAGGCGGGATCGACGCTGTGGGTGGCGGTGATGCCGTCGTGGGTGCCGGGCTGCGGGAATATCCCCCACCAGTTGTGCGTGAGGTCCGCCGCGAGCGCGTGGCGGTGTGCGGCCCGGCCGTCCTTGAGCGCCTTGACGGCCCGGTCGCGCCCGGCGTCGTGGCCGGGCACGCGCGCGTGGGCGACGGTTCCGTGGTGCGGGGCGTCGGGCGAGGGTGCGGCGCCAGCGCGGTCGAGGGGGCGTGCGGCGGCGGTCCCCGCGCCCGGCAGCGAGCCGAGCGCGGCGGCGACCACGAGCAGCGCGGACGCGAGGACGGCTCTCAGGGATCTGGTGGCGGATCTCGCGCGCGTGTGTCTGTTCACGTGGCTCCTCCAGTACCGGACAGAGGTCCGGACGTCATGGGGTACGACGGTGGGGGGTCGGAGCACGGCTCGCGGGCGGCGCGGGATGGTGCGCCGCGACGGAACCGGGTGAGCGACTAGCAATGTCCATGTCATTGACAGAACTGTCAACAGCCGCCGGGAACACACGCGTCAACGCGGGATGCTTTCGAGCCGCAGGGCCCGCCCCGAGCAGCGTCGGGACGGGCCTCTCACGGCAAGCGTTCAACCCCCCACCGGCGCCTACTGGCCGCCGTGGTCACGACATGGACACTCCCGCCCGCACCGACAGCGGGTCACCGTGGGAGTCGGAGCGGCCGCGAGCAGCAGCCCCACGGCCCGGTCCACGTCGTAGCCTTCTAACTCGCTGCCCTCCGGCACGAGTTGGTACGTACGCGAGAGGAAGACCGCGACGTCCTCCAGGCCCGCGAGGAGGTCGGCGCTGCCCTCGTCCGAATCCAGCCTGATCCGCAGCCCCCCGTCGCCGCAGTACCAGACGCGTACGTCACCGAGGCCGACCGGCCGGCGCGACAGCAGACCCTCGGCCACCAGGTCCCGCCCCATCGTCCAGGTGGTGTGCGTGCCGTTGCCGCAGACGAAGTCCACCGACACCGCGAGCGGGTCGTCCGGGTCGTAGGTCATCACCGCTTCCACCGGGGTCATGGCATCACCCCCCTCGTGCAACAGCTCCACATACAGCGGTACGCAGATCTCTTCCATGGTTCCCCCCTCGGGACGGCATCAGCGGCGCCTCTATGTCCCCTATGACGAAATGGACGGTGGTGTTAGTGACGGATTCCACCACCTCACATACGCACCGCGCGCCCGAACCGACTCAACTGCCCCGATCGACCACCAGAAATACGTATGCGCGCCCCCGGTCAAGGGGGCGCGCCGGACGTATGAGCGGATCAGCAGGTGCCTTCGTCCTGCCAGACGCCCCATTCGCCCGTGGTACCGGGCTCCTCGTTCTGGGTCCACCACTTGGCGAGCCACTTGTGGCCGCTGTGGGAGACCTCGTTGCCCTTGGTGTAGACGGCCGAGGCGCTCCAGGCGGCCACCGAGCAGGTGCCGGGGGGCGAAGTGGGCGGTGTGGTGGGCGGGTTGGTGGGCGGCGGTGTGGAACCTGCGAAGGTCACCGAGTACTTGGCGAAGTCCCAGTCGGCCTGCGCCACACTGCTGCACGTTCCGGAGGTGGTGCCGTTGTTGTCGGGCGGCGAGCACTGCCGGTCGCGGTTGAGCGACCAGAACGTGAAGCGGTCCATGCCATGACTGGTCGCGTAGTCGAGCACGGTCTGGAAGTCGGCCTGACGGAAGTACTCGCCGCTGTCGCTGCGGCCGTTCATCCCGGAGAAGCCCTCGTGGGCGTAGGCGGTCGCCTCGTTCCAGCCGAACGTGGACTGGAGTATGGAGTTGAAGTTCGTCAGCGCGCTCGTCTGGGCGGCGGCGCCGCTGAACCCGCCGTCGAAGGGCATGATCGAGAAGTTGTTGGGCACGAACCCCTGCGCCTTGGCCTCGTTGAGCATCTGCTTGCCGAACCACCCGGTGCCGTCGGCGGTTCCGGCCGTGGTGACCGAGACGTACAGGCCGGGGTTGTTCTGCTGGAGGATCTTGGCGGCGCCGATCTCATGGGCGATGGCCGTGCTGTTCTCGTACTCCGGCTCCTCCAGGTCGAAGTCGATCGCCTTGAGCTGGTACTTGGTGATGGCCTGCTGGTACGCGGCGGCGGTGCTCGCCGCGTCGGAACAGTTCTGGCCGAGTTTGGTGCCGCCGTAGCCGCCGGCGGAGACCGATACGTCGCCGCCCTTGGCTCTGATGGAGTCGATGACCCCGGCGACCGCCGTGTCGGAGGAGACGGGCGCGGTGCCGCCCCATGTCGGGCTGCAGCCGCCGCCGTTGGGCGCGAGGACGAAGGCGAGCTGGAACGCCTTGAGCCCGGTGGCGTCCATGATGGCGGCCGCGTTCGGCGGGTTGTTGTCGAGCGGCATGAGGTAAGGCGCAGCCGCGTACCACCGGTTGCTCAGGGCGGTCGCACCGGAAGTCGCACCGGCGGCCCGCCCGGCGACGAAGGCGGAGAGGCCGGCCGTGGCCAGCGCGGCGGTGGCGGCACCGCAGAGGAGCGCACGAAGACGCTTCATGTCCAGGTCTCCTGGGTGGGGGGAGGAGTCCCGAGGGATCCCTATCGGACCCCGAGGGGGGATGGGTTCCCAGCAGAATCGAGCCGTGTCCGGGGCACGTCAACGACTTGGACTAGACCATGGGGAATCCTTGAACGTACAACGTACGAGCGGGAGCGTACGAGCCCGTACGCGCCCCACGACGCCCCGGCCGACGGCCTTGGCGCGCCGCGCTCCTCTCATTGTCAGTGCCGCGAGAGATGCTTGACGGTCCGACACCTTCGCGCCGGACACGACGCACAGGACAGACGAGGAGAAGCCGAGATGACCGAACCGGAGCGCACGGCCGCCAAGGCGTACGTCCGGCTGCTGCGGACCGCGCAGGCCGTGCTCGCCGACCCGCAGACGGCCCCGCGCGCGTTGGCGCTGCTGGCCGGGCCGATGGCCGAGGCGGAGGAGTCCCTGCGGGCGGCGGGCCTAGCGGGCAACGAGGCCAGACTGTTCGCCCTGGTGGAGGACCTCCAGACCGATACCTGCGCCTCGGGTCCATGACGGCGCGGCGCACCTGCCACTATGGGGGCTCCGGGGGCGACGGCGATCGGAAAGGGTGCACGCCATGCGGGACTGGGTCGCGGAGCTCGGGCTCGAACCCCACGCGGAGGGCGGTTACTTCCGCCGGATCTACACCAGCGCGCACACCCTGCCGCTGCCCCGGGGCCCCCGGCCGGCCGCCACGTCCATCCACTATCTGCTCACCCGGGACGAGCCGCGCGGCCGCCTGCACCGCAACCGCAGCGACATCCTGCACTTCCTGATCGACGGCGGACCGCTGGAATACGTCACGCTCGCCCCGGACGGCACGCTCGACCGCGTCCGGCTCGGCGCGGACGACGAGAGATTCCTGCTCGTCCCGGGCGGCCACTGGAAGGCGTCCCGCCTCGTCGACGGCGCCGCACAAGGCCTGGTCGCCGAGGTGGTCACGCCCGGCTTCGACTACGCGGACCACGAGTTCGCGACGGAGGCGGACCTGCGCGGCTTCCCGGAAGCGATCGACGCGCTCCGGCCATTCCTGCCCGCGTGACCAGCGCGCGGCCTCTCGCGCGTGTTGCAATCTCGCCAATCGGAGGCCATGGATCGCTTTGGCGGTCTAGACCAATGATACAAAGGCAGTCGCTCCACAGAACCACTCAGACACCCGCAGTGATCACTCCAGGGAGACACATGCCCGGCACACATGGTCATTCCCTTCCCCCCGTCCCCCGATACATGGAGATCGCCCACGACCTCAAGTCCACGATAGAGTCCGGCACTTCGGCCCCAGGCCACCGGCTGCCCGCCGAGCGCATCCTGGCCGAGCACTACCGCAGCAACCGCCAGACGATCCGTCAGGCCCTGGACGTACTGCGCCAGGAGGGCCTGATCAGCACCGAGAAGCGGGGCTCGTTCGTACGCGGCGACCGCCCCGGCGAGGCGCACGCGCGGCTCCTCCAGGCGCCACCCGAGGCGCAGTTCCCGCTGGGCGCGCTCAGCCCCCGCGCGGGCGTCCCGGCCGCCACCCGGCTCGTCTGGGAGCCCACTCCCCCGCACTACGCGGCGAAGCTCGGCATGCGGGCGGGCGCCCGCACCCTCGTCCACTACTACGTCGCCTCCGCCGCCGACCGCGTCATCCAGCGCGCCGTCAGCTATCTCTCCCCCAGCCTCATCGCCCAGGTCCCGCTGCTCGCCCGCTACGAGCGCACGCTCTCCCACCACACCCACAGCGATCTGCGCAGGCTGTACGCGTGGGCGGCGGACGCGGGGCTCAGCCTGGAGCACAACGAGCAGCTGATCATGGCGCCCGGCGACGAGACGTCGAACGGGGTTCCCCAGCTGGAGATCCACCGCGAGGTGCGCGACCAGCACCACCGCACCCTGGAGATCACCCTGCTCACCTTCCCGCACGCCGAGCAGGGCCCCGTCTACCACTTCAGCTCCCCGGCCCGGGATGTCCGCCCTCCGCTGTGAGGATCACCGAAACGGGGCTCACCGCCCTGGCGGCCGGGTTCGCGGCCGTCGCCGGGTCCCTGGTGACGGCCGCTCCGGCGCGGGCCGTGACGCCGTTCACGCCGCTCGACAGCGCCGTGTGGTGCTCGGCCGCGACCGCACCGTTCAACGGCCGACCTCGCTGCCCGACTGCAGCAAGTACGGCACATCGATGACGGTCACCCCCGGGGTGAACAGCAGTCGGGCCTTCAGCCGCAGCGCGTTCTGGTTGTGCAGCGGCTGCTCCCACCAGTGGCCCACGATGTACTCGGGGATCACGACGGACACCACCGACTCCGCTTCCGCCGCCGCCACCTCCTGCACATGGGCGATGATCGGGCTCACGACCTCCCGGTACGGCGAGTGCAGGATCCGCAGCGGGACGTCGAGCTCGTGCTCGTCCCACGCCCGGCGCAGCCGCTCGGCGTCCTCGTCGGCGGCGGCCGTGAGCGCGGTGAGCGTGCTGGGCCGCAACGCCTGGGCGAAGCCGATCGCCTTCAGGGTGGGGGCGTGCACCGATGCGACCAGGACGATCACATGGTGGCGCGCGGGCTTGCGCGGCCGCGCGTCCGGCGCGACGGCGACCTGCCGGGCCACCTGATCGTAATGGCGTCGTACGCCCTTCATCCCCACGAACAGCAGGGGCATCGCGATGATGACCAGCCAGGCGCCGTGTGTGAACTTGGTGATGAGCACGATGACCAGGACGAGACCGGTGAGGGTGGCGCCCACGGCGTTGATCGCGAGAGAGCGGTGGATCTTGTGCCGTTGCGCACTTGTCGGGTTCCCCGCCAGCTCCTTGCGCCAGTGCCGGACCATGCCCGCCTGCGAGAGCGTGAACGAGACGAAGACGCCGATGATGTACAGCTGGATCAGCCGGGTGAGCTCGGCGTCGAAGGCGACGATGAGGCCGATCGCGGCGAGGGCGAGCAGCACGACGCCGTTGGAGTACACGAGCCGGTCGCCCCGGTTGTAGAGCTGGCGCGGCGCGTACCGGTCGCGGGCCAGGATCGAGGCGAGCATCGGGAAGCCGTTGAAGGCGGTGTTGGCGGCGAGGACCAGGACGCCCGCGGTGAACGCCTGCACCAGATAGAAGAGGATGTCCACATGGCCGAAGCTGGCCCGGGCGATCTGGGCGAGCGCGGTGGACGTCGCCGTACCGGCCGGCAGGCCCAACTCGGTGGGATCCGCAGCCACATGGACCTTGTAGACCAGGGCCAGGGCGGTGATGCCGACGAACATGGTGACCGACAGGAAGCCCATGGCGGCCAGGGTCGTGGCGGCGTTGCGGCTCTTCGGTTTCTGGAAGGCGGGCACCCCGTTGCTGATCGCCTCGACACCGGTGAGCGCGGTACAGCCGGACGCGAACGCCCGCATCGCGAGCAGCACAAGGGCGAGCCCGGCGTATGTGCCCGCCTGGTGGATCGGCAGATGCGCGGATTCGGCCCGGATGGTGGTGCCGCTCGCAAGGCGGATCCCGGCGATCAGGAACATCACGTAGATGACGGCGACGAACCCGTACGTCGGGATCGCGAAGATCCGCCCCGACTCGCGCACCCCGCGCAGGTTCAGCAGGGTCAGGATGGTGACGAAGCCCACGGAGAGCGCCACTTGGTGGTCGTGGAGCGACGGGACCGCAGAGGTGATGGCCTGCACGCCGGAGACCACCGAGACGGCGACCGTGAGCACATAGTCGACCAGCAGGGCGCTCGCGGCGGTGAGGGCGGCGGTGGGGCCCAGGTTCTCGGAGCTCACCACATACGCGCCGCCACCGCCGGGGTAGGCGTAGCAGGTCTGCCGGTACGAGGCGACGACCACGACGAGCAGGAAGACGATCGCGGCGGCCGCGTACCAGGCCAGATGCAGCAGGGTGACACCGCCGAGCGCGAGGACGAGCAGGATCTCCTCGGTCGCGTACGCCACGGAGGAGAGCGGGTCGCTGCAGAAGATGGGCAGGGCGAGGCGCTTCGGCAGCAGCGTCTCGCCGAGCCGTGAGGTGTCGAGCGGTCGACCGACCAGTACCTGTTTGGGATTGAACCTGCGCATTTGCGCATCATCGACGCGGTGGAGCCTGCCGGGGCCGCACGACACGGCCGGGGGTGGCCATCCGGGTGGCCGCCCTGGGCCTGCGACAGACGGTCGGCGCACAGACCCGCACCCATGCCCCGTACCCACCATTCGGCTCCGACTGGTCGCGGTGCCGGACGAAGGGCAGCCCACCGGTCGCGGTGGAGTCGTAGAACAACTGGAACTGATCGACCCGCCCGTCCGCGCGCGGCACCGAGAACAGGCTCCCCGCGACGGGGCTGCTGGCGAGCCCCTGCGCGCCGTCGTCCATCGCCCAGGTGGCGGTGGCCGACGCGGCATGGGCGGTGGAGGCGGTGGCCGCACCTCCAGCGCAGAAGAGGCCCAACGCGATGGCTCCGCACAGCCGTTGCCTCAACGGTCTTCGGGTCATCGGCGTCATCCCCTTCTCCCGGGCGCGTGGGGCGACGCACCGAACCACCACCCAAGCCGGACAGCATCCTGCTGTGCCGATGACAGGGCGGCCAGAGCACCTTTCGGTCATGACGGCATCCAGCGGCCACGCAGGCGGAATGCAACCGGAATGCAGCTCGTGTTGCTTGTCATGACTTCGTCGATTCACACTCTGCTGTCACCGTCCGGCGAAGAGCCATCCCCCACAGGAGGACACCCGTGTCAAAACCGCTGCCCAGACACCGATTTCCCGTAGCCCTGCGCACCGCGCTGGCCGGCGCGCTCGCCGCCGGTCTCGTGCTGGTCGGCACCGCCGGGAGCCAGGCCGCCTCTCCTGCCGGAACCGCAGGAACCGCCAAGGCCGCCGGGACCGACGCTCTTCCGCTGTCCGGCGCCACCTCATCGGGTCTGCACAACACCTACGACCCGGCCGCGTTCAAGTATCTGGCGCAGGCGCTCGACACCGGCACCTCCATGATCGAGCTCGATGTGTGGGACGACTTCATCACCAAGGAGTGGAAGGTCAGCCACTCCAACCCCTTGGGCAACAGCAACAACTGCGTGAACGCCAGCACTCCCGCACAGCTCTACTCCGGCGGCGCGAACAAGGACCTGGAGAGCTGCCTCGACAACGTACGCGTCTGGCTCGCGGCGCACCCCGGGCACGCACCCCTCATGATCAAGCTGGAGATGAAGGCGGGCTTCCAGGCCCACTTCGGCCTCGGACCGGCCCAGTTGGACCAGGCCATCAGCGCCCACCTCGGCTCCGCCGTCTTCCGCCCGGCCGATCTGCTGGCCAAGCCCGGCGGCGGGCAGTACGCGACGCTCGACGAGGCGGCCACCGCCGGAAACTGGCCCACGCGCGCGCAGCTCGCCGGAAAGGTGATCCTGGAGATCATCCCGGGCACGGTCGAGGAGAACAATCCGACCGACACACTGTGGACCGACAAGGAGTACGCGACCTATCTGCGCGATCTGCACACCGCCGGGCGCACGGCCCAGGCGCAGGTCTTCCCCGCCGTCCACAACGCCCAGACCGGCGACCCGCGCACCCGCTACGCGGATGCCTCGCTCCGCCCGTGGTTCGTCATCTTCGACGGTGACGCCACCACGTATCTCAACGGTTCGATCGACACCGCGTGGTACGACGCCCGGCACTATCTGCTGGTGATGACCGACGCGCACAAGGTCGCACCGGCCCTCGACGACAAGAACCCGTCCCCGGCCGACGCCCAGGCCCGTATCGCCCTGCTCGCCAAGTCCCACGCGACCATCGCCTCCAACGACTGGACCGCGCTTCCCCAGGTCCAGGGCCTGACGCTGCCGCGAGGCTGACACGTCCGGAAGGCACGGGGCCCGCTCCTTCGGCAACTTGGGGGCGGGCCCGGTGAGATGAGGGCCCGCAATGTCTGGCGGTGGTCCCCGCCGCAGCCCGCGATCCGGCGTCGGTGATCATGGGACGATGGCTTCCGTCCCGCTCTGCGTCCTCAGCGAATCCGCCCCACTGCGGATCGAGAACGGTCACGACCCCCGACTGTTCGTCCAGATAGGTTCGTTGACCAAGCCCCTCACGGGCACGCTCCTGGTCAGCCTCGCCGCAGAGGGCGCGCTCGCCCTCGACGACCCCCTCGAACGCTTCCTGCCCGTACCGCCAGGCACCGGCATCACCCTGCGCCACCTCGCCGAACACACCTCCGGCCTGCCCCGGCTGCCTCCGGGACTGCGCCGCTTCCGGGACCCTTACGCCCCCTTCGACGCCCCGGCCCTCGACAGCCTGCTCCGCCGCCTCGACTCGCTGACGACAGCCCGCCCGGGCGAGCGCGAGGAGTACTCCAACTTCGGCTACGCGGTGCTCGGTTCGGCGCTCGCGGTGGCGGGCGGTGCGCCGTACGAAGAACTCCTCGGCCGGTACGTCCTCGACGCGCTCAGCATCGCCGACGTCACCTCCTCTCCCCCGCACGACCGACGGCTGGTCGCCCGCGGACTCTTCGGCCGCCCGGTCACGCCATGGACCATGACCGGCGCGATACTCCCGGCCGGCGGCCTGTGGGCGACCTCCCACGCGACCGCCCGGCTGGTCACGTCACTCCTGGTCGAGCGGCGACTGGGCGACCCGGCTCCCTCCTGGCAGCGCGCCGGCGGCCTGCTCTGGCACAACGGCGCCACCAAGGACGCCTCCGTCTTCGCGGGCGCCCTGCCGGACGGCCGCTGGGTCGTGGTGCACCGGCTCAGCGGCGACGCGGAGACCACCGACAAGATCGGAGTGGAGCTCCTGACGGCGTCGTGACGCGGGTCACTCTTCTGCCTGTCACGTCCTGCCGTCCTCTCTTGTCCTATGCGCGCCACCACGACAACGAGACGACGCAGGGAGCACGGCGATGAGGATTCTGCTGGCAGGGGCGAGCGGTGTGCTGGGGCGGAAGACCGTACGGGAGCTGACCGCCGCCGGACACGAGGTGGCCGGACTCGGGCGCGGCGCCTCGAACACGGTACGGGCGGACCTGCTGGACGGGGACGCGGTGCTGCGGGCGGTGGACGGCATGGCGTTCGACGTCGTGATCCACGCGGCCACCGCGCTCCAGGGCATGTCGCTGATCCGCCACAAGGAGATGGCGGGCACCAACGCCCTGCGCAGCCGGGGCACGGCCAACCTACTGGCCGCCGCCCGGGCCACCGGCGCCCGCCGGATCGTCCTGGAGAACATGATGTTCGGCTATGGCTACGGCGACCACGGCGACCGGCCCGTCACCGAGGACGGCACGAAGTTCGGCCCGGCGGGCACCAACGCCTGGCTGGAGCGCCATGTCGGCGCGATGCGCGCCAAGGAGGAGCTGGCCTTCGGCGCGGACGGGATCGACGCCGTCAGCCTGCGGTTCGGCCTCTTCTACGGCAAGGACGTCACCGACACCACCGTGCTCTCCATGCTGCGCAAGCGCAGCCTACCGGCCGTCACCGACAACGGCCGTGAGCTGGCCTGGGTGGATGTGGACGACGCGGCCCGCGCGATCGCGGCCGCTGTCGAAGGTGGCCGCCCCTCCCAGGCGTACAACATCGCCGACGATCTGCCGACCGGCTTCGGCACCCATGTACGTGCGGTGGCCGAGGCGTTCGGCACACCGGCTCCGCTGCGCGTCCCGCTGTGGCTGCTCAGGGCGGCGCCGCTCGCGCACACCGTCATGGCCACGAACCTGCGGCTCGACAGCAGCAAGGCCAAGGCGGAGCTGGGCTGGAAGTCCAGCCACCCCGACAGTGTGGCGGGCGTCCGGTCCCTTGCCCGCGACCTGGGTGCCTGACACCCTGGCCGCCATGATCCACCCGACGGCCGAGCCCGGCACCCCCGACCCGTTCACCGAGCACCGACGGCTGCTGTTCGCCACCGCGTACCGCATGCTCGGCAGCGTCAGCGACGCGGAGGACATCCTCCAGGACGCCTGGCTCAAGTGGTCCGCCGCCGACCGCGACGACATCCGGCATCCCAAGGCCTACCTGGTGCGCACGGTCACCAACCTCGCCCTCAACCGGCTCACTTCGGCGGCGGTCACCCGCGAGGCGTACGTGGGCCCCTGGCTGCCCGAGCCGTGGCTCACCACCCCTGACATCGCCGAGGAGACGGAGTTGGCCGACACCGTCTCCATGGCGATGCTGGTAGTACTGGAAACCCTGAACCCGGTAGAACGAGCCGTCTTTCTTCTACGCGAAGTCTTCGGCTACAGCCACGCGGAAATCGCCGAGGTCCTCGAACGCCCGGAGCCGACGATCCGTCAGATCGCCCACCGCGCACGTCAGCACGTCCAGGCGCGCCGCCCCCGCTACGACGCCGACCCGGCCCGGCGCGACACGGTCACCCGCAGCTTCATCGCCGCCTGCCAGGGCGGCGACCTCAACGCCATGATGGAACTGCTCGCCCCCGACGTCATCGCCTGGTCCGACGGCGGCGGCAAGGTCACCGCCGCCCGCAAGCCCCTGCACACCCCGAGCCACGTCGCCCGCTGGATCCTGGGCGTCCTGGCCAAACCGGGCCAGGCCTCCCTGAAAATCCACCCGGCATCCATAAACGGCGAACAGGGAGTCCTCTTCACCCTGTCCGGCCATCCCCTGGGCGCCCTCACCTTCGACCTACTCAACAACCAAATCCACCGCCTACGCCTCCAGGTAAACCCGGCGAAGCTCAACGGCGTTCGGGAGGGGTTCGGGGAGTGACGGTGGCTGGAGAGGCCGAACTGCGCGCGCTGGGCGGCCTGTTCATTGCGGGCGGACCCCCGTAGGGGGTGCGGGGGCCGTAGGCCCCGCTGCCCACCCACCCCAGCCGGCGTCCGGGGCACAAGGGTGAAGCTCCGTGGCGGGGCGCAGGGGCGCAACCTCAGCCAGGATTCGGGGTGCAGGGGCGGAGCCCCGCAGCGGGGTACAGGGGGCGCAGCCCCCGCCGGGGTCCGGGGCGGAGCCCCGGGAAAACTCCCCCTCCCCCCACCTCAACCCCCACCAACCCCCACCAACCCCCGGAGGGTTAAGGGAACGGGCGGGGTGGGGGGCTCACTCAGTGCGCATTCTCAGTCGGCCGCAGATCCCGCGGAATCCACGCCCAGACCATCACGGCGGCCGCGACCACCAGCCCCGCAGCGACCAGGAACGCGGGCGTGATCGCCGTGCTGTACGCATGCGACACAACATCGAGCAGCTCCTTCCCAGCCGACCCACCTATCCCCTCGGCCACATGCGCCGCCTCACCCACGGAGTCACGCACCTTGCCGACCTCCGCCCCATCCAGCCCCACCGACGGCAGGTTGGCCGTGTACAGCGCGGTCGCGAGGCTACCCAGAATGGCCACACCCATCGCGGCACCCAGCTCGTAACACGTCTCCTCGATCGCCGCCGCACCACCGACATCACTCGCCGGAGCCGCGGCCATCAGGGTCACGGACGCAACCGTGGTCGCCACGCCAACCCCCAGGCCCAGCACCGCCAGGGCAACACCGAACGCCGGGTACCCGACCTCCGCGAACCGCTGCACGACCCACGGCAGCGCGAGCCCGACCGCCATCGCGACGAGCCCGGCTCCCATGACATGCCGGATCGGAAAGCGCTGCATCAGCGTGGGCGTGACCATCGACGTGACAATCAGCCCCAGCGGCGCGGGCAGCAGCCGCAACCCGGCCTGCAACGGCGTATACCCCTGGGCATACTGGAACCACTGCGTCACCAGGAACAACACCGCACCCATACCGACCATCCCGAGGAAAATGGCGGTGGCGGCGATGCTGAAGGCCCGGTTGGTGAACAGCCGCACCTGGAGCAGCGGAACAGGCAGGCGCAACTGACGGCGTACGAACACAGTCAGCGCGACCGCTGCGATCCCCAGCAGGACCCACGGCATCGGGTCGGTGACACCGCTCTTGCCTAGCTGCTTGATACCGCCCGCGAGAGCGAGCATGCCGACGATCGACTGCCCCACACCCCACCAGTCCCACTTACCGCTCCGCGCCGAACGCGATTCCGGCAGGAACCACACCCCGAAGCCGATCACCAGCGCGGCAACAGGGATGTTGAGCAGAAAGGCCGACTGCCAACCGTGGTCCTGAACGAGCAGACCACCGATGATCGGGCCGAGCGCCATCCCGCCACCGAGCACCGCCG
Organism: Streptomyces sp. BR1; assembly: GCF_052373795.1. Taxonomy (NCBI): domain Bacteria; kingdom Bacillati; phylum Actinomycetota; class Actinomycetes; order Kitasatosporales; family Streptomycetaceae; genus Streptomyces; species Streptomyces sp. BR1. The sequence continues at coordinate 229,041 of NZ_CM126252.1, forward strand.
CCCACACGGCGTACGCGAACGCCCGCTCGCGCGCGTCCGTGAACACATCCCGCAGGATCGACAACGTGGACGGCATGATCGCGGCGCCGCCGACACCGAGCAGGGCCCGCGCCCCGATGACATGCCAGGCCGCGGTGGCGAACACCGCGAGCAGCGAGGCCAGCGCGAATATCGCGAAGCCGAGCAGCAGCAGACGCTTACGTCCCCAGCGGTCACCGAGACCACCCGCGGTGACGAGGAGCCCGGAGAGGGCGAGGGCATAGACATCGATGATCCACAGCTGCTCGACCGAGCCGGGCTGAAGGTCGGCGACGAGCGACGGGAACGCCACGTTGAGGATCGTGGTGTCCATCGCGATCAGCAGAAGGCTCCCGGAGAGGATCGCCAGAACGATCCAACGCCGGGGATCCAGGCGCTCGGTGAGGTCGGCAGTAGCGGGCCGGGAGACAGGGGCTTGCATGGGTGTTCCGTTCGGAGCTGTTCGAGGTGCCGTGCCGGCCTGTACGCCGTGGCGTCAGCCGGTACGAGCGAGGTGGACGCGATCGTCAGGGCGAGGCGTCCGGGGGTTCCGCGCCATGGCGGAACACTGTGCCGACCAGGCGGCGGATCTCGCGGTGTCCGAGGTGCCCGTCACGGACACCCTCGGCGGCCGCGTCGAGCAGCCCCCACAGCATGTACCAGATCCAGTACGGCGGCAGATCACTGCGAAGCCGCCCGAGCCGCTGCCCGAGGGTCACGAAGCGAAGTGCCCGCTGGTCGTGCCGCTCAAGCCCGGCCCGGAAGACCGGGTCGCCGAGCACAAGGCCGTCGTGGGCCGTGAACCCGTACAGATCGACAGCGGGCGTGAGGTCGGCGATCAGCCGTTCGAGTGACGCGTCGAAGGCCACCGCGTCGGCGTCGTCAGGCAGATCGGTCTCGGCCAGCCGCTCGTCGATGACCTCGATGGCACGCGCCGCGACGGCCCTGATCAACGCTTCCCGCGTCGGATAGCGCCTGCTCAGCGTCGCGCGGCTGATGCCAATCCCGGTGGCGACCTGGACCAGCGAGGCCCCGCGATTGTCCGCAAGCACCCGCGCCGCCGCGTCGAGCAGCTCTTCATCTCTCAGCATGACGATCCTTTCATGCCTCACATGATACAAAATTGTCTCACATGGAGCAAACCTTACTCACGAATGACGACACCGACAGGCAATGGCGGTCCACAGCGGCCGCGACGAGCGGGAGTCGGAACAGGCAGGAAACCCGAGCACCCCAAACTCCCCCACACCCCAGCCACCCAGTCGGCGACACTTGACACCCCGATCACCGCACGGAAGGAATCACGGTGGCGCCGCCCAACGAGCACGGTGAACGGACGTACCCCTTCGAGGCGGCGACGGGCGACGAGGTGGCGACGACGGAACCGACCGCCCAGCGTGAGGCCGCGGTACGGGTGGCGTTCGAGGGACTGCGACAGATCCGCCGCCTGATGAACACCGACCACCCCGACCCGCTCTCCGTGCCCGCCGCCTGGGAGCGCAACCAGATGGTGCGGGCCGTGGCGCTGACTTTGGAGGCCGCCGGAATCCCACCCTCCGCCATCGACACCACCGGCCGACGCACCGCAACCGGCTACCGCGTCACCTCGGCGGACCGACCCCAAGTCGTCATCGTGGAATGGCTGGGCCCGACTGGAAGCGGCGCCGCCCAGGACGAGGCCGAGGCACTGCGGCGGTGCACGGACGCGCTCCGGCCACTCGGCTGGGAGGCACTTGAATACCGAGGCGCACGCCGCCACCGCCACCTCGAAGTCGAGCCCACGATCTAACCCCAACACCCCCTTCCCGAGTCCATTTGAATATCCAACCCACTCGGCTATGGTGAGTCCAGATTTCCTACTCACTCATGACGGGGCGCACGCGCCTCCGACAACGTGAAAGAAGGCGCGCATGCGCAACACCACGGCGCTGGTGACCGGCGCCAATCGAGGTCTGGGCCGCGCCTTCGCGCTCGCCCTGCTGGAGCGGGGCGCGAAAACCGTCTACGCGGCGGCGCGCGATCCACGCACGGTGACCGACCCGGGCCTCATCCCCGTCGCACTCGACGTCACCGACCCGGCTCAGGTCGCCGCAGCCGCCGAACTCTGCTCCAACACCTCCCTCCTCATCAACAACGCCGGGATCCTGAACGGCAGTTACCTGATCGGATCCGACTCACTCGACGGCGCGAGAGCCGAGCTGGAGACCAACCTCTTCGGCACCCTCGCGATGTGCCGCGCCTTCGCCCCCGTACTCGCCCGCAACGGCGGCGGCGCCCTCGTCAACATGCTCTCCGTGCTCTCCTGGCACACCCTCCCCCAGATCGGCTCGTACGGAGTCTCCAAGGCAGCCGCCCTGTCGATGACCAACGCAATACGCGAAGAGCTGCGCCCGCAGGGCACGTTGACCATCGCGGTGCACGCGGCCTTCCTCGACACCGACATGGCAGCCGACGTCGACCACCCGAAGACGAGCCCCGCCGACGTAGCCCACCAGGTGCTTGACGCGGTCGAGGCGGGCCACGAGGAAGTACTCGCCGACGAGATCACCCGCCAGGTCAAGGCCGCCCTCTCGGGGGTGCCGCATGGCGCGCACTGAACTCCGCCCGACGGCCAGCCCCCGGGCCGTACTGGTCGCCGCCTGCCTCGGCCTGTTCACCGTCTTCCTGCAGACCACCCAGACCATCGGTACTCTCAGCGCCGTCCAGGACGACTTGGGTATCGCGCCCGCCGACCTGGTCTGGGTGCCCAGCATGTACACACTCGTCGTTGCCTCCTTCGTTCTCGGTGCGGGCGCCCTCTCGGACCGCTGGGGACGCCGGCGAATCTTCGTCGCCGGAGCCGTGACGATGGGCGCGGGCGGGGTGGTCCTGGTCTTCTCCACCGGCTTGTCGACCGTCCTCGTCGGCCAGGCGCTGGCGGGCTTGGGCGGCGCGCTGATCACGCCGAGCTCACTCGCTCTGGTGAGTCATGCATTCCCCGACCCGCGCCGCCGCGCCGGAGCGATCTCCGCCTGGGCGGCCGCGTCGGGGCTCGGTCTGGCCATCGGCCCGGTCACGGCAGGGCTGGCGCTGCGGTGGTGGACCTGGCACGCAGCGTTCTGGCTGAACCTCGTGCTCGGCGCGCTCGCCGTCCTCGTCGCACTGACGCGTGTGACGGAGTCCCGCGTCCCCGGCGGCCGCCCCGACTGGGCCGGGCAGGTGCTCGGCACGGCCGGACTCGCTCTGCTCATCTACTGGTTGATCGACGGCGGCCACCACGGCTATGGCTCCGCCCGCGCCCTCTCCTCTCTCGCCGGAGCCATGGTGCTGCTCGGCGCCTTCGTAACCGTCGAACTGCGCCGCGATCACCCCATGGTCGACCTACGCCTGATGCGCGACCCCTCGTACAGCGCCTCCTTGCTGCTCGCCGCGACGGTACTGTTCGGCTTCGTCGGTATCTCCCTTCTGCAGGTGCTCTGGCTCCAGCGGGTGCGGGGACTCAGTGCGTTGGAGGTCGGCGTCCAGCTCCTCGCCGAATTCGTCACGTTCATCGCCGCGTCGGTGGCGTCGGGCCTTCTCATACGGAAGTGGGGGCCACGGCCGCTGATCGTCGCGGGGTTGCTCCTGGCCGCCCTCGGCGCCGGGCTCTTCGCCAGCGTCGAGCCGGGCGACACCTTCACCGGGTACGCCCCAGCCCTTGTCGTCTTCGGCCTCGGGTGCGGCCTGGCCAACGCCCCCTCCACCGCGCTCGGCGTCAGCCATGTGCCGCGCGGCCGCGAGGGCGAGGCGAGCGGCACGGTCAACGCCGCCCGCCAGGTCGGCGCGGTCCTGGGCACCAGCATCCTGGGCACCCTGATGACCTCCCGCTTCACGGACCGCCTCGCAGGAGGCACCACGACCCCAGGCGAGGCCTTCACCGACGCCGTGCGGTACGCGGCGTGGACCGCTGCGGGGGTCCTCGTGACCGGGACCCTGGCAGGTGTCGCATTGCTGGCGACGGCGGGACGGAGGGCAGGCTCAACGGCGTACGAAGTAGCGCGGTAGACGCGATATGCGCGACAGATAGGACGGAGAAGGAGCGAGCGGACACCGAGTAGGTCGTGACCCCGGAGTCTTGCTTTCCGGCGATCACCGGCCGTTCGCAATCCGTACACACGGCACACCTACCCTCGCCGGTGTCATCAGCGCCGACTGACCCATTCGTCACCCTTCGGGTGTGGGCGGAAGCACAAATTCTCTTCTGGATGAACGAGTCACTCCAGACTCCCGTCTTCACTGTTGGGCTCCGCAGGCCCCTGAGAGCAGTCGACGCACCCGGCGGGGAATCAGGAGCTGAACACACGTGCCGGTCATCAGTCAGCGGATGCACCTCGTGCTGCTCACCGCGTGGACCGCCCTCTGGTTCGTCGTGGTGGAGCCGAACGGTGGGTTCTCCTGGCACTATCTGCGCACCGGCGGGGAGCTGATCTACCAGGGGCCATCCGGCGACGGCACCGGTGGCCTCAACCTCTACGCGCACCACCCCGAGCTCCAGATGGGGCCGATCAGCTTCCTCGTCGCCGGGTTGTTCAACCCGTTCCATGAATCGACCGGCCAGTTCCTCGCCGCCGCCTTGATGTCGGTGCTCGGTCTGGTGATCGTGGTGCTGGTCGGCCGCAGCGCCGCCTGGCACTTCCTGGGCACTGGCACCAACCATCAGCGGCTGCGCCAGCGAGTCCTGATCGCAGGGCTTGCCTTCATCCCGATGTGGATCGAGGTCTCGGTCCGGTTCGGCCACCTCGACGATGTGCTGGCGCTGTTCTTCACCACCCTCGCCGTGCGCGCGGTCACCCGGGGCAACGCGGTCGGCACCGGCATCTGGCTGGCACTCGCCGTGGACTCCAAGCCGACGGCCCTTGGCTTCGCCATGCTGCTGTTCGCGCTGCCCAGGCAGTCGTGGCTGCGCGCCGGGCTGTGGTGCGCGGGGCTGATCGCCGTGGCCTGGCTGCCGTTCTTCATAGGCAACTCGGGCAGTTTCGCGGCGACCGGGTTCGCCATACCCAACCAACCCGCGTCGGCGTTGCGCTGGCTCGGTGTCGGGGATGCCGAGACACCCGGCTGGGACCGGCCCGCCCAGGCCGCGCTGAGTCTGGCACTCGGCGGGATCGCGGTCTGGCGCAAGCGCTGGGCGGCCGTGGTGCTGCTCGGCGCCAACGCCCGGATCGTTCTCGACCCGAGTGTCTACACGTACTACACGGCGTCGGTTCTGCTGGGCACGTTGCTCTGGGACGTCATCGGGCAGCGTCGGCTTGTGCCGTGGTGGAGCTGGCTCGCGTTGATCTCCCTCTACGGCACTGTCTTCGTCATCCCGGACGACTCCACGAAGGGACTGATACGGCTCGCCTTCGTGGTGGTCTCCACCGCGTACGTACTGCTGTGGCCGCAGAGGGACCGGACACGAGGGCGACGGCGCGGGCGACGGGGCAGGCCGCCCGCCACCGCGCAGCATTCGCTGCAGAACTGACATCGCCGCCGCGATCCGGCGCATGAAGCGTCGCACTCTCATCGCCGCCGGGATCAGGGTGCGGTCGTTGTCGTCGTACGAGCGGTCGTCCTGGGGCGCCTGATGCGCGCCAGCCCGCGCCGGAGCCTTCCCCGGCCAGCCACGGGCTCCACCTGTTGGGGCCTCGGGAACAGGACCGGGGCAGGCTGGTGAGCAGTGAGCGGCGGGACGGCGGGAATCGCGACCGCGGGTTCGGGAACGGCAGGGGCGGGTGTGGGTGCGGGAGCCCCGACCACAGGGTCAGCCATTGCGGCTGTGGGGATGGGAAGCGCAGGCGTCGGGCCCGGAACGGCGGGTGCGGGTGCGGGAAACGCGACCACGGGTTCAGGAACTGAGGCTGCGGGGACGGAATCCGCAACCGCGGAAGACGGAAGCGCCGCTGCCTGGAACGGTTTACGCTCCCAGTCCGGCCGGGGTGCCGGACGGGTCGAGCGAGCGACTTCGAGGGTGCGTGCGAGATCCATCCGGTACCACAGGACCTCATCCGGATCCTGGGCCAGTTGGAGCCGCTCGATGATCTCCCGGGCGGCCGGCGAGTCCGGTCCGACCCGTGTCGGCTCGGGCCGCAACCGGGCCAGATACGCCCGCTCGTACGGATCGCTCACGATCTCCGCCAGATGCGCGGCGTCCAGTGCGGTGGCGATACCCGCCGCCCGCTCCCAGGGATCTTCTGTCTGCCGCAGCAGCATCGAGGCGCGGCGCGCGCGCCAGTTGCGCGGGCGTCGGTCCTCTCCCGTCTCCAGTCGGCCCAGCAGTTCCTTCGGCAGCCGTCGGTCGGAGAGCAGCGACGGATACCGCAGGGCCATGTCGGTCAGTTCTTCGGCGAGATAGAGCCAGACCACTGCCCGGTAGCGGTTCAGATAGCACTTGACCGGTGTGAAGTGGCCGGCGCGCGCGAGACGGGTGAAGCGGTGGGTGGCGATGTCGAGCAGCTGGGACGCCTCCGTCGTACCCACCACACGGACCCGCTCGCGCAGGGCGTCCGGGAACCCTTCGGCCGAACGGATCCGCTCGATTTCCTCAACGGCGACCCGAGGTCGCGCGCTCAGGTCTTCCCGCACGGTGCGGACATGGCCGAGCTGCACGGCCAGGTCGAATTCACCCCGCTTCAGCTCCAGTTGCTGCGCGGCGCGGCCCAAGGCCAGCGTCCTGCCGCTCGCTTCGGCCGCGTCCGCTGCGGCCATGAAGTCTGTGATCATGAGGTCCTCCCCCGTGAGTGCGAATACTCTCGGTGACGACCGTAACCCTCCGTGCGGACATCTCGCTTGGCCTGTGGATAACTCCCGTCGGCCGTTCCGTGCTGCTCGAAAACCCGCTGGTCAGAGGCCGGATATGGGCGGGCCTGGGCGTCGGGCCGAGACGCCGAGGTGCTCGCCGACCCGGTTGACCAGGAGCGTCATCTCGTACGCGATCTGGCCGATGTCGGCCTCGGCCGTACCCAGCACGCACAGGCAGCTGCCGTCCCCCGCGGCCGTGACGAAGAGGACCGCCTCGTCGAACTCGACCATCGTCTGACGCACATGACCGGACCCGAAATGGCGCCCGGACCCCTTGGCCAGGCTGTGCAGCCCGGAGGACACAGCGGCAAGATGCTCTGCGTCCTCACGGGGCAGGTCGGCGCTGGCTCCGGTGACCAGACCGTCGTTGGACAGGACGATGGCGTGCCGTACGTGCTCGACCCTCTTGGTCAGGTCGTCGAGCAGCCAGTCGAGTTCCTTGTTCAGTGCCATCACGGCCTCACCCCGCTCATGTGTACCCCGTTTCCCCCAGGTCTGCGGCAAGCCTTACCCAAGGGACGCGCAGGGGCAAGCAGGTCTCCGGGGCGGAAAAGGCATCGGTTACCCGACGGAATCCAGGAGTCGGGCGGTGTGGACGCGTCCGGCGTACTCGACGAGCCGGATCAGGACCTCCTTTCCCGAGTCGCGGTCGCGGGCGTCGCACAGCACGACGGGGGTGCCTCGGTCCAGGTCGAGGGCCTGGGAGACCTCGTGGGCGCCGAAGGTGCGCGCACCGGCGAAGCAGTTGACGGCGACGACGAACGGGATGCGCCGGTGCTCGAAGTAGTCGACGGCGGGGAAGCAATCCTCCAGTCGGCGAGTGTCGGCCAGAACGACCGCACCGAGTGCTCCCTGCGAGAGCTCGTCCCACAGGAACCAGAAGCGGTCCTGTCCTGGAGTGCCGAACAGGTAGAGGGACAGCCCCGAGCGGATGGTGATCCGCCCGAAGTCCATCGCCACGGTGGTGGTCCTCTTGTGGTCGACGCCGCCTGTGTCGTCGACTGATTCGCCCGCTTCGCTGAGGATTTCTTCGGTGCGCAGCGGCCGGATTTCACTGACCGCTCCGACGAGGGTGGTCTTGCCGACCCCGAATCCGCCCGCGACCAGTATTTTCAACGCGAGGGCGGGGGTGGGGTCAGAGTGCTCGGAGGCCATCGATCACTTCTCTCAGGATCTTCTCGTCGGGTAGCAGGGCCGGTGGCACGGGACGCCGCACGGTGATGTGACCGGCTTCCAGGAGGTCGCCGATGAGGACGCGGACGACCCCGACCGGCAGGTCCGCGTCGGCTGCGAGCTCGGCGACGGACTGGGTTTCCGTCCGGCACAGAGTGAGCAGGGAACGGTGTTCAGGCCCCAGCAAGGACTCCTCGGCGACGCCTGACGCGTCGACTGCCATGGAGACGAGGGCGATGAGATCAAGCCGGAGACCGCCGACGGCAGGTTCGGTGCGCCCGCCGGTCATGGCGTACGGACGCACCAACGGGCCCGCGTCGGCGTCGTACCAGCGGCTCCCTACTGGTTTCGGAGCGTCTGCCTGGTCGTCGGTCATGGGATGGGGCGCCCTTGTCTCTCGGTCATCCAGCGGCCGGCGGCCGCATGGTGTGCCGGGGTGGCGTGTGAAGGTGCTCGCCGACGCGCTTCACGAGGCGGGCCATCTCGTACGCAATTAGCCCGATGTCCGACGTGAGCGCGGTCAGCACGGCGAGGCACGAGCCGTCCCCGGCAGCCGCTACGAAGAGGAAGCCTTCGTCCATCTCCACCATCGTCTGGCGCACACCTCCGGTGCGGAAGTGGCGTCCAGCACCCTTGGCGAGGCTGTGGAACCCGGAGGCGACGGCGGCGAGATGCTCGGCGTCCTCGCGACTGAGGTGGCTGGACGCGCCGACGGCGAGCCCGTCATTGGAGAGCACGACGGCGTGCCGGACCTCGCCGACCCGCACGACCAGGTCGTCGAGCAGCCAGTCGAGTTCCCCGGCGCGGTGTGGGAAGTCGAGCCCCTGGTGGTCCATCATGCGTGGTCTCCTTCGCTCGTGTCGTCGTCTATAGAGGCGCTGTCGACGGGGGACGTGCCGCGGGCGGCCGCGGTGACGCGGGCTGCGCCGCCGCGGGCCCAGCCGCCCATGTACGCGGTCATACGGTCCCGGACCAGTTCCGGAGTGCGTATGTCGGCTTCGGCCATCGGGGGTTCCTCGGTAGGGGCTTCGCGCAGTTGGGGGGCGAGGCTCGCCTGGCGTACGCGGCGCGGGAGTCCTTCGCCGCGGCCGCTGTCGGGGGCGACCGTACGGGCCCGTTGGCGGAGGGTGGCGACACCGGGTGATGGTGTCGTTGGCACCACGGGCGGTGGCGTCGCGCGCGTAGAGGCCGTATCGGGCTGGGCAACCAAAGTCGGACGCGCCGGGGTGGGTGTGGGGATGGCGGGCGTGTCGGTGAGTCCTGGCGCGAGGTCTTCCCTCATCACCGTGAGCGCCGCTTGGTGGTTGTGCTGGGCAGATGACGACCGGGGGTCGCCCCCAGCGACAGCATTGCGGTCACCGTGTCCGGCGGTGTGGTGCGCCATATGCACGGCCTGCTGTGCGGCGACGGTGATGGCGCGGTCCAACAGCCCTGTCGGCAGGAGGACAACCGCGGTCGTGCCACCGTACGGCGAGGTTCGCAAGTGGACCTTGATGCCGTGTCGCGCCGCGAGTCGGCTGACGACGAAGAGGCCGAGCCGGTCGGTGTCGAAGAGGTGGACCGCTTCGGAGTGCTCAATCCGGTGGTTGGCCTCGTCAAGGCTTTCCCTGCCCATGCCCAGTCCCCGGTCTTCGATCTCCAGGGCGTAGCCGTTGCCCACCGGCTCGCCGCTGACGCGCACCTTGGTGTGCGGTGGCGAGAACTGGGCGGCGTTCTCGACCAGTTCGGCGAGCAAGTGGGTGAGGTCGGCGACGGCTCCTCCGGTGACCGCCGCCTCCGGAAGTTGGCGCACCTCTACGCGCGCGTAGTCCTCGACTTCGGAGACCGCCGCCCGTACGACGCTGGTGAGCGGAACCGGAACGCTCCACGCCCGGCCGGGAGCAGCGCCGGACAGGATGATCAGGCTTTCGGCATGGCGGCGCATCCGGGTGGTGAGATGGTCGAGCCGGAACAGATCGCCCAGCTCGCCCGGATCCTCGGCGCGACGCTCCATGCTGTCGAGCAGATTGAGCTGGCGATGGACGAGCACCTGACTGCGCCGGGCCAGGTTGACGAAGACTCCGGAGATGCCGCTCGCCAGTTCGGCGCGCTCCACAGCAGCGGCAAGGGCGGCCCGGTGGACGGTGCCGAGTGCCTCCCCGACCTGCCCGATCTCATCCTCGGGCACCGGCCCTCGGGGCGCCTCGGACTCGACGTCGAGATCCTCCCCCGCCCTCAACCGGCCCATGGCAGCGGGCAGTTTGCGGCGGGCGATCTCCAGGGCGGTATTGCGGAGACTGACGAGCTCGACGACCAGACCCCGGCCGATGCGTACGGAGATGACAAGAGAGGCGGCGACTGCGACGAGGCCGAAGAGTACGGCCGCGCCGGCTGGGGTGATGAGGCCTCGCGCGATCGGGTCGGCGCGGCCGACGACATCGCGCGCGGCGCCGCTCTCGATGTCGCGCATGCCCTTCTGGACAGTGCCGAGCGCGTCCTCCCACGACGGCTCCGCAACAACCTGGGCCGCATCGTGACCGGGTGCGGCGGCCAGCACCTTGTCCTCGGACGTATGGAGCGCGGCGTAGGCGGGCTGCTTGCCGAGGGTGTGCCATGCCGCTTGTTCGGCGCCGCTCAGGTCGGTGGTGGCCGCGTCGGTGAGGGTGCGGCGGGAGTCGACCGCACCGGTGAACCTGGCGTGATGGGCAGCGGTGAATACGCGGGTCAGCTGGGCGGAGGTGAGTAACGCGTCTTCACGGGCGAGCATTTCGCCGGCGCGGGCGAACTCGTACACCACGCGCGCGTCGGAGCCGAGTTCCGCATCCTGGATACCGGTGAGGGCTCCGGTGACGTCGAAGGCCGAGGTGATGGTGTCGGTGTACTGCTGATATGTGGTGTCCCAGTTCGCTCGGCGATCCACGATGTCGGTCCGGAGAACCGACAGACGCTGGGCCCGGGCGACGAACTGCCGCAGTCGACCGGCCGCATCACCCGGCAGGTCCCCGGAGTCGGCGACGGTGTTCCTCTCCCCCAGTCGGAGTCGCCCGATCGCAGCGTCCGTCCGCTTGGCCTGCTGGGCCAGCGCGGCCGAGCGGTCGTCGGCGGGTGCAGCCAAGTACCGGACCGCGGCTCGCCGTTCGGCCTGCAGTTCCGTGATGGCGGCGGCCACCGGCGTGCGGACCTGCTCGTCGACGCGGCGAACCTCACGCAGTGCGGAGACGTCCTGCGCGGTCGTGACGGTGGCGAATCCCCAGAGGGCAAGCAGCGAGACGACCGGAACCATCAGCAGAGAAACGATTTTTGCCCGGACCGTCGTCGGCTTCAGCCGTCCCCTCAGCCAGGCGCCGGGCCCGAACCTGACCGCCCCGGTCCCGGGCCCAGACCAGGACCCGCCATCCACCGCTGGGCTCACTCCACGCTCATACACCCCGACCCCTTCGGACCGGTCCGTCCCAGCGAAATGTTCGTCGGCGCCGGAGCGCTCGGCGGCCGAATATTCCTCGGCGGCGGGCGGGCCGGCATGCGCACGTCGGCCGCGGGCGGGTGACGGTGGAAGCGGCCGGGGGACGGCGCCCGGGGCCTTGCGGGGTATGCGCACGGATCGCCTCATTTACGGGAAACGGTTCTGCGTGAAGGGGAACGGTTCTGCGGAATTCCGAGGAACTTCCGTTCGGGGAGCGGAACTTCGATGCGGAGAAGGCCGTTGTGAGAGTGGGTGGGTTTGAGACAGCGGTGGCGCAGACGGTGAACGGGGTCACCTGGACGCGTTAGTTGGATGAGGGATGACCGCGTCGACCGAGATGGCGGGATCGTCGGATTCTGCGAACTCAGCGGAGCGGTACGCCGAGCGTTCGCGGGCCGTCGGTGAGAGCGCGACGAAAGCAGAGGTGATGAAGAGGTAGGAGCCGAGTCCGACAGCGAGGGGGAAGATGAACTGCATGGCCGTGGCTCCGGGCAGTCCGCCGCCGGACGGGGTGACGTGTACGCTCACCGCGATCATTCCGGTGTAGTGCATGCTGCTGACGGCCGCGCCCATGACGAGAGCCGCGACGGCAACGGCGGCAGGGGACTTGATGTTGAGTCCCGCCCATAGGGCAGCCGTGGCCGCGACGACGGCGATGACCACGGAAAGGCCCACGAGAGCCGGGTCGTAGTGGATCTGGCCGTGCATTCGAAGAGCCGCCATGCCGAGGTAATGCATGCTGGCCACGCCGAGGCCGGTGGTGAGGCCGCCCAGCAGCAGGGCCCGGGTGCGGTCCTTGCCATAGCCGACGGCGAAGACTCCCACGCCGACGACGATCATCGCGACGAGCAGACTGAGGAGGGTGAGTGGAACGTTGTAGTGGATGTCCGTGCCGGTGACGGCGAACCCGAGCATCGCCACGAAGTGCATGGTCCAGATGCCGGTGCCGATCGCGGACGCGGCGGTGACGAGCCAGTTGCGCCGGGAGCGGCCGGTCACACCGAGCGCCCGTACGGTGCAGCGCAGCCCGAGAGCTGCGCCGATGCAAGCCATCAGATACGACAGCACGGGGGTCAGCCAGCCAAAGGCGGCGTGGTCCAGGTGTCCCATGACCCCGGGACGGTAGTCCGGAAGGGGGCGCGCCGCTGGGGCGCATTTCGAAAGCTGTTGAAATTTGACACAACTGCGCTACCGAACGATCGAGCAGGGTTCGAACGTGCGCATCGAGCATGTGTTTCAGCCATCCACGCCAGGGTGGAGGGGGCGAGTCAATGAGGGATCATGGGCACATGGCCGACGACCACATGCGCGTTCAGGAATTCTTCGGTGTCCGGGCTGCGGACTGGGACAGTCGCTTTCCGGACGACGGTCCGGCGTATGCGGCGGCTGTCGCGGAGCTGGGGCTGCGTGCGGGGGACACCGTGCTCGACGCCGGCTGCGGGACCGGCCGGGCGCTGCCACCGCTGCGGGATGCGGTGGGCCCCGCGGGGACCGTGCTCGGGGTCGACCTGACGCCCGAGATGCTCGAAGCGGCAGTGCAGGCCGGGCGTGACGAGGTCGGACGGCTGCTGTTGGGCGATGTGGCCCGGCTGCCGCTGCGGACGGGTTCGCTGGACGCGGTCTTCGGTGCGGGTCTGATCTCGCATCTGCCCGAACCGGAGGAGAACCTGCGGGAGTTGGCGCGAGTGGTGCGGCCGGGCGGGCAGCTGGCGCTCTTCCACCCCATCGGGCGCGCGGCCCTCGCCGCGCGCCAGGGGCGGCAGATCACGCGGGACGATCTGCGAGCGGAGCCGCAGTTGCGGCCACTGCTCGCGGGGGCGGGATGGCGGTTGGTGTCGTATGTGGACGAGGACTCGCGATACCTGGCGCTCGCGGTGCGCGAGAAGTAGCAGGAGGGGTGGTGGTGGGCCCGCGTGACGGTTACGGTCGGTCAGCGATCGCCCGGACGAAGGCGATCGGGTTGTCGAACATGATGTTGTGGCCCGCGTTCGGTACGACCTCGACGTGGACCCCCGAGGCGATGAGCTCGTCGCGGCCCGCGAGGTCGTCGTCGATTCCACCGACCAGATAGGTGCGGTCGATGGGCAGGCCCATCAGCAGGTGGCGCATGGTGGGCCGCGTGCCTCGTACGAGGCCGACGGCCGTGCGGTGCAGGGCGAGTGGGTCGGCGAGCCGCATCGTTGCCGCCCACAGCGGGCCGATCCGGTCCAGGACGGCTGCGAAGCCGCCGCCATGGACAAAGTCGTCCTCGGTGTATGTGGCGATCCCGCTGCTCCCGGCCGCCGGAGTGGGGTGGGGATCGAGGTTGGCCTCGGTGAGGACCAGGCGGGACACGAGGTCGGGACGGCGGGCGGCCAGGACGATGGCGACCGCGCCGCCCATGCTGTGCCCTGCCACCTCAGCCCCGGTGGCACCTGCGGCGTCGATCGCGGCGGCGAGGGCGTCCGCGTGTTCCTCCAGGCTGTAGCCGAAGTCGGCGGGGCGGTCGCTGATGCCGTGGCCGGGCAGGTCCACGAAGAGCTGCCTGCGGGAGGCGAGTTCGGGGGTGGCGGCGATGTGGGCGTGGTAGATGGTCGAGGCCGAGCCGAGCCCGTGTACGTACACGAGGGGCGGCTTGGATCCATCAGGCCCGCTCAAGCTGTCGGGCCCACTTGAACCGTCTGGCGTGCTCGAACCGTTCGGCCGCTTCGGCTTCGGTCCATCCGGCTTCGGGTCCCCGAGGCTCACGCCTTCCCGGTTCGCTCCCGCCGACTCGGTCCACCGGATCTGGCTGCCCTGCTCGTCGAACGCGGTCTGTCGCATGGTCCACTCCCCCGTTATGCCTGCTGGCTGTGCGTGCATCGCGACTATACATCGGCATCGAGGTACTACGATAGCGATGTATCCCGCGGGTACGGCAGAATGCGGGCATGCTTGAGCTCGCCATCTTGGGATTTCTGTATGAAGCGCCACTGCACGGCTATGAGCTGCGCAAACGCATCACGGCGCTGACCGGGCATGTGCGTCCGGTGGGCGAGAGCACCCTCTATCCGGCGATCAAGCGGCTGGAGAAGGCCGGGTTGCTCGCGCGGGAGACGCAGCCGGGGGTGGGGGCGGCGCCCCGCCATGTGCTCACGCTCACCGACGAGGGCCGGGCGGAGTTGCTGCGGCGGCTCGCCGAGCCCGAGCAACTGGAGATCACGGACGAGAACCGGTGGTTCACACTGCTCGCTTTTCTGCGGCACCTGTCCGAGCCGAAGCTGCAGGCGGCGGTGCTGCGTCGGCGGTTGAGCTTCCTCGAAGAGCCGGCGAGCTTTTTCTACGACGGTGAACGACCGCTCGCGGCCGAGGAGTTGGACGACCCGTTCCGGAGCGGAATCCTCGTGGTGGCCCGGGCTACGAGTGCGGCGGAGCTGAAGTGGTTGCGTACCACGCTTCGTACGCTCGAATCCTGAGCGGTCGCGCGGGCGGGTTCGGGCGGACGCCGCGCGATTCCTTCCTTTGCCCGGCGTTCAACTCTACGTTGAGGAAGGACGTTTGGTGGGCATCTCATGGGCAACTTGTGAGAAGCACCCATCGGGAAGGCAGTCCGGATGTTTCGTTTGTTCGGCAGAGTCCGGAAACCGGCACGGCGTGAGCCCGTACGGCAGCACAACATATTCGAGGCGGCGGCCATGTACGTCGCGGCCTGCGCGGACGACGACCAGGAGACACTCGACGAGGTGGCGGGGTGGGTGTCTCCCGAGGCGATGTCCTTCGGCGTGCGGGAGTTGGCGTGCCGCGCGGTGATCGCGCTGGCGCGTGAGCGCGACGAGTCGCCGCAGGCCGTCGCGCGGTCGCTGATGGGGCTGCCGGTCAGCTGATCCCTCCGCCCTCGGCGCTCATCGGGACAGCGCCGGATTCAGAGCACTGACCGGAGAGCGCCGCTGGGGAGTGCCCCCTCCCCACCCAACACGCCCGATCCTGGCGTACATCGGCTGATCTCGCCTGATCCATCTGATCTTGGCGGATCTCGTCGTGCGGCGTCTCCATGCCGTCTGATCTCGGCTGTTGCCATCTGCGGCGCCCGGTGCCGCAAACCCTCGACGATCGGCTTGTGGAGTAGCTATGGTGCGCCGACGAGCGATCCGAAGGGGTGGGTTCCGTGACCGGGACGGACGAGGCGGCGGCCGCCACAGCCGAGGCCGAGGCGGCCGTGACAGCCGATGAAGCGCTGTATGTGCTCACGGCGGTGTTGCTGACGCCCGCGCAGTTCCCCAGCGTGCTCGGCGACGACTTCCCGGAGGCGTGCGCGGCGCTCGGCCTCGAACCGTACGCGGGCGGGTACGGGATGGTCCTCGGCCAGGACGGAGCCGGCGCGCGCTGGACCGTGGTCGTCGACGACGTCTCGCTGGTCGCGGTCGCGATCGCGTCCTGGGACTGCGGCATGGAGTACGACCTGTCGCCGGACGAGCGTACGGTGGTCGCCGCGCTGCCCGGCTGGCCGCTGGAACTCGCCGTCGCCGCGCCGGGAGTTGCCCCGCCGCACGACCCCGAGCCCGAACCGGACGAGGACGGTACGGTTCGGCCGCCCCTCACCCCGCCCGACACGAGTGTGTGGGGCTCGCCGCAGCGGCGCCTCGGCGCCGACGAGGTCGCGTTGCAGTGGGCGATGTGGCGTGAGCAGATCTCCGGCGGCGACGAGGATGAGGTGGCGAGCCCGGACGGTGAGGCCGAGGCGGCGAGCCCGGCTGCCGAAGGGGCGGCGGACGACCAGGTCGACGACCAAGCGGACGACGCCGACCGCCGCCTTGACGACGACGCCCCGCCGGTCACAGCCGGGGACGACGACAGCGAAGGCACCCCCGACTCCGCCCCGGACGAGCTCAACGCGCGCGTAGAGCAAGTGCTGGCCGAGGTGCGGGAGTACCTTGACTCCCCTCCCCCGCTCGGGCGCGTGCGGTCGAGCTTTGCGCCGGGTGGGGCGCGGATGCTGCGGGCGGATGGTCCGGGGTGGTCGATGGTCGCCAGGACCGACGACATCGCGTTCATACTGCTCGACGACGAGCCCGGCCAAGTGGTGCCGGTGGGGCGCGGGCCGCAGTTGCCGGGGCTGCTCGAAGCCCTGGACGCCATGGCCGTACGGCCGTCCTGAGCCCGCACGCCCCGACGCCACCACCCCGGCCCGGTCACCGCGCCCGTCAGTAACCCTTCAACACGCACCGCCCGGTCCACCAGCAACGCCTCTATGGCCACATCCTTGCCGGATGACGGCAGAGCGCGTCCAGTCCGGCCCGCCACGCCTCATCCCACCGTGCCGCGCTCGCGTAGCAACCGGGCCGTTCGGCGCGCGGTCCCGGTGGGGTGTTCAAGGGCGGGAACGGCAGGGCGCCGAAGCGGGTACTGGTCCACTCGGGGGTCAGCGGCTGGGGTGGGGTGGAGTGGGCCATCAGCGATCACTGTGGGATCGGACGGCCTCCTTTCGGATCATCATGCGTACGATCCTGACAGCCCGTCGATCACGGGCGGAACGCAATGACGAGTACGCCGGGGGGCGTTCGCGTACGCCGGGAGCCGCCCCGGGACGCGGTGAACCGGTGTCCTATACGGGCGGCATACGGGAGGAACGCGCATGGCTGGTGAGGGTGAAGTGGGCGGGTTCGGCGGCGAAGTGGTGTGCCGTCCGGTGGCACGCGTCGTCGGTGGGCGGGTGGAGGTGGTCGACGACCACTGGGGCGGCGAGTCGGCGGTGATCCGGCTCGATGCCGAACAGTTCGGCCCCGACGCGCTGTTCGGGCTCGCGGAGTTCTCGCATCTGGAGGTCGTCTACCACTTCGACCAGGTGCCGCCCGAGAAGATCGAGTCGGGGGCCCGGCACCCGCGCGGCAACCCCGACTGGCCACTCGTCGGGATCTTCGCCCAGCGCGGCAAGAACCGGCCGAACCGGCTCGGGGTCTCGCGCTGTCGACTCGTGAAGGTCGACGGGCTCGATGTCCATGTGACCGGCCTCGACGCGGTGGACGGCACGCCGGTGCTGGACATCAAGCCGTACATGGCCGAGTTCGGACCGCGCGGCGAGACGGTCCAGCCGGCCTGGTCGGCGGAGCTGATGCGGGACTACTACGCGGGTGAGGCGGGAGCGTAGAGCGGCGCGGGCGACTTAGGCCGCCACCCATCCCGGCGGCACTCCCGGCCACGTCTCCACCCACCCCGGCAGCACTCCCGGCCACGCCGTCACCCACCCCGGCGGCGCACCGGGCCGCCTCGTAGCCCGCCCCCGCCCCCCACCAGCGCTCGCCCCGACTCAGACCTGTTCGAGCGCGCGGTGAGGCTCCGTCGGGAGCTGCACCTGGATCGGGTCGCCGGGCCGGATCACACCGCCCGCCAGGACCACGCTCATGATCCCGGCCTTGCGCACGACTGCGCCCGTCTCGTCGCGGCCGACGACCTGCTTGAGCAGACCGTTCTGGAAGGTGTCGATCTGCAGGCAGGGGTTGCGCAGGCCGGTTATCTCGACGACAGCCTCCGCTCCGATGTGCAGCAACGTGCCGGCGGGCAGGGAGAGCAGGTCGAGACCGCCCGTCGTGATGTTCTCGCCGAGCTGGCCGGGGAGGACCTCGAAGCCCTTCTCGGCCACTTCACCGAACAGTTCCTCATGGATGAGGTGGACCTGGCGCAGGTTCGGCCGAGTGGGGTCCTGGGCCACCCGGGAGCGGTGTTTGACCGTCACGCCCGCGTGGACGTCGCCCGCCACGCCGAGACCCGAGAGCAGGGTGATGCTGTCCCTGTTCGGCTTGGTGAACGAGTACTCGCCGTTGCTGCTGACCGCTGTGACCGTTCCGCCCATCGCGCGGACCCCCTTGCCTGCCGTGCCGTCGATCACCGCGACCCTATCCCGGCGCGGCAGCGAGCCGTCCGGGCGGTCGGGGAGCCTCCCGGACGGTCTCAGCAGGTCAGCGGCCGAGTTCCTTGCGGGTGATGTGGCGCAGCCGGCGGCGCTGGCTCGGGTCCAGCATCAGATAGGCCACGACGGGCACCCCTATGAGCACCAGCAGCGCCGGCAGGAATCCGATCAGCGGGATCAGAATGAGTCCCACCACCACTCCACCGGCGGCGATCATCGCGCGCTTCGACATGTCCGTCGCCTCCTTCGCGGCTGCTTCCGCCGCCGCTCTCTGTCTGGGGAACGTGTGGGGATCTCCCCCGGTTCCGCCGCCCGGCACCCGATTACGTCCACATGTCCCGAATCCGTCATCCGCACCGGATCGGACCGCATCGCACACCGGCCGTCTGCTTCCACTATGCGGCGCGCCCCCGTCGTACGGCCTCCTCCCGGAGTACGACGACGCGGGCACATCCGCGCTCCGGCTATCCCGCCCCACCCCGCCGCAGCGGCGCCCCCACCGCGTGCATATGCCGCAGGGCCTGCCGGTAGGAGTCGATCAGCGAGGTCTCCGTGTACGGGATGCCGACCGCCCGGCAGTGGGCGCGCACCATCGGCTGGACGAGGCGCAGGTGCGGGCGGGGCATGCTGGGGAAGAGGTGGTGCTCGATCTGGTAGTTCAGGCCGCCCAGGAACCAGTCGGTCAGGAGTCCGCCGCGTACGTTGCGCGAGGTCAGGACCTGGCGGCGCAGATGGCCCCAGCCCTCGTCGTCGGCGTCCGGCATCTCCATGCCCTTGTGGTTCGGCGCGAACGTCATGCCCAGGTGGAGCCCGAAGAGGGCGTGGTGGAGCAGCGCGAAGACCAGCGCCTTGCCGGTCGAGAGCACGGTGAGGAGCAGCGTCGCGTATCCGGCGAGGTGGGCGATGAGCAGCAAAGCCTCGACGACGCGTTCGCGCGGCGGCTGCCTGCGCAGGTCCTGGAAGCCGTACACCTTCAGCGCGATGCCTTCGAGCAGCAGCATCGGGAAGAAGAGCCGGGCCTGGTTGCGGGTGAGCCAGCGGGCGAAGCCCTCGCGGCGCTCGGCCTGCTTCTCGGTCCACACCATCGCGCCGACGCCGACGTCCGGGTCCTTGTCGACGTGGTTGGGGTTGGCGTGATGCCGGTTGTGCTTGTCGTTCCACCAGGCGTAACTCATGCCGAGCAGCAGATCGCTGTGGATCAGGCCGATGATCCTGCCCGCGCGTCGGCCGCGGGTTATCTGGGCGTGGCCGGCGTCGTGCCCGAAGAACGCGGTACGGGCCCACAGCACGGCGAGCGGTACGGCGTACAGCAGGGTCCACCAGGTGTCGCCGGTGAGCGCCATGGCCGTGACGGTCGCGGCGAGGGCGAGGAAGTTGACGGCGATGCCCGCCGCGTACCAGCCCGTGCGCCGCTCCAGCAGCCCCTGCCCCTTCACCGCCTTGAGGAGCGGGGTGAACTCGCTGCTCCGGCCGACGGGACGCGGAGGGGGCGCGAGCCTCACCGCGGTCGCGTCGGACTCGGCGTTCACGATGGCCTGGGGCATGACGGATCTCCGGTCGTTGGCGGGTCGGCAGTCGGTGGGAAGTCCCTCGCAGTCACCTGCGCTGACCTCATGAAACGTACGAATCCGGGGGCCATTGCCACCATGGCGCCACCACCCGGACCGCCGGGGGGACTGTCCCGGGGGCGGGGTGGTGCTGACGCCACCCCGAGAGGTCGGGTGCACCGGTAGGGGTTGCCCGCAGGGGCACGAGCCGCGGCTCGAACAGTGACCCAGGTCACGGCGTGAAGACGCCCGGTCGGCGCCCGCGCCCGGTACCCTCGGCGATTCCGACCCGCAGTAGTCAAGTTTGAGGAATGTGTCATCACCGGTCACACTCTCCCCACGCCCGCAACCGCGCCCACACCCGCCGCACTCGACGAACTCGCCCGCTGCCACGTCGCCTTCCTGCCCGCCGACCCCGCCCGCACCGGCCGTATCGCCTTCTGGCACGCCGACGACACCGCACCGACCGCCTTCCCTGACCACGTCGACGAGCTGACGGCGGTCGCGGCCGAGGTGTGGGCCGAATCGGGCGCTGCCGCAGGTGGGGTTCGGGCCACGCGCACATATGGACGCGCTGGTCGCGCCGCGCCACGCGCGCGTACGCGATCGAACAGCCCCCAGCGCTCGCCGCGCAGCTACGCGGCCTCAACTGGCTCGCGGACATGACCTCGTTGGGGCTCGGCGGCTGTCTCGCCGACGACATGGGTCTGAGCAAGACCCGTCACCCTCATCTTCCCTGTCAAGTCAGCATGTTGATTCGTTGAGGTCCGGCATCCGGACGGCACACGGCGGCGGGAACACCGCCCAACTCGCCGCGTCGCACAACCGGATCACGGCGGCCTCCGGTGTCCACATGTGGAATGCAGGCCAGCCCCGTCCCGGCCTGTGACGCGACCACGAACCTTTCCGTGGATTCACTGCTTTCCCATGCACGGGAAAGCATCACCGGCATTCAAGGGAAACGACGGAATGCATGACACGAAGTGCGGTCAGCCGTAAGGACATAGACGCAACAAGTAAGTCAAGACTTACCTTTAGGGAACTTTGGCCGTATGGTGCGGCTCGAATCGAAGGAGCCCCTTGTTGTCACACATAAATGATTCTGCCGTGCGGGCGGTTGAATCGGAGCAACGTTACGTGTCCTCATTGTATGAGCTGCTCACCGAGCGGCTTTCCGAGGCGCGAGCGAACCGGGCGAGTGTGTTGAAGGCCCCGGCGGACGGCGCCGGTGAGGCGTACGAGAGAGAGATCGCCGCCGACCGTCTGACCAAGGAGATCCGCCGGCTGGAAGGCGCCGAAAAGGGGCTGGTCTTCGGGCGTATCGACTGGACGGATGGCACGGCCCTGCGCATCGGGCGAATCGGACTGCACACGGAGGAGGACGAACTGCCGCTGCTCGTGGACTGGCGCGCGAACGCGGCGCGGCCCTTCTACGAGGCGACACCGGTCCACCCGATGGATCTGAGGCGGCGCCGGCACCTGCGCCTCAAGGAGCGCACGGTCGTCTCGGTGAGCGACGAACTGCTCGACGGGACCGACCCGACCGACGAAGACGTCGTGGGGGACGGCCCGTTGACCGAGGCTCTGTCGGCACGGCGTACGGGCAGGATGCACGCGGCTGTCGCGACGCTGCAGGCCGAGCAGGACGAGATCGTCCGCTCCGCCCACCGCGGGGTGACCGTCGTGCAGGGCGGGCCCGGCACCGGCAAGACGGTGGTCGCCCTGCACCGGGCGGCCTACGTCCTGTACGCGTTCCCGCGCGCCGCGGAGGAAGGGGTCCTCGTGGTGGGCCCCAACGCCCGTTTCCTCGACTACATCTCCCAGGTCCTTCCCTCGCTCGGGGAGAACGACGTCGATCTGGCGACCTGTCAGGAACTTGCCGGAGTGTCCCCGGACGCGGTGGACCCGTTCGAAACGGCGCGCCTCAAGGGCGGCCTGGACCTCGCCGACGCCCTGGCCGGCCTGCTGCGAGACCACCAGGCCCCCGCCGGTGACTTCACCGTCCGGGTCGGGCAGGAACTGGTCCATCTGTCCGAGAAGGAGGTCGCCACCGCACGCGCCGCCGCTCTGGCGGCCGCATCCGGCCACAACCCCGCGCGCCAGGCGTTCAAGGAACTCCTGGTCGACGCCGTCACCAACGCGATGCAACGGGACATGGGCGACCTCCTGGAGCAGATCGACGCCGATGCCGAGCAGATGACGGGCCTGAACCTCGACCGGTTCACGGGGGTCGCCCAGCGCCGTGCCGAGGGCGCTGCCGACCCGGGTCCGGTCCACGAGCTGGACCTGGACGCCATCGGGGCCGATCTCCTCGACGACGCCGGTGTCGACCGGGCGGTCGAGGCACTGTGGCCGCGGCTGGCACCCGGCAACCTCGTGAAGGCACTGCTGACGGATACCGACGCCCTGGCCGAGCGTCTGCCGACCCTGACCCCGCAGGAGCAGTCCCTTCTCCTGCGTGCCCCGGACGCCCCGTGGACCGATGCGGACGTGCCGTTGCTGGACGAGGCGGCGAGCCTGGTCGACGGCCCGCCCAAGCGCACGTACGGGCATGTCGTCGT
Source organism: Streptomyces sp. BR1 (assembly GCF_052373795.1). Classification (NCBI taxonomy): domain Bacteria; kingdom Bacillati; phylum Actinomycetota; class Actinomycetes; order Kitasatosporales; family Streptomycetaceae; genus Streptomyces; species Streptomyces sp. BR1. Next base: position 251,442 of record NZ_CM126252.1, read on the forward strand.
CGACGAGGCGCAGGAACTGACCGCTATGCAGTGGCGGATGATCGTCCGCCGCTGCCCGGCGAGGGCGATGACGCTGGTGGGTGACTTCGCCCAGTCGGGCCCGGCCACGACGGCACGCGACTGGAAGGAAGCCCTGAGCCCGCATGTCGGGACGCGGTTCAGGCTGCACGACCTGACGGTCAGTTACCGCACCACGCAGGAGATCCTGGAGAGCGTCCGGGACCTGCTCGCGCGGATCGCTCCGGACCAGCGGCCCACGCGGTCACTGCGCAGCGGTGAGAGCCCGCGCACCGTGACCACGCATGGGGACGGGTTGGTCACCGCCGTCATGGAGGAACTGCGCGCCCAGAGCACCGCGCAGCCGGACGACCTCCTGGGAGTGATCTGCGCGGACACCAGGGTGGGCCAGTTGACGGCTCACGGCATCGCCGACCACGCACGCATCGTGCCCGCGTCCGAAGCACGTGGCCTTGAGTTCGACGGGGTCATCGTCCTGAACCCCGACGAGATCATCACGGCCCGCCCCGGCGGGGAGAGGGACCTGTACGTGGCCCTGACCCGGGCCACCAAGCGCCTGTGCACCATCACCACCCAGCCCGCATGATGGCGCGGAGAACGTCAGTAGGCCGGTCAGTCGGCGCCTTCGACGATACGGAAGTCGCGCTCGACGCCGTCGGAAAGGACGACCAGCGCCTCCTGGTATGCCGCGCTCTCGCGTGCCGCGACCGCCTGTTCAAAGGTGTCGAACTCGATCAGGATGGTGCGCTCGGCGATTCCGGCGTCGTGGGCGACGACCCGACCGCCGACAGCGAGCCTCCGCCCGCCCCCGGCCTGGACGGCCGGACCAGCCAGCTTGTTGTAGGCGGCTAGCTTCTCGGGGTCGGAAATGGTGCGGTAGACGCTGACCCAGTAGCCCTTGGGCATGGAAACCTCCTGTGTTCGGACAAGCGCGCCAGGCTTCGAGTCGACACTCGGATTGATCAGCCCCGGCGACGGATCACCGGGCATTTCAGAGGGCGGTTCGCAAGGAACTGGCCGATTGTGGTGCGCTGTTGGAAAAGGCGATGTCTCAGTCGAAACCCGAAGCGCAAGGAGTAGGCATGGAAGCCAGAACTCCTCGGCCGGGTTCACCGGTACGAGGGTCCGATTCAGGGCGCCCGGTCATGGCTGCACTCGATCTGCTCGGGCGGCGCCGAACGCTGCGCATCCTGTGGAACTGAGCCAAGCCCCTGCAGGCTTCCGGGAGTTGCAGCGCCGTTGTGAACGCATGTCATCGAGCGTGCCCAACCCAGGCCGCGCGGGCGTCAGTCGGCCGAACCCCTCTCGGGCGTCCCGTCGCCCACGGCATCGGGATGCGAGGTGCCGCCGGTGGGCCGCTCGCTGTTGCGGTGCGCCGGTTGCGGGTCGAGCGTCGCCGCCCAGCGGTTCGACCACTGGGCGAGGGGGCCGAGTGCGAGGCAGGCATCCCGCCCCAGTGGAGTGAGCTCGTACCGGCTGTCGGGTAGTTGGTGAACCACGTGGGCATCCAGCAGTTCGGTCAGGCGCTGCCGCATCACGCTGGAGGACATGTCGTCGCACTGCTTCTGCAGGGGGCGGAACCCAAGGGGACCCCCGCGCAGCTCCCAAAGGATGCGCAGGCTCCACCGCCGTCCGAACAGGTCGAGTGCGGCCATGAGGGGACGACCGGTGGTCGAGCCACGAACTGGCTTGCCGGGCTTAGGAGTTGGCATGGCGTGGAATCCAGCCTCCAAGGTTGATGCTTCGAGTTCCGAAACGCTACCATCGGCAATCGCTTCGGAAAACGAAACGAAGGGGACCGTGGTGGCAACCACCCACCCGCGTCGCCTCGCACCGTGCACTGCGGAATCCCACGATCACCGCCTGGGAGCACTACCGGCGCTGCAGCTGAGTCAGTGGTGGTGACCACCAGGCTCAACGCCCACTCGGAGATGGAGACCAGATGACCACGACACAGTTTCCCTCGGCTGCGGGACGAACCGCCGTCGCCGCCGCCCTGGCCGAGGACGCCTCGGGGAACGACATCACCACCACGTGGAGTGTCCCCGAAGACCTGGCGGCCACGGCCGAAGTCCGCACCCGGCAGAGCGGCATTGCCGCCGGACTCCCCGCGGTCGCCGAGGTCTTCGCGCAGGTCGATTCCGAGGTCGAGATCGAGGCGAGCGTCGCCGACGGCGCCCGGCTGGCCGACGGCGACGTCCTGTTGCGCCTGTCCGGTCCGGCGCGCAGCCTGATCACCGGCGAGCGCACGGCGCTGAACTTCCTGCAGCGCCTGTGCGGCATCGCGACGCTGACCGACCGCTACGTCCAGGCCGTGGCCGCGACCAGGACCCGCATTCTGGACACCCGCAAGACGGCACCGGGCCTGCGTGCCCTCGACAAGTACGCGGTGGCCGTCGGCGGTGGCCGCAACCACCGGCTCGACCTCGCGGCGATGGTCCTGCTCAAGGAGAACCACATCGCCGCGGCGGGCGGGGTGACCGCAGCGATCGAGGCGGTCCGCCGCGGGATGGCGCGTACCGGGCAGACGGTGGAGGTCGATGTCGAGGTGCAGACCGTGGCAGAGGCTGCTGAGGCGCTCGATGCCGGGGCCCGCTGGATCATGCTCGACAACATGCCGTTGGCCGACATCGAGCAGGTGGTCAAGATCCGGGCCGGACGGGCCGACGCTCCCCGGATCCTGCTGGAGGCCTCGGGTACCGTCCGCCTGGACAGTGTCCGCGCCATTGCCGAAACGGGCGTCGACCTCATCTCGGTCGGAGCGTTGACACACAGCGCGCCCGCACTCGACCTGACGATGCTGCTGACCACCGGCCCCGCGCCATGCCCGAGGTAGCGATCGTCGACGCGTGTCAGCGACAGCGCAGGGGTGGCAGCGCGACCGCCGTTCTGGACGACGCGCCGTTGACCGACGAGGAACGACGCCGTATTCCCACGGAGTTGGGAACGTCGCACGCCGTCTTCCTCCGCGCGACCGCAACCGAGCGCGGCCATCCGTCGTACACCCTCCGGTTCTTCACCGCCGCAGGCGAACTGCCCGCCTGCGGCCACGGCACCGTCGCCGCCCTCGCGCTGCTCGCCGAACGTGAAGGCGGCGACGACTACCGCGCCGTCCTGCGGACGACCCACCGCAGCTTCGACGGCCGGGCCACCCGAAACGGCGACAGCCTGACAGCATCGTTCGATCCAGGCCCGGTCAGCCTGCGCGACGCCCAAGACCCCGAACTGGAGGCGATCGCACACGGCCTCGGACTGCCCGAGGACGCGGTCGCCGGGGACGCCTGCGTGGCGTCGAACGGGCGGCCGAGGCTTCTGCTGCCCGTCCGGTCCCGCGCCGTACTGGCCGAACTCACCCCGGAGTTCGCCTTGCTGCGCGCAGCCTGCGACCGCCACGGTCTGCTGGGCTGCTACGCCTACTCGCTCCCGGACCGGCGCGGCCGGGCGGCAGCCAGGATGTTCGCGCCGTCGATCGGAGTCCCCGAGGACATCGCCAACGCCAACAGCACGGCCTGCCTGGCCGCGCGCGCGGCCGGATCCGGTACGGACCGCCTCATCGTCGACATGGGCGACCACCTCGGCTGCCCGTCGACCATCACAGCCACCATTCACCACGACGGCGCGGAGCACCGAATCCAGGTCGGCGGCCAAGCGACGATCGCGCGAACGCTCGTGCGCTGAGGCCTACGGCACTCAGGACCGGTCAGACTGCGCGCCGAGCAGAGCCGACGACCGGTTCCCTCCCCTATCCCTGGCGACCCCCAAGGGCCGCGCCCGCCTGAAGCTCGTAGAAGGGCAGCTCGTCACCGCCTTCGTCCGCCGCCGACGGCAGTATGTCGCCCGGGAGCGCGGTGGGCAGGCCGCTCGGGAAGCCACTCGGGAAGTCGCTGGGGAGCAGGTCGCTGGGGAAGTCGCTAGGCAGCCCCGACGGAAGAGTCGACGGGAGGTTCGTCGGGAAATCCGAGGGCAGCCCCGACGGGAGCACGCTCGGCAGACTCAGCGAAGGCGTCGGATTCGGGGTCTCGGATCCGGTCGATGTAGGCGTCGGGCTCTGCGTCGACTTCCCGCCCGACCCGCCACCACTGCCGTTGACCACCAGTACCACCGCGACGACCGCTGCGGCGGCCACCATGATGCCGAGCAGTATGAGGACACCCTTGCGGCCGCCCGCACCCGGCGACGGCAGAGGTGGCGGTGAAAGCGGCGGCTCCCAGGCGGGAGGACCGAAGCCCCCGCCGGACGGGGGCGGCCCCGGTGGGCGTGGCGGTACGGGCGGCGTGGCCATAGCCAACAGAGTCGGCCCGAATCGGTCATCTCGGAACCCCTGTACGGAAGTTACGCCAAAGTCGGTCAGCGGCACCGGGCGTCGCGGCGCGCGCGTCCGCGAGGCGCGCCGAGTCTTCCGTCCCGCGTTCGGCGGCCCGTACCGTAACCTCAGCCAGGTTTTTGCCGGTTGAACGAGACGATCGACGTCCATCGACGCCGACGATCGACGTACAGGAGCGCCGTTTCCCGTGAACCGCAGAAGACTCTTCCAGGGCGCGGCCGCCAGCGCGGCCGCGGGCATGCTGTTCCCCGCGACCCGCGCGGAGGCCGCCGGGGACACCGACTACCCGGGTGCGCGCTGGGTCGCGGCATCGCCCTCCAACTACACGGCGTCGGGCCGGCCCGGGACGTATCCGATCGAGTACGTGATCATCCATGTGACCCAGGAGTCGTTCGCGACCACGCTCGGGATCTTCCAGAACCCCGCCAAGAAGGTCTCCGCGCACTATGTGGTCCGCTCCGCCGACGGATATGTGGCGCAGATGGTGCGCGAGCAGAACATCGCCTGGCACGCCGGGAATTGGGACTACAACACGCGCAGCGTCGGCATCGAGCACGAGGGGTGGGTGGACCAGCCCGCGTACTTCACGGACGCCCTCTACGAGCAGTCGGCCAGGCTCACCGCGTCCGTCTGCGACCGGTACGGCATCCCCAAGGACCGCGAGCACATCATCGGCCACTACCAGGTCCCCGGCACCGACCACACCGACCCGGGGCCGAACTGGGACTGGGTGCGCTATATCCGCCTCGTCAACTTCGCCTGATGCGGGGCATAGGCGGGGACCTCCCCCGACGTCAAGAATCGCACCTATGACCGATCAGTCCGAGCCGTACCGACTTGGCGGTATCGCGCCCTGTTGGTGCGGTGGCACATGAGGTGAGGTGGGGCGTGCACTGGCGGCACTGACCACGCGCCAGTGAAAGCGAACCGCGAGAGAGGAAGTTCTGCGCATGCCTCCCATCCCGGTACGACCTGGTATCTACAAGATCCACGCACACATCATCGGCTCCACCTCCCTGGTGACGGCCACCGAGCACGCCGTCAACCATGGCGCTCCCGTGATCGTCGACCGGCTCAACCCTCTCCCCATCGAGCAGGAGTGGGTCATCGAGCCTGTCGAGCCCATGCCGGGAGCGCCTTACGTGATACGCCTCGCCGAGCACGAGAGCGCGGGAATCGTGATCCCGGAGGACAAGCTCTGGGTCAACGCGGTGGCGCGCACCGAGTTGGCCAAGTTCACGTTCGAACGGGTCATCGGCGGCGTCAAGATCCTCTCGGACAAGGGGCTCGCCTGGCGTGCCGGGCACCGGGGTGCGCAGATCGAACTCGCCCCGCCGAAGCCTGACTTCCAGGAGACGTGGACTCTGGAGTTCGTGCGCGATCTCGAAACGGAGTAGCACGGTAACCCCCGGGCGGCCGGTGCTCCAGCGAGCCCGGCCGCCCCGGGGCACGGGCGGCGGCAATCGGCCAGGCGCGTGCGAGGTGCCTTGCCGGGTGTTCGACGCGGGTCGACGATGGACCGGTCGCAGCGCACCCCGCCCTTCTGGAGGCCCAGTTGACCGATACGCGGTACGAGTCGCGGTACGAGTCCTGGGTCGCCCTGGAAGCCGGGGCCGACCCCGCCGAACGCACGGGCGCGCTGCGCCGCGCCCATGACGCGTTCACCTCGGCGGGACGGGTGGTCCGGCCCGTACGGCCGCTGGTGGCGGCGTCCTGGCGGCGCTCGGCACGGGCCCGGGTGTGCCCGGACGGGACCGCGCGCGTGGAGCTGGGCGAGGACGAGCTGGCCTCATACCGCGACGGACACCCTCTCGCCCGGGCGATGCCGGTGATCAGGGAACTGATGGGCGCGTACGCCCAGGACGGCCAGCATCTGGTCGCCGTCTGCGACGCACAGGGCCGGCTGCTCTGGGTCGACGGACACCCCGGGACCCGGCGCAAGGCGGACCGTATGAACTTCGTGCCGGGCGCCCGCTGGGCCGAGTCCGTGGTCGGCACCAACGCCCCCGGGACCGCCCTGACCGAGGACCGGCCCGTGCAGGTCTTCTCCGCCGAGCACTTCCGGCGTCCGGTGCACCCCTGGACATGCGCGGCGGCGCCGCTGCACGACCCGCGTACGGGACGGCTGCTCGGGGCCGTGGACATCACCGGAGGCGACGGTCTCGCGCACCCGCACAGCCTCGCGTTCGTGCAGGCCGTGGCCCGCGCGGCCGAGACGGAACTCGCCCTGCTCGCCCCGCCGCCCACCGGCACCGCGCTCGGCCTCAACGCCCTCGGCCGCGACGAAGCGCTCCTGGTGGCCGAAGGCCGCAAGGTCCGTCTCAGCCGCCGCCACAGTGAGCTCCTGGTACTGCTCGCCTGCCACCCCGAGGGCCTGACGGGTGATCAGCTCCTGGTCGATCTCTACGAGGACGAGTCGGTGACCCCCGTGACGATCCGCGCCGAGCTCTCCCGGCTGCGCCGCCTCCTGGGCCCCGACCTGTTGCGCTCCCGCCCCTACCGGCTGGCCCGCCCGGTCGACGCCGACTTCGACACGGTGGCGCGCCGCCTCGGCTCGGGCGCGGTCGCGGCGGCGATGAACGCGTACGCGGGCCCGCTGCTCCCCGGCTCACAGGCGCCCGCGATCGTACGGATGCGGAACCGGCTGGCCGGACAGTTGCGGACGGCGCTGATCGAACGCGCCGACCCGGGTCTGCTCGCCGAGTGGGCGCGCAGCCCATGGGGAGCGGAGGACCGGACGGCGTGGCGTGCGCTGCGGGAGACGACGGACAACTGACGTTCGCAGTCGGTCGTCCGGGTGCATGCCGGTCATCCGGTCGCGTGCCGGTCATCCGCGCGTTGGGTCTCGGCCGCAACGGAGCCGCAACGTCCAGGGGCCTAACCTCCGCACCGAGCGCCGTCCGAGGGCGGGTGGCGCCGGAGGGAGGCCACGGAGATGACCCGTTACGCAGCGCCCGGCACCGAGGGCGCGATCGTCACGTACCAGTCCCGCTACGACCACTTCATCGGCGGCGAGTACGTACCGCCGGTCGGTGGCCAGTACTTCGAGAACCCGAGCCCGATCAACGGCCGGCCCTTCACCGAGATCGCCCGAGGCACGGCGGAGGACGTCGAACACGCCCTGGACGCGGCCCACGCGGCGGCGCCCGCGTGGGGCCGGACCGCCCCGACCGAGCGTGCCAACATCCTCAACAAGATCGCCGACCGGATGGAGGCGCATCTGGAGGAGCTGGCGGTCGCGGAGAGCTGGGAGAACGGCAAGCCGGTCCGCGAGACGCTGGCCGCCGACATCCCGCTCGCGATCGACCACTTCCGCTACTTCGCGGGTGCTCTGCGGGCGCAGGAGGGCTCGCTGAGCCAGATCGACGAGGACACCGTCGCGTACCACTTCCACGAGCCGCTCGGCGTCGTCGGCCAGATCATCCCGTGGAACTTCCCGATCCTCATGGCCACTTGGAAGCTGGCCCCGGCCCTGGCGGCGGGCAACGCGGTGGTCCTGAAGCCCGCGGAGCAGACCCCGGCGTCGGTACACGTATGGCTGAGCCTGGTAGCCGACTTGCTCCCTCCCGGTGTCGTGAACATCATCAACGGCTTCGGCGTGGAGGCGGGCAAGCCGCTGGCGTCGAGCCCGCGGGTGGCGAAGATCGCCTTCACGGGCGAGACGACCACGGGCCGCCTGATCATGCAGTACGCGTCGGAGAACATCCGCCCGGTGACGCTCGAACTCGGCGGAAAGTCCCCCAACATCTTCTTCGACGACGTCTGGTCGGCGGACGACGACTTCCGCGACAAGGCCCTTGAGGGCTTCACGATGTTCGCCCTCAACCAGGGCGAAGTCTGTACGTGTCCGTCCCGCGCCCTGATCCAGCGCGGGCACTACGGCGAGTTCCTGGACGCGGGCATCGCCCGCACCGAGGCCATCGTGGCGGGCCACCCGCTGGACACCGACACCATGATCGGCGCCCAGGCCTCCAACGACCAGCTCCAGAAGATCCGCTCCTATCTGGACATCGGCCAGCAGGAGGGCGCGAAGATCCTGACGGGTGGTCAGCGCATCGAGTACGACGGGGAGATGGCGGGCGGCTACTACGTCCAGCCCACGATCTTCGAGGGCGACAACCGCATGCGGATCTTCCAGGAGGAGATCTTCGGCCCGGTCGTCGCGGTGACGTCCTTCACGGACTTCGAGGACGCCATCCGCACGGCGAACGACACCCTGTACGGCCTCGGCGCCGGCGTCTGGACCCGCGACGGCAGCCAGGCGTACCGAGCGGGCCGAGCCATCCAAGCAGGCCGAGTCTGGACCAACTGCTACCACGCCTACCCGGCCCACGCCGCCTTCGGCGGCTACAAGCAGTCGGGGATCGGGCGGGAGAACCACAGGATGATGCTGGATCACTATCAGCAGACGAAGAACCTGCTGGTGAGCTACTCGGCGAAGAAGCTGGGCTTCTTCTAGGGGAATCAGGTCGGTCGCCTGGAGGGTGCTTCGCCCTCCGGGCGCCAGGTCCCTGCATGGCGGCCCTCGCCACCGACGCGCGCGTGTTCGTCCGGTCCGGACGGTTTGTTGAGGAGGTCCCCGACATAACGGAGTTGGCGGCGAAGATCCGTACCCTGCTCGCCGAGGTCGTCTTCACCGATGACGCCTGGAAGCGCTGCTTCGCGCGCTGCGCTATGACAAGGCCGTGCAGGCCGCGACCCGCATCGTGGCGCTGCTCGGGCAGGACGCGACATGGTGGACCAATCACAACGTCGAGTGCGGCGCCGTCAACGGAATCACCCCCGCCTTCGACAGCCTGACAGCCGGGACGAACGGCGAGTACTTCGCGATCGCGCTCCAAGTCGCGGACGACTGACCGTGTTGCTGGGCAAGTTGGTCGTCACCGGCGACTGCCTCGGCCGAGGACGAGCGGCATCGGCACACGCACCCTGCCGCCAATGGCCGGTCGGCGCCACCCCCCTGCCCCGCCCGCCCCACCAACGAGCTCCGCGCGTTCTCGAAGACCGACAGCAGCAACCCCCTTGCGCTGACGTCGAGTTCATCAGGATCAGCCATGCCCGCACCTCCCTGTGACGTAGACGGCACGTAGGACAGGCTCGGTGCCTCCACTCGTGGTCGAGGGTGCCTCGGGCCGTCGCCCGCACCCATGGCGTTTCGGCCAGCTATTTGCACGTAGCACTGACTCCGGTTTTGCGTTCAACCGGCCCGGGTAGGAGTCGTGATCGCGTGTCTTTTTGCTGACCCCCACCAGAAGCGCGAGGTACCCAGATGGTCGGTACGCGGGAGAAATCCATCGAGCCGTTGGCGGGTACCTCGCTCGACCTCCCCGTTCCGCGATGATGGCTCCGCGGTATGCCGTCTACCTGATGGCCGCGGTCTACGCGGGTTTCGCCGCCATCGGCACCGCCAACCTCCTGAAGATGTCGGACAGTTCGCTCGATTCGTACAGCTCGGTCGTGCTGGTGGTCTGCTGCTATGCGATACAGATGCTCCACTGCAGTCCGTACACCCAGCGGTTACGGGCCCGGTACGGGCGCTGGACTCTTTGGCTGCAGGCGTTCATCGCTTTCGCCCCCGTTCAGACCGGCCATCAATCGGGCATCATGTGCGGATTCCTGGCCGGCGCCGCGACCGTCATTCTCGGTCCCCGCCTTGGCTGGTTTCTCTTCGGGCTCATCACGAGCGCTGTTGTACTGATCGCGCTCGCGGAAGACGGCGATTTCCTCACCACTCTCTTCATGGCGCTCGCCACCTGCGCCGTGGGGCTGATCACCTTCGCGCTGAGCCGACTTGGGGACCTGGTCTTCGATCTGCATCGGCGGCGCGCGGAGACGGCGTGGGTGGCGGTGTCGAAGGAACGGGTGCGGTTCACCCAGGATCTGCACGACGTACTCAGTTACAGCCTCTCCGCGATCACGCTCAAGAGCGAGCTCTCGTACCGGCTGATCGGGACCAATGACGAGCGGGCCCGGCGTGAGCTCTCCGAGTCGCTGGAGATCACCCGCAGAACGCTCGCCGAGATCAGATCCGTCGTGCACGGCAACCGCAGGATGCTGCTGTCCAAGGAGATCGAACTGGCCTCCAGGGTCCTCGACTCCGCCGGGCTCGCGGTGACCGTGCAGGGCGAGTTCGACAAGGTGGAGCCACGGGTCAGCGGCGTCCTGGCCGTCGTGCTGCGCGAGGCCGTCACCAATCTGCTGCGGCACAGCCAGGCGACGCGGTGCCGGATCCAGCTCAGACGCCACTCCACGCTGCGCGGCCGCACCATCCGGCTCAGCGTCTCCAACGACGGCGCGTCCGGCTCGCTCGCGCCCCTCGCCGCCGAGCGCCGGGGCAGCGGGCTCGACAACATGGCGGCCCGTCTTGAGGCCGTCGACGGCAGCCTGCGTACCTCGGCGGACGGCGGCTGGTTCCGCCTGGAGGCCGAATGCCCCCTGCTGCAGCAAGAACCCACCCCTGCTCCGACGGCTTTCGAGCCGTGCTCAAGCCCCGGTCCCGAGAGTCGGCAGCCGAGCGAACGGAATTGACGGGACCGAATGCCCGGACGCATTCGGTCCCGCCGTCGGCTCCCATCGGCTCTAAGGGGAACCAGTGGAACAGCAGAAGAAGCTGACTCCGCACATGAGGCATTACGAGGAATTCGCCACGGGTGACATCCGCTGGATGCCGTACGTCATGTTCTTCAACCGCCCCGACTTCCGCTCCCCGGTGGTGAACACCGATGCGGGCGGCTTCCGGATGTCGGCCGGGAAATCGGGTGCGTACTCGCTCCGGGGAACGCTCCCCCAGGGCGATGTGAGCGTCCTGCTCGGCGCCTCCCCGGCATTCGGCTTCGGGGCGACCAGCGACGCCACCACGCTTTCCTCGCTGCTTTCCCGGGGACCGGCGTCGGCCACCTGGCTCAATCTCGCGGCCCCTGCCTTCAATTCGGCCCAGGAAGTCCTCATCTTCCTGATGCACCGCGATCTGCTGCCCGACATCCGGGACATCGTCGTGTTCTCCGGACTCAACAACCTGGTCGTCGCGGGACTGCCGATGGCGGGCTCCGGTTACGGGCAGTTCTTCTTCTCCGGCGAGTTCTTCCGCCAGCTCGGCGCGTCCAACGTGGACCAGGGCGAACAGCCCGGCTGGGCCCGGGGAAAGCTCGCCCAGGCCGCCCGCCGCATCGGCCGTGGCGGCGCGCTGGAGGAGGAGAAGCCGGAGCTCGCGGACCCCGAGGAGCGCATCGCCATCGCGCTCCGCAACACGGCACGCGATCTCGACCGGCTCCTCGAACTGGCCGCACCGACCGGTGCCCGCGTTCGCTACGTACTCCAGCCCACCGCGTCCTGGTCCGGGAAGCGCTTCACGCAGGAGGAGCGGCTCCTCATCGAGGAGAACGACACCGAGCGCGCCCGGATGTGGAACCTCTTCAAGCAGATCCTCGACCCCGCCGTCCACACCGCATACGCCGAGCAGGTGGAGGCCGCCTGCAAGCAGCGCGGGGTCCCGTTCCTCGACGCCAGCCGGGCGCTCAACACGTCGCCGGACCGCGACCGCTGGCTCTTCCTCGACCAGACGCACCTCACCGATGAGGGAAACCGCGTGGTCACCGGCCTCATCGAGGCCGAGTTCGGCCTCGACCGCTGAGCCCCTCCCCCACTCGCCCGAACCCCCTTACTCACCGAACCCGAAAGTGAGGTGATCAGCCATGCTCCGAAAGCTCGCCGCGCTGTTCAAACGACGCAAGAAGAAGCGCCGCAACGACAGTTCCATCTACCCGATGTTCTGAGGGGAAGGTCTGCCACTGTCATGTCTTCCCGCTACCGCAGCCTCTATCTGCGCGCCCTGGCCCCCGAGGGCCCGCTGTCGCTCGGCACCGACGATCTCCGCCACGTACGTACGACGCTGACAGTGGACGACGACGGGCAGGAGCTGTCCGCCCTGATCGAGGCGGCCGGGCGCTGGAGCGCGCAGGAGGCCGAGCGTTTCCGCGCTGTGCTGGCCGCGCCCGGTCCCGGGCCCGCCGGGCCCGAGCAGCAGGAGACCGTGCGCCGTGTCCTGCGCAACTGCGCCCCGCTCGCCCTGTCCGCCGGAGCCTGGCTCCAGTGGATCGCCAGCCCCGGCAACTCCGAGACGGAACCGGTGCTCAGAGTGCTCTCCCTGTACGCGTCCGATGTGGGCGCGGGCCGTCCGCTGGCGGACCGTGGCAGCGCGTACCGCGCGCTGCTGCGCGGGCACGGGATCGTGGAGGAGCTGCCGGGCGTCCGACTGGCGAGCAGCGAGTACGTCGAGGGCTTCAGCTTCCGGCTGCCCGCCCTGCTGCTCGCGATGAGCCGGCGCCCCGACGCGTTCCTGCCGGAGATCCTCGGGGCCGATCTGTGTCTGCGTACCGTGGGCCTGCTGCCGCCGCTGGCGGCGCTCGGTGCGGGCGTGGACGGGGACGCCCTCGACATGGGCGGCGCCCGCCCGGGCACCACGGCGAACGGCCGCGAGCTGTCGCTCGCCGCCTCGCGCGCATACCTCGACGATCAAAACGCTCTCGAAGGACCGGCAGGCGAGGCCGCAACGCGCAGACTGCTCGGTGGTTTCCGCTGGGCACAGCGTGAAATACGCGCGTGGAGCGAGCAGTTACACGGCGAGGCGGCGCTGTCCCGGCACCCCGACTACGGGGTCTGGCGGCTGATTCACGCCCGGGCCCGGCAGGCCGCCGTCTACCACTCCCGCTTCAAACTCGCCGGCCGCCCGCTCTCCGAGTGGTTCGCGAATGTGGAGGCGGGCCCGCGCCCGTTCCTGACGGCGCTGGCCAAGAGCCGTCTCGTACGCCCGGGAAAGCCGGATGCGAGTCCGCTGCTCGGGCGGCTGATCGGCCCGAAGGGACCGATGTTCCGCATCTTCACGGAGGAGGAGATCGCCACGCTCCACCGGTGGATCGCTCTTCTGCCGGAAGAGGGTTCGGTCCTGCATCCGCTGCCGGGGACAGAGTCCGCCACCCACCAGGATCTGCACCGCGCCCAGGACTCCTGGCACACCCAGGGAACCGACTTGGCAGGTGAGTCGGCACGGCCAACCGCTCTCCCGCCACCGCGTGCTCTGACCACCGCCGCCGCACGCGCCGCTTATCGCGCCCTCCTCGGCCGCGAGGACTCCGCCGAGCTGCGCGGCTTCGCCCACGCGTACGCGACCCGCTGGCTGGCCCGTTCCCGCTACGCCATGGAGCGCGCGCCGGAGCAGCTGCCGTCCCGCTGGGACCCGGAGAACGGCTTACGGGAGTGGCTGGCCCGCGCGCACGACCGGCACGCCGACAGCTTCCAGCGGGGCGAGGCGGTCCTGCCCAGCCGCGCGGAGCTGATCGACTCCACCTTGCAGCTCGCCCCGCTCATCATGATCGACGGCGGCTGGCTCCAGGGGTTCACGGACTACCAGCACGCCTCGTCCCGCTCGGGCCACTTCCTGTTCCGTACGTACTGGGACGAGCTGGGCAACGGTGAGCTGGAGCTCAACCATCCGCGCATCTACCGCGCGCTGCTGCGCGACATGGGCATCGATCTGCCGCCCACCGCCTCGCGGGAGTTCAGCGACTGGCCCGGGTTCCGCGACGAAGCCTTCGCCATGCCCGCCTTCTGGCTCAGCGTGTCCCGCTTCCCCGAGACCTTCATGCCGGAGATCCTCGGTCTCAACCTCGCCATGGAGCTCTCCGGAGTCGGCGGCAGCTATCGTGACGCGCGCGTGGCGCTGCGCCACCACGGGTTCAGCACGCAGTTCGTGGATCTGCACAACACGATCGACAACGTGGCCACCGGCCACTCGGCCTGGGCGGCCGACGCGATCGACGCCTATCTCGCCGATCTGCCCGGAGTACTCGGCCCCGGCCAACAGGACGCGGTGTGGGAGCGGATACGGGTGGGCTACCGCTCGCTCAATCCCCCCGGCGGCAAGGCCGCCGAGCTCTACGCCACCCTCCGCGTAACCCGCACACGCCGTACGACCCGCACCTCTCGGATATGAGGAGCTGACCTCTGCATGGCCACCAACGCATCGGCCACCACCGTTCTTGGCCTCTCGGCCTTCTACCACGACAGCGCCGCAGCCCTGGTCACCGGCCAGGGCATCACGGCGGCGGCCCAGGAGGAGCGCTTCAGCCGGCGCCGCCACGACTCGGCCTTCCCCGAACTGGCCCTGCGCTACTGCCTGGACGAGTGCGGGCTCACCCTCGGCGACCTCGACCGGATCGCCTACTACGAGCGGCCGTCCCGCAAGTTCCGCCGGGTCATGGCCACCTACCTCGGCACCGCACCCCGATCTTTCACCTCCTTCCGCGATGTCATGCCGGGCTGGCTGAGCTGGAAGATGCGGACGATCAGCACGGTCAAGGACAAACTCGCGGAGCTGGGCCTCGGTCCCGTACCGGAGATCGAGTCCTTCGAGCACCACGAGTCGCACGCGGCCTCGGCCTTCCTGCCCAGCCCGTACGAGTCGGCGGCCGTGCTCTGCGTGGACGGGGTCGGCGAATGGACCACGACCTCCATCTGGCACGGCCGGGGCGACCGGGTCGAACCGGTCGCCGAGCTCTCCTTCCCGCACTCCCTCGGGATGCTGTACTCGGCGTTCACGTATTTCTGCGGATTCAAGGTGGACTCCGGCGAGTACAAACTGATGGGCCTCGCCCCGTACGGCAGGCCCGTCCATGCCGGGGTGATCCGGGAAAACCTCGTCGATGTGAAGAACGACGGCTCGTTCCGGCTCGACACGCGGTACTTCGAGTTCCTTTACGGGCAGGTCATGACGGGCCGGGCGTTCGAGGAGCTCTTCGGCGGGCCGCGCCGCGAGCCCGAAGGGCCGCTCACCCAGCGGGAGTTCGACCTGGCGGCGTCGGTGCAGCTGGTCACCGAGGAGATCATGGTCAAGCTGGCGCGGACCGCACGCGAACTCACCGGCGAGTCCAAACTGTGCATGGCGGGCGGGGTGGCCCTGAACTGTGTGGCCAACGGCAAGATCGTCGAGCGCGAGATCTTCGACGAGGTGTGGGTGCAGCCCGCAGCGGGAGACGCGGGCGGTGCGCTCGGCGCGGCCCTGCTCGCCCAGCGCGGACGCCCCCGGGACCGCTCCCTGACCCGTAACTCCCGTGACGCCATGCGTGGTTCACGCCTCGGCCCGGGCTTCGACAACGACCACGTCCAGGCGTACCTCGACGCCCTCGCGATCCCCCACACCCGCCTCAGCCCCGAAGAGCTCTCGCGCAGGGTGGCCGAGCAACTGGCGGAGGGCAAGGTCGTCGGCTGGTTCCAGGGCCGTATGGAGTTCGGGCCGCGAGCCCTCGGCGCACGCTCCATTCTCGGCGATCCGCGCAACCCCGCGATGCAGTCCGTGATGAACCAGAAGATCAAGTTCCGGGAGTCCTTCCGCCCCTTCGCGCCCATCGTGCTCGCCGAACACGCCCAGGAATACTTCCAGTTGAGCCAGCCGAGCCCGTACATGCTGATCGTCGCCCCCATCGCCGAACAGCAGCGCGTACGCACCGCCGAGCTGGACGGCGACCTGGACGGCGCGCAGGGTCTGGACCGGCTCCAGATCCCCCGCTCCACCATCCCGGCGGTCACCCACGTGGACCACTCGGCCCGGGTCCAGACGGTCACACCGGAGCAGGACGCGCGGCTGTACGGGCTCCTGCGGGACTTCCACGCGACGACCGGCTGCCCGGTCCTGGTCAACACCTCCTTCAACGTACGGGGCGAGCCCATCGTGGCCACCCCCGAGGACGCGTACCGGTGCTTCATGCGTACCAACATCGACACGTTGGCCATGGGTGACTTCCTGCTGGAGAAGACGGCTCAGCCGGAGTGGTCGGAGAAGGAGGACTGGCGCGAACTGATCCCGCTGGACTGACAGTTCATTCGACGCCCCAGCGGATCGACGACCGAAGTTTCCAGCTCACAGCTCGACATGAGAGGGCTCTCCCCATGGCTCCCGCACACCGCGTGTTCGTCTCGACGCTGCTCGCCATCGTCTATCTGCTGGTCGTCACACCGGTCGGCCTCGCGGTACGGCTGCTGCGCGACCCCCTGAAGCGCAGGCCCGACCCGTCGGCCCGGACCTACTGGAACCACAGCCGTGCCTAAGCGCACGGATATCCGGTCCGTCCTGGTGATCGGCTCTGGTCCGATCGTGATCGGTCAGGCGGCGGAGTTCGACTACTCGGGTACGCAGGCGTGCCGGGTGCTGAAGGCCGAGGGCCTGCGCGTCATCCTGGTGAACTCGAATCCGGCGACGATCATGACCGACCCGGAGATCGCCGACGCCACGTACGTGGAGCCGATCACGCCGGAGTTCGTGGAGAAGATCATCGCGAAGGAGCGCCCGGACGCGCTGCTGCCGACGCTGGGTGGTCAGACGGCGTTGAACACGGCGATCTCCATGCATGAGAACGGTGTGCTGGAGAAGTACGGCGTGGAGTTGATCGGCGCGAACGTCGAGGCGATCAACAAGGGTGAGGACCGGGACCTGTTCAAGGGTGTGGTCGAGGCCGTCAAGGCGAAGATCGGTTACGGCGAGTCCGCTCGCTCGGTGATCTGCCACACGATGGACGAGGTGATCGCCGGTGTGGACACCCTCGGCGGCTACCCCGTCGTGGTCCGCCCCTCGTTCACGATGGGCGGCGCCGGTTCCGGCTTCGCGCACGACGAGGACGAGCTGCGCCGTATCGCCGGGCAGGGTCTCACTTTGTCGCCGACCACCGAGGTGCTGCTGGAGGAGTCGATCCTGGGGTGGAAGGAGTACGAGCTGGAGCTGATGCGCGACAAGAGTGACAACGTCGTGGTCGTCTGCTCGATCGAGAACTTCGACCCGATGGGTGTGCACACCGGTGACTCGATCACGGTGGCCCCGGCGATGACGCTCACCGACCGCGAGTACCAGCGGCTGCGGGACATCGGTATTGCGATCATCCGCGAGGTCGGTGTGGATACGGGTGGCTGCAACATCCAGTTCGCGATCGACCCGGTCGACGGCCGCGTCATCGTGATCGAGATGAACCCGCGTGTGTCGCGGTCCTCCGCTTTGGCGTCGAAGGCGACGGGTTTCCCGATCGCGAAGATCGCGGCGAAGCTCGCCATCGGCTACACGCTCGATGAGGTGCCGAACGACATCACGGAGAAGACCCCGGCCTCGTTCGAGCCGACCCTCGACTATGTCGTGGTGAAGGCCCCGCGGTTCGCGTTCGAGAAGTTCCCGTCCGCTGATTCGACGCTGACGACGACGATGAAGTCGGTGGGTGAGGCGATGGCGATCGGCCGGAACTTCACCGAGGCCCTGCAGAAGGCGCTGCGGTCTTTGGAGAAGAAGGGCTCGCAGTTCGCCTTCACCGGCCCCGTCGGCGACAAGGCCGAGCTGCTGGCCGAGGCCGTCCGTCCCACCGACGGGCGGATCAACACGGTCATGCAGGCGATCCGTGCCGGTGCCACCCCCGACGAGGTCTTCGACGCGACGAAGATCGATCCGTGGTTCGTGGACCAGCTGTTCCTGATCAAGGAGATCGCGGACGAGCTGGCCGGTGCTGAGCGTCTGGACGTCGACCTGCTCGCGGAAGCGAAGCGGCACGGCTTCTCCGACGCCCAGATCGCCGAGATCCGGGGCCTGCGCGAGGACGTGGTGCGCGAGGTCCGCCACGCCCTGGGCGTGCGCCCCGTCTACAAGACCGTCGATACGTGTGCGGCGGAGTTCGCGGCGAAGACCCCGTACTTCTACTCCTCCTACGACGAGGAGTCCGAAGTCGCCCCGCGTGAGAAGCCCGCAGTGATCATTCTCGGCTCCGGGCCGAACCGGATCGGTCAGGGCATCGAGTTCGACTACTCCTGTGTCCACGCCTCCTTCGCGCTCAGCGATGCGGGTTTTGAGACGGTGATGGTCAACTGCAACCCGGAGACCGTCTCCACCGACTACGACACCTCCGACCGTCTCTACTTCGAGCCCCTCACCCTCGAAGACGTCCTGGAGATCGTCCACGCCGAGACCCTCGCGGGCCCGGTCGCCGGTGTGATCGTCCAGCTCGGCGGCCAGACCCCCCTCGGCCTGTCGCAAGCACTGAAGGACAACGGCGTCCCCGTCGTGGGCACCTCGCCGGAGGCGATCCACGCCGCCGAGGACCGCGGCGCCTTCGGCCGCGTCCTGGCGGAGGCGGGGCTGCCGGCGCCCAAGCACGGCACCGCCACCACCTTCGCGG
Organism: Streptomyces sp. BR1; assembly: GCF_052373795.1. Classification (NCBI taxonomy): domain Bacteria; kingdom Bacillati; phylum Actinomycetota; class Actinomycetes; order Kitasatosporales; family Streptomycetaceae; genus Streptomyces; species Streptomyces sp. BR1. Next base: position 269,982 of record NZ_CM126252.1, read on the forward strand.
ACGCGAAGGCCATCGCCGACGAGATCGGCTACCCCGTCCTGGTCCGGCCCTCCTACGTGCTGGGTGGACGCGGTATGGAGATCGTCTACGACGAGGAGCGACTGTCCTCCTACATCGCCGAGTCGACGGAGATTTCCCCGACCCGCCCCGTGCTGGTGGACCGCTTCCTGGACGACGCGATCGAGATCGACGTGGACGCCCTCTACGACGGGACCGAGCTCTACCTCGGCGGCGTCATGGAGCACATCGAGGAGGCCGGTATCCACTCCGGTGACTCCGCCTGCGCCCTGCCCCCCATCACCCTGGGCGGGCACGACATCAAGCGCCTGCGGGCCTCAACGGAGGCCATCGCCAAGGGCGTTGGCGTCCGGGGTCTGATCAACATCCAGTTCGCGATGGCCGGGGACATCCTCTACGTCCTGGAAGCCAACCCCCGCGCCTCCCGCACGGTCCCCTTCACCTCCAAGGCCACCGCCGTCCCGCTCGCCAAGGCCGCCGCCCGCATCAGCCTCGGCGCGAGCATCGCCGAGCTGCGCGCGGAGGGCATGCTGCCCAAGGAAGGCGACGGGGGGACGCTGCCGCTGGACGCGCCGATCTCCGTCAAGGAAGCCGTCATGCCCTGGAGCCGCTTCCGCGACGTCCACGGCCGCGGCGTCGACACCGTCCTCGGCCCGGAGATGCGCTCCACCGGCGAAGTCATGGGCATCGACACCGTCTTCGGCACCGCCTACGCCAAGTCCCAGGCCGGCGCCTACGGTCCGCTGCCGACCAAGGGACGCGCCTTCATCTCGGTCGCCAACCGCGACAAGCGCACCATGATCTTCCCCGCCCGCGAACTCGTCGCCCACGGCTTCGAACTCCTCGCCACCTCCGGCACCGCCGAAGTCCTCAAGCGCAACGGCATCAACGCCACCGTGGTGCGCAAGCAGTCCGAAGGCGAAGGCCCGAACGGCGAGAAGACCATCGTCCAGCTCATCCACGACGGCCAGGTCGACCTCATCGTCAACACCCCCTACGGCACCGGCGGCCGCCTCGACGGCTACGAAATCCGCACCGCGGCGGTGGCCCGCTCCGTCCCCTGCCTGACCACCGTCCAGGCACTCGCAGCAGCCGTCCAGGGCATCGACGCCCTCCGGTGGTCGCTGGACGGAGCGCCCGTGCGTGCCCTCCAGGAGTGGCACACTCGGGCGCTCCACCGCCGCTAGGGCCGCAGCGTACGGAACGCGCGGTTGTGGTGGACCAGAGGTGCGCCGTTCCGTATGCGTACGTCCGTCACCCGGCCCACCAGGATCAGGTGGTCGCCCGCTTCGTACCGGGCGTGGACCCGGCAGTCCAGTGCGATCAGGGCGTCGGCAACTGCCGGTAGCAGAGCCCGGGTTGTCGTCGTCTCCTCGGGCAGGAACTTGTCGGCGCCGCTGCGGGCGAAGCGGGTGGCGATGTCCTGCTGGTCCTCGTTGAGGACGCTCACCGCGAACTCGCCGCACTCCGTGAACGCCCCGTAACCGCTGGCGCTGTGCGCCACGCACACCAGGATCAGCGGCGGTTCGAGGGAGACGGAGCAGAACGAGGTGGCGGTGAAGCCCCAGGGTCTGCCGGCCGCGTCCCTAGTGGTCGCCACCACCACGCCGGCGGCGCAGTGCGCCATGGCGGAGCGGAAGCTGTCGGAGGCCGTCGGGCGTACGGTCGCGTTCCGCTCGGTCACGGCAGAACCACCACCTGGGCCGCGTAGTTCAGCCCGGCGCCGAAGCCGACGAGGAGGGCCGTGTCGCCGCTGCCCGCCTGTCCTTCGGCGAGCAGGGTCTCCAGGGCGAGCGGGATGGAGGCGGCGGAGGTGTTGCCCATGCGGACGACGTCGCGGGCCACCGCCGTACGGGGGCCGAGGCCCAGGCGTTCCGCCATGAGGTCGATGATCCGCAGGTTCGCCTGGTGCGGGACGAAGGCGCCGAGGTCGGCGGGTGACACATCCGCCGCCCGCAGCGCCTCGGCGGCCGCCGGAGCCACCTCGTCCATGGCCCAGCGGAAGATCCTGCGGCCGTCCATCCTCATCCACGGCCGTGCGCCCGCGCTGTCGCCCCAGGGGGCGGTCATCCGCAGGGCTTCGCTGTAGGCACCGTCCGCGCGCCGGACGACCGGGCCGATGCCGGGTGCGTCGGCGCTCCCGACGACCACGGCTCCGGCGCCGTCGGCGAAGAGGAACGCGCTGCCCCGGTCGGTCCGCTCCACGATGTCGGTCATCCGCTCGGCGCCGATGACCAGGACGTTCCGGGCGCTGCCCGCGCGTACCGCGTCGGAGGCGATGGCGACGGCGTGGCAGAAGCCGGCGCACGCGGCCGACAGGTCGATCGCCCCGGCCGCCCGGGCGCCGAGCGCGTGGGCGACCCGTACCGACAGCGGTGGCGTCTGGTCGAGTTGGGACATACTGGCGAGTACCACGAGGTCGATTTCCCTCGGGTCGACACCGGCCGCCGCGAGGGCCTTTCCGGCGGCCGCGACGGCCATCGAGTGCAGTGTCTCGTCCGGCGCCGCGAAGCGGCGTTCGCGGATACCGGAGCGGGTCTCGATCCACTCCTCGGTGGAGTCGATCGCCTCGCACAGCTCGGCGTTGCCGACCACCTGCCGGGGTCGATATCCGCCGATTCCGAGAATTCTGCTGTGCCCCCCGGCGCCGCCGGTATCCGCATGCCGGGCAGTCCTGACGGTTCGCATCAAACCCTCTCCACTTCAGCGTTCGGTATCCGTGGGAATGGGAAGCGGCCTCAGCGTCGGAGCGCCCGGTCGAGCAGCCCTTGAGCCGTACTCGGCGACGGCACCGGCCGGACTCCTACTTCGCTGCATTGTTTTGGCCGATAGTCGACCGTGGTGATCCACTCGCGCGGAGTAGTGTGGGCTGGCGGTACGGGGGGCGGGCGCGGACGATGAGACTGGGGGAACAGCACTCGTGATACGCCTGCTCGTGGCCGAAGATGTACACATGGTCCGGGGAGCGCTGGTCGCTCTGCTGGAGCTGGAAGCGGACTTCACGGTGGTCGCGGAGGTGGGCAGAGGCGATGAGATCGTGCCCGCCGCGCTGCGCAGCCGCCCGACCGTGGCCATTCTCGATGTCGACCTGCCCGGCACGGACGGTCTGACCGCCGCCGAGCAATTACGCAGGACTCTTCCAGAATGCCGGATTCTCGTCCTCACCGGGATCGGCAGGCCCGCGATGCTGCGCCGGGCCCTGGACGGCCGGGTGGACGGGCTGCTCCTGAAGGACTCTCCCCCGGACGAACTGGCCGACGCCGTACGTAAAGTCGTGGCTGGTCAGCGGGTTTTCGACTCCGGCCTTGCGTTGAGCGCCCTCGACTCGGGGGCGCAGCTTCTCACCCCGCGCGAGACCGAGGTCCTGCGGCTGACAGCCGACGGACACGACGCGGGGCACATCGCCCGGCAGTTGCATCTGTCGGTGGGGACCGTGCGCAATTACCTCACCACGATCGTGAGCAAGCTCAACGCGCGCAATCGCATCGATGCCATCAGGACGGCCCGGGAGTTCGGGCTCCTGTGATTCTTCTTCACTCCCCCGATTCCCCAGGCCATTCTCCCGGTTGACCATTGGTTGACCGTTCAAACCATGAATAACTCCTGTGAGTCCATGAACATCTCACTGGGATCTCCATGAACCCTCGTGCCACACTTGAGGACGTCAGCAATTCCCATGTGGAGGTCCTCGCGTGGAAATCGAAGTATTGGGTCCGCTGAAAGTCCAAATCGACGGTGTTTCGATCGTGCCGAGCGCGGGCAAACCCCGTCAGCTGCTCGCGCTTCTCGCCCTGCGCACGGGGCGGATCGTCCCGGTACCCACCTTGATGGAGGAGATATGGGGCGAGCATATTCCGCGCAGCGCCCAGACCACCTTGCAGACTTACGTGCTCCAGCTGCGCCGCCTGGTCACCAAAGCCATTCCCCACCGGACGGAACTGTCCGCGAAGGACGTGCTCGCCACCCGTTTCGGCAGCTATCAGCTGAACGGGCCGGTCGTGGACTTCGACTTCGGCACGTTCCAGGAACGGTCGGCGGCCGGAAACAGAGCACTGGCGGCCGGGGAGGACGCGAAGGCGTCCGCGCTCCTGGCCGAGGCGCTCGACCTGTGGCAGGGTCCGGCGCTGGCCGACGTACCCGCGGGCAGCATCCTGGAGACCGAGATCATCGGGATGAACGAGGCCCGGACGCGCGCCCATGAACTGCGTATCGAGGCCGATCTGCGGCTCGGCCGGCACGGTGAACTCCTCGGTGAACTCCTGATGTTGACCGCCCAGCACCCGCTCAACGAGATCATCTGCGCCCATCTGATCACGGCGCTGCACCGGGCGGGCCACACCTGGCGGGCCCTGGAGGCGTTCCAGCGGCTGCGCACCACGCTGGTCAGCGAGTTGGGCGTGGAGCCGTCGCCACGGGTGCAACGGCTCCACCAGCAGGTGCTCGGCTCGGGCCCCACGCCGCGACGGCAGGCCGCGTGATGAGCACACCCGGCACACCCACGGCCCGCACACCCGATCCCCGCACACCGACGCCGAGTACTGTCGCCGTCCTCGGCACGGGCACCATCGCCCTCGGATGGATCGCCCTGTTCGCCGCCAAAGGACTCAGCGTACGTATCAGCAGCACCAGACCCGACGCGCGCGAGCATGTGACGGGCGCGCTCGACCTGTACGCGCGCTCCCTGCCCGACGGTGCGACAGACCCGGAACTCCTGGCGGCACGGCTCACGTTCCACGCGGACGTGGCGGAGGCGGCGACAGGGGCGCAGGTCGTGCAGGAGAACGTTCTGGAGGATCTGGCGCTCAAGCAGGACATCTTCCGGCGGGCGGCCGAGGCGGCTCCCGACGCGCTGCTGCTCTCCTCCACCTCGACCCTGCTCCCCGCCGATCTCGGCGCCGCGCTCGACGAGCCGGGGCGGGTGATCGTGGGGCATCCGTTCAACCCCCCGCACATCGTCCCGCTGGTAGAGGTCGTCGCCGCCGAGGACGCCAAGCCGGTGGACATCGAGGCGGCCGTGGACTTCTACCGGTTCCTGGGCAAGACACCGGTGGTGCTGCGCCGCGCGGTTCCCGGGTTCGTCGCCAACCGGCTGCAGTCGGCGCTGCTGCGCGAGAGCATCCACCTGGTGCGCGAAGGTGTGGTCACGGTGGGCGAGCTGGACGAGATCGTCACCGCCTCCATCGGCTCCCGCTGGGCGGTCGCGGGACCGTTCCGCGCCTTCCACCTCGGCGGCGGCCCCGGCGGTCTGCGCCATCTGATGGAGCATCTGGGCGAGGGCCTGGAGCGCAGTTGGGCCGGGCTCGGGAATCCGCCGGTGGACGAGTACACCGTGGAGACGATGCTGACCCAGGCGGAAGAGGCGTTCGGCCCGTACGCGTACGAGCCGCTGGCGGCCTGGCGGGACCGGGCGCAGAACGCGGTGATCGCGGCGGTCGAGGCGGCGGGGCCGCCGCAGAAAGGCTGACGCGGACGACTCGGGGGTGGTCGGGGGCGAAAAGCCCCCGGCCACCCCCAAACGTTTGTCGGTCGATCTAGTCGAAGAGTTCCTGATCCTGCGTCACCTTACGGCTGCGCGTGCGGAGTTCGCCGTCATCGCTGCGGACCAATACGTCCCGCACCACGCAGCTCGGTGAGATGACCGGCTGCGGCTGGCCCGGGCGGGTGGTCGCGACGAGTGCGTAGAACTCGGTGTGCACGGTGCCGTCCGGCTGCTCCCGTACGTCGAGCATGGTGAACCAGTGGCGGCGCTGGACCGGGTCCGACTTGAAGCGCCGTTCGTTGTACTCGCGCACCTCCTGCGCGATGCCCGCGTGCCCGCGCGCCGGGGGGACGCCCGGGGAGTGCGCGAACACGCCGTCCTCGGTGAAGGTCCGGGCGAACGGCTCCGCCCGGACGGCGTCGAGGAGGTGCACCTGGCGGGCGTAGAACAGCTGGACCTCGGCGTACAGCCCGGAGCGGGCCGGGTTGGCGGCCGGCGCCGCCGTGTCGGTGGTGCGTACTGCGGTGTTCACGATGCCTCCTCGAATGACCGCGCCCGCTCGGGGGCGCTGAATGCTGCGGCGTGGTCCTGGGCCCAGGTGCGGAAGGACCGGGGCGCCGATCCGGTGATCTCCCGCACGCTCGCCACGACGGGCAGTCGGCGCTCGATCAAGTAGCGCTCCACTTCGATGAGTTGACGTGCGTACGCCTCGGGCAGCCGTCCGGCGACCAGGCGCACCCACTGCTCCGGCGCGATCCGCGCCACCTTGAGCTCACGACCCAGCACCTCACCGAGCACACGCACGCGCGCGTGGACGTCGAGCGCATGCGGTCCGGAGAGCGGCAGGATCCGTACGCCGGCCGGTTCGGGTCCGAGGAGCACGGCGGCCGCGACGTCGGCGATGTCGCGCGGGTCGATCACCGGCACGGCGAGGTCGGGGTGGACGACGCCCACCACGTCACCGGCCGCGAGGGCGGGAGCCCACTGGAGGGCCAGCGAGGCGAAGGGCCCGGGGCGCAGCACGGTGAGCGGCAGGCCGGTGGCCCGCAGTCGCGCCTCTCCTTGTACGTGTTTGACGAAAAGGGGGTTGTCGAACCCCGGGCCCTGTGGGGCGTCGGCGGAGACGACCACCAGCTGCCGCAGCCCTGTTGAGTGGTACGCGGCGTGCGCGAACGCCTCGCCCCCGTCCTCGGCGAGCAGGACGAAGGCCGCGTCCACTCCGTGCAGCGCGGACTCCAGCGAGGCGCTGTCGGTGAGGTCGCCGCGTGCGATCTCCACACCCCGGGGCAGGAGCGCCGTCGCGCGTTCGGGGCTGCGGCACAGGGCGCGGACCCTGCTGCCGTGCGCGAGCAGCCGCCCGACGAGATGCCGGCCGACCGTCCCGGTGGCCCCGGTGACCAGTACTCCGTGCCCCATACGCCCTCCCGGCGGTCCGGGAAGCGGGCGGGGTGCCCGTTCCCGCGCACAGCTCAGGGGCCGGGGCTCGAATCCCGCTCCAGCACGGCTCGTTCATCGGCCCGGGCGCGCCGGAGGGCGGCTCAGTCGGTGGCTCCGGACGCCCCGCTCTCGTACGCCTCCATGGTGCGTACGAATATGGCCCGCTCCTGCGGGGTGAGCGGGTCGAGGGCCTTCTCCCAGGCGTCGGCGCCGCGCGCCAGCCAGCTGTTGATGGCTTCGCGGGTCTCCGGGTCCTCGGTGAGGGAGACGATCGTGCGCCGCCGGTCGGACGGGTCGGCCTTGCGCTCGACGACACCCTGGCGGCTGAGGTCGGCGACCATCAGGCTCACCGTGGTGGGGGCGACTTCGAGGCGGGCCGCGAGTTCGTTGACGAGGGCCGGGCCGTCGAAGACGAGGTGGGACAGCAGGGAGAGATGGCGCGGGGCGAGGTTCATCGAGCGGAGCTGCTCGGGGACGGTGGTGCGCTTCAGCCGCTGTGCGACACGCGGCATCAGCACGAGCATGGCCCGGATCGCGTCGTCCCTGCTCATCCCGGACTCCCGCGCGGCCTGCCGCTTCCGCTCCGCCTCGCGCTCCGTTGACATCCTGCCGACCCCCTTATAGCTTTGCTTTCAAAGCAAACTCTCTCTTTGCTCGTCCACCCTACCGGACACGTGCGCTCCGGGCCTGCTCAGGAAAGGGATGGCCCATGTCCTTAGCCTCATCTCCTACCACCGCCACAGCCGAGTTCAACCCCCGGCGGTGGGCGGCGTTCATCGTCACGCTGTCGGCGGTCTTCATGGATCTGGTGGACACCACCGTGATCAATGTCGCGCTGCCCTCGTTGAGGCGGGAACTGCACGCGTCGAGCACCCAGCTCGAATGGTCCATCGCGGGATACGTGCTCGCCTTCGCCTCCGGAATGATCACCGCGGCCCGCCTCGGCGACCGGTTCGGCCGGCTGCGGATCTTCCAACTCGGCCTGGCCGCCTTCACCGTCACCTCCGCGCTCACCGGCCTCGCCGTCAACCCCGAGATGCTGGTGGCCGCCCGGATCGCCCAGGGCGCCTCGGCCGCGCTGATGGTGCCTCAGGTGCTCGCCATGCTGCGGGTCGAGTTCCCGGCCGCCGAGCAGTCCAAGGCAGCCGCGATCTTCGGCCTCAACTTCTCCATCGGCGGCGTCGGCGGCCCGCTGATCGGCGGTGTGCTGCTCAACGCCAACCTCTTCGACCTCGGCTGGCGGCCGATCTTCTTCGTCAACATCCCCATCGGCATCGCCGCGTTGATCGCCACGCACTACCTGTGCCGTGACTCGCGGGCCGAGCACGCCGCCACCGTGGACATCCCCGGCCTCGCCATCGCCACCGCCGCCGTCGTCGCGTTGCTCTATCCACTCGTCGAGGGGCGCACCCTGGGCTGGCCCTGGTGGAGCTTCGCGCTGATGGCGGCGTGCCCGGCGCTGCTGTGGGTGTTCGCGTGGTACGAGCGCGGTGTCACCCGGCGCGGCCAGGCACCGCTGATCGATCCCCAACTCCTGCGTGAACGCGCCCCGTTGGGCGGTCTGCTGGTCGCCGTACTGTTCTTCGCCGGTACCGGCTACACCCTGGTGATCACCGTGCATCTGCAGACCGGCCTCGGCTTCTCGCCGCTGCACACCGCCCTGAGCATGGTGCCGTTCGCGGTCGGCGTGGGGCTGTTCACCCCCTTCGCGCCGAAGATCCGCCAGTTCGGCAGGCCGGTCGCCGTCATCGGCTCGCTGATCGCGGCGAGCGGCATGGGCCTGGTCCTCGCTGCGTTCAAACGGTACGAGATGGAGCTGCACTCCTGGCAGATCGTGCCCGGGCTGCTGATCGCGGGCCTCGGAGTCTCGATGACTTCGGGCGTGCTCATCACCACGGTCCTGGCCAAGACCCCGGGCCGGCACGCGGGAGCTGCCGCCGCACTCGTGAACACTGCGATCCAGATCGGCGTCGCGACCGGCATCGCCATCGTCGGCACGGTGTTCTTCGGGCACCTCGACGACAAGGGCAACCCCGTGGACGCCGCCGTGGCCGGTCTGGTGACCGTGGTGATCCTGTGGGTGCTCGCCGCGCCCGCCGCGTTCATCCTGCCGCCCGGACGCCTGGTGTTCGGGCCCGCGTCCGCCCCCAAACCCCCGCAGCAGGAAGAAACAACGCCCGCCGAGTCGGAGCCCGTGACCTCCTCGCGCCCCGCGTCGGACTGACGCCCAACCCCCAGACACGGCCCGCGGCATCCCCCGACGCGGTCCGTCCGGTCTCCCCGGTCGCCTCCGTCGACCGGGGAGACCTTTTTCGTACGCGGGTTGAATACGCCGCCTGTCGAGCGCTCGTCAAGGCACTTTCGACCCGCCCGGCCGACGCTCGGGCCCTCATCCGTCGCAGGCCGTGCCGCGACACTCCCGAGGGGAGCCCCGTTGTCCAAAACGATGTCCAACTCCATTGCAACAGAGCCCAGTTCACTCCGTCCGCACGAGGTGGCGCCGCTGGCCGCCGAACACGCCCGCGAGGGCGACCGGGACCGGCGTCTGCACCCCAAGGTGTACGAGGCGCTGCGCGGCGCGGGATTCGCCCGCCACTTCGTGCCCGCCCGCTGGGGCGGTGACGAAGGCGGCTTCCTGCCCTGCTTCGAAGCCGTCGTACACGTCGCGCGGGAGGATCCCTCGGCGGGCTGGTGCGCGTCCGTGACCGCGACGCTGTCGCGGATGGCGGGCTTCCTGCCCGAGGAGGGGCAGCGGACCGTCTGGGCGGACGGGCCCGACGCCATGGTGGTGGGCGCCCTCGTCCCCGGCGGCAACGCCCGGGCCGCAGACGGCGGTTGGGTCCTGAGCGGCCGCTGGCCCTACGTCAGCGGGGTGCACGCCTCCGACTTCGCCCTGCTCGCCGTCCAGGTACCGGTGCCGGGCGGCGCCCCGGAGGTGCGGTTCCTGCTGGTGCCCCGGTCCGCGTACGAGATCGAGCGGACCTGGGACACGGTCGGGATGCGCGGTACGGGCAGTGACACCGTCGTCCTCGACGAGGTGTTCGTCCCCCGGGCCCACTCGTTCCTGCGCGGCGAGCTGGCGTCTGGGCGCACCCCGGGCACCGCACCGGACAGCCTGTGCGTCCCGCTCCAGAACGTGAGCGGTCTGACCTTCGCGGCGCCGATCCTGGGTGCGGTGCGGGGTGCGACCGACGCGTGGTCGCAGGCCGTCGTACGCAAGCGGGCCGCCCGCCCCGGGCCCAACCAGGGCAGCACGGTCGAACTCGACCTCGCCCGCAGCGCGGCCCTCACCGACGCGGCCGAGCTGCTGCTCGCCCGGGCGGCGGCGGACGCGGACCGGGGTTTGCTCGCCGACGATTGGGCGGGCGCACGGGCCCAGCGCGACCATGTCGCCGCGGTGGATCTGCTGCTCGACGCGGTGAACCGGTTGCAGCGCACCGGCGGCACCGGTGCGCAGTCCGTGCACGGGGAGCTCCAGCGGTTCTGGCGCGACGCCAACGCCGGCGCCGGGCACGCGGTCCTCCAATGGGAGCCCGCCGCACGCCGGTTCGGGACCGCCGGGCTCGCACGGACGGCTGCCATGGATTCGTGAGGGCGCGCAGGTGAGCGGGGCCGCCGGTGTCGCACCGGCGGCCCCGCTCTCGTACGCACGATGCCGTTACGACGTCGGAGCGCTGCTCACCGTGAAGCCGCTGATGGTGAGCTCGGCGCCCTGGCCGAAGAGCCTGGTGGCGTCCCGGCTGTCCTCGTCGACGAAGGACTGCTCGACGGGCGCGCCCCGGTCGGGCCGGTAGTACGTGGTGGCGCGGGAGAGCCGGACCAGGCCCTTGCCGGTCGGCCAGGAGCCGTCGAGCAGGCTCAGCATCCCCATGCCGAAGCTGAGCTGGCGGGGCTCGACCAGGGTCGGGGTGCCGCCCTCGTCGAGGGTGAGCGTGTCGCGGCCGAGGGGGTGCCCGATGCGGTCGACTGTCAGGACCACCTCGCCCTCCAGGAACCAGCGAACGGTACCGGCGGCACGGTCGTACGAGATCTTGACCCGGTGCCGGTCACCGGGTGAACGACGGGTCAGAGGAACCGTGTTGGCGAATGAGCCGTATCCGCCGAGGTGGCGTCGGGCGAAGTTGGTGCGCCCGTAGAAGGCGTGCACCCCCTTGTTGGTCAGGATGAAGTCGAAGGCGACCGAGGTCTCCGGGTCGATGGTGTTGAGCATCGCCCCGGCGAGCCGCAGATCGTCGTCCGGGTCGCTGACCGCGTCCCCGAAGGGGTGGTCCGAGGTGCCATACGTACGTCCCGACACCGTGGCCTCGACGGAGAGGACGCGGCCGGGCTCGGCGTCGAAGCCCTGGAAGCCCGCGGACGACTGGCGGTTGACGTAGGCGATCCACTTCGCGTGATCGGCGAAGCCGGGGATCGAGCCCGGTTCGCCGGTCTCGCGCGGGACGGTCCGGGTGAAGGCGGGTTCGCCGGTACGGGCGTTGCGCCCCGGGGCCACCAGGTGCAGACCGTCGCTGTCCGTGGTGATCACCGCATCGTCGGCGACATGCTCCGCGTTGGCCTGCACGAACCGCCAGGGCGCGGCCGGGCCGGACGCCCGCAGGCCGTCCGTGAAGTCGTCGCGCCACAGGACGGTGGATTCCGCCGTGGTCGGCTGGGTCATATCAACTCCTCATACATATACGGTTGTTGGGGTCAGACCCGGTCGGTGACGAGCACGGTGAGTTCACCGAAGGAGTCCACTACGCGCTCCGCGCCCGCCGCCATCAGCTCGGCCGCCCCGGCCACCCCGTACGACACCCCGACCACCCGCATCCCGGCGGCGCGGCCCATGCCCGCGTCGGCGACGCCGTCGCCCACGACGACGCACTGCGCGGGGGTGAGGCCGAGGCCGTCGGCGACGAGCAATGCCATCTCGGGGTCGGGCTTGCCACGCTGTACGGAGTCGTGCCCGGCCACGACGTGGAACAGCTCGTACACGCCCATCAGGCGCAACATCCGCTCGGCCGCGCCGCGCGGCTTGGAGGTGGCGAGGCCGAGCAACACACCTCGGGTACGCAGGTGTTGGAGGGCGTCCGGCACATCGGGGTAGGCCAGCTCCTCGGGGGCGATCCCCTGGAGATGCGCGCGGAACTGGCTCTGGTACTCGGCGACGGCCGCCGCCACCTCCGCGTCCTCGGGCGCGCACCCGAGCAACGTCGCGAAGTTCTGGTCCAGCGGTTTGCCGATCAGCGGGCGCACGATGCTCTCGTCCGCGTCGACGCCCCGGGCGGCCAGCACCTTCAAGGTGATCGTCGCGATGGCCTGCGGGGTGTCGGCCAGGGTGCCGTCGAGGTCGAGGACCAGGCCCCGTACACCCGGCATCGGTGCGCCCGTCACCGCTGCTCCTTGGCAGCGCGCTCGGCGCTCAGCCCGACCGCGAACTCGCCCGCCACCCGGGCGGTCCCCAGCAGGACCGACCGGCCCGCCGCCGCTGTGCGGCCCCGGGTCGCCTTGGAGACCGCCCGCATCAGGAAGGGGCTGACCCGGTTGCCCGTGACACCGGTGCGGTCCGCCTCCTCCAGCGCCTGCGCGATGGCCTCCTCCACGAGTGCCCCGTCGACCGCGTCGGCCTCGTCCACCGGGACCGTCAGCAGCACCGTGCCGCCGCCGTTGACCGCCCAGTGGGTGCGCACGGCCCGCGCGGCCAGGCGCAGATCGTCGACGCGCTGGACGGCGATGTCGCCGCCGCGCACATAGAAGAGCGGCAGCCGGTCCGTGCCGTAGCCCAACACCGGCACGCCCGCCGTCTCCAGGTACTCGGCGGTCAGCCGCGCGTCCAGGATGCTCTTCGCGCCCGCTGAGACGACCGTCATCCGGGTACGGGTGAACTGGAGCAGGTCGGGCGAGATGTCGAAGGTCTGCTGCGCCCGGCGGTGCACACCCCCGATGCCCGCGGTCGCGAACACCTCGATGCCCGCGCGCTCGGCGATCACGATGGTGCCCGCGACCGTGGTGGCACCGAGGCCCCCGCCGGCGAGGGCGAGTCCGAGGTCGCGGGCGCTCACCTTCTGCACCCGCTCGGCGCTCCTGACCTGCTCGATCCGCTCCACGTCCATGCCCACCAGGACGCGGCCGTCGGCGATGCCGATCGTCGCGGGTACCGCGCCCGCGTCGCGCACCGACTTCTCGATGTCCAGGGCCAGTTCGAGCGTGGGGCTCGCGGTGATCAGGGAGGACTCCAGGGCGACCACGGGCCGCTTCTCCTGAAGCGCCGTGGCCACCTCGTCGGAGATCTCAAGGTATGGATCCATGCCGTCCATGCGTGTCCCGCCCTTTCCGTGGACGTCCGGGAGAACTGATCCGTACTCGCGGGATGCTTCGCAGCACACCTCGAAGAGCGCTGGATCCCCTGTCGACGCGCGCCCTCGTCGGTTCGAGCGGTAATCGAGGTCCCGCCGCGACGGTGACCCGGCGCGCAGCGATCCGGCCTGCGCCGCACTCGGCAGACGGACCGACGTACGGACTCGGGGCGTACGCACCGACGCGTACGCACCCGACGTATGGACTCGATGTATGGAGGAGATCTCATGCCCGTAGAGGCTGGAGCGGGCCGACGGCCCTTTGCGCGGTCGCGGCGGATCGCGGTCGGCGTGGTGGCGGCCGCCACCGCGTGCACGGCCCTCACGCTGACCGGCGGCGCCCAGGCCGCCACCCCCCGGTCCGAGAAGGTGCTGTTCCAGGACACCTTCGCGAGCGGCTTCGACGCCCAGCAGACATGGCTGCTCGGCAAGGCCCACACCCCGGCCGGTGAACTCGCCCAGGGCGACGGCATCGTGACGTCCAACGCCAACGGGATCACCGTGGTGCCGACGGGTCGCAACGCCAAGACGGGCCGTCCCGCGTTCGCCGCGACGACCGGCCAGGACGCCACCGGCTTCGGCGGCGGCACCGGCGACCACCTCAAGTGGGTGGCGCAGCCGCGCGAGTCCGCGAAGAACGGCTTCGCGATCCCCGCGACCGGGTCCTGGAGCTGCACCACCGACCTCTCAGTGAAGACGGACGGCACCGAGAACCACCCCTTCGGCAAGGCGGTCACCGACCCTCAGTCCGACCCCCGCCTCGCCAGCGCCACTGTGATCACGGTGGACCACGCCTCGCACACCGTGGCCAACTTCTCGGTCACCAACACCGAGGTCCACGCGATCTACGAGCGGCTGCCCGTGGAGAACAGCACATACGCCTCCTTCCACTACTCGGTGCCGGTCGCCAAGCGCGTCCCCGGTCAGCCGGTCCGCCTCCAGGTCCGCTACGACGAGGGCGGCAAGCGGGTGACCTGGCTGGTCAACGGGAAGAAGGTGCTGTCCACCGACCGCATCGGGACGCTGGCGTTCGACCGCAAGTACCTGCGGATCGACCACGGCGGCAAGCAGGAGCAGGTCAAGATGTCGTCGGTGCAGTGCGCCCTGGGCACCGGCAACCTCCTGGACGGCGGTGGCGGCGCGAACGACCGCGACAAGGCCGGTCTGGTACGTCTGGAGGACACCCCCGGCTTCTACTTCGACCCGGCGAAGGGGGCGCCTTCCCCGCAGAAGTTCCACGACGACAAGAGCCTGGAGTCCAACCGCCTCTGGGGCCAGGGCGTCACCCTGAAGGTGCGCAACTTCAAGATCAGCACCACCGACTGAGCCGGTCCCCGACCCGGTCCAACCGTGCGGGCCCCGTCCGAGAAGGACGGGGCCCGCGCTGTCGTTCTCCTGCGTGTGGATCTCAGCGGCGTACGGAGAACAGGTCGTCCGCGACCGCGCGGCCGGTGGTGGTGCGCCGGTCGTCGACGCGCTGCCAGTGCTCGCCGTACACCATCCGGGTCATGGCCGGGAACTGGAGCATGGTCGTCGGATACCCGGCCGGCACCGCACTCACCTTGTCCAGTGCCGCCAACTGCTCCTGATCCAGGGTGACTTCGACGCTTTCGAGGTTCTGGCGCATCTGGTGCTCGGAGGTGGCGCCGACCACGGGGATCACCGTGCCGGGGCGTGAGCGGAGCCAGGCGAGGGCGATCTGGGCGGGGGTGCGCCCGGCCTCCTCGGCGATCCTGACGACCTCGCGCACCACGTCGTCGCCCTCGCCGCGCGGCTTGCCCCACGGCACCTTGTCGAGGCGGCCGCCCTCGCCCTTGAGGTATTTCCCGGTCAGCCGCCCGTCCGCGAGGGGGCCCCAGGCGAAGGCGGGCAGGTCGAAGGCGTGCGCCATCGGCAGGAACTCGCGCTCGACGGTGCGGTCCAGAAGGTTGTAGTGGACCTGCATCGCCGCGAACGGGGTCCACCCCCTCAGCTCCGCAAGGGTGTTGGCCTGGGCGATCTCCCACGCGGGCCAGTTGGACACGCCCACATAGAGGACCTTCCCCGCGCGCACCTGGTCGTCCAGGGCCCGCATCACCTCCGGCACCGGCGTGAGGGTGTCACGCGCGTGCACCCAGAAGATGTCGAGGTGGTCGGTGCCGAGGCGGCGCAGACTGTCCTCAAGGGAGACGACCAGGTTCTTGCGGTGGTTGCCGGCCGCGTTCACATCGCCGGGGCGGATCTGGAGCGTGTACTTCGTGGTGAGCAGGAAGGAGTCCCGGCGCCCGCGCAGCAGCTCGCCGATGACGGACTCCGCCGAGCCGTGCCCGTACTCGTTGGACGTGTCGATCACATTGCCGCCCGCCTCGGCGAACTGCTCAAGGAGTCTGCCGGGCAGCTCCTTCGGTAAGTCCCAGTCGTCGCCGAACGTCATGGTGCCCAGGGCGAGTTCGGAGACGCGGACGCCCGTCTTGCCGAGGACCGTGTAGCGCATGTCCGGCACGGATCAGCCCTCCAGGGCGGGCAGCAGGGTCTCTTCCTCGTACGCGAAGTGGGCCTCCAGGCCCGCCACCACGCGGTCGAGTTCGCCGCGCAGCCGCTCCAGGTCGCCGCCGTCGCCGGACAGGCCCTTGTCCAGCACCTCCTCGAACTCGGCCAGGGCCGTCTCGACCACGTGGTGCTGCTCGCGGAACTTGGTGATGGCGGGGACGAGATGGGGGTACCTGACCTCGAAGGCGGAGAACGAGCCGTCCTCGCGGATGTGGTGCATCTGCAAGCCGTAGCAGTACGTCAGGCAGCGGGCCCGCAACTGCTCGGTGAGCTCGGCGGCGGGACGCGCGTCCGTGTCGTCACCGCCGAGCGCCTGCTCCATCGCGGTGCGCAGGCGGGCCAGTTCGCCGCGCAGATCGCTGTGGTGCTTGATCAGCTGCTGGCCGATCATGCGGCTGCGCTCATTGTCCCCGCCGAGGTCCAGCGGTTGCAGGGCGACCACGGGGATCTTCCGGTCGGTCTTCGACTCGTAGTCGCGAAAACCGGGGTCGAGGGTGCACTGGAGCTCCCAATACCGGTCGCGCTCCTCGCCCTTGAGCTCCTCGGCGCGGGTGGCGAAGGGCTTGGCGGCGCCCTCCTCGGTGCCGATCTCCAGCGTGACCTGGGGACTTGCCAGGAGGTTGTGATACCAGTCCGGGTTCTTGTCCCGGCCCGCGTTGGAGGCGAAGACCAGATAGCGGTCGCCGTCCTTGTAGTAGATGGCCGGATTGGTGTGGGGTTTGCCGGTCTTCCTGCCCATGGTCGTCAGCAGCACCATCGGCGCCCCCTCGAACATGCCGCCCACCCGGCCGTTGTTCGCCCGGAATTCCTTGATGACCCGCTCGTTCCAGCTCAGGCCGCTGTCCGCTTGCTGTTCACTCATGGGGGGCCTCCGCCACCAGTCTATTTGCTTTCAAAGCAAAGTCACTCAAATCTATGCAGCTCCGACCGCGCTGTCAACCGCCGTCCGGACCGCCACATCGCGCACGTTGAGCACCGCGCCCGCACCCCACGACCTGCTGCGCGGCAGGCTCTCGCCGTCCACGAACTCCTGGGTGTACGGGGCACCTTGACGCGGCGAGAAGTAGTGGCCGGGCTCCGGATTCAGCCGGACCAGACCCCGGCCGTCGGGGCCCGCGCCGTCCAGCATCGTGAGCATCCCGATCCCGCAGACGAGCCTGCCCAGACGCACCGGCTCCCCCTCCTCGCCGCCGTGGTCGAGCAGCATGTGCCGCCGGTCGGGCAGCCGGTGCCCGAGCCGCCCGACCCGCAGCACCTCGCCACCGTCCACCCGCCACACCACCCGGCTCCCGCCGTCCTCGACCCTGACCGTCAGGCCGTGCCACTGCTCGGGGGTACGGGCTGCGACCGGTACGGCGTACGAGAACGCGGCGTACGACGAACCGGGCGACGGGACCCGCTCGTACAGCGCGTAGACACGGGTGTTGGTGAGCACGAAGTCGCAGACGATATGACTCACCGGGTCCATGGTGATCATCACGGCGGTGGCGAGCCGCACATCGCTGTCGGGATCCGCGACGGCGGCCCCGAAGGGGTGCCGCTCGCCGCCCAGGCTGACCGCCGACAGGGTCATCGAGCAGTCGAGCCGACCGGAGGCGGGCACCTCGAACGTCTGGCGCCCCGAGCCCGAACCACCCACCAGGGCCACCCACTTGATGTGGTCACCGATCCCGGACGCGACCCCGTCGTGGTCGGCGGAGTGCGTGAACACCGGCTGTCCGGTGACATGGTCGACGCCTGCGGGTGCCACGGTCAGACCGTCGTGCGAGCAGGTCACCACCGCCTTCTCCAGTGGCGGCACCTGCCAGCGGCCGGCCGTG
This sequence comes from Streptomyces sp. BR1, assembly GCF_052373795.1. Lineage (NCBI taxonomy): Bacteria > Bacillati > Actinomycetota > Actinomycetes > Kitasatosporales > Streptomycetaceae > Streptomyces > Streptomyces sp. BR1. The sequence goes on from NZ_CM126252.1 coordinate 287,600, forward strand.
TCGAACCCCTGCCGGAAGTCGTCCTCGAAGAGTGTCCTGTCACGCGTCATCCGGTGCTCCTCAATAGTCGTGGGTGGTCGTGGGTGCGCCGACTGTCGGGCGGCTGCGACGAGTTCCGCTTGAGCATCGGTCCACCTCGTATCGAGACCGCGCCGACACCGTCTGCGCCACGAGACCAGCGGGCGGGTTTGCGGCCCGGCCGGGGAGGAGGCGCTGTGGAGAGCCGGAGGATCGTGCTGCTGCTGCCAGGTCAGGGGGCCCAGCGGGAGCGTATGGCCGCTGGGTTGTACGGGGCCGAGCCCCAATTCACCGCGCGGATGGACGAGTTCTTCGCCGTGTCGGGGGGCGCGGGGACCGGCCTCGCCGAGCAGTGGCTGCGCCCTGCGCCCAACCCGGACATGGACACGGCCGAGGTCGCCCAGCCGCTGCTGCTCGCCGTGGGGCATGCGCTCGGCCGGGCGGTGGGTACGGCGGTGCGTCCTCCGAACCTCCTTCTCGGCCACAGCGTCGGGGAGCTCGCGGCGGCGTGCCTCGCCGGGGTCTACCGGACGGCGGATCTGGGGGCGTTGACGGCGGCACGATCCCGCGCGCTTCATGGCAGCGGCCACGGCGGGATGCTGGCGGTCGCCGCGGCACCGCACGAACTCCCCCACGACCTGGGCCCCGTGAGCGTCGCCGCCCTCAACGGCCCGCGCCAGACGATCCTCTCCGGTCCGCTCGAACCACTGGAAGCGGCGCACAAACGGCTCCACGCCATGGGCCGTACGGTACGGGCGCTGCGCTCCGGACACGCGTTCCACAGCCCGTCGATGGCGGGGGCGGCCGCGCGGTTCGGCCGTGAGCTCGCCCGGCTGCGCCCGCGCGTACCGCACACCACGGTGATCTCGTCCCGTACGGCGGCGCCCGTCACCCCGTCGCAGGCCCGGGACGCGTCGTTCTGGGCCGACCAACTGGCCCTGCCCGTACGGTATTGGCCCGCACTCAAGGCGGTCCTGGACGCCGAGGGAACCGAGCCCGGGCTGCTGCTCCTGGACGCCGGCACCGACCGCGGCCTGAGCGCCCCCGCACGCCACCATCCCGCCGTACGCAGGGGCGCCAGCCTCATCGTGCCGCTGCTCGCTCCGGCGCGGGAGACAGGTGGGCCCGCAGATGTGACGGCGTTCGAGGAGGCGCTGGCCGTACTGGACGGGTGAGCCCATGGTGTACGACCGTCACCAGCAGCCCGTCTTCGAAACGATAGCCACCGCTCAGCTCCGGAAGTGCGCGGCGGGTGGGGCGGACAGCGAGCACACCGCCCCCCTCGTCGACGGGGTCGATACGCACCTCGGCGTCCCGGAAGGACAAGGGGCGCCGGGCGTGGGGATGCCAGGCCTTGTAGACGGCCTCCTTGGCGCTGAACAACAGCATCGACCAGGGGTGACCCAACTCCCTTTGCAGCCTGAGCAGTTGACGAGCCTCCCACTCCGTTGTGATGGCGTTGGTCGCCCGTTCCGAGAGCGGTCGGGGCCGCCGTTCGGCGTCGACACCCAGCGCCAACGCCTCATCTGCGCGGGCCGCCACAGCCGCGCGGTATCCAGTGCAGTGCGTGATGCTGCCGAGCGTGCCGTTCGGCCACACCGGTGCGCCCCGTGCGTCGCGCGGCAACGGGCCATGTGCGGGGGCGCCGAGCGCTGCCAGGGCGCGGCGGGCGCAGGCGCGTCCGGTGGCGAACTCCCGGCGCCGCCGCTCCACTGCGCCGGGCGCTAGAAACCGCAGCTCGGCCGGGTGGGGTGCGGCGCCGAGCGGGTCGAAAAAGGCCTCGGCCGCCCGCGCCCATTCGGGCACCAGCTCCTCGATCATGCGTAACAGGCGGGCAGACGGCCGCCGTTGAACTCCACCATCTCTCCGAAGATCCCGACCGCGTCGAGGGTTTCGCCCTCGGCTCCGCCGCGCAGCTCCACGTACGCCCGGTGCAGATTCCCCACCAGGCGCTCGGGGTCCTGCCACTCCGCATACGGGTGGGATCCGAGCCCGCGTGCCGCCTCGATCGGGTCGAGTCCGGCGGCGAGGGTCTCCTCGGCGGTCCGGCGCAGCCAGCGCAGATATCCGGCCGTCTCGTCGAGGATCTCCGGACCGCAGACCGGCCCATGCCCGCCGACGATGACACGGGGTCCGAGCGCGCGCAGCCGCTCGATGGTCCGCAGATACCCGTGCAGCGACCCCATGAGCAGGAACGGTGTGCAGCCCGGCATCAGCACATCGCCCGCGAACAGCACCCGCTCCTCGGGCAGCCACACCACGGTGTCGTTGGTGGTGTGCGCGGGCCCCACGTACAGCAGCTCGACCGTACGTTCCCCGAGATGGAGGACCATCCGGCCACCGTCATACGTCTGGTCCGGCAGGCGCAGTTCGATGCCGCCCCACTCGACGTCCGGCCACAGCCCCATGAGCCCGAGCCCGGCACCGGCCATTTCGACGCGGGCGAGCTCGTGCGCGAGGATCGTCGTGTGCGGGCCCGCGACCAGCGCGTTGCCGAAACAGTGGTCGCCGTGGAAGTGGGTGTTGACCAGCAGTCGGGGCGAGCGTGCGGTGAGCTTCCCGATCGCGGCGCGCAGGGCGAGCGCGCGGGCCTCCGTCGCCGCCGTGTCGACGACCACCGGTCCTCGGTTCCCGTCGAGCAGCACCCCCGCGTTGTTCAGGCACCAGCCGCCCGGCTCCTGGACATACGCGTGGACGCCGTCCGCGACCTCCAGCATCCGGGCAGTTCTCTGCGGCAGCACGGCCTGCGTCATCGCGCCCCGCCTCCCGCCACGGCCGACGTGCCCTCCGTATTGCGGCGGCAGCTTTCGAGCGTGCGCATGCTGTTGCCGCTCAGAAGCGCCCCGGCCCGCTGTCGCGCCTCGGCCAACGTGGTGCCGGGACCGAACACCACCTCCACCGCCGCCGGGTCGAGTGCCACCTGGTGGTGGGCCGTGACCCGGGTGCCGTCCGCCACCGGGGTGATCACCCACTCCCCGCTGTGCCCGCGCAGTCCGCGCGGCACGGTGGTCTGCTTGTAGGCGATGCGCTCGTCGGGGAAACAGAGCCGTACCGACTGGGTGGCGTGCACCGAGCCGTCGTCGGTCCTGGTCTTCATGTCGAGCGTCTGCACGAGCGCCCCGTCGGCTTCCGCGTCCCCGGTCTCCTCCAGATCGAGCCCCGCCACATGCGCCACCCGCTCCGGCCACAGGTCGGCCCGGTACAGGAAGTCGTACACCTGCTGGGGCGAGCTGTTGATGACGGTCTCGTCACTTACGGAGAACACCAACTCATCTATTTTGTACGGGCGTTCGGCCCATTGAGCGACCGCCTCGATCTCGGCCCGACTGTTGCGTTCCAGGGCCTCGGCGATCCGCCGCTCCTCCCCCGGGCTACCCGACACCGACCACTCGTGGCCCAACGTCAGGCGTGACCGGTACGCGGCCGTCTCCTCGAAGTGCCAGTGGCCGCTCATCCAGTCGACGGGCGGGCTCGGCGTCTCCTGGCGGAAGTCGACGCGCAGCCGCTCCTCGTCGAAGAGACGAAGCGAGGTCCAACTCCGCACGTCCGTACCGACGATGGCCCACAACCGGATACGTTCGGAGTCCCGGTCACTCTCCAGGACGCGGGCGGCCAGGCAGGGCGGGAACAGCACCGGCCAGCGGGTGACGTCGGCGATCAGTTGGTAGGCGCGGCGCGCGGGTGCGGCGAGTTCCGCGTGGTGCTCGGCGCTGCGCAGGGGTGCGGCCGTGCGGCGCTGCCCGGCGGGCTCGACGGCTGACTCGATCGACATGCTCGACTCCTCCTGAGCCTCAGTAGTTGCCAAGGCCGCCGCAGACGTTGAGGGCCTGCGCGGTGATGGCCGCCGCCTGCTCGCTGACCAGGAATCCGACCAAGGCTGCCACCTCGTCGGGTTCGGTGTAGCGGCCGAGCGGGATCTTCGCCTCGAAGCGCGCGAGTACGTCGTCCTCGGTGACGTTCCACAGGTCCGCGTAGTGGCGGCGCACATCGCCCGCCATCTCGGTCTCCACGTATCCGGGGCACACCGCGTTGACGGTGACGCCCGTCCTGGCGAGTTCCAGGCCGAGTGCCTTGGTGAAGCCGACCACGCCGTGCTTGGAGGCGGAGTAGGGGGCACCGAGGACGACACCCTGTTTGCCGCCGGTGGAGGCGATGTTGATGACCCGTCCGCCCGCGCGGCCGCTCAGCCCGCCGGTCGTCAGGACCTCGCGGGTCACCAGGAAGACGCTGTTCAGATTGGTGTTGATCACGTCGTGCCACAGCTCGTCGGAGAGCTCGGCGGTGGTGCCCCCACCGCTGCGGCCCGCGTTGTTCACGAGCACTTGGACCGGGCCGAACCGTTCGACGGCCCGCTTCACCCACGCCCGTACCTGCTCGGGCGAGGTCACGTCGCAGGCCGCACCCGCCGCCGTGAAGCCGCGCTCGGTGAGGTGGGCGACCTCGGCGGCGACGGCCGCCTCGTCGCGGGCGCAGAGGAAGACCGGGTGGCCGCGTTCCGCGAGGGTACGGGCCACCGAACGGCCGATCCCGCGCGTCGCTCCGGTGACAAGTGCCTGTCCGTACAAGGGAGTTACGGTGGTCATCGTCGTCGTCCTCTCAGGCCGCGGCGGACAGGGTCTGGTTGACCAGCCGGAGGAAGGCGCGCGGGGTGTCCGCGCCGGCCACGTCCTCGTCGCTGAGGTCGGCCCCGTAGCGGCGGCCGACCTCCGCCGCGGTCTCCAGGACGGCGAGCGAGTCGTATCCGAGGTCGGTGAACAGGGCGTCGAGGGCTTCCTCGGTGAGGTCGGACTGCTCCTCCTCACCGGCGCATTCGACGAGGATGCGCTTGAGTTCCAGGAATGTCAGCTCGTTCATGCGGGGGCCGCCTCTCGCGATCGCCGGTCGTTGTCCCGGTGTTCGGGCCGGTCCTGGGGCGCGGTGACCACCACGGCCGAGTTGAATCCGCCGTGTCCCCGGGCCAGGACGAGCGCCGCGCGCACGCGGGCGTCCCGGGGTCCGCCCCGTACCAGGTCGAGGCGGTGGCCGGGGACGGGCCGCTCGATGTGAGCGGTCGGCGGGATCACCCCGTCCCGTACGGAGAGCAGCGCCGCCGCCACGTCCAGCGGCGGGCCGCCGCCCGCGAGCCGCCCGGTGAGGGTCTTGGGCGCGGTGACGGGGACGCCGTACGGGCCGAAGACCGACTCGATGGCCGCCGCCTCCGCGTCGTCGAGCGCGGGGACGCCGGCCGCGTCGGCGAACACCACGTCGATGTCCCCGGGGCCGAGTCCGGCGTCGTCGAGCGCGAGGCGGGCCGCCCGGGCAAGCCCCGGCGGCCGGCCCGAGCCGGGTTGCGGGTCGAAGGTGGAAGCATGGCCCGCGAGACGCCCGTACACCTGGTGGGCACCTCTGGCGCGGGCCTGTGCCGCGTCCTCGACGACGAGGATCGCGCCGCCCTCGCCGGGTACGTGTCCGCTGGCCGCCGCGTCGAAGGGCAGATAGGCGCGACGCGGGTCGTGGGAGCGCGTGAGGCGTCCGCTGGAGTGGTGCGCCACGAACCCCCAGGGGTCGAGCGCGGATTCGACTCCTCCCGAGACCACGAGGGCCGAGCCCTTGCGCAGAGTGCGCCGGGCGTGGCCGAGGGCGTCGAGCCCGCCGGCCTGTTCGGCGACGAGGACGCTGCTGGGTCCGCGCAGCCCGTGGCGTATCGAGATCTGGCCGGTGTTGGCGGCGTAGAACCAGGCGAACGACTCGTAGACGCTGACGTGTTGCGGGCCCCGGGTCCACAGTTTGCGGATCTCGCGGTGGGTGAAGGCGAATCCGCCGGTGGCATTGGATGTCACCACGCCCGTTGCGTACTCGGGCAGCGACGACGGGTCCGCGCCCGAGTCCTCAAGTGCCCAGTCAGCGGCTGCCAGCGCGAGCCGGGTGACCCGGTCCGTCTGGGGCAGCAGCCGTCCCGGCAGATACTCGGCCGCGTCGAAGCCGGTGATGAGTCCGGCCAGCGGTGAGGGGTAGCGGGAGGCGTCGTAGTCGCGGATCGCCTGGATCCCGCTCTCGCCGCGCAGCGTCGCGCTCCACCACGCCTCGGTGCCCAGGCCGTTGGGGGCGACGATGCCGATACCGGTGACGACGGCCTCGGCGAGCTTCGCAGGCGCCTCCTGCGCGGACAGCGCCGTCATGCCGCGCCCCGCGAGAGGATCATCGCGCTCTGGAATCCGCCGAATCCGCTGCCCACACTCAGTACGGTGTCGAGCGGCCGCTCGCGTGCCTCGTTGGGTACGTAGTCGAGGTCGCACTCCGGGTCCGACTCGTGCAGATTCGCGGTCGGCGGCACCACCGAGAACTCCATCGCGAGCGCGCAGGCGGCGATCTCGATCGAGCCGATCGCGCCCAGCGAGTGCCCCACCATCGACTTGATGGAGCTGACCGGCGTCCGGTAGGCGTGCTCGCCCAGGGCCCGCTTGAACGCGGCCGTCTCATGGCGGTCGTTCTGCTTGGTGCCCGAGCCATGGGCGTTGATGTAGTCCACGGCGTCGCCCGGCAGCCGCGCCTCGGTGAGCGCCGCCGTGATCGCCTCGCTCATCTCGCGCCCGTCCGGCTTGAGCCCGGTCATGTGGTACGCGTTGCAGCGCGAGGCGTAGCCGGAGACCAGGCCGTAGATGTGCGCGCCCCGGGCCCGGGCGTGCTCCAGCTCCTCCAGTACGAGCATGGCGGCGCCCTCGGCAAGCACGAAGCCGTCCCGGGTGCGGTCGAAGGGCCGGGAGGCGTGCTCCGGGTCGGAGTTGCGGGGCGAGGTCGCCTTGATGGCGTCGAAGCAGGCGGCGGCGATGGGCGAGATCGGCGTGTCCGTACCGCCCGCGAGCATCACATCGGCGCGGCCCTCCGCGATGAGGTCGCGCGCGTACCCCACGGAGTCGAGCCCCGAGGTGCAGCCGGTGGAGACGACGGCGGCCGGGCCCTCGGCGCCCACCAGCGCGGCGACCTCGGCCGCCAGCGAACTGGGCACGAAGGCGTCGAAGAGGTGCGGCGAGAGATACGAGCCGTCCACCTCCCACTGCCGCCCGCTGTCGCTGAGCACCAAGTACTCGCGCTCCAGACTGGTGGTGCCCCCGACGGCGCTGCCGACGCTGACACCGACGCGCTCGGGGTCGAGCGCGGCGAACTCCAGACCGCTGTCGGCGAGGCACTCACGGGCGCTCACCACGGCGAACTGCGCGGCGCGGTCGAGCCGCCGGATCTCGCGCGGCGAAAGCCCGTACCGCTCGGGGACGAAGTCCACTTCCGCGGCCATCTGGGAGCGGAAGCGGGACGGATCGAAGAACGAGATGGTGCGGCCGGCCGACCGCCCGGAGATCAGCAGATCCCAGAACGCCTTCCGCCCGATACCTCCGGGGGCCACGACCCCGATGCCGGTGATGGCGACACTTCGGCTCACTGGAGCAACTCCTCGCAAGGCGTGGGGATCACCGGTCCGCCGGGATCCGGGTGGCTACGTAGGCGATGAGGGAACCCGGGGTCCGCAGTTCGTCGAGCGCCTCGTCCGGGATGGTGACGTGGTAGTCGTCCTGCACCCGCATGGCGATCTCGTACACGACGAGGGAGTCGTAGCCGAGGTCGCCGAACTCCGTCTCCAGGACCGACTCGTCCAGCGCGGCGGCGTCCGCCCCGTCGAAGCAGAGCTCCACGATCTTCCGGAATTCGGTGAGAGTGAACCCGCTCATAACGCACCTTCTGTCGATGGGCCCGTCCGATGTGCCCGTCACCGTCAGCGCGCGGCCTCGACCACCGGTCGAGCTCCGCTGGACGTACGGCTGAGGCGTGGGGCGCGCCGCGAGGGGTGTGCGGCGGGCTCCTCGACCGGGGCGGCGCCGCTCTCCAGCGATCCTCTAGGTCCGGAAAAGACCATCCGACGCAGCTCTTCCCCCGTCTGCTCTCCATGGATTGGACGCCGACCAGATGAACTCTCTGCTCCTGCAGATCCTCGACCCGATCTTCGGCCGCCCGCGGGGCATACCCGGTCTGATCGGAGGCGCCATCATGTCGCGCGGCAACGCGGAACAGGAGGCGTGGGCGGTCGAGCACGCCGAGCTCGCCCCCGGGAAGCAGGTCCTGGAGATCGGCCCCGGCCCCGGGGTCGGGCTCGCGCTCGCCGCCGAGGCGGTCGCCCCCGGCGGCCGGGCGATCGGCGTCGACCCGTCCGACACGATGCGCGCCCTGGCCCGTGAACGCTGCGCCCTGCACCTGGCCACCGGCCACGCCACTCTGCGCGAGGGAACGGCGGACAACACCGGTCTGCCCGACGCGTCCGTGGACTCGGCGATCTCCGTGAACAACGTGACCCTCTGGGACCGCCAGGCCGCCTACAAGGAACTCCAGCGCGTACTGCGCCCCGGCGGCGTCCTGGTGATCGTCCACCACCGCCACACGATGAACACCAGCCCCGAGCAGCTCCACGACGAACTCGTCGAGGCGGGCTTCGCGGAGGTCACCCTCGACGTACGCGGCCGCACCCTCAACCGCGCGGCGGTCGGCATCCTGGCCCGCCGAGCGGCGACGGCCTGAGCCCGAGTCTGCCCCTAAGCATCACTGCAACGTCCCCGCAACCCCCCACCTGCTTACCTGACTTGGGCCGACGCGTTCATTCCGTAACTCGCCTATCGCCATAGGGGCGTGGTGCCCATGTCCGAGACTCACGCGCGCGTGGAGTTGACGCCCGCGGCCGCCGAGCTGGTGCGGCGGCTGCGGGCGGTCCACGGTCCGCTGATGTTCCATCAGTCGGGCGGCTGCTGCGACGGCAGCGCGCCCATGTGCTACCCGGACGGCGAGTTCCGTACCGGCGGCTCGGACGTGCTGCTCGAATCACTCCACGTCGACGGGGTCGAGGAGCCCGTCTCCTTCTGGATCTCGGCGAGCCAGCAGAAGGTGTGGCAGCACACCCGGCTGATCGTCGACGTGGTGGAGGGACGCGGTAGCGGGTTCTCCCTGGAGGCGCCGGAAGGGGTACGGTTCCTGATCCGGTCCCGGCTGATCTGACGCCCCCGATCAGCCCTGCGCCGAGAGCCGCCGCTCCAGTGGGGTGCGGAAGCTCGGGCGGATGCGTACGTCCCCGAAGAACTCCGCCATCCGGGCCGCCTCGGCGTCGACGGCCCGGCGTGCGGCGGCGCCCACATCCGTGAACACCTGCGTGACGGTCTCACCGTCCGGGCGCTGCGCCCAGCCGCCGACGATGCGGCCGTTCCACCACACCGAGGGGCCGATGTTGCCGGTCTTGTCGAAGAGTTCGGCCTTGTGGTCGGTGTCGAGGTACCAGTCGCGGTGGCGCCAGCCCATCGGGGTGGGGTCGAGGGCGGGGAGCAGCGCGGCCCAGGGTTCGGGCGCGGGCGGCGCGTCCAGCTGGTCGGGCAGGGCGTGGCCGGGGCCCTCGTCCAGGTCGACGGCCACGGCGTCGGTGCCGGCCAGCGCCTTGCGGGTCTCGGTCCGCGTCCAGCCCGTCCACCACTTCACGTCCTCGGTGGTGGCCGGGCCGAACGCGTCGAGGTAGCGAGCTACGAGCTCGGTCCTGGCCTCGTCGACGGGAAGGTCGGGGTGCGGTTCGGCGACCGTCCAGCGGAACTGGCTGGAGGCCCAGCTGCCGAGCGGGCGGCCGCGCCGGATACGGCCTTCGGCGGCGAGAACGCCGAGGAAGCGGCTGGTGATGCGGGGCCTCGCCTCGTAGGGTTTTCCCTCGGCCATGACGATCTGACGTTTCAAGTCGGGCACGTCGTCGGCCACTTGGGCCGCTGTCGCCTCGCCCCGGGCCGCGAGGGCGGTCAGTACGGCCTCCTGCGTTGCGGCGAACCACTTACCGTCGAAGCCAAGTTGCTCCTCGATCACCTTCGCCAGGTTCTTGCGCTCCCGGACGGCGACGGCCCGTGCGGCCGCCGCATCCGCCACCGGGGCGAGCGCCGTCGGCAGTACGAACATCGTGCGGCGCATGCACAGCATCCGTACCAGCGAGTGGTCCTCGTAGAGGGCGCGCTCCAGCTCCGCGACGGACGCGGTCCTCATACGGGCGGCCACGGACAGATGGACCGTGGCGGGGTCGGTGGCATGCAGAGCCACCAGCGCGTCCGCGACCGCCTCCGGGGTCTTCGCCCGGGTCCCGGGGGTGAGCAGATGGCGGGGGCCGAGGCGGGCGCGGCGCGCCTCGGCGGTGATCTTCTGTCGGGCCGCTGTCACGGTCTGAGGCTACCGACCACGCTCGCGGTGGCGTTCAGGCCGTCCTGGATGGTCGGCGCCATGCTCGTCCCGGCGAGGAAGAAGCCGAGCAATACACAGACCATGGCGTGCGACGCTTTCAGGCCGCCGCTGCGGAGGAAGATCACCGCCAGCACCACGAGCAACAGCACCACCGAGATCGAAATGGCCATGGCCAACCTCCTCCACCGCGCCGGAATTGCGGCATTCGGCGGCCAGTGTGGCGGAGGAGGCGGACGGGCCGGGCATATGGCGTGTCCGCCGTACGGGTGTTGACTGCGGGTGACGTGAGGTGCGGGAGGCGACCGCGGCCCGGCTACTCGCCGTGGGCGCGCAGGAACGTTTCCAGGCCCGCGAGGTCGTCGGTGTTGATGTAGTCGACGTCGGCGGCGAGCAGTTCGCTCCACAGGGCGTCCCGCTCGGGCCCGGCCAGGTCCGGGGTCGCCCAGAACCGTACGCGCTGGCGGTGCGCATGGGCCTGTGTCACGATCGCGCGCAGCTTCTGCCGCTCGGCGGGCGGGAACGGGCCCGCGCCGACCCAGCTGAAGCTCTCCGTCCAGTTGCTGCTGATGAGCGGGATGAAGTCGGCGGTCGCGGCCGTGCCGAGGTCGTCGAGCCGTCCGTCGTAGAAGGCGAGGCGCGACTTCTGCGCCTCCATGGGGACGCGGGCGGCCCGGTCGCCGGAGATGACCGGTGTGATGGCTCCCAGGTGGGTGCGGCCGTGCGCGTAACCGCTGAGCATCCGGCGGTACGGGCGCAGCCGCCGGTCCAGCTCCTCGTAGCAGGCCGCGCCGTCGGCCTTGATGTCGACGAGCAGTTGTACGGAGTGGTGGTAACCCCGGTACACCGAGCCGTGGTTGGCCCGGACGCGGGCGAGCATCGGGTCGAGGTACAGCTTTTCGAGCGTACGGGTGGGGTCGAGCTGGGTCGGGTCGTGGGCGACCAGCAGTTGTCCGTCGACCAGGAAGATATCGGCCTCGACGCTGGTGAACCCGTGCGAGAGGGCGTCGAAGAGGGGGTGCGGGTGCTCGTAGTCGTTGTGCGCGTGGGTCCTGCGCAGCGGTCTCGGCCCGGTGGGGCGGCCGGTGCGTTCGTCCGCGGCCGCGGCGGGCGCGATGGCGGCTCCGGCGGCGGCCGCGGCCAGGGCGGCGACGGCACTGCGGCGGGTCAGTCGAGCCATGAGGTCTCTCCCGTGGGTGATGGGACGAGGGACGGCGGGACTCGACCGAGTATGGGGGTGGGGCGGGGCGGACGGGCAGGGCCGTTCACAGAGTTGGCCGGTTGTTCCGCGTCCCTTTAGGGGCGCGGGGAACTGCGCGACCAGCCACCCACGGTCCGCAGCCGAAAACAACACATCACAGCAGCGCACTCGTGTGACTGAAGTGACGTTACAGCTCAGCCCAACCCGTCGTACGGTCGCACCACCGGTCGAGCAGCTTCCGGTCATGCCCGACCGCGAGCAACGACGCACCCGACACAGTCCGGTACCGCTCGACCACCGCCACCAGCGCCGCCGTCGTCGACGCGTCCAGCATCGCCGTCATCTCGTCGCAGACCAGCAGCCGGGGCCGCAGGACCAGGGCGCGGGCCAGGCAGGCGCGCTGGAGCTGGCCGTCGCTGACCTCGTGGGGGCGGCGGTTGAGGAGGTCGCCGCCGAGGCCGACCATCTCCGCCAGCTCGTCGACCCGCTCGCGGACCTCGATCTGGCGCCCGGTCGCCCGCAGCGGCTCGGCGACGATCTCGCGCAGCCGCAGCCGGGGATCGGCGGCGAGCCGGGGCGACTGGAAGACGACCCCCACAGCCGTGCGCAGCTCGCGCGGCGCGCGATGGCGCCAGGCGGTGACGAGTACGCCGTTGAGTGTCACCGTGCCCCCGTCGGGGCGGTGCAGCAGCGCCGCGACCCGGGCCAGCGTGGACTTGCCGCAGCCGCTGGGGCCGAGCAGTCCGACCGCCTCACCGGGGGCGATGCCGAGGCTGACCGACCGTACGACCGGCTCGCCGCGCTCGTACCCGGCGGTGATGTTCTTCAGGTCAAGCACGGCCGGGCTCCTCCAGGTGGTGACAGGCGACCCGGCCGTCGAACGGCGGCGGCGTGCCGCACCGGCCGGTGGCCCGTTCGCAGCGGGGCGCGAACGCACAGCCCGCCGGCAGGTCGCCCAGCTCGGGCGGCATGCCCGCGATGGGCGTGAACGCCCGTTCCGGCAGCGCGTCGAGCAGGCTCCGAGCATACGGGTGGCGGGGTCCGGTCCCACCGAAATACGAGGCCGCGTCGGCGAGTTCGACGACGCGCCCCGCGTACATCACGGCGACCCGGTCGGCGATCCGCTCGGCCGCCGCCAGATCGTGGGTGATCATCAGCAGCGCCCGGCCGTCGTCGGCGCAGCGGCGCAGTTCGTCGGCGGTCCGGTCCACGAGGTCGCGGTCGAGCCCGGTCGTCGGCTCGTCGGCGAGCAGCAGCGGCGCGTCCCCGATCAGCGCCATGGCGGTCGCGGCGCGCTGGGCGAGCCCGCCGGAGAGCTCGTGCGGATGACGGTCGAGGTGCCCGAGCGGGAACGCGGCCCGCTCGGCGGCCGCCTCGGTGGCCGCGCGCAGCTCACCTCTCGGCGTGCCCTTCAACTCCCGCAGGGTTTCGGCCAGTTGGGCCCGGATGGTGCGTACGGGAGTGAGATGGGCCGCCGGGCTCTGCGGTACGAGGGCGACGCGGCGTCCTCGTACCGTACGCGCGAGGGTTCGCTCGTCGGCGGTGAGCAGGTCGATGGGGTCGCCGCCGTGCAGGACCGCGCTGCCCGCCGTCTCGGCGTTGCCCGGCAGCAGTCCGAGCAGGGCCGAGACGAGGACGGACTTGCCGCAGCCGCTCTCACCGACCAGGGCCAGACACTCCCCCGCCGCCAGGTCGAACGAGGCGTCGGTGACGGCGGCGACATGGCGGCCGCCGCGCATCCGGAAGCGCACGGACAGACCGCGTACGGAAAGGACGGTGGTCACAGCGTCAGCTCCGATCGGCGGCGCGGGTTGAGCCGTTCACGCCAGGCGCCGGCCAGGCCCGCGACGGCCAGGGTGGGCACGATGAGCAGCAGGCCGGGGAAGAGCGTCGGCCACCAGTCGCCCGCGAGCAGCGAGCCGCGCGCCGACTGGACGAGGTTGCCGAGACTGGCCTGGTGGCTGGGCAGGCCGAGGCCGAGGAAGGAGAGCGCCGACTCGTGCCACATCGCGTGCGGCACCATCAGCACCGCCGCGAGCCCGGCCTGCGGCAGCACGCCCGGCAGGAGATGGCGGACCGTCACGCGCAGCCGGGAGGCGCCGCCGGAGATCGCCGCGTCGATATAGGGGAGCGAGCGCAGCGAGAGGATCTCGGCGCGGACGATACGGGCGGTGGAGAGCCAGTGCGTCACCGCGACCGAGGCGATCACCGGCCAGACGCCGGGCCGGAACATCGCCACCACGAAGATGCCGAGCAGCAGATGGGGCACCGACGAGAAGACGTCGACTAGCCGCATCACCAGCCGGTCGGTCCAGCCGCCGAGTGCCGCCGCCACCGCGCCCACGACCGTGCCGACGACGGTGGCGACCAGCGCGGCCACCACCCCGACGAGGAGCGAGATCCGCAGCCCGTACACACAGCGAAGAAGAAGATCGCGGCCCACGTCGTCGGTGCCGAACGGGTGCTCCCAGGACGGCGGAAGCAGCTTCTGCGAGAGGTCGACGGCCTGCTGGTCGAGGTGGACCAGCGGCGGCACCACCAGCACCGCGAGCACAGCCGCGACGGCGACCACGGCCGAGGAACGCACCCGCAGGGTCCGGGTGGAGCGGCGCGTCCGTCCGCGCGAACGCCAGACGGGTTCTGTGGAGTGAGTGGCGTCAGCCATCGAAGCCCACCCTCGGATCGGCGAGCCCGTACAGAAGGTCGGAGACGAGGTTGCCGAGCAGCACGGCCGCCGTGGCGAGCACGGTCAGCGCGGCGAGCAGCGGGAAGTCCACGGAGGTGGCGGCCTGCACGGTGGCGGCGGCGATGCCGGGCCAGCTGAAGACCGTCTCGACCAGCAGGGCGCCGGTGATGAGTTCGGGCACCCGCGAGCCGACGAGGGTGAGCATCGGCAGCATCCCGGAGCGCAGGGCGTGCCCGAGCAGAACGGTCCGCTCGCTCAGCCCACGCGCGCGTGCCCCGCGCACCGGATCCTCGTCGAGCGCGTCGGCGACGCCCTGACGTACGTACAGGAAGAACCAGGGCAGTTGAGAGACGCCGAGGACAGCGGCGGGCAGGACCAGGTGGCTCGTCACCTGATCAAAAGCGATCGTGTCGCTCGCCGTATCGGTCAGCCCTCCGGCGGGCAGCACGTCCAGCTTGAGCGCGAAGAACCAGATGGCGAGCAGTCCGAGCCAGAAGGCGGGCGCGGCTTCCAGGGTGTACGCGAGGGAGCTGACGCAGCGGTCGAGCCAGCCGCCCGAGCGGCGGGCCGCGAGCACACCGAGGCCGGTGCCGAGGACGATCGCGACCAGGAAGGCGGTGGCGGCGAGCAGCACGGACCAGCCGAGGCGTTCGCCGATGACGTCGGCAACGGGCTGGCGCAGCACGCTGGAGTCGCCGAGGTCGCCGGTGAGGGCGGTGGTCAGCCAGTCCCACCAGCGGGTCACGAGCGGCTCGTCGACGCCGAGGTTGGCGCGCAGTTGGTCCAGGTTCTGCTGCGAGGCGGTGAGCCCGGCGGTGCCCGCGTAGGCCTTGACCGGGTCGAAGGGCGAGGCCGCGGCGACGGCGAAGACGCCGAAGGTCACCACGAGCAGGACGGGGGCGGCGAACAGGGTCCGCCGCCCCGCCATCCGTGCCATCGGCCCCCAGGGGAGGCGGCGGCTCACTTCTTCGGCGCCCAGGTCTCGACGTTCCACCACGGGCCGGAGGCGAGGCCGTGGTCGTGCGGCTCGGTCTGGGTGGAGAGCCCGTCCCAGCGGTCGTTCACGACGTAGAGGTGGTCGATGTGGGTGAGGAAGGTGTAGCCGGGGTTCTTCACGAGCTCGCGCTGGATGCTGTCGTACGCGGCCTTGCGCGCGGCGGTGTCCCCGCTCTTGCGGCCGTCGTCGAGCGCCTTGTCGACGGCCGGGTCGGCGTAGGACGCCATGTTGTTGAAGCCGTCGCCCGCGAGCGCGGAGTTGAGCAACGCGTACTGGTCGAAGTCGGGGTCGCCGGGCGAGCCGCCGCCCGCGAGGACCGCGTCCTGCTTCATCCTCGGCTCGATGACCTCCCAGGTGCCGGCCTGGGTGGTGATGGCGATGCCCGCCTTCTTGGCGTCCGAGGCGTAGGCGAGGGCGTGGTCCTGGCGGAGCTTGTCACCGGAGAGGTACCAGAGCGGGAAGGCAGCGCGCGTGCCGTCCTTCTCGCGGATGCCGTCGGCGCCTGGCTTCCAGCCCGCGTCGTCGAGGATCTTCTTGGCCTTCGCGAGGTCGTACGGCCGCTCGGTGCCCTCGGCGAACCAGGGGCTGCCGGTCGGGACCGGACCGTAGGCGGGCTTGCCCGCGCCGTCCAGGATCTTGTCGACCATGGCCTTGCGGTCGACGGCGAGATCGAGGGCGCGGCGCACGGCGGTGTCGCCGGTGACCTTGTTGCCGGTCGGCAGGGTCACATTGCGGTAGTCGTAGGTCTTCGCGGTGTGGGTCTTCTTGTGCTTGTCCTTCGCGAAGCCCTCGGCGAGGTTGGGCGGCAGGATCGCGCCGTCGAGGTCGCCGGAGCGCAGCCGGGTGGCGCGTACGTCGTCGTCCTTGACGATCGCCATGGTGAACTTCTTCACCTTGGGCGCGCCGCCCCAGTACGAGGGGTTGGCCTGGAACGTGATCTTCTCGTTCCGGGACCACTTGACCAGCGTGTACGGGCCGGTACCGATGGGCGCCGAGGAGAACGCGCCGCTGTTGACGTCCTGCCTGCCCGCGACGTGCTCGGGCACGATCGGCAGCACGGTGCGCTGCGCGAACGGCGCGTACGGGTACTTGAGTGTGAAGACCGCCGTGTCGTCGCCGCTCGCGCGGACCTCCTTGACGGCGTCGAGCTCGCCCTTGGAGGGGTTGTTGGTCTTCTTGTCGAGGATGGTCGTGTAGGTGTAGACGACGTCCTTGGCGGTGAACGGCTCCCCGTCGCTGAACTTCACGCCCTTGCGGAGCTTGTACGTGTACGTCAGCCGGTCGGCGCTCACCTCGGGCAGCGCGACGGCGAGCGCGGGCTTCAGCCGCATCTCCGCGTCCTGTGTGAGCAGCCCGTCGAAGATCTTGGAGTTGCCGTCCTTGCCGTAGCCGAGGAGCGGGCTCAGGGTCTCGGGCTCGTATGCGATGCCCACCACCACCGAGCCCTTGGCGCCGCTTTCCCGGCCGCCACCGGGATTCGAGCAGGCGGCCACGGCGACGGCCAGCACGGTGGCCAGCGCCGCGGCACCCGCCCCTCGCCTCGCTCCACGGATCGAACGGGCGACCATGCCCCACACCCCTTGTTGAAGATCAACTGTTATTGCGAGCTACTCGCAACAGCTCGCACTTTAAACAGTCCGCAAAGGGGTGGTCAAAAACGGGACACTCGCCGTGCACTATGCCGGTCCGGGCAGCCCCACAATCTCCGCGACCGCCGCCCGGTGCTCGCCGGCCGAACCCAGCGCGAGCTGGGACGACTTGGCGCGCTTGAGATACAGATGCGCGGGGTGCTCCCACGTCATCCCGATCCCGCCGTGCAGCTGCACGCACTCCTCGGCGGCCCGCACCGCGACGCCCGAGCAGTACGCCTGCGCCACCGCCACGGCGAGCGGCGCGTCCGGGCTGCCGGTCGCCAGCGCGTCGGCGGCGTTGCGGGCGGCAGCCCGCGCGGAGACGACCTCCAGCCACAGCTGCGCCATCCGGTGCTTCAGCGCCTGGAAAGACCCCACCGGCCGGTTGAACTGGTTACGGTCCCGGGTGTACGCGACGGCCTCCATCAGGCACCACTCCGCGACCCCCAACTGCTCGGAGGCGAGCAGCCCGGCCCCGGCGAGCAGCCCGCGCCGCACGGCCGCCCGTCCCGTCTCCGCGTCGGCGAGCAGCGTGCCGCGCGCACCGTCGAACGTCACCGAGGCCAGCGGCCGGGTGAGGTCGAGCGGGACGAGCGGCGCGATGACCGCATCATGTGCCTCCACGGCGTACAGCCCCTGGCCGGTCGGGACGAACAGCACATCGGCGGTGGCCGCGTCGGCGACGCCGGACACCACACCGTCGAGCCCGCCGTGCAGCCGCAGCGAGTCGGGCCCGTACGCGAACGGCACGGCGAGCGCGGCGGTCCGGCGCCCGGCCGCCAACTCCCTTACCAGCCCGGCCACTTCATCACTCGACGTGTCCAGGGCGAGCAGCGTCCCGGTGGCGACGACCGCGCTGGTGAGATACGGAACCGGGGCGACGGTCCGGCCGATCTCCTCCAGGACCACGGCCGCCTCGCGGTGACCGGCACCCTGGCCGCCCAGCTTCTCCGGCACCAGAAGCCCCGCGAGCCCCATGTCGGCACCGAGCGACCGCCACAGCCCCAGGTCGTACGGGGTGTCGGACTCGGCGCGGGCGAGCACGGACGGCGTGTCCGTACGGTCGGCGAGGAGCGAGCGGACGGCGGCCCGGAGGTCTTCCTCGGCCTCGGAGTACAGCAGATCGGGGGCGCTCTCGCTCATCGGGCCAGGTCCTTCCACGCGATGTCCTTGTCGTTGCGCGGCTCGGCGGGCAGCCCGAGGACGCGCTCGGCGACGATGTTCAGCAGTACCTCGCTGGTGCCGCCCTCGATGGAGTTGCCCTTCGAGCGCAGATAGCGGTATCCGGCATCGCGGCCGGTGAAGTCGACGAGCTCGGGGCGGCGCATGGTCCAGTCCGAGTACAACAGGCCCGCGTTGCCGAGGAGTTCGACCTCCAGACCGCTGATCTCCTGGTTGAGCCGGGCGAAGGCGAGCTTCATGCCCGAGCCCTCGGGCCCGGGCTGGCCCGCCACGAGCTGCTGGCGCAGCCGCTCACCGGTGAGCCGGGCGACCTCGGCCTCGACCCAGAGGGTGAGGAGACGCTGGTGGAGATCGTGGGTGCGCAGCTCGGGGCGCTCGCGCCAGGTCTTCGCGACCGGCCCGATCATCCCGCCCTCGCGGGGCAGCCGCATCCCGCCGATGGAGACCCGCTCGTTCATCAGCGTGGTCTGGGCGACCTTCCAGCCCTCGCCGATCCCGCCGAGGCGGTGGGCGTCGGGGATGCGGACATCGGTGAGGAAGACCTCGTTGAACTCGGCCTCGCCGGTGATCTGGCGCAGCGGCCGCACCTCGACACCGGGGTCGGTCATGTCGCAGACGAAGTAACTGATGCCCTGGTGCTTGGGCAGATCGGGGTCGGTGCGGGCGATCAGGATGGCCCAGCGGGCGAGATGGGCGCTGGAGGTCCACACCTTCTGCCCGTTGACGATCCAGTCCTCGCCCTCACACACCGCCCGGGTGCCGAGCGCCGCCAGGTCGGATCCGGCGCCGGGCTCGCTGAACAGCTGGCACCACACCTCCTCGCCGACCCACAGCGGCCGCAGGAACCGCTGCTTCTGCTCGTCCGTCCCGTACTTGAGGATGGTGGGCGCGGCCATGCCGAGGCCGATCCCGATCCGGCGCGGGTCGTTGTCGGGCGCGCCCGCCGCCTCCAGCTCGGCGTCGACGACGCTCTGCAGCGAGCGCGGCGCACCGAGCCCGCCGAGGCCGACCGGGTAGTGCACCCAGGCGAGCCCGGCGTCGAACCGGGCCTTGAGGAAGTCGATCGCGTCGGTGGTGGCGGGCGGGTGCGCGGCGAGCAACTCCTGTGTACGCGCCCGCAGTTCGTCGGCGTCGCATTGCTCGCTCATCACAGGGCCCCTTCCGGGACCACGACCACGCGGCCGGTGGTGGTGCCGTCGGCGACGCGCTGCACGGCGGCCGCGGCGTCCTTCATCGACACGCGCTCGCTGATGAGCGGCTTGACGGCGCCCTTGGTGGCGAGCTCGGTCAGCTGCTCGTGGCAGCGCAGGATCGACGCCGGGTCCTTCTGCGCGTACAGCCCCCAGTGCAGACCGACGATCGAGTAGTTCTTCACCAGCGCGTGGTTGAGCGCGGGCGCCGGGATGTTGCCGCTGGCGAAGCCGACGACCAGGATCCGGCCCTCGAAGGCCACGCACTTGGCGGACTTGGCGTACGCGTCACCGCCGACCGGGTCGTAGACGACATCCGCGCCGCGTCCGCCGGTGGCTTCCTTCACGGCGGCCACGATGTCGTCGGTCCGCCGGTCGATGACCAGGTCGCAGCCCAGCTCCCGGGCGATCGCGGCCTTTTCGGCCCCGCCGACCACGCCGATGACCTTGGCCCCGGCGGCCTTGCCGAGCTGGACGGCCGCGCTGCCGACACCCCCGGCGGCGGCGTGCACGAGCAGCGTCTCGCCCTCCTGGAGGTTGGCCCTGCGGTGCAGCCCGAACATGCCGGTCTGGTAGCCGATGTGCAGGGCGGCCGCCTCGGCGTCGTCCAGCGCGTCGGGCGCGGGCAGCAGCGCCGCCGCGTCGGCGACCACGTACTCGGCGAGACCACCGAACGGCAGCACGGGGTTGGCGATGACCCGCCGCCCGTCCTCGGTCTCGCCGCAGATCTCCACACCGGGCGTGAACGGCAGCGGCGGCTTGATCTGGTACTGCCCCCGGCAGAGCAGCGCGTCCGGGAAGTTGATGTTCGCGGCACGCACCTTGAGGAGGACCTGCCCCGGTCCCGGCGCGGGCGGCTCGACGTCTTCGAGGCGCATCACCTCGCCCGGCTCGCCGTTCTCGTGCACTCGCCATGCCTGCATTCGGAGCCTCCACGCGCTGTAGGCGGTACCGCTGCGTACCCTTGCTCAGCGGCATACTAAGCGGTCGCTTGCCGCTGAGGGAACAGGTGACGGCGATCGGGGCGAGGATCAGCCACGCGGGTGGCTGGGAGGGCGTGTGCGGATCGAGCGGTTACGGCTGTTTGGGCCGCGCCCGTACGTGCATCCGCTCGCCCTGCGGCCCGAACAGGCTCAGATACTCCACCGGCGCGTCCCCGGCGGGTCCGAACCAGTGCGGCAACCGTGTGTCGAACTCGGCCGCCTCGCCCGCCGCCAGCACCACATCGTGCTCCGCAAGGACCAGCCGCAGCCGTCCCGCCAGCACATACAGCCACTCGTACCCCTCGTGGATCCTCGGCTCGGGCTGCGTGCCGAAGCCCCGGTCCACCACCTTGTACGCCTGGAGCCCGCCCGGCTGGCGGGTGAGCGGCAACATGCTCTTGCTGCCCCGCACGATCGGCTTGGCCCGCACCCGGGGATCCCCCACCGGTGGCGCGCCCACCAGATCGTCGAGCGGCACCTGATGGGCCCGGGCGATCGGCAGCAGCAGCTCCAGACTGGGCCGACGGTGCCCGGACTCCAGCCGGGACAGCGTGGACACGGAGATCCCGGTGGCCGCCGACAGATCCCCGAGCGTGGCGCCCCGATCCTTACGGATCCGCCGCAGCCGGGGCCCCACCTCGTTCAGTACGTCGTCGAGTTCCCGCTCCTCATCCATACATCCCATTGCAGAATCGGCAAGACCACTTGTCAACCCGGCACGTCATCGCAATCCGCATCGGTCTTCGCACTCGGCACGGCCATGGCGTTTTCGACCGTCGCCCGATAGGCATGCCGCCATGACGGACGAGAGCACGCACTCCGCACCGCCCGGCCTCCCCGCCCCTCCCCCACCGGGCACCCACGCACTGCCGCCGGGAACGTACGACGGGACCGTGGTCCTGGTCACCGGCGGTGGCTCCGGGCTCGGCAAGGCGATCGCGGCCGAATTCGCCCGGCTCGGCGCGGAGTTGGTGATCGTGGGGCGTACCGAGGAGCGGCTGAAAGCAGCACGGGAGGAGTTGGCGGCCCTCGGCGGCCGGGTGGTGACGGCGGTGTGCGACGTCCGGCAGCCGGAGCAGGTCGGCGAGGCCTTCGACGAGGCCGAGCGGACGGTCGGACTGCCGGCCATCCTGATCAACAACGCCGCCGCCAACTTCCCTTCTCCAGCTGAGGACTTGTCCCCCAACGCCTGGCGTGTGGTCGTCGACATCACGCTGACCGGGACCTGGTTCATGACCCGGGAGTTCGGCCGCCGCCATCTCGCGGCGGGGACGCCCGGTTCGGTGATCAACGTGGGGGCGTCCTACGCGTGGACGGGCGGTCCGGGGCATGCGCACTCGGCGGCGGCGAAGGCCGGTGTGCGGAATCTGGTGGAGACGCTGGCGGTGGAGTGGGGACCGTACGGCATCCAGGTCAACGGTCTCGTCCCGGGTCTCTTCCCGCACCCGGACCTGCCGGACGCGATCCGGGCCGGACTCGACACGGCGGAGTCATCCGGCGAACTCGCCGCCCGCCAGCCCGCGTTACGGGTCGGACAGCCCCATGAGCTCGGCTGGGCAGCGACCTTCCTCGCCTCCCCGTACGCCCGTTTCATCAGCGGTCACACCCTGGTGGTGGACGGCGCGAACTGGCAGCGGCGGACGGTGGTCGCGGCGCCGGTGCGAACCGTACGGGAGCAGTTGGGCAGGGGCCCCTTCGAGGGGTGATCCTTGAGGGGCGAGACGTCACATACCCTCAAAGGCGGGCGGGCGGTGGGCCGCCTTGGCGGTGTAGCCCTCGCGGGCATCCTCGGAGGTGAGGGTGAGTGCGGCGGCCATGGCCGTACGGTCGAGGGCCTCGGCCATCCCGGCGTCGGCGAAGGCGTCGATGTTCCGCTTGACCCCGCGTGCCGCGAGCGGCGCGTTGTCGGCGATCTGCTCGGCGATCTCGCGCGCCCGCTGCTCCAACTCGCCATCGGATACGACCAGTTGGATGATGTTGAGCCGCTCGGCGGTAGGCGCGTCGATACGGCGGCCGGTGAGGGCGAGGTACTTCGCCCAGCCCGCGCCCGCGTCCCGGGCGATGCGCAGATCTCCGCCCGCGTCGACGGCGACGCCGAGCTGCGCCTCCGGCAGCGCGAAGACGGCGTCCTCGGCGGCGATCCTGATGTCGGCCATCAGCGCCAGCTCGAAGCCGAAGCCCAGGCAGTACCCCTGCACCGCCGCCACCACGGGCTGCGGCAGCCGGGCGAACACGGCGAACCGCTCGTGCACCCAGCGGATGCCCTCGTAGTAGCGGTGAGTGCGTTCGGCCGGGGAGCGGCCGGTGATCGCGCCGCCGGGGGTGGTGACGTCGATCCCGGCGCAGAAGGCCCGGCCCTCGGCGCGCAGCAGCACGGCCCGGATCGAGTCGTCGAAGCGGATGCGGTCGGCCAGCAGGCCGAGTTGACGGCTGGACTCCCAGCTCCAGCCGTTGAGCGTGCCGGGGCGGCAGAGGGTGAGGACGCCGATTCCGTGCTCGGTGACGTCGAGACGTATCCGCTCCTCGCCGTCGCGGATCTCCCGGTCCAGGGTGTCGATCATCGCGCGGTCGCCTCGCCTCGTGTACGGGGGCATATGGCCGTGGGCTGATGCACTGACGGTCCGTCAGAATATCGGCCCACGGCCGCGCGCGGGAACCCCCGAACAGACCCTGCGGTCAGCGCGGGAAGAGCTCGAAGGACACCGCCGGGCGGCCGCCGAACCGGGCCGAGGCGCGCTCGGCGTTGCCGGTCAGGAAGGTGCGGCAGTACGTCTCGGGGTCCTCGCTCGTCAGGCCCTCGATGTAGCTGCGGTGCTCCATGAGGGAGTCCACCGAGCGTTCGAGACCGGCGGTCGCGTCGACGGCGTGGGTGGGCGAGACGGAACCGGCCACCGCCACCCATCGCACACCGTTCCACGGCTCAAGCCCCTGCTCGGCGAGCTCGGGGAAGATCCAGCGGTTTCCGGCGTCCCCGGCGGCGTCGAGCGTGGCCCGGCCGACGGCACGGTGGTCGGGCGAGTTCCAGCTGACGCCGCCCCAGGTGTCCCGGTGGTTGAGGGTGATGACCAGCTCGGGCCGATGCCGGCGGATGGCGGCCGCGATGTCCCGGCGCAGCCCGATGCCGTACTCGATCACGCCGTCCTGGTGGTCCAGGAACTCGACCGCCGAGACGCCGACCACGGCCGCGCTCGCCCGCTGCTCCCGCTCGCGCAGCGGCCCGCAGGTGGCGGGCTCGACACCGTCGATGCCCGCCTCGCCACGGGTGGCGAGCAGATAGGTGACCTCACGGCCGCCGTCGGTCCATCCGGCGATCGCCGCGGCGCAGCCGTACTCCAGGTCATCCGGGTGGGCGACGACCGCCAGCGCGCGCTGCCAGTCGTCGGGCATCTCTTCCAACTGCTCCAACTGGTCTGTCATGAGGGCAGCTTACGAGGCGGAACGATCTTCACCGAAGCCCGAAGGACCCCGGCGGGCCTCAATGAGGTCGCCCTCGCCCGGCCGTGGTCGGTGTGCGTACGGCCCCCGTCCCTCCTAGCGTGGTTCCATGATCCGGTTCGAGCAGGTCAGCAAGGTGTACCCGGACGGTACGAGCGCCGTCGACGGCCTGTCCTTCGATGTGGGCGAGGGGGAACTGGTCACCCTCGTCGGCCCTTCGGGCTGCGGCAAGACGACCACCATGATGATGGTCAACCGCCTGATCGAGCCCACGTCCGGCCGCATCCTGGTGGACGGCGAGGACATCGCGTCGCTCGACCCGGTGAAACTGCGCCGCCGGATCGGTTACGTCATCCAGCAGGTGGGGCTGTTCCCGCACCGTACGGTCCTGGACAACACCGCCACCGTCCCGGCCCTCGTCGGCTGGAAGAGGGCGAAGGCGCGGGCGCGGGCGGCGGAGCTCCTTGACCTGGTGGGTCTGGACCCGAAGACGTTCGGCGCGCGCTATCCGGCCCAGCTGTCGGGCGGTCAGCGCCAGCGCGTCGGAGTGGCGCGCGCTCTGGCCGCCGACCCGCCGGTCCTCCTGATGGACGAACCGTTCGGCGCGGTGGACCCGGTGGTGCGCGAGCGGCTGCAGAACGAGTTCCTCAGCCTTCAGGCGACGGTCCGCAAGACGGTCCTCCTGGTCACTCATGACATCGAGGAAGCGGTACGGATGGGTGACCGGATGGCGGTGTACGGACAGGGTCGCATCGAACAGTTCGACACCCCGGCGGCGGTCCTCGGCGCCCCGGCGACCCCGTACGTGGCCCAGTTCGTGGGCGCCGACCGGGGCCTGAAGCGTCTCTCCGTAACAACGGTGGAAGAGGCCGACCTGGAACAGCCGCCAGTAGCCCGCCTGGACGAACCCGCCGAGGCCGCGGCCGCCCGTCTGCGCGAGACCGAGGCACGCTGGGCGGTCGTCCTCAACGCGTCCGGCGAACTCCACGGCTGGGTCTCCACGGACGAGCTGTCCCTGGCCGGCACCCCGGGCACGGTCGCCGACCTCGCCCGCCGGATGGAGGCCTGGGTCCAGGTCGGCGCCCCTCTGAAGCAGGCGTTCAGCGAGATGCTCCAGTACGACGCGGGCTGGGTCGCGGTCCTGGACGGCTCCCACTTCGTCGGCGTCCTCACCCCCGCCAAGCTCCACGAGGCCCTGCGGAGGTCGGTGGACGCGGATGCGCAGGGGGTGGGGCGGGAGGAGGTGGAGTTCGATTCGGTGGCGGATGCGTGAGGGGGTTGGCGCCTGCTTTACGTGGTGACGGCGTCGGGGCGGGCGTCCAGGGCGGTGAGTTCACTCTCGGAGAGGCGCAGGGCGCCGGCGGCCACGTTCTGGGTGAGGTGGTCGGGGTCGCCGGTGCCGGGGATGGCCAGGACGTTGGGGCCTTGGTGCAGGGTCCAGGCCAGCCGGATCTGCGCCGCGCTCGCTCCGTGGGCGCGGGCGATGGTGTGCACCGTGCCGCCGTCGTCGGCGGTCGCACCGGCTTGGCGTCCGGTACCGGCGATCGAGTAGAACGGTACGAACGCGATGCGCTGTTCACCGCACGTACGCAGGAGCTCGTCCTGCTCGGGTGACGCCCCGATGCCGTGCATGTTCTGGACGCAGACCACCGGCGCGATGGCCTGGGCCTCGGCGAGGTGGTGGGGGCGGATGTTGGACAGGCCCAGATGGCGGATGAGCCCGGCCTCGCGCAGCTCGGCCAGCGCGCCGAACCGCTCGGCGATCGAATCGGCGCCCACGATGCGCAGGTTCACCACGTCCAGATGGTCGCGGCCGAGCTGACGAAGGTTCTCCTCGACCTGGCCGCGCAGTCGCCGTGGGTCGGCATGGGGCAGCCAGCCACCCGAGGGGTCCCGGCCCGGACCGACCTTGGTGACGATCACGAGATCGTCGGTGTACGGGGACAGCGCCCGGTTGATCAGCTCGTTGGCGGACCGCAGCGGCGAGAAGTAGAACGCGGCGGTGTCGATGTGGTTCACCCCGAGCTCGACGGCGCGGCGCAGCACGCGGATCGCCTGGTCGCGGTCGCGCGGGACGGCGCCGGGCACCAGTGCCTCGCCGTGCTGCGGCAGCCGCATCGCGCCGAGGCCGATGCGGTGGACGACGAGGTCGCCGAGGGTCCAAGTGCCGGATGCGGCGGCGGTGATCGCGGGGCTGTCGGTGCTTGAGGTCATGTC
The DNA here is from genome assembly GCF_052373795.1 of Streptomyces sp. BR1. Taxonomy (NCBI): domain Bacteria; kingdom Bacillati; phylum Actinomycetota; class Actinomycetes; order Kitasatosporales; family Streptomycetaceae; genus Streptomyces; species Streptomyces sp. BR1. The sequence goes on from NZ_CM126252.1 coordinate 313,355, forward strand.
GGAATGATCTGTACGGGCTAGAGTGGCCGCCACTGATTCAGATATACGTGAATCCTGATGAGGGTGGTCGTCCTGGCGGAGCTGGAGTTCTCGGCGAGCGATCTGGCGCAAGTGCGGTTCGCCGTCTCGCCGATGTGGCAGGTGGTGACGAGCTTCCGGCTGCTGTCCCAGCACCCGTCCGCCTACCCGGTGCATGGCCCCTGGATCCAGCAGGTCCGGCCACGGGTGGCGGCGGCCGGTCTTGATCGGGGCTGGCTCGCGGAGTTGATCCCGCCGACGGGCTTCTTCCCGTACTTCCTCAACCCGGCGTCCGCAGGACCGACGCCGACACCGGCCGCGGAGCTGGCGGCCGTCCAGGACGCGCCGATCGAACGGATCCGCAAGGACCTCGACCACCTGGAGTACCACCAGGAACGCCTCGGCCCCCGACTGCGGTCGCTGCACCAAGACCCGCACACCCACCTGGACCGACTCACCCAAGAGATCCAGACATACTGGGAGTTGGCCCTCGCGCCGTACTGGGCACGCATCCGCGCGGTGCTGGACACCGACACCTTCCACCGGGCCCGTCAGGTCGCCGAGCACGGCGCGGGCCATGTACTCAACGACTTGCACAGCGCGGTGCGGTGGGACGGCAGCGCGCTGCACCTGAACCGCCGCAGCAAACCCCTGTCCCGCACGACGTCGGGCCCGGGGTTGCTGCTGGTCCCTTCGGCGTTCACGGGGCCGCGTCTGATCACCAGGGTCGCACCACCGGAACCACCCCAACTCGCCTACCCAGCACGGGGCATCGGCTCCCTCTGGACCCCGGGCCCCACCCCCGACACCGACGCTCTCGCCGCCGTACTCGGCCGCTCACGAACCCGCCTGCTGGCCGAACTCGACACCCCGGCCTCCACCACCCAACTGGCCCATCGCACCGGCCTGTCCCCGGCGGGGGTGTCCCAATACCTGACCGCGCTGCGCAACGCGGGCCTGGTCACCGCCCACCGAGCCGGCCGCTCGGTCCTCTACGCCCGCACCACCGCGGCCGAAACGCTCCTCAACGCAGCCGCGCCGCCCGACGCGCGATCTCGTCCGGGGTCAGATCCTCCACATGCGTGAGGAAGACCCATACGTGCCCGTACGGATCCCGGAGTATGGCCGTGCGGTCACCGTGGAACTGGTCGGTGGGCGGTTGCAGCAACTCGGCCCCGGCCGCAACGGCCCGCTCCACAAGCCCATCCACGTCCTCGACGAAGACGTGCAACCCCACGGTGGTGCTCCCGACGGCGGTAGGCGCACGGAAAACAGGCCCCTCGGCGTCGCCCAACATGATGGTGGACCCCTGAATACCCACCTCGGCATGCAGGATCCGCCCGTCCGGACCACCGAGACGGAACAACTCCTCGGCGCCGAACGCGGCGACATAGAAGTCGATCGCGCCGCCGGCACCATCGAGCATGATGTGAGCGATCACGGCGTTGCGGTAGTGCGCGGGGACGGCGGAGCTCGTCGTGGACGTGGTCATAGGAATGCCTCCTTGGTTGGCTGCTGCCGATGACCATGAAGGTAGAAGCTGAACCAAACTTGAGGTCAAGGTGTAGTTAATGCCACCTCGAATCCGGGGGTTTACCCCATGGCGGGCGGCCAACTACCCGCATAGCGTTGGGGCGTCCCAGGAGGGGACGCCCTACACACTCTCAGGAACGGTGAATACTTCATGCGTGCGCGCCTCCGACTGCTCACTGCCGTCGCGACGACCGGAATCGCCCTCGGTGGGCTCAGCGCGTGCGGCATGCTGCGTGACCACTTCGACGACGACACCACGGTGTCCGAGAAGATCACGTCGGTGCGCCTGGACAGTGGCTCCGGTGCGGTCACCCTGCGCGGCAAGGAGGGCGCCACCAAGGTGGACCTGCACCGATACGTCGAGTACGACGGTGACCGCCCCGGGCCGACGCACCACGTCGAGAACGGCGTCCTGGTGCTGAGCGGCTGCGGTGACGACTGCTCGGTCGCGTACACGGTCGACCTGCCGGCGGGTATCCCGGTGACCGGTGGGACGTCGAGCGGGGCGGTCCAACTGTCCCACACGGGCGCGGTATCCGTGTCGACCTCGTCCGGGGCCATCGACCTGGACGACGTCAAGGGCGCGGTCGACATACATGCGTCCAGCGGCGCGATCACCGGGAAGCGACTCAACGGCGGTCCCATCAAGGCCAAGTCGTCCAGCGGCGCCATCGACCTCCACGCGTCCTCGCCCGAGGACGTCCAGGCACACGCGAGCAGCGGCGCCGTCACGGTGACCGTCCCGGACGGCAGGTACCGGGTGACCACGCAGAGCCACAGCGGCGGCCAGGAGGTCGCCATCGACGACGACCCGTCGGGCCCGCACCACCTCGACGTGACCACGAGCAGCGGCGCGATCAACGTCAAGACCGGCTGAGCCGAGGGAGGGGTTTCCCACCACGCGCGCTCGAAGCCGAAGCACCGACCACCGGCCTCAGGCAAGACGAGGAAGCCCCGCTGCCCCACCCCAACTGGAGCCGCACCAGAGACCATTGCCCCTGGTGCGCCAATGCGCTGGCTGTGAACCTTCCATCACCCCGCCAACACCTCAGCCAGTCGCATATACGTCAGGCTCAGGAGTTGACCACCAATCGCTCCGGGGCCGTTCCGTCCCGAATCCCGCTACCGTTCACCCCCACCCTGCTCGCCTCGCGCATGAGCCTCAGAGTACGGAGCTCCAGGAGGCGCGTGCGGCCGTACTGCAGCAGAGTCACCACACCTGACCACGCTGGCCGCCGGGGCACTCGTGGCGGTGCTCTCGACGCGAGCGTCATGACCGCGTTCTACGACGCCATCGGGGAACCGCCAACACCACCGATGGCCTACGAGAACAGTCACCACGGCAAGGGTCCCGAGAACGGGCTCAACCCGCATGAGAGCGGGCCCGATTGGGCCGCCTGTCAGCTTCCGGTCGGTACCGCTCCCACCGCTGTCACCGTCTCCAACGGCGACCTCGGCTTCGGACCGGGCTCCGTCGTCGTGACGCTCAAGCAGAGCTGAGCATCGGGCACGGGCCGCCTACTGGGCGGCCAGCGGCACGCCGTCCCGGGCGCGCACGCCCCCCATTCGTCCCCACCCGTTGACACCGCCCTCAGATTCCCCCACCATCTCCCACGCATGAGTGAATCTGTTTGCCTGTGTTGAAAGTTGCTCGATCATGGGCATCCATGAGAACCAGCCACCCAGGGGCGCAGCTCGATCACGGTCAATCCAACCTCCGTGGAGTCGACATGATCTCCACAACCTCCATAGCCAGACATCGGGGACCAACCCTCCTCGCTCTCCTCGCGCTCCTGATCGGCGCCCTCACGGGCTGGGGCCCACCCGTCGCCCGCGCCACGACAGGCACGACAGGCACGACCACCTCCGTCACCATCGACGGCACAGAACCCGGCCTCACCTTCGACGGTGTCGGAGCGATCAGCGGCGGCGGAGGCAACACCCGACTCCTCGTCGACTACCCCGAGCCCCAGCGCAGCCAGTTACTCGACTACCTCTTCAAACCCGGATACGGCGCCTCCCTCCAGGTACTGAAGATCGAGATCGGCGGTGACACCAACTCCACCGACGGCGCCGAGGCCAGCCATATGCACACGGCCAACTCCGTTGACTGCAACCAGGGTTACGAGTGGTGGCTCGCCGAACAGGCCAAGGCCCGTAACCCCGGTATCAAGCTGTACGGGTTGGCCTGGGGCGCGCCGGGGTGGATCGGGGGTGGGAACTTCTGGTCCCAGGACATGGTCAACTACCTGATGTCCTGGTTCGGGTGCGCCAAGCAGCACAACCTCACCATCGACTACCTCGGCGGTTGGAACGAACGCAACTGGAACGCCGGGTGGTACAAGAACCTCAAGTCCGCGCTTGTCGCCAAGGGGTACGGCACCAAAGTCGTCGCGGCCGACAGTGGATGGGACGTCGCCGACGCGATGGCGACCGACAGCGCGTTCAAGAACGCCGTCGACATCGTCGGCGTCCACTACCCCTGCGGCTACCTCGGTGACTTCAAGTCCTGCCCGAGCACACCCACCGCACAGGGACTCGGCAAACCGCTGTGGGCGAGCGAGAACGGCTCCGAGGACGCCGACGCCGGCGCCCAGGCCGTCGCCCGCGCGATCAACCGCGACTACATCGACGGCAAGATGACCTCGTACATCAACTGGCCGGTCGTCGCCGCGCTCTACCCGAACCTCTACTTCTCGACCGACGGTATGTCGATCGCCGCGCAACCCTGGTCCGGCAACTACAGTATCGGCAAGACCACTTGGGTAACCGCGCACACCACCCAGTTCGTCCAGCCGGGCTGGCGCTACATCGACTCGGCGAGCGGCCTCCTCGGCGGCAACCGGGCCAATGGCAGTTACGTGTCACTGAAGTCGACCAACAACTCCGACTACTCCACCGTCATCGAGACGATGGACGCCACCGCCGCCCAGACCGCGACGTTCACCGTCGCCGGTGGGCTGTCGAACGGCACCGTCCACGTCTGGTCCACCGACCTCAACTCGGCCAACCACTCCGACTACTTCGTACGAGGTCAGGACGTCACACCGTCATCGTCCGGCACGTACACCGTCACCCTCCAACCGGGGCACGTATACACCCTCACCACGACCACCGGTCAGGGCAAGGGCACGGCCACTCCCCCGGCCGCCGCCGCGATGAAACTGCCCTACTCCGACTCCTTCGAGACGCCGGCGGCCACCACCAGCCCGAAGTACTTCACCGACATGAACGGCGCCTTCCAGACCGTGGCCTGCGGCGGCGGCCGCGCCGGCACCTGTCTGCGGCAGATGGCCCCGACCGTCCCGATCCGCTGGACCGACGAGCCGTACAACGCGCCTTATACGTTTATGGGCGACAGCTCGTGGGACAACTACACGGTCTCCGCGGACGCGATGCTGGAGCAGTCCGGCAGTGTGGAACTGCTCGGCCGGGTCGGCCAGCAGGGGCGGAACAACAACGGCCTCAACGCGTACCACTTCCGTATCAGCGACAACGGCGCCTGGTCGATCGACAAGAGCGATACGTCATGGCACTTCACCACGCTGGCGAGCGGGACGACGAGCCCGCTCAACCTGCGTACGTGGCACAAGCTGTCGTTCACGATGCAGGACGCGACGCTGACGGCATACGCCGACGGATCGCCGCTCGGCAGCGCGAAGGACTACTCGTTCACCAGCGGCCAGGCGGGGCTCGGTGTGACCGGCTACCAGACCGACCAGTTCGACAACTTCGCGCTCACCCCGGGCACACCGTCACCGCCGCACCTCGGCCCGATCGCGTCCGGCCTCACCGGCAAGTGCGTCGACGACAACGCGGGCGCCACCACCAACGGCACCCGCGTCCAACTGTGGGACTGCAACGGCACCGGGGCGCAGGTCTGGTCGTGGGGCAACGGCATGCTGCGGCTCGGCGGCCCGAACGGCAAGTGCCTCGACGTGACGGGACAGGGCACGCTCAACGGCACACTCGTCGAGCTGTGGGACTGCAACGGCGGGCAGAACCAGCAGTGGGTACCGCAGTCCAACGGCTCCCTGGTGAGCGTGCAGTCGGGACGCTGCCTCGATGTCCCGAGGGCCGACACGACCAACGGCAATCAGTTGGAGATCTGGGACTGCAACGGCGGTGCCAACCAGCGGTGGACTCTGCCGTAAAGCCTCTTGCAAACAGTGGCGGGCCTTCGGAATCTGTTTCCGGGGGCCCGTTGCCGTACCGGTCAGACCACATCTACTCGCCCTGACGGACCTTCACCCCACCCACCAGCGAGTACGAACGCACCTTCACCACCGGACCGCCCGGCTCCCCCGTCACACCACTGCTGCGCGCGCCGAGCAGCGAGAAGCCGCGCACCTCCACCGTCGTCCCGGCGGGCACCGTCAGGTCGACGCCGCCGATGGCCGAGAAGGCGTCGACCTCGGCGGACGCGCCCTCGGGGTAGGCCAGTTCCGCACCGCCGACCACGGCCGCCTTCACCAGGTGCGTCGGCCCGGCGGGCAGCTGGGCGTCGGTGTGGTCGAGCTTGGCCCCGCCCACGGCGGCCACATGCACCGTGCGCTCCCGCGCCTCGAACGCCCCACGGCGCTTGATCCCGCCCAGCAGCGACAGGCTCCACTCGGTACGGCGCGCGGTGGACGAGGTGGACGGTGCGGACTCGGTGTTCTTGTCGATCTCCATGCCCTTGACAGTACGGGCCGGCCCTGACACCCCATCAGTGTCTCCGGACACCAGCCCCGCATGACAAACGTCATGTCGGCTTCCGCGAATTCAGGACATGCGAGTCGCCTGTTGGGACACTGTCGTGCATCCCGTCGAGCGCGGAAGCGGAGGGCGGGAAGGGGCGTGCGGTGCAACGGGCATGCGGCAGTGGGGGGTTCGATGGAAGTCAAGATCGGTGCCGTCGGCGACAAGGGCGTACTGGAGCTCGTGGCGCTGTTCCGGTGGCTGCGGTCCGAACGTCAGTTGGCGGGCCAGGTGCGGCCGGAGTACAAGCCCGCCGGGCCGGAGGACCTTTCCACGGGCGTACTGGACGTGGTGAGCATCGCCGTCGGATCGGGCGGCGTCGCCGTCGCCCTGGCGCAGTCGCTCACCGCGTGGCTGAAGAGCCGTCGTCCGGCGGTGGAGTTCGACATGACGCTGCCGGACGGATCCACGTACCGGCTGGGCGTGGCGGACGCGGCGGCGGCGCAGGCCGCACCGATCATCGAGGAGATACTGCGGCAAATCCGTGCCAGTGGCGGTACCGGTGAGTGAACTCCGTACGGGCCTCGACGGGTCCCACGCCCTGCTGCTCGGGGCCTCCGCCTTCAAGCACCCCGGCATTCTCCCGGTTCCCGCCGCCGCGAACAGCCTGCGTGCCATGCGGGACATGCTCATCGATCCCACCCTCGGCGGGTGGCCGTCCGCACAGGTCACAGCCGAGCAGCCGCCCAACGCGGTCGACGCGGTCCGCCGGATCCGCCGCCTCGCCCAGCAGACGACCGGAACACTGCTGCTGTACTACGTCGGCCACGGCCACATCGGCTCGTCCGGCGAACTGATCCTCACCGTCCACGACACCGATCCCCAGGACCCCGATCTGACCGGCATCGAATACAGCAGGGTGAAGAGCGCGCTGCTCGACAGTCCCGCCGCCGCCAAGATCGTGATCCTCGACTGCTGTTATTCCGGGCGCGCCATCGAAGCCCTCGGCTCGGACACGGTGAACGCCGTGGCGGCCAGAGGTGTGTACACGCTCACCGCCGCCGACCTGGAAGTGGCCCATGTGCCGCCCCTCGCGGAGCAGAGCGCGGTTCCCACCTCGTTCACGGGCCAGCTTCTCGAACTCGTACGGTCAGGACTGCCCGGCGAGTCGCCGTGGCTCACACTCGACACGATCTACCCGCATCTCGCGGCGCGGCTGCGGCACGCGGGCCTGCCCGCGCCCAACCGGCTGACCACCGACAGCGCGTCCCACTTCCCCTTCGTACGCAACACCGACCGGACCAGCCCGGCACGGCCCACGAACACGTCGGCTGAACCGTCGGCCACGGCGTCACCGACGACGCCGTCCGGGCGTCCCCACTTCGACCCGGTCAAGGGCGCCGGATACGACATCGAACAGGTCGACGCGTACCGGCTCGACGTGATCGCCCTCGTCGCCGACCCCCGTCGCCGGAGGAGAGCGAGAGCGCCCTACTTCAGCCAGGTGTCCGGCAAGAACCGTTACGGCTTCGACAGAGCCCAGGTGGACGCCCATATCGAGCAGCACCGGTGCGAGCCGGCTTCCTTCGTCGACGCCCTGCGCATGCTGCTGGCCGACACCGGCATCCCCTTGGTGCCGGAGGGCGGAACCCAAACACGCAAGACCGCCAGACAGATCGGCAAGGTCAAGAGCAAATGCGCGATCTACGGGGACGAACAGCTCATCGGCTACGTCAATGTGGGCTGGTACGGCCGCACGTCGGGCATGATCGCGTTCACCGACGCGCGCATCACCATTCGCACCAACTTCATCCCCCTCAGCATCCCTTACTCCTGCGTGGAGCAGGTACGCCTCTCCACTGACTCCGCTTGGGAGAGCTGGGGCGCGGGGGACGCGGTGGGAGCGTATGAGGTGTTGACGATGACCGTTCGCCTCGGCGGCCGTGAAGTGAAGATCGAGGAGTGCAATCACTATCCGCTCCAGAACACGCTGACCGACACCCTGCCCGCGCTGTCGGAGCTCCGGAAGAACCGTCCCGAGTGGTTCGTCTCCGGGCTCACGGCGGACACCGCGGATCGCGGGGACGGATAGCGGTGAGGGGCGTCGGGCCACCTGCGCCCGACGCCCCTCCCCCCTTGATCAGCCCTTGGCGGCCGGGGCTCCCCCGACGACCGTGTTGCTGGTCACCGTGCCGTCGGCGCCCGCCAGGGTCACCTCGTGGCGCACGCCGTCGGGACCGAGGACCACGGCCTGCCATGCGCTGCCGCCGCCCTGCTGGGCCACGACCCGCAGCGCCTCGACCTTGCCCCCGGAGACAGTGGCCGCCGCCTTGTCCACGGCCTGCGCGGCCGTGAGCGCGGGCAGCGGCGCGGGGGCCTGGCCGAATCCGCCGCCGGCCGGGCCGTGGCCCATGCGGCCCCAGCCCTGTCCGCCGCCGGGCCGCTCACCGCGCATCTTCTGCCCGCGGCCGTCCGCACCCCGCTCGCCGTGGTGACCCCGGGCCTCGGCGGCGTACCCACCCCGGTGACCCTCGTGGTGGTGTTCCGCCACCGCCGCGGCCACACCTCCCGCGCCGAGCAGGACGACCACGCCGAGCACCACCCATCGCGTGCGCCCCTGCCGGGTCAGCCGGACGAATCGGCCGCGGCGGGCGGCCGCCTTGCCGGTCGTGTCGGCCGCCGCCTCACCGGGGCCCGCCGGGCCCTCGGAGGGCTGGGGATTGGACTGAGTCATCGGACTGCTCCTCGCGATCTGGCAGCCGGGCGCTGCGCCCGGCTGCGTCAGATGCTGCGAGGCGCATGCTGAAGCCTCGCTGAAGCAACCTGAAGGTTTCTTCAGGAACTCCTCAGGTTGGCCTGAGAACCTGGACCCATGCGCGTACTGGTGGTCGAGGACGAGCGGCGACTGGCCGCGGCATTGCAGCGTGGGCTGCGCGCCGAGGGGTTCTCGGTGGACGTCGCCCACGACGGCCCGCACGGACTGTGGCTGGCCGGTGAGCACGACTACGACGCCATCGTGCTGGACATCATGCTGCCGGGCCTCAACGGCTACCGGATCTGTGCCCGGCTGCGGGCGGCCGGCTGCGAGTCGGGGATCTTGATGCTCACCGCGAAGGACGGCGAGTACGACGAGGCGGAGGCGCTCGACACGGGCGCGGACGACTTCCTCTCCAAGCCGTTCTCGTACGTCGTCCTGGTCGCGCGGCTGCGCGCGCTCGTCCGGCGCACCGGGCGGCGCAGTCCGCAGATCATGGAGTTCGGCGATCTCGTGATCGACCCGGCGGCGCAGCGGTGCACCCGGGGCGGGACCGAGGCCCGGCTGACCTCGCGCGAGTTCGCCGTCCTGGTGTATCTGGCCCGGCATGCCGGTGAGGTGGTGCCCAAACGGGAGATCCTGCACCAGGTCTGGGACACGGCGTACGAGGGTGATCTGAACGTCGTCGAGGTCCATGTCAGTGCGCTCCGGCGGAAGATAGACGCACCGTTCGGCCGGGCCTCGGTGGAGACCGTCCGTGGCGCGGGCTACCGACTGGCGGCCGACGGTGGCTGAGCAGCGAGGCGCCAGGCGCCGGGGCGCGGCGCTCCGCGACCTCGCCCGCCGCCTGCGCCCCCGTTCCGTCCGCGCCCGGGCCACTCTGGGCGCGTCCCTGGTGGTGGCTTTGGCGCTCGGGGTCGCGTCCTTCGGGCTGCTCGGGCTCCTCGACCGCAACCTCATCCGCAATGCCCAGACCGGTGCCGAACGCCAGGCCCTGCACACCGCCGAGTTGGCCGCCGCAGGCCGACTCGACCCCGTACTGGCGCCGGAGCGCGGCGCGGACTTCCTCCAGGTCGTTGACGCCCGGGGCCGGGTCCTCGCGGCGAGCCCCAACCTCGCGGGGCGCCCCGCCCTGACCACCGACCAGCCCCGCTCGCCCGGCACTGTCCGTGGCACCTGGAACGGCGGACGGATGCGCGAGGAGCACCGCCAGCGCGTCGTCCAGGTCACCACGGCCACCGCGAACGGGCTGGTCACGGTGTACGCGGGCACGTCGCTGCGGCAGGCCGACGCGGCGGACGAGACCATCGGGGTCGCGCTGGTCGTCGTCGTACCGCTGCTCGTCCTGACCGTCGCCCTGGTCACCTGGCGGGTGACGGGCTGGGCGCTGCGGCCCGTGGAGGCGATCCGTGCCGAGGTGGCCGCGATCGGCGACCGCGAGCTGCACCGGCGCGTGCCCGTGCCGCGCAGCCAGGACGAGATCGCCCGACTGGCCGTCACGATGAACGCCACCCTGGACCGGCTGGAGGCGTCAGGGACCCGCCAGCGCCAGTTCATCGCGGACGCCTCGCACGAGCTGCGCAGCCCGATCACGGTGCTCCGCACCCAGCTGGAGGTCGCCCAGGCCCACCCGGACCCCGAGTTGTGGGGCGAACTGGTCAGCGGCGCCTTGGAGGACACCGTACGACTTCAGGATCTCGCCTCCGATCTGCTTCTGCTGGCCCGTCTGGACGCGGGTGACCATCCCCCGACCACCAGGGTCCCGCTCACCTCCCTCGTCCATGAAGAACTCGCCAAACGTGCTCCCACCGAGCGGATCACCCCCACCGTCCACCTCACCGACGACGCGGTCGACGTCGACGGCAACCGGGGTCAACTCGGCCGTGTCCTGGGCAACTTGCTCGACAACGCGCAGCGCCACGCCACCGGGACCGTCACGCTGAGCCTGCGTACCGAGGGCGCGCAGGCCGTGCTGACGGTCGCCGACGACGGCTCCGGTGTGCCCCACGCCGACCGTGAGCGTGTCTTCGAGCGGTTCGTCCGGCTCGACGACGCCCGCAGCCGCGACGACGGCGGCGCCGGGCTCGGTCTGGCCATCGCCCGGGACGTCATCGAGCGGCACGGCGGTACGTTGACCGTCGTCGACGCAGCGGCAGGCGGCGCCGCGTTCGAGGCCCGGCTGCCGCTCGCGGACAACAGCGTCACACGCCCTTGATGGGCGTCACACCCCCGTCGTGCCGTCGATGCGCTCCCTGATCAGATCCGCGTGGCCGTTGTGGCGCGCGTACTCCTCGATGAGATGGATCAGGATCCAGCGCAGCGAGACAGTCTTGTCCCCGAGCACGGCCGCGTCGTGGTCCGGCAGGGTGCCGGAGTCCTCCAGCGACGCGTCCGCCGTCAGCTCGCGGCCGCGTGCGACCTCGGCCCGCCACTCCGCGAGCGCCGTGTCGATGCCCCGGCCCGGGTCGAGGGCGAATCCGGCGTCGCCGTCCTCCCCGTACACCGTCGGTATATCCGTGGCGGCGAACACCCGCTGGAACCAGTTCCGTTCGACCTCCGCCATGTGCCGGACCAGGCCGAGGAGCGTCATCCGGGAGGGCCCGACGGCGGGCAGCCGTATCTCGCGGTCGTCGAGCCCCGCGCACTTCAGCGCGAGCGTGGCCCGCTGGAAGTCCAGCCAGCTCTCCAGCATGGTTCGTTCGTCGGCGTGCGGCGCCGGAATCCGGCGCCCGTCAGGTGTCGTACTCATGCTCATCACCTTCGCACGCGCCACTGACAACGGCCCCGCACGAGGACCCGAAGAACCGAGTCGGCCGCAACACGGCGGCCCCCGTACGACATACGCCGTACGGGGGCCGGAGTCCTGAGAGGGGCAGATCGTACGCCCCTCCAGTCCGTCAGTGCTTCAGTCCTTCAGTGATTCAGTGCTTCAGCCGTCGCGGGTCGAAGGACCACATGCCGCGTCCATGGGTGGCCGCGTACAGCTCGCCGTCCGGGCCGAGTTTCAGCTGGAGGACGGCGGTGGTGGGCAGGGCCGAGCCCAGGACCTGCCACTGGCTCGCGCCGGCCGGCCGGTAGAAGACGGCGAGGTCGGTGCCGAGGGCGAGGCCGCCGTTCGGCAGGAGCTTGACCGTGTTGGCGGGCACGTCGGGCAGGTTGGCGGAGATGTCCGTCCAACTGGCCCCGCCGTCACGGGACTCGAAGATGTGGCCGTAGCCCGCGCCGGGGCCCTCGGTCCACTTGCGCGAGAACCCGTTGACCGCGACGTACACGTGCTGGGCGTTGGCCGGGTCGACCTCGAAGCCGGAGATGTAGCGGTTCGGGATCGTGGCGTCGACCGGCAGGTTCAGCTGGTGCCAGCCGGTGCCGTCCGCGTTGCCGACGGCGATGCCCCGGCTGAAGCCCTGGTTGTTGCAGGGACCGCACCAACCGGCGTACACCGTGCCGCCCGAGGAGGCGACGGCGGTGGCCACATGGCCTGCACCGAGGTCGAAGGCGTTCTTCCACTCCGCGCCGGAGCGGATCGCGTAGCCCTTGGTCTGCACCCAGACGTGACGGCCGCCCGCCACCCAGGTGTTGCCGTCCTTGGCGTCCGCGGCGATCGGGGCGATGAAGCGGGCACCCGCGCCGCCCAGGTCCTTGTCGGGCGGGGCGACTTCGTACTCGGTGGCCTTGGTCGGGTCGGTGGCCCAGGCGCCGTTGTTGGCGCCGCAGTCCTGGGTGACCCACATGTCGAGGTAGACGTACTCCTCGGCGATGTCGCAGCCGTTGGCGGGGTCGGCGATGGTGTCGCCGCCGTCGCCGCCGAAGTTGGAGCCCATCACCTTGTCGTGGGCGCGCAGGATCGACTGGCCGTTGTCCTGGAGCCCGCCGGTGATCGAGACCCCGCCGTGGTCGAGGTCCTTGCCGATGCCGACCGAGTAGTACTGGAGGGTGTCGATGGTGCCGTCGTTGAGCGACTGCCAGTCCTTGGCGTGGCCGCCGGAGTCGACCGCTCCGTTGAGCGGGCGCCGGTAGATACCGCCGTCATTGCCGACGTACGCCCAGCTCTTGCCCTTGTAGGAGCCGATCGCGACGGCGTGCTGGTCGGAGTGGGTGGTCGGTGAGCAGTCACCGGTCTGCTTGGTGGGGTCGATGCTCCAGCAGGGGAACGAGAAGTTCCAGTACGGGCCGGGGGTGATCCAGCTCGTCCCGCCGTTCTTCGTCTCGAAGACTTCCTCAAGACCGAGGTAGACATGGTCGGCATTGGTCGGATCGACCTGGAGGAACTGGTTGTACCAGGACTGGATGCCGGGCATGTATCCCGCGCCCTGGAGCGCGGAGCCGGAGTTCTTGAGCTTGGTGTAGTCGGCGATCTGCGTCCACGGCCCGAACGGCGAGCCGTTCTTGGAGACGTATACGCCCTTGAGACCGCTGTCCGGGTTGGACGCCATCTGGGCCGGGGACTCGTCGATGGCGTAGAGCCGCGAACCGTCGGCCGCCGCACCGAACGTCACATTGCCGACGTCGTCGCTGCTGGTCGGCAGGTCGCCGAGCCCGCTGACCGGCTTCCAACTGCCGTCGCTCTGCTTGCCGTAGAGCCCGTTGTACGTGTCGCCGCCCCGCCAGCCGACGGCGAGCAGGACCTTGCTCGGGTCCTTCGGGTCGACCGCGATGTCATTGGCGATGTTCTTGTACGGGGCGGACGGGTCGGCCGCCTTGGAACCGCCGGGCAGATAGTCCGGGTTGGGCGCGAACTCCAGCTTCCACGGTCCCGAGAGGGTGGTCGTCGAGTGCGACCAGACACCTCGGCTGGTCGCCGCCCACACCGTGGTTCCGGCGAAGCGCAGCGCGTGGATGACGGTGCTCTCCAGCTCGGCGCCGCCGACGCGGCCACCCGGCTGGAACTGCCCGTGCTGCGGGTCCGCGAGTACGTAGACTCCCGTGCCCACGAACGATGTCGCCCCGGTGTTGGACTCGCCGGTGGCGTACCAGAGTCGCTTGGAGCTGTCGAGGGCGAGGGTTCCGGTGGACAGGGAGGGCAGTTTGTCGGCGATGGGCTGCCAGTGTCCGCCGCCGGTCTTCGAGCGGAACACCCCGCCGTTGGCGCCGCCCGCGTACACATATCCCTGGTCGTCGGCGGCGATGCCGGTGATCCGGCCGGTCACGTCGCCGGAGCCGCCGCTGGAGTTGGAGTTGATGTCGCGGTAGCGGGGGTCGTCCGAGTTGTACGCCTTCTTGGTCACATGGTCCCAGTCGCCGCGGGTGTGCGGCATGGACTGGAGTTGCGCCCAGGCGGCGCCGTAGGCGCCGGGCGCCACCACGCCGGGGGCGGTGCGGGCCTCGGTGTACTGGGCGGTGCCTTCGGCGGAGTTCTCGGCCTCGTCGGAGCCGTCGTCCCCGCCCTGGGCGGCGAGGGCGGACCTGCCGTGTCCGGCTAGTACCGCCTTGGTGTGCTTGCGGCCGATGTCGGCCTGGTGGCGCGCGTTCCAGGGTCTGGGTCTGGTGTCACCGGACGCCGCGAACGACTGGGTGCCGACCAGTCCGAACGCGGCGGCCACGACGGTGCAGGTCATGAACCGTCGTCGACGCCGTGCGGGCATCATGCGCTCTCCTCCCCGCGCCGGGCACAGGGGTGGCCCGACGCCAGGGAGATCTTGGCGTGCTCGCGACAGCCCGGACAGACCCTGACCGAAACATGGTGGGGAATTTGCCGTTCCGGAGCGGGTGTCCGCAATTCCGGGCGGTCGGAGGCGAGTTGCGCGGCGCTCCCGCCGTGGGCGTGCACGGCGGGAGCGATGGGCGCGAGGCGATTACGAGAGGCCGACCTGGGCCAGTGCGGTGGTCCAGTCGGTGGCGATGGCCTGCTGCGCCGGGGCGAGCTGAACCGTTCCTGCACAGACCGCGCGGTACAGCTTGTACTCCACGGTGTCCTTGTCGGTCGAGGTGCTGCCGCCCGCCTGGTAGCGCGGCTCCGGCCACAGGTTCTGCGGGCTGCGCGGGTTGCCGCCGAGCGAGAGCGGTATGAGGTGGTCCTCCTCATAGTCGGCGGTGTTGGTGTCGCTGTACCCGTACTGGGCGATCTGCTGCACCTTGAGCGCGTTGGTGTAGCTGGTGGGCGGACGGATGGAGGTGCTGTAGCCGCCGACACAGATCGTGTCCTGGATCGTGTCCTGTGTGACGTCCGGGTTGAGGGCGCCGGGCTGACAGGAGGCGTCGGGCAGCGGCAGGTAGCTCTGCGAGCAGGTGACGGCGGCGTGGGCGGTGCCGGTGGAGACGATCAGACCGCCGGTCGCGAGCATCACAGAGGACGCGGCGACAGCGAGTTGCCGAAAACGAGGCATGTGGGGGCTCCCGTTGGATCGAGGCGGTCTCCGAAGGACTAGGTGGGGTCCAACGGAGTGATAGAGGCATGACAACATCTCAGCCATCTATGCGGGTAGACCCTTGCGGTGAATACCTCGTTACCGATGGGTGCCCCAACGCGCTCCCCACCGGTGGCCCGTCCCGATACGTACGGCTATGCCCTCAATGCCACGCGACCATACGGAGGTTGGGGCGTCTCACGCCCGGTCCTGCGCCGACCTCGCGCCCCTCCCCCGCAGCCACGCCACCAACTCGACATGCCCCGCGCGGGCGGCGGTGTCGAGCGGGGTGAGTTCGTCGTAGCCGACCCAGTTGATGTCGCCGCCCCGCTCCAGGAGGTACGCGGCCGTCGGCCGGTGGCCGCCGTGGCAGGCGCACCACAGCGCCTCGGTGACCTCGATCGCGGGCGGTGGAGTGGCGGGCGGGGTGAAGTAGGCGGCTACGCGGTCGAGTTCGCCGAGCCCGGCCGCCTGCCACAACGTGGTGCGGGCACCGCGTTCGAGCAGGCGCCGGGCGGCGTGCCACTGGCCGAACGCGACCGCGTCCGCGATCGCCGTGCCGCCCGCGATGACCGACCCGTCGACCTCGATGTCCGCGCCGAGGTCGAGCAGGGCGTCCAGGACGGCGACGTCGTCGCAGCTGGCCGCCCAGTGCAGCGGGGTCTCGGAGTGCGGCCCGGTGAACCGCGCGCCCACGTCCGCGCCCGCCTCGACGAGCGCGGTCACGACCGCCGGGCCGTTGGGGAAGTGGCCCGGCCAGTCCGTGGCCACGTGCAGCAGGGTGCGGTTCTTCAGCTCGTCGCCGAGCCGCGCCCCGGCGAGACCGGGGTGCGCGGCGAGCAGCGCCTTGAGCCGCGGGACGTCCCCGGCTCGGATCACGGTCGCCACCTCGACGGCCAGCGGCTCGTGCGCACCGAACAGCATCGTGGACACCCTTTCGTTCCCGGGGACGTATGACCATGGTCGTATCACGATCACTGTCGCCCGGCACGCAGGGCACGTACGACTTGAGAGGGCGCAGGCACGGCCTGAGGGGGCTTCGGCCGGGGCTATTCCTCGATCGCGCCGCCCACCGCCCGCAGGTGCTCGCGGAAGGTGAAGGACGGGTTCCGGCGGCGTTCGGCGAGGTAGCGTTCGAACTGGACCTGGCCGCGCAGGGAGTTGCCCGCGCGGATGCGTTCGGCCTGGCGGCGCTCGGTGTCGCGGATGGTCTCGGCGAGGGCGAGGAGTTCGTCGACGCGGTCGGCGGGGACGAACAGGACGCCGTCGTCGTCACCGAGGACCACGTCCGCGCGGCTCACCGTCCACTGCCCCACCACGGCGGATTCCACCGCGTCCTCGGGGCGGCCGTCGAGGCGCTGCGGGCCGGTCGGAGTGGAGCCCATGCTGAAGACCGGCAGGCCGATCGCCCGGATGTCGGCGGTGTCGCGGTGCAGCCCCCAGATGACCACGCCCATGAGCCCCGCGCCCTTGGCCTCCAGCACGGCGAGGTCCCCGACGCACGCCTCGTCGCGCCGCCCGCCATTGTCGACGACCAGTACGTCGCCGGGCGCGGCTTCCTCGTACGCCTCCAGGAAGATGTCGACACTGCCGACGTGCCGGGCGGGTGCGACGCGTCCGGCGACGCGTCCGCCCTCGACCACGGCCTGCACTTCGGCGGGCGCGCACCGCACGGGGACGCCGGCACGCAGGCAGGCGTCCGCGACGTGCGCGCTGGTCAGCGCGGCGAACCGGTCCCGTAGCTCCTTGTGATCCATGTCCACTTACCCCTCTCGCGATCTTCGACTGCCCCATTGTCGGGTCAACTGGGCTTGTACGGTGGTGAATGGCGGGGGCGCGGGTGCGTGCCGGGGGAGGCGCGGATTCCTGCCGGATTGTGTGCGGACCGACCGGAGCGCGCCCCTCCGAGGGTGCTCGGCTGACATGATGTGCGTATGCCCCAGCTGGTCCCTGCGGTTGTTCCGGCGGGCCGCCTCGGCCGGTCCGAGCAGCCCTCGCTCCCGGTCTCCGCCGGTCTGTTCCTGCGCCCTTGGGAACTCGACGACGCGCCGTTCGTTTACGAGGCGTACCAGGATCCGTCGATCCAGCACTGGACGCGTCGGCGGGCGGACTGCGAGATCGAGACGAGGGAGTGGATCGCGCGCTGGCGCCAGGGCTGGCGGGCGGAGACGGACGCGCACTGGGCGATGGCCCGGGCGTCGGACGGCGCGGTGATCGGGTGGGCGGCGCTGTGCCATCTGGAGCTGGCGGTCGGCCGCGCCGAGTGCCGGTACTGGGTACTGCCCCCGGCGCGCGGCCAGGGCGTGGCTCCGGCGGGCGTGTCCGCGCTCGCGTACTGGGCGCTGGACACGGTCGGCCTGCACCGGATCGAGATCGCGCACCCCATGGCGAACGAGGCGGCCTGCCGCGTCGCCATGAAGTCCGGTTTCCCCACCGAGAGCACCCGGCGCAGCGCCCAGCTGCACGCCGACGGCTGGCACGACGTGCACGTCCACGCGCGCGTACAGCAGGGCCTGGACGACCTGCCGGACGAGCCACCGCCGGACCGCGTCCTGGGCCGGGTCCAGCACCGTCTGCACCGCCGCGGCAAGGACCGTCTGCGGGACCGGATTCAGGGCCGCGGCCGCAGCAGGCCTTTCGACTCCAAGTAGGTCTTGGCCACGTCCTGCGGCAACCGCCGCCAGCTGTCGACTTGCTGGTTGAGGCTGGCCAAGTCGGCTGTGGTGAGTACGGTGTTGAGCGCGCCGAGTGCGTCAGTCACTCCTTTGCTGCCCGCTCGGGAGCGGTTCACGACGGGCACGATGTAGTCGGCGTTCTGCAAATGCTTGTCGTCCGCGAGGAGAACAAGTCCGAAGTTGTCCAGGGTGGCGTCGGTGGTCGTGGTGAGGACCATCTGGTCCTGCCCGTTCTGGACGGCCTGCTTGGACTGGGTGGTGCCGACACCTTTGGGGTCGACGGCGGTGATGTCGATCCCGTACGTCTTCTTCAACCCGGGTTCGCAGTACGGGCGTTGAACGCATTCGTCACCCGCCGCGAGTCGTACGGGGAGTTTCGAGGCGCCGAGATCGCTGAGCGTCTTCAGCTTGTGCTGCCGGGCGTAGTCGACGGTGACGGCGAACGCGTTCTGGTCGACGGCCCGGCCCGGGTCGAGGACGGTGAGGCCGCGTGGCGTGGCGAGCCGCCGCAGCGCGGTCATCGTCTTCGCGAGGTCGGGCGAGCCGACGGGGGGTGCGTCGGGGCCGTGCGCCTTGGCGTTGAGCCAGTCGGCGAGGGTGGCGGCGTACTCGGGCACGACGTCGATCTGTCCGGATTCGAGGGCGGGTTCGTACAGCTCACGGTTGGTGACGGACAGGATCTTGGTGCGGTAGCCGGCGTTGTTGAGCAGCAGGGCGTACATCTGGGCCAGCAGATCGCTTTCCGTGAATCCGGCGGTGCCGATGGTGAGGTGCTTGCTGTCGCCGGGCGGGGCGGTGACGGCGCCCTGGTTTTCGAGGGTGGGGCCGGTGGTGCAGGCGGTGGCGGTTCCGGTGAGGAGGGCGGCGGCGAGGAGTGCGCGGTGGGCGCGAGGGGCGCGCCGTGGCCGGGCGAGGAGTGCGCGGTGGAGGCGAGGGGTGCGCCACGGCCGGGCGAGGAGTGCGCGAAGGAGCCTCATCCGGCACCGCCGGCCCTCGCCCATCGCGGCCCGAGGCGCTGGACGACCTCGAAGATCGCCTCCACGACCAGCGCGAACACGGCGACCAGGATCGCGCCCGCGACGACCTGCGGGGTGGAGGCGAGGTTGAATCCGGCGGTGATGATCCGTCCGAGTCCGCCGCCGCCCGCGAGCGCGGCGAGGGTGGCGGTGGCGACGAGTTGGACGGCGGCGATGCGTACGCCGGTGAGGACGAGGGGCAGCGCGAGCGGCAGCTCGACGCGCCACAGCAGCTGGCTACCGGTCATCCCCATGCCCCGAGCGGCCCTCACCACGTCCCGGTCGACTTCGCGCATGCCGACGTACGCGTTGGTCAGCAGCGGCGGTACGGCGAAGAGGATCAGGGCGACGATCGTCGGGGCCTCGCCGTGCCGGCCGAGCGGGGTGAGGAGCAGCAGAACGAGTACGGCGAAGGTGGGCACGGCGCGGCCGATGTTGGAGAGGTTGACGGCGAGGGCGCCGCCTTTCCCGAGGTGTCCGAGGACGAGTGCGACGGGCAGCGCGATGAGACAGCTGAGGAGGAGGCACAGGGCGGTGAGCCAGAGATGCTCGCCCAGCCGGTGCCAGATGCCGTTCTCGCCGTGCCAGTGGGCGGAGCCGGTGAGCCAGGACCAGGCGTCGGTGAGGGTGGTCATACGGGTACCGCCGGGGTGGCGGGGTGCGGGACCGGGGTCTCGGCGCGCGAGATCGTGCCCGGGGTCATGCCCGTACCGCCCGGGTCCATGGCGTGAGCAGCCGTTGGGCGAGGAGGAGTACGAGGTCGGCGGCGATGGCGATGACGACGCAGAGGATGGAGGCGGTGAGGACCTGGGCCTTGAAGTAGGTGTTCATGCCGGAGTAGATGAGGTTGCCGAGTCCGCCGTATCCGACGATGGCGCCGACGGTGACGAGCGAGACGGCGGAAACGGTCGCGATCCGCAGCCCCGCCATGGCGGCGGGCAGCGCGAGCGGCAGCTCGACGGCGAGGAGCAGCCGTACGGGCCCGTATCCCATGCCGCGCGCGGCCTGCCGCGTGTCCTCGGGCACAGCTCGCAGCCCGGCGAGGATGTTCCGTACGAGGAGGGTCAGCGAGTACAGGACGAGCCCGGCCACGACGAGGGTCGCCGACAGCCCGTACACCGGAAGGAGCAGCGAGAACATCGCGAGGGAGGGGATGGTGTACAGCACGGTGGTGACCCCGAGCACGGGCCCGGCGGCCCACCGCCAACGCCGCGCGACGACGGCGAGCGGGAGGGCGATGGCGAGCCCCAGCAGTACGGATACGACTGTGAGCTGAAGGTGCTGGACGACGGCGTCCCAGAGGATGTGGCGGCGGGTGGAGAGGTATTGGCCGCAGATCCATTCGTTGCGCGCGAGACAGTCGTGGGGCGCCACGGCGACGTGGGGCGGCGGCAGCGGCGCGGTGAGGGGCGCGGTGAACTGTCCGGCGGTCACTTGTTCATTGGAACGTGGGGGGTGGGGGTGGCGCGCGGAGGGATGGGCCGATTGAGGCACGGTAGGCGGCGGTGGGGGGCGGGGGGGGTGGGAATGGCTGGCTCGGCCGTGTGCCCTTTGGGCTGGCCTCGGCCGCCGTGAACCATCGGCAGCGGAAACTGAGGCTGATGCGGAAGATGCCAACGGGCGGGTGGGCTCGCCCCGGCCGCCGACAGCAGGCGGGCGATCTCGGCTTCCCCGCTCGCGGCCGCCCCGTAGAGGCTCGCCGTCAGGCGGTGTATCCGCCGTCGACGGCGAGGGCGGTGCCGGTGATGTACCGTCCGCCGGGGCCCGCCAGGTAGGCCACGGCGGCGGCGATGTCGTCGGCGTGGCCGTAGCTGCCGAGGGCGGTGAGGGAACGCTGGAAGTCGGCGGTCTCCCCGGCGGCGGGGTTCATGTCGGTGTCGATCGGGCCCGGGTCCACGATGGTGGCGGTGATCCCGCGCGGCCCCAGCTCCCGGGCGAGTCCCCTGGTCAGCCCGACGAGCGCGGTCTTGGCCATCGCCTGGAGGACGAAGTTCGGTCCGGGAACGCGCCCGTTGAAGCACGATCCGATGCTGATGATCCGTCCGCCGTCGCTCATGTGCCGGGCGGCGGCCTGCGCGGCCAGGAACACGGACCGGACGTCGACAGCGAGCACCCGGTCGAGTTCGTCGACGGACACCTCGTCGAGTGGGCCGTAGGTGAGGAAGCCCGCGTTGTTGACGAGGATGTCGATGCGTCCGAGCTCGCGTACGGTCTGCTCCACTGCCTCGGCGGCGGCGGTGGGCTGGGTGAGATCGGCCTGGATGACGAGAGCCCGCCCGCCGTCCGCCTCGATGTCCTTGGCAACGGTGCGGGCTTGGTCTTCTGCCTGTACGTAGGTGAGGGCGACGGCGGCCCCTGCGGCGGCCAGGCGCTTCGCTATGGCCGCACCGATCCCACGACTGCCACCGGTGACGAGGGCTACCTTGCCGGTCAGGTCACTCATCGCTGTTTCCTCCTTGTACGACGTGGTTGGGATGCCGGGATCGTAGGAGTTGACACCGGTGTCAGGTTCAAGTCGTGGCGTCGTCGTACGAGCACGAGGTGGTACGGATGCGGATCGGCGAGCGAGCTGGAGCAGAAGTGTTCGATGCGGCGCCGGAGGCTGTGCGTTGGCTACGGCGCAACGGCAACCGGCCGCCTGGGCCGTCATGGCGGTCAGCTCGCCCGGGCGGGTCAGGTCGGGGGCGGCCGCCGCGTCGCCGCAGGCGAACACCTCCTCGTGGCCGGGCACCTGGAGCCGTGCATCTACGATCAACCGTCCGCCCTGCACCGGTAGGCCGAGTTCCCCGACCAGCGGGTCCGGGCGTACACCTACACACCAGACCAGCGTGCGCGTCCGTACGAACTCGCCGTCGTCCAAACGCACCCCCTCCGGCGTGGCCTCGGCCACCGACGTTCCCGGGCGGATCTCGACGCCACGGGCGCGCAGCACCCGGTCCGCCGAATTGGACAACCTGCGGTCGAGTTCCGGTAGCACCCTGGGCGCGATGTCCACCAGCAACCAGCGCAGTGGTCCCCTGTGGCGGGCCAGAGCGTTCGTGAACAGGACTCCCTGCGCTGCCACTTCCGTGCCCGTATAGCCCGCGCCCACCACCACGAACGTACGTCGGGCCGCACGCTCCTCGGCATCGTCCGACGTTGCCGCCAGTTCAATCTGGCGGGTGATGTGGTCCCGTAAGTACAGCGCCTCGGGCAGGCCACGGAATCCATGCGCGTACTCGACGACCCCCGGCACCGGCAGCAATTTGTTCACACTGCCTACGGCCAACACAAGGCGGTCGTAAGCGAGTTCGCCCTCTCGACCCTCCGGATCGCGGTAGTGCACATAGCCCCGCGCCAGGTCCACCCGCCCGGCCTCCCCCAGTACGAGACGTACGCCCGGCAGGGCTCCGGGGAGCGAGACCGTCACCCGGCGGGGCTCCAGGATTCCGGCGGCCACCTGTGGGAGCAGGGGCAAGTAGAGGAAATAGTCGGTCGGGTTGAGCAGCACCGTCTGAGCGCGGCCGTGCAGACGGCGTTGCACTGTGCGGGCCGCCTGGTAGCCGGCGAATCCGGCTCCTACGACCAGGACGCGGGTTCGGCTCACTATCGGCTCCCTCAGCCGGTTCGGCTCGTGCCGCTCACATGCTCGTACGGCCGAATTCAGCTCAGTAGTAGCGGCGGTCTTCCTCCACGACCGGAGCCGCAGGCGGCGGCGCCTGGAGCCGACGGCGTTTGAAGATGCTCACATAGGCGCCCGTTCCGATGATTCCGACCGCCATGATGATGAGCCCGGCCACGTGAATGTTCATTCCTTGCACATGCCAGTCGACCGCGAAGGTGAGAATCGCCCCCACCGCGATCAACAGAATGCATCCGCCCAGACCCATGGTATTACCTCCGAATTCGCTGGTACGGATTGCCGGTTGGACGTCGACGTCGTGACGTCGGACGGGTGCCCCCGATCACCCGTCCCTAACGCTCCCTCCCGGGAATCACCTCACCACCGGTACCAACGGCCTCGTCGACCACCCGCGCCCGCCGAACGGGCCGCGAATCCCACGAGCCAGAAGACCAGCACGATGACGGCGAACCACCACAGAATCTTGAGTGCGAAACCCGCGCCGAAAAGAAGCAGGGCGAGCAGAAGCACCAGAAGCAGGGGAACCATACGCACACCTCCTGGCATCCGAGTTCCCGCGAAGTGCTCCGCCATGCCCGCAGAATTCCGGCCCACAAATGGGCGAGAGCCCTTGCCTCTGCGGCAAGGGCTCTCACAAACGACTCAACCTGCGTACGACTAGCGCGTACCCGCCTGCAGCCGCGCCGTGATCGTCGCCAGGCGCTCGCCCTGGTAGCGGGCCGCCTCCAGGGTCTCCACGGACGGGGCGCCCGCGCCGCCGGCGTGCGAGGTGCCGTAGGGGTTGCCGCCCGCGCCGTACACGACCGGGTTGGTGTAGCCGGGCGCGACGATGATCGAACCCCAGTGGTGGAACGTGTTGTACAGCGCGAGCGTGGTCGCCTCGTTGCCGCCGTGCGCGTTGTGGGCGCTGGTGAAGCCGGTGGCGGGCTTGTCGGCGAGGCCGCCGCGGTGCCACAGGCCGCCCGTGGTGTCGATGAACTGCTTCAGCTGGGCGGCGATGTTGCCGTAACGGGTCGGCGAACCGAAGGCGTACGCGTTCGCCCACTCCAGGTCGTCGAGCGTGGCGATCTCGACGTCCTTGGTGGCCTCGACGTGCTCGCGCCACGCCGGGTTGGCGTCGATGGCGGCGTCCGGGGCGAGCTCGGGCACCCGGCGCAGCCGCACCTCGGCACCCGCCTTCTCGGCACCCTCGGCGACCGCCTTGGCGAGCTGGTGGACATTGCCGGTGGACGAGTAGTAGACGACCGCGACCTTGGCACTCATGACGAGGCCCCTCCCAAGCTGAGATCAGTAAGCTTCTACCGTCGATACGGATAGCTATCCGCTTCGACGTCCATGAGTAAACCGGATACGAATCCACTTGGCAAGCCCCCCCCCAGGCCAGCACCCTCGATCCCTTGTGAAGCGAACGAAGCGGATAGGTATCCGGTAGCCTCGGAACATGACGCCCATCGAACTCTCCGTCACCGGCCAGGCCCCGCCCGAGCGCGCGGACGCCGCCCGTAACCGCCGGAAGATCCTCGACGCGGCGGCCCGGCTGGTCGACGAGCAGGGGCCGCAGGCCGTCACCATGAACGCCGTCGCACACGCGGCGGGCATGGGCGTCGGGACGGTCTATCGCCGCTTCGGCGATGTGAGCACGCTGCTCTTCGCGCTCCTCGACGACGCCGAGCAGCGGTTCCAGTCGTCGTTCTTGACCGGGCCGCCGCCCCTCGGGCCTGGTGCGCCGGCTGCCGAGCGGCTGCGTGCGTTTCTGCATGCGCTCGCCGATCGGATCCTCGATCAGATCACGATCATGAGCATGGCTGAGGCGGCGTCGCCGGGTGCGCGGTATCGCAATGGTGTGTACGGGGCGATGTACGCGCATGTCACCATGCTGTTGCGGGAGGCTCGGCCCGCTTCCGATCCGGCCGTGACGGCCCATCTACTGCTCGGGCCGTTCGTGCCGAGTCTGTTTGAACACCTCACCGTGGAGCGGAAGTTGAGCCCTGAACGGATCAAGTCCGGGATCGACGAGTTGCTGCGCGGGCTCTGAGCGTGGCCCGAAGGGCTGTCATTTCGGGTGCGGACCGTGCGTGGCTGGTCGCGCAGTTCCCCGCGCCCCTATAGGTGCCCGGGGACGCATCGCCCCCTCATGCCCTCCCCAAGAACTCCTCCCGCGCCCCGACCAGCCGGTCCAGATGCCGCAACGAGTCCGCCTCCGTCGCCCACGGCAGATCCAGCAGCACCCGCTCCACCCCCGCCGCCGCCAGGGTCCCCAGGACCGCCGGGTCCGCGGGGGCCCAGAAGACCGTTACCGGGGGGACCGGAGCGCCCGTCACTTCGGCTTCGGCGCGGAAGCGGGTGATCTGGCGGGCCAGACCCTCGGCGTCGCCGCCGTAGATCGGGGCCCAGCCGTCGCCGTATTCCTGCGCCCGGCGGTACGACGGGTGGCCCTCGCCGCCTACGAGGATCGGCGGGTGCGGGTGGCTCAGTGGTTTGGGCCAGGAGAGGATCGGGTCGAAGTCGACGTGAGTGCCGTGGAACTCCGCCTTCTCCCGCGTCCAGATCTCCTTCATCGCCAGGATCCGCTCGCGCAGCACCGCGTTGCGCTGGCGGGGGTCGGTGCCGTGGTTGCGCATCTCCTCGCGGTTCCAGCCCGCCGCCACCCCGAACAGGAAGCGGCCGCCCGAGAGGTGGTCGAGGCTGGCGACCTGCTTGGCGAGGATGATCGGATCGCGCTGGGCGACCAGCAGGATTCCGGTGCCGACAAGGAGGCGGCTGGTCACGGCCGCCATCGCACTCAGCGCCACCAGCGGGTCCGGGGTACGCGCGTACTTCTCGGGCAGATCACCCGCGCTCATCTCCGGCGGCACCCGCTCGCCCGCGAGGACGAGGTGTGCCTTCGCCGTCATGGGCATGAACGGCGACTCGCGGCTGACCGGGATGTGCGTGTGCTCCGGCATGAAGAACGACTCGAAGTCCCGCTCCTCCAGCGCCCGGCCGAGCGGGACGGGACCGATGCCGTTGTCCGTGACGAACGTGGTCACCCCGATCTTCACGCGCCCGCCTCCGTACCGGCGCGGCGGCCCCAGGCGGCCATCATGGTCTGCCCGGTCATGTCGAACTGGGGGTCGGCCATGCGTCGCAGGAACGCCGCGGTCTCCTCATCGCTCACCAGCCCCCGGGCATCGGCACGGGCGACCAGCTGCTCGTGCGACTTCGTGTAGATCGGCGCGAGCGTCGAGCTCGCGCCCCGCAGGGTGAGCACCCGCCCCTCGGCGTCCACATCGACGAGCCCCGCGCGGCGCAGCAAACCGGGCAACTTTCTTCCCACGTACGGGTCGAAGCCGTGCTCACGGTAGTACGGAGCGAGCTTCGCGCTCAGCTCCTCGGCGGCGGTCGCGTCGGCCGACGGGAACGCCGGGCCGCACGAGCCCCAGTCGTAGTCCTCGACCAGCAGCGTGCCGCCGGGCTTCAGGGCGGCGGCGAGGCGGGCAATGATCTCGTCGCGCTCCGGGAAGTGAATGAGGATCAACCGGCCGTGTACGACGTCGAATTGGCCCTGAGGAAAGTCCTCGGACAGGAAGTCGTGGTGGCGGACCTCCACATTCGCGTACTTCTCGGCGACGGGGGCCGCGTGCCGGGTGTCGATGTCGGTGGCGAGCACCGAGCCCGTGGCGCCGACCGCCTCGGACAGCCAGGGCAGGAAGCTGCCCGCGCCCACGCCCGCGACGAGCACCCGCGAGCCCTCGCGGACGCCGAGCGCGGCCAGGTGCCGCAGCGTTCCGGGGTCGTACGCGTCCTCGATGGCCCGGAGCCGGGCGCGCTCGTCCGGGTCGGCGCTGTCCATCAGATACTCCGACGGGGTCTGCGTTGTCATCGTGCTGCCATCTCTGGTGTGGGGGAAGGGAGTTGAAGGGATGCAGCGACTTCGGCGAGGGCCGTGTGGGCCGCTCGTTCCAGCTCCGCCGCGCCCTGTGACGAGTCGGAGACGGCACAGAGTTCGCCGTATCCGGGGTCGGAGACCGTGTCGTGGACGGTGACGATGACCCCGGTGCGGGTCCCGGGGTCGTATGCGAGTCCCCGTATGTCCAGCTCGCGCAGCGTGTCGGAAAGCGAGAACGAAGGCCGGTGGCGGCCGTCCAGCAGATGGCGGTCCGCGCCGACGCGCAGGCCGAGGTTGTGGATGTGCGTGGCGCCGCCCGCCCGGGCGTTGATCTCGTTGAGGAGGATTCTTCCGTCCGGGGTGAGCATCGCGTCCACACTCAGCCGACCTCGGTAGCCCATCGTGCGCACCACGGCGCCGATCCGTTCGGCCTGCGCCAGGAAGTCCGGGAAGCGCGGATGGTCCGCCGCCTTCGGGGACACGGCGACGCCCGCGAAGAGCGGGGCCATCCGCATCTCGCCGTGGCCGTAGGGCGTGATGCCACGGTCGGTGATGTGCAGCCCTGTGTACAGCGGGACAGAGGAGGGGTGGTAGCGCTCGATGACCACGGGGTGGCGTCCCGAGGCGGTGTAGTCGGGCCACTGCTCGTCGAGGTGCTCCTCCAGCGCGGCCCGGTCGTCGATGACGAGGTGCCGGTTCGCGCCGATCACCTCGACGCCGTGCTCCGGGCTGAACACCACATTGCCCAGACCCGCCACGTTGCGGGTGCGCTTGAGGATGGCGCTGTGGCCACCGGCCAGCAGATCCCAGGCGTACTCGGCGGCACTCCCCCAATCGGCCGTGACCACGCCCTCGGGCACGGAGGCGCCCGCCCCTGCGGCCAGCGCCCGGAACGTGGCCTTGTCGTTGAGGAGTTCGGCACCGCCCTGCGCCATGAAGGCGAAGCCGGGCGTCCCCTCGGCGAGCCCGAGGCGCGCAGCAAACGCCGCCACCGAGATGTCGAAGAAGTACGGCCAGAGCCGGTCCACTCCTCTGCGTGCGGCCACTTCGCGCAGGCGCCGCTCGAAGTCCGGGCGACGCCGCCGGTGTCCGAGCGGCACCTGAACGCCCGCCTCACCGAACGGCGCGACCACAACCTCCAGCGAGGAGCGGTCGAGTCCGGCCATCCGTGTCGCGTACGCGAGGAAGTCCTCGCCCGGGTGCACCGGCAGGACCAGCAGATCGCCGTCCTCGGCGCACCACACCGCGCGCTGGGCCAGCCGCCGCAGCCCGGACCGCTCCGCCGGGGTGAGGTGATCGAAGCCGGGGGTGTCGGGGGTGGCGCTGCTGGCGAGGAGGGCGCCGTTGGCCAGTACGAGCTTGGGCATGGTCAGCGCTCCCTTCCGCCGTGTGATCCGTCGGCCGACGACCGCTGCCCGCTTCCGCCGCGTGACGCCGTGATCGGGCTGCTCAACTGACCGCCTCTTCCGCCCGCGTCTGCCGGAACCGCAGTTCCGCGGCCGCGCTCACACCCGTCAGCAGCAGCGTGATGACCACGCCGCCCAGAATGGCCACGACCGGGGTCGAGCCGTCGAGGACGATCGCCGCCACCGACGCGGTGAGGGTGTAGCCGACGCCCTGCACCGCGTACTGGATCGAGTAGCCGGCCGTGTGCGCGTGCTCGGGAAGGCGTTCGCGCAGGCTGAGGCTGCGGGTGACCATGACCCCGGCCTGGAAGACACCGGCCGCGAGGAAGGCGACCGCGATACCGATCAGGTTGGGCAGCACCGCGGACATCGACACGCACACCGCGGTCAGCAGCAGGAACACCAGGCTCTGGCCGCGTACGGTGCCCGGCCAGGTGCGCAGGCCATAGAGGAACGCGCCGAACGCGCTGGTCAGGGAGAAGAGGGCGAGCAGCGCGCCGGACCAGTTGACGGTCAGGTCGCGGTACTCGAGCAGCGGCGTGAGGGCGAGCTCCGCCGTGGCGAGCATGGCCATGGCGGCCGCGCTGGTGAGGTAGATCGGCCAGGCGGAGGCGAGCACCCGTCCGCGTGCCGCCTTGGCCTGGCCGGTGCCCTCGTCCTCGGCCGCCACCGGGCTCGCTTCGGGCAGCAGCAACAGTACGAGCGCGGCCGCGACGAAGCCGATGGCGCCGAGCGCGAGCGGTGCGCGGGGCGAGACGTTCACCGCGAGCAGGACCACGAGCGCGGGCGCGCCGCCCCAGGTGACCTGGGTCAGTACCGTCTCGGCGCTCAGGGCCTTGGGCTCGTCCGCCTTGTCGACCAGGGCGATGAGCATGCTGCGCATACCGCCCGGCCCGGCGGCCGGGGCCGCGCCGCCGAGGAAGGCCAGGGCGACCGTCAACGCCATCGACGCGTCGGGGAAGAGCGCCAGTCCGGCGAAGGCCGCGCCGCCGACGGCCATGCCGATCGACAGATGCAGCCGCGTCGGGTGCATCCACGCGCCGAGCACCACCGAACCCAGCACCTCACCGAGCACATACGCACCGGCCAGGGTGGCGCCCAGCGAGTAGCCGCCGGACGTCTCCCTGACGAGGAACACGAGCCCCAGCGGGGCGATCGCGATGGGCAGTCTGCCCGCGAAGGCCGTGAGCATCCACAGCAGGACGTTTCTGGTCAGGATCTTCCGGTAACTCATGTTCCCTGTCTTCTTCCGGGTGCTCGGTGCTCGCGTCGCCCGCCGGGCCTACGCCGTCAGGCGAAGAGCGCCGACAGCACTTCCTCGGTCCGCTCGGCGGCGGCCATGTCGGTGGCGATCAGGCAGTACTCGACGGTGCCGCCGAACCGGCTGTCGTCGGAGGTGATCACGACGCCGGTACGGGTCGCCGGGTCGAACGCCAGCCCCCGCTCGGCCAGTTCGCGCACCGCCTCCGTGAAGGAGGGGACCTGCCACGCGTGGCGCTGGATCAGAACGCGCTCCTCAAGGAAGTCGTCACCCACCAGCTGCTCGGCCAGGTAGTTGATGTGGGTCGAGCCGCCCACACGGCCGTTGAACTCGTTGAGGAGGATCGGGCCGTCGGGCGTGACGATGCCGTCGACGCTGATCGGACCCCGGTAGCCCATCGCCCGCACGGTCTCGCAGAGCCGGTGCGCCTCTTCCAGGAAGCGCGGGAAGCCGGGGTGGTCGGCGGACTTGGCCGGGATGACCAGGCCGTTGAAGATCGGGCCCATCAGCATCTCGCCGTGGCCGAACAGGCTGGTCTCCTCGGCGGTGATCCGGAACTCGGCGTAGACCGGGATGCTGTCGGGGGTGTAGTCCTCGACGACGACGGGGCGGGTGTCGTCGTTGGAGTACCAGCCCCACTGCCGGTCCAGATGCGCGGCGAGCGCCTCACGGCTCTCCACGACGGTGACCTCGGGGGCGCCGATGGGGGTGATGTCGGCGGTGCGGCTGAGGATCGCGTTGCCGTAACCGGCGACGTGGAAGTCCTTCTTCACGATGGCGTGCCGGTCCGCCGAGAGCAGGGACCACAGGAACTCCTCGGCCGCGCCCCGGTCGTAGGCCACCGTGCCCTCGGGCACCGGGCTGCCGATCCCGGCGGCGAGCGCACGGAAGGTGGCCTTGCTGTTGAGGAGCTGGCCGCCGCCCTGGTGGATGTACGGGAATCCGGGCGTCGAGGTGTCGAGGCCGAACTCCTGGGTCAGGCGGACGACCGAGCTGTCGAAGTAGATCGGGTAGACGCTGGTGATCTCGCCCTTCTCCACATAGCGCCGGATCTGCTCGACGAAGGGGGCGTCCTCCCAGCGGTCCGGGGTGAGCACATCGGTGCCGAGGCGGCCCGGCGGCGGGGCCATCACCGCGATGTCAGCGCGGCTGCGGCCGGTGAGCCCGGTGACGTACGCCAGGAACTCCTCGCTCGGCACATGCGGCACCACCAGGACGTCGCCCTCGGCCGCGTACCAGATCATGCGCTGGGCGGTGACCCCCGCCGTGCGGCGGTGCTCGGGGGTGAGCTCGTCCAGGTCGCCGACCATCTGCGCGGTGCGGTTGTTGGCTATGAACAGGGTGGTCATCGGGTCTCCACTGAGATCGCTGTGCTGGAGGGGGTCGTAGCGGCCATGGCCGTGGTGATCTGGCTTACGGCCGTGTGCGTCGGCAGGACCACCGCGCAGCGCTCGGCCGCGTACCGCAGGGCCATGTGGTGGTACTCGGCGGTGAAGTCGGCGACCGCGTCGGACACCATGAAGGTCTCGATGTCGTTGGTGTACGACTCGACGGCGGTGGCGAGGCAGCCGATGTGGGCGTAGATGCCGCAGATGACGAGCTGGGCGCGGCCCTGTTCGCGCAGGAGGTCGAGCAGCCCGGTGCGGTGGAAGGCGCTGTAGCGCCACTTGGTGAACACCCAGTCGCCGGGGCGCGGTTCGATGCCGTCGACGACCGCGCGCTGTTCGCGGCTCACGGTCATCCCCGGGCCCCAGAAGTCGTTGAGCAGACCGCGCTCGGGGGCGGTCATACCGCCGGGCTGGGCGGTATAGGCGACCGGGATCCCGTTGGCGGCCGCGGAGTCGCGCAGCGCGCGGACGTTGGCGGTCAGCGAGAGCGCGGGCTCCTCACCTGCGGGGAAGGCGTCGACGAAGTACCGCTGCATGTCATGGACGAGCAGCACCGCGCGGTCGGGGTCGATGCGCCAGGTGGCCTGGTTCTCGGGCAGCTCGGCGCCGGACGGCGGCGGATAGGACTGGATTGCGGGAAGTGCCATGGGGGCGGATCTTTCGGCAGACGACGTTTTCGGGGATCTGCGAGCCTTGTTGCTCAACTGGCGTGCTGTGGCCAGGTGTTGGCCACTTCGATGGCTTGCTGGAGGTTGAGCCGGGGGTCGCACAGCGTGGTGTACGCGCCGGACGCCAGCGGCTCGGAGTCGGCGACGCATTCGGCGACCGGTTCCGGAGTGGCCTCCAGGTGGAGCCCGCCCGCCGTGCCGCCCTCCTGCGTGACGGCGGCGTGGAAGCGCTGGACCTCGTCGATGACGGTGGCGACCGATCGGGTCTTGCGGCCGCCCCGGTCGGTGTACGTGTTGGCGTGCATCGGGTCGCAGAGCCAGCTCACCGGGTGCCCGGCGTCGCGTACGGCTGCCACAAGGGCGGGCAGGCGCTCGCTCACCGCATCCGCGCCGAGCCGGGCGATGAGGGTGAGCCGTCCCGGCTGCCGGTTGGGGTCGAGTCGTGCGCACAGCGCGAGCAGCTCGTCCACCGTCATCGCCGGGCCGACCTTGCAGGCCACCGGGTTGGCGATCCTGGACATCAACTCGATGTGCGCACCGTCGAGTTGACGGGTGCGCTCACCGATCCACGGCCAGTGGGTGGAGGTGAGGAACGTGCGGTTGTAGGCGTCGCGGCGCAGCTGCGGCAGCTCATAGTCCAGGACGAGCGCTTCGTGGCTGGTCCACACGGGGGTGCCGCCGGGCCGGGTGTCGTGCCGGTCGTGCAGCCGGTCGAGCACGGACGCCGCCGCCTGATGGCAGTCGAGCATCCGCAGAGGATCGTGGCGTCGCTCGTACGGGTCGAAGGCGGGTGCGTTCACCAATGGGCCGCGAAATACGGGGAGTTCGATGCCGTCGCGCTGTTCGACCGGTTGCGAGCGGGGCTTGGCGTACTGGCCCGCAATGCGGCCGACGCGCAGCACCGGGAGTCCGGCGCGGGCCTGGAGGATGCCGGCCAGGCAGTCGATCAGCCCTGCCTTGCGGTCGACGGCTTCCTGGGTGCGGTCGGCGGGGTCCTCGGCGCAGTCCCCGGCCTGGACGACCAGCGCCCGGCCGTGCGCCACCTCGGCGAGCAGGGCCCGCAGGCGTACGGTCTCGTGCGCGGGGACGAGCGGCGCGCTGTCGGCGAGCTCGCCGCGCACCTTCGCAAGGAGCTCCGCGTCCGCCCAGGACGGCTGCTGCCCGGCGGGCAGCTCGGCCAGCGAATCGCGCTCTCTCGCGGGCAGCGGCAGCAAGGTGGCGTCCGGGCGCCGGGCCTCGGTGGTGATGCTCAACGGTCGGTCCCCCGTGCGTGGTCGGGCATAGCGGTTGCGTACGGCGTGTTGAGGGCCGTGGTCACCAGGTCGTGGAGCAGGGCCGGGCCGTGCTCGGTGAGCAGGGACTCGGGGTGGAACTGGGCGGTCGCGAAGCCGGGGCCGCGCAGCCCGTGCACCTCGCCGGTCCGGGTGTCCCGGCTGATCTCGACGGTGCCGGCGTCGACGTGGATACGGTCGCCGTCCGCGCGTCCGGCGAAAGCGTTGTAGAAACCCACGCGCACCTGGCTGCCGAAGAAGTCGATCTCCTCCTGAAGTCCCTGGTTCGGGACCTCCTTGCGTACGAGCGGGAGGCCGAGGACGCCCGAGACCACCTGGTGACCGAGGCATACGGCCACACACGGGATCCGGCGTTCGAGCAGCCGCTCCACCAGGCTCCGCACCGCCGCGATCTTGGGGTCGGCAATTCGGCGCGGGTCGCCGGGGCCGGGGCCGACGACCACCAGATCGACGTCGTCGAGGGCCGACTCCGGCAGGTCGTACCAGGCGTGGATCGTCACCTGCGGCCCCAGTGAACGGAGTTGGTGCCCCAGCATCGCGGTGAAGGTGTCCTCGTTGTCGACGACGAGAACACGCAGCCCGGCGAGATCCGTGTGCTCCGAGGGCCGGGGGTCCAGCCAGAAGCGGGCCAGCCCCTGGTTGTACCGCGTGAGCCCGTCCTGCACCCTGGGGTCCAGAGCGAGGGTGGACACGGTCGCCTCACACCGGTCGGCCGGAACCTGTTCGTCCCGGAGCGCGCCGAGCAGTCCGGCGGCCTTGGCGTGGGTCTCCGCCACCTCGCTCTCCGGGTCGGAGTGGCGTACCAGCGTGGCGCCGACGCCGAGTTCGAGCCGTCCGGCGCCGTCGACCTCCGCCGTGCGGATGAGGATCGCGGAGTCCATGGCCCGGCGCCCCTCGGCGTCCCGGCCGATCAGGGCCAGCGCGCCGCTGTAATAGGAGCGGCCCCGGGGCTCGTACTGCCGCAGCACCCGGCAGGCGCTCTCCACCGGGCTGCCGGTGATCGTCGGCGCGAACATGGTCTCGCGCAGGATCTCGCGGGCGTCCAGCGAGCTCTCGCCCCGGATGAAGTACTCGGTGTGGGCGAGCCGCTTCATCTCCTTGAGGTAGGGCCCCTCCACCCGCACGCCCGGATCACAGATCCGGGTCATCATCTTCAGCTCCTCGTCGACGACCATATGGAGCTCCTCGCGCTCCTTGCGGTCGGCGAGCAGGCCGAGCGCGCCCTCGACGGTCGGGCCCGAGGCCGGATAGCGGTAGGTGCCGCTGATCGGGTTCATGGTGACCGTGCCGGCCTCCAGGCTCACATGCCGCTCGGGCGAGGCGCCCACGAACGTCCGCCCGCCGGTGTGCACGAGGAAGGTCCAGTACGTGCCCGACTCCCGGGCGAGCAGGCGCCCGAAGAGCGCAAGCGCGGCGGCCGGGGACCAGCCCTCGACGGTGGCGACGAAGGAGCGCTTGATGACGAAGTTGGCGCCCGCGCCGTTGCCGATCTCCTCGGCGAGCACCTTGCGGACGATCCGCGCGTACTCCTCGTCGTCGATGTCGAACCCCGCGTCGCTCAGCGTCTGGGGGACGTCGGGGATCTCGGCCAGGAGCCGTGCGACGGAGAGTTCGTGCTGCTCGCGCACGCTCATCACCACCAGCGGGGCGCCGTCGTCGTTGCAGGCGTAGCCGCGCTCGGTGATCTGCCGGTACGGCAGGATCGCGAGGAGTTCATGGCGCGGGTCTTCGGCAGCGGGCGCCGTGGTGTCGAGCGGCAGGTCGGCGAGGCGGTCGGCGGTCGTGATGTCGCCGAGGAGGAGTTCGAGACCGTCCTGGCCCGTGGCGTGCGGGCGGTGGAGCAGTGCGAAGGGGGAACCGTCCAGCAGGACGGAGGGCAGGGCGCTGCCCGGTGCGGTGTCGGCCATGGCGATTCCTTGTCAGCCCGCGAAGGTCCCGTACGAGCCCTGGTCCAGGGTCGTCAGGAAGTCGTCGATGTGGCGCAGCAGCGTCGGCGTACGGGCGGCGTCCAGGACCTCGAAGTGGTCGCAGTCCACCTCCCGCACGCGCAGGTTCGGGGCGCGCAGGGCCCACTGGTCGAGCTGGTCGGCGCCGCGCCCGGCCGTGCAGGAGAGCAGCAGGGCCGGGGGTTCGCACTCCGCCGAGGCGAGGTGGGCGTGGGCAGCGTCGAGGTGTGCGGCGGCGACCTCGCGTACGCGCGGGGCCTGGTCCCAGGTCGGCTCGAAGCCCATGGAGCGGCCGATGCGGTCCAGGACCTCGTCACGCGTCGCACCCTCGCGGTCGGCGAGGCGGGCGTAGCTGTCCACCATCACCACCGCCGGGGCGGTGCCCTCGCGGCCGAGCCGGGCCGCGAGCTCCCAGGCGAGCACGCCTCCGAGCGACCAGCCGACGAGGTAACTCGGCTTCACCGGAAGGGAGTTGATGAGGTCGAGGTAGCGCTCGACCATAGTGGGCACATCGCGGTCGGGCTCCTCGCCGGGCATCAGACCCATGGCGCGGATCGCGTGGACGGGGCCGCGGTGGGTGAGTCCGCCGGCGAGCGAGTAGTACGGGCTGAAGCCGCCGCCCGCGGCGGGGAGCAGCACCGTGTGCGCGTCGCCGGTGCCCCGGCCCAGCGGGACCAGCAGGGGCGAGGCGAAGGTGGCCGGTGGCGTGGTCATACGTGCTTGCCTTCCAGGGTGATGAGCTCGGCCAGCGCCCGCACGGTGGGGGTGCGGAAGAAGTCGAGGATCGTGATCTGCACGCCGTGGCGCTGCTCGATCCGTGCGAGTGCGGTGAGCACATTGAGCGAGTGGGCCCCGTGCTCCACCAGCGAGCCGTCCACCGGCACGTCCCCGCCGAGGAGTTCGGACCAGAGTGCGCACAGTTCGGTCTCCAATACGGATGCGGGTCCGCCGTCGGCGGTGGGTGCGGCGGGGTCGTCCTGGGCCCGCTCGGCGAGCAGTTCGGGCAGCCGCCGCAGCAGCGCGGCCCGGTCGAGCTTGCCGTTGTGGCTGGTGGGGATGGCGTCCACGGGCAGGACGTGGGCGGGGTGCATATACGAGGGGAGGCGGGCGGCGAGCGCGTCGCGCACCGAGCCGGGGCTCGCGTGCGTCGCGTCGTCCAGCACCACGAAGAGCAGCAACTGCCGCTCCACGCCCTCCTTGTGGGTGGCGGCGACCGCAGCGCGCACACCCGGCAGGGCCGTGGCCGATGACTCCAGCTCCCCCAGCTCGACGCGATAGCCACGGATCTTCACCTGGTCGTCGTCGCGTCCGGCGTACACCAGCACCCCGTGCTCGTCCCGGAAGACCTGGTCACCCGTGCGGTAGCGGCGGGCTTGGGGGCCGTCGCCGTAAGGGTCGGGCACGAAGCGCTCGGCGGTGCGCTCGGGGTCGTTCACGTAACCCAGGGCCGGGCAGCGGCCGCCGAGGAGCAGCTCGCCGGTGACGCCGAGCGGGGCGAGGTGGCCGGTGACGTCGACGATCTGGGCGGTGACCCCCGGCAGCGGACGGCCGATCGGTACGTGGACCGGCCAGGGCAGGGTGTCGCGGGTCAGCTCCTGCGCGGTGACGACATGGGTCTCGGTCGGCCCGTACATGTTGAACAGGCGGATGTGCGGCCGCAGTTCGAAGAAACGCTGGACGCTGGTGTCCGCCTGGAGCTGTTCGCCCGCCACGCAGATGTGGCGCAGCCCGGGCAGCCGCTCCCCCAGGTCCTCGGCCGCGAGCGCGAACGGGCGCAGCGCGGCCACCGGCAGATAGAGGTGGGTCACTCCGGTGTCGGCGACCCTGCGTACGAGCGCGGGCAGATCGCGCCGGTCCACGGGCTCGCGCGAGATCAGCGTCCCGCCCGCGACCAGGGTCGGGAAGATCTCCTGGAAGGAGACGTCGAAGCCGATGGGGGCGTATTGGAGGAAGCGCGTCGTGCCGTCCATACCGAGCACGCCGAGCTGCCAGTCGGTGAGGTTGACCAGGGCGCCGTTGCCCATCAGAACGCCCTTGGGGCGGCCGGTGGAGCCGGAGGTGAACATGGTGTACACGGGGTCGCTCGGGCCGCGCCCGGTCATGTCCGGCCGTCCGCCCCCGGCACCGTCGGCGGCCAGGTCGGCGGGGTGGTCGACGGTGACGTCCGCGATCGCGTCCCCGAACGCGCCGACGACCAGTCGGCACCGCGCCTGATCAACCATCATGGCCAGGCGTTCCGTGGGCAGTTGGGTGTCCAGCGGCAGATACGCGGCCCGCCGGGCCAGCGCGGCGAGTACGGTGACGACCGTGTCGGTCAGCCCCCTGGTCGCCACTCCCACGACACCGCCGGGCCCGACACCGCGCCGGGCAAGACCCCCGGCCACCTCGTCGACGCGCCGGGCCAGCTCGCCGTAGCTGACCGGCGCGCCTTCCTCGATCACGGCGGTGCGCTCGGGGTGCTCGGCCGCGGTGGCCATCACCCACTCGTAGACGGTGTCGTACGGGAGGGTCCGCGCGGGCGGCGCGTCCTGGTGCGCGGGTACGGAGTCCTCGAAGAGCCCGGCCACCGTACGGGTGTCGCTTCCGGTCGAGGCGCGGGTCAGCGCCTGCCGCAGCGAGTCGGCCAGCGCCTCGGCGACGGGGACGGGCAGCAGGGTCCGGTCGTGCTCCAGCTCCAGGAGCCAGCCGTCCGCAGTCGGCGTGGCGAAGAGGAGCAGGTCGAACTTGGCCGAGCCGTTGCCGTGTTGGCGTACGCCCCGGACGGGCGCGCCCGGCTCGGTGACCGTGCTGTCCTGCATGGCGAGGAGCGCGGAGAAGACGGGGTTGCGGTCGCTGGTGCGGTCCGGCGCGTACTGCTCCACCACCCGGCTGAACGGCAGCTGCGTACGGAACTTGGTGTCCTCGACCTCCTCGTCGACGACCTTGGCGACGAACTCGGCGAAGGGTGCGTCCCAGTCGACGGGCACGGACAGCGGCAGGGTGTTGACGAAGAAGCCGCAGAGGTCGAAGGAGTCGAGGGTGCGCCGGGACATCAGCGTGGCGCCGAAAGTCGCGGACGCGTTGCCCGAGTGGCGGGCCAGTACCGCCGCGTACACCGCCGAGAAGAAGGTGAAGGGCGTGACGCCGAGCCTGCGGCAGGCGTCGTCCACGGCCTCCGACTCCTCGGCGGAGAGCGGGAGTTCGCGCCGCGCGCCGGAGAAGTCGGTACGGGTGGGACGCCCGGGGCGGGGGTAGAGCTCGGTGGCCGGGGCGGCGCGCAGCCGGGCCGCGAGCTCCCTCGCCTCCTGCGCGATGTTCTCGTCGTCCGCCGCCGCGAGCTGCGCCTCGACCTCGGCGCGCAGGGCCGCCTCGCGGACCGGCGCCAGGGCGCGGCCGTCGAGCGTGCCCTCCAGCGCCGCGTTCAGATCGCGTACGAACGGGCCTGCGGAGAAGCCGTCGAAGACCGTGTGGTGGACGGCGAGCAGCAGGATCGCGTCGCCAAGCTCACCTTCGGGCACGAGGTGGGCGGCGACGAACAGCGGCGGCGCATTCAGCGTGAAGGCGTGCGCGCCGAGCTCGTCCAGGAGGGCGGCGCGCTTGGCGGCGAAGTCGGCCGATGCCTCGTGAACGCTCAGCGGGACGTTGTCCGGTGTGAGCGGCGGGATCAGCTCGGCGTGCGGGGTGGGTACTTCGCCGAGTCCCAGGCGCAGGGCGGGCTGCACCTCGGTGACCGCCGCGAGCGCGGTGCGTATGTCCTGCGACGAGAACCGGGGGTCGAGCGTGAACTCGATGACGATGTTGTAGAGGTTGCGGGCGGGCACCGAGCGGTGGATGGCCATCAGGCCGAGCTGCGCCTCGGTCAGCGGGAACGCCTGGGGGTGTTCCGGTGTCTGCGGCTTCTGCGGTGTGTGCACAGGAAAGACCTCACGGATTTGCGGGTGGCGCCGGTTGCGGCAGCACTGGGGCACTCCGGCTGCGGCTGGGCTCCCGGCCGACTGCGGCACGGCGGGCCGGGCTCCGGCCTGGTGATGTGCGGCCGGGTGATGTGCGAATCCCGCACCGCCCGGAGAGCGGGCCCGGGGGGAGACGCCCCGCACTCACGAAATCACCCCGGTGCGACGGATTTCAAATGTCATCGGATACTTCGATGACAGGAGTGAACGGATCCCCGCCGGTCCCCCAACTCCCCACGTTCCCGCAGGTCATGGCGGTGACAGGAGCCGGTGGACACATCGTCCGGCGTCTGCCATAGTTCGCGCTGGGTTTCCCCCGGACGAGGTGCGCGAGCGTTTCCGCCCCGCCGGTCGCGGGGGATCGTCTGAGCCGCCGAGGCGCCTCTCCCGCCGCGCCGAGCGCGGCCCACCCCACCCAGTGCGGACTCCCGGGTGCGACCGAGGCACGAAAGGATCTGACCGTGATCAAGCAGGACAGAGCGCTGCGCACGCACCGTTCGATCCTGGACGCCGCCGCCGAGGAGTTCTCCGCCCAGGGATACGCCGGCACCCAGCTGCAGTCGGTGGTGCGGCGCACCGGGCTGACCAAGGGCGCACTGTACGGCCACTTCTCCTCCAAGGCGGAGCTCGCGACCGAGCTGGTCCGCCGGTTCGACGACGACTGGCGCGCGCTGTTGCGGCGCGCCGAGGCAGAGGCGGCCGACGGCCGTCCGCTGGGCGCGCTGCGCACGCTGGTCCTGGACCTCGTCGGCCGGATGCAGCACGACGTACGGTTCGCCGCGGCACTGCGACTGACCTGCGAGGACGCGCGTACCCGGGAGGCCGTGCCGGTGGTGGTGCGCGAGTCTCGGCTGGTGGTGGAACGGCTGGCGCGACAGGCGCGCGAATGCGGCGAGATCGAGCCCGGCCGCGACATCGACACGCTCGCGCGGCTGCTGCTCGCCGCCGTCTTCGGGCTGCGCGACACCACGGCGGCCGCCGACGGCGACTGCCTGGTGCTGCGGGCGGGCGACATCTGGGAGTTGCTGATGAGCCCGGCCCGTTAACGACGGGCCCGCGACGGGGACGGGATCGTCCCCGCCAGGGACAGGGGCTCACGGCGCGCACGAACGGCGGCGGGCACGGCGGTGCGGCGGCTGTCGGCCGTGCTCGTACGGACCTCGCGGACAGCGGATTCCACCGCATGCAGGATCTGCTCCGCGCGCGGTTGCAGGCGGGCGCCCGCCTCGGTGAGTTCGATCGGCAGCCGGCCGCGCCGATGGAACAGCTCGGCCCCCAGCGCCTGCTCAAGGCTCTTGATCTGGCCGGTCACCGTGGACTGCGCGCAGTACAGGTTCCTGGCCGCCTGCGTGAAGCTCAGCTCCTGGGCGACCTCGCGGAAGACACGCAGATGCTGTATTTCCATGTTCTCCCCTCCCACGACACCTGGATCGTCCGATGAGCGGAGACACGTACTCCGCTCTCGGGGCCGAAAATATACCTACCGGTATGTTTATTGCAAGGGCCCTTGTCACCCCTGGCCGGAGCGTGGCCCACGCCACAAAATAGCCCGTGACCTGCGTCTACGACCTGCCGGGGTGGCCCGACGGACCCAGGTCAAGCTCCGTTCATACCCCCGTTACATACATGCTCGGCTTCCATCAAGATGTCTGATCGCAATTGAAACCGGCATGAAGGTTTGCTTTTACTGAGGTCCCACGCACCCACAGCGTGTCCGGCCCAAGCGCCCTCCCCCGTGCCAAGCACCGTGGAGCCCTTGGCACTTGGGCCGCATCCACCACCGACTTCTTGGTTGTCACCGCAACCGCTCGGAGTGTTTGACGCATGAAGCTTGAAGACGTCGTCTCGGACGTACTCGGCATCCCCCGGGGGGAAGTCGACGACAGCCTGGGGCCGGTGCGCGACAGCCGCTGGACCAGCCTGAAGCAGATGCAGCTGATCATCGCCCTGGAAGGGCGGTACGCGACCTCCTTCAGCCGTCAGGAGGTCCGCGCCCTCAAATCGGTCGGCGCGATCCGCGAGGTCCTGCTGGGCAAGGGGCTCGCGGCGTGACGATCACCGAACCCTCCCCCACGGCCCGCACGTCCTCCTCGGCGCTCACCGACGCCGACCTCGACTCGCTGCTGCTGATCCGGCACTTCGAGCAGAAGCTCCTGGAGCTGTTCGGCGCCGGGAAGCTGAACGGCACCACGCACACGTGCCTGGGCCAGGAGTACGTGCCCGTATCGCTCGAACCCCTGCTGCGCCAGGGCGACTTCCTCTTCAGCAACCACCGCGGCCACGGCCACTACCTGGCCCGGTTCGCCGATCCGGCCGGGCTCCTCGCGGAGATCACCGGCCGCGAGGGCGCGGTGTGCGGGGGTGTGGGCGGCAGCCAGCACATCTTCCGCGACAGCTACGTCTCCACCGGCATCCAGGGCGAGAGCCTCCCCGTCGCCGCCGGAGCCGCGCTGCACTTCAAGCGCCAGGGGCTGCCCCTGCTGGCGTGCGCGTACATCGGCGACGGCACCTGGGGCGAGGGGTCGGTCTACGAGGCGCTGAACATCGCGCGCCTGTGGGAGCTCCCGCTGCTCGTGGTCGTGGAGAACAACGGCATCTCGCAGACCACCCCGAACGCGGTCAACATGGCCGGTACGGTGGCCGACCGCGCCCGTGCCTTCGACATCGAGCACCACCGCGTGACGACCAACGACATCCCCGCGATCCGCGCCGAGCTGGAGCCCAGGATCACGCGGGTGCGTGAGCAACGTATGCCGCTCGTCGTGGAGTTCGACACCGTACGCCTGGGTCCGCACAGCAAGGGCGACGACACCCGCCCCGCCGAGACGGTCGCCGCGGCGCAGGCCCGCGACTGGTACACCGCCTGCCGGGAGGCCGACCCGGGGCGCTTCGCGGCGCACGACCGCACCCAGCGGGAACTCATCGACCGCGTCGCCGCCGACGTCCTGGCGCGACCGCTGGCAGCCGGAGGGACGGCATGACGCGCAACGAACGCGTGGGCGAGAACCTCAACCGCGCCCTGCACGAGGTGATGGCGGCCCACGACGACACCTTCCTGATCGGCGAGGACGTCCTCGACCCGTACGGCGGTGCCTTCAACATCTCCAAGGGCCTCTCGGACCGGTTCGGGGACCGCGTCCTGACCACGCCGATCAGCGAGAACGCCATCCTCGGCGTCGCCAACGGCCTCGCCCTGACCGGCAACAAGCCGATCGCCGAGATGATGTTCGGCGACTTCATCACGCTGGCCTTCGACCAGATCGTGAACTTCTCCGCCAAGTCCGTGAGCATGTACGGGACCCGGCACCCGATGCATCTGGTGGTGCGCTGCCCGGTCGGCGGCCGGCGCGGCTACGGCCCCACCCACAGCCAGAGCCCGCAGAAGCACTTCCTGGGCGTGCCCGATCTGCATCTGTTCGAGCTGTCACCGTTCCACGACACCAGCGCGGTGCTCGCCGGGATGGTCGAACTCGGCTCCCCTTGCGTCTACTTCGAGGACAAGGTCCTCTACACCGAGCGCATGCACCAGCGTGAGGCGGGACCGGTCGGCGGGCTGTTCTCGCTCGACTTCGTGGGCGAGGAGCCGTTCCCGGTGGCC
This sequence comes from Streptomyces sp. BR1, assembly GCF_052373795.1. Taxonomy (NCBI): domain Bacteria; kingdom Bacillati; phylum Actinomycetota; class Actinomycetes; order Kitasatosporales; family Streptomycetaceae; genus Streptomyces; species Streptomyces sp. BR1. The sequence goes on from NZ_CM126252.1 coordinate 355,357, forward strand.
CGGCTCGCCATCGAGGGCGTCGACGAGCCCGACCTCGTGCTCGTCGCACCCGGCGGGCTCGCGCACCGCGCGGTCGAGGCCGCCCGCGCGCTGTTCCTGAGCCATGAGATCGCGTGCGAGATCTATGTGCCGACGCGGCTGTACCCGTTCGACGCGCAGGTACTGGCCGAGCCGGTGGCGCGGGCCGGACGGGTGTGCGTGGTGGACGACGCGCCGCCCGGCGGCAGTTGGGGCGGCGAGGTCGCCCAGCAGCTGTACACCCACTGCTGGGACAGTCTGCGGGCGCCGGTCAAACTGGTCCACTCCGCCGACGCCGTCATCCCGACGGCCCTCCACCTTGAAGAGAACGTCCTGGTGAGCAGCGACTCGCTGGGACTCGCCCTGCGGGAGCTGGCGCAATGATCGAGATCACCGTACCGAAGCTGAACAACAACGACGCGCACTACGACCTCGTCGAGTGGCTGGTCGAGGACGGCGCCACGGTGGCCAAGGACGACGACCTCGCCACCGTCGAGACGTCGAAGGCCGCCGAGGACCTGGTCTGCGAGCACGACGGCGTCCTGCTCCGGGCCGTGCAGGCCGGTGAGCAGGTCGCGCCGGGCTCCGTCGTCGGCCGCCTCTTCGCCGACGAGGCCGAGCGCACGGCTTACCTGGCCTCGGCGGCTGCGGCCCCGGCCGCCACGGCCGGTCCCGGCGACGACGCCGCGTACGTCCTCACGGACGCGGCGCGCACGCTGGCCGCCGCCTCCGATGTCGGCACGGACGAGCTGCGCGCGCTGGGCAAGCGTGTGATCAAGGGTTCCGACGTGGAGGCCCTGCTGGCGCGGCGCGCCCCGGCGGCACAGGAGGACACGGACCGGGTTCCGCTGAGCCAGCTCCAGCGCGCGATCGGCTCGGTGGTCACCGAGTCGCTGCGGACCATCCCGACCTCTTTCACGGTGCTGCGCGTACGGGTCGACGCGGCCGAGGACAGTGCCCGCGAACTCGCGCGGCACACGGACGTCGCCATCAGCCTGCCCGAGCTGCTGATCTCCGAACTGGCCCGGCTGCGCGGCGACTTCCCGGCCTTCTTCGCCACGTACCACGACGACGGCACGATCGCGCATGCCGACGGGTCGCACATCGGCGTGACCGTGGACCTGGGTCAGGGGCTGTACATCCCGGTCGTGCGCGACGCCGACGAGCTGAGCGTGGCCGATGTCGCCGAGCGGCTTGAGGACATCCGGTTCTCCGCGCTGCGCGGCTCCTTCAAGGGCAGCGAGCTCACCGGGGCGACCATCACGCTGTCGCTCAACAACGACGCGGATGTGGTGTTCACCCAGCCGATCGTGTTCCCGGGCCAGACCTGCATGGTCTCGCTGGGCGGCACCCAGAGCGTCCTCGAACTCACCGACGAGGGCGAGGTGGTCGCGACCCGGCGGGCGCACATCGGGCTCGCCTTCGACCACCGGGTCATCAACGGGCGGGACGCGGTGCTGTTCCTCCAGGCCCTCAAGTCCGCGCTGGAGCAGCCGGTGGCCGTGCCGGTCGAGGCGGGGGAGGTCGGCTGAGCGGGCTGCGGCCCCCCGAGCGTTACGCCCCGGACCGGCTGCCCGGGCCGTGGGACGGGGGGCCGCCGCGCCTGTGGCTGGCGGGCCCCTTCCCGGGCGGGCCCGCGCCGACGGCCGACCGGGCGTTGCTCGACGTGGCTGAACTCGCCCGCGCGGCCGCGTTCGTACGGCCCGAGGACCACGCCGCGTACATCCGCGCCCATGCCATCGCGCGGCGGCTGCTCGGCGGGTACCTGGGTGTGCACCCGGCGCGGGTGCACCTCGTCCGGGAACCGTGCCCGTGCTGCGGTGACGGTCATGGCCGTCCCGCCGTGGCGGGTTCGCCGCTGCACTACTCGCTCTCGCGCAGCGGGCGCGTGATGCTCGTGGGGGTCGCCTCCTCCCCCATCGGCGTGGACATCGAGGAGATCCCGGCGGCGGACACGGCCGAGACGGTGCTCGATGCCCTGCATCCCCGGGAGCAGTCCGAACTGCGGGCCGTGGCGCCCGTCGCGCGACCGGCCGCCTTCGCACGCTGCTGGGCGCGCAAGGAGGCGTATCTCAAGGGGACGGGCACCGGCCTGGCCGAGCACCCGTCCCATGCATACGTGGGCGCCGCCCCGATCCCCGCCCGGCTGCCCCGGTGGACCCTGGACGACGTCCGGGTTCCCGGGGGCTATCGGGCGGCGTGCGCGGTTCAGTCGGCGGTCGCCGAATAGGCCTTCGGCGTGTGGGCCGCGAGGAAGTCGTCGACCACGCGCTCCACGTACTCCCTGGTGACGGTTCGCCCCGCGAGCAGTCTGCGGTACATCAGCGGTCCCGCCAGCTGGTCGACGGCCAGGTCGGCGTCGAGGTCCACGGCCAGTTCCCCGGCCGCTTTCGCCCGGTCGAGTACGGTCCGGAAGACGCGCGAGCCCTGGTGGTACAGCTCTTCCTTGAGCCGCGCGAAGACCGGGTCGACGCCCGCCCGCTCGATGACCGCGCGCAGTCCCCGGTCGCTCACCGGGTCGTGCAGCAGCCGCCGCAGCCCGTCCAGTTCATGGATCAGGTCCTCGCGCAGCACACCGGTGGGCGGCGCGTGCGCGGTGGAGATCCGCTCGGCGATGACGTCCCGGACCAGGCCGGAGGCGTCGGGCCAGTGGCGGTACAGGGTCGTACGGCCCACGCCGCTGCGCGCGGCGACGGCCACATGGGTCACCGCCGACCAGCCCTGCTCGATGAGCAGATCGCGGGCGGCGGCCAGGGCCGCGGCCCGGCTGCGCTCGGCACGCGGGTCGGGTCCCCGGCCCGGTGCGTCATGGGTGCTGCTCGGCCCGGTCGGCGCGGACATCCGGCTCCATCCTGTCGTCTTGTCACCAGTGCACCAGTCTGCCCCGTACGAGTTTGTGGAACAACTTGCCCCGGATCTCGGCGTGGGGCATGCTGTTCCATAGATTCGGAACAGCATGCCCCATAACTTTCTACCGAGGACGGCGCCCACCACATGCCCGACCTGACGCTGATGTACGCGACCCATGACGCCTTCCGCCGCGATCTGGGGTTGCTGGCCGCGGCCGCCGAGGACCGGGGCACGGCACCCGGCTCGGCCTTCCGGACCGGCTGGGAGACCTTCCAAACCTTTCTGACGATCCATCACACCGCCGAGGACAAGGTCCTGTGGCCGATGATGCGGGCCAAACTCGCCCATGAGCCAGCCCAGTTGCGGATGCTCGACGAGATGGACGCCGAGCACGAGGTCCTCGATCCGATGCTGGAGGCCGTCGAGGACGTCCTGGCGCAGGGGCAGCAGCAGCGGCTGCCGGCTCTGGTCGCCACGGTCGCCGACAAGCTGGTCCACCACCTCGACCACGAGGAGCGGGCCGCCCTGCCCGTGGTCCAGGCGGTACTCAGCCAGGAGGAGTACGACGTCTTCGGCAACGAGCAGCGCAAGATGCTCGGCCTCAAGGGCGGTGCCCTGTACTTCCCGTGGGTGCTGGACGGCGCCTCGGGCGAAACGCAGCGCACCGCGCTCGGCGCGCTGCCGCCGCCGGTACGGATGATCTACAAGGCGGTGTGGCGCCCGCGCTACGAGAAGCGGACCCGCGCCTTCTCGCAGGCCGCGGCCTGACGACACGCACCGGTGCCCGGCGTCCGCCTCGCGGATGCCGGGCACCGTGCCGTTCCGAACCGATCAGGCGAAGGCGGCCGTGTGCGCCTCCACCCACTCGCGGAAGCTGTGGCCCGGGCGGCCGAGGACCTGCTGGACATCGGGGAACAGCCGTCCCCGGAAGTCGTCGCCGGATTCCAGCGCCTTGCGCAGGGCCACCATCACCCCGTCGGCGGTCTCCTGCCCGTAGAGCCGCGCCATGACCGCGTGGTGCTCCTCGATGGAGATCTGCTCGAAGCGCAGCCGCTTGCCGAGCACCGAACCGACCACCGCCACCTGCTCGCGGGCCGTCAGCGCCTCGGGCCCGGTCAGCGCGTAGATGCGGCCCTCGTGGCCCGGTTCGGTCAGCGCGCGCACCGCGACGTCCGCGATGTCCCGGGGGTCGATCAGCGCCTCCGGCAGATCGGCGACGGGGCTGCGCACCACACCGTCCCCGTGCACGGCGTCGCGCCAGCCGAGCGCGTGCGTCATAAAGCCGTTGGGTCGCAGGATCGTCCAGGCGAGCCCCGACTCCGTCAGCGCCCGCTCGGCCTGCCGGTGCCACAGGCCCAGCGGCGTGTCGTTCTCCTCCTCGACCTCGGCGACGCCGAGCGTGGAGAGCTGCACGATGTGCTCCACGCCCGTCTTGCGCGCGACCTCGATCAACTGGGCGTCGTGTGTACGCTTGTTGTGGCCCAGCGACATCAGGAAGACCTTGCGTACGCCGTCGAGCGCGTCCGGAAGTGTGTCCGGTCGGCCCATGTCGCCGCCCACCACCTCCACTCCGGCGGGCAGTTGAGCGCGGGACGGATCGCGGGTGAGGGCTCGTACGGGATGGCCCGCCGCGAGCAGGCGCGCCAGCACCTTGCCGCCGACGTTACCGGTCGCCCCGGTCACCAAAATAGTCATGGATATCTCCGATTCGGCTGGTGGGTAAGGCAGTTGGGGGTCAGTTCACGGGGCGATCGAGGACGGTGCGCAGGGCGGCCTCCAGACCGCCGGTCCCCGCGTCGTCGGCCGCGCGCCAGGCGATGAAGCGGTCGGGCCGTACCAGCGTGGCACCCGAGGGCGTGACGCCGTACGTCTTCTCCCAGCCGCTCGCCCGGTGGACGACGAGAGTGATGCCGAGCCGGTCGGCGGCCGCCTTGGCCGCGCGCTCCCACCCGTCGCCGTCGGCCCCGACGAGCAGCACGAAGGACCGGCCGAACAGGGCGGTGGTGGAGCCGCCGCCGTCGAGCGTCACGTACGGCGCTCGTGAGCCCGGCCGTCCGGTGGGCGCGGTCGGGTCCTCCAGCAACTCGCCCTCGTCGCCGGGCTCAAGGACCACGGCGCCCTGGGCGACGCGGTAGCCGAAGACCTGGACGACCGGGTCGATGGGCGCGGCCGCCGTACCGTCGTCGAGGTCGGGGCCGAGCCGTTCCACCGTATTGGCGAACTGTTGCTCCGCGATCATGTCGGAGACCGGCCTGCGCTCGGCGTCATGGCTGGCAAGGAGACCCGGACCGGCCTGACCCGCCACGTTCATGGCGAGCTTCCAGGCGAGGTAGAAGCCGTCCATGATGGCCGTGTTGCCGCCGAGCCCGCCCGGCGCCGGCACCACCTTCGCGGCGTCGCCGACGAGGTGCACCCGCCCCACGGAGAAGCGGTCCACGACCTCGCTCACGATCTCGGTGAGACCCGAGCCCGCCACGCTCAGCTCCAGGTCGGGCATGCCCAGACCGGTGCGTACGAGAGCGGCGCACTGCTCCTCGGAGTAGTCGCTGAAGTCGGGCTGCTCCTTGGTCATCCCGCGGATATAGCCGTAACGGCCCGGGATGTCCGTCGTGTAGAAGACGCCGGGGACCGGGTGCAGCAGATGGAACAGGGCGAAGCGGCGGGCCTCGGTGACGCCGCCCTCCAGGCCCTTGAGCGGGCCGCTCATGTCCGCGTCGAAGAAGACCCGGAACACCTCGCCGAGCCGGCCCCGGCCGTGCGCGCCGAGACCGAGGGCGCGGCGGACCCGGCTGTGGCGGCCGTCGGATGCCACCAACTGCTGTGCACGTACGGTGCGTTCGGCGCCGCTCTTCACCTCGCGCAGCAGCGCGGTGACGCCGTCGGCGTCCTGGGTGAAGGAGATGAGCTCGGTGCCGAAGGCGAGTTCGGCCCCCAGCTCACGGGCGCGGTCGGCGAGGATCTCCTCGGTGAGCTCCTGGCTGGCCATGGCCCATTCCTCGGGCGAGACATGGTTCATGCTCATCTCGCCCTGGGTCATGATGCCGCGCAGCACGGGGCCGGAGAGGGTCTCGGCGAGCGCCATGTAGAAGTCGCCGGTGCCGCCCGGCGAGGCGGCGGTGATCCGGTCGGCCACACCGGCGATGCGCAGCGCCTCCATCGTGTGCGGGTACTGGCCCCGCGCCTTCATCACGACGGAGGTGCCGGGGTGCTTCTCGACCAGCAGCGGCTTCACGCCGTGCAGGCCGAGGAAGAGTGCGGTGGACAGACCTGACAGACCGCCGCCGGCTATGAGGACAGGCACGGATGCCTCGGACACGGTCACTCCCGGATTCGGTGGACAAGGACGATGCGCTCAGCATCGGCAGCGCGGACGGTGACCGGATCGGGACGTGATGCCGACGGGCTGGGGGCTCGGTCGTGACGCCTGTCGCCGTCCTCCAACGAGTCACCAACCAGGCATCAGCGGCGGCCGGAAGTGTGGACGGTGCCGGGGGAACGGTCTGCCGCACAGGCCGGTGCCCGGTTGACACCGTTCGTCTTACCGAGGAGTCTTCGTGGTCGTCTTCGTCAACAAGCTGACGCTCATCGGCAAGCCCGAGGAGCTGGAGCGGATCTACGCGCACGTCGCGGAGTTCATGGAGGAGCAGCCCGGTCTGATCCGCTATCAGCTGCTCCGTTCGCAGAAGGAGCCGGGCACCTACTTCAACGTGGCCGAGTGGGACAGCAACGAGTCCTTCGACAAGGCGCTGGCCGAGCCCGAGTTCCGCGCCCGCCTCAAGGCCCTCGGCACCGTCATCAAGGGCGAGCCGCACATGAGCGACGTCGTCGTCGAGGGTGTGGCCCGATGACCGCCCCCGCCGCCACCGCCGCGGACCTGTCCGCCGTCTCGGCCGAGTCGTACGCGCAGATCCTCCAGTTCTACGCCCACCACATGCAGCTGCTCGACGGCGGCGACGCCGAGGGCTGGGCGGACGGGTTCACCGAGGACGGTGTCTTCGCGCAGAACGTCAAGCCCGAGCCGTGGAGCGGCCGTTCGTTCATCGCCACGTCGATGCGGCGCGGCATCGACCGGCTCGGGGCCCGCGACGTCCAGCGCCGGCACTGGTTCTCGATGGTCGTCGCGACCCCCGAGACGGCCGGAGCGGGCGACGAGGAGGCCGTGCGCACCACGTACTACGCGGTGGTCTTCGAGACCCCGCGCGGCGGCAAGGCGTCGGTGTATCTGAGCACCACCGGCGCGGACCTGCTGGTGCGGCGCGACGGCCAGTGGCTGATCAAGCACCGCGACATCTTCCACGACGGGGTCTGAGCCGATGGCGCCGCAGACTGTCGACGGCCCTCTCTTCGACGAGATCCAGCGGTTCTACGCCACCCAGGTGCGGCTGCTCGGCGAGGGCGACGTCGACCGCTGGGCGCTGACCTTCACCGAGGACGCCCTCTTCGAGCAGGAGGCCCCGGCGGACAAGGTCTTCGCCGGGAACGCGCCGCCCGTACGCCGAGGACGCGCCGCCATCGCGGCGGCGGCCCGGGGCGCGGTCGGCGAGCGGCGGGCGGACGGCCGGGTGCGCCGGTATCTGATCGGGATGCTCACCGTCCAGCCCATCGGGGACGGCGCCGTACGCACCCGGTACAACGCGCTCCTCGTGCAGACCCCGCGCGGCGGTCGCGCCGAGCTCCATCTGAGCACCACCGGACGGGACGAGCTGGTCCGTCACGACGACGGCTGGCTCGTCCGTCACCGAGTCAACTCACATGACAGCGTGGCCGGTTCGCACACCGGCCCTGAGCAGGAGGAACACCATGGCCGATCTGACACGTGAGCGCGTGGAGGCGGCGTACGCGGCCCTCATGACCGGCGACCGGGACAAGATCACCGAGTACTGGTCCGAGGACCTGCGCTTCCAGATGCCCGGCAACCACCAGTTCGCCGGCTGGTTCAACGGCCTGGACGACTACCTCCAGAAGATGGGCAAGCTGGGCGAGGCGTGCGGCGGCCGTATCACCGCCGACACGCACCACATCCTCATCAACGAGGCGGACGGCATCTCCGTCGACATCTACCAGCTCGACGGCTACCGCGCGCACGCCGAGGAGGGCACCACCTCCCCGTACGAGCGTCTCCAGGTCGAGGGCGTGCACATGCTCCGCTGGGAGAACGGCAGGATCGTCGAGGGCCGCAGCGCCCTGTTCGCCGACGGGGTGACCCGGGGCAACCTGTGGTGGTCGCCGGTCGGCTCCGACGGAGAGCGCACAGAGCTGTGACCGGCCCGGCCGACGGCGGCACCGGTCTGACCGGCCGGGCCGTCGTCGTCACCGGGGCCGGGACCGGCATCGGCCGGGCGGTCGCGCACGCCTTCGCCGACGAGGGCGCCCGCGTCCTGGCCGTCGGGCGCGGAGCCGCCCGGCTGGCCGAGACCGCCGACGGGCGCCCGGGCATCCGCCCCTTCGCCTCCGACATCTCGGCGCCGGACGGACCGCGCGCGATCGTCGAGGCGGCCGTGCGTGAACTCGGCGGCGTCGACGTCCTGATCAACAACGCGGTGACCATGCGGTCCGCGCCGCTCGGCCGCATCGAGGCGGACGACACACACCGCCAGGTCGCCACCAACCTCCTGGCGCCGCTCTTCCTCACCCAGGAGGCACTGCCCCACCTGGAGGCGGCCAAGGGCACCGTCATCAATGTCACCACCGCGGGCAACCAGCGCGGCTGGCCCGGTCATTCGGTGTACGGGGCCACCAAGGCCGCGCTCGACTTCCTCACCCGCACCTGGGCGTTGGAGCTCGCGCCGCGCGGCATCCGGGTCGCGGGCGTCGCGCCCGGTCCGGTCGAGACCCCGATCGGCGAGCACGCGGGCCTGGACGCCGAGGGCGTCGCCCGGCTGCGTGACCGCCAGCGCGCCCGGGTGCCGCTCGGGCGGGTGGGCCGGCCCGAGGAGATCGCCTGGTGGCTGGTGAACCTCGCCCGCCCCGAAGCGTCCTACGCCACCGGCCTCGTGCTGCCGGTGGACGGCGGCGCCGGAGTCGTGTTCTGAGCACGACCCGCCCCTATTCCGAGCAAACCCGGCCCTGAAGTGCCGAACCCCGAGCAGTACTTGAGACACATGGAGCAGCGATGGAATTCGGTATCAATTTCTTCCCCACGGTCGGTCCGGACGACAAGCCGGCCGACCAGTACTTCGACGAGGCGCTGCGGCTCGTGGAACTGGCCGAGGAGCTCGGCTACGACCACATCAAGACCGTGGAGCACTACTTCTTCAAGTACGGCGGCTACAGCCCCGACCCGGTGACGTTCCTGGCCGCCGCCGCGGCCCGCACCAGCCGTATCAAGCTGGTCACCGGCGCGGTCATCCCGGCCTTCACGCACCCGCTGAAGCTGGCGGGCAAGCTCGCCATGCTGGACAACATCTCCAAGGGCCGCCTCCAGGTCGGCTTCGGCCGGGCCTTCCTGCCCGACGAGTTCGACGCGTTCGAGCTGGCCATGGACGAGAGCCGCCCCCGGTTCGTCGACGGCCTCAAGGCCTGCCAGAAGCTGTGGGCCGAGGAGAACGTGGTCTGGGACAGCGAGTTCTACAAGTTCGGCCCGGTCACCCTGCTGCCCCGCCCCTACCAGCGCCCGCACCCGCGGATCCTGGTGGCCGCCGCCATCACGCCGTCGTCCTGCGAGCAGGCCGGCCGCGACGGCCACGGGCTGCTGCTCGTGCCGTCCATCTCCAAGCGCGAGAAGGTCCAGGAGATGCTGACGCTGTACCGCAAGGCGTACGCCGAGGCCGGTCACCCGGCGGGCGGCGACGAGGTGCACCTCAGCTACGGCTGCTACCTCGCCGAGGACGCCGCCGAGGCCAAGGCCAAGGGCCGCGAGTACAACCAGCGCACCAACGCCGTCATGATCGACGCCGTCGCCGCCTGGGGCACCCGCCGCAGCGAGGGATACAAGGGTTACGAGGAGATCGTCGACAAGGTCAAGCGGTCCGACTTCGACAAGACGCTCGCCGAGAACAAGACCCTCGTCGGCAGCCCGGAGGAGATCACCGAGCGGCTGCGCACCATCCGCGAGTGGTACGGCGATGTCACCATCAGCCTCCAGATGATCTCGGGCAACCCGAGCTTCGAGGAGACCACCCGCACCGCCCGCCTCTTCGCCGAGCAGGTCATCCCTAACTTCCGCTAAGCACACGGCAGTTGGTACGAGGAAGGGGCTCCCCCCGAAACCATCGGGGGGAGCCCCTCTCGTATGTCCGCGCACGTTCCTCAAAAAAATGTCCGCTCACGTTTCCGTGAGCGGACACAGTGCTCAGACGCCGGCGACCCAGGCGCCCGCGACGGCGGGCACCAGGAGGGCGGTCACCCGTGCGGCGACCGCCGCGATGGTGAGCGCCGGCGGTACGGCGCCGGACGAGCCGTGCAGCAGCGAGCTGTCGACGACGTACAGGTTGCGCGCGCCGCGCACCGAGCCGTCGGCGGTGGTGGCCAGGCCCAGCGGCACACCGCCGACCACGTTGCCGCCGGTGGTGCCGATGCGGTTGAAGGCGGTCTTGCTGCCCGGGGTGGCCGCGTTCAGCCGGTCCAGGGTGTGCCGGACCGCGTCGGTCGCCCGCACCGCGCGCGGGTCCTCCACGGGCCAGTTGAGGACGACGTCGTCCTTGGCGGCGTCGTAGCGGAAGGAGCCGAGCGGTTCGGTCGGCGAGGCGCCGATCGTGGTGATCCACCCCTCGTCGGAGGGGGCGTCCACCCAGGGGAAGTTGAGCAGGGTGACCGGGGCGTGCGGGTTGTCCTGCCAGTCCTTGACGACGATCGAGCAGGGGCCGCCCTGCGCCGGGTTGTTGGGGGCCATCCCGGTCCGCGCGGTGATCACCTCGCTGTTGCCGACCCGGGTGCCGATCGAGTCGTCCAGGTCCGGCAGATGCCCCAGGGCCTTCGCGCGCAGCAGCAGCCGGGTGGTGCCGAGCGTGCCGGCCGCGAGGACCAGATGCGTGGTGTGCACCTCGTGCCGGGCCACCACGGTGCCGCTCTCGTCGAGTTCGTCGTACGCGACCACATGGCCCTCGCCCTCCGGGCGGATCCCGGTGACCAGGCTCAGCGGCCGCACCTCGACCCGGCCGGTGGCCTCGGCGCGGGCGAGCACGGTGACGTCCATGCTGCGCTGGGCCCCGCTGTTGACGCCGAAGACGTTGAGTCCGGCGATGTGCGAGGCCTCCTTGCGGCCCGCCATCTCCTCGCGGACCGTGTCCCAGTCGACGGCCAGGTCGACCAGGTCGTACGGGATGCCCGCCTTCTCCAGCTGGCCCATGAAGTCACGCGAGGAGCGGTAGAACTCGGAGTCGAGGATGTCCTTCGGTATCGGGGAGCAGCCGATCAGCTCGCGGGCCTGCGGATACCAGACGTCGTGCATCTCCTGCTGGTCGAGGAAGTCACCGAACGCCCGGCGGAACAGCTCGGGCGAGGGCTCGACCATGGTGCCGTTGCTGAGCAGCGAGGCGCCACCCACACCGGCCGCCGCGATCATCGTCAGGCCCTCGCCCTCCAGGGATTCCAGGACACCCGGGTAGATGTCCAGCTCCCGGTCGGTCAGCGGGGACTTGGGGCTCAGCCAGGACGCGCGGCCGTCCGGCCGGTGCTGGGTGGCGAAGGTGTCGCCGTCGGCGCGGACCTGCCAGCGGCGGCCGCGCTCCAGCACGATCGTGGCGATCCCGGCCTCGGCGAGCCGCAGGGCCGCGATCGATCCGGCGTAACCGCTGCCGACGACCAGCGCGTCGGTACGGTGCTGATGGGTTTCCATGGGACGGCCTCTCTGAACGTTTCGGAACATGCGTAAGGATGAAGTCGGTTGTGCATGTGGGGGCTCCGCGTCGCGTGAGTGGGGTCATGGCGCGGAAGTCAGCAGTCTCAGCCCAGCGGCTTGAGCGTGCGCTCAAGGAGACGGGCCGCGTTGCGCGCGAGCGGGACGTCGGCCTCGGCGGCGACCAGGCCGAACTCCACCAGGAGCCGTCCCACCCGGGAGGCGATCAGCGCGAAGCGGAAGCCCGCGAAGATCTCGTACCAGTCCAGGTGCGCCGCCACGGACCGCCCGGACAGCTCCTCGTACCGCTGTACGGTCTCGGCGCGGCCGGGAAGGCCGGGCAGCCGGGGTGCGCCGACGCCTTCGCTGAGGTGCCGGTCCAGGTACAGGTACCAGCCGAGGTCGGCCTCGCCCGGGCCGAGCGAGGTCATCTCCCAGTCCAGTACGGCGGCCGGGGTCACGCCCGAGTACAGCAGGTTGCCAAGCCGCGCGTCGCCCCACAGCAGGCTCGGCTTCTCCGGCTCGGGCGGCAGCGCGTCGCGCAGCAGCGCGAGGGCTTCGCGCACGGGCACCGAGTCGGCACCGCCGAAGTGGTCCATATGGGCTTCGTAGTAGTCGAGTTGGGCGCCGAGCCCGTACGGCCCGTGCTGCGACGTACGCAGGTCTTCCAGGCCGAGCTCGGTCACGTCGAGCCGGTGGATACGGTGCAGCACCTCGACACCGCCCCACCACACCGCTGCCTGGCCGCTCTCGTCCAGGTCGGACACCGGTCCGTCGGGGCGGTGGTACGAGGGCAGGTCCGGCGGGACCCAGCCGTCCACCCGGTCCATGGCGTAGAAGGGCGCGCCGAGCAGCGCGGGGTCGGGCTCGAAGCCGAGGACCCCGGGGACCGGTACGTCGGTGTCCCGCAGTGCGTCGAGTACGCGGTACTCCTCGTCGAGGCGGGAGCCCGGCATCACCTGGTAGGCGGTGGGGGCGACCCGGACCACGAGACGGCGCCGGCGTTCGGCGCCCGCCTCCCGCCACACCGCGTCCACGAGCAGCGTCTCGTGGGAGAAGCCGAGGCCCTTGGGCACCTCGACCTCGGTCCGCAGCTCCGACGCGCCCGGCAGCCGCTCGGCGAGCCAGGTCGTGAGCTGTTTTCGGGTGAGTTCGGGATCACGCTGCTGGGGCACGGGCATGGCCGGCTCCTCCATCCATGTATAGGGGTGCCCCCATGGTCGGCGGGGCCGATGGGGGACGGATGGAGGATGGCCGACGGCGTCACGGCCTCCGCATACGTCCATCGGCGGCTCTGCATCGCGCGCCGATCGGTTCCCCAACTGCCGCTGCCAGCATCGCTGTCGACCAGCGAACACTACTTGGGGAGGTCGACATGTCCTGGGCACCGCCTGTGGGAGTGCACGTGGAGCCGCAGCTGTTCAGACACATACTCGGCCATGTCCCGAGCCCCGTCACCGTGGTCACCGCGGCGACGGCGGCCGGGCCGGCGGGGCTCGTGGTGGGGTCGTTCGTGTCGGTGTCGCTCGAACCGCCCCTCGTCGGGATCTTCATCGACGAGCGGTCGGTGAGCTGGCCGCCGATGAGCGAGGCGGGGTCGTTCACCGTCAACATCCTCGCCCATGACCAGCAGGAGCTGTGCGCCCGCTTCGCCAAGAGCGGCGGCGAGAACGATCCGGCGGCCAAGTTCGCCGGTCTGAGCTGGTGGGAGTCGCCGCACGGCAACCCGGTGCTGCCCGGCACCACCGCTTGGCTGGACTGTCTGGTCCGCCAAGTGCAGCGGCTCGGCGACCACTTCTTCGCCGTCGCCGAGGTGGTCGGCCTGGGCGTGGACGCGGCGCGCCCGCCGCTCGTCTTCCACCGGGGCGCGCTGCACACGGTGGCGCCGTCGGCCGATATACCGGCGCCCCGACGGGGATAGGGGTCTGTTTTACGACGACTGCGCCCCGCTGGACGTACCAGCGGGGCGCAGTCGTCTGTCCACGTACGGATCTCAGGCCAGACACACCATCGGCTCACCGCCGTTGAGTTGGGCCATTTCGGCCATCACCGGGGCCGAGCGGATCTGGGTGTCCAGCGGGTGGCCGTGTGCCTCGGAGTACGCGCGGTGCAGATTGGCCACCACCCGCTCGGAGTCCCGCCATCCCGCGTACGGGCCGAGCGAGGTGTCCCGGGCGGCTTCGTAGGGGGTGAGTCCGGCGGCGATACCGTCGGCGGCGACCTGCTGCACCCACCGCAGATACGCCTCGGTCTCCTCCAGCGCCTCGGGCCCGGCGACCGGCCCGTGCCCGCCGACGACAACGCGTGGGTCGAGGTCCCGCAGCCCCGCGATCGCCTCCAGGGACCCCTTGATCGACCCCATCAGGACGAACGGCGTACAGCCGGGCATCAGCACATCGCCCGCGAAGAGCACCCGGTGCTCGGGCACCCACACCACGACGTCGTTGTCGGAGTGGGCCGGGCCCACATGGATGAGCTCGACGACGAGTTCGTCGACGTACACCGTCAGCCGGTCCTCGAAGGCCACCATGGGCAACGAGCGCCGTATGTCGCCGAGTTGACCCCACTCGGTGTCCGGCCACATGTGCTTGAGGCCCTCGCCCTTCGTCACCATCTCGTCACGCATGCGCGCATGGGCGACGACCGTCGCGTACGGGGCGGCGACGGCGTTGCCGAGGGTGTGGTCGCCGTGGTGGTGGGTGTTGAGCACCATCCTCGGTTCCACACCGCCGCGTTCGAGCGCGGCCGCGCGCAGGCCCCGGGCCCTGGCCTCGGTGGCCGCCGTGTCGACGAGCGCCGTGGTGTGGTGGCCGACGAGGATCCCGGCGTTGTTGAGGCACCAGCCGCCATCGGGCTGGATATAGGCGAAGATCCCGCCGGCGACCTCCTCCACGCGGGGCGGCGGCACGCGGGTGGGATGGCTGTCGTACGGCGTTGTGGAAGGCAGGCTCATGGCTCCACGGTGGCCGGGCGTCCTGGAGGACGACAGGTGAGCCGATGACCGCCGGGTGGAGACCGCCGGAGGGCAGCGGAAGGGCCCGGCGGTCCGCACAAACCGCCGGGCCCTTGGGGAGAGTTGGTCTCACAGGGCAGTTGGTCTCAGAGCGCGAGGACGACCTTGCCGTTGGCCTGCCGGCCGCGCAGCGCGTCGAGCGCGGGCTCCGGGTCGGTCCAGGAGCCGACGGCCGCGACCTGCGGGGCGAGCCGTCCCTCGGCGACGAGCCGGACGAGCGACGCGAGGTCGCGCGCGACGCTCCGGCGGGTCAGCTCGTCGAAGAGGTGGAGGTAGCGCAGATGCAGACCGGGGCGGGCGTGGCCCCAGTCGACGGGCAAACGCAGTTCCTCGCGCACGGTGTTGCCGTAGCAGACGACCGTGCCGCCGGGGCGCAGCCGCCCGAACGCGTCGGCCAGCACCTGCCCGCCCACGCTGTCGACGAGCACGTCCACCGGCTCACCGGTGGCGCCGCCCGACGCGTCATGGATCTCCACCCGGTGCGCCCCCAGCGCCCGCAGCCCGTCCGCGCGGCCCGGGGAGCCGACCTGGGCGATCACCTCGGCGCCCGCGGCGGCGGCGAGTTGGACCAGCATGCGGCCCACTCCCCCGCCCGCGCCGGTGATCAGCACGGACCGGCCGAGCAGCGTTCCCGCGTACTCCAGCGCGTACAGCGCGGTCAGTCCGGCCACCGGCAGGGCGGCGGCGGCCGGGTACTCCATGCCGTCGGGTATCGGGGTGAGCCGCGTCGGCGACAGCGCGATCCGCTCGGCCCAGCCGTCCCGTTCGGCGAGCGCGGTGACACGGGTGCCGACCGCCGGGCCGGTGCCGTCGGCCGCGGCGCGCAGCACGGTGCCCGCCACGTCCCAGCCGAGCCGGGAGCCGGTGGGCAGCTGCCCCATCAGGGCCAGTTCACCGCGGTTGACGGCGATCGCGCGCACCTCGACGAGCGCCTGGTCGGGGCGCGGCTCGGGCTCGGCGACCGAGTCGAGGCGGAGTCCCGAGGCTCCGCTCACGAGCGCCTTCACGAGGCGTCCACCCGGGTCGGCCCGGTCTCCACAGACGGGTGCGAACGCCCGATGGTCAATGGGGGCATGACTGTTGATCTCCCTCTTGAAGAAGTTTTCACCGAGTGCGGCGCCGATGCGCGCCGACGTCGCGGCGCCTATCGCCCGGGCCGTGTCCCGGGTGTCGCCCGATGGCCGGATGTCACCATCTGAGCCCGCCGTTGACCTCCAGGACATGGCCGTTGACGTAGTCGGAGCCGTCGTCGGCGAGGAAGAGCGCCGCCTCGGCGACTTCCTCGGCCCGGCCCGCGCGGCCTGCCGCGATCTTGCCACCGTAATAGCCCCACAGGCCCTCGTTACGGGACAGTTGACGGCCCATGCCCTCGTCGATGAAGCCGGGGCTGAGGCAGTTGACCGTGATGGGGTGGCCCGCCAGCTCGACGGCGACGACCCGGGTGAGCATCTCGATCCCGGCCTTCGACGCCGCGTACGCGGACGAGCCCGGGGCCACCCTGGTCGCCAGGGCCGACGAGAGCGTGATGACGCGGCCACCGCCGTCGCGCACCAGATAGGGCACCGCCGAACGCACGCACAGGAACGTGCCGTTGAGGTTGGTGGAGATCACCTCCCCCCAGTGGTCGACGTCCATGCCCTGGGCCGGACCGGGGCGGCTGACGCCCGCGCTCGCGACCAGGACGTCCAGCCGTCCATAGGTCTCGTACGTGGTCCGGGTGAGCGCGTCCACGGAGTCCGGGTCGCGCACGTCGACGGGATGGTAGGCGAGGTCCCCCTCGCCTACCGGCGGCAGTTCGTGCCGTTCGTCGGGCTCTCGGGCGGCGCAGACGACGCGGCACCCTTCCTTGGCGTATGCCTGGGCGATCGCGTATCCCAGGCCCTTGGTGCCACCGGTGACGATGGCTACCTTCCCTGCGAGTCGCACGTGTGCCTCCTCGGGATCGTGTCGACGGGGGCCGACGCTACGGAATCCCGAGCGAGGCTGGCTGAACTCCCGATGGGGGCCCGCGATGGCGCGAGTTGACGGATCCTGAACGCGGATGGGAGCGATGATCGCGGCTCGGGGATAGTTTCGATGCATAACGACCGCGCCGGTCACCGAGGTCACGGAATCGGCTCGGTCGACCGAATCCAGTTGGGGGATTTTTTGCGATCCCTTACTTGATTCTTGTGCCATCCGTCGGAAACACGTATGCCACGTATGAGAGGTCGTCATGGAATTCTCGGTGCTCGGTTCGCTGCGCGTACGCGAAAACGGTCTGGACTACGCGCCCACGGCGCCGAAACAGCGTCAACTCCTCGCGCTGCTCGTCTTCAACGCCAATCAGGTCGTCTCGGTGGGCACCTGTATCGAGGAGCTGTGGGGGGAGAACCCGCCGGACACGGGCTTGTCCACGCTCCAGTCGTATGTGCTCCAGCTGCGCCGGATCCTGAAGCGGGTGCCCCGCATCGGCAGCCTCAAGGCGGCCCGGGATTTGCTGCAGACCCGGGACGGCGGATATCTGCTCGCCGTGCGGCATGACGAACTCGACGTCAATCTCTTTCACGACCTCGTGCGTCAGGGCCGCGCGGAGCTCGGCAGGAACGACATCGTGGCGTCCGAACTCCTTTCCCAGGCACTGGATTTGTGGCAGGGTTCCGCTCTCTCCGACGTCCAGGCCGGTCCTGTGCTGCGAATTCACCTCGCGGGTCTGGAGGAAACGCGGATCAGTGTGCAGGAACAGCGCATCGACGCCGATCTGCGGCTCGGCAGGCACCACGATCTGCTCGGGGAACTCAGCGCCCTGTGCGCGCTGTATCCGACGCACGAGAATCTGCACGCCCAGTTCATGCTGGCGCTGAGCCGCTCGGGGCGGCGCACCCAGGCCCTGGAAGTCGTGCAGCGGCTGCGCCGGATGCTGGACGACGAGCTCGGCCTTGAGCCCTCGCCCCGGATGAACCGGCTCCACCAGGCGGTGCTCGCCTGCGACCCGGTGATCGACGCCCCGGCGGAGACGGCCCCGCTGCTGTCGCTGGATCTGCTGGCGCACGGTTCCGCACATACCGGCCGGGCAAACAGCGCGAGGGCGAACAGTGCCGCAGCACACAGCACCGGGTCAAACAGTGGTGGAGCCCACAGCCCCCGCGGCGTCGGGGTCCGCCGCATCGCCTGAGTCCGACGCGCCCGGCGCGTCGACCTTGCGCAGGGCCGAGCACGACCGTCCGTACTCGCGGTAGTTCGCCTTCTCTACCCCCGGTAGCGGCGGTGTGCGATGCGCTCGGAACCCTGTCCGGGGCTCAGTTCATGTGGTCGGACCACATGCCCGATGGCGTCCATCACCCGCGCGACCGTGCGTCGATGGCGACGTTCTGTCACTGGAACACTCCGTTCCAGTGTTGTCGCGCCACACGTCCGCTCTGCACACCTCGCTCGAACGCCGGGTGAGGTGCGGTCGAACGCGGGTCGGGGGACGACCGTGGGCGGCCCCGCCTCACCTGTGGGCGGCGAGAGGGTGCCCGGCCACCCTTGGCACGCGATCGGCCTCACCGCATCGTTGGAGCCGGAATCCAGAGGTCCCGCCGGCCCCGGCGGAGCCTTCCTCCCACATCATTCCAACGGTCCACGGGGGACTCATGAATGCTGTTGCCCAGCTCTTGGAGAACGGTTCTCCGGACACCGTCGGCCCCGCGGCCGGACACCCCTCCTGGGACGAGCGGGTGCTCGACGAGATGAGCACGGTCCTGTTCGCCTCCCTGCGCCGCAGCGACCAGCGGCTCAGGGGCGCCGAGTACCTGCGCGGTCTGCTCGGTGCCCAGGGCCGCCGTTCGATACGCAACATGGCGTCCCGGCTGGGTGGTTCGGCCACCGAGCAGAGCCTGCACCACTTCGTCTCCGACTCGACCTGGGACTGGGCGCCGGTGCGCCGCTCGCTCGCCCGGCACATCTCCGAGCAGGCGCCGCCGTTCGCGTATGTGGTGCGGCCCATGGTCATCCCGAAGACGGGCGAGAACTCCGTCGGGGTGGACCGGCAGTTCGTCTCGGAGCTCGGCCAGCTCGTCAACGCCCAGCAGGCGGCGGGGGTCTGGTCGGCCACCGAGGAGATGAGCGTCCCCATCAACTGGCGGCTGCATCTGTCGGCCTCCTGGCTGGGCGACCGGGCCCGCCGCCGGCAGGCGTCGATCCCGGACGACGTCTGGGAGCAGACGCCGGGTGACGGGGCGGTGGAAGCGGCCATTGAGGCGGCGTCCCAATGGGGCCTGCCGCAGCGGCCGGTCGTGCTTGACGCCCGGCACATGGACCTGGCGTCCGCGATCGCCCGGTTCCGCGCGGCCGGTGTCCCGTTCCTCGCCCGCATCAACGACTCGCTCCAGCTCGCCGTCACGGACCCGGCGCTGCAAGGGCGTACCCCGGAGGTACAGCAGGCGGCCCAGATCATGACCGCCGCCCGCGACCGGATGCGCCCGGCTCCCCTGCCGGACGAGGGCGGCGCCCGGGCCGGGCGGCCGCTGCATCTGACCACCAAGATCCGGGTGCGCCCCTCGCGGGCGGTGCGGCAGGTGGTGGGGCAGGGCGAACTGGCCCTGCTGGGCGTGACGGAGGCCCGTCGCCAGAAGCCCCCGGAGCTGTGGCTCACCGATATGACGCAGGCCCGGCTGCCCACCCTGGTGCGTCTGAGCCGGCTCATCCGGCGCGCCGACCGCGACTTCCGCGAGACCACCGACCGCCTCGGCATCCGCGACTTCACGGGACGCTCCTACGCGGGCTGGCACCGCCATGTGACCCTCGCGTCGGCGGCCCACGCGGTGTCCATGCTGGGCGCGCCGGGAGAGGGGGCGAGGGGACCGGCCTGAGCCCCCGGGCCGCCCGGCCCCGGGATCCCGCCTCCGTACGCCCCCAGCCCGCCCGGCCGTTCGCGACGACGGCCGGGCAGCGAACGATTCTGGCCAAAACCGGGGGGATTACTTGATCGCGCCTTCCGGATGAACCCCTAATTGCCGCGTGGGGTCCCGTGATGGCGGTCGAAAAACAAGGGAACAGCGCAGGAGCAGGTCAGCTGTTACGCGACCGAGCGGCGCGGCTGTGTGCTGCGCACGGCCGGCCGGTGGACTCCGGAGCCCGATCCAGCAGGAAGCGGACCGGCACAGACCAGCCATTTCCCCAGTCGTTCCGTCGCGTCGACACCCCTCAATGACGGAGCGTCCCCCGCACACAGTACGGAGTGAAATGTCGCAAGATACGGTCACGCTGAGTGGTGCCTTCGCCTACCTCGAACTCCTCGCCATGCGCGCCTCGCGCGGCGCGTTCAGCCAACCGGCGCTGCAGGCCCGGCGCGGCGGCGCCCCTCCTCATGTCGTCGACGAACTGGAGCGGGCCGAGCAGCTGGCCCTCGGCGTCGAGCAGCAGCTGGCCGACCTGGACCGCCGCAAGAACGAGCTCTCGCTGCTCCTGGACACGGCCCGCGCGCTGACCGAGGAGGAGGACCTGGACGCGCTGCTGACGACGCTCGTACGCCGCTCCCGGCTGCTGCTGCACGTCGACATGGCCTGGGTGATGCTCCTCGACGGCGAGGACGGCTGCTGCGTACGGGCCACCGACGGCGCGATATCCGTGCTCGGCGGGGTGGCCCGCACCCCGGTCCGGCACGGCCTCAGCGCGATCGACGCGGTGGGGCGGTCGGCGATCTGGACCTCCGACTGCCATCGGGACGACATGCTCGGGCGCTCCGAGCACATCGAGTCGGTGGTCCTGGAGGAGGGTCTGACGGCGCTGCTCGCGGTGCCGCTGCGCAGCGGGGGCAAAGTGATCGGCGTGCTCTTCGGCGGCGACCGGGTGGCCCGCTCGTACACCGCCGACGAGGTCGCCATGATGTCGACGCTCGCCGACTACGCGACCTCCGCCGTCAAGTGGGTCCGCGCGGTGGAACAAAGCCGGGACCGGGCCGTCGGCCTCTCGGTGGAGGTCGACCGGCTGCGCATCCGGGACCGGGCGCGGCAGCAGAGCGCGCGCAACGGGCACCGGCTCGTCGAACTCGCCCTCGCCGGCGCCGATGTGACGGCGTTCACCGCGGCCGTGGGCGACGCGCTGGGCGGCTCGGTCTGGCTGCGCGACGAGGACGACGGCACGCTCGCCCGTACCAGCGGACTCTGGGAGGACGAGGAGGAGCTGGCCGCCGCCGTCTTCACGGCCCGCGCCGAGCACCGCGTGGTGCAGTGCGACGGCGGCGTCACGGTCGCCCCCGTACGCGTCGCCGAGGAGGATCTGGGTGCGCTCGTACTGCGCTGTCATCAGCGGGACGGCACGCCCGACGCGGGGCTGTTGCAGTACGCGGTCCAGGCCGCGGCGATCCTGATCACGCTCGACCGGGGCGCCGACTCCACCGACCGCAGGTTCCGCGACGAGGCCCTGGACCGGCTGCTCAACGGCGGCCCCTTCAGCCGGCGATGTCAGATGCGGCTCCAGCATCTGGGACTCGACCTGAGCCGTCGGCACGCCGTGATCGTCGCCGAGATCCCGTCCGACGACTGGCAGGCCGTCTCCACCTGGACCTCCACCTTCGTGTGGCTGCGCGGGGGCGCCAGGACGATCCACAACGGCCGCCTGGTGCTCCTGCTGCCGCACTCCGACGCCGGGGAGGCCGCGCGCGAGGTGATGCAGCGCCTCGGCAAGACGCTCGGCCGCCCCGTCCCGGTGGGCGCGGCCTCGGCGCGCGGCGGCCCCGAGGAACTGCTGGCCGCGTACGAGGAGGCCGTCTCGTGCCTGGAAGTCCTGACGATCCTCGGCGACGAGGACGCGCGGACCCCGGCGACCGCCGTCGAACTCGGCTTCGTCGGGATGCTGTTGGGCGGCAGCCGTGACATCGGCGCCTTCATCGAGCAGACGCTCGGCCCCATCATCAGCTACGACGAGCAGCGCTCCACCAACCTCGCCGCCACCCTGGAGGCGTACTTCGCGGCGGGGGCCAGCCCCACCCACGCGGCCGCCGCGCTGCGGGTGCACACCAACACGGTGGCCCGGCGCCTGGAGCGCATCTCCCAGCTCCTGGGCCCCGACTGGCAGCAGCCGGGTCCGGCCCTGGAGATCCAGCTGGCGCTGCGCCTGTACAAGGTGAGCGCGTCACTGCGGGGCCAGGCGAGGGCCGGGTCCGCGCATGCGATGTCGGGGCCGGCGATGTCCTGGCCCGACGGCGGCTGATCTCCGCGCGACGCACCACGGCCTGAACCGCCCCTCGGCACGGGGTGGTTCAGGCCGGTTCGGAAAGTGGCCGGTTCAGGCCGGTTCGGACGGCAGCCAGCCGTGCTGCACGGCCCGCACGCCCGCCTCGAACCGGCTGCGCGCGCCCAGCCGTTCCATCAGCTCGGTCGCGATCCGGCGCGCGGTGCGCTGCGAGACCCCGAGCCGTTTGGCGATGGCCTCGTCGGTGTACCCCTGCGCCAGCAGGGAGATGGTGGTCGCCTCCTGCGGTCTGAGCCCGTGGGTGTCCTTGGCCGCCGCCTCGCCGAGCGGCTGGGCGGTCGCCCATACGCTCTCGAAGAGCGCGCACAGCGCGGTGAGCGTGCCCTCTCCGGTGAGGACGACGGCACCGGCGGCGCTGTCGTCGCTGGTGACCGGGATGACGGCGGTGGTGTGATCGAAGATGATCATCCGGGTGGGCAGCTCCGGGACCGTACGCACCTGACCGCCGAGCTCCGCCAGCCAGTTGACGTACTCGACGGTGGGCTGGTCGTTGCGCACGCTGCTCAGATAGACGGTGCGCATCCGCACCCCCCGCTCCAGCAGGTCCTTGTTGAGGGGCCGGGCCGCCGCCATGGCCTGGGCGGGCTGGGCGCCGCCGGGCGCGAACGTCATGGCCTCCACCGACAGGCCGCGGGTGAGCCGGGCCAGGCAGTCGCGGATCTCGTCGAGCCCGATGAGCTGCTCGACACCGGGGCTGGCCGCGGCGGGCCGCAGATCGGTGTACTCGGCGATCAGCTGGGCCGCGACGGCCCGCGATGTCTCAAGTCGCTGCTGCTGAGCAGCCAGTTCCGCCTGCTGACGCGCCATCAGGATTTCCATGCCGATGTCCGGCGAGACCGCCCGCAGGCTGCCCTCCCGCTCGGCCGACGGTCGTACGAGGGCCAGCTCGCTCAGTACGTCGAGCGCGTTCCTGACCTCTTCCTCGGGCCTGCCCACCCGCTTGACCAGGTCGGCGACCCCGCCTCTCGGGTCGCACAGCATCGCCCGGTAGACCGACTCGGCCACCTCGTCGAGTCCCAATGCGGTCAGCATCCCCATCCCCTTTGCCCTTCGGTACAGCGCCACCCCCGGGTCATCCGGATCATGTCATAAATGGCCTATACCTGTGTATACGGAATGCGTCATCCCGATCGTGGCGGCCGGAAACGGCCATGGACGCATCCGTCCAACTCGGTTTGTTGGTGGGTGTGCTGGCCACTTGAAAGAGTGGACTTCATGTATCTCGTCCACGCTCTTGTGCAGGCGCGCCCCGGCGCGGCCCTGCCTGCCGACACGCGGTCCCTGGTCCTCGCCCACGCCCGCGAGGAGGACGGGGTCGAGCACGTCAGCGTCCACCCGCACGCGCTCCCCCACCCCGTACTCGGTCTCTATGTACAGGCCAGGAACCTGGCCGACGCCGAGTCGCGGGCGGCCGCGCTGTGCCGACGCGTCCTGGCCGACTGCCCCGAGTTCGAGGGCTGGTCGCTGCTTTCCGCCCAGGCTCCGCTGGTCGCGCCCTTCTATGAGGCGCTGCTGTCCTCATCCGTCCCCGAGGTGCCGTGGGTGGACAGATTCGTCCAAGGCCGTTTCGGTCCACCCGAAAACCCTTCCACCCCGCCTGACCAGCGACGAAAGTAGTACTTGCCAGCAGGGAACACCGCCCGGCGGGCAAGAGCCGGAAAGCACCACCGCGGGGTGCGAACCGGTTCGGGACCACCCGACACATCGTCAGAACAGGACTCACACCATGCTTCGCATCCGTCTCACCCAGGCCGCCGCGGTCGTCGCCTTCGCCGGTTCCCTCCTCGGCGCCGCCGGCGCCACGACCTCCCACTCCGCCTCGGTCGTCAGCCCCCGCGACATCATCTGGGCCGCGCCCGCCGGCTCGACCTCGCCCGAGGCCCACGTCGGCGACATCATCTGGGCGTAGTCACGCCGACCGGCCGCGCCGGGACGTCTCAAACGTTTACGCATAGACGTATACGTCCCCAACTCCGGCCCACCCGGCACACCTTCAGCTGCTCCTGCAGGGCAGCTGCGGCCGGCCGGGACGCCGGGCCCGTACGGGCTCCGCATTCCTCGCAGCACCCACCATCCGCGCGCTCATCCGCCGACCCAAGGATCCGCCATGCCCAAAACCGCCCCCCGTAAGCGGCTCACCGCCCTGGCCGGGCTCACCCTCGCCGGTATCGCCCTCTCGACCGCCTCCGCCGGCACCGCGTCGGCCGCCTCGGTGAGCACCTGGGAGAGAGTCGCCCACTGCGAGTCGACGGACGACTGGACCATCGTCTCGTCCAACCACCAGTACTACGGCGGCCTCCAGTTCCTCCTCTCCACCTGGGACGCCTTCGGTGGCCGCCAGTACGCCACGTATCCCAACCAGGCCACCAAGCAACAGCAGATACTCATCGCCGAGAAGGTCCTCAGAAAACAGGGCCCGGGGGCCTGGGCGAGCTGCGGGCGGGAGGCGGGACTGACCGACGACGGCGTCGACCCCTACCCCTCGACGAGCATTCCGCCCGCCCCGGTCGGCATCGTCCAGCTCACCGCCGCCGACTTCAACGGCGACGGCAAGGCCGACCTCGTCGGTGTCGAGGCCGCGACCGGGAAGCTGTGGCTGTACCCCGGCAACGGCAACGGCACCTTGGGCGAGCGGGTGTTGATCGGTTCGGGCTGGGGCGGTATGAGCGGTCTGGCCGCCGCCGACTACACCGGTGACGGCAAGGCGGACCTGCTCGCCGTCGACAACGCCACCGGGAACCTGTACGTATACCCGGGCACCGGTACCGCCGCCGGTATGGGCACCCTGGGCGACCGGGTGCAGATCGGCACCGGATGGCGCGGTATGCGGGACCTCACCGCGATGGACGTCGACAAGGACGGCAAGCCGGACCTCGTCGCCGTCGACTCCGCCGGCGCGCTGTGGGCCTACCCCGGCGCCGGTTCGCTGAACGGCACCAACACC
This sequence comes from Streptomyces sp. BR1, assembly GCF_052373795.1. Lineage (NCBI taxonomy): Bacteria > Bacillati > Actinomycetota > Actinomycetes > Kitasatosporales > Streptomycetaceae > Streptomyces > Streptomyces sp. BR1. The sequence goes on from NZ_CM126252.1 coordinate 380,173, forward strand.
CTGGGCGACCGGGTGCAGATCGGCTCCGGCTGGGGCGGTATGGCCGAACTGGCCAGCCCCGGCGACCTGAACGGCGACGGCAAGGCCGACCTGGTGGCCGTCGACACGGCGGGCGGGCTGTGGAAGTACCCCGGCACCGGCTCCCTGAGCGGCATGAACACCCTCGGCGACCGCAACCAGATCGGCACCGGCTGGAACACCATGCGCCAGCTCGTCGGCGCCGACTTCAACGGCGACGGCAAGGGCGACCTCGACGCGGTCCAGGCCCCTGCCGGATCCACCGGCACCTTCTACTTCTACCCCGGCAACGGCAACGGCGGCTTCGCCGACCGCGCCGCGATCGGCACCGGCTGGTAGCAGCGGGCCAACCACCCGCACTTCACCACACCTGGTAGCGACGGCCCGACGCGCCGCGCATCACCGCGTACTTCACGACACCCGGTAGCGACGGCAACCGCCCTCATACCTCCACGCACTTCACGCATAACCAACTTCCCTTATTCCCGGCGCGGTTCACCGTGCCCCTCCACAGGAGATCCCACGATGTCGAAGTTCACCACCAAGCTGAAGAAGACCACCGTCGCCACCCTCGTCGCGGCCGCCGCCGTCACGGGTATGTCGGTCGCCGGGCCGGGCGCCGCCACCGCGAGTGCCGCCGGGACCTCTTCGGTCGGCGGCAGCATCTCCACCGCCGAGGTGCTGTCCCGCGCCCAGTACTGGGTCGACAACAACGTCCCGTACAGCCAGTCGAGCTACACCGGCGACCCGCAGGGCCGCACCTACCGCCAGGACTGCTCCGGCTTCGTCTCCCTCGCCTGGCACCTGCCCACCAGCCTGACCACCTGGTCGCTGCCGGACGTGTCCGCGCCGCTCGGCAACCTCGACCAGCTCCAGCCGGGCGACATGCTCGACAACATCGACTCCCATGTGGTGCTCTTCGTGAGCTGGGCGGACTCCGCCCACACCACGGCGAACATCATGGAAGAGGCCCACACGGGCACCAACGCCCGCAAGGCCACGTACAGCCGCAGCTACATCAACAACAACGGCTTCAAGCCGTACCGTTACAACAAGATCGTCGAGGGTACGCCGACCCCGCCGAAGGACGCGGGCATGTCCAACCTCGCGGGCGGCGACTTCAACGGCGACGGCAAGGCCGACGTGGTGGGCGTGGAGGCGACCACCGGCAAGCTGTTCTACTACCCCGGCATCGGTGGCGGCTCGCTCGGCGAGCGGGTCCAGATCGGCACCGGCTGGGGCTCCATGAGCGAGCTGACCTCCGGTCACTTCACCGGGTCCGGCCGCCTCGACATGGCCGCCGTCGACGCCGACGGGGTGCTGTGGATCTACCCGGGCAACGGCGACGGCACCTTCGGCGAGCGCACCAAGGCGGGCACCGGCTGGGACGGTATGCACGACCTGGCGGGCGCCGACCTCAACAAGGACGGCAAGAGCGACCTGGTGGCGGTCGAGTCCTCCACCGGCAAGCTGTTCCTCTACCCGGGCAACGGCAACGGCACCTTCGGCGACCGCGTCCAGATCGGCGCGGGCTGGAACGGCATGGACCAGATCGTCAGCCCCGGCGACCTCAACAAGGACGGCAAGGACGACATCGTCGCCCGTGAGGTGTCCACCGGCAACCTGTACGCCTACCCGGGCACCGGCTCCGTCAACGGTATGAACACCCTGGGCGACCGGGTGCAGATCGGCTCCGGCTGGGGCGCCATGACCAACCTGGTCAGCGGTGACTTCAACGGCGACGGTGTCGGCGACGTGGACGCGGTCCAGGCCGCCGTCGGCTCCACCGGCACCTTCTACACCTACCCGGGCACCGGCTCCATCAACGGGATGAACACCCTGGGCAACCGCGCCCAGATCGGCACCGGCTGGTAGTCCCCGCTCCCCCACTCCCGCTCCACCCCGGGCAGCCGCCGCACCCACCGGTGCGGCGGCTGCCCCGCGCCCCGCATCCAGGAAGGGACAGCACCGCCATGACCACCCCAGTCCGCAGGATCCGCACCTCGGCATACGGCGCCGCCGCAGCCGTCGTGGCCCTGACCTCACTGCTCGCGGGGGCCGCGAGCGCGAGCCCGGCCGCCGCGGCCACCACCCCCGTCGTCCCCAACGGGTCGATCGCCACGTACAACACGATCACCCACGTCGGCACTGACGGTATGGGGATGCGGGACAGCGGCACACAGGCCCGCTGGGCCGCCGGGTTCGAGTCCGCCCACCCCGGTCTGAAGCGCACCACGATCAACGGCGTCCTCGCCAGCGCCTCGCAGACCCAGGCCCGTCCGCTGTGCCACCCCTCCAACACCGCGGGCGCGCAAGGCTTTTGCTGGTCCGCCGAGGACGACGCGGCCAACACCTGGATCCCGCAGGGTCTCACCGGCTCCGGCGAGTCGCCCCAGTCGCAGACCCTGGTGAACGGCCGCAAGGTCCTCCTCACCAGCTGGTACGGCACCAACTCACCGGCCGGTATGGAGCGGATCACCTTCGCCGATGTCACCGACCCGGCCCATGTGACGTACAAACACGTCCAGTTGGTCGCGTCCTCCAGCGACGGCAGCAACTACGTCCCCATCGTCACGGGGCATGCGAACGGCATCGTCTGGTCGGGCTCGAAGCTGTATGTAGCGAGCATAGGCAGCGCCCTGGACGTCTTCGACCTCAACGACATCTGGCAGATGGACGTCACCTCGGACACCTCCATCGGCGTGGACGCGAACGGCAAGACGCACGGCGGCGGCCACGACTACGTGCTGCCGCGCCAGGGGACGTACGAGTACACCGGCGCGGGCACGGGCTGCGGCACCTATCCCGGGGCGGACGTCCCCCAGCGCCCCTGCATCACCGCGGCCTCGCTCGACCTCACCGGCGCCCAGCCCGCGCTGGTCACCGCCGAGGGCGACCCGGGCGGGACGGAGGGCGACTTCGGCAAGGTCGCGGCCCGGATCGTCCGCTGGCCCATCGACACGGCCACCGGCACGCTGAAGGCCGATGCCACGGGCCGCGTACAGGCGGCCGAGGCGTTCGCCTCGCCGATGGGCGGCGTGCAGGGCGTCGCGATGAACAAGGGGCGGTTCGCGCTCTCGGGCCCGTGCCCGGAGTTCGTGCCCGCAGAGCACGACGGCAAGAACATCCCCAGTTGCCTCTACCACGCCTACCCGGACGAGCCGGTGCGCCTCATCACGCGCACCGGGATCAACCTGGAGAACCTCTCGTACTGGCCCGGCACCGACGAGCTGTGGATGGTCAACGAGAACACCTACAACCGTATCGTCGTGCACACTTCATGGCCCAAGGACCCCGCGCCGACCGGCATGACCAAGCTGACCTCCGCCGACTTCACGGGTGACGGCAAGAAGGACCTGGTCGGCATCGAGGCGGCCACCGGGAAGCTGTTCCTCTACCCGGGCAACGGCAACGGCACCTTCGGCGACCGTATCCAGATCGGCACCGGCTGGGGCGCCATGGACAAGCTCACCGCCGCCGACTACACCGGCGACGGCAAGGCCGACCTGGTGGCCGTCGAGAAGGCCACCGGCAACCTGTACGTCTACCCGGGCACCGGCACCGCCAACGGTTCGAGCACCCTCGGCGACCGCGTCAAGATCGGCACGGGCTGGAACGGGATGCGGGAGCTGACCGCGCTGGACGTGGACGGCGACCGCAAGGCGGACCTGGTGGCCGTCGACGTACGCGGCGACCTCTGGGCCTACCCCGGGACCGGGTCGCTGAACGGCACGGACACCCTGGGCGACCGTACGCAGATCGGCTCCGGCTGGGACACCATGACCGAGATCACCTCGCCCGGCGACCTGAACGGTGACGGCAAGGCCGACCTGGTGGCGGTGGACGGGACCGGCGCGCTGTGGGCCTACCCGGGCACCGGCTCGCTGAACGGGATGAGCACCCTCGGCTCGCGCTCCAAGATCGGCAGCGGGTGGGACGGGATGCGCGGGCTCGTCGGCGCGGACTTCAACGGCGACGGCAAGGGCGACCTCGACGCCGTCGAGGCCCCGTCCGGCGCCAACGGCCCGCTCTACTTCTACCCGGGAACCGGCGCCACGGCGCTGGGCGACCGGACCCAGATCGGGACCGGCTGGTAACCCGCCCGCAGGCCTCTGTACTGCTCGTTTACGCCTTGCGTACGACCTGGAGCCCCTTCGCCGTCACCTCGGCGAGGGGGCTCCGCGCGTCCGTATGCGAGACCGCTTGAAGAGTCAAAATCTCGACGGGTTAGCATATGAGCACCGCCTAGCTCGATCGAGAGATAAGCCTGTGACTGTCAACGACGACTCGTTCACTAACTGGAAGAACCGCGAGGAGATCGCGGAGTCGATGATCCCGATCATCGGGAAGCTGCACCGGGAGCGGGACGTCACGGTCCTGCTGCACAGCCGCTCCCTGGTGAACAAGTCGGTGGTCAGCATTCTCAAGCTCCACCGATTCGCCCGGCAGATCGCCGGTGAGGAGCTCTCGGTCACCGAGACGCTGCCCTTCCTCAAGGCCCTCACCGAGCTCGACCTCGGGCCCTCCCAGATCGACCTCGGCATGCTCGCCGCGCAGTACAAGAGCGACGACCGCGGTCTGTCGGTGGCGGAGTTCACCGCCGGAGCCGTCGTCGGCGCCACGGGTGCCAACAAGATCGAGCGGTGCGAGTCGCGCGATGTGGTCCTCTACGGCTTCGGCCGCATCGGCCGCCTCGTCGCCCGCCTCCTCATCGAGAAGGCCGGCTCGGGCAACGGTCTGCGGCTGCGCGCCATCGTGGTGCGCGGCGGCGGCGACGCCGACCTCGTCAAGCGCGCCTCGCTGCTGCGCCGCGACTCGATCCACGGCCAGTTCAACGGCACGATCACGGTCGACGAGGCGAACAGCACGATCATCGCCAACGGCAACGCGATCAAGGTGATCTACGCGGGCGACCCCTCCGAGGTCGACTACACGGCGTACGGCATCAAGGACGCCATCCTCATCGACAACACCGGTAAGTGGCGCGACCGCGAGGGCCTCTCCAAGCATCTGCGCCCCGGTATCGACAAGGTCGTCCTGACCGCCCCGGGCAAGGGCGACGTCCCGAACATCGTGCACGGCGTCAACCACGACATGATCAAGCCGGACGAGCAGATCCTGTCCTGCGCGTCCTGCACCACCAACGCGATCGTGCCGCCGCTGAAGGCGATGGACGACGAGTTCGGCGTCCTGCGCGGTCACGTGGAGACCGTCCACTCGTTCACGAACGACCAGAACCTGCTGGACAACTACCACGCGGCCGACCGCCGCGGCCGCTCCGCGCCGCTGAACATGGTGATCACCGAGACCGGTGCCGCCTCCGCCGTCGCCAAGGCGCTGCCGGACCTCAAGGCGCCGATCACCGGCAGCTCGATCCGCGTCCCCGTCCCGGACGTCTCGATCGCGATCCTGAGCCTGCGCCTGGGCCGCGAGACCACCCGCGACGAGGTCCTGGAGTACCTCCGCGACGTCTCGCTGAACTCGTCGCTGAAGCGCCAGATCGACTTCACGACCGCCCCCGACGCCGTCTCCATGGACTTCGTCGGCTCGCGCCACGCCTCGATCGTCGACGCCGGCGCCACCAAGGTGGACGGCGACAACGCGATCCTCTACCTCTGGTACGACAACGAGTTCGGCTACTCGTGCCAGGTCATCCGGGTCGTCCAGCACGTCTCCGGGGTGGAGTACCCGACCTACCCGGCCCCGTCCCACTGATCCACGGGAGTTCCGTACGCAGCCCCCGCCGGCCACCGCCGGCGGGGGCTGCGCCCGCATTCGGTTCGGGAGCGGACGGCTCATTCCGTCAGCCGCTGCGGAAGCCTCCCGCTCTCCCAGAACCCGTCGAGCTTGGCGAGGTAGGACTCCATATCGGCCTTGAGCAGTCGCAGCTCGCCGGCGTCGAGCTCAGCCATGGGGTCATGGTCGAGCCGCATGCCGGCTCCCGGCACGGTCGAACCGTCATACCCATGGCAGGACGGGCACCACAGGTAGGTGATCAGCGCCGTTCTCGCACTTCCGTGGAACAGCTGGAAGTACCGGCGCATCCCGACGTACGAGCAGCGAGGGCACCGTCGCTCGTCGAGATCCAGACGGGCTCGGGCCTGAACGGCCAATGCGGCGATCTCGTCGGAGTCGTACGGCCGAACCATCCGCACCACCATCCCCCCTAGAACCGGGACTTCAACTTCTCCCACATGGCTTGCCCATATGCTTCCGCTTCGTCCTCCAGGCCCTTCTCGGCGCCCTTGGTCGCAGCGATGATCTCCTGATGGTAAACCTCATGGTAGAAGGTGGTCACCGACTCCTGCACGCTCTGCAGCCCGAGGTTCGCGAAGCGGATGATGGGCCGCCCGCTCTCGCCGCGCACCGGGGCGTACCGCAGGGTCTTCGGATTGATCGTCATCGGGCTGTCCCCGAACGCCGGCCTGCCGTCGGACGTCGTGTACTCCGGGTCGTACTGGAGCTCGTACTTGTCGACGTCGTCGATCAGCCCCGCGCGCCCCATCGCCATCCGGAACCGGTTCAGGCTGACGATCGGCCCGTCCTTGTAGTACGCAGGCCGGCCCTTGGGTGCGCCGCGGTAGACGCCGGCGGGGATCTCGTCCGCTGCCGCCGCGGCCTGCTCGTCGGCCGCGGCCGACGAGGCGGAGGCTTCGACCGCCCCGACGTCGGCGGCCACCGACTCCTCCACAACGGCGGTCGTCCCGGCCGCCAGAGCACCGGCACCGACCGTGACGGCCGCGTCTTCGGCGCCCAGGACGGCGGCGGTGGCGCCGACGCCCTCGGCGATCGAGGCGACCGCGGCCGCGCCCACCGAGGCCTCGGCGCCGAACGCGGCGCCCTCGGCCGCGGCCGTGCCGATGGCGACCAGGCATCCGCCGACGGTCGCCACCGTGCAGACGACGGCGCCGGTCACGGCGGCGACGACCAGGCCGACACCCAGCCAGGTCTTCCAGCCGTGCCCGTTCATCTCGACGTTGCTGATCGGGTTGCCGCCCGCGAAGCCGTACGGGCTGCCGAGCGCGGAGACCCCCGCGTCCGCACCGGCACCGTTGAAGGTGTCCCGGGTGAGGAAGCGGTTGATGTTCGGGTCGTAGGAACGGGCACCCATGTTCAGGTTGCTGCTCGACACGTCGACGCGGGCCGCGTTGAACCGGTAGGCGTTGAACGGCAGCGTCGCCGTGGGCGTCGGCGGTGTGGTGGGCTGATCGGGGCCGGAGTCGGGGGTGTTGCCGTCCCCGGTATCGGCGTCGGAGCCATAGGCGGTGTAGCCGTACGTGGCGTTCGCCGACCCGGAGGTGTCGGTCAGCGCCTCCACATCGCCGTGCGAGTTGTATGTGTAGTAGTTGTCCGTGGTGGCGCCCGGACCGCCGGCGGTGTAGGTGTTGGTCATCTCCAACCGCTCGCCGGTCGGTGAGTAGTTGTAGACCTTGTCGGCGGCGATGTACCCCGTGCCGTGCTCGTCCAGGACGACGTTGCTGGTGCCGAGGTAGTCGAACTTCGAGGTCTGCGCGGTCGCCGAGCCCGCGTTGAGCGTCTCGCTCGTCGCCCGGTTCATCGAGTCGTACGCGTACTGGGTGGTGTTGGTCGTGGGGGTGTTGGTCTTGGGGTCGGTCCTCGTCGAGGACGACGACAGGATGTTGTCGTAGCCGTCGTAGACGTTCTTCTGGGCCGCGGTCCCGACATAGCCGGTGAAGTTGCCGTTGGCGATCTCGGTGAGCCGGCCCAGCGTGTCGTACTGATAGGCGCCGCTCGTGTCTGACTGGATCAGCCGCCCGCGGTCATAGGTGTAGAAGGTCTGGGGACCGCCGTTGGCCGTCTCGTCGACGATGTTGCCCGCGCTGTCGTAGGTGTAGCTCTGGTTGAACTTTCCGTCGGGGTCGTTGGTCACGCCGGTGACCTGGTTGTTGGGGCTGTAGGTGCGGTTCACCGTCCGGTTGAGCGGCGGGGCTCCGCTGCCGCGTTGCAGCGTCAGTTGATCGGAGACGATGTTGTTGTTCGCGTCATAGGCCAGTTGGTGCGTGTCGACGGTCGTGCCGGAGCCGGTGACCTCGGAGCTGGAACGCAGGGTTCCGTCCAGGTTGTAGCCGTAGCTGACCTTGTTGCCGTTCGGCTTGGTCTGGGTGGCCCGCTCACCGACCGGGGTGTAGGTGTAGCCGGTGGTCAGCCCCGGGTCGGAGAGGGACTGCTGGTTGATGACCTGCTTGAGCCGGTTCAGCGGGTCATAGGTGTAGGAGTCGATCCGGGCGTCGGTGGTCTGACCGGTCACATTGCTGTCGGCGTCGTAGTCGTAGCCGATGGTGTGTACGACCGTGGAGCCGGATGTCTCCTGCACCTGCTTGAGCCGGTCCAGGTGGTCGTACGTCTTGGTGTAGTTGCTGAACGCGGCGTTCGGGGAGATGTCGGTGATGCCCACCGTGTTGCCGTCCGCGTCGTAGTCGTAGGTGAACCAGGTGGGGTTCGGCTGCGACTCGTCGGTGTTGCGGACCAGTTCCACCGCGTCGGCGGCGACCACCGATTCGCCCAGCGGGGTGAGCACGACGCTGCCCGTGGTACCGGCGGCACCGAACGAGAAGTCGGTGCCGAGCGTCACCCACGTGCCCTGGTTGCTGCTCTGGGTCACCGTGATGTCGCTCTTCACGGGCGTACCGTTGTAGTTCACCGTGTAGCTCGCGGACTTCACGCCGTTCAGGGAGCTGTTGTTCGGCACGAACACCTTGATGGAGTACGTGCCCTGCTGTGGAACGGTGAAGTTCCAGGTCACCGGGTTGCTGGTGTTCTTGCTGACGAAGTACTTCTCCCCCTGGTAACCACTGTCGGCCTGGGTCCAGTTCAGTGTGTTCTGGGCGTTGGGCCCGGTCGAGGTGATCACCTGGTCCTGCCAGCCGGCCCCCACCCCGGTGTCGGTGAAGGACTGGGTGCTGCCGTCCGGGAAGTACGACCACGACATCTTGCGCTGCGTGGTGTTCTCCGCCGGGGTGAGGGTCCGGCTGACCTGCCGGCCCGACGTGTCGTAGTCATAGGCCGTCCGGATGCCGAACGGGTCGGTGATGCTGCGCGTCCAGCCGTTGTCGAAGTACGCGTACGACGTCGTCGCGATGGACGTGGTCGGCTGGGCGTTCGTTCCCGGATACGGCGTCACCGTCGTCCGCGTCAGGGTGCTCAGCTTGCCGTCCGGGGTGTAGCTGTAGTCGGTCACCGGCTGCTCGGCGGCGCCGTAGTTGGCGTCGCCCGGCAGGATCGCGCCGAGTTTCCTGGACACCCGGTTGTCCGCGTCGTACTGGGTGTAGGCGGTGTAGGCCCCGGCCACCCCGTTCGCGGCGGAGACGACGCCCTGCGGCGAGACCACGCTGGTGTTGTTGCCGACCTGGTCGTAGGTGTACTGCGTGGTGTTGTAGGCGAAGCTGGTCGAGCCGTTCGAGGCGTGCAGCACGGCGACCTGGGTGACCTGGCCGTCGGGGTCGAGCGTGTAGTTGTCGGTGCTGCCGTTCTGATCGGTCGTCGAGGTCTTCAACCCGTCCAGGTCGTACCCGATCGAGGTGGTGTATTTCTGCGCGTCGGTGGTGCCCGTCGGGCGATGGTCCTGGTCGAATGCGAACGTCGTCAGGTTGCCCGCGGGATCGGTGACGGACGTCTTGTTGCCGACGTCGTCGAAGCCGATGACGGTCGGCTGCTTCAGCGCGTCGGTGACCGAGGTCGCCTGGTTCTCCGCGTCGTAGCCGACCGTCGTGGTGTAGTTCGCCTGCGTCCCGCCGGGCACATTGCCCAACGGCGAGACTGTGGTGGTCTTGTTGCCGACCTTGTCGTAGCCGTAGGTGATGGTGCGGGGCGGATTCAGCGGCGAGCCGTCCGGCGGCAGCGTCGTCGAGGTGACGCGTCCGTCGGCGTCGTAGACGTGCGTGGTCACCCCACCGGTGGCCGAGGTGGACTGAAGGACGTCGTTGTCGCCGTCGTACACGGGCGCCGGGTAGGTGATCGCCGTGCCGGACGCCGTGTCCTTGGGTATCCGCGAGCCCAATTGCCGCAGGAACACGTCGTAGTCGGCGGTGGCGGTGTGCCCCAGGGGGTCGGTGGTCGACTTGACCTCACCGCGCGACCCGTAGCTGAACGTGGTGGTGTTGCCCGCGGCGTCGGTGACGGAATCGGGTTGCCCGGTGGGTTCGGGGAACTGGGTGCTGGAGTCGGGCAGGGTGTGGCTGTTGACGTAGAAGCTCGTGTGCCCGTTGGCGTCCTTGACGGACGCGAGCTGCCCGTAGATGTCGTAGGTATAGGTGGTGAGGTAGGAGTTGACCGGGGCGTTCGCGGCGGTCCCACCGGGGGCCTGGACGGTCTCCAGATTGCCGGCGTACCCGGCGGTGGCGACATAGCCGGCGTCACCGGGACTGAGCGGATAGTAGGTGTAGTGGGTGCGCCGGCCTTGCGGGGAGGTCCTGTCGGTCAGGAACGCGATGTGGCCGGACAGGGCCGGGTCGGCGCTGTCGGTGGTGGCGTAGGTGTAGGTGGTGGCGGCGGTGCCGTTCTTGACCGCGAGCGCGTCCTTGTACGAGGTGGGGTAGCCGGTGTTCTGGTCGTAACTCCACTCGTTGTGCGCACCGTTGTCCTCGGTGAGGTCGGTGACGTTGTTGTCGTCGTCCCACTTGAGGGTGGTGGTCCGGACCTGGGCACCCGCCGTGGGAGCCGGGGCGACTTCCTGGATCGGCCGACCCGCCGAGTCGGTCTCGTGAACCCACTTGCCGCCGTTGGGGTCGGTGACCGTCGAGGAAGTGGCCGCCCCGGACACCGTGCCCGGTTGTGCGTAGGCGAAGCCGGTGGCGTAGCCGTCGCGGTCGGTGACGGTCTGGGTCCACCACTTGGTCGACGAGGAATTCGGGTAGTAGGCGAGCTTCGTGCTGTTCCCGCGCGGGTCCTGGACCGCCACCAGCTTGACGTTCTTCATGCCCTGGGTGGCGTCGTAGGTGAAGTTGAACGTCTTGGCGACGCCAGACCCGGCACCGTCCACGAACCGGCCGAGCAGGCCCTGGCCGGTGTAGTAGAAGTCGACGGTCCGCCCGGAGACGTCGGTGATCGACCTGACGTGGTCGATGATCGCCGGATCGGTCAGGTTCGTGCCGCTGACCAGCGCGCCGGTCGAGTCGATGTACGAGAAGTCGTCGCCCTTGTTGTAGTAGGCCAACGTCAGCGTCTGGTTGTGCAGCGGGTCGGAGATGTGGTCGAGGAACTCCTCCGGCTGGTTCTGCGACTGCCGGGCGGTGTAGGAGAAGTCGGCCTCGTTTCCGTTCGCGTCGACCTGCGCGGTCGGATAGCCCTCACAGTCGAAGTAGTAGGTCGTGCGGTCCGGCCGGGTCATCCGCCATGCCCGGGCGTTGGTGTCCTGCGGCTTGCAGGCCGTGCCCTGGAGGAGCAGGTGCACACCCGGCGGCGGCGTCCCCGTGGTGATGTGTGTGGTCGTGTCCGTGGTCAAGGTCCACTGGTGGGCGTTGCCGGTGCCGTCCACCATCACCATCGAGGTGGGCTTGGTGGGCGGATGGAACTGCAGGGCCTGCCCCAACCGCACCGGCGCGGAGGCCTGGACGCTCCAGCCGAACCCCGTGGTGGTGTCCATCGTGGACATCGAGTTGTAGGACAGCCGCAGTGTGGTGTCGAAGCCGACCGACGGGTTGCCGAACAGATCGTCGCTCCACACCGTGTTCCCGGACGCCTCGTTGGAGTAGAGCGCGGAGCCCGAGCCCGTCGGCGTCGTCGCGTACGCGTAGAACTTCTCCAACCCCAGCTGGTTGTTGCCGCTCGGGTCGACACTGACCTGTTGCTTGAGCGAACCGATACCCGACGCGGTCGTGCCCACGGCCGCGCTTGTGGCCGCGGTGCGCCTCATCGGCGAGGCGGCGCCGGAGCCGGTGGACAGATAGGTGCCGGTGGAGCTGTCGTACATGTCCCACGCCAGCGTCACACCCTCGTCCTGGTTGCCGTCCGACACCTTCGGCGGAGTGACCTGGGCGTTGAGTGTGACGGTGTCGCCGGGGGCGAGGTCGGCGGGCAGTCCGGTCCGCAGCTGGTTGTCCGCGGTGGTGACGTCGGTGCCGTCCGGCAGCGTCCAGTGGTAGGTCAGGACCTCGTCGGCGGCCGTCCACGGGGAGCCGGTGGTGTTGTTGACCGTCACCGGGACGCTGTAGGTGGTACCGGGGGCGATGGCGGACGGGGTGGCGGGCGCGTAGTACGTCGATTCGGTGGACCTGTCGAGGTAGGTCACCACCAGGGCCGGTGCCAGACCCGGCTCGGCGGTGTTCGGCCCGGCGAAGACCGTCCGCTCCTGCGGTGCACCCGCCGACTCGTCGGCCAGCTTCACCAGCAGGCCGTCGTTCGTGCTCGGGGAGTTGATCCAGCCCTGCACGATCGAGGTGGCGTCGAGGGTCTGCCGGTGCGGGTCGTTGGTCAGGCCGGAGACGGTGCCGGCGGCGGCCGCGGTGAAGTCACCGCCCGGCTTGGTCCACGCCGTCGCTGTCGCGGCGCTGTTCCAGGTGGCCTGGGCGCCGGTGAACGGCCGGGTCAGCGCGTGCAGTTCATAGGCCGCGCCCGAGGTGGCGGTGGTGGTGCTCTCCTGCCACAGTTTCAGATGCGCGTCCAGGACGGTCGAACCGGCGGGCACCGCGGACAGCGCGGAGAAGTTGAGCACCGAACGCGCCGCGCCATAGGTGCCGGAGCTGTCGCCGACCTCCAGCCATGGCTCCGCGGTACCCGAGTTGTCCAGGGTGCCCAGCACCGTGCCCGGCTTCGCGGAGGACAGCGTCGCCGCCGACTGGGCCGGGACGACCAGCGTGGTACGGCCGGCCTTCGGCAGCCGTACCAGCTGCGTGGGCCCGGGGATGAGCGCCCCGGACTTGGTCCTGACCACGACCATGTAGTAGTAGGCGTTGCCGTACGGGTCCGGGTTGTCGGCCGCCGTCGGCACCGCGGCCGAGTCGGCGAAGCCGGTCGTACCGGGCTTGACGGGGGCGATCTCGGTCGAGGCGGACGGGGTGAAGGTCTGGTGGATGCCGCGATGCACCTCGTAGCCGGCGAGGTCGTTGCCCGAGTCGCCGGTGGTGTTGGTGTAAGCGGGCCAGGACAGCTCCGCACCGGTCGAGTGGATCACCGACGGCCGGTTCAGCGACACGCCCGGCACTCCGTAAGTGATCACGAGTTTCGGGTAGTTGACGGCCTCACCGCCGTACGCGTAGACCGAACCCTCGTAGCGGGGTCCGCCCTGGCCCAGGGTGCCCTCGTCGGCGGCCTTGAGGACGAAGCCGTTGTTCGCCGACGCCCCGCCCAGCCAGTCCTGCACGGTGGAGGTGACCGGGAAGTCGTTCCACACGCCGAGGGCGTTGGCCTCCGTTGAGGCCGTGCCCGCCACCGGGCCGCCGATGGAACGGGCGTTGTTCCAGGTGGCGGTGGCCGGGTTCCACGCCGCGTCGGCGGCGAGCACCTGCATCGGCACGTTGTGGGAGCCGGTGGTGAACGTCTGGTCGTAGTACAGCTTCAGGTCGGCCGATGTGATCGTGGTGCCGGCCGGCACCGACGGCATCGGGAATCTGATCAACGTGCGGGCGGCGCCGGTGGTCGTCGTACCCACCGACAGCCGTGAGGAGTTCGCGTAGTTCGTCGACGCCCCGTCCGCCAGGATCATCACGTTCGCCGCCTGCGACGGCGTGGGCGCGACCAGGATCGTCGGGTCGATGGTCACGGGGTAACGGCGGTGCGGGTCGGCCAGCCAGGCGGCGTCCGGGGTGAGCGACAGACGCAGGACGCCCGCTCGGGCGTCCCACGCCATCGTCTGCTTGACCTCGCTCGAATACGCCTTGCCGTACGGGGAGTTCACGTCGGCCTCGGCATCGGACATGTAGGGCGCCGGAATGGTGAACGCCGGTGTGTCCGCCTCGCCGCCGTAGAAGGCGATCGCGCCGTCCGCGAGTTGCCGGGGCGTGAACCCGGTGACCTTCAGCGAGAACGCGAACGACTCGCCGGCCGTCGGCGGCTTCGCCAGGACGATCGACTCCTTCACCCCGGAAGGGCCGGTCCGATAGCTGAGATCCGCACCCGGATACGCGCCCGGATACGTCACTCGGTTGCCCGAGACCTCCGGCTTCGACAGCGTCGCACCGTCCGCGCCCAGTTGTACGGATCCGCTGCCCTGCTCGATCCGCACCACACGGGAGGCGTTCGACGAGAAGTACGTCCGGAAGGCGTTGCCGAGGCTGCCCGCGGTGTATCCGTCATGCGCGAGCGGTTGGACCGCCACGTCGATGTCCCGCCAGACGCCCTTCTTGTCCCGGTAGTGCACCGGGACGGCCGAGACCTCCTCCTGCACGCTGCCGTCGGACATCTGGAAGAAGCCGGCATCGGCCGTACGCCGCCCCGTCAGCTCCTTGACCCGCTTGGCATGCGGATCGGTCTTCACCAGGTGTGTGCCGCGCCCGGCGGGCGGTGTCCAGGAGAACGGCGACGGCTTCGGCGCCCGGGTCCCCTTCCAGCCCCCGTCCCCTTTCGGCTGCGTGTGCACCCTGTGCTTCGCCTCGTGCGCGGACGCCATGCCCGCCGATGCCGCAGGCAGGCCGGTGGCGACCAACGCCACCGCCGCAACGCGTGCGGACCATCGATGCAGCCGACCCATCACGAACCTCCAGCATCAAGGAGCGCGTCCGTACGACGCAGCCGCCCCTAGATCCGTGACAGGGCCCGAAAGTGTCACACCACCGCTCTGACCTGCATCAGAACCGTCCCTCTCCACCCCGTGCCCCAGATACCCCCCTGGCGCGCCGCGGTGACGGAGCGCTACGCCACGCCGGGCGACGGCGTGAGAAAAGCTTCGGCAAAGGCACCGGCGTGTCGCCCTGGAACAGCCTGATTTGAACCCGGTCCGACGCTTCGGACAGGAACAGGTCGGCTAGCGAACACCTGACCTGGAGCTGTAAGCACTTGTGGTCTCACAGTAGTTACTTGTGATTCTCGATGGGGAGAAACGGGGACGAGAATGCACGAAGCGACCACCAGACGAGCAGGCCGCGCAGTCGTCACGATCACCGCCGTCACCGCTCTGTCCCTCACCGGATGCAGCAGTTCGCGCCACCAACCCGCGCCCGGTCCACCCAGTCATCGGATCGCCTTCCAGGTCGGCGGGTCCGGCACCGCGGACGTCGGCTACAGCACCGGCGCCAAGGCCGCGGCCGGCGTGGCGCGACACGCCTCCCTGCCCTGGAAGAAGACCGTACGGTCGACCGGTACCGCGTACACGCTCACCGTCGTGCTCGGCTCCGCGGGCGGCGACGCCGCCTGCTCGATCTCCCTCGACGGTCGTGAACTCACCGGCTCCACCGCGCACGGTCCGTACGGGCGCGCCACGTGCAGCACCAGAACCTCGTCGGCCGATGACTGAAGCTGCGGCCGGTGGCAGGGAGTTACCCGCGCTCGAACCGGTACGCGAGATCCGCATCCGCGAGCTCGTGATCCGCGCCCAGCACTGCGACGAGGAGGCATTCCGCGCCCTCTACCGTGCGACCGCCCCCCGCCTGCTCAACTATCTGCGCTCCCTGGTCGGTGAGAACGACGCCGACGACGTCGCGTCGGAGACCTGGGCTCGCATCGTGGCCGATCTGCACACCTTCCGTACCGACCGCAGCAGCTTTCTCAGCTGGACCACCGCGATCGCACGCTATCGTGCCGTCGATCACCTGCGCCGCAGAAATCCGACAACGCCGCAACCGCACCATCTGCTGCCCGACCGGCAGGCGGCCGACGACACTCCGGCCGACGCCGCCGAACGCATGTCGACCGCCCAGGCCCTGCACATGCTCGCCGAACTCCCCCCGGACCAGGCACAAGCGGTACTGCTGCGCGTGGTCATCGGCCTTGACGCGTCCACGGCCGGACGCATCCTGCACAAACGCCCCGGGGCAGTCCGTACCGCCGCATACCGCGGCTTGCGTGCGCTCGCCGCGCGACTGACCCCGTCCGACACCCCGGCCAGGGATATGTGCCGGACATAAAACCCCAGGTCAGCGCACCCGACCGCGCGGCTTCAACGGCACCGGCGGCAGTTCCGGCGCCGCCAGCCGCTCCCCGGCGTAGCCCTTCACCTCACCGAAGAGCGATCCCTCCATCCAGGCCGCCCGCGCCTCCTCGATTTCCGCCTGCGAACGCGCGATGTAGTTCCACCACATCACGATCTCCTCCTCGAACGGCTCCCCGCCGAGCAGCATCAGGCCAGCGTCGGAGGCGGCGCGCAGCGGGAGTTCGGTGCGGCCGCAGCCGAGGTAGAGCATCGAGCCGGGCAGCACCGGGACGCCGTCCACATGGGCCTCGCCGGACATCGACAGGACCGCGTACTCGAAGTCGGGGTCGAGCGGCAGCGCCGTCTCGGTTCCGGCGGCGAGGGTCAGGTCGGCGCCGACCAGCGGGGTGTAGGTGGTGCCTGGCGACGCCGCGCCGTCGAGTTCGCCGAGGATCACCGTGGCGGTCAGGCCGGGCGCGGTGACGACGGGCAGATCGGCGTGGTGCTGGAAGTGCGGCTCGGTGTGGCGGTGGGCGTCGGGCAGGGCGACCCAGAGCTGGGCACCGTGCAGGAAGCGGGCGTGCGGCTTGGGGCTCTCCTCGGAGTGGCTGATCGCCCGCCCCGAGGTCATCAGGCCCAGTTCGCGGGGGCGAACGGTCTGCAGGCTGCCGAGGCTGTCGCGGTGCAGCACCTCGCCCTCGTGCAGCCAGCTCACCGTCTGCAGCCCCATGTGGGGATGCGGCGGCACCTGCATACCGGGCTCGTCGGCGATGTCGTCCGGGCCGTAGTGATCGACGAAGGCCCAGGCGCCGACCATACGGCGGCCGAGGTTCGGCAGCAGCCGGCGGACCTCGGTGGACTCGCCGAGCTTGACGGTACGCGGCGACAACAGCTCTCGTACCGGCTCGGCGACGACGAAGCCGCGGCCGCCGCACACCGACAGTGTGGCTTGACGATCGAGATTGCTCATGGCGCTCAACCTATGCCCGCCGGGGCGCCGGAGGGCAGCCTCCCACGCGCCGGACGCCCCCGTCCGGCGTCCGCACCCCGGGTCCTCACCGTCCCTTCAGACACGCATGGCACACTGGCCGCCGATCCGCCGAAGGAGAGCTCAGCCGTGCCGATGATCCGCAACCTCCGCAGGGCCGTACGCCGCGCGTACCGCCGCACGGTGGACCTCAGCCACCCCGCCCGCTCGCCGCTCGGCAGCGCGGTGGTGAACTGCGTGGTCTACCGGGACGGGGTGCGCCAGCCCGGCGACTGTCCGGTGGACGAGGCCGTGCGCCGGGTGCGCCGGGCCAAGGAGGGTTTCGTGTGGGTGGGGCTGCACGAGCCGAGCGCCGAGGAGTTCGCCGGGATCGCCGAGCTCTTCGAGCTGCACCCGCTGGCCGTCGAGGACGCGGTCCGCGCCCATCAGCGCCCGCAGGTCCAGCCGTACGACGACGTGCTCTTCGCGGTGTTCAAGACCGTCGGCTATGTCGAGCACGAGGAGCTGACCGCCACCAGCGAGGTCGTCGAGACCGGTGAGCTCATGGTCTTCGCGGGGCCCGACTTCGTGGTCACCGTCCGCCACGGCAAGCACGGCTCGCTCGGCCCGCTCCGCGAGGCCCTGGAGAATACCCCCGAGCAGCTGGCCAAGGGCCCGGCCGCCGTGCTGCACGCGATAGCGGACCATGTCGTGGACGACTACCTCCTGGTCATCGACGCCATGCAAGACGACATCGACGCCGTCGAGACCGCCGTCTTCAGCGACACCTCCGGGCGCGGCGACGCGGGCCGGATCTACCAGCTCAAGCGGGAACTCCTGGAGTTCAAGCGGGCGGTGACCCCGCTCCAGCGGCCCCTGAACGACCTCGCCACCCGGCCCCTGCCGCCCGTCGACGCGGACATCCAGCCGTACTTCCGCGACGTCGCCGACCACCTCACCCGGGTCAACGAGCAGATCGTCTCCATCGACGCGCTGCTCGACTCGATCCTCCAGGCGCACCTCGCCCAGGTGACGGTGGCTCAGAACGAGGACATGCGCAAGATCACGGCGTGGGCGGCCATCGTCGCCGTACCGACGATGGTGTGCGGCATCTACGGCATGAACTTCGACAACATGCCGGAACTGCACTGGCGTTACGGGTACCCGATCTCGCTCGCGGTGATGACGCTGGCCTGCTACGCCATCTACCGGGGGTTCCGCCGCAACGGCTGGCTCTGAGCGGAGTGACGACCGGGTCCGCCGACCCTGCCGGAGCAACGGCGCGCTCCGGCGCGCGTGTTGGCGGACCGTAGAACCGGGCGCTCCGAATCCGCCACCCATTTCCGGCCAACCTGGCAACACGTATCACCGTCGCGGTGACGCTGTGCCACATTGCTCCGATGGAGAACAACACCGTGTTCTGCACGATCATCCCGCCCCATGTCCTCGACAAGCTCGCCCAGTCCGAGGACCCCGCCCACTACGAGCCGGCCCGCCGCACTCTGGAGCACGACGCGATGCTGCGCACCCAGCGCAGGATCACCACCGTGCGCGGCGTGGCCGCCCCCACCGGTACCCCCTCCGACACGCCCAACCGCACGATCTACGACGCCGGGCACCAGCAGACGCTGCCCGGCACCAAGGTCCACTCCGAGAGCGACACGCCGTCCAAGGACGCGACCGTCAACCGGGCGCACACCGGGCTCGGTGCCACGTTCGAGTTGTATCTCAAGGCGTACGGCCGGCACTCCATCGACGACTCCGGGCTGCCGCTGAACGCCACCGTCCACTACGGCGAGAAGTACGACAACGCCTTCTGGAACGGCGAGCAGATGGTGTTCGGCGACGGCGACGGCACTCTCTTCGGCGACTTCACCGTCTCGGTCGACGTCATCGGGCACGAACTCACCCACGGCGTCACGCAGTACACCGCGAACCTGGAGTACTTCGGGCAGTCCGGCGCGCTCAACGAGTCGGTCTCCGACGTCTTCGGCTGCCTCATCAAGCAGTACTCGCTGGGCCAGACCGCCGACCAGGCCGACTGGCTCATCGGCGCCGGGCTGCTCGGCCCCACCATCCACGGCACCGCGCTGCGGTCGATGAAGGCGCCGGGCACGGCGTACGACGACCCGCAGCTCGGCAAGGACCCGCAGCCGGCCGTCATGGCCGACTTCGTGCACACCAGCCGCGACAACGGCGGTGTGCACATCAACTCCGGCATCCCCAACCACGCCTTCTACCTGGTGGCCTCGGCCCTGGGCGGCAACGCGTGGGAGAAGGCCGGGAAGATCTGGTACTCGACCCTGACCGGCGGCGACCTGGCGACCGACGCCGACTTCGCCGGCTTCGCCCGCCTGACTGTCGCCACCGCCCGCAGCCTCTACGGCGACGGCAACGAGACGAAGGCCGTCCTCAGCGCATGGTCGCAAGTCGGGGTGCCCGCCTCATAGCGACACATGCGGTACGCGCGCAGGGGCCCGTCGCACTCCGTACGGTCGCGGGCCCCTGCCGGACCCCTTACGGAATCGAGAACTCCAGCTCCGGCCGGTCCCACCTGACGGCCGGCGGGTTCGCCCGGGCCGTGCCGGTGCGGATCGCGCCCACGCTGCGGTAGAAGCCCTCGGCGGGCGGGTGCGAGATCACCCGGACCCGGTCGAGCCCGGCCGCGCGCGCCCGGTCCGTCATATGGGCGATGAGCAGGCGCCCGATGCCGAGCCCCTGCGCGTCGTCGGCGACGAACATGAGGTCGAGCTCCGACGGGACCAGCAGCAGGGAGTAGAAGCCGAGCACCCGCTCGTCGGCGCCGACCGCCACGTACACCTCGTGCGCCTCGATGTAGTCGGGGCCCACCCGATAGCCCGCGACCATGTCGGCGTACGGGCCCTCGTAGGCGCGCGACGACCGTACGAGCCGGGTCAGCCGCTTGGCGTCCCGCGCGACCGCGCGCCGGACGCGCACCGCCTCGCCACCCCTGCTCGTAATGTGCGAAGTCATGAGAAGAGTATTACTCATCGCCACCCGGGCGGACAGACCGTACGCGCGACGCCGTACACCGGGATACGCGCGGCGGCTCAGCCGACCGTAAGTCTCGTGACGAGCGAGCGCCCGCCGCGCCCCGGCGCAGGATGCTGGGCGGGCCCGGTGCGCACGATGAGGAGGCCGTCGTGGGAATGCTCGTGATCGAAGGTACGTACCGGGTGACCGGTGCCCGCCCGGACGGCGACTCCGTCCGCTTCCACCCGGCCGACCCCACCCAGTGGGACCTCGTGCCCGGACCCCACCGCGTCCAGCGCAACGCCACCGGCGGGGCGCAGCTGCGGCTCGACGGGATCGACTCGCTGGAGACGCACTACATCCCGGCGCACGGCCGCGAACTGCACCAGCCGCCGCCGTTCCCGGACCAGGCGGCGGACGCGCTCACCACGTGGCTGGGTTTCACCCATGTCGAGCGCGACGCGCACGGCACGGTCACGGTGTCCGAGCCCGCCCAGGTACCGGGCTACATCCTGACCCGGGGTGCCGACCTGCACGGCCGCTGTGTGGCCCTGGCGGGCCGGGGCGCGGCCCCCGGCCCTAGCGGACAGCCGCACTTCGTGGACGCGGCACTGCTCCAACAGACCGCGAATCTCGCCCAGTTGACGGACGGCCTCGCCTACCCGACGTACTACACCAAGCTGTACGTCGAGCTGCGCGCGGCGATGACCACCGCCGTCCAGGAGGCCCGGACGGAGGCGAAGGGGCTGTGGCCGGTGGATCTGACGGCCACCGGCGCGAAGATCGACGGCCTCGCGTCGCTCACCGACAGCGCGGTCGTCCTGCCGAAGCTGTTCCGGCGCCTCGCGGACTATCTGGTGCTCGGCGCCGGAGACCCCTCGCTCGCCGGGTTCCGGGCGTTCCTGGACCAACGCGCGGACCGCGTGCTCATCGTGTCGAAGGGCCAGTTCACCACCCTGTCCAGCGTCGTGGAGGTCACCGATCAGACCGTACGGATGACGGAGCCGCCGGAGAACCTGGTCTTCGACGAGCGGTGAGTCGTCACCGGTCCCGATATGTCTCAAGGAGGCGCAGCCATACCTCGCTGATCGTCGGGAAGGCCGGTACCGCGTGCCAGAGGCGGCTGATCGGGACCTCGCCGGCCACCGCGATCGTCGCGGAGTGGATCAGCTCGCCGACGCCCGGGCCGACGAAGGTGACGCCGAGCAGCACCTCGCGGTCCAGGTCCACGACCATCCGGGCCCGGCCCTGGTAGCCGTCGGCGTACAGGCCCGCGCCCGCGACGCCGCTGATGTCGTAGTCGACGGCCCGCACCCGGTGTCCGGCCGCCTCGGCCTCGGCGAGGCTGAGGCCGACGGCGGCCGCCTCGGGGTCGGTGAAGACGACCTGCGGGACGGCCGCGTGGTCGGCGGTCGCCGAGTGGGCGCCCCAGGCGTCCGTCTCCAGAAGCGGGACCCGGGCCGCCCGCGCGGCGATCGCGGCGCCCGCGATCCGGGCCTGGTACTTGCCCTGGTGGGTCAGCAGCGCCCGGTGGTTGACGTCCCCGACCGCGTACAGCCACTCGCTGCCCGCGACCCGGCAGGACTCGTCGACGGGCAGCCACGAGCCGTGCTCCAGGCCGATGGTGTCCAGGCCGATGTCGTCGGTGCGCGGGGCGCGGCCGGTGGCGAACAGGAGCTCGTCGGCCTCGATCCGCTCGCCGTCGTCGAGCACGACCGTGACCGGGCCGCTGCCGCCGTTGCGTACGACCTCGGCGACCGACACGTGCGTACGGACGGTCGCGCCCGCCTCCGTCAGCGCCTCGGCGACCAGCTCGCCCGCGAACGGCTCCATCCTCGGCAGCAGCCCGCCGCCCCGCACCAGAACGGTGACCTCGGCCCCGAGCGCGCGCCAGGCGGTGGCCATCTCGACGCCGACGACTCCCCCGCCGACCACCACGAGCCGGTCCGGCACCTGCTGGGCGCTGGTGGCGTCCCGGCTGGTCCAGGGCCTGGCCTCGGCGGCTCCCGGCAGATCGGGGATCACCGCCCGGGTGCCGGTGCAGACGGCGACCGCGTGCCGGGCGGTGAGGACGTGGTGCTCGCCCTCGGGGCTGGTGACACTGACTTTCCGGGTGCCGTACAGCCGCCCGTGTCCCCGGAAGAGGTCGGCGCCGATCCCGTCGAGCCAGCGCACCTGGCCGTCGTCCTTCCAGTGCCCGACGTACTCGTCGCGGTGGGCCAGGACCGCCCGGGTGTCGAGGTCCCCGCCCACATACCTCTGCAGGCCCGGCACCTTGCGGGCGTCCGCACGGGCGAGCACCGGCCGCAGCAGCGCCTTGCTGGGGATGCACGCCCAGTACGAGCACTCGCCGCCGAGCAGTTCGCTCTCCACCACGGCGGCGCTCAGCCCCGCCGCCCGCACCCGGTCCGCGAGGACCTCGCCGACCGGTCCGCCGCCCAGCACCACTACGTCGTACTCCAAGGCTTCCGTCATGCCGACATTGTGGTGGCGGGTGTACGAGAGAGCCACAGGGGCAGCCGTGTGGCAGCGACAAGCGCACGGAATACGACGGCGGCGGACGCCGTTGTGCGAGGCGGCTTCATGGTGAGGCCGGAGAGAGGGAGTACCTGATGGCAACTGTGGAGCTGACCAAGGAGAACTTCGACGAGGTCGTGTCGGACAACGACTTCGTCCTGATCGACTTCTGGGCCTCCTGGTGCGGCCCGTGCCGGCAGTTCGGCCCGGTCTACGAGGCGGCCTCCGGGCGCCACGAGGACCTGGTCTTCGCCAAGGTGGACACCGAGGCGCAGCAGGAGCTCGCGGCCGCGTTCGAGATCCGCTCGATCCCCACGCTGATGATCGTCCGCGAGAACGTGGCGATCTTCTCCCAGCCCGGCGCGCTGCCCGAGGCCGCGCTTGAGGACGTCATCCGCCAGGCGCGGGCGCTCGACATGGACGAGGTCCGCAAGTCGGTGGCGGAGGCGAACAAGTCCAGCTGAGGCTTTTCAGCGGTCCGGCTCTGCCCGGCCTCAGCCGAGCTGCCACGCGATGAGCGACAGGGACACCATCGACAGCAGGGTCGAGAGCAGCACGGTGTCCCTGGGCAGCTCGGTGTCCAGGGAGTACTCGGACGCGAAGATGAAGGCGTTCTGGGCCGTCGGCAGCCCCGCGCACAGCACTACCGCGAACAGGGCGTGCCCGTCGAGCCCGAACAGCCAGCGCCCCAGTACGTAGGCGAGCAGCGGCTGGGCCGCGACCTTCAGCCCCACCAGGATCATCCGCTCGGTCCGGCCGTCGGCGTCGGGCCGGGCGCGGGCGTTCAGCGACATGCCGAGCGCGAACAGCGCGGAGGGCACGGCGGCGCCGCCGAGGATCTGCAGCGGAGAGACCACCTCGGCGGGCAGCCGCAGCCCGAACCCCGCGATCGTGAGCCCGGCGGCCGACGCCCCGATCACCGGGTTGCGCAGCGGCAGTTGGAGGATGCGCGTCCAGCGCTCGCGGGCCGCGCGCCGCACGTCCAGCTCGATCAGGACCAGGATCAGCGGCGTGATGAACAGCATCTGGAAGAGCGCGGCGGCGACGATGAACGAGGTGTCGTGCAGCACGTTCACGGCGACCGGGATGCCGAGGTTCGCCGAGTTCACATACGACGCGGCCATCGCGCCTATCGCCTGCTCGCCCCGCTTGCGGCGGAACATCCATCGGCTGACCAGCAGTCCGGCCGCGAAGACCGCGACAAGGCTGAGCGCGAACACGGCCACACCCGGCCGGGCGAGCTCGCCGGGGTGCGACCGCGACATGGTGAGGAACAGCAGCGACGGCATCGCGAAGGTGAACGCGAACCGCCCGAGGACGTGCTGCGCCTGGTCGCCGAGCACATTGAGGCGCCCGGCGCCCCAGCCGCAGGCGGTGAGCGCCCAGATGGGCAGAAATCCGGAGAGGACCGAGTGCACCGCGCAAGCATAGAGACCGATCCGAACACCTGATCCACAGGGATGGGATGCCGGATTCTGTCCCGGGAGACCACGACCCGCTCAGGGGCGCGGGGAACTGCGCGACCAGCCCAGCACGGTCCGCGCCCAAACTAGAACGGATGCCCCGCAGCCTCCCGCCGCACCGTGGTCCACCGAAGCTCAGTAAACGCCTCCAGGTTGGCAGAGCCACCAAACCGCGCCCCGGTGCCAGACGCGGCAACACCCCCAAAGGGCGCAACGGCCTCATCGTTGACCGTCTGGTCATTGATATGGGCGATCCCTGTCGGAATACGGTCCGCGAGCGACAGCCCGAGCGCCGCATCCCGGGTGACGATGCCAAGCGAAAGCCCGTACGGCCCGGACGCGGCCAGAGACGCCGCCTCATCCAGCGTCCGGAACGCCCGCACGGGCGCAACCGGCCCGAACACCTCCTCCGCGTACGCCGGAGTCTGGTCGTCCACATCGGCGAGGACGGTCGGCCGATAGAACAGCTCGCGATGCGTCCCGCCCGCCACCAGCCGCGCACCCCGCGCCGTGCTCGACGACACCAGCCCATGCACCTTGTCGAGTTGACCCCGGTCGATGAGCGGCCCGAGGTGGACCTGCTCGCGATGAGGGTCGCCCACCCCCAGCGCGTCGGCCCGCGTGCCGAGCCGCTCCACGTACTCCTCGTACAGCGAGGCATGCACGAGGTGGCGGCCGGTCGTCATGCAGATCTGACCCTGGTGGAAGAACGAGCCCCAGGACGCCTGCGCGACGGCGGCCTCGATGTCGGCGTCCTCCAGGACCACCAGCGCGGAGTTCCCGCCGAGCTCCAGATGGACCCGCTTGAGCAGGCGGCCGGCGGCCTCGCCGACCTTGCGCCCGGCGGCGGTCGAGCCGGTGAAGGAGATCACCGGGACGCCCGGGTCGGCGACCAGCGCCTGACCCGCGTCGGCGCCGCCCGGCAGCACATGCAGCAGCCCCTCGGGCAGCCCGGCCTCGGCGAAGACGGCGGCGAGCGCGAGCCCACCGCAGACCGCGGTGCGCGGATCGGGCTTGAGCACCACGGCGTTGCCGAGCGCGAGGGCGGGCGCGACGGACCGGATGGAGAGGATCAGCGGGGCGTTGAAGGGCGCGATGACCCCGGCGACCCCGACCGGCACTCTGCGGGTGAAGCTGAGTCTGGGCTCCTCGCTGGGCAGCACCTCGCCGAGCGGCCGGGAGGCGAGCGCGGCCGCCTCGTAGCACTCCTGGGCGGCCACGTGCAGCTCGAAGGCGGCCTTGCCGGGTATGGACCCCGACTCCCGTACGAGCCAGCCGCGCAGCTCGTCGGCGTGCTCGGCGAACAGGTCCCCGGCCCGGCGCAGCACGGCGGCGCGGGCGAAGTGCGGCGAGCGGGCCCAGTCGGGCTGTGCCGAGCGGCCCTCGGCGACGGCGGCCGCGACGTCGTCGGCGGTGGCGAGCGTGACGGCGCCCAGGCTCTCCCCGGTGGCGGGCTCGGTGACCTCGTACTCACCCCCTGACAGCGTCCGCGACTGCCAGGTCTTGGGGTCGAGCAGGGGCATGAGGAGTCTCCAGTCTCACTCGTGTCGTACGGGTACGCGTCGTACCCGTACGAGAACGCGGCGCCCACTCCGAGCAGTTGGGCCGTCGCCGACGGTACCCGCCTGCGGCCCGCGCCGACGGACCCGCCCCCGGCCCGGATCGCTCAGCGTTCCAGGACCAGCGCGAGCCCCTGGCCGACGCCGATGCAGAGGGCTGCGAGACCCACGCCCGAGCCAGCGGCGGCGAGTTGATGCGCCACGGCACCGGCGAGCCGGGCGCCCGAGGCGCCGAGCGGATGGCCGATGGCGATGGCACCGCCGCGCGGGTTGACCACGGCCGGGTCCAGCTCGGGCCACTCGGCGAGACATCCCAACGACTGGGCGGCGAACGCCTCGTTGAGCTCGAACACGCTCAGGTCCGCGAGGCTCCGCCCCGCCTTGGCGAGCGCGGTGCGCACCGCCTCGACGGGTCCGAGCCCGAACAGCTGCGGCTCGATCCCGGTGACGGCGGACGTACGGATCCGGGCCAGCGGCTCACGCCCGGTGGCCCGCAGCCCTTCCTCGTCGACGAGAAGCAGGGCAGCGGCGCCGTCGTTCAGCGGCGAGGAGTTGCCCGCGGTCACCGAACCGTCCTTGCGGAAGGCGGGCTTCAGCTTGGCGAGCGCCTCCATCGAGGACGTCTCGCGGATGCACTCGTCGCGTACGAGATCGACACCCTCGTACGGGACGACCTCGCCGTCGTACAAGCCCTTCGTCCAAGCCTCGGCAGCCTTGCGGTGGCTGTCGAGGGCGAAGGCGTCCTGCTGCTCACGGCTCAACGCGTGGCGCTCGGCGATGAGTTCGGCGCCCTCGCCGAGCGCCACCGTCCACTCGGCGGGCAGCTTCGGGTTGGTCATCCGCCAGCCGAGCGTGGTCGACCAGAGCTGCTGGTGACCGGCCGGGAAGCCGCGTTCGGGCTTCTGCATCACCCAGGGGGCGCGGGACATCGACTCGACGCCGCCCGCCACCGCGATGTGCGCGTCGCCCACCGCGATGGCGCGGGCGGCCTGGATGACGGCCTCCAGACCCGATCCGCACAGGCGGTTCACGGTGACGCCGGGGACCGAGACCGGCAGCCCGGCGAGCAGGACGGCCATGCGGGCCACATCGCGGTTGTCCTCGCCTGCGCCGTTGGCGTCGCCGAAGTACACGTCGTCGACGCGGGCCGGGTCGAGCTCGGGGGAACGGTCGACGAGCGCCCTCACCACATGCGCGGCGAGGTCGTCGGGGCGCACGGTGGCGAGGGCGCCGCCGAACTTGCCGATCGGGGTGCGCACGGCGTCGACGATGTACACGTCCCGGATGCTCATCGAATCTCTCCCGCTCGTCGGCCCGCTCGCGTTGTTCGCGTGATGCGCGGCTTGTTTGCGTAAGGGCTCTGTTCGCCCAGTGAACTTTGGTTCACAATCAGTGCCGAGTCTCTGCCCGCCCCCGCGCGCTGTCAACGGCCCTGGGAGGACCATGTCCGACACCCTGCCCGTCGGCCCACTGGTACGCGGTCTCGCGGTGCTGCGCGTGCTGGCCGCGCGCGACGCGGACCGGAGCGTGCTCGTCCGGTCCACGGGTCTTGCCCGCGCGACGGTCGACCGGGTGGTGGCCACCCTCGACCGGCTCGGCCTGGTCCACGCCGACGGCCGGGAAGTGACGCTCGCGCCGCGCCTGATGGAGCTGTCCGGCGCGTATCTGCGGGGCAGCGGGATACCGGCCGCACTCGGCCCACTCACCCGGCGGCTCGCCGACTCACTGGACGAGTCGGTCCTGGTCGCCGTGCCCGACGCCTCCGGCGCCCGCGTCGTCCACCGCGAGGCCCGCCGCCGGGCGGTCTCCCTCGCCTTCCGCGTGGGCGACCTGCTGCCGGGAGATCGCTGCGCGCCGGGGGCGCTCTTCGCCGACCACGCGCTGGAGTGGGCGGACGAGGACCAGCTCATCGAGCCGGGGCTGATCGCGGTGGCGGTGCCCCTACACGACGGGGCGGGCCGGACGTCCTGCGCGGTGAGCGCGGTGAGCCATACGAGCCGCCACTCGCTCGCGTCACTGCGAGAGGCCATGCTGCCCGGGCTGCTCGCGGCGCGCGGCGAACTGGAGGCGGCGCTCGCGGCGCGACGCACGCGGGACGCTGTGGCCGGCCGGGGCCACGACACCTCGCTCGACCTGAAACGGGAGCTCGGCCCGGGGTTCCTCCAGTCGCTGGCGCGGGGCCTGGCGGTGCTGTGCGCGCTGGGCGCGGATACGGGCGGCGGTCTGACGCTGACGGAGGTCGCCGCGTCGACGGGGTTGGCGCGCGCCACCGTCCGCCGCTCGCTCCTGACGCTCATTCAGCTGGGCTACACGCAGGCCGACGGCAGGCGTTTCCGTCTCCTCCCCCGCGTCCTGGAGCTGGGTTGCGCGCGCCTCTCGGGCCTCGGCCCGGCCGAGGTGGCGCAGCCGCATCTGGCGCGGCTTGTCGCCCGTACCGGCGAGTCGGCGTCGATGGCGGTCCTCGACGGGGCCGACATCCGCTACGTGGCGCGCGTCCCGACCGTACGGATCATGAGCATCGACATCACGGTGGGGACGCGTTTTCCCGCGTACGCGACCTCGATGGGGCGAGTGCTGCTCGCCGGTCTGCCGCCCGGGGAACGACCCGAACTGCCCGACGGGCTGCCCGCGCTCACCCCGAACACGGTGACCTCGGCCGCCGGACTCGCCCGGATCGTGGAGCGGGTCGCGGCCGAGGGCCACGCGCTCGTGACCGAGGAGCTGGAGGAGGGGCTGCGCTCACTGGCCGTCCCCGTATACGGGGCGGACGGGCGGGTGGTGGCGGCGGTGAACGTGGCGCAGCACGCGGGGCGCGGCACGCCGTCGCAGATGCTGCGCACGCTGCTTCCGGCGCTGCGGGCCACGGCCGCGCTGATCGAGGCGGATCTGGTGGCGCTGGGTCACTCCTCGGGGGCGATGACCGCGGTGAGGCCGTAGTCGAGTTCTACGCCGTCGACGAGCAGGGCCTCGACGGTACGGGTCTGGGGGTCGATGTCGGCGACGAGTCCATGGCCGGCGTACCGGGGGTACCCCGTCTCCCCCCTCTCCCCGGTCGCCTCGACCACGGCGGAGCGGACGGCACCGGTCGCGTTTCCGCGGGTTTCGATGTGAGCGGGTACGAGGAGGATCTCGAAGCGGGTGGGGTGTGCGGGCATGTTGCTCACGCTAGGCGGGGTACGGGTGGCGTCCCGGCGCGCCACTCCATGGCCGGGGCGGATTTCCCCCGGTGGGGCGCCCTTTCACCTGCGGACCGACGCTCACGTCGACTCCCGCCGCACCACACTCGCCGTGAGCAGGTCACGACGCTCGCCCACCCCCGTCGGGTCACGGACCACACCATCCACCAGCGAAGCCAGGTCGCGGCCCGCCACCATGTCGACGCGGACAGTGGTGAGCCGGGGACGGAGCAGGCGGCCCAGCAACAGATCGTCCGCGCCGATCACCGCCGCCTCCCCCGGCACCGAGACGCCCGCGTCCTGCAGCGCCCGCAGCAGCAGCATCGCGTACTCGTCGTTGTACGCGAACACCGCGTCCAGACCGAGCCCCCGCCACCGCCGGGCAAGCCGGGCCGCCGACTCCTCCTCGTACGCCATCTCCAGCGGCTCGACCACCGCGTCCGTCCCGGCGACGGCCTTGCGCGCGCCCGCCAGACGGGGCCCGGCGAAAAGGCCGCGGGCACTGGGGACGACCACGCCAATACGGCGGTGGCCGCGCTCCAGGAGGTGGCGGACCGCGCACAGGCCGATCTCGCGCTGGTCCATCACCAGCGCGTGCGTGCCCTCGACGCGCTGCGGGGCGAGCGTTATCACCGCCCGCGCCCCCGACCGCTTCAGCAACTCGACGCCCTGCGCGGTCAGTTCGATCTCGCCCGGGGAGATCACCGCGACCGGCCGCAGCTCGGCCCACGCGCGGGCCGCGTCGTCGGCGCCGAGACCCAGGCTGGCGTACTGCACGACGGTGTAGTCCAGGCGCCGCAGCGCGCACTGGAGTTCATCGAGGAAGCTGCTGTAGAGCGGTCCGACGGGGGTGTGCCCGCTGGGCAGCAGCACGATCCGGGTGTGCCCGGCGCGCAGACTTCGGGCCGCCGCGTGCGGCACATACCCCAGCTCCTCGGCCGCCTCCCGCACCCGTACCCGGGTGGGTTCGCTGATCCGTACGGCCGAGGTGTTGTTGAGCACGTAGCTGACCGTCGCGCGGGACACTCCGGCGAGTCGCGCGACATCGGCGCTGGTCGGGACGGGACGTTCGGCGGGCTGCTCGGGTGCTTGACTCATCGCGTTCGGCATCTTTCCAGAAGCACCGGGGCCCGGGTCGGGCGGATGGCCGAAGTCGATACGGCCACAACCGGATATACCCTCCACTCCAAGGGGAGGTGGTCGGACATGGAATACGGCACGGGGGACGACGCCATGGTGGGACTGCTCGGCCGGGTGACCGGCACCATCGGGCCCGGTCTGGTCGGCGAGGTCATCGTGCGCATCCGGGGCGGCGCCGAGCACTTCCTCGCATATCCGGCCATGGCGAAGGACCGGATCGAAACCGGGACGGTGGTCACGGTTGTCGAATATCTGCCGCCCAGGACCGTCTACGTGACACCCGCGTACGACAGCTGAACCCCTCCGCGTACGCCGGTCCAGCCCGTCGGCGTACGACAGTTGAGCCCACCCCGGATCAGCCGAGCGGGGCCCATCCCACCGCTGTCACCTGCTGGTATCAAGATTGCGACAAGGAACCGTCAGCGTCTTCTCCGATGACGTGGCCAAGAGCAAACTCCCTTCGTCGGTGCCGATGGGCACCACGTCAAAAGGGGGCGTATGCCGATGGTCATCGGCGTCGCGGCGGGGCTCGTTCTCGTCGCCATCATCGTTCTGGTCGGCCTGTTCAAGCTCATGTGGCGGGTGGCCGAACCGAACGAAGCACTCATCATCTCCGGTTCCAAGCACAAGACCGAGGGCCTCGGCGAGGGCATGGGATTCCGGATCGTCACCGGGCGCGGAACGCTCGTACTGCCGGGAGTGCAGGCGGTCAGGAAGCTGTCGCTCGATCTCAACGAGACCGAGCTGTCGGTGGACTGTGTGACGCATCAGGGCATCCCGCTGCGG
This sequence comes from Streptomyces sp. BR1, assembly GCF_052373795.1. Taxonomy (NCBI): domain Bacteria; kingdom Bacillati; phylum Actinomycetota; class Actinomycetes; order Kitasatosporales; family Streptomycetaceae; genus Streptomyces; species Streptomyces sp. BR1. The sequence continues at coordinate 410,814 of NZ_CM126252.1, forward strand.
GTGCGGGGCGTCGTCATCTTCAAGGTGGGCGACGACTTCGTGTCGATCGCCAACGCCGGACGGCGTTTCCTGGACCAGCAGAAGATGATGTCGGAGCGCGTCCACAACGTCTTCGCGGGCCATCTGCGGTCCATCGTGGGCGGGTTGACGGTCGAGGACATGATCCGCGACCGGGAGAAGCTCACCGGCCAGACGCGGGCCGCGTGCGGTACGGAGATGGAGAAGCTGGGTCTGATCGTCGACTCGCTGCAGATCCACGAGATCGAGGACCCGACCGGCTACATCAAGAACCTCGCGATGCCGCACGCCGCAGCGGTGCAGCGGGACGCGCGGATCGCGCAGGCCGAGGCCAATCTGCTGGCCACCGAGGCCGAGCAGCAGGCGTTCGCCCGGATGTCGGAGGCGACCCGGGACAGCGAGATCCTCCAGGCCGGTTATCAGGCCGAGCGGGACATGGCGGCCGCCAAGTCCCAGCAGGCCGGGCCCCTCGCCGAGGCGGCCGCCCGCCAGGAGGTCGTGGTCCAGGAGACCCGGGTCGCGGAGCTTGAGGCCCACCGCCGCGAGCAGCAGCTCCAGGCGGACGTACGCAAGCCCGCCGACGCGCAGGCGTACCAGAAGCGGACGATGGCCGAGGCCGAGCGCGACGCGCGGATCTCGGCGGCCCAGGCCAAGGCGAAGGAGACCGAACTGGCCTCCGCCGCCGAGGCGGCCCGGGTGAAGGCGGCCGCGGCCGCCGAGGCCCAGGCGACCGAGGCGCGCGGGCTTGCGGCGGCAACGGCGACCCGGGCCACCGGTGAGGCCGAGGCTGCGGCGACGCAGGCCCGTGGTCTCGCGGAGGCCGAGTCGGCGCGGGCCAAGGGTCTGGCCGAGGCCGAGGCGATCAAGGCGCGTGCGGCGGCCCTGGCGGAGAACCAGGAGGCCGTGGTCGCGCAGCAACTCGCCGAGAACTGGCCGCAGATCGTGGAGGCGGGCGCGGGCGCGTTCGGCAATGTGGAGCACATGGTGCTCCTGAACGGTGCCGAGGGCATGTCGGAGATGTTCGCCAAGGCGCTGACGATGGGCGGCACGGGCCTCGGCCTGGCGCGCCAGCTCCTGTCGTCGATGAACCAGAACGGCTCGGCGACCACCGGTTCGGGCGTCAACGGCCAGGCCCCGGCCGCGCCCGCCCCGCTCTCGAAGTCGATACCGATCACCGAGGAGGGCGCCAACTAGCCCTGAAGGTATGCGAGTTGGTCCCCGTCGACTGTGCGGCGGGGGCCACTCACGTACGTACGTCAGGCGCTCACCTCGTCCGCGACCGGGTTCTCCACGTACTCCTCGCGCACCTCGTGCGGCCCGAACGGCCACACCTTCTCCAAGCGCGCCCACACCACGAACGCGACGCACCCGAGCGCGAGCCAGGCCAGCGACCATTCGATGGGGTGGCGGCCCGGCGAGTTCTTGTCGGCGTACCCGTAGATCACCAGCCAGCCGACGAGCGCGACCAGGCTCGGCAGCGGGTAGAGCCACATCTTGTACGGGCGGCGCAGGGTGGGCTGCCGTTTGCGCAGGACCGTCACCGCGGCGATCTGCGCGAGGGCCTGGACCAACACCATCACCGTGGTGAGCAGTTGGATGAGGGTGGCCAGGTCGGTGTGGCGGCCGATGAGGAAGCCGACGGCCGTGATGACGCCCATGGTGGCCAGGCCAAGCGTCGGGAAGCGGTGTTTGGCGTGGAGTGTGGCGTACGGGCGGAAGAAGACGCGTTCGCGGGCCGCGTCGTAGGGCACCCGCGAGCCGCCGAGCAGTCCGGTGAAGACCGAGGCGAAGGCCGTGACGAGGATGAGGACGGTGACGACGTCGGCGGCGCCCTTGCCCCAGGTCTCCTCCAGCACGGCGGAGGCGACCGAGGTCGAGGCGATGTCGCCGGGGTCGGTCATCCGCTTCCAGTCGATGACGCCGAGGGTGCCGATCTGGAGGAGCAGATAGATCGCCATGATGCCGACGATGGAGTAGATGATGGAGCGCGGCAGGTTGCGGCCGGGGTTCTTGATCTCGGCGCCCATGTACGCGGTGGTGTTGTAGCCGAGGTAGTCGTAGATGCCGATGGTGAGGCCCGCGGCGAAGCCGAGCCAGAAGTGGCTGCCGGTGAGCTCGAAGGCGTGCGCCGGGTAGGTGAAGGCGCGGTGGGGGCTGAAGTCGGTGGCGGCGGCGACGATGACCAGGGCCACCGAGGCGATCATCACGGCCCACATGACGGCGGTGAGCCGCGCGATGTTCTCGATGCCGCGCCACAGCAGCAGCACGACCAGCGCGATCATGCCGAGTCCGACGAGGTCGCCGGTGGTGTCGCTCATGTGCGGGGCGAGATAGCCGAGGTACTGCACGAAGCCGACCACGCCGGTGGACATGATCAGTGGGATGAACAGCATCGCCGTCCATACGAACAGGAACGGCATCAGGCGCCCGCTGCGGTACTGGAAGGCCTGGCGCAGATAGACGTAACTGCCGCCGGAGCCGGGCAGCGAGGCGCCGAGTTCGGCCCAGATGAGACCGTCGGCCAGCGCGAGCACCGCACCGGCGACGAACCCGATGACGGCTTGCGGCCCGCCGAAGGCGGTGACCATCAGCGGGATGGTGACGAACGGGCCGATGCCGCACATCTGGCTCATGTTGATGGCGGTGGCCTGGAAGAGTCCGATACGGCGGACGAAACCGCCGGTCGGGGGCGGGGATCCGGACACGAGGGGCCTCCCTGGTCGGCGCGGGGCGTGCTCAAGTTAAGTACCTTTACTTTGAGCGTCAAGAGGTCGGCAGGAAGCGGTCGGGACCGATGCGTGACAATGTTGCGATGACCAGCAGCGACGAGGGTGAGCGGCCCTGGAACCCCCAGCGCCAGCGCAGCGGCAACGAACGTCTGCTCCTGGACCGGCTGCGCTCCGGCGGCCCGGCCTCGCGCGCCCAACTCGCCCGCGAGACCGGCCTGTCCAAGCCCACCGTCTCCAGCGCCCTTGCCGGACTTGAGGCCGCCGGACTGGTCCGTGAGGCGGGTACGCACATCCCCGAACGCGGCCGCTCGGCCGTGCTCTACGCCCCCGACCCGACCGCCGGGTACGCGCTCGGCATCGACATCGGCCGGGCCTGGCTGCGGGTCGCGCTCGCCGATCTGGACGGCACGGTGGTGGCCCGCTCCGAGGTCCGCAACCAGGCCCGCACCTCGAACACCATGGCCGACCTCGTCGTCACCACCGCCCATCAGCTGGTCGCGGGTTCCGGCGTCGACGCGGACAAGGTCGCCCAGGCCGTCGTCGGCACACCCGGCGTGTACGACGCCGAGAAGCGGCGGGTGCGGTACGCGCAGCATCTGCCCGGGTGGGGCCGCCCGGGCCTGTTCGACCGGATGCGCGACGGACTCGGGATGCCGCTGGCGGTCCACAACGACGCCAATCTCGCCGCGCTCGGTGAGTACGCGTTCGGCGTCGGGGCGGGCAGCCGCCTCTTCGTGTACGTGATGATCGGCACCGGGCTCGGTATGGGCGTGGTCAGCGAGGGCCGGTTGTTCACGGGCGCGCACGGCGGTGCCGGTGAGATCGGCTTCCTGCCCTGGCCGGGCCGGCGCGGTGCCGACACGCTGGAGGACGCGGTCTCCGGGGACGCCGTGGTGGCGGCCGCGCGCTCGCACGGGATGGCGGGACCGCTGAGCGCGAAGGACGTCTTCGAGGCCGCGCGGGCCGGGGATCCGGCCGCGGTCAAGGCGGTCGAGCTGGAGGGCGAGCGCCTGGCCCACACCGTCGCGGCGGTCGCGGCGGTGCTCGACCCGGATCTGGTCGTGCTCGGCGGAGGTGTCGGCCACAGCGCGGATCTGCTGCTGCGGACCGTGCGGGAGACGCTGCGCACCCTGACCCCGCTGCGCCCGAAGGTGGCGCCGAGCTCGCTCGGCGAGGACTCCGTACTGATGGGCGCGGTGGCGACGGCGCTCGGGACGGCGCGGGACGTGACCTTTGAGCGGCGCAGCCGCTCGCACGGCCACTGAGCGGCGCGCGACCGTGGGCGATCGACGCGCCGACTCGGCGCGCCCCACGCCTCGTTGACATGGTTCGCTCATATCTCTAGCTTCGGAAGCGGGTTAGTAAGGCTTCCTAACTTGATACCTTGAGCTGTCGGGAGACCACCGTGTTCTACCGTCACCGCCCCCTTCACCTTCTCGCCGCGCTCGGCCTCGCCCTCGGGCTCACTTCCGGCGTGTCGTCGGCAACCACCGTGTCCCGTACGCCAGTTGCGCCCTCCGCGACCCCGCTCTCCGGCTACGCCATCCAGTCCACCGCCAAGGTCACCGACTCCCCGGCCGCCGTATCGAGCCCGGGCTACCCCACGACCGGTTGGTACCCCGCCGGGTCGCGCTCCACCGTCCTCGCGGCGCTGCTCGCCGACGGCAAGTACGCGGACCCGTTCTACTCCACCAACCAGAAGAACATCCCGGCGGCGGATTTCACCGTCCCGTGGTGGTACCGCTCGGACTTCACCGTCGCGGACACCTCCTCCCGTACGTATCTCGACTTCAGCGGGGTCGTCTCCGCCGCCGACGTATACGTCAACGGCCGTCAGGCAGCGGACAAGGGCGCGGTCGCCGGTGCGTACACCCACCATGAGCTCGACATCACCGGCCTGGTGAGACAGGGCGCCAACACCGTCGCCTTCCGGATCCAGCCCAACGAGCCGAACAAGAACCTCACCATGGGGTGGATCGACTGGCTGCAACCGCCGCCTGACCAGAACATGGGGATCGTCCGCGATGTGCTGGTGCGGCGCGGCGGGCCGGTCGCGCTGCGCGACGCGCATGTCGTCACCTCCCTCGCCGTGCCCTCGCTCGCGACGGCCGATCTGACGGTGAAGGCGCAGGCCCGCAATGACTCGGCGAGCGCGGTGACCACCACGGTCTCCGGCACGATCGGCCCGGTCTCCTTCAGCCAGGACGTGACGCTGGCCGCACACGAGACGAAGTACGTCTCCTTCGCTCCCGCTTCATACCCCCAACTCCACCTCACCGCGCCGCGCGTGTGGTGGCCCGCCGGTATGGGCGACCAGGCGCTGTACGACCTCAACCTGACCGCGTCCGTCTCCGGCACCGCGTCCGACACCGCGCACGAAACGTTTGGCATCCGGGATGTGAAGGCGCCGCTCAACGCCGACGGGGCCCGCCAGTATTCGATCAACGGCCGCCCGCTGCTCATCAAGGGAGGCGGTTGGTCCCCGGACGAGTATCTGCGCTGGGACCAGACCTATGTGGCGGACCGGCTGCGCTACGCGCTGGATCTGGGCCTCAACACCATCCGCCTGGAAGGGCACATCGAGCCGGACGAGTTCTTCGACCTCGCCGACCGGTACGGCATTCTCACGTTGCCGGGGTGGGAGTGCTGCGACAAGTGGGAGGGGCAGGTCAACGGCAGTGAGCCGGGCGACAAGTGGACTCCCGCCGACTATCCGATCGCCAAGGCGTCGATGTCGGCCGAAGCAGCACGATTGCGCGACCACCCGAGCGTCGTCTCGTTCCTCATCGGCAGCGACTTCGCCCCCGACAAGACGATCGAGAAGACATACGTGGACGCCCTCACGGCGGCCGACTGGGCGACGCCGGTAGTGGCCGCCGCATCCGACAACTCTTCGCCCATCAGCGGCAGTTCGGGCATGAAGATGACGGGCCCGTACGACTGGGTGCCGCCGAACTACTGGTACAACAAGCAGGAAGGCGGAGCCACCGGCTTCAACTCCGAGACCAGCGCGGGCCCCGACATCCCCACCCTCGACACCCTGCGCCGCATGATGTCACCGGCCGAGCTGGACACCCTCTGGAAGAACCCGTCGGCCAAGCAGTACCACCGCTCCCCCTCGTCCACCTTCGCCACCCTCAAGCTGTACGACGACGCCCTGACCGGCCGCTACGGCGCACCCACCGGCCTCGACGACTACGTACGCAAGGCGCAGCTCGCCCAGTACGAGAACGTGCGCGCGCAGTACGAGGCGTACGGCCGCAACGCGAAGGACGCCGCCAAACCCGCGACCGGGGTCGTCTACTGGATGTTCAACAGTGGCTGGACCTCGCTGCACTGGCAGTTGATGGACCGTTACCTCGACCAGGGCGGTGCCTACTTCGGCGCCAAGAAGGCCAACGAGCCGCTGCATATCCAGTACTCCTACGACGACCGCTCGGTGGCCGTGGTGAACGCCCGGCACACCGCCGCCTCGGGGCTCACCGCCCGGGTGACGCTCTTCAACACCGACGGGACGCAGAAGTACGACAGGACGGTCACGGGTGTGAGCGTGGGCGGCGACGGGGCGAGGACGACCGCGCTCACCGTTCCGGCGACGGTGAGCGGGCTTTCCACCACGTATCTGGCCCGGCTGCTGCTCACCGACGGCGCGGGCCACGAGGTCGGGCGCAATGTGTACTGGCTCTCCACCAGGGCGGACGTCCTCGACTACGCGCACACCGACTGGTTCCACACCCCGACCACGGCCTACGCCGACCTCAAGGGCCTCGGCTCGATGGCGCAGGCCCAGGTCAGCGCGTCGGCGGCCACCACCACCGCCGACGGCTGCTCCACGACCACGGTCACACTGCGGAACACCGGCTCGGGCCGCACGCCGGCGCTGCTCACCGATGTCCACCTCGTCGACGCGAAGGGAACCCCGGTCCTGCCGGTGCGGTGGACCGACAACCAGGTCACGCTCTGGCCCGGTGAGTCGACCACCCTCACCGCCACCTACCGCACGGCCGACCTGCACACTTCCACGCCCCACCTGCGCATCTCCGGCTGGAACACCCCGACGACCACGATTCCAGGCTGAACCACCGGGTCTACGGCTGCGGTTGGAGATCGGCATATGCGTACCGCGAGGGTTGACCGTGGTTCAACCGGAGGTTTGACGATCGTGGGCGGCATGGTCAATAGCGTTCTCCCCGGCCGCAGTTCGGCCGACAGGATCAAACCTGGAGAACATCAAGGGGGAACGACCATGCATGTACGCAAGAGCGTCGCCGTGGCGGCCGCGGCCGTGGCGCTGGGCGGCAGCCTGGCGGCCACGACGGCGGCCACCGCAGCCCCGGCCCACAAGGCCACCACCTCGGTGACGGCGCTGTCGAGGGGACAGTGGGGTCCGTACACCCACGGCCCCACGAAGTACTGGCCGACGGCCGACTTCGTGCCCAGCGGCCAGAACATGACCGGTTTCGCGCAGTGCTGGAACGGGGGCGACGGCACCCAGGTAAAGGTGCAGATCGTCCGCACCAAGGACAAGCACGTCATGAACGAGTCCGACTGGCGCTACTGCACCGGCCAGATCGTGTCGGTTTCGAGGGTCGTCGCCCCGGGGAACGCGTACTACCTGCGCGTCAAGCTGAGCGGCAAGCCGCACACCATCAAGGCGTGGGCCACTTGGAGCTGACGCACCCCGCGCGACACTGAACCGACACCCCCGCCCGGCACCCCATTCCCGGGCGGGGGCTCCACGCGCCCCGACCCTACCGACCAGTAGCAATTATTCGATCACCCGTTCGACCTCTCAAGCTGCCCTCGACGGTCACCGCACATACGCTGGTGTTGCCGGTCTCGGGCGTGGCGCGCGAGGTCGCGCAGTCGTGCACTCATATCTAGCATCGTTGACGCCGGGACAACACTCCCGCAACATACTTTCCGTCCGGATGGGCACTCTTGTGCGAGAAGACGGCAGTGGCTTAGGTGGGACAGTGCACCGAAAGAGCCCCGGAGTTGGGGAATCGACCATGCTGACAAGGCAATTCACCGAAACGGAAGCGGACGATCTGCTTCGATGTATCTGCTTCAAGACAGGACCACCCCGCTACGTAGGGGTGGAAGTGGAGTGGCTCGTCCATGATCTGCACGACCCCCGGACCCCTGTCCCGCACCATCGACTCGCCGACGCCTACGACTCGTTGAGAGCGCTGTCCCTGCGGTCGGCACTCACCGTCGAACCCGGCGGCCAGCTGGAGCTCAGCTCGCTGCCCGCCACGAACCTCATGGAGTGCGTCGACTCCGTATCGGCCGATCTGACGGCTGTCCGGAGCGCGCTGCGCACCAGGGACCTCACACTCACCGGACTCGGCCAGGAACCGTGGCAGCCGCCGCGCCGGTTTCTGCACGACCCCCGGTACGACACCATGGAAGCCCACTTCGACCGGACGGGACCGGCCGGGCGCGCCATGATGTGCTCCTCCGCCTCGGTCCAGGTCTGTTTGGATGCCGGGCACGAGGAGCCGGGGCCGCTCGGATACGGGCGCCGCTGGCGGCTGGCGCATCTGCTGGGCGCGGTCCTGGTGGCCGCGTTCGCCAACTCCCCGTACCGGCAGGGCAGACGCACCGGTCTGCGGTCCTCCCGGCAGGAGGTGTGGACGGAGATCGACCCCGTGCGCGCGCTCGCGCCGCCGCTGGACGCCGAGCCCCGGGCCGCCTGGGCCGCGCATGTCCTGGACGCGCCGGTGATGTGCCTACGCACCGAGGAGGGCCCGTGGACCGCGCCGGACGGGCTCACCTTCCGTGAGTGGCTGCGCACGGGCGTCCCGCGCAGACCCACTCGCGAAGACCTCGACTACCACCTGACCACGCTGTTCCCGCCGGTCCGGCCGCGCGGCCATCTGGAGCTGCGCATGATCGACGCGCAGCCGGGCGAGGACGGCTGGATCGTGCCGCTCGCCGTGACCACCGCGCTCTTCGACGACCCGGCGGCCGCCGAGACCGCCTACCGGACCGTCAAGTCGCTTGCGGAGCGAGCTGGTTCACTGCCCGCGCCGCGCAATCCGCTCTGGGCCGACGCGGCCCGCTGGGGGCTCGCGGACGCCGAGCTGCGGGAGGCGGCCGAGCTCTGCTTCGCGGCCGCGCTCGACGCGCTGCCCCGGCTCGGTGCCACCGCCGAGGTCAGCGGGGCCGTCGCCGCGTTCATGGACCGCTATGTCGCACGGGGCCTCAGTCCCGCGGACGACTTCGCCGCGCTCGCCCCTGGGAAGGACCACCACTCATGACCGCCCCCGAATCGACCGGAGCGGACCTGACCGATCCGGAAGCGCTCCGGAAGCGCGCCATGGCGGCGCTCACGACCGCCCGGGCGCGCACCGCCACGCTCACCTCCTGCGTCGACGACCACGACCTCACCGCCCAGCACTCGCCGCTGATGTCCCCGCTGGTGTGGGACCTGGCGCACATCGGCAACCAGGAGGAACAGTGGCTGCTGCGGGCCGTCGCCGGGCGCGAGGCGATACACCCGGAGATCGACTCGCTGTACGACGCTTTCGAGCACCCGCGCGCCACCCGGACCTCACTGCCGCTGCTCTCCCCCGCCGAGGCGCGCCGCTACGCCGCCGATGTACGCGGCCGGGCGCTGGACGTGCTGGAGTCCACCCCGCTGGAGGGCGGTCCACGTCTGGTCGACGCGGGCTTCGCCTTCGGGATGATCGCCCAGCATGAACAGCAGCACGACGAGACGATGCTGATCACCCATCAGCTCCGCAAGGGCCCGGCCGCGCTCGCCGCGCCCGAGCCGCCGCGCGGGTCCGTCACCGGTCTACCCGCCGAAGTCCTTGTCCCCGGCGGCCCGTTCACCATGGGCACCTCCGCCGAGCCCTGGGCCCTGGACAACGAGCGGCCCGCGCACCACCGCATCGTGCCCGCCTTCCACCTGGACACCACCCCGGTGACGTGCGGCGCGTATCTGCACTTCATCGAGGACGCCGGCTACACCGACGAGCACTGGTGGGACCCCAAGGGCTGGGCGATGGTGCGCCGGCACGAGCTCACCGCGCCGCTGTTCTGGCGCCGCGAGGGCGGGCAGTGGCTGCGGCGCCGGTTCGGGATGACCGAGCCCGTACCGCTGGACGAGCCGGTGCTCCATGTGAGCTGGTACGAGGCCGACGCCTACGCCCGCTGGGCGGGGCGGCGGCTGCCCACCGAGGAGGAGTGGGAGAAGGCGGCCCGGCACGACCCCGCCACCGGCCGCTCCCGGCGCTATCCGTGGGGCGACGCCGACCCCACCACCGAGCACGCCAACCTGGGCCAACGCCATCTGCGCCCGGCTCCCGTCGGCGCGTATCCGGCCGGTGAGTCGCCGCTGGGCGTAAGGCAGTTGATCGGCGACGTGTGGGAGTGGACGTCGAGCGACTTCATGCCGTATCCCGGCTTCGTCGCCTTCCCCTACCGCGAGTACTCGGAGGTGTTCTTCGGGCCCGACCACAAGGTGCTGCGCGGCGGTTCGTTCGCCGTGGACCAGGTGGCGTGCCGGGGCACCTTCCGCAACTGGGACCTTCCGGTGCGACGCCAGATCTTCGCCGGGTTCCGGACCGCGAGGGATGCCTGATGTGCCGTCATATCGCCTACGCCGGACCGCCGCTGGCGCTCGGCGAGCTCCTGGTGAGCCCGCCGCACGGCCTGTACCGGCAGTCCTGGGCGCCGCGCCGGCAGCGGTACGGGACGGTCAACGCCGACGGTTTCGGCGTCGGCTGGTACGCGGAGGGCGACCCGGTGCCGGGCCGCTACCGCCGCTCCGGGCCCATCTGGGCCGACCCCTCGTTCGCGGACCTCGCCCGGGTGGTGCGCACCGGCGCGCTGCTCGCGGCCGTACGGGACGCCACCGAGCCGGGCGCGGACGGCGAGGCGGCGGCAGCGCCCTTCGCCTCCGGGCCCTGGCTGTTCAGCCACAACGGGGCGGTCAAGGGCTGGCCCCGCTCGGTGGCCCCACTGGCCGCCGCGCTGCCCGCCGAGGAGCTGCTGAGCCTGGAGGCCCGCTGCGACTCCGCGCTGGTGTGGGCGCTGGTGCTGCACCGGCTGCGGGCGGGTGACGAGATGGGCCAGGCGCTCGCCGACACGGTCGCCGAGGTCGACGCGGCAGCTCCCGGATCCCGGCTGAACCTGCTGCTCACGGACGGCGAGACGATCACGGCGACGGCCTGGGGCGACACCCTGTGGTACCTCGCCGAGCCGGGCCGCCGCACGGTGGTCGCCTCCGAGCCCTACGACGACGATCCGCACTGGCACGAGGTCCCCGACCGCACCCTGCTGGCCGCGACCCGTACCGATGTTCTGCTGACCCCCCTCAAGGAGCCTTCCTCGTGCACGAGTTCCACCCGTTCCAGCTGACCCGCACCCTGCCCGAGGACGCCACCGGGGCGGCGCTGCGCGCCGACGTGCTGCACGGGCTGACCGGTACGCCCAAGACCCTGCCGCCCAAGTGGTTCTACGACGCGCGGGGCAGCGAGCTCTTCGAGGAGATCACCCGGCTCGACGAGTACTACCCGACCCGCGCCGAGCGGGAGATCCTCGCCGAGCGGGCCGTGGAGATCGCGGCCGCGTCCGGTGCCCGCACCCTGGTGGAGCTGGGTTCGGGCTCCTCCGAGAAGACCCGGCTGCTGCTCGACGCGCTGCCGGACCCGCTCACGTACATCCCGGTGGACGTCAGCGAGAGCGCGCTGACGGGGGCGGCGAAGGCGCTCATCGAGGAGCGTCCGAAGCTCGACGTGCACGCGCTGATCGCCGACTTCACGCGGGCGCTCGACCTGCCGTCCACTCCCGGGCCGCGCCTGGTCGTCTTCCTCGGCGGCACGATCGGCAATCTGCTGCCCGCCGAGCGCGCGGAGTTCCTGGCCTCGGTCGCCGCGATGATGGCGCCCGGCGACAGCTTCCTGCTCGGCACGGACCTGGTGAAGGACGAGTCGGTCCTGGTCCGGGCGTACGACGACGCGAGCGGGGTGACGGCCGAGTTCAACAAGAACGTGCTCGCCGTCATCGACCGCGAGCTCGGCGCCGACTTCGACCTCGACGACTTCACGCATGTGGCGCGCTGGGACGCCGAGCACGAGTGGATCGAGATGCGGCTGCGGGCGCGCGCCGAACTCACCGTGAAAATACCCGAGTTGGACCTCGTCGTACGCTTCGAGGAGGGTGAGGAGATGCGTACGGAGATCTCGGCGAAGTTCCGCCGCGAGGGGGTGCGGGCCGAGCTCGCGGCCGCCGGTCTGACGGCCACGCACTGGTGGACGGACGCCGCCGGCCGGTTCGCACTGTCGCTGGCGATCCTCGGGAACTAGTACCGACGTCCACCCGGTCACGGGAACAGCAGCGCGGTAATCCGCAAGGAGGCCGTCCTGGCCGCCGTCTTCGGGTCGCTGCCCGTGAGGACGGCGGTCATGTACGGCTTGATGGGGTTGTCGGCCTCGACGGCGGCCCACTGCGGCGAGTTGGGCGTGGCCCGGCCCTGGGCCGCGCCCCGGGCCATCGCGGCCGTGCCCGCCTGACCGTCGACGGCGGCCGCGAGGGCGGGCTTGTTCGGCACATAGCTCATGGTCGCGGCGAGGTCCTGCTGCCACTTCGCGCTCACCAGCTCCTTGACGACCTCGACGGCCTCGGTGCGGTGCCCGGAGCGCTTGGGCACGATCAGGTCCGAGCCGCCGGTGAAGACCGCGCCGGGCTTGGACGCGGTCTTGCCCGGTACGGGGAAGTAGCCGAGCTTGTCGGCGAGCGCGGGGTTCGCCTTCTGGATGGCCTTGGCGGTGCCGGGGACGGCGATGATCTGGGCGACCTTGCCCTTGGCGAAGACCTCGGCCTGCGGGGGCGTCGCCTCGTCGGCGTTCTTCGGCCCGTTCCCGAGCGCCTGGAGCTGCTTGTAGTACGCCATGCCGCGCAGGGCGGCGGGCGTGGCGAGGGTGCCGGTCCAGTCGCCCGCGCTCTGCTGGGCGAGCTCACCACCCTCGTCCCAGATGAACCCGGAGAGCGTGTACCAGTCCTGTCCGGCGAGGTAAATCCCCTGTGTACCACCGGAGTTGAGCTTGTCGGTGTCCGTCAGCCACTCTGCGCGGGTGGTCGGCGGCTTGGTGATGCCGGCCGCGCCGAAGAGGTCCTTGTTGTAGATCACCACGCGGTTCGCGGCGTACCACGGGATGCCGTACTGCACCCCGTCGACGTTGCCCGGCTGGGCGAGGCCCGGCAGCCAGTCCCTGCTGCCCCAGTCGCGCAGCGACTGAAGGGTGAGGTCGAGCAGTCCGCCGCTCGCCGCGTACTGCGGGACCTGGGTGTTGCCGACCTCGATGACGTCGGGCGCCTCGCCCGACTTGAGCGCGGCGCCCACCTTCTGGCCGATGCCGGTCCACTCCTGGATCTTCACGTTCAGCCGGACCGAGGTGTGCGCCTTCTCGAAGTCCCGGGTGAACCGCTGGACGAAGTCATCCGAGGCGCTGTCCTTCATCAGCCATACGGTGACGGTCGTCGTGCCGTCCCCGCCCGTCCCCGGCAGAGCGCCGCAGCCGCCGAGCGCGAGGGCCGTGACGAGCACGACGGGGGCATGGAGGTAGCGGTTCTTCACGGCGGTCACCTTCTGCGTCATGGCACGGGCAGTCATGACCCGACGTGGGGGAAGCGCAGTCGGCTGGTTCGGGTGTGGCCGATTTTGGTCTGTACCAATGGTCCGGTCAAGCCCCGTTACGGAACCGACGCGGCGGCCGACGCCTCGCGAAGCGGGCCGAGGTGGGGCACGGTGGAGGGACGCGACGAAGAGGAGTGCACCTCCATGTCCAACCACACGTACCGCGTGACCGAGATCGTCGGCACCTCCCCCGAGGGCGTCGACCAGGCCATCCGCAACGGCGTCGCCCGCGCGGCCCAAACGCTGCACAACCTCGACTGGTTCGAGGTCGTGCAGGTGCGCGGCCAGATCGCCAACGGGCGGATCGAGCACTACCAGGTGGGCCTGAAGGTCGGCTTCAGGCTGGACGACAACCAGGCGGTGTGAGCACCCGAGCCGCCGAGGTTCAGGTCCGCCCCTCCCGCTCCTGCGCGTCCTTCAGCGCCTCGGACGCGGTGGCCCAGCGCGCCCGTACGACCCGGAAGCCCGCCCGTTCGGCGGCGTCGCAGACGAGCTCGTCGTCGTCCACCAGCATCCGGACCTCGCGGGTGCGGCCGAGGCGGCGCAGGGTCTCCAGTTTGGTGGTGCGGGCGGGCCTGCGGTCGGCGCTGGGGCGCATATGGATCGCGCCCTCGGGCAGCCCCTGTCCGGCGAGCCAGGTCCGGGTGTCCGCGCGGCAGCGCTCCGGCCTGCCGGTGAGGTAGACGACCTCGCACTCCTCGGCGGCCGCGAGGCAGAGCGCCACGCCCTGCTCCAGGGGCGGGTCGGCGGGCGCGGCGGCGAAGAAGCCGTTCCAGTCGCGTTTGGCGCCCTCCAGGAAGTGCTGGCGGTGCCCGCTGTCCGCGAGGGTGCCGTCCAGGTCGAACACGGCCAGTGGCCTGCTGTTTTGCGTCATGTGGTCCACCCTAGGGAATCCTGGCGCCGCACAGACGTTGAACCTTGTGTGAGCTCAGTGATCGCGACCACGCGCTTCTCCGTCCTGGACCGCTCCCGTATCCGCGCGGGACACGACGGCCCCGAGGCCCTGCGGGACACCGTGGCGTTCGCCCAGGAGGCCGAACGGCTCGGCTACCACCGCTTCTGGGCCGATCGTACACCCTGTTACCCATAAAACAGCAGGTCAAAGGCCCCGGCCAGCGCACGGGGGGAGCGCCAACCGGGGCCATGCCCGCACCCCACCAGGGGACCACTGCCACGGGGAACCGGCCGATGGGGAGCGGGAGACTCAGACGGGAAGCGGCGGGATCTCCTGCTTTCCCTCGTTCAGCTCCAGGCGGCGCACAAGGGCCACGTCCTCGTACCTCCGGGCGAACGTCGGGTGACCTGTGCGGCCGGTGTGGCTCATCATCGCGAGGTCAGCGGCCTTCAGGTCTGGCGTCGCGTCCAGCGTCCACGTACAGCCCCCGTCCAAGCAGCGTGCCGACACGGTGACCTCTCCGCGCGGGTGCGTACCGATCGCGTGCTTTACGGGCCGGATGACAGCGCGGGTCACAGCTCACCCCGACTGGCCCGGAAGCACTCCACATGCCAGTACGCAGCCGTAGACCCTCCCGACGTACTGACCGCCGTGACGCGTCGGCAGCGGTCAAGGCTCTTGATCTGCTTCCGGCACCTGGGGCACGTCTCGCCCTCCGGGGCGTAGGTGGTGTACTCCCAGCCCCGCGCGTCCGTCTCGGTCGTCGCCATCGTCTCGCCGTCCCCTCGCAGGTCGTTACCTGACGACGGTCCGCCCCCAACGGGCCTTGTTCAATTGGGAGTTTGGGCAGCGAGCGAACGGAACTCACATTTACGCAGGCAGGCGCATCACGGCCGACAACTCCCGCATCTCTGGCGTCAACGTCCGGCGACGCTTGACCACCTTGGAGAGGATGTCAGCGGCGAACCGCTGGTTCGGCAGCCACTCGGGCGACTCGTCGCGGATCTCCACCAACTTGGCCACGGCGTCACCGTAGTTGCGCATCTCAACATGGGCGTTCGCCACGTCGAGCCGGTGCCGGTTCCAGTTGTTGGACGTCGGGCGCAGGCCACCAGCGGGTACCCGCTCCGCCAGCCTCAACACCTCGTCCGGCCGCTGGACCACAGATGCGTTCTCGGCCCGCTTCATGGCCACTGTGACGGGCCCGAACGTCCGCAGGAAATCGCCGTCCGGGGCGTGTTCGCGTCCCAGCGCCACGGCCGCCGAGTGAGCGAAGCGCAGCGCGTCGGCAGCGTCGCCCGGCCGTCCGTCGCGGACGCTCGCAGCGGACACCCGCAGCAGCGCCCAGCCCCACGCGCTCAGTTCGTCCGGGGTCGCACGGGAGAGACGCGGCTCTAGATCATCGGCCCACTTCACGGCCAGCTCGCGGGCCGCGCCCAACTTGCCCTGACGCAGCAGCAGCCAGCACAGCGTGTTGACCGTCGCCGCTCCCTCCAGCTTGTCCGCCGAGTCGTCCAACGCGCGGTGCAAGGCCACGTCTGCGGCCTCGAACTGCCGTGTCTGGACCATGAGCCACCCGGCGAGCTGCAACAGTCGCACGCGGACGCGTCGGCCCTCCGGGCCCAGCGCCTCGGCCTCCCGCAGCAGCGGCGGCAGCATCACAGCCAATGCCGCGAACTGATCACCCGCGAACAGCGGTTCCGTCTCCCGCAGCAGCGCCCGTACGCCCTCCACGGTCGGCGGGGCGTCCAGCTCGCCCACGTCGAGCGGCGGACCCAGCAACGCGCCGCGCACGCCCGCCCAGCGGTCCACGGTCGCCGCGTCCGGGTTGCCGTCCTCGGACCGGTCACCCTGTAGAAACGTCGTCGTCGTACGCAGCGGCACGGCCAGCTTGCGCAGGGTCTCAAGGCGGGGCGTCTTGCCCCGTTCCTGCTCCAGGTCCTCGACCGTCCGGCGTGACACCTTGGCGGCCTTGGCAAGCTCGCCTTGTGTCAGCCCTGCGCGCTTGCG
The DNA here is from genome assembly GCF_052373795.1 of Streptomyces sp. BR1. NCBI lineage: Bacteria > Bacillati > Actinomycetota > Actinomycetes > Kitasatosporales > Streptomycetaceae > Streptomyces > Streptomyces sp. BR1. Next base: position 427,117 of record NZ_CM126252.1, read on the forward strand.
CAGCTCCCGCACACGTGCCCCGATAGTGCTCATAACCCGCAGGGTACGCCGCCGATAGCCGCCGCGCAGGGGCCCCCGGCGGACGGCCTAACGGGGCGCGAGACGGACCCGCCGAGCCGCCGCATGTCCCTACGTCGAGTTGCGCTCCACCGCGTCTTGGGAGCCTCGCCAACTCGCCCTCCTCCAAGGGCTGTCACGATTGCCGGCCCGACCGTGACAGTTCCCCAACTCGCAACAGAAATAGGCCCCGAACCTCCCACAGCGGGGAAGGTTCGGGGCCTTGTCATGCTCGGCGGAAGCGCGACGCCCACGCCGCATTACGGTCCAGAGTCGCGCGCCGGTACTGCGGGTCAGTGCCGTACTTCTCGCGCCTCGCCGTGTTGTGGCAGTCGCGGCACTCCGGGCGGCGGCCCTCCGGGTAGCGCTTCGAGCGCATCCAGTGGAAGCCCTCCGGCGGGAGGAATAGGCCACAGCGGCAACAGGGCTTCACGCCGACCACCCCTTGCCGCTCGCAGCGTCACGAGCCCCGGGCGTACTCCCGTCAGCGAACAGCGCGGCCACATGCTCGGCCTGCTCCCGCTGGTGCTCGGGGCATCGGCACGTCCACATGGTCCCCGGGCACGCCCCACCAGCGACATCCTGACTGGGCCTCAGCTTCCTACGCCTCGCCATCAGTGCCCCCACCGAGCGCCAGCGGCCTTACGCGCCCAGTCCGAGCGCGCGTCATGCATCGTCAGGTCGCCCCCGCCACTGTCCTGTTCGTCGGGGACGATCGACGCCAGTAGGCGCGAAGCCTCGACGCGATGCCGCCGGGCCTCTGCAACGGCGGGGTGCAGCTTCATGCCGTCCCGCGTCTTCTGCGTCAGCCCCTCGGCCGTCGCCAGCGCGGTCAACTCTGCGTCAATACGCTGGTGTTCGGCCACTGTCTCCAGAATGGTCCGGTCGATCTCGTCCAGCTCGTAGAGGGCTGACAGCGCCTCAATGTCGATCATGAAATGCCCTCCTCGGGCTCGTTACTCACAGTGGCCACGCGGGCCTTGGATGTGGGAAATGGTTCTCGATGCGGGCACGCAGAGAGCCGCGCTATCCTCAGCCGGACGGGATCGCCACCGGATCGAGGGTCACCCCCCACCCCCTCCGGGCCCTCTCGGTCACCATGAGTGATGGCAACCCGCGAGCCGCGAGCGCTGAACGCACGCGCAGTCAGCCAGCGAGCGCGACGCTGACAACACATCAACTCGACTTCGTGCGAGCGATCAAACGCGACAATGGCGCAACGCGATCACAACGACCCAACTCAACTGCGCACGCTGCGCGGCGCATTGCGAACTCTCGCCAACAGCGCGCGCAACCGACGCAACACCAACGCGCTGATGCTCAGCTCAGGCACGCGCGTACGCGTCGCGCAGCTCAGTAAACAACTGCCAATCCTCGCGGTGCATTTGCTCATAGCCGTGAGCCAGGTCGATAGCCTCGGCCAGATACTCAAGTGAACGGGCGTCAGTCTCAGCGCAACGCCCCGGCGCGGCCCCGCTCTTGACCACCGTGCGCGCGATTCCCTCCCAGTGCAGACACCGCCCGCCGCAATAGCGGTGGGTTACCTGTCGCCCGTCCCGCCGGTAAGTCACCCCCGGTGCAAGCCGGGTACAGCCAGCGCGCCGACATGTAGAAGCTCGGTTCGTCATGCTCTCAACTCCCGTGCATGGCCCGCCGGTATCGGCGTGGCCCCGTAGCTGCTCGCCCCCGATTTGGACGGCCCCGCCGCCGAGCCCTCCCCAACAGCAAAGGGCGGGGCACCAATTCAGCACCCCGCCCCCTCAGTTGGCCCCCGCCGGGAACCCTTACGCCTTGACCTTGAAAGCGATCATGCGGTTAGCGTCCAGCACAGCCGAGCCGCAGAACGAATCCACAATGGAGACATCGGACTTGACGCTGGCATCAAAGTCCTTCGTGACGCGAAGCGCATAGCCGTTATAGGTCTGCCCGGCAGAATGACCCGCCCCCTCGGACGCGGACGGCGCACGGTTCGCGAGGGCGAACGCAGTGCGGTGGTAAGCCACAGCGCCCTCAAGGAACGGCGAGACAACCACACGGAAGCCAAACAGCTTGCCCATCTCAGCCTGAGTCAGCGCGTCATCCCCGCCCGCCTCATTGACCTTCTGGAGCTGCTCGACATTCAGGAGCATTTCCTGAACTGCCGGGCCCACAGCAAGGAATCGGTCCGCGTGGTCAATCTCCCGCTTCGTGAACTCCGCAGCGGCCTTGGTGATCCAGGACAGCGGCCTCTCGGCCTCCGGGTCAATCTCCGTCGAACCAGCGGCCTTGGACTGCGTGTTCAGGAGCTTGGCCAGGTTCTTCTCAACGTACTTCGCCACAGCATCAGTCTGCGGCACGAGCACCTGTGCGCCGTAGTTCGCTACGTCCAGGGAGCCCTGACGGGTTGTAATCTTCGCGGCGTCGGTCGGTTCGTCGGTCAGCTTGACCTCGACCGCTCCCTCTTCCACGTCGACATAGTTCGTGGTGCCGCTGTAGTTGGCGGCGGTGCGGCCCTTTGGAATGCGGACACGCACAGTGTCGCCACGGCCCCCGGTAAAGGAACTCTCAGCGTCTCGGAATACCGTCGCTCCAAGCACGGTCTTACTAGACAGCAGGCCCAGCGCGGCGGCGACCACGCTGTCAATCTCAAACTTGTTTCCAGCCATGGGCTGAACTCCAATCAAAATACAGTTACTTGGCGCAGCAGTCAGCGCCCGAAGCGAGCGGCACGAGCCTTAGCGGCCAGGTCCTCCGCAGCCGGGCGGTGTTCCGCGTCGGTGTGGGCACGCTGCACCTGCCCGAGCATTAGCAACAGCTCTTTCCGGGAAGACCTCTTAAGGAGCTGGCCCCTAATCCGCTCCGCCCACTCAGCAGGCGTCGGAGGGCGGGCAGGCTCAGCCATTGCGGCGAGCGTCAGTGATGGCGTTCAGATCACGCACCACAGTGCGGATACTCTCGGCGGCCTCATCGCCGGTAACGTCGCCAGCGGCCAGGAGATCAGCGGCGAACAGCTTGTGAGCGTCGGCACTTTCGAGCGGGCCAGCGACGCCAGCGCGGACCTGACGGATAGCGAACTCGGCGTCCTCGCGCAGGGTCTCAAGGAAGTTGATGTCAGACATGGGGGCCTCTTTCGTAAGGGAGTTAGGAACGAACGAAAGGGCCCACCGGCATGGATCTCTCCACACCGGTGGGCCCTCCACCTATACGATTTCGCAGCGGAATTACTCGCTGGCTTGATTCCGGGCACGGTATGCAGCAACCAGCGCGGCCGTCTCCTTCGGGGTGGTCGTCGCCGTCTGCACCGGAATGCGGAACCCCCCACCCCTCCGCGCCATCGCGCTACTTGCAGGCGGATTACAGGGACGCCGGGTCGCAACTGATGCGGAGCGGACGCGCGGAATCGTCCGTCCAACGTCCAACCCTCGCGGCCAATCAGCGCAACGGGCCCGCGCCCATTCCTCGTGCTCCCGTATCTCGTCCTTCCGCGAACCGCGCTCCTGTGACTGCCAATTGCCCAGCACGCCAACGCCGGACGACGCCAGGTCACCCACCGCCGCCGCGTCCGACTCCGACTCCTCGACCACGTACCCGATCTGCCGGTACGGGGTCTCTCCGTCCCGCCGCTCGCGGTCGTGGCGATCAACGGCGTTGCGCTCACGGGAAGTCAGCGGTACGCCGTACCGACCATCGTCCGGGCCAAGGAGAGAGTCCGCCCGCTTCGTGGCCGGAGGATGGCCGTAGCCGGTCGGCGGAGACTCCATCAGGTCGCGGAGGCCGGTACCGGTGATCGCGGCCCGTAGGCGGGCGTCCTCGGCCGCGTACAGGGCCTCGTCGGCCACCCGCCACAGCAGGTCCAACAACCGGTCCAGGAACCGCAGCCGTGCCGCGTACAGGGTCAGCGGCGGCCAGTGTGCCGGATCATCCATCCTCTTCGGGCCAGGCTTGCGGCGCACGACAGCACGCGCCGCGCGACCCCGCGCGATGTTGCTGCACCGGTCCGTGCAGTACCGGCGCGGCCGTCCCGCCCCCGGCGTCCGGGTGAAACGGGAGCCGCACTGCGCGCAGTGGGGGCGGATGTCGGGAAGGGTCTCGGTGGTCATGTTCTCTCCGTCTCAGGGCATGGAAAAGGCTCCGTCGAGTTGACGGAGCCTCGGGTTTCGGTGGTGCAGCAACTCGCCCTCGTTCAGGAGGTGTCACGATTGCCGGCCCGACCGTGACAGTTCCCCAACTCGGTGCAGGAATCAGCGGGACGGGCCGCCCGCGCTGCTATCGCTCGCACCCGGTACGCCGCCTGTCGGCAAGCATCCGAGCAGTACCGGCGACGACGGCCCGGCACTCCTCCGCCGACCGGCTTGCCGCACCCCTTCCGCTGGCACGGCACCTCGGCGGCATACGGGGCGTCACACTGCCTGCGCCACACGGCCGCCGAATGCTCATCCCGGCAGTCATCACAGCGAACGGCCCGCCCGTCCTCCACCTGTGCCTCATCGCCGCAGTCTCGGCATACGAGGTAGCGCGGCCCGCCAGCTCGACGGCGGCGTGCATCCTTCGCCAGGTCCTTGCATGTAAGCGAGCAATACAGCTTGTTGGTTCGGTAGTTAGGTATCTGCGCGTCACAGTGTCCGCACAGCCCGCGCATCCTGCGCATCGGGATCTCTCAATCTCGCCCTCTCGGGCGGTTGTTACGTATCGCAGGAAAACCACCCCTCTGGTTCTACTTCCTCTAGAGCTAGTTGGAGAAAGAAGAGATGAAGGGGTGGTTTTGCTGAGCTTCGTAACGTCCGGGGTCAGCGTGCGCGGGAGCGGCGGGCCCGCTGTCGGCAGGTCGCACCGCAGAATCGGCGGACGCGGCCACCGCCGGGGGTCTGAGTGACCGGAGTGCCGCAGTTCGGTCCCTCGCAGCGCGGCGGCACGCTGACCAGTGCTTTTAGGGTCGCGGAGAGCCCATCGACCGCCCGCTGTGCGTCCATCGCGTGCGGTATGACGTCGTCGTCCCGCCGGTCAACCCACGCGCTGACGACATTGGCAATCGCGGCGCTTGCCTCCTCGGCGGCCCGCTCCACCTCTCCAAGTCGGCTGGTCTGGATGCTCTGGATCGTCTCTCGCTGCGTCACGTTGTTCGCCTTTCGTCGTGGCTTCCGGGACCCTCTGTGGCGCAATTCGATTGCGTGACCAGAGGACAAATGAAGAGACCCCCAGCGCGGGCCGGGGGTCGGTCGTAGATGTTCAGTGGCGGCCGGGGTACGCCCGCCGTCCGATGGGTTGAGTGGGGGCGGGGGTACCGCCTCTCAGGGGCGTTAAGTGGGGGCTGTGACACCCCGCCGCGTCTGAGGTAAGCGCGGGCGGTCACAGCCGCTCAGCAGCCCCAGGAACGGCAAAGGGGCCGCCCCGGAGTGCCAGACTCCAGAACGGCCCCACGGGGCCCGCAGACGGCCGCTCAGCGGCTCACGCTTCCCCCGCCTGCCTCGCCTTCGTCTCACACTCCGGAGAGCACCAGCGGCGACGCGGGCCCTTGCGCCAGTTCGGCACGGGCAGCGTGCATACGTCGCACTCCCGGCGGCCCGGCGGTGTCGGCGGGGTCAGCTCGCCCGCCTCCATGGCCTCGGCGTACCGCTGCCACCACGCAAACAGCACGCGATCGTGGCGGGCGGCGCGGGCACACCACGCCATCGCTTCGGGGGACTCTTGCTCACTCATGCTGCGGCCTCCTCGACAGTCGCCCAGTGGATCGCGGTGCGAGCCTCGCCGTTGAACGGTAGGCCGGTGTTCCCCTCGTCGGCCTTGCACACGGTCACGCGGTCGATGGCCAACCGCAGCAAGTCGCCCTTGTCGGCCTCGCTGGCGGCCTCCCACAGGCCCCGGAAGTGGCCTGAGTCGGTGAACGCGGTCAAGTCCACAGCGGGGCCGCGCAGTTCGGCTAGCTGCTCCTCGGCTGCCGTGAGCCGGTTCTCTGCCTCCTGCTTCGCGGGGAGCCGGTAGCGCGCGGATCGGCCCTTGTAGAACCCTGCCCGGTCGTCGGCGTGGAACGCCTCTAGCGCCGCCTCGGCTGCCTTGACGGCCGACAGGGCCTCCCGGATGGCCGTGGTCTCCTTCGGGGCGTGGAGGGCCTGCCAGCGCTCCGCCACGACGACCATGAGCGGGTCGCCCATCTCCAGCCCGCCGAGTCGGCCCGCCCACTCCGCGAACACGTACCGCTCGATCGCGCTGCGGTAGACCGACGCCGGGGCCTTGCACGCCCCACCCTGCGGCTTGAGCTGACAGCGGTAGTTGGGGCCGTCGGCCACCATCTTCAACCCGCACGATGCGCAGTACAGGAGTCCGGCCAGCGGGTACCAACGTCGGCCCTGTGACTGTTCCTTGGGGCGGACGATGTGTCCGGCCAGCGATGCCCGCGCCTTCTCGGCGGTCTTCTCCGGGATCATCTTCCGCACCGTGCCGGGCTCGACGCAGCGCACCGGCTTGCCCTTGTCGTCAAGGTACTTGGCGGGCTTGTGGCTGTTGCCGGATGCCACGGTGAGCCACCCGCAGTAGACAGGGTGGTGGACGATGCGGCCGATGGTGTTCGCCCGCCACGTCCCGCCGGACGGGGAAGGGATGCCCGCAGCGTTGAACTCGATGGCCAGCGCGCGGGACGACGTGCCCCCGGCGATGCTCTTGAAGATCCGGACGATGACCGCCCACGGGGTCAGCTTCTCGCCCTTACGCCGTTTGGTGTCCGGTGACACCTTCCGGGTGACGGGGTCGACCACTACGCCGTACGGGGCCTTACCGAGCCACTTGCCCTCGCGCTGTTGCCGGGCCTTGGTCGTCTTCACGTTGTGGCTCAGCCGCTGGGAGTACTCGCGGGCGTCCTCGGCGCGCTGGATGATCCAGCGGCGGTCACGCTCGATGGAGCTGTCTAGCTGCTCGTAATCGAAGATCACCCGGGCCTTACCGAGGATGGGCCCGATGGCCTCGATCCCCTTCCGGCTGAACCGGTCCAGCGCAGCGCACCACAGGGCCGGGACCTCACCGTTTAGGACAGCGTCCATGGCGGCGTCGTACTTGGGCCGCTCGATGTCCGACCACGCCGACAGGTTCTCTTTCCAGACCTTGCGGACCCGGTAACCCTCCTGGTCCGCCCACTGGCGGCCCCGGTCCTCTTGGGCCCGGATGGAGAGGGCGTGCTCTCCCTCCCGGACAACCTTGGACTTCCGGAGCAAGAGGTCTACCTCTGGCCGGTCGTCCGTCTTCCTCGCGCGCATGTATCTAGCCTCTGACCTGCGCGTTCGGCGCGCATCCCGGGTGGTAGCAGGGTGCGCAACCGACCTGGGTCTCCGAGCACCACAGCGTCCCCGGCGTCGCGGGCTCCGCCCCGACCGTGCTCGCCGCCGCTGTCGCCGCCGCGACCTCGACGATCCGGGTCGGTACGGGCGGGGTCATGCTCCCCAACCATCAACCCCTCGTCGTGGCCGAGCAGTTCGGGGTGCTGGAGTCGCTGTTCCCCGGGCGGATCGACATGGGCCTGGGCCGCTCGGTCGGGTTCACGGACGGGATCCGCAAGGCGCTGGGCCGCGACAAGGAGGACGCCGACGCGTTCCCGGGTCAGCTGACCGAGCTCCTGGGCTACTTCGACGGAACGCAGAGGGCCCATCCGCAGGTGCACGCGCGCCCCGCCGAGGGCCTGCGCGTCCCGGCGTTCGTGCTCGCCACCGGCCAGGGCGCCCTGCTCGCCGCCGAGGCGGGGCTGCCGCTGGTCATCGCCAATGTGCGCGGCGAGGACGCGATGCTGCGGGTCATCGACGACTACCGCGCGGCCTTCCGCCCCTCGGCCTGGAGCGAGCGCCCGTATGTGGTGCTCTCCGGAACGGTCGCGGTCGCGGCCACCACCGAGGAGGCCCACCGCGTCCTGCTCCCCGAGGCGTGGTCGACGGCGTACTCGCGCACCCGGGGCGCGTTCCCGCCGCTCTCCCCCGCCGAGGACATCGGGGCCGTGACGATGACCGACCGTGAGCGGACGCTCTTCGAGGAGGCGCTGCGGGGCCAGATCCACGGCACCGAGGACGAGGTCGCCGACGCCCTGGAGAAGCTGCTCGCGCGCAGCGCGGCCAACGAGTACCTGGTCACCACGAGTACGTACGACCGCACGGCCATGCTCGACTCCTACCGCCGGCTTGCCCGGCTCGCGGGCCTGACCAGCGCATCCGCCTAGAATTCCGGTATGCAAAGCCCCGCGCGACCCGACACCGAGCCATCTGCCCGCGCCCACGATCCGTACGTACGGGTCCGGGGCGCACGCGAGCACAATCTGCGCGGGGTCGACGTGGACATCCCCCGGGACGCGCTGGCCGTGTTCACCGGTGTGTCCGGCTCGGGCAAGTCCTCGCTCGCTTTCGGGACGATCTACGCGGAGGCCCAGCGGCGCTATTTCGAGTCCGTGGCGCCGTACGCGCGTCGGCTGATCCACCAGGTGGGCGCGCCGAAGGTCGCCGAGATCTCGGGGCTGCCGCCCGCCGTCTCCCTGGAGCAGCGCCGCTCCTCGCCCACCTCGCGCTCCTCGGTCGGCACGGTCACCACGCTCTCCAACTCGCTGCGGATGCTGTTCTCGCGCGCGGGCACCTACCCGCCGGGCGCGCCGCGCCTCGACTCGGACGCCTTCTCGCCCAACACGGCTGCCGGGGCGTGCCCCGAGTGCCAGGGCCTCGGCCGGATCCACCGCACCACCGAGGAACTGCTGGTCCCCGACCCTTCGCTGTCCATCCGCGACGGTGCGATCGCCGCGTGGCCGGGCGCCTGGCAGGGCAAGAACCTGCGCGATGTACTCGACACGCTGGGGTACGACGTCGACCGGCCCTGGCGCGAGCTGGATCAGAAGGACCGCGACTGGATCCTGTTCACGGACGAGCAGCCGGTGGTCACCGTGGACCCGGTGCGCGAGGCGGGCCGCATCCAACGCCCGTACCAGGGCACGTATATGAGCGCGCGCCACTATGTGATGAAGACATTCGCGCAGAGCAAGAGCGCGACGCTGCGGACCAAGGCCGAGCGGTTTCTGACCAGCGCCGAGTGCCCGGTGTGCGGCGGGGGGCGGCTGCGGACGGAAGCCATGGCGGTCACCTTCGCGGGCCGCACGATCACCGAGCTGGCGGCGCTTCCACTCAACTCCCTTGCCGAGGTGCTGCGTTCGGCCGACGGCGGCCCCACGGCCGATGTCCTCACGGCCGATCTGCTCGGCCGTATCGCGCCCGTCGCGGAGCTGGGTCTGGGCTATCTGAGCCTGGACCGGACCGCGCCCACGCTCTCGGCCGGTGAGCTCCAGCGGCTGCGGCTCGCGACCCAGCTGCGGTCCGGGCTCTTCGGAGTGGTGTACGTCCTGGACGAGCCGTCGGCGGGGCTGCACCCGGCCGACACGGAGGCGCTGCTCACGGTCCTGGACCGGCTGAAGGGCGCCGGGAACTCGGTGTTCGTCGTCGAGCACCACCTCGATGTGGTGCGGCACGCGGACTGGCTGGTGGACGTGGGCCCGCGCGCCGGTGTGCACGGCGGCCAGGTGCTGCACAGCGGTCCGCCGCAGGCCCTCGCCGAGGTCGCCGACTCGCAGACCCGCCGCTTCCTCTTCGACCGCTCGGCCGGGCCGGTACGGGAGGTGCGCGAGCCGTCCGGATGGCTCACCGTCGGCCCGGTCACCCGGCACAATCTGCGCGGCCTCGAAGCGCGGCTGCCACTAGGGGTGTTCACGGCGGTGACCGGCGTGTCGGGCTCCGGGAAGTCCACCTTGGTGGGCGCGGTCACCGAGGAACTTCCGGGTGTGGGACGGCTGGTGACGGTGGATCAGAAGCCGATCGGCCGTACACCCCGGTCCAACCTCGCCACGTACACCGGACTCTTCGACGTCGTACGCAAGCTCTTCACCGACACCGAAGAGGCGCGGGCGCGCGGTTACAAGGCGGGCCGGTTCTCCTTCAATGTCGCGGGCGGGCGCTGCGAGACCTGTCAGGGCGAGGGGTTCGTCTCGGTCGAGTTGCTCTTCCTGCCGAGTACGTACGCACCTTGCCCGGACTGCCATGGCGCGCGCTACAACCCCGAGACGCTGGAGGTAGCCCACCGGGGCCGCACGATCGCGGAAGTGCTGGACCTGACCGTGGAGGCGGCGGCGGAGTTCTTCGCCGACACCCCGGCCGCCGCCCGCAGTCTGACGGCGCTGCTCGATGTGGGCCTCGGCTATCTGCGGCTCGGCCAGCCCGCCACCGAGCTCTCCGGCGGCGAGGCCCAGCGCATCAAGCTGGCCTCCGAGCTCCAGCGCGGACGGCGCGAGCACACGCTCTATCTGCTCGACGAGCCCACCACCGGTCTGCATCCGGCCGATGTCGAGGTCCTGCTGCGCCAGTTGCACGGCCTGGTCGACGCGGGCCACTCGGTGGTCGTGGTCGAGCACGACATGACGGTGGTCGCGGGCGCCGACTGGGTCGTGGACCTCGGGCCGGGCGGCGGGGACGAGGGCGGACGGATCGTGGCGGCGGGGACGCCGCGCGAGGTGGCCGCGTCCGGGGCCGGACGCACGGCGCCGTATCTCGGCAAGGAGCTCAACGGCCGCTGAGCACAGGCGACTTGGGATCGTCGGCAAACAGCACGGAATGAATTGGTCTGGACCCTTGACCGACACCTGGTCCAGACCAATCATGAGGCGTCCGCTCCGTTCCCTCCTTCCGTCCGGGAGCACCGATGAGACGCCCGAGATCCGCCCGCGCACTTCTCACCACCCTCGCCACCGTCGCCGCCTCCGCCGGCCTCGTCCTCGGCACCGGCACGGGCGCGCAGGCCGCGACCCCGCTGCCCGCCCATGTCTTCGCGCCCTACTTCGAGGCGTACTCCTCCGACAGCCCGGCCGACCTGGCGCAGAAGTCCGGCGCCAAGTACCTGACCATGGCCTTCGTCCAGAGCGACGCCAAGGGCTCGTGCACCCCGTACTGGAACGGCAGGACCAGCCAGCCCATCTCGTCGTCCACCTTCGGCGCGGACATCACCACGATCCGTTCCCGAGGCGGCGACGTCATCCCGTCCTTCGGCGGTTACGCGGCCGACAACGGCGGCACGGAGATCGCCGACAGCTGCACCGATGTGGACTCCATCGCGGCCGCGTACGAGAAGGTCATCACCACGTACGACCTCTCGCGGCTCGACATGGACATCGAGGACAACTCCCTGACCAACAAGGCCGGGATCGACCGGCGCAACCAGGCGATCAAGAAGGTGCGGGACTGGGCCGCCGCCAACGGCCGCACCGTGCAGATCTCCTACACCCTGCCCACCACCACGAGCGGCCTGGCGAGCAGCGGCCTCGCGGTGCTGCAGAGCGCCAACACGTACGGCGCCAAGGTCGATGTCGTCAACATCATGACGTTCGACTACTACGACGGCGCCACCCACAACATGGCCAACGACACCCAGAGCGCCGCCACCGGGCTCTACGACCAGCTGGCCTCGCTCTACCCGTCGAAGACGCCCGCGCAGCTGTGGGGCACGATCGGCGTCACCGAGATGCCGGGCATCGACGACTACGGCGCCGCCGAGACGTTCACCACCGCCGACGCGACCGCGGTCTACAACTGGGCTGTCGCCAAGGGCATCAACACCCTCTCCTTCTGGGCGCTCCAGCGCGACAACGGCAGCTGCCCGGGCACCGGCGGCTCCGACACCTGCTCCGGCATCACCCAGGACACCTGGTACTTCAGCCACACCTTCGAGCCGTTCACCGGGGGCGGCGGACCGGTCAGCGACGATTTCTCGGTGGCGGTGGCGCCCGGTTCGGCGTCCGTCGCGCCCGGCGGCTCCACCACGGCCACGGTGAGCACCGCGGTCACCTCCGGCAACGCCAAGACCGTGGCTCTGACCGCCACGGGCGCGCCCGCCGGTGTGACGGCCTCGCTCAGCCCGTCCTCGGTCACGGCGGGCGGTTCGGCCCAACTCACCGTCAGCGCCTCGGCGTCGGCGGCGACCGGCACATACCCGCTCACGATCACGGGTTCGGCCGGGACGCTCGCGCACTCCACCACCCTCACCCTCACCGTCTCCGGCTCGGGCGGCAGCGGCGCGCTGGTCAACGGCGGCTTCGAGAGCGGGTCGCTGGCGCCCTGGACCTGCGAGAGCGGCGGCGCGGTGGTCTCCAGCCCGGTGCACGGCGGCTCGTACGCGGTGAAGACCGCACCCAGCTCCTCGCAGACCGGCGAGTGCACCCAGACGCTCACCCTGAAGCCCAACACCGCGTACACACTCAGCGGTTGGGTGCAGGGCGACTACGCCTATCTCGGGGTGCGCGGCTCGGCCTCGGCGTCGACCTGGACCAGCTCGTCGGGGTGGGCCAGACTGACGGTCCCGTTCACCACCGGCTCCTCGGGCACGGTCACCGTCTATCTGCACGGCTGGTACGGGCAGAGCCCGGTCTACGGGGACGACTTCTCGGTGGCCTGATCGCCCCCTTGCGATCAGTAGCACACCCACTTCACAGAACAAGCTGATGGCCCGTCAATTACTGGCGGGTCATCAGCTGTTCGTCCCGTAGAACCGGACTTACTCTCAAGTTCACAAGCGTTCCTCCTCGCACCCCCACACCATCGAAGTCATTCGACCGAGGAGCCCCCCATGGCAGTCCGAAGATTCCGTACCCCGGCGGCGTTACTGGCCGCCGCAGCCGCTCTCACGCTCGGTGCCACCACCGCCGCCAGTGCCCTCGCGGCGAGCTCCACCACCGTCACCCCCGCCGGCGACTCCTTCTCCGCCCAGCTCAGCGGCACGGCCGTCTTCACGGCCGGGTCCACCACCATGACATGCACGGTCTCCGCGTCCGTCCCCACCGGCGACGCGAACAACCAGGTCCCGGCCGACCCCGACAACCACAACGACGCCGGGCCCGTCTCCGCCACCATCAACCCGCCGACCTTCGACAACTGCAGCACGAGCATCGGCGGGGTCGGTGTCACCGTCTCCAGCAACTCCACCAACGGGCCCTGGAGCATCGGCGCCCAGTACGACTCGGCGATCTCGGCCGGGCTGACCATGCCGCAGGGCGGGGTGGTGATGCAGACCAGCGGCCTCGCCAACTGCACGATCACCGCCTCGCCCAACGGGCCCACCACGGTCTCCGGCAGTTGGACCAACGGCTCGCCGTCGACGCTGGCGATCAGCGGCGCGCCGGTGGACGCCGTGGTGAGCGGCGGCTTCCTCTGCCCCACCGGCAACCAGACGGCCACCTTCTCGGCCACGTACAACGTCACGGACACGACCGACCCGACCCAGCAGATCACCGTGACCAGCTGAACCGGGTCCTTTGGAGGTCGGTCGCTCAGCGGCCGACCTTCCCGGTCCTAGCGGCCGACCTTCCTGGCCTTACGGGTCGCCCGCAGCCACTCCTTGTTCATCGCCGCGATCGACGGCAGCGGGATGCCCTTGGGGCAGGCGGTGGCGCACTCGCCGGTCAGAGTGCAGCCGCCGAACCCCTCCGCGTCCATCTGGCCCACCATGTCGAGCACCCGCGTCTCACGCTCGGGCGCGCCCTGCGGCAGGACGTTCAGATGGTTGATCTTGGCCGAAGTGAACAGCATCGCCGAGCCGTTGGGGCAGGCCGCCACACAAGCGCCGCAGCCGATGCACTCGGCGTGCTCGAAGGCGAAGTCGGCGTCCGGCTTGGGCACGGGCGTCGCGTGCGCCTCGGGCGCGGCACCTGTCGGGGCGCTGATGTAGCCGCCCGCCTGGATGATCCGGTCGAACGCCGAGCGGTCCACCACCAGGTCCTTGACCACCGGGAAGGCGGCCGCGCGCCACGGCTCGACGTCGATGGTGTCGCCGTCCCGGAACGAGCGCATGTGCAGCTGGCAGCTGGTGGTGCGCTCGGGGCCGTGCGCGTCGCCGTTGATGACCAGGCTGCACGCGCCGCAGATGCCCTCGCGGCAGTCGTGGTCGAAGGCGACCGGGTCCTCGCCCTTGAGGATGAGCTCCTCGTTGAGCGTGTCGAGCATTTCGAGGAACGACATGTCGGTCGAGATGCCGTCCACTTCGTACGTGGACATCGCTCCGTCGGCGTCGGCGTTCCGCTGCCGCCAGACGCGCAGGGTGAGCTTCATGCGTAGCTCCGCTGGGTGGGGTGGACGTACTCGAAGACAAGGTCTTCCTTGTGCAGGACAGGTGCGGCGCCATTGGCCGCGAATTCCCAGGCGGCCGCGTACGAGAACTCCTCGTCCCGGCGCTCCGCCTCGCCGTCCGGGGTCTGGGACTCCTCGCGGAAATGGCCGCCGCAGGACTCGGCGCGGTGCAGCGCGTCGAGGCACATCAGCTCGGCGAGCTCCAGATAGTCGACGATGCGGTTGGCCTTCTCCAGCGACTGGTTGAACTCCTCGCCGGTGCCCGGGACCTTGATGCGGCGCCAGAACTCCTCGCGGATCTGCGGGATCCGCTCCAGCGCCTTGCGCAGCCCCTCCTCCGTGCGGGCCATCCCGCAGTACTCCCACATCAGTTCACCGATCTCGCGGTGGAAGGAGTCGGGGGTGCGGTCGCCGTCGACGGCGAGCAGCAGGTGGAGCCGGTCCTCGGTCTCGGCGACGGCTTCGGCGACCGCCGGATGGTCGGCGGCGACCGGTGCCTGATTGGGGTTGCGGGCCAGGTAGTCGCCGATCGTTGACGGCAGTACGAAGTAGCCGTCGGCCAGGCCCTGCATCAGCGCGGAGGCGCCGAGCCGGTTGGCGCCGTGGTCGGAGAAGTTGGCCTCGCCGATCGCGAACAGGCCGGGGATGGTGGTCTGGAGGTCGTAGTCGACCCACAGCCCGCCCATCGTGTAGTGCACGGCGGGATAGATCCGCATCGGGACCTCGTACGGGTTCTCGGCGGTGATCCGCTCGTACATGTCGAAGAGGTTGCCGTACTTCTCCTCGACCTTGTCGCGGCCCATCCGCGCGATGGCGTCCGCGAAGTCGAGGTAGACGCCCTGGCCGCCGGGGCCGACGCCGCGTCCCTCGTCGCAGACGTTCTTGGCCGCGCGCGAGGCGATGTCGCGCGGGACGAGGTTGCCGAAGGACGGGTAGATGCGCTCCAGGTAGTAGTCGCGCTCGTCCTCGGGGATCTCGGCGGCGGGGCGGGTGTCGCCCTTGGCCTTCGGCACCCAGATGCGGCCGTCGTTGCGCAGCGACTCGCTCATCAGGGTCAGCTTGGACTGGTGCTCGCCCGTGCGCGGGATGCAGGTGGGGTGGATCTGGGTGAAGCAGGGGTTGGCGAAGTAGGCGCCCCGGCGGTGGGCCCGCCAGATCGCGGTCGCGTTGGAGTTCATCGCGTTGGTGGAGAGGTAGAAGACGTTGCCGTAGCCGCCGCTAGCGAGCACCACCGCGTCCGCGAAATACGTGTCGATCCGGCCGGTGACCAGGTCGCGGGCGACGATGCCGCGCGCCCGGCCGTCCACCACGATCAGGTCCAGCATCTCGGTGCGGGCGTGCAACTCGACGTTCCCGGCGGCGATTTGACGCGACAGCGCCTGGTAGGCGCCGAGCAGCAGTTGCTGTCCGGTCTGGCCGCGGGCGTAGAACGTACGGGAGACCTGGACGCCGCCGAAGGAGCGGGTGTCGAGGAGTCCGCCGTACTCACGGGCGAACGGCACGCCCTGCGCCACGCACTGGTTGATGATCTCGACCGAGATCTGGGCGAGGCGGTGGACGTTGGACTCCCGCGCCCGGAAGTCGCCGCCCTTGACGGTGTCGTAGAAGAGGCGGTGGATGGAGTCGCCGTCGTTGCGGTAGTTCTTGGCCGCGTTGATACCGCCCTGCGCGGCGATGGAGTGGGCGCGGCGCGGGGAGTCCTGGAAGCAGAACTGGACGACGTGGTAGCCCTGTTCGGCCAGGGTCGCGCCCGCCGAGCCGCCCGCGAGGCCGGTGCCGACGACGATCACGGTGTGCTTGCGGCGGTTGGCCGGGTTGACCAGCTTCGCCTCGAAGCGGCGGGTGTCCCAGCGCTCGGCGACGGGCCCGGTCGGGGCCCTGGTGTCGGTGATCGGCTCGCCGAGCGCGTAGTCGGTGTACGGGGTCATTCAGCTCACCACTCCGGTCATGACGGCGACGGGTACGGCGATGAAGCCGAGGGTCAGCACCAGCGCGAGGACGTTGGCGCAGGTCTTGAGGATCCGGTCGCGGGCGGCGCTGCCCGCGCCGAGGGTCTGGGCCGCGCTCCAGAAGCCGTGCTGGATGTGCAGGCCGAGCGCGAGCATCGCCACGATGTAGATGACGTCGCCGTACCAGGTGGAGAAGGTGTCCACCACGTTCTGGTACGGGTGCCCGGACTGGAAGCCGCCGGAGTGCACGGTCCCGGTCGTGAGGTCGAGGATGTGCCAGACGACGAACAGCCCGAGGATGATCCCGCCCCAGCGCATGGTGCGGGTGGCATAGGTGGCGCGCGGCCGCTTGTGCACGTACTGCTGGGGGCGGGCCCGGATGTCGCGCCGGCTCAGCTGGTACGCGGACACCGCGTGCGCGACGACCGCGGCGACCAGCACCACGCGGATGATCCAGAGCGCCCACTCGTGGTGCAGGAACGGCTCCCCGATGGTGCGCAGCCAGTGCGCGTAGGAGTTGAAGTCGCCCGCACCGAAGAAGATCTTGAGGTTGCCGAACATGTGGACGGCCAGGTAGGACAGCATGATCAGTCCGCTGACGGCCATGACCGTCTTCTTGCCGACGGTCGAGTCCCACACGGTGCGCGTCAAGGACGGTTTTCGGTCCGTCCGCGTTGCCAGAGCCATGCCATAGACGCTAGGGCCGGAGGTCCCGAGAGGTCCAAGACATGGATCTGCTCAAATCGATAGCCATAGACTATCGTGGGTCAATGCAGTTCCAGCAGCTCCTGTACTTCGTGGCCGTCGCCGAGACGCGCCACTTCACCCGCGCCGCCGAGCAGGTGCATGTCTCCCAGCCCTCGCTGTCCCAGCAGATCAGGGCGCTGGAGAAGGAGCTCGGCGCCGAGCTGTTCAGCCGCGCCCGGGGCAACATCGCGCTCACCGACGCGGGCGAGGCACTGCTCCCGCTCGCCCGCCGCATCCTCGCCGACGCCGACACCGCCCGCATCGAGGTGCAGGAGCTGGCTCAGCTGCGGCGCGGCCGGGTCCGCCTCGGCGCCACGCCGAGCCTGTGCACCGGGCTGCTTCCCGAGGTGCTGCGCGCCTTCCACGGCCGTCATCCCGGCATCCAGCTCCTCATCGAGGAGGGCGGCTCGCACGATCTCGTACGGGAACTGGCGCGCGGCGCCCTCGACCTGGCGCTCGTGGTGCTGCCGCTGCCGCCCGGCTCGCCCGCGCTGACCAGCGTCGAGCTCTTCCACGAGGACCTGGTGGTGGTCTCGGCGGCCACCGAACCGCCGCCGGGCCCGGGCGAGTTCGTCCGCGTCCGCGATCTGCGCGACGCGCCGCTCGTGATGTTCCGGCACGGCTACGACCTGCGGGAGCTGACCGTGGCCGCCTGTCGCGCCGAGGGGTTCGAGCCGTCGTTCACCGTCGAGGGCGGCGAGATGGACGCGGTGCTCGGTTTCGTACGGGCCGGGCTCGGCATCGCGGTGGTGCCGAGCATGGTGGCCGCCCGGGCGGGCCGCGAGCTGCGGGTGACGCCGCTGGCCCGCCCCGGGCTTCGCCGTACTATCGCGCTCGCGCACCGCAGCGACGTGGACCCGCCGCGCGCCGCACGGGAGTTGCAGCGGGTCCTGCTCGGCATCGGCAAGGGCCAGGCCTGAGCGCGGCGCCACCGTGGGGTCAGACCGCGTCCACCAGGGCGAGCGAGTGGATGCGGTCGGGGGCGCCGGGGCGGGCGTAGTACCAGCCCTGCGCGGTGTCGCAGCCGAGCGCGCGCAGCTGCTCGGCCTGCGCCCCGGTCTCCACCCCCTCGACGGTGACGGCCAGTTGGAGGCTGTGGGCGAGCGAGACGATGCCCTCGACGATCTTGATGTCGACCGGGTCGGCCGGGTGCTGCTGCATGGACTGGGTGAACGAGCGGTCCAGCTTGAGCACGCTCACCGGCAGCCTGCGCAGATTGGCGAGGTTGGAGTAGCCGGTGCCGAAGTCGTCGAGCGCGATGTCCACGCCCATGTCGGCGAGTTGGCGCAGCGGCTTCAACAGGTCGTCGTCGGCGCCGATGAGCGCGGACTCGGTGACCTCCAGGCACAGCGCGCCCGGTTCGAGGCCGGAGCGCTCCAGGACCTCCACCGTGTCGGCTACCAGGCCGGGGTGGTGGAGCTGGGTCGGCGACAGGTTCACATTGATCCGCAGCGGGCCGCCCGCCCGTGAGCCGGGGTGGCGCTCCTGCCAGAACCGCGCCTGGCGTACCGACTCGGCCATCACCCAGCGGCCGAGCGGCACGATCAGACCGGTGTGCTCGGCGAGCGGAATGAAATGGTCCGGCCCCAGGACCCCGTGCTGCGGATGCGACCAGCGCACCAGCGCCTCCGCCCCGTGCACGCTGCCGTCGCCGAGGTGCACCAGCGGCTGGTACTCGATGAAGAACTCGCCGCGCTCAAGCGCCGCCGGCAGCGCGTTGGTGAGCCCGTGCCGGGTGATCGCGCGCGCGTCGGCCTCCGGGTCGGCCCGCTCGAAACGGTTGCCGCCCGCCGCCTTCGCCCGGTACATCGTGATGTCGGCGCTGCGCAGCACCTCGGCCGCGCCGCGCTCGCCCGCCGGGCCCTCGACCACGCCGATGGAGCCGCGCACGGTGAGCTCACGGCCGTCGAGGCGGATCGGCGCGGAGAGCACGCCGAGGATGCGCGAAGCCAGTTCGTCGACCTCGCGCAGGGTGTCGGTACCGGTGGTCAGGGCCACGAACTCGTCGCCGCCGAGCCGGGCCACCATCTCGCCGGGCCCGGTCGCGCAGCTCTGCAGCCGGTCGGCGACCTCCACCAGGAGCCGGTCGCCCGCCGAGTGGCCGAGGCTGTCGTTGACCGCCTTGAAGCCGTCGAGGTCGAGATAGCAGAGCCCGAACCGCCTGCCCTCGCCCGCCGCCAGCGCCTTCTCCAAGCGCTCGAAGAACAGCGTGCGGTTGGGCAGCCCGGTCAGCGCGTCGTGGGTGGCCTCGTAGCGCAGCCGCAGATTGAGCAGCCGCCGCTCGGTGGTGTCCTCCAAAAGCGCCAGCTGGTACTGCGGGCGCCCCTCGGCGTCGCGCAGCAGCGAGACCGTCAGATTGGTCCACAGCACGGTGCCGTCGCCCCGGTAGTACGGCTTGTCGACCCGGTAGTGGTCGCGCTCGCCGCGCACCAGCTCCTCATACAGGCGCCAGACCTGCGGCGCGTCCTCGGGGTGCACCCACTCGCTGACGTTGCGGCTGCGGATGCGGCCCTCGATGCCGCCGAACATCCGGGTGAGGGTCTCGTTGACCTCCAGGACGTTGCCTTCGAGGTCGGCGATGCCGATGCCGACGGCGGCGCCCTCGAAGACCGCGCGGAACCGGGCCTCGCTGGTGTGCAGGGCCACCTCGGCGGCGCTGCGCGCGGAGAGCGCGGAGCGGGCGATGGCCTCCTGCTCGCGCAGGGTGCGCTCGCGCAGCGCCTGGGCGAACCCGGCGGCCAGCGCGTGCTGGAGGCGGCCGCACCGGGCCCGCGCCTCCTCGGCCCGCAGGCCCTGGTCCGTACCGCAGTACAGGACCAGATACGAGTCGACGACGCCGAGCGTACGGCTGAGCGCGTCGGGGTCGGTGCAGTGGGCGCGGACCAGTTCGGCGCCGACCTCGTGCGCGGGCGCCGGGTCGAAGTGGCGGCGGTGCAGGGCCTCGATGAGGCGGCGGGCCAGCGGGACCAGGTGCTGCTCGAACTCGGGGCGGGTCAGCGAGGTCGCGGTCACCGGGAAGATCGCCCGGCTCCAGATCGTGGCGAACCGTCTCAGCCTGGACTCCGGACCGTCGGGATCGAGAGGCTGCCCCTGCCCCTGCGCCTTGGCCGGGGTGCTCACGCTTTGCGTCCCACGCCGGCGAACCCCGAGAAGGCATAGGGGTCTTCCTGCTCCGGCGAGGTCTCGGGCCGCCACATCGGCATCTGGACCACGCCCGGCGCGACCAGCTCGAACCCGTCGAAGAACCTGGCTATCTCCGTGCTGGTCCGCATGACCAGCGGGTTGCGGATGTTGCGGTAGACGCCCACCGCGCCGCCCGCGCGCTCCTCGCTGAGCGGGATGCCCTCGTACGCGGCATGGGTGAGGACGAGCATGCTGCCGGGGGCGAGCGTGTCGCGCAGCTCGGCGACCGCGGCGTACGGGTCGTCCTCGTCCTCCAGGAAGTGCAGCACCGCCACTAGCAGCAGGGCGACCGGCTGATCGAGGTCGAGCAGCCGGCGCACCTCGGGGCTGGCCAGGATGTCCCGCGGCTTGCGCAGATCGGCGGCGACGATGCCGGCCCGCTCGTTGCCCTCCAGGACCGCGCGGCTGTGCGCGACGGCGACCGGGTCGTGGTCGACGTAGACCACCCGCGCCTGGGGGTCCGCCCGCTGCGCGACCTCGTGGACATTGCCGAAGGTCGGGATGCCGGAGCCGATGTCGAGGAACTGCGTGATGCCCTCGTCGAGCGCGAAGCGCACCGCCCGCCGCATGAACGCCCGGTTCGCCTGCATGACCTTGGGCAGTCCGGGGATGAACTGCATGGCCTTGCGCGCGGCTTCCCGGTCGACCTCGAAGTTGTGCGAGCCGCCCAGGTAGTAGTCGTAGATGCGGGACACGCTCGGTACCGAGATGTCGATGCCCGTCGGGGCCCAGGCGGGACGCTCCATCAATGACTCCAACAACTCGCCGCGGGGGATGTGATGGCCATGTGCATGGTCAGTGTTCGAGCCGAGGCTACTGATCGTCAGCCAGGAGGGCGAGTCAAAACGGAAAATGGCGATCCGTTATTGGTCACACACTCCACCGGTCACACATGCCGCAGCGCACGTCGAACCCGCCACCGCGCGGGGGACACGGTGACGGGCCGACGGCCTGGGGAGGGGGATTTCGCGACGGGTTAATCGGCGGTTTACTTCGCGGTCTACTCGATGCCTTACTTTGTGGCCCCCACCAGCTTCGCGTCGGGCGTGACCGCGAACCAGGTGCCGTTCACGCCCTGGCCGTTGGTGTCACCGGGCTTGGTGTCGCCCGCGAAGGTGTAGACGGGCCAGCAGTTGATCGACTGCTGCTTCAGCCCGTCGGGCCGGTTGAAGGTGACGAAGCCCTTCTGGATGATGCCCTCGGTGTTGCTCTTCTCGACAGGCGCGACCACCGGCCACTTCTTCAGGCAGTCACCGGTGCAGGCCGACTTCATGGGCCAGGCGGAGTCCTTCTTGAGGCGGTAGACGGTCATGCCGCGCGAATCGACGATGATCTTCCCGAGCTTGGGGTCGTTACGGACCGAGAGCCCGGGCAGGCTCGCGGGCTCGGCGGCCCCGGAACCGGAGCCGGACCCGTCGGCGGCGGGCTTCGCCTTCTTGCCGTCGGGGGCCGAGGCGTACCAGGTGCCGCCCACGCCCTGCCCGTTGGCGTCCCCGGGCTTGGTGTCCTTGGTGTAGCGGTACATCGGCCAGCCGGCGATCGTGAGCTGCTTGGTGCCGTCGGTCCGGGTCACCTGGCCGATGAGGCCGGAATCCGTTCCGGGAGCCGCCGTGACGCTGCCCGCGGGCACGGCGGGCCACAGGTTCGCGCAGTCGCCGTCGCAATTCGACTTCGGCGGACTGGCGGTGTCCTTGTCGAAGCGGTAGAGGGTGAACCCGGCGCTGTCGGTGACCACCTTGCCCAGATCCTTGCTGTCCCACACGGCCAGCTGTCCGGCCGACTTGGCCGCCGTCTTGTCGGCCGAGCCATAGCCGCTGTCGCCGTATCCGTACCCGGTGTCGCTGTTGGCCTGGGCCGCGTTGCCGACCGGCTGGCCCTTGGGCGCGGCGCTTCCCTTGTCCTGACCGCAGGCCGTCGCCGTCAGTGCCAGTACTGCCGCCGCGGTCACCGCGAGCGAGGCGTTGCGCCAGGTTGCCATGTCAACTCCCGTTGATTGTCTGTCCCTTGTGGCGCCTGGGTGCGCCGTTCATGGCCCTAGGTACGCGTGACAGCCCCCGGAGCGTTCAACCCCTGCGAAAGAATTTTCCCGACCCCGCCGAACCGCCCCTCACCCGTCCCAAACGCAAAGCGGCCGAAGCTCCTCCCATCAGGCGAATCAGCGTTGGACCCGTAGTGCCGGGGCCCGCCGGGCCCGATGATCCTCGACGTGCACGCAACCCATTTGGCCCAACGGCCGCTCGGTGCCCGGCCGGCCCGGCGGCTCGTCGCGGCGGCCACTCTCGCCCTGCTGTTCGCCGGTCCCGCACCTCACGCGCGCGCGGACGCCTGCGCGTGGGCGGTCACGGACGACGGGTCGACCGCGGCGGTGGCGACCGCCGGGGACGGCCTCTGCACACCGGCACCGCCCGCGCCCGCACCGAAGCCCCCGGTACCTGTACCGCCGCCTCCCGCGCCCGCACCTCCGGCCCCAGCTCCACCGCCACCCGCACCCACGCCCCCAGCCCCGCCGCCTCCCGCACCGGCGCCGCCTCCACCACCGCCTCCCGCACCGGTGCCGCCGCCTCCTGCACCCCCGGCCCCGGCGCCTCCAGCTCCCGCGCCGCCGGGGCCGGTTCCGCCTCCACCGGGGCCGGTGCCGCCCGGGCCCGTGCCGCCCGGGCCCGTGCCGCCGCCGCAGGCCCCGCCCGTACATCCGCCCGGCCCTGCACCCGTCGTCCCGCTGCTGCCGACGCCTCCGTTGACCCCGACGCCCCCGGCACCCTCGGTCAAGCCCCCGGCATCCCGGCCCCGGGCGATGGCGCTGCACGCGTACCGCATGCCGCCGCGCAAGAAGCCCAGCTCGCTGCTCTCGCCGGTCACGCTCGTCCTGCTGATCGCGGCGCCCGCGATCCTGGCCGTCGCCGTGCTCCGCCCCCGTTCTTCTTCCCGCTGATCGCGCGCCCTCGCCCTACGTACTCCCCCGCTCCGACTCGTGGAAGGTGCTGCCTTGAAGGACTGGATCGTCCTCGTTATCGCGATGGCCGCCGCGTGCGCCGTCGTACTGACCATCGTCGTCGTCAACCACCGCCGCATCCGCGAGGACGACGACCCCTCCGAGACCCCGGACGTCATGGAGTACATGACGATGATGATCGGCGTGGTGTACGCGATCGTCCTGGGCCTCGCCATCGCGGGCGTCTGGGAGGCCCGCAGCGCGGCCCAGGAGACCGTCCGTCAGGAGGCGCAGGCGCTGCACGAGGTCAGCGAGCGCGTCCAGGTCTATCCGGGCCCGGTGCGCGAACGCATCCGCGCCGACGTCGACTCGTACGTCACCTTCGTGATGGACAGCGAGTGGCACCACATGGAGGTCCACGGCGACATCAGCGACAAGGGGACCGCCCTGCTCTCGCAGCTGCGCAAGGACGTCACCTCGTACGTGCCCGCCAACGACCACGAGAGCCAGGCGTACCAGCCGCTCGTCGACCAGGTGGCGGCCGTCGACGACGCCCGCACCGCACGCGGGCAGGGGGCGGGCGCGACCATGCCGGGGGTGGTGTGGTTCGGGCTGATCGTCGGGGCCGTGGTGACCGTCGGGCTGATCTTCACGCTGCAGATCCGCCGCACCGGGCGCGAGCTGCTCCTGGCCGGGCTCTTCAGCGTGCTGATCGCATTCCTGCTCTTCCTCATCTGGGATTTCGACGCACCCTTCGGCCGAGGCATCTCGGCCACTTCCGCGCCTTTCCACGCCCTGTTCCCCGAGCTGACGAAGTGACGGAACAGGCGGGTGACACCCCGGCAGGTCCGCCGGGTGGGGGAAGGGAATGCCCCATTCGCCGGACACCGATCGCGACCGGAACCACCCGCTCCTAGCGTGTCGGGCACGAGACGCATTTCCCGCCTCATGTGGAAAACGGTTCCGCAGTGCGCCTCGGGGACCCGGAGGATTAGTCCATGGGCGCGATACGTATCGGATCCGCCACCCTGCTCGCCGCCGCCGCTCTCTCCCTCGCCACCCCCGGGGCCATGGCCGCCGACGGCGCGCACGGCAGCAACATCACGTCGTTCGGGTTCAGCGTGACCCCCTCCACGGTCGCCGCCGGCGGTCAGGTCACGCTGAACGTCACGGGGTGCCCCAACACCGCCACCGCCTCCTCCGGCGTATTCGACACGGTCACCATCCCCCGCGAGAGTTCCACGACCGCCCAGATCGACCCCAACGCGAAGCGCGGTGCCACCTACACCGTGACGTTCATGTGCGGCAGCGAGCGCGGCACGACCGATCTCACCATCGCTGGTGGCCCGCAGCCGCAGCCGCTTCGGCCCACCGTTCGGCCGCCTGTGCGGCCCACCACCCGGCCGCCGACCATCAGTACGACCAGTGTCCCGGGGCGGGGTGTCCGGGGTGGGCTCGGTGGTAGCGCCGAAGGCGTGAACATGGGTGAGATTGCTACTGGGCTCGCGCTGGTCGCTGTCGCGGGTGGGGGTCTTGCGTTCTATCTGCGGCGGCGCAGTAACAGCCGCTGGCACTAGGCGCTCCACTGGGAGTTCTTCGAGTGCGGACCGTGCGTGGCTTGTCGCGCGGTTCCCCGCGCCCCTCAGCCACTCCACCCCTGGCCACTTCCAGCGAACGGCCATCGCCCCTGAAAAGAAAAAAGACGCCCGTCGCCCCTAGTCCTGGCCAGGACTAGGGGCGACGGGCGGTTCGGCTCTGTCCGGGAGGTCGGGCGGTCAGAGCCGGCCGCTGGCCGTGCGGCGGCGGCGTACGACGAACACGGCGCCACCGATGGCGGCTGCGGCCACCAGGGACCCGCCGACCGCCATCTCGGTCTGGGTCGGGCCGACCGAGCCCCCGAGCCCGCCCATGGCGCCGCGGCCGGGGAGCACCGTGAAGCTGCGCGTCTCGGTCCTGGGGTTGTCGTTGCACCGGACCGACAGGTTGTACGAGCCGGGCGAGACGTGGTCGAAGACTCTCGCGGTCGCGAAACCGGTGTCGCCGCCCGAGAGCGACGTCGGGTGAAAGGCGTTCGACGTCACGATGCCGCCGTGGCCGCAGCCGTTGGCGGTGATCGTCAGGATGCCGCCCTGGTGCACCGCGTTCGGGCTGACCGAGACATTGCTCGGGCCGAAGTTGGCGGCGGCCAGCGGGGCCGAGAGCCCCACCGCCGCGAAGGCGGCCACGGCCACCGGAAGAGCGCGTGAAGCACGCATGGTTGAACCTCCGAGGGAGGGCGCCCCAAAGCCGTGCTCCGGGAAATTCGACGAGTACGCCTCCCATGACGAACCCTCACCGCAGGGCTGCGACCTCGCATGTCGGCGCTGGTCCACCCTGGTGAGCCGACACGCCGAGAAGTGGCCCACCGATCTGACGGACCCGCAGGTCACAGACCGTCAGAAGCTTTATATGACCATCACCCTCGTCATGACACGGATGGGTCATCCCGGCGGCCCCGCCCCATGACCGCGTCCCACCCCCCACCACCCGTTCGCACCTCTCCGATCGCCGGAGTGCGATGTCGCCCCTACCGTGCCTACAGGTGGCACGGAGGGCTTTGGAGGGAGCGAGATGGGGCAGGAAGAGGGCGGCTCGGAGCATCGGAGGCGGTCGCCATGGGGGGCCCTGGCCCTGGTGATGCTCACCGGCCTGGCGCTGATGCGCAACGGCGCCGACGTCACGATGGGCCCGCCGCAGCCCGCGGCGGCGGCCGCGCTGACGGGCCGTCCGGAGGTCTTCGTCCCCACGACACCGCTCGTCCCGGTCGAGCCGCTGTCGTTCTCGGCGGCCTCCCGGATCACGATCGGCGCGATCAGGATCGACGCCCCGGTCATCGAGGTCGGGCTCGACCAGGACGGCTGGGTCCAGGCGCCGCCCCCGGACGACCCCAATCTGGCGGGCTGGTACCAGAACGGGGTCGCCCCCGGCCAGCGCGGCACCGCGGTGATGGTCGGCCACGTCGACAACACCCGGGGCCCGGCCGTCTTCTACGGCCTCGGCTCGCTCAAGAAGGGCAACCACGTCGAGGTGACCCGCGCCGACGGGCACATCGCCGTGTTCGAGGTGTACGGCGTCGAGGTGTACGACAAGAACAACTTCCCGGGTGCCCGGGTGTACGGCGACACCGGGCACCCGGAGCTGCGGGTGATCACCTGCGGCGGCGGCTTCACCCGTGCCCGGGGCTACGACGGCAACGTCGTCGTCTTCGCCCGTATGGTGGGCTCGCGCTGAGCGGCCACCCGACCACCGGCTGACCCGGCACAGCGCTCAGCGGCGCTTCGGCGGGACCCTCAACCGGTAGCCCGCGCCCAGCAGTTGGGGCAGATATGTGCGCAGCGCGGCCACGCTCTGCGAGCGGTCGCCGCCCGCGTCGTGCGAGAGCACCACGACACCGGGCGCGGCGCCGTCCAGGACGCGGCGGACGATGGTGGGCGTGCCGGGCGTGGTCCAGTCGAGGGTGTCCACGGTCCAGGCCATCGGCTCCATGCCGAGTTCGGCGCCGATGCGGAACGAGTCGCGGTTCCAGGCCCCGTACGGAGCACGGAACCACTGCGGACGCTCGCCGAGGATGTCGTCGATCACCTCGCTGGTGCGGGCCATCTCGTCGTGCACCGCGTCGTACGACATCTTGATGAGCAGCGGATGGGTCCAGGAGTGGTTGCCGACCACATGGCCGTCGTCGTGCATCTCGCGCAGCAGATCGCGGTTGTCGGTGGCCATCTCGCCGCAGACGAAGAACATCGCGCGGACGTCGTGCTCGCGCAGGGTGCGCAGGATCTCCGGGGTGTAGCGCGGGTCGGGGCCGTCGTCGAAGGTCAGCACCATGGTGTTGGGGCCGAGCTGGGGCATGCTCAGGAAGGGCTTGCGGCGCACCGGCGGCAGCGCGGTGTGGTACTGCGGCGGCGCGTCGGCGGTCATCGGCGCCAGCCGGTACGCGGTGGACTTCAGCCGGGGCGGGGCGGCCTGCGGCCCGGGGGCGGGTCCGGCGGCGGCCCGCCGCACCGGAGCCTCGGTGTCCTCGGCGGTCAGCATCCGCAGGGCGGCGGCGGCTCCCAGGCAGGCGCCGACGCGCAACAGCGTG
The DNA here is from genome assembly GCF_052373795.1 of Streptomyces sp. BR1. Lineage (NCBI taxonomy): Bacteria > Bacillati > Actinomycetota > Actinomycetes > Kitasatosporales > Streptomycetaceae > Streptomyces > Streptomyces sp. BR1. The sequence goes on from NZ_CM126252.1 coordinate 454,198, forward strand.
CGTCGCCCGGGCAGCATCTCATCCTTTTTCATGACCCATGGCTCGCACGGTGCACGTCCCGGGCGCCTGAAGCACACCGCCCGGGCGGCCCGAAAACACCCGTTGGGCCGTACCCGCCGACCCGGACCGTCTCAGTGGCGGCGGACCAGCGGGAACGGCAGTGTCTCACGGATCGTCAGACCCGTGAGGAACATGACGGTGCGGTCCACTCCGATGCCGAGCCCGCCGGTCGGCGGCATCGCGTACTCCAGCGCGTCCAGGAACTCCTCGTCGAGCTCCATCGCCTCCGGGTCCCCGCCCGCGGCGAGCAGCGACTGCGCGGTGAGCCGTCGCCGCTGCTCCACGGGGTCGGTCAACTCCGAGTAGGCGGTGCCCAGTTCGGTGCCGAACGCGACCAGGTCCCAGCGCTCGGCGAGCCGGGGGTCGGCGCGGTGCTGGCGGGTGAGCGGGGAGACCTCGGTCGGGAAGTCCTTGTAGAAGGTGGGCAGCTGGGTCTTCTCCTCGACGAGCCGCTCGTACATCTCCAGGACCACGTCGCCCCGGCTGTTCTCGGGCGTGTGCGGGACATTGGCCCGGTCGCACAGCCGCCGCAGCACCTGCTCGTCGGTGTCGGCGTCGACCTCCTCGCCCAGCGCCTCGGAGAGGGCCCCGTACAGCGTCTTGACGGGCCAGGGACCGGAGATGTCGTGCTCGACGAGCCGCCCGTCCGGGCCCGCCTTGCGGGCAACCGCAGCGCCGAACGCGGCCATCGCCGCGCCCTGGATCAGCTCGCGCGTCAGGTCCAGCATCACGTCGTAGTCGGCGAAGGCCTGATACGCCTCCAGCATCGTGAACTCGGGGTTGTGCTTGTACGAGACGCCCTCGTTGCGGAAGGTGCGGCCCATCTCGAAGACCTTCTCGACTCCGCCGACGCACAGCCGCTTCAGATACAGCTCGGGCGCGATCCGCAGATAGAGGTCCAGGTCGTAGGCGTTGATGTGGGTGGTGAACGGGCGGGCGTTGGCGCCGCCGTGGATCTGCTGGAGCATCGGTGTCTCGACCTCCAGATAGCCCCGGTCGAGCAGGCCCTGCCGCAGCGCCTGGACGGCGGTGGAGCGGGCCCGTACGACCTCGCGGGCCTCGGGGCGGGCCACCAGGTCGAGATAGCGCCGGCGCACCCGGGCCTCCGGGTCGGCCAGGCCCCGCCGTTTGTCGGGCAGCGGCCGCAGGCACTTTCCGGTCATCTGCCAGTCGGTGACGAAGAGCGAGAGCTCGCCCCGGTTCGTGGTGCCGGTGGTGCCGGTCGCGGTGATGTGGTCGCCGAGGTCGACGTCGCGGGTGAAGCGGTCGAGCACGGCCGCGCCGGTGCCGTCGCGGGTGAGCGCGAGCTGGAGGTCGCCGGACCAGTCGCGCAGTACGGCGAAGACGACTCCGCCGAAGTCGCGTACGGCCAGCACGCGCCCGGCCACGGTCGCGTCCGTCCCCGGCCCGGCGGCGCGCAGTTGCTCCAGGGTGTGGGTGCGGGCCGGGATGACCACGGGGTAGGGCTCGGTGCCGTCGGCGCGCAGCCGGTCCAGCTTGCGGTGGCGCACCCGCACCTGCTCGGGCAGCTGCCGCTCCCCCGCCGCGCCGCCCGCGCCGCTCCCCAGGCCCAGCGCCTCGATCGGCGGCAGGCCCTCGGTGGAGCCGGGGCTGCTGACGCCTCTGGGGTGCCCCTTTCCCCAGAGCTTGCGCAGACTGGGTACGGAGACGAAGCCCTCGGCGATGCCGGAGGCGAGGCCCACCCGGGCGAGCGAGCCCGCGTCCCCGTAGCAGAGGAAGCGCGGGAACCACTGGGGCTGGTACTTCACATTCGAGCGGTACAGCGCTTCCAGCTGCCACCACTTGGAGAAGAACAGCAGCAGCCGGCGCCACAGCCGCAGCACCGGGCCCGCGCCGATCCGCGCGCCCTCCTCGAAGGCCGAGCGGAACACGGCGAAGTTCAGCGAGATCCTTCGTACGCCCAGCTTCGGCGCCTGCGCGCAGAGCTCGGCCACCATGAACTCCATGACGCCGTTGGGCGCGCTGCGGTCGCGCCGCATCAGGTCGAGCGAGATGCCGTCCGGGCCCCAGGGCACGAACGAGAGCAACGCGATGAGCTTCTCGTCGGCGTCGAACGCCTCCACCAGCAGGCATTCGCCGTCGGCGGGATCGCCAAGGCGGTCCAGGGCCATGGAGAAGCCGCGCTCGGTCTCGGTGTCGCGCCAGGCGTCGGCCCGGTCGACGATCTGCTGCATCTCGTCGTCGGTGAGCGCGGAGTGGCGGCGGATGCGGGTGGTGGCGCCGGTTCTGGCGACGCGGTGGACGGCCTGGCGGGTGACCCGCATCTCGCGCCCGTCCAGGTCGAACCTGGCCACGTGCAGGATCGCTTCGTCGCCCAGTTGCATGGCGCTCAGACCGTGCCGGGCGTAGACGGTGGCGCCCTCCTCGGAGGCGCCCATCACGGCGGGCGCCCAGGCGTACTGCTTGGCCACGTCCAGCCAGGCCGCGATCGCGGGCCCCCACGCCTCGGGGTCGCCGACCGGGTCGCCGCTGGCCAGGGCCACCCCGGCCTCCACCCGGTAGGTGACGGCCGCCTTGCCGCTGGGCGAGAACACCACCGCCTTGTCTCGGCGGGTGGCGAAGTAGCCGAGCGAGTCCTCGCGGCCGTAGGCGCCGAGCAGCGCGCGGATACGGGGCTCCTCGTCGCCGTGCAGCGCGGCCTCCATGCGCTGCGAGCGGAAGAGCGTGGTGGCCGCGCTGAGCAGGGCGATCGCGCCGAACAGGCCGAGGAAGAAGTACAGGGGGCGCGGTGGGCGGCCGTCGAACTGGCCGTTGGAGGCGAGGCCGCCGAGCACCCGGTTGGTGGCCCACAGCAGCCGCTGGCCGCGCGGCAGCGTACCGGGGAAGATCTCCACCAGCGCCCAGCCGGCCAGGACACCGGCGGCGAGCCCGAGCACCAGGACCAGCAGGGACCGGTGGACGGCGCCGCGCCGGGTCTCCGCGTAGAACTCGCCGCGCGCCATGATCAGCACGAGCAGGGCCGCCCCGCAGACGAACCCGTTGGCGGCCCAGCTCCACTGGGCGACCGCGAGCAGCAGCAGGTCGGCGGCGAAGAGCAGGCCCAGATAGCCCACGACCAGCCGCCAGGCGACTTTCTTACGGGCTCCGACGGCGGCGGCGAGCAGCAGCAGGAAGACGGCGTACGCGAGGTTGGCGCTGACGGGGACGGTCACCCGGTCGAGGAACCAGGAGATCGGCCGCAGCAGATGCCGCAGGGCCGGGAACAGCGCGATGATCCCGCAGAACAGTCCGAGCCCGGCGAAGAACATGGCGAACGCCTCCGGCACCCGGTTCAGAAACCGGGACCGGACGGGCGGACGGGCCCGTGCGGGTATGGGCGCCCCCTCGGTGACACTCATGCCTTGCACTCTAGGGAGCGCCGCGCCGGGCCGCCTCTCGGACACGGCCCCTCGTGACGCTAGCCTCGTTCGGGTGACAGCACCCTTCGAACGCGGTACGGACGGCCCCAAGGTCATCGTCGTCGGAGTGGACGGCTCCGACTCCTCGCTGCGGGCGGCGGCGTACGCCAGTGGTCTGGCCCGGCGCCAGAACGCGCTGCTCGCGGTGGTCTACGTCCAGCCGCTGGTCACGGCGGGTGCCGCGATGGGCGCGCCGATCGCGGACACGACCGGGGAGATCGCCGAGGGCCTGGTGGCGGAGATCCGCGCGGCGGCGGAACGGCTGCGGGACATCTGGACCGTGCGCTGGGAGTTCCACACGTTCCGGGGCGAGGCGTACAGCGGCCTGGTGAAGGCCGCCGACGAACTCAAGGCGGACGCGGTGGTGGTCGGCGCGTCGGAGTCGGCGGGCCACCGCATCATCGGCTCGGTGGCGGTACGCCTGGTGAAGGCGGGGCGCTGGCCGGTGACGGTGGTGCCGTAACCCCCCGGCCCGCGCGGCAGCGGCCTCCTACTGGTCCGCCATCGTCAGGCCGTCCTTCGCCGCTCCGCGGCTCAGCACCGCCTCGCGGATCTCCGCCTCGGCGTCCTTGTAGTCCGCCCTGTCCGGCGCGGACTTCAGAGCCTGAGGCAGGTCGACGACACGACCCCGGTCCACGTCGATCCACTGCGGGATGAACTCGGCCTTGCTGACCTCCCACCGCGCCCCCGCCCGCTTCGGCGGCGCGAACGTGAAGCGGCCGATCGAGCTCATGTTCCCGCGTGCGTCGCGCTCGTCGTTGTTGTTGAACATCTCCCCGGCGATCTGGTCGCCCTCCCCGTAGATGATCCAGGTGCCGTTGACCTTCTCGTACGCCTGCGGGATGTGCGCGTGCGTGCCGAGGATCAGGTCGATGTCCGGCCGGTCGCCGGTCTTGGACGCGGTGAGCGCGCGGCCGAGCCGCAGCTGCTGCTCGTCGGGCTCGGTCTGCCACTCGGTGCCCCAGTGCACGCTGACGACCACGATGTCCGCGCCCGCCTTCCGCGCCGCCCGCGCGTCCGCGATGATCTTCTGCTCGTCGATGACGTGGACGGCCCACGGCTGGCCCTCGGGCATCGGATAGCCGTTGGTGTCGAACGTGTACGCCAGCTGGGCGACCTTCGCACCGCCCGCCTCCAGCAGCGCGGGGGTCGCGGACTCCCTGGCCGTGCGGCCCGAACCGGTGTGCTTGAGCCCGGCCTTGTCGAAGGCGCGCAGGGTCCGCGCGATCCCCTCGGCCCCGTCGTCGAGGCTGTGGTTGGACGCGGTGGAGCAAGAGTCGTAACCCGCATCCTTGAGCGCGGCGGCGATCTGCGGCGGCGACGTGAACGCCGGGTACCCGGTGAAGGGCCCGCCGTCCGGCCCGTACACCGTCTCCATGTGACAGATCGCCAGATCCGCGCGCGAGACGATCGGCTTGACCCCGGCGAGCATCGGGCGGAAGTCGTATCCGTCGCCGCCCGCGTCGGCGGCGGCGCGCTGGATGGTCGAGGTGTGCGGCAGTACGTCACCGGTGGCGACCAGGGTGAACGCGCGCGGCGCGGCGGACGCGGCGCCGCCGGCCGGCGTCGGCGTGTCGGGCCGCTCGGAGTCCTGGTGGTGCGGCAGGCGTGTGACGGCCCGGTGCTCCCCGGCGCACCCGGCGGTCACGGCCAGGACGAGGGCCGCGAGGGCCGCCGTCCGCCGTGTTGTTCTCTGCGTCATGGCGCGGACTCCATCGGTCTCAATGCCGGCAGGAAATGCCTGATGGACTATCAGTTGTCCATATGATGCATATTTGTTCCATTTCCCTCACCGTTCGCCGCACCATTCGCCGCGCCATTCGACCGTTCGTCGCATGCGGCGGTCCGGCCGCTGTCGCTCGCCGCCCGATTGCGCTCGGATACGGGCTGCGGCCCGCGGACTCTCGGGAAGGGGCGAACACGGTGAGCAGGGGTTTCTCAGAAGCGGCCGGCACCCGCGCGGCCGAGGAGCGGCGGTACGCGCGCGAGCCCGACCTGGCGGCGCTCCAGCGCGAACACGGACCCGCCCTGATGCACTTCCTGCTCGGCCTCACCTACGGCGACCGCCAGCGCGCCGAGGACCTGCTCCAGGAGACGCTGGTGCGGGCGTGGCAGCACCCCGAGGCGTTCGACGGTCCGTACGCCTCGATGCGGCCGTGGCTGTTCACCGTCGCCCGGCGCCTGGCGATAGACGCCCGCAGGAACCGGCAGGCGCGGCCGGTCGAGGTGCCCGACACGGTTCTGGACGCGCCGGAGCAGGCGCAGGACGACCACGCCGAGCGGTCGGCGGCGGCGCTCGACGTCCGGGACGCGGTGCGCACGCTCAGCCCCGAGCACCGGGCGGTGCTCGCGCAGATCTACTTCCGGGGGCTCAGCGTCGCCGAGGCCGCAGAGGTCCTGGGGGTGCCCGCCGGAACCGTCAAGTCCCGTTCGTACTATGCTCTTCGGGCCCTGGCGCGGGTCCTGCCGGGCTACTCGTCCGGCGGATCCTCGGCCAGGTCCTCCTCAAGGAGCAGGGCCAGCATCGAAGGTGTCTCCGCGACCTCCAGGTAGGCCGCGCGACAGCCCGCGCAGCTGCGCAGATGCGCGGCGACCCGGCGGTCCTCGTCGGGAGTCAGGGCGCCGAGGACGTACGCGCCGAGCAGCTGCCGCACATGCATGGGCACCTCGTGTGGGGTGACGGATCCTGCCCTTCTGGCCACGGCGGGCACGCGCCCCCGGTTCAATGCTCCCTGGAGCTCCCTGGAGCGCCTGGACAGTCGATGAAAGAGGCGAGACGGAATGCGTCCGGAGGGTACGAACGGGACCAGCGGTGGTGAACTGCTGGTACCGATGGCATGGATGTACGCGGAGTACATCGCCGACGAATTACTGCGCACCGGCGATCTCATGCCGCCGACGACGCTCGAATTCAGGGCCGGACGCAACGCGCTCGCGTTGACGATCTTCCTGTCGGACGGCGCGGTCGGCGGCGCACGCGTGGTGGCGCGGCTCGACGAGTGGAGTTCGCTGACCGCGGCCGGCCGGCCGTGGCACAGCTGGGTCCGCGAGCGTCTTCGAGAGCGGTCGGCGACCGAGTCGGGCCCCGATCTGGCGCTCGCGCTGGACGCGTGGCGCTGGCTGGAGGAGACCGAGCTGCTCGCCGCGGACCTGGACGCGGTGGTGCCGGGCGGAGTCGATCCGCTCGCGGAGGCCGAGGACGAGCCGCGGGTGTGGACCCCGGCGTGGGAACTCGGCCTTCCGCTGGGACATCTGGCGATCCACCTTTTCTGATGACTCGTCAGATCTGACGAAGCATCAGTGCCCACTGCGACGCAACAGCTGGTCGCGCAGGGTACGCGCATGGCGGCGGCTGACGGGGAGTTCGGCCCCGCCGATGCGGACGGTCATGCTGCCCGCGTCCAGGCGCAGTTCGTCGATCCGGGCCAGCGCCACCAGATGGCTGCGGTGGATACGGACGAATCCGTGCGAGCGCCAGCGGTCCTCAAGCGTGGAGAGCGGCACGCGCACCAGATGGCTGCCCGACGCGGTGTGCAGCCGCGCGTAGTCGCCCTGTGCCTCGGCGTACGCGATGTCGGCGACGGCCAGGAAGCGGGTGATCCCGCCGAGTTCGACGGGGACGACCGACTGCTCCGCGGGCGTGCGCTCGCCCGACAGTTCGGCGACCCGGCGGACCGCTTCGGCCAGGCGTTCCCGGCGGACGGGCTTCAGGACGTAGTCGACGGCCTTCAGGTCGAACGCCTGGACGGCGAAGCCCTCGTGGGCCGTGACGAAGACGATCAGCGGCGGCCGCGCGAACCCGGCGAGCAGCCGGGCGATGTCGAGTCCGGTGAGCCCGGCCATGTGGATGTCGAGGAAGACGACGTCGACACCCTGCTCGTCGTGCGGCCCGGCGTCAAGAGCGGCGCCGATCAGCCGCAGCGCGTCGGTGGCCCCGGTGGCGCCCTCGGCGCTGCGGATCCTCGGGTCGGCGCGCAGCAGATACAGAAGCTCTTCGAGGGCGGGGGCCTCGTCGTCGACCGCCAGTACGCGCAGCATGCGGTCGGATTGTAGGTGCGGCCGCGCCTCTCTGTCCCGTCCCGTGTGACTTGAGTGATTGGGGCCCCGTCTGCGTACCAGACGGCATGAGGCCGCTGGAACTCCACCGGGACGTCGGGGCGTACGCGCTCGGTGTACTCGGTACCGCCGACACCTTCCGCTTCGAGGAGCACCTGTCGCAGTGCGCGCGCTGCGCGCGGCTGCTGGAGGAGCTGGGAAGCGTGGAGGCGCTGCTCGCCGCGTACGCGCGCTGGACGCCGCCCGGGGTGGACCCGGTCGCAACGCCCTCGCCCGCCCTGCTGCACTCGGCGCTCGGCGCGGTGGAGGTGCGGCGGCGCAGGCAGCGCCGGACGCGGGCCGGGCTTCTGGTGGCCGCTGCGGCGCTGGTGGCGGGCGCGCCCTTCGCGACGATGAGCCTGCTGGCCGGTCCGGCCTCGCCGCACTGGGCGGCGACCGCGTCGGCCCCCGGCGTCACAGCGACGCTCGCGACGGCCCCCGCAGAGTTCGGCACCGATGTCGGGCTCGATGTGGGCGGGGTGCGGGGCCCGGTGGTGTGCAAGCTGGTGGCGGTGGGGCGCGGTGGCGAGGAGGACACGGTGGCGACCTGGGCGGTACGGGACGCGGCGACCGTGAAGATGCGGGGCGCGGCGGCGCTGGCGCCGGGCGACATCGCGCGCTTCGAGGTACGCACGAGCGACGGCGCACGCCTGGCGACGCTCAGCCGGTCGGGGTGACTGCCTTTGCTGGAGCGCTACTTGAGGAGCTTGGACATCCTGCGGTCGGCGAGGATCTTGCCGTCGGTCTGGCAGGTGGCGCAGTACTGGAGCGAGGAGTCGGCGAACGAGACCTCGCGGACGGTGTCGCCGCAGACCGGGCAGGGCTCGCCGGTGCGCCCGTGCACCCGAAGCCCGCTCTTCTTCTCCGCCTTGAGGCGCCCGGCGGCGAGCCCGTGCGAGCGCTCCACCGCGTCGGTGAGGGTGGTGCGCATCGCCTCGTACAGCGTGGTGATCTCGTCGTCGGTGAGATGCGCGACCGGCTTGAACGGCGACATCTTTGCGACGTGCAGGATCTCGTCGCTGTAGGCGTTGCCGATCCCGGCGATCAGCGACTGGTCGCGCAGCGCACCCTTGAGCTGGCGCCGCTCTCCCGCGAGGAGCCCGGCGAGGTCGTCGCGGCCGAAGCCGGGGGCGAGCGGGTCGGGGCCGAGCCGGGCGATGCCGGGGACCTCCTGCGGGTCGTGGACCAGATACACGGCGAGGCTCTTGCGGGTGCCCGCCTCGGTCAGGTCGAACCCGGCCCCGCCCGCCAGCGCGACCCGCAGCGCGAGCGGCCCCTTGCCGGGGCGCGGCGGGTCGGCGGGCAGCGTGTCGTGCCAGCGCAGCCAGCCCGCGCGAGCGAGGTGGACGGCCATGTGCAGCCCGTCGGCGTCGATGTCGAGGAACTTGCCGTGCCGTCCGACGCCGGTCACCGTCCGCCCGTCGAGCGCGTCGACCGGTGGGTCGTACGTCTTGAGGACGCTGATCGCGACGGGCCGCGCGCGTTCGATCCGTTCGCCGACGAGGTGGACGGCGAGGAAGTCGCGCAGCGCTTCCACTTCGGGCAATTCCGGCATACACCCCAGATTAACCGGGGTGGGGCAGGGGTTCCCGGTCAGCGCGCGGCCCCCGACACCCCGGCGACCTCCTCGACCAGCTCCACCAGCTCCTCGTGCAGCGCCTCGGCCAGCCGGTCGAGGTCGGGAAGCGCCTTCCCGTCCGCCACCAGGCCCACATGGACCCGGCCCCCGTACGTCGACAGGGCGACCGCCAGCGACTGCCCGCGCGCGAGCGGGGCCATCGGGTAGATCTCGCGCAGCTCGCAGCCGCCGAGCGAGAGCCGGGTGCGGGGCAGCGGCACGCTGGTGACCAGCAGATCGAAGAGCAGACGGGCCGCGCCCCCGGCGAGCGGCGCCCCGAACCGGTGGGCCAGCGGCGGCAGTCGGTCGGCGAGCACGGCCACCGCCCCGGCGCCCCGCCCGGGCCCGGCGGCCTTGTTGCTCTCCATCGCGGTACGTACGACGGCGAGCCTGGTGGCGGGGTCGGGCTCGGCGACCGGGAGGCCGAGGAGGTACGCGGAGAGCTTGTTGCCGGAGCCGGGCGCGGCACCCGGGCGCCGGCGCGAGACCGGGACCAGGGCGCGGGGTTCGGCGCCGGGCAGCGGGGAACCGCGTTCCAGCAGCCAGCGCCGCAGACCGCCCGCGACCACCGCGAGCAGGACGTCGTTGGCGGTGCCGCCGACGGCCCGGCGCACCCGCTGCACCTCGTCCCCGTCGAGCACGGCGGTGGCCAGGCGCCGGGTGCCGCTGGAGTCGGCGGCGAGCGCGGAAGTGCCGCCGAACTCGATGCGACTGGCACGCACCACGCTGGCGCCTATACCGACGGCCCGGGTGGCCTCGCCGACCCGGTCGCGGGCGAACCCGGCGACCGCGCGCGGCCCGGGCAGCCAGGACCTCGCGGGCGCGGGACGGCCGCGCCGCTTGGGCTGCCCGGCCAGCTGGTCGAGGATGCCCGCGACGATCGCGACGGCCCGCATACCGTCGGCGAGCGCGTGGTGAAGCTTGACCAGGACCGCGAAGGGCGCGCCCGGGCGACCGCCGTCCGGGCCGGTCAGGACGTACATCCGCCAGGGCGGCAGGCCGCGTTCGAGGGGCCGCTCCATCAGCTCACCGGCGGCCCGGGCGGCCTCGGCGGCGAAGTCGCCCGCGGGCAGCTCGACCCGGCACACATGCCGGTGCACGTCGAACTCCTTGTGCGTGACCCAGGCGGCCCCGCCGACCGGGAGCCAGACGCCGCGCACCCGCATCCGCAGCCGCCGGATCGCGGCGGCCCGCTCGGCCAGCAGAGCGAGGATCCGCTCGCCGTCACAGCCCGGGCCGGACTCGAACACGGCGAGCGCGCCCAGATGCATGGGGTGCTCGGCCGATTCGAGATGCCAGAACGCCAGGTCGAGAGGGGCCAGAAGCTCACTGCTCAAAGGGGCCTCGTATCAGTCGCGAACGGGAGGGCGGCGACGCTGCCGACCGTACGAGTTCAGCAGTCAAGCGCGAACGTTCGGTTACGGTCAAGTACTGTCGGATTACGTATGGTTACCGTCAGGTAGCCGTCAACTCTCGGCACGCTCCGGCACGATGAACTCGCACCACACGCATTTGCCGCTCCCCCGCGACTCCACACCCCACACATCCGCGAGCCGGTCCACCAGCATCAGACCGCGCCCGGACACCCCGGAGTCGCCCGCCTCGCGGCGGCGCGGCAGGGCGCTGGAGCGGTCCTCGACCTCGACCCGCAGCCGCCGTTCAGGCCCGGCGAGCACCCGTACGGTCACGATCGCGCCGCCGTCGGTGTGCATCAGCGCGTTGGTGATCAGCTCGTCGGCGGCGAGTTCGATCTCGTCGGCGCGCTCCCGGGCGCCCCACGCCCGTACCGCCGCCCGGATCATATGGCGCGACGAGCGCAGCGCCTCCGGGTCGTTCTGCGCCACGTGCTGCTGGAGGCGGCCGCCGGTCTGCGGGGCCTCCAGGGCGCGCCGGCGCAGGAGCAGCAGCGCCACGTCGTCGTCACCGGCCCGGTCGTCGACCACGTCGCACATCCGGTCGGCGAGCTCCTGGAGGTCGGCGGGACCGGAGCGGACCAGCGAGGCGAGCAGCTGCATCCCGTCGTCGAGGTCGGCGCCGGGCTGCTCGACCAGGCCGTCCGTGAACAGCAGCAACGTCTGGCCGGGGTCCAGCTCGATGGTGGAGACCGGGTACTCCAGGCGCCCGAACTCGGCGGAGAGACCCAGCGGAAGGCCGCCCTCCACCGGGAGCCTGCGGCAGCTGCCGTCGGGGTGGCGAAGCAGTGGGTCGACGTGTCCGGCCCGTACGAGCTGGACGACTCCGGTCGACAGGTCGGCCTCGGCGTACGTGCAGGTGGCGAAGCGGTCGGTGTCGAGCTCGTGCAGGAACACCGAGGCGCGGGCCATCACGGTGGCCGGGGTGTGCCCCTCGGCGGCGTACGCGCGCAGCACGATGCGCAGCTGCCCCATCACGGCGGCGGCATGCGTGTCGTGGCCCTGGACGTCGCCGATGACCGCGCCGACGCGGCCGCCGGGCAGCGGGATGACGTCGTACCAGTCGCCGCCGATGTCCCGGCCGAGCCGCGCCGAGCGATAGCGGACGGCGATGCGGGCGCCGGGCACATCGGGGATGCGGCGCGGCAGCATCGCCTGTTGCAGGCCCTCGGCGAGGTCGTGCTCCTGCTCGTAGAGCACGGCCCGTTGCAGGCTCTGCGCGATGGAACTGCCAAGGGCCACAAGGAGGTTGCGCTCGTCCGCCGTGAAGCCGGTCTTGTCGCTGTAGAGCAGGCCGAGCGCGCCGATCGGGCGGGCCTGGGCGATCAGCGGCAGATAGGCGGCCGCGGTGATGCCGAGGCCGCTGATGTGCGGCCACAGCCGGGGGTAGGAGCGGGCGAAGTCGTCCGGGGTCTGGATGAAGCGCGGCGCGAGGGTGCGCACGACCTCGCTCATCGGGTACTGCTCGTCGACCCGCGTCCAGCGCGTCCCCGGCACGAAACTGTCGGCGGGGCCCTCGGCGACCAGATGGATGCGCCCCGACTCCAGCAGGCCCATCACCAGGCTGGTGGCGCCGAGGTGTTCCAGGCCGTGCGAGCCGTTGAGCACGTCGATGACGTCCTGGACGGTACGGGCGTGGGCGAGGGCGGCCGTGGTGCTGTCGACCACGCCGGTCTGGCGGCGGTCCTCGTCGTCGCGGCCGGGGCGCGCGGTGGAGTCGGCGAGCTCCTGGGTGGCATCGCGGACGACGCCGATGATGCGCTGCGGCCGGCCGTCGTCGTCGCGCTGCACACAGCCCTGGGTGTGCGTCCAGCGCGCGCTGCCGTCGCGCAGCCGTACGCGGAAATAGGCGCCGTAGTGGCGGCTGCCGCTCTTGAGGGCCAGCGAGACCATCGCGTCGAGCCGGGTGGCCTCGCTCGGGGTCACCCGGCTGCCGAGCGTCTCGGGGCGGCCGTCGTACTCCTCGGGCCCCATGTCGAACACGGCGAGCGCGGACGGGTCCATGTGCAGCTGGCCGCTCACCAGGTCCCAGTCGAAGGCGCCCATGCGGTTGAGGGCGAGGCTGAGACCTGGGTCGGCGGGCCAGTCGTCCATCGTCATTCCGATCTTTGGGCCGATCGGGGGCATCCGGTCAGGTCAGCTGTCGGGCGTCCAGGGGTGGCTCGGTGTCGAAGTCGGAGGTGCCGGTCGGCATCTCCGTGGTGCCGGAGCCCGCCGACGGCTCCTGGGGGAAGACCGGCGGCGGCTCCGAGGGCAGCGTGGGCAGCTCGGTGGACGGGGTCGGCACGAGCGGCTGTGTCGGCGGCAGCGTGCTGGGCGTGCGCGGCGAGGGCGGCTGCGTCGTCAGCTTGGGACTGACCGTGACGGTGGCCGTCGGGCAGCCCGAGGACGTCGTGGCCCCGTTGGGGGTCGCTGCCACGTTGGGCGTGGTGCCGCCGGGTGTCGCCGCCGCGTTCGGCGGGGTGCCACCGGGGGCGACCCCGGGGGGCGACTGCGTCACGGTGGTGGTCGGGGTCCCGGGCGGGCAGGTGGTGCTGGTGGACGCGCTCGGCGAGTTCGGGGACGCCGAGGACTCACTCGGCGAGACGCCCGGGCTGGACTGCTCCGGGCTCACCGGGGTCGGCGACTCCGGGACGACCGGCGCGGTCGGGTCGATCTGGATGTCGGGCCGGTCGCGGTCGCGCGAACCGTTGTCGCCCCTCCTGCGCTCGATCCAGGTGTTGTTGATGATGTTCACGATGATCAGGCTGTTGATCACCGTCGTGGTGCGGTTGATGACCACGGTCCGCGACGGCTGGTAGCCCGGCCACGACTGGCCCCGGGACGCGGCCCCCTGGGTCGCGACCGGCGGATTCAGCGGGTTGCCGCAGGCGCACCGCACCCGGGGGATGCCGTGGTCGTCGACCATGACCGCGGTGCCGGCCTGGAGGACGGACTGGAAGGCGGTGGCGTGGCCGTCCTTGAAGCCGTGGTTGGTGACCCGGGTGTCGGCCCGCAGCACCACCGGGGTGAGGCCGCGCAGGAACGAGGGCAGGTCGTTCTGGTTGATCCCGACGGTCTCGGAGAACGCCCGCGCCTTGGCCTTGTCCGCGTCCAGGAACCGGATCTGCTGCTCCACGTCGCAGCTGGCCACCGACTGCGTACCGCCGTAGAGGCCGGGCGTGGAGCCGGGGACGGAGTGGATCGCCTGCACGGGCGCCGACGGGCTGGGGGCACTCGGCGGTGGCTGCGAAGGGGTCAGCGGCTTGGCGGACTTGGCCGTCGACTCCGTGAAGGGGTCGGGGCCGGACGCGGCGACCGGCTGGAGGAACAGCTCCTTCTGGTCGGAGGCGCTGTTCCCGCTGCTGCCCCCGCCGCACGCGGCGACGAGGACGGCGAGGGACATGACGGTCGCGGCCAGGGTGAACCGGCGTGGGGTCGAGCGCACGTAGATCTCCCACCTGTTCGCCCCGAGTTATCCCTTATTGTCTGCCGGAGGTCGGCCGGGTCCGCAAGCGGACGGCCGCCTTTCGTACGCATCGCGCGGTACGGAGGTCACCGGACATGGAGGTGCCCCCTGCCGGAGCAGGGGGCACCTCGGGGCAGGGAACGGTGCGCTCAGCTCACCCGGTTCACTCAGTCGATGCCCGGCAGGATGTGCGGCTCGGCGAGGTCGTCCTCGTAGCCGGCCAGCCGGATCGGGGCCGAACGGGCCCAGACCTCAAGGTTGCGGAGCTTCTCGGGCCGGCCGGTCCGGTCGCCGCCGCGTTCCGGCGTCCGCTGTTCGCGTTCAGTCATCTCTGGTGTCACCGCGCACTCCTCTGTGTCGCGTAACCCTGGGCGTACTGGCGACTCCGGTCTCTTCCCGGTCGCCGACCGCCCGAAGGGGGCAGGGGGCAGGGGCAGTTCTGACGCGGTGGCGCCGGCACTCTGTCGGAAGCTCGGCCCAGTTTGCGGGCCGGTCCCGGAACGGGCATCGAGGACTGGTCGATCCTTTGATGGCTTCCGTCGGGGTCAGAGTAACCAAATGAGCGGGGTCCCGCTCGATGGGGCCACTTCCTTTGCGTCAACTTTCCTTCGCCGCACGTTCAACACGGTGTTCATCCGGCCATGATCTGCTGTTCCGCGACGTCCGCCACCCGGGAGGAGTTCACATGGACCAGCCGAGCCGGCCTCGGTCCGTCACGGAGCTGATGGACCTGCTGTACGCCTGCCGGGACGCCTGGGACACACCCGATCGCAGCGGTGATCCGGTCGATCTGCACGACCACGCGCTGCAGACCGCGCATCTGCTGCGCCGCGCCCATCCCAGTGACAAGGAGCTCCAGCTCGCCGGGCTCGTGCACGACCTGGGGCATCTGCTCCGTCCGGGTGACGACGCGGGCCATGCCGACCGCGCGGCCGACGCGGTGCGCCCGCTGCTCGGGGCGCGGGTGGCCCGGCTGGTGCAGCTGCACGTCCCGGCCAAGCGCTATCTGGCGACGGTCGAGCCCGACCGGACGCTATCAGCGCAGAGCGAGCTGACCCTGCGGGCGCAGGGCGGGGTGATGTCGTTCGAGGAGGCGGACGCGTTCGCGCTCGACCCGGAGGCCGAGGCGGCGCTCAGCCTGCGGCAGGCCGACGACGCCGGCAAGGTCGTCGGCCTGGACGTGGGTGTGCTGGACGACTGGCGGCCGGTCCTGGAACTGGTCGCGGCCCGGCACGCGCACTGAGCGCTGCACCGGGCCGCGTGGGACCTGACCGAAGACGGGGCCGAACCGCCTGCCGGGCCTACCAGTTGCCGGGCGAGTAGTCCTTCATGAAGACGCTGTGCAGGTCCTCGCCCGCCTCGCCGCGCACGATCGGGTCGTACACCCGGGCCGCGCCGTCGACCAGGTCGAGCGGGGCGTGGAAGCCCTCCTCGGCGAGCCGCAGCTTGTCGTGGTGCGGGCGCTCGTCGGTGATCCAGCCGGTGTCGACCGAGGTCATCAGGATCTTGTCGGTCTCGAACATCTCCTGGCCGCTGGTGCGGGTCACCATGTTCATGGCGGCCTTGGCAGCGTTGGTGTTGGGGTGCCCGGCACCCTTGTAGCCGCGGCTGAAGACGCCCTCCATCGCGGAGACGTTCACCACGTACGCACGGCCGTTGGGCGCCTTGCGGGCGGCCTCGGCCATCACCGGGCGGAGCCGGCTGATCAGGATGAACGGCGCGGTGTAGTTGCACAGCTGGGTTTCGAGCAGCTCGACCGGGGAGATCTGGTCGATGGACTGCACCCAGGTGTTGGTGTCGACCACGTCCGGGAGCAGGCCGCCCGCGTCCAGGGCGCTGCCGTCGCGGTGCTTGGCGATGCTGGCATTGCCCGCGACCAGGGCGAGGTCGGCGACCCGCTGGGCGTCGAGGCCGGAGGTGCCGAGCGGCAGCGCGGCCGGTCCGCCAAGATCACTGACCGAGCCGGAGTTGAAGGCGCCGATGACGTGGTGGGCGGGCAGCTCACCGGCGGGCAGCGGGGCGCCCTCGCCCTCGACCAGGGCGGCGTAGGCGGAGGGCAGCCGGCGCACGGTCTGGGTGGCGTTGTTGATCAGGATGTCGAGCGGGCCCTGCTCGGCCGTCTGCTCGGCCAGGGCGACCGCCTGCGCCGGGTCACGCAGGTCGATGCCGACCACTTCGAGGCGGTGCATCCACTCCGCCGAGTCCTCCATCGCCTTGAAGCGGCGGATGGCGTCCTTGGGGAAGCGGGTGGTGATGGTGGTGTGGGCGCCGTCGCGCAGCAGCCGCAGCGCGATGTACATGCCGATCTTCGCCCGGCCGCCGGTGAGCAGCGCGCGCTTGCCGGTCAGGTCGGTGCGGGCGTCCCGGCGGAACCGGTTCTCGGCGGCGCACTTCTGGCAGAGCTGGTGGTAGAAGTAGTCGACTTCCACGTACCGCGTCTTGCAGATGTAGCAGGAGCGCGGGCGCTGGAGTATCCCCGCGATCTCTCCGGTCGGGGTCGCGGAGGAGGGCAGGATGCCCTCGGTCTCGTCGTCGATGCGCTCGGCGGAGCCGGTGGCGGTGGCATGCGTGACGGCCCGGTCGTGCGCGGTCTTGGCGGCCCGGCGCTCCTGGCGGCGGCGCTGCTTCACGGTCCGGTAGATGGCGGCGGTGGCGCGGCGCACGGCGATCGCGTCGGGGTGGTCGACCTCGATGGTGTCGAGCTCGGCCAGCACACTGAGGCAGAGGGCGAGCCGCTCCGGGTCGATGCCGGGGCCGTACTCCACGTCGGACTCGGCGGGCTCCTGGCCGATGCCGGGACCGTACTCCTGGTCCTGGATGTCCTCTGTCACCGTCATCGCCGTCGCCGTTCCTCGGTCATGTGTGCGGTCGCGCCCGCGCGGAAGTTCCCAAAAGCGGAATCGTACGGAGCGGGGGCGCCCCATACCAAACCGCGCCCATGATCAAGAGGCTCCGCGGCCCTGGTCAGCCGCGTCCCGGCGGGCGGTCGAAGACGCAGTCGCCGCAGAGGCCGCCGCCCGGGACGCGGTAGTAGAGGCAGCAGCTGCGGCGCCGGAGGGCGGGGCCGGGCAGCAGGGTGCCGGTGCCCGCGAGGTCGGGGTGGGCGAAGAGTTCGGCGCCGAGCTCCAGGGCGCGGCGTGCCGCCTCGGGGCGGCCGTTGCGCCGCGCCCAGCCGTGGAGTTCGCGCACGGCGCCGGCGAGCGCGGATCCTGCGTTGCCCCACAGCAATCCGTACGAGAGCGGGGTGTCGCGCCGGAAGGCGTCGGCGAGCGGCACCAGGTGGCCGTACTGGACGCCCTCGCGGATCCGCTCGGCCGTGCCGGGCAGCGCGCGCACGCCGTCGAGCAGCAGGTCGTCGGGCGCGCTCTGCCCGCCGTCCCAGGACAGTGCGTCCGGTGTGAGATCGGGCACCTCGCCGTGGAGCACGGCGGGCCCGAGCGCGATCGACCAGAGCCGGGCGACCAGACCGAGGTGGGCGACGGAGGCGGCGGTGCGGCGTTCGGGGGCGTTCAGGCGGGCCTCGACGGTGTCGATCCGGGCCGCGAGCGGGGCGCCCTCCCCCGCGTACAACCGCGAAAGCGGGAGGTGCCCGCCGCCGGGTGATCCGGTGCGCAGCGCGAAGAACCCGCCCACCGACGCCGCCGCCGTCAGATCCACCACTCGTCCCCTTTAACGTCCGCTGCCGCGCACGACCGTGAAACGTGTCGTGTCCGCGCCGGAATCCCGGTAATTCTTCCAGATTTTCGACCGAACAATAGTGCGACTACTATGCGACACCCTGGTCGTCAGAGTGGCCGAGAAGATCTCATCACACCCCCGCCGACCAGCAGTTGTCCTAAATGCCCGATGTATGGGCGACTTCTGGAGTAGACGCGTACTCCTATGGCAGTACGTGTCAATGCGTGCTCAAGGACGACGACGTGAGGCGATTCACGAGAGATCGTGGATGCATGAGTGCCCTAGCCCTGTCCGTGCTGCTGTCCCTGATCTCCGCCGTCGCCTACGCGGCCGCGGCGATCGTGCAGGAGCGCGTGGCCGCGGCCACCCCCGACAGCACATATCTCCGCCAGGGCGCCTGGTGGGGCTCCGTGGCACTCAACGGCCTGGGCGCGCTGCTGCACGTGGTGGCGCTCGCCTGCGGACCGCTCACCCTCGTCCAGCCGCTGGGCGCGCTGACCATAGTCTTCGCGCTCCCGATGGCCGCCGTGTTCGTACGGCGCAAGGCGGGGGCGGCGGCCTGGCGCGGCGCGATCATGGCGACCGCCGGACTCGCGGGGCTGCTCGCGCTGACCACCGACGCGGACGCCGACTCGGTGAACGGCGGCCAGCGCCTGATCCTCGCGGCCGCGACCTTCGCCGGGATGGGGGCGCTCTTCCTCGGCTCGCGCGCGGTGCACAAGCCGGTGCTGCGCAGTGTGCTGCTCGCGGCATCGGCCGGTGTCTCGTTCGGCATGGCCTCGGTCTTCACCAAAGTGGTGGCCGAGGACTGGAACGACGGGCTGAAGCTCAGCGAGGTGCCGAGCCTGCTGGCCATAGCCGTGCTCGCGGCGGCGGGTCTGCTGATCTCCCAGGCCTCCTACCGGGGCGCCGGGCTCGCCGCGCCGCTGGCGACCGTCACCGTGGTCAACCCGGTGGTCGCGGCCACCGTCGGACTCACCCTGTTCGGCGAGGAGTTCCGGTACGGCACGGCCGGGCTCGCCATCGCGCTGGCCAGCGGCGTGGTGGCGGCGGGCGGTCTGATCCTGCTCACCACCGAGCGGATGAGCACACCCGCGCGCCGCTCACGGACCGAGCGCCAGACGACCACGGCCGAGCGAGGGACCCTGCCGGGCATCCCGGCACCCGGCCAGAGCGCCGAGAGCGGCGACGGCAAGAGCACCGGCGATCAGAGGCTGACGCCGCCCGCCTTGAGGTAGGCCAGCGGGTCGATGTCCGAGCCGTACGCGGGTCCGGTGCGGATCTCGAAGTGCAGATGCGGACCCGTGGCGTTGCCGGTGGAGCCCGAACGCCCGAGCCGCTGACCGGTGTTGATCTGCTGCCCGGCCCGTACGTTCACGGCCGAGAGATGGGCGTACTGGCTGTACCGGCCGTCGGTGTGCCGGATGACCACCTGGTAGCCGTAACTGCCGCCCCAGCCCGCCTCGACCACCTTGCCGGCGGCGACCGCGTGCACCGCCGTCCCGGTCGGGACGGGGAAGTCGACCCCCGTGTGATAGCCGCTCGCCCAGGAGGCACCGGCCTTGTGGTACGGGGTGCTGGGGTCGGCGTCGACCGGTGCGGTGAAGGTGGCGGTCCTGTGCGAGACCGTCTCCTCGTGGGGGGCCGGCTGCTGCTTCGGCGGCGACTTCGGTTTCTGCTTCGCGGGTGACGGCTTGTGGGGCGGCTGCGGATGGGTCTTCGGCGGGGTCGCCGCGCCCGGTAACGCGAGGTGCTGGCCGGGCAGTATCAGGTCCGGATCGCGGCCGATGACCTCGCGGTTGTCGGTGTACAGCTGGTGCCAGCCGCCCTTGACGTGCTCGGTGTGCGCGATACGGGAGAGGGAGTCGCCGGGGACGACGGTGTACGAGTCGCGCTTGCCGGGCACCTTGGTCGGGCTCGCCTGCGCGGCGGTGTGCGGGGTGATGTGCGGAGCGGGCGTCTTCTTCGTCGTCTGAGGGTGGTGGGCCTGGACGTGGGCCACCGCCGGGTGCACGGAGGCCCGGGTGAGACCGGCCTCCCCCGAACAGACCGGCCAGGCACCGGGCCCCTGGTCCTTGAGTACCTTCTCGGCCACGGCTATCTGCTCGCTCCTGGCGGCCAGATCGGCACGCGGGGCGTACTGCCGTCCGCCGTACGCCACCCAGGTCGACTGGCTGAACTGCAGCCCGCCGTAATAGCCGTTGCCGGTGTTGATGGTCCAGTTGTCGGTGGACTCGCAGGCCGCGACCTTGTCCCAGACGTCCAGCGAGGCGGCGTGCGCGGTGCCCGCTCCTATCAGTGGCAGGGCCATGCCCGCCCCGCCCGCCGTCACCGTCAGCGAGGCCCGGTTGATACGGCTCGGCTGATACCGGCGGTGCCGCCCGCGTACGGACATGGGTCCCCCTCGAACGCATCAGGAGCCGCCAAAGTAGGGGCTGCGAACGCGCTGTGACAAGAGTGCGTACGGGAGTGCGGGCGGGGTCCCACGCGCGCCCCTGCTACCGGCTCGTGTCACCCCGTACGACGGGAATGCCGCCCGGGTCGCGCGACTTGGACTCTTCCGTAGTGTTGATCGAGCAGCGCACCCGAGCACCGAGGAGCAGTGCCATGAGTGGAACAGCCCAGATCGGCGTCACCGGACTCGCCGTCATGGGGCGCAACCTCGCCCGTAACTTCGCGCGCAACGGCCTCACGGTCGCGGTGCACAACCGTACGGCGGCCAAGACCCGGGCGCTGGTCGAGGAGTTCGGCGACGAGGGCGCCTTCGTGCCCGCCGAGTCCGCCGAGGAGTTCGTGGCGGCGCTTGAGCGGCCGCGCCGACTGGTGATCATGGTCAAGGCGGGTGAGCCGACGGACGCGGTGATCGAGGAGTTCGCGCCGCTGCTCGACGAGGGCGACGTCATCATCGACGGCGGCAACGCGCACTTCGAGGACACCCGCCGGCGCGAACGCACGCTGCGCGAGCGGGGCATCCACTTCGTGGGCGCGGGCGTGTCCGGCGGTGAGGAGGGCGCGCTGCACGGGCCGAGCATCATGCCGGGCGGTTCGGCCGAGTCGTACGAGTCGCTGGGACCGCTCCTGGAGAAGATCGCGGCGAAGGCGCCGGACGGGACGCCGTGTGTCACACACGTAGGTCCGGACGGCGCGGGCCACTTCGTGAAGATGGTCCACAACGGCATCGAGTACGCCGATATGCAGCTGATCGCCGAGGCGTACCACCTGCTGCGCACGGTCGCCGGGTACTCCCCCGCGAAGATCGCCGAAACGTTCCGGGGCTGGAACACCGGGCGCCTCGACTCATATCTGATCGAGATCACGGCGGAGGTGCTCGCGCATGTGGACGCGGCGAGCGGCAAGCCGTTCGTCGACGTGGTGGAGGACCGGGCCGAGCAGAAGGGCACGGGGCGGTGGACGGTGCAGATCGCGCTCGACCTCGGGGTGCCCGTCTCCGGCATCGCGGAGGCGGTGTTCGCGCGGTCGCTTTCCGGCCACGAGGATCTGCGCGAGGTGTCGCGCTCGCTGGCCGGGCCGTCGGCGCCGGCGCTGAGCGAGGCGGAGGCGGAGGCGTTCGCGGCGCAGGTGGAACAGGCGCTGTACGCCTCGAAGATCGTGTCGTACACACAGGGCTTCCACCAGATCCGGGCGGGGAGCGAGCAGTACGACTGGGGTGTCGATCTGGGCGCGGTCGCCTCGATCTGGCGCGCCGGGTGCATCATCCGGGCGGCGTTCCTGGACCGCATCCGGGCCGCGTACGACGCGCAGCCCGAGCTGGTCAGCCTGCTCGCCGACAAGCGGTTCGGCGAGGAGATCGGGGCGGCGCAGGACGACTGGCGCGGGGTCGTCGTGGCGGCGGCGCGGCATGGGGTGCCGGTGCCGGGGTTCTCGGCGGCGCTCGCGTATTACGACGCGCTGCGCGCCCCCCGGCTCCCGGCCGCCCTTACGCAGGGTCAGCGGGACTTCTTCGGGGCGCACACGTATCGGCGTGTCGACCGGGAGGGCTCGTTCCACACGCTGTGGGGCGGGGACCGGACGGAGGTCTCGACGGGGTGACGTCCCCCACCCCACCCCCTTCCCTGAACCCTCCGGGGGATGGAGGTGGGTTTCCCCGGGGGCTGCGCCCCCGGACCCCTTTTGCGGGGCCTGCGGCCCCTGCACCCCGCCGGGGGTGGGTGGGTATGCGGGGCTTCGCCCCTGCACCCCGCTTCTTCTGCGGATCGTGCTGGGTTGCTCGCGCAGTTCCCCCCGCCCCTTGATGGGCCCTTCGGGCCCTCCTTAGGGGCGTGGGGAACTGCGCCTCCCCGTCACACCAGCCGCGCCGCCGCCGCCAACCCGAGCCGGGGGCTCGTGAGGACGGGGATCCTCGACGGGACCAACTCCGTCGCCGGGGTCATCGACGCCTGGGCCAGGACGATCGCGTCCGCGTCCTCCACCGCCTCGATGGCCTCGGCGACCGCCCAGTGGTAACCCACCGGGTCGCCCGACTCGAAGAGTTTCCAGGCGCGGTCCAGCAGGACCGTGCGCGGGGTGACCTCGCGGCCCGCCTTGGCCGCTTCCTCGTGGAGCAGGGCCGTGGTGGAGGCCACCGTGGACTCCAGGGCGGCGATGACGACGACGCGGGGGCCGTACGCGACCGCCGCGGCCGCCATCGGGCGGTCCACGCGCAGGACGGGGACGCCGAGTTCGGCCCCGGCCGCCTCCGCGATCGCGCCGATCGTGGAGCAGGTGCAGAGCACGGCGGTCGCGCCCTCGGCCACCGCCTCGGTGAGGACGGTCTTCGTGGCCTCGGCCGCGCCCGACGGGCCCGCTCCCTGCGCCCGGCCGAGCAGTTCGGGGTAGACCAGGTGCCGCAGTTCCAGGCCGGAATGGTCCTCGTCCCGCAACGCGTCGAAGACCGGGACGTGCACCATCGCGGTGTGCAGCAGCGTGAGTTCGCCGCCCTGGGGGCGGTCGTCTCGGATGTCGGGGGCGGGCGCGTCGGCCATGAGGGTCTCCCGGGTCAGTGCTGCGGGACGGTGGCGGGAAGCGGTGCGGGGGCGGCCGGTACGGCGTGCGGGCTGCGGCGCTGGTCGGTGCCCGGTACCGGCGCCGAGGCGTCCTCGCCGAGCTCGACGATCCGGTTGTCCGCGTCGACGTGCACGATGCTCGGCCGCAGCGTGCGCGCCTCCGCGTCGTCGACCTGCGCGTAGCTGATGAGGATCACGAGGTCACCGGGGTGGACGAGGTGCGCTGCGGCGCCGTTGATGCCGATGACGCCGGAGCCGCGCTCGCCCTCGATGACGTACGTCTCCAGGCGCGCGCCATTGTCGATGTCGACGATATGGACGAGCTCGCCGGGCAGCAGATCGGCGGCTTCCATCAGCTCGGCGTCGACCGTCACGGACCCCACGTAATGGAGGTCCGCCTGCGTCACGGTGGCACGGTGGATCTTGGACTTGAACATGGTGCGCAGCACGGCGTCACTCCCAGCCAGACAAAAGGGTCGCGCCCCCGGTCGGGGTACGCGCCGTCGACTGACAGGGTACGACCTCGGTCCGCCGCCATGGCCTGTGGCCTGCGTCGCACATCTCAACAGCCGCCGCGGTTGGATGCCCCCGGTCGGCGTGTGGGGCCGCGCCCGGGCTCACCCGTACTCGCCGGTCGTATGCCTTGAAGCGGCCATGCCCGGATTCGGTCCTACGCCCGAAGCGGCCGCGCCCGGCTCAGTCGAACGGCTCCGGCTCCGGCGGCTCGCCCTCGTCGTCCCCGCCGTCCTGGCCCTGCGCCCGCCGGCCGACCACGGCGGCCGCGGCCGCCGCGCTGCCCAGGAAGGCCAGGGCGACGGTCCACGGCCGGTCCAGGACATGGCAGGTGGCGTGGTCCAGGGAGTAGCGCCCGGCCCCGGCGACGCCGATCGCGGCGGCCGTGAAGCCCAGGAACGCCGGGTACTCGAAGCCGCCGCCCTGGTTGAAGAACCCGGCGGGGGCGTGCACGGAGACCGCACCCGCCATCGCGCCCGCCGCGGCCGCCCCCGCCACCGGGGTGGCGAGCCCGAGGGCGAGGAGCGCGCCGCCGCCCGCCTCGCCGAGCCCGGCGGCCAGCGCGCTCTGCTTGCCCGGCTTGAAGCCCATGTGCTCCATGCCGGCGGCGGTGGCTTCGAGCCCGGAGCCGCCGAACCAGCCGAAGAGCTTCTGCGTGCCGTGCGCCGCGAGGACCGCGCCGGTGCCCACCCGCAGGACCAGGAGTCCGAGGTCCCGTCGGTTGATGCAAGTCATGGCTGCCTCCCGCAGTGCCCGTACGTACGTCTACGCGACGCGTACGCCGTTACGGACGTACGGGTTCCACTCTCGGGGACCCACGGCACTGGGCCGCAGGTTTGCTGGGCCGTACGGGTCCCTCGGGCGGGTCAGCCCTCGCCCTGGGCCGTCTCGATTCCGCCGTGCAGATCCGCGGCGGCCTCCACGGCCGAGACCGCCGACGCGCAGAGGCAGGCGAGGAGCGTGACCGCTATCAGGCGGGCGCCGCGCGAGCGGAGCGCGTCGGCGGCCGGGCGGCGGTCCAGGAGGGCGGCGACCCGGCGCGGCACCGGACCCGCCGCCGCCGCGAGCACCGCGCGCGGCCGCGCGGCCGGGGCGCCCGCGCGGCTGGCGAGCGCGGCGCGGCCGATGGCGCGGGCGGCGAGCCGACGGTCGCCGACGGCCCCGGCGGCGGCCTCGTCGGCGCAGCGCTCCAGGGCGTATTCGAGCGGGGCGCGCAGGGCGCGGAGCGCGGGGTGGCAGTGTGCGGCGAGTTCGGCGGCGGCGAGGAAGAGGTGGTGGCGGCCGCGCAGATGGGCGCGCTCGTGCGCGAACAGGGCCTCGCGCTCGGCCGGTTCGAGGGCGCGGAGCATGCCGGTGGTGACGACGATGCGACCGGGGCGACCGGGCAGCGCGTAGGCGTCGGGGCACGCGTCGCGCAGCACGGCGAGCTCACCGGTGCCGGGGGCGAGGCGGCGGTGCGCCGCGCGCAGCTCCGCGACCTGGCGGCGGGCGGTGCGGATCAGGGCCACGCCGGACAGGGCGAGCAGTGCGGTCGCCACGCAGGCGGCGGGGAGCGCGATCGCGGCGGGCACCTCGCGCAGTGGCGTCACCAGGTTGCCCAGGGACGCGACGAACTGCAGCCGCAGTGCCCCGGCCAGGGCGAGCAGCCCCAGCGCGGCAGTCGAGCAGGCGGCCAGACCCGTGGAGGCTGCGGCGAGCAGCCAGGCGGCCGGGCGCGGCGGCAGCGCCTCGGCGAGCCGCCGCGCGACCGGCACGGCCAGGAACGGCACGAGCAGCGGAATCCACACCGCGAAGATCATCCCTGGTCACCGCCCCGCGCCCGGCCCCGGTCGGACGACGTACGGGTGTCCTCTGCGCCGTCCGTGACCTCGGTCACCACGCCCGCGTCCCCGTCGAGCAGGGTGCGCAGCAGTTGCTCGTCCTCGTCGCTGAGCTGGGAGACGAAACGGGCCAGGACCGTCGAGCGGTCCTCCTCCTTCGCGAGCTCCGTGTGCATCCGGCGCGCGGTGAGGCCCGGCGAGTCCTCGGTCGGGGTGTAGGCGTAACCGCGGCCGGAGCGGCCCCGGGTGACGGCGCCCTTCTCGTACAGGCGGGTGAGGATCGTCGTCACCGTGGTGCGGGCGAGGCTGCCGCCGAGTGCTCCCTGGACCTCGCCGGGCGTGAGCGGCCCGTCGGCGGACCAGAGCGCGGCCAGCACGCCCGCCTCCAGCTCTCCGGCCGGGCGCCGTGCGTCACCGCCCTCGCGACCTGCGAACCGTCCGGTTCCGTCCATGACCCCCATGGGAACGTTCCTCCTGCATCATTCGTCTACAGTTCCGTAGACCGTCTACAACACTGTAGTCAGTCGGGCCCGCGCCACTCATGGCCCGCAGACCATTATGGGAGGGCCCACCGCCATGGCCGTACCCCTGTTCACCGCCGCCCCGCAGGCCGTGAACGTTCTCGACGCCGGCTCCCTGCTGTCGGCGTTCGGCGCGATCGGCATCGCCGTCGTGCTGTTCGCCGAGACCGGAATGCTCGTCGGCTTCTTCCTTCCCGGCGACTCGCTGCTGTTCACGGCCGGGCTGCTGTGCGTGCCGGGCGAGGACGGACCGGTGTCGCTGTCGCTGCCGCAGGTCCTGATCGCCGCGGTCGCGGGCGCCCTGATCGGTGCGCAGGCCGGGTTCTGGATCGGCCGCCGGGGCGGTCGCGCGCTGCTCACCCGCAGCAGGTCGAAGAAGCTGCACGAGGGCGCGGCCCGCGCCGAGGAGCTGCTCGCCAAGTACGGCCACGCGAAGGCGATCGTGCTGGCCCGCTTCGTGCCCATCGTCCGTACGGTGCTCAACCCGCTCGCGGGCGCGCTCGGCGTGCCGACCAGGGTCTTCACGCTCTGGCAGGTGGCGGGCGGCACGGTGTGGACGGTCGGCCTGGTGCTCGGCGGCTACGCGCTGGGCTCCTCCATCCCGAACGTCGACCGCTATCTGCTGCCGCTCGTCGCACTGGTGGTCGCCGTCTCCCTCACCCCGATCGCCCTGGAACTTCTGCGCGCCCGTCGCGCCCGCACCACCGAGGACGCCCGCTGATGCACTTCGACAACGGCCTGTACACCTGGATCACCGAGCGGGCGCAGGACGCCCCGGGCTGGGTCGACACCACCATCCGCCTCTGGTCGGACTACGGTCTCGGGCTCTTCGCGATACTGATGCTCCTCGTCTGGTGGCGCGCCCGGCGGGAGGGCGGCGCCAGGCTCGCGATGGCGCTCGCGGCCCCGCTCGTGGTGGTGGCGGCTTACCTCGCCAACGATGTGTTCAAGATGATCGTCCATGAGCAGCGGCCGTGTCAGACTCTGCACGTGGTGACCGTCGAGGCCTGTCCGCCGCTTGGCGACTGGTCCTTCCCCAGCAACCACGCCGCGATCGCGGCCGCCGCCGCCGTGGCCGTGCTGCTCACCGACCGGGCGCTGGCCTGGATCGCGGTGCCCGCGGCCCTGCTGATGGCCGCCTCCCGGGTCTGGATCGGCGCGCACTACCCGCATGACATCGCCGTGGGCCTCGTCGTGGGCGCGGTGGTCGCCCTGGTGCTCACGCTGCTGGCCCGCCGGGCCGTGCCGTTGGTGGAGCGCCTGGGCGACACGCGGCTCCGGCCGCTCGTGGCCGCCCGGTGACCAGGGCCCGGCGCGTCGGCGCGGCGGTCTGCCTGCTTCTGTTCGTCCTGCTCGCGGTGCTCGTCGCCGTACGGGACGGGGCACCGCTGCCCGGCGACCGGGCCACCCACACCTGGTCGGTCGACCACCGGCCACCGGTCGCGCTCGCCGTGTTCCGCGCGATCACGTCCACCGGCACCGGGGCACTCCCCTATCTCCTGGTCGTCGGCGCCGCGCTGCTGGCCGGGCGCGACGCCCGCCAGCGGCTCTGCGCGGCCGCCGGGGCGCTCGCGGTCCTGGCCCTCGGCCAAGCCGTACGGCATGGACTGATGGCGGCCGTCGCCCGTCCCCGGCCGAGCGTGGCCGACTGGGCCACTCACACCCACCCCTCCGGCTACTCGTTCCCCTCCGGCCACGCCACCACCGCCGCGCTGACGGCCGGTCTGGTGGCCGCGGCCATCCTCTCCCGCTCGCGCTCCACGGGCGCGCGCCTCGCCACCGCGCTGGTCCTGGTGTGGGGCGCGGCGGTCGGGCTCTCCCGGGTCTACCTCGGGGTGCACTGGCTGAGCGATGTGATCGCGGGCTGGCTCTTCGCCGCCGCGTGGCTGGCGCTCGGCGCGTGGGTGGGGGCGCCGCACGTACGGGCGGAGACACCACACAAGGAGCCGGTGCCCGGCGGCTGACGTCTCAGCAGGCCGCCATGCACGCCGCGCAGTAGCGGTCGGCGTCGGTGAGGTCCGGGTTCGGCGGGGTCGCCGCGTCCGGGCGGCCGAGCACGCGGCCGCACATCGTCCTCGGTTCATCGGTGCTCATGACATGCCAGAGCAACGCGGCCCGGCCCGCCGCCCCGCCCCCGGCGGGGTCCGGCTCGGCTCTCATCTCGTGCACAACAGGGTCCCTTCGGGGTGGGGCGAGCAGGACAACAGGGTTCAGGCGGACTTGAAGAACGCGTTCCAGCCGCCCGCCGGCGCCTGCCCGACCTCCAGCGAGCGCAGCCTGTCGAGGACCGCGGGGTGCTGGACGTCGAGCCAGTCCACGAACTGCCGGAACGACACCAGGCGTACGTCCTTCTTCCCGGCCATCGCCTTCAGCGCCTCCTCGACGGCGTCCATGTAGATCCCGCCGTTCCATTCCTCGAAGTGGTTGCCGATGTAGAGGGGCGCGCGGTTGGTCTCGTACGCGCGCTGGAACCCGGCGATGTACGACTGGGTCGCCTGCTCGCGCCAGCCCGGGTAGTTCGAGGGCATACCCCGGGTGGTGTTCTTCGACTGGTTGGCGAGGATGTTGTAGTCCATCGACAGGACCTCGAAGGAGTGGCCGGGGAACGGCATGGCCTGGAGCGGCAGATCCCAGACGCCCTCCTTCCTGACCGGCCACTTCTGGCTGCCGCCGGGCGAGGACGCGTCGTAACGCCAGCCCAGCTGCCGGGCGATGGGCAGCAGGTTGTCCTGGCCGAGCAGGCACGGGGTGCGGCCGCCGATCAGTTCCCTGTGGTAGTCGAAGGGCAGCGGTTCCAGGTCGTGCCACCCCGTGTTGGTGCGCCACTGGGTGACGAAGGAGACGGCCTGGTCGACCTCGCTGCGCCATTGGGCGGGCGTCCAGTTGGCCACCGAGCCGGATCCGGCGCAGAAATGGCCGTTGAAGTGCGTCCCGATCTCGTGTCCGTCGTACCAGGCCTCGCGTACGCATTTCAGCGTCTCGCGCAGATGCGCGTCGGTCAGATATCCGATATCGGAGGCGCCGACCGGGTTGTTCGGCGGCCGGTACAGCGACTTGCGTGATTCGGGCAGGAGATACAGCCCGGAGAGGAAGAACGTCATCGAGGCGCCGTGGTCGCGGGCGAGTTCCAGAAAGCGCGGGAAGAGACCGTTGCCGACTTCCCCGGCACCGTCCCAGGAGAAGATCACGAACTGCGGCGGAGTCTGGCCCGGTTCCAGCGGAACCGGCTTGTCGGGCTGGTGCGGCTGGCGTCCCGTGTCGGCTGTCGAACCGTCACCGATCAGTCTGACCTGCTGCTTTACCGGCGCATTAGGTGCGGCCGGATGGCCGGGACCCTTTCCCGTCCCCGGTGGTCGCCCGGAGTTCATCGCGCCTTCCGTGCCGCATCCGGCGACCGTGGCCGCCGCGGCGGCGCCAAGTCCGGCCCCGAGCAGTCCCCTTCGGCTGATCTCGCGCATCGTGTCTCCTGTCAGTCGTCCCGCGGACTCTTGATGTGTAGACCGGAGACTTCCGAATTAACCCGATAACCGATAACCGCCTCAGCGTACGACTCGTTCAACACCATTCCCCGCAACAACAGCCCGGCCGCACCGGATTTCTCCCGTACGTCCTCGTGAATTGCCCGGAAGTCGGCCGGAACGACGCGTGGTGGTGACGGCCGGGCCCGCGCACCGGGAGGATGAGCTCCATGCAGGAGACTTCGCACACGGGCACCCGGCGGGCCCCGGCCCCCCTCCGGCTGTCGTTCCGGACCGGCGACCTCGACGAGGCCCGGCAGGCGATATGTGAGACGTACTACGCGAACTCCATCGACGTACTGGACCGGAAGCACTCGCTCGACGTCGCGTTCGACGTCGTGCAGCTGGGCGCGCTGACCGTGGGAGACATACGCTGCGGCACCGATATCCGCATCCGGTTCGGCGACTTGGGCGCGTACCACGTCGACATACCCGTCTCCGGACAGCTGACCTGGCGTCAGGGAACCCGGGGTTCCGCCACCGCGACCCCCGCTTGTGCGGCCGTCTTCCAGCCGCAGGGCGACACGTCCCTGGACCGCTGGAACCGGGACTGCCGGCTGCACGCCGTCAAGGTCGGCCAGCAGGACCTGCTGCGGCATCTGGAGATCCTGCTGGACAGATCGGTGCCCGCCGGGATGCGGCTCACCCCCGAACTCGACATCAGCCAGGGCCTGGGCCGCAGCTGGGCGCGGCTCGTACGCCTGGTCGTCGAGGAGATGGCGGACGAGCACGGCGCGCTCAGCCATCCGCTCATGGCGGCCCAGCTCCAGGAGTCGCTGCTCACCGGCTTACTGCTCGCCACCGGGCACCGCTACCGCGAAGACCTCGACAAGCCCGTACGGACCCGGCTGCCGGGGCCGGTCAAACGGGTCGTGGACGCGATCCACGACCGCCCCGAGCACCCGTTCACCACCACCGAACTCGCCGCCGTCGCCCAGGTCGGCGCACGCTGGCTCCAGGAGGGGTTCCGCCGCCACCTCGGTATGTCCCCGATGGCCTATCTGCGCGATGTCCGGATGACCCGCGTCAACCAGGAGCTGCGCCAGGGCTCGCCCTGCCAACTGACCGTGGGGGAAGTCGCGTACCGCTGGGGCTTCACCCATCTCGGCCGCTTCGCCGACAGCTACCGCACGCGTTTCGGGGAGCTCCCCTCGCAGACGCTCGGCTCCCCCTGACCGCCCGCCGCCGCACGCACCCCGCCGACTGCGCGAAACGGCCACGCATCGCGGATCGGCCCCCGGAGATCCCGGCGGTACGTTTTCACCACCGTGCCCGGGACCCCGGCACGGCGTCGGCACCGTCGTCGGCGGCAGCCCGCGGGCTGCCCCTGGACCGGATCAGCTCCCCCCGCTGAGCCAGGGGCAGTCCGCGATCGTCTCCCTGACGCGAGTGTGGACCGACAACTCCCCTACGGCCCCGGCGAGCCCACCCGGCAGCGTTTGAGCAGGTGCTTGACGCGTTCCCCAGCCACCTGCCCAACAAGGCTCCCCTCATGTGGAGTTGATCCGCCCCTCGACAGGAAGGGCGACGGAAGCGATGATCAGCTCGATTCGGGGGATCTGACGGGCGTGACGTGAAGGTCTGGTGACGATCGCCCTGGGCGGGCGGTCGGCACCGTGCCCGCGACATCGGGGAGATGCCGGTGTTTCGAGCGGTGACGGATGCGGGGACGACGGCGGACGCGGCTGGCGCGCCGTCGGTGCCGCTGGTCGGGCGCGACGGTGAACTCGACCAGCTCGTAAGGCTGTTGACCGACGGCCGCAGGACGAGCAGGGTCGCGGTGGTCGAGGGGACGGCCGGTATCGGCAAGACCCGGCTGCTCGCGGCGGTGGGCGAGCGGGCCGCGTCGGCGGGGCGCGAGGTGCTGCGGGCGGCGGCCACCCCCGCCGACACCGACGTGCCCTACGGACTGCTGATGCACGCCCTGTACCACACCCCGGCATTGGACCTGCTGGAGGAGTTCGGCGAGCAGCCGGTCGAGGCACCGTCCCAGCGCCACCGCAGGCGCCGCAGGCTGCGGGACGCCCTGTTGGAGAACGCCGACCGTACGCCCGTGGTCCTGGTCCTGGACGACCTCCAGTGGGCCGACGAGGAGTCCCTGCGGCTCCTCGAACACCTCTTGCGCGGGCCGTCCGACCAGCGCCTCGGCTTCGTGCTTGCGCACCGTTCCGGGGGCTGCCCGCCGTGGCTGGCGCGGACCCTCGGGGACGCCGCCGCGCTGCGGATCGTGCTCGGCCCGCTCGGCCCGCCCGACGCCGCCCTCCTGGTGCCGGCGGCCCCGCCGGGCCGGGAGCGCCAGCTCGTCGCGGCGGGCCGCGGCAACCCCCGCCAGCTGCGTGTCCTCCACTCCCTGACGGCCGGGCTCGCGGCCGACCTGGCCGACGAGCTGGCGGCCGAGCTGGCCTCGGGGGACCCCCGTTCGATGGGCCTCCTCGACGGCTGGCACCCGGACCCCGACCTGCTCGGCGAGTTCGACAGCCTGTCGGCCCGCGCCCGGGCGGTGTTGCAGGCCGCCGCCGTCGCCGGTGCGGAGTTCGACCCGGCGCTCGTCGCGGAGGTGGCCGTCCTGCCGGAGCGCCGGGTCGGCATCGCCCTCGACGAACTGGCGGCCGGGCGGACCTTCACCCTGGCCATGCCGGTGACGGTCCTGATCGCCCAGCGCTTCATGAAGGAGGCGGGCCTGGCCCAGGAGAACTACCTCGGGGCCCAGTCCCGGATCGCGGACGGTCTGGTGGCCGCGCTCGCCGGTGTCCGCACCATCCGGGCCGCGGGCACCCTCGCCACGGAGACCGACCGCGTCCTGGAGCCGCTGCCCGAACTCTCCGCCGCCGGAAGCGCGATGTGGCGCACCGAGCGGGACGTCGTGTGGCGCATGGGACTCCTGCTGCCCCTGACCGACGTGCTGGTCCTGGCGGTGGCCGGCCTCGCGGTGGCAGACGGCCGGCTCGGCCCGGCTGGCCTGCTGGCCGTCACCGGATACCTGGCCCTGGCTTCCGGCATGGTCGAGGAGATCGACGCCCTGCTCGGGATCGCCCAGGCCCGCGCCGCCGCCCGCCGCCTCGGCGAGGTGTTCCGCCACGAGCCGCCCTCCGGGGGCGCGGAGAGCACCACGCCCGCGGACGGCGCGGTGCGGCTGCGCGGCGTCACCGTGCGCCACGCCGGTGAACCCGTCCTGGAACGACTGGACTTGAACCTTCCCGCCGGCACCGCCGTCGCCCTGGTCGGACGTACCGGCGCGGGCAAGAGCGTGCTGGCCGGCCTGCTCGGCCGGCTCACCGACCCCGACGAGGGCGAGATCTCGATCGGCGGCGTCCCGGTGCGCGACCT
This sequence comes from Streptomyces sp. BR1, assembly GCF_052373795.1. NCBI lineage: Bacteria > Bacillati > Actinomycetota > Actinomycetes > Kitasatosporales > Streptomycetaceae > Streptomyces > Streptomyces sp. BR1. Next base: position 486,630 of record NZ_CM126252.1, read on the forward strand.
GCCCCTGGACCGGCTGCGCACCCTGGTGGTGCACGCCTTCGAACGGCCCGAGCTGTACGGGCGGACGGTCCACGAAGCCATCTCCTTCGGCCGGCCCGGGGTCGGCCGCGAGGACGTGGTCCGGGCCGCCCGCGCCGCGCAGGCCGACCGGTTCGTCCGACGGCTCCCGGCCGGATACGACACCCCGCTGGACGAGACCCCCCTGTCCGGCGGCGAACGCCAACGGCTGGGACTCGCCCGGACGTTGCTGCGTCCGGCGCTGGTGCACGTCCTGGACGACGCGACCTCGGGCCTGGACACCGCCACCGAAGCCGAGGTCAGCCGTTGCGTCACCGACCTGCTGGCCGGCCGCACCAGGCTCGTGGTGGCCCACCGCGCCGCCACCGCCGCCCGCTGCGACTTCGTCGCATGGCTGGACGGCGGCCGGATCCGCGCCTTCGGCCCGCACGGCCTGCTCTGGGCGGACCCCGACTACCGGGCGGTCTTCGGCCCGGCGGGCGCGACCGGCTCCCTCGCCGACCCGGATGCCGTGCAGAAGGAGCCGGACCCCATGAAGAAGGAGGACGAGCGGTGCCGCGTCGAACACCGATGAGGATCAGCCTCGGGCTCAGCGCCCCCGCATTGCGGCTGCTCGCCGACGGGCTGCGCGGCAGCGGCGGACCGCTGCGGCGGATCGCCGGGTGGTCGGTCCTGGAAGCCGCCCCCGCCCTGGCGTCGGGCTGGGTCACCGCGGCCGCGCTCGACCACGGGTTCCTGGCCGGCCGGCCCGGTGTCGGCCTGGCCTGGATCGCCCTGCTGGCCGGGCTGTTCTTCGCCCGGGCCGCCGCCGAGCGCGCCCTGTTCACCCCGCTCGCCGAGGTGGTCGAGAACCTGCGGGACACCTTGGTGCGCCGCGTGGTGCGCGGTGTGCTGGAGCGGGCCACGGCCGACGGGCGCGGCGGCGGCTCCACGGCCGTCGCCCAGCTGAACGGCCAGATGGACACCGTCCGCAACCTGACCGGGACACTGCTGCGCACCGCCCGTCCGCTGAGCGTGTCGCTGCTGGCCGCCGTGATCGGGCTGGCCGCGCTCGACCCGCTGCTCGCCGGGCTGGTACTGGCACCGCTGGTACCGGCGTTGGCCGTGTTCTTCTGGTCGATGCGCCGGCTGACGACGCGTCGGCGGCTGCTCGTCCTCGCCGAGGAGAAGGTCGCGGGCCGGGGCGGCGTTCGGCGCGTCCCGCGACATCACGGCGCTGGCGGCCGAGCCGCACGCCGCTTCGGTCGTGGAGCAGGAGGTGGCCGGGGCGGCCAGGGCACAGCTCGCCGTCGGACTGGCGGCCGCGCTGCGGGTGCCCGTGGTCCTGCTCGGCGGCCAACTGCCGCTGCTGCTCCTGCTGCTGGCCGGTCCCGGCCTGGTGGCGCACGGATCGGTCAGCCCCGGTGCCGTGGTCGGCGCGGCCACCTATGTGGCGGCCCACCTCCTGCCGGCCCTGCAGACGCTGGCGGGCGCGGTGTCCGGGTACTGGAGCCAGCTGGGCGTGGTGCTCCACCGGCTGGCCGAGGCCGCCACGGTGCCGGAGCCTCCTTCTGAGCCGTCCCGGTCCGACCGGCCGTCCCAGCCGTCGGAGCGGTCCCGGCCGTCCGAGCCCTGTGAGCCGGTGCCGGCGCCCCGGTGGCACGGGAAGGCTCCGCACATCGCGGTACGGGAGCTCGACTTCGCGTACGGCCCGCACGCCGAGCCCGTGCTGCGGCGGCTCAGCCTGGACGTCCCCTTCGGCGACCACCTCGCCATCGTCGGCCCGAGCGGCATCGGCAAGTCCACCCTCGCCGCGCTTCTCACCGGGATCGTCCCCCCGACCGCCGGCACGGTCAGCCTGGACGGCCGCCCGGTGACGGATCTCAAGGAGGTGCTGCGCTGCCGGCTGTTCGCCCTCGTCCCACAGGAGGCGTACGTCTTCCCGGGCACGGTCGCCGCCAACCTGGCCTATCTGGCCCCCGACGCCGACCCGGCCCACTTGGAGCACTCCGCCGAGGCGGTCGGGCTCTCCGCGGTGATCGACCGGCTCGGCGGGCTCGATGCCCGGCTCCGCTCCCCCGCCAGGGAACTGTCCTGTGGCGAGCGGCAGTTGTTCGCCCTGGCGCGGGTCCACGCCTGCGCGGCCCCGGTGGTGGTCCTCGACGAGGCCACCTGCCATCTCGACCCGGTCGCCGAGGAACGCGCGGAGGCCGCCTTCGCCGAGCGCCCCGGCACCCTCGTCGTCATCGCCCACCGGCTGGTCTCGGCCACCCGGGCCCGTCGGGTCCTGCTCCTCGACGGCGACCGGACGGCTCTGGGCACCCACGCCGAACTCCTCGTACGCAGCCCGCACTACGCGGAGCTCGTCGGCCACTGGGCGGGCGCGACGCCGGCCCGCCTCGCCGAGCCCCGGACGTACGAAAGGCCGTCCTCCCACGGATGAGAGAACGGCCTCCGACCTGCGTGAAACGCTGGTCGGGACGACAGGATTTGAACCTGCGACCCCTTGACCCCCAGTCAAGTGCGCTACCAAGCTGCGCCACGTCCCGGTGCCCGTCTGACCTGGGGTTTCCCCTGGCCGGTCGTGCATGAGAACCATACCGCACTTGACGCGGTGTTCCGGTACGGGGAGCGACGGCGGGGGACAATGGGCCCATGGAGACTTCTTCGCGCCGGGACCGGGACGCCGAGGGGCGGGCGCGCAACGCGCGGCCCAGGGACGGTCTGGGCCGCCCGCTGCCGTACGGGGCGCCCGGGGTGGAGCGCCAGCCCGAGGGCGTCGCACGCACCCCGGACGAGACCGTGCGGGAGGCGCAGCGGCTGCTCGACGCGGGGATGCCGTTCCACGCCCACGAGGTGTTCGAGGACGCGTGGAAGTCGGGGCCGGAGAGCGAGCGCGAGCTGTGGCGAGGCCTTGCGCAGCTCGCCGTCGGGCTCACGCACGCCGCGCGCGGCAACGCGAAGGGCGGCGCCGCACTGCTCGCCCGGGGCGCGGACTCGCTGGCGCGGTATGTGGGGATACCGCTGTACGGGATCGATCTGACCGGGCTGATGGCGTGGGCGCACGAGCTGACAGACCGGCTGCCCGGCCCGGTGGACGCGGCGACCGAGGCACCCCGGCTCACTCGCTGAAGCCGAAACCTCACTCGCTGACCAGCACCACTTCCAGCGTGCGCGGACCGTGTACGCCCTCCACCCGGTCCAGTTCGATGTCGCTCGTCGCCGACGGGCCGGAGATCCACGTCAGCGGGCGCGTCGGGTCGAGCCGGGCCATCGCCTGCGGGACCGACGCCACGACCTGGTCCGGTACCCGTACGACGCAGATGTGGTGGTCGGGGACGAGGGTGATCCGGCGTCGGCCTTGATCAGGGCCGCCGTCCAGGACGATCGTGCCGGTCTCGGCGATCGCGAGCGCGCAGCCGGTCACCACGCTGTCCACCTCGTCGAGTTCGGCCGGTGTCAACACGGCCCGGTCGTGGATGCGTACGGGATCCGCCGCGCTCAGCCAGTACGGGGGCAGCACGGGCGGCACCAGGACCGTGGCCGCACCCCGCTCGGCCAGCAGCCGCATGAGCAGCATCGGCAGGCCGTCGTCGTCCGCGCGGTGCACGACCGCCCGGTAGTCGGCCAGGTTCTCGTGCAACAGGCCGACCATGGCCCCGGGGTCGTCCGGCGTGTGGCTCACGAGGTAGTCGCGGCTGGGCTCGGGGGCCTCGCGGGCGTCGGCCACGGCGGTGCGGACGCGGGCCAGGATGCGGTCGCGGGAGTTCATCGGCTGCGCTTCTTCCACCAGTCGCGGAACGATTCCTCGGGCATCTCAGGCAGGGCGCGGCTGTCGGTCCACGCACCGGCACCGGGCGGGTTCTTCGGGTGGAGGCGACGGGTCCGCGTCGCCGCCCGCTCGGCCGCCGCCATCACCGCGGGCCGGTCCATGGCCCAGCTCGCCGCCTTCATGGCCGCCTTCTCCAGGCGGTGCCCCTTGCCGCCCTGTTCCGCCACCCGCTCACGCAGATGCACAAGCACCTCGGGGATGTCGATGGCGACCGGGCACACCTCGTAGCAGGCGCCGCACAGGGACGAGGCGTACGGCAGCGAGGCGTCGATCTCGCTCTGCGTGCCCCGGAGTTGGGGGCTCAGGATGGCGCCGATGGGGCCGGGGTAGACCGAGCCGTACGCATGGCCGCCGGCCCGTTCGTACACCGGGCACACATTGAGGCAGGCCGAGCAGCGGATGCAGCGCAGTGCCTGGCGGCCCACCTCGTCGGCGAGGGTGTCGGTGCGGCCGTTGTCGAGCAGGACGAGGTGGAAGGCCGAGGGACCGTCGCCGTCCGTGGTGCCGGTCCACATGCTCGTGTACGGGTTCATGCGCTCGGCCGTCGAGGAGCGCGGCAGCGTCTGGAGGAAGACTTCCAGGTCCTGCCAGGTGGGGACGACCTTCTCAATGCCGACGACCGAGATCAGCGTCTCGGGGAGCGTCAGGCACATCCGGCCGTTGCCCTCGGATTCCAGGACGACGAGGGTGCCGGTCTCGGCGACCATGAAGTTGGCCCCGGAGACGGCGACCTTGGCGCGCAGGAACTTCTCGCGCAGATGCAGCCGCGCCGCCTCGGCCAGTTCGGCGGGCGTGTCACCGAGCCCGTCCGGGGCGGGTCTGCCCCAACTGCCCATCCGCGCACGGAAGATGTCGCGGATCTCGCCCCGGTTGCGGTGGATGGCGGGCACCAGGATGTGGGACGGGCGGTCGTCGCCGAGCTGCACGATGAGTTCGGCGAGGTCCGTCTCGTACGCGGTGATGCCCTCGGCGGCGAGTGCTTCGTTGAGGCCGATCTCCTGGGTGGCCATCGACTTGACCTTGACGACCTCGCGCTCGCCGGTGGCCTTCACCAGGTCGGCGACGATGCGGTTGGCCTCGGCGGCGTCGGCGGCCCAGTGGACGGTGCCCCCGGCGCGTACGACCGACTCCTCCAACTGCACGAGGTAGCGGTCGAGATGGCGCAGGGTGTGGTCCTTGATCTGTTTTCCGGCCTCGCGCAGCTGCTGCCAGTCGGCGAGTTCGGCGACCGCTTTGGCGCGTTTGTCGCGGATGGTGTGGGTGGCGTGCCGGAGGTTGGCGCGCAGGGTGGCGTCATGGACAGCGCCCTTCGCCGCCACCGGGAAGGACGGCATGCCGACGAACGTGCCGCTCATACGTGGGGCTCCGCTTCCGTGCTGGCCAGGATCTCGGCTAGGTGCAGGGCGCGCAGGGGGCTGTCCTGGCGGCGGAGAATGCCGCCGAGGTGCATCAGACAGGAGCTGTCGGCGCCGCACAGCACCTCGGCGCCGGTGCAGAGCGCACTGTTCACCTTGTCGCTGCCCATCGCGGCGGAGACGTCCGGGTTCTTGAGGGCGAAGGTGCCGCCGAAGCCGCAGCACTCCTCGGCGCCGGGCAGTTCGCGCAGCTCAAGCCCCTTGACGGCCTCCAGCAGCTTGCGCGGCCGCTCCCCCAGCCCCAGCATCCGCAAACCGTGGCAGGACGGGTGATAGGTGACGGTGTGCGGGAAGTACGCGCCGACGTCCGTGACACCGAGGACGTCGACCAGGAACTCGGACAACTCGCACACGCGCGGCACCAGCGACCCGGCGATCTCGCCGAGCTCCGTGCCCCGGCCCTCGGCGGCCGCTTTCCTGGCGATCCGGGGGTAGTTGTCGCGGACCATCGCGGCGCACGAGCCGGACGGGGTGACCACATGGTCGTACCCCTCGAACACCGCGCCCATCCGGCGCACCAGCGGCTCGGTCCCGCGGCGGTAGCCGGTGTTGAACTGGGCCTGTCCGCAGCACGTCTGGCCGGGCGGGAAGTCGACCTCGACGCCCAGGCGTTCGAGGAGTCTCACCGTCGCGATGCCCGTGGCCGGGTACACCGCGTCATTGACGCAGGTGACGAAGAGTGCGACACGCATGGTCGGAGGATAGGCGGTGGCTGTCGGCCACGATAGGGCTCGCTGTTCTGCGCCGCGTACGGATGCGGCAGACTCGGGGCCGTGAGAAAGATCTATGTCATCGGCATCGGGGCGGGCGACCCCGACTATCTGACGCTCCAGGCCGTCAAGGCGATGAACAAGGCGGATGCCTTCTTCATCATGGAGAAGGGCGAGGAGAAGTCCGATCTGACGCGGCTGCGCCGGGACATCCTCGACGCGCACGTCACCGGTCGCCCGTACCGGCTCGTCGAGGCGCGCGACCCCGAGCGCGACCGCAAGACATCGGACTACTCGCCCGCCGTCGACGACTGGCGGCGCCGCCGGGCCGACCTCTACGAGCGGTTCATCGTCGGCGACCTGGCCGAGGACGAGTGCGGCGCGTTCCTGGTGTGGGGCGATCCGATGCTCTACGACTCCACGCTCGGCATCCTGGAGGAGATCCTGGAGCGCGGCGCGGTCACGTTCACGTACGAGGTGGTGCCGGGCATCAGCAGCGTCTCGGCGCTCCTCGCCAAGCACCGCACGGGTCTGAACCGGGTGGCCCGGCCCGTGCAGATCACCACCGGGCGGCGGCTCGCGGAGGGCTGGCCGGACGCGGTCGACGACGTGGTGGTGATGCTGGACGCCCGCCAGGCCTTCACCCGCCATCTCGACCAGGAGCTCTACATCTACTGGGGCGCGTACGTCGGCACGCCGGACGAGATCCTGGTGCAGGGGCGGCTCGCCGAGGTGTCCGACCGCATCGAGGAGCTGCGAGCGGAGGCGCGCGAGCGCAAGGGGTGGATCATGGACACCTATCTGCTGCGGCGCGACTGAGCAGCGCGAGCACACCGTCCACATCGGCGGCCGTACGTACTCCAGCGGGCGGCTCCGGTCGCCGCACCACCACGACCGGCAGGCCGAGTTCACGGGCGGCGGTGAGCTTGGCGGCGGTGGCGGGGCCGCCGCTGTCCTTGGTGACGACGACGTCGATACGGTGCGTACGCAGCACCTCGCGCTCGCCGTCGAGGGTGAACGGGCCCCGGTCCAGGATCAGTTCGCAGTTACGGGGCGTCGGGGGCTCGGGCGGCTCGACGGAGCGGACCAAGAACCACAAGTCGTCGTTCTCCGCGAAGGCTGCCAGGCCCAGGCGGCCCGTGGTGAGGAAGACGCGGGTGCCGAGCGTCGGGAGCAGAGTGGCGGCCTCCTTCAAGGTACCCACGCTGTGCCAGCGGTCGCCGGGGCCGGGTGTCCAGCCCGGGCGGCGCAGGGCGATGAGTTCGACGCCGGTGGCGCGGGCCGCCTCGGGGGCGTTCTCGCTGATGCGCTCGGCGAAGGGGTGGGTGGCGTCGACGACGACGGTGACCCGGTGCTCGCGGATCCATCGCGCGAGTCCCTCGGCGCCGCCGAACCCGCCGATGCGCACCTCGCCCGCCGGTGTCCGGGGTACGGCGACGCGTCCGGCCAGCGACGCGGTGACGCGGACGCCCCCGCCGTCGACGAGCCGCGCGGCGAGCTCCCGCGCTTCGGCGGTGCCGGCGAGGACCAGGACGTGGGGGGCGGGCATGGGGCGAGGATAATCGCTGCTCACGAGCGATGTTCCCTCACCACGTGAGGTGCAGCGCCTCCGGGGAGCGGTGGATCATCGTCGGCCGCATCGCCACCGGCACGTCCGGCGCGAGCCGCAGCCCGGGCAGCCTCGTCGTCAGCAGCTCCACCGTGACCCGCAGCTGTTCGCGGGCCAGCTGGGCGCCGGGGCAGCCGTGGACGCCGTGGCCGAAGGAGAGATGGCGGGAGGGCTGGCGGGTGATGTCGAAGACGTCGGGCCGTTCATGGCGGCGGGCGTCCCGGTTGGCGGAGCCGAACGCCACGAACACCACGGCTCCGGTGGGCAGTTCGGTGCCGGACAGGAGCACCGGGCGGGTGGTGATCCGGCGGAACCCCTGGAGCGCGGTGTCGTAACGCAGCGCCTCCTCGACCGCCGCCGGGATCAACTCCGGTTTCTCGCACAGCAGTTCCCACTGCGTGCGATGGCGCAGCAGATGCAGCACGGTCGTACCGATCTGCGCGGTCGTCGTGAGATGCCCGGCGAGCAGGAAGTTCTGGAGGTGGGCGACCAGTTCATGGCGCTCCTCCAGCGTCAGCTCACCGCTGTCGGGTGTCGACAGGGCCGTCAGCAGGCCCGTGCACAGGTCGTCGCGCGGGTGCACCCGCCGTGAGCGTACGTACGTGTCGAGCAGTTGCTGCATCGTCACCACGTCCCGGGCGGCCGCTATCTGGTCCGCCTCGTCCATCGGGCGGAACAGCAGCTCCTCGGCACGGTGGCCGCCGTGCACCGCGACCGGCACGTCCACCGGGTCGAGCCCCATCAGGCGCCCGATCACGTCCCCGGGCAGCACCCTCGCGTACCGCGCCATCAGCTCGACCTGGCCGCGCGCCTCGAAGGACTCGACGAGCTCGGTCGCGCGCTCGGTGAGATACGGGACGACGGCGGCGACCCGGGCGGGCGAGAGGCCGTGGACGTGGGGGGCGCGCAGCCGCTGGTGCTGGGGGCCGTCCGAGGTGACCACGACCGGGCGGCCGCCGAAGCCCATGCCGAGCTCGGCGAGGACGGCGGGGCCCGGGATGACGTCCGGGCGCAGCGCGTTGGCCGAGGAGAACGCCTCGGGCCTGCGCAGCACTTCCCGTACGTCGGCGTCGCGGGCGACCAGCCAGGCGTCCAGTTCGGGGACGAAGGTCAGGCCCTCGGTCTGCCGGGCGCGCGCGTAGTGCGGATAGGGGTCGCGCTGGAGCGCGTCGAGCCGTGCGTGCTCATGCCTGTCCACAAGGCTCATCGTGTACGAAGCACCGCCGTCACGGAAGAGCACCGGTGGGCCTGACACGCTGTGCCCGGTGCGGAGCGCGGCCGCCGGGCCCGGGGAAGAGGGTCCGGCGGCCGCACCGCGCGCGTCAGGCCTCCGGATCCAGCACCCGGATGAGCCGGGTGACCGCCTGGACCATCGCCTGTCGCCCGACCGTGAGATAGCTGCGGGCGTCCACCGCCTCCGGGTTGGCGGCGAGATACGCGCGGATCGCGTCGGTCATGGCGACGTTCAGCGCCGTACCGATATTGATCTTGGCCATGCCGCCGGTGACCGCCGCCGCGAGTTCGTCGTCGGGGACGCCGGAGGAGCCGTGCAGGACCAGCGGGACGTGCAGGGCCGCGTCCAGCCGGGAAAGCAGGGCGTGGTCGAGCGAGGCCGTGCGGGTGGTCATCGCGTGCGTGTTGCCGATGGCGACGGCGAGCGCGTCGACGCCGGACTCGGCGACAAAGGCCCGCGCCTCCTCGGGGTCGGTACGGGCGCCCGCCGCGTGCGCGTCCAGCGGCGGCGCGCCGTTCTTGCCGCCGACCTCCCCCAACTCGGCCTCGATCCACAGCCCTTGGGTGTGCGCCCAATCAGCCGCGGCGCGCGTGGCCGCGAGGTTCTGCTCGTACGGCAGATGCGCCCCGTCGTACATCACCGAGCTGAACCCGGCGTCGGCGGCCTGGCGCAGCAGGTCGTCGCGCTTGACGTGGTCGAGGTGGAGCGCGACGGGTACGGCGGCGGCCTCGGCGGCGGTGACGGCCGCCCGGGCGAGCGGCAGCACCCGCCCGTAGCGGAACTTCACCGCGTTCTCGCTGATCTGCAGCACGACCGGCGAGTTCGCGGCCTCGGCACCGGCGATGACGGCCTCGGCGTGTTCGAGGGTGATGATGTTGAAAGCGGCGATTGCGCTGCGCTTGGCGGCGGCGTTGGTCACCAGGGTGGCCGTCTGGACTAGTGGCATCCGGGGTCCCTCTTCATGACTTCATGCAGTCGGTCGGGTACGGACTATCTGTGGCTGGTCGCGCCCACGCGGCGGAGCCGCAAATGTGACGGTCCCGCGCCCCTTAACTGCCGCCGTCGAGGATCACCGAGCGCGTCAGGTGGCGCGGGCGGTCCGGGTCCAGGCCTCGGGCTGCGGCTACCGCGACCGCCAGGCGCTGGGCCCGTACGAGTTCGGCGAGCGGGTCGAGGTGTCCGGCCACCCACTGGGCGCCGGTGGCCCGTACCTGGTCGGCGAGCCCGTCCGGCGCCTCGCCGAACATCCAGGTCGCGGTGGTGTGGGTGGAGATGCTGATCGGGCCGTGGCGGTACTCCATCGCCGGGTACGCCTCGGTCCACGACAGCGATGCCTCGCGCATCTTGAGCGCGGCCTCCTGGGCGAGCCCGACCGTCCAGCCGCGCCCCAGGAACGTGAACTGGTCGCGCCCGACGAGCCCTTCGGGCAGCGGTTCGGCCAGCGCGGTACGCGCGTCGGCGACGGCCTGTTCGGTGTGCAGGCCGAGGTGGGCGCGGAGCAGGGTGAGCGCGGTGGTGGCGAAGCGGGTCTGCACGACCGACTCCTCGTCCGCGAACTCCAGCACCACCACGTCGTCGGCCGCCCGCATCACCGGGGTCTCCGGGTCGGCGGTGACGGCGGTCGTACGGGCCCTGCCGCGCACCCGGTCGAGCAGTTCGAGCACCTCGGTGGTGGTGCCGGAGCGGGTGAGCGCGACGACCCGGTCGTACGTACGGCCCAGCGGGTACTCGGACGCGGCGAACGCATCGGTCTCGCCCTGACCTGCGGATTCACGCAGCGCGGCGGCGGCCTGGGCCATGAACAGCGAGGTGCCGCAGCCGACGATCGCCACCCGCTCGCCCGGCGCGGGCAGGGCGTCCTTGTGGTGCACCGCCGCCTCGGCGGCGCGCTTCCAGCACTCGGGCTGGCTGCTGAGTTCGTTCTCGACATGGCTCATGCCGGGCCCCCAGACTCTGGATGCGTGTTTGTGCAAAATATAGCGAGCTTTCGAGCACAATCAAGCATCTAGAGGTGGGCTAAAGTCATCACGGACGGTGACGACGGCGAGATGTGCGAGAGAGAAGAGGTTTCGGATGTCGCGCGACGCCCGCTGGCAGGCGCTTCTCGAACTGCTCGTGGAGCAGGGCCGCCTCGATGTGGAGGAGGCGGCGACGGCGCTCGGCGTGTCCGCCGCGACCATCCGGCGCGACTTCGACCAGCTCGCCGAGCAGCAGATGCTCGTACGTACGCGAGGGGGCGCGGTCGTCCATGGCGTGTCGTACGAGCTGCCGCTGCGCTACAAGACGGCCCGCCAGGCCTCCGAGAAGCAGCGCATCGCGAAGGCCGTCGCGGATCTGATCGCACCGGGTGAGGCGGTCGGGCTCACCGGGGGTACGACGACGACCGAGGTGGCTCGGGCGCTCGCGGTGCGGCCCGAACTCGCCACGGGGTCACCGGCGTTGACGATCGTCACCAATGCGCTGAACATCGCGAACGAGCTTGCCGTGCGGCCGCAGTTCAAGATCGTGGTGACGGGTGGGGTGGCTCGGCCTCAGTCGTACGAGCTCACCGGGCCGCTGGCCGGGGGCGTGCTCAACCAGATCACGATGGACGTGGCCGTGCTGGGGGTCGGGGCGTTCGATGTGGCGCATGGCGCTACCGCGCACGACGAGGACGAGGCGGGTATCAACCGGTTGCTCTGCGAGCGGGCTGAGCGGGTTGTTGTCGCGGCGGATTCAACGAAGTTGGGACGGCGGACGTTTGCGCGGATCTGTGCGACGGATCAGGTCGGCACGCTGGTGACTGACACGGGTGTCCCCGAGGAGACCGTTGCGCGGTTCACCGACGCCGGTGTTGTGGTGTTGGCCGTTTAGCTGCGGGCCGGTGGGGGCTGGTCGCGCAGTTCCCCGCGCCCTTTAAGTTGCTCGGGACCGAAACGCGCTGCCACAAATGCGCGCAGCGCCAAGGAAGTTGACTTGCCGTCAGGTCAAACCCAGCGCCGGGAGCAGTACCGCCTCCAGGAACTCCACCAGTGCGTCCTCACCCTCGAAGCGGTCCTCGAACAGGCGCTCCACCCTCAGGACGCCCATGAACGCGGGGGCCACGAAGGCGGTCGCTCGGTTGTCCGCCGCCACTTCGCCGCGCTCCACGCCCCGGCGCACCATCGCGTCCAGTGCGGCGATCTCCGGGTTGAGGACGGTCTCGCGCAGGGACTCGCGGAGGTCGGGGTGCATGACGTACGCCTGGCCGACCGCTTCCATCAGGGCGGTGTCGCGGCCCTTGCCGCGTGACGCGGCGCGGGCCGCCTCGCGCAGGTCGCCCGCGAGCGTCCCCGTGTCGATCCCGGTGAAGAACGAGCAGCGGCTCCGGCCGAGCGCGGCCGTGACCAGGACCGGCTTGGACTTCCACTGGCGGTAGAGCGTGGCCTTGCCGCACTTGGTGCGCGCGGCGACGCCCTCCATGGTCACGGCGTCGTAGCCGCCTTCGCGCAGCAGGTCGAGCACCGCCTCGTACAGCTCCAGCTCCCTCTCGGGGCTGATCTTGCTGCGGCGTGCGGCGGCCGTCGCGGCCTGCGTCGACATCGCGTCCCTCCGGTGCGTGGGGCAGTGCTCCTGCACGTACGAGAGTAGGCCCCGCTCAATCGAGACGCAAACGTATCGAGACGTTTGCGTCTCGATGAAATCCGATCTAGCCTTCCTACGTTTGCTTCCGCTGTTTGCTTCCGCTTTCACGCTCGATCTCGTCTCAGAGGGGCCGGAGAATGGCTGCCGGTATACGTCCAGGGACCCGACGTCCCACCGGACCGGAGACGACCGGTACCTCCCGGCCGCCCCTGGTGCGCGAGCTGCTGCTCGTGACCGTGCTGTTTGTCGTGTACAAGTTCGGCCGCCGGCTGGCCAACGGCCACGAGGACAGCGCCTTCCGCAACGCCGACCGCGTCTGGGACTGGGAGCGCGCGCTCCATCTGCCCGGCGAGTCCTCGGTGCAGCAGCTCCTGCTCCACAACGACGACCTGATCCGCGCCGCCAACACCTTCTACGCGACCGTCCACTTCCCCGCGACGATCGCCTTCCTGATCTGGCTGTACTTGCGCCGGCCCGCCCACTACCTCTGGTCGCGCCGGGTCCTGGCGGTGGTGACCACGGCCGCGCTCGCGCTGCACATCCTGGTGCCGCTGGCGCCGCCGCGGATGCTGGCGGCGGCCGGTCTGGTCGACACCGCGCAGGTGTACGGGCCGTCGGTGTACGCGTCGACGCCGGACACCGACACGATGGCCAACCAGTTCGCGGCGATGCCCTCGCTGCACTTCGGGTGGGCGCTGATGGTGGCGATCGGGCTGATCGCGGCGACCCGGAGCCGCTGGCGGTGGCTGTGGCTGCTGCATCCGCTGCTCACGCTGCTGGTGATCGTCGGCACCGCCAACCACTACTGGCTGGACGCGATCGTCGCGACCGCGCTGCTCGGTGCGGCGCTGTACTTCGTACCCCGTCCGACGCTTGCGCGGCGCACCACCGTCGTCCGCGTACAGCGGGCCCCCTCGCCCCGGCCGGCCGAGCCCGCCGTGGCCCCCCAGACCGCCCGTGCCCCGGAATCTGCCCTGACCTCCGGGCGCACGGGCGCCCCCGTCGACGCCTCTCAACTCGTCGACGCGCCGCACCTCGCGGAGGCGCTGCGATGAACGAGTCCGCTGTTCTCGCCATCGTGCTCTCGCTCGCCTCGGCCGCCGGGTACGCCCTGGCCGCCGTCGGCCAGTCGCGGCTCGCCTCGGCGAACGCGGGCGGCTCGATCCTCACCCTGCTCGCCCGCCCTCAGTGGTGGTGGGCCGTCGGGCTCAACGCGGGCGGCGCGCTGATGCACGTCGCCGCGCTGCACTACGGCCCGCTCACCCTCGTCCAGCCGCTGGGCGCGCTCACCCTGGTCGCGGCGCTGCCGATCGGCGCGTACTACGAGCGGCGCCGGGTGACACGTCGTGAGTGGCGCGGCGCCGCGTGGACGCTCGTGGGTCTCACCGGGCTGATCGCGGTGACCGGGCCCGCGACGCCCGGGGACGCGTTGAGCCTGCGCGAGAGCTTCGCCGTCGCGGCGGCCAGCGCGCTCCTTATCGCCGTGACCGCGCGTTCGGGCGCGGTGCGCGGCGGCCTCGGCCACGCCACCGCGTCCGGTGTCGCCTCGGGCGTGGCGTCCGCGCTCACGCAGACCGTCACCGCCTCGCTCGCCCGTGAGCTGCCGGGCGGGCCGCTGGCCTGGTGGCAGACGACGCTGATCGCCGCGCTGGTGGCGACGTTCGCGGTGGGCGGGCTGCTGCTCTCGCAGGCCGCGTTCCGGGGCGGGCTCGCCGCTCCCCTCGCGGTGGTGAACCTCGCCAACCCGGCGGCCGCCGCCGTGATCGGTGTGGCCCTGCTCGGCGAGCGCTTCCACGGCGGGCCGCTGGGCTGGCTCACGGCAGCGGCCGCTGCGGCGGTCGCCGCACGCGGTGTGCTCATGCTCACCGGCGCGCAGCCGACAACGAAGGCGACGGCGGTCGTCCCGTCACCGCGCACCCCGGAAGCCGAGCGCATCCCGGAGCCCGCGCTCGCACCGGAACCCGCCAGCACGCCTGCCTGAACTCGCCCCGCGCGCCCGCCCGTTCACGTAACCGCCCGTCCCGTACACGTACATTCGCACCTGCCCGTACGCGTACGACTCACCCCGTGAGCAACCTGAGCAGCGCCGTCGTCACCACCGCGCCGACAAGCGTCAGCGGCAGCGGCGCCCGGTACGTACGCAGGCCAACAGCGACCGCCAACCCCCCGAGGACGGTCGCGTCGACGTCCTTCCAGCCCGGGCCCGCCACCTGCACGACCACGAAACCGGCTAGCAGCGCGGGTGCGAGGAGGGTGAGCGCCGAGCGGGTGCGGAGCGGGAGTTCGCGTCCGCCGAACAGGGCCGGGCCGACCGCCTTCAGCGCGAATCCGAGCACCGCGACCGCGCCGATCGCGGTCCAGACAGTCAGCATCGTCATCGGACGGCCTCCTTCGTGGTGCGCAGGGCGAGCAGCGCGGCCGCCGCCGCGCCGATCAGGGACGGGCCGGTCGGCAGCACGAAGAGCAGCGCCCCGGCGACGGCCCCACCGAGAGCTGCGGGCAGCCGGCCCGCGCGGTCCCGGCGTACCTCGTCGAAGAGCAGCACCACGAACAGCGCGGGCGTGAGCACGTCGAGGCCCAGGGTGTGCAGGAGTTCGGGGTCGGGCGCCACGGCGACCCCGAGCGCGGTGCCGACCACCCACGCGGGCCACTGCACAGCGGTCGCGCCAAGCAGGAACGGCCGGTCGAACCGGCCGCCGCCGAGATGCGCGGCCGCCCAGGAACCGTCCACCACCGCCTGCCCCTCCAACGCCCGGCGCAGCGGCCCGCCGCGCAGATCCCGGGCGACGGCTATCCCCATCGGCACGTATCGCACATTGACGAGAGCCGCCGCGACCACGGCGGCGACCACTCCCCCGCCCGCCCCGAGCGTCGCCGCGAGCGCGAACTGCGCGGAGCCCGAGAAGACGACCAGCGAGCAGACGACGGGGGCGACCGGACCCCAGCCCTGCGCCTGGCTGATCGCCCCGAAGCTGATGGCCAGCAGGAACGCGGCCGCCGCGAGTCCCGCTCCGGCCCTGAGCCCCGCGCGGAAGCGTTCGCGCGGTATCTCGTCGGCCCTGCCCACAAGTTGACTGTCCATGCGGTGCACTCTAACAACCAAACAGCATTTAACTCGTTATGTTTTTCATCTGCCGCCTAAGATGGAGCCGTGAGCGACAAGCAGCCATCCTTCGTCGGCGGCCACCCGGTCCTCGACTTCGCCAACACCATCGCCTGGCGCACCGACGAGACCCGCCGCGTGGACCGGGTACCCGGAGGCGCGGCCGACTGGCGGCACTGGGCCGTCATGGCGGGGCTGCTCGATCCGGAGCCGGACACACAACTCTCGTCACAAGACAGCGAGTTGGATGCTCTGATCGAACTGCGCGGCGCCCTCGAAGCAGTCCTGGATGCTTACACGGACGGGGAGGCGCCACCCGCCCCCGCCTGGGAGACGCTGCGGCGCGCGATCCTGCGGGCCCGCGAGGCGGCCGCCCTGCCGCGTGCGCTGCCACTGCGCTGGGAACCAGGAGCGCACGGACTCACCGACCTGCGGCACGCCCTCGCCCTGCGCGCCGAGGAACTGCTCGGCGGCGACGGGCTGTCGCGGGTGCGCCGCTGCGCGGGACCCGGCTGCGGCTGGTTCTTCCTCGACCGGACACGCGGCGGCACCCGCCGCTGGTGCAGCTCCGGCGACTGCGGCAACCGCGACCGCGCCCGCCGCCACTACGCCCGCACCCACCACCAGGCGTAACGAGATACGCGGGAGGGGCCGCACCGGAGAACATCCGATGCGGCCCCTCTCGTACGACCTACGCGACTCAGCCCAGCGTGACCGTCAGGCCCCGCGCGGTGGAGACCGAAGCTGTCTTCACCTCCGTCACCCCCGTCGCCGCGTCGAAGAACCAGCCCGAGCCCGCCGCCGCGAGTTCCTGCGCGGAGCCGTAGCGGTGCAGCCGGTCACCGCCTGCGGCGACCGTTCCGGGGGCCGACTTCGCGTGGACCGTGAAGCGGTACGCGCGCGTGGCGGGCTTCCCGGCGTAACTGCCCACACTGGGGCCGACGTTGATGACCGAACCGCGTCCCGTCGCGTGCACCTCGACCCGCTGGGTGGCGGACGAGCCCTGGGCGAACTGCCGGGTCACACCGTCGTCCTCGTACAGCGTGTACGCGGACTTCCCCGCCTGCGGGTAGATGTCGTAGTCCAGCTCGCCCTTGTCACGGGTCTGCCAGGACACCGTGCCCTTGGGCCACATCGGCACGATCGACCCGCCCTTGACGAAGAGCGGCAGGGTGTCGAGCGGCGCCTTGTAGCCGTTGATCGTGGTCGGGCCCTGGTAGGTCCTGCCGGTCCAGTAGTCCGTCCAGGTGCCCTTGGGGAGATAGATGCCGTTCCGTACGTCCG
Organism: Streptomyces sp. BR1; assembly: GCF_052373795.1. Taxonomy (NCBI): domain Bacteria; kingdom Bacillati; phylum Actinomycetota; class Actinomycetes; order Kitasatosporales; family Streptomycetaceae; genus Streptomyces; species Streptomyces sp. BR1. The sequence goes on from NZ_CM126252.1 coordinate 503,417, forward strand.
TGTCGCTGTAGACCGGCGCAACCAGGAAGTCCGGGCCCGCCAGGAACTCGTACTCGGCGTTCGGGCCCAGCGCCTGCGGGTCGTCCGGGTACTCAAGCGAGAGCGGCCGGACCGCGCCGACGCCGGTCTTCGTCGCCTCCTTCGAGAGCCCGTACATGTACGGGATCAACCGCTCCTTCAGCTGGAGGTACTTGCGGTTGATGGAGGTGTACGGCTCGCCGTCCAGCCAGGGCTGCTGGTCGTGCGGCTTCTTGGTGGTGAGGTCGCTGGCCCAGCCGTCCATGGTCATGATGGCCGGCAGGAACGCCTTCCACTGGAGGTCGCGGGTGTACATCTTCGGGTCGTGGGCGAAGATGCTGCCGACGTCACCGGTGTTGTAGGCGATGCCGGAGAGCGTGGCGCCCGCGTACGTCGGGATCTGCCAGCGGATGTAGTCCCAGCTGAGCTTCTGGTCGCCGCTCCACAGGACGCCGCAGCGCTGGGCGCCCGACCAGGAGACCGGCAGCCAGACGAAGCCGCGCGCGTCGCTGTTGTCCTCGATACCGGACTTGGCCTGGTCGCAGGCGTTCAGGGCGAAGCCGTAGCCGTTGCCGACCCAGGCGACGTCGAGTTTGGCGACCCGCTGGCCCGCCCTGACCTGCTCGGCGAGCTTGTCGAGGCCGTCCTGGGTCCACAGGCCGAGCTGGGCGTTGTGCGCCTGGAGGCCCTTGCCGGTCTCGGCGAGGTTCTCGTAGCCGCAGCCGTAGCCGTCGTTGACGAGCATCCAGCCGAGCGGCATCTGGTTCTGGGTATAGCCGTCGGCGACCTTCAGCGCGTCCAGGGTGTGCCGCTCGCCCCGGTTGGCGTTGTGCAGATAGCAGTCGGAGTCGCCCGGTTCCAGCCCGTACACCGGCGGCATGAACGGCTTGCCGACCAGCGAGGTGTACTTGCCGATGACCGACTTCACATCACCGGTGAAGTAGTAGGCGTCCAGGCGCCGTTCCTGCTGGCCGGTGCGGACATGGGGGCCGAAGTCGTACACCCCGGGCGTGAAGGTGTTGCGGAAGACGCCGTAGCCGGCCGAGGAGATGTAGAACGGCTGGGAGTTGTTGTAACCGCCCTCGTTCCAGTTGGTGTTGTTGCCGACGTTCATGACCTGGTCGCGGTGCGAGAAGCTGCCGTTCTGCTCGCCGCCGCCGAAGAACTGCTCGTTCGCACCCCGGGTCAGGCTCTGGCGCAGCCCGCCGGTGGTCCAGCGCAGCGGGTCGGCCTCCTGCCAGATCGCGGTGCGGTTGTCCGCCTTGTAAAGCCCGAACCGCAGGGGTTTCTTGTAGACGCGCAGCACGCTGTTCTTGGCGCGGATGCCGTAATAGGCGCCCGCGTCGAAGGAGTTGGTGTGCCGGTTGGGCTTCGGCTGCTGGCGGATCATGTGGCTGTTGGGAGGATCCGCGAGGACGCCGTCGGGGGACGCCTGCAACCTCAGCGTGTCATCGGCGAAGAAGTCCGCGCGGGCCTTGAGCGCACCCGCCGCAATCTCGTACGTACCGTTCCCGCCGCCGAACGACGTGAGGTTCCCGGCGTCGCTCGCCTCGGGCAGATACGCCTTGCCGGTGAAGGAGTTGTTGTGCACGTCGTACGGGACGACGACCACGTGGTACGTGCCCGACGCCTTCGGGATCACGGTCGCCTCAGGGTCGGCGGTCCCGGCGCTCTCGGCGACCTTCTTGCCCGCCGAGTCGTAGATGTAGAGGTCGAAGTCGTCGGTGGGCGTCTGCCACTGGATGGAGACGGGGACGCCGCCCTCCGGGTTGTCGTCCCACTCGCCGGCCGGCGGGTTCACGGTCAGGTCGAAGCGGTCGCAGACCGCGTTGGTGGGGTCCTCGGCGGCCGTGCCGCACTTGTCGGGCGAGCCGACCGTGCCCTTCGGATAGACGGGGCTCTGCCAGGTGACGCTCTTGGCGGAGCCGTCGAGGGTACCGGCGGGCGGGGTGGCGGTGGGGGCGCCCGGGGACGCCGAGGCGGCGGGGACGGTCAGGGCGGTGAGGGTGAGCGCGGCCGCCGCGAGCACGGCGGCGGCCACTCTCCCCTGGCGGTGTCGAAGATTCCGCAAGGAGTGTTCTCCGTTCGTACCGAGCTGCTTCTGAACAACTGGTGGGCAGTGCATGCGCGTTCATGCTTGGAACGGTGGAGTTTCGAGCATCAAGATTCATGACGCGGCCGGTACATGTCAACGGCTTCGCAGATACCGGACGGGTAAAGCCGATGCGCCCGGCCGGTGCGGAACGGGGGCGGCGCGGGGCGCGATGACGGCTTGCTCGCCGCCGCCCCGGGCCTGCCGCCTGCGGGTTCGCACAAACGCCCGCCGGTTGCGCGAGAACGCCCGCCGGGTTCGCAGGACTGCCACACAGCCTTAACCCCCGGCCGTTGACCGCCGATGTCCTGGTTGTCAGCATCGGCCCATGGCTCCCGCTTCCGTCCGCTTCTCCTGTCGCCCGGCCCTCGGCCGCCGCTGACCGCGGCCCGCTGACCGCACTCCGCGGCCGACGACGGCACGCCGTCGACCGCACCCCGACGACCGCAGCCCCCGACGACCGACCGCCGAGGAAGCCATGCCACCCGTCTTCGACACCGCGCCCGCCCCGCGCCCGCCCCTCCTCGTCGCCCTGCCCTCGCCCCGCGAACCCAGGCGCCCCGACCGGGACGGCCCGACCGCCGTCCTCGGCGCCGTGCTGCGTGACGGCCCGCTCGCCCGCACCGCGCTCGCCCGCGCCACGGGGCTGAGCCCGGCCGCCGTCTCCCGCCACACCGCCGAGCTCATCGGGCTCGGGCTGCTGCGCGAACTGGCACCGCCCGCCGGGCCGCCACGAGCCGGGCGGCCGCAGATACCGGTGGCCGTCGACCCCGGCCACCATGTGGCGTGCGGCGTGCACATCGCGCTCGGGCACACCACGTTCGCCGTGGTCGATCTGCTCGGCCGGGTGGTGGCGCAGCGGCGGCTGCCGCACGGCGGGGACGTCCATGACGTGCTCGGCGAGATCGTGCGCCGGCTGCCGGGCTTTCTCGCCGCGACGGCCGCCGGGCGCTCGGTGCTCGGCGTCGGCGTGGTGACCGGCGGATGGGTCGACAGCGACCAGGGGATCGTGGTCGAGCACACCCCGCTGGGCTGGCGCGATGTGCGGGTACGGGACATCCTGGCGGCCGGGACCCGGCTGCCCGTGCACGTCGAGGGCCACGCCCGGGCGCTGGCCCAGGCCGAGTTGCTGTTCGGCGCGGGCTCGGGCCGCTCGGAGCTGGTGCAGCTCTTCGTGGGCAATGTGGTCGACGCTGCCATCGCCACCGGCGGCGCGGTGCTGCGGGGCCGCCGGTCCGGCGCCGGTGATGTGACCCATCTGCCGCTGGGAGACCCCGAGTTGCGCTGCGCGTGCGGCCGCCGGGGCTGCCTCCAGCCGTCCGTCTCGGAGTTCGCCGTGGCCGTACGGGCGCACGCGGCCGGGGTGATCCCCGCGCCCGAGTTCCCGCTGCTGCTCGGCCGGGCGGCCGACGGGCACCCCCAGGCGGTGCGCGTCCTGCGTGAGCGGCTGCGCACCGTCGGCCGGGCGGCCGCGCTCCTGCTCGACCTCATCAACCCCGAGGTCCTGGTCCTCGCCGACTCCACCGCGGTCTTCCTGCCGCACCTGCTGCCCGGACTGCACGAGGAGGTCGCGGCCCACTCCCATCTGTGCGCCGACCCCGAACGGGCCGTGGTGCCCACCTCGTTCGGCCGCCGAGTGCTCGCGGTGGCGGCGGGCGCGGCCGTCCTCGACGCGGTCTACCGCCGGCCGATGGAGCTGCGCACCGCGCGGCCCGGGGTTTCTTCCACGGCGTCGTAAATGATTGTCCGGCGCGCTCACGCCGCCGAGAATCGGCGTATGGACGCACGAGTGAGGGCAGCGGCGCGGGGCGCCGCCGGGCGGGAGACGGTCAACGTCTTCCGCGCCCATCACTTCGCCGGTCTCGGCTGTCGCCGCCGCGCCCGTTCCGCGCGCTGACACTACGTCAACTGCCGCCCGTAACCCGTGATCAGTGCACACGCCTGCCGTGATCCGGGCACCCTTTCACCTCATCAGGAGCTGAGCCCTGCCATGACCACATCCACCCAGGCCACCCCTGCCCCCGCCACCGAGACCTCCGGCTCCCCGCTGGACATCGTGAAGGTCGCCGGGCACATCGGCGCCGAGATCCGCGGCGTGGATCTCGCCGCCGACCTGGACTCCAAGGCCGTCGCCGCGATCCGGGCCGCGCTGCTCGACCACAAGGTCGTCTTCTTCCGGGGCCAGGACCTCGACGCCGCGGGCCAGGAGCGGTTCGCCCGCCGCTTCGGCACCCCGACCACGGCCCACCCGACCATCCCCGCCCTCGACGGCTCTCCCGCCGTGCTCGACCTCGACTACGGCCGCACCACCGGGCGGGCCAACCACTGGCACACCGATGTCACCTTCGTCCAGCGGCCGCCGCTCGGTTCGATCCTGCGCGCGGTGACCATCCCGCCGCACGGCGGCGACACCGTATGGGCGAACACGGCTCGCGCGTACACCGACCTCCCCACCGAGCTGCGCGAGTTGGCGGACCGCCTGTGGGTGCTCCACACCAACCAGTACGACTACGCCGCCTACCTGCCCTCCGACGAAGGCGAGGACGCGGCACGGCACCGGGCGGTCTTCACCTCGGTGGCGTACGAGACCGAGCACCCGGTGGTGCGGGTCCACCCCGAGACGGGCGAGCGGACCCTGGTGCTCGGCGGCTTCGCGCGGCGGTTCACCGGCTGGTCGGCGGAGGACTCCCGGGAGCTGCTGCGGCTGTTCCAGGCGCACGTCACCGAGCTGGAGAACACCGTGCGCTGGCGCTGGGCACCGGGCGACGTGGCGTTCTGGGACAACCGGGCCACCCAGCACTACGCGATCGCCGACTACGGCACGCTGCCGCGGCGGGTGCAGCGGATCACGCTGGCGGGCGACGCCCCGGTGGCGGTGGACGGCCGCACCAGCCGGGCCGTCACCGGCGACGACACCTCGTACAACACCGCCCTCGCCCAGCCCGGCGACGCGTCATGAGCGGCCCGCACCCACGTGTCCGTCCGCTGCGGCTCCCCGCCGCACTGCTCGCCCTTGCGCTGCTTCCGCTCGCCACGGCCTGCGGCGGCGAGTCGAGCGCGGCGGAGGGCGGCGCGGGCAAGGGGAAGGTGACGCTGCGGATCGGCGACCAGGGGCAGACGCTGCTCACCACGCTGAAGGTGGCGGGACAGCTCAAGGACCTGCCGTACGAGGTGAAGTTCAACCAGTTCGACAGCGGGCCGCTGGTCAACCAGGGCCTCCAGGCCGGGGCGATCGACTTCGGGGTGATGGGCGACACGCCCGCCGTGCTGGCCCGTGCGAGCGGCCTGCCGGTGAAGGTGGTCTCGGTGAGCCGCACGGTCGGTCCGGGCTACACCCTGATCGCCCGCCCCGGCAGCGGCATCCGCTCCACGGCGGATCTCAAGGGCAAGAAGATCGCCTTCTCCAGGAACACCGCCAACCACGGCTTCCTGCTGCGGGTGCTCGACAAGGAGGGGCTGCGCCAGCGGGACATCACACCGGTCGACGTACCGCTGCAGAACATCGGCAACGTCCTGGAGTCCGGGACCGTCGACGCGGCGACCGCCTCCGAGGAGACCCGCGCCAAGTACCTCGCCGACCATCCGGACGCCGTCCAGGTCGTCAACGGCCGTACCGTGACGCCCGGTTACGCCTTGCGGCTCGCCACCGACAAGGCGCTCGCCGACCCGGCCAAGCGCACGGCGCTCCTCGACTTCAGCCACCGTCTGGCGGTGGCCAACGAGTGGATCGCCGCTCATCCGGACGCCTGGGTCCAGGCGTACTACGTCAAGCTCCGCAAGCAGACGCCCGCGCTGGGCCGCCAGGTCTTCGAGGCGACCGGCCGCACCACCTACGTGCCGGTCGACGACACGGTGATCCGCGAACAGCAGAAGCAGGCCGATCTGTTCACCGCCAACGGCCAGCTGCCGCAGCACGTGGACATCGCGGGCCAGTTCGACCCGGCCGTCTCCAAGGAATTCAACGCCCGTACCGTACAGAAGGGTTCGTCCTCATGACCGTCACCACCCGCCCCGCCTCCGGCCACACCGGCGCCGACATCCTCGGCGTGGACCTCTCGCAGCCGCTCTCCGCTGAAGATTTCGCCACCGTCCAGTCGGCCCTGGACCGCTGGAAGGTCGTCTTCTTCCGGGACCAGGAGCTGGACCACGCGGCACAGATCGCGTTCGCCCGGCAGTTCGGCGAGCTCACCTATGCCCACCCGCACGACGACGCGCCGCCCGCCGACCACCCGGAGATCTTCACGATCGATCCGAAGCGGTACGAGGAGCGGTACGGCAAGGGCTTCAAGGAGGCCGTGCGCAAGCGCCAGTACAGCTACTTCGCGGGCTGGCACACCGACGTGACGGCCGCCGTCAATCCGCCGGCCGGATCGATCCTGCGGGCCGAGACGGTCCCCGAGTTCGGCGGCGACACCACCTGGACCAATCTGGTCGCCGCCTACCAGGGGCTGTCCGCGCCGGTGCGCGCCTTCGTGGACACCCTGCGCGCCGAGCACCGCTACGGCGGGTCGCAGAAGCCGTCCGACGACAGCGAGTACGCCCGGCGGATCAACGACAACCTGCTGGTCGCCGTCCACCCGGTGGTCCGGGTCCATCCGCGCACCAAGGAGCGCGTCCTGTTCGTCAATCCGGGCTTCACCAGCCATATCGTCGACGTCTCGCCGCGCGAGAGCCGGGCGGTCCTCGACCTGCTGTACGAGGAGCTGACCCGGCCCGAGTACACGGTCCGCTTCCGCTGGGAGCCGGGCAGCGTCGCCTTCTGGGACAACCGCGCGACAGCCCACCTGGCCCCGCGCGATATCGAGCACCTGGACGTCGAGCGCAGGCTGCACCGGGTCACCCTGATCGGCGAGGTCCCGGTCGGCCCGGACGGGACCGAGTCGGAGCTGGTGGCGGGCCGGCCGTTCACCGCGGACCACAAGGTGGTCGTCGGTGCCTGACGTGGTGACCGAAGCCGCGGCGCCGCCGTCCCCCGCCGGGGTCGACGGCGCCGCGCGCCCCGCCGAGGACGCGCTGGTCGACGTGGCCGCGCCGAACACCGCGCGCCGCACGCCGATCGCGCTGCCCCGGCCGGTGCGACGGCTCGCCGGCCCCCTGCTGATGGTCCTCGTCTGGCAGTCGCTCGGTACGTTCGACCTGGTCGGCGACCGGGTACTGGCCACGCCGGGCGCGGTCCTCTCGGCGGGCTGGGAGCTGACCCGCACCGGCGAGCTCGCCGACCATCTGCTGGCCTCGCTGGCCCGGGTGGCCTCGGGTCTGGCGATCGGCGTGGGGGCCGGTCTGGCCATCGCGGTGACGGCGGGCCTGTTCCGGCTGGGCGACGAACTGCTCGACTCGACGATGCAGGTGCTGCGGGCACTGCCGGTGCTCGGGCTGCTGCCCCTGGTCATCATCTGGTTCGGGGTCGGCGAGGCCCCGAAGATCGCCCTGGTCGCGTTCGGCACCGCGTTCCCGGTGTACGTGAACACGTACGCCGCGATCCGTGGCGTGGACAACCGGCTGGTCGAGTCGGGGCGGACGGTCGGGCTCGGGCGCTTCGGCCTGGTGCGGCACGTGATCCTGCCGGGCGCGGTGCCGGGGTTCCTGGTGGGCCTGCGGTTCGCGCTGACCGGCGCCTGGCTGATCATGATCGTCGCCGAGCAGCTGAACGCGACCGACGGCATCGGCTATCTGATGAACCAGGCCCAGAGCTGGTACCGCACGGACATCATCGTCCTCGGCCTGCTGATCTACGGAGTCCTCGGTCTTGCCGCCGACGGGATCGTACGCCTGCTGGAGCGGCGGCTGCTGGTGTGGCGGCGCGGCTTCGAGGGAGGTGCCTGATGACGGTCGCGGCGGGCGAACGGCTCGCGGTCAGCGCGCGGCAGGTCACGCGCGCGTTCGACGGGCGCGAGGTGCTGTCAGGCATCGAACTCGACATCAGGCGGGGCGAGTTCGTGGCGCTGCTCGGCCGCAGCGGCTCGGGCAAGTCGACCCTGCTGCGCGCCATGGCGGGCCTCGACCCCCGGACCGGCGGGCGTCTGCTCGTCCCGCGCAAGCGGGCCGTGGTCTTCCAGGACCCGCGGCTTCAGCCGTGGAAGCGGGTCCTGGAGAACGTGGTCCTGGGACTGCCCCGGGCGGGGGCGCGCGAGCGAGGCCGCGCGGCACTCGCGGAGGTCGGTCTGGCCGGGCACGAACGGGCCTGGCCCGCCACGCTCTCCGGCGGTGAGGCGCAACGGGCGGCGCTGGCCCGGGCGTTGGTCCGGGAGCCCGAACTGCTCCTGCTTGACGAGCCGTTCGGCGCCCTGGACGCGCTGACCCGGCTGCGGATGCACGCTCTGCTGCGGGCGCTGTGCGCGGCGCACCGTCCGGCGGTGCTGCTCGTCACCCATGACGTGGACGAGGCGATCCTGCTGGCCGACCGGATCCTGGTGCTCACCGAGGGGTGTCTGGGGCAGGCCAGGACGGTGGACCTCACGGGCGTCCGACGCCGCACCGACCCGGCGTTCGCGCGGCTGCGCGGCGAGCTGCTCGCGGAGCTGGGGGTGACGGAGGAGGAGTGAGGACGCCGGACGGCACGAGGAACCCCCTGGGGCCAGACCCCGATTTTCGTCGCCTTGACGATATACAGGCACTCCCAATATCGTCGATGTGACGAAAATAAGAGGGGGTCCTCACATGGCCGACATCACCCGGCGCCTCGGCTGGCGCCATCTGCGCTCCGCGCCCACCGCCCACATCCGCCACCACAAGAGCGGCAAGCTGGTCCACGACGGCACCGGGCTGAGCTTCCGGTTCCGGCCGCTGACCGCCGCCATCTCCGAAGTGCCGGTCGACGACCGGGAATTGGCGATGGCCTTCCACGCCCGTACGGCCGACTTCCAGGACGTCACTGTGCAGGCGACCGTCACCTACCGGATCAGCGACCCGGCCGTCGCCGCCGCCCGGCTCGACTTCTCCGTCGACCCGGACAGCGGCATCTGGCGCGGCGCCCCGCTGGAGCAGCTCTCCACGCTGCTCACCGAGACCGCGCAGCAGCACGCGCTCGACGTGCTGGCCCGCACCTCGCTGGCGGCGGCCCTGGTCGACGGGGTCGCCTCGGTGCGCGAGCGGATCTCGGCCGGGCTCGCCGCCGAGCCCCGGCTGCCCACGACCGGCATCGAGGTGGTGGCGGTCCGGGTCGTCGCGATCCGGCCGGAGCCCGAGGTGGAACGCGCGCTGCGCACCCCGGCGCGCGAGCAGATCCAGCAGGAGGCCGACCGGGCGACGTACGAGCGGCGGGCCGTGGCCGTCGAGCGGGAGCGCACCATCGCCGAGAACGAGCTCGCCAGCCGCATCGAACTGGCCCGCCGCGAGGAGCAGTTGGTCGAGCAGCGCGGCACCAACGCCCGCCGCGAGGCCGAGGAGAACGCGGCCGCCGACGGTGTACGCGCCGAGGCCGAGGCCACCCGTACGGTCCGGCTCGCCCAGGCCGAGGCGAAGGCGGAGCGCGAGAAGGGCGAGGCGCGGGCCCAGGCGCAGGCCGCCTGGCTGCGCGTGCACGGCGAGGCCGACCCGGCGACCCTCAACGCGCTCACCACGGCCCGGCTCGCCGAGAACCTGCCCCGCATCGACAGCCTCACCGTCTCCCCCGACGTCCTCACCGGCCTGCTCGCCAAGCTGGGCCGCGCCGACGGGGAGCAGCGGTGAGCCTCGCGCCGCGCGCGGTCCTGGTCCACCGCACCACGGAGTACGAGGAGTTGCTGGCCCGGCACGGCACCCACGGCCAGGCCGCCTTCTTCCTCTCCTCGCGCGGGCGCTCCATCGACGAGGTGGCCGAGCGCCACCACCGGGCCCGGCACGCACTCGCCGAGGTCGCGGCGGCGGTGCCGCTGAAGTGGCGTCAGTCGCGGGTGGAGCGGATGGATCTGGACCGGTTCCTGTTCGCCCCCGAGGACGTGGTCGTCGTGGTCGGGCAGGACGGCCTGGTCGCGAACGCGGCCAAGTACCTGTGCGGCCAGCCCGTGGTGGGCATCGACACGGACCCGGGCCGCAACCCGGGCGTCCTGGTCCGCCACCGCCCCGGCGACGCGGCCGAGTTGCTGGAAGCCGCGCTCTCCTCGTCCGGCGCCGATGAACTCACCATGGTGGAGGCGGTCGCGGACGACACCCAGCGGCTGCTCGCCCTCAACGAGATCTATCTGGGCCCGCCCGGCCACCAGACCGCCCGCTACCGCCTCGGCCCGGACGACCAGGCCGCCGCGTCCGAGCCGCAGGCGTCCTCGGGCCTTCTGGTCGGTACCGGCACGGGCGCCACGGGCTGGCTCCGCTCGCTGTGGCAGCAGCGCGGCAGCGGCCTGGCGCTGCCGGGTCCGGCCGATCCCCGGCTGATCTGGTTCGTACGGGAGGCGTGGCCCTCCCCCACGACCGGAACGTCCTTGGTGGAAGGGGTACTTGACGGCTCCGAGCGTCTGCGGGTCACCGTCGAGTCGGACCGGCTCGTCGCATTCGGGGACGGAATGGAGGCGGATTCCCTGGAGTTGACGTGGGGTCAGACGATCCGGGTGGGGCGCTCGGACACGGCGCTGCGCCTGATCGGCTGACCTGCAGCAAGGCCGGCCGGAGCCGTCGGAGTCCACCGCGCGCGCCCCGGCGTGAGCCCTCTCACACCGCTGTGACGGACAATCAATGACGTTGACCCTGTACGAAGCGACAAATACGCTTCATTCATGTTCGTCACGGGGTAAGATCGCCGCTCTTCACGAGCGGCGGGGAAATGATCGCCACCGTCACAGGGCGGTCCATCGTCTGAATCGCTCTCCACCGGCGCTGCCGGAAGATCCCTCAAGCGTCGGCGGAGTCCCACGATTCCTGCACGAAGCACGGGGGAAGCACGTTGAAAGTTCGTCTGCTCGGATCATTGGAAATCACCGACGGCCACCTGACGTTCCGGATTCCCGGCGAGAAGTTACGCGCGATAGTGGCCGCTCTGGCCCTTTCGCCGGGCCGGCCCGTCTCACGTCACGATCTCATCGACGAGCTGTGGGGCGAGGATCTGCCCCGCAACGCCGAGAACTCGCTCCAGGGCCATGTCGCCCGGCTGCGCCGCATCATCGAGTCCCGCACGGGCCGCGACGGGCCGCGCGGGCTCATCCAGACGTCCAGCTTCGGCTATGCGCTCTCGCTGCCCGAACGGGACGTCGACGCCTCGCAGTTCACCGCTCTGGTGCGGCAGGCCACCGCCGCACACCGGGCGCCGGAGCGGGTGGTCCGCCTGCTCACCGAGGCGCTGGCGCTGTGGCGCGGCCCCGCGCTCCTCGACACCGGCCAGGGCATGATCAGTAGGCTCGCGTACACCCGGCTCACCGAGGTCCGGCTGATGGCGTACGAGCATCTCTTCGACGCCGAACTCGATCTGGGACTGCACCGCGAGGTGATCACCGAACTGCAGCAGCTGCACGCGCAGTACCCGCTGCGCGAGCGGTTCTGCGAGCAGTTGATCACCGCGCTCTACCGGTCGGGGCGGCAGGCCGAGGCCCTGGACGCGTACCACCGCACCCGGCAGCGGCTCTCGCACAGCCTCGGCCTGGAACCGGGGGACGCGCTGCGCGCCCGGTTCCAGGACATCCTGCGCCGGGAGCCCGCCACCCTCTGAACCACCCGTCGCCCTGGCCTCGGTCAGGGCGACCTGGTCAGCCGCAGCAGTTGCCGGATCGCCCCGGCGCTCGTCCGGCCGTGGCAGGCGAGATAGCCGGGCTGTACGAGATGCGGGTCCCAGATCCGCTGGTAGGCGTGGCGCGCGGCGGTCGGGTACAGCCGCTCGCCGCGTTCGGCGAGGAGCCGCAGTGCCCGCGCCGTCGTCGGATGCGCGGACCCCACCTCGTACTGCGCGCAGAGCCCGGCCAGTGGGGTGAATCCCAGGTGCAGCCACTGCCTGTCCTCCTCGGCGAAGGCCTGCACGGCGGCCAGGTTGACCGCCTCAAGGGCGCCCTGCGGCGCGCCCGGTGCCCGGTGGGCGAGGTGGTGCAGCAGGCCGGGGCGGGTGCCGAAGACCGGTGCGTACGCGATGTACGCGACCACCTCGTCCCCGATCCGCCCGGCGAACAGCCGCAGTTCGGAGCGGCGCCCCTGGATTCCGGCGAGCTCGCCCGTCCCGGCGGCGATGTCCTCGTACGCCACCTCCGCCACTTCCACTCCCGCGAGCCGCGCCTGGGACACGGCGAGGCGCAGCTCGGCGAGCCGGGGGTCGCCGAGCCGGAATTCCGGCAGGTAGACCGAATAGGACGAGCCGGACTGGTTCACGGTGAATCCGCAGCGGGCGAAGAGTTCCGCCTCGGGGCGCCGCAGCCGGGTGGCGACGGCCTTGCGGCGGCGCTCCTCGGCGAATTCCACGAACGCGCGGAGAAGAAATTCCTGATCTTCGTCCGGCGCGATCACTCCGCCGGGCTGGTGCAGATAGCCGCCGACGGCCCGATAGGGAACCACTCCCCGTGTCCCCACCACGGTGAAGTACGCGTATCCCTCGCTCAACCCGACGAACGCGCTCGGGTTCTCGCCGTATTCTCGTAATGCCGTCACTGCCGTGTCGCCGCTGCCGACGGCGAGAGTGCGGACGCTCATGGACATCTCCCCCTGTTGTCCATCTGCTGTCCGCACAGCGTCGCAGCCCTGGATCTCAAAGCCCTGACATGCCCGTCTCAGTACCGTCTCAGCCGGCTGTCAGCCGCCCGGGGGACCCTAGGTGTTCTGCCAGGGTGCGTACGACCGCGGCGGCGGCCACCGCGTGGCCGAGGCTGTTGAGGCGGCCGAGCTGCGGGCCCCACAGGGTGCGGGGGTCGCCGGTCTCCTTCTGCTTCATCAGGTCGATGTGCAGGGCTCCATGACGGAGTGTCACTATCGTCAGCCGTTCCGCGAGCAGCCGCTGGCGGGAGCGCACCCGGTCCCGTTGGGCGGCCGCCACCTGGCCCGAGGCGGACCAGTCGAACGGGCTGACCACGACTGTGTGGCGGCAGCCCGTCTCCTTCAACGAGGCGACGATTCGGCTGAGTTCGGTCTCCAGGACATCGGCGTCGAACCCCCGGGCCCGTACGTCGGGACCGCCGCAGACGATCAGGGCGAGATCGGCCCGGAAGGCGAGGGCCTGCGCCAGCTGACGCGAGCGCACCTCCGCGAGGACGAGTTCGCGGCGCGCCTGCACCAGCAGACAGGCGAGTCCGGGGCGCGCCTCGCGCAGCGCCCGGGCCACCCGGTCGGGCCAGACCCGGGGCCGGTAGCCGGGGGCGACGGCGGCCCGGGGCAGCCGTCCCTCCTGCCCGCTGAGCACGACCGCCCGCCGCCAGGGGAGGTCGCCGAGCAGGGTCCGGGCCTCGCCCGGTCGCAGACAGCGCGGATCGTCGTCCTCCATCGCCCGGCCCAGCCTTTCACTCGCCCCCGCGCCGCCGTCGTAGTTCACCCCTGACCGGAACGTCAACCACCGCTAAGGCACAGGCAGTTGTGCGGGGAACGGATCGGGCCATCGCGCTCCGGCGCGTCCCAGTGGCACCGGCGTGCACTCCCGGCGCCCATCGATAAGACGCACGTCTCAGTGACGTCTCAGTGGGGTCTCAGCGACCGCCGCGAGGATCCATCCGTACGACGATACGGGGAGAGGTACCCGAAGAGGTCCAACGGGGGTTCCGGACGTGGTCCGGACCGGGCGAGCACGGCCCGCGCAGGTTCGAATCCTGTCCTCTCCGCCACAGCACAGTTCCACCGAGCGCGCCGAGGTGTCCGCCGATGCGTCCATCCCCCCAGTCCGTTCTCGTGGTGGGCAATCCAGCCGCGGGAACGCACACGCGGGAGATGGCGCACGAGGTCGCGCGGCGGATCGCGGGGGCCGGTACGCCGGTCGAGCTGGCTGTGACCGAGCGGCCGGGCCATGCCCGCCAGCTCGCCCGTGCGGCGGGCGGGGCGGGCGGCCCGGCCGTGCTGGTGTCGGTCGGCGGCGACGGCACCGCCCACGAGATCATGACCGGGCTGCTCGCCGGGGCGGCCGAGCGGCGCGCCGCCCTGCTCGTGCTGCCCGGCGGCGCCGCCAACTCCTTCTACCGCGAGCTCTGGTCCGACCGGCCGTGGCCCGCCGCACTCGACGCCGCCCTGTCCGCACCGCATGTACGCCGCGTCGACGTGGCCAGGATTGCCGAGACCGGTGAACTGGCCCTGCTCGGCGCCTCGTCGGGACTCGCCGCGCAGGCACTCACCAGCGCGCACGACTCCGCCGGGGCGCGCCGGGGGCGCTATGAGACATCGGTGGCACGGACGATGATCGCGTTCCGGCCGTACGCGGGCCGGGTCAGCGTCGACGGTGTCGTCGTCCAGTCCGGGGCGACCGTCTCGGTCCTGGTCGGCGGCGGACGCCGGCGCGGCGGGCAGTTCATGCCGCTGCCGTGCTCGGTTCTGGACGACGGGCTGCTCGACATCTGCGTCACCGGCGCCGAACTCCCGCTGCGGGACATGCTGCGCCTGGTGCGCGACGGCAGCCATGTCGGCCGGGACGGGGTGGTGTACGCGCGGGGGCGCCGGGTCGTGGTGGAACGCACGGACGGCCAGCCGCTGTTCTTCGAGCACGACGGCGATCTGCTGTACACCGGCGCGGCGCGCTACACGCTGGACGTGGTGCCGCGCGCGCTGCCGGTGCTCACGCCGTAGCCCTCGTCATCGGCCGGCTCCGGCAGCGTCCGTGCCAGCCACCACGCGAGCGCGCACAGCAGGGTCAGCGGGGCGAGCGCCGCCCCCAGGCCGCCCTCCTCCCCGAGTGCGCCGATCCCGGGGCTGGCCACTCCCCCGACGCTGACCGCGAGCCCGAGCGTGACCCCGGCCGCCGTGCCGACCCGGCTCGGCAGGAAGTCCTGACCCAGCGTCACCTGGAGCGAGAACGGCACATACAGCAGGGCCGCCGTGAGCGCGGCGAAGACGAAGAGACCCGGTCCGGGCACAAGGACCACGCCCGCGACGGCGGGGACGGATGAGGCATACGCGACCCGTACCGTCCGCACCCGCCCCCATCGAGCGGCGAGGCGGCCGCCCACGACCGTGCCCACGGCACCGCCCGCGTACAGCGTGAACAGCGCGGCCGACCCGGTCGCGGGACCCCCGCCGACGCGCTGCTGCGCGTACAGCCCGATGAAGGCGCTCAGGCCGACGTACACGATCGAGCGGCACACCACGATCGCCGAAAGGCGAAGGAACGCGGGCCAGTTGTCGCGTCCGGCGGATCGCGCGGCGGCAGTACGGCCCTCGGCCGCGTGCCGCGCGAGACGGCGGACCGCCGTCATCGTCAGCAGCACCCCGGCCACCGAGGGCACCACCAGCCACGGTGTCGCGCCGAGTCCGCCGGCCGAGAGCACCGGGCCGACGGCGAGCGGCGCGAGCGCGAAGCCGATCGTGCCGCCCAGCGAGTACCACCCCATCGCGACATGGCTGCCCCGCGCTGCGACACGGGCGAGCCGGGCCGACTCCGGGTGGTAGGCGGCGACGCCGATGCCGGAGAGGGCGACGGCGAGCCAGGTGAGGACGTACGAGTCGCCGAGCCCGGCGAGCGCGATGCCGACACCCGCGCACAGGCTGCTGACGGGGATCAGCCACGGCATCGTCCAGCGGTCGGTGAGCACACCGAAGAGGGGCTGCACGACCGAGGAGAGGAGCGTCGCGGCGAGGACGATGCCGGAGGCCGCCGGGTATCCGTACGCGCGGTCGGCCACCAGGAACGGGACGAGCGCGGGCACCGCGCCCTGGTAGAAGTCGACGGTGGCGTGGCCGAGGGCGAGCACGGCGGTGGCGGGTGCTTTCCGGGCGGAGGCCGGGGGCGATGCGGTGGACGCAGGCGTCGGGGCGGCAGATGGCGTGGTCATGCACCGATCATCGAAGCGCCACCCCCTGGCGGGCTTCCGATAAAGTGCCAAGCTGTGCCGATCATCCGCCACGGTCCGCCGCACTTCCCGACCACCACCAGGTTCCTCGCACCCGGCGCGGGCGTGGCGCCTCACCATCACGAGGTGCACCAGATCGTCTACGCGGGCCGGGGCGTGCTCTCGGTGACCACGGACGCGGGCAGTTGGGTCGCCCCGGCCACGCGGGCGATCTGGGTGCCCGCCGGGACGCCGCACGAGCACCGGGCGTACGGCGAGACCGACTTGCACGCCGTCGGCATCCCCGTCGACCGGCGTCCGCCGGGCCTTGAGCGGCCCGCCGTGCTCGCGGTCGGGCCGCTGCTGCGCGAGCTGATCATCGCGTACAGCGCACCGGGGCCGACGGGCACGCCCGAGGCGCGGCGGATGCTCGCGGTGCTGCTCGACCAGCTGCGCCGGGCGCCCGAGCAGGCGCTGCATCTGCCGACGGCCCGCGATCCGCGCCTCGCGGCGGTCTGCGCGATCCTGCGGGACGACCCGGCCGACGCCCGGCCGCTCGCCGAGCTCGGGGCCACGGCGGGAGCGAGTGCCCGCACGCTCACCCGGCTCTTCCGCGCCGAGCTCGGCATGACGTTTCCGCAATGGCGCACCCAACTGCGCCTGCACCACGCCCTGGTGCTGCTGTCCGGGGACGCCTCGGTCACCTCGGTCGCCCAGAGCTGCGGCTGGTCGTCGACGAGCGCGTTCATCGACGTCTTCCGCCGCGCGTTCGGCCACACCCCGGGCGCGGCGAGGAGGACGGACGACGGAAGCGTGTACCGCACGGGTTTACCCCGTGACCCATCGGACGGTTGACGCCGTACCGCCGGGTGCCGGGCACCATGTCGTACGTGAACGGCCCACGGGACCGGGAGCCACGGGGGTGCCCCCGGTCCCGTCGAGGGCACTCCCGCACCCGGTCGAAAGCAGTCATCGCCCGACGCGAACGCGCCATTGCCGATCACTGCGCCGCAACGGCCGTCCGCCGCAACGGGTTCACGGGCATCATTCGGCCCACCGATCGTCCGTCGCCGTTGCCGGAGGTGCCCGTGATACGGAAATTCCTGAGCAGGCCGAGGCGCCCCGCGCACGGCGGTCCGAGCGCCGACGAGCTCGCCCTGTGGCGTGAAGCGGCCGATTTCATCCGCCTGCACCGCGCCGAGGAGCCGGACCTCGGGGCGCCGGAGCCCCGCCTGGCGGAGATACGGGACGCGATCCGCGCGACCGGCACCTATCAACACACCACCGAGGAGCTGGCGTTCGGCGCCCGAGTTGCCTGGCGCAACAGCAACCGGTGCATCGGCCGGCTCTACTGGCGCTCGCTGCGCGTACGCGATCTGCGCCATCTCACCGACGCCGAGCCCATCGCGGAGGCCTGCGCCGAGCACCTTCGCCAGGCCACCAACGACGGTCGCATCCGCCCCCTGATCACCGTCTTCGCCCCGGACGCGCCGGACCGCCCGGGCCCGCGCATCTGGAACGAACAGCTCATCCGGTACGCGGGCTACCGCGCCACCGACGGCCGGGTTGTCGGCGATCCGCGCAACGCCGGGCTCACCGAGCTCGCGCTGCGGATCGGCTGGTCCGGCGGGCCGCGTACCGCCTTCGATGTGCTGCCGCTGATCGTGGAGGGCGTCGACGACAAGCCGCGCGCCTTCGAACTGCCCGAGGACGCGGTCCTGGAGGTACCGCTCGACCACCCCGACGACGCGTGGAGTAAGGAGTGGGGGCTGCGCTGGCACGCGGTGCCGGCGATCTCCGGGATGTGCCTGGAGATCGGCGGCATCCACTACCCGGCAGCGCCCTTCAACGGCTGGTACATGGGCACCGAGATCGGCGCCCGCAACCTCGCCGACGCCGACCGCTACAACCTGCTCCCGCGCATCGCCCGCCGCCTGGGCCTCGACACCGACGACGACCGCTCGCTGTGGAAGGACCGCGCGCTGGTCGAGCTGAACCGGGCCGTCCTGCACTCCTTCGACCGCGCGGGCGTCACCATGGCCGACCACCACGCGGAGTCAAGGCGTTTCGTACGGCACTTGGAGCGTGAGGAGCACAAGGGCCGTACCGTACCCGCCGACTGGTCCTGGATCGTGCCGCCGATGTCGGGCGCGACGACGCCGGTCTTCCACCGCACCTACAACGCCGCGGAGTTGCGGCCCGCGTTCGCCCACCACCCCGAGGCGGCGGCCCGGGCGCGCGGCGAATCGATTCGGCGGATGCCGTGAGCGAACACGTACGTAGGCGGGTCTAGTGGCGCCCGCGTACGGCGGGGTCCCGTGGGGGGCTGATATCCCGTGGTACTCGCGGCTGCGGACGCGCGGGGCGAAGGGCCCGATCCCGGTGGTGCGGCCGGCCGGAACGGCCCCCGCCGGACGGCGGGGGCGCGCCGGATCCAGGTGGACGGCGCACGACTGGTCGCGCGTCGGGAGCCGATGACACAGGAAGGGCTGCCTGCCAGATTGCAGCACTTGCACATCATATGCAAGAGGATGCGGGCGCGCAGAATTCTGACGCAGCGTCAATCACGCGCTGCGCCAGGGAAGTCACGTATGACAGGGGCTCGCATCAGAAGCGGCCCCCACGACTTCGACTACTCGTCCGCGACCGCGAGTCGTTGCATAAGTTCACGGAGCACATCGCGCTCCGCCACCGACAGGGGCTGCAGGAAGGACTCGTGGACCTTGACCATCAGGTCCCCGGCATCCCGCAAGCACAGGGTGCCGCGGTCGGTCAGATAGAGCGCGAACGTCCGTCGGTCGGCGCCTCTGCGGCGCTCCAGGAGGTCCTTGCGCTCAAGGTCGTCGACGAGCCCGACGATGGTCGTCCGGTCGATCCGCAGGGTCTGCCCGACCATCCGCTGGTTGATCCCGGGCTCGGAGTGCACCACGTTCAGCACCCCGAACTGGCGCAGGGTGATGTCCAGATGGACCAGTGCCTGCTCGGCCTGCTCGGTGAAACGCTGGCCGGCCTTGCGGAGAAGGAAGCCGTGCCAGCCCTGCAACCCCTGGAACAACGGCGATGTCCCACTGTTCGGTTCCCTCTTCGCCACCACTTTCTTTCTTCACCCTCCAGTGGTGACGGTCCATCATGAAGGCCGCGCAGCGGGCCTCTTGACTCCCCAGTCACCGGTCGGCCATGCTCCCGATCTGACAGAACGCTGATTGTCACTGTAGCAGACAATCTATCTTGCTCGAATCTGCGCGTTTCTGTGTTTGCGTATCTGTATGACCTACGGGGGAACCATGGTCAGCGTCATCGAGTTCATAGATCCGGTCGAGCACTGTCCCGGCTTCCTTGCGTACGACGCCACCGACTGCCGCCTCGCGGCGGGCGGCTGCCGCATGCAGGCCGGGCTCACCGCCGAAACCCTCCAGACCCTCGCGGGACGCATGACGCTCAAGCAGCGCGTGCTCGGGGTCAACGTCGACGGTGCCAAGTGCGGCATCGCCTACGACCCGCACGGACCGAACCGCGAGGCCGTCCTGCGGCGCTTCGTCGCCTTCCTCGCCGACGAGCTGACCACTCGCTTCAGCATGGGCTGCGACATGGGCACCCGGTTCGAGGAGCTGGACCGGTTCGCCGCCGAGCTGGGCATCGGCTCCGCCAAGATCGCCGTACGGCGTGCGCAGCGGATCAGCGACCAGGAGTTCCGCGCCCGGATGGGCCTGCTCGCCACCCCGGTGGGACTGCTCACGCTCGGCCAGCGCCGGGCCGGCCAGGCGCTGGCCCACAGCGCGCTCGCCGCAACCGCCCACACCAAGCGCCGCAACCATCAAGTCACCGTGGCCCTCCAGGGGTTCGGCAACCTCGGCCGGGCCGCCGCGATGGCCTTCCTCGACGCGGGTGTACGGGTCACGGTCGTCGCCGACGAGTACGGCTGCGCGGTCGACCCGCGCGGGATCGACCTCGCGCGCATGCTCACCATCGACCAGGGCCGCCCCGTGCAGAGCCTGCTCGCCGAGCCGATGCGGCTGCCGCGCGAGGCACTGTTCGAGCTCCCCGCCGATGTACTGGTGCTCGCGGGCGGCGAGGACGCGATCACGCCCGCGCGGGCGGCGGTGCTGCCGGTGCCGATCGTCGCGGTGGGCGCCAACTGCGGTCTGAGCCCGACCTCCGAGCAACTGCTCCTCGACCGGGGCGTCCTGGTGGTCCCCGACTTCATCGGCGGGATCGGTGGATCGGCGTCGATGGAGGCGCTGTTCGGGCCCCGCAAGACGCCGACGGCACCGGAGGTCCTGGACACCATCGGGGCGATGATGCGCGAGCTCGTCGGCGACATCCTCTGCGGAGCCCGCGACCGCAAACTGAGCCCCCGTCAGGTGGCCACCGGCATCGCGGAGTCGGCGATCGTCTCGCCCGGCGAGAGGCCCTACGGCGCAAGTCCCTACCGTCCGTCGGGCCCGGGACCCCGGGGCGACCGGACGCGTTCCGTCCGTACCTCGCCGCACTCCGAGAGGCGACCGTCATGACCACCGCACCCGCGCCCGACAGCCCGCCCGCGCAGCCCGCGCCCCACTCGTCCGAGTGCGCCCACTTACGCAGTCACATCACCGACTCGCGGTTCTACGGCCACCGGTACAGCACGGAAGCAAGCCATCGCATCTTCTGCGACCGATGTCGTTACCAACGATGGCTCGACGTCGAAGCGGCGCTCGCCCTCAGCCAGGGCGAGCTGGGCATCATCCCGGTGGCCGCCGCCCGGATGATCGCCGAGGCCGCCGATGTGGACCGGCTCGACCTGCCCGCCATCCGGGCCGAGATCCGCCGCACCAGCCACTCGCTCGTCGCGTTCCTGCGCGAGTTCCAGGCGTCCTGCGAGGGCGGCGCCGGCGAGTACGTCCACTACGGCGCCACCACCCAGGACATCCAGGACACCGCGCAGATCCTCGAAATCCGGGATGTCCTGGACGAGTTGGAGACGCTGCTGCGCGACCTCGCCGGGCAGCTGGCCGATCTGGCCGAGGCCAACAGCTCCACGGTCGCCCTGGGGCGCACCCACGCCCAGCCCGCACTGCCGATGGGCTTCGGGGTCAAGATCGCCGGGTGGCTCGACGAGACGCTGCGGCATCTGGAGCGCATCGAGCAGCTGCGCCCGCGTGTCCTGGCGGCCCAGCTCTTCGGCGGGGTCGGCACCATGGCGGGCTTCGGCGACAAGGCGCTGCCGCTGCTCGACGCGTTCGCCGCCCGGCTCGGTCTCGCGGCTCCCGCCGTCGGCTGGCATGTCTCGCGCGACCGGATCGTGGAGTTCGTGTCGTGCGCCGCGATGGTGGCCGGGACGATGGGCCGCATCGGGGACGAGGTGCGCACGCTGTCCCGGCCCGAGTTCGGCGAGCTGGAGATCGGCTGGCGGCACGGGCAGGTCGGCAGCAGCACCATGCCGCACAAGCGCAACCCCGAGGCGTGCGAACAGGCCGTCGTCATGGCCCGGTTGGCGGCCGCGCAGATGGCCAACGCGCTGGCCTGCATGGGCGGCGACCACGAACGCGACTCGCGGACCCTGCGCATCGAGTGGGCCTGTGTGCCCGACGTCTCGCACTACGCCCTCTCCGCCTGCGAGATCGTCCGCCACCTCGTCGGCGGCCTCGCGGTGCGGCCGGAGCGCATCGCCACGAATGTGGCGGCGGTCGCCGAACAGATCGCCACCGAGAAGCTGATGCTGGCGCTCGGCAAGCACATCGGGAAGCAGACCGCCCACGAGTACGTGTACGAACTCGTCCAGGCGGCCCGCGAGAACGGCACCTCCATGCGCGAGGCGACCGGCCGCGACGGGCTGGCGGGCGCGCCGCTGGACGCGGCCGCGCTGGACGAGATCTTCGACCCGGCGAGCTATCTGGGCCAGTCGGCGGCGCTGACCGGCCGGGCGGTGGCCAAGGCGCGGGCCGTGCTCGCAAGGACCGGCGAGCCGGACGGCGTTGCGGACATACAGGCGGACGGCGGCGACGCGCGATGAGCGCCGCGCCCGCCGCCGCCGACCAGGACGCCGGAGAGATATCCGGGGCGCGGGAGATCGTCTTCCCCCGCCCGCTGTACGCCAGCCTGGTGGCCCACGCCGTACGGAAGTTCACCGGTCACTATCTGGCGGGAGAGACCGAGGAGCGCAAGGCGTTCGGGATGGTCGCGGGTCGCCCGACCCGCGACGGTCTCCACGTCGGCTCGGTCTTCCCGCTGATCGTCAACCTCCGCCACGACAAAGGCCATCGCGCCCGCATGGACGAGGTCGTCGAGGAGCACGCCATCCCGTCCGAGACGCCGATGGACCAGCGCGGCTGGATCGCCGATCCGCGCGAGCTGATGGCCATCGACGACGCCTGCGACGACGCCGGCTGGGTGCTCTTCGGCAACTACCACACCCACCGCGTGCCCTGGCCGCACGACCCGGTCCGCGACACCTGCACCCATCTGGACCGGGTGCTGGCGGCCGAGTCGGGCCAGTGGACGCTCATCCTCTCCGTCGTCGATCTGCACCGCCCGGTCCTGCGGGCGTTCTTCGAGGGCGACAACGAACGCGAGGCCGTGATCCGCGTCGTCCCGCCGCTGCCCGGGATGCGGGCGCCGGGGGCGTAACGCCGTCCACCGCGCCCCGCCCCACCCGTTCCACGCTGTCCGTCACTCCATAAAGAGGTCGTCATGGATCGCACCCAGGCTTACAACGACGTCATCCGCTTCCACGGCCATGAATGCCCCGGCGCCGCCTTCGGCGTGCGGGTCGCCGAGGCCGCTCTCGCCGCCCTCGCCCCGAAGGACCCGGCCACACCCCTGGTCCTGGTCTCCGAGACCGACGCCTGTGCGGTCGACGCGCTCCAGGTGCTGACCGGCTGTACGTACGGCAAGCGCAACCTGATCCACGAGGACGCGGGGCGCAATGTGTTCACGCTCTGGGAGCGCGACGGATCGAATGGTGTGCGGATCCGGGCGAAGGCCGACAGCATCGTCTTCCGTACCGAGGAGATCTGGGCGCTGTCCACCCGTATCGACGACGGCACGGCGACGCTGGAGGACGAGGCGGCGTTCGCGCGGCTGCAGGGCGAGCGGATCGCCGGGCTGCTGAGCGTGGCCGACGACGACATCCTGAGCGTCGAGCGCGTCGAGACCGCGGCCCCGGGCGTCAAGCACCTCGCCCGTACCGACCTCTGCGTCGACTGCGGCGAGCCCACCAGCGTCGAGACGCTGCACGACCACCGGGGCCGGATGATCTGCCCCGCCTGCCATCTCGCCGCCCACGGCGGTGTACTGCCCGAGGGCCACGGCGACCACGGGCACCACCCGCAGAGCCACAAGCACCACCACGAGCACAAGCATGACCACAAGCACGAGCACAAGCACTGAACCGATGCCGACTCGGTGCGGGCGCACGGAAGGAGCCGCGGGGCCGTGACAGTGTTCGTGATCGGCGCGGCCGGGCCACTGGGGCAGTCGGTGGTCCGTGCGCTGCGAGAGCGTGACGTGGAAGTGGCCGTCCTGGCCGGGGAACCCGAACGGGTCCCGGCGGGGCCGGGCGTAAGGGTGGTCCCCGGCGATCTCGGGGACCCGGACACGGTGCGGGCGGGGGCGGAGGGCTGCGAGAGCCTGTTCCTGTCCTCCGCCTGCCGGGTGGAGTGCCAGAACGCGGCGGTGGGCGTGGCCGCCGACGTCGGGGCGCGCCTGGTGAAGATGTCGCCGTGGCCCGCCGCCGTACGGGAGGACAGCCCGGCGCCGGGGGCCCGGCACCACTGGATCACCGAGCAGTACCTGGCCAAGCGGGGGCTGCCGTACACGATCCTGTCGCCCAGCTATCCGATGCAGGAGCTGATCCGGCACTACGCGCCCGATGTGCGACGGCGCGGGGTGCTGGTCGATCCGGCGGGCGGCCGGGGTGTCGGTTTCGTCGACGAGCACGACGTCGCCGAGGTGGCGGCGCGGGTGCTGGTCGAGCCGGGCCACGAGGGGCGCACCTACGCGCTCACCGGGCCCGCCGCGCCCGCCTTCGGCGAGATCGCGGATCTGCTCGGCCAGTTGACGTCGGCCCGGGTGGTGGCCGAGGAGCTGGCGGGCGCGGATCTGGCGGCGTGGCTGGCGCGTGAGCACCGGCCGTGGGAGGCCGAACTCGCCTCGCTCTTCCAGCTGTTCAGGGAGGGCGCCGGGGAGGCGGTGACCGATGACGTACGCCGTGTCATCGGCCAGGAGCCGCACCCGCTCGCCGACTTCCTCAAGGCGCACCTCCATCAGTTCCTGCCGGATACCGGGGGATGAAACCATGTCCACCACCGGGCGATTCGCCGAACGGACCGTCGTAGCCGACGACTTCCTCGCCGCGGGCTTCGCCGCGCGCGCCACGGTGGCCGCCGGGCGGCTGCTCCTCGATCTGCGCACCCAGCACGAGGACGGGCTCGCGCCCGGCGGCGCGAAGATGGCCCAGCTCGGGCGCACTTGGTCGGGTCTGCTGCTGCGCAACCGCATCCGGGCCCGCTATCCACGGGACGGTGTGCTCACCGGCCCGGGCGAGCGGGCGCCGGACGAGTTGCGCAGGCGCCGGGTGTGGCTGGTCGAGCCGCTGGACGCGGCCGAGGAGTACCACGGCCCGGGCGATCCGCACTGGTCGGTGCGGCTGGCTCTGTGGGAGCGGGAGCGGGGGGTGGTCGCGGCGGCGGTCGCGGTCCCCGCGCTGTGCGAGGTGGTGTGCACGGCGGACCGGGAGGCCGGGTGGCGCCGTCCGGCGCGGGCGCCCGGGCCGCGTCCCCGGGTGGTGGTCGACACCCGGCACCCGGCCGCGTTCGCGCGTACGGTCGTGCGGCAGACAGGGGCCGAGCTGATCCCGATGGGGTCGGCCGGGGCAAAGACGGTCGCGGTGATCCAGGGCGACGCCGACGCGTACATCCACTCCCGCAGCGCCTGGGAGTGGGGCGACCAGGCGCTGTTCCGGGTCGCGGAGGCGGCCGGGTTGCAGGTCACCTCGGTGACGGACACGCATCCGTCGCGGCGCCCGCAGGGCCCGGAGCGGGGTGCGGGGCTCGCCGTGATCTGCCGTCCGTGGCTCACCCGCACGCTCCTCACCGCTTTCGGCGCCCATGGGATCCGCCCGGCCGGCGCCGTACCGGGACAGCGCAAGGGCGCTCGCGCCCGGCCCTGAAGTACTGGGCGAGGCGCCCGCGCGCCGAGCTCCCCACTGACGCGCGGGCAGTCTTGACGCCCCTTCCCACACTCAACATACTGCCAACAATCAGCACCTCTGACAATCAGCCAACTGTTCTACGGCCACCGCGTGTTGAGACGCCGGGTCGCCGATCGCCGCAGAGAACGGACAGGACCGAACCGAGATGGCCGACGACTTCAGTTCCGTGTTCGAGCCCCCACTTGACCAGTCCCCCGACATCGACGACCTGGTCCGCGCGACCATGGAGTGGCACTTCTCGCCGCTGACCGGCAGCCCGTACTGGGTCGAGCGCGCCAAGGGCTTCTCCTTCGACCCGCGCACCGACGTCCAGAGCCTCGCGGATCTACGGCTGTTCGCAGACGTCCCGGTCGACTGGAGCCGGATACCGGCCGATCAGCTGGTGCCGCGCGGGAGTGCGCCCGGGGTGCGGTACGGGATCTACGAGTCGGGCGGCGCCACCGGTTCGCCCAAGCGGATCGTGGACGCCGGCTCGCGGCGGCGCAATGTCGAGTGGCAGAGCCGGATGCTGGACGAGCAGGGGTTCCCCTCCGGCGACGGCAACTGGCTGCACATCGGCCCGACCGGCCCGCACGTCATGGCCAAGAACATCTCCACGCTCAGCGAACTGCGCGGCCAGCTCTGCTACTTCGTCGACCTTGACCCGCGCTGGGTGCGGCGGTGTGTCGCCGAGGGGCGCCAGGCCGAGTTCCGGCGCTATGTCGACCACATCCTGGACCAGGTCAAGGACGTCCTCACCACACAGGACATCCGCTGCATCTCCAGCACCCCGCGCATCCTGGAGACGATCAGCGCGCGCGAGGACGTCTACAGCCTGCTGCGCCGGAGCGTGCGCGGGATGATCTGGGGCGGCACCAGCATGGACGGCGAGACCCTGCGCCTGTTGCAGCAGGAACTGTTCCCCGAGGCCAAGATGGCGGGCGCGTACGGCAACACGATGATGGGGGTGGCCCCGCAGCGCACCCCCCGCCCCGACGACAAGGCGCCGTGCGTCTTCCGCCCGTTCCACCCGTACACCGTCGTCGAACTCGTCGACCCCGAGCAGACCGACCGGATCGTCACCGAGGACGAGGAGGGCCGGGTCGTCATCACCGTGCTGACCCGGGACTACTTCACCCCGCCCACCCTTGAGCGCGACCTGGCCACCCGGCGCGCCTCGGTCGACGGCTTCCCGGGCATCGAGGTCTCCGGGGTCCGCCCGTACGAGTCGGCCACCACCTCCGTGGTCGAGGGGGTGTACTGATGACCGAGGACCTCGATGCCAAGGACCTGTACGAGATCCCGCTGATCCGCGCTGGCGTGGCCCGGCAGTCGTCCGAGCGCGCCGAACTCACGGGTGTGGACGGCACGTTGCTGGCCACCGTGCACCTCGCACCGCCGCTGCTCGCCCGGCTCACCGTCGCGGACGCGCGGGCCGGTGAGGAGCGCACACCGACACCGGAGCAACTGGCGGATGCAGGACGTCTCTTCGAGACAGCGACCATCAACGGCCTGTCCCCGCAAGGATATTGCGATCTTCAGGCGAGGGTCGCCGGGGTGCCCATCGCGGTGGCCCGGCACTCGCTGCGGGACGTCGCCGAGACGTTCGCCAATGTCGGTGCGCGGTTCCTGGCCGAGCGCCCGGCGGGTGTCGGCGGGGTGCCCGCGTCCGGGGAGATCGGCACGGTGTGGACACGGCGCGGGGACGTCCTGGCCGTGATCGCCCCGAGCAACAACCCCGGTACGCACACCCAGTGGCTCACCGCGCTGGCCTGCGGGTACCGGCTGGTGGTGCGGCCGGGGACGCGGGATCCGTTCACCCCGGCGCGGATGATCGCCGCGCTTCTGGAGGCGGGGGTCGCGCCGCACTACCTGTCGCTGCTCCCGGGCAGCCATGCAACCGGGGACGCATTGGTCGAGGCCGCCGATCTGAGCATGGTGTACGGGGGCGACGCGGCGGCCCGGCGCTACGGCGAGGACCGCCGGGTGATCCTGCGCGGCCCCGGCCGCTCCAAGCTGCTGCACACCGGTGAGATCACCGAGCAGACGGTCGACGTGATCTGCTCGTCGGTGGGCTACGACGCGGGGATGCGCTGCACCAACGCGACCGCCGTGTTCACCGACGCCGACCCGGCGGCCCTCGCGGCGGCCGTGGCCGAGCGCCTTGCCCGACTGACCGCGGCTCCGCCCCAGTCGGCCGACGCCCAGGTGCCTGTACTGCCGCTGGGCGAGGCGCGTGCGCTGCGTACGCAGTTGGCGGGGAGCCTGGCGGGGGCGGTCGACGTGGCCGCGCCGCTCTACCCGGACGGGCCGGTGGCCGACCTCGGGGACGGGTCGGGTGCGCTGCGCCCCGCGGTGCTGCTCTGCGACCGCTCCGACCACCCCGGCGCCCGCATCGAGCTGTCGTTCCCGTGCGTATGGATCCTGCCGTGGCGGCGTGCCGAGGGCTTCGGCCCGCTGAAGGACACGCTCGCGCTGACGATCCTCGGCGGCGACGAGGAGCTGGCGCGCGAGGCGCTGCGCGAGCGCTCGATCCGCAAGGTCCTGCTCGGCCCCATCCCTACGTACACCGCGGGCCGGACCAGTCCGCACGACGGCTATCTGAGCCATGACCTGATGGAGGCCCGGGCCTTCGGGACCACGGCCTGACCACGACAGCCCGACACGCGGCAACGACCCCTGGGGAGTGTGGAGATGACTCGAACCGTCCTGGTGACCGGTGGCGGCACCGGCATCGGCAAGGCGATAGCCGCGGCCTTCCTGGCCGACGGCGACCATGTCGTCATCAGCGGCCGCCGCGAGGACGTGCTGCGGCAGGCCGCCGAGGAGCTGGGCGGCAAGGTGACCGCGCTGCCGTGCGACGCCACCGACCCCGAGCAGCTGGAGCGGCTGGGCGAGCGGCTGCCGGACGCCCTGCACGTACTCGTCAACAACGCGGGCGGGAACCGGGAGTTCGACGCCCCGCCGCCGGGCGATCTGCGCACGCTCGCCGAGCGCTGGCGGGCCAACCTGGACGCCAATCTGCTCGGCGCCGTGCTCACCACGGCCGCCGTCGACAAGCAGCTGGTGTCGGGCGGGGCCGTCGTGAACATCAGCTCGTTCGCGGCGGACCGGGGGGCGGGCTCGTACGGCGCCGCGAAGGCTGCCATGAACAGCTGGAACATCTTCGTCGCCCGCCAGCTCGGGCCGCGCGGGGTGACCAGCAACGTGGTCGCGCCCGGCTATGTCGACAGCACCGAGTTCTTCCGCGACCGGCGCTCGCCGCAGTTCCACGACGCCCGGGTCGCGGAGACCATGGTGGGCCGGGCCGGCCGGCCCGAGGACATGGCGCAGGTCGTCCGCTTCCTGGCGTCGCCCGCCGCCCGGCACATCACCGGTCAGGTCGTCCGCGTCGACGGCGGAGTGATACCCACCCGCTGATCGCACATCCGGTGCGGGCGGGCCACCCGGCGAGCCCGTACCGGCGCTCTACGATGGGCCCATGAGCGCGAGCAACCAGATGTCAGATGCGCACACCCCGCACCCGCACACCGCTGGCGACGCCGAGCGCCTGGATGTGGCCGTCGGTGTGCTCACGCTGCTCGCGGACCGCACCCGCCTCGCCCTGCTCAAGGAACTCGGCACCGGCGACGCCGATGTCACCACCCTCACCGAGGCCTGCGGCGCCGCCCGCCCCTCGGTGAGCCAGCACCTGGCCAAACTCCGCCTCGCCGGTCTCGTCGCGACCCGCAAGGACGGCCGCCGGGTCGTCTACTCACTGCGCCACGGACATCTGCGCCGCCTCGTCGACGAGGCCCTGAACGTGGCGGACCACCAGCTCAGCGCCCTTCCGCCACACGACTGACGCGACCCCGCCCGGCCGAGCCCGAGCCGATCTCCGCCGAACATGTGCATACGTACGCACGCATTGGTTACGATGGAGGTCCCAGCACCTTCTCGCGCCCCGGGACCGGTCCCATGCTGTCCGTACTGCGCAACCGCACCTACCGCCACCTGTTCACCGCACAGGTCGTCGCGCTCATAGGCACCGGCCTCGCCACCGTCGCGCTCAGCCTGCTCGCGTACGACATGGCGGGCAGCCGCGCCTCCGCCGTGCTCGGCACCGCGCTGGCGATCAAGATGGTGGCGTACGTGGGTGTCGCCCCGGTCGTCGGCGCCTGCGCGCACCGCATCCCGCGCCGGGCGCTGCTGGTGGCGACGGACCTGACCCGCGCGGGCGTCGCCCTCACGCTCCCGTTCGTCTCCCAGGTGTGGCAGGTCTACGCGCTGATCTTCCTGCTCCAGGCCGCCTCGGCCGCGTTCACCCCGGTCTTCCAGGCGACCATCCCCGAGATCCTGCCCGCCGAGCGCGACTACACCCACGCCCTGTCCCTGTCCCGGCTCGCCTACGACCTGGAGAGCCTGCTCAGCCCGGCCCTCGCGGCGGCGCTGCTCACGCTGGTCTCCTACAACTGGCTGTTCGCGGGCACGACCCTCGGCTTCCTGGGCTCGGCCACGCTGGTGGTCTCGGCCGTGCTTCCCCGGGCGACGCCGGTGACCCGCAGCGGAAGTGCCTACGCCAAGGCCGCGTTCGGGGCCCGGCTGTTCTGGGCGAGCCCCCGCTTGCGGGCGCTGCTCGCGCTCGATCTGGCGGTCGCGGCGGCAGGCGCGATGGTGTTCGTGAACACGGTCGTGATGGTGCGGGGCCACTTCCGCGAGGGCGCGGGCGCGGTGTCGCTGGCGCTGGGTGCGTACGGAGCGGGCTCGATGGTGGCCGCGCTGCTGCTTCCCCGGTTGCTCGCGCGGGTGAGCGAACGTGCGGTGATGCTCCCGGCGGCGTTCGCCCTGCCGGTGGTACTCGTCGCGGTGGCCGCCACCACGCTCGCCCCGCGCGGGAGTTGGACATGGGCGGGCGCGCTGGCCACCTGGGCGGCGATCGGCGCGGCGGGCTCGGCGGTGCTCACCCCGGGCGGGCGGCTGATACGCCGCTGCGCCGGCACGGCCGACCTCCCGGCCGCGTTCGCCGCCCAGTTCTCGCTCTCGCACGGCTGCTGGCTGCTGACGTATCCGCTCGCGGGGTGGCTGGCGGCGGGCGCGGGGCTGCCGGTGACGGCGACGGTCCTGGGAGTGGTCTCGCTCGCGGCGGCGGGGGTGGCCGCGGCGGTGTGGCCGCGCGAGATGGCGGTGGGCGGGCCGCGCGTCGGAGCCGGGCACACGTCCGCCGCGCTCAGCCGATGACCCGTCATCTTCCCTTCAGCGCACGCTTCTTGACGATGTAGTCGACGGCCTCCCGTACGGTCCGCATATGCAGGATCTCCGCGTCGGGGATACTCAGGTCGAACTGCTCCTCGGCGGCGACGATCACCTCCACCATCGACAGCGAGTCGATGTCCAGATCGGCGGCGAAGTCCGCCCCCATGCGCACTTCCTCGACGGGGATACCCGCCACTTCGTTGATGATGTCCGCCAGGCCCGCAAGGACCTCCTCGTGCCGGTCCGACCCGCTCTCGTCGACCTGCTCCGCGCGCTCCCCGGCCCGCGCCGCCACATCGATCAGCCGCTGGTCGGGGTGGTTGAGGAACGACTGCAGGATGAACCAGAACGCGTCCGGGTCCATCCAGCGCAGCTCGGCCAACGCCTCGTCGACCAGCGGGCTGTCGCGCGTCTCGTGCCAGATCACCAGCGGCGCGAGCACCTGCGCGGGCATCGCGGGCCGGTCCCGCAGCACCCGGCACAGCGCTTCCAGCAGATCCGCGAGCGCGTCCGGCGTCGGCGGTTCCTCGTGCTCGTACGGGGCGAACTCGTCGGCCAGACGCTCCTCCGGCAGGCTCCGCAGCCGCCCCTCCAGTGAGTCGACCCCGCTCCGGCGCTCGCCCACCCGCCGCCCGCTCTCCCAGAGCCAGAGCGCCAGTTGCTCGGGGTGCGCCAGAGCGCGCGCATCGGCCTGCGAGAGGCGGTACCCGGCGCTCGCCGCCCTGCGCGAGCAGAACGCGACCCACTCGTCGAGTCCGTGCTCCGGGGCGGGCGCGTGGCGGTACACCCAGTGGCAGATCAGCCACAGGTCGGCCACGAGGTGCGGGGCGGCCGTGGCCTCGATGCCGCCGCCGAGCCGCAGCAGCCCGGGCCCGAAGCGCGGCCGCACCTCCTGGCATACCCGGTCGGCCAGCGCCAGCAGGTCGGGCGAAGCCCCCGGCCTGACGCCCACCCACGTGCCCTGGCCGAGCCCGTACCGATGGCCGGGCGTCAACGGGGGGTCGACCGGCAGGCCGTGTTCGCCCAGCAGATCGCTCGCCCGCTCGTACATCGTCCGCACGAACCGCCGGTCCTGCTCCAGCTCCTGGGCGCGCCGCAGCCGGATCGCCCGTACGCGCCCCCGGAGGTACTCGGCCGGCGGTCCCGGCATCGTGGCGAACGCGGCCTCGCACTCGGCCAGCCACGGAAGTTCGGTGTAGGCGGTGCCACGGGTCTGCTCCAGTACGCCCACGACCATTTCACGCAGCCGCTCGCCCAAGTAGTGCTCGGCCATCAGCCGGGCGGCGTGTTCGGCCTGCACGACCGCCTGCCCGCCCGGCGCGCCGACGAGCAGCCGGGCCGCGAGATCCAGCCCGTCGCCGTACGATCCCCGGTCCAGCAGAAGCGTCACCTCCTCGGCGGCCACGGCCGGAGGCAGTCGCAGCAGGGTGCGGCGCGCCGCCGCCCGTACCGTGGGATTGACGTCCCACGCCAGCCGGTTGAGGGGACCCAGCGCCTGTGGACCGCCCGTTACGGCGAGACGGTCCAGCTTTTCGGCGACGATACGACGTACGAAGTCGTAGTGCTGTGAGGCGAGTTCGTCGACGAATTCCCAGAAGACCCGGCCCCGGCGCGGGTCGAGCTGGAAGACCAGCTGGGTGCCGATGCCCCGCCACTTCCAATCGCGCCCCAGCATCGCCCGGATCACCGCGAGGTGCGCCCGGTCGTCCGCCCGGCGGTCCTCCAGGCGCAGCACCAGGAACTCCAACGCACCGCGCAGGGTGCCGAATCCGGGCTCCTGGGCCATCAGGTCGAGCGCGTCGTCGGCGATCTCGGCGAGGCGTTTACGCTCCCAGCCCTGGTCGACGTAGAGGCTCAGGGCGAGCACGTACTCGGCGAAGCGGTCGTAGATGAAGACGACGTTGCGTACGCCGATCTCGTCGTCGATGCTCTCCTCAAGGATGATCTCCTCGTCGATGACCCGGCTGTAGAGCGAGTCGCTGCTGTCGAGCTCGGCGGGTGTGTAGCGCAAGGTGGCCGCGACGGCGCTGCGCGGCACCGAGGTGGAACGGCTCCGGCGCATCAACCTGGCTACTTCCAGGACGAGTTCGGCGACCGCGCCGCTGCCTCTGAGCGAGGTGGCGTCCGCGACCTGTTCGACCTTGCGCTCCCAGAAGAGCTTGAAGAGGCGGAAGAGCCGGAAGTCCTCGACGACGCCGATCTCCCGGTCGCGGTACGCCTCGCACAGGATGCGCAGCACCAGCGCGTGCCGGCAGCGCTCGGCGGCCTCGCCGCGCAGATCACCGTGGATGCCGAAGGCGTCGAAGTAGGCGGCGGCGATGGCGGGGAAGGATTCGGCCGGGAAGAGCGGCACGTCCTCGACCCGGGTCGTGGTGCCCAACCTCGGCGCGGACTGCGGGAGTTCGCGCCCGCGCACATAGCTGGACCAGAAGGGGGCGCGATAGAACTGCCAGAAGTCGGTACGACAGGT
Source organism: Streptomyces sp. BR1 (assembly GCF_052373795.1). Lineage (NCBI taxonomy): Bacteria > Bacillati > Actinomycetota > Actinomycetes > Kitasatosporales > Streptomycetaceae > Streptomyces > Streptomyces sp. BR1. The sequence continues at coordinate 536,242 of NZ_CM126252.1, forward strand.
CACCACCACTTTCACGCCCGCGCTCTCGGCCTGCCGCAGCAGTTCGTGCAGCGCGGCCTTCATGGCGTCCGGCTTGGCCGGGGACTCGTTGATCGCGTCGAGGAGCAGCAGCGGAGGGCGGCCCGGCGCGCCGGTGCGGGCGAGGTCGGCGAAGCAGCCCGCCCAGTCGGCGCCGTAGCCCAGCCGCGCGGCGATCAGGTCGAGCAGATCGTACGGGTCCCAGACCGGGACGCGCGCCGACATCAGCAGGACCAGCGAGTCGCCGAGGCGGTGCTCGGCAAGCGAGCAGAGCAGATTGGTCTTGCCCCGGCCGGGCTTGGAGACCACGAGGAAACAGGTGCTGTCGTCGGCCAGGAACTCCTCGACGCGCTCTTCGAGTTCGCGGTGGCGGAAGTAGAGCTCGCGCAGGTACTTCGAGCCGATCTCGGAGATCTCGCGCAGGGTGGCGGTCCGCGCGCGCTCGCGCAGGCCCGCGTACGGCGTGCCGGTGGCGGTCAGCGCGTCGAGGTCGGCGGGGTCGAGGCGGGCGACCTCGGCTGCGAGCCGGGCCATCGCCTCCTGGCGGTCCACGCCGACGACCGCGACCGAGGCGAGGGCGGCGACGAAGTCCGACAGGGCGCGCGGGCCGCCGCGCGCCACCAGGGCGACGACCTCGGTGAAGAACGAGACGGTGCTGACCTGCGGGGCGATCTGCTGCGTGAGCTGCCCGTATCCGGCGTTCTCCAGGAGGAACGCGCGCTGGCCCGGTTCGTTCATGCCCGGCAGGGAGGCGAAGCTCTGGATGAGTCTGCCGCGCAGTCCGGTGCGGTCGACGTCTGGCATGGCGGTGTCTCCGGGGTCGCGCCGAATGGTCAGCCGAGGCGGGAGCGGACGTCCGGCGGCAGCTCCCGCAGGATCCCGCTCAGCAGGAACCCCTCGTTGCGGAAGTAGTAGCTGCCGGTGGCCGGTTCCTGGAGGGTGCCACCGGCGTGGTGGACGGCGCAGACCCGCCAGTCGTCGGTGAGTACGGGGGCGCCGGAGGAGCCGGGGAGCGTGGCCGTGACGTACTGGACGACGTCGGCGTCGACGTACTCCACGAAGTTGCTCTGCAGCGCGATCTGTTTGGGGCGCCCGGCCGGGTGCTGGACGATGTTGACCCGGTCGCCGGGCCGGGGCGGCGCCGCGGCGAGGTCCAGATGACCCCACTCGGTGCCCGGCGAGCCGGCCAGTTCGACGAGGGCGAAGTCGCGGCGGGCGTCGGCGAGATACAGCCGTCCGGTGGCACGCGCCGTGCTCACCGGGCGGGGTCTGCCGGTGGCGTCGTCCTCGTAGTTGAAGAGGAAGCGGGCACCGTCGAGCAGGTCCGCGCGCGGCAGTACGTGCTCGTTGGTGAGCAGAAGGTCGTCGGCGATCAGGAACCCGGTGCCGGTCCAGCGGCCGGCGCCGTCCTCGACCACGATGTGGCAGACCGGCCGTGCGGCGGCCAGGGCGAGTTCCAGGAAGTGGACGGGCCGCAGCGTGTTGCTGGTGATGATCTTCTCCTCGACCCGGCCCGGGCCGGTGGCGCCCTTCCACGCGACCACCGCCGGGCCCGGCGCGACCGGGAGCATCATGCGGTGGCGCAGCAGCAGCGCGGCCAGGAAGTCCTGCTGCTCCTTGCCGGTGAGGGTGGCGACCAGATTGAGGAAGAGCCCCAGCGCCTCGTGGTCGTGACTGAACCGGCCGTACGCGGCGAGATGCGTGACGATACGGCTGACCGCCACCAGCGTGGGGCCACCGAGGTCGATGTGCGGGACGAGGTCGCCGAGCCCGGCCAGCGCCAGCATCTCGGCGCGGCCGTCCGGCGAGGCGAGCAGCGGCACGGCGGCCAGGAGCGTGACGAGCCGCTGGCGCTCCTCCACGGACAACTCGACCATCGCTGCTCCCCCACGGACGGCGCGGAATTTCCCCATGGTGCCAGCGCGCGGGCACCCCCGCGCGTGGTCCCGCACAGTCCGTAGCGAAAACGGGACCGCCCCGGCCGGGAAGACCGGCCGGGGCGGAACAGGTGAGCTACGGCGAAGCCCTCTCGCCGTCCTCGGTCGTGGGACCGGGAGGTCAGGCGAGGGTGGCGATCGCCTGGTTGAAGGTCGCCGACGGGCGCATGACCGCCGCCGCCTTCGCCGGGTCGGGCTGGTAGTAGCCGCCGATGTCGGCCGGCTTGCCCTGCACCGCGATCAGCTCGTCGACGATGGTCTGCTCCTGCTCGGCCAGCGTCTTGGCGAGCGGCGCGAACGCCTCGGCGAGCTGCGCGTCGTCGGTCTGCTTGGCCAGCTCCTGGGCCCAGTACATGGCCAGGTAGAAGTGGCTGCCGCGGTTGTCGATGCCGCCGACGCGACGGGTCGGGGACTTGTCCTCGTTGAGGAAGGTCGCCGTGCCGCGGTCGAGGGTGTCGGCGAGCACCTTGGCGCGCGCGTTGCCCGTGGTGGTCGCGAGGTGCTCGAAGCTGGCCGCGAGCGCGAAGAACTCGCCCAGGCTGTCCCAGCGCAGGTAGTCCTCCTTGACCAGCTGCTGGACGTGCTTCGGCGCGGAGCCGCCGGCGCCCGTCTCGAAGAGGCCGCCGCCCGCCATCAGCGGGACGACCGACAGCATCTTGGCGCTGGTGCCCAGCTCCAGGATCGGGAACAGGTCGGTCAGGTAGTCGCGCAGCACGTTGCCGGTGACCGAGATCGTGTTCAGGCCCTTGCGGATGCGCTCCACCGAGAGCTTGGTGGCCTCGACCGGGGACAGGACGCGGATGTCCAGACCCTCGGTGTCGTGCTCCGGCAGGTACTGCTCGACCTTGGCGATCAGGTTGGCGTCGTGCGCGCGGGTCTCGTCCAGCCAGAACACGGCCGGGTCGCCGGTCGCGCGGGCGCGGGTGACGGCCAGCTTGATCCAGTCGCGGATCGGGGCGTCCTTGGCCTGGCAGGCGCGGAAGACGTCGCCGACGGCGACGGTCTGCTCCAGGACGGCGTTGCCGTCCTGGTCGACGAGGCGGACCGTGCCCGGGGCCGCGATCTCGAAGGTCTTGTCGTGGCTGCCGTACTCCTCGGCCTTCTGCGCCATGAGGCCGACGTTCGGGACGGAGCCCATGGTCGACGGGTCGAAGGCGCCGTTGGCGCGGCAGTCGTCGATGACGACCTGGTACACGCCGGAGTAGCTGCTGTCCGGGAGGACCGCGAGGGTGTCGGCCTCCTGGCCGTCCGGGCCCCACATGTGGCCGGAGGTGCGGATCATGGCCGGCATGGAGGCGTCGACGATGACGTCCGAGGGGACGTGCAGGTTGGTGATGCCCTTGTCGGAGTCGACCATCGCCAGCTCCGGGCCCTCGGCGAGCTCGGCCTCGAAGGACGCCTTGATCGCGTCGCCCTCGGGCAGCGCGGCCAGGCCGTTGAGGATGCCGCCGAGACCGTCGTTCGGGCTCAGACCGGCGGCCGCCAGCTGGGCGCCGTAGGCGGCGAACGTCTTCGGGAAGAAGGCGCGCACCACGTGGCCGAAGACGATCGGGTCGGAGACCTTCATCATCGTGGCCTTGAGGTGCACCGAGAACAGCACGCCCTCGGCCTTGGCGCGGGCGATCTGCGCCGCGAGGAACTCGTTCAGGGCGGCCACGCGCATCACGGACGCGTCCACGACCTCGCCCGCGAGGACGGGTACCGACTCGCGCAGCACGGTGGTGGAGCCGTCCTCGCCCGCCAGCTCGATGCGCAGCGAGCCCGCCTGGGAGATCACTGCGGACTTCTCGGTGGAGCGGAAGTCGTCGGCGTCCATGGTGGCGACATTGGTCTTGGACTCGGGGGTCCAGGCGCCCATGCGGTGCGGGTGCGTCTTCGCGTAGTTCTTGACCGAGGCGGGGGCGCGGCGGTCGGAGTTGCCCTCGCGCAGCACCGGGTTCACGGCGCTGCCCTTGACCTTGTCGTAGCGGGCGCGGATGTCGCGCTCCTCGTCCGACTTCGGGTCGTCCGGGTAGTCCGGCAGCGCGTAGCCCTGGCCCTGCAGCTCGACGATCGCGGCCTTCAGCTGCGGGATCGAGGCCGACACGTTCGGCAGCTTGATGATGTTCGCCTCGGGCGTCTTCGCGAGTTCACCGAGCTCGGCGAGGGCGTCGGGGATGCGCTGGCCCTCAAGCAGGAACTCGGGGAAGAGGGCGATGATGCGCCCGGCCAGCGAGATGTCCCGCGTCTCCACAGTGACCCCGGCCGTCGAGGCATACGCCTGGACCACAGGCAGGAACGAGTACGTCGCCAGCGCGGGCGCCTCGTCAGTGTGGGTGTAGATGATGGTCGAGTCAGTCACCGGGTGCTCCACTCCACGTATGCAACATTGCTCGACATCAAGATATCTCGTGACGGGCCCCTGCCGGACAGGGCCCTGCCGCCGGGCGCGATCGAGCTGAAGACCCGGCCGGATCGCCATGGGAAAACACGGAAAGCCGCCTTCTCCGATGGAGAAGACGGCTTCCGACCTGCGAAAACGCTGGTCGGGACGACAGGATTTGAACCTGCGACCCCTTGACCCCCAGTCAAGTGCGCTACCAAGCTGCGCCACGTCCCGATGCCCGTCTGACCTGGGGTTTTCCCTGGACCGGACGTGCACGAGAACAATACCGCACTTCGACCGGTGGTCACGAACGCCTTTCGCGGGCCGCCCCTCAGCGGCGCTGGCCCGCCGCGAAATAGGCCGCGAGCTCCGGATCCAGCGGCTCCACCCGGCGGGGCGTGCCGCCGTCGCGCAGCGACATCGTCGCCTGGTAGCCCGCCGCCACCGCCATCCGGGCGGCCACCGGGGAGGTGTCGGTGGTGCCGCCCTCGCGTACGAAGCGCAGGAACTCGTCCATCAGGAGCGGGTCCGCGCCGCCGTGCCCCGAGTCGTCCTTCGCCTGCGGGACCTCGTGGATCTCGTCGGGCTCCTCGCGGTAGTGCGAGCGCCGGGCGTTCCAGACCTTGACCCGGCTGCCCGGGCCGTCGCCGAAGTTCTCCAGGCGGCCCGCGTCGCCGATCACCGTGTAGTTGCGCCAGTAGTCGGGGGTGAAATGGCACTGCTGGTAGGCGGCGAGCACACCGTTGTCCAGGCGCATGTTCAGGAGCGAGACGTCCTCGATGTCGATCACCGGGTTCAGGGCCCGCTGGGTGTGCGGCGGCCAGTGGCCGTCCTTGGTGTACCAGTCGGCCGCCTTGGGCTCGCCCGGCGCGCGCCGGTGCGGGTTGTCGCCGTAGACCATGAGGTCGCCCATGGCCTGCACATCGCGCGCGTAGCCGCCGGCCAGCCAGTGCAGTACGTCGATGTCGTGCGCGGCCTTCTGGAGCAGCAGGCCGGTGGTGTACTCGCGCTGGGCGTGCCAGTCCTTGAAGTACCAGTCGCCGCCGTAGCCGACGAAGTGGCGGATCCAGACCGTCTTGACCCGGCCGACCGCGCCGCGCTCGATCAGGTCCCGCATCAGTCGGATCACCGGCATGTGGCGCATGTTGTGGCCCACGTACAGCCTGCTCCCGGTCTCGTACGCGGTGCGCAGGATCGCGTCGCAGCGCTCGACCGAGATGTCCAGGGGCTTCTCCACGAAGACGGGCTTGGAGCTGCGCATGGCCTCGCGGGCGAGGTCGGCGTGGGTGTGGTCGGGGGTGAGGATGAGCAGGGCGTCGATGTCGGGGTCCTCGACGACCTTGCGGTGATCGCCGGTGATCGCCGCGTCGGAAAAGGCCTCGGCGGCGGCCGCGCGGGCGCGGGGGTCGGGGTCCGCGAGCGCGGTGAGCCGGGAGCCGCGGCCCGGTCGGTGGGCCACGTGCGCGAGGCTGCCGCGCAGGCCGTAGCCGAGGGCGCCGATACGGAGGTCGGTCATGGTCAACTTCCTTGTTGTCCGAGCGGGTTGGCCCGGCAGGTGCCCGGGTGTCCGCTGCCGATGGTGACAGCGGCGCCCGAGCCGGTACCGCGCGCCGGGTAAGCGCCTGGGACAACTATTTCGCGCTGCTGCCACCGGCCGGCACTCCAACGCGCCGGCCCTTGGCGGGCGTTCATCTCCGCGCTTCGAAACGATCAGGTTCGCACACCGTCGTACCCTGGATCCTGGCGGCGCGGGCGCGTCCCTGTCCGTTCGGGACCGGTGTCCGATCGGGTTCGCGGGGTGCTCCTGGATGCCATCGAGGTGTGCATCCGGGACCGAAAGCTGTCCCTCAGTGCCAGATACCCACGAAACCTTTGCCGTTGGCATGTGGCAAAAAGTTGAGTCCGGGGAATGCCAACCGAGTGGAACCGAAGGGCTCAACCTCACACAACACACCCGCAGTCAAACGTCAACACACCGCGTTTTGGCCAAAGTTGACAATCGCATTGAAGCGCCAACGGATGATCCACAGCATGATGAGGTCGGCCTCTTCGGGACGGGGACCACTGCCGATGCACCACCTGCCCGAACACCCATACGGGCAGGCGTTTCGCGGAGGAGGGCTCGCCATGGACGGATACTTCAGCAGCCGCCGGCACCACCAACTGAGGGAACAGGTGCGGCTGTTCGCCGAGTACGAGGTCCGGCCCCGGATAGCGGCGATGGAGGCGGCGCGCTCGGTCCAGTACGACCTGTCACGGCTCATCGCCCGGCAGGGCTGGATCGGAGCCACTGTGAGTCCGTCGTACGGCGGCATGGGCGTCGGGCACCTCGGAAAGACCATCATCATCGAGGAGTTGTCCCGGGTCAGCGGGGCCATGGGCGCCATGGCACAGGCCTCCCAGCTGGGGGTGGCGAAAATAGTCCACTTCGGCAGCGAGGAGCAGAAGAAGCAGTGGCTTCCGGCCATCGCCGCCGGCGACTGCCTGCCGACGATCGCGGTGACCGAGCCCGAGTCCGGCGGCCATGTGCTCGGGATGAGCGCCACCGCGGTGCGCGACGGCGACGACTACATCCTCAACGGCCGCAAGGTGTACGTGGGAAACAGCCATGTCGGCGATCTGCACGGCGTGGTGGTCCGGACCGGACCGGGCTCCGGCGGGCTGACCGCCTTCCTGGTCGAGTCCGACCGGCCGGGGTGCACGGCCGGCGTCCAGCGCGACACGATGGGCCTGCACGGCTTCAGCTTCGGCGAGCTGTACTTCGACAACTGCCGGGTGCCGGTGGAGAGCCGCCTGGGCGAGGAGGGCGACGGACTGGCCGTGGCCTACTCCTCCAGCGTGCTCTACGGCCGCGCCAATCTGACGGCCGTCTCGCTCGGCATCCACCGGGCGATCCTGGAGGAGACCACCAGGTTCTGCTCGGAACGCATCCGCTACGGCAAGCCGCTGCATGAACTGACCAACATCAAAATCAAGTTGGGCCAGTTGCAGTCCCGGCTGATGACGGCCCGGCTCGCCGCCTATCACGCGGTGCATCTGCTGGACCAGGGTCTGCCGTGCGACGCCGAGCTCATGAACGCCAAGGTGGTCAATGTGGAGTCGACCCTGGACTCGGCACGCAGCGCCATGGAGATCCACGCGGCGGCCGGGCTGTTCACCGACCGCCCGATCGAACGCTATCTGCGCGACGCGCACCACATCTTCGCCCCGGCCGGCACCTCGGACGTACAGCTGCTCAGGCTGGCGGAGGTGGCCCTGGGCACCGCGAAGGGCCAGTGGTCACAGCGGCTCTCCGAGCTCGTACGCATGGAAGAGCTCGCGGCGGCCCACTGACCGCGAGAACCGGCGAGGACGGCGGTCAGAAACCGCCGTCCTCGCGGCGGTGGATCTGCTCGATGAGCTCCGCCGCCATGGACTTGATCGTCTCCAGACCGGCCCGGCCCCACGGCCGGGGCTCGGTGTCGACCACGCAGATGGTGCCGAGCGCGATCCCCGTACGGTCGATCAGCGGGGCGCCGAGGTAGGAGCGGATGCCGATCTCGTCGACGACCGGGTTGCCGGCGAACCGGGGGTAGTCGCAGACGTCCTCCAGGACGAGCGCCTTGCGGCGGACCACCACGTGCGGGCAGTAGCCGTGGTCGCGCGCCATGATCCGGCTCACGCCGCCCGCCGAGGCCGCCGCGTTCAGATCGGCGGTGGAGTGCGCGCCCTCGGGAGTGTGCAGTCCCGCGAAGAACTGCTGGTTCTCGTCGATGAAGTTGACCATCGAATAGGGCGCCGCGGTGACCTCGGCGAGTTTATGGGCGAACTCGTCGAACGCCGGATCCGGCTGCTCCCCCATGCCGAGCTGGCGCAGCCGCTGCACACGCACGGGCGCCTCCCGGTCGATCGGGGTGAGCAGCAGATGGCCGGTCGGGTCGTACGTCATGTGTGGGCTCCATGGCTGGTGGCGGCCGGGAAAATGGCCAGCAGATGCTGGACCAGGGTGACCAGGGTCCCGATTCCGGAGCTGCCGATACGGGCGTCGCACAGGACGACGGGAACCTCGGGTTTGAGGTCTATGGCGGAGCGCACCTCGTCCGGTGTGTAGCGGTAGGCCCCGTCGAACTCGTTGACGGCGACGAGGAATCCGATGCCGCGCCGTTCGAAGAAGTCGACCGCGGAGAAGCAGTCCTCCAGGCGGCGGGTGTCCGCGAGGATCACCGCGCCGAGCGCGCCCTCGGACAGTTCGTCCCACATGAACCAGAAACGCTCCTGCCCGGGCGTGCCGAACAGGTACAGGACGTGCCGGTCGTCGAGGGAGATACGGCCGAAGTCCATGGCGACCGTCGTGGTGGTCTTGGACTCCACGCCTTCGAGGCTGTCGTGCGCCACGCTGACCGTGGTGAGCAGCTCCTCGGTGGAGAGCGGTTCGATCTCGCTGACCGCGCCCACGAAGGTCGTCTTGCCGACTCCGAACCCGCCGGCGACAAGGATCTTCAGCGCGGTGGGGAAGAGATCCACGGCGGGGCTGACGTCAGAGCCGTCGTCGTAGGCCATCGAGCACTGCCTCCAGCAGAGATCGGTCGGTGGGGGTGTGGTGGAAGCGGGGCGCGCGGGCCGTCACCGCACCGCACTCCACCAGGTCGGACAGCAGGACTTTGGTGACGACCGCGGGCAGCCGCAGATGGGCCGCGATCTCCGCCACCGAGGTCGGCCCCTCGCACAGCCCGAGCGCCTGGGAGTGCTCGGGCCCGAGCTGTGTCCGGGGCGGTGTCCCGGTCGCCATCACCTGGGAGAGCAGATCCAGGGTGGCGGTCGGTCGGGTGCGGCCGTTGCTCACGGTGTACGGGCGGATCAACCGCCCGGCGTCGTCGTCGAGCCATGGTCCGTCCTGCGGGGCCGGCACGCTCAGTGCCTCGTGCCGCTCGGCGTTCCGGCGCCTTGCCGGGCCGGCGTCACGAGGTACGGCCGTACGCTCTTGACCAGCATCGCCATCTCGTATCCGAGCACCGCCGCGTCCGCCTCGCGGCCAGCGAGCACGGCGAGGCAGGTGCCCGAGCCGGCCGTGGAGACGAACAGCAGGGTGGAGTCGAGCTCCACGACGACCTGGCGCACCTCGCCCCCGTCGCCGAAGCGCGCCCCCGCGCTGCGGCCCAGCGAGTAGAGCCCGGAGGCGAGGGCGGCCATATGGTCGGCGCTGTCGACGTCGAGACCGTGCACGGACTTCACCAGCCCGTCGGAGGAGAGCAGAACCGCGTTGCGTGTATACGGCACACGCTGGACCAGTCCGCTGAGCAGCCAGTCGAGATCCGAGACGTGTCCGGTCGGCGCATCGCTCGCCATGGTGCATCTACTCCTTGGAGTGTTCGGCGTCAGTTTCTGCCTGGGGGTGGTGTAAGGGGGTCGAAAGGTGGGGCGACTGCGGTGCTGCTGAGTGGTCGGGCGGGGCCGGCTGCGACTCGGCGAGGCCGATGCCCCGCTGGAAAGCCGCCATCAACCCCGGGTCGTGCAGGGCGTGTTCGTCTTCCTTGCGTACGGCCGGGGCGTCCCGCAGCTGGGGCACGAGGTGCTCCTGGCTGCGGCGCCGGGGCAGATCCGGACGGCCGGCCGCGGCGCGTACCGTACCGCTCGTGAGGGGTATCGGGGGCTGCGTCGGCGTCTCGCCCGGCGCGCGGTGGACGCCGGGGACGGCGGCCGCGGGGTTGGGCCGCTCCTCGTGGGAGGCGCGCACCGGCAGCGGTGCGGTGCCGCTCGTGGAGACGGTCTCGCCGTGCTGGGGCTGGCGGGGCAGGGAGGGGAGCGGGGTGCCGTGCGCGGGCGTGCGGTGCTTCTTGGGCGCGGGCGTGGGCGCCGGCGCGGTGGCCGCGGGGGGCGCGGGCTGCGGGGCGGGCGCCGGGGCCGCGGGCTGCGGATGGACCGGGAGCGGGGTGCGCGCGGGCTGCTGCGCGACCGGCGCGGCCGCATCCCGCTGACCGTCCTTGGCGCTCTCGGTGTCGGCCCCCAACAGGCCCTGCGGCAGCACCAGTACGGCCTGGACGCCGCCGTAGATGTTGGTCTGGAGCCGGACCGCGATGCCATGTCTGCGGGCAAGCGCGGAGACCACGAACAGGCCGATCCGGCCGTCCTGGAGGAGATGGGCGACATTCACCTGATCGGGGTCGGAGAGCAGCGCGTTCATCTTGTTCTGCTCGGTGACGGGCATGCCCAGGCCCCGGTCCTCGACCTCGACGGCGAGCCCGGCCGTGACCAGCTGCGCGCGGAGCAGCACCTGGGTGTGCGGGGCGGAGAACAGCGTGGCGTTCTCGACGAGTTCGGCGAGCAGGTGGATGACGTCGGCGACCGCGTGGCCGCGCAGCGTCCCGTCGATCGGCGGTACCAGCTTGACCCGGGGGTACTGCTCGACCTCGGCGATCGAGGAGCGCAGCACCTCGGTCATGGTGACCGGGTGGGACCACTGGCGGCGCGAGATGGCGCCGCCGAGGACAGCCAGGTTCTCCGCGTGCCGGCGGATGCGGGTGGCGAGGTGGTCGACGTGGAAGAGGCCCTTGAGCAGCTCGGGGTCCTCGACCTCGTTCTCCAGCTCGTCCAGGAGCTGGATCTCGCGGTGCACCAGGGACTGCAGACGCCGGGCGAGGTTGACGAAGACCTCGACCTTCTGCTCGTTGCCGACGCTGCTGGAGAGCTGGGAGGCCTGCACCACGGCGGCCACGGCCGCCTCGTGGGAGCGGGTCAGCTCATGCGCGAGCAGCTCGAACTCATCGGCGCCGGGCGCGAGTTGGGCCGGTCCCCGACGGGCCGGCGGGCCCTCGCCGCGGCGCAGCCCCTCGACGACGGTACGCAGGTCGGCGGCCGAGCGGGCGCTGCCCCGGCGCAGGTTGTTGGCGCGGCCGAGCACGGTTTTCGCGGCCCGGTCGGCGCCCACGGCGGCGGCGGCCACGGACGCGAGCGCGAGCACCGCCACTCCCCCGAGGGCCGCCCAGAGCAGCGGCGAGGGGTGGGCGTGGGTGGAGTGGAGCGTGCCGACGACGGCCGCCACGCCGCAGAGCACGGCGACCACGGCGGGCAGCACGGCCGTACGCAGCAGCTGCGGCCGTATCCGGGCCTCGGCCGACGGCCGCTGCCCGCTCGGTGGGCGGGCCGCCGGAGCCGGGGTGCCCGTGGGAGCGGCCGGGGGCTGCGGCCGGTGTGCCGTACGTCCGTGCCGCCCGCCCTCACGGCGGTCGGACCGCGCGGCGGGTGCGCGAAGATGAGACATCTGCGTCCTCGGTACGTGGGGTCCCAGAGATCGTGGAGTCGGGCCCAACTCAACCTATACGGACCCGCGTTGATCGTCGACCACTCACGGTAGTGGCCAACCCCTCGGCCTCGGTGCGCAGTTGGGAAACTTGCCCGTACCGCGTCCCGCTCTGGTATGACGCCTCGTACGGCAGCGCGAATGCCCTGGAACGGCTTGAAAATTGGCCGGATGTGCCGTCTTTCGGCTGGGGAGGTCGCACTCACGCGGCAGAGCCGCACAACGAAACAGCCCCGCGCCCCTGTAGGTGCGCGGGACCGTATCGGACCGCTGTTCGAAGGGTGTACCCGGGATCAGCGCTCCGCCGCGAGGTCCAGGTCGGTCGGGAGCGGCGTCGGCTCCACCACCGGGGGCTTCGGGCGGCGCCAGGGGTGCGGGGTCGGCGGGGCCACGGCGCGCCACCACGGGTCGGTCGGGACGACGCCGGTGGGCTCGAACGGCTCACCCGGGCGCGGGGTGGCGACCGTCTGCCCGGCCTCCTCGCCCGCGTCCACGCTCCACTCGCCCGGCTCGGCCCACGGGTGCGGGGCGAGGTTGAAGGTGCCCCAGTGGATCGGCAGCATGACACCGTGCGGGCGGCCGCCCTGGAGGTCGAGGTGGGCGCGTACGCCTTCGGCCGGAGTCATATGGATGTCCGGCCAGAAATGGGAGTACGCACCGATCTGGATCATCGTGGCGTCGAACGGGCCGTGCTCGGCGCCGATGTCCTTGAAGCCCTGGAAATAGCCGGTGTCGCCGCTGTGGTAGATCCGGTGCTCCGGCCCGGCGACCGCCCAGGACGCCCAGAGGGTGTGCTGCTGGTTGCGCAGGCCCCGGCCGCAGAAGTGGCGCGCGGGCGTGGCGGTGAGGCTGATCCCGTTGACCTTCGTCGACTCGTTCCAGTCGAGCTCGTGGATCCGGTCCGCCGGGACGCCCCAGAGCTCCAGGTGGGCGCCGACGCCGAGCGGCACCGCGAAGACCGTCTCCGTACCGGCCAGGGCGCGGATGGTGGGGAGGTCCAGGTGGTCGTAGTGGTCGTGCGAGATGACGATCACGTCGACCGGGCCGAGCGAGGCCAGCGGGAACGGGACCGGGTGCAGGCGCTTGGGCCCGGCGAAGGCGAACGGGGAACAGCGCTCGCCCCAGACCGGGTCGAAGAGCACCCGGCGGCCGTCGATCTCCGCCAGCACGCTGGAGTGCCCCATCCAGGTGAGCCGCAGACCCGTGGCCGGCGGCTTGGCGAGGTCGGCCAGCGTCGTCGCGTGCACCGGGATGTTGCCGGTCGGCGCACGCAGCGCGCGCTGCTCCTTCTCGAAGTAGATCTTGGCGAACTCCAGCATCGAGCCGGACGGCCGCGTCCGCGCGCCCTCCGGGTTCTGGAAGACCCCGTCCGCGAAGTTGGGCGAGCGGCGGATCCGCTCCAGCCGCTCCCCCGCCGGGTCGGCCCCGAAGGCGTCGGGCCGCAGCTCGCGCAGCCGGGCGCGGAGTGGAAGCAGAGAACCAGCGCCGGTCACGGCACCTCCTGGGGCTCGGGGTCGTTCCATTATGTGCGGCGGGTACGACAACGCGGGAACCGCGGCATTACGCGGCAGCGACCCACCGGGGACGGCTCAGCCCGCGGGCTGCCCGTAGGCGTGTTCGACGCGCAGCCGCAGGACGAGACGGCGGTCGCGGACCATGGCCTGCCGGTACTCCTCCCAGTCGGGGTGCTCGCCGTTCAGGTCCCGGTAGAGCGAGATCAGCTCCTCCACCGTGTCGTCGTGCGGGTCGGCGGCCACCGGGGAGAGGTCGGCGGTGCCCTCGGCCACGGTCCAGGCCCAGCGGTCGTCGCTGGTCACGTGGTAGCTGGCGCGCGGGTCGCGGCGCAGGTTCTTGGTCTTGGCCCGGTCGTCGGTGAGGGAGACCTTGATCACGCCTTCTTCGGCGTAGTAGGCGTGCATCACATTGGAGAGCTGGGGGCGCCCGTCACGCTTGAGGGTGACCAGCACGCCGCCCTTGTACGCGGCGACCAGCTTGAGCAGTGCTTCCTGGTGTGCGTCGAATCCCGTCATGGCCAGGAGAACAGCGCGCGCGTACCGCCGATTCCCGACGCTCCTCCACGCGCGCGTGGAGGTGGTGTGAGGGATGACGGACGGTCGTGTGACGGACCTGGCAGTGAAAGTTCGGGGCAGATTGTCGGAGGGTGCGTTTAGGCTGGACGCATGTCCCATTCCGCCCACCACCCTGGTTCCGTACTGCCGGACGCCGACGCCGCGAACGAGGCGATCCGCGATCTGGTCGACAGCGCGGACGCGGACGGCGGCTGGCCCTCGGAGGAGTACGAGCGCCTTCTCACTCTGTGGGCGGCGGCCACCACCGCGGAGCTCGACGAAGCCGCGTAAGCGCGAGGCGACGGCGGCCGGGTCCGACCCGGGCCGCCGTACCGGACCGACCCCTCCCCGGCGATAGGCTTGACCTGCCCGTACGGCAGCCCATGCGGGTCCGTCACGGGTCCGTACCGGGGCCGACAGCGCAGGAGACCACCCACCTTGTCCGAGACATCCGAGCTGCGGGCCGACTGTGCGAACTGCTTCGGTCTGTGCTGTGTCGCGCTGGCGTTCTCCCGCTCGACGGACTTCGCGATCGACAAGGCCGTCGGGGACCCCTGCCCCAACCTCCAGCAGGACTTCCGCTGCGGCATCCACGACAAGCTGCGCCCGAAGGGCTTCCAGGGCTGCACGGTCTACGACTGCTTCGGCGCGGGCCAGAAGATCTCCCAGGTCACCTTCGCCGGCCACAACTGGCGCGAGAACCCCGACGGCGCCCGGCAGATGTTCGCCGCACTCCCGGTGATGCGGCAGTTCCACGAACTGCTCTGGTACCTCACCGAGGCACTGGCCCGCCCGGCCGCCCGCCCCGTCCACCGCCAGGTCCAGGCCCAGCTGGACAAGATCGAGCGCCTCACCCTCAGCGACGTCGACACCCTGCTCAACCTCGACGTGGCCGCCCACCGCGCCGAGGTGAACACGCTGCTGCTGCGCACCAGCGAGCTGGTGCGCGCCGAGGTCCGGAGCAAGAAGAAGAACCGCCGCGGCGCCGACCTGTTCGGGGCCCGCCTCAAGGGCGCCGACCTGCGCGGAGCCGACCTGCGCGGCGCCTGCCTCATCGCCGCCGACCTCAGCGGCGCGGACCTGCGCCTCGCCGACGTGATCGGCGCGGACTTCCGCGACACCAACCTCGCCGGCGCCGACCTCACCGACTGCCTCTTCCTCACCCAGACCCAGGCCAACGCGGCACACGGCGACACCGCCACCCTCCTCCCCACCGGCCTCGACCGCCCCTCCCACTGGAACAAGAACACCTCGGCCGCGCCCGCCCGCAAGGACACCGCACGCGGCGACACCCCGCGCAAGGGCTCCCCGGCCCGCAAGCCCGCAACCCCCGGCCGCAAGCGCCCCTCCGGCTCCCGGAACAAGTAACCGCCATCCCCGGCCACCCCGCGTAAAGCCGTCTGCACGCCACCTCGGGCCATAACACCACCCCACTATGCACTGTGTGTATACACCTCGCGTATAGTCCGGATCATGATTTGGTCCAGGCCGAAGGGGAGTCGCGTCATGCTCAGCAGCGGTAGGGGTACAGAGGTCCGTCGCACCCGGGGGCGGTCGGCGGCCGCGCTGCTCGCGGCCGCGTCGCTGGGCCTTACGCTGACCGGCTGCGGCGACAACGCGGTCTCGCCGCGCTCCGCCCGTAACGACGCACTGGACACCAAGGCCGTGGCGCAGAGCTCCGGCGCGTCCGGGGTCGACTGCCACAAGGCCAAGTGCATCGCCCTCACCTTCGACGCGGGGCCGGGCAAGTACACGCCCCAACTGCTCGACACGCTCAAGGAGAAGAAGGTGCACGCCACCTTCTTCCTGCTCGGCAAAAACCATGTCGAGAAGTACCCGGACACCGTGCGCCGCATCGCCACCGAGGGGCACGAGGTCGCCAACCACACCTGGTCGCACGAGCGGCTGGACAAGCTCGGCGCCGACGAGATACGCACCGAGCTCAACAGCACCCAGGAGGCGGTCGCGAAGCTGACGGGCCGCAAGCCCGTCCTGATGCGTCCGCCGCAGGGCCGTACCAACAAGACGGTCACCGAGGTCAGCAAGGAGCTCGGGCTCTCGCAGATCCTGTGGAGCGCGACCGCCAAGGACTACTCCACGAACGACTCGGCCCTGATCCAGAAGCGCATCCTCGACCAGGCCGACCGCGACGGCATCATCCTGCTGCACGACATCTACGACGGGACCGTGCCCGCCGTCCCCGGGATCATCGACACGCTTCTGGAGCGCGGCTTCACCTTCGTGACCGTCCCGCAGCTCCTCGCGCCCGCGCCCCCGAAGCCCGGCCAGCTCTACCGCCCCTGACCAAGTCCGGATTTCGCCCTCAGCATGCAACGGTTCTCAAGGCCGGTCCGGGCAGGCAGAGTTGCGGCCATGAAACTGCTGATACTGGGTGGTACGGAGTTCGTCGGCCGCGCCGTCGCCGAGGCCGCGCTGGCGCGCGGGCACGAGGTGACCGTCTTTCACCGGGGACGCCACGAGGCGCCCGACGGCGTGAGCGCGCTGCACGGCGACCGGACCGCCGAGGGCGGGCTCGCCGCACTGACCGACGGCCGGTGGGACGTGGTCGTGGACACCTGGTCGGGCGCGCCCTCGGCGGTCCGGGACGCGGCACGGCTGCTGGCCCAGGGGCGTGCGGCCCGGTATGTGTACGTCTCCAGCCGGTCCGTGTACCCGCATCCGCTGCCGGCCGGGTCCGACGAGACCGCGCCCCTGGTCGACGGCTCGCCGGACGCGGGCGAGGTGGCGTATCCGCAGGCCAAGCGCGGTGGCGAACTGGCCGTGGAGCAGGAGTTCGGCAAGGAGCGCTCGCTGCTCGTGCGGGCGGGACTGATCCTCGGGCCGTGGGAGAACATCGGGCGGCTGCCGTGGTGGCTGGGCCGCATGGCGCGCGGCGGCGAGGTGCTGGCGCCGGGGCCGCGCGATCTGCCGGTCCAGTTCATCGACGTCCGGGACCTCGCGGAGTGGATCGTCAGCGCCGCGGACTTCGGGCTCTGCGGCCCGTACAACCTGGTCAGCCCGCCGGACCACACCACCATGGGCGCGCTGCTCGAAGCGTGCGCGCGGGTCACCGGCGACAAGGCGGTGCTGCGCTGGACCGATCCCGAGCCGATCCTGGCCGCCGGTGTCGCGCCGTGGAACGACCTGCCGGTGTGGATCCCGCCGGGCGATCTGCACGACACGATGCACGTCTCGAACGTGTGGAAGGCCGTGCTCGCCGGGCTGCGCTGCCGTCCCGTGGAGGAGACGGTCGCGGACACCTGGGCGTGGCTGGAGTCCATCGGCGGCGAGGCGCCGCAGCGGCCGGACCGCCCCCGGGTCGGACTCGACCCGGAGACGGAGCGGAAGCTGCTGCACGGCTGAACCACCGCGCCAACACTGCCGTCTTGACGGTCCGTCAGGACATACCAAGGACTCGATAGGCCGTCAGAGCGGCAGCAGGTCCGGGCGCTTGGGCTCCACGTGGTCGCCCGAGCTCTCGCCCCGCAGCCGTCGCCCGATCCACGGCACCAGGTGCTCGCGCGCCCAGTGGATGTCGTCGCGCCGCACCTCAAGGGTGCCGCGCGGCGGCAGCGGCGGCCACATCTGGTCGGGGTCGGCCGGCACTTCAAGGCCGAGCACCTGGGCGGCGCGCAGCGCGACCCGGGTGTGCCCCTCGGGCGACAGATGCAGCCGGTCCTCGTCCCACGCCCGCCGGTCCTGCACGGACTTGAGCGACCACAGGTCGAGCACCGGGCAGTCGTAGCGGTCCGCGATGGACCGTACGTGCGCGGTGTACGTGGCGACCTTGCCCCGTAGATGCTTGAAGACCGGCACCCCGCGCGTGTCGAACCCGGTGGTCACCATGACCGTCGGGATCGCGCTCTTCAGGTCGGCCACCGCGCGCTCGAAGCGCTCGGCGACGTCGTCCGGGTCGGTGCCCGGCCGGATGATGTCGTTCCCGCCCCCGCAGAAGGTCACCAGGTCGGGCGCGAGCTCCTTGGCCCGCGGCACCTGCTCCTCGACGATCTGGTCGAGAAGCCTGCCCCGGACCGCGAGATTGGCATAGCGAAAGGCCCCCTCCGGTCGCTGATCAGCCAGTAGCACGGCGAACCTGTCCGCCCAGCCGACGAACACCCCGTCCGGGCCGGGATCGCCGACGCCTTCCGTGAAGCTGTCGCCGATCGCCGTGTACGACCCGAACGTACCGCTGTTGAATGATCTCGAATCGTCTGCCACGGGACCATATCTTTCCCTTACGGATGTGACCTACGCGACCGTAAGGAGGGGTTGACGGTGGGTGATATAGACCACCCGGTCAGTTTGGCCCCAACGGGAATACGCCAAAGAAGGCGCGGCCCGGCACGATTTCACGTACCGGGCCGCGCCGTTTCGAGCCGCTGAACTGTCAGAGGCTGGCGCCCTGCTGGCGCAGATACGCGAGCGGGTCGACGTCCGAGCCGTAGTCCGGGGTCGTACGGATCTCGAAGTGCAGATGCGGGCCGGTGACGTTGCCGGTCGCGCCGGAGAGGCCGATCTCCTGGCCCTCGGTCACGGTCTGCCCGGCCGAGACGACGATCTGCGAGAGGTGGGCGTACTGGGAGTACATGCCGTCGGCGTGCCGGATGACGACCTGGTTGCCGTAGGCGCCGCCCCAGCCCGCCGTGACGACCGTGCCCGCGCCGACCGCCTTCACCGTGGTGCCGGTCTGCGCCTCGAAGTCGACGCCGGTGTGGTAGCCGCTGGACCACATGGATCCGGCCATGCGGTACGGGGTGCCGATGCTCACGCTGTCCAGCGGCGCGCGGAAGCCGGAGGCGGAGCCCTGGCTCGTCTTGGCGGCCGAGGTGGTGGTGGCGGGTGCCGCACTGGAGGCGTGCGAGGTGGCCGTCGACGTGTGCGAGGCCGTGGCGTGGGACTTCGCCCCGATCGTCAGCTTCATCCCGGGCCGGATCAGCGCCGGGTCGTCGCCGACCACCGCGCGGTTGTCCTGGTACAGCTTCTTCCAGCCGTCGAGCCGGTGGTCCTCGGCGATCTTCGAGAGGCAGTCGCCGGACTGCACCTTGTACGTCGTGGGCGCGGCCTGGGGCGAGGCGGCCGGGGCGGCGACGAACACGGACGCGGCGCGGGCGGCCTGCTGCGGCGCGACGGCCGGAGCGGCACTCTTCACCGCGGCGTGCGCGCCGGTGGCGCCGAGCAGCGGGATGGCGAGCGCGGCGCCGCCGGTGCCGGCGGCGACCATGCCCCGGGATATCGGGCTGGACTTGGGGCGGCGGTGCTTACCCTTCGCGGGCATGGCGGATTCCTCTCCGGCGCCTGCGAGGTGAGCTGTCGGGTTCGGGCTGGAGCTGCCCGGCCGGGCGCACCACAATGCGGTGCGTCGGCTTCACCCCAAGCCGTGCCGGAATTCCGGACGGCGCCTACCTGGGTCCCCCGCTCCTGCCACACGTGGATGGGTGCGGATTCCGAGCGGTGGCAGGATTCGGCGGTCCACCCGGATTGCGGTGACCGTAAACGAGCATTGCTGGCCGCGACAAGTACCCATTCGTCATTCGATTTCGCGGACAGGAATTCATCGGGGAATTGCGGTCACCCTGTGTCGACGATGAATCCCAACAGGCCCCGACGGCAGGGGGATTCGGCACGACCCACCGCCACGGACCGTCACCGGTATGACGCTGCTCACGGACGACTCACGGAAAAACCTCCCTTCCCGTGGGGGAAATGGAGGGTTTTCCGTATAGCGCCCAATACGGACGAAAGAGCCGATCAGTGCATCTTTACGTCCGAATGCCTCGCCTCACTCCTGTCCCGCGATGTTCCACGGCGCGAACGCGTTCTTCTTGCCCGCGAGCGCGGTGCGCAGCTCCGGGTAGTGGCGCAGCAGCACGCTGATCATGGTGTTGCCGTCGATCCACTCAAGCCCGGCCTTGGAGTACACCTCGGGGGTGTAGTACTCGGTGAAGAACCGGTCGCTGTTCAGTCGGCGCGAGGCCATCAGGATGAAGATCCTGAATGCCGTGTCGCTGAAGGCGAAGCCCTTCGGGAGTTTCTCGGCGAACATGCCGACCTCCAGGTCGACCTTCTCGATGTCGCCGCCGTACACCCGCTTGATCTCTTTCGCCCACACCGGATTGTCCGTCAGGTCCTTGAATTCCTTGGCGGGCTTGAGGCGGAGCAGTCGGCGGAATTCGTTGTAGCGCGGGACGCCGAGTTCGCGGGTGCGCAGGATGTCGGTGGCAGCGAGGTCCTGGAGGTGGCCGTCGGGACGCTCGTACTCCTGGAGGAACTTCGGGAAGTTGTGCAGCGTGACGAGTCCCGGGTGGAGTGTGCCGAAGCTGTAGAGCAGGTCGATCGTGGGGATCGAGCCGAGCACCTTCAGGGCCTCGGGGCCCGCGATGTCCCGGAACGTGGCATCGCGCAGTACGGAGTTGTCGTTGGCGGCCCGCAGCTCCCAGTCGTCGCGGATCAGCGGGTGCATCCGGTAGACGGCGACGAACTCCTCGGTGAGCGCGTACGGAACGCCGTAGTGGTCGGTCTCGCCGCCCGGGATGCCGCTGATGACCTCGGACTTGCTGATCCGCCCGAACAGGTCGTGCACCCGCTCCCCCGCCAGCCCCCACCAGTTGGCGCGCAGTGCGGTGACGGTGGTCGGGTGGCTGATGACGGCGGGGGTCCACTCCACCGTGTGGATCTTGGCGATCAGCGCGGCGTTGACGAGCCGGGCCCGCTCGAAGATCTCCTCGTCGTCCCAGCCCGGGTACGCGGCGTGCAGCTGGTCGCAGATCGCGTTGTGCTCGCGGGTGAACACGTCGTGCATCAGGGCGAGTCCGAGCCAGAAGCCGGGGATACGTGAGGGGTCCTTGGCCGGGTCGGAAGGGAACGGCATCCGCTCGTCGTCCCACAGGTGCAGCTTGCCGTTCTCGCCGGTGCGCAGGGCGCGCAGCTCGTCCTCGCTGTTCCCGTAGATCTGCGAGGCGTCCCACCAGTGCGAGAAGACATTGACCCGGGTGTCGGGCGTCCCGGCGGGAGCGTGCGGGTCGCGGGTCGGGTCGTCCGGGGTCCGCATGATCTTCATGGGGCGCTCGGGCCACGGGTCGTCGTCGACCAGGTCGACCGTCCAGGGCCGGTCCTCGGGGCTGGTGCCGTGGCTGAACCAGTCGCGGATCATGAACTGGAGCCAGGCGGCGACCAGCGAGTTGACGGTTTCGGCGGGGACGAAGGTCTCGCGCGTGAGCAGTTCACGGCTCACCTTGCGCGGATTCGGCTCGGCCAGCACGTCGGCGGGGGTCGCGGGCGCGATGTCGTCGAGCGGGATGTTCCGGCCGAAGCGGGTCCCGGCCATGCCCATCCGGGGCTGGTCGAGGTCGTTGTAGCTGCCGTCCGGGGTCCGGTTGACCCTGACCTTGGACGGGTCCTTGGGCGGTGTCGGCTCGGGCACATTGGCGAACGGCAGCTGGTTGGTGTCGTGCAGGTTCTCCTGGCGCAGCCGGATGCGCAGCCCGAGCAGGGTGCCCAGGCCCAGCGGCAACGGCAGTTTGTCCCAGCCGATCCTGCTGTCCAGGAACTCGGCGGCGGTGGTGACCAGGCGCCACGGCAGCGAGGTGCGGTACGAGTTCATCGGATTCCCCCTCGGGGCGGTCCATGCAGTGGGTCTCGGTGGATTCACATGGGTCTCGGTCGCGGCCGGGCCGTTCACTCCTGGCCGAGCCGCCGGGCGCTGCTCGCGCCGTACACGGCCTCGCGCGACCGGTTGAGGTTGCCGAGCGGTCGGAATGTCTCGGTTGTACGCCAGGGGGTGAAGGACAACTGCTCGACGCGCCGGGCGGTGGCCAGGGCCTCGGTCGAGTCGATGTCCTGGCGCGGGATCGTGAGCACGGCGACCGCCACCGGCGGCGACTCGGTCTCCGGCCACTCGACCGAGGCGTCCTCGACGGGCGTACGGGTCTCGTCCGCGAAGCGCTGGAGGCACAGCTCGAACACCACGTCCCGCGCCCGCAGCCGCCGGGCGAGTTCGGCGCGCAGATAGCCGGGGTCGGCCCGCGTGGCCCGGTCGGGGCGCGCGGCGGGCGGCCCGGAGGGACCCGGCCTCAGCAGGTAGCGGA
The DNA here is from genome assembly GCF_052373795.1 of Streptomyces sp. BR1. Lineage (NCBI taxonomy): Bacteria > Bacillati > Actinomycetota > Actinomycetes > Kitasatosporales > Streptomycetaceae > Streptomyces > Streptomyces sp. BR1. The sequence continues at coordinate 557,991 of NZ_CM126252.1, forward strand.
CCGGACCGGCGTCGCCCCACAGGATGGGCGCCCGGCTCCAGTACCGCTCCTCGGCGAGACTGGCGACCTTGCGGGCGACCGTCTGGTTCAGCGTGCGCCGCATCCGCGCGGCGGTGGGCCGCCCGACGACGCGCGGCAGCCGTACGAGCAGCCGCCAGGCGATCGCCGCCGTGCTGCCTGCCCCGGCCATCACCTCGGCGAAGTCCACGAACTCCCGGGCATTGGCGGCGTGCGAGACCGGCGCGTTGGTCATCAGCAGATCGTGCCGCTCGTCGTCGGAGACGACGACGCGTACGGCGATGCCCCGCAGATCGGGCACGGCGTCGGGGCGCGGGATGCCGGAGGCGTTCGAGAGCCGGACCAGCGCCCGGTACTCGGCGCCCGGCTGGGCGTATCCCTCGCGCAGGCCCAACGGCAGATCGGGGTGGAACCGCAGCCGGGCGTTGTCGACGCCGAGCGACGCCTTGGCGTGGAACGCCCGCTCGGGGCCCGGCAGCCGCCCCTTGTCCTGGTTGACGCGCTGGACGCGGACGATCCGCTCGGCGAGCTCCGCGAACACCAGCCGCTCGGCCTGCGGGCTGCCACCTTCGTACTGCTCGTACTTCTCGTGCTGCCGGGGATCGGACATGGGTCCGCCTCCTCACCAACCGCGGCAGGGGGCAGCGACGCTACTCGGCGGGGCACGGGGGCGAAATGCCAGATTCGGACCACTTTCCACGGTCGTATACGAGTCGGCTCGGCGGCGCGTCCAAGGTGCCCTGGCCGGGCGCGACGTGGGCGGTCCGGACCACCCGGACCCGCCCCAAGGCTTGCGTCCAGTCTCAACCACCCCATACGGAAAGGGCGTTCATGGCCGGGTCCGGTCGGAGTGGGAGGCGTGCGCCGGGAGCGGATGGAAGCGCCGGAGCCGGAACACGGCCGCGTCCAGATCACCGCGCAGCCCCGTGTCGAGCCCCCGGTGCAGCAGCAGGGCTCCGCGATGTACGGCCCCGGTGTCCAGGCAGCGGTAGACGGCGGCCGGGTCGAGGCCGCGCAGGCGCACGGATGGCGGCCGTTCTCCGTGGTGCTGGGCCTGGAGATACGCGAGCACCACGGTGTCGTCGCCGTGGATGTACTGGACCGCGCTGAGCCCGCCGCGCGGGGGCCGCAGCCGGTACTGGGCGCCGAGCTGCACCACCGGCCGGATCTCCTTGTACAGCTCCACCCAGCCGCGCGCCTCGGCCAGTTCCGCCTCGCTCCACCGGGTGAGATCGCCGCCGATGCCCAGCACTCCGGCCATCGCGCTGACGAACCGGAAGCGCAGACTGCTGATCCGCCCGTTCAGCTGGGTGTTGGGGCTGTCGGTGACCCAGGCCGCCATCACCCGGGCCGGGTGCAGCTGGCTGAAGCCGTCCTGGATGGCGAGCCGGTCCAGCGGATCGGTGTTGTCGGAGGTCCACACCTGGTCCGTACGAGAGAGGATGCCGAGGTCGATCCGGCCGCCGCCGCCCGAGCAGGACTCGAAGGCGACGTCCGGGTGCGCGGCCCGCAGCCGGTCCAACAGGGCGTAGAGCGCGTGGACATGCTCGATCCAGAGCTTCTGCGGATACGTCTCGCCGGGCCAGCCCGCGTCGGTGAAGCAGCGGTTGAAGTCCCACTTCACATAGTCGATCGGCGCGCTCGACAGGAGGGCGTCCAGCTGCTCCCAGAGGTGTTCGCGGACGTCCGGGCGCGCGAGGTTGAGGACGAGCTGGTTGCGGAACTCGGTGCGGCGGCGCCCCACTTGGTGCTGTACCCACTCCGGATGCGCCCGGTAGAGGTCGCTGTCCGGGTTGACCATTTCCGGCTCGACCCAGATCCCGAACCGCATCCCGAGCGCGTGCACCTCGTCGGCCAGCGGCTTCAGTCCGCCGGGGAACCGGTCGGGGTTGGGCGTCCAGTCCCCGAGGCCCGCCGCCTCGCCGGTGCGCGCGCCGAACCAGCCGTCGTCGACGACGAACAGCTCCACACCCATCGCGGCCGCCCGTTGGGCGAGGGCGCGCTGCTGGGGTTCGGAGATGGCGAAGCCGGTGGCCTCCCAGGAGTTGAAGAGCACCGGCCGCACGCGCTCTGCGTCCGGGATCACCCGGGCGAGCTGCCAGGCGTGCCACTCCCGGCTGGCCCCGCCGAAGCCGCCCGCGCTCCACAGCCCGGCGAAGACCGGGGTGGTGTAGCTGTCACCGGGGGCGAGCAGCAGCAGTCCCGAGTCGTCGTACCCGGCGCCGCCGTTGATCTGCACCCGGCCGTCCGGGAGGTGCTGGACGGCGATGCGCCAGGACCCGGACCAGCCGAGCGCGCACGTGTACACCTCGCCGCTCTCCTCGGTGGCAGCGCCCTCGTCCAGGGCCACCCAGGGCAGGTGCTGGTGGCCGGTGTGGCCCCGGCGGCTGCCGAGGACGCGCTCGCCCGGTGTGAGCTCGGAGCGTACGAGCCGGGACTCGGCGGCCCAGCGGCCGTGCAGTTGGCTCACACGCCGGCCGTCGCGCGGCGGCAGCGTCCACACGGCGGCGTCCGCGCGCAGCAGTTCGAGGTCCGGGTCCCCGGCCGCACCTTCGTGGGCGACCGTGGCCCAGCGCTCGATCACGTCCGAGTCGTCGCGCATCCGGTACGACAAAGTCAGCCCGAGCCGGTGCACGGCGTCGGTGAAGCGCAGCCGCAGCTCGTCCCCGTCAACCGTGGACCTCGCAAAAGTCCACTCGGTGCCGCGCACTTCCCTCGTACGTATGGAGAGCGCGGGGCGCACGAATCGGGGCCCGCCCTCCACGGTGTACTCCTCCCGGCCATCCAGTGGTGACTCGAAGGGCCAGGGGGACGGCAGGGGCTCGGCGGACAGGGCTTCCGCGTCGGCGAGGGTCAGCCGCGGTCCCCAGTGCAGATGCAGCAGTTCCGCGTGGTCCGTGAGGTGCAGCGCATAGCCACTGGTGCGGCCTGAGAGCAGCCACAGCCGTCCGTTGTCACCGGTCTCGATCATGTCGACCCCTCAGTTCCGCACAGGTACGCACAGGCACGAACACCAGGGACAGGATCGGGGCGCGGGGCCCGCCAGGGCAACGGTCGCGCGGGGCTCGCCTTCGGCCGTGGTCGAACGAGATGATTGCCCAAGGAATCCATGTCGTATCGTCGGATTGCGCCACCCTGAGCGTTTTCCGACACCCACATCAGGAGCCAACGTGACCCAGCAGACTCCGCAGGCCCCCTCGACCGAACCCGAGCTCTCCGGGGTGCGCAACTTCCGTGATGTGGGCGGACTGCCGACCGTGGACGGCCGCGTACTGCGGCACGGGCGGCTCTTCCGCAGTGGCCATCTCGCCCATGCGACGGAGGAGGACGCGGCCTTCCTCTCCGCCCTCGGGCTGCACACGATCTTCGACTTCCGCAACGCGGCCGACCAGCGGCTCGAAGGCCCCGACGTCGCTCTGCCGGGCGTGCGCAATGTCAACATCCCGCTGACCGACCCGGCCGACGGGGCCGAGTTCTGGAAGATGGTGCGCGACGGCGACATCAACCAGCTGCGCTCGGTCCTGGCCGACGGCAAGGGGGCGGACCGGATGGCCGCCTCGTACCGGACGATCATCCGCCAGCGCACCGCCGAGCACAGCCGGGTGCTGCACGCGCTGGCCGAGGACAGCGTCCCGGCGCTGATGCACTGCGCGGCCGGCAAGGACCGCGCGGGCCTGTCGATCGCGGTGTCGCTGCTCGCGGTGGGCGTCGAGCGCGACGCGATCGAGGCGGACTACCTGAAGTCCAACGACCCGCACCGCCGCTACAAGATGCACCGCAGCGACAACTCGCCGAACGGCCTGAACGCCGAGGTCGTCGAACTCCTCACCCCCCTCTTCGACGCCCGCGCCGGCTATCTGCGCGCGGCCTTCGACACCATCGAGGAGACCTGGGGCACCACCGAGCGCTATCTGTCGGAAGGCCTCAAACTCACGCCCGAGACCCGGGAGCGGCTGCGCGACCGGCTGGTCGGGGACGCGGCGTAGGCCATGGGCCCGCGCCACTTGAGAGGCGCGGGCACGGCGCCGATTTGCCGACCGCTCACTTGCCGACGGTGAACAGCAGGTACAGGAAGGCCGCGAAGATGTGGCCCGCGATCAGATAGGCGAAGAGCCGGATCACCAGGCCACGGGGGAACTTGGTCTCGTGGGTGTCGGCGCCGGTTCCCTGGTTCTGCGACATGTCGTACCTCTCAGCCGTGCGGATGGTGCGGATGCGGATCGGGGCTCTGCAGCAGGGTGTGGACGAACAGGAACTCGGCCCCGCCGTGCGACACGGCCGAGATCCGGTGCGGGGTGAGCGAGTCGAAGTGCGCGCTGTCGCCGGGGTCGAGTTCGTGCACGGCGTCGCCGAGGCTCAGCCGCAGCCGCCCGGCCAGGACGTACAGCCACTCCTCGCCGGGGTGGACCCGCACCAGCTCGCGCTGGGTGCCGTACGGGATCTCGACGCGCAGGGCCTGCATGGCGCGGCCGGAGTGGCCGGCCCGGTGGTACGTCCACCCGTCGGCCTCGGCGGGCCCGGCGCGGCCGGCCCGGATGACGGGCTCGCGCTCGGGCGGCATCTCGCCGAGCAGTTCGGAGACCGTCGTACCGTAGGTACGGGCGAGCGCGAGCAGCATCGGCAGCGAGGGCTGGCGGGCGCCCGTCTCAAGACGCGAGAGATGAGCGGGCGAGAGACCGGCGCGCGGGGCGGCGGCCTCCAGGGTGAGACCGCGGCGGCGCCGCAGATCGCGCAGGCGCGGGGCGACATCGGGGAGCGCCGGACCGGACGGCTCCCCGGCGCCTTCGGCGGGAGTGCTCATGCACCCCATTCACGCAAGGCATTGCCTCCGAGGCAAATTTTTTGCCTCGGAGGCAAAAACAGCACCTACCGGTTCGCCACCGCCTGCTTCACCAGCGTCCGCCCGAAGTCCCACATCAGCCCGCCCCCGCCGTGCGCGTCGTCCATCACGGCGGTGAACGCGTCGACGAAGCGGTCCACCTCGCGTTCGCCGATCGTCAGCGGCGGGATCAGCTTGATGACCTCCAGATGGTCGCCGGAGACCTGGGTGAGGATGCGGTGCTTCTGGAGCAGCGGCACCACGACCATCTGCGCGAAGAGCCCCTTGCGGGCCGCCTGGAGCATCGTCCAGCGGCCGCGCAGCCGCATCGAGGACGGCTTGCCGAACTCGATGCCAATCATCAGCCCGCGCCCGCGCACGTCGTGCAGCAGCTCGTACCGGTCGACCAGCGCCGCGAGGCGGGACCTGAGCAGTTCGCCGGTCACGCGCGCGTTGGCGACGACGTCCTCGTCCTCCATGACCGAAAGGACGGCGAGCCCGGCCGCCATCGCCTGGGCGTTGGAGCCGAAGCTCGCCGAGTGGACCAGGACCCGGTCCATCGACGAGTACACCTTCTTGAAGATCCACTCCTTGCCCAGGGTCGCCCCCACCGGCACATAGCCGCCGGAGAGCGCCTTGGCCACACACACCAGGTCCGGCTCGACGCCCTTCTCGTGCTGGTACGCGTAGAAGTCGCCGGTCCGGCCGAGGCCGGTCTGCACCTCGTCGGCGATCAGGAGCGCCTTGTGCCGGTGCAGCAGCTCCTGCGCGGCGAGCAGATACCCGGGCGGCGCTTCGAGGACGCCCTTGCCCTGGATCGGCTCGACGATCAGCGCGGCCACGTCCCCGCGCTTCAACTCCCGCTCCAGTACGGCGAGATCACCGAGCGGAACCGCCGTGTCCGGCAGCAGCGGGGCGAAGCCGTCGCGGAAGCCCGACTCGCCGTTGACCGAGAGCGAGCCGGTGGTCAGCCCGTGGAAGGCATGCGAGCAGTACAGGACCCTGGGCTTCCCGGTGGCGTACCGGGCGAACTTCAGCGCAGTCTCCACCGCCTCCGTACCACTGTTGCCGAAGAACACCCGGTCCAGATGCGGGCTGTGGGCCAGCAGCTTCTCGGCGAGCAGGCCGGGCAGCGGCTGGCAGTCGAAGCGGGTGAGGTCCGCGAGCGAGGCGTCGAGCACGTCGTGCAGCGCCTTGCGGACGACGGGGTGGTGGCGGCCCAGGCCCATCACGCCGAACCCGGCGAGCATGTCGAGGTAGTCCTGGCCCTCGGCGTCCCAGAAGTACGCGCCCTCGGCCCGCTCGTAGACCTTGTCGAAGCCGATGGTGTGCAGCATGCGCGGCAGCTGGTGGTTCAGATACCTCGTGTGCAGCTCATAGCGCTCGCCGCCGCGCTCGGCGAGGAGTCTGCCCAGGTCGAAGCCTTTGGGCTCGGTCATCCGTCGTTCTCCTTCTCCCGCACCACAGCCTCGTCCCTCGCCGCGAGCGCGGCGCTGATCCGTCCCGCGATCTCCACGGGGGTGAGCCCGATGTCGGCCAGGACCTCGCCGCGCTTGGCGTGGGCGAGGAACTGCTCGGGGATGCCGAAGGTGCGCAGCGGTGTGTCGACCCCGGCGTCCCGCAGCGCCTGCCCGACCGCCCAACCGACGCCTCCCGTACGACTGTTGTCCTCAGCGACGGCGACCAGCCGGTGCCGCTCGGCCAGTGGCGCGAGCTGGTCGTCGACGGGCTTGACCCAGCGAGGGTCCACCACCGTGCACCGGATGCCGCGCCCGGCGAGCAGGTCGGCCGCCTGGAGGCAGACGGGGGCGAGCACACCGACGGCCACGAGCAGCACATCGGCGTCCTCGTCGCGGCGCAGCACGTCCATGCCGCCGATCCTCTCGATGGCGGGGATGTCGGGGCCCACCGACTCCTTGGGGAAGCGCAGCACGGTCGGCGCGTCGTCGACCTCCACCGCCTCGCGCAGCTCGGCCCGCAGCCGTGCGGCGTCGCGCGGTGCGGCGATCCGCAGCCCGGGCACCACCTGGAGGACCGACATGTCCCACATGCCGTTGTGTGAGGCCCCGTCAACTCCCGTGACCCCGGCCCGGTCCAGGACGAACGTCACCCCGCACCGGTGCAGGGCCACGTCCATCAGGACCTGGTCGAAGGCCCGGTTGAGGAAGGTGGCGTAGACGGCGACCACCGGGTGCAGTCCGCCGGTGGCGAGCCCGGCCGCCGAGACCGCCGCGTGCTGCTCGGCGATCCCCACGTCCCACACCCGGTCCGGGAAGCGCTCGGCGAACTCGGTGAGGCCCGTCGGGTGCAGCATCGCCGCGGTGATCGCCACGATGTCCCGCCGCTCCCCGCCGAGCCGGGCCAGCTCCTTGCCGAACACCGAGGTCCAGGAAGGGCCGTTGGAGGGGGCGAGCGGTTCGCAGGTGAGCGGGTCCATCGCGTTGACGGCGTGGAAGCGGTCGGCCTCGTCGTCCAGGGCCGGCTGATAGCCGCGCCCCTTCTCGGTGAGGCAGTGCACGAGCACCGGGCCGTGGAAGCGCTTGGCGCGGCGCAGCGCCGACTCGACGGCCGCGATGTCGTGCCCGTCGATCGGCCCGACGTATTTCAGGCCCAGGTCCTCGAACATGCCCTGGGGCGCGAAGGCGTCCTTGAACCCCTTCTTGGCGCCGTGCAGCGACTCGTACAGCGGCTGCCCGATCACGGGCGTGTGCTGGAGCACCTGTTTGCCCCAGGCGAGGAAGCGCTCGTAGCCGTCGGTGGTGCGCAGTGTGGCGAGGTGGTTGGCGAGGCCGCCGATGGTGGGGCCGTACGAACGCTCGTTGTCGTTGACGACGATGATCAGCGGGCGGTCCCGGGCGGCGGCGATGTTGTTCAGCGCCTCCCAGGCCATGCCGCCGGTGAGCGCGCCGTCACCGATGACGGCGACGACATGGCCGGAGCGGCCGCGTACCTGGTTGGCCTTGGCGAGGCCGTCGGCCCAGCCGAGCACGGTGGAGGCGTGCGAATTCTCGATGACGTCGTGCTCGGACTCGGCCCGCGAGGGATAGCCGGAGAGACCGCCCTTGGAGCGCAGCTTCGAGAAGTCCTGCCGCCCGGTGAGCAGTTTGTGTACGTAGCTCTGGTGGCCGGTGTCCCACAGGATGCGGTCGACCGGCGAGTCGAAGGCCCGGTGCAGGGCGATGGAGAGCTCCACCACCCCGAGATTGGGCCCGAGATGGCCCCCGGTCCGCGCCACCGCGTGGATCAGGAACTCCCTGATCTCCTGGGACAGATCGGCGAGTTCGGCGCCGTCCAGCGCCTGTAGGTCGTGCGGCCCCCGAATATTCTCCAAGATCGTCACGCTGGAGCCCCCTTCGGATCCTCTTCAGCTCACGGTGGTGTCGGTCAGCCCAGCGCGGTGACCCGCGGGGCACCGGAGGCGGTGCCCTCCTTCCCCAGCTCGTCCGCGATCTTCATCGCCTCTTCGATCAGCGTCTCGACGATCTTCGACTCCGGGACGGTCTTGATGACCTCGCCCTTCACGAAGATCTGCCCCTTGCCATTACCGGAGGCGACACCGAGGTCGGCCTCGCGGGCCTCACCCGGACCGTTCACGACACAGCCCATCACCGCGACCCGCAGCGGGACCTCCATGCCCTCCAGGCCCGCCGTGACCTCCTCCGCCAGCTTGTACACATCCACCTGCGCACGACCACACGACGGGCAGGAGACGATCTCCAGACGGCGCTGGCGCAGGTTCAGCGACTCCAGGATCTGGATCCCGACCTTGATCTCCTCCGCCGGCGGCGCCGACAGCGAGACGCGGATGGTGTCGCCGATGCCCTCGGACAGCAGCGCACCGAACGCGACGGCCGACTTGATCGTGCCCTGGAACGCCGGACCCGCCTCCGTCACACCCAGGTGCAGCGGGTAATCGCACTGCGCGGCCAGCTGACGGTAGGCGTTCACCATCACGACCGGGTCGTTGTGCTTCACCGAGATCTTGATGTCCCGGAAATCATGCTCCTCGAAGAGGGAGGCCTCCCAGAGAGCGGACTCGACCAGTGCTTCGGGGGTCGCCTTGCCGTACTTCTTCAGCAGACGGGCATCGAGGGAACCCGCGTTCACCCCGATACGGATCGGAGTGCCCGCGTCCTTCGCGGCCCGGGCGATCTCCTTCACCTTGTCGTCGAACTGCTTGATGTTGCCCGGATTCACCCGCACCGCCGCACACCCCGCGTCGATCGCCGCGAACACGTACTTCGGCTGGAAATGAATATCCGCGATCACCGGAATCTGCGACTTCCGCGCGATCGTCGCCAACGCATCCGCATCATCCTGCGTCGGACACGCCACCCGCACGATCTGGCAGCCCGACGCCGTCAGCTCCGCGATCTGCTGCAAAGTCGCGCCGATGTCCGACGTACGCGTCGTCGTCATCGACTGCACCGAGACAGGGGCATCCCCGCCGACCGCCACCGACCCGACCTGGATGCGCCGCGAGACGCGACGCATCGCCAGCGGCCGGGCCGGCGGCGTGGGGAGCCCCAGTGAGACTGGTTCTCCGTGCCTGCTCATCACGTCACCCGCGGTTTCCCTGCACGGTCTCGCGGACCGCGCGCAGCGACTCCTTGAGCGAGCCCATGGTCGCCAGGACGGCGGTGGGCTCGTAGCCGCAGTGCGCCATGCAGTTGGCGCACCGCTCGTCCTTGCCGCGGCCGTACTTGCTCCAGTCGGTCTCCTCGACCAGCTGCCGGTACGTCGGCACGTACCCGTCGCTCATCAGGTAGCAGGGCCGCTGCCAGCCGAAGAGCGAGTAGTTGGGGATCGCCCACGCCGTGCACGGGAAGTCCGCCTTGCCCTCCAGGAAGTCCAGGAAGAGCGGGGAGTGGTTGAGCCGCCAGCGGCGCCGGTTGCCCCCGGAGAACGCCTTCTTGAAGAGCTCGCGGGTCTGCTCGACGCCCAGGAAGTGCTCCTGGTCGGGCGCCTTCTCGTAGGCGTACGCGGGCGAGATCATCATCTCGTCGACCTGGAGGTCGTCGTTGAGGAAGTTGAGCACCTCGATGATGGTCTGCGGGGTGTCGGTGTTGAAGAAGGTGGAGTTGGTGGTGACCCGGAAGCCCGCCTTCTTGGCCGCCTTGATCGCCTCGACCGCCTCGTCGAAGACGCCTTCCTTGGCCACCGACTCGTCGTGCCGCTCGCGCAGTCCGTCGATGTGCACGGCGAACGCGAAGTACGGGGACGGGGTGAACTTCTCCAGCTTCTTGCGCAGCAGCAGCGCGTTGGTGCACAGGAAGACGTACTTCCGCTTCGCCACCAACTGCCGCACGATCTCGTCGATCTGAGGGTGCATCAGGGGCTCGCCGCCCGCGATGGACACCATGGGGGCGCCCGACTCCAGGACCGCTCCCACCGCCTGCGCGACCGGCATGCGCTGCTTCAGGATCCCGGCCGGATGCTGGATCTTCCCGCAGCCCTCGCACTTCAGATTGCAGGCGAAGAGCGGCTCCAGCTCGACGATGAGCGGGAACTTCTCACGCTTGCGGAGCTTCTGTTCGAAAAGATAGGTCCCGACCCTGATGGACTGACGAAGCGGCATGGCCATCTGGCTCACCTCCTGGGGAGCGGCAAAGAACGGTGCCATTCAAAGAAAGCGGGAAGGACGGCACGAAGAACGCGGAAGGCTGATATTCCCCCGCGTACCGTGCCGATCCGGACGAGTTCATGTTCCGGAGCGTCCACGACCACTCGTACGGCCGCAACCGGACGCTCTCCGGCCCCGACGGCGCTCCACAGCGTCGCCGCGGACTCCATGTCCACGGCGATCGCCCCGGTCGCGCGCAGCTCGGCCCGTTCGTGGCCTCGCACCACATGGTCGGAGCCGATCAGCGGACCGGTGTGCACGGTGCGGCCGGGCAGCGCCGCGCTCAGCGCCTTGGCCAGCACTTCCGTACCCACGCAGGCGGTGGTGCCGCGCGGGTCGCGGGTCTCTTCGGCGACGACCAGGTCCCCGGGGTGCATCCCGGGGGCAAGGCCCGCGCAGAACCCGGAGGCGATCACGGCCGCCTCCCGGTTCGCCGCCGTGCCCAGGCCACGCAGCACGGCCCGCTCGGCGGCCTTCGGCCCCATGCCGCTGCGCAGCACGGTCACCACCTGGCCGGGGGTGCGGCCCCGGCCGCCGCTGCGCAGCGCCAGTTCCTCGATGGTGAGCGCACACGCGACCAGCAGCGGTACGGGTTCCGGGACGGCGGGGCGTACGTCCATCACTTCCCCTTGGGGCCGCTGGGGGAGAACGGTTCTCCATGGACGTAACGGCCGAGCGCGGTCAGCGGGAACACCTGGCGGTAGAGGTGGTAGTTGATCGAGAAGTCCCAGGGGAAGCCGGTCCCGGTGAAGTACGGCTCGTCCCAGGAGCCGTCCTCGCGTTGGGTGGCGGCGAGGTACGCGATGCCCCGCTCGACCGCCGCGCTCTCCCGCTCCCCCGCCGCGAGCAGCGCGAGCAGCGCCCAGGCGGTCTGGGAGGCGGTCGAGGCGCCGTGCCCGATCCACTTCTCGTCGCGGTAGGAGCGCAGGTCCTCGCCCCAGCCGCCGTCGTCGTTCTGCACCGACTCCAGCCAGGCGACGGCCCGGCGGATCGCGGGGTGCGAGCCGGGAAGTCCCGCCGCCGTCAGGGCCGGTACCACCGAGCCCGTTCCGTAGACGTAGTTGACGCCCCAGCGGCCGAACCAGGCGCCGCTCGCCTCCTGTTCGGCGAGCAGCCACTCGATGCCCCGCCGCGTGCGCGGCTCGTGCGCCTTGCCCTCGACGGCCAGCATCTCCACCACATGCGCGGTGACGTCGGCCGACGGCGGGTCGATGACCTCGCCGAAGTCGCAGAACGGCAGCCGGTTGGGGAACGGGCTGGTGTTGTCGGCGTCGAAGGCGGCCCACGCCCCGTTCTTCGACTGCATGCCGAGCGTCCAGCGCGCGGCGCGGCGGATCGCGCCCTCGACCCGCTCGGGGTCGGGGTGGCGCACCCGGCGCAGCGCGAGGATCACCTCGGCGGTGTCGTCGATGTCCGGGTAGTTGTCGTTGTGGAACTCGAACGCCCAGCCGCCGGGCGGCAGTTGGGGCTTGCGCACGGCCCAGTCGCCTGGCCGGACGATCTCCTCGCCGAGCATCCAGTCGACGGCCTTCACCAGGGCCGGGTGGTCGGCGGGGAGCCCCGCGTCGGCGAGCGCGATGGTGGCGAGGCAGGTGTCCCAGACCGGCGACTGGCACGCCTCGATCATCCGGGCGCCGTCCTCGCGCCACACGGTGAACCGGTCGAGGGATTCCAGACCCGCCCGCATCACCGGGTGCTGGAGGTCGTAGCCGAGCAGATGCAGGGCGATCACCGAGTACACGGCGGGCGGCTGGATCCCGCCCCAGCAGCCGTCGTTCTCCTGACGCTCGACGATCCAGCGGGCGGCCATGTTCATCGCGGTACGGCGCAGGGCGCGCGGGGCGAGGCGGTGGTAGACGTGCAGAGCCTTGTCGAGCCGCTGGAAGGCGCCGTCCCAACTCGCCATGGGAGCAAGGGCCTTGGCCGGGTTGGGGTCGCGCGCGTCGGTGTGCAGCTCGTCGAGCGCGAAGGGCGCGGGCCGTACCGGCCGCTTGGCGGAGACGACCGTGAGCGGCACGATCGTCTGCCGGGCCCAGCAGCCGAAGTCATAGATGTTCAGCGGGAACCACTTGGGCAGGAACAGGAGCTCGGGCGGCAGCTCCGGCAGGTCGTCCCACTTCCACCAGCCGAACAGCGCGAGCCAGATCCGGGTGAAGACCCGGCAGGCGGCGATCCCGCCCTGCTCGCGGACGAACGCCGAGGCCCGCGCCATGTGCGGGTCGTCCGGCCGGTCCCCGGCGAGCCGCAGCGCCACATACGCCTCGACGGTGGCGGAGAGCTCGGGCGGGCCGCCGTGGAAGGTGGCCCAGGTCCCGTCGTCGCGCTGCTCACCGCGGATGAAGAGCGCGGCCGCCCGCACGGTCTTCTCGTCCTGGATGCCGAGGAACTGACGGAGCAGCAGATCCTCGGCGTCCATGGTGACGTTGGTCTCCAGGTCGCCCTTCCACCAGCCCAGGGCGTCCTGCCGGCCGAGCAGATGCTCGGCCCCGCGTTCCGTCGCCCGCCGGGCGGCGTCCCGTACCTCGTCCGCGCCGGGGGGTGGTTCGGTCGGTTCGCTGGCCGCGGCGGCCCGGGGCCACGGGGCCCCGGTGCTTCCGTCGGTCGTCGCTGTCATGGCTTCCCCTTAATGCAAGTGCAGGTGCTGACTTCTGCTGTGCTGGGGTCTCCGTCGGATGCGCGGCCCGTTCTGGCGGGCCCGATCCGGCGACGTCGCGTCATATGGGAATGGTGATCATCTCTTTCGTACGACGACGAAGTCGGCCAGCGCGGTGAGCTGGGCCCGTACCTGCTCCGGCATGTCCACCCGGCTCAGCGCCTCGATCGCCACGGTGTGCTGGCGGCGGGCCTCCTGCGAGGTCCACTCACGGCCGCCCGCCTCCTCGATGAGGGCGGCCCGGGTGGCGAACTCCTCCTCGGAGAACGTGTCGAAGTCGTTGCTCTTGGCGTCGGCGGCGAGCAGTTCGCCGAGCCGCTCGGAGGCCGGGCCGCCGGCGGCGAGCGCGGCCACCACCGGCAGGGACTTCTTGCGCTGGCGCAGATCGCTCCAGGTCTGCTTGCCGGTCGCGTCCGGGTCGCCCCAGATGCCGAGCAGGTCGTCGACGGCCTGGAAGGCCAGGCCGAGGTGGTAGCCGTACGCCTCCAGGGTGTCGGCCGTCTCGTCGTCGGCGCCGCCGAGCACCGCGCCGATGGAGCAGGCGCAGGCGAGCAGCGCGCCCGTCTTGTTGCCCTCCATCTCCAGGCACTCCTCGACGGTGACCCGCTCGCGGTGCTCGTAGGAGATGTCCTGGGCCTGGCCGTCGATGAGCTTGCGGCTCGCGGTGGTCAGCCGGCGTGTCGCCCGCCCGGCCTCGACCGTGCCGAGTTCCAGCAGCACCTCGTTGGCCAGCGCGAACAGCGCGTCGCCGACGAGGATCGCCTGCGCCGGGCCGTGCACCTTCCACACCGTGTCGCGGTGGCGGCGCTGCTCGTCGCCGTCCATCAGGTCGTCGTGGAGCAGCGAGAAGTTGTGGACGAGCTCGACCGCGACCGCGCCCGGGATGCCCACCTCGGGCCTGGCCCCGGCCGCCTCGGCGGACAGGAGCGCGAGCGCGGGCCGCACCGCCTTGCCGCCGTCGCCGTCCGCCGGGTTGCCCTGGGCGTCGATCCACCCGAAGTGGTAGGCGGCGACGGTGTCCATGGGAGCCGCGAGCCGGTCCACGGCCGTGCGCAGCACCGGGGTGGACAGCGCCCTGCCGCGCTCCAGAAGCGCGGCGACGTCCACGGTGTCGACAGCCGATTTCGCCGAAGGCACAGTCGGCACGGTCTCTCCTCTTGTTCCAGTGCTGCTAACGGTCATGCCGCCTCCTGAAGCGGATGGGCGTGGGAGCGCCCGAGCACGGCGAGAGCCGCGCCGGCGGCGCTGAATCCGCTGCGTACGGCGCCCTCCATCGTCGCGGGCCAGCCGGTGGCGGTCCACGCGCCGGCCAGGTAGAGACCGGGGGCGTTGGTACGCGCCGTCGGCCGCAGCCGTCCGACGCCGGGGGTGGGGGCGAACGTCGCTGTCCGCTCCCGGGTCACGAAGAAGTCCCGTACGCCCGCGCCGCGCGCGGCGGGCAGCAGTCGTTCGAGCTCGGGGAGGTACTTGGCGCGCAGCGCGGCGACCGGCTCGTCGATCTCGTCCCCGGCGGCCGACTGGGAGACCGCCAGGTACTGGCCGCCGCCGGTGAGCCCCGAGGACTCGGTGCGGTCGAAGACCCACTGCACGGGGCTGCCGAGCGCGGCGAAGAACGGCTGCCTCAGCACCTTGCGGTCGTAGACGACGTGCAGGTTGAGGATCGGCGCGGTGCCGATGTCGAGGAGCTTGCCCGGGTCGTCGAGCGCGCCGTAGGGCAGCAGGTCATGGGCCTCGCGCTGCGGTACGGCGAGGACGACCACCTCGGCGTCCAGCGTCTCGGCGCCGGTGCGCACCTGCCAGACGCCGCTCTCCGTACGGGAGACGGAGTCGGCCTTGGTGCGGGTCTCGACGCGGACCCCGGCGGCCGCGAGCGCCTTGCGCGCCAGCGTGTCGTGGAGCTCGCCGAGCGGTACGTGGGCCCAGCCGATGTCGGCGGCGCCCGGCTCGGAGAGCAGCCCGGTCTTGAAGACCATCGCGGCGAGCCCGAGGGAGGCGTGCGGCGCCGTCGCGTTCAGGGTCGCGACCCCGACCAGGTCCCACAGGGCCTCGATGGCGCGGGGCGACTGGCCGTGGCGGCCCAGCCAGGTGGCGAAGTCCACGCCGTCGAGCGCCGGGTCGGCCGGGTCAAGTCCCTTGAGCGCGAGTGCGGCGCGCCCGACGGAGGCCCGCTCGGCGAGCGAGAGATGCGGATAGGTGGCCAGGCTGCTCGCCAGGTGCAGCGGTACGGGCAGCGCGGTGCGGCGCAGCCGTCCCAGGCGTGGCCCGCCCGGGCGCGCCACATCGAGGACCGGCACGTCCAGGCGGCGCTGCAGGGGCGCGAGCCCGGCGCCGCCGACCCGGTCGAGGAACCAGCCGTACGCCGTGCAGCAGCGCAGATACACATGCTGCCCGTTGTCGACGGTGAGTTCGCCGCGCCGGAAGGAGAAGGCGAGGCCGCCCAGGCGCGGGCGGCCCTCGATGAGGGTCACGCCGAGCCCGGCGTCGGCCAGTTCGAGCGCGGCGGTGATGCCGGCGAGTCCTCCGCCGACGACCACCGCGCGGTCGGGCTGCGGGGCTGTCATACGCCCTCCCCTCCGGTCGTGCTGCTGTCGTGCGCGCGGCCGACCGTTGCCATCAGGGACGCGGTGGGATAGCGGAGGGTTCCGCACCTTCTGCGCGTAATGCTCCTCGGCCGCACGTCCAGGTGCCGATGGGCCATCAGGCGCGCCTCCTGGCGGTCTGCCGGGAGACGGTACGGGTGTCGAGCCCGGACAGTCCGCGTACCGCGACGTACGCCTTCTCGCGGCCCGGCAGCGAGACCCGTCCGCGCAGCACGGCCTCGGGGTCGCGTTCGATGCGGTCGAGCAGCCGCCGGTAGATCCCCGCCATCGCGGCCACACAGGCACCGCTGCGCCGGTCGAGCATCGGCAGCAGCCGGTAGCCCTCGGCGAACAGGGCCCGGGCGCGCCGCACTTCGAAGTGGACGAGCCCGGCGAAGTCGGAGCCGGCCGGGGGCACCGGGGTGTGGAAGCCCGCGGCACAGCCGAACTTGGCCAGGTCGTCGGCGGGCAGATAGGTGCGCCCGTTGCCCGCGTCCTCGCGAACGTCTCTGAGGATATTGGTGAGTTGGAGCGCGAGCCCCAGCGTGTCGGCGTACTCGGCAGCGCGCTCGGCGCCCGGTGCGCCCGGTTGTGTACCGAACACGCCCAGCGAGAGCCGGCCGATGGCACCGGCGACACACCGGCAGTAGACCTTCAGGTCGTCCCAGGTCTCATAGGTCTCGCCGCGCACGTCCATCAGGACGCCGTCGATGAGCTCGTCGAGGCCGCCGAGCGGGATCGGGAAGCGGCGCGCCGCGTCGGCGAGCGCGACGGCCACCGGGTCGGTGTCGTCCTCCTCGACCGCGCCGTCGGCGATCTTGCCGAGCAGTGCCCGGGTCTCCTCCAGGCGCTGGTTCTTGGCGTCGGCGGGCAACGTGCCGTCGCCGATGTCGTCGACCCGCCGCGAGAACGCGTAGAGGGCCGACATCGCCTGCCGCTTGTCGGTCGGCAGCAGCCTGATGCCGTACGCGAAATTGCGCGCCTGCTGCCCGGTCACGGCCTCGCAGTAGCTGTACGCGGCCTGTACCGGCGGGGACACGTGTGCGTGTGGTTCCACGGTCCGGCTCACCCCTCTCTACGCGCTCTACGCAACACGGCTCCCACTTCGCGCAGCAGACTGGACTTGGTGGGCTTGGGCGGTCCAGGGAGTACGTCGTGGCCGGCGGCAGCGACCGCGTCGAGCGCGGCGCGTCCCCCGGCCACGAATCCGGCCAGCAGCAGCTTGAGTCTGCCGTGGACGCTACCCACCAGGGAGGTGCCTTCATTCAGCAACTGTCCGGCGCGTTCCGCTTCGAACGCGACCAGGGCGCGCACCGACGCGCTCCCGTGTGCGGCGGCCAGATCGGCCTCGGTGACATGGAAGCGCCGCATGTCCTCGGCGGGCAGATAGATACGGTCCCGGCCCAGGTCCTCGGAGACGTCCTGGAGGTGCTCGACGATCTGCAGCGCGGTGCAGACGGCGTCGGAGCGGCGTACCCGCTCGGGGCTCTCGGTACCGGTGATCGCGAGGACCAGGCGGCCCACCGGATTGGCCGAGAGTTCGCAGTACGCGACCAGGTCCTCGTACGTCTCGTACCGCTTGACCTGCTGGTCCTGGCGGTTCGCGGCGATCAGGCCGAGGAACGGCTCGGGGCTCAGCGAGCGGCGGCGGACCGTCGGCTGGAGAGCGCGCAGCAGCGGGTGCTGCGGGGTGGCGTCGAAAACACGGCGCAGGTCGGTCTCGAAGGCGTCGAGCATGACGAGCCGGTCGTCGGCGTCGGACGGGGACACGCCGAGCGCGCGGGCGTCCGCGCCGCCGGGCGCGAGGTCGCCGTCGCCGATGTCGTCGACCAGGCGGGCGAAGCCGTACACGGCCATCAGGTCGTCGCGCCAGGCGCGGGGCAGAAAGAAGGGGGCCACCGGGAAGTTCTCCTCCGTGGCCTTGTCGAGCGTGGTGCGCGAGGGGGAGTCGGTGCGCACGTCCCGGACACCTGTCACCGGGGACCGCCCGGTACGGGAACGGCGGAGGTCTCTCGTCGTTGGAGATTTCCCGTAGCCATTGCCGTCACATCTCCCGTTCTACACCGCCGACCCAAAATACCCCATTTCGGACACGCCGCCGAACCTCCCGAGTGGAGGACGGCTCCCGCGAGGGGCGCCCGGGGCGGTCCCGCCCTTCCGTCACGATCAACACCGGTACAGCTTACGTTGTACAACGCCTGACAACACGTCGGGGTGTTGCGCGCATTACAAGAACACTTCAATCCACGCCAACCTTCCCCCGACGCAGGCGACTTGACGCAGCCTTGACATGGACGGCCCGGCTCCGGACCACCCCCAGGGACGCGAAGACCCCCGCCGGGGTTGATCGACGGGGGCTTTCAGGGGTGGCCAGGACCTGGCGGCACCGGACACCACCAAGGGGCGCGGGGAACTGCGCGACCAGCCACGGACGGCCCGCAGCCGAAGTGACCGGTAAGCCGCGCGCCCTAGCGCCCCGTTTCCTTCTGGTACGCCTTGACGACCTCGTCCGTAGGACCGTCCATCAGGAGCTCGCCGCGCTCCAGCCACAGCACCCGGTCGCAGGTGTCGCGGATGGAGCCGATGCTGTGGCTGACCAGGAAGACCGTGCCCGCGTGCTTGCGCAGCTCACGGATGCGCTCCTCGGAGCGGATCTGGAACTTGCGGTCACCGGTGGCCAGCGCCTCGTCGATCATCAGGACGTCGTGGTCCTTGGCGGCGGCGATGGAGAACCGGAGGCGGGCCGCCATGCCCGAGGAGTACGTCCGCATCGGCAGGGTGATGAAGTCGCCCTTCTCGTTGATGCCGGAGAAGTCGACGATCTCCTCGTAGCGCTCCTTGATCTCCTCGCGCGACATGCCCATGGCCAGGCCGCCGAGGATCACGTTGCGCTCGCCGGTCAGCTCGTTCATCAGCGCCGCGTTGACGCCGAGCAGCGAGGGCTGGCCGTTGGTGTACACCTTGCCCTTGGCGGGCGGCAGCAGCCCCGCGATGGCCCGCAGCAGGGTCGACTTGCCCGAGCCGTTGGTGCCGATCAGGCCGATCGCCTCGCCCCGGTACGCGGTGAAGGAGACACCGCGTACGGCGTGCACCTTCCGCATGCCCCGGGACTCGCCCTTGTCGCGCCCGACGATCCGGCTCAGCGCGGCGGTGGCGCTGCCCCGGCCGCCGGCCGCGCCGTTGACCGTGTACACGATGTGCACGTCGTCGGCGATGACGGTGGGGATGCGTGCGCCGCTGTCGTCGGCGATCCGGTTGTTGTCCTCAGCCACGGCCGTACTGCTCCTCTGCCTTCCAGAAGTACACGAAGCCCACGACGCCGACGGCCAGCGCCCAGCCGACCGCCGCCACCCACACGTGCGGCGGCAGGTTGTGGCGGCCGTATCCGTCGATCATGGCGAACCGGGCCAGGTCCATGTAGACCGCGGCCGGGTTCACCTGGAGCACCTGGGCGAGCCAGTGCGGCTTGCCCTGGAGGACCACCTTGATGCTGAACATGACGCCGGACGCGTACATCCAGGTGCGCAGGATGAACGGCATCAGCTGGGCGAGGTCGGGGGTCTTGCTGCCGAGCCGGGCCATGATCAGGGCGAGGCCCGTGTTGAACACGAACTGCAGCCCGAGCACCGGCACCATCAGGAGCCACGACACCATCGGCTTGGTGCCGGAGGCGACCACCACGAGCACCAGGACGATCATCGAGAACAGCAGCTGCTGGAGCTGCTGGAGCGCGAAGGAGACCGGCAGCGAGGCGCGCGGGAAGTGCAGCGCCCTCACCAGGCCCAGGTTGCCCGAGATCGCCCGGACGCCCGCCATCACCGAGTTCTGCGTGAAGGTGAACACGAACACGCCCGTCACCAGGAACGGGATGTACACGTCGGACGCGATGCCCCGCTTGGCGTTCATCAGGATGCCGAAGATGAAGTAGTAGACCAGCGCGTTGAGCAGCGGGGTGGCCACCTGCCAGATCTGGCCGAGCTTGGCCTGGCTGTACTGGGCGGTCAGCTTCGCCTGCGAGAACGACAGGATGAAGTGGCGCCGGCCCCAGAGCTGGCTGCAGTACTCGAACAGCCCCGGCCGGGCGCCGCTCACCGACAGCCCGTGCTTGGCGGCGAGTTCCGCCGGGGACAGAGTTGTGTCACTCACAAGTGGAAACTTTCGCTTTCAATGAAGTACGCGCGACGACCCGGTGCGCCCGGGCCCCAGCGGGACCCGGGCCGATTGTGCTCTCGGCTTCGAGACTGTCAGATCACCGGCGGACGGCCCAGCCGGGTCAGCCGCCAGACCGTGCGCCACCGCATGGGGCGGCGCGGTCCGCACGGGGTGGTCCAGCCCTCCTTGAAGCCGCCGAACCACGCCTTGAGCGCGGGCCCGGAGGGCTTCCTGGCGAGCGTGAGGAGCATCCACACGCCGAGGTAGACGGGCACCAGGAGGGCCGGCAGATTGCGTCGGGCCAGCCAGACCCGGTTGCGGGCCACCATCCGGTGGTAGACCGCGTGCCGGGACGGCGCCGTCGTCGGGTGGTGCAGCACCATGTCCGCGCGGTAGTCGATCATCCAGCCGGCGTCGAGCGCCCGCCAGGCCAGATCGGTCTCCTCGTGGGCGTAGAAGAACTCGTCGGGCAGCCCGCCGACCTCGGCGAGGACCTTCGTCCGTACGGCGTTGGCGCCGCCCAGGAAGGTCGTCACGCGCGAGGAGCGCAGCGGGTCGGAGGCGCGCAGCCTCGGCACGTGGCGGCGCTGGGTGACCCCGGTCTCCGGGTCGGCGATGCGGAAGCTGATGATGCCGAGCTCCGGGTCCGCCGCGAAGGCCTGGCGGCACAGCTCGGCGGTGTCGGTGTTCGGCAGCAGGCCGTCGTCGTCGAGGAAGAGCAGGATGTCGACCTCGGAGCCGGACGGGCCGAACGCCTCGATGCCGACGTTGCGCCCGCCCGGGATGCCCAGGTTCTCGGGCAGCTCCACGGTCCGTACACCCGCCGGGACGTCCGGCACCGGGGCGCCGTTGCCGACCACGACGACCTCGACGTGGTCACCGTCCTGCTTGGCGACCGAGTCGAGCAGGGCGCGCAGCTCCTCGGGGCGGTTGCCCATGGTGATGACGACCGCGCCGACCTTCAGCGGGGCGCTCACTTGAGCCTGCTGGAGGCGAGGATGGACACCAGGTGCAGCACGCTCTGCAGCAGCGCGATGCCCGCGAGCACCGCGACGCCGAGCCGGGAGAAGTACAGGTCGCCGCGGACGTGGTCCACGATCGCGAGGACCAGGATCAGCAGGGTCGCCTCGATGCCCATGACCAGCCGGTGGAACTTGAGCGCGCCGGCGGCCCGGCGGGCCAGCGCCATGCCGGACGAGCGCGGCTCGGACGCCGTCTCCTTGACCGGCGGCATGCCCTGCTGGTGCCGGGCCACGCCCACCAGGTCGGTCTCCGACTTGATCAGGACCGCGCCGAGGGCGGCCAGGGTGCCCAGGAAGGCCCACAGCCAGTCGATGCGGCCGGTGCCCCAGATGTCGGCGGCGCGCAGGCCGAAGCCGACGAGGACCGCGGCGTCGAGCACATAGGCCGCGACCCGGTCCACGTAGACGCCGACCATCGAGTACTGCTTCTTCCAGCGGGCGACCTCGCCGTCGACGCAGTCGAGGAGCAGATAGACCTGGGCCATCACCACGCCGAGCACGGCGCCCCAGATCCCGGGCACCAGCAGGGCCGGGGCCGCGAAGGCCGCGGCGACGGTCATCACGTAGGTCAGCTGGTTGGGCGTGACCCGCGTGTTCACCAGGTGCCGGTCGACGCGCAGGGAGACCTCGCGCATGTAGAGCCGGCCTCCCCAGTGCTCGCCGCTCCGCCGGTCCTTGACGCCCGGAGGGTGCACGACCGGGCGGAGTTCAGCTACCGATGGCTTTTGCATAGTCGGCGTATGCGTCCTTGATCTGGTCTGCGGACAGGTTGAGGTGTTCCAGGATGGTGAAGCGCCCGGGCCGGGTCTGCGGGGCGTACTCGACCGCGCGGACGAACTCCAGGGCGGAGAAGCCGATGTCCTCGGGGCGTACGGGCAGGTTGTGCCGCCGTAGCACCTCGGTGAAGAGACCGGCCTGCTCGGTGGCGCCGCGCAGGTGCATCGCGAAGGCGGCGCCGAGGCCGACCTGCTCGCCGTGGAGCGCGGAGCGCTTGGGGTAGAGCAGGTCGAAGGCGTGGCTGATCTCGTGGCAGGCGCCGGACGAGGGGCGGGTGTCCCCGCTGATCGACATGGCGATGCCGGACAGGACCAGCGCCTCGGACAGGACGGTGAGGAACTCGTCGTCGCCGGTGGTGCCCGGGTGGCGCAGCACCGACTCGCCGGCGGTGCGCGCCATGGCGGCGGCGAGGCCGTCCACCGGCTCGCCGGTGACCTGGTGCGACAGCTCCCAGTCGGCGATCGCCGAGATGTTGGAGATCGCGTCGCCGATGCCGGAGCGGACGAACCGGTCCGGGGCCTCCCGGATGACGTCGAGGTCGATGACCATGGCGATCGGCGTGGGCACGCCGTAGGAGCCGCGGCCGTTGTCGTTGTCGAGGATGGAGACCGGTGAGCAGATGCCGTCGTGCGACAGGTTGGTCGCGACCGCGACCATGGGCAGCCCGACCCGCGCCGCGGCGTACTTCGCCACGTCGATGATCTTGCCGCCGCCCAGGCCCACGACCGCGTCGTAGTGCTTGCCCTTGATGTCGTCGCCGAGCTGCACGGCCGAGTCGATGGTGCCGTCCGCGACCGGGTACCAGTCGGCGCCCGGCAGCACCGGCGCCAGCTTCTCGCTCAGCGCCTGGCCCGAGCCGCCGCTGACCGCGATCGCCAGCTTGCCCGACGCCGAGATCCGCTGGTCGGCCAGGAGGCCGGCCAGGTCGTCCAGGGCGCCCCGGCTGATGTCGACGACGACGGGCGAGGGAATGAGCCGGGTCAGTACCGGCATGCGATCTCACGGCCCTTCGCGAGGTCGTCGTGGTTGTCGATCTCGACCCACGAGACCTCGCCGATGGGCGCCACGTCCACGGTGAAGCCGCGGTTCACGAGCTCCTGGTAGCCGTCCTCGTAGTAGAGGTCGGGGTCGCGCTCGAAGGTGGTCTTCAGCGCGTCCGCCAGTTCCTCGGCGGCCTCGGGCTCGATCAGCGTGACGCCGATGTACTCGCCGGTCGCGGTGGCCGGGTCCATCAGCTTGGTGATGCGGCGCACGCCCTCGCCGTCGGCGGTGATCACCTTCATCTCCTCGTCGGCGAGGTGCTTCACCGTGTCGAGGGCGAGGATGATCTTCTGGCCCTGGCCGCGCGCGGCCAGCAGGGTCTGCTCGACGGAGACCGGGTGCACGGTGTCGCCGTTGGCGAGGATGACGCCCTGCTTCAGGACGTCACGGGCGCACCACAGGGAGTAGGCGTTGTTCCACTCCTCGGCCTTGTCGTTGTCGATCAGCGTGAGCGTGACGCCGTACTTGGCCTCAAGGGCTTCCTTACGGGCGTACACCGCTTCCTTGCGGTAGCCGACGACGATCGCGACCTCGGTGAGGCCCACCTCGGCGAAGTTGCCGAGCGTGAGGTCGAGGACGGTGGTGTCGCCGTCGACGGGCACGAGGGCCTTCGGGAGCGTGTCGGTGTAGGGGCGCAGACGCCGTCCTGCACCGGCTGCGAGTACGAGGCCGATCATGCCGTTTCTCCTTCGTCATGTACTGCGGGTGCTCCGGAGGACACCCAGAAGCGGATGGACTCCACGACCACCAGGAGCGCGATGCCTACCGCGAGGGCGGTGAGCGCCAGGGTGAAGTCCGTGCCGCGGGTGGCGAGCGTCGCGGCGAGCACCGCGACCAGCAGCGTCCGCCCCTCGTGGCCGCCGCTCAGGCGCACCAGCCAGCGCGGCGGCGCGCCGGATCCGCCCTTGATGCGGTAGACCGTGTCGTAGTGATGGTAGGCGACCGCCGCCACCAGTCCGAAGGCCGCGGGCAGGGCCCCGTTCACCTCGGAGCGGGCGGCGAGGGCCAGGACCGTGCCGTATTCGGCGGCCCGGAAGAACGGCGGGACGAGCCAGTCGAGGGCGCCCTTGAGGGGGCTGCTCACGGCGGCGCCCGCGAGGAGCGCGTAGACGGCCGCGCCGACGATCACGTACGGGCCGTCGAGGTCCGCGGTGAGCGCGGGGACGACCACGGCGGCCGCGCCGAGCAGGGCCAGGACCGGCGAGGTCCACGCGCCCCGGGCCCGGATCACCTTGGCGAAGATCTCGGCGAGCGGCCCGTTGTCGGCGAGCTCCACGAGCGCCTGCGCGGCCCGGTCGGTACGGGTCGCGCGACGGGTCAGCGAGCGCAGCACGCGCCCGGCCGTGGTGTAGCAGGCCGCGAACGCGCACCCGATGAGCAGCACGTAGAAGACGGTACGGGGCGTGGTGAGGGCGGTCAGGACCGCGATCATCGCCCAGCGCTCGCCGATCGGCAGCACGATCATCCGGCGCACCCAGACCGTCCAGCCCACCGAGTCGAGCTTGTCGGAGAGGGCGGCGGTGGGGCTGGTGTTGGCGGTGGCGTCGTGGTTGGACTCGTTGAAGGAGAAGTCCACGACATGGCGGCAGGTCTGGAGGACCATCGCGCCGAGCGCGAGCGCCCATACGTCGTCGCCGCCCCGGGCAGCTCCCAGGGCCAGGCCCGCGTAGTACGCGTACTCCTTGGCCCGGTCGAAGGTGGCGTCCAGCCAGGCGCCGAGCGTCGAGTACTGCAGCGAGTAACGGGCGAGCTGCCCGTCGGTGCAGTCCAGGACGAAGGAGAAGATCAGCAGCAGGCCGGCCGCCACATAGCCGCCCCGGGTACCGGTAGCCGCGCAGCCCGCCGCGATCAGCGCGGTGAGCAGCGAGGCGGTGGTGACCTGGTTGGGGGTGAGGCCCCGGCGGGCGCACCAGCGGGCGATGTAGCGCGAGTACGGGCTGATGCAGAAGGTGGTGAAGAACCCGTCGCGGGACTTCACGGCGTTGCGCAGCCGCACGGCCTCGTCGTCGACCGCGTCGACGGCCTTGCGCGCGGCGAAGGCGGCCTCGGGCCCGGCCGGCACGGTCGCCACCAGCGAGCCGAGCTCGGGGCGGTGCACGGCGACGCCCTTGTCCTCCAGGGCGGCGGCGACCCGGTCGGTGAGGACACCGGTGGCCGGGGCGTTCACGGCGACCGAGCCGTTGGCGGCGGGCTCCGGGTACCCGGCGAGGTCCGCGAGCGCACGCGTGAGCGCGGGGCGGGCCTCGGCCTGGACCGCCATGGCCCCGTCGACCGCGGCCGCCGGGAACCGGGGGTCGGTCAGTGCGAGGCGCAGGGCGTGCGTATGGCCCACGAAGTGCGGGTCGACCAGGGCGACCCGCTCACCGGACGGGACCTCGGCGAGCAGGCCGGGCAGATCCTCGGGCCGCTGGGCGGACCGGACGTCGAAGCCCAGCGAGCGCAGCTCGGGTCCGAGCTGCGACCCGGGGACCGGCAGTCCGGTCAGGATGGCGGTCGACAGACGAACTCACTCCTTGGAACTGGCATGGCTGGCTGGCACGGCTGATGCCCGGCGGCCCGGCCCGGCACAAGCGGCGGGCGGCACGTCGGCAGAGGCTATCGGGAGGCTATCGGATGCGGGGAACCGGGAGTTCATCGCCTGTTTACGCCCCGAACGGGCCCTGCGGCCGGGGTCCGGCCGCGTGGATCATCATCGTCGATCAAGAGCGCGGCCCACAAACCGCCCCCCTCGTCGTGACGACCGCCGATCCGACACGCCCGGAGGCCCGGTCGGACAGCAGATGACAACGGCGTTCACCGCCGTGTTGCCTCATACCCCCCTCCCGTAGTTCACCGACCCCTCGTACGCAGATCGCACACTGTCTGCTGCTGCTCGGCGTGGGGGGATACGTCCTGTACGAAGCGGTTCGTCGAGCCGGCCGACACCTCGGGGCCCACGACCATCGTTTTCGGCCTGATCGGTCTCCCCAGGGCTGCCTGGGTGATCACTTCGATGTGGGGCACCGCACGTTCCAGCTGGAGCCGGACGGCCACGCGGCCCACGAGGTGGGGCTCTGCCACTGAGCGGTGCGGCACGCCCGTACCCCCCGGGCGGGTGTTCGATGATTCCGCTTCGGTCCTGCTGGGCACGATTCATTCTTCGACGCGGTGGCGCGCTCGTGACGCATGGCGCGTTGTTCTTATGCACGACGCATTACGGACATGCGGTGCCCGTCGAAGTGCGAAGACGCCGCTTTTGTACGGCAGACTTGGCAGCCGAGGACCGAAGCGAAGGATGGTTATGCCGACCACACCAGCCACTACGGCGAACAGCTCGTCGAACGGGACCGCCGAAGAGATCATGCTCGAACTGGTCGACGAGAGCGGCAATACCATCGGCACCGCGGAGAAGCTCTCCGCCCATCAGGCCCCCGGCCGGCTGCACCGCGCGTTCTCCGTCTTCCTCTTCGACCCGTCCGGCAAGCTGCTGCTCCAGCGCCGCGCGCTCGGCAAGTACCACTCCCCCGGCGTCTGGTCGAACACCTGCTGCGGGCACCCCTACCCCGGCGAGTCCCCGTTCGCCGCGGCCGCCCGGCGCACCCACGAGGAGCTGGGCGTCTCGCCCTCGCTGCTCGCCGAGGCGGGCACGGTCCGCTACAACCACCCCGACCCGGACTCGGGCCTGGTGGAGCAGGAGTACAACCACCTCTTCGTGGGCCTGGTGCAGTCGCCGGTGCGCCCGGACGCGGAGGAGGTCTACGAGACCGCCTTCGTCTCGCCGCAGGAGCTGACCGCGCTGCACGAGCGGGCGACGTTCTCCGCGTGGTTCATGACGGTCCTGGACGCGGCCCGGCCGGCCGTGCGCGAGCTCACAGGGCCTGCCGCGGGCTGGTGACCCCGCCGGCCACCGGGCCCAGCGGCAGCGCCACCCAGATGATCTTTCCGCCGTTCGCGGTCTGCTCGACGTCGCAGGACCCGCCCGCCTCGTAGGTGATCTCGCGCACCAGGAGCAGCCCGCGCCCGCCGGTCTGCGCGTAGTCGGTCTCCAGCGCCTTGGGGCGGTACGGGTGGTTGTCCTCCACCGAGACCCTGATCCACTCCGCGCCGATCGCGACCTCGACGGCGACCTGCGGGGAGAGCAGGGCCGCGTGCTTCACCGCGTTGGTGACCAGCTCGGAGACGATCAGGAGCAGCCCCTGCACCAGATCGTCGTGGACCGGGACGCCCTGGCGATGGAGCAGATCGCGCACGGCATGGCGGGCCTGCGGGACCGAGGCGTCGACCGCGGGTGCCGTGAAGCGCCAGACGCCCTCGTACGGGAGCGGCCTGGCCGGCACGGTGTCGGGTGGCACGCTCCCGCGGATCTCCATGTTCCGGCACCACCCTCGCACTCGGCTGTCAGGCTCTTGGTACCGAGTGTTGGGAGTGTGATGGTCCGGACCGGGCGACTGAACTGAAGTCAGCGTCTATCGACGTCATTTGATCGCCATCGACCGCGGATGTCACTTCTCAAAGCTGCTCTGATCGCCCTCTGACGGCTTTGCCATGGCTTGCGGGGGTGTTTGCGGCACGGAATCCGGAGCGTCCGCGTCCGCGCCGGAGCGCGCCGGAGCCACGAGGCCCACGATCCGGCGGCCGGTGAGACCGAGCGCGATCAGACCGAGACCGTCGAAGAACAGGGCGAGCGAGAAGAAGCAGCCGATCACATAGCGGCTGCTGCTCGGCCAGCTGCCGAGCACCAGGATCCCCAGGAGCACACCGAACGCGCCCTGCACCAGCGTCCAGCCCATCTGCGGCCCGCGCACCACCACACTGCCCGCGAGCCGGAAGACGCCGCCGGTCAAGAAGAGCAGCGCGGCGAACATCGTCAGCGCCTCGGCGCTGCCCTCGGGGCGGCGGATGACCACCACGCCCGCCGCGATGTTGAGGGCTGCGACCACCACGCCGAGCCAGAAGTAGTTCGCGCCGCGCGACTGGATCGCGTGCAGCAGCCCGACCACCCCGCCGACCAGCAGCAGCCAGCCGAAGAGCAGCATCGAGGTGAGGGTCGCGACCCCGGTGTAGACGAGGCCGACCAGGCCCGCGACGACCAGGATCGCGCCGAGGACGGTCAGCCGTCCGAAACTGCGGCTGAGCTTTCTGCTCTCACGCGTGGGCACGGCCATCAGCGTCTCCTCACGGCTTCACGGGCAGCCCCCTCTTGATCATAGGAGCGGTACGGCCGGATAGCATCCGGCGCATGGAGCCGCAGCTGGAGCACGCCGTGGCGGGCGGCGTGGCCACCGTCGTCATCAGCAACCCCGCCAAGCGCAACGCGATGACGTCCGCGATGTGGCGGGCGCTGCCGCCGCTGCTGGACACTCTGGCCGCCGACCCGGCCGTACGGGCCCTGGTGCTGACCGGCGCCGGTGCCACGTTCTGCGCGGGCGCCGACATCTCCTCGCTGCGCGCGCCCGAGCCCGGCGACGATCCCCAGTCGCTCGCGGTACGGGCCGAGGAGGCGCTGGCGGCGTTCCCCAAGCCGACGCTGGCGGCCGTGCGCGGCTACTGCGTGGGCGGCGGCTGCCAGCTGGCGGCCGCCTGCGACCTGCGGTTCGCGGAGGAGGGTTCCTCGTTCGGGATCACGCCCGCGAAGCTCGGCATCGTGTACGCGTCGTCGTCGACCCGGCGCCTGGCCGCGCTCGTGGGTCCTTCGACCGCCAAGTACCTGCTGTTCTCGGCCGAGTTGATCGACGCGGAGCGGGCGCTGCGGACGGGTCTGATCGACGAGGTGCTGCCGACCGGTGAACTCGACAAGCGCGTCGCCGAGTTCACCCGGATCCTCACCACACGTTCCCAGCTCACCCAGGCGGCGGCCAAGGAGTTCGCGAACGGCCGGACCGACCGGGACGCGCACTGGACGGAGCAGGCGCGCGGCAGCGGCGACACCGCCGAGGGTGTCGCCGCCTTCCTGGAGCGCAGGGCACCGCGCTTCGAGTGGACCGCTTCGGGCTGAGCCCGTGGTTACTTCAGGATGAGGTGGCTCCCGGCCCGCAGCTTCTCCACCAGCTCGGCCGGGGCCTTATCCGGCGAGCCCGCGTCGTAGGGCGGCTGCGGGTCGTACTCGGTCAGCAGCTGCACGGCCTGCGCGAACTCGTCGCCCGCGATACGGCCGACCAGGGTGAGCCCCATGTCGATGCCGGAGGACACCCCGGCCGCGGTGACGTACTTGCCGTCGAAGACCACGCGCTCGCCGGTCGGCTCGGCGCCGAGCGCGGCCAGGTCGTCGTAGGTGAGCCAGTGGGTGGTGGCCCGGCGGCCGGTCAGGAGCCCGGCCGCGGCGAGCAGCAGCGAACCGGTGCACACCGACGTCGTCCAGGTGGTGGTGGCGTCGACCGCGCGCAGCCAGCCGGTCAGGGCCTCGTTGCCGGTCAGCTCCCGGGTGCCCGGGCCGCCCGGGACCACGACGATGTCGGGCCGGTCCACCTCGGCCAGGGTCTTCTCGGCGACCAGGTGGAGGCTGCCCTTGTCATTGACGACCGGGCCCGCCTGCTCGGCGACGAAGACGACCTCGGCGTCGGGGAGACGGCAGAGCGTCTCGTACGGGCCGATGGCGTCCAGGGAGGTGAAGCGGTCGTAGAGCAGCACGGCGATCTGCATGGGGGTTCCTTTCGACGGAACGGTGGGTCGGAGCTGACGGCGGATCGAGTCGCAGGGCCGGGATCGGCCGGGCGACGGGTCGGGTCAGAGGGCGGGATGGAAGCGGCGCCGGTACTCGGCGGGCGCGGTTCCGAGGGTCTTCACGAAGGCGCGGCGCATCGCCTCCGGAGTGCCGTAGCCGGAGGCGCGGGAGATCTCCCGTACCCCGTCGGCGGTGTCCTCCAACAGGCGCCGGGCGTGTTCGACGCGGACGCGCTCCACGTACCGGCCGGGCGTCGTGCCGGTCTCGGCCTGGAAGGCGCGGGCGAAGTGGCGGGGCGAGAGGCGGGCGCGGGCGGCCAGGGCGTCGACGGTGAGGTCGGCGTCGGGGTGCTCGCTGATCCACTGCTGCACCTCGCGCAACGGCTCGCGCTGTGCGGTCTGGGCGGCGAGCTGGGCGCTGAACTGGGCCTGGTTTCCGGGGCGTCGCAGGAACACCACGAGGCGCCGCGCGACGGTGAGCGCGGCCTCGCGCCCCAGGTCCTCCTCGACCAGGGCGAGGGCGAGATCGATGCCCGCCGTCACACCCGCCGAGGTGGAGACGTTTCCGTCGCGTACGTAGATGGGGTCCTGCTCGACGGTGACCTTCGGGTGCCGGCGCGCGAGGTCGTCGCAGTACGCCCAGTGCGTGGTCGCCCGACGCCCGTCGAGCAGCCCCGCCTCCGCGAGCAGTTCGGCGCCGGTGCACACGGAGACCAGCCGCTCGGCCCGGGGCCCGTGCTCGCGCAGCCAGGCGATCAGACGGGGGTCCGGGGCGCGGGTGCCCTGGCCGCCGGGCACCAGCAGGGTGTGCGGCACCGCCGCGTCGGCCAGGGAGCCGTCCGGGACGAGCGTGAGCCCGCTGGAGGCGCGGACCGGGGCGCCGTCCAGGGAGGCGGTACGGATCGGATAGACGCCGCCGGGCTCCCCGGCGACGTATCGGTCCGCCCCGGAGAAGACCTCCACCGGGCCGGAGACATCGAGACTCTGGACGTCCTCGAAGAGGACGACGAGCACGGTTCGCTGCGCCATGCCCCTGATTCTTCGGGGTGCCCGCCATGTCTGCAATGACGAGCAACCCACCTTTCCTGCCATGGCGGGCGTGGGGGTTCATGTCGTACGGACTGGAGGTCCGACCGGGGGTTCACGACGTACCGACCAGTCGGTAACCTGCGGGCATGACCTCTCTCCCGCCGCGCGCCGGCCGCCGCTGCCACCACTCCATCAACCCGCTGCACTCGACGGTCTACTTCTCCCCCGACTACGACAAGGAGCTCGCGGGGATCGGCATCGAGGACCCGCGCGCCGCCTACTTCGCAGGCCGCGCCGCCGCGTTCGGCGCGGTCGGCCCCGGCACCGTCACCGCCACTTTCTACAACTTCAACCACGAGCTGGTCGCCCGGCACGTGCCGGCGGTGTGGGACATCGCGTCGCCCGAGGACGTGCTCGCCGCCCGGCTGCGGGCCGCCGACAGCACGCTGCGGCGTCTCCTCGGCGAGGAGATGGTGGCCTCGGACGAGATGGCCGAGGCGGCGCGGCTCGCGCTGCGGGCCGCCGAGGGCTGCACGCGCCACGCCCGGCCGCTGTACGCCGCGCACGCCGATCTGCCGGTGCCCGAGGAGCCGCACCTGGTGTACTGGCACGCGGCGACACTCCTGCGCGAGCACCGGGGCGACGGCCACCTCATGGCGCTGCTCGACGCCGGGCTCGACCCGCTGGAGGCGCTGGTCAGCCACACCGCCACCGGCAAGGGCATGGCACCGCGCTGGATCATCGGCACGCGCGGCTGGCGGCGCGCCGACTGGGAGGCCGCGGCCGCCCGGCTGCGCGAGCGCGGACTCCTGGACGCCGACGGCGAGTTGACCGAGGCGGGCACCGCGCTGCGGGAGGACGTGGAGGACCGCACGGACCGCCTCGACCTGGCCCCGTACGAACTGCTCGGCGAGGCGGGCGTGGCCCGGCTGACCGAACTGGCCCGGGGTTTCCTGATGACGGCCCTGGCGGCGGGCGCGTTCCCGGCCGATCTGACCGGCAAGGAATGACACGGTCCCGGGGACTGACCGGATAGGGCTGATCGGCGATTGTCGGTGCCGCCTGCCACAATGGCGCCTCAAGCTCATCGAGAAGGCGGTACGGGATCGTGACGACGTCCATCGAAGGCAGGATCGCCGAGGAACTCGGCGTACGGGAGCGGCAGGTGAAGGCCGCCGTCGAGCTGCTCGACGGCGGGTCGACCGTGCCGTTCATCGCGCGCTACCGCAAGGAAGCGACCGAGATGCTCGACGACGCCCAGCTGCGCACCCTGGAGGAGCGGCTGCGGTATCTGCGCGAGCTGGAGGAGCGCCGCACGTCCGTCCTCGATTCCGTACGGGAGCAGGGCAAGCTCACCGAGGAGCTTGAGCGGCAGATCCTGGCCGCCGACACCAAGGCCCGCCTGGAGGACATCTATCTGCCCTTCAAGCCCAAGCGGCGCACCAAGGCGCAGATCGCGCGCGAGGCAGGCCTTGAGCCGCTGGCCGAGGGGCTGCTCGGCGACCCGTCGGTCGAACCGATCGCGGCGGCGGCCGCGTTCGTGGACGCGGACAAGGGCGTCGCCGACCCGGCGGCAGCCCTTGAAGGCGCCCGCGCCATCCTCACCGAGCGCTTCTCCGAGGACGCCGACCTGATCGGCGAGGTGCGCGAGCGGATGTGGACCAAGGGCCGCCTCGCGGCGAAGGTGCGCGCCGGCAAGGAGGAGGCGGGTGCCAAGTTCGCCGACTACTTCGACTTCGCCGAGCCCTTCACCGCGCTGCCCTCGCACCGCGTCCTCGCCATGCTGCGCGGCGAGAAGGAGGAGGTCCTGGACCTCGTCCTGGAACCCGAAGGTTCCCCGGAGGACGCAGCCACGCCCGGGCCCTCCGCGTACGAGAACATGGTGGCGCGCCGCTTCGGCATCGCCGACCGGGGCCGCCCGGGCGACAAGTGGCTGGCGGACACGGTCCGTTGGGCCTGGCGCACCCGGATCCTGGTCCACCTCGGCATCGACCTGCGGCTGCGGCTGCGGACGGCCGCCGAGGACGAGGCGGTACGGGTCTTCGCCTCCAACCTGCGCGACCTGCTGCTCGCGGCCCCGGCCGGTACGCGCGCGACGCTGGGCCTGGACCCCGGGTTCCGTACGGGCGTGAAGGTGGCCGTCGTCGACGCGACCGGCAAGGTCGTGGCGACGGACGTGATCCACCCGCACGTCCCGGCGAACCGGTGGGACGAGGCGATCGCCAAGCTGGCGCGGCTCGCCAAGGAGCACGCGGTCGACCTGGTCGCCATCGGCAACGGCACGGCGTCCCGCGAGACGGACAAGCTCGCGGGTGAACTGATCACCAAGCACCCGGAGTTGAAGCTCACCAAGGTCATGGTCTCCGAGGCGGGCGCTTCGGTGTACTCGGCCTCCGCCTTCGCCTCCCAGGAGCTGCCGGACATGGACGTGTCGCTGCGCGGCGCGGTCTCCATCGCGCGCCGCCTCCAGGACCCGCTCGCCGAGCTGGTGAAGATCGACCCCAAGTCGATCGGCGTCGGCCAGTACCAGCACGACCTGTCCGAGGTGAAGCTCTCGCGCTCGCTCGACGCGGTCGTGGAGGACTGTGTGAACGGCGTCGGGGTAGACGTCAACACCGCGTCCGCGCCGCTGCTCTCGCGGGTCTCCGGCATCGGCGCCGGGCTCGCCGAGAACATCGTGGCGCACCGCGACGCCAACGGCCCCTTCCGCTCCCGCAAGGCGCTCAAGGACGTGGCGCGCCTGGGCCCCAAGGCGTACGAGCAGTGCGCGGGCTTCCTGCGTATCCGGGGCGGCGACGACCCGCTGGACGCCTCCAGCGTGCACCCCGAGGCGTACCCCGTGGTGCGGCGGATGGTGAAGACCTCGGGCAGCGAGGTCGCGTCGCTGATCGGCAACACGGCGGTGCTGCGGTCGCTGCGGCCGGACTCGTTCGTCGACGAGACCTTCGGTCTGCCGACGGTCACCGACATCCTGCGCGAGCTGGAGAAGCCGGGCCGCGACCCCCGCCCCGCCTTCAAGACGGCCTCCTTCAAGGAGGGCGTCGAGAAGATCGGCGACCTCGAACCCGGGATGGTCCTGGAGGGCGTGGTGACGAACGTGGCGGCGTTCGGCGCGTTCATCGACATCGGCGTCCACCAGGACGGCCTCGCCCATGTCTCGGCCCTCTCCAACAAGTTCGTGAAGGACCCCCGCGAGGTCGTGAAGCCGGGCGACATCGTCAAGGTGAAGGTCATGGACGTCGACGTCCCACGCAAGCGGATTTCGCTGACGCTGCGGCTGGATGACGACGCGAGCGCGGGCACCTCGGGCGGTGAGCCCAAGCGGGGTGGGCGGCCCCCGCAGCAGCGCCAGCAGCGACGGGGTGGCGGCGACCGTGACCGCGGCGGCCGCCAGGCCCCGCCACCGGCGAACGGCGCGATGGCGGACGCCCTCCGCAAGGCGGGGTTGCTGGACCCGAAGGGTCGCCGCTAAGCGGCACGCCGCCGCTGTGGCTGCCGCCGCCCTCTATCGCCGCCGCTGTGGGCGTGCGTGCCGCTAGGGGCGATGGGGGTTCCCCCTGCTCCTTAAGAGCTTGGGGGAGGGCGGGCACAGCGGCACCCCGTCCCGGGCCACCGTTCCCCCGCCCGCGCCCCGTTCCTGGGCAATCGGTCGACTGCGGACCGTGCGTGGCTGGTCGCGCAGTTCCCCGCGCCCCTGAAACTGCGCCCCTTCGGGCCGCAGCCCAGGGACGGCACCAGCCGCAGCGGGCGGCGGCGCGGCGCCGGCGGCTACGCCTCCAGTGCCACCGGACCCGACGTCGGCCGCTCCGCGTTGCGGCGCGTCTTCGCCCAGCCGTTGCGGCCGCGGGCCATGCGGACGAAGGCGCGGGCAGAGACGATGAACAGGTGGTACGCGTACAGCCACAGGGCCAGGCCCCACAGCACGGCGGTCAACCGCGACGCGTCCGGGGCGTGGTCGCGGCGGTAGACCGGGCCCCACAGGACGAACGGGCCGATCGCCAGCGCCGCCAGGATCAGGGTGAGCGGCCACAGCACCAGCGAACCGAGACCGCCCAGCACCAGCATCGCCACGCTCAGCGCGAGGGTGAGCAGATGCGCGACCGGCTGGCAGAACGTGTACAGCGTCTCCAGCACACCGCGCCCGCTGTAGTGGCGCGACGAGATGATGCGCGGGGCATAGCGCACGCACTGGAAGTTCCCCTGCGCCCAGCGCGTCCGCTGCGTCAGCAGCCGGCGGGCGTGCGGCAGGCCCTCCTGGGAGACCCAGGTGTCCGCGATGTGCGTGATCCGGAAGCCAGCGAGGATCATGTGCAGGCCGAGTTCGTAGTCCTCCAGGAGCGCGCCGCGCTGCCACGGGCGCCGCTCGGCGTCCGCGATCCGGTCGAGCGCGGACAGCCGCGTGAACTGGCCGTTCCCGCCGAGCCCCACCGAACCCGTACGCCGGCGCAGCAGCTGCATGCCCGCGTTGGAGACCGCGAACTCCATGTCCTGGACGCGCACGAGCAGCCGGGCGAACGCGTTCAGGACGCGGCCGCGCTCCGGCAGCGGGCGCGGGTCGTCGACGTTCCGCATCCGCACACCGACCTGCACCCCGCCGATCTCCGGGTCCCCGAACGCCTTGGGCCCCGAGACGAGTTCGAGCGCACGCGGGTCGAGCCGCCCATCGGCGTCCACGACACAGACGACGACCCGACCCCGGTCGACCCCCTCGGGCAGGAACTCACCGAGCTGGTCGTACGCCGCGTTGAGCGCGTCCCCCTTGCCCGTACGCGCCTCGGGGCGCACCCGGCGTACGAGATGAACCCTCCGGTCGTCCTCCGCGAGCGCGGCCACGATCACACCGGTCCGGTCGTCACTGTCGTCGTCGATCACCCAGACATGCGCGGCCGGAAAGTCCCCCCGCAGCTGCGCGACCGTAGTCCCGACAACAGCCTCCTCATCCCGACACGGCACGAAGAAGTGCCAGTCCAGGGCCGCCGGGTCACCCGCTTCCGTACGCGAACGGTTCACGTACGAGCGACGGGCCCCGGCCCAGTAGAGGAGGAAGCAGGTGAGGAGGGCAAAGGGGAAGAGGAATATGAGCAGGTTGGAGAGCACGGGAAGTCTTTCAGTGGAGATGCGGTGGCAGGGGGCCCGTACGAGTGGGGCGCGCTTGCGCCCCTCAAGGGGCGCGGGGCTGTGACATTTGCGGCTCCGCCGCAGGGCGCGACCAGCCCAAGACGGCCCGCAGCCGAATGACCGGTCCGCGCGCCGCTCAGGCGACCGCCGCGTACGTCGTCACGCCCGACGACACAAGACGCACCAGCAGCGCCACGATCCGCCGCGAAGCGAGCCCGTCCCCGAACGGGCTCGGCAGCGCGGCGAGCCGGGCACGTCCACCCGCGCCAAGGGCCAGCGCCGCACGCGCCGCGCGGCCCAGCTCAGGACCCGGCGCGACCAGGGTCGCGAAGTCGGCCATCGCCTCCGGGCGTTCGGTGGAGTTGCGGACCACCACCAGCGGGCGGCCGAGTACGGTGACCTCCTCCTGGACGCCGCCGGAGTCGGAGACGAGCAGGGCCGCGTGCCGGGCGAGGGCCAGGAAGTCGCGGTAGCCGAGCGGCCGGGTCACCCGCAGCGGGGCGAGGAGGTCGACGAGGCCGGCCGCCTCGATGCGGGCCCGGGTGCGCGGGTGGAGCGGGAGCACCACCGGCACCTCGGCGGCGAGCGCGGCCAGCTCGGTGAGGATCGCGCGCAGGGCCGCCGCATCGTCGGTGTTCTCGGGGCGGTGGACGGTGGCCAGGACGAACCCGTCGGGGGTCAGCCCCAGACGCTCCAGGTGCGCGAACCGCTCGTCGCTGGACGGGAGTTGACTGTGGACGGCCTCGACCACCGTGTTGCCGGTGATGTCGACGAGGTCGGCGCGGATGCCCTCGGCCAGCAGGTTCTCCCGGTTCTCCGGGGTCGCCGCGCAGAGCACGTCGGCGAGACGGTCGATCAGGACCCGGTTGTGCTCCTCGGGCATGTTCCGGTCGTGGCTGCGCAGCCCGGCCTCGACGTGGACGAGCGGGATCGAGCGCGCGTTGGCGGCGAGCGCACCGGCAAGGGCGGCGTTGGTGTCGCCCTGGACGACCACGGCGAGCGGAGGCTCGGCCAGGAACAGCGCGTCGAGCTGGGCGAGGCCCGCGGAGATCTGGACCGCGCGGGGCTGTCCGCCGATGCCGGTGAGGTACGTCGGCTCGGGGATGCCGAGGTCGGTCAGGAAGCGGCCGGACAGTTCCTCGTCGTAGTGCTGCCCGGTGTGCACGACATGCGCGGCGGGCCCGAGGAGGCGGATCAGCTCGGTCAGCTTGACCAGCTCGGGGCGGGTACCGAGGACGACGGCGATGCTGCGGGGCGGCAGGGCGGACACGGAGAGCTCCAGGGACGGACCGGCGGGGACGTCCACCAAGCTCGCCGCCGACCGTTGCCCGCCCGGCTGGCACTCGGTTGCCCAACGGTTGCGGTTGCCGTCGGGAGGCGCATTCGGGACTTTCGGCCCCCGCCCAAGGGGGACCTTCGCCCGGGCCCTTCGCCCGCACCCGGCCTGCCGTAAGGCCTGTACGACTCGTACGAGCTCATGACCTCATGAGGTCAGCTCTCCTCCCCCCGATACCGGTACCCCATCCCCCGCACCGCCTCGATCGGGTCCGTCTCCAGGCTGCCCGCCGCCTGCTGGAGTTTGCGGCGCACCCGCAGCACCGCGAACTTCACCCGGTCGCGACCGACGCCCTGCGGGTCGTCCCAGACCTGGTCGAGGAGCTGGTCGGTGGTGACGACGCGGCCGCGGTTGCGGACGAGTA
Source organism: Streptomyces sp. BR1 (assembly GCF_052373795.1). NCBI lineage: Bacteria > Bacillati > Actinomycetota > Actinomycetes > Kitasatosporales > Streptomycetaceae > Streptomyces > Streptomyces sp. BR1. Next base: position 595,161 of record NZ_CM126252.1, read on the forward strand.
CCTGGAGCAGGCGGTACTCGATGTCGCTGAGCCGCACCTCCTCGCCCAGCCAGACCGCCGAGCGCCGCTCGGGCACCAGGCGCAGTGACTCGTCCTGGGCCGTGCCCGCCCAGCGCGAGGTGGAGGCGCGCCGCAGCAGTGCCTCGACCCGGGCGACCAGCTCGTCGTTGCCGAACGGTTTGGGGAGGTAGTCGTCGGCCCCGGCCCGCAGCCCCCGCACCCGGTCGCTCTCGGCGCCGCGTGCGGTCAGCAGCAGTACGGGCAGGTCGGTCATGTCCCGCGTGCGCTCCAGGACCTGCCAGCCGTCCAGCCCGGGCAGCCCGATGTCGAGCAGCATCAGGTCGGGCGCGTCCGCGAAGAGCCGTCGCAGCCCCTCGCGGCCGTCGGCGGCGGCCACCACCTCGTATCCGGCCCGGGTGAGCAGCACCCGTAGCGCGGTGGCCACATCGGGGTCGTCCTCGACGATCAGGATCCGGGTCATGGCGCCTCCTCTTCGCGCGCGGGTCCCGCGATCGGCAGATGGACCGTGAACTGCGCTCCCCCGCCCGGCGCCTCGGCGACCGAGAGCTCGCCGCCGTGGCGGCGCACGATGTCGCGGCTGAAGGTGAGGCCGAGGCCGGTGCCGGGGAAGCCGCCCGACTCGGCGTTGGGGGCCCGGACGAAGCCGGAGAAGATCTCCTCGCGGTACTGCTCGGGCACCCCGATCCCGGTGTCCGCGACCGTGATGCGCCAGGTGTCACCCTCGGGCACCGCGTCGATGGCGACGCTGCCGCCGGGCGGGGTGAACTTGGCGGCGTTCTCCAGGAGGTTGGCGAGCACGTGCTCCAGGCGGTGCTCGTCCCCGTACAGCGGCGGTCCCGGCGTACAGCTGAGGACGGTGAACAGTCCGGCCCCGGTCAGGGTGGACATCCGGTCGGCCACCGCGTGCTCCAGCATCCGCGCGATGTCCACCTCGCGGAATTCCAGGCGCAGTTGGGGCTGGCGCATCACCGTGGTGTCCATCAGTGTGGTGATCACTCCCGCCATGCGGGCGGCGTTGCGGCGGATCGCGGCGAGGAAGTTCAGCTGTTCGGCGCCGAGCGAGCCGGAGGCGGGGTCGGCGAGCAGATCGCAGAAGCTGATGATGGAGGTCAGCGGGGTGCGCAGTTCGTGCGAGGCGGAGGCCAGGAACTCGTTGCGCTGGCGGGCCAGCTCCGCGAGCGCCGCGTTGTCGCGGTGCAGCGCGTGCTCGCGGCGTTTGTCCTCGGTGATGTCCTCGGCGGTCCACAGCGACCCGAAGGGCTCCCCGCCCGCGTCGTACAGCGGCTCGACGTCGCGCCGGATGACGCGGCCGTCGGTGAGCGCGATCTCCGCTGCGCGGTGGACGCGGCGCGCGGCGATGGCGGCGGTGCCCTCCACGATCCAGGCCGGGCGCTCGGCGAAGTTGTCGAGGACCGCCTCCACCACGGGCTCCAGCGGGGCGCCGCCGGTGTAATCGACGCGTCCTGCCAGCGCGAACATCTCGACGAAGCGGCGGTTGACGGCGACCACGTGCTCGTCGCCGCCCTGCACGATCGCCGCCCTGGGCAGTGCCTCCAGGACGGCCTGAAGCCGGTCGCGCTCACGGTCCACGCGAGCACGGTACGCGCGGATCACCGCTGGTCGGCGGCGCCGCGCCTCCCGTCGGCCGACCGGGACCGCGTCAGTGCCCGGTCGCGCCGCCGTCGACAGAGGTCAGTGCTCGGTCACCTTGCCGTCCGCGACCTCGATGCGCCGGGTGGTGCGCACCGCGTCCAGCATCCGCCGGTCGTGGGTGACCAGGAGCAGCGTGCCGGTGTACGAGTCGAGGGCGGATTCCAGCTGCTCGATCGCCGGCAGGTCGAGGTGGTTGGTCGGCTCGTCGAGGACGAGGAGGTTGACGCCCCGGCCCTGGAGCAGCGCGAGGGCCGCGCGGGTGCGCTCGCCCGGCGAGAGCGAGGTGGCCGGGCGCAGCACATGGTCGGCGCGCAGACCGAACTTGGCCAGCAGCGTACGTACTTCACCGGGCTCGGTGTCCGGGACGGCCGCGCAGAACGCCTCAAGGAGCGATTCCTCGCCCACGAACAGACCACGGGCCTGGTCCACCTCGCCGACGACGACGCCGGAGCCGAGCGCGGCCTGGCCGGCGTCGAGCGGGAGGCGGCCCAGCAGGGCGGCGAGGAGCGTGGACTTGCCCGCGCCGTTGGCGCCGGTGATGGCGACGCGGTCGGCCCAGTCGATCTGGAGCGAGACCGGGCCGAAGGTGTAGTCGCCGCGCCGGACCTCGGCGTTGTTGAGGGTCGCCACGACCGAGCCGGAGCGCGGCGCGGTCGCGATCTCCATGCGCAGCTCCCACTCCTTGCGGGGCTCCTCGACGGTGTCGAGCCGTTCGATCATGCGCTGGGTCTGACGGGCCTTGGCGGCCTGCTTCTCGCTGGACTCGCTGCGGAACTTGCGGCCGAGCTTGTCGTTGTCCCCGGCCTTGCGGCGGGCGTTCTTGACGCCCTTGTCCATCCAGCTGCGCTGCATCTGGGCGCGGCCTTCGAGGGCGGCCTTCTTGTCGGCGTACTCCTCGTAGTCCTCGCGTGCGTGCCGGCGGGCGGTGTCGCGCTCTTCCAGGTACGCCTCGTAGCCGCCGCCGTACAGGGTGATCTGCTGCTGGGCGAGATCGAGTTCGAGCACCTTGGTGACGGTGCGGGTGAGGAACTCGCGGTCGTGGCTGATGACGACGGTGCCGGCCCGCAGCCCCCGGACGAAGGACTCCAGGCGCTCCAGGCCGTCCAGGTCGAGGTCGTTCGTCGGCTCGTCGAGCAGGAACACGTCGTAGCGCGAGAGCAGCAGCGAGGCGAGGCCCGCGCGGGCGGCCTGGCCGCCGGAGAGCGCGGTCATCGGCTGGTCGAGGCCGACGGTGAGGCCGAGGGAGTCGGCCACCTCCTCGGCGCGCTCGTCGAGGTCGGCGCCGCCGAGGTCGAGCCAGCGCTCCAGGCTGTCCGCGTACGCGTCGTCGGCGCCGGGCGCGCCCTCGACCAGCGCCTCGGTGGCCGCGTCCATGGCCGTCTGGGCGGCGGCGACGCCGGTGCGGCGGGCGAGGAAGGCGCGCACGGTCTCGCCGGGGCGGCGGTCCGGCTCCTGCGGGAGGTGCCCGACGCTGGCGCCCGGCGGGGAGAGCCGCAGCTCGCCCTCCTCCGGAGTGTCGAGCCCGGCCAGCAGCCGGAGCAGGGAGGACTTCCCCGCTCCGTTGGCGCCGACGAGGCCGATGACGTCGCCGGGGGCGACGACGAGGTCGAGCCCGGCGAAGAGCGTGCGGTCGCCGTGTCCGGCGGCGAGGTCCTTGGCGACGAGGGTGGCAGTCATGAGGTCTAGATCCTACTTGCGTGCCAGGACTGCGACGGTCCGGATTTCGCCGGGCCCGCGCACCGCCGCTGCGGCGGACCGTTTCGGCGCATCCGCCGGAGGGACCGTTTCGGCACGCCTGTCCGGCGGACCGTTTCCGCACACCGCTCCAGCGGACCGTTTCAGCGCACGACCGCCGTCGTGATCACTCCGCCCGTGGTGCGCGCCACCAGGAAGGACTCCCCGCGCAGGACGTGCGGGTCCAGGGGCACGCGGTGGGTGCCGGGGTCGAGGATCGCGTCCAGGACCTCCTCGGTGTGGACGCGGTGCAGCCGGTCCAGACGGTACGCGGTCAGACGCACCCGGCAGGTCGCGCCGACCGTGAGGCGGGCCTCGTCGGGGGTGGCGAGCAGCCGGGTGAGCCGGCGCTGGGCGGGCGGGGTGCGGTCCAGGGCCTGTTCCAGCTGGGCAACCAGCAGCGGGGGGACCGGGGCGAGGCCGATCACATACGCCGGGTGCGCGTGGGCCCGGGCGAACGCGGCCCGTACGGCGGCGCGTTCGTCCTCCGGGACCCCCCGCCCGAACGCGACCGCCCCGTACGTCATGAGCTCCTCGGGCATCGCGTCACTCACGTCGTGCGCGATGTCCGCGCCGATGCCGATCGAGCGCAGCGCCGCCGCGAGCTTGCCGAGGACGGCCGCGCGGGCCCCGATCAGGAGCACCCGGCGCCGGGGCGGCTCGTCGTCGAGCAGCCGCTCCAGGGCCTCCCGGTACTCCTCGGCGCGGAAGCGGAACGGCCCTATCCCGTGGTAGCCGTTGCGCTCCAGGTCGGGCACGGGGGCGGTCTGCCAGGCGAAGTCGCGCCAGATGATGTCGTCGCCGAGCCGCTCGATGACCGCGGTGACCGCGCCGCACGCCAGGTCCTCGCACTCCGGGCAGGCGTACACCACGTAACGCCCGTCGGCGAGCGGTGGGTCGGTCTCCAGGAGCAGGCTGCGCACCTGGGCGCCGAGGATCGCGGGCGGCACGTCGGAGGCGAGCGGCGAGACGGCGTCCAGGTCGGCGAGTTGGAGCAGCAGGGGGCGGCCGTTGACGACGAAGTCCATGAAGTCGCGGTGCAGTTGCGGTGATCCGTTGCCACAGACGTCGCCCGCCCGCATCGCGGGGGCCAGTCCGAAGGTCGCGTACGCGGCAGACATATCCCCAGTATTCCCACCTTCCGGCTGTTTCGAGCACGGCATCACCCGATCCGCTACCGTCCCGTCATGAGCGACGAGACGATCGTGGTGGGTGGCGGGGTCATCGGTCTGACGACGGCGGTCGTCCTGGCGGAGTCGGGCCGCAAGGTCCGCGTATGGAGCCGGGATCCGGTCGGTGCGACCACATCGGCGGTGGCGGGCGCGCTGTGGTGGCCGTACCGGATCGAACCGGCCGCGCGCGTCGGCGAGTGGGCGCTCACCTCCCTGCGGGTGTACGAACAGCTCGCCGCCGAGCCCGAGACGACCGGCGTACGGCTGGTCGAGGGGCTGCACGCGGGCATCCGGCTCTCCGAACTCGGCCCGTGGGCGGCCGAGGTGGACGGACTGCGCCAGTCCGCGCACGGCGTGCTCGCCCGGATTCCACTGATCGACATGCCCACCCACCTGGACTGGTTGCGCGGGCGCCTGGAGGCCACCGGCACGAAGATCGAGATCCGCGAGCTCGACCGGCTGCCCGACGCCCCGCTCGTGATCAACTGCACCGGCCTCGGCGCCCGCCGACTCGTGCCCGATCCGCGGATGCGGCCGGTGCGCGGCCAGTTGGTGATCGTCGAGAACCCCGGCATCAGCGAGTGGTACACGGCCGTCGACGAATCGGATGCCAGCACCTACTTCTTCCCTCAGCCGTACGGACTGCTGCTCGGCGGCACCGCGCAGGACGATGCGTGGGACCTGACCCCCGACCCCCGCACCGCCGAGGAGATCGTGGCGCGGTGCGCCCGGGTGCGCCCCGAGATCGCCGGGGCACGGGTGCTCGCGCACCGGGCGGGGCTTCGGCCGGTGCGGGACGGTGGCGTCCGGATCGAAGCCGAGGCGACCAGGTCCGGTGGCGTGCTGGTGCACAACTACGGCCAGGGCGGCGCCGGTGTCACCGTCGCCTGGGGGTGTGCGCGGGAGGCGGCCGCACTGGCCGCCTCCCGCACTCCCCTCCGGTGAGAACCCGTCTCAGCGGTGCTGGACGGATTCGGCCGAGCGGACCGTCATCGGTCCCCCGGGACCCGGCTGCCGGTCTGCGGGACCGTGACGCCGGTCGGACGCGCGAGGTGCGGCGCGATCCTCGGCGGAGTGCCGGTGGTGGCCCGGCGGAACGCTCCCGCACCGCCGACCAGCGGCAGCTTCGCCCAGGTGTGGGCGAGGTCGACGGTAAGCGTCGGGGTGCTCGCGGGCGGGTCGATGAGGTCCTTGTCGGTGCCCGCGACGATCAGCGCGAGCCGGTGTCCGGCCGGGACGACGTGGTCGGTGGCGTGCAGGTCGAGCGTGATCGTGTACGGCTTGCCGGGGGTCAGCGGCTGCCCGGTGTCGCCCGCGTAGTGGCCGAGGTCGGCCCAGCCCCGGCTGAACACGGTGTAGTCGACGGCCTGCTTGTCGGCCGAGGTGACCTTGTAGCAGGAGCTGTCGCCGGCCGTGCTCGGGCCCCAGCAGGTGCGGTCGGTGCCGGTGAGGATGCCCTCGCCCGCGCCGCCGTAATTGCGGATGGTGTCGGGGCCGAGGTCGACCAGGACCGCCGAGAGGTGGGCGCTGGTGGTGGTCGGGGTCGCGGTGACCGTCACCTTGGAGGAGCCGGAAAGGCGCAGGTCCTTGGTGAGCGGCGGGGTGACGAATCCGGCCTTCTCCGGGGTCGACTTGTCCACGGTCGCGGACCAACTGCTCTCGTCGAGCGCCGGGTTGTCGGTGAACGTCTCGCTGGAACCGGCGGGCGCGCGGCTCAGCCCGAGGGTGCCGACGCCGGGCGCGGAGCCGGTGGCCGGGCGCAGCACGGCGTCCCGGGTACCCGTCGGCGGCCAGACGGCGTCGGTGGACCACTGGTCGACGTGGCGCTCGATGTCGGCCATCGGCGCGCGCTCGATGCCGTTGTCGTAGCCGAGGAGGTAGTGGTCGAACCACTGGTGCAGGGTGTCGACCCAGTCGGCCCGCCGGTAGTCGAACGGGTCGACGTGCCCGGTCTGGGAGAGCCAGATCTTGCGCTCGACACCGTTCGCCGCGAGCGCGTCCCACCACTGCCCGAAGTTCTTGGTGCGCACGTTCAGGTCCTGCATGCCGTGCACCACGAAGACGCTGGCCTTGACCTTGGACGCGTCGGCGACGTAGTCGCGCCCGCTCCACAGCGGCGTCCAGTCGCCGTTGCGCGGTGCCCCGTCGACGAGTTTCCGCTGTACGGCGCCGCAGTGGGCCCGCGCATCCGGGCTCTCGACATAGTTGGAGAGCCAGTCGGGCCCGGAGTCGTAGAGCGGGGCGCCCTTGGCGAAGTAGTAGTCGTACCAGGAGGAGATGGAGCTGATCGGCACGATGGTCTTCAGGCCGTCGACGCCGGTGGCGGCGACCCCGTTGGCGATGGTGCCGTCCCAGCTCTTGCCGATCATGCCGGTGCGGCCGTTGGTCCAGTCGGCGCCGACGCGCTGGGTACCCGTACGGGTGGTGTAGGCGCGGGCGCGGCCGTTGAGCCAGTCGACGACCGCCTTGGCCGACTGGATGTCGGAGGATCCGCCGGCGTCGACACAGCCGTCCGAGCGATTGGTTCCGGACAGGTCGACGGCGACGAACGCGTAGCCGCGCGGCACGAAGTAGTTGTCGTAGAACAACGGCATCTGGACGACATGACCTTGTGCGTCATACGTCTTGAGCTGGCTCTCGTTGCCGCGCCCGCAGCACGAGTAGTAGGGCGAGGCCTCCAGGATGACCGGAACCTTGCGGCCCTGCTGGGCGGGCTCGCGGGGGCGGACGATGTCGACGGCGACCCGGTCGGTCCTGCCGTCGGCGTCCGCGTCGAGGCGGGTATCGACCCAGACGGACTCGCGGATGGCGTTCTCGTACGAGTAGACGGGCCTGCTCTCCTTGGCGCGGGCGGCCTGGGCGCCCACCGGCGAGACGAACAGGGCGGTCAGGGCGGCCGCGACCGCCACCACGAGCAGACGGCCCCAGCGGGGCGACCGGAGCGAGCTGTTCCGAGGCGATCTGGACCTCGTGCGGGTGAACCGCATGGCTATCGGCATGGGCGGACGGTACTCCCGTCAACTCCCTTGCAAAAGAGGGCAGTCGTGGTCCGATTGAGACTTGAGTCGAGCAAGTCAACATGTCGGCGCAATGGCGATCGTGTGACAGCAGGGGCCATGGACATGACCGGTACGGCGGGCGCTGAATAGGGTCCGAAGAGATCGTTCACACCGACGACTTGGAGCACTCGTGCACCGCAAAATCATCGCCCCGAGCGTGCTCGCCGCGTCCCTGCTGCTGGCGATCCCGGCATCCGCGACCGACTTCACACCGGGCGCCCCGGGTATCGGCGACCCCTACTACCCGAGCAGCGGCAACGGCGGTTACGACGTTTCCCACTACGACCTGAGACTGAAGTACCAGCCCACCACGGACCTGCTGGAGGGCACGGCGACGATCCTCGCCACCACCACCCAGAACCTCTCCCGCTTCAACCTCGACTTCGGGCTCCAGGTGAGCGAGGTGCTGGTCAACGGCACGAAGGCGAAGTACGCCAAGTCCGGCACCCAGGAGCTGGAGATCACCCCGGCCGCGCCGCTGGTCAAGGGCAGGTCGATCTCGGTGGTGGTGAAGTACGCGGGCAAGCCGTCCGAGCTGAGCATCGGCGGCTACACGGCGTGGCACCGCACCCCGGACGGCGGTGTGGCCGCCCAGGAGCCCGACTCGGCCGTGTGGTGGTTCCCGTCCAACGACCACCCGCTGGACAAGGCCACGTACGACGTGTCGGTGCTCGTGCCGGACGGCAACCAGGTGATCAGCAACGGCACGCTCCAGTCGCAGAGTTCGGCACGGGGCTGGACACGGTACAACTGGCGCTCCAACAAGCCGCAGGCCAGCTATCTCGCCACGCTCGCGATCGGCAAGTTCGACATCACGACGGACACCACCGCCAACGGCCTGCCGGTCATCAACGCGTACAGCAAGGACCTGGGCGACAACGACGGCGCCGCGCGCGCCAGCGTCGAGCGCACCAAGGACGTCGTCGAGTGGCTGAGCAGCCTCTACGGCCCCTACCCCTTCAACTCGGTGGGCGGCTACGTCCCCAACGTGACCTCCGGCTTCGCCCTGGAGACGCAGACGCGCCCGTACTACAGCCCCAAGCAGTTCGCGAACGGCGCCAACGTCTCGGTGATCGTGCACGAGCTGGCCCACCAGTGGTACGGCGACAGCGTGTCGGTGAAGGGCTGGAAGGACATCTGGAACAACGAGGGCTTCGCCCGCTACGCCCAGTGGCTCTGGTCGGAGAAGGAGGGCGAGGGCACCACGCAGGAACTGGCCGACTACGTATACGCCCAGCACCCGGCCGACGACCCGTTCTGGCAGGTCAAGCCGGGTGACCCGGGCCCGGACAACCAGTTCGACCTGGCCGTCTACGACCGGGGCGCGCTCGCCATCCAGGCGCTGCGCAACGCGGTCGGCGACAAGGCGTTCTTCGCCATCCTCAAGGGCTGGCCGACGGCCCACCAGTACGGCAACGCCAACGTGGGCGACTTCGTGCAGTACGCCGAGAAGATCTCCGGCAAGCCGCTCGCCGGGCTCTTCGACACCTGGCTGTACCAGCAGGCGAAGCCCGCTACGGCGGCCGCGAAGAAGGCCAACCTCGTGGCCCGGTCCGCCGGAACGCCGGTGGCCCAGCCGAAGTCCTGGAAGAAGATCGCGGAGACGAACGACATCCACGACCACCACTGAGGGCTCCTGATCCGGTGGGCGGGCGCGGCCGGGAAGCCCGCGCCCGCCCACCACTTTTCGGTCGGCTAGCGCCCTGCTGGGCGTGGCGACGCGCCACTACGCTGTACGCGGCGCCCCGCCCGGCGCCGCCACGCCGCCCGCGAGGAGCACCCGCCTTGACCGAGCAGCACACCGACCCGCACCCCGGGTCCCGGCCCACGCTGGAAGCCGTCGCCGCGCGCGCAGGTGTCTCCCGGGCCACGGCGTCCCGGGTCATGAACGGCGGCGCGGGCGTGCGGCCGCCACTGGTGGACAGGGTGCGCCAGGCGGTCGAGGAGCTGGGATACGTCCCCAACCACGCGGCCCGCACCCTGGTCACCCGGCGCACCGGCGCGGTCGCCGTGATCATCGCCGAGCCGGAGATCCGGATCTTCTCCGACCCGTTCTTCTCCCAGCAGATCCGGGGCATCAGCAAGGAACTCACCGCCCACGACAGCCAGTTGGTACTGCTCCTGGTGGAGGGACCGGGCGACTACGACCGGATCGCGCGCTATCTGGCGGGCGGCCACGTCGACGGCGCGCTTGCCTTCTCGCTGCACACCGACGACCCACTGCCCGCGATCGCCCGCAGGACGGGGATACCGACGGTGTACGGGGGCCGCCCGAGCTGGCCGACCCCGCCGGGCGAGCGGCCCGTGCCGTACATCGACGCCGACAACCGCAGCGGGGCCCGTGCGGCCGTACGCCATCTGCTCGCGCTCGGCCGCACCCGCATAGCCCACCTGGCGGGCCCGCCCGACCAGACATCGGCGACGGACCGGCTCGACGGCTTCCACGACGTGCTGCCGGACACCGACCCGGAACTGATCGCCGAGGGCGCGTTCACGGTGGAGAGCGGAGCCCGCGCGATGGCCCAACTCCTGGACCGGCGGCCCGACTTGGACGCGGTGTTCGCCGCGAACGACCTGATGGCGTCGGGTGCGCTCCGGGTGCTGCGCGAGCGCGGCCGCCGGGTGCCCGAGGATGTGGCCCTGGTCGGCTTCGACGACATGCGGGGTGTCGCGGAGGCGACGGATCCACCGCTGACGACGGTGCGTCAGGACATCGAGGGCATGGGCCGCCTCATGGCCCGACTGCTGCTGAGCGGTCTGAACGGGGACGGCACGAGCCCGGAGCCGGTGATCACGGAGACGGTGCTGGTGCGGCGGGCGTCCGCGTAGCGCCTCACGCGGCGCGCTTCTCGGCCCTTGCTCGCGCCCTGGCCTGCCTGGCGAGCGGCAGATAGCGCAGCCGCTCCGGCAGTACGGGCACGACGGCCCGCACCACACGGCCGAACCGGCGCAGCGCGCGCTCCTGGGCGTCGGTCCATTCGAGCCCCATCGCCGCGCGCGCGTCCGGCGGCAGAAAACCGATGGTCAGGAACCGTCTGAAGCGGGCGATCGGCGGCAGCAGCAGCGGCCAGCACAGACGCAGCAACAACCGGACGGGGAGCGGCCCGAGGGCGGGGGCCGGAACGTCCGGGTGGAGCGAGACCAGCTCCTCGACCACCGCGTTCGACCCGATCTCGTCGGCGAGCACCTTGCGGTAGTACGGCCAGAACTCCTCGATGCTCTGCGGCATGTCCCGGTCGTGGATGCCCAGGACGCGCCCGACCTGAAGCCACTCCGCGTACATCTGCCGCTCCTGCGCCTCCGTGCAGGGACGGCGCAGGTACTGCCGGCTGTAGGCGAAGACCGGGTACCCGGTGGCGTGCACCCACGCGTAGTTGGCCGGGGTCAGCGCGTGGTAGCGGCGGCCCCGCGCGTCGGTGCCCTGGATGCTCCGGTGCAGCTCCCGCAGCCGACGCCCCTCCTGGGCCGCGGCCTCGCCCCCGTACACCCACAGCTGGAGGGAGCGCAGCGAGCGCTCACCGCGGCCCCAGGGGTCGGTCCGGAACACGGAGTGCTCGTCGACCCCGGCGCCGACGGCGGGGTGGGCGACCTGGAGCGCCAGGGCCGCGGGCAGCGTGAGCAGGACCCGCACGTCCCCGGCGAGGCTCCACAGCACTCCGCCCGGTGGAGGCGGGGCGGGGTCGGCGGACGTGCGGTTCTCGATCACACCTCCAGGGATATCAGATGACTGGTGGGGCGCGAGTTTCGGATGGCCGGTGTCGGGGAGCCAGTCGTGCCCGGGGCCCGGGGCCCACCGCACGGCGTCCAGCGTCTGCGCCGCCTCGGTGGATGACCGGCTCCGGGCCCCTTTCACAACAGTGGTGAGACAGCAATACTGTTGAACCGGATCGACCGCGAACCGGGAAAGAGGCACAGCCATGGCGACCGAGACCGAGGAGCCGACCCTCACGGTCGACGAACTGGCCGCGCGCGCCGGGGTCACCGTGCGCACCATCCGTTTCTACAGCACCAGGGGCCTGCTCCCGCCGCCCTCGATCGGGCCGCGCCGGGTCGGGCACTACGGCCCGGCGCATCTGTCCCGGCTCGCCCTCATCGAGGAGTTGCAGCACCACGGGATGACGCTCGCCGCGATCGAGCGCTACCTCCAGCAGCTGCCGCCCGATCTGAACGCGCACGATCTGGCGATCCACCGTGCCGTGGTCGCCTCCTGGGCGCCGGACGCCGCCGAGGAGGCCACCCGGGCGGAGCTGGAGCGGAGGGCCGGACGGTCCCTGTCCGACGTGGACATCGACCGGCTGGCGGCGATGAACGTACTGGAGCGCACTCCCGGCGACAGCGACGCGTTCCTGGTCGACCCCGGGCTGCTCGCGCTCGGGGTGCAGCTCCTGGACGTACCGATCGCGCACGAGACGATCCTGGCGGCGCGCACCGTCCTCGTGGACCACACCCGCTCGGCCGCGCACGAGCTGACGCGGCTGTTCCGGGACGAGGTGTGGAACCCGTACCGCGAGCGGGAGTCGGACCCCGACCATGTGGCCGCGATGAAGTCCCTGTCGGCGCACATGCAGCCGATGGTGGTGCAGGCGCTGGTCACGGCGTTCCAGCGGTCGCTCAAAGAGGAGCTGCGAGCCGCCTTCCGCGCCGAGGCCGAATAGCGAGTGAGGGGCCGGGGATCTTCTCCCCGGCCCCTCCCCCCGTTACGCGTCCGCGAACTTCTCCCCCCGCTCCGCCTTCTCCACCAGCAGCGCCGGCGGCAGGAAGCGGTCGCCGTAGCGCTCGGCCAGTTCGCGGGCGCGGGCGACGAAGCCCGGCAGACCGCCCTCGTAACCGTTCATGTACTGCATCACGCCGCCCGTCCACGCCGGGAAGCCGATGCCCATGATGGAGCCGATGTTGGCGTCGGCGACCGAGGTGAGCACGCCCTCCTCGAAGAGGCGGACGGTGTCCAGCGACTCGGCGAAGAGCATCCGCTCCTTCATGTCCTCGAAGGGGACCTCGACGCCCGGCTTGCCGAAGTGCTCGCGGAGGCCCGGCCACAGCCGTACGCGCTTGCCGTCCTCGCCGTACTCGTAGAAGCCCGCGCCGCCGCTGCGGCCGGGGCGGCCGAACTCGTCGACCATGCGGTCGATGACCGAGTCCGCCGGGTGTCCGGGCCAGACGCCGCCCGCCTCCTCGACGGCCCGCCGCGACTCGTCGCGGATCTTGCGCGGCAGGGTGAGGGTCAGCTCGTCCATCAGGGAGAGGACCTTGGCCGGGTAGCCCGCCTGGCCCGCCGCCTGCTCGATGGAGGCGGGCTCGATGCCCTCGCCGACCATCGCGACGCCCTCGTTGATGAACTGGCCGATGACCCGTGAGGTGAAGAAGCCGCGCGAGTCGTTGACGACGATCGGGGTCTTCTTGATCTGGCGGACCAGGTCGAAGGCGCGGGCCAGCGCCTCGTCGCCGGTGCGCTCGCCCTTGATGATCTCGACGAGCGGCATCTTGTCGACCGGCGAGAAGAAGTGCAGCCCGATGAAGTCGGCCTGGCGGGTGACGCCTTCGGCGAGACCGGTGATCGGCAGGGTCGAGGTGTTGGAGCAGAGCAGCGCGTCCGGCTCGACGATGTCCTGGATCTCCTGGAACACCTTGTGCTTGAGCTCGGTGTTCTCGAAGACCGCCTCGATGACCGCGTCGCAGCCCGCGAGGTCGCGCGGGTCGGCGGTCGCCGTGATGCGGGCGAGCAGTTCGTCGCGCTTGGCCTCGGTCGTACGGCCCCGCGAGAGCGCCTTGGCGAGCAGCTTCTCCGAGTACGCCTTGCCCTTGTCCGCCGCCTCCTGCGAGACGTCCTTGAGGACGACCTCGATGCCGGCCCGGGCGCAGGAGTACGCGATGCCCGCGCCCATCATGCCCGCGCCGAGGACGGCGACCTTGCGGACCGGGCGCGGCTCGATGCCCTTGGGGCGGCTGGCACCGGAGTTGACGGCCTGGAGGTCGAAGAAGAACGCCTGGATCATGTTCTTCGCGGTCTGGCCGGTGACCAGCTCGGTGAAGTACCGGGCCTCGATGGTCAGCGCGGTCTCGAAGTCGACCTGGGAGCCCTCGACGGCGGCCGCGAGGATGTTGCGCGGCGCCGGGTAGGGGGCGCCGTTCAACTGCTTCTTCAAGTTGGCCGGGAACGCGGGCAGGTTGGCGGCGAACTTGGGGTTCGACGGCGTGCCGCCCGGGATGCGGTAGCCCTTGACGTCCCACGGCTGCTGGGACTCGGGGTGGGCGTCGATGAAGGCGCGCGCCTTGGCGATCATCTCCTCGGGTGTGGCGGCGACTTCGTGGACGAGGCCGTTCTCCAGCGCCCGCTGCGGGGAGTACTGGGTACCCTGGAGCAGCACCTTCAGCAGCGCGTCCGCGATGCCCATCAGCCGTACGGTACGGGTCACACCGCCGCCCGCCGGAAGCAGGCCCAGGGTGACCTCGGGCAGGCCGATCTTGGAGCCGGGGGCGTCGAGCGCGACGCGGTGGTGGCTGGCGAGCGCGATCTCGTAACCGCCGCCGAGGGCAGCCCCGTTGATGGCCGCGACGACCGGCTTGCCCAGGGTCTCGATGCGGCGCAGCGAGTTCTTGATGGCGGTGCCGGTCTCGAACGCCTGCTGGGCGTTCTCCGGGCCGACCTGGATCATGTCCTTGAGGTCGCCGCCCGCGAAGAACGTCTTCTTGGCGGAGGTGTAGATGATGCCCCGGATGGAGTCCTTCTCGGCCTCGGCGCGGTCGGCGATCGCCGCGATGGAGTCCTTGAAGGCCCGGTTCATGGTGTTGGCGGACTGGTTGGGGTCGTCGAGGACGAGGGTGACGACGCCGGTCTCGTCCTGTTCCCAGCGGATGGTGGTGCTCTCGGTCATTGCTGAAATCTCCGTATGAGGGGGTGCCGGGACAGGACGGTCAGAGACGCTCGACGACGGTGGCGATGCCCATGCCGCCGCCGACGCACAGCGTGGCCAGGCCGTACCGCTGGTCGCGGCGCTCCAGCTCGTCGACGAGCGTGCCGAGGATCATCGCGCCGGTGGCGCCCAGCGGGTGGCCCATGGCGATGGCGCCGCCATTGACGTTGATCTTGTCGAGCGAGAGGCCCATGTCACGGGCGAACCGCAGCACCACACCGGCGAACGCCTCGTTGATCTCGACGAGGTCGATGTCGTCGATGGTCAGCCCGGCCTTGGCGAGCGCCTTGCGGGTGGCGGGGGCGGGACCGGTGAGCATGATCGTCGGCTCGGAGCCGGAGACGGCGGCCGAGACGATCCGGGCGCGCGGGGTCATGCCGTAGCGCTCGCCGACCTCGCGCGAGCCGATGGCGACCAGGGCGGCGCCGTCCACGATGCCGGAGGAGTTGCCCGCGTGGTGGACGTGGTCGATCTTCTCCACCCAGTGGTACTTCTGCAGCGCCACCGCGTCGAAGCCGCCCATCTCGCCGATGGCCGCGAACGACGGCTTGAGGCCCGCGAGCGAGTCGGCGGTGGTGCCGGGGCGCATGTGCTCGTCGTGGTCGAGGACGACCAGGCCGTTGCGGTCCTTGACCGGCACGACGGACCGGCCGAACCGGCCGTCCTTCCACGCTTCGGCGGCCCGCTCCTGCGAGAGCGCCGCGTACTCGTCGACGTCGCGGCGCGAGAAGCCCTCGATGGTGGCGATGAGGTCGGCGCCGATGCCCTGCGGGGCGAAGTTGGTGTCGAAGTTGGTCATCGGGTCGGCGAACCAGGCGCCGCCGTCCGAGGCCATCGGGACGCGCGACATCGACTCGACGCCGCCCGCGAGCACCAGGTCCTCCCAGCCCGAACGGACCTTGGCCGCCGCCAGGTTGACGGCTTCGAGGCCCGAGGCACAGAAGCGGTTCTCCTGCACGCCCGCGACCGTGTCCGGCAGCCCGGCGGCGATCGCCGCGATCCGGGCGATGTCGGAGCCCTGGTCGCCGACCGGGCCGACCACGCCGAGGACGATGTCGTCGATCGCCGCCGGGTCGAGGTCCGGGAAGCGCTCCCGCACCTCGCGGATCAGCCCGACGACCAGGTCGATCGGCTTGGTTCCGTGCAGGGAGCCGTTGGCCTTGCCGCGCCCGCGCGGGGTGCGGATCGCGTCGTACACAAACGCTTCGGTGCTCACTGATAAGCCTTTCAAAGAGGGTTAGCCGAGCAGGGAACGGCCGATGATCTCCTTCATGATCTCGGTCGTCCCGCCGTAGATGGTCTGGATGCGGCCGTCGGTGAACGCCCTGGCGACCCGGTACTCGCTCATATAGCCGTAGCCGCCGTGCAGTTGGAGACAGCGGTCGGCGACGCGCTTCTGCAGCTCGGTGGCCCACCACTTGGCCATCGAGGCGTGCACGGCGTCGAGTTCCCCGTTCGAGTGATCGACGATGCAGCGGTCGAGGAACGTACGGGTGACGGCGCACTCGGTGGCCATCTCGGCGATCTCGAACCGGATGTGCTGCTTGGTGGCGAGCGGGCGCCCGAACGCCTCGCGCTCCTTGACGTACGTCGTGGTGATCTCCAGCAGATGCTCGGCGGCGGCGATCGCGGCGACCGCGATGCTGAGGCGTTCCTGCGCGAGGTTGGTCATCAGATGGATGAAGGCGCCGTCGAGCTCACCGAGCAGGTTCTCCTTCGGCACGCGTACGTCGGTGAAGAACAGCTCGGCCGTGTCCTGGGACTTCTGGCCGATCTTGTCGAGGTTGCGGCCGCGCTCGAAGCCGTCCGCGCCGCGCTCGACGACGAGCAGCGACAGGCCGTGGGCGCCGCCCTCGGGCGTGGTCTTGGCGACGACGATCACCAGGTCGGCGAGGATGCCGTTGGAGATGAACGTCTTGGAGCCGTTGAGCAGCCAGTGGTCGCCCTTGTCCTCGGCGGCGGTGCGGATGCCCTGGAGGTCGGAGCCCGCGCCCGGCTCGGTCATGGCGATCGCGGTGATCAGCGAGCCGTCGCAGAACCCGGGCAGCCAGCGCCGCTTCTGCTCCTCGGTGGCCAGAGAGGTCAGATACGGCCCGATGATGTCGTTGTGCAGCCCGATCGCGAGCCCGGCGGCACCGGCCCGGGTGAACTCCTCGGCCAGCACGGCGCTGTAGCGGAAGTCCGCGTTCCCGCCGCCTCCGTACTCCTCGTCCACCGCGAGCCCGAGCAGCCCCTGCCGACCGGCCGCGAGCCACGCCTCACGCGAGACGATGCCGTCCTTCTCCCACTGCTCGTAGTGCGGCAGCACCTCCTTGGCCAGGAAGGTACGTACGGTCTCGCGGAAGGCGTCGTGCTCGGCCGTGAAGATCTGCCGCTTCACCTGTCGGTCTCCTCTGTGGTGTGGGGGTACAGGGCCGATACGTCCCAGTCGTGGGCGACCTCGGCGGTGTCGGCGCCCGGCAGCGCGGGCGGGCGGCGCAGGGAGCCCGGGGTGCGCGAGAAGCGGGGCGCGGGCGCGGGCTGGGTGATGCCGCCGTGCTCGGCGAAGGTCCCGCGCGCGGCGAGATGCGGATGTGCGGGCGCCTCCCGCATCGAGAGCACGGGCGCCACGCACGCGTCCGAGCCCTCGAACACGGCCGTCCACTCCGCGCGCGTACGGGTCCGGAACCGCTCGGCGACAGCCGTCCGCAGCTCCTCCCAGCGGGCGAAGTCCTTACGGGCCGGTGCGACGGCCTCGATACCGAGAAGCCGTACGAACTCGTCGTAGAACTGCTGCTCAAGGGCGCCGACCGCCATGTACTGGCCGTCGGATGTCTCGTAGGTGCCGTAGAAGGGGCAGCCGCCGTCGAGCAGGTTGGCGGCGCGCCGGTCCTGCCAGCCGCCGGCCGCCAGCATGCCGTGGATCATGGTGGCGAGATGGGCGGCGCCGTCGACGATCGCGGCGTCCACGACCTGGCCCTCGCCATGGGCGCGCGCGTGCTGGAGCGCGGCGAGGACGCCGACGACGAGATAGAGCGAGCCGCCCGCGTAGTCGCCGACCAGGTTGGCGGGGACGGTCGGGCCCTCGTCCGCCTTGCCGATCATGCCGAGGGTGCCGGTGACAGCGATGTACCCGATGTCGTGCCCGGCGCGCGGGGCGAGCGGGCCGTCCTGGCCCCAGCCGGTCATCCGCCCGTACACCAGCTTCGGGTTCCTGGCCAGGCACTCCTCGGGCCCGACCCCCAGGCGCTCGGCGACGCCGGGGCGGTAGCCCTCGACGAGGATGTCGGCCCGCTCGACCAGGTCGAGGACGCGGCGGGGGCCGTCCTCGGCCTTGAGGTCGATCAGTACGGACCGTTTGTTGCGGTTCGTGAGGTCGTACGCGGGGTCGATGGCAAGCCCCGGGCCGCCGGGGCGGTCGACGCGGACCACGTCGGCGCCGAGGTCGGCCAGGAGCATCGCGGCGAACGGGCCGGGCCCGATTCCGGCCAGTTCGACCACCCGCACACCTGCGAGCGGCCCGTTCCCTGTCGTCGCCATCAAGCCCCCAGCGCTGTGACACAACTGATGTAACATCAATGATGCTAAGAACGCGTTCCAGTTCGCACAAGCCCCTGCGCGAGCAAGCGCTTGGTTTTTATGCGGGGCTTTACGCGGGTTCTCACGCAAGGCCACATGCCGCGTGCGGGCCGCCGCCTCACATCTCCTGCCTCCTTGATCACCCGCGACGCGCCTTCTCACGCTAGGGTCTGCCACCGACAACGGCGCGGAGTGGAGGGTTCACCTTGGAGCGGTCGCAGGAGCGGACGGCGGCGGAGCGTGCGGCCGAGCGGACAGCGCGTCCGTACGACGTCGTGCTGTTCGGGGCGACGGGGTTCGTCGGCACCCTCACCGCGGAGTATCTGGCCGCGCACGCGCCGCACGGCTGCCGCTGGGCGCTGGCCGGGCGCTCGCTGCCCAAGCTGGAGCGGCTGCGCGAGCGGCTCGCCGCGATCGACCCGGCCTGCGCCACGCTCCCCCTGCTTACCGCCGACTCGGCCGACCCGGACTCGCTGCGCGACCTCGCCGAGTCCGCCCGCGTGGTGGCGACGACGGTGGGCCCCTACGTCTGGTACGGCGAGGGCCTGGTCGCCGCGTGCGCCGAGGCCGGGACCGACTACCTCGATCTGACCGGCGAGCCGGAGTTCGTGGACACGATGTACGTACGCCATGACGCGCGCGCCCGCGAGACCGGCGCCCGCCTGGTGCACGCGTGCGGCTTCGACTCGGTGCCGTGCGACCTCGGGGTGTACTACACGGTCCAGCAGCTGCCGAAGGACGTGCCGCTGCGCGTCGACGGCTTCCTGCGCACCTCCGCGACCTTCTCCGGCGGCACGCTCGCGTCGGCGCTCAACGCGATGGGGCGCGGCGCGCAGCAGCTGCGGGCGGCCCGGGAGCGGCGGCTGCACGAGCCGCGCCTGGTCGGCCGCCGCGCCCGCGCCCCGCTCGGCGCCCCGCACTTCAGCCGCGAGACGGGCGCCTGGGCGCTGCCGCTGCCGGTCCTCGACCCGACGGTGGTAGCCCGCTCGGCGGCCGCGAACCCCGCGTACGGCCCCGACTTCCGCTACCGCCACTTCGCGGCCGTCCGCCGTCTGCCGCTGGCGCTCGGCGCGGTCGTCGGCGCGGGCACGGCGTTCGGCGCGGCTCAACTCCCCGCCGTACGGCGGTGGCTGATGAACCGTTACGAGGCGGGCAGCGGCCCCGACAAGGAGAAGCGCGACCGCAGCTGGTTCTCGCTGCGGTTCGTGGGCGAGGGCGGCGGGCGCCGGGTGTTCACCGAGGTCGCGGGCGGCGACCCGGGGTACGACGAGACGGCCAAGATCCTCGCCGAGGGCGCTCTGTGCCTCGCCTTCGACGAACTGCCCTCGAAGGGCGGCCAGTTGACGACGGTCGCGGCGATGGGCGACCCGCTCCTCGAACGGCTCCAGGCGGCGGGCATCCGCTTCCGGGTGGCCCACACGCGCTGACGGCTACCCCGCCGTGAGCGCGGTGCGCAGCGCCTCGCGGCAGAGGGAGTCCGCGCGCCGGGTCGACTCGGGCAGCCGGTAGTGCGGGGTGAGCCGCAGGACGTGGGCGCAGGCGTTGTCCAGGCCGACCCGGTGGCCGACCGAGACGAACACCGGCTTGACGTCGGCCCGGGTGCGCAGCGCCCGCCCGACCTCCTCGCCCCGCCCGACCTCCTCGCCCCGCTCGGCCACCAGCGGCGAACTGTCCCCGCGCCGGGCGCCCGGCTGCTCGTACGTGAAGGTGAACGGGTTCTTGGCGACGCCGATCACCGGGAGCCCGGTGAGGACGCCGAGGTGGGCGGCGAGGCCGAAGCGGCGGGGGTGGGCGAGCCCGTACCCGTCGCAGACCACCAGACCGGGACCGGCACTCAGCGCCTCCAGGGCCGCCAGGACCGTGGGGATCTCCCGGAAGGCGAGCAGCCCGGGCACGTACGGGAAGGCCACCCGGCCGACGGCGGTGGACTCCTCGACGACCTCCAGGGTGGCCGCGTCCAGGACCACCGCGGCCGCCGCGACGACGTCCCGCTCGTCGTCGTACGCCACGTCGACGCCCGTGACCAGACCGGTGCCGGGCGGCGGCCCGGGCTCGTCGAGCACGACACGGCCGCGCAGTTCGTCCTGCACGGCCAGGGCCTGCGACTCGTCCGTGGGCCAGCCCTCGGGGATCTCTGTGAGCGTCACCATGCCCTCACCCTAAATGCGGCCCGGAGTAGCCTGGCGATCATGTTCATACTCGACCTGACGTACACCGCCCCCCTCACCCGCGTCGACGAACTCCTCGGCGAGCACGTCGCCTGGCTGAACGAGCAGTACGCGGCCGGTGTCTTCATCGCCTCCGGCCGCAAGGAGCCCCGCGAGGGCGGGGTCATCCTCGCCGTCGGGGACGACCGCGCGGCGATCGAGCGGATCACGGCGGCCGACCCCTTCAGCGTCAACGGCGTGTGCGCGTACCGGATCACCGAGTTCTACGCGACCAAGACCGCACCGGAACTCGCCGCGTTCCAGCAGGAGTTGCCCTCCAAGTAGCCCGGTCTCAGCGGGCGAGGCGCGCCACCCGGCCCTTCTCGCCCGCTGCCCAGCAGCCGCCGTCGGGGGTGCAGTCCACGGTGTCGTACGAGCCGGTGTCGACGGTCCGCCAGGTGCGGCCGCCGTCCGTGGTCAGGTCGGTGCCGGTGGGGCCGACCGCGAGCGCGGCCGAGCGGCTGTGCGGCAGCCAGGCGACGCCCGAGCGGTAGGCGGCGACCGGGGCCGCCGCCTGGCGCCAGTCCCGTCCGCCGTCGCCGGTGACGGCGGCCGCGCTGGGCGAGGGCTGTCCGGCCCGGTAGTCGCCGCCGACCGCGATCCCGTGCGTACGGTCGCGGAAGGCGAGCCCGAAGACCCCGCGCGCCGGGTCGCCCGCCGGGATCGTCGACTCGGCCGCCGTCCAGGTCAGGCCCCGGTCGGCGGAGTGCAGCACGCGCGCGGTGGCGCCGCCGCCGGTCGCCAGCCACGCGTCGCGCGGCCCGGAGCTCACCAGGCACTGGCCGCTCGCCGCGAAGGCCGCCTCGCCGGGCTGCGCGGCCGGCATCCCGGCGCTCGGCAGCACCTTCCAGGAGCGGCCGCCGTCGGCGGTGGACAGGATGCGGTACTTGCCGTCGACCGGGTCGCCGACCGCCAGGCCGTGGCGGTGGTCGAAGAAGGTCAGGCAGTCGTAGAACGCCTTGGGGTCGGTGTTGCGGAACGACTCGGTCCAGGTGGCGCCGCCGTCCTCGGTCCGGTACACACGGGACGCCTCGCCGTCGCCGATGGCGAGCACCACGGCCCGCCGGGCGTCGAAGGCCCGTACGTCCCGGAACTCCAGCGCCGCCGCGCCCGGCGGCGAGACGTTCCGCCAGCTGCGGCCGCCGTCCACGGTCCGCAGCACCGTCCCCTTGGATCCCGCCACCCAGGCGGTGGTGCGGCTGACCGCCGAGAGCCCGCGGAAGCGGGCGTCGGTTCCGGTCCCGGTGAGCTGCCACTTCGGTGCGGAGCGGGCGTCACCAGTGGCGTCGTCGTGGCCGTGCGCGTGGGCGGGCGCGGTCAGCGCGGCCACCAGGGCCACCCCGCCCAGCCCCACCGACAGCAATCGTCTCGTCTTCCCCATGGGCCTCATGGCGCTGGAAGCTAGCCCGGACGGCGAGGCGGCGTCCAGAGGGCGAAATTCGACCGTATCGCCATCAATCCGGAGCGCGTTAAGCACCCCGTAAAGCCGGGCGGTGACGCACCGGCAAGTGACGCGTACGTAGCGATCAGGTGACACAGGTCACCCTTCGTCGGTGTGCACGGAACGGTGTTTTCTGCCGTCTTCGTGAACAGCAGGAAGAGAAGTACCCGGTCGTGAGGTTAGGGGAGCAGGGCGTTGTCCACTGTCATCGAGCAAGCCGTCGAGGCCCGCCTCATCGCGTCCGACCCCCGGGTGCAGATCGTCCCCGCGACGCTCGGCTACGACCGCGAGGACCCGTTCGCCGTACGGATGGTCTTCCCCGCCCCCGCCACCCTCGAAGGGGTCGAGGTCTCCTGGGCCTTCGCCCGCGAGCTCCTTGAAACGGGCCTGGAGACGTCGGCCGGGATGGGTGACGTGCGGGTGCGGCCGTACGGCTTCGACCGTACGGTCCTGGAGTTCCACGCGGCGGAGGGCACCGCGATGGTGCACATCCGTACGTCCGAGATTCGCCGCTTCCTCAAGCGCACCCAGCTGCTGGTGCCGGTGGGCCAGGAGCACCATTACCTGGACCTGGACGAAGACCTCACCGAGCTGCTGCGCGACGCCTGTTGACGCGTATCGGCGCCTCCCATCAGCCCCTCTGATAAAAGATTTGCGGCCGCCCCCAGCCTGTCGTAAGTTCGTCATGGCCCTGTTGTCGTCGATCGGAGTAGGACGTTGCTCGTCTGAGGCTTCTGAGACACCGTTTCGCGCACCCTTCCGTGTAGCGCGCGCGGTGTGACCATGCCTCCGAGCCGTCCCGCCACGACCAGGGCCTTCTTCATGCCCTGACCGGTGTCTCAGTTCCCCGTTGCACTGCCTCATTCACTCTTCCCCGCAACCGGGAGACATTTTGTCTACGTACTCCGCGTCCTCGACGCACATCGGCTGTGCCGACCTCTCCTTCACCTGGCCCGACGGCACCACCCTGTTCGACGGCTTCCACCTGGCGGTCGGCCCGGGCCGCACCGGCCTGATCGGTCTCAACGGCTCGGGAAAGTCCACGCTGTTGCGCCTGTTGTCCGGTGAGCTCACGCCCACCGACGGCCGGATCTCCACGGCGGGCGAGATCGGCTATCTGCCGCAGAACCTGACCCTGGCCACCGGGCTGCGGGTCGACCAGGCGCTCGGCATCGACCGGGTCCGGGCCGCGCTGCACGCCATCGAGTCCGGCGACGTACGCGACGAGCACTTCGCGGTCGTCGGCGACGACTGGGACGTCGAGGAGCGGGCCCGGGCCGCGCTCGGCCAGCTCGGCCTCGACGGGGTCGGGCTCGACCGGACGATCGGTGAACTCTCCGGCGGTGAGTCGGTGTTGCTGCGCCTGGCCGCGCTGCTGCTGCGCCGCCCGGACGTCCTGCTGCTCGACGAGCCGACCAACAACCTGGACCTGAGCGCCCGCCGACGGCTGTACGACGCCGTCGAGGCGTGGCCCAAGGTGATGGTCGTGGTCAGCCACGACCGTGAACTGCTGGAACGCGTCGACCAGATCGCCGATCTGCACGACGGCGAGGTCGCCTGGTACGGCGGCAACTTCTCGGCGTACGAGGAGGCGCTGGCCGTCGAGCAGGAGGCGGCCGAGCGTACGGTCCGGGTCGCCGAGGCCGACGTACAGCGCCAGAAGCGCGAACTCGCCGACGCGAACGTCAAGTTGGCGCGGCGCAAGCGCTTCGGACAGAAGAGCTACGAGAACAAGAGGGTGCCGAAGATCGTCGCCAACGGCCGCAAGAGCGACGCCCAGGTGTCGGCGGGCAAGCACCGCATCCTGCAGACCGAACGCCTCGCCCAGGCCCGGGACCGGCTGAACGAGGCGGCGGAGGCGGTGCGGGACGACGAGGAGATCCGCGTGGAGCTCCCGTACACGAAGGTCCACCCGGGCCGGACCGTCCTGACTCTGAGGGACCTCCAACTCCCCTACTCCGGGCGGGTGCTGCGCGATCTGGACATCCACGGTCCGGAGCGGATAGCGCTGGTCGGCCGCAACGGGGCGGGCAAGACCACGCTGCTGCGCGCGCTCGCCGGGCAGCTGGAACCGGCGGCGGGCGAGGCGGTGGCGCATGTGCCCCTGCGGTTCCTGCCGCAGCGGCTCGACGTCCTGGACGACGAGTTGAGCGTGGCGCAGAACGTGGCGCGGTTCGCCCCCGGAGCCACCGAGAACGCGATCCGGGCGCGGCTTGCCCGCTTCCTGTTCAAGGGAGCCCGGGCCGACCGCCCGGCCGGAACGCTCTCGGGCGGCGAACGCTTCCGGGCCTCGCTCGCCGCGCTGCTCCTCGCGGAGCCCGCGCCGCAGTTGCTGATGCTGGACGAGCCGACGAACAACCTGGACATGGCGAGCGTACGCCGCCTCACCGACGCCCTGTCCGCGTTCGAGGGCGCGTTGATCGTGGCGAGCCACGACATCCCGTTCCTGGAGTCGATCGGCGTCACGCGCTGGCTCTACCTGGACGACGACCTCACGGACACGACGGCGGAGGAGGTGCGCGAACGGGGCTGATCCAGTGCTGCTCGACCTCCGCGCAGGTCGATTCGAAGCCTGCGCGGAGGTCAAGCGGTAGGTGACATTCCACCTCACGAGACTCTTCTGACCTGCAAACACTACGAAGAGTAGCCAGCCGGAAATAGGGCGGGACTTGGCTAGGGCTTACCCCGCGCTTAACCTACGGTCTCGTAACCTACGTAGGCGTAGGTAACGCCCGTCCCCTTTTCCGTCCCCCTGGAGCTCCCTCGTGACGATCACCTCTCCCCACCTCGGCAGTTCGGCAGCGTGGACCGATGCCCGACTGCTGTACGCGCTGGAGGAGGTCGTCGAGAAGGAGCTCAACCGGCATCTCAAGGTCGCCAAGGACTGGATGCCGCACGAGTACGTGCCGTTCTCGGACGCGCGGAACTTCCCGGGGCTCTTCGAGGACGGCGAGGCGTGGGAGCCGCAGCAGTCCAAGGTCACGGACATAGGCAAGATCGCGCTCGTGGTGAACCTGCTGACCGAGGACAACCTCCCCAGCTACCACCACGAGATCGCCAGCCTCTTCGGCCGTGACGGCGCCTGGGGCACCTGGGTGCACCGCTGGACCGCCGAGGAGGGCCGGCACGGCATCGTGATGCGCGACTACCTGCTGGCCTCGCGCGCCGTCGACCCGGACAAGCTGGAGCAGTTCCGGATGGCGCACATGTCGGAGGGCTTCGAGTCCGACAACCGGCACTCGATGCTGCACTCGGTCGCGTACGTCGCCTTCCAGGAGCTCGCGACCCGCATCTCGCACCGCAACACCGGCCACCAGTCGGGCGATCCGGTCTGCGACCGCATGCTGGCGCGGATCGCGACCGACGAGAACCTGCACATGGTCTTCTACCGCAATCTGCTCGGCGCCGCGTTCGAGCTCGCGCCGGACCTGACCATGCAGGCCGTACGCGATGTCGTCGTCGGCTTCCGGATGCCCGGCCACGGCATGCCCGGCTTCGAGCGCGCGGCCGCCCAGATGGCCATAGGCGAGATCTACAACCTGCGCATCCACCACGACGACGTGCTCCAGCCCGTCCTGCGCTTCCTGAAGGTCCTGGAGATCGACGGGCTCGGCCCCGAGGGTCTGAAGGCGCAGGAAGAGCTCGGCATGTACATGGGCGGCCTGGACTCCGAGGCGAGCAAGTTCGACGCGAAGCTGGCCGCGCGCAAGGCCCGTATGGAGGCGCGCGGCCGCGCGTAACCCCGCAGGCGGGACAGCCGGCGGGCGCCTCCTAGCGGGCGTCCTCCCGGATCAGTTCCGCCGCCTTCTCCGCCAGCGCCACCGTCGGCGCGTGCGTATGGCCGCGGGTGATGCGCGGCATGACGGAGGCGTCGACGACGCGCAGGCCCTCGACTCCCCGGACCCTCAGCCGGGGATCGGTGACCGAGCCGTCGTCGGCGCCCATCCGGCAGGTCCCCACCGGGTGGTACAGCGACTCGGCCGAGCCGCGGACCGCCGCCGCGAGCTGTTCGTCGTCGACCCGGCCCGGGTAGGGCGCCAGCGGTCCGGATGTGTACGGGGCGAGGGCCGCGGCACCGAGCAGTTCCTCCGCCCTGCGCACCCCCGCGATCAGCCGGCGCAGATCGTCGTCGGCCGTGAGGTATCCGGGGTCGATCCGGGGCGGGGTGGTCACGGCCGTACCGCCGAGTTCGATGCTGCCCTCGCTCGCGGGCTGGAGCAGGACCACTCCGATGGTGATGCCGTGCTCGGTCGGCGGGGTGAGTCCGTGGTCCACGAACGGCGCCGGGGCGAAGACCAGCTCGATGTCGGGCGCGGCCAGTTCGGGCCGGGTGCGCACGAACGCGACCGCCTCCCCCAGATTCGAGGTGAGCGGTCCCCGGCCGCGCAGCAGGAAGCGTCCGATGTTGGGCAGCGTGTCGGCGCCGGTGAGCGTGACGGGCTCGGGGCAGCGCATGGTCACCGCGTACGAGAGGTGGTCCTGGAGGTGGCGGCCGACGTCCGGGGACGCGACGCGCACCTCGACACCGGCCGCGCGCAGCCGCTCCGGATCGCCGATGCCGGAGAGCATCAGGAGCTGGGGCGAGCCGATGGCGCCCGCGCTGAGGATGACCTCGCGTCGGGCGGCGAGCACGTCCGGCACCCGGTCGGCCACGACTCCGGTGACCCGATTGCCGTCGAACTCCAGCCTGCGGACACGTGCTTCGGTGAATATGTCGAGGTTGGGGCGGCGGGATGCGGGTTTCAGATATCCGTCGGCGGCGCTCCAGCGGCGCCCCTTGCGCTGGTTGACGGGTGTACGGGCGTAGCCGGAGTGGTCGGGGGCGTTCAGCTCGGGCAGCTCCGTGAGGCCGGCGTCCCGGCAGGCGGCGAGGAAGGCCGCGGTGACGGGGTTGGGGTCGCGGGGCGGCGCGATGTACAGCGGGCCGTCCGTGCCGTACACCGAGTCCGCGCGAGCGGGCCCCGTCCAGCGCTCGGCGCGGCGGAAGTACGGGACGAGCCGGTCGTGCGTCCACTCGGGCCCGGCCGCCGCGCCCCATGCGTCGTAGTCGTCGCGGTGGCCGCGGATCCACATCATCGCGTTGATGGACGACGAGCCGCCGAGGGTGTGCCCGCGCGGCCAGTACAGCTCGCGCCCGCCCAGCGCCTCCTGCTTCGCCGTGCTGAAGTCCCAGTCGTACGGCGTCTTGAAGAGCTTCGGGAACGCGGCGGGGATTCTGATCTCGGCCTTGCGGTCGCGCGGCCCTGACTCGATGAGCGCGACCCGGACCGAGGGGTCCTCGGAGAGCCGCGCGGCGAGCACGCATCCGGCCGAGCCGGCTCCTACGACGATGTAGTCGTAGTACGTGGTCCGTCGCTCGCCGCGTCGGTGGGTGCCGGTACCGTCCGCTGTCCTCAACACGCCCTCCGGGCCTCGGTCTTGAGTGCTCGTCCGAGCTCGTTCCGATCGCGATCCAGCATGGCGTGCGGGTGGTGCGGGGTGCCAGAGCGCCGACCGGGCCTGGGCGTCGAGGTGGCCGGGATGATCGGCATGGTCGGGTGCCCGGGGCGTCGTTCCGTGGCCGGGCATGCCGAATGCGGACGCGCGGCCCGCCCCCGAAACGGGCGCGCGCGTCCGCCGGCGGAACCCGGCCAACTCCTGAGACGGCCGGGCTCGTGGCTCGGACTCTCAGCGCCGGTTGCGCCGCAGTTGCAGTCTCTCCTGCTCGGAGAGGCCGCCCCAGACGCCGAATCGCTCGTCGTTCGCCAGCGCGTACTCCAGGCACGCCTGCCGGCCCTCGCAGCTCCCGCAGAGCAGCTTGGCCTCCCGCGTCGAGCTGCCGGGGGCGGGGAAGAAGAACTCGGGCCCCGCCTGGGCGCACAATGCGGTCTCCTGCCAGGCGAGTTCCGGCCCGGCGTTGATGGTGTTGATCGACATACCTACAGCCTGGCGCGGCGGGATCAACGTCCGGTCAATGATCGTTGAACGTCGGATTCGGTCGACGTCAAGCGATCACTCGGCGCGGCCCTGTGTTTGGCCGATTACTACTGGTCGAACCGCCTCATGCCGCATTCGGCGCCTCGCTCTCGATGAGCTGGCGGCGCCCAGACCCTTGTCGCGCCCGGGCTGCCAGGTCGAGAACGCGGCACCGACCGGGTCCGTCACGGCTTGCCCCCTCCCACCGCTTCCAGCCGGGTTCCGGGGCGCTTCCGGCCGCATTGGCCGTTGCCCGGAGCGACCAGATGGGGCGGCCGTAGTGTGGAGCCCTTAGTCGATCACGACCCGGGCAGGGGAGCGGACATGACCGAGGCCACCACGGTGCGCACACCGACCGGCGCGCAGGCGGTGCAGCGCGCCCTGGAGGTGCTGCACGCCTTCCACGACAACGGCCCGGACCTGAGCGCGTCCGATCTCTCCCGACGGCTCGGCTTACCCGTCTCCACCGCGCATCGACTGGCCCGTACGCTCGTGGGCGCGGGTTTCCTGGAGCAGGACGCACGCACCTCGCGCTACCGTCTCGGCCCCGCGATGACGGAGCTCGGCCGCCTCGCCTACCACCAGCGCGGCCTGCATCTGGCCGCGCCGGAACTGGCCGACCTGGCCGCGCGAACCGGCACCGCCGCGGATCTCGCCCTGCGCAGCGGCCCGTACGCGGTGATCGTCGCGGGCGGCCCGGTCACGCCGATGTCCGCCCTGCGCCACCCTCTGCGTACGACGGCCCCCGGCAAGGTGCTCCTGGCCTGGCCACGCCCAGACGAACAGGCGCCACTCGACGAGGAG
This sequence comes from Streptomyces sp. BR1, assembly GCF_052373795.1. NCBI lineage: Bacteria > Bacillati > Actinomycetota > Actinomycetes > Kitasatosporales > Streptomycetaceae > Streptomyces > Streptomyces sp. BR1. The sequence continues at coordinate 623,676 of NZ_CM126252.1, forward strand.
TTGACGTCCATACACACCCACGGCTACGCACGCGACGCACCCCCCGGCATCCGCGCACTGGCCGTCCCGATCCTGGACCGAACCGGCCACGCCCGCTTCGCCCTCACCCTACGAGCCGCCCCCACCCTCCTCACCGACGAACGCCTCCCCTGGTTCCTCACCCACACCCGAGCCTGCGCCCAGGCCCTGGAAATCCTGCTGCTCCCACCGACGGAACGCCGCCTGCCGACGCCGTAGCCCCCGCCGTCCCACGCTCCCGAAGATCCCCAGGTCATCGACCTGGGGATCCTCCACTTCTCGACTGCCTCCAACAGTCGCCGTAGCCGACGGCGAGTCGTGCTCCCTCTTCGATGTCGTCGTAGCGCACGCGGACATCCTGGATGCCGAGGCCACGCATCAAGTCGTGGAGTGCCACGACGTAAATCCGTCCCCTCCTGCGCAGCCGGCAGGGGAAGTCACCGCGCCTTGCCTGTTTGTACGCCGTGCCCAGACTCACGTTCAGCGCCTTTGCTGCGACCCTCATCCCGACTTCCGCAGGAAGACCGAAGACGGCGGAGAAGGGTACGGACTCGTCCCGATGCCGTTTCATACGTCCTCTCCGATCTCGAACAGGCTCCGCTGGTCGTGTCCGGTGCCGCACCGGTCCCCGCTCCGCTTCTGGGTCAGGCCGGCCCTCCTCAGCCGACGCACCTCTCGGACGTGCTGCAGCAGTCCGAGGCGCTGAGCCAACGCTCCGATCCGCTCTCCGTGTGCCCGTTGGGCGAGCGCCATCGACATCGGCCCGACTCGCACCACCTGGCCGTCGATGAAGAGCGGGGCAGCCATGTGGGGAACTGGCACACAGATCCCGTTCTCGATCTCCGCCTGCGGCACTTCGTTCGGCGCCCGACGGCCTGTTTCGCAGCCGGCCGCATAAGCCGCGTCGACCAGATGGGCCTCGATCTGGTCGGGGTTCGCCGCTCGCACCGTCGCCATACCCTGGATCGCGCCGGCCAGCACCTCCGAACAGACGTCATCGGACTCGGCGCCGGTTCGGCCGACGACCGTCCGCACCACTCCCTTCAAGCGTGGGGTGAGGAGCCACAGGGCGATGAGGGTCCACGGTCCTTCCAGGCCTTGTTCCGCCTCGTGGTGCAGGTGCTCGGCGATGGCCTGCCACTGCTCAGCCCGCTTGGCACTTCGCCGTTCCTCGTACCTCATCGCGGCCCACAACGCGCTGAGCGGTAGGCAGGACTCGGCCGATGCCTCGGCACAACTCCCGGTGTGGAGGCAGAGACGCTCGGCTGGAGCGCACGTCTCCACCCAGTGCGCCAGGCACGCGAAGACATTGGTGTACGGCAGGAGGGGCATCACGGTTCCCTCTCCTCGGCGTCGGCCGGCGCCGAACCGTGCGAGTCCCCTGGTGCGGGAGCGGATCCGTTGGAAGACGGTGGCTGTGTCGACCACCAGGCCCCTTGCGGGCTGTCGGCGTTCGGCCAGAGTTCCGAGGGCTGCGGCGTGCGGGGCTCTTCGGGTTCGGGTCGAAGGCCGTCCCCCGTCGGCCCTCTCTCGGCGTCGCCCTTGAGGGCATCGTCATCCTCGTCGACGAGGGTGCCTCGCAGGTGTTCGGCCGCCTGCGGTCGTCCGGAAGCCTCCATCATGCGGGCGAGCCGATGGACGAACGAGGCCCGTTCCTCCGATCCGCGGGCGATGCCCATCGTCTCCAACAGGGCGGAGACGGGCTCATACCGAACCTGCGGCCGGCTGTCCGGCGGCGGGGCGTTCTGGTCCTGGTGGGCTGCGGCCGCATCGGCGTCCCGGGCGTGGTCGATGCCATTCGGCCATGCGGCGCCGGCCGGCGAGGCCTGACCACCGATGAGATGACGGTAGGAATCCGGGATCTTCTCGTCGTTCGCGGCAGCCGACAGACAGGACAGTGGACCTATCAGATCCGTCGCACGATCGATCTCGTCCTCGTGGCGGGACAGCCACCACACGACGGCGCTGCCCGGCGACCGCAGCACGTCCTCACCGAAGTACTCCCGGCGGCTGCGCTCGTACTCCCGCTGCTGCTCCCAGGAACCGACGTTCCTCCTGTGCTCCTCCACCTCTTCCAGGTGGCGCCGGTCCCCCTGGCGCAAGTGGAGGCGTACATCGGTGGCGTAGGCCGTCACGGTGCCCGACTCGTCCTGAACGGGCTGTCCGAGCGGTCCCTCCAGCCAGTGGCGCAGGAAGTCGGCTCGACTGGGGTGCTCGGCCGCGGTGTACTGCTCGACGCGCCGCAGGACGGAAGTCACTGCCAGGGCCCCCGGGTTGCCGTGCGATGTGGTGAGCGGGTCCGTTCGGGTCCGCCATCGGACCGTGGCGGTGAAGAGGAACGGATACTCGTCCAAGCCGCTGATGACCGGCACATCGATGACCGGTATCGCCAGGTACGGCGGCTCGATGGGGAACTCCGGCGTGTCCGGGGCCTCTTCCCGACCAGCGGTGGCTCTCCCCCGGCCGTTCCGGGCGTACATATCGAGTAGCAGCGAGCCGGCCACGACCGCCACGAGGGGGAACCATATCCAGTTGGGCCAGCCGAGCAGCGCCGTGACGGCGAGCATTCCGGCGATGAAGCCGAGGGGCAGCAGACGTGGTACGCGCCGGGACGTCATATCCCTTCTCCTCTCTCTTGTGCACCGGCCGCGGAGTGAGTGGAGCCCATCCCGAGCAGCACGTCGATCTCGCGGCAGAACAGTTCACCGACGCGCTGCCGTGCTGCGGGCGGTATGGGCACCGTGCCGGGGGCATCCGACAGCGCGAGCACGGTCCATTCGCAGACGGCTATGTAGAGACGGTTCAGTGCGCCGTAGTCCCCTGCGGCTGCGACGATCAGCGAGCCGACGACGCGGCGGTCGAGGGGCCCGCGCGCCAGGGTGTCCAACCAGCGGTGCAGCACCGGTGTCCACTCCATTGCCGGTCTCGCCATCAGCAGCGCCCGCCACCCCAGCGCGAACTCCTTGTACGGAGGCACGATGCGCAGAGAGGCCGGGTCGAGCAGACCGAGTAGCAGCTCGTCGGCGCCTTCCGCCAAAGGAAGGCCGGCGATCCGGTCGGCCAGCCGCCGGAACACGCGTCGGTTGGTGTGCGCGAGGTCCAGCAGCGCCGTACGGGCCGCCACACGTTCCGCCCCCGTCTGGCGGAGAACGAGGTGCCGGAGACGGACCGCGGCCTGCTCGGGGTGAGTCGCCGCGATCACCTGCCGGCACACATCCGTCAGAACCGGCGCCAGGCCCGGAGAGATCCGGCCTGTCGCCCAGTCGTAGACACGTGACCGGAAGTACGAGCCGAACCGCTCATGGCTTAGGCCGAGTTCGAGCGCCGCCGCCGCCTCGGCCCGGAAGCGTCCGCCTTGTTGCCGGGTCCAGGCCTCGACGAGGGTGCACACATGGTCCGGGCATCCAGTCGCCATGGCCTGCTCCGCGAATCTCGCGATCAGGTCCATACGGCTCTTGGCCCTGAGTTCGGGCATTTCGTTGCACCGGGCCACCCAGTCCCGGAAGGCAGGCCTCAGGTCTGGAAAGTTGGTCCAGAAATGCCTTCTCACGGCGCTGTCGTAAGCGAGCCGCCGAAACACGATCCGTCCGTCGTCACCACGCTCGATGCCGAGTCGCGTGAGCTGTTCACCGAGGTCGGCCCGAGCGAGTCCGACCGGGTCGTCGCTCTCGTGCCCCAGTACGTCGAGCAACAGCTGCGCGCCTCTCAGGGCCGCCTCCGCCGGGGCGTCGCTGACCATCGCCGCTGCCACCAGCAGTGCACGCTCGTGCGCCCCGCGGTGTTCCCGAAGTTGACGCGCCACCTCTTCCGACCAGTTGGTTGCGGCAGCCACGGCTTCGGCACGCCACGTCCGAAAGCTTGTGCCGTACCGCTTGGTATCGCGCGCCTCGGCGACCAGCTCGGCCAGCCGCGCAAGCTCCCGCATGGGGGCACTGACGAACAAATGGTGCAGTTCCTCGGTGTCCAGGTCGTCGGCGCCGAAGGGCACCTCACGGGCGCGCAGGTGCCGGCTGAAGACAGCACGACCACGAGGGCGTCCCAACGTCACGACGAGCGACGACAGATCTTCGTGGAGCATCCAGCCCAGACCGGCCGGGAGGACGACCACCATGCGGGCATCGCCCTGCTCGACGACGGACCGGTACTGGATCAGGGCGCGCTCCGCCGAGGGATAGTCGCCGTCGGTGACGCTCGACAGGTCCAGCAGATAGCGGTCGTCGGCCGAGACCTCGAAGGAGCCCTCCTCCCGGGTCGGTGGGAGTTCCTCGACGGGCCTGACGGCGGTGGGCGCATCCTCCAGCAGCATGGTCGCGGCGGCTCGCCTGCCGAGGCCTGGAGGACCGTCGAGCAGAACCACCGAGCCACGAGGTTCGAGCCGTTCGGCGGCCCGCCCGTAGTTCTGGGGCGGCACGAAGCAGCCGATGAGCCGACGGCGCTGCTCGCGGACGAGCGTCAGACGGGTGGTGCCCGCTCTGAAGAGGTGCTCGTTGGCACCCACCATCCAGGTGGCGAAGTTGAACTGGTGGCCGCTGCCGGTGTGAACGCCCGCCCGTGGGGCGGAGACTGTCGTACGGTGACCTGTCACCGCTCACCGTCCGAGGGGCGCGGGCCTCCCCGCTCCTGGTTCACGGTGCCGTGGTTGTCCCCGACGTACCCGATCTGCATTCCGTCGCCGGAGATCCGCGGCGAGAGATGCTGCTCGCCTGCTTGGTAGAGGTGACCGCTGCCCGTGTGGACGGGGCCCTGCGGTTCGCTCACGAACGTGCCCGTGAAGTCGCCGTTCACGTTTCCGATGCCACCGCGCTGGCTGCGGTTGACCGCCTTCTGCGGCGCGACCTTGCGGGATGCGTCCTTCCCCGTCTGCCTGCCCTCGCGGGAGGACTGCTCGTGCCCGTCGGACGCTGCCACGCCACCCAGTTCGGGAACGATGCGCCCGAGATCCTCGGCCAGGCGCGACAGATCGGACTCCGCGTTTCGATGGTTGAGCCTGCGGTACTGGCAGTCGACCAACTCCCCCAGCTCTGCGGGCAGTTCCTCGCGCTTGAGCCTCGTGGCCTTGCCCACGAGTACGGGGATGACGACAGCACCGGTGTCGAACGCCTCAAGGATCTCCCGGCGGATCCAGTCCTCCGGATCCGCGAGAGCGGGGCCTCCGTCAGCGGAGCGGGCCGCGAGCCAGCGGGGACCTATGACTGCGAGCAGTACGCTGCACCGCCGTACGGCGGTGAGGATCTCCTGCGGGAACTTGCTTCCCGGACTGATCGACTTGCTGGCGCGGAAGACCTTATCGTCGCCGAACCTCCGGGACAGCTCTCTTTCCACGAGAGTGGCGGTGAACTCCTCGTCTCCACTGCGGTAGTTCACGAAGATCACAGGCATGGTGCAGTCTCCTCTGGAGATGGGCAGCACGAGCCGCCGAAGGATGACGTGGGTGTGCAGCCCGAGGCAGCACGCCGTTCACGTGTAAACGGGCACGGCGGAGCGGACGGCCGTACGCGACACGTAAGGGGATAGCTCGGTCAGTGGTCGGCCATGGCGTGCGCCAGGCCTGGGCGCAGCTCACGAACTGCGGGGTGGGAGCGGAATCGCCGCAGTTCGCGGTCGAGTTGGCCTACGTCTGTCCGGATCGTCGCCGACGGCGCGAGGTCGGTGAACATCAGCAGCTCCCGCGCCACTTCGCAGGCGTGCTCGATCTCGCCCGAGGCGGAGTGCGCCAAGGCCCGGCGAAGGCCGTAGCGGACGCGGGTGCGCACCGCGTGAGGGGAGATGCGCAGGCACTCGCGGTCCAGGATCTCGGCGGCCTCCCGGTGCCGGCCCAGGTCGTGCAGGCACCAGCCGGTCACCATCGAGACGAGGTCGGGGACCTGGGTGGGGCCCAGGACAGGACCGTTGTCCCTGGCGTCGTCCTTGGCCAGGAGGGTGCGCGCACGGTCCAGTTCGTTCAGGCAGGCGCTCTCGTCGCCGGCCAGCGCGTGCCCCTGCGCGGCTCGTTGGGTCGCCAGCCCGCGGATCCGGGGCGGCACACCGTCGCGCTGAGCCTGCTCGACCAACTCGACCGTCTCTTGGGCATCGTTGTTGTACAGGGCAATGAGGGCACGACGGACCAGGGCGTAGTCCGCCAGATCCGTGTCGCCACCGGCCCGGGCCAGTTCCACCGCCTGTGCTGTCCAGTCCAGGGCCTCGGCGACACGCCCCGCCTCCTGAGCCATCCACCCGGCGTACTCGGCGAAGCGAGCGGCGATGACCAGCAATTCGGACCGGGCGCTGCCCGAGGATTGGGTGGCCATGCGGGTGATGGTGGAGACCTGTGTACCGAGCGGCGCCAGAAGCGCGGCGGGTGCGCTGGCCTGGCCCAACATCCGCATCTGCTGCAGCTGATCGTGGAACAGGGCGGCCGTCGGCAGTGCCGGGTAGCCCGTCCAAGGTCCCCCGCCCCGGCCTCCCATGGCGGCGGCCACCAGGGAACCGGCGCCCGTGGCGAGCACTTCCCTGCGCCCCTGGGCTCGGCGGGCATCGGTGGGCTTCGGTGTATCCAGCATGTGCGCGAGACGCCCACCCGTCTTGAACAAGGCGTCACAACGACGTGCCAGGACCTGAGTCGGTCTCTTGTTTCCTCGCTCCACCTTGCAGAGGTGTCCTTTGCTATAGCTCACCTCCTTGGAAACTTCATCCAGCGTCATGTTCGCGGCTTCTCGCAGCCGACGCAGCTCCGCGCCGAAGCCTAAAGGAACCTTCATCGGCACCTCCTTAAGCAAGTCACACATGACCGTTGCATCCCCTGACGAATCAGGAGCCGAGAGAAAGTGTGGCACGCAATACTGGCTCCACGTAGGGCTGATCAGAAGTTTCCTGTTTCCTCTTCTTTTCACCAGCACAGGACACTCACTTAGCAAAGTGACGTCCTGCCGACCTTCGGTGGCGGCCAGAGCTCGCGGTCCGGTCCTCCTCTGCGCCACCACACAGACGCTCTGCCTCCTGCCGGCCGCCCATACCCGTCCGGCCGACGGAGGCGAGGATGTGGTGAAGTGAGGGCCATGACCGACATCGAGACGATCACGGTGCCCGGCCATCTGCGGGGGTATCCCGGGGTGGCGTTCGGCGGATTCGTAGCGGGGGTGCTCGCCGGGCGGGCGGCGGCCAAGACCGTACGGGTGGACTTCCGGCGGCCGACCCCGGTGGAGGTGCCGGTGGGGCTCGCGGAGACCGCCGACGGTGGCGCCGTGCTGACCGGCGCGGACGGGGTGCTCGCGGTGGCCACGCCCGACGAGTTGGACCTCGAAGTCCCCGAACCGCCCTCCTGGGGCGAGGCGTTGGCGGCGGCCGAGGCGTACCGCGCGGCTCCGCCGGAGGGTGCCGTGGACTGCTTCGGGTGCGGACTCGACCGCACCCCCGACACCGGGCTGCGCCAGCACTGCGGGGCCGTGCCGGGACGCGATCTGGTCGCCGCCGCGTGGACCCCCGGACCCGCGCTCGCCGACCCCGAGGGGATGCTGCGGCCGGAGCTCGTGTGGGGCGCACTCGACTGCCCCGGGAACGCGGCGGGCCGGCTGCGGGGAGGGATGCGTACGGGCGCGGTAACGGCCTCGCTCACAGCCCGCCTGCTCCAGCCGGTGCCGGTTTCCACACCGCTGGTGTCGTACGCCTGGGTCCTCACGGAAGAAGGCCGCAAGCACCGGATGGGAGTCGCCCTGGCCACGGCCGAGGGTGACCTCCGCGCGGTCGCCTCGGCGCTGTGGGTGGACCCTCGATAGCGCTCTTGGTACCGGCTGTGCCCACCCCTCAGCCCCCGCCCTCCCCCACCCCCTTCTTGGCCCGACTGGGCTGCACCCGCTTGGGCTCCCCCGGCATCTTCGGATAGTCCGGTGGGTACGGCATGTCGCCCAGTTCGTGTTCGTGTTCGTCGCGTGCGGCCAGTTCCAGCAAGGGGTCCAGGCTGTACGCGTGGGTGTCCATGTCCGCGTGGATGTCGCCGAGTTCGGCGTAGCGGGCCGGCATCGTGCGGAGGTCGAAGTCCTTGGGGTGGACGTCGTGCAGTTCGTCCCAGCTCAGGGGGGCCGACACCGGGGCATGGGGTTTGGGGCGGATCGAGTAGGCCGACGCGATCGTGCGGTCTCGGGCCGTCTGGTTGTAGTCGACGAAGATCCGCTCGCCGCGCTCCTCCTTCCACCACGCCGTCGTCACCCGGCCCTCCATCCGTCGCTCCAGCTCGCGGCCGATCGCGATGGCGCAGCGGCGTACCTCGGTGAAGGTCCAGCGGGCTTCGATCGGTACGAAGACGTGGATGCCCCGGCCGCCGGACGTCTTGGGCCAGCCCCGCATCCCCAACTCGTCCAGCAGTGCGCGGAGTTCGAAAGCCACCGGCACCGCGTCGTCGAAGTCCGTGCCGGGCTGGGGGTCCAGGTCGATGCGGAGTTCGTCGGGGTGGTCGGTGGCCTCGCGGCGTACCGGCCAGGGGTGGAAGGTCAGACAGCCCAGATTCGCGGCCCACAGGACGGCGGCGGGCTCGGTCGGGCAGATCTCGTCGGCATGGCGGCCGCTGGGAAAGGAGATGCGAGCCGTCGGGATCCACTCGGGGAGGTTCTTGGGCGCCCGCTTCTGGAAGAAGGACTCGCCGTCGACCCCGTCGGGGTACCGCTCAAGCGTGGTCGGGCGGTCGCGCAGGGCGCGGGTGATCCCCTCGGCGACGGACACGTAGTACTGGGCCACGTCCAGCTTCGTGTAGCCGCCCTCCGGAAAGTAGACCTTGTTCGGGTTCGACAGCCTCACCGTCCGCCCGGCCACCTCCAGCTCGACCGCCTCACCCTTGCTCGTGCCCATGCACGCCACGGTAGGCCGCCCTCACATCGCTCGCATATCGTAAATGGCGGATATCCATCTCAATCAGGGACAATCCGGTGCATGGATCTGCCCGTCATGCCGCCCATGAAGCCCATGCTCGCCAAATCCGTCGCGAAGATTCCGCCCGGTATGCAGTACGAGGCGAAGTGGGACGGGTTCCGGGCGATCGTGCACCGCGACGGGGCCGAGATCGTCATCGGCAGCCGTAACGGCAAGCCGCTGACCCGCTACTTTCCCGAACTCGCCGAGGCACTGACCGCGCGGCTGCCCGAGCGCTGCGTCGTCGACGGCGAGATCGTCATCGTCCACGACGGCCGTCTCGACTTCGACCGGCTCACCGAGCGCATCCACCCGGCCGCGTCCCGCGTGAAGCTGCTCGCCGAGCAGACCCCCGCCAGTTTCGTCGCCTTCGACCTGCTCGCGCTGGGTGACGAGTCGCTGCTCGACACACCACTCGCCGAACGCCGGGCCGCGCTGGTCGAGGCGCTGCGCGGCGTCACCGCCCCCGTACACCTGGCGCCCGCCACCACGGACGCCGCGCAGGCGCAGGAGTGGTTCGAGCGGTACGAGGGCGCCGGGCTCGACGGGGTCGTGGCCAAGCCGCTCGACCTGCTGTACCGCCCCGACGTCCGGCTGATGTTCAAGATCAAGCATGAGCGTACGGCCGACGTGGTGGTCGCGGGCTACCGCTTCCACAAGAGCGGACCGGTCGTCGGTTCCCTGCTCCTCGGCCTGTACGACGACTCGGGCGCGCTCCAGCACCTCGGCGTCTGCGCGGCCTTCCCCATGAAGCGGCGGGCCGAGCTGGTGGAGGAACTGGCTCCGCTGCTGATGGACGACCCGGTGGGCGACGGCCACCCCTGGGCGGCCTGGCTGGACGAGGCCGCCCACGCGAGCGCCCGGCTGCCGGGCGCGCAGAGCCGCTGGACCGGCAAGAAGGACCTGTCATGGGTGGCGGTGCGGCCGTCCCGGGTCTGCGAGGTGGCGTACGACCACATGGAGGGCGACCGCTTCCGGCACACGGCCCAGTTCCGCCGCTGGCGCCCGGACCGAGAACCCACGAGCTGTACGTACGCCCAGCTGGAGGAGCCGGTCCGCTACGACCTGGCCGAGGTGCTCTCGGGCGCGTAACCCCAACGCCGGCAAACACCCCGGCTCCCCCACCCGTCAGTCGCGGCGCGCGATCACCCGGTACGCGTTGGAGAACCGCGTACGCCTCAGCAGCGGGTTCAGCAGCTGGTCGATGCCGTACACCGCGAGCAGGAACGGCAGCGCGGTGTACACCAGCGCCGACCGCACCACCCGGCTCACCCGGCCGGGGCGCTTCGCACGCCAGGGCACGTCGTCCGGCGGCAGCAGGCGGCTGAACAGGAACCACGTGGCGCAGACAAGGTCCGCCGGGATGTGGGCGTCGCGCCGCTCGGCCACCACGACGGTGAAGCCGAGGTTGCGCAGCCGGGTGCAGAGGTTCTGCATCGGGATGAGGTTGAGGTGCTGGGGCTGGAACCAGGGCAGCCAGAGCCGGCCGAGCAGCCGCCCGCAGAGCGACTGGGGGTCGGGGACCTCGATCAGCAGATGACCGCCGGGCGCCAACGCCGTGTGCGCGGCGGTGAGTTCGCGGTGCGGGTCGAGGGTGTGCTCCAGATAGTGGAACATACTGACCACGCCGTAGCGGCCCGTCATCGAGTCGGCCAGATCGACGAACAGCCCACGGTACGCCTGCTCGACGCGGCCCTCCTTGGCCGCGTGCTCGACGCCCTCGCCCATGTCCAGGCCGTCGAACTCGGTGTCCGGCAGCACCTCCTTTGCGGCCGCGCAGAAGTGGCCGAGCGAGGTGCCGACGTCCAGCCAGCGGGCGGGCAGGGCGACGCGGCGCAATGCGTGCGCGCTGCGGCGGAAGCGTTTCCTGCTGCCGTTGCCCTCGAACATCTTGGCCGTCGTCTCGGCGCCGAGGCCGTCGTAGAAGTCCCGGTAGTAGAAGTCCAGGCCCTCCTGGCTCAGGCGCGGGTTCTGGAAGATGTGGCCGCAGCCGAGGCATTCGTCGAGCACGAACTCCCCCGGCTTGTCCTGGATCAGGTCCCGGGTGCGGAACTTGCGCCGCAGGTCGGGGCCCAGGCACCAGGGGCAGTTCGTACGCGCCGGCAGGAAGAACCGGGCCGTACCCCGGGCCAGCTCCTCGCGGTACGCCGGGCGGAGTTCGGCGATCTTTTCGCGGCTTGGCATGTCCGGTTCCTCTCTGTCGATCCATCGGGTTCTCGCGCGATGCCGGTCCTAGGGCCAGATCCACCGGGCAGGCCCTAGCGGCCGCCCGCACCGGCGAGCTCTTCCAAGTACGTGGCCGCCGCCGACTCCCCGCCCGCCTTGCGAAAGGCGTCCCGGATACGGTGGGCCGCCTCCCGGTACCGGGGCTCGGTCACCACCGCGTCCAGCGCCGCGCCGATCTGTTCGCGTCCCGCCCGGCCGAACTTGATCCGCAACCCGGCCCCGGCGCCCACCACTTGGGACGCCACCACCGGCTGGTCGTCCCGGATCGGAGCCACCACCAGGGGTACGCCGTGCCACAGCGCCTCGGCGACGGTGTTGTGCCCCGCGTGACAGACGACCGCCGACATCCGCTCCAGGAGGGCGACTTGGGGCAGCGCCGCGCGTACGAGCACATCGGGGCCGACCGCGACGGGCCCGAGCAGCCCGCCGGGGTCGCACACCACCGCGCGCAACTGTCCGGTCCGGGCGCGTACGGCGGCCACGCTCTCGGCGAGGAACCGGCCGCCCGCGTCCGGGTTCGCCGTGCCGAGCGTGATCAGGACCGGCGCCGTACCGGGCGCTAGATCGAGCCACTGCCACGGGAAGTCCCCAGCGTCCGAACGCCGGGAGGCCAGCGCCGGGCCGACGAACCGCAGGTCGGTCGCGGGGACGGGATACGGGCCGACCAGCTCGGGGGTGGTGAAGGCGAGCGTCAGCAGCGGCGAGAAGCGCGGATCGTGGGTGGCCGCCGGATCTCCGATGCGCTGCCGCAACTGCCCGATCAGCGCGGTGAGCCAGCCCTCGACGCCCGGCAGTCCGGACATGCTGCCGGCGAGCTCGGCGGAGGTGGTCGACGAGGTCGCGTATGGGACGCCGAGCCGTTCCGCGACCAGCGCGCCCGCCACCGTTTGCTGGTCACAGACCACGACGTCCGGCCCGAACGCACTGATCGCCGCCTCCACCCCGGGCGCCATCCCCTCGGCGAGCGGGCCGAGGAAGCCGTCCCAGAGGAACTTCAGCGCCGCGATCCCGCGCAGCTGCGGCGGCCGCAGCCCGTCGATCCGGTCGGGCCCGGCGCACTCGTACACCTTCGGCCGTCCGCCCACCAGCCGACCGACAACCATCGGCCGCCCCGCCCACGCCACCTCGTGCCCCCGGGCGGTCAGCTCGGCGCCGACGGCGGCGGCCGGGTTGATGTGCCCGGTCAGCGGCGGCACGACGAAGAGGAACCGACTCACCGCGCCGACCCCGTTTCGCTCGGCTCGGACAACTCCCGTACACGGTCAGCATGTTGATGGATCCAGCTCAGCGCGAGCTCGCCCACGGTGTCGGCCGCCTCGACGAGGACCGAATGTTTCTGTCCCGGTACCACGGCGACCCGACAGCGCGGGAGCAGCGAGCGCAGCCGGGCGGCCTCGGCGGCCACCAGGCCCTCCTGCCCGTTGATCAGCAGCACCGGGCAGCGCACCCGCCTCAGCTGCGCGTCACTGAGGACCCGGCCGGCCGGGATGTCGCGGGCGATCGTGGTGGACCGCACCAAGCGCCCGGCGGCCAGGCCGAGTCGGCGGATGTGCGCGTCGTGCCGGGCGTCGCCGGTCCGGGTGGAGGAGAGCGTTCCGTACTGCTCGGTGAACCAGAGCAGCGCGTCGTCCTCGGGCATGTCCCCGGCCTGGCGCAGGGCCGCCGACATCGTCTCGGACCAGGCCGCGTTCGCCGGACCCGACTCGATCACGGTGACGGTGGCGACGCGTTCGGGCCGGTGGACCACGTAGTCGAGGGCGACCGTGCCGCCGAAGGAGTTGCCCACGAGGTGGACGGGACCGTCGACGTCCAGCTCGTCGAGCAGGCTGTCGAGATCGGCGGTGAAGTGCTCAAGGGCATAGCCGGTCGGAGGGCGTTCGCTGCGGCCGTGGCCGCGCAGGTCGTACATGACGGCGTCGAACCCGGCGGCGGCGAACGCCGGGCCGAGGGTGAAGTAGAAGCTCGCGAGGCTGTCGATGAAGGCGCCGTGGATGAACACGACGGTGCCGTACGGGTGGTGGCGCCTGGGAGCCAGGCGCTGTACGTGCAGCCCGAGCCCGTTCGCCCGGATCATGACCATCGGACGGCTCCCGGGTCGGACACCGGTCCCGCGCTCAGGCACTGCACGACATGGTCGACGAGGCGTCCGACGGAGAGCGCGATGACCTCGTCGATCTCCAGACCGGCCACGAACTCGGCGAAGTTCACTCGGTCGCCGTACCACTCCTGGAGCTGCCCGGAGAGCATGACGAGGTCGATGCTCTCCAGCTCCAGATCGTCGCCGAAGAGGGTGTCCGGGCGGATGTCGGCAGGGTCGGGCGCGTACTCCCCGAGGACGGTCACGATCAGCCCGGCGATCTCGGCCAGCACGATCTTCTCGTCCGGAACGGGATTCTGGTCCGGCGGCGCGAGCGGGGCGGCGCCGGGCGGCAGTTCGCTGGTGGTCACTGAGCACTCTCCTTGGGGGGCACGGAGGACGTGGTCCAGGCCACGACGTGGGTGGGGTCGATCAAGGTGCAATGGACCTGGTGGTGGCGGTCGTTGACCGATACGACCAGGTCTTCGGGGGTCGCATGCGTCACCGCGAAGGCCTGTGGACGACCGCCGAACCCGGTGCCCTCCGCCTTGGCGGCCGCTTCCTTGGCGGCCCAGAAACGGGTGAACCACAGGGCCTCGGAGTCGTCCGTGGTCGCGGTCAGCCGGGCGAGGAGCGCGAGCTCGGCGGGGCCGAGGGCAACGCGGAGGGTGTCGGGGGTGCGGTCGGTGACGTGCTCGATGTCGATACCAACTGAAGGTGAGCCGGGGCGTACGATCGCCACCGCCAGCTCGCCCCGATGGGCCAGCGACAGCTCAATCGGCGGCAATACGCGACCGTGCATGCCGACCGCACGCGGCCGCCCCGACTCCTCGTTCACGATCTCGATCTCGGCCGGGAACACCGCGCCCTCGCCGCGCTCCCACAGCCACCGCCGCACCGCGTCCTTGGCCGCGATCCGGCCGAGCAGCCACTGCCGCCGCCCGCGCGGCGGCCGCCTTTCGTACAACTCCCGTTCTCTGGCGCCCAGTTGCGTACGCATCAACAGATCGCGGGAAGCCAGGTCCGGCCAGACGTCCCGGAGCATGTACCAGCCGCCGGGGCGGGGCTCGGAGAGCGCGCGGTGTTCCGGGTATCCCCCGGTTTTGCGCGCGTCGAGCCCCGAGAAGCGGCGGTCGCGCCAGCCGGAGATCTCCGCCCACACCGTGCCGTCGGGAAGCGTCAGCCGGACGTCGGCGAGGAGGGTGTCCTCGGTGAGCGAGGTGATGATGGCATGGCAGTCGACGGAGGTGCCGGTGGGTGGCTGCGGCCCGTGGAAACGTACTTCGCCGATCGCCACCGGGAAGATGACCGTGCGTACGGGATGGGTCGACATCAGCCAGTAGCCGAGCAGTTGGCCGACATTGTCGAGCAGCGCGCCCGGGGCGGGCGGTGCGGTGATCGTGCCCCGGACGTGTGCTGGGCCGATTCCGGTGAGCGCGGTCACGCCCCGGAACGCGGGCCCGTGGAACATCCACCGGTCCTCGTACAGCTGCGCCGCGCGGATCTCGGCCGGACGCTCGCCGGTGGCGTCGAGGGGTGGTGCGGGCGGCGGTGGCGGATATGCGGAGGCCAGCTGTACGGTCGCGCGGGCGTACGGGCCGAAAGCGGCCGCCATCCGGCCTTGCCCCTGGGGGCGGGCGGTGACGGTGACGTCCACGGCCGGGACCGCACTGACCCACTTCTCCAGCCGTACATCCCGCACGGCGACGGCCCGCTGACCCGGCGCGGCCTCCTCGGCCGCGGCCATCAGGTGATGCAGGACGGTGGTGGCCGGAACCACGGGATACCGGTCGGACACATCCGGCCAGCCGGGCCGCTGCGGGAAGAAGCAGTGGTCGAGGAGGTACGGCATGGTGTCCGTGGAAACCCGGAGCCGCGTGTGCCGCTCGACGGACTCCGGCCGGGCCTGCCGCTCGGCGGGCGCACTCGCCGCCTCCAGTACGGCGGTGACGCTCTCAGCGGTCTCCCGCAGCAACGCGTCGAGCTCGGCGGCGACGGGGTGGCGGGTGGTGATTTGAGATGCCAACGTGCTGGCCCCGTAAGCTCGTTCACCATTCGTACGGGGTACGAGCTCGGCGCGAAGCGCGTCCCGCCGACCGGGATCGAGAGGCACCAGGGCGGCGCCGAGATCGAGCGGGGTGGCGGGACGCCTACGCACCCCCGACGCACGAGACCGCCGCGACATCGGCGCGTACCCCTCCGCCCACAACCCCGTCTCCACCCGCCGAAGTTGGGCGAGTCCGCCGCGCTGGGGCGAGTTGGCCGAGAGGGTGAGGTGGTCGCGGGACTTGAGGGTGTCGTCGATCAGGGAGGTGAGCCGGCCCGTGCCCATCTGGATGAACGCACGGAACCCGGCCGCGTACATCGCGTCGATGAGCGGCCGGAACCGCACCGGCTCAAGGAGATGGCGTACGAACAGGGCCCGGACCTCGTCGGGAGCTGCCGGGAACGGGGCCGCCGTGGTGCCGGACCAGACCGGGACGCGCGGCGGAAGGATCTCCGCCGCGTTCAGGCCGCCCGTCAGCGGGCCCAGATACGGCGCCAGCATCGGAGTGTGGAAGCCGGAGCGGAACGGGAGCACCTGGCACATCACATGCTCGGCCCGCAGTTTCGCCACGAACTCCGCGACCGGCTGCTCGGGGCCGCAAATCATCGACTGGCTCGGGGAGTTGTCGTGCGAGAGCACCACGTCCTCGCGGCCCGCGAGCGCTTCGGTCACCCGGGCCGCCGACGCGCCGATCGCCGCGAACGTCAGGCCCGGCACCCGCAGCGAGTCGGGGTCGAAGGCCGCGAAGAAGTCGTCGGTGCTGTCGGCGGGGAACAGTCCGCCCGCGATCATCGCCATCCACTCGCCGACGCTGTGACCGGCCACGCCGTCCGGCTCGACGCCCATCGCGCGCAGGGCCGCGTCCAGCACCCGGCCGACCCGCAGCACCCCGAGCCCGTGCCGGGCCACGTCCGTCGCCTCGGTGTACGCGCGGCCCGGCAGCCGCAGCCCGTAGTGCTCGACCACCTCGTCCACGCGGGGAGCGAACTCGGCCTCAAGACCGGGGAAGACGAAGGCGACCTTGCCGCCGGTCCCGGTCCTGCTCGCGAGGAGCGGGCTCGGGGCGAACCACACATCACCCCGGCCGCGCCAGGGGCGGCCCGCCGCCACCGCCCTGCGGGCGAGCGCGAGCCGCTTGGCGGTCGGATCGACGATGCCGAGCCGGACGGCAGCGGCGTACGGCGTATCCCTCGCCTCCAGTACGGTCGAGTCCTCCGCGTCCAGAAGCCGCGCGAGGCCGTCCGCCGAGTCCGCACTCAGCCGCAGCACCCGTTCCGGCTCGCGCACGTCGGCACGAGGTCGCGGAAGGGGTGCGACCGACGCCAACTCCCTCACACCCGGCGCCTGTTCCAGCACCACATGCGCATTGATCCCACCGAACCCGAACGCGTTGACAGCGGCCCGACGCAAGGGCGCGTCCCAGGGACGGGCAACATCCATCGGTCGGAAACGGGTGCGATCGAGCGCAGGGTGCGGGTCATCGCAGTGCAGGGTCGGCAGCAGGGTCGCGTGGTGCACGGCCAGGGCCGCCTTCACCAGCCCGGCGACGCCCGCGGCGGGCATACAGTGGCCGATCATCGACTTCACCGAGCCGATGATCGCGTTCCCGGCGACATCCGAGGGCCCGAACACCTCGGCCAACGTGGCCAGTTCGGCCGCATCACCCGCCGGAGTGCCCGTGCCGTGGGCCTCCAGGAGCCCGATCGCGTCCGGGGTACGGGGGTCGAGCCCGGCCGCCCGCCACGCCTGCCGTACCGCACGGGTCTGGCCACCCGGGTCGGGGTTCATCAGACCGGTGCCGCGACCGTCGCTCGTCACACCCGTACCGCGGATCACCGCGTACACCCGGTCACCGTCACGCTCCGCGTCGGCGAGCCGCTTCAGGACGACCACGCCGGTGCCCTCGCCGATCAGTATTCCGTCGGCGGCCGCATGGAAGGGGCGGCTGCGCTGGCTCGGCGACAACGCACGTAACTGGGCGAAGACGCTCCACAGCGTGATGTCGTGGCAGTGGTGGACCCCGCCCGCGAGCATCATGTCGCAGCGCCCGGAGGCGAGTTCATCGATCGCCCGGTCGACCGCGATGAGCGAGGAGGCACAGGCCGCGTCGACGGTGTACGCGGGGCCCCGCAGATCCATCCGGTTGGCGATACGGGAGGCCGCGAGGTTGGGGACCAACCCGATCGCCGACTCGGGGTGCTCGGGCCCCAACTTGTCGGTGAACGCGGCCCGTACGCGGTCGAGTTGGCCGGGGTCGAGCTGTGGAAGCAGTTCACTCAACGTATGGGTCAACTGGTGGGCTGTACGCACCCGTTGGTCGAGGCGGACCAGGCCGGGGGTGAGATAGCCGCCCCGGCCGAGGATCACGCCGATGCGGTCCCGGGCGGGCAGCCGGTCCGCGCCGCCCGCGTCGGCAATCGCCCGGTCGGCGACGGAGAGCGCGATGAGCTGGTCGGGCTCGGTGCCCGCGATGGAATTGGGCATGATGCCGAAGCGGGTGGCGTCGATCTCGGCGAGCCCGTCGACGAAGCCGCCGCGTCGGCAGTACACGCGGTCGGCGGCGGTCTTCTCCTCGCCGGGCCGGTAGTACACCGGGTCCCAGCGCCCGTCGGGCACCTCGCGGATGGCGTCCACGCCGTCGACGAGGTTGCGCCAGTAGGCGTCCAGATCGGCGGCACCGGGCAACAGGACAGACATCCCGACGATGGCGACGGGTACTTGACTCGCAGTCATTTCCACATCCGCCATCTCACAGAGCCGATGCCGTGTAGACGACGGACCTGGTCGACTCGTCGCCCCACGCCAGCTCCCGCAGCAGGGCGAGCGTGCCCTCCTCGCGGTCGATGAGGGACACCCCGCGCCGGGTGTACTCGCGGGCGAGGTGCGGGGTGACCATGCCGCCGTGCTCGGCGGACGGCGCCCACGGCCCCCAGTGCACGGTGAGCGCCCGGCGTCCGGTGCGCCGGGCCCAGCGCTCCCCGAGGCCCGCGAGGGCGTCGTTGGCGGCGGCGTAATCGCTCTGGCCACGGTTGCCGAGTACGGCGGAGACGCTGCCGAACAGTACGGCGAGCCGTGGCCCGCTGGGCAGTTGGGCCACGGCGTCGAGCAGCGCGCGGGCACCGTCGACCTTCGTCCCGTACACCCGTCGGAACGACTCGGGGTCCTTCTCGGCGATGAGACGGTCCTCGATCACACCCGCCGCGTACACCACCGCGTCGATGTGTCCGTGCTCCGCCTGGATCTCCTTGACGGCCTGCGCCACGGCGGCGGTGTCGCACATGTCGGCGACGCGGTAGGCGGCGCGAGCGCCGACCCGGTCCAACCGGTGCAAGGTGTCGGCGACTTCGCGCCCGGCGAGGATCGTCCTCACCTCGCGTTCGATCGCGGCGGGCGCGAGCTCGCCCCGGGCGACCAGGACCGCACGCAGTGCCGCCTCGTCACGGGCGGCCGCGATGTCCGGGTCCTCGGGACCGCTGGGCAGCGGGGTCCGGCCGAGGAGCTCGATCCGGCAGCGGGCGGCGGACGCGAGGGCCAGGGCGAAGTCGGCCGTGATCCCCCGGGCGCCCCCGGCGAGCACGACCACCGACTCGCGGTCGAGCCCGAGGGCCGCGACCTCGGCCACCCCGTCCCCGGCCGGTCCCGCACCAGTGCGCGCGAGCCCGGTGAGCGGGTCCTCGACGAGCGCGAGCCCGTACCGCTCTTCGGCGGTCCGCAGTACGACAGGGGCACGATCCGGCGCGGACAACTCCCCCACCAGGCACTCGGCCCACTGCGCGACGGACTCGTCCGGGTCCAGATCGACGACCCGGACCGTGATGTCCTCGTACTCCCGCCCGATGGTCCGGAACAGCCCGTGCAACCCCGCTCCCACCTCCTCCCCGGCGCCGGATGCGGCCCTGGCGCAGATCAGCCACCCGGGCGCGAGCCGCAGAGCGGCCCGGAAGACCTCGAAGGCGCCGGGGAGCAGCACCGGTGTGTCGCCCACGAGGGCCCCGAGGTGGAACACCCCGTCGAGCGGACCGTCGATCTCGTCGAGCCGTCGGTCCATGTCGTACGCGACGGCCTCGGCGCCATCGCGTACCAACCGGGCCGCCAACTCCTCGGCGACCTCGCCGCCGCCGAGCAGCGCGAAACGTTTGCCGTGGAGGGAGGGGGCCGGGGGGAGGTCGAGGGGGGTTGGCCGGAGGGTCAGGCGATGGGGGGCGATGCCCGTGATGACGTCCGGGGCGGCGGGGGGCGTGGCAACGGACGGCGCCGCTTCGGTCCCGGTGTCGTGTGCGGTGATCCAGGACGTGATCGCCGCGACCGTACGCGCCCGGGACAGCTCCTCCATCTCCGTGTCGTCGAACGTACGGGTCCCCGCGAGGTGGCGGGCCAGTTCGCCGACGATCTCGGTGCGTTTGATCGAGTCGATGCTCAGATCGGCTTCGAGGTCGAGATCGGGCTCGATCATGTCGGCCGGGTACCCGGTGCGCTCGCTGATGACGGTGAGCACGGCCTGCTCGATGTCGACGACGGGCGGGCGGGGTGCTTCCGCAATGGCGGCGGGCTCCACGGGGAGAGTCGTCGGCACAGGCACCGGGGGCAGCGGAGCCGCACCGCCATTGGCTCCCAAGTACGTCAGCAATACGTCCCGTTGAGCCGCGACCAGTTCTCGCGTCGTCCGCAGGAAGTCCGAGATCAGCCCCTGCTCCGACGAGCCCTCCTCAGCGCGCCGCTCGGGCGCACTTTCCAGAGTGACCCGCCGAGCCGGTTGCAGAGCTCCCGGCAGCAGCGCGCCCGACCGGGTGCGGACCAGGTGGCCGTCCACCGTCCAGCCGGGCGGCTCGGGTGGTGCCGTCACCGCGCCCCGGCCCTGGAGGAGCCGTCCCGTACGTACCGGCACACCCGCGACCGCGAGGCGGCCTAGGGACTCCAGGAAGCCACGCAGCCCGGCGCCGGGACCCGGCTCGCAGGCGACGGCCAGATGCGGGCGGTCGCCGAGGATCTTGCCGACCAGACCGGTGAGCACCGCACCCGGGCCCGCCTCCACGAAGATCCGAGCCCCCGCCGCGTACATCGCCTCGATCTGCTCCGCGAACCGCACCGGGGACTCGATCTGCGCGGCGAGCTCGGCGCGTACGGCGTCGGGCCGAGCCGGGTAGACACCGGCGGTCCGGTTGGACCAGACAGGGAACTCCGCTGCTAGGACGGCGTGCTCGGCTACATCCGACGCGAAGCGCTCCCCCGCGCCCGCGACCAGCGGGCTGTGGAACGCGCAGGCGACCGGAATGCGCTGTGCCCCGAACCCGGCGTCCTTCAAGCGTCCGATCGCCTCGTCCACCGCTTCGGTGGAGCCGGAGACGACGGTCTGGCGCGGCGCGTTGCGGTTCGCGGCCACGACCCGGTCCGCGAGCCCCGCGTCGGCCAGGACCTGCTCGACCTCGGCGGGGCTCGCGGTGACCGCCGCCATCGCGCCCGGGTCGTCCCCGAGCGAGCCGAGGATCGCCTCGGCTCGGCGGGCGCTGAGGTCGAGCAGCGTCTCGGGCGACAGGGCCCCGGCGGCGGCGAGCGCCACCAGTTCGCCGTACGAGTGCCCGCCGGCCATGTCGGGACGTACGCCTGCCTCAGCGAGGATGCGATGTGCCGTCAACCCCGCGATTCCCAAGGCTGGTTGGGCCAACCTCGTATCCGTGAGGGTCTGCCGTTGACGATCCTTGGCCGCCTGATCGAAAGCCCTCGGCGGGTAGAGGGCGGGGGCGTACGTACGCCCCTCCTCCGCATACCGGGCCGCTTCCGGGAACGCCGCCAGCAGATCGGCCAGCATGCCGGGCCGCTGACTGCCCTGCCCGGGGAACAGGAAGGCGATCCGTTCTTCACCCAAGGGCCCGTCCGCCCGGAAGACACCCTTCGCCGACTCCCCCGCCGACACCTTCCCCAGCAGCTCCCGCAGCTCGTCGACACCATCCGCCACGACCGCGATCCGGACCGGCGCGCTGCGCGTCTCGGCACGCCGGGCCGCCTTGAGCGCGGCATCCCGCAACCGGACACCCGGGGAACCGAGCTCGCCCAGCAGCCACTCCGCCTCCCGCCCGGCCGCCGCCTCGTCCGCGCCCCGGAACAGGAACAGCTCGGCGGGCCAGGCGTCGTAACCGCGCAGCGGCGGCACACTCGCCTCGTGGGCGGTCAGCACCGCGTGGAAGTTGGTGCCGCCGAAGCCGAACGCGCTCACCCCGGCGACGCGTTCGGCCACCGGTGTGACCCACGGCCGGGCCTCGGTGTGGAAGGCGAAGGGGCTGGTGTCCGCGTCCCAGGCCGCGTTCGGCTCCTGGAGGTGGATCGTGGGCGGGGTGATACCGGTGTGCAGGGCGAGCGACGCCTTGATCAGACCGGCCAGACCCGCCGCGCACTTCGTATGGCCGATCTGGGACTTGACCGACCCCAGCGCACAGCTGCCCGGCCCCGCACCGGACTCGCTGAACACGGCTGTCAGCGTGGCCAGTTCGGTACGGTCACCCACCACCGTGCCCGTGCCGTGCGCCTCGACCAGACCCACTTGGGCGGGTGAGAGACCCGCGATCCGGTACGCCCGCTCCATCGCGGCCCGCTGCCCCTCGGGCCGGGGCGCGGTGAGCCCTAGCGAACGGCCGTCGCTGGCGCTGCCGATGCCCTTGATCACGGCGTACACCCGGTCGCCGTCCCGCTCCGCGTCGGCCAGGCGCTTCAGCGCCACACAGGCCACACCCTCGCCGAGGACCGTGCCGTCGGCGGACGCGTCGAACGTACGGGAGCGGCCGCTCGGGGAGAGCGCGCGGACGGACGAGAAGAGCAGGAAGTCGTTCACGCCGTTGTGGAGGTCCGCGCCGCCGCACAGCACCAACTCGCTGTTTCCGGAGGCCAGTTCCTTGCAGGCGACGTCGAGCGCGGCGAGCGAGGAGGCGCAGGCGGCGTCGACGGTGTAGTTGGCGCCGCCGAGGTCGAGGCGGTTGGCGATCCGGCCCGCGATGACATTGGCGAGCATCCCGGGGAACGAGTCCTCGGTGAGTTTCGGCAACTGCTCCTCGATCGCCGCCGGGATCTCGCCCACGTACGCGGGCAGGACGGTTCGCAGCGTCGTCGCGCCGGACAGGTCGCTGCCGGACTCGGCGCCGAAGACCACCGACGTACGGGAGCGGTCGAAGGGCCGGTCGCCGTACCCGGCGTCGTCGAGCGCGCGCCGGGCGGCTTCGAGGGCGAGCAGCTGCACCGGTTCGATGCTGCCGAGCGAGGCGGGCGGAATGCCGTACGCGAACGGGTCGAAGGGGATCTGCGGCAGGAACCCGCCCCACCGCGACGGGGTCGTGTCGGCGCGCTCGCCCGTCGGGTCGTGGTAGACCGCCGGGTCCCAGCGCTCGGCGGGCACCTCGGTCACCGCGTCGACGGCGCCCACGATGTTCGCCCAGTACGTCGCCAGATCGGGGGCCTGCGGAAACATGCAGGCCATGCCCACGACAGCGATGTCGAGCGGCGCCGGGGCCTGGACGCCTTCCTCGGCCGCACCCAAAGGGGACAGTTCCTGCGCGCGCCGCTGTGCGAACGCGGCGGCGCCCCGGGTCACGGCATCGTGCAGCGCACCGACGGTCGTCGCCGCCGAGCGCAGCACGGCGACCTGCCCGGCCATGAACATCCCCTCGTCCAGCTGCCGTTGCTCGACGACCGGCCGTAACTCGCCATCACGGCGCTCCACCCCCTTGCTCGCGATCCGCAGCCGCCCGATGTTCAGCTGCTCCAGCTCGGCCCACGCCTCGCGGTCCGGCACACCGTCCGCCCGCAGGCGCGCGCGTACGGTCGCATAGTCGTCGGTGTACGGGCTGGTGACGCAGCGCGTGGCATGGCCCGGGGCGCTCTCCAGGAGGGCGGTCGCGCCCGCCTCGATGACCTGGCGCTGGAACAGCGGCTGGATGGCCCCGCACTCCACCGCCTCGGCGGTGAAGAGGTAGGCCGTGCCCATCAGGGCACCGACCGCGACCCCGCGCGCGGCCAGCGGGGCGGCGAGCGCGGCGGCCATCGCGGCGGAGCGCTCGTCGTGGATCCCGCCCGCGAGCAGCACTTCGAAGTCGCCTGCGGTACCGGGCGAACCGGCCACGTACTCCTCGATGACGGCGAGCTGCGCCTCCCAGAGCGGAAAGCTGTTTCGGGGCCCCACATGGCCGCCGCATTCGGCGCCTTCGAAGACAAACCTGCGCATGCCCATGTCAATGAATTGGCCGAGAAGCGTAGCCGAGGGCACATGCAGAAACGTCCGGATGCCCGCCGCCTCCAACTCGGCTGCCTGGGAGGGACGGCCGCCCGCGACGATCGCATGCGTGGGGCGGACGGCCCGCACGGCCTCCAGCTGCTCCGCCCTGATCCGGCCGTCCGTGAAGCCGAGGATGCCCACACCCCAGGGGCGTTCGCCCAGCTCGGCGCGGGTGCGCTCCAGGAGGGCGCGACTCTGCTCCCCGTCCGACAGGGCGAGCGCCAGCATCGGAAGCGCCCCCTCGCGGGCCACGGCCGCCGCGAAACCGGCCTGGTCGCTGACGCGGGTCATGGGGCCCTGCACGAGCGGGAGGCGGGTGCCGAGGGCGGCCGCCATGGGCGAGCCGGGGGCCAGCACGTTCGCACTTTCCGACTCGCTCATAACCGCCGCGATCGCATCGCGCACTCCGCGCACCGCACCCGCCACGGTGCCATACCGCTCCTCGAACCGGGCCGCGAGGAACCCGTCCTGCCCGATGGGGAGTTGGACGCCCGCACGTTCGCGCCGCAGCGCCCGGACGCCGTCGACCACGGTCGTGTCCGACCCGTCCGTGGTGCGCAGCGCCGCCGCGAACTCGTCCGGCAGCCCCGACTCGGCGAGGAGCGCGAGCTGGACGTCTAGGACGACCCCGGCCGCCCCGCCGACCACGGCCGCCGCGGCTGTACGGGGACCGATGCCCCCGCACGCCCATACGGGCAGGTCGTAAGCCGGGTCGGACAGCAGCGCCTGGAGCAGGACGAAGGTGCTCAGCTCGCCGGTCCGGCCACCGCACTCACTGCCGCGCGCCACGAGCCCGTACGCGCCATGGGTCGCGGCGAGGCGGGCTTGCGCCTGGTTGCCGACCTCCGCCAATACCCTTACATCTGCCGGTAGTTGATCTGAGCGCCATGACGCATCGGCGGCGAGAACCACCACGGATGGGAACGCGCCCCCACACTCCTCGACCAGTTCCGCCGGGGTGAGCGCGCAGGTCGGCCCGACCCTTACGCCGAAGTCGGTCGTCCAGCGCCGCAGCAGGGCGAGCGCGTCGCGGGCACTGCGGTCGCCTGCGCCGAGGTCGAGCACGCCCAGTCCGCCGGCCCGGCAGACAGCGGCGACCAGGCGTGGGTCGGGCAGGCCGAACGGACTTAATCCGACGACGAGTTCACGGTTCGGCGCAACGGGCGTCATGGAGACTCCGAATCAGACCGGTGGGGAGATGAGGGGGGTGGTGGCGACGGCGAGCCGGGCGTACTGGGGGACGGCGTGCCCGTCGGGCAGCCGGAGGCCTGGCTGCCACGACGACTGGCCGCCGGGGCGGTACTCGTACCGTTGCCTGGAAGTGCTGTGGGTCTGGGGCTCGGGCTGGGCGGTGCGGGACGGGGAGGGGTCGCCCGCGGCCGGTCCGGCGGTCGGTCCGGTGGCCGGTGCGGGCGTGCTGCCATGCGCGTAGACGTGGCCATCCGCCGGATGGCCGGAGCCGACCATACCCATCGGGAGGGACAGCTGCCAGGGCGCCTGGCGGCGGGGAGCGGGTGGGTATCAGTGAGCCGCCGCCGGGCCTTCGCGCTGCCTCGCTCTCCCATGGGTGCGTCGCCTCCCTGACGACTCGTCATATCTGACACTTCGTCATGTTGCAATGAGGTGTCGATGGTCGATTTCGGTGTATCGGACAGCGAGGCGGCGCCCGACGCGGGCCGTGCCGCCCGGGACGATCCCGCCGAGCGCGAAACTCCCACACAATGGCGAATTACGTGCGCGTGAATTCTCGAATTCGACGGTCGGGCAAGGAGGTTGGCGGGCCGCGCGCTCGCGAAATTTGTACGGCAGAGACAAGAAATACGGTGGCAGCACTCATCGCAGTGACAAGAAGAAGAGATTCCCCGAACCCTTCGACAGCCTTGCATATCCACACCTTGACCGACCACCTACTCGCAAGTAGTTTACGCATCCGAAACGCGGAACTTTCCGCCCTTCACACACCCTCAGGCCCAAGTGTTCGCGCCAGTTCCGCACTGTCCGTACAACACGAGAGGTGGCTCATGGGAGCTTTGGAGAGAAAGGCCGGGGCGCGATCCGTGCTGGCCGCCGCCGCAGCCGGAGGCGTCGTCGCGGGGCTGCTCGGCTTCGCGGGCGCCGGTACCGCACAGGCGGACCCCGCAAAGCTTGTTCAGCAGTACGACTGTGTATTTCCGCTGATCAGCAATGACCCGATCGAGGCGACGATCACGGCCGACATTCCGAGCCAGATCGAGGCGGGAACGCCGTCGCCGGCGTTCGCGGTCAACGCGGCCACGAAGGTCAGCTCGCGCGCGGCGCAGGGGCTCGGGCTCGTCGGCGGCAAGACGCTGGAAGGAAAGGCGACGGCGAGTGTCACCGTCTACACACCGGACGGGCCGCTCTCCGGGATCGGTGTCGAGAACACGGTCGCGAAGACCAACATCCCCAGCCCACCGGCCGACTTCACCGTCAACGCCACGGGCAACGCCCCGTCCCTCACCTTCAACACACCCGGCGACGCGCGCATCGAGGTGGACGGCATCAACCTGCACGACATGATCGTGCGCGACGCCAACGGCAAGCCGATCCAACTGGTCACGGGCAAGGACACCTTCGACGCGCCCTGCACGCTGAAGTCGACGAACAAGATCCTGGCGGCCTTCAAGGTCGTACCGAAGAACCCCACGAACCCGACCAACCCGACCAACCCAACGAATCCCACCAACCCTACGAACCCAACCAACCCCACCAATCCGACCAACCCAACAAACCCCACGACCCCCACCAACCCGACCTCGCCTGGCGGTTCGACCGCTCAGCAGAACCTGAGTACGCAGGTCAAGGCCGTGGCCGGGACGCTCTCCATGAGCCAGCCCGGTGACAGCGTGGCCCTGTCCTCGGTGAACCAGGGTGTGGGCGGCGTCTCCAGCGGCAATCTGCAGACGGTCACCGTCAAGGACGCCCGCAACGGCGCCACCGGCTGGTCGCTCACCGGCAAGGTCAGCGACTTCACCGGTACGGCCGGTTCGATCGGCGCGGACAAGCTGAGCTGGAA
Organism: Streptomyces sp. BR1; assembly: GCF_052373795.1. NCBI lineage: Bacteria > Bacillati > Actinomycetota > Actinomycetes > Kitasatosporales > Streptomycetaceae > Streptomyces > Streptomyces sp. BR1. Next base: position 650,212 of record NZ_CM126252.1, read on the forward strand.
GCCCGCCTGTGTGTCGGCGCCCGGCTCCAAGAGCAACTGCGTGGCGGGTTCCGAGGGCTCCGTCGGGACCGTCGGCGCGACGCTGGCCAGCGCTCCGGACGCGGCGGCGACCGGGGGCCAGTTCGCCGTGGACAGCGGTCTTTCCCTCAATATCCCCGCGACCGCGGCGGCGGGCGACTACAAGGCCGTGCTCACGCTGACCCTGACGTGAGTCACGCCCCCTCCTGGGCCGGTCGCGCACGGCGACCGGCCCCTCTCCCGTCCCCGACTCCCCTTCCACCGGCGGTGAGACACGTATGAGACAACCGCACGTGAGACACGCCTTCCTCGTCGTCCTCGGTCTGCTCGCGGTGTGCGCGTTCGCCGCGCTGCCCAGCGCCTCCGCGCGGGCCGCCGACAACGGGCGCTGGTCCGTCTTCCCGGTCGCACAGGGCGCGAAGAACGCGCAGCCCCGGGCGTACTTCCGTATGACGGCCGACCGGGGCGCGACCGTGCGCGACCAGGTGACGGTCAAGAACCTCGGCGCCCGCGAGACGACCTTCCAGCTGTACGGGACGGACGGCTACAACACCCCGCGCGACGGCGGATTCGCGGTGCGCGGCAGGAACGAGCGGATGAGCGGCGTCGGCGCGTGGACGCGGCTCGACCGCTCCGAGGTGACCATCGCGGCGGGCGGCGAGGTCACCGTCCCCTTCACCCTCACCGTGCCCAAGGACGCCGAACCGGGCGACCACCCGGGCGCGATCGTCGCCCTCGACCCCCACCTCGGCGCGTCGGGCGGCAACGGGGTCGCGGTCCAGCAGGCCGTCGGGGCCCGCGTCTATCTGAACGTCAACGGCGCACGCGTGCAGCGGCTGCGCATCGAGAACGTACGGTTCCGCTACACCGCCCCGCTCGTCCCCGGCGCGAAACGCGCGGCGACCATCTCGTACGCGCTGGTCAACAGCGGCAACGTGATGCTGTCACCGCAGGTGAGCCTGCGGGCGAAGGGGGCGTTCGGGCGTACGTCCTTCGAGCCGCCGGGGCGACGGCTGCCCGCCGAACTGCTGCCGGGCCAGCGCGTCGAGGTCACCCAGAAGTGGGTGAGCCCGCCGTTGCTGGACTGGGGCAACGTGGAGGTCACCGCCAGCGACACGGCCGGGAATCTGGTGGAGAGCGCGGAGGTCGAGTACGCGACGGTGAACTGGACGGTTGTGGCGTTGGCCGGGCTTGTGATGGTGGGGGGCGTGGTGTGGGTGGTGCTGCGGCGGCGGGGGGCTGGTCGAGCGGGCTGAGCGGCGTTGTGGGATGCCGATGCGGTTCCGCGCCCCCTTTTTTTTAGGGGCGCGGGGAACTGCGCGACCAGCCACAGACGGTCCGCAGCCGAATGTCCGCCCGTCCAGCGGAGCGATCAGTCGGCATCGCCCCGGATGCGGCGAGGCAGATAGTGCGCGGCCGCGATTCCCGCCGCGCCGAGCAGCCCCGCGCCGGTGAGCAGCGCGCCAACGGTGGTGACTCCGGTACCGGCGAGGCTGCCGTGACCACCACCCGGAGTGTCACCGGGACCGTTGACATGGGTGGTCAGGTCAGTGCCCCCGCTGCCACCACCCGTCGTGCCCGCGCCGGGCGCGGTGGGCGTACCCGTGGTGCCGGAGCTCGGGGTGCCGCCCGGGCCGGACGGGGTCGGGCCCGATGGGGTGGGGCCGGCCGTCGTGGTGGGGGTCGATGTGGGTCCCGAGGGCGTCGGTGAGGAGGGTGTCGGGCCCGTCGGGTCGGCGCCGGTGATGGTGAACCGGTGCAGTGTCTTGTTCTGGTCGGTCGGCTTGAGCGTGCACGGCGCCTCGAACACGTCGCCGAAGGGCGGGAGTTGAACGACCTTGCCCGCCGCGTCCCGGGCCGTGAGTTTCAGCGTGATGCTGTTGACGTCGATGGTGGCCGCCCCGGGCCGGCGGAACGAGAGCGAAGGGGCCGAGCCCGACGCCTTGACCTCGAAATCCTTCGGCGGGCTAGGCACATTGGCCTTTTCGACGGTGTTGTCGATGCCGACGTCGAGCTGTTCCCCGCCCGGCAGATTCACCGTGGCGCTCGCGGACGCGACCCCCTCCACGGTCTTCGCGCCCACCAGGCCCAGCCCCTGCGCCGCCCGCGCGCTCACCGTGGACAATGCGTCGATCTTTATCGCGCCCGTCTGTGTGTTGACCGGAATCGAGGCGGGCAGATCGGCGCTGATCGCGACCTTCAGCGAATCAGCCCCGATCAGCGGGAACTTGCACTCGTACGTCTGCGAAAGCTTCGCCTCCACGGCGACCGCGCGTCCCGTTCCGCAGGTCAGAAGCACGGCACCCGTGACACCGGCGACTCCCGCGACCACCAGCGCGGCGGAACCGCCGCGTACGCGTTTCACCCTCGTCCCGCATTCAGGAACTCCCATATCCCCGGGAACGTACTGAAGGGATGGAGGGCGGTCAACAGTCGTTGCGCGTAACGGCCGAATCGGGTCGGCAGGCCGGAAGGAATACGCACGCGGCGACGGAAAAAGACCGACTGATTCGTCCCACGATGCCAATTCCCCATTCCTTGCCGCTCGATGGAGAATTTGGCCTTGACCCCCACCTTACTCCCCAGTAGTTTCCCCAGCCGAAAGACGAGAGTATCGCTCCCGTTGCACCCGGGGGCCCCGCATCCGTTCGCGCCCGTACCACGCAACGCGAGAGGCAGCTCATGGGAATTCAGAGAAAGCGGTCCAGGAGGGCCCTGCCCACACTGGCCGTCGTCACCGCCACCGGCGTGGTCGCCGCCGTGGTGTCCGTCACCGCGACCGGGACCGCAACGGCCGTACCGGCCAAGCTGGTTCAGGACTACTCGTGCGTCTTCCCGCTGATCAACGCCGACCCGATAAAGATCACCATCACGGCGGACATCCCGGCCGAGATCCAGAAGGGCCAGGCGACCCCGGCCTTCGAGATCACCTCCGACACCCTGGTGAGCTCCCGCGCCGCACAGGGCCTCGGACTGGTCGGCGCGAAGACGCTGGAGGGCAAGGCGACCGCCGACGTCACGGTGAACACCCCGTCCGGACCGCTTTCCGGCATCAAGGTCGAGAACGACGTGGCCAAGGGCAACATCCCCAGCCCGCCGGCCGACTTCACCGTCGTCGCCACGGGGCACGCCCCCTCGCTCACCTTCGACCAGGTTGGCGACGGCAGCATCGACGTCAACAACATCTCCCTGCACGACATGATCGCGCGGGACGCCAACGGCAAGCCGGTTCAGCTGGTCACGGGCAAGGACACCTTCGACGCCGCCTGCACCCTGACGTCGACCGACAAGACCCTGCACCGCTTTAAGGTCGTGGACAACAACCCCACGAATCCAACCAACCCGACGAGCCCAACGAATCCAACCAACCCCACCAGCCCGACGAACCCAACGAGCCCGACCAACCCCACTAATCCCACAAACCCCACCAGTCCAACAAACCCTACGAACCCTACGAACCCAACCAGTCCCACCAACCCGACCAACCCAACCAACCCGACCAACCCCAACCCACCCATCCACCTCAGCTACGGCCTCACCGGCAGCTCCTCCATCAAGGCCGCCAACGGAACCGCGGCGCTCGGCGGGGGCATCGAGGCCGACTTCGACCTCGCGTCCGGCTCGTACAAGGCGGACCTGACGCTCGACCCGACCACCGGCAAGTTCTCGATCCTCGGCTTCCTCCCCGCGACCGCGAAGATCGAGTTCCAGCAGGTGGAACGGACGACCGGCACGCTCAGCACCGCAGGTGACCTCACCGCCAAGTCCCGTATGAACGTGAAGCTCCCCGAGATCGCGATCTTCGGCATCCCGCTGGGCGGCGGCGCGAACTGCGGGACCGGGACCCCTGCCAACATCAACCTGACATCGGACGGCAGGTTCGACCCGCTGGGCGGCGGCAAACTCAAGGGTGTGTACACCCTGCCCGCGCTCAAGAACTGCGGCGCGTTCAACGACATCCTGAGCGCGTTCACCGCCGGGCCCGGCAACGCCATCGACATGACGCTGGCCAAGAAGGGCTGACACAACCACAAGGCCTACGACGGACTGACCTGACCCGCCGCGTCGGATTCATCGGCCGGTTCCCGCGCCCCGGGCGTCGGGAGCCGGCCGCTCGTCGCCCTCCGCACGGCAAGCGCCGCCATCAGCCGCACCCGCAGCCCCACCACCCGCGCCCCCACCCCGCGCAGGAACCCCGTCGGCAGGAACACCAGGTCGGCCACGATCATCGAGAGCGAGAAGTACGGCAGGCCGAGCAGCAGCCCGATGCCGATGTGCTCGGCGAACAGGAGCGCCAGCAGGACGTTCTTGGCCCGCCGGTCCAGGACGCTGAACGGGAAGGCGACTTGGACCAGCACCGTCCCGTAAGTCAGCGCCAGAACGATCAGGGGGTGCGAGGTGAGGGCATGGGAGAGCGCGGGATACGGTTCCAGCCAGTCGAGCCCCGCCGACCAGTACACCGCCGTGCCGTCCTGCCAGGACGCACCCTGGATCTTGTACCAGCCGGCCGACGCGTACAGCAGGCAGACCTGGATCATCAGCATCAACACCGCGCCGTTGTGCAGCAGATGCCCGACGAGCTCCAGCGTGCGGCGCACATCCGAGCGCGCCCGCAGCCCGCGCCACACCGCCTGGCCCACCCAGCACCCCCACAGCAGCAACGCCCAGCCACCGGTGAGCTGAGCGGCGAGCGTGGCCCACGCGAGGACAAGGCCCCAGAGGGACCAGAGGATCACGCCCGTACGATCTTGCCGCCGCTCACGCCGCCGCGCATCCAGTGACCACACCTCACCGCATCGCGTGAAGGCCAAGTAGATCGCGGTGATACGGAAGATGGTGTCGCCCGCGTTCAGTACGTTCTCATTGCGGTGGTCGAGCGACAGGACGCTGATGACGAACAGCAGCGACGTCGTACGGGTGCGCCAGCCGACCAGCAGCGCCGCCGCGACCGCCGCCGAGAGCAGATAGAACACCTCGAACCACACCTGGCCGCCCGACCAGCGCAGCACACTGAAGGCATGGCTCTGATCCAGCGAGTGCTCGGCGAGCCGCCAACTCCAGGGGGCGTCCGGCCCCCACATCCGCTCGCGACGCGGGAACTCATGGACCAGGAGCAGCAGCCATACCCCACCCGTCCCGATCCGTACGGCCGCGCTCTGATACGCCCACATCCGCGCGTCACACGCCCGCGCCAGCACCCCGTCAAGCGTCAACTTCCCACGTACATACGTATGTTGTTCTGTCACAACGTACGCCCCTCCGCGAAGTCCTCCGCACCCACCAACCACCACGGATACGTCCGCACGACCGGAGCGGCGGCGGGTCCGCTCCGCTTCCACGGTGGCGGTGCGACGGTGGTGTCGGTCGAGCGGAACTGGATACGTACGACGTGCGCACCCTTCGGGGTCGCGGGCAGCCGGGACAGCGCGAGGCGCTTGAGGTACTGCTCGCTGTCGAGGCCGCGTAGGCCGATGGGCCGCTGTTCGGCGTCGTGCGAGGCGAGCAATGCGGCCCAGGCAGTGGCCAGTTGCTGCCGGATGCGGCTCGGCAGCGGGTTGCCGTGCAGCTCCGCGAGATCCTGGGCGGTCAGGTCCTGCCAGCCGCCGACACGGGTCGTACCGTCCGCCAACCGCAGCTCGACACGGGCGGCGACGGCCGTCGTGGTTCGGGTGATCTCCGGCGCGAAGAGCTGCCAGCTCTGGACGAACTCCGGCGCCATGTAGCTGTTGAGCCCGGTGCCGAGGGAGTCGGTGGCCGCGTTGTGCGGGGCGAGGTAGAGGAAGGTCGCGCCGGTGTGGACGAGGAGGCCCACGGCGACGGCGGCCGCCGCGACGAGGACGGCCGCGCGCTGCCCCCTCGACAGGGGGCCGGAGTCAGGAACCATCGCCCGCTCCCTGTGCCACGCTGTCGGCCGCCGCACACCCCGGACTCTCGTCGAACGCCGCCTTCAGCTTCGGATCCGCACGCAGATCGTCCGCCGGGCCCTTGTACGCGCCCACCGCGCGCAGCGACGTGCCCGCCGCGTCCAGGGCCGAGTTCAGCGACTCCTGGTCCGTGACCTTCGCGCGGGAGAGCGTGGCCGCCGCGTCCCCGACCGACGCACGGGCCTTGTCGAGATGGGCTAGGGCCTTCCCCAACGCGGCGGCTCCACCGTCCACCGGCGGCGCCCCGTCCTTGCCCATGGCCGTCCGCAGCGCCCCGAGCCGGTCGGAGAGCGCGGTGAGGAACGTGACCATCTGCCGCTGGGTCCGTACCGGCTGCGTCCGGTCCACCGTGGGTACGGCGAGCCGGGCACCGGTGTCCGTGAGGTGTTGGCAGACCCCGGCGGCCCAGTCCACCTCGGGCGGCGGCTGGGACGAGGATCCGCAGCCGGTGGCCATCAGGCCGACGGCCACCACCAGCGAGCCCAGTGCCGTACGTCGCAGAGCCACGTCTCTCACCGCTCCCGGCTGAAGGTGTCGATGGACGCGATCCGCCAGGTGCCGTCCCGGCGCACCGCATCGACCGCGAACATCGCGGCTGCGACCGTGGTGCCGCCGCCCTTGCCGGTCCGGGTGCTGCTCTGGTCGGCGAAGACCAAGGCCCGCGCCCGGTCTCCGTCGACGACCTCCACGCCGCTGTCGGTGACCGTCGTGGTGAGCACGAGCTTCTGCCGTGGTCCCTGCTCCCGGACGGGCGCGATCATCGCCCGGTACTGCTCGACGGCCGCACCGGTGAGTGCGGTCTTCGCCGCGGTCTCGCTTTTGGCCGGGTTCGTGTGGTCGTACGAGAAGATCCCCTGCACGGCTTCGTCGACAACACCCTTGACCTCGCTCGTACGGGCGGTGTCGGCCAGCGCCGTGTTGTGCCCGGCGGAGTCCGCCCGCCGGTCCGCGCCCTGGACGTACGCCACGAGGGAGAAGGCGGCAAGCGCCACGGTCAGTACGGCGAGCAGCAGCGGTCGCAGGAGCGGCCTGGCGGGTGCGGGGCGACGCTTGACGGGCAGGGGCCGACGCTCGACCGGCAGACGTGCGGCCGCCAGGCGGCGCTGCCGGTTGACGAGATGGCGAGTGGTCGACATCGGGGCCTCCGGGGTCAGCTGCCGCTGGGGGTGGACGGTGCCGTGGCGTCGCCGACCGGCGCCTGGCCGAGCCGGCTGAGCTTCCAGCCCTCCGAGGTACGGGTCAGCTCGCCCAGCATCCGGCTGTCCTTGGTGCTGCTCTTCTTGTCCGCCGTCACGACGGTGATCCGGATCGCGACCATCACCCGAGCCCGCCCGGCCCGTTCGTCGAGCTCGGTGACCGCCCCGGAGAGCACTTTGGCCGTGGTCGCCGTCTTGGCATCCCGGACCTGCTGCTCGAACTGCGTTCTGCTGCCCTTGAGTTCACTGAGCAGATCACCGGTGGCGGACTGCTCCCATACGTCGAGGCCGCGCGTCAGATCGCCGTAATCGAGGGTGTTCATGTTCTGTACGGCCTGCTCTCCCGCCTGGAGCGCCGCGTCGCGGGTACGCGCGAACGCGGCCTGCTCGTCGTGCGCCGACGCGTACCAGGAGCCGCCCGTCCAGACGGCGCACGCCATCGCCAACGCGGCCGCCAGGAGCGCGACCGCCGTGAGCGACGGCCGTCCGCGCGCCGCCATCGCCATACGTGCCATGGGAACCTCCCCACCCGCCCTATCGGGCCTTGATCGCGGTGATCCGCCAGTGCCCGCCGTCGAGTTCGGCGGTCACCGAGAGCTGCGCGGCGACCGTGGTGGCCTTCTGGCCGCGCCGCTCGCTGGTCTGGTCGAGGAAGAGCAGCAGCTCGGCGCGGGACGCGGTGAGCGCGCGCACCCCGGCCCGTGCGACACGCGTGGTGAGCGCCAACCGCTGTTCCCCGACACGCTGTTGCACCTGCGCGAACAGCCCGTCGTACTCCTTGGCCGCCTGCCCCGCCAGCAGCGAACGCGCGTCCTGACGGGTACGGGCGAGCGTCGCCGGGTCATACGTGAAGACCCGCCCCACGGCGGTGCTCACCTCATCCAGGACCTCGCTGGTGGCGGCGCCGTCGGTAAGCGCGCGGTTCGAGGCGGCCGGGGAATCCTTCAACTCCCGGTCCAGCAAGAGGAGTACGGCACTCACCGCCACCAGAGCCGCGATCAGCGACGGCAGCAGGAAGCGCCGCAGCCGCCTACGGAGGGCGACCGGTTCCTCGACGGCGGAAGCTGCCTCTTCAGTCGCTGTCATACGCCCCTCACCCCGCCCCCGGTGTAACCGTGACCGCAACCGCCGTCAGCGAGGTCAGCTTCCAGCCGCCGCCCGTCCGGACGAGTCCCGCCTCGAAGCGCTTGCGGTCGGTGGTCGGCGCGCCGGTACGCGGCCGGGCCTCGATGCGTACGGTCGCGATCAGGCGGGCGGTGCCCGCGCGGTCGTCGAGCTGAGTGACGGCGGCGTCGGTGACCTCGGCGCTTGTGGTGGCGCCCTGTTCCTTCAGTACGTCGGCGCCCTTGGCCCGGGTGCTCCGCAGCTCGTCCCGGAGCGGGCCGGTGGTCGCGTCGAGCCAGCCGTCGAGACCCTTGTCGACATCCCGGTCGTCGATCGAGTTCAGCCTGGCGACATACGTCCGCCCGACGGCCAGCACCGCGTCCCGGCTCTTGGCGTACGCCAGGTCGTCATCACCGCGCGCCCGTACGTACGTCCAGGCGGAGACACCGCACAGGGCGATGGCGAGCACCAGTCCGACCAGCACGATCGTCCGTCTTCGTGTCATTCGGTCACCCCCTGAGCCCGAGCAGCCCGGCGAGATCCACCGGACTCCGCGACGGGATGGAGGGCGCGCCCAGCACCGGTGCCACGCCGACACCCGTCGAGGAGCCCGGCACGGCGGGCACCGGAATCGACCCCCTGGGCGCATTGCCCGACCCGCGCACGTTCTGGCCACTGCCCGGCGGCGCCGCACACCGAGCCGCCGAGTTCAGCGCCGAACCCCCAGACGTATCAAGGCCGTTGCGATATACCGTGCCTTCGTATCCAGCCGTACACGGCAATGGTTTGAAGAAGGTGGTGACCATGCCGAAGGCGGCACCACCCGGACCGACCGCCGTGGAACCCGCCGCCGCCACCCGGGGCAGCCGCACCATCAGCTCCTCCAAGCCGTGCTGCCGGGTGACCAGGAGCTCCGAGGTCGTAGTCAGATTGGCGAGGAGCACGCTCAGACCGGGGTCGGTGTCCCGCAGCAGCGAAGTGAACTCATCAGCGGCCTCCGGGGTTCGCTCGATGACCCGGCGTAGATCCGAGTCGGAGTCCTTGAGCTGTCGGGCGATCTTCCGCGCCCCCGTGGCGAAGGACGTGAGCGCCTTGGTGCTGTCGGCCTGCGTCCGGAGCACGGTCTCGCCGTCTACGAGCAGCTGGGTGGTGGCGGGGAGCGCCTGGTCGGCGGCGTTGATGAACTGGCTGCCCGTGTCGAGGAGCACCTGGAGGTTGGAGCCCTGGTTGGCGAAGGCCCGGCCGAGTTCGTCGACCGCCGTGCGCAGCTCGTCGGTGGGCACCGAGGCCGCCAAGTCGTTGATCCCGGTGAGGAGTCGGGTGATCGGAGCGGGTGTGCTGGTCCGCGTGCGGGGCACGATCGAGCCGTCGCCGAGGAACGGGCCCTTGTCGGTGCGCGGCGCCAGGTCGATGTACTGCTCGCCGACCGCGGAAAGCCCGGCCACCTTCGCCTCCAGATCGGCGGGGATCGGCGCGGTGCCCTTCTTGATGGCGAGCCGCGCCTCCACCCCGTCCTCGGTGAGCCCGATGCTCCGCACCCGGCCCACGTCCACACCCCGGTAGGTGACCCCGGAGCCGGTGAACAGCCCGCCGGTCTCGGCGAGTTCGACGCGTACGGTGTATGAGCCCGGCGCGCCGACAAACCGTCCCAGGTCCGCGTACTTCACACCGATATAGCCGAGCACCAGCGCCCCTAGCAGCAGGAAGGCGAGGTTCTTGAGGTGGGTGCCGAGGGTGATCACCGGGCGCCGCCTTCCTGCGGGACGGACGGCAGCGGCAGCGCGCCGCCCGCAGGCCGGACCATGGTTCCCGGCGCGGCCGCGACCTTCAGATAAACGTTGAGGTAGTCCCCCTTGACGCCCGTCAGCACCTCGTCCGTGAACGGGTACGTCATCAGCACCTGGAGCGAGGCGGGCAGGTTGCGTCCCGCGTCGGCCAGGCCCTTGAGGGTGGGCGCGAGTGCGCGCAGGTCGGCGACGATGTCGTCCTTGGTGCGGTCGACCGTGTCGACGGCCACGGACGACAGCGCGTCCAGGGACTTCAGCATGGTGACAAGCGAACCCCGCTGCTCCCGGAGCACCTTGAGCCCCGGGCCGAGCCCGTCCAGGACCGTGCCGACCTGGGCGTCCCGGGCGGCCACGGTGGATGACAGCTTGTTCAGCCCGTCCAGCGCGTCCGTGATGTCGCTCTTGTGGGCGTCGAGGTTCTTGGTGAACGTGCCGATCTGGTTGAGCACCGACCGGGCCGCGGGCTCCCGGCCGCCCAGCGCTCGGTTCAACTCCTTCGTGATCGTGTTGATCTGCTGGACCCCACCGCCGTTGAGGAGCATCGACAGGGCGCCGAAGACCTCCTCGACATCGGCGTTGCGGTTCGTACGGCTGACGGGGATCACCGCGCCGTCCCGCAGCGGATCCGCACGCCCCGCCCTCGAGGCCACCAACTGCACGTATTTCTCGCCGAGCAGACTGGACTGCTCCACATTGGCGTAGGCGTCGGCCGGCAGCCGTACCTTGCCGTTGACCTTCATCGTGACCCGGGCCAGCCAGTCGTCCCTGCTCACCTCGATCTTCTCGACCCGGCCGACGGGCACATCGTTGACCTTGACCGCCGACTGCGGGAACAGACTCGTGACGTCCTTGAAGACGGCGGTCACCCGGTACGGATGGCTGCCGAGGTCGGCGCCGCCGGGCAGCGGCAGGTCCTCGATGCCGTGGAACGACGGCACCCCGCAGCCGCCGGGCAGCAGCGCCAGACCGGTGACGACCAGCGCGGCACTCAGCGCCATCCCGCCCCGCGCGACCCCGCGCCTCATCGCCCGCCTCCGGGCTGCCGCTGGAACGTCTCGGCGGCGGGCAGCGGCAGCACCGCGATCTCGTTGAGGTCGGCGCGGCCGTCGATGGTGCGGGTCGCCGGGTTGTACGCGTTCTCCAGGTTGGCCGCGGCAAGCGGCAGGGTGTCCAACGCCTCGCCCAGGGAGGCCCGTTGGTCGACGAGCGACTGGGTGAGGACGGCCAACCGGTCGACGTCCTTCTTCAGCGCTCCCCGGTTGTCCCGGATGAACGTCTTGACCTGGCCCAGGGCTGTTCCGAGCTGCCGCAGTGCTGCGGCGAGATCGTCCTTCTCCCCCGCGAGGAAGGTGGTCACATCGGCGAGCTGCTGCTCGGTGGCGCGTACGGTCCCGTCGCTGTCCTTCAACACCGTGACGAACGACTGGAGTTGACGCACCGTACGGACGAGGTCGGCGCTCGATCCGCCGAGGACCTTCGAGGCCCCGCCGAGCTGCTGGATCGTACGGCCGATGTCGTCGCCGTTGCCCCGCAGATTCTTCGCGCCGGTGTCGATGAGGTCCGAGAGCGCGCCCTTCCTGTTGGCGCCCTGGGGGCCGAGGGCGGTGACGAGGTCGCCGACGCTCTTGGCGAGCTCGTCCACCTCCATCGGCGTCGCGGTCCGCTCCTCGGGGATCACATCGCCGTCCCGCAGGGTCGGACCACTGCCGCTGTAGGCGGGGCTGAGCTGCACGAACCGGCCAGAGACGACGCTCGGCGCGATGACGACGGCCCGCACGAGCTGCGGCACCCGCACACTTTTGCGCACACTGAGCGCGACCCGCACCCGCCGCCCCTCCGGGTGGATATGGGCAACGCTGCCGACCCGTACGCCCAACACCCGTAGATCCGACCCTTCGTGCACACCCACCGTGCGGTCGAAGTACGCGGTGATACGCATCGCGCCGCTGTCGCCCAGCGCCCGTACGGTGACAACCGACGCGGCGGCCGTGACGACCAGCGCGAAGGCGATACCGAGGGCGAGGAACTTCCGCGCCCGGAGCCTGTCCAGCAGGGTTCGCATCAACTACCGCCTCCCTTCCCGGACTTCGGCGGCATGCAACCGTTCGGCGGTGTGCCTCCCGGGGGCACATACGTCTTCGGGACGAGGCCGCAGAGGTAGCTGTCCATCCAGTGGCCGTTGCCGAGGGTGTTGCCGACCAAGCGGTAGTACGGGCCCGCCTGCGCCAGGATCCGGTCGAGGCCCGCCTTGTTCTTGGTCAGGATCTCGGTGACGTGGTCGAGGGCGGTGAGCGCGGGACCGATCCGGGCGCGGTTGTCGGCGACGACCCCGCTGAGCTGGGTGCTCAGGTCGCGGGCGCCGGTGAGCAGGCCGTGGATGGCGTCGCGCCGGTGGCCGACCTCCGTCAGCAGCAGACCGCCGTTCTCCAGGAGGCTGCGCAGCCGGTCCTTCTTGGCGTCCAGCGTCCCTGTGACCTGGTCGGTTCCCTTGAGCAGCCGCGTGATCTGCTCGTCGCGGCTCGCGATGGCCAGCGACAGATCGGCGAGCCCGGTGACGGCCTTGTGCACACCCGGCCCGGTGCCCCCGAAGGTGGCCGAGATGGTCTCGAAGCTCTTCGCGATGGCTTTGGTGTCGAGCTCGCCGACGGTCTCGCCGAGTCCGTTGAGCGCGTCGAGTACGTCGTACGGCGAGGTCGTGCGGGTGATCGGGATGCGCCGGGCGGGGTCCTGGGCGGCGGTGCCGCGCGGGTCGACCGCGAGGTACTTCGAGCCGAGGAGGGTCTTGATGGCGATGCCGACCGTACTGGCGTCGCCGATCCAGGCGTCCTTCACGGTGAACCTCACCGCCACCTTCGGCCCGTCGAGCCGGACCTTGTCGACCTCGCCGACCTTCACCCCCGCCACGCGCACGTCGTCGCCGGGGTGGAGTCCGGCGGACTCCTTGAAGTCGGCGGTGTAGTGGGTGCCGCCGCCGATCAGGGGCAGGGACTTGACGTTGTAGACCAGCAGCCCGAGCAGGGTCATGGTGAGCAGTCCGACGACGGCGATGGCGACGGGGTGCCGCTCGTGCAGCGGTCTGCGGGGCTTTCGTGATCGCCATAGAAGGGTCATCGTCGGCACCTCTGGTCCTTGAGGGCGAGGCCCGTGGGGGCCGGGCTGCCGTCGTCCGTGGTGACCCCGGTGACCTTGGCCTCACAGAGGTAGAGGTTCAGCCAGGAGCCGTACGAGGCGATGCGGGTGAGGGCCCGCATCTTGGCCGGGGTGCGCTGGAGGAACTGTTCGAGGAGCGTGCCGTTGTCGGCGAGGTTGGCGGAGACGCGGCTCAGCTGGTCGATGCCGCTCTTCAGCGGCGCCCGGCCGCCGTCGAGCAGCCCGGCCGTGCTGGTGGTCAGCGACGACAGGGCACTGATCGCCTGCCCGATGGGTTTGCGGTCCGCCGAAAGCCCGGCCACCAGGTCGTCGAGGGTGTCGACGAGCGAAGTGACGTGTGCCTCACGGGTGTTGACCGTACGCAGCACGGTGTTGAGGTTGTCGACGACCGACCCAATCACCGCGTCCTTGGCCGCGAGTGTGCTGGTGACCGAGCCGATGGTGGCGACCAGGCTCTCCACCGTAGGGCCCTCGCCCTGGAGCACCTGGACGACCGAGCCGGCCAGTTTGTTGGTGTCGGCCGGGGAGAGTCCCTGGAACAGCGGTTGGAAGCCGTTGAACAGCTGGGTGAGGTCGAGGGCGGGCGAGGTGCGGCGCAGCGGGATCGTCGCGCCGGGCCGCAGCGGCGCCTGCCCGGCCGGGCCCGTGCCGCGCTCAAGGGCGAGATAGCGCTGGCCGACCATGTTGAGGTATTTGACGGACGCGATGCTGGTGGCGGGCAGCGCTCGACCTTTGTTCACGGAGAACTTCACCTGTGCGTACCGCCGTTGGACGATCTCGACCGACTCGACCTTACCGACCCGGACACCCGCGATCCGTACCGAGTCGCCCTTGACGAGTCCGGTGGCGTCGGTGAACCACGCCTCGTACGCGTCCTTGTCGCCCAGGCCCGTATTGCTGACACTGAGCGCGAGCACGGTGGTGGCGACCACGGTGACCAGGACGAAGATCGCCGACTTGACGATTGGCCCGGTCAGGGAGGCGCGGCTCATCGCAGTCTCACCTCCGTGCCCCGCAGCAGCGGCCCGGCGAGCACGCTCGACCAGTCCGGCAGGGTGCCCGGCGCCGCCTTACTCCCCGCCGCCAGCACCTCGTTCACCAGGGCGTTCTCCTGCGGCGAGTTGGCGACGCCAAGACCGCCGCCGACCGTCGTGAGCGGGGCGGCGGCCGTCGGGGCCCGGCCGGACGCGGGCGCGCCGCCGTACGGCACCGGGTAGCAGGCCGGGCCGCCGGTGGCGGTGTAGCTCGGGGTGTCGCGGCCGGGCCGGTAGGCGCCCCGGTCCTGGACCACCTGTACATCCACGTGCAGCCCGGGCTCGTCGGTGCCCTTGCCGAGCGCGCGGTCCATCGCGGGGACGAAGTCGGCGAGGGTTTGCAGGGTGCAGGGGAAGGCGGGGGCGTAGCGGCCGAAGATCTGGAGCGGGGGGCGGCTCGCGGCGGTGACCCGGATGAGGTTGGACCGGTTCTGCCGGATCCAGGGGGTCAGATTCTGCGCCGAGGTGGTCACCGACGCGTACGCGGCCGACAGTTTGCGCTGCTCGGCGGCGAGCGTGGCGCTGGTGGTGGTCGCGTCGTACAACGCGTCGACGATGTCCGGCGCCGCGTCCGCGTACCCACCGCTCACCTTCACGAACGCCTCGACGTCCCGGTTGAGGACGGGCAGGTCGGGGTTGAACTTCCGTAAATACGCGTCCAGTTGCCCCATCGACGCGCCGATCCGGTCGCCGCGTCCGCGCAGCGCGTCCGATACGGCGGTGAGGGTCGCCGACAGCTTCTGCGGCTGGACGGCGGTGAGCAGCGGCAGCAGGTTGTCGAGGGCGTTCTCCAGCTCGACGGCGTTGTGGCTGCGGTCGCGCGGGATGACACTGCCCGCCGCGAGGGGGTGCGCCGAGGGCTGTGCGGGCGGGACGAGTGCCACGTACCGCTGGCCGAAGAGGGTGGTGGGGAGCAGTTGGGCCGTTACGTCCGAGGGCACCCGGCGCAACCGGTCGGGCTTGATGGCGAGGGTGAGCCGGGCGGTGTCGCCGTCCGTGTCGATCTTCGCGACCCGCCCTACGACCACGCCCCGCAGCTTCACCTCGGCGTCCGGGTGCATCTCGTTGCCGACCGAGCCGGTCTCCACGACCACCCGGGCGGTGTCCTCGAAGTCATGGCGGTAGACGGCGAGCGAGACCCACACAAGGGCGAGCGGAAGCAGCAGATAGAGCAGCCCGGCCAGTCTGCGGCGGCGGGCGAGCACCCGGTCCGCCGGGCGCGCCCGGACACTGCGGACTTCGGCCGTACGCTCCCGCACCGGCGCGCTCATCCCGCGACCTTCACCGTGGTCGTGGCGCCCCACAACGCCAGGCTGAGGAAGAAGTCGGTGACGCTGATCAGCACGATCGCGGTCCGCACCGACCGGCCCACGGCCACCCCGACGCCCGCCGGGCCGCCGCTCGCGCGGAAGCCGTAGTAGCAGTGCGCCATGATCACCAGAACGCTGAAGACCAGCACCTTGAGGAAGGACAGCAGTACGTCGGTCGGGGAGAGGAAGAGTGCGAAGTAGTGGTCGTAGGTGCCGGTGGACTGGTTGTTGAAGAGGATCGTCACCATCCGGGACGCCAGATACGACCCCAGCAGCCCGATCCCGTACAGCGGGACGATCGCCACGGCACCGGCGACGATCCGGGTGGAGACGAGGTACGGCATCGGGCGCACGCCCATGCTCTCCAGGGCGTCCACCTCTTCGTTGATGCGCATGGCGCCGAGTTGCGCGGTGAAGCCCGCGCCGACCGTGGTGGACAGCGACAGGGCGGCGACCAGCGGGGCGATCTCGCGGGTGTTGAAGTACGCGGAGACGAAGCCGGTGAAAGCGTCGGTGCCGATCTGGCTGAGCGCCGCGTACCCCTGGAGGCCGACGACCGTACCGGTGAAGACGGTGATGCCGATCATCACGCCGACCGTGCCGCCGATCACGCTCAACCCGCCGGTGCCGAAGGAGACTTCGGCGAGCAGTCGCTGGATCTCCTTGGGGTAGCGGCGGACCGCGCGCGGGATCGAGAGGAGGGCGCGCAGATAGAAGAGGAGCTCGTCGCCGGGGCGGTCGAGCCAGGCGAACAGGCGGCTCGGCTCGCGTTTGTCAGCGCCACCGGCGCGGCCGCCTCGGTCCAGGAGCGCCATGTCAGAGCCCCTTCGCCGGGACGAGCTGAAGGTAGAAGGCCGTCAGCACCATGTTGACGAAGAACAGGATCAGGAAGGTGAAGACCACCGACTGGTTCACCGCGTCGCCGACGCCCTTCGGGCCGCCCTTGGGGTTCAGACCCCGGTAGGCGGCGACGACACCGGCGATGAACCCGAAGACCACCGCCTTGAACTCGCCGATCAGCAGATCGGAGAGCTGGGCGAGCGAGGAGAAGCCGGCCAGATACGCGCCGGGGGTGCCGTGCTGCATGATCACGTTGAAGAAGTAGCCGCCGAGCGTGCCGACGACCGAGACCAGGCCGTTCAGGAGCAGCCCGACCGACATCACCGCCAGCACCCTCGGCACGACGAGCCGCTGCACCGGTGAGACGCCCATGACCTCCATGGCGTCCAGCTCCTCGCGGATCGTCCGCGAGCCGAGGTCCGCGCAGATCGCCGAGCCCGCGACCCCCGAGATCAGCAGGGACACGATCAGCGGGCTGGCCTGCTGGACCAGGACAAGGACGCTCGCGCCACCGGTGAACGACTGGGCACCGAACTGCTCGATGAGCGAGCCCACTTGAAGCGCGATGACCGCGCCGAACGGGATCGTGACCAGCATCGCGGGCAGGATCGTCACACTGGCGATGAACCAGAACTGCTCGATGAACTCCCGCACTTGGAACGGCCGCCGGAATGTCAGCCGCACCACGGTCCAGCCGAGCGCGAACAGCTTGCCCGTCTCGCGCAGCGGGTTGAGGATCCGCAGCGGGGGTCGGGGTGCGGGCGCGCCGGGCCCGCTGACCGACTCGGCCGGGGCGCTCACGCGGGTGCTCCGCCGTCGTACGTGGGCAGCGGCCGGGTCCGTACGAGCGTGTCGCCGTCGGGCACTCCGCTCAGGTCCGCCTCGACCGCCGCGCGGGCCGCCGGTGGCAGGGAGTCGAGCAGCCCGCGCACCCGGTCGCGGCGGCGCTGGACCGCGCGGCGGACCGGGAGGCCGGGGGTGGGCTGGAGTTGGGGGGCGACCGTGCGCCGGGTGGGCGGGCCCGCGACCAGGCCGTGTGAGGCCTCGCGGGCGATGGTCGCCCGGTCCTTCTCCTCGGACATCCCGATGGGACCTGCCCGATGTCCGCCCAGGAACTGCTCGACCACCGGCTCCTCGCTGGTCAGCAGCACCTCACGGGGTCCGAAGGCGACGAGGTCGCGGCAGAACAGCATCCCCATGTTGTCGGGGACGGTGGTGGCGATGTCGAGGTTGTGGGTGACGATCAGCATGGTGGCGTCGAGCTCGGTGTTGATGTCGATGAGCAGCTGCGAGAGGTAGGAGGTGCGGACCGGGTCGAGGCCGGAGTCCGGCTCGTCGCAGAGGATGATCTGGGGGTCGAGCACCAGCGCCCGGGCGAGCCCGGCCCGCTTGCGCATCCCGCCGGAGATCTCGCCGGGCAACTTCCGCTCCGCGCCCGCGAGTCCGACGGTGTCCATGCGCTCCATGACGATCCGGCGGATCTCCGACTCCTTCTTACGGGTGTGCTCGCGCAGCGGGAAGGCGATGTTGTCGAAGAGCGTCATCGAGCCGAACAGGGCGCCGTCCTGGAAGAGCAGCCCGAAGAGCTTGCGGGCCTCGTAGACGTCGCGTTCACGGCTGTTGGCCATGTCGACGCCGTCGACCAGCACCCGGCCCGCATCCGGGCGCAGCAGTCCCACGATCGCCTTGAGGAAGACCGTCTTGCCGGTGCCGGAAGGCCCGAGCATCACGCTGATCTCCCCGGCGGGCAGGGTGAGGGTGACGTCCTGCCAGATGGTCTGCCGTCCGAAGGTCTTGGTCAGCCCCTCGACGACCACGTCGATTCCCATGGCTCGGCGGCTCCTCAGCGCTTGGGGAGTTCGGGGACGGGCGGGGCGCTCCCGGCCCCCGCGAGCCGCCCCTGCTGGATCCGGACGGGGTTGCCCGGGCCCGACAGGGTGGCGGTGAACAGCGGCGACAGATCCTCGCCCCGGCTGCCGCAGCCGGCGAAGGGCGGGATGGCGATCTTCCCGTCGAGGACCCCGCCGGTGAGGAAGTCGTACGCACCGGCGAGAACCGTGTCGATCGGCTGCGAGGTCCGGCAGCGCGGCCCGACGTCCATCGGGACGCCGTTGACCCGCAGGTCGTACAGGCGCAGGTACTGGCGGTAGGCGATGGCGGTGGTGAACGTCTGGCCGCGCCGGACGTTGACGACGGTGACCGGCTCCGCCTCGAAGTGGACCTTCGCGCTGGTGGGTTGGAAGCCGAAGGCGAGGAAGGTGGCCTCGGCGTCGGGGAAGCCGAGGATGCCGACCGAGTCCGACTCGTCGTAGTCGGGGGCGCTCACCGTGCGCTTGCCGAGGTCGAGGTGGAGCAGCCCGGGGGTGCCGTGCGGATCGTTGATGACCATCGCGCTGCCGAGCTTGGCGACGGTGGCGTAACCGACGGCCACCACACAGAGCGAGGCGTCGAGCCGGCTCTCGGTCGCACCGGGCGGGGGCTGCGGCAACCGCGTCCGGTCGAGCTCACCGGGCGGGAGGTCTGCGGGGCAGACGGGGGCCTGGCTCAGCTTGCCCGGGCCGACTTGGATGGGGGGTCGGGGCGCCTTGGGTGCGTTGGTGTTCGGTGTCGGGGTGGCTGTGTGTACGTCCGGGGAACTGCCGGTCGCGGGCTCGGCCACGGGCCAGACGGCGAGACGCGGGCCGGGCGGGGTCTCCGGCGAGCAGCGCAGCTCGACCGGGCCGGGTGCCGGGGAGGGGTCGGCCGACGGGGTGGGAGTACCAGACGCGGGCGCGCCCGCTCCCCCAGAAGGCAGCAGCGTGAGCACCAACTCCCGTGCTGTAAGCGCTACTTCACCCGGCCCCGCAACCGTCACCATCGGCACCTCACCCCCGAAAACCGGCCGCATCCCGCCCGCGTCCAGCACAACGCGGGGTGCGACGAGCCCCGACCAGTCGGCCTCAGCAGCGCGGCCGTTCTGGGCGACCTCGACGGCGAGGCGGGCAGTACCGGAAAGCTCGGCGGTGCCTGCGGGCAGCAACGCCGTGACCACGTCAGGGGTGAGCTCGGGACGCACGGCGAACCCCTCGACCCGTAACGGCTGCCCCGGTCGACCGCCCTGCGGATACGCCGCGTCGAAGTCCATAACAACCCGACTTCGTGCGGTCCCTGACGTACAGTCATAAATGGCCTGAACGTCCGCCTTCCGGTCGCGCGCAATCGTCCCGGATGCCGGAACGAGGCCGAGGAGAAGCGCGAGCGTGCCCAGCGCGGCGGACATGGCCGCGCGGCGCCGGTCGAATGCACCACTCATGGCACTTCTCCCCTGATTCGCCCCTGGTTCACCCCGGAATAGCGGTTACGCCGCCTCGAACGAGCCGTGTCGCCGTGACGTTACGTACGGGTAACCCTCGGTCGCAATACCGGTTCCGCGCGAATCTTCGATCTCCTCGCCCCGCGCCCGGTATTTGTCACCGGCGCCACAATTCCGGGCGCTCGCTTTATCAACCGCGGCACACATCCCGAGCACGCAAATGGGCGGGGCCCCGCGATCCGGGGGGACGGATCGCGGGGCCCCGCCTGGGGCCGCTTCCTGGGGCAGGGGCCGCGGCCCCCGGAACGGACGTCGATCGCTCGCCGAGAGGGGTGGCGAGGGCGTCGGCCCGTGGCAGCGCCGACGCTATGCGCGGGTAATGCGACCGTGCAATAGCCGAGGGTCGAATCCGGCCGTAGTGCCATGCGTACGGGCGTTATGCCGCAGGCACGAACAACACCGCCGGAATTTCGTACACGAGTCAACGGCCTTGCCTTTGTGGGCGGCCGGAACACACACCCGATGCCCTCCACACATTTCCCCGTCCGCACGGGTGCCTTCGGGCCCGGGCTGGTCTATGTTGCAGATGTTGTGAGTTGACTGTGTGCTGACGGCGGCCCGGGACCGGGGCCTGCGGGGCGTCACCCACTTGCGCCGACCGCCGACCGTCGAGCCGAACGTCGCGGCCAGCGAAAGGGACCCGCATGCCGAACGCCCTCCACACCTCGGCCTCCGGCGAGCAGCTGGGACCGATCCCCCGGGAGCTCGCCACCATCATGCGGCCCGAACTCCCGTCGCTGCTCGACGAGATCAAGGCGGAGGTGCTGCGCGCGTACCCGGAGTACGCGGACGTCATCGCGGGACCGCACGGCCGGTTCATCCACTCGGCGATCGAGCAGAGTCTGACCATCTTCGTCGACCAGGTGGTACGGCCGTCGGCGCCTTCACCGCTGCGGGACGAGATGATCCGCACCTTCGGCCGGTACGCCGCAGCCGAGGGACGCAGCCTGGACACCCTGCGCGGCACCTTCCGGGTGGGCGCGCGCGTCGCGCTGCGCCACACCAAGAAGCTGGGCAAGCGCTACAAACTCTCCCCCGTCTTCATGCTGTCGTTCGCGGACACCCTCTTCGCGTACATGGACCAGCTGGAGGCGCTGGCCAGCGAGGGCTATCTGGAGGCCAGGGCGTCGGCCGGGGAGGGCCCCGACGAGTTACGAAGAAAGATCCTGCGGCTGATCGTGTCCGGGAACACGACGCCGCAGGCGACCCTCGTCGAGCTCGCCGGCCGGGCGGGCTGGCGGCTTCCCGAGGAGCTGTGCCTGGTCGCCCTGAGTGCGGGCGCCCGCCCGGCTCGCACCGCGCTGCACGGCGACATGCTGATGGATCTGGGCGACCCCCAGCCGTATCTGCTGGTGCCGGGTGCCATGGACACCGGCCGCCATCAGGCGCTGGCGCAGGCGCTCGCGGGGGCGCGGGCGGCGGTCGGTCCCACGGTGGCGCTCGCCGGTGCGGGCGACTCGCTGCGCTGGGCGCGCCAGACGCTCGGGCTCGCGCAGGCGGGGATCATCAAGGAGGCGCCGGTCATCCACTGCGCGGACCACCTGGTCACGCTGCTCCTGATGTCCGACCCGGCGCTCGTCGAACAGCTCGCGGTCCGTGAACTGGCGCCGCTCCAGGGCCAGACGGCGACCCGCCGCGCCCGGCTCACCGAGACGCTGCGGACCTGGCTCGCCACCCGTGGCACCGCCGCGCAGATCGGCGAGGCGCTGCACATCCATCCGCAGACCGTCCGCTATCGCATGCGGAACCTGGACGCGGCGTTCGGCCGCCGTCTGAGCGACCCCGACCACCGGTTCGCCACCGAGATCGTGCTGCGCGCGATGCATCTGCGCGAGTCCGCCACGCCCCGGCCCGCCCCGGCTGCCCGGGCCACCCGCTCCCCCGCCCGGTCGCGCTGAGGAGCATCGAGCCGAACCATCGGCCGCCCGTCGTGCGTTGCGTGACTGCCGACCGGCGATTCTGGGAGGTTCCGACCAGGCGGAACATCTGCCGCCGCCACACCCCTCGCCCGTACAGTGCCCTGGGCCCGTCGAATGGCCCTCAAACGGGTGTTATCGGTGGGGCGGGAGGGGTCGGATGGGCCAGTCACGTGGCGGGCGTTGGGGCCGGTTCGCCGTTCATGTCCTGCGCGGCCAGGCGCAGGTCGACTTCATACCGAGCGCCGTGACCGGTGCCGTCTTCTCGGTCGGGCTGTTCGTCGCGGGCTGGCCGTACGGCCTGTACGGGCTGCTCGGCACCGCCGTCGGCACCGCCACCGCCCAGCTCCTCGGGGTGGAGCGGGGCAGGGTCGCCGCCGGGCTCGAAGGGTTCAACGCCTGCCTGGTCGCGGTCGGCTTCGCGGTCAGCCTCGGCGCGGGGCATCTGTCGACCGCGCTGCTCGCGGCCGGCGGCTGCGCGGTGGTCACGGTGGTCGCCGGGGGCACCGCCACGGTGCTGCGCACCTGGGGGCTGCCCACGCTGACCCTCCCCTTCTGTCTGACGGCCAGCGCCATGACGATCGCGGCGCCCGGCTTTCGCAAGGTGTGGCACCACGGCGGCGGCCCGGCCGCGCTCGCCCGGGCCGCCGAGGGACCGGTCGAGCTGGGCCTGCGCGATGTGGTGCACGGCTTCTTCGCGAACGTCGCCCAGATCTTCCTGATGCCCCAGTGGTACGTGGGGCTGATCTTCCTCGCCGGGATCTTCGCCGCCGACCGGCTCGCGGGCGCGATGGCGTGCGCGGGCAGCGCCGTCGGGATCCTCACCGCGTGGGTGCTCGGCGCCCCGGCCGAGCGGATCGCGGACGGCACGATGGGCTACAACGCCGTACTGGTCGCCATCGCGCTGTGCGGGGCGCTGCTCGCGGCCGACCGGTGGAGCCTGGGCTTCGCGGTGGTGGGGGCGGCGGCCGCGACCGTGCTCGGCCCGGCGCTGAGCGCGCTGTTCGCCCCGGCCGGGGGCCAGGCGTTCACCTGGCCGTTCGTCCTGACCACGCTGGTCTTCCTGGCCTCGGTCCCGGCCCTGCCGAGGCTGCGGCGCACGGGTACGCAGCCCTCGGAAGAGCCGGCGCGCACCGCCGCGTAACCCCGTATCACCGCCCCCGTACCCCTTCATCCGCACGGCCTACACGGCATGCGCCCCACCTGCGGCGGTGTGAGGGTGCAAGGGTGAGCACTGCCAGCGACACCGCACCACCGGCACCCGCCGCCGCGCCGCCCGTGCTGGACGTCCGCCAGCGGAACATCGTCTTCGGCACGATCATGCTCGGGATGCTGCTCGCCGCGCTCGACCAGACCATCGTCGGCACCGCCCTGCCGACCATCGTCTCCGACCTCGGCGGCGCGGCCCATATGTCCTGGGTGGTCACCTCGTATCTGCTCGCGGAGACGGTCGCGACCGCGCTCGTCGGCAAGTTCGGCGACCTCTTCGGCCGCAAGGTGGTCTTCCAGGTCTCGGCGGTCATCTTCATCACCGGCTCGTTCCTGTGCGGGCTCGCGACCAACATGTCCCTGCTCATCGCCTGGCGGGCGCTCCAGGGCATCGGCGCGGGCGGGCTCATGGTCACCGCGATGGCGCTGATCGCCGATGTGATCCCGCTGCGCGACCGGGGCAAGTACCAGGGTGCGATCGGCGCGGTGTTCGGGGTCTCGACGGTCATCGGGCCGCTGCTCGGCGGGCTGTTCACGGACCATCTGAGCTGGCGCTGGGCGTTCTACGTCAACGTGCCCATCGCCGTCCTCGTGGTGATCGCCGCCGCCCGCAACATCCCGGCGGTCCGCTCGGTGGCCAAGCCGGTGATCGACTACCTGGGCATCGGCCTGGTCGCGGCCGGTGCGAGCGCCCTGATCCTGGCCACGAGCTGGGGCGGCAACGAGTACGCCTGGTCCTCGCCCACCATCCTCGCGCTCTTCGTGTGCGGTGTGCTCGCGCTCGCCCTGTTCTGCTGGGCCGAGACCCGGGCCGTCGAACCGATGCTGCCGATGCGGCTGTTCCGCAACCCGGTCTTCACCGTCTGCTCGGTCCTCAGCTTCATCGTCGGCTTCGCGATGCTGGGCGCGATGACCTTCCTGCCGACGTATCTGCAGTACGTGGACGGCGACTCGGCCACCATCTCCGGCGTACGCACCCTGCCCATGGTCATCGGTCTGCTCATCGCCTCGATCTTCAGCGGCAACGTGGTCAGCAAGACCGGCCAGTACCGGATCTTCCCGATCGTCGGCGCCCTGGTGATGGGCGTCGGGCTGTATCTGCTGTCCCTGATGGGGCCGGGCAGCGGGGCCTGGCTGGAGTCGCTGTACATGCTGGTGCTCGGCCTCGGCATCGGGCTGTGCATGCAGGTCCTGACGATCGCCGTGCAGAACACCGTCGACTACGCGGACCTGGGCACCGCCACCTCCGGCGTCACCTTCTTCCGTACGCTCGGCAGCTCCTTCGGCACCGCGGTGTTCGGCACGATCTACGCCAACACCCTCAAACCGCAGCTCGCCGACGGGGTGACCGCCGCCGCGCGGGCCAGCGGCCTCGCCCCCGCCGAGCTCGCGAAGGCCGCGCAGTCGCCGGGCGGACTGCACAAGCTGCCCGCGGCCGCGTCCGGGCCGATCGTGGACGCGTACGCCGACTCGCTGCACACGGTGTTCCTGTGGACCGTGCCGGTGGCGGCCGTCGGGTTCGTGGTGGCGCTCTTCCTCAAACAGGTCGAGCTGCGCGACACCGCCCGGTCCGCCTCCACCGACATGGGCGAGGGCTTCGCGCAGCCGTCGACCGGCGACTCGCAGAAGCTCCTTGAACTGTCGGTCGGAAAGATCGTCCGCGGTGCGGGCATCGACACGGCCCGCCATGTCGTGACCCGCTCGGACTCCCGGCTCGACATGGCGGGCGCCTGGGCCGTGATGCAGGTGGAGCTGTTCACCAGGATGGTCGGCCACGCCAGCCTCGGGCTGATCGCGGCCCGCCGCCATGTGCCGCCGGAGGTCCTGGTGCCGGTCTTCCAGCGGATGGTCGACGAGGGCTTCCTGACCCGCGAGGACACCTATTTCATGCTCACCGAGGGCGGCCGGCGCGAGGTGGGCGCGATCGCCACCTCCTGGTCGGACTGGCTCAACGAGCAGCTGGAGAAGGACCGGGGGAGGCCGCGCAGCGCGGAGCTGCGGGCCGCCGCCGACGCCATCGCCAAACGGCTGCTCGCCGAGGACCTGGCCAACGGCCTGCCGCCGGCCGACCGCGAGAAGGCCGGCGCGGCGGTGCACTGACCAGGTCCCCTGGCTTTACAGCACGCTCAACTACCGTGCCCGTCGTGGCCGTTGTGCCCGTCATGGCCGCCGTGCCCGGCCATGTGGTCGAACTTCAGCGCCTGCGCCGGGGCCACCACATACGGCCGCATCATGCCCATGTCCTCGTGCTCCAGCAGATGGCAGTGGTACATGAACCGCCCGTACGCACCGTTGAACCTGCCCAGTACGCGCACCAGTTGACCGGGGTAGATCCGGAACACGTCCTTGAAACCGTGCTCGTTGGGCGCGAGCGGGATGACCCGGGTCGGGTCGAACGTCACCGGTGTGCGCGTGCCGCCGAGCTTCAGGTCGAAGCCGTCGACGTTGTACGCGTCCCGGCCCATCACCTGGAAGTCGGCGAGGTGGATGTGCATCGGGTGGACGGGGCCGCCGAGGTTGAGGAAGCTCCACTGCTCGAAGGCGCCCTCGGCGACGGTGAAGCCGAGCGCGTCGTTCATGGTGCGGGAGATCCGGCGGTACGTCTTCACCGTGCCGTCGGCGCCCTTCAGCTGGATGACGCCGTCGGTGGGCAACTCGACCTGCCCGTCGGTGACTTCGGCCATCTCCCAGATCTCCGGGTGACCGCCGCCCCCGACCGTGCCCGGCGTGGTCAGCACGATGAGGCGGTGCCCGTGCTGGATCTGCCCGTGCTCGTAGGGCCGGAAGGAGCCGGAGAGCACCCGGGGCAGGACGAAGTCGTCGGGCTCGGCGCACTCGCGCACCCGGAACTCCATCACCTGCGGGTAGCGGACGTTGTTGACCGGGTCGGGCACCCCGGCCGCCTGGCCCGCGCCCTTGTTGACCAGGCGCAGGCTGCGGCCCGCGAGCGCGCGCAGGTCGAGCAGCAGGTCCATGCGCTCGGCGGGCGCCACGGTGAGCGTGGGCAGCGCCGCGTCGAAGTCGAGGGGCACCGGGGCGGGCAGCAGACCCCCGTCGCTGCCGATCTGGTGGAGCACGCCCGGCACCGGGGTGTCGTCCTCGTCGAGGAGGACCAAGTCGTAGATGCGCGCGTTGGAGGCGTTGACCAGCCGGAAGCGGTACCAGGCGGCCTCGGCGTCGAGATACGGCCAGATGACTCCGTTGACCGTGGTGAACGGGCCGGTGAACGGGAGCGTCACCGGCATGCCGCTCTCCGCGTTCTTCGGGTCGAGGACGACCGTCTTGTGCAGCAGCCGCCCGTTGAGCTGCCCGTCGTCGTCGGTGTCGATGTTCCGGTCGGCGAGGATCAGCGGCATCTCCCGCTCCCCGCCGGGCAGTCGCAGCGCGTCCTCCTCGTCGTCGCGCAGCAGATACGTGCCGACGAGCCCGGAGTACACATTGAACCGGGTGATGTTCATGGCGTGGTCGTGGTACCACCACTGCACGGCCCGGTGGTCGTTCGGGTACTCGGACAGCTGCGCGTCGCCGTGGCCCACGGCGTTGTCGGCCCAGCCGTCGTTGCCGCCGCCGGTGCGGGCGCCGTGCAGATGCGTCACCACCCAGGCGGGCAGCGCGGCCACGTCCGGGTTGGGCACGGTGCCCTCGCGGCCGGGCTCGGTGCTGGCGGGCGGTGTGCCCGGCGGGCGGACCGGCACCTCGACGGAGGTGACCGGATACTCGCTGCCCTCCGGCACACGGTTGGTCCAGGCGAGCCGGATCCGCTGCCCGCGCCGCACCTCGATGGTGGGCCCGGGCACGGTGCCGTCGTAACCCCACATCAGGGTGGGCGGCAGTTGGCTGTGCAGCCGCACCCAGGTGGGGCGGATGGCGATCTCGGTCTCCCGCAGCACGTCGGCCGACGCGGGCCGCAGCACCTTGGGAACCGGCAACGGGTCGATGTACGGGACGAGTTCGTCCCCTGCGGTGTTCTCGTTCACCTCGGACATACTTCCCCCTGATCCCGGCCGTCACGGCCGCGCTCGCGGGAAAAGACGCCATCTGGACCTACAGGGTTCAGCCCGTGACATATGAGGTCGAGTACGCGCGATGCAGGACTCAGTCCGTGAACACCGCGTCCAGATATACCCACGCACCCTCGTACCGTACGAAGCGGCTCTGCTCATGGAGCGAGTCCGTGGCGCCGTCGTAGGTGTAGTGGGCGCGGAAGGTGACCGTGCCGGTGGTGTGGAAGGCGCTGCCGTCCGTGGTGTCCAGGATCTCCAGGCGGGTCCAGCGCATCGCCGGGTCGAGGTCGAGGCTCTCGGGGCGGTTGTCGGGGTGCCAGGTGCGCAGCAGATACGGCTCGTCGCCGACCGCGAACGCGCTGAAGCGGGAGCGCATCAGTGCCTCGGCGGTGGGCGCGGCGGCCTGCCCGGAGTGGTAGCGCCCGCAGCACTCGGCGTAGGGCGCGGGCAGCCCGCAGGGGCAGTCCTTGGGAGCGGTGGGACGGGCGGGGCGGGAAGTGCGTCGAGCCATGCCCCTATCTGACCACATGGGAAACCGTGTGAATCGGCCGACCGCACTCGAACACCGGGCCCGAATACGTCTTCCGGCTTGACCGCCGCGACCGTATGCTCCTGCGCCGACATCACTGTTACCACCGGTAATAGGGGGCACCATGGAGCGAACGGGCAGTACGAGGCGCACGTTTGTCGCGGGGACGGCGGTGGCGGGCGCGGCGACCGCCCTGGGGATCGAGGCGGCGGTGCCCGCCGTGGCCGCCGGGCGTTCGGCAGCGGCACCACAGGCCGGACAGTCGGTCGTTGTGCTCGGCGGCGGGGTGGCCGGGCTCACCGCCGCCCACGAGCTCGCCGAACGCGGCTTCAGCGTCACGCTCTACGAGCGGCGGGCGCTCGGCGGCAAGGCGCGCAGCATGGACGTGCCGGACAGCGCCCGCGCCGGCCGCGCCCCGCTCCCCGCCGAGCACGGCTTCCGCTTCATCCCCGGGATCTACCACAACCTGCCGGACACCCTGCGGCGCATCCCCTTCCCGGGCAACGCCAACGGCGTCTGGGACAACCTGGTCGCGCCCAAGGAGATGATGTTCGCGCGCACCGGCTACGAGGACCTGCGCCTGCCGCTGCCCTGGTCGGGCACGCCGCAGCAGCTCACCCTGGACGCGCTGCGGCGCGCGCTCACCGGAATGCTCGGCACCTTCCAGCGGCTGCCCGCGCGCGAGGTCGCGTACTTCGCCGACCGCCTGGTCACCTTCCTCACCAGCTGCGACGAGCGTCGCAACGACCAGTGGGAGGCGACGCCGTGGTGGACGTTCACCCGGGCCGGGCAGATGAGTTACGAGTACCAGCGCATCCTCGCGGTCGGCGTCACCCGCAACATCGTGGCGACCAAGGCGGAGGAGGCGAGCACCCGCACGGTGGGCTCGCTGCTTGAGGCGTTCGTCTTCAACGCGCTCGGCCGGGGCGCCGACGGCCCCCTCGACCGGATCCTCAACGCCCCCACCAACGAGGCGTGGATCGACCCGTGGGTGGCCCAACTCCGTTCGCTGGGCGTCGAGTTCAAGATGGGCTGGACACTGCGGGACTTCGCGTACGACGGTTCCAAGGTGACGGCGGCGGTGGTCGAGGACCCCGACGGTGTGCGGCGCCCGGTCGCGGCCGACCACTTCGTCTGCGCGCTGCCCGTCGAGCACGCCCGGCTCACCTGGAACTCCGCCCTGCGCGCCGCCGACCCGCAGCTGGCCCGCTGCGACAAGCTGCGCACGGACTGGATGACGGGCATCCAGTTCTATCTCACCGAACGCCCGGACGTCGTCCACGGCCACTTCGACTGCATCGACTCCCCCTGGTCGCTGACCGCGATCGCCCAGGCCGAGCACTGGCCGCACCACGACTTCCCGGCCGACTACGGCGACGGGGCGGCGGTCGACTGCCTCTCGGTGGACATCTCCGAGTGGGACAAGCCCGGGATGCTGTACGGGAAGACGGCCAAGCAGTGCACCCGCGAGGAGGTCGCGCGCGAGGTGTGGGCGCAGCTGAAGGCGGCCGTCAACGACACCGGGAAGCAGGTGCTCAGCGACGGCAAGCTGCACTCGTGGTTCCTGGACCCCGGCGTCTCCGGAATAGGCACCCCGGAGCCGAAGAACGAGGACGAGCTCCTGATCCACCCGGTGGGCACCTTCCACAACCGCCCCTCGGCGGCCACGAAGATCCCCAACTTCTTCCTGGCCGGCGACTATGTGGCCGTCCCCATCGACCTGGCGACGATGGAGGGCGCCAACACCTCGGGCCGCCTGGCCGCCAACGCCCTTCTGGACCGTACGGGTTCGACCGCGCCGCGCTGCACGGTCACCCCGCTCTACAGCGCGCCGGAGCTGGATCTACTCAAGCGCGACGACCGGTTCCGCTACCGCCTGGGCCTACCCAACGTGTTCGACGTGGGGTGACAGCCGTACGCAGAATCGTTACTCCTAAGAGAGGGGACAGGGAAGGGATCACGTCAGCAGAAAGTCGGCCTTGCCCGACTTGGCGCCCAGGATGAACGCGGCGATCTCGTTGCTGGTGTAGATCAGAGCGGGGCCCTCCGGGTCGGCCGACTGGCGCACCGCGACCCGGCCGTCGGCCAGCTTCATGGCCTCGACGCAGTTGCCGCCGTTGCCGCCGCTCCACGGCTTGTGCCAGCCCTCGGTCCCGAGATCGCGGGCCGGCATGCCGTTGTAGATGTGATCCATTCACAGCTCCTCGCGGAGATCCGCCAGGATCTCCTTCGTGCGTTGTGCAGTCGCGGCCTGGGCCGCCATGCGATCCATGACTTCGAGGTGGGTCGCCACCTCGGGGCGCGCGTCGAGATAGACGGCACCCGTCAGGTACTCGCTGTAGACCATGTCCGGGAGCTCCGGCACGGCGAATCTGAACAGGACGAACGGGCCGTACGTCCCCGGGTGGTGCCCCGTCGCGAACTCCGCCATCTGGAGCGTCACATGGGGCAGTTCGGCGGCTTCGAGGAGCCGGTCGAGCTGCCCGCGCCGCACGGCGCGGCTGCCGACCGGGCGGCGCACCACGGTCTCGTCCATGATCGCCCAGAAGCGCGGGGCGTCCGGCCGGGTGAGCAGCGACTGGCGCTCCATGCGCAGCGCCACATGCCGGTCTATGTCGGCGGGTTTGGTCGCCCCGAGCGCGCCGCTGATCATCACGGAACGCGCGTAGTCCTCGGTCTGGAGCAGCCCCGGGACGAAGTGCGGCTCGTACGTCCGGATGAGCGACGCCGCTCCCTCCAGGCTCACGTACATGCTGAACCAGTCGGGCAGGATGTCGTGGAAGCGCTGCCACCACCCCGGCTTGTTGGCCTCCTCGGTGAGCTCGATGAACCCGTCGGTCTCCTGGTCGCCGATGCCGTACGCCTTCAGCAGCATCTGTACGTACGGGATCTTCAGCGCGACCTCGGCCGTCTCCATCCGGCGGATCGTGGCGGGGGCGACGCGCAGTATCCTCGCCGCCTCCTCGCGCTTGAGACCGGCCCGCTCACGCAGGTCCTGCAGGCGTCTGCCCAGCACGACCTGCCCCACGGTCGGGGCGGACCGGGGTTCACTCACGTCTTCCTCCCCTAACCCTGTTGCCGAGCAGTGTGCCATGCCACCTCAGCGCAGAGAACAGCACTCTGCATTTTTCAGAGTGCCCCTTGCCAAGTGTCACGGATGGGTGGAAGGTAGGTCGGTGAACGCCAGCACATGCGGCTGTCGCGCGCGACGCCGCTTCCCCACTGTGAGGAACCGGTCGTGGCACTTGGTAACGCGCTCGTCCCGCAGCTCATAGCCGCGGCTCCCGCTGTCTCCGTCGCCGATGTCCGCCGGTACTCGTTCGAGCTGACCGCTCGCCCCGAGTCCGCCGGCGCCGCCCGTCGCCATACCGCCGAGCTCGTGACCCGCTGGGGCCTGGGCGACGAGCTGGGCGACGAGGCGGCGCTGGTGATCTCGGAACTCGTCACCAACGCCGTCGTCCACACCGCGGGCACCCAGGTGTCCTGCGAACTCTGCTTCTCCGACGGCCAGTTGACGGTCGCGGTCCGCGACCAGGGGTACGGGTCCTGCGGGCCCACCCTGTGCGACGCGGCCGCCGGCGAGGAGCGCGGGCGCGGCTTGCTGCTGGTCGACGCGCTCAGCGTGGCATGGGGCGCGCACGACGTTCCGCAGGGCCCCGGACGCATCGTCTGGGCCCGGCTCGGGGCGGGCCGAGCGTGTTGAGAGGTTCACGGACTCTTCTGTCCAGAGGCGGCCAGGAACAGGCTGGGGGGCCTTGGGGGCCTGGCTCGCACGGGGGCGCCGGAGCGATCGGCGGCGGCGTACTGGTGCCGCCGCCGTCGCTCCCGGCGCTCCAGGGCATCGACGCGGTGGGCGTGCCCGCCGCATACGGCTTCCGGGTGCTGTCCCGGCTGCCGCGCTCGGGCTGCGTCTTCGCGGACCCGGACTGCTGGTGGTGGCTGGTCCCCTCGGGCTCCGACCATGAGCTGACCTGGCCGCATCCGGCCCATTACGCCCCGGGCGCCCGCGTCCCGGAGACCGTCGGCCGCCGGCTGATCCACACCCCGGACGGCCCGACCCCGTACACCCCTCCGATCCCGCTGTACCTGGTGGTTTGCCAGCTGACTGGAACGGCACCGGCATGGAACTGACGCGCGCACTCGCCGACCCGGGCTGGGACGTCCTCCCCCGCCCCATCGACCGCTCTCCCCGGCGCGGGCTCAGCCCGTCGTCAACCCCTGCGCCGCCCTGACCAGCGCTTCCAGGACCGGCCTGAGCAGCGGATGGTGCTCGGCGCCGCTGCGTACCGCCGCGAAGACGCGGCGGGTGGCGGCCGGGCCCGCGACCGGGCGTACCACCGTGTTCTTCTGCTCCATGCCGCGCAACGCCGAGCGGGGCACCAGGGCCACGCCCGCACCCGCTCCGGCCAGCGCCGCGACCGCGCGGAAGTCGTCCGAGGAGTGGATCAACTTCGGCTCGAATCCCGCGAGTTCACAGGCGAGGAGCACCACGTCGTGGCACGGGTTGCCGGGGTAGGGGCCGATCCAGTCGTCCTCGGACAGGGCCGAGAGCCGCACCTCGGGCGCGTGCGCCAGGGGATGGTCGGCGGGGAGCACCGCGTCGAAGGGCTCCGCGTAGAGCGGCACCCGGACCAGACGCCGGTCGTCCTCGCGGGGCGCGCCCCGGTACTCGACCGCGAGGGCGAGATCCGCCTCCCCGTCCAGGACCATCGGCAGCGACTCGTCCCCCTCCACGTCCCGCACCCGCACCCGGATCGCGGGGTGCGTCCCGCGCAGCCGGGCCACGGCCGGGGCCAGGACCTCGGCGATACCGGTCGCGAAGGCCGTCACGGTCACGTCTCCGGCCTCGCCGCCCGCGTACGCGGCCAGCTCCGCCTCGGCCCGCTCCAGCTGCGCGAGGACCGCGTTGGCGTGCTCCAGCAGGATCTCGCCGGCCGCGGTGAGCCGTACGCCCTTGCCGCTGCGGATCAGCAGGGTGTGGCCGGTCTCCTGCTCCAGGGCGGCGAGCTGCTGGGAGACGGCCGAGGGGGTCAGATAAAGCGCTGCGGCCGCGGCGGTCACCGTACGGTGGTCCGCCGCGGCGCGCAGGATACGGAGCCGGCGCGGGTCGATCACCCGGCCATTGTCGCCCGGGCGTCGACGAACGCCGCAACAGCCCGCTCCACGTCCGCCGTGGAGTGCGCGGCCGAGAGCTGGACCCGGATACGGGCCTGGCCCATCGGGACGACCGGGTAGGAGAAGCCGATCACGTAGACACCGCGCTCAAGGAGCAGCTCGGCCATGCGGGCGGCTTCGGCCGCGTCGCCGATCATGACGGGCGCGATGGCGTGGTCGCCGGGCAGGATCTCGAAGCCCGCCTCGGTCATCTTCGTACGGAAGAGCGAGGTGTTGGCCGCGAGCTTGTCGCGCAGGTCGCCCGCCGACTCAAGGAGGTCGAGGACCTTGAGGGAGGCGGCCGCGATCACCGGGGCCAGCGAGTTCGAGAACAGGTACGGGCGCGAGCGCTGGCGCAGCAGGGCGACGATCTCGGCGCGGGCCGCGACATAGCCGCCGGAGGCGCCGCCGAGCGCCTTGCCGAGGGTGCCGGTGATGATGTCGACGCGGTCCATCACGCCGTGCAGCTCGGGCGTGCCACGCCCGCCGGGGCCGACGAAGCCCACCGCGTGCGAGTCGTCGACCATGACCATCGCGTCGTAGCGGTCGGCGAGGTCGCAGATCTCCTGGAGCGGGGCGACATAGCCGTCCATCGAGAAGACACCGTCGGTGACGATGAGGCGGCGGCGCGCGCCCGACGCCTCCTTGAGCTTCGCCTCCAGCTCGGCCATGTCGCGGTTGGCGTAGCGGTAGCGGGCGGCCTTGGACAGGCGGATGCCGTCGATGATCGAGGCGTGGTTGAGGGCGTCGGAGATCACCGCGTCCTCGGCGCCGAGCAGGGTCTCGAAGACACCGCCGTTGGCGTCGAAGCAGGACGAGTAGAGGATCGTGTCCTCCTGGCCGAGGAACGCCGACAGACGCGCCTCCAGCTCCTTGTGGACGTCCTGGGTGCCGCAGATGAAGCGGACCGAGGCCATGCCGTAGCCCCAGCGGTCCAGCGCCTCCTTGGCGGCGGCGATCACCTCGGGGTGGTCGGCGAGGCCCAGGTAGTTGTTGGCGCAGAAGTTCAGGACCTCGCCGGTGGGAACGGCGACCGAGGCGTTCTGCGGGGAGGAGATCACCCGCTCGGGCTTGAAGAGGCCGGCCTCGCGGATCTCGTCGAGGGTGTTCTTGAGGTCGTCGCGGACGGACGCGTACATGCTCAGGCTCCTAGATGCCGAGTAGCTGCCGAGTAGCTGCCGAGAAGGGGACTCAGACGGTCCAGTCGAGGATGATCTTGCCACTGCGGGCGGTGGCGGCCTCGTCGAAGGCCGCGTCGAAGTCCTGGTAGCCGTAGCTGCCGGTGATCACGGGACTGAGGTCGAGGCCGCCTTCGAGCAGCACCGTCATCGCGTACCACGTCTCGAACATCTCACGGCCGTAGATGCCCTTGACCGTGATCATCGAGGTGACGATCTTCGACCAGTCGACCGCGAACTCCTGGGCGGGCAGGCCGAGCATCGCGATCCGGCCGCCGTGCGTCATGTTGTCGATCATGTCGCGCATGGCCTCGGCGCGGCCGGACATCTCCAGGCCGATGTCGAAGCCCTCGCGCAGGCCCAGCTGGCGCTGCGCGTCCGCGATCGAGGACTGCGCCACGTTCACCGCGAGCGTGGCACCGGCCTTGCGGGCGATCTCCAGGCGCTCGGGGCTGACGTCGGTGATCACGACGTTACGGGCGCCCGCGTGCTTGGCCACGGCGGCGGCCATGATGCCGATCGGGCCCGCGCCGGTGATCAGGACGTCCTCGCCGACCAGCGGGAAGGAGAGCGCGGTGTGCACGGCGTTGCCGAACGGGTCGAAGATCGCGGCGACGTCGAGGTCGACCGGGGTGCGGTGCACCCACACGTTGGTGGCGGGCAGCGCCACATACTCCGCGAAGGCGCCGTTGCGGCCCACGCCCAGGCCGATGGTGGAGCGGCACAGGTGGCGCCGGCCCGCGAGACAGTTGCGGCACTTGCCGCAGACCAGGTGGCCCTCGCCGCTGACCAGGTCGCCGACCGCGATGTCCCGCACGTCCGTGCCGACCGCCGCGACCTCGCCGACGAACTCGTGGCCGAGGACGAGGGGGGTCTTGACCGCGCCCTGCGCCCAGCCGTCCCAGGAGCGGATGTGCAGGTCGGTGCCGCAGATGCCGGTGCGCAGCACCTTGATCAGCACATCGCCGGCGCCGTACTCCGGCTCCGGGACGTCCATGAGCCACAGTCCGGGTTCGGCGTGCTGCTTGACAAGGGCCTTCATGGGCGGGGCTCCCGGCGCGTACAAAGGGGGCGAAAGGCCATGGATCCATGGCTGATCACTAATCTGCCGAGCGCGAGCGTTCCCGTCCATCGAGGATTTCTTAAACGGGGCAACAGCCGAGCTTCACGCGCGCCCCTCCGCACTCCCCCTTCACTCGCGTCACCGGCCGCGTCGGCTTGCGGAGTGCCGCCCGCCCATTGTCTAAGGTGTGCGCAGCGCGAAGAGGGGGGTACGGGTGGCGCGGATACGGGTGCCGGTCGGTGACGACGCGGCCCGGTGGGCGACGCGCGGGCGCTGCCGACGGGTGCTGTTCGTGGTCCACAACGTGACCTCCGCGACCCGGCTGCTCGATGTCCTGCCGCTCTTCCACGACGACCTGCGCGTGCAGTTGCTCGCCACCTGTACGGGGTCGTCCGCGTTCGAGGCGGGGGTGGCCGAGCTGCTGGCCGAGACCGGGGTGCCGGTGGTGCCGTGGGAGCAGGCCGTACGGACCCCGGTCGACCTCGCCGTCACGGCCAGCTTCGGCGGCCAACTGCACCGTATTCCCGGGAAGTTGGCGGTGCTGTCACACGGCGCTGGCTACAATAAAACGCTGGCCACACCGGGAGCCGGGAGCCGGGAGCCGGGAGCCGGGAGCCGGGAGCCGGGAGCCGCTCAGCGCAAGCAGGGCGCTCCTGTGTTCGGGCTTTCGCCCTCGTGGCTGCTGCATCACGGACGGCCCGTCGCCGACGCCATGGTGCTGTCCCACCCCGAACAGCTGAAGCGGCTGCGCGCGCACTGCCCGCAGGCCGCCCCGACCGCCGTGCTCGCCGGGGACCCCTGCTTCGACCGGATACTCGCGGCCCGGCCCCGGCGCGAGTCGTTCCGCCGGGCGCTGGGCGTGCACCGGGGCCAGCGGCTCGTCCTGCTGAACTCGACCTGGAACCCCGAGTCCCTGTTCGGTGACGCGGGCGACGACGTACTGCCCGCGCTCCTTCCCCGGCTCACCGCCGAACTCCCCGCCGACGAGTACCGCCTCGCCGCCGTCCTGCACCCCAACATCTGGCACGGCCACGGCCCCGGCCAGATCCGGTCCTGGCTCGACCGCGCCCGGCGTGGCGGACTGGCGCTCGTGGACCCGCTCGACGGCTGGCGCCAGGCGCTCCTCGCGGCCGACGCCGTCATCGGCGACCACGGATCCGTCAGCTACTACGCGGCCGCGCTCGGCACCCCGGTCCTGCTCGGCGCCGCCCCGCTCGACGGGCTCGACCCGCACTCCCCCGTGGCCGCGTTCGTGCGCGACGCCCCGCGCCTCGACCCGTACGCGCCGCTGCTCGGCCGGCTCGAACGCCTCCTCGCCGCGCACCGGCCGCTGCCCGGACCCGCCGCGCTGACCACCGCCGTGCCCGGCGAGTCCGCCGCCCGGCTGAGGACGCTCTTCTACTCGCTCATCGGCATCCCCGAGCCAACCGAGCCCGCCCTGCTCGAACGCCTTCCGTTGCCGCCGTACGAACCGCCGCTGCGCACGGCGCCGCTGCGTGTCCTCACCCGTCTCCTGGGCGACGGCGAGGTCGCCGTCACCCGCTATGCCGATCCCGCGTACGAGCCCGCTGGAGACGGTGAAGTGCACACCGCCGTACACGAGGAGACCCGCGATCCCGGTCAACTCGACCTGGCCGATGTGGTGTTGGGCCATGGAGCGCCCGACGACCCGCGTCTGGGGACGCCCGACGAGCGGGCCGCCGAAGCCCTCGCCCGACATCCCGGCTGCGCTCTCGCCGCGTATGTCACCGACGCCACCTCCTGCACCGTACGCACCCGCACGGGCGCGCTCGTACGGCTGGAGGGTGACCGGGGCGGGCCCGACCCCGCCGCGTACGCCTCGGCGCTGCACGCCTGGCTCGCGGCGGGCAAGTCGCTCGATGAACTCACCGGTCGGGGGCTGACCGTGCGGACGGGAGCGGTCGTCCACCAGGTCAGGGTGCGGGGCTGACGCAGCGCTCGCGCAGGGCCCGCAGCCGGGCGAGATGGTAGGCCGCGCGGTCCTTCTCCAGGGCCGCGATCGCCTCGTCGATCAGCGGCAGCGCGGCCGCCGCGTCGTCGCCGTCCAGATGCGTCTCGGCCAGGTCCGTGAGCGTACGGGCCGTGTTGTACGGCTCGGCCGTCTCGCGGAAGAAGCGCAGCGCGCTCTCCAGGCGCGCGATCGCCTCGGCGCGCCTGCCCTGGCCGCGCAGCGCCCGGCCCCGGTGGCGCTCCAACAGGGCGCGGGCGCGCGGCAGATCGGCCGCGCCCTCGTCGTCGGGGCCGATCCCGGCGAGCAGCGCGTCCGCCGCCTCGAACCGTTCGTACGCCTCCTCGAAGCGCCACTGCCGCAGCCGCAGCAGGCCGAGCGACTCCACGGCGGTGGCCCGCCCGCGTACGTGTCCGGCGCGCCGCTCCGCCTCGGCGGCGGCCAGGAACTCCGCCTCCGCCTCGTCCCAGCGCCCGAGTTCGGTCAGGTCGAGGCCGAGGAGGGTGTGCATACGTCCGGCGGCGCGCGAGCCGGGGTCGCGGGCGTCGGCGGCGCGGACGCCCGCCCGCAGCGCGGGCAGGAGTTCGTCGTGGCAGCCCATCTTGAGCTGGAGCGGCCACAGCGCCTCATTGAGCTCGCACACCGCGTCCGTGTCGCCGAACTCCTCGGCCGCGTACACCGCTTCGAGCAGATTGCCGAGCTCGGCGCGGAGCGCGTCCAGCGCCTCGCCCGCGTCCTGGTAGTCGCCCGCGCGCAGTGCGCCGGCCCGGGCGCCGATGCGCCAGCTCTGACTCAGTGCGGCGAGGCTCGCCCGTACCGCGAACTCCGTATGCCATGCCACGGCCCGCCGCAGCGCGGCCGAGCAGGCCGCGATGCCGTCCTCGCGGACGGCGGCCGCCTCGGCGTGCGCACGGACGCCGGGGCGGTAGGCGCAGCGCTCGCCGTCCTGCTCCAGGAGCCTCAGCTCCACGAGTTCGGCGAGGTGAGCGGCGGCCTCGTCACGCGAGATGTCGAGGGTCGCGGCGGCCGCCTCCGGGCCGATCGCGGGCCAGGCGCGCAGCGCGAGCAGCCGGTAGGCGCGGGCGGTGGCGGGCGTCAGGGTGCGGTACGTGTCCTCGATCGCGGTACGCACCGGGTCGTCCGGGGACGGCGCCGCCGAGGTGTGGAGGAGCCGGGGCGCGGCCGCGCGCAGGGCGTACGGCGAGCCCGCGCAGCGCCGCAGCACACCCGGCAGCGCCGCCTTCGCCTCGGCGACCGCCCGCTTGCCCGCCACCTGCGTCAGCAGCCGGACCGCGTCCTTGTCGGTGAGCGGGCCGACGGCGACCGGTACCGCGTCAAGACCCGCGAGCGGGCGCCGGGCGACGACGACGGTGAACACGCCGGGCGCGGAGCTGAGCAACGGCCGGATCTGCGCGGCCGAATGGGCGTGGTCGAGCACGATGAGCAGCCGCCGCCCGGCCACCGCACGCCGGAACGCGTCGGCCCGCTCGTCCGCGCCCGGCGGGATCTCCTCGCGCGCCATACCCAGCCGGTCCAGGAGCTGCCGCAGGGCGGTGGCGGCGTCGAGGGCGCCCGCCACAGAGCC
Source organism: Streptomyces sp. BR1 (assembly GCF_052373795.1). Taxonomy (NCBI): domain Bacteria; kingdom Bacillati; phylum Actinomycetota; class Actinomycetes; order Kitasatosporales; family Streptomycetaceae; genus Streptomyces; species Streptomyces sp. BR1. Next base: position 688,534 of record NZ_CM126252.1, read on the forward strand.
GCCGCGCAGATCGAGGTGGAGCTGTCCGTCGGGGAAGCGCGCGGCCTCGCGGCATCCCCAGTGCAGGGCGAGCGCGCTGGTCCCAATGCCCTCGGGCCCGTACAGCAGGACGAGCCGGGGGCGGCCGTCAGCCTTGCGGTCGGCCTCCTTGTCGAGGGCCTTCAGGGCTTCCTTGCGGTCGGTGAAGAACCGTGTGGAGGCGGGGAGTTGGGGGACTCCGAGGGCGAGGCCGGGCGCCGGTGCAGTAAGCGCGAAGGCCGACCACGCGCGGGCGAGGTCCGGGTCGCGGCGGGCGCCCTCGCGCACCAGCCGTGCCACCGCCTCCAGTTCAGCGGGATCCCGGGGCGCGGGTACCTCGCGGCCCGCGACGCGCCGGACCAGGCCGCCCGCCGACTCCCAGGCCCGCTTGCCCGCCTCGTTCGCCATCCCGGATCCGACGGCACCGAGCACCGCCGTGACCGCCGACACCGACAGCGTCTCCAGCATGCCGCACTCCCCCGCTCCAGATCCCGGTCGGGCTCACGCTAGCAACAGGTGGTGGAGCAGACGGAGTTCACGAGTGATGACTCCCGGTCAGCTTTCGGTCCCCCGACAGGGTCAGCTTTCCGTGCCCGGCCCGGTCGCCGCCACGACCTTCAGGTGGCCGCGGCCCCGCCACGCGGCCAGCGGCCGGGCGCGGCGCTTGCGGCCGCTCGTCCCGCGCAGCACCAGCGTCACCCGGCGCAGCCCCAGCTTCCCCAGCTTCCCCGACGACTCGTCGACGATCCGGCACTCCACCACGTCCCAGCCCGGGTCGGGGTGGCGCAGCGCGCGTACGGAGCCGTCGTGGTCCACCGCGGCCGGGCCGACCATGCGCATCCAGTGCGGCAGGCCCTGCTGGTAGGCAGCGCTCATCAGCGGGTCGTCGGCGATCTCGCTGCGGACCGCGCTCAGTTCCGGGTGGTCGGGATCCTGCTCCAGGGCCGACGAGAGCTGCGCGAGCATCGGCAGACACCAACCCGTCTCGTGCTGGGCGAGCACGGAGCCCGCGTTGGGGTGGAAGAGCACGAACCGGAGGAAGTTGTCACGCGGCATGGCGCTCGCGTGCGGGCCGACCGCGCGGAACAGCGTGTGGTACGCGGTGTTGGCGTGCAGCACGTTCCAGCCCCGGTCGACCAGGAACGACGGTAAGTCGGTGGCGTCCATCATCGCTATGTGGTCGTCCACATACGCGCGCGTATCGGCGTCCCACTCCTCGGCTGCGGTGCCGCCCGGTACGTTCTGCGGTACCGGGCCGACCGACCTGTTCACCAACGGTTCTTCCACCATCGAGAACGCGACTCCTCTTGCAGGCACGCGGTGCGCCTGCCGTCCTCCACGTCCTCGTGCCACAGAGGTCGATCTTCGCACCGTGTTGCGATCCTGCTCCCGTCGGCAAGACAATGTCAACCATCGTGGCATTCAAGCCCGAGAACGCCTCAAATACGCCACAGCTGTGGCAAGTTCTGGTTGTATAGACCGGGAACAAGTAGCCTCCGGACAGCTTCACTGCATGTTCGAGCGGTACGGAGCAACTCGTGTGATCTAGGAGAATTACTGGTGACGGACGGCTTCTCGGATCCGGGACCAGCGGCCACGGGCCCCCTGGGGGCCATCGCCGCCCGCGTCGACGAACTGGCCCGCAAGCTCGGAATGAGCCAGGCCGAGGTCTTCGACGTCCACCAACTCTCCGAGGCCTCGGGGGTTCCGGCCGATGTCGTCCAGGCCCTGCTCGACGGCGAAGAGGCCGGTGAGCCGGACCTCCAGGCACGGTTCCTCCAGCGGTTCTCACTGCTGCGCCGCTCCCGGCTGAAACCCAACGGGCGTCCGTACACCCAGCAGGAGATCGCCGACGGCGCCGGTATGTCACGGCAGCAGGCGGGCGCGCTCATCAACGGCGACCGGCGCCCCACCATGGAGCACTGCGACGCCATCCAGCGGTTCTTCAAGGTGCACGCCGGCTATCTCACCGCCGACGACGCCGAGGCACTGGCCGACGCGCTGCTGCGTACCGAACAGGAGCTGCTGCACACCTTCGCCGCGCGTGAGCAGGAACGCGAGCAGGAACGGGAGCGCGACACACCTTCCCCGGCCGCCGAGGACCCGCTGGAGAAGCTGCTCCAGGACCACGGTGTGCGCGGCATCGCCTGGCGGGCCGCCCAACTGCCCACGGACAAGCACCGGGACAAGGTCGCCGAGTGGCTGGACATGCTCCTGGAGAGCGTGAAGCGCACGGATACCTGAGCGCGCGCCGTCCCGGTGCCCGATCGCGCCCCGCCCAGGATTTGGGCGGGGAATGCGATCTTCCATAGGATCCGGCGATGATCACCAGAAAACGGCTGGCGGCCGGGGTGTGCGCGCTGCTCGCCACCCTCGCCACCGGTATCCTCCCGGCCGACGCGGTCGCGGACGACGGACCGCCCGCGCAGAAGGCCGCCCCGAAGGTCGAGCTGGTGCTCGACGTCAGCGGGTCCATGCGCGCCCGTGACATCGACGGCCAGTCCCGGATCTCCGTCGCCAAGCAGGCGTTCAACGACGTACTGGACTCGACCCCGCCCGAGGTCGAGCTCGGTATACGCACGCTCGGCGCCAACTACCCCGGCGACGACCGCCAGGTCGGCTGCAAGGACACCCGCCAGCTGTACCCGGTCGGCCCGCTCGACCGCACCGAGGCCAAGACCGCCGTCGCCACCCTCGCCCCGACCGGCTGGACGCCGATCGGCCCGGCGCTCCAGGGCGCGGCGCAGGACCTCAAGGGCGGCGACTCGACCCGCCGGATCGTCCTCATCACGGACGGCGAGGACACCTGCGCCCCGCTCGACCCGTGCGAAGTGGCCCGCGACATCGCGGCGCAGGGCATCCACCTGGTCATCGACACGCTCGGCCTCAACCCGGACGCCAAGACCCGCGACCAGCTCACCTGCATCGCCCAGGCGACCGGCGGCACGTACACCTCGGTGCAGCACAAGGACGAGCTCAAGGACCGCGTGAAACAGTCGGTGGACCGCGCCGCCGACCCCGTGGTCGTCCCGGTCGCCACCAACGGCGCCGCGAGCTGCGAGAGTGCGCCCGCGCTCAAGTCCGGCCTGTACACCGACCGTGAGACCTTCGGCGAGCACCGCTGGTACAAGGTCGACGTCAAGCCCGGCCAGGAGCTGCGCGCTTCGGTCAGCGTCGGCGCCGACCGCGCGGTCAACAACGACTACGGCGTCCTGATGAGAGCCGTCACCCAGCACGGCCGCGAGATCGTGCGGGGCTCCGAGGCGGGCGACGGCCGCACCGACCTCGTCTCGACCGGACTGCGCTACCCCAAGGCGAAGTCCAAGGACGACAAGACCCCCGAGACCGTCTGCCTCCAGGTCAGCAACTCCTTCTCGGCGCCCGCGTCCGTGAAGACCACGCCGGGCATGCCGGTCGAGCTGGCCGTCGACGTGGTGGACGGCCCCGACCAGGCCTCGGACGTCGCCGCCTTCGGCCTCGGCCGCGGCTGGTGGCTGCTCGGCGTCCTGGTGCTCACCGGCTTCGTCGCCGGTCTGCTCTGGGGCTGGATCTCGCGCTGGCGTGTGGCGGTCTGGAGGACCAACTGATGCGTACGACAAGGACGGTGGCGGCCGCGCTGCTCACCGGCGCGGCCCTGCTGAGCACGGCGCCCCCGGCCCTGGCCGACTCGCCTTCCCCCAGCCCGAGCAAGAGCAGGAGCGAGGGCGCGCCGACGGTGGCGGGCACCACGTTCCGTACCGCCACGACCGTCAAGCAGGGCCAGAAGGCCACGGCCGACGCCTCCAGCGGTGACTACCTGTACTGGGTCTTCCCCGCCGACGCCGGCCAGCGGCCCACCGTGGACGCCACGGTGACCCTGCCGTCGACGGGCCGCCATGAGACCACGACGTGGCGGATCGACGTGTACGACGGGCTGCGCCGCCGCCAGCCGTGCATGTACGGCATGCAGTCGCGCTCGGCCGCGGCGGATGCCACATCTGTGGCACTCTCCTGCACCCTGCGCCCGGTGCGGGCGTGGGCGGACACCTGGTCCACCGACCCGCTGCCGGGCAGCTACTACGTACGGCTCACCGCCGTCGGACTGCCCGCCGCCGACCGGGGTCTGCCGGTCAAGGCCGAGATGACGCCGACCACGGTGAAGGCGGGCGGCGCCCACGCGGTCGACGGCACCCTCTCCACCCCGCTGGGAGCGGGCGGCCCGAAGGCCGAACCGGATGACGGCTGGTCGTCGGGCTGGTGGACCGACCGCTGGATCTGGACGGCCGTCGGCGGCGTGCTCGGCGCCCTCGCCGGTGTCGCGGGCTACGCCCTGACGCGCGGCCGTGGCCGCCCGTCGTACGTACCCCGAGGCTGACACACCGTCACTCCGCCCGCGCCACATGGTGCGGGCGGAGTGCGTTCACCGGTCAGTGGAAGGCGAGAAAGACCGTCTCCCGCTCGCCCTGAAGACGGACGTCGAAGCGATAGCCCCGCAGGTCCGCCTCCGCCAGCAGGGTCCGCCGCCGCTCGGGCTCCAGCGCGTCGAGCAGCGGGTCGGAGGCCTCCCTCAGATACACCCGCGTGAACAGGTGGTGCGGCAAGCCGCGCGCGAAGACGGCCACCGAGAGATACGGGACCGATCCCGGCGCCAGCGTGCGTACGGCCCAGTGGCCCTCCGCGTCCGTCGGGACCCGGCCGAAGCCGGTGAAGTCGGCCCCGTTACGGGCGAGGGAGCCCGCCCTGCCGGTCCGGGAGCCGTCGGGCGCGGGCTGCCAGAACTCCAGGAACGCGTCCGGTACGGGATCGCCCGCCCCGTCGTACACATGGCCATGCACAGTGATCGCGTCCGGGTGGTCCGGCGGGGCCATCGCGGCGCCGCCCTCGAACGGCAGGACCTCGCCGTAGAACGGCCCGATGGTCTGGAACGGCGTGGGCCGCGCGTCCATCAGTGGTCACCGTCCTCGAACCGGGTGGCCGAGGGGCCGTCGAGCACGATGTCCCAGCGATACCCCAACGAGCTGTGCGGGACGGACCGTTCGGGGTCGTACGCCGCCACCAGACGCTCCCGCGCCCCCTCGTCACCGGCCGAGTGCAGGATCGGGTCGAAGGCCAGCAGCGGGTCGCCGGGGAAGTACATCTGGGTGATCATCCGCTGGGTGAAGGCGGTCCCGAACAGCGAGAAGTGGATGTGCGCGGGACGCCAGGCGTTCTCGTAGTGCTCCCAGGGGTAGGCGCCCGGCTTGATCGTGGTGAAGGCGTAGCGGCCCTCGGCGTCGGTCAGACAGCGCCCGTGACCCGTGAAGTTGGGGTCGAGCGGCGCGCGGTTCTGGTCGAGCCGATGGGCGTAGCGCCCGGAGGCGTTGGCCTGCCAGATCTCCACCAACTGCCCTAACACGGGCCGCCCTTGGCGGTCGGTGATCCGGCCGCTCACGGTGATGCGCTCACCCATGGGCTCACCCGGATGGTGGACCGTCAGATCGTGGTCGCGCTCGGACACGTCCGTGCCGCCGAAGACCGGCCCGTACAGCTCGACGGCCTCGGGGTCGCGCACCGGCAGCGGCTTGCGGTGCGGATACCGCAGCGGAACGCCCCGGTACGGAGGGATGTCGCGGTGATTCAGCGTCATGTAAGCCTCCTTCACGCTGATTTGAGAGCGTTCAGCTCCACCAGCTCGGTCTCCGTGGGCGGCGCCGTCACCTCGACCCGGTCCGCCGTCCGCAGCGGCCACCCGGTCGCCTCGCGGACCTGCTCGACGCTCACCCCGGGGTGCACCTGCGTCAGGACCAGTTCGGCGGTCGCCGGGTCCGGGCGCAGCACGCCCAGGTCGGTGATGACGGCGGTCGGGCCCCGGCCGCGCATCCCGTACCGGGCGCGGTCGCCCGGGCCGGTGCCATGGCCGAGCGTAGTGACGAAGTCCAGGTGCTCCACGAGGGCGCGCGGTGAGTGCCGCAGCACGATCAGCACCTCGCCGCAGTGCGCGGCGATCTCGGGCGCCCCGCCCGCGCCGGGCAGCCGCCCCGGTGGACGCCCTGGACCCCGGTCCACCTCGGTCGTGTTGATGTTGGCGTGCCGGTCCAGCTGGGCGGCGCTCAGGAATCCGACGTCGACGCGCCCGCCCTGGAGCCAGTAGGAGAACATCTCCGGTACGGAGACAAGTGTGTCGGCGGTCTCGGCGAGTTCGCCGTCGCCGATGGAGAGCGGCAGCCGGGACGGCTTGGCGCCGATGACACCGGACTCGTAGATGAGGACCAGGCCGGGGTTGTGCAGGCGGCGGGCGAGGTTGGCCGCCGTGGACGGCAGCCCGATCCCGACGAAACAGGTTCTCGCCCCCGCCAGCGCCCGCGCCGCGTTGATCTCCATCAGCACGGCGCCGCCCGGCCCTTCGCTCATCCGGTCACACACTCCTTGAGCCATTGGCAGAACACCTCACGGTCGCGGGAGACCCGGTCCCACTCCCGGTAGTAGTCGTTGTCCCGTTCGGAGTACCCGGCCGCGTACGAGGGATGGGCCCCGCCCGGCACCACCGCCACCGCGTCGACGACCCAGCCCGGCAGCACCACGCCGCCCGGGTGCGGCTCCAGTTCGCGGACCAGCTCCTCGACGGTGACCAGCACCCGGTCGGCCGCCAGCACGGCCTCCTTCTGCACCCCGGCGAGCCCCCACAGCTGGACGTTGCCCTCCAGGTCGGCCTGCTGGGCGTGGATGACCGTGACGTCCGGGTTGACCGCCGCGACCGCCGCCAGCTCCTCACCGGTGAACGGGCAGTTGACGGTTGACACCGTTGTCGTACGCCGGTCGTGGCCGGTGCCGCGATAGCCGCGCAACAGCGCGAACGGCATCCGGGAGGCGCCCGCCGTATAGCGGTTGGCCATCCCGGCGTGGCTGTGCTCGTCCAGCTCCAGCGGTCTGGGCCAGCCGTTCTCGACGGCGTCGCGGAAGCGGTGCAGCGAGCCGACGCCCGGGTTGCCGCCCCAGGAGAACACCAGCTTCCGTGCCAGTCCGGCCCCGATCAGCTGGTCGTAGATCACATCCGGAGTCATCCGTACGAGCGTGAGATCGGTGATCCCCTGCCGGATGACCTCGTGCCCCGCGGCGAACGGAATGAGATGGGTGAACCCCTCCATCGCGACGGTGTCCCCGTCGTGGATCAGGTCGGCCACGGCGTCCCGCAGCCCTCGGATCTCGGCCATTGCTTCCCCCTGCCCCGAAACTCCCCGTAGCGGTAGGCTCAGTGTTTAGTCAGTGCACTGAGCACCTACCGCTTCCGAAGCTAACCGGGCGGGTCCGACGGGTCAACACCCTCAGTACGCTGAACACTTGACCGTACGCGGTTGACCGAAAGCGCTCGCCCCGGCGGCCGACGAGAGGAACACGCCGTGTCCGCAGTCGACTTGAGCGGCCACCCCGGACATCTGGCCCGGCGGCTCCAGCAGGCCCACCATCTGCTCTGGACGACGATGGTCTCCGAGCAGACCACCTCGCCCCAGTTCGCCGTCCTCAACACGCTGGTCGCCGACCCGGGCCTCGATCAGCGGACCGTGGGCGAGCGGGTGGGCCTCGACCGTTCGACCATCGCCGAGGTCGTCAACCGTCTCACCCGACGCGGGCTGCTCCGCAAGAAGCGCGACCCGCACGACGGCCGGCGCTCCCTGCTCGCGGTGACCGAGGAGGGCCGCGCCCTGCACCGCGAACTGACCGCCCGTACGGCCCACATGAACCAGGTCTTCCTCGCCCCGCTGGCCCCCGCCGAACAGACCGCCTTCCTCGACCTGCTGCGCCGGGTCGCCGACGCGGCGGCCGACGGCTTCCGGGACGCCGACGAACAGGCCGAGGCGAGCTGATCGGGCGAGCCGGTCCGCCCGGCGGACCGCCCGGGGCGCCAAACTGATCGCGTACGTACGGGAGTCCGCGCCGCCGAAGGAGAACGCCATGTCCACCACCGCTTCGGAACACCCCACCGTCGCCGTCCTCGGCACCGGCATCATGGGCGCGGGCATGGCCCGCAGTCTGCTGCGGGCCGGGCTGCCGGTACGCGTCTGGAACCGTACGCAGGCCAAGGCCCAGCCCCTCGCCGCCGACGGGGCGAGCGTGTGCGCGAGCCCCGAGGAGGCGGTGCGCGGGGCGGACGTGGTGCTGACGATGCTGCACGACGGCCCCTCGGTCGCCGAGACGATCGACGCGGCGGCTCCCGGCCTCGCCCCCGGCGCCCTGTGGCTCCAGTCCGCCACGGTCGGCCCCGAGGCGACCGTCGAACTGGCCGGGCGCGCGACCGAGTTGGGGCTCGTCTATCTGGACGCGCCGGTGGCCGGAACCCGGCTCCCGGCCGAGCAGGGCAAGCTCACCGTGTTCGTCGCCGGGCCGTCCGGCGCCCGCGCGGCCGTCGCGCCCGTACTCGACGCCATCGGGCAGCGCACGGTGTGGGCGGGCGAGGAGCCGGGCGCGGCCTCGCAGCTGAAGCTGGTCGTCAACACCTGGGTGATCAACCTGGTGAACGGCATCGCCGAGTGTCTGAACCTGGCCGAGGGCCTGGACCTCGACCCGAAGGTGTTCCTGGACGCGATGGCGGGCGGCCCGCTGGACAGCCCGTATCTCCAGAGCAAGTCGGCGGCCCTGCTCTCCGGCGACCTCGCCCCGAGCTTCGCGCTCTCCACCGCGCTCAAGGACGCCCGGCTGATCCTGGAGGCGGCCGAACAGACCGGTGTGCGGCTCGACTTGGTGGAGGCGTCCGCGGCCCGGTTCACCCGGGCGCGGGCGGCCGGTCACGGCGACGAGGACATGATCGCGACGTTCTTCGCGGGCCGCCCCGAGCAGCCGTGACCGGCCGGAGGTTCAGCCGGCCTCGCGCCGCATCGGCGGCTCCTGCGGGGTCGGCTTGACCGGGCCGAACAGCACCGCCTTCGCGATGCGCGGGGCGAACAGCGCCGAGATCGGGGCGCTCAGATACACCACATCGCGGAAGACCTTGCTGATCACCGGGTCGCCGGTGGCCCGGGCCTCCACGCGCCCGAGGTACCACCCGGAGACCCGGTCGGCCACGGTGCTGCGCGCCGCGCTGCCCGTCGCGGTCGGCATGTTCTTGTCCGATCCGGCCGAGACGTCCCACGCCTGCCGCGACGCCGCGAACATCGCCTTCTGGACGCGCCGGGTCGTCGGTGTACGGCGGCTGTCGCCGAGCACGTCGCGCAGCGCGAGGGCGCTGAAGGCGGCGACCGTCATGCCCTGGCCGTAGATAGGGTTGAAGACGCACTGCGCGTCACCGGTGGCCAGGAACCCGGCGGGGCGGCGGCCCGGACGGTCGTAGCGGCGGCGGATGTTGGCGGTGGTGCGGTAGGCGATCGCGGTCGAGTCGCCCTTGGCCGCGTCCAGCCAGTTGCGGACGACCGGGTGCGGCAGCCGGTCGGCGTACTCGGTGAACCCCCGGTCGTCCAGCGGCGGTTCGGCGCCGCGCAGACCCGAGAGCGTGACCGTCCACCGGTCGTCCTCGATGGGCAGCACGACCGCGCCGAACGTCTGGGCCGGGTTGGGGACGATGAACTGGCCACGCACATCGCTGTCGCCGTCTCCCTCCTCGCCCGTGCGGTAGAGGCGGGTCGCGTACGCGAGGCCGGTCTCCAGGGTCTCCTCGACGGCCGGTTCGGCGCCGATGGCGGTCAGCCAGTCGGCGGCCTTGGTACCGCGGCCCGAGGCGTCGACCACGAGGTCGGCGGCGAGCCGTTGCGGCTCCCGGCCCACGGCGGCGGCCGCCGCGCCGCGTTCGCGCAGCAGCACGCCGCGTACGCGTGCGGCGTCGCCCACCAGGCCGACGGTCTCGGTGCCCTCGACGACCTCGATGCGGGGGTTGGCCAGCACCCGGCGGCGCACCAGCCATTCAAGGAGGGGCCGCGTGGGCGTGATGAAGTGCGCGGTCTCCTCGGTGCGGCGGAACCAACGCCCGCCCTGCCACTGCACTATGTCGTTGGGCGCGCCGACGCGGGGCGCGCCGTGCGCCATCAGCTCGTCGGTGAAACCGGGCAACAGGGTGTCGTACGCCCCTTGGCCGCCCGGGATCAGCACATGGGTGTGGCGGCTCTGCGGCACCCCGCCTCGTGGCTCAGGACCGTCGGGCAGCCGGTCGCGCTCGACGATGGTCACCCGCTCCGCGTGGTCCGCGAGCACATGGGCCGCGAGCAGCCCCGCCAGACTTCCCCCGATGACGACCGCGTGCCGTGCCCCCGCCCGGCCCGCGCCCCTCCCGTTCACCGTGTCCACCAACGTCAATCCCCTTGCTCGGCGCGATCTCCGGCCGACCAGTATGACGCGCCGCACGGCCCGGAACCTGCCTGAGCCATACGATTTGGCCCGATCCGACCGTTCGCTCGGCAAAGGTCAGGAACCATGGAACGCACCGGCCGCATGGACCGCACGCAACCCCCGCATCCCAGGATCGGCGGCTTCACCTACCGCCGGGTACCGGTCGCCGAGGCGGTGTCGCTCCACGTGGCCGTCGGCGGCTCCGGACCGCCCGTGGTCCTCCTTCACGGCTTTCCGCAGACACATCTGATGTGGCGTCATGTCGCCCCGGAGCTGGCGGCCGACCACACGGTGATCTGCCCCGATCTGCGCGGCTACGGCGACAGCGACAAGCCGCTCGACACCGACGGTCTCGCGTACGCGAAGCGGACGATGGCCGCCGACATCGTCGCCCTCGCCCGCGCGCTCGGCCATGACCGGTTCGCGCTCGCCGGGCACGACCGGGGCGCGCTCGTCGCCATCCGCGCCGGGCTCGACCATCCGGGCGCCGTCACCCATCTCGCCTCGCTCGACGTGGTGCCGACCCTAGACACCTGGGAGGTGCTGCGCGGCACGTCCGGCGCGGTCGGGTTCCCGCTCTATCTGATGGCCCAGCCGCCGGGTCTGCCGGAGCGGATGATCGCCGCCACCGCCGACGATTTTTTCGGCCACTACCTCGATCTGTGGACCCGCGACCCGGACGCGATCCCCGCCGAGGTGCGCGCCGCCTATCTGCGGGCCTGCCGGGCCGCCGTCCCCTCGATCGTCGCCGACTACCGCGCCTCGGCGCACATCGACGTGGAGCACGACGCCGCCGACCGCCGCTCGGGCAACCGGCTGCGCATGCCGGTGACGGTCGTCCAGCAGGACTGGGGTGCGGCGCCGGGCGTGGACGCGGCCGAGCTCTGGCGCGACTGGGCCCCGGATCTGGTCCACCGGACCGTCTCCTGCGGCCACTTCATGGCCGAGGAGTCCCCCGCCGAGGTCGTCCGCGCCCTGCGCGAACTCCTGACACGCTGAACCGGGCCGCCCCTACAAAGGGGACGACCCGGCCGCGTACACCAAAGATCAGGCGGTCAGGATCGCCGGGTCGCTCACGCCCTCCGCGCCCGTCTCCACATGCCCGGCGAACCGCCGCAGGAACGCGCTGTCGGTGCTGGACACCACCGACACGTCGTACCAGCGCTTGCTCGCCAACAGGTCGACGCAGTACGTGACGGTCGCGCCCGGCTGGACGGTGAGCGCGCGCGACGCCCCACCGTATCCGTTGGTCACCGTCAGACGGGCGCTCGACGAGCCCGCGTTGGTGAAGGTCAGATCGAGGTTGCCGGTGGCCGCGTTGTGACGTGCCGTCACCTCCGGGCCCGCGGTCTTGCCCGCGTTGCGGAAGGTCCGCAGGAAGCCGTTCGGGCCGAACACGCTGAGGTCGGTGGTGCCCTTGGAGTACGCGGTGTTCCACGTGTCCGAGAGCGTCTTGCCCGCCTCGGTCGTGTACGTCCACGGCCCGTCCGTACGGTTGGCGGAGGTGACCAGGAACTGCGCGCCCGAGGCGGTGCCGCCGCTGAACTTCAGCGTGAACTTGCCGGTGCTCGCGTTCGCCGAGCCGTCCACGCACGGCGCGTACCGCAGCGGCCGGGTCCGGCGCGAGCCCGGCTCCTGCTTGGGCATGGTGCCGGTGGTGGGCGGGACCGGCACGAAGTCGGGGTGGCGGTTGTGGTCCGGCGGCACATACGCGTCCGTCGACGGCAGCCCGGCCGGGGCCGTAGTCGAGCGGGTGAAGTCGAACGCGGACGTCAGGTCACCGCAGACCGCCCGCCGCCAGGGCGAGATGTTGGGCTCCTGGACACCGAAGCGGCGCTCCATGAACCGGATGATCGAGGTGTGGTCGAAGGTCTCCGAGCAGCTGTAACCGCCGGTCGACCAGGGCGAGACCACGAGCATCGGCACCCGCTGGCCGAGGCCGTAGGGACCGGCCGCGTGGGTGAGGTCGCCGCCGTAGTAGTCGGCCGAGGTGGCGACCGTGGACAGGCCCTGGTTGGCCGAGGACGGCGGGAACGGCGGCACGACGTGGTCGAAGAAGCCGTCGTTCTCGTCGTACGTGATGAACAGCGCGGTCTTCGCCCACACATCGGGGTTGGCGGTGAGCGCGTCGAGCACCTGGGAGATGTACCAGGCGCCGTAGTTCGCGGGCCAGTTGGGGTGCTCGGTGAACGCCTCGGGCGCCACGACCCAGGAGATCTTCGGCAGCGTACCGGCCTTGACGTCGGCCTTCAGAACGTCGAAGAACCCGTCGCCCGCCTTGGCGTTGGTGCCGGTGCGGGCTTTGTCGTAGAGCGGGTCGCCGGGCTTGGCGTTGCGGTAGGTGTTGAAGTACAGCAGCGAGTTGTCGCCGTAGTTGCCGCGGTAGGCGTCGTTGATCCAGCCCCAGCCGCCGGCCGCGTCCAGGCCGTCGCCGACGTCCTGGTAGATCTTCCAGGACACCCCGGCCTTCTCCAGCCGCTCGGGGTAGGTCGTCCAGCCGTACCCCTTCTCGTCGTTGCCGAGGACGGGCCCGCCGCCGGTGCCGTCGTTCCCGGTGAACCCGGTCCACATGTAGTAGCGGTTCGGGTCGGTGGAGCCGATGAACGAGCAGTGGTAGGCGTCGCAGATGGTGAAGGCGTCGGCCAGCGCGTAGTGGAAGGGGATGTCCTCGCGCGTCAGATACGCCATGGTCGTGGACGTCTTCGCGGGCACCCACTGGTCGTACTTGCCGTTGTTGAACGCCTGGTGGCTGCCGGCCCAGTCGTGGTTGAGGTCCTGGATGAACTGCAGGCCCAGGTTGTCGGCCTTGGGCCGGAACGGCAGCACCTCCTTGCCGTTGCCCTGCTGGTGCCAGACCGACTTGCCGCTCGGGAGGTTGACCGGACGCGGGTCGCCGAAGCCGCGTACGCCCTTCAGCGAGCCGAAGTAGTGGTCGAAGGAACGGTTCTCCTGCATCAGGACGACGATGTGCTCGACGTCCTGGATGCTGCCCGTGGTGCCCTGGGCCGGGATGGCGGCGGCGCGGGCGATGCTGTCGGACAGCATGGTGAGGGCCGCGGTACCGCCGGCGAGCTGGAGGAACCGGCGCCGATTGAGTTCAGCCATGAGTGAGGAGACCTCTGCAAGCGTGTGGGGACAGAAGCGACTGGAGTGTTCCAAGAACAGCGAGGGTTACGGAAGGGCCAGTGGCGAATCGATGGCGCGCGGCGGTACGGAAGACGAACAGGCCCCGCCGCGAACGGCGGGGCCTGTGTCGGTCATGTCCGGAACTGTCCGTTCCGGGACGGCGTCTCAGTGGTGTTGGTGCTCCTGCTCGTGCTCGGCGCTGTGGAGCTGCTTGTACTCCTCGGCGGTCGCCTTCGGTACGTACGCGCCCTTGCCGTACAGGGCCTTGGCGAGCTTGGCCCGCAGCCGCTCGGAGCGCTTGACCTTGCGGCGTACGCCGTTCTCGTCGACCTCCGGGCCGATCTCGAAGGGCTCGGGCTGCTCGTGCTGGGTGAGCTTGTAGAGCTGCGCCGGAGTCATCGGTTCATGGACCTCGACGAACTCACCGTGCGGCAGCTTCTTGATGATGCCGCTCTCGCGGCCGTGCAGCGCCTTGTCCCGGTCGCGCAGCTGGAGGCCGTGGCAGATCCGTTTGGTGACGATGAAGGTGAGCGTCGGCACCAGGAAGAAGCCGATCCGCACGAACCAGGTGATCGAGTTGATGGAGAGATGGAAGTGGGTGGCCCACAGGTCGTTGCCGCCGCCGACCAGACACACGAAGTACATGGCGAGCCAGGCGGTGCCGAGCCCCGTGCGGACCGGGTGGTTGCGCGGCCGGTCCGCGATGTGGTGCTCGCGTTTGTCCCCGGTGATCCATGCCTCGATGAATGGATACGCGCCGATCGCGGCCAGCAGCAACGGGAAGAGCGTGAACGGGATGAGGACGCCGAGGGCGAGCGTATGGCCCCAGGCGTTGATCTCCCATCCCGGCATCACCCGGATCAGTCCCTCGGAGAAGCCCAGATACCAGTCGGGTTGGGCGCCGGTCGAGACCATGTCGGGACGGTAAGGACCCATCGCCCAGACCGGGTTGATGCTCGCCACCGCGCCCATGATCGTCAGCAGCCCGAAGACGAGGAAGAAGAAGCCGCCCGCCTTCGCCGTGTAGACCGGCATCAGCGGCGCGCCCACCACGTTCTTCTCGGACCGTCCGGCCCCGGCGAACTGGGTGTGCTTGTGGTAGAAGACCAGGATCAGATGGGTCACCACCAGACCCAGGATCAGCCCCGGCAGCAACAGGATGTGCACCGAGTAGAGCCGCGGAATGATGTCGTGGCCCGGGAACTCCCCGCCGAAGAGGAAGAACGAGAGATACGTGCCGATCACCGGGATCGACAGGATCGCGCCGTCCGCGAACCGGATGCCCGTACCGGACAGCAGGTCGTCGGGGAGCGAGTAGCCGGTCAGTCCGGTGATCAGCGCGGTGAACAGGATCGTCCAGCCGAACAGCCAGTTGAGCTCGCGCGGCTTGCGGTAGGCACCGGTGAAGAACACCCGCATCATGTGCACCAGGAGACCGGCGCAGAAGACCAGCGCCGCCCAGTGGTGCACCTGCCGGATGAGCAGCCCGCCGCGCACCTCGAAGCTGAGGTCGAGCGTCGACTCATAGGCCCGCGTCATCCGTACACCGTTCAACGGGGTGTACGCGCCGTGGTAGACGACCTCCACACCGCTCGGCTCGAAGAACAGCGTCAGATAGATACCGGTGAGAATGAGGACGATAAAGCTGTAAAGGCAGATCTCGCCGAACATGAAGGACCAGTGGTCCGGGAAGATCTTGCGCATCTGGCTCTTGGCGAGTGAGTAGATGCCCAGGCGCCCGTCCGCCCAGTCGGCCAGCTTCTCGCCCTTGCCCGGCTCCGCCGGCCGTGCAGTGTTCTCCGTGCCGCTCTGAGTACTGCTGCTCATGCGTCTCCCCCTAAAGGCAATGCTGTCCCTTCGAGGCCTGTAACAGGGTAGACACCGGCATGCGTGGGCCAACAGCCCCTACCCGGACGCGAGTTGAGTGACGCAGCCCACTCGGAGCGGCGGGCGGGGCTCAGCGACCGGACGCCACGGGCTCCTCCACGGGGTGCGCCGGGCCTTCCACCTCGACGTATGCCTCACCCTCGGGCCAGGGAACGTCGGTGTAGGCGACCAGGACCTCGGGCAGCCCCTGGTCCTCGTGCGCCATGAGTTCCACGCGGTGGTCGCTGCCCCGGAAGTGGCAGCGGTGGATCCGGGTGCGCACCTTGCCGGGTCCGGGCGTCACGCTGAGCCGCAACTGGCGGGGGCGCAGGAGCACCGGACCCCGGCGCGCGGCACCGGCGTTGACGGTGAGCTTGAGGATGCCGAACGCGGTGTCGGCCCGCAGACCGTCCAGTTGGGCCGGGACGATGTTGGCCTCGCCGAGGAATCCGGCGACCGAGGCGTCGGCCGGTTCGCGGTAGAGCACCTGGGGCGTGGCCTGCTGGACGATCCGGCCCGCCCGCATCACCGCGATGGTGTCGGCGAAGGAGATCGCCTCGTCCTGGTCGTGGGTGACCAGGACGGCGGTGGCTCCGGCCGCGCGCAGGGTGGCCGCGACCTCGGCGCGCAGATCGGTGCGCAGGGCCGCGTCGAGGGCGGCGAACGGCTCGTCCAGGAGCAGCAGTTCGGGCCGGGGGGCGAGCGCCCGGGCCAGCGCGACCCGCTGCTGCTGACCGCCGGAGAGCTGATGGGGGTGGCGGCCGCCGAGCCCGGGCAGCCCGATCAGGTCCAGGAGTTCGGCGACCCGCTCGCGGCGCTGCGCGCGGGGCAGGCCGAAGCCTATGTTCGCGGCGACGCTCAAGTGCGGGAAGAGGGCGCCGTCCTGGGGTACGTAACCGATCCGGCGGCGCTCGGCGGGCAGCCTGCGCCGTCCGTCGTCGAGCAGCGTGTCGCCGAGCGCGACCTCGCCGCTCAGCGCGGGATGGAACCCGGCGACGACCCGCAGCAGGGTGGACTTGCCGCACCCCGACGGACCGAGCACACAGGCGAGGGCGCCGTTCGGTACCGCGAGGTCGACGCCGTCGAGGATCGGGGTGCGGCCGTGGGCCGCGTGCAGGGCGTGGATCGCGAGGCCGCTCATCGGGAGGTCTCCGTGGTGGGGTGGGAAGCGAGCGCGCGCCGGGTCAGCAGGAGCACCGGGGGCACGGACATGAGGACCATCAGCGCCGCGTACGGGGCGGCGGCGCCGTATGCCAGACCGCTGGTGTAGATCCAGAACTGGGTGGCCAGGGTCTGGGTGCCGGTGGGGCGGAGGAGCAGGGTGGCGGTGAGTTCGGTGCTCGCGGTCAGCAGCACCATCGCGGCGGCCGCACCGAGCCCGGGCAGCACCAGCGGGAGCGTGACCCGTACGAAGACGGCGAGGGGGCGCGTGCCGAGCGAGCGCGCGACCTCCTCGACGCCCGGCGGTACATGCGCCAGGGCCGCGCGCACGGCGGTGAGGGCGAGCGGGAAGAAGAGGATCACATAGCCGGCGACCAGCATCGGGGGCTGCTGGTAGAGGGGTTGGGCGTAGCGGATGGCGAAGAACACCACGGAGAGCGCGACGGCGATGCCGGGCAGCGCGCGGGTCAGATACGCGGCGCGCTCGGCGGTCCGGGCGAGCCGGGTGCCGCGCCGCCACCCGTAGAGCGCCACCGGTACGGCGGCGGCCGTGGATACGGCGGCCGCGGCCGAGGCGTAGCCGAGGGTGGTGAGCGCCGAGGACCACACGGAGGCCGACGGCAGGGTGGTCGAGTCGCCCTTCACCAGCCAGTACGCGAGCGCGTAGACCGGCACACCGAGGGATACGGCGACAACTGCGGCAAGCGCGCCGCACGCGGGCAGCTTCCCGCGCCCGAGCCGGGCGGGCGCGGCCCGGCGCGCGCCGCCACCGGGACGGGTGACCCGGCCCCGGCGGCCCGCCCAGGCGTCGAGCCCGACGAGCAGCAGCGCGAGCAGCACGAGCACCAACGT
Organism: Streptomyces sp. BR1; assembly: GCF_052373795.1. Lineage (NCBI taxonomy): Bacteria > Bacillati > Actinomycetota > Actinomycetes > Kitasatosporales > Streptomycetaceae > Streptomyces > Streptomyces sp. BR1. The sequence goes on from NZ_CM126252.1 coordinate 705,826, forward strand.
GAGCAGCGAGGCCGACGCGGCGTCGAAGCCGAGCTTGTACTCGGTGAAGATGGCGGTGGCGAAGGTCGTGTAGCGCAGCATCGCGAACGCGCCGTACTCGCCGAGCAGATAGAGCGATACGAGCAGCGCGCCACCGGCGAGCGCGGGCCGGGTCAACGGCACGGTGACCCGCCACAGCGTGGCCCAGGGCCCGCGCCCGAGGCTGCGCGACACCTCCTCGGCGGCCCCGTCCGTGCGCCGCAGGGTGGCCGCGACCGGCAGCAGCACCAACGGGTACAGCGAACAGGTCATCACCAGGACCGCGCCCCAATAGCCGTGTACGGACGGATAAAGGGAGACCCAGGAGTAGCCGCGCACGAACTCGGGGACGGCGAGCGGCAGCGCGAGCAGCACCGTCCACCAGCGCCGCCCGGGCAGATCCGTACGCTCGATCAGATAGGCGGCGCCGAAGCCGATGACGGCGGTGCCCAGGGTCACGGCGGCGGAGAGGGCGAGGGTGTGCTGGACGAGCGTGGCGATCACCGGCCGCCCGAGCAGCCGGTGCGCCTGGTCCCAGCCGGCCTGGCTCGCCTGCATCCCCACGAAGACGAGCGGCGAGACGACCACGGCGACGACGGCGAAGGCGAGCAGGGGCAGCGGCGAGAGCAGCCCGGCGCCCCGCAGCAGCCGCAGCCGCAGCGGGGCGGGACCGTCCCCCGTGAACGGGGTGATCACTGGAGGAGACCGGTGTCCTGGAGGAGCTGCAGGGCTTCCTTGCCGTCACCGAGCTCGGCGACGGAGGCGACGGTTCCGACGGAGGCGAGCGGCGCGAGCTCGGGCTTGCCGGGCACGCCCGCGACCAGCGGGTACTCATAGCTCTGCGAGGCGGCGATCAGCTTCTGGGCGTCCTTGCCGTCGAGGTAGGCGAGGAAGGCCTGGGCGGCGGCCTGGTGCTTGCCGGTCTTCAGGATCCCGGCACCCGAGACATCGACGAGCGCGCCGGGGTCGCCCTTGGCGAAGTAGTGCAGCTTGCTGTGGGTGCCGGCCGCGCTCTTCTCGTCGCGCAGGCGGTACCAGTAGTAGTGGTCGACGACCCCGCCCTGCACCTCGCCGCTGTTGACGGCGACCGACAGGTCCTCGTTGCTGTTGTAGACCTTGGAGTTCGCCTTCAGCCCCTCCAGCCACTTCTTGGCGCCGTCGGCCCCGTCGGTCTTGATCATGCGGGTGACGATCGGCGCGAAGTCGGTCTCGCCGGGCGCGATACCGAGCCGCCCCTTCCAGGCGGGCGAGGCGAGGTCGCGTACGGAAGTGGGCGGCGCGCTGTCGGCCGGGGTGCCGGTCCGTGCGACGAACGCGGCGGTACGCGCGGACACGCCGACCCAGCCACCCTTGGGCGAACTGTCAGCGGCAGCAACGGACTTGAGAGTTCCGGGCGCGACGTCCGCGAGCAGCCCCTTCTCTTCGAGAACGGTCAACGCGGGCGGGTTCTCGGCGTAAAAGACATCAGCCGGGGAGGCGGGCCCCTCCTGAAGGATCTGATTGGCGAGCTCGGCTTCGTCACCGGAGCGCAGCTTCACCTTGATCCCCGTGCGCTTCTCGAAGTCGGCGGTCAGCGCCTTGACGGTCTGCTCATGCTGCCCGCTGTAGACGGTGATCGACTGCCCGCGAAGCGATCCACCGGTCGCCGCCGCCGCTGCGTCGTCACCCTTCCCACCACTGTCGGAGCTGGAGCACCCCGTCACGAGGAGCAGAGAGGCGGCGGCCACGGTCGACAGGGCCGCGAGCGGCCATCCGGTCTTGGGCACGATGGAGTCCTTACGGGTGAGGGCACAGAAGCAGAAGCCCACCCCGACGGGATGCGGCCCGGCGTGGTTAGCTGAGGCATACCTTAGGGAGAAACGGCGGCGGCGTCTACATACCTGTAGACAGATGATCGACTGGGGGCGCGCGGGCGTCACAACAGACCCGGGAAACGCAAAAAACCCCAGATGAACTGGGGTTTTTAGTGGTACTGCTGGTCTTGCTGGTGTCCGAGGGGGGACTTGAACCCCCACGCCCGATAAAGGGCACTAGCACCTCAAGCTAGCGCGTCTGCCATTCCGCCACCCGGACTAGGTGTGTGTCTCGCGGGCTTGTTCCCCGCGGCGACAGAGATAACTCTACCAGGGGTTTGAGGCGCCGTTCACCCACATATCGCGTGGTCAGACGAGCGCGGGCGGACGGCGGCACAGATGAGCGGGCCAGCCCCGCGCGTCCCCGGCGAGATCCGCTGGCCAAGCCCTAGCCTCGGCGGGTGGGCAACGACGGCGAGCGTTATCGGCGGCCCCGGATGCTGTCGCCGCTGCGGGAGCATCTGCGGGACACCTTCTGGTTCGCGCCGAGCGCGGCGCTGGCGCTGGTCTGCGTGCTGTGGCTGCTGGCGCACTGGCTGGACACGGCGGTCGTCGACGAGCTGCGCCGCCAGCAGGAGTACGAGGCGATCAGTGATCTCATCGGGGTCGTCGACGACCTGAAGACCGTGGTCACCACCGTCAGCTCGGCGATGATGACCTTCATCGGTGTGGTCTTCAGCATCTCGCTGGTCGCCGTGCAGATGGCGAGCGGGCTCACCCCGCGCGTGGTGCGGATCTTCGTACGCTCCCGGATCACCAAGCTGACCTTCGCCGTCTTCCTCTCCACCTTCGCGCTCTCGCTGCTCGTCCTCACCTCCTACAGCGGCGAGACCGATCCCCGGCGCGTGGACAGCGTGCCGGTCATCCAGAGCGTGCTGACCATCGTGATGGTCGCCCTGAGCCTGCTCCTCTTCATCGCGTACGTGAACGCGACGCTGCGGCTGATGCGGGTCGGGCACGTCGTCGACCGGATCACCACCGAGGCGTTCCGGGTGCTGCACAAGATGCCCCGGGGCGCGATCGACGAAGCCGAGCTGCCCGGGGAGAGCGGGCAGGTCGGGCACAGTGGTCGGGCCGGGCTGCTGCGGGACGTGAACATCGCCCGGCTCGTACGGGCCGCCCGCCGCCAGGACGTGGTGCTGCGGCTGATCCCCCGCATCGGGGACTTCGTGGTGCCCGGGACCCCGGTGCTCGCGGTGCACGGCGGGCGGGCGCCGTCGCGCGGGGCGCTCGGGTACACGGTGTCGGTGGGGGTGGAGCGCACGTTCCACCAGGACCTCGGATTCGGGCTGCGCCAGCTCGGCGACATCGCGCTGCGGGCACTCTCCCCGGCCGTGAACGACCCGACGACGGCGGTGCAGTGCCTGGACCGGATCGTGCAGCTGCTCGCCGCGCTCGCCCACCGCCCGCTCGGCAGCGTGGGCCACCGGGACCGGCAGGGCGTCGTGCGGCTCGTCCAGCCCGTGCCGTCGTGGGGCGACTTCGTGGACCTCGGCTTCGCCGAGATCCGTATCTTCTCGATCGGCAGCCCACAGGTCACCCGCCGCCTGATGTCCGCCCTGGACGAGCTCCTCCGCCTGGCACCCCCGGAACGCGCCGAACCCCTGCTACGCCACCGAGCCCTGCTCGTACAGGCGGTGGAACGAACCGTCCCGGAGTCGGCGGAACGGGCATTCGCGCTGGAGGGGGACAGGCAGGGAATCGGCTGAGCGGAGTGGCTGCGGGACCGATTTCCGGGAGTGGTTGACTGCCCCCATGAAAATTGGCGACACGGTCGACGACTTCGAGCTCCCCGACGAGACCGGCACCCCGCGCAGCCTCTCCGGGCTGCTGGCCCAGGGCCCTGCCGTGCTGTTCTTCTACCCCGCGGCCTTCACCCCCGGCTGCACCGCGCAGGCGTGCCACTTCCGCGACATCGCCGGGGAGTTCCGGGCCCTCGGGGCGCAGCCGGTCGGGATCAGCGCCGATTCCGTCGAGCGGCAGGCCGAGTTCACCGAGAAGCACTCCTTCGGCTATCCGCTGCTCTCGGACCCGGACGGTGCCGTACGCGAACGGTTCGGCGTCAAGCGGGGGTTCAGCATGGCCCCGACCAAGCGCGTCACGTTCGTCATAGACACCGACCGCCGCGTCCTGGAGATCGTCAAGAGCGAGATCCGCATGAACGTGCATGCCGACCGCGCCCTCGACGTCCTTCGCAAGCGCACCACGTAAGAAGCAAGCCCCTACGCGTACGACTCCGGGAAGTTGCCCGGCAGCCGCTCCCCCGTCGGTCCCTCCGTGACCGCCCGGACCAGCAGCTCGCCGCCGACGAACGCGCCGCGCCAGGACGCGCCGAAGCCGCCGAACAGCTCCTCGCGGTCGCCGCGTGAACGCGCCTTGCCGCGGCCGACCTTGAAGGCTCGTATCTGCGGGGCGAGGCGGGCGTAGGTCTCCGGGTCGTCGGTCGACAGGCTGGCGACCAGCGCCCCGTTCGAGGCGTTCATGGCGGCCAACAGCTCCGCCTCCGTGTCGACCAGGACGATGGTGTCGACCGGGCCGAACGGCTCCGCGTGGAACAGCGGTGACGACGGCGGCGGGTTGAGCAGCGTCACCGGCGGCAGATACGCGCCGGTGTCCTGGCCCGCCAGGAAGCGGCCGTCGGCGAGGCTGCCCCGGTGCAGCGGGACGGCGCCGCGGTCGATCGCCTCGGCGACCTGGTCGCCGAGCTCCTTGGCCTTGGCCGCGTTGATGAGCGGCCCGAAGTCCAGCTCGGGCAGGGCGTCTTCGGGGTGCTCGACCGCGAGGGGGTGGCCCGTGCGGACCTTGCGGACCGCCGGGAGGTACGCGGCGAGGAACTGGTCGAAGAGCGCACGCTGGACGACGAACCTCGGGTACGCGGTGCATCGCTGCTTGCCGTAGTCGTACAACTTGGGAATGACGGTGGACAGGGCGTCCCAGTCCGAATAGTTCCAGATTCCCCAGGTGTTGAGTCCTTCCTGTTCGAGGATGTGCCGCTTGCCGATGTCGGTGACGGCCGTGGCGATGCGCGCGCCGGTGTCGCGGCCGCCGACGAACGACACACAGCCGATCTCCGGCGAGCGCACCAGGGCCTCGGAGAGCTCGCCGCCGCTGCCGCTGACGAGGGTGACGGGGATGCCCTCGCGCGCGGCCAGCGCACTGGCCAGGGTGAGGCAGGCGACGCCGCCGTCCGTCGGGGTCTTGGCGATGACGGCGTTGCCGGCCAGTGCCTGTACCAGCATTGCGTGAACGAGCACGCTCATCGGATAGTTCCAGCTCGCGATGTTGGAGACGGGTCCGGCCAGCGGGGTGCGGCCGTCGACCATCGCGTCGACGTTCTCCACGTACCAGCGCACGCCGTCGATCGCGCGGTCGACGTCCGCCTGCGCCAGCCGCCAGGGCTTGCCGATCTCCCACACAAGGAGCAGGGCGAGCAGTTCGCGGTGTTCGGTGAGCGCGTCGAGGGTGGCGCCGACACGGGCCCGGCGCTCGGGGAGCGGGGTGTGCCGCCAGGCGCGGTGCTGGTCGAGCGAGGCGCGGACCGCCTGTTGGGCGGTGGGCGCGTCCAGACGTGGCGGGCCCGCGATGGGGGTGCCGTCGATGGGGCTGGTGGCGGGCAGGGCGCGGCCGTCGGACTGCCAGTGCGCGGCCCAGAGGTTGAGGACGCGGTCGTCCCGGAACGCCTCGGGCACGATCGCCCGGCAGCGCTGCCAGGCGTCGGTCCAGGAGGTGCCGGGCTTGAGGGTGAGGGTGGGTGCCATCTGTGGGTCTCCGCTCAGGTCGGGCGGGGCAGGAGGTGGCGCTACGGGCCGCCTTCGCACGGGGCGGCCGTACGGCGAAGGTAGTGACACGGGACCGGCGACGGTACGCACCCACGGCCAACTATGAGTGACATCACGTGAGTTCGGTCCGCATGTCGAGACGGTCGAGGAGCAGCCGGGCCGTCCCGGTCGGGGTCGAGCCGACCCGTACGCCCACGGCTTCCAAGGCCGCGAGGCAGTCGATGCGGCTGGTTCCGGCGATGGGATCGCCGCCGGTTCCGGCCGCCGTGGAGAAGACCGTCTCCCGCAGTTCGTATACGAGTTGATGCGTGAGGGTGCCGGACTGGGAGCCAGGCCGATCGTGCCGGTCGCACTGCTGCTGCGCCGGCAAGTGGCCTCCCCCGCCTCGGTTATGGTGTGCGCCGCACGATCGGCGCAGGCTACGAGGCAGGGGGACCACATGGCGGACGCGGACGGCGCCACCGGAGCGCCACAGGAGGCACAGGCGTCCGGCGGTGAGGACCGGCGGGTCTCCACCCTGGAGCTCTTCTTCGATCTGGTCTTCGTCTTCACCCTGACCCAGCTGACCGTACTGCTCACCCAGGACCTGTCGTTCGCCCAGGCCGGACGCGTACTGCTGATCTTCGTGGTGCTGTTCTGGATGTACGGGGCGTACGCGTACCTCACCAACCAGGTGCCGCCCGAGACCAACGCCCGGCGGCTGCCGCTCGTCCTCGGCATGAGCGGTTTCCTGACCTGCGCCCTGGCGATCCCGGGCGTGTTCAAGGACGACGGTGTGGCGTTCGGCCTCGGTCTTCTGCTGGTCACCGTGGTGCACAGCGCGTTGTACGCGCTGATCCACGGCCGGTACGTGCTCAGTTTCGCGCTGCCCAATGTGGCGGCCGCGCTCTGTGTCACCGCCGCCGGTACCGTCGACGGGCGCGCCGCCGAGGCGTGGTGGCTGGCGGCGATCGTGATCCAGACGGCCACCCCGGTCATCTCGGGCCGGATCACCGGCCGTTACACCGACATCAACGAGCCGGTGACCAGCCGGGTCGGGGCGCTGGACCCGGCGCACTTCGTGGAGCGCCACGGGCTGCTGCTGATCGTCGCGTTCGGCGAGTCCGTCATCGCGATCGGGGTCGGCTCCGGCAATCTCCACCTGAATCTGGGCCTGTTCGGCGGGGTGGTACTCGCCCTGGCGCTGGCGACCGCGCTGTGGTGGACGTATTTCATCCGGGACGAGGCGGCGGCCGAGGCGGCGCTGCGCAAGGTCACCGGGATCACCCGCTTCCAGACCACCATGCGGGCGTACTTCTACTGCTTCGTGCCCATGCTGCTCGGGGTCGCCGTGCTCGCGGCCGGGGTGAAGAAGTCCATCGGGCATCTGCCGGACCACTTGCCGACCGCGCCCGCCGTGGCGCTCGCGGGCGGTGTGGCGCTCTTCCTCGCGGGCAACGTCGCCTTCCGCGCGTCGCTGCGGATCGCGCCGCTGGGCTACCGCGCGGCCGCCACAGTGGCAGCCCTCGCCACGGCGCTGCTCGGCATCCATGTGGACGCGCTCGCCGAGTTGTTCGCGCTGGTCCTCGTCCTGGTCGCGATGCTGCTCGCGGAGGCGCGGTGGGGCGAGTGCGCGGATACGTACGCGGAAGCCGAGGAAGTCAACTCAGCCTGAGTCCAACGGAGTTCAGTCGCGCTTCGCGCGCTCGTGGTACGTGGCGCGAGTATGTTCCGTATGGGCGCGCATCACCGCCGTCGCGCGCTCCTCGCCGCGTGCGGAGATTGCCGCGATGAGCTCGCGGTGCTCGACCCAGGACTGGGTGCCGCGGCGGCGGGCGACCGGGGTGTAGTACCAGCGCACCCGCCGGTCCACCTGGGCGGCGAGTTCGGCGAGGACCAGGTTGCCGCCGAGCTCCATCACCTTGGCGTGGAACTCGGCGTTGGTCGACACCGCCAGATCCACGTCGTCGTCCGCGACCGCCTGCTCGCCCTTGGCGCACAGGGCCTCCAGGGCGGCGATCCCGGCGGATCCGGAGTCGGCGGCGGCGAGACGGGCGGCCTCGGCCTCAAGCAGCGTACGTACGGAGAGGAGCTGGTCTGCTTCCTGCTCGGTCGGCTCGTGCACGAACGCGCCCTGCGCGGGGCGCAGATCGACCCAGCCCTCGGTGTTCAGCCGCTGCAGCGCCTCGCGCACCGGCTGCCGCGACACCCCGAGGTGTCTGGCCAGTTCGCTCTCGACCAGGTGCTGGCCGGGGCGCAGCGCGCGCGTGGTGATGAGTTCGAGCAGCGCCTCGTACACCCGCTCGCGCAGCGGTCCCGGGCGCTCCAGCCTGGGCACGGTTCCTTGCGGCAGTCCCGCGGACAACTAGGGCCCCCTGAAGCGCGATTGGCTATCGTCTACAGACTACTGATCGCCATGGCGGACGACATCCGGTCAGGGGCAACAAAACCGTACGGTCACGGGCAGCGGATGACCTGGCCCGCGTACGAGAGGTTGCCGCCGAAGCCGAAGAGCAGGACCGGGTCGCCGGTGCCGATCTCGCCGCGCTCCACCAGCTTGGACAGGGCCATCGGGATGCTCGCGGCCGAGGTGTTGCCGGAGTCGACGACATCGCGCGCGATGACCGCGTTGACCGCGCCGATCTTGCGGGCGACCGGTTCGATGATGCGCAGGTTGGCCTGGTGCAGGACGACGGCGGCCAGGTCCTCGGGGGTGAGCCCGGCCCGCTCGCACACCTGGCGGGCGATCGGCGGGAGTTGGGTGGTGGCCCAGCGGTAGACGGCCTGGCCCTCCTGCGCGAAGACCGGCGGGGTGCCCTCGATGCGTACGGCATGGCCCATCTCGGGGACCGAGCCCCACAGCACCGGGCCGATCAGCTCCTCGTCGGACGCCTCGACCACGGCGGCGCCCGCGCCGTCGCCGACCAGGACGCAGGTGGTGCGGTCGGTCCAGTCGGTGATGCCGGTCATCTTGTCCGCGCCGATGACCAGGGCACGCTGCGAGGATCCGGCCCGCACCGCGTGGTCGGCGGTGGCCAGGGCGTGGGTGAACCCGGCGCAGACGACGTTCACGTCCAGCACGGCGGGCGCGCCCATGCCGAGGCGGGCGGCGACCCGGGCCGCGGTGTTCGGGGAGCGGTCGACCGCGGTGGAGGTGGCGACCAGGACGAGGTCGATGTCGGCGGGGCTGAGCCCGGCGGCGGCCAGCGCCTTGGCGCCGGCGTGTGCGGCCAGTTCGTCGACGGGCTCGTCGGGCCCGGCCACATGGCGGGTGCGGATGCCGACGCGGCTGCTGATCCACTCGTCGCTGGTCTCGACCATGGCGGCAAGGTCGTCGTTGGTGAGCACCTTCGCGGGCTGGTAGTGCCCGAGCGCGACGACGCGTGAGCCTCGCATGCCGGTCATGCCTCGATTCCCCTCGTAGGACATCAGGAGCCATCCAGTCTTCGTGGCTACCGACCGGTACAGAGGCAAGAGATCCAACAGGCTTCCCGCCGAGCCTTTGGAGCCTTGTGTCAGCTCCGGGGCGGCTGCCGTGTGCTTCGCGGCCACCTGCGGGCGGCGGGCACCTGGGAGGAGGCGGCGCAGACTCGGACGACGACGGTGTGCGCGTACTGCGGCGTCGGCTGCAACCTCACGCCCCATGTGCAGGACAATGAGATCGTCAAGGTCACCTCGCCGCACGACAACCCGGTGACCCACGGCAACCTCTGCATCAAGGGCCGCTTCGGCTTCCAGCACGTACAGAATCGGGAATAGTCGCATGGGACGGGTCACCGAGCGCCGCCGCGTCATCCGCATCCGGGACGGCGCGGTCTCCGCCCGGCCGGACACGCTGGTGGCCGAGGAGCCACTGGAGATCCGGCTGAACGGCAGGCCGCTCGCCATCACCATGCGCACCCCGGGTGACGACTTCGCGCTCGCGGCCGGTTTCCTGGTCAGCGAGGGCGTGGTCGCGGCCGCCGACGACATACGGTCGATCGTGTACTGCGCGGGGGCGACGGCGGAGGGCGTCAACACGTACAACGTGGTGGACGTCCAGCTCGCGCCGGGCGTCGAGGTCCCCGACATCACGCTTGAGCGCAACGTCTACACGACGTCGTCGTGCGGGCTGTGCGGCAAGGCGAGCCTCGACGCGGTTCGCACCAACGCGCGCTTCCCGATCGCGGACACTCCCCCGGTCCGCGTCACGCCCGAGCTCCTGGCGAGCCTGCCGGAGCGGCTGCGGGCCTCGCAGCGGGTCTTCGAGCGGACCGGCGGGCTGCACGCGGCCGCGCTCTTCTCGGACGAGGGCGAACTGCTCGACATCCGCGAGGACGTCGGCCGCCACAACGCGGTGGACAAGCTGGTGGGGCGTGCCGTGCAGGCCGGGGGGCTGCCGCTGTCGCGGGCGATCCTGCTGGTCTCCGGCCGGGCCTCGTTCGAACTGGCCCAGAAGGCGGTCATGGCCGGGATCCCGGTGCTCGCCGCGGTCTCGGCGCCCTCCTCGCTCGCGGTGGATCTGGCCGCCGAGAGCGGTCTGACACTGGTCGGCTTCCTCCGGGGCGCATCCATGAACGTGTACGCCGGCGAGCACCGCGTGGCCCTGTCGGCTCCGGCCGCACAGGGCTGACGGGCCCGCGCGCGGCACGGGTACCAGGCCCGGCCGGCGGGGAGCGCCCCCTGCGCCGGCCGGGTTCCGCCGACAGAAGCCCTAGGGCCTGTCCGGTGGACCTTGCCTGGGACGGCCCTAACCGACCTCCGTACCGCCGATCCTGCGCAGCAGTTCCATCAGCTGCTTGCGCTCGGCCGCGCTGAGCGGCGCGAGCAGTTCCTCGTTGGCCCGGTCCGCCGCCGCCGCGCACCGCGCCAGCATCCGCTCCCCCGCCTTCGTCACCGACACCGCGTTCTTGCGGCGGTCATTGGGGTCCGGCTGGCGCACCACATATCCCTCGGCCTGAAGGTCGTTGAGGAAGCCGACCAGGTCCTTGGGGTCGAGCGAGATCCGCCGCCCGAGCTCGGCCTGCGCGATGGGCCCGTACTCACAGACGGCGGCGAGCACCGCGTGGTGCCACATCTTGGCGCCCTCGTCGGCGATGGCGTCGGCGACCAGGGCGCGGCCGCGGGTGGCGACGCGGCCGAGCAGCCAGCTCGGCAGGGTCTGGATGCGCTGGAGCGCGGGGAGCGAGTCGGCGTCTTCGGCGGAGTCTGCACGTGGGGTCACGGTGTCGACCCTACCCAGAAACCATTGGACTTCCCAACGACTTCAAGTATACCGTTGGGGCTCCCAACGAGTTCTCCATCTACCCCGGGAGGGTCCATGCGTCGTGTTCGCTTCGAGGTCAACGGCGGTCCCGAGGTCCTGTTCGTCGAGGATGTCGCGGCCCCCGCGCCCGGCCCCGGCGAACTCCTCGTCCGCGTCGACGCCGTCGGCGTCACCCTGCCCGTCGTCCGCAAGGTCCGCGAGGGCAGCGGGCCCTATCCGCTCGGCGGTGAGCTCGCCGGGACGGTGACCGAGATCGGCGAGGGCGTCACCGCCTTCGCCCCCGGCGACCGCGTGACCGGCCTCTGCTTCTCGCACGGATACGCCGACATCGCCGTCCTCCACGAGGCCATGGCCTCGCACATCCCCGACCACGCGTCCGCCGTCGAAGCGGTCGCGCTGGTGCGCAGCGGGCTGGTGGCACGCGGTGCGTACGAGGCGGCGCGGCCGCTGCCGGGCGAGTCCGTCCTGGTGACGGCGGCGGCGAGCGCGGTCGGCCAGATCGCGCTCCAACTGGCGAAGGCGGGTGGCGCAAGCCGGGTCGTCGCCGCCGTGAGCTCCCCCGAAAAGGCCGACTTCGTACGGGAGATGGGCGCCGACGAGGTCGCGGTGTACGGCGACGAGTCCTGGGGCGAGCCCGTCGACATCGTCCTCGACGGCGTCGGCGGCGACCTGCTCACCCCGGCGGTGAAAGCGCTCGCGCCCGGCGGCCGCCTGGTCGCGTTCAGCTCGGGCGGCGGCACGGTCCAGGCCTATGACCTGCTGGTCGGCGCCAAGTCGGTCATCGGGTTCCAGATGGCGCTGATCGCCCGCAACCAGCCCGAGCTGTACGCGGCGTGGCGCGACGAGCTGTGGGACCTGCACCGCGCGGGCACGATCCGCGCGGCCGTCCACGCCGAGCTGCCGCTGGAGGAGGCGGCCCGGGCGCATGAACTCATCGACTCCCGGCGGAACTTGGGCAAGGTGGTGCTCGTCACGGGCACGGCATGATGCCGGTCAGCGGCGGGGCGTGAGGACCGGCGCGGGGCGCACCGGCCGGGCGGTCCGCTCGGCCGCGCGCCGCTTCGCGAGCACCGCGCACACCATCAGCTGCATCTGGTGGAACAGCATCAGCGGCAGCACCGCGAGCGAGGCCTGGGCGCCGAACAGGGCGCTCGCCATCGGCAGCCCCGACGCCAGGCTCTTCTTGGAACCGGCGAACTGGATCGCGATCCGGTCGCCCCGGTCGAAGCCGAGCCGCTTCGCCCCGTACCAGCTGACCGCCAGCATCACGGCGAGCAGCACCGCCTCGGCGAGGAGCAGGGCGCCCAGGCGGGCCGGGCTCACCTGGTGCCAGATGCCCCGGACCATGCCCTCGCTGAACGCGGTGTAGACGACGAGCAGGATCGAGCCCCGGTCCACCAGCCCCAGGACCTTCTTGTGCCGGGTGAGGAAGCCGCCCACCCACGGACGCAGCAACTGGCCCGCCACGAACGGCACAAGCAGTTGGAGCGCGATCTTCACCATCGAGTCGGCCGAGACCCCGCCCCCGCTGCCGCCGAGCAGCAGCGCCGCGAGCAGCGGGGTCACGAAGATCCCGGCGAGGCTGGAGAACGAGCCGGCGCAGATCGCCGCGGGCACGTTCCCGCCCGCGATCGAGGTGAAGGCGATCGACGACTGGATCGTCGACGGGACCAGGCACAGGAACAGGAACCCGTGGTAGAGGTCCGGGGTCAGCACCCCGGGCACGAGCCCGCGCGCGGCGAGCCCGAGCAGCGGGAAGAGCACGAACGTACAGGCCAGTACGGTCACATGGAGCCGCCAGTGGCGCAGGCCGTCCATCGCCTCACGGGTGGAGAGCCGGGCCCCGTACAGGAAGAAGAGCAGCGAGACCGCACCGGTCGAGGCGCCGCTCGCCACATGCGCGGCCCCGCCGGAGACGGGCAGCAGCGCCGCCAGGGCCACGGTGGCGATCAGCGTCAGGATGAACGGATCGATCGGCAGCCAGGACGGCAACTGCGGGGTGCGGCGGTTCATGGCTCCACTTCGGGTCGGGCTGCGGGTCGGCTCAGGTCGCGATGCGTGCGGCGCGGGCTCGGATCGTGCCTTCTCGATCATTCACCTCCCCGGCGCGATCGGGAATCCCGTACACCACTCTGACTGTCATCACGTTCCGCGATAACGTCTTGATGTGTACGAGCCCCAGCAGTTGCGGACCTTTCTGGCCGTCGCGCAGACCCTGAGCTTCACGCAGGCCGCGCGGCGGCTCGGGCTGCGCCAGTCCACCGTGAGCCAGCACGTACGGCGTCTGGAGGACGCGACCGGGCGGCCGCTGTTCAGCCGGGACACCCACAGCGTGCGGCTGACCGAGGACGGCGAGGCGATGCTCGGCTTCGCCCGGACGATCCTGGCCGCCAACGAACGGGCGGCCGCCTACTTCACCGGGACCCGGCTGCGCGGCCGCCTGCGGTTCGGCGCGTCCGAGGACTTCGTGCTCACCCGGCTCCCCGAGATCCTGGAGGCGTTCCGCCGCGAGCACCCGGAGGTCGACCTGGAGCTGACGGTCGAGCTCTCCGGCACCCTGCACCGCCGCCTGGAAGCGGGCCGCCTCGACCTCGTGCTGGCCAAGCGCCGCCCGGGCGACACCCACGGCGAACTGGTCTGGCAGGACACCCTGTGCTGGATCGGCGCGCCCGGGCTGCGCCCGGACCCCGACCGGCCGGTGCCGCTGATCCTCTTCCCGCCGCCGGGCATCACCCGGGCCCGCGCCCTTGAGGTCCTGGAGGAGCACGGCCGCGCCTGGCGCATCGCCTGTACGAGCGGCAGCCTCAGCGGACTCGTCGCGGCGGCGCGCGCGGGGCTCGGTGTGATGGCCCATACGCGCGGCCTGGTCCCGCCGGGTCTGGCGCCGCTGCCGCCGAGGTCGGGGCTGCCGGAGCTCGGCGGGGTGGACTTCGTGCTGCTGCACGGCCGACGCCGCCCGCAGGCGCAGGAGGCGGCGGACGCGCTGGCGGCGGCGATCCTGGCGGGCGGGGTCAGCCCGCGTACGTCAGCCGCTTGACCTGGCGCAGCAGCGGCGATGTCTCGACGTGCTGGACTCCGTCGAGGGTGCCGAGCTTCTCGCTGAGATACGTGTAGAGCTCGGCGGCGTCGCGGCAGATGACGACCGCGACGATGTTGGAGGGCCCCGAGGTCGCGGCGGCGAAGGGGATCTCGGAGTGGGAGGCGAGGGCCGCGCCCACCGAGGCGAGCGCCGAGGGCGCGACCGTGATCCACAGCATCGCCTTGCTGCGGTAGCCGAACCGGACCGAGTCGAACTCGACGTCGATGAACAGGGCGCCGGAGCGCAGCAGTTGGTCCAGGCGGCGCTTGACGGCCGACTCGGAGCGGCCGGTGGCCTTCTGGAGTTCGGGGTAGCCCGCGCGGCCGTTCTGCTCCAGGGCCGCGATCAGCGCCTCGTCCGCCGCGTCGAGCCGCAGCGGGCCGGACGGCCCCTCGGCCGGTTCCACGGGCGCGGGCCGCAGCGCCGCGCTCTCCTCGGCCGTCAGCGCCGGGCCCTTGGTGAACCAGCCGAGCGGGCCGCCGTAGAAGATGTGGAGCAGCTGATGGGCGCCGATCTCGACGATGCTCGGGGTGCGCGGCAGCTTGCCGAGCAGCAGCGCCTCATGGTCCTCGGGCCTGCGGGACTCGGTCGTGCAGACCACTTCGGTGCCGCCGGAGGTGAGCCCGATCCACTTGGTGTCGGGGCGCCGGGCCAGTGCGGTGGCGATGGAGACGGACGCGTCCGGGGTGCAGCGCAGCCGCAGCATCCAGTGGTCGTGGCCGAACCGTTCGTGGTCGCGGACCGCCACGACCCGCAGCTCACCTTCCGCGTACAGCCGCCGGTAGCGGCGGGCCACGGTCTGGTCGGAGACGCCGAGCACGGCCGCGATCCGGCTGAAAGGGGCCCGGCCGTCCAGTTGCAGCGCGTTGAGCAGCCGTAGATCCAGCTCGTCGAACTCGGGTGAATCCACCGGTCCTGCCCCTTCCGATGTCGGATTCCTGCGCGACGGACGAATTGGGTGGCAATTCCTTCCGTACGGAACCGATCGTACGGGACGTCAACGAAAGAGTCGGAGGGTCTGGAAATGCGCAAGTGGGGGCCGCTGGTCGCGGTCTGTCTGGGAACGTTCATGCTCCTCCTGGACGTCACGATCGTGACGGTGGCACTGCCGGACATGGCGAGTTCGCTGGACGCCTCGCTGTCGAGCCTGCAGTGGGTGATCGACGTGTACGCGCTGGCGCTCGCCGCGCTGCTGCTCGGCGCGGGCGCGGGCGCCGATCTGGCCGGGCGGCGGAAGTTCTACGCGGCGGGCACGGTCCTGTTCGCACTGTCCTCGCTCGCCTGCGGCCTCGCGGACAGCTCCGGGGTACTGATCACCATGCGGGCGCTCCAGGGCGTGGGCGCCGCCGCGATGTTCGCCACCACGCTGCCGCTGCTCGGCGCCGCCTACCAGGGCCGCGACCGCTCCATCGCGCTCGGTGTGTGGGGCGCGGTCAACGGCGCGGCGGCGGCGCTCGGCCCGATCCTGGGCGGCTTGCTCACCGAGGGGTTCGGCTGGCGCTGGATATTCTTCGTCAACCTTCCGGTGAGCGCGGCCGCGGTGTGGCTGACGATCCGGGTGGTGCCGGAGTCCAGGAACCCTGCGGGCGGCCGCATCGACTGGGCGGGCACGGTGCTCTTCGCGCTGTTCGCCGGATCGCTCACATACGGGGCGGTCAACGCGGGAACGGACGGCTGGGGAGCCGGTCGCACCCTGGTGTCCTTCGCCGTGTCGGCGCTCGCCCTGCTCGTCTTCGTCATCGCCGAGCGCCGCGTGGCCCGGCCGCTGATGGATCTGTCGCTGCTGCGGCGCCCGGCGTTCGTGGGCGTGCTTGTGGCGGCCGTCGCCCTGAACGCGGCGGCGTTCGGTGTGCTGCCGTACACCTCGATCTGGCTCCAGACGCTGCTCGGGATGAGCCCGGTGACCGGCGGTCTCGCGCTGGTGCCGCTGGCGCTCGCGTCGTTCGCGACCTCGGCGCTCGGCGGGCGGTTCCTGCACGGTGTCTCGCAGCGGCTGCTCCTCTGCGTCGGGCTGCTGCTCATCGGGTTCGGCATGTTCGGCCAGGCGCTGCTCGACTCGGGCTCCGACTGGAAGTCCCTGGTGGCCGGTCTCATCGTGACCGGTGTCGGCGTCGGCCTGGTCAGCCCCGCGCTGGCCTCCGCCGCACTCGCCTCGGTGCCGCAGCGCAGCAGCGGGATGGCGACCGGCGCGATGAACTCGGTGCGCCAGCTCGGCTACGCGGTGAGCATCGCCGTGTTCGGCACCCTCGTCACCAGCCGGATGACCGACTCCCTGCACAGCGACGAGCAGGCCCGCGCGCTCGCGGGCGGCGCGGCGGGCGCGCTGCGCGGCAGGGTCCCGGACGAGGCGCTGCACTCCGCGTTCGCGACCGGTCTGAACTGGGGCGCGGTGGCGGCGGGCTCGCTCGCCGTGGTGGCCGCCCTGGCGGTGTTCGCCCTGGTGCGCACGCCCTCGGCGCCGCCCGTGCAAGTCCGTACCAATGCTCCGGTCCCGGTAGAGCGGGCGTGACCAGGTCGTACAGATTCGGTGGAGAAAAACTCGCCCGAACCTGACCCCAGGGTCAGAAAAGGGCCGGAGCGGGCCCGACACGGGCCCGCTCCCTGTGTTGACCTGTGGTGATACCGGACACACTCGCACTTGCGCGCATTCCTCGACGCCCCTCCCGTCTGCACCCCGGGTGGGGTACCGTCACCGGCGCTGTGCGGAGCGCCACAAGGAGCAAGGTATTGCGCGAGTTCACTGTCCCACCCATGGCGACGGCGCCTCACGTCGGCGGGCTGGCGGATGTCGTGTACGACCATGCCCTGGACGACCCGCACCGGGTCGCGCTGGCGCGCAAGGACGCCTCGGGCCAGTGGCAGGACGTGACCTCCGGACAGTTCCGCGACGAGGTGTTCGCGCTCGCCAAAGGGCTGATCGCGGACGGGGTGCGGTTCGCCGACCGGGTCGCGATCATGGCCCGTACGCGGTACGAGTGGACGCTGTTCGACTTCGCGCTGTGGTCCATCGGCGCCCAGCCGGTGCCCATCTATCCGACCTCCTCCGCCGAGCAGGTCTTCTGGATGCTCCATGACTCCGAGGTCACGGCGTGTGTGGTGGAGCACGAGGACCACGCCATGACGATCGGCTCGGTGGTCGACCGGCTCCCCCACCTCAAACGGCTGTGGCAGCTGGACGCGGGCGCGCTGCCCGAACTCCTCGCGCTGGGCGCGCAGATCGAGGACGACGTGGTCCACCGCCACCGGCGCGCGGTGACGCCCGAGTCGACCGCGACCGTCATCTACACCTCCGGCACGACCGGCCGCCCCAAGGGCTGTGTGATCACCCACGCCAACTTCATGTTCGAGGCGGACACGATGGTCGCCCGCTGGGAGCCGGTCTTCCACTCCCGGCCCGGCGACGAGGCCGCGACCCTGCTGTTCCTGCCGCTGGCGCACGTCTTCGGGCGGATGGTGGAGATCGCGGCGATCCGCGGCCGGGTCAAGCTCGGCCACCAGCCCGCGCTCTCCGCGACCGCGCTGATCCCCGACCTCCAGTCGCTGCGCCCCACCTTCATCCTCGCGGTCCCGTACATCTTCGAGAAGGTCTTCAACGCGGCCCGCAGGAAGGCCGAGGCCGAGGGGCGGACCGGCCCCTTCGACAAGGCCGTCGACATCGCCGTGAAGTACGCGGAGGCGATGGAGCAGAAGGCGTTCGGCCTGGGGCCCGGGCCGTCGGCCGCGCTGCGGATGCAGCACCAGTTCTTCGAGAAGCTCGTGTACGGCAGGGTCCGCGACGCGATGGGCGGGCGGGTGCGCCACGCGATGTCCGGCGGCTCCAGCATGGGCCGCCGGCTCGGCCTGTTCTTCGCCGGCGCGGGCGTCACGATCTACGAGGGGTACGGGCTGACCGAGTCCACGGCCGCCGCCACCGCCAACCCGCCCGAGCGCACCCGGTTCGGCACGGTGGGCCAGCCGGTGCCGGGCACCACCGTGCACATCGCCGAGGACGGAGAGGTGTGGCTGCACGGCGGCCAGGTCTTCTCCGGGTACCTCAACGAGCCCAAGGCGACCGAGAGCGTGCTCAAGGACGGCTGGCTGGCCACCGGCGACATCGGCGCGCTCGACGAGGACGGCTATCTCACCATCACCGGCCGCAAGAAGGAGATCCTGGTGACCTCCGGCGGCAAGAGCGTCTCGCCCGTCGCCCTGGAGGAGCGGGTGCGGGCGCATCCGCTGGTGGCCCAGTGCATCGTCGTCGGCAACGACCGCCCGTACATCGCGGCCCTGGTCACCCTCGACCAGGAGGGCGTCGACCACTGGCTCTCGCTGCGCGGCAAACCCTCGCTCACCGCCTCCGAGCTGGTCCGGGACCCGGATCTGGAGATGGAGGTGCGGCGCGCGGTGGTGGCCGCCAACACGCTGGTCTCGCAAGCGGAGTCGATCCGTACGTTCCGGATCCTCGCCCATCAGTTCACCGAGGAGCACGGTCTGCTCACCCCGTCGCTGAAACTCAAGCGGCGCGCGATCGAGGAGGCCTACACGGTGGAGGTGGACGCCTTGTACCGCTGAGCCGTCGCGGTACAGGGCGTCCCATACCCCCTTGCTGATCGGTCACATGTACTGGACGACGATCTTCGTGAAGGCGTACGGCGCCTGTGCGACCCCGCTGCACGAGTCGCCGGAGCCGCCCGAGCCGCACTGGCGGTCCCGGTTGACGGCCCAGAACGCGTACCGCGCCATGTGGTGCTGCCGCGCGTAGTTGAGGATGGTCTGGAAGTCCCCGGTGGTGACGGTCTCGTCGGCCTCGTCCGTCTTTCCGTTCATCGACGACACCCCGATGTGCCGGTACGCGGTGTCGTCGGGGTAGCCGTACGCGCCCTTCACCGCGGCCTTGAGCCCTTCGAGGGCGCTGACGGTCGCCGAGCCCATCGAGCCGCTGTGGCCGTTGAAGTCGAACGGCATGATCACCCAGCCGTCGTTGGCGAACCCGGCCGCCGCGCCCTTCTTGATGAGGTCCTTGCCATTGGCGTCGGGCCCGTTCGGCGTGGTGCCCATGGTCACGTAGGTGACGAGCCCCGGGTTGTCCGTCTTGACGATCTTCAGCGCGTCCACGACCCGCTTGCGCACGGTCGCGTTGGAGAACTCGGTGTTCTCGATGTCGATGTCGAGCGCCTTGAGGTGGTAGGCGCCGATCACCTTCTGGTAGGCGCCGGCCAGCGCGGACGCGCTGGAACACTTCTCGCCGAGCTTGTTGCCGCTCCAGCCGCCGACCGAGACGACCACATCGCCGCCCGCGCCCCGGATGGAGTTGACGGCCGCCTGGTCCGACCCACCGGTGAGCGCGCGCGTCCCGTCCCACTTCGGGTTGCAGCCGCCGTCGGAGAGGACGAAGGCGAGGGTGAACCACTTGACGCCGGTCGCCGCCATGACGTCGGTGGGCTTCTGCGGGCTGCCCCAGCCGAGGTACTCGTACGGGGCGACGGCCATCGACCCGGCGGCGCCGCTTCGGGGCGCGGCGCTGCTGCCCGGGGCGCCGATGAGCGGGAACAGGAGGCAGCTGAGTCCAGTGACGGCAGCCGTGGCACCGCGTCGGGATACGGCAACGTGCATGGGAGTTCCTTTCGTTGGGGGCCGAGAGGAGTGGGTTAGGAAAGCTTCCTAACCAGCACAGGGCATAGCAGTGCCTCAAGCGCGCGATGTCAATCCCTCGCGTCGCTCAACTGCCGTGCGCGTCAGACGAGTTGGTAGCCGCGCAGGTTCGTGAGCAGGAGGTAGGTGTTCTGGAGCGAGCCCGAGGTGTCGCCGAGTGAGCGGTAGATCCCCCACTTGGGGCGGACGCGGTCGGCGAGGAACGTGTCGACGCCCGACCTGGCCTTGTCGATCACGGTGGTGCCACCCCGGCTGAGGATCCAGCGGACCGAACCCGCCGTCCCGTCACCGACCTTGATCTGGAAGTCCACATCGGTCCAGGTGTCGTGCAGCGGATCGAGGGCGGTGCGCCCGATCAGCGTGTTGGAGATCGGCAGGTTCAGCTCGATCGTCTGCACCCCGTTCACCCGCCGCAGCGACTGCACAACGATCGGCGAACTGCCGTCGCCGGGCTGCTTCATCTGCATGATGTGCGTGAAGGTGGTGGTCGCCTTGAGCGAGCTCGGGATGTACATCGAGTACGTCACCCGCCACGTCTGTCCCGGCAGCCACTTCAGATACGAGTCGCCGGTCCGCAGCCCCGTGACCTCCTGGCGCTGCCGGTCGGTCATGGTGTCGCGGTCGACGGTGTGCATGGTGAAGCGGAAGTTGTCGCCGTCGGGGACGATGTGCGGATGCCCGGCCGGGTGCGAGTTCGCCCGGTCGTCCTCGACGGTCTCGAACGCCCTGAGCCCGTCGGTGGCGGCGGACGGCGCCCACTTCTGCTGCCAGGACGCAGCCCTGGCGGGCAGGGAGAGTCCGGTGGTCACGGCGGCCGCGCCGCCGAGCGCGGCGCCGAGTACGGCCCTTCTGGACGCGGTCATCGCCCTGTCCCCCTCGATGCGAGCTGTTCGTTCATGATCAGGAAGGCGCCCAGACCGTGGAAGTCGTTGGTCGCCCGGGTGCGCCCGACGTAGTACGCGTACTCCCCCACGCCGGTCCCGACGGAGATGTCGGTGAGGTCGGTGCGTCCGTCCTGGCCGAGTGAGACCTTGGCGAGAACGCCCTGGTAGCCGCGCCGGGCCACCGCCTCGAAGCGCGGGTCGATATACCCCTGCCGCACCGAACGGTCCAGGGCGTACGTGAACATGCTGGAGCAGGACGTCTCGGTCCAGTTGTCCGGCCTGGCGCCCTTGTCGACCACCTGGAACCAGCGGCCGGTCTTCGGGTCCTGGAAGCGCTCCAGACCACCGGCGAGGTTACGAAGGTAAATGAGCAGCTGGGCACGCCGGGGATGGTCGGCCGGTAGCGCGTCCAGCACCTCGACCACCGCCATCGCGTACCACCCGATGGCCCGGCACCAGTGCTCGGGCGCGAGCCCGGTGCTCTTGTCGGCCCAGCTCGCGATGCGCGACTCGTCGTACGCGTGCCTCAGCAGGCCGTTGGAGGCCTGCAAGTGACCGCCGTAGACGGCGAGTTGCCTCGCCGCCTCGTCGTCGGTGTACGCGGAGTCGCCGAACTCCTTGCCGTACTCGACGAGGAACGGGTTCACCATGTACACCCCGTCCGACCAGAGCTGGTGCGCGCGGCTGCTGTTGTCGGCGTGCCAGAAGCCGCCGTCGGCGGTGCGGGGGTAGGTGGTGAGGCGGTCGACGATCTTCTTGGCAGCGACGCGGTAGCGGTCCTGGCCGGTCTCGTGGTGGAGGATCACCAGGAGTCGGCCCGCCTGCATGCTGTCGAGGCTGTCGAAGCTCTGGCCGATCGCGCCGGACGCGTCGACGAACCGGTCGACGTAACTCTTGATGAACGAGAGCAACTTGGGGTCGCGGGTGCGCTGATAGACCTGGTACTGCCCGAAGAGGTAGAGGCCGACGGGATAGGACCAGCCGCCGATGGACGACGGGGTGTAGCGGGCCGTGGTGGACCGGGTCATGGCGGCGGACCAGTCGGCGGCTTGTAAGTCGTGGTTCCCGGTCGCCCTGGGTTGGGCGACGGCAGCCGGTCCGGTGGCCGCGCTGAGGCCGCCCGCCGTGAGCGTGGCGGCGACCAGGGCGGTGAGCAGCCGGGAGGTTCGGTGGGGAGTTCGGTGGGGGGCGCCGCGGGGGGCGCGGGCTCTCTTCATGTCACCTCACGAGGACTTATGACCCATATGTGGCATATGCACATCGCCGGACTGGGCACGCTGTTCACAAGGGTGTACCGCGTTCAGCTATCTGCCATAGAGTTGCGGCTTGTTGGAGCGCGGTCAATGGTCCGGACCGAGAAGGTCGGATCTATATTGCGCCAATCGGCGGCAGGATCACGCGCCGGCCCGAGCGGCATCGCGATCGGGAATGGTTTGGTGGTCGTGATCGTTGACGGGGGGAGTACCAGACCGACGACGTAAGGATCGACCGCTCGTGAGCAAGGTCCCCTCCATCACCCTCAACAACGGCGTCGAGATGCCGCAGCTCGGTTTCGGCGTCTGGCAGGTGCCGGACGACGAGGCGGCGCAGGCGGTCACCACCGCGATCGAGGCCGGATACCGGTCCATCGACACCGCCGCCATCTACGAGAACGAAGTGGGCACCGGCAAGGCGATCGCGTCGGCCGGGGTGGCCCGCGAGGAGCTGTTCGTCACCACGAAGCTGTGGAACAGCGCGCGCGAGACGTGGACGCGCGACAGCGTGCTGCGCGAGTTCGACGCCTCCCTGTCCAAGCTCGGCCTCGACTACGTCGACCTGTATCTGATCCACTGGCCGCGCGCGATGCGCGAGGACTACGTGACGATCTGGAACGCGTTCGGCGAGATCGCCAAGAGCGGCCGCGCCAAGGCGGTCGGCGTCTCCAACTTCAAGGAGCCGCAGCTGCGCCGCGTCATCGACGAGTCGGGCGTCGTCCCGGCCGTCAACCAGATCGAGCTGCACCCGCAGCTCGCCCAGGACGAGCTCCGCGCCTTCCACGCCGAGCACGGCATCGCGACCGAGGCCTGGTCGCCGCTGGGCCAGGGCAAGGGCCTCCTTGAGGTCCCGACGATCGTTGCGATCGCACAGAAGTACGCGAAGACCCCGGCCCAGGTCGTGCTGCGCTGGCACCTCCAGCTCGGCACCATCGCCATCCCCAAGTCGGTGACGCCCTCGCGCATCGCCGAGAACTTCGACGTGTTCGGCTTCGAGCTCGACACGGAGGACATGACGGCGATCGCCGCGCTCAACGAGTCCCAGCGGCTCGGTCCGGACCCGGACGACTTCGACTGGAACTGAGTTCAGGTAGAAGGACAGCAGTACGCGATGCCGCCGCCCGGGATGTCCCGGGCGGCGGCATCGCTGCGTCAGGGGTGACGCTATCCATCCCGCCTCGCCGTGTGGATCGAGCGCGCGGCCAGCATGAACACATCCCCGCGCCGCGCCAGACCCGCCTCGTCCGCCGGGTCGAGCAGCCGCCGCACCACCGCCTGGTCCTCCTGCGACAGCTCCTCCCCGACCGCCTCCCACGCCCAGCTGAAGTCGGCCACGACCTGCTCCCGCACCACCGGATCCAGCGGCGCCGGGCAGTCGAGCAGGAAGCTGCGGGTACCGGTCGGCGTGAGCCCGACGGACGCGAGCAGCGCCGACCAGTCCTCCGTCTCCTCCTTGGCCCCGGGCAGCTCCGCCCGCATCCGGTTGAACCACTCGTCCACCACGACGTCGAACCGCGCCTGGAGCCCGGGCCGCCCCATGCCGATGTCGCGCGGCAGATGCCGGCTCGGCAGCCCGCCCTCGACGAGCACGACCGTGCCGCCCGGCCGCAGCAGCTCCGCGAACCGCGCGAGCGCCGCGCGCTGGTCGCCGATGTGGTGCAGCGAGTTGCCCGCCCAGATGAGGTCGGCCTCGCCCAACGTGCCGATGTCGTCCGGGAGTTCGGCCTCGATCGTATGGAAGCGGTCCGCCAGGCCGAGGCGTTCCGCGCGCGCCTGCGCATGGTCCAGGAGCCCCCGGCTCGCGTCGACGGCCACGACCTCCGCGGCCGGGAACACCTCGGCGAGCAGACAGGTCACCACGCCGGGGCCGCTGCCGATGTCGAGGATCCGGCGCACCTCGCCCAGTGGCCGCTGGTCGCCGATCCAGGCCGCAGCCTGACGATAGATCGGCGAGTACAGCTCGCCGCTGCGGACCAGGAACGCCGCCATGGTGGCCCAGTCGATGTCGCCGGTGCCGTGCTGGTGGCCATGCGTATGGCCGTGGCGCCTCGCACCGTGGCCGCCGTTGGCATCGCTGTCGTGGCCGTCGTGGCCGTGAATGTCGCTCATGGCTCCACCCTGCCCCCGTACGCCACCGCTCCGGGAGATTCCTTGCCGTTCCGGCAAAACGCGCGGTGGTCCTGGGGGCTGATCCCCCGCACCCGCTTGAACGCGGCGCTCAGCGCGAACGCGCCGCCGTAGCCGACGCGGCGGGCGATCGCCTCGACGGTGGCGTCCGTCTCGCGCAGCAGATCGGCCGCCAGCGCGAGGCGCCACCCCGTGAGGTACGCCATCGGCGGCTCCCCCACCAGCTCCCCGAACCGCCGCGCGAGCCCGGCCCGGGAGACTCCGCACCGCGCGGCCAGCGCCGCGACCGTCCATGGGTGCGCGGGCTCGTTCTGGAGCAGCCGCAGCGCGGGCCCGACCACCGGGTCGCCGAGCGCCCGGTACCAGCCGGGCGCGCCGGCGCCCGGACGGTTGAACCAGGCCCGCAGCACCGCGATCAGCAGCAGGTCGAGCAGCCGGTCCAGGACGACGCTCTGGCCGGGCTCGTCCTTGGAGATCTCCGCGTCGAGCAGCGACATCAGCGAGCAGTTCCACTCCTCGGCACTTAGCCGGAGCACCGGCGGCATCGCGCCGAGCAGCCGCCCGCTGATCTCACCCTCCATCAGATACGTGCCGATGAGCATGGTCGCCGAGCCGTCCGGCGCGTTGCCCCAGGTGCGTACGCCCAGCTCCATCGACTGCGCCAGCGGCTCGCCGCGCAGCGTGGTGCAGACCTCGCCCGGCCCGATCCGGGCAAACGGCTCGGCGTCCGGTGCGTACGAGACGGTGTACGGGTCGGGGCCGCGCACCAGGACGATCTCGCCGGGCCGGGCGAGCACCGGCTCGCCGCTGTCCGGGACGATCCACGCCTCCCCCCGGGTCATCGACATCAGGCAGATCGGCGCCCGGTCCTCGATCCGTACGGACCAGGGCGGCTCCATCACCATCCGCAGCAGAAAGGCCCCTCGGGCCCGCGGCCCGTCGAGCAGTCCGGCCAGTGCGTCCATGATGGCCAGCGTAAACGGACATGTGGACGCAGGCGTATGCGCGTGAGTTCCTGACGCATGGAGAGTGCGGCGGCCGCCCGCGAGGGTGGAGACATGACGAACAACGAGCGGAACACTCAGGAAATCACGGCCGAAGTCGCCCTCGATCAGACCGTGTTGGTCACCAGCGGCACCGGCAAGACCGGACACCGCGTGGTCGAGCGGCTGACCGCGCTGGGCGTGCGGGTCAGGTCCGGGTCGCGGCGGGGCGAGACGCGCTTCGACTGGGCGGACGAGTCGACGTGGGGCCCGGCCCTCGCGGGCGCGGCCGCCGCGTATGTGGCGTACTACCCGGATCTCGCCGCGCCCGGCGCCGTCGAGGCGATGCGTGCCTTCGGCACCCTGGCCGCGCGGCACGGCGTACGGCGCCTTGTGCTGCTCTCCGGGCGCGGTGAGCCGGAGGCGGTGCGCGCGGAGGACGCGCTGCGCGAGGCTCTGGTGGCGACGGACCTCACGGTCGTCCGTGGCGCGTTCTTCGCGCAGAACTTCAGCGAGGGCGCGATGGCCGAGGGCGTGCTGTACGGCGAGATCCCGTTCCCGGCGGGCGGGACGGCCGAGCCGTGGGTGGACGCGGACGACATCGCCGACGTCGTCGTGAAGGCTCTGACGGAGGACGGTCACGCGGGCGCCGTCCATGAGCTGACGGGACCTCAGCTGCTGACGTTCGCCGAAGTGGCCCAGGAGATCTCGGCCGCGACCGGCCGCGCGGTGCGCTATGTTCCGGTCTCCGGCGCCGAGTACGCGCGCCTGCTCGTGACGTACGGGCTCGCCGAGTCGGAGGCCGAGTGGCTGGCGGGCCTTTTCACCACGCTGCTCGACGGCCACAACTCCTCGACCACGGACGGCGTGAAACGCGTTCTCGGCCGGGACCCCAAGGCGTTCGCGGAGTTCGCGCGGAACGCGGCGGCGGCCGGCGACTGGCATCTCTAACGGGGACAAAGACTGGCGGAAAACCCCCTGGACAGTAGCTCTCCGGCCAGATGACCGAAACCAGCCGTGATCAAAACCACACCCATAGTGAGCACCTGATTACGGCATAAGGGGCCTGTCGTTGGTCCCCAAGTCATTCCTTCGGACTAGGTTCTTGTCTGTCACTGCATATTTGACGACGCGCGCTACAAAGGATCTGACCGATGGACGATAACGAATCCCTGGCAGAGCGATTCGAGGAGAACCGGCCGCGACTGCGGGCGGTCGCCTACCGGATGCTCGGCTCACTGAGCGAAGCCGAGGACGCCGTCCAGGAAGCCTGGTTGCGGGCCGACAGTTCCAGCGCGGGCGTGGAGAACCTCAACGGCTGGCTGACGACGGTCGTCTCGCGGGTCTGCCTGGACATGCTGCGCTCGCGCCAGGCCCGGCGCGAGGACCCGCTGGACATCCATGTGCCCGACCCGATCGTCAGCCGGCCCGACCGGATAGACCCCGAGCACGAGGCGCTGCTCGCCGACTCGGTCGGGCTCGCGCTGCTGGTCGTGCTGGACACGCTGGCCCCGGCCGAGCGGCTGGCGTTCGTGCTGCACGACATGTTCGGCGTCCCCTTCGAGGAGATCGCCACGATCGTCGACCGCACCCCGGCGGCGACCCGGCAGCTGGCGAGCCGGGCGCGCCGCCGCGTGCAGGGCACGGCCGCGCCGGACCCGGACCTCAACCGGCAGCGCAAGGTGGTCGACGCGTTCCTCACGGCCGCGCGCGGCGGCGACTTCGACGCGCTGCTCGCCACGCTCGACCCGGACATCGTGCTGCGCGCCGACTACGGGCGCGGCTCGCTCACCCCGAACAAGACGGTGCTGGGCGCGCACGCGGTGGTCCAGAACGCGCTGTCCTTCAAGCAGTACTCCCAGTTCGCCCAGCTGGCCCTGGTCAACGGCGCGATGGGCGTGGTGAACGCGCCGCAGGGCACGGCCATGGCGGTGCTCGGCTTCACCGTCCGGGACGACAGGATCGTCGAGATCAACATCCTCGCCGACCTGGAGCGGCTGCGTCAGGTCGACATCTCGGCGCTCGACGCCTGACGGGACGCAGCCGCACGACGGGTCAGCTGGCGCCGTGGCCGGAGGCGATCGCCTCCACGCGGTGCGCCAGCTCGAAGTCCTTCTCGGTGACCGCGCCGCCCGCGTCGTGCGAGTTCACCGTGAGGGCCACCGTGTTGTAGCCGAGGGTCAGATCCGAGTGGTGGTTCAGCTCGTCCTGGATCTGGGCGATGTGGATCACCATCGCGGTGGCCGCGAAGTGCGAGGCGAGTCGGTAGGTGCGGCCGATGCGGTCCTGGCCGTCCGAGAGCGACCAGCCCGGCAGTTCGCGCAGGCGGTCCTCGATGTCCTTCTGCGACAGCGGCTCAACGGGCATGACCGGACTCCTTACGAGGCGGTGACGGTGCGGTGTGGAGTGCGGTATCCGCGACTCCGTCTCCGTAGCGTCGCCCCTATGCGTGTACTTGTCACGGGAGGCGCGGGCTTCATCGGCTCGCAGATCGTCTCGGCCCTGACCTCCCGGGGCCATGAACCGGTCGTCCTCGACCGCGCGGTCGACCCCGCCGACGACGTCCGCGACCCGTCGGCGGTCGCCCGGGCGCTGCGCGGCGTCGACGCCGTCTGCCACCAGGCCGCGATGGTCGGCCTCGGCGCCGACTTCGCCGACGCGCCCGACTACGTGTCCCACAACGACCTCGGCACGGCGGTGCTGCTCGCCGCGATGGCCGAGGCGCAGGTGCGGGACCTGGTCCTCGCCGGGTCGATGGTCGTGTACGGGGAGGGGCGCTACGACTGTGTGCGCCACGGTCCCGTACGCCCCGGGCCCCGGCCGTACGAGGAGCTGGCGGCGGGCCGGTTCGAGCCGCTGTGCCCGCACTGCGGCGCGCCGCTGACACCCGGTCTGGTCGCGGAGAACGCGCCCGTCGACCCGCGCAATGTGTACGCGACGACCAAGCTGGCGCAGGAGCACCTGGCGGCCGCGTGGGCGCGGGCGACCGGGGGGCGGGCGGTGTCGCTGCGCTACCACAACGTGTACGGGCCGGGGATGCCGCGCGACACGCCGTACGCGGGTGTCGCCTCCTTCTTCCGCTCGGCGCTCGCGCGCGGGGAGGCGCCCCGGGTCTTCGAGGACGGCCGCCAGCGCCGGGACTTCGTGCACGTACGGGATGTGGCCGGGGCGAACGCGGTGGCCCTGGAGGCCGTGCGCGACCGGGCGCCGGGCGCGCTCACCGCGTACAACACGGGCAGCGGGACCCCGCACACGGTCGGCGAGATGGCCCGGGCGCTGGCCGACGCGTACGGCGGCCCGGCGCCGGTGGTGACCGGCGAGTACCGGCTCGGCGACGTCCGCCACATCACGGCCGACTCGGCCCGCCTGCGCGAGGAACTGGGCTGGCGCCCGGCGGTGGGGTTCGCGGAGGGAATGACGGAGTTCGCCCGGGCGGAACTGCGGCCGGTCGCACCTCTCGCCTGACAGTTCGTCAGGAGCGCGCCGCCGGGAGTATCAGTTCGAAGCGGCAGCCGCCGTGCACGTTGTGGACGGCGGCGCTGCCCGCGTGGGCCTCGACGATGCCGCGCACGATCGCCAGGCCCAGGCCCGCGCCGCCCGGTGGGGTGCGGGCCTCGGTGCCGCGCCAGCCGGTGTCGAAGACGCGGGTCAGATCGTCGTCCGGGATGCCGCCGCAGCCGTCCGTCACCGAGAGCACCACCGACTCCGCGCGCGCCTCGGCGGCGACCGCGACCGTGCCGTCGGCCGGGGTGTGCCGGATCGCGTTGACCAGCAGGTTGGCGAGGACCCGGGTCATCTCCTTGCCGTCGACCTCGACCGGCACGGGCTCGACGCACTCGCCGACCAGCCGTACGCCGTGCTCGCGGGCGAGCGGGTCGGCGCCCGCCAGCGCGTCGCCGACCAGGTCGTGCACGGACATCCGGGCCGGGTTGAGGGCGAGGGCGCCGGCGTGGATGCGGGAGAGCTCGAAGAGGTCGCCGACCATGCCGTTGAGCCGTTCCACCTCGGTGCGGATCTGGCGGAAATAGCGGTCGGGGTCCTTGGCCATGCCGTCCTCCAGGGCCTCGGCCATGGCTCTGAGCCCCGCGAGCGGGGTGCGCAGATCGTGCGAGATCCAGGCGACCAGCTCACGGCGGGAGGTCTCCAGGGCGCGTTCGCGCTCGCGGGAGGCGGACAGTTTGGCGCTGGTGGCGGCGAGCTCCCGGCTGAGCGCGGCGAGTTCGGCGGTGGCCGGCCCCTCGGGCGCGGCGAAGCTGCCGCCCTCGCCGAACGAGCGGGCGGCCAGGGCGAGTTGACGGCTGCTGGCGACGACCCGGCGGCCCAGGATGAGCGCGGTGGCGAGCGAGACGGCCGCGGCCATGGCGATGACGAGCGTGACGACCTTGAGGTCGTGCGAGGACAGGAACATCTCCCAGGCCACCGCGAGCGTCCCGGCGAGCATCGCGGTGACGGCGACCGCCGCCACGACGGCGAGCGACGCGGTGACGGAACGGTGCCGCAGCAGCCGCAGCGCGAGCGCCCCGAGCAGCCCGGCGGCCCCGGCGCCGAGGAAGGCGTAGACGGCGATGAGGAGGATGTCGCGCATGTCAGCCCTCCGCCCCGGCGGCGGGGTCGGGGGCCTGCACTCCGGACGGGCCTTGCTCCGGCACCTCCGGCTCCTCGTCGAACCGGTACCCCACCCCCCACACCGTCTGGATCAGCCTCGGCTTGGCCGGGTCGTCCTCGATCTTGCCGCGCAGACGTCGTACGTGGACCGTGACGGTCGACAGGTCGCCGAACTCCCAGCCCCACACGTCGTGCATCAGGCGTTCGCGGGTGATGGCCTCGCCCGGGTGGCCGACCAGATACGCCAGGAGGTCGAACTCCCGCAGTGTCAGGGCGAGTTCACGGCCCTGCTTGGACGCGCGGCGGGCGGCCGGGTCGAGGGCGATGCCCGCGCGGCTGATCCGCGGCCCCGGCATCGCGGCGGCGCGGCTGCGGCGCAGCACGGAGTCGACGCGCAGCACCAGCTCGCGCGGACTGAACGGCTTGGTCACGTAGTCGTCCGCCCCTATCTCCAGGCCGAGCACCCGGTCGTCCTCGTCACCGCGCGCGGTGAGCATGATCACCGGTACGGGCCCGGTGCCCCGGAGCGTACGGCAGACCTCCAGGCCGTCCATGCCGGGCAGCATGAGGTCGAGGACGACGAGGTCGGGCCAGCGCGCACCGGCCGTGCGCAGGGCGGCGGGCCCGTCGGCGGCATGGTCGACCACGTACCCGGCACGTTCCAGATAGCCGGTGACGACCTCGGCCACGGTCGGGTCGTCGTCGACGACGAGGATGCGGTGCTGAGCGTTCTGCATGGCCCCAGCGTCGCACCCGCCGGGAGGCGGTGTCTGTGCCCGGATGGCGGACCGATACGGACGTCCGTGTTTCGTAAGAAGCCGAGGTCCCGATTTGTCCGCTTCGACTTCGTACCGTGAGGGGCGTGACCGACTCGATCCCCACGACGGTGGACGTCGTACTCCCCTGCCTCGACGAAGCCGAGGCGCTGCCCTGGGTGCTGGCCAGGATCCCCGACGGCTGGCGGGCCCTCGTCGTCGACAACGGCTCGACCGACGGCTCGGCCGACATCGCCCGCGCGCTCGGCGCAACCGTGGTGCACGAGGCCCGGCGCGGCTTCGGCGCGGCCTGCCACGCGGGGCTGCTCGCGGCCGAGGCCGAGTACGTGTGCTTCTGCGACTGCGACGGCTCGCTCGACCCCGCTCTCCTGGATTCCTTCGTACGGGAAGTGGCCCGCGGTGACGCCGACCTCGTCCTCGGCCGGCGCAGGCCCACCGCACGCGGGGCCTGGCCGCCGCACGCACGGGCCGGGAACGCGGCCCTGTCCCGGATGCTGCGCCGCCGCACCGGACTGCGTCTGCACGACCTCGGCCCGCTGCGGGCGGCCCGCCGCGCCCCCCTGCTCGACCTGGGCATCGCCGACCGGCGCAGCGGCTATCCGCTGGAGATGGTGGTGCGCGCGTCGGACGCCGGGTGGCGGGTGCGCGAGCGGGATGTGCCGTATCTGCCGCGTACGGGGAAGTCGAAGGTGACCGGCACCTGGCGGGGCACCTGGCACGCCGTGCGGGACATGCGGGCGGTGCTCGCCCTGCCGCCCGCGCCCGGCCCCACGGCCACCGCGGCGAGCGCGCGGTGACGGCCCGCAGCGCGCCCGTCGCCCTGCTGGTGATCGCCAAGGCGCCGGTGCCGGGCCGGGTCAAGACGCGGCTCACCCCGCCGTACACGCCCGAGGAGGCCGCCCGGCTCGCCGAGGCCGCGCTCGCCGACACGCTCGACGCGGTGCTCGCAGCTCCGGCGCGCCGCCGGATCCTGGTCCTCGACGGCGCCCCCGGGCCCTGGCTCCCGCCGGGCATCGAGGTCGTCCCGCAGTGCGCGGGCGGCCTGGACGAACGGCTGGCGGCGGCCTTCGCCCTGGATGCGGGCCCGGCCCTGCTGATCGGGATGGACACCCCGCAGGTGACCCCGGCTCTGCTCGCCCCCGCGCTGTGCGGCTGGGGGCCGGGCGAGGCGTGGTTCGGCCCGGCGGCCGACGGCGGCTTCTGGTCCCTTGGCCTGACCGCCCCCGACCCGGCGCTGCTGCGCGGGGTGCCCATGTCCGTACCGGAGACGGGAGCCGTCCAGCGGCGGCGGCTGCTCGACGCGGGTCTGACGGTCCGTGAACTCCCGCCGCTGCGCGATGTGGACACGGCGGACGACGTACGGGAGGTGACGGCCCAGGCACCGCACGGACGGTTCGCGCGGATGGCGGCACGGGTCGGACGGCGGGACTTCGTCCGATGACCACGACCGCCGCGACCACCGCGACCCCGACGCCCTCCGCGCTCGCCTGGCGGGCCGACCCGTACACGGACGCGATCCGCAGCGGGCGCGGGCCGCTGTTCCTGCACCGGCACGACGGCTGGCTGCTGCCGCTGGAGGTGGAGCGGTGGTGTGCCGCGCCGGACGCGGCCGATCTGACCGTGCTGCGGCGATGTCGCGGCGCGGTGCTCGACATCGGGTGCGGTCCTGGCCGCCTGGTGGTGGCGCTCGCGGCGCTCGGCACGGCCGCGCTCGGCGTCGACGTGAGCCCCGAGGCCGTCCGGCGCACCCAGCGCTCGGGCGGCAGCGCGCTGTGCCGGTCGGTGTTCGACCCGCTGCCGGGCGAGGGCCGCTGGCAGACCGCGCTGCTCGTCGACGGCAATGTCGGCATCGGCGGCGACCCGGCGGCGCTGCTCGCCCGAGCCGCCCAACTGGTGGACGGCAAGGGGCAGTTGATCGTGGAGGCGGCGCCGTTCGACGTGGACGAGAGCGTCGAGGTGCGGGTCGCCGACGGCCGGGGCGCCTTCGGGTCCGGCTTCCCCTGGTCCCGGCTCGGCACCGCCGCGCTGCTCCGCTACGCGCACACCACCGGCTGGTACGCGGCGCAGCGCTGGACGTCGTCCGGGCGCCCCTTCGTCGCGCTGCGCAGACGGTGAACGCATGCGAAAGGGCCCGGACTTGGCGCCGCCAGGTCCGGGCCCGCCCCCGTCACCCCGTAGTGGGGGGCATCAACTGATGTTCAGCGCCGTGTCGTCGACGACGAACGACGTCTGCAGGCTGACGTCCTCGGTGCCGTTGAACTTGATGGTCACCGTGGAGCCCGCGAGCGAGGACAGGTCGAACGTCTTCAGCGCGTAACCGGTGTTCTTGTTGAGGTTGGAGTAGGTGGCCAGGGTGGTCGAGCCGGCCGTCACCGTCAGCTTGTCGTAGGCGGTGTTGCCGGTCGTCTCGTCGGTGTCGATGTGCAGGTAGAAGCTGAGGCTCGCGTGGCAGCCGGCCGGGATGGTCACGGTCTGCGAGAGCGAGTCGGTGTGGGTGGTGCCGTAGCCGTCCAGCCAGGCCTTCCACGAGCCGGAGTGCGCGGGCTCGCTGCTGCTGTTGTCGATCACACCGGCCGTCGCGGACCAGGGGGCCGCGGAGCCGGTCTCGAAGCCGGGGTTGCCGAGCAGCTGGGCGGGCTGGCAGCCGCCGCCGGGCTGGGTGACGGTCCAGCTGAACGAGGTGCTGCCGGAGGCCTGGGTGGCGTCCTTGACGGTGACGCTCACGCTGGAGGTGCCGGCGGCCGTCGGGGTGCCGGAGATCAGACCGGTCGAGGAGTTGATGGACAGACCGGCCGGCAGGCCCGAGGCGCTGTAGGTCAGGGTCTGGCTGGTGTCCGAGTCGGTGGCCTTGATCTGGAGCGAGGCGGCCGTGTTGATCTGGGTGCTCTGGTTGCCCGGGTTGCTCACCGTGATGGTGTTGCCGGTGCTGGTGCCGCCGGTGAACGCCGCGGTGCCATTCGGGGTGCCGAGGCCCGTGGGGCCGTCGTAGCCGGGGCCCGCCTGGCAGAGGTAGTTACCGCAGGAGCCGTTGGCGCCGGACGTCACGTCGTTGAGCGCGGACGGGTGGGCGTACGGGTAGGAGGCCGGGTAGGTGCCCGCGGCCGGGGTGCCCGCAAGCGCGTAGACGCCCGCGATGATCGGCGAGGAGGCGCTGGTGCCGCCGTACACGTTCCAGCCGCTGGCCTGGTAACTGTCGTACACCGCGAGGCCGGTGGCCGGGTCGGCGACCGCGGAGACGTCGGCGACGGACCGCATCGAGCAGCCGGTGTCCTTCTGCCAGGACGGCTTGGGGTCGTACGCGGAGCAGCCGGAGCCCGCGCCCTGGCCGCCTGCGCTGGTGCCCCAGACCGACTCGGACCAGCCGCGCGCGTTGCTCGCGCGGCTCAGCGAGGTGCCGCCGGCCGAGGTCACGTACTGGGAGGCGGCCGGGTACTCGACGCCGTAGCCGCTGTCACCGGAGGAGACGGTGATGGCGACGCCGGGGTGGTTGAAGTACGAGGAGTCCGACGACGGGTCGGTGGAGTCCTCGCTGCCGCCGTAGCTGTTGGAGACGTACTTGGCGCCCATGGTGACCGCGCGGTTCACCGCGGTGCCCAGGTCGGCCATCGACGGCTGGCTGGCCTCGACGAGCAGGATGTGGCAGGACGGGCAGACGGCGCTGACCATGTCGACGTCGAGGGAGATCTCACCGGCCCAGCCGGAGTCGGCCGTGGGGTAACTGGTGCCGCCGTTCTCGTCCACCTTCTTGAAGCAGCCGTTGGCCGTGGTGCAGGCGGGCAGACCGTACTGCGAACGGTAAGTGGCCAGGTCCGACTCGGCGTTGGGGTCGTCATAGGCGTCGACGATCGCTACCGTGGCACCGGAGCCGCCCGACGGCAGGGCGTAGGCGCTCTGCAGGTCGGAGGGGCCGTAGCCGGACGGCGCGGCGTTCGGGGTGATGCCGAGGTGCTGCTTCACATCGGTACGGGCCAGGGCCAGGCAGGACATCCGGCCCGGCTTGGTGGCCTGGGCGCAGAGCCGCTGGGTGGGGGCGGCGCCGGTCTGGGTGGCGGTCGAGGTGGCGGCGGTCGTGGCGGCGGCACTGTGCGCGGGCGCCGAGGGGGCGGCGGAGACGGACGGGGCGGCGGCGATGAGTCCACCGGTGGCGAACGCGGCGAGGGACAGCAGCGCGGTGGTGGCTCGGCCGGTCGGTCTTCTGAGTCCGAAGGGTCTCTTCGCGTACATGGAACTGCCCTCCATGGGGGGTTGGCTCGCCGGGATGAGGGCGAGCGGAGGCGACTGCCCGGGGATCAATGTCGCGTGCATGACAAGATCGCCTCTGAGAAAGTGCCACCCTGCTGAGTGGTGGCATCGTTGAAGGTAGGACACCCGCCCGTCACCGACAACTGTCCGACGGGCAAAGCAAAAGGCAAGGATTCTCGTGGGATTCGGCTGGATCACGCTTCACTGATCGCGCTATACCGTGGTTGACCATGGAGCCGGAACAGGAGTCGGTCAACGACCTCGTCGCCCTCGGACTGTCGCGCTACGAGGCGCGGGTCTATCTCGCGCTGGTGCGGCGCGACTCGTACACGGCGGCGCAGGTCGCCAGGGAGGCGGAGGTGCCGCGGCAGCGCGTCTACGACGTGCTGGACGGGCTCGTCCGCGCCCAGCTGGCCGTCGCGCACGGGGGGAAGGTCGCCACGTTCGGGGCGGTGGCCCCGGAGCTCGCCCTGGCCCGGCTGATGGCCCGGCAGCGGGAGACCCTGGAACGGCTGGAACACGTCTCCACCGGGCTCACGGCGGCGCTGCTGCCGCTCTGGTCGGCCGGGCGCTCGCACACCGACCCGCTCGACTACATCGAGGTGCTGCGCGACCCCAAGACCATCGCCGAACGCTTCGCGGACATCCAGGACCAGGCCGACACCGAGCTCCTCACGTTCTGCCGCCCGCCGTTCGTGGCCCCCGCCGCCAACCTCCCGGGCCTCAAGGCCGCCCGGCGGCTGCGGCGCGGCGGCGGCACGGTGCGCGCGCTGTACACGTACGACGCGCTGAGCGACGACGAGGTCCTCCAGAACGTCGCCCGGTTCGGCGAGGCGGGCGAGGAGGCCCGCTTCACCGAGCAACTTCCCCTCAAACTGGTCATAGCGGACGCGTCGTTGGTGCTGTGCGACATGCCGGACCCGGTCGCGGGCACCGGCGCCACGACCGCGCTCTACATCGAACACCCGGCCCTCGCGGCCTGCCTGCGCCTCGCGTTCCAGACCCTGTGGGAGAACGCGGAGTCGATACAGCGCGTACGGGAGGGGGGCGCGCGGCGGGCCTAGGAGGGCGGCGTCTTGGGGGGTGCGGCGGGGCCGGGCTTCGGAGGTGCGGGCGCGGGTCCCGGCTTCGGAGGTGCGGGACCGGGCTTCGGCGCCGTCGGCCCGGGCTCGGGCTTCCGCACGTGCCCCCCGCGTCCACCCCGCCCCCGCTTCCCCACCATCACGACCACAGTCGCAAGCACCACCACTCCCAGCAGCACCAGCCAGTTCCGTACGTAATCCAGCGGCAGCACCGTCACATTGACCACCGGGCCCGGGCGCAGGATGTCCGGCAGAGCGATCGCCGTGAGGCAGCCCGCGGTGAGCAGCCCCGCGCGCAGCGGGCCGCGCACCCCGGGCCGCGCCGCCGCCACCCCGAGGCCGACGAGCAGCACGAACGGGGCGATCAGACCGTCGTGCAGCACCACCGCCCCCACCAGCCACACCACCACGTCCCACGGCCGCTGCGACCAGGCGAGAAACGCCCCGAGGCCCATCAGGCCGACGCCGACCGCGCCCACCGCGTACCGCGTCACCATCACCGCACCTCCAGTCGCGTGACCCACTTGGTCTGGAGCACCCCGGGGCGGTTCGGGGCGATGATGCGGGCGGGGTAGCCGTGGTCGGCGGTGAGGGTGTGGCCGTTGAGCCGCAGCGCCAGCAGGGTGCGCGGGTCGCGCGCGTAGGTGCGGCCCATGTCCATCACGCGGTACGCCCCGTGCTCCTCCAGCGAGATCACCCGCAGCGCGGCCCCGGGCGCCCCGGCCCGCTCGGTGAGGTCCTTGATGCGCACCCCGGTCCAGTGCGCGTTCTTGCTCCACCCCTCCACGCACGCGATCGGCAGCTCCACCTCGGACTGCTCCATCGCGGCCAGCTCGTCGAGGGTCAGCTCGTACGGGCGCGGCCCGACCACCGTCAGGCGCCAGGCGACCGCATCCACATGCGTCATGCCCGCCTGCGCCGCCGTGCGGTTGACGGGCACGCCCAGCGGGCCGTGGTCGGGGTGGCGGGGCGCCAGCAGGTCGACGTCCTTGAGCGGGGTGAAGCTCTGGCCCACCGTCGTCACCGTGACCGCGCCGACCGCCACCGCGAGCCCGGTCAGTAGCGAGCGCCGGTCGGGCGCGTTCTCCGGCTCGGCCGGCAACGCGCGCGTGGCGGCCGACCGCTGCCACCAGTACGCCTTGATATCGGGCCATTTCACGGCCAGATGCAACAGCAGCGCCCCGGTGAGCACCCACGACACCGCGAAGTGCACCGGCACGAAGCTGAACGGCCAGGGGTACCACTGCACGGTGTTCAGCAGCCCCGTCAGCAGCTCGAACATCGCGCCCGCCACCAGCACCGCCACCGACAGCCGCTCCAGGGCGTGGCGTACGTTCCGCAGCGCGGGCCACACGAACAGCCTCGGGTAGACCGTCCACAACTTGGCGAAGAGCAGCGGGATCGCCGCGATCCCCACGCCGACGTGCAGCCCCTGGTTGAGCCGGTACCCCCAGCTCGGCTCGCTGGGCAGCACATCCGCCAGCCAGCTCGGCGGATGCTGGAGGTAGTGGCTGATCACACCGGTGACCATGCAGACGAGCATGGCCACGCCGAGCAGCCGGCCGATCGCCGTCGCGGTGCGCTTGTCGTGCAGCCTGCCGCGGAAGACCGGCAGCAGTGCCGTCGGCGGCGGGGGAAGCGGGAGTCGTGACTTCATGCCTCCATGACATCCCCGACAGGGCCCTGAACAGCGCTCCCGACACCTTACGGTTCTCGGACGCGTGGTGCGCTGGGCCGTCCGGACGCGCCCCGGGCTGCGAATGTGGACGGGTGATCGCTCCGCGTACCGCCACCGCCCCGGCCGCCGACACCCCGACGGCCGCACCGACCGCCGTCCGCCGCACCGCGCTGACCGCCGTGCTGCTGATCGCGCTGGCCGCCGTGCTCGCCACCACGTTCGTCGAGGACGGCTACTACGGCCATCCCGGCGCGCTGTCGTGGTGGTACCTGGCCTGCTGGCTGCTGTTCGCGGCCGCCGCGTGGTCGCTGCGGCGGGTCCCGGCCCGACACCGTACGGGCCTGATCCTGGCGGGCGGTGCGCTGGTCGCGGCGACGGGCCTTGCCGCGCCGCCGACCACCAGCACGGACATGTTCCGTTACGCCTGGGACGGCCGGGTGCAGGCCGCGGGGATCTCGCCGTACGACCATGTCCCGGCGGACCGGGAGCTGGCGGGGCTGCGCGACTCCTGGCTGTTCCCGTCGGGCGCGGCGTGCAAGGGCCCGGATCGCGCCAAGATCGACGGCGAGCCGGGCCTCTGCACCCGCCTCAACCGCCCCCAAGTGCACACCATTTACCCGCCGGTGGCCGAGGTGTACTTCCTCGGCGTCCATGAACTCTCGCCTTCAGGCGCCCGCCACAAGCCGCTCCAGGTGGGCGGCGCGCTGCTTGCCGTGGCCACCACGGGCGTCCTGCTGCTGATCCTGCGCCGACGCGGGGACGTACGCGGGGCGGCGTACTGGGCGTGGTGCCCGGCGGTGCCCATCGAGGCGGTGAACAACGCGCATGTGGACGGACTTGCGGTGCTGTTCACGGTGGCGGGGCTGGGGGTGGTGGCGGGCCTCGGTTCGGTGCGGCGCAACGCCGTCGGGGGCGTGCTCATCGGGGCCGGGGTCGCCGCCAAGATGCTTCCCGCCGTGGTGCTGCCCGGCGCGCTCTCGGGGGTGCTCGCGGGGCGGCGTCGGGACTGGCGGCGGGCCGCGAGCGTCCTCGTCCCGGCCGCCGGATTCGTCGCGCTCTCCTACCTCCCGTACGTCCTCGTCTCGCACGCCTCCGTCTTCGGCTATCTCGGCGGCTACGCGGAGGAGGAGGGGTACGACGACGCCTCGGCCCGCAGCCGGTACGGGCTGGTCCGCCTGGTGCTGCCCGACGACTGGGCGCTGCCCGGCGCCCTCGTCGTGGTGGCGCTGGTCGTGCTGTACGTGCTGCGCCGGGGCGACCCGCAACGCCCTTGGAGCGGCGCCCTGTTGGTGCTCGGCTGGGCCTTCCTGATGATGACGCCGGGCTACTCCTGGTACGCGCTGCTGCTGGTCGCACTGGTGGCGCTCGACGGCCGGTGGGAGTGGCTGGCGGTCGCGGCGGCGGGTGCGGTCTGCTATGTCACGGCGTGGGCGATGCCGCATTCGTTCGACCTCGTGCGCACCTCGGCCTACGCGGTCGCGGGGGCGATCGCGCTGGCCGGGTGGGTGGTCCGGCGCCGGGCGTTGTCAGTGGCCCGGGTTACTGTCTGACGTATGACCACAACTGCCGTGATCGACACCGGAGTCGGCCCGATGCTGCGCGGCTGGCGCGAGCAGCGCAGGATCAGCCAGCTGGAGCTGGCCCTGCGCGCGGACTCGTCGGCACGGCACATCAGCTTCATAGAGACCGGCAGGTCACGGCCGAGCCAGGAGATGATCCTGCGCCTCGCCGAACACCTGGAGGTCCCGGTACGCGAACGCAACGCGCTGCTTCTGGCCGCCGGTTACGCCCCGCAGTTCACCGAGACACCGCTGGACGACCCGTCGATGGACGCCCTGCGCGAGGGTATGGAGCGGCTGCTGCGGGGGTACGAGCCGTTCCCCGCGCTGATAGTCGACGGGACGTACACCGTCCTGGCCGCCAACCGGGGCATCGCGATGCTCCTGGAAGGCGTCCCGGAGCGGCTGCTCGCTCCCCCGCTGAACGCGATGCGCCTGACCCTCCACCCGGAGGGCCTGGCGCCGCGCATCCGCAACATCCGCCAGTGGCGCGGACATCTGCTGGAACAGATGGAGCGCCAGATAGCCCTGCTGCGCTCGGACGCGCTCCGTTCGCTGTACGAGGAGGTCGCCGCGCACCCCGTGCCGGACACGGCGGACGACGACGCCCCGGACCACGCCCTGTTTCCCTTCGCGCTGCCGCTGCGCATCGAACACCGGGGAACGGTGCTGTCGTTCATCTCGACGATCGCCACGTTCAACACCCCGATGGACGTGACCGTGTCGGAGCTGGCCATCGAGACGTTCCTGCCGGCCGACAGGGAGACGGCGGCCTATCTGCAGTCGGCCCTGGCGTAGCGCGCCCGGTCGCGCGTGGACGGTACGCGCCCCGCTCACGCCGTGGGCGGCACCCGGTCCAGGAAGCCGACCACGGTGCGGATGCGGCCGTCCGCCGCGAGCGTGATCACATCGGACCCGGCGACGGGCGCCGACCCGTCCGCGACCGCCACCAGCTCCCAGCGGAACCGGGCGACGTCGTGGTGCCCGTCCACCGGCCCGTCGAGGCGGAACTCGAAGCCGGGGAACTGCTGGTGTGCCCCGGCGATGAGGGCCGCTATGCCCTCGTGGCCGGTGACGTCCGCGAGCGGGTCGGTGTAGCCGCCGTCCTCGCTCCAGGCGGCACCGACGGCCTTGGCCAGCTCCTCGGCGGAGCCGATGGCGTTCCACGCCTCGAAGTAGCGGGCGACAGCGGTCTCGTAACGGTTCTCGGACATGGGGAATCAGCCTCCATCAAGGACGGGAATCAACGTCGGTCGGACCGGGCCCCGGCCGGAGTGCGCCGCCCGGGACCCGATGGCTCAACCTTGCCCTCGGGGCCCGGGCGGGGTCGATTACCACGGAGGTAATGCCGTACGGCCTCCAAATCCCCTGCCCCGCACACCCCTTGTCGCGGGCGCGACCACCGCCCTAGCCTCCGGATCGTGTCCTTCCGCGCCTCTGACGTCACGGACGTCCACTACGTCGAGTCCCTCTCCCCCGGTGGCGGAACCGCGCTGCTGCCGCCCCGCGCCTGGTACGCCGCCTCGGATGCCGCGCGGCTCTCGCTGAACGGACGGTGGCGCTTCCGGCTCGGGGCGACCGCCGACGCGCATGACGACGCGTTCGCCGCTCCCGGGTACGACGCCGGGGAGTGGGACGAGGTCCAGGTGCCCGGGCACTGGGTGCTCCAGGGCGACGGCGCGTTCGGCGGGCCGATCTACACCAACCACCTCTATCCGTTCCCGGTCGACCCACCCCGCGTACCGACCGAGAACCCGACCGGTGACCATCTGCGGGTCTTCGACCTGCCGGACGACTGGCCGCACATTGGTGACGGTGATGCCGTGCTCCGCTTCGACGGGGTCGAGTCGTGCGCGCGGGTGTGGCTGAACGGCGAGGAGCTGGGCCACTTCAAGGGCAGCAGGCTCGCGCACGAGTTCGCGGTCGGGCCGCTGCTCAGGGCGCGCGGGAACGTGCTGGCGGTGCGGGTGCACCAGTGGTCGGCGGGCTCGTATCTGGAGGACCAGGACCAGTGGTGGCTGCCGGGCATCTTCCGTGACGTCACCCTGCTGCACCGGCCCGAGGGCTGCGTCACGGACTTCTTCGTGCACGCCGCCTACGACCACCGCACCGGCGAGGGCACCCTGCGGGTCGACTCCGAGGTCCCCGGGCGCGTCACGGTGACGGAGCTCGGCATCGACATCGCGACCGGGGACGCGGTGAGCCTGCCGGTGGAACCATGGACGGCCGAAATCCCGCGCCTGTACGACGGGGTGCTGGCCACTGCGGGCGAGCGCGTCCCGCTGCGGATCGGCTTCCGCACGGTCGCCGTCGAGGACGGTCTGCTCAAGGTCAACGGGCGCCCGCTGCTGTTCCGGGGCGTCAACCGGCATGAGTTCCACCCCGCTTCGGGCCGCGCGCTCGACCTGGAGACCATGCGCCGCGATGTGGTCCTGATGAAGCGTCACAACATCAACGCCGTGCGCACCAGCCACTACCCGCCGCACCCCGCCTTCCTCGACCTCTGCGACGAGCTGGGGCTGTGGGTGATCGACGAGTGCGATCTGGAGACGCACGGCTTCGTCGAGCAGGGGTGGCGCGACAACCCGGTCGACGACGACCGCTGGACCCCGGCGCTGCTCGACCGCGCCGCCCGGATGGTCGAGCGCGACAAGAACCACCCCTCGGTCGTCGTCTGGTCCCTCGGCAACGAGTGCGGCACCGGACGCGGTCTGACCGCCATGGCCGCCCTGATCCGCGCCCGCGACACCTCCCGCCCGCTGCACTACGAGGGCGACCCCGACTGCCGTGACACCGACCTGTACTCCCGGATGTACGCCTCGCACGCCGAGGTCGAACGGATCGGCCGCAACCTGGACGGCGGCACCCTGAAATGCCGTCAACTCCCCTTCATCCTCTGCGAGTACGCCCACGCCATGGGCAACGGCCCCGGCGGCCTCGCCGACTACCAGCGGCTCTTCGACACGTACGAGCGCTGCCAGGGCGGTTTCGTCTGGGAGTGGGTCGACCACGCCCTCGCCCACCCGACGTACGGCTACGCCTACGGCGGCGACTTCGGCGAGGAGCTGCACGACGGCAACTTCGTCTGCGACGGGCTTCTGTTCGCGGACCGGACACCGTCCCCCGGGCTGATCGAGTACAAGAAGGTGATCGAGCCGGTACGCATCGAGGGCGACGCCGGCGAAGGCACGGTCCGGATCACCAACCTGTACGACTTCGCGGACCTGCGCGGCCTCGCCTTCACCTGGTCGTATCAGGCGGACGGCGAGGTCCTGGCCGCCGGCGTCCTCGATGTGCCCGTGCTCGGCCCGGGCGAATGGACCCAGGTGAAACTCCCCGAGCCACCGGCCGGGGCGGACCCGACCGCCGAGACCCGATGGACGATTCGGGCGGTCCTCGCGGACGGAACGGACTGGGGCCCGCGGGACCATGTGGCGGCGTGGGCCCAACTACCAGTATCCGAGCCCGAGTTGGCGTCCCCGGCGTACGGTGCCCACCCCATGCGGTCCAACGGGTTGATCACACTCGGCCCGGCGGTCTTCGACGCCCGTACCGGTGCGCTCAAGTCCATCGGCGACGTGGCGGTCACCGGGCTGCGCCTCGATGTGTGGCGCGCGCCCACCGACAACGACAACGGCGCGGCCTGGCAGCCCGATGCACGGTACGGGCTGCTCTGGCGCAAGCTGGGGCTGCATCGGATGCAACACCGGCTGGACGCCGTGGAGTTGACGGACGACGCCCTGCTCGTACGCACCCGGGTCGCGCCCGCCGCCCGTGAAGTGGGGCTCGCCACCTCGTACCGCTGGACGTCGGACGGAACCCGGCTGCGGCTGACGGTCGCGGTCGTTCCGGAGGGCGACTGGAAGGTGCCGCTGCCCCGGCTCGGCATCCGGCTCGGCCTGCCGGGCGCCGCGTCCGGCGACCGTGGACCCGTACCGGTGAGGTGGTTCGGCGGCGGTCCGGGCGAGGCGTACCCCGACACCGCGACCGCCTCGGCTATCGGGCTGTGGCGCTCGGATGTCGACGCGCTCCAGACTCCGTACGTCCGGCCACAGGAGAACGGTGCCCGCGCCGATGTCCGCTGGGCGGAAATCAACGGACTGCGCGTCGGGGGAGAGCCGCCGTTCTGGTTCACGGCCCGGCGCTGGACGACCGAACATCTCGACGCCGCACGGCACTTGACCGACCTCGTGCCCGGCGACACCGTCTGGCTCAACCTCGACCACGGCCAGCAGGGCATCGGATCGCAGTCCTGCGGCCCAGGCGCACTGCCGCAGTACCAACTGCACGCGGAAGCA
Source organism: Streptomyces sp. BR1 (assembly GCF_052373795.1). Lineage (NCBI taxonomy): Bacteria > Bacillati > Actinomycetota > Actinomycetes > Kitasatosporales > Streptomycetaceae > Streptomyces > Streptomyces sp. BR1. The sequence goes on from NZ_CM126252.1 coordinate 748,897, forward strand.
GTGGAGTTCGCCTTGACCTTTGCGCAACGCCGACACTGAAGCGGGTGCGCAGGAAGTCCGTGCCTCTACCCCGTTCGGCCGCATCCCGCAACCGGGCGCGGGCCCCGCCTCCGGGGCCCTCAGGCCGGTCACCACCGGGTCCCCGTCACCCGGGTGAGCTACCCGTATCAAATATCCCTCTAATCGGTTAAATGCCTCTTTCGGGGACATGTCGCCGAGAACGCCCGGGGATACCTGACACGGACACGACCGCACACCCTGGGGCACCCGCGTGGGAACCGCGGGCGACTGCCCGGCAGGAGACAAGGAAGTCCCATGGCCACCCTGTGCCGCCCCGCAGTAGCCGTACCCGACCATGTGATCACGCAGGAGGAGACGCTCGCGCTGGCCCGCGAGACGCATGCCGACCATCCGCAGCGGGACCTCGTACTGCGGCTCATCAAGAACACCGGGGTCCGCACCCGCCATATCGTCCAGCCGATCGAGGCCACCCTGCGCCATCCCGGCTTCGAGGAACGGAACCTGCTGTACGAGGCGGAGGCCAAGGCGCGGGTGCCCGATGTCGTACGGCAGGCTCTGGCCCATGCCGAGGTGGAGCCCGCCGACATCGACCTGATCGTCTACGTCTCGTGCACCGGCTTCATGATGCCGTCGCTGACCGCCTGGCTGATCAACACCATGGGGTTCAGGACCGAGACCCGGCAGCTGCCCATCGCCCAGCTCGGCTGCGCGGCCGGGGGCGCGGCGATCAACCGGGCGCACGACTTCTGCACGGCGTATCCGCGTTCCAATGTGCTGATCGTGTCGTGCGAGTTCTGCTCGCTCTGCTACCAGCCGACCGACATCGGCGTCGGCTCGCTGCTCTCCAACGGTCTGTTCGGCGACGCGATCTCGGCGGCGGTGGTACGCGGCGAGGGCGGCACCGGGATGCGGATCGAGCGCAACGGCTCGCATCTGGTCCCGCACACCGAGGACTGGATCTCGTACGCCGTCCGCGACACCGGCTTCCACTTCCTGCTCGACAAGCGCGTCCCGGGCACGATGGAGATGCTGGCGCCCGCGCTCAAGACGCTGGTGGCGCAGCACAGTTGGGAGATCCCGCAGATGGATTTCTTCATCATCCACGCGGGCGGGCCACGCATCCTGGACGACCTGTGCCACTTCCTGGACCTGCCGCCGGAGATGTTCCGGTTCAGCCGGGCCACGCTCACCGAGCGCGGCAACATCGCCAGCTCCGTGGTCTTCGACGCGCTGGCCCGGCTCTTCGCGGACGGCGGCGCGGCGGACGGCGCGGGCGGGATGATCGCCGGGTTCGGCCCGGGCATCACGGCCGAGACGGCGATCGGGCGCTGGTCCTGCGCGGCCCCGGTCGCGGCGATGAGCAACTGATCCGCGGCAGTCGGCTCAGTGCGCCGGGGGTGTCTCCCGGGCGCACGACGTCCCTTCGGCGGGCAGGGTCCCCTCCAGCAGGAACGCGTCCGCGTGCTCCCGTACGCAGCGGGAGGCCGTGTAGCCGCCGTGTCCCTCGCCCTCGTATGTGAGGACCACGCCCTTGCCGAGGCGGCGGGCGGTCTCCGCCGCCCACTGGTACGGCGTGGCGGGGTCGCCCCGGGTGCCGATGAGCAGGACGGACGGCGCGCCGGTGCGGTCGATGCGGCGGATGTAGTCCGTGCCGGCGGGCCAGCCGGTGCAGGAGACGGCCGCGCCCACCTGCTCCGGTCCGAACATCGGGGACGCCTTGGCGAACTTGTCCTCCAGCGAGGCGAGTTCGGCGGCCGGGTCCTTGGGGCGCTTGGGCTCGTCGGCGCAGTTGATCGCGAGCAGCGCCTCCTTGCTGTTGTCGTCCGCCGCGCGCTTGCCCTGCGCGTCCTCGCCCGCGAAGGACTTGTTGATCTGGTCGAGGGCGGCCGGGTCGCCCTTGTCGTGCAGGGTCGAGATGCCGTACGCGAGGGTCGGCCAGAGCTGCTCGGCGTAGAGCGAGTTGGTGATCGCGGTGCGCAGGTCGGCCGAGGTGAAATCGGCCCCGGACGCGGTCTTCGCGGGCTGCTTGTCCAGCTGGGCGACGGTCGCGTCCAGCGTCCTGGTCGCGACCGCGGTCGTCGCGCCGAGCGGGCAGCCTGCGCCCTGGCGGGCGCAGTCGGACAGGAAGGTGTCCAGGCCACGCTGGAACGCCGTGGCCTGGGCGAGCGCCGACTGCTCGGCGTCGGCCGTGAGCGAGTCCACGGCGTCCAGGACCATCCGCCCGGTCCGCTTCGGGAACTGGGCCGCGTACACCGCGCCGAGCCGGGTGCCGTACGAGATGCCGAAGTAATTGAGCTTCTTGTCGCCGAGTGCCTGGCGCAGGACGTCCAGGTCGCGTGAGGCGTTGATGGTGCCGACGTGCGGCAGCAGCTTGCCGGTGGTCCTGCGGCACTCCTGGGCGATCGACCGCAGCTCGGCGACGAGCTGTTTGCGGCCCTCGGCGTCGTTGGCCGGGGCGGTGTCGGCGGAGCTCTCGATCTCCTGCTCCGCCGCGGCCCCGCACCGTACGGGGGCGCTGCGGCCGACGCCCCGGGGGTCGAAGCTCACCAGGTCGTACTGGTCGGCGAGGCCCTCGGTGTCGGTCAGGAAGCCGCCGAGGTCCTTGAGGCCGGACTCGCCGGGGCCGCCGAAGTTGAAGACGAGCGAGCCCTTGGGGGCGGCGGGTGCGGCGCCGCTCGGGCCCACATCAGTGCCCGAACCTGAGCCCGAGCCCGAACCTGAACCGCCCGCCCGTATTCGGGCCACCGCCAGCTCGATCGTGCCGTCGGCGGGGTGGGCGTAGTCGATGGGCACGGTGAGCTTCGCGCACTCCATGCCCTGGGGGGCGCCCTTGACCGTGCAGGCGCCCCAGACCGGTCGCTGGGTGTAGAAGCGGGTCAGGTCCGGCTTCGCGCCGTCCGCCAGGGCCGGGACCGCGAGGGCGAGCAGCGCCATCGCGGCACCGGCGGCGCCCACTGCCGTACGTCCGCGCATGGCAGACCTTTCGGTCGGGGAGCCCCCGCAGCAAACGTAAGCCGCCGAACGGAGTACCGCACGACAGATCGAAGGCTGCCGTCACCGACTGTTAGACCCGCAGGTCAGCAGCTTCCTTGGCGGCGACCGGCTCGGCTTCCACGGCCGCCTCCGGGCGCTGCTTGCGGGCCGCGAGGAGGGCGTACACCAGGACGCCCGCGAAGAGGAACAGCACGCCCTGGTAGACCGCCTCGTAACCGGAGCCCGCGACCAGCCACAGGGAGAACCCGGCGGCCAGGGAGGCGAGGACGAAGTCGCGGACCAGGCGGGCGCGGTGGACGCGGTGGGACTGGCCGGACGCGAGGAAGTAGAGCTGCGCGGCGGTCGACAGGAGGTAGGGGACGGTGGCCGTGAAGGTGGTGACCAGGACCAGCATCTCGAAGACGCCCGTCGAGCCGACCGTGTAGTTGTAGACGGTCAGCGACGAGGCGAGGACGACCGTGACGATGACGCCCGCCGTCGGCACGCCCCGGTTCTTCCGGGCGAAGACCTGCGGGAAGAGTCCGTCCTTGGCCGCCGCGTACGGGGTCTGGGCGCTGAGCAGGGTCCAGCCGTTGAGGGCGCCGACCATCGAGACGAGTGCGGCGAGGGCCACCGCGGTGCCGCCCCAGGAGCCGCCGAACATCGCGTTCACCGCGTCGGTGAAGGGCGCGGTGGAGTCCACGAGCTTGTTGTGCGGGACGGTGCCGAACACCGAGAGGGTGCCCAGGAGATAGATCAGGGCGGCGCCGATGGTGCCGAGGATGGTGGCGCGGCCGACGTTGCGGCGCGGGTCGCGGACCTCGCCCGCGCTGACCGCGGCCGACTCGACGCCGAGGTAGCTGAAGAGCAGGATCGCCGCCGACGCGGAGACCGCGCCCATCGGGCCGTGGTCGTCGGCCTGGAACGGGCCGAGGTTGGCCGGGTCGAAGAAGAACAGTCCGCCGACCGCGACGAGCAGCAGGGGCGCGAACTTCAGGACGGTGGAGACCAGTTGGACCGCGCCCACATAGCGGGTGCCCGCGAAGTTGGCGAGCGCCGGGAGCCACTGGAGCGCCAGGGCCGCGGCGATGGTCGCCGCCTTGGACTCGTGGATCGGTATGAGGACGTCGAGGTAGCCCACGGCCGCCACGGCGAGCGCCGCGTTGGAGACCCAGGTGGTGATCCAGTACGACCAGGCGGCGAGGAAGCCGGCGAAGTCGCCGAACGCCTCGCGGGTGTAGACGTACGGGCCACCGGTCTGCGGCAACCGCTCGGCGAGCCGGCCGAAGACGAGCGCCAGCGCGATCGCGCCGACCGTCAGGACGACGAACGCGAGCAGGCTGATGGTGCCGAAGGGGGCGACCGACGCCGGCAGCAGGAAGATCCCACCGCCGATGATGTTGCCCATGACCAGAGCGGTCGCCACCGGCAATCCGAATTGCCGGGCATGCTTGCTCTGGGATTCTTGTGTGGTCATGGGGTGGTGCGCCTCTCTCCGTGCCAAAACCTGACCATGGTCGGGTACGGCGAACGCGGCGCAAAATCAGGCGGATTTGTCCTGCACGGCCCGGTCGTCTACCGGAAATGATCCTTCCGCTTCCTGTCGGCGCCGGGATTCCTCCTGACCGCGCGATTCCGCCTGAAGCCGCGATTCCGCCTGGCGCCGGGAGATCTCCAGCGGCACCTGCGGCCCCGCGCACTCGCGCAGCCAGCGCCGCAGCACCCGGTGCACCTGCTCGGCGCCGACCAGCTCCATCCCGTCGGCCACCGGCGCCGACAGATCGCGCGGCCACAGCAGGAACGGATGGCCCTGCTCGCCGCCGAGGCCGCCGTGCGAGCCGATCTGCTCCTCGAAGGCGTGCACCTCGCCGGTCACCGGGTCGTACATCGAGTTGACCATGATGTCGGCGGTGTGCGGAAAGGTGTCGGTGCGCCGTACGGCGTCGGCGGCGCCCGGTGTGAAACCGGTCAACGGGCCCTTGCCGTCGGCCAGTTCGGCGAGCGGGACCTCGTGGATCCGGTCGGTGCCCGCGCCGCCGATGACCACCGCGCCGTGCTCCTCGCTGCGCACCAGCAGGAAGCCGATGCCGGGGTGCCCGGCGAGGGTGCGCAGCAGCGCGGGGTGGCGGCGGTCGATCTCCTCGCGGGCGAGCCGCCCCTCGGTGTCCGGGAAGGAGACCAGACCGAGGTTGCCGGAGGCGAGCACGATCGGGTCGGAGGCGGGCCCCGGCTCCCCGTTCCCCGGGACCGGCCGGTGCAGCGCGACCCGGACCGCGTCGCGCGCCTCCGCGCCGCTCTTGGTGCGCTCGGCACCGCGTGGCACCGACAGCCCGCACCCGGCCCGCACCAGGTCCTTCAGGGTCAGCCCGTACGCTCCCGCAAAGGTCTCCCCCGGGCTCTGCCCGTGGTCGGAGAGCAGCACGATCCGGTACGCGCGCGGCGCGTGCTCGGCGACCTTGGCGATCAGCGCCAGGGACCGGTCGAGGCGGTCCAGGACCTTGTCGGCGTCCCGGCTGCGCGGCCCGGAGTGGTGCGCCACCTCGTCGTACGCCACGAGGTCGGCGTAGACGGCGGTGCGCCCGGCGAGCATGTCCCCTATCACCGCCGCGACCACCACATCGCGCTCCACGACGGTCGCGAACGCGCGGATGAACGGATAGAGCCCGCCGCGCCGCACGCGCGGTGCGTCCCCGCGCAGCCGGGCGCGGGTGGACTGGCCGATCTCTCGGCCGACCTCGGCGACGAAGGAGAGCGCGGTGCGCACGGAGTTGGCCGGGTCGGAGAAGTACGCGAAGTAGCCCGCCCGGGAGCGGTTGCGGCGCCCGCGCCGGGCGGCCATCGACAGGACCAGGGCGAGCTGGTCGGCGCCGCCCGAGAACAGGTTGCCCCGGCTGGCGCCGTCGAGGGTGAGCAGCCCGCCGTCGCCGGTGCGCTCGATCGCCCGGCGCTGGAGTTCCACGGCGCTGGCGGGCCGGTTGGAGACCATCAGCTCGCCGGTGTCCTTCTCGTACCACCGGAAGGCGGGCACGTCGAAGGTGCAGCCGTGCAGGATGCCGAGCTGGCTGGCGCCGGTCTGGCTGGACCAGTCGGTACGCCAGGGGGTGAGCCGGTGCGTCTCCTTCAGCCAGCCCGCGACGGTCGGCATCAGACCGGCGCCGCCGACCGCGTGGCACAGCACGTCGTGGCCGACGCCGTCGAGCTGGAGGAAGACCGTGCCGGGCGGCTCCGAGCCCCGGTCGTCGTCGCCGCGTCTGCGCCTGCGTCGGTCGGCGAGGCGCGAGAGCCTGCGCCGGTAGGCGTTGTCGTCCCGTACCGCGAGCGCGGTCGAGGTGGCGGAGGCGACGGCCGACATCACTGCGGCCACCACCACCGCGGTCTCGGGCTTGGCCGCGCCGCGTCCGCTGGGGATCAGGCTCAGCGCGATCAGCAGCAGCGAGCCGTTGAGGAAGAACACCAACAAGCCGAGCACCAGCGCCGGGACCAGCAGGAACGCCCGTACGACCAGCGGCCACACCAGCGCGCTCAGCAGTCCGAAGGCACCCGCGCCCCAGGCGGCGGTGAGCGCGACCCGGGTGACGCTGTCACCCCCGGCCGACTTGAGCTGGAAGTCGGGCAGGATCCCGGCCAGCGCCATCATGGTGAGGGTGGAGACCGCCCACACCACGACCACCCGCATCAGGGCGCTGCCCGCCGTCCGCCATCGCCCTGTGCTCACGCCGCTCGTCACTGCCTCTCGCCTCGCCGTTCCCTCCCAGCCTGTCACAGGGACGGAAACCGGCCAGCGGCATTGTTTCGGCGCGACGGTGTAGGCGGCGGTGTTACGCGGCGGGCCCCGGCGGCGGGATGCGGCTCAGCAGCCGTCGTACCCCGCGGTCGGCATCGAGAGCCTGCGGTGGATGTGCGCCTTCTTGGCGGCGTCGTAGGACGGTTCGTCAAGACCGGCCGTCTCCAGGCGGACCCCCCGCCGCTCGCATTCGGCGGAGAACTCCGGCACCGACGTCAACGCCCGGGCGAGGACGCGCTCGTTGGGCGCGACGAAGACGTCCACCTGGCCCGCGTCCACGTCCGCCCACAGTCCCACGTGGTCGGGCCGCAGACCGTAGAAGAGCAACTGCCGGGTGACGACGTACCCCTTGTCGGCGGCCCAGCGCGCGCACATCTCGTGCTGGCTGCGGGTGTCCACCAGGAAGGGGTCCAGGTCCAGTTCCTCCAGTGGGGTCAGACTGGCGATCGCCGCCACTCGCACGTCACTCATGCCCGTCCCCCACTGCTTGGTCGTGGTGGTGACCCTACTCCTGGATCACGGTGGCGAGGAGTATCCGCACGAGTGGCAGATCTTCCAGCCGTCCTGGGTCACCGCGAGGATCCCGCCGCAGCGCGGACACTGCTCGGAGTGCATGATCATGCCGGGCCGTCCCTTCGTGGACCCAAGGCCTACCCCGGGTCCCCTCCATTGCGCCCCACGACACTTAGGCTCGTACCCAACAGCGCGCGTGGTGGGTTTCGAGCGGAGGAGTTTTCCCGGTGCCGGTGGAGATCACCTGGTGGGGTCATGCCACCTGCACGGTCGAGGACTCCGGTGTACGGGTGCTCACCGATCCGCTCTTCGCACGTCGGCTCGCGCATCTGCGCCGCCGCCGGGGCGCGGTGCCGCCGCCCGAGGCGGCCGCCGCCGAGATCGTCCTGGTCTCGCATCTGCACTCCGACCATCTGCATCTGCCGTCGCTCACGCGCCTGGCGCCCGGCACCCGCCTGGTCGTGCCGCGCGGCGCGGTCCGGGCCGTGCCGGGTCTGACGAGGCTCGGCCTGCGGCTCACCGAGGTGCGGCCCGGCGATCTGGTCGAGGCCGGTGACCTGCGGATACGGGTGGTGAGCGCGCACCACGACGGGCGGCGCCTCCCGTTCGGGCCGCACCGCTCGCCCGCGCTCGGCTATGTCATCGAGGGCCGGGCCCGCACCTACTTCGCCGGGGACACCGGGCTGTTCGACGAGATGGCGGACGAGGTCGGCCCGGTCGACGTGGCACTGCTGCCGGTCGGCGGCTGGGGGCCCTTCCTCGGCCCCGGCCATCTGGACCCGGGCCGCGCCGCCCAGGCCCTCGCCCGGCTCGCGCCCCGCTCGGCGGTGCCGGTGCACTACGGCACGTACTGGCCGATCGGGCTCGACGGGGTCCGCCCGCATGAATTCCACGCGCCCGGCGACGACTTCGTGCGCCACGCGGCCCGGCTCGCGCCCGGCGTGACGGTGCACCGGCTGCTGCACGGCGAGAGCGTACGGCCCGAGGTCGCCCGGTGATCGCCGCGTTCGTCGCCCGGGCGGCGGGCCAGGTGCCGCCGGAGTCGACCCAGCAGGCGCTCGGCTATCCGTCCCTGTTCATCCTGGTCGTGCTCGGCTCACTGGTGCCCGTGGTGCCCACGGGGGCGCTGGTGTCGACGGCCGCGGTGGTGGCCTTCCATCAGACGGCCTGGTTCTCGCTGCTGCTCGTCTTCGCGGTGGGCGCGCTCGCCGCGTTCCTCGGGGACATCGGCCTGTACTGGCTGGGGCAGCGCGGGGTGCGCTCGCGCAACGGGTCGCGGTGGCTGGCCGCGCTGCGCGACCGGGCGGCGCCGGACCGCCTGGAGCAGGCCCAGCGCAAGCTCGACGAACACGGGGTGCCCGTCCTGATCCTGTCCCGGCTGATTCCCGCCGGCCGGATCCCGGTGATGCTGGCGTGCCTGCTCGGCGGGATGCCGCTGCGGACGTTCGTACGGGGCGATGTGCCCGCGTGTCTGGCGTGGGCGGGTGCGTACGGCCTGATCGGCATCCTGGGCGGCTCGCTCTTCCCCGAGCCGTGGCAGGGCGTGGTCGCTGCGGTCGCCCTGACGCTGCTGATCAGTGGGGGGCCTGCGGTGTGGCGACGGATGCGGGGGCGGGCGAGTGACGACACGGCCGAGGCTCCTGAGCAGGCGCCCCACTGAACACCCCTGTGAGTAGGGGCAGTTGAGCACCCGGCCAAGGCGCCCTCGTACGACCTCTTCAGGCGGCCAGGACCCGGGACGAGCCCACCGGCAGGTCCCACAGACCGTCGCGCGGTCTGCCCGTGCGCGCCCAGGCCGCCCGCACCCGGGCCAGCGGTTCGAGGACCGGCTCCGCGGAGAGGACGAAGGTGCCCCAGTGCATCGGCGCCATCCGCCGAGCCCCCAGGTCCTCGCACGCCTGCACCGCCTCCTCCGGGTCCGCGTGCACATCCCGCAGCCACCAGCGCGGCGCGTACGCCCCGATCGGCAGCAGCGCCAGGTCGAGCGCGGGGTGGCGGCGGCCGATCTCCTTGAACCAGTGGCCGTATCCGGTGTCGCCCGCGAAGTACACCCGTCGGCCCCTGCGGTCCCCCAGGACCCAGCCGCCCCACAGTGAGCGGCAGGTGTCGGTCAGCGAGCGCTTGGACCAGTGGTGGGCGGGGACGAACTCGAACCGGACGGGTTCGCGGCCCGGCACGTCGAGTTCGGCCGCCTCCCACCAGTCGAGCTCGGTGACCCGGGTGAACCGCCGTCTCCGGCACCAGCGGGCCAGGCCCGCCGGGACGAACAGCGGGGTGTGGCGCGGGAGTCGGCGCAGGGTCGGCGCGTCGAGATGGTCGTAGTGGTTGTGGCTGATGACGACGGCGTCGATGGGCGGCAGGTCCTCCCAGCGGACGCCTACCGGGGTGAGCCGGGGCGGGGTACCCAGGATGCGGCGGGACCAGACGGGGTCGGTCAGCACCGTGAGCCCGCCGATCCGCACCACCCAGCTCGCGTGCCCGGCCCAGGTGACCGCGACCGTACCGGTGTCCACGGCGGGCAGCGGCCCGGGCGCGAACGGCAGCTCGGCGATGCCCCGCAGCCCCGCCGGGGACGGGCGCAGCGCACCTTCCCGGGCGAGTCGGGCCAGCGCGCGGACCCCGGGCAGCGGGTGGACGAGCCGGTCGGCGAACGACCTCGGCCAGTGGCGGAGCTCGCCGAGGGGGCGCGTGGCGGTGAGCGGTGGAGCCGGTGCCGGTGCCGGTGCCGTGAACTCGGCCTGATCGGTCTGTTCCGTCATCCGGGCGGCTCCATTCGAGGGGACGGGGTCGTCACGGGGGCCGTCACAGGGCTCCGAGCACGGAGCCGAACGCCGCCAGTGCCTCGGCCACGTGCGCGAGGGCCAGCGGGTCCGCCGCGTCCAGCACCTGGGCGCGCTGCTCCGGACTCGCCCCGAGCAGGGGGCCCGTGGCGAGCCGGACGCGCAGCGCACCCAGTTCGTCGCCGAAGCGATGGCCGCCGGGGGCGGGGGCGCCGAGCCGGGCGGTCAGGTACTCCTCCAGCTCCATCGAGTCGGTGACGCCACGCGCGGCGAGCCTGGCCCGCAGCGGGTCGAGGTCGGCGTAGAGGTGGCGGCCCGCCTGCGGGGGCCGGGCGAAGGCCCCGGCCGCCAGGACCGAGCGATGGGCGGCCGCCGCGACCGAGCCGTGCACGGCGGCGGCCCGCCGGGTGCGTACGGCGACGGGGTCCGGCTCGTTCAGGGCGTACGCGGCGGCCTCGGCGACCGGGCCCGCCACGACCGAGCCGAGGGCGGTGAGGACGTCGAGGGCGCGGGCGCGGCGCTGGACGCCGCGTTCGGTGGCCGGGAAGCGGGCGACGGCGGCGGGCCAGCCGGACGGGGTGAGCGCGCCCGCCAGATCGCTGAGGACGGTGACGTCGTCGGGGCACATCTCGGCGGGGCTGAACAGGACCGTGTCGTGCGGCCGGTGCAGGGTGTCGCGCCAGGTCTCGTCGCTGATGATGTGCAGCCCCTCGCCGACGGCCGCCTCGCACGCCTCCCGCATGGTCTCGGGCGGCGCGACCGTCGCGGTCGGGTCGTCGGCGACCGAGAGCACCAGAATCCTGGGCAGTCCGCCCTCCGCGCGCACCCGGCGCACGGTCTCCAGGAGCGCGTACGGATCGGGCACGCCGCCGCATTCGGCGGGGGTCGGCACATGGTAGGCGGGCCGGCCGAGCAGCCGGGCCTGCGGTGTCCACCACGCGGGGCACGGGCGCGGCAGCAGGATGTCGCCCCCGTACGCCGCGAGCAGCGCGAACAGGAGCGGCTGGGCGCCGGGCGCGGCGGCCACCAGGTCCGGGTCGGCGCGCAGCCCGCGCCGCAGCCAGTAGCCGCAGGCGGCCACGCGCAGTTCGGCCCCGCCGCCGGGCGGTTCGGGGTCGGTGCGGCCGACGGCACCTGCCAGGACCTCGGCCAGTTCGGGCAGCACGGGCAGCCCGGGGCCCGGCGCGGGCGGCCCGTAGCGGACGGGTCCACGGCCTTCCGCCACCGTCCCGTACATGCGCCGCCTCCTTCGCGCCCCGCCGTCTCGGGCCCCTGAGCCCTTTATACGGAGGTTTGCTCGGCGGCGCCGCTCCGCATGCGTACGGGAGTGGGACGGGCGGGGTGCGTGGGGTCAGGCGGACGGGTGCAGGGCGGCCAGCTCGTCCTCAAGGCCGCGGCCCTTGGTGCGCACGACGCCCTCGGCGACCTCGGACAGCTTGCGGTTGGCGCGCTGCGACAGGCTGCGCAGCACTCCGAACGCGTCCTCGGCGCCACAGCCCAGGACATGCATCACGATGCCGCTGGCCTGGTCGATGACCGGGCGCGAGCGCAGCGCCGTCTCCAGCTGTTCGACCTCGGCGAGCGCCGCGTGATAGCGGCGGTCGCGCGCCAGGCGGGCCGTGATCTCCTCGCCGAGGATGCCGATGACCGAGCGGGCGGCCTCGTCGAGGGGGCCGGGGCGGAAACTGTAGAGGCTGAGGGTGACCTCGATGCCGGAGCGGCGGAAGGGGAGGGTGACACAGGCCCGTACGCCCGATTCCAGGGCCAGCGCGCGATAGCCGGGCCAGCGGTCCTCGGTCAGCAGGTCCTCGCTGTCCACCGGCGCGCCGACGTCCAGCGCGGTCGGGATGGGCCCGTCGCCGCAGGCGAGCTGGACGGAGGCGAGCGGCGCGAGGTCGGGGTGGGTCGCGGTGACCCGGCTGTCGGGTCCGCTGTCGGCGATGGTCGCGACGGCCCCGCACACGGCGGGGGCGCAGCGCACCGACTGCTCGGCGAGCCGGGACAACATGCGTACGGGGGTGGCGGATTCGGATTCCGGTCGTGGGTGTTCCGGCTCGTACAGCATGGAAGAACCTCCTGTACGGCGCCTTCCCTCCGGCGGTCCCGGGAAACGGCGGGACGGGCTAACTTGCTGGTATGACGCAGACGGCGGACGAATTCGGCGAGGAACTGGCGGACTTCGTCAGACGGGTCGGCGAGCTGCGCACCGCGCGCTCGCAAGGGGCCGGGGAGCATCTGACGGTCCTGGACGCGGCCCTGTTCGAACTCCAGCATGTGGCCGAGCAGTTGTGGCCCCGCTACGAGCGGTTCGTCACCGACGCGGGCAACGCGTCCGGCTCGCCCGGCGACCGGCAGGAGCGGCTGCTCCTCAAGGCGCTCTTCCAGCGGCTGCCGCTGCCGGTCTTCCTGGTCGACCGCGAGACGGTGGTCCGCAGGCTGAACTTCGCGGCGACCGGCCTCACCGGCACCCGGGCCGGATACGCGACCGGGCGGCCGCTGGCCGCGCTGCTGATGCCGGGCGACCGGGGCGCGTTCCGCTCGCAGGCGGCGGCCGTTGCGCGCGGCGACGGCGACCGCGGCCTGACCGTGCGGCTCCAACAGCGGCCCGAAGAGCCGTTGTTGGCCACGCTCACCGCGCTGCGCCCGCCGGACGAGCCGCACCCCGCGGTCCTCGTCGTCCTCCAGCCGGGGATATCCCGGGCAACGGCCGCCGCGCCGCCGCCCGAGCTGCCCGATCTCGCCGAGTCGACCCGGCACGCCGAACTCATGGACCTGATCGACACGATGGCGGGGGCACTGCTGCGGCTTGCGCCCGGCGAGCGGGGCGAGATCCTGGACACGGCCGCCCGGGTGCTGTGCGGGCGCTTCGCCCAGTGGGTGGTCGCCGACCTGGTGGACGGCGGGCTGCGGCGTACGAGCGTGCTCGGCCCGGCCGCCCGCGAGTCCGCCGACCTGCGGCAGATGGTCGCGGCCCAGGACCCGGCCTCCTGCCCGCTGGTCGCGGAGGCGGCCCGGGCCGGGACCACCTCGCTCCAGGTGCAGCCCGAGGACACGGACGGCTTCGGCCACGACCCGGCCGGGGCGCCCGTCCTCGCGCTCGCCGATGTGACGTCACTGCTGTGCGTACCGCTGGGGGCGCCCGGCCCCGTACAAGGAGTGCTGACGCTCTTCCGTACGGGGGCGGCGCGGCCGTTCTCGATGGCGGAGGGGCAGGCGATGGACGTGATGTCCCGCCATACCGCGCTCGCTATGCGGCGTCCCGCCGGGGCGGGCGACGACGGTCGCGCGGAGCCTGGTCCCGAAGAGCCTGGTCCCGCAGCCGGGTGCAGCAGCGGCTGATCAGCCGGGAGACGTGCATCTGGGAGATGCCGAGGTCCTCGGCGATCCGGCTCTGCGTCATGTCCCGGAAGAACCGCATGTAGAGGATCTGCTGCTCCCTGGGCGGCAGTCGGCGCAACCCCGGTTTGACGGCCTCGCGGTCGACGACGACGTCGAGCGCCGGATCGGGCGCGCCCAGCGAGTCGCCGAGGCTGAACCCGTCCTGGGCGCCCGGGAGTTCGGCGTCCAGGGAGAGCGCGGAGTAGCTGTCGAGGGCTTCGAGACCGGCCTTGACCTCGTCCTCGGTCATCCCGGTGTGCGCGGCGAGCTCGGCGACCGAGGGGCTGCGGCCGCCGACGGTCTGGGCGAGCTCCTGGCGGGCGGCGCGGACCCGGCCGCGCAGGTCCTGTACCCGGCGCGGCACGTGCAGGGTCCACATGTGGTCGCGGAAGTGCCGTTTGAGCTCACCGGTGATGGTCGGCACGGCGAAGCTCTCGAACGCGGCGCCGCGCTCCGGGTCGTAGCGGTCGACGGCTTTCACCAGGCCGAGCGCCGCGACCTGGCGCAGGTCCTCGATGGACTCGCCCCGGTTGCGGAACCGCCCGGCCAGCCGCTCGGCCATCGGCAGCCAGGCCCGGATCAGCTCCTGCCGCAGCGACTGCTTCACGGATCCGTCGGGCAGCGCGATGAGCCGGGCGAAGGCGGCCGCGGTGTCGGGGGCGTCGTCGTGCGGGTGCTTCGCTGTGGCATGTGCGTGAGTACGCATGCGGAACAGTCCCTCGAACGGTGGAATCGGACGGTTGTCACCGTGGGGAGGCCTGAACCGGGTGTGCGACCGGGCTCGGTCACGTCCGGAGCGGACAGCCGCTCCCACGGACGTGCCTCCGGTCCGAAGCACGACAGTGCGCATGCCCGGCGTCGCAGGGTCCAAACAACCTTGTGTACGCGCATGGTTCACCGTGGGAGGGGTACTGCGCCGCGATACGCCAAAAGGACGCGGGCGAGACGGAGACGAGGCGGACAGCGATGGCACAGTACGTCCGGGAGGTCATGACGGCGGGTGTCGCGGCGGTACGGCCCGACGCCTCGCTGGTGGAGGCGGCCCAGCTGATGCGCGCCCAGGACATCGGCGATGTGCTCGTCGCCAAGGGCGACAAGCTGATCGGGGTGCTCACGGACCGGGACATCACGCTGCGCGCGGTGGCCGACGGGGTGGACCCGCTGACCGTCAGCGTCGAGTCGGTGTGCACGCCCTCACCGGTGTGCGTGGGGCCCGACGACGACGTGGACACGGCGGTACGGCTGATGCGGCGGCACGCGGTGCGCCGGCTGCCGGTGGTGCTCGACGGGTGCCCGCTGGGCATGGTGAGCCTGGGCGACGTGGCCGAGGCACAGTCCCCGCGCTCCACGCTCGCCGCGATCAGCCGGGCCGCTCCGCAGACCTGGCCGGAGCGGCCCTCGCCGGGGTTCCGGCCGCGGCGGCTGGAACCCCCGCTCAGCTGAGGTGATCTGAAGACTCGTCAGGCCTCGCGGCCCAGCATGGCAAGGAGCCGGGTCTGCGCGTCGGCCCCGGTGGGCACCTTCAGCGGCGCGTGGAACAGGCTCCTGGGCAGCTCGTCGGCGTACTGGCCGAACTCGCGCGCCGCCGCGTCGACCAGGGCCTCCGGCAGCCGCTCCTCGGCCCCGATCGCCCGGGACAGGTCCCAGGTGTGCACCACCGCGTCCGCCACCATCTGCGAGCAGTACGCGGTGGCGGGCGTCTTCCCGTACGAGAGGTGGACCGTGCCGTCGAGCGCGCCGGGCCCCGCGAACGCGGCGAGGGCGGCGTCCTTGGCCGTGTCCCAGGCGGCGACCGGGTCGCTGCCGAGCACATCGCCGTCGAAGGCGTCGCCGACGTCCGCGATGGAGCGGCCGTCGACCATCGGCACCACCCACAGCTGCTCGACGGCCAGATGGTTGACGAGGTCCCGTACGGTCCAGTCGGTGCACGGCGTGGGCAGGTCCCACTGATCGTGCCGGACGGCGTGGACGCGGGCCCCGAAGAGGGCGAGGGCTTCGCGGTGCCGGTCGAGGAGCGGATCGCGGTCCGCGGCTGCGTGGGAATCCATGGGGCCACTCTCGCGAACACGGGGGCGCGGCTCAAGCACTGATTGCGACGCGGGGGGGGCGCGACTCAGGGGCCAGTCGCATCGCGGGGCGCATGGTTGGCGGTTGAGGGGCTGCTCGCGCCCGCGCGCACGGCTCGACCGCTGACCGTGTCGCGGGCGCGCGACTCAGGGGCTCGTTGCGCTCCGCGCGCACGGCTCGACCGCTGACCACGTCGCAGGCGTGCAGCTCAAGCGCCGGCTGTGCCGCGGGCGCGCGGATGACGCGCTGATTGTGTCGGCGGCGGACGGGTACCCATGCGCCATGTCGTTTCCGGATTCCGTGCCGCCACGCCCGGCCGCCCGGCCCGGCGTGCCGCCCCGCTCGGCCGTCTGGCCCGTCGGCCTTCCGCGCCGTCTCGACGCCCATGACCTGGCGCTGTTCCGGGTGGCCGCGGACCGGCGCTGGCCGGGGGCGCGGGCGGTGCTGCCGAGGCTGAGCCGGTCCGCCGACCACGGGCTGCTGTGGTTCGGCGTCGCCGCCGCGATGGCGGCCACCCGTTCGCCCCGGGCGCGCCGGGCCGCGCTGCGCGGGGTCGCCTCCCTCGCGCTCGCCTCGGCGACCGTCAACATGGTGGCCAAGCGGTCGGTACGACGACCCCGGCCGATACTCGAACTTGTGCCGCTGGTACGCCAGTTGAAGCGGCAGCCGATCACCACGTCCTTCCCGTCCGGGCACTCCGCCTCGGCGGCCGCCTTCGCGACGGGCGTCGCGCTGGAGTCCCGGGGCTGGGGCGCGGTGGTGGCGCCGGTCGCGTTCTCGGTGGCCGCCTCGCGGGTGTACACGGGGGTGCACTATCCGGGTGACGTCCTGGTGGGCGCGGCCCTCGGCGTCGGCGCGGCCTTCGCGGTACGCGGCCTCGTCCCCACCCGGCGCCAACTCCCCACCCCCGGCCGCCCGCACACGAACGCACCCGTACTGCCCGGCGGCAAGCACCTGGTGGTCGTGGTCAACTCCGCCTCCGGCACGGCCGCAGCCCAGTCCGCGGCCGTACGCGACGCACTGCCGCTGGCCGAAGTGATGGAATGCGCACCGCAGGACCTGACGGCGGCCTTCGAGAAGGCGGCCCGACGCGGCCGCGCGCTCGGCGTCTGCGGCGGCGACGGCACGGTGAACCGGGCCGCGGCGGCCGCCGCCCAGTACGACGTGCCGCTCGCCGTCTTCCCCGGCGGCACCCTCAACCACTTCGCCAAGGACCTGGGCATCGACGAGGTCCAGGACACCGCGCGGGCGCTGGCCTCGGGCGACGCCGTGAAGGTGGACCTCGGCCGGTTCACCCCCGGCCCGGACGGCGCCGCCGCCGGATACTTCGTCAACACGTTCAGCCTGGGCGTGTACCCGGAGCTGGTACGGCTGCGCGAGCACTGGTCGCCCCGCATCGGCAGCTGGGCGGCCGGGGTGCTCGCGGCGTACCGGGTCCTCGGCGGCGAACGCCCACTGGAGGCCGAACTGCACGGCAGCAGGCGCGCGTTGTGGCTCCTGTTCGCGGGCAACTGCCTCTACCAGCGCCTCGGCCCGGCCCCGGCCCGCCGCTTCGACCTGGCGGACGGGCTGCTGGATGTCCGCGTGGTCCACGGCGGCCGCCTCCCCGGCCTGCGCCTCCTGGCGGCCGCACTCGCGGGCCCCCTCAGCCGCTCCCCCACCCACGCGGCCGAACGCCTGCGCCGCCTGCACATCGAGGGCCTGTCCCCGGACACACCGGTGGCGTACGACGGCGAAGTGACGCACGTACAGGGCGAGTTGCTGGTGGACAAACTCTCGGAGGCACTGACGGTGTACCTCCCGCTGGCACGTCCGTGACGGTGCCTTTTCGCCGCCGAGCGGGATCGTGGCAGTCCAATGCGATCCCCCTGCACCTACAGGGGCGCGGGGAACTGCGCGACCAGCCCACGACGGCCCGCAGTCGAGAACGCACCCGCTACCCGGTAAACACCTCACCCGGCTTCAGCAGCCGCAACCGATCCCCGAGCCCCGCGCCAGCAAACGCTTGCACCAAAGAATCCGCCCCCTCACTGAAGTGCCCCCAGTGCTCAAAGTGCAGCGGCACCACATGCCGAGCCCCAAGGATCTGCGCGGCCTCGGCAGCACCCTCACTGGTCAGCGTGAGAGGCGCCCCGTCAAAGAGCGGAGTACGCGCCGCCCCAGCAAAAAGCACGGCCACATCAATCGGCCCGAACCGCTCGGCAACGGCCCGCACATGATCGAGCGAGGCATTGTCCCCGCTGACATACACCGTCGGCAGCGCATCGCCGTGCAGCACGAACCCGGTGACCTCCCCCGCCACCGCCTCCGCCCCCTCGGGCCCGTGCAACGCGGGCACCCCGGTGACCAACAGCCGCTCACCGAGCGAGTACGTCTCCCAATTGGCCAGCGCAGTCACCGCGTCCCCGAGCCGCGAGTGCGCGGCGGCCGTCGACAGGACGACCGGCACCCGGCTCAGATACGCGCGCCCGGACTCGTCCAGGTTGTCGGGGTGCTGGTCGTGCGAGAGCAGAACGGCGTCCACCGCCCCCGTCTCGTCCGCCTCGATCGCCGGTCCGGCCGTCTTGACCAACTTGCGGTCGGGGCCGATCGGATAGTCCCCCGGAGTGTCGAAGGTCGGATCGGTGACCAGGCGTATGCCGTCGATGTCCACGACGGCGGTGGGTCCGCCCACGTATCTGATCGAAACGACGCTCATCATGCCCTCCCAAGTGATCATTCCGGCTCGGCAGGGGTAACGCCCCAGACGCTACGGGTTGTTCCGCACCGGCGGTAGTGCCCACTGGTTCGCCCACGGCCGCCCCGGAGCGCGCCGGGCTCGAACACCCGCGCCCATCCGTCGTACTCAACGAGCGTTGTCCATATGGCGAAACACAGGTCTCACAATCCGACACGAGCGCGTAGCGTTCACGTCACCACACACCGACCGCGAGAACGTCGAGAGAGGGAGCCGGTCATGTCGTCGTCCACGTCGCCCACGTCGTCAAAGGAGACCGCCGTCTACACCCACGGCCATCACGAGTCCGTGCTGCGCTCGCACCGCTGGCGCACCGCCGCCAACTCCGCCGCGTATCTGATCGGCGAACTCAAGCCGCACATGCAGGTCCTGGACATCGGCTGCGGCCCCGGCACCATCTCCGCCGACCTGGCCGCGCTGGTCCCCGACGGCCATGTCACCGCCGTCGACGCGGCGCCCGACATCGTCGAGCAGGCGCGTGCGCACGCCGCCGAAGCGGGGCGTACGAACATGTCGTTCGGCGTCGCCGACGTCCACGCACTGGACTACCCCGACGAGACGTTCTGCGTCGTCCACGCCCACCAGGTGCTGCAACACGTGGGCGACCCCGTGCAGGCGCTGCGCGAGATGCGGCGCGTCACCAAGCCCGGCGGCATCGTCGCGGCCCGCGACGCCGACTACGGCGCCTTCACCTGGTTCCCCGAAGTACCGGTCCTGGACGAGTGGCTGGACCTGTACCACCGGGTCGCCCGTACGAGTGGCGGCGAGCCGGACGCCGGACGCCGGCTGCGGTCCTGGGCCAAGCAGGCCGGGTTCACCGACATCACCTCGACGGCGGCCACCTGGTGCTACGCCACCGACGACGAACGCACCTGGTGGAGCGAGCTGTGGGCCGAGCGCACGGTGGCCTCCTCGTACGCGCGCCTGGCAGTCGAGGGCGGCCACGCCACCGAGGCCGAGCTGGCCGCGATCGCGCGGGGGTGGCGGGAGTGGGCCCGCGCCGACGACGCCTGGTTCATGGTCCCGCACGGCGAGATCCTCTGCCGCGTGTGACCGTCCCCAACTAGGCTCGTCCATATGGAGATCCTCGGAACCACCCTGCGCATCTGCGTCGACGACCTGGAGACCTCGGTGGTCTTCTACGAACGGCTCACGGCGAGCAAAGCCCT
Source organism: Streptomyces sp. BR1 (assembly GCF_052373795.1). NCBI lineage: Bacteria > Bacillati > Actinomycetota > Actinomycetes > Kitasatosporales > Streptomycetaceae > Streptomyces > Streptomyces sp. BR1. Next base: position 768,319 of record NZ_CM126252.1, read on the forward strand.
CCGGTTCGAGCGCGGCGGCGTCTCGGTCGCCGCGGTCGGCTGCTTCCTGCTGATGAGCGGTCCGGAGTCGGAGCTGGAGATCCTGCGCAAGGTGGCCGCGACGATCGCCGTTCTGGACGTGGACGACGCGCACCGCACGCTCACGTCGGTGGGCGCCCGGGTCATCGCGGGCCCGGTGCCCACCCCCGTGGGCCGCAACCTGATCGCCGTGCATCCCGACGGCTCGGTCTTCGAGTACGTGGACCGCAAGTCAGCACAGTAGAAGGCGCGTTGGGCATACGAGCGGTCAAACCTCCGGTCGCATCCGGTACGCGTACCGGTCCGGCAGCGGCTCGTCCGTGAGGCGGGACCACACCTCGTCCAGGATCTCGGCGCCCTCGCGCAGGTCCGCCACCTCGAAGCCCTCGTCGAAGATCGCGCGGGCGGCCGCCGGGTCGCCCTCCGCGAGCAGCAGGCGCGCTTCGAGGAGCCGGAACGCGCCACGCGCCTGTACGGGCGGGCGCAGCCGGGCCCAGATCGCACGGGCGTCGGCCGGTCGGCCCGTCGCGAGCAGCGCCGTGATCGCCTCGCGGCCGAGCGCGGCCGTGGCGGCGGTCCAGTGCTCGCCGTCGCGCCGCTCCTCGCAGAGGTCGTCGAACGCCTCTGCGTACTGGTCGGCGGCCCGGTCCGGGTTGCCCGCCTGCTGGTCGGCGACAGCCAGGCAGCGCAGCAACGGCCAGCGAGACGGCGCGAGTTGGAGACCACGCTCCCAGCTGCGCACCGCCTGCGCGCGGTCGCCCGCGTGCCACTGCGCGACCCCGAGGTGGTACTCGGTGAGGGGCGAGGCGGGCGCCGTCTCCAGCATGTCCCGCCAGTGCGGGGCCACCAGGGTCGGCCCGGGCGGTGTCACCCGGCGCGGCTCGGGCAGCGCCCCCGCGTGCAGCAACTCCAGCCAGGGCGCCTGCTCCTCGCCGAGTGTCGACTCGGCGAACGGCGTCCCCGGCAGCTTCAGACCGCCCCGTACGACTTCGAGCGCGCCCCAGCCCGACCCGGTCGCCAGCGACTCGCCGGGCTCGGTGTCGGCGTACGGACGCCAGGCCGCGTACGCCTCCTCGACCGCCGCGCGCGGCAGCACCGCCGCGAGCCGGTCGGCGACCTCGGTACGGGCCGCCGTCCAGTCGTCGCCGTGCACGAGCGCGGGGTCGGCGGCGAGCGGCCCGTACGCCTCCAGCCAGGCGAACTCCCCGCCGGCGTCCAGCGGAACGTGCTCCAGCTGGGTGCGCGCCAGGCCCGCCTGGATCTCCGCGTAACCGGGCGTGCCGGGCTCGGTGAGCCACTGCTGCCAGCGCCGACCGCCCCGGCCCGACCCCCACAGGAACAGCTTGCGGCCGCGCAGCAGATCGGTCGACGTCTGGACGAGGCCGCGTCCGGCGCCGTCGAGCGCGGCGATCCAGCGGCGTGCGCTGCCCGGCACTTCGTAGAAGTAGTCGGCGGGGTACTCGCTGCGCAGCGGATACGTACGGTCGGCGCCCTCCCAGTGCGGCACCGGGACCCGCCGCAGGGTGCGCGCGTAACCGAAGTGCCAGGCCTCGTCGGCGGGGACGAGGACGCGGCCGCGCTCGTCCTCCGGCACGGCGATGTTGGACCACCAGTAGACGGGCACGGTCCGCTCGTGCGGATTGCGCAGCCGTACGCCCACGTACAGGAAGTCGGAGTCCTCGGGGAGCCAGAGGTCCACCTGGAACGGGACGTCGCGCAGCCGCTCCCACTCCCACAGGCGCAGCATCTCGCCACCGTCCGGGGCCGTGACGACGGCCGCGTGCACGGGGGCGCAGGCGAGGGTGGTGTGGCCGGTGGCGCCGATGTTCCACTCGATGCCGCCGGAGAACCAGGCGCCGTTGAGGCCGAAGTCAGCGGGCTGCAACACCGGGTTGCGGTAGAGGAGTTCGCGTCCGGTCGGTTTGCGGAAGAGGGAGTGGATCCGCCCGCCGAACCCGGGCAGCACGGTGACGCGCAACCGCTCGTTCTCGACGACGAGGGTGTCGAGGGCGGTGTCGGTGCGCTCGCGCCCGTATCCGTCGAGAACGCGCACCGGCAGGACGGTGCGCAGCGGCTCGTACCCGATCTGCCGCGCCATGTCGCGCGGCAGACCGGCGCGCGCTCTGTCGTCGAGCGTGTGGACCTCGTCCAGCGGCCGCAGCGGGGGCAGGGGGTTGGGCTGCCCCAACGGGGCGGCGGGCAGGGTCAGTACGGCGCGTCGCACGGTCGTGGCCAAGGCAACCTCATTCCCTCGCGCGGAACGGCCACCCGTCCTGGGCCGCCCCCGTGACCATGGAACACGGCGGTCGGTGCGGTGACCAGAGGACGCCCTGGTCAGAATTGCGCAAAGGCGCCACGACTGTGGGTCATGTGCGGACCATCTCCGCCGTGATCGCCCAGCGTTCGTGGTCGCGCCAGGCACCGTCGATGAAGAGGAAGTCCGGCGAGAAGCCTTCCAAGCGATAGCCAGCCCGGCGGACGAGACCGATCGAGGCCACGTTGGCGGGCTGGATGTTCACTTCGAGCCGGTGCAGCCCCAGCGTGCCGAACGCGTACCGGGTGACCAGGTCGAGCCCCTCGCTCATCAGCCCGCGCCCGGCGGCGTGCGCGAACGCGCCGTACCCCAACGCCCCGCACAGGAAGGCGCCTTGGACGATGTTGTTGATGTTGATGAACCCGGCGATCCGGCCGTCGTCCCGCGAACAGACCAGGAACCCCTGCTTCGTCGGGTCCTCTATCAACCGCCCCGCATACGTGGCGTACGCCTCGGGGTCGGCCGGCGGGAAGAGCCAGGGCGCGTGCAGATTCCGGCTCTCCCGGGCGAGCGCGGTGAACTCCGCCGCGTCGTCGTACGCGAAGTACCGGATCGCGACGCGGGGCCCTTCGGCGAGATACGTGATCTTGTCAGGCATCGGGTCAGGGTACTGCCCGGGCGAGGGGATCGGGGGCGGGATTTCGGGCGGCGCCCCGGCGTCACCTGCTCCTGGCGCCCGGGGCCGCCCGCACCGCTCCGGGCGACGTGGACCACCCCCGCTGCTCCTGCGTGACCAGGGCCCCGTTGCTCCTCGTGACCGGGGCCGCCCCCGCTGCTCCTCGACTGCCGGTGATCACTTGCCCCTGAGCGATTCGATCATCTTGTCGATGCGCCGCTGCCGCGTCTCCGGGCTCTTGGCGCTCTCGATCTCGCCCACCTGCTTGCGCTTGAGGCTGAAGGCCATACGGTCGTACGCCCCGCGCAGCCCGGGCTCGGCGTCCAGCGCGGCGGCGAGGTCCTCCGGTGCCTCCACGACGCGCGGCTCGTCGTCGAGCCGGAGGTCGACCTCGATCTCCTCGCCGAGGTCGACGCCGCTGGCCTCTCGGTTGGCCGCGCTGATGCCGATGAGGATCTGGCCGCGCATCGCGGCGACCCGGGTGCGCCAGGAGTGGCCGTTGATCGCGACCACGACCGGCGGCCGCTTGCCCTGTCCCAGGTCGTCGATGACCTGCTGCGGCACCTCGACCCCCAGGGCGTTCCCGGACGGGATGACCGTGGCCTTGAACTTCATGCTCGCTCTCCTCGTCGCCGCGCCGCGTGGTGGCCGTGCCGTGTCAACGGGCCACGATATACCGGCGGTTGACGATCATCACTTGGCCCGGCGCCTTATGAAGTAGCCGCCGCAGATGACCCCCACCACGAAGACGGCGAGCAGGGCCAGATAGAGCGGCATGGAGACTTCGGGGATCAGCAGGCGGATCTTGACCTGGCGGGTGTTCTCGAAGATGAAGATCAGGGCGAGCACCGCGATCACGATGACCGTGACCCGGGCCGGGGTGAGGGCACCGCCGAACCGTGTACCGGCCTTCGTGCCGCCCGACGCGTCCTTGGGGCTCATGACCCGGCCCTTTCCGGGGGTGGCTTCACCCCTCTTCCGGCCAGGATGAGCGCAATGGCGGCGGGACGACCGGCGGGGCGGGCCGGACGGGTGAGTCGCATCGGGCGGGGCCGGGGATGAGGCCGGGCCGCGTCGGAGGACGTACTCGACCCGCCTTGTCAGACAAGTGGCGATCACGCCATGCTTGCCCCATGGCAGTCAGCGGACAGCAGCGCAGGCCGGTCGTCGTCCTGTACGAGCGGATCGCCGACGCGATTCACGACGGTACGTACCCGCCCGGCTCCACGCTCCCCTCGGAGCCCCGGCTCGCGGCCGAGCTGGGGGTGAGCCGCCCCGCGCTGCGCGAGGCGCTGCTGCTGCTCCAGGAGGACGGGCTGCTCACGGTGCGCCGGGGTGTGGGGCGGACCGTGAACGACCGGCCGCCCCGGCGCGGCTTCGAGCAGCTCCAGCCGCTGGAGGAGCTGCTCGGCGCGGGCGGCGTCGTGCACGTACGGGCGCTGCTGCGCAGTGTCGAGGAACCCACCGACTTCAGCACCCAGCATCTGCTGCCGACGGCCGGGGCCGAGCTCCGGTTCTGGGAGTCGGTGCTGGTGGCGGACGGTACGCCGGTCGCGCTCAGCCATGAGTGGGCGGCTCCCGAGTCCGTACTGGAACGCACGCATCCACCGTTCCTGACCGCACTCGGGGACGGGGCGCCCTCGTCGATGCTGGCGGTGCTGGCGGGCGCCTCGCGAGGGGTGCCGCTGAGCGCGCACAGCGGGATCACGGCCACCCTGCTCGGCCGTCGCCGCGGCGACCAACTCTCCCGCCCGGCGGACACCCCCGCGGTCCTGATCACCCAGGTCGTCCGCCTGGACGGCACCCCGATCCTGGCGGCCAAACACATGCTCCCTACGGGCGCGCCGGCACTGCCTGTGCTGCAGAGCAACTAGTCCGGCGGTACGGCGTACCCCATAGGGGCGCGGGAACTGCGCGAGCAACCCAGCACGATCCGCAGCCGCCACGCACCGCACCCCTCACAGGCGGAGGCCGCACAGCCGCGGCCAAAAGGGGCTGTACACTCCTCCGTCATGCACTTGTCTGACAACCTCGCCGCCGCCCCCGTCGCCGACTGGATACGCCGCGCGCCCAAGGCCGTCCTCCACGACCACCTCGACGGTGGGCTGCGGCCCGCGACGATCGTCGAACTGGCCCGCGCGTGCGGGTACGAGGGTCTGCCGACCGAGGACCCGGCCGCCCTCGCCGTCTGGTTCCGCGACGCCGCCGACTCGGGCTCCCTGGAGCGCTACCTGGAGACCTTCGCCCACACCTGCGCGGTCATGCAGACCCGCGAGGCGCTGGAGCGGATCGCGGCGGAGTGCGCCGAGGACCTGGCGGCGGACGGGGTCGTCTACGCGGAGGTGCGGTACGCCCCCGAGCAGCACCTGGAGCGCGGGCTCACCCTCGACGAGGTCGTCGACGCGGTGAACGCCGGATTCCGCGAGGGCGAGCGCCGCACCGGCGGCCGGATCACCGTCCGCGCCCTGCTCACCGGCATGCGCCACACCGACCGGTCCCTGGAGATCGCCGAGCTGACCGTCGCCCACCGCGACCGCGGCGTCGCGGGCTTCGACATCGCGGGCGGCGAGATCGGCAACCCGCCGGCCCGCCACCTCCCGGCCTTCCAGCACCTGAAGCGGTCGAACTGCCACTTCACCATCCACGCGGGCGAGGCCGTCGGCGCCGAGTCGATCCACGAGGCCGTGCAGATCTGCGGCGCCGAGCGCGTCGGCCACGGTGTGCGGATCACCGACGACATCACGGTGCACGACGACGGCACGGCCGACCTCGGCCACCTCGCCTCGTACCTGCGCGACAACGCCATCGCCCTGGAGGTCTGCCCGACCTCCAACCTCCAGACGGGCGCCGCGAAGGACTACGCCTCGCACCCCATCGACCTGCTGCGCCGCCTCGGCTTCCGGGTCACCCTGAACACCGACAACCGCCTGGTCTCCGGCACCACCATGAGCGAGGAGTTCCAGCACATGGTGGACGCCTTCGGCTACGGCCCCGAGGTGTTCGAGCAGTTCACCGTCGCCGCCGTCGAGGCCGCGTTCCTGCCGCTGCCGGAGCGCCGCCGCATCATCGACGAGCTGATCCGCCCGGGGTACGCCGCTCTCTGAGCCGGTAGAACCCCGTAACACCTACGCCAGCGCGGGCACCTCCAGAGTGAGCGTGCCCGCGTCGGCGTCCAGCAGCGCGGGCACACCGAGCGGCATGGTGAGCGATGTGGCACAGTGCCCGAAGCCGAGGTGCTCGACGACCGGGACGCCGAGCCCGGCCAGCCGCTCGTACAGCACGGCCCGCACCCGCTCGTACGGTCCGCACTCCTCCCAGGAGCCGAGCGCGACCCCCGCGACACCGTCCAGCCACCCCGAGCGCAGCAGCTGGGTGAGCAGCCGGTCGATCCGGTAGTCGTCCTCGCCGACGTCCTCGATCAGCAGCAGCCCGCCGCGCGCCGACGCCCGGGCGAACGGGGTCGCGAGGTCGGAGGCGAGCAGGGCGAGGCAGCCGCCGAGGGTGACCCCGCGCGCCCGGCCGGGTATCAGCGGACCGGCCGTCCCCGCGCCGATCACCATCGCCGCCTCGGGCTCGAACAGGGTGGTGCGCAGATGGCGCTGTGTGTCGTCGTCCTTGAGGAACGTGGCGGCCGACACCAGCGGACCGTAGAGCGTGGAGAGCCCCATCCGTACGGCGAACGCCTCGTGCAGTACGGTCGCGTCGCTGTAGCCGACGAACACCTTGGGCCCGGCCGCGCGTATCGCCGTCCAGTCGAGCAGATCCACCATCCGCTGGGCACCGTAGCCGCCGCGTGCGCAGAACACCGCGTCGATGCCCGGGTCGCACCACGCCTCCTGGAAGTCCCGCGCCCGGCTCTCGTCGTCGGCCGCGAGATATCTGAACTCCGGGTGCCGGCCGCGCACATGGGGCATCACGACCGGGTCCAGGTCCCAGCCGCGCAGGATGTCGAGACCGGCGTCCAGGCGCTCGTCCACCACCGGTCCGCTGGGCGCGACCACGGCGACCCGGGCGCCCGGGCGCAACCGCGCGGGCCGCGTGAGTGGAGACAGGGGGTGGTGGTGCGTCAGGGTCACTTCTTGAGCTCCAGAAGGGGTACGTCGGGTCGGTCGATCCCGAACGTCTGGGCGTACAGGGACAGTTCGGCCTCCAGAGCGCGGATCATGGTGTCGGCCCGGCGGAAGCCATGGCCCTCGCCCTCGAAGGCGATATACGCGTGCGGTATGCCGCGCCCCGCCATCGCGGCCAGGAACCGCTCGCACTGGGCGGGTCGGCAGATCACGTCGTCGAGCCCCTGGAGCAGCAGGAACGGCGCGCTGATCCGATGGGCGTGGGTGATCGGCGAGCGGTCGGCGTGCCGACCGGGGTACTCGGCGGCGGGCCCGATCAGCGACTCCATGTACTGCGACTCGAAGTCGTGCGTGCCGCTGTCCGAGGACCAGTCCGTGAGGTCGAGGACCGGGTAGACCACGGTGGCGCAGGCGTAGACGTCGGTGGTGGCGAGCGAGGCGGCGGAGGTCCAGCCGCCCGCGCTGCCGCCGCGGATCGCGAGCCGCCGGGGGTCGGCGGTGCCCTCGTCGGCGAGCGCCTTCGCGACGGCCGCGCAGTCCTCGACGTCGACGACGCCCCACTGCTCGCGCAGCCGGTCGCGGTACTCCCGCCCGTAGCCGGTGGAGCCGCCGTAGTTGACCTCGGCGACGCCGATGCCCCGTGAGGTGAAGTAGGCGATCTCCAGGTCGAGGACGAGCTGGACCTGGCCGGTCGGGCCGCCGTGGGCCCGGATCACATACGGCGGCAGCTCGTCGGCGGGCGCCGCCCGGCCGGGGTGGTGCGGCGGGTAGAGCAGCGCGTGGACCTCCCGGCCGCCGGGCCCGGCGAAGGTGCGGATCTGGGGTTCCGGGTAGTACGCCGGGTCCACCGGGTCGTCGTGGCCGCAGCCGATGACCCGGGTGCGGCCCGAGCGGGTGTCCAGCTCGACCACTTCGGGCGCGGTGCGCGGGCTGGCGGCGACGCCGACGACCCGGCTGCCGTGCACGGCCAGCGTGCAGTGCCAGGCCGTCCAGGGCCCGGCCGCGTCGACCACTTCACCGGTCTCCGGGTCCAGGATGCCGAGCGCGGTGGCGCCCTTGCCGTGGACGACCGCGATCAGTCCGTTCTCCAGCGGGTGGAACCAGTGGCGGCCGATCTGCCAGAGCGGCCCGGCGAACTCCTCCTCGCGCGCGCAGAGCGCGACATCGTCCCCGTCCGGTCCGACCTGGTAGAGGTTCCACCAGCCGGAGCGGTCGGAGGCGAAGAGCAGCCGTCCGTCGGCGGTCCACTCGACCTGCGCGATCGACTCCTCGGGCCCGCCCGCGACCGGCCGCGGCCGCCGGAACACCCCGTCGCCGTCCACGTCGGCCACGATGGCCTCGGTGCCGTCCCACGGCATGCTCGGGTGGTCCCAGGCGAGCCAGGCCGCCTGCCGCCCGTCCGGCGAGAGCCGGGGGCCGGTGATGAACCGGTGCCGTCCGTCGGACAGTTCCCGTACCCGGCTCCGGTCCTCGGCGGCCGAGCCGTCCAGGGGCACGGCCGCGATCACCCGCCGTACATCCGTCGGCGCCTCCCCCGTGAACTCCTCCAGGACGCACCACACTTCACCCCGGTCCACCAGGACGACCGGGTCGGCCCAGCGCAGCCCGTCGCCGACCGCCGACAGCGGCGTGAGCGGCCGGGGCGCCGCGGTGCTGTTCGGCTCGTACGCGTAGAGGCGCTGGTCCTCGAAGTGGGCGAAGACCACCAGCGGTCCCTCGGCGCCGCGCTCGGCCCCGGCCCAGGGCCGGCCGCCGTACTCGATCACCCGCGACCGTACGTTCCACGGCGCCGGCAGCACCGACTCCGCCTCGCCGTCCGGTCTGCGCCGCATCAGCGCGCGGCGACCGCCCTCGACAGGACGCGGCTCGGTCCACCACACCTCGTCGCCGACCACCCCGACCCACTCGGGCATGCCGTCGTGCGCGGCGGCGAGCCGGGCGTCGATGGGCGACGGCCACGTTCCGTAGGCCCCCATGGGCACCATGTCGTCAACTCCCCCTATGCGGAGCGCAGATAGTCGTCCAGGACGCGCACCCCGAAGTGCAGCGCGTCCACCGGCACCCGTTCGTCGACGCCGTGGAACAGGGCCTGGTAGTCGAAGCCGGGCGGCAGCTTCAGCGGTGAGAAGCCGTATCCCGTGATGCCGAGGCGGGAGAACTGCTTGGCGTCGGTGCCGCCCGACATGCAGTACGGCACGACCCGGCCCTCGGGCGCGAACTTCTCCACGGAGGCGCGCAGCTTCGCGTACGTCGGCGAGTCGACCGGCGCTTCGAGGGCCACCTCGCGGTGGTGGAACTCCCAGTCGACGTCCGGTCCGGTGAGCCGGTCGAGGGTCGCGCGGAACTCCTCCTCGCCGCCCGGCAGCACCCGGCCGTCCACATACGCGGTGGCGTGCCCCGGAATCACATTGATCTTGTAACCGGCCTCCAGCATCGTCGGGTTGGCGCTGTTGCGGACAGTCGCGTCGACCAGGGCGGCGGCAGGTCCCAGCTTGGCCAGCAGTTCGTCCACGTCGAAGTCCGGCGCCTCGGGGTCGGCCTCCACCCCGCACACGGCGGCGAGCTCGGTCAGGGCCGCCCGCACGGTCGTCGTGAGCCGGACCGGCCACTCGTGGTCGCCGATCCGGGCGATCGCGGCGGCGAGGCGGCTGACCGCGTTGGCCCGGTTCACCTTGGAGCCGTGCCCGGCCCGGCCGTGCGCGGTCAGCTTCAGCCAGCCGGTGCCGCGCTCGCCCGCCGCGATCGGGTAGATCTCCAGGCCGGGAGCCGCGTGGAAGGTGAACGCGCCCGCTTCACTGATGCCTTCGGTGCACCCCCGGAACAGGCCCGGGTGGTGGTCGGCGAGGAAGCCGGAGCCGTCGATCGCGCTGGCCTCCTCATCGGCCGTGTAGGCGATGACTATGTCGCGGCGCGGGCGGATCCCCGCGCGCGCCCAGGCCCGTACGACCGCGAGGACCATCGCGTCCATGTTCTTCATGTCGACGGCGCCGCGCCCCCACACCACACCGTCGCTGACCTCGCCGGAGAACGGGTGCACGCTCCAGTCGGCGGGCTCGGCGGGCACCACGTCGAGATGGCCGTGGACCAGCAGCGCGTCGGCCGAGGGGTCGGTGCCCTCGATCCGCGCCACCACATTGGTGCGCCCCCGGGTCCGCTCCAGGAGCGTGGGCTCCAGGCCGGTGGCGGCCAGGCGCTCCGCCACGTACTCGGCGGCGGGCCGCTCGCGGCAGTCGCCGCCGCCCCGGTTGGTGGTGTCGATACGGATGAGGTCCGAGGTGAACGTCACCACCTCGTCCAGTGCCCGGGCGTCGATGTGCTCAGCCATACTGCTCCTCCACCGCGGCCGAGACGATCGTGGTGACCGCCTTGAAGGTGCGAATGCCGTCGTACATGGTGTCGCTGGTGTAGGCGACGCGGCGCTCGCCGGTGCGCGCCGCGCCCGGCACCACCGTCGCCGCCATCGCCAGGTGTTCCGCGTCGAATTCGAGCTCCACGGTGAACGGTCCGCAGCGCACCGGCTCGTGGCGCACCGCGAGCGCGGCGGCCTTCTGCGCCGCCGCCCTGATCTCGGCCGCCGTACGCGACGGGGTGCGGCACACCGCCGCGTACCGCGAGACGTGGTCCTTCACCGCGACCTTGTGCGCGCCTGGCGCGTACCCCTCGGCGTCCGCGCAGGTCAGGTCGTCGCCGGTGACCAGCACCACCGGCACGCCGTACTCCGCGACCACATGGGCGTTGAGCAGGCCCTCGCTCGCGCGCGTCCCGTTGAGCCAGACGCCGGTGATGGAATTGGCGAGATAGGTGTGGGCCAGCACCCCTTCGGTGCCCGCGCCTGTGTGGTACCCGACGAACGCGATGCCGTCCACGTCGCCGTGCTGGACGCCCTCCACCATCGACAGCGACTTGTGCCGGCCGGTGAGCATCTCCACCCGCTCGTCCAGCCGCTCCAGGAGCAGATTGCGCATAGACCAGTGTGCCTCGTTGACGAGGATCTCGTCGGCGCCGCCGTCGAAGAAGCCCAGCGCCGCCGCGTTCACATCCGAGGTGAACATCGCGCGGCAGCGCTCCCACTGCGGGGTGCCCGGCAGCACATCGGCAGGCCAGGTCACACCAGTGGCGCCCTCCATGTCGGCGCTGATCAGGATCTTCATGCCTCGAAACCGTACGCGCCGCCGCGCACCCTCACCAGCCCTGTGGACAACCGTCGGCCGGTATCACCCGGCCCGCCCCACGACCAGCCATGTCGAGGGCAGCTCGATGCGGGTGCCGTCGGGCCGGTACTCGGTTGTGGTCAGCGGCAGTTCGCCCCGGGCGAGCACCGTGAGGCCCGCCGACTCGACGAGTTCGGGCAGGGCCGCGTCGGTGACCTCGCCCGGGGTCAGGCCGTGCTCGAAGACCGGGCGGAGCTTGGCCGGCGGACCGGCCGGGCTCTGCGCCAGGCCCATGATGACGGGCTTGGCCGACTCGGCCAGTTCCACCAGGAACGCCCGGCCGCGCTCGCCGACCAGGGTCGCGACGGCCTGGGCCAGCGGGCGACGGTCATCCGGTTCGCACTGGTGGAGCACACCGCGTACATACACGTTGGCGTCGCCCAGACGGTCGTGCAGCTCCTGGACGGCCTTCTCGTCGGTCGCGTCCAGCTGGGCGAACTGGGCGCGCCCGTCGGGGTCCTGCGCTCTGGCGTGCTCGACGGCGGCGGGCGAGAGGTCGACTCCGGTGACGCTGTCGTAGCGGTCGGCCAGGAAACGGGTCTGGGTGCCGTTGCCGCAGCCGAGGTCGATCACGGGCAGCGCGAGATGGGCCAGATGCGGCTCGAACAGGGCGAGATGGGGGCCCGCCGTCAGCGCCGGTTCAGCGTCCCAGAAGACCGCGCCCGGCTCGTCGGGGGCCTCGCGCCAGAAGCCTTCCCAGGCATCCCTGTACCGACTCGTCACGCTCATGACCGACTCCCCAGGCAGCACGCACAGTGTCAAGATCGGTCTATCGCGCCGGGAGCACGCCGACAAGCACCCGGCGCGTACCTTCACTCAGCGTTCGAGCCGGTTCAGCGCCGCGTGCGCCCCCTGCGCGGCAGCGGCACCTCGAACCACACGGTCTTGCCCTCGCCGGTACGGCTGGTGCCCCATTCCCTGGCCAGCCGGCTCACCACCCGAAGACCGCGCCCGGACTCGTCGAGCGGGCCCGCGTGCAGCAGCATGGGAAGCGTGTGGTCGTCGTCGACGACCTCGCAGCGCAGTGTCTCGGCCCGGACCAGCCGCAGCTCCACCTGGTGGCTGTGCGCATGCCGTACGGCGTTGGTGACGACCTCGCTGACCAGCAACTCGACGGTCTCGGCGACCTCTTCGAGGTTCCAGGCGCCCAGCTGCCCGGCCACCAGGCGCCGGGCGCGGGCCACCTCGCGCGCGTCTATGGCGAGCCGCCATTCGGCGACGTCCTCGCGCGCGATGCCGTTGAGCCGGGCCATCAGCAGGGCGACGTCGTCCTTGCGGCCGCCCCGGGTGTTGAGGGCACGGATGATGGTGTCGCAGGCGTCGTCCATGGAGGCGGCCGGGTGCGCGGCGGACTCGCAGAGCGTCGCGAGCCCCACACCGATGTCCTCGCCCCGCACCTCCACCAGCCCGTCCGTGCACATGACGAGCCGGTCGCCGGGGTCGACGCGCACGCGCGCGGTCTCGAACGGCACGCCGCCGACGCCGATGGGAGCCCCGGTGGGCAGGTCGATGAGTTCGCTGCGCCCGTCGGCGGCCCGTACAAGCACCGGCGGCACATGGCCCGCGTTGGCCATCAGGAGCTCGCCCTTGATGGGGTCGTACACCACGTAGAGGCAGGTCGCGAGGTAGTGCTCGCCGAGCCGCTGGGCCAGGTCGTCGAGGTTGCGCAGCAGTTGTGCGGGCGGCAGGTCGAGGGCCGCCATGGTCTGTACGGCGGTGCGCAACTGGCCCATCATCGCTGCCGAGTTGAGGCCGTGCCCCATGACGTCGCCGACGACGAGCGCGATGCGCGACCCGGGCAGCTTCACCGAGTCGAACCAGTCGCCGCCGACCCGGCCGAGCAGGGTGCCCGGCAGATAGCGGGTCGCCGTGTCACAGCCGGTCATCTGCGGGGTGACCTGCGGGAGCATCGAGTCCTGGAGGGTCTCGGCGACGCTCTCCTGGTAGGTGTACATCCGCGCGTTGTCGAGGACGAGGCCCGCGCGGGCGGCCAGTTCGGCGCCGGTCACGCGGTCCATGTCGTTGAACATCGCCCGCTCGGCGTGGCGCAGCAGGATCATGAAGCCGAGCACCACATTGCGGGCCTTGAGGGGAACCACCAGCATCGACCGGCCGTTGATCAGAGGCCGGATGTCGCGCTTTTCGAACTGCGAGGCGATGGCGGTGCCCATCTGCTCGCTGATGCGCGGGACGAGCACGGGCTCGCCGGAGGTCATGCACTGGAAGAAGGGGGTGTGCGCGGGGAACGGCATGGACTCGCCGACGGGGACGACATCGTCCCAGCGCCCCGGCTCGTCGACGTGCTCGACGGCGACCCGGTGCCACAGCGTGGTCTCGTCCGGCGGCCCGTCGGGGAACCCCTCGCCCGCGATGACCTGTTCCCGCAGATAGGTGCCCGCGACATCCGTGAAGCGCGGCACCACGGCGGCGCTCACTTCGTGGATGGTCCGGGCGAGGTCGAGAGACGAACCGATTCGGCCACTGCCTTCGTTGAGGAATTCCAGCCGCTCGCGCACCGCCGCGTATTCGAGGTCCTGGGCGAACTCGGGGGCGGGTACCGGTGGTTCGACGGCCCGTGCGTGATCGTCGTACCGCGCGGCCCGGCGCTCGGCGCGGCGGGGCACGCCCCAGTCGGGCGTCACCGGCACCCGGTCGTGCTGGCTGAACTCCAGGATGGGATAGCCGAGTTCAAGGACCTGGGAGACGATCCGGGAGCTCTCGCCCACGCTCATGCTGGGCAGGATCTCGGGCAGCCGCCCGGCGAGCTCGTCGGCGCCCTGGAACTCGGTGTGCAGGGCGAACCCGGGTGCTATCCGCTCCACGCTGCCCCGGTCCGGGGCCTCGTGCTCGGCGTGCAGCTGCGCCGCGTCCGCCGCCAGCACGAGCAGCCGCTCGGGCCCGGGCCCGACCAGGGGATACGCCCACCACAGCACGTCGACGCGGTCCCGCCCCGGGTCGGAGAGGGTGGCGCGTCCGGCCGTCGGGTACGAGGTGAGGCCGTGCAGCGGGGCTTCGAGTCCGGGGCCGAACGCGCCGTACCCGTCGAACTCCTGGAGGATGTCGACGGGGCGGTCCGGATCCAGGGCGCCGGACACCGGCAGCAGATCGAGCGCCGAGCGGCCTACGGCCTCCTCCCGGGCGGGGCCGAACAACCGGCGCGCACCGGTCGACCAGTGCGACACCAGCCCGTCGCCGTCCACGACGATCACGGCAAGCGGGATCCGGCCGGCCACGGCTGACTGCCGTGGCGGTGTCGGCGGAGTGCCACTGTCCATGGGTGGAGGCTCCTTCCCCGCCGCAAGGATCTGCGGCTGTGCCCCCACCGTACGGCCATTCGCGGGCCGCGCGCGGGGCAACGCCGGAATCGGGTGCACGCCCGCGCGCCCCGCGCGAGCTGCTGAAAAATAGTCAGTCCTCGTGGCCCAGCTGGAGATCGCGCTCGGTGCGGCCACCGCCCGCGACCTGCAGCACCGTGGCCACCGGCGGATACCCGGCCGCGATCACCGTGTACTCGCCGGACGACAGGTCGACGAACCGGAAGGTGCCGTCGGGTCCGGTGGTGAGCGTGTCCACCACGTTGCCCGCGGCGTCGAGCAGCGTCACGCGCGCGTCCTCCACGGGACGCCCGCCGCTGGCCCGCACGGTGCCGCGCAGCACCGCGCCCCCGGCGAGCTCGATGTCCTGCCGGGTCTCGCGCGCGGCCTGCACGCTCACCGGCAGGGCCGCGGGCCGGAAGGCGGGGGCGCTGGCGGCGAGGGTGTACTCCCCCGCCACCAACTCGCTGATCACATAGGTGCCTTCGCGTCCGCTGCGGGTGGTGGCGACGACCTCGCCGCGTACGTCGGTGAGGGTGACGGCGGCGTCCCGGACGGGGGTGCCGTCGGCGGTGACCACGGAGCCCGCGAGGCGGCCCGCGCCGCCGAGCACCACGTCGAGGTCGACCGGCCGCTCGCCGACGGTGACCGAGACGGCCTGCGGCTGATGCCCTCCGGCGGCCGCGATCAGGACGTAACTGCCGGAGCCGGGCACGCTCAGGGCGTACCGCCCGTCCTCGCCGCTGGCCCCGCGCCCGACCTGCTGCCCTCGTACGTCGAGGAGGGTGAGGGCGGCGCGCGGCACGATGGAGCCGTCGGGGTGCTGAACCGTTCCGCAGACCGGAACTCCGCTCGAATAGGGGGAGTTGGGGACGCGCGCGTGGGGTACGGGTGGCGTTTCGATGGTGGGGGCGTTCTGGGACACCAGCGGTTTCTCCTTGAGGAAGAAGGCGAGCAGGAGGCCGAGCACGAGCACCGGCACCAGATACAGGAAGATCCGCGGCATCGCCTCCGCGTACGCCCGGACATAGCCGTCGCGCAGCGCGGGCGGCATGGCGTGCACCAGCTGCGGGGTGATCGACTCGGGGTCGGGCAGACGCGCACCCGCGGGGAACTGCTCGGTGAGGGAGTGGGCGAGGCGGTTGGTGAACAGCGTGCCGAAGACCGCGGCGCCGACGCTGCCGCCGATCTGCCGGAAGTAGTTGTTGGCGCTGGTGGCGGTGCCGAGGTCGGCGGGGTCCACGGCGTTCTGCACGGCGAGGATGAGGACCGGCATCACCAGGCCGATGCCGATGCCGAGTACGGCCATCCAGATGCTGTAGTCGAGCCGGGGGGTGTCGGTCTTCAGCCGGGACAGCAGCCACATGCCGACGGCCGAGACCGCGCTGCCGAGCACGGGGTAGATCTTGTAGTGGCCGGTGCGGCTGATGAGCTGCCCGGAGACGATCGAGGCGCCGACGATGCCGCCCATCATGGGCAGCACCAGCAGCCCGGACTCGGTGGCGCTGGCCCCGTCGACCATCTGCAGGAACGTCGGCAGATAGCTGGCGGCGCCGAAGAGCGCGACGCCGATGACGGCGCCGACCAGGCCCGAGATGGTGAAGATCGAGTCGCGGAACAGCCGCAGCGGGATGACCGGTTCGCGCGCGTAGTTCTCGACGACGACGAACAGCAGGGTCGTGCCGAGGGCGCCTGCCGCGAGCCCCAGGATGGTGCGCGAGCCCCAGGCGTACTCCGTACCGCCCCAACTGGTCAGCAGCACCACGCACGTCGACGCGGCGACCAGGAGCAGTGCGCCGAGGACGTCGAGGCGCGGGCGGGCGGCGGGCCTGGGCAGTTTCAGGACGACCGCGATGACGGCGAGGGTGACCAGGCCGAACGGGACGTTGATGTAGAAGCACCAGCGCCATGAGGTGTGGTCGGTGAAGAAGCCGCCGAGCAGGGGTCCGGCCACCGAGGCGAGGCCGAAGACGGCGCCGATGAGCCCCATGAAGCGGCCGCGCTCGCGGGGCGGCACGATGTCCGCGATGATCGCCTGCACGCCGATCATGAGCCCGCCGCCGCCGACGCCCTGGACCGCGCGGAAGGCGATCAGCTCGTCCATGTTCCGGGACCAGCCGGCCAGCGCCGAGCCGATGACGAAGACGACGATCGCGAACTGGAAGACGGGCTTGCGGCCGAAGAGGTCGCCGAGCTTGCCGTAGATGGGCAGCCCGATGGTGGAGGCGAGCAGGTACGCGGTAACGGCCCAGGAGACCTTGTCCAGGCCGTGCAGATCGCCCACGATCTTCGGCAGCGCGGTCGCCACGATCATCTGGTCGAGCGCCGCGAGCAGCAGGGTGAGCATCAGCCCGAGGAAGACCAGCCGCACCCGGCGCGGGCTCAGCGCGACCGGCGCCCCGGTGACGTACTCATGTGGCGCTGCCGCCTCGGCGAGGTCCAGAACGGGCTCCCCGGCCCGCCGACGCTCCCCCGAAGACCCGCCCCGCGCCCGGTCCTTGACCAGAGTGATCCCGCCCACGTCTGCTCCCCTCGTCGCGCCGCCGGTTCGGTGCGCGGCGTACATACTGCGCATTGGGCGCTAATGGGGAGCAAACGCGGAAAGGAGTGGGCGCGGGCGCACAACTCGCCCTGAACAGGGGCCTGTCGACCGTCTCATCAGGGTCTTTCACGCAGCCCGGAGTGCGCGGGCGCACCACCGGGCCGCCGCGAAAACCACTCGAACCGGTGACGTCGTCCGGATTCGAGCGGGAGCAACTCCTCGACCTGGAGGGCTACTTCTCGACTTCGGCCGCGAGCTTGGCGAGCACCTCGTCGTAGATGCGGGCGAGGCCCTTGGGGGCGAAGGTCCTCTCGAAGAAGCCGCCGATGCCGCCCGCGCCGTTCCAGACCGTGGTCACGACGACCTTGGACCGGTTCTCGCCGGCCGGGGTGACGGTCCAGGTGGTGACCATGGACGAGTTGCGGTCCTTCTCGACGAGCTGGCCCTCGGTCGGCTCGGCGACCTCCAGGAGGCAGTCGCGCACGCGCTTGCTGGTGGCCTGGAGCTTCCAGTGGACGAGGGTGCCCTCGCCGTCGCCGCCCTCGCGCACCTGGTACTCGCTGAAGTGCTCGGACAGGAGCTTGGGGCGGCTGTCCTTGTAATCGGCCACGGTGTCGAACACCGTCTCCGGGCTCGCCGCGATGATCCGCTCCGTGGTGGCCTCGACCTGCGCCATGGCTCTTCCTCCAGCACTCGTGACATCCGGGGGGTGCGCCCGGATTCGGGGTGGTCAAAGCCAATCACCTCGGGCGCGGGCCCCAAAATCGGGGTTGCTGCAATCATGGGAACAGGTGTTCTATTCTGAGCTCAGTGCTACGAAGTGTTACGGAAGAGGCCCGAGGAGGCGTTCATGCGCTGGGACAATCTGGCCGAGAATGATCCGGTGCCACCGGGAGCGGGCCGCGCGGCCGCGCTGTTCGACGCGGACGCGGTGGTCACCCGTACGTTTGACACCCCCGAGTTCCGCGGGGTCACCTTCCACGAGGTACGCGCGCGTTCGATCGTCAACCGGGTGCCCGGGGCGTCCCGGATGCCGTTCGAGTGGACGGTCAACCCGTACCGGGGCTGCACGCACGCGTGCGTGTACTGCTTCGCCCGCAAGACGCACAGCTATCTCGACCTCGACACCGGGCTCGGCTTCGACTCCCAGATCGTGGTGAAGGTCAACGCGCCCGAGCTGCTGCGCCGCCATCTGTCGTCGGCGCGCTGGCAGGGCGCGCACATCGCGATGGGCACCAATGTCGACTGCTATCAGCGGGCCGAGGGCCGCTACCGTCTGATGCCGGGGATCATCGAGGCCCTGCGCGACCACGCCAACCCGTTCTCGATCCTCACCAAGGGCACGCTGATCCTGCGCGATCTCGAACTGCTGCGGCAGGCGGCCGAGGTCACCCATGTCGGCATCTCGGTCTCGGTGGGCTTCGTGGACCACGAGCTGTGGCGCACGGTCGAGCCGGGCACCCCCGCGCCCGAGCGCCGCCTCGACGTCGTCCGCACGCTCTCCGGGCACGGCATCGACTGCGGGGTGCTGATGGCGCCGGTGATCCCGTTCCTCGGCGACCACCCCGACCAGCTGCGCGCCACGGTCCGCGCGATCGCCTCCTCCGGCGCCACCTCGGTGACCCCGCTCGTGCTGCATCTGCGGCCGGGGGCGCGGGAGTGGTTCATGCAGTGGCTCGGCGAGCACCATCCACATCTGGTGCGGCGCTACGAGCGGCTGTACGCGGAGGGGGCGTACGCGCCGAAGTGGTACCAGCGCCGGATCACCCGCCAAGTGCACGATCTGGCGGCGGAGTTCGGTATAGGCCCGGCGCACCGGGGTGCGGCCCGGCGTATTCCGCAGCGGGTGGAGGCGGAGCCGGTCGGTCCGACCCAGCTCACCCTGCTCTGACCGAAACCCGGTGCCCGATTGTCAGTGGCATGGGTCAGGATGGGCGCATGACTTCGCTTACGCACATCGCCACCCCGGACGGCGTCGCGCCCGGTGTCAACTACAGCCATGTGGTGTGGGGCACCGGCCGGTTCATCGCGATATCCGGCCAGTGCGCGTTCGACGAGAAGGGGAACGTGGTCGGCGAGGGCGACCCGGCGGCTCAGGCGCGGCAGATCTTCGAGAATCTGCGCCGCTGCCTGGAGTCCGCGGGCGCGACCTTCGACGACGTCGTCAAGCTCACCGTCTTCGTCACCGACGTCGCATACCTGCCCGCGATACGCGAGGCCCGCGACGCCCACATCAACAGCGGCCGCCTGCCCGCCAGTTCGGCGGTCCAGGTAGCGGCGCTCTTCCGCCCCGACCTCCTGATGGAGATCGAGGCGTACGCCGTGGTGTCCGACCGTTGACCCTGGACCCGTTGACCCTGGACGTACGCGTACGGGAGATGACCGCGGCGGACTGCGCGGCGGTCGCGACCGTACGCATCAACGGCTGGCGCACCGCCTACCGGGGGCTGATGCCGCAGACGTACCTGGACGGCCTCAGCGAGGAGCGGGACGCGGCCTGGCGCCGGGAGTATCTGGCGCGGGGCGACACCTCGGTGCTCAACATGGTCGCGGAGCGCGGCGGCGAAGTGATCGGCTGGGGGTGCTACGGGCCGTACCGGGACGACGAGGACGGGCAGAGCGCCGACGGCGAGGTGTACGCGCTGTATGTGCACCCCGGCCACTGGTCGACGGGTGCGGGGCGGGTGCTGATGGGTGAGCTCACGGCTCGCGCGGTCGCCGACGGGCGGCCCGGACTGCTGTTGTGGGTGCTGGAGCGCAACGAGCGGGCCCGGCGTTTCTACGAGCGGGCCGGGTTCGCGCCCGACGGTGGCAAGGAGGACTTCGACGTGGCCGGGGTCGCCGTGCCCGAGGTGCGTTATGCGATGCGCCTCAGTGCCACCGCGGCGGCCGACGCCAGGCGGGGTTGAGCCAGGGCCGTCTCCAGGACCTCCACCGCTCGTTTGTCGCCCAGTTCCCCCAGCCCCTCCACACAGGCGAGCGCCACCCGCCAGTAAGGGGTGTCGGGCGAGAGCAGCGGGCGCAGGGTGGTGATCAGCGCCGGTACGGCCTCGGGGGCGCGCAGGGTGGTCAGCAGGCGCACCGGGTGCAAGGCGTACGCGGTGCGCAGCTCGTTGGTGGCGAGGGCCGCGGCCGCCCGGGCCGTGCGGGGATCGCCCAGCCGGGCCAGGGCGTACGCGGCCGACACACAGCGTGCCGCGTCGCGGTGGTTGAGCAGCAGCACCAGCGACTCGAACGCGCGGCGGTCCCCGGCGCAGCCGAGGCGGAACGCGGCGATCTCCCGCGCCCAGAGCGGCCGTTCGCGCTCGGTGAGCACGGCCGCCAGTTCGTCGTGGTCCCGGGTCGAGAGCAGTCGCTCGTACGCCGCCGTCGCATGCGACGCCCTGGCCTCGTCCCGCACCCGGTCGGCAAGGGACCGGAGCTCCTCGTCCATGGGGGAAGGGTAGTGGGCCGGAGCGGGGACAGGGCGAGCCAGATCACATCGGTTCCGCTTGTCCGGGGGCTGGCGTGCTCGTTACCAGCCAGTTAAGCTCAAGTGAGCGGGTACCCCCCGCTGACTCCGGCGGCCTGGTGACGCAGCCGCCGCGAGTGTTGTCGGTTCGGCAGTTTCCACGACGTGACCCCGGGACAGGGTCCGTCGGCTCTCAGCACCACGACACAACTCCCGCACGCCGTACGCCCGTCGGCACCTCCGCACCCCGCCGACGCACCCGTACGTCTTCCTCGCGACAGCCGTATCCACCGGCCGCGTGCGCCCTCTCCTCAGTCGTCACTCACCCAGGAGTCCCGTGATGGACACCCCCCTGAACACCGTCGCCGTGGTCGGTCTCGGCACCATGGGCACCGGCATCGCCGAAGTGCTGGCCCGCGCGGGCCGCGAGGTCATCGGCATCGACATCAGCGAGCCCGCCGCGCGGCAGGCCGTGGCCTGTCTGGAGGCGTCCACCGCCCGCGCCGTGGCGCGTGAGCGCATCACCGAGGAGGAGCGGCGTGACGTCCTCGCCCGGTTCCGCACCTTCACCGACCTCCAGGCGGCGGCCGACGCCGACCTGGTCATCGAGGTCGTGCCGGAGTCGTACGAGCTCAAGCAGCAGGTGTTCGCCGCCCTCGACGCCATCGTCGCGCCCACCGCGATCCTGGCGACCGGCACCAACGCCCTGTCGGTGACCCGGCTCGCCGCCGAGTCCTCGCACCCCGAGCGCGTCCTCGGGCTGCACTTCTTCAACCCGGCCCCGGCCATGAAGCTCGTCGAGGTGGTCTCCTCGGTGCTGACCGCGCCGCCCGCCGTGGACGCGGTCACCCGGCTCGCCCTGGAACTCGGCAAGGAGCCGGTGGCGGTCGGCGACCGGCCGGGCTTCGTCGCCGACGGGCTGCTCTTCGGCTACCTCAACCAGGCCGCCGCGATGTACGAGGCGAAGTACGCCTCCCGCGAGGACATCGACGCCGCCATGAAGCTGGGCTGCGGTCTTCCGATGGGCCCGCTCGAACTGCTCGACCTGATCGGCATCGACACCGCCCGCACGGTCCTGGAGGCGATGTACACCGCCTCCCACGACCGTCTGCACGCCCCCGCGCCGATCCTCGGCCAGCTCGCCGAGGCCGGTCTGACCGGCCGCAAGTCGGGCCGCGGCTTCTACTCGTACGAGGCGCCGGGCAGCGCGGTCGTGGTGGCGGACGCGCAGACGCGCTCCACCGCCGAGGGCACCACCGTCGGCCGCCCCGTCCGCTCGGTGGGCGTGGCCGGTTCCGGCACCATGGCGTCCGGGATCGCCGAGGTCTTCGCCAAGG
Source organism: Streptomyces sp. BR1 (assembly GCF_052373795.1). Taxonomy (NCBI): domain Bacteria; kingdom Bacillati; phylum Actinomycetota; class Actinomycetes; order Kitasatosporales; family Streptomycetaceae; genus Streptomyces; species Streptomyces sp. BR1. The sequence goes on from NZ_CM126252.1 coordinate 790,192, forward strand.
CCGGTTACGACGTGGTGCTCGCCGCCCGCAGCCTGGAGAAGGCCGAGACCGCCAAGTCCCGTATCGCCAAGTCGCTTTCGCGCTCCGTCGACAAGGGGCGGATGACCGCCGAGGCGCGCGACGAGACGCTGGCGCGGATCTCGCCCGCGGGTGCCCTCGAATCCTTCGCCGAGGTCGACCTCGCCGTGGAGGCGGTCGCCGAGGACCTGGAGGTCAAGGCGCAGCTGTTCGCGTCCCTGGACAAGATCTGCAAGCCGGGCGCGGTGCTCGCCACCACCACGTCCTCGCTGCCGGTCGTCGCCTGCGCCCGCGCCACCTCGCGCCCGCAGGACGTCATCGGGATGCACTTCTTCAACCCGGCCCCGGCGATGAAGCTGGTCGAGGTGGTCCGTACGGTCCTGACCTCGGACGAGGTGCACGCCACCGTCCGCGAGATCACCACCAAGGTCCGCAAGCACCCGGTGGACTGCGGCGACCGCGCCGGGTTCATCGTCAACGCGCTGCTCTTCCCGTACCTGAACAACGCGATCAAGATGGTCCAGGAGCACTACGCCTCGCTCGACGACATCGACGCGGCGATGAAGCTCGGCGGCGGCTACCCGATGGGCCCGTTCGAACTCCTCGACGTGGTCGGCCTGGACGTCTCGCTCGCCATCGAGAAGGTCCTGCACGCCGAGTTCCGCGACCCGGGCCTGGCGCCCGCGCCGCTCCTGGAGCACCTGGTCGCCGCCGGGTGCCTGGGCCGCAAGACGGGCCGTGGATTCCGCGAGTATGCCCGGCGCTGAGCCGTGGGCTTCCCCCGACCACCGGCCGGGGGAGGGCTGGGGCGGGCTGCTCGAACCCTCGGGCGGCCCGCCCCCGCGAGCGCGACTTCCTGCACATATGCAGTACGTTCGGTCCATGCCCCAGCCCGCTGCCTCATCGAAACGGCCGTCCCGCACGTCCGCCACGCCCGACGCCCCGGAAAGTGCCGCCGGCAGCCGCGCGGCCGCCCAGCGGCTCAAAATGCGCCGCGAACTGGCGGCCGCGGCAATGGAGCTGTTCTCGGCCAAGGGGTACGAGGCCACGACGGTCGACGAGATCGCGGCCCGCGCCGGGGTCGCCCGCCGCACCTTCTTCCGCCACTTCCGCTCCAAGGAAGAGGCGATCTTCCCCGACCACGACGACACCCTCGTACGGGCCGAGGCGGTGCTCAACGCCGCTCCCCCGCACGAACACCCGCTGGACACGGTGTGCCGGGGCATCAAGGAGGTCATGAAGATGTACGCGGCCTCCCCCTCGGTCTCGGTCGCGCGCTACAAGCTGACCCGTGAGGTGCCCACCCTGCGGGAGGCCGAGATCGCCTCGGTGGCCCGCTACGAGCGGCTGTTCACGCGCTATCTGCTGGGCCACTTCGACGAGCACGACCACCAGGCCGGCAACGACGACCCGCTGCTCGCGGAGGTCGCCGCGTCCGCCGTCGTCACCGCGCACAACCATGTGCTGCGGCGCTGGCTGCGGGCGGGCGGCCAGGGCGATGTGGAGACCCAGCTGGACCACGCCTTCGCGATCGTCCGGGACACCTTCGGCACCGGGATCGGAGCGGGCCGCACGGCGAAGCCCAGGCCCGCCGCCGCGTCCGTCTCCACCGGCGACGAGGTGCTGGTGGCCGTGGCCCGTACCGACGCCCCGCTGGACGAGATCATGCAGTCGATCAAGAAGGCGCTCAAACAGCGCTGACCCCGGCACCACCGAACCCGACAGAACACCCGAAAGCCGCCCACACCAGGGCGGCTTTCGTGTTTTCCGGCCCGTTGCCGGCCCGGATCGAAGCGGAATCGATCGATCATCGCTCATCCGTGCAGGTCATTACGCAATTGAGAGAAATTGTTGGCACGCAGTGTCTTGCCCCCTGGCACCGCGTGCCATACGTTGATGTTGTCCGGGCGGCCGGCGTGCAGAGACCTTTCGTACGCCGGCTGTCCCCGCAAGCCCATGGCGAGCGCGCCCGGACGCCTGCGTCACAGGCACCCCTCCCGCGCCCACCAGGCGCCGCCGTATCGCCGAAGTACCGCCGAACCGACGGCACACCTCCACAGCAGCAGTCCCCTCAGCGTTCCCCCGAAAAAACGTGCTTCGCCGGAGGCATCACCGTGAAGGAAATCCTGGACGCGATTCAGTCGCCGGACAGTACGTCCGCCGACTTCGCCGCCCTGCCGCTCCCCGACTCGTACCGCGCGATCACCGTGCACAAGGACGAGACGGAGATGTTCGCCGGGCTCACCACCCGCGACAAGGACCCCCGCAAGTCGCTGCACCTCGACGAGGTGCCGGTGCCCGAACTCGGGCCCGGCGAGGCCCTGGTGGCCGTCATGGCCTCCTCGGTCAACTACAACTCGGTCTGGACCTCGATCTTCGAGCCGATGTCCACCTTCGGGTTCCTGGAGCGCTACGGAAAGCTCAGCGAGCTCACCAAGCGCCATGACCTGCCGTACCACGTCATCGGCTCCGACCTCGCGGGCGTCGTGCTGCGCACCGGCCCCGGCGTCAACGCCTGGCGGCCCGGCGACGAGGTCGTCGCGCACTGCCTCTCCGTCGAGCTGGAGTCCTCGGACGGCCACAACGACACGATGCTCGACCCCGAGCAGCGCATCTGGGGCTTCGAGACCAACTTCGGCGGCCTCGCCGAGATCGCGCTCGTCAAGTCCAACCAGCTGATGCCCAAGCCCCAGCACCTCAGCTGGGAGGAGGCGGCGGCGCCCGGTCTGGTCAACTCCACCGCGTACCGCCAGCTGGTCTCGCGCAACGGCGCCGGGATGAAGCAGGGCGACAACGTGCTGATCTGGGGCGCCAGCGGCGGACTCGGCTCCTACGCAACGCAGTTCGCGCTCGCCGGCGGCGCCAACCCGATCTGCGTCGTCTCCAGCGACCAGAAGGCGGACATCTGCCGCGCGATGGGCGCCGAGGCGATCATCGACCGCAACGCCGAGGGCTACAAGTTCTGGAAGGACGAGCACACCCAGGACCCCAGGGAGTGGAAGCGCTTCGGCAAGCGCATCCGCGAGCTGACCGGCGGCGAGGACGTGGACATCGTCTTCGAACACCCGGGCCGCGAGACCTTCGGCGCCTCCGTGTACGTCACCCGCAAGGGCGGCACCATCGTCACCTGCGCCTCCACCTCGGGCTACAACCACGAGTACGACAACCGCTACCTGTGGATGTCGCTGAAGAAGATCGTGGGCTCGCACTTCGCCAACTACCGCGAGGCGTGGGAGGCCAACCGGCTGGTCGCCAAGGGCAAGATCCACCCGACGCTCTCCAAGGTGTACTCCCTGGAGGAGACCGGGCAGGCCGCCTACGACGTGCACCGCAACCTGCACCAGGGCAAGGTCGGCGTGCTCGCTCTCGCCCCCCGCGAGGGCCTGGGCGTGCGCGACCACGAGCTGCGCGAGAAGCACATCGACGCCATCAACCGCTTCCGCAACATCTGAGCACGGAGCGATACATGACTGAGCGTCACAAGGACCGGCCCTGGCTCATGCGGACGTACGCCGGCCACTCCACGGCCGAGGCGTCCAACGAGCTCTACCGCCGCAACCTGGCCAAGGGCCAGACCGGCCTCTCGGTCGCGTTCGACCTGCCGACGCAGACCGGCTACGACCCGGACCACATCCTCGCCCGCGGCGAGGTGGGCCGGGTCGGGGTCCCGGTCTCGCATCTGGGCGACATGCGGCGGCTGTTCCAGGAGATCCCGCTGGAGCAGATGAACACGTCCATGACGATCAACGCGACCGCGATGTGGCTGCTCGCCATGTATCAGGTGGTCGCCGAGGAGCAGGGTGCGGACATCACCCTGCTCCAGGGGACGACGCAGAACGACATCGTCAAGGAGTACCTGTCGCGCGGGACGCATGTCTTCCCGCCCGGTCCGTCGCTGCGGCTGACCACCGACATGATCACCTACACGGTGAACAACATCCCCAAGTGGAACCCCATCAACATCTGCAGCTACCACCTCCAGGAGGCCGGGGCCACCCCGGTCCAGGAGATCTCGTACGCGATGTCCACCGCGATCGCCGTCCTCGACGCGGTGTTCGCGTCCGGGCAGATCCCGGACGAGCGCAAGGGCGAAGTGGTCGCGCGGATCTCGTTCTTCGTGAACGCGGGTGTGCGGTTCGTCGAGGAGATGTGCAAGATGCGGGCGTTCGGCCGCATCTGGGACCAGGTGACGCGCGAGCGGTACGGCATCGAGAACGCCAAGCAGCGCCGCTTCCGCTACGGCGTCCAGGTCAACTCCCTCGGCCTGACCGAGGCGCAGCCGGAGAACAACGTCCAGCGGATCGTCCTCGAAATGCTGGCCGTGACCCTCTCCAAGGACGCACGCGCGCGTGCCGTGCAGCTGCCCGCCTGGAACGAGGCCCTCGGCCTGCCCCGCCCCTGGGACCAGCAGTGGTCGCTGCGCATCCAGCAGGTCCTCGCCCACGAGAGCGATCTCCTGGAGTACGAGGACATCTTCGCCGGGTCGCACGTCATCGAGGCCAAGGTCGACTCGCTGGTCGAGGAGTGCCTGGCCGAGATCGACCGGATCCAGCAGATGGGCGGCGCGATGGCGGCCGTCGAGTCGGGCTACCTGAAGTCGCAGCTCGTCTCCTCGCACGCCGAGCGCCGGGCCCGTATCGAGGGCGGCGAAGAGAAGATCGTCGGCGTCAACTGCTACGAGTCGACCGAGCCCAGCCCGCTCACCTCGGACCTGGACACCGCGATCATGACGGTCGACCCCGCCAACGAGGCCCGGGTCGTCGCCAAACTGCACGAGTGGCGCGACAACCGGGACGAGACCCGGGCGTCCGAGGCGCTGGCCGCGCTGAAGAAGGCGGCGGCCGGGACCGAGAACCTGATGGCCGCGACCCTGGAGTGCGTCCGCGCGGGCGTCACCACGGGCGAGTGGTCCTGGGCGCTGCGCGATGTGTTCGGCGAGTTCCGCGCTCCCACCGGTGTGTCGTCCGCCCCGGTCGCCGTCCCCGCCGAGGCGGGCACGCCGCTGGCGCTCGTCCGCGAGAAGGTGACCCGTACGGCCGACGAGCTGGGCGCCGGACGGCTGCGGCTGCTCGTGGGCAAGCCGGGCCTGGACGGCCACTCCAACGGCGCCGAGCAGATCGCGGTACGCGCGCGTGACGCCGGTTTCGAGGTGGTCTACCAGGGGATCCGGCTGACCCCCGAGCAGATCGTCAACGCGGCGCTCGCCGAGGACGTGCACTGCGTGGGTCTGTCGATCCTGTCCGGCTCGCACGCCGAGCTGGTGCCGGACGTCCTCACCCGGCTGCGCGAGGCCGGCGCACCCGACATCCCGGTGATCGTCGGCGGGATCATCCCGCCCGCGGACGCCGAGGAGCTGTGCCGGGCGGGTGTCGCCGCCGTATTCACCCCTAAAGACTTCGGTATCACGGAGATCATCGGACGTATCGTCGACGAGATCCGGAAAGCGAACAAGCTCGACCCTCTGGAGGTCTCCGCATGACCAGCTCTGTCAACCGTCTCCGGCCGCGCCGCTCGTGCCTGGCCGTTCCGGGCTCGAACCCGCGCTTCCTGGAGAAGGCGCAGGGCCTCCCCGCCGACCAGGTCTTCCTGGACCTGGAGGACGCCTGTGCGCCGCTCGCCAAGCCGGAGGCCCGGCACACCATCGTGAAGTTCCTCAACGAGGGCGACTGGACCGGCAAGACCCGGGTCGTGCGGGTCAACGACTGGACGACCGAGTGGACGTACCGCGATGTCGTCACCGTCGTCGAGGGCGCGGGCCCCAACCTCGACTGCATCATGCTGCCGAAGGTCCAGAGCGCCGAGCAGATCGTCGCGCTCGACCTGCTGCTCACCCAGATCGAGAAGACGATGGGCTTCGAGGTCGGCAGGATCGGCATCGAGGCGCAGATCGAGAACGCCCAGGGCCTCAACAACGTCAACGCCATCGCGCAGGCCTCCCCGCGGGTGGAGACGATCATCTTCGGCCCGGCCGACTTCATGGCCTCCATCAACATGAAGTCCCTGGTCGTGGGCGAGCAGCCGCCCGGCTACCCGGCGGACGCGTACCACTTCATCCTGATGAAGATCCTGATGGCCGCCCGCGCCAACAACCTCCAGGCGATCGACGGCCCCTACCTCCAGATCAAGAACATCGACGGCTACAAGGCGGTCGCGCAGCGCGCCGCCGCCCTCGGCTTCGACGGCAAGTGGGTGCTGCACCCCGGCCAGGTCGAGGCGGCCAACGAGGTCTTCTCGCCCTCCCAGGAGGACTACGACCACGCCGAGCTGATCCTCGACGCGTACGAGTACTTCACCTCCGAGGCCGGCGGCAAGAAGGGCTCGGCGATGCTCGGCGACGAGATGATCGACGAGGCCAGCCGCAAGATGGCGCTGGTCATCTCGGGCAAGGGCCGGGCGGCCGGTATGCAGCGCACGTCGAAGTTCGAGATCCCGGAGGCGTAAGACCATGCAGTTCGGCCGCACCTACGAAGAGTTCACCGTCGGGGACGTGTACAAGCACTGGCCCGGAAAGACGGTCACCGAGTACGACGACCACCTGTTCTGTCTGCTCACCATGAACCACCACCCGCTCCACATGGACGTCAACTACGCCGAGAACACCACGGACTTCGGCAAGAACGTCGTGGTGGGCAACTACATCTACTCGCTGCTGCTCGGCATGAGCGTCCCGGACGTGTCCGGGAAGGCGATCGCCAACCTGGAGATCGAGTCGCTCAGGCACGTGGCGCCGACCTTCCACGGCGACACGATCTACGGCGAGACGACGGTCCTCGACAAGACCCCGTCGAAGTCCAAGTCCGACCGCGGCATCGTCTACGTCGAGACCAAGGGCTACAAGCAGGACGGCACGCTGGTCTGCGTGTTCCGCCGCAAGGTGATGGTCCCGACCGAGACCTACATCAAGGAGCGCGGCGGCGAGCAGCCCGGGCGCCCCCAGCTCAAGTCGCAGGAGAAGTAGCCATGGCCCGTCTCGCGCAGACCGCCGGTCTGACCGACGTCCAGCAGGAAATCCTGGCCACCGTCCGGGACTTCGTCGACAAGGAGATCATCCCGGTCGCGACCCAGCTGGAGCACAAGGACGAGTACCCGACGCAGATCGTCGAGGGCCTCAAGGAGCTCGGCCTGTTCGGGCTGATGATCCCCGAGGAGTACGGCGGTCTCGGTGAGTCGCTGCTCACGTACGCGCTGTGCGTCGAGGAGATAGCGCGTGGCTGGATGTCGGTCTCCGGCATCATCAACACGCACTTCATCGTGGCGTACATGCTCAAGCAGCACGGCACCCAGGAGCAGAAGGACACCTTCCTGCCCCGGATGGCGCTCGGCGAGGTGCGCGGCGCGTTCTCGATGTCGGAGCCGGCGCTCGGCTCCGATGTGTCGGCCATCACGTCCAAGGGCGTCAAGGACGGCGACGAGTACGTCCTGAACGGTCAGAAGATGTGGCTGACCAATGGCGGAACGTCATCGCTCGTGGCCGTTCTGTGCCGGAGTGACGAAGGACACCCTGAGGGCACCGCGCCCCACAAGTCGATGACGACCTTCCTGGTGGAGAAGGAGCCCGGCTTCGGCGAGGTCCGGCCCGGTCTGACCATCCCCGGGAAGATCGACAAGATGGGCTACAAGGGCGTCGACACGACCGAGCTCATCATGGACGGACTGCGCATTCCGGCCAATCGGGTGCTCGGCGGGGTCACCGGCCGAGGGTTTTACCAAATGATGGACGGCGTCGAGGTCGGCCGCGTCAACGTCGCGGCGCGTGGTTGCGGCGTCGCCCAGCGTGCATTTGAGCTGGGTGTCTCGTATGCCCAGCAACGTCACACTTTCGGCAAGGCGATCGCCCAGCACCAGGCGATTCAGTTCAAGCTGGCCGAGATGGCTACCAAGGTCGAGGCCGCTCATGCCATGATGGTCAACGCAGCACGCAAAAAGGACTCCGGGGAACGAAACGACCTTGAGGCAGGGATGGCGAAGTACCTCGCCTCCGAATACTGCAAGGAGGTCGTGGAGGATGCCTTCCGTATCCACGGTGGCTACGGCTTCTCGAAGGAGTACGAGATCGAGCGCCTGTACCGCGAGGCGCCGATGCTGCTCATCGGTGAAGGTACCGCCGAAATCCAGAAAATGATCATTGGGCGTCGGCTTCTCGAAGAGTACCGATTCCAGGGTTGATTGTCGCTTTTCGGTCGGTTTGGCCGCGAAGGGGATCACACCCTGTCATCTCCTTCCGGCCGCCGACTCGGCTTCTGGCTTTCCCAGTTGCGGCTCGCAACCGATAGCATCGCTGGTAAACCAGCCGCCGTCCCCCATTGCCAGCGCGGCATCATCCGCTACGAAGGTCATCCATGCCCCACAGCCAAACCTCTGCACCTCGCGACGGTTTCCTCTCGGGACGTCTTGCTCGCGGAGCATCGCCGTGGCTTCTGCCGACCGTCGCCACCGCAGCAGTGAGCCTCGTCCGCGCGCGCCGTTCCAAGGCCGCCGCGATCGTCGCCGTGCCCACCACCGCCCTGGCGGCGGGCATGCTGTGGTTCTTCCGCGACCCCGAGCGCGAGATCGCGCCCGGCCGCGTGATCTCCCCGGCCGACGGTGTGGTGCAGAGCATCATGCCGTGGAAGGACGGGCGCACCCGCGTCGCGATCTTCATGAGCCCGCTGAACGTCCACGTCAACCGCGCGCCCCTGGCGGGCACGGTGACTTCCGTGGAGCACGTCCCCGGCGGTTTCGTCCCGGCGTTCAACAAGGAGAGCGAGAACAACGAGCGCGTTGTCTGGCACTTCGACACCGAGCTCGGCGACATCGAGATGGTGCAGATCGCGGGTGCGGTGGCGCGGCGGATCGTCCCCTACATCCCGCAGGGCACCAAGGTGGAGCAGGGCGAGCGGATCGGTCTCATCCGGTTCGGCTCCCGGGTCGACATCTACCTCCCGGAGGGGGTCGAGGTCGCGGTCGAGGTGGGCCAGGCGACCACTGCGGGGGTGACTCGAATTGACCGTGATTGATCCGGACACCCAGACCGGCTGGGTCCCCGGGGCGGACGCGGAGGACGACGCGGAGGAGATGCCCCTCTCCCTGCGCCTGTCGATAGCGGACACCCTGACGCTCGGCAACGCGACCTGCGGATTCATGGCGGTGTACTTCACCACCACCGGAATCCTCATCCCGCACCTCTCGGGCAGCCAGGAGACGGGCATGGCGCGGCACTCCGCCGCGACCGCTGTGATCCTGATGCTGCTCGCGGCGATCTTCGACCTCTGCGACGGCCTGGTCGCGCGGAAGCTGCGGAGCTCGCCGATGGGCGCCGAGCTGGACAACCTCTCGGACCTGATCAGCTTCGGGCTCGCCCCGGCGTACTTCGTCCTCGTGTACGGCATGGTCGCCGACGACGCGCACCAGCGGGTCGCGGCGGTGGCGGCGATCACGGTGCTGCTGGCGGTCGTGCTCAGACTCGCGCGGTTCTCCTGCGTGACGATGAAGGACGGCATGTTCCAGGGCATGCCGAGCCCCTTCGGCGCGCTCACCGTTGTCTCGATCGTGCTGCTTGAGATGCCGTTCGTGCCGACGCTGCTCGCCGTCATAGGGGTGGCGTGGCTGATGGTCAGCCGGGTCGAGTACCCCAAGCCGCGCGGGATCCTCGCGGTGGCGATGCTCAGCTGGATCGTGGGCGCGATGGGGATGCTGGCGGCGTGGGCGTTCGACGCGCCGGGCGGTCAGCTGCTGCTCCAGACCGGGTGCGTGCTCCAGGTCGTGCTCGGCGCGGTGATTCCTCTGTTCGCCACGGCTCGCCGGGTGAACTCGATCCGCGACAACCGCCGCGAGGCTCGGGCTACGCAGTTGCCTTAGCGCTGCGCGCTGTGCCTGCGTCTGCATACGAAGGCCCCGGACCGTTTTTTGGTCCGGGGCCTTCTTGCTGCGCTGGGCGGGGTGCGATGAGTTCGTCTGCGGATCGTGCGTGGCTGGTCGCGCAGTTCCCCGCGCCCCTAGGAGGGCCCTCCGGGCCCATAAGGGGCGCGAGCGGCCCACAGCGGACCCGCAGACGAAAAGGTCAGGCCAGGAAGTCCCTGGCGATCTGTTCTGCGCTGCGCTCCAGCAGGGGACCCGCTTCCGCCATGCAGCGGGCCGGGTCGGGCTCCAGGTCCGTGAGGGCGTAGGCGCGGCGGATGCCCGCCTTGCCCAGGGCCTCGGGGGGCAGCGCGAGGCGGCCGCAGACCGCTACGACCTCGATGCCCGCAGAGCGCGCCGCCGCCGCCACGCCCGCCGGGGCCTTGCCGTGCAGGGTCTGCTCGTCGAGCGAGCCCTCACCCGTGATCACCAGGGTGGCCCGGGCCAGCGCCGGGGCGAAGCCCAGGACGTCGAGCATGACCTCGATGCCGGGCCGGAACCTCGCGCCCAGGGCGACAAGGGCCCCGTACCCGATGCCGCCCGCCGCGCCCGCCCCCGGGGCGAGGGCCGCCTCGGCCGCACGGGCGCCCACGGACGCCTCCAGGACCTTGGCGAAGTGGGCCAGCGCCGCGTCCAGGGCCGCCACGTCCTCCGGGTTCGCGCCCTTCTGCGGGCCGTACACCGCCGGGGCGCCCTTCGGGCCCGTCAGCGGGTTGTCCACGTCGCTGGCGAGCACCAGGTCGACCGAGGCGAAGCGGGGGTCGAGAGCGGAGAGGTCCGCCGTCGCCAGGGACGCCAGGGGGCCGCCGCCCGGGGCCACCGGGGCGCCCGCCGCGTCCAGGAACCGGGCGCCCAGCGCCGCCAGCATGCCCGCGCCGCCGTCCGTCGTGGCGCTGCCGCCGACGCCGAACACGATGGTGCGCGCGCCCGCGTCGAGCGCGGCGAGCAGCAGCTCGCCCGAGCCGTACGTGGTGGCGGTGAGCGGGGCGAAGACGCCGCTCGGGAGGTGCTGGAGGCCGGACGCCTCCGCCATCTCCACCACGGCCACCCCGTCCCGTACCGCGAAGGCCGCGGTCACCTGGGTGCCGAGCGGACCGGTGACCCGGGCCTCCCGGCGTTCGAAGCCGGCCGCGATCGCCGCCGCGACCGTGCCGTCGCCGCCGTCGGCGACCGGCAGGGTCTCCACCGGCAGACCGGGCAGGACGCGCCGGAGCCCGGCCGTCACCCGCTCCGCGACCTGTACGGCCGTGAGCGAGCCCTTGAACTTGTCCGCCGCGACAAGCACGCGGGCGGTTTCGAAAACTGCTCCGTCCGTCACCTTGCTAATCCCTTGCTTTCGAACAGGCAGTCGCGCCACTGCGACCCTATCCGCCCGCCGCGGCCCTGCCCATAGGCGTCATGCACGGCGGGACGGCGTGCCACCCCACAAAACCTCCATATCGCGGACCATAGTGGGGCGGCATGAGCGAGGATTCGATCGATCATCCGGGCCCGCACGCCCCGCCCCCGGACTCCGCGAGCCCGGCCCCCGACCTCACCGTCGTCGTGATCGGGGTGGTCGCGGTGGCGGCGGCGGTCGCCTGGGCCGCGCTCGGCAAGCACTCCTTCGACAGCGCCTCCTCGACCGCCCTGGCCTGGGTGCTCAAGAACTTCGCCTGGCTGTTCGTGATCGCCGCCGATACGTTCCTGGTGCTCTGCGTGGTGCTCGCGATCAGCCGGTACGGGCGGATCCGGCTCGGCGCCGACGACTCCGAGCCCGAGTTCACCAATCTCGCGTGGATCGCGATGATGTTCAGCGCCGGGATGGGCATCGGGCTGATGTTCTACGGCGTGGGCGAGCCGCTCACGCACTACCTCGCCCCGCCCCCGGCCAGCGGCGCGGCTCCCCGCACCGGCGACGCGGCGCGCACGGCCCTGGAGTACTCGTTCTTCCACTGGACGCTCACCCCGTGGGCGATCTACGGCATCGCGGGGCTGGCCCTCGCGTACGCCGGGTTCCGCAAGGCGCGCGGCAACCGGCTCTCCGCGGCCTTCGTCCCGCTGATCGGCGCCCGGCGGGCGGACGGCTGGCCGGGCCGGTGCATCGACCTGCTCGCGGTCTTCGCGACAGTCTTCGGCACGGCGACGAGCCTGGGCCTGGGCGCGCTCCAGGTCTCCAAGGGCCTGAACATCACAGCGAGCGTGGACGACTCCACCGCCACCCAGCTGATCATCATCGCCTCGCTCTCCGCCGCGTTCGTCCTGTCGGCGTTCTCCGGGCTGCACAAGGGTGTGAAGTGGCTGTCCACGCTCAACATCGTCCTCGCCGCCGCGCTGATGCTCTTCGTGTTCCTGCTGGGGCCCACGGTGTACGTCCTGGACACCATCCCCGCGTCCGTCGGCGGCTATCTGCACGAGCTGCTGCCGATGGCGAGCCGCACCGGCGCCTTCACGGACCGCGTCTGGCTCGGGGCCTGGACGATCTTCTACTGGGCGTGGTGGCTGTCCTGGGCCCCGTTCGTCGGGACCTTCATCGCCCGGATCTCGCACGGCCGGACCATCCGCGAGTTCCTGATCGGGGTGCTCCTGGTGCCGAGCGGCGCGACCGTCCTGTGGTTCTGCGTGATGGGCGGCACCGCCATCCGCCTGGACTCGACCGGTGCCGCCGATCTGGCGGGCAAGGTGAAGGACGGTGCCGAGGCGTCGCTCTTCGCGATGCTGGACGCGCTGCCGATCGGCACGGTGACCTCGTACCTCGCGATGGTGCTCGTCATGACGTACTTCATCACCAGCGCCGACTCGGCCTCGCTGGTGATGGGTTCGCTGACCAGCCGGGGCGCGCTGCACCCGCCGACCTGGCTGGTGGTGCTGTGGGGTGTGCTGATGGCGGCGGTCGCGGCGGTGCTGCTCGTCGCGGGCGGCCTCAAGTCGCTCCAGACCGCCACGATCCTGGTGGCGCTGCCGTTCGTCCTCGTGATGCTCGGGCTGTGCTGGTCGCTGTTGAAGGAACTGCGCGAGGACCCCGGCGCGGGGCCCGCCCGGCAGCACGCGCTGCACGGGATGCGCGACGCGATCCGGGCGGTGGTGGGTGACGCCCTCACCGAACAGGGTCCGTCCCGCCACTACCGCCTGCGGCGGGCCGCCAAGTCCCGTACGGGGGAGGACGGTTCGGGTACGCCGGGGGCATGACAACACGGGGCTCCGCCCCGAACCCCCTTTTTCGGGTGCGGACCGTCTTGGGCTGATCGCGCAGTTCCCCGCGCCCCTGGGCATTTAGGGGCGCGGGGAACTGCGCGAGCAACCCAGCACGGTCCGCACCCGAAAAACGCGCCCCCACACACCGCCTACGCTGACGCGCGTGACAGCCGATGACTACGCAAAGTACATCGCGGAACTCCCCCGCGTACTGGCCGGCGCAGCCACAATCCTCCGCGACGCCGAGGACCGCGTGCTGCTGGTGGAGCCGAACTACCGCGAGGGCTGGGCGCTGCCGGGCGGGACGATCGAGTCCGACCGAGGCGAGACACCGCGCCGAGCCGCCCGCCGCGAGACCCTCGAAGAGATCGGCCTCGACATCGAACCGGGCCGGCTCCTCGCGATCGACTGGGTGCCGGGGACGGCGCGACCGCCGATCGTCGCGTACGTCTACGACGGAGGCGTCCTCACCGAGGACGACCTCAAAAAGATCCGGCTCCAGGAGGAGGAACTGCTCTCCTGGCGCCTGGTCGCCCGCGACGAGCTCCCCGCGTACCTCCTGGGCGAGCTGGGACTACGCGTCCTCGCGGCGCTGGACGTACTGACGTCAGGGGCAGGCACGGCCGAACTGGAGAACGGGCGGATGACAGGCTGACGGCCATTCCGTCAACTCGGCTGACCAGAGCGCCGGTTGCCCCCACAATGTCCCCGTGCCGCCATACGACTTCATGGAATTCACCCTCGCCGACGGCTCCCGGGTCAGAGTCGAGCTCGCACCCGTCGGCGGTCCTGAGGCAGAAACCGAGACCGAACTGCCCAGCGGGGTCGGCGGGGTGGTGCCCGTCGGGCTCGGGGCAAGGGTCTCCTCGCTGGCCACGGACGCGCTGCACGCCGTGCTGCGGCCGCTCGGGCCCGTACTCCAACAGGTGCACGACTCCGTGCGGAACGTTCCCGACCCGCCCGACTCGATCACCGTCGACTTCGGGGTCCAGATCGGCCAGGACCTCACCCTCGGGATCGTGGGGGCCAACGGGCAGTCCAGTCTGACCGTTTCGGCGACCTGGCAGCTGCGGCCCGGCGGCAACTGAACCGTGGGCTGGTTCAAGGCGCCGGGCGAGGACCCGTCGGCGGACGCGCGGGGCGCGCTCGTACGGGTGCTCTCGGCCGACCGGGGACGGACCGCCGGGGCGGGCGTCCTGCTGTCCGCCCGAAGACTCCTGACCTGCGCGCATGTCGTCAATGCGGCGCTGGGCGTGAGGATGCTGAGCCCGCGCGACCCGGGCGCGGTCACCCTCGACGTCGCCTTCCCCGCACTCGCCGCCGATGCCCGCCAGGCCCGGCTCGTCGCCTGGGTGGCGCCGCGCGCACCCCACCACCAGGGCCCGGTCGCCGAAGGCTCCCTCGAATGGGGCGGCGACCTGGCCGTACTGGAACTCGACGAGGAGCCGCCGCCCCCGCTCGCCCCGGTACGCTGGCTCGACATGCGGGCCGGACAGCTGGTGCGCGCCTGGTACGGCGGCGGCCAGCCGTTCTCGTACGCGGACGTCCAGGTCGGCGCCTGCGACGGGCGGATCGGTTATCTGGACGGGCAGTTGTCGGGCGCCGCCGTCGACGAGGGATACAGCGGCGGGCTGCTGTGGTCCCCGGCGGACGGCGCCGCCGTGGGTCTGGTGATGGGCCGGATCACCCCGCCGGGCGGCCCGTTCGACGCCCAGCACACCGTGCGCCGCAGCTGGGGTGCGACCTGGCAGTCGATCCACCAGGAGCTGTTACGGGTCGGGGCGGCCCCGGATCCGGTGCCGCCCGGTACGCGGGCCACGGGCCCTCAAGGCGACGAGTCCGTACGGGACATGATGGTCGGCCCGCTGCACATCCTGCTCGGCGATCCGACCGTACGGGCCGCGCACGCCACGCAGCTCGGCGCCGCGCTCGGCCTCACCACCCGGGCGGACGGCACCGCGCCGCCGGTCGAGGAGCTGGCCCAGCTGCTGTGCACCGCCGAGCGGGCGCTGCCCACGCTCGCCGAGTCGCTGGCCCCGTCGCTGAGCGACGCCCGGGGCCGCTCCCAGCTCGACCGGCTGCTCGCGCTGGGCCGCCTCACCGACGCGGCCATGCTGCTTTCGATCGCCGAACACCGCGTACTGCTCGGCAAGTTGGACCATCTCACCCAGCGCGATCCGGGGCTGCTGCCCCGGGCGGCGACAGCGGCGCTGCCCTATGTGGATCTGCCCCGCTCCCTGGCGGCCGCCCGGCTGGACCCGGACGATGTGCCCGGTGCCGTACGCGAGTTGGAGGGCTGGCCGGGCGACGGCTCGCCGGTGCCGGACGAGACGCCCCGGCTGCCCGCGCTGCTGCGGGTCGTCGAGTACGTGGCGGCGGAGACCGGCGGCATCGCCTGCCAGGCGCTCCAGGAGTGGAGCGGCCGGGTCGCGGCCCGGCTCGGCATCCACACCTCGGCCCTCGGCGAGCGCCGGGCCGACGCCGCCCGCTGGTCGGCCCGCTCCACCGGAACCGGAGTGCGTGTACTCGTAGAACTGAGCCGGCACGCCAAGGACCCCGCCGACCGCTACCGCTGCGCGGTGTGGCGGATGCGCGCCGACGGCACGGCCGCCCGCACCGCCACCGGGACCGAACACCCGCGCACCGGACGGGAGATCGCCCGGCTTGTCCGCGAGGTGGCCGGGTGTGCGGAGGGTGCCGGGCAGAACGTGGCGCTGGTCGCGGTCTCGGTCGCCCCCGACGCGCTGCATCTGCCCGTCGACGAGTGGGACGGCGCCAGCGCCGACGAGTTCTTCCCCGCGCCGCTGGGCGAGGACTTCCACCTCGTACTGCGCTGCCCGCAGATAAGACGCCGCTCGCGCACCGGCGCGGGCGACCTGTTGCGCCGCTGGGCCGCCCGCCACCAGAGCGAACCGCTCGTCGCCGACCACCGGATCTCCGACGAGATGGAACTCATCCGGCTGCTGAAGACAACCCACCGGGACGCCGCCCGCGTCATTGTCCATGGGCCGCCCGACCGCCGGACGCGACTGCTCCACTTCTGTCTGGCCATGGGGGTGCCGATCGTCCTGTGGGACCGCGAGGCCGCACAACCCGGCGACGCGGCCCGGCTCGACGCGGCGGGTCCGTACGGCCCCGTCGACGAACTGCCCGAAAGGATCCGGCACTTCAGGGTCCGCGCCTATATGGACCCGCAGGTGCCCGCACGTCCGGCGCTGGTGTGGGAGGACGCCGAACTGCCGCTCCCGGACGAGCTCCAGCTCGCCGACCCCACGGAAGGAACGGATCAGGCGATATGAGCGAGAACGACGGGTGGCGGCTGTTCCGCGGCGACCGCACGGCCCGCGAGGTGGACTTCCCCGAGGCGCCGCCGTGGCGGCAGTTCGCCAACGGCGCGGCACCCGGCCACCGGGTGCGCCACCGCCCGTACCTCATCGGGCGCACCGAGGCCGACGTGGTGAGCGCGGCGCTGCATCTGCGCCGCCCGCTCCTGGTCACCGGGCATCCGGGCACCGGAAAGTCCTCGCTCGCACACGCCGTCGCGCACGAGCTCTCGCTGGGCCCGGTGCTCCAGTGGCCGGTCAACAGCCGCTCCGTCCTCAAGGACGCGCTGTACGGATACGACGCGATCGGGCGGCTGCGCGAGACCCATCTGCGCCAGGAGCGCGGCGCCGCCGAACCCGACATCGGCACGTTCGTACGCCTGGGACCGCTGGGCACCGCGCTCGTGCCGCGCGAGCGGCCGCGCGTGCTGCTTGTGGACGAGCTCGACAAGGGCGACGTGGATCTGCCGAACGACCTGCTGACGGTGTTCGAGGAGGGCGAGTTCGAGATCCCGGAGCTGTCGCGGCTGCCCGAGGCGCAGTCCGAGGTGCCGGTGCTCACCCATGACCCCGAGGGCGGCCGGGTGACGGTCACCCGGGGTCTGGTGCGCTGCCGCGAGTTCCCGGTCGTGGTGATCACCAGCAACAACGAGCGGGACTTCCCGCCCGCGTTCCTGCGCCGCTGCGTCCGCCTCAATCTGCCCGACCCGGACGAGGAGCGGCTGCGGGACATCGTGGCCGCGCACCTCGGCGACGACGCGCTCTCCGATGTCGACGATCTGCTGTACGCGTTCCTCAACCGCCGCGCGCCCGGCGAACTCGCCACGGACCAGCTGCTCAACGCCGTTTTCCTGCGCAAGGGAGGGGTCAACCTCAACGCCGAGGGCCTGCTGGACGCGGTGCTGCACCGGCTCGGCGGGACGGTGTAGCGGTGCCGCGCGCCGACGACAGGGCCGCCGGGCTCGGCAGATTCGCCGCCCTCGTGGGCCAGGAGCTCTCCACCCATGAGCTCCTGGACACGCTGTGGCTGGCCGCCCGGCTGCCCCAGGACGCCGGCGCGCCACTGGCGAGCGCCCTGGCCCCGGACCCCGTACAGGATCCGGGATCCTGGGATGATGCCCGGACCCCGCCGGAGGGCACAGTCGTACCTCCGGCGACCGAGGCGGACGACGGCGCCCCACCGGAGGCCGAGAAGTCCCAACCACCGCTCCCCACCCAGCTGTTGGGCGCCCTGCACGCGGCCGCCGCCGCCCGCAGCGCCCCCGAGTTCGCGGACCCGGCGGCCTCGGCGCGCTCTGCCGCGCGCGGCGCCGGGGCGCTGCCGGTGCGCGTCCCCGAGGAGAAGGCGCTCGGCGACGGCGAGCTGCGCCTGAGCCGTGCGCTGCGGCTTCTGAAGCAGCCTCATATCGGCTCGCACTCCTGGGAGTTCGACGACGAGGCCACCGCGACGGCGATGGCCGAGAGCGGGCTGCCCGATGTGGTGCTGCGTCCCGCGCGCCAGCGCTGGCTCGATCTCACCCTGCTCATCGACGACGGCCTGTCGATGCTGCTGTGGCGCAGGCTGGCGATCGAACTGCGGGCGGTCTTCGAGCGGTTGGGCGCGTTCCGGGACATCCGGGTGCACGGACTGGACACCCGCTCGCCCGGCGCGCCCCGGCTGCGGGTGCGCCCCTTCGACCCCGGCGTGCCGCTGCTCTCCCCCGCGTCGGCCGCCGATCCGTCGGGCCGCACCCTGGTCCTGGTGATCAGCGACGGGGTGGGCGCGTGCTGGCGGGACGGCCGGATGCACACCGCCCTGGAACGCTGGGCCCGGCAGGGTCCGACGGCCGTGCTGCACGCGCTGCCCGCCCGCATGTGGGACGGCTCGGGGATCCGCAGCGAGCAGTGGTCGGTGACGACCCGGCGGCGGGGAGCTGCCAACGAGAGCTGGGAGGTGTCCGACCCGCTGCTGCCGCCCGGCCTCGGCGACCGCTTCCCCGGTGTGCCCGTCCCCGTACTGGAGCCCGACCCCGCGGCCGTCGCCGCCTGGGCGCGTCTGGTGGCCTCGCCCGGGGCGAGCGCCGAGCTCCCGCTGCTCGCACCCGTGCACGCCAAGGGCTCCCGGGGCCGGGCCGACACGCGGGGCGGTGACGCACCGGACGCGGTGCTGCGGTTCCGGGACGCCGCCTCCCCGCAGGCGTACAAGCTCGCCGCGCACCTCGCCGCCATCTCACCGCTGACCGTGCCCGTGATGCGCCTGGTGCAGGCGGCCGTGCCGTGGCACTCCGACACCGCGCATCTGGCCGAGGTGTTCCTGGGCGGCCTGATGCGCGGGGTCGACCCGCCCGGGGCCGAACTGCCCGCCCAGCACCGCCGGTTCGGCTTCCTCGACGGGGTCCAGGAGATCCTGATCGACACCGCGTCCCCGATCGATCTGCTGCGTACCACCCGGGCGGTGACCGACCGCCTGGCCACGCTCGTGGGCCGCTCCCCCGACTTCCCGGCCTGGCTCGCCCACCCCTCCGGCACGGGTGAACTCCTGCCGGGTACACGGCCGTTCGCGTGGCTGGAGGACCGGCTCCTCACCCATCTGGGCGCGCGGCCGATGATGCCGGTGCTGCCGAGGCCGGTGGCCACGGAGTACGAGGAGGTGCGACTGCCGTCCGGTCTGGAGACGGCGCCTTCGTGGTTGCCGCTGCGCCTCCAGGATCTGCACGCGCTCGGCCCGTACACCCTGCGGATGCGCGACGAGACCGGCGGCAAGCCCGTCGCGTACATCGGCGAGGACCCGGACGGCGAGCAGATGCTCCTGCGGGTCGCCCGCTCCGCCGACTCGCCGAGCGCCCGGGAGCTGCTCGACACCGAACGGCGGGCGCTGCGGCGGATGGACGGGGTGTACGCACCCGCCGTGGTCGCCGCCGACCTCGACGACTCCACGCCCTGGATCGCCCTGCGGCTCGACACCCTCAGCACCGGCCGCCCCGCGCCGACCCTGCGCGCGGTGCTCCAGGCGGCCGGGCCGCTGCGCGAATCGCCGCTCTTCGCGTGGCTGGGCTGGAGCCTGGCGCGCGCGGTGACCCGCTGCCACCGCAAGGGCCTGGTGCACGGCTCGCTGACACCGGGCAGGGTCCTGGTCACCGAACGCACCCTGCACATCATCAGCTGGACGTCGGCCCGGATCGACGGCACCTCCAGCGCGTCCGCGCTCACCACACCCTCCAACTCCCCCTACCGGGCGCCCGAGGTGACGTCGTGGGGCGAGTCGCGGATCGCTGCGGGCGATGTGTACGCGATCGGGATGATCCTGCTCCAGGCGGTGACCGGACGGCACTGGCGCTGGTACGAGCACGACATCCTGCGCCACGACCCGGAGTTCCGCCGCCTGGACGAGAGCCTGCGCGATCTGCTGCTGCGCTCGGTGGACGAGGAGCCGGAGGCCCGGCCGACGGCCCGCGAGATGGCCGAGGCGTTCGGCGCGCGGCTGCTCGTGCCGGTGGAGTGGGAGGACGAGCCGGACGACGAAGTCGTGGCCGACACCGAGGAGAGCCCGGAGGAGGAGTCGGGCCGCGAGCAGTGGATCCGTACCATCCGGGCCCCGCTGCGGCAGCCGCTGCGGATCGCGGTCCTCGGCGTCAAGGACCGCGCGGGGTGCACCACCACGACGACCGTCCTGGGCGCGATCCTCGCCGAGCAGCGCCAGGAGCGGGTACTGGCCATCGACACGGACCGGCACGCGGGCAGCCATATCCACATCGCCCGCCGGGTGTACCGGTCGACGGCCGCCCGGCTCACCGAACTCGCCCGCTCCGCCCATGAGGTCGACCGCTTCGAGGATCTGCGCCTCTTCCTCTCCCAGCACCGCTCGGGCCTGCTGGTCCTGGCCAACGACTCGGTCTCGCACCCGCCCGCCGCGGGCCAGTTCTCGGACTTCGAGTACCGCAGGGTCGCCGAGGTGACCGCGCCGCACTTCGACATCACGCTCGCCGACACCGACAAGTTCCCGCAGGCGGTCCTGGAGCTCGCCAACCGGGTCGTGATCGTCTCCCGCGCCGACCCGGCCGGGGTGACCCAGGCCCAGCAGGCCGTGGACCGCCTGGTCGCGCTCGGCCGGCCCGATCTGGTCGCGGAGGCGGTGGTCGTCCTCAACCACAGCCGCCCGGCGGCCGGTTGGTCCCTGGACGCGGCGACCATCCGCAGCCTCAGCTCCCGCTGCCGGGGCGTCCTCACCGTCCCCCGCGACGGCCATCTGACGACCGGCAGCACGGTCGAACTGTCCTGGCTGGCCCCCGAGACGTACAAAGCCTTCCTGCGGCTGGGGGCGCTGGTGGTGGGGCCCCGGCAGGCGAGCTGAGCGCCCGCGCCGCTCGGCCGAAGACAGGCGCTCAGAACAGCGCGTCCTCCCCCGTCCCCTTCTCGAACGCCAGCAGCCGCTGCTTGCGGTCGAGGCCGCCGCCGTAGCCCGTGAGGCTGCCCGACGAGCCGATCACCCGGTGGCAGGGGACGATGATCCCCACCGGGTTCTTGCCGTTGGCCAGGCCCACCGCGCGGGAGGCATTGGGGTTGCCCAGGGCCTCGGCGAGCTCGCCGTAGGAACGCGTCTCGCCGTACGGGATACGGCACAGCTGCTCCCAGACGGACCGCTGGAAGTCCGTGCCGCGCAGGTCCAACTCAAGGTCGAAGTGGGTGAGTTCGCCCGCGAAGTAGGCGTTCAGCTGGCGGATCACCTCGGGGAACGGACCGTCGTCGTCCCGCTCGCCGAACGTCTCCTCGGCCGGACGGTGGCGCTGCCCCTCCATGTGGAGGCGGCTGAGCACCCCGTCCTCGGCGACGAGGGTGAGCTGCCCGTACGGGCTGTCCATCACGGTGTGGGTGGTGGTCATGGCAGTGAACTCCCTTATGCCGGAAGGATGTTGATGGGGTGGTCGTCCGTCGCCCAGAGGTACTGGACGGCGTACGCCCGCCAGGGGCGCCAGGCGGCGGCGCGCGCGGTGAGCGCGGCGGGGGACGACGGCAGGCCCAGCCCCTCGGCGGCGCGGCGCATGCCCAGGTCGGAGGCCAGGAACGCGTCCGGGTCGCCGAGCGCCCGCATCGCGATCACCTCCACCGTCCAGGGGCCGAAGCCGGGCAGCGCGAGCAGCTGCGCCCGCGCCCGCTCCCAGTCGGTGTCGATGCCGAGCCTGAGCGTGCCGTCGGCCAGCGCGGCGACCAGGGTGGTGAGCGTGGTGCGGCGGCTGCGCGGCAGCGCCAGCTTCTCCGGGTCGAGCGCGGCCAGCGCCTCGGAGGTGGGGAAGAGATGGGTGAGACCGCCGCCCGGGTCCTCGACCGGCTCGCCGTGCGCGGTCACGAGCCGGGCCGCGTGGGTGCGCGCGGCGGCGGTGGAGACCTGCTGGCCGAGCACCGCCCGTACCGCGAACTCCGCCGCGTCGACGGTACGCGGCACCCGGCGTCCCGGCGCCTTGTCGACCAGCGGGGCGAGCAGCGGGTCGGCCCGCAGCCGGTCGTCGACGGCGACCGGGTCGGCGTCGAGGTCGAGCATCCAGCGGCAGCGGCTGATGGCGATGGCGAGGTCGCGCAGATCGGTCAGCGAGAGCAGACATCCGATGTGGTCGGGCTGCGGGCTGAGTTCGACGATGCCATGGCCGTACGGGAGCGAGAGCGTGCGGCGGTACGCGCCGCCGCGCCACTCCTCCACACCCGGCACCGCGGTCGCGGCCAGATGCCCGAAGAGGTTGTCGGGGGTGAGCGGGGCGCGGTAGGGCAGGCGGAGCGAGATCGAGCCGGGGGCCTGGCGGGCGATGCCCCGGGCGGCGCGGGCGCGCAGCTCGGTCGGGGCGAGCGCGAAGACCTCGCGCACGGTGTCGTTGAAGGTGCGCACGGACGCGAAGCCCGCCGCGAAGGCGACATCGGCCATCGGCAGCGCCGTGGTCTCGATGAGAATCCGGGCGGTCTGGGCGCGCTGGGCACGGGCCAGCGCGAGCGGCCCGGCACCGAGCTCGGCGAGCAGCTGGCGCTCGATCTGGCGGGCGCTGTAGCCGAGCCGGGCGGCGAGCCCGGGCACGCCCTCGCGGTCGACGACGCCGTCCCGGATCAGCCGCATGGCACGGGCGACGGAGTCGGCCCGGGCGTTCCACTCCGGGGAGCCCGGCGTGGTGTCCGGGCGGCACCGCTTGCAGGCCCGGAATCCGGCCTGCTGGCAGGCGGCGGCGCTCGGATAGAAGGTCATGTTCTCGACCTTCGGCGGCACCACCGGGCAGCTGGGGCGGCAGTAGATGCGGGTGGTCAGGACGGCCGTGAAGAACCAGCCGTCGAAACGGGCGTCCTTGGACTGCACGGCCCGTACGCAGCGCTCGGTGTCGGTGTGCATGGCCGCGGTCGCGGCCGGGGCGGCGGGGTTCATGGCTCAAGCATCGGGCAGAGCGAGCGCCCGATGCTGGCAGAAATACGACGTCAACCTTGCGTGGCCAGCGCCTCTTCAAATGCCGTGTACGCCGTCTCGCCGAACAGGACGAACCGGACCTCTTCGACGGGAGCCGCGGCCGCCTGCCGTACGGTACGCACCGCGATCCGGGCGCCGTCGTCCATCGGCCAGCCGTAGACCCCGGTGGAGATCGCGGGGAACGCCACGGTCCGCGCGCCGAGCTCGCCCGCCACCCGCAGGGACTCCCGGTAGCAGGAGGCGAGCAGGGCCGAGCGGTCCTCGTCGCGCTGCCAGACCGGACCCACGGTGTGGATCACCCAGTCGGCGTCCAGGAGGCCCGCCGTGGTGGCGACGGCCTGGCCGGTCGGCAGGCCCTTGCCGTACTGCGAGGCGCGCAGCCTGCGGCAGTCGGCGAGGATCTCGGGGCCGCCCCTGCGGTGGATGGCGCCGTCGACCCCGCCGCCGCCGAGCAGCGAGGAGTTGGCCGCGTTCACGATCACGTCGACGGACTGGTCGGTGATGTCGCCCCGGACCAGGACGATCGAGAGGGGGCTCGTCACTTCTGGTCCGCCTTTCGCAGGGCGCGCCACACCGCCTTCGCCGCGTTGTGCCCGGACATGCCGTGCACGCCGGGGCCGGGCGGGGTGGCGGAGGAGCAGAGGAACACCGAGGGGTGCCG
Source organism: Streptomyces sp. BR1 (assembly GCF_052373795.1). Lineage (NCBI taxonomy): Bacteria > Bacillati > Actinomycetota > Actinomycetes > Kitasatosporales > Streptomycetaceae > Streptomyces > Streptomyces sp. BR1. Next base: position 813,659 of record NZ_CM126252.1, read on the forward strand.
GGTCGAGTACGGGAACAGGGACAGTGTGGGCCGCAGCAGCAGCTGGAGGCCGCTCGCCGCGCCGCACGCGATGTCGCCGCCCACATAGTTGGCGTTGTGCGCCGCGAGCTGGGGCGGTCCGGCGGTGGCGCGGGCGAGGACCCGGTCGCGGAAGCCCGGCGCGAAGCGCTCGATCTGCCGCTCTATGGCGTCGGTGAGGTCGCCGTCCCAGCCGTTCGGGACATGCCCGTACGCCCAGAAGACATGCTTGCCCTCGGGCGCCCGGGACGGATCGACGAGGCTCGGCTGGGCGGTGATCAGGAACGGTGTCTCGGGCGCGGTGCCGCCGGACGCCTGACCGAGCGCGGCGCCGATCTCCCGGCTGGACGGGCCGATCTGCACGGTGCCGGCCCGGCGCGGCTCCTGCGCGGTCCACGGGACCGGACCGTCCAGGGCGTAATCGATCTTGAAGACGCTCGCCCCGTACCGGTACCCCGCGTACGCACGGCCCAGGCCCGCGATGCGGGCGAGCGCGGTCGGGGAGGTGTCGAAGACGTACGCGCGCGCGGGCGGCAGGTCGTCGAGCCGCTTCACCTCGAAGCCGGTGTGGACGGAACCGCCCAGGTCACGCAGGTACGCGGCGAGCGCGTCCGAGATCGACTGCGATCCGCCGCGCGGCATCGGCCAGCCGTTCTCGTGCGCGCCGAGCGCGAAGACCAGGCCGACGGCGGAGGTCGCCACGCCGCTCAGCGGGGCGATGACATGCCCGACGAGCCCGGCCATCAGCGCCCGCGCCCGGTCGTCGCGGAAGCGGCGCATCAGCCAGGAGTACGGCTGGAGGCCGTCAATGCCGAAGCGCGCGAGACCGATGGGGTCGCGGGGCAGCGCGGTGAGCGGCAGCGACATGAAGTCGCGCGCCAGCACATCCCACTTGCCCCGGTACGGCGCCACGAGTCTGCGATACGTGCCCGCGTCGCGCGGCCCGAACGAGGCGGCGGTCTCGGCGACCGAGCGCGAGAGCACGGCGGCCGTGCCGTCGTCGAACGGGTGCGCCATGGGCAGCTCGGGGTGCAGCCACTCCAGGCCGTACCGGTCGAGCGGCATCCGGCTGAAGGCCGGGGAGCCGATGCCCAGCGGGTGCACGGCGGAGCAGGGGTCGTGGCGGAAGCCGGGGAGGGTCAGCTCCTCGGTCCTGGCGCCGCCGCCGATGGTGTCCTTGGCCTCGAAGACCTCAACGGACAGACCGCGCCTGGCCAGTTCGACCGCGGCGGTCAGTCCATTGGGACCCGCCCCCACGACGACGGCATCCAGCATCGACGGCACCTTGGACTCCTCACGCCCTTGTGGCCAAGACACCCAGCATATTCCGGGCCGCGGACAATCCGGTTGGGGGTGGGTGCGGTTGCGGGCTCGCGTGGGCGCCGTGGGGTGAGCACTGCTGCCTTGGTGGGCGCGATGGTGCCCTGCCCGGCCGGAGGCGTACGTGGCCGCCGGCCGGGCGGGCCGGTCCGCTCACTCCCCCGCCAGCAACCCCCGCACCCGCTCGGCCGTCGCCGCGTCCCGGGCCGCCGTGAACGGCAGCGCGTTGCCGCCGGTTATCCGGAACGGCTCGCCCGCGACGGTCACGTTCGCCCCGCCGGCCTCGGCCACCAGGAGCAGCCCCGCCGCGTGGTCCCAGGCCAACTCCCAGGAGAACGCGACCGCGTCGAGCTCACCGCGCGCGACGGCCAGGTACTCAAGCCCGGCCGAACCGCACGGGCGCGGGTCGACGCCCGCCACGCGCAGCCCGAGCAGGGCCCGCTTCTGGTCGTCCGTCGTGTAGTCCGGGTGGGACGTGGCCACTTCGAGCACCGCGCCCGGCTCGGGCGCCCCGGACCGGATCGGCACACCGTTGCACGTCGCGCCCCGGCCCTTTATCGCGACCGCCATGAGGTCAAGGGCCGCCGCGTACGTCCACGAGGCCAGCACCTCGCCGTGGTGCGCCAGCGCCACCAGGGTGCAGAACCCCTCCTCGCCGCGCACGAACTGCCGCGTCCCGTCGACCGGGTCGACGATCCACACCGGCGCGTCGCCACCGAGGGCGTCGTACGACGACGGGTCGGCCGCGACGGCCTCCTCGCCGACGACGACCGACCCGGGCAGCAGCGCGGGCAGCGCCTGCGTCAGAAACTCCTCGGCCCGCCGGTCCGCGACCGTCACCAGGTCGTGCGGGCCGCTCTTCTCCAGGACTTCATGCGCGGCGAGCTGGCGGAAGCGCGGCATGATCTCGACGGCCGCCGCCTTGCGGACCGCCTCTTCGACGTCGGACGACCGGTCTTCCAGAAACTCTGCGAGAAATCCTTCGATCATGCGTCCAGCAAAACATGCCCCACTGACAATCGGCGAACGTGATCTGAACCACGGCCGACATCGAGGTGACCTCGGCAGATCTGGCTGATCTGCCGTGCCGGGGCGATGCGGCCCCGCTGCTGCGCCGCCTCCCGCGTCAGCGCCCCACCGCGTACCCCTGCATCCCGCGCGGATTCGCGGCGGCGGACAGCAGGCCCGTCTCCGGATCCCGCGCCACCGCGCACAGCCGCCCCTCCGACCAGGGGTCGCCCACCGTAACGCGGTGTCCGCGCCGCCGCAGCCCGTCGATGACGTCGGCGCCGATCCGCGACTCCACGGTGACACTGCCGGGCAGCGTCACCCTGGGGTGGAAGGAGCTCGGGAAGGAGTCGTTGTGCCAGTTCGGGGCGTCGACCGCGCCCTGGAGGTCGAGCCCGCCGCGTACGCGCGCGCCCAGCGCGACCGCGAGGAAGAAGTGCAGCTGCCACTGGTCCTGCTGGTCCCCGCCCGGCGTCCCGAACGCCAGCACCGGCACACCGTCGCGCAGCGCCAGCGAGGGCGACAGGGTCGTACGGGGGCGGCGGCCCGGGGTCAGCGAGTTCGGCAGGCCCTCCTCCAGCCAGGTCATCTGGAGCCGGGTGCCGAGCGGGAACCCCAGCTCGGGCACGACCGGATTCGACTGGAGCCAGCCACCGCTCGGGGTCGCGGCGACCATGTTGCCCCAGCGGTCGACGACGTCCAGATGACAGGTGTCGCCCCGGGTCGCCCCGTCGGGCCCCACGGTGGGCTCTCCCGCGCCGGGCACGCGTGCGTACGCGAAGTCGGCGCCACGCGCGCGTAGGGCGTGCTCGGCGACGCGGGGTATGCGGCCGCCCGGGCTGCCGGGCCGCAGCTCGTACGAGGCCGCCGGGCCGACGAGCGCGCGCCGGGCCGCGTTGTAGCCGTCCGAGAGCAGCTCGGCGAGCGGCACCTCGGCCGCGTCCCCGTACCAGGCCTCCCGGTCGGCCATGGCGAGCTTGCACCCTTCGACGAGGAGATGGACGTACTCGTCGGAGCCGTAAGGCGGCAACTCACCAGGAAGCAGCGCCAGTTGCTGCAGAAAGGCCGGCCCCTGACTCCAGCCGCCCGCCTTGCAGACGGTCCAGCCGTTCCAGTCGTACGTCACGGGCGCCTCGTACGTCGCGGACCAGCCGGCGAGGTCGGCGGCGGTCAGCGTGCCGGTGTGGCGTTCGCCGCTGGTGTCCAGGGTGGGGCGGGCGGACTGGGCGAGAAGGGCCTCGGCGACGAATCCCTCACGCCAGATGCGGCGGGCCGCCTCGATCTGGCGGACCCGGGCGTCACCGGAGGCGGACGCGCGCGTGGCGGCCGACTCAGGCTCGGACTCGGACTCGGACTCGGACTCGGCGAGGAGCCTGCGCCAGGTGTGCGCGAGGGCCGGATTGCGCAGCAGCTGTCCGGGCCGCGGAGCCCGGCCACCCGGCAGATACACCTCGGCGGAGGAGGCCCACTCGCTCTCGAACAACGCGCGCACGCTGTCCACGGTCTCGACGACCCTCTCCACCACCGGGTGCCCGTCAGAGGCATACCCGATGGCGTACTTCAGGACGTCGGCGAGCGGCATGGTGCCGTGGTCGCGCAGCAGCACCATCCAGGCGTCGAAGGCGCCGGGCACGGCGGCGGCCAGCGGTCCGGTGCCGGGCACCAGGTCGAGGCCGAGCGCACGGTAGTGCGCGACGGTGGCCCCGGCGGGCGCGGGCCCCTGCCCGCACAGCACCCGTACCGGTCCCCCGGTGGGTGCGAGCAGGATCGGTACTTCGCCCGCCGGACCGTTCATATGCGGCTCGACGACATGCAGGACGAAGCCCGCGGCGACGGCCGCGTCGAACGCGTTCCCGCCGTCTTCCAGGACGGCCATCGCGCACTGCGAGGCGAGCCAGTGGGTGGAGGACACCATGCCGAAGGTGCCCTGGAGGGTGGGCCGGGTGGTGAACATCTCTGCAGGCTAGACGGGCCCGTCCCGGAATGTCAGACCCCGCCCGTAACGTTGATCGTGCTCGGAACGGATGGAGGCGCAGCGGTGCACGGTGAGTACAAGGTCCCCGGCGGCAAGCTCGTGGTGGTGGACCTGGACGTCGAGGACGGGGTCCTGAGCGGCGTGCGGGTCGCGGGCGACTTCTTCCTGGAACCGGACGAGGCGATCCTCTCCATCAACAGCGCGCTGGAGGGCGCCCCGGCCGACACGGACGCCGCCGGGCTCGCGGCCCGTATCGAGGCGGCGCTGCCACCGGGCACGACGATGTACGGACTGACGGCGGAGGGGGTCGGCGTCGCGGTCCGCCGCGCGCTGGCACACGCCACGGACTGGACGGACTACGACTGGCAGCTGATCCACGACGGCCCCCAGTCCCCCGCCCTGCACATGGCGCTAGACGAGGTCATCACCGCCGAGGTCGCGGCCGGCCGCCGCCCGCCGACGCTGCGCGTCTGGGAGTGGGGCGCACCCGCCGTCGTCATCGGCAGCTTCCAGTCCCTGCGCAACGAGGTCGACCCCGAGGGCGCCGAGCGCCATGGCATCACGGTGGTGCGCCGGGTGTCGGGCGGCGGCGCGATGTTCATCGAGCCGGGCAACACGATCACGTACTCGCTGTCGGTCCCCGACGCCCTGGTCTCCGGCCTCTCCTTCGCCGACTCGTACGCCTACCTCGACGACTGGGTCCTGGGCGCGCTCGGCGACATGGGCGTCAAGGCGTGGTACCAGCCGCTCAACGACATAGCGACGGACGCGGGCAAGATCGCGGGCGCCGCGCAGAAGCGCGTGGTGGCGGACGACGGCGCGGTGCTGCACCACGTGACGATGGCGTACGACATCGACGCCGACAAGATGCTCGAAGTCCTGCGCATCGGCCGCGAGAAGCTCTCGGACAAGGGCACCAAGAGCGCCAAGAAGCGCGTCGACCCCCTACGCCGCCAGACGGGCCTGCCCCGCGAAGCGGTCATCGACCGCATGATCGCCTCGTTCCGGGGGCGGTACGGGTTGGCCGAGGGCCGGGTGACGGACGAGGAGATGGCCCGCGCCCGGGAGCTGGCGGAGACGAAGTTCTCCACGGAAGAGTGGACGGGGCGGGTGCCGTAGCCGGGCGGCGGGGCGGGCCCGGTTCACGACCCGGCGCGCCTCGACTCACGGTGCTGGTCGAGAACGTCGACGACTCCATGCACGGCTTCGGGCCCGGTGCGAGCCAGCACCGGCAGGGCCTGGTACCAGGCGCTGGTACCGAGGGCTTCGACGGCCAACTTCCGTACGACGGTGGCGTCGTGAGGTCCTTCCCCTGCCGGACGCATGTGATGCGCGAGGGTCCGGAGCACCGAGAGCGTCCAGTCGTCACCGTCGGCGGCCACGTCCAAGTGCGCGGGGACGCCCGCCAGGTACGCGGCCACGGTCGCCAGCGCCGTGCCCCGGGCGGCCGGGTCCGGCAGATCGGCGACCGTGCCGTGTGCACGCTCGGTGTCACCCAGCACGGCGTGGAGCAGGGCGAGGCCGGTGGCGAGCAGGGGGTCTGAGCGCAGACGGACGTGTGCGGTGGTCTCCAGCTTTGCGACGTGGGCTGCTGTCCGGGCTCCGGCGGCATGGCGGTGCAGGGCTTCGACCAAGTCGGCCCCGGGTCCGCCGATTCCGATCCTCGGCAAGCCGTCGGCAACGGTACGCGCGACCAGGGCCTCCGGTTCGAGGCCCACCTCGACGGCCAGAGCGGCCCGCCGGTACGGGATGCCCGCCTTGCCGCGCCCTCTGCGTCCGTGAGCCGGGGCGGCCCACGCCCGGGCCCGCTCGGCGTCTCCGGCGTGCGCGAATGCCTGGGCGACCAGGGCCCGTACCTCCGGCGACTGGGAGTCCTTCATGCGTTGGGCAATCCCGGCCGCCTTCTCTGCACACCACAACGCCGCGTCGCGGCGACACACCTCAGAGTGCGCCAACGCGGCTGAAGTCAGGACCCGTACGTACAGGGGCGTGTCCGGTAACCCGGCCACCACACGCGAAAGGGCCTCCTCGTGGTCGTCGGCCGCACCGGCCAGAGCCTCGGCGAGGAAGGGCAACCACGCGACTGGCGCGCTCTGTTCGGTGGTCCGGGCCATGAAGCGATCGAGGCACTGACGTAGCTGGGGGCCGTCTCCGAGGTCCGAGAGACGGTCCATGTCCGCGAGCAGTTCTGCCGTCTCGGCAGCCTCCTCGTCCTCGCCGTCTGGAAAACCGTCGAGCAACAGCGCGGCCCGGGAGGCGAGTTCTGCGGGTACGTCGGCGAGCTCGGCGTGCACCTCATCGGGCGACTTTCCGACGTCGAGCAGCGCCTGGGCTGCCCGCGCCAGCGACTCGCGCAGCTCGTCGGGTGGGGCGATGTCCTGGGCCTCCAGTACGTTGCGCCAAGCGCTCTCGGCGAGTTCGCGGGCCTCATCCGGCATGGCGTCGGCGAGGGCGGAGGCCACCAGGGCGGGGCAGTCGGCTGCTGCAAGGCCCACCGACGCCGCTTCCAGCCCTTCGGCGAACTCCTTCATGACGCGGTGAATCGACTCGGCCCGCGCTGGATCGGCCGCGGCCACGGCTGCCCATGCCTCCACCGCGAAGGCGGGTCGACCTTCTTCCGCTTCCGCCTGGTACTCCGCCTCGTACGTCAATTGATCGAGCAGTCCGCCCGCGACGGCGGGATCGGTCCTGAGCAGCAGGGACGCGGCTTCGGCCACTGCTGAGACATGGTCCGGCCGGCAAGTGTCGACCGTGTTCAGCAAGCGGATCGCCTCGTCCGTCAACCCCACGGCGGCGAGCGCGACGGCGGCGCGGGGGATGATTGCGTGGGTGTCCAGCTCCGCTGCGGAGTGGGACACGGTGTCCTGATGCCGGGCCCGTTCGGCCCACCGGGCGGCCTCGCGCGCGAGATCCGACGCCTGTTTCGCCCCGTCCGCCGTCTTCATCGCCGGGAGAGCCCGGACCACGTCGATGAGCCGGGCCGCCTTGGAGGCGGGATCCATGGGTGACAACGCGATCGAACGGGCCCGCGCGATGTCCCCGACCACGACCAGAGCGCGAAGGACCTCACGCGGCACCACTCGGTCCTGCCCCTCCAGGAGCGACCGGGAAGCGGCGGCCGATGCGAGGACGGCGGGCGTTGGCGTCGCGTGCGTGACGTCATCGAGAGACGCCAACGCGAAGTCGGTACGCCCCCGGTCGGCGAGGCGCAGCAGACGACGATGGTCGAGCGCGAAGGTGGTGAAGCGGTCGAGATCATGGGTGCTTCTCAGGCGCTCCTGGTAGGGGTGGAGCAGATACGCGGGGGTGGATTCGGGCCAACCGTCGGCTCGATAGCCGTCAGCCCAGGCGTGCAGACGCTCGGTCAGCTCGGCGAGGGTGCGGGGACTCAACGACTGCTCGGCCGTGCGGTGCAGTTCGCCATGGGCCAGGACGAAGGTGCCGGGCGCCAAGTCGTCGGGACCCAGGACCCGCCCGGCCACGTGGCCCAGTGCTTCCTCCAGTTCGTACGGGGTCGGCACGGGACCATGTCCGCCGCCCTCGATCAGCTCGCGCAGATCGGAATAGGCGAGCCCGCCTCGGGCGACAGTCAGGAACCCGACGACCTGCCGTCCCCAGCCCGTAGATTCATTGAGCAAGGCAGCCAGATCCCGCAGCGCGGCGTTTCGCCGAGCATGAGCCTCAGGAGATGACCGAAACCCGGTTACGGCCCTCGCGCCCCGCAACGGATGGTCCTCGTCCACGTCAGTGGGCAGAGGCGGGTGCCACCTGCGGCTGACCAGCACACAGAGCCCTGGGTGCGCCTGTTTCGGCAGCAGGGAGGCGATGCTCTGCCCGACGAAATCTGCTCCGGCGTCCTCGTCGAGCCCGTCGATGACCAGAAGGAGTCGCCGGCTGCGCACGATGCTCGCATGGGCGGCCTCCTCATACAGGTCCAGAAGGGTCGCCTCGTCATCCGTGCCGGTCTTGTTCTGCCCCTTCTTCCCTACGAGCAGGCGCAGTTGGGCAATCATTTTCCTACGGAAGTGCGTGGCGTTGTCCGCGCTGGTGCCCCGGCGGACGAAGTAGGCGATGACGTCGGTGTCCTCCGGCACGCGGTGCAAGACGAAGGCGGCCAGGAACGCGGTCTTCCCCGCCCAGGGTGGCGCGACGAGTGCCAGGTATCCCGACTCTTCTCGAATCAACACAGTCAGTCGATCGAGCTCTGCCTCACGTCCGACGAACGTGGTGGGGAGGAGTTGCTGGGCGGTGCGAACGTAACGGAGAGGGTCCACGGTCGCGGCTCGGGTGCCCTTACGCGGCCGCCCGCCCTGGTTCCTGTCGCGCTCGTCCATCGCGTTCTTGATCGCGGTTAGCCAGACCGCGCGAGGATGGTGCGGTCGACCGCACTTGTCCTCCAAGTAGTCGACCAATGCCATGTACTTGGCCAACTCCAGGGGCGCCGCCTCCCCATTCAACCATCCGCCGAGCGCAGAGGTGCCGATCCGCAGCTCCGGGTTGCTTTCGATCTGCCTATACGAGACCTCTCCGCTTGCCGCTTTGGCGGCGTCGTACAGGGGCTTCAAGAGGCCGCCAAGGTAAGCGCGGGCGATCCCAGTGTCCGCGGAGCTCAAAACGCCCCCTCGTCGGAAGTCTCCGGACGGTTTTTTCAGGCTCCTGACCAGCGTGACAGCCCCTCCGTCTGCTGTCCGGAGCTCGCCGGAAACTCCCCGGACGCGGGACAACTACCGCACCCGCCGCCCGGCACCCAGACCCGCCGGACGGCCAGTCCGGGAGGGAACCCACATGTCCGCACTGCCCGCCGTGCTCACCGGCGCCACCACACTCGCCGCCATCACGGGCCTCACGTACGCCGTCACCCTGTTCGGCGTCGCCCTCGTCTCAGTAGCCTCCCGCAACCCGGCCCGCCGCCGCGACGCCCGGGCGACCCTGACGATCCTGCGGAGGCGAGGGGTGCGGGAGTGATACGTCGACACACGCGGATCCGGCAAACCTTCCTCTCCGGCCCCCCGCGCCTGCTAACTTCCTGCTCCATTCAGGTGAACGAACCGCGAGACATCGAGGTCGCACGCCATGCACCTGGCTGGTCTGTCCATGCCCAACGGCACTGGCACACACCCCCGTTGGGACCCACGTGAGCACCGGTGCCTGCGGGCGCTGACGACGGACGGGCAGGTCGTCGGTCTCAACCTGGTCGAACTGTTCGCACAGGTCGAGGACCTGAAGGACGTGGACGGCAGCACCCCCGGAGAGAAGACCGCCCTCGTCGAGTTCCTGCTCGCCCTCTGCTACGCCTCCGGCACCTACCCGTCGTCGCCGCAGGAGTGGCAGCGGTGGGTCGCGGAGGCTCACCCGTTGAGGTGGGTCGCCTCATGGTTGGCCGATCAGGACGGTGAGGACTGGGACCTGTTCCACCCCTCCCGCCCCCTGGGGCAGAACGCCCTCCTCGCAGAGTTTCTGGACCAGTACGGAACCGGGCCCGCCCAGCTCGTCATCGAACGCGCCGGTGACTACAACCAGTTCGCCGATCACCACCACCTCGACCACGAGGACCCGTTGCCCGCGGCCGAGGCCTTCCGGGCCATGCTGACGCAGCACGTCTTCGGGCTCTCAGGTCGGGCCCGTATATCCGGCAAGGCAACACTCGGCGCCACCATCACCAACCTGGCCACGGGACGGCTCGGCAGCCGCATCCGAGTACTCGTACTCGGGCGGACACTGGGCGACTCACTGCGCCTCAACCTCGCCCCGACCACTGACGAACCACGCGTCCTCAACCTGACGTGGACGCAAGGACCGATAGCGCGGCGGGGCTTCCAGCAGAAGCCGCCCCCGCGGCCCGTCCACGGCTTCGCCGACCTCCACAGCTACCTGGGACGGTCCGTCCTCATGAGGCCGGTGCCCGGGCTCGACGGTGACGAGGCCGCCGTCGACCGCGTGCTGGTCGGCGCCGGTGAACTGCTCGCACTCGATCCTGAACTGCACCTCCAGGACGCCGTCATGTCCGTCACGCGCACGGGCGAGAGAAAACCCCTGTGGCCGTCCCCTACCCGCGACCTGTGGCGCGAGGCACACGCCCTCTACGCCGCGGTGGTGAAAGAGGACGATTCCGGCGACCTGTACTCGCGTCTTGCGAAGCTGCCCAAGGCGAGGGAGTCCGACGGACACCCCTTCGACCTGCTGGCCGTCGGTCTCCTCTCCAACAAGACCACCCCCATCGGCTGGGTGACCAGCGTCTTCCCCTTCGCCCCGGAACGGGCAACCGCCCTGTCCCAGGCATCGAGGCGCGGCTCGGATGTGGCGGAGTACGTGGCCCGGTGTCTGGACCGGGCTGCGTACGCGGCCTGGGAGGTCGTGTATCCGAACCCCAAACCGTCCGACAAGAAGGACCAGATCGCGCGGTTCGACGCCCGGGGCGAACAGTGGAAGGCGACCGAAGATCCCTTCCACACCCTGCTCCTCGACGTGGCCGAGGGCGAGATGCTGACCGATTGCATGCCCGAGTACGTATCCGAACTCATCGGATCCGCACGGCACTTCCTGAGCCGACGTCTCGACGCGTTGCCGAAGAACAGGCAGGGCCTGCGCGCCCGCATCGCGGCGACCAGGCGCTTCGAAGCCGAACTCGCCGCCTCCCGTGCCCCGGACGACCTCGCCGACCTCAAGGAGGAGGCAGGAGCATGACCATTGAATCCGAGCTGGAGACCAGGGCCGGCGCGGAACTGCTCACCACCTGGCTCATGTCATTGGTGCAGCACCACCACTACGGCGACCTGGCCCAGCTCCGGCGTACGGGCGTGAAGACCAACTCCCATATCCGGGCCGGCTGGTACGCCGCCGCTCAGGACGACAGGGAGATCTACGAACAGGTCGCCTTCCTGTTCGCCGTGTACCACCAGGGTGCCGGCAAACCCAAGAAGGGCTTCGGCAGCCTGGGCGCGGCGGCGCGCAGGATCGGCACCAAGGACCACCACGGACCCGACGACCCCGGCGCCGCCCGCCTGATCGACCGCATCGTCGCCAGTCGCCGCATCCCCTGGCGTCACCTCCAGCACACCATCACCCGGCTGCGGTCCTGCGAGAAGCAGCCCCCGTCCTGGACGCAGCTCGTCGTGGATCTCACACGGTGGAACGACCGGAAGGCCCGTATCGCCTACAGCTGGGCGGTCGACTTCCACGAGCCGTACGACGCCGACCGCAAGCACGCCCATCGGACGAACACCCAGAAGGGCAGCAGCACGTGACCGAAACCCCCGCTCCGCGCGGTCAGTTCCTCTCCCTCCACCTGCTGGAGACCCTCGTCGCGGTCCTGCCCGTACGCGATGAGAACGGGTCGCCGAAAACGATCGTGTACGGCGGCGCCGAACGGCACATGATCACCAGCCAGGCACGGCGCCGGGCCGAGCGCGTGCACACACGCAACCGGGCCAACGAAGGGGTCGGCCCGCTGGCCGGGTACTCCACCGGGCTGCGTACCCGGGAGTGGGCGCTCGTCACCGCGCGGGCGCTGGAGAGCACCCACGGCTGGGACCGGGACGAGGCCGTCGTCACGGCGCGGGCCGTACTGGAGGCGACGGGGCTGAAGTTCGGCGACCTGTCGAAGAAGACCGTCGCCAACCTCACCAAGGTGCTGGTGTTCGCCCCGGCCGACACCGGTGACCGCATCGCCGCGCACATCGAGTCCGAGGCCGACGGGTTGCTGAAGTGGCGGGACAGGTACCTCGCCGCGCAGGCAGCCACTGCGAAGCCGAAGACCAAGCGGGGAGCGGTGGGCAAGCCCTCGGACGATATCGAGGACGGTGACGGCGACGCGGCCGACGCCAAGAACCTGCCGCCGCTCCCCAAAGAATCCCGCGCCGCCGTCCTCACCGCACTGGCCCCGCGAGACGCCATCGACATCGCGCTGTACGGCAGGTTCCTCGCGGAGATCGCCGACTCGCCCAACGTGGACGGCGCCGTGCAGAGCGCGCACGCCTTCACCATCCACGAAGCCGAGCAGGTCGACGACTTCTACGCCGCTGCGGACGACGCCAAGCTGGAGCGGAAGAAGAACGCGCTGGACTTCCTGGACGCGGCGGACGACGCGGGCGCGGGCATGACCGGCTATCAATCGCTCATCTCGGGCACGTTCTACCGGCATGCCGTTCTCGACCGACGTCAGCTGCGGGTCAACCTCCGGGCGGCGGGCATGACCGTGGAGGAGGCCGAGGAGGCCTCCGGCGCCGCCGAGCAGGAGTTCGTCACCGCCTTCGTCGAGGCGTTCCCCGAGGCCAAGAAGAACTCCACCGCCTCCACCGGCTCGCTGCCCGCCCTGGTGCTGGCCTTCGAGGGCGAGCGCCCGTACAACTACGCGGCCGCCTTCCAGAAGCCGGTCGACGAGAACCCGCAGGACAAGGGCGGCGAGGGACCGGCCGGGCCTGCCGGCGTGAAGCGGCTGCTCACGCATCACGTGTTCGTCGGCAAGCGCCGCCCAGACCTCCGTACGGCCCGTCTGCTCACGTACGACCCGCAGATCGACGCACTCCTCGACGAACTCGACGAGTTGGGCGCGACGCCGGTGGACACCATCCAGGGGCTGACCTCGTGACGCACGTGCTGCTCGTCCGGCTGGCCGGACCCATGCAGTCATGGGGCACCGCCAGCCGCTTCGCCGCACGCCGCGACTCGCACACCCGGCCCACCAAGTCGGCCATGATCGGCATGTGTGCGGCGGCCCTCGGGCTGTCGAGGTCCATCGGACTGGTGAAACCACAGGAACCGGAGAGGTCCGCCCAAGCGGACGCCGAGGAACGTCAACAGCTCACCCTCCTCGGCGAGTTGGCCCGCACCCTCTTCGGCGTCCGCGCCGACCACCCCGGTGTCCCCGTCCGCGACTACCACACCGTCGGCGCCGGCACCTACCCGCTGCGGCCCCGCGACCTCATCACCGACCACCGGCGCGCCGCCGCGGTATCGGCCGGGCTCGACACCGCCACTGGAGACGGCTTCGGCCACCACACACTCCCCGGCTGGTACGGCGCGCCCAAGAAGATCGCCGCCGATCCGCTCTCCGGCGTACTCGTCTCCGGCGAACTGGCCCGTACGGCCCTCATCACCGAGCGGTGGTACCTCGCCGACGCGACCTTCATGGTGGGCCTGGAACACGACGACGAGGAGTTTCTGAACACCGTGGCCCGAGCCCTTGAGCACCCGCGGCGGCTGCTGTGGCTGGGGCGCAAGTCCTGTCCCCCTTCCGGCACTCTGGCCCTCAAAGTCGTCCCCGGCGACCTGGACACGGCGTTCCGTACGCACGGACTCCTGCCCGGGCCGGACGGTGCCGCCGACCCGGCGCGCAGGCCCTGGGCGTGGCTCCAGGTCGCACCGTCCGAACGGGGCGCCGCGCCCGTGCACGATCAGCCGGTGAGCTTCGACTCGCTGCGGCCCGAGCACACCACCCGCTGGGAGGTCCGCCGCCGGGTCGCGATCGCCCCCGACGCCCTCGTATGGAATCCGAAAGAGATCATCTCGTGAGCGAATCCCGGCAGACCCGCACCGCGACGGCCCGTTTCGTCGCGACCCACTCCGTGCTGACCCTGGACGCGCGCCACCCGTACGTGGCCAAGTCGCTGATCGACGCCGAGGACATGCACCGTACGGTGATGAGCGGTTTCCAGGGCTGGGTCGACGACGGCAGTCGCGATCCACGGGCGCAGATGGGCGTGCTGTCGACGTGGACCGTGGACCTCAAGGCGGCCGCTCTCGTACTGGTCGTCCAGTCGAAAGTCGCGGCGGACTGGGGGCACGTCCCCGCAGCCGCCCTCCGCGACACCCCGCACCTCATCACCGTCGACCGCACCTTCCGGGCCGGTGACACCATCGGCTTCCGTACGGTCGTCAACCCCACCTACAGCAAGTGGCGCACCGCTCCCGACGGGCGGCTGCTGAGGGGCAAGCGGGTGGCGCACACCAAGCCGGACGGCGTACGGAAGTGGTGCGCGCGCCACTTCGGGGACGGGCGCGTCGGCGTCACCGCGGACCCCGACACCATCGCGGTACGCATGCTGCCCACTGTCTCAAGTCCCGCGCCCCACAAGGGACTCAAAGTCGCGCGCGCAGAGTTGCGCGGCTCCGGGACCGTCACCGACCCGGCGGCCTTCGTCACCGCACTCACCGAGGGCGTAGGTCACGCCCGTGCGTATAGCTGTGGACTGATCCTGACGCGATGACCAACCCCACGTACACCACCAGCGCCGAGCCGAGTCCCACCGCCCACCCGTAGTCCGCGAGGGGTTTCAGGGGTGGGATCAGGCCGTTGACCGGGAACGGGCCCTGTTTGGTGCCCTTCGGGTCGACCGTGGAGTACGAGCCGCCCACCGCCAGCACGCCGCCGACCGTGAACGCGGCCACCGCGCGCCAGTTCCAGCCCGCCGTGTACCAGTAGCGGCCGCCGGGGCGGTAGAGGTCGGCGACGTCCAGGACCGTGCGGCGGATGATCCAGTAGTCGGCGATGAGGATGCCCGCGACCGTGCCCAGCAGGCCGCCGACCACGCCCAGCCACGTGAAGATGTACAGCTCGGGCGTGGACGTCAGCTTCCAGGGGAAGATCACTACGCCCACCACGCCCGTGATCAGCGCGCCCCTGCGGAAGGTGATGAAGCGGGGCGCCAGGTTGGCGAGGTCGTACGCCGGGGAGACCACGTTCGCCGCGATGTTGACCGAGATCGTCGCGACCAGGACCGTCACCAGCGCGAACAGCAGGCCGAAGACGTTGTCCGTCTTGGCCACCAGGTCCACCGGGCTCCAGATCGGCGTCCCGTACACCGCCTCCGAGCCCGAGGTGACCAGGACCGAGAGCAGGGCGAAGGCCGTCATCGTGGTCGGCAGGCCCAGCGTCTGGCCCCAGACCTGGGCACGCTGGCCCTTGCCGAAGCGGGTGAAGTCCGGGATGTTCAGCGACAGCGTCGCCCAGAAACCGATCATGCCCATCAGGGACGGGAAGAAGACCGGCCAGAAGTCGCGGCCCCAGCCGTGCTTGGAGGGCTGGTCCAGCAGCGGGCCGAAGCCGCCCGCCTTGTGGGCGATCCAGATCAGCAGCACCAGCGCGCCGACCAGGACGAACGGCGCCGCCCAGTTCTCGAAGCGGCGCAGGGTCTCCATCCCCCGGTAGATGATGGCGAGTTCGAGCGCCCAGAAGAGTACGAAGCAGAGCCACAGCGTCCAGGGTTCACCGCCGATCTCCGACGCGTCCGCCCAGCCGCCGAAGATCTTGCCGAGCAGGACGAAGACGCCCTGGCCGCCGATCCAGGTCTGGATGCCGAACCAGCAGCAGGCCACCGCCGCGCGGATCAGCGCCGGCAGATTGGCGCCGCGCACCCCGAAGGACGCACGGGCGAGCACCGGGAACGGGATGCCGTACTTCGGTCCCGCGTGCCCGGTGAGCAGCATCGGGACAAGGACGATCACATTGGCGACCGCGATGGTGAACACGGCCTGCTTCCAGTCCATCCCGAGGGCGACCAGACCCGAGGCGAGCGTCCAGGAGGGGATGTTGTGGGCCATGCCGACCCAGAGGGCGGCGAAGTTGTACGTCGTCCAGCGCCGTTCCTCCGGCGGCACCGGCCGCAGGTCCTCGTTGGCGAAGCGGCCGTCCGGCGGGGCGGCGTCGTCCGTCGGTATGGCGGTGTCGGTCATGGGCGGGCCTTCGTTCGGGGAGGGAAGAGGGGGGAGAAGAAGGCGAACGGGCCGTACGGGTATGGGTGTTGAGCGGGTGCGCGAGTGATTCAGCGGGCGCGCGAAAAACCGGCGGCGTGACTCTCCTGCCGGTGCGCCGCGCCCCAAGTGGCTCTCCCGGGGCGCGGCACCGGCAAACCTCAGCTCAGCGCCGGAATCACCCGCTCCCCATACGCGTCGATGACCGCCTCCCGGGCGTCGTGCATCGCGTACACCGCGAACTGGTCCACGCCCAGGTCCCGCAGCGCCTTCAGTTTCTCGATGTGCGCCTCGACCGGGCCGAGCAGGCAGAAGCGGTCGACGATCTCGTCGGGGACGAAGGCGGTGTCGGGGTTGTCGGCGCGGCCGTGGTGGCTGTAGTCGTAGCCCTGCCGTGCCTTGATGTACTCGGTGAGCGCCTCCGGGACCAGGCCCGAGTGCTCGCCGTAGCGGGACACCAGGTCGGCGACGTGGTTGCCGACCATCCCGCCGAACCAGCGGCACTGCTGGCGGGCGTGGTCGAGGTCGTCCCCCACGTACGCCGGGGCGGCCACGCAGATCGTCACCGACGCCGGGTCGCGTCCGGCGTCCGAGGCGGCCTTGCGTACCGCCTTGATCATCCACTCGGTGAGGAAGGGGTCGGCGAGCTGGAGGATGAAGCCGTCGGCCTTCTCCCCCGCCAGGGCCAGCGCCTTGGGCCCGTACGCCGCCATCCAGACGGGGAGTTTGCCGTTCTTCACCCACGGGATCTTCAGCGTCCGGCCGTCGACCTCGGCCTCGCGGCCCTCGGCGAGGTCGCGGATGACGCCGATGGCCTCGCCGAGGCGGGCCAGGGTGTTGGGCTTGCGCCCGGCGACCCGCATCGCCGAGTCGCCGCGGCCGATGCCGCACACCGTCCGGTTGCCGTACATGTCGTTGAGGGTGGCGAAGGTGGAGGCGGTGACCTCCAAGGTCCGGGTGCCCGGGTTGGTGACCATCGGGCCGACGTGCAGCCGCTCGGTGTGCTCCAGGATGCGGCTGTAGATGACGAACGGCTCCTGCCACAGCACCGCCGAGTCGAAGGTCCAGCCGTAGTGGAAGCCGTTGCGTTCCGCGCGTCGCATCAGGCCGACGACCGTCGAGGCCGGCGGGTCGGTCTGCAGGACGAGTCCGAAGTCCATGTGGTGCTGCTCCTGGTCGCTTAGCCGAGGTACTGGATGGTCGCGCGCGGGGTGTAGATGCCATGGCCCGAGCGGCCGGTGAACTCCCGCTCGGTGATGACGGGTTCGCCGCGCGAGAGGACCGTCTCGACGCGGCCGGTGATCCGCCTGCCCTCGTACGCCGAGTAGTCCACGTTCATGTGGTGGGTCTCGGCGGAGATGGTCTGCTCGGCGTGCGGGTCGTAGATGACGACATCGGCGTCGGCGCCCGGCGCGATGGTGCCCTTCTTGGGGTACAGCCCGAACATCCGGGCCGGGCTCGCGCAGGCGATCTCGATCCAGCGGCGCCGGCTGATGTGGCCGTCGAGCACGGCCTGATGGAGGAGGTCCATCCGGTTCTCCACGCCCGGCAGACCGTTGGGGATCTTGGAGAAGTCGCCCCGGCCGAGCTCCTTCTGGCCGACGAAGCAGAACGGGCAGTGGTCGGTGGAGACCACCTGGAGGTCGTTGCTGCGCAGCCCCCGCCAGAGCGCGGCCTGGTGTTCCGCAGGCCGCAGCGGGGTCGAGCAGACGTACTTGGCGCCCTCGAAGCCGGGCTCCGCCAGGTTGTCGGTGGACAGGAACAGATACTGCGGACAGGTCTCGCCGAAGACCGGAAGTCCCTTGTCCCGCGCGGCGGTCAGCTCCTCGACCGCCTCCTGGGCCGAGACATGGACGACGTACAGCGGCGCTCCGGCGACGCGCGCCAGCTGGATCGCGCGATGGGTGGCCTCGGCTTCGAGCAGGGCCCGGCGGACCTCGCCGTGGTAGCGCGGATCGGTGCGTCCGGCCGCCAGCGCCTGCTCCACCAGTACGTCGATCGCGATGCCGTTCTCGGCGTGCATCATGATCAGCCCGCCGTTGGAGGCCGAGCGCTGCATGGCCCGCAGGATCTGGCCGTCGTCGCTGTAGAAGACACCGGGGTACGCCATGAACAGCTTGAAGGACGTGATGCCCTCCTCCACCAGCAGGTCCATCTCCTTGAGCGAGTGCTCGTTCACATCGGAGAGGATCATGTGGAACCCGTAGTCGATGGCGCACTGGCCGTCGGCCTTGGCGTACCAGGCGTCCAGGCCCTCGCGCAGCGCGTGGCCCGGCGACTGCACGGCGAAGTCCACGATCGTGGTGGTGCCGCCCCAGGCCGCGGCCCTGGTGCCGCTCTCGAAGGTGTCGGAGGCGAAGGTCCCGCCGAACGGGAGCTCCATATGGGTGTGGGCGTCGACGCCGCCCGGGATGACGTACTTGCCGGTCGCGTCGATCGTACGGTCGGCGGTCCAGCTCTGCGCCGGGCTTGAGCCGTGCGCCGCGAGGGCCGCGATGCGGCCGTCTTCGATCAGTACGTCTGCGTGTGTTTCGTCGGCGGCGGTGATTACCAGGCCGCCGCGGATCAGTGTGCGGGTACTCATGGGTTGTCCCTTCGTACACGTACGACGCGCTCCGCTCGGGGGCGCGGTTTTTCGTCTGCGGGTCCGCTGTGGCTGGTCGCGCCCACGCGGCGGAGCCGCAAATGTCACAGTCCCGCGCCCCTAAAGGAATGGGGGGCGCGGCACCTCGAAAGCGCAAGCCCTACACGCTTCGCAGCGCTTGTTCCAAAATCGCCGCACCCTCCTCCGCCTCCGCCACCGTCAGTGTCATCGGTGGGGCGACGCGCAGCACGCTGGTGTTGTGGCCGCCGCCCTTGCCGAGGAGGAGGCCGCCCTCGCGGGCCGCTTCCAGTACGGCGGCCGCCGCCTCGGGGTGGGCGTCGTCCGTGCCGGGCTTGACCAGTTCGATGCCCGCCATCAGGCCGCGTCCGCGTACCTCGCGTACGAGGGGGAGCTGGGCGCCGACGGCCCGCAGGCGTTCGAGGAGCAGGCCGCCGACCCGGCGGGCGTTGCCCTGGAGGTCGTGTTCGAGGAGGTAGGAGAGGTTGGCGAGGCCCGCGGCCATGGTGACCGGGGAGCCGCCGAAGGTCGAAATGGAGTTGGAGTCCAGGCAGTTCATGACGCGGGCGCTCGCCACCACACCGCCGATGGACATGCCGTTGCCGATGCCCTTGGCGAAGGTGAGGATGTCCGGCGCGCCGTTCTGCGCGTGCGCCTGCCAGCCCCAGAAGTGGTCGCCGGTGCGGCCCCAGCCGGTCTGCACCTCGTCGCTGATCCACAGGATGCCGTGCCGGTCGAGGACTTCACGGAAGGCCGCGTAAAGCCCGTCGGGCGGTGAGGTGAAACCGCCGACACCCTGGACGGGTTCGGCGATGAGAGCCGCCACGTCGCGGGTGTGGCCGAGCAGGTCCTCCAGGTCGGCCACGCACGCGTTGATGAACTGACGGTCGCTCAACTCCGCGTACGGGCCACGTGATCGCACTCCCCCGTGCACGTACAGCGTCTGGAGCGGTGAGAGGCTGGTCGGCGACCAGGAGTGGTTGCCGGTGATGCCGACCGCGCTGAACGAGCGGCCGTGGTAGCTGTTGCGCATCGCCAGGATCTGGTTGGAGCCCCGGTAGGCGGTGGCGAGCAGCAGGGCGGTGTCGTTGGCCTCGGTGCCGGAGGTGGTGAAGAAGACGCGGGCGTCCGGGATGCCGGAGAGGTGGGCGATGCGCTCGGCGAGCTCCACCATCGGGCGGTTGAGGTAGAGCGTGGAGGAGTGGATGATCCGCCCGGCCTGCTCGGCGACGGCCTTGGTGACCTCGGGGAGCGCGTGGGCGGTCATCGTGGTGAGGATGCCGCCGAAGAAGTCCAGATAGCGGTTGCCCGCCGAGTCCCAGACGTGACGGCCCTCGCCATGGGTGATCTCGATCGGGTGGCGGTAGTAGAGCGCCAGCCACTCGGGCATGACCGCGCGGTGGCGGTCGAAGAGCGCGGTCACGGCTTCACCAGCCCTGCGTACGCGTCGGGGCGCCGGTCGCGGTAGAACGCCCACTGCTGGCGGACCTCGTCGATGAGAGCGAAGTCGAGGTCACGGACGACGAGTTCCTCTTCCTTGTTGCTGGCCTTCTCGCCGACGAACTGGCCGCGCGGGTCGACGAAGTAGCTGGTGCCGTAGAAGTCGTTGTCGCCGTACTCCTCGCGGCCGACCCGGTTGATCGCGGCGACGAAGTACTCGTTGGCGACGGCCGAGGCGGGCTGTTCCAGCTGCCACAGATAGGCCGAGAGTCCACGCGAGGTCGCCGACGGGTTGTAGACCAGCTGGGCGCCGTTGAGTCCCAACTGCCGCCAGCCCTCCGGGAAGTGACGGTCGTAGCAGATGTAGACGCCGACCCGGCCGACGGCGGTGTCGAAGACCGGCCATCCGAGGTTGCCCGGTTTGAAGTAGTACTTCTCCCAGAACCCCTTCACCTGGGGGATGTGGTGCTTGCGGTACTTGCCGAGATAGCTGCCGTCCGCGTCGATCACGGCGGCGGTGTTGTAGTAGAAACCGGCGTCCTCGATCTCGAAGACGGGGACGACGATCACCATCCCGGTCTCACGCGCCAGCTCCTGCATGCGCCGCACGGTCGGCCCGTCCGGCACCGCCTCCGCCCACCGGTAGTGCTCGGGCTCCTGCACCTGGCAGAAGTACGGGGCGTTGAAGACCTCTTGGAAGCCGATGATCTTCGCGCCCTGCCGGGCCGCCTCGCGGGCGTGTTCCTCATGTTTGGCGATCATGGATTCGGTATCGCCGGTCCAACTGGCCTGGACCAGTGCGGCGCGGACAACAGTGGCCATGAGCTGCTCCTTAGACGGGCCGTCAGCCAGGCATCGACACGCGTAGATTGCGTGTGGAGAGACCGTAAAGCCCGTCACGCACCGTGGCAAGACCATCGCCGTCACGCCACGAAGTCGATCACATTTCCCTCGGTACGGGGGCGGGCAGCCGGGCCCAGTTGCCGCGCCGGGCGTGCCTGAGGAGCACCGGGTCGTCGCCGACGACCACCGGATTGCCCACCTCCGCGAGCAGCGGAAGGTCGGCCGCCTCGTCGGCGTACGCGTAGCAGCCGGCGGCGAGGATGGCGCGCTCGCGCAGCAGGGCGCGGGCGGCGTACCCCTTGCCCTGCCCGCGCATCGGCGCTCTTGGCCGGGAACAGAGCACCGCGTCCACCCCTAGGTGACCGGCGAGCGGCGCCACCGCCCCGGCGGGCGACGGGGTCACCAGGACCAGGAGGTGGCCCCGGGCCGCGTGGTCGTGCAGGGCGGCCAGGACCGGCGCGTGCCAGAGCCGGCCCAGTGGCGGCCCCTTCCCGTCCGGGTCGAGCGCGGGCAGCGCCAGGAGCGTGCCCTCGACGTCGAAGAACGCGGCGACGGTGGGCGTGCGCGGCGACGGCATGCTCGCCCGAGGCGCGGGCGACGGGGGCGTGCTCGGCTGAAGTGTGCGGGGTCTTATGTCCATTGCTACGGACCCTGCCCAGCCGCACGCCCCCCTCAATCCCGGAATTTCAACGTTCTGTTGCAATTCTGGCCACCCGGAACGCATGGACCACGTCCCGTCGTCGCCCGTCCGAGACCTCTCCGGCGGCCGCGAGCAGCAGCGGCGCGAGCTTGTCGGGGGCGTGCGCCGCCAAGTGCGCCGCGTCCTCGGGGGTGCGCACCCGGACGAAGACGCTCAGCAGTGTGTCCGCCTCCACGCCCCGCCCGGCGGCGCGCAGGGCGAGCACCGCGTCGGCGATCTGCTCGGCGGGCCGGGCCACGCCCTGGCGCAGCAGCCGGTGGCAGTCGGCCGACTGCCCGGCCGCCGCCAGTGTCCCGGCGGCCTCGGCCAGCCGGTCGGGCGGCAGCGAGGCGGCCTCCCACAGCAGGGTGGCCCAGTCGGCGGCGAGTCCGGCGCGGTGCAGTTCGGCGGCGAACACCGGCAGCAGATCGGCGGGTCCGGCGGCGGCCTCGCACAGTACGGCGTGCGCCTCGCCGGTACGGCCCTGGCGTCGCAGCCGCACCAGTTGGGCGACGGCCGCGCCCACCGACCGGCGCGCGTCGTCGTCCGGCCGCGCCTCCTGCTGCTCCGGCGCGCCCTTGCCACGCGCGTGGTCCCGGCGGGTCTGCGGGCCGCCACCGAACCGGGCCCCGGTGGGCACGGCGCCCTCGATGGGCGGAAGTAACCCCTCCTCCGTCGAGGCGTCGCCCCCGTCGAGCCCCGCGAACCGGGCACCGCGCCCGATGCGCCGCTTGGCCGGACGGGACACCGGCACCCGCGGTGACGGAACCCGCCCGATGCCTGCGGCCGGGGCTTCGGAACCGGCATCCGGCGCGCCGATCCTGGGCCGCGCCACCGCCCGTTCACTGAACCAGCCCTTGGGCACCTCGGGCCCCAACGCCGCGATACGGGAGCGCAGTTCGGCGCAGCGCGCGGTCGCCCGGGCGAGGTCGTCGTGGATCCAGGGCAGCTCGTCGGGGGCCGCGCCCGGGAGGCGGTCGGCCGCGTACGCCTGTTCGCGCAGCATCAGGGCGAGCCGGTCGCGCAGGGCCTCCCGGCCGCCGGGCCTGCTGTCGAACGCGACGGCGGCCGCGGAGTGCAGCGCCCGCGCCCGTACGATCTCTTGCTCCACCGCCTGCGCCCCGTGCGCCGGCGCGAGGTCCTGGAGCAGCGACTCGACCACGTCCCACGGAGGGATCTCGCGGCCGTCGAGACAGGCCGCCATGCCGTCGGGATCGCGCTGTCGGAAGACCCCGTACCACCCGCCGGAGCGGTCGAGCAGACCCGTGAGCCTGCCCAGGTATCGCACGAACGCCCCTATGTCCACAGGGAGTTGATTCACCGTCATAGCGCATTGCCCCCAACCGCCGACTGAACCCCCACGGTCCGTGGGCATTCGATACCCGCCGCATTGCGCACGTGTTACGCAGAGGTCTTCCCCGCGATACCGGCGCATGGCCGCCCGTCAAACGGTGTGGTGAACGCAGATGTCACGCGCCCCCTGAGAGGCACGTCACGCTCCCCGACGCAAGGGTCACACCTTGGCGCCCGGGTTCTCCGCGTGCGTCAGCGTCTCCCAGGCCACGAACAGGTCGTCCGTACCCGCCGGGCGCTGCCGTTCGGCCAGTTTCTCGGTCTCGGGCAGCTTCAGCTTCATCCGGTTGCGCAGATGGTTGAGCGCGACCTCCACATCGGGCCCCATGGTGCGCTCCACCTTGCCGCCGCACAGCCAGGGCGGCGCGGCCTCGCCCAGCTGGTAGCGGGCGTGGAACTCCAGGGCGGCCCGCAGCCGTTCGGCCGTCGGCCCGTACAGGTCGACGCCCTGCTGCCAGGCGGTCTCGGCGATGTGCGCGGAGGCGGCCAGCGAGTAGCCGATGTGCATCAGATTGCGGCAGGTCTCCTGGCCGAGCCCGTCGGCGTAGGTGCGCTGCCCGAACCAGTACGCGGCGAGCTTGTCCGGGGTGTTCATCGTGCCGCCCGGGGGCGCCTTCGGGAGCTTGCCGTCCGAGCTGAGGTAGAAGTACGCGGGGACCCGGGCCCGGTAGCGGGCCAGCGACTCGGCGAAGAGGTCGCGGTCCTCCACGAAGACCGCGATCCCGATGGCCGCGTCGGTCATCGCCAGCTCCCAATTCCCGTTGTAATCGGGGACTTTGGCGGTGACGGCGGGCAGATACGCCTTGCGCAGCATCCACTTGAACCGCTGCACGTCCGCGCCCGGCCACTTGGGATACCCCGCGTGCACGATGTCGGCGGCCCGCGCCCAGGACGAGCCCGCCCAGGCGGTCTGGAGGCCCGCGTTGCCCTCGGTGTGCCCCTTCATCACCTTCGACCAGCCGTCCATGATCTCGACGGCCTTGCGGACATGCGCCTCGTTGCCGTTGACGGTCCACAGCAGCGCCTGGGTGTACGCGGCGATGGCGTCCTCGCGCTCGGCGAGACAGGACGGCGGCCCGGCGTTGGGCGGGCACGGGACGATGTCGGCGGGGTGGGCGGTGTAGTCGAGCGAGCCGTACTTGCTGGTCCGCATCTTCTCGTACGCGGTCCGCCAGGGCTCCTGGCCCGCCCGCACTCTCGTACGTACGGTGTCGAGCTGGCTGCGCCCGACGACGACGCCGGGGTGATGGAACGCGGTCACCGCGTCCTCGTCGCCCGCCGCGGCGGAGATGCGGTTGGCGGGCGCGCAGGCGGCGAGCGCGAGGGCGCCGGTCAGGGCGAAGGCGGCGAGGCGACGGGTGCGCGGCGGCGTGAACACGCTTCCACGGTGGCGCCGGGCGACGGCGCCCGCAGGATCTGTTAGGCCGGGAGGAGGGTGCAGTGCCCGGCGACCTCGTCGAGCGAGAGCCCGAGCACACCGGCGAGGGCGGCCACGGTGAAGAACGCCGGGGTCGGGGCGCGACCCGTCTCGATCTTGCGCAGGGTCTCGGCGGAGAGCCCGGCGGCCGCGGCGACCTCGGTCATGCTGCGCCCGTCCCGAGCGCCCCGCAACAACCGCCCAAGCCGCTCGCCACGTTCACGCTCTTCGGGGGTGAGTGGGGTACGGACCATGGACCGAGTCTAAGCCGACTCGCGAAAATCCGGGCGGGGTCCGGCCCTCACATCTGGGTCCCGGGTGCCCTAAAGGGGCGCGGGGAACTGCGCGACCAGCCCCCACCGGCCCGCACCCAAAAGACCACACCCCCAGGCATCACGCAGTGTCCGCGCCCTCCGCAGACCA
This sequence comes from Streptomyces sp. BR1, assembly GCF_052373795.1. Lineage (NCBI taxonomy): Bacteria > Bacillati > Actinomycetota > Actinomycetes > Kitasatosporales > Streptomycetaceae > Streptomyces > Streptomyces sp. BR1. The sequence continues at coordinate 838,425 of NZ_CM126252.1, forward strand.
CCCCGGCACCTGAATCCGCAACGTCAGATCCCGCCGATGAACCTCCCCACCACACGCCCGACACACGATCTGCGGATCAAGATCGACCCCGCACGAGTGCTCCCACACAACAGGCGGCACATCAGCCAGATGCCGATCCCCCCACCGCATCAGCATCAACAGCACCGGCCGCAGCTCCTGCCCCGCCGCAGTGGCCCGGTACTCGTACCGGGCGGGCCGGTCGTGGTACAGCACCTTCTCCAGGACGCCCGCGTCCACGAGCCGGCGCAGCCGGGCCGTGAGGATGTCACGCGGCGCCCCCACGTTCCGCGCGATCGCGTCGAAGCGGTGGACGCCGAAGAAGACCTCGCGGAGCACGAGCAGCGCGTACTTCTCCCCCACGACACCGAGCGCGTCGGCGATCGAGCAGGGCCGGGAGTTCTTCTGCGACGTCGTCATACCTCCACCGTAAGCCAGAAACGGAAGTGCATTGGATTTTCCAACCCATAGGGCTACAGTGAATCCAGTTTTCCAACCTACTCGCGAGTAGCGCGACTAGAACGAAACGAGGAGCACGCCATGCGTGACGCCGTGATCGTGGAAGCCGTCCGTACCCCGATAGGAAAGGGGAAGCCGAACGGGGCGCTGGCCCAGACGCACCCCGTCGAGCTGCTCGCCCACACCCTGCGCGCCCTCGTCGAGCGCAGCGGCGTCGACCCGGCGCTCGTCGACGACGTGATCGGCGGGACCGTCGACCAGGTCGGCGAGCAGGCGATGAACACGACCCGCTACGCCTGGCTCTCCGCCGGGTTCCCGGACAGCGTTCCCGCCACCACCGTGGACCGCCAGTGCGGCTCGTCCCAGCAGGCCGTGCACTTCGCCGCGCAGGGCGTCATGTCGGGCGCGTACGACCTGGTCGTGGCGTGCGGGGTGGAGTCGATGAGCCGGGTGCCGATGTGGTCGAACGTGCCGCCCGGCGCCGACCCGTTCGGGCCGGGGGTCGCCGCCCGCTTCCCGGAGGGTCTTGTTCCGCAGGGCATCAGCGCGGAGCTGATCGCCGCGAAGTGGTCGATCGGCCGCGAGCAGATGGACCAGTTCGCCACCGAGTCGCACCAGAAGGCCGCCCGGGCCTGGGACGCGGGCCTCTTCCACGCCGAGACGATGCCGATCGCCGGGCTCACCCGCGACGAGTCGATCCGCCCCGCGACGACCCCGTCGGTCCTCGCCGGGCTCAAGCCCTCCTTCGTGGACCCGAACTTCGCCGAGCGGTTCCCGCAGATCGACTGGTCGGTGACGGCGGGCAACAGCAGCCCCACCAACGACGGCGCCTCCGCCGTACTGATCACCTCCAGCGAGACCGCCGCCCGGCTCGGACTGCGCCCGCTCGCGCGGCTGCACAGCTTCGCCGTCACCGGCTCCGACCCCATCCTGATGCTCACCGGCGTCATCCCGGCCACGGAGAAGGTGCTGCGCAAGGCGGGTCTGACCCTCAACGACATCGATCTGTTCGAGGTCAACGAGGCGTTCGCGAGCGTGGTGCTCGCCTGGCAGCAGGAGACGGGCGCCGATCCCGCCAAGGTCAATGTGCACGGCGGCGCGATCTCGCTGGGCCACCCGCTCGGCGCCAGCGGCACCCGCCTGATGACCACGCTGGTCCACGCGATGCAGCTGCGCGGCTCCCGTTACGCCCTCCAGACCATGTGCGAGGCGGGCGGACTCGCCAACGCCACGATTCTGGAAGCTCTCTGACGGTCCCTCAACTCTGTACGAACCGGACGACCGCGCCCGTACGCGCATCCCTGCGCAGCCGTACGCACGCGATCAGACCGGTATAGTAATTGGAATGGTAGAGATCAAGACCGATATCCAGATGGACGCGATGCGCGAGGCCGGGCGGGTCGTCGCCCGGGCGCTCGCGGCGGCACGGGACGCGGCCGACGTCGGCGTCAGCCTGCTCGAACTCGACACGGCGGCACATGAGGTGCTGCGCGCGGCGGGCGCGTCCTCGCCGTTCCTCGGCTATCACCCCGAGTTCGCGCCGGTCCCGTTCCCGGCCGTCGCGTGCATATCCGTCAACGACGCGATCGTGCACGGCATCCCGGACAGCTACCGGCTGCGCGACGGCGACCTGGTCAGCGTCGACTTCGGCGCGGCCCTGGACGGCTGGGTCGGCGACTCGGCGATCAGCTTCACGGTCGGCAAGGCGCGGCCCGAGGACGTACGGCTGATCTCCACGGCGTACGAGGCGCTGGAGGCGGGCATCGCGGCGGCGGTCGTGGGCAACCGCATCGGCGACATCGCGCATGCGATCGGCAAGGTGTGCCGGGGGGCGGGGTACGGGATTCCGGACGGGTTCGGCGGCCATGGTGTGGGGCGCCACATGCACGAGGACCCGGGGGTGCCGAACGAGGGGCGTCGGGGGCGGGGGATGGTACTGCGGCACGGGATGGTTCTGGCTATCGAGCCGATGCTGATTGCCGACGGGACCGATGACTACTATCCGGCGTCGGACGGCTGGACTCTGCGTACGGTCACCGGCGTGCGGGCTGCGCATACCGAGCACACGGTGGCCATCACGGACTCCGGTCCTCGGATTCTGACGCGGGTCTGAGCGTTCCGGGGGCGCCTGAAGTCCCCTGCCTGCGGGCCGTCTTCGGTTTCTCGCGCCGTTCCCCGCGCCCCTTACGGGGCGCGGGGAAATGACAAACCGTTCGGGCCATCCTCGTCACCCCCACGGTGGCTGGTCCGTACCTGTCGCGGAACGTGACCTCCTGGTGCCATGGACCTGCCAACCCCCCACAGGAGAAACGGGCTGGCGACATGACCTGAAGGGAGCGTCATGTTCAACGCACTGGCCATCGGCGGTGCGGCCGCCGTCATGCTGGCCGCCCCGCTCAGCACCTCCCAGCACCCGTCCGGCTGGGGCACCCCGCCGCCCGACAAGATCGTGATCGACCTCGTGACCGTCAACGGATCGGGGTGCCCGGCAGGCACCGCGGCCGTCGCCGTGTCGCCGGACAACACCGCGTTCACCGTCACCTACAGCAACTATCTGGCGCAGGTCGGCAAGGGCGCCTCGCCGACCGACCTCCGCAAGAACTGCCAGCTCGCGCTGAACGTCCACGTACCGCAGGGCTTCACCTACGCGATCGCGTCGGCCGACTACCGCGGCTTCGCGCACCTGGAGAACGGCGCGACCGCGCAGGAGAGAGCGAACTACTACTTCCAGGGCATGTCGCAGACGGCCTATATAGCGCACCCGTTCAAGGGTCCGCTCGACGACGACTGGCAGACCAACGACACCACGGACGTGGCCGCGCTGGTCTACAAGCCCTGTGGCGAGGAGCGCTATCTGAACATCAACACCGAGCTGCGGGCCGGCGTCGGCAGCTCCGACCCGGTCAACACCACCAGCTTCATCAGCATGGACTCCACGGACGCCAGCATCACCACCGTCTACCACTTCTCGTGGAAGCCGTGCCCGGTGACCTAGGGCTTCCCCGCACCACATGTGTGCGGACCGCCCACCGTTCGGCGGTCCGCACACGCCCCACACCCACGCCTAGTTGTTCGCCAGGAACTCCCGCGCCAGCTGGTCCCCCAGGGCCACCGCCGCGCTGTGGCTCTCGATCGGCTTGACCTGGGTGTTCTTGAACAGGATGTACGTGACTCCGGAGGCCGCGCCGCCGGTGGCCGGGTTGGGGTTTATCCCGAGCGCCTTGGCGGTGGCGTACGACGCCTCGCCGATGATCTTCGCCGGACCGGTGTCGCCCACCACCGCGTACTCGACCCTGTCCTTGTAGATGACGGCGACCACGCCGCCGCCCTTGATGCCCGCCGCGCTGTAGTTCCAGATGGAGCTGGAGCCGGGCACGACGACGTACGGCAGTTTCTCGGCGTTCAGCGCCCTGCCGTCGGACTGGTGGAACGCGGTGTCGCCCTGGAACCACGGGTCGGTGGTGTGGTTGCAGGCGGTGGTGGTCTGGCCGTCGCAGTCGACGTCGAGGTCGGCCTTCCAGAACACGGCCCCGTTCTTGCCGCACACCGGAATGGTCGCCGCCGTCTCGTTGTCGGTCTTGTACTTGCCGTGGGAGATCTGCGAACAGGTCGTCACCTTGGACAGCAGGTCGGCGGCGCTGACCGTGCCTTCCTGGGTACGCGTGGGCACGTCGGCGGCGCGGGCCGCCGGGAGGGCCGCGGTGGCGAGCAGGGCGGTGCCCGAGGCGACGGCAAGGGCGAGCGTTCGAGTACGCACGTGGGGACCCTTCTGTTAGGAAAGTTTCCTTACCTGACGCGCACAATCTGGCCCGTTTGCATGAGCGCGTCAACCCCACCCGCATCACATGGAACGCGGCCCCCGTCCGTAGTCGGACGAGGGCCGCGCCCCCTTCACCCGCCCGGCGGACGGGTTATGACGATTAATCACCCGGCCGGGCGCACCACCATCGCCGAGCCGCCGCCGCGCCGGACCTTCTCGGCGGCCGCCACCCAGCGGCCGTCCGCCAGCCGCTCGACCCCGGTGGCCGCGCCGATCTCCGGGTTGAGCGTGAACGCCTGCCCCAGCGCCCGCAGTTGGGTCTTGAGCGGGCTGTTGTAGAGCGCGGGTTCCAGTTCGGTCGTCGCCGCGTTGCGCTGGCTGGCGCGCGGGGCCGCGATCGCGTCCACCAGCGGCAGATGCCGGTCAAGACGGTTGATCAGCGACTGGAGCACGGTGGTGATGATGGTCGCGCCGCCCGGCGAGCCGAGCGCCATCACGGGTCGGCCGTGCCCGTCGAGCACGATCGTCGGCGACATCGAGGAGCGGGGCCGCTTGCCGGGGCCGGGCAGGTTCGGGTCGTGGACGGCCGGGTTGGCCGGGGCGAACGAGAAGTCCGTGAGCTCGTTGTTGAGCAGGAAACCCCGCCCCGGGACCGTGATGCCGCTACCACCGGTCTGCTCGATGGTGAGCGTGTACGAGACGATGTTGCCCCACTTGTCGGCCACCGTCAGATGCGTGGTGTTCTCGCCCTCGTACGTGGTGGGCGACGCCTGGCCCGATGTGCCGCAGGCCGCTGGGTGCCGGGGGTCGCCGGGTGCCAGCGGGCTGGTGAGCGCCTTGGTGTCGCTGATCAGGCAGGCGCGCGAGTCGGCGAACTTCTGCGAGAGCAGGCCCTTGGTCGGTACGTCCTCGAACGCCGGGTCGCCCACCCAGCGCCCCCGGTCCGCGAACGCGATCCGGCTCGCCTCGATGTAGTGGTGCAGATACTGGACCTCGGACGCCTTGGAGAGGTCGGTGTGCTCAAGGATGTTGAGCGCCTCGCCGACCGTGGTGCCGCCGGACGAGGAGGGCGCCATGCTGTACACCTTCAGCCCCCGGTAGCCCACCTTCGTCGGGGCCTGCCGCTTCACCTCGTACGACCGCAGGTCCTTCGCGGTGAGGTCGCCCGGTCGCGCCACCCGTGTGGAGCCGGGGGCGACCGGGGGCTTGCGGACGGTTCTCACGATGTCGCGGCCTAGGTCGCCGTCGTAGATCGCGTCGACGCCCTTGCGGCCCAACTCCTCATAAGTGCGCGCGAGATCGGGGTTCTTCAGCTTGGAGCCAACGGCGGGCAACTGCCCGCCCGGCAGGAAGAGCTTGGCGGTGGCGGGGAAGTCGGCGAACCGCGCCTGATTGTCGGCGGTCTGCTGGCGGAAGGTGGAGTCAACGGTGAATCCGTCGCGCGCCAGATGTTCGGCGGGCTTGAGCAGCCGGCTCAGCGGCTTGGAACCCCAGGCGTCGAGCGCCGCGTCCCAGGTGGCCACGGTGCCGGGGGTGCCGACGCTGAGCCCGCTGGTCACCGCGTCCGGGAACGCCAGCGGCTTGCCGTTCTCCAGGAACAGCGAGGAGGTGGCGGAGTGCGGGGCGGTCTCGCGGCCGTCGATGGTGTGCACGGTGCGGGACTTGGCGTCGTAGTAGACGAAGTATCCGCCGCCGCCGATGCCCGACGAGTACGGCTCGGTCACGCCGAGGGCGGCAGCCGTGGCGACGGCGGCGTCCACCGCGTTGCCGCCGTGCTTGAGGACGTCGATACCGGCGGCGGTGGCGTCCACGTCGACGCTGGCGACCGCGCCTCCGTACCCCACCGCCTCCGGGCTCTTCACCGGTGGTGGCGCGGTGCCCGGCGGGGCGGCCGCGACCGAGGCCGCCACGGCCGCGGCGACGGCCAGTACGGAGAGACTGCGGACGGCGGAGCGACGCATGCGTACCTCCTGGGTGCGAACGTCCGCGCAGCGTAACTCCGCCCCGGGCGCCGCGTCAGGACCGCGACCGACGCGACACGAACATGACATCCAACGCCCGCTACCATGCCCGGTCATGAACGACGACGTGCGCAATATCGTGCTGGGTGTGGTCGCGGCGGGCGTCAGCGCCTCGCTGGGCTGGCTCACCCGTACCTACCTCTGGAAACGCAAACTCCGCCGCAAGCAGACCTTCTTCGGGCTGCCCGACCACTCCGAGTGCCTCCTTGTGGTCAACCGGGACGCGGGGGCCGAGGGCGCCGTGCACCGGTTCGACGTGTTCGCGCTGCTCGAACTCTCCTCACTGATCAAGGACTGCGGGGCGCACGCCCAGATAGTCCAGCACGACATGACCCAGCAGGGCTTCGGCGAACGCACCGAGTTCTGCCTCGGGGGGCCGTACTCAAACAGGCGGATGGCCGCGCATCTGGCCTCCCTGCTGCCCGGCGTCTCGATGAACGTGGACACCGAACCCGGCCCGGACCGGGGCTCGTTCACCATCGGCAGCGAGCGCTACCGGGTGGAGGGCGGGGTCGCCGAGTACGTCATCCTCGCCCGGGTCACCGCCGGGCAGAACGGCAGGCCCGTCTTCCTCTTCTGCGGCCAGCGCGCCATCACCAACCAGGCCGCCACCCGCTATCTCGCCCGCAACCACGAGAAGCTGGCCCGCAAGCACGGCAACGGCACCTTCTGTCTGCTCCTGAAGGTCGTCAACTCGCTCGCGTACGGCCCGGACGTGGTGGAGGTCGTCGCGGACGTCACCCGCGCCGCCGTCGCCCCGGCCCCACCGGTCCGCACCTCGCACCGGGCTGCGGGCTAAGTCCCGGACAGAGGAAGCGACTTCACCCCGTTGATGAAGTTGGAGACCAGCCTGCGTGGCGGTCCCGCAAGGGTGAGCTCGGGGAACAGGCGCAGTGCCTCCTCGTGCAGTACGCGCAGTTGGAGCCGGGCGAAGTGGGCGCCCAGGCAGACGTGCGGGCCGTCGCCGAAGGAGACATGGGGGTTGGGGGTGCGGGCGAGGTCCAGGCGGTGGGGTGCGGTGAAGACCCGCTCGTCGTGGTTGGCGGAGGCGTGGAAGACCACGACCTTGTCCCCGGCCCTGATCCGCTGTCCGGCGAGGACCGTGTCCGTGGCGGCGGTACGGCGGAAGGTGAGGACCGGCGGGTGCCACCGCAGGAGTTCGTCGACGGCGGTGTCCAGCGCCACCTCGCCCGCCCGCAGCGCGCGCCGCTGGTCCGGGTGCTCGGCGAGCGCCAGGAAGCCGCCGGGCGCGGCGCTGCGTACGGTGTCGTTGCCCGCCACGGTCAGCAGGAAGAAGAACATCTCCAGCTCGGCGTCGCGCAGTTCGGAGTGCGCGAGCGAGGTCATGATGTCGTCGGCGGGCTCGCGCCTCTTGTACGCGGCGAGCTCCTGCGCGTACGCGAACATCTCGCGCAGCATCGCGGGCGAGCGCGGGTTGACCGGGCGTCCGTCGGGGCCGAGGACCGGCGGCTCGTCCGGGTCCTGGTAGCCGATGACCCGCTCGGTCCACTCCAGGAGCAGCCCCCGGTCGGCGCCCGGCACCCCGAGCAGATCGGCGAGGTTGAGCAGCGCGTAGTCGTCGGTGACCTCGGTGACCAGGTCGAACACCCCGCCCTCGGCGCCGTCCCGGGCGGCTTTGAGGAGGGTGCGTGCCCGGGCCCGTACCGCCGTCTCGAAGCGGTCGATGCGCCCGGGCGTGAACGCGCGGCTCACCAGGCGCCGCAGCCTGCCGTGGTCATGCGTGTCTGCCGCGCTCGAATCCCGTCGGGGGTCCTGGTTGAGCATCATGCGCCGGATGAACGGCAGGTCGCCGGGGGCGGGGTCGCGGATCTGGGTGGCGCCGAGCGCGGAGGAGTACGTGGCCGCGTCCTTCAGGACCCGTACGACGTCGGCGTGGCGGGTGACCGCCCAGAAGCCGGGCCCGGCGGGCCAGCCCAGCACCTCGTACTCCTCCTGCCAGGCCACCGGATGCCGCTCGCGCAGTTCCCGGTAGTCGTCGTGGGGCGGTCCGGCCGCGTACCGGCGCGGGTCGAAGACATCCGGCAGATCACTCATCGCACCAAGGTGACGCCCATGGGCGCCGCCGACAAGACCACCCGCGCACGGGCGGCACCCGGGCCTCAGAACGGGCAGTTCGCGGGGCCCAGTTTCCCGTCGGTGCCCATCACCGTCACCGTGACGCGCTCGTCCGGGGACACCGCGTGCGAGGCCGTGCACACCAGTTGCTCCCGGGCGAGGGACGAGAAGTCCTGCACGGCGCGCTCCAGCCGGATCGTCATGCTCTCGCCGTCCCTGCCGACGGCGAGACCGCCGTAGTAGTGCGGCAGTTCAGTGTCGAGCCCCGCGTCCTTCTCGGCCTCGGTGGGGCCGTTCAGGAGCAGCATGACGGCGTGGCCCGGCAGGTCCGGCACGCGGGGTTCGGCCCGGACCACCGCCAGCAGTCCGTTCGGGCCCTTGAGGTACAAGGTGGTGCCGTCGGGGCCGGTCGGCACCACATGCGCGAAGGCCGGGTCGCCCACCTCGACGACGTCGGTGGAGCGGATGCCGCACCCGGCCACCAGGAGCAGCAGCGCCGGGAACAGCAGAGCGAAACGTCCGCGTCTCATGACCGCTCCTCCTCCCCCGGCGGCCGCAACGGCAGTTCGACCGTGAACACCGCGCCCCCCTCGGGCCCGTTCGCCGCCCGGACCGTACCACCGTGCAGCCGTACGTTCTCCAGGGTGATCGCGAGCCCGAGTCCGCTGCCCGCCGAGCGGGTGCGGGCGGCGTCGGCCTTGTAGAACCGGTCGAAGATGTGCGGCAGCACGGCCGGGGCGATCCCGGGGCCGCCGTCCGTCACCTCGGTCACCAGCCGGTCGCCGTCGGCGCGCAGCGCCACCCGGACCGGGGCGGTGCCGTGCCGCAGCGCGTTGCCGACGAGGTTGGCGACGACGATGTCGAAGCGCCGGGGGTCGAGCATCGCCCGTATCCCGTGCGGCAGTTCGGCCCCGACCTGGTCCTCCCAGCGCCGGTTCTGGAGGGTCTTGCGGATCGTCTCGGCGACGTCGACCTCGTCGAGGTTGAGCTCGGCGGCCCTGGCGTCGAAGCGGGAGATCTCCATCAGGTCCTCGACGAGGGTGGCGAGCTTGCCGGTCTCGGCGGAGACGAGCCGGACCGCGGCCGCCGTGTCGGGGTCGAGCCGGGCCGCGTCCTCGTCCAGGACCTCGGTGACGGCGAGCATCCCGGCGAGCGGGGTGCGCAGCTCGTGCGAGACGTCGGAGGCGAACCTGCGGGCCCTGGCCTCGGCCTTCTGGAGCTCCTCGACGGACCGCTCCAACGCCTCGGCCGACTCGTTGAACGTCCAGGCCAGATCGGCCAGTTCATCCGAGCCCTTCACCTCGATACGGGTGTCCAGGCGGCCCTTGCCCATGCTGCTGGCGGCCCGCCGCAGATCGCGGACCGGACGCAGCACACTGCGCGCGGCGAGCAGCGCGGGCACCAGGGCGACGGCGAGCGCGGGCAGCGCGCCGTCGCGGGCGGCGGTGACCATCGCCTGGACGTTGCCCTCCTCGGTGCTGAGCGGCATCACCGCGTACACCGTGATCCCGGTGGGCTGCGCGGGCTGCTGTCCCGCCACGCCGAGCATCACCGGCATGCCGACGGTGAGCCAGGGCTGGCCGTCCTTCACCACCCGCTGGAAGGCGCCGTGCGGATTGGCGCGGGCGCGGCGGCGCAGGTCGTCGGTGAGGACGCCCGACGTGGTCTGGCTGACGTTGGAGGCGCGCAGCGTGCCGTACTCGGCGAACACGTACCAGGGGTGCGGCTTGCCCTGGCGGCCCACGGCGAGGCTGAGTTCGCGCAGCGAGGTGCGGGTCATCGGCAGCTTGACCGTCTGGGCGCCGATCTGGTCGCGCAGCTGGGCGACCGCGGTGTCCTGGGCCTGCTGGAGGATGGCCGAGCGCGCCTCCTGGTAGATCAGGGTCGCGGTGGTGCCCGCGGCGATCGCGGCGACCAGCAGGAACGCGGCGACCAGCCGGGCCCGCAGTCCAAGGCGTCCGGCCCGTCTGAGCCTGCGTATGTGGAACCGGCCGGTCACTGCAGCGGGCCGAAGCGGTAGCCGAAGCCGCGCACGGTCTGGATGTAGAGCGGGCTGCCGGGCACGTCCTCGATCTTGTGCCGCAGCCGCCGTACACAGGCGTCGACTAGCCGCGCGTCGCCGTGGTAGCTGTGCTCCCACACCGATTCGAGCAGCTGCTGGCGGCTGAAGACCTGCTCGGGCGAGGCGGCGAGATGCAGCAGCAGCTTCAGCTCGGAGGGCGCGAGCGGCACCCGCTCGCCCGACTTGGCGGCGGTGAGCCCCGCCCGGTCCAGGGCGAGTTCACCGTGGAATTCGAGGCCGGGCCGCCCGCCCGGGTCGGCGAGCCGGCGCAGTACGGCCCGGATGCGCGCCTCGATGACCTCGGTGCGGGCGGGCTTGACGATGTAGTCGTCGGCGCCCGCTTCGAGGCCGACCACCACGTCGAAGTCGTCGCCGCGCGCGGTGAGCATGATGATCGGCAGCTGGCTGGTCTCGCGTATCTTCCGGCAGACCTGTACGCCGTTGATGCCGGGCAGCATCAGATCGAGCAGGACCAGTTCGGGCTGGAACGTCTTGAGCGCCGCCAGCCCGGCCTCGCCGGTCTCGGCGGCGCTCACCTCATGGCCGCGCCTGCGCAGGCCCAGCTCGACCCCTTCCCGTACGGAGGGGTCGTCCTCGATGAGCAGCACGCGTGGCATGAAGATCAGTATCCCAGCAGTCTCGTAGGGCTCAGTTGACCCAAGTAACCCGGCAGTACCGGAGCGCCTCAGCGGCCCCGGCCGCCCCGCAGTTTGCCGACCATGTCGTTGATCCCGTCGAGCCGCAGCGGACGGGCGAGCAGCGCCACCGTCACCAGGAGCACCGCGGCCCCGGCCCCGGCGGCCGCGAAGTCGCCGAGCCGGTCGGCCGCGCGGGCGGCCCCGTAACCGAGCAGGGCGGCGGGCGCGCAGCCGAGCAGCAGCCGGCCGTGCGCGCCCAGGGCGGGCGAGCGCAGCAACGCGCCGCCGCCCAGCCTGCGGTTGAGGGTGTACGCGGTGACCGCGAGCCCGATGAACAGCGCGAGCGAGTACGCCCCGGCCATCCCCGTCACCGCCCAGCGCGCGGGCAGCACCACATAGGCGAGCGCCGAGAAGGCGGCGTTGCACCCGGCGATGACCAGGTTCAGCAGGAACGGGGTGCGGGTGTCGCCGAGCGCGTAGAAGCCGCGCGAGAGCACGTACTGCCCGGAGAAGGCGATGAGTCCGGGCGCGAACGCCTGGAGCATCCCCGCCATCACCGCCACGTCGTCGGGGCCGGTGCGCGCGTACCCGAAGACCGCGCCCATCACCCACGGCGCGAGCGCGAGCAGCGCGCACGCGGCCGGGACGATCATCGCGGCGCTGGTGCGCAGCCCGTAGGAGAGATCGCGCCGCACCGCCGCGGGGTCGTCGTCGGCGGCCGACCGGCTCATCCTCGGCATCAGCGCGGTGAGCAGCGAGACGGTGACGATGCCGTGCGGCACCACCCACAGCTGATACGCGTTGGTGTACGCGGCATAGCCCGCGCCGCCCGCCACGCCCTCGGTGTGCGCGTGCTGCCCGGCCCGGGTGGAGAGCGTGGTGACCACCCAGTACGCGATCTGGTTGGTCAGCACCAGGAGCACCAGCCAGCCCGCCGAGCGCAGCGGGCGGGTGATGCCGCTGCCGCGCCAGTCGAAGCGGGGCCGCCAGCGGAACCGGGCCGCGCGAAGGGCCGGGACCAGGGCGAGCGCCTGGACGGCGATGCCCGCGGTGGTGCCCCAGCCCAGCAGCCGGGTGTCGGCGGCGCTGAGGGTGTTGCCCGCCGTGCCGGCGGTGGCGAGGTAGAGCCCGAACACCGCGATGACGACGACGTTGTTGAGGACCGGCGTCCACATCATGGCGCCGAACCGGCCGCGCGCGTTGAGGACTTGGCCGAGCAGCGTGAACAGGCCGTAGAAGAGGATCTGCGGCAGGCAGTAGCGGGCGAAGGCGAGGGTGAGGTCGGCCTGGGCGCCGGTGTAGTCGGTGTAGAGGCCGACGATGGCGGGCGCGGCCGCCACGGCCGCCGCCGTGATGACGACGAGCGCGGCGGTGCAGGCGGTGAGCAGCCGGTCGGTGTAGGCGGCGCCGCCGTCGCTGTGCTCCTTGGCGGCGCGGACCAGTTCGGGCACGAAGACCGCGTTGAGGGTGCCGCCGATGAGCAGGGTGTACAGGATGTTGGGGACGTTGTTGGCGACCGCGAAACCGTCGCCGACGAGCCCGACGCCGAGGGCCGCCGCGACCACCGCCGAGCGGACGAACCCGGTGGCCCGCGAGACGATCGAGCCGGCGGCCATCACGGCGCCGCTGCGCCCGACCGACGCCTTCGCCGCGTGCCGGGGCCCGGTCCTGGTCTGTGCCGTCACCGGCGGGCCAGATAGGCCTGGAACGCGCGGTACAGCGCGTGGTTGGCGGTGCCGTTCATCGGTGTCTCCCACTCCCCCAACGTCTCGACGACCTGTCCGCCGGTGCCCAGTTTCCACCGCAGCAAACCGAAGGGACGGTCGTCTGGATCAAGGGTCGAGGGTATCCCGCGCATGTCGTAGACCTCGGCGCCGAGCGCGTGGGCGTCCAGCAGCATCTGCCACTGGAGCGCGTTGCTGGGGCGCACCTCACGGCGGTGATCCGCGGAGGCACCTGTCTGGTACCAGACCCGCCGCCCCGCGGTGATCATGGTGTGGGCGGCCAGGATCTCGCCCTGGTGGACGGCGAGGTAGAGCCGCATACGGCCGGGCTGCTCGGCGTTGAGCACGGCGTACTGGCGCTGGTAGTACGCGAGGTCGCGGCCGAGCCGGAAGCCGTCGCGCTCCTCGGTGATCCTCAGCAGCCGGTAGAACTCGGGCAGATCGGCGGCGCCGCCCACCAGGACCTCGACGCCCGCCTTCTTGGCGGTGCGCACATTGCGCCGCCACTCCTGGTTGAGCCCGCTCCACAGCTGGTCGGGCTGGCGCCCTGCCAGTTGCACCTGGAAGACGAAGCGCGGCTGGGCGTCCGCGTCCCCGTCGTCGTCCCCGCCGCACCGCTTCCAGCCGCGCGCCCGCAGCCGCTCGGCGACGGCCGTGCCGAGCGGGTCGACCTCACTGGCGAGCACATCGGCGATCTTGCGGCCCGGCCCGGTCGCCGACTTCAGCAGCGGCGCGTTCCAGCGCCGGTACGCGGGCGAGGGCCCGATCCGTACGGCGAAGGCGCCCGCGCGGCGCAGATGGCGCAGCAACGGCCCCAGCCAGCGGTCGATTTCGGGGTCGGCCCAGTCGGCGACCGGCCCCTCCGGCAGATAGGCGAAGTATTTGCGGGTGCCCGGGAATTGCCGGTAGAGAACGAGCGCCGCACCCTTCAATTCCCCGTTGTCAAGGTACCAACCGACCCTTTCCGAGGACCATTGGTCCTTCACCTGTGCCCACGAGGGGTGCTGCAGAAAGCTCACGCCGCTCCAGGTCGCCAGAAAGGACCGGTACTCGGCGACGCTGAGGCCGCGCAGCTGCAGGTCCTGGTCACGGTCACCGGTCACAAGCAGTGCGGACACGCGTGTGGCCTCCCAAGTGCGCCCCGTCGTCGGTCCTGCGGGGATGCACAGGATGCTCACAGCGGTCCATGACCGGGCCGCGCGGCGAATGTGACGGGACGATGACCGTTCCTCTGCGGTCCTTGTCACATACGAAATCCCGAGATTTCCGGCGTTCTTCGCAACCTAAAGTCGGGCTGTCGACTCTCTCCTTTGGAGAAGCATTGCTACGGGAGGTTTTCCAGTTGAGCCGCATACGCCGTCACACCCCGCTCGGCCGCTCGGTCCGTCTCGCCGCGATCGCCGGTACCGCGGTGCTGGCCGCCGCGCTGACCGCCTGTTCCGGCGGCTCGGGCGGCTCCGGCGACGGCAAGGGGGGCGCCGACATGGCCGGTGCCAAGAAGGCCGAGATATCGGTGAATCTGACGGGGCAGCAGGCGAAGGCGGGGCAGCCGGTGACGGTGACCCTGGCCGCCGGGAAGCTCCAGCAGGTGACGGTCACCGACGCCAAGGGCGGCAAGCTCGCCGGGAAGGTGTCCGCCGACGCGAAGACGTGGACCTCGGACCGCAAGGCCGCGCCCGGCACCTCGTACACGGTCGAGGCGAAGGACGACAAGGGCTCGACCGCCAAGGCCGCGTTCGCGACCGCCGCGCCCGACAAGGTCAACAAGCTGACCCTGGTGCCCGGCAAGGACTCCACGGTCGGCGTCGGCCAGCCGCTGTCGATCGTCTTCGACCACCCGGTGAAGAACAAGGCCGAGGTGGAGAAGCAGCTCAAGGTGACCACCTCGAACAACACCGAGGGCTCCTGGGGCTGGATGGAGGACTACTCGGGCAAGACGCGGGTCGACTGGCGGCCCAAGGAGTACTGGAAGAGCGGTACGAAGGTCACGCTCAACGCCGACCTCAACGGCGTGGACTCCGGCGGCGGTTGGTTCGTCCGTGACTACGCGACGAACGTGACCATCGGCAAGAACCAGGTCGTCAAGGTCGACATCGACAACCACCGCCTCAAGCTCTACCGCGACGACAAGCTGGTGAAGGACACCCCGGTGTCGGCCGGCACGCCCGGCGGCGAGAAGGGCTCGTGGCGCGGAAAGGCCGTCCTGATGGCGAAGGAGGGCACGATCAACATGAACTCCGAGACGGTCGGGCTCGGCGACGCGTACAACAAGATGGTCGACTACTCGATGCGGCTGACCTGGTCCGGGATGTACGCGCACGCCGCGCCCTGGAACGCCGACTACTTCGGCAACACCAACCACAGCTCCGGCTGCATCGGCATGAGCGACTCCAACGCCAAGGACCTCTACGGCCAGGTGCAGGTCGGCGACCCGTTCGAGATCACCGGCGACGAGGCCAAGGGCACCCAGGCGCTCAACAACGGCTACGGCGAGTGGAATCTGAGCTGGGCGGACTGGCAGAAGAAGAGCGCCCTCAACGGCACCGCGGGCACCTCCGGCACCACCAGCAGCTGACACACGCTCCCCCGTCACCCGTGTGGATGACATCAACCGCAACGGCGCGTACGGCACAACGTCAAGCTGCACACCGCGCTCACCCCCACCAAGGAGAGCGGCACCCTCGTCGCGACTTGTACGACGTGGGCCCGCTCGGCCTCGGCAAGCCGGTCACTGGTGGTGGACACCGTCGACCCGCTGTACATCGAGCACAACCCGACCGGCGCGCAGCTGACCTTCTCCTCGCCCGCGTCAGACCCGTCGTATCTGACGGTCCCTCTCCGCGAGGAGTGATCACCGGCTGCTGCCGGGTGGGCCTTGCCCCCTTGCCACTGCTCCCCCAGGGCCTTTCAGGGCCCTGGGCGGGGTCCCCCCGGCAGTAGCGTTCCTGGTTCGGCCGGGGCGACTTCCACGGCCTCCGTCTTGGGATTGCGCTTCTGTCTCCTGGCCATCCAGGTGGCGAACCAGGAGAGCAGCATGCACATCCCGATGTAGATCGGCGAGATCACCATCACCACGGGGATGAACGGCAAATCGTAGTCGAGATTCGATGCGATGAGCTTCCCCGCGTGCAGGAACTCCTCATAGGTGATCAGATAGCCCAGCGAGGTGTCCTTCAGCGCGACCACCAGCTGACTGATGATCGTCGGCAGCATCGCCCGGATCCCCTGGGGGACCAGCACGTACGTCATGACCTGCGTCTTGCGCATCCCGAGTGAGAATGCCGCCTCCTTCTGGCCGCGTTCCACGGAGTTGACGCCGGAGCGGAACACCTCGGCGAGCACCGAGCCGTTGTAGAGGGTCAGTCCGGCCACCAGCGCCGGCAACGGCTGCACCTTCAGCGCCACGAAGATGAAGAAGATCATGACCAGTACGGGCATGGCGCGGAAGAACTCCACCAGCAGCGTGGCGATCCAGCGCACGGGCCGGTGGTCGGAGAGCCGCCCGGTCGCAAGGACCGCGCCGAGCGCCAGGGAGAGCAGCGCCGCGAAGGCGAAGGCCCGCAGCGTGTTGCCGAGCCCGCGCAGCAGCAGCCGCTGGATCCCCTTGTACTCGAACGGTGTCCACTTGCCGGCGGTGAACTGGTTGGTGTCGAACAGGAGATAGATCACCCAGCCGACCAGGGCGAGGATCAGCACCGTCGAGACGAGCCCGTAGAGCAGGTGCCGCTGACGGGTCCTGGGGCCCGGGATGTCGTAGAGGGCGGTGGCCTGCGTGGACAGCTGTGCGGTCATCGGGCGACTCCCCAGTGCTTCTCCATGAGGTTGAAGATCGCGCTGATGGTGAGGGTGATGATCAGGTATCCGACGGCGATCCAGAGGAACGTCCAGATGATGTTGTAGCCGAGCTCGCTGAGCGTCTTGTACGTGCCGAGCAACTCGGTGACGCTGAACGCGCCCGCGATCGCCGAGTTCTTGGCGAGTGCGATGAGCGTGGAGCCGATCGGCGGGATCACCGAGCGGAACGCCTGCGGCAGCACCACCGCGTTGAGCGTCTGGCCGAACGTCATCCCGAGGCTGCGGGCCGCCTCGCCCTGGCCGGTGGGCACGGTGTTGATGCCGGAGCGCAGCGCCTCGCAGATGAACGCCGAGGTGTAGCAGCCGAGCGCGATCACCGCGAACACCTTGAAGGGCAGGACCAGTCCGAAGCGCGGCAGACCGAGCAGCACCGCGAAGAAGAGCAGCGTGAGCGGGGTGTTGCGCAGCACGTTGACCCACACCGTGCCGAGTGCCCGGAACGAGCCGACCGGCGAGACCCGGAACGAGGCCATCAGAAAGCCGAGCACCAGCGCGACGGCCGAGGCGTAGACCGTGAGCTCGACGGTGCCGAGGAAGCCCTTGCCGTACAGCGAGAAGTTCTTGGTCAGTACGTCCATGCGGGGCCTCAGCTCGCCGGGTAGCGGTCGATGGGCGGGGCGGGCGCGGCCTTGCGCCCCGACAGGCCGAGCGTCGCGTCGTACGCCTTCTGCCAGTCGCCGTTCTTCTCATGGGTCGCGATGGCGTCGTCGAGCGCGAACCGCAGCGCGTTGTCCCCGCGCGGCACCCCGACGCCGTACGGCTCCTTGGAGAAGGGCTTGCCGACCACCTTCAGCTCGTCGGGCACCTTGGCGGCATAGCCGCTGAGGATGGTGTCGTCGGTGGTGACGGCGGCGACCTGATAGCTCAGCAGATTGTCGACACAGACCGAGTACGTGTCGTACGCGACGAGGTCGGCCTTCGGGTAGTCCTTCTGGATGCGCTGGTACGGGGTGGAGCCCGCGGCCGAGCAGACGCGCTTGCCGTTCAGGTCCTGCGGCCCGTTGATGTCCTTCTCGTCGGTGCGCACCAGCAGACCCTGGCCGGCCTGGTAGTACGGCCCGGCGAAGCCGACCAGCTTCTTGCGCTTGTCGTTGATGGTGTAGGTGCCGACGTAGTAGTCGACCTGGCCGTTCTGCAGGGCGGTCTCGCGGTTGGCCGAGGCGATGGTCTTGAAGTCGATGGTGCTCGGGTCGAAGCCGAGCGAGGCGGACATCATCTTGGCGATCTCGATGTCGAAGCCCGAGTAGACGCCGGTGGCCGGGTCCTTCTCGCCCATGTACGGCTGGTCCTCCTTGGCGCCGACGACCAGATGGCCGCGGTTCTTCGCCCGCCGCCAGACCGAGGAGTCCGGCAGCGTGAAGCCCGTCATGACCTGGTAGTGCGGCAGTTCCCCGGCCTTGGGCCCCTTGACCGGCGGGCTGCCCGACTTGCCGCACCCGGCGGCGGCCAGGACCAGCGCCAGCGCGGCGAGCGCGCGTCGCGTACGCGTCATCGTTGCGTCCACTCCCCGTTCAGTGCTTGAGGATCTTGGAGAGGAAGTCCTTGGCCCGTTCGCTCTGCGGGTTGGTGAAGAAGTCGTCGGGGGTGCGGTCCTCGATGATCCGGCCGTCGGCCATGAACACGACGCGGTTGGCTGCGGAGCGGGCGAAGCCCATCTCATGGGTGACGACGACCATGGTCATGCCGTCCCGGGCGAGCTGCTGCATGACTTCGAGCACTTCGTTGATCATCTCGGGGTCGAGCGCCGAGGTGGGCTCGTCGAAGAGCATGACCTTGGGGCTCATGGCGAGCGCGCGGGCGATGGCCACGCGCTGCTGCTGGCCGCCGGAGAGCTGGGCGGGGAGCTTGTCGGCCTGGGAGGCGAGGCCCACGCGTTCCAGGAGTTCGCGCGAGCGCTTGTCGGCCTCCTCCTTCTTGCGGCCGCGGACCTTGATCTGGGCGAGCGAGACGTTGGCGAGGACGGTGCGGTGCGCGAAGAGGTTGAACGACTGGAAGACCATGCCGACCTCGGCACGCAGCCCCGCGAGCCCCTTGCCCTCCTCGGGAAGCGGCTGCCCGTCGATGGAGATCGAGCCCGACTCGATGGTCTCCAGGCGGTTCATCGTCCGGCAGAGCGTCGATTTGCCCGAGCCGGACGGGCCGATGACCACCACCACCTCCCCGCGTCCGACGGTGAGGTTGATGTCCTGGAGGACGTGCAACTTCCCGTAGTACTTGTTGACGTCACGCAGCTCGATCAACGGATCGACGGCCATACGCTGTCCTGCCCACTCATCGCTGTGTCGAGGTCAGCGCAAACTATCCAGCCCGGAAAGGGACTTCACCTCGACACGCACGAACAGGACATAAACCGTATTTTGGGTTACGCGTTCGTGGGGTTACGCGGTCATGCGGTTGGGGGCTCGTGCGGTTATGGGTCCGGTGGGCCGTCAGACCTCGGCCGCCTCCGCGTACACCTGGGAGAGCTCGGGCGTGCCGCCCGCCGCCCACTCGGTCCCGGCCCCGACCACGTCGATCTCGCGCCCCGAGACGAGCCGGACCACCGGCTGCCCGCTCGGCCAGATCTGCCAGGAGGCGCCCTCGACGGTGCGCACCAGCACGGTCCCGAGGTAGAGCCCGGCGTCGTTGCCGAGCCAGGGCAGCTCCTCCGGGTCGTCGCGCCAGCGCGGGGTCAGCTGGTCGAGCGCCGCCAACGAGGCCGGGCTGTCGTCGAGTTCGAGCCCGGCCTGCTGCGCCCTGACCCGCAGCAGCTCGCACTCGGCGAGCAGTTCGCCCACGCCCTCCGGATCGGTCTGCACCGCCTCCGCGAGCGCCGTCGTCCGCTGCGAGCCATGCCGCTTGCGCCAGTTGTCCAGGATGTTCATGGCGCCAGCGTCCCACCGGCACACCGGCGCGCACCACTGGGCACGCGGAGTTGACGGCGGGTGCGATTCTCCGATCTGCGGACCGGCTCTGCCCGGATCCGCGGACCGGCGCCCGGATCTCTCAGATCTCCAGGTCGACGACCACCGGGGCGTGGTCGGAAGCGCCCTTGCCCTTGCGCTCCTCGCGGTCCACATAGCTGTCCTTGACCGCCTTGGCGAACGATCCGTTGCCGTACACCAGGTCGATGCGCATGCCCTTGTTCTTCGGGAACGACAGCTGGCGGTAGTCCCAGTACGTGTACGGCCGGTCGTACTTGAGGGGGCGCGGCACCACGTCCGAGAGGCCAGCCTCGCGCAGCGCCGCAAGCGCCGCGCGCTCGGCCGGGGTGACATGGGTCTGGCCCTCGAAGAACGCCACGTCGAAGACGTCCTCGTCGGTCGGGGCGACATTGAAGTCACCGAGCACCGCGAACGGCCGCTCCCCCGCCGCGTCCTGGGCGACGGCCGCCTTCAGCGCCTCGAACCAGGCCAGCTTGTACGCGTAGTGGCCGTGGCCGACCTCGCGGCCGTTCGGCACGTACACCGACCACAGGCGCACTCCGCCGCAGGTCGCCGAGATGGCGCGGGGCTCCAGGGTGTGCTCGAAGCCGGGGTCGCCGGGCAGCCCGGTGACGATGTCGTCGAGGCCGACGCGGGAGACCAGGGCCACCCCGTTCCACCGCCCCGTCGCGTTGACCGCCGACTCGTAGCCCAGCTCGCGGAGCTCGGCGGCGGGGAAGCCCTCGGCGGTCGTCTTGGTCTCCTGGATGCACAGCACATCCGTGCCGGTGTTCTCCAGCCAGGCCAGGAGACGGGGCAGCCGGGCGGTGATCGAGTTGACGTTCCAGGTCGCGATGCGCATGTCCGACAGCCTAACCGCGGGGTCTGACACTCACAGATCCGTGCAGTCCCCCGGGGTCAGCCGCTCGTGGGGGGCGCCGCCCAGCTGGCCGATCTGGCGGTCGTAGATCGGCCGGGCGAGGTCGGTCAGGAGCGCGTCGTGGATGTCGATGGCGCGGCGCGGTTTGACCTCGCGTACGTAGTCGATGACCTCGGAGATCTTGCTCCAGGGTGCCTGTACGGGCAGCATCAGCGTGTCCACGGGGTGGTCCGGGACCGTGAGCGCGTCGCCGGGGTGGAAGAGCGAACCGTCCACCAGATAGCCGACGTTGGTGATGCGCGGGATGTCCGGGTGGATCACCGCGTGCAGCTCGCCGTGGACCTGGACGTCGAACCCGGCCGCGCTGAACGTGTCGCCGTGGCCGACGATGTGGACGCGGCCGGGGAAGGCCGCCGAGATCTTCTCCGCGACGCTGCGCAGGGTCCAGATCTCGGCGCCCGGGTTGCCCTCCAGGCCCGCCCGCAGCCGCTCCTCGTCGAAGTGGTCCGGGTGCTCATGGGTGACGAGGAGGACGTCGGCGCCGAGCGCGGCGTCCGCCTCGCTGAAGTTGCCGGGGTCGATGACCAGCGTCCGGCCGTCCTTCTCCAGGCGTACGCACGAGTGGCTCTTCTTCGTCAGCTTCAGGCTCATGGCCCCATCCTGCTACGCCTGCGGCGTGGTCTCCTCGCGGATCACCGCGGCGGCCACCTTGAAGGCCGCACCGGCGGCCGGGAAGCCGCAGTACACGGCGGTCTGGAGCAGGACCTCGCGGATCTCGTCGGGGGTGAGCCCGGCCCGCAGGGCGGCGCGGGTGTGCCCGGCCAGCTCGTCCAGGTGCCCGGCGGTGACCAGGGCGGTGAGCGCGACGACGGCCCGGGTGCGCCGGTCGAGCCCGTCGCGGGCCCACACCTCGCCCCAGGCGTACCGGGTGGCGAGCTCCTGGAAGTCACCGGTGAAGCCGTCCGCGCCGCCCGTCTCCTCGTCCACGCGCGCGTCGCCGAGGACTTCGCGCCGCAGCTTCATGCCCGCGTCGTACGGATCGGGCCGCCCGGCTTCCACGGGCACGGGGACCTCGGCGGGCGGGACGGGGATGTGCAGGGTCCCGGGCGACTGGGGGGCCTGGGGTGCGGCGGGGACGACGGGGGCGGCGGGCATGACCGGCGCGACGGGTGCGGCGGGTGCGGCAACGGGCGGTGCGAGCGCCACACCGGCCGCGGGCGCGTCCTGCCAGGCGGTCTGGAAATGATGCACGAGCAGGTCGGTGACGGCGGCGGGCTGCTCGACCGGCGCCAGATGGGCCGCGCCCGGCACCACCGCGAGCCGCGCGTCCGGCACCCCGGCGACCAGCGTGCGGGCGTCGCCGGGGCCGGTCACCCGGTCCTCGGCGCCGACGAGCACCAGCGTGGGCACGCCGATACGGGCGAGGTCGGCGCGGATGTCGAAGGCGGCCAGCGCCTCGCAGGCGGCGATGTAGCACCCGGCGTCGGTGGTGCGGACCATCTGGACGGCCCAGTCCACGATCGCGGGCTGCGCCGCCGCGTACACCGGCGTGAACCAGCGCTCGGGCGCGCTGCGGGCCATGGGGTCCATACCGTTGCTGCGCACGACCACACCCCGCTGACGGAACTCGTCGGCGGTACCGAACCGGGCGGAGGCGGCGATCAGCGCGAGCGAGGTCAGCCGCTGCGGGTGACGCAACGCGAGATCCGCACCGACAGCCGCCCCGATCGCGCTACCGGCGTACCCGAACCGCTGTACGCCCAGCTCGTCCAGAGTGGCGACCAGCCGGTCCCCGAGCTCGGCGACAGTGGCCGCCGGGTGGGCAGGGGCGCCCCCGTGCCCGGGAAGGTCGAAGCGGACGATCCGCCAGTGCGCGGCGAGCTCGGGTATCTGGCGGTCCCACATATGCCATGTAGTACCCAGGGAGGGGCCCAGAACCAGGACGGGAGCGTCTTCTGGCCCGTCAGAGCGGTATTGCAGGGTGTTCTTCGGTGTCTCGCTCACCTGCCCGACCCTCTCATCAGTCACGAAAAGTCACATCGCCGGGGTGAACCTAGCGGGTCTTGGCTCTCTCGCCACGGCAGGTCCCGGTACAGCCGGAACCCTTGAGTATTCGAGCGTGCGTCTCCGACGTGTCCTCGTGACCGCGTCGGCCGTGGGCCCTACGGGCAAGACCTTGCCGTAGGGCACGGCATCCAGGTGACTCAGGTGACACACCGAGTGTGGTGGCGCGGACGAGGTTCGGCGTGGCCGGCCTGGAAACCTTCCACGATCTCCCCACGAGCAGCTTGAACAGAGCATGGCGAACGAGATCTGTGCTCCCCGGGCAGGAGACACGGCCGCAGCCGGCTGGCCCCTCCCCCCCCTATCGGCCCACTACCAGCAACCGAACTCCGATTACGTGTCAGTCCTGCTGGCCATACGGCTCTGCAAGCTCGGCGGGTGCAGCGCGTGGCTCACGCTTGCCCCTCCGCCGTACCCCCGTGCAGGCCCTCCCAGGTGGCGGCGGCTCCGCGAAGATCCTCTACATCCGGCTTGACGTACCACCGCTTGGTCGTCTTGACGTTTTTATGCCCGGCCCATCGCGCGAGGATGTGGTCCGGTACACCGCGGTTGGCCAGGTAGGTGAAGCACGCCGCACGTGCCAGGTAGAGCCTGACGCGACGGAGCCCGAGGAGCTGCATGAGCCGGTATGCACGCCGCCGAAGCTGCTTGATCGTGAAAGCGAGTCCCGTCTCGTGCACCAGCACGTAGCCGGATACTACGTATGCCTCCCCCAGGGCGAGCCTCTCCTCGTCCTGGAGAGCCCGGAACGCTTTGAGAGCATCTAGCACGGGCGCCGGCAGTGGCAGAGCCCGCTCACCCGCGAGAGACTTGGTGTCCTTCTCCACCACGTGACGGTTGCCCATCATCGTGCGCGTGTTGGCAATGTCGATCGTGGCGTTCTCCAAGTCAACGTCTTCCCACCGAAGACCACAGACTTCAGCCGGACGGAGCCCCATCAGCGAAAGGAGAAGCGCAGCATAGAGACGTTCTCCCATAATGCCGTGGATGAACCTCTGAACCTCCTGGACGTTCCAGGGCTGCACCTCTTCCTTATTCTTCCGCTCCTCTTTGCGCGCCCTACGGGGAATGGTGACATGTGCAGCAACATTGACGTAAATCAACCGCCGGGTAACGGCTCTCCCCAGAGCCTC
This sequence comes from Streptomyces sp. BR1, assembly GCF_052373795.1. Taxonomy (NCBI): domain Bacteria; kingdom Bacillati; phylum Actinomycetota; class Actinomycetes; order Kitasatosporales; family Streptomycetaceae; genus Streptomyces; species Streptomyces sp. BR1. The sequence goes on from NZ_CM126252.1 coordinate 862,018, forward strand.
CTTCAGCCGGGCAAGGCTCATATCCACGCTCGTGACGCCGAGCGGCGTCCCTGCCCTTTTTCCACGCACACGACCATGCGCCAGGGCCCAGTCCCTCCATTCCTCCACGTGCTCTTCGGTTAGGTCCTGGAGGCGGATATGGCCAAGTCTCCCCCGAACTCGATCTAGGGTAATCGTGTAGCTGTAGATGGTGGTCTCTTCAAGGTCATCGGCTTTCATGGCCAGCCATCGATCGAGCCACTCGTTCACGGTGATCTTGTTGGGCGGGACGAACGAGCCCTCGTTCCGCCGGTTAGATATGTTCGCGTACGCAGCTTTCGCTTCCTTCAACGAATCGAAGGTTCGCCTCAACTGTTTGCGCTTCCCGGATTCGGGGTCGATCCCGGCATCGACAACAAACTGGTATCTAATCTTCCCCTTCGAGTTCGGTGGAAGTTTCTTGATGGGATCGGACAGAAGACTCACTCTCCTCGAATACGTGGAAATACCTGCGCTATGCCGCCGCCAGTGAGGGGCTGGGCGAATGAATGGGCTATACCGTCCACTACGGCTCCACCGCCAAGCGCAGCCGAAGACGAACAGCACCAATGGTCCGGACGATCCCCGGTTTTGCTAACCGGGGATCATCTGCTATGTATCGCCCAGCAGGACGCGCTCCCGGCCTTCGAAGAAGGTTCCGCACCCGTCAGGAAGCCAGTCGGTAGGACCGCAGGGCTGGAGTCGCGCCGCCAATGACGAGCACAAGCAGCCCGTCATCAGTGAGGCGGTCGAGGTTTCGGGCGACGACACGCTCAGGGGCTCCGACGGCTCGAGCCACTTGGCGAGTCGCCGCTCCGGGGTGTGCCGCGACGTGCGCGAGGACCGCGCAATCACGGCGATAGCCGCGTTGCAGCAGGTCCTCACCGAAAAGCCCGGCCGCGCAGACGCACAGGCATAGGGCCGTGGACAAGGAGCCGTAGTCCCCAGCATGTTGGGCCGTCCACGCGTTCATGGCACCAAGCGCCCACAAGCCGGGGCGGTGAACCGGGGGGATCGACAAGCGGGATTCGACAGGTGGACCTCCTTGGGACGGGGGCTCGGCCGCAGGACCGAGTAGCCGGGCTGCAGATTGTCGTAGGGCGACCGATGCGGCAGCCGCCCCAGGAGCCTGCATCCCCTCGCTGACCTGGTGTTTTCCGGGAGGTTGTACGTTGACATGGTCCCGGGAGAGGTTCCAGCCCTTTGGGGATCTTCCTCGTCTGCCGTCGGCGAATCCTGTCCTGAACGGAAAATCTCCCGCCGTCTGGGCATGCTGACGGCTTCGTTGGCCAGAAGTCGGGTGTCAGGCGGTCGGGGTGAGGGTGACGTCGTGGCCGAGGGCCTTGAGCTGACGTACCAGGTCGCGAGTACGGCGGGCTGGGTCGATGAGGCGCTGGTGGTAGTCGATGCCTAGGTCGTTGTAGACGGCGTCGGGGTCGTTGGCGAGGTGCCAGACGATGATGAGGATCGAGCGGGCCACGGCGACCAGGGCCTTGTGCCGGCCTCGTCGTTTGACCAGGCGTTTGTAGCGGGCGCCGAGGAAGGTGTCCGTGTGTGAGGCGGCCAGTGCGATCTCGCCGAGGGCTCCTTTGAGCCAGGGGTTGCCCTTGCCGGTGGGACGGCTGACGTTGGTCCCGCCGGACTGGACGGTCCGGGGGGTGAGCTTGGCCCAGGCCGCGAGGTGGTCGGCGGTGGGGAACACCCTCATGTCGGGGCCGAGTTCGGCCAGCAGGATCTGGGCGGCGGTCGGCCCGATGCCCGGGACGGCGTCCAGCCGTTCCACCAGGGACGGACCGGATCCAGGTGTGCCATCGGGGCCGGGGAGGCTCTCGATCGCGGTGGTGATCCGCGCGGTCAGTCGGTCGACCTGGGCGGTGAGGTGGTCGATGAGGTCGAGCAGGGTCTGACAGAGGAAGCCGTGATGGTCCTCGAACTGGCCGGTGAACGCCTCGATGAGAGGGTCGCGTTTGGCGTTCATCCGGCCGCGGGCGAGCCCGGCCAGTGCCTGTGGGCTCCGCTCTCCGGCGATCATGGCTTCGATCATTGCCCGCCCGGAGACGCCGAAGAGGTCGCTGACCACGGTGCTGAGCTTGATCTGGGCGTCCTCCAGGATCTTCTCGATGCGTTGCTTGTGGCGGCTGCGTTCTTGCAGGAGAACGGTCCGGGTCCGGGTCAGATCACGAAGCTGGCGCACGGGCTTGGGCGGCACGAACGAGGGCCGGAGCATTCCGCGTTCGGTCAGCTTGGCCAGCCAGACCGCATCCAACCGGTCGGTCTTCGGCCGGCCGGGCACGTTCTTCACGTCGCGGGCGTTGACCAGCCAACACTGAAGGCCCCGGGCCTCCAGGAGGACGAAGAACGGCTTCCAGTAGGTGCCGGTCGACTCCATCACGACCCGGGTCACGCCCTGGCACACCAGGCGATCGCCGAGCTCAAGGATCGAACGGGTCGTTGCAGCCACGTTCCATACCTGCTGGACCCGGCGCTCGGGCCGGGACTCGTGCGGCAGGCGCATGCACACCGTTCCCGTCGCCTTGGCGATGTCGATCGCCGCGACGCGGTCCACCAGGTCCTCGGACGTGTTGGTCTCTTCCACTTCTGTCACCAGATCTCACCCCATCCCTCAGCGGTCCACCAGGCGGTGGCTGCCCGGGAGCGGGAGGGGAAAGCGAGAATCTGAACGGCGTGCTCGAAGGCCACAGTGCACAGCCCCTCAAGCCGGCTCCGGCATCAGACTTTGACGCGGGATCGATCGCCCAAGGACAGAACGATGTCGCGGACAGCCGCCGACCCCATTTTCACGGCTTCAAGGCGTCACGTCAGCGATACGAGGACTTTGACAGCGATCCCAGTCGACGCTGGTCCTTGCCATCCAACCGAGTCGTCCCAGGTCAACGGACTCAACCTGCCGCGCTTCGATACTGCGGGGCTTTGACAGCCAATCTAGTCGTCGCAGGTCAGGAGCCTTTCGACCGGACTGAGTTGGCTGTCCAAGGACAAATCCAGACCCTCACTGCGGCATCAGTCGGCCGTACACCTGGAGCAGGGGCACCCGAGCCGCCATCGCGGAGCCGGCTGACGGCCCCTCGGTCTGCAGCCTGGCCACCATTGGCCAGCTCATTCAGTCAGCTCGCGCCCCGTCACATCGTGGAGCGGACGTATGAGGCGATCGCCGGCCGCAGGTCCTCTCTCGGCAACAAGTACGCTGCCCCGGCAAGAGAGAAGATCGACGGCAGAGAGGGGAGAGACCTTGCTTGACTTCACAGAACTCCCAAAGGATGGCGAAGCGTTCGAACTGCTCGTGCGCGATGTGGCCATGCTCCTGGGCTTCAAGGCACGCTGGTCCGGCAGAGGTCCCGACGGAGGACGCGACCTCCTCCTCGAAGAGCCAGGATCCCCCCTACTGGGCGGGAAGATCCGCTACTGGCTTGTCTCGTGCAAGCACATGGCCCACGCCAATGGCGGCATGGGCAGATCCGTCGGCCTCGATGACATCGGAGCGGACGGCGGCATCATTGACGCGGTGACTCAGCATCAAGCCCAGGGGTACCTGCTGGCCTGCTCTACGCAGCCGTCCAGCGCCGTGGTCACAAGGCTGGAGGCCATCGAGCGGAACAAGGGTGTCCCCGTACATGTCTGGGACAGCGCGGATATAGAGCGCGCCCTCGACACCGAGAAGGGGTGGCCCATCGCCCAGCGCTTCCTGCCGAAAAGCGCAGGGGGCTGGCGAGTCATCAGCACTGGCCAGTCGAATGAGTTCACCGGAGTGACCCGGGGCTACTACATCAAGTTCGCGAATCGCGACGGCAGCCGCCTGTATACGTCGATCATGGACGACTGTTTGGACCTCATCGAGTCCATACAACTCCCCGAGAAGGAAGAGCTGCGACCTCGGGCGGTCTACTACGACGACAGATACACGCGACTCTACTGGAAATTCGACTATCTCCATCCGCGTCTTGCCGATGATCCCGCCATATCAGAGCCCACAATGCGGCAGCTTGCACGGGACCTTGTGAAAGTCTTCGACCGATCCGACACAATGATGGGCGTAGACATCGATTTCTTCGTCAGGGCGCAGCACGTGTCACGTCACAGCGATTGGTATGACCCAGACCACTACACCTTCTACGAGAAGGTACGCCCCGAGCCGTTTGGCCCGTGGGCGCTCCCCTACGGCAGGTAACAGAGGACGGCGAGCCGCGCGACAGGCGGAGGGGTGAACGACCTCCATGAAGGCCCCACGCATGGGCGGCAGCACGGTGGGGCTGCACTGGTCCGAGCGCATGACCGACCGAAGCGCGGGCGCACGCCTGGAGGATGATGAGCGCCAGCACGCGGCCGTCGTCCCTCCCACCCGCACCGTGTTGCTCGAACTGCCCCATCGGTCACGGTTCGCCGTGGCTCTTCGCCGGTGGGGACTTCGCGGAGCAGTACCCGTACGCCGAAGGGCCGCCGCACGGAATGGGGAGGCAGTTGTTATGCGGTGTGCGCGGCGGCTTCGTCGTCGCTCTCTTCAGGCAGCAGTTCAGCAAGCGACCAGGGGAAGACGGTGAGGTCGGTGACAGACCGGGGACGTCGCGGATTACGGTCCAGCTGGTGCATCTTCTGCATCAAGGCGAAGCCTTCTTCCGCCGTGACGAATCCCGCTTTCACCGCCAGCTGCATTACGCTGAGGGTCTCCGCTGTCATGATTCCTTGCCCGATTGCATACTCCAGCGCGGATTTGTCATCCGATATCCACCATGCGCCAGCGAACTGGGGCCAATTTTGAATGATGTGGCAAGTCGTAGCCTCGCCAAGATGCTCCAGTTGCCGGTCGAATTGGCCGCCGAAAATATCCGTGCGGAGGTGCTGGATGTTCTTCAGGTCGTCCGGAGCCGCCACTCGAATTGCTTCACCAAGCCAGCCCTGCTGTTTCAGGTCATGCAGTGCAGGAAGCTCTCGCGCCGACTTGCGGGCCTCGCGTGCCACAGCCTCCGTCCACCTGCCACGGCCATCCAAGACCGCACACAGTAGATCAAGGCGTTCGACGGCGGCGAAGTTGCACAGGACGGTGTTGTCCGGGAACAGGATGTCGCTCATGCGGCACCGCCGTTGTCCTGTTCGGCCGCGAGCTGGTCTCTGAGGTCGTCGACGTCAACGCCGAGCAGTGATGCGTAGGGCCGCAAGGTCGCCTTGCCGGCCTTATAGGCGGCGCGTGTGTCGCGTGCAAGGAGTCCGGGGAGCCTCTTCTTCTCCGAGGCCGCGGCTCTCCGGTCGAGTTCCTCTGTGCGGCTGGCGACGGCTGCGGCTTCTCGGACGGTCATGTGCTTGTAGTGGTCGCAAGCGCCGTTGTCGATCACGCGTAGCTTGAGCAGTCTGTAGGCCAGGGTCTCCGGGCTGACCATGAAGTCGCAGCACAGCGTGGCGAAGTTTTCCCGGGTCAGTTTCACTGCGCTGACCGCTTCGAGCAGGGGGTGCTCGGGCAGGAGGAAGGCGGAGGCGAAGGCGTTGGCTCGCTGCTCGCTCGGGTCGCTCTTCTGGGCCCGGTCGAAGATGTCGCGATCGAGGTGGACGTCCTGGTCGTCGTCGGCTAGGAGGTGCCCGAGCTCGTGGGCGAGGGTGAAGCGCTGACGTGCCGGGTTTGATGCCGTGCTCAGGAGGATGAGCTTGGCGCCCTGGCCCATGGCGGCGAGACCGTCAAAGCCATCGCCCAGCGGCTCGACAGCCACGTCGGCGCCGAAGACCGCCTCGATCAGTTCCGGCAGGGCGTCCTGGGAGACGGACCGCCCTTGGTGCTCCACCGCCCTCAGAGCCGATTTCGCCAGTGCCTCTCCCTGGGCGGCGTAGCCGTTGCCGGACTGCACCTTCGGGGAGACCGGTCGCCAGGGCTGCGGATAGCCGAGCCTGTCCAGGCCGGCGCGCCGGGCAACGTAGTCCCGGGCGGCTGTCAGTGCTTCAGCTGCCTTTCCCGTGGTTGTTCTGGCTGCCACGGCCAGTGGGGGCTCGGACCCGGTGAGCAGCCAGTCCATGGAGACGTGGAATTCATCGGCAATGACCGCGAGGTCGACGGAGGAGAAGGGGCTCGTGCCGCTGAGGCACTCGGTGAGCTGGTCGGCGTCGAGGTCGGCCTGGTCGGCGAAGTCGTGGAGGCTCAAGCCCGACTGGTCGATCAGGCTTCTCACACGATCAGAGATGCTGGACACCTGTGGACAGTAGTCCGCCGTCTGCCCAGTTCACAAGGCGCGCCGGGCCCGATGCCCCAGGTCAGAGCGGACGCCGGCCACGGCTCGGCTCAGGGGGGCGACGGTCTGGTCCTATCTGGCCTTGACCTGCTCATACAGCGTGCCTTCGGCTTCGCTCATCTCGCGTTCGACGGTCTCGGTGAGGGTCGGGTTGTCGATGAGGACACCGAATTCGACGTTGTTGTTCTCCGCGCTCCACGAGAAGTTGGCGCTGGTCACCAGGAGGAGGTGATGGTCGATGGCGAGAAATTTGGCGTGGTTCCGTACGTACGTTCCGTCGAAGGTCGTGGTCCGCCACACCGCGGCGGGTCTCAGGTGCGCGGCGACCTCCGTGGTGGTGGGCGCCCGGAACGCCCCGCTGTCGTCTGCGGCCCTGGCGTCCAGGTAGACGCGTACGGCGACTTCGGGGCGTTGTGCGGCCTTGTGCAGGGCGGTCCACAGGCCGGAGGTGCGCTGGAAGTTGAAGGTGGAGCAGGTCACTGTGTGACGGGCGTTGTCGACGAGGTAGGGCACGGATGTGGTGAGGGGGCCGCTCTGGGCCAGGTGGCCGGGCATGGTCCATAGTGGGGTGACCGTGGTGGGCAGCGTCCGTGCGCCCTCGATGGCGCGCAGGAGGGCGATGTGGTGGGCTGCTGCCCCGGCTCCGTCGGCGACGTCTTCCAGGAGCTTTCTGGCTTCCGCGCGGTGGCCGTAGGCGACGGCCTTGAGCGCGGAGGTGAGGGTGTCGCCGTCGGCAAGCCGGTCGGCGGCGCCTTTGGCCTCGCTGCGGGTGAGGAGCTGGCCCAGGCGCAGGCCGGCCGGGGCGTCATTCATGGGACGAGAAGTAGCCCAAGCTGCTTCCGGGCAGGTCGAGCAGGAAGCGGCGGTCGAGGAACCGGTTGGCGCGTTCGCAGGAGGTTTCCGAGGCCATGACGCAGCAGTGGCAGGCGGCGCCGTGGAGGAAGTCCTCCGGGGTCTGGGGGGTGCGCATGGAGCAGATGGGGTCGGAGGAGCAGCGTTGCGCCTTGTGCAGGGCGCCGGTGACGACGCTTTGGAATCGGGTGGGCTCGCTGAGCTGGACGAGGCCGCCGAGGGTTCCGTCGCTGTCCGAGGCGGTGGTGCAGATCAGGAGTCCGGCCGCGGGCTCCCGGTTCTCGGCTTCGGGCCAGGCGTAGAGGCGTTCGCTGAGGCTGGCGGCCGAGTAGCCGCAGGTGAGGGCGAGTTCACGGATCAGGATGTGGGCAAGGGTGTGCAGGAGCCAGTAGCGCGGGGGCTTGAGGCGGCTGTGGGGGTCGATGTGGCCGGCTGTCTCGGAGAAGCGTCGCTCGAAGTTCCGGTGGTGCGCTTCCCGGTGGGCCTGCCATACGTCGGTGTCCAGGATGCGCTTCTCCCAGCCGGCGACGGAGGTTTCGTCGAGCTGGAGGAAGATGCCCTCGCCGCGGTCTTCGGTTGCCACGGTCCATGTCGGCCGGGCTGTGCGGGTCAGCGGCGCCAGGCGGCGTGAGAGGTCGCCGACACGGTCCATGTCGTCGATCCTGGTGAAGCCGACCAGGGCGTTGACCTTGCGGAGCTTTTCGACGGCCAGGACGCGCGTGATTTCCGGCCGGAGCAGGGGGCCGCGTTCGCGGGTGGCCAGGGTGAGTCCGCTCTTGGGGTCTTCGTTGCGCGCGCCGAGCATGGGCAGCAGGAGATGCTGCCATTCGGGCACCAGCAGGTCGACCGGATCCCAGTTCTGGCGTTTTTCTGCCTGTTCTTCCGCGGTGTCCTGTGGGGCGCAGGCAGTTTCAACGGCCGCGGCAAGTTGGGGGTCGGTCAGATCGGCGACGTCCACCTGGGAGGTTTCCAGCAGGTCCCGGAGGATGTCGAGGTGCGCGCGGTATTTGTCGAGCTTGTCGCCCAGCGTGGTGCGGATCCGGTCGGCGAGGTCGTGTGCCTTCTCCTGCGGGGAGTCCGGCATGACGATGATCGACTGGGTGGCGGGGAACCACAGGTTGGAGGCACCGACCAGCATCAGGCGGGTCTTTTGGTTGCAGCCGCGGTGATCGAAGGCGTCCAGGTGCGGATGGCGGCCCCGGCAGTCCGGCAGCTTGGTCTTGCCCGCCTCGCCCTGCGCCTCGTTCATCGGCCGCTGTACCTGGCACGATTCGCAGCGGATCACCGCCGATGCGCCCTTGCCGGCGGTGCGGTCGACCATCTTCAGTACCGGGAGTTCGGCGTTGGAGCACGGCTGGCCGCGGTGCACCCACAGGTCGTAGGGGAACTCGTCCAGGTGCCCGTCGACGCACGCCAGCAGGTAGCGGGCGGGCACCGCCGGGCGGCGCATCGCCTTGCGGCTGCGGTTCCCGGCCCGGCCGGGGCACTTGGTGTGCTCGAAGATGGCCAGGTCGGTGCGGTAGGGGTGGGTGTTCTTGTAGTCGAACTGGGAGAGCTTGCCCAGCAGGTCGCAGCCGGTGCACCGCAGCCACTGCGGGAACACACGGGCCGGCACCCCCAGGTCGTTGCCTTCCATGGAGCGGCTGTGCTTCTTCGGCTGCCACGGGTGCGGGCGCAGCTCGACGTCGTTGGAGCCGAGCATGAACCGCACCACCTGCTTCAGCCGCGGTGCGTGGATGGACGGCGGCGTACCGCGACGGCGCCAGATGCTCTCCCAGTCGTCCAGGCCGGTGGACATGATCGTGAACTGCGGCAAGTCCATGATCGAGCCGGGGCCGTAGGTGTAGAGCAGGGAGGAGGGGCGGGCCGAGCCGACCTTCGCCCGGTTGTGCTTTGCCTGCTTCTCGGCCTCCTCTTCCAGGTCGCCGAGCGGGTCGACGGCCCGGGCCGCGTCATAGACGAAGCGGTCCTGGTCGCTCACGAGTTCTCCTCCGGCATCACCCACGCGGGCGCGGTCATGGGTTCGATGTACACCAGTCGTTCCTTGATCGGGCTGACCAGCAGGTTGATCTCCGGCTGCACCTCGCGCATCGAGTTGGCCACGATGAACGGAGCCGCGTCCCGGCTGTCGATACCGGACCTGGCGTCCTCCGCACTCATCATCAGCGCATCGTGCCGGCTGTCGTCCGTGACCTTCTCGTAGACCAGCGACTTGCGCAGCTCCACCAGGTGCTTACGGCGCTTGCCCCACTGATCCAGCCGGTTCTCCAGCCGGTGCCGGGCCCGCTCAGCTGCGTCCTCGTTGCCGGTCAGCTCGATGCGGCGCACGAGCGCCTCGATGAGCTCGGTAGCGAAGTGCCGTTCGGTCTCGATGCGGTCGGCGCCGTCCTCCGGAGACAACCCCAGGGCGCGCACGGCCTGCAGGACCCGGGCAGAGCTGACCAGGACCCCGTCCAGACCACGCTCCATCGAGGTCACCGAGAACGGGGTCACCGACAACGCCTCGACCTGGGCATAGAACGTCTCGTGGTAGTGCCGGAACTGCTCGAAGTGGGCCAGGTCCCGCGGCCGGGCCCAGTTGCCCAACGAAACGACCAGGCCAGGGCGGCTCGCGTCACGGCCGACGCGCGAGGACGCCTGGATGTACTCGGCAGTGTTCTTCGGCTGGCCGACCACCAGCATCAGCCCGAGCCGGGTCACGTCCACGCCGACCTGGAGCATGGAGGTGGCCAGCACCACGTCGTACGGGTTCACCTCCCGCTCGGGCACACGCGTCTTCGCCTCCCGCAGGGTGCGAAGGTTCCGCTTGCCTGCGGTGGAGTCGAAACCGGGGTCGAAGGCGACCGCCATCTGATCCAGAGTGGCAGTGATGTCCGCGCTGGCCACCCGCGAGGTCAGCTCGGCCACATGCAGGGCCCCGAAGTTGGTGCCGGTCCGGCTGGGCAGCCTGGACCACGGACGGCGCTTGGCCAGCGCGGTCTGAATGTCATCCCCCATGTACCGGGCCATACCGGCCAGTTCGCGGGTCGCGCTGAAGTAACCGACGAGCGTCATGTACGGATCGGTCGCCTTGCCGGAGCGGTCCAGGAGCAGTTGCCCGCCAGCCATGAGCACCTCGGCCACGCGGATCTCCGCCGTGGTCAGGCGCACCCCGGTGGTGCTGATCCCGACGTACCGGCGTCCCGGGGCCTTCTCCGAGACCGGGATCTCCTTGGAGAAGAAGGTATTGCCGGCATCCAGCACCTGCGGCGGAAAGATCGTCACGTACCGCCCGTACAGTGCCCGTACCTGGTCGGATGCGTTGCGGGCGGTGGCCGTGGAGGCCACCACCAAGGGGCGCACGGGCTGTCCGTCGTGGGTGCGCCAGCTCGTCATCACGTCGACGGCGACCTCGAACAGGCCGACCGTAGTGCCGAGGGAACCGGTGATCAAATGGAGCTCATCCTGGATGATCAGGTCCGGGGGCCGCAGCCGGGTCGCCGGGTGCACCGCGGCGGCCTCCAAGCCGTCCTTCTGGGGGTGCTTACTGCCGTCCTTGATCGTGCAGTGCGGGTAGTCGGGGTGGACGAAGCCGTGGCGTTCACAGCGCCGTGCCACATGCCCGAACAGGGACGCCGCCTCGCCCTCGCGCGCGAGGCGGGCGAACTTGTCCACGGTGGCAATCACGAAGGCGGGGGCGAGCCGGTAGATCTCTTCATCGATGGTCAGGACCGGCAGTCCCTCGGCGACCTCACCGCCATCGGCGAAGGGGCACTCGCCCAACTCATCACCGCAGTACACGTACACGCGGCGATGCGCTCTGTCTGCCCGTACGTCCCGCGCCTCGATACGGGTGCCGCACCACGGGCAGCGCTGGATCTGCAGCACCGTCAGCCGGTAGCCGCGGCCCTGGTTGGCCTTCTCCAGCTGGCTTTCGGCCTCGTCGTACCACTTGGGGCTGACATCGGTACCCACCCACAGCCCGATCCGGAACGGCTCCTGGCCCCACGTCGCCGGGTCCTTCATCCGGGCCCGCTCCGCCGCACACACCAACGCGGTGGCTCGCTGGAACTGCTGGGCTGTCAGCAGCCGCAGCGTGTAGCGCATCAGCACCGCCACGCCCGAGCCGCCGTTCAAGGGTCCGCCGAACGCGTCGATGACGCCCTGCCGGCGCCTGATGGCGAAGGTGTACGCGGCCAGACCCAGGTACGCCTCCGTCTTGCCACCGCCCGTCGGGAAGAACAGCAGCTGCGCCTTGGCAAGATCACCGGACCGCTTCTCAGCCGCGGGATCCGACAGCAACGGCAACTGCATCAAAACGAAAGCGAGTTGGAAGGTACGCCACGAGTGGGCGCGGTTGCCCCGCTCTCCTTGCTTCCCGTCTTCCAGGATGGCGTCGCGCGCCTGGTCGAGGCTTTCCCGGTCGTCCTCGCTCTGGTTCGCGCGGCGCTGTGCCACCTGGGACTGAACACGCTGGTCGGCCATCACCTGGTTCATGAACCTGAAGCACCGTAGTGCCTCGGCGTCATCCAGCAGGAACTTCAGCCCCTCATCGAGCTGCCTCAGCACCTTGCGGGCATCGCCGACCGCTTCCCGGCCCTCGGGGCGAAGATGCTCCGGCAGCGCCTCGGCCCGCTGTTCCTCAGCATCCAGCCAGGCCGCGTATGCGGCCACGATCGGCTCCAGTCCCGCTCGCAGCTGCTCGGGAGTGGCCTCCTCCAACTGGCGCATGTCCAGCATCGCCGCGTCGATTTCCTCGGCGGCGATCTGCGGGGTCTCGCTGGTCGGCAGCCACGTCGTCCATACCCGGCTGGCGCGGCGGTCGTCTTCGGTGACCTTCCAGTCCACCGAGCAGGTCCGGCCGACGGCGTACTCCAGCCGGTTGCGGTACTGCAGCCGCAGACGACGCAGTTCGTCGTCCGGCTCCTCGCGCGTGTCCTCCAGAACATCGTTCACCGGCAGGAACACAGCTGCGCCGTCAGCGGTCTCAACGCAGAGCCGAGTCTGGTAGAGCCACGCCTCCACAGGAATCTTGCGCGGCGTCTCCTGGTCGTTGCACAGCGCGATCTCGATCAGACGGCAGCCACGCTCGGCATCGTCGTAGCGGTCCACCCGCAGCACGACCCTGTCCTTCAGCACGACCGTCGTCGTATGAGACGGCATCAGGTCGCCGACCTTGACCGTAGTCTCGAACCTGTGCGGCGTGCGCTGGTACCGGCGAAGACGCGGGGCCGGCTCCCCGCCCTCGCCCTGCTTCTCCTTCACCGGCTCGTACGTGCCGAACTCGGTCACCACGGTGAACGCGTCCAAGTCGTCAGGGATCTGGCAACGCAGCCCCATCGACGCCGGAATCATCAGCCCACGCTTTTGCGGCTGGTCCTCGATGTCATCCTCTTCCGACCCCGCACTGCTCTCGTCCACCGCGGTCAAGGGCACGCCCCGGCTCTCGGCAGCGTCCACGGCGTCGCCGACGTCGGCCGCGGCCTCGGCAGAATCCGCCTGGGTGGGGTCGTCCTGGCCGGCGGTGAGCCGGACTGGGGCAATGCGGCCGATCAGATACGCCGAGTCCGGGACGCCTTCGAGAATCTCCTCGGGACCGCCTGCCGGACCAAGGAGTTCACGTTCCAGGATGTCAACGAGGTTCTCGCGTGCTGTCCAGGAACGTTCGTCTGGATCGAAGGCAAGGCGGTATGCCTGATCTTGGCGGGCGAGCTGCTTGGGATGGGGGGCCGATCCGGTGGTCACTCGTCGTCCTCCTCTTCCTCAGAGGCCCCATTATTGCTGGTGGGACTGACAGCGCCCTGCGAACCGGCACGGCGATGGTTCTCTTCGAGGAGGCGGTCGAGGATCTCTACCCGGGCAGCGGGGCTCACCGTCCAGCGTTGCGCCTGACGGTATGTGTGGAAGCCGTGGTCCAGGGGGACGTCGTTCCAGCCGTAGGCGGCCATGACTGCTCGGTCGAGTTCAACGTGGATCTCGCGGAGGCGGGCCACGTCGGGGTCGGCGGAGTCGGCGATGGCGGGGTTGTTGATGCGGTTGTAAAGATCGGTGAGGCTGAAACCACGACGGAGCATGGTTTCGCGCCGCACACTGTCGAGCATCCGGCTCACCCCATCGAGTGCCACTTGCGCTTGGGGCCGAGGGAAGGTCAGGACAACATCTGTCGGCGAGTAGTTAACATCGGACCGCATGGTTGCCCCGTATTTGATTGCCCATAGCTGGTGGATACTCGACGAAAACACCGCCTGGTCAACGTATGAATCGGTAGCAAATACGGCCATCTTGTGACTAATTACCTGTCTTGCTGGTACGCGCATCGGCATAACCATGCTGCTCACCAGAACAATCACAAGGACCTCGTCCAGTTCGGCAATCGCTTTCCGCATCCCGGGAGCCTGCTCCGCGAACAGCCACCAACGCTCCCGGCGAGCTTTGCGATTATTCTTCGCCCGTACCGGCTTCACGAGTTCCTGCACCCGCGCGTACGGCAGATCGTACTTCTTGGCGGCATCCTCCGACATTTGATTGAAGTCGATGATCCAGCGGCTAGCGTTAAGTGTGGGACTGCCGTTGATGTCCTTCTTTCCATCGGGGTAAGGAAACAGGACCTCTTCGTTCTGTGGGTCGTTCTCGATCCAGGCAGCAGCCTCTTCGGGATCCAGCACGAATCCCAATCCGTCAACCTTGCAACCGTTGAAGGCGAGTCCTTCGTTTTCCGCTAGTGGGAAGGGGGTGCCCTCTACCCGCCCGCCCGCTTCCAGCAGTGTGGAGATCCGCGTGACCTCAACGAGGTCCGCTCCCTCGGCGACTACCCGCGCTGCTGCGGGGCTCACCACGTTCCGTGTTCCCCACACTGCTGCGTACTCCAGGTTGGCGCTAGCCACGGGCCAGGGACGACTCTGGGTAGCGCGGGTGATGACGAAACCGGAGGCACCGAGTTGATCGAGGCCGACTTGCCGGGTGTCGGTCTGGGCGATCGTGTTCGTAGCGATCAGTCCCAGCCCTCCGCGTACTGTGAGCAGGGTAAATGCCCGCAGGAAAAAGTACGCTGCGAGATCTGCGTTGCCTCTCCTCCCGCCGGCAAGGATGTTGACGAACCAATCCCGGATGTTCGTCCCCATTGCACCAGTAATCTTTGATCCGCCCAGGAATGGCGGGTTCCCGATCACCGCGTCGAACCCACCGCGCTCCATGACGTCTGGCACGGCGAGGATCCAGTGCAGCGGCTTCCATCGAGCGTAGTCCGTCGTGACCGTTGGGGTGAGGCCAGCTTTCAGGATTCCGTCGATCATCGTCCTGTTCGGCACCCCGCCTCCGATGGGGTAGGCGAGTTCGACCGCGATACGCAGAGTGCTGTATGCCTCGTGAAGCTGCTTGCCTGGCTTTCCGCCCCACTTCAGCCCGGCGGCGACCACGGCGTCGGCGGCATCGGCGAGCCGGACGGTGAGCTTCTGATACTCGCGCCACTGGCGGCGCTTCGTGGCTGCAGAACGCTGCGGGTCCTGCTCGTTTACTTCTGTGGCGAGCTGGCGGCGCAGGCGTGCAGCACGGTCCAGAGTGCTATCAACGTCAATATCAAACAGGCTGATCTGGTCGCCGCCCGCATCAGGGTCGATGTTCAGTTCTCGCAGCTGTCGGGCGTCGGTCAAGCCGAGAAGCGTGTTGCCATGGAGGACCTTGTCGTCCACGAAGGAGAACGGAAGCTTGGGGTCGAGGGAGACCAGCCACAGCGACAGCTTGCACATTTCCACGGCCATGCCGTTGATGTCCGCGCCGTACAGGCAGGTGGCCACGACCGTCCTTATGGCGTGGACGCGCAGGTCGTGCGGGGTGCGTCCGTACGCAGCGCCTTCGCGTTGCCATGCCTCGACGAGCCGGTCGGCGAGGTAGCGGGCCGCGGCGACGAGGAAGGCCCCGGAGCCACATGCGATATCAGCGATCTTGAGGTCGAGGATCTCTTCGGGTGAGACGAGCCGCCAGGCATCCTGGTCGGCTGTCTGATGAGGGCCTGGCGAGTAGACGAGTGGTTCAAGGGCGTGGCGTACGACTTCCTCGGCGAGGTCGCGTGGGGTGTAGTGCGCGCCGGCGGAGGCTCGTGAGGGGGTTTCGACCAGAAGGACGCCGCCGGGTTCGACGACGAGGGGCCGGTTGCGCAGGTCGCGGCGGATGATGCCGATGAAGGGGCGCAGCCGGTCGCGCAGGTCTGCGTCGTCGGTGAGGTCGCGCAGGGCGATCTCTGTGTCGTCGAGGGTGTCGTCGGCCTGGAGCGCCTTAGTGAGGGCGGCTTTGGTGGGTGGCTTGGCTGCGGGCTGGTGCTGCTTAATCCAGGCGAGGATCGCGTCGGCCAGTGCTGCCTCGGTTCGCTTGGCGGTGGCGAGTTCCTCGAGTGTGGTGAGGGGGACCTCCGGTTCGGAGCCGGGGCTGCCGGTGAGGCCGACGGTGATTTCTTCCGCGTTCTCGCAGGAGTAGCCGAGCAGGCCCTCGTAGATGTAGCCGATCTGTTCGACGTCGATGTCGCGGAAGGAGATGCGCCGGGCGCCGCCGGTCAGTTGGGCGATCTGGACGGCGCGCAGGACTTCGAGCATGACGCGGTCGCTGACCGCGATGGCCAGGGCACCCTGGGAGTTGCAGGCGGTGAGGAAGGGGAAGCGGGTCGGATCGAAGAGTGAACCGCCGTATTCGGGAAGGCGCAGGTCCTCGAAGGTTGCGCCCTGGTAGAGGGCCTGGGAGGTGGCCAGGAGGCGATGCCAGGTGAGGTGGGTGGCGTCGAGGGGCTGGTCGCCTTCTTCGTTCTGGCGGGCGTCGAGTTGGTCGAGTTCGTCGCTAATGCCGTAGCCCATCGCGAACAGCTGGTTCTCGGGGAGCAGGCCGCGTTCTTCGGCGAAGAGGAGGAAGACGACGCGCATCATGACGGTGACGGCAGCCTCGTAGACTTCCCCGCGCCGGGCTGGGAGGGGGTCGGGCTCGCCGCGGCGTACCGCGTCCAGGCCGCCTTCGGACATGGCCTGGACGATGAGTTCGACGGCGCGGCGGACCTGGGTGCCGAGCGCTTCGGTGATCTTCTCGGCGGCGGTGACGGACTCGCCGAACAGCTCGGTGAGCCGGTCGGTGGCCTTACCGCCGACGAGGGTTTTCCGCTGAAGGAGTTCGATGAAGGCGTTGCGGGTGGGGGGTTCTGAGATCCAGTCCTGAGCGTCCACGATGCCGGAGGCGACCATGGTCTGCGGGCGGGCGCTGACGATTGCCCACCAGCGGCCGTCGGTGACCACACCGATGGGGACGGCGGCGGCACGGAGTAGTTCTTCCATGCGGTCGATGGGGCTGGCGGACCAGCCGTCGGTGAGCGGGTCACGCAGGGAGTCGACCGGGTCTGTGACCAGGACGAGGGCGCCGGCCGTCTCTGTGTGAGTGAGGGCCCCGTCGGCGCGGACGGTTACGGTGTAGTCGGGTGAGCGCACCTCGGCGGTGGCTGGGGCAGGGGCGGTGTAGGAGGTGCCCCAGCGCAGGCCCTGGCGCAGGACGGTGTCCACCCAGGTGTCGCGGGCTTCGCGGTACAGGTCGAGAGCGGCCTCGTCATCGCGGTGCGTGTCCCAGTGCTCCCATGCCTTCTCGAAGGCGGGCTTGGCGTCCTTGAGTGCGTCGAGCGCGCGGGTGTTGGGCTGAGGGATGCCCTGGGGCCAGACTCGTTCGAGGGCGGGCACGGCGAGGAACGGGCCGTCGGTGTCGACCAGTTCGAGCCAGGCCCGGTGAAGGCCGCCGGCCGTCGGGGCGTAGGTGCGGCGGATCATGCCTCAACCCTTCCGTTCTTCGCGTCTTGCGGAGTCAGGGCGAACACAATGGCGGCCGCGGATACATAGGGCCTGATATCGCTGTAGCGCTCTCGGATCGAGGCGATCTCGCGGGCTTCCTCGTCCTCCAGGCTCTCCAGGCGCTCGTTCATGTGGTGCAGGTCCCGGCGGCGCTGTTTTTGCTGGTCGTCACTGAACAGGACGTCCTCTTCCTCCGCACGGATCGCCTGCTCCAGCCGGTCACGGGACTCGCGCAGATTGATCCGGAACGCACCGAAGATCTCACGGGCACGGGCAATATCTGTCTCCTCGCGCTGCTTCAGACTCTGGGTGACCTTCTCCTGCAGGCTCTCGCTCTTGCGCTCCATCGCGTTTCGCAGCCGCGTACGCAGCCGGGCGTCGTCGCCGTTCCACAGGGCGGCAAGGTGCGCGCGTACCTGCTCATCGGCCAGGATCAGGTTCTCGGCGTCCAGGGTCTCGTCCAGAACCTGCTCGACCTTGGCCTCGGCGAGCGCTCGGCCGCGCAGCCGGATGCCGGTGAGGAAAACCTCTTCGTGCAGGCGCAGCCCGCCGCGGCCCACCAGGACAAGCCGGGACACGGCAGCCACGCACGACTCCGTCAGCCCGGGCGCGACGACGGCGGTGACCCGGTTGATCCGTGCGTCCACACTGAACAGGGCACTGCGCAGGGTGCGGGTAGCACGCTGCATCAGGGCGTGGCCGAGATGGACGTGCACGAGATCCGTGCGGCCTTGCGCTGCCTTGTCGTCGAAGGTGACCGGCCGCAGCACACCCGGCTCCAGGCGGGTGTCCAGACCGCGCAGGGCCATCTGCCAGGAGCGGCCCAGCTGCGGAACCTGGAAGACCGGTGCGTCGGTGCGACCGTCGTTGATCTCCGCGAGTGGCGGCTGGGCGTCAAGGGAAAGCGCCGTGTCCACGACCCGGCGGGCATTGGCCGGGGTCAGGTGCATCGCCGTCTTGCGGTCGTCGTAGCTCCGGGCCAGCTCGGTGAGCCGGCGGTTCAGCTCGACGCCGCTGGCCAGCGCGCTGTTGATGATCTCATTGCCGTCGTCGGGCGCGGTGGGCCGCGCCTTGCGGCTGCCGTTGATCGGGCTGAAGTGCTCCTGCACCTCGGCGTCGATGACCTGGTTGACCTTGCCGATGAGATCGTGGGTCGCGTTGCCGACCTTGGTGGCGATGATGCCCATGAACTTCATGTCCGCCGCGTAGGTCGTGGAGGTGGTGTCAGGCACGAAGTGGTAGATCTCAGGATTCTTCGTCTGCCCGTACCGGTCGATCCGGCCGATCCGCTGCTCCAGGCGGGACGGGTTGAACGGAATGTCGAAGTTCACCAAGCGATGGCAGTGCGCCTGCAGGTCGATGCCCTCGCCCGCAGAGTCCGTGGCCAGGAGCACCCGCACCGGGTGCTTGTCGGGGCTCTCGGTGAACCGCGCGCGGATCTTCTCGCGCTCCTCGGTCGGAGTCGAACCCTGGATCGTCTCCAGGACCTTCCCGTAACCGCACTGCCGCAGGACGTCCTCGATCCAGTCGAGCGTGGCGGCGTACTCGGTGAACACCACGATCCGCTCAGTCGTCCAGTGCTCGCCATCGGACGTCCGGCAGTGCGAGTCGAGGAAGGAGATGAGCGCCTCCAGCCGGGAGTCCGGCTTGTGCTGGTAGCGCGTCCCCCACTCGACGAGCGAGGCGATCTCACTGCGGGTCGCGGCGGCCAGCGCGTCCGAACCCTTGGAGCGCCGCAGGGCAGTGAACTCGGGATGCTCGCTGTCGCCCTCCTCCTCATCTGACTGACCGCTTCCGAGTACTTCGGCGTAGTACTCGGCCTCGTCGTCCATCTCCATCTGACGGTCGCCAGCCTCGGCCCCCCCGTACAGTTCCAGGGTCCGCGCGAAAGACCAGGGGCTGGACAGGAAGCGCTTCTTCAGCAGCATCGACACGATGTCGCCGCCCTTGCCCCTGGCGCGAGCGCTCTCGGCAAGCAGCCGCTCCAGCCGTTCGAACTGGCTCTGCTCTTCCGGCGAGGGCGTGAACGAGATCGTCTCCAGCTTGCGGTTCTTGAAGCCCTTCTCCTTCAGCTCGCTCTTCAGCCGCCGCACCGCTACCTCACGCAGCGCCTTCTCATCGATGCTGGCGCCCCGCGTGAACCGTCGGCTGTCGATCATCTCCAACAGCGCGGTGAACGATTCCGAATAGCCGTTGTGCGGCGTCGCGCTCAAGAACAGCCGGTGCTCGCACGCTTCCGCCAGCCGCATCGTCGCCGTGGTGCGCTGACTGTCCACCGCATACCCGCGCTGTCCCGGGGCCGTCGTCGGGCTGGCCGGCGCCACGTGGTGCGCCTCATCGACGACCAGCGCGTCGAAGGCGAAGCGCCGGGCCGTGGAGGCGCTGCGCACATCAGCCAGGACATCGCGCAGCAGCCGCTGGGCCCGAAGTGACGGCAGCCAGGCCATACTCACGATCACCCGCGGGAACAAACGGAACGGGTTCGCGTTCAGTCCGTGGCTCCGCTTCACCTTCGCCATCAACTCACTGTTGACGATCACGAAGTCCAGGCCGAACTTCTCCCGCATCTCGTCCTGCCACTTCAGCGACAGGCTCGGCGGGCACACGATGACCACGGTCCGCGCCCGGTGACGCAGCAGCAGCTCCTGGACGACAAGGCCGGCCTCGATGGTCTTGCCAAGGCCCACATCGTCGGCGAGGAGCAGGTTCGTCCTGGAGGACTCCAGCGCCCGGCGCAGCGGCTCCAGCTGGTACGCCTCGACATTCGCCCCACTGCGGAACGGCGCCTGGTACGAATGCGCATCCGCCGACGTCACCGCGCCCCAGCGCACCGCGTCCACGAATGCGGCCAGCGTGTTCGGGTCGTCGAACGCTTCCGTCCGCACATTCTCCGGCAGCCCCTGGTCCGGGGCCACCGAGTGCCCCACCTCCAGCTCCCAGACCACCGTCAGCTCCTGGCCGAGCCGGTCCTCGTCCAGCGACTGCAGGCTGACCACATGCGCCAGACCGGGAACTCCCTCATCGGCAGGACTCCGTGGCAGCCCCTGCCTGCGCACATCGGACACCGCCCAGGCCGAGCCCCGGACCTTCACTACCTGTCCAGGTTCCGGAACCGGTGGCAGTGCCACCGCCCGCCCCGCGCCGCTCGCTGTTCCCTGCGGATACTCCGTAGCGGTCGCCACCTCGCGGAACTCCTTCATCGACGCATCAAACCCAGCTCAGCCTCGCGATCCCCTCCCCAGGATTCGCGTCACAGCAAAAATCTGAATCCAGTGGAGACATCACAACGCATCAGTATCCCTGACGGTGTGCATGCTCTACGCGAAGTCCCTTGCGGCACCTCTCCTGACGGATGCAATGCCGCACAGTACTGGCTGGATCTTCACCGGTCTGATGGCTGGAGGCTCTGCCGCTCCCCCCTTATCTAGACCGGCGATTTCACACAACTCTCAGCACATACATTCGGGCCTACCGCCCGACACTGTGCGAAGTTCGGTATCGCGTGCACTGCTCAGCCCTGTCACCGCCTTGCCGGAGACTGGCTCGATTCGTTCGGTACATGACGCTGTTCGACACCAGCTCCGTCGAGCCCCCGCCTCATGAACCAACAGGCAGCATGCGCTGAAGCCAGGCAGCCGGAGCCACAGATCCCTCTCCAGCAGACGGTCCCGCGACGCGGAACTATAGGCCAGCACCATGGCCGTGGGTAGGGACGAACCCGCGGCCTCCAGCTCCTGCCTCGTGACCTCGGCCACCCGTGCGTCCAGACGCAAAGGCGAGATCGCAATCGGAGGCGGGAACCTTGCCGAAATTCGTCGACGGGGATCGCGCCGGAGCCTGGTGGTTCGCGAAGGCGGGAAGAGGGCTTGCTGACGAGCCCGTATCACTGGAGTGATACGGGAGCCCAGACTGCGCCGTACGCTGCTGCCTAGCAGACTGACTGGGGGCGGGGATGTCAGCACTTGTGCGGACGTGTCGTTGCGGCAGCCGACTCAGCCGCTACAACAACGGAGATTTGTGCGTGTCGTGCGAACGGTCGGCCGCATTCGCACAGGCGTCTCAGCCGCCCGTCGTGCCTGCCGTGGTCTGGCAGGACGCCACGCTGCGTCGGGCACTACTAGACGGCGACTTCGGGCAGGCCAGCAGACGGATTCGGGCGCTGGCGGGGTTGCGCCAGGACGACCTCGCCGCGCTCACCGGGCTCACCCAGAGCTTCCTGTCGATGCTGGAATCCGGCGCCCGCCGCCTGGTCAGCATCGACCGCATCGGCGGCTTCCTCGACGGCCTGGGCGTACCGGCCGAACTGCGCATCACCGGGAACGCACAGACCCAGGTGCCCACCGGCTCCGAGCCGCCCGGCTCGTCGAACCACACGCCAGGGGATCTGCGCGCCCTGGCCAGCCAGGCGGCGACGCAATCGCTGCGGTTCGCCGACCGCTTCAGCACGAGCAACGTCACCGACGAGGACCTCGAAGACCTCACCTACGACCTGGCCGACATCGCCACCGCCTATGTCCACACCCCTCTCCACCCCCTCCTCCATGAGCTCCTGGCCACCCGCGACCGGGTCTTCGCCCTCCTCGACGGCCACCAGACCCCGCACCAGACGCGGGAACTGTTCCTGCTCGCGGGCACCAGCTGCCTCCTGCTCGCCCACGCCTCCCAGAACCTGGGCGATGAGAAGGCTGCCATGGCCCAGATCCGCGCCGCCTGGACCTGCGCCGAGCGGGCCGACCACCACGGGCTACGCGCCTGGTCCAAAGGGACCGCCGCATTGATCGCCGAATGGTCCCCGCGTCGGCAGGCCGCCCTCACCTACACGCGCGAGGCCCTGCGGCACGCCCCCCGAGGCGAATCCCGCATCCGCATCGCCGCCATCCAGGCCCGCGCCGCCGCCCGCATCGGCGACCGCCCCCGCGCCCTCGCGGCCCTCGACATCCTGCGCACCGCCCGCGAACAGCCCGCGGAACCGGAAGGCATGGGGCGCTTCGGCGGGCTGCTCACCTTCCCCGAGGCCAAACAGGAGTACTACATCGGCGGCACGTACACCCTGCTCGGCGAACACGCCCTCGCCGAACAGCACGCCACCACTGCCCTGACCCTCTACGAGAACGGTCCCCCGGAAGACCGCTCGTACGGGGACGAGGCCCTGGCCAGGCTTGACATCACCACCGCACGATTAGCCGCCGGCGAACTCGAGGGCGCTGGTGAACAACTCCACTACCTCTTCCAGCTCCCCCCGGAGCTACGCATCCGGCAACTCGGCACCGCCATGCACCGCATCAGCGGCCTCCTGCAACAACCCCAACTCGCCGGAAACCGCTTCGCCCGCGAACTCGCCCATGCCGCCCGCGACTACCAGGCGATCGACACCACCACGAAAGTGCTCCCGCAATGACCACCACCGCCTCCCCGGAGACCGCAGCCCGCCACGCCTGCCGCCAAACCGGCCTCCCCGATGGCTCGCTGACCCGCCTCCACGAACACGCCACCTCCGTCTTCCTCCTCGCCGCCGGACACCTTGTAGTCCGTGTCAGCCGCGCCGACCAACTCCCACGCCTCGAAACCGCGATCGCCCTCACCCGCTGGCTCACCGCCCAGGACTACCCGGCCACCCGGCCCGCCGACCTGCCCCAGCCGGTCCCCTGCGGCTCCTACGCGGTCACCTTCTGGCACCACTACCCACAACCCGCCACCGGCCCCACCCCGCCCACCAGCCACCTCGGCACGCTCCTGCGGCGCCTGCACACCCTCCCGCACCCCCCGCTGGCACTGCCCGAGTACCGACCGCTCACGTCCCTCACCCGACTGCTGGAAACCAGCCACACCCTCGCGCCCGACACGCATGACTGGCTGCGCGGGCGAGTCCAGGAACTCCTCGACGCCTACAACGCCCTGGACTTTCCCCTGGGCTATGGCCTCATCCACGGCGACGCCTACCCCGGCAACACCCTCTGGGACGGAGCCCTCATCCGTCTCGGCGACTGGGACGAAGCCGCCACCGGCCCCCGCGAAATCGACCTCGCCAACACCTTCCAAGGCGTCCGCTTCGGCCGCACCGAACAAGAACTCGACGCCTTCAGCGACCACTACGGCTACGACATCCGCCAATGGCCCGGCCTCACCGTCCTGCGCCACATCCGCGACCTGCACACCCTCAGTTCGTACATTCGGCGCGCCGACAGCGGCGACAAACAGGCCGAAGAACAGCTCGCACATCGGATCAAGACACTGCAGTGCCACGACGACACCGCTCATTGGAGGGCTGCTTGATGCCGCTCTGCCCGTAATCTCTTGTGGACGTTGCGGTGTTACCGGGGCCCGGGTCCGCAGCGGCATGGCGGTGAGGAAGCCGTGCTCTACGGATGCGGCGTCCGGTGCGGGTACGCCGGCAAGCCGGGCGACTCGTCGTTCAGGGGCGGCAACAAGGTCACCGCCCGGCGCAGCATCTCCCGCTCGCGCTCCCCATCCCTACACCGCATTGCTCCACTGACCGATCTCCGCGCGTAGCCGGGCCAGTCCCCGGCCTTCGCCTCCGCAGGACTGGTGACTGGAAGTATGGACGGGTGCGTGATGAGACCCTGGGGTTTTGGGTGCCCGATCGTCCCGAGGGTGTCGCTGAGTTGTTCGCCATGGCGGGCTTCCCGTGGTGGATCGCTGGCGGGTACGCGATCGAACTCGCGGTCGGCTGTGAACTGCGCCCGCATGGCGACCTCGACGTCCTAGTCCTCCGCCGCGACCAGGCCCTCGTGCGCACCGTCTTGGCCTACTGGGACCTTTACGTAGCGGACCCGCCCGGTCAGGGGAAGCTGCGACCGTGGCGTCCCGGAGAGATCCTTCAACAACCTCTCCACGACATCTGGTGCCGCCGTGCTCCGGAGGCGGCCTGGTCCGTGCAGCTCATGCTGGACGAGGCCGAGGGCACCCAGTGGGTGTCGCGGCGCGCCCCGGAGATCCGGCTCCCGATCGACCGGCTCGGATGGACAAGCGATACAGGGATCCCTTATCTCGCGCCCGAAGTTCAACTTCTCTACAAGGCGAAGGCGACCCGCGACAGGGATGAGACCGACTTCGAAGCGGTACTGCCGCTGCTGGACGCGTTGGCACGTACCTGGCTGGTGGACGCGATCAAGGTGATCGCGCCCACCCATCCCTGGCTCAGCCGACTCCTGCCAGTCAGCCGAATTTAAGAGCGGAACGTCGTAGAGGTCGGTCCCGCTGCACGGGGCATCGTGGGCGACCTGACCTCCACGACCAACAGCTCGCTGAGGAACTGGACCTTGCCGCCAAGCAGACGGCTCCCCCTGCCATTGGCCGAGTGGAACGATCTTGGTTGGGGACACGCCTCCTACGCTCGGTAACTGGGCACGGATAGTTGGGCCGCGCTGGATGCTCTGCGACTAAAGCGTTCGGGTTCATGTGCGTCACGTCGGGGCCTGGCGTCGGCGGGCATTGCCTGCCGATCGGCCCTACCTAGCTGTCTTGGCAGGTCCGGCGCCGGAAAGGCGGCGCCCCTCCGATTTCGATACAGGCCCTTCGGAGGATGGGGCGGCCGGCATAGGCCGCCCCATCTTTGCCAGCGTTTCAGCTTGAGGCCGCGATTACGGCTGAGGCACGGAACCAGTCCACCGTTGCGGCGATCCCTTCGTTAATCGGCACAGGCGTCACCTCCGGGAAGAGCGCCAGTAAGCGGGTGCTGTCCGCCTGCGAGTGGGAGACGTCGCCAACGCGCGGGACTCGGTGTTCCCGGTGGGCCGGTCGACCCGTCGCAACCTCGATCTCGGGGATCAGGTCCAGCAGGGACTTACGGGTTCCGAAGGCCAGATTCACCGGGCGAGGTTCGATGATCCGGCGTAGGAGGGCATTGGTGAAGACGCGGCAGACGGTGCCCACGTACGTGAAGTCGCGCGTCTGGGTGCCGTCGCCGTGCACGGTCACCGGTTGTCCGGCGAGGGTGGCGCTGACCCACTTGGGGATGACCGCGGCGTAGGCGTGGTCCGCGCGTTGACCGGGGCCGTAGACGTTGAAGAGGCGGAAGGACAGGACCGGCAGGCCGAAGCTGTGGTGGTAGGCGCTCAGGTATGCCTCCGTGGCGAGCTTCGTGGCCGCGTAGGGGCTCATCGGGGCGGGAGTGAGGTCCTCGTGCTTCGGCAGGTTCGGGTTCGCGCCGTAGACGGAGGACGAGGAGGCGGCGATCACATACAGGTCGCCGGCGCGGCGTGCGGCGTCGAGGACCTGAAGGGTGCCGGTCGTGTTGGCGTGGTGGCTGGCCAGGGGGTCTCGCAGTGAGCGTGGCACGGAGGGCAGGGCAGCCAGATGGACGACGGCGTCGGCGTCGCGGAGCACCTGATCCAGAAGGACTGCGTTCTGGATATCGCCCTCGAAGAAGTCGACGTCGAGGCCCGCGATGTTCGGCTTGTGGCCGGTGGAGAGGTTGTCGAGTACCCGGATCTGGGTGACCCTGGGCTGCTCGGTCAAGGCCCGGGCCAGGTTGCTGCCTATGAATCCGGCGCCGCCGGTGATCACGATCTTCACGGTGCTTCCCTTTAGAGAGAGTCGACGTGCGGGCCGGCAAGTCGGCGGCGGCAGTCGAGGATGTAGGGGGCGTGCGCGCTGATCAGGGGGTAGTCGAAGGTGTCGTGGTCCGCGAGGAGGACGACAGCGTCGGCCGTCGCGAGGCGGTTGGCGGTCACGTCGACGCGCTGGAGGCCCTCCAGGTCAGCGGCGCGGGGGTGGACCTCGTCCATGATGTGGGGGTCGGCCGCCTGAACCTCGGCGCCCATGCCGGTGAGGAGTTCGGCGATGCGTGCCGCTGGCGTTTCGCGGGCGTCTCCGGTGTTGGCCTTGTACGCCAGGCCGAGCAGCAGGATCCGGGAGCCCTTGAGCGGCTTCCCGCGCTCGTTGAGACCGGCAGTGAGGCGCCGGACCACGTAGTCGGGCATGTGGTTGTTCACGTCGTTCGCCAGCTCGACGAAGCGGAAGTTCTGTCCCAGGGTCCGCTGGACGCGCCATGACAGATAGGAGGGGTCGACGGGCAGGCAGTGGCCTCCGACGCCGGGGCCGGGGGTGAAGCGCATGAACCCGAACGGTTTGGTGGAGGCCGCGTCGATGGCCGCCCAGACGTCGATGCCAAGGTCGTGGGCAAAGATCGCCAGCTCGTTGGCGAGCGCGATGTTCACGTGCCGGAAGGTGTTCTCCAGCAGTTTGGCCAGCTCCGCCTCCTTGCAGCTGGCCACCGGGACGACCGTGTCGACGAGGGATGCGTAGAAGCCGCGGACCGCTTCCGTGGAGGACGGGTCGATGCCGGAGACGACCTTGGGGGTGTTCTCCAGCTTCCAGATGGGGTTTCCGGGGTCGATGCGTTCTGGGCTGTAGCCGAGATGGAAGTCGTGGCTGACGGCCATCCCGGAGGCATGTGCGAGGAGCGGACCGAAGACCTCCTCGGTGGTCCCCGGGTATGTGGTCGACTCCAGAACGACGGTCGCCCCACGCGTGAGGTGGCGGCCGAGTGTCCGCGCCGCGTCCTCGACGTGCGACAGGTCCGGCACGCCGGCGCGCAGGGGCGTGGGGACGGCGACGACAGCCACGTCGAATCCCGCGCAGTCGGAAGAGTCGATGGTCGGTCTATAGGCGCCGGAGGCAAGCAGCGGTGTCAGCCGCGACTCCACGATGTCTTCGACGTACGACTCTCCGAGCATGAGCCGTTTGATCCGCCGGGCATCCACGTCAAAGCCGATGACGTGATGTCCGACCTCGGCGGCTCTCACCGCCAGCGGGAGACCGACGTATCCCTGCCCCACGACGACGACACGGAGCCGGCGGGTCTCACTGAACTTGGTCATGGTGTCCACCTCGTTGGATATGGGATGAGGGCACGCACGTTCGGCACGCGGATCCGCGGTGGCGGTGGCCCTAAGATGGGGAGAGCCTCGGCCGTACGAGACTCGCTTGGCCGCCTGTCTCGGACGGCCGAGTGCCTTTCGAGCACGGATGGCGCAGGTCGGAAAACCCACGGGCTTGCCCAACCCCCGGTTCGATACGATGGTCCCGGCTTGTAGACCCGTTCTGTCACCATGCGTGATGTCAGTAGGCGATCTGCGTGATCGCATCGGCTGCAGCCTCCCGACTTGGGCCCGCCGTGGCACTGTCACCGGCGCCGTACGCACGAAATGGAGCATCCGAGGATGGCTCGACACCTGGTTACCAGCGCGCTTCCCTACATCAACGGGATCAAGCACCTGGGCAACATGGTCGGGTCGATGCTTCCGGCGGATGTGTACTCCCGGTACCTCCGCCAGCGTGGTCACGACGTCCTGTACATCTGTGCCACCGACGAGCACGGCACGCCAGCCGAGCTGGCCGCAAAGACAGCCGGGCTGTCCGTCGCCGAGTTCTGTGCCCGGGCGCACGACGCGCAGAAGGCCGTGTACGACGGGTTCGAGCTGGCCTTCGACTACTTCGGTCGCAGCTCGTCGCAGCAGAACGTCGAGATCACCCAGCACTTCGCGCGGAAGCTGCACGAGAACGGGTTCATCGAAGAGCGGGCGATTCGCCAGGTCTACTCGCCCGTCGACGGGCGCTTCCTGCCGGACCGGTACGTCGAGGGCACCTGCCCGCACTGCGGCTACGACAAGGCCCGCGGCGACCAGTGCGAGAACTGCACCCGCGTCCTGGACCCGACCGACCTGATCGACCCGCGCTCGGCGATCTCCGGCTCCACGGACCTGGAGGTCCGCGAGACCAAGCACCTCTTCCTGCTGCAGTCCAAGCTCCAGCACGAGGTCGAGGAGTGGATCGCGACCGTCAGCGCGGAGTGGCCGCACCTGTCCACGTCCATCGCCCGCAAGTGGCTGACAGAGGGCCTGAACGACCGCGCCATCACCCGCGACCTGGACTGGGGCGTGCCCGTACCGGCCGACACCTGGCCGGACCTCGCGGCCGAAGGCAAGGTCTTCTACGTCTGGTTCGACGCCCCGATCGAGTACATCGGCGCGACGAAGGAGTGGGCGGACGCAGCTCCGGATGGCGAGACCCGCGACTGGAAGTCGTGGTGGTACGAGGCCGACAACACGGTCCGTTACACCCAGTTCATGGCCAAGGACAACGTCCCCTTCCACACGGTGATGTTCCCGGCCACCGAACTCGGCGTGCGCGAGCCGTGGAAGAAGGTCGACGTCGTCAAGGGCTTCAACTGGCTGACCTTCTACGGCGGCAAGTTCTCCACCTCCCAGAAGCGCGGCGTATTCACGGACGCGGCCCTGGAGATCCTGCCCGGCGACTACTGGCGCTACTTCCTGATCGCCAACGCCCCCGAGTCGGACGACTCGTCGTTCACCTGGGAGCACTTCACCGCCACGGTCAACAAGGACCTGGCCGATACCCTCGGCAACTTTGTCAACCGCGTGCTGTCCTTTTCCCGGAAGCGGTTCGGCGACGCGGTCCCGGCGGGTCGCGCTGCCGGCGAGGCGGAGGCGAAGCTCGGCCAGGAGATCGCACAGCTGCTGGCCGAGTACGAGGAGCAGATGGAGGCGCTCCAGTTCCGCAAGGCCGCCGCCGCGCTGCGTGCCCTGTGGTCCGCGGGCAACTCCTACCTGGAGGAGAAGGCCCCCTGGCTGGAGATCAAGACTGACCCGGACGGCGCCGCGCTGACCCTGCGCATCGCGATGAACCTGATCCATTTGTACGCGGTCGTGTCCGAGCCGTTCATTCCGACCACGGCCGCCGCCATGCGCGGGGCCTTCGCCCTGGAGAACGACACCGTGACCTGGGTGACCGCCGACCAGGCCAAGGCTCTGGACGCCGTCCCGGTCGGCACGGCGTTCACCGTGCCGCCCGTGCTCTTCGCGAAGGTCACGGACGAGGACCTGGAGTCCTACCGTGAGCGCTTCGGCGGAGCCCCGGACGCCTGACCGAGACTCCCGCTCCCGTACCGTCCCGGTTCTCATCGGGCGGTACGGGCGTCGAGGAGCCCGGGCAGGTCTGCGGGCGAGACGTTCATCAGCCGGATGCGCGGGGTGCTGCCACCGACCTCCACCCACGTGACCCCTGCGGATCCCGGCACGAGCTGGAGGTACCGGTCGAAGCCGCTCCCGGTCAGCCACAGCAACAGGCAGGCGATACCCCCACCGTGCCCGACGAGGACGGTCGTTCGCCGCTGCCCGGCGCAGACCTCGTCCCAGAGGCGCACGTAGCGGGCCTGGACATCCTCCGACGACTCGCCGCCGGGAGTGCGGAGCCGATGGATCGGCACACCGCGGCGAGCGGCCTCGGCGGCGGCGAGCTCTCTGGGCCGGCCTCCGAGGTGGCCGCTGTCCTTGGCGGCCAGGCGCTCGTCGACACGGACGTCGGCCAGGTCGAGCTCGGCGGCCAGCAGCGCGGCCGACTGGCGGCACCGGGACATCGGGCTGACGAGCGTCTGGTCCACGGTGATCCCGGCGGTGGAGAGGCAGCCGCCGACCGCGCGCATGTCGGCTCGTCCGAGCTCGCTGAGCCTGCCGCCGACCGCCTGGCCCTGGTGGATGCCCCGCAGGTTCTCCTCGGTCTCGCCGTGCTTGATCAGGTAGATGTGCTTGGTGCGCATGGCGTCGCGTCCCCTCCCTCTGGTCAGTCCCAGTCGCGGATGTCGGCACAGGCGGAGACCGCGTCGGCGATCCGGTCGTGCTCGGCTCGGCTCATGGCCGGAAAGCGGTCGTGGTGCCACTCGATGTAGAGGACGGAGATGAGATTGATCGTGCCCTCGGCGAGCAGGTTGGCGAGTACGGGGTACTCGGCACCCTCGATGTCCATCTTCACGACGACGTGGTCATCAGGACTGACTGTCCGCCGCAGCCAGGCGCTGAAATCAACGGCGGGCACCGGCACCGGTGAGCTGTAGTCGATCTGCTGGTCGTACACGGGCGGGACCCGCTTGCCGGGCATGACGGTGGAACTCTCGTGGTGGCCGAGGAAGAGGTCGATCGTCCCGTCATGGGTCCACACCGCGCTGCGGGAAATCTCGACCCGACCGGAGTGGCGGGCCCGCGCGACGTTCTCGCGGATGGATGGAAGTAGGCTCTCGTTGGGCTCGAAGGCGTAGAAGTCGTGGTCCGGAAGCTCGTGCATGAAGCGCTTCAGGACGATTCCGAGGTTGGCACCGCAGTCGACGAAGATCTTGCGCATGAAGTGATCTCCTGATCGTTGGTCGGTGGGAGAAGGTCGATCTCCTGCACGACGTGGTCGGCGAGCAGGACGAAGTCGCTGGTCTCGGGGCGGTAGCAGCGTTCCTCGTAGCGGATGGTGATGCGGCGGACAGGCTCTTCGCCGCGGTAGGCGGGCAGGTCGCCCCATCGATAGAGCTGGCCTCCGGGTGCCTTGAGGCGCCTCAGCCACCGGGGCAGCGGACTCTTGCGGGCGCCGCCGTTGAGGCGGGTGAACATCGTCGACAGGAAGGCGATGTGCTCGGCCGACCGCTTCTCATCTCTCTGCGTTCGGCCGTATGCCCGTTTGAGGGCACGCAGCCGCTCTCGGTCTCCGTCCGCCTGGACGAGGAGATCCCGCAGCCGCCGATCCCAGACGATGCCGAGGTGGCCGTGGACGATGGGCTCGTCCGTCAGGAAGTAGCCCAGGACGCGCCCGAACTCACGCTCGTACGGACACATGAAGTCGTTGTAGAGACCCTGCGTCGCGCCGGAGGCGGTCTCCACCTGCCAGTGGACCCGGGCGGTGAAAGGTGAGTCCCACCACCCCAAGTGCCAGGGCTGCCACAGTAGATCGGCGACGCTGAGCAGGATCACGACCAGTCCGATCAGCGCGGCGGGCCAGCCGAAGGCTGTTTCACAAGCCGCGCCGGGAAGCAGCGCGACGGTGATCGCGAGGGCGATATTGGTGCCGATGTTCTCCCAGAAGAGGATGCCGGAGGCTAGCGCGACGACGAGGTTGAAGAGCGCGGTCGCTGCCAAGGTCGCGATCAGCAATCGGCGATCGAGGAACGCGACCAGTCCTGCGCCCTCCACGGCCATCGTGAGGAGGTTGACGGGGCGGTCGACGACGCGCGCCTGGCGCAGGAGACGGGACATCGTCTCGGCGCTGAGGAAACGCGCCCAGCCCCACGCGTACGCCGACGCCATGAGGTAGTGAGTGCGGTTGTGCCAGGCCCAGGACCAGGGGCGCGGTCCCAGTCGGGCCTTGCTCCAGGTCGGCTTGACGTAGTGCGAGAGCGAGACGCAACCGAGCACCAGCAGCAGACCCGCGGTGGAGCCGGGACGGTCGACGACCGCGGCCACGAGGAACCAGGCGAGATACGCCTTCAGCAGGCGCAACGGCATCATCGCGTGGTGCTGCCAGCCGCGCAGCCTGCCGCAGTACACGGCCAGCCACGCCAGGAGGGCCGGAGGCCACAGACTTGAGGCGACCGCGAAGAGCAGAAGCGACAGCTTGTGGCGACGCTGCGGTCTGACGGGCAACGTGACGTCGTAGTCGTTCGTTGCGCCCCGCCAGGTGAGCAGGACGATCACGAAGACGACGAGCCAGCGGACCGTGCCGGGCTCGGGGGGCGGTCGGAACGCCAGAGGAGCGGCAAGCACAAGGGTCGCGATCACCATCACAGGCGCGGGGCGACGTGCGAGGACCCGTACGACTGGGGAGACCGCGAAGCGGTAGCACGCCACCACGGCGGCCACGACCACCGCGGTGTCCAGGTACGCGGGGAGCGGCGGTGTTGCCATGGCCGTCTACCGTGAGGCCGGTGCGGGTATCGACCGGTCGGTCGTGGACAGACTCTCCAGGTAGGCGGCGATCCGCTCCCGGGGGTCAACCGCGAGGTGCTCGTCCCGGTGGCGTATGACGTTGGAGCGGAGCTCCCGGACGCGGTTGAGGAAGTCGAGCACCGCGCTGCCGTCGACGCGGGGTGCCGATGTGCCCAGTTCCGCCTCGTGGACGACCTTGGCGCACCAGTGCTGGTCGTATGTGGGTAGCGGAATCAGGTGGACCGGCTTGCCCAGGACGAAGGCTTCGCTGATGAGGTTGAAGCCGGCGTTGGAGAAGACGGCCTCGGACCGTGCCATGTCGCTGATGAACGATTCACGGTCGAAGGCGCGGATCTCAATCTTGCCGTCGGCGTACTGGCGCAGGTTTCCGATTTCGGTCGGTTGTACGTAGATCCGCAGGGCGCGGTCCGGGACGTACTGGCGGAAGACGGCGGTCAGGGTTCGGACGGAGTCTTCCGGTCCGTGGTCGAAGTAGCGCGAGAAGTAGGCCGTGGTGAGGGGTTCGGTGGTGACCGGCGTGGAGCGCACGGAGTCGGGGATGACCGGGGCGATGAACTCCAGCCTTCGGTCGGCCGCCTCCAGAGGGACGTACGAGCAGATGAAGGACCGGTCGACGCGGGGCGCGAAGTAGCGCAGCCGCTGCTCGTCGGCAGTCCGGGCGTAACGGCCGACGGTTGGGAGGTCGAGGTGCCGGTACTTGCTCTGTTGGTCGACGGAGATCAGGGGCTTGCCGAAGTGATAGGCCAGACGCGGCGTGTTGGGCTCGTAGTCGGTGATGAACACGTCGGGGACACCGGTCTCGCGGATGATCCGGCGCAGGCGCCTGTGCTTGGCAAGGCCAGCGGGGGCCTGCCGGATGTTCGCGCGTATGGCATCGCTTGCGTGTATGCGGTCAGCACGGGCAAGGAGCGTCGGCATCCATCCGTCCCAAGCGGGGAAGCCGAGGTCCCGGAAGTACTCCACCCGGTGGGCGCCGTTGGTGACGATGCGCACCTCGTGCCCGCGGTCGCGGAGGTACTGGGCGATCACGCTCTGCCTGACGGAGTGCCCCATGCCGATGCCGTTGACGCCGATGATCACATTGAGCGGTCGTACGTTGCCGGACACGATGATCCTTTCGGTCGAGAGAGGCGGGTGAAGACGTTGCGTGTGATGGCCGCGACCTGCGGGTCGGTGGCCAGCAGGCGAGCCCAGTCGGTCGTGGCGGCGGTGAACACCGTGCCGTTCGCCGTGTAGAGGCCGAGGGTCGCCGCCCGGGGACTGTCCGTCGCCTCCCGAGCCGGGAAGTTCCAGTCGGAAGGCAGCGGGGCGATGCCGAGGATCTCGAAGTCCTTCGGCGTCCCGTCCGAGCCGGTCGGGCGCGGTCGGCCGGACGCGTCGAGCTCGTACGCTGCCCCGTCGCATTCGTAGCCGACCAGTGCACCGTCGCGGCCGACGATGTCGCCCGTCCGCAGGTCCGTGCCGGAGAAGAGCCAGTGGTCCGCGTCCGTGACGGTGAACCCGAGGGGAGCACGCGGGCCGTCCCAGTGGCCACCGCCGTTTCGATAGCTCACGCCCAGAAGCGAGTTCTCGGGCTCCGATTCCCACCAGTGATCCGGGCAGCCGTACGAGCTGTCCGGGTCCGTCTCGGCGGAGGCTCCGGGCGGGAACTTGTCGCAGTGCAGCCCATTTCCGTCCGGGGCCACGCGTACTCGCCACCAGCAGGTGTTGGCACCGAAGTTGGCGATATTGCCCCCGCTGTCCCGGAACGCGGTGACGTTTCGGCGGATCTCGTCGCTCCAGTACTCGTCGTGGCCGGCGGAGACCAGGAGGTGGTATCCGTCGCGCAGGAGCAGCCCGTCGTGGAGGTCCAGGTCCGTGCAGTAGTCGGCCTCGATCCGGTTCCGCTCCATCCACGCCGTGAAGGGGGCGTCCCAGTGCGCGAACGTCTGTCGGGGAGATGACGGGTCATACGGGTCCGGCAGACCCTTCACCGGACCGCCGACACCGCCTCCGGGGCGGCGCGTCGTGACCCGGGAAGCGCTGTAGAGGCTTCCTCCGCCGGCGGTGCTGTACGCCTGATAGGTCATGGTTGGGATCTTGAACAGGACCTTGCGGCCGGAGGGGGCGGCGGGTGTGACGACCAGCAGGATGCGCGCCTCCCTGGCATCCAGTGGTGGTATTCCGCAGGCGCGTTCCGTGCTCAGCACCCCGATGTAGATCCCCGACCGCCACTCCGGGTGTACGAGGAATTCGTACGCGGGCCACTGCCAGTCCGTGTCGAACCGTCCGGGCGAGGCGGCACGGCCGAGCCACTCCACGTGAGCCATGTGTTGCGGTGTCGCTCCCCAGCGGTAGAAGTCGACGTGGAAGCGCGGGGCGGACGTGGCGATGTGCAGCCGGACCACCTCGCCGACGCGGACGCTAGGCCGGGCCGGGTAGCCGTTGATGGCGATCATTCGCCCTCCCTGGGGCGCGCCACACCGGCCAGGTGGAAGGTGTCGATCGCCTCGACGTGGGAGTCCCAGCCCAGGTCGTTCAGTTGGGAGGTGAGGCTGGCCGGGTCGCGAAGCACCTTCACGGCGAGGTGATGGGAACCGTCGGAAAGCGTGCGGTGGACCGCCGGTACCGGAGCCTCATGCACCGCGTCCTCGATCTCCGCCTTCGCTAGCGAGTCGTCGAGGAACACCGCGCAGCCGCCGGGAGCCAGCGCCCACCTGAGCAAGTCCCAGAAGGGCTCCATCTCGACTGGCGGCACATGGCTGAGCCAGAAGGCGAAGAACACCGTGTCGTACTGGCGATCCGGCTCCCAGCCGAAGATGTCCGCCTCGATGAAGCGCGTCGCGGTGCCCCGCATGCGGTCGCGGGCACGCCGGAGCATCTCCGGCGCTGCGTCCAGCGCCGTCAGGCTGCGCGCGCGGCGGGAGAGCAACTGGGTCCACTGGCCCGTACCGCAGGCCAGTTCCAGCACATCGCCGCTGGTAGGCAGCGCGTCGAGGGCCTTCGCGAGCCGCGGCATGGCCATGCGTTCGCTGTACGTGTCGTCGTACTCGGCGGCTCTCGCCCGGTAGTAGGCGATCTGTCGTTCGGACCACTCGCCCGAACCATCCTGCTGCTCCTTCGTTCCGACCACTCTCTGACCACCTCTCGTGTCTGTGCGGAGCGGCCATGCTCCGTGGTGAGCAGACCGCCGAGCCGTCTCGGAGGGCGGGCTGTCGTCGTGCCGCACTCGCGTTGCAACGCCGTCGCTCGCAGCGGCGGTGGGGAAGCCTTCAGCCTGTGCTCGCGGGATGGTCCGGGTGTCGAATCCGTGCTGAACTCCCGTCGTAGCGAAGGCCCTACACCGCTGGTCAGGCCGCACTACGCTGTTACCGTCGTTGGTGTCGGCCGAAGGAGCTTCGGTAGCCACGGTGCGGCGCTGGACCGGAAAGGAGGCGCGCGCCCTGCGGCTCGCGACGCAGCGGAGCGTGCGGCGCTTCGCCACCTACCTAGGCGTCAGCGACCGGACGGTGTCCAACTGGGAGGCCCGAGGCGAGGAAATCGTCCTCGCACCGGATTCCCAGGCGTTACTCGATACGGCGCTGGAGCGAAGCGACGCGGAAGTGCGGCAGCACTTCTGGGAATCCGTCGATACTCCAACGTCCCGAGTCGCTTCGGCACCGGACGACTACCTCCCGATACCCGTCCCGGAGCTTGAGGGCTTCGCTGATGCTGGCCTGGTCGGCCTTGAAGTTCGCCTTCTCTCCCATCCACACACCGGCCTTCGACTTCGAATCGACGACGTCCGCGTGCAGCAGGTGGTCTCCCTTGCTGCGGCGTGGAATCGGCATAGCACTCATCTCCTGTCCCGTTACGGATAGTTGTTGACTGGTGCCGTACAGGGCAGCAGTAGAGCTGCCCGGACAGGAGCGTGACGGGAATCAGCCGAAGGCGCACATTGCCGCGGTGATATCACGGCGGCGGTAGAGAAGGACTGGAGGGCAGAGCGGGCGCCGTGCCGCCGTATCAGCGAGGCATGAGATGAAGGGTCCGCGCAACGCTCCAGCGGTAGGCCCGCTCCTCGCGGCGCAGTTCCACCAGATGAGTCTGTTCCACCACAATGTCCACAGGGTCGAGTTCCCGCAGTGGCCGTAGCGCGGCGCGGATACTGTCCGCGGGCAGCGTGCGGTTGGAGTAGGCGATGCCAATGTGTGGACGAAATACCGCAGCCGGCTTCCGGAATGGCAGACCGTGGTGCGCCCCGACCTCATGGAGCATCTGATAAAGGTCCAGGATCGGCGTCCAGGGGGCGACGCTGTATCGGATCGCCCCGCGCGACGCGGTGAGCGGGATGGCCTGGAGCGTGAACCGCTGCGGAACTGCCTGTTGCGCAGCTGCCGCAAGCCGGTCGAGCCGATCGCCGCTGATCTCCTCGACGAGGCCGATCCTGCCCAGGGTCAGGTGCAGACCGTCGGGTTCGATGTTATCGAACCCGAAACGGGCAAGGGCCTGCTGGCACTGCCGCATATGGGCGACCAGGGGAGACTCCTTAGAAAAGGTCAGCATCCAGTAATAAGCCCGGACATCCCTGCTCCACCCAGGTCGCTCCCAGTGGTCGCTCGTCTTCTCGACGACGTCAAACGCGGCCCAGTCGTGCGCGGCGATGACCGCCGGGTCAGTCGTGCTCGGCGGGGGGCTAGGAGGGAAGGCTCCCGAATCGACTGTGAGCTGCATCCGCGGCCCTTCTGGTCGGCGGCACCGGCCGCGCCAGTTTCGCAGAACCCACCAGTGCCCGCGCCTGTGGGGCGGACTGCCACACCCTCAACGCTTCGCCGTACTCCCGCACCGCCGGAAGACTCCGCCACGGAGCAGCGAGCGCGTACAAGTCGCCGGCCCGCTGAACCACCGAGCGGATCGGAGCCCCACCATCCGCCTCCAGGACCTCGCGACCGACGACCATGGCCTGCTCCACGTCCGGACGCTCACTCGTGAGCACGGCCGTCGCCACATCCAAACGGACCAGGGCACGGCTCCAGGCTGAATCGGACCGCTCCACACGTTCATCAATCTCGTCCGCGTAGCCAAGGACACGGTGCGGACTTCGCAGTGCCACATAGACGGTCGCGGCGTTGGCGAGGGTACGGGCCAGGGCGTAGGGGGCGAACGAGATGCATGGGGTGAGGCCGTCAGGCACGTCGTGCCGTGTGCTCAGGTCTACGGCAGCCGCGATGGCTCGCTCCGCCCCCGTTACGTCACCGAGTTTCCCCAGGGCTCGCGCCCGCCCGTTGGCCTGGAGTCTGATCGCCTGCGGGTGGCCGGGGTCGATCGCCACTCCCGCATCGGCACAGGCCACGGCCTCCTCGAAGCGACCGGCGTAGTAGGCGTTGAGGGAACGTGTCCCCTGTATCCACATGACCAGTTCACGGTCGTCGATGTGCGAGGCAAGCTCTGTTGCCTCGGTACAGTACGCCTCCGCCAGGACCTCCCGGCCCGCATTGACGGCCATGTAGGCCAGCAAGGCGGATGTCTGGGCGGCAAGCCGGAACAGCGTCTCGCGCTGACGCGGGAGCTGCCGGCCCTCAAGCAGCTCGCCGACGTAGCGCCGCACCTCCAGAACTTCGTCCGCGAGACTGTACGGCCCTTCCGCCTCATAGCGATGCACCACACCCTCGATCGTCTCCCGCAGAACCAGCAGAGTGCTGGGATCTGTGTTGGAGGAGGCGACAGCGTGGAGTCGACGCGCGACCTCGACCGGACTCTCCCATGCTGTCTCCTGCACGGCTTCAGTGGTCGCACTATGTAATCGAGCCGGGAGAGCCGTGGCTACGAGTTCGGGAGCAGCTTGAGGAGGCACCGCCAGCCCTCGGAGAACCATCCTGATCTTCTCAACATGCGTCAGCCGTCGGGTACCGGATTCCAGGGCAGACAGATAGGACTGACTCAAACCCGTGAGGCTTGCCAGATCCTCTTGACGCAGACGGGCAATCTGCCGTATCCGGTGGAAAGCAGCCCCAAAGTCCCAGTTTGCGAGCGATCCAATAACATCCGCGTCGCGCCAGACCCACTCAGGGATGCAAGGCTGACGGTGGGATTCATGAGCGGAAGCGCGGGTGCAAGTAGCGCAGTGCGTATCGGGGTTGTAGCGACTCAAGGGCAGGCCACATCCGGCACATCGACGCTGCTCTGATGCCATCGCCTGCCTCCACCACGGTCGGAAGACCCACAGTAGATCCCCGAGGCGCGGCCAGGACACCAGTTCCCCCTACTTGATCGACGAACGACACCTCCCGGCCACGTCGTTGAACTCCACACACCTGAACCAGCGTCGACGGGCCGCGTGGTCTTCCGTAGCTCCCGAGCAGCAGCCCCGTCATCGCCGTGAGCCCGGACAATTTTCCGGCTGGGCGAGTTTCAGCCCGAGGCCCGAGCGTCGCGAACCGATTGTCGAGTAGTTCTTCGCACCCTTCTGCGCACAGGTGCACCCCGGCCTGCTGGCACAGCTTCGGAATTACCTGAGTGATATCACCATCGGCATGTGCATGGAGCGCCCTCCGCCAAGGAGACTCACGACGCAACACTCCTCTCTGCAAAGGAGGTTGTGACACCCAGGGCTGCCATCCCACACGTCAACCTGCAGAGGTTTCCGCATGCTCACCAGATCCGTCCGGATTCAGCCAGCGTCTTCAAGGCCACCCATCTGCGTGAGCGGTACCCCCTGGCGCGGGCTCGGCTGGCGGGTCTGCTATGGCCGTTAGCGTCTCGGCCGTTGTCCTGCTGGCCATCATTGTGTTTCTTCTGGTCCGGAAGGGCAGCCTGAAGGCCGGTCACGCTGTCATATCTGTCCTTTTGGGCTTCTACCTGGCGAGTTCGTCAGTTGCTCCGTCGATCACCCAGCTCACCACGAAGGTCGCCAGCCTCATCAGCGACGTCAAGTTCTGACCCGCGAAGGTGGTCTCTGTGGCCACCCCGACGAGTCCTTTCCGCTCACGACTCTCCGTCGAGGATTCCCGATGTACACCCAGGAACCGATCGCCCGCACCCGGGCACACCCCTGGTGCGCCTTACGGCTGTTCCGATCCGGCGGGGTGAGGTGATGCGAGACGCCAGGCAGCCTATGGGCCTACAGGACTTCGCCCCGGTCTATCACCCGGCGGGGTTGGACCAGGAGCTGCGGGCGGTGCTCGCGGATCTTCAGCTGGGGCGTTGGCTGGCGGTGCGGGATTTGCTGGCGCGGACCGGGGGTGATTGGGCGTTGCGGACGTCGCGTACGCAGGTGTTGGCGGTGGCGGCGGCGCGGACCGATGCGGTGGAGGCGTGGCTGGTGGAGGAGCCGGGGAGCGCGGACGCGGTGGTGATGCGGGCCCGGGTCGCCGTGGAGCGGGCTGTGCATGCCCATCGTGACGGAGACGCGACCGCGGGTGCGCGGGAGCGGGAGGCGCGGCAGATGTGTCTGCTCGCGGCGCGCCGGGTTCCAGCGGATCCGGTGCCGTGGGTGGCGCTACTCGCGTTGGCGCAGGTGGATGTGGGTCTTGAGTGTGGGGAGCATTGGCGGGTGGCGTGGGAGGTGATGCTGCCGGCCGGGCCGTGGGGGCTGTTGGCGAGGGTGGGTGAGCGGGACCCGGCGGGGAACCGGGAGGCGTTCCACCGGATGCTGCAGTTCTTCTACGCCTGCCCCCATACGTCGGTGGCGGATGCGATCAACTTCGCCCAGTGGACGGTGTCCTGGGCCCCGATCGGCTCACCCCTGCGGATGCTCCCGCTGTACGCCTACATGGAGAGTTACTGGCGCCACCGGCAGGACGGGACACTTGACCCGCTGCAGCACCGACAGTGGTCGCGCGAGCCGGTGGTCCACTACGTGCGGCGCGCCTTCCACGGCTGGAGTGACCGGCCCGCGCCCGCGACGTCGGTGATGGATCTCAACTATCTGGCGCACGCGCTGTGGGCGGGGCACCAGTACGCGGATGCGGCGAAGGTGTTCCGGGCCCTCGACCGGTACGCCACGCGGCTGCCGTGGGCGTACGTCTGCGATAACCCGTCCTCTGCGGAGTCAGCGGTGCGGGAGTTCGTCCGCGCCCGCGCCCAGTGCCTGACCACCACCCGCACCCGCACGGCCCCCTCCCCGAACCACCGCCTTCGTCCCATCTGACCCCTCGATCCCTGTCCCTTCGACTTCAGGAACCAGGAACTCCGATATGTCATATACACATCAACCATTCAACGGTGTGCACGCCGACGACGAGCACCTGCGGCATCTGGGCTACAAGCCGCAGTTGTTCCGGCGGATGGGCGGCTTCGGGAACGCTGCCGTCTCGTTCTCCGTGATCAGCGTGCTGACCGGCTGCATGACCATGTACGGCTACGGCCTCGCCACCGGCGGCCCCTCGGTGATGGTGTGGGGCTGGGTCGTGGTCGGCGGGATGGTGCTGTTCGTCGGCGCCGCGCTCGCCGAGGTCACCAGCGCCTACCCCACGTCCGGCGCCCTGTTTTTCATGGCCGACCGGCTCGGCGGGAAACGCTGGGGCTGGTACACCGGCTGGCTCAACCTCCTCGGACTCTTGGGCGGGATCGCCAGCATCGACTACGGGTGCGCCCAGTTCACCGGCGCGTTCCTCGACCTCCAGTACGGCTTCGAACCAACTCCCACCAAGACCCTGTGGATCTTCTTCGGGATCCTGGTCCTGCACGCGCTGTTGAACCTGTTCGGGGTCCGCCTGGTCACGGTGCTGAACGCGATCAGTGTGTGGTGGCATCTGGCCGGTGTCGCCGTCATCGTCGGAGCCCTGACGATCGTCCCGTCTCGTCATCAGTCCGCGGACTTCGTGTTCACCGAGTTCGTCAACGGCACCGGCTGGTCCAGCGGTCTATACGTGGTGGCGATCGGGTTGCTGGTGGCGCAGTACACCTTCTCCGGCTACGACGCCTCCGCCCACCTGTCGGAGGAGACCA
The DNA here is from genome assembly GCF_052373795.1 of Streptomyces sp. BR1. Lineage (NCBI taxonomy): Bacteria > Bacillati > Actinomycetota > Actinomycetes > Kitasatosporales > Streptomycetaceae > Streptomyces > Streptomyces sp. BR1. Next base: position 902,554 of record NZ_CM126252.1, read on the forward strand.
CGCACGCCTCGGTGGCCGCTCCCCGCGGCATCATGCGGGCCATCGCCTGGTCCTGGATCGCCGGGCTGGTGCTGCTGGTCGGGCTGACCTTCGCCATCCAGGACTACCCCGGCACCCAGAACACCCCCACCGGCGTGCCGCCCGCGCAGATCTTCATCGACACCCTCGGACTGGGCGGTGCCAAAGTGCTCCTCCTGGTGGTGATCGTGGCGCAGTTGTTCTGCGGGAACGCGGAGACGGCGGCGTGCAGCCGGATGGTGTTCGCGTTCTCCCGGGACGGTGCGCTGCCCGGTCAAAAGTGGTGGACGCGTACCGACAACGCCAGCCGCACCCCCCGGGCGGCGGTATGGCTCTCGGTCACGGTCGCCGCTGTACTGGCGCTGCCGTCGCTCTACAGCCCGACCGCCTACGGGGCGGTCGTCGCGATCAACGTCATCGGCATCACCCCCGCCTACGCGATCCCCGTCTATCTGCGGATCCGTCACCGCGACCGCTTCACCCCCGGCCCCTGGAACCTCGGCCGCTGGAGCATCCCCATCGGCGTGGTCGCCGTCGTGTGGGTCGCGTTCGTGACCGTGCTGTTCTGCCTGCCGCAAACCAAACCCGCGAGCGGCGGGTTGGTCACGGTGGACACCTTCAACTACGCCCCCATCGCCCTCGCCGCCGCCCTGTTGCTGGCCGCTGTGTGGTGGCGGATCGCGGGGCGCGACTACAAGGTGCCGGCGGTTGCCGCCGACAAGGAACTGTCCAAGATCCAGGGGGAGATAGTCTGATGGCCACCACTCCGCGCTCGTTCTCTCAGCTACCCCGGCTCAGTGCCCCGTCCGCCGCCGGTACGCGCAGGAGGCGCGCGTTCACCGGGAAACTGGAACTGTCCGATCTGCGGGATGCGGTCGACATGGACTTGGTCGACACGGTCGTCCTCGCGCTGCCGAATTTGCAGGGGCAGTTGAAGGGGAAGCGGTACGGGGCCCGGCACTTCCTGGACAAGGTCGCACTCGACGGTGCGGACATGTGCGCCTACCTGCTGGCCACCGATGTCGAGATGAGTCCGCGCCATGGCTTCGACCTGACCTCGTGGGACAGCGGCTTCGAAGACACTGGTGTCGTCCCGGACCTCGCAACCCTGCGTCTCGTGCCGTGGATGCCCCGCACCGTGCTCGTTCTCGGGGACGCTGTGGACGCGGCTGACGCCCCTGTGGGGGTTGCTCCCCGGCAGGTGTTGCGGTCCCAGCTCACTCGGCTCGCCGCGCACGGCCTGCACGCCCAGGTCGGCCTGGAGACCGAGTTCCTGCTCTACCAAGGCGCCTACACCCCCATCGCCGGCATCGGGCCCGGCGGGCTGGTTCCGGCCGCCGACGTGAATCTGGACTACGCCCTCGACCACGCCCCTGGTCTCGATCGCTACTTCCGTCGTCTTCAGGCTGCTCTGGCCGGGGCGGGGATGCCGGTGGAGGCGGTCAAGACCGAAGGTGCCCCCGGCCAGGTGGAGGTCACCTTCCCCCACAGCGGCGCACTCAGTGCCTGCGATCAGCATCTCGTCTTCAAGCATGCCGCGCGCACGCTGGCGGCGCGGGCGGGGATGACGGCGACGTTCATGGCCGCGCCCGAGACCGGCATCGGCAGCGGCCTGCACCTCCACCTCTCCCTCACCCGCAGTGGCACCCCCATGCTCCCCACCCCCGACGGCGAACTCTCGACCATGGGGAAGAGCGCGGTGGCGGGTCTGTTGGAGGCCCTGCCGGGGCTGGCCCCGCTGTACGCGCCGAACGTGAACTCGTACAAGCGGTACCTGGGCGAGGCGTTCGCCCCGACCCGGATGGCGTGGGGGTTCGACAACCGCACCTGCGCGGTACGCGTCGTCGGACACGGCGAGGGACTTCATGTGGAGGTGCGCGTCGGTGGGGCGGACGCGAATCCCTATCTGGCGCTGTCCGCCGCTGTGGCCGGCATCGTCCATGGGATCAGCCACGACCTCGTCCCGCCCCGGCAGTGTGTCTCCAACGCATTCGAAGCCTCCGAGGCGCCGTTGGTGCCGTTGACGTTGGAGCAGGCGCGCTCCGCGTTCCGCCACAGCCCCATCACGCGGGAGGCGTTCGGCGAGGAGGTGGTGGAGCACTACGCGCAGCTGGCGCAGATCGAGATCGACCACCAGCGCCACACCGTCACCGACGCGGAACAGCACCGCTGGTTCACCCGCGCATGAACACCCACCCCGCATTCGGCAAGGAGAAGAAAGGCGCCGTCCGCATGATGCTCAGTCCCCCCAGATCGGATCTGCTGCCCACACCATCACAGCTGCGGATCGCCGCCGTGCTCGCGCAAGGGCTGGCTACCGCTCAAGCCGCCGCCAAGCTCCATCTCGCCACCGGCACCGTCTCGGCCCACCAGACCATGGCCAACCACCGGCTCGGTGTGCGTCACCGCTACGCCTTCATCCACGCCTGCTACGTCCTCAACCTCCTGCCCCGCCCCGTCCCCGCCCCACCCCCCGACGGCGGTGCGGCACTGCACGAGGTAGCGATCTTGTGGCGCTTCGCCCTGGACGACAGCCACGCGGAAGTCGCCGCGCACTGCCACCTGTCGGTGACCGCGATGCAGAGCCGACTGCAGGTGATACGCAAGCGGTGGAACGCGGCCAACGAGTCCCACCTGATCACGCTCGGCTGGGCTTATGGCGTCCTCAACGCCTCCCGCGGCACCGCCGGCCACCAGCTCACCCCTCCCGCTACGTCCGTCCAGACCCGTCCGTGACGCAACCACCCCAAGGAGTCCATCCCGTGCCCGCCCTCACACCCACCCACAACCCCCAGCCCTTGACCGAGGCGTCCAGGACGGTGAGCAGTGGTCCCCCCTGCTCACCGTCGTCTGCCACCTCTACCTCTTCGGCCCGCTCGATAAGCACCGGGTCCGCGCCGTGAAAACCCCGCCTGCGGTGACGGGGCAGTGGTTGGCGCCCGAGGCGGCGGCCCTGTTGCTGCCCGCCCCCGCTGCCGGGCGGTTACGGGCCGCCGTCGCGGCCTGGCACACCGGCTCCATCGCCTACCTGGCCGGCGGCCAGGCGCAGCTGGGCTCCCCCGCCGCATTCCCACCCACCCAGCGCACCCACCTGGAGGACACCCGCGCCCTCGACCCCGACCTCCACCAGGCCCTGCGCCCCAAAGTCCTCGCCGAGACAAACGTCCTGCTCACCGACCCGGCCGGGCGCGCCCTGCTGCTCCACCCCACCTCTACCCGCGACCACACCTGGCACCTGCCCGGCTGCGGGATCGACAGCGATACCGGGGAAGGCCCACGCGAAGCCGCCCGCCGTATTCTGCGCGACCAGCTCAACCTCGACCTCCCCGTCGGGCGGCTGCTGGCCGTGGACTGGACCAACGGCACACCCCAGTTGTCCCGCATCACGTACACCTTCCACGGCGCCACCCTCGGCGAACACGACCTCGCCCGCATCCGCCTCACCCCCCACCAGCACACCGAATGGCACATGACCAGCAGCAACGACATCACCAGCATGGTCCGCGAACCGTTGCTCCGGCGCCTCGATGCGTGCCTGACGGCGCTGTGGAACAACACCGGCCCCGTCGAGCTGCACTCCGGCATCCCGCGTTCCTGACCACCAACGAGGAGAGCATGGACACCCACATACCGCCCGCCGGCCCCAACTCGCACTGCCACGCGTGCTACCTGGAGCAGCAAGCCGCACGGGAGGAAGAGAAGGCCAAGGCCCTGGCGAAGGAGCAGGAAGGCGAACGGAACGGTCCGGCGCTGGTTGCGGCATTCCTGGTGCTCGGGACCATCATGGCACTGTGGTTCGCTTTCACGTGGCTGCTCATCACCGCGTTCAACTGACCGCACGCACGGCGGGCCATGAGGAGTACGCCAATGGCGGACGGCTCCGGTATCCGGGAGGAACAGCTGTGTCTGGCACCGCCACACCGGCGGCTAGAGAGGGCGGACAATCCAGCGCTTCCCACTCCAGGACGGTCCTCCAGCCCGTCGTGTTCAGCTGTTCGCGCCCGCCACCCTGGCACTGATCACGATGGCGCCCATCGCGATCAGAGAAGCCATCCGATTCCTGGCCAAGGAGAGCCACATGCCCCGAGCACCGTTCCAAATCCTCGTCGTACCGTTCCGCCGGGTCGGCGAGCAGATCGAGTTCGCCGTTCTCCGCCGCCAGGACGCGGATGTCTGCCAGGCAGTCGCCGGCGGCGGGGAGTCAGGCGAGAGTCCGCAGCAGGCCGCCGTCCGCGAAGCACGTGAAGAGCTCGGCCTCGACCGGACAGTCGCGCTCTACCCGCTGCAGACCACCGCCAGCATCCCCGCACGATTCTTCGCCGACCGAGACAGCTGGCCGACGGGTACCTACGTTGTACCTGAGTACGCGTTCGCTGCGGACCTGACCGGCGTAGAGATCAAGCTCTCTCAGGAACACACCGCCGTCCAGTGGCTGGACTACAAGGAAGCCAGCGAACTGCTGCGATTCGACAGCAACCGCACAGCTCTGAGTGAACTTCACGAGCGTCTACTGGCCACCGACCTGCCCCAACCAGTCCAGTGACAGTGCCCAGCGCATCCTTTGACCACTGTGCAGAGTGATCCTCGGCCAAGGCTTGTCGGTCTGCCGCCGGCCGTCTCAGCAGCGCAAGTCGGCTACCAGGTCATGGCATTCGAAATGAGGGGGAAGATATGACACTCACCGTGATGAGCCAGAACGTCCAGTACGGAGCCGCCGACACCAGCAGATGGGACGGGCTGGTCGACCTCATCCGTACCGTCCAGCCGCAGCTCCTGCTGCTCCAGGAGGTCGACTTCCTCGCCGACCCCGAGCAGGCCGCGACGGCGGAGAAGTCGCTGGGGCTGCGCCTGGCCGTCGCTCCGTCCCGGAATCTGCCCACCGCTGTCGCATGGGACCCCGAACGCCTGGAACTGATAGACACCGAGACGAAGTACAGCACCACGGACCTGCACCACGGCTACTGCGCACTCCAACTGCGGCCCCTCGGCCTGCCCGCCGCGTGGCCGGTGCCGCTGGTGGCGATCAGCACCCATCTGACCCCGTACTCCGCCGAAGCCGCCGGACAGGAAGCGCAACTGCTGTGTGCGCGGGTCTACCGGCACGGCGGCATCGGATTGATCGGCGGGGACATCAACCACATGCCGCTGGGTGATCCGGAGCCCGACTGGGACCTTGTCCCGCCCTACAACCGCGCCTCGCGCTGCCTGCGCCGCCAGCATCCCGACGAGCCGTGGCGGGGCAACCGCATCGTCGGACAGGTCTTCCGCGACGCCGACCTCACCGATGTCGCCGCGATCCAGGCCGCACTGCACGGCGACCCGTCACTGCTGGAACCCACGGGGAAAGCGGGCCGGGTCCGGGTCGACCAGACCCACGTCACCCCCGCGCTGCTCCCGGCCCTCGACAGTTACCGGCGCATCGACCCAGGCGAGCACTCCGACCACTACGGCATCGCGTTCACCCTCCAGCTCCCCCGCGTGGACACGGCCCTGACCCGCACCTACGCCTGACGCACCCACCCGGCCAGGGGAGCAACACGCGGGAAGAGCGGCTCTGTTCGCAGGAGAGACGAGGCGCCGCCTCGGCGGGGCCGGGGCGGCGCTCAGGTTGCTGCGGGGGCGGGGGATCAGGCGGTGGCGGCGGGGCCCTGGGTCGCCTTGGTGTGCTGCATCGCGGTGAGTTTGCGGACGAAGGCGATGGCGAGGAGGGCGGCGGCGAGGTCGAGGACGTCGGCGAGCATCGTGACGTCGGCCGCGCGCTGGAGGGAGTCGGGGGTGTCGGCGTGCTGGTACATAGTGGAGGCGAAACGGTTCATCGCCAGGGCAGCCAGCCACATCGTCCACCACAGTTTGATGGGCCGCTGGGACATCTCGCGCCACGAGCCGTCCGGCGCCCTCTGCGTGCTGGCAGTCCAGACCTCCCGGGCGATCGTGAAGGGAATCCAGAGATTTCCGACGGGGATGAGCCAGCCGCCGACGGCCCAGCCCCGGCTGCGGGTGCATACGTCGGCGGCGAACGCGTCGGCGTTGCAGCGGACCCGGTGGAACCAGGTGATGAACACGATGGCCGTGGCGAGCATGGCGAACAGCTGGAGGTAGCCCGCCGCCGTGTACAGGTCGTCGGCCCGGTCGATCTCGTCGCTGCTGCGGGTGAGCAGGTCGCCGGTGACGTTGTGCATGGTGATGCCCGCGTACAGGGCGAACACGTCGATGGTGGCGACCACCGCGAGCAGGATGCTGGTGGCGGTGGCCAGTTGGTGCGGCGATCGCAGGACGGTCGTAGGCGGTGGCAGGACGCCGGGCTGAGGTAGCACGAGGGAAATTTCCAAGGGTGGATGTCGGCAAGGGGGGTAGCGCCCGCCGGGCGGGGCCTGGCTCAGGCCGCGCGGCGGCGGGGCTTCGTGATCCAGTCCCATCTGAGGAAGACGGTCACGAACGGGGTGACGAGCATGGACAGGAACCACAGGCCCACGCTGGCGGGTGAGTAGATCTGGTAGCGCAAGTTCTCGGGCAACGGGGCCGGCGCGAGCAGGAGCACGATCAGGATCCCCCACGTCGAAAGCACAACAACGGCCGTCCGCCACACGGTCCGCATGCCCGCCTCCCTTGCCTCTGTCCTAGACCGCTGGTGGTGCCGCCGGGGGACTGGCCCCCGGCGGCACGGAAGCACGTGACCGGTTCGGTCAGATTAGGTTGAGGGAGTTGTAGCCCCAACCGATCTTGACGCGGTTGTCGAAGGGGTCGCGGGTGTCGCCGTTGCCGGAGTAGCGCCACAGCGTGCCGTCGTTGCCGCGCGCGACCAGGTCGCTGCGGCCGTCGCCGTCGAGGTCACCGACGGACAGGATGCGGTTGTAGGTGTTCCAGCCGCCGCCGATCTTGACGCGACGGTTGAACGGGTCCTGGCGGTCGCCGTTACCGGTGTAGAGCCACAGCACACCGGCCTTGTCGCGGGCGACGATGTCGGTGAACCCGTCGCCGTTCAGGTCGCCCTGGCCGGCGATCTCGGTGTACTGGCCCCAGCCGCCGCCCACCTTGGTCCGCGCCGTCACGCGGCCGTCGGCGTAGCCGAGGTACATCCACAGCACGCCGGACTTGTCCACGGCGAGCAGGTCGGACTCACCGGCTCCGGCGAGGTTGCCGGGAGAGAGGATCTTGTTGTAGATCTGCCAGCCCCCGCCGATCGTCTTGGTGGACGCCTTCTGGTTGGGCTTGGCGGTGGTGTACTGAAGGGTGCCGTTCTTCAGGACGCTCCAGGCACCGTCCATCTTCCCGTTCTTGTCCTGGTCGACCTGGATGTAGTTCGTGAAGTTGCTGAGGTTGGCGAGGGTGGGCCACGACGCCTCGAAGCCGCCCCGGCCGTCCTGGTGATACCAGTTCAGCCACCCGTCCCGCTGCACCGCCGCCATCGAGAAACGGGCTGTCTGCTCCGAGGTGCTGGCCGCCGCACGCGGAGCGGCCAGCTTGCCCTTCACGGCCGGGGCGTTGTGCTGCTCGGCGGCCTGGGCGCTCTGGGTGGCGGCGGCGGCCGGGTTCCCGGCCGCGAACGCACTGCCGGCGGTGGCGGCCATCGCGGCGGCGATGGCTGTGGTGGCGAGCGCGCTCTTGAGTGCGCGGCCACGCTTGATGAAACTCATGGGATCCCCCCTGGGAGTTACGGCATAGGGCGCGATTGGCCTGGACCGCGCTGGAAGGTTTCCCGCACCCTACACACAGGCGCCCCACAGCTGCACATTTAGGGTTTTCGAGCCGATCCGACTCGTGTGGTCGCACACGCTAAGGGTGAAGAGTGATGTTGTGTGAGGTGATCCGGTCCGCGCAGGAGCAGATCTCGCGAGGTTTTCACCCCGTCTCCGAGCCGGACCGCCGGAACAGCTGCGGACGATGTCGTGGGCTCTGCCAGGTCGAGGGACGAGGCGTAGGAGGCACGAGACCGAGGTGTTGCCCGCTGCACCGAAGTCCGGGCCTATCGCTGCGCAAGAAGCGACGGGGCGCCAGGGGTGGGGGGTGACCCCGGTGTATGCGCGCGGACCGCCACGTCATGGCCGCTCGGATGCTGCCGGCTCCGAGGTCGACGAGGTGCCGCCGCAGCCCCGGTCTCACCTTGCATTGCCACAGGCTGCTGGCGGAACGCCGGGGTTAATCCCGCCGCCCTACATGACTATGCCGCGCCGTCGTCGCCCCCGTGCTCTTTCCCGAGGAGGTACTCCCTGACGAGCCGACCCAGTACATCCCCCTCGTGAGCGCGTTCGTTGAAGACGGCTCGTCGGAAGGCGTCGCGCTCCTCACGCTCCAGGAAGGCCACCATGTGCTCAGCCTTCGGGTGCTGGTAGCCACAACACATCAAGTGGGTGCAGACGTTCCGAGACGTGCCGAGCTTCGGTGTGCGCCAGGGATAGTGCGGGTACCCCCGCAACTCCGCCTTGCAACATGCAAGGATTTCGAACAGCTCGGGCTTGTTCCGATGCCTCTTGCCCCCATAGTGTAGGCGGAACCACTCGCGGCGATCACTGTCCGCTATCTCCCGCTGCACACGCTCCACGCGCCTCGTGATGCCGGCGTAGACCTCTGGCCGCATAGCCCGCGTCGCAAAACCCGCCTTCGGATACCTGTGGTGCAAGTCCATGTCCACTACCCAGCGCCTTGCACTGCGGCCCTTCTTCCAGCGATTGCAGTCGTCGCAGGCCGGAACAAAATTCCACCAGGTGTCCGCTCCCCCGTCAGCGATCGGCTCCTCGTGGTCGATCGTCGTAGCAGCCGACCGGCCGCAGTAGGTACACAGTCCGCGCTGCGCTGTCAGGACCATGAGCCATTCCCAGGTCCTCTGCTTACCCCGCTCGCCGCGACGGATTACGCCCACCCCACACCCTCCCTCTGATCAGTCGCGAGGATCGTAAGGGGCGGCACTGACATGCGACGCGCGCACCATCGACCTGGCCGAGGTGTCCGCCGGGGGGGGGAGAGATCCAGGCGCCGCCGAGGATGTGGATGAGCCGCACCTCGGGGTGGTCGGGGCAGCGGAGTTCGGCGGGCGCCTGGTCGGGACGGCGTTGAAGCAGGTAGTTCCTCGCATATGTCGCGGGACACCGTCGCGGTTCCGATGTCGAACCCCGCGGCGAGTGCGACTTGAAGTGGCGTAAGAAATGGCTGAATCACGCGATGTGTGCCCGCTGGTGAGGTGCGGAATGAGACCCGCCATGATCGACGGGATGGCTCATTTGGTTCGTGTACCTATGGGGTAAATCGGTATTTTTGCAGGTGGAGCGATTGACCGGTGATCATGAGTGGCTTGATCAGGTCTGTCTCATAGGTGTCAGTCGTCGATCACCTGGGGATACTCGCGGCCCATATTGAGTAACTCGGCGTTTAGCATGAATGTCTATGCCATATGACATCGGAGTGCGGTTGGCACGGGAAAGGTCGCGCACCCGGACCAACTGAAGTCAACCGCGTGCGAGGGTGAGTGCTTCGAAGTCTATGGGGCCCTGCCCTGGAGCGGGGCCTTATTTCCGTTTGTCGAGCAGAGGAGAAGTTGTGAGAACTGCCAGGTTATTAGCTGCGGCTGTTTGCGCTGCTGGTATCACACTCGGCCTTGCCTCTACCGCGAATGCCGGCATCATCAAGCCGATACCAACGGAGCGCTGCTGGCCCGGCCGTGCCTGCTTTTACTACAATCAGGGATGGACGGGGGCGGTGGCGCCTATCACGACAATTGTATGGTGGGAGCTCGATTATGTCTTTTCCCCAGGTACAGGAAATGGTGCAGGGTTGCCGGTGAAGAATGCTGCGGCCTCCGCAGACAACCGGTCGGAAAGCTCGGACTACTGCATCCACTACAACAGTGGATGGAAAGGCCCGTGGGAGTATGTTCCTGCGCAAAGTCGACTGATCATGGAAACGACCAGGAATAATAATGCGTCGACGAACTGGTTTCCCCGACATGAGGACGGATGGAGCCATTGAGCCCCGCTGATTCCAATTGCGTACGACTGTGCACCCTGGGGCTGAGCTAATGAAACCGAAAGGCAGGAAAATGCGAAAACTTGATGTTGCCAAATCATCCTTAGGTACTCTTTCAGTCGCGGCCTTGTCCGTGCTGCTGCTGGCTGGCTGCTCAAGCTCGGAGTCCGACGGGGCCTCGCGGGTGAAGCCTGCTCAGGAGCCGGGGCGCGGGGCCCCTGACATCAAGGCGGCTCCCAAGAGCACCGATGCTCCGAAACGCGCGGCTACGGGGAAAGCCACCGCTGGTTTGCAGCTACCTATCACTGCTTACCGTCCGACGGGCGCGGAGTACACGCGGATCAATCAGGCCAAGGCTGACGTTACGCGCCAGTGCATGGAGGGGCTGGGGTTCACAGGATTCCAGCCCGCGCCGGTGCAGTCTCTCGGCCCCGGGCGTGACGGTGCAGACGGCATGCAGGATCTGGACGAGCTTCGCTACGGCACCTACGATCCAGCGCAAGCCGCAAAATACGGCTATAAGCCAGAATTTGTGGTGAACAGGACGAACGCTTTCGCTGCTCCCCCCGCTGAGCCGGAGCGCAGTCCGGAGGAGTGGCTGGCGCTGACCGGGACGAAGAAGGAACGCAGTGATAGCCCGCAGAGCGGATTGGCCGCAACGAAGCTGAAAAGCGGTGCGACCGTGCCGTATGGCGGCTGCCTTTACCAGTCTCTCCAGAAAGTCACTGGAGGAAAGCCACTGATCGCGGATCTCGTCACCGCGCTCAGCGGTCAGAGCTTCAAGTCTTCCCTTGAAGACCGCCGGGTTAAGGATGTCTTCGCCGCCTGGTCATCCTGTATGAAGGATAAGGGATACTCCTACGCGGATCCGATGAAGGCGAACGACGATCCGAAGTTCTCCGCAAAGACTGCTACGGCGGCAGAGATCGAAACCGCCAAGGCTGACGCCGCCTGTAAGGGGAAAGTGGATCTCATCAAGGTCTGGCATTCCGTTGACGTAGAGATCCAGGAGCGTCTCATGCAAGAACACAGTGCGGAACTTGCTCAGATCATGCAGGACAAGGATTCTGCACTCAGGGTCGCAGAATCGGTGAGCTCGCGTAACTGACGCCGCGCCAGGTTGCCTTGGCTGAAATTTCTGTGGAGACAAGGCAACCCGCATATTCATGCCGGATTTCACCATGAGGAGATGATGTTGAAACATACAGGGAGAAAACGGGCCTGCGTAGCGGTGTTAGCCGCGACGGCCGTGCTCATGAGCCTGACCCAGGTATCTGTCGCTGCCCCTGCCAACTCGGCAGCGTCTGAGCAGCCCGGACCGGCGTCCGACCTGGCTGCGGTCCCGCCGGGCCAGCGTGCGCAGCTGCTCGGCAAGGACTGGAACCGGTCGGGGGACCGGGCGTGGACCGCCAGCGGGGATGCCGACGGCTTTCATATCCTGACGGCTGATCAGAAGGATGGCTACGCCTGGAAGACGGCGGCCACCTTGTCCGAGCCGGGTTTCGATGCGGACGCGTGGATCGGCAACACGTGTGTCACCGCGTCCGGCAAGCGGGCGGTGGTGGTGTACGCGCCGCGCACGTTCACCAACAAGCCGCAGCTCATGGCGCGGGGCGGCTTCACCGCGATCGTCGATCTGGATACCGGCCAGGTCACCAAACTCGATCTGCTGACGTCATTGTCGTACTACAACCCGGGTTGCGGGACCGGCGAGAGCGCCGTGCTGACCCAATCCGGCGGTGAGGACAAGCACGGCACCCGGCTGATCCAAGTCGATGCCGCCACCGGCAAGCTCTCCGCGCCGATCGAGACCAAGAGCCAGGTCACCTCCGCTATCCCGGCTACCAGCGGCAGAATCGTTGCCGCGTCCGGTACCGAGGTCGTCCAGGTCGACGCCCAGGGCCACCGCACCGCGCTGGCCCGGACCACGAGTGTGCCCTACCGGATGACCCCGGACGGTGACGGCGGCGTCGTGTTCCTGGACAAGAAGGGCACGACCAGCACCGTCAAGCGGATCACCGCCGCGGCCGTGACCCATCCTGATGCCCGCCGTACCCAGCCGACCGTGCTCGCCGCGGGCCCGGCTACCGAGACGGGCCTGGTACGCAGCGCCGGCACCGTCTACCTGACCGGCAACGCCCGCATTGCTCCGAAGACGGCGCTGCCCTCCACCGTGCGACAGCTCACCGGCGCCCGCAAGAACGCCCTGGTCACCACGGAGGGCGACGGCTTCCTCAGCCCGCCCGAGTGGGGCGACGGCAAGGGGACGCTCCTGTCCCCCGGAGAGGCCGACCGGGCCCGCCCGGTGAAGCTGGCCCTCACCATGGCCAAGACCAGCCGTCAGGCCGCGTTCACCGTCGACCCGGCCAGCCGCACCACATCCAACGCGGCCCAGGGGCGTGAGGCATCCCCGGCCCTGAGCAGCCACACCCAGCGCCCCGCCTCAGCGAGGGCGAAGGGTGTCGCGGCGGCCAGTTCACCCACCGATCCCGTCGACGATGAGCGCACCTGCTCCGTGCCGCGCAACGATCCGCGCAACCAGGCCATGCAGCCCAAGCCCCGCCAGGTGGAGTGGGCCGTGGACCAGGCCGTCACCGGCAACCTGAACATGCTGGTGAAGCGGCCGGCGAACTGGAAGAACCTCGGCATGCCCGAGTACGCACCGCAGAGCCTGTTCCTCAACCCCGTCGTGGACGGCGGAGACCGGGCGATCGCGCAGGTGATGCTGGGGGTGGCCACCCAGGAGTCGAACATGTGGCAGGCCGGCCGCGAGGCCGTGCCCGGCGTCACCGGCAACCCGCTCATCGGCAACTACTACGGCATCAACCTTTATGACGGCGACCCCAGCAACGACTGGGACGTCAACTTCGCCAAGGCCGACTGCGGCTACGGCATCACCCAGATCACCGACCACATGCGCATGGCCGGCCGCGAGGACGGCCACGGCGGGCCCGCGTGGGACTACCAGAAGCAGCGCGCCGCGGCCCTGGACTACACCGCCAACATATCCGCCGGCCTGCAGACCCTGATCGCCAAGTGGAACGAGACCCGCGCCGCCGGGCTCATCGCCAACCACGGTTCCTCAGCCCGCCCGGAGAACTGGTACTTCGCCCTGTGGGCCTACAACTCCGGCTTCCACCCCAAGACCACCGACGGCTCCCCCTGGGGCCTGGGCTGGGCCAACAACCCCGCCAACCCCGAATGGGACGCCGGCCGCCTGCCGTTCATGGAGAACGCCAACGGCGACGACGACGCCAGCGCCGCCGCCCACCCGCAGAACTGGCCCTACCAGGAAAAGGTCCTCGGCTTCGCCGCCCACCCGCCGGCCTTCCTCGAATCCCCCGGCAAGATGGTGCCCGCCTTCCGCCCGGCGTCCTGGAACGGCACCAACGACGGCGTCACCACCAAGGGCAGCGCCAAGTACAACCGGGCCCACGTGAAGGCGCCCGAGGACCTGTTCTGCGACAGCTCCAACAACTGCGACCCCAGCAAGATTTCTGACAGCGCCACCAACGACTCCGCGACCAGCGGCCCGTGCGGACGCACCGACTTCAAATGCTGGTGGAGCAAGCCCGCCACCTGGAAGACCGACTGCGTCACCACCTGCGGGTATGAGTTCATGCGCTTCAACAACACGTACCCCGAAGAAGCCGACGGCACCGCCTACCCGCCCAACTGCACCACCAGCGGCCTGCCCTCCAACGCCCTCATCGTCGACGACGTCCCCGCCGGAACCCCGGTGATGCGTCCTGGGTGCACGAACTCATGGACCAACTCGGGTACCTTCTCCTTCGCCTTCGGCAACAACGGCACCGAATCGGCCTACCCGTCCAAGGTCGACCTCCACCAGCTCGGCGCCGGCTTCGGCGGCCACTTCTACTATGGCCACACCCGCCAGGACGACGCCAAGGGCCAACGCCTGAAGATCACCGGCACGTGGACGCTCGGCACCCCGTTGAAGGGGCAGGCCCAAGTCCTGGTCCACATCCCGGACCACGGGGCGCAGACACACAAGGCCACGTACGAAATCGACACAGGCTACGGGACACGAAGCCGGACAATCGATCAAGCTGGCAGCTCGAACCGGTGGGTCCCTCTCGGATACTTCCGCTTCAACAACAAGGCAGCAGTGAGCCTTTCAACGATCGCTGCCGATGGCACGGGGGATGAGGATATCGCGTTCGATGCGGTAGCTTTCGCGGCAAGCGACTACAACCCGCTGCCGGGTATCAACATCCCCAATCCCGATCCGAATGCCCCGGATCCCGACGATATGCAGCAGGAACCGGAGAACTTCACCCCGCCCAAGGCGGCAGCGCTGCGAGCTGCCGGGGAACGGTCCTGCGGGCCGGTAAACAGCCGGGGGCTTCGCACCTGCATCACCATGGGAATCCCTCGGGAGGGCACCCCGTTCCGCTCCGCCCCCAGCAAGGGTCTTCGCGCTGGCGCGGCCGCGACACCGCTGGTACCCCGATGTGCCACCATGACCACGACGATGACCCGGACCCGGTACGACTCCTGCATGAAGACGAACTTCACCGCCACACTGGTTGATAAGCAGGGGAAGGTCGTGGGCTGGGTCACGTTCGACGCGCTGCAAGAAATCAAGATCCCCGACAGGCAATCTGATCCCGCCTGGTCACCCAGCTTTAATACACAGGTCACGATCAAACCCATCAACTGGGCGGCAGGCGTCACGAACATCACCGCAGGAGAGTTCAAACCCTCCTGCAGCATCGCTGAATGCGAGGCAACCGTACCGTCAGCTCTGCAATGGCGGGAGGGAGCCACGTGGGTCAACAACGGCAACGTAACCGACTCGCACGAAGCATCCGCCTTCGCGGGCATCAAGTGGACAAACGGCACACCCAGCACCATGCAGAACTTCGATCTCTTCACGAAGATCGCATTCTCCATGGACGGCGCTCAGGCGGTCGAGCCCTACGCGGGGTGGAATACCCTCTATCTAGGCCCGATCCGCTGCGACTCCAAATATCCCGCGAACTCGTTGGGATGCGTCAACGTTGCATACCAGCCTACGTGGAAGATGAACGACCAAAGGTACCCCGCCGCCGCCGCGTACTACTGGATGATGCGCGAAAAAATGGCGACCCACCCAGGCAGCAAGGCCCGGAAGACACCTCTACACAAGGAGGGAGACTCCGAAGCAGCAAAGAGCAACCGCGCGAAGGTCTGCGACCGCGGGACCAAGGCTCTGCTGGAGCCGTGGAGCCGCCACCCCGATGCGACCGGAGACGAGAACGACGAGGTGCAGTGCGATGAGTTCCCCTTCGCAAGCACCAAGGAAAGCGGCGGCCAGACACTGGCCAACGGAAAATCCTGCGTCCAGCTCTACGCCAAGCAGGAGAATAATGGCTGGCACCTCTACAACGACGACCGCTACGACGCCCCGACGGGTGCCACGTGGCCGCAGATCTGTGGACGCGCCGGAATCCCTGCGATCCAGAACATGGATGCGGGAAGAACACCCGGACTCCAGAAGTTCTATACCGACATGCGACTGCTGGACAATGACGGCTACTATATCGAGGCGCCCAGATATGAAGGATGCAGCGTCGACTCTGTCTGCACAGTAAAGTAAGCCAGCAGTCGCCGGAATGAAAGTGGGGGCATACGCAAGCGTATGCCCCCACTTTTTTGAACTAAGGGAAACGTGGGTGATACCATTCAAGACTCAAGGAATCTGCGTGCAGTCGGGGATGGTAGCCGCCGGCGGTCCCCTCGCCTCGCAGGGCCGCATTCATCTCGGCGATCATCGCGCCGAGCGAAGGCCAAACCATCTGATATACCCCATCCCCTTCGCTGTACTGAAGCACCGCTCCATAAGTGTCGCCCGCCCTATGGTCCACCACCAACTCATCACCTGAAACGGTACGCGCAAATGGAACCCACTCAGGATGAAGCGTCTGACCGATGCAGTGCTCGATCGTGCCATCCTCGGTGCTCAAATCTATATTGCGGAGCATATACGAGTAGGCAATGGCGGCACGTCGAGCACTATACGGAGCATAATACTGGGGTAAGAACGCCTCCGGCGCTCCCCCTTCGTCAAGGCTGTCGAATCCGTCGTGGAGCAGAAGCAGCTGTCCAAGATCTGAATGAACGGCAAAGCGCCCACCCGTGATCTGATGAATGGCCTCAACATCCGCCGGAGGCAGCAGAGTACGGTAGGTGACCGGAGCGTTCTCTCTGAGCCAGCTTTCAAACCGCCCCCATTCCTCGGCCAACCCATTAATATTCACCACTGCCACACTGCTTCCTTCCTTCTGCGAGTGAGACCGAGAAGGCGCACCACCACAGAGACTCGGGGTAGGCCCCACGACGGCTCGCAGAGGGACCAGGACAACAGGCCGAGATTAGTACGGTGAGAATAGCTTTGCGCTACTCCAGGCGCCCTTGACTGAGCCTCTTTCATCCTGTCCAGGTGCAGGTCAAGAGCACGTGGATGGCCTCGATGGTGCGGCTTGCTCGGCGCGGCTCGCCTTGTGGCACGAGATGTACTAAAGCCTCAAGACAGCTGATGGCCCTGGTCCTGGCGGCCGAGCAGGCACACGGCGCTCTTCGCGGCCCACGCGAGCTGGGGGCCCTCCTTGGGCTGGAGAAATGCTGGCAGATCCATGGCCGTGCTCACGTCGTGGGACACGGCCAGAACATGGAACAGGCGGACGACAGGGTCAGTCGTCGCCTCCGTCACGACGTGGCCCCGCCCGGCCAGGCCCACCCGAAGATAGGACTCCAGCTCGCGGTCGTCTTGAAGCCGGGCGGTCAGCCTCTGCACGAACCTGTGGCCACCTGGCCCCTCGTCGAGGTAGACGGCGAACACGACCGTCGGGAGGACGTTGGGTAGATCCGCGTCGAAGAGCGGATCAGGATCAGTGGGCCAGACAGGGGCCAGCAGTTCCACGGACCTTGCGACGGCCGACTGCCACTGAGCGCGTCGCTCCGTCGTAACCGACAAGTCAGCAAGGACGGTTGCGAGTTCTTGAAGCGTCTCCATGGCCATGGGCTGAATGTAGGCGCACTCCGTGCAGTCTGCTGCCCGAACCAGAATGCTGGCGTGAACACGCATCGAGCGCGCCCCCTGTCGTGCGCACTGCTACCGGGTCCTTCGGCGCACCGTAGCGACGGGGACGGCAAGCTCCGCGCCTCCACCCCCTTCCGCCTCTGAGATATCAGCGATCTGGCGCTCCAAGGCCCTTACGTTCTCTGCATTGTTGACTGTCGCCACGCCCTGCACGGTGACGATCAAAGGGGCGGCCACCAACGTCGCACGCCGTTCACGAAGGATCTCGACCACGACCATCCAGATGTCGCCGAGACGCCTTAACCGGCTCTCAGTATCATCCTTGTTGACTGTGCCGATCTGGGCGCGCAGGTGGGCGAGCAGGCTCAGTCAGCGCCATGCGTTTGGCCTCATATGAACAGCGGACAGCCGATTCCCCAGTGCTCGGGGGATGCGGCCGTCCGGGCAGGCTTCTACTTGGTCTTGCGGGTGGTGCGCACAGTCGTGCTACTGGGGCTCGCGGACTCTTCACCCTCGACGTCGCCAGTCACCGAGCTCTCATCCGTCGCCGCGTTCTCCTGCCCAGGCGGGTCGCCGTCCTCCCACGCATCGGGATGGGTGATCTGCTCAGCGATGCGGGAGTCGGTGACGGGAGTCCCCGGCTAGAGGGTCACCACGTCCCGGCTGTCCGGGTCCCCGAGGTCCGCAGCAACGGGAAGTTCCGTTCAGTAGAGGCCAGGGAGGGCAACTCGTCCTGGTGTCACAGGCTGCCGATAGCGTTGATCACGTCAATCCACCCGTTGGCTGCTGGTGGGCTACTTCGGTGCCCCGCCGCCTCCCAGAGGCGGCGAGGCACCGTGCTGTCACGATCTTGGCGTCAGTGCCGTGAAGCTGCGATCAACGGGGTCCTTGCCCTTCGGGTCTCGACCATCTTTATCAACTGATGTGCTGTCCGGGGCCCGTTGGGCGTCGTAGCGTGGCCAAGACAGTCTGGATTAGGGGGTCTACACGCATGGTTGGCGCGCCGTCCGAGGCTCATACTCCAGGTGATCGAGCTCGGCTCGCCGCTGAGGTTGCGGTGGCGTTGCGCGCGCTTGATCCCCTGGACCGCAGCGGTCATCTCGCGCTCGCCCAGCGGCTCCGTGCTGCTGGTATCACCCTTGAGATGGGCCCTGACCTGTGGCCCAGGCCGCATCGTCAGCTTCCTGGCGGGGTCGTCGTGTTGGTGGATCAGCCGGTCGCACAGCGGATCGAGTTCAGTTTGAGCTGGCTCCTGGGGGACCTAGACCGCGGCGGCCCGGCGTTCCGCGACACAGCCGAGCGCCACCGGGTACTGCTCGACCGGGCGGCGCAGCACCTCGACGACGTCCTTGCCTACGTCGACTACGGCTGGATGAGGGTGGCCATCGATCTCTCCTATCGCTGCCCGCCCTCCCGGGGGGCCTACGCGGTGGGCGCGGTGCTCGTGGACGCCAACGGCCGGGAGATCGCGCGTGGCTACTCGCGGGAGACTGACCCGACCGTCCACGCGGAGGAAGCGGCGTTCGGCAAGGTCGCCGACGACGATCCGCGACTTGCCGGGGCCACGCTCTACAGCACCCTGGAACTTTGTTCAGAGCGCAAGTCCCGGCCAGTCACGTGCGTGCAGCATGTGCTGCGCTCAGGGGTCCGTCGCGTTGTCATTGCGTGGCGGGAGCCGGATCTTCTCGTCGCCGACTGCATCGGAGTAGAAGCGCTCCGCTCGGCTGGCGTCACGGTCGATGAACTGCCCGGTGTGGCCGAAGAAGCCCGCGCGCCGAACGCCCACATGCTCGGCCCAGCGGCGGAGTCGTGAACGGATAATCCCGCAGTGGGGCTGCTCGGCATGCCAAGCTCATCTCAGTCAATCGGCACGACCAGAGGGGGAACCGTGACGACGGTGCTCGACCAGCTTCGTGCGTGGCGGAACAGGGGCGGTCCGGAGCTGTGGAAGGCGGCCTGGACCCGTAGCTTCGAGATCGTTGAAGAACCGCTGGGCGACTACGGGGTAGTAATCGACGGGGTAGTGATCGCCGAGGGAGCGGCTGGACTCACCACCGCACTGTATGTGCTGGCCGGCGAACATGGCGTGCGCCCCCAGGAAGTCACCGGCGCGCAGATCGAGGCCCTCTACTCGATCGGGGCCACGGTGGAAGAACGACGGCAGGAGTGGGAGGGTCGCCTCATCGCCCTCGGCCACGACCTCACTGACGGCACGGATCCCGTGGTCGCTCTGTGGTGGATCATCGCCGCCGACCACCGGGACCAGACACCGCCCGACCCGTTCGACGACCGTTTTCTCGATGCCAGCTTCACCCGGTGGGGACCAGGCTTCCTCGAGGGGATGAAAATGCTGCGCGCTGCCCGCTTCAACATCGCCATCTGATGCGGCCGTTCGAGTTCCAGCATGGTGATCAGAAGTGGCAGGCCCCGAGCATCCTGCATGTCTATGCGGAGGTGGATCTCACTGACCCCCGGCACCACACTCTCGTCCGGCTCGTAACCGACTCGAACAAGACGCTCACGGACGCCGGATACCCACTGTGCCCGGTCGAGCCGCCCTGGCTGCACATCACCCTCGACCAGGTCACGGGCCGCGCGGCCGATCACGTTTCCGAAGAGGAGAGGCACGCCCTGGCGGCCGCGCTGGAGCGGCGACTCGCGCACGTTCCCCCACTCGACATCATGGTCGGCTCTCTGCTCACCTACCACAGCGGTGTCGTCGCCGATCTGCATCCCGACGAGCACCTTGCTCATCTCCACGCAGCCGTACGCGAGACCATCTCGTCTATCTGCGGCCCCGCGGCCACTGACTACCCCTGGGGCATCCCCCACCTCACTGTCGCCTACGCATACGGCACGGCAGACTCCGACGCCGCGCAGCGCCTGCTGCGCCGCGTACGGCCCGGCCACGCCCCCCTGCATATCCGTGCCGTCCATCTCGTGGACGTCACCGCTACCACCAGCGGAACAACGAAGACGATCACGTGGGAGCGCGTAGCGACGATTCCCCTCGGCGGCAAGGGGCCGCCGAGTGAGTAGCTGAAGTGCGATTCCGAGTGTGTGCGTAACTCCCGGTCGAAAGCGGGTGCTCACGTCGGCAAGCCACCTGGTGACTCCGACCGTTTCGGAGACGTTTAGGCTGCGGCCCCCGGAGCGGGAGTGGCGGCGGTCGCTGCTTGAGCAGTACAGCCACCGGACGAGGACCAACCGGGCTTGGCGTTTGTTGACGAAGGCCCTGCGACCCGTTTCCGGCTGGCAGGTGACACCAAAGACGAGGCCCAGACTGCAGCGATGTCAGGAGCCGACAGCGACCTCAAGGCCGGTTGCGGTGGTCCGGACAGATACGGCGTTGAAGTCGGAGACGACGGCGTCGGCATCCAGCGCATCGGCACGGTGCGTCGTGGTCAGAGCCACGGTGCGCATACCAGCCGCCTGTGCAGCGGTGAGCCCTGCCGGCGCATCCTCGAAGACCACACACCGCGACGGGTCGACGCCAAGTCGCTCGGCGGCCAGGAGGAACGGCTCGGGGTGGGGCTTGTGGTGGGTGATGTCCTCAACAGTGACAAGGCATTCGGGCCGGATACCGACCTGGGAGAGGCGGGCCTCGGCCACGCGTCGGGTGCCCGACGTCACCACCGCCCAACGATCCGCTGGGAGCCTGGCCAGTAGATCGCTGGCACCTGGCACCAGAACCACGCCGCCGGCAATCGCATCCGCGACCTCGGCATTCTCCAGCCGGGCCACCGCCTCGGCAACCTGTTCAGCCGGCAGGAGATCCGCGACGATCGCGGCAGCTGGACGGCCGTGCACCTCGACGCGGGTCACGTCCTGCAACGTCATGCCATAGTCCGCAGCCCACTGGGTCCAGCAGCGCACGACGGAACGCATCGTGGACACCAGGGTCTCGTCACTGTCGAACAGCAGGGCATCGGCTGAAAACATCACCCGGGGAGCGTACACGGTATTTGCGTACGCGCATCATCGGGAACTGCTTGAGGATCCTCACCTGCCACGCGGCAATCCCCCACGAAAGCGGCAGGGCCGGCAGGCCACGCCCGTGATCTCAAATTGGACCTTGAAATGCCGCGCGGCACGGAGACCAAACGCTTGTTCACACACAGCCGCACCGAGGGGCGGTGCACGCAGCACACACCGACAAGAAATGGGGCAGAACGACAAAAATGCGCGCGTAATTCGAGTGAGTTCTGAGCCACACTTTCGGCCCCTCCAGGGCGCCCAAAATGAAGATCCAGGGCAAGCGGACCACTACGGGAGTTGCATACATGCAGGTCAGATGCACTATCTCTGTGGGCCTGCCACGCCAGACGACGTGAATTCGTCTCCGGTAGCGGGCAACTGAATCACGCCACCCGATCGATAAGGTGCGAGGCAGGAAGGCCCCGCTCGTGGCGCCAGTGCCGTTGTTTCGCCGCACTCGACCGTACCCACAGTCGCCTTCCAGATAAAGATCATCACTCTTGGCCACCGCTGCCGCCTGCCGCTGAAGGAACCGCCGTGTCGCGTTCCACCCGATCTGGGTGCACTCACCACCAGACTCAGCTCATCGACGACATACAGCGGGGCGCCCGCATGAGCCACCCCGGCATGGCGATCATCGATTTGCAATCTGCTGGTGCGCAAAGCAACGCGCCGCAGAGCTGGAGAAACTCCGATTCCGCAGTAGCCCGGATCGGCGCGGGCCCACGGCCAGGCACAAGCGACTTGTTCACCGGCTCCGGCCTCAGCACGGGCGCTGACATGCCAGGGTGTGCCTGCGCCGACTCGGACACCCCACCGCCGAGGACGGCGATGTCCGTACGAGCGGAGCGTGCCCAGGCAAGCGGAAGGCACATGTTGGGGGCCATTCGCCGACTGCTCGCGGGCGGCGAAGTGCGTCAGCTGAGCAAGCACTGCACGAGGCGGTTGGTGGACTTTCCACTGCCCGATCCGTTCACCCTCGATGGCTTGATCTCCAACATTGAGAAGGTGCGTGACTGCTCCATCCAGCTCGTGCCGGTGGGATCCGCGGCGACTGATCTGCGCACCGCTTGCGGTCTGCGTGTCCGCGCGGGCCGCGTCAACGTGATCTTGTACCGGCCGCGTCCAACCCCTAACCAGACCCTTCACACAATCTTCCATGAGCTGTCCCACCTCTGGCTCGACCACGGAAGTGACCTTTCGGTTCCGGACGGACTCGGGTTGCCGGAGATCTTTGAAGCGTTCCTCGCGGAACAGCTGGGTACCGAGACAGTGCACGCGCGGGCACATTACGAGAGCCGCCAGGAGCGCGAAGCGGAGCTAACCGCGTCACTCATTCGTCACCTCATACACCGACAGGCCGTTCGTGGGGCAGACCTCCTCAGCGTCATGGAGGCCAGCCTCACCCACCCTGTCGCCCCGCCGCGGCTCAACCGCCCGTTGTAAGGACCCCGCATGCTGGGCGTTTTCATCCTCGTCGTCTGTATCGAGATGACGGTCGTGGCCCTGTGGCGGCTGCCGGCCCTTCGTTACGGAGATCCTCTCCGGCGCACTCTGTGGGGCTGCAGTGCCGGATTCGCCGTGGCATTGTGGGCGCGGTTTCCCCCGGTCAAGGCCGCCCTGGACAGCCTTGGGGTGACCGATCTGAGCGCTTTGGTGAAGTACTTCTTCTCCATTGCCGCGTCGCTGGCCCTGCTGAATTACGCGGTCACCAGTTACGGCGTCAGCGGAAGCAATCCGCCGCGCCACATCGCAATCTGCCGCAAGGTGGCACGCGCCTCGCGGCGGGCCACTGTCGTCGTCATCCCCGCGATGGTGCTGTTGTTCTTCACCGTGGTGGACCGCTCCCAGCCCAGCCACGACTTCGCTGCCGACCATGCGGGCCAATGGGGAGCGGCTGTGTTCATGAGCCTGTTCTACGCATACCTCGGCTCGTCTGCCGCGACGTGTGCATACCAGTGGGCAGCCGTCAGCCGCCGAGCGGAGTCGCTGACGCTGCGCACCGGCCTTGCCCTGGGCGCAGCCGCGACCTGGCTCTACACGGCCTATGCGGTGGTCCGCATGTCGTTCATGTGGCTGGCATTGTTTGTGCACATCACCCCACCCGTGGATCGGGCAGCCGGAAACCTGGGCGACCTGCTCAACGTCGCCGCAGCCACTCTCTTCGCCACGGGAGCCAGCCTGCCCACCACGGGAGTCGTCGCGCAGCGGTGGCATACATGGCGACTGCTCTGTCGCCTGCATCCCCTGCGCCAGGACCTGGCGCGCGAGTTTCCCCATCTGTCCATACACCCCATCGCTTGGCGGCTTCGGGAAGCCACCCGCTTGTCGCCCCCCGTGGACGTGCGGCTGGATCGGACGATCCAGGAATGCGGCGACGCAGTCGAGCAATTGCGGCACCACGCAACTGAGCGTTTGTGGCAGGTGGTCGAGGAGGCTACGGCTCAGCATCGCCACCCGCAGGCCGCGGCCGAGGCGTACTGGATCGCGGCAGCACTGCGGTCTGCCCGCGAAGGACGACGCGCATCGCTGCCTGCCGCTCCCCTGCCTGCCAAACCCTTCGCCGACAGTCAGTCCGAAGCCCACTGGCTACTGAGCGTCCAGAGCGTATACGCCCAGGTACCGGCGCGGGCGGTGGACGAGATCCTCGCCCGCGCGGGGCAACCGCGCGACGACCGCGAGCTGGTGCAGTCGCCAGGGTGACGATCGTCCGCGCTGCCGGTGCCTCACAGGCGACCGGTGCATGCAACGGACGAGTAAACCCTCCGCTATCGGTCGGCGCTCCTACCGACTCCCAGGATCGCCCTTGCCCGCTTCACGTATCAGCAGGTCGGTGACAACCGCGAGCATCTCGTCAGAGATACCCTTGCCCGCACCGCGAGCGGCGAGCGACACGCCCCCCTCCCGTACCTGCGTCAGAAACCTCAGACGCGCCATGAGTTCCTGCTCTACCTGCTCGCCCGACTGGAAGAAGAACGGCGGCACGTCGAGAGCCTCGGCGAGGCCCTCATAGACCGTGCCCACCGGAAGACCGGCAAGGATCTCCTCAGTCGGCTGCACCTCGGTACGCAGCGCCTCGATCAGTGCAGGCTCAATGATGTCGGCCTGCGCCTTCCTGTTGATGGCGGCGGCGAGGTCTTCATCGCTCACAGGCCGCTTGCGCAGCAACGTCCGGAGCTTCTCCCCAACGGTGTGCGGCACAGACTCCTCCTGGATCAGGTGCCTCGATGGCAAGATCCCGAATGAGATGTCCTGAGCGCTCGCGAGGTCCTCGGCCGTCACCCCGTACAGGACAGCAGCGCGCTGGGCGAGATCAGGGGCAAGGCGCCGCTTCCCTGTCTCCGCATTACTCAGTGGGAGGCGGCTGACACCGAGCGCAAGGGCGGCTTGCGTCTGGGAATGCCCGGTGTCTGCTCGCAGGTCAGCGAGGTCCGGGGGGCCCAGCCGCGGGAACAACACATCAACATCCTGGTCAACCGCCCGAGCGATGGCTGGCAGACGTTCCGGCTGGGGCACCGACTTGCCGTTCTCCCAGTCGGCGACCGATACCTTGCTAACCCCCAAAGAGGCGCCGACATCCTGCAGGCGCTTACCCGCGGCTCGGCGTGCCACACGTAGACCCCGACCACTGAACTGGCGTGACGACACCAGACACTCCAAACACTAGGGCGGCGAGGGCTAGACCACTTTAACCTCAGCATTGATACCGATACCGAACTCAGGTAAGTTTCCGCATCGGAGATCCGGCCGGGTGTCCACGCACTCCTTCCATCCCTGCGTACCGCCGCGGAGTCCTCCATGCACAGTGCCAGCATATTTGGCGGGGAGCCCATGCCTTATCGGCAGCCATCGGCGGAGACGGCCATGAGCACCGCATTGTCTAGGTGGCGCAATCACAGGACCGACGAGGACACCCTTCGCTCTGGCCACCCCAGGGATGGCCCGGCAGGCAGTGGCTGCCACCTACCTGGGCGACTTGTACGGAGCCCTTGAGCAAGGTCTAGATCTTGCGGCAGACCCTGCATATGTTCGTCGTCCCTCGCCGGGCGCACCGCCCGCACAGCGACAACGGACGTAAGGAGCGATATGCGGAACGCGCGACCCAGGCTGTCCGGTTAGCCCCCTGGGAAACAGCGACGGCGCCCGGGAGGTGCAACTCCCCGACGCCGAACGCTCGATGGAACTCCTGCCCGTACAAGGGCAGAGGTTCACCCACCTTCACCGCACCGGACTCTCTCAAAACAGGTCCCGGCGCGGGCTTCACGTCACAGGAGAGTGTTGCATGCCCCCCGCCCTGTGCAAAAGGCCGATCCGCCCGGCCGGCACGGCAGTCTCAGCCCCGTCCACCTGCCTTGGTCAAAGGCCAGCCGCAGGGAGCCTGGCTCCGCAAAATGGCGGAGGTGTCGCCTGATGGCTCGCATCCGCACGGTCAAGCCCGAAATGTTCGAGTCGGAGTCGCTGGCCGAGTGCTCGGTCACCGCGATGCTCACCTTCATCGGGTTGCTGACGCAGGCCGATGACTCCGGCCGGCACCGCGACCACCCCGCCATCATCGCCGGGCGGCTGTGGGCCCTGCGCCCGGAGCACACTGCCACGCACGTTGCGCAGGATCTGGAGGAGCTGGCCGCCGCCGGGCTGATCTGCCGTTACCCCGGCTGCGACGGGCGAACTTGGCTGCACATCACCACCTGGGAGCGGCACCAGAAGATCGACCGCCCGTCGGCCTCCCGTCTGCCGCGGTGCACTCAGCACCAGGCGGGCCTCAAGTGCGGTGGGTGCGGTGCTGCCCAGTGCCCTGGCGGCGTCACGCAGCCCCCTTCCCGTGGTGCTTCGGCGACGCCTCGTAGAGTCCTCGCCGAGGACTCGTGGAAGGCTCGTGGAACCCTCGCTCGGGCGTCGGAGGCGACTCCCGCAAGGTCGGCGGCCTTGTCCGGGCCCCCGGCGGCTCCGGTGGAGACCGCCCTCGCCGATGTGCACGACACGGCCGGTCCCCATACCCGGCAGCCTGGCGTTTCCGCAGGTCAGGAGGAATTCGCCGAGGGCTCGTCGACTCCTCGCCGAAGCCTCGACGAGCCCTCGGCGTCTGGATCTAGGATCTTGGATCCTGGATCTTCCCTAAAGGGGCGCGAGGCGCCCGCGCCCGACGCCTCCTTGGGCAAGGTCTCGGCGAAGCAGCTGGTGGCCGAGTACGTCAGAGGCTGCAACCGCCGCCCGCCGGAGGACTTCCTCGGGCATCTGGGCCGGAAGGTCAACGCCCTGCTCGACGAGCGGTTCGAGGCCGACGACATCCGCGCCGCGCTCGACAAGCTGCGGGCCAAGGGGCTCAACCCCAGCGTCCTGCCGAGCCTGGTGAACGAGGTCGTCAACGCCGCGCCGCAGTCGGCTGCCGCGCTGTCGTCCGCCTCCGGCGCGGGGCCCTGGGCCAGCACCGGAAGCTCCTACACGCCCTACCTCAACCCCACCACCGAGCCGACGACGTTTGGAGGCCGCCTGTGAGCCGCGCCCGCTACGCCGACCCCCAGCCCGCAATCTCCGAGCGGCTGCGTGAGCGCCTGGAGGCCAAACTCGCCGAGCGCGGCCTGGACCTGGACCAGCCACTGCCGGACACCCCGGAGCCCATCCCGGCCCTGGAAGCAGCCCAGGCCCGCATCCCGGTCGACTACCGCGCCGCCCTGCCCGAGCACCCGGACGTCGCCGCGTGGGTGAGCGCCATCGCCGACAACGCCGTGGCTCCGCATGCCGAGGGCGTCAACCCGCACTTCGGCACCGCCGGGCGCAGGGAGATCACCCACGGTCCCAGCCTGCTGCTGTGGGGCTCCACCGGCGCCGGCAAGACGCACCAGGCGTTCGGCGCGATCCGCGCCTTGACCGCCGCCGGATGCGGGGTGCACTGGCACGCCACCACCGCCGCCGACCTGTACGCCGACCTGCGTCCGCGCGCCGGGGTGGACCCCGAGCACATGCTGCGGCGGATCATGCGGATCCCGCTGCTGCTGCTCGACGACCTCGGCGCGGCCAAGCCGAGCGAGTGGACCGAGGAGATCACCTTCCGGCTGATCAACTGGCGCTGCCAGAACCGGCTGCCGACGATCTTCACCAGCAACATGCCGCCCGTGCGAACCGAGCGGATGCCCGCGCGCCAGGCGGTGCTGCGCGACAAGGTCGGCGACCGCGTGCTCTCCCGGCTGTCCGGCATGTGTACCGCCGTCGAGTTCACCGGGCCCGACCGCCGCTTCCAGCGCCGCTGACCCTCCCCGCGCCACCGATCCCACCGTGCGGCCCTGCCCGTCGCACCCTGTCCCGCCTCGCCGCACACCGCCGCACCGCGGTGCTGCCCTGCCGCCTTCCCGCGAGGCGACCTCGGAGACTCCCTTGCACTACAAGACCACCAACGACTCCCCCGCGCCGGACCTGCGGGGAACCGGCGACCACAGCTGGCACGCCCGGGGCGCCTGCCACGGCATGGCCCCGGCCCGCGCCGACAAGCTGTTCTTCCACACGGTCCGGGACCGCAGGTCCATCGCCGAGGCGAAGCGGATGTGCGCCGTCTGCCCGGTGAAGAAGGACTGCTTCAACTACGCGATCGACCACCAGGTCATCTTCGGCATCTGGGGCGGCCTGACCGACAAGGAGCGCCACAAGTGGCTGGAGAAGCGTGGCGAGCGCCTGGACTACGACCGCGTACGCGCCACCCTCCAGGGCCGTGATGTGCCCCTGAGCACTGCGGAGCGCAGCACCGTCATCCACCAGCTGTGCCTGCGCGGCTGGAGTCCGGAACGCGTGGCCCACCGGCTGAACGCCGACCTCAACTGGATCCGGGACCTGATGCGCGAGGCCGCCCGTGCCGTCGAAGCCCGCGACCTGTTCTGGGACCTCGTGGAGGAAGACGACGGCACCCTCCGCGAGCCCCGCTCGGACAACGAGCAGCACATGGCGACGCACGGTCGCGAGGTGCAGTCCCACGCCCTGATCGCCTCCCTCCGAAAGGCTGCATGACCACCCCACCGCTCCAGAGCCTGGGACCACTTCGCCATCGAGACCACGTAGACCGTGAGGTGCCACCGGTGAGCATCGCCAGGACCCACCGCAACTTGATCATCGGCGGTGCCGCCTTGGTCGCTGTTGTCGCCATGGCGGCCTCTGCTGCCACCCTCGCCGGCCTTGGCCGTGCCGTGGGCTGGGGATACGTGCTCTCCTGGGCCCTTCCCGTCAGCGTCGACGTCCTGGCTCTGGTCGCTGGCCTCGCCTGGATCGCCGCGGGCACCGGCCGCCGCCTCGGTCGCGTCCTGACGCTTCTCACCGTCGCTGTCTCCGTCCTGCTCAACGCCTTGGGCCACCTCGTGTCGACCGGGCACCTCATCGCCAGCCCGTACCTGGTGATCGGCGTCTCGGCCGTGCCGCCGCTCGCCGCGGCACTGGCCGTGCACCTCGGTGCCACCGTCACCACCGACCGCACCAGGCCCTCGGCGGACCACGCCGACGGACCAGCGGACCAGACCGGTCCGGAGAGCGCGGCTCCGGGTGCCTGGGCTGACCAGATATCGGACCGCGATCGCTGGCGGTCCGCGGACCAACCGACGGTCTCCACCCTCGCCGACGACGAGCACGGTCCGGCCGACGGGTCTGGTCCGGTGGGCGCGGACCACGGCGCCCCAGCGGACCAGGTGCCGGACCGCGAGCACCCACAGACCGCGGACCACGACACACCGACCGCGGACCAACCGGCCGACTCCGCCCCTACGGACCAGCGGACCAACCCCGCACCGAACCGCCCGGACCACGAAGCGGACCGGGTCGCGGACGACGGTGCGCCCGCTGCGGACCAGCAGATCGCCGCTGGTCCGCAGGAGGCCGACAGCGAGGGGCGGACCAGCAGCTCCGCAGGTCAAGTGGCCTCTGGACCGGATGGTCCGGCGGACCACGAGCGGGCGGACCGCGTACACGGTCCGGCCGACGGGTCTGGTCCGGTGGGCGCGGACCACGGCGCCCCAGCGGACCAGGTGCCGGACCGCGAGCACCCACAGACCGCGGACCACGACACACCGACCGCGGACCAACCGGCCGACTCCGCCCCTACAGACCAGCGGACCAACCCCGCACCGAACCGCCCGGACCACGAAGCGGACCAACCTCTGGAACCGCCGGCGGACCAGGTCGAGGACGGCTCCTCGGGCGGACCGCAGGGGGTGCGGAGCACGGCCCCTGGCATCCCAGCGTCGGACCAGCGGACCAAGCCCGCGGACCAGGACGAAGTCCCGTGGGAAGCCAAGGTCGCAGTCGCGCGCGAGGCCGCCCTCGGTGAAGGCCGGATGACCCGCCGGGCCATCCGCCCGCACCTGCGGAACGCCGGTATCACCGTCAGCAACGAGCTGTTCAGCGAGATCCAGGCCGCCCTGTACGCAGACCCGGCGCTCGCCCACCTGCCCCGAGACACGAGGAGAGCCCGATGAAGACCTGCGAGCGCTTCGAGCGCATCAAGAGCGGCTACGAGCGGGACATCACCTTCCTGCGCAACCACTCCCAGCGCAGCGCGGGCACAAAGGCCGCGAAGACCAGCGCGACCAACGCGCTGGCCGTGAGGTCCCGCATGGCCAGGGCCCTCGGCCGGCACTTCGAAGGCTGCCCGATATGCGGATGACCAGGCGATAACCGCAGGTCAATGGCCCTATCGCCCCCGATGACGCGGTGGCTCGGTCCGGTGCCGGGCCACCGCCCCAGCCCTGGAGGACCTGCCATTCGCTCCCGCCACTCCCGTACGTCGATCCCGACCGCAGACGAAGCGAGCGCCTGGGCCGAGGTCCTGGTCCGGCACCGTTTCCTGCACGCCGCTGTCTTGGCCCCGAACGGGCAGTGGCTCGTGCAGAGCGCGCCCGAGGCCCCCGTCCGTGTCCTGGACGGGGCCGCCGCCCTGGTCGATCTCGCCGCCCAGATCCAGCACCACACCCGCACCATGAGGGACCACACCCGATGACGAACCCGAACGCCCCCCAGCCCCACACCCGCGACGAGGCGGCAACCAACTCCCTCTCGCGGGGAGCAAGTTGGGGCGGAAGCGTAGCTTCCGCCGACCCCGCCCCGAAGGGGGCGGGAGCGGACCTGCACCAGGGGGCGCAGGTCCGGCAGGCTTCGACCGAGGGCGGACCGAAGCCTGGGGGGAAGAACGAAGCTAACCGCCTCCGTCGCCGCTCGTCCGCCGCGCCGCGCGCCCGTCAGCGTCCGCGCCAGCCGCGCGAGAAGAAGCGTCTGCACCAGCCCAATGCACGCTTCAACGATGAAGAGTTCGCCCTGATCAAGTCCGCCGCCGCCCAGTCGAATCTGTCCGTCGCCGGCTTCCTCGCCCGCTCCGCCCTGCGCGCCGCCCGCGACGCTGACCGCACCGCCGCCGAGATCGCCGACGACCGCGAAGTCCTGACCGCCCTGTTCGACTCCCGCCGCCGTCTCGGCTGGGCGGGCAGCAACCTCAACCAGGCCGTCAAGGCACTCAATTCCGGCGCCGCGGCACCGCAGCTCGATGCCGCCATCGCCGCCGTCCGCGCCGCGGCCGACCGCGTCCACGAGGCCGCCGCACAGCTCATCGACCGCCAGCAGACCCCGGCATGATCCCCAGCATCAACAACACCGGTGACCGGACGAGGGGCCTGCTCTACTACCTGTACGAGCCCGGGGAAGCCGAGGAGCATGTCGACCCGCACCTCGTCGCGTCCTTCGACGGCATGGCCCCCGACCCCGGCCGCACCCATGACTACGACGCCACCCTGCAAGAACTGGCGGTCCTGCTCGACCAGCCCGTCCAAGCTCTGCCGGCCCATGCCCGCCCCACCAAGCACGTCTGGCACACCTCGGTGCGTGCCGCCCCGGGCGACCGCATCCTGTCCGACGACGACTGGGCGGACATCGCCCGCAGGATTGTCGCCGCCACCGGCATCGACCCCGGCAACGGGGAACCCGGCTGCCGCTGGGCGGCCGTACGCCACGCCGACGATCACATCCACATCGTCGCCACCCTCGTATGCGAGGACGGCAGCCGCCCCGACGACTTCCGCTCCGGCATGCGGGCCCAGGCCGAATGCCGACTCATCGAGAAGGAGTTGGGCCTGACCCTGGTCAACGCGGGCGACGGCACCGCCGCCAAGCGCCCCACCAGCGCGGAGCGCCACAAGGCCGAGCGCCAGGGCCGAGAGCGGACCGCCCGCGAGGAACTGCGCGAGACGGTCCGCCGGGCGGTGGCCGGCGCCACCAGCGAGGAGGAGTTCTTCGACCGGCTGGCCGCCGCCGGCCTGCTCATCCGCAAGCGCACCGCGCCGTCCGGTGACGTGCTGGGCTACACGGTGGCGCTGGTTGATGACCGCACCGGGGACGCCGAGCCGGTTTACTTCGCGGGCTCCACGCTCGCCCCCGACCTGTCCTTGCCCCGCATCCGTGAGCGCTGGTCCGCCGCCCAGCACGACCCCGCCCCCG
The DNA here is from genome assembly GCF_052373795.1 of Streptomyces sp. BR1. NCBI lineage: Bacteria > Bacillati > Actinomycetota > Actinomycetes > Kitasatosporales > Streptomycetaceae > Streptomyces > Streptomyces sp. BR1. Next base: position 934,010 of record NZ_CM126252.1, read on the forward strand.
AACACCACATGGGCACGCCGGCCGGTCCGGCGCAGGCCCGGCGGCGCACGGCAGCCGCCGCCTGGCAGGCACTCCTGATCATCGACCACGGCAACGACCACCAGACCGCAGCCCACATCGCGGCGGTCGGCGAGATCCTCGACGCCCTCGCCAAAACCTCCGCTGCCCACACCCGTAAACAACTCCAGGAAGCGGCACGCGCTTTCGAGCGGGCCTCCCGCTCCCACGTCCAAGCCGAGCGGGGCCACGACCGCGCTCTGCGCCAGGCCGCCCGCGACCTCGTCTACGGCGGCACCGCGCAGGGGCGCGGCGAGGACGGCGCCACCACCGCCATGGTGATCGATATGGTCGCCTTCCTGGTCATCGCCGCGGCCCACTGGCACGGCCGCAAGAACCACGCCCAGCAGGCCGCTGCCGCCCGCCAGGCAGCCGAACACCTGCGCGCCGCCTACCAGTCCGCCGCCCAGCACCCGATGGCCGTCCTGCGCCACCGTGGCCGCCGCCTCTCCCAGCCGCTCCAGCGCCGCCAGGCGGCCCACCTGCGCCAGGCGGTGCCGCATCTGGCCGAGCAGATCCTTGCCGAGCCCGGCTGGCACGCGCTCGCCGCCACCCTCGCCGACGTCGAAGCCGCCGGCCACGAGCCCGGTGCGCTGCTCGCCAAGGCCGTCGCCCGCCGCGAACTCGACACCGCCGAGTCAGTCAGCGACGTTCTGGTCTGGCGGCTGCGCCGCCTGGCCGACCTTCCCGCCGACGCCTCCGCCATGCCCGAGGCCGACACCGCCACACCGCAGAGCGCCGGGCGCCCGAAGCGGCCCTCCACCGGCCGCAACACCCCGCCCAGGAAGACGAGATGATTCCCGAATGCACAAGTTGCAGCAGGTCAGACCCCTGGGGCACTCTCCGTGTGGCCGATGAACGACGAAGAGGGGGACATATGTTTCGACGCCGCGCGGACCGCGAGTTCCGTGACGCCCAGCGCGCCGGCCAGGCGCTGCTGCAGATGCACGCGACCTGGCAGGCACCCGACTTCGCCAGCCCGGCCGCCGAGCCTGTACCGCCCGCCCACGGCGAGGGCATCGGGGAGGTGCCCGACTTCCCGCCGCCGGACCTTCGCGTGCCCTCCCGCCACGAGGTCGAAGGACTGATGATGCGCTGGGAGCAGCCGCTGGTCATCGACGGCGAGGTCCGCGAGTGCCCGCAGTGCGGCGCCTACCGGGACTGGATCGTGTTCAGCATGCGCGACGACACGATCTGGCTGCGCTGCCGCGCCGGCCACAACACCGCCGAGCCGCGCCTCGACCCGGCCTGGTACAACCGCAACTCCGGTCCCGTGGACCACTTCCACCCCACCTTGGACGAGGGCCTGCGCCACCTGGGCCACTGACCACCCGTAACCCCTACCCGCCGGCAGCGGATCCCGCGTCGGCCCAAGTCAGACCGTCCGTGCCATACACCAAGGGGTTCCGCATGCGTCGCCACACCACGACCGCACTCGTCCTGACCACACTCGTCTCCCTCGCCCTTACGGGCTGCTCCGACGACAGCTCGAGCTCCCCGGGGGCTTCACCGGCAGCAGCCTCCTCGCCTCGTGGTACAAGCGGCACCACCGGGGCCACACCGCTGTCCTCGGCCGCGCTGAGCACACGGCTCCTGACCGAGCAGGACCTGGGCGAGGGCTACGTACGCAAAGCCGAGCGCGCCCAGCACGACGATGTCTCGGTGATCGGCTGCCCCGCGCTGGAGAAACTCGGCGGGGACGCGGCGACCGGCGCAAGCCTCGACTTCCCGCGCAAGGCGAAGGCCGCGTTCACCTACGGCGCCGACGGCACCTCCGAGGTGAGCGAGGAGCTCTACAGCGACACCGCACCCAAACTGTCCGCGGGCGTCGGCCGCATCTTCGACGCGATGGCCTCCTGCCCGACGTACCAGGTCGTCTCGGGCACCACGGCCATCGACATGACCGCCCAGGCCACCACGGCTCCCAAGCTCGGCGAGGAGCAGTGGAGTCAGCTGCTCACCTACTCCACCGGCGGACAGCGCAGCGTCGTCAAGCAGACGGCCATCCGCACCGGGACCGTGGTGGTCATCGTCGCCGGTTCCCCGGCCCTCGTCGATGCCCACCTGGACAAGGCGCTCGCCAAGGCCCAGTCCCGCTAAGCCCCCGCCTCCCATACCGGTGCCCCGGACGCTGCCACAGCAGCATCCGGGGCACCGTCGTATCGCCATCCCCCGCTAGTAGCGCACGCACCCCACGAGGTGGTTCACGGTCTCCTCGGCGTCGCTCACGTCGTACAGGACCACCGCGCGGGTGGGGATCGGCTGCTCCGGCGGGCGCAACGGGTCCGCCTCCAGCAAGCGCAGCACGCGGTCCGGAAGCGCCCGCAGTACCGGCTCGGGTCGCTCCTCGGTCGCCTGATCACCGAGCCAGGTCCCGACGCGGACCTCGGGGTTCCCTCCACAGGCGTGGCTCGGGGAGGCGAACTCACCGCGGTCGACGCTCGACAGCGTCGCCCACCCGGCGCGCTCCACGGCCTCGGCCCGGCGCTGGATGGCCTGCAGCGTGCCGGTGCCACGCGGGTCTCGCGCACCGGCCTTGCCCTTCAGATCACACAGCACCTGATTCCACGGCGCGGAGATCTCCCTGAGCTGCACATGGGAAATCCGCCCCCTGACGCCGAGAGCCTGAGAGAAGAGTTGCGCCTGAACCTGGTGGGCGGAGAGGAGCGAACAGCCGTAGTGCGAACGGTCATCGGCCGTATGCCCGCACAGCAACCGCGCCGCGTCCTTTCGGATCGCCCACGCCTCGTGGTTGTACAGGAGATACACCGGGATGCACCCCACGGCCTGCGCATCGTGAATGAGCAGGTCGCACTGGAACGCCTTGCGCTCATCCAGCCAGTACCGGAAGCCGTATTGCCCTTCTTTGGACTCCTTCTTGGCCTGGATCCGAAACCCCAGTCCGTGAGATCGGTTGTGGATCCACAGTTCCCAGTCCGCCCCGTTGAAGCTCTCCTGCTCCTTGTTGAACTGAACGACTTTGACGCGACTGCCCATGGCCTGGCGCAGATGACGGATATGGACGTCCGTGAAGGTCTCTTCGCCGGGCGGCGGAGTATGTGGTCCGTAGCCGTCACGGAGCCAGTGGTAAGTGTCGGAAGCCATCCATTTCAGAAGGCCGCACAGCGACGGACGCGATCCGGGCCAGACGGTCTGCTCAGGAAGGCCAGGACGGAGCGGCATGATCATGGACTCATCAGACCACCGCACCCTTCGAGTTCCAAGAGCGGGTATCACTGCGCGTACGGCGAAAGCCCGGCAGGCCAAGGGCCTGCCGGGCTACGGGCTGGGTCAACGCATGCTCTGACGCTTACAGTTCACTACTCGCCCTCGGCCCTCCGGGACCGGGGCGCTCCACGGCGACCAGGCGCTCGCGGCGCAAGCGGACCTCGCTGAGGCGGTCCTCGCCGGTGAGGTAGACGAGCAGTTCAGTGGGCCCCATGCCGCCGCGGCCGAGGACGTGGGCCACATGGTGGCGCTGGGCGCACCCGGAGAGGGTGTAGGCGTCGCCGGGTTCCAGCGCGGCGGCAACGTCGTCGAACGTCTCCCGTGCCCGGTCTTGCCAGCCGGTCGTCTCCTGCCGTATTCGGGGCAGGGTCTGGATCTGCCGCAGCACCTCCGCCTCCTCCCAGCGGCGCCGGCAAGCCGTGCACGCCTGGGCACCGGGATGGGGGCGCTCCAGCATCTGACCGCAGTACGCCGTGCCGGTGGCCGCGTCGCGGTGATGGCCGATGACGAGGTTGCCGCGGCCCTTGGGGGCCCACAGCAAGGCGTCGTCGACATGGCACGGCTCGCCACCGGGCAGCGTCAGCTCGCCGGCAGTGCGGCGGAAGCGGTCGAGGACGGTGTCGAGCGCGCTGCAGTTGGCGCACACGCGCCGCGCGGTGGACGGCCGGTCATCGAGCGGCTTGCCGCAGTAGCCCAGCAGATGCCCGGGTATCGGCCGGTGTGCTGCGGCGCTCTTGCCCGCGCCCGCAGCCGGGCGGAAGTCCGGTTCACCGCCGGGGTGCGGCGCCGTGGTGATGATGAGCCAGGCGCGCGTGCAGCCCTGGCACAGGGTGTGAGCCGTGGTCTCGCCGACGGGCTGGAGGCCGGGCGCGCGTGTGCCACACGCGGCCAGCGGCTGGGCGCCGTCGAGCAGGACGCCGTAATGAACGGTGCCGCTCGTACGGCCGATGGCGAGGCGGATCAACGACAGGGACAAGAGACCTCCGTGAGGTAGGCGGCGGGGAAATAGCGGTCAGACGCGTACGGTGCACAGGCCGTCGTGGTCGGTGGCGAGGGCGCAGGCGTCCTCGCAGGGGTGACCCGCGCGGGCCTGGGTGGTGTCGGCCCGTTCGTGGCAGCTGATGCACCAGGTGGGCGAGGGGGCGAGGTCGCGGTTGCGGGCGAGGAAGCCGATGGCGCCGCAGCGCTCGCAGCACTGCGCGCCGACGGCAGGGGGTGCGTTCGTCAGGGACACCTCTTCCAAGGGCTGAGGCGGGATGCGGCCCGCGGGCGGCAGGGCCCGGCCGGGGTTGTCGGCCGGGCCGCCCCCGGGGTCAGCCGCGGTGGACGATGGTGAGGCGCTCTTCCGTGCTGTGAGGCAGGCGGTGGCGCGCCACCGGGACCGGGGAGGCGAGCGAGGCGGCGAACACCGCGACCAGCTCGTTGGGGACGCTCGGGCTGAAGTTCGCGCACCACAGGTAGGGGGCGCCGAAGATGGGCTCGGCCCATGCCTGCCAGCCCATCAGGTCCTCCCGCACGTCGGCGTCCGCGATCGAGTCCGGCGGCAGCTCAAGCGAGACGTGCGAGGCGAAGCCCGGGTCCATGGCGGCGGCGCCAGGGCGGTCCACGTCACGGATCCAGCCCTGCGCGCTCAGTGCCACCACCACTGCCTCGGGCTCCGCGAAGCCGGTATCGGGCAGCGCGCTGGCGTCGAGCGCGACGAGGAAGTCGTGCAGTGCCTCGTGCGGCACGCCGGTGGTGAAGTAGGCGTTCCACTGCACCATCACGCTGTCGGCGTCCGGGCGGGCGGAGATCTGCAGGGCCACCCCCAGGCCGCCGAGCGTGAACGGGCTGCTGACCAGAGTCCATTCGGCTGCGCGCAGCCCGTCGGGGCTCACATACAGCAGCGTGTCGCGGGAGGTCGGCCACATGCGCCAGCCCAGACCGGTCACGGTGTCGCCGATCCGCTCGGCGAGGACGTCGTCGTCGCCGGCCAGGTGGCGTGGGGTGACCCAGTGCACCGGGAGAGGCGGCAGGGGGTAGGAGGAGTCAGAGGGATGGTGCGGGTGCAGGGGCGCCTCCGTGGGCTCGTGGGTGGTTCACTGCCCGCCGCTGGGGCGGGTGCCTCGCCGGTGGCGCGGCGGGGCCTCGGTCGGTGCGTGCCAGGTCAGGGCGACCGCGACGTGGGGCAGGAGCGGGCCGAACTGTTCGGCCTCGTCCACGTCCGGTTCGGTGAGGAGCACCACGGGGCGGCCCTTGTCGTCGCGGGCGTCGGCCACGGGGCCCGCACGGTGGGCCATGGGGAAGGCGGGGTTGAGGGCGAACTGTACGGCGGCATTGCGGTCGCAGGCCGACAGCTGGTCGAGCAGGTCGCCGACGGTCGGCTCGGGCAGTGTGCCGAGCGGCTCGGTGTCCTTGGCCTCGGCGATGAACACCACCGGCCGGTCGGCGTCGTCGCGCGTGGGGATCACGCCGCCCAGACGGCGGGTGGTGCGGGCGAAGGGGTTGATCCACAGACGGACCACCACGTCACGATCAGTGGCGGACAGACGGTCCAGCAGGTCACTGACGGTCAGCTCCGGGGCCAAGACGCATCTCCTTGTAGTAATGGGCGCCCCGTCAGGGGCCGAGGGGCAGGCTACGTGCCGTACGTGAGCAGCAGCTCCGAGCCGCGCGGTGACACGGATTCACAGCGGGCGGGAAGTGGCCAGTACGCGCTGGACCGTGGCCGCGACGATCTCCGCCGGCGTCTCGGTGTCGAAGCGGATCCGGTAGCCGGGGACCGTGGCGGTGCCGGTGACGGCGAGGGTCCAGCCGTCGCCGTCGGTGCCGGGGCGTCCCAGCGGGAACCACCCAAGGTAGAAGCGGCCGTCCTTGCTGCTGACGTGGACATCGGCCCGGTCATCCACGACAAGGTGGAAGAGCTCCGCCGTGAACAGGTCGGTGACCATCGTCGGCTGGCCGGGGCCCAGCTGCCACGAGCGCAGCCGCAGGGCATCAGTGGTGGTGGAGAATCCGGGTGTGGACGCGTCCACAGTCACAGGCATCACCTCTCTGACCTGGGGTTTCGGGGAAGGTCGTCCACGTTGACATGCCCCTGGCGGCTTCCACTAGTCCTTTCGCGATCTTTCCTGTCTGCCCCCGGCGAACTGTCGTCCTGCACACCCTTTGGCTGCGGCTCGGGCAACGCGGCGAGCTCGGCCCGCTACTCTGTGGCAGCTATGGAGATCCCGGAACCCGCCGGTCCGCCGTACATCGATCCGGACCGCGCGGACCCCAAGCGGCCCGTCTGCGGGATCTGCCCAGCCACCCGGTACCCGCGCGAGCAGTTCGTGGTCTACAGCAGGCCGTCCTGGGAGTGCCCGTTCCATCCGGAGAACGGACACCGCTACACCTACGACGAGACCGTGCCGGCCTGCGTCCACCCGGACAAGATCGGCCTGGAGCCCGACAGAATCGTGCCGCCCCCAAAGGCGACGCCAGACCAGAGCGAGGCGCCGACCCGCCGCCGTGACTGGAGCCTTCTCTGGAGCACCCGCCTCTCACAGCGGCGCCGCCCCTCGTGATGCCCCGGCCCTCCAGGATGCACCGAGCGCCGCAAGCCGCCCCCGAAGTACGGAGCGCTGCTCCTCCAGATCCTGCGAGGTGGGCGAGAGCAGATACACATTGTCCCGGTACGGGCGGAATCCGAGACTCTCCCAGCCCTGGGCAATCTTGGCGTTCACACGGTCCCACTCGGACCGGTCGGTGAGCCGCTGGCTACTAAGGTCAGTAACCCCCGGAGAACACGCGACCGCCCGGCAGCCGATCATGAGCCGGTGGATCACCTCACAGCCGAGCACGGCCGCCAGACCATGCCCCCGCCACGCCGGATCCAGCGTCACCCGGTCCATGATGAGCAGCCCGGAGCCGACGTACTCCAGACGCTCGCTGACCTCGCTGGCGAACGAGCCCGTCGCGGGATCAAGGAGCACCTGGGCGATTTCGAAGAGATCCTCGCCCTCCTCCTCCATGGCCCAGTAGGCGTTCCGGCCGCGGTCGAGGTGCACCCGGTAGAACGTCATCGACCCCACGACGGCGTCCTCGACCGTGCACGAGGGGCAATCCACTGCGGCGCAACTGCACGTGGCCGCGGACCCCCGGTCTCCGTCGTGCACACGCCGACGGTGCAGGACGGTCACGCTCCATCGCTCCATCGTGTCGGCCTGCGGGGTGTCCCAGAGCTCGTCGTCGTAGGAGATGCGCAAGCGCAGGTCGGAGGGATCACCTGGAAGCTGGGGCCGCGCACTCACCCGGTAAACCTAGACGCTGACCTCCTGCGCAATGACCTCCAGGACCGCATGCTTACCGTCGATCGACGCGGGCATGGAGACACCGGCCACCGTTAGGTGCGCGGCGCCGCCCGTCAGTAGTGACCGCTCGGCGGCTGCGCGGGGGCCGAGCCTGCCGCACCTGGTTGGGCGCAGCCGTCCGCATCGCCACCAGGGGCCGCCGCCGATCTCGAAGTCGGGAGAGCCCAAGCAGGCTCGATAACAGTCGAGTTACGGTCTTCACCGCGGGACTCCGGGGGGCCTGTCGGACATCAACACACCTCACCAGCAAGAGTGTTGATATTTGATCCTTTTAGCTTAATCCGCCCCCCTTGCGGGGTACATTAGTGAAACGTTCATGTCAAGGCGCTTCGAGTAGCTTCTTGTGCATGACGACGATTGATACGCAGTTCATGACCTTCTCCAGCCCACTTCTGGCGTTGCTGACGGTGCTGTTCGCCGTGGCGCTGACGCACCCCGAACCGCAGGTCAGGGCGCGCGCCGAACGGCTCCTGGCGATCATCCTCCGATCCCGGTAGGGCGCTCCGAGCCGAGGCCGCGCCACGGGCTGGAGCACTGGTCGGGCGTTGGTCCACCGGTCCGCTTCCCCACGCGCCCACGCCGAAGGCCCCCGGAATCAGTGATTCCGGGGGCCTTCGGCGGTGATGCGGGAGAGGTCAGCTCTCGTCCGTGGAGTCGCCCGTACGGCGTCGGCGGGCTGCGAAGAGGGCGCCTCCGCCGCCGGCGAGGAGGACGCCGGCGCCGCCGAGCAGCCACGGGGTGGCGTCGGCGCCGGTGTGGGCGAGGGAGCCCGGCGGCGTGGGCGCGGTGGTGCTGGAGGCGGTTTCGTCGGGGGCCGGAGTGGCGGAGGCCGAGGCGGAGACCGACGGCTTGGTGTCCGGGGTCGGCTTGTCCGTCGGGGTGACCGGCGGCTTCGTGGGCGGCACCGTCGGCGGGACGGTGGGCGGCGGAGTGGGCTTCTCCTTCTTGGTGTCGGTGAAGGTGACGGCGACGGGTGAGCCGGGCTTGGCGGTGAACTTCTGCGGCGTGGAGTCGAGCTGGTAGCCCTCGGGGGCCTTGGTCTCGGTGGCGGTGTAGGCGGTGCCGTTGCGGGCGGCAACCGGGAGCTGGGCCTTGGCGGTGCCGTCCTTGCCGGTGGTCAGGGTGACCGGGTCGCCGCCGCTGCCCGCCGGGATGATGTTGATGACTGCGCCGGGCAGCGGCTTGCCGCTGACCTTGTCGGTCTTGGTGACGGTGAGGTCGGCGGGCTTGAAGGGGTCGATGACCGTCAGGGGCGTGCCGTTGCCGGGGGTGACGATGACGTCCTGGTCGGCGACGGTGTTGTGCAGAGGGCTGCCGCTGCTGGTCTCCTTGAGGCGGTAGACGCCTGCGGCAAGGTCCTTGAAGACCAGCTGGCCGTCCGCGTCGGTCTTGCCGGTGGCCACCTCCTTGCCCGAGGAGTCGAGGAGGGTGAAGGCGGCGCCGGCCATCAGGTCGCCGCCGGGGTCCTTCTTGAGGAGCTTGATGCCGCCGTACTCGACCATGCTCCGCGGGGCGGGCGTGCTCGGGGTGGTCGGCGTGGGCTCGGGAGCGTGGGCCGAGGCGGTCGGGGCCCAGGCGAGCGTGCCGGTCACGGTGGTGGCGACGGCGAGGGCAGCGGCGGAGAGTGGGCGGGCGGATCGGGTGTGCAAGGAGGAACTCCAGGTCGAGGAAGGGTTGGTCCGGGGTGAGGGGGTGTTCAGCGGGCGGATGCCGGGCGGGCGGCGGGCGAGGGCCTCGGCACGACGCGGGCTGTGGACAGGTGCGGTGTCACCGGTGCCGGGATCGGGGGCGCGAGTTCGGCCAGGACCTGGCGCTTGAGGGCGCCGCGCTGGTCGGAGTTCAGAACGGACATATCGAGGCGGCCGGGGCTGGTCTCGAAGGGCGCGAGCCGGTGGCGGATGTGGTCGTAGGCGGCCGGGTGCTCGTCGGCCAGGCGGTGAAGGGCCTGGGCGAAGACGCGCCGGTGGGCGCCGTGGTCGGGCTCGTCCTGTTCACGCTGGGTGATGGTCTGGGCGTACTGGCGGGCGAGGCGGGTGTTCTCGGCGGTGCGCTGGTGGACGGCGACGAGGAAGCGCCGGGCGCCCAGGACGGCGAAGGCGGCTTGCCGGGGCAGGGCGTCCAGGTCGGTGGTGAGCGGGCCGAGCAGCGTGGGGCTGGTGGCGCCGGCGAGCGGGGCGGTCATCTCGGCGAGTTCGTCCAGCGCGGTGCGCCAGCGGCGCAGCAGCAGCGGGTGGCGCAGTTCGACGTTGCGTTCGTCCTGCTCGCGCGCATCGTCGGCGACGATGTTGCGGAACGCGAGGGGGCTCTTGGCCAGCAGCGCGTGGACGGCCGGGGTCATGGTGGCGAAGAGGTAGCCCTCGCCCGCGCCCCATTCGATAGCGTCGAACACATCGGCCCGATCACGCCGTTCGGCGCGCGGTTCGAGCTGGGCGGTGGCGTACTCCTGGGCGAGGAGCTGTTCGAAGCGGTCGGGCTGGGCCCAGCGCAGCCAGAGCCGGGCGGTGGCAGCGGAGTCGGTGTCCACCTGGTGTGCGGCAGAGGCGCGGTGTTCGGCGCGGCGCCGCTCGGCCTCCTCCTCTTGGGCCTGGGCCAGGGCGGCGCGGATCTGCTGGAGCTGGCGGGTGGTGCGTTCGGCCCGCGGGTCACCGGTCCAGGTCATGCGCTCGGAGGAGACCTGTATCTCGCCCTCGGCGAAGCGCAGCGCGTCGACGAGGTCGTCGCGGAAGTGCGGTCCGTGCAGCAGCTTGCGGGAGCTGCGGGGCAGGTGTCCGGTCGCGTCCGCGATGGCGGCCGTGACCAGGTTGCCAAAACTGTCCTGCAGCAGCGGCTGGAGTTTCGCGGCGCCCATGGTCGCGAGGTCGGCCAGGCGCAGGGAGCGCCGCTCATACGGCGTGGGGCGGGAGGGCTGAGGCATGAGGGGTGGTTCCTGTTCAGCGGGGCAGAGCAACGAAGGGCTTCGGGAAGGACCGCTCAGGGGCGGGTGCGCCTGCTACACGCGGGCGGGCGCTGAGGGTTCGACGGCGAGGGTCAGATGGCCAAGGGCCTCGTCGGCACGCGCCTGGGCGATCTCACCCGTGGGCCCGGTGGTGATCAGGAACCCGATACGGGCGCGGAACATGTCGCCGCCGTCCTGCGGCAGCAGGACCTGGTCGCCCGTCTCCCGCTGGAAGCTGACCTGTTCCAGCCACGGGGCGCCGGCGGCGAACTCCTGATCCAGGTGGCGGGCGGTGAGGGTGCCCGAATACTCGGGGTACAGCAGGCGGATCGCGGCGGCCCGGTGGTGTGTCGGTGTCAGGTCGGGGGTGCGTCCGCAGGCGGTGTCGGCGGCGGCGAGCGGCAGGTGGATGCCGGTGGCGAGGTGGGCGAGATGGCCGATCATGTCGCCGCCGATCCGGGCGTTGACCTCGATCAGACGGGGGCGGCCGTCCACCAGCCGCATCTCGACGTGCTGGACACCGGCGGTGATGCCGAGCGCCTTGACGGCCGCCGCCGCGACCGGTGCCACCGTGGCCAGAAGGGGGTCGGCGGCGTCCACCGCGTGGGCGACTTCCTCGAAGTACGGCTCGGCGCCCAGCGTCTTGCGGGTCACGGCGACCGCGGTGGTGCGGCCCTGGTGGGTGACGCATTCAACGGAGACCTCCGGACCGTCGAGGTACTCCTCGACCAGGACACGGGTGCTCTCGGTGCCCGCGCTGGCCCCGGCGGAGGCGAACGCGAAACCGGCCGGGAGTTCTTCGGCCTGGTTGACGCGGATGACGCCGATGCTGCCGGCGCGGGCGGCGGGCTTGAGGACGACCGGGTAGCCGATCGTCTCGGCGGCCAGCGCGGCCTCCAGCAGGGACCGCGCGGTCATCGCCGCGGCGGAGGGGACCCCGTGGCGTGCGAACAGGGTGCGGGCGGTGGCCTTGTTGCGGGCCGCTTCCATCACCTCGGGGCTGGGGCCCGGCAGACCGAGCTGGCGGGCGAGGCGGGCGACCGGGACGAGGTACCACTCGATCCAGGTGACCACCCCGGCCAGCTCGTGCCGGGCGGCCAGCGCGCGCCCGGCCTCGGCCAGGGCGTGGGCGTCCATCGGGTCGGCGACCTCGAAGTCGCTGATGTAGGCGCGCTCCCAGGTGGGTTCGGCCTGGCAGATCAGAACGACGTCGTAGGCGCCGGCCACGCTTTCGAGGCAATAGCCCCGATACGCCTCCATGTCGCTGCCGGTCGCGCAGACCAGCAGGAGCGTCGGCTTTCGGGTGGTGGACTCGGTCATCACAGGGTCTCCGTACGAAGGGGGGCAAGCTCGCGGTGCGACGGCACCGGCGTGGCCGGGGTGGGGTGGGTGAGGCGCGTCAGGTCCTCGTTCAGCACCCCGAGGCGTGCCACGAGGCCGGGGTCGGGTGCGGTCAGATAGACAGCGCTGGTCAGGGGGGTGTGGGTGAAGCCGAGGCGGTGCTTGTAGCGGTAGTTGCCGCGGCCGGCGTCGATGGTGTGGGCACCGTGGGCACTCGCGTAGAGGACGGCTTCGGCCATCCGCCAGCCGTAGGTGTGCAGGTCCCGTTTGGTGGCCTGGTGGATCGCGGCGGCCCACAGGTAGAACACGCCGTCGTGGAGGAAGCACCAGAAGCCGCCCGCGAATCCGTACTCGTCGTGTTCGGCGAGCAGCGCGACCGCGCCGGGGACGCCAGCCAGGCCGGTGAAGATGTCGGCGCCGTACAGGGCCGGGCCGTGCCGCTGCGCGGTCTGCTGCGCATCTGGCGTGAACTCCTCTGCCCTGGCCGCGAGTTCGGAGCCGGTGACGACCGTGAGGCGCAGTCCGGCGTCGGCACCGCGTCGGTGCTGGCGCAGGAACTCGCTGCGGATCTTGCGGGAGGGGATGCGGTCGGCGAAGTCCACAAGCGAGGCACCGGCCGGGGCGCGGCTGGTGGAGTACAGGCAGACCTCTGCATCCGGCGTACGGGCCTGGCGCCAGCGTTCGGCCTCTGCGGGAGTGAGGTTGCCGACGACGAGGGCGGCGGCATCCCACTCGGCCACGAGGCCAAGACCGTGGTCGACGGCGGCGGCCAGGACCTGCGGGCCTGCTCCGGGCAGCCCTCCGTACAGGCCGTACAAGCTCGGCGCGTACACCACCGGCTTGTCCCAGAAGGCACCGTGGCCGGTGTCGGCGGTCGCCGCCCGCCACAGCGGGCTGTCGTCGACCAGGTCGAGGGCGAGGCGGTGCTGTACCGGGCCGTTGTCGAGGTGCAGGTGGCGGCGGCGCAGGACGGGTTCGGTGGTGACGCGGTCCCACGCGCGCGACCAGGCCGCGCTGTGAAACGGAGAGGCGGCCAGGGCCGGTTGAGGAGGTTGCTCGGCGCGGTTGCGCCAGGCAACGCGGAGTGAGGAGACGGAAGGGGCGGTCATGCGGCAGGGCTCCGGAAGGGATCGGTGAGCAACGGGGCGGATGCCGGTGCGCGTTCAGGGGGTGCGGCGGCGGCGCAGCTCAAAGGCGGTCGCCCAGTGGGGGTGGTCCTCGATCAACTTCCGGGCGTACAACGCCGTGTAGTTGTTGTTGAGTCCGCGCAGCCCCGCGGGCAGTCGCCAACGCAGCGCTTCGAACAGTTCCTTGAGCCCGATGCGGGTGGCTCCGGCGGCCAGCCTCTCTGCCGTCAGCTTCTCCAGGGCCCGGTAGACGTAGGGGTGGGCGGCGTCGAAGGCGAGGAACTGGTCGGTGATCGTGGGCCGGGCTCCCGCGCGGAAAGAAGGGCGGGCAACCGGTATCACGGGCTGAGCGGGCGCAGCGGGCAGGGTCATGGGAATGGATCTCCAGGAGTACGGGCGGCCGGAGCGAGCCGGGCAGGGGCGTGGTCAGGCGAGGCGGGTGCGCAGAGCGGGGAGGGTCCGCAGGCGGAGGAAGGCCAGGCACAGGCCGAGGGCCTGCAGCACCGCACAGCCGGTGATCACATGGCCGAGGAGGGCGGGCGGCACCGCGGCGACCAGGGCTCCCGCCAGCGGGAAAGGCAGCAGGAGCAGCAGAATCGTCATCGAGAGGGTGGCGCCGAACACCGGCGCGGGGATGAGGTGAGAGCGCAGGGTGCGCAGGACCACCGTCATGCCGCCCTCGCCGGCCATGAGCACCGCGATCAGCACGAGGTAGGCGGTGTAGGTGTGGGAAAGGGAGACGGCCAGGCACGCGCAGGCCGCGACGGAGGCGGACAGCGCGCCGACGGGCCACAGGCCGAAGCGCTCGATCGCGCGGCGGCACAGGGCGACGGTGATCAGGGAGGCGACGGCGGCCACCGACCAGATCAGGCCCACATCCGCGCTGGAGTGTCCGAACTCCTTCACCACGATCACCGGCGCCGCGGCCTGGAGCAGACCGACCGCGAGGTTGGACAGGGTCAGTCCGCACACCAGCCAGCCCAGCGCGGGCAGCGAGCGCAACGTCGTCCATCCGGTGCGCAGTCCCGCAAGGACCGGCTCCGGCATCCCGGCGGGCACGGTGGTGTACTGCCTCGGGGCGAGGGCGCAGGCCAGCAGCGAGAAGACGGCGATCGTGGCCAGCATCCCGACCGCCCCGGCCCGCTCCAGCAGCAGGCCGGCGATGGCGGGACCGGCCAGGGTGCCGACCTGGTCGATGCCCAGGAGTACCGACTGCACCCGGTGGGCGCGCTCGCCGGCCTGGCGGCTGGCGATACCGCCCGCGGTCTCGGCGGCAATGTAGGAGAACTCCGTGAGCACGCCGCTCAAGGCGGCGAGCAGCATGACGGCGGCCGTGGTGGCAAGCCCGGCCTCCAGCTGCGGCAGAACAAGGGCGGCGGCCACGGCCACCACCGCCCGCAGCAGGGAGGCCGTCCGCAGAACGCGGGTGGTGCCGTGGCGGTCGACCATCGCCCCGGCGACCGCGAACGCGCCCAGGCGGGGCACCCACTCCAGAGCGAACGCCAAGCCGGTCAGGGACGCGGAGTCGGTGGTGGCGAGCACCAGCAGCGGGATGCCGTACGTCGTCATGGCGAAGGCGCCGGCGTCCATGCTGCGGGGCAGGTAGATGCCGCGCAGCAGGGTGGGGACCGGTCGGCGGGCATGCCGGGGTCCGACACGGGATCTCACGCAGCGGGCTCCATCTCATCCGCCGCGTAGGAGGAGTGGAGGGCCGCTTCGTGCAGGACGTGCGCATGCGCCGTGAGCCAGGCAGCCAGCTCGCGCTGCGGGTCCTCCAGGGCGACGAGGGCTTCTCGGCCGAGGACTGCGCCCCCGGGGACGGCCGTCCCGATCGACTCGCCGAGCCGGGCGGTTGCGCCTGCGAGCGCCGGAGCGTGGCCGAGCAGGTGGAGGGTGCGCTGGACCCGGGTGGTGAAGTCGCAGGCCGCTGAAGGGAATTGATGGGTGCGTGCCCAGCGTGCGGCCGTGTCGTACACCTCGGCGAGTTCCTCGCCGCTGCCGGTGAGCCGGTAGCGGACTCGTTCGTCCTCATCGCCGTAGACGAGGCCGAACTCGCGGGCCCGGTCGATGGCGTAGCGCAGCTGGGGCGCGCGCAGGTCATCGAAGGTGCTCTGCAGGCTGCCCTTCTGGTGGCTGATGGGGCCGTTGTCGTCGATCTCGGTGACCAGGCGGATCAGTGCGGGCAGGGATAGGGCTTTGATCTCACGGCGCGTCTGCGGGTGGCCGGTGGTGGTGAGGTGGGTCATCGGCGCGGTCCCCCGGCCTGCGGGAGGGCGATGGGACGTGCCGGTATCTGATGTGAGAAAAGGTCGCCACCCTGCCAGGCCGTGACCGGCGTGGCCGCAGGCTGGGTGGACAGAGCCGGGGGCGCGGGCGTGGCGGGTGCCGGTACGCGGGGCTGGGTGGTCAGCCACGGCCCGGACGTCGCCAGCTGCGCCACCGGGACCGTGCCCCACAGAGGGTGGGTGTCGGCGTCGGCGAGCGGGCGCCCCTTGGCCCAGGCACTCAGAGCCCGGTAGACGGGGGCGAGCGCATGGCCGGTGATGGTCAGCTCGTAGGCGCGGCCCTCCTTGCGGACCAGGCCGTCCGCGACCAGGCGATCCACCTGGGGATAGACGTTGCTGAGCCGGTGGCTCGGCATCGCCGCGGCGGACAGCGCCTTGGCGCTGGAGGCGCCGCGCGCCTTGAGCGCCCACAGGATCGGCGTGGCGTGCCGGGGGCTAATCAGCGCGAGGGCGTCCTCGATGTTCTCCGCGGGCGTGACCTTGCGCAGCTCCAGACTCCCGGTGTCCTTGTTCTTCACCAGGGGCTTTTCCAGATGCTTCTCGCCCCAGGCGGCGATCACCGTCAGGACGGGCATCAGGTCGGCGCCGCGTGCGGTCAGGCCGTAGGTGACGTGGCCCTGGGCAACTTCGGTGCGCTCGACCAGCCCGGCATCGGACAGCTTGCGCAGCTTGGGGTGGAGCGTGCCGTCGTTCAGCCAGGGCAGGCACGGCTTGACCTCGGCGTAGCGCAGGGGCTGGGCGGACAGTGTCATCAAGATCCACACGCTCCACAGCGGGGCGATCATCTCCAGCGACTCGGTGACGCGGGCGACGTCGACCTGGGTGGAGCGGGGCAGACCGGTGGTGGCCAATGGGGGTAACTCCTCATGCGGGCGGGCGGATCAGCGAGTGCGGGCGGCAGCGGCAGCCGGGGCGGCGGGCGCCGCCGATGGCGGGGAGGGGGCGGCGGGGACGCGGTGCAGGCCGGCGAGGACGGCGCTGACGGTCTTGGCGTGGGCGTCCCGGGTGGCGACGGATTCGGCGATCCGGCGGGCGCAGTCGAGCAGGTGGCCTGCTTCGAACTTGCCGATCTCCCGCTCCGGGTGGGCGAGTTCACGCAGTCGCTGGAGCTGGAAGGCGATATTGCGCTCGGCGAGCTGCAGATCGGTGTGGCTGCTGGTCAGGGCGGCGAGCATGGTGCCGCGGGGGTGGGTATCGGCGTGGGCTTCGAGCGCGGCGATCGGCTGGCCGTACAGGTCCTCGATGCGTTCGGCGATGGTCTGGGAGGCGGTGTGAGTCAATCGGCAGGGGCTTTCACGGTCGGCGGGCCCGCACCGCCCCGGCACGGACGGGTGCCGGGGCGGGCGGGAGCGTGGTGGTGAGCCTGGGCTGGGCGAGCCGTGCCGGACGTTCGGGACGTGTTACGGGCGTCGGCATGCTGTTCAGCAGCCCGGTCAGTGCGGCGGTGTATCCGTCGCGGGCGGACAGGGCCGCCTCCAGCCACTGCGCGTCGAACCGCAGGTCGTCGGCGGACAGTTCGCCCATGTCGCGGTCGGCGGCGGTGGCGTCGTGGATGCGGTCGCGGACCCGGGCGACCTGTTCCTCGGCCACCGCCAGCCAGGAGCGCAGCTCCAGGGCGCGCGTCAGGGCGGCGAACGCCCCGGGGCTGGCGGCTTGCGCGTACAGCTCATTCAGCGAGGCGCCGAAGGCTCGGGCCAGCGCCTCGTCCTGGCTGGTGGGCCTGTCCACGCCGCTCACCGCAGCGCTCCTCGCACCGGCACGGTCGGCACCGGTGCGGTCTGCAGGGCCGGGCTGCGCCGGGAGGCCGCTGCGGCTCCCCGCCAGGCTCCCGGTCCGCGGCGGCCCGGGGAGTTCGGGTCGGTGTAGTGGCGCACCACCATCGCCCGCCCGTCGCGCACCGCCACGGCCGTGTTGACCTGGTGGGCCAGCGCCATGACCGGGTCGTCCAGCACGTCGCCGGGGGCGCTGTCGAGGGCTGCGACGAGGGCGTCCTCAGCCTTCTCCAGTACCGCCTGGGCCTCGGCGAGCATTCCGTACCACTTCACGACGACGGTGGCGTCGTTGTTGGCGTGCGGGGCGGCGGCCACCGCCCGGCGCAGGTCGGCCAGCGGCATCTGGAAGCGGGCCTCGATCTGCTGGGTGATGACGCCCATCACGTCGTCGGCGGTGTCGGACACGACATGGCTCCTTTCCTTGGAAATGCGGGTCGAATAAAAGAAGGGGGCGTGGCTTTCTGCGCAGCGGCGAAGTACGGTGCCGGTGCGGGGAATTCGCGGAGTCGGGCGGCTAGTCGAGGCACATGTAGGCGTCGCGGTAGACATATGAGCCGGAGACCCAGCCCTTTACGCCGGTGCTCGTGTCGGTGATGTAGTGCCAGTTGCCGCTGGTCTTGTGGACCGTGAACCGGTGGCTGCGGTAGAGCACGCCGACGGCGGTGGACTGCGCGCTGGCCCTGGAGCGGATCGTGACCGCCTGCGTGTGCACGGCCCACGGTCCGGGCCGGTCACACGCGCGGCTGGCCAGCATCTGCGCGGGGGCCGCGCTCGCGGTCGCGGCGCCGACGAGCGGCAGGGCAAGTGCGCCGACAACGGCGGCGCAGACGGCTATGCGGGATGAGCGCATGAGGAATTGACCCCCAGGAAGGAGAGAAGGGAACGGGGAAACACCCCCGCGGCTGACGCCGGCGGGCAGTGGTTCAAGAGTCCGGAGAATCCCCGGTTTTGCTAACCGGGGATCTGCTGCTATGTTTCGCCCTTCGCCGGACGCCGGCGCATCGCAGATTCCGCCCACAGGAGACCCTGCTCGGGATCAATTCAGGTTCACTGTCAGCGAGTTGGACCCGTACGCGGAGCCGGGGCCGCGGGAAGACCGGGCATCATGGACGGTGCGCTGCGCCGGGTTGCTGTCTGGGCGCTCGGCAGGGGGACGTCGTCGCCGGACCAGTGGGCCTGCCACCAGGTGGTGGCCTGCTCGTAGGTCGAAAAGCCGCCTTCGCGCAGGGTGTGCGTCCAGTGCTCCATGTCGACCTCTTGCAGCAGGACCCGGAAGCGCAGCGACGCGCTCTCGTCGATGGCGGCCAGGAGCACCGCGATCTGCACGCGGTCTGGGTCATCGTCCGAGGTGTAGCTGGTGACGATCGCGAAGTGGTCGCCATCCGAGGTGAGGCGGTCCTCCAGCGCCTTGGTGACCTCGTCGGCGGCGTCGGTGCCGATGTCCGGGGGCAGGGCGATGGCGTCCTTGGGGCAGCCGCGGGCGATCAGCCAGCTCTGCGCCATGGGCACCAAGGCCAGCTCAACGTGCTGGAAGCGGAAGGTGCGGGCCTTGACGTCGCGCTGCAGGTAGAGGGCCACCAGCTGCGGCTCGCCAGGGATTCCCCAGGTCACCGAGTCGTTGTGCATGACGTAGTAACTGTGCCGCTGGTCGTCGGTGTGGTGCTCGGCGAGCACGGTGAGGTCGGCTGCCTCGATGTCGATGTGCTGCCAGAACTGCTCGGCGACACGGTCGTTGACGGCATCAAAGCCGTCGAGGCGGAAGTCCGGGGATGAGGGCATAGGGGCTTTCGGGGACGGGGCACGCGGGGCGGTGCGGGTTCAGCGGCGGGCGGGAGTAGCCGCGGGCCAGGTGCCGGGCCGGGGCGCGGGGACAGCGCCGGGCGCCCTGGGCGAGCGCGGGGCGGTCAAGACCGCGCGGCCGGTGTCGGTCAAGGTGACGGGCTGGCCGGCCGTGACCGAGTGGGAGGTGTCGCGCACCACCAGGCGGTCCTCTTCGAGGCGTTGCAGCTGGCTGTGGGGGATGCGGGTGCCGGAGGCGGTGACGACATACAGCTGCTGCGTGAGCAGGTTCTGGTGGAGCTTGGCGCCCTGGGTGATGGCGAGCAGCGCGGCGATGTCGGGCGCCGGCAGGTCTGGCACGTCGCGGGGCGCCTTGTCCTGGGCGGCGGCCTCGATGGGCTCAAGCGCGGCAACGGCATGTGCCTGCCGTTCATCCCGGGTGCGAGCCGCGTCCTCCAGCAGGGCGACGGTCCGCTCGATGCGCTCGAACAGCGCGCCATCGACCGGGTACTCGCCGGAGGAGAGGCTACTGAGCTGGGAGCGGTAGAAGACCACGGTGGTCTCGGCCTGGACGAGAGCGCGGTGGGCGTCAGCCAGCTGCGTGTGCGGTTCGTCGAGCAGGTCGCGGTCGCGGTGCTGCCACAGCCGGTCGATGCTGTGGCCCACGGCCGCCTCGATGCGCTGGTCAAGCTGGGGCAGCGACTTCCTGACCGGGGCATTGCGGGGCATAGAGAGGTTCCTTGGGGTGGGGCGAGGACCGACGCGCGAGGCCGCTCACGCCGAGATGCAGGCGCACGTCGAGGTGCGCTCCGTGCCGCGTTTCGCGAACGGTGCCAAGACGCCGAAGCAGGCGGAGCATCGGGCGGTTGGATGCCTGGGTGTAGGTGCTCAGGGTGTGAGCGCCTCGCGCGTGGGCGTGCTGGGCGGCGTGCCGGGCCAGCGCGGTGCCGATGCCGCGGCGCTGGTGGGCGTCGGCGACTTGGAGCCCGAGGTCGAAGACGCCCGTCTCCCGGCTGACGGGGCCGGTGCAGACCAGCGCGAGCGGCTCGTCGCCGGCACCGAGGCCCAGCCAGCAGTCGGCCTGCGCCAGCAGCTGGCCCAGGGTGCGGTGCGGCAGCTGCGTACGTCCCCAGCGGTGCAGCAACTGCGCAGGGGAACAGCGCTGGTGGAAGGCGTCGACGAGCGGGACGTCCTCGGTCCTCACGCGGCGAAGGGCCGTGAGGGCGGGGTGTCTCAACAGGAGCAGTCGGGCAGCGCGGCCGTGAGGGAGCTGCGCAGGTACCCCTTGAGCTGGCAGGCGCCGAAGCGGATGTTGCGGGACCGTGCGCCGTACGGTGTCAGCAGATAGCCCAGACGCTTCGGGGTGAGTTCGGCGTAGGCCCAGCGGTCTTCCGCCGTACCGGGCAGCTGGCGCAGGTGGTCGGTGAGTTCGGCCGAGGACATGGCGGCCGGATCGCCGGCGGCGGCGAAGGCGTCGAGGCACGCGTGGACGATCGTGTGCGCGGCCTGCGGGCAGGAACGGCAGTCCGCCGCCTTATACGCGGCGTCCTGTTCGCCGACTGGGGCGCAGCAGCACGCGGTGCTCAGCAGCCGGGTCAGCTCGGCGCCGGCCAGCACGCGCAGGATGAGGAGGTCGGTGAGCTGCTCCAGCTGCTCACCGGTGTCGGCAAGGCGGCCGGTCGGCTCGCCGCCGGCCACGGCGAGGAGCCGCGCGTCCAGCTGCTGGACTCGGCGATGGGTGTCCACGATGGCCCGGTGGTGCGGGTTCTCCTGCGGGATGTCGAATCCGGTGAGGGCGGCCGTGAGGTCGTCGAGGCCGGAGGGGAAGTGGGTCGTCAAAGAGTGTGGTCCTTCGAGGTCGGGGGCAGGGCGGGGCCGGGAAGACCTGGTACCGCGTACGGCGGCGGGCCCGGCTTGGGTACTGCGCGGCGTGCCTCCAGCTGCGGAGAGCGCGAGCGGGCGGCGTGGGCGAGCGCACTGGTGGGACGGCGGGTGATGCCCAGGCGTTGGCGGGCGACGGTGTACACCTCGTGCCGCTCGCGCGGGCGTACGGCCACCACATGGATCTCGGCGCGGTGCGCCGAAGTCGGCGGGGCCGGGCGCTGGGCGTAGACGATGCGCCAGGTTTTGCGGCTGTCGACGTACAGCTTGCGGTAGTCGGCGAGTTCGCCGAGCAGCTTGGGGCCGAACTGCCGGGCGTTGACGACGTCCTGGAGCTGGGCGAGGGCCAGGTCGCGGATGTCGCTGGGGGCTGCCAGCAGGTCGGTCAGGGCGCGCGGGTCGAAGGAGAGGCCGAAGGCGGGCTGGTGCTCGGACCCGCTCATGCCTGGTCCGGCTCGCCGGGCTCCGGTTGGTCCGTGGTGGCGGAGCGGTCGGAGGAGGTGGGGCCGGGCAGCAGGCGGTGCGCGTCGCGGTCGGGGTCGGTCTGGCAGGCCGAGAGCGGGCCGCCGGCAGCCCGCACATGGGCCAGGCAGTGGGTGAGGAAGTCGCGGTGCCACACGAACATCCCGGACGGTCCCGCTTCGGGGTCTTTGTGCTGCTGGTAGGCCATCCACAGGGCGTGGAGCCAGGCGACGACGTCGTCGTGTTCCTGCCACTGCTTGCACCACGGGGCGGCGGTGGTGACCTCGGCGCCGTAGATGCGGATGAGGTAGTCGTCCACCCAGTCGGTGAGCGCGTCCAGCTCGTCCTCGTACTCATCGCCCTCCAGTTCCATGATCGGGCGTGGCTCGGGCGGTGCCTGCATCGGCGCCCCGGAAATCCCCGGCATCCCGGGCAGGCTGGGCAAGCCGAATGCGGCGAAGGGCGAGGGGTCCACAGGTGCGGAGAGGGCGTCGAGCTGCCGGGCCTGCTCGGCCTGTTCCTCCACGAGTTTGCGGACGGTGGCCTCGACGCTTTCCAGGTTCGAGTCCGGCAGCCGGACAGGTTCCATTTCCCCGTCGTCGGGGAGGTCTATGGAGTCGGGCACGAAATGGGTCTCCTTGAGGCCGCGGCCTGCGGGGGTGAATGACGGCTCTACGATCCGGGGAATCCCCGGTTTCGCTAACCGGGGATCCGGTGCTATAACGCGTCGCGCGGCACGGAGGAGGGCAGGCCGGAAGGCCGCTATCACCTCGTGCCGGGCAGCGGGGAAATGCCTAGGCAGACAGGACGAAATCGTCCTGGGACAGGGTCTGTTGCACGGTCGCGGTCAGCCGGTCGGCGGCCACTTCGGCGTACTCACGGGTCTTCTCCACCCCGATGAACGAGCGCCCCTCCAGCAGGGCCGCGACCCCGGTGGACCCGGATCCGGCGGTGAAGTCCAGGACGGTCCCCTGCTCCGGGCAGATTCTGACCAGCTCCCGCATCACCTCCACCGGCTTCTGGGTGATGTGCTGCCGGTTCTTGCCGCTGGGCTGCGAGGCCGAGTAGAGGCCGGGCAGGTAGACCGGGTTGCGGGAGCCGTCGATGGCGCCCTTCGAGCCCCAGATGATGAACTCGCAGTTCTGGGTGAAGCGGCCCTTCTGCGGGCGGGCCTGCGGCTTGTGCCAGGCCAGCACGCCGCGCCAGAGCCAGCCGGCGGCCTGCAGCGCGTCCGTCGTGGTCGGCATCTGGCGCCAGTCGGTGAACAGCAGCGCGGTGCCGCCGGGCTTGGTGAGCCGGTGCGCCTCGGTCATGATCTGGGTGAGCCAGAAGCCGTAGCTGCGCTGATCCATGTTCTCGCCGGTGAAGTCCGGCAGCTGGTGCTGCGCGTCGGCGGAGGTGTACTTCTGCCGCGCGCTGCGACTGGTGCGCTCCTTGGCTGTCCGGCCGCCGCTGTTGTACGGCGGGTCGGTGATGACGGAGTCCACGCAGTGGTCCGGCAGCGTGGCAAGCACGCTCAGCGCGTCGCCCTGGTGCAGGGAAAAAGGCAAGGGGATACCCCAATTCGGTTCAGGTGAGGGAGGGTTGAATCACTCCGGCTCGCACACGAAACCCGGCGGATCAGACGTGGGCACGACGGTGCCCACGGTCCGCGATGCGGGGTGCGAGGGGGAGGAGCCCAAACTGTAGGGCACGATTCCCGGTGGAGCGGTGCCGTTGGGCGAAATTCCCGTGGAATTGTTTCCTGACGGAGCGTTATGCCGCTCACCGGGGATCTGCGCCTACTGTTTTGGAGCCCGGCAGCTTCCGCCGAAGGCTTCCCTCCCTGCCCGCCCTCACGAACCGAGGTCCACCGTGCCCGGCCCCACCTGAACCTGACCGACGCACGCGCAAGCGAGGTGCAACTCGCCGCGTGCGCCGAGGCCCTGATTTACCCACCACCGGCCGCCGCGGCCTTCCTCAAGCACGCCCGCGCGGCCGGGACTTCACCCCTCAAGGACGCCCTTGTGACAACTCCCTACCCTCCCCTGCCTGAAACCCGTCCGCCGGGAGGCGTGCCGGATTGAAGGCGATAGCCGCCGGCATCGGCGTCGTCTTCCTCTCCCCCCTGCTGCTGGCCGGGACCGCGATGACGGTGGCTGCGGCCTCCAGCGAAGCCTCCACAACCACCCGCTCATTCAGCGAATGCCTGGGCGACGTCGACACGGACGCCGTCACCAAGCAGGTGACGAAGATCCTCGACGGCGCGTCCGGCAAGGACGTGAAGGTCGAGGGCCTGTCCCTGCCCGCCGAGCAGGTGCCCAACGCGGAGACCATCGTCGCCACCGGTCTCTCCCTCGACGTGCCCGAACGCGGGCAGATCGTCGCGCTCGCCACGGCGATGCAGGAATCACGGCTGCGCAACCTGGGCTCCGGCGACCGCGACAGCCTCGGGCTGTTCCAGCAGCGGCCCAGCCAGGGCTGGGGCACCGCCCAGCAGATCCACGACCCGGTCTACGCCTCAGAGCAGTTCTACAAGGCATTGCTGAAGGTCAAGGGCTGGCAGCAGATGACGGTCACCCAGGCCGCCCAGGCCGTGCAGAAATCTGGCCTCCCGGACGCGTACGCGCAGTGGGAGCCGCTGGCCACCGCCCTACAGAAAGCCATCGCCGCCACATTCCCCGGCGCGGAGAAGGACAAGCCCGCCAAGGACGGCGACAAGCACAAGGACGCCAAGGCCCCGGCCGCCGGATGCGGTCCGGCCGAGGACGGCTCCTCCTACGGGCGCATCCCCGAAGGCAGCGTGCCTAAGGGCTACACCATCCCCAAGGACGCCGATCCCAAGGCGCGTACGGCCATCGACTGGGCGATGCACCAGCTCGGCACGATGTACCAGTGGGGCGGCAGTTGCACCGCCGCGCACGGCCCCGATCCGATGGGCCGCTGCGATTGCAGCAGTCTGATGCAGCAGGCGTACGCCAAGGCCGGTATCAACCTGACCCGCACCACGTACACGCAGGTCAATGAGGGCAAGGCGATCTCGCCCGACAAGCTGCAGCCCGGCGACCTGATCTTCAGCCGGGGCACGGCTGCCGTACCCGAACACGTCGGGATGTTCATGGGGGCGGGCCTCGTCATCGAAGCCCCAAGAACCAGCAAACCAGTGCGTATCACCCCATTGAAGGACTGGGCGATTCTCGCCGTCCGCCGCGTCCTCTGACGCCGCCACCCGCCCATGTAGCTTCCGGTTAGAGATGTCAGTGTCCGGACGTTCTGTCATCGACTTGTCAGCGCGACGGGGAACGTCGCAGGTCACGCGTCCAACCGATCTGTCAGTGCGGCCTGTTGAGGCCGACGGGCTGAGGATTCTGACAGGTCTGCCGGACGAATCCACTGACAGATCGTCCGGACGCTCACCGAAACCTGCTGGTCACAGCACGGGCGACTGCCAAGTCTGATCGGAACCTACAGCCCAGGATCGCGCACCGCGGGGCTGGGCCGGCCACTTCTCGGCGCCGCTCGCGCTACTCCCCTCTCCCCCTTCCCCCGTTCGCCGGGCCGTACTCGGCCTGCGCACGCAAGGAGTCCCGCCACACCCATGCCCATACCTCTCGCTGACCACGTCATCCAGCTCGCCTACGACCCGGGCATCTCGCCCCAGGGCGGCGGCCTGCCCGGCCTCGCCGTCCTGAAGAACGTCGTCAACAGCATCAACATGTTCGGGATCATCGCCGTTGTCGGCGCCCTGGCCGTCTCCCTCGGCGTGTGGGCCTGGGGCCACCACACCGGCGGACACCAGGCCGAGGCCAACGGCAAGAAGGGCGCAATCGTCGCCGCCGGCGCCGCGCTCGGACTGGGCGCCGCCAACGGCATCGTGACCTTTTTCAGCGCCCTGGGGTCGCAGGTCCACTGATGAAACGTTCCCCCTCACTCTCCCTGTCCTCCTATGGCGTCGGCTGGTCGGCCAACCGCCGCATCGCGATCATCGCGATCACCCTCACCGTCCTGCTGGCCCTGGCCGCCGCCGTCGCGTTCTTCACCGGACGCGGCAACGGCAGTCACTCCGGGGCCAGTTCACCGTCCGCCGCCAGCAGCGCCTCTCCCTCCGAACAGGCGCCGAAGGCGGGCACGGGCACCGGGTCGGTGCCCAAGCCGCCGCAGGTAGCCGAGCCGGTCGCCTTCGCCAAGGCCGCCGCCCAGATGCTCTGGTCCTACGACACCCGCGACACCACCCGGGACCAGCAACTGGCCGGCATGAACGCGTGGATGACCAAGGAGTCCACGTACGCCGACTGGACGTCCGTCACCGCTCAGGTACCGGATCCGACCCTGTGGTCGCGCATGGCCGACAACGCCCAGCACGCCAGCGCGACGGTCACCGAAGGCCACTTCCCCTCGGCGTTCAAGGCAGCCCTGGCCGATGACCCGTCCGCGATCACCAAGGCGTACATCTACGTCGTCACCGTCAACGGCAAGCAGCAGCTGACCTGGAAGAACGACGGCGGCGGAGCCGAGGAACGCGCCGTGACCCTGGCCGTCCAGTGCCGCCCCGGCCACGACTGCTCCCTGGCCGCCATCGCCCCGAGCGTCACGCAGTGACCCGCGCCTAAGACAAGAAAGGAGGACAACTCCCCGTGGGGTTCTGTGATCTCCCCCTCGCCGACAAGGTGTGCGGCATCGCCGGCGCCACCAAGGGCGCCGTCGACTTCGCCACCGATCCGGGCAAGGTCATCGGCGACTGGATGGCCAAGTCCGCCGGTGAACTCGCCGCCGCGGCAGCCGACCTGGCCGCCAAGGCCGTCAACGCGACCACCAAGGTCGACTTGAACGCGGGCTGGTTCCGCGACAACTACGAGCTGCTGCTGCCGATCGGCCTCGTGATCCTCGTCGCCACCTTCTGTGCCCAACTGGTACGGGCCGCGATGAAACGCGACGGCCAGGCCCTCACCCAGGCGTTCACCGGCACTGCCAGCGGCGTGATCTTCGCGTTCAGTGCCATCGCCCTGACCACCGTCGCCATCGAAGTCGTCGACGCCCTGTCCGACGGACTGTTCAAGGCGTCCAACCTGTCGATCGAATCGGCGGTCCGCCGCATCGTGAAGGTGACCGCCATCCCCACCCTGGCCGGGATGGGCTGGCTCGTCGCGGTCTTCGCCGCGCTCGGAGCCGCTCTCGGAGCGTTCCTCTACTGGTGCGTGATGATGGTCCGCAAGGTCGGCATCCTCGTCATGGTCACCCTGGCCGTGTTCGCCGGAGCCGGCGGCGGCTGGGAAGTCGCCCGCCGCTGGCGGCGCGGCTGGATCGAGGCCACCGCGACCCTGGTCGTCTCGAAGTTGCTGATGACCGTGATCTTCGTGCTCGGCATCTCCGCCATGGGCAAGACCGAAGCCTCCGACGGGCTCGGTGCGCTCGCCGACGTCATGTCCGGCATCGTCATCATGGTCCTGGTGCTGCTCTGCCCGTACGCGACCTTCAAGTTCGTGCACTGGGCCGCCGAGGGCACATCCGGCGAGGACATCCATCGCGCCGGCGGTGCCGGAGCCCAGCTCGCCAAGCAGCACGCCGAGCGCGCGGGCCGCAAGGCCGCCGCGATGGCGGCCACCGCCGGAACCGGCGGCGCGGCAGCCGGGGCAGGCGCAGCCCCCCAGGGACCCGACTCGGTGCCGGGCGGCGGTTTCCCCGGCGACATCGCCGCCAACCCCACCGGCGGCAGCGGCCAGGACTCCGGCAACTCCGGTGGCCAGGGCATGAAGGACGGGCTGGAGAAGGCCGTCCAGCCACCGCCCACGCGCCCCAGCGATGACACCAGCGGCCAGTTCGGCGGCGGGCCCGGCCAGGGCAGCCCCGGAGCGGGATCTCCGTCCGGCGGCGGGTTCCTGTCGAACCCGGCGGGCTCGTCCACGCCTCCGCCGCAAGGTGCGCCCCCGGCGCCGAACTCCGCTTCCACCTCTGGCGCCGGAGCGCCCCCGCCGCCGCCTCCGCCCACCGGCATCTGACCCTGTCCCTCACGCCGGAGCGGCACGCACCACGCCCTCGTGTGTGCCGCTCCGGCCCCGCCCGCGCACCACCGGAACGGCCCTTGTCTGAACTTGTCATCACTCCCCTCACGGTCAAATTCCCCCACAGGTCGAAGCGCGGCATCCTGCTCGGCCTCACCCTTCCCCAACTGGTCCTGGTTTCCTCGGCGTTGGCGCTGCTGCTGGCCACGGTTGTCAGTACCGGACTGCTCGGCGCGATCGTGCTCGCCCCGCTGTGGGCCGCGGTCGCCGCCCTGGTCGCCCTCCGCCGCAACGGCAAGTCCTTGATCGACTGGGCGCCGATCGTCGTCCGATTCGCGAGGCGCCGCCGCAGTGGGCAGACCCTGTGGCTGGCCCGTCCGGTCACCCGCCCGCGCCACGACGGCACCCTCCACCTGCCCGGCACCGCCGCCTCCCTGCGCGTCGTCACCCCCTCGGACTCGGCGGGCGGCGCCGCCGCGGTCCACGACCCGCACCACCAGACCCTGACCGCTGTCGCCCGCGTCTCCTCCCGCGCCTTCGCCCTGCTCGACCCCGCTACCCAGAACCACAACGTCAGCAGCTGGGGGCGGGCCCTGGCGGGCATCGCACGGACCGGGCACGTCGCCTCCGTGCAGGTCCTGGAGCGCACCGTGCCCGACAGCGGCGACACCCTCGCCCGCCACTGGACCCAGCAGGGCTACCCCCACACCCCGGTCGCCGGGCAGGTGTATTCCGACCTCGTCGCCTCCGCCGGCCCGGCCGCCGCCCCGCACGAGGCGTACCTGGCCATCTCCCTGGACCTCAAGGCCGCCAAGCGCCTGATCAGTCAGGCGGGCGGCGGCTTCCCCGGCGCGTTCACAGTGATGGAGCAGACCACCTCGGCCATCGCCCAGGCCGCCCGCAGCGCGGGGCTGATGGTGACCGGCTGGCTGAGCGCGCGGGAGATCGCCGCCGTGATCCGCACCGCGTACGACCCCAAGGCGCTCTCCGGGCTGCAGCAGTGGTCCGAGAACGGGCGCGCCGAGGCCGACCCGGCCGCCGCCGGGCCCGTCGTCCAGGTCGAGGAGTACGACCGCCTCGCCACCGACTCCGCGCGGCACGCGACCTACTGGGTCGAGGACTGGCCGCGCACGGAGACCGGCGCCGGATTCCTGCACGGGCTGATGTTCACCGCCGGCGTGCGGCGCAGCCTGTCCCTCATCTACGTGCCCCAGGGACTCGAGTCCGCGATGCGCGACGTCCGGCGCAAAAAGGCCGCGATCATCTCCGATGCCGCCGAGCGCTCGCGCCGCGGGCAGGTCGACTCCGAAGCCGACAACGTCGAGTACGCCGACGTCAAAATGCGCGAGCGCCAGCTGATCGCCGGACACGCGGACGTCGCCCTGACCGGCCTGCTCACCGTCTCCGCCGAGACCGACGCGGCGCTCGATGCCGCGTGCGCGCAGATCGAGACCTCCGCCGTCACCGCCCAGGTCGACCTGCGCCGCCTCTTCTACCAGCAGCCCGACGCCTTCACCCTCGGCGCTCTCCCACTCGCCCGGACCGCGCTGTGACGCCCCGCCCGCGCCCTGGATACCTCTTCGACGAACTCCGCAGCCTGCTCGCCCCGGTGCAGGAACTCCAGCGGCGCCACCAGCAGCAGCTGGACGCCCACCGCACCGAGGACGGGGAAGTGATCGAGGACCAGTACGTCGCGTACGACGACGCCCGTCTTGAGGCCGCCATCGAGGCCAGCAACGCCCTGGACAGCCTCGTGGCGCAGCTCGAACTGCTGGTCGCCGACCCGCCTCCCCGGGCCTTCACCCTCGTCCTGCGTGGCCCCGGCGCTGAAGAGGGCCACATGCCCTGGCTGTTCGTCGTCAACGGCACCGACCTGGACGACGCCTACCAGAAGCTGACCCGGCTGCCTTCCTTCCACCAGTGGTGGGAAGACGTCCGCTACCCCGGCACCTCCAGCGACGGTGAGAAGGACCTCGTCGCCGGCCAGAGCCACCCCGGGGTGCGCGGGCCCGGGACGTACATCGACCTGCGCCGTGAGCAGGCCCGCGTCCTGACCAGGCGCGCGCCCGCGCGCAGCCCCCTCACTCCCCCCGCACCACCTCCGCCCGCGCCCGGACGCGCTCGCTGATCTCTCCCCCCTCCAGCCCCCTGCCGCCCGGCAAGAAGGACTCCTCTTTGACCACTCCCTCTCCCGTCGCCGACGCCCACCCGTATCTGCGGGCCGCCAGTGCCGGCGTCCGACACCACACCCGCGCTCTGGCCCACCGTGGACAGACCGCTCCCGCTCCTGCGGACCGCGCCCACCTGGACGTACTGCACTCCCATCTGATCGCGCTGCACCAGCTGCTGGACCAGCTCGCTACCTCGACCCGGGCCCCGCACCCGGCCGCCGGGCGTCACCTGGCCACCGCGGGCAACCGGCTGTGGCAGGCCAGTGCCGCCGTCCACGACGCCTTCCACCTCGTACCGCCCGTCCACGAACCAGCCCCGGATGACGCGGAATGCCATCCCGAGCGGCTCCCCGAAGGCCCCCCGGTACTGACCATCTGCCAGCGCCACCTCGCCGCCGGACACCTCGTGCGCCGCACCACCACCCCCAGCGACCTGGGTCGCCCCTCGCGCGGCCACACCACCGCCTGTGTCCAGTAACTCCCGGCACCTGGTCGGCACTTACTCGCGCTTGTTCACCGGCTCCACGTCGCCCGCCGTCATCTGAAAGCCGCTCCCCCATGACCCACCGGCCCGCCCGGCGCGCCCGCCGCGCCTCGGCCTCTCCACTGTTCACCCCGCACGGCACCGACCGCGCCAGCCGCAAGGCCGCACGCCGCCAACTCGCCGAGGCCGCCGCCAAGGCACGCGCCGAAGCCACCCAGCACCCACTTGGCGCCGAGCCGGCCGAACAGGAGATGCCGCCTGCCCTCTTCCCACCCCACGGCCGCCCCGGCCCCGCCTCCGCACGCGGCGGCAAACTCAAGCTGCCCGCCCACCGCATGACCACCGCGACCGTCGCGGGCGCCTACCCCTTCCTCGCCGAAGGCGGACTCGGCGCCGAAGGCATCTACATCGGCCGCGACATGCACGCCGAAGCCTCCTTCTGCTTCGACCCCTTCGCCCTGTACGGCCGCATCGAGGGCTTCACCAACCCGAATGTCCTGCTCGCGGGAGTGATCGGCCAGGGCAAGAGCGCCCTGGCGAAATCCTTCGCCCTGCGATCGGTGGCCTTCGGCTACCGGGTCTACGTGCCGTGTGACCCCAAAGGGGAATGGACCCCCGTGGCCGCCGCCCTCGGCGGCACCTCCATCGCGCTCGGCCCCGGCCTGCCCGGCAAGTTGAACCCCCTCGACGCGGCCCCGCGCCCGCCGTCGGTCTCCGAGACGGACTGGGCCAACGAGATCCGCAAGCGGCGCCTGCTACTGCTCGGCTCCCTGGCCCGCACCGTGCTCGGACGGGACCTGCTGCCGATGGAACACACGGGACTGGACGTCGCCCTGGACGCCGTGGTCACCCGCGCCGCCGCCACCGGACGCACCCCGCTGCTCGGCGACATCGCCACCATGCTCAACAGCCCCGCCGAACTCGACGCGGCTGGCGGACTGATGTCCGGCCGCCTCGGCGACGCCTCCCGCGACCTGGCCCACGCGATGCGCCGCCTCGTCCACGGTGACCTGGCCGGCATGTTCGACGCGCCCTCCACCGTCGCGTTCGACCCCAGCTCACCGATGCTCACCATCGACCTGTCCCGCCTGGGCGGCTCCGGCGACGACACCGCCCTCGTCCTCGCCATGACCTGCGCCTCCGCCTGGATGGAGTCCGCGCTCTCCGACCCGAACGGCGGCCGGCGCTGGATCGTCTACGACGAGGCATGGCGCCTGATGCGCCACCCCGGCCTGCTCCAGCGCATGCAGTCCCAGTGGAAGCTGTCCCGCGGCCTGGGCATCGCCAACCTCATGGTCATCCACCGGCTGTCCGACCTGCTCACCGCCGGAGACGCCGGATCCCGCGGTCGCGCACTCGCCGAGGGCCTGCTCGCCGACTGCTCCACCCGCATCATCTACCGCCAGGAGACCGACCAACTCCACGCCGCCGCAGCCCTCTTGGGACTCACCTCGGTGGAAAGCGACGCCATCTCCCACCTCAACCGCGGACGCGGCCTGTGGAAGGTCGCCGGCCGGTCCTTCATCGTCCAGCACCTCCTGCACCCCGCGGAACTGGCGCTGTTCGACACCGACGCCCGCATGCACTGAAAAAGGGAGCGAAGGCTTCATGAAGCACGACATCAAACGGATGCTGATACCCCGCAGCGACACCGTCCACATGATCGAGGAACTGCAGGCGTTGGCGCTCCGGTTCGAGAACGCGGCCGACCAGCTGGAGTTGCTCGACGACACGGGCCACGTACCGGGGTCGCCGGACTTTGCGGTGCTCCTGCAGCATGCCGAGGCCGCCCAGGCGCTCGCCCGCGACGTCGTCCAGCTGACGTCTGGGTTCGCCAAGACCGCCCACAGCACGAACCGGGCCGGGAGCGCTGTCCTTGCCCATTTGTCGACGGCGGCCACGATGTCCTGCTCCGCGGCCCCACTGTTCGCCGAGACCGCGGAGATCGCCCTGGCCCTGCCCGGGTCACACGGGGTCACGGACCGGCAGCAGCGGGAAGGACGCATGGTGGTCCACCACGCCACGGCCCGCGCCTATCTGCGCAATGCCGCACGGTGCCTCAACTCTGCGGTCAAGGAGCTGAACGAGCACCTCGACCTGCACCGCTTCTTTCCCGCGTCCATGCGGCAGGGCGCCACACCTCTACCGCCACCGCCCACACCGAGTCCACGCACCCGGTAGCGGAACACCTCTCAGACGACAGGCTCTCCATGAATGACACCTCCGCGAGTACGCGTCCAACGACGGCTCCCGGCTCCCGCATGGTCATCGATGCCCTCGGCATCCCTCCACGCCACCTCGACCAGCTCCACACACCCGACAGCGCCGAAGACCTCCTCACGCAGCTCGTGGCCATGGCCGCCAAACGCCTGGACCACCTCGACCAGCAGCTCGCCACCCGGGCCCAGCAAGCCGCCGACGACCTCACCCGCGTCGCCGCCGGGAACACGGTGATCAACTCGCTCGGCATCCTGCAGAACAGCGCCACCCAGATCGACATCCTGGCAGCACGACGCGCCGACGCAGTGGACCGCCTCAAGGAACTGATCCACGCCTACCGGCACGTTGCCCCTCCCGCTGGCGCCGTCCCCCCTCCCTCCAACCAGCTCACCACCGCACCGGCTCAGGCGCCTGCCGCCCCTGCGGCATCCGCCCGTCCCGCACGCACTCGGTGACAGTGCCCCTGCGCACCCGACCTCAAGGAGCCCATGCCCCCGCCTCGCACCGATCTGTCCGCGTTCGCCGCTGCGCTCGCCTCGCACCTGCCCGGCACGTGGACGAGCGAGTACCGCCAACACGCCGCCTACGGCGACCAGTTCCCCCTCGACGACAAGGTCTGGGACGTCGGCCACGTCCACTGGGCCGTCGGCGTCTTCGTTCTCCGCCACCACGCCCGTCTCCACGGGCCCGACGGACAGCAGTTGTGCGTCATCGACCGGCCGCTGCACCTCGACCAGTTCCTCGTCTCCCCCCTCGAACCCGAGGACGGCGTCAAGCCGCACCACTTCGCCGGCGTGGCCGAACCCAACGGCATCAAGGTCGGCAACGACCCACTCCGTGCCGCCACCGCAGTCGCCCGCCGCGTCCTGCCCCGCTACCAGAACGCGCTGGCCGCCGTACGCCACAACGCACGAGTACAGCCCGAGCCCCCGCTGCGCCCCGCGCCGCCCGAGGTCGACCACGTCCTCACCCTGACCCGGTACGCCGACGGCGCCCTCGGCGCGCCGTACCCGACGGTCCCGGCCGAGGCTCGTGACGCGCTCTACATCCACGGCTTCCAGTACCACCCGCACCAAGGCGCCTTCCTGCTGCCCGCCTCATACGGCCCGATCGGCCAGGCTCTGCGCTTCCAGGCCGTCGCGCAGCAGCTCGCCGCCCGAGGCATCGGCGTCAACCTCCGGCACAGCCCGCCGCCGCCCGCCGCGGCGCCCGCGCTGAACACCCGCGCCACGCTGCCGGGCTTGACGCCCGTCGCCCACCGCCGTTAGCCCCGCGCCGGGCCTCGCAGCCCGCCCCCTGCTTTGAGGAGATCCCGCCTGTCCACGTCCTCCGCCCGACCCGTGGTCCCCGCCACGGCGGGCGTCACCACCCCCACCGACCCCAATGGCCGTTATCCGTACGGCCGTCAGATTCTCGCGCTCACTGATCAGCTCAACGGCACGACGTCCTTCGAGCGCGCCGCTGCCTTGACCGATCAGGTCCTGGACCCGATCGACGGCCTGCTGGAGCGGCTGGCCGAGTTCTTCGAAGCGGCGGCCGAGAAGGCCAAGGATTCCGACCACGACGACGGGTTCGACCTCCACTACGACCTTCAGGACGCCGCGTCCACCTTGCGCGGGCTCGTTGAGGACCTGCACGTCGCCGTCGACCGCATGCGCGCCCTGGACCCTCGCCCCTCGGCACGCCAGAGCATCAAGGCGACCGTCACCGGCTCGGGCATCGGGCTGCCGACGGCGGTGCTGCCCCCGCCCGGCCGCACGCGGTGACAGTGCAAGAGACTCCCGGTCCGCTCGCCGGTCTGGAGCAGGCTGCGCACCTGCACTCGCTGGCCGAACGCATCCACCACGCCGCCGACGACCTGCCGGCCCCGGAATGCGCCCACTCGCTCGCCGGCATCAGCGCGGAAGTCGAGGATCAAGTCCGCGTCATCGCGGGCATCTTCGCCTCCCTCGCTCATGAAGCCGCCGTCCACGGCCGCCCGGCGAAGCGACTTTCCGGCGCGGAAGACTCCCTTGCCCACCGCAAGGTCGCCTTGCTGACGCGGGCGGCCGATCCTCTCGGCTGGGCGCTGGCCAAGCTGGGCGAAGCCGTCGCCCAGATCGGCCGTCTCCATGAGATCAGCGCCGGCCCACGCACCCCCGAACAAGCACGGTCGATCGACACCGCGCGCGCGGCCCTCGGCGACCGGCTGTTCAGCGCCCACCGGCATCTGACCGCCGCGTCCGGCACCCTGCACCGGGACGCCGACCTGCTCGTCAAGGCCGTATCCGGGGCACGGCGCGCGCCAACTGCCCCGCCCGCTCACCCGAACCGGCCACCTGCCGTGCTGCCCGCGCCCGTGTCGCCGACCGCCTCTAGAACCCTCCGCTGACCTGCGCAGACGCCGCGCCATGCCCCGCCCTGGGGCACAGCTTCGCGCCCGTGCGACCGCGCGGGTGAAGGCGGCAACATAGCCGACGATCCCCGGTTAGCAAAACCGGGGATTGTCCGGACTCTAGAGGCGGATCACCCACCATCCCCGTCTTGAGGAGCACCTCATCCGCCGCACCCTTCACCGTTTCCCTCTGGCCATCGCCACTGCCTGCCTGGCCCTGGCCGCGACCGCCTGCGACAGCGGCGGCGACAGCCCCGAGGCCAAGCCCCCGGCCCCGTCCGCCAGCGCCTCCAAGCAGCAGGAGCTGCCGCCCGCGCTGACCAAGCAGCAGGCCCTCGATGCGATCGACCGGTACTCGGCGGTCAACAACAAGGCCAACACCGACAACGACCGCGACCTGCTCGACACCGTCGAGGACGGACCGATGTATGCCATGTCGGTCTCCGATTACAAGGAGTCCGAGGGCCTGACCAAGTCCGAGCGCTCGGCGTACAAGCCGTGGGCGTACGACACGCAGAACGCCCAGCTGTACATCCCGCGGATCGAGGCCGGCCAGCCGCGCTGGTTCGCCGCCGTGCTCTCCGCCACCCCGGGCAAGGCCCCCAACCGGCTCGCCGTCTTCGCCGAACAGAGCCAGCACAAGCGGTGGGAGCTGGTCTCCGTCGCCGATCTGTACGGCACGGACCTGCCCAAGGTCGCCCTGGACGCCGCCGGATACGCCACCGCCGTCGCCGCCGACGGCAACAAGGACCTGGCCGCGGGCGCCGACCTGCTGCGCAGCGCCATCCTGGACAATTTCGCCACCGGCGGCCAGAACTCCGGGAAGAAGGTCTTCACCGAGAGCAAGGCGAGCAGCCAGCAGATCAAGGTCCACGACGAGACCGTCAAGCAGTACGGCAGCCAGGGCACCAGCACGTTCGCCGACGCCACCAACCGCTACCGCGACGCGTACGCGCTCAAGACCACCGACGGCGGCGCGCTGGTCTTCTTCTCCCACACCCACACCCAGACCGACGCGGTCGCCCGCCCCGGACTGCAGCTCAACCCCGGCAAGGACGACCGGGCCTGGCTGCACGACGTCCCGCGCACGAGCATCCGCTACGAGTTCGTCTGCAACGACGCCGCCACCGTCCCCGCGAAGGCCGCGCCCTCCACGCTCCTGGCCTACACCTGCGCCCGCACCGACGCCTCCGGCCCGCCCGTCACGCCCTGACCCGGCCTCTCCCCCGCTTTCGCACCCTCCCATCCCAGCCGAAGGACCACGGTACGCAGTGACAACCACCCACCCCGACAGCGGCCATGACAACGCCCCGGCGGACGAGCCGGCCACCAGCCCCTGGTTGCCCCTGAGCGAATTGACCGTCTGGCTCAGCGGTGGCTGCGCGCTCCTGTCCGCAGCCCTCTACACGACGTCGATGGCCTACGCCCTCAGCACCTCGCGGCCGTGGGACGAATCCGGCGCCTACCAGACCGCGTTCGTGTTCACCCTCATCGCTCTACTCTCCGCAGGGCCCTTCCTCATCAGCCAGCGCCTCCCGGCCACCGGCCGTACATCCCCGGTGCCCCGGTTCACGATGTGGGCCACCTGCCTTGCCCTGGCCGGGATTCATCTCACGGCATCGCTCCTCGGCACCCCGCACCTGGCCCTGTCCGGCATCGTCGGCATCACCGCTGTCCTCGCCGTCGCGGGCTTCGGCGAGCTGACCGCACACGGGCTCGCAGCCGTCGGCCCCCCAGAGCGCTGACTCACAGACGCCGCCCGCCTCACCCCTGCATCTCCCCGGATCCGCCTCACCCCGGCCTCGTCCCGCAGCCGACGGCCGGCCCCCACTCGCCCCTGCCCGACGGAGGCTCCGTCTGTCCACGCGTTCCTACATAGCCCGCCCCAACGGCGTCGGCTTCACCGGCGTGTACGTCCACCACGACGGCTACCCCAGCGCCCGCCTCCCCCTGCTCCTCGCCGCCTACCAGCACCGCTTCGGCGGTGACGTGGAAGCCCTCGCCGCGTACCTGATCAACCGGGTACCCGTCGGCTGGTCCACGCTCGGCAACGATCTACTCACCGGAATGCCCGCGCACCTGCGGGCCGATCTCTCCGTCAACTGGACCGCGCCCGGCACCCAGTACGACGACCGCCCCGCAGGGGATCCGCCTGTACGCATCACCGACTACGACACCGACGGCCTGGACTGGGGCTACATCCTGCACCCCCACGGCATCGAGGTCGTCCCGCTGCACAAGACCGACATCGGCCCCTTCGTCACCTGGGACACCGATCCGCGCAGCCGCTTCAGCGACCAGCAGTTCCTGTGGGGATTCGAGCTGCCTGTGCCCGCCACACGGCCACCGCGCACCGCACCGTCCACCGCCGCGCCGGCATCCGCCGCAGCGCCCGTCTGCCCCGCACACGTCGCAACCCCTCCCCGCCGCCGCTGAGGAACTCCCGCTCCGCCACTCCTGCGGCAGCCCGTTCCGCGCCCGTCTGCCCCTGCGAGGTTCCTTGTCCACCCGTTCGTTCGTCGCCCGCCCCACCGAGACCGGCTACGCCGGCATCTACGTCCACTTCGACGGCTACCCCAGCAGTCGCCTCCCGCTGCTCCTGGCGGCCTACCAGTACCGGTTCAACCGCGATGTCGAGGCCATGAGCGTGCACCTCATCGACGAGGTGACCATCGCCTGGGACGAGCTGGGCACCGACCTCCTCGACGGCGCCCCCAAGTCCCTGGCGACCCAGCTGGCCGGCCGCGAACGGTGGCCCAGCCGCCAGATGGAAAACGTCGTCAACGCCGACGGTTCCCCGGCCGAGCGAGAGGTCATCACCGAGGCCAATTCCCGCTCTCTCGTCGAGTGGGGTTACGTCCTGCGCCCCGAAGGGATCGAGGTGATCAGCCTCACGGAAGCCACCCGCGGGCCGGTCATCGACTGGAACACCGACCCGCACACCCGGTTCAGCGACCATCTCTCCCTGTGGCTTCCCGGACAACCGGCGCCTGCCACACGGCCGCCGCGCAGCGCGCCGTCCCCCGCCGCGCCGTCCCCCGCCTCACCGGCCGCACGGCCCGCCACCCACCGCTGATCTCCCCCCTTCGTCTCTGGAGAATGTCCTGTCCTCGCACTCCCGGCCCGACATCACGGCCGTCATCGCCACCCGGCTGCGGCCCGAACGCCTGGGCTACCTCGCCGAACTGCACACCAGCCTGACCCGGCAGACCGTGCCGTGGGAGGCCGTCCTCGTCCTCGACGGGGCCGACCCGGCGCTCCTGCCCGAACAGCTGGCCACCGATGCCCGTATCCGCGTGGTCGAACTGCCCCGCCCGGTCGGTGCTGCCGCCGCCCGCAACCTGGGCTTGCGCGCCGTCCGCACCCCCCTGGTGTGCTACATGGACGACGACGATCTCGTGCCGGACGACAGCCTCGCCGTCCGGCACCAGAGGATCACCGAGACCGGTCTGGGCTGGGTGGCGGGCTGGAGCGCCGACCTGCACCCGGACGGTTCCACCACGGTCTGGCGCTGCCCGACGCCTCCCGGCGTGCACCGGCCCGGTGACGTGACCGGATACTGGGCCAGTCCCGAGGCCCAGATCCCGCTCGGCCAGACCATGCTCCTGGCCCGTACCGAACTGGTCATCGCCGCAGGCGGACACGGAGGGCTGCCCCAGGGCGAGGACTTCGTCATGGTCAACGGCGTCACCAACCTCGCGCCGGGGGAGCTGCTGCCGCACGTCGTCTACTACTACCGGCAGCATCCCGCCCAGATGACGGCCGGCGGCGCCTCGTTCTTGGAACTGGAGGGCCCCGCCCGCGAGTTCGCGTTCCGGCACGGCCGGGCACTGCGCGCCGCACTGCAACGTTCGCGCACCGACGGGCTGGGGCTGGCGGTCTGATGGCGTACGGCATCACCCAGGCGACCTTGGACTACCTCGCCCGTCGGCTCAACGACGTTGCTGCACAGCTTCCCAGCACCCATGGGGAGGTGGACCCGGCGGCGCTCACCGACGATATCGCCCTGCTCGCCCATCACCTCACCTACGCCGGCGAACGCGCGCAGGAACGCTTTGCCGCCCCCGAGACGGTCCACCTCCCCGA
The DNA here is from genome assembly GCF_052373795.1 of Streptomyces sp. BR1. Taxonomy (NCBI): domain Bacteria; kingdom Bacillati; phylum Actinomycetota; class Actinomycetes; order Kitasatosporales; family Streptomycetaceae; genus Streptomyces; species Streptomyces sp. BR1. The sequence continues at coordinate 972,521 of NZ_CM126252.1, forward strand.
ACGCCACACGCTGATGCGGCTCGCCGAGGCGATGGCCGCCATCACCAGCGCCATGGGCCACCTCACCCAGGCCCTCGACTGCGTGTCCACCGGCTTCTACCGGGAGGCCATCCCCGGGGTGGAGACCTCGCACCTGCGAGGCGACCCCAAGGCGCTGCGGATCATCGCGGCCGAGAAGTGCGGCACGGCCCGGACCGAGCTGATCGCCACCGCCGCTCAGCTCCACACCGAGACCGGAGGCAGAGCCCAACAGCCCCGGCTGGCCACCGTCCCGGTGCCCCCCGCCGTGCCCCGGTCGTCTGCGGCACACCGCTGACCCCATCAGAAAGGTTCCGCCTCCTGTCCGACCACTTTCACTTTGCCGTCCATCCCGAGCACGGCTTCGTCGCCGCCCCCACGGCCGCCATCACCGCGCACCTGGCCGAGTGGCTCCTCACCCGCGAGCAGTTCGAACCCGTCCCCGACCTGCCGGGCCTGTACCGGCTCACCCACCCTGAGCAGGACGGTCAGCGCCGCACGCGCCAGGCCGTACTGGACCTGCGGCGCCACGGGTTCACCGTGCAGGGCGACTACTCCCTCGACCCCGCGCTCACCCCCGGGCCTCCGGGCCCGCCGTACGTACGCAATGGGCTGATGGAACGACAGCACCGCATCGCCCAGGCCGCGGCAGCACGTTCCACTCAGCACGCCCCCGCGCTGTCCACCACCCCGGCGCGGTCCCCGGCACCACCGGCCGGCGTCTCTCTCCCCAGCACGTACACAGGTCAGGGGCGGGGCCGGTGAGCCCGCCCACCGAGCCGATCCGGATCACCCGCCAGGACACCGGAGAGGTCGAGGTGAACGGGCCGGTCGATGAACTCGCCCGGCGCCTCCTCGAACACGCCGGGTTCATCTTCCAGCCCGCGCTGGGCGGGTTCTGGATCCGGCTCCATTTCGACACCGGCCAGGACAACGAGAACCGGCAGGCCACCCGCGCCGCCCAGATGCTCAGCGCCGCGGGCTACCCGGTCGACCTCGACCCGAACCTGCTTCCCACCGCCGGGCACCCCGGGCCCGTGAACTGGTGGCCTCACCGCCCGGTGACCGCGATGCCCTCACAGCCCGCGCCCCATCCTCCGCAGCGCCCCCGGCGCTGACCCCTTCGACGACACAAGGCCCCCATTTGTCCCCGTCCGCCGAGATCACGCTGTACCTGAGCGCCCGCGACAAGATCGTCGCCCTGACCAGCGGGACCGGCCGCAGGTGGGCCGAGACCGCCCTCGACCTGGCCGGTTTCACCGAGACCCCCGACGGCCTCCACACCCTGGCGCTGGAAGACCAGGCCCAGGCTCGCCACGCCCTCACGCACCTGCACCAAGCCGCCCTCAACTGCCAGGTCGCCGTGACCACCCACCCCCGCCCCTACCTCGGCGACATCGCCGAGGCGATCGTGACCGCGCTGCCCGGACACTGGATGGCAGACATCGAGCCGCTGCGAGAGCAGCGGGACCAGCACTACCTGCGGGACTTCGTGTGGGAGACCGGTGCTCTGCACGGCCTCCTGGAGACGAACCGGCTGGGCTTCACCGCGATCCTGCGCGACGGCGGCGGCACCGAACTGCTACTGGCCGAACGGCCCTCGGACGGCTCCTACATCGTCGGCGCCCTGGCCCCGAGCCCCGATTACGTCCGCGTGACAGCCCCGGCTCCGCGCAGCGTCATCGCCTCCAACGCCCGGCTCGCCACCCGCTTCATCCAGACGCGCCTGCTGCCCGACTACGAGCGGGCCGTCCATCTCTCACGCCTGGCCGAAGCCGAGGAGGACCTGCGCTGGGCCCAGGAGAGCGAGGCCGGGCCGTACGACACCGTGGACCTTCAGGCGGCGCTGTACCGGTTCCGCGCCCACGCCACCGCGTTCATCGCCACCCTGCGCGCGACCACGCCGCTTCCGGTCGAGCAGGCCGTCTTCCTCGACCGCGTGGAGAAGGGCCTGAGCCTCGACGACCTGGACGGCCCGGATCCCGAGGCCCTCGCCGAGGCGGGGACAGTGTGGCTCCACGACGGCGAGGAGCTGATCGAGATGGCCCGCGCCGCCACACCCCCCGCATACCCCACCCCGGCAAAGCCCAAGGCCCTCTCCACCGCCGCGCTGCCCCCGCCAGCAGTAACCGCAGTCACCCCCGCCCCGCGCCGCTGAACCTCGCCCGCTGCCACCGCGCCGCCCCTCCCTGTCCCGGAGCACCTCATCACCGACACCCCCGCCGAAGACCTCGGCACCGCCCTCCACGAACTGCACACCTTCCAGACGCAGTTCGCGCTGATCCATGCGCGCTACGAGCGCGCCTGGTCCCAAGCAGCCGATGCCGCAGATGCCTCGCCCGCCGCCGCGGACCTTGCGCGCGGCAGACGCCAGGAAGCCGCCGAAGCGTTCGAGCGCCACGTACGTCCGCACACGAACACGCTGCTGGCCGCCGCGCGGAGCGCCGTGGACGCCATGCCGCCGGCCCGGCATCATGCCGCCTGGCGCGAGCTGGTCGACGACATGGCCCACGCCGCCGACCAGATCCACCGCATCCACTCCGCGCCCACCGGCCAGCCCGAGCCCGATGCCTCCCGCGTCCGTCACCTCCAGCTGTGGCCCTATGTCCTGGCCTGGGCCGAGCGTTCCTTCATCGTCAGTGACCTCGCCGGACAGCACCGCCCCACCGGAGCGCCGCTGACACATGAGGAACAGCAGCTGTGGACGGACCTGGCACAGGCGGCCTGGCGGCGCGGCGATTTGGATGTTGACGACGTCTGGTACAGCGCCGACAACGAGCTGATCACCCTGGCCCACCTCGTCGAGCACGGCGAGCAGACGGTGGTGGTGCTGGCGGGCGAAGTCGGCAGCGAGCAGATGCGGGTACTGGGCCACTACGACACCGTGAACACCGCGGTCGAGGCGTCCCCGCCGGCGGTCCCCGCAGGGGTATTGCACCCGGACGTCGCCCCTTTCGCGCCCCAGGCTCCCACCGCGGAGGCCCCGGTCGCGAAGCTGGTCCGGCAGGTCGACGAGGCGCGGCACACCGGGGACGTCTATATGGCGCTGCTCGACGCCGTCGACGACTCCGGCTTCTCCCGCGGTCCGCTGCCGCGCTTGACCGAACTCCTGGACCGGGCTGCGAAGTTCGCCGACGCGCTGGAGACGCGGCAGGGCCAGCGCTCCGCCGCGCGCCTGTCCGTCCTCGCCAGGCAACTGGGCGCACTGAGGGAGGAGATCGAGTCCGCCGCCGAGAGCCTCGGGGCCGGCGTCCTGCCGCCCCACCGCACTCCACGCCCCGCCTTCCACACCAGCCCCACGCTCCCGGCACCGCCGGTCACACCGCCCGCCGGACCGGCCGCGCCCCGCACCCCCGGCACCGCCCGGCGCCGCTAGCACCCCTCGTATCGGGGTGCCTCACCCCAGAAAGTACGTGTTGACCTCCACCACCGGCTCGGGCCCGCTGCTCGCGCAACGTCACGTCGCCCGCCTGCTGTTCGGCACGCTGATCGGGCGTCTGCCGAACGGGATGGCGCCCGTCGCGATCCTCCTGCTCGTCGCCGACCAGGGCGGATCGCTGAAGACGGGCGGCCTGCTGTGTGCGCTGTACGGACTGGCTTCCGCCATCGGGCAGCCGGTCCTGGGCCGGATGGTCGACCGGCGCGGACAGACGCTGGTCACCGCGACGGCGGTCGTGTTCACCACGGCCTGTCTGCTGGTCCTGCCGGTGGTGGAGGCCGCCGCCCGGCCGGGCCTGGCCGCCGCGCTCGTCGCGCTCGCCGGGCTGAGCACTCCGCCGCTGGAGGCCGGACTGCGGGCTCTGTGGCCCGTGGTCTTGCCGGACGAGGCGCGGCGCCGGGCCGCGCTTGCGCTGGACACCGGCGCCCAGGGGCTGATCTACGTCACCGGGCCCCCGTTGGTCGCCGTGCTGTCCACGACGACCGGGCCGCGCACTGCGATGGTGGTGAGCGCCGCGCTCGGGCTGCTCGGTGCCGTGGTGGTGCTGAGCGCCGCGCCCTCGCGCCGCTGGCGCCCCGCCCCCGTACCCCACCGCACCGGGGCGCTCGGCCCCCTGGTCCACCCGGGGTTGCGGTGGCTGTTCGTCGCGGTGAGCGGCACCGGTCTCGCCCTGGGCGCGATGAACGTGTGGGCCGTCTCGCTCGCTACGGATCTCGGGATGGACCTGCTGTCCGGGCTGATCCCCGCCGCGCTGTCCCTCGGCAGCCTCGTCGGCGGTTTCCTCTACGGGCGCCGGACCTGGCCGGGCTCGCTCACCGGGCAACTCCTCACGGCAGCCGCCCTGTTCGCGGCCGGATGGCTGCCACTGACGGCGGCCACCGGCCCCGTCTGCTCGGTCGCGCTGACGGCAGTGCCCGGTCTGCTGCTCACCGCCGTGATCACCTCGGCGTTCCTGGCCGTGGACGCGCTCGCCCCACCCGGCACCACGACCGAGGCGTACGCGTGGCTGATCGCCGCCGTCGGCACCGGCCAGGCCGCCGGGACCGCCCTGGCCGGCGCGCTCGCCGAACATCCCCACCTCGGTGCGGCCCTGCCCGCCGCGGGCGCCGCGGTCACCCTGATCGTGCTGCTCGCCGCCCACCGGCACCTGTCCGTCCCTGGTGCCACCGCCCGCCGCCGGGGTCGGCACCGCCGCACACCGGCACACGCCGCCCGCTGAACACCCCCTATCCGCAAGGAAATTCACCCGTGGTCATTGTTGGTACGCCCGGCTATCGGAACGTGCGGAGCGGCGAGTCAGGTAGCTGCGGGGCGGTGAGGCCCGCCCTGGAGCGCGTCGGCAGTCATTGCCCATCGTTCGTGGTCCAGCCACGCACCGTTGATGTGCTGGAAGCTCCGGGCCCGCCTCACCTTCGCCCCACACCCCACCCCTTTTCCGCCACCACCGATAGGAGTTCCGCCTTGCCCGAAGCACCAGCAGAGCCGTTCATGACGATCCGGCACACCATCACCGGCGAGATCACCACCACCGGCTACAACGCCGCCGCCCGGCGGATCCTGCTCCAGTCCGGCTTCGAAGAGACGCCAGGCTGCGCCTGCCGAGCGACGGAACCCGGTACGGAGCGGACGCACGGGCCTGCTCGGCAGCCAGCGAGCTGCTCGTCGCCGACCAGCCTCTGCCCCTGGACCGAGCTCTCGGTCGGCCGGTGAGCGCCGACGGTACGCCCCGGTTGGCCCGGTCGCCGATGTCGGCACAGTCCGTGATCCGCTCCGAGAGCGGTCAGCCTCTCCAGCGCATCGCCAACCCCGCCCGCACCCGCACCTGTTGAAGGGACCTCGTTTGACCACACCCGGAACGCCTACCAGTCCAGCGCGGACCAAGGGCGGCGAACTGCGGGCCAAGGTGGCCCGACTGCTGGCCGACCGGCCGGCGGACACGCTCACCATCGGGGACATGGCCCGGCAGCTGGGCCACTCCCACGGCGCCGTCCGCAACGCGGCCCTCACCTTGGTGACACGTGGTGAGGCCGACCAAAGCGGAAGCGGGCAGCCGGAGTTCCGAGCGAACGCGAAGACCGCCGCAGCCGCGCAGACCGCTGTGATCAGCCCACCGGGCACCCACTCTCCCCGCGCCCAATCGGCAGCGCATCGCACGACCACTCCCGCAGCAGCCACACCGAAGCAGACCGGCCCGATCCGCCGCGCGGGGGGCCAGCTCTACCACCCTCGCGAGCTGGCCGATCTGCCCGACGTCGAGGCGCTGAATCGCCTGCGCGACGCCGATGTGCCGGTGCTGCTCTACGGCCCTCCGGGCACCGGCAAGACCAGTCTGGTCGAGGCGGCGTTCCCGGACCTGCTCACCGTCGCCGGTGACGGCGACACCACGGTCGGCGACTTGATCGGCGAGTACACACAGGACGACGCGGGAGGCTACGTCTTCCAGTACGGTCCGCTGGTCACCGCGATGACCGAGGGCCGCGCCCTGCTGATCGACGATGCCACCTTGATCTCACCGAAGGTCCTGGCGGCGCTGTATCCCGCGATGGACGGGCGCAGGCAGATCCAGGTCAAGGCCCACAAGGGCGAGACCATCAAGGCCGAGCCGGGCTTCTACGTGGTGGCGGGCCACAATCCCGGCGTCCACGGGGCGGTGTTGACGGAGGCGCTCGCGAGCCGGTTCAGCGTGCAGATCCAGATCGGCACGGACTATGACCTCGCCCTGGCCTTGAGGATCGATGCCCGGGTGGTCCGGGTCGCCCGGCACCTCGCCCGCCAGGTCGAACTCGGCGAGCTGGGCTGGGCCCCCCAACTGCGGGAGCTGCTCAGCTACCAGAAGACCGAGGCCGTCCTCGGTACAAAGGCCGCGCTCGCGAACCTGGTCGGCATCGCTCCTGTGGAGGATCGCGACATCGTCGCCGCTGCCGTCATCAAGGCTGCCGGCGTCAAGGAGGTCGCGCCCCTCACCCTCGGCAAGCAGCTGTCCGCCTCGGCCATCCGGCAGCCCCCGGGCAGCATCGGCTCCGCGCACCGGGGCCGCTCGCGATGAGCGCCCACCACCACGTCCAGTCCCCCGCCACCACGCGGGACGACGACGCCGACCTCGCGCGATGGGACGACGACGGCGCCCCGCCCGCGCAACCCCGTTCCTCCCCGCACTTGTGGCTGCGCGTGGGAGCCGAACTCGGCGACCGGCTGGTCGCCCTCTCCGGCCGCCAGGACCTCCTCGTCACCTGCCGCCCCGGCACGCGCAGCGGTGCACCGGCCGCGTATTTCCCCACGCTGGGCGAGGTCGAGTTCGACGCCGGCCTGTTCGCCCCGCTGAAGCCCCACGAGATCCATCCGCGGATCGTGGGCGACGAGGAGCGGTATCCCGCCGCCTGGGGGGTGTTCGTCCACGAGGCCGCGCACGCGGCCCACTCCGTGTGGACGGAGCCTGCCGGAGCGGACCCCCGTGTCGTCGAGGCCGCGCTCCTGCTGGAGGAGAGCCGTGTCGAAGGCGCACACCTGATCAGGCGGCCCACGGATCGCACGTACTTGCGCACCAGTGCCCGAACCCTGGTCATGCCCGACCTCGCCCACCCCACCCTCCAGGGCATCGAGCAGGCCGCCGCGGTGGCGGCCCTGGTCCTCGGCCGCCGTGACGTCGGCATCCTGGACGCCGGCGAGACGCGGGCCGTCGCCGATCTGTGCGAAAAGGTGCTGGGCGCCAACCTGTTGGCCACCCTCACCCGCATCTGGACCGCAGCCCACCAGTGCGCCGACCACGACGCCACGACCATGCTCGCGCACGCCCAAGATTGGTGCGACGCTCTGGACACCGCGGCCCCTGCCCTGCCGGTACCGGAGAACCTCACCGATCTGCTGTCCAGCGCCGTGGGGGTCGTCATGGACAGCACGGCCGCCACCGACGCCGCCGACCTCGCGGCACAGGCCGCAGCGGCCAACGCCATGGCCGCGCAGTCCAAGGCGCAGGCTCATAACCGCGCCCAGCGGGCCGGCCAGCGACGCAAAGCCGCCGCCACCGCCAAGTCGGTCTTCAACGCCCGTGGCACCACCGTCACCCCCGACGGCACACCGGCACCCCGTAGCAATCCGGTCACCGGCACCCGCAGGCCCACCGCCGCCGAGCAGAGTGCCGCCGCGCGCCTGAGCCGTGCCCTGCGTGCCGCCGCCTACCGCGAGCGGACCGAGGAGCGGACCACAAGCCCCGCCCCGCCCGGCCGCCTCAACATGCGCGCGGCCCTCGCCCGCGACGCTCAGCGCGCGGCCGGGTCGGTCCCCACCGCGGAACCGTTCACCCATACTCGCCGCCGGAACTCCCCCACCCCACCGCTGCGTGTGGGTATCGCCGTCGACGTCTCCGGCTCCATGCGTGCCGCCTGCGCGCCCGTCGCGTCCGCTGCCTGGATCGTGGCACGCGCAGCAGCCCTGACCGACCCCGACTCCCTCACCGCCACCATCGCCTACGACCAGCACCTGACCGCACTGATCCGGCCCACTCACCGAGCACCAGAGCGCGTGACGACGTTCAATGCCAACGGCGGCGCCCACAACCTCGGCGACGCCATCGACGCACTGGACCACGGCCTCGAACTCAGCCGGCCCGGCGCTGGCCGCCTCCTCGTGATCGTCACCGATGCTCATTACGGCAGCGACGAAACCGCTCAGGCCGTCACCCGCGTCAAGCAGCTCACGACCGCCGGCTGCGCCGTACTCCAGCTCACCCTCACCGCCAAGTCCCGCCACTTGCCGGGGACCACCTTGCTGCACCTGCCCAAGCCCTCCAGCGCCCCCGCCGCCATCGCCACGGCGGCCACAGACGCCATCCGCAGGACACGCTGAGACGACGCAGAAGGCGGAAGCGTCCCCGAGACCACCGCCCGCCGCCGGGGTCGGCACCGCCGCACACCGGCACACACTGCCCGCTGAACACCCCCTACCCGCAAGGAAATTCGCCCATGGCCGTCCGAACGTCCTATGAAGTTGTCCACACCTGTGGACACGCCGTAACCCACAACCTGTCCGACCGCCCCGCCGACAGGCGGGCCTCCTTCGCCCGCTGGCTCGCCGGGCGTGACTGCACCGACTGCTGGAAGGCCGCCCGCGACGGCGACAGCGCGAGCAAGGAGGAGTGGCTCGCCGCCCGTCGTGCCGCCGAACAGCAGGCGGCTGCCGACTGGGCCGCCCAGTTCGACATGCCCGCGCTCGAAGGCCCCGAACGCGCCCTGGAGTGGGGCGAGCGCTCCCGCCACCAGCTGGTCACCGCCGCCTACACCGCGCTGGTCGTCGAAGGCACCTGGGATGAGGCGGACTGGGCCGCCCTCGAAGAGAAGATCCGCACGATCACCCGCGCCGGGTGGTGGATCGACCAGCGGGACGCCGAAGGAACCGACCTGCCCGAGCTTCTCGATGCCGCCACCGAGGCCGACCGGGGCACGGAGAACCCCTTCCGCTAGGACGTCGGCGACCGCTTCGGGGCAGGCGAGGGATGCCTTATACCCCACGATCCCCGGTTAGCAAAACCGGGGATCGTCCGGACCATTGTCCTTCCCGCCGCCACCCAGTGCCGTTCGTGGAAGGACCCCTCTGTGCCCGAAGCTGTTCGCCCGCCGTACGTTCCCGCCGACATCCTCACGCCCGACCGGGACATGGCCCATGGCCACTTCCGGCCCGGCGACCAGGTCGTCATCCTCAAGGGAGTCGCCGGCGGGGAGTTGTGGGGCGATGCCATGACGGTGGTGACGCCGTCCTGGCACACGCCGACCGACGAGGACGGGTGGCGGCTGCGCGACCCCAACGGCGGGCAGCAGACCTTCGTCACCGCCCACCCCCGCTACCTGGTCCACCTCTCGCGCCGCTGCCCCGACTGCCTCATCTACCTGCGCGCCCTGGAGGACTACCTGGTCCCGAAGTTCGCCGACGCGGGAACCGTGATCGACTGCGCCTGGTACTCCACCACCGCACTGAACCAGCTCGTGCACATCGCCGATGCCCGGGGCGGCCGGTGATCCCGTACGTCAACGAGGCGGAGTTCTTCCCCTCTATCCCGCTATCCCGGGCGTTGGACCGCCCGGTCGCCGAGCAGGACGTGCTGGGTGATCTCGTGGTGGCCAGCCCACCCCTGCCCTCCCGCATCGCCGGGGGCAGACCGGCAGGGTGGATGTTCGCCGACTGGGAGGACTACCTCCTTGCGCCGCGGAGCCTCCACCCCTACGCCGGCGGACCGAACGCCAACGATCCCGAGATCTTCCATATGGCGGTGCGGCTGCACCCCGCCTACCGGGCCCTGCGCCCACCGGAGTGGGCGGAGATCGCCCAGCGGCTGGCCCGCATCGCCGGTCTGGCGCCCGCGGGGGATGAGCACGCCTGCCGCTGGGTCGCCCTCCAGGTCCGCCCCGGCCGACTCGACGTGATCGCCAACCTCATCCGCGAAGACGGCGCCTGGGCCCGGCAGCCTTATCCGCTCGCCCGGACGCTCATGGAAGAGTGCCGGAGCATCGAGGCCGACCTGGGTCTGGTGCCCGCCCAGCCCCACGGCGGGCGTCCGCTGTCTGTGCAGCTTCCGGCCCAACGCCCGGTGCTGCCGCGGACGGTGGCGGAGCAGTCCCCACCCGCGGTGGCCGCGCAGCTCGCCACGGTGATGTGCCAGCTCGCCAACGAGACCAACGGCCCAATCGCCGCGGTGCGCGGCCTGGTCGAGCAGGCCGCCCACCGGCTTCAGGAGCTGCCCCACGCCTACGGGCCCGACGCGGCCCACCAACTGGAGTTGATCGCCCGGCGCCTGTACGGCATCCAGCAGAACTTGGAAGCCACCGCCGCGGATCTGCCCGGAGCGGGCCAGCGCGCCGCCCTGACCACCCACGCGCCCGCCGCTCCACGCCCGGCGCCGGCGCGCCGCTCCCGCTGAACACTCCCAGAAAGTCCCGCCCTTGGCCCTTGCCGACCGCCACCTGACCCTGCAACGCGACGTGCACTCCGGTGAAGTCCTCGCCCGCGGAGGCGACCCGGAAGCGCACAGCATCCTTGAGCGCACCGGCTTCGTCCCCATCGTCCGCCCACACGAGCACTACCACCGGCTGCCCATCGGCCTCGACGAGGCCGAAGAGGAGCGTCTGGCCACCCGGGCCGTGGCCCGGCTGCGCGCCGTCCGGTACGACGTCGACTGCGACGCGGCGTTCGAGACCGAACTGCGCGAGGCGCACTACCTCCCCCTCGGCGCCTTGGTCGCCCACCAGGCCGAACGCATCCGCCAGGCGACCACCACCGAGGAGGTCGCAGACGTCCTGACCGAACTCACCGCCGCCCACGACGGTGTCCTGGCCGCCCTCGACGACATCCTTGCGGCAACGGCCGAGTTCCACCTGAGCCTCGGCGGAGCGGCCGACATCGCCACCGCCGGACGGCTGCGCTACCTCGCCGAAGAACCCCTGAACGTCATCCGCTCCGACCTCGCCGGCGTACGCGCCGACCTCGCCGACCGGCACCAACCGCACCCGCAGCGCAGCGCGTGCAGCGCCGACGTCGGCCCGAATGAGCGCGAAGCCTCCGCCGTCTGCGGCTGCCCGCCCCCGCCCCGGACCACCACCACACCCAGCCCGCCGCCCGCATCCCCGGCCCCCGCCGGACGGCGGCGCTGACCCCCATCCCCGAGGAACCCATGCACGACGAATCCGCACCCGACCTCGCGTCCTTCGCTATCGCCCTGGCCGACGAACTCCCCGGCCACTGGACCAGCGAGCACCAGACGCATACGCAGTACCCCGACCAGTTCGCCCGCGCCGAACACGTCTGGGACATGGACCTTCTCGCGCACGCGATTGCCGAGCACGTCCTGGACCAGGACGCCGTCCTCACCCGCGACGACGGCACCCGCCTGTACGTCATCGCGCGCCCCCGCAGCGGCGAGGAGTTCCTCGTCGGCGCCGTCGCCCCGGCCGGCATCGACGCAGAAGCCTTCCGTGACGTACGAGAGCCCGACGGCATCATCGTTCCCGACGATCCGGTCCAGGCCGCCGCGGACATCACCACCGACCTGCTGCCCCGCTACGACAAGGCCCTCGCCCAGGTCCACGACCATGCCGCGCGTCTGGCACCGGCCGCGCCCCCGGAGCTCGTCGTGATCACGCTGGCGGGGCGGGACTTCCACGTCACCAAGCCCGAACGGGCTGATGCCGCCCAGATCCTCACCGATAACGGCTGCGTCTACGACCAGGACCAGGACGCGTTCGTGCTGTCCGGCGAGGACACCGCCACGCAGGCTCAGGCGATCCAGCGCGCGGCAGCGCAGCTGGACCGGCTCGGTATCGGCGTCAGTGTGCGCCTCCCGCAGACCAAGCCCGCCCTGGAGACCGCTCCGGTCGTGGCCCCGTCCAAGTCGCCTGCCCGGCGGCGATAGCCCTCGGAAAAAGAAGGAGGCCCCGCCCGTGGGTAACCGAGCCGACGACTACGGCAGCGACGTCGAGATCTACCGCAAGCCCCTGACCGACGCGATCTATGCCGAGACGCCCACCGGTGCGCCCGAGCAGCTGCTGGCCCTCCTCGACGCCCTCGGCCTGCAACGCAAGACCGTGACCACCGCCGGACCCGTCTACGTCTGGCACGAAGTCCCCGGCCACCTCAGCGAGGACGAGCAGAAGCAGGCCGCCACCCGGGCCCTGCCCTCCCTGCTCCTGGCCGGATACGTGGTCAACATCCCCGACGACCTCTTCGACCCCGCCGCCTATCAGCAAGCGGTCGCCGACATCCGCAACCACCGCCACCCCGGCGCCGTCCCATCACGGCCCTCACCACTGGCCCCAGCCCCGGTGCCCCCGCCCTCGGCAGACCGCTCCCGCCGATCCCCTTGACCATTCTTCTTCGGCCGGCCCCGCCGGGGGCCGGCCCGCCACCCGAGAGAGACCGCACATCCCCACCCCCGACCGCACGCCCCCGCCCATCGCTGCCACGCGAAAGCCGCGCCTGGCCACAGCCCTGTTCCGCCACTACCTGCGCGCCGTCGCCGTCGGCAGTACCAAGCGCCCCATCCCTCTGGCCGGCGCCCGGCCAGAGGCCGTCCTCAGTGAAGCCCGTCGCCTCGGCCGACGCGGCTGACCACTCTCTCCCTTGCCCAGGAGGCCCATGACCGACCCGTCCAACTCCGCCGCGAACCTCGCCAAGGACATCGCCTTGCGCTTGAGGGTCCTGGACGAGTACCTCACCGAGGCCACCCCCCGCCAGGCTGCCGCGATCCTCAGCGAGGTCCTCGACCTCGAAGAGGGACTCCTGACCGGAGTGACCCATCTGGTGGAGAGCGGCTCCCGGTTCGCCCAGAGCCAGGCCCACCGCGGCATGCTCCCGCCCGAGGTGTGGCTCGCGATGGGCCGGGCCGCCAACGAACTCCACAGCGTCGGCACGGATCTTGACGAGCACGCCACCACCATCAAGCAACTCGGGACACCACCCGCAAGTACCGCACCGCCGAAGCCCGTCGCCTCCGCCATGGTGGTCAGGAGGAGCCGGTGAAGCAGCAGCAGTGGACCGGCTGGGGCCCCGGCGCCCAGCAAGCCGAGCAGCACTACCTGGTGGAGCCCCGCTACCTCGCCGGCGGCGGCGACATCCGCTACGTCAGCGAATTCCTGCGGGCCTCCGGCTGGCATGACAAGTCCACGACCGGCGGGCCGCTGGTCTTCGACAGCCCGGACAAGTCCGTCCGCATCGGCTACAACCCGCACGTCCAGCCCGGTGGGTGGACGATCTCCGCGAAGGCCGCCCCCGGGCAGGAAGCGTGGCACGCGACCTTCACCCGCCAGGTGCCCGTCGAGATCGTCGCCGGGTTCACCGACGCCCTCACGCGCCCCCGCTCCGCACACGCGCCCAACGTGTGGGCGCCCCTGCAGGAGCAGCACTGGAAGACCGAGCAGGGCCAGCACGTCACCGCCATGAGCCCCGACGGCGGTGCCTGGATGCAGTTCCACCAGTCCAAGCCCGGCGAGGCGCTGTGGTGGGCAGGGGCCCGCAACGAGCACGGGCGCGTCTGGGACGCCTCCTTCACCGCCTCCACTCCGATGCACCTCGTCCAGGCGTTCAGCGCCGCCCTGTCCGACCCGCAGCAGGTCATGCGCCCGCGTGGGCACGTGCCGCCCTCCACCCGCATCCGCACCACCTCCGTGTCCGTGCGGCCCGACCAGCTGTCCGCCTGGCAGCAGCCCCGCATCCGGGCCGCCCGCGCCGCCACCTGGGCCCGCAACTCCTGGGCCTCCACCCGGCCCCGACGCCAAACCCCCACCGCCGGCCCGTACACCGCCGCGGGCGGCCGGGCCCGCCGCTGACCAGCCCCCCGTTCCCTCCCGATCGAAAGCCCATCACCCTTGCCCCAGCACGACGACTCCCTCCCCAGCGACATCACGGCCATCACTACCGGACTGCTCCGCCTGAGCCAGAGAATCGACCGCGCCGAATGCCCCGCAGACATCGCCGAGGTCCTGGCCCCGATCGTCGACCGCCATGACGGAGCCATTCGCCGCCTCACGCAGATCTTCGAAGCGATCGGCGACATCTGCAACGACTTCGTCCTCCAGGACCCCTTCGCCTCCGAGCTGCAGGGCGAGAGCGACGAGGCGTTCGACTCCTTGAGGAACCTGTTGAACAAGGTCAACGGCCTTGATGCGCAGTTCCGCACCTTCGCCCCGCACGTCACCCGCACACCCCGAGACCGTCGGCCGTCCCCGGATGCCCAGGACTCCGCCTCCCACGACGGGCCCCAGGCCCCTAGCGGCATGCGGATCCGTCAGGCCGCCGACACCCTCGCGGACCTCGCGGCCTACCTCCGCGAACACCCTCCGCTCAACGACGTGCTGCCGCTGCTCTCCCCGCTGCTCAACGAGGACTTCGGCGTTCCGATCCAGCTCGGCAACATCCTGCGCTGCAGCGAACACATCATCGGCCAGCAGGCCGCGCTCCCCGACAGTGACGAAACCCGCCAGACCACGGAAGCCTTCCGCGAAGCCGCCCAGGAGGCCACCGACTGGCACGTCCTGCACTGGGACGTCCAGCGGCTGCGTACGCAGACCGGCGCCCCGAGGCGATGAACGATCCCTATCTCCCCACCCGCGCCAACGACCCGCACAGCACCATCTGGTTCGAGACCCAGCCCCGCCATCTCGCCGGGCGCGGCGATCCAAGGCACATCACCCAGGCGCTGCGGGCCGCGGGCTGGACGAACCGGTCCGACCCCGACTTCCCGCACGTCCTGCTGGTCAACCCCGACTACCAGCACAGCGTGGTGCTGGAACCCGACCCCGAGCCCTACGGGGCATGGTGGCGTATCCGCGGCCGGGAAGAAGACGGCCGTCGCTGGTACACCGAGTTCGGCGCGAACACCCCCGTGGAGATCCTCGCCCACCTCACCGACACGCTACTCGAGCCCGCCCCGGAGCAGGCTCCGCCCATCTGGTCGTCCCTCACCGCGGCGGGCTGGTCCTACGAGCGCGACGAACACGGCAACGAGACCGCCCACCACCCCAACGGCATCCTCAGCCTGGAGCGGTGGGCCGTCGAGCCGGGTGAGCGCTTCCACTGGCGGGCCCAGGCCGCCCTGCCCACCGGCGGCGGAGGCTTCCAGCGCATCTGGCACGCCTACCTCGACGAGCAGATGCCGCCCCACCTGATCGCCGCGTTCACCAACGCGTTGGCCGACGGCGCACCCGTGCAGCGCGGCATGTACGACGTGCCGCACTCCCACCTGGTCACCCAGGAGCAGCGCGGTCCGCAGGGCGAGCAGCTCGCCGCCGCGCACGAGGTACGGCTCAAGGCGACGCGTGCCGCCGCGCGCAAGGCCCGCCGCAAGGCCGCACTCGCCACGGCCCCGCCGTCGGCCCCTGCCGCACCGGCCGCTCCCGCCGCTGGCCGGGCCCGCTGAACGAGCCGGGCGGCGCTCCCGCCCGGCTCACCGCCTTCCCCTGTTCCCGCATCCGTCTGAGAGCGCCTTGTCCCCAACTGCCCCTGCCCCCGATGAGATCCACCGCGAGCGCCTGCACCAGCTCGCCGCCTTCCTGCGCGAGAGCGAGCAGATCCTCGCCGACTTCGACGCCTGGCGCGAGGAGCACAGCGACCTCGACGGCTGGCCCCTCGACGACGACGAGCACGGCCGACGTGCCGTGAAGCGCGACGCGGACACCTGGCGGTCCTTCAACCGCGTCCGCTCCTTCGCCAAGGACCTGCTGGCCACCGCCGAGGTCCAGGTACAGCAGCTCAACGCTTCGCACCTCCAGTCCCGCTGGCCCTGGCAGCTGGGCGTCCTCGATGACGCCCTGACGCAGCTCGGCACGCTGCAGCAGCAGTGGCTCGAAGCCCGTGACGCGCTGCCCCCGACCGCCCGGCCGGGCAGTTTCGCGTACGACGACGCGCTCGCCGAGCGCAACGAGGAAGCCTGGTCCTACCTCGACGACTGGGCCACCCACGGCCATGCGCTCCTCGAAATCCAGTCCGCCGTCCAGGAACTCCCGCCGCGCTCACCGGCTCTGACCTCCACCACGACGCACGCACGCCCCGTGGCTCCCGTCGCAGCGCCGTCCTCCATGGCCCGCAGGTGAGCGGCGTGCCGCACGACATCGACATCACGCTGGTCTTACCCCGCTACCTGGCCGGCCCCGGCGACCCTGCCTGGGTCACCGTCCCGCTCCACCGCGCCTGCCGCTGGAGCACCGGCGAGGACCCGCTCGTGCCCCGGGTCATCCTGACCAGCCCGGACCAGCTCGCCCAGCTGCGCATCGTCCCGGACCCGGACCCGGCCGAACCGCGGTGGACCCTGCGTCACGCGCACCACGGCGACCAGCGGGCCTGGTCGGTCACCTTCAACGCCGGCACTCCGGTCGAGATCATCGCCGCGGTCACCGACGCCCTCACCGACCCCGCCGCACCACAGGCCGCCTCCGTCGACCCGTACGAGACGCTGCGCGCGGCAGGCTGGCACGCTCCCCGCCACCACGACGGTCGCCCCTCACCCCAGGGCATGACCTCACCCAACGGCCTGGCCCGTGTCGACCGCCTCGGCCAAGAAGGTGGACGCACCGCCAGCTGGATCGCCGAAGTGTCCGTCCACGACCTGCCGTCCGTCTGGCGCGCCTGCCTGGACGGCGACACCCCGCCCCACCTGGTCGCCGCGTTCTTCGGCGCGCTGGCCGACGAGACGCCCCTGGTCCGCGAACCGCACCGCGTCCCGCACCTGGCGGCCACCCACGGCCGCACCACCACCGGCCGGGTGGCCGCCGGGACCCTCGCCTTCGCACTGGAGCACCGCACCACCGCCCTCGCCCAGCGCACCACCCCGCCGCCGGCCACGCCGCCCAGCGGACCGCACGTGCCCAAGCAGCGCCGGGCCCGCTGACCGGCCCGCCACATCAACTCCCCTCTGGAACTGCCCTCTTGCCCCAGCCCTCTTCCGCCAAGTCCACCGACGCCACCGACATCGCCTTCAAGATCCTTCTTGGGGCCATCGCCGTCGCGGTCCCCCTGTCCAATCTCGCCTGGCTCGGCGGGCAGATCACCGCCTGGGCCACCGACTCCGGGCCCGGCGCTCCCTACCAGCCCGTTCAAGCCCTCCTGCACCCCGACCAGCTCTGGCCCGGCCTGGAAGAAACGTCCCTCCTGGTGGGCACGCGCATCCTGCCCGGCGCCGTGCTGCTCGCCCTCGGCATCACCGCCGCCATGCTCTACAAGCGGAACAAGGGCACCGGCGGCGGGCGCAAGAAGCGCATCGACGGCATGGCCAAGCACACGGACATCGAGCCGCTGATGTCCAAGGCCATCACCGCCAAGGCCCGCTCGCTGCGCCCGAGTCTGAAGGACGCCAAACACATCGACGCCAAGGACACCGGCATCCTCCTCGGCAATCTCCAGGGCACGAAGTACGAGGTGCGCATGGGGTACGAGGACGTCGCCGTGGCGATCATGGCGCCGCGTTCCGGTAAGACCACCTCCCTGGCGATCCCCTCCATCCTCAACGCCCCCGGCCCGGTCCTGCTCACCTCCAACAAGGCGGCCGGCGATGCCTTCACCACCACGCTCGACGCGCGGGCAGCGGTCGGCCGGACCTGGTCGATGGACCCGCAGCAGATCGCCCACGCGCAGCGCGAGATGTGGTGGAACCCGCTGGCCACCGCCAAGACCCTCGACGGGGCAGGCCGCCTCGCCGGGCACTTCCTCGCCGCGAGCGTCGACGCGAGCCAGCAGGGCGACTTCTGGTCGAAGGCCGGATCCAACATCCTGAGCCAGTTGTTTCTGGCCGCCGCCCTCGACGAGCGCCCCATCACCGACGTGATGCAGTGGCTGGCCTTCCCCGCCGACCGCACGCCGCTCGACATCCTGCGCGACCACGGCTTCACTGCTGTCGCCTCCCAGCTCAAGGGCACCGTAGAGGGGCCGCCCGAAACGAGGGACGGCATCTACGAGACCGCCCGGCAGTACGCCGCCGCGCTGCTCAACAGCGAGATCGCGGCGTGGGTGACGCCGCAGAAGGACATCGAGGAGTTCCGGCCGGAGGCGTTCGTCACCTCGACCGACACCTTGTTCTTGCTCTCCAAGGACGGCGGCGGAGGAGCCAGCGCACTGATCGCCGCGTGCGCGGACTCCGTGATGCGGGCCGCGACCGCCCAGGCCGAGCGCGCCGGCGGACGCCTGGACCCGCCGATGCTCGCGATCCTGGACGAGGCCGCGAACGTGTGCAAGATCAGCGACCTTCCGGACTTGTACTCCCATCTCGGCAGCCGCGGGATCATCCCGATCACGATCTTGCAGTCATACCGCCAGGGCCAGAAGGTCTGGGGGGACGCCGGCATGGACGCGCTATGGTCCGCCTCCACGATCAAGGTAATCGGCAGCGGAATCGACGACCCGGACTTCGCCGACAAGCTCTCCCGCCTCATCGGCGACCACGACGTCGAGACCACCTCCACCTCGCACTCGGAGTCCGGCAAGTCCACCTCGGTCTCGATGCGGCAGGAACGTATCCTGCCCGCCGACGCGATCCGCGCCCTGCCCAAAGGCACCGCGCTCGCCTTCGCCACCGGTATGCG
This sequence comes from Streptomyces sp. BR1, assembly GCF_052373795.1. Classification (NCBI taxonomy): domain Bacteria; kingdom Bacillati; phylum Actinomycetota; class Actinomycetes; order Kitasatosporales; family Streptomycetaceae; genus Streptomyces; species Streptomyces sp. BR1. The sequence goes on from NZ_CM126252.1 coordinate 991,028, forward strand.
CGCCGCGATGCTCGACCTGCGCCCCTGGTACCTGGAGCCCGGCTCCGACCAGCTGTCCGCCGCCTCCGCCCGCGCATCAAGAGGGATCACCGAGCGGGCCGTCGCCAAGGCCGCCCCGAAACAGTCCGACTACGGCCCCGCCGCCTAGAACTCGCCCTCCATCCGCCCGGCTTCCCGCAGCGCCCCTCCGTATCTGCGCGCCGAGCGTCAGCACACCTGGAACCGCCCATGCCACAGATCCACGACGTCCCCGACGACTGGAACCCCCGCTACCGCTGCTGTCTTGAATGCGGCAACAGCGATCCCGACGTCACGCTGCGGGCCCTCACTCACCCCGCAACGAACCAGCAGGCACTCGCCTGCACCCGGCACCTCGCGGACGTTGCCGCCGTCCTCGATTCCTTTGCCCCCGCGCCGCACGCGGCGGCCGGGCAGGCGCCGAAGCTCGCCACCGCGTCGGCACCGTCCTGCGCAACCCGCACGCAGACGGCCGCCCGAAGCCGATGACCCCGCCCCGACACCCCATGCCCCCGCTCGACCTGAACACACAGTCACAACAACTCCGCACTCTGGCCCAGGGGTTCGAGCAGCTGCACGAACGCGTGCGCGACCTCTCCTACTCTCCCGGTACGGACGCGCTGCACCAGATCACTCCGCTCCTGCTCAAGGCCCAGGAGTTGACCGCTGCCATGCTCGGGCGCCTGACGGCGCTGGACAACGACAGCGCGTACACGAGCGTCACCGGCAGCCTGGCCGGACTGGAGTCCCTGTCCGCCGCCGTCTTCGGCGCCTCCCTGGCCGGCACCGACCTCGCCTCGGCGATCTCCGCCAACCCGTACGAGGGGGCGCCCTTCGGCGGGCATCCGGCCGATGACGACCAGGTCCGCGCGGCTCGCCATGCCGAGGCCATCCCTCTCATGAACAGCCACCTCAAGGACGCCGCCCTGCAGCTCGATGTGGCGGCGACCGCCTGTCACTACCTCGCCACCCGCATCAGCCGCAGCCTGCCCGCCGCCGCGCCCCGCCCGCCGCATGCCGCCCAGCACCAGGCCGTGGCCCGGCTGAACGACACCCAGCACAAGGCGCTGAAGTCGCTGGCCCAGGGCGAGGGGCGCCTCTACGAGAAGGTGCTCCACCGGAGGGTGAGCGTGACCCGGGTCGCAGCCACGGACGGCACCCGTATCTCCATCGCCACCTTCCGGGCCCTGGCCAAGCACGGTCTCGTCACCACCGACACGAGCAAGCCCCTGCTCGTCGGGCAGGACATCGCGGTCACCGAGCAGGGGCAGCGCTCGCTGGCCCAGCACCGCCCGGCCGCTCTGTCCACCGCAGCGGCAGTGCCGGCGCCCAGGACTCCCGCGGCGCAGACGCCCCGCCGATGAGCAACGCCGCTCTGTCGAGGACCACTTCGCCCGGCTCCCGCCCACCTGCCGGGCGCACCGCCGCTGAACACATCCCGCACCGATTGGAGCTCTGCGCCTCCCGATGACCGTCCAACTCTCCCCGCCCGAAGCACTGCTGGCACTCGGCGCCGACTACACCCGGCACAACGACGCCCTCAACTCCCTGTCCATCCTGGAGATCAACGGCCCCCGCCCCGCGACCGCGATCGGCCGGCAGATCCCCCACACCCAGCACCTGGCCCACTCATCGCTCCACATCGTCGACGCGCTGAACCACCAGCGGATCTACCACAGCCCCGGCATCCGCTCGGTCTACGCACGCATCCGGCAGCTCGCCCATCTCGCCCTGGACGCGGCCGATCACCTCCTGGACGCCGAGGACATCCTCGACGACGCCCGCGCGGGCGCCCCCAGCGAGGACGGCCCGCCCCTGACACTCCAAGAAGCCCGCTCCGAGGTGCGCGACCGGCTCGTCCTCGTACGGGACCTGACCGCCCTCGGCGCCGACGACACTCTGACCACCGCGGAACTCCTGACCACTGAGATGCGGCGCCAGCGCCTGATGCCCGCCGGCCAGCGGCTCGACCTCTCGCCCGCACAGCACACCGCCCTGCGGGCCGTCGCCCAGGGCCACGTGACGATCGACCGCCACAACGACAAGACCCGGGTCAGCCGCGACGATCTCCGGATCAGCATCAGCACCCTCCGCTCCCTGGAAGCACGCGGGCTCGTCGGCCGCGAGGAGACCCCACGGGTCCTGCACGACGAACGCGTTCACCTGACCGCCGACGGCTGCCGCACCCTGGCGGCGCGTCTCGGCCCTGTGCAGCCCCCGGCCCTGACGACCGCCCGCCCGGTACCGCTCAAGGCCGCCGCGCCCGCGCGCTCCCGCTGACACGCGGCCCCGCCTGCGCCTGCCGTACCCCGGTCGCACGGCCCCGTCCTCTCGCTCCGTCTGGAGATCCCTACGCTCCCCGCTCACCCGACCCCCTACCAACTGGCCCGCGCTCTGGCCGACATGATCACGCCCGACATCGCGGTCCGTGACGTCCTCATCAGCTACCGGACCCGCCCGCGGGTCGCCTCCCATTTCGGCTACCGCAGTGGCGGCGGGTCCATCCACCACTACGTCACCACGCTGCACCCCCGGCTCTACGGCCCGGCCGCCGATCACGGTCCGCTGCCGGCCGACCTGGACGAGCTGCGACTGTGGGCCCTCGCCTACGCCGGTGAGCATCAGCAGAGAGCCGTTCTCGACGGCCTCGCCGCCCAGTTGCCTCGTACGGTCCAGCTCCTGAAGCACCCGCTGCACGAGCCTTCTTGGCCTGCATCTTCCCGCGCCTGGCTGCACAACGCCGAGCGATCGCTCCGCCAACTCGCCGCCCAGATCCACCGGGTGGGTCCCGCCTTCGCCCTTCCCGACACGGCGCCGGAGCAGTCATCCCCGGCCCCTACGGTGCCCGGCCCTGATCCTGCTCCGCAGGACGTCACCCGGGCGCTCGCCGACTTCATCTCGCCGGACATCGCGCCGGACGACGTCCTGCTCACCTTTCGCCCCCACCCGCGCACCGACGGGCGCTTCACCACGCGCGAGGCCCCCACGACCACCTTCGGCTCACTCCTGCATGCCCGGCTTCACGGCCTGGAAGCCGCAGCAGCGCCGCTGGAGCCGTGGGACGTGCCGGACCGGTCCGCGCGTGCCACGGCCGGCCAGCAGGCAGCGGCCCTCGTCCGGCTCTCCGGTCAGCTGCACAGTGCGGGCGACATCCTCACCTGGGCCCAGCACGAGTCCCACTGGCGTCAACTGCCCCGCGACGTGCACGCCCGGCTGGGCAGCGCCGCCCGAGCGGTGCGCGGCATCGCCGACGGGATCAGCACGCTCCCCGCGCCTCCCGGAGCCGCCTTGGCGGCACCGCCCGTGCTCGTGCCGCCCGCCGTGCCGTCTCCGCCACCCCCACGGCGCTGACCCTTCCTACCCCTCTTCCCCTGCCTCATTCCTTAAGGACGCACCATTTCTGATTCCAAATCCCCTGCCTTCAAGTGCATTTCTCTAGGTGCTGGAGTTCAATCCAGCGTCATGCTTGCCCTGTCCGCCAAGGGCGTCCTCCCGAAGGTTGATTACGCGATATTCGCCGATACCGGGTGGGAGCCCCAGGCCGTTTATCGACATCTCGACCGACTGGAGCGGGACATAGCCGAACCAGCTGGAATTCCCATCCTGCGCGTCTCCTCCGGGAACATTCGGAAAGACGCACTCGACCCGCAGCACAGATTCGCTTCAATGCCTTTGTACATTCTGAACCAGGACGGCAAGCCCGGGATGACCAGGCGTCAATGTACTGGTGAGTACAAAATTAAGCCACTGAAGAAGCAGGTGCGTGAACTCCTCGGCTACCCCTATCCGGCGCGCATTCCCAGAGACGTCTTTGTGGAGCAGTGGGTCGGCATTTCGACCGACGAATTCCACCGGGCCAAGGACTCGGACGTCAAATACATGCACAACCGCCACCCTCTCATCGACATCGGCTGGTCAAGAGCCGACTGCGTCAAATACTTGACGTCGCTCGGGCTGGCGGACACACCCAAATCGAGCTGCCTCGGATGCCTTATGTGGAATCGACCGGGTCTAGCTTGGGGCCATGGTCGAAGTCCCGTGGGGCAAGTTCCCCACCTTGGCATTGGATCAAGAGGCCCGCCGGTGGTTGCAGTTCATGGCCAACATCGGCCGGGCTCCGAACACGATCGACTCGTACGGCCGCGCGGTGGAGGATCACCTGAGGTTCTGCGCCGCCGAGGGTACGGAGCCGCTGTACGCGAAGGCGGACACAGTGGCGGCGTGGATCGGGGAGATGCTGGAGCGCCCTGCCGGCAGGCCACGCGGGAAGGGTGCCAGCCGGGCGAGTCCGGGGCTGGCGAACGCGACGGTGCAGCAGCGCATCGTGGCGGTCCGTTCCTTCTACGAGTTCATGGTGGAGGACGGGCTGCGGGAGAGGAACCCGGTCCGCCGCGGTCAGGCGGGCAGGAGTGGACGCCGGCCCAAGCGGGGCCTGGTGCGGCGCGTTGAGCAGGCGCCGTGGATACCGGCCGAGGGCGATTGGCAGCGGATCCTGGAAGCGGCCAGGGCCGAGCCGCTGCGGAACCGGCTGATGCTTTCGCTCGCCTACGACGGCGCTCTGCGGCGTGAGGAACTCGTCCAGCTGGCCGGGGACGACTTCGATCCCGCCTACAGCCTGATCCGGCTGAGGGCCGAGACGACCAAGTCCAAACGGTCACGGGAAGTTGCCTACGGGGCGGCTTCCGGCCAGTTGTTCATGGCCTACCTCGCCGAGCGTCGTCAAAGCTTCGGTCGGCTCGGCGGCCCGCTGCTGCGGTCGACGTCGAACCGGAACCCTGGTGGTCCGCTCGGAGCGTCGAGCTGGTCGAAGATCGTCGAACGATTGAGCCGTGCTTCCGGCGTCAGCCGCCTGTCCACGCACACCTTCCGGCACCTGCGGTTGACGGACCTGGCCCGTGCCGACTGGACCATCGACCAGATCGCCCAGTACGCGGGCCATCGCGACCTGGCCACAACCATGCGATACATCCACCTCTCCGGCCGCGAACTCGCCGCACGCTTCCACCGCGCCAACACCACCCTCCACGCCGACCGCGAGCGACTCCTCGCCCAGCTTCTGGAGACACCGTGAACCTCACACCCGCCCACCCGTTGACCCGGCACCTGCTGCCCGCCCTGATCCCGAAGGAGGTGGCCGCACTTGAACACATAGCCCCGCTGACAGCGATGCACGCCGGACCGGCGGGCGACCTCGCCCGCCTGATCATCCCGATCGACAAGATCACCACGGAGTGGGATCCCAAGAAGGCCAGCTCGGCGCGCTTTCGGTTGCTGAAGGAGGTCCACCGCCGGCAGAGTCCGTACTGGACTTGGGACGAGGCGACCTGGGCCGAGGCCGCAGCGGACGCACGCGACTTCCGGTTCCATCTCGTGGCCCTGGGCCACCAGCTCGGCGGCCACCACCGCCTGCACGGCACCACCGGCCTCACCAGCCTGGCCCGGTTCGCCGACCTCGTCTTCGGCCCCCAGGCCATCCAGCCTGCGGTCGAGTCGATCGAGGCGACCCTCACCGCCTGGCGGAACTCCACCCATCTGCTGCCCTGGCAGGTCCGCAACACCACCATCGACGTACTGCTGAGCAACAACAGCCCGCGCCTGGAGGACCTGCGCGAACCACTCCTGCAGGACCTGCTGGAGCACTACCAGTCCACGGATGCCAAGGGCAGGCGCCGCGGCCTGTTCAAGATCTCCCGTGTTCTGGCCGACCAGGGCATCATCGCCTCACCCCTACGCACCAACCAGGACAAGGCCGGACCGGAAGCCGCGGCCCTCGCCACCGTCCCACCCGAGTGGCGGGATGCGGCTCTGCGGTGGATGAAGCTGGTCACCCACGAGCGCGGGACGAAGCGGTCGATGTTCTCGGCCATCCTGATCGCCGGCCGCTGGGCGGCGGAGAAGCACCCGGAGGCCGTCGCGCCCGAGCAGTGGACCCGTGACATCGCCGCCGAGTACATCGCCGACACCATGACCGCGGTCGTCGGGCAGTGGGCCGGGCACAGCCGCAACCGCACCCGCTTCGGCCAGCCTCTCAGTCCAGGGGGGAAGGCCAGCCGCATCGACAGTGTCCGCGGCTTCTTCTCCGACCTCATCGAGTGGGAGTGGATCAAACCGAGGTTCGACCCTCGCGTGGTTCTGAGCATGCCGCTGTCGCTCCGCGCGCTCATGGGCCCCAACCCGCGGATCATCGACGACGCGACGTGGGCCAAACTCATGGCCGCCGGACTGACCCTGAACAGCGAAGACCTCAAGCCCTATGGCACCCCGCGCGCCCGTTCCGCAGGCTGGCAGGCAACCTACTACCCGATCGAGATGCTCCGGGCCATGGTCGGCGTCTGGCTCTTCGCCGGCTGCCGCATGGACGAGCTGCGCCGCCTCGACCTGGACTGCATCACCTGGGACGAGGGAACCGACCAACGGACCGGCGAGACTTACCCAATCTGCCTGCTGCACATCCCACAGAACAAGACCAGCCTCCCCTTCGCCAAGCCCGTCGATCCGCTGGTCGGCGAACTCATCGACGCCTGGAAGCTGGTTCGGCCGCCCCAGCCCGACCTCGCTGACCGGAAGACCAGCCTGCCGCGCCAGCACCTCTTCTGCCATCGCGGGCAGCTCGTCGGCAACGCCTACCTCAACGAGACCATCATCCCGGCGCTCTGCCAGAAAGCCGGCGTCCCCGCGGAAGACTCCCGCGGCGCCCTCACCAGCCACCGGGCCCGCAGCACCATCGCCACCCAGCTCCTCAACGCCCGAGACCCCCTCACCCTCGGCGACCTCCAGCAATGGCTCGGGCACAAGCACCCAGCCAGCACCCGCTACTACGCGAAGATCCTTCAGAGAACCCTGACCGCCGCCTACAAAAAGGCCGACTACTTCGCCCGCAACGTCCGCACCATCGAGGTCCTGATCGACCGCGACAGCATCCTCACCGGCGCCGCCGCAGGCGGCGAACAGCCCTGGAAGTACTACGACCTCGGCGACGGCTACTGCAGCTACGACTTCTTCGCCAAATGCCCCCACCGCATGGCCTGCGCACGCTGCCCCTTCTACGTCCCCAAGGAGTCCACCAAGGGCCAGCTCCTCGCGGTCAAGGACGGCATCAACAAGATGCTCGAACAAGTCGACCTCACCGACGATGAACGCGAAGCACTCGTAGGCGACCGTGAGGCTGTCGCAGCCCTCGCCCAGAGGCTTGCCGACATCCCGACCCCTGCGGGGCCCACGCCCAAGGAACTAGGGACAGAGTCCGCCTTCATCCCCCTCACCCAGCTCACGGGAACCGCCGCCCAAGAGAGAAAGGATGAAAGCTAGCTAGAGCCCAGGGCACAGAGCCTCCTCGGGGTGCGATCCCCTTGCGTTGAAGAGACACTGAATAGGTAGGTCATTCTCTCTGGAGGAAGCGGCCGCCTTCGCCCAGTGGTGCCCACTCGAGCAGAGGGCCGATCATGAATGAGCCATTCCGAACCGGTGACATTTTCCTTGTTGGCGACATCGAAGTTGCCTCGAAAGGGGATTGGCGGGACCGGAGCTGGGTCAAAGTCGGCGTGATCATCGATCGCGGACAGCCCGGAACCCCAAGGACGAAGGAGCATCACGAATACGGAGTGCTGCTGCCGCGAACGGGTGACGTGGTCGATCTGAGCGGGGTCATTGCAGGACAGGTGCGAGAGCAGCAGACCGGCAGCACGTTCGTCGCTCGCCTCATCAGCGAATCGGACACATCCAGAATGTTTTCGGAGGCGATCGAGAAGGCGGTGCATGACCCATCATCCGGGAACCTTCACCGAGTGCAATCTTTGCTTTCTGAAGCCGACTTCCGGAACCCAGAGATACTCTCACGGACTTGCGACGAGCCTGGCTGCGACAATACGAGGCCCTGCCCCCTCCACGGTTGGGATTAGGAAATGCCCACCTGGGACCACCCGCGAGAACTTGGGTCTGCCCGCGCTCTCGGCTCTGTAGGCGGCGCGCCCATCTCTGTGCTTGGTGGCTTCACCCTCACGGCAGCCATCACCGCGGCCAGGGTGCCATGCCAAACCATCTGGCGCGATTTGGCTACCGCCACACTCAGTGCAGCAGTCGTGTGTTTCCTCTTGGGGCTCATCTTTATTTCAGAAGCAGCACCGTACATCGCCAGCCCGGATGAGCGACTTTCCTGGCACCCGGAGGCTAAATACGACACTAACGCCCTTGAAATGCTGCGCCGCAAGCAGCGGCAAGATGAATGGATGCTGGACCTATACGAGAAGCGCAAGAACTGGGCAATAACCTGGGGAATTCTATTCACGCTGGCCGGGCTGGCATTTTTGTTGCTAACAACGGATGACACCTGGGGGGTATATTTCGCGGCGGCGGCTATTGGGGTCGCCTTCACCATCACCCTTCTCTCTCAACTCCGCAGGCGCGCCAGATTCTTTACCCAAAGACTTTTCCCGCGACTGGACGATTGGCCATACAAAACACGACATTTGAAGCCTCTTTCTAAGACTCAGCGGGCCGCTCTGGATTTCAGGGAGCCTGGCAAAGGAAAGAGAAGAAGGTCACTTGCGGTGATAGGTGCAATCGCAGGCTACGGTGCCTACCGGGCACTCAAGAGGTGCGGGAAGCGCAGTGCCCAGTGACAATGCGTGGCCCAACATGGGGCCAGACCGGACTCTTTAGCCGATCCGTAGGTCATCTTCCAGGTCGCGGCGGTGTCCCGCTTGTCGGAGTGCGCGATCACCCGAACGGGATCCAAGCCCACGACCGCCCGGACACCCGCATCGGGTGCCGTGTCACTGGCCAGCTTCCATAGCCCGTTCACGCATTCCAGCCCGCGTTTCGGACCCTCGACAGCGCCAGCGAGGGCGTCGATGAGCCGGGAAACGGTCGGATAGGAGGCCACCGGCCCGAACATGGCCGGCTTGGCCGCAGCATTGCCGCATCGGCCAGACGGTCCCCGCCCAGGGCGAGTGCCACGGCCCGGATCGTGCACTGCCCTCGACTGTGCCAGGGCGGGAGGGCCTCCGATATCGCCGTGTCCAGACCGGTCTTGTGGACCGTCTCCGCCAGCAACACACTCCCGGCCTGCGAGACCAACGAGCGGTCGGCGCCCCCGACACCTATCGGACAGACCGCTTCATGAAGCTCGAGGCTTCGAGCCGTCGCAGAACGCCATGAACGCAGCCATGCCCTCCACGCATCCCGCACCCCGGGGAGGGCTTCTCCCCCCATACGAAAGGTCACAACCCTGTCTCGATTCTCAATAACTTGCCCATTTCACGGAAACGCGCAGTGGAGATCCATCCGGGACTCCTCTCCGCAGGAGTGGGAGGATGTGGTGGCCTTCGACGCGGCCATCCGGAAGGGAAATGCCCGCGCGAATGCCACCGGCAACCAGCTGCTGGGCCAAGCGTTCCTCCACCGCTCGCGTGTACCGCTCGACCAGGCGCCGATCGACCATGTGACCGCCGCCGAATGGGCTGCCCTGCAGCAGGAACTCGATGACAGTGAAGCAGACGCCCAGGAGCTGGAGGACGGCGTTATCGACGGCTGCTCCCCGTGGGCCTGCCGTGGTGAAGTCGAGCCGGTCCAGGACGATTTCGGACTGGCCTCTTGATTCTTGATCTGTTCGCGGGTCCCGGGGGTTGGAGCCAGGCCCTGACCGTGCTCGGCGTGCGGGACGTGGGCCTGGAATGGGATGAATGGGCGTGCAAAACCCGGGCGGCGGCCGGGCAGTTGACGATCCGCACCGATGTCGCCGCCTATCCCCTGTGGCCGTTCCTCGGCAGGATCACCGGGCTGATCGCGAGCCCGCCGTGCCAGGCATGGTCGATGGCCGGCAAACGCCTCGGGCTCCTCGACCAGCCCCTGGTCCACCAGGCCGTCGCCGACCTCGCCCAGGGTCTGGATACCCGCGCGAAGTTGCTCGCCGCTTGCCGGGACGAACGCTCCCTGCTCGCCGCCGAGCCCATGCGCTACCTGCACGCCCTCCACCGGCACGGGCAGCCGGAGTGGGTCGCGATGGAAGAGGTCCCCGACGTGCTGCCCCTGTGGCGCCAGTACGCCGCGATCCTGCGGACCTGGGGGTACTCGGTCTGGACCGGGGTCTTGAACGCGGCCGACTACGGGGTACCGCAAACGCGGCGGCGGGCAATCTTGCTCGCCTCACGCACACAAACCGCCGCACCGCCGCCGCCCACCCACGCCAAACTCGCCGAGCCCGACTCGCTGTTCGGACCGGGCCGCGCCCGCTGGATCTCCATGTCCGAGGCCCTGGGCTGGGGCGCCACCGACCGTCCCGTCCCCACTGTCTGCGCCGGAGGCGGACCCGGCGGCGGGCCCGAACCTTTCCCCTCCGGCGCCCGCAAGACCCTCAGCGACGCCCGCGACCGCGGCACCTGGAAACCGCACCCGCCCGCCAACTCACCCGTCACCGTGACGGATTGCCGGGCGGAGAAGGCCGGCCACGCCGAGCACCCCGCCACCCAAGCGATGCCCACGGCGTGGCGCTGGACGCTGCGCAACAACAACCAGGCCAACGCCACCGTCCGCACCATCGACGAGCCGGCCGGAACCCTGTTCTTCGGCCACCGGGCCAACGAGTGCGTGTGGCAGGCCGAACCGGTCGCCCCCGCAACGTTGGGTACCGACCCAGCCCCCGATCCGATCCGGATCACCGCCGCCGAGGCCGGCCTCCTGCAGACCTTCCCCGCCGACTACCCCTGGCAAGGCAACAAGGGCCAAATCTTCAGCCAGGTCGGCAACGCCGTCCCGCCCCGGCTCGCCGCCCACCTGCTCGCCCCGCACCTCGGCAAGACCCTCACCCCCGACGACTTCACCCTGGCCGCCTAATGCCCCCTCCCTCCACTGCCGACGAGAACGACGACCTGGACGACCTTCCGCCCCTCCCACCCGTGCACTACGCCGAACAATCCCTGCTCGGCGCCCTGCTGCTGGACCCCCACCGCCTCGACGAGATCGGCCCGCTGGATCCGGGCCACTTCTCCAACCACACGCACGGCGAGCTGTTCCGCGCCATGCGCACCGCGCCGGCCCCCGACGCCGAGCAGCACCGCACGAGCCCGGCCTGGCTGAACACGGTCCTGGACGCGGCCCGCGCGCACGCCCCCGGGCTGACCGCCACCTACCTGCACACCCTCGTCCAGGTCTGCCCCTGGCCCAAGCACGCGGCCACGTACGCCCGGATGGTCCGCGCCGACCACGCCCGTCGCAGCCTGCGCATCCACGCCGAACGCCTGGCCCAGACCGCGCTGGACGCCACCCTGCCCCACCGCGCGAAGGCCACCGCCGAGCAGGCCGACGCCCTCGCCCGGTTCCTGGACGACCTCTCCGGCCGCTTCGCCGCGCACCCCGGCTCCCTGCCCCGCACCGCGCTGCCGCCGGCACCCGCCAAGGACACCAGCGAGGAGGCCCTCGCCGAGGAACGCCTCCTGATCGCCACCGCGACCGCGTACCCCGCCCAGACCCGTCAGATGCGCTGGCTCGTTCCCGAAGACTTCGCCCTCCCCCTGCACGCGGCACTGTGGCAGTGCCTCACCGCACTCACGCACCGCGGCGACCCGATCGACCCGATCACCGTCCTCTGGGAAGCCCAGCACCGCGGCCTGCTCACCGGCCACGTCGCCCCCACAGACCTGCTGACCCTGCTCTCCACGCCGGCCGGCTCCCCTGAGCACTGGGGCGAGAAGGTCCTGCAACGTGCCCTGCTCACCCGCGCGCAGACCGTCGCCGTCAGCATCACCGCCTTCACCGACGACCCGGCCAACAGCCCCCACCAGCTGATCACCGGCAGCCGGCGGGCCCTGGCCGACCTCACCGCCCTGCGCGCCCGCTGGCACCACGCCACCAGCCCAGCCCCGCCGCGTACCGCCCATCCGGCCCGAACCCCGGCTGCCCCGCGGGCCGGGCCGCCACCGTGGACCGCCCCCACCCCCGTCCGAGCCACCCGCTAGACCCTCCGGTCCGGGCCGACCGCCTCGTCGGCCCGGTCGGCGAGACGAGATCCATGCCCAACGCCGCATCCGACGTCCACGTTGACCTCTCGCTGCACCCCGAGCACTCCAGCGCCGTCGTCGCCCACCTCGACGGTCCTCAACTCCACACCGCCCGCGCCACCCTCGCCTCGGAAGGCTTTAGGCCGGTCAACGACACCACGATGCTCCTCGTACGCATCGACCACGAGGAGCCCCACTACGCCAACATCGCCGCCAACCTCCTGCGCAGCGCCGGTATCACCGTGCACGTCACCGACCAGCTGCAGGAGGAGATCGACACCGAGTGGACCTGGGCCAACCACCCCATGGCCTGGCTCGACCGCGACGAGATCCGGCTCGCTTCCGCCGACGCCCAGAAGATCCACGACGACATCGCCTCCGGCCGCCTCGCCCTCCACCTCCACGCGTTCGACGGCCACACCACCGTCGCCGTCGGCACATACCAGCACGCCGAGAGCGTCCACCTCCACGGCGAGAACCACCTGCGGGTCGTCAGCGGTACCTACGACACTCCCGGCGAAGCCATCGCCGCCTTCGAGCGCCTGTACGGCGACGCCGTCCGCCCCGGCCCGCCACCGCCCACCGACACCGAACAGCAGGCCGCCCACGCCCTCGCCGCCCTATCGACATCAGAGGAAGCCATCACCGCCGATTGACGCGGTCGCGGTCGGCACGGACAACGTCGACCACCTGCGGGAGCTGACCGGGGCCCTGCCGTACGAGGTAGACGAGAACGTGGTCCAGGAGTACCGGCAGCTCCTCAAAGCCCGTCAGCCTGCCTGAAGTTCCTGCACCATCTGCTCCCCGGTCTTCCGCGCGGGGGCCAGGCGCGGGTCCTCCGGATCCGCATAGGGACCGAGGATCTTCGCGGCGACGAACAGCGTCATCAGTTTGCCGTCCCGGCTCGCCAGATCCTCCCGCCGCTCGCGGCGGACGCGGTCGGCCAGCGCCGGGACGGCAAGGGAGGCCGCCCACAGATTCGCCGCATCCAGGCCGCGCGGAGCCATGCCCCAGTCCTCCCAGTCGAACACGCAGAACACCGGCGCCGTCACATTCGCCCAGTTGAGATCCGCATGCGCCGGACGCCAATCGGCAACCGCCGTATCCACGCCGGGGAAAACACTGTGGATCGTTCCCGTGACCAGTTCCTGCGTGAGGGTCTCGGTATCCGGTGTCGCGATCCGGTTCGTGTGCTGCGCGGCGAGGGCCTCCAGTGAGGCGTTCAGCGAGGCCCACCACTCCTCGGCCAGTCCCGGGTCCTTGGCCACCACGGCGCTCCCCACCGGGGCACCCGGCAGCAGTCCCGTCTCGTCCGCCCGCCACATCACCGCCTCCGCATCGTCCCGCCACGCGACACCGGCGAGCCAGGCCGGCTTGGCGATCCCGCGCAGGGCCTCCGCGGACGCGGTACCGTCCCCGCCCTGCACCCCGATCCGGTCCAGCCCACGCCGCTCGACGCGCACCCACGTCCCGCGGTCCGTACGCGCCCCCACCGACCGGCGCTTACGCACCACCGTCTCGTGATCGAGGCGTACCCCCAGCATGTGCTCCACCCGGTCCAGTACGGCTTCCACCGGCTCTCTACGCAGGTCCACCGAACGCAGCGTCATACGGCAGAACGTACCAAGCCCCAGTCGCAGCAGTCTGGCCCCTCGCGGCGCTTGGCGCCGGCCCTGCGGCGGACTCACGTAGCGTACGAGCCCAGTTCAGTACGTCGAGCGGCTCCTACACAGAACCGCTTGTCGTCATCGGCTCAACTCGGCCCCTCTGACGCCTTCAAGGTTGGTCGCCGGGCTCCGATACTGGCTCCATGCCCTCCGAAGAACACAAGCCGATGACGACGCAGGAGACCCGAGCTCTCATCAACACCACGCTCACGGACCCTTCGGTCGGCCTTGCCGTCCCCCTCGGGATGTCGCTCGCGCTCCGTGAGGGTCTGCGGACAACGGTCCTTGCCTCACTGGCTCGAGGCGACTACCACCCGGCCGTTGGCGACGTGCCGGGCACCCTTACCTATCGCGACGGCGGCCAGGTCCGCCTCGTCACGCTCTCGCCGCAGTCCGAGCTCCTCCTCTCCGCCTACTTGGGACGATGAGACCGTCACCCCGGACGGGCTGCCCCTGCTGCCGACTCTGCGGTCACGAACCGCAGCACCAACACAGCGAACCGTCGGGCGGGATAAGCCCGCTGGTGACCAAGCAATTCTGCGGTGCGGACAGCCCGTCTGGCCCCCACGAGCGGCAGGGCGATACATAGCAGACGATCCCCGGTTAGCAAAACCGGGGATCGTCCGGACCATTAGTGGTCCACCGCCATTCCCTGCCCGTCACGTCGAAAGGCAGCGTCACGACGACAGCGCACAGCTCCACACTCCGTCGGCGCTCCAGCGAGATATCTCTATGCCGCCGTGTAGCTGAGGCGGAACAGGTCCTGGGCACGCTCCAGGTCCCGCTCCGTGCGCAGCTGCAGCTCCAGGTCTCCCGTGCCGTGGTGGCCGAGCCCCGTCACGTCCCGGGTGAAACCCGGGACGAGGTCGACCTCCTTCGGGTCGGCCTTGAGGTAGACGAGGATCTTGGTCTGCTGCGGCGGGCAGACGCTGGCGAAGTTCCGCAGCCGTCGGTAGGCGCGGTACTGCTTGCGCTGCACCCGGGTGACGCCATCGCCGAGCCCGACGAGGACCTCGTCGACCGCTTGGGCGAGCTCGGCCATCGCACCGCCCTGCTGTCCAACCGGCGGCGCCCCGGGCGCGCGGCGGCGTACCCTCTTGGCCTCCCCGGCTTGCCCCGTGACCGAGGCCACCGTCTCCAAGCCGAAGTGATCGCTGCCGAAGTACCGGTAGCGGACCAGGTCGATGCTGCGCCGATGCTCACGTACGGCGTGCGCGTCGTAGCGGGTGAAGTCGCCGGCCACGCAGATCAGCCGGGGCGCGCTCCACAGGATCTGGGACGCGGCCGTCACCCCGAGCCGGTCGCGGACCAGGTTCCGGAAGGCATCCTTGTGGTTCGTCAGCCAGGCCATGTAGTAGAGGCCCTGATTGATCACACCGGCGTCGGTGCCTCGCTTGTACTCGACGATCACCGGCGCCCCGTTCTCGTCGAGCCCCAGCGAGTCGATCCGCCCGCCGTCGGCACAGTCGATGACGAACTCGCTCGCCAGGAACCTGACACCCAGCATCTTCTCCATGTGCGCCTCGACAAGGTCCTGCACATCCGCCTCGACCTCAGCCAGACGCGGCATGACCTCACTCACGCCGCCCGCCGTGTTGAACAACTTCAGTCCGACCACTCCCCCTCCGCGATCACGTTGCCAGAGGGCAACGTCCCAGAGTTCAGGGATATTTCCGCGACCGAAGCCGTCTTGAAAGGACCGAAGAGTCACACATGCACAGCCAGAACGACGCGATATCGGATACGGACGCCCAGCACAGCCCCGCGCGGATCCGCGCCACCTGGGGCGGGACCGGCAGCGTCGAGGACGCTTCCCGGGCCTTCGGGTTTTCCAGGGCGAAGGGTTACGACCTCGTTCGCCGTGGGGAGTTCCCTTGCCGCGTACTGCGCATCGGCCGCAGCACACGCGTCGTCACTGCATCCTTGCTCCGCGTCCTCGACAGCGGCGAGCCCGAGTACAGTGCAACCCACAGCGCAGGCCCCGTGTCGGCGTGACCCACTGCGTGCAAAAGCCCCGCCGGATCCGGCGGGGGCCTCTGCGTGTCACATGAGTCACACAGCCAGGTGGAAGCCCCCCAGCCGCATAGGGCTTGGGGCAGCGGACGATTTCGCGAAGTGCTTTGCGTCTCACCACGTCCGTGATCGGACCAGCTCCGCACGCTGCCGCCGTGGCCGATCCGGCGGAACACGCCCTGGTCCGCGACCAGCGGTCCGGATCGCCACCGCTGACGTGCTAAAGGAGTTCGAGCAGGTCGGGGCATCGTCGATGAGGGTTCATCGGCTCAAGGGATCAGTCTGTGACTGGTGACGACGCCTGCACGCCAGCGCTCGACTCGGTAGTCCGTTCCTCCGATTGGTCCGGTGGGACGGGCAATCTGTGACGTCGAATGTTGCTGGACCGTGCGATAGCACCTAACTCCGCAGGTCAGAGGGGTTCGTCGAGTGCCGCAGCCGAGCGAGCTCGTCGGCGGTGAGGAATGCGACCCGCACGCGGACTGGACCATCCGCTACTTCGGGCTGGTCCACAAGGCCAGAGAAATCCTGCTGCTCGGTCCCGAGGACTTCGTGGACGTCAACGACCCCGCGGTGTGGGAGTCCGTCGAGTCCATCCGCGATTCGGTCACGTCCTGGGCCGACCGGGTCTTGCAGCAACGCCCCCGCGCTATCCGACTCCTGACAGGCAGGTAGACACCCATGCCCAGCGCCGCAGGCCGCTACTCCAACACCGTGCGCGACGTCCTCGACCGTGAAGCTCTCCGCTGCATCCTCGCGGGCGGGAGCGAGAGTGAGCAGTTCGCCCGGCTGCAGGGGACCGTCCGATCGAAGGTCAAGGTGCTGTCGGCCGAGTACCACGCGGTGTTCGACCGCGCGGTGAAGTCGATGTGCACCACCTCCTTCAACAAGGTCTCCAAAGAGATCCGAATCGCTGCCATGGCCGGACCGCCGGGCCTACGCCCCCCGAACCGATCCTCCAGGGCCCCGGCTGCGGCACTGCCCCCAACGGGCCAGACGATGCGAGCGTTCCCGGTCCACGCGCCGGCGCCACCGACGACAACGTCGTCGCGAAGGTCGTACTCGGCGAAGGCGGCGAACTGACGGAGAAGACCGCCCGCCAGCTCGTGCTGCAAGACCTCGACCGCATCATCGACGTCCTGCCCCCGCTAGCCGAACGCGACTTCAGAGAGGCCGACCGGCTCGACCAGCAGGCCAAAGAGTCCACCCAGGGAGCGAAAAGGCACCGGGCCCGCGGAAACCGCATCCTCGCCCTGGTCAAACGCTACGACCGCCTGGTCGCCGGCATCGACAACCTGCCCGGCATCTTCACCGTCACAGACCTGCTCACGGAAGTCGGGCCGCAGGCCCTCGGCCTGGACGAGGACGACGCCGAACTCCTCCGCTACGCAGGTGCCCTGTGACCGAGTCTGCGTGGCACAAGGAGATCAAGGCATGGGGTGTGGCCACCGAGATCTCCCTCGGCAACCGCCGGGCCGACTGCCTGTTGCACTGCGGCAAGCGCGCCGAGGTACAGGCCCGCCCGCTTCCCCCCGCCGAAGTCGCCGGCCGGGAGGCACACACCGACATGTGGATCCTGGACTGCCGTACTGCCCACCGCGCACGGCGCCTGATGGTCTGGAGCGACCCGCAGTTCGGTACGCTGCTGCGCTGGGAGCGTCCCTGGCGGGGCTTCGCCGTCTCCAAGCGCCCCGTCTTCCTCAACCTTGAACTCGACCTCCGCACTGGCCACGGCACCTTCTTGAAGGTGACCGGCTGTGCCTTCGACAGATACCGGGCCGCGGGCGCCGGCCACATCCACACCGCCACCGCCCTCCGGTCCTGGATGCGCTACGGCCTCCCGCCCTCAGGGCACCCGGCGGTGGCACTATGAACCCAGCCCTCTCCCCCAGGCCGCGCCACCGCACCGTCACGATCGAACTCGACGGTCTCCTGCGGCAGATGCCAGCCGAATACCACCCGACCGGTGCGCTCGTGGGGCGCATAGTGACCGCCCCTGCCTTCCTTGCACAGTCTCCGTTCGGCCAGTGCCCAGTGCCGACGGCCATGCCCCTGCACCGCCCCACCGCCCGCACCGACCCGCGGCTGATCGTCGTGGACAACCTATCCGAGCAGTGGGTCATGGGCTTCAGCGTCCTCTACCGCCACCAGCTCTACCGCATCACCGGCTTCTACCCCCAGTAACCGCACCGCCCCTCGCAGACCTCAGCACGCGAAACTGCCATGCGCACTACTGGCCGCGTCGGCGAACAGACCTTGCCCGTCACGCTCTACACCCCCACCGACGGATCTGGCGGCAGAAACCGAACCAAGGCCCCCCGTCGGCACCTGCCGACGGGGGTTCGTCACGGCAGGCAAGGACGGCCACTGACCTGCCGTCGTCACCGACGTACTCTCAATATGCGATGGGCAAGCTGGGTCAGTTGGGGCCGTACAAGGGGGCGCACGTGCCGAGAATCAACCCATTGACCAGCTCGGGGCATCTCAGGATGCGTCCAGGGGACTTCCAGAACCTGGACATGCTCAGGGAGTTCGGCGTACTCGACAGGATGAGAGGGATTCGAGCAGACCGACTGCAATCCCATGTTGGGCTCATCACGAGAGCTACCAGCTATAGGCCGCTATGGGGAGGCTGGAGATCTGACGGGTTCTACTACTACGCAGGCTCCTCGCCAGTCGTCAGGCACCAGAGCGAGCGGCCAAGCCCCTGGAGGTCAAGGGACAACGGTCGTCTCCGCAGGGCCGCCGCAGAAGGCAAGCCGATACACGTCTTCGAAGCAGGACGGGTGACAGCTCGGTATATGGACGAGTTCATCGTGGAGGGCATCGAAGAGGAGGAAATCCCCACCGAGGACGGCAAGTTCGCCTACCCGCCTATGTTCAAAATGCGCCCCGTTGAGACTGTTGCTCACATCCCCGGCCAGCTGGCAGCCGTATGCGACCGGCAGATCGTATCTTTCCGACCGATAGAGCGCAGTGACATGCTGTGTAACGACGCGGACTTGGACGCTTCCCCTCTACGCCCAGAGAACAAACTGGTCGTCAGGTTCTGCCGACACCTTCATCGCCACGGGCATCCCACCCTCAGAGTACAGATCCGTCATACACCCGACCATGCCCCCATGTTCACCGACATTTGGGTCGACTCTGCCTACCTACTGATCGAAGCGAAGGTAGAACCGACACGGGAGAACGTGCGTATGGCGTTGTCGCAGATGGACGATTACCAGCGGTTCCTGGAGAACCCTAAGCGTGCCGTCCTCTTGCAGAAACGCCCGCCTGACGAACTCATCGAGCTGGCCCACAGCCGACACGCTGCTGTCATCTGGCCCTCACGCGACAGTTGGCTGTCCAGCATCGGCTGGCTGGAGAACCTTGGGATCAGGCAGGGCCTTAGCGTTCGTAAGCGTTCCCGATAACTTACCCACTTCATCCGCAGAGGCGACATGCTCCGTCGAGCTGGACATCACCTTGCTCGACCGTGCGGCATGCGCACTCGGAACCACCGGCCATCAGGAGACCGTCATCACCGCTCTCACCCAGGCTCTGCGAAGCCAGCAGCAGGCCACGGAACTGCACGTTCTACGCGAGTACGTCAAGTGCATCGCTGCCACTGCCGAGCAAGCCCTCCGAGCCAGCGGCTCCTTCCCTGCCGGGCAGTGACGTCGTTCGGTGGGTTCTGCCGCGAAGAGCCACCCGCCTTGGCGTGTCCCGCTCTCCTGTGCCCCCGGCGTCCGAAGGGACTTGTCTCACTCCAGCCCGCCTGGCACCCCACAAGTGGGCTGTGCAATCAGCAGGAGACGGGTGATACACCGGGCCCGGAAATTCGTTTCCGTCCTGCTGGGCATCCCCTCTAGCCTCGGGTGCAACGCGTCGACGGAGCCAAGTATCCCCGGGATCACGTGAGTGAAGAGAGCTGCCGGTAGCTGAGAAGGCGGTCTCACGCCCCGGGGTGAATCCCCTCCTGAGTGCGGGGAGGAACGGCCGCGCCTGATCCGGCGCACCTCATGCCCCGCCGGCCGGCCCCCGTCACCGGGCTCGAACGAGGCTGCCCCGCGGGGTGGTGAAGGCGTGGTGGCACCGCGAGCACCCTCTCGCCCACGCTCCCAGGGATCAGCGCCGGGGCGAAGCTCCGGCCGGTCGAACGGAGCACACCCGCCATGCTGGATGTCAACGCAATGCGAGCAAACCCCGAGCGGGTTCGCCAGGCCCTGCTCAAACGGGCCGTGGACGTCGATGTCCCGGCCTTCCTCGCCCTGGACACGGAGTACCGACAGGCCCGGACGACCGTGGAGGAGCTGCGCGGCGAGCGCAAGCGGATCTCGGCCGAGATCGCCGCGCTGCGCCGGGCGGGCACGGCCGCCGAAGACCTCCAGGCGACGGCGAAGGCCCTGGCCGATCAGGTCACGGTCGCAGAGGCCCGGCTAGCCCAACTCGGCGCAGAACACCGGGAGTTCCTCGACCTGCTGCCCAATCTCCCGGACGACGACGTCGTCGCGGGAGGCAAGGAGAACAACGCGGTCGTACGCAGCACAGGAGTGCGGCCCGCCTTTGGCTTCCCGGCCAAGGGGCATGTGGAGATCGCCCAGGACCTGGATCTCGTCGACTACCGGCGGGGCACCAAGCTCGGTGGCAACGGGTTCTGGATCTACCGGGGCGAGGGCGCCGCCCTGGAGTGGGCGCTGCTCAACTACTTCGTGGACACCCACCGCCGGGCCGGGTACGAGTTCGTGCTGCCGCCGCACATCCTCACCTACGAAGCCGGGTACGCCGCCGGGCAGTTCCCGAAGTTCACGGACGACGTCTTCGTACTCGAAGAGGGCGAGGACGGTCGGCCGGAGCGGTTCCTGCTGCCCACCGCGGAGACCGCCCTGGTCAATCTGCACCGCGACGAGACGCTCGCGGAGAGCGAGCTGCCGCGCAAGTACTTCGCGTACACGCCCTGCTACCGCAAGGAGAGCGGCGGCTACCGGTCGGCGGAGCGCGGCACGCTGCGCGGCCACCAGTTCGACAAGGTCGAGCTGTTCCAGTTCGTGCGCCCCGAGGACTCGACGGCGGCACAGCTGGAACTGCTCGCCAGAGCAGAGGAGTTGGTGGCCGGGCTCGGGCTGCACTACCGGATCACCAAGCTGGCGGCCGAGGACACCAGCGCCGCCATGGCCAAGACGTACGACGTCGAGGTCTGGCTGCCCAGCATCGACGCCTACGTGGAGGTCAGCTCGGTGTCGAACGCCCGCGACTACCAGGCCCGGCGCGGCAACATCCGCTACCGCCCGGCCGGCAGCGGCAAAGCGGCCTACGTCCACACCCTCAACGCCTCGGCCCTCGCCACCAGCCGCCTGCTGCCCGCGATCCTCGAACAGCACCAGCGCCCCGACGGAACCGTCACCGTCCCCCAGCCACTGCGGCGCTGGGGCGCGGCCGAGGTGCTCGGCGAGCGGTAACTCCCCCATCCCTGTGGCTGCCTGCCGGGCACCCCTCGGCAGGCAGCCACACGTCGGCCCGGTGAAGCCTCCACTCCACCGGAATCCCGGCGGCAGCCGACGGAAAACATTCCCGACGGCGGGCGCACCGAGCCCGGGCAGGTACCCATCCCACAGCGGTGCTGACGGCGGAGCGGGTCCTGGTCGCCGTCGTGGCTGACCCGCCAGTCAGAGCCGCCGGCCGGCGGTCGCCGAGAAGATGCGGGCCTTCAAGGTTGCGCTACACACGAGGAGTCGGCGGGGCCGGGTCGGGCGCTGATCTACCGGGCATCCGTGCGCAACTGCCGCGCGAATCCTGCCATCTCGGTCCGGCCGCAACCAGGCGGCTTCCGACTCACCGTCTCGCGCCCGGGCATGGCCGTACACATCACCACCTGTGCTGACCGGTCATCCCCGCATCACCTCCCCGCCAAGGAACCCGGAGCAATGCCAAGCGTTTTGAGCCAGTCATGCCGATCCGAGCGGCCATAACCCACAAATATACGAACATCCGTTCGCATCTTGTTCTAGGGTCTCACTGTCATCACACGGCCCTCGCACCTCGTTCGCGCCCGGCACTAAGCCGGGCACGAACGCGCACAGGGGGCCGGACACACTCATCAACTGGGGGGCCAGTGAAGAGAACTGTGAAATCCGCCATCGGGCTCGGCTCGGCCGGCCTGGCGCTGCTCGCCGTGGCAGCACCAGGAGCGCAAGCCGAACCCACCCCGGCGAGGTACACCGAGGCTCAGATCGCAACCATGGACCCTGCACAGCAGGCCGAGCTGCTGGAGCCGCTGCGCCACATCGCCAACGCCGTCGACAGCGCAGGCAAGGCGAGCCAGTCCGACGTCTACGCGGGGCTGCGCATCGACGCCCCGCAGAATGTTGTGCACGTCTATGTGACGGACTCGGCCCGGACGTCGAAGCTCGTCGCCGCGGCCCGTAAGGCCGACTCCAGCATCGACCCGAAGAGGATCGCCGTCGAGAAGGTCCGCTACAACCTCAGTGCCCTCCACGACGCACGGAGCAAGCTCCTGGCCAAGGCCGAAGCGAACAGTCTCCCCTACAAGATTCACTCCGTGGCCGTCAACGCCGAGGGGTCCTCGCTCGATGTGGCCGTCGACGCGCCGGCCAAGGCCAGCGCCAGTACGCCGCAGCCGCTGTCCGCCGGTGACGTTCCGCTGCACTTCACCCAAGGCCAGAAGATCGCTCCCGCCAGCTGGGCCGATGTCAAGTGGCACGACAGCTCCCCGTTCATCGCGGGGGACGTGATCACGGATGGAAACGGCTACTGCTCGGCCGGCCTGCCCGCCGTGCGCAAGAGCGACAACACGCGCGTCATGGTGACCGCCGGGCACTGCTTCTCCGACGGGCAGAAGATCTACACCGGGGCGGGCACCACGCCTTCGTTCGGCAACTACTACGGCGGTCTGAACGGCCAGACGGGGAACTATGTGGGCACTGTGAGCGGGGTTGCCCCCGGCTGGGATGCCGAACAGCTCATCGGCGCCGACAACAACGCCGATGCCAGTGAATCCACCGGTTACGTGCCCGTCACGAGCGTCGCCTACTCGCGCAAGGGCGACTACGTCTGTCAGGACGGCGCGGCATCCTTCTTCATGCAGCAGGGCACCGTCTGCGGCATCCAGGTCATCAATGACGACATCACGTACAACATGGATAATGGCTGGACCGTAAGGGGAGTGGAGGGGACCCGGCTTCCCACCAGCCCGTGGGCTGTGGCCCATGGTGACAGCGGCACGATGGTCTACTCCACGACCGGCTCGTCCCGCCAGGCCCGCGGGGTCGTCTCCTCGCTCGCCGACCCGTACCAGACCTACGCCGGGAACTATGTCTTCTGGACTGAAGCAACCGACATCTTCAATCACTTCGGGCTGAAACTGAACCCGACCACCTAGTCGGCAAAGTGGCACAAGGACTGGTGGTAGGCGTGCAGTGTCGGCGTTCACTTGTTCGAGTGTGCGCCGACATGCAGTTCCACTCGCACCACCAGTCCGGCCGTCGCGTCATCCCCACCGGAACCGGGAGTATCCGCTATGCGTCCCACCGGCATGAACCGATGCCCACGCCATGCGCTCGCCATCGCGATCATCCTGGTGAGCGGCCTCGCGGTCACCGCATGCGGGAAGGCGGACAAGGTAGCCACCCCCGAGTCGACTACGCCCTCAACCATCCAGCCCATCACCAGAGATGCGGTCCTCGACGCGGACGGCCAGACCATCACCACAGTGATCCCAGTCGGAGGGTGCCAGAAGGGACAGCTCACCGGAACCGAGAGCGAAGCAGCGGTGGAACTGACCCTGACACTGACCACGCATCAGAAGGCGGGCGAAGTCTGCGCGGCCAACATCAGACTCGAGCACGTGAGTTTCAAGCTCCGGGCCCCGCTGCACAACCGCACGGTCGTAGACAAGGCCACCGGCAAGCCGCTGTCCATTACCAAGAAGTAGCCTGCCCGAGAGTAAGACGACACCCTCCAAAAGGGGCGCCATATAGCCAAGTTGGCCGACCAGAAGCCTCGTCAGGGCTGGCAGGAAGGGATGCGGCTGACCGGGTGCCGGGCCGATCCCTCCAACGGTGACTCAAGAGGTCGCCTCGCGACCGGGCTGTCGTCGGCCCCTTCACGGTCCGATGCTGGCGCGATCGCACGGTCCCGCCGAGCCGTTGCCGACGGCAGCGGAATGAGACAGATCTGAGCCCGGCGGAATGGGGCATTCGCCGCATGTGTCACTGGTGCCTCACCCGTACTGGTCCAGGCCAGGAGGCGGTCCGGGGTGGGACCCCGGCTGTTGCCGCCATGAAGCAGAGCGGCAGTGTCGGCCACGGTCACTCTTTCGCGCCAAGCCTGCCGCTCGGCGGACGGTTACCGTTGCGCCGTTCCGCCGGTGCCCGGTCAGGGGTTCTGGAACCCCAGCCTCGATGACGAGGCGGAGCTGAACCGGTGCCACCCCAAGCGGCTCAGGCGGTTCCTACACGTACAGCGCAGAAGGAAGCGGCTCGCTTCCTGCATTGGTGATCCCAGCACACCTTCGTTACGAGGAGGAGCAGAGGAACATGCGCAGAGCTAGAGCGATATCGGCGGTGGTCGGCCTGGCGACGGCGTTGCTCATCGCCAGCCCGGCGGCCGCAGACACGCCAGTCCCCCAGCCGCCGGATGCCGACACCCTGAACCTGGGGGAAAGCAGCGAGGTGCTTTGCGGAGACCCTTCCGGTTCCTCGTTCGATTTCCACATCTACTACAACTCCGGTGAAAACGGCTCATACCGGAACATCGGCTACAGCGTCTACGACTTTGACGCGCTGCGACCGGGCGACGGCCACACCCATCCGCTCAAGTTCTGCTACCTCGGTGCGAGTTCACCGTGGCCGGGATCCGGTCAGAACATCAAGAACAATGCAGCCTCTGGCGAGAACACGCACTACAAGTACACAGCCAGGGTGTACTACTACAGCGGCTACAAGGGGAACCAGGACGCGATGGGCCCCTACCAGCACATCGATCAGTTCCGGAACGTCTACAACGAGAACGCGTCGTTCCAGTGGACTGTCTGACGGTCAACATGCCGTTCCAGGTTGAGGGGAAGGATAGGGGAGAGCAGCGATGAGTACCAGGAAGACGCTGGTGAAGGCAGCAGTGCCCGTCCTGGCTGCGGTGGCGGTGGGCGCGGTGGCGGTGGGCGCGTTATCTGCCAACTCGCCGTCCCAGGATGGCAAGCCGAAAGCCAAGGCGGAGTCCCGTTCCGGCGGTGCTCCGGCGGTGCCCGCAGCGGTGAGCGACCCCGGCGATCCCGCGACGTGGAAGCTGCCCATCGAGGCATACATGGTCTCCAGGGCCGATGCCCGGCTGGTCAGCAGCGGCCGGGACCGTGTGATCGCCGAGTGCATGAAGAGGGCCGGGTTCCCGAACTGGGTCCCGGCACCGGATCTTCCCGCCGTCGGGGGGAAGACCGAGACGGACTGGCGGTACGGGATCCACGACGCCGCCCAGGCGGCCAAGCGCGGCTACCACCCGGACGCTGCCGAGCAGCAGGCGTACGACAAGGCCATGATGGCCGGCGCGGTGGACAGGTCCGGCGCCGACCCGAAGGTGCTGCGGGGCTGCGCCGAGTCGGCCGGAACCACCGTGCCGACGGTGACGCGCTCGGACCTGGTGGAGCAGATCAAGGGTGACTCCTACAAGGAATCCGCGAAGGACCCGAGGGTGACCGCGGTCTTCGCGCAGTGGTCCGCGTGCATGAAGGCCAAGGGCTACTCATACGGCAAGCCCATGGACGCCAACGACGACCCGCGCTTCAACGACCCCCACAACGTTTCCGACGTGGAGATCGCCACCGCCAAGGCGGACGTCGCGTGCCGCACCCAACACCGCGTCGAGAAGACCTGGTTCGACGCCGAGGCAGCGCTGCAGACCAAGGCCATCAAGGCCAACCAGGCGGCCCTGAACGAGGTCCAGACCGCCAACAAGGACACAGTCAGCAAGGCATCTGCGGCCGCCGCAGCCCACTAGCCCGTTCCCATGTTGGTTTCCGGCCCCTCCTCAAGCGGGGCCGGAGCCTTTCACTGCCGAAATCCCCGAGAAGGCAGTCACTTTAAAGAACCGTGCCCTTCATCGGATCGCCATGGCCACGGCGGCGGCGGGCTGCCTTCGCTGTCGCCGTTCCGGAATCCGCGCGGGTTGCCACGGCCACATCCGCGACGTGTGACTGGGTGTGTGTCCTGGACGTCCGGGCCGAAGCCCAGAGCACTTATGACCACCTCTGGTTCGACCTGTCTGGTGGCCAGCCCACCATCGACTCCGCCGAAACGGACAGCAGGCTGTACGTCCCGCCCAGCGGGACACCAAGGAGCTGGCTATCGCTGGCAAGTCCTACCGTCTGCAGCGGGCGGCAGAGCCACCTCTGAAGATCAGTGCGGTCCCCTGGCCCGCGTCCCGGGAGACGCGAAGCAACAACGGAAGGCTCGCGTTCACCGCGGCGCAACCAATCGGACGGTAACCGCCGTGTCGCATGCCTCTTCACAACCTTGGAGAATCCTTGAGATCAAGACACCGAGCACGCTTACCCCTGGCGATGGCCACCGCCACCGTGGTGGTCATGAGCCTGATGCAAGGCGGACAGGCATGGGCCGGACAACCGGCCCGGGAGGCAGCGAGCGCCAGCGCGCCGTTGGACGTCTCGGGCGGCAACGGCGCCGGACAGCCGCAACCGCCACGCCAAGAGGACTCGCCCCGCGTACTGTCGCCGAACAGCGTGCTGCCCAAGACGTGGAAGACGTCCACCGACCGTGCAGTAACGGTGGCCGGTGATGGCTCCGGCCTGCATGTGCTGGCCGCCGACAGTAATCAGGCTTATCAGTGGCGTACCGTTGCCACACTCGCGGAGCCCGGTTTCGGCACCGATCTGTGGATCGGGAACGCCTGCGTGACCGGATCTGGCAAACGCGCCGTCGTCGTCTACGCACCACGGGCTTTCACTAACAAGCCGGAGCTGATGGAACGCGGGGGCTTTGCGGCCGTCGTCGACCTGGCCGAGGGCAAGGTGACCAAGCTCGCCGACACAGTGTCGCTGGCGTATTTCAACCCCGGCTGCGGCACCGGTGAGACCGCCGTGCTGACGCAGCTCGGCGGCGACAAGGATGCCCGGACCAGGCTGCTGACGGTGGATGCCACCACCGGCAGCATCACCCACCAGCAGACTGAGAACGTTCAGGTCACCTCCGCGGTCCCCGTCGGCGACCGCGTCGTCGGCGCCGCCGCGGGGCGGCTGGTCTCCTTCGAGCGGAACAAGCGCGCCACCGAACTCGCCACCACCGCGGGCCCGGCCTTCCAACTGCGCGCCGACGGCGAGGGTGGCGTCAGTTTCCTCGACCGGACCGGCAGCACGGCCCGCGCCCGCCGTACCGCCGACGGCCGCACCACCACGTTCGCGCAGGGGCCGATCGGCGCACTGGGCCTGCAGGCCGGCACGTCCGGGCGGGTCTTCCTCACCGGCACGCCAGCCTCCACCACCACGCTGCCCACACCGGTGCGGCAGCTGAAGGTGGCTGCGGACGCGACGGTGTCCTCGACCGGCGCGCTCGCCGTCGACCAGGCGGTCTCCAAGAGCCTGCGCAGTCACGTCAGCAATCCGCTGGCGGCCACCGCGTGGAACGCGGCCGCTCCCCTGCAGATCACCACCGAAGTTCCGTCCACCGGCAAGAAGATCTCCTTCACCGCGGGCCAGGACAGTTCCCGCCCCAAGGGCGCGGGCAAGAGCGCGTCCCCAGCGCTGACTGGCTCCCGCGCCCCTGAGGCGAAGGGCACGACCGGGGCGCCTGCCCCGGCGGCGGCCGGTGATCCCAGCTCCACCGTCGACACCGACCGCACGTGTTCCATGCCGCGCAACGATCCCTCACAGCAGGCGTATCAGCCGACCCCCAACCAGGTCGAGTGGGCTGCCGACATGGCCATCCGCGGCAACCTCACCAGCGCCTACGTCCGCCAGGGCGGCTGGCGCAGCGCCGCCGGCCTGGGCACGGTCGACCCGCAGGGCATGTTCCCGCTGCCCGCGCTCGCCGGGACGAACGGCGGCCGCATCCCGGCGCAAGTGCTGCTCGGGGTGCTGGCCCAGGAGTCCAATCTCTGGCAGGCCGAGGGCGGTGCCCTGCCCGGCCAGACCAGCTCCACCCTGGCCAGCACCAACGGCTTCTACGGCCACCCGAGCAGCCCGGCCACCCCTCAGGACCACTGGCAGATCGACTGGGACCATACCGACTGCGGTTACGGCATCGGCCAGCAGACCGACGGCATGAAGATCGGCGAGCCCAACGAGCTGCCTGCCGGCCAACAGAAGGCCATCGCGCTCGACTACACCTCCAACATCGCGGCCGCCGCACAGACGCTCGCGAAGAAGTGGAACGAACTGCACACCGTCAACCCCCAGCCCAACGCCATCAAGCTGAACACCGATGACCCCGTGGCCCCGGAGAACTGGTTCGCCGCGCTGTGGAACTACAACTCCGGCATGAACCCCTACGTCCCCGCCGATCCGACCGCCCCGTGGGGCCTGGGCTACCTGAACAACCCCTCCAACCCGCTCTACCCGCCGGACCGGCACGCCTTCCTCGACCACAACAGCTACGCCGACGCCGCCCACCCGCAGCAGTGGTCGTACGCGGAGAAGGTCCTGGGCTGGGGCGCCTGGCCAATCGACACCGGCCGCTCCTACGCCGACACCGGTGAGGCCAACAAGGGCAACACCGCCGGCTACTCACCCGCCTGGTGGAGCTCCGACGGGAACCGCTCCACCGTCAAGCCCGGCCTGGACACCTTCTGCAAGCCCACCGAGAACGCGTGCGACCCGGCCAACCCGCCACGCTGCGAGATCGACCACATGGGGCCGGACTGCGACCCCCCGCACTGGTACCACGTCCCTCAGACCAGCTGGAAGGTCAACTGCCCGTCGAGTTGCGGGCATGAGTACCTGACGTACAAGACTCTCAAGACCGAGCTGGGTAACGGCAACAACGGCGCGGGCTCCATGTGCAACAACACAAGGCCGGCGTCCGGAATGCTGGTCGTGGACGACGTGCCCACCGGCGTCCCGACCTTCACTGATGGATGCTCCAAGTCCAACTGGACCAATGAAGGTACCTTCAGCTTCAGCCCGTTCCAGGCCGACACGAAGAACCACTACGAGGCCAAGGGCGACCTGCACCAGATCGGCGGAGGCTTCGGAGACCACTTCTGGTACGCCCACACCCGCAACACCAGCACCGGTATCGACCTGATGAAGGTCACCGGCAACTGGACGCTCAACAGGACTCTCGACAACCAGTGGGCCCGTGTCTTCGTGCACGTCCCGGACACCGGTGCCCAGACCCAGCAGGCCCACTATCAGATCAGCGGCCTTACCAGCGGCGGCACCCGGGACCGGTACCTCAACCAGCACCCCAAGGCGAACACCTGGGTCGAGTTGGGCGCATACCAGTTCAACGGGAGCCCCCAGGTCAGCTTGTCCAACGAGACCGACGACGGGACCGCAGACGACGACATCGCCTGGGACGCCGTCGCCTTCCAACCCCTGGGCCAGAAGCCGCGGAACATGGTCGCCGTCCTGGGCGACTCCTACTCCTCCGGCGAAGGCGCCGGCAGCTACTCGCCTGAATCCGACACCAGCCATGACGATCCCACCTGGAACGCGTGCCGACGTAGCGCCAACTCCTGGGCACTCAAGTCAGCCCTTCCCGACAAGCCAGGCTCCACTATCGGCGAACGCATCAGCTCCTCCGACGGATCAATCGACCTCCAAAACGCCAGCTGCTCCGGCGCCCTGACCTGGAACGTTCGAGGAAAATACACCGACGCCAGCGGCAATGACATCGATACATGGCCCCTCTCCTGGAACGACCGCAGCAAGTACCTGCAAGGCGACGGCCAGTTCCACGAGGCAGCCCAGCTCAAATCCGGAGTGCTCAGCAGCGACACGACCCTCGTAGCCCTCACCATCGGCGGAAACGACGCCGGCTTCCCCAACGTGGTACGGATGTGTGCCACCACCGGCTGCCCGTCGGAAAGCGACGTCCAGCACGATATCGACGGCACGATACCCAAGATCCAAAAAGTGCTGGAAGAGATCCACGGCAAGGCAGGCAACGCCAAGATCATCCTCATGGGATACCCGCAGCTCTTCGATGAGAGCGCCGTCGCCTGCGTCAGCGGAGTCGGCGGAGCGGGAATGGCACGTCTCAACGCGATGGCGCGCTACATGGCGAGCCAACAAGGGCAGCTCGTCGCCTCCCTTCAAGCAAAGAGTCTTCCCGTTACCTACGAATCACCCGATGATGACTTCGCGTACAAGCGCGCCTGCGACAATCCGGAAGGAATCAACAAAGTCGTCACAGCGCCCCACGGCGACGGAGACTTCCGCTGCACGATCGGAGGAACCTGGTGCGTCAGCCGCGAGAGCTACCACCCCAACAGCGTCGGCACCACCGCCTACGCTCAAGCCTTCACCCGCGCCATAACGAAACTGTGATGCAGAGTGCCACCTGAACCACGAGGACAGACCGCAACCTGGGCCAAGGCACTGGGCTGCTTCATACTCCTGATCCTCATCCCCTTGATCATCTGGATCCTGGTGTCTTTCCAGCACTCGAGCGCAATCCCCTGGTGAAGATCGCCGATCAGCACACGCACGCCGGTGCGGCGCATTCGCCGCACCGGCGTCGGCTGATACGCCATTCCCGACACGCCGCGGCTCATCGCCCGGCTACGAGCTGGAGGAGTCGTCGACGACAAGGCCGACCAGCTGCGCAGGCTCATCGACGCGCTGGCCCGCGTCAGAGCCGTGCTGCCTCTTTCAAGGCCCGCTACGCTGGCGCGGCTCTCTCACAACTGCGCAGGGAACCCGCACCACTTCGACCTCAACGACGCGGGCCAGGGAGCCCGCCTCGTCCTGCTCGTGGCTGACCTGCTGGATGCCCCGCTGCCCGACACGCCCGCGGCCGAGCGTGCGCTGTTGGCCCGCGTCGGGATCGTCGCCGGCAGCCAGTCCCAGACCGTGCTGCTGCTGAACGTGAACGCGGACGGAGACGGCCCTACGGACCAGGCCCTGCGTCTGGCCCATGAGGACCAGCGCCCCGTTCACCTCACATTTCACGACCTCACCGCACACCCGCCCACGCTCTCACGGACACAACCGTGGCTCGTTGTAGAGAACCCCTCCGTCATTCACGAAGCCCTGATGCGCGGGATCACGACGCCCATCGTCTGCACCTCGGGCACACTCACCGCCATCGACCATGCGCTCCTCGCCTTGGCCCACACCTCCGGTGTCCCCATGGAGTACTCCGGCGACATCGACACAGGCGGGCGGCACATAGCCGAAGCGGTACTACGCCGCTATGAGGTCCCGAGCCGAGAAATGGACGAGAAGACCCGTAACGCCGCAGTCGGCGCAGGGACGCTCTACGAGGGGCCGTTTGCCGTTCCCCCTCTGCCCGCTCCGGAAGCCGCGGCAACCGGGAGCGGCACAGGAACCGGCTTCTCGGGATCAGCCATCTTCCAAGAGCACCCCATCGTCCTCGACCGGCTTCTGGGACCCGACCCCGCAGATCCTCTGCCTCTCCCCTGCTCCCGCCCAACGCCACATCCGACCACAGAAACCTGTGCCCCTTCGCGTGCCCGAGCACCAGCTTCGCAGACCAATCCGGGCCAGGGAGCCTGAATCAGCCGCGGTACGCTCCGCGCGGCGCCACGCAGGTTCGTTCGGTGAAATACCAGCCCCCCTTGGAGCGGGTCGCACCCAGGACCCGCCCCTTCTCCCGAAGCCACGGATAGCGGCTTTGCAGTTCCGCGAAGTTGTCGTTCGTCACGACCATCGCGCCGGAGTCGTCCGCAATGGCCGCCACGAGGGCATCCCCTTTGCCTTCGGTACCGGCCGGCGGCTGGATGATGTCGCCCTTGCTGAGCGCAGCCTCCACTGCTTCGCGTTCTACCGCAGCAACCTTGTGCCTGAAGCTGGCATCGACCACGACGTGGATCTCGGCTTCGGGGTATTTCTTCGCCAGGGCTGCCCGTGCGTCCTGCAGCTGGGTGAAGCTCGGGTGGTCGCCGTCCTCGTAGGCCCCCGGGCGAACCGGAGAACGGCCGATCCAGGCAAGGTTGGAGCCGTCCACCACGAGGGTGTGCGGGCCACCGTCGACCGGCGTAGGCCGTGCCTTGGGAGGCG
This sequence comes from Streptomyces sp. BR1, assembly GCF_052373795.1. Lineage (NCBI taxonomy): Bacteria > Bacillati > Actinomycetota > Actinomycetes > Kitasatosporales > Streptomycetaceae > Streptomyces > Streptomyces sp. BR1. The sequence continues at coordinate 1,022,914 of NZ_CM126252.1, forward strand.
CGGGCACGGGGCGGGTTCCCTCAGTCGAGTGAGCCGCTCCCAGAGGTACCGGGTCCGAGTTGGCCTTCATCAGCCGGTCCAGTTCTTCCCGGACCTCGGGCGTGGGGCCACCTGATCCGAAGCTCTCGACCTCCTGATCGACCACTACCTCCCCCGTGTGCTCCAGGGTGGCCTTGACATGGAGCAGACCGTTGGAGTCGTAGGTGTACTCCAGGTCGAAGCGGGATTCGTCGCGAACCCGCGGAGTGGGGTACGTGAGGGTGAGCTCGGTGAGCTGCACGTTGTCCCTGTGGGCGAGCTCCTTGTCCGGGTCCCCCTCCCAGATCTCCACTGACAGCCTCCGCGCGTGGTCCTTTTGCGGGGTGTAGCTCTTGCGCTCCTTCCAGGGCAGCGGCGAGTTCCTCGGGATGATCTGACTGAACCGCTTCTGCCCCGAGGAGTCCTTGACCATGGTGCCGAGCGCGTGGCTGGTGGCGACCTGGATGACGCCCTCGGTCTCGCCAGCAAGAACCGCCGCCGCGATGGACGCACCACGCGCCACCGCCGTCATCGGATCACAGAGCTCTGTAGGGACGGGTTCTGTCTGAAGGGCTTCGGCCACTGCGGCCCGCACGCTGGGGATCTGGCTCGTACCGCCGATCATGAGAATCTCGTCCACGTCGAGCGGCGCCATGTGCAGGTCTTTTAGGCACTGTTCCACCGGCGCGAGTGCGCGATCGACCAGGTCGCCGATCGCCTCCTCCAGCTCGCCCTGGTAAATCTCGACGCCGACGCCGTCCGGGGTGTTCACCGTGACGCTCGGCTGGGAGGAGAGCAGGATCTTGTTCCGTTCCACATCGAGCCGGAACTGCCGCTCCTGCGCCGGTGTCCACGCCCTGCGGGCGGGCGCCCGTTCGAGGATCAGTTCACGCAGCCGCCGGTCGATCTCCAGGCCGCCGAGCTCCGTTACCCCGCGTGACGCGCGTTCCTCGAAGAACCCATCCGCGTAGTCGAGCACGGTGACGTCGATGGTTCCGCCGCCCCAGTCGAAGACCAGAATCTGAGAGTCCTCGCGGAAGTCGTGGACGTACGAGATGGCAGCGGCGGTGGGTTCGTTGAGCAGCGCCTGGACCTCGATGCCGGCGAACCGCGCCGCTGCCCTGGTGCGGTAGCGGGCGGCTCCCGTCGCGTTGGCGGGCACCGTGATGACGGCACGATCAATGTCGGTGAGGTTGTGCTGGGCGCCATCGCGCATGGCGGTGAAGACACCCGCCGCGACGGTGGTCGCTGCGAACCGCCTGCCCTGGATGGTCACGTACTCGTCACTCTTGAGGAGCCGCTTGCAGGCTTCCGCCGCTTCCTCCGAGCGGAGCTTCGCCTCCCAGCCGAACAGAGGACCGCGCCGGAGCGAGCTGAGACCCACGACTGAGGGGAAGAGCTGCTCGAACCCTGGATGCCGCCAGTCGGCGTCGATGTGGTGGGCGTCGAGCGGCAGTACCTCGGCGTCGTCCCCCTGCCACTGGGCCACGACTGAGTTGGTCGTTCCGAAGTCGATTCCTGTCGAGGTCACTTGGCACTGCCTCCCCGGACGTCCACCTCGTCGGCTTGTTCCTGCGCTGGCAGATCCCTCGGCGTCGGGATTCGGCGCAGTTGTCCGGCCAGCAGCAGCTTGCCGGTTGCCTGGTCCACGTAGGCCGGCCGGACCAGTTCGAAACCCTGGCCATCTCCTTCGACCACGACGAAGAGTTCCTGCTCGTGAGCCTCCTCAACCACGCGGACGCCCATGTCGACGAGCGAGGCCCGGACCGCGCGGCGGATGGCTTTGGCCCCTTGCTCGGGCATGCTCGCGAGGAGGTCGGTCTCAACCAGCCGCGCGATGTGCTCGTCTCGTGTCCGGAATGCGTCGAGCACGCCCTGTCGTAGCGCTGTGCTGACCATTGCGGGGGTGGGCCGGGACTCCTGCGGAAGCTGCGCAAGCAGCTCTTCGGCCCGTTCGGTGAATCGGGCAAGGAGCTGGGCCGGGTGGAGCAGCTCTTCGGGCCTGAGGGTACGCAGCTTCATCTCTTCGACGAACTCGCGCTTTTCCTTGCGGCGAATGCGCCCGGTGGGCTTCTTCGCTTGTCCGGCCGCGCCCGGATGGTTCTTTCGGTCTGCGGGCTGGCTTGTCATGACGTTGTCCTGTGGTCGTGATCGGGGCGCCTGGGCGCGGACAGCATGGTGGGAAGGAGGGCGGCCAATGCGCGGTCGCGTACCGCCGCGAGGTCTGCGGCGGCCCCTGGTGCGGTTCGGCGGGGCATCGCAGTGGCTTGCGGAGTCAGTGACCTCGGGCGCACGGTCGGCAGTTGTAGAGCCGCGAGATCCAACGGCAGTACGAAGAAGTCGGACCAGTCCTCGGTCCGCTCGGCCTGCTCGATACGGCGCTTGGCCCAGTTGGCCTGTGCCGCCAGGTCGAGGTCGTCGCGGTCGGCACGGCGGCGCTCGCGCCACTGGTGCTTCCACTGCTCACTCTTGTGCGGCAGCCCCAGCTCCAAGTACGGGTTGGCCGGCTGGTCCCGGTCGTTGCGCTTGGTCCGCCGTCGACGCTCCAGGAGGGCCAGGTTGTCCTCAACCCTCCGGTCAGTGCGGGCGACGCGTGCCAGCGAGACGTAGGCGAGGTCAAGGTTGTCATCGAGCAGAGCAAGGTAGGCGAACATGTTCCAAGCCTCAGCTGCGGCTTCAGCGTCCGCGCCCTCGTGATCGACGAGCTTGTCCACCTGCGCCTGGGCCTTCTTCCGCTCGCCCTGGCAGATGAGGTCGTAGGCGTGCCGCAGCGCAACGAGGCCGTAGAACGGGCCGCGGGCCGGCTTGACTGCGGCCCTGGGCTCCCACAACGCGCACATCAGTCGCCACAGTCCACGATCGGCAGGGATGTCCAGGTCCCATGAGCCGGTCATGGCACCCGCCCGCACCTTGCGCAGTCGCACCACCAGGTCGCGCGGCAAGAGCTCTTCGAGGTTCTTGAGAACCTCCGTCTCACCGTCCGCCACACGCAGGAGCAGGTCGTAGAGGCTGCCGGGTTCCGGATCGACCGGCTGGCCGGCCAGGAACGCCTCCCGCTCGCGGGGCTCGTTCCAGCCAAGTGACTGGGCGAGGGCAGTATCAACCTTCTCCGGTGCAAGTCTGGCCAGCAGGTAGCCCTGTTCGGCAGTGTCCGCGCGCAGGTTCCACGGCTGATCCCCGCGGTGCAGTACGTCGGCGTCGATGAGGTCGTCGATGATGCCGAGGGGAGCCCACGGTATGACGGCCCGCAGGTGGTGTGCCGACAGCTCGTCCAGGCTCCCCCTGATGAGTGCGTGATGCAGCGCGTAGGCGCCAACGGGGTCGTCCTCGTTGCGGGGGACGTCGTCCGGTCCAAGTTCGGACGCCGGGACTCGCCCGGCGATGACTGTGAGGCGACGCTCACCAGCGGGCGAGAGCCACGGCATGCCGGATTCGTGGACGACGGACAGCACGGCGGCGGTCTGTGCGACGGCCCGGTTCGGTTCGGCGGCTTCCAACAAGGCTTTGACCGCGGGGAGCAGTTGGGGCGTTGGGTGCCCGTCCAGACAGGCGCGAATAGTGTCGGCGCCCCACCGCAGAGTGTCATCCTCGGCATCCACGGACGCCAAGAGCGCCCGCAGCACGTCCTCGACGCGGGCCACTGCCTCCACGCCGAAAACCCCGGCCCTCCGCCACTTACGCAGGACGAACCCGTCAACCCGGTCCTCGGGACCGGTCGCCGCAGCAGTGCGGCGGGCGGCCCGGTGTGTCCGCCACGCCTCGATCATCTCAGCGCGCGTCATCGCCCCTGTGATCGGAGAATTCCCCCCGCCGAATCCGCCGCCGGGCCAGCCGGCCGACGCGTCTTCGTTCCCCATACGACCCCGCTCGTCTCCCGCGTTCACACACCCGCGTCACATTTTGACAGGTCTCTGCCTGGTAGTCGTAGGGCCCCCGCGTCCCCGGATGGTGTGCTGCGGTTAATGCCCGGGGGCGATGTGCCGGGCACCCGGCCCGGCCCATGTCCCGCCTTCGCGCCAGGCGAGGAGCACGCTGAAGGCGCCATCGACCGCGTCGGCCACCCACGGCTCGGGCGGACTGCTGCCCAACACGATGACAAGGAACTCCGCCTGGCCTTCCGTACGCAAGTGGGAGACCTCCATGAGGTGGAGTGCCGACTCCCGGATGGGGCCGTATGTGTCCTCCTGGCTACCCAGGACGTCGAAGAGCACGATGCCGTCGGCGCGCCTGCACCAGGCGTCCACGAAGCCGTTCTCCCCGACCTCTGGCGTGGTGTCGTAGAGGTCAGCGAGCAGGCGATGCCGGAGGGCTTCGTGGGACCGGTCTGCCCGCGCCGCCACCGTACGCGCGGCGACCAGGTGCTCCAGGCCGTCCTTCGCCTCGGCGGGCAAGTCCACCGGCCGTTCCTCTGCTACAGGTTGGTGTGACTGGTCGGTGGTCAGCATGGTTGCCCTTCGGGGCTCGAAGCCCGGGACGGAGTCGAGGCAGGCGGGTTGCCTCTGGCCCACCTCCATGTCCGGCTGGCGCACCTCGAGCAGGGAGCAGCCGTCGCCCGAGAGGCGCCACTGAAAGCGGTCTCCGTGGACGATGACACGCGACTCGGAAAGCTCAATGTCCGCGGTGCGCAGATCATCGGCGAGTGCTCTGTACATCTCCTGCACGAAGGCTGCGTCGGTAGTCCCATGGATCTGCCCCACCTGTTCGTATCCGGCGCAGGCCGGGGCTGTGGCATGCATTGCCGAGGCGTCAAGCTGGCGAACCTGCTCCACGTCGTCGAGTGGCGGGCCGGTCTCCCGTTTCGGCGCGGTTGCCATCGACCTCCGCGCGGCCCGGGCGTCCTTGCTGAACCGGGACGCGATGCCTGCGTCGAGCTGTGCGAAGCTCCGCTCCGCGTGCACCGCGTCGTAGCCTGTGATCATGTCGGCCTCGGGGCTGAGCACGATGCGGAATCCCGCCAGGTCCAGCATCCAACTGCCGTCTGAGGCGCGCAGGTGCCCGGCCCTTGCGACGAACGGGGACAGCATGCAGTGCAGTTCCACCGCCGCCTCCCGCAGACTGCCCCGGTGGCGGGCAACAAACGACGCGCACGCTCCCGAGCTCACCCGCACGGTCGCGCGCTGCCGAGCGTCGAGGCCGAGCCGGCCATGGTCCTGCGTGCCGTCAGGTGGGGCAAGGTGCCTGGGCTTGGCCACGGCCACGGGTTCAGCGGTACGAAATCCCCCACAGGGCTCCGTCCTGCACCACTTGTCCGCGTGATGCGTGGAGTTGGTGCAGGGAGTTCCGTCGGCGTAGTAACGGCTGCACAGGCTGGCCGCGGGATCATCAGCGGAGCCCTCCTCCATACGCAGGGCGAGCTCCGTGAGAACGCCGGGGATGGACGCGAGGACGTGAAGCTCGTCCGGGCCGCCAATCTGCGAAGGAAGTGGCAGGTCGTGTACCACGGTTAGCGACTGGGTGCACCGCGTGAGCGCGACATAGAGATGCCTCACCCCCACGGACTCGCCTGCAACGATCCCGGCAGGTTCCACCACGACAACGTGGTCGAATTCGAGCCCCTTCGCCTCGACCGGAGTCAGGATGGCAACGCTCCCCAAACCCTCATGCGCGCGAGCGCGTGCCATGTCGCGGCCCCACGCCCCGTCCTGCGGCACGATCACCCCGATGGAGCGCTCGCCCACGCGTCCGGGTGTACTCGCCCGCAGCCGTGCAACAGCCTCAGCGGCCAGAGAGACGACCTCTGAGCCCTGGACCACCGCAACATCCCTGCCCGTGTCGCGCACCGAGAGGGGGACGGCCGCACCAGGCGCGCAGTCCGCCCCTAGCCTGGCAGCGAAGTCCATGACTTCCCTCGGTACACGAAACCCCGTCAGAAGCTGGGCGATCCGCGCCCCATCCCGGCCCGCCAGCAATTGACCGAGCTCGTCCCAGTCCTGGTAGAGGTAGGGCCCAGTCGACTGGGCGAGGTCTCCGAGGACCGTCATCGAACCGCTGGGACAGCGGCGGGCCAGGGCCCGAGCCTCCATCGGGGTGACGTCCTGGGCCTCATCGATGACCAGATGTCCATACAGCTTGCGGGGCCGCCCGGCCAGCACATACTCCAGCTCGTCGAGGCAGACCAAGTCTTCACGGCTCAGTTCGGGCCGCGACCGCGCCGTCCGGGTGCCTGGCGCGGCACCCGGACGGGGTGCGCTGAGCAAGTCCTGTTCGGCGGTCGACAGAATGCCGTCAGCTGCCCTGCCGAGGGTACTTCCGCCGGAGTACAGGCTCCGCAGAACGTCCTGGGCTGTGAGGCTGGGGCAGATCCGCTTGAGGAGGCGTACAACGGGCCGGCACCTGGCCGTCTCGGCCAGGTAGTCGATGTCAGCGGGGCCCGGCAGCAGGCCGACGTAAACATCGGTCAGGTGCTGCGTGATCCGCTGGATGCACCGTTCCCGGCGCACCTGGTAAGGGCTGTCGCCGGCCAGTGCTGTGGCAGCGATCTCCGCTATCTCCTCCACCGGGACGACGACTTCACGGCGGTTCAGTTCGAAGGTGAAGACCGGACCGCCCACCAAAACGGTCAGTCGTTCCACCGACGTCGTCGTCTCGCAGTCGACGGCCTTGCGCAGCATGGCGGCCATCCGCTGATCCGTCTTCACCTCGGCAACCGGACGTGGATCGCGGGGCGCTGCGGCTGCCGACCAGAGCGCGGGGAGTTCGAGCATCGATACGTCATCGCTGCCGAGTTCGGACAGGGTGACGCTCACGTAGTCGAGGAATCCCCGGTTGGGACCAACGACGAGGATGTCTTTGGCTGCCAGGTGCTTGTTGTCCAGCAGCCAGGTCACGCGGTGCAGGCCGACCGCGGTCTTGCCCGTGCCAGGGCCTCCTTGAACCACCAGTACGCCTGTGGGCTCCTCCGCCACAAGCTGGAGTTGTTCCCTCTGGATGGTCTCGACGATGTCGTGCATCGCGCCATCGCGCGCGCGGTCCATCTCCTCAAGGAGCGGATCACGCCACGCCCGTTCGTCGACCACCACGTCCGGCACGGCGGAGGCCGACGACAGTGGTTCTGCATCGGAGCCGTGAAGGTCGAGATAGCGCTTGACCACCTGCTGCTCGCAGACAATCTGGCGCAACAGCAGCACGTGCCCCGGGTCTCTCTCGGTTGTCAGCCGCCAATTCACCGCGGCCTGCGAACTCCAGGAGACCACGACGGGATTCCGCTGCTCGTCGCGCACCACACGGCGCCCAACATAGAACGTTTCGCGGCCGTCCCCCTCGTCCACGTCGGCCCGCATGAAGACGAGGGACTTGCCGCCGATGTCGAGCGAAGCCAGCTCCCGCTTCCAGGTACGTCGGGCGTCGATGGAGTCCTTGCCGCTGGCTGCAGCGTCGAGGTGGCTGAGAGTGGACGCCTCCTGTCGGGTCCGCTCCAGACAGGAGTACGCGCGGTCAACCGCGCGTTGTTCGGCAGCGACCACGGCCGCGCGCCGAACATGCTTCGGCATCCCTTCTCCCCCTCTTTCTGCATGCTCCGCAACGGGGCGGCGGACACAGTTAGCCCCCACTTCCTACTTTAGGCGCGCTGATCGTAATTCTGAGCGGCCTTGGCTGCTACGGGACGATTCGCCCTCTCCCGGGCGAAGGGCTCCCAGGCACCCGGCCGCGTCGGCCGGATTCCGGCACCCGCTTCGATCGGCTGAGGACGTACAGGCTCCCTGATATTGTTCTCATGCACGAGTGGCCGGTGGAATCCCCAGGTCAGACGGGCATCGGGACGTGGCGCAGCTTGGTAGCGCACTTGACTGGGGGTCAAGGGGTCGCAGGTTCAAATCCTGTCGTCCCGACTTGCATCTATGCAGGTCGAGGGCCGTATCGGAAAGCATCTGATACGGCCCTAAGATCGTTTGGGGCCAGCTGGGGACCGGGGTGGTCAGCGCGGGTCGGACGGCGGCCTGTTCCTGGGCCTGAGTTGACTGTTCTTCTGCCCGGTGAGCGCAGTGAGGTCGATGACCGCCCACAGGCACGTCCCGTCGGGAGCATGGTTGGTGAGCAGGCCGCGACCGCGGGAGGGCACTTGGTAATCTCTTGACCTGGTTGTCCTAGAGTCGGGAGTTGCCTGTGTGGACGACGGGGGAGGCTGTGCGTGGGTGACGACGGCAAGGTGCTGGACATCAAGACGGCTGATCTGAAGCTGTCGGCGCCGGTCTTCCACGAGCAGGCGAAGAATCTGAGTACGGCGCTGACGAATCTGGTGACGGCGCTGGATGGGTTCGGCAAACCCTGGGGCGGCGACGAGCAGGGCGAGAAGTTCGGCGACGCCTACGAGCCGCAGCAGAGGGCGATCGAGAGGGCGGCGGGCATTCTGATCCTCGGTCTGACCAGCATCCACGAGGCGATGGTCGACATGTCGGACGGGCATGTGGACAACGACGAGTTGATCGCCGGGATGTTCGCCAAGGTGAAGACGCACGCTGACGGAGCGGCCGACGGGTCCGGGGACCAGGGCGCCAAGTGAGCCTTGAGGGCAAGGCCAAGAAGATCCTGCTGAAGCTGGGCATGTGGTGGCCGGAGGCCAACTCGGGCACGCTGCGGCACGCCGCCGGGGCCTGGCGGACCTTCGCCGATGCGGTCGACGACGTCCGCGCTCCGGTCAACAACACGGCGGCCTCGCTCATCCACAACAACAAGGGTGAGGCGATCGAGACCTTCACCACCTTCTGGGAGCGGTACGCCAAGGGCAAGGACGCGGGCTGGCTGAGCGACCTGTCGAAGTCGGCGCGGAAGATGGCTGAGGCCCTCGACAAGTTCGCGGACGCGGTCGATGACGCGATCAACAAGCTGTGGACGCAGATCGGGATCGACGCGGCGGTGATCGCGGGCGGTATCGCCCTGGCCTTCTTCACCGCCGGTCTGGCCTCCGGTGCGGCGGTGGCGGCGGCAGACGCGATCATCGAGCTGGGGGCCACGCTGGGTGTCGCGGTCTCCACCACGGTGGCGGAGATCGCGGCGGGCACGTTGGTGGCGGCGGCGTTCGGCGGAATCGAGTCGGTCACCGTCGACCTGGCCGTGGCCCAGCCACTGAAGATCGCCACCGGCCTCCAGAAGGGCCTCAGCCTCGACGAGATCAGCCAGGCCGCCAAGGACGGCATGATCTACGGCGGGGCGCTGGGCGCCGGCAGCGGCGTGCTGAAGGCCGGAGCCGAGGGCGCATTCACCAACCCCACTCCCTTCATGCTGCGCCCGCCCTCGCTCCGCCCCGACCTGGTGGAACTCGGCCCGGCCGCCCGCAACGCCGAACGCACCCCGTGCGTAGGCGAGCCCATCGACGTGGCGACCGGCGCGATGCTGATGTCGCAGACCGACGTGACGCTGCCCGCCTCCCTGCCGCTCGTCTTCGAACGCACCCATCTCTCCTCCTACCGGGGAGGGGTGTGCTTCGGCCCGACGTGGATCTCCACCCTGGACGAGTGCGTCCAGATCGACGGCGAGGGCGTGGTCTTCGCGGGCGCGGACGGCATGCGCCTGGTCTACCCGGTGCCGACGCCCGGGGAGCCGGTGCTGCCGGTCAAGGGCGCACGCTGGCCACTGGAGTGGGACGGCAAGCCGGACGGGGCCATGACCGTCACCGACCCGGCCACCGGGGTCGTACGCACGTTCAGCACCCCTATTCCCTCGGGCCGGCTCGGCATCTTCCACCTGCCGCTGGACAGCCTCCACGACCGCAACGGCGCCCGCGTCGACATCGAGCGCAACGCAGCGGGCATCCCCGAGGGCATCCGCCACTGCGGCGGCTACTACCTCGCCGTCGACACCCACGGCCCCCGCATCACCGCGCTCCGGCTCCTCGAAGAGGCCCCCTCGCGCTATTCCGGTGAACGCCCGGCCGAGGACGCGGGCACGGTCGTGATGCGCTACGGCTACGACGAATCCGGAAACCTCACCGAAGTCATCGACTCCAGCGGCGAACCCCTGCGCTTCGCCTACGACGAGCAGGGCCGGGTCACCAAGTGGACCGACCGCAACGGCACCTGGTTCTCCTACGTCTACGATCCGCTGGGCCGGGTGATACGCACCGAGGGCATCGGAGGCACCCTCTCCGGCACGCTCGCCTACGACGACGCGGCTCGCACCACGACGTACACCGACTCCCTGGGCCGCGTCTCCACCCACCGCTACAACACCGAGGGCCTGGTCGTCGAGGAGACCGACCCGCTCGGCCACATCACCCGCACCCAGTGGGACGAACACGGCGACAGGCCGCTCACGACCACCGACCCGCTGGGGCGGACCACCCGCTATCACTACAACCGGGACGGACATCTCACCGCAGTCGTGTTGCCGGACGGGGCGCGGGTCGAAGCCGAGTACAACAGGCTCGGCCAGATCACCCTGGTCATGGAACCGGGCGGAGCGGCATGGCGCCACGCCTATGACGAACGGGGGAATCTCCTCAGTACAGTTGACCCAATCGGTGCCGAAACCCAGTACCGCTACAACGACTCGGGGCACCTGCGCTCGATCACCGATCCTCTGGGCCAGGTCCGCACCGTCACGACGAATCCGGCCGGACTGCCCGTGGCGCTCACCGACGAACTCGGGCACTCCACTATGGTGCGCCGTGACGCCTTCGGCCGCATCAGCGAGGCGGTGGATCCACTCGGCCGCACCACCCGCATGGGATGGACCACCGAGAACAAGCCCGCCTGGCGGGAGCACGCCGACGGTACACGGGAGACCTGGACCTGGGACGGCGAGGGAAACCCGCTCACCCACACCGACCAGGCGGGCAACATCACCCGCCACACCGCCACCCACTTCGGCGTCCCCGCCACCCGAACCGACCCCGACGGCACGACGTACACCTTCGCCTACGACACCGAGCTGCGCCTGACCCAGGTCACCAACCCGCAGAGCCTGACCTGGAGTTATAGCTACGACGAAGCCGGACGGCTCATCTCGGAGACCGATTTCGACGGCCGAACCCTGACTTACGCGCATGACGCGGCGGGCTCCCTGATACGGCGCACGAACGGTGCCGGCGAGACCCTGCGCTATACCCGCGACCTTCTGGGCCGCATCACCGAGCAGCGCACGGACGCGGACGACGTCTCGACCTTCACCTACGGCCCGGCGGGTCGGATCATCCAGGCGGTCAGCGCCGACACCGAGGTCATCGTCGAACGGGACGCACTCGGTCGCGTCCTCGCGGAATCCGTCAACGGCCGCACGACCGCGTACGAACACGACCTGCTGGGACGGCGAACCAAGCGCACCACCCCATCCGGTCTGACCTCGGAATGGACCTTCGACCCCGCAGGCCGCGGCGTCGAACTACGCTCCAGTGCCGGAACGCTCGCCTTCACCCACGACGCAGCGGGGCGTGAGACCCAGCGCCGCCTCGGCAACACCGTCACCCTCGCCCAGACCTGGGATGCCACCGACCATCTGGCAACTCAGTCCCTGACCGCCCGTCACCCGGCAGGGGCCGACCACCTCCTCCAGCACCGGACCTACACCTACCGCGCCGACGGCTACCTCACCGAGATCCGCGAACTCACCTCCGGCACAAGAGAGTTCGACCTGAACTCGCTGGGTCGGGTCACGGGTGTGCGCGCCCACGGCTGGACCGAGACCTACGCCTACGACGTGGCGGGCAACCTCACCCACGCGACCGCCCCCGCCCACGAGGCCGCCGGTGACCGCGAATTCGAGGGCACCCTCATCCGCCGGGCCGGCCGTACGACGTACGAACACGACACGCAAGGTCGACTTGTCCGCAAGACCCGCAAACTCCTCAACGGGCAGCGGCACACCTGGACCTACGCCTGGAATGCCGAGGACCGGCTCGTCGAGGCGGTCACGCCGGACGGTGACCGCTGGCGGTACACGTACGACCCTCTGGGCCGCCGCACCGCCAAGTACCGAGTGGCCGGCGACGGCGCGGTGACCGACCGTACCGACTTCACCTGGGACGACACCCGCCTCGCCGAACAGACCACCCCCGACGGACAAGCCACTACCTGGGACTACACCCCAGGCACCCACCGCCTCCTCGCCCAGACCGACCACCACCCCCTCGTCCGGGACCCGGGCGGCTCCCTCCTGTCCAAACTGGCCGAAGGCACCACCGCCGACTACGCCACCCGCTTCCACGCCGTCATCACCGACCCCGTCGGCACACCCACCGAACTGGTCTCGTGCGACGGCGACGTGGTGTGGCAGCACCGCACCACCCTGTGGGGCACCCGCTTCCCCACCACGTTGGGCGCCACAGCCCTCGACTGTCCCCTCCGCTTCCCCGGCCAGTACGCCGACCCCGAAACCGGCCTGAACTACAACCACCACCGCTACTACGACCCCGAAACCGCCCGATACCTCTCACCGGACCCGCTCGGCCTCGCCCCGGATCCCAACCCGGTGGCGTACGTCCGCAACCCGTTCACGGGATCGGACCCGCTGGGGCTGTACGACTGCACCAAGGTGAACAAGGTCATCGACCAGTCCATCGAGCGCGCGGGGGCCGGGCGCCGCAGGACCGCGAGTGGATACCACGGGCACCTCACACCGGAACGCGAACTGGAGATCCTCAAGAGTCCAGATGGCGTATACATATCGAGCGGTGGCGCCGAGCGGCTCATCTTCCACCAGGGCGAGGACATCGTCGTGATGGAGAGCAAGGGCGGCAAGGCCGGAAACGTCATTACGAGTTACGGACCGTCCGGCCCCAAGAACGACAGCGGCGCCGCCGCGTGGGGCGGGTCACCGACCGACCCCGGACCGCCCGTCACACGCGAGCAGATCGTCAACGGAGGCATCCCCACTCCCAAGGGCGGCTCCCTGCCTCCGGCGACACAGCTTCGATAAGGAACCACCATGCGACTCGATCTGGCAGCGGACTTCGCCGTCACCCTCACCGACCGACCCCTGACCCACGCCCCCCGCTATTCCCTCTCGGGCGCATACGTCACTGCATCTCCGCACACCGACCAACCCAGCCACGAGGTGCTCCTGTCCGAGACATTCGGGAGCGTCGACTGGCTGTGGTCCGGCGACGACGAATTCCGCTTCGACAAACGCGACCGCTCACTCAGAGGCTGCACGCTCACAGTTCCCGAGGAGGCACTCGCGGGCTGGGATCCGCATGCCTGGACCGACGTCCCCCCCACCGCCGGGAGCATGACGGCCTTTACCCAGGCCAACTTCGACGCGCAGCCCACGTCGGTGAGGTGGGTGAGCGAATCCGGCGACCACCTGGTGTGCGCCCACCGCAGGTCGCCCGCTCCAGTACACGGCATCCTGCGCCTGCGCATCGCACCGGATCTGGACCTCGTCTTCACGGACCGCGCTTACGCGGGCTGGATTCTGAACCGCCCGGCCGACCACCTCGTACGCGAATGGGAACCCGCCCCCCCGACCCCGGCACCGGCCAGCACGGCATCCGTGCTGCACAACTACCTGACCACGGTCATCGAACCCAAGATCGACAGAATGCAGGACGGCGACCCCGCCCTCCTCACAGAACTGGACACCCTCCTCGCCCACATCGCCGCCCTCCCCGCAGACCCCAGACGAGACGTACTGCACGACCAAGTGATCGACCTCCGCGAGAACTGGTACGGCGACAGCTGAACGGCGCAAGGCCCAGGTCTTCCTGCCTCACCGGCGAGCACGAGCCTGTGTCAGAGCCGCGCTATGTCCCCCCACCAATTCGAGCGGCTCATCTCCGACCTGGTGGCCCGCGAAGGACTGGACGTCAACCAGCGGCGCGGCGGGCCTCACGACGGGGGCGTCGACGTCATCGCCACGACGCCCGGCGGGGACAAGCTGGCCGTCCAATGCAAGCACACCACGAAAGAAACGCCCGTGGGAATCTCGGCAGTCCGCGAACTGAACGGCATCACCGGCCCCGTATACCACGCTGACATCGCGATCCTGGTCACCAACAGCACCTTCAGCAAACCCTCCGCGAAGTTCGCGCAGCAACAGAACATCATCCTGCTCAGCCGGTGGGTGCTCGTGCGCTGGGCCACCTGGGGCGAACCCCTGCTCGACATCCTCGAACTCGAAGAAACCGCTGGGCTGGCAGCATGACCACGCCGCGCGACGCTCTGCGGAGTCTCTATACCTGGGGTCGTACGGGTACGGGCCGGACGACGAGGCGGAAGACCTCCCGGGCAACGTAGCGTTTCAGGCAGCGAATGACCTCGCGCCGGGTCTTCCCTTCCGCCACACGCCGCTCGTAATACGCCTGGGTGCGCGGGTCCCAGCGCAGCCGGGTCAGCACGATCCGGTGCAGAGCGGCATTCGCCTGCCGGTCGCCACCTCGGTTGAGCCGGCGATGGCATCTGCTCCCCGAGGAATACTCCACAGGACTTGCCCCGCACAATGCGGCGAAGGACGCTTCACTGCGCAGGCGTTCTGGGTTGTCCCCCATGGTGATCAACAGAACGGCGGCGCTGTGCGGCCCGACCCCCGCCGTGGCGAGCAACTCGGGGTAATGCCGCTCGATCAACTCCGCGAGGCGCCGTTCCAGTTCCCGGGCCTGCACGGTGAGCTGCTCGATGCGCTCAGCCAACGTGCGCACTGTGAACCTCGTAGCCCGCAGTACAGGATCGCCACCCGTGTCACCGTCGCTGAGCCTTATGCACGCATGGATCAGTGCTCGACGACTCAGTCCTGCCAGCTCTTCCCGCAGTGCCGGCTCGGCGGTGACCAAGACGGCTTTGATCTGATTGGTAGCCTGCCTACAGGCTTTGACGGCGGAGTTCCGGGCCACGTTGTACATGCGGGCAATCTCCACCGGGCCGTTCCCTGCTTTCACACGAGATGACGCGCGGCCACTGAGCACGGAACGGGCGGCAGCCTGTGCGTCGCCCTGATCAGACTTACTTCGTCGACGACGAGCTGAACGGCCCGGTCCAGGGACCTCGATCACGTCGATTCCCTGCGACAGCAGATACCGGGACAGGGCCGCCCCATAACTGCCCGACCCCTCCACCCCGGCACGCCGAACAACACCCAATCGGGCTGCCCACTGGAGAAGTTGGCGATATCCGAGCGCGGTGGCCGCGAAGCCCTGTACAGCGACGGTCTTCCCCGTCAGAGAAATCACGGCGGCTACATGGGCATCCCGGTGCGTGTCGACACCAAGAATCACCTCGTCCGCATCCGCAGGACCGTTGTCGGAGACAGTGCTCGCACCGATCGTTCCTCCACCCCCGCCGATAGTTACACGTCAGCGTCGCCGCTGGCCCGGAGGAGCGGTCGCCAGTGAGACAGTGCGCATTCCTCACGCAAGGCAGTGCTCTAGACACACTCCCCCGGGACAGTCTCGTGCCCACTGCCCTGCGCCGGTGATCGACGTAGGATGGTTAGGACACTGCGGTCAGAAATGTCAGGAGCCAGGCCCCGGTTAACGGCAGTATTGCTGCCATTCTTCCCGGCACCCAGCGCCAGCACACCGCTACTTCTGCACCAGTGAACCCCCTCGGAAGCACAACCCCACCCCGCGCGACCTGTGATCTGCATCGAGCCTCCGTCAACTTGAAATTGCAGGTCAAAGGGCTGGTGTGTGACCGGTTCTCGAGATGCTCACGCTGGTCGTCGGCGGCTGTCTGCGGAGTAGATCATCTGGCGGAGTTGTCTCGGGGGTGGATCAAGCGTCGGGACAATTTGTTGAGCGTTGGAGGTAGTGATCGGGCAGGGTGGACGGATGCCTGAGTCGTTTTTGCCCGGAGGTTTTGTCAATGCGGTTGTTCGTGTCGGGGAGACGGTGCGCCGTCCAGCCTCGGTTCGCACGAAGTTCGTGGGTGATCTTCTGAGGTTGCTTGAAGCCAGTGGCTGGAATGGTGCTCCGCGGTATCTCGGTGTGGACGACGAGGGCCGTGAGGTCCTCAGTTACCTCGATGGCCATGTGGCATGGGAGCCGCAACAACCTGCTGTTGTGTCATCGGACGAGAGTCTGGTGACGGTCGCCCGGCTCGTGCGTGAGTTCCACGACCTGACGGCCGGCACCCCGCTGGCCGGAGACCAAGAGGTCGTATGTCACAACGATCTGTCGCCCAAGAACACCGTCTATCGCCAGTCCAGTGGCGAGCTTCGCCCGGCGGCATTCATCGACTGGGACCTTGCTGCGCCGGGCGCGCGGATCCACGACATCGCTCATGTCTGCTGGCAGTACCTCGATCTGGGCCCTTCGGTCACCGACGTCGAGGAGGCAGCCCGGCGCATGAGGCTGATCGTTGACAGCTACGTGCTGTTGGACCGGCAACGTCTCGTGTCTACGATTTTGTGGTGGCAGGACCGGTGCTGGCGGGGCATCAAGACCCAGGCCGATGCGGGTGACGTCGCCATGGCCCGGCTCCGGGACGCAGGGGCGGTGACGCAAGTTCAGACGGCCTATCAGTGGGTTTCCGATCATCGGGCTGCATTGGAACGCTCAGTGCGGTGAGCGTGTGGGCAACGGCCGCAGCCGGTTCGCTGATTCCATCCCGTGGCAGTCGGACGGCCTTCTGCGATCCGACGGATGCTGGATCCCGAACTCCTGGAACGGATCACCGCGCGCCGTGCGGAACTGGACGAACTCGAAGAACAGCTGGCCAAACAGCTGGCGGAGGTGCGGGCCGAGCGCGACGAACTCGCCGTCGCCGAACGTGTCCTTGACCGGGTGAGCGAGCAGCTTGCCGCCGAACGCGCCTCAGCCGCGCCGGCGCCCGGGCAGGTGTGCGGCCGGGCGGTGATGCTGATCCCGCACCGCACGCCGGATGTGGAAGAGACCATGCTCCCGCCGGACTACCAGCGCATCCTTGCCGCCGTGCGGCAGGCCGCCGGGCCGGTCATGGCCCGCCAGGTCGGCGAGGTGCTGGGAGTCGACGTCACCGTGCGGGCCAGGCTGGAACCGCTGCGAGGGAGGCAGGTCAGACTCGTTGATCGCGGCTGGCTGCGCAAACTGCCCGACGGCCGCTTCACCACCCGCCTGTGACCGGGGACGCCATCGCCCGGAGTGCTGCGCCACGGGCGTAACCACGGTGCCCCCGGCGGCCGTTGGAATTGTGTGACGAAAACCAAAGAACGCGCCGAGGGCACCTGCCCGCTTGTCTACCAGTGCCGTCTACCGCTGTCCACGCGGACCGTCAACCACCTCGCCGGTCTGCTGCGTCGCCATCTGAAGGCGATACGGTCCAGGTGGCGGGTCCTGCCGCCCGGGAAGATCGCGGTGATCGTCCTGGCCGTGCTGCGGCACGATCAGCGCCTGGCCGACATGGCCGGCGGCAACAATGTCTCCGAGTCCACCGTCCGCCGATGGCGCGACGAGCTGATCGCCCTGCTCGCCGCGCAGGCACCGCGCCTGGACCGCGTCCTGAAGAAGGTTGCCAAGCAGGGCGGGGAGGTGGTCCTGATCGACGGCACCCTCATCCCCACTCAGCGCCGCACCGGCAAGGCCAACCGGCGGAACTACTCCGGCAAACACCACCATCACGGCCTGCACTTCCTCGCTCTCACCGACGAGAAAGGCCGCCTGATCTGGATATCCGCCGCCCGGCCCGGCCGCACCCACGACATCACCGCCGCCCGCCACGACCACATCCTGACCCACCTGCGCGCCGCCGGCCTCGGCGCCCTCGCGGACCTCGGATTCCGCGGCCTGGACAACGACGTACGCGACCCCGTGATCGTCACCGGCTTCCACGCCAGCCGTACCCACAAGCTCACACCCGGCCAGAAGACCGCCAACCGCGTCCTCGCCGTCGGACGGGCACCGGTCGAGCACGGCTTCGCCCACCTCAAGGACTGGCGGACCCTCACCAAGCTCCGCACCGACCCCGCCCACGCGACCCGCCTCCTGCGCGCCCTGCTCGTTCTGACGAACCTCGAAGTCAACCGCTGACAGACGATCTACTCCGCAGACAGCCGCCTACGACCAGCGTGAGCAACCCGAGAACCGGTCACACCAGCCCTTTGACCTGCGACTTCAAGTTGGCGGAGGCTCATCGGTGCGCAACCGCGCGCCCGCGCGCATCGCAAGCCCCAGCCGCCACGATGCGCCCCGAGACTTCTTCTGCCCAACCGCCCCGTTCGGGCTTCATCCCGGCCGTCCCCGAACACAGGAACCCCGACCGGCAGCGGCGGGACAACGGGACGAATCGACATCACGCACGCAGAACGGGAGCGGTGGCTCGCAGGCCCAGGAAGAGTGCAGGCGGCTGGCCGCCGTACTGGCGACCCACCCATGGCTGCCCTCGACCCACGACCCGCTCAGTGCCCGGGCTGTCTTCGCCGCCGCGCACAAAGCTCAGGTCACGGAACCCGCCAACGCGACGTATCAGCCCTAAAAGAGCTCGCCTTGTCCAGGCTTCTCGGCGTACGGGAACACCCGGGTCTTCTTGGTGACACGGCGTGGCTCTGTGGCGACGACCTTGCCATCCCGCATCTTCTCGATGAGCGAGATGACCTGCGCGGGACGGTAAACCGTCTCGAGCAGCGTGTACTGCTGAAGGTCCTCGACCATCCGCCCACCGGGCCTGCGAGCAATGAACTCCAATAGCATTCGCCGCAGTGGATCCGTGTTGGGCTCAAACTCCAGGTTCAGGGCCTGCTGTTGCACGTCCCTGGGATCTCGGTACTGAACGCCGTATGCGGGATCGACACTCCACATGGCGTCCTTCATCTTCTCTACGCCCAGCGCGTGACAAGTTCCGTAGAGGAGGTAGAGCGGGTGCCCGCCTTCATCCACCATCTCGAAGTACAGGGTGTGGGTGAATCCAGCGCGTTTGATCGACTCGCGGTACCGGTCACGCAGGTATGCGAACTTGTGCACCGCAGCTTGCGTGAACACGCCATGCCAGTCGGTGCCACCGAACGCGGCGTCACCCGCGGCCCGATGACCGTCGTTCTTCTCAGCGAAGCGGGTGAGGAAGTTCGGGACGAAGGTCAGCATCACCTCGGTCCGCTGGAACTGGGCCAGCTGCTGCAACAGAGAGAAGGGAATGTCCGGGCCACCGTAACTATCCAGCAGCACGAAGAGCGGCTTACCGAGGTGCCCACCTGCCCGAAGTCCGTCAAGGAGCGCGGGGTGGCAGGTTCCGGTGTGAAGCTCAGTCTGCATGCGGGCGCTGATCTCATCCGGAGTACGCTCGCGCGCGAGCACCAGCTGACGCTGCAGTTTCTCCACCCGACGGGCGTCCTCTTCCACGAGGACCATACGGGCCCGTTTGGGGCGTTGCTGCAGGGCCTCCACGAAGACCCGGTGAGCGACGACGGGAGACCCAGGTTCGCCACCTTCATAGACCCCGGGGCCGGCAAAGCCCTCCGCGTAGGTGACGCTGTCGTGGTGGGTCAGCAGTATGCGCGCCCACGGCTGCAGGTACTTCTTCAGCAGGTCGTGCTTGGCTGCCGTATGCGGGTCTCGTGGCCAGACGACAGCTCTCGGTACAGCCATGTTCCCTCCCCGTTGCGGAAACCGCTCCCCGCGGCCGAGGATCACACAGCGTTTTCAACCGGCGCCAGACCTCGTACAGCCATTGGCTGGGTCCTTTCGCTCACGCAATCGAGGGTTGAAGCCTGACAGGCATCTCCGACCAGGTTTCACCGGCCAGCTCTCGCCCGCCGGCCTTCGGCGTACGGCCACCCCACTGCTTGAAGAAGAACGGCACCTCGGCTTCGCGGCAGATGTCGCGAATCTCTGTGACCCATTCCTCTTTCAGCGGCCGATGGTTGGGGCCGGATTCGCCGCCGGCAATCACCCAGCCGATTCCCTGCAGGTTGAGGCTGGAGAGCGGTCCCAGGAGCGGCTCGCAGGAGAGGAAGCGTACGGCGGCGGGGACTTGACGGAGATCGTCGATGCGGTCGAGCTGATCTTCCGATTCGACGGATACGCCCATCCAGAGATTGGGCGGCCACTCGAGACGCTCCGCAAGGCGGCGAAGGCGCCTGGCGCGCTTGGTCAGCAGTTGGTACGTGTGCTGCGGTGTCGCAGCAATGACCTGAAATACCTGTTCCACAAAGGCCACAGGCACCTTTGCATGGAAGAGGTCGCTCATCGAGTTCACGAAGACCATGCGGGGCGCCTTCCAGCGGAAGGGAACCCCAAGGGCACCTGGGTGCAGCGTGAGTCCGAAGCCAGGGCCGGAGGTTCGAGGGTCGCCGTCGTTCTGATACTTGGCTGTCCCCATCGCCTTGAGGCGCCTGGCGAGGACTAAGGCGTAGCAGTTGTCACACCCTGGCGTGACTCGATCGCAGCCGGTCGTGGGGTTCCAGGTGGCTTCGGTCCACTCGATCGCGCTTCGATCGCTCATCGCTGCCTCTCCTGCCGTGAGCCTCGAAGCGCCTTGCGTACCAGGACGCTTCCTGTGCGCTGCCTAACGAACGGCGCACCGAACTGGCACGCGACCCGCCCATCATCCACTTCGAACACACGTTCCGAATAGGGGGTGCAGCACCTCAACTCCTCGGCTGGTGAGAGAAGTTGTCTTGTGGCACGGCCGTGTGAGTACGGGACCGGGCCGCCGTCGGGAGCCACGAGGAACGATCTTCACCGGACGGTCGACGGGGATGTTCCGGAGAAGCACGGTGAGGTCCGCAGCGACACCCTCGCCAACCTGCTGATCAACATTCACGGGCGCATCGTTCCAGACGCCCGAACCAGCTCCCATCCACCTTGACCAAAGAGATGGGCCCCGCACCGGAGCCAAAGCAGCCAAATACGCAAGATCGGGACCGCCAACTTGGTTACGAGGAGCCGGTGTTCAGCGCTTCGAGTACCACGCCCGCGTCGTGATCTCCTGCGTCCGCCGCCCGTTGGAGCACTGAACGGAGGTAAGGCCGGTCAGCATCACTGGTAAGGACCGTGACGAGAGCGATAGCTGCCGTGGTGTCTCCTGCGTCAGCGGCCAGTCGCCACTGTGTCGCTGCCTCATCGGGCCGACCGGTCTCCCGCAGCACATCGCCAAGGTGCAGGAGAGCATCGCGGTGCCCTTGCGTTGCAGCCTGTCTGAAGATGGACTCTGCCTCACCGAGACGTTGCTGCCTTTTGAGGGCAAGGCCCCAGTTCAGCAGGGCGGCACTGATCCCGGCATCGGCCGCTGCGCGGTAGAGGGGCTCAGCAAGGTCTGAGCGGTCGGTATCCCGGTAGAGGTTCGCCAGGTTGTACTGGGCGCGTGTGTCTCCCATGCCGATCGCGTGGTGATACCAAGCCACCGCCTCCTCCAGCCGGCGGTTCGCCTTGAGGAGGTTGGCCAGGCAGAAGACCGCTTCTTTGTCTCCCGCCTCCGCGCGGCTGCGGAACAATGGTTCGGCCTCCGCCCAGCGGCCTTCTTCCGTCAGGAGAATGCCCCAGTTGAGCACACCGTCCGGGTCGCCGGCCGCGTTCGCGCGTGCGTACGCGGCCATGGCCTCCTCCGTCCTGCCCTGGTCTGCCAGGAGCACCCCGAGGTTGAACTCGGCGTCGGCGGCGCCCGCCAGCGCGGCGCTGCGCAGGCACGTCTCGGCGTGGGCAAGCTCTCCCCGCTCCCGCAGGAGCAATCCGAGGTTGTTCCACGCCTCGGCGTTCCCGCGGGCTCCGGCTTCCTGCAGCGTCCCAATCGCTTCTTGGTACCGGCCGGTCTTCCGCAGCAGGTTCCCCAGATTCAGCAGGACGGTGGGGTCCTCCATGTCTGCCTGCGTCCGGTACACCCGCTCGGCTTCCTCATGCCGGCCCAGGTCGGCCAGGGCGACGCCGAGGTTATTCGCGGCGCGGAGGATGCCAGCATCGGCCATCGCCCGCCAGAGAAACACCGCAGCCGAAGGAGCTTGCTGATTCGCGCTGAGCGCCACGGCGAACATGTCGTTGAGATCCTTGGCTCCGTCCATGGCCTTAAACCAGATGAGCTCGTGAACCGGAACGTCCGCCCGCTGCGCTGCAGTTACCAGCTGAGGATGAACTTCCCAGGCGTCTCCTCCCGCAGGAAGAAGCATGCTGCTGACCCCGCAGCGCACCCTCCCGGCCCAGGCCAATGCATCTCCCGGCGACTCCGGACGAAGCAAGGATCCGCCACCGTCAGCGAGATGCAGCAGATGGGTGTCGAGTAAGAGGCTGGTGGACAGAGGCCCCTTGAGGCCGGCCCTGGCCAGATCAATTCCAGCCCACGTCAAGGCCGCACCGCGTGGACTGCCCCCCGCGCGATCGGCCAGCCTGAGCTCGCGCCAGAGCCGAGGCGCTACGGCGAGGCTCTCGGCAACCCCAATGGCAGGGCCAGCCTGCGCTGCCCGCGCCACACGAGGGTCCTGAGACTGGCGCGCCCTGACACGTTCCGCCGCGCTCCAGCGCCGTTCAAGTACGAGCGGCTCCATCTGTTCCAGGACGGCGGTGCCATTCCAATGCTCATGCGCTGTCGCATCAAGGGTAGCGAGAACAACGGACTTTGAGCGGAGCAGCTGCCCGATCTCGCGCACACCGAGGCATCTGCCTTCGAGGTAGCGGTGCAATTCGTCCAGCCAGAGTACGCAAGGCTGCGATGCCGCAGCGATGTCCAAGACCAACTGGGCCACCTCGGCCGGATGCGCGGGCCGCACAAAGCTGTGACCGGGCAACTCGGCTCGCATGGCTTCGTAAAGTGCACGGGTCTTGCCCGCAGCGGAATCGCCCATCAGGAGAAGCGCTCCGCCCGACTCCCCCGCCAGACGCACCCGTTTCCGGAGCACACTGTCTATGTCACGCTCCACGTAGGCGGTCAGCGTGCCGCCTTCGCCAAGAGCCACTCCGGCTTCCACTGGCGTGATGCCTGACACACAAGGCTGGCCAAGCACGTCCAGCCGCGGACACGAGGTGCGGAACAGTCCCTCGATGGAAGGGTGTTCGAGCGACTTGGCCTTAAGCCAGAGCAAGCCGCGCAGCTCAAGTGAGAACGGGTAGGCACCGCGCAAGCTGTCGAACCAGTCCCACTCGCCCGGCGTGAGGTCGAGTGGAATGATGAGAGTCCAACACGCGAGGTCGCCCTGCGCTGCCCGAACCAGCGAGTCGCGTATCTGACGGCGTCGGCTGGCATCTAGGCGCCGGGTGAAGCTCTTGACCTGGAAGACGTGCCGCTTGCCATCCGGCAGCACCAGCACGGCGTCCACCCCGCGGTCACCGCCGGCACCGTCCACGTGGCGAAGGCCGGGATGCACCATCCCAAGGAGCGTAGCCACCCCATCCTCAAACGCCTGGGGGTCCTGAGCGAGTTCTTCCCACCATGTCCATCTCGCCATGTTCGAAGTGTGCTGCACATGCGGACCACCGCGCGGGCGAATGCCCCACTGCTGGTTTTGGTTCCCCTGGACAGGCAGGGTTGAGTTGACCCGGATTCTGTAGCGGCCTTAAAGCCACGCGTGATCGCCTCAGCAGATGGGAGAACACAGGTCCGACGCCTGCACCATGGGAGCGCCCCGACGAGCTGCGTGAGCGAGCCGTCCGCGAAGTCCACACCTCCGGCAGTCCGGTCGCCCAAGTCGCAAAGGACTTGAGGATCCGCGAAGAGGCCCTACGACAGCAGGTCCGCCAAGCCGAGGCGGACCAGGACGACCGGCCCGATCCGCCGACCACCGGGGAGCGGACCGAGCTGCCCCCACTCCGCAAAGAAACGGGCCAGCCCGCTCCAGGCCACGGTCCCGATCGGACATGCCGCGCCCTGCCTTACTCACCAGCTCCACGCGCCGTAGAGATCCTCGATGATGGGCTGATGACCACACCTGCGCGCCAACCGCTCGACGCCGCTTCTCGCTCACGCCTACAGGCAGTCGTGTTCGACACGAACGCCTTCGGTCACGGCCTACCCGATCTGAGGCAACTGCGCCTCACTGCTGCGCAGATGGGCGAAGCCGGTCTTGAGACCTGGGTTCCGGAGCCGGTCGCCTGGGAATGGGCGGAGCACCTTGCCAAAGAGGTCGAGGCGTACCGCTCCGCAGCCGGGTCAGTAATCAAGCGTATGGAGCGAGGCGGGATCACTGCCGAGGTCCCCGTGCTGCCTACCGCAGACCCGGCCGAAACAACCGGGTTATTCCTCAAGGAACTTGGGGACATCCCCCATCTGACGGTACTGCCTCTCAGCGGCGACGCGGCCCGCGCGGGGTTACGCGATCAGATCATGCAGACGGGGCCGGGGCGACGCAAGCAGGGCATCAAGACCGGTGCATCCGACTCCGCATGGCTGCGCGAGGTCCTTACGGCCGCAGGCGGATCGTTCGCGGGCATCCTGCTCCTGACCCAGGACAGAGCTGACATCCATGCGGCTTGCCAGGGTTTGGGTATCGCTCCTCCAACCATGCTGACTGTGCGTGACCTTGCCCAGTCCGTTCTCGGGTTCGTGGCGGATCCGGGCCACATCTCGAAGTTGATCACCACCTACTTCGCGAACGTCATTGTCGAGCTGCACGAACTCTCCCGCGAAGGTGTTCCCGCTCATCCCGAATTCGACCTCGGGACCATCGAGGTCGATCCGGTCCTCCTGGACGGCTACCGCTGGCCGCAGATGCAGATCCACGATGTGTCCGTCCGTCACCTCGATCGCGTAGTAGCAGTGTCTGATGTCCGCGTTGATACCACCATTGCAGCGCAGAGCTCGTCGGCTGCCGGCAAGCAGGTCACCTCAGGCACCGCCGAAGCGACGGTGGAGGCTCTTGCCGATCTTGAAGTGTGGACTTACGAGATCGACAGAGACGGGGAGGTACAGATGGATTCGCACATGCTGTACGACACGCGAGTAATCGCCCCGGTTCTCGTCCAAATCAAGAATGGCCTCGTCCTCAACGTCTCTCCGCTCGGGGACACCCGAGCCGGGCGCTCCAACGACGAGACCGGGAGGAATTCATCCTGACTGCGCGCATTTTCGGTGCAGGTGCACGGACTCCGAGCAGCTGCATGCGCGTCGGAAATATAGCGGCGGATGCCCGGTTACCGAAACCGGGGATCCGCCGCATCCTTATAACTCCACCGCCACGCCCTGACCGCGCCGTCAAAAGGCAGCACCACGACAGCAATCCAAAAACATCGCATCCCGGCCACGCACGACCGTCCTGACCTCCGGCGTCCTACGCCGCTGCATAGCTGAGTCGGAACAGGTCCTGGGCATTCTCAAGAACCCGCTCCGTGCGCAGCTGCAGCTCCAGGGCGCCGGTGTCGTAGTGACCGAGACCGGCCATCTCCCGGGTGAAGCACGCAGCGAGGTCGACCTCCTCCTGGTTCACCTTGAGGTAGACGAGGAGCTTGGTCTGCTGCAGCGGGCAGGCGCCAGGCGAAGTTCGGAAGCCGCAGGTAGGCCGCGTACGGCTTGCGCTGGTCTCGGGTGACACCTTCACCGAGGCCGACCAGCGCGTCGTCGACGCAACCGATGATCTTCCCGCTCGCCAGGTATGTAACGCCCGGCACCATCTCCATCTGCGCCTGGACGAGGCTCTGCACATCCGTGCCACCTGGGGCGGGACAGGGAGCGTGGAGGAAGCATCCAAGGCGTTCTGATTCTCGCGGGCGAAGGGCTACGACCTGGTTCGCCAGGGGAAGTTTCCGTGCCCTGTGTTTCCGCATCGGCCGCAGCACGCGGGTCCCACCGCGTCCCTGCTTCGGGTGCTCGACAGCGGCGAGCCCGAGCACAACGGAGCCCACGAACGATGCCGGATACCGTCTTGACCAGCCCCCGAAGAGGCCCCGCCGGAGCAATGAGCAATCGGTGGAGTCTCTTCGTGTCACGGGCGAGTCACCAACCCCATAAACACCCTCCCACCCAACGGCCCCGAACTAGACATACGTGTCCGCATTGGACTGGCTGGACGCCCTAAGACGGCTTTACCTACCTGTGCCAGGTGGTGCCGAGGGAGGGGCCGAGCACCAGCACGGGGGCGTCGTCGGGGCCGTCGATCCGGTACTGCAGGGTCGGGGTCTTCGTCGTCTCGGGCGTCTCAGTCACTTCGCTCACTCGCTCCAGGGTAGTGAGCGCAGTGTCACGCTCCGGCCACGGGGTCCCGACGCCCTCGCGGGGCGAGCCTCCTGTCGGGTCCGCGTCCAGTCCGGGGCGGGACGCTGAGGGGACCGCATATCCCGGAGGTGAGACCCATGGCCCGATTACGGGTGGCCGTACGGCCGCAGGTCGAGGAACGCGTTGTTCCGGCCGCCGTGCCCCGCTGGCCCATCGTCGTGATGCGTACCGTCACCTGCCTGTTTCTGCTGCTCGTGCTGGTTCAGCCGGTGCTGGCGGGGCTGTTCATCACCGGTGACACGGACATGCTGCGGCTGCACGCGCTGAACGCCACGTTCATCTCCACCGCGAGCTGGCTCAACGTCGGCGCCGCCGCTGCCGTGTGGCGGTTCGGGCGCGGGCCGCTGTGGCCCGTCGGGCTCACGCTGGTCATCGGCGGGCTCGTGGAGGCGCAGAGCGGGTTCGGCTACTCCCGCACGCTGGCCCTGCATCTGCCCCTTGGCGTCGGCCTCACCGCTGCCGCGACCGCCCTCACGTACTGGGTCTTCAGCCAGCGGCGGACCCGGTGAAGGCGCCATTGAGTCGACGGGGCTTCCTCGGCGCGTCCGGCGCCGCCCTTCTCGCCGCCTCCGGGTGCGGTGTCCTCACGCGCGAGGTCTCCGGGCGGACCGTGCGGAGCCGGGCGCGGCTGCCCGAGCCGTTCCGGGTGCCGCTGCCCCGGCCCGTCGTGGCCAAGCCCCTGCGGACGACCGACGGCACCGCGTACTACGAACTCGTCCAGCGCGAGGCCCGGATCGAGATCCTGCCCGGGCTGCGGACCGCCGTGTGGGGGTACGACGGGCGGTTTCCCGGAACGCTGATCGAGGGGCGTTCGGGGCATCCCGTCGTCGTCCGGGTCCGCAACGAGCTGCCCGTACCGACCTCCACCCATCTGCACGGCGGCCTCCAGGCGCCCGAATCCGACGGCTATCCGACCGATCTGCTCGTGCCCGATGGTTATCAGCACATGGCCGACGGCGGCTCGATGGGATCCATGGCCGATATGCCGTCCATGCGTGTCGCCCCCGAGGACTGGACGTACACCCGCGGCAGCCGGATCTACCGGTACCCGCTCGACCAGCCCGCCGCCACCCTCTGGTACCACGACCACCGCATGGGCTTCAGCGCCCCGCAGGTCTGGCGCGGGCTCGCCGGGATGTTCCTCGTCCGCGACGGCGTCGAGGACGCTCTCCCGCTGCCGAAGGGCGACAAGGACATCCCCCTCATGATCTGCGACCGCTCCTTCGACGAGGACGGCTCACTGAGCTACCCCTCCCTCGATCCCTCGTTGACCCAAACGCCTGGCGTACGTGAGGAGTTCATGTCCGGAGTCACCGGCGACGTCGTCCTCGTCAACGGCGCGCCCTGGCCCGAGCTCGAAGTCTCCGGTACGCGGCACCGCCTGCGGATCCTCAACGCCTCCAACGCCCGGCGCTATCAGCTCGCCCTGGAACCGGGCCCGCGTGACGGCTCGGCTTTCACGCAGATCGGCAGCGACATGGGGCTGCTTGAGCACCCCGTACGCCATGACGTACTGCCCGTGTCGCCCGGCGAGCGCTTCGACGTCGTGGTCGACTTCGCCGCCTTCCCTTACGGATCGACCGTCACACTGGTCAATGCCCTTGAAAGCGGCGGCAGTCGGAACGTCATGCGGTTCCGGATCAGCCGTCGGGAGCGGGAGGAGTCCGCCCCGGTGCCGGAGCTGCTCGCCCGGGCCGAGGCTCCCCGTACTCCGTCTCCCGCAGCTGTACGGAAGTTCGACTTCCGGCGTACCAACGGGGACGGCGGGGCGATGTGGACGATCAACGGCGAGCCGTTCGACTCCGCGAAGTCGCTGGCCGCGCCGGGGGCCGGGACCGTCGAGCGGTGGCGGTTCTCCAGCGACTTCCACCATCCCGTCCATCTGCACCTGGCCCGCTTCCGGGTCGTCGCCCGCGACGGCAAGGCGCCCCGGGCGGCCGACGCGGGCTGGAAGGACACCGTGGACGTGCGGCCGTACGAAGTCGTCGACGTACTGGCCCGGTTCGCGCCCCGGACCGGGCGCTCAATGATCCACTGCCATAACCTGGAGCACGAGGACATGGCGATGATGGCCAACTTCGAGATCGTCTGAGCGACTTGCGACCGGCTACGCCGCGAACATGTCCAGCAGCCTGCGGCCCGGCTCCCGGTGCCGCTCCAGGATCTCGTCCCCGGACAGCACCGCCCGCTGGAGGCGCTGGAGCCTCGGCGACGGGTCCAGGCCCAGTTCCTCGACCAGGCGGTTGCGCAGCTGGGCGAAAGTGACCAGGGCTTCGGCCGAGCGGCCCGAGCGGTACAGGGCGATCATCCGCTGGCCGTAGAGGCCCTCGTGCAGGGTGTGCCGGGCGGTGAGCACCGAGAGTTCGGCCAGCAGATCGGCGTGGCGGCCCAGGCACAGCTCGGCGTCGATGCAGCGTTCCAGGACGCCCAGGCGGCTCTCTTCGAGGCGGGCCCGCTCGATCTCCAGGAGGGGGCCGCTGCGGATGCCGGCGAGCGCGGCTCCGTACCAGAGGCCGAGCGCCTGCCGGAACACCTCCACGGCCCGCTCGTCGTCGCCCGCCTCGAACATCCGCTGGCCCCGCGCCGCGAGCCGGTCGTACTCGATCGCGTCGACCGTACCGTCGGGCATGCACAGGCAGTAGCCGTCGTGGCGGAAGACCAGGATGTCCTTGGCCGGGGGGCAGGGGCGGCCCGCGACCGAGGCGTCGATCACCCGGCGCAGCCGCATGATGTACGTCTGGAGGGTGGTCGGGGCGCTGCGCGGCAAGTCGTACCCCCACAGCTCTTCCATGATCATCGGCACCGGCACCACACGGTTGGCGTGCAGGGCCAGCAGGGCGAGGATCTGCCGGGTCTTCGCGGCCGTCGGCAGGATGGGGGAACCGGCCGCCTCTGCGTTCAGCGGTCCCAGCAGCGTGATCTCCATCTGGACTCCAGGCCGAGAAGGGGGAGTGGCGATGCGGGGAACGCGTGGATCGCCCCGCACCTCGAAGGTGTCACTTCGGGGCGGTCGGAACCAGTGCGACGCTCCCCGGTCCTCGGTGATCCGTACAGGGTGCGGACCGTGAATCCTTCATATCCGCCGCGCAGTTGGGGATGCGTACTTGGCGCGTCGGCGGGGAGAGGTTCGGACCTTTGTCGGTTAGGGTCTGTCGTCAAGAGGACGAGTCGCGGGTCACCTGGGGGGTTCCGTTGATCCGGATCGTGATCGCCGAAGACATGCACATGGTCAGAGGGGCGCTTGTCGCCCTGCTGGAGATGGAAGACGACCTTGAGGTGGTGGCCGAGCTCTCCTCCGGGGACCAGCTGGTGCCGACCGCGCTGGAACTGCGGCCCGATGTCGCCATCATCGACATCGATCTGCCGGGGCTCGACGGGATCAGCGCCGCCGACCAGCTGCGGACGGCCGTGCCCGAGTGCCGGGCGCTGATCCTGACCAGCCTCGGGCGCCCGGGCACCTACCGCCGGGCGCTGGCCGCGCGGGTGTCGGGCTTCCTGCTCAAGGATGCGCCGCCGGACCAACTGGCCGATTCCGTACGGAAGGTGGCGGCCGGCGGGCGGGTCATCGACGCCCAGCTGGCCCTCGCCGCCTGGGACGTCAAGGAGAACCCGCTGACCCGGCGGGAGATCGAGGTGATGCGGCTCGCCGCCGACGGCGCGGAGGCGATGGAGATAGCCACCCGGCTCTTCCTCTCCATCGGCACCGTGCGCAACTACCTCACCACGGCGGTGACCAAGCTCAACGCGCGCAACCGGGTCGACGCGATCCGTATCGCTCAGGAGAACGGCTGGCTGACCTGAGCGCCCGGCGTGCAGCCCGCGCGCGGCACCTCGACGACCAGCCGGTACCAGCCGTCGTCCGACAGGCCCGCGGTGAGCCGGCCGCCCAACTGGGCGGCCCGCACCCGGAGGTTGCCGAGGCCGCTGCCGCCGTCGCGCCCGCTGCCCGGTCCGTCCTGTGAGACGCCGTCGTTGGCGACGGTGATACGGACCGAGGCACCCTCGCCGCCGTTCCCGGCGCCCACGCAGTGGGCCTCGATGACGCAGTGCTGCGCCTTGCTGTGGCGCAGGATGTTGGTGACGCCCTCGCGGATCACGACGGCCAGGACCGTGCCGGCCTCGCGGGAGACCGGGCCGAGGTCGAGGTCGATGCGGGCGTCGATCTCGGCTGCGGCCAGCACCTCCTCGGCCGACGCGGCCTCGGCGTTCACCGACATGGCCCGGTAGCCGCTGGCCACCGCGCGCACATCGGCGAGCGCCTGCCGGGAGATCTGCAGGATGGCCCCCAGCTCCTCGCGGGCGCGCTCCGGCCGCTGCTGCACCAGCCGCAGCGTGAGTTCGCTCTTGAGGGTGATGGCGGAGAGCCCGAAGCCCAATAGGTCGTGCAGGTCCCGGGCGATGCGCAGCCGCTCCTCGGAGACGGCCAGGTCGGCCAACTCCTGGCGGGCACGGTGCAGTTCGGAGACGAGGTTGGAGAGCCGGGTCATCCCGTACACGATGAGTCCGGTGAGCACGGTCGACACCGCGAGATACGACGTGTCGATCCAGCTACTGCCCAGCGCCGCCGCGGTGCCTGCGGTGCCGAGGGCGATCGCGGCGAACATCAGCCAGCACAGCGGTGCGGCGACGACCAGCAGGCAGGACCCGGCGAGGAAGCCTCCCATGCCGCCCCAGGTCAGCTTGAAGAACAGCAGCGGGACGAAGGTGAGCACGGCCTGTGCCCCGAGGGTCCAGAAGCCGTACCGCGCCCGGATCCGCCAGGCGCCGGGCGCGCTGTGCACCGCCTGGAGGCCGAGGAGCGCGACGCTGGAGAGCGCGCAGAAGGTCAGCAGCAAGGGGCCCGGATCGGCGCTGACCACATTCAGTACGGCGATCAGCGCGAAGCCGAAGAACACGATCAGGACAATGGCGAAGGCCAGCCTCGGGGGCAGCTTCTCCCGCTGGTCCTGACCGGAGATCCCAAGGCCGGACAGCCATGGCAAACGCGGCACCGTCACGCTCTCCCCCTGAACGTCAACAGGTACGCCGTATACAGCGACGCCGTCATGATAGGGGTACCGCGCGCACATGAGAGGGTCACTCTCACGCCGGTTCTTTCTCGCCTTTCGTTACGCCTACGCGGCCGGCGGGCGCAGGCCCTCGCGCAGCTCGACGGCCGAACGGTCGTGCCAGTGCGCGTCGTTGACGTCGACCCACTGCGGGCGACAGCGCTCGGCCTCCTGCGGCGCGGAGCCGAGCACGAAGGAACCCACGGCCGACTCCGTGCGCCAGTCGAGCCCGAACGCCCGCGCGCACAGCTCGATGTCCTCGCTGCACACCGCGCAGGCGGCCAGGCCCATCGCGGATCCGACCAGGTAGAAGGTCTGGAGCAGCACACCCACATGCTTGAGCACCAGCGCGTAGGCGAGGCCCCCGTACTTCCACGACAGCCGCTGGAACCGCGAGGTCAGCGTGATCAGCACGGACGGCGGCCCGGACAGCGCGGCGGCCGCGACGGCCCCCGCCATGAGCTCCTCGGCCGCCGCCCACTCCTCGTTGACGGCGACCAGGCAGTGCTCGTCCGGCGCGTAGTAGTGGATGCCGTCCGGCACGCCCTCGCAGCCCCGTACGGTCAGATACAGCTCCAGGTCGTAGGCGGCGCCGCCCGACGGGTAGGGCCGGTCGCTGACGGCGTGCGCCAGGGTGTCCGCTCCCGTCTCCCGTACGGAACGTACACGGGCCGTACGGTAGAGGAACTCGCCGAGCGTACGCAGTGACAGCGGCGCCGAGCCGTAGCCCCGCGTGGAGTGGCGCCCCTCCAGGACGGTGGTGAACTGCGGGTCCCGGCTGAGGAGTTCACCCAGGTCCGGGCGGGGCAGCGCCACCGTGGGCCCGGCGGGGCGCTTCTTGACGGCGGGCTGGGGGTCGATGCTCCCCGCGTGCGCGAAGGTGGCGCCGAAGTCGCCGTCGTCGCGTCCGGTGACCGAGCGGGTGTGGAACAGCAGGTCGGGGGCCGACCAGGTGCGCAGCGCCGCGTCCTCGTCCTCCTCGAACTCCTCCCCGCCGGACTGCGACACCAGCACCATGCCGGTGCCGATGAGATGGCCGAGGATCTCCCGCACCACCGGCGGCGCCAGCGGGGTACGGGCGGCCGCGTCCTCGGGCAGAGTGGGCCGCCCGAGCGCCGCGACCACCCACTGGGCCTCGGGCGCGCACAGCACCACGCGGTGGAGCGACAGCGGCGACTCCAGGACGAAGCGGTCGCCGTCCCGGCGCAGCACCGCGAACCGCGACAGCTTCAACAGACGACCTTCGGGCGGTGGTTCGGGATCGAAGCGGGCCGTGCGCGCCAGCGGCACCACCGAGAGCAGCAGTTGTCCGCTGTCACGCAGCGCCAGGGAGCGCACCACCAGGTCGTGCAGGCTGCGCAGCACCTCCGCGAGGACGCCGTCGCCGGCCCGGATCCCCTGGATGTTCGCCAGGTTCACCGGGCCCAGGGTCATCCGGCGCAGCGCCTCCAGGAGCACCGGCCCCGGCCTGCTGATGCGCAGGTCCAGCCAGCGGCCGTGGATCTCCACCGTGTGGCCGTCGTCGGAGGGCTCGACCCGTACGTCCTCGCGCAGCGACCACAGGGCGGTGGCCTCCTGGGGGCGGCGGTCGGGGGTGCTGGGGTGCGACACGGTGGGCTCCTGGTGGGGCGGAGGCGGTCGGGGCTCAGACGAACAGCGGCAGCGGATTCAGGTCGGCGGCGGGAGTCGGTGACGCCAGCCGGCCGAGCGCGACCGGCACGTGGAAGAGCCTGCCGGGGGCGAACCTGGCCCAGAACGAACGCAGCCCCGGGACCAGGACCTTGACCACGGGCAGCTCGGTCTCGGGCCGGGTCTGGTCCAGGACGAGCAGTTCGAGGCCCCTCTCCCGTACGGACGCGGTCACGGCGGCGACGTCCTCGGCGAGGTCCACGCACGCGTGGCGCGGGAACTCCCGTACCGGGCGGGCGCGTTCGCCGTCCTTCGGCCGCAGATGGGGCTGGTTGTCCAGGGTGGCGGTGCGCCACCACTGAAGGGGCGCGGGATCGGTGAGGCGGTAGCCGTCGCCGTGGCGGCAGGCGCCGAGGGCGGCGGGCAGCAGCTGGTTGAGCTCGGTCATCGCCCGGCGCAGGGCGATACGCGCGTCGAAGTGGGCGCCGAAGCCGAACACGATGTCCTCGGCCGGTTTGTCGGTGCGGCGGGACAGCGCCGCGAAGACGGGGATGCCGAAGTCGGAGGTGAGGTCGAGGGCCCAGACCTCGCGGCGCAGGCTCCGGTGCACCTCGCGCAGCTCGCCGGTCCACAGGTCCCCCGTGGCGTCGAGGTCGACGGCGGGCTGGCGGGTGCGGTTGTACCACCACAGGGCGACGGCGTCGCGCTCGACGAGTTCCAGGAAGCCCTGGAGGACGGCGTCCTCCAGACTGGTGCCCGCCGCGTTGCCGTTGGAGTCGGCGCGGCAGAACTCCCGCCCGGCGGCGGGGCGCACGCCGTCGTCGGCGGGCGGGAAGTAGAGCAGGGCGGTGGGCAGCAGCCGCTCGCACTGCCCGGTGAGCGACCACAGGGGCGTCCAGTCGATCTCGGCGTCCTCGTCGAACGGCTCGGGCACATGGTGGAACCCGCCGTGGCAGGCGTTCCAGGCGGCCCGGTCCGCGAACTGCTCCGGCGCGTACAGCTGGCAGCTGCCCGGGTGCACGGCCCGCTCGCCGAGAGAGCGGTAACTCGCCCTGATCCGGGGCTCGTCGCCGTGCAGACAGCCGGAGTAGCGCTCCACCGACTCGCACAGCGCGCTCACCCTGGCGTCGAGCGCGGTGACGCCCTTGCCGCCGTTGAGCTGGCGCAGCCCGGCGCGCACCGCGCTCAGGCCCTGGCCGCCGCCGACCGGATTGGCCCCGGAGCTGTAGCTGTTGAGGAACGCGGGCCCGCCCTCGACCCGGCTGACCTCCGCGACGACTCCGGTGATGGGGCTGACCAGATGGCCGTACGCATCGAGCATGCGCTCGGCGGAGCGGGCCCGGCAGCCGCCCGCGTCGGGCGCCCGGAGCCGGGGCACCGGCACGATGGGCACCGTGGCGGCCGGGGTTCTCGGGGTGCCGCAGTGCGGGCACTGCGGGCGCCTGCGCAGCCGGTGTTTGCGGGAGTCCAGGGTGAGCGTGTCGAAGGTCAGCACGCACTCCTGGCCCGGATACCGGTGCCCGGCCAGCCACTTGGCGGTCTCCACCGCGGTGAGCTGGAGGCCGGTGGCCCAGGTCGACGGCAGCCCGGCGGCGGGGTGCGGCCGGTCCGGCACCCGGCCGGTGGCGGCCCGTATGCGGGACTCCACCGCACGGTGGCGGCGCAGCGGGTGCGCCAGACAGCTCCAGCAGGGGCCGTCCGGGTGGAAGACCGGGCCGACCCAGACGGTGGCGCCGGTCGGCTTGGCGATCAGCCAGGGGCGGCCGGCGGCCCGGTGCTCGGCGTCGATGGCGGGCAGCGCGGCGCTGAGGTAGTCGTCGCAGACGACGACCGTCAGCGCCGCGCCCGGAGTGGCGCCCACGGCGGCCCGCACGCCGCCCGCGCCAAGGGCTCCCGCGACCGCGTCGAGGTCCAACTCCCCGACCGCGCGCAGCTCCACGGTCGCCGAGGCGCTGCGGCCGCGGGCGCTCTGCCCGTCGAGGCCGGCGAGTTCCCAGTACGCCTCGACGCTGTGCTCGGCGGGCCCCACGGCCGCGCCGGCCTCGCGGTACTCGATGAAGCCCGCTTCCGCGAGCCGCTCGATGAGTGCCTCAAGGCGCCGGGGCGAGAGCGTTCCGGCGGCTTCCCGCAGCAGCGCCGCGAGGTCGCGGCTGCCGTCGAGCAGGGGGGCGAGGCTCTCCAGATGCGGCGCCCTGACAGCGGTGACCCCGTGTTCCGAGATCAGATACGTCGCGTCGTCGGGCACCACCTCCGCGCGGAGGTGGCGCCGGAACCCGATCCGCAGCGAGGTCATGACGTCAGGTCGCCCGCCCAGCAGAGGGAGAACAGCGCGGGCCGCCCGCTGGGGGCGCTGAGCACTTCGATGACCAGCTCCAGCGGCTCCTCCTCGGGCAGCAGCGGGAGCCGGGCGGCCTGGGCGTTGGGTGTCGTGCGGTGTTCCTGGGCGGAGAGCGGGCCGAACATCGACATTGAGGACTCCCCCGTCGGCGTCGCCGTCCGGCGCGGACGGCGACTGGAATAGGAGCACTCAGGATGTGCGTCGGCGCTCCCCGTCCGACAGTGCCGTCCTCACCAACCGGGTGTGCCGTCGTCACCCGCGCCGTGTGAGGAATTCATGTCTCCGGACCGCGCGGGAGCCGGTCCAGCGGCGGTCCATCCGGATGTCCGGCGCCCGGGGCGATCGTCGGCCGACGAGCCGTGCGCCCAGGAGCGCGGCGGAAGGGGGAACGCCATGGTCGCCGCGGTGCGCACGCGTGCGGTGGAGGAGACGCTGGACCGGCTGCTCGCCTGGTCCTGCCGGCACACCCGGCCGGTGCGGCCCGGGGTGGTGCGCCTGGTCGTGGACACCCCGGCCGGGGACCGGGACCGCTATGTGGTCGCCACGGACGAGGGCTGCTCGCCGGCCGGGGCCGTCTTCCACCAGCCCAACGCGACGGTCCGGGTGGGCCAGGAGTGTCTGACCCGGATCGTCCTGGGCGAGCAGCGCGGCTCGGTGGCCTTCGCCGCGGGGCTGCTGAGCATCGAGGGGGACGTCGCGTTCGCCATGAGCTGGGTCGACCAGTGGGGAAGGGAGTCCAAGTGAGCGTCCTCAGCGAGGAGACGGTCCCGCCGCCGGTCGATCCGGAAGCCCAACTGGTCGGTGCCCACGGCCGGTTGGCGGAGCTGCGGCAGATCAAGCGGGACGTGCTCGACGGGCCGAGCGCACGCGCGACCGAGGCGCAGCACGCCAAGGGCAAGCTGACCGCGCGCGAACGCATCGCGCTGCTGCTCGACATGGACTCCTTCACCGAGCTCGAACCGCTGCGCAGGCACCGCGCGACCGGCTTCGGCCTGGAGGCGAGGAAGCCGTACACGGACGGCGTGATCACCGGCTGGGGCACTGTCCACGGCCGTACGGTCTTCGTGTACGCGCATGACTTCCGCGTCTTCGGCGGCGCGCTCGGCGAGGCGCACGCGCAGAAGATCCACAAGGTGATGGACCTCGCCGACTCGGCGGGCGCCCCGCTGGTCAGCCTCAACGACGGGGCGGGCGCCCGGATCCAGGAGGGCGTCACGGCGCTCGCGGGATACGGCGGGATCTTCCGCCGCAACACCCGGGCGTCCGGGGTGATCCCGCAGATCTCGGTGATGCTCGGCCCGTGCGCGGGCGGCGCGGCCTACTCCCCCGCGCTCACCGACTTCGTCTTCATGGTGCGCGAGACCTCGCAGATGTTCATCACCGGACCCGATGTGGTCAAGGCGGTGACCGGCGAGGAGATCACGCACAACGGCCTGGGCGGGGCCGATGTCCACGCCGCCCTGTCGGGGGTGGCGCACTTCGCGTACGACGACGAGCGGATCTGCCTGGAGGAGGTGCGCTACCTGCTTTCGCTGCTGCCGCAGAACAACCGGGAGCTGCCGCCCGCCCTGCCCGGCGACGACCGGGACGACCGGCCGTGCGACGCGCTGGTCGACCTCGTCCCGGCGGACGCGGCCCGCCCGTACGACATGCGCGCGGTGATCGAGGAGATCGTCGACCACGGCGAGCACTTCGAGGTCCACGCGGCCTGGGCGGGCAGCGTGGTGTGCACCCTGGCGCGCCTCGGCGGCCAGGTCGTCGGCATCGTGGGCAACCAGCCGTGCGTACAGGCCGGGGTCCTGGACATCCACTCGTCGGAGAAGGCCGCGCGTTTCGTGCAGACCTGCGACGCCTTCAACATCCCGCTGGTCACGCTGCTCGACGTGCCGGGGTTCCTGCCGGGCGTCGGCCAGGAGCACGGCGGCATCATCCGGCACGGCGCCAAGCTCCTCTACGCGTACTGCAACGCGACCGTGCCGCGCGTCCAGTTGATCCTGCGCAAGGCGTACGGCGGCGCCTACATCGTGATGGACTCCCGCTCGATCGGCTCGGACCTGTCGTTCGCCTGGCCCACCAACGAGATAGCGGTGATGGGGGCGGAGGGCGCGGCGGGCGTCGTCTTCCGCCGGGAGATCGCCGCCGCGGACGACCCCGAGGCGGCGCGCGCCCGGCTGATCGCCGAGTACCGGGAGCAGCTGATGCATCCGTACTACGCGGCGGAGCGCGGTCTGGTCGACGACGTCATCGATCCGCGCGACACCCGCCGGCTGCTGATCGCCTCGCTGCGGACGCTGCGCGCCAAACACGCCGATCTGCCGTCCCGCAAGCACGGCAATCCACCGATGTAGCGGCCGCGGGGCCCCTGCGAAACCATGGCGGCACGACCGCTCAGGTCGTGCCGCTCCGTCGCGAAGGAGGACATATGCACACGCTCCCCTGGTCGTCCGGGCCCGCGGCCCGCTACCAAGGTGAAGTCGTCGTCCTGGCATCCCGGTTGAGGCTCAAGTCCCTCGTCCGCGTGCCGCGCTTCTTCATGCTGTCCGGCGGAGTCTACCGGCAGGCCCGGTCGTCGGAGGGTGCCGTGGGTCTCTCGTTACGGGCCGACCCCTGGCACAAGACGTTCTGGACGCTCTCCGCGTGGGAGAGCGGCAAGGCGATGCAGGCGTACATCAAGGCCGAGCCGCACTTCTCCACCATGTCCCGGCTGAAGCCCGCGATGCGCGACTCGCTCTTCGTCTCCTGGCGCCAGGACGCGGCCGTGGCGCCCTCCTGGGCGGAGGCCGACCGGCGCCTGGCCGAACAGGAGCGCGCGCAGGAGCGGGCGGCGCGTCAGGGGTGACCGAAGAGCCGCGCGGCAGCCCCGGCGATGTGCTCCTCGCCGGGGCCGGCCGCGCGTGTGCACAGGACGAACCGCACCGGGGACCGCGTCGGACCCACCGTGTCCGCGAGCAGCGCCGGAAGCAGCGCCGCCGGGGTGCTGCGCACCAACTCGGCGCCCTGGGCGAGGAGTTCGAGTCCCCGCAGCCGTTCGGCCGGCGGCAGCCAGTCGAGGAACGGAATGCGTACGTCGTACGGTTCGGCCGTGCCCGGTCCCGCCGCCGCGAGCCACCGCACTTCGGCCGGTGCCGCCGCCAGCTCCTCGGCGAGCAGCGGGACGCTCTGGCGGTCGCGGCCGAGGACGACCAGGACGTTGTGGCCCGACGCCAGCCGGGCGGCGAGGGCCGCGGCCTCGGCGGGCCCGGGCCACAGGCCGACGGGCCGCCACCGCCCGGGCCCCGGCCGGTCCCACAACAGCCGTCTGTGGCCCTCGAAGACGACGAGTGTGTCGCCGTACAACACCGCCGCCGGTGTCGGCGCGGTCAAGGGGTTCTGTTCTGTGATCATGCACTCTCCTCGTCGGATCAGACCGCCTCGGCGGCGGCCGCGCGGGCGAGGCCGCGCAGCACGGCGATCCTGCGGCGCTCCCCGCGCGCCAGCGGGCGGCCCTCGGCGCGGGCCCCGGCCGCGATCCGGTCCGCCCGCCGCAGACACTGCCGTACGCTCTCCGCGTCCGGGCTGCCGAAAGCCGTGCGGGCCCGGCGGCCCAGCTCCTCCATCCGCGCCCTCGCCCGCGTGCGCAGATCGGCGATGCGCGCGCTCCTGGCCCCGTCTGCGGTGGCCGTCAACGCGGGCCCGAAGACCAGGCGGGCCCTGACGCGGCGCGGAATCGCCGCGCCCTTGGGCAGGATGCGGTCCGAACCCCACAGCATCACGGGGACGACGGGGACACCGCAGCGCACCGCGAAGTAGAACGGCCCGTCGTGGAAGGGCAGCATGGTGCCGCCGGTCCCGCGCGTGCCCTCCGGGTAGGTGCACAGCACGTCGCCGCCGTCGACGACCTCCTTCAGGGCGGCGACGGCGTGCCGGTCGGGTCGGTCGCCGTCCAGCGGCACGCAGCCGACGCTCAGCCGCAGCAGGCGTTTGACGGGGTGGCCGAAGTTCGCGGCCTTGGCGGGGAAGTACACATACCGGCCCCGGGCGGCGAACAGCGCGGTCTCCAGCAGGTAGTGGTCGAAGAAGCTCAGGTGGTTGGCGGTCACGATGAACGGCCCGCCGGCGGGGATGTGGTCCAGGCCTTCCACCGCGTCCACGTGGTGGTGGGCGACCCACTGCCGGAACGAGGTGGTGAGCGTCTCGTGGATCCTGAAGCTGCCCTTGTGGGGGTTCACGGTCGGTACATCCCTTCCCTGGGGGAGCCGCGTCCGTACGGCCGCCGGATCCCCGGCGGCCGTACGGGACTTCGGACGGTTCAGGCCGTCTGCGCTTCCCGGGCGGCGCGCGCCTCGCGCTCGTGCTCCAGGGCCTCCGGGAGCGCCATGAAGCGGCCGGTGAGCCCGGCGGTGAGCAGGCCTACCAGGACCACGAGATAGACCCAGGTGAGCGGCCGGCCCCAGTGCACCTCGTCCGAGTAGCGCACCAGCGCGATCAGCGACAGCGTGCTGAGCGTGACGTCGGTGAGGAACCCGGCCCGCATCCGGTGCAGATCGTGCTCCCACAGCGCCTGCCAGGCCCCGGCGCCGAAGGCGAAGAACCAGGCCCCCAGCATCCGGGCGTCCAGCGCGTCGAGGTTCCAGGCCCAGTGGCGGCCGACCGCGCCCGGGGCGATCCACAGCGCGAACGCGAGACCCCACAGCACGGCGCCCATGACGGCGGTCGGGATGCTCACATCGGCCCGCATCGGGGCCGGTCCGCGCTCCTCGCGGGCCCTGGCCTTCGGGTCGTGGACCTGCCACACGAGGTACGCGGTGAGGGGGAAGCAGGCCAGCGAGGCCAGCCACAGCCAGGCGAAGGCGCGGGCGAGCGCGCCGCCGCTGGTGAAGTGGAAGTCGTCCCAGTAGATGAAGGTGAGCGCGAGCGCCGAGACGAGCAGCGTGATCGGGGCGAAGACGGTGCCGCGGGCGCTCGTCCAGTCCCGCTCGCGCAGGGTCAGCACGAACATGGTGCAGGCCCCGCCGTACCCGGCACCGAGCACCGCGGCGCTCAGCGGCGACCCGGCGCTCCAGGCGAAGCCCGAGCCGGTGCGGGAGCTGAAGAGGTAGAGCGGCACCAGACAGGCGACGCAGTGGATGAGCACCGGCCAGAAGAACAGGCTGCGCAGCCAGCGGTGCACGGGCCGGTGGACACTCCGTATGGAGAGCGCCGGTGTGGTCACGGTGGTCATGGGGTCACCTCGTGGTGGCGGAAGGGGTGGACGGGGACGTGGTGCTGTCGGGGCGCAGCAGCCGCAGCGTCAGCTGGGTCTTGCGGGCGAGATCCATCCGGGACGCGTAGCTGAAGCCGATGCGGTAGCCGCCGCGTTCGGTGGGCGGGATGCGCTCCAGCGGTACGGACTCGCCCCGGGCCAGCGCTTCGAGCCGGTCGATGAGCTGGCCGTAGGTGGCGGCGGTGAGGAAGCCGGTGCCGGGGTCGTCGGCCGGTGCTCCGACGGGAGCTGGCCCGAACTCCTCGGCGCTAGGCGGCTGTTCGTCGTCGGGGACGTCGGCGCTGCGACGGATGCGCAGCGAGTATCCGTGCCCGCTCTCGATCTGCGGGAGCTTGAGGCGGACGGTGTCGTGGTCGGCCCCGTCGAGGCGGACGATGAGCTCGGCGGCGCGGATCGCGCCGTCGGCGCCGTAGAAGAACGGCACGCCGGGCCGGGCGACCGGGATGTCGGCGTCCGCGCAGCCGACCCCGTCGATCACCGCGTACACCTTGTCGTCCTCGGTGACCCGGTCGAGCGGTTTGATGACGAAGAAGGCGGCGCCCTCGCCCGGGACGAGGTCCTGGACGCTGTGGCCCGCCTCCTTCAGGCGGCGCTCGAAGAGGCGGGTGAACTCCGGGGTGAGGTTGGCGTGCACACCGCCGACGAGGGCGACATCGCACTCGCCCTGCACGAGGTTGCGCTGGGCGAGCCCGAGGACCGTACCGAAGGAGCACAGGTCGTCGTCGATGACCACGCCCGGGCCGCGCAGGTCGAAGATGTTCTGGATGCGGCCCGCGGTGATGTTGTCCATGTAGCCGGGCAGCGCGTTCTCCCGGGTCTGCGGGATGTAGCGGTGCACTTCGGCGGTGTAGCTCTCGACTACGGCCCGGCGGGTCTCCTCGTCCAGCTCCCGGAACGCGGGGACGGCCTCCAGCGCCCGCTCGAACTCCACCAGGCGGATACGGAAGTTGCGGTTCAGGCCCGATTCCAGTCCGCAGGTCGCGCCGACGAAGACGCCCATGCCGACCCGGTCGGCGGGATCCACCCCGTAGTCCTGAAGGGCCTGGCCCGCCGCCATCACCGACAACAGCTGGGCGCGGTCGAGGTCTTCGAGGACGCTGGGCGGGATGCGGTACACCTTCCAGGGGAAGTCGAGATCGGAGACGATCCCGGCCCGCCAGGTGCCGTCCGGGTCGTAGATCTCGGCGGCGTCGGGGTGCCAGCGGTCGCGCGGGAAGCCGGTGACGCCCGCGTCGGCGGGCCGGTCGGCGGCGAGCGCCGCCGTGTCGCGGGCTGCGGGTGTCATGACGCCGACGCCGAGGACCGCGAGCGGTGTGTGCGCCCCGGCGGGCGGCCGGGCCGCGTGGCTCTGCTGGGTGAGGGCCGCGTCCGCGTGGTGCACCGCGTCGTACTGCTCCACGACGACGCTGGTGTTGACGCCGCCGAACCCGAACGCGTTGGACAGCGCCCGGCGCGGGCGGCACTCCTTCGGCACCTGCCAGGGCTCGGCCGCCACCGGCACCCGGAACGGCGAGCCCTCCAGGCGCATATCGGGGTGGGGCCGGGTGAAGGCGTGGGTGGGCGGCACCGTCTCGTGCTCGAACGCGAGCAGGATCTTGAGCAGATTGGCCATCCCGGCGGCCGAGAACGTGTGCCCGATCTGCGCCTTCACGGAACCGAGCAGAACGGATCCGGCCGCCGTACCCCTCCCCTCGTACAGCTGCTGGAGCGAACCGACCTCGACGAGGTCGCCGGTGGAGG
Source organism: Streptomyces sp. BR1 (assembly GCF_052373795.1). Classification (NCBI taxonomy): domain Bacteria; kingdom Bacillati; phylum Actinomycetota; class Actinomycetes; order Kitasatosporales; family Streptomycetaceae; genus Streptomyces; species Streptomyces sp. BR1. The sequence continues at coordinate 1,064,896 of NZ_CM126252.1, forward strand.
TCGCGGTGGCGTGCGTCTCGATGTAGTCGAGCTCCTCCGGCTCGGCGCCCGCCAGTTCCAGGGCGCGGCGCATGGCCGCGACCTGGCCGCGCGAGGACGGGGCGTAGATCGCCTTGCCCTTGCCGTCGCAGCGGGTGGCGATGCCCCGGATCACCGCGCTGATCCGGTCGCCGTCGCGGACCGCGTCGCTGAGCCGTTTCAGCAGGACCGTGCCGCAGCCCTCGCCGTTGATGAGCCCGCTGGCGCCCGCGTCCAGGGGGGTGCTGCGGGTGGCGGAGAGTCCGCCGATCTTGGCGAAGCAGACGTTGCCGGTGATGTTCATGTTGCCCTGCACGCCGGTGGCCAGGACCATGTCGTGGCTGCGGTCCTGGAGGTACTTGACGGCGGTGTCGATCACGGTGAGCCCGGAGGCGCAGGCCGCGTCCCCGATCGCCGCGGGCCCCGGCAGACCGATCACCCGGGCGACGCCCTTGGCCACGCTGACCTGGAACACATTGGCGGCGCGGTGCTGATCGGCGTCGTACAGCCGCTGCCCGACCGCCTCGGCGAACCCGCTCTCGATCGCGGCGCGTTGGTCTTCCGGCAATGCCCGGAACGCCTCGCCCCGCCGTATGTGGTGCAGCACTTCGCGGGAGCGGAAGGCCAGCGAGGACTCCATGACCGCCTCGTCGCCCAGCATGTTGCCGACGAAGAGCCCGGTGTCGGTGGTGGCCAGGCGCGCCAGGCTGTAGCCCGCGCTCCCCAGCGCCTGAAGGACGGTGTCGAGCACCATCAGTTGGGTGTGGTTGAAGTCGCCGACCGCCTCCCGGTTCCCGGCGCTCAGCTGACCGAGGCCGTCCGGCGCGCGGTAGCCGTCGAGGAAGCCGCCCCAGCGGCAGTACGTCTTGTCGACGAGGTTCTTGTCGTCGTCGTGGTAGTCCCGCCAGTCCCAGCGGTCCTCGGGCGGTGCGGCGATGCCGATACGGCCGTCGAGGATGTTCTTCCAGAACGTGTCGGCGTCGTAGGAGTCGGGCGGGAAGACGCAGCCGTAACCCACCACGGCGATCGGATCGAACTCCTCGGAGTCAGTCCCAGGCACGGAGCTGCCCTTTCTGCGAGTGGCCTGCCGCGGTCCGCTGGACGACGGAGGCGATGGCGAAAACGTGGTCGGTGAGCCGGCCGAAGTGGACGCTCACCCGGGGTGCGGGGTCGGGCCCTTCGGGACGTACGCGGGCCGGTTCGGGCAGCGCGTCGGCCCGTTCGGGCAGCGCCAGGTCGAAGATCCCGGCGGACGGGGTGGCCTCGCGCAGCCGTGCGGTCCCCCAGCCGTGCGCGAAGCCGATGCCGTACGCCTTGAGCAGCGCCTCCTTGACCGCCCACAGCGCGGTCGCGCGATGGCCGGGGGCGAAGGCGGGAAACGCGCGCTGCGACAGGGCGAGTTCGCGTTCGGTGAAGACGGTGCGGCGCAGTGCGGGGCTAAAGACGCGCAGCGGTTCGACGTCGACTCCCACGCGCCCGCCCCGGGCCACCCCGCACACCGCGTACTTCTCGGTGTGGGCGAGGGAGAGGTCCGAGACATGGCGCGCGGCCCGGTCCGCCAACACGCCTGATACGAAGCCGAGTTGGGGCTTGCCCGCCCGGCCGCCCGGTTTGCCGCCGAGCAGGACGAGTTCGCGCGGCCGCACCGGCACCCCGGCCCCTTCCAGGACCAGGCAGACGAGCCGCTTGGCCACGACCCGCCCGGACAGCCACTCGGCCCGCCGCTTCGGTGCGGCGATGGAGGCGAGGACCGAGAGCTCGGCCGGGCCCAGGTAGCCCGCCAGGTAGGCGGCGCGGGCCTCGCCCGTCCGCACCAGCGGGAGCCATTCCGTGACGACCCGCCCGCCGCCGGGCAGCGGCCGCCCGCTGCCCGGCACGGCACTATCGGTCCAGGAGACCTGTATCGCCCTCATCACGCCCCACCTGTGCCGCGAGAAGACCCTGGATGTCGCAGAGCAGGGCGCCCCCGGCGTCGACGATGCGCGTGTCGATCCGCAGCCTGCCCGGCCCGCCCTGCCCGCTGTCGGTGACCGTCGAGTCGGCGTACACGGTCTCCCCCGCCAGCGGGTTGCGGTAGAACCGCATCGCCGCGACGGAGATGGGCACCACATGGATGCCGAGCTGGTGGTACGCCCAGACCAGCGCCGACCGCCAGGCGTTGTCGATCACCACCGGCAGGGTGCGCAGCCGGGGCGTGGCCACCGAGGAGAAGAGGCCACGGCCCGACGCCACGCCGATCTCGCTCACCAGCCGCCCGTCCGCCACGTCTCCCACCGCCGCGACCCGCCGGACCTGGCGGAAGGAGGGCCCGAAGGTGATCTGCCGGCGCACCCGTTCATAGAACCGCTCAAGGTCGAACTCCCTTTCTGATTCCAGGAGTTGAGCGATCGAGTGATCCGGCTCCGGCGGTACGAGTGGTTCCCCGGCGAACAGGTGGGTGCCGCGCGAGTGGAGCCGGCCGGTCTCCAGGACCCTGCCGTCCGCCGTGACCAGGTCGGAGCGGATCTCGGTGGCGATCCGGTGGAGCCCGTCGCCCGCGATCTCGTGGTGGGTGAGCGGATATGCCTCCAGGCTCAACTCCACCGGGAAGTTCGGCAGATACCGGATGAACTTGAGGAATTCGACGCTCTCCGCCCCGGCCAGTACGTACTCCGGGGCCAGCAGGCCCGCCGTCTGCGCCTGCGCCTCGATGTGCAGGACACCGGGGAACGTGCCCGCCCCCTTCACCAGGTGGTCGCCCAGATAGCGGTCGCCGCCCGGATCCAGCCGCTTGCGCACCCGCACCCGGTCCGCCGAGAGCTCGTCCACCGCGTCGATCAGCGGCAGCGCGATCCGGTCCCGGACGCTTCCGTCGGGGCCGACCGGTACGGCGACGGCGGTCCTTCCGGCGTCCATGCTCGCGTCCTGGCCGCCGTAACTGTTCTTGCCGATCTCCCCGAAGACCAGCACCTCGGGGTCGTCGCCGCCGTGGAACAGCTCGCGCGCGAAGTGCTGCACGCCCTCCTCCACCGACAGATACCGCAGCCCGCGTACCTCCTCCTGGATGTGCCGCACGGCCTCGGTGGCGGCCATCCCCACCTCGGCCCAGCCGGTCCAGCAGAGCGTGAACACCTTGGTCCGCGGCCGCTCCCTGGCCAGCAGGGCGGAGAGCTTGGACACCAGATCGGCGCCCGCCGTGTAGTCGACCTGCCCGTCCATCCCGAAGCGGCCGAGGAAGGAGCCGAAGAAGCAGAAGAACGCCGGCTCGTCGTCCCGCACGGCGTGCCACAGGTGGTGCGCCCCGTCCGCCTTCACCCGTACGACGTTCCGGGCGTGCTCCAGGGACTTCTTCGGCACGGTGGCCACCGATTCGAGCCCGGCCGCGTGCACGATCCCGTCGATACGCCCGTGCCGCGCCCGTATCCGCCCGATGGCCCCGGCCACCTGCGCCTCGTCGGCGACATCGCAGATCTCGTACGAGGTGAGCTCGTTCAGGGACCGCAGCTCGGCCAGATTGCGGTACAGGGAACGGGAGTTGGCGAGCGCCGCGAACTCCTTGCGGGCCGCCACCGGCGTGATCTCCCGCCCCTCGGCCCGCGCCCGCTGGAACCACTCGCGGCCCAGTGCCTCGAACGCGTCGTCGTCGAGCCGCATCCACTCCTCGGTGCCGTCGGCGGGCCGGGTGCGCCCGAGGATGACGATGTGGACGCCCTTGAGGCGGGCGATCTCCTTCGCGCACTCGTACGTGATGCCGCGCGAGCCGCCCGAGAAGACGACCACACTGCCGGGATCGAGCCGCAGCGGCTCCCGTAGCGGATGGTGCTCGATCTCGTGCGGGAGCACCTGCACGGTCTTGCGCACCCCGCGTACGTAACCGACTTCGACCGTGGGTTCCGCGACGGTGGTGATCTCCTCGATCAGCGCGGTCGCGGCGGCCGTCGCGTCGCCGTCGGTGAAGTCGACGACTTTGGCGCGGGCGTCGGGGAGTTCGAGGTCCAGGCTCTTGACGAAGCCCGCGGTGAGCCCGCCGAGCGGGTCGAGCGAGCCGTCCGACTCCAGGCCGAGCACGCCTCCGACAGCCGTCGCGGCGAAGTAGCCGGCCTCCGCCCCGGCCCGCCCCAGATCCGCGTAATACGCCTTGGCGGCAAGGAGGTTGACGGTGAAGTGCTGATCCGAGAGGCGGCTCCACTCCGGGCCGTCGAGGTCGAAGGAGGTCGGGCCCGCCTTCAGGGGCCCGGTGCCGTACGGGTGCAGATTGACGACGACCTGTACGCCGTCCCCACGGGCCTCATTGAGCGCCCGCACCAGTGAGTCGGGGTCGGCGAAGTCCGCGTGGAAGGTGGGCCAGCCGTCGACGGCCGCGCCCTGCTCGGCCACCACGCGGGGCCGGGCCCCGTACCCGGCGATCAGCGGCAGCAGCGCCTCGGCGAGCCCGCTGTCGCGACCGGTGATGACGACGACGGTCTTGCCGTCAAGGGCGAACGGGCGGGCGCCGGGGTGGTCGAGGGGACTCGCCACGGCCAGCGGCACATAGCGCCCGGCGATCCGGTCGACCGTACGCTCCAGGATCGGCGGCAGCACCGGGCCCTCGGGTGCCGCCTCGTGTATGTGACTGTCGTCGTCCGCGCCGCCACCGTCGGCGGGCGTACGCGGGCTACGACCGGTCGCGGCCCGCAGACCGGTGACGAACCCGGCGATCTTCCGCAGGGTGTTGAGCTCCGCCGCGTCCAGGTCCTCGACGACCGGCAGACCGAACACCTCCCGCACCTCACCAAGGATCTCCGCCTGCTTGACGGAGTCGATGCCGAGGTCCGCTTCCAGATCGAGATCCGCCTCCAGCAGATCGGCCGGATATCCGGTCTTCGCTTCGGTTACCTCCCACACCACACGGTCCACCTCGGCCGACAGCTCCGCCGACACCTCAACAGGCGTCTCCGTAATGGCAGTCGGAGCGTTCGCCGCTCGCAAACCGTTGACGAATCCGGCGATTTTCCGCAGCGTGTTCAGCTCGGCCGTGTCGAGATCCTCGACCACCGGCAGACCGAACACCTCCCGCACCTCGCCCAGGATCTCCGCCTGCTTCACGGAGTCGATCCCCAGATCCGCCTCCAGATCCAGATCCGCCTCCAGCAGATCCGCCGGATACCCGGTCTTCGCCTCCGTCACCTCCCACACCACACGGTCGACCTCCGCCGACACCTCAACAGGCGCCTCAACAACTGGAGTTGGAGCAGTTGACGGCGTCGGCGCGGGCTCCGCCGTCGTACGGGACGCCTCCACGATCCGGTCCAGGAGCTCGCCGAGCGGCGCGTCCCGTTCCGTGTCGAGCGCGATGGTGTCGAGCCCCAGCTGTGCGGCGAGCGCCGCCGCCAGCTCCTGGCGGACCCGCGGGCTCAGCCCGAGGCCCGCGCCCATCAGCTGTGCCGGGTCGAGCAGCCGTACGGGATAGCCGGTGGTGCGGGCCGCCGTCTCCAGGAGTCGCGCGCGGATCTGGTCGGTGGTCGGGCGGGCGCTGTCGGACTCCTGCTTCGGCTCCGGCGGCGTGGCCTTGTCCGTACGCAACCCGTGCACCTCGGCGAAGGCCGTGAACCGGCGGATGCTCTCCACGCCGCCCAGGGACTGGATGTTGGTGGGGGTGACCAGCACCTCCTGGTCGGCGAGGATGCGCTCGACCAGGCCGGACAGGATCGACTTGGGCCCGACCTCGACGAAGGTGTCGATGCCGCCCGTGTGCATCCGTCCGATCAGCTCCTGGAAGCTGAAGGGGGTCACGAGCTGGCGGGCGAGCAGGACGGGCAGGTCCGGCAGGTCCCGCTCGGTGTAGTGGTCCCCGATGACGGTGGAGAGTACGGGGATCTTCGGCGCATGCCAGTCGAGGGCGCGCAGGGTGCGTTCCAGGTGCGGTACCGCGTCCGCGAGCAGCGCGGAGTGGAAGCCGTGCGAGACCCGCAGCCGGGTGGCCTTGATGCCGTGCTCACGGCAGTACTCCTCGGCGCGGACGAGCGCCGCGAGGTCGCCGGAGAGCACCGTCTGGTCGGGCGAGTTGACGATGGAGCGGCTCAGGCAGCCGTCCTGACTGCCCATCAGGAGCAGCAGCCTGGCCAGTTCGCGGCGGCTTCCCTCGCTGTCCGTCTGGAGGCTGAGCATGCCGCCCCGGCGGTCGGCCGGGATCGTCTTGACGGCCGCGCCCCGGCCGTACACGGCCCGTACCCCGTCCTCGACGGACAGCGCGCCCGCCGCGACCAGCGCGCTCAGCTCGCCGAGGCTGTGCCCGATCAGCATCTCCGGGGCGACGCCGAGGTGTTCGAGGAGCCGGAACACGGCGATGCTCCCCGCGAAGATCGCGGGCTGCATGACCTCGGGGTCCTGGAGTTCCTTGGCCGGGTCGCCCCCGCGCGCCCGGAAGATACGGCCGGTCAGGGAGCGTCCGGTCAGCTCGCGGTAGGTCTCGTCGATCCGCTCGAAGGTCTCGGCGACGACGGGCTGTTCGGCCGCGAGGTCCGCGAACATGTCCGGGTACTGCGCCCCATGGCCGGGGAAGAGGAAGGCGGCGCGGGGCGCGGGGCCCGCGGCGCCGAGGTAGACGCCCTGGGCCTGGAGGGCCCGCCGGCTCTGCGCGGCGGACGGCGCGTCGAGCTGCCCCGCGCTCTCGGTGGTGGATATGTCCTCGGTGGTGGTCGTGATGGTCACGGCGGTTCTTCCCCCTTCAGGCCAGTACGTTGTGCCGCCGTGCGGCGTCACCCAGCAGTGCGACCGCGCTGTCCACGTCCTCGCTCGTCATGGCGGCGGTGACCGTCGCGCGGAACCGGGCCTTGCCCTTGGGGACGGCCGGGTAGATCGCGCCGGAGACGTAGAGTCCGTCCGCCATCAGCTCCTTGGACATGCGCAGGGCGGTCTCGTCGTCGCCGATCAGGATGGGGATGACGGGCGTCACGCTGCCCATCACCTCGAAGCCCAGGCGGATGAGCCCGGACCGGAAGCGCATGGTGTTCTCCCAGAGCTTCTCGGTGCGCCAGGGCTCGCGCCGCATCAGTTCCAGGGCCTTGAGGACCCCGGCGACGGTCGGCGCGGGCAGGCTCGCGTTGAACATGTAGGCGTGCGCGGAGTGGCGCAGGAACTCGACGATGTCGTGGCTCGCGGTGACGAAGCCGCCGACGCCGCCCAGCGTCTTGCTGAAGGTCCCCATGGTGATGTCGGGCACGAGCCCGAAGTGCTCGCCCGCGCCGCGCCCGTTGGCGCCGAGGAACCCGGTGCCGTGCGCCTCGTCGACCATCAGCAGCGCGCCGTAGCGCTCGGTGAGCCGGTGGATCTCGTCCAGCGGCGCGATCTCGCCGTCCATCGAGTAGACGCCGTCGACCACGACGAACTTCTTGGCGGCGTCCGCGTTGCGCTGGAGCACGTACTCCAGTTTCTCCATCGAGTTGTGCGCGAAGATCTTGACGCTGCCCTCGGCGAGACGGCAGCCGTCGAGGATGCTCATGTGGTTGAACTGGTCCGTGATGACGACGGTGTCGGCGTCGCAGAGCGCGGAGATGGTGCCGAGGTTGGCGAGATAGCCGGAGCTGTACGTCAGCGCGGCCTCGGTGCCCATCCACTCGGCGAGCCGTTCCTCCAGCTCCAGGTGGAGCCGGGTGGTGCCGTTGTTGAGCCGGGCACCGCAGGCACCTGAGCCATACGTGTCCAGGGCTTCCTTGACCGCCTTGTTGATCTCCGGGTGTCCGACGAGCCCCAGATAGTTCCCGCTGGTCAGCATGATGACCTCGCGCGAATCGATCTCGGACCGGCCGCCGGGCGCGGCCGTGAAGGGCTGTTCGAAGGTGTAGAAGCCGCTCTCCCTGAGCTGCCCGATCCGGTCGTTGACGGACGCGAAGGTCCGGGCGTACTCATCCGTGATCATCCGTGATGTCCCCTCTCGGTACGTCGCCCACGGCAGGCCCGGCTGGGCCGGGGTGCGGTGGCGCGACCGTCATCCGACAGAGGCGCCCCGGCGCGGTGCGGATACCGGACACGCGCCCCGTTCGCGCCATGGCCGGTGGCGCGCTACCGGCTGTCCAGTCCTGCGCGAGCAGGGGGTCGGGCGCTCGGCTACCCGCAGATGGGACAAGGGAATGCGACAGGTCCCCGCCTGGGCGAGCGGTCCCCGCGGGGAGGACTCAAGGAGGAATCGGTGTGGCCGAGATGACGGGGGAACACATCCGGAAGGACACCGGCACGCCGCCGGACCGGGCGGGCCCGACGGCGCTGGCGGAACGGACCGGACTACCGGGACCGGTGGGACTGCCGGGACCGGCCGGGTCGGTGCAGGCCGTCGGCCCGACGGTGTCACCGGGACCGGCCGGGATACCGCGGCAGGCCGGGCCGGCGCGGGCCGCCCGGCCGGTGGAGTGCGCGGACGAGCTCGTCGCGGCATGCCTGACCGGGGAGCAGTCGGCGTGGGTGCGGCTCGTGCGCCGCTACCGCGCGGCCGTCTGGAGCGTGGCGCGCTCGCACGGGCTGCGCCCCGCCGACTGCGAGGACGTCTGCCAGCTCACCTGGCTGCGCGTCATCGAGAACCTCGGCTCGCTCCACGACCCCGCCAAGGTCGGCGCCTGGATCGTGACGACGGCACGGCGCGAGGCGCTGCGGGTGTGCGGCGCCGGCGTCAAGTACCACCTCGTGGACGACCTTTCGAGTTATGTGCCCGAGGCCGTCCCGCACCAGGCGGGCCCCGAGGAGGCGGCCGTGCGCCGGGCCGAGGGCGATCTCGCCCGCGAGGCGATCCGGCATCTCCCGGAGCGGCACCAGGTCCTGCTCGGCCTGCTGCTGCGCGACCCGCCCATGAGCTACGACGCGATCAGCGCCACCCTGTCGATCCCGCGTGGCTCCATCGGCCCCACCCGCAACCGCATTCTCCGGCAAGCCAGGGACTTCCTGCGCGACATGTGAGAGGACGAACCATGAGCGCCCAGACACAGGGCCATCCCGTACGCACCTTCGTCATCGCCGCCGTGGCGATGTTCATCACCTCCCTCGACAACCTCGTCGTCACCACCGCGCTGCCCGCGATCCGCGAGGATCTGAACGCCGGACTCGACAAACTGGAGTGGACGGTCAACGCGTTCACCCTGACCTTCGCCGTGCTCCTGATGACGGGCTCGGCCCTGGGCGACCGGTTCGGGCGGCGTCGGCTCTTCATGATCGGTACGGCACTCTTCACGCTGGCGTCCGCGGGCGCGGCCCTGTCGACCAGCGCCAACGCCCTGATCGTGGCCCGGGCCGTGCAGGGCATCGGCGGCGCGATCGTCGTCCCGCTGACCCTGACGCTGCTCTCGGCCGCCGTGCCGCCCGCCAAACGCGGTGCGGCGCTCGGTGCCTGGGGCGCGATCGCGGGGCTCGCCATCGCGCTCGGCCCGGTGGTGGGCGGGGCGATCGTGGAGGGCTTCTCCTGGCAGTGGATCTTCTGGATCAACGTGCCGCTGGGGCTCGTGCTGCTGCCGCTGTCGCGTGCGTGGCTCGCCGAGAGCCGGGGCACCGGCGCCACCCTGGACGTGGTCGGCACCGTGCTGCTGAGCCTCGGGCTGTTCGGGATCGTGCTCGGCCTGGTGCGCGGCGGGACCGTGGGCTGGACCTCGGGCGAGGTGCTGGCCGGCTTCCTCGCGGGCGGTGTGCTGCTGATCGCCTTCCTGGCCTGGGAGAACCGGGTGGAGCACCCGATGGTGCCGCTCACCCTGTTCCGCGGGCGCGCCTTCGCGATGACCAATCTGGCCTCGCTGTTCATGTACTTCGGGATGTTCGGCTCGATCTTCCTGATCGCCCAGTTCCTGCAGACCGCACAGGGCTACTCGCCGCTGGAGGCGGGGCTGCGCACACTGCCGTGGACCGCCATGCCGATGGCCGTCGCCCCGATCGCCGGGGTGCTCTCCGACCGGTTCGGCGGGCGGATCATCCTCGCCATCGGCTTCGTGCTCCAGGCGATCGGGCTCGGCTGGTTCGCGCTCGTGGCCGATCCGGACGTCGCGTACATGACGCTGGTGCCACCGTTCGCGGTGCTCGGCGTCGGGATGTCGCTGTTCTACGCGCCGGTGGTGAACATGGTGTTCTCCTCGGTCCGGCGCGACCAGGAAGGCATCGCCTCGGGCGTCAACAACTCGGGCCGTGAGCTCGGCGGGGTGCTCGGAGTGGCCGTACTGGCGGCGGTGTTCGCGGCGCGCGGCGGCTACGCCTCACCGCAGAACTTCGTCGACGGCCTCGTTCCCGCCGTCTGGCTGGGCGCGGCGGTCGTCCTGGCGGCCGGTGCCGCGTCGATGCTGATCCCGAGCGGACTGCGGCCGGTCGGCGCCGAGGCCGCCCGCCTTGAGGCGGCCGAGGCGGCGCTCGCGGCCGGGGCCGCCGGAAAGAAGACGCCGGACCCGCAGGCGGCCTGAGCCGCGACCAGGGCGCTCCGGCGCCAAGCACCACCCACCCGAAGACCGGGCGGCCGGCCCACACCCCCGCGGGCCGGCCGCCCATCTCATGGCAGGAGCACCATGTCCGCTGAACCCGTCGAACCCACGCTCTGGAAGATCGTGCGCGGCAGCCCGAGCCCGGAGGAACTGGCCGCCGTGGCCGTCGTGCTCACCGCCTGCGCCCGCCGCGCGGCCGCGCCGGGCCCCGCCCTGGCCACGGTCGTCCCCGTCGCCCGCTGGCGCCACCAGGCGGAACCCGTCACCAGCGGTTCCTGGCGCGCGGCCTGACGCTCCCCCGTAAAGCGGCTACGGCGTCGCCGTCGAGACCACGAAGACCACCGGGTTGTCCGGGTCGCTCTCGTTCACCGTGATGTCCTGCGTGGGCAGCGGGTCCTTCTGGGCGTGCGTGGTGCCCGCCCAGTCGTGGCCCGGCGGGAACGTCCAGCCGACCTTCTTGGCGTCGGAGGCGCCGATCGCCACCGAGCCGGGCCGCAGCGCCGCCGTACTGGTGCCGGAGTCCTTCAGGAACTCGGCGAGACCCGCGGCCGTGGTCTTGAACTGCACATACAGCTTGCTGACCGCCCAGCTGTTGGTCTCGTAGTACTTGACGGCGGTGGCGGCCGACGGGACCGGTACGTCGTAGATGCGGCGCTGGGTCCTGGACGGCCAGTCGTTCTGGAGGCCGGTCGCCGAGGCCTCGGCCTCCTTGTCGCGGCCGCTGTCGCGGCTCTGGCCGGCCGAGATCGCCAGGTATCCGGCCGGGACCCCGATGAGCAGCACGATGATGATCGCGGTGAGCCAGCGGCGGCGGATCATATGGCGGCGGTCCTCGGCCTGGCCGCTCTCGTCCGGGGAGGGCGACTGACGCGGCACCGCGGGCCGCTCCGCCGGGGCCATCACGCCGACCTCTGGGTGTTGCGGGCCGGGCCGGACTTGCGTACGGCCTCGGCGACCTGCGCGTACCGCTCGTAGCGCTCCACGCGGCGGCGGTTGGCGCGGCGGAAGCGGCGGGCGACCAGGCGGGCCAGGTCGGCGGCGCCGACCATGCCGGCCTCGGGGCCTAGCTGCGCCTTGGCGATCCGGGCCTCGGGCCGGTAGCCGCGGCCGGTCAGCTGGCGCTTGAAGGCGTCCCTGGCCGGGGCGATGAGCAGGTCGTCGGCCGCGCTGACGCCACCGCCGATGACGAAGCAGGACGGGTCGAGGGCGGCCGCGAGGTTGGCGATGCCGACGCCGAGCCACTGGCCGATGTCCTGGAGCAGCTCGACGCACATGGCGTCGCCCTCGCGGGCGAGCTCGGTGATCAGCGGCCCGGTGATGTCGGGGATGTTGCCCTTGACCCGCTCCAGGATGTTGTACGCGACCGGCGAGTCCGCGACGGCGAGCTCGCGGGCCTCGCGGACCAGCGCGTTGCCGGAGCTGTACTGCTCCCAGCAGCCCCGGTTGCCGCACGGGCAGCGGTGGCCGCCGGGCACGACCTGCATATGGCCGAACTCGCCGGCCACGCCGTACTTGCCGCGCTTGACCCGGCCGTCCTCCAGGATCGCGCCGCCGATGCCGGTGCCGAGCGTGATCATGACGAGGTGGTCCTCGCCCCGGCCCGCGCCGAACCGCCACTCGGCCCAGGCGGCCGTGTTGGCGTCGTTGTCGACCATGACGGGGACGGCGAGCCGGGACTGGAGGGCGTCGCGCAGCGGCTCGTTGCGCCAGGCGAGGTGCGGGGCGAACAGGATGGTGGAGCGGTCCGCGTCGACCCAGCCGGCCGCGCCGATGCCGACGGCGTGCACGTCGTGGCGGTCGGAGAGGTCCAGGACCAGCTCGGTGATGGTGTCCTCGACGACCTTGGGGCTCTTGGACTTGTCCGGCGTCTCGGTGCGGAGCTTCTCCAGGATGTTCCCGTCGGCGTCGACGACGCCCGCCATCACCTTCGTACCGCCGATGTCGATGCCCACGGTGGGCACGCGCGGGGCGGTCAGGTGCGAGCGGCGCTCGCGGGTGCCGACGGTGCGCAGGACGGTGGCCCGGGCGGAGCCCCGGTAGGAGGTGTTCATCGGGCCGCACCCCTTCGCGTCGGGAGGGGGGTGTCCTGGAGTGCTCGCACGACTCGTGTCGTCCCTGGAGGTCTCGGGGGGCCGGGGTGACCGGCGGCGGACGGCGCCCGCCGTGCCCGATTCTGCCACCCCGGCCGGGACCGGACCTCGTGTGCCTCCGCGGCCCCGGCCGTCACTCAGGCGTCGGTGGGGTGCCCGCCCAGGTGGGTGGGCTCGGGGGCGCGCTGGAGCTCGTGGCTGAGCTCCTCCAGTTCGCTGCCGCCCGCCATCTGGCGGGTGAGCTCGTCCAGGGTGATCTGCGAGCGCAGATGGCTGCCCGTCATCGCACCCCGCTTGAGCAGCACGAAACGGTCGCCGACGAGGTAGGCGTGGTGCGGGTTGTGAGTGATGAGGACCACGCCGAGGCCCGCGTCGCGGGCGGCCGCCACGTACTTGAGCACCACGCCGGACTGCTTGACGCCGAGCGCGGCGGTCGGCTCGTCGAGCACCAGGACCTTGGCGCCGAAGTAGACCGCGCGGGCGATCGCCACGCACTGGCGCTCGCCGCCGGAGAGGGTGCCGATGGGCTGGTCCACGTCGCGCAGGTCGATGCCCATGCGCAGCAGCTCCGAGCGGGTGGTCTCCCGCATCAGCTCGACATCGAGGCGCTTGAAGGGACCGGCGCCCTTGGTCGGCTCGGAGCCGAGGAAGAAGTTGCGCCAGACCGGCATCAGCGGGACGACCGCGAGGTCCTGGTAGACGGTGGCGATGCCCCGGTCGAGCGCGTCGCGCGGGTTGCTGAGCGAGACGTCCTCGCCCTCGATGCGGAAGGCGCCGGCGTCGTGCCGGTGCAGCCCCGCGATGATCTTGATGAGGGTGGACTTGCCGGCGCCGTTGTCGCCGAGCACACAGCTGATCTCGCCCGCGTGGACTTCGAGGGAGACGCCTTCGAGGGCCCGGATGTTGCCGTAGTACTTGCTGACGTCGTCCAGCTCGACGAGAGCCGTCCGCTCCTCTGTCGCTTCCGCAGTCATGCCGTCGCCTCCGCCCGCTTGCGTACCCATGCGTTGAGCAGGGTGGCCAGCAGGAGCATCGCTCCCAGGAAGAACTTGAACCAGTCCGGGTTCCACTCCGCGTACACGATGCCCTTGCTCGTCATGCCGAAGATGAAGGCACCGACCGCGGAGCCGATCGCCGAGCCGTAGCCGCCGGTGATCAGACAGCCGCCGATGACGGCCGCGATGATGTAGATCAGCTCGTTGCCGACGCCCTCGCCGGACTGGACCACGTCGAACGAGAAGAGCAGGTGCTGGCCGGAGACCCAGGCGGCGAAGGCCACACCCATGTACAGGCCGATCTTGGTCTTGTAGACCGGGACGCCGACCGCACGGGCCGCGTCCGCCTCACCGCCGACCGCGAAGATCCAGTTGCCGAAGCGGGTCCGCAGCAGGACCCAGGTGGCGACCGCGATCAGGCCGAACCACCACAGGATGGTGACCTTCAGATTGACCGAGCCGATGGACAGCTGGGAGGCGAACACCTTCTTCGCCGAGGAGAAGCCCTCCATGTCGGAGATGGACTTCGTGGAGACCGTGCCGCTGATCAGCTTGGTGAAGCCGAGGTTGAGGCCGGTCAGCATCAGGAAGGTGCCGAGCGTGATGATGAAGCTGGGCAGTTTCGTACGGGTCAGCATGAAGCCGTTGAAGGCGCCGATGGCCAGCGTCGTCAGGAGCGAGACGCCGACGCCCACCCACACGTTCGCGGTCATCTGGTAGCTGAACATCGACGAGACCAGCGCGGACGTCGTCACCAGGACACCGGCCGACAGGTCGAACTCGCCGCCGATCATCAGCAGCGCCACCGGCACCGCCATGATGCCGATCGTCGACGCCGCGTACAGGACGGTCGAGAGGCTGGAGGCGCGCAGGAAGCTGTCGGCGACGATCGAGAAGAAGACGAAGACGGCGATCGCGCCGACGACCGAGCCCAGCTCCGGACGGCCCATGATCTTGCGCAGTACGGACCGGTGGATCAGACGCTCGTCGCCCGCCGAGGCGGGCGCGGGTGCAGTGGCGGTCATCGGGTCCCCCGCTTCGTGTATTCCTCCAGCTGGGCGGCCGCGTCCTTGGTGATGATCTGAGGCCCGGTCAGCACCGGCAGTCCGCCGCCGAGCATGTCGGCGTTGTACTTGTAGAGCCAGAGCAGGTCCACGGCCTCGTACCCCTGGAGGTAGGGCTGCTGGTCGACGGCGAAGCCGAGGGTGCCGTCCTTGAGCTCGGAGGCGACCTTGGCGTTGAGGTCGAAGGTGTCGACCTCGGCGGAGCTGCCCGCGGAGTTCTTCGCCTTGACGGCGGTGTCCGCGAAGGGCGCGCCGAGGGTGACGACGGCGTCGATGGACTTGTCGGCCTGGAGCTTGGCCTCGATGGACGACTGGACGTCGGGCATGTTGGTGCCGGTGACGTAGAGGTTCTGCAGCTCGCCCGTGAAGCTCTTCTTGGTGCCCGCGCAGCGCTGCTCATGGCCGACGTTGCCCTGCTCGTGCAGGACGCAGAGCGCCTTCTTCCTGCCGCGCTTGTTGAGCTCCTCGCCGACGGCCTCGCCCGCGACGGTCTCGTCCTGCCCGATGTGGGTGAGGGCGCCGAACTCCTTGGACTTCTCGGAGCCGGAGTTCACCGTGATCACCGGGATGCCGGCCTTCTCGGCCTTGGCGACGACGTCCTTCATGGCGTCGGGCTTGGCGAGCGTGACGATGATGCCGTCGACCTTCTGGTCGATGGCGGTCTGCACGAACTGCGCCTGCTGCTGGCCCTGGTCGCTGTGCGAGTACAGGAAGTCGATGTTGTCCTTGACGGCGGCCTGCTTGGCGCCGTTCTGGACGATGTCCCAGAACGTGTCGCCATCGCCCGAGTGGGTGATCATCGCGATCTTCCAGCGCGGGGTGTTCACCGCCGCCTTGCCCTGGGCGGAGGCGGCCTTGCGCGCGTCCTCGGCGCGCTTGCCACCGGTGCTGCTGCATCCCACCAGGGAAACTCCGAGCACCGCCGCCAGCACCGCGCCCACCGCGCGTACCCCTGTCCGAACCCTTGCCACGACGCCGTGCTCCTCTTGCTGTACTGCCAGGTGCGGCCGGGACGGGTACGGACCTGCCCCGGCCGCCCAAGTATGGGTCACGTGAGGTCGGCGGGCGATCATCGGGTACCGCGTGCGGTGTACTTCTCCAGCGTCGGCACGTCCTTCTCGGTGACGATCGCGGGCCCGGTGAGGACCGGCCTGCCTCCGCCGACGACATTGCCGTTGGTCTTGTCGAGCCATAGTTCGTCCACCGCCAGATACCCCTGGAGATACGGCTGCTGATCGACCGCGAAGCCGATCTCCTTGGCCTTGAACTGCTTGATCACGGCGGCGTTGAGGTCGAAGGTGTCGACCTCCGCGGAGCTGCCCGCGTCGCCCTTCGCCTTCACGGCCGCGGCCGCCATCGGCGCGCCGAGGGTGACCACCGAGTCGATGTCCTTGCCCGCCTGGAGTTTCGCCTCGATGGAGGACGTGGCGGCGGGCGTGTTGGTCCCGTCGACGTTCAGGTTCTCGACCGTGCCGTGGAACGTCTTCTTCACTCCCGCGCAGCGCTCTTCGAGCGAGACGTTGCCCTGCTCATGAATGACGCAGACGGTCTTCTTCTTGCCGCTCGCGTTCAGCTGCTCGCCGACCGCCTCTCCGGCCACGCCCTCGTCCTGGCCGATGTGGCCGATCGCGCCGAGGTCCTTGGAGTACTGGGCGCCGGAGTTGATGGTGACGACGGGTATGCCCGCCGCGACCGCCTTCTTCACCACGTCGCGTACGGCCTCGGGCTTGGCCAGGGTGACGATGATCCCGTCGACCTTCTGGTCGATCGCGGCCTGGACCAGCTGCGACTGCTGCTGGCCCTCCTTGTTGGCCGAGTAGAGGAAGTCGACGTTGTCCTTGGCGGCCGCCTGTTTCGCGCCGCTCTGGACGATGTCCCAGAACGTGTCGCCCTCGCCCGAGTGGGTGACCATCGCGATCTTCAGCCGTGGTGTGGAGACGCCTTTGCCGCCGGAAGCGGCGTCCTTCGTCTTGCCCTCCGAGCTCTTGCCGCCCGAGCTGCTGCATCCGGCGACCGTGAGCGCGAGGGCTGCGACGGCCGCCGTGAGGGCCGTGCGGGGTGTGCGCATGGGTTCCGCCTTCCGCCTGGGCCGCCCGGTTGCGGCACGTGAGTTCTAGCGGCGGGCGCGCGACCCCGTCAATACTTTGTCCGAACATTCTTACGCGGCGTTCGAGAGCGGCCCATGGTGTACGAGCGGTTCACGGCCGTACGAGCAGCTGGAACTCGAAGGCGTACCGCGAGGCGCGGTAGATGTGCGAGCCGAACTCGACGGCCCGGCCGGTGTCGTCGAACGTGGTGCGCTCCATGGTCAGCAGCGGCGCGCCCACGACCTCGGCCAGCAGCTCCGCCTCGGCGGCCGTCGCGGCCCGCGCCCCGACCGACTGCCGGGCGCTGTGCAGGGTGATCCCCGCGCCGCGCATCAGCCGGTACAGGCCGGTGGCCTCCAGCTGCGCGGTGTCCAGGGCGCACAGATCGAGGGGCAGGTAGTTGCACAGCCGGGCCATCGGCTCGCCGTGCGCGTACCGCAGCCGCTCCACCAGATGCACCTCGGCGCCCTCGGGCACCCCGAGCGCCGCTGCCACCTCGGCGCTCGCCGGCTCGACGGCGTTGCGCAGCACCTTGGTGGCCGGTTTCTGCCCGGCCGCCTCCAGGTCGTCGTAGAGGCTGCTCAGCTCAAGGGGTCGCTTGACCTGGCTGTGCACGACCTGCGTACCGACGCCTCGGCGGCGCACCAGGAGGCCCTTGTCGACCAGGGCCTGGATGGCCTGGCGGACGGTGGGGCGGGACAGGCCGAGCCGGTTGGCGAGGTCGATCTCGTTGCCGAGGAGGCTGCCGGGCGTGAGGGTGCCGCGCTCGATGGCCGCTTCCAGCTGCTGCGAGAGCTGGAAGTAGAGCGGGACCGGGCTGGTGCGGTCCACGCTGAGCTGGAGCGGAGCGGCGGTCTCCGGCACGGTTCTGGGCTGCTTGGACACGGAGTGAGCGTAGTGCGCGGGGCATGTTGACGGGAAGTCCGGAAGTCAGATTGTCAGGACAAACTCTTGACAGGACGTCCCGGCGACGTCACCTTTTGGCCATGCGCATCGGACTCATCGGAACGGGACGTATCGGCTCCTTCCACGCGGAGGCCCTCACCCGCCATCCCTCGGTCACCGAGCTCGTGGTGGCCGACGCCGACCCGGTGCGCGCGGTGGAGGCCGCCGCCCGGACCGGCGCCACGGCCGCCTCGGTCGACCGGCTCTTCACGGACCGCCCGGACGCGGTGGTGATCGCCTCGGCGACCGCCGCGCACGCCGAGCTCATCGCCCGGGCGGCCCGGGCCGGGATCCCGGCGTTCTGCGAGAAGCCCATCGCCCTGGACCTGGCCGGGACGCTGGCGGCGCTGGCCGAGGTCGAGGCCGCCGGGACCGTCCTGCAGATCGGCTTCATGCGGCGCTTCGACGCCGGGTACACCGCCGCCCGCGAGCTCGTACGCGCCGGAAAGCTCGGGCGGCTGCACACCGTACGGGCGGTCACCTCGGACCCGGCGCCGCCGCCCGCCGCGTATCTGCCGCTCTCCGGCGGCCTCTACCGGGACTGCCTGGTCCATGACTTCGACATCCTGCGCTGGGTCACCGGCCGCGAGGTGGTCGAGGTGTACGCGGCCGGTTCGGACGCGGGGCCCGCGATGTTCCGCGAGGCCGGGGACGTGGACACGGCCGCCGCCGTCCTCACCCTCGACGACGGCGCCCTGGCCACGGCGACGGCGACCCGGTGCAACGGCGCCGGGTACGACGTACGCATGGAACTGGCCGGGGATCTCGGCCAGTTCGCGGTCGGCCTCGGCGAGCGCACCCCGATCGTCTCGGCCGAGCCCGATGTGCCCGCGCCCGCCGCAAAGCCCTGGACCGGCTTCCTGGAGCGGTTCGCCCCGGCCTACCGGGCCGAACTGGACGCCTTCGTCCAGGTCGTACGGGGCGAGCGGGCCAACCCCTGCGACGGGCGGGAGGCGCTGTACGCGCTGCGCGTCGCCGAGGCGTGCGAGCGCTCACGACGCGAGCGCCGCCCGGTCGCCGTCGCGGAGTTCACCACCTGACGGGCAGGCTCTCCGGCCCGCGCACCAGCATCCCCGAGCGCCAGGTGACCGCCGCCGGGTGGATGTCGAGCGCCAGGTCGGGGCAGCGTTCGAGCAGCGAGCGGATCGCGATGCGGGCTTCCAGGCGGGCCAACGGGGCGCCCAGGCAGTAGTGGATGCCGTGGCCGAACGCCACATGGCCGCGCGCGTCGCGCCGGATGTCGAAGCGGGACGGCTCCGGGTAGCGGGCCGGGTCGCGGTTGGCGTCGGCCATGGCGACGAGCACCAGCTCCCCGCCGCCGGGCACCACCGTGCCGCCGATGTCGACCGGTTCGGTCGTGAAGCGGTACGTGGGTGTCTCCACCGGGCCGTCGTAGCGCAGCATCTCCTCGATCGCGCCCTCGATCAGCCCGTCGAAGTCGGCCCGCAGCGCGGCCAGCTGCTCGGGGTTGCTCAGCAGGGCGAGCACGCCGTTGGAGATCAGGTTGACGGTCGTCTCATGGCCCGCGACCAGCAGCAGCCAGGCCATGCCGAGCAGTTCGGGACCCGAGAGGCGGTCGCCGTCCTCGTCGGCCGCGTGGATGAGCGCGCTCATCAGATCCCCGCCGGGGTTCTCGCGCTTGTCCGCGAGCAGCGCCGTCAGATACTCCGACATGGACCTGGCCGCCGCCAGCCGGTCCGCGAGCGCGGTCGCGGAGACGGAGGCGTTGGACCACTCGCGGAAGCTGTCCTGGTCCAGGCTCGGCACCCCCAGCAGATCGCCTATGACGGTGATCGGCAGCGGGAAGGACAGCGCCTCGACCAGATCCGCGCGGCCGGGCTCCTTCAGCATGGTGTCGAGCAGCGCGTCGGTCATCTCCTGGACGCGCGGGGCCATCTGCTCGACCCGGCGCGGGGTGAACTCGCGGGTGACGAGCTTGCGCAGCCGGGTGTGGGCCGGGGCGTCGGAGCTGAGCATGGTGGTGCCGGAGGCGACCTGCTGCACGCCGAGGTCGGGCGAGGCGTTGCGCCACTCCTTGGACAGGCGCGGGTCGGCGAGGGCGGCGCGGCCCGCCTCGTAGCCGACGACGAGCCAGGCGTCCGAGCCCTCGGGCATCCGGATGCGGTGCACCGGTCCGCGCTCGCGCAGCTCCGCGTAGACCGGGTACGGGTCACGGGTGAAGTCCTCGCCCAGAGCGGTGAGATCGACAATGGCTTCGCTGGTCAACGCGGGTCCCTTCAGGACGTAGTGCACGCCGCCCGGCGTGCACACCGTGGTGGTCGGCACACCCTAACTCTCCGGTAGCTTCGGGGGCTTCTACCCTGGTCGCAGCGAGGGGAGGCTCGGTGCTGAAGCGTTGGTGGTTCATGGGGATGCTGCGCCCGGGCGGTCCCGTACAAACGGCGCGGGAGCCGTCGAAGGAAGAACAGCAGCGGATCCTGGACGAGTGGGAGACGGCCCGCGAGCGCCTTGAGCGGCTGGTGTCGGCGCGGGTGACGGCCGTCGGCGATGTGCTGCGCCAGGCCGAACTCCCGGTGGAGCGGGCCGCCCTGGACCCGGTCGGCGAGCTCGACTACACCTGGGCGCTCGACGCGTTCCAGGCCGCGGGCAAGCTGCTCGACGAGGGGGCCGACCTGCCCGATCTGGCGGCCGCGGCGGTGCTCGCGGAGCGCGCGCTGGTGCGGTTCGCCGCCGTGCACGCCCGCCGCGCCGGGCAGCACGTGCCCCGGCCCGCCGAGCGCTGCTACTACAACCCGCTGCACGCGGCCGCCGAGCACACCGGCTCGCCCGCGCGCAAACAGCACCGCCGACAGGCCCGGCGCCGGACCGGCCCGCGCGAGGCGGCCGCCGACCGCCGTCCCGCCTGCCCGTCGTGCCGCAAGGCGATCCTGGCGGGCCAGCAGCCGGACGTGCTGCCCGCGTTGGTCCCGGTGAAGGTGTCCCGGCTGCGGACGGTGCGCATGCTGGTGCCGTACTACTCGGTGCCGCAGCAGTGGTCGCTGTGGTCGGTCTCGGTCTGCGGGGCGTACGGGGACGAATGGCCGGGCCTGGTCCTGCGCGGCGAGCACCGCAAAAGGGCGGCGGCCGCGCGCAAGGCGTGAGTCACCACCGCACCGGAAGATGCCGTACGCCCCGGATCAGCAGGCCCGGCAGCCACTCCAACGGGCCGCCATCTGGGTCGAGTTCGAGGCCGGGCGCGCGCTCCAGGAGCGTACGGACCGCGATCCGGCCCTCCATCCGGGCCAGCGGCGCACCCAGGCAGAAGTGGATGCCGTGGCCGAAGGCCAGATGGCTCTGCGGGGCGCGGGTGATGTCGAAGCGGTCGGGATCCGGGTAGCGGCCGGGGTCGCGGTCGGCGGAGGCGATGGCGACGAGAACCGGCTGGCGGGCCGGGATGACCGTGCCGCCGATGTCGAGCGGTTGGGTCGTGAAGCGGTACGTGGAGGTCTCCACCGGGCCGTCGTAGCGCAGCATCTCCTCGACGGCGCCGTCGATCAGGCCGTCCGGATCGGCGCACAGGGCGGCCAGTTGCTCCGGGTGGGCGAGCAGCGCCCGTACCCCGTTGGAGATCAGGTTGACGGTGGTCTCGTGTCCGGCGACGAGCAGCAGGAAGGCCATGCCGATGAGTTCGTCGGGCGAGAGCGTGTCGCCGTCCTCGTGCCGGGTGCGGATCAGGGCGCTCATCAGGTCGTCGGCGGGCCGCGTGGAGCGCTTGTCCTCGATGAGCTCGACCAGGTACGCGCCCATCTCCCGTACGGAGGTGTTCTTGCCGTCGTCGGCGGTCGGGGCGACGGCCTCGTTGGAGAGTCTGCGGAAGGTCTCCCGGTCCAGGTCGGGCACGCCGAGCAGTTCGCAGATGACGGTCATCGGCAGCGGGAAGGCCAGCGAGTCGACCAGGTCGGCGCGGCGGCCGGGCGCGGCCAGCATGGTGTCGAGCAGCCCGTCGGTGATCTGCTGCACGCGCGGGCGCAGTGCCTCGATCCGGCGGGGTGTGAACTCCCGTGCCACCAGCTTGCGCAGCCGGGTGTGGCGCGGCGGGTCCGACTCCAGCATGTTGGCGCTGACCGGGGTGTCCTCGTACTCCCAGTCGCCGAACTCGCGCCAGTCCTTGGAGAGCCGGGGGTCGGCGAGCGCGGCCCGCGCCTCCTCGTGGCCGACGACCAGCCAGACCTCGTCGGCGTCCTGGGTGCGGACGCGGTGCACGGGCCCTTCGGCACGCAGCTTCGCGTAGTACGGATACGGGTTCGCGGTGAAGTCCGCGTGGTCCCGCAGGTCCACCACCGTCATGGCACTGACCGCCTTCCCCCGCCGTTTGAGGTCGCTTTCAGCGTACGTCGCCGTCCTCATCGAGGAGTCCGGCGTCGTGCACCAGGAGCGCGATCTGGACACGGTTGTTGAGGCCGAGCTTGGCCAGGACGCGCGAGACATGGGTCTTCACGGTGGGCACGCTGAGGAAGAGGGCGGCGGAGATCTCGGCGTTGGACTGGCCCCGGCCGACCGCGACCGCCACCTCCCGTTCGCGCTCGCCGAGTTGGCCGATCCTCGCCCGGGCCCGCGAGGCGCGGTCGGCCACTCCACCGGTACCGCACGCGACCTGGTGCATCAACTGGCGTGTGATCGCCGGGGAGAGCACCGGCTCGCCCGCCGCGACCCTGCGGACGGCGGCGACGATCTCGGCGGGCGGGGTGTCCTTGAGGACGAACCCGGCGGCTCCGGCGCGCAGCGCCCGTACGACCTGGTCGTCGGCGTGGAAGGTGGTGAGGACCAGCACCTCGGGCGCGTCGGGGCGGGCGCGCAGGGCTTCGGTCGCGGTGAGGCCGTCGACGGTCGGCATCCGGATGTCCATCAGGACCACGTCCGGGCGCAGCCGGTCCGCCAGCTCCCCGACCTGCGAACCGTCGGATGCCTCCCCGACGATCTCCAGGTCGTCGGCGCCGCCGAGCATGAAGGTGAGTCCCGCACGGACGAGGGGGTCGTCGTCGACGACGAGGAGCCGGATGGTCATGAGGGCCACGGTAGCCAGGCGCCGACCCGGAAGCCGCCGTCCGGGGTGCCGCCGTGCTCCAGGCGGCCCCCGGCGAGCATGGCGCGCTCGGTCAGGCCGATCAGCCCCTGCCCGGATCCGGGCACCTTCGGAACGTCGCCGACGGGTGCGGGGTTGCGCACCTCGACGGTGAGTCCGTCGCCCGGGCCGCCGGTGACGCGGACGGTGACCTCGGCGCCCGGGGCGTGCTTGCGGGCGTTGGTGAGGGCTTCCTGGGCGATCCGGTAGGCGTTGCGTCCGGTGCCCGCCGGGACCGCCGCGAGGTCGCCGATCCGGCTGTCCAGGGTGACCTTCATCCCGGCCTGCCGTGACTCGGCGACCAGCGCGTCCAGGGTGGCGAGCGTCGGCTGCGGCCGGTCCTCGGCGCCCTCGCCCGGGCTGCGCAGCACGCCGATGATCTGGCGCAGGTCCTGAAGCGCCTCGTGCGCGCTGTCCCGGATGACCCCGGCGGCGCGCGCGACCTCGGCCGGGGGCGCGTCCGGGCGGAACTCCAGGGCGCCCGCGTGCACGCTGAGCAGGGTGAGGCGATGGGCCAGTACGTCGTGCATCTCGCGGGCGATGTCCTCGCGGGCCAGGCGCTGGGCGTGCTCGGCCCGCAGCGCGGCCTCTTCCTCGGCGCGGGCGGCCCGTTCGCGCAGCGCGACGACGAGCTGGCGCCGGGCGCGTACGAGCATGCCCCAGCCGATGACGAGCAGCACGATCAGGATGCCGACCAGGGCGTTGGCCAGCAGGCTCGACGTCGGATCGGGGCGGACCACCGGCTGGAGCACCGAGCTGACCACGGCGGCGCTGCCGACGACCGCGACGGCGGGCTTGAGCGGCCGGTGCACGGCCAGGCTGAACAGGGCGACGAGCAGCGCCCCGACGGCGGCGGGCGCCCCCACGGTGATGACGACGAGTGCCGAGGCGAGCCCCACGGGATGGCGTCGGCGCAGCCACACCGCGCCGCAGGCGACCGCGCCCACCAGCAGGTCCACGGCCTGGAGCGGGGAGTCCGAGTAGCCGGCCGTGGAGTTCATGGCGTCGGCGGCGAGCAGGCCGACGAGCACGGCGGCGAGAAAGACGAGGGTGTCGACGACCCAGTCCCGTACGGTACGGCGCGGCCTGCTCTTCCCGGAGCGGTCGCCCGGCAGCTCGGGGGCGGCGACGGCCGAGGGCAGCAGCCAGCGGTATTCGGTACCTGGGCGTGTCATGACGACCAAAGTACGCAGGTCGCAGGCGGTGCGGCGGGATCCGGCGGCAGCGCGCTACCAAAGTCGTACGAGCCGAGACTTTCGCATCACGGGGCGCGTCCGAAGACGGCGCGCGGGTGGTGCGGCGCGGGGCGCCCCGGTGCTGTCGGGCCGGGGCGCCCCGCGCATGGGCGGCTGTGTCGTCAGCCGCCCAGCTCCTGGTGGCGGGCGGTCAGCCGCGCCGCGCCGTCGGTCGTGAGCGAGCCGAACAGGCGCAGGCGGGAGATGCCGCCGTCGGGGAAGATGTCGATCCGGACGTCGGTGGCGACCGCCGGGGCGGCGAGTACGAACCGGTGGTTGGTGTCGGGCTGCAGCCGCGTGCGCGGCAGGACCTCGGTCCAGTCGCCCGACGCGCCGTCGCGGACCGAGAGCGCCGCCCAGCCCGCCGAGTTGCCCTTGAGGTACGCGGTGTCGATCTCGACCGCGCGGATCTCGGACTGGGCCGCCAGCTGGTAGCGGATCCAGTCGTTGCCCTTGTCGCGGCGGCGCCGGGTCTCCCAGCCGTCGTCCATCTTGCGGGAGCGGCCCGGCTGGATGGTGTTGGTGGCGGGCGAGTAGAAGCGGTCGGACGCGTCCTCGACCTGGCCGCCGTTCTCAAGGGCCGCGAGGTCGAAGGTGCCCAGCGCCGCGAGCCACTTCGGGTCCGGGGCGACCTCGCCGTACACACGCAGGCGCGCGATGCCGCCGTCCGGGTGCTGGTTGACGCGCAGATGCGTGAAGCGCTGCTCGACGTCGACGGCGAACCCGTTGGCCGCATGGCCGCCGACTGCCGTACGGGGAACGAGCATTACCCACTTCACGTCGTCCGCGAGCAGGTCCTCGGGCGAGGGCGAGCCGTCGACCGAGGTGGCCTCGACCGACACGGCCTGCGGGTAGTTGCCCCGGAAGTGCGCGGTGTCGACGACGATGCCGCGTACGACACCGGGGGCGCCCAGGCGTACCAGGGCCCAGTCGTGGTCCTCGTCGGTCGGGTGCGGCACGGCGGCCGAGACACCGCGGCGGCGGCGGGTCTCCCAGCCGTCCATGATTTTGCCCTTGTGGCCGAAGTGCTCGGGGTCGAACTCGGCGGCCTCGGGCTTCAGCAGGTTCTCGCGCTCGGCGAAGAACTCGTCGTTGGCGGCGATGACACCCGCGCCCAGGCGCCGGTCGGCGAGGTCCGCGTACCGCGTGAACGGGAAGTCGGCGGTGCGGTAGTCCGCGTACGGGTCGCCGCCGCCGTAGGGGCTGGCGTCACCGGTGTAGGAAGGGATCTCGCTCACGGTTCAGTTGTTCCTTTCGAGCAGGCGGCCGGTGGGCTCGGTGAGGGTGCCGTTTTCCTGGATGCGCTCACCGCGCAGCCAGGTCGACTTGACGACACCGTGCAGGGTCTTGCCCGCGTACGCGGTGACACGGTTGCGGTGCTGGAGTTCGGCGGCGTCCACGGTGAAGGTCGCGTCGGGGGCGAGCACCGCGAAGTCGGCGTCGCGGCCCGCCTCGATGGCGCCCTTCTGCGAGAGCCCGACGAGGGAGGCGGTCGCGGACGACATCCAGCGCACCACGTCCTCCAGGCTGTGGCCGCGCTTCCTCGCCTCGGTCCAGATCGCGGAGAGGCTGAGCTGGAGGCCGGAGATGCCGCCCCAGGCGGTGGCGAAGTCGTCGGTCTTCAGGTCGGCGGTGGACGGCGAGTGGTCGGTGACCACGCAGTCGATGGTGCCGTCGGCGAGCGCGGCCCACAGCAGGTCCTGGTTGGCGGCCTCGCGGATCGGCGGGCAGCACTTGAACTCGCTGGCCCCGTCCGGGACTTCCTCGGCGGTCAGGGTGAGGTAGTGCGGACAGGTCTCCACCGTCAGCCGTACGCCCTCGCGCTTGGCGGCGGCGATCAGCGGCAGCGCGTCGGAGGAGGAGAGGTGCAGGATGTGCACCCGGGCGCCGACCCGGCGGGCGGCCGCGATCAGGCCCTCGATCGCGGTGTTCTCGGAGACCCTGGGCCGGGTGGCGAGGTAGTCCGCGTACTTGGGGCCGGTCAGATGGGGCGCGGCGTCGAGCTCGTGCGGGTCCTCGGCGTGCACGATCATCAGGCCGTCGAAGCCCGCGATCTCGGCGAGCGACTGGGCCAGCCGGTCCTGGTTCAGCTCGGGGAACTCCTCGACGCCGGACGGCGACAGGAACGCTTTGAAGCCGAAGACCCCGGCGTCGTGGAGCGGCCGCAGGTCCTTGACGTTGTCCGGCAGGGCGCCGCCCCAGAAGCCGACGTCCACATGCGCCTTGGCCCGCGCGACCTCCTGCTTGGTGCGCAGGTTGGCCACGGTGGTGGTCGGCGGCAGGGAGTTGAGCGGCATGTCGACGAGGGTGGTGATGCCACCGGCGGCCGCGGCGCGGGTGGCGGTCCAGAAGCCCTCCCACTCGGTACGGCCGGGGTCGTTCACATGCACATGGCAGTCGACGAGACCGGGCAGCAGGACGTCGTCGCCGAAGTCCTCCAGGCGCGCCCCGGCGGGGACGTCCGCGTCGTACGGCAGCACCGCCGCGATCACGCCACCGGCCACGGCGACCGAGGCCGGGCGGGTGCCCTCGGGGGTGATGACGCGCGAGGAGCGCAGTACGAGGTTGACGTCGGACACCCGAGCCCTCACTTCCCAGTGGTTCGACTGATGCAACTGACTCAGCCAGCGAAATTCAACGAACTGTTGAAGGAGTCTTCACGCCGATCAGGGAGCCGTCAAGGGTGTCCCGGCTCCGGTGACCGCGAACGGCGTGGGTCTTGGAGGTTTCCACAGAATGGAATTAGAATTTCACTTCCCAGAATGTAGCTATCGCCACGGGGCGCACACGCCGACCGGACAAACCAGCCCTGACCGGCAAGGACGCCCTACCTACGCAGGGTACGGCGACAATCCGCCCAGTAGGCTGCTCCCCTGCCAGCATGAAAGGACCGCGCCGTGCCGACGTCCAGCGCCAGCACCACCGACGCCTCCAAGCCATCCGCCGCGAGCGGTGGCGTCCAGTCCCTTGAGCGCGCCTTCGACCTCCTTGAGCGGATGGCCGACGCCGGGGGCGAGGTCGGCCTCAGCGAGCTCTCCGCCAGCAGCGGCCTGCCCCTGCCGACCATCCACCGCCTGATGCGTACGCTCGTGGCCTGCGGCTATGTCCGCCAGCAGGCCAACCGGCGGTACGCGCTCGGCCCGCGCCTGATCCGCCTCGGCGAGTCCGCGTCCCGGCTGCTCGGCACCTGGGCGCGGCCGTATCTGGCCCGCCTCGTCGAGGAGACCGGCGAGACCGCCAACATGGCGCTGCTCGACGGGGACGAGATCGTGTACGTGGCGCAGGTGCCCTCCAAGCACTCGATGCGGATGTTCACCGAGGTGGGCCGCCGTGTGCTGCCGCACTCCACGGGCGTCGGCAAGGCCCTGCTCGCGCACACCCCGCCGGAGGAGGTGCGCGCGCTGCTCGCCCGTACGGGCATGCCGGCGGCCACCGAGAAGACCATCACCACGCCCGAGGGCTTCCTCGACGCACTGGAGCAGGTGCGGCGCGCGGGGTACGCGGTCGACGACAACGAGCAGGAAATAGGAGTCCGCTGCCTCGCGGTGTCGGTCCCGAACTCCCCCACGGCCGCAGCCATCTCCATCTCCGGCCCGGCCGGGCGTGTGACGGAGGCGGCGACGGAGAAGATCGTCCCGATCCTCCAGGGGATCGCGGTAGAACTGTCGACGGCGCTGGCCAACACGAACCAGGGGTGAGCACTCAGGGGCGGGCCGGTGGGGGCTGGCCCCGCCCCTAGGAGGTGCGGTGCCCCATGCTTTAAGGGGCGCGGGGAACTGCGCGACCAGCCCCCACCGGCCCGCAGACAAAGCGCCCGCACCCCCGGAGGGGCCTCGCGGGGAACTGCGCGATCAGCCCCCACCGGCCGTCAGCCGACCACGCGCCCGGCGCCGAGCCGACCGTCCGCCATCTCCACCACATGATCCACCCGCTCCAGGTGACCCACGTCATGGGTGACAAGCACGGTCGCGGTGGCGCGCTCCCGGGTGAGCTGGACCAAAAGGTCCAGGACGGCGGCGCCCCGCGCATGGTCGAGCGCACTGGTCGGCTCGTCGACCAAGAGCACGGACGGCCCGTTCATCAACGCCCGAGCAATGTTCACCCGCTGCCGCTGCCCCCCGGACAGCTGATGCGGACGCCGGTCCGCAAGGTCCGCGAGCCCGACCGCATCGAGCAGTTCGAGCGCCCGGGCACGCGCGGCCGAGGGCTTCGCCCCCGACAGATGCGCCATGACCTGCAACTGCTCGGCCGCCGTAAGCGACGCCAGCAGATTCGGCTGCTGAAACACGATCCCCACGTGACTCCGCCGCAACGCCGCCCGCTCCCCCGCGCTCAGCGCAGCCGTCTCGGCCCCCGCCACCACCACCCGCCCCCGATCCGGCGCGATCAGCGTCGCAGCGACCGCCAGCAGGCTCGACTTGCCCGACCCCGACGGCCCCACGCACGCCGTCAGAGTTCCGGCCGGCACGGCGAGGCTCACGTCGTCGAGCGCGGTGAGCCGACCGTCCCCGTCCGGGTACGTCAGCGTCACGGATTCCAGGAGCAGCGGCGCGGTCATCGGGCACTTCCCAACGCGGTCAGCGGGTCGACGGCGGTGATCCGCCGGATGGACAGAGCGGCGCCGAACGCGCCGAGGGCGATCAGGACCAGGGCGGGGATCAAAGTCGTACGGGCATCCAGGACGAACGGAACCGAGTCCTCCACCAGCCCCCCGACCAGCGCAGCGAGCCCCGTCCCCGCCGCCGTCCCGACGCAGAGCATCACCACGGCCTGCCCAAGCGCATCCGTCAGCAGGTACGGCGTCGACGCACCCAGCGCCTTCAGGACCGCGATGTCCCCGCTGCGCTGAATCGTCCACACCGTGAAGAACGCCCCGACGACCAGCGCCGAGATCACGAACAGAAACCCCCGCATCAGCTGGAGCGACCCGTTCTCGGCCTGATAGGAGGGCAGCGCCGACAGCGCGCCGTCCAGCGTGCGGGTCGTCGTCCCCAGCTCCCGGTCCGTCGCCGCGAGCGGCACACCGTCGTCGAGGCGGAGCGCCACCACCGTCGCCGGGGCCCCGGACGCGAGCGGCGTCCAGACGACCGGCGTATGGCTGTACGAGTCCGAGCCCCGCACCGCCGACACCTTCAGCGCGCGCCCGCCCAGGACCACCGTGTCCCCCACCGCCGCGCGCAGCTTGTCCGCCGCGCCCCGCGACAGCACGGCGCCCCCGTCCCGTACCGGCGCGAGACCCGAGCCGGGGCGGACGGCGAAGACCGACACGGCGGCCGTCCGCTCCCCCGCCTTCGCGTTCACCGTGGAGATCGCGATCGGCTCGGCGGAGCGCACCCCGGGCACCCGGCCCCAGCGCTCCCACACCGACGGCCGCAGTATCGAGCTCGTGAAGGAGACCGACTGGCCGGCGGGCGGGGCGGCGAGCGCGAGCCGGTCGGCGGGCAGCGCGGTGACGGCCGAGGTGTTGTCCCGGGCCAGCCCGGCGGTGAGCCCGGACAGCAGGCCGACGAGCAGGGTGATGAGCACCACCACCGTCCCCATCAGCGCGAACCGGCCCCTGGCGAACCGGAGATCTCTCCATGCGACGAACATGGCTCCAGCCTCGCGGCCCGGGCCCGCCGGGGCATCGCGCCACAGCACGCATGCCCCGGATCGAAGGACGGATCCGCATATCAAACTTTCGATTGACCGGGCCGGGGCCGGGCCCGCTTACGCTGGAAGTCCTATGAGCCCCCTCCCCCACACCCCGGTCGCCCGGCTGCTGCGCCTGTGTCTGCACGCGCTGCTGTGCGGGCTGCTCGTGCTGGTGGCCGTACGGTCGCTGGGCCAGGTGTCCGTGCTGATCGCGGTGGGCGCGCTGGCCGCGGTGTACGCGGCGGGGGTGCTGGTTCCCAGGGTGCGGCCCCGGACGCGGGAGGCGGCGTGGTGGCTCGGGGCGCTGGGCGCGGTCTGGCTGGTGCTGCTCGCGCTCTCGCCGGACGCCCTCTGGCTGGCCTTCCCGCTCTACTTCCTCCAGCTGCATCTGCTCCCGGCCCGCTGGGGTACCCCCGTAGTGGCGGCGACGGCGGGCGCGGCCATCGCGAGCTTCCTGCTCCACGGCGAGCAGGTCACGCCCGGCACGTTCATCGGGCCGCTGCTCGGTGCCGCCGTCGCGGTCGCGACCGTACGCGGTTACGAGGCGCTGTACCGGGAGAGCGAGCGGCGGCGCGAGCTCATCGAGGAGCTGGTCTCCACCCGCGCCGAACTCGCCGACGCCGAACGCGCGGCGGGCACCGTGGCCGAGCGCGAACGGCTCGCCCGCGAGATCCACGACACCCTGGCCCAGGGCCTGTCGTCCATCCAGCTGCTCCTGCGCGCCGCCGAGCGCGCGCTCGGTCCGGACGACCCGGCCCGCGCCCATGTCGAGCAGGCCCGTACGGCCGCCCAGGACAACCTGGCCGAGGCCCGCCGCTTCGTCCGCGCGCTGACCCCGCCGGATCTGGAGCGGGCCTCGCTGCCCGGCGCGCTGGAACGGCTCTGCGCCTCCACGCCCGGTCCCGCCGTGCAGTTCGGGGTGAGCGGCACACCGGTCGAGCTGCCCACTCCGTACGAGGTCGCGCTGCTGCGGATCGCCCAGTCGGCGCTCGCCAACACGGTCCAGCACGCGGCGGCGGAGCGCGCGGAGATCACCCTCAGCTTCATGGACACCTCGGTGGCACTGGATGTCGTCGACGACGGACGCGGCTTCGACCCGCGCGGCGTACGGCCCTCCGGCACGGGCGGCTTCGGGCTCCCGGCGATGCGCTCCCGGGCGCGCTCGCTCGGCGGCACCCTGAGCGTCGAGTCGGCACCGGGCCAGGGCACGGCGGTCGCGATCACGCTGCCGCTCGACAGGGGAACGTACACGACCGAGCCGGTCACCCTCCCGCTCGACCGGGGCACATCATGAGCGATCCGATCAGGCTGCTCCTCGCGGACGACCACCCGATCGTACGAGCCGGGCTGCGGGCCGTCCTCGACACCGAGCCCGACTTCACCGTGGCCGGGGAGGCCGCCACCGCCGAGCGGGCGGTGGAGCTCGCGGCCGAGGGCGGCTTCGACGTCGTCCTCATGGACCTCCAGTTCGGCGCGGGAATGCACGGCTCGGCGGCGACCGCCGCGATCACCGCACGGCCGGGCGCGCCCCGGGTGCTCGTCCTGACCACATACGACACGGACGCCGACATCCTGGCGGCCGTGGAGGCGGGCGCGTCCGGGTATCTGCTCAAGGACGCACCGCCGGAGGAGCTGGCGGCGGCCGTACGGACGGCGGCGGCCGGGCAGTCGGCGCTCGCCCCGGCGGTGGCGCACCGGCTGATGGACCGGATGCGCACCCCGGCCGAGGCGCTGACCCGCCGCGAGCTGGAGGTGCTGCAACTCGTCGGCGACGGGCTCTCCAACCAGCAGATCAGCAAACGGCTCTTCCTGAGCCAGGCGACCGTCAAGTCCCATCTGGTGCATATCTACGCCAAGTTGGGAGTGGAGTCGCGTACGGCGGCGGTCGCGGCCGCCTCGGCGCGCAGGCTCATTCGCCAACCGGGGTGAATTCGTCTACGCCCCCGCGTCAGGGGCCGTGGAGCGGGGCATGGATGCGTCATCTGCCCGGCCTGACTCCGCGCGGAGGCCCATATGCCACAGACGGCACGCCAGTACTGGTGGAACCTTCAGGGACGCACGACGCTCAACTTCAACTGGGGCATCATCAACCACGACTCGACCGTGATCGTCACCGCGTCCGAGTACAGCGTGGACAACAACGACCCCCGGCACAGCCCCCGGTTCGTCGGCGCCGCCACGATCACCGTGGAGAACATCAGCCCGCACTCGCCGCCGTACGACCCGAACCACGGCGTCACGTTCACGGTCAACGTCGACTGGGGCTCCCCGCTGCACATCGTCACCGACATCACGGTGCTCGACGGGCCACCCGTCGACATCGAGTACCAGAACGGCTGAGGGGGGCCGATGCCGCGTACCGCACGTCAGTACTGGGCCGGTCTCCAGGGCCGGACGGCACTGAACTTCAACTGGGGCATCATCGACCACGACTCGACCGTGATCGTCACGGTCTCCGAGTACAGCGTCGATCCCAACGACCTCAAGCACAGCCCGAGGTTCGTGGGCGCGGCGCCGGTCCGGGTGAGCAACATCAGCCCGCACTCACCGCCGTACGACCCCAACCACGGCGTGACGTTCGTGGTCACGGTCGACTGGGGCGCGCCGCTGCACATCGTCACCGACATCACGGTCCTCGACGACAAGCCGGTGTACAGCCTGTGGGAGGGCGGCCGACTGGCCTTCGTGATGCAGCACCAGCAGCAGACCAACTGGTGCTGGGCGGCGGTCTCCACCAGCATCGCGCTCTACTACAACGCGGGCAGCACATGGACGCAGTGCGCGGTGGCCAACTCGCAGACCGGGCGCACCGACTGCTGCGCGGGCGGGGCGAGCGGCGCGGGCTGCAACTCCCAGCAGCCGCTGGACAACCCGCTGAGCATCGTCGGCCACCTCGACCACATGGTCACCAACCAGGTGGACTTCGCGACCGTCGAGTCCGAGATCAAGGCGGGCCGCCCGCTCTGCATCAGGATCGGCTGGTCGACCGGCGGCGGGCACTTCCTCACCGCGATGGGCGTGGACGCGCCGTACAACAACTCGGACGCGATCGTGGCCGTCGACGACCCGATCTACGGCCGGTCCGACCAGGTGTACAACACCCTCGCGACCAACTACCAGGGCAGTGGAACCTGGACCCACAGCTACTACACCCGGGCATAGGGACGGACCATGGCGCTTCAAGTACCGCAGCCACCCCAGGAGTCGCGTTCCGCCGCCGAGGCCGGGGTCGAGCTCCTCGCGGGCCTCGGCCGGGTCCGCCCGGCGCAGACGCTGGTGCCCGCCGGAGCCGACGAACTCCAACTCGCCCATCCCCTTCAGATGTACGTGATCGGGCTCGCCGATCTGCCGGGCGGTCTGGCCGGAGCCCGGCCGGTGGCCTGGCGCTATCTCGTCCAGCACGCCTCCGGCCCGGTCGCGCTCGCCGAGACGGTACGGGACGAGGCGGGCGGCCATGTCTTCAGCCAGCTCAACTACGGCCCGTTCGTGGCCGGAACGGCGGCCGCGCTCGACGCGGCGGACCATGAACAGGGCGACGCGGAGGTACGTCTGCTGCATCTGCCGGCCGTCCACCTGATCGCGGTCTGGCTGCACGGCGAGGCCTCGGACACGCTGATCCCGGCGGCCCCGGCCCCGCCGGGCGTCGAGGCGGACCACGCGTATCCGGCGACGGAGCTCTTCACGCTCCTGGCCCGCGACGCCCCGCAGGACATCCTGCCGCCGGAGGCGGGGGACGACCGGGGCGGCGGCTGAGTCCTCACCCCCGCAGGGTGAAATCCTCCGCCGTCGCATGGCGCAGCTCCCGGGCGGCGCCCTTCGGCGGGCGGGGCGCCGGTACGGTCAGGAGCGGGCATTCGGCATGCCGCAATACGTACCGGCGCACCGGCGCCCACCAGGCACCCGGCCGCCCGCCCACGACCAGCAGATCATCGGGCCGCCCGGCGACGGCACACAGCACCCGACCGGGCCGGTCCATCCCCGCCACCTTGCGCACCTCGACCCCTTCGGGCAGCCCGCCAAAGGCATCCTCAAAGGCCCGGCCGAGCCGCTGCCGCGCATCGAGCTCCCAGTGCGCGGCCCAGGCGGGTTCAGGATGACGCACATACAGGGCCCGCCCCTCGGGCGGCTCCCACGCGATCACGGCGAGAAGCACGCGCCCACTACGCCGCGCTTCCTCTGCCCCAGCGCGCAGGGCGGCGAGCCCGCCGAGCGACCCGCTGACACCGACGACGACGCGACCGGGCGAGCTCACTTCGGCCTCCTGAGCCGACTCCTGGCAGCGCGACGCGTCCCCGGCTCAGTTGAGGGGCGCGGGGAACTGCGCGACAAGCCCCCACCGGCCCGCAGCCGCAAACGCACCCACTCCAGCGACACCCCGTTCGGCGCTTCCTCATGTTGCCGCTGCATAGCTCGCTCGAAGCGATCCGTCATCACGCCGTACATGACACTCGCCCTCTCCCACTACTGCCGGCCGCCAAGGCCAATCACGCTGACTACATCCGAGTCTGTACGCTGATTGGACTGGCCAGCAGAGCCAATCAAGGGGAGTTGGTATGGCAGGGATCCGCATGGTCCACTCCGTGGGCAGCACGACGGACACCAGTCGGACGCTCGGCAGCCGACAGCTGGCCACGCTGGTCGCCGCCACAGCCGGGACGCGCCCCGGCTACCGCCCGCTGGCCCAGGGCGTACGCACACTCCTCCTGGACGGCCGGATTCCGCTGCACACCAGGCTCCCCGCCGAACGGGAGCTGGCCACCGCGCTCGGGGTCAGCCGGGCCACCGTCACGGCCGCGTACGACCTGCTGCGCGAGGGCGGGTACGCGCTGAGCCGACGCGGCGCGGGCACCTGGACCGAGCTGCCCGACGGCCAGCGCCCGGCCAATGTGGCCAGCTTCGCGGACGGCTCGGACCTCATCGACCTGGCCATGGCGGCGCCCTCGGCACCGGAGGCCGAGTACGCCGAGGCACTGGCCCTGGCGGCGGACGAGCTGCCCAGCCATCTGCGTACACCCGGCTACCACCCGCTCGGCCTGCCCCGGCTGCGCGCGGCCGTCGCCGAGCGGTACACCCGGCGCGGCCTGCCGACCCTGCCCGACCAGATCCTGATCACCACGGGCGCCCAGCAGGCGCTCTCCCTGGTGGTGGCCCTGCTCGGCCGCCCGGGCGACCGGGTCATCGTCGAGAGCCCGTCGTACGCCAACGGCCTGGACGCCGTACGCCACGCGGGGCTGCGCATCACTCCCGTACCGGTGACGGACGACGGCTGGGACGGCGAGCTGATGGAGTGCGCGCTGCGGCAGACCGCGCCCCGGCTCGCGTATCTGATCCCGGACTTCCACAACCCGACCGGCGCGCTGATGCCGACCGAGCAGCGCACCCGGCTGCTGCGGTCGGCGCGCGCCACCGGCACCTGGCTGCTCATCGACGAGACGATGGCGGAGATGGCGCTCGACGTCCCGGCGCCCGCACCGTTCGCGTCGCTGGCGCACCACGGCGAGGCCGAGCAGATCGTGACGGTCGGCTCGCTCAGCAAGACGCACTGGGGCGGGCTGCGGATCGGCTGGGTACGGGCGGGATCACGCCTGATCACCGAACTCGCGGGAACGCGCATCCACCAGGACATGGCGTCCTCGGTCCTGGACCAGCTGGTGGCGGTGAATCTGCTGCCCGGCATGGACGACGTACTGGTGGAGCGCCTGCGCCGAATGCGCGAGCAGCGCGCGGCCCTGGCGGACGCACTGACAGTCCAATTCCCCGAATGGCGCTGGCAGTTGCCACCCGGTGGCCTGACACTCTGGGTCGACCTGGGCCGCCCGATAGCGGGCGCCCTGGCCCAGGCAGCCCTCGCACACGGGGTCCTGCTCCAGGGCGGCGCCAGATTCGCAGCCGACCCGGGCACCCACGAACACCGCCTGAGGATCCCGTACTGCCTACCGCCGGAGATGACCCGCGAGGCGGTACGCCGCCTGGCGGCAACGCTGGAAGCGGGCCTGCCGACATCGACAACGCAGCCGACGCAACCGCACTGGGTCGCGTGAACGGCGTGCGTCACCCCGTCCCCCCAGGAGCGCGGGGAACTGCGCGACCAGCCACGCACGGTCCGCAGCCAAATATCCGCACCTCCAGCGAAGCGTTACCGCTGCGGTGGCTCCCCGAATAAGTCAACCGCTTCCCGCAACCCCTTGACCGCCAGGGACAACGCACTCACAGACCCGATCGACCCGGCGATCAACAGCAGAGAGCGACGCAGCCGCAAAACCTCCGGCGCACCGGTGACGGCCATGGCATCCAGCGCCGCCAGCTCGTCCTCGGCCACCGCTCGGTCCCGGAACTCCGCCGGATGCCCCGCCAGCTCCCGCCGCAGCCGCGCCACGGCCACCCGCAGTTCGGCGACTCTGGGGTCCTCACCACTGCCGGTCACGGGCCTCTGCTCCACGCGTCGCAACACAAGTCCTTCCCCAGGCGCCCCACGCACACCGTCGGGCCGGCGTTCACAGCCCGTCAGCGAAGGTCAACTGACGGGAGTTGCGGGCAAGTTAACGCCATCGCGCCCGGCGCGCGCCACTGTGCGGACGGAATTCGGCGCCCCCATTCGGTATACGTGGGGCCATGACACCACCGATGAACGACGAATCGCAGGTCGTGGGTCTGCTCCTGGCGGCGGGCGGCGGACGCAGGCTCGGCGGACGCCCGAAGGCTCTGTTGACGCACCGGGGCCGCCCGCTCGTGGAGTACGCGGTACGGGTGCTGCGCGAGGGCGGCTGCACGGCCGTGCACGTGGTACTCGGCGCCTCGGCCGACGAGGTACGGGCGCGCGCCCGACTGGAGGGCTGCGTACTCGTCGACAACCCGGACTGGGCCGAGGGCATGGGCTCCTCGCTGCGCGCGGGCCTCGCCTCGCTCGCCGACACGGACGCGAAGGCGGCCCTGGTCTCCCTGGTCGACCAGCCCGGCATCGGCCCGGCGGCCGTCGCCCGCGTACGGGCCGCCTATGACTCTCCCGCGTCGCTGGTCACGGCCGCGTACGGGGGGAAGCGCGGCCACCCCGTGCTCTTCGGCGCCGACCGGTGGCCGGACATCGCGGCGAGTGCCGAGGGCGACCGCGGGGCGCGCGCGTATCTGAAGGCGCACGAGTCGGCGATCACGCTGGTCGAGTGCGGGGATGTGGCCGAGCCGTACGACATCGACACGGAGGCGGATCTCAAGCGGCTCGACTGATACTCCGGTACACCTGGAGTGAACGGGGTGGCACCGAGCGCCACGGTCTGTCGACCCGGAGAATCTCGACATCAACAAACCATTGAACTTCCACTATGAGGAAACTAGTATCCACTGTTCAGAAGCGCCCGATTGATTGAGACGGCGCCCCCAGTCGTATCCGGGGCGATGGCACTCAGTGCCATTTCTGCCTCCCGGCGGCCGGCGAGGGCACCGCCCGCGAAGGAGTGACAGCACATGTCCGCACCAGCGCCGTCCCCGCTGGCCATCGTCGACGCCGAGCCCCTGCCCCGGCAGGACGAGGTGCTCACCGACGCGGCCCTCGCCTTCGTGGCCGAGCTGCACCGGCTGTTCACGCCCCGCCGTGACGAGCTCCTGCTCCGCCGCCAGGAGCGCCGCGCCGAGATCGCCCGCACCTCCACGCTGGACTTCCGCCCCGAGACCGCCGCCGTCCGCGAGGGCGACTGGAAGGTCGCCCCGGCCCCGGCCGCGCTGAACGACCGCCGGGTCGAGATCACCGGCCCCACCGACCGCAAGATGACCATCAACGCGCTGAACTCGGGCGCCAGGGTCTGGCTCGCCGACTTCGAGGACGCCTCCGCCCCCACCTGGGAGAACGTCGTCCTCGGCCAGCTCAACCTGATGGACGCGTACGAGCGGAAGATCGACTTCACCGACCCGAAGTCGGGCAAGTCGTATGCGCTCAAGGACGCGGGCGAGCTCGCGACCGTCGTGATGCGGCCGCGCGGCTGGCACCTGGAGGAGCGCCACCTGCGCTTCGACGGCCGTCCGGTGCCGGGCGCCCTCGTCGACTTCGGCCTCTACTTCTTCCACAACGCCAAGCGCCTGATCGAGCTCGGCAAGGGCCCGTACTTCTACCTCCCGAAGACCGAGTCGTACCTGGAGGCCCGCCTCTGGAACGACATCTTCGTCTTCGCCCAGGACTACGTCGGCATCCCGCAGGGCACCGTCCGCGCCACCGTCCTCATCGAGACGATCACGGCCGCGTACGAGATGGAGGAGATCCTCTACGAGCTGCGCGACCACGCGGCCGGGCTGAACGCGGGCCGCTGGGACTACCTCTTCTCCATCGTCAAGAACTTCCGCGACGGCGGCGCCAGGTTCGTCCTGCCGGACCGCAACGCGGTGACGATGACGGCGCCGTTCATGCGCGCGTACACCGAACTCCTGGTCCGCACCTGCCACAAGCGCGGCGCGCACGCCATCGGCGGCATGGCGGCCTTCATCCCGTCGCGCAAGGACGCCGAGGTCAACAAGGTCGCGTTCGAGAAGGTCAAGGCCGACAAGGACCGCGAGGCGGGCGACGGCTTCGACGGCTCGTGGGTGGCCCACCCGGACCTCGTCCCGATCGCGATGGCGTCTTTCGACGCGGTCCTCGGCGACAAGCCCAACCAGAAGGACCGGCTGCGCGAGGACGTCTCCGTCGCCGCCGGTGATCTGATCGCCATCGACTCGCTGGACGCCAAGCCCACGTACGCGGGTCTGGTCGCCGCCGTCCAGGTCGGCACCCGCTACATCGAGGCCTGGCTGCGGGGCCTCGGCGCGGTCGCCATCTTCAACCTGATGGAGGACGCGGCCACCGCCGAGATCTCCCGCTCGCAGATCTGGCAGTGGATCAACGCGGGCGTCGTGTTCGAGAACGGCGAGCGGGCCACCGCCGACCTCGCCCGCAAGGTCGCCGCCGAGGAACTGGACGCGATCCGGGCCGAGATCGGCGAGGAGGCGTTCGCGGCCGGCAAGTGGCAGCAGGCCCACGACCTGCTGCTCAAGGTCTCGCTCGACGCGGACTACGCGGACTTCCTGACACTGCCCGCCTACGAGCAACTGGTCGGCTGACCAGCACTTCAGCGGCCGACACGGTCTCAAGGGGCGCGGGTCCGGAGCGAATTCACCGCTTCGGACCCGCGCCCCTGTCAGAATGAGTGAATGTTACGTGGAGGCAGGGTCGCCGTAGTCGGCGGAAGCGTGGCCGGATGTGCCGCGGCGCTGGCAGCGCACCGCGGCGGCGCCGCGGAGATCACCGTGTTCGAGCGCGCCGCGGGCCAACTCGCGGACCGGGGCGTCGGGCTCGCGATGCACAACGACCGGTACGCGGAGCTGGAGTCGGCCGGATATGTGGACGCCGAGATGCCATGGCTCCAGCTGAGCCGGCGCTGCTGGTACGTCAAGAACGGCTCGGCACCGCTCGGCCGCCGGATCGGCGTGCTGCCGTTCCCGTTCCGTACGTACAACTGGGGTCCGCTCTGGCATGAACTGCGCGACCGGGTACCGAAGTCGGCGGAGTTCCGCAACGGCGCCACCGTGACCGGTGTCGAGGCGGACCCGGACGGGGTGGAGGTCACCACCGCCTCCGGCAGCGAGCGGTTCGACCTGGTGATCGGCGCCGACGGCTACCGCTCGGCGGTCCGCACGGCCGCGTTCGCCGAGGTGCGGCCCGAGTACGCGGGGTATCTCGCCTGGCGCGGCGCCTTCCCGGCCGAGCGGCTGATGGCCCCGGAGCTCTGGCCCGACGAGGACTGCGTGTACGCGGTCTTCCCCGGCGGCCACACGATCATCTACCGCATCCCGGACGGCAAGGGCGGCCTGCGGATCAACTGGGTGCTCTACACCGCCCCTCCCCCGGACCTCGACCTGCGCTTCGACAACCCGACCAGCCTGCCGCCGGGCACCCTCGCCGAGACCCTGCACACCCGGCTCGCGCATATCGCGGACACCCAACTGGCGCCGTACTGGGGACAGTTGGTGCGTACGACCACCGCCGAGGAGCTGTTCGTCCAGCCGATGTACGACTTCACCGCGCCCCACTACGCCAGCGGCCGGCTGGTCCTCGCGGGCGACGCGGCGACGGTGGCCCGCCCGCACACCGGCGGCGGCGCGGTCAAGGCGCTCCAGGACGCCACCACCCTGGAGGCCCGTCTCACCAGCGCGCCCGACTGGGAGACGGCCCTGCGCACCTACGACGAGAGCCGCGCCGCGACCGGCCGTTCCATGGTGGAACTCGGCCGTCAACTCGGCCTCGGGCTCGTCCAGGAGACGCCCGACTGGAGTACGATGGACCAGCGGGGCCTGGAGAAGTGGTGGCAACAGGCCGACGGCTCGGGCGGCTTCGGCGGCCGCCGCCTCACGTCGTGAACAGTCGGATCGTGAACAGTCCAGGGGAATCGTTCAGCCGCCGATGAGTTCCACCCGCCCCACCGGTCTCCCCTGTATGGACGCACACACGCAGACCCCCCGACCCGACCTCGCCCCCGCCGCCCACGCCGTGGCCCGCCTGATCGACGGCGTACGGGACGACCAGCTCGCGGCCCCGACGCCCTGCCCCAAGTACGCCGTACGCGAGCTCGTCGGGCACATCGCCGGGCTCACCGTCGCCTTCACCGCGGCCGCGCACAAGGACTTCGGACCCGCGACCGGCACCGACCCCGGGTCCGTCACGCCCGTACTGCCCGAGGACTGGCGGACCGGGCTGCCCGGGCGGCTCACGGCGCTGGCCGAGGCGTGGCGCGCGACGCAGGCGTGGGACGGGGACACACAGGCAGGCGGTGTCACCTTCCCGGCCGCGATCGCGGGCGTGGTCGCGCTCAACGAACTGGTCGTCCACGGCTGGGACCTGGCCCGCGCGACCGGCCAGGCGTACGACCCGGGTGCGGCTGGCCTGGAGGCGACGTACGGCTTCTTCGAGGCCAACCGGGACAGCGCCCTGCGCGCCCCCGCGTTCGGGCCGGTCGTCGAGGTGCCCGAGGACGCCCCGCTGCTCGACCGGGTCGTCGGGCTCAGCGGGCGGGATCCGGGCTGGGCCGCCTGAGCCCGGCGGCCACTGCTACCCCCGTCGCGACGAGCAGCAACCCGGCTGCCCAGAAGGCACGTCGGGCTCCCGCCGTCGGGTCCGTCGCGCTCAGGAAGACGCTGCCGAGCAGGGCCGTGCCGAGGGTGCCGCCGAGTTGCTGCACCGCGTTGAGCAGCCCGGCGGCCGAGCCGGTCTCGGCGGGGCCGACGCGGTGCAGGGCGGCGGTGAAGAACGGAACGGTGAACAGCCCGACGCCCGTACCGCACACCGCGAGCGCACCGGGGAGCGGCCACGGGTAGCGGGCGGGGTCGCTCGCCGCGTACACCGCCGTCGCGGCCAGGACGCCCACGAGGAAGATGGCGAGTCCGGCGTACATCAGGCGCGGCCCGTACCGGGGTACGAGGCGGGTGCCCGCGACCCAAGAGGCGACGGCCATGCCGAAGGACCATGGCAGCAGAGTGAGACCGGCCGTCAACACATCTGATTCCAGGCCGAGTTGGAGGTGCAGGACGACCACCAGCATCAGGCCGTTCAGCACCGCGAAGAAGAGCGTGGAGGTCACCAGGGCCGCCGGGAAGCCCCGGTGCCGGAAGAGTCCGGCCTCGACCAGCGGGCTGCGGCCCCGGCGGCTCTTGCGGCGCTGGTCGACCCCGAAGAGCCCGAGCACCGCCAACCCGACCGCGAGGAGCACCCAGGTCCAGGCGGGCCATCCGGCGTCCTGGCCCTGGATCAGCGGGTAGACCACCGCGCCGGAGCCGGTCACCACGAGCGCGGTGCCGGTGAGGTCCAGGCGCGGGCGCCGCGCCGCCCGGTCCTCGCGCAGCAGCGGTGCCGCGAGCAGGACGGCGGCGCCGAGTGGCAGGTTCACCAGGAACACCGACCGCCACGACGAGCCGAACAGGTCGGCGTGGGTGAGCAACCCGCCGAGCGCGGGCCCGCAGACGGCGGCGAGCCCCATCACCGGCCCGATGCTGCCGAGCGCCCGCGCCAGTTCGTCGCCGTCGAACATGGCCCGGATCAAGCCGATGGTCTGCGGGATGACCAGCGCGGCAGCGGCTCCTTGCACGGCCCGGGCGCCGATCAGCACCCCGTACGAGGGCGCGGCCGCGCACGCCAGCGAGGCCACGAGGAACACCGCCACCCCGACGCTGAACACCCGCCTGCGCCCGAGGATGTCACCCAATCGTCCGCCGGTGATCAGGAACATGGCGAAGGGGAGGGTGTAGGCGGCGGCGTACCACTGGATCACCGAGTCCGGGCCGCCCAGGTCGGTCCGGATGACGGGCGCGGCGACCTGCACGATCGTCGCGTCGAGCAGGTTCATCGCCTCGGCGACGAGCAGCACGGCGAGCGCGGCCCAGCGCCACCGGTACGGACCGGACGACGACCCCGGCGCCTCCCCCAAGTACCCCCGCACCGGTCCCCGTCGTACGACCTTCGACACCTTCGACACAGCCACTCCTTCCGTACGCCGCCGGGCTCCCCGGCCTCCCCCGAGCCTGCCGACGCGTACGCTGGAGGTTCCATCCACAGCGCCGGATCCATCGATTCGTTCCATCCATACGACTCAGATAAAGGAATCTCACGTGCTCGACGAGATCGACCGTGCTCTGGTCCACGCCCTGCATCTCGACGGGCGGGCCTCGTTCGCGCGGATCGCGGCGGTCCTGGACGTGTCGACGCAGACCGTCGCCCGGCGCTACCGGCGGCTGCGGGGCGAGGCGGGGCTGCGGGTGGTCGGGCTCGTCGATCCGGCGAAGGCCGGGCTCGCCCAGTGGATGGTGCGGCTCAGCGCCGTGCCGCGTGCCGCGCAGGATCTCGCCCAGGCGCTCGCGCGCCGCGAGGACACCTCCTGGGTCAAGCTCGCCTCGGGCGGCACCGAGATCGTGGCGATCGTCCACGCCCCGCAGTCGCTTCTGCTGCGCGAGATCCCCCGGACCGCCGGGGTGACCGCCGTGTCCGCGCACTATGTGCTGCACATGTACCTCGGCGGCCCCACGGCCTGGCACGGCCGGGCCCGCGCCCTGGACGCCGAGCAGCAGCAGGCACTTACTCCAACTGGCGTACTGAACAAGGATGTTGAGGCATCACGCGCGCTGCCCGCACCCGCCGACGACCACCTCCTCGCCGCCCTGCGGCACGACGGCCGGGCCACTCTCGCGGAACTCGCCACCGCGACCGGCTGGTCACCCGCGACGGTCGCGCGGCGCATCACCGAACTCCGTTCCGGCGGCGCCCTGTTCTTCGACGTCGAGGTCGACGGGAGCCAGCTCGGCGGTGGCACGCAGGCGCTGCTGTGGATGGCGGTGACCCCGGCGCACCTCGACGCGGTGGCGCGGGAGCTCGCCCGCCACGACGAGCTCGCCTTCGTCGCCGCGACCACCGGCCCGAGCAACCTCGTCGCCCAGGCGCTCTGCCCCGACCCGGCCGCGCTGCACCACTACCTCACCCAACGGCTCGGCGCGCTGGAGGCGATCCGCACCCTGGAGACCGCGCCGGTGCTGCGCACGGTGAAGGCGGCGGGTCCCCTCGCGCCGATGACCTCCCGGCTCGCCCCCGCGCCCTCCCGGCGCGCCTCCCCAAGGGCGCGCACCTTCAACCAGCCTCCCGTACAGGCACCTTGAGCTGATTGAAGCCGTAATACACCGCGAGCAGACCGTGCACCGCGAGGGTCAGCGGTGCCGAGACGAAGGCGAGGCCCACCGTCGCCGGGTAGGCGAGCGAGCCGATCGCGAAGCGGGCGCGGGTGGCGCGGGCGGCGCGTACGTCGACCCGGGAGTCGAAGAGGTGGCCGGTGCGGGTCAGATGCCACCACAGCGCCGTGAAGTTGAGAGCCATGACGACCATGAAGCCGCTGTACACGGCGGCGGCGACATGCGAGGCGTGGTCCTCCCGCAGATATTCGGCCATCAGCCCCGCCGGCCAGGGGATCGCGGCGACGGTCATGAGCAGCAGCAGATTGAGGAACATCAGCGTGCGGTCGACGCGGGCCACATAGCTGAAGACCGTGTGGTGGTTGACCCACATGATGCCGATGACCAGGAAGCTCACCACATACGCGGCGTACGAGGGCCACTGGTGGCCCAGGTCGCTCCACAGGTGGTCGCCGGAGTGCCGGGGCACCTTGATTTCCAGGATGAGAAGGGTGATCGCGATGGCGAACACGCCGTCGCTGAACGCCTCGACCCGGCTTGATTCATTCACCGGGTGAACTGAACCCGACCCGGCCCGATTCTTCAACTTCCTTGTGCCGCAAGGGTGTACGGGTCCGCCCGAGAGCTGGTAGGAAAGTTTCCTAACAAAATAGTGAAACGACGAACTCCCCCCCAGGAGGTCCGGTGCTCACCCCCCACCACAGCGCCACCGTACGTCGTCTCAGGATCAGCGCCACGGCTCTGCTCGGCGTCGCCGTGCTTGCCGTACCCGCCGCCACCGCCACTGCGGCCACCAGCCACAATGCCCCCATGGCAGCTGCGGCGACCGGGCTCGACGACCCGGCCAAGAAGGAAATAGCGATGGAGCTCGTCTCCAGCGCGGAGAACTCCTCACTCAACTGGAAGGCCCAGTACAAGTACATCGAGGACATCCACGACGGCCGGGGCTACACGGCCGGGATCATCGGGTTCTGCTCCGGCACCGGTGACATGCTGGACCTGGTCCAGCTGTACAGCGACCGCGAGCCCGGGAACGTACTGGAGAAGTACCTGCCCGCGCTGCGCAAGGTGAACGGCTCGGACTCGCACGCCGGGCTCGACCCGCACTTCACCAAGGACTGGAAGACGGCCGCCTCCGAGACCGCCTTCAAGAACGCCCAGAACGACGAGCGCGACCGGGTGTACTTCGACCCGGCGGTCCGGCAGGGCAGGGCCGACGGCGTGGGCACGCTCGGCCAGTTCATCTACTACGACGCCCTCGTGATGCACGGCGACGGCAGCGACCCGACCACCTTCAGCGGCATCCGCAAGAAGGCGCTGAAGAAGGCCAAGCCGCCGTCCCAGGGCGGC
Organism: Streptomyces sp. BR1; assembly: GCF_052373795.1. Taxonomy (NCBI): domain Bacteria; kingdom Bacillati; phylum Actinomycetota; class Actinomycetes; order Kitasatosporales; family Streptomycetaceae; genus Streptomyces; species Streptomyces sp. BR1. Next base: position 1,109,459 of record NZ_CM126252.1, read on the forward strand.
GACGAGACGACGTACCTCAACGCCTTCCTCGACGCCCGCGTCTGGGCGATGAAGCAGGAGGAGGCGCACAGCGACACCAGCCGCGTCGACACCGAGCAGCGGGTGTTCCTCAGGAACGGCAACCTGAACCTCGACACGCCGCTGGACTGGCATGTCTACGGCGACCCGTACCACATCGACTGATGTGAGCCGGTAGAGAGAAACGAGCGGCGTGCACGGTACCGTGCACGCCGCTCGCGTTCTTGTGTCGTACGTACGGGGTCAGTGCGCGACCACCGCGGGCTCGGCCAGCACCCCCGCTTCCGATTCCGACTCCGCCGAACTCTTCCTGTGGCCAAGGTGGTTGAAGGCCAGGTTCAGGACGATCGCGATCACGCAGCCGGTGGAGATGCCGGAGTCGAGGACGACCCGGACGTTCTGCGGGAAGGCGTCGTAGAAGGTGGGCGCCGCGATCGGGATGAGGCCGACGCCGAGGGCGGCCGCGACGATCAGCGCGTTCTCGCCCTGGTCGAGGGCGGCCGTGGACAGCGTCTGGATGCCGCTGGCCGCGACCGAGCCGAAGAGCACGATGCCCGCGCCGCCGAGGACCGGCAGCGGGACCAGCGCGATCACGGAGGCGGCCACCGGGCACAGACCGAGCAGGACGAGGATCCCGCCGCCGGTGGCGACCACGAAACGGCTGCGCACCTTGGTCATCGCGACCAGGCCGATGTTCTGCGCGAAGGCGCTGGCCATGAAGCCGTTGAAGAGCGGGCTGACGGCGCTGCCGAGGGTGTCGGCGCGCAGGCCGCCCTCGATGGTGCGCTCGTCCGCCGGGCGGCCGACGATCTTGCCGAGCGCCAGCATGTCGGCGGTCGACTCGGTCATACAGACCAGCATCACGATGCACATGGAGACGATCGCGGCGATCTCGAAGTGCGGGGCGCCGAAGTGGAACGGCGTGGGGAAGCCGACGACGTCGGCGCCCCGGAGTGCGTCCAGGCTGGTCATGCCGAACGGCACGGCGATCAGCGTGCCCACGACGAGGCCGAGCAGGATCGCGATCTGCTGGAGGAAGCCGCGCAGCAGTTTGCGCAGCGCCAGCACGATCACCAGGGTCAGCGCGGCCATCCCGATGTTCTTCATCGAGCCGTAGTCGTGCGCGGTGGCATTGCCGCCCTGCGCCCAGCGGAAGGCCACCGGGAGCAGGGAGACACCTATCAGCGTGATGACCGTGCCGGTGACGACGGGCGGGAAGAAGCGGAGCAACTTGCTGAAGTACGGGGCGAGTACGAAGCCGAGGACGCTCGCCACGATCACCGCTCCGAAGATGACCGCCATGCCCTCGTGGCCGCGGTCCTTGCCGATGGCGATCATCGGGGTGACTCCGGCGAACGAGACGCCGTTGACGAACGGGAGGCGGGCGCCGACCTTCCAGAACCCGATGGTCTGGAGCAGGGTCGCGAGTCCGGCGGTGAACAGACTCGCGCCGATCAGGAACGCGGTCTCCTTGGCGCTGAGCCCGACGGCGGGCCCGACGACCATGGGCGGGGCCACCACGCCCGCGTACATCGCGGCCACGTGCTGGAGGCCACTGGTGAACATCTTCAGTGGGGGGAGGGTCTCGTCGACCGGGTGCGTGGCACCTTCGGCGGCCGGGACATGAGGGGCGACTGCTCCCTCGGTTACTGCGTCGTTGCGGGGCGCGGGCAGGGCGGCCACGGGCGGTTCCTCCGGTCGGGTAACGCGTCGGCGGCGACGCGGGTGTCAGGGAGGTGGTGCAGTGTGGTGCGGCTGTGTTTCGTGGGGCGTACGGTTCGGTCTCGTACGGCGAAAAGATCTTTCTCGTACCACCAGCTCGTACGGCGGAAAGACCTGCCTCGTGCGGGGATTGGCACGAGTCACCGTGCCGGGGGGTGCACACCTTCCTGTGGTGCGCACCCCCCGGGCGCGGCTGCCATGGGCCCCGCTCGGGTCCACGGCGACCGGCCGAGGGCCGTCCCCCTCGGCCGGACTCCTGGGCAGGAATCCCGGTCGGGATCAGGCCTGCGCGGCGATCCGCGCGAGGCGCTGCGCCTCGTCCCGCGTGGCGCGGGCGATGGCGTCCTCGTCGACCGTGAGGAGGCGGTTGTCCTCGACGATCTGCTTGCCGTTGACGAACGACGCCGTCACCGGGGCGGCGGCGCCGAAGACCAGTGCGATGACCGGGTCGGCGATGGAGGCGTGGGCGAGGGTGTCCAGCTTCCACAGCACGAAGTCGGCGAGCTTGCCGGCTTCGAGGGAACCGATCTCGGCCGAGCGGCCGAGCACCTGGGCGCCGCCGTACGTGCCGAGCCGCAGCGCCTGGCGGGCGTTGAGCGCGGACTCGCGGTGGGCGCCGAGGCGGTTGATCAGGAGCGCGTTGCGCAGTTCGGTGTGGAGCTCGCCGGACTCGTTGGAGGCGGTGCCGTCCACGCCGAGGCCGACCGGGACACCCGCCTTCAGCATGTCGGGGACGCGTGCGATACCGGCGGCCAGACGTGCGTTGGAGGACGGGCAGTGGGCGACGCCGGTTCCGGTGCGGGCGAAGGCGGCGATGTCCGAGTCGTTCATGTGGACGCAGTGCGCCATCCACACGTCGGAGCCGAGCCAGCCGGTCGACTCGAAGTAGTCGGTCGGACCCATGCCGAACAGCTCCTTGCAGAACTGCTCCTCCTCGACGGTCTCCGAGCCGTGGGTGTGCAGCCGCACGCCCTTGCGGCGGGCCAGCTCGGCGCCCTGCTTCATGAGTTCGGTGGAGACCGAGAACGGCGAGCAGGGGGCGACCGCGACCTGGGTCATCGAGTCGAAGGAGGCGTCGTGGAACCGGTCGACGGTCTCCTCGGTCCCGGCGAGCGCGCCCTCCAGGGTCTCGACGGCGAAGTCCGGCGGCAGACCGCCGTCCTTCTTGCTGCGGTCCATGGAGCCCCGGGCGAGCGTGAACCGTACGCCCATCTCGGCGGCGGCGCCGATGATCGCGCCGGAGAGGTCGCCGGCGCCCTGCGGGTACACGTAGTGGTGGTCCATCGCGGTGGTGACACCGCCGCGGGCCATCATCGCGAGCGAGCCCTGCGCGGCGACGCGCCCCATCTGCTCGTCGATGCGCGCCCAGGTCGGGTAGAGCGCCACCAGCCAGTTGAACAGGTTGTGGTCGGTGGCCAGGCCGCGCGTGATCCACTGGTAGAAGTGGTGGTGCGTGTTGACCAGGCCGGGGGTGACCAGGTGGCCGGTGCCGTCGATGCGGCGGACCACGTTCTCAAGGTTCTGCGGGGCCCGGCCCGCGCCGATCGACTCGATGCGGTTGCCGGCGACGACGAGGTACCCGGAGGCGTACTCGGTGTCGTCGGCGTCCACGGTCGCGATCGCACAGTTCTCGATGACGATGCGCTGGGCTGCCGATGGTGCCATCGTGCTTCCTCTTCTTCTTCGACATGCAGAGCGGGCACGGCAGGACCCTAGAGGATTTGAGTGCCGGGGCCGGGTGGCCCACGGGTGCCGAGTGGGTGGAAAAGCGCCCCCGGGCGGCGGGGGCCGGGGGCGCTCCGCGTCAGAGGTTGGTCATGTCGACCGGGATGCGCGGCTCGACGCCGTCGCGCAGCACGGTGGCCTCGATCAGACCGTACGGGCGGTCTGCCGCGAAGTAGACCTCGTTGTCGTTCTTGAGCCCGAACGGCTCCAGGTCGACCAGGAAGTGGTGGTTGTTCGGCAGCGAGAAGCGGATCTCGTCGATCTCGCTGCGGCTGTTGATGACCCGCGAACCCATCTGGTAGAGGGTCTGCTGGAGCGAGAGCGAGTACGTCTCGGCGAAGGCCTGGAGTATGTGCTTCTTGGCCTGCTCGTACGACTTCTCCCAGTTGGGCATCCGGTCTTCGTCGCTGGTCCAGTTGTAACGCCAGGCGGCGGAGACGTCGGTGCACAGGATGCGGTCGTACGCCTCCTTCAGCGTCGTGTACTTGTCCTTGACGTAGCCCCAGAACTCCGAGTTGGTGGAGTTCATGACCGTGAGGTCCTTGAGACCGGAGATGATCTCCCAGTTCTCACCGTCGAAGGTGATCTGGGTGGTGCGTAGCTCCTGGCCCTTGCGGGCGAAGGAGTGCCGTACCTCGTCCGAGCCGATGAACCTGGAGTTGGCGTCCGAGGTGGCGATGCGCTCCCAGGTGTACTCCTCGATGCGGATGCGCGCCCGGTGGATCGGCTCCTGCGACGTCACGAAGTGACGGGCGAGGTGGATGCCGAACTGCTCGGCGGACTCGATGCCGTACTCCTTGGCGAAGGCGAACACCGTGTTCTTGGTGGTGTCCGTCGGCAGGACGTTCGCGTTCGAGCCGGAGTAGTGGACGTCGTCCATGTCGCCGGAGAGGGCGACCGAGACGTTCAGGTCCTTGATGTGGTGCGTGTCGCCGTCCCGCGTGATCTTGACGACGCGGTTCTCTGCTTTGCCGTACTGGTTCTGGCCGAGAATCGTGGGCATGTCTGCTAGCTCCCTCGGTAAACGGAGTAGCCGAACGGGTTGAGCAGCAGCGGTACGTGGAAGTGCTCGCCCGGCACGACGGCGAACGTGATCGCCACCTCCGGGAAGAACGCACCGCTGTCCCTTACGCGGGGGGCGTCCTGCTGCGCCTCGGCTTGCTTCTTGTCGAAGTAGGACTCGACCTCGAAGTCGAGTCGTACGTGGGTCGTGCCCTCCGGCAGCGCCGGAAGGTCCTTGCAGCGCCCGTCCGCGTCGGTCGCGGAGCCGCCGAGCGTCACCCACCCGGCGTCGCGGCCCGAGCGGGCGGCGAGCGAGATGGCGACGCCCTCGGCGGGGCGGCCGATGCTGGTGTCGAGGATGTGCGTCGACACCGACGCGGTGGTCGCGGTGCTCATCAGTTGCCGCCCTCTTCTTCCGCTGTTTCCACGAGACGGGTCAGCCGGATCCGGTTGATCTTCCCGAGTTCGGCGCGCACGATCTCGCGCTCCGCCTCGGCGGTGTTGCCGATCCTGGCCTTCATCGCGTCGCGCATCTGCTCACCGGTGGCCCCGGTGGCGCAGATCAGGAAGACATGGCCGAACGTGTCCTGGTAGGCCAGGTTGAGTTCGAGCATCTCGGCCTTGAGCTCCTCGGAGGCTCCGGCCATCCCCCGCTGTTCCCGGGCGGACGTCGGATCGCCCGGCTTCGGCCGCCCGATCGGCGGGTGCCCCGCCATCGCCTCTTCGAGGTCCTTCGCGTCCAGCTCGGCCATGGCGGCGTCGCTGGCGAGGAAGAGCTCGTCGGCGGTGGCGTACGGGCGCTGGGCGAGCAGCTTGCTCCCCCATACCGAGCTGGCGCACACCTCGTGGAGCGCGGCGAGCGCCGTACTGTCGTCGGAGGTGTTGAACCGGGCGAGGCCCGGCGTCGAGGTCGAAGTCACGAACGGCCTCCGTGGCCTTGGTGCTGGACGGGCTGCGGATAGCTAACGCCCTCGGAAACATCCCGTCAACACTTTGTTGAAAACTTGGAGCAACAAAAAGCCGCCGTCCCATTCGGTGGACGGCGGCTCTGCGCGCGAGGCTCTGCGGCGCGCCGCGCTCACTCGCCCTTGGCGGCGTTTTGCCTGTTCAGGTAGTTGTACACGGTGAAGCGGCTGACCCCGAGGGCGGACGCGACGGTCTCCACCCCATGGCGTACGGAGAACGCTCCGCGCGCCTCCAGGGTCCGTACGACCGACTGCTTGGCCTTGCGGTCGAGCTCGGCCAGCGGCATGCCGTGGCGCCGCTCCATGGCGGCCAGGATGTGGTCCAGGGAGTCCGACAGCTGCGGCAGCCGCACCGCGATGACGTCCTCGCCCTCCCAGCTGAGCACCACGTCGTCGGGCTGGGCCTGGTCGGGCCCCAGTATCTCCGCGCCCATGGCGTCGACCAGCGGCTTCACCGCGGTGACCAGCGGGTGGTCGGCGGGCTCGGTCACTTCTCGCCCTCCCCGATCACGTTGACCTGGAGCGAGACGCGGGTGGCGCCGGCGGCCAGGGACTTGCGCAGCAGCGCGTCGACGGCGGTCAGCACCTCGTCCGCGCCACCCTCGGCGGTGTTGCCGAAGGGGCCCACGTCCACGGCGTCCAGCGCCGCCGTCTGCAGGACCTCACGGGCGGCCACCGCATGCGGGGGCGCCTCGTCCAGGTCGAAGGGCTCGGTCGTGAACTCCACTCTCAATCGCACGCGCACAACCTACTGCGCGGATTCGGAAATCCGGGAGGCCAATCGGACAGGGCCCCCTTGACAAGCTCGACCCTCTGCCTGCAACCTTCCATCAAGCAGAAAGTAACTTCCGCAATACGGAAGGAGCGCCGACCCCCATGGGATACTCGGACCAGCGCTTCGATGTGAACCTCTCGATCCTCTTCACCGAACTCCCGCTCCTGGAGCGCCCCGCGGCCGCGGCCGCGGCGGGCTTCACGGCGGTCGAGCTGTGGTGGCCCTGGATCGAAACCCCCACTCCGGCGCAGGCCGAGCTCGACGCCCTGAAGAAGGCGCTCGACGACGCCGGCACCCAGCTGGTGGGGCTGAACTTCTACGCGGGCGCCCTGCCGGGCCCCGACCGCGGAGCCCTCTCCGTACCCGGCGAGGAGTCGGACCGCTTCCGCGCCAACATCGAGGTCGCGGCGGACTTCGCCGCCTCGGTGGGCTGCAAGGCGCTCAACGCCCTGTACGGCAACCGCGTCGAGGGCGTGGACCCGCAGGTCCAGGACTCGCTCGCGCTGGAGAACCTGGTGCTGGCGGCCCGCGCGGCCGACCGCGTCGGCGCGATCCTCCTGATCGAGGCCCTGAACAAGCCGGAGTCGCCGCTGTACCCGCTGGTCAGCGCGCCGTCCGCGATCGAGGTCGTCGACAAGGTGAACGCGGCGACCGGCCTTGGCAACGCCAAGTTCCTCCTCGACATCTACCACCTGTCGATGAACGGCGAGGACGTCGCCCAGGTCATCGAGGCGTACGCGGACAAGACCGGCCACGTACAGATCGCCGACAACCCGGGCCGTGGCGCGCCGGGCACCGGCGAGCTCCCCCTTGAGGCCCTGCTCGACCAGCTCGCCAAGGCGGGTTACGAGGGCTGGGTCGGCCTGGAGTACAAGGCCGCCGACGCGGCCGCGTCCTTCGCGTGGCTGCCGGCCGAGGCCCGCGCGGCGCGCTGAGGCTTTGGGCTTAGCCGCCCCCTGAACTTCCTGACGTAACACAGCAGTTGAGAGAGGCCCCCAATGAGCACCCTTCCCAAGATCGCATGGATCGGCCTCGGCATCATGGGCTCGCCCATGTCCGAGAACCTGATCAAGGCCGGTTACCCCGTCACCGGCTTCACCCTTGAGCAGGACAAGCTGGACCGCCTGGCCGCCGCCGGTGGCACCGCCGCCGCCTCGATCGCGGACGCGGTCAAGGACGCGGACGTGATCATCACGATGGTCCCGGCCTCCCCGCAGGTCGAGGCCATCGCGTACGGCGAGGCCGGCATCCTGGCGAACGCCAAGGCGGGCGCCCTGCTGATCGACATGTCGTCGATCACCCCGCAGACCTCCGTCGACCTGGCGAAGGCGGCGGCCGACAAGGGCGTGCGCGTCCTGGACGCCCCGGTCTCCGGCGGCGAGGCCGGCGCGATCGAGGCCGTGCTCTCCATCATGGTCGGCGGCGACAAGGCCGACTTCGACGAGGCCAAGGGCATCTTCGACGCGCTGGGCAAGACCATCGTGCTCTGCGGCCCGCACGGCTCCGGCCAGACGGTGAAGGCCGCCAACCAGCTGATCGTGGCGGTCAACATCCAGGCGTGCGCCGAGGCCGTGGTCTTCCTGGAGAAGTCCGGTGTGGACCTCACCGCTGCTCTGGACGTCCTCAACGGCGGTCTGGCCGGCTCGACCGTGCTGACCCGCAAGAAGGACAACTTCCTCAAGCGCGACTTCGCGCCGGGCTTCCGTATCGACCTGCACCACAAGGACATGGGCATCGTCACCGACGCCGCCCGCAATGTCGGCGCGGCGCTCCCGGTCGGCGCGGTCGTGGCCCAGCTGGTCGCGTCGCTGCGCGCCCAGGGCGACGGCGGCCTGGACCACTCGGCGCTGCTGCGCGCGGTCGAGCGCCTGTCGGGCGCGCAGATCTGAGCCTTCAAGGCTCTCCCTGACTTCCGGGCGGCGGTGGCGCTGACACCTGTCCTGTCGCGCCCAGGCGTCGCCGTCGCCCGGAACACCCCACTTCATTTTCAACAAACTGTTGACGTTCGCTTCGGGGCGTACCTACGCTCCTGACACCGCAGACCGTTCAGCAGTGCAGCTCCCGTACGGAAGGTCACGATGTCGAAGCGCGTGCTTACGACCGAGTCCGGCGCCCCCGTCGCCGACAACCAGAACTCCGCCACCGCCGGCGTCGGTGGCCCCATCCTCCTCCAGGACCAGCACCTGCTGGAGAAGCTCGCGCGCTTCAACCGTGAGCGGATCCCGGAGCGCGTGGTCCACGCCCGCGGCTCCGGCGCGTACGGCTACTTCGAGGTGACGGACGACGTCACCGGCTTCACGAAGGCCGACTTCCTCTCGCAGGTGGGCAAGCGCACCGAGACGTTCATCCGCTTCTCCACGGTGGCGGACTCGCTCGGCGGCGCGGACGCGGTCCGCGACCCGCGCGGCTTCGCGCTGAAGTTCTACACCGAGGACGGCAACTACGACCTCGTCGGCAACAACACCCCGGTGTTCTTCATCAAGGACCCGATCAAGTTCCCCGACTTCATCCACTCCCAGAAGCGCGACCCGTTCACGGGCAAGCAGGAGCCGGACAACGTCTGGGACTTCTGGGCGCACGCCCCCGAGGCGACGCACCAGATCACCTGGCTGATGGGCGACCGCGGCATCCCGGCGTCGTACCGCCACATGAACGGCTACGGCTCGCACACCTACCAGTGGACGAACGAGGCGGGCGAGGCCTTCTTCGTGAAGTACCACTTCAAGACCAACCAGGGCGTCCGCAGCCTGTCGTCCGAGCAGGCGGCGGAGCTGGTCGGCCAGGACGCGAACTCGCACCAGACCGACCTCCTCCAGGCGATCGAGCGCGGCGTGAACCCGTCGTGGACCCTCTACGTCCAGGTCATGCCGGCGGCCGAGGCGGCGGAGTACCGCTTCAACCCCTTCGACCTGACGAAGGTGTGGCCGCACAGCGACTACCCGCTGCAGCGCGTGGGCCGTCTGGTCCTGGACCGCAACCCCGACAACGTCTTCGCCGAGGTCGAGCAGGCCGCGTTCTCCCCGAACAACTTCGTTCCGGGCATCGGTCCTTCGCCGGACAAGATGCTCCAGGGCCGCCTGTTCGCGTACGCGGACGCGCACCGCTACCGCCTGGGCGTCAACCACACCCAGCTCGCGGTGAACGCGCCCAAGGCGACGGTCGCGGACAACTACGGCCGCGACGGCGCCATGGCGACGCGCAACGGCCGCCGCACCGACAAGAACTACGAGCCGAACTCGTACGCGGGCCCGTCGCAGACGGACGCGGCGCTGTCCGCCCCGCTGGCGATCACCGGCTGGACCGGCACCCACGCCGCTCCGTCCCACGTCAAGGACGACGACTTCTTCCAGGCGGGCGAGCTGTACCGCCTGATGTCGGACGACGAGAAGTCGCGCCTGATCGCGAACATCGCCGGCGGCCTGTCGCAGGTCTCCCGCGACGACGTCATCGAGAAGAACCTGGCCCACTTCCACGCCGCGGACGCCGAGTACGGCAAGCGCGTGGAGGAGGCGGTCCGCGCGCTGCGCGAGGACTGAGCAGGTTCGTTCCATTGGACCGCGCTCGGAAATCTGACGGGAGGTCAAATTTCTGGGCGCCGTCCGGACCGCCGGCCCGATGAGGGGTGGCCGGCGGCCCCGGACAGGCCGAGGATCGCGGCGGCACTCGTGATGCCAGTGCGGTGGTCAAGGTCCGTCCCGGCCCCTTCTTGACCTGAAGGAAGGGCGCGCGGAGGACGAGCCAATCACTGGCCGCCGCGATCCCGGACGCCTCCCCCAAGACTCCGCCCGGCGGTGCGAACGCCCCATCCCGCACGCCGCCCTCGCACTGCTTCGCAGGCATCGCCCGGCTGCGTCGGACTCCGTCCGCCGGCCCGGCGCAGCCCCTTCCCCAAGACTCCGCCCGGCGGTGCGAACGTCCTGTCGCGCCAGCCTCGCCCCGTCGGGCGGTCACAACTCCACAGCCAGGGCGCTGGGTTCGGTTTACGGTCCCGAATCGAGCGCTCGACGATCAAGGCTTCACCTGGGTGTTCTCGGGTGGGGCCTTGATCGTTTGAACCAACAGCACACGGTCTGGGACGGCCCGGCGTCGGCGCCATAGGATCCGCTCATGATCCGCGCAGTGGCCTTCGACATCGGTGAAACCCTGGTACGCGACGATCGCTATTGGGCGGCATGGGCCGACTGGCTCGACGCGCCCCGGCACACGGTGGCCGCGCTCGTCGGTGCCGTGGTCGCCCAGGGCCGGGACAACGCGGACGCGCTGAGGCTCATCCGGCCCGGCATCGACATCGGTGCCGAGTACGCGGCGCGCGAGGCAGCCGGGCGTGGCGAGTATCTGGACGAGACGGATCTGTACCCGGACGTACGGCCTGCCCTCGCGGCACTGCGGGAGCACGGCGTACGTGTCGTCATCGCCGGGAACCAGACCGCCCGCGTGGCCGAACTGCTGCGGGCTCTCGATCTGCCCGCGGACGTGATCGCCACGTCCGGCGAGTGGCGCACGGCGAAGCCCTCGGCGGAGTTCTTCGCCCACGTCCTCGAAGCGGCCGGGGCGGCGCCGGGCGAAACGCTCTACGTCGGCGACCACCCGGCGAACGACCTTGCGCCCGCACGCACCGCGGGCCTGCGCACCGCACACCTGCGACGCGGCCCATGGGGATACCTGTGGGCGGACACCCCCGAGGCGGCTGCCGCTGACTGGCGCGTCGACTCCCTGCACGACGTGGTAGAGATCGTCGATGGGCAGCAACTGCTAGGACAGTAGGGTCTGTTGGCGCATCCACACCGTGTTCACATGGGTACGGTTCGGGGTGCAACCCCCGAACGGAGTCCAGCATGTCCGTCGTCAGCGCAGGCGAGGTGGGGCAGCGCATCGCCACCGTCCGCCGCTCCCGCCGTATGACCCAAAGCGACCTCGCCCGCGCCTCCTTCGTCTCCCTCTCCATGGTCAAGAGCGTCGAGCGCGGCGCCCGGATGCCCAGCGACTCCACTCTGGAAGCCTTCGCCGACACCCTCGCCGTAGATCCCTCCGCCCTGCGCACCGGCTATGCCCGCACCGAGCACCGCGTGCACCGTGCCTTGCCCGCGATCTCCGCCGCCATCGCCACGTACGACGTCCCCCTCAACCCACCGACACGCGCCCTGCGCGAGCTACGGGCCGCTGTCGACGAGGCCGTCACCTGGCGCCTTTCCGCCCAGTACGGGCGACTCTCCCAGAGGATCGCGAGTCTGCTCGACGACAGCCTGCGGACCCTGCACGCCGCAAGCCGCGGGCCGGAACACAGGGACGCCGCCGCCTTGGTCGTCGCGGCCGCACGCGCGGCTGACTCCATCGCCTTCAAGTACAGCGCGCACGACCTGTCAGCACGCCTCATCGAACTCATGCGCTGGGCCGCACGGCAAGCCGAGGACCCCCTCCTCGCCGCCTCAGTCGCCTACGTACGCACCGAGACGTTCTTCGTCGCCCGCGCGCACCGCGTGGGCCTGCGAGCCCTTGAAGCCGCCATCGACGCAGCTCCGAACCCCAGCACGGACCGCACGTCAGCCGCCCGGGGCGCCCTTCACATGCGGGCCGCCGTCATTGCCGGACGAGCGGGGAACGCCGACGCAGCGGATCTCCACCTCACCGAGGCTCTGCGCCACAGCAATCGCGTTCGCGAAAACATCTACGACGGCACGGCGTTCGGCCCGGACTCCGTCGCGATCCATCGGCTGTCCGTGGCCGTGAGTCTGGGGAGCGACCACGTCGAGAACGCCCTCACCGTCGCCCGCTCGTGGAAACCCCCGATCGACATGCCGGCCGAACGGCGCAGCGGCTTCTACATCGAACTAGCCAGGGCGCAGATGTGGGCAGGACTCATGGACCCGGCGTTCGAGTCCTTGAAGGTGGCACGGGTCATCGCACCGCAGCACACCCGTGAGCATCCGTGGGCGCGCGAGACGGCTGGGACACTGCGACGTCTGAAGCGTTCGGACGCCGAAGCACTGACGCACTATGCGGAATGGATCGGCGCGATCGGGCAACCCCGACAAGGGATCTGAGGGGATACGAGCTGTAGTACTTGTGCCCCTTCCCCAGGCCACCATCTGACTGTCCGCAGGAGACAGCAGATAGGGGACCCAGTGCACGAGTTTGCCCGGTGGGGTGAAGCATGAGCGCCGACACCGACACCGACAGAGCGATTTCGGACTGGCTCGCCTCCGCACACCCGACGCCGTCGACGGCCTGGGCGGAGTGGCAGGAGGGCGGCATCGCGATGCTCCCCACCGGGCGCGCCTTCGACGCCGTCCGCGTCTCCGCCGAGATCATCCACGCCGCCGCGGGGAGCCGGGATCCGAGGTTCGTCGGGGCGTACCTCAGCAACGTCATGGACGGTCCCGTGATCCACGACGCGTACGACGTGCGCGTCCGGTACTACGCCATGGTCCCCTTGGGCAGCTGCGCCCGACATCTCACCCCGGACGCCCTGCTCCTCACTCCGCGGTCCACATGGCTCGGTGTCCCCGCCGTGCACCGCACCGCCCGCCCCGGCGCCTACTGGATCAACCCGCCCGTGTACCAGGAGTACCTGTGCGCTCCGGACGGCGTCGACGAAGTGATCGCGCTGGGGCGCCGAAACCTGGCCACTCTGGGCGAGTTGGGGGCGCGGCAGCCCGTCGCCTGGTGAGACGGCCGTCCGGTGCCTCGACCCCGCGTCCGAGCGGATCAAGCCAGTGCTCCCGTCTAGGTGACGCCGGTGGCCACTGTCGGTTGGGCAATCGAGATGGGCTGATTCACTGCCCATGGAGCGGGCGCGCCTTGCCTTCAGGCGGGTGCGCTGCAAGGCTCCCTTTGGATCGAATGGCGCACCGGGGTATCCGGGGTGAAGCCTTGATCCGTTTCTCGAACGGTTGCCGTCCGGGCGCGAGCGTCGGCAAAGGCACGATGCCCGCCATCACCACTTCCGGGCGTTCGACCGCAAAAGTTGCCATTTGAGCTTGAGTGCGGGCCAAGCTGGTCCTGGGCGCAGAGCCCCTTCTGCCTGGTCCGACCGACCTTGGGGAATCATGAAGACATCGAAGTACCGTGCCGTTCCGCTGACTGCCGGGCTGGTGCTCGCCGTGGTCACCGCTGCCGTACCGGCGGCTGCCCAGTCCCACCATGCTCCAACAGCCCAGCGCGTGACGCTGACGAACGCCGACAACGGCCGGAGCGTGGCCTTGGCCGCCGGGGACGACGTCAGCGTCACGCTCACCGGCTACCGCAGCCAAGGGCTCAACTACACCTGGAGCATTCCGCGGTCCAGCGCCCCCGACGTGCTCCACCGGACCGCGGGCGGCACGACGCCGACGGGCAGTGCCAGCGGAGTTCTCCACGCCGACCACCTCGGCGTCGCCACCATCACCGGAACACGCCACTGCCGCCCCGACCCCGGCCGCATCTGCCCCGGGGCCGTCCTGCTGTGGAAGGTCACGGCCGAGGTGAAGTGATCGAACCATCCCGCCCCCGACCCCCTTGTGACACCGGATAGTTGATTGGCCGGAACCGCAAAGAGTTCTTCTCGAAGAACTCTTTGCGAAGGACTCTTTGCGGTCTATCGTGCGTGGCATGAGTGATTCACGCGAGAGCGGTTCAAGTAGCGAGCAGGCGCCGGGCGTTGGGCCCAGTGCCGTCGTCCTCGACGCCAAGGGGCTGCGCGCCATGGCGCATCCCGTACGCGTGCAGCTCGTCGGGCTGTTGCGGCGGCACGGGCCCTCGACGGCCACGCGGCTGGCGGAGCGGCTCGGGGTCAACTCCGGTACGGCCAGCTATCACCTGCGCCAGCTCGGCGCGGCGGGGTTCGTCGAGGAGGACGCCGAGCGCGGCAACGCACGGGAGCGCTGGTGGCGTTCGGTGCATCAGACGACATGGTTCGAGGAGGGCGACCTGGCCGAGCAGGAGCCCGAAGCCGCGCTGACGTATATGCAGTCCGTGGCCACCACGTACGCCCAGCGCGCCCAGCGTGCGATCAACGAGCTCGCCACGATGCCCCGTCCCTGGCGGGACACCTTCGACATGAGCGACTGGACGCTGCAGCTCACGACGGAGGAAGCCACCTCCCTCGACGAGGAGTTGAGGGCCGTCATCAACCGCTACCGGCGGGCCGTGCCGGAGGGCGCGGCCGGTGCCCCCGAGGGCGCCGAGCGGGTCTCCGTCATCGTCCACATCCTGCCCGACCTCGGTGAGACCGAGGCGTCGTGACGACGGAAGTGACGGAAGCGGCGGGCGCGGAACGGATATCCGGCGAGCGGTCCTTACGGCCGCTCGGCGGCGTACTGGCCGCGATGGCCGTCTCGTTGACCGGTACCCGGATCTCCGCCATCGCCCTGCCCTGGTTCGTGCTCGCCACCACCGGCAGCGCCACCCGCACCGGACTGGTGGCCTTCTGCGAGATGGTCCCGTACGTCGTGGTCAAGGCGTTCACCGGACCGCTGGTTGACCGGGCCGGGCCGCGTTCCGTGTCATGGGTGACCGATGTGGTCAGCGCGAGCGCCGCCGGTGCGATCCCGCTGCTCCATGTCCTCGACGTGCTGTCGTTCTGGCCGCTGCTGGTTCTCGTCGCGGTGATCGGCGCGGCCCGAGGCCCCGGCGACCTGGCCAAGGAGGTCATGGTTCCGGAGGCGGCCGAACGCGCTCGGATGCCGCTGGAGCGGGCCGCCGGACTGGCCGGTGTGACCGAACGGCTCGCCACCACGGTCGGCCTGGCGATCGGAGGTGCGGCCGTGGCGCTCCTCGGGCCGCTGACCGCCCTCACCGCCGACGCGGTGTGCTTCGCGTCGGGCTCGGTGATCATCGCTCTTGCTCTGCCTCGGAGGAGTGCGCACGCCTCACCTGCGGCGGACGGGGGTCCCGAGCACGAGCCTGAGCCCGGCTATTGGAAGCGCTTCGGTGACGGCTTCCGGTTCCTGCGGCAGGAGCCGGTGCTGCTCACCATCATCGTCACCGTCGGCATCCTCAACCTCCTCGACGCGGCGTTCTCCGCGCTGCTCATGCCGGTCTGGGCGCGGGAGTCCGGCCATGGCCCTTCCGCGATCGGCCTGGCCGGCAGCGTGATGGGGTTCGCGGCGGTGGGCGGCAGCCTGATCGCCGCAGCCGTGGCACACCGGATGCGGCGCCGGATGGTGTTCTTCGGCGGCTTTCTGCTCGCCGGAGCGCCGAGGTTCCTCGTGCTCGCCGCCGACGCGCCGATGTGGGCGGTGCTGGTGGTGTTCGCCGCGAGCGGGTTCGGCGCGGGCTTCCTCAATCCGATCCTGGGGGCCATCACCTTCGAGCGGGTGCCGCGTCCGCTGCTGGGCCGGGTCAACGCGCTGGGCGACTCGCTGGCCTGGGCCGGTATCCCCCTGGGCGGGCTGATCGCCGGGGCGAGCGTGGCCTCGTTCGGGCTCACGGCGGTCCTGCTGGCGGCTGGGGCGGCGTACTTCCTCACCACGACCCTGACCGCGCTGCGGCCCGAGTGGCGGGACATGGACCGGGCACGCGCGAGGGGCGCGACCTCGACGGATACGCATCAGGGCCCCGCCCGCTCATCGCGGACGGGGCCCTGATCGTTTGTCCCGGCTCTGTTCAGAGGCGGTGCATACGTGTGTAGGGGCTCAGGATGCGGGCGCGGCGGGAGCCGAAGTCGACGAGCATGGCGACTCCGTCCTCGACGCCCACGATCCTGCCCAGGCCGAACTGGTCGTGGGAGACCCGGTCGCCCAGTTCGAAGGTCTTGGCCTGCGGGTCGACCGGAGCTTTGAAGGGACTGGTGGGCAGGTGGCGCCTCGGCGCGGACGGCTGCGTCATGGTCGTACCAGTATGCGCCGTCGGGGCCCGTCCCACTGGCCTTCACTCGTCTCGGATTCGACACGATTGGCCTCTGGGCTCAGCAATGCCGGGCTCAAAGCATGTCCGGAACAGGTGCGAATAGGCGGATGGTGCATCGTGCGCGGCGTCTCCTGTGGGGTGAACGCTAACGAGTGAACGACGACGGCCCCGATGCCACCCCCCACGGGAAACACCGGAGCCGTCGGTCTTGCGGGCGAGCTCGCTCACGTAACGGAGTCATACGTACGCAACGGAGTCGTACGTGCGTGACGTACGTCCGTTATGTACGAAGTATCATGACTTCTGCAGCGGGCGGATCGCCGTCGGGGCGTGGCCCGGCTCCGTCGCGAGCTCCTCGAACTCGTTGATCGCGTCGATCTTGACGCCCATCGAGATGTTGGTGATCCGCTCCAGGATCGCCTCGACGACGACCGGGACGCGGTACTCGGCGGCCAGCTTCTTGGCCTCCTCGAAGGCCGGGAGCAGCTGGTCCGGCTCGGTCACGCGGATCGCCTTGCAGCCCAGGCCCTCGACGACCTTGACGTGGTCGACGCCGTAGACGCCCAGCTCCGGGGAGTTGATGTTCTCGAACTCCAGGTTGACCTGGAAGTTGATGTCCAGGCCGCGCTGGGCCTGGCGGATCAGGCCCAGGTAGGAGTTGTTCACGAGAACGTGGACGTACGGGACGTTGTGCTGCGCGCCGACCGCCAGCTCCTCCAGCATGAACTGGAAGTCGTAATCGCCGGAGAGGGCGACGACCGGGGTCTCCGGGTCCGCCGTGGCGACACCGAGCGCGGCCGGGATGGTCCAGCCGAGCGGGCCGGCCTGGCCGCAGTTGATCCAGTGGCGCGGCTTGTAGACGTGCAGCATCTGCGCGCCGGCGATCTGGGAGAGGCCGATGGTGGTGACGTACCGGGTCTCCGGGCCGAAGGCGCGGTTCATCTCCTCGTACACGCGCTGCGGCTTCAGCGGGACGTTGTCGAAGTGCGTACGGCGCTGGAGCTGCGCCTTGCGCTCCTGCGTGGAGGCCGCCCAGGCGCTGCGGTCGGGCAGCTTGCCCGCGGCCTTCAGCTCCTTGGCCACCTCGACGAAGAGGGTGAGGGCGGCCTTGGCGTCCGAGGCGATTCCGTAGTCCGGCGCGAAGATCTTGCCGATCTGGGTCGGCTCGATGTCGACGTGGACGAACTTGCGGCCCTTGGTGTAGACGTCCAGCTCGCCGGTGTGGCGGTTGGCCCAGCGGTTGCCGATGCCGAGGACGAAGTCGGACTCCAGGAAGTTCGCGTTGCCGTAGCGGTGCGAGGTCTGCAGGCCGACCATGCCGGCGTTCAGCTCGTGGTCGTCGGCGAGGATGCCCCAGCCCATGAGGGTGGGGACGACCGGCGTGCCGGTCAGCTCGGCGAACTCGACCAGGAGCTCGGAGGCGTCGGCGTTGATGATGCCGCCGCCGGCGACGATCAGCGGGCGCTCGGCGTCGAGGAAGAGCTGGAGCGCCTTCTCGATCTGCGCGCGGGTCGCGGACGGCTTGTAGACCGGCAGCGGCTCGTACGTGTCCGGGTCGAAGTCGATCTCGGTGAGCTGGACGTCGATCGGCAGGTCGATGAGGACCGGGCCGGGGCGGCCGGAGCGCATCAGGTGGAACGCCTGCTGGAACACGCCCGGGACCTGCGCGGCCTCCAGGACGGTGGTCGCGGCCTTGGTGACCGGCTTCGCGATGCTCGCGATGTCGACCGCCTGGAAGTCCTCCTTGTGGAGCTTGGCGACCGGCGCCTGGCCCGTGATGCAGAGGATCGGGATCGAGTCGGCGATCGCCGAGTACAGGCCGGTGATCATGTCGGTGCCGGCGGGGCCGGACGTACCGATGCAGACACCGATGTTGCCGGCGTCGGCCCGGGTGTACCCCTCGGCCATGTGGCTCGCGCCCTCGACGTGGCGGGCCAGCGTGTGCTTGATGCCGCCGCCGGCCTTGAGTGCCGCGTAGAAGGGGTTGATCGCCGCGCCCGGCACGCCGAACGCGTTGGTGACGCCTTCGCGCTTGAGGATCTCAACTGCCGCTCGGGCAGCGGTCATACGAGGCATGGAGTGCTCCTGCTTCGGCCTGGCGGAGTCGGGCTCTGTCGCGCCACCTGAGAGCCTTGATTCCGTAATGCGGAAGTTTAGTTCTGCGATATGGAAGAAACATAAGGGGCGTACGCAGGCGCGTCAAGGGATCCCCGAAGTCGCCTCCCGCACGGCCCTCCGTGGAGGACGATGGGCGGATCGGGCGGGCGAGCGCGGGGTGAAGGGCATGAGCGACGGGGTGGACGACGGGGTCGGCTTCGGCGGAGCCGCAGGTACCGGGGGCGGCTTCGGCGGGGGCGGTGGTTCTGGGGGCGTCGGTGACGGGGGCGACTTCGGCCGGGCCGCAGGTGCGGGAGGCGTCGGGGACGGGGGCGACTTCGGCCAGGCCGGAGATGCCGGGGGCGTCGGTGACGGGGGCGACTTCGGCCGGGCCGCAGGTGCGGGAGGCGTCGGGGACGGGGGCGGCTTCGGCCAGGCCGGAGATGCCGGGGGCGTCGGTGACGGGCTCGGCAGCGGGCACGCCGCAGACACGGGGAACCTCGGTGACGGGTACGCGAGCGGCTGGGCCGCAGGTGCCGGAGGTATCGGTGACGGACCCGGCTTCGGCCAAACCGCACGGACCGGGAGCTTCGGTGACGAGCCCGGCTTCGGCCAAGCCGCAGACGCCGGAGACATCGGCGGCGGGCGCGGCTTCGACCAAACCGCAGACGCCGGAGACATCGGCGGCGGGCGCGGCTTCGGCCCCGACGCAAGAACCGGAGGCCTCGGTGACGGGCGCACGAGCAGCTGGAGCGACGCCGTCCGAAACATCAGCGAGGGCGGATGGTTCAGCGACCGCGAAGCCGACGGCCTCAGCCGGACCGAAGGCGGCGGCACGAGCGACGGCACCGGTGCGCCAGGAGGCGGAATCGACGGCCCCAGCACCAGACACTTCGGTAGCGGCCCCACGGGCGGCAACCGAATGGGGTGGACCGGCGGCGGCCCCGAGTCCAGCGGCGGCAGCGGCCCCGGCGGTCCTCGCGGCACGGGCGACCCCGGCAGCGCAGGCGTCGGCCGAAACGGCGGTGGCCTCAGCGGCACAGGCAGCAGCCGAAACAGCAGCGGCCCGGGCAACATGAACGGTCCCGGCGGCACCAGCGGGCCCGGCAACCCGCACGGCCCCGGCGGTGGCCACCGGCCGCCCAGGTCCAGTGGCGGGCGCGGGTCCGGTGGCGACGGTGTCGCCATCCGCTGTCCCGCCTGCCGGCGCGAGCACCGGTACACCCCCACCTCCTATCCCTGCCCCTGCGGCGCACCCCTCGCACCCCCGCTCGCACGCGGCGGCTCGCCCGAGCCGATCACTCATCGCACCTGGAACGAGGACTGGGTCCTCGTGCGCTGCGCCGCCTGCGGGCGGGAGGACCAGTGGCCGCAGCCCGAGCTCGGGTGCTCGTGCGGCACGGTGCTGCGCATCCCCGTACGCCCGGTCACCGCGCCGCCCGTCCCGCTGCCGGTCCACATCCCGGTCCCGCCGACCGCCCCGGCACCGCGTACGGCGTTCCGTCCGGTGACCATCCGTACCGCCCGCGACGCGGTGACGGCGGCGGCGCTCTATCTGAAGTGGCTCGGGTTCCGCGACGTACTGCAGTCCGAGGCGCGCCCAGCCTCCGGGATCGATCTGCGCGGTCCCGGACTGGTCGCCCAGGTCGACCCGACGACCCGCCCGGCCTCGCTGCGGGCCGTGGAATGCCTGTGGCTGAACGGGCTCAGCAACTCGTCCACCAGCGTGTACTTCTCGCTCGCGGGGTACACCAAGGACGCCCGCACCCGTGGCGACGAGCTGCGCATCCCGCTCTTCGTCATGGACCTCACCGGCACCCCGCAGCCGGTGAACGACGCCGCGGACGAGCTCATCGTCACCGGGCCCTAGAGATCAACAAACCCCCGAACCTCAAATCAAGCTCTGAGAACCCGCCCCCACCGCTTCGGACCTCCCCACCCCGGGGACATTCCCCCCACGGGCACCCTCGGGGGAGGCGGACGGCCATGTGGTGGTTCATCGGGGCGGCGGGCATCCAGCTGGTCACAGCGGCGGCACTGCTGCGCCCCGCTCCCGCCCGGCGAGCCGCGCTCGATGCCGTGGCCGCCGCATGCGTACGGGGCGGGCCCCGGGCCGCCGTGACCGTGGCCCTCACCGGGCTCCACCTCAGCGGGACGATCGGCGTCGACCGCCCCGGCACCGTATCCGTACGCGTCCAAGAGCTCCCCGTACGGCTGCCCGATCCGCTTCAGCACGCCGTCGCCACTTCGCTCCGGACGCCGATGGACGTGCGGGCGATCATCGCGCGCCCCAGGGTGCGGCAGGCGCTCGGCAACCTGCTCGACGGCCTCACCGCCGACGGCCTGCTGCGCCGCCACACCCGATGGACCGCCGCCCAGATCCTGCTCGCGGCCATCCCGCTGAACCTCGTCGTGGCCGTGGTGTTCGGGCCGCGCCACCCCACGAACACCCAACTCGCCTTCATCGCAGTGCTGTTGACCGGGGCCACCGCGCTGCTCTGTCTGCCCCGCCGCACCCCGGCCGCGCACGCCCTGCTCTTCTCGCTGCGCGCCGCGCACCCGTTGCCCATGACCCGGCCCCGCCTGCCCGACGGGGAGATCCTGATGCTCGTGGCCCTGCACGGCGACCGGGCCCTGAGCCAACTGCTGCCCCGGTTCGCACGGGAGGCGGGACTCCTCGGCGACCGGGGCGGCACGAACGTGAGCCGCACCCCGATCCGCCAAGTCGTCCCGCCGAGCCCCCACACGTAAAAGAGGCGGCTACTCCCCGTACCCCTCCCTCAACTCCACCTTCCGCACCTTCCCACTCACCGTCATGGGGAAGTCGCGAAGAATCCGCAGCCTCCGCGGCACCTTGTAGCGCGCCAACCGGTCGCGGCAGAACGCGGCGAGGTCGTCGAGCGTGGGCGGGTCGGCGGGGTCGCGCGGGATGACGCAGGCCAGGATCTCCTCGCCGTACTTCTCGTCCGGCACGCCCACCACCTGCACATCGGCGATCTTCGGATGCGTGTAGAGGAACTCCTCGATCTCGCGCGGGTAGATGTTCTCGCCGCCCCGGATGATCATGTCCTTGATGCGGCCGACGACCTGTACGTAACCGTCCTCGCGCAGCACCGCCAGGTCACCCGTGTGCATCCAGCGCCCCGCGTCGATCACCTCGGCGGTCCGCTCCGGCTCGTCCCAGTAGCCGAGCATCACGCTGTATCCGCGTGTACACAGCTCGCCCGCCTCGCCTCGCGGCAGCGTGACACCGGTCGCCGGGTCCACCACCTTCACCTCGATGTGCGGCATCACCCGCCCCACCGTCCCCGTCCGGCGCTCCAGATCGTCGTCGCGGCGGGTCTGGGTGGACACCGGGGACGTCTCCGTCATGCCGTAACAGATGGACACCTCGGCCATGTTCATCTCGGCGACGACCCGTTTCATCACCTCCACGGGGCACGGCGACCCGGCCATGATCCCGGTGCGCAGCGAGGACAGGTCGTACGAGGCGAAGTCGGGGAGGTTCAGCTCGGCGATGAACATCGTAGGGACGCCGTACAGCGAGGTGCACCGCTCCTCCGAGACCGTCCGCAGCGTCGCCGCCGCGTCGAAGGACGGCGCCGGGATGACGACGCAAGCGCCGTGCGAGGTCGCCGCGAGGTTGCCCATCACCATGCCGAAGCAGTGGTAGAACGGCACCGGCACACAGATCCGGTCCCGCTCGGTGTACGCGATCGACTCCCCCACGAAATACGCGTTGTTGAGGATGTTGTGATGGGAGAGTGTCGCCCCCTTCGGGAAGCCGGTCGTGCCCGAGGTGTACTGGATGTTGACCGGGTCGTCGCACGTCAACTCGGCCTCAAGAGCGACCAGTTGAATCTCCGTCACCTTCCCCGCGCGACTCACCAACCCGCCCCACGACTCGTCCCCGATGTAGTGCACCGACCGCAGCGCCGGGCACTCCGGGCGCGCCTGCTCGACCAACGCCCGGTAGTCGCTGCCCTTGTGTTCCTGCGAGGCGAACAGCATCGAGATCCCGGCTTGCTTCAGTACGTACGCGAGCTCGTGCGCCCGGTACGCCGGGTTGATGTTCACCATGATCGCGCCGATCCGGGCGGTCGCGTACTGCACGAGCACCCACTCCGGGCAGTTCACCGCCCAGATGCCGACCCGGTCGCCCTTCGCGACGCCGGAGGCGAGCAGGGCACGCGCCAACTCGCCGACGGATTCGCCGAATTGGTCATACGTCCAGCGCCGCCCCGACGCCACGTCGACCAGCGCCTCCCGCTCGCCGTACAATGCGATCGCCCGGTCCAGATTGCGTCCGATCGTGTCGCCGAGCAGCGGCGTACCGCTCACACCGTGGGCATACGAGAGGTCCGTCACCGCAGGTCCCCCTCGTCGTACTCCGCCGACGAACCCTCCGCCGTCGCCTCCCGCAGCTCGATACGGCGGATCTTGCCGGACACCGTCTTGGGCAGCTCGCCGAACTCAAGTCGGCGGATCCGCTTGTACGGTGCGAGGACCGCGCGCGAGTGCGCGAACAGCACCTTCGCGGTGTCCGGACCGGGCTCCCAGCCCTCCGCGAGCACGATGTACGCCTTCGGGACGGCGAGGCGCAGCGGGTCGGGCGCGGGGACGACGGCCGCCTCCGCCACGGCCTCGTGCTCCAGGAGCGCGCTCTCCAGCTCGAACGGCGAGATCTTGTAGTCGGACGCCTTGAAGACGTCGTCGGCGCGGCCGATGTACGTGATGTAGCCGTCGGCGTCCCGAGCGCCGATGTCGCCGGTGCGGTAGTAGCCGCCGGCCATCGACTCGGCGGTACGTTCAGGGTCGCCGTGGTAGCCGGTCATCAGGCCGACGGGGTGCGTGGACAGGTCGAGCGCGATCTCGCCCTCGACCGCGCCGGGCTCGCCCGTCACCGGGTCCAGGAGCTCCACCGTGTAGCCCGGGCTCGGCCGACCCATCGAACCCGCCTTCAGCAACTGGCCCGGTGTGTTGGCCACTTGGACGGCCGTCTCGGTCTGCCCGAAGCCGTCCCGGATGACACGGCCCCACTCCCGCCGGACCGTCTCGATGACCTCGGGGTTGAGCGGTTCACCGGCCGCGACGACCTCGCGCGGCGGGGTCCGCAACGCGCTCAGATCCGCCTGGATCAGCATCCGCCACACCGTCGGCGGCGCGCAGAAACTGGTGACGCCCGCCGCGTCCATCGCGGACATCAGCCGGGCCGCGTCGAAGCGCGTGTAGTTGTGGATGAAGACGGTCGCCTCGGCGTTCCACGGGGCGAACAGATTGGACCACGCGTGCTTGGCCCAGCCGGGCGAGGAGATGTTGAGGTGTACGTCGCCGGGCTTGAGCCCGATCCAGTACATGGTCGCCAAGTGCCCGACCGGGTACGACACATGGGTGTGCTCGACCAGCTTGGGCCGGGCGGTCGTACCGGAGGTGAAGTAGAGCATCAGCGGGTCGTCGGCCCGGGTGACACCGTCCGGCTCGAACGACGCGTCCATCCCGAACGCCTCGTCGAAGTCCAGCCACCCGGGAACGGGGGCGGCGCCCGGGGACTTCACCGCGATCCGCGTGTACTCCCCCGGCACCTCCCCGAACTTCCCCGTGTCCTCCGCCCGCACCACCACATGCCGGGCCCGCCCCCGCTCGATCCGGTCCCGCAGGTCCACCGGCCCCAGCAGGGGCGTGGCCGGGATGACGACCGCGCGCAGCTTCATCGCCGCGAGCGCGGTCATCCACAGCTCCTGCTGGTTGCCGAGCATCACCACCACCCGGTCCCCGGCCCGTACGCCTTGGGCTCGCAGCCAGTTGGCGACCTGGTCGGAGCGCAGCGACATCTCGGCGTACGACAGGACGGTCTCGCGGCCGTCCTCCTCGACGATGTGCAACGCGGTCGCGGCGTTGCCCTCGGCGATCACGTCGAACCAGTCGAGCGCCCAGTTGAAGTGCTCGGGGCGCGGCCAGGCGAACCCCTGACAGGCCGTCGCGTAGTCGTCCCGGTGCTCCAGCAGAAAATCCCGCGCGGCCCGGAACTCCTCCGTGGCGCCGTGTGCGTCCATATGCCCTCCTCGTTGCCTGGCCTCTCTCTACCATCCTGGAGACCTCGGCACCGTCCGGGGAAGGCGGCGAACCCTACTTGTCGGCCGTGAGCTTGCCCGCCACGCCCCAGCTGTCGGTGGGGACCTCGTGGATCCAGACCTGGACGGTCTCGGCGGGGATGCGGTACGCGTCGACGAAGGCGTCCGTGACGCGCTTGACCAGCTCGCGCTTGAGCTCGACGTCGCGGGGGCCCTGGTGAATGGTGACGATCGGCATGACGGTCAACTCCCTTGTCCGCGGCGGCTTCCCGGCTCTTCCGGGCCGCTCGCCTGGCATGACCCCAGTCCATCCGATCCGCCGGTCCCGACCAAGAAGCAGACCGCGACGACAGCGATCAGTTTTCGTGATCGTGTGAGGTGGGAGCGGGTTTTGGCGCTTGTACGGGGGTGGGTGCCGCGCACGCGCGCAGCAGTACGTCCAGCTCCGCCGGGGGCGTGCTCGCGTGCACCGCGAGGCCGGTCGGCAGGGTGAGGCCGGGCGCGCCGAAGGGGCGGAAGGCGATCCGGGGGCTGTGCAGGACGCGCGCGTGGGAGGCGTACACGACCGTCCACAGCGGCCGCCCGCCCGCGCCGATCGTGGCCAGCGTGTCCTGGAGCGAGCCGCTCACCGGTCCGGGCAGCGGCTCGAACCCGGCGTCGTGGCAGGCCCCCACGACCAGGTCCACGAGCGCCGGATGGTTGCGGCGGGCCGTGATGCACAGGCCGAGCCCCGCCAGATCGGCCATCGCGAGCTCCGCCGCCCCGGCCACCGGATGCGCCGCCGGGACCGCCGCGACCAGCGGGTCGTCCCAGAGCGGCAGGATCCGTACGCCCGGCACCGGGTCCGGGGAGCGGACGAACGCGGCGTCCAGGCGCCCGTCCGCGACCTGTTCGAGGCGGTCCCGGGTCGCGGCGGACACCAGCTCGACGGCGGTGCCGGGGGCGAGTACGGCGAGCTCGGCCAGCACCCGGTCGAGGTGGGCGCCCAGGCCCGTACTGGTGCCCAGGCGCAGCCCGGAGCGGCCGCGCACCGCCGCCCGCGCCCGGTCCGCCGCCGCGAGCACGGCCCGCGCCTCGGGCAGCAGCCGCTCCCCCGCACCGGTGAGCCGGACGTGCCGGGGCGAGCGGTCGAAGAGCTCGGCGCCCAACTCCCGTTCCAGCCTCCGCACTTGCTGGCTCACCGCCGACTGCACGATGTGCAGCCGGTCGGCGGCCCGCCCGAAGTGCAGTTCCTCGGCGACGGTGACGAAGTAGCTGAGCTGCCGCAGTTCCATACAGGGACTCTAACCAGGGGTTTTGCGCGGTCCTCTCCGACTCCTGACACGGCGGCGGAAAGGGGCGGCGCTAGGGAGGCGTCAAAGTCGGGCGGCACGGAGTCAGCGCCGCGTCAGGACGCGACGCCGGGGCCCGGGCGCGGGCTTAGCGTCGAAATCGCCGCAGACAACGGCTTCGGCTTCGACTCCCCCCGGAGGGCACCACCATGGACAGCCTCACCATCGGCGACGTCGCCGACGCGGACCCCGACGAACGCCGCCCGGCAGGGCCCCTGTACGTGCCGGTTCGGCTCGGCTCTGCCGGAGGAGAGCAGCTGCGCTTCCTGCGCACCCCGCTCGGCGTACGGACCGCCGTCGGTTTCACCAGCCCCGAGCGGCTGTGCGCGGTGCTCGGACGCGAGCAGCGCTGGATCAGGCTGGCGGAGCCCGCGCTGCGCTCACTCGCCGAACCGCTCGGGGTGACCACCGTGACGGTGGACCCGCAGCTCACGGCCCCGGCGCCGGTCTCCGCGAAAAGGCGTCGCAAGCCCGTCGAGCAGCAGCCCTGCGCACGCCGTTCCGGACTGCACCCGGACACGGTCGGCGTGCTGCGCGTGACGGGCGCGGCCGCCGCCGTCTGGACCGCCGTGACCGCGATCCACGCATTCGTCGACTGAGCGAGGTACCTCCACATGACCACTGAACCCGACCTCTTCATACGGGAGTTGAGCGCGCCCTCGGTGTGGCCGGACTCCGCCGTGAGCGCGCCCGGCGGCGATGTCGCCCTCTCCGGCGTCTCCCTCGCCGAGCTGGCCGAACGGCACGGGACGCCCGCGTACGTACTCGACGAGGAGGAGGTACGGTCCCGGGCGCGGGCCTGGCGGGCGGCGCTGCCGGACGCCGAGATCGTCTACGCCGCCAAGGCGTTCGTGTCGCGTGCGGTCGTCGACTGGATGGCCGAGGAGGGCCTCGGCCTCGACGTCTGCTCGGCGGGCGAACTGGAGCTCGCCGCCACCCGCGGCTTCCCGCCCGAGCGCGTGGTGATGCACGGCAACGCCAAGTCCCCGCAGGACCTGCGCACCGCGCTGCGGCTCGGCGTGGGCCGGATCGTCATCGACTCGGACTGCGAGATCGCGCGGATCGCGGCCCAGGTGCCCGGGACCGACGCCCAGCGCGTCCTTGTCCGCGTACTGCCCGGCATCGAGGCGGGCGCGCACCGGAAGATCCAGACCGGGTCCGAGGGCCAGAAGTTCGGCCTGTCGATCGCCAACGGCGACGCGGAGGACGCCATCGCGCGCGTCCTGGGCCAGCCCCGCCTCGAACTGGCCGGTCTGCACTGCCACTTGGGCTCGCAGATCACCTCGCCCGAGCCGTACGGGGAGGCGGTGCGCCGGCTGGTCGCCCTGCTCGCCCGCATCCGCGACCGGCACGGCGTGACCCTGCCCGAGTTGGACCTCGGCGGCGGCTTCGCTGCGGCGTACCTGCCGGGCGACCCGGCGCCGTCCCCGGCCGCGTACGCCCGCCGTATCACCGAGGAACTGGCCCGCGCCTGCGCCGAGTTCGACATACCGACACCGCGCCTGACGGTCGAGCCGGGCCGCTCGATCATGGCTCCGGCCGGGGTCGCACTGTACCGGGTGCTGTCGGTGAAGCGCACCGGCCAGCAGGTGTTCGTCGCGGTCGACGGCGGCATGAGCGACAACCCGCGCCCGGCGCTGTACGGGGCCCGCTACACCGTCCGTATGGTCGGCCGCAGCACGTCCGCGCCGATGCGTACGACGACGGTGGTCGGCCGCCACTGCGAGGCGGGCGACATCCTGGCGCAGGACGTGGAGCTGCCGGAGGACGTACGCCCCGGCGACATCCTCGCCGTACCGGCGTCCGGCGCGTACCAGGTGTCGATGGCGTCCGGCTACAACATGACCGGCCGCCCGCCGGTGGTGGCGGTGTCGCAGGGGCGGTCGCGACTGCTGATGCGGAGGGAGACGTTCGAGGACCATCGGTCGCGGGATGTGGGGTTGTAAGCCGCTCCCGGCAGGTCAGCCGATGACGTCCCCGAAGCGGACGTCGTACGAGGTGGTCGCCCCGGTCATGTCGGCGAGCAGCCGCTCGCCCTCGGCGACCACCTCATCACGGGCGGCCCGCCCGAGCGTCCCGAACGGCTGAACGGTGAGGGTGGCGCTTTTAGTCTTCGCGTCCTCCTCAAACCTCCAGACCCCGGCGAGGAAGCCGTCGACCAGGAGCGTGCGGAAGGCCTGGTTGCCCTTCCAGGCGCGGCCCCAGTACTCGGCCGGGATGACCCGGGTCCGGTCGGCGTGCGAGAGCAGCAGGTTGTCGAACTCGGGCAGGAAGCGGGGCGGCGCCGGGGTGTCCGGGTCCGGGCGGGGCGCGTCCGGCAGGTCGAAGAGCTCGACGCCGTTCTCGTCCCGGAAGGTCACGAGCCCGGGCCGCAGCCGCTCGAAGACCTCGCTCAGCCGGGTGAGTCCCGCCCAGGTCTGCATGTCCTTGACCGAGGCGGGCCCGAAGGCGGCGAGATAGCGCAGCACGGTGCCGTCCGGCGCCGGGACCGGCCCCGGGGTCCGCCCCAGCCAGTGCTCGGCGGTGGTCAGCGCGACCTGCCCGCCGCGCCCCCACAGCCCGCGCGGAGTGACCTGCACCAGCGGCAGCACACACCGCGCGGCGATCGAGAGCGCCTGCGGCGAGGCGTCCGGCCACTCTTCGAGGAGTACGTCCCGGATCTCCTTCATGGTGTACGGCCGCTCCTCGACGAGTGCACGTACGGTCGCGGCGAGCCGGTCGAGGTCCACTCCCTGGAGGCCGCCCCGGAACATCTTGAGCTCCCGGTCGCGGGCCGCCTGGACGAGCGGGCGCAGAGTGAGGGCGTCGTCGGCGGTGTGGAGGTGGATGGTCGAGCGCATGGTGACGATCCGGACGAGTTCGCGTGCCTCGATGAGCGCGGAGAGGTCTTCGGGCCGGAACCCTTCGAGCCGGGCCCACAGCGCGAAGTACGGCGGCTTCACGTTCTGCGCCTGAAGCCCGACGAGGTGGGCGACCGCGTCCTTCGGGGTCAGGGCGGCCGTACGGCGGAGCAGGTGCTGGCGGGCGAGGGTGGCGCGGTTGAGGGCGCGGGGGATGAGGAGGGGGGCGGTGGAGGTGGCGGTGCGCGAGGGCTGGGGCGTTTGCGGGGCCATGCGATGCACGCTATCGCCGATGGAGGACAGTTTCTGTCCTCATTGAGAAGCCGTGCGGGTCACGGACTGAGGGCTGTCCGGAACGCCGAGCCTGTGACATTTGATCCGTATATCCTGCTCCGAGACTGTTCCGAGACCAGGCAGACGCATGCGCACCGGACGGGAACGCGCGGGAGGTGAGGCATGGCCGACCGAAGGGCCCGCGACTCCGGGCGCGCGGAGCCGCCCCCATCAGCGCCGCAGGCGAGGAAAAACTCCTGGCGCCGCCAGCCGGTCACGCCACCGCCGGTGCAAGCTCCGCCGGCGACCAGGCCACCACACACTCCCGACCCCGCACGGGTCGAGCACCGCAGCGTGGTGGAGTCCGCGCTGTACCGGGACGGCCGCAGGGCCTCGTCCCCCGACACGCTCGCCGACACGTTCCGCAGGCTGCGCGAGACGCCCGACGGCATGGCATGGATCGGCCTGCACCGCCCGTCCGAGGCGGAACTCCTCTCCCTGGCCGAGGAGTTCGACCTCCACCCCCTGGCGGTCGAGGACGCGCTGGAGGCCCACCAGCGCCCGAAACTGGAGCGGTACGGCGAAACCCTCTTCGTGGTCCTGCGCGCGGCCCGCTACCTCGACGCCCCGGAGGAGGTCGACTTCGGCGAGCTGCACGTCTTCGTCGGCCGCGACTTCCTCATCACGGTCCGCCACGGCGCCGCCCCCGACCTGTCGGCGGTACGCCGCCGCATGGAGGAGACGCCCGAGCTGCTTGCCCTCGGCCCGGAGGCGGTGCTGTACGCGATCCTGGACGCGGTGGTCGACGGCTACGTCCCCGTCGTCTCCGGCGTCCAGAACGACATCGACGAAATCGAGACGGAAGTCTTCCGCGGCGACCCCGAGGTCTCCCGCCGTATCTACGAACTCTCGCGAGAAATCGTGGAGTTCCAACGCGCCACCCGCCCCCTGGTAGGCATGCTCCACGCCCTGATGGCCGGCTTCGCGAAGTACGGCACGGACGAGGAACTCCAGCGCTACCTACGCGATGTAGCCGACCACGTAACCCACACCAGCGAACGAGTAGACGGCTTCCGCCAGGCCCTCACAGAAATCCTCACGGTCAACGCGACCCTGGTCACCCAGCAACAGAACGCCGAGATGCGCGCGCTGGCGGAGGCGGGCTTCGAACAGAACGAGGAGATCAAGAAGATCTCGTCGTGGGCGGCGATTCTGTTTGCTCCCACGTTGGTGGGAACGATTTACGGGATGAACTTCCACGAGATGCCCGAGCTGAACTGGGGCTTCGGATACCCGTTCGCGATCGGGCTGATGGGGGTCGTGTGCGTGGGGCTGTACTTCATTTTCAAGCGGCGGGACTGGCTGTAGCGGCGATCATGAAGCTTTGATCGGCTTCGCGTGCGCGAACGCCTTTGAGGGAGCTCCACCCGCACGGCGGGAGCCGTTGCTGCCGCAGCCTCTCCGGCCCCGTCAGGCGCCGGATGATACCCGCCAAACCACCCGTACCGCGCCGATGGCATGATCGAGCTCTCGACACACGCCCGCTTCACCCTTCCTTCACCGGAGAACGACGCTGTGCCACGCGAAGGGTGACCCACTCAAACAGCATCTACCAAATCGGCCAAATCAATTGATACCTACAATTTCGCAGACGTTTCAGCGAATAAGCCGCAGAGCCAGGTTCGGCCCGTGGTCCCAGCCGCGCGTGGTGCTGTGGGCCACGGCGGGTGTGGTGGCTCTCGGGCTGCTCGCCGCCCTGGAGATCGTCGCGCGTCGCTGCGCCGGTGTGCCGGGGCCGCTCACCACCCAGGCGCGAGAACTGGTCTTCCCGCCCAAGCCGGGGCCGCTGTACGGCGGGCTTGCCTTGATGATGGTGGTGCTCACCTGGCGGCAGCGGTTCCTCGCGGCCGGTGCCGCGATCGGCATCGACGCCGTCTTCGTGCTGGGGCGGTGGGCGGCCGGCGTCAAGGTGCCCGCGGACCATTTCTTCGGCAACGGCGCGCTGTGGGCGATGCTGGGCTGTGCGGTCTTCGCGATCACGCGCCGCACCGGCCAGGAACGCCTCCTGCTGCTGAAGGGCGTCGGCCTCGGCCTGCTCCTGGTGACCGGCCGCAAGACCGGTGACACCTGGCTGCTCATCACGTCGAAGACCCGCCCGACCGTGCTCGACCCGTACGTGGCCATGGCTGATCACGCACTGGGCAACCCGTCGTGGGCGGCGGGCCGGGCACTCGACGCCATCGGCCCGATCGGCAGCCACATCCTCGCCTCGGTCTACGCCCAGCTCGCGGTGGCCGCGGTGGCCGTCGCCATGTACCAGCTGCGCAACGTGGCGTCCGAGCGCCGCTTCCCGCGCCACCATCTGGTGCGCACCTTCCTGGTGATCGGCCTCCTCGGGCCGGCCATCTACATGATCTTCCCGGTGGTCGGCCCGGTCTTCGCGTACGGCCCGGGCGCCTCCGGCACCGGCGGCGTGCAGTGGGCGGTGGCCAACCTGTGGCCCAACACACCGCCGCCGATCCACCTCCCGCACCCGGTGCCGTACGACGGGATCACCCCGCGCAACTGCATGCCCAGCCTGCACACGGCATGGGCCACCGCGATCTTCATCCACTCCCGCAAGGGCCCCCGCCTGCTGCGCTACGCGGGCACGTTCTGGCTGGTCGCCACGCTCAGCGCGACGCTGGGCTTCGGCTACCACTACGGCGTGGACCTCGTCGCCGGCGTCGTCTTCTCGCTGACCGTCGAGACGGCCCTGCGCACATACGACCGCGGCTGGGACCGCGCGGGACTCCAGCTGATCGCCCACGGCACGGCGGTCTTCGTCGCACTCCTGCTGTCGTACCGCTGGCTGCCGATGAAGATGGCCGCACATCCATGGCTGTTCGGCCCCCTGGTCATCCTGGCGATGCTCTCGGTGATCTACGGCTACGTACGCACCACCAGAGAGTGGGAACCGAAGCCCGCCCCGGTGCTCCGACCGGAACCACAGCCCGAGCTGGTCTGATCCCCTACCGGGCCACCCTGCCCAACCACAGCACATCACGCGCCCGCGTCATCGCCACGAAGAGCTGGCTGCGCAGCAGCTCTTCGCGCTCGCGGGCCGCTTCGGGCGGCGCCTGAGCGACGCCAGGACCCCCGGGCAGGGCGGCATCGTGCTGGGGCAGATACACCTGCTTGAACTCCAGGCCCTTCGCCCTGCGGTAGGTGCCCAGCTTGACGGCTTCGATGGGGCGGCCGTCGTACTGCTCAAGCAGGCATACCGGGATCTCCGCCTGGGTGAGCACGCGTTGGTAGTGGCCGATGGAACGCCGGGAAGGGCACAGCACCGCTGCGTCTGCCCGCGCGGCTGCGGGCAGGGCGCGCAGGGCGTCCAGGAGCGCCTGATCGTGGGCGTCCACGGTCGGCCTCGTGACGCGGACCACCTCGCCCTCGTAGTACGTGAGGTCGACGTCACGGCGGCCAGGTGTGCGTATGCCGTCGATGTCCTCGAACGAGTCGTCGGCGACGACGGCGAGCGCCGCGTCCAGGATCTGTTTGCTGTTGCGGTAGTTGGTGCGCAGCACCTGTCCTCGGTCGCCGCGGATGTCGATCCCCGCGTCGGAGAGGCGGAACCCGCCCGGGTATACGGCCTGCTGGCCGTCGCCGACCAGGAGCAGCCCGTTGGGGGCGTCACCGACGAGGGCGTGCAGGAGACGCACCCCGACGAGGGTGAGGTCCTGGACCTCGTCCACGATGACGGCCGCGTACGGGGGCCGGTCCGTGTGGCGCGTCGCCTCTGCCAGGGCGAGCGAGAGGACGTCGTCGAAGTCCTGCACGCCCCGCTCGACCCGCAGCGACTCGTACGCCTCGTACAGCGCCCACACCGCCTGCCGGTGCGGGCGGCGCAGCATCGTCCGGCGCCGACGGCGGTACACGGCCGCGTACTCCTCGAAGGTGGTGATGCCGCGGCCCTTGATGACGTAGGCGATCTCGTCCTGCCAGTAGCCCGGGGTCGGATCGATCTCGGCCAGGCAGCTGTCCCGCCCCACATGCGTCCAGGCGAGGCTGAAGGCGGTTCGGGCCTTGTCGCCGTGCAACCGCACCGGGACACCGCGCCCCTGCAGGAACTCCTGCGCCCAGGAGTGCAGGCTGCGGAAGTCCACCCGGTCCGCGACAGCCGGGGACATCGTCTTGAGGAAGGTGGCCTGCACCCGGGGCAGGTTGTTGGCGAACGTGACGTACAGGATCCGGCCGCCGGTGCGCCTGGCGAGGTGGGCCGCGCGATGCAGCCCCACCACGGTCTTCCCCGTGCCCGCCGGGCCGCTGATGCGGGCCGGACCCGACCAGTTGCGGCGTACCAATGCGACCTGATCAGGGTGGAGGAACGTCATCCACTGCTCGATCGGGGCCCGTAACGCCTCCTCCAGGGCTGCGTCCCGCAGGCCTTCCAGGTCGAACAGTCCGTCGGATACGGCTTCTTGCGGCTGCTCCAGCGGGACCGCGACCGCCGATCCCTCGTACTCGGGAAAGACACGTTCCAGGTGGTCGGCTATCGCGCGGACCGACTCCGTACGCAGTCTGCGGCACTCCGACAGCAGTGCGGGACCGACCTCGCGCTCGCCCAGGAGCCGGATCCGGCCGAGGCCGGTGTCGATCCGCTGCCCCGCGAACACCATGAGCGGCTGGACCGCCACCGGGGACAGACCGAGTGACGCGACCGCGCCCTCGGCCGCCTTCGTGACCGCGAGCAATTTGGTCGCGTGCTCGTCCCGCGCTTCGCCCCCTGCGCGGAGCTTGCCTTCCGAGACCTCTGGAGCGGAGCGCCAGTTCTTGACGTCGATGACGAAGACCCCGCCGGGTCCCACCAGGAGCATGTCCACGTTGGCGGTACGGGTCCCCGGCCATCGGCGGTCCACAAGGAGCCGCCATCCACGTTCCGTGAGCACCAACAGCTGGGCGGCGACCCGCCGTTCGCCCTCGCTCGCCGCTTCCCACCGACGCGCCTGCCGACGAGCGGCCTGCCACTGCTCGCGCAGCAACCGCTCCTGCCGCCGCGCCTCCTGCGCCCGCCTCGACGCCGAACCGCCTGCCGCCATACTCAGCCCCCCTCGTACGCGGAGTAGCGATCATAGGACGGTCCGCGACCGGAACGGCAGGGTGCGCGACGGCAAAGGCAGGGATCCGGCTCGGTTCAGCCGAGTGCTACGCCCGATCGCGAAGGGGCCGGTCCACCGGGGAAATTGTCGGGGTCGGTCCTTTCGGCGGTCGCGCCCGGTCAAGCAGCGGCCCCGTGATCAGCGTCGTCCCCACCGCCATCACCACCATCGCCGTGAACAGCCGGGTGTCGATGACCCCCAGGCCGAGGCCGACGTTCAGGATGACCAGTTCTGTCAGGCCGCGGGCGTTCAGCAGGACGCCCAGGGCCGTCGCCTCGCGGGGTGTCGCGCCCGTCAGGCGGGCCGCTCCGAACGCGCCGGTGAACTTGCCCGTGCAGGCGACCGCCAGGACCGCCGCCGTCATGATCAGGCCCCGGCCGCCGAGGCCC
This sequence comes from Streptomyces sp. BR1, assembly GCF_052373795.1. Classification (NCBI taxonomy): domain Bacteria; kingdom Bacillati; phylum Actinomycetota; class Actinomycetes; order Kitasatosporales; family Streptomycetaceae; genus Streptomyces; species Streptomyces sp. BR1. Next base: position 1,143,630 of record NZ_CM126252.1, read on the forward strand.
GAGATGTCCACCGACATGCCGGTGACCGTGAAGAAGACCGGGAGCAGCAGCAGACTGGTCTGCTCGATGCGTTCGGGGACCTGCGGGGCCGTCTCGTCGATCTGGCGGCGCGGCGCGATCGCCCCGAAGGCGAAGGCGCCGAAGACCGCGTGCAGTCCGATCTCGTCGGTCGCGGCGGCGGTCAGCAGTACGCCGACGACCAGGACGGAGTGGGTCAGGGCCGTGCCGCCCGCCCAGGGTCTGGCCCGGTCCAGGAGCCAGGCCAGAGCGGGTCGTACGAACAGGACCAGCGCGGCCAGCAGCAGCGCCGACTCCAGGGCCATGCGGGCCAGCGGCCAGGGTCCGTCGGAGCGGACCACCACGACCACCACCGCGAGCACGCACCACGCCAGGAAGTCCTGCACGGCGGCGGACGCGAGCGCTACCGCGCCCAACGGGTCCTTGTACAGGCCGCGTTCGGCCAGAATGCGGGCGAGTACGGGGAACGCGGTGATGGACATCGCCGCGCCCAGGAACAGCGCCGGGCCCAGCGGGCCGTCCGCCTTGAGCTGGGACTTGCTGAGCCAGGGGTAGAGCCAGTACGCCAGGCCCATGCCCATCGCGAACGGCAGCGCCACCGAGCTCAGGGAGACCGCCACCACTTGGCGCCGCGCGCTCGGGGCGCGCAGATGGACCACGTCGAACTGGTAGCCCACACCGAACATGAAGAGCACCAGGCCCAGTTGCGAGAGCGTCTGGAGGTACGGGAGTACGGACGGCGCCACCAGGCGCTTTTCCAGCTCGCCCGGAAAGAGGGAGAGCAGACTCGGGCCCAGCAGAATGCCGCCGATGATCTCCCCCATCACCGCCGGCTGCCGTAATCGCCCCGCGAGTCGCGCCAGTGCGAAGGCCACCGCGAGAATCAGCGCGAGGGCGAGGAGGAAGCGTCCGGTGGAGGGCGCGGCGGATCCGGCGAGTTCGAGATGCGTCTGCACGTCCGTGCTCACTCCTGTCGGGCCGCAGGGTGTCCCGCTGTTCTAGCGACGGAATGCGCATCGCGCAACCGCCGTTCAACCGCGTCTGCTTTGACATTGAACAGTCGTCGCCACAGCTCTAGAATTGCAGCCGATCACCGTATGAGGTGGAGGGGGTTGGCGGATGAATCGCGACGAGGAACTCCGGATCCTTGACCGTGCCCTGGAGCACCTTCGCGACAAGCGACTCCCGCTGACCGACTCGGACACCCGGGTCAGTGTCGACCGCTATCAGTCCCCCGAGTGGTACCGGGCCGAACTCGACCGCATTTTCCGTAAGTTGCCGTCGATGCTCGTGCACAGCTCCGAGATACCGGAGCCCGGCACCTTCGCGACCCTGGAGCATTTCGGCAGGCCACTGCTGCTCAGCCGGGACCAGGACGGATCCGCGCATGTCTTCCTCAACGCCTGCCGGCATCGCGGGGCGCGCCTCGAAAAGGACCCGTCCGGCCAGCGCAAACAGTTCACCTGCGGTTATCACGCCTGGCGTTACGACCTGGACGGCACCCTCGCCGCCATCCCGAGCCCGCACTGCTTTCCGGGCGTCGAGCGGGGAAAACGCAATCTGGTGGCGGTTCCCTCGGTGGAGGCGTACGGGTTCGTCTGGCTGATGCCCGAGGAAGCTCCGGGCCGGGCCGACCTCGACGCGTTCCTCGGTGACTTCCGCCCGGATATCGCGGATCTCGATCTCGCCTCGTACGAGATCTACGGCGCGGAGAGCCAGGAGTGGGAGATCAATTGGAAGCTCGTCGTCGAGGGCACGCTTGAGGGATACCATTTCCCGTTTCTGCATGCGAAGAGCGCGAACCCGCTCTTCGAGAACAGCACGTTCTTCTTCGACAGCTTCGGACCCCATCTGCGGTCGATCCTGCCGAAGCGGTCGATAAACTTCATTTCGAAGACCGAGCGCAGCGAACGGCGTCTGCTGTCGGTCGCCAACGTGATCCACACCATCTTTCCCAACGAGACGGTGCTGCATCAGTCGGACCACTTCCTGTGGATTACCAGTCATCCGCTCGGACCGACCCGTACGCTCGTGAAACTCCGCCTGATCGTGCCGAAGGGGTCGGTCACGGAAGGCGGTACCGAGCAGTGGGAAGAGAACCGGCAGCTCACCTATCAGGTGCAGTACGAGGACCTGGAAATCTACCGCGAGATCCAGATCGGCCTCACCAGCGGCGCCAATGACGAACACTGCTTTGGTACGCAGGAGTTCGCGCTCCAGAAGTACAACGAGGCCATCGAGGCCCAGCTGTTCGCGGACGAGTGACGCCCCCCGCACCTCACCTCACTTCACCCGCACCCACCTCTTCGCCCCATACAGCGCACCCCCCGCCACCAACCCCCAGAACGCCCCGCTGATCCCGAAGAACTGCACGCCCGACACCGTCACCACCAGCGTGACCACCGCCGCCTCCCGGTCGCCCGGCTCGGCCACCGCCCCCACCAGCGAGTTCCCCAGCGCGCCCAGGAGCGCCAGGCCCGCCACCGCCTCGATCAGCGTGGGCGGGGCCGCGCCGACGAACGCGACCGCCGCACCCGCGCCGAGGCCGATCAGGAGGTACGCGGCGCCGCCGATCGCCGCCGCGCGGTAGCGCTTGCGCGGGTCGGGTCCCGCGTTCTCGTCGGCGCACAGCGCGGCCGTGATCGCGGCGAGGTTGACGGCGTGGCCGCCGAACGGCGCCGACGCCAGGCCGAACGCGCCGGTCCAGCCGAACAGCGGGCCCGGCTCGGGGTGGTAGCCGTTGACGTTGAGGACCGCGATGCCGGGGATGTTCTGCGACGCCATGGTCACCACGTACAGCGGCAGGGCGATGCCGATCAGGGCCGCCGCCGTGAAGTGCGGGGCGACCAGGACCGGCCGGGGCCACAGCGGGCCGAGGTCGTCGGCGGAGATATGGGTGGTCGCGATGATCAGGACGACTGCGACAACGACCGCCGCCGGTACCGCGTACAGCTTGCGGAAGGTGCCGACGATCGCCCAGACGAGCACGATGGCCAGACCCACCGCCGGTTTCTCCTGGACCGCCTTCGCGGGAGCCAGGCACAGCGGCAGCAGGATGCCCGCGAGCATGGCGTTGGCCAGCGGTTTCGGGATGGCCGAGACCCAGCGGCCGAGCCGCTTCCACAGTCCGGTCGCCACGATCAGGACGCCGGTGACCAGGAACGCCCCGACCGCCGCGCCGAATCCGCCGTCGACCGAGGCGGATCCCGCGAGCAGCGCCGCGCCCGGGGTGGACCAGGCGACGCTGATCGGCATCCGCAGCCGGAAGCTGAGGAAGATCGCGCAGAGGCCCATCGAGACCGAGAGCGCCATCAGACCGGACGCCGCCTCGGCACGGCTCGCGCCGACGTGCGTGAGGCCTTCGAGGACGATCGCGAACGAGCTGGAGAACCCCACGAACGCGGCGATCAGACCCGCAGTCCCGGCCCTGACCAGGTCGGACGCCGCCCCCGACGGCTCCCCCGGCGGACCTGGCGAACTGGCCGCCTCCGTCTGCGACGTCGTCAATGGAACTCCTCGTATCCGCTCTGTACGACGATGTCGCGCATGACCTCGCTGGCGCCCGCCGCGACCGTCGCCGCCTGGGCGTCGTGCACGATCCGCACGATGTCCGCGCCCTCCCGGAACCCCTCGGCGCCGTGCAGATGCCGGCACTCCTCGGCCACCGCCCGGGCGACTTCGGTGGCCTTCAGCTTCGCCATCGAGCACGCGGTGATCGACAGCGGGTCGCGGGCGTAGCTCCAGGCCGCGTGGTAGGCGAGCATACGGGTAGCCTCGACCTCGGTGAGCAGGTCGGCCATGGTGTGGCGCACGGCCTGCTTGGCGCTGAGCGTCGAGCCGAACATGCCGCGATGTTTAAGGTAACTCCAGGTCATATCAAGGCAGTTTGCGGCGTCCCCGATCGCCGAGATCCCCGCCGCGAGCCGTTCCAGCTGCATGTTCTTCATGATCTGTACGAAGCCGGAGTTGCGCCGCCCGATCATGTTCGCCTTCGGCACCCGCACCCCGCGCATGCTGATGTCGGCCATGCCCGAGGCCCGCCAGGCGATCGAGTCATTGGGCAGGACGTGGACGCCCTCAGCCGTACGGTCGACCACCACCAGGCTCAAGTCGCCTTGAAGGGAACGGACTTGGGGCCCTCCCGTCCGTACCGCCGTCACGAAGAAGTCGGCGAAGGAGCCGTTGACGATGAAGCGCTTCTCGCCGTCGACGATCAGGTCGTCGCCGTCCTCGACGGCCGTCGCCGCGAGCCCGGCCAGGTCCGAGCCCGCCTGCGGCTCGGTGATCGCCAGGGCGGCGATCAGGTCACCCGACACGGCCGGGCGCAGATAGCGCTGCTGAAGCGCGGGCGAGCCATTGGTGGCGAGATAGCTGGTGCCCATGTACGCGTGCAGGGCGACCGCGAAGCGCACTCCCCCGAAGCCGATCCGGCCCAGCTCCTCCAGGAAGACCACCGAATGGAAGAAGTCCTTCGCCGAACCGCCCACCGATTCCGGGTGGTTGAGGCCGAGCAGACCCTCGGCGGCGAACGCCTGCCAGGCCGGGCGCGGCATCTCGCGGCGCCGCTCCCACTCGGCCGCGTACGGCACGATCTCCTTCTTGAAGAACGCCCGCACCGAACCCCGGAACACCTGGTGCTCCTCGGTGAAGTACGGCGACCCCTCGATCATTGCCGCCCGCCCCCTGTCAGCCGCTCCGAGATCGCCGCGAGCACGGCCTCCTCCTCGTCGCGCGGGAAGAAGTGCCCGGCGGGGAAGGACCGCATGGCGAAGCCGCCCGTGGTGTGGTGCCGCCAGTCGATCATGTCCTCGTACGGGTCGATGTCGTCGTCATCGCCGCACAGCGCCAGGATCGGCGCCCCGACCCGGCCCGGCGAGGGCTCCCAGGTCTCGGCGAGCCGCAGATCCGCGCGGAGCACCGGCTCCAGGAGCCTCATCAGACCCGCGTTGGCGAGGACTTCGGCCGGGACGCCGTCCATCACGCGCAGCCGTTCGTACAGGGTCGGGCCGTCCATCGAGTGCATCGGCGGCCAGCGCGGCTCCACGCCCGGCGCGCGGCAGGCGGAGACGACCAGGAGCTCGGGCGGACGGTGGCCGCCCGCGGTGAGCCGGTGGGTGAGTTCGTACGAGAGCCGGGCGCCCAGGCTGTGGCCGAAGAAGGCGTACGGGCCGCGCTCGGTCTCCGGCACCAGCGCCTCGGTCAGCGCTTCGAGCGTCTCGGGCCAGGAGTCGAAGGGCCGCTCACGAAAACGCTGTTCGCGCCCGGGCAGTCGGATGCCGGTCACCCCGACGCCCGACGGCACCCGCGACTGCCAGCTACGGAACACCTGCGTGCCGCCGCCCGCGTACGGGAAGCAGAGCAGCTGGACACCGACGGGGGCCGCACCGGAGAACCGGGCGAACAGCTCGCTCGTGGGCGGCCTGGCAGCGCGGGGTGTCGAGCGCATGGCCTACGCCATCGCCTCGTCGACGGCCTTCGCCAGACTGCTGAGCCTGGCGTCCTCGTACAGCGTCTCGGGCAGCAGGACGTCGACGCCGAAGCGCTCCTCCACTCGGGAGAGGAACTTGATGGCGGTGAGCGAATTGCCGCCGAGCTCGAAGAAGTCGTCGCCGACGCCGACCTCGGTGATGCCGAACAGGCTCCGCCAGATCTCGGCGATCGCCTGCTCGGTCGCGGACATGGGCGGGGCGCCCTGCGCCGTCTGCGCGTCGTGGGAACTCATCGTCCTCTCCTCCATCTGGTCAGTCGCGGGATGCCACCGGCTGTGCGGCCCATCTCGCGGGTGGTGTGTCGTACGTGGTGAGCAGCGCGCGGCCGTCGACCTTGCCGGTCGCGGTCAGCGGCAGCGCCTCGCAGAGGTGGATACGGGCCGGCACCATGTACGCGGGGAGCCGGTCGCGCAGATGGCGGCGCAGCTCCGCCGTCGTGGCGGCCGGGTCGTCGCTCACCACGAAGGCCACCAGTGACTTGCCGGTGTGCGTGGTGGCCACGGCGACATGGCTGCGCCGGACCGCCGGGTGGCGGTCGAGGTGGTGGGCGATCTCGCCGAGTTCGATACGGAAACCGTTGATCTTGACCTGGTCGTCGGCGCGGCCCTGGAAGACGAGCGAGCCGTCCGGGAGCAGGGTGCCGTGGTCGCCGGTGCGGTAGAGGCGTTCGGCGACGCCGTCGACCACCCGCTCGACGAACCGCTCGGCGGTGAGCTCCGGCATGCCCAGATAGCCGGGTGACAGACCGTCACCCGCCAGACAGATCTCCCCGGTCCGGCCCGGCTCGCACAGGGCGTCGCCGTCGATCACGTAAAGGCGGGTGTTCTGGATCGGTCGGCCGATCGGCAACTGGCTGGAATCGGGGGCGAGTTGGTCGACGGGGTGGTAGGTGGCGAAGGTGGTGGACTCTGTGGGGCCGTACACGTGCACGAGGCGGCCCGGTCCGTACGCCCGCAGCGCTGCCGCCACATGCGGCATCGACTGGAGCTCGCCGCCCATCAGGACGGTGTCGGTCCCGGCGAGCGCGGCGGGTGCCTCGTCGACGACCGCGTTGAACAGGGCGGTGGTGAGGAAGACGACGGTGACGCCGTGTTCCTCGACCACCTGGCCGAGCCGCGAGAGCCGCACCAGGGCGTCCGGGTAGAGCACACAGGTGCCGCCGTGGAGCAGCGCGCCCCAGATCTCGAAGGTGGCCGCGTCGAAGGTGACGGGTGCCAGTTGCAGCAGACGGCTGTGCGCGCCGAGCCGGGCGAACCGCGCGCCGCACACCAGCCGGGCGATGGAGCGGTGCCGGATCGGCACGCCCTTCGGCCGTCCCGTGGAGCCGGAGGTGAAGTTGATGTACGCGATCGCGTCGGCGGGCACGTCGATCGCCGGGGTGTCGTCGTGCGCGTCCTGTTCGAGGTCCAACTCGCCATTCACCAGCACGACTTGGCACCCACCAGGGCGTACGGCCGACGCCTCCGACCGGATCACCCACCGGCAGTCCGCGTCGGCGAACAACCCCTTCAGCCGCTCCTCGGGCCAGCCCGCGTCGAACGGCAGATACGCGCCCCCGCACTTGAGGACCGCGAGCAGCGCCACGATCAGCTCGGGGGAGCGCGCCAGGCAGACGCCGACGGTCGACCCGGGGGTGTAGCCCCGCCGCAGCAGCCGTCGGGCGAGCCCGTTGGAGAGCCGGTCGAGCTCGCGGTAGGTATACGTACGGTCGCCCTGGACGACTGCGGGCGCGTCCGGGGTGCGGGCGGCCACGGCGGCGAAGAGCGCGGGCACCGCGCTGTCGCGCGGATAGGCGACCGCTGTCCGGTTGATCCGGCGGTGGACGGCCAACGCCGCCTCGGTGCCGGTGAGTTGGATCCCCGTTGGTGGTTCCAGCGCAGACACCCCTCGGGATGTGTCGACGTCTACTGGGAGTGGGCCGGGTTGCGCTCAGTCGGCGGGCTTGAAGGGCGTGCCGTTGACGGTCTCGCCGACGAACCGGTTGTGCCCGTGGGTGTCCTGGCCGCAGACCTGCACACAGCCGAACCGGTCGAGGCTGGCCTCGCCGCCGAACTCCTGGAGCGCGTCCGAGTACGGGTACACCTGGACCTGGTTGGGCAGATAGCGGGACGCGTAGCCAAGCCGCATATTGTCGGTGAGTCCCGCGTGCGGGTGCGAGGCGTGCATCAGGGTGGACCAGAAGACGATGAACTGGCCCTGCTTGAGCACCATGGACTTGGCCTGGGACTCGTCGGGGCTCCAGTTCGGGTCCTTCTGCAGCTGGCGGTAGTCGTAGCCGAAGAAGCCGCGCCGCACGCCGCCCTTCTCCACCTTGCCGATGGAGTCCGCGTCGTACGTCATGACCTTGGACTCGTCGTAGTTCATCGTCTTGTGCGAGCCGGGGATGAACTGGAGGCAGCCCATCTCGATACTGGCGTCGGTGAACGCCGTCCAGACGGTGATGGTGCCGCCGAACTCGGAGTCCTCGGGCCAGACGATCTGGGGGTGCTTGGACCCGGCGACGTTGGAGAAGTTGTCGGCCTGGTGCCAGTCGGTGCCCTCGTCGCCGGGGTACTTCGGGAAGAACTCGGTACGCCAGCAGAGCACGTCGGGACCGAGCAGGGACGCGACGCGGTGGACGATCTCGGGGCGGGTGATGTGGCCGGCCAGGAAGTCGACATCGAGGTGGCGGTCGTAGTTGGCGAGGTTGGTGACACCGGAGACGGCCTTCTCCTGGCCGTAGATCGCCCGCTTGGTGTTGAGCAGCTTGGGGCGCAGGGCGCGGAGGTTCTTCTCCATCTCGGCGGGCTCGTACAGGTCGAACGGGCCTATGTAGCCGTCCCGGTGGAACTGCTCGACCTCCCGCTCGGTCAGCGAGAAGTCGGTGCTCGTGGTGCCGGCCAGGTTGTCCATGCATCACCTCTGTGTAATCGACACTCCGCTGCGGCAGCGGATGGGTAAATGCGCGCTGTTCCGGTCAACTCTCGCCAGTACAGGGCGAGTTGTGACCTGTTTAACACAGGACCACCTCCGGAAGCTTCTATTCCCCGGAGTTGCACAGGTGCTCTCGCCGCATCGCGATTCCCGCGGGTCGCGGGGCCCGGGCGGCGACAGGATCGTTGTAGCTGTCAAGCACCGCCTGTTCGCCCGGCCGGGCGACGTACATCGCCGGGACCGCGCACAATCAGCCGCGTACGAGAGGTTCGGACCTAAGCTCCTCTACGTAGAGAAACCTCGCATAAAGCGGAAGACCGGCGCCGGGCCGGACCGCCCGCGCGCTCGCACTCCGCATTCGTCAGGCGCCGACGACCCTCGCGGGGGCGTGCGGCGGCGCCTGAAAAGGGCGCGCGACTTGCGCCTTTCGGCCCTTGACGCGGCATCCCGGGGTGGAGAAGACTCCTGCTGATAATCCGCATCACTGACGATGCCCTCCGGGGCCCATTCCGGGAGGACCCAGTGCGTCTGTCCCCACCCTTAGCCTCGCCCCTGCGGATCGCGGCCGCCCGCCTGTGGCTCCCCGACCGACGGGACACGACCGAGGCGGCACTCGCGGCCGGACGGGTCGACGAGGAGACGGCGACGCGTCTGGGCTACCGCGAAGTCACCGTGAGCCCCGACCGTTCGGCGCCCGAGATGGCGGTGTCCGCCGCCACCGACGCGCTGGAAGCGGCCGGGTGGGACGGCGCCAGCGTGGACATGGTGACGCATGCCTGGACGTACCACCAGGGCCATGACTTCTGGTCCCCCGCCAACTACGTCGCCCACCACATGGGCGCCTCCACCGCGACCGCCGTCGGCGTCCAGCAGATGTGCAACGGCGGAGCCGCCGCACTCGAAGTCGCGGCCGCAAGGATGATCGCCGACCCCTCGGTCGCGCGCAGCGCGGTCACCACCGGCGACCGCTTCCTCGCCCCCGCCTTCGACCGCTGGCTGGGCGACTACGAACTCGTCTACGGGGACGCGGGCACCGCCCTGCTCCTCGACCGCGCCCAAGGACCGTACGAGCTGCTGTCCGTGGCGACGGTGGTCCGTTCGGAGTACGAGACGATGCACCGGGGCGACGACGAGTTCAGCTCGATGGCGCGCACCCTGCCGCAGGTCGACGTGCGCCGCACCAAGCGGGCGTTCGTCGCCTCGGGCGCGGAGCCCGGGTTCGCGAAGGCGCTCATCGACGCCGTCCTCGAAGCGGTCACCACCGCGCTCGCCGAGGCGGGGCTCGCCGCCGACGACCCGGCGGTGCGGTTCCTGACGCTGCCCCGGCTCGGCGCGGGACCGCTGGAGGAGTTCTTCTACCCGGCGGTGAACCGGCTCGGTCTGCGTCACGCGGAGATCCTCAACCTCGGTGGCAGCACAGGCCACTTGGGCGCCGGCGACTCCGCCGCCAACCTCGCCACCCTGCACGCGGAGAAGCGGCTCGCCGAGGGGGACGTGGCCCTGCTGCTCAGCCTCGGCGGCGGGTTCAGCTGGTCCTGCGTCGCCGTACGGGCGGCCGCCTGATGGCGGGCAAGGCAGGGGCGCTCTCCGACCGCGCGATCGTGGCCGTGCTGTGCGGCGGGTTCTTCCTGCTCGACTTCGACCTCGTCGTCATCAACCCCGTACTGGTCCCGGTCTCCAAGGACTTCGGGGTGGGCCTGGGGACGGTGGCGTTCGCGCTGACCGGCTATCTGGCCATGGTCGGCATCATGCAGCCCGTGCACGGCTCGGTCTCGGACCGGGTGGGCCGGGTGCGCGTCCTGCGGACCGCGCTGGTCGGGCTCGGCGTCGCGGACCTGGGCGCGGCTCTCGCGCCGAACGTGGCCCTACTGATCGTCGGACGCGCGATCGCGGGCGGCTTCGCGGCCGCGCTGATCCCGGTGACCGTGGCGTACGTGGGCGACCACATCCCGATGGAGCGCCGCCAGAGAACGATGGCGGCGCTGATGTCGTCCAGCGCGGTCGGCGCGGCCTCCGCGACCGTGGTGGCGGGCATCCTCACCGATCTGCTCAACTGGCGCTCCCCGCTGCTGATCCCGGCCATAGCGGCGCCGCTGCTCGCCGTGGTGTACGCGCGGCTGCCGGAGACGCCACCGGTCCGGGATGCCGCGGGGCCGAGCGCGCGCGAGCGGTTCGCCCAGGTCCTCGGGGACGGCTGGTTCCGCTTCTTCATCCCGTTCACCTTCATCGAGGGCGCGGCGATGATGGGCCTGTTCAACTTCTTCAACGCCGCCCTCCAGAAGCACGGCAGCAGCGTCCTCATGTCGGGCCTGGTGACCAGCGCGTACGGTGTGGCGGCCATCGGCGGCAGTGTGGTCGTCAAGGCCATCGACGCCCGGGCGACCGGCGCGGGCATGTTCGGCTGGGGCACCGGCCTGCTGTTCACCGGCTATCTGACGGCCGCGCTCACCCAGTCGGTGGCGGGCATCCTCATCGCCAGCGCGCTCGCCGGACTCGCCCTGGCCGTCGGCCAGTCCGCCCTTCAGGCGTGGATCCTGGAGGCGGCGGCGCCCGAGGTGCGCGGCAGCGCCACCGCGCTCATCGCGTGCTCGGTGTTCACCGGCGCCGCCATCAGCACGGCAGCCGTGGGTCCGCTGGCCAGCCGTGGCGACTTCGGGCTGCTGTTCACCATCGCGGCGGCCGCGACCGTACCGGTGTCGATCATCGGCACCCTGGCACGGATCCGCTTCGCCAACTCCGACCGGGCCATGACGATGCCCGCCGGGCCACCGCCCGCCGTGGACCGGGAAGCCCCCAATTCGCTCAACTGACCTTGTTTTCAGCCGACTTGACCCAAGTAGCCAACGAACCGAGGAGAAGTCGATGGCGCTGTTCGCGGTGATAGCCAAGCGGGCCCCGATCGGAATCAGCATCGAGGAGTTCCAGGAGAAACTGGCCGAGGGCTTCCAGTACACCAAGGACCTTGAGGACAAGGGCCTGATCAAGAACCGCTGGATCCTCGTGGGGGCCTCGGCGGGGCTCAACATCTACGACGTGGAGTCGCACGAGCAGCTGATGCAGCTGCTCTACCGCAGCCCCGCCGGGCTGCACCTCGACTTCGAGGTCTATCCCCTGATCAGCCCGCCGAGCTACGACCCGACGGCCCACTGAAGAACACCTCGTCGATCCGGCTCAGCGAGCGGAAGTCGTCGAGGTCGAGGTTCTCGACGTCGACGGGCCGCCCGCTGAGCCGTTCGATCAGGACGATGAACTCCAGGAACCCCAGCGAGTCGATGAGCCGGCTCTCGATCAGGTCGTCGTCGGGGCCGATCTCGGCCGCCTCCGGGTGCCGCCCGCTGATCCAGGCGACGACCTCCGCCAGCTCGGCGGCCCGGGCGGCGCTCACCGCTCCGCCCCGCCGAGCGCCACGGGCGTCTGCTCAAGGGCGGCCTTCTCCACGGCCACCGTCGCCGCCTCCCAGCTCCCGTACTTCGTGTGCAGCACCGACAGCCAGCGCTCCAGGCCGAAGGCCGCGCAGCTGGTGTGGACGGCCTTGCCGGTGCCGGCGAGGGTGATGCCGCAGCGCTCGCCGAAGAAGTTGCGGTGGACGTTGACGGAGGCGATGGCCAGGTCGTCGACGATGAACTCGTGCTTGACGGGTGCGAGTTTCTGCAGCAGCGCCCGCTGGCCGCCCCGGTCGTAGAACGGGTCGGTCGCCGCCTCCTTGCGCATCGCGAGACCGAGGGTCGCCGCGAGCGCGAGGATGCGCTCCTCGAAGCGGCGCAGATGCTCCTGGGTGAACTCGTACGAGCCCAGCGCCACGATCTCGCGCATATGGAACCCGAGGAGGCGCCGCAGCCCGTCGTAGTGCTCCTCGCGCCGGAAGCAGCGGCCAAGCACCGTCACCGTCGTACCGTCTTCGAGGGCGCGGCCCTCGTGATGCAGATAGACGGCGAAGCAGGCCGCCGAGGGAAGCCCGAAGCGGGCGGGTTCGAGGACCTGGCCGTCGAACTCCTCATGCCGCACGTCTCGTTGATGTTGCGTCAGGTCAAGGGTGCTGACCACCAGCGCTTGGTGCGGGAAGTTGTCGTACACGTCGAGCTTGGCCAGCGAGGCGACCGGCAGCAGTGGCGGCATGATCATGGGTAAGGCGCCGCTGCCGGTCCCCCAGCCCTCGAAGAGCGCGTCGAGCCGTTGCAGCAGGACGGTGGCGCCGGACGACAGGGCCGCGAGGCCCGGGCCGTCCGGCGGGGCCGCCGTCATGAGACGACTTCGGCGGTGGCACCGCCGACCGCGAGGCGGAGCACATCCTGGGCGCAGCCCCAGGACAGGCCGACCGCGATACCGCCGTGGCCGTAGTTGTGGATCACCCGGGCGGACCCGATCTGCTCCACTTCGAGGCGGGTCTGCGGCCGGGAGGCGCGCAGGCCGACCTCGATGCCCGTGACCTCGGCCCCGGCGATCCGGGGCTCGACCGCGATGCAGCGGGCCAGGATCTCCTCCGTCTGCGCCGGGTCCGGGTCCATGCTCCACACCTCGCGCTCGGCGGTGCCGCCGCACACCAGACGACGGCCGTGCGGGAAGTAACTCGTCGAGTTCGGGCCGGGGTTCTGCTCGAAGAAGAACTCCTCGATGCCCGGGTTCTCCACGATCACGTGCTGGCCGCGCACCGGGAACACCTTCGGGTCGCCCGCGAGCGCCCGCGCCCCGACACCGGTGCAGTTGACGACGAGCGGCGACTCGGCGGCCGCCGCCTCCAATGAGGCCACCACGCCCACCTCGACGCTGCCGCCGGTGGCGGTGACACGACCGGCCAGGTACTCCAGATAGACGGGCATGTCGACGGTCGGCAGGTCGACCCGGAAGGCGACCGGGAACCCGCCGCTGTCCTCGGTGCCGCACGGCTCGTAGCCGGGCAGATGGGCGGCCCACTCGTGACCGCCGTCGGGCTGCCGGTTGACGAGTCGGCCGCGTGTCAGATGGACGCCGCTGTCCGGCTGCTTGGCCAGCGCGGTGAACTCGGCCAGGCTCGCCTGGTGCCACGGCCGGGTGATCGCGGTGGGCGCGAACTTGGCCTCCGCCTCGACCTCGTCGGCGATCGCCGGACCGCCGATGATCGCCCCGGCCACCGCCGAGGTCGTCTTGCGCGGCGGCCGCTCGGCGACCACCCGGACCGTGTAACCCCGCTCCGCCAGACATACCGCCGTGGTCAGCCCGGCCACACCGGCACCGATGACCAGGGCCTCGTTGCGCATCGTCACTCGCCTGCACCTCTCACTGTTTCAACGTGACGGACATTCGTACGGAAAAGACGTGCCCCGGGCGGCAGGTGTGACGCGCCCGTCCTACTCATGGGCTATCGCGACACACGACCAGGTGAAGCCGTTCCCCGCACTCAGGAACAGCGCCACCTCGCCCGGCGCGAGCCGGTCGTCGGCCTGGAGGGTCGCGAGGTTGGCCACGGGGTCCCCGGCACCGAGGTGCCCGGTGTCGCGGCCGAGGTCGAGGATCTCGGTGTGGGGCAGGGCGAGTTCACGTACGGACGGCTCGTAGAACTGGGTGAGCGCGCCCGTGCTGAGCCGGGGCAGGACCAGACAGCGCAGCCGGGGGTCGGCCGGGGTGAGCCCGGCGTCGGCGATGGCGTCGAGCACCACCCGCTGGACCGAGCGGCGCAGTACGGCCACGAACTTCGGCCAGCCGCCCGCCGCCCGGAAGAACAGCTTGGTGCGCCGGGCACTGATGGTCTCGTACGCGGTGCGGGGCGCGGGGGTGAAGGCGTCGCCGCCCCGGTACAGGGTCTCGTACTCGGGGACGCTGACGGACGAGATCGCGAGCAGCCGGCACGGGCCCGCCTCGCGGTCGAGGAGCAGCGCGGTCGCCGCGTCCCCGTACGCCACGTCGATGTCGCCGAACCAGCGGTCGAAGCCGGGCTCCACGAAGCGGTCGGCGGTGGTCACCAGGCAGCGGTTCACCGTCGGGTCCAACGCGAGCCGGGCGGCGGCCACTTCGAGGGCCGCGACGCCGCCGTTGGAGGTCTGGTGCACCCCGAGCGGGGTCGCGTGCCGGGCGCCGACGCCGTGGGCCACGTAGTGGGGCGCGGACCAGAAGTCATGGCCCTGGTGGTAGATCCACGAGTGGACGACCAGGCCGAGGTCGTCACCGGACCAGCCCGCGTCGGCGAGCGCCTTCTGGGCGGCGAGGACGGCCATCTCGGGGGCCGCGCGGTCGGGGCTCTCGCTGAGCGCGCGATAGCCGAGCCGGTCCGCGGTCTCCTGGTCGAGCCGGCCGGCCGCCACCGCCTCACCGCAGTCGAGGCGCCGCGACGGCAGCCAGAGCACGGCGGCGGCTATGCCCGGCGGTTCGGGTAACGGCGGACTCAGTCTCACGGGCTGCCTCCTCGTACCGGCCCGACGGTTCGGGCCGCACTCCCGGACGACGCGGGCCGTCCCTCCCGGCTGCCCACTATATTGTCAGCGTTATTGATTGTCAGGCATCTGTCTCTCAACTTTCGCGCACAACCGGCGCGTTTCACTCAGCCCGCGCCGGGTCAGCATGGGGTGTCCTGGTTCCGGAGTGTGAGGAGATACGTGGTGTCCCAACAGCCCGCCCGTCCCACCGCCGACGCGGTCGTGCCGATGTCGCCGATCGGGTACGTCGTGACCGAGTACGCCCGGCCCCAACAGGCGCCTCCGCAGGCGACGTTGGCGTACGAGGACCAGGGCCATGTCGTGCTCTTCGAGCCGTACGCCCCGGGCCTCGACGGGCTCGCGCCGGGCTGGTACGTCTGGCTGCTGACCTGGCTGCACGACCAGACGGAGGAGGAGACCACGCCGCTGCGGGTGGTGCCTCGGGGGTGGGAGAAGAGCGGGCGTACTACCGGTGTGTACGCCACGCGTACGCCGAATCGGCACAACCGGATCGGGTTGAGCCTTGTCCGGATCCGGGACGTGAAGGAGAACGTCCTGTACTTCGATGGGGTGGACCTTGTCGACGGCACGCCCGTCCTCGATATCAAGCCTTATTCGACTACATCGGACACACCTCCGGAAGATGACTGAAGTCGACTGCGGACCGTGCGTGGTTGCTCGCGCCCACGCGGCGGAGCCGCAAATGTCACAGCCCCGCGCCCCTTACCGGGCGTGGCCACCGGGACCGTGACAGTTCCCGCAGCCAGGAAGAGCGTGCCCAACAGGAGCCAGCCGGGAGCGCCGCCCCCGGTCACCAAGGCCGCCACCAAGAGCGGGCCGCCCGCCCTCGCCAGGTCCGAGCCCAGGCTCCAGGCGCCCAGGAACTCGCCCTGGCGGTGGGGGTCGGCGAGGCCGTAGGAGATGCCCCAGCCGCTCGCCGAGGACAGCAGTTCGCCCGCCGTCAGGAGGGCCACGCCGACCGCGAGGACGACGACCGCCCAGACCGGCGGGAGGCTCGCCGTCGTCGCGGTCACCGCGCAGGCGGCGAGCAGCGCCCAGCCCGCGCGCCAGCCCGCGACGGCCGCGCCGGTGACGGTGTCGCTGCCCCGGGCGGCGCGCACCTGGAGCAGGATCGCGAGCGCGGTGTTGAGCAGCATCAGCACCGCGATCGACCAGGTGGGCGCCTGCGTACGCTGCGAAATCCACAGCGGGAGGCCGAGGTTGAGGACGTCGGCGTTGATGTAGAGAAGGCCGGAGAGCGCGGCGAGGACGAGGAAGCGGCGGTCGCGCAGGGCGCGCAGGCGGGGGCCGCCGCGTTCGGCCCGCTGGGCGGGCGGCTGGCCGTCGGGCATGCGCGCGACGATGAGGGCGACGACCACGTACGAGGCACAGTTGCCGACGACGAGCGCCGCGTATCCCGTACGGGAGTCGGCGGCCAGGGCGGCGCCCGCACCCAGACTCCCCAGCGAGAAGCCGATGTTGAGCATCACCCGGCTGTACGCGCTGGCCGCGACCAGGGCCGAGGAGTCGGCGAGCCGGGCGAGGTAGGCGCTGCGGACCGGCCGGGACGCGCTCTCGGCGAGCGCGATCACACAGACGACGGCCAGGAATCCGCCGAAGTTGTCGACGAGGAGATATCCCGCGAAGGCGACGGCCCGTACGAGCACGGTGGCGAGATAGACGCGACGGTGGCCGAACCGGTCGCCGAGCCGTCCGGCCGGGACGGCGACGGCCGGGCCGAGCAGTGCGGCGATCGTGAGGCCGAGGCCGACCTGGGTGGCGGAGAGTCCGACGACCCGGGTGAAGAAGAGGGCGGCGCCGGTGTGGAAGAGGCCGTTGCCGATCCAGTCGGCGAGCGTGGTGGCGGCGTACGCGCGCAGCGGACCGCGGGGTGGCAGCACGGCTGCCACCCCGGAGGAGGTGGAGGACATGCGTCCACCCAACGCCCTTCCGTGCCGGGCCGACAGAGATTTAGGCTATGGCTCAATGCTCAGCTACCGACTCGGCGTCGACGACCTCGCCGACATGCGCTTCGCCTGCTCGCCGCTGCTTGAGACGGCGACGAGTCTGTGGGCGCTGAAGCGGCCCGACAAGTACGCGCTGCATCTGCCGTGGATCCGCCGTACGCGTACGGCGCTTGCCGCCGGAGACCTCGACACCTCACTGCTGGGCGAGTTGACGGTGGGCGGCAGCGGCTGGATACCGGACTTCATCACGCCGCGCCCGGACTCCCCGCTGCCGGACGTCGAGGACGAGCTTCGGCGGGTACGGGAGACTCCGCCGGAGAAGGCGCTGGCGGATGTGCGGGCGGCGTACGCGTCGCGGCCCCTGCCGCTGAGGCTGTCTCGACTGGCTTCGGATCCGGTCGAGTTGAGGAACGCGATCGCGGACGTGGTCGAGGCCTACTGGCATACGGCCATCGCGCCGCACTGGGGGCGGATGCGGTCGGTCCTGGAGGCGGACATGGTGTGGCGGGCACAGCTGTTGGCCCGTGACGGGGCGGCGGCGGTGCTCACGTCGCTCGATCCGACGGCGGTGTGGCGGGCGGGCGAGCTGACGCTCTTCGTCCACCAGGACCTGGAGTTCGGGGCGGCGGTGGCGGGGCGGGGGTTGTGGCTGGTGCCGACGCTGTTCGCGCAGCATGCGATCAGTCCGGTGGGGCCTGATGAGCCGCCTACGATCGCGTATCCGGCGCGGGGGGTGGGGACGTTGTGGGAGTCGCGGCCGCCGCGGCCGCCGGGGGCGCTGGCGTTGCTGGTGGGCGCGCCCAAGGCCGCCCTGCTTCTGTCCCTGGACGGCCCGGCGTCGACGACGGAACTGGCCCGCCGCCTGTCCGTCACACCGAGCGCGGTCTCCCACCACTTGGCTGTACTGCACCGGACGGGCCTGGTGAGCCGGGCTCGGGCGGGTCGGGTGGTGCTGTACGCCCGGACGGGGGTGGGGGACGCGCTGCTGTCCGCGGAGGATTGACCCCCACCCCGCCCCTTCCCGAAACTCTCCGAGAGGTGTCGTTCGGCTGCGGATCGTGCTGGGTTGTTCGCGCAGTTCCCCGCGCCCCTGAAGAGGGCCCGAAGGGCCCATCAAGGGGCGCGGGGAACTGCGCGACCAGCCACGCACGATCCGCTTACGCCACCGAACCTATCCGCCCCACCGGGCCCTCGGAGCGCTCGTGGTGGATCGGGGTGTGCGCACCCGTGAGCGACACCCCAGTACCGCCGCGCCGGTTCGCCACGATCTCCGCCGCGATCGACAGCGCCGTCTCCTCCGGCGTACGAGCGCCCAGGTCGAGGCCGATCGGGGAACGGAGGCGGGCCAGTTCCAGCTCCGTCACGCCCACCTCGCGCAGACGCGCGTTGCGGTCCTCGTGGGTGCGCCGCGAGCCCATCGCCCCCACGTACGCCACCGGCAGCCGCAGCGCCGCCTCAAGCAGCGGGACATCGAACTTCGCGTCGTGGGTCAGGACGCACAGCACCGTACGCGCGTCCACCTCCGTCGACGCCAAGTACTTGTGCGGCCACTCCACCACGATCTCGTCCGCCTCCGGGAAGCGGACCGGCGTGGCGAACACGGGCCGTGCGTCGCACACCGTGACGCGGTAGCCGAGGAACTTCCCCACCCGCACCAGCGCCGACGCGAAGTCGATCGCGCCGAAGACGATCATGCGCGGGGGCGGGACGCTCGACTCGACCAGAACAGTGAGCGGCTGGCCGCACAGGCGGCCGTCCGCGCCCAGCGTCAGCGTGCCCGTGCGGCCCGCGTCCAGCATCGCCCGGGCCTCCTGCGCCACCGCCCGGTCGAGCTCGGGGTGACCGCCGAGGGCGCCCTCGTACGTACCGTCGGGGCGGACCAGCAACGGGCGGCCGACCAGGTCGGACGGGCCCTCGGTGATGCGGGCCAGAGCCGCTGCCTCGTCGCGCGAGGCGTGGGCCAGCGCGGTCGCGTACACGGCCCGGGACGGGGAGTCCGCCGGTACCGGTGTGACCAGGATGTCGATGATGCCGCCGCAGGTCAGGCCGACCGCGAAGGCGTCCTCGTCGCTGTAGCCGAAACGTTCGAGTACGGGTTCGCCGTCGGCCAGCGCCTGCTGGCACAGCTCGTACACCGCGCCCTCCACACATCCGCCCGAGACCGAGCCGATCGCCGTGCCCTCGCCGTCGACGGCGAGCGCCGCACCGGGCTGGCGGGGCGCGCTGCCGCCGACGGCCACCACGGTGGCGACGGCGAAGTCACGGCCCTGCTCGACCCACCGGTTGAGCTCTTCGGCGATGTCCAGCATGTCGGTCTCCTAACGGAACGGATCAGTGGAGGGCGACGGTCGTACGCCCGATGGTGACCTACTTGACGCCCAGCCAGCTCTCAATGGGACTCAGCGCGAAGTAGACGAGGAAAATGCCCGACAGGGCCCACATGAACCCGCCGATCTCCCGCCACTTGCCCTGGGACGCCTTGATGACGGTGTAGGCGATGACGCCCGCGCCGACACCGGCCGTGATGTTGTACGTGAACGGCATCAGGACCACGGTGAGGAACACCGGGATCGACACCGCGCGGTCGTTCCAGTCCACGTGCTTGGCGGCGCTCATCATCATCGAGCCGATCACGACCAGCGCGGCGGCGGCCACCTGGGCCGGGACCAGCTGGGTGAGCGGGGTGAAGAAGAGACAGGCCGCGAAGAACAGGCCGGTGACGACCGAGGAGAGGCCGGTGCGGGCGCCCTCACCGGCGCCGGTCGCGGACTCGATGAAGACGGTCTGGCCGGAGGCGCCGGAGACGCCGCCGATCGCGCCGCCGGCGCCGTCGATGAACAGCGCCTTGGACAGGCCCGGCATCCGGCCCTTGTCGTCGGCGAGCTTGGCCTCCTGGCCGACGCCGATGATGGTGGCCATCGCGTCGAAGAAGCCGGCGAGCACCAGGGTGAAGACGATCATGCCGACACTGATCGCGCCGATCTGCCCCCAGCCGCCGAATTCCACATGGCCGAAGAGTCCGAAGTCGGGCTTGGCGACCGCGCTGCCGCTCAGGCCGGGGGCGGCTCCGCCCCAGTCCTTGTCGGTCAGACCGCCGACCTTGGTGACGACGAGCGAGAGGACCGTGCCGGTCACGATGCCGATCAGGATCGCGCCGGGGACGTTGCGCGACTGGAGGGCGAAGATCAGGAGCAGGGTCACCGCGAAGAAGAGGACCGGCCAGCCGACCAGTTCGCCCGTGGCGCCGAGGGTGACGGGGCCGCCCTTGCCGCGCCCCACGAACCCGGCCTTCACCAGGCCGAGCAGGGCGACGAACATGCCGATG
This sequence comes from Streptomyces sp. BR1, assembly GCF_052373795.1. NCBI lineage: Bacteria > Bacillati > Actinomycetota > Actinomycetes > Kitasatosporales > Streptomycetaceae > Streptomyces > Streptomyces sp. BR1. The sequence goes on from NZ_CM126252.1 coordinate 1,163,728, forward strand.
CCCATGGTGATCGCGTGCTTGAGCGGCAGCGGGATGGCGTTCATGATCATTTCACGGAGGCCGGTGACGACCAGCAGCATGATGACCACGCCGTACATGACGCACATGCCCATGGCCTGCGGCCAGGTCATGTTGGGGACCACCTGGGTGGTCAGGGCCGCGGAGACGTTCAGTCCGGCGGCGAGTGCGAGCGGGACCTTGCCGATGAAGCCCATCAGCAGCGTGCTGACCGCGGCCGCGAGCGCGGTGGCGGTCACCAGGCCCGCATGGCCCAGCGTGTGCTTGTCGACGTCGGGCGTCGACAGGATCAGCGGGTTGAGCAGGAGGATGTAGCACATCGCCATGAAGGTGGTGATGCCGCCGCGCACCTCTTGCGCGACCGACGATCCTCGGTCCGTTATGTGGAAGTACCGGTCGAGCCAGGATCTGCCGGCGGGGACGAGCGAGCCGGAGCCCGCGTCCTCGGCGGTGGTCTGCGGCTCCAGGGACTGCTGGGTCATGGTGCCTACTCCCAAGGTTCAAAGGGGCACCCGCATAAGACTTGGGGGATCTCAGTCAGACAAGCTGCGGGATTTGGGATGGTGCGTGGGCTGCACGACCCGGGGGACGGCCCGAGACGAACGTTTCCGCGGACTGCGGGGGTACCGGTTCCTTTCCGGTACCGCAGTGCGGCTCAGAAGCGGTGGTGCTGGTGTTACGGGTGGTGCTGGTGGTGCGAAGGACCGCGAGCGGTGCGGTACTCCTGTACTCCGGGCGGCGCGGGCGGTCGCGGAAGTGTGACGTTCCTGGGAGGCACGCACCGCCCGGAGGGTTTCGGGGGTCAGGACGACTCGGTACCCGTGAGGTGCTCGGGGCGTACCGGGGTCCTGTTGAGCTCCAGACCCGTCGCGTTCCGGATCGCCGCGAGGACGGCCGGGGTGGACGAGAGGGTCGGGGCCTCACCGATGCCGCGCAGCCCGTACGGGGCGTGCTCGTCGGCGAGTTCGAGCACGTCGACCGGGATGGTCGGGGTGTCGAGGATGGTGGGGATGAGGTAGTCCGTGAAGGAGGGGTTGCGCACCTTCGCGGTCTTCGGGTCGACGATGATCTCCTCCATGACCGCCACGCCCAGGCCCTGGGTGGTGCCACCCTGGATCTGGCCGACGACGGACAGCGGGTTGAGCGCCTTGCCGACGTCCTGGGCGACCGAGAGCTCGACGACCTTGACGAGGCCGAGCTCGGTGTCCACCTCGACGACCGCGCGGTGCGCGGCGAACGAGTACTGGACATGGCCGTTGCCCTGGCCGGTGCGCAGGTCGAACGCCTCGGTGGGCCGGTGGCGCCACTCCAGCTCCAGCTCGACCGCCTCGTCCTCCAGGACGTCCACGATGTCCGCGAGGACCTCGCCGCCGTCGGTGACGACCTTGCCGCCCTCCAGGAGGAGTTCGGCCGTCGCCCAGGCCGGGTGGTACGAGCCGAACTTGCGCCGGCCGATCTCCAGGACCGCCTCGCGGACGTTCTCGCAGGTGTTCTTGACCGCGCCGCCGGTGACGTACGTCTGACGCGAGGCCGAGGTGGAACCGGCCGAGCCGACCTGGGTGTCGGCGGGGTGGATGGTCACCTGGGTGACGCCGAGCTCGGTGCGGGCGATCTGCGCGTGGACGGTGACACCGCCCTGGCCGACCTCCGCCATCGCGGTGTGCACGGTCGCGACCGGCTCGCCGTTGATGACCTCCATGCGCACCTTGGCGGTGGAGTAGTCGTCGAAGCCCTCGGAGAAGCCGACGTTCTTGATGCCGACCGCGTAGCCCACACCCCGTACGACACCTTCGCCGTGCGTGGTGTTGGAGAGGCCACCGGGCAGCGCGCGGACGTCCGCCGCCTCGCCTGCGGTCACCCACTGCTGCTCGGGCGGCAGCGGGCGGGCCTTGATGCGGCGCAGCAGTTCGGCGACCGGGGCCGGGGAGTCGACCGGCTGTCCGGTCGGCATGATCGTGCCCTGCTCCATCGCGTTCATCTGGCGGAACTCGACCGGGTCGATGCCCAGCTTCGCCGCCAGCTTGTCCATCTGCGCCTCGTACGCGAAGCACGCCTGGACCGCGCCGAAGCCGCGCATGGCGCCGCAGGGCGGGTTGTTCGAGTAGAGCGCGATCGCCTCGATGTCGACGTCGTCGATGACGTACGGGCCGACGCTCAGCGAGGAGGCGTTGCCGACGACCGCCGGGGAGGCCGACGCGTAGGCGCCGCCGTCCAGGACGATCTTGCACTTCATGTGCGTGAGCTTGCCGTCCTTGGTGGCGCCGTGCTCGTAGTAGAGCTTCGCCGGGTGGCGGTGCACATGGCCGAAGAAGGACTCGAACCGGTTGTAGACGATCTTGACCGGCTTGCCGGTGCGCAGCGCGAGCAGGCACGCGTGGATCTGCATCGAGATGTCCTCGCGGCCGCCGAAGGCACCGCCGACGCCGGAGAGCGTCATGCGCACCTTCTCCTCGGGCAGGCCGAGGACCGGGGCGATCTGCTTGAGGTCCGAGTGCAGCCACTGGGTGGCGACGTACAGCTCGACGCCGCCGTCCTCGGACGGCACGGCGAGGCCGGACTCCGGGCCGAGGAAGGCCTGGTCCTGCATGCCGAAGGTGTACTCGCCCGTGACGATGACGTCGGCGCGCTTGGCGGCCTCGTCGGCGTTGCCGCGCACGATCGGCTGGCGGTGCACGATGTTCGGGTGCGGCACATGGCCGATGTGGTGGTCGTCGCGGCCCTCGTGGACCAGGACCGCGCCGGGGGCGGTCGCGGACGCCTCGTCCGTGATGACCGGCAGCTCGACGTACTCGACCTTGATCTTGGCGGCGGCGCGGCGCGCGGTCTCCGGGTGGTCGGCGGCGACCAGCGCCACCGGCTCGCCGTGGTGGCGTACCTTGCCGTGCGCGAGGACGGGGGTGTCCTGGATCTCCAGGCCGTAGTTCTTCACGTCGGTCGGCAGGTCGTCGTAGGTCAGCACGGCGTAGACGCCTGGCATCGCGACGGCCTCGGAGATGTCGATCGACTTGATCTCGGCGTGGGCGACCGTGGAGCGCAGGGTCTGGCCCCAGAGCATGTCCTCGTGCCACATGTCCGAGGAGTACGCGAACTCACCGGTGACCTTGAGGGTGCCGTCGGGCCGCAGCGTCGACTCGCCGATGCCGCCCTTGGTCTTGGAGCCCTGGGTGATGTTGGTGGGAGTACCAGTGGTGGCCATGATCGTCAGACCGCCTCTTCCTGACGGGCGGCCGCGAGGCGGACCGCGTCGAGGATCTTCTCGTAACCGGTGCAGCGGCAGAGGTTGCCGGAGAGGGCCTCGCGGATGTCCTGGTCGGACGGGGAGGCGTTGCGCTCCAGGAGCTCGTCGGCGGCCACCAGCAGACCGGGGGTGCAGAAACCGCACTGCACGGCGCCGGCGTCGATGAACGCCTGCTGGATCGGGGAGAGGTCCCCGGACTCGGCGCTGCGGCCGTCCTGGGGCTTGGCCTGCCAGCGCTGGGCCGCGTCCACCGAGGTGCCGCAGGCGCCGGAGGCGCAGGCACCGCCCGGGTGGGCGTCGTCCCGGTGCTTGGCGTAGTCGGCCAGGCCTTCGACGGTGACGACCTCGCGGCCCTCGACCTGACCGGCCGCGACCAGGCAGGAACACACCGGCACACCGTCCAGGCGGACCGTGCAGGAGCCGCATTCGCCCTGCTCACAGGCGTTCTTCGAACCCGGAAGACCCATGCGCTCGCGCAGGACGTAGAGAAGGCTCTCGCCCTCCCAGACGTCGTCGGCTTCCTGCTTGCGGCCATTGACCGTGAAATTGACGCGCATGGTTATGCAGCTCCTTCAAGCGAGCGGCCGGTGCCGCGGTACTGCTCCCAGGTCCAGCCGAGGGTGCGGCGGGCCATGATGCCCACGGCGTGCCGGCGGTACTTGGCGGTGCCTCGTACGTCGTCGATCGGGTTGCAGGAGGCGGAGGCGAGCTCCGCGAACTGCTTGGCGATCGAGGGAGTGATGATCTTGCCGCTCTCCCAGAATCCGCCCTCTTCGAGCGCGGCGTTCAGGAACTCCTCGGCGGCCTTGGCCCGCACGGGGGTGGGGGCGGCGGAGCCGATGCCGGTGCGGACCGTGCGGGTCTCGGGGTGCAGGGCCAGACCGAAGGCGCACACCGCGATGACCATCGCGTTGCGGGTGCCCACCTTGGAGTACTGCTGGGGGCCGTCCGCCTTCTTGATGTGGACCGTCTTGATGAGCTCGTCCGGCGCCATCGCGTTGCGCTTCACACCGGTGTAGAACTCGTCGATCGGGATCAGGCGCGAGCCGCGCACCGACTCGACCTCGACCTCGGCGCCCGCGGCGAGCAGCGCCGGGTGGGCGTCACCGGCCGGGGACGCGGTGCCCAGGTTGCCGCCGACGCCGCCGCGGTTGCGGATCTGCGGGGAGGCGACGGTGTGCGAGGCGAGCGCCAGACCCGGCAGCTCGGCCCGCAGGTTCTCCATGATCTGGGTGTACGAAACGGACGCGCCGAGTCGTACGGTCTCCTCGCCGACCTCCCACGCGCGCAGCAGCTCGATGCGGTTCAGGTCCAGAAGGTACTCGGGCCGGCGGTGGTCGAAGTTGATCTCGACCATCACATCGGTGCCACCCGCAATGGGCACAGCCGTGGGGTGCTCGGCCTTGGCGGCGAGCGCCTCCTCCCAGCTGGCGGGGCGAAGGAAGTCCATGAGTGGCTCTCTTCTTCTCAATCGGGGTCGTTCGCGCGGGTCCCGGTGACGGCAGGGCCTGGGCTTCAAAGTCGTTCATGTGCTGTTAACGCTGTGTGGCCCCAGTACACAAGCCTCACTCCGCCGGGTGCAGTCACCGAAACCATGAAGGAGTTGGCTGGTCTCCATCTACGTCTTGTAGATTCGTATGAAAGGCGGTGCTCAGAAACCCCACCGCTTTCCACCGGCAACAACAAGACAGATCGGCGGCGACACGCGATGCGGCTGCGCGCACTTCTGGAGACCGACGCGCTGGGGCTGCGGCTGCTCGGCGGCGAGGACGAGCTGGACCGCACCGTACGCGGTGTGATGACCACTGACCTGCGCGATCCGAGCCGCTATCTCTCCGGCGGCGAGCTCGTCCTCACCGGGCTCGCCTGGCGCCGGGACGCCGACGATTCCGAGCCATTCGTACGGATCCTGGCCGGAGCCGGGGTGGTCGGCCTGGCGGCCGGCGAGGCCGAGCTGGGCGCGATCCCGGATGACCTGATCCGTGCATGTACACAGCACCGGCTGCCGCTGTTCGCGGTCAACGAGTCGGTCGCCTTCGCGACCATCACCGAGCACGTGGTGCGCCAGGTGTCCGGCGAGCGGGCCGGGGACCTGGCGGCGGTCGTCGACCGGCACCGGCGGCTGATGACGTCGGGCCCGGCGGGCGGCGGCCCGGAGGTCGTCCTGGACCTGCTCGGCTCCGACCTGGACCTGCGGGCCTGGGTGCTCTCCCCCACCGGCCGACAGATCGCGGGCGCCGGCGACCCACTGGAGGCCGCGGTCGGCGCCACTCTCGCGGGTGAACATCTCGGCGCGACCCGCACCGGCCGCCGCGGCCCCCATCGGGCCGTGGTGAACGGCACCACGTACTCGCTGTTCCCGATCCGCCACAGCGGGCGCGGAGCGGCCCCCGCGGCCCGCGACGTGCGCGAGACGGTCCTGTCGGACTGGCTGCTCGCGGTCGAGGCGGACGCGGGCGACTGGCCCGCCGCGCGGCTGGATCTGCTCCAGGGCGTCACCCAGCTGATCGCCGTGGAGCGCGACCGCCGCGACGCGGCCCGTGCGGTACGCCGGCGGCTGGCCCAGGAGGTCCTGGAACTGGTGCAGACCGGCGCCGCGCCCGCCGAGATCGCGGCCCGGCTGCGGGTCGCCGCCCCCGTGCTGCTGCCGGGCCTCGGCTCCGCGCCGCACTGGCAGGTCATCGTGGCCCGGGTCGACTGGAGCCAGTCCGCGACCGGCGCGGCCGAGATCGCGGGCGGCCCGGTCGCCCAGGCGCTCCTGGAGGAGATCCTGGTCGACCCGGCGGTGGCCGGAGCCGACTCCTCGGACCGCATCGCGGTCGCCCACGCGGGCGACGAGGCGATCGCCCTGGTGCCGCTGCCCTCCGTGGGCCCGGAGGGCTCCGAGAGCGGGCTGCACGCCGAGGCGCTGCTCGCCGCCGTCCAGGCGCCGCTCTCGGCAGGTCTCGCCGACGACGGACGCCTGACACTGGGTGTCAGCGCGGCCGTGCACTCGGCGGAGGGGCTGCGCGGCGCCCTGGAGGAGGCCCGGCACGCCCGCCGGGTCGCCGCCGCCCGCCCGGGCCGGGTCTGCGCCGCCGGGCACCACGAGCTGGCCTCGCACGTCCTGCTGCTGCCGTTCGTCCCGGACGACGTGCGCCGCGCCTTCACCGCCCGCCTCCTCGACCCGCTGCGCGACTACGACCGGCGCCACCGGGCCGAGCTGATCCCGACCCTGGAGGCGTTCCTCGACTGCGACGGCTCCTGGACCCGCTGTGCCACACGTCTGCATCTGCACGTCAACACCTTGCGCTACCGGGTGGGCCGGATCGAGCAACTGACGGGTCGTGACCTTTCGCGCCTGGAGGACAAGTTGGACTTCTTCCTGGCCCTGCGGATGAGCTGAGGGGGCGCGAAAGCGGCGCGTACGGCCGGGAACACCACCCCGACGTACGGCAACCCGCCGTTTGTGAAGGAATTCACGCATGGCCCTTGGCCCGGCGTGCCAATCCGTGCTGAGATGCGGCCACGACGTTTGGCCCGCGACTCATCAGCTCAATGGCGCGCTCGGGGAGGGCAACGTGGCGTATCCCGCCATGTCTGGTTCCGGAACGACTGCAGATGACGGGGATCCGCTCCAGACCGCGGTGTGGCGGCTGCGCTCGCGCGGCTGCTGGACCGACGCGGCCGCCCTGCTGGAGCCACACTGCGCCGAGCCCGCGGCCGCCCTCCAACGGGCCGCGCTGCTCACCGAGCGCTGTCTGTACACCGAGAGCGGCTGGGCCGAGGCCGAGGAGGCGCTGCGCGGCGCCGAGGCGGTGGCCGGGGACGACGAGGAGCGCGGCGCCGCCGCCTGCGAGCGCGGCCAACTCGCGTACGCGTCAACGCTGTTGGGCGTACGGGACCGGGCCGACGAAGCACGTTCGGCGTTCGGCCGGGCGGCCGCGCTGATCGCCCCGGCCGCGCGCAGCCGGGCGCTGCTCGACTTCCGGCGCGGGCTGCTCGCCGAGAACGTCACCGACGCGCCGCAGGCGGCCCGGGCCGCCTACCGCCGCGCCCACGCTGGCGCCACGGCCCACGGCGACACCCTGCTACTCTCGTTCACCTGGCGCCAACTGGCCGGACTCGCCCTGCGCGAAGGCGAGTTGGCCGAGGCTCGCCACGGCTTCACCGAGTCCCTGCGCATCCGGGAGGAGCTGGGCTACCTGGTGGGCACGGCCCCGGCCCTGGCCGCCCTGGCCGAGGCACAACCGGAACCGGAGGCGACGAGGCTGCGCACGGAGGCGGCGCGTTTGTTCCGTCTCCTGGGCGGAGTGCCGACGTGGCTCGCGGCGCATCTGGCCCCGGCGCCGGCGACGACCTGACCCCCTTGGGGGCGTGCTTTTGTCTGCGGACCGTGCTGGGCCGGTCGCGCAGTTCCCCGCGCCCCTGAATGGGCCCTTCGGGCCCTCCTGTAGGGGCGCGGGGAACTGCGCGAGCAACCCCCACCGGCCCGCACCCTCCGCGCAGCGTTACAGCGCAGATCCGGTGAAATGCTCCCGCACCAGGGACTGAACAACCGTCAGATCCTGGGCGATCAACGCGTCCAGCAACGCCATGTGCTCCGCCGCGTCCGCGACCAACTCCGCATGGCGAGCGACCGGCGCGGCGGTCACCGTGAGCGGCCACTGCGACCGCCGGTGCAGATCCTCCGCGACCTGGAGCAACTGCTGGTTCCCGGCAAGCGCCAGCACCGCACGATGGAACGCGCGATCCGACTCCGCGTACCCCGCCCGGTCACCGACCGCCGCCGCCTGCGTCGTCGCCTCGGCGAGCGGCCGCAGCTCGGCCCACCGGGCGGCCGGGACGGAACGCGCGAGCCGCAGCATCACCGGCACCTCGATCAGCGCCCGCACCTCGGCGAGCTCCGCGAGCTCCACGGCGCTGCGCTCGGTGACCCGGAAGCCCCGGTTCGGGACGACCTCGACCGCGCCCTCGGAGGCCAGGCGCTGCATGGCCTCGCGTACGGGAGTCGCCGAGACGCCGAAGCGCTCGCCGAGCGCCACCGCCGAGTACACCTCGCCCGGCACCAGCTCGCCGTCGACGAGCGCGGCCCGCAGCGCCTCCAGGATCTGGCCGCGCACCGAGTGCCGGCGGACCTGGTGCTGCGGGGCGGGCGGCTCGCTGTGGGTGTGCTCCCCGCGTGCGCTGGGGTCGCCCTCGGCCCGGGCCTGCGCGGGGACGCGGGGCAACCCGAACGGCGCCACCGCCGCTTCGCGCGCTCTGCCCTGCTCCACCCCATGCCCTCCTACCGTTCGGTATCTCCCCAGCACCATAGGCGGACAAAGCGACAGTTCAAACCTCGCACTCTTCCGCTAAGGTAAGCCTTACCTGCAAACGATCGTGATTCGGTGGTCCCTGCATGACTGTGTCCACGCTGCTCCAAAGCCCCCTGGCGGCGTCCTACGCGCGCCTCGCCGAGGTCTACCCGGGCCTTCGGGTGGCGGAGCTGGCGGACGGCGAACAGGCCCCGGACTCCCCCGGCTGGGTCGGCGCGCACCGGCTCGCGGAGGGCGGAGACGCCCTGGACACCTTCCTCGGCTGGGACGAGGAGCAGGTGCTGCGCGATTACGGGCAGGAGGCCCGCCCCGACGTCATCGCCTCGTTCGGCTTCCACCGGTACGCCTGGCCGGCCTGTCTGCTCATCACGGTCCCCTGGTTTCTGCACCGCCGGGTGCCGCGCGTACCCGTCGAGGAGGTGGCCTTCCAGCGCACGCTGGGGCGGCTGACCGTACGGGTGCGGGAGTTCGCGTGTCTGCCCGGCGACCCGGCGGCCGTGCTGCCCGGCGCCCGGGTCGTACCGGACGAGGAGGCGCTGCGGGCCGAGGTGCGCGCGGCCGTCGCCGAGCACCTCGGCCCCGTGCTCGACGGCTTCGGACCCCGGATGCGGCGCGGCCGGCGGGCGCTGTGGGGCATGGCGACCGACGAGATCGTCGAGGGCCTTTGGTACGTGGCGGCGCTGCTCGGCGAGGAGCGCCGCGCGATGGGCGAGCTCGAACGGCTGCTGCCGGGCTCGACCAAGCCGTACGTCGGCGGCGCCGGGTTCCGTGAGCTGACGGAACCGGCGGGCGAGCCGCTGCCGACCCGCGACCGGGCCAGTTGCTGCCTCTTCTACACCCTGCGCCCCGAGGACACCTGCGTCACCTGTCCGCGTACCTGCGACGCCGATCGGGTGGCCAAGCTCGGCACGGCGTCCTGAATCCACGCCACCCGTCGGAGTGAGTCGTATTCGAACCCAACTCGCTCTGCGGCCACGCAAGTTCGATCAGATCGCACCTATCCGAATGCCACGGCCGTCCAATGACGGTCTCTTGCCCCGAAAACCCCCTGCGGCCCCGTACGGCAGGAGCACTATGGCGCACGAAATGCCTTACGTGATTCAAGGGACACCGCATGCGACTGACCGACATATCTCTGGACTGGCTGCTTCCGGGCGGCGTGATGATCGTGGGGGTCGTCGTGGCGTTGGTCGTCCTCGCACGCGGCAAGCGCGTCGGCGGCGAGGGCGCGTCCGGCGACGACACCTGGGAACGCAGCGAGGATCGCCGTAGAAGGAAGGAGGCCGTGTACGGCACGGCTTCCTATGGGCTGCTGTTCTGCTGCGCGGCCGTCGCCGCCGCGCTCTCCTTCCACGGCCTGGTCGGCTTCGGCCGGCAGAACCTGGGCCTGACCGACGGCTGGGAATACCTCGTCCCGTTCGGCCTCGACGGGGCCGCGATGTTCTGCTCGGTCCTCGCGGTGCGCGAGGCCAGCCACGGCGACGCGGCACTCGGCTCGCGCCTGCTTGTGTGGACGTTCGCGGGCGCGGCCGCCTGGTTCAACTGGGTGCACGCGCCGCGCGGCATCGCCCACGCGGGCGCCCCGCAGTTCTTCGCCGGGATGTCGCTGTCGGCGGCGGTCCTCTTCGACCGCGCGCTGAAGCAGACCCGCCGGGCGGCCCTGCGCGAACAGGGCCTGGTGCCACGGCCGTTGCCGCAGATCCGGATCGTACGGTGGCTGCGCGCGCCCCGGGAGACGTTCGGCGCCTGGTCGCTGATGCTCCTGGAGGGCGTACGGACGCTGGACGAGGCGGTCGACGAGGTGCGCGAGGACCGGCGGGCCAAGGAGCAGAACCGGCTGCGCCGACGCGAGCAGGAGAAGCTGGAGCGGGCGCATCTGAAGGCGCTCACCCGGCAGGGCCGGGCCCTTGGCCGGGTGCGGCCCGGGGGCCGACAGGTCGACGTCCAGTCCATCGCCGGTGGTTCGGGCTCCGCGCAGCCGAAGGCTGTCGCGGAGCCCGCCATAGCCGAGCCGGGACAACTGCCTCTACGCAACCGGCCCTCCCTGCAGGCCGTCACGGGCGCTGAGCCCGCGACGTCCCGGACCGTCGACCTCACCGCCGAGGACGACACCCAGACCCTGCCCCGGCTCGACCACTTGGAGCGCAAGCTGAAGGACCTTGAGCAGCAGTTCGGCTAGGCGCTCCCCAGCCTCAGCTCGAACCAGACCACCTTTCCCGCCTCGTGCGCGCGTACGCCCCAGGCGTCCGCGAGTGCCTGAACCAGCAGCAGGCCCCTGCCGTGCGTACCGTCGTCGGCGGACGGTACGTGCGGCCTGGGCAGCGCGGCCATGAAGTCATGGACCTCGACGCGGAGCCCGGCCGGTGCGACCGTGGCCGTCACCACCGCCCCGTGGTCCGTGTGTATCAGGGCGTTGGTCACCAGCTCGCACGTCAGCAGCTCGGCCACATGGGCCGGCTCCGAGTGCCCCCAGTGACCGAGCAACTCCCGCAGCGCTCGCCGCACTTCCGGCACCGCCGTGAGATCAGACCGCCCCACCCGGCGCCGCAGCTGTCCCTGGAGCGCGGCGCGCGCACCTGTCCCCTGGAGCGATCCGTCCGTATCGGATCCGGCCCCTCCCTGACGTCCTGTCATGACCCCCACCCGCACGTCGCAACGTCCCTTCCCGTCTCGAACACCCTCACGAGATGCATGCCCCGGTGACCCCCCGTCACGCATGGTGATTCCGCAACGACCGACGGAAACCGGCGCGGGAGCGGTTCCACGCCCGGCGGCATCGGTTCCGCCCCGGAAACGACCGGAGCAGGCACTCGACGGTGGCACCCCTTACCCATGGGCGACTTACAGGGTTAAAGGGCCCATAAACCCGGGATTCGCGGGTGAAGGCCCACGGATCCCTGCAGTTCCGCACGCCTTCCGGCCACCCCCGTCCCAGACGGGCTGACCGTAGACAATCACCCCATCAACTGACGCGCGAGTGGACAACTTCCTTACGGACGGGGCACGTTACGTAGATTCGAGCGCGCCATCTGCAGCATCCGCCCGACCCCGCCGTCCAGCACGATCTTGCTCGCGGAGAGCGCGAACCCGGTGACCATCTCCGCGCTGATCTTGGGCGGGATGGAGAGCGCGTTGGGGTCGGTGACGACGTCGACCAGGGCCGGACCCTTGTGCTTGAAGGCGTCCTTGAGCGCGCCCGCGAGATGCTTGGGCTTCTCGACGCGTACGCCGTACGCACCGGCCGCGCGGGCGATCGCCGCGAAGTCGGGGTTGCGGTTGGTCGTCCCGTACGACGGAAGACCCGCGACCAGCATCTCCAACTCGACCATGCCGAGCGAGGAGTTGTCGAACAGCACGATCTTCACCGGCAGGTCGTACTGGACGAGGGTGAGGAAATCCCCCATCAGCATGGAGAAACCGCCGTCGCCGGACATCGAGATCACCTGGCGGTCGCGGTCCACGAACTGCGCGCCGATCGCCTGCGGCAGCGCGTTCGCCATCGAGCCGTGGCTGAACGAACCGATGATGCGGCGCTTGCCGTTGGGCGAGATGTAACGGGCGGCCCAGACGTTGCACATCCCGGTGTCCACCGTGAACACCGCATCGTCGGCAGCGAGTTCGTCCAGTACGGAGGCGACGTACTCGGGGTGGATGGGAATGTGCTTCTCCACCTTGCGCGTGTACGCCTTGACGACGCCCTCCAGCGCGTCCGTGTGCTTCTTCAGCATCTTGTCGAGGAAGCGGCGGTCGGTCTTGGCCTTCACGCGCGGGGTGAGACAGCGCAGCGTCTCGCGCGCGTCGCCCCAGACGGCCAGATCGAGCTGCGAGCGCCGCCCCAGGTGCTCCGGCCGGACGTCGATCTGCACGATCTTGACGTCGTCGGGCAGGAACGCGTTGTACGGGAAGTCGGTGCCGATCAGGATCAGCAGATCGCACTCATGGGTGGCTTCGTAGGCGGCCCCGTAGCCGAGCAGCCCGCTCATACCGACGTCGTACGGGTTGTCGTACTGGATCCACTCCTTGCCGCGCAGGGCGTGCCCCACCGGGGCCTTGATCCGTTCGGCGAACTCCATCACCTCGGCGTGCGCCCCGGCCGTGCCGCTGCCGCAGAAGAGGGTGACCTTGGCGGCCTCGTCGACGAGCCGGGCCAGCTTCTCGATCTCCGCGTCGCCGGGGCGCACCGACGGCAGGGCGGTGACCAGCGCGTGCTCGACGGCCTTGTCCGGGGCGGGCTCGGAGGCCACGTCGCCCGGCAGCGAGACCACGCTGACGCCGCCCCGGCCGATCGCGTGCTGGATGGCGGTCTGGAGCAGCCGGGGCATCTGTCTGGGGCTGGAGATCAGCTCGCTGTAGTGCGAGCACTCGCGGAACAACTGGTCGGGGTGGGTCTCCTGGAAGTAGCCGAGGCCGATCTCGGACGACGGGATGTGCGAGGCGAGGGCGAGGACCGGGGCCATCGAACGGTGGGCGTCGTAGAGCCCGTTGATGAGATGGAGGTTGCCGGGGCCGCAGGAGCCCGCGCAGGCCGCGAGGCTCCCGGTGAGCTGGGCCTCGGCTCCCGCCGCGAACGCCGCGACCTCCTCGTGGCGGACCTGGATCCAGTCGACGGCGGAGTTGCGGCGGATGGCGTCGACGACGGGGTTGAGGCTGTCGCCGACGACGCCGTACATCCGCCGCACCCCGGCCCGGGCGAGGATGTCCACGAACTGCTCTGCCACATTCTGTTTGCCCATGGCTCCATTCATGCCATGGGCAGGCGCCTCACGCCTCCCAGACCGCGACCGCCGTACGGTCGTCGGCGTACCCCTTCACCCTCAGCTGGGTGTCGGCGAGGAAGGCGGCGAGGCCCGGCGGCTCGTCCCCGGCCCAGCGCTCGGCGAGCTCCTTGGCGAGCGCCGGCTCGCCCCGCAGCGGCTCGGCGAGGCCGCCGCTGCACAGGAGCAGCGTGTCGCCCGGGCGGGCGACCGAGGCACGGAAGCGGAACGGTTCGGCGGGCGGTGGCGGCGCGTCGATGAACGGCCGGACGGGCTCCACGGTGTGCAGGTCCATGGTGAGCCGGTCGCCCTCGACGGACTCGGCGGGCGCCGAGCCGAACCCCACGACGGGCTCGCCGGAGACCTCCCCCGGCTCGGGCAGCGCGGGCTCGATGTCCTGCCAGGCGCCGGCGCGCAGCCGGAAGAGCCCGCCGTGCCCGACGCCGAAGAAGACCCGCGTACGGCAGGAGGGATCGGCGGACAGCAGCAGACAGCGCAGACTCGCGGTGTACTGCTCGGGCTCCGCCCCGAGCTCGGCGGCGCGGGCGCGCAGCCGTCCGTAACTGCGGTCGGTGAGCCGGTGAAGGCCGGACTTGAGGTCGCCGCGCCGCCCCGCCCTTATGTCGTCGGCGAGCCGGGCATGGCTGCGCCCGATGGCCCCGCCGATCCAGCGGCAGGCGTCGGCGGCGGCGAGGTGCGCGTCCCCGACGGCCCGTACGCCACTGGCCACGGCGACCAGCACGAGCGCGTCCGGGCCGTTCCCGAACCGCGCGGTGAGCAGCGCGTCCCGCCTCGGCTCGCCCCGGTAGCGCGCGGAGTCCCCGCGTACGGAAGCGGCCCGCAGTACGTACGAGCCGTACCGGGCCCCGTCGAGCACGGTGTCGGCGACGAGTTCCCCGAGGCTGTCGGGCCGGGCGAAGGGCAGCGCGGTGGGCTCGGGGTCATAGGTGGGCGGACCGTCACCCACATGGGCGGTACGGGGGCGCGGGGCCGGGGGTTCCGGTTCGGGCGGGGGCGCCGCGTCGGTCACTGTGGGCGGGCCGGACTCGGGTGGGACGGGGGGCTCCGACGGGGGCGGCGCGGCGGCGGACTCGGGCGGTGCGGTCGGCGGCTTGGACGGCGGTTCGGGGATCGCCCGGGGCTCGTACGCGGGCGGCGGCGGGGCCGTGGCCGGTACGGAGTCGGCGGGCTCCCACCAGGCGGCCGAGCGACCGGCGTCGGGCGGGGCCGTGGGGGCGGGCGGCTGCCAGGGCGCCCGGGGGCCGGTGGCGGCCGGGGGCGTTTCGGGAGCCGCGGCGGGCATCGGATCAGGAGCCGCGGCGGGCATCGGATCGGGTGGCCGGTCCGCAGGATCGATTCGTTCGCTCGCTACGGGCTGTTGGGGCACGCGCGCCGCGTGCCGGGGACCGCTGCGCCCCGACCTCGGGTCCGGCACGGCCGGACTCACCGCCTGCGCGGCCGAGTCGAAACGGTCGTCGAGGGTGTCGCCCGCCTTGGCGGGTGCGTTGTCCGGGGCGGGCTCGTCGTACAGGCGAGTCCACCAGTCGTCGTCCGAGGTGCGCCTCTCCCCCTGCTGACTCATGCCCTTATTGTCCACCGCACGGGCCGTACGAAAACGGTGCATCGGGTAAAAGTGGTCAGCACACAAATGCGCACTCCGCACGCGGACACGAGCGAAATGGACTTCGCCGGGCGGCTCTTCCCCCCACAGGAGAGCCGCCCGACGAAACTTTTGTGACCGGTGCCGCGCCCCGTGAGGGGCGCGATACGCGATATCGGGCGCATCGCATCCCCCGGGTGAATCCGGAACAAAACAGTCCGCGCGCAAAGCGCACAAATGCCTTGTTGCCGACGGCTGTTGGTGCTGCGGTTGCGCAACCTTCGCAGAGCGACGGAAGGTGCGGGGATGATGTTGTGAGGCGGGTTTGCGCCGTGGCCGTTTTCCGCCAGGCGCGGACCCCGGCACGAGAGGGGGCGGACGAGGGTGCTGGGAGCGATAGGCCTCGACGAGACGCAGGAGTCGGCGTACCGGACGCTGGTGGCGGTGGGCGCGGCGGAGGTCGCGGACCTGGCGCACCGACTGGCGCTGCCCGAGACGGAGACCGAGCGCGCGCTGCGGCGACTGGAGCGCCACGGCCTCGCGGCCCAGTCGTCGGCCCGCACCGGACGCTGGGTGGCGGCCCCGCCGGGGGTCGCGCTGGGCGCCCTGCTCACCCAGCAGCGCCATGAGCTGGAGCGGGCGGAGCTGGCGGCCGCGCTGCTCGCCGAGGAGTACCGGGCGGAGGCCGCCGAACCCGCCGTGCACGACCTGGTGGAGGTGGTGACCGGCGCGTCCGCCGTCGCCCACCGCTTCCACCAGCTGCAACTGGGCGCGACCGAGGAGGTGTGCGCCCTGGTCACCGGGAATCCGGTCGCGGTGACCGGCATGGACAACGAGTCCGAGGAACGGGCGGCGGCCCGGGGCGTGGCCTACCGCGTGGTCATCGAGCGCGCGGTCCTGGCGTCGCCCGCCGGTATCACCGAGCTGTCGGCGGCGCTCGGCCGCGACGAGCAGGTACGGACGGTGGACCGGGTCCCCACCAAGCTGGTCGTCGCCGACCGCACCCTCGCGATGGTGCCCCTGACCGGCCACGGCGCGGAGCCCGCGGCCCTGGTGGTGCACGCGAGCGGCCTCCTGGAGTCCTTGATGGGCCTCTTCGAGGCGGTCTGGCGCGATGCGCTGCCGCTGCGGCTGGCGGGCGGGGGTGCGGTCGTACGGGAGGAGTCGGTCGGCCCGGATCCGACGGACCTGGAGATCCTGTCGCTGCTCCTGGCCGGGATGACGGACGCGAGCGTGGCGAAGCAGCTGGAGCTGGGGTTGCGGACGGTGCAGCGGCGGGTCAAGGGGCTGATGGAGCTCACGGGGGTGACCACTCGGTTGCAGTTGGGGTGGCATGCGTATGAAAGGGGCTGGGTGGCGCGGTAGCGGTGTGCCGGGTGACGTGGTCGGGCGACTGCGGACCGTGCGTGGCTGGTCGCGCAGTTCCCCGCGCCCCTTGGATGCGGGGGCCAGATCAAGCCGTGCCCCGGGTACACGCCCGCCACAGAACTGCGGACACGCTGCGTTTCCTGCACGCTGGGCTGGTGGGCGTGTGGCAGCTCCTAGAGGTGGGTGTGGTGATGCTCCTCGGCCTGTTCGGCGTGCTCGTGCCCGGTGTGCCGGGGCAGGCGATCGTCTGGGCGGCCGTGGTGTGGTGGGCCCTCACCGACACGACGGGCCCGGCCTGGGCGGTACTGGCCGGGTCCACGGCGCTGCTCCTGATCGCCCAGTCCCTCAAGCTCGTACTGCCGCCGAGGCGCCTGAAAGAGGCCGGGGTACCCCGGCGCTCCCTCCTGACCGGCGGTGTCGCGGCGATCGTCGGCTTCTTCCTGCTCCCGGTGGTGGGCGCGGTCGCGGGCTTCCTGGGCGGCCTCTACGGGGCGGAACGGGTACGGCTGGGCAGTCACGGGGCGGGCTGGACGTCGGCCCGTACGGTGTTGCGGGCCGGTGGCTACTCGGTCCTGATGGAGCTGCTTGCGTGCCTGCTGGTGGTGGGGGCGTGGGTGGGCGTGGTCATCTGGGGCTGAGCCTGTGACGCTGGGGGCATGAGCGAATTCAGCGCGGCCGAGCGCGCGTACCTCCGGTCCCAGCGCCTCGGACGCCTGGCGACCGTGGACCCCAAGGGCCAGCCCCAGGCCAACCCGGTCGGTTACTTCCCCCAGGACGACGACACGATCCTCATCGGCGGCTTCGCCCTGGGCACGACGAAGAAGTGGCGCAACCTCCTGGCCAACCCGAGGCTGTCCCTGGTCGTGGACGACGTGGTGAGCGTCAGGCCGTGGAAGGTACGCGGAGTAGAGATCCGAGGCGAGGCGGAACTCCTCACGGGCCCCCACGAGTTGGGCCCCCACTTCAGCGAAGAACTGATCCGCATCCACCCCAGAAAGATCCACAGCTGGGGCTTGGAGGACGCGTGAGCGGGCCCGAGCCCGTGGTGGCGGACCCTCGCCTTCCCGGGCCACCTTGCCTTCAGGGGCGCAGGGAACTGCGCGACCAGCCACCCACGGTCCGCGGACAAATCACCGCGCCCCCGACGCGTCAGCCCCGACTCGCAGGGTCGGACCCGTCATGCGCAACCTCCGCCAGCCGGCGAAGCAACGGCCCAAGGGCCACGACGGCCCGAGCCTCATGGTCGGCCAGCGCACCGAGCCGCCACGCCAAAACCTCCGCCTCGGCCCGAGCCGCATCCACCAGCGCCCGCGCACCCCGCTCGGTGAGCACGATGCGCGCGGCACGCCCATCCGTGGGGTCGGGCTGCCGCAGCACAAGCCCGGAAGCCTCCAGACCCGCGACGGCCGCGGTGGCCGTCGGCTGCGAACACGGCACCCGGGCCGCAAGCTCACCGATGCGAGCAGGCCCGCTCTCGGTGAGCAGCGACAGCACCACTATCTGCGTCGGCTGGATCCCATCGGCGGGCGCGGCCCGGCGCAGCCCCCGCAACAGCCGGTGCAGCGAGATCACGAGCTGCAGCGCCGCATCGTCGTCGATGATCATCGCCCGTCCGCCGCCCCCGCACCGAATCGCCCGCACCGAGGAAAGCCCCCCGGAAAGTCAGGCGAGTGTAATCCCGGGCCCGTACATATCGATCCAGAGGGCCAGGTCGAGCGCATGCTCAAGGCCAGTCCGGGCGGCCTGCGTGGTCTGCGGCGCCTCATCCCGTACGGCCGCCAACAGGAGCTGCCGGTCGACGAGTTCGAAGACCGCGTGATCACCACGTGCGAGCAGGTCCTTGCCGTGTTCCTGCAACGCGACCGCGTACTTGGGGTCCTGCGTCGAGGGGTACGGGCTCTTCACCCGGTCGTAGACGGACTGCGGCAGCACATCCGCCGCCGCCTCCCGCAGCAGGCTCTTCTCCCGCCCGTCGAACGACTTCAGCGACCAGGGCGCGTTGTACACGTACTCCACGAGCCGGTGGTCGCAGAACGGCACCCGCACTTCGAGGCCGACGGCCATGCTGGCCCGGTCCTTTCGGTCGAGCAGCACGCGTACGAACCGGGTCAGATACAGATGGCTCATCACCCGCATCCGGTATTCGAAGTCGCTCTCGCCGTCGAGGCGTCGGACCCCGGCGACGGCCGTGTCGTAACTGTCGCGGACGAACGACGGGAGGTCGAGCGCGGCGTTCACCTCGGGCCGCAGCAGCGAGGTCCCGTCGCCGAAGTGGTCCTTGTGGTGCACCAGCCAGGGGAACGTACGGGCGGTACGGGCCTCCTCGTCGAAGAACTGCCGGTAGCCGCCGAACACTTCGTCGGCGGACTCGCCGGAGAGCGCGACCGTCGAGTGCTCGCGAACGGCCTGGAAGAGCAGGTGGAGCGAGCTGTCGAGGTCGCCGAGACCGGTCGGCAGGTCGCGGGCGCGGATGACCTTGGCGCGTAACTCCTGGTCGGCCAGGGCGTGCGAGTCGAGGATGATGTCCTGGTGCCGGGTCCCGGCGCTGCGGGCCACGTCGTGGGCGTACGGGCTGTCGGGGGTGGGGCGCAGCTCGTCGGCGATGAAGTTCTCGGTGCGGCCCGCGAAGTCGACCGAGAAGCTGCGCACGCGCTCGCCCTTCGCGGCCAGGCGACGGGCGGACAGCGCGGTCAGCGCCGAGGAGTCGAGCCCGCCGGAGAGCAGCACGCAGCGCGGTACGTCGGCGACGAGCTGGCGCCGGACGATGTCGTCGAGCAGGTCGCGTACATGGGTGACGGTGGCGTCCCGCCCGTCGTCGTGCGGCCGGGTCTCCAGCGACCAGTAGACGTGCCGGCGAAGGCCGCTGCGGTCGACGGTGACGACGGTGCCGGGCTCGACCTCCTTCATGCCGTCCCACACGGCCTGGCCGGGCGTCTTGACCATGACGAACAGCTCGCGCAGCCCGTCGAGTCCGACCGTGCGGCGGGCCAGCGGGTTGGCGAGGATCGCCTTGGGTTCGGAGCCGAAGAGCACGCCGTCGGGCGTCTCGTAGTAGTAGAACGGCTTGATCCCCATCCGGTCGCGGATCATGACCAGGCGCTGCCGGGGCTCGTCCCAGACGGCGAACGCGTACATGCCGTTGAGCCGGTCGGCGACGGCCTCGCCCCATTCGAGGTAGCCGCGCAGCACGACCTCGGTGTCGGACCGAGTGGTGAACCGGTGCCCGCGCGCGACCAGTTCGACGCGCAGCTCGGTGAAGTTGTACGTCTCCCCCGAGTAGACGAGGACGACGCTTCCCTGCTCGGTACGGGCCGTCATCGGCTGGTGGCCGCCCGGCAGGTCGATGATCGCGAGCCTGCGGTGGCCGAGCGCGGCCGGGCCGCTGATCCAGGCGCCCCGGTCGTCGGGGCCCCGGCAGTCCATCGTCTCGGTCATCGCGTCGACGGTGCCCTGCTCGGCGCGCAGATCGCGGTCGAAGGAGATCCAGCCGGTGATGCCGCACATGGGGTGCCTCCCGCTTCCCGGCCGGGGCTGTCCCTGACCCGGCCGATTCAGATGTATCTAGCATCTATATTTCGATCGTGCGTCATCGGGTGAGGGTGCGTCAACATGCCTGCCGCGATGGTGACTTGGCGAGGGGCGAGAATCGGCCGCAGGTTCAGGGGCTGATCGCGAGCACCAGATACCCACTGAAAAGGGCCAGATGGACGCCGCCCTGCATCAGGGTGGCGCGGCCCGGGACGAAGGTCAGGATGCCCACCCCGACGGTCAGCGCGAGCAGCACCATATGGCTGGCGCCGAGCCCGAGGACCAGCGGCCCCGACAGCCAGACCGACGCCAGCGCGACGGCCGGAATGGTCAGACCGATGCTCGCCATCGCCGAGCCGAGCGCCAGATTGAGGCTGGTCTGCACCCGGTCACGGGACGCGGCCCGGCTCGCGGCGATGGTCTCGGGCAGCAGCACGAGGAGCGCGATGACCACGCCCACGACCGACGCGGGCAGCCCGGCGGCGGCGACCCCGCTCTCGATGGTCGGCGAGACGCCCTTGGCGAGGCCCACGACCGCGATCAGGGCCACCCCGAGCAGGCCGACGCTGATCCACGCGGTATGGGCGGACGGCGGATCGGCGTGCTCCTCCTCCATCACCTCGCCCTGCTGGGTGACGGGCAGGAAGTAGTCCCGGTGGCGCACGGTCTGGGTGGCGACGAAGAGCCCGTACAGGGCCACCGAGGCGAGCGCCGCGAAGACGAGCTGCGCGGGCGAGAACTCCGGGCCCGGCTTGCTGGTGGTGAACGTCGGCAGGACCAGGCTGAGCCCGGCGAGCGTGGTGACCGTGGCGAAGGCGGCGCCGGTGCCCTCGGCGTTGAAGACGGCCAGTTTGCGGCGGACCGCGCCGATGAGGAGACAGACGCCGACGATGCCGTTGCAGGTGATCATCACGGCGGCGAAGACGGTGTCCCGGGCGAGCGTGGCGCTCTTGTCGCCGCCGTCGGACATCAGGGTGACGATCAGCGCGACCTCGATGATCGTCACCGCGACCGCCAGCACGAGGGAGCCGAACGGCTCGCCGACCCGGTGCGCCACCACCTCGGCGTGGTGCACCGCCGCCAGGACCGCGCCCGCCAGGAAGCAGGCCACCAGAGCGACGAGCCACGACGGCAGCGACCGTCCCCAGGTGAGCGCGAGCAGCACGACGGCGAGCGCCGGCACGAACGCCGACCACCGCTCCAGGGGGAGGCGGGCGAGACGGATCATGTTCCGACGTTCGCAGATGGGGGCGGGGTGCGCGCGTCGGCGGCCGTGCGTGAGGTCTGCGGGCGGGAAGGGGCTGCCCGTACTACTTCTCCGCCACCACCGGGTCGATCATCTTGTGCAGCCGCTCCGCGTCCAGGCCCGTCATCGCCCGCGAGGCGATCCTGCCGTCCCGGTCCACGACGAGCGTGGAGGGGATGAACTGGGGGTTCACCGTGCCCTTGGGGAAGCGGAGGATCAGCTTTCCGATCGGGTCGTAGAAGCTCGGGTAGCCGAGCGCGTGGTCCTTCTCGAACGCCTGGGCCGGGCCCTTGTCGGGGTCACGGATGTTGATGCCCACGAACTGGACGCCCTGCCCCTTGGTCTCGGCGGCGACCTTGCCGAAGTGCTTCGCCTCGGCCCGGCAGGGCGGGCACCACGAACCCCAGATGTTCAGGACGATGACCTTGCCCTTGTAGTCGGCGAGGCTCAGCGGCTTCCCGTCCAGGTCCTTGCCCTCAAGGACGGGCGCGGGCTTGCGCTCGGCCTTGGCCACGGTGGTGATCCCCGGGGCGCTGGTGGCGGAGGCGGAGGCTCCGGAAGGGGCCGGTGCGGCGGTGTGGCCGGAGCCGGAACACGCCGACAGCGTCAGCAGACACAGGGCGGCCGCGACGGCGGCCCGACGGGCAGTCGTGATCACGACCCGAGCCTGTCACAGCCCTTCGCGGCCGCGGCGAGCAGGTGCGGCGGCGAGCAGGTGCCGATGGGCGTACGAGCGCCAGGGCCGCCAGAGTTCGCCCCCGTCGCCGGTGAGGTCGACGTCCGGCTCGCCCAACGACCGCGTCCGGATCAGCGCGATCGTGTGCGCGTCGAGGCCCGGCAGTGCGCGCAGCACTCGTACGGCCTCGTCCCGGTCGGCGCCCGCGTCGAGCCGCAGGGTGGTGTCGGCGAGCGCGGTGGCGAGGGCGGCCAGGGACGGGTCCGGGTGGGTGGCGAGGGTGGCGGGTTCGGGGAAGAGGTGGGTGAGGGCGCCGCACGGTACGTCCAGGCGCTTCCCGGACGCCTCGACGAGCTCCCCGGCGGCCTCCCGGCCCACCAGCGCCCGTACCGCGTACTCGTCCGGGTCGGCCGCGCCCGGCGAGCGCAGCCCGGGGCGGGCGGCGACCAGCGGGGCGAGCCGGGGGTCGGTGGCGAGCCGTTCGTCCACCGCGTACGGGTCGGCGTCCAGGTCGAACAGGCGCCGCAGCCGCTGGACTGCAGTGGTGAGATCGCGCAGGTCGGTGAGGTGGATACGGGCCTCCAGCCAGCCGCCCCGGCGCGGGCGCGCCTCGTCGACGGCCACGATGCCGGTGCCGTACGGCAGGCGCAGGGTGCGGCGGTAGGTGCGCGCGCCCGGGGCGCCGGTCATCTCCTCGACCCGTTCGACGGCCTCCTCGGCGAGCAGGTCGAAGACGGCGCCGGTCTCGTACGGGCCCCGGTGCGCCAGCCGCAGCGGGATCCCGGCGGCGAACGCGGTATGCCCCCGGGCGGCCTTGGTGCCCGCCTCCTCGCGCAACGCGCTGGGCGTACGGGCGTAGATCTGCCGGATCGTGTCGTTGAACTGCCGCACGCTGGCGAATCCGGCCGCGAAAGCGATCTCCGTGACCGGCAGACCGGTGGTCTGCAGCAGTACGCGCGCGGTGTGGGCGCGCTGGGCCCGGGCGAGGGCGACCGGGCCCGCGCCCAACTCGGCGGTGAGCTGCCGCTGGACCTGCCGGGTGCTGTACCCGAGCCGCCCGGCGAGCCCGGGCACGCCCTCGCGGTCCACCACACCGTCCCCGATGAGCCGCACGGCCCGGCCCACGACGTCAGCCCGCACGTTCCACTCCGCCGACCCCGGCACCGCGTCGGGACGGCACCGACGGCAGGCCCGGAAGCCGTGCCCCTGGGCCGCAGCCGCGGTCGGGAAGAACCGGACGTTCTGCCGCTTGGGCGTGACGGCCGGGCAGCTGGGACGGCAGTAGATGCCGGTGGTGGAAACAGCGAAGAAGAACTCCCCGTCGAACCGGGCATCCCGACTGCTGACGGCTTCGTACCGGGTGCGGTCGGAGTCGTCGGCAACCGTCTCGTATGCGCCGGGCCGGGTCACCTCGTCGTGCGTCATACGTCCAGTGTGCGGGGCCGGGGACGGCCGGGCTGGCGGGAATCGGACACGGCGTTTCCGAGCGCCCTTACGGTCCCGGGCCACTTAAGGGGCGCGGGGAACTGCGCGACCAGCCCCCACCGACCCGCAGCCGAATCGCCGCTCTCAGAACACCGCATCCGATTCCCGCACCCTCAGCGGACGCGTCCTCGCTTGGCCTCCATGTTGGCGCGCCCCTCCGCCGACTTCAGCCGCCAGTCACGCCGGATCTCGTTCCGCAACCGCGCATCGGTCTTGGCGACGATCCGCCGGTTCTCACGCATCAGCTTGCGGAAGCTGTCGAGGCGGCGCTCGGCCAGCGACCCGTCCGAGATCGCCGCGAGCACCGCGCACCCCGGCTCCGCCTCATGGGCGCAGTCGTGGAAGCGGCAGTCGCGGGCCAGCTCCTCGATCTCGGCGAAGACCTGTCCGACGCCGGTCTCGGCGTCCCACAGGCCCACCCCGCGCAGCCCGGGCGTGTCGATGAGCACGCCGCCGCCGGGCAGCGCGAGCAGGTTGCGCGTGGTGGTGGTGTGCCGGCCCTTGCCGTCGACGTCACGGATGGCCTGCACCTCCATCACCTCCGCGCCGAGCAGCGCGTTGGCGAGCGTGGACTTGCCCGCGCCGGACTGCCCGAGCAGCACGCTGGTGCCGCCCGAGACGATCGCCCGCAGCACGTCGACGCCCTCGCCGGTCTCCGAGCTGACGGCCAGCACCGAGACCCCGGGCGCGGTGGTCTCGACGTCCTGGACGAGGTGGGCGAGCCCGGCCGGGTCGGGCACCAGGTCGGCCTTGGTCAGGACGACGAGCGGCTGCGCGCCCGATTCCCAGGCCAGGGCCAGGAACCGCTCGATCCGTCCCAGTTCGAGCTCGGCGGCGAGCGAGACCGCGATGATCGCGTGGTCCACGTTGGCCGCGAGGATCTGCCCCTCGGACCGGTTGGAGGAGGTGTTGCGTACGAAGGCGGTACGGCGCGGCAGATACGCGCGTACGAACCTCGGGTCGCCGCCGGGGTCGACGGCCGCCCAGTCACCGGTGCAGACGACCCTCATCGGGTCGTGCGGGGTGACGTACGCGGTGTCGGCGCGCAGGAGCCCGCCTTCGGTGACGATGTCGCACTGCCCCCGGTCGACCCGGACGACCCGCCCGGGCAGCAGCCCGCGGTCGGCGTACGGGGCGAACTCGGCGGCCCAGGCGTCGTCCCAGCCGTAAGGAACCAGCGCGGAGCGGGAGTTGGAGACGTGCTGCGACTGCTGCGAAGCAGAAGAGGAAGACAAGGGGTGACCCTTCGAAGGGTGGCCCCGGCACTGCGAAAGGTTCAGCCGGCGGCCACGGGAGTGGAGGTGACGCATATCTGGGTGAGGGCAGCGCCCATCGCAACGACAGCCATGTGTCACACCTCCCGTATCGATCTCAGGGTCGAGCGCAGCGGCCAACGGCCGCCGCACGGAACTCAGTCACCATAACGCCGCCCCCGAACGGCGGCCAACTGATTTTCCGCGCGTGGATTTCCGGGCCCGCCGACACGCGGCCGGACCCGTCGACTCCCCTGCGGAATCAGCTCACTTGCCCAGTGCCGCCCGCCGCACGCCCACTGTGCGCGGTGCCCGGGCCGGGCGTTCCTGGGTGGCCGGGGCGGCCTCCGGGGTCGCGGCGTCGGCGGCCGGGGACTCGGCGGCCGAGGACGCCTGGGCGACCAGGGACGCCTCCTCCAGGAGGCCGCGTACGCGGGGGCCGGCGGCGCGGTAGTAGATGCGGGTGCCCTCGCGGCGCGAGGTGACCAGGCCCGCGGCCCGCAGCCGGGCCAGGTGCTGGGAGGTCGCGGCGACATGGGCGCCCAGGAGCTCGGCGAGGGCGCTCACCGGCAGCTCCGCGCCGCTCAGTGCCCACAGCAGCCGGTAGCGCGACGGATCGGCGACCGCCTTCAGTACCGCGACGGCACGGTCCGCGCTCTCCGCGTCCCAGCTCTCAACTTGCGCTCCCATGCAAATATCCTAACGGAGACCGCCCTCGGCGACCCCTCGGCTCACGCGCCGGGCCGGGGCGCGAGGAAGACGTACCAGACGGTCGCCGTGCGGGGCGTGACCACCTTGTGGCCGGGCCAGGTGCGGGCGTACGCGGGCGGCTGCGGTCCGTACTGGACCAGGGCCAGCGGGGTGCGGCGGGCCGCCGCCAGGACGCCGGGCACGGTCGCCGTGGTGTTGCGGCGGTCGCTGGCCTGCGAGGAGCAGCCTCCGTAGAAGGCCTGCGGCTGGGACTCGTC
Organism: Streptomyces sp. BR1; assembly: GCF_052373795.1. Lineage (NCBI taxonomy): Bacteria > Bacillati > Actinomycetota > Actinomycetes > Kitasatosporales > Streptomycetaceae > Streptomyces > Streptomyces sp. BR1. The sequence continues at coordinate 1,189,159 of NZ_CM126252.1, forward strand.
GCCGACGATCGTGCACGGCGGCCGGATGCCGTCGTCCGCGAGCCGGGCCACCAGCCACTTGTCGTCGGCCCGCAGGTCCTGCTGGCGGGCCGTGCGCTTGGCCATGATCGTGTACTGGCTGGAGAGCTGGAGCGCCACGCACACCGTGACCGCGACGGCCGCGACGATCCGCCACCGCCCCTTCGCCGACCGCACCGCCCCGACCGCGCACTCGGCTACGACAAAGGAGAGCAGCGCGTACGACGGGATCAGGAAGCGGGGCGCCGCGTAGCCGATGCCGAAGAGGTACGGCACCCCGAGCGCCGCCGCGCACCACACGGCGAGCAGCGCCGGACGCGCGCGCCCCGCACGGGACGCGAGGAACACGCCGAGCGCGGTGAGCAGGGGCAGGGCCAGCCACCACACCGCGCTGGTGGACGGGTTGGGCAGGCCGGAGGTGCAGGGGCGGCAGAGCAGCGGGCCGTCGAGCGTCTTCAGGTTCATCCCGAGGGCGTTGTGCAGGCTGAGCCCGCCCTGCGCGTCGCCCGCGCCCTTGATCCGCTCCAGCAGACCGCCGAAGCGCGCGTACGCCTCGATCACCCAGGGCAGCACCCCGGCGGCCAGGCCCGCGAGCACGGCCACGGCCAGGCGCGGCAGCCGCCACTCCCGTACCGCGAGGACCGCGAGCAGTAGCGCGACGGCGAGATAGCCGCCGTCGTACGGACGGACGAGCGCGGTGAACGCCACGCTCAGCGCGAGTGCGACCAGCGGGCCGCGCCGCCGGTCGGGGTCGGCCGCGCCGCGCAGGAACCAGCCCGCCCCGGCCACCGCGCCGTACGCCACGTACAGATTGGGCATGACCTCGCCCGCGTAGAACTGCACGACCCACAGGCCGGCGAACAGCACCGCCGCCGTCATGACGACCCGGCGGCCCACCAGCGTCAGCCACGGCTGGAAGGCGATCGCGAGTCCGGCGGCGGCGAGCAGCAGCATCCACGCGCGCAGCACCGGCACCGAGCCGGTGAGCTGGGCCGCGGGCGCGGCGAGCCAGCTGATGCCGCGCGCCCTGGGCTCGCTGAAGAACGCGTCGGGCACCCGGGGGTCGACCTGGCTGACGTACACCGTCTCGTCCCAGCCCAGCGGCAGCCGCCACGCGCCGGTGGCCAGCTGGACCGCGCCGCACACCAGCGCGAGGGCGACGCCCACCAGGGCGAGGCGGACGGTGTCGCGGCGCAGCGGGCGGGCGGCCGCGCGGCTCGACAGGGTCCCGGTTACTTGATCGGCGGCAGACATGTGGTCACGTTACGCGGCCGGGGGCGCCCTGGCAGGACCTCTGCGCCAACGGAGTGGATCACTTCGGGCCCGTACCAACGCCCGCCCTGGACGGTCCCAACCACTGCCCTGGACGGCCCCAAAGGTTGTCAAAACTCCCGTCCCGCTCGTAACCGGGGGGCATATGCGGCGGGTTACGCGGGGCATGAGCCTGCTGCGCAAGATCCGTGACACCGGACGGGTGGCCGAGGACGCCCCGCCCCGGCCGGCCCCCGGGGACTTCCCGCTGCTCGCGGGATCCGCGCAGGTCCGGTGCGTGGACGCCGGGTCGTGCAACGGGTGCGAGATCGAGATCGCGGCGGCCTTCGGGCCGGTGTACGACGCCGAGCGCTACGGCGCCCGTCTGGTCGCCTCGCCGCGCCACGCGGACGTGGCCCTGGTGACCGGCCCGGTGACGCGCAACATGGCCGGGCCGCTGCGCCGCACGGTCGCCGCGATGCCCGAGCCGGGCGTGGTGATCGCGGTCGGCGACTGCGCGCTCGACTGCGGGGTGTTCGCCGGGGGCTACGGGGTGGAGGGCGCCGTCGCCGATGTCGTCGACGTCGACCTGACCGTCCCCGGCTGCCCGCCCCGGCCCGAGCGGATCGTCGAGGCCCTGCGCACGGTGACGGGCCGGTGAGCGCGGCCGGGTCGCTGGCGACGGCGGGCGTGGGGGCGGCGGGCCTGGCCACCGGCTGCGCCGCGCTCGCCGGTGTCCGGTGGTCGGCGTCGTACGCCTGGCTGCTCCCGCTCGGCGGGGTGCGCCTCGAAGTCGACGCCCTGTCGGGCCTGTTCATGGCGGTGGCGGGCGCGGTGATCCTGGCGGTCGCGGTGTACGCGGCGGGGTTCGCGGACAGCCCCGGGTCCGGGGCGCTGCTCCCCTGCTTCTGCGCGGTGCTGATCCTCGTCCCGGCGGCCGCCTCCGTCAGCACCTTCCTCCTGCTCTGGGAGCTGATGGCGGTCGGCTCGCTGGTCCTCGTGCTCGGCGAGCACCGCGAGCGGCGGGCCGTGCGGGAGGCCGGGGTCTGGTACGCGGTCATGACACAGCTCGGCTTCGTCCTCCTCCTCGCCGGGCTCGGCCTGTACGCGGCGAGGTCCGGCGGCGAGACGTTCGACGCACTGCGGGCCGGGGCGTCCGGGATGGGCCCGCTCTCGCGGGGGATCGTGTTCGTGCTGCTGGCGATCGCGTTCACCTCCAAGGCCGGGATCGTCCCGCTGCACGCCTGGCTGCCGCGCGCCTACGCCGAGGCACCCGGCCCGGTCTCGGCACTGATGAGCGCGACGATGGTCAACCTCGGGGTGTACGGGATCGTCCGGTTCGGCCTGGACCTGCTCGGCGGCGGCTCGGCCTGGTGGTGGCTGGGGCTGCTCGCGGCGGGCGGGGTGAGCGCGGTGTACGGGGTGCTCCAGGCGGCGATGGCGGCCGACCTGAAGCGGCTCCTGGCGTACTCCTCCAGCGAGAACATGGGCCTGGTGCTCATCGGCGTCGGCGCGGGCGGTCTCTTCGCGGTCGACGGAGACCGCCGCCTCGCCGGACTCGCGCTCGCCGCAGCCCTCCTCCACCTCATCAACCACTCCGCTTTCAAGGGCCTGTTGTTCTGCGCGGCGGGATCTGTTGTCCGGGCCACGGGCGTACGGGACCTGGACGCGCTCGGCGGGCTGCGGGCGCGGATGCCGGTGACGGCGGCCTTCTTCGCGCTCGGGGCGCTCGGCGCGGTGGCGCTGCCGCCGGGCAACGGTTTCGCCGGGGAGTGGCTCCTGCTCCAGTCGCTGATCCACGGACTCGCGGTGCCGGGCGTCGCCACGGCGGTCGTGCTGCCGCTCGCCGTCGCGGTGATCGCCCTGTCGGCCGGCCTTTCGGCGGCGGTTTTCGTGAAGGCGCTGGGCGTCGGCTTCTTCGCCCGCCCACGCGGTGGTGCCGCTTCGGGCGCGTACGAGAGCCCGCCGCCGATGCTCGCCGGAATGGGCCTCCTGGCGGCGGCCTGCGCCGGACTCGCCCTGTTTCCCGGGGCGTTGGGGCCCGCCCTGGACCGAGTCGTACGGGTCGCGGGCGCTCAGCCTCCGCTCGGCGGCGGCGCGGGCCTTCGCCTGACGGCGGTCTCGGCCGCGCTCTCGCCGCTGTGGGTCGCGGCCGCGCTGACGGCGGCGGTCGTGGGCACGGTGACGCTGGTACGGGTGGTGGCGCGCCGCCCCCGCCGCACCGGGGCCCGGCTGTGGGACTGCGGCGGCGGCGCGCCGACCCCGCGCATGGCGTACACCGCGACCTCGTTCGCCGAGCCGCTGCAACGCGTCTTCGACCAGGTGCTCGCGCCCGAACAGGACGTCAGCGTCACGCCCGTACGGGAATCGGCGTATCTCATCGAACGCGTACGGTTCCGGCACCGGGTGCCGGACCGGATCGAACACCGGCTGTACCGGCCGGTGTTGGAGGCGATGGCCTGGGCGGGCCGGTCCTCGCGGCGCCTCGCGTCCGGCTCGGTCCACCTCTACCTCGGCTACGGCTTCTTCGGCCTGGTCTCGCTGCTGGTCGTCCTGGCGGTGGGCTGGTGAGCGGCAACGGACCGACCGCACTGGGACTCACGGCGACGATCCTCCAAGTAGGACTGGTCGTGGCGGGAGCGCCGCTGCTCACGGGGGTGATGCGGCAGGTACGGGCGAGGCTGGAGGGGCGGGCCGGGGCCGGGGTGGGCCAGCCGTGGCGGGATCTGCGCAAGCAGCTGCGCAAGCAGGCGATCACCTCGGTCGGCACCGGCCCGGCGTTCCGGACCGCCCCGGTCCTGCTCGTCGCCACCACCGCCGTGGTCGCGGCACTGGTGCCGCTGGCGTCCACCAGGACGCCGGTGAGCGGGAGTTCGGACCTGATCGTGGTGGTGGCGCTCCTTGCGCTCGGCACGGTGACGCTGGCGCTGGCCGGGCTCGACAGCGGGACGGCGTTCGGAGGCATGGGGGCGTCGCGCGAGATGACGATCGCGGCGCTTGTGGAGCCGACGATCCTGCTCTCGGTCTTCGCCCTGTCGCTTCCGGCCGGATCCACGAACCTGCCGGTGATCGTCACGGGCGCGGTACGCGACCCGGCGCGGCTGGCCTCGCCCGCCGGACTCCTGGCCACTGCGGCGCTGGCGGTAGCAGTACTCGCCGAGACAGGCCGACTTCCGGTGGACAACCCGTCCACGCACCTCGAACTGACCATGGTCCACGAGGCGATGGTCCTGGAGTACGCGGGCCCCGACCTGGCGCTGGTCGAGCTCGGCGCCCAGATGCGGCTCGCGGTCCTGCTCGGCCTGCTCGTCTCGCTCTTCGCCCCCTGGGGCATCGCGACGACGGCCTCGGCGGGCGCGCTGCTCCTGGGAGCGGCGTGCTTCGCGGTGAAGGCGACGCTGCTGGGCTCGGCGCTGGCGGCGGCGGAGGTGTTCTGGGCGAAGCTGAGGCTGTTCCGGGTGCCGGAACTCCTGGCCGGATCCTTCTTGTTGTCGCTGCTGGCCGTAACCACTTCATACTTCCTGAGCGGAGCGTGAACCGGCGTGGGCGTGAGTGTCTTCACCCAACTCCTCGACCTGGCCTGCGGGGCGTTTCTGCTGGCGGCGGTGGTGATGCTGTGGCGCCGTGAACTGGCGGCGGTGGTGCGGGTGTTCGCGTTGCAGAGCATCGCTCTCGCGGCGGTCGCGGCGCTGATCGGGCTGCACGAGGCACGGGCGGATCTGGTCGCGGTGGCGGTGGGGATCGGGGTGCTGCGGGCCGGGGTGCTGCCGTATCTGCTGCGGCGCGCGCCGAGCGGGGTCGCGGACGCGTCCGACTCGCCGCCGCTGGTGAACGGCGCGGGTTCGCTGCTCACGGCGGCGGCGCTGACGCTCCTCGCGTACGCGGTGGCCCGGCCACTGGTCGCCCTGAACCCGACGCCGGTCACCCGTGCGCTCCCGGTGGGCCTGGCCGTGGTCCTGATCGGCTTCTTCGTCCTGGCGACGCGCCGCCACGCGGCGGCCCAGGTGATCGGCTTCCTGCTCCTGGACAACGGCATCACGGCGATCGCGTTCCTGGCGGCGTCCGGAGTACCCCTGATCGTCGAACTCGGCGTCTCCTTCGACCTGTTGCTCGCCGTCGTGGTGCTGCACATTCTCGCGGTACGGATGCGGGAGGCGTTCGGGTCCGTGGCGCATATCGACGATCTGCACGAACTGCACGACTGATGCTCCCTGGAGGTTCGATGGTGCCCGAGCTGCTGCTGACGGCTCCGGTGGGTGTGCCGCTGGGGGTGGCGGGGGTGTACGCGGTTGCCGCGCAGCGGGCGGATGCGCGGGTGCGGATTCCGGCGGCGCGGGTGCCGCTGGCGGAGGCCATGCGCCAGGTGCATGGGCGCAGCCCCGCTGGCTTGCGGTTCGACTGCGAGCCGTCGTGGGCTGGTCGCGCAGTTCCCCGCGCCCCTGAAGGGGCGCAGCCACAGAGCCGCCCGCCCAGGCCACGCGGCGGAGCCGCAAATGTCACAGCCGGGAAGGGGCGGGGTGGGGCCAGCTACGCCGGGCTCGTCGCGCCCGCCGCGATCCTTGGCTCCGCCCTCGCCCTGGCGCACCGCGCCCACCCCGCGGTCTCCGCGTACGGCGACACACTGAGGGCCGACGCCCTGACCATCTGGATGCTGCTGGTGGTCGGCGCCGTCGCCACCCTCGCAGTGGCGGCGGGCCCCGCGTACCTCGCCGGAGAACGCGCAGCGGGACGCGCCGCCGACCGAACGGCGCACCGCTACCACCTCCTCGTGCACGCCTTCCTCGCCGCCATGTGCCTCGCCGTACTCGCAGGGAACCTCGGCGTGCTGTGGGTCGCGGTCGAGGCGACGACCGTCGTCACCGCGTTCCTCGTCGGCCACCGCCGCACCCGTACGTCCGTGGAGGCGGCCTGGAAGTACGTCGTGATCTGCTCGGCAGGGATCGCGCTGGCCTTCCTCGGCACCGTCCTCGTGTACTACGCGGCCAGGCGCGCCGGAATCCCCGAGGCGGGCGCGCTCGACTGGCACGTGCTCGTCGCGCACGCGGACCGCCTCGACCCCGACGTCACACGCCTCGGCATCGCCCTGGTCGCCCTCGGCTACGGCGCGAAGGCCGGGCTCGTACCGCTGCACGCCTGGCTGCCGGACGCCCACAGCCAGGCGCCCGCACCGGTCTCGGCGCTGATGTCGGGCGTACTGCTGGCGGTGTCGTTCACGGCCGTACTGCGCTACAAGGTGATCGCGGACGCCGCCCTCGGCCCCGGGTTCGTCCGCGCGCTCCTCGCCACCGCCGCGCTGCTCACGCTCGCCCTCGCCGCCGGACTGCTGCTCGCACAGCGCGACTACAAACGGATGCTGGCGTATTCGAGCATGGAGCACATGGGCCTTATCGCGCTCGGCGCGGCCGTCGGCGGGCCGCTCGCCACCGCCGCCGTACTGCTGCACATCGCGGGACACGGCCTCGCCAAGACGGTCGCGTTCTGCGCCTCGGGTCAGCTGCTCCAGCTGCGGCGTACGTCCCGGATCGGCCGGGTGCGCGGGCTCATCGCCTGGGCTCCGGGGCTGGGAACGGCGCTTGCGCTCGCGGTGGTGGCCCTGCTCGGGCTGCCGCCCTTCGCTCTGTTCGCCTCCGAACTCGCCCTGGCCCGGGCCGGGTTCGCGGCCGGGATGGGCGTACCGGTCACCGCCGCGCTCGCCCTCGCGCTCGCCGCGTACGCGGCCCTGGCCGTCCGAACGGCCCGCATGCTCCTCGGCCCGGCACCGGACGGCCACGTGACGACCGCCAGAACCGAAGCACCAGGAGCCGGAGCCAACGCCGAAGCCGGACCGGCAGCCCGAACTGGAACCACCACCACAACCACGGCCCCCGTCCGCATCGGCCCCGCCGCCGGAACCCCCCTCGCCCTCGGCCTCCTCTGCTGCGCCGCGCTCGGCCTGACCGTCCACCCCCTCGCCCAGCTGCTCACCGCGGCCGCCCACATCGCCGGAGGGCAGTGATGAGCCGGACGACCACCCCCATCACCACGGGCGTCGACCTCTCCGTACGCGAACTCCCCGACCACGTGGCCGAGTTGCTGGCCGGCGGGCACCGGCTCGCGCTCGTCTCGGCGCACCACGACGAGGACGCGGTGCGCGTGGTGTACCTGTTCGTCACGGGCCCGCCCGACACCCGTACGGAACTCCACGTACGTCTGGACCCGGCGCGCCCCGCCGTGCCCACGCTCGCCCAACTGTCCTTCCCCGCCGGGCGGTTCGAGCGGGAGATGCGGGATCTGCACGGGGTCGTACCGCTCGGGCATCCGCTCCCCCACCGGCTGGTGCGGCACTTCCACTGGCCGCGCGGCTGGTATCCGATGCGGCCGGACGCGGGCGCCGCGCCGCCGTTCGGGGAGCAGGAAGGCCCGTACCCGTTTCTCGCCGTCGAGGGCGACGGGGTGTACGAGATCCCGGTCGGGCCGGTGCACGCGGGGCTCATCGAACCGGGGCACTTCCGCTTCTCGGTGGTGGGCGAGACGATCATCCGGCTCAAGGCGCGGCTGTGGTTCGTCCACAAGGGCATCGAGAAGCTCTTCGAGGGGCGGACCGCCGAGGCCGGGCTGCCGCTGGCCGAGCGGGTCAGCGGGGACACGGCCGTCGGGCACGCGCTCGCGTACTGCCTGGCCGTCGAGGAGGCCACCGGCGCCGAGGTCCCGGCCGAGGCGCAGCACACGCGGGCGCTGCTGCTCGAACTGGAGCGGCTGCACAACCACGTCACCGACCTCGGCGCGCTCTGCAACGACGTCGGCCACTCGGTCCTCAACTCCCATGCCCTGCGCGTACGTGAGCAGTTGTTGCGCCTTAACGAGGCGACGACCGGGCACCGGCTGCTGCGCGGCGGGGTCGTCCCCGGCGGCGCCCGGCTGCTCACCGTCCCCGACCCGGCCGAGCTCGCCCGGGTGGGCGCCGACGTCCAGGAGATCGCGGACCTGGCCCTTGGCCACGCGACCGTACGGGACCGCTTCACCGGCACGGCCCGGCTGAGCACCCAGGACGCCCGCGACCTGGGGTGCCTCGGCTATGTGGCACGCGCCAGCGGGCTCGGCACGGACGCGCGCGTCTCGCATCCGTTCGCGCCGGGCGTGCGCCCGCCCGAGCTCGTGGTGCGGACGACGGGTGATGTGCTCGCGCGTTTTCTCGTACGGGCCGAGGAGGCGCGGGCGTCGGTCGCCCTCGCGGGCGCGCTCGCGGCGGAGGTCCGGCCGGGCGACACGGTGGTGGAGCTGCCCGGGCACCCGGGGCACACCTCGGGCACCGGCATCGTCGAGGGCTGGCGCGGCGCGATCACCACCCGCCTCGAACTCGCCCCGGACGGACGGCTGACGCGGGTGAAGGTGGTCGACCCGTCGTTCTTCAACTGGCCCGCGCTGCCGGTCGCGCTCGCCGAGACGATCGTCCCGGACTTCCCGCTGGCCAACAAGAGCTTCAACCTGTCGTACGCGGGCAACGACCTGTAGCCCGTGGTGTCCGTTTCCTTCAAGACCGGCCCGCCGGGCCCGGCCTACGGTGACGGCATGAACGCACGCTTCGACGCCATCGGCCTGGTCGTCTCCGACATGGCCGCCTCGCTCGCCTTCTACCGCCGCCTCGGCCTGGACATCCCGGCCGACGCCGACAACGAACCGCATGTTGAATACACGCTTCCGGGCGGCAACCGCATCCTCTGGGACACGGAGGACGTGGTGCGCTCCTTCGACCCCGAGTGGACCCGCCCGCAGGGCGGCGGCCGTACCGGGTTCGCCTTCGTCTGCGACAGCCCGGCCGAGGTGGACGCGACGTACGAGAGCCTGATGGCGGCCGGGTACTCCGGCCATCTCAAGCCCTGGGACGCCTTCTGGGGTCAGCGTTACGCGACGCTCCACGACCCGGACGGGGTGGAGATCTCGCTCTTCGCCGCCTCCGCGTAGGCCGTGAGGGTCGTGCCGGCCAGGTCGCGCATCTCCCGGGCGAGATGAGCCTGGTCGGCGCACCCGGCCGCGAGTGCCGCCTCGGCGTACGGCATGCCGCCCTGTACGAGCGCGAGCGCCCGTTGGAGCCGCAGCACGCGCGCGAGGGTCTTGGGACCGTAGCCGAACGCTTCGAGCGAGCGGCGGTGCAGGCTGCGGATGCCGAGCCCGACGGCGTCGGCGGTCGCGGTGACCGAGCGGCCCGCGTCCAGCAGCGCCACGACCGCCCGGATCTGCGGATCCGGCTCCTCGGCCCGCGCCAGCGCCACGGCCTCAAGTGCGGCTGCCGGGTCCGGCGCCTCCCCTATGCGCTCGGCGAGGCGGCGCACTTCGGCGCCGGGCCAGAGCGCGTCGAGCGCCACGCGCCGGTCGCGCAGCTCGTGCGCCGGTATGCCGATGACTGAGGGCCCCGCGCCCGGCGCGAACCGCACCCCGGCGTAGCGGACCCCGGTGGCCGAGTACGGCACGTACGCGTGCGTGTCGGGTCCGGCGACGAGCAGTTCCCCGTCGTGCCACAGCAGGTCCATGCAGCCGTCCGGCAGGACGGGACGGGCGACGCCCGCCTCCATCGTGCGCGCCCAGACGACGGCACCGGCCAGCCGTGAAGGACGCTCTCGGTACATGTCTTCGAGGCTAACCCGGACAGGGACGGGACCGCTCCGCAACAATGGACGCCGGTCCGGCACGGTCTGCGAGGGGGCGTCGATGGGTGCGCTGATGGAGTTCCGCACGGACGACGGCGCACAGGTGACCGTGGAGGTCGAACGGCACGCGTCCGGCGCCAAGCTGGTGCGCCGGGGCGACAACTCCGTGGCGGAGGCGACCCGTACGTTCGACAGCGCGCTTGAGGGCATCCGCGCGGCCGCCGAGTCGGCGTTGCACGTCTTCCGGGACGGGCGGCTCAGACCGGACGCGGTGGAGCTGGAGTTCGGCGTGAAGCTGACCGCCGAGGCGGGCGCGGTGATCGCGAAGACGGCGGTGGAGGGGCATCTGGTGGTGAAGCTGTCGTGGGCGCCGGGGGCGGAGCGGCAGGCCGTCGATCCGGCGCCCGCCGCGGATCCGGCCGCGTTGCCCGCCGCGGACGCGGGAGACGTCGGCCCCGGAGCGGCCTCCGACCCCGGAGCCACGGCAGCGCGGTGATGGCGTCACCTTCCTGGCACGCGCACATCTCCTGCGGCGGCGGCACGGTCGGCGCCGGGTTCCTGTTCACCGACCGCCATGTGCTGACCTGCGCGCATGTGGTGTGGCAGGAGGAGCAGGTGGAGATCCGCTTCCCCGGCCTCCCGGGCCATGAGCCCGTCCTCGCGCGCGTGGTGGCGCGCGGCTGCTGGGCGGGCGACAGCCGGGACCCCGGCGACTGGGCCGTTCTGGAGCTGCCCGGGCCGGTGCCGGTGCGCCCCGTCCGCTTCGCGCGCCTGGACGCGCCGTACGCGTACCCCGCCCCCAAGCTCCTCGCCCACGGCTTCCCGCAGGACTACGAAGAGGGCCTGATCAGCGAACTCCGCGCGTCCACCGACCGGTTGACCGCCAACGAGTGGACCCAGCTGGAGGACTGGAAGGGGTACGGGGCGTCGGTGAGCGGCGGGTTCAGCGGGTCGGCGGTGAGTCTGGCGGACGGCGGTGAGGTGGTCGGCATGGTGTGCGCGATGGAGCCCGTACGGATGGTCTCGGCGCATGTCCTCGCCCGGTCCTGGCCGCCGCTGGCCGAGCACGTCCCGACCCCCGGCCACGACCCCGGCGAGAAGCGCGCGCTGGCCGCGCTCGTCGCGCGCGTGCCCGAGGGCGCGGCCGAGCCGGACCGGCTGTTCCGGCAGGCGGTGGGGCCGCTCGGACTCGCACCCCCGGACGGCGGGTTCGCGAGCGTATGGGAGGCGGTGTGGCATCTGCTGGCGGAGTCGGCGCCCCGGGCGGGCGCCTTCCCGCTCGCCGAGTTCACCGTACGGCTGGCGACTGCGGTCGACGAAGGACCCTCGCCCGACCCGGAGCTCGGACGCGAACTGCGGGCGTGGGCCCAGGCGTACCGGTCCCGTCGCGACGCCCCGGCAGGCCCGAGCGGCCGGGCGCCCGACCTCGGCTGGTCGCCCGTCCTGGTCGACATCAACCGCAGCGGCGAGGGCAGGAACGCGCTCCTGGTCGAGGTGTACGCGTACCGCGACGGCAGCCGCAGGCTCGTCGACGCGACCACCGTCACCGGCGAGAAGCAGCTGCGCGACTGGGTCCTGGACCGGGTTGACGACGCCTTCGGCGATCTCGACGACCGGGGCCGGGCGCTCGTCGCCTTCGCGCTGCCGCGCAACTGGCTGAACAAGCCGGTCGACCAGTGGGTCCGCCGCAAGGGCATCGAGCCGCCGCTCGGCTGTGTCTCGCCGGTCGTCGTGATGGACCGGCTGCGCCGCCGCAACCCCAGGCTGCAATGGACGCTGCGCCAGATGTGGGAAATCCTCGACGGCCGGCACACGTCCCCGGTGCACCGCATCGAGTGCGGCGCGGCGCCCCGCCCGGACAAGCTCTCCGTACAACTCCAGGATGTGTACGGGCCGGTGGGGTTCGCCCGGCCGCCGGACCCGGGCCGCGCGGCGACCGGCCCGCACGGGGCCGCGCTGGATGCGCCCTCGCCGATCGTGCTGTGGCCGCACACGGGCTGCGCCGGGGCGTCCTGCGACGGCGGCTGCCGGGGCAGCGGCTTCCTGGACGCGCTGGCCGAGCGGCTTACCCGGCTCGCACCCGGCGAACTCCCCGGCCACGTACTGAAGTTGCGCAAGGAGGCGTTCGTGCACGACGAGGACGCGCCGCACTGGGCGGCCGGGCTGACGCTGGTCTGGGAGGACCCGCGCCGCTTCCCGCCCGTCACCCCGCCCGACCGCTCCCCGCTGAGCTGACCGACTGGAGCCCCTGTGTCCCTGTGGCCCGTGTACACCGGCGGCGGCGAACCGCACGCCGGGATCAGCCAGCTGCCCCCGCCACCGCCCTGGCGCGCCTTCAACGGCAGGCCGCTGCTGCCGCCGCCGTCCGAGGACCCGGACGACGCGTCCGCGTCACCGGACCGCACCCACCGCGCCCAGACGTACGTCGTCACCGACCGGAGCGTCGAACTGGTCAACGCGGCGCTGTACTTGAGACGCCCGCTGCTCGTCACCGGCCCGCCCGGCAGCGGCAAGTCGAGCCTGCCGTACGCGGTCGCGCGCGAGCTGATGCTGGGGCCGGTGCTGCGCTGGAACATCACCAGCCGCAGCACGCTCACCGACGGGCTGTACCAGTACGACCCGCTGTCGCGGCTGTACGCGTCACGGGAGAACGAGGCGTTCTCGCACAACAGCATCGAGGACCATCTGCGGCTCGGCCCGCTCGGCACGGCGCTCCTGCCGTACCAGAACCCGCGCGTCCTGCTGATCGACGAGATCGACAAGGGCGACCTGGACCTGCCGAACGACCTGCTCAACGTGCTGGAGGAGGGCCAGTTCGAGATCCCGGAGCTCGTACGGACGGCACATCGCAGCGCCGAGGCCGAGGTGCTGATGTCGGGCGGGGACTGGCGGGCGAAGGTGCGCCGGGGCCGGGTCCGGTGCAACGCCTTCCCCTTCGTCGTCCTCACCAGCAACGGCGAGCGCGAGTTCCCGCCCGCGTTCCTGCGCCGCTGTGTGACGCTGGAGCTGCGGCAGCCCGACGAGAGCCAGCTCAAAGCGATCGTGGAGGCGCATCTGGGCGAGCTGGACCCGGACGCGCTTGAGCTGGTCGACCGGTTCCTGCATCGTGCGTCCGGCGGCGAGCTGGCGACGGACCAGCTGCTCAACGCGGTGTATCTGACGCGTACTTCGGGGCTTACGGGGGCTTCGCGCAGCCAGCTCGCCGAGTATCTGATGCCGTATCTGAGCCAGGGCCTGGAGCCCGGCGAACCCCGGCCCGATGACTTCTGACGGGCCTTTCGGGCATACGGATGCGCTGCGGCGGGTGCTCGGCGCGGCGGGCACCCGCGCGCCCACCGGCCAGGAGATCGCCGAACTGCTGTGGCTGGCCCGGCACATGCGCGACGAGCCCGAGTTCCGGACGGGAGGCAATCGGCTGCCGCCACCAAGCCTTCCCGAGGACACCCCGCGACCCGATATCCCGGAGGGCGACGAACCACCGCCCGCCCCCGCCGAGCGGCCCGACGCGCCCGAACGCGTACCCCTGCGCACCCCTCCACCGAACCGCCCCACGCCCGCGCCGGAGCGCGACGGCGAGCACGCGCCCCTGCTGGCGCCCGCGCCCGCGATGCTGGCGCATCCGCTCGCGCTCCAGCGTGCCGTACGCCCGTTGAAGCGGCGCGTGCCGTCGGCGCGTGAGCGGGAGTTCGACGAGACGGCGACCGCGCACCGGGGCGCGCTGTTCGGCGCGCGCCCCGAGTGGTGGCTCCCGGTGCTGCGCCCCCGGCCGGAGCGCTGGCTGCATCTGCGGATCGTCTTCGACACGGGCCCGACCATGACGATGTGGCGGCCGCTGCTGCGCGATCTGCACCGGGCGCTGGCGCAGACGGGCGCGTTCCGTACGGTGGAAAGGCTGCCGCTGGCCACCGACGGCGGTGTGCCGGTGCGCCCGGCCGCGACGAGCCGTACGGCCGTCCTGGTCCTCAGCGACTGCATGGGCCCGCAGTGGCGGGACGGCCCGGCGGGCCGCCGCTGGTACCGCACGGTGCACGGCTGGGCCCGCACGCTGCCGGTCGCCGTCGTGCAGCCGCTGCCCGAACGCCTCTGGCAGTACTCGGCGTTCGCCCCGACCGCCGGCCTCCTGAGCGCCCCGGGCCCGGGCGCGGCGGGCGCGTTGCTGACCTTCCTCCCGTACGACACCGACGCGGCCCCCGCCGTCCCCGGCGCCATCCCGGTGCCGGTCCTGGAGCCCGCCGCGCGGTGGCTGGGGAACTGGGCGGAGCTGGTGGGGGCGCGGGGCGGGGCGCAAGTGCCGGGGGCGGTGGCGCTGTTGGGGCCGCGTCCACCCCTGTCGGCCGAGCCGCACGAAGCGCCCGTACCCGACCTTGCCGCCGATGAACTCGTCCTGCGGTTCCGCTCGGTGGCCTCCCCGGCGGCGTTCCGGCTGGCGGCGCATCTGGCGGTGGGGTGTGCGCATCTGCCGGTGATGCGGCTGGTCCACGCGGCCGTCGAGCCGCATCCGCAGCCGCAGCATCTGGCCGAGGTCGTCCTGAGCGGCATGTTGACGTCCGTGCCGGGCCCGGCGGGCGCGTACGAGTTCCGCCCCGGCGTACGCGACGTCCTGCTCGGCACCCTGCCGCACACCGCCCATGTCCGCACGGCCGGTCTGCTGAGCCGGGTGAACGCCCGCATCGAGGCGCTGGCGGGCGCGGTCCCGGGCGAGTTCCGCGCCCTGGTGGCCGCGCGCGGGGGGCCGGTGGGGGCGGTGCCGGGGGACCCGTTCGCGCTGGTGAGCCGGGAGAGCGTGCGGTTGCTGCGGGGGCCGTCGGGGGCGAGCGGTGAGGGGCGCGTGCTGGCGGGGCGGTACGAGTTGCGGGAGCGGATCGGGGCGCGGACGTCGAGGGAGGTGTGGCGGGCGGTCGAGGTGACGACGGGACGGGAGGTGGCGGTGACCCTGCGCTCCTACTTGAACGCGCCCGAACTCGGTTACCCCACCGAGAGGTTCCTCGCCGAATCCCGTGAGATCGCGCGGATCCACCATCCCCACCTGCTGCTGAACTTCGACGCGTTCCGCGACGGGGCCGACCTGTGCCTGGTGACCGAGCTGGTGGAGGCGCCGACGCTGAGCGAGGCGATGCAGGATCACCCGAACGGATTCCCGGCGGACGACATCGCGCGCACGGGCCGGGACCTGCTCTCCGCCCTTGAGGCCCTGCACGAGGAGGGCATCGTGCACGGTCTGGTGCGCGCCGAGAACATCCTGCTCTCGCCCGACCGGGGGGCGCTGCTCTGCGAGGTGCCGGGCTCCGCCGCCCCCAGGCCCGAGGACGACCTCCTCGCGGTCGGGAACCTGCTGTACGACATGGCCCTGGGGACACCGTTCAACACCGCCTGGCGGGCGACGGATCCGGTCGAGGTGAGCGCGGGCGCGGTACGCGTCGGACTGCTCCCCGCCGCCCTCAACGCGGCGATCGCCCAGCTCCTGGACGAGTCCCCCGCCGTACGCCGCCGCGCCGCCGCCGCACTGCTGGCCACTCCCGCCGACGCCCGCCGCGTCTACCGTCTCCTCGGCCCGCCCGAGGCCTGGGTCAACGGCGTCCCGTCACCCGACGGCGACGGACCCGAGCTGCGCATGCTGTGCGCGCTGGTGCTGGCGCGCGGCGAGCGGGTGGCGGGCACGGAGCTGTGGGAGCCGGAGTGGCGGGACGACGTCCACGCCGTCGCGGACCGCCTCAAGCGCAGGGGCCACCCGGTCGAGAGCAAGGCCGACCAGACGTACCGGCTGACCCTCCAGGGCGCCGACGTCGACTTCCTCGGCGTCGAACAGCTCGTCTTCCAGGCGGAGACGGCCGATTCCGCGGGCGACCATGCCCTGGCCCTGGAGCGGTACGAGACCGCGCTCGGCCTGTGGGCGGGCGAACCGCTGGAGGGCATGCCCGGATACTGGGCCGCGCGGCACCGGGGGGAGCTGGCGGAGCTGCTGCGGACGGTGGTGGAGCGGCGGGACGTGCTGCGCGATGGCCCACGGCTCACCATGGTGGTGATCAGGGTGCGGTCCCGGAGCGCGGGACTCGTCCCCGACGCGCTGCTCGACACCGTGGGAGCGGTGTTCGGCGTGAGACCGCAGATCGAGGATCCGTACGGCGCCGCCCGCCTCGTCCTGCGCACCGCCGCCCCTGCACGTGCCGTTCTGGACCTGGTCGTCGACGCGCTGCCGGACGCGCTGCGCGACGCCATGGGGCGGGGCACGCTCGATCCCCTGCGGCTGCGCGTTCTGGTGCAAGCGTCCCACCGGCCGGAGGAGGCCGGGTTCCTCCTCGGGATCCCACCCGAACCGGTCGAGGAGGGGAGCGGTTACGCGACGGTCGAGGCGTGTGTACCGCACGCGCTCTTCCAGACCCTCGAACGGCCCGCCGCCGACTACGAGCGCTTCGAGAAGGCCGGTGTCCCCGTCTGGTTCCGGCGGATCACGGTGGTGGACAGTCGGCTCGCCATGAACCTCAAGTTCCCTCTCCCCAGTGCCTTCGACAGCCTCGCCTTCATCGCCGAGGCGGATGTCACCTGGCGGTCGGGGCCGGAAGACGCCTCTCAGATGGAGCGGGTCGCGCACTGGCTGAGCGACGAACTCGGCCCCGCAGTACGTGGCTTCGGGCTCGCCCAGCTCGACCTGGCGCAGGCGTGCGTGGACGAGCATCTGGGCTATCCGGCGACCTCGGGGAGCAGGCCCAAGTTTGCCCTCCGGGTCACCCTCCGGCCCTCTCTCGCCTCCCTGCGCACCCTCCTCGCCCCCGTACGCAGGGTCCTCGTCGACCACGACGGCACGCTCTCGCGCGACGTGACCCGTGCGCTCGTCGACTCAGGGCGTCAGGTCATCGTCGTCACCGGCGGTACGGAGTCATCCGTACGGGATGTCCTCGGGGCCGGTGGGAACGTCGCCGGGGTGCTGGTGATCGGGCGGATGCCGCACGCCGCGGCGACGGCCGTCCGCCTCGGCGTCCCGTTCGTCGGCCTGGCCGACGATGCCGCCTCGGCGGCGGATCTGCGGGCGGCGGGGGCCACTTTGGTGACCACGTCGCTCGGGGCGATCACGGATGCGCTCGCTGACGCGTGAGCGGTTCTTCGACTGCGGACCGTGCGTGGCTGGTCGCGCAGTTCCCCGCGCCCCTTAGGTTGCCCGGTGCCTAGCCCTTATCCCGGCCCTGCGCATCCCGCCCCCCATGCAGCCGCGACTTCACGTCGTCCGGGGGCAGGAAGCGGGACCAGCGCTCGGGGTACTCCGACGGCATCCCGGGGTCGCCGGGGTCGAAGTCCTCCGGGTCGTCGGGGTACGCCGCCCGGGCCTGGGCGGCGCGGGCGACGATCTCCGCGGCCTGGGCCGTCTTGACGCGTTCGTTGGCCGCGCGGGCCGCCGCCGTGGCCACCGACGGCCACACCCGGTCGATCGCCGCGTTGACCGCCGCGCCCACCAGGACCGCGAAGGCGGACACGCCGATCCACAGGAGGACGGCGACGGGCGCGGCCAGGGAGCCGTAGATCGTGGGGCCCTCGACCGTGTTGGTGAGGTAGATGCGGAGCAGGAACGAGCCGAGCACCCACATCGCCAGGGCTACCAGCGCCCCGGGCACGTCCTCGATCCACGGCGAGCGCACCGGCACCGAGACGTGGAACAACGTCGTCAGGAACGCCACCGAGAGCAGGATCATCACCGGCCAGTACAGGACGCTGATCAGGTTCGTTCCCCAGGGGACGAGCTCGACCACCCGGTTCGGGCCGACCACCGCCAGCGGCAGCACCAGTGCGCCGATCAGCAGGGCCGCGATGTAGAGCAGCAGCGAGAGCATCCGGGTGCGCACGATGCCCCGACGGCCGTCGAGCCCGTACATCACGGTGATCGTATCGATGAAGACGTTCACCGCCCGCGAGCCCGACCAGAGCGCGAAGGCGAAGCCGAGGGAGACGATTTCCGGCCGTTTTCCCTTGGTGACGTCTTCGAGCAGCGGCTTGGCGAAATCGTGGACGCCCCGGTCGGAGAGGACCGACTGGGCGGCGGTGAGGATGTTCTCCTCGATGCTGGCGACGGTGTGCGTGTTGGTCCAGCCGTCCACGTAACCGAGCAGCGCGATAAGGCTGAGCAGCAGTGGGGGCAGTGAGAGCAGGGTGAAGAACGCCGCCTCGGCCGCGAGTCCGAGGATGCGGTACTCGATGCACGAGTTGACGGTGTCCTTCAGGAGCAGCCAGGCCATCTTCCGCTTCGAGACGTTGCGGTAGAGGACACGGGCCCGGTGGAGTCGGCTCGGGGCCCGGTGGAGTCGGCCCGATGGCCGCTCGGGTGTTTCATTTGCTGGCTGCACCTCCTTACCGTATCGGCATGGCAGCCACCACCCACACAGTGACCAACCAGGCTCCGCCCCTGGTGGGATACGACGTCTTCTCGTCCGACCGCGCGCTCGCCGAGGGGGTCGAACGGCATCTCGCGCCCGAACTCCGCGACGGCGCGCGGGACGAACTCAGCGCGCTCGGGCGCACGGCGGGTTCCGCCCAGGCCCAGGAGTGGGGGGTGCTCGCGAACGAGAACCCGCCGAAGCTGCGCACCCACGACCGGTACGGCAACCGCATCGACGAGGTCGACTTCCACCCCAGCTGGCACCGGCTCCTCGGGCATGCCGTCTCGGCGGGGCTCACGGACGCCTGGGGGCGGCCGGGCGGGCATGTGCGCCGCGCGGCCGGGTTCCTGGTGTGGACGCAGGCGGAGGCGGGTCATGGATGCCCCCTGTCGATGACGCACGCGGCCGTGCCCGCGCTGCGGGCCGACCCGGCGCTGGCCGCCGAGTGGGAGCCCCGGCTCACCTCGCATGTGTACGAGGAGGGGCTGCGGCCTGCCTCGCAGAAGGGCGGGGTGCTCTTCGGGATGGGCATGACGGAGAAGCAGGGCGGCAGTGACGTCCGGGCCAACACCACCCAGGCCAAGCCGCTCGGCGACGGCGGGGAGTATCTGCTCACCGGGCACAAGTGGTTCTGCTCGGCGCCGATGTGCGACGGGTTCCTCGTGCTCGCGCAGGCGCCCGGCGGCCTCACCTGCTTCCTGGTGCCCCGCGTCCTGGAGGACGGCACCCGCAACACGTTCCGTATCCAGCGCCTCAAGGACAAGCTGGGCAACAAGTCCAACGCGTCCAGCGAGGTCGAGTTCGACGAGACGTGGGCGCGCCGGGTCGGGGACGAGGGGCGCGGGGTGCGCACCATCATCGAGATGGTGGCGGCGACCCGGCTCGACTGCGTGGTCGGCTCGGCGGCGCTGATGCGCCAGGGCGTGGCGCAGGCGATCCACCACGCGGCGTACCGCAGCGCGTTCGGCGGGCTGCTGATCGAGAAACCGCTGATGAAGAACGTACTGGCCGACCTCGCCCTGGAGTCGGAGGCGGCGACCACGCTCGCGCTGCGCCTCGCGGCCGCCAACGACTCGGGCACCGAGGAGGAGCGGGCGCTGCTGCGGCTGGCGGTCCCGGCCGCCAAGTACTGGGTGACCAAGCGCTGTACGCCGGTCGTCGCCGAGGCGCTTGAGTGCCTGGGCGGCAACGGCTACGTCGAGGAGTCCGGGCTGCCCCGGCTGCTGCGCGAGTCGCCGCTCAACTCGATCTGGGAGGGCTCGGGCAACGTCCAGGCGCTGGACGTGCTGCGGGCGCTCCAGCGCGAGCCGCAGGCGCTCGACGCGTTCCACCAGGAGGTCGGAAAGGCGCGCGGCGCCGATCACCGCCTGGACGGGGCGATCAAGAACCTGCTGACGGAGCTGGCGGACCTGGACGGCATCGAGGCCCGGGCGCGCCGCCTGGTCGAGCGCATCGCGCTGGTGCTCCAGGGCTCGCTCCTGGTGCGCTGGGCGCCTTCCGAGGTCGCGGACGCGTTCTGCGCGTCCCGGCTCGGCGGCGACTGGGGCAGCGCGTTCGGGACGCTGCCGCACACGCTGGACCTGGGCTCGGTGGTGGAGCGGGCGCGGGCCCGGGTCTGAGCCCGGGACGTCATAAGAGGGACCGGAACGTCCGTCGGGGGTGGTGCTGCGCCGACACGGCACCACCCCCGCACTCCCATGCGCCCTCGCGGGCCATGACGACCGGACGTCCGGTGTTCCACCACCTTCGTACACACGCACGGCTGTTCGCGAGAGTTGCAAAGGGTTGCAGCCTTGTGCGGCATATCGCCGCGCGCGAACGCCCGGGCGGGCACGATGAATTCGTGACACCCGCGTTCACCTCCCCCTCGGAACGCCGGTGTCGACAGGAGGACCCAGTGCCGGACACCACCGCCCTCGACCCCGCACGGCTGGCCGCCATGGACGTACGGGAGGCCACCCGGCTGCTGAAGGGCATGCGGGCGGCAGCGCTCGCCGGACGGCCCTCGAAGGTCGCGCCCCGCGCGGAGATCGACGCCTCGTGGCGCCGGGTCCTCGGCCACGGCGTCGACCCGGACGGCGACCATCACGCCGGGCTGCTGCCCCTGGCGGAGGTGGAGCGGCGCCGCAACGCCTCACCGCTCAAGGAGGTGCTGCCGGTGCTGCGGGACGCGCTGGTGACGGTCGCGGACGCCGCGCAGCACATCATGGTCGTCAGCGACGCCGACGGCATGCTGCTGTGGCGCGAGGGACACGCCTCCGTCCTCAAGAAGGCGGACGCGCTGGGATTCGAAGTCGGCGCCGACTGGAGCGAGGGCGTGGTCGGTACGAACGGGGTGGGCACCCCGCTGATCACCCGCCGCCCGATGCAGGTGTACTCGGCCGAGCACTTCGTCTCCAGCCACCACGCCTGGACGTGCGCGGGCGCGCCGATCATCGACCCGCGCGACGGACGCCTCCTCGGCGTCGTGGACGTCAGCGGCCCGCTGTCGACGATGCACCCGGCGACCCTGTCGTTCGTCACCTCCGTATCGCGCCTGGCCGAGGCCGAGCTGCGCACCCGCCATCTGTGCGCGGTGGAGCGGCTGCGGACGGTCGCGGCCCCGGTGCTCTGCCGGCTCGGCGGCCGGGCGCTCGCTGTGGACACCAACGGCTGGACGGCCGCGGTGACCGGTATGCCGCCGGTGGACCGGCTGCCGCTGCCCAAGTCGTTCCGGGCGGGCCGGGTGTGGCTGCCGTCGCTCGGCATGTGCGCGGTCGAGCCGCTGCCGGGCGGCTGGCTGGTGCAGGTGGTGGGCGACGAGACGCACGCGGACGCGCTCCCCACCAAGGTGGTGCTCGATCTGAGCCGCCCGCGCCGCTGGTCGGTGACGGTCGCCGGGGACGCGGGCAGCTGGGCCCAGGAGCTGAGCCCGCGCCACGCCGAACTCCTGTATGTACTGGCCCTGCACCGCACCGGCCGCACCGCGGCCCAGCTGGCCCACGACATCTTCGAGGACCCGACGCGGACGGTGACGGTACGGGCCGAGATGTCCCGGCTGCGGCGCCATCTGGCCGAGGTGCTCGCCCACCGCCCGTACCGCTTCGCGGAGGACGTCGAGGTGGAGGTGATCCGCCCCGCCCACCCGGCGGCCCTGCTCCCCCACTCGACGGCCCCGGCGGTACGGGGCGCCCGCGACCACCCGCACTGACCAGCGCTTGAAGGTCGGCCCACGGCCATGATTCGGTGACGGTATGAAGATCCCCGTCACCACCTGGTCCCTGGAGCAGACGTCCCCGGCCGACCTGCGCCCCGCCGCCGAGCCCACCGGAGACATCCGGATCGTCCGCGCCGAGGTGCCCTCGCCGGAGTTCAGCCGCTTCCTCTATACGGCGGTCGGCGGTGACATCCGCTGGATCGACCGCCTGTCGTGGTCGTACGCGACCTGGCAGCAGTTCCTGTCCCGGCCGGGCGTGGAGACCTGGGTCGCGTACGAGAACGGCACGCCGGCCGGTTACGTCGAGCTGGAGGCGCAGGACGAGGGCGCGGTGGAGATCGTCTACTTCGGCCTGGTCCCGTCGTTCCGCGGCCGCCGCATAGGCGGCCACCTCCTCTCGTACGGAGTCGCCCGGGCCTGGGACCTCGCCGACCGCTGGCCGGACCGCGCCGAGACGAAGCGCGTGTGGCTGCACACCTGCTCCCTGGACGGCGAGCACGCGATGGACAACTACCTTCGGCGCGGGTTCCGGCTGTTCGACACGAAGGTGGAGGACGAGGCGGAGGTGGACGCGCCGGGGCCTTGGCCGGGGGCGTACTAGGTCAGGTGCTGCTGTACGAAGCGGCGGAGTGCGGTGTTGGAGGTGTCGGCTCGACGGCTGGGAACGTTGACCCGCTCCCAGTCGGCGATGGGGATCACGCCCTGTCGGCAGAGCACGGCGGCGGCCCGTATCCGCAAGGGGGCCGGAAGCAGGGCGAGCATGCTCAGTTGGAACGGTGGGAGGCCCAGTCGGAGCAGGTACTCCTGCCCCAACTGGGCCAGGTGCTCCTGCGAGGTCTGTCCGGGCGGCTCGTCCTCGGCCGCCGACTCCAGGAAGTGCGCTGCCAGGAGCCGCAGGATCTCCTCCTCCGGATCGCTCCCCATCTCTGTCGCCAGCGCCGGACAGCGCACCTCGATGCTCAGAGCGAAGGACGGCGCGCGTGAATCCACCAGGCTCAGCGCCGCGAGGATCCGCGGGTCCACCTCGACGCCAGGGGGTGGGGTCCACTCAAGCGCGATCTGCTCAGCGATGACAGCCACGCAGGTGACCAGGCGATCCCCGTTCCCCGTGGCGAAGGGCTTCCACACCCAGTCCCACACCGGCGGCATGCCGGAGCCGAGGGCCATGGCCCGCAGCTCCTCCTCGATCTCCCGTTCCCGGAGCAGATCGGCGAGGTAGTAGGCGACTTCCACCGAGCGCGACTGCGGGCCCGCCGTCAGCAGGAAATTCGCGAGCTCCACGGCCGCGCGCGGGGTGCGCACCCGCCACAGCACATGCGACGCCACCACCCGCTCCCCCTGGCGCATCGCCCGCCGCAGCGCCGGAACCGCCAAGTCCCCCATCCCCGCCAGTGCCCTCCCCGCCGACGGCGTGGTCCGCAGCAACTCGGCCAGTCGGTCCGCCGCTCTCGCCAAGTTGGTCGCGGCCAGCGCAGCAACCGCCGCGTCCCGGCGCTCGGCCCGCCGTCCGTCCGCCGCGAACACCGACAGCATCTCGAACACGGCCGCCCCCCGAGGCCGCCGATCCCCCGCCACCGCCCCGAACGCGGCGATCACCGCCTGCCGGTCCGCGCCCTCCGGCTCCCGTCCCAGCCGCTCCCGGAACATCCCGACGATCTCATCGGCAAGCGCGTCGTCGACCACCTGCGCATCCGCCAGGCACTGGAACGCGAGCACCGGGTCCCGCGCCAGCACCGCCCGTACGACCTCCGTGCAGTCACGCGGTTCCGCCCCGCACCACAGCCGTACCGTCTCGCGCCACGCCGTCGGGTCGCGGTGGTAGCGGTCTAGGAGGCCCGACGGGTCCGCCGCGAGGCGGGTCGCGGCCAGGTACTCCTGCAAGGTCAGATGCGCGAACTGGTACCGCTCCCCGTTGTCCACCGCCAGCAGCAGCCCGCTCCGCTCGACGATCTCCTCCAGCACCTCCTGCGCCCGCTCGACCGGACGCCCCTGTTCCGCCAGCGCCTCCCGTACGTGTGCGAGCACATCCTTCTCCGGCAGGGCGAGGCGGTCGTGGACATCCGACGGGATGTCCTGGGCGGCCAACGCCAGACGTTGCAGCACCGCCTTCTTCACCGGGTGCGAGAACCGCGCCCGGCGCTGGCGGTCGCCGAGGAGGCTGTCCGTCACCTGCTTGTAGAAGTCGGCGCGGGTATGCGGAAGGACCTGGTCCGTGCCCGCGTACACATTGCTGTACAGGTACGCGATCATCGTCAGGAGCAGCGGGTTGCGGGCCAGCGGCATCAGCTGCGGGGTGTCGCGCAGGGCGCCGAGCAGCTGCTCCACGGTGTCGGGCGCCAGATGTTCCGGCCAGGGCCAGCCGTGCAGGAAGCGGCGGATGAGCCGCTCGTCGAACTCCTGGACCCGCAGGGTGTGGTCGACGTCCTCGGTGAACTCGCCCCGGTACACCGCGATCCGGCAGGTGACCACCGCGCGGCAGCCGGAGTGGACGGTCATGAACTCCCGGATCGCGTCGGCCACCTCAGTACGCTGGGCGGTGGCTACCTCGTCGAGGCCGTCGAAGTAGACCGCGAGACGGCCGTCCGCCAGCGCCCGGTCGATCCACTTCCCGGCGCCCGGGAAGTCATGGTCCGCGAAGTGTTTGACCAAGTGCCCGCGCAGGTCCATGGCGGCCAGGTTCACCGTGTGCAGCTTCAGCAGGACCGGTACGTCGGTGAGCTCGCCCAGTTCCACCCGGGGCGGGCGGCGGCGGCCGTACCAGGTCCGGCGCGGCGGGCCCTCGGGGCGGTAGCGCTCGCGGCACCAGGCGAGCACGGTGTGGCGCAGCAGCATCGTCTTGCCCGCGCCGGGCACGCCGAGCACGACCGCCCGCCGGGTTTCCCGCAATGTGGAAGCCGCCTCGCCCTGCTCGGCGCCCGCGCCGAACCCGGACGCGGTGCGCAGCGGGACATACACGGAGGCCATGTCCATCGCCTGCGGGTCGTCCACCCGGAAGGAGACGGAGAAGCGCTGGTGGCGCTCGTACGTCCTGGCGGTGTAGCGGCGCAGGGCCGTGCGGGCGAGGAGCGCGCTGCCGGCGAGCCGGTTGTAGAGGAGGGCCGCCGCCTTGTCGACGAGCGTCTTGAACCAGTCCTTCAGCTTGAGGACCAGGACACCCAGGACGAAGGTTCCCGTCGCCAGGATCCATGACGGAAACTGTCTCCACATGAGCGTGCCCCCTCGCCCGTGCCCCTCCCGGCAGAGGCAGGATAGGAGCACCGGTACTCCCGCGTCCGGCGTACGGCCGAGGTGACCCACAGCACACTGTCTCACCCCTCGGGACATTGTTGTCCACATTATGGATAGTGGTGGACTGGCCCGAGATGCGCGTGACACGCTTCCGTCATGTCCGGAACTGGAATCGCCTTGGTGAGTCGACGACACGTCGATCTCGGCCGCATGTCCAGCGCCATCTGTCCGGCCCGCTGAGAGACCCAGCACCGCCGCCCCAGCTTTTCTCCACAGTTCTTGCGCACCGCCGCGCCCGCAGCGCGAGTGTGCAGGTCAGAGCCGCCCTCCTGCAGTCCCGAAGGACGTATCCCCATGGCCGCCACCCCCGAGAAGCCCACCCCCGCCACCGCCCGGCGCAAGCCCGGGCGCCACCGTGGTGAGGGTCAGTGGGCCGTCGGTCACTTCACGCCGCTGAACGGGAACGAGCAGTTCAAGAAGGACGACGACGGTCTCAATGTGCGGACACGTATTGAGACGATTTACTCCAAGCGTGGTTTTGATTCCATCGACCCCAATGACCTGCGCGGACGTATGCGCTGGTGGGGTCTGTACACCCAGCGCAAGCCCGGGATCGACGGCGGCAAGACCGCGATCCTGGAGCCGGAGGAGCTGGACGACAAGTACTTCATGCTGCGCGTCCGCATCGACGGCGGCCGGCTGACCACGCAGCAGCTGCGAGTGATCGGCGAGATCTCGCAGGAGTTCGCGCGCGGCAGCGCGGACATCACCGACCGGCAGAACATCCAGCTGCACTGGATCCGCATCGAGGACGTCCCGGAGATCTGGAACCGCCTTGAGGCCGTCGGGCTTTCCACGACCGAGGCGTGCGGCGACTGCCCGCGTGTCGTCATCGGCTCGCCGGTCGCCGGTATCGCCGAGGACGAGATCATCGACGGCACCTGGGCCATCGACGAGATCCAGCGGCGGTACATCGGCAGCAAGGAGTTCTCCAACCTGCCGCGCAAGTTCAAGTCCGCGATCTCCGGCTCGCCGCTGCTCGACGTGGTGCACGAGATCAACGACATCGCCTTCGTCGGCGTCGAGCACCCCGAGCACGGCCCCGGCTTCGACCTGTGGGTCGGCGGCGGTCTGTCGACCAACCCGAAGATCGGCGTCCGGCTCGGCGCCTGGGTCCCGCTGGAGGAGGTCCCGGACGTCTGGGCGGGCGTGATCGGCATCTTCCGCGACTACGGCTACCGGCGCCTTCGCACCCGCGCCCGGCTGAAGTTCCTGGTCGCGGACTGGGGCCCGGAGAAGTTCCGCCGGATCCTGGAGGACGAGTACCTCAAGCGCACCCTGGTCGACGGCCCCGCGCCCGCCGAGCCCACCCAGCGCTGGCGCGACCACGTCGGTGTGCACCGCCAGCAGGACGGCCGGTTCTACGTCGGGTTCGCCCCGCGCGTCGGCCGCGTCGACGGCGCCATGCTGACGAAGATCGCCGAGGTCGCGGAGGCCCATGGCTCGGGCCGGGTCCGTACCACGGTCGAGCAGAAGATGATCGTCCTCGACATCGAGGAGGGGCAGGTCGAGTCGCTGGTCGAGGCGTTGGAGGCGCTGGACCTGACCGCCAAGCCGTCCCCGTTCCGCCGCGGCACCATGGCCTGCACCGGCATCGAGTACTGCAAGCTGGCGATCGTCGAGACCAAGGCGCGCGGCGCCGCGCTCATCGACGAACTGGAGCGCCGCATCCCGGACTTCGACGAGCCGATCACCATCAACCTCAACGGCTGCCCGAACGCCTGCGCCCGTATCCAGGTGGCGGACATCGGTCTCAAGGGCCAGCTGGTGCTCGACGACGAGGGCAACCAGGTCGAGGGCTACCAGGTGCACCTGGGCGGCGCGCTCGGCCTGGACGCGGGCTTCGGCCGCAAGGTCCGTGGCCTGAAGGTCACTTCGGCCGAACTTCCCGACTACGTCGAGCGCGTCCTCAAGCGCTTCGAGGCGGAGCGCGAGAGCGGCGAGCGGTTCGCCACCTGGGCGGCGCGGGCCAGCGAGGAGGCCCTGTCGTGAGCGAGCGAGCGGCACCCTTCTTCTGCCCCTACTGCGGGGACGAAGACCTCCGTCCGTCCGAAGAAGGCCACGGAGCGTGGGAATGCGCGAGCTGCAACCGCGCATTCCAGTTGAAGTTCCTCGGGCTCCTCGCCCGGGGTCTTCGGCGCAACGACGGTGGAGGGGAAGAGATATGACGACCACTCAGGCGAAGAGCGAGCTGCCTGCGGATCCGGCCGAGCTGAAGGAGCTCGCCGAGCAGGCCGGGCGGGACCTCGAAGAGGCCTCCCCGCTGGAGATCCTGCGCTGGGCGGCCGACACCTTCGGCAAGCGCTTCTGCGTCACCTCCTCGATGGAGGACGCGGTCGTCGCCCACCTCGCCTCGCGCGCGCTGCCCGGCGTGGACGTGGTGTTCCTGGACACCGGCTACCACTTCCCGGAGACCATCGGCACCCGGGACGCGGTCGCCGCCGTCATGCACGTCAACGTCATCACGCTGACCCCGCGTCAGACCGTGGCCGAGCAGGACGCCGAGTACGGCCCGAAGCTGCACGACCGCGACCCGGACCTGTGCTGCGCCCTGCGCAAGGTCAAGCCCCTTGAGGAGGGCCTGACTTCGTACGCGGCGTGGGCGACCGGGCTGCGCCGCGACGAGTCCCCGTCCCGGGCGAACACCCCGGTGGTCGGCTGGGACGAGAAGCGGCAGAAGGTCAAGGTCTCCCCGATCGCCCGCTGGACGCAGGACGACGTGGACGCGTACATCGCGGAGCACGGCGTGATCACCAACCTGCTGCTCATGGACGGCTACCCGTCCATCGGCTGCGCGCCCTGCACCCGCCGCGTCGCCGAGGGCGAGGACGCGCGGGCCGGGCGCTGGGCCGGGCGCAACAAGACCGAGTGCGGGCTGCACGGATGACGAACACCCAGGAGAACCAAGTGAGCGGGCACACCACCGGAGCCACCGTGTGGCTCACCGGGCTGCCCAGCGCGGGCAAGACCACCATCGCGTACGAACTGGCGGACCGGCTGCGTGCGGAGGGCCACCGGGTCGAGGTGCTCGACGGCGACGAGATCCGCGAGTTCCTCTCGGCGGGCCTCGGCTTCAGCCGCGAGGACCGCCACACCAATGTGCAGCGCATCGGCTTCGTCGCCGAGGTGCTCGCCTCGCACGGCGTCAAGGCGCTGGTGCCGGTGATCGCCCCGTACGCCGACAGCCGCGACGCGGTGCGGGGGCGCCACCAGAGCGAGGGCACCCCGTATCTGGAGGTGCATGTCGCCACCCCGGTGGAGGTCTGCTCCGTACGCGATGTGAAGGGTCTGTACGCCAAGCAGGCGGCCGGCGAGATCAGCGGGCTCACCGGGGTCGACGACCCCTACGAGGCGCCCGAGTCGCCCGACCTGCGGATCGAGTCGCATCTGCAGAGCGTCCCCGAGTCCGCCGCCGCGCTCCACGCGCTGCTCACCGAGAGGGGTCTCGCATGACGACGACCGCCGCCGCCCTGACCGAGGGCACCGACAGCCCGTACGCGCTAAGCCACCTCGACGCCCTGGAGTCCGAGGCGGTGCACATCTTCCGCGAGGTGGCGGGCGAGTTCGAGCGGCCGGTGATCCTCTTCTCCGGTGGCAAGGACTCGATCGTCATGCTGCATCTGGCGCTGAAGGCGTTCGCCCCCGCGGCGATCCCCTTCACGCTGCTGCATGTGGACACGGGACACAACTTCCCCGAGGTCCTTGAGTACCGCGACCGTGTGATCGCCGCACATGGGCTGCGCCTGCATGTGGCCTCCGTACAGGACTACATAGACCGCGGTGTGCTGCGCGAACGTCCCGACGGGACGCGCAACCCGCTGCAGACCGTGCCGCTGACCGAGGCCATCCAGCAGCACCGCTTCGACGCCGTGTTCGGCGGCGGGCGGCGCGACGAGGAGAAGGCGCGCGCCAAGGAGCGGGTGTTCTCACTGCGCGACGAGTTCTCGCAGTGGGACCCGCGCCGCCAGCGCCCCGAGCTGTGGCAGCTCTACAACGGCCGGCACGCGCCGGGCGAGCACGTCCGGGTCTTCCCGCTCTCCAACTGGACCGAGCTGGACGTGTGGCAGTACATCGCCCGCGAGGAGATCGAGCTGCCCGAGATCTACTTCGCGCACGAGCGCGAGGTGTTCCAGCGCTCCGGCATGTGGCTGACCGCCGGCGAGTGGGGCGGGCCCAAGTCCGGCGAGAGCGTCGTCAAGCGCCTGGTGCGCTACCGCACGGTCGGCGACATGTCCTGCACCGGCGCCGTCGACTCCGACGCCACGACGCTGGACGCCGTGATCGCCGAGATCGCCGCCTCCCGGCTCACCGAGCGCGGGGCGACGCGCGCCGACGACAAGATGTCCGAGGCCGCGATGGAAGACCGCAAGCGCGAGGGGTACTTCTAAATGACCAGCACCACCGAGCAGTTGGCCGACGTGTCGGCCACCACCCTGCTGCGCTTCGCGACCGCCGGGTCCGTCGACGACGGCAAGTCCACCCTGGTGGGCCGGCTCCTGCACGACTCCAAGTCGGTCCTCACCGACCAGCTGGAGGCCGTCGAGGCCGCCTCCGCCAAGCGCGGCCAGGACGCCCCCGACCTGGCGCTGCTCACCGACGGCCTGCGGGCCGAGCGCGAGCAGGGCATCACCATCGATGTCGCCTACCGCTACTTCGCCACGCCCCGGCGCCGGTTCATCCTGGCCGACACCCCCGGGCATGTGCAGTACACCCGCAACATGGTGACCGGCGCCTCCACCGCCGACCTCGCCCTGGTCCTGGTCGACGCCCGCAACGGCGTCGTCGAGCAGACCCGCCGCCACGCCGCGGTCGCCGCCCTGCTGCGCGTCCCGCACGTGGTGCTCGCGGTCAACAAGATGGACCTGGTCGGCTACGAGGAGAAGGTCTTCGCGGCGATCGCCGAGGAGTTCACCGCGTACGCGGGCGAGCTGGGCGTCCCGGAGATCACCGCGATCCCGATCTCGGCGCTGGCCGGAGACAACGTGGTGGAGCCGTCCGCCCACATGGACTGGTACGGCGGCCCCACCGTCCTTGAGCACCTGGAGACGGTCCCGGTCAGCCATGACCTCACCGGCTGCCACGCCCGGCTGCCCGTGCAGTACGTGATCCGCCCGCAGACCGCCGAGCACCCCGACTACCGGGGCTACGCGGGTCAGATCGCGGCCGGCACGTTCCGTGTGGGCGAGTCCGTGACCGTGCTGCCCTCGGGCCGTACGACCACGGTCTCCGGGATCGATCTGCTCGGCGAGTCCGTGGACGTCGCCTGGACCCCGCAGTCGGTGACGCTGCTGCTCGCCGACGACGTCGACATCTCGCGCGGCGATCTGATCGTGCCGAGCGGGGACGCGCCCGTGGCCGGTCAGGACGTGGAGGCGACCGTCTGCCATGTGGCCGACCAGCCGCTCACGGTGGGCCAGCGCGTGCTGCTCAAGCACACCACCCGTACGGTCAAGGCGATCGTCAAGGAGATCCCGTCCCGGCTCACCCTGGACGACCTCTCCCAGCACCCCGAGCCCGGTCTGCTCGTCGCCAACGACATCGGCCGGGTGCGGATCCGCACCGCCGAGCCCGTGGCGCTCGACGCGTACGCCGACTCGCGCCGCACCGGCTCCTTCCTGCTGATCGACCCGGCGGACGGCACCACGCTGACGGCCGGCATGGCGGGCGAGTCGTTCGCGACGGCCAAGGCCACGGTCGCGGCCGACGAGGACGGGTGGGACTTCTGATGACCGACGTCTACGCCACGTTCGCCAAGGAGGGCGGCCGCGTCGGCAGCGGCGCCGTCGGCAGCGGCGAGGGCGGAGTCGGGCGATGTGCGTGATGACGTACGCGCACCGCTCGCGCGCACCGCGGCTCCACTCGCACCGCCGTTTCAGACAAAGACGAAGACCTGCCGACCTCCCGGCCAATGCCCTTGTCCCCAGGGGTAGTTGACCGCCGGGCCAACGAGAGGAAACCCTCCCGTGCCTGCCATCCGCTCTCAGCTCCTACGCCGCGGCCTCGTCGCCGCCGCCGCTCTCCCCGTGCTCTTCGGCGCGCTCTCCGCGTGCAGCTATGGCTCCGAGAAGAAGTCCGACGGCCAGAACGCGGGGTCCGTCGCCGACGGCAAGAAGCTCTCGGCCGACAGCGTGAAGATCGGCTACTTCCCCAACCTCACGCACGCCACCGCGCTGGTCGGCGTCCAGGAGGGCCTGTTCCAGAAGGAGTTGGGCGGCACCCGGCTGAAGACCTCCACGTTCAACGCGGGCCCCTCGGAGATCGAGGCGCTGAACGCCGGGGCGATCGACATCGGCTGGATCGGCCCCTCGCCGTCGATCAACGGCTACACCAAGTCCAAGGGCCAGAACCTGCGCATCATCGCGGGCTCCGCCTCGGGCGGGGTGAAGCTGGTGGTGAACCCGGACAAGATCAAGACCCTGGACGACGTCAAGGGCAAGAAGATCGCCACGCCGCAGCTCGGCAACACGCAGGACGTGGCCTTCCTCAACTGGATCGCGGGCAAGGGCTGGAAGGTCGACGCGCAGAGCGGCAAGGGTGACGTCTCCGTCGTCCGCACGGACAACAAGATCACCCCGGACGCCTACAAGTCGGGCTCCGTCGACGGCGCCTGGGTGCCGGAGCCGACCGCGTCCAAGCTGGTCTCGCAGGGCGCCAAGGTGCTGCTCGACGAGGCGGACCTGTGGGCCGACAAGGAGTTCGTGATCACGAACGTCATCGTGTCGCAGAAGTTCCTCAAGGCCCACCCGGACGTCGTCGAGGCGGTGCTGCGCGGCTCGGTGAAGACCAACGAGTGGATCTCGGCCAACCCCGACAAGGCCAAGGCCTCGGCCAACGCCGCCCTGAAGTCGCTCAGCGGCAAGGCGCTCCCGGCGAACGTCCTCGACCCGGCGTGGCAGTCCATCAAGACCCTCGACGACCCACTGGCCGCCACCCTCGGCATCGAGGCCGACCACGCGGTCAAGGCCGGTCTGCTCAAGAAGCCCGACCTGGACGGCATCTACGACCTGGCCCCGCTCAACAAGGTCCTCAAGGACCTGGGCCGGCCCGAGGTCGCCGACGCCGGCTTCGGCCCCAAGTAAGCCCGCACCCGCACCAGTTCCCAGGAGGTGACGACCATGGCCACTGCTCTCGCCAAGGCCGAGGACCGCGCGACGGTCGAGTACGCGGCCCGGATCGGGCACGTATCGAAGTCCTTCTCCGGACCGGCCGGCCCGCAGCTCGTGCTCGACGACATCACGCTCGACGTGGCGCCGGGCGAGTTCGTCACCCTCCTGGGAGCCTCCGGGTGCGGCAAGTCGACGCTGCTCAACCTGGTCGCCGGGCTCGACAGGCCGACCTCGGGGTCGATCGAGACGCCGGGCGGCCGGCCCGCCCTGATGTTCCAGGAGCACGCGCTGTTCCCGTGGCTGACCGCGGGCAAGAACATCGAGCTGGCGCTGCGCCTGCGGGGCGTGGCCAAGGCGGAGCGCCGCACCCGCGCCGAGGAGCTCCTCGAACTGGTGCGGCTCAGCGGCGCGTACGGCAAGCGGGTGCACGAGCTGTCCGGCGGTATGCGCCAGCGGGTCGCGATGGCCCGCGCGATCGCCCAGGACAGCCAACTGCTCCTGATGGACGAGCCGTTCGCGGCGCTCGACGCGATCACCCGGGACGTGCTGCACGACGAGCTGACCCGTATCTGGCGCGAGACGAACCTGTCGGTCCTCTTCGTCACGCACAACGTGCGCGAAGCCGTCCGCCTCGCCCAGCGCGTGGTGCTCCTGTCGTCCCGGCCCGGCCGGGTGGCGCACCAGTGGACCGTGGACATCCCGCAGCCGCGCCGTATCGAGGACTCCGCCGTCGCGGAGCTCTCCGTAGAGATCACCGAACAACTGCGTGGGGAGATCCGCCGCCATGGCCAGCACTGAGACCGGCACGGTCGAGGAATCCCCCGACGATCCCCGCGCCGAGAACGCCGGGCCCCGCGACGACCTCGCGGGTCTGGAGGCGGGCCTCGACGCCCTGGACGCCGTGCAGTCCCACCGCACGCCCGTGCGCGAGGTGCTGCTCAAGAAGGTGCTGCCGCCGCTGACCGCGATCGCGCTGGTCCTGGTGGTCTGGCAGGGCCTGGTGTGGGCGAAGGTCGCCGACGACACCAAGCTGCCCTCGCCGTCCTCGGTGTGGTCGGGCCTGAAGGAGCTGTGGCTCCAGGGCACCCTGTTCGACATCGTGTGGACCAGCGTCTCGCGCGGTCTGCTCGGCTTCCTGCTCGCGCTGGCGATCGGCACCCCGCTGGGGCTGATCGTGGCCCGGGTGAAGTTCATCCGCGCGGCGATCGGCCCGATCCTGTCCGGACTCCAGTCGCTGCCGTCGGTGGCGTGGGTGCCCCCGTCGGTGATCTGGCTGGGGCTGAACAACTCGATGATGTACGCGGTGATCCTGCTCGGCGCGGTCCCGTCGATCGCCAACGGCCTGGTCTCCGGCGTCGACCAGGTCCCGCCGCTCTTCCTGCGCGCGGGCCGCACCCTGGGCGCCACGGGCCTGCGCGGCACCTGGCACATCGTGATGCCCGCCGCCCTGCCCGGCTATCTGGCGGGTCTGAAGCAGGGCTGGGCGTTCTCCTGGCGCTCGCTGATGGCCGCCGAGATCATCGCCTCCTCGCCCGATCTGGGCCTCGGGCTCGGCCAGTTGCTGGAGAACGGCCGCAACAACTCCGATATGCCGGGCGTCTTCCTCGCCATCTTCCTCATCCTGGTCATCGGCATCGCCATCGACCTGCTGATCTTCAGCCCGCTGGAGCGCTATGTGCTGCGCAGCCGCGGACTGCTGGTGAGGGGCTGATCCCGATGTCCGTCCCGGTCCTCCTCCTCGTCGCCCACGGCAGCCGCGACCTGCGGCACGCGGCGACCGTGCACGCCCTGGTACGGCGGGTGCGGTCGCTGCGGCCGGGGCTGCGCGTGGAGACCGGCTTCCTGGACTTCAACGCACCGGCCGTGCCGCAGGTGCTGGAACGGCTGGCCTTCGAAGGGGTACGGGACGTGGTGGCGCTGCCGCTGCTGCTGACCAGCGCCTTCCACGCCAAGGCCGACATCCCGGCCGTCCTCGGCCAGGCACCGGCGCGCCTGGACATCGCGCTCGCCGATGTCCTCGGCCCCTCGCCGCTGCTGCTCGCGACCCTGGAGCGGCGGCTGGACGAGGCCTTCCACCGGGCGGGGCTCTCCCCCGCCGACAAACGCTCGACCGGGCTCGTCCTGGCCTCGGCGGGCTCCACGGACCCGGAGGCGATCGCAGTGATCGCTGAAATCGCGCGGGAGCTGCGGCACACCGGTTGGTGCGCCGTGCGACCTGCGTTCGCCTCCGCTGCTCTACCTCGTACCGAGGACGCCGTACGGGAACTTCGGGCGTCGGGTGTACGACAGGTCGCCGTCGCCCCGTACGTCATCGCCCCCGGCTTCCTGCCGGACCGCATCGCCCGGGGCGCCGAGGACGCGGACGTGCTGGCCGACGTCCTGGGCGCGGCC
The DNA here is from genome assembly GCF_052373795.1 of Streptomyces sp. BR1. Classification (NCBI taxonomy): domain Bacteria; kingdom Bacillati; phylum Actinomycetota; class Actinomycetes; order Kitasatosporales; family Streptomycetaceae; genus Streptomyces; species Streptomyces sp. BR1. The sequence continues at coordinate 1,223,396 of NZ_CM126252.1, forward strand.
CCGGAGTTGGCCCGACTGCTGCTCGTACGGTACGACGAGGCACGGGTGCGGGCGAGGCGGCCGCAGGTGCTCAGCGCCTGACCGGGCCGGTCCCATCGGCACGTTGGGAGACCGGCTCACCCTCTGACCAGTTCCTCCCCGAGTGCCGTGCGGGCGTACTCGACGCCCCGGCCGCGCCGGGCCCGGTGCAGCAGTCCCGCGTCGTACAGGACGGACAGGTGCTGGCTGACCGCGCCCGGGGTGACGTCGAGGCGCCGGGCGAGTTCGGTGGTGGTGGCCGGTTCCGCGAGCAGGGTCAGCAGGCGGGCCCGGGCCGGGCCGAGGAGGCGGACCAGGGCGCGGTCGCTGACCGGCGGCGGCGTCTCGGAGAGCGTTCCCCGGCCGTGCGCCGGGTAGTTGAGCACCGGCGGCAGGGTGGCGTCTACGGTCGTCATGGCACCGCGCGCGAACGTCGTCGGGATCAGCACCATGCCGCGTCCGGCCACCTGGATGTCGGCCTCCGGCCACCTGTCCGGGACCGGGTGCCTCAGCCGCAGCACCCCGGCACGCCAGGTCAGCCGCTTGTCGAGGTCCGGGAAGAGCCCGGCCGCGCCCTGCTCGGCCAGCACCCGTGACTGATGCGCGAGATCGGCCTCCAGGACCGCCCTGACCCTGGGCCACCAGTCGGGGGCGAGGCATTCGTGCCAGTACCGGTCGAAGGCGCAGGCGATCCGCTCCAGAAGCGCGGCCGGGTCGGCGAGGCCCTCGCGGATGACCGGCGGAAGGTCCGCGTCAGGACCGAACGTACGCCGGAAATCGGGCTCGATGACGTCCAGCGGCGTGGCCCGCAACTGCGCCAACTGCTCGGCGAACGAGGGCCGCACGCGCTCCGGACGGGGCGTGAGGAAGTCGGGGATGAAACCGTGCGGGGCGATGAGCGCGGCGAACAGCGCGGTGTCCTGCCGCTCGTACAACGGCCGCAGCCGACGCAGCCACGGCCGCTGATGCGGAAACCGGGAGACGTCCCACCAGCCCCACAGCGAGAACACGGCCTCCTGGAAGGGTGAGTAAGCGAACGACGTACTGGCCAGATCCCCCACACCGAACCTGAACTCGATCATTTCCGGCCGCCCCCCGCGTCCCATGCTTTTAGCCGGACACTAAATGACTGCCCCTGGCGTGTGCACAACGGGTTGAGTGACCGTATGACCGCCACCACCCAGACCCGCCCCCGCTCGGCCAGATCCAGCGTCCTCCCGACCGAGCCGGTGCTGCGCCGCCTCGCCGTGATGACCGCCCTCAACTCCTTCGGCAACGGCCTCTTCTTCCCGGTCAGCGTGCTCTACTTCACCCGCATCTGCGGTATCGGGGCGACCCAGGTCGGCTTCGGCCTCACCATCGCCGGGCTGTTCGGCGTCGCGGCCGGCATCCCGGCCGGGCGCGCCTCGGACCGCTGGGGCAGCCGCCGGGTGATCGCGGTGCTGTGGCTGGGCTCCGGACTGGCGATGGCCGGATACTCCCTGGTCCACGGGTACGCCGGCTTCCTGGTGGCGGCCGTGTGCTTCGGCGCGCTCAACCAGGCGGGCTGGGGCGTGAAGGGCGCGCTCTTCGCGGACGTACTGCCCGCCGCGACCCGCGTCGAGGCGCGCGGCTATCTGCGCATGGTCACCAACGCGTCCATGGGCCTGGGTGGCGGGATCGGCGCGGTGGCGCTCCAGCTCGACACCCGGGGCGCCTATGTCGCCCTGATCCTCTTCGACGCGGCGACCTTCGTGATCCCCGCCCTTCTCGTCCGTGCGCTGCCGCTCAACGAGGCCGCCACGGCCGCGCGCGGGGCGGACGGCAAGGCCGACACCCCGGCCGAGAGCCGCTGGCGCGCGGTCCGCGACCTGCCGTATCTGGCGGTGACCATGCTCAACGCCGTGACGATGCTCCAGTTCAGCCTCCTTGAGGTAGGCATGCCCCTGTGGATCGCGGAGAATACGGACGCCCCACGCTGGACCGTCGCACTCGTGATGATCGTCAACTGTGTACTGGTGGCGCTGCTCCAGGTACGCGCGACCCGGGGCGTCAAGGACGTGGCGGCATCGGTACGGGCGATGAGCCGGGCGGGACTGCTGCTCGGCGCGGCCTGTGTGGTCTTCGCCCTGTCCGCCGGCCTCTCCCCGATCTGGGCGGTGGCCGTGCTCGCGGCGGGCTCGGTGATCCAGGTGTTCGGCGAGGTCCTGTCCTCGGCCGGCGGCTGGACCCTGGGCTACGAACTGGCCGACTCCCGCGCCCACGGCGTCTACCAGGGCGTCTTCAGCTCGGGCGCGGCAGCAGCAATGATGGCGGGCCCGGCGTTGGTAACGGTAACGGCGGTGGGCCACGGCTTCGCAGGCTGGGCGTTCTTGGCAGCACTGTTCGCAGCGGCGGGCCTGGGGGTACGCCCGGCGGTGCGGTGGGCGCAGAGGGATGGGGAGTGGAGGGGGGAGGCGGGCTCCCGTTAGGGGGCGCGACCGCCCCGTTCCCCTGCCCTTTCATCGGGACCGGACCCCGTTACCGCTAGGGGCGCGGGGCTGTGTCAATTTGCGGCTCCGCCGCGTGGGCGCGACAAGCCCAGCACGGTCCGCAGACAAAACCGCCGACCTATCCGGCCGCCGTGGTGCCCGAAACCGTCACCCCCGGCCCAACCCCCGCCGCCGTCACGGCAGCAATCGAGACCGTATAAGAGGTCCCCGGCTCCAACCCACCGAGCACCCGGAACATCCCCTTCCCAGACGCCTGCGTAACCAGCACATCCCGCCCGCCAACAGCGACAACCCGCCCGTCCGAGACGGTGATCCGGTAACCGATCACCTTGGCATCCCCCGTGACGGCGGGAGGCGTCCAGGCAACCGTGGCCGCGCGGGCGGCAGTCCGCAGCCGTGCACCGGCGGGCGCACCGGGCAACACGGACGCCGCCGTGGGCGTAAGCGGCGCCGAGGCAACCGAGGCCGCACTCTCACCGTTCGCGTTCCGCGCGGTCACGACGACCCGGAACGGCCCCTGTCCCACCGGGAGTTGACCGACACGTACATACGCGAGCCGCCTGAACTCCGCCACATCAACACTCGCCCGCGCGGCCTCGCTCCCGTCCGACCGCAAGGCATACGCGGTGTACCCCGTAACCGGAGAACCGCCCTCCACGAAGCTCGGATTGAACGTCACGTACAACCCGTCCGCACCACCCGTACTCGTCCCGACACGCGAGGGCGCCTCCGGCACAGAGGGCGCCCCGACCGCACGGTCGAGGATCCCCCGGTACGCGGGCTCGATCCCGGCATTGGCGAGAACATCAGCGGGCGCATCCGAGAGCCCGGCCATGATGTGGTTCCCGCTGGTCACCAGCCCCTTGCTGGAGCTGTCGCCCGTCCCCTCCTCCCACCAGTTGTCCTTGATCAGAGTCGGGTCGTTGTTGCCGAGCGAGTCGCGGTAGTCGGTGTGGCGGCTGGCGACATTGGCGTACGCAGCCCCGTACAGGACGTTGCCCTGAACGGTCTCGTACGTACAACCGTTGTCGGTGTACACACTCTTGCCGAGGCCCCACTGGTCATGGATGACATTCCCGGTGACCTTCTCGCCATCACCCATAGAAGTCCCGGTCAACCCCTGGGTGTACACGCCACCGCCGTCGTCGAGCAGCTGCATGTAGTCGTGGATCAGGTTGTCGCGTACGACGTTGTCATGGCTCGGGTTGGGCGTCGCGGGCGAGCCGATCTTGTCGGGCCAGCCGCCCCAGCCCAGGGAGACCGCGCTGTAGCCGAGGTGGTCGAGCTGGTTGTGGGCGATGGTGGTGTGCTGGGTGTAACCGTCGAGGATGCCGACGCCACCGCGGTACTCGCGGGGCAGCCCGTACAGATGATTGTCCGTCACTTCGACGCCGGACACGACGGCTTGACCGTCCACACCACCGATCTCCACCCCGTTCCCGGAGATATCGGTGAAGACGCTCCCGCGCACGCGGGCATCCATGGTCCCCGCACCGAGCTCCAACCCTGCGGCGCCCAGATGCGCGAAGGCGCTGTCTTCGATGTCGATACGTTGGCCATACGTGAAGGACACATTGCCAGGCATCTTCGTCCAGGACGCGAACGGGCAGGTGCCGCCGTCGACGAAGCCGCAGAGTCCCTGCGTCGCCCAGCCGGTCGGCCCGGTGATGGTGTAACCGGCCTGGATCTCGGAGAACCCCTCGGGCTTCGACGGGGTGAGCCAGGTGGCGTAGCCGAACTGGAGCCCCTGGAAGGCGACATCGTGCAGCGGCGCGGCCGGGGTGCCGCGCCCGTCGACCAGCTTCTCGGCGGCCGCCGCCTCCACATCCGCGCCGGTCAGATCCTCGCCCGCGCGCGGCAGGTGGTAGACGGTGTGCGCGGACCGGTCGAGGTACCACTCGCCGGGCTGGTCGAGGAGTTCATAGGCGTTCTCGACGTACGACGCCTTGCCGTTGTCGGTGAGCCGCCCGGGCCCGACCATGCTGACGGTCCGGCCGGGCCGGTCGGGGAACTCCACCCGTTTGTTGGAGTTGTCCCAGCACGGCTGGGCCATGGTGATCGTGGTGCCCTGCGCGGCGGCGATCCGGCAGCGCGGCTCGGTCCACTGACCGAGGCCGTTGCGCTCGACGTTCCAGAAGGGCTCGCCGCCGGTGTAGACGAACTCGGCGTCGGCCGGATGCCGCCAGCGGGCGATCGTATCGGCGGTGGCGGTGTACCCGGTCGCCGTCACACTCAGCCCGACCGGCACCTCACCCCGAGCACGTTGTGCGCGTACGCCATCGACGTACAACTGCCGTGTGTCGTCGAGCCCTTGAGGCGCCGGAGCGGACCAGAGCCCGGGACGCCCCGGTGTGGGCCGCCACCCGTCGACCTTGCGGCCGCCGCTGATGAGGGTGGAGTCGGCCCCGGCCCCCTGCCACACGATCCGACGCCCGCTCCGCCCGGAATCCCGCCCGTCGAGCACGAGCGGCCCGCTCATCCGGTACGTACCGGACGCGAGGTGAACGGTCAGGTCCCCGTCATAGCGCGCGGCCCGACTCCGCGCCAGATCGCGGGCCCGGGCGAGGGTACGGACGGGATGCGCCCCGGTGCCGTCGGCGGCGTCCTGCCCGACCGGGGAGACGTAGACGTCGGCCGCGCCGGACACCGCGTGGGCCCCGGCGAACGGCACCAGGCCGGGCCCGCCGATCACGAGGGCGGCGAGCGCGGCGACCACTGCGGATCTGGCGGGCATGTTCCCTCCCATGGGATCAGCCTCATGAGTCCCGGGAAACATAGGAGCATTGATGCGCTACGGTCAACAGGTGAGCCCATAACTCCTAGGAAAGGCCAGCGAGTTGAACCAGTCATCGGATCACTAACGTTACGGGCTGCCGCCGATCGCCTAGGGGCGCGGGGAACTGCGCGACAAGCCCCCACCAGCCCGCAGACTCAGTCGAAGTTCAAAGACCCGGTCCGCGTCCGCTTCAGCTCAAAGAAGTCCGGGTACCCCGCGATAACCCGGAAGCTGTCAAAGAGACGAGCCGCCTCCTCACCACGCGGGATGGAGCTCAGCACGGGACCGAAGTAAACCGTCCCATCCAGATGCATAGTCGGCGTACCGACATACCCATCCACCTCCGGGTCCTTACCCGCATCGTGGCTCAGCCGCACCGCCTCGTCGAACGCCGAGTCATACGCGGCGTCGGCCAGCTCCGCGGGCAGCCCCAGCTCGGCGAGCGATTCGGCGATGACCGCGTCGAAGTCCTTGTTCTTCTGCTGATGGATCCGCGTGCCGAACGCGGTGTAGAGGTCCCGCAGCACCCCGTCCCCGTGCGCCTGCGCAGCCGCGACCGCCACCCGGACCGGCCGTATCGAGTTGTCGACCAACTCCCGGTACCAGTCCGGGAGTTCATTGCCGATGTTGTGCAGATACAGGCTCATCACCCGGAACCGAAGGTCGATGTTCCGCTGCGGCTCGACCTCCAGCATCCAGCGGGAGGTGATCCAGGCGAACGGGCAGGCGGGGTCGAAGTAGAAGTCGACGGTGGTGGCAGCGGTGTTCTCAGTGGTGTTCATGAGACGACCGTAGCCACTTATTGGCACGGACGTACGGGCCATTCACGCATCGTCCGACTGGGCCACTTCGGGATCCTGCTCCTCCGGTTCACGCAGGCCGTACGGCGTCGCCTGATGGAAGTAGAGCAGCCACCCCGCATCCGTGTGCCGCCACAGGGAACTCCGGTGGGCGAGCCGTCCGTTGTACTCGGTGTCGAAGGTCAGATGCACCAGGTCGGGGGCGAGCTGCACCCCGGTCATATGGGAGGTGGTGACAGGACGGACCCAGTTGGTGACCTCACTCGCGGGCACGGCGAGGATCGACGCCCGGTCCCACCGCCGCCCGGACGCGCCGAACTCGGTGAACTCCGGATGCAGATACGACCCCATCAGCTCGGGCGAGGAGCGGACATCGGGGTCGAGCAGCCGCAGCTCACTCTCGATGGCGGCCTCGACGGCCGGGATGAACCCATCGGCGTGGGCGGGCTCGGGCTCTGCGGACGGCGTGGATTCGGCGGACCGCGCCGACTCCCCGGCAGGCGTGGGCTCAGTCACGGGTCATCTCCACGAGCGCCTTCACGGTGTTCCAGTTACGTGACGTGGCGTCGATGCCCTTGAGCAGGGACGGCTTCGACAACGCCTCCGCCAGCTTGGACTTGCCGAGCCCGTCGGGCGCGTAAAGGTAGAGGACCTGGTCGCCCAGGCGGAACTCCTCGGGTGCGAACGCCTTCGGGTCGATCGCCGCGAAGCGCTCCGGCTCGGCCGGGCCGGAGAAGAACGTGGCGTGCAGCTGCTTGCCCTCCAGCTCCTCGGCGGGGAAGGGACAGGCGTCGAGCACGGCCTTCAGATAGCTGCCGGTGCGCACTATGCAGGCGACGTCGAAGCCGAAGTGCTTCGCGATGGCCCGCTCCAGGTCGGCGGCGAGCGCGTCCGTATCGTCGGATGCGCTGCTGAAGACAGCGTTCCCGCTGTTCAGATAGGTGCGTACGGCGCCGTGGCCCAGCTCGCCCAGCAGCGCTCTGAGCTCCGCCATCGGGACTTTCTTGGCGCCGCCCACATTGATACCGCGCAGCAGTGCGGCGTACATCGTCGTCATGCGCACACGATAGGACGGCCCCCGTGCCTCGTGGGGGATGGCACGGGGACCGCCGGTCACGTCTGCTGAGGGACGGTTACTCGACGATCTTCAGCAGCTTGTTCGGGGTGCCCGCGCCCGGGTTGGAGATCTTGTCCTTGGTGGCTCCACCGGTGAGCGCCGCCGAGACCTGGGCCGGGGTGGCGTCCTTGTGGCCCGCGAGGTAGACGGCAGCGGCGCCGACGACGTGCGGGGTCGCCATGGACGTGCCCGAGATGGTCTTGGTGGCGTTGTCGTCGGTGTTCCAGTCGGAGGTGATGTCCGAGCCGGGGGCGTAGAGGTCCACGACGGAGCCGAAGTTGGAGAAGTCGGACTGCTTGTCGTCCTTGGTGGAGGAGGCCACGGTGATCGCCTCCGGCACCCGGGCCGGCGAGCTGTTGCCCGCATCGGTGGACTCGTTGCCCGCCGCCACGGCGAAGGTGACGCCGGAGGCGATCGCCTTCTGCACGGCCGCGTCCAGCGCCGGGTCGGCGGAGCCGCCGAGGCTCATATTGGCGACCGAGGGGCCCTTGTGGTTCTTGGTGACCCAGTCGATGCCCGCGACGACCTGCTCGGTGCTGCCGGAGCCCTGGTTGTCGAGGACGCGTACGGCGACGATCTTCGCCTTCTTGGCGACACCGTGCGCGGTTCCGGCGATGGTCCCGGCGACATGCGTGCCGTGGCCGTTGCCGTCGTCGGCGTTGTTGTCGTTGTCGACCGCGTCGAAGCCGTACGAGGCACGGCCGCCGAAGTCCTTGTGGCTGATGCGGACGCCGGTGTCGATGACATACGCGGTGACACCGTCGCCCGCGCTGTCCGGGTAGGTGTACTTGCCGTCACCGGCGGTCTCGGCCTGGTCGATCCGGTCAAGCCCCCAGGACGGCGGGTTGGCCTGCGTGGCCTCGATGTGGAACTTCTTGTTCTGGACGACCTTGCCGACGGCCGGGTCGGCGGCCAGCTGCTTGGCCTCCTTCTCCGAAAGCCCGCTGGCCGAGAAGCCGTTGACGGCCGAGTAGTCGCGCTGAAGCTTGCCGCCGTACTCGTCGGCGAGCTTCTTCTTGGCGTCCGCGGAAGCCTGCCCGTCCATGAGGACGATGTAGCTGCCGTCGATGGCGCCCTTGGCGTCGAGCCCGTAGACCGTGCCCTCCGCCGGCGCTGCGCCGGCGAACTCGGACGTCATGAGCGTCACTCCGGCCGCGGCCGCTACAGCGGTTATCGCGGCAGTGAGCTTAAGACGGCTTTTGCGCTTGTGAGTTGCCATGAAGAGGGCTCTCCTCGTCATTCTTTGTGGGGGGTTTGCTTACCGGACGGAAAGTTTCCGGGGCTGCTTCGAAACCCTTGCCGATTGATGAGCACAGATCAAGGGCTCCACGCAGCTGTGACTTAGGCAACAAGGTTTCGTAATAAAAAACCGGCCAGGCCCGGGCAACTCGGGCTTTGTGCAGGCTTCGTGGATACTCTGTGTTGACACGGAACCGGAACTTCCCCCTCAATCGCCTTTACGTGTAAGGGGCTTGAATCCGACTTCTAGGGGATGCCCCCACATCGCAGGGAGTAGATACCGGGCCACCGGTTCACCGAGAAGCACGACGAGACGGCCGGATAGTGCCCCTAGCGTCGTAGTGGGATGGCGGCGCGGGGCTGCCACCGCTCAACCAGGGGGCTTACTCGTCATGGTCAATGGGGTCACAAGAGTGCGTGGCGTAGCCGCGCGAGCCGGCGGCTGGAGTGCCCGGCACCGCTGGGCGGCGGTGGTGATCTGGGTGCTCTTCGTCGTCCTCGCCATGGGCATCGGCTCGGCGACCGGGCGGGTCAACGTCAAGAACAACCAGCTCCCCGGCGAGGTCGGCCAGGCGCAGAAGATCATCGATGACGCGGGCCTGAAGGAACCGGCGGGCGAAACCATCTTCATCCAGGCCAACGACAACACCACGAAGGCCACCGACCCGGCGTTCCGTTCCGCCGTCGACGCCGTGATGAAGGCGGTCGACAGCACCGGTCAGGTCACCAAGGTGACCTCGCCGTATACGGCGAAGACCCTCTCCAAGGACGGCCGCAGCGCACTGGTCCAGTTCGATGTGCGCGGCGACGCCGACACCGCGCCCGACCGAATAGCTCCCGTGCTCGACGCGGTGAAGAAGGTGCAGGGCGAGCACCAGGGGCTGCGGATCGAGGAGATCGGCAGCGCCAGCATGGGCAAGACGTTCAAGGACGCCTTCGGCGACGACTTCAAGAAGGCCGAGTACTCGGCCGTGCCCGTCGCCCTCGGCATCCTCCTCATCGCCTTCGGCGCCCTGGTCGCGGCGCTGCTCCCGGTCGCCCTGGCGCTCACGGCGATCATCGCCACCATGGGTCTGATGGCCATCGTCAGCCACCTCCAACCGATGAGCGACACCGCCAACTCGGTGATGCTCCTCGTCGGTCTCGCCGTCGGCGTCGACTACTGCCTCTTCTATCTGCGCCGCGAACGCGAGGAGCGCGCGGCCGGACGCGACGCCCAGACGGCGCTGCGCATCGCGGCCGCCACCAGCGGACGCGCGATCATCGTCTCCGGTGTGACCGTCTGCGTCGCCATGGCGGGCATGCTCTTCACCGGGCTCGCCGAGTTCGAGGCGATGGGTCTGGCCTCCCTGATGGTGGTCGCGGTGGCGATGGTCGGCTCCGTGACCGTACTGCCCGCCCTGCTGTCGCTCCTCGGCGAGCGCGTCGAGAAGGGCCGGCTGCCGTTCCTCAACCGCATCAAGCGTCGCAAGGGCAACCACAACCGCAACCGCAACGGCGAGAGCCGGATCTGGCGCGCGGTCCTCGGCGTCGTACTGCGCCGCCCCAAGGCAGCGCTGGCGATCGCCGCCGGCGCGCTCATCGCGATCGCCGTTCCGGCGGTCGGTATGCACACCCAGAACCTCACGCTGGACCAGGAGTTCGGCAACTCGCTGCCCATCGTCGGCACCTATGACCGGGTCAACCAGACCTTCCCCGGCGGCGCCAGCCCGGCCAACGTGGTGATCAAGGCCGCCGACATCAACGCCCCGGAAGTCAAGCAGGCCATCGCGGACTTCCGTACGCAGGCGATCAGCCGCGGCGCCTCGGACGGCCCGGTGAAGGTCACCATGCACGACGCCGAGAACGTCGCCGTCATCGATGTCCCGCTGATCGGCGGCTCCGATCAGAAGAAGGCGGAGAAGAGCCTGAATCTGCTCCGCGACCATGTCCGCCCGGACACCCTGGGCAAGGTGCACGGCCTGGACGCGCCGATCACGGGTCAGGTCGCCGGGTCCAAGGACTTCAACGCCAAGATCGTCGGTGCGGTGACCCCGGTCTTCGCCTTCGTCGTGGTCTTCGCCTTCCTGCTGATGCTGCTCTGCTTCCGCTCGCTGACGATCGCGATCACCTCGATCGTGCTCAACCTCCTTTCGGTGGGCGCCGCGTACGGCATCCTGACCGCTGTCTTCCAGCACGGCTGGGGTGCCTCGCTGGTGGGCGCCGCCGGCGTCGGCGCGATCGTGTCCTGGCTGCCTCTCTTCCTCTTCGTGATCCTGTTCGGCCTGTCGATGGACTACCACGTGTTCGTGGTGTCGCGGATCCGGGAGGCCAAGCTCCAGGGCCGCTCGACCCGCGACGCGATCCAGCACGGTGTGGTGACGACGGCGGGCGTGGTGACGAGCGCGGCGATCATCATGGTGGCGGTGTTCGCGATCTTCGGCACACTGTCGATGCAGTCCATGAAGCAGATGGGCGTGGGCCTCGCCACCGCCGTACTGATCGACGCCACGATCATCCGGGGTGTACTGCTCCCGGCGGTCATGGCCCTGCTGGGCGAGCGCAACTGGTACCTGCCGAAGTGGCTGCACTGGCTCCCGGACATGACCCACGACGAGTCGGCCGCGGTACAGCCTGCCGCCACCCCCTACGGCGACGAGGACCGGGACCGGGTGGTCCACGTCTGACCCATCGGGGTGATACGAGCAGGGGCTCGGGGAGCAACGTTCCCCGGGCCCTTGCCCGTTGGGGCGCTCTGGTGGGTTGCCCCAGGGCCCTTGCCCGTTGGGGTGTGCCAACTGGTCTCCCCTGGACCCCCGTCAGTTGGGGCGCCGCCGTGTCACCGCGCCCCACCCCGAGTCCACAACCCCGTCAGTCCCGGAGCGCCGCCTCGATCAGGTCCGCCGCCTGGCGGGTGCCGCCCTCGTCGGCCATCGCCCGGCGCACCGTCTCGGCCCGCTCGGCCACCTCCGGGTCGTCGACCAGGGCCAGGACCGCCGTACGCAGGGTCTCCGCCGTGGCCTCCTCCATCGGTATATGGCGGGCGACGCCGAGCGACTGGAGCATGTCCGCGTTGCCGAACTGGTCGACGGCCTGCGGGACCGCCACCATCGGCGTCGCGGTGGCCAGCCCCTCCTGGCTGCCGCCAGCGCCCGCGTGGGTGATGAACGCGTCCGCCTGGCGCAGGACCGCCAGCTGCGGAATCCAGTGGTGCACCTCCACATTCGCGGGTATCTCGCCGATCTCGGAAGCATCGACGAACTTGCCTATCTGCAGCACCACATGCCACCCGGGAAGATCCCCGAAAGCCTTCACGCACTCCCGGTAGAAGCCCGGCTGCTTGGTGAAGGTGGAGCCGAGCGAGACCAGGAGCACCTTCTCGACCCCGGCCGGCCGCTGCCACTCCCCCTGTTCGGCCCGGTCGCCCTGGCAGGCGCCGACGAAGGTGTAGACGGACTCGTCCACCCGGTCGGCGTGCGGCTGGAGCACGCGCGGGATCAGGACGAGCGACCGGCCGGGGCGGCCGACGAGCCGGTCGGGGTCGGTGTGGTCCATCCCGTGCTCGTCCAACCACGCCTGGTACCGGGCGTAGTAGGCCCAGCCGCGCTCGGAGGCACGCAGCTCGGCGAACATCGGGTCCGCCACCTCCTCCTCGTACCCCTCCCACGCCACCAGGTTCGGTGAGAGCTGGAGATACGGGACGCCCCAGCGGTGGGCGAGCACCGGGGCCGGGTACGAGGTGATGTCGCTGATGACGACGTCGGGCCGGTCGTCGTCGAAGGCTTCCACCAGCTGAGGCAGTGCCTGGATGGCGTCGTCGAGGAACGGCTCGATGTTGTCGATCAGTTCGGTCCCCCACTCCTCGGGGTGCTCCTCCGTGGGCAGTGTCGACCGGTAGATCACCGGCTCGGCGCCGGTCTCGGCGACCTTGTCGGCAAAGGACGCGGGGATCGCGTAACTCAACCGGTGCCCACGGGAGACGAGTTCCCGGATGACCTCAAGGCTCGGGTTCACGTGCCCGTGGGCAGCGATGGAGAACATGGCGATGTGGGCACGCTTCGATTCGCTCATACATTGACGGTAAGCAAGACGAGACGTCTCGTGCAAGCTTTTTTAGCTCGCTCGTTCGAGTGAACGTTCTGACGACGCGACGGCGGTCAGCGCTGGGAGCAGGCCAGCACCAAGTTCCCGTCGTCGACCAGGCGTTCACGCAGCGCCTCGGCTCCGATCGCGCCGCTGCAGCACTCCTGGAACGCGGGGGTCGCCATCTTGTCCTTCCACTCCGGATACCCATGTACGGACTGCGCGGGCGCCGGCCGCAGATACCGCGCCGGCGCGGCTCCGGTGGGACCAGCCGTACTTCGCGGGATGCAGCGCCGGGTCCGCTAGCGCCCGGGTCCCCGTGGGCAGCATCCAGTCCCCCTCGGCGAGCCGGACCATGTTCGGCGCCCGCAGCAGGAAGCCGATGAACTCGGCCGCCCCACTGCGGCAACCTGCGTGAGTGCGAGACTTGACCGGTACGGAACGATCACCGGGAGAGAACAGTGGACGAGGCACGGGCACGCGAGGTGCTGGCCACGGCGGGGTTCGGCACGGCGACAGCGGGCGGGGCGACAGCCGGCCCGGCGGCCGTCGACGGTGACCCCGCGGAGCTGCTGGCGCTCGGCGAGAACGCGGTCTTCGCGGTGGGCGACCTGGTGGTCAAGGTCGGCCGGGACGCCACCCGCCATCCCGAACTCCTCGCGCGCGCGGAACGCGAAGTGGCCATCGCGGGCTGGCTGGCGGAGTGCGGTATCCCGGCGGTGCGGGCCGCCGAGACCGCGCCCCGGCTCGTGGCCGGGCACCCGGTGACCGTCTGGCACCGCCTGCCCGCCGCGCTCCGCCCCGCCGGGCCGCGCGACCTCGCCGAACTGCTGCGGCTCGTCCACTCCCTTCCCTCACCCCCGTTCACCCTGCCCCGCCGTGAACTGCTCGGCGGGGTCGAGCGCTGGCTGCGCCTCGCCGGGGACGCCATCGACCCCGCCGACGCGGCCTATCTGCGGGCCCGGCGGGACGGCTTCGCCGACGCGGCCGCCGCACTCACCCCCCATCTCTCCCCCGGCCCGATCCACGGCGACGCGCTGCTGCGCAACGTCCACATCGGCCCCGCCGGTCCGGTCCTGGTCGACCTGGAGACCTTCTCCGCCGACTTCCGCGAGCACGACCTGGTGGTCATGGCCCTCTCCCGGGATCGCTACGGGATGCCGGCCGAGCAGTACGACGCGTTCGTCGAGGCGTACGGCTGGGACGTGCGGGAGTGGGACGGCTGCGCGGTGCTGCGCGGCGCCCGGGAGACGGCCAGCTGCGCCTGGGTCGCCCAGCACGCCCCGTCCAACCCCAAGGCCCTCGACGAGTTCCGCCGCCGGGTCGCCTCGCTGCGGGACGGGGACGCCGAGGTGCGCTGGTACCCGTTCTGAGCGTTGCGCAGCTGCTCGCCGCCCGGGTCGCCCGCAGCTTGCCGCTGCCCGCGTCAGCCCCGACAGAGCCGGCTGTTGCCCGCGTCAGCCCCTCGCCGGGGCCAACTCCCGTATCGGCCAGGCCGGGTCGACCGTCGCGTCCGGCGTGCCCTTCCTGCGCAGGAATCGCTGGAAGTCGGCGGCCCACTCCGCGTACCACTGGACCTGCCGGTCGTGCAGCTCCGCCGGAGGCAGACCGGCCACCTGCGGATGGCGGTCGGCTATCGCCACGGCCACCCGGACCGCCGCCAGCGCGTCCGCGCCCGCCTCATGGGCGCCGTCGAGCACCACGCCGTACTCGACGCAGACCGCTTCCAGCGTCCGCTTGCCCTTGCGGTACCGATCGACCGCGCGGTCGATCGTGTACGGGTCGACGACCGGGCCCGTCCCCGCGCCGCCGAGGCGGTCGGTGAGCGACGGCAGCCCGTGCCGCTGGAGCTCGGCGGCGAGCAGTGTGAGGTCGAAGGCCGCGTTGTACGCCACGATCGGCACGCCCTGCGTCCAGTATTCCGTGATGGTCTCGGCGATCTCGTCGGCCACCTCGCGCACCGGGCGGCCCTCCGCCGTCGCCCGCTCGTTGCTGATGCCGTGGATCGCCGAGGCCTGGGCCGGGATACGGATCCCGGGATCGGCCAGCCAGCTGCGCTGCCGGACCGCCTCGCCGTCGCGGACGCCGACGATCGCCGCCGTCACGATCCGCGCTTCCAGCGGGTCCGTACCGGTCGTCTCCAGATCGAATCCGACCAGCGGTGCGTGGTGCCACCCCATGTTGGCCCTCCCTTGTGGTGCTTTCCCCCAGTTGACGACCAGCCTCGCACGCACCACTGACATCGGGGTCCCGGACCGCCCGACCGCCGCTCAGGAGACGGGCCGGGAGTCGGCCCACACCGACTCGAACTCCTCGCGGTATGTCTCAAAAAGCCCGTTTTCATCATCCTGGTCAGGGCGTACGACACCGCGCCGCGCGCCCCCGCGCAACACCAGTACCGGTGCCTCCATCCCGCGCGCCCGCCGCAAGTACGACTGGACGACGGCGAGTCCGTCCGTGCCGTCCCCGTCGACCAGATACGCCGTGAAGCGCGGTGTCTCGTCGAAGACCTGGATCTCGAAGGCGCCGGGGTCGCGCAGCCGGGCGCGCACTCGCCGCATATGGAGAATGTTCATCTCGACCGAACGGCTCAGCTCGCCCTTCTTCAGGCCCAGTTCGCGCTCGCGCCGCTTGACCGCGCTGCTCGCCGGGTTGAGGAAGAGCAGCCGGACACGGCAGCCCGACTCGGCGAGCCGGACCAGCCGACGGCCCGAGTAGTTCTGGACCAGCAGGTTGAGGCCGATACCTATCGCGTCGAGGCGGCGCGCGTTGCTGAACAGGTCCTCGGCCGGAAGCTGGCGCTGGAGCCGCACCCGGTCGGAGTGGACCGAGACCACGTCCGCGTACCGGTCGCCGACCAGGTCCTCGACCGCGTCGATGGGCAGCCGGTGCGCGGCGGGCGCCCCGGCTCCGCCGCCCAGGACGTCGAGCAGCCGCGCGGAGGCCCGCTCGGCCTGGGCCAGCACCGCCTCGTTGAGCGCACGGTTGCGGGAGACAACGTTCCGCGCGACCTCCAGCTCGTCCAGGGCGAGTTCGACATCGCGCCGGTCGTCCACGTACGGCTCGAAGCACGGCCAGTGCTGCACCATCAGCTCGCGCAGCTGCGGCAGCGTGAGGAAGCTCAGCACGTTGTCGTCGGCCGGGTCGAGCAGATAGCCCTTGCGGCGCGAGACCTCCCGTACGGCGACGGCGCGCTGCACCCACTCCTGCCCGGCCGGGCCCGCCGCCGCGACCACCCAGTCGTCGCCGTGGACCGGTTCGTAGATCGGGCGGAGCACCGCGGCGACCACGGCCCGCAGCCGCTGTTCCACCAGATTCAGCCAGATGTAGGCACGTCCGGCCCGCTGCGCGCGCGTACGCACCTCGCTCCAGGCGTCCGCGCCCCAGTCCAGTTCCGCCCCGATCTCCACCGGTCGTGCGAGGGAGACCGCCCCGGGCGGGATGTCGCCGGACTCCCCCTCGTGACCGGCGTCACCAGGGGGAAGCTCCAGCCCTCCCGAGCTCACCCGCGCACCGCCTTCCGGTCCCCCTCCAACGATCAAGGAAGACTACTCCGGGAGCGGGAGGCGGTGCAGCCGGATGGAGAGGCTGGTTTCCCAACTCCTTTGTCGACCCGACGCGTTCTGTGGGCCGGGGTCGAGGGGAGTGAGCGGATTCATAGCGGTTCCACCAGGGCCGGGACCGCCGCCGCACCCGCCCGATGGCCGGATCCGACCGCGAAGGCCGTCCGGATCACCTCGGGTGCCCGCTGTCCCGACCTGGGGTTCCCGCGCCCGGATCACCCTCCGGAGCACTCCGGCGTCCTATGGGACGGCCGTCTTTTCCGGAAGGATCTGCGTCAAGTGCCCCTCAGTACCCGGATCAGAAGTGGAAGAGTCTTGCCCATGCAGGTGTGGCCGGGACAGGCGTACCCACTCGGCGCCACGTACGACGGCGCCGGGACCAACTTCGCGGTCTTCTCGGAGGCCGCCCGCCGGATCGAGTTGTGCCTGCTGCACGACGACGGCTCGGAGACGGCGGTGGAGCTGCGCGAGAGCGACGCGTTCGTCCGCCACGCCTATCTGCCCGGAGTGATGCCCGGTCAGCGCTACGGCTTCCGCGTGCACGGCCCGTACGAGCCGCACAAGGGCCACCGCTGCAACTCGGCCAAGCTGCTTCTCGACCCCTACGCGCGCGCGGTCAGCGGCAGCGTCGACTGGGGCGAGGCGGTGTACGGCTACTACTTCGACCGCCCCGAGGCCCGCAACGACATGGACTCGGCGCCGCACACCATGACGTCGGTCGTGGTCAACCCGTACTTCGACTGGGGGGACGACCGCCCTCCGCGCACCGAGTACCACCGCACCGTGCTGTACGAGGCCCATGTGAAGGGCCTGACGATGCTCCATCCGGCGCTGCCCCAGGAGATGCGCGGCACCTACGCGGCGCTGGCGCACCCGGCCGTCATCGGCCATCTGACGGAACTTGGCGTCACCGCCCTGGAGTTGATGCCGGTGCACCAGTTCGTCAACGACCACCGGCTGGCGGACGAGGGGATGTCCAACTACTGGGGTTACAACACGATCGGATTCTTCGCCCCGCACAACGCCTATGCCTCGTGGGGCGACCGGGGCCAGCAGGTCCTGGAGTTCAAGCAGGCCGTACGGGCGCTGCACCAGGCGGGCATCGAGGTCATCCTCGACGTCGTCTACAACCACACGGCGGAGGGCAACCACCTGGGCCCCACGCTCTCCTTCCGGGGCCTGGACAACGCGCAGTACTACCGGCTGGCCGACGACCAGCGCTACTACGAGGACACCACCGGCACCGGGAACTCGCTCCTGATGCGCTCGCCGCACGTCCTCCAACTGATCATGGACTCGCTGCGGTACTGGGTCACCGAGATGCATGTGGACGGCTTCCGCTTCGACCTCGCGGCGACGCTGGCCCGGCAGTTCCACGAGGTGGACCGGCTGTCCTCGTTCTTCGACCTGGTGCAGCAGGACCCGGTGGTGAGCCAGGTCAAGCTGATCGCCGAGCCCTGGGACGTGGGCGAGGGCGGCTATCAGGTGGGCAACTTCCCGCCGCTGTGGACCGAGTGGAACGGTAAGTTCCGCGACACCGTACGGGACTTGTGGCGCGGCGAGCCGCGCACGCTCGCCGAGTTCGCCGGGCGGCTCACCGGCTCCTCCGATCTGTACCAGGACGACGGCCGTCGGCCGCTGGCCTCCATCAACTTCCACACCTGCCACGACGGGTTCACCCTGCACGACCTCGTCGCGTACAACGACAAGCACAACGAGGCCAACAAGGAGGGCAACCGGGACGGCGAGAGCCACAACCGCTCCTGGAACTGCGGCACCGAGGGCGACACGGACGACGAGGAGGTCCTGGAGCTGCGCGAGCGCCAGATGCGCAACTTCATCGCCACCCTGATGCTGTCGCAGGGCGTGCCGATGCTCAGCCACGGCGACGAGTTCGCCCGCACCCAGCACGGCAACAACAACGCCTACTGCCAGGACAGCGAGCTGACCTGGGTGAAGTGGCCCGACGCGGGCGGCGACCCGGAAGGGACACTGCTCGCCTTCACCCGGACCATGGTGTGGCTGCGGCGAGACCACCCGGTCTTCCGCCGCCGCCGGTTCTTCCACGGCCGGCCGGTGCAGGGCACGCACGACGAGCTGTCGGACATCGCCTGGTTCACCCCGGAGGGTGAGGAGATGACGCAGCAGGACTGGCAGGCGGCGAGCGCCAAGGCCCTCACGGTCTTCCTCAACGGCAACGCGATCTCCGAGCCGGGCCCGCGCGGCGAGCGGATCGCTGACGACTCCTTTCTGTTGATGTTCAATGCGAGCGCCGAGGTCATCGACTTCCTGGTCCCGGTCAACCACGGCAGACAGTGGCAGGTGGTGGTGGACACCGGCCGTCCGGAAGGGGTGCCGCCGGGCGACGGCCCGAAGGTGACGGCCGGCGAGCGGATCACCCTCGTGGGACGGAGCCTGGCGGTGCTGCAACGCCCGGCGTGAGCGGGTGTGGTTGCGGTTGCGGTTGCGGTTGCGCGGCGAGGGTGTCGTGGGGCGGCCCGGCGTCCGCCACGCCGCGCACGGACCATGAGAGCACCGCGCAGAGCGCCCCCGCGACCACCATGACCGCGAAGGCCGCACCCGGACCGTGTTCCTCGGCCAGCCGCCCCGACAGAGCGAGAGCGAGCGCCTGGCCGCCGACGATCCCGCTGGTCAGGAACGCCATGGACTCGGCCAACCGGGCGGCGGGGACGATCCGTTCGGTCAGCGCGAACAGGGTGATCAGGTGCGGGGCGTACGCCACTCCGAGAACGACCACCACCCCGTACAGAGTTCCCAGCGAGCCCACGAAAAGCAGCGGGACGGACAGCACCACCAGAGCGGCGGTGGCGATCCGCCACCGCGCGCGTAGCGCGAGTCTTTCCGGTACGGCGACCATGGCGAGGCCCGCCGCCGCGCTCATCACGCCCATCGCGGCGTAGACGAGCCCGGTCTGGGACGGCTGCCCGAGCCGCTCGGTGAGCGCGGTGATGCCCGCCTGGGAGGCGCCGAACATGGCGCCTTGAAGGACCATCGTGACGCGCAGCGCGTACGCCGCACTCGGCAGCCGGGTTCGCGGCGCCCAGACGCGCTCTTCGGCCATGACCTGTCCGGCCGTCGGGTGCAGGGCGAAGCCGGTGCCGCAGACGGCGAGCAGCCAGGCGGCGGCGAGCAGCGCCACGGCCGGGTGGGCGAGGGCGGCCGCCAGGCCCACGAAAGCCGGGCCGAGCACGAACGACACCTCGTCGAGGGTGCCTTCGAAGGAGAGCGCGGCGGCCACGGTCCGCTCGTCGGCGCCGGCACGGCGGGCCAGCGCCACCGTCCGGGTCCGGGCCAGCGGGCCCACCTGCGGCACGCTGGCCCCGGCGAGCGCCCCCAGCAGCACCAGCCAGCCGGTACCCGCGTGCGCGAGGGCCGCAACGACGAGCGCGGTGACCGCGACGGCGTTGACGAGCGCCGCGACGAGCACCACGGTGCGCTGACCGTGGCGGTCAGCGGTACGGCCGAGGAGCGGGCCGCCGACGGTCTGCCCGAGCGCGAGGGCACCGCCCGCGAGCCCCGCGGTGGCCAGGCTGCCGCTGGTCTCGGCGACCAGGAGCACGCTGCCCAGCTGACACATGGCCGTCGGCAGCCTGCCGAGGAAGGAGACGACGGGGAGTACGGGCCCGGTGAGGGCGATGACCTTGCGATAGGTGTGCAACGCTCCGGACATCAGGCGAAGCTAACGCGGCAGACGGGTGCGGACGTATGGGCCGAAGGCACAGAAGCCGCCCAGCGGGGTACGTACGTTCGCATGACACCCACCGCGACCTACCGGCTGCAGCTCCAGCCGGATTTCCCGTTCCGTGCCGCCGAGCGCGCCGTGCCCTATGTCGCCTCGCTAGGGGTGTCCCATCTGCATCTGTCACCGGTCCTCGAAGCGGTGCCGGGGTCGACGCACGGCTATGACGTCGTCGACCACGCGCGCGTACGTGCGGAGCTGGGCGGTGAGGAAGGACTGCGGCGGCTCGCCCGCACCGCGCGGGCGGCCGGGCTCGGCCTGGTGCTCGACATCGTCCCGAACCACATGGCAGCGGCGCCGCGCCACAATCGGCAGCTGTGGGAAGTGCTGCGCGACGGTCCCGACTCGCCGTACGCCAAGTGGTTCGACATCGACTGGGCGGCGGGCGACGGCAAGGTGCTGCTGCCGGTGCTGGCCGGGCCCATCGGGAGCGAGCTGGACCGGCTCGCGGTGGACCGTCGGAATGGGGTGTTGGCGTACGGGGAGGCGCACGAGTTCCCGCTGCGCGCCGGTACGGAGCGGCTGGTGCTGCGCGAGCTGCTCGATGCGCAGTGGTACCGGCTCGGCTGGTGGCGGCTGGCCCGTACCGAGCTCAACTACCGGCGCTTCTTCACCATTTCGGAGCTCATCGGCCTCCGGGTGGAGGACGAGGAGGTCTTCGCCGCCACCCACGCCAAGGTCCTTGAGCTGATCCGGGACGGCGTGGTGGACGGGCTGCGGGTGGACCACCCGGACGGGCTGGCCGACCCCGAAACGTATCTGCGGCGACTGAACGAGGCGACGGACGGCCGCTGGACGGTCGTCGAGAAGATCCTCGCGCGCGTGGAGCCGCTCCCGACGGGATGGGCGGTCGCGGGCACGACCGGCTACGACGCGCTCGGACGGATCGACGGCCTCTTCACCGATCCGGCCGGTCATGCGGAACTGATCGCCCTCTACCGGGAGTTCATCGGTCAGGCCGACGATCTGGGCGGGCTCTGGCAGCCGACGGCGCGCCGCGCTGCCTACGAAGTGGTCACGCATGAGCTGGCCGCCGAAGTGGACCGCCTCACGCGCACGGCGGCGGGGCTGTGCGCCCGCGAGACCGCACTGCGCGACCATGCGCCCTGGGCCCTGCGGCTCGCCCTGCGCGAGCTCCTGATCCGGATCCCGGTCTACCGGCCGTACGGGCTCGACGCCGAGGACGTGCTGACCGCTGACATGGCACGCCGGGCGAGGCAGGCGTTCGCCGTGCCGGAGGAGGCCTCGGCGGTCGATGCCGTACGCGACCTGGCGCTCGGGCGGTACGGCGACGGCCCCGGGCACCGCGCGTTCCGGGTCCGCTTCGCGCAGACGGCTTCGGCGCTGCGGGCCAAGTCCCTCGAAGACACGGCGTTCTACCGCTATGTGCCGCTGCTCTCGGCCAATGAGGTGGGCGGCGCCCCCGACCGGCCCGCCGTCACCCCAGACGAGTTCCACGCCTTCTGCGCCTGTATCGCCCGCGACTGGCCGGCCACCGGGACCGTACTGTCCACGCACGACACGAAGCGCAGCGCGGACGTACGGGCCCGGATCACGGCGCTGTCCGAGTGCCCGGGGCGATGGGCGGCCCTCCTCGACCGGCTCTCCAGCGCGCGCGTGCCCGATGGCCCCGCGCCCGATCCGCACCTGGCATGGACGGCCTGGCAGACGGCGGTCGGCCTGGGCGGCACCGGCGTGACGGAAGAGCGGCTGAGCGGCGCTCTGCTCAAGTCCGCGCGCGAGGCCGGGCTGCGCACCGGCTGGACCGAACAGGATCCGGAGTACGAGCGCGCGCTGGCCCGCTTCGTAGCGGCGGGGCCCGCCGGGCCGCTCTCGGCTGAGATCGAGGAGTTCTCTCACGGCCTGACCGCAGCCACGCGCGCGAACGTGCTGGGTGCCGCGCTGGTGCACCTGACGATGCCGGGCGTGCCGGACATCTATCAGGGCACGGAGTCCGAGTACCTGGCGCTGGTCGACCCCGACAACCGGCGGCCGGTGGACTTCCCCGAAGCCGCGCTGGAGTCCGAGCCGGAATCCGCTCCAGACGAGAAGTGGAAGATCTCGGTCGAGACTCTTCGGCTGCGCCGGGAACTTCCGCAGGTGTTCGGGGAGTTGGGTACATACGAGCCACTGACCGCCACCGGGCCGTCGGCCGCTCACTGCCTCGCGTTCTGCCGCTCCGGCGAGGTGGTGACGGCGGTGACCCGGCTGTCGCTGCGGCTGGCCGAGTCGGGCGGCTGGGGCACGACAGAGCTACCGCTGCCGCAGGGCATGTGGGCCGATGTCCTGTGCGCCGGGCGGGAGTTCACGGGGGCAGTGGGGCTGGGCACCCTGTTCGCCGACCGTCCCGTCGCGCTGCTCAGGCGGGTCGCGGGAGGCGGGGCTCTAGCAACCGGTGGTGGGTGACTCGCCCTTGCCTCCGTACGGCGCCGACCTGCGCAGCAGATCGGTGAACGCGGCCGCGGCCCCGGTCAGCTCCACGCGGGAGAAGACCGCCAGGGCCCGGCTCCAGGGCGGGTCGACCGGCAGCACCACGCAGTCCTCCCCGAGCCCGCCCCGTACGACGTGCGAGGGGGCCGCGACGATGCCGACGCCCGCCGCGGCCATCCGTACCGCGGTCGAGGTGTGCTCGGTGCGCAGGGCGGTGCGGGGCGCGAAGCCCGCCCGGCCGCAGACCAGGTCGAGGAACGGCATCCCGTCGACGACCGGCTCCATCGCGCACCGCACCCAGTTGTGGTCGGCCAGTTCTTCGAGCCGCACCGACGAGCGGCCGGCGAGGGGGTCGTCGAAGGGGACGATCAGCGCGATCTCCTCCTCGCCGACCTCGACGACGGGTCCGTCCCAGCGGCGCGGCCGGGGCCCCACGGCGAGGTCGGCGGTGCCGCGTTCCAGCTCTTCCTCCAGGGCCTCGGTGGACGCGTATTCGTGCAGGACGAGCCCCACCCCGGGGTGTTCGCGGCGCCACTGCGCGAAGACGTCCGGAAGTACCCCCACGGCGACCGAGTGCACCGACGCGATGTGCAACTCGCCCCCCGCCGCCCCGGCGCTCGCGCGGGCGGCTCGCTGGGCGCGCGCGGCGCTGCGCACGGCGAGCTGGGCGTGCGGCAGGAATGCGCGCCCCATGGGGGTGAGGCGCACCCCGCGCGAAAGCCGTTCGAGCAAGTCGCCGCCGACGGATTTCTCCAGCGCCTTGATCTGGTGTGAGAGGGCGGGCTGGGTGACATGCAGCAGCTCGGCCGCGCGCGTGAAGGAGGATTCCTCGACGACGGCCACGAAGTACTCCATCTGACGCAGGCTCATGTCGATCCCCGCCCCTCCCATAAGCGTTGTGCATCGATCCCACAAGAACATTGCCTTGGACTCATGGCAAGGTCCGGCCGGAAGCTGGACCCATGACCGAGAACCCTGTGACCCTTGTGACGGCCGACAACCGAGTGGCCGATGTGATCGTGATCGGGGGCGGCACCGGTGGGTACTCCACCGCCCTGCGCGCCGCCGCCCTCGGCCTGACCGTCGTCCTCGCCGAACGCGACAAGGTCGGCGGCACCTGCCTGCACCGCGGCTGCATCCCGAGCAAGGCGATGCTGCACGCCGCCGAACTCGTCGACGGTATCGCCGAGGCCCGCGAGCGCTGGGGCGTGAAGGCCACGCTCGACTCGGTGGACTGGTCCGCCCTGGTGGCCACGCGCGACGACATCGTCTCCCGCAACCACAAGGGCGTGGAAGGCCATCTCTCGCACGCAGGGGTCCAAGTCATCCGAGGCGGCGCCCGGTTGACCGGCAAGCGGACCGTGCACGTCGACGGGTACGGCGAGTTCACCGCCCGGCGCGGCATCGTCCTCGCCACCGGCTCCCGGCCCCGGATGCTGCCGGACCTGGAGGCCGACGGGCGGCGCGTGGTCACCAGCGACGACGCGCTCTTCGCCCCCGGACTGCCGCAGTCCGTCCTCGTCCTCGGCGGCGGCGCGATCGGGGTCGAGTACGCCTCCTTCCACCGCTCGATGGGCGCCGACGTCACCCTGATCGAGGCCGCCGACCGCCTCGTCCCGCTGGAAGACACCGATGTGAGCCGCCACTTGACCCGCGGCCTGAAGAAGCGCGGCATCGATGTGCAGACGGGTGCCCGCTTCCTGGCCACCGAGGTTCTGGACAACGGCATACGGGCAACGGTGCGCACCTCACGCGGCGAGACCCGGGCCATCGAGGCGGAGCGTCTGCTGGTGGCCGTGGGCCGCGCCCCGGTGACCGACGGCCTCGGCCTGGCGGCGGCCGGACTGACCACGGACGAGCGGGGGTTCGTGGCCCCCGCCGACTGGGCGCGCCTGGAAACCCCGTTGCCCGGGATCCATGTCGTCGGCGATCTGCTGCCCCCTCCTTCCCTCGGCCTGGCCCACGCCTCGTTCGCCGAGGGCCTGCTCGTGGCCGAGACCCTCGCCGGTCTGGCGTCACCGCCGGTCGACTACGCGGCGGTGCCCCGTGTCACGTACTCCTCTCCGCAGACCGCGTCGGTCGGGCTGACCGAGGCGGACGCCCGCAATCGCGGGCACGACGTAGTCGTCAACACGATGCCCCTGACGGCCGTCGCCAAGGGGATGGTGCACGGCCAGGGCGGTGTGGTGAAGGTCGTCGCCGAGCGCGACGGTCAGGTCCTCGGTGTCCATCTCGTCGGCCCGAACGTCTCCGAGATGATCGCCGAGTCCCAGTTGATCGTCGGCTGGGACGCCGAACCGTCCGATGTGGCGCGCCACATCCACGCCCACCCGACCCTGTCGGAAGCGGTCGGCGAGACGTTCCTGACCCTGGCGGGACGCGGCCTCCACCAGCAGTAAGGCCGGTCGAGTGGGCCGGACGATGGTCTCGGGCGCCGTTACGCGTCCGAGGCCCCCGTTACGCCTCCGAGCCGACGGGCATTGCGTAGCGGATCTTCTCGCGGCCGGTCGCGCCTATTCGGTCGTAGAACCGGCGCGCCCCTTCGTTCCAGACCGGCGTCTGCCACTGCACCTCGGTGATACCGAGCGCCCGCGCCTCGGCCTTCACCGCGTCGATCAGCAGCGCGCCGAGGCCGAGGCCCCGCTGGCCGTCGCGAAGGAAGAGACAGTCCATGTGCAGGTACTCACGCGCCTGCCAGGTGGAGAACTCGGGCGCACAGCTCGCGTATCCGACCACCTCGCCGTCCGGCGTCTCGGCGACCAGACAGCGCACCCGGGGAGTCCCGGTGCCGAAGAGCAGGGCTCCGAGCCGCTCCGCGAGGTCGGGCGCGGGCGGCGCGGCCTTCTCGTACACCGCGTGCTCCGCGGCGAGTTCGGCCAGGCGCGGCAGATCGGCGGGGCGGGCGTGCCGCACACGGGGCTGCTGGTCGTCGTTCATACCCGCCATGATGAGGGGCACCACTGACAACGGCGTCTGCGGGGGCGTTCTCGCTGGTCAGGTACCCAGCTCAGGCCCCCGGCTCGGGTTTCCGATCAGCTCGGGTTCCCAGCTCAGGCCGTCGTGGCTCAGTGCGTGGCGAGCCGGAAGCTCATCCGCCCGAAGCTCACCTGGTCCCCGTCATTGACGACCACCGCGCCGGTCACGCGGCGCCCGTTGACGCTGGTGCCGTTGGTGGAGCCGAGGTCCCGCAGCACCCACACGCCGGACTGGTGGGTCAGCTCCGCGTGCACCCGGGACACCGTCTCGTGGCTGAGCCGCAGTCCGTTGTGCGGATCACGGCCGATCCGCAGCGGATAGGGCCCGGGCACCGGGAACAGCAGCTTCGGCAGCCGCTCGGACTGCCACGCCCGCCGCATGGCGACGGTGAACCCGGAAACGCGGCTCACGGCGCCGTACAGCGCCCGCGACCAGCGGCTCTCCGACTCCAGATCGGCGGTGAGCGCGGCCAGCTCGTCGGACTGGCGCGCGGACAGGGCCAGCTCCATCCGCCGCAAGAAGGTGTCGTGCGAAAGCTTGCCCTGGGCGGCGCCCTCTCTGAGCACGTCGAGCACACGGTCGCGCTCGGCGTCGGAGAGCCGCGCGGGATACGTGTGGAACTCGAAGGACGACGTCACAGCAGCGATTGTCGGGCCGACGGCCTCGGCGTGTCCAGCAGAGCCGCGGTTTGCCGGCTCCCGCCGCCATCCCCACTGACCTGCACGTAATCCCCTTGCCCGACGCCTTGGCGCTGTTGTTAGGTTCTGCCGACCGTTACACCTCTGAGGGGAACTCCTTGACGACATCCGCGTCGGACATCACTTTCCGTCCGCTCGCCGGGCCCGAGGAACTCGGGCTCTTCCAGCAGCTTTCCTACGTACTCGACCACGAGGTCGAAGACGATCTGGCCACCGGGCGCCGCCGTCCCGAGTGGATGTGGGTGGCCCTGCGCGAGGACCGCGTGCTGGCCCGCCTCTCCTGGTGGACTCCGCCGGACCACGAGGCCCCGTACACCCTCGACTTCTTCGACGTCGACGACACGCTGCCGCCCGCCGAGCGTCACGCCATCGGACTGCGACTCCTGGAGACCGCCACCGCCGCGGTGATCCCGGCCGGTGCACCGCGTCCCGAGTACGGGCGTTTCGCTCCCGGTGACTGGCGCGAGGACCCGCACGCGCGCGAGGTGGTCGAGACACGGATGAACATCCTGGCCGAGACCGGCGCGCGCGTACTCGTCGAGCGGCTGCGCCTGGAATGGCGACCGGGAACTCCGGTCCCCGCGCAGTCCACCCGGCTCACCTTCCGCCCGGCGACGGACCGCGAGGAGCTCCTCTCGCTGATGACGCTGGTCCTGGAGAACACGCTCGACGAGCACAGCCGTACGGAACTGCTCACCATGACGCCGCGCGAGTCGGCCGAGCTGATGTACGAGGAGGAATTCGCCACCTTCAGGACGCCACGGGAGTGGTGGCGGATCGCCGAACTCCAGGACGGTGGCAGCCCGGTGGGCTTCGTCATTGCAGCCCGCAACAATTACCACCCGATCATCGCGTACATCGGCGTACTGCCCGCCCACCGCGGTCAGGGCTACATCGACGACATCCTGGCCGAGGGCACCCGCGTCCTGGCCGCCGAGGACGTCCCGCGCATCCGCGCCGCGACGGACCTCGGCAACGTACCGATGGCGAACGCCTTCGCGCGCGCCGGTTACGCGACCTTCGAGCGGGCGATCAACATGGTCTGGTCAGAGCAATAGTTGAGCCTCGCACCGGCGCCGCGACAGCGGCCCTCATAAAATCACTGCGCGGCGCGCTGGGCGCGGATCACCTCCCGGTACCACCGGTAGGAGTCCTTCGGGGTGCGCCGCAGCGTCTCGTAGTCGACGTGAACGAGCCCGAAGCGTTGCGATGCCCCTTCGATCCACTCGATGTTGTCGGTGAGCGACCAGACGAAGTAGCCGCGTACGTCGACGCCTTCGGCGATCGCCGTGTGCAGGGCGCGCAGATGCCCGTCGAGATAACGGATCCGGCCGGCGTCCTCGACTCCGTCATAGGAGCAGCCGTTCTCGGTGATGTACACCGGCGGCAGACGGTCCCCGTACCGTTTCTTCAGCTGTACGAGCATCTCGCGCAGCCCGTCGGGGACGACCGGCCACCCGAAGGCGGTGGTCTCGTATCCCTCGATCTCCCTGATGCCGAAGGGCAGTTCGGCGGGCATCCGGAAGCCCGCGAAGTTGTCGACGGCCTCGGGCGCGGGCGCGCCCACGCGCGTGGGGTTGTAGTAGTTCACCCCGTACCAGTCGAGGGGTGTCGAGATGACGGCGAGGTCGTCGGCGACCGGGCCCGGCATCAGGGATGCGAAGCCGTCGTCGGGGTAGCGGCCGGTCAGGATGGGGTCGGCGAACATCCAGTTGCTGATGGTGTCGTACAGATCCGCGCCGAAACGGTCCTCCTCGCTCTCGCCGGCCGCCCAGACCGGTGTGTGCGAGACGGCGATGCCTATGTTGTCGGCGCCCGCCGAGCGCAGCGCCCCGACGGCGAGGCCGTGTGCCAGCAGTTGGTGGTGAGCGGCGGGCAGCGCGTCGAAGAGCAGCTTCTTGCCGGGGGCGTGCTCGCCGAGCGCGTAGCCGAGCAGGGTGACCTCGGCCGGCTCGTTGATGGTGATCCACATGGGGACGCGGTCGGCGAGTCTGTCGGCCACTACGCGCGCGTAGTCGGCGAAGCGGTACGCGGTGTCGCGGTCGAGCCAGCCGCCCCGCTCCTCCAGCTCCAGCGGGGTGTCCCAGTGGTAGAGCGTCGGGGCGGGGGCGATGCCGTGGGCGCACAGTTCGTCGACGAGCCGGTCGTAGAAGTCGAGCCCGGCGGCGTTGACCGGGCCGCTGCCGCCAGGGACGACACGCGGCCAGCTGACGGAGAAGCGGAAGGCTCCGGCACCCAGGCCCGCGAGCAGGGCGACGTCCTCGCGGTAGCGGGCGTGGAAGCCGGTGGCCCGCGAGGCGTCGGAGCCGTCCTTGATCCGCCCCGGCTCGGCGGCGAAGGCGTCCCAGCCGGAGGGGCCCTTGCCCTCGGCTGCGGCGGCTCCCTCGGTCTGGAAGGCTGAAGCGGAGGCTCCCCAGAGGAAGCCGTGCGGGAACGGCGGCAGGGTCATGGATCCGGACCTTAATGGCGGGTAACCACAACCTCCAGCCCTTGATCCCGCCTTCCGCCGACTATTGGATGCCCTGTTCCACGGTTGACGGTACGCGGGCAACGGAAGGTATGGAGCATGTTGTTCGAGGTGTGGGCACCGCAGGCGGACCGGGTCGCCCTCCTGCTGGCGGGCGCGCGTCATGACATGGAGCCGCATCCGGTCCGGCCGGGGTGGTGGCTGGCCGAGGCCGAGGCGCGGGACGGCGACCACTACGGGTACGTCGTCGACGGCGGCCCGCCGCTGCCCGATCCCCGCTCGCGCCGCCAGCCGAACGGGCCCGACGGCCTCAGCGCCGTCGTCGACCACGAGCTCTTCACCTGGCAGACCCCCTGGCAGGGCCGCAGGCTGCCCACAGCCGTCCTCTACGAGCTGCACATCGGCACGTACACCGAGGAGGGCACCTTCGACGCGGCGGCCGCCCGCCTCGCCCATTTGGCGGAACTGGGGGTCACGCATGTGGAGCTCATGCCGGTGTGCCCCTTCCCGGGGCGGCACGGCTGGGGCTACGACGGCGTGTCGCCCTGGGCCGTGCACGAGCCGTACGGCGGCCCCGACGGGCTGAAACGATTTGTCGACGCGGCCCACGAACACGGCCTCGGGGTCGTCCTCGATGTCGTGCACAACCACCTCGGCCCGTCCGGCAACCACCTCCCCGCCTTCGGCCCGTACTTCACCGACACCCACCACACACCCTGGGGCGCCGCCGTCAACCTGGACGCCCCGGGGTCGGACGAGGTGCGGGCGTACTTCCTGGAGAGCGCGCTCTCCTGGCTGCGCGACTACCGGCTCGACGGACTGCGGCTGGATGCCGTGCACGCCCTCGTCGACACGCGCGCGTTGCCGTTCCTCGAAGAGCTCTCCACGGCCGTCGACGTACTCTCCGTCCAGCTCGGCCGCCCGCTCTTCCTCATCGCCGAGTCCGACCGGTGCGACCCGCGTACGACCGCCCCGCGCGCGGAGGCCGGGCTCGGACTGCACGCCCAGTGGAACGACGACTTCCATCACGCCCTGCACACCGCGCTCACCGGCGAATCCCAGGGCTATTACGCCGACTTCGCGCGCGCCCCGCTCGCCGCCCTCGCCAAGACGCTCACCCGGGTCTTCTTCCACGACGGCACGTATTCGAGCTTCCGGGGCCGCACCCACGGCCGCCGCGTCGACCGCGCGAGAACCCCCGCCCACCGCTTTCTCGGCTACTCCCAGACCCATGACCAGATCGGCAACAGGGCCCTGGGGGACCGGCTCTCGGCCGCCCTCTCCCCCGGGCTGCTGGCCTGCGCCGCCGCGCTGGTGCTCACCGGGCCGTACCCCCCGATGATCTTCATGGGCGAGGAGTGGGGCGCCCGCACGCCCTGGCAGTACTTCACCGACCACCCGGATCCCGAGCTCGCCGAGGCCGTACGCAGCGGCAGGCGGCGGGAGTTCACGGCACACGGCTGGGCCGAGGAGGACATCCCCGACCCTCAGGACCCCGCCACCAGGGCGCGCTCCTGTCTGGACTGGAGCGAGCTCGCGAACGAGCCCCACGCGCGCGTGCTCGCCTGGTACCGCGAGCTGATCGCGCTGCGGCGCTCACGGCCCGACTTCACCGACCCGGACATCGCCGCCGTCAAGGTCGTCCACGACGAGGAGGCGCGCTGGCTCACCTTCCGGCGCGGCGACCTCAGGACCGTGGTCAACCTCGCCAAGGAGCCCGCCGTGATCCCCCTCGGCAGGACCAACTGCCAGGTGCTTGCCGCGTGGGAGCCGGTGCAACCGCCGCGCCCGGACGGCGAATTCCTGCTGCCGCCCGAGAGCTGCGCGGTGCTCGGCCCCGCGATCGGTTGACTATTCGACGACTGCCATCTCGCGCGCGGTGTTGTTGAAACTGCGGCCGCCGTCCTCGGTGACCGTGACGATGTCCTCGATCCGTACGCCGAAGCGGCCCGGCAGATAGATGCCCGGCTCGATGGAGAAGCACATGCCGGGCACCAGCGGCTGCTCCTCGCCCTCGATCATGTAGGGCGGCTCATGGGTGGTGACGCCGATGCCGTGGCCGGTGCGGTGGATGAAGTACTCGCCGTATCCGGCCTCCTCGATCACCGCGCGCGCCGCCCGGTCGACGTCCTGGCAGGCCGCACCCGGCCGCACCGCCTCGAACCCCGCCCGCTGGGCCGCACGGACGACGTCGTGGACGCGCTGCTCGGTGGCACTGGGCTCGCCGACGTGGACGGTACGGGTGGTGTCCGAGCCGTATCCGTGCTTGAGGCCGCCGAAGTCGAGGACGACCATGTCGCCGTGCGCGATGGTCCGGTCGCCCGCCTCGTGGTGCGGATTGGCGCCGTTGGGCCCGGAGCCGACAACGGTGAAGTCCACTTGCGAGTGGCCGTACTTGATGAGCAGAGCGGCCAGATCCGCCGCGACGTCCGTCTCCTTGCGGCCCGCGAACCGGACCTTCAGGATCTCTCCGTACGCCTCGTCGGCCGCTGCCCCCGCTGCCTCCAGCCGCGCCAGCTCGTGCTCGTCCTTGACCGCCCGCAGCATCGGCAGCGCCTCGGTGAGCGCCGCAAAAGAAGTCTCCGGAAGCCGCTGTTGCAAGCCGAGCAGATGCAACGCCCAGGCGTTGTCGCTGACCCCGAACCGCGGTGCGGAACCGGCGGTCCGGGAGGGCGCGAGGAGGGGCGCGGTCAGAGCGTACGGGTCGACGGCGTCGGTCCAGTCCCGCAGGGTGAGCGCGGCGGCTCCGGGGGCGTGCTCCGCGTCGGGCGCCTCCAGTTTCGGCACGACGAGGACCGGGTCCTGCCCGGCCGCGAGCACCAGGACCGTCAGCCGCTCGGTGATCGCGGTCGGCTGATAGCCGGTCAGATAGACCAGGTCGGGCCCGGGCGCGACGAGCAGACCGGCCAGTCCGGCAGCGGCGGCGGACTCGGTGGCGCGCGCCATCCGGGCGCGATAGTCGTCGGCGGTGAAGGGCGCGGGTGCGGGTGAGATCGACATGGCCTCATCCTGCCCTCGCACCCTGGCGAACGCGATCGGGATTCGCGGCGGACAAGGAGCGGCCGCCAACGGCTCAGGTGCCTTCCTGGCTGTCCCCCACCAGCCGCTCCAGGAGTTCCTGGAAGTCGTCGCCAACCACGATGCGCAGCCCGTCGCCGTGGTCCTCCCGGTCGCTGAGCTGAGTCAACGTGCCATCGCGCCACCAGTAGACGAAGGGGCTGATGGAGCCAGGAGTGTCCTCGAAGCCGGACGCGGCGAACGACGCCATGGCGTTGAGGGCGGGGATCATGCCGGAGTCGCGGATGACGTGGAACGCGAGCTGGTGGCGGAACGGCATGGCGACGAGGGCACCGTCCCGCGTCAGTTCGCGGCCGGTGAGCTTCGGCACCAGGGCGTCGAGCGCCAGCACCCGGCTGGCCGTGTAGAACGAGTCGCCGACGACGACCTCGAACCGCATGCCCTCCTCGCCCTTGACGGTCTCGTGCGATTCGACGGGCAGATTCCGCAGGTTGGCCAGGGCCTGGGCGCGCAGTTCGGGGATCGGGCCCAGCGGTTCCAGCGCCTCGTCGGTGAGCATCATGACGCTCTCCGGGAGGTCGAGCGCGAGGATCTCGTAGAGGCCGGGAGCAATACCGCGCGCGTAGCTGAAGGTCTGCGGGTCGAGGCCCGCCTGGCTGATCACGCGCGGGTAGAGCTGCGCGCGGATCTGCTCGGGCGACAGGGTGTCGAGCGCGGAGGGCCCGTCCATGGTGCGCAGCACCATGCCGACATGGCGACGAATCAGTTCCGGCCACACACGCGGTCCGCGGCGGTCGTTGTGGCAGACCGCGGCGAGGTTTCCGAGGCCGAACTGGCGGCCGCCGCTGTCCTTCACGAAGTCGGCGTATACGGTCACCTCCAGGCCCTGCTCGGCAAACGCCTCGCGCGCCTGGGCACGGAACCGCGAGCCCTCGTCGGCCGAGAAATAGGCGAACTCCGCGTCCCGGGGCGTGTCGCTCCGGTCCCGCTTCGGCCCTCGTCGGAATATCCCCACGTCAGCTGCCTTCCGTCACACGGGTCACACGGTAGCCCCGTGGTAGATCCCTACGCTGTTCCCACGCCCGGTGAAGGCCGAGCCTACCCAGCCCCTACGGTGCTCACGACAAGATCCGCGCGGTCCCGGCCACCGGCCGCTACGCGCGCGTTGGCCTCGTCGGACTCCCTGACCCACCCTTCGGCGTACGGGCGGGCCTTCCCGAACCGGACATGCCGCTCGACGAGCCTGCGCACCCGTTCCTCCCCGTCGATGTCCAGGTACCAGACTTCGTCGAGCAGCCGACGAACCGGCGCCCACGCACCTTGATCGTGCAGCAGATAGTTGCCCTCGGTCACCACGAGCGGCACTTCAGGGTCGACCGGGATGCTCCCGGCGACCGGCTCTTCCAGTGAACGGTCGAAGGCGGGCGCGTACACCACCGTGCCGGGCTCGGGGGTGCGCAGCCGGGTGAGCAGGGCCGCGTATCCGACGGCGTCGAAGGTGTCCGGTGCGCCCTTGCGGCCGGCACGTCCGAGGCGGACCAGTTCGGCCTGGGCGAGATGGAAGCCGTCCATGGGGACGAGCACGGCCTGCCCTCCCAGCCGTTCGACCAGCCGATCGGCCAGGGTGGACTTCCCGGCTCCGGGCGGCCCGGCGATGCCGAGGATGCATCGGCGGCCGGGCACGGCGAGCAGCCGGGCGCGCTCGACGAGACGATCGAGGTGGACGGGCTCCATGCGCGGCATTGTTCCAGCACCGAACAGGCTTCGGATTCCAGTACCGAGCGTGTTCCGTTTCGTGGCGGCTTGGCTCGGCCTGAGTCATACGTATAACCTCGCCCCATGTCCCACATCGCACTCATTGCCGTCGTCGTCCGCGACTACGACGAGGCCATCGCCTTCTACACCGACGCACTCGGCTTCGAACTGGTCGAGGACACCGACCGCGGCGACGGCTCCCGCTGGGTGGTGGTCCGGCCGCGCGGCACCGGCACCGCGTCGCTGCTGCTGGCCCGCGCCAAGAACGAGACCGAGCGCGCGAGCATCGGCGCCCAGACCGGCGGCCGGGTCGGCTTCTTCCTCCACACCGAGGACTTCGCGGCCGACCACGCCCGGATGACGGCGGCCGGGGTGCGGTTCCTGGAGGAGCCCCGGCACGAGGCGTACGGCTCGGTCGCGGTCTTCGAGGACCTGTACGGCAACCGCTGGGACCTGCTCCAGCCCGTGTAGAACCCCGCAGCCCGGGAACCTGTGGAAAACCTCTGCTCCAGCCCTGCCACCTGCGCGGATCCCACCGCGAGCGGGCCCGGGCAGCGGCTGCGCAACGGCGTTGTCAGTGGAGGCTGTTACGTTCTGTGACATGACCGATCACGCACTCGACCTGCTGCGACAGCGACCCGACCTGGCCGAACTGGCCGCGTACCCCTTCAACTTCGACCTGGACCGGGCCGATCATGTGGAAGCGGTCCGGCTGGCCTCGGGGGGCTCGCTGGTGCCGATAGCGGGCGACGACACCGGCGGCACGTACTTCGTGTGCGACGGCGGGCGCGTGCTGTACGCATCGTCGGAAGGCCAGGCCGGGCTGATCGGTAACAGTGTCACCGAGGCGCTGGAGGTGATCATCGGGCTGCCGTCCTGGCACGACTGCGTCTCGCTGGCCCCGGCGGACGATCCCGACGGCGAGCAACGGATCCGGGACGACTTGGCCGAGCTGGAGGAGGAGGTCCTTGAGTACGTTCCGGAACTGGCCACCTTCCGGGCCGACTTGCGCGCCGGGCTCGGGCTGCCCGACCGCTCCCCCACCGAGCTGGTCGCCCGGCTGTACGACGCCCTGATCCACACCGAGCCCGAGTACCTGCTGCTCAACGCCGATGAACTGCTCGCCTACGAGCCGCTGGACCGGCATCCCCGTCCGCCGCTGTGGGAGACCGTGCTCGGTCCGGGCCGCGCGGACCTGGCGCTGCTGCGGACCGACCCCGCCGCCTGGGAGGACGTGGCCGGGGACGACACCCGCAGGGCGGTGGTGCTGCGGGCGGCGCAGTACGACCGCAGCGAAGAGGATCTGCCGTTCCTGCGCCTGCTGATGAAGCGCGAGGCGGACGAGGCCGGGATGAGCGACGAACTGCGCCTCGCCGTTGTGCTGGTGGGGCTGCACGGACTGCCGGAGGATCTGCCGCTGCTGCGCGAGGTCCATGAGACGACGTACGACACGTGGTGCGGCCTCGGTGGCATGCCGCAGGATGCGGCGGCGCTGGCAGCCTGGGCGCGGGACCTCGACGAGTCCGAGTACGGCACGGACCCGGACGACGAGGGCGAGCTGGCCTGGATCGCGCTCGCTGCCCGCCAGGGGCTCATCGAGCACGCCCGGGCCGCGCTGATACGGATGCTCGACGACACCGGGCCGGACGCCGAGATACTGCGCGCCCTGCGCTCGGGGCACAAGCCCGGGCCGTACTCGGGCGCCGACCGGCCCCGGCTCCGCACCCTCAGCCACGAGTTGGAGCTGATCGGCGACCTGGCCCAGGCCGCCCGCGCCCAGAAGCTCTACGTCTCGCTCCAGGACACGGCCTGGAACAGGGCATCGGAGGGATGCACGCTCGCCCGGCTGGAACGGGAGCGGGAGGCACTGGAATCGGCTGCGGCGGCGCTGCGCGGAGTGGTGACCGCGCTCGGGGCGGGCGATCCGGAGACGGCTCCCGGATCGGGGTCGGGCTCGGCGGCGGGGTCGGACGCGGTACAGACCGCGCTCGACATCCCCATACCGAAGGCCGGTCCGGAGGCGGCCGAGGACACGAGTGCCCAGGGCTGGCATAACTATGGTCTGGGGATGAGCGTCGTCGGGGAGCACTTCCGGCTGGCGATAGCGGCCGGGAACGCGGGGATGCCCGTCCTCGCCTCCGCCGCCTACGCCACCGGCGAGCAGTTGTTCCGGCGGCTGACTCCGGCGGGCCGCGCGGGCTGCGCCGAGCTGGCGAAGGAGGCTGAGGCCGCAGTGACGGCGGCGCCGGGTGCGTCTGTGCCCGAGGCTCCCGGCGCCGCCACCTGACAGAACTCCCGCTCCGCAGCGGCCCTATCCCGATCACTAGAGCAGGACCAACAACCTAGGCGACGTACTCACGGAGGTGACGCGCAGTCAAAGTATCCGCATCCGAGATCAGTTCGGCCGGGGTGCCGGTGAAGACGACCTGGCCGCCGTCGTGGCCGGCCCCGGGGCCGAGGTCCACGATCCAGTCGGCGTGGGCCATCACCGCCTGGTGGTGCTCGATGGCGATGACGGTGTTGCCGGAATCGACCAGCCGGTCGAGCAGGGCCAGCAGTTGGTCGACGTCGGCGAGGTGGAGGCCGGTGGTCGGCTCGTCCAAGACGTACACCGAGCGGTCCTCCGCCATGTGGATCGCGAGCTTCAGCCGCTGGCGCTCACCGCCGGAGAGGGTGTTCAACGGCTGGCCGAGGCGCAGATAGCCGAGGCCGACGTCCGCCAGGCGGGAGACGATGGCGTGTGCCTGACCGGAGGGGAAGAACTCGACCGCCTCCTCCACGGGCATGCCCAGCACCTCGCTGATGTTCTTGCCGTTCAGGGTGTACGTCAGCACCTCGGGCGTGAACCGCAGGCCCTCACACTGCTCGCACACCGAGGTGACCTGGCCCATCATCGCCACATCGGTGAAGATCAGGCCGAGGCCGTTGCAAGTCGGGCAGGCGCCTTCGGAGTTGGCGCTGAACAGTGCGGCCTTGACGCCGTTGGCCTT
The DNA here is from genome assembly GCF_052373795.1 of Streptomyces sp. BR1. Classification (NCBI taxonomy): domain Bacteria; kingdom Bacillati; phylum Actinomycetota; class Actinomycetes; order Kitasatosporales; family Streptomycetaceae; genus Streptomyces; species Streptomyces sp. BR1. Next base: position 1,259,536 of record NZ_CM126252.1, read on the forward strand.
CGCGAAGGCGTTACGGACCGGGTTCAGGAGTCCGGTGTACGTGGCCGGGTTGCTGCGCCGGGAGCCGCGGATGGGTGACTGGTCGGCGACGACCACACCGTCGCGCCCGGCCAGATTGCCGTGGATCAGCGAGCTCTTGCCGGAGCCCGCGACACCGGTGACGACGGTCAGGACGCCGAGCGGGATCTCCACGTCGACGTCGCGGAGGTTGTGCTGGGCCGCGCCCTTGATCGAGAGGTGGCCGCTCGGCTTGCGGAACGTCTCGCGCAGCCGTGCCCGGTGGTCGAGGTGTCGGCCGGTCAGCGTGCCGGAAGCGCGCAGCCCGGCGACGTCGCCGCCGTAGCAGATCTCGCCGCCGTGCTGACCCGCTCCCGGCCCGAGGTCGACGACGTGGTCGGCGATCTCGATGACCTCGGGCTTGTGCTCGACCACCAGCACCGTGTTGCCCTTGTCCCGCAGCCGGATCAGCAGGTCGTTCATCCGGGCGATGTCGTGCGGGTGCAGTCCGGTGGTGGGCTCGTCGAACACGTACGTCACATCGGTCAGGCTGGAGCCCAAGTGGCGCACCATCTTGACCCGTTGGGCCTCGCCGCCGGAGAGGGTGCCAGTGCTCCGGTCGAGGCTGAGGTAGCCGAGCCCGATCTCGACGAGGGAGTCCAGGAGGCCGATGAGGTTGGCGAGCAACGGGGCGACGGACGGCTCGTCGAGCCCTCGTACGAACGCGGCGAGGTCGCTGATCTGCATGGCCGCGCATTCGGCGATGTTCACGCCGTTGATACGGGAGCCGAGAGCGGCTTGGCTGAGGCGGCTGCCTCCGCAGTCAGGGCAGTCCGCGAAGGACACGGCCCGGTCCACGAAGGCGCGGATGTGCGACTGCATGGCCTCGCGGTCCTTGTTGAGGTAGACCCGCTGGATCTTCACTACCAGGCCCTCGTAGTTGAAGCTCTTGGTGCCGATCTTCACCTTGGTCGCCGGCTTGTAGAGGAAGTCCTCCCACTCGGCGTCGGTGTAGTCCTTGAGCTTCTTGTCCGGGTCGAACAGGCCGGTGCTGGCGAAGGTCTCCCAGTTGTAGGTGCTGACGCCCATGTTGGGGACGGTGATCGCGTCCTCGTTGAGGGACTTCTCCCGGTCGACGAGCTGGTCGGGGTCCATGGCGGTGACCTCGCCCATCCCCTCGCAGCGCGGGCACATGCCCTCGGGGGTGTTGAAGCTGAAGGCGCTCGACGTTCCCACATGAGGGTCGCCGAGACGGCTGAAGACGATCCGGAGCATGGTGAACGCGTCGGTGGCGGTGCCCACGGTGGAGCGCGAATTGGCGCCCATCCGCTCCTGATCCAGCACGATGGCCGTGGTCAGATTGTGCATGGCGTCGACGTCCGGGCGGGCGGCGCTGGGCATGAAGGACTGCACGAAGGCGGTGTACGTCTCGTTGATCAGCCGCTGCGACTCGGCGGCGATGGTGCCGAAGACCAGCGAGGACTTGCCGGAGCCCGATACGCCGGTAAAGACGGTTAACCGCCGCTTCGGGATGTCTATGTCGACACCTTTGAGGTTGTTCTCCCGTGCTCCTCGCACTTGGATCTCGTGGTGACCGTCTGCCGCGTGCTGCGTCATTCTCGGGGCTCCTCGCTCGTACGGCACGATGGGGCCCCAGGCTAGACGGGTGGCAGCCGTCGATGATGCCGGAACGCAGAAAAGCCCCGCACCATTAATCCTTGCGGATCATGGTGCGGGGCTTCCCGCAATGATTGTTCGGCGGCGTCCTACTCTCCCACAGGGTCCCCCCTGCAGTACCATCGGCGCTGAAAGGCTTAGCTTCCGGGTTCGGAATGTAACCGGGCGTTTCCCTAACGCTATGACCACCGAAACACTATGAAATTAACGAAGCTGGCATTGACACAGCTGTTCGTTATTTCAGAACAAACACAGTGGACGCGAGCAACTGAGGACAAGCCCTCGGCCTATTAGTACCAGTCAGCTCCACCCCTTACGAGGCTTCCACATCTGGCCTATCAACCCAGTCGTCTACTGGGAGCCTTACCCTCTCAAGGAGGTGGGAATACTCATCTCGAAGCAGGCTTCCCGCTTAGATGCTTTCAGCGGTTATCCCTCCCGAACGTAGCCAACCAGCCATGCCCTTGGCAGGACAACTGGCACACCAGAGGTTCGTCCGTCCCGGTCCTCTCGTACTAGGGACAGCCCTTCTCAATATTCCTACGCGCACAGCGGATAGGGACCGAACTGTCTCACGACGTTCTAAACCCAGCTCGCGTACCGCTTTAATGGGCGAACAGCCCAACCCTTGGGACCGACTCCAGCCCCAGGATGCGACGAGCCGACATCGAGGTGCCAAACCATCCCGTCGATATGGACTCTTGGGGAAGATCAGCCTGTTATCCCCGGGGTACCTTTTATCCGTTGAGCGACGGCGCTTCCACAAGCCACCGCCGGATCACTAGTCCCGACTTTCGTCCCTGCTCGACCCGTCGGTCTCACAGTCAAGCTCCCTTGTGCACTTACACTCAACACCTGATTGCCAACCAGGCTGAGGGAACCTTTGGGCGCCTCCGTTACTCTTTAGGAGGCAACCGCCCCAGTTAAACTACCCATCAGACACTGTCCCTGATCCGGATCACGGACCCAGGTTAGACATCCAGCACGACCAGAGTGGTATTTCAACGACGACTCCACAACCACTGGCGTGGCTGCTTCACAGTCTCCCACCTATCCTACACAAGCCGAACCGAACACCAATATCAAACTGTAGTAAAGGTCCCGGGGTCTTTCCGTCCTGCTGCGCGAAACGAGCATCTTTACTCGTAGTGCAATTTCACCGGGCCTATGGTTGAGACAGTCGAGAAGTCGTTACGCCATTCGTGCAGGTCGGAACTTACCCGACAAGGAATTTCGCTACCTTAGGATGGTTATAGTTACCACCGCCGTTTACTGGCGCTTAAGTTCTCAGCTTCGCCACACCGAAATGTGACTAACCGGTCCCCTTAACGTTCCAGCACCGGGCAGGCGTCAGTCCGTATACATCGCCTTACGGCTTCGCACGGACCTGTGTTTTTAGTAAACAGTCGCTTCTCGCTGGTCTCTGCGGCCACCCCCAGCTCAGAGTGCAAGACTCATCACCGGTGATGGCCCCCCTTCTCCCGAAGTTACGGGGGCATTTTGCCGAGTTCCTTAACCATAGTTCACCCGAACGCCTCGGTATTCTCTACCTGACCACCTGAGTCGGTTTAGGGTACGGGCCGCCATGAAACTCGCTAGAGGCTTTTCTCGACAGCATAGGATCATCCACTTCACCACAATCGGCTCGGCATCAGGTCTCAGGCTTCATGCTGTCCGGATTTGCCTAGACAGCGCCCTACACCCTTACCCCGGGACTACCACCGCCCGGGCTGGACTACCTTCCTGCGTCACCCCATCGCTTACCTACTACAAGTCTGGTTCGTCGGCTCCACCACTTTCCTTTCCCCGAAGGGTCCGGAACGGCTTCACGGACTTAGCATCGCCTGATTCGATATTGGGCGTTTCAAAGCGGGTACCGGAATATCAACCGGTTGTCCATCGACTACGCCTGTCGGCCTCGCCTTAGGTCCCGACTTACCCTGGGCAGATCAGCTTGACCCAGGAACCCTTAGTCAATCGGCGCACACGTTTCTCACGTGTGTATCGCTACTCATGCCTGCATTCTCACTCGTGAACCGTCCACAACTAGCTTCCGCTGCTGCTTCACCCGGCACACGACGCTCCCCTACCCATCACAGCGGGCGTTGGCCCTCATGCTGCAATGACACGACTTCGGCGGTACGCTTGAGCCCCGCTACATTGTCGGCGCGGAATCACTTGACCAGTGAGCTATTACGCACTCTTTCAAGGGTGGCTGCTTCTAAGCCAACCTCCTGGTTGTCTCTGCGACTCCACATCCTTTCCCACTTAGCGTACGCTTAGGGGCCTTAGTCGATGCTCTGGGCTGTTTCCCTCTCGACCATGGAGCTTATCCCCCACAGTCTCACTGCCGCGCTCTCACTTACCGGCATTCGGAGTTTGGCTAAGGTCAGTAACCCGGTAGGGCCCATCGCCTATCCAGTGCTCTACCTCCGGCAAGAAACACACGACGCTGCACCTAAATGCATTTCGGGGAGAACCAGCTATCACGGAGTTTGATTGGCCTTTCACCCCTAACCACAGGTCATCCCCCAGGTTTTCAACCCTGGTGGGTTCGGTCCTCCACGAAGTCTTACCTCCGCTTCAACCTGCCCATGGCTAGATCACTCCGCTTCGGGTCTAGAGCGTGCAACTCAATCGCCCTGTTCGGACTCGCTTTCGCTACGGCTTCCCCACACGGGTTAACCTCGCTACACACCGCTAACTCGCAGGCTCATTCTTCAAAAGGCACGCAGTCACGACATACGTGCAAGCACGTATGCGACGCTCCCACGGCTTGTAGGCACACGGTTTCAGGTACTATTTCACTCCGCTCCCGCGGTACTTTTCACCATTCCCTCACGGTACTATCCGCTATCGGTCACCAGGGAATATTTAGGCTTAGCGGGTGGTCCCGCCAGATTCACACGGGATTTCTCGGGCCCCGTGCTACTTGGGTGTCTCTCAAACGAGCCGTCAATGTTTCAGCTACGGGGGTCTTACCCTCTACGCCGGACCTTTCGCATGTCCTTCGCCTACATCAACGGTTTCTGACTCGTCTCACAGCCGGCAGACTGTGAAAGAGAGATCCCACAACCCCCACGACGCAACCCCTGCCGGGTCTCACACGTCGTAGGTTTGGCCTCATCCGGTTTCGCTCGCCACTACTCCCGGAATCACGGTTGTTTTCTCTTCCTGAGGGTACTGAGATGTTTCACTTCCCCTCGTTCCCTCCACATGCCCTATGTGTTCAGGCATGGGTGACAGCCCATGACGACTGCCGGGTTTCCCCATTCGGAAACCCCCGGATCAAAGCCTGGTTGACGGCTCCCCGGGGACTATCGTGGCCTCCCACGTCCTTCATCGGTTCCTGGTGCCAAGGCATCCACCGTGCGCCCTTAAAAACTTGGCCACAGATGCTCGCGTCCACTGTGCAGTTCTCAAACAACGACCAGCCACCCATCACCCCACCAACAAGTAGTGAGTGCACTGGGGCCGGCAACTGAAGACTTTGGCCTTACCGGCCGCACCTTCAGACACCCAACAGCGTGCCCGGCCTCAACCCCTGGTCTGTTCTGTTCCACGCCGAAGCAGTACTGGGAACAACCAGGTGATGATGCCGAATAGTCAACGTTCCACCCATGAGCTGACCGTGCAGAACATTTGCCTGCAATCGGTACTGTGCTCCTTAGAAAGGAGGTGATCCAGCCGCACCTTCCGGTACGGCTACCTTGTTACGACTTCGTCCCAATCGCCAGTCCCACCTTCGACAGCTCCCTCCCACAAGGGGTTGGGCCACCGGCTTCGGGTGTTACCGACTTTCGTGACGTGACGGGCGGTGTGTACAAGGCCCGGGAACGTATTCACCGCAGCAATGCTGATCTGCGATTACTAGCAACTCCGACTTCATGGGGTCGAGTTGCAGACCCCAATCCGAACTGAGACCGGCTTTTTGAGATTCGCTCCGCCTCACGGCATCGCAGCTCATTGTACCGGCCATTGTAGCACGTGTGCAGCCCAAGACATAAGGGGCATGATGACTTGACGTCGTCCCCACCTTCCTCCGAGTTGACCCCGGCAGTCTCCTGTGAGTCCCCATCACCCCGAAGGGCATGCTGGCAACACAGAACAAGGGTTGCGCTCGTTGCGGGACTTAACCCAACATCTCACGACACGAGCTGACGACAGCCATGCACCACCTGTATACCGACCACAAGGGGGGCACTATCTCTAATGCTTTCCGGTATATGTCAAGCCTTGGTAAGGTTCTTCGCGTTGCGTCGAATTAAGCCACATGCTCCGCTGCTTGTGCGGGCCCCCGTCAATTCCTTTGAGTTTTAGCCTTGCGGCCGTACTCCCCAGGCGGGGAACTTAATGCGTTAGCTGCGGCACCGACGACGTGGAATGTCGCCAACACCTAGTTCCCAACGTTTACGGCGTGGACTACCAGGGTATCTAATCCTGTTCGCTCCCCACGCTTTCGCTCCTCAGCGTCAGTAATGGCCCAGAGATCCGCCTTCGCCACCGGTGTTCCTCCTGATATCTGCGCATTTCACCGCTACACCAGGAATTCCGATCTCCCCTACCACACTCTAGCTAGCCCGTATCGAATGCAGACCCGGGGTTAAGCCCCGGGCTTTCACATCCGACGTGACAAGCCGCCTACGAGCTCTTTACGCCCAATAATTCCGGACAACGCTTGCGCCCTACGTATTACCGCGGCTGCTGGCACGTAGTTAGCCGGCGCTTCTTCTGCAGGTACCGTCACTTGCGCTTCTTCCCTGCTGAAAGAGGTTTACAACCCGAAGGCCGTCATCCCTCACGCGGCGTCGCTGCATCAGGCTTTCGCCCATTGTGCAATATTCCCCACTGCTGCCTCCCGTAGGAGTCTGGGCCGTGTCTCAGTCCCAGTGTGGCCGGTCGCCCTCTCAGGCCGGCTACCCGTCGTCGCCTTGGTAGGCCATTACCCCACCAACAAGCTGATAGGCCGCGGGCTCATCCTTCACCGCCGGAGCTTTCCACCCGGAAGCATGCGCTTCCAGGTCGTATCCGGTATTAGACCCCGTTTCCAGGGCTTGTCCCAGAGTGAAGGGCAGATTGCCCACGTGTTACTCACCCGTTCGCCACTAATCCACCCCGAAGGGCTTCATCGTTCGACTTGCATGTGTTAAGCACGCCGCCAGCGTTCGTCCTGAGCCAGGATCAAACTCTCCATGAATGTTTACCGGTAATCCGGTGCACACACACGAAAGAGCGGAACAACCCGGTCGGAATATGACCAGTTGTCCTCAGCGTCCTCGCTGTGTTGTTGCCACCCGCAAGCGGATGGACTTTTCAAAGGAACCTCCAACCCACCATCACTGGCAGGCCGGGGTTGTCAATCTGGCGTTGACTTTTGGCACGCTGTTGAGTTCTCAAGGTACGGACGCTTCCTTTGTTCCCGTTTCCGGGCCCTCCGGGCGCTTCCTTCGTTTCCGACTCTATCAGACTCTTTCGTGTCCGATTCCCGGTCTCCCAGGTTCAAGTCGTTTTGTCTTTCCGGCTGTTGGGCCGTTCCGACGTCCCAGACTCTAGCTGATTTCCCGGGCGACTCCTAATCGAGCGAGTCATCCGATCCACCAGTACACTTCCACTCCGTTCGAAATGGAATTCGGCATGCCGAAATTCATCCCGGTCGGGAGGTCGTGCGGAGTTGGGTTGCCGCAAGTCTGCGGCGGACGGCTGTCGCAGAACCGTTCCGGCTCCGTGACAACTCGGAGAACACTACGCGCCCGTTGAACTCACGTCAACTCGGCACCAGTCGGCCCGGCCGAGGCCGGGCCGACCCGCTCAGGCCTCATCCGGCGCCGGCTCCAGCCGCAGCGAGATCGAGTTGATGCAGTACCGCTGGTCCGTAGGGGTCGGGTAACCCTCACCCTCGAAGACATGGCCCAGGTGCGAGCCGCAGCGGGCGCAGCGCACCTCCGTGCGGACCATGCCGTGCGAGTTGTCCGCGATCAGCTCGACCGCGTCCGTGTCCTTCGGGTCGAAGAACGACGGCCAGCCGCAGTGCGACGCGAACTTGGTCTCCGAAGTGAAGAGCTCGGCGCCGCAGGCCCGGCAGGAGTAGACGCCCTTCGTCTTGGTGTCCGTGTACTCACCGACGAAGGCGGGCTCCGTGCCGGCCTGCCGCAGCACGGCGTACTCCGCCGGGCTCAGCTCCGCGCGCCACTGCTCGTCCGGCTTCTCGACCTCGTACGACATGGCAGGGACTCCCTCAGTTGGACAGACGGGCCAGGATCTCGGGGCCCAGGTCCGTCACGTCGCCCGCGCCCATGGTGAGAACGAGGTCTCCCGGCCTGGCCATTCCCGCGATGACGTCCGGCACGGTCGCCTTGTCGTGGACGGCCGTGACGTCGGCGCCTGCCGCCTGGGCCGCGTCGATGATCAGCGTGCTGGTGATGCCGGGGATCGGGTCCTCGCGCGCGGGGTAGATGTCGAGGACGACCGAGGCGTCCGCCAGGGCGAGCGCGCGGCCCATCTCGGCGCCCAGCTCCTGCGTACGGGAGAAGAGGTGCGGCTGGAAGACCACGAGCAGCCGCGAGTCGGTGGCGGCCGAGCGCATCGCCTCCAGGTCGGCGGTCATCTCGGTCGGGTGGTGCGCGTACGAGTCGATGACCTGCACGCCGGCCGCCTCGCCCTTGAGCTGGAGGCGGCGCTTGACGCCGGTGTACTTGCCGAGCGCCGAGGCCAGGTTGTGCGCCGGGATGCCGAGGGCGACACCGGCGGCGAGCGCGGCCACCGCGTTGTGGGCGTAGTGGCGGCCCGGGACCGAGACCGTGAAGGTGAGGAACTTGCCGCCGAGCAGCACGGTGACCTCGCTGGTCAGGCCGCGCGGGGTGACCTTGTGGACGCGTACGTCCGCCTCGGGGTCCTCCCCGTACGTCACGACCTTCAGCGACGACAGGTCGCGCACCCGGCGGGTCAGCTCGGCGGCGCCCGGCTGGTCGGCGGCGACGACGAGCGTGCCGCCGGGGACGACCTTGCCGACGAAGGTCTCGAAGGAGTCGTAGATCTCGTCCATCGAGGCGTAGTTGGCGTGGTGGTCGAGCTCGACGTTGAGGACGATGGCGACCTCGGGGTCGTACTTCTGGAAGCTGCGGTCGCTCTCGTCCGCCTCGGCGACGAAGATGTCGCCCTCGCCGTGGCGGGCGTTGGTGCCGGGTCCGGCGAGGTCGCCGCCGATCGCGTACGAGGGGTCGAGGCCCAGCTCGGTGAGGGCGACGGCCAGCATCGAGGTGGTGGTCGTCTTGCCGTGGGTGCCGGCGACGGCGATGGCGCGCAGGCCGCCCATGAGCGACGCGAGCGCGTCGGAGCGGTGGACGACCGGGATGGAGAGCTCGGCCGCGCGGGCGAGCTCCGGGTTGTCGGCGCGGATGGCGCTGGAGACGACGACGCAGCTGGCGTCGACGGCGAGGTGGTCGGCGGCGTGCCCGATGTGGACGGTCGCGCCGAGCGCCCGCAGCGCCTCGGCCGTGCCGGACTCCTTGGCGTCGCTGCCCGCGACCTTGGCACCGCGCTGGGCCAGGATCTTCGCGATCCCCGACATTCCGGCACCGCCGATGCCGATGAAGTGCGGCCGTTCCATGGCGGTGGGAATCGCGGGTGCCATTGCGTGTGTCTCCCGGGGGTGCGACGTACAGGGTTGAGCATCAGCCTATTCGGTGTCCGGCCGGTCGCGGTCCGGCACCGCTCGTCGTGCGGTGGCGCTCGCCACGCGCGCGGTGGCTCGCCCTCGGGGCCGCGCCCTGAGCGGCGCACGCCCGTCGCCAAGCGCTGCGCAGAGGCCGCGAGCGCCGCACGCAAAGCCAGGGCTCACTGCTCGCTGTGCGCCTCCTCGCTGTGTGCGAACAGCTTCAGGACCGGTACGCCGACCTTGTGGCGGGCGCGCGAGGCCCAGTCGCGGTGGAAGAACTCCTCGACGTAGTGCGGCGCGGTCAGCACGATCACCTCGTCCGCGTTCACCTCGTCCACGACGGACTTCAGCAGGTCCAGGGGGTGGTCCTCGACGATCTGGCCCACGGCCTCGCACCCCTGGTCGCGCAGGACCCTCAGCGAGTACTGCAGGCCCACCTCGGCGGGCTGGCGGGCCTCGCTGCCCTCGGGTTCGTCGGCCTCGTGGACGGCTTCGTCGAGCTCGCCGAGCGCCACGTCGTCGATGGCGCGCAGCAGCCGGTCCTGGTCGCCCCTGGGCTGCATCAGGACGACGAAGGAGACCGGCTCGTCGCCGTGCAGGGTGGTGACGAATTCCACGTCGACGGAGGTCAGGGGCTTCTCGATCATCAAAACGCTTGTGAACACGACAGGCGCCCTTCTCTTCTCTCCGTGGCCGGTGCCGCCTCGAATCCTCTTCGGCGGCGGCCCGGCCCCTGCGGAAACCATCCTTCCCCGTGCCCGCACGGGGTCTGCGTGAGTAAGTGTGCCCACCGGAAGCTAACCGGAACGGCAAATTCCGCTGATTGTCAGATCCGACGGTAACGCGTGTAGAGGAACCCGGCCTCCTCCAGCAGGGACTCCAGGCCGAAGCGTTCCGGGACGCTCACCGGGGGTCCGCCCGCGATGCGCTGGGCGGTGCCCGCCGTCATCAGCGGGGACACCGTCAGACAGAGCTCGTCGAGGACTCCCGCGGCCACGAACTGGCCGAGCAGCCGGGGCCCGCCCTCCGTCAGCATGCGCCGCAGACCGCGCCCGGCCAGCGCCTCGACGGCCCGGGCGGGCTCCACGCCGGGCCCGTCGCCCGCGACCACCACCCCCGCGCCCGCCAGCTCGGCCTCGCGCACCCGCTCCGGGGGCGCGGCGGCCCCCGTGAGGACGAGGGTGGGGACGAGCGGCGAGGTGAAGAGGGGCAGGCCGAAGTCCAGGTCGAGGCTGGCCGTGACCACCGCGATGACCGGGACCGGGCCCTGGCCCGCCGCCTCGCGCCGGGCCGCGAAGGCCTCCCGCGCCCTGGCCGGGCGGTAACCCTCCTGGCGTACCGTTTCCGCGCCGACCACGACCACATCGGCCAGCGCCCGCAGCGTGCCGAAGATACGCATGTCGGTGTCGGAGGACAGCGGCTGGGAGCGGCCCTCGTGCTGGCCCGCGCCGTCGAGCGAGGAGACCATGTTGGCCCGCAACCAGGGGCCGTCCGTCTTGGGGTACGCGTAGGCCTCGGCCAGCGCGTCGAACGACCACTCGCCCTCCGGCTCGGACGGTGTCTGGTCGGTCACAGGGAACAGGCGTCGCATCCGTGCAGTCTTACACGGCGCATACAGTGGGGAACTGTGTCGACCAGCCCGATAATCGAAGCGGCCCCGCTCTCGCTCTGCGCCCGCGAGCCGCATGTCCCCGCCGACCGTCTCGTCGCCGAGATGGTGCCGCCGCCGCGGTTCGACTCGGTCCGCTTCGAGACGTACGTACCGGATCCGAACCAGCCCAGTCAGCGCGAGGCCGTCACGGTCCTCAGCTCCTTCGCGGCGGGTCTGGGCGGGGCGCACGCCACCGGGAGCGGGCGCCGCAAGTGGTTCGGCCGCAAGCCGGCCGCGCCCGTCGCGCCGCGCGGAGTCTACCTCGACGGCGGGTACGGCGTCGGCAAGACGCATCTGCTGGCCTCGCTGTGGCACGCCACCCCGGCCGAGCCCGCGCTCAAGGCCTTCGGCACCTTCGTGGAGCTGACCAACCTGGTCGGCGCGCTGGGTTTCCAGCAGACCGTGCGCACCCTGAGCGGGCACCGGCTGCTCTGCATCGACGAGTTCGAGCTCGACGACCCGGGCGACACCGTCCTGGTCTCCTCGCTGCTCGCGAAGCTGGTCGAGGAGGGGGTCGCGCTGGCCGCCACCTCCAACACGCTGCCCGGCAAGCTCGGCGAGGGCCGGTTCGCGGCTGTCGACTTCCTGCGGGAGATCCAGGGCCTGTCCGCGCACTTCAAGCCACTGCGGATCGACGGCGAGGACTACCGCCACCGGGGGCTGCCCGAGGCCCCGCCGCCGTACTCCGACGAGCAGGTCGCCAAGACGGCGTACGCGACCGAGGGCGCGGCGCTCGACGACTTCCCCGGACTGCTCGACCATCTCTCGCGCGTCCACCCCAGCCGTTACGGGGCGATGACCGACGGGGTGAAGGCGGTGTGCCTCACCGATGTGCAGCCGGTTCCGGACCAGTCGACGGCGCTCAGGCTCGTGGTGCTCGCCGACCGCCTGTACGACCGTGAGATACCGGTGCTGGCCTCCGGCGTCCCGTTCGACAAGCTGTTCAGTGACGAGATGCTGAACGGCGGCTACCGCAAGAAGTACTTCCGGGCCATCTCCCGCCTCACCGCCCTCGCCCGCGACGCGAAGGGCCTTGTGGGGCAGTAGGTTTGGCGCACGGGGGGCCCAAATCCCCCTTAGCCACCAGAAGGGAAACATCATGGCCACCACGCGTACGGCGCACACGGTCTGGGAAGGCGAGCTCATCAAGGGCTCGGGCACCGTCACCTTCGACTCGTCCGGCATCGGTTCGCAGCCGGTCAGCTGGGCGTCCCGCGCCGAGCAGGCCAACGGCAAGACCAGCCCGGAGGAGCTCATCGGGGCGGCCCACTCCAGCTGCTTCTCCATGGCCCTCTCGCACGCCCTGACCGGCGCGGGCAACCCGCCCACCCGGCTTGAGACCAAGGCCGACGTGACGTTCCAGCCGGGCGAGGGCATCACCGGCATCCACCTCACCGTGCGCGGCGAGGTGCCGGGCCTGGACGAGCAGGGCTTCCAGGCCGCCGCCGAGGACGCCAAGAAGAACTGCCCGGTCAGCCAGGCGCTGACGGGCACGACGATCACGCTCTCGGCCGAGCTGGTCTGACGCACGCCCCGGCCGGGCTGCGCGACAGCCTGAACCGTGGCCGGATCTCGCCCTGGCAACTGCCCGGGTTACGGCCGGATTCGGCCACTTCGAGGCGACACGACCCGCATGATTCACGGATCACCGAACGCGTGATTTGATCATGCGGGTCACGTCTTCCTGTCCGCCAACAGGGGAGTTGCCTCATGTCCGAAGCAGGAGCAACACGACGTCAGTTGCTGGCCCGCACCGGCGCCTCGGCGGCCGCGATCGCCTTCACGGGTGCGGTGACCGAGCTCTTCGCCGGAGGACCGGCGTCGGCCGCCGCCAGTCGTCGCGGGTACGGCCCGCTGATTCCCGATCCGGCCGGGCTGCTCGATCTGCCCGAGGGATTCCGTTACCGGGTGCTGTCCCGTGAGGGCGATCCGCTGCGTTCCGGCGAGGGCCGGGTGCCCAGCAACCACGACGGCATGGCCGCGTTCGCGGGCCGGCGCGGCGGGGTGCGGCTGGTCCGCAACCACGAGAACCGGGTCACCGCCGCGATTCCCGTCCCGCATGTCGCCGGACTCGTCTACGACCCGGGCGGCAAGGGCGGCTGTACGGCCCTCGACCTCGACGCGCACAACCGGGTGCTCTCCGAGCGGGTCGCCCTCAGCGGCACCGCCGTCAACTGCGCGGGTGGGCGCACCCCTTGGAACACCTGGCTCAGCTGCGAGGAGACCGAGGACCGGGCCGGCACCAACGGCTACACCAAGGACCACGGCTTCGTCTTCGAGGTCGACGGCGCCGATCCGCACCGCACCGGAGCCGTCCCGCTCACCGCGATGGGCCGCTTCCAGCACGAGGCGATCGCGATCGACCCGGGCAGCGGTGCCGTGTACGAGACCGAGGACGCCTTCGACAAGCCCTTCGGGCTCTTCTACCGCTTCCTGCCGAACCGGCCGCTGGGCGGTACGGGCTCGCTGCGTGCGGGCGGCGAGCTCACCGCGATGCGCGTACCGGACGTGCCCGACCTCTCCGTGGTCCAGCGGCCCGGCGCCCGCTTCGAGGGGATCGAGTGGGTGCCGGTGCCCGATCCGCTCGCCCGGGACACCCCGGTCCGGTTCCAGGACTTCGGCCCGGGCGGCATCACGCACGCGCAGAAGCTGGAGGGCTGCTACTGGGGCGGCGACTGCGTCTACTTCGTCTCCAGCTACGCGCGCGTGGCCGAGGGCGCGGGCGCCGACCACTTCGGCCAGGTGTGGCGCTACGAGCCGCGCCGCAACCGGCTCACGCTCGTGGTCGTCTTCGGCCCGGGCACCGACGTCCAGCTGCCCGGGGACTCCCCCGACAACATCTGCCTCGCGCCGGACGGCGGGCTGATGGTGTGCGAGGACGGCAACGGGGCCCAGCACGTCTTCGGCCTGACCCGGCGCGGCGAGGTGTACGCGATGGCACGCGGCCGCCAAGACATCGGGAAACCGGGAAGCCCCGAATGGGGCGAGTTCGCGGGGGTCACCTTCGCGCCCGACCGGCGGACGATGTACGTCAACTGCTACACACCGGGGACGACCTTCGCGGTGACGGGCCCGTTCGCCCATTAGCGCTCGCGCCGCGTTCCGTTCCGTCGCACGATCGAGGGAACCGACCGAAGGGGTGCGCAGTGGCCAAGAAGGGCAAGAAGAAGCCCGGGCGGCAGGATCTCCGCTCGCTGCTGCGCATCCCGGTGGGCAAGCCGGTCGACCTGACCGCGTATCCCGCCGACGCCACTCCGGGCGGGCCCAAGGGCAAGGCCGAGGGGCTGGCGGCGACCGCCGGAATGGGCGAGGAGCTGGCCGAGCTCCAGGAGCGGCTGTTCGCGGCGAGCACGGCGGGCGACCGGCGCCGGGTCCTGCTCGTGCTCCAGGGCATGGACACCAGCGGCAAGGGCGGCACGGTCAAGCACGTCATCGGCCTGTTCAACCCGTCCGGCTGCCGCATCAGGTCGTTCAAGGCGCCCACCCGGGAAGAGCTGAACCACCCGTTCCTGTGGCGGATCATGCGGGCGCTGCCGCAGCCCGGCGAGATCGGCATCTTCGACCGCTCGCACTACGAGGACGTCCTGATCGCCCGCGTCCGCGAACTCGTCCCGCACCGCCAACTGGGCCGCCGCTACGGGCAGATCAGCCGCTTCGAGGAGTCGCTCGCGGACGACGGGGTGAGCGTGATCAAGGTCTTTCTGCACATCGGTTACGAGCAGCAGCGCCGCCGACTGCTCGAACGGCTCGACAACCCCGAGAAGCACTGGAAGTTCAACCCGGGCGACATCGACGAGCGGGCGCTGTGGCCCGCGTATCAGAAGGCGTACGAGATCGCTCTGGAGCGGTGCTCGACGGACGTGGCCCCCTGGTACCTGGTCCCCGCCGACCGCAAGTGGTACCGGAACTGGGCGATCAGCAGGCTGCTCCTGGAGCAGCTGCGCGAGCTCGACCCGAAGTATCCGGCGGGCGACTTCGATGTGGCGGAGTGCCGACGGCGGCTGCTGGTCTGACGTATCGTCAGAGAACCATCCCCTCCTGGAGCCAGCGGCTCACCCGGTACGGGAGCCACCACGCCAGCTCGCCGACCCTGAGGACCAGTTGCTCGCCCAGGAAGTCGGCGAGGACGGCCGTGGGGACGTCGGCGGCCGGGGCGCCGTAGGACAGGTCCGCGATGGCCCGGCGGTACTCCGGCTCGTCCGCGGTGAAGCGGCGCAGATCGCCCCAGCGGCGGTCGCGGATCTGGACGAACCCCGGGCCCTGGCGCCACAGGCACTTGCCCAGATAGTGGCCCCGCCGCCAGGACTCCAGCATCTGGGCCGCCTCCCCGGGACCTTCGAGGCGCCGGGGCGGCTGGAGGTGGCCGAGCGCCCGCCAGGCGTCGTCGGACGCGGCCGCATCGAGCAGCAGCTCCCACTCGACGAGGACGGCCCGGGCGGTGAGGTCCCGGACCAGGCTGAGGGCGCGTACGGCATGTTCGGCCGTGTCCGGGTCCCCGACTCCGGAGAGGTCCACGGGCCGCGCGAGCCGTACGCGGCGGGCGCCCAGCTCCCACAGCCCGTCGCTCTCGGCGTCGACGGGACCGGTCAGTTCGAGCTCCCCGAGGTCCATGCCGCGCAGGACGCAGGCCTCGGGGTCGTAGTCGCGCCAGGCCGTGACGGTGAGCGCGGGGCGGGTGGTGAGGGCGGTGGTCATCGGTGGTGTCCTCCGGTGTGCTCGCTGGTCATACGCCGACGGGCTCGGGGGCGGCGGGCCGCTCGCCCGGGGCGGTGGCGTCGTCGGCGTGGCGCATGAAGTCGAGGCGCAGCAGGTCCTCGTTGACGGCGGCGGGCGCGATGTGGACGTACTGGCCGCCGTCGGTGAAGACCAGGCCGAGCGCCACCCAGGAGTCGAGGAGCGCGCGCATCCCGCTCTCGTCCGGGGCCTCGCCGCCGGCCCGGGCGGCGGCCTTGCGGGCGAGCGCGGCCGGGGTGTGCGGCTGGTCGAGCAGGCGGAAGACGGCGAGCTCGAACGGGCGGGTCAGCTCCAGGGCGCGCCAGGCGAACATCCGGCGCCTGCTGACCAGGACGATCCGGTCGCCGAGGTCGGTGTGGGTGAGCCGGGCGGCCGAATGGTGCTTCTTCCAGGCGTCGATGGCGTCGTTGAGCGAGGTGACCGTGGGTTCGCCGATACCGCGCTGGGGGGCCTCGAAGACGTACGCGAGGTCGTAGAGCTCGGATTCGGGCAGGTCGTAGGTGAAGCGGTAGTGCTCCTCGGGGCGCAGTCCGTCGAAGCCGAGTTCGGGCCGGTTGAAGTACGGGCTGAAGCGTTCGATGGCGATGCGGGCGGAGAGGTCGACCGGCGGGTCGAGGTGCTCCAGGGCCGGGAGCTGGGCGATGACCGGCTCGTAGTCCTCGACGGTCTCACCGGGGAAGCCGTGCAGATAGTTCCAGGAGACCGAGAGTCCGGTCTCGGCGCCGTCGCGGAGCATCCGGACGTTCTGGCAGCCGCTGACGCCCTTGTCCATCAGGTCGAGCACCCGGTCGTTGAGGCTCTCGATGCCGGGCTGTACGTAGATGAGTCCGGCCTCGGCGAGCGTACGGAGCTGGCTGCGGCGCATGTTCGCCTTGATCTCGATGTGCATCCGCAGGTCGTAGCCGCTCTCGATGATGCGCGGCAGCACCGTGGAGAGGTAGCCCATGTCGAGGATGTTGTCGACGAGGTACATGTCCAGCACCCGGTGCTGCCGGGCGAGTTCCATGATCTCCTCGAAGAACGTCTCCGGGCTCTTGGAGCGGTACTGCATGAACGAGCCGTTGAGGCCGCAGAAGGTGCAGTGGTGCTTCTCGCCCCACCAGCAGCCCCGCGCACCCTCGACGACCAGCTTGGGCTCGATCCAGTTGTGCGCCACGGACGCGGCCAGGCGCTCGAAGTACCCGCTGTAGTCGGGACCGAGGATCGCGGCGGGCGGCAGCGGGCGGGTCGCCATGAGGTTGGCGGTGCTGGTGCCGTCGGGGGCGCGGTGGCACAGGCCCGCCACCGCACCGAGGTCGCCGCCTTCGGTGAGCGCGGTCAGCAGCTGCGGGAAGGCGGCCTCACCCTCGCCGCGTACGACGTAGTCCACGAACGGGAAGTTGCGGTGGACGGCCTCGCCCTGCTCGCCGTCGCAGTTGGCGCCGCCCATGACGGTCACGATGTGCGGGGCGAGCCGCTTGACGTGCTTGGCGGCGGCCAGGGCCGCGGTGTTCTGCTGGAAGGTGGAGGTGAAGCCGACGACATCCGGCGCGTACTCGACGATGCGGCGGGCGATCATCTCCACGAACTCCGGTGCCGTGCGGTGCAGTTCGTACGACATGGCGAGGCGGCCCTTGCGGAGTTTGCCCTCCATGGCGTCGGTGAATTCCTGGACACGCCATTCGGGGTCGTCGTAGAGCGCGGAGGAGAAGACCCAGTCGCCGCAGCCCATGAAATAGGAGGAGAGCGAGTAGAACTCGTAGTCCTTGGCGGTGAATTCGGTGTGCTCGGTGATCCAGTCGATGTATTCGAGATTGGCGTGCAGCACCTCGGCCGAGCCGTCGGGCACGCATTCGGTCACACTGCGTTTGAGGATTCCCAGGGCCAGCGACGGAAGGTCGATCGGCGACCAGGGCATATTGACCAGCAGTACTCGCATATCGGCTCCTCGGGCCCTGCGGAGAGATAAGGAACGCACTGAGAGAGGCACGGCGGGGACCGGCCGGCCCGGCGGCGGACCGCCGGGCCGGCCGGCGAGGATCACTCCTCGTCGGCGGGATCGTTGCGACGCCGGCTGACGCTGACGCTCACGCCCACGGACCGCATCTCCTCGTCGTCGACGAGCGGGTCGCTTTTGATGACGTCCTTCTGCACGCCGGAACTCCCTCTCTGGCGGTGGGGCGTCGGCCCGGCGGAAGTCCGCCGGGCCGACGGGGATCACTGCTCTTCGTCGTCCTCGGCGTTGCGGAACGGAACGGTGACCTTGACGCTGACGCCGACGGCACGGTTCTCGTCGTCACCCGCGAGCGGGTCGTTCTGGATGATGTCCTTCTGCATGACCGGTCCTCCTTTCTGTGTGTCGGGTGGTGCCGGCCCCGGCGGGCGTCGTGGTGGCACGGGCCCGTCCGGGGTCCCCGCTCCGGTGCGGGCGGGGGGTCTGGGGGGTGGCGCCGCGCAGTTCGCGGTCGAGGAAGACCATGGCGCGGCGCAGGACGGCGACATGGGTGTCGGCCGCGTAGCCGTTGTGGCCGGTGTCCAGCCACATCGCCTCATGGCGCACGCCCGCGCGGCGCAGCGCGGCGAGATAGCCGCGCACCTGGCCGGGCGGGCACTTGGCGTCCCGGGTCGCGGCGGCGACCAGGAGCGGCGCCCGCACGGCGGCGGCGTAGTGGAGGGGTGAGCTCCGCTCGTACCGTTCGGGCACCTCGTCGGGGGTGCCGCCGAACAGCCGCTCGTCCAGGGCGCGCAGGGCCGGTGTGGTGGTGCGGTAGGCGGCGGGGTAGTCGGCGACGGGCTTGACCGCGACGCCCGCCCGCCACAGCTTCGGGTGGACCCCGGCGGCGAGCAGGGTGAGATAGCCGCCCCAGGAGAAGCCCCACAGGCCCACCGCGTCGGCCCGGACGAGGCCGCGTGCGGTGAGGTCGGCCCGTACCGCGACGAGGTCCGCGACCTGGGTGAGCCCGACGCCCTCGCCGAACGCCCGGCGCCAGCGCGGCCCGTAGCCGGTGGAGCCCCGGTAGTTGACGCGGACTGCGGCGAACCCGGAGACGACCAGCGAGTGCACCACGCCGTCGTAGGCGTCCCGGTCGTGGTCGGCGGGTCCGCCGTGCACCAGGAACACCGCCGGAACCGGGCCTCTTCGGCCCTCGGGCAGACTCAGCAGGGTGTGCACCGGGCCGTCGGGGCCGGGCGTCCACAGGTCCCGGTGCTCGCCCGGCACCTGGCTCGCGGGGTCGTGCGGCGGAGGCAGCGGGGTGCCCTTGGTGGAGGCGATCCTGGGCGGGGTCGCGGTGTCGGTCCAGAGGTAGTGCACATCGTCCGCGGCACGGGGCGCGGCATCGAGCAGGGTGCCGCGCGGCGCCGGAACGGTCTGTGTCGTGCGCCGTACGAGGTGTACGCGGCGGAGCGCGCTGCGGCCGTGGCGGTCCTGGCGCACCAGCACCGAGCGGCCGTCGGGGTACCAGCGGGCGGTGATCTCGGTGTCGAACGGCTGCCAGGAGTGGGGGGTGATACCGCTGCCGGGCCGCCAACTGGCCAGCAGATAGCGGTCGCCGCTCTCGCGCACCAGGAGCAGTTCGGCCCGGTCGGCCACGGGTGCGAAGCCCAGGCACCAGAGTCTGCCGTGGCCCCCGTCGCCGGGGAGCACCGCGCGTACGGTGCCGTCGTCGGCGAGCACGGTGACGGCCCGGGCCGAGCCCGCGGCGCCCGTGAGGGCGAGGTAGCGGCCGTCGGGGGTGATGCCGCTCAGCGCGGCGTGGCCGTCGACGCGCGCCACCTCGCGGGCCTCGCCGCCGCGCGGGCCGAGGTGGACGGCGGTCGTCCGGGCGTCCCCGATGCCCACGGCGACGACCGCCCGGTCGGCGACCGCGAGGCCGCGCGGCTCACCCGGGCCCACCCCTGTAAGGCCCGGACGGTCCGCTCCCCCCTGGAACGGCTGGAACATCCAGCGGCCCCGGCCGTGTTCGTCCTCGTCGAACCACCAGATGTGCGCGTCCCGGTCGATCGCGCCGTGCAGGGTGCCGCGCGGCCGGTCGGTGACCTGGCGGGCCGCGCCGGTGACCGCGTCCCAGGTGAAGACCTCGCAGCGGCCCCCGGCGTCGGCGGTGAACACCATCCGGCCCGGGTCGGCGGCGCATACCTCGGGCAGCGCGGCCAGATAGAGGTGGTAGCCGCGGCTCATCCGGCCGCTCCCCGCAGTCGCCCGCGTACGGACGTTGTCCGCAGGGCGAGGAGGGCCAGCACACCCGAGCAGAGAACGGCGGGCGCGGCGGTCCCGGCTCCGGCCGCGAACAGCCCGGCGAGGACGGGCGCGAGGGCGGCGGCTCCCCCGGCCGAGGTCGCGAGCACCGCGCCGACCCGGGCCTGGAGGTGGGGCGGTGTCTCCTGGATGGCGCGGGACTGGAGCACCACCACGACGAGCGGCATCAGCAGACAGAACACCCCGAACAGCACCCCGTACGTCCAGGGCCCCTCGGCGGTGGCGAGCCCGGCCGCGAGCGGGACGAGCAGCCAGGACACCGCGACAAGGAGGCGGGCTGCGCTGATCCGGCCCGCGAGCCGGGGCGCGGCGAGCGATCCGGCGAGCCCGGCGGCCCCCGCCAGCCCGAGGACCAGGCCCATCGGGGCGCCGCCGTGGCCGCCCTTCTGGAGGGTGAACACCGCGCCGTAGAAGAGCGTGACGATCACGCCGTTGACGGTGGTGCTCCAGAGCAGGACCAGACGCAGAAAGGGCGAGGTGCGCACGAGGGCGAGCCCGGCGCCGAGTTCGGCGGTGAACGCGGCGAGGCGGCGCGGGCGCGCGTCGGCGGGAGTTCCCGTCACGGCAGTGTCCGGGTCGCGTTCCGGCCGCAGGTCCGAGCGCAGCGAGCGGACGAGAGCGGCCGCGACGGTGTACGAGAGCGCGTCCGCCAGGAACGGCAGGGCGCGCGAGACCTGGTAGAGGGCGCCGCCGAGGGCCGGGCCGAGGATCAGCGCGCCCTGTTCGCCCGCCTGCAGCCCGGCGACCGCGCGGGGGTAGTCGGCGGGCGGCGCGATCATGGCGACGGTGCCGGTGGCGGCGGCCTCGTACACCGCTGCGGAGAAACGCTCCACCAGAACGACGGCGATCAGCAGGGCCAGCGGCGGGGTGCCGGTGGCGACCGAGAGGGTCACGCCCGCCATGGCGAGCGCCGAGACGGTGGCGGACCAGACCATCACGGGCTTACGGGCGCCCCGGTCGGCCGGGATCGCGGCGAACGGGGCGAGGAGCAGCCCGGCGGCCGTGGAGACTCCCGCGATCAGCCCGACGGTCGCGGGCGAGTGGCCGAGGCCAAGGAGCAGCAGCGGCAGGATCACTCCGGACGCCTGGGTGCCGAGGGCGTCGGCGGCGTGCGCGGTCCAGAAGAGCCGGACGTCGCGGGGTAAGTGAGGCCGGTCGGCCCCGTCTCCCTCCGGAGGTCCGGCGGCTTCCCCGGGAGGTCCGGCGGTCCCGTCGGCGGCCGCTTCCGTGGAGCGCGGTGCCGACGAGCCGGAGCCCGGGGCATTCGAAATCTCCACAGCTACCTCACAGTTAGTCAGACTTGCGAAGGAAATGTGCAGGAATCGAAACGAAACGAGCCGGAGCCTAACCAGCACGTCGCGCCGGTCACAAGAGGTCTGCCGCGACGGCCGAATTCCGACTTCGTAAGCGCCGGGCAAAGAAACCGATTGCCCTGTAGGCCTCACTCCATCCGGCGGTTCTTACCGGGTCCGCACCCGGGGGACGAGGGAATCCGCAGCCGTACCGGGCGGACGGCGGACCCCTTCGCCGGACCACCGCTTCACGTCGGCGAACACCGGCTCCGGACGGGCACGTTCACACGCAGGTCGGTGGGGCATATGCACTTCCCGGCGGGAAACCCCGCACAGCTACGAAATCCGTACCCTGGTGCGGCGCGAGGCCGTCCGGCCACGGGTCGCCGCGCGTTCTTCGGCGCCTCCGGCGGATCGGGGCCGAGCCGACGCTCCGGTTCACTCATTGGCCGGAAACGTGCGCGGCCCGGCGGCGGCGCGCACCGCCACCCACCCATTGATCGGATAGTTTCCGCCCGTGACCATTTCTGTACGAAAGCTGCTGGCGGTCGCCGTTCTCGGTGCCGCGCTCGCGGGCTGCAGCTCGGATCCCGCCCCGTCCGACCATGGCGCGAAGGCGGCGCCGGGGGCTGGCAAACCCTCGGCCTCCGCTTCCTCGTCCCCCGCCGCATCCGCGCCGCAGCCCGGCAAGCAGGTGCCGACGATCGCGCCCGGGCCCGGCGGGCTCACCCCGGTCTTCGAGCGTGCACCCAAGGGCGGGCAGAAGATCGTGGCACTCACCTTCGACGCGGACATGACGGCGGACCAGGGGCCGCGTGCGGCTCGGGGCGAGCACTTCGACAACCCGGCGCTCATCGACGATCTGCGGCGGCTCAAAGTGCCCGCCACCATCTTCATGACCGGGCGGTGGGCCGACGAGTACCCGGCCGAGGCGCGCGCCATCGGGGCCGACCCGAACTTCGAGGTCGCCAACCACTCGTACAGCCACTACGCCTTCAAGTCCCCCTGCTACGGCCTGCCGGTCGTCCCCGAGGGCGAGATGCGCGCCGACGTGGAGAAGGCGCCCGCCTCCTTCAAGAAGGCGGGCGTACGCAACACCGTCCCGTACTTCCGCTTCCCCGGCGGCTGCTACAACGACGACGTGCTGCGGACGCTGGCCCCGCTGAAGATGACCGCCATCCAGTGGGACGTGGTTAGCGGCGACGCCTTCGCTCACGACGCGGACGCGGTGGCCGAGCAGGTCCTGACCGGTGTGAAGCCGGGCTCCCTTGTGGTCATGCACTGCACCCGCAGCGCGGCGCCCGTCACCGACACGGTCGTCAAGCGGATCGTGCCGGAGCTGCGCAAGCGCGGCTACCGCTTCGTGAAGGTGTCCGACCTGATCGGCTCGGCGGCCGAAGGGTAACCACGGGTCCGGAACATCACCCGCGTCGTGAACTGAGCGCGCACGCGGCCGCCCAGGCGGCGGCCGTGACGGCCGCAGCCGCGAGCAGCGGGATCACCGGCAGGTGCACCGCGCCGGTGTGCGAGCCGGTGACGAGGCCGTTGACGGCGTACCGGGCGGGTGAGGGCGCGACCACCAGGGCGAGCAGTGCGGCGAGCGTGGTGAGGCAGATCGACCAGCCACGCGCGCGTAGCAGCGGGCGGCTGCCGAGCGCCCCGACCGCCGCGCCGAGCAGCGCGCACACCGCGCCCGCGAGCAGCCCGGCGGCCGTGGCGGACCCGAGCGGTACCGCGACCCGGTGATCGGCGCTCGCCGGGTCGCCCACCGCCACCACGTAGAGCGTCCCGGCCGCACCGAGTACCCCGGTCGCCCCCAACGCCGTGAGCAGCGCGGCGAGATGGACCCGGCCGGGGCTCGCCGCCGCAGCCGCGCAGTCGCGGGCGGCGGCCGGTTCCTGGGTGACGCAGACCCGGGCGAGCCAGGCGCCGACGGGGAGCAGCCCGGCGGCCGCGTACCCGAGGGAGTCCAGGACCGGGTTGCCCGGCTGGATGCCGATGCCGACGAACGCCGCGTACAGCAGGACGGGCGGAAGCCAGCGCTGCGAGCGCAGCAGCAGGGCCGTCTGGTAGCGCACGAGCGGGCTCATGGGCGCGACACTCCTCGGATGTGCCAGGGCGGCCGCGCGGTGAGCAGCGTGCGCAGCAGCGCGTCGGAGTGGGCGGACTCGACGGTCAGCGTGTGCGCCCCGTCCGGGCCGCGCGTCAGCACGGGCGCGCCGGGCAGCCCGTCGGGCGGGACGGGGCCGATGACGTCTATGCGTACGAGATCACCCTGCGCCCGGGTCCCCCCTGCCCGGCGGACCAGGCCGCCGTCCTCGACCGCGTACCGCGTGTCCACCGCGTCGGCGAGCCGCCGGGGGTCGTGGTCGACGAAGACCACGGCGGCGCCGTCCGCGACGCGCTCGGCCACCGCGCGGTCCAACTCGGCTCGGGCGGCGGTGTCCAGGCCGGTCCAGGCCTCGTCGAGCACCAGCAGTTCGGGCCCGGCGAGCAGCGCCTGGGCGGCGGCGACCTTCTGGCTGGTGCCTTTGGAGAGCTCAGAGAGCGGGGTACGGGCGTGGGCGCCCGCGCCGAACCGCTCCAGCCACTCCCCCGCGCGCGTGGCGGCCGCTCGCCGGGAAAGACCATGGATGCGCCCGAGGTGGATGAGATAGCCCGTCGCCGTGAACGGCAGGGCGGCGGGGAAACGTTCGGGCACATACGCGGTGCGCGGGCGACCGACGACGCGGCCCTCGGTGGGCGCGTCGATCCGGGCCAGCAGGCGCAACAGGGTGGACTTGCCGGTGCCGTTGGTGCCCTCGACGCGGACCAGGGTGCTCGGCAGCAGTTCCAGCTCGACCCCGCGCAGCACCCAGGGGCCGCCGATGCCGTACCGGCGGCCCACCGCGTCGAGCGAGAGCACGGGAATCAGTGCTGCTCGGCCTTCTTCGGGGTGGCCTCGCTCGGGCGGACGATGACATGGCCCTCGCCCTGGAGCATCAGCTGGACGGCCTCGCCGGAGCCGCCCCGGATCATCGAGCCGATGGACTGCGAGCGGTGCAGCGAGGTGGCCAGGTCGGCGGTCCAGCCGACGACCGCGTCGGTGTCCACGTACACCGGCTGCTGCGCGGTCACCGGGATCACCAACGGGTTGCCCTCACAGATCAGGCCGAGCCGGCCCCAGCCGGTGAAGACGCTGTTGAAGAGGCCGCCACCGGCTATGCCGGAGCCCTTCATGGTCTTGATCTCGTACGAGAGGGACGCGTCGAAGCAGAGCACGTTGCGGCCGTTGACGGTCAGCTTGTCGCCCTGCTCGATGTCGACGATGAAGCAGTTCTGCGCCTCGTGCGCGAACCACGCCTCGCCCTGGCCCGAGACCGACATCAGGGGCAGGCCCTCGCCGGTGACCGCGCGCTTGAGCATGCCGCCGATGCCCTGGCCGCGCCGTTCGAACTGGAGCTTGCCCCGGTAAGCGATCATCGCTCCCTGGCGCGCCAGCATCTCGCCGTCGACCGCGTACTTGATCGACTTGGCGTTCTGCAGGGTCATGCCGGGGGTGGTGGCCGGCTGCGCCATGGTGTCCGTGGCAAAAAGATCGCTCTTCATGCGCGCATCCTGACCCGGAAGGGTTCATTCCGCCAAGAATCCGGGAAGACGCGGCTGGCAGACTGGGCGGGTGAGCAGCGACGAGCCCCCCGAGACGACCCCCGAGAGCCCGTTCCACCAGGAGCCGAATGCCCGCGACGAGGCGCCCCAGTACGTGCTTCCGCTGGTCGTCCGCATAGAGAAGGCGGAACCGCCCGCCCGTACCGACGCCCTGGAGACCGCGGCCCGGGCCGTCCTGGTGATGCTCAGCGACGAGCGCGCGCTCGGGGACGGCGAGTGGGCGCAGGCGATGCGCGACTGGCAGGACGCCCGGATCCGCAAGGTGGTGCGCCGGGCGCGCGGCGCCGAGTGGCGCAAGGCGTCGACGCTGCCGGGTATCACGGTCACCGGGAAGTCCGCGGAGGTGCGGGTCTTCCCGCCGGTCCCGCTCGACGGCTGGCCCAAGGAGCTGGCCAAGCTCCAGGTGTCCGGCACGGACCTGGACGACCCGGCCGCCCCCGGCGCCCCCGACCCCCTCGCGCCGGTCCTGTGGCTCAACCCGGAGCTCGACATGTCCGCAGGCAAGGCGATGGCCCAGGCCGGACATGGTGCGCAGCTGGCGTGGTGGGACCTGTCGGAGGCGGACCGCCGGGCGTGGCGGGACGCGGACTTCCCGCTGTCGGTACGGGTCGCGGCACGCGCGCAGTGGGCGGCGCTGACCACGAGCGGGCTGCCGGTCGTACGGGACGCGGGCTTCACGGAGATCGCGCCGGGCTCCTGCACGGTGGTGGCGGACCATCCGGCGCTGCGCGGCTGACGCCCCTCGGTCCGACCGTTCCCAACCTCAAATGAAGCTCTGAAGGCGGGCCCCTGCGGATTGGCGGGCGCCCGGCGGGGCCATGACCACTCCACGCGTCATGACCACATCGACCGGGGGGCGGACCATGGAGCTGGGCATCGGTATCGGCTGGCGGCCCGAGATCGCCGACGCGGTGGAAGGGCTGCCCGGCGTCGACTGGGTGGAGGCGGTGGCCGAGAACCTCTGCCCGGGCCACCTTCCCGAGCCACTGGTACGGCTGCGGGAGCGCGGGGTGACGGTCGTGCCGCACGGGGTCTCGCTGGGGCTCGGGGGCGCGGACCACCCCGACCCGGCGCGCCTGGCCGACCTCGCGGCGTGCGCGCGGGCGCTGTCGGCTCCGCTGGTCACCGAGCACATCGCCTTCGTACGGGCGGGAGGCGAGCGCACCGCCTCGCCCCGGCTTGAGGCCGGGCACCTGTTGCCGGTGCCGCGCACCTGGGACGCACTGGACGTGCTCTGCGAGAACGTACGGATCGCGCAGGACGCCCTGCCGGTGCCCCTCGCCCTGGAGAACATCGCCGCGCTGATCAACTGGCCGGACGAGGATATGACGGAGGGTCAGTTCCTGGCGGAGCTGGTCGACCGTACGGGCGTGAAGCTCCTCATCGATGTGGCGAACCTCCACACCAACCACGTCAACCGGGGCGAGGACCCGGCGAAGGCGCTGGCGGAGCTGCCGGTGGAGGCGATCGCGTACGTCCATGTGGCGGGCGGGGTGGAGAAGGGCGGCGTCTGGCACGACACGCACGCGCATCCGGTGGGGCGTGAAGTCCTGGACGTCCTAGCCGAGTTGGTGTCCCGCGTCTCGCCTCCGGGGGTGCTCCTGGAGCGCGACGACGCGTTCCCGCCCGAGGCCGAGCTGGCCGGGGAGCTCGCGGCGATACGGGACGTGGTGCGGGCCGGTACGCCTGCGGCCCCGGCCACGCGCGCGTACGCGTCGGCGGCGGACGGCCCGCGCACCGGCGCCCGGGAGCGGCTCGCGCTGGCGCAGACGGCGCTGCTGTCCGCCCTCGTCGCCGGGACCCCCGTCCCGTACGGGTTCGACGGTGCGCGACTGCGCGTACAGGCGCGTGCGTTGGCCGCGAAGCGAGCCGACGTCGTCGCGAAGGTCGCGCCCGAACTGCCCGTGATCCTCGGGGACGGCTACCGCCCCGCGTTCCTCGCGTACGCCCGCAGCCATCCGCTGCGCGACGGATACCGCCGTGACGCCCTCGACTTCGTCGAGTCGCTGCTCGAAAGGGAGCCCGACGCCGAGACCCGGCGCCGCCTCGCGCGCTGGTGGAAGGAGCGCTCCGGCGCGCGCCCGCCGGGTCGGACGACCCGGTTCCTGCGCGGACTTGTCCGGGCCGCCTGACGCACAGCCGTACATGGAGCCGCCTCGTGAAGGCGGGCAAAATACCACTCGCGCCACCAAGTTGCCCCGTACTCGCCCAACACGTGATGCCTCCCACACCACACCGTCACTGATTTCCCCGAACCCCTCCCCGGATCACCCGCCTCCGCATTACCGTGCGCACCGCACCTGGAGGCTTTCATGCGTCGGATATTCCTTTCCGGTACCGGCCTGGTCGCCGTCGCCCTGACCGCGACCATCGCCGCCCTGCTCTTCCCCGTGTGGTCGTACGCCGACCGCTCCGGGACCGGGCTCGCCAATCTCAACGCCGGTTCCGTGCCCACCCGTTGGGGGCCGCTGTCGGCCGCCGACCGGGACTTCGTGGTACGGGTGAGACTCGCCGGACTGTGGGAACTGCCCGCAGGTCAGCAGGCCGTCGAGCGGGCCCCGAGCGAGGCGGTCACCGCTGCGGGCCATCACCTCGTCGACGGCCACGCCTTCCTCGACGCGCGCGTACGGGAGGTCGCCGCCCAGCTCGGCATGGAGCTGCCCGACCAGCCCAACGCCCAGCAGCAGTCCTGGCTGCGGACGTTGACGGCCGACAGCGGCACCGCGTACGAGAAGGACTTCGCCAACATCCTGCGTTCCGCGCACGGCAAGGTGTTCTCGCTCGTCGCGCAGATCCGGGCGAACACCCGGAACTCCCTGGTCCGCGCGCTCGCCGACGACGCCAACACGACCGTCCTGGACCACATCAAGATGCTGGAGGCCACCGGCCTGGTGGACTTCGACGCGCTGGCCCGCGACAGCGTCGCCACCGCGACCACGTCGCCCAGCGGACCGCCGCCGCCCACCCCGGGAGCCACGCCCGCCTCACCCGTCCCCGTCACCCCGTCGTTCCCGCTGCCGCCCGCGGCCAGTCGCGCCCTGCCCACCGACACCCCTGCCCCCGTTCCCACCGACAGCCCCACCGACACTCCGTAACGAACCGATAACTGCATGTCCACATCATGGGAAAGCCATGGCGCAGGGCTCGTCGCGTCGCATACAACTCGGCCATGTTCTGGGTTCTCTTCCTGGTAGTCGGGTGCCTCGCGTCCGCCTTCAGCTGCGCGCGGCTGTGCCTCGCCGCGTCGGCGGCGGCCGATCCGGCGGCGGTGCGGCCGCGGGCCCGGGACACCGAGCTCTCGCTGTACGAGGCCGCGTTCCTCTCCGGCGGGCCGCTGCGGGTCACCGACCTCACCCTGGTCGCGATGCACCGGGCCCGTCGGCTGCTGGTCGCGCACACCGGCTGGGCCACCGTCGTCGACCCGGAGGGCCGGGACGACCTGGAGCGGTCCGTGATCGGCGCGATCGGGCCGGAGGGACAGGCGCGGATAGCGGCCATACGGTCCACCGCGGCCGCCGCCGACGCCGTGCACGCGCTGGCCGACCGGCTGGCCGCCGCCGGGCTCGCCGTCCCGGACGCGGCCAGGACGGGCATCACAGCCTCCGTACGGGCCGTTCGCGGCGCCACCGCGCTCACCCTGCTCCTCGGCGCGGTCGCGCTGCTGATGCCCGGTCAGGACCGCTCCACCCAGGCCGAGATCGCCGCCTGGTTCTCGCTGCCGCTGGTCCTCACCCTCGGCTGCCTCTTCATCGCGCGCGTGGAGGTCCACCCGCACACCCGCTGGGCCTCCCCCGACGGCCAGCGGCTCCTCGGCCGGATCGACCCGGCGGGCGACCCGCTGACGGCGGTCGCGGTACGCGGGGTGAGCGCGGTCGACGACCCGGCGCTCAGGACCGCGCTGCGCGGCGGGCGCTGACCCTCCGGACGGCGCCACGCCGGGGACATTGATCCCGGCGCACCGCACTGCGGTGCTTTACTTCATCAATTAGCCCCATAATCATCCCTTTTGTACTGCATGTGCCCGAAGGGATCGATGTGGGATGAGAGCAGCAGCGCTGTACGGAACCGTCGGTTCCCTTGTTCTGTCCGCCCTGGCCGCAGCGCCGGCCGCCGGCACGGACCCGCGCACCGCCGAGGCGCGCGGCACCGTGATCGCGGCCGAGCGCGCGGCGGCCGCCGGGATCGCCTTCGGCCGCTGCCCCAAGGCGGAGATGCTGCCCGACACCGTGCGGTGCGGCACGGTCCGGGTCCCGCTCGACTACGCCCACCCGAAAGGCCGTCAGATCGCCCTCACGGTCAGCCGGGTGAAGGCGTCGGGCAAGCCCGGCGAGCGCCAGGGCGCGCTCGTCTACAACCCCGGCGGCCCGGGCGCCTCCAGCATGTACTTCCCGATGGTCGCGCCGCTGCCCGAGTGGAAGCGGCTCGCGCGGGCTTACGACCTGGTCGGATACGCCCCGCGCGGGGTCGCCCGCTCCGCGCCGCTGTCCTGCCAGGACCCGAAGGACTTCGCCAAAGCGCCCACGCAGTCCCCGACCGACCCGTCCCCCTCGTACAAACTGGAGCGGATCGCGCAGGCCAAGGCGTACGCGCAGGGGTGCGCGCGCAGCGCGGGGGCGGCGCTGGGGCAGTACACGAGCCTCAACAACGCGCGCGACCTCGATGTGCTGCGGGCCGCACTCGGCCAGAAGAAGCTGACGTTCATCGGCGCCTCCTACGGCACGTACTTCGGAGCGGTGTACGCGACGCTGTTCCCCTCGCATGTACGCCGGATGGTCTTCGACTCGGCGGTCGACCCGGACCCGCGCAAGATCTGGTACCGCGACAACCTGGACCAGTCGCTCGCGTTCGAGAGCCGGTGGGAGGACTTCCGCGCCTGGGTCGCCCGGCACGACGGCGTGTACCACCTGGGCACCACGGCTGAGCGGGTCCTGGAGAACTTCGAGAAGGTGCGCGCGCGTCTGGCCCAGGAGCCGGCGGGCGGAACGGTCGGGCCGGCGCAGCTCCAGGCCGCGTTCCTCAAGGCGGGCTACTACGACGACTTCTGGGCGATGCGGGCGACCGCGCTTGCGGCGTATCTCAAGGGCGACCCCAAGCCGCTGATCGCGCAGGCCGCGCCACGGCCGGAGACCGCCTGGGACGACGAGAACGGCAACGCGGTCTACACGGCGGTGGAGTGCAACGACGCTCCCTGGCCCACCGACTGGGCGACCTGGGACCGGGACAACACCGAACTCGCGGAGATCGCGCCGTTCGAGACCTGGGACAACGCGTGGATGAACCTGCCGTGCGCCTACTGGCCCGCGCCCCGGCAGCAGCCGGTGGACGTGGGCACCGCGCGCGGGGCGCTGCCGCCGACGTTGATCCTGGCGGCCGAGCGGGACGCGGCGACGCCGTATCCGGGGGCGCTGGAGTTGCAGCGGCGGCTGCCCGGGTCGGTCCTGGTGACCGAGAAGGACGCCGGTACGCACGGCATCGGCGGAGGCGCCAACAAGTGCGTCAACGGCTATCTGGAGGACTATCTCCTCAATGGACGGACGCCGGTGCGGCGCGCTGCGTGCGCGCCGCACCCGGAGCCGAACCCGGTGTCGCTGGACAAGCGGTCGGCGCCCAGGGCTGGGCAGCGGCCGTCCGCTCTCTGATCTTCCGGGTCAGGGGTGAGTCCGGGCCCGTCCTGAACGGGCCCGGTCACCGGGCATACGAGGTGATGGGCGGCCGTCAGGCCAGGCCCGCCACCAGATCCGCGACCGACTTGCGGCGGCCCGTGTAGAACGGGACCTCCTCGCGGACGTGCATCCGGGCCTCGGAGGCGCGCAGATGACGCATGAGGTCGACGATGCGGTGCAGCTCGTCGGCCTCGAAGGCCAGCAGCCACTCGTAGTCGCCGAGCGAGAACGAGGCGACCGTGTTGGCGCGCACGTCCGGGTAGCCGCGGGCCATCTTGCCGTGGTCGGCGAGCATGCGACGGCGGTCCTCGTCGGGCAGCAGGTACCAGTCGTACGAGCGCACGAACGGGTAGACCGAGACGTAGTCCCGCGCCTGCTCGTCGGCGAGGAACGCCGGGATGTGCGACTTGTTGAACTCGGCGGGGCGGTGCAGCGCCATGTTCGACCACACCGGTTCAAGGGCGCGGCCCAGCTTGGTGCGGCGGAAGAGGTTGTACGCGCTCTGGAGCTCGTCCGCCGTCTCCGCGTGCCACCAGATCATGACGTCGGCGTCCGCGCGCAGGCCGGACAGGTCGTAGGTGCCACGGACGGTGATGTCCTTGGCGGCGAGCTGGTCGAACAGCTCCTGGACCTCGTCGGCGAAGCCGGAGCGGTCCTCGGGCAGCACATCGCGCAGCTTGAAGACGGACCACAGCGTGTAGCGGATGACCTCGTTGAGGTCCTTCGCCTTCTTCCCTGCGTTCGGGCTCTTTTCCGGTGCACTCATGAGGCTATTGTCCCGCGTCACGCTGAGTGTTCCGCGCCAGGGTCGACGTGGCGATGATCTCGTCCGCGGCGCGCCGCGCGCTGGCGATGCACGCGGGGATGCCGACGCCGTCGTACGCGGCCCCGCAGACCCGCAGCGCGGGCAGTTCGGCGACGGCCGCGCGCACCCGCGCCACGCGCGCGAGGTGGCCCACCGGGTACTGCGGCAGACCGCCCGTCCAGCGCGTCACCTCGCTCGCCACCGGCTTCGCGGCGAGGCCGACCGCGTCACCGAGGTCGCGCAGCGACATGTCCACCAGGTCGGCGTCGTCCCGCTCCAGGTGCTGCTCCTCGCCGTAGCGCCCGATCGAGGTGCGCAGCACGAACAGGTCGGGGGCGCCGTCGGTGACCCACTGCCACTTGTACGAGGAGAAGGTGGACGCCTTGATCGTGCGGCCGTCCACGGACGGGACCAGGAAGCCGGAGCTGCGCTCCAGGTGTTCGAGGTCCGCGCGCCGGAAGGCCATCGTGACCAGCGCCATGGAGGCGTACTCGACACCGGCCAGCTCGGCGGCCGCCGCCGGGGACTCGGCGGCGAGCAGCGCGGAGGCGGACCAGGCGGGGGCGGCGAGGACCACGCCGTCGGCCTCGATCACCTCGTGGTCGGTGCGGATCCGCCAGGAGTCGGCGGTCCGGGAGAGGGCGGCGACGGGCGCCTCGGTACGGATGACGCCGCCCTTGGCCCGTACGGCGTCGGCCACGGCGAGCGGCAGAGCGCCCATGCCGCCGTCGAGGCCCATGAAGACGGGGCCGCTCTCCTGGGGGCGCGCGGCGGCCTTCGCCTGGAGGTCCTGGACGCCGTCGAGGAGCGAGGTGTGGCTGCGGGCGGCCTCGAAGAGCTGGGGGACGGCGGCCCGCATCGAGATGCGGTAGGCGTCGCCCGCGTAGACCCCGCCGAGCAGCGGCTCGACGAGCCGGTCGACGACCTCGCGGCCGACGCGGCGGGCGACGAACTCGCCGACGCCGATGTCGTCCCCGACCTCGGTCCTCGCGAGCTCGCGGTCCTGGGCGATCCGGGCCAGGCCCTCGACCGAGACGATGCCGGAAAGCGAGGCCGGGTCCGCCGGGACGCCCATCACATGCCCCTTGGGCATCGGCCGCAGCGCGCCCCGGGTCCAGATCGCGGCGGTTGCCGACGGCGCCCGCAGCCGCTCGCCGAGGCCGACTTCGCGCGCGAGGCCGACGGCCTCGGGGCGACGCGCCAGCATGGACTCGGCGCCGAGGTCGACGCGCGCGCCCGCGATCTCGCCCGCGTGCAGCTTGCCGCCGAGCCGGTCGGTGGCCTCCAGCAGGGTCACGCGCACACCGGACTCCAGCAGCCGGTGGGCGGCGGCGAGCCCGGCGATGCCGCCTCCGACGACGACGATGTGCGGTGTTCCTGCGACGGCGTTGTCCATGCCTCCACTGTCTCAGACGCCTCCGACACTCCGCCGCCGAGCCCGTTCCGAGTCCCGACCGTCATCGCTTCGGAACCGGGATGCGGCAACCCGCGCGCCCACCCCGTCCGTCCAACGCCCACCACACCCAACGCGCCCCCGAGGGAGCCGATATGCGTGGACGACGTACCACCGGGCACCGGCCGCTGGCCGCCCTGGCCGCCGCTCTCCTGACCGCCTCGCTGGCCCTCGCGGGGTGCAGTGCGGGCTCCGGCGACAACAAGTCCGCCGCGGGCGACCGGGGCAAGGCCGCCGCGCCGGCACAAGGCGGCGCGGCGGACGGCGCCGCGAAGCGGCCCGGCGGCCCCGCGAGCGGCGCGGCCGGACCGTCGAAGGCGCCCGCACCGCCCGCCCAGGCCCACATCGTGCGCACCGCCGAGCTGAGCGTCGAGGTGGTGGACGTGCCCAAGGCGCTCACCGCGGCCCGCTCGGCGGCGACGGCGGCGGGCGGCTTCGTCGGCGACGAGAGCACCCAGCGGGACGCACACGGCCGTACCGTCTCGCACGTCGTCCTGCGGATCCCGGAGGCCCACTACGACGACGTCCTCGCCGCGCTGTCCGGCTCGGGGCACCTGCTCAGCCGCAAGGCGGAGGCGCGGGACGTCACGGACCAGGTGGTGGACGTGGACAGCCGGATCGCCTCCCAGCGCGCCAGCGTCGCGCGCGTACGTGAGCTCATGGACCGGGCGGGCGCGATCGGCGACGTGGTCACACTGGAGAGCGAACTGGGCCGTCGGCAGGCCGACTTGGAGGCGCTCCTGGCCCAGCAGGCGTCGCTGAAGGACCGTACGAGCCTGGCGACGATCACCCTCGCGCTCTCCGAGGCGGCGCCCGCGAAGAAGTCCGCGAAGGACGACGGTCCCGGCGTGCTCGACGCGCTGTCGGGCGGCTGGCACGCGTTCGTCACCGCGCTGCGGTGGCTCGTGATCGTGCTGGGCGCGGTGGCCCCGTTCGCGGGCGCGCTGGCGGCGCTGTACGCGCTGTGGCGCTGGGTGGTGCGCCCGCGGCTGCCCCGGCACGCGACGCCTTCCGCCACGCCCGTGCAGGCCGGACCCGTCAAGGTCCCGGCCGCGTCCGGGAATTCCGCGCGACCCCCGTACGTATCTTCCGAAGGAGACAGCGGGACGGACTGAGCGAGGGGTGCGCAATGGCGGAGCGACTGGTGGTCATCGGCGGGGACGCGGCGGGGATGTCCGCCGCGTCCCAGGCCCGCAGACTCAAGGGGCCCGGGGAGCTGGAGATCGTCGCGTTCGAGCGCGGCCACTTCACCTCATACTCCGCGTGCGGCATTCCGTACTGGGTGGGCGGCGACGTGCCCGAGCGGGACGATCTGATCGCCCGTACCCCCGAGGAGCACCGCGCGCGTGACATCGATCTGCGCACCCGTACCGAGGTGTTGGAGATCGACACGGCGGGGCGGCGGGTGCGGGCGCGGGACCTGGAGTCGGGCGAGGAGTACTGGACTTCGTACGACAAGCTCGTCATCGCGACCGGTGCGCGGCCGGTGCGGCCTCAGCTGCCGGGGATCGACGCGCCGGGTGTGCACGGGGTGCAGACCCTCGACGACGGGCAGGCGCTGCTCGACACGCTGGCCTCGACGCCCGGCCGCCGTGCGGTGATCGTGGGCGCGGGCTACATCGGCGTGGAGATGGCCGAGGCACTGCTGCACCGCGACTACGAGGTGACGGTGGTGACCCGCGGCGAGCAGCCCATGTCCACGCTCGACGCGGACATGGGCCGCCTGGTGCGCGAGGCGATGGACGGCCTCGGCATCACGACGGTGACGGGCGCCGAGGTCACGAAGATCCTCACCGGGGACGACGGCCGGGTGCGGGCGGTGGCCACCGAGGACGCCGAGTATCCGGCGGACGTGGTGGTCCTCGGCATCGGTGTCGAGCCGCAGACGGAGCTGGCGCGCGCGGCGGGGCTGCCGCTCGGCGAGTACGGCGGGCTGCTCACGGATCTGGCGATGCGGGTGCGCGGCCACGAGGACATCTGGGCGGGCGGCGACTGCGTGGAGGTCCTGGACCTGGTGTCGGGCCGCGAACGGCACATCGCGCTCGGCACGCACGCGAACAAGCACGGCCAGATCATCGGCTCGGGCGTGGGCGGCGGTTACGCGACCTTCCCCGGCGTCGTCGGTACGGCGGTGAGCAAGGTCTGCGACCTGGAGATCGCGCGTACGGGGCTGCGCGAGCGGGACGCGCGCGTGGCGGGTCTCCAGTTCGTGACGGCGACCATCGAGTCGACGAACAGCGCGGGGTACTACCCGGGGGCGGCCCTGATGACGGTGAAGATGCTCGCGGAGCGGCGTACGGGGAGGCTGCTCGGCGTGCAGATCGTCGGCCGCGACGGGGCCGCCAAGCGCGTCGACATCGCGGCGGTCGCGCTGACGGCGGGGATGACGGTGGAGCAGCTGGTCACCCTGGACCTGGGCTACGCCCCGCCGTTCTCCCCGGTCTGGGACCCGGTCCTGGTCGCCGCCCGCAAGGCCGTGTCGGCGGTGCGGGCGGCGGGAAACTAGCCGGGCTCAGCGGGCCGTCTGCGTGTGGACGTAGTCCACGAGGCGCGTGAGGGCTTCCGGGTTCATCGTCGGCGGGACGCCGTGGCCCAGGTTGAAGACGTGGCCCTCAAGGCCCGCCGCCGCGTCCAGGACCTCGCGGGTCTTCGCCTCGACCGCCTCCGGCGTCGAGAAGAGGACCGCGGGGTCCAGGTTGCCCTGGAGCGCCTTGCCGGGGCCGACACGGCGGGCGGCCTCGTCGAGCGGGACGCGCCAGTCGACGCCGACGACGTCCGCCCCGGCCTCGCCCATCAGACCGAGCAGTTCGCCGGTGCCGACGCCGAAGTGGATGCGCGGGACGCCGTACTTCTCGACGGCCCGGAACACCTTCGCCGAGGCGGGCATCACCGAGCGGCGGTAGTCGGCGGGGGCCAGCGCGCCCACCCAGGAGTCGAAGAGCTGGACGGCGGAGGCGCCGGCCTCGATCTGGACCTTCAGGAAGGCGCCGGTGATCTCGGCGAGGCGGTCGAGCAGGTCGGCCCACAGCTGCGGGTCGCCGTACATGAGCGCCTTGGTGTGCTCGTGGTTGCGGGACGGGCCGCCCTCCACGAGGTAGCTCGCGAGGGTGAACGGCGCGCCCGCGAAACCGATCAGCGGCGTCTCGCCGAGCTCGGCGGTGAGCATGCCGATCGCCTCGGTGACGTAGTGGACGTCCTCGGGGGTGAGGTCGCGCAGCCGCGCCAGGTCCGCGCGCGTGCGGATCGGGTCGGCGACGACCGGGCCGACGCCGGGCTTGATGTCGAGGTCGATGCCGATGGCCTTGAGCGGGACCACGATGTCGCTGTAGTAGATCGCCGCGTCCACCTTGTGGCGGCGCACGGGCTGGAGCGTGATCTCGGTGACCAGCTCGGGCCGCGTGCACGACTCCAGCATCGGGATGCCCTCGCGCACCTTCAGGTACTCGGGCAGCGAGCGCCCCGCCTGCCGCATGAACCAGACCGGCGTGTGCGGCACCGGCTCGCGGCGGCAGGCCTTCAGGAAGGCGGAGTCATAGGTTTGCGTCGGCGGGCCCGAAGGGCGTTCGTTGGCGGTCACGCCCAGAATCTTCGCACGCGCCCCCAAGCGGTCAGCCGGGCCCGGGTGTCTCTACCGACGCGAGGCGCCCGTTCCGCCTAGTCTTCCGGCATGACTGCCGCTCAGGGACGAACTTCGGATGGCGCCGGCGGCACGGACAGTGCGGACGGCAGGACCGTTCCGCCCGCCTTCCGCCAGGCGGTCGACGCGCTGCGGGGGGCGCGGCTGCGGCCCGAGATCGAGGTCGACCCGACCAGACCGCCGCAGCGGCTCGCGCCGCACGCGTACGCGCTGGAGGCGGCGGTCGTCGAGAACGACGAGGACCTGGCGGACGGGCGCCTCGTGCTGCTCCACGACCCGGCGGGGCACGACGCCTGGCAGGGAACGTTCCGCCTCGTCACGCTCGTACGGGCGGAGCTGGAGCCGGAGATGGCGGCGGACCCGCTGCTGCCCGAGGTGTGCTGGTCGTGGCTGACGGGCGCGCTGGAGGCCCGTGGCCTCTCGTACGGGGAGGCGAGCGGGACCGTGACGCGTGCGGGCTCGTACTACTTCGGCGGTCTCTCGCAGCGGCGGCCCGCCACGCAGATCGAGATCCGGGCGTCGTGGACTCCGCGTGAGGGGCGTGGCGGGGTGCCGGATTCCGCCGCGCATCTTTCGGCCTGGTGCGATCTGCTGTGCCAGGTCGCGGGATTGCCGCCGGCGCCTTCGACTGACGCGGGTGTGGTGTCACTGCCGCAGCGACGGGATCCCCGCTGAGCGCTGCGCTTCGCAGGGCCGGTGCCCGCAAGCAGGTGCGGCTCTGCTGGATCCTGGCCGCGACCAGCTGCCCTATAAGGGGCGCGGGGAACTGCGCGACCAGCCACGCACGGTCCGCACCGGCAATCCGCGCCCTGCGGGGGATTCGGGGCTGCGCCCCGAGGGGACTCGTCCGGTCACTCCCCCATCGGTCACCTGTCCTAATTGCCCTAAATGTTTCTCACCAAATCGTGATCATTCCCTAAAGCCGGACGGGCTGCCTGCCGAAGAGGTCTGTGACCCTATCTGCACGGTTCGCCCCGGCTTCATCCCCGAGCCGGCCCCGTCCCGCACCTTCCCAGGAGGCCTGGTGTCCGTTCTTCTTGAGCAGCCCGCAAGCCTGGTCGCCTACCGCCCGAACAAGCCGACGGCCATGGTCGTCGTCGCCGATCCCCGAGTCCGCTCCACCGTCACCCGTCATCTGTGGGCCCTCGGAGTACGGGACGTCATCGAGGCGTCGTCCATCGCGGAGGCACGTCCCCG
Organism: Streptomyces sp. BR1; assembly: GCF_052373795.1. Classification (NCBI taxonomy): domain Bacteria; kingdom Bacillati; phylum Actinomycetota; class Actinomycetes; order Kitasatosporales; family Streptomycetaceae; genus Streptomyces; species Streptomyces sp. BR1. Next base: position 1,297,181 of record NZ_CM126252.1, read on the forward strand.
CGTCGGCAACCCGCGCGACATCTGCGTTGCCGACGTCCATCTGCCCGACGGTTCCGGGCTCACCCTGCTGTCCGAGACCCGGGCGGCGGGCTGGCCCAACGGCCTGGCCCTGTCCGCCGCCGACGACATCGGCGCCGTGCGCAACGCCCTCGCGGGCGGCGTGAAGGGCTATGTCGTCACCGGTACGCGCACCAACATCGGCCACCCCACCCGCCCCGGCGCCGCCCCCATCGGATCCGCGGCCGCCCGTATGCACCGCCGCCCCCCGGGTGCCCCGAGCCACCCGGGCGGCTACCGCGAGCTCTCCGGGCGCGAGGTCGAGGTGCTGCGGCTGGTCGCGGAGGGCCAGTCGAACAAGGCGATCGGCGTCTCCATGGGCCTGTCCGCGCTGACCGTGAAGAGCCACCTCGCCCGTATCGCGCGCAAGCTCGGCACGGGCGACCGGGCCGGCATGGTGGCCGTGGCCCTGCGTACGGGAATCATCCACTGACCCGGACGGACCGACCCGGACACTGACGCGAAGACCGGATTCAGGGACCCCGAACCGTCCACCGACCGGGGTCCCGCATCACCTGTTGATCACCTGCCGACCCACCGGTCCCGAGGGGCATGCTCCCCCCACAAAGCGCCGTGCGCCCCTCGCGCGTCCGTCGACGGAACGTTCCGTCGACGGACGCGGCGTATACACAAGTACCCTTGACAGGTGACCGACGCCCATAAGACCGCAGCAGAGACAGCACTGCGAACCACCGGGGGCGCTCCCCCGGACGACGACGTCCCGGTTGATGGGCTGCCGACTCCCCTGCTGGAGCCCCGAGACGGCATTCCGCCCGTCGTCGCCACCGACGAGGCGCTCGCCGAAGTCGTCGCCGCGTTCGCGGCCGGCACCGGCCCCGTGGCCGTCGACGCCGAGCGCGCCTCCGGCTACCGGTACGGCCAGCGCGCCTATCTGGTGCAGCTGCGCCGGGCGGGCGCGGGCACCGCGCTCGTCGACCCGGTGGGCTGCCCCGACCTCTCCGCACTCGGCGACGCGCTCGCCGACACCGAGTGGATCCTGCACGCCGCGACCCAGGACCTGCCGTGCCTGCGGGAAATAGGCATGGTGCCGTCCAGACTCTTCGACACCGAGCTCGCCGGCCGGCTCGCGGGCTTCCCGCGCGTGGGCCTGGGCGCGATGGTCGAGAGCGTCCTCGGATACGCCCTGGAGAAGGGCCACTCCGCGGTCGACTGGTCGACCCGGCCGCTGCCCGAGCCGTGGCTGCGCTACGCGGCCCTCGACGTCGAGCTCCTGGTCGACCTGCGCGACGCGCTGGAGAAGGAGCTGGACCGCCAGGGCAAACTGGACTGGGCCCGCCAGGAGTTCGACGCCATCGCCGCCGCGCCGCCCGCACCGCCGCGCAAGGAGCCCTGGCGGCGCACCTCCGGGATGCACAAGGTGCGCCGGCGCCGCCAGATGGCCGCCGTGCGGGAGCTGTGGACGGCCCGGGACAAGGTCGCCCAGCGCCGTGACGTCTCGCCGGGCAAGGTGCTCAGCGACTCCGCGATCATCGAGGCGTCGCTCGCGCTGCCGGTCGACGTACAGGCCCTGATGGCGCTGCCCGGATACGGGCACCGGATGGGGCGGCGGCAGCTGGAGCAGTGGCAGGCGGCGGTCGACAAGGCCAAGGCGCTGCCGGACTCCGCGCTGCCGCAGCCCGGCCAGCCGGTGACGGGCCCGCCGCCGCCGCGCTCCTGGGCGGACAAGGACCCGGCGGCCGCGGCGCGCCTCTCGGCGGCCCGTGCCGCCGTCTCCGAGCTCGCGGAGCAGCTGAACATGCCGCAGGAGAACCTGATCACCCCGGACACCGTCCGCCGGGTGTGCTGGGAGCCCCCGGGCGACCGCTCGGAGGCGGCCGTGGCCGAGGCCCTGGCCGCGTACGGCGCCCGCCGCTGGCAGATCGAGCAGGTCACCCCGCTCCTGTCCCAGGCCCTGACGGCGAAGACGGCCTGACCCGCACCGCGCCCACGTACCCCCTGACGACCACGGTCATCAGGGGGTACGGCCGTTGTGGGGGCCATCCGGAGTGTGACCTTCGCCGCTCTGGCCGAGGGGACTGGGCAGTTTGGTTACCCGCAAGTAGCATGTCGGGGTGAGCGCGCGCTCAGGCGTCCGCGCCACGCGCAGCAGTGCCACCCCGCACCCTGGAGGAGAGCCATCGTGCCTCGTACCGTCAGGGACGTCGTCTTCGTCGACGGCGTCCGCACCCCGTTCGGCAAGGCGGGCCCGAAGGGCATCTACCACGAGACCCGCGCCGACGATCTCGTCGTCAAGGCGATCCGGGAGCTGCTGCGCCGCAACCCGGCCCTCGACCCCGCCAAGATCGACGAGGTCGCTATCGCCGCGACCACCCAGATCGGCGACCAGGGTCTGACCCTGGGCCGCACCGCGGGCATCCTCGCGGGTCTGCCGCAGTCCGTGCCGGGCTACTCCATCGACCGTATGTGCGCGGGCGCGCTGACCGCCGTGACCTCGGTCGCCGGTTCCATCGCCTTCGGCGCGTACGACGCCGTCATCGCCGGTGGTGTCGAGCACATGGGCCGCCACCCGATGGGCGAGGGCGTCGACCCGAACCCGCGGTTCGTGAGCGAGAAGCTCGTCGACGAGTCGGCCCTCTTCATGGGCATGACCGCCGAGAACCTGCACGACCGCTACCCGCAGATCACCAAGCAGCGCGCCGACAAGTACGCCGTGCGCTCGCAGGAGAAGGCTGCCAAGGCGTACGCCGACGGCAAGATCCAGCAGGACCTGGTGCCGATCTCGGTGCGCAACACCAACGCCGAGGTGGGCGAGACCGGCTGGGGTCTGGTCACGGCCGACGAGCCGATGCGCCCGGGCACCACCCTGGAGAGCCTGGCGAACCTGAAGACGCCGTTCCGCGTCCACGGCAACGTCACCGCGGGCAACGCGGCCGGCCTCAACGACGGTGCCACCGCGTCGATCATCGCGTCCGAGGAGTTCGCGCGCGAGAACGGCCTGCCGGTCAAGATGCGCCTGGTCTCGTACGCCTTCGCGGGTGTCGAGCCCGAGGTCATGGGCTACGGCCCGATCCCGGCGACCGAGAAGGCGCTGGCCAAGGCCGGCCTCTCGATCGAGGACATCAACCTCTTCGAGATCAACGAGGCGTTCGCCGTCCAGGTCCTCGCGTTCCTGGACCACTACGGCATCGCCGACGACGACGCCCGCGTCAACCAGTACGGCGGCGCCATCGCCTACGGCCACCCGCTCGCGTCCTCGGGCGTACGCCTGATGACCCAGCTGGCGCGGCAGTTCGAGGCGCAGCCGGAGGTCCGCTACGGCCTCACCACCATGTGCGTCGGCTTCGGCATGGGCGCCACGGTCATCTGGGAGAACCCGCACCACAAGGACGCCGGAGGCAGCAAGTGAGCACCACCGCTGAGCTTTTGAAGGGTGCGGCCGAGCTGTTCCCGGACGAGGTCGTCACCTCGGCGCACGTGCGCCACCTCGACCTGCCGTTCGGCGCGGGCAAGTTCGCGCTGATCACGCTGGACAACGGCTTCGACCACACCAAGCCGACCACCTTCGGCCCCGGCTCGCTGGCGAACCTGAACGCCGCCATCGACCAGGTCGAGCAGGAGGCGGCCGAGGGCAAGATCGTCGGCGTCGGTGTCACCGGCAAGCCGTTCATCTTCGCGGTCGGCGCCGACCTCAAGGGCGTCGAGATCCTCAAGAAGCACGAAGACGCGCTGGTCATCGGCAAGAGCGGCCACGACGTCTTCAAGCGTCTCGCCGCGCTGGCCGTGCCCTCCTTCGCGTACTACAACGGCGCGGCCATGGGCGGCGGTGTCGAGGTCGGACTGCACTGCTCCTACCGCACCGTCTCCAAGGCGCTGCCCGCGTTCTCGCTGCCCGAGGTCTTCCTCGGTCTTGTCCCGGGCTGGGGCGGCTGCACGCTGCTCCCCAACCTGATCGGCGCCGAGAAGGCCGTCTCGGTCATCATCGAGAACTCGCTGAACCAGAACCGCCAGCTCAAGGGCAAGCAGGTCTTCGAACTCGGCATCGCGGACGCGCTGTTCGAGGGTGCGGACTTCCTGGAGCAGTCGCTGATCTGGACCGCGAACGTCCTCAAGGGCGACGTCACGGTCGAGCGTCCCGAGATCGACCGCGGCGAGGCCTGGGACCAGGCCGTCGCCAAGGGCCGCTTCATCGCCGACTCCAAGGTGCACGGCGCGGCCCCGGCCGCCTACCGCGCCCTGGAGATCATCGAGGCCGCCAAGAACGGTGACCTCCAGGCCGGCTTCGACGCCGAGGACACCGCGCTCGCCGACCTGATCATGGGCGGGGAACTCCGCAGCGGCATCTACGCGTTCAACCTCGTGCAGAAGCGCGCCAAGCGCCCGGCGGGCGCGCCGGACAAGAACCTGGCCCGCCCGGTCACCAAGGTCGGCGTCGTGGGCGCGGGTCTGATGGCCTCGCAGCTCGCGCTGCTGTTCCTGCGCCGCCTTGAGGTGCCGGTCGTGCTGACCGACATCGACCAGGAGCGCGTCGACAAGGGTGTGGGCTACGTCCACGCCGAGATCGACAAGCTGCTCGCGAAGTCCCGTATCAACCAGGACAAGGCCAACCGCCTCAAGGGCCTGGTCTCGGGTGTGCTGGACAAGGCCGAGGGCTTCTCCGACGCCGACTTCATCATCGAGGCCGTCTTCGAGGAGATCGGCGTCAAGCAGCAGGTGTTCGCGGAGGTCGAGGCGGTCGCCCCGGCGCACGCGATCCTCGCCACCAACACCTCGTCGCTCTCGGTCTCCGAGATGGCGTCGAAGCTGAAGCACCCCGAGCGGGTCGTCGGCTTCCACTTCTTCAACCCGGTCGCGATCCTTCCGCTCCTGGAGATCGTGCGCGGCGAGCAGACCGACGACGCCTCGCTGGCCACGGCGTTCGGTGTGGCGCGCAAGCTGAAGAAGACCGCGGTCCTGACCAAGGACGCCCCGGCGTTCGTCGTCAACCGCATCCTGACCCGGTTCATGGGCGAGATCCAGAACGTCATCGACGAGGGCACCCCGGTCGCCGTCGCCGAGAAGGCGATCGAGCCGCTCGGTCTGCCGATGTCGCCGCTGGTGCTCCTGGAGCTGGTCGGCCCCGCCATCGGTCTGCACGTGTCCGAGACCCTCAACCGCGCCTTCCCGGACCGCTTCACGGTCTCCGAGAACCTGGCCGCGGTGGTCAAGGCGGGCAAGCGCGGCTTCTACGTCTACTCCGCCGAGAACGGGTTCAAGCCCGAGCTGGACCCGGAGGTCGCCGCTCTCCTCAAGCAGGGCGATGTCGTCCTGACCGAGGAGCAGACCCGTGACCGCGTCCTGGACGCGGTGGCGCAGGAGATCGGGCTCATGCTGGAGGAGGGTGTCGTGGCCGAGGCCCAGGACATCGACCTCTGCCTGATCACCGGTGCGGGCTGGCCCTTCCACCTGGGCGGCATCACGCCGTACCTGGACCGCGAGGGCGTCTCGGAGCGCGTGAACGGGAAGAAGTTCCTGGCGCAGGGCGTCGCGAGCGTCCCGGCGTAACGTCACTGGGCAGCACATAGGAGGAGGCCCCCGCTCTGAGAGCGGGGGCCTCCTTGGCGTAACAGCCGTTCCGCGGCGGCCGGTTGGCCCGCCTGCCCGGAACCACCCCGGGCAGGCACCGCGCAGCGTCAGACCGTGATCCAGGGCTCCATCGCGAGGCCCGGCTCGGTGGTCTTCTGGCGGGTGATCCGCAGCCTGCCGTCCGTGCCGAACGCGGCGAGGACGACCCGCCCGGCGGCGTCGGTCGCGAGCGCGGGCACTCCGGCGCAGACCTCGCCGGTCGAGGCCCACACGGCTCCGGCCGACTCGGCCTCGGTCGGGTAGGCGGCCAGCGCCGGGCGGCCGTCGGCGCCGCGCTGGGCCATCAGGGTGCAGTCGTGGCCGTCGACCGGGGTGCGCAGCACGGCGATGGGGCCGCTCGCGGCGCCGCCGAGCGGCACGGGCGCGTCGTCGCCGCGCACGGCCTGCACCTCGCCCGACTTGCTCTCGCGCCACAGGAAGGTGATGCGGTCCTCACCGGTGTGCTGGGCCGCCACCGAGCCGTCCTCGGGCTGGTGCTTGAGGTCGGGCGCCGTCTCGTAGTCGTTGCCCTCCGCGGTCCTCGTCCAGCGCATCACACCGCGCTTGGCCGGGGCCAGGACCTCGACCTTGCCGTCGTCGGCCGCGCCCGCGCAGATCGTGCCGTACGAGCCGGAGCCGTTGAGGTCGAGCCAGTTGCCCCACTTGCCGGAGGACTCCTGGACACGGGCGCACAGGCCGGTCCCGGCGTTGCGGACGAACACGTGCAGGTTGTCGTCGGAGTCGACGACGGCGGCCGGGTGGCCGACCTTGGCGGCCTTCGACTGGTCGCGGTACGGGGTGCCCAGCGGGTACCAGTCCTTGACCGGGCGGCCCGACTGGTACTGGATGGCGTGGACCACGTCGTAGTGGGGCTCACCGGCGGCCGTGACCGACTGCCACAGCGTGAAGAGGTGCACATACCCGTCGGAGCCCTGGACGACGGTGAGGCGCGGGTCCAGGCCGCTCTTCGGGGCCACCAGCTCGGGGCCGGTCCACTCGGGGCCGCCGGGCGAGACCTCGGTCCAGCGCAGCACCCCGCCGTCGGTCGGCGCGTACGCCGTGAGCCTGCCGTCCTTGCCGCGCAGCAGCCAGCCGGTGACCGTGGGACGGCCGTCCGGCGTGGCGAGCACGGGAGCGAGGCCGGGCGCGGCGGTGGACTTCGGGGCGGGGGGCCCGGGCTCCCGGCCCGACCCACCCTTCGACGTCCGCGCGGGCTTCAACGCCATGGCTCACCGACCACCTTTCCCTACCAGATCCGCGATGAGCGGCCGGATGCGACACACCATGAGACCCAGCGACAATAACACTCGGTCCGGGGCCCGGAATTCGCGGGATTTCCCCGGCCCGACGTGCGATTTTCCCCTTGTCCGTGCCAGGCTGCCGGGATGGTGACGACCTCGCTGGTGATCGTGGACGCGGCCAATGTGGTGGGCTCGGTTCCGGACGGCTGGTGGCGCGACCGGCGCGGCGCCGCCGAGCGCCTGCGCGACCACCTCACCGGATTCGCCACGACCGGCCTGCCCGGCTTTCCCGGCCCCGTGGAGCTGGTCCTGGTGGTCGAGGGCGCGGCGCGGGCCGTGGAGTCGGTGACGGGCGTACGGGTCGAGCCGGCGCCCGGCAGCGGCGACGACAGGATCGTGGAACTGGTCGCGGACCGGGCGGCGGACCGCCCCTGCCTGGTGGTGACGGCCGACCGCGAACTGCGCCGCCGCGTCGAGGCCCACGGCGCCCAGTGCGCGGGCCCCCGGACGGTGCGACAGCCAGGCGGTTAGTCCCCAGCGGGCTGCGTACGTACGTAGAGGACCGCCCCGTCGACCGTCCCCGCCAGCGGTTCGTAGTGCGCGGCCAGCAGGCGGCGCAGGCTCGGGAGGCGTTCGGGGGCGTACGGCTTGCCGCGTGAGTCGTCGACGATCAGTGCTGGCGGCCGGGTCGTCAGCTCCGCGCGGAAGACCGGCCAGGAGCCGTCGACGCCGTACTTCTCGCCGACCTGGGGGCCGTCGCGGCCGCCGCTGTAGTTGGTGAGGAGTCCGGCCGTCAGATAGCGGGTGGCGGGGGTGCGGCCGGCGAGCCAGTACGTCTCCGGGTGTATGCCCCAGACCAGCACCGGCTCCTGCGGCGCCGTACGGGCGCGTACGGCGGCGGCCAGGCGCTCGGCGTGGGCGAGTTCGGGGCGCGGCGCGAGCAGGCCCCAGCAGAGGAAGAGCGCGCAGCCGCAGGCGGACGCGAGCAGCGCGCTGGTCAGCCGGTACGGCGGCAGGATCTGCAGCGCGGCGGCGGCGAGCAGCACCAGCGGCGGGATGAGCTGGAGGTAGTAGTGGCCGAAGAAATGGAAGCCGACGAGGACGGCACCGGCCGAGGAGGCGAGCCACAGCCATACGTCGGCGGCGCCGGTCCGCGCGATCCGCAGCACCCGCACCACCGGCGGGATCAGCCCGGCGCAGGCGGTCGCGAGCAGGGCCGTGTTCACCAACCCCCGTGCCAGTACGTGCAGTTCGGAGCCGGTGAAGGAGGCGTACGCGCCGGAGCCGGTGACCGTCCAGAACAGGAAGCGGGACGGGCCGGTGGCGAGCGCGCCGAGCAGTACCGGGCCGCAGAGCCCGACTCCCGTACGCAGCAGGGCACTTCGGCGCGGCGCGGCCGTGCGCCACAGCAGCCACAGGACCGGGACGAGGGTGGCGCCGCCGGTCTGCTTGGTCAGGAGCGCCCCGGCGACGGCCAACCCGGCGCGGCCCCAGTGGCCCCGGTCGGCGCAGCGCACGGCGGCGACCGTGAACGGCAGCATGAACACCTCGAACGTGGCCGCCTGCGCGTCCTCGGGGTTGAGGCCGATGGAGACGAGCAGGTGCAGGACCCCGGCGACCCGCCCGGCCCGGTCGCCCCAGCGGCGGCGGGCGGTGGAGGCCAGCAGCACCGCCGTGAGCAGCTGGGCCCCCACCGCCGCGAGCCGCAGCGGGCTGAGCGAGGTGTCCCCGAAGACCGCGAAGGCCGCCTCGTACAGCCACGGCAGCAGCGGGGGCTTGCGGTCGACGACCGTGTCGTACAGCGCTCCCCCGGCGGCGAGTTGGCGCGCCTGGACGGCGAGATAGCCCTCGTCCGGGTTCCACAGGGGATGGCGGAAGGACGGCAGCCGGGTCAGCACGGCCAGCGCGGCGAGCGCGGGCAGCAGCCGCGTCCAGTACCCGGCGCACCGCCCCGGCCCCGGCGCGGCCCGCGGCCGGGGCACCCGAGACGCGCGTACGGAGCGTGACGGGGCGGCGGACTCGACGAGCGTACGGTGCACGGGAAGCACGCTATCCGGCCCCGCAGTTCCCATCGAAGCGGGACATACGGGGCCGGTCGATCAACTCCGGGAACTCGAAATCGTCACTGTACGTTAACTCGACTGTGAGACCGTCCGTACAGGAAGTAGACGACGAAACCGATCACCATCCAGATCCCGAACCTGATCCAGGTCTCGGCCGGCAGATTGATCATCAGCCAGAGGGAGGCGGCCACCGACAGGATGGGCACCAGGGGCACCAGCGGGGTACGGAACGCGCGCGGCAGGTCGGGGCGGGTGCGGCGCAGGATGATCACGCTGATGGCGACGACGACGAAGGCGAAGAGGGTGCCGATGTTCACCAGCTCGGCCAGTTCGCTGAGGCTGGTGAAGCCCGCGAGGATCGCGATCAGCCCGCCGAGCAGGATGGTGGGCCGGTGCGGGGTGCGGAAGCGCGGGTGGACACGGGAGAAGAACCGGGGCAGCAGCCCGTCCCGGCTCATCGCGAAGAACACGCGGGTCTGGCCGAGCAGCAGGATCATGCAGACGGTGGTGAGACCGACGGCCGCCCCGAAGCTGATGACGCCCGCGTAGAAGGGGTGCCCGGTGCCCTTGAAGGCGTCGGCGAGCGGGGCGTCCACGGAGAGCTTGGAGTAGTGCTGCATCCCGGTGACCACGATGGAGACGGCCACATACAGGGCGGTGCAGATGAAGAGCGAGCCGAGGATGCCGCGCGGCATGTCCCGCTGGGGGTTCTTCGTCTCCTCGGCGGCGGTGGCCACGATATCGAAGCCGATGAAGGCGAAGAAGACGACGGACGCGGCGGTGAAGATGCCCATCACGCCGAAGTTGGTGGGGGCGTAGCCGAACATGAGCTCGACGAGCGGCGCCTTGAGGGTGCCGCCCGCGGTCTGCGGCTGCGACGTGGGGATGAACGGCTTGTAGTTCTCGGACTTGATGAAGAACGCGCCCGCGATGATCACGATGAGCACCACGGTCACCTTGACGGCGACGACGACCGAGGTGACCCGGGCGGAGAGCTTCATCCCGAGGACGAGGATCGCGGTGAGCACCAGGACCAGGGCGGCGGCCAGGATGTCGAAGCCGAAGCCGTGCGCGCCGTCGCGCCCGCTGAGCCCTTCCGGCATGTGCCAGCCCGCGTTGTCGAGCAGCGAGCGCACATACCCTGACCAGCCGACGGCCACCACGGCGGTGCCGAGGGCGAATTCGAGCACCAGGTCCCAGCCGATGGTCCAGGCGGGGAGTTCTCCGAGCGAGGCGTACGAGAAGGTGTACGCGGACCCGGCGACCGGGACGGTGGAGGCGAACTCGGCGTAGCACAGGGCGGCCAGCGCGCAGACGACACCGGCCGTGACGAAGGCCAGGGAGACGGCCGGTCCCGCGTTCTCCTTGGCGACCTTGCCGGTGAGGACGAAGATGCCGGTGCCGATGATGACACCGACCCCGAAGACCGTCAGATCGAGCGCGGACAGCGACTTCTTGAGTGCGTGTTCGGGCTCCTCTGTGTCCTTGATGGACTTCTCAATGGATTTGGTCCGGAAGAGACCGTTACTGGCCACCTGTGCACCTCCGCTAGCTCAACGTCCTCGCCATGATCGGGAGGAGTGGCCGTACGGGTACCGGGCGGCGGCGGTAATTCACGCAATTGGGCCGGTCCAACCACCCGTACAGGGTGATCGGACCGGCCCGTTGACCGGTGTGCTCGGCCGCGTCAGTCGCGCGCGGGCTCCACGGCGGCCTCGCTGTCGTACTTGCCGTCGAGCTTGGCGACCAGGCCGGTGACCTGGCGGGCGATGTCCGGCGCGGTCAGCCCGATCTCCGCCATGACCTCGTTACGGGAGGCGTGGTCGAGGAAGCGCGGCGGGATGCCGAAGTCGCGCAGCGGGACGTCGACGCCCGCGTCGCGCAGCGCCTGGGCGACGGCCGAACCGACGCCGCCGACGCGGCTGTTGTCCTCGACGGTGACGACAACCCGGTGGGTCTCGGCGAGCGGGGCGAGCGCCTCGTCGACCGGCTTGACCCAGCGCGGGTCGACCACGGTCGTCGAGATGCCCTGCGCGTCGAGCAGGTCGGCGATCTCCAGGCACATCGGGGCGAGCGCGCCGACGGAGACGAGCAGCACGTCGGTGGGGGCACCTCCCATGCCCTTAAGGCTATGGGGGAGCTCCGCGTCGGCCTTGCGCAGCACGTCCATGCCGCCGATCCTGCCGACGGCCTGGACCGCCGGGCCGACCGCGCCCTTGGAGAACCGCACCACGGTCGGGGCGTCCTCGACCGCGACGGCCTCGCGCAGCTGGGCACGCACCTGGTCGGCGTCGCGCGGCGCCGCGATCCTGAGGTCGGGGACGACCTGGAGGATCGACATGTCCCACATGCCGTTGTGCGAGGCACCGTCGGTGCCGGTGACCCCGGCCCGGTCCAGGACGAACGTCACACCGCACTTGTGGAGGGCGACATCCATCAGGACCTGGTCGAAGGCACGGTTGAGGAAGGTGGCGTAGACGGCGAAGACGGGGTGCAGACCACCGGTGGCCAGGCCCGCCGCGGAGACCGCGGCGTGCTGCTCGGCGATGCCGACGTCGTAGACCCGCTCCGGGAAGGCCTTGGCGAACTTGTCGAGCCCGACCGGCTGGAGCATGGCCGCGGTGATCGCGACGATGTCCTCGCGCTCCTTGCCGAGCTTGACCATCTCCTCGCCGAAGACCGAGGTCCAGTCCAGGCCCGAGGTCGACACGGGCAGACCGGTGTCCGGGTGGATCTTGCCGACGGCGTGGAAGCGGTCGGCCTCGTCCGCGAGCGCGGGCTGGTAGCCGCGGCCCTTCTCGGTGAGGCAGTGCACGATGACCGGGCCGCCGAAGCGCTTGGCGCGCGTCAGGGCGGACTCCAGGGCCTCGATGTCATGGCCGTCGATCGGGCCGACGTACTTGAGGCCCAGGTCCTCGAACATGCCCTGCGGCGCGATGAAGTCCTTGAGGCCCTTCTTGGCGCCGTGCAGCGTCTCATAGAGCGGCTTGCCGACGACCGGGGTGCGCTCCAGGAGGTCCTTGCCCTTGGCGAGGAAGCGCTCGTAGCCGTCGGTGGTGCGCAGGGTCGCCAGATGGTTGGCGAGGCCGCCGATGGTCGGCGCGTACGAGCGCTCGTTGTCGTTGACGACGATGACCAGCGGGCGGTCCTTGGCGGCGGCGATGTTGTTCAGCGCCTCCCAGGCCATGCCGCCGGTCAGGGCGCCGTCGCCGATGACCGCGACGACGTGGTCGTCCCGCTTGAGGACCTCGTTGGCCTTGGCGAGACCGTCGGCCCAGCCCAGCACGGTGGAGGCGTGGCTGTTCTCGATGACGTCGTGCTCGGACTCGGCCTGCGAGGGGTAGCCGGAGAGCCCGCCCTTCATCTTCAGCTTGGCGAAGTCCTGGCGGCCGGTGAGGAGCTTGTGCACATAGCTCTGGTGGCCCGTGTCCCACAGGACCTTGTCCTTGGGGGACTCGAAGACGCGGTGCAGCGCGATGGTGAGCTCCACGACGCCCAGGTTGGGTCCGAGGTGCCCGCCGGTCTTGGAGACCGCGTCCACGAGAAAGGTCCGGATCTCAGCGGCCAGCTGGTCCAGCTGCTCCGGGCTGAGCCGGTCGAGATCGCGCGGTCCCCTGATACGGGTAAGCAGCGGCACCCGTGCCTCCTTGCATCCGTGCTGGTCGAGCATGCCGATTTGGCCGAGTCTAATGTTCCGCCCGCGACGGCGTTCATCGGGCGGTGGGTTCTACGTCCCGCGAATGGCCGACATTCGCGCGTACGCACAGGCGTGCCCGGCGCCGCGAGGGCACCGGGCACGCCTTGGGGGACCGCGGTCAGGCGCGGCCCGCGGACTTCTGGGTCTTGCGGGTGACGGCGTCGATCACGACGGTGGCGAGCAGTACGCCACCCGTGATCATGTACTGGATCGGCGAGGCGATGCCCTGCAGGGCCAGGCCGTACTGGATCGAGGTGATCACCAGCACACCGAGCAGCGCGTTCCAGGTGCGGCCGCGGCCGCCGAAGAGGCTGGTGCCGCCGATGACGGCCGCCGCGATGGCGTTCATCAGGAGCTCACCGCTGCCCGCGCCCTGGTTGGCCGCGGTGATCTTCGAGGCGAGGAAGAGACCGCCGATGGCGGCGAAGGTGCCGGAGATCGCGTAGATCGAGGTGCGGATCATCACGACGTTGATACCGGCCCGACGGGAGGCCTCGATGGAGCCGCCGAGCGCGAAGACCTTGCGGCCGTACGCGGTGCGCCGGAGCACGAAGTCCGTGATCACCAGGACCGCGAGGAACAGCACCACCGCGAGCGGGAGGCCCTTGTACTGGTTGTACACGGCGGCCACGGCGAAGGCGGGGATCGCGAGCAGCACCGTGCGCAGCACGATCTCGCTCAGCGGGCGCGACGGCACACCGGCCGCCTCTCGGCGGCGGCTGTCGAGGAACGAGGTGAGGAAGAACAGCGCCACGGCGACCACGGCGAGGCCGTAGGCGGCCGCCACATCGCTGAAGTAGTAGCTGGTCAGCTTGGCGACCAGGCCCTCGGAGTCCAGGTTGATCGTGCCGTTGCTGCCGAGGATCTGGAGCATGAAGCCGTTCCAGAACAGCAGACCGGCCAGGGTCACGGCGAAAGCGGGGACGCCGATCTTGGCGAACACGAAGCCGTGGATCGCGCCCGCGACCGTGCCGGTGAGGATCGCGAGGACCAGCGCCACCCACTCGGTCATGCCGTGCGTGACGTTGAGCACCGCGAAGGTGGCGCCCGCGACACCGCTGACCGAGCCGACGGAGAGGTCGATCTCGCCGAGCAGCAGCACGAAGACGATGCCGGTGGCGATCATGCCCGTGCCGACCATGGCGACGGAGATGTCGGAGAGGTTGCCGGCGGTCAGGAAGTTCGAGTTCAGGCTCTGGAAGATCGCCATGATGATGATCAGGCCGATGACGACCGGGATGGACCCCAGGTCGCCCGCCTTCATCTTGCGCTTGAACTCGTTGAGGTACCCCGCGAAGCCCTGCTCACGTACCAGGAGGCGCGGGTCGACGGCGGTGACCGCCTCGCCCGCGGCGGGCGGCGCGTCGACCGGGGCCTCGTGCGGCTTGTCGAGGTGGATGGGCTCCGTCGGGTCGGCCGGCGGGGTCGGGTCCACGGGGGAGGTCTTGTCGGTGCTCACTTCTGAACCTCCGCGTTGCGCGCCGCACGGCGGGTCACGGCGTTGTCCGTGGCGCCGGTGATGGCGGAGATGATGTCTTCCTGCGAGGTGTTCTTGACCTCGAAGACTCCGTTGTTGCGGCCGAGGCGCAGGACCGCGACCTTGTCGGCGACGGCCTTCACATCGGCCATGTTGTGGCTGATGAGGATGACCGCGTGGCCGCGCTCGCGCAGCCGCTCGACCAGGTCGAGGACCTGCGCGGTCTGCTCCACGCCGAGGGCGGCGGTGGGCTCGTCGAGGATGACGAGCTTGGGCTCGCCCAGCATCGAGCGGGCGATGGCGACGGTCTGCCGCTGGCCACCGGAGAGCGAGGCGATCGGGATGCGCACGCTCGGGATGCGGATCGACAGCGTCGTGAGCAGCTCGCGCGAGCGGCGCTCCATCTCGACCTCGTCGAGGATGCCGCGCTTGCGCAGCTCCCGGCCGAGGTAGAGGTTGCCGACGACATCGATGTTGTCGCACAGCGCGAGGTCCTGGTAGACGGTCGCGATGCCCAGGCTCTGGGCGTCGTGCGGCTTGTTGATCTGTACGGACTTCCCTTCCCACTCGATGACGCCGTCATCGATGGGGTGGACGCCGGCGATCGTCTTGACCAGCGTGGACTTTCCGGCACCGTTGTCGCCGACCAGGGCGACCACCTCACCGGCGTGGACCTCAAGCTCTACGTCGGTGAGCGCCTGAACAGCACCGAACCGCTTGGAGACCCCGCGCAACGCCAGCACGGGCGTAGCGGACACGTGAACCATCTCCTTCGCCGCCTGACCGGCGGGGATGCCGCGCCCCGAGGAGAGGGGGCGCGAAGGTTGAGCAGAAGAGAACGAGGAGGAGAAGCGTTCCGTCCGGCACCCCGCCCGATAGCGGGGGCTGAGAAGGAGGGCGGGGCGCCGGAGGGGCTTCGGGGGCCGGGAGCCCGGTCGCGTACAGCAGCGGGAGGCCGTGTACGCGGGCGGGACCCGGCGGGGAACTACTTCAGACCGATCGCGTCGCAGGCGGCCTTGTAGTTCGCGGTGCAGATCTCGTCGACCTTGTAGATGCCGTCCTTGATGACGGTGTCCTTGATGTTGTCCTTGGTCAGCGAGACGACCGGCAGGATGACCGACGGGACGCCCTTGGTGGTCGGGCTGTCGACCTTGGACTTCGCGATCGAGTCCAGCTTCTCACCCTTGGCGAGCGCGACGGCCATCTCGGCCGCGATCGGGCCCTCCTGGACGTACGGCTTGTAGACGCTCATGAACTGCTCGCCCGCGACGATGCGCTGCACGCCCGCGAGCTCCGCGTCCTGGCCGGTGACCGGGGGAAGCTTGGAGAGACCGGCGGCCTTCAGGGCCGTGATGATGCCGCCCGCCATGCCGTCGTTGGCGGAGTAGACACCGATGATCTTGTCCTTGCCCAGGGCCGAGATCGCGCCCTCCATGTTGGCGTTGGCGTTCTCCGGCTTCCACTCCTTGGTGTCGTACTCCTTGCCGATGTTCACCTTGCCGTCGAGCTCGGCGTGCGCGCCCTTCTTGAACAGCGCCGCGTTCGGGTCGGTGATCGCACCGTTCATCATCACGATGTCACCGTCCTTCGCCTTCGAACCCAGCGCGTCCACCAGGGCCTTGCCCTGCACATGGCCGACCTGCTCGTTGTCGAACGACGTGTACGCGTCGATCGGACCCTCGGCCAGACGGTCGAACGCCACGACCGGGATACCCGCGTCCTTGGCCTTCTTCACCGAACCCGCGATCGCCTTCGAGTCCACCGCGTCCACGATCAACGCATCGACCTTGTTCGTGATCATCGTGTCGACCTGCTGCGTCTGCGTCGTCGCGTCCTGCTTGGCGTTGGCGTAGATCACCTGGCCCTTGCCGTTGGTCAGGTCGCTGACCTTCTTCTCGATGAGCGGCTTGTCGAACTTCTCGTAGCGCGCGGTCTGGTTCTCCGGCAGGAGCAGACCGATCTTGATGGCGTCGCCCTTGGAGGAGCCGGACGACTCCTTCGTCTTGTTGCCGGATTCCTTGGCGCTGCCACAGGCGGCGAGAGAGACAGCCATCGCGGTGGCGGCCACGGCCACGGCGGCACGACGCATACGCGTGTTCATTCTGAAACCTCCCTGACGAGGCCGCGACGTTGCGGCCGAGGTGGCTGGAAGTCAACTCGGCCGGGGAGCCACCGTCAAGGAGTAAATCCTTAACGAGATGACAACGGTGCCATCCGTTATCTAAGTGAAGGCAGGCCTGGTCGCCGGGAGAGCGTTCTCCAACAGGGTCGAATCGCCCATTTCACTCAGTACCAGAGCCAGCGCGCCGAGCACCTCGGCGCGCCCGCCCAGGGCACCCGGAAGGACCGAAAGCTGGCGCGCCGCACTGGGGATGGCGTACCGCGACACGGAGTCCCTGATGGGCCCCAGGACCAGTTCCCCGGCCTCGGCCAGATCGCCGCCGAGCACCACCCGGCTGGGGTTGAGCAGATTGCAGAGGTTGGCGACACCGCTGCCGATGTGGCGGCCCACGTCCGCGACGACACGCCGGCAGCCGGGGTCGCCCTCACGGGCCAGCTGGACCACGCGCTCCATGGTCAGATCGGCCCCGTGGCTGGACTGGAGCAGGGGCAGGACGTAGCGCGCGGCCGTGAAGGTCTCCAGGCAGCCGCGGTTGCCGCAGCGGCACACCGGGCCCGACTCGTCCAGGGTGATGTGCCCGATCTCGCCGGCCGTGCCGCCCGGGCCCCGGTACATCTGCCCGTCGATGACCAGACCGGCCCCGACACCGCTCGCGACCTTGATGTACGCCAGGTCCTTGACCCCGCGCCCGCTGCCCCAGACCAGCTCGCCGAGCGCGCCCAGGTTGGCGTCGTTGTCGACGTAGACCGGCACGCCGAGGCGGCCCGAGAGCTCCTCGCTGGGGTTGATGCCGGTCCAGCCCGGCAGGATGGAGGTGGAGCCCAGCGTGCCGGACACCACGTCGATGGGGCCGGGCACGCCCAGGCCCACGCCGATGACCTTGTCGGGGCCGATGCCGGTGGCCGCGATCAGGCGGTTGACCAGCTGTTCCGCCCGGTCGAAGCCCTCCGCGGAGGAGGCGTCGACGTCGAGCGGCTCGGACTCCTCGGCGAGCACCTGGTGGGCCAGGTTGCCGACCGCGACGCGCAGGTGCGTATGCCCGAAGTCGACGCCGATCACGATGCCCGCGGAGCCGCTGAGCGAGACGCTGCGGGCCCGGCGGCCGCCCGCCGACGTGGGCGTGACCTCGACGGTTCCGCCGTCCTTCAGCTCCCGAACGATATTGGAGACCGTGGCCGCGGAGAGCCCTGTCGTCCTGGCGATCTCGGCCTGGGTGAGCGAGCCGGCCATGCGGACCGCGCGTACGACCCGCTCAAGGTTGGCCCGGTGCAATGACGTCTGCGACCCCGGAGTCTCCATCGACTCATCCACTCCTGCCGTAGGCAGGCGGCACGACGGCCGCCCCCGCACGGGACCGCCACTCCGAGGCCCCGTCCTATCTCCAACATGTGAACTCTAAGCTGAGCCTTTCGGGTTGTCTCCCGTCAAGACCTGAGCAGTGGGACATAGCACGGGACCGCCCGTCGGCGTGTCGCCGACGGGCGGTCCCGTGGTGGATACGGAGTGTGACGTACCGCTACTTGAGCGCCCCCGCCGTCAGTCCCGCGACGACCTGCCGCTGGAAGATGATGTACGCGGCGAGCACCGGCAGCATCGCCATCACCAGGCCCGCCATCAGCCCCGACCAGTCGCCCTTGTACCCCTGGCTGGTCGCGAGCTCGACCAGGCCCTGTGAGAGCACCCGCTTGTCCGGGTCCGTGTTGAGGACCGTCGGCAGCATGTACTGGTTCCACTGCCCCAGGAAGTTGAAGATGCCCACGCTGATCAGACCCGGACGGGCCATCGGCAGCATCACCTGGAAGAAGGTACGGGTGTGGGAGGCGCCGTCGATCATCGCCGCTTCCGCGACCGAGGTCGGCAGCGTACGGAAGAACGAGGTGAGGAAGAAGACCGTGAACGGCAGCGAGTACGCGATGTAGACCAGGATCAGCCCGTGCGTCGTGTTCAGCAGGCTCAGGTTGTTCATCACGTAGAACAGCGGCACAAGGGCGAGCATGATCGGGAAGCTCATCCCGCCGATGAACAGGTAGTAGATGAACCGGTTCCCGGGGAAGTCGAAGCGCGCCAGCACATACGCCGCCATCGAGCCGAGCAGCAGCGTGCCGAAGAGCGAACCGCCCACCACGATCAGGGTGTTGCCGAAGTAGTCGCTCATATGGGCCTGGGACCAGGCGCGCGACCAGTTGTCGAAGTGCAGCTTGTCCGGGAGCGCCCACGGGGTCGACAGGATCGAGTCGTCGTTCTTGAACGACGCCATGACCGCCCAGAGCAGCGGGATCACGACCATGATCGCCCAGATGATCAGCACACCGTGCGAGAAGACGTTGAGGATCCGTCCCTCGCCCTTGCTCTCCTTGGCGGCGGGCGCGCTCTGCTCGGTCACGTCAGGACGCTCCTCCTCGGCGAGGTCGGCGGTCGAGGTGTCAGTGGTCATGAGAACTCCAGCCGCTCGCGCCGCCCCAGCCGCATCACGATCGCCGCGAAGAGCAGCGTGACGACGAGGAGCGCGACACCGATCGTGGTCGCGTAGCCGGCCTGCCCGTCGCGGAACGCCGACTGATAGACGTACAGCGGCAGCACCGTGGTCGAGTAGTCGGGGCCGCCGGGGCCCACCGTCATGATCTGCACGGAGGCGAACGCCTCGGCGCCCAGCGCCAGGATCCCCATGTAGACCCAGCCGGACTGCACCGTGTCCCACAGGAGCGGCAGGGTGATCCGGAAGAACGTGGTGAAGCGGCTCGCCCCGTCGAGCAGCGCCGCCTCGTAGAAGTCCCGGGGAATGGAGGCCATTCCGGCCGAGAAGAGGACGACGAAGAATCCGACCGTGGACCAGACGAGCACGGCCATCACGCAGTAGAGGGCCAGCTTCGGATCGCCCAGCCAGTTCGGCTGGACGCTGCCGAGACCCACCCCCTTGAGCGCCGAGTTGATGACGCCGTTGTTGGGGTTGTACGCGAACTGGAAGAGCAGGGCGACGATGGCGATCGAGAGCACCTGCGGAAAGAAGTACGCGATTTTGTAGAAACCGGAGCCGCGCACTCCGGCGATGGCGGCGCCTTTCCGGCGCCGCCCGCCCACATTGAGCATGAAGGCGAAGAACAGCGCGAGACCCAGCGTCACCAGCGGAAGCAGCGCCACGAACAGCAGACTGTGCCGCAACGACTTCCAGAAGATGTCGTCATGGAACATCCGCTTGTAGTTGTCGAAGCCGACCATCTTGAAGTCCGGGCTCAGACCGGTCCAGTCCGTGAACGAGTAGTAGATGGACTGGACGAACGGCCAGATGACGAAGAGTGAGTACAACGCCAGTGGGAGTACCAGAAATCCCACGATGAACCGGTACTTGCCGTGTTGCATGGTTACCGACCCCGATCTGCTGGCGGGTGCCGCCGCTGGTGACGCTTGCCCACTGCCGCTACTTCTTGTGCTTGTAGTGCTTGATGTTCTGGTCCTGGGCGGCCTTGTCGGCGTACCCCTGGATCTTCTTGATGGTTTCGGCCGGGGTCGCTCGGCCGGCCATCATCTCGCCGAGACCGGAGACACCGATCTGCTCCTTCTGGAGCTTCACATACCAGTCCTGGAGCCGCGGGTTGACGACATTGGTGCCGGCCTTCTTCAGCGCGTCGACACCGGACTGCAGCGCCGTGGAGAGCTGGAGGCCGTCGGTGCCGCCGTTGAAGGCGGAGAGCGACTTCACCTGGGTGGTGAAGTTCTTCGAGGAGGCCTCGCTGAGCATGATGCGCAGCTGCTCCATGCCGCCCGCCGGGTTCTTGGCCTTGGCCGGGACGATGAACGGCTCGCCGCCGGACGCCCAGATGGTGCCGAACGGCATCTTGTCGTTGCCGTCCAGGCTGGAGGGCGCGCCCACCATCATCTTGAAGTCCTTGGGCGTGGTGGGAGCCGCCTCGTTCTCCACCCAGGAGCCGTTGGGGATGAACAGCGCCTGCCCCTTGGTCCAGGCGGTCTGCGACTGGATGTGGGTCATGCCCGGGGTGCCCTGGAGGATGTAGCCCTTCTTGTAGAGCTCGTAGTACGCCTCGAACGCGGCCTTGACGGCCGGGTGTTCCCAGGCCTTCGGCTCCAGGTTGTCGATGGCGTCGAGGACTTCCCTGCCGCCGATCTTGGCGATGAACGGGTAGAGCGAGAACGGCAGGTAGTACGGGTACTTGCCGGGGTAGGTCCAGCCGGCGATGCCCTGCTTCTTCGCCTTCTCGCACAGGGCGAGCATCTCGTCCCAGGTCTCCGGGTACTTGGCGTCCAGCTTGTCGAGCGCGGTCTGCGAGTACCAGACGCCGTACACGGTGTACGCGTAGTAGAAGATCCAGCACTGCTCGCCGTCGAACTGGCCCATCTCGACGATGCCGGGCCGCAGCGTGTCGCGGACCTTCTTGCCGGGGTCGTCGATGGAGGGCGCGTCGAGCAGCGGGGTGAGGTCGGTGAGCTGGCTCTTGCCGACCAGGACGCCCATGTCCATCTGCTCGGCGCCCGAGTTGTCGATCAGGTCCGGCGGGGTGCCGCCGTTGAACTTCGGCTGGAGTTCCGACTGGATCTTCTGGGTCTTGTGGAAATTGATCTTTGCCTTCGGGAACGCCTTCTGGTAGACGGCATTCGCGTCGGTCGCGTACTTGGTGCCGAATCCGCCGTCGAAGATGACGACTTCGAGGGGGGCCGTCTCATTGACGGCCAGCGGATTCTGGGCGGACTTGGTGCCCTTGGTGGGCTTCGTGCTGCTGTCGTCGCTGCCGCTCGCGCAGGCGGACAGGAAGCCCATTGCCGGAACGGCGATCAGACCGAGCGCCGCGGACCGCTTGATCAGATCGCGACGGCCCAGGCCCTCATTGGTGTCGTGGGCGGAGGTGGATCCCATGCTCAAGTCCTCGCCTTCTCCAGGACTCAGGCGGTGTACCGGTCGCCCGTACCGAATCGCCAACAGGCGAAGGGCCCCGCCACCGCGGTCAGTTGTGCTGAAGCTTGGGTAGTGCAGGGTACGCAGCGGATACGTCGGACTTTGCGGAGGATGACGTGCCGTTGCTTCCCCGACGCCCTCCGTCCCCCAGGTCCGTCGGTTTCCCGGCGGAGCGGACGCCGACAGGTATAGTCCACTTTCCGTCAACTGAGCAAGATCGAAAGCATGGTTGGACGGCATCCTTTCCCGAGTTGAGACCTCCTGGATATCTGGCGGCGGAGCACGGCGGCCGGACCCGGGTGACACTCCCGGCAAGATCCGAAACGACCGCGCCATTCCCCCTCAACACCCTTGACACCACCTATGACTTGCCTTCCTACTGGATCCTGCATTTTCCCTCTGACAACGTTGTCCAGATCGTATGACCGCCGCATGCCGGCCGGACGTGTCCCCGTTCCGGCCGAGGCGTGTCATGTGCCCGCCAATCGAAAGGCCCCCTATGCCGACCGGATCCCGGCACAGACAAGGACCGGCGGCCGCCCTGGCGGCGGCCGCCTTCATGCTCGTCGTGACCGCCCAGTGGGCCGCGACCGCCCAGCCTGCCGCCGCCGAACCCGCTTCGGGCGGCGACACGTTCCGGACATCGTTCGAAACCGGCCAGCCGCAACCCGACTGGCTCAACACCGTGGACAGCGGCCCCGACGGCGCCAAGCGCGCATCGGGCGTCGACGGCTCCTTCACCAGCGGAATACCGGGCAATGTCACCGACCGGGTGACCGAGGTCCGGGCGAGCGCCGAGAACGAGGGCTCAGGCGAGGTGAAGGAGAACCTCGTCGACGGCCAGCCCAGCACCAAGTGGCTCGCCTTCGCCCCCACCGCCTGGCTGGAGTTCGACCTCGACGCCCCCGTCAAGGTCGTCACCTACGCGCTGACCTCGGCCAACGACGCCGCTCCCCGCGACCCCAAGGACTGGACGCTGAAGGGGTCAGCGGACGGCAAGAGCTGGACGACGCTCGACACCCGGTCGGGCGAGACGTTCTCCTCGCGCTTCCAGACCAAGTCGTACGACTTCACCAACTCCACGGCGTACGCGCACTACCGCCTGGAGATCACCCGCAACAGCGGCGCCGACATCACCCAGTTGGCCGACATCCAGTTCTCCGACGGGAACACCCACGCCCCGGTCCCGCCGGACATGCGGACCCTGCCCGACCGGGGGCCGGGCGGATCACCGACCGCCAAGGCGAACGCCGGATTCACCGGAAAGAGGGCTCTGCGTTACGCCGGTACGCACAAGGCGGACGGCCGGGCGTACTCGTACAACAAGCTCTTCCACGTGAACACCCGGATCGGCCGGGACACCGAGCTCGACTACAAGATCTTCCCGTCGATGCCGGAGACGGACCTCAACTACCCGGCCACGAACGTGTCGGTGGACCTCGCCTTCACCGACGGCACCTATCTGAGTGATCTGCGGGCCGTCGACTCGCACGGCGGGCTGCTCAGCCCGCAGGGCCAGGGCGCGGCGAAGACGCTCTATGTGAACCAGTGGAACCAGGTCTCGTCCCGGATCGGCGCGGTGGCGGCAGGCAAGACCGTCGACCGGATCCTTCTTGCGTACGACTCGCCCAAGGGCCCGGCGAAGTTCCAGGGCTGGATCGACGACATCGCGATCGCCCCGAAGAAACCGGAGAAGCGCCTCGCGCACCTCTCCGACTACGCGCTGACCACCCGGGGCACCAACTCCAGCGGCTCCTTCTCGCGCGGCAACACCTTCCCGGCGACGGCCGTGCCCAACGGGTTCAACTTCTGGACCCCGATGACCAACGCCGCCTCCCAGGACTGGCTGTACGACTACGCGCGGCGCAACAACGCGGACAACCTGCCCGTGTTGCAGGCCTTCGGGGCCAGCCATGAGCCGAGCCCGTGGATGGGCGACCGGCAGACGTTCCAGCTGATGCCGTCCGCCGCGGCCGGGACCCCGGACGCCTCGCGGACCGCGCGGGGGCTGCCGTTCCGGCACGAGAACGAGACGGCGAAGCCGTACTACTACGGGGTCACCTTCGAGAACGGCCTCAAGGCCGAGATGGCGCCCACCGACCACGCGGCGACGATGCGGTTCACCTATCCCGGTGACGACGCGAGCGTCGTCCTGGACAACGTCAACAACAACGGCGGGCTCACCCTGGACCCGTCGACGTCCTCGTTCACCGGCTACTCCGATGTGAAGAGCGGTCTGTCGGCGGGCGCCACCAGGCTCTTCGCGTACGGCGTCTTCGATGCGCCGGCCACTGCGGGCGCCAAACTGCCCGGCGGCGGAGGCACGGACGTCACCGGCTATCTGCGCCTCAAGCCCGGCAAGGACCGGACCGTCACCCTGCGGCTGGCGACTTCACTCATCAGCGTGGACCAGGCCAAGGCGAACCTCGCCGCCGAGATCCCCGCCGGGACGCCCTTCGACCGGGTGAAGGACCAGGCGCAGCGCGCCTGGGACCGGATCCTGGGCCGGGTCGAGGTCGAGGGCGCCAGCCACGACCAGCTCACCACCCTCTACTCCTCGCTCTACCGGCTCTACCTCTACCCCAACTCCGGCTCCGAGAAGGCCGGTTCGAAGGACGTCTACGCCAGCCCCTTCTCCCCCGGCACCGGCGAGAACACCCCCACCCGCACCGGCGCGAAGATCGTCTACGGCAAGGTGTACGTCAACAACGGCTTCTGGGACACCTATCGCACCACCTGGCCCGCGTACTCGCTGCTCACCCCCGGCCGGGCGGGCGAGATGGTCGACGGGTTCGTCCAGCAGTACAAGGACGGCGGCTGGATCTCCCGCTGGTCCTCGCCGGGTTACGCGGACCTGATGACCGGCACCAGTTCGGACGTGGCGTTCGCGGACGCGTATGTGAAGGGCGTGAAGTTCGACGGCGAGGCCGCGTACGAGGCCGCGCTGAAGAACGCCACGGTCGCCCCGCCGACCCCGGGGGTCGGCCGCAAGGGCATGGACACCTCACCGTTCCTCGGCTACACGCCGACCTCGACCGGCGAGGGCCTGTCCTGGTCGCTTGAGGGCTACCTCAACGACTACGGCCTCGCGCAGATGGGCCAGGCGCTCTACAAGAAGACGGGCAAGTCCCGCTACAAGGACGAGTCGACGTACTTCCTGGGCCGCGCCCGGAACTACGTCAAGCTCTTCGACCCCAAGGCGGCCGGCGCCGGTGCGGGCGCCCCCGGTTTCTTCCAGGGCCGGGACACCAAGGGCGACTGGCGGGTGCCGAGCGGCACGTACGACCCGCGGACCTGGGGCTACGACTACACCGAGACCAACGGCTGGGGCATGGCGTTCACCGCCGTGCAGGACTCGCGCGGCCTCGCCAACCTGTACGGCGGCCGGGACGGACTGGCCAAGAAGCTCGACACGTTCTTCGCGACCCCGGAGACCGCCTCGCCCGACTTCGCGGGTTCGTACGGCAGCGTCATCCATGAGATGACCGAGGCCCGTGACGTACGGATGGGCATGTACGGGCAGTCCAACCAGCCCGCCCACCATGTGGCGTACCTGTACGACGCGGCCGGGCAGCCCTGGAAGACCCAGGAGAAGGTGCGCGAGGTGACGCGCCGCCTCTACACGGGCAGCGAGATCGGCCAGGGCTACCCCGGCGACGAGGACAACGGCGAGATGTCGGCCTGGTATCTGTTCTCGGCGCTCGGGTTCTATCCGCTGGTCATGGGCAGCGGTGAGTACGCCATCGGCTCGCCGCTGTTCACCAAGGCGACGCTGCACCTGGAGAACGGCCGCGACCTGGTGGTGAAGGCGCCGCGCAACAGCGACCGGAACGTCTACGTCCAGTCGTTGCGGGTGAACGGCAAGGCGTGGAACTCCACCGCGCTCCCCCACTCCCTGCTCGCCCGCGGCGGCACGCTCGACTTCGCCATGGGGCCGCGTCCGTCGGCCTGGGGCAGCGGCAAGAACGCGGCGCCGACCTCGATCACGAAGGACGACAAGGTGCCCACGCCGCCGTCCGACGCGATCTCGGGGAGCGGCCCGCTCTTCGACAACACCTCGGCGACGGCGGCGACGTTCGACTCCGTCGAGCTGCCGGTGGCGTCGCCCACGCGCGCGGTGCAGTACACGCTGACGTCGTCCGACCGCGCCAAGGCCCCGACGGGCTGGGTCCTCCAGGGCTCCACCGACGGGACGAAATGGGTCGATCTCGACAGAAGGTCCGGCGAGTCGTTCGCCTGGGACAAGCAGACCCGGGTGTTCTCGGTGGCCCGCCCCGGCTCGTACGCGCACTACCGGCTGGTGTCCACCGGCGGCCCGGCGACCCTCGCGGAGACGGAACTTCTGCGGTGACGGTTCCATCCGGCAGACGCAGATGTCGAGTTGGCCGCTTTTACCTCAAGCCGATTGACATGTAAAGGAGTCATGACAAGATTCCTGTGAAACCCGTGGCGCGTCTCGTCTGCTGAGGCGCGCCACGACGCATCTGAGCCTCATGGAGAACTACGTGGCCAAGACTGTGGCCAAGAATTCCGGCCGTGGGCGTGGACGGATAGCCACCCGTCTCGCCGCCGCGGTGGCGGCCGCCGCGATCGTCGGCACCGGTACGTCGGCCGTCGCCGTCGACAACCCGCCGAAGCCGTACACGAGCGCCACCACCCTGACGCCGTCGCTGCGTTCCGGCGTGACCTCCGCGCCCAGCGCGGACGCCCCGCAGTTCGACCTGTTCGCCGCGGACCGGGCCAACACCCTGTACGGCTACATCCGCGACGGCGGCGGCGCGTTCAGCCCGCGCGCGAAGATCGACACGGGCTGGGACAAGATCAAGAACACGGTCCAGGTCGACCACGACGGCGACGGCTACGCCGACGGCTGGTGGGAGTGGGACAACAACGGCACGATGTACTACGCCCCGGACGACGCCACCGACCCGTGGACCGTCGGCGGCGGCTGGAACACCTACAACATGCTGCTGTCCCCCGGCAACCTCGGCGGCGCGCCGGCCGGCGACCTGCTCGCCCGCGACGCAAGCGGCACGATGTACCTGTACCTCGGGTACGGCAACGGCAAGGTCGCCTCCCGCTACAAGATCGGCGGCGGCTGGAACGCGTACAACCTGATCGCGGGCAACGGCGACCTGACCGGCGACGGCAAGCCCGACATCGTCGCGCGCGACGCGTCCGGCACGCTGTGGCTCTACAAGGGCACCGGCAACTACAAGGCGCCCTTCGAGCCCCGCACCAAGATCGGCGGCGGCTGGAACGCCTACAACGCCCTCTTCTCCGTCGGCGACCTGGACCTGGACGGCAAGACCGACCTGCTGGCCCGGGACACCAACGGCGGCCTGTGGCGCTACTCGGGCACGGGCAACGCGGCGGCGCCGTTCGCGGCGCGCAAGAACATCGGGACGAGCGGCTGGAACACGTACCGGCTGTTCTTCTGATCCCGTCGCACGCGACGAGAGGGCCGTACTCCCACAAGGAGTGCGGCCCTTCGCCATGAGCCATGACCCTCTGTGGTGAGCGCGTCCCTTGGTGGCCGGTCCGCACTCAAACAGGTTGACACGTAAGGGAGTTGTGTAAGGATCTCGATGATCGCGTGACGTGTCCGGTGCACGGCTCCATGGCGCGCCGGTGCCGCGTCACCTCTCGTCGAGACTCTGGAGAGATACGTGGCCAAGACTTCGGCCAAGATTTCTGGGCGTACGCGTGGGCGGATATCCGCCCGTCTCGCCGCAGCGGCGGTCGCCGCGGCACTCGTCGGCACCGGCGCCTCCGCGTTCGCCGCCGACAGCCCCACCCCCGGCACCGTCTCCAAGGCGTCGGTGCGGGCCGCGGCGAAGAAGGCCATCGCCGCCAGGAGCGGCGCCGCGCGCGCGGACGGCGACCCGAACGGCGCCTACCCGGTCTTCCCGCTCCGGGGCGTGGACCGCTCCGGCAACGAGTTCGCCTATCTGCCCGACTTCGAGGGCGGCTTCTCGGCCCGTATGCAGATGGACGAGGGCCAGGGCGGCGTCAAGAACGCCGCGCAGGTCGACAACGACGCCGACGGCGCCCCGGACGGCACCTGGAAGTGGGACACGAAGGGCAACATGACCTTCGAGCCCCTCACCGACCTCACCACGGTGCCGGTGGGCGGCGGCTGGAACATCTACGACACGATCCTCTCCCCCGGCAACCTGGGCGGCGCCCAGGGCGGCGACCTCCTCGGCCGCGACGCGTCCGGCACGCTGTGGCTCTACCTGGGCTACGGCAACGGCAAGCTGACCTCCCGTTACAAGGTCGGTGGCGGCTGGGGCCAGTACACCGCGCTCGCCGGAAACGGCGACCTGACGGGCGACGGCAAGCCCGACATCGTCGCGCGCGACAAGTCCGGCACGCTGTGGCTCTACAAGGGCACCGGCAACTACAGGGCCCCCTTCGAGCCCCGCACCAAGATCGGCGGCGGCTGGAACATCTACAACGCCATCGTCTCCTCGGGCGATGTGGACCTCGACGGCAAGACCGACCTGGTGGCGCGCGACAACGCGGGCGCGCTGTGGCTGTACCGGGGCACGGGGGACGCGGAGGCGCCGTACAAGCCTCGCGTGAAGATCGGCAACGGCGGCTGGAACACCTACCGGTTGCTCTTCTGATTGCTGTTTGATTGCTGTTCCGACCGTCGCCACAACCGGAGGGTCGTGTTCCAGACTCAGGGGGTGCGGCTCTTTTGCTCCATATCGGGATACAGGGGGTAAACACCTGGCGAGAAACGGCTGTTGACTTGGTCCCCTTCAGCCTCGTGCGGGTTGACAGGTAAAGGAGTCGTGAAACGATTCCGCTGAACTCGTGACTCGGCTCACCACGTGAGTCGTGTCGCGTCTCATATCTCAACCAATGGAGACATACGTGGCCAAGATCTCTGGCCGTAAGCGTGGGCGGATAGCTACCCGTCTCGCTGCCGCGGCGGTTACCGCCGCCCTCGTCGGCACCGGCGCCACCGCGTTCGCCGCCGACAACCCGACGGCGAAGCCCTTCAAGGCTCCGACCGCCAAGCCCGCCAAGGGGCTCAAGGGTGCGGCCAACACCCCGGCCTCCGCGCCCGGCGACGCGCCGGCGTTCGGCCTGTTCGGCATCGACAAGTCGGACACCGCGTACTTCTACGCCCCCGACGGCAACGGCGGCCTGGAGTCGCGCGTCGGCTTCGACGGCAACACCGGCTGGAACCTCAAGTGGGTCGGCCAGGTCGACAACGACGCCGACAACCTGGCGGACGGCATCTGGCAGGCCGACTACAACGGCAACCTGTCCTACGCCGCGGCCGACGGCTCCGCCCCCTGGAAGGTCGGCGGCGGCTGGAACATCTACAACACCCTGCTGTCCCCGGGCAACCTGGGCGGCGCCGGTGCCGGTGACCTCCTCGGCCGTGACAACTCGGGCATGCTGTACCTGTACCTGGGTTACGGCAACGGCAAGATGACGTCCCGCTACACCGTGGGCGGCGGCTGGGGCCAGTACACGGCCCTCGCCGGCAACGGCGACCTGACCGGTGACGGCAAGGCCGACATCGTGGCGCGCGGCGGCGACGGCACGCTGTGGCTGTACGAGGGCACGGGCAACTACAAGGCCCCGTTCAAGTCCCGCACGAAGATCGGTGGCGGCTGGAACATCTACAACGCCATCTTCGCCCCGGGCGACATCGACATGGACGGCAAGGCCGACCTCATCGCCCGCGACAACGCGGGTGCGCTGTGGCTGTACAAGGGCACCGGCAACGCCGCGGCCCCGTTCCAGTCCCGCGTGAAGATCGGCTCGGGCGGCTGGAACACGTACCGGCTGTTCTTCTGATCCGATCCGATCCGGTCGATCCGACCTGATCAGATCTGATCCGACTTGACGGAGGGTCGCACCGCTTCGGCGGTGCGGCCCTTCGGCGTTGCCAGGGGAGGCAACGCCAACCGGACGTGACGATTCCCGCACAAACCTGTTTGGAAGATGTGAGAAACCCGTGAAACGATCTCGTTGATCCCGTGACGGGCCTCATGCCATGAGGCGCGCCCACGTCTCAACAACTCCGTGACTCCTCCCCCTCTCCAAGAAGGGGGCTTCTCGCTATACCGGTTGGGCTTCGCGACGGACCAGCCCGGCCCGTAGAACGTTGAGAGCACCGACTGTGTCCGCATGCGCGGTGTGGCCGCAGGCGACGCAGTGGAACCTTTCCTGGGAGGGCCGGTTCTCCTTGGCTATGTGCCCGCATTCGGGGCACCGCCGGGAGGTGTTGCGAGGGTCCACGGCCATCACTTCTCGCCCGGCGCTTTCAGCCTTGGCGTGCAGGATCGCGAGGAACACCCCCCATCCGGCATCGGCGATCGAACGGTTCAGCCCGGCCTTCGCGCTCACCCCGTTGGGCAGGAAGACGCCCGGAGTCTCGGGATCGGGCTTCGGCGCGGGGGCCTTGCTCATGTTGCGGATCTTGAGGTCTTCGTGCGCGATGAAGTCATGCTCACGGACCAGGTCCAGCGCGGTCTTGTGCGCGTGGTCGAGCCGCTGGCGGCGTACCTTGCCGTGTAGCCAGGCAACCTTCGCCACAGCTTTACGCCGCCGCTTCGATCCGCGCTTACACCGGGCGAGTCCCTGCTGTGCAGCTTCGAGTTTCGCGGCGGCCTTGCGGCCGTGACGCGGGTTGGGGACGAACGCGCCGTTCGAGTCGGCGAGGAAGTTGGTCAGGCCCAGGTCAATACCGACCATGGTGCCCGTCGCAGGCAGCGGCTCCGGCTGTTCCTGCTCGGCAGTCAGGACCACAAACCAGCGTGAGCCCTCGCGCTTGACGCTGACCGTCTTGACCTTGCCGACCACCGGCCGGTGCTGGTGCACCCTGACGTGTCCCACGCCCTGAAAGCGGACGCGGATGACCGGGTCATGCGGAGTCGAGTCCCAGCGACAGCCGTCGCCATCCCTGGGGAAGTCCACGGTGTCGAACCAGTTGGTGCCACGGAAGCGCGGATATCCCGGCTTGTCCCCGGCCTTGATCCGGCGGAAGAACGCAGCGAACGCCTTGTCGAGACGGCGAAGGGTGGCCTGCTGGCTGGAGAACGACCAACGGCCCTGACGCTCGGGATCGACTGCGCGGATGTCCTTGAGCTGCACGGACTGCATCCCATACGTGATGCTCGTCTTCGAGGGGTGACGGTAGGCGTCGCGGCGTTCCTGCAACGCGCCGTTGTAGAGCGAGCAGTGATCACGCAGCATCTCGCCGAGCGCGATCGTCTGGCCCACGGTGGGCCGCATGAGGAACTTGTACGCACGGATCATCCAGCCCACCCCCATCTGGTCTGGTTCGTTGACCATACTACGTTTGGTCTATGTCACCACGGTGGAAACCAAACCCCGGTATACGCCGGGGCCGTCACGTCATCTGCTACCTGCACGCCCACTTGGTCTTTGTCACCAGGTACCGGCGCGATGTCTTCACTGACGACATGCTGACCAGGTGCGAAGAGATCATGCGCGATGTCTGCGAGAGGTTCGATGCCGAGCTACGCGAGTTCAACGGCGAAGAGGATCACGTGCACCTGCTCGTGCACTACGCGCCGAAGCTCTCTCTGTCCAAGCTGGTCAACAGCCTCAAGGGCGTCTCCTCCCGCTACCTGCGCCAGGAGTACACCGGCACAACGAACCAGGCGATCACGCACGGCCTCTGGGCACCCTCATACTTCGCCGGGTCATGCGGCGGCGCATCGCTCCAGGTCGTGAAGGACTACGTCGAGAACCAGAAGCGGCCCACCTGACCGTCACGACGCAGACGCAGACGCAGAAAACTCCGGTGCTCCGCGCCTCCGCCCCCAGACACCGCATTCCCTCCCGGCTTGGGACAGAGATTCCCTGCAATGACCACAGATGCGCTGTGACAGCAAGACCGTCCTGATCGCGCGCGGCAACGACGGCACACTGTGGCGCTACTCGCGCGGGCGACGCCTCTGCCCCGTTCGAGTCCCACGTGAAGATCGGCACCGGTGGTTGGAAGACGTACAGCCCAGCTGTACTGATCCACGGGACTCATGGAGTCCTGAGCAGGTGAATGGGCCGCCCTCCTTGCGAGGAGGGCGGCCCATTCACTATTTCCCCAGTGAGGGTTCAAACATCAGGAGGCCTACGGCCACAGGGATGCACCGTCCGCGAACGCGGACTTGCCGTTGCCCTTGTAGAGCCTCAGTGCCTGCGTACCAGTCCACAGTCCCACGAGGTCGGACTTGCCGTCGCCGTTCACGTCTCCACCGAGAAGGGCGTTCGCGTTGGTCCACGACTTGTCGGCCCACATGGAGACACCATCGTCGAGCAGGCCCTGGGCGTTGCCGTAGTAGCCACGCAGTCCGCCGTCACTGGTGATGGCGGCGATGTCATCGCGACCGTCGCTGTTGAAGTCGCCGGTAGCTATCTGCTTCATCGGCTTCCACGTGCTGTCACGCCACATCTGACGCTTCTGGCCGCTGAGAGTGCCGTCGGCGTTGGTGGTGTACGAGTACAGCGAGCCGTCGCCCCAGACGGCAACCAATCCGTCACGGCCAGAGCTGTCTGCCTTGTAGCGGGCAACCTGCAGCATCGTCGACCAGGACCTGTCCGACCACATCTGCTTGCCGTCGACGAGACCGCCATCCGGCTTGCCCAGGTACAGACGCAGGCTTCCGTCATCCGCCACAGCTGCGATGTCGGCCAGACCGTCACCGTTGTAGTCGCCAGCAACAATCCGCTTCACCGAACCCCAGCTGAAATCCCACTTCCAAAGCATACGCCCGTACTCGAGAGTGCCGTTCGCGTTCGCATAGAAAACATTGAGCGAGCCGTCGTCGAATACCGCCGCCATGTCCGTACGGCCGTCGCGGTTGAAGTCCGCGGTCGTCGTCAGAGCGCTGAGAGTCGGAGGCTTGGCACGCCGACGAGTCTTCTGGATCCAGTCGCTCACATCTTCTACACGAGTCTCGACAGCCCCCGTGCGGGTCTCACTCTCACCGAAACAACCACCCTGCCAGGAACGGCTGTTGATGCCAACCAGCTCGACTTTGCCGGCCTTCTCTCGGAAGGCTGGAGCACCGGCGTCACCCTTGCAGAGGCTGGCACTGGAGTCAGTCTGCTTATCGATGCTGAAGCTGTCGCTGCCGACAGCACCAACCGAGAAGGTTCCCGTGTGGGGATTGTCCGGCACCCACTCGTCCCTGGTTCGCCCGAAGCCGACCACACGCAGCGACTCACCCTCCACAGGGGCAGTCGCAGCAATCTGAATTGGGACGGCACCGTCGCCGTGACGGAGCGCCGGTTCGAACCCGGTGTACTTGTCGCCACCGTTGATTATGCCCGAATACATCCTGGCCATGACCAGGTCACGGCCCTTCGCTGGAACAAGCTCGGCAATCTGCCCCTCAACGTTGACGGGCCTTCCCGGGCTGCCGCCCTCCTGGGTTACTCGAGCCTTCATCTTGGGCGCGCCAGCAGGGATGTCAAACCCCTGCTGAGGGTTCTCAGCGAAACAACTCGCTGCGGTGAGCACCCACTGCGGGTCCACCAGTGCACCGGAGCAGGTCCGCTGGCCGTCACCGATGTGAATCTTGACGGCGAACGAGTAGGCGCCGTCCTGGGCGGTGTCACCGGCAACCGCGCCGACAGGCGGGGCCGAAATCAGACCTGCCGCCATCGTGGTGGCAGCGAGCAGGCCCGTGGTCCACGCAGCGCGTGAACTTCTGGCAAGCATGTGTGTCCTCTAGGAGTGTTTTGGGACAACGGATGTGCAGCAAGCTCTTGCAGGCCCTGCTCGACCACCCGTGTCAGAGATGCAGGTGAGGTGAGGCGAGTCAGCCGGTGACGCGGAGTTCGACCAGCATGGTGGGCTCGCCAGTAGTGCCCTCACCAACACTCTTGTAGCCCTTGTTCACATCGATGTTCACATCGACGGTCTGACGGGACTTGCCTCCATCGCTGCTGAGGTCAGCACTGATGGGGTGGCCTCCCGTTTCCAAGGCCCAGACCTCGTCGATCTTCAGAGTGAGGTACCCGGTTTTGGCGGTGACCCGGAAGCAGAATCCCGAGTCCGGTCCACCGTTCCGCTTCCACACCTTGATCTGCTCAGGCGAGCCGTCGCAGGAGTCGGCCAGAAGGATGTGACCATCCCCCTTGATCAGCTTAATCTTCTTGTCCGCCTCGAGCTTCGCCGCTCCGGGGTATTCGAAGTCTTCAACCGTCGAGGGCGGAGCCGTCGCTGCATCAGCCACCACTCCGGCCGACGCTCGCGAAGACGGAGCCGAGGCCAAGGCGGGCACACTGATGGCAGCTGCCAGCGCGCCCGCACCCCCGACAATAAGCAGCTTGCGGATGAGAGAGGTCACCGATGTCCTTCCGGGCATGGGTGACTGCATATTGCGCCCCCCAGCACATGTAATGAATACGTAAATCCCCGAGCTCAAAATAGCCGACCAACATCGCTGGATGTCAACGTGACAAGCTTCACAGGAACTTCACAGGTCGTCAGATCTCTGGCTGAAACTCGCTGGATCAGGGGCTCAGCTGGTGCGGTGCCTACGTACTCAAGCCCTCGCCCCATAGGTAGCCCAGTGAGCGACCTAAGAGATCTTGGCTTGATACTCCGTCAGCAGCACAGTTGAGGTGAAGGTAAAGTAAAGACTGACAGTTATGCTCTCGACGCCGAAATGCGGCAGCTGGCAACTCGCGTTGCCAGTCAGCGAGATGAGTGTCGCTTTGAAACGAAGAGTGCGTTCGCGAGGAATCAGGGGGAGGGCATCGCGTGCGATACGCGCCCTGCACCTGAGCCTGCTGTCCACCGCCCTTCTGGTGGGCCTGCTCGGATCCACCCCTGTCATCGCCGTTGGAACCGGCGCTTCGGACACGGATGCCGGATCAATTCCTCCCACTGATCGGGGGCAAGTCCTCGAACTGTGGAAGACCGGCGGGACCGGCATGAAGGCCGCGGCAGAAGCCGCCCTGACCGGCACCGATGACGAAGTCAAGCACTTCCTGGAGCAGGTCAAGGGCGAGAAGGAACTCGAAGACAACCAGGTAGCCGCTGCTCAACTCATCAACGTTGGTGGGCGGGCAGTCCAGGATGCGGCCCTGAAGGCCCTCCATGGCACTCCGGATGAGCTGAAGGCGTTCCTCAAAGAAGGCTGGAAAACTCCGCTCGAAGAGGACCAGAAGGTCCGTGTGGCCCAGGTCATCAATGCAGGCGGGCGGGGCGCCCAGGAAGCCGGTCGCAAGGCGCTGAACGGCTCTGCCGAGGACATCGATGCGTTTCTTGAGCAAGGTCAGTACGCCCAACGGGACGACGATGACCGTGTTCAGCTTGCACAGATCCTGAGTATCGGCGGGCCCAATGTGCTAGCCGCTGGGCGGATCGCGCTGAAGGGAACGGCGGACGACGTCCGAGAATTCCTTCAGGTGGGCCAGTACGTTGCACGTTCTCGTGACCAAGAACAGGCCACTGTAGCCCAGTTGGCCGTCCAGGCTCGCGAGGCCGGTCGCCAGGCCGCCGCCGAGACCGAGGCGGCCAAGGATGCCTCCGCACGCGCTGTCACCGCCTCGAAACAGGCCAAGAAGGACGCCGAGAAGGCGGCCGCTGAAACTGCGGCCGCCAAGGGGGACGCCGATACAGCAGCGGCCAAGGCCAAGGAAGCCGCCACTGCGGCCAACCAAGCAGCAACCGCAGCCCAGCAAGCCATCGATGCGGCACGTGCCGCCAACAACTCGGCTCGCATAGCCGCGAATGCTGCCGCCCAGGCAGCTTCAGCCGCCGCCGGTGCGGCTCAGGCGGCCTCTCGAGCCCAGAGTGCTGCCGCTGAAGCAGCCAACGACAAGACGAAGGCATCAGCGGCGCGTCAAGCAGCGGAGGGCGCCCGTACCGCAGCCAAGGGCGCGCATCTGGCAGCCGACGCGGCCAACCAGGCCAGTGTCGCCGCATCCGCTGCCGGGGACGCCGCGCTCGCCGCGCTCAGCGCCGGCGGCAATGCCAACGACGCCGCGGACGCGGCCGAGCAGGCCAGCAGCTATCTCAACCAGGCCGACGGCAGCGCCGCCGAGGCGAAGGAAGCCGCTTCAGCGGCCCGTCGGCACGCAAAGGAAGCCAATCGCGCCGCCCTCGCCGCAGAGGCGCTGGCGCGCAAGGCCGCGACCGCTGCCGGGCAGTCGCGTGATGCGGCCAACTCCGCCGCCACACACGCGGAGAACGCGGCCAAAGCGGCTGACGACGCAGCCACCCATGCAGGCGAGGCCGCCCACGCCGCAGACGAGGCCGCAGCCCATGCCAAGGCTGCGCAGGACGCCGCCGACGCAGCAAGTGCGGCCGTCGCCAAGGCTCAGTCCACCCACGATCTGGCCCGCCAGGTCGAGACCGAGGGACTGACCACCCGGACCAACGAGGGCATTGAGCGGGCTCGGGACCTCAAGGGCGAGGACGAGAAGCGCAAGAAGAAGCAGGCGAAGGCGACACAGGATGCCAAGGACTTCGAAGCCGAAGCACAGCGTCTGACCGCCGAAGCGAATCAATCGGGAACCGACCTCAAGACGCTAGCAGCCAAGGGCCGCATGGCCGCGCTGCTTGCGGTGAAGGTACGCGGCCAGTGGGGCGTGGCTGCTGCGGAGGCCGCACTGGCCGGCTCGGACACAGACGTCGCCGACTATGTACGGACGGGTTGGAAGGACGCCAACGAGCAGGACGAGCGCGACCAAGTCGAGGACTTGGCCGAGGAAAGCCCGCTCAAGTCGGTACGGGACGCCGCGGAAGGGGCGCTCAAGGGCGATGCGGCTTCGATCACCTCGTTCCTGACCACGGGCCAGTACCAGGCATCCGCAGATGACCTGAGAGTCCACATCGCCCAAATCATCAACACCGGTGGCCGCGGGGTACAGGAGGCAGGCCGAGCCGCCCTCAACTCCGGAAACACAGACAAGTTCCGCGAGTTCATCGCCACCACTCAGTACACCCAGCGCACTGAGGACGAGCGCGTTCGCGCAGCGCAGCTGATCGACAGCGGCGGCCCGGAAGTGCAGGCGGCGGCTCGCATCGCGCTGGAAGGTCCCGCTCAGCAGCTGCACGCGTTCATAGAATCGGGGCAGTACAAGGCACAGCAGCAGGACCTTCTCGCCACCACTCACGCCGCGCAGATCCAGCAGCTGATCTCCGAAGCGGCCGGCGTCGCGGCCACCGCCCAGCAGAATGCTGCCGAAGCGTCCAAGGCTGCGGCCGACGCTCGCAAGGCTGACACAGAAGCCGCAGGCTATGCCGCGAAGGCCAAAACCTCGGAAAACCAAGCCAAGAACTACGCGAAGCAGGCGGCCAATTCCGCTGCGGAGGCGGAAGCTTCCGCAGCCAGAGCGGCAGCTTCCGCCAAGACCGCGCGCCAGGCGGCAGCCGACGCCGAGCAGGCATCGAGCAGGGCAACTGAATCAGCGGCCGAGGCAGAGATCTCGGCGCAAGGGGCACGCTACTCCGCTGCCACCGCGTGGAGCGCGGCCAACGAGGCCCGCGCCTCTGCCACAGCTGCTGGCAAGGACGCTGAAACCGCTCACAAGGCGGCCATCGAGGCTTTCAATACAGCAAAGACGAAGCTGAGAGTCGAGCGAGAAGCCGAGCGGAAAGCTGCCCAGGATCCCGGGGCCGAAGCCCGTGAGCGGTATCGCTGTGGAATCCTCGGGTGCGAAGCTGTGGAAAACCCGGGCCGCTGGTGCCAGCATCACGAAGCATACTGCGATGTACTCGCGCGAGCGCCAGCTGTCGAAGCAACAGTCAATCTGCTGTGGAAGACAGAGAAGGATCTCGCTGGAATCGGCCAGCTCGAGGACTGCGGGAACTACGATATGGGTGCTTGCATCCAACTCGTGCAGGACGCAACCCTCAAATCGAAGATGCGACTCTTCAAGAGGGCAGCAGAAGCGATCGATGACGCGACGCACAGGCCTAGCAGCAAATGCACAAAGTGCTTCTTGGCTGGCACCAAGGTACTAATGGGGAATCGCTCCACGAAAAACATCGAGGATATTCGAGAAGGGGACGAAGTTCTCGCGACGAATCCGGTCACAGGAGTATCGGCTCAACGCAGAGTAACCCGCCTAATCGTCACGGAAGACGATAAGCACTTCAACGAGCTGACGATCGCCACCGCGCACGGGGCCAAAAAGATCATCGCCACCTACGAACATCCGTTCTGGAGCCCCTCGGGGCATCGCTGGCTCCCGGCCAATGAGCTCAAGCCCGGGACGAGCCTTCTGAGTAGCGACGGGCACTCCGTTGCCGTAGAGGCCAACCGCGCCTTCGACAAGCACGCACGCACGTACAACCTCACAGTCGAGGGTATCCACACGTACTACGTGCTGGCTGAAGATACACCTGTCCTGGTACACAACAGCGACTACTGTGACCTCGTTGGGCCTACGAGGGCTACCCATATCCTCGATGGCGACACTAGCGGAGGCGGCCATCGCTACCCTGGATTGCCGGGCAAGACTCCGTTTCCGCAGAGCTGGAGCGACAGTCAAATCCTCAATAATATTTCCGAGGTTGCCACTAACCCGCACTCAACCTGGACGTGGCAGCGGGGTGCAACTGGCTCCACCCTCACGAAGAAGGGTCTGCCATCGAGGGTCGCAATCTTTGGAACGGTCGACGGTGTGCAACTACGCGTAATTTACGAGCCCCTAACCGACACAATTATCACGGCGCATCCCTGGCCCTAGGTGGCCCGGAGAAGTGAGGGTGGGGAAGTATAATACATATGCAACTGCCCTGCCTAAGATCAAGGCCGGGTATCGAAGGGAGCATGGGCAGGATGAGTAGAACCAATTTTTCCGCCGAGCAGGAGGCGCTGTGGAATCGAGTTAGAAAGACTCTCGAAACCGCAGCTTCCATCCTAGTTCCCGATGGTTCGAGCGAAGCTCTGGCCGACTATCGCGACTTTCTCTCTCGAAACGAGCTTGAACTTGCATTCGATGAGCTAGTCGCTGCGGGCGACGACCTGGAGCCAAGTATTCAGTTCTGGTTCCTACTTGATTCCGCCGCTCGAGAAATGCAACTCTACTCAGCCGCTCTAAATGTGCCACATCTGACAAGTGCCGACATCTGCAGACGCCATGTCGCAGTTCATTCGGAGACATCAGCCGGGTAGCACTGAGCATTCCGCATGCCCCGTGAGCCCTGCTAGCGTGACTCGTATGGCAGGGCTCACGGGTGCTTGGCACAGCCCGGACTCAACCGATGGCGTAGCCGACACCAGTTAACTGGCAAGACCGCTCGGTGCCATTGCACGATGGCCGCAGCAACGTGAAAGTAAGCGGTAAACACGCAGGGAGCGACTGGCAACGGGCGTGGGTCGAGACGGTGCGGACGCAGCGTCATTGCGGCCTGATACGTGGTGAGCCGCTCAGTTCTGAGCCATCGGCTCGCTTAGAGCTGGAGCTACGCCGCAGGCCCGCTGCCTCACGGTGAGGATGAATTGCACCACGGACTGGCCAACTTGCCCGGATTTTGAACAGAGAAGGGCCGCACTCCACCAGGGGAATGCAGCCCTCCTGCATTTCAGGCCAAGGCCCGAGCAGTGCC
This sequence comes from Streptomyces sp. BR1, assembly GCF_052373795.1. NCBI lineage: Bacteria > Bacillati > Actinomycetota > Actinomycetes > Kitasatosporales > Streptomycetaceae > Streptomyces > Streptomyces sp. BR1. The sequence continues at coordinate 1,335,875 of NZ_CM126252.1, forward strand.
TACTTGCGGATCAGGTTCCGCAGCACGTACTGCATGATGCCGCCGTTGCGGTAGTAGTCCGCCTCGCCGGGGGTGTCGATGCGGACCACCGCGTCGAACTCCACGCCCGTGTCGGTGGTGACCTTCACCGTGCGCGGGGTCGTGCCGTTGTTGAGCTCCTCCACGCCCGTGAACGAGAAGGTCTCCTCGCCCGTCAGGCCCAGCGAGGACGCCGAGGTGCCCTCCGGGAACTGGAGCGGCAGGACGCCCATGCCGATGAGGTTCGAGCGGTGGATGCGCTCGTAGGACTCGGCGATGACGGCCTTGACGCCGAGCAGCGCGGTGCCCTTGGCGGCCCAGTCGCGGGACGAGCCGGAGCCGTACTCCTTGCCCGCCAGGATCACCAGCGGGATGCCGGCGGCCTGGTAGTTCTGCGAGGCGTCGTAGATGAACGACACCGGCGCGTCGGCCTGGGTGAAGTCGCGGGTGAAGCCGCCCTCGGTGCCCGGCGCGATCTGGTTGCGCAGGCGGATGTTGGCGAACGTGCCGCGGATCATGACCTCGTGGTTGCCACGGCGCGAGCCGTAGGAGTTGAAGTCACGACGGCCCACGCCGTGCTCCGTGAGGTACTTGCCGGCCGGGGTGTCGGCCTTGATCGCACCGGCCGGGGAGATGTGGTCGGTGGTGACCGAGTCGCCCAGCTTGGCCAGAACGCGCGCGCCGGCGATGTCGGAGACCGGGGTGGTCTCCATCGTCATGCCCTCGAAGTAAGGGGGCTTGCGCACGTAGGTGGACTGCGGGTCCCACTCGAAGGTGTTGCCGGTGGGGATCGGCAGCGCCTGCCACTGCGCGTCACCCGCGAACACGTCCTGGTAGGACTTGTTGAACATGTCCTCGCCGATGGCGTTGGCCACGACGTCGTTGACCTCGGCCTCGGTCGGCCAGATGTCCTTCAGGAAGACGTCGTTGCCGTCCGCGTCCTGGGCGATGGCGTCGCGCGTGATGTCGACCTTCATCGAACCGGCGATGGCGTACGCGACGACCAGCGGCGGGGACGCCAGGTAGTTCATCTTGACGTCGGGGTTGATCCGGCCCTCGAAGTTGCGGTTGCCGGAGAGCACCGAGGTGACCGCGAGGTCGTGCTCGTTGACCGCCTTCGAGATCTCCTCGTCCAGCGGACCGGAGTTGCCGATGCAGGTGGTGCAGCCGTACCCGACGAGGTTGAAGCCCATCTTGTCGAGGTACGGGGTCAGGCCGGACTTGTCGAAGTAGTCCGTGACGACCTTCGAGCCCGGGGCGAGCGTGGTCTTGACCCACGGCTTGCGGGTCAGGCCCTTCTCGACCGCCTTCTTCGCGACGAGGGCCGCGGCCACCATCACGTACGGGTTCGAGGTGTTGGTGCAGGAGGTGATCGCGGCGACGGTGACGGCGCCGTGGTCGATCTCGTACGAGGTGCCGTCGGCGGCGACCACCGTGGTCGGGCGGGTCGGCACGCCGTTGGTCGCGGCCGGGGCGTCGGAGGCCGGGAAGGACTCCTGGCCCGCCTCGTCGGCGGTGTCCACGTAGTTGCGGACGTCCTGCGCGAACTGCTGCGAGGCGTTGGCGAGGACGATGCGGTCCTGCGGGCGCTTCGGGCCGGCGATGGAGGGGACGACCGTGGAGAGGTCGAGGTCCAGCTTCTCGGAGAAGTCGGGCTCGGCGGCCGGGTCGAGCCAGAGGCCCTGCTCCTTGGCGTACGCCTCGACGAGCGCGACCTGCTGCTCGGAGCGGCCGGTCAGCTTCAGGTAGTTCAGGGTCTCGCCGTCGATCGGGAAGATCGCGGCGGTGGAGCCGAACTCCGGCGACATGTTGCCGATGGTGGCGCGGTTGGCGAGCGAGGTCGCGGCCACACCCTCACCGTAGAACTCGACGAACTTGCCGACGACGCCGTGCTGGCGCAGCATCTCGGTGATCGTGAGGACCAGGTCGGTGGCGGTGGTGCCCGGGTTCAGCTCACCGGTCAGCTTGAAGCCGACGACGCGCGGGATGAGCATGGAGACCGGCTGGCCGAGCATCGCGGCCTCGGCCTCGATGCCGCCGACGCCCCAGCCCAGCACACCGAGGCCGTTGACCATGGTGGTGTGCGAGTCGGTGCCGACGAGGGTGTCGGGGTACGCCTGGCCGTTACGGACCATGACGGTGCGGGCCAGGTGCTCGATGTTGACCTGGTGGACGATGCCGGTGCCCGGCGGGACGACCTTGAAGTCGTCGAAGGCGGTCTGGCCCCAGCGCAGGAACTGGTAGCGCTCCTTGTTGCGGCCGTACTCCAGCTCCACGTTCTGTGCGAACGCGTCCTTGGTGCCGAACTTGTCGGCGATGACGGAGTGGTCGATGACCAGCTCGGCCGGGGAGAGCGGGTTGACCTTCGCCGGGTCGCCACCGAGCTCCTTGACGGCCTCACGCATGGTGGCGAGGTCGACGACACACGGAACACCGGTGAAGTCCTGCATGATCACGCGGGCCGGCGTGAACTGGATCTCCTGGCTGGGCTGCGCCTGGGAGTCCCAGCCGCCGAGCGCCCGGATGTGGTCGGCGGTGATGTTCGCGCCGTCCTCGGTACGGAGCAGGTTCTCCAGCAGGACCTTCAGGCTGTAAGGGAGGCGCGCGGCGCCCTCGACCTTGTCCAGCCGGAAGATCTCGTACGACTCGTCGCCCACCTGCAGCGTGCTGCGGGCGTCGAAGCTGTTCGCCGACACGACAGTCTCCTTCATATATGTGCGCGTTCCACCGCAATCCTGCCGCCACGCCGGATAGCCAATCCGCTAAGGTAAGGCTAAGTTAGGTAGCCCTTACCGCCATACTCGACGATGGCGTGCGGCTGCAGTGCGCCTCGGCAGATATCTCGATGTCGAGATAACTCTAGTACATGGGCGGCCACTGGTCATGCGCGACCACGCGCCCTGCTGCACCCGGGGTACCCGAAGCGCGTCCTCACGCTCGCCCGGCGGCACGAGTACGCGCACCCGGAGTGGAACGGAAGAACGTGGGTAGCGGCACCCGAGTGGAGTCGGATGCTCGCCTTCCGGTTGCTGGCCGGCGGGCGGCGGCGCAGCATCGGAACTGACGGTGTCTCACCCCAGCCCCACACACGCTCTCCGCATACGCCCCACCCGAACGGCGCACCCCAGCGCGAATCTCATCTCATATGTGAGATAACCTGCCGCCATGTCAGACGACTACCTCGTACGTATCGGCAAGCTCATCCGTGACGCCCGGCAGCACCGGGGCTGGACACAGACGCAGTTGGCCGAGGCTCTGGGCACCAGCCAGAGCGCGGTGAACCGTATCGAGCGCGGGAACCAGAACATCAGCCTTGAGATGATCGCCCGCATCGGTGAAGCACTCGACAGTGAGATCGTCTCGCTCGGCTACGCCGGGCCCATGCATCTGCGGGTGGTCGGCCGGCGCCGGCTGTCCGGTTCCATCGACGTCAAGACGAGCAAGAACGCGTGCGTGGCGCTGCTCTGCGGCTCGCTGCTCAACAAGGGCCGTACGGTACTGCGCCGGGTGGCCCGTATCGAAGAGGTCTTCCGGCTGCTCGAAGTCCTCAACTCCATCGGCGTCCGCACCCGCTGGATCAACGAGGGCGTCGACCTGGAGATCGTGCCGCCCGCCGACCTCGACATGGACGGCATGGACGCGGAGGCCGCGCGCCGCACCCGCTCCATCATCATGTTCCTCGGCCCGCTGCTGCACCGTATGGACCACTTCAAGCTGCCGTACGCGGGCGGCTGCGACCTCGGTACGCGGACCATCGAGCCGCACATGATCGCCCTGCGCCGGTTCGGCCTGGACATCACGGCCACCGAGGGCATCTACCACGCCGAGGTGACCCGGACGACCCCCGACCGCCCGATCGTCCTGACCGAACGCGGCGACACGGTGACCGAGAACGCGCTGCTCGCCGCCGCCCGCCACGACGGCGTGACCGTCATCCGCAACGCGTCCTCCAACTACATGGTCCAGGACCTGTGCTTCTTCCTTGAGGCGCTGGGCGTACGGGTCGACGGCGTCGGCACCACGACCCTCACCGTGCACGGCGTACCGAACATCGACGTCGATGTGGACTACTCCCCCTCCGAGGACCCGGTCGAGGCGATGAGCCTGCTGGCCGCCGCCGTCGTCACCGAGTCGGAGCTGACGATCCGCCGGGTGCCGATCGAGTTCCTGGAGATCGAGCTCGCGGTCCTGGAGGAGATGGGCCTCGACCACGACCGCTCGGCGGAGTACGTGGCCGACAACGCCCGTACGCGCCTGGTCGACCTGACGGTGCGGCCCTCCAAGCTGGAGGCGCCGATCGACAAGATCCACCCGATGCCGTTCCCGGGTCTGAACATCGACAACGTGCCGTTCTTCGCGGCGATCGCGGCGGTGGCCCAGGGCAAGACGCTCATCCACGACTGGGTCTACGACAACCGCGCCATCTACCTCACCGACCTCAACCGCCTCGGCGGCCGCCTCCAGCTCCTCGACCCGCACCGCGTGCTCGTCGAGGGCCCGACCCGCTGGCGCGCGGCCGAGATGATGTGCCCGCCCGCCCTGCGCCCGGCGGTGGTGGTCCTGCTCGCGATGATGGCGGCGGAGGGCACGTCCGTACTGCGGAACGTGTACGTCATCAACCGCGGCTACGAGGACCTGGCCGAGCGGCTCAACTCGGTGGGCGCGCAGATCGAGATCTTCCGCGACATCTGATGGCGCACCGCCCCGGCGGATGCGTATCGCCTGCCCGACCCGGCAGGAGCACCCGGCCCGGACCGCACCGGAGGGTGGCGGTCCGGGCCCCGGCCCCGATGGATGCCGGGCGGCCGTGAACGGGTCGGTCAGGCGGGCGGGTTGCCGTGCTTGCGGGCGGGCAGGTCGGCGTGCTTGGTCCGGAGCATGGCCAGGGAGTCGATCAGGACCTGCCGGGTCTCCGCCGGATCGATCACGTCGTCCACCAGACCGCGCTCGGCCGCGTAATAGGGGTGCATCAGCTCGGTCTGATACTCCTTCACCATCTGGGCGCGCATCGCCTCCGGGTCCTGCGCCTCCAGGATCTGCCGACGGAAGATCACGTTGGCCGCGCCCTCCGCGCCCATCACCGCGATCTCGTTCGTCGGCCAGGCGAACGTCAGGTCCGCACCGATCGACTGCGAATCCATCACGATGTACGCGCCCCCGTACGCCTTCCGCAGGACCAGCGAGATCCGCGGCACCGTCGCGTTGCAGTAGGCGTACAGCAGCTTCGCTCCGTGCCGGATGATCCCCCGGTGCTCCTGGTCCACCCCCGGCAGGAACCCCGGTACGTCCAGCAGCGTCACGATCGGGATGTTGAACGCATCGCACATCTGCACGAACCGGGCGGCCTTCTCGGACGCCTCGATGTCCAGCACCCCCGCCAGGAACTGCGGCTGATTCGCCACGATCCCCACCACCTGGCCGTCCAGCCGCGCCAGCGCACAGATGATGTTGCGCGCCCAGTGCTCGTGGATCTCCAGGTACTCCCCCTCGTCGACGATCTCCTCGATCACCTGACGCATGTCATAGGGACGGTTCCCGTCGGCCGGCACCACCTCAAGGAGTGCCTCGCTCCGGCGGTCCGCCGGATCCGCACAGGCCTCCGCCGGAGGGTGCTCCCGGTTGTTCGACGGCAGCATCGACAGCAGGTAGCGCACCTCTTCGATGCACGCCTCCTCGTCGTCGTACGCGAAGTGCGCCACGCCGGACGTCCCGGCGTGCACATCCGCACCGCCGAGGCCGTTCTGCGTGATCTCCTCCCCCGTGACCGCCTTCACCACGTCGGGGCCCGTGATGAACATCTGCGAGGTCTCACGCACCATGAACACGAAGTCCGTCAGCGCCGGGCTGTAGGCGGCGCCGCCCGCGCAGGGCCCGAGCATCACACTGATCTGCGGAATCACCCCCGACGCCCGCGTGTTGCGGCGGAAGATCCCCCCGTACCCGGCCAGGGCCGACACGCCCTCCTGGATACGCGCGCCCGCGCCGTCGTTGAGCGAGACGAGCGGAGCGCCCGCCGCGATCGCCATGTCCATGATCTTGTGGATCTTCGCCGCGTGCGCCTCTCCCAGCGCCCCGCCGAAGATCCGGAAGTCATGCGCGTAGACGAAGACCGTCCGGCCGTACACCGTTCCCCACCCGGTCACCACACCGTCCGTATACGGCTTCTTCGCCTCCAGCCCGAACCCCGAGGCGCGGTGCCGGCGCAGCTGCTCCACCTCGCGGAAGGAGCCCTCGTCCAGCAGCAGCCCGATGCGCTCCCGCGCCGTCAGTTTGCCTTTCGCGTGCTGCGCCTCGGTCGCCCGGTCGCTCGGTCCCCGCACCGCCCGTTCGCGGACGGCGTGCAGTTCCGCCGTCTTCCCGCTGATCGTCGTGGTGCCGCCGTACGCGAGGGAACTGTCCTGGGTTGCCGTCATGCGCCATCTCCACCCCGGCCCGGCGGTGCGGGCGCCTCTGCGGTCCACGGGCGTCGAACGCCCACGTCGCTCCATTGATACGACCGGCGCAATGAGTTCTCCACCATCAGCTCCCCCTATCCCGTGTGCGACCACCCCTAGAAAAGGCGCGGGGGACAACTGGAATGAGAGATTCCCTTTCCCTGGAGGGGCGCCGCGGGCGTCGGCCCCACCTAGCTCGAAACCACCGGGTAAGCAACCGTTCATTCGGCTGTATCACCCCTCAAACACGTTGGCACGAGGGCGAGATGGCTGCCAGACGATCGGCCGCCAGGACATTGGTACAGTTCAATTGGATCCGCCGGTCGGGGAGAACAGCGGTGCGTCCGTCCTTGGTGAGTGCTGCGAATTCGCCTGCACTCCCGAGGCGTTGACGGACTTTCTCCCGCACGCCTGACCAGCGTGACTGGCGAGGTTGCGTAAATCACACCCTGTCGTACGCCACATCGCATCGGGGAGGCTTTTACAGCTGTGTTGGTGGAGCGGGATGAACAGATCGAAAAGCTTACCTCCTTCATATTCGGCGCCCCCGGCACAGCGTCGCGATTCACCGAGGGAGCCGGCCGGATCGCCGTGATCAGCGGGCCGGTGGCGTCGGGCAAGACGGCACTTCTCCATCGCGTACTGGAACAGACGGCGGAGGCGGGCCCCAGAGTGCTGAGCGCCGTCACCTCTCCTGCGGAACAACGCATTCCGTTCGGTGTGGTGGAGCAGTTGCTCCGCGACGCCCCCCGGACCGCCGCCGGACGTCCGCCGTCGCCGGGGCGGGGCGGGCCGTCGCAGACCCGGTCGTACGACGAGGTGAGCGCCGCCCGTGACGCGATCGCCGCACAGGCGGACCCGAGCACCGACGGGTTGTACGACGCGGCGCCCGTCCCCACCGAGATCCTGCGCGGCTTCGACGCCCAGCTCGCCGAACTCGGCGCGCGCGAAAAGGTCCTCATCGCCGTCGACGACGTGCAGTACGCCGATCCCCAGTCGCTGCACTGCCTGGCGTACGCGCTGCGCCGCGCCGCCGTGGGGGCGCTGATCGTCACGCACGGCCCGGACACGGGCGGCGCACCCTCGCAACTCCTGTGGCAACTGCTCCACCCGCCGCGCGGGCTGCACATCCAGGTCGGTCCACTGAGCGTCGCGGGGGTCGGCCGGCTGCTGGGCGCCGCGGCCGGGAGCGCGAACCGCTCGGCCTCCGGGACGGCGGCCGTCCCCCTCGACACCACCCCGGACGAGAGCGCGCCCGCGGACACGCCGGCCGCCTCCCTGCACGCCGCCACGGGTGGCAACCCGCTGCTCGTACAGGGATTCCTGGAGGATCACCTCGGCCGGCAGCGGTCCACCCCGCCGGACGGCACGGGCCGCACGGATACGCCGACTCTCGGGGCGGATGCACCTGCGGCGGAGCATGCCGACGGACTGCCCTACGCGGGCGAGCACTTCCTGCGCAGCGCGCTGATCTACGTGCACCGCACGGGCGCGGACGGCCTCCGGATCGCGCAGGGGGTGGCCCTGCTGGGCAGCGCCGGCTCGCCGTCGCTGCTGGCCCGGCTGGTGGGGGCGGAGGAGCGGACCGTACGGCAGGTGGTGGCCTCGCTCGGGGACGCGGGCATCCTTCAGGGGGCCCGGTTCCGGCACGGCCGCGTGCAGGCGGCCATCGTGGAGAGCCTGGCCGACGACGCGGTGCCGGGGCTGCGTCGGCGCGCCGCGCGGCTGCTGTACGAGGCCGGGGCGGCGCCCCTGGTGGTGGCGGCCCAGCTGCTGGGCCACGAGACACACGCTCCCGACGAGGAGTGGGTGCCCCGGGTGCTGCGGGAGGCCGCCCACGCGGCCCTCGCCATGCAGCGGGTCGGGCTCGCGGTGCGCTGTCTGCGGATGGCGGAGAGCTGCTGCCGGGACGAGGACGAGCGGATGCTGCTGCAGGCGACGCTGGCCAAGTTCATCTGGCGGGTCGAGCCGTGGGCGTGGCCGCAGCAGGTGAAGTCGCTTACCGGCGCCATGCGTTCCGGCCGGCTGCCGGCCGCCGACACGCTGAAGCTGGTGTGCGATCTGCTGTGGAACGGCTGGGAGGACGACGCGGCGACCGCGATCCGCCAGGTCGTCGACGCCCTGCCGGACGCCCCCGACACGACGCTCGCCGCAGAGCTGTGGCAGCTGCGGCTGACCCTGGCCAGTACCTATCCGGCAGTCCTGGAACAGGTCGGCGGCATGCTGGCCCCGGTGCACGGCAGCGGGTTCCCGCCGACGGCGTCCGAGGACAGCCGGCCGACGGCGGCGACCGCGCTGTACGGCGTACTGAACGGCGCGACCCGGCCGGACGGCACGGGGACCGGCGTGGCGGACGAGGACTTCGCCGACCGGGCCGAGCGGGTGCTGAGCAGCACCCGGCTGACCGAGGAGACCGCCCCAGGGATGCGGGCGTGCCTGGTGGCGCTCGTGTACGCGGACCGGCTGAGCACGGCGACGCAGTGGGCCGACCGGCTGCTGGCGGAGGCCACGGACCGCGGTGCGCCGGGGTGGGCGGCGGCCCTGCGCGGCACCCGCGCCCATATGTCGCTGCGCCGGGGTCGGCTGGCGCACGCCCGGCGGCTGGCGGAGCAGTCGCTGGAGCAACTGTCCCCGCAGGCCTGGGGGGTGGGCATCGGCATGCCGCTCTCCGCCCTGATCGAGACCGGCACCGCGATGGGCGACCACGAGGCGGCGGCGGAGCTGGTGGACCGGCCGGTGCCCGAGGAGATGTTCCGGACGCGCTACGGGCTGCACTATCTGTACGCGCGCGGCCGGCACCAGCTGGCCACCGGCCGCCACCACGCGGCGCTGACCGACTTCGCGGCCTGCGGTGAGCTGATGCGGCGCTGGCGCATGGACCGCTCGACGCTGGCGCCCTGGCGGGTCGGGGTCGCGGAGACCTGGCTCGCGCTGGGCGGCCACGAACAGGCGGAACGTTTCGCCCGAGAGCAGCTGACCGGAGACACCGGGCCGCGGGTACGCGGCCTGACACTGCGGGTGCTCGCGGGGGCCCGCCCGCTCGACGAGCGCCCCGCCCTGCTCGGCAAGGCCGTCACACTCCTGCAGAGGGAGGGCGACTGGTACGGGCTGGCGCGCGCGCTGAGCGACCTCGGACAGGCGTACAAGCAACTGGGCGACGCGGCCCGGAGCAAGCTGCACCTGCGCCGGGCGTGGCGGATCGCCGAGAGCTGCGGCGCGCAGGAGCTGTACCACTCCCTGCAGACCGGGCAGACGGCGGCGCAGCCGGCGCCGTCCCGCTCCGCCACCGCGACGACCCAGAGCACGCTGTCGCAGGCCGCGGCGGTCGCCTCCCTGACGGACGCGGAGCGCAGGGTCGCGGCCCTGGCCGCGCACGGCTACACCAACCGGGAGATCGGGGCGAAGGTCTGCATCACCGTTTCGACCGTGGAGCAGCATCTGACCCGGGTCTACCGGAAGATCAACATCACTCATCGCCAGGACCTGCCCGTCAGTTTGGACATCGATGTCGCACACACCGCGTGACCCCGTCGCAGCCACCGCAGCCGTACCGCCGGGTCCCCGGCTGCTCGCGGTGAGCGACCTCCACATCGGGATGGCCGACAACCGGCCCATCACCGAGTCGCTGCACCCCTCCCACCCGCAGGACTGGCTGATCGTGGCCGGGGACGTCGGCGAGCTGACCGAGGACATCGAGTGGGCACTCGGTCTGCTGGCCGGGCGGTTCGCCAAGGTCGTCTGGGCGCCGGGCAACCATGAACTGTGGAGCCCGCGCGAGGACACGGTGACGCTGCGCGGTGAGGAGCGCTACCGGTATCTCGTCGAGATGTGCCGACGGCTCGGCGTGCTGACCCCGGAGGATCCCTGGCCGGTGTGGCGGGGGCCGGGCGGTCCGGTCGCGGTGGCGCCGCTGTTCCTGCTGTACGACTACACGTTCCGGGTGGCGGGCACCGCGACCAAGGAGGAGTCGCTGGCCAAGGCGCACGAGGCGGGCGTGGTGTGCACGGACGAGTACCTGCTCCACCCCGACCCCCACCGCACCCGGGACGACTGGTGCCGGGCCCGGGTGGCCGAGACCAGGCGGCGGCTGGTGGCGCACGACCCCTCGGTGCCGTTGGTGCTGGTCAACCACTTCCCGCTGGTGAGGGAGCCCACGGATGTGCTGTGGCACCCGGAGTTCGCGCAGTGGTGCGGAACGGTCCTGACCGCCGACTGGCACCGCAGGTTCCCCACCGCCGCCGTGGTGTACGGACATCTGCACATCCCCCGCACCACCTGGTACGACGGGGTGCGCTTCGAGGAGGTGTCGATCGGCTATCCGCGCGAGTGGCGCCGGCGCGGCCACCCCAAGGGCCTGCTGCGGCAGATCCTGCCGTACACGCCGGAGCCCGAGGCCGGCGGCAAGGAACCGCAGGAGGTGGGGGCATGATCGAGGCGTTGCTGCCGGCGGCGGCCACCGCGAGCGAGTCCTTCGGGCCGGACGGCTCCGCCACGCTCCATCCGCAGGAGGAGGCGCTGATCGCCCGGTCGGTGCCCAAGCGCCGCGAGGAGTTCACCACGGTGCGGGCGTGCGCCCGGCGCGCTCTCGCGCAGCTGGGGCTGCCGCCCTCCCCCGTCCTGCCCGGCAGGCGCAACGCACCCCGGTGGCCGGACGGAGTGGTGGGCAGCATGACCCACTGCGACGGCTACCGGGCGGCGGTGCTCGCGCGGGACACGGACCTGGCGATGATCGGGATCGACGCCGAACCCGATCTGCCGCTGCCGGACGGCGTGCTGGAGTCGATCGCGCTGCCCGGCGAACTGGCCTGGGTCCGGGCCGCGGGCCCGGGGTCGCGCGTGCACCGGGACCGATTGCTGTTCAGCGCGAAGGAGGCGGTGTACAAGACCTGGTTCCCGCTGCTGGGCACCGAGTTGGATTTCGACGAGGCCGACATCTCGTTCACCGGCGTCTCCTCCCAGGACTCCGGCGGCACGGGGGGCCGGGCGCAGGGGACCTTCACCGCGCGCATTCTGCGCCCCGAACGGGGCCCCGACGGACGGCCGGTGAATTCCTTCACCGGCCGCTGGCTCTCGGATCGCGGCATTGTTGTGACGGCCATCACGCTGCCTCCCTTCCATCCGGTCACTCCGTAAAACCTTTCGGGTACCGGCTGTTACGAGGGTGAATAGGGGTTGTCGCGTCAACTGCCGGTCCCTAGCGTGGATTTACCGGCACGGCCGCGTACAGCCAAGCGCTGCGCCGCCGTTCAGGGTCCGGCTCGGCGCCGTGATTTCCGGCTCCGATCGGAATCTCCCCGGTTCCCTTGAAACGCTGCCGAATCGGCCCGAGAGGTATTCCAGATGACGTCAGCCAGCCCGGCCGCGGTCACCATGCTCGTGCCGGACTTCCCTTTCTCCTACGACGGCTGGCTGCACCATCCGGCCGGCCTGGGCACGCTCCCTGCGGAGCGCGCCGGGACGCCGGTGGCCGTGGTCGGCGGCGGAATGGCGGGAATGACCGCCGCCTATGAACTGATGCGGCTGGGACTGCGCCCGGTCGTGTACGAGGCGGAGCAACTGGGCGGCCGGATGCGGTCGGTGCCCTTCGCCGGGCGGCCCGACCGCGTGGCGGAGATGGGGGCGATGCGTTTCCCTCTCTCCGCCCGCTCGCTCTTCCACTACATCGACCTGCTGGGGCTGCGCACCAGCCCCTTCCCCAACCCGCTGGCGGCGAGCACCCCGAGCACCCTCATCGACCTGGGGGGCGAACGGCACCGGGTCAGCGTCGCGGAGATGCTGCCGGACGTCTACCAGGAGGTGGCCGCCGCGTGGGAGAAGGCCCTGCACGAGCGGGCGGAGTTCGTCACGGTGCGGGACGCCATCGCGCGGCGGGACGTCGAGACGCTGAAGCAGATATGGAACCGGCTGGTCAGGGAGTTCGACGACGAGTCCTTCTACGGGTTCCTGGCCACCAGCCCGTCCTTCCGGTCCTTCCGGCACCGAGAGATCTTCGGACAGGTGGGGTTCGGCACCGGCGGCTGGGACACCGACTTCCCCAACTCGGTGCTGGAGATCCTGCGGGTGATCTACACCGACGCCGACGACCACCAGGTCAGCATCGCCGGCGGCTCCCAGCAGGTGCCGCGCGGGCTGTGGGAGCACGCCCCGGCGGACTGTGCGCACTGGCCGGCGGGCACCTCCCTGGCCGCCCTGCACGGCGGCACTCCCCGGCCGGGAGTGCGGGACGTGGCCCGCGACGGCGACGGTTTCACGGTCACCGACGCGCGGGGCCGGCGGGAGCGGTACGCCGCGGTCGTCTACACCCCGCATGTGTGGACGCTGCTCAACCGGGTGCGCAGCGACCCGGCACTGCTGAGCCCGCCGCTGTGGACGGCGGTCGAGCGCACCCACTACATGGGCGCCTCCAAGCTGTTCGTCCTGACGGACCGGCCGTTCTGGCACGACACGGACCCCCGCACGGGCGCACCGGTGATGAGCATGACCCTCACCGACCGGATGCCCCGCGGGGTCTACCTCTTCGACGAGGGGCCGGACGGACCGGGCGTGATGTGTCTGTCGTACACGTGGAACGACGATTCGCTGAAGATGGCGACGCTCAGCGCGGCGGAGCGCCTGGACGTGCTCCTGGAGAAGCTCGGCGCGATCTATCCCGGCGTCGACATCCGCGCACACGTCATCGGTGATCCGGTCGCCATCACCTGGGAGAGCGAGCCGCACTTCATGGGCGCGTTCAAGTCCAACCTGCCCGGTCACTACCGGTACCAGCGGCGGCTGTTCACCCAGTTCATGCAACGGGGGCTGCCCGTGGAGCAGCGCGGCTTCTTCCTCTGCGGCGACGACGTCTCCTGGACGGCCGGCTTCGCGGAGGGCGCGGTCACCACGGCGCTCAACGCGGTGTGGGGCGTACTGGACCACCTGGGCGGTGCCACCCATCCGGACAACCCCGGGCCCGGTGACCTCTTCGACACCCTGGCTCCGGTCGAACTCCCCTACGACGACTGAGCGGAACACGGTCACCATGCCCCGTCGGGGTGCGGTGGTACGACGACGGCGGCGCCCCCACCTCCGGGTGGGGGCGCCGCCGTCGTATAACCCCTACTCGGCGGCCATCTTCGTCAGCTGCTTCTTGTCCGGCTTGCCGTTGCGGTTGAGCGGGAACTGCTCCAGCACGACGACCCTGTTGGGCTGCTCGTAGGTAGGCAGCAGAGCGCACAGCCGCTCCCGCCAGTAGGCGGCGTCGCGCTGCTGGTCGTCCTCGACGAAGAAGACCAGCTGGGAGCCGCGCCGCTCGTCGGGCAGCGGCACGATCCGGGTGGGGCAGCCTTCGGCGGCCACCTTCCGCTCGATCAGCTCGGGGTAGAGCGTGTAACCCATGCGGTGCACGGCGAACTTGCGGCCGAGGACGAAGAGGTTGCCGTCCGCGTCGAGGTATCCGAGGTCGCCGGTGGTCTGCCAGCCCGTGGCGGCGGGCACGACGGTGCCGTCGTCGGCGATCTGCCCTTCGAGCGCGTCGGGAGTGTCGACCTCGATCTCGCCCGGCCGGCCCGCGGGCACCAGGTTGCCGTCCTCGTCGACGATCCGCAGCGAGATGCCCTCCATGGGACGGCCGCAGGAGACGGGATTGTCCAGCGTGGCGAAGGCGATGTTGCCCAGTTCGGTGGAGCCGTAGCTGTCGAGGAGCGGCAGGCCGAACTCCTGGACGTAGCTCTCCACCAGCGGCCCGTCGAGCGGGGCCGCGCCGACGCAGAACATCCGCACACCCGTCAGGTGGGCGCGCAGCGCGGGCTTGCGGGTGGCCAGGCCCAGGATGGAGCGGTAGCTGGAGGGCGTGGCGTCGATGACCGTGGCCCCGCAGTCGCGGGCCATCCGCAGGGCGCGGTCGAGCCGGCGGTAGGGGGCGATCACCAGTGAGCAGCGCGTCAGGTAGGCGATGAGCACCATCGACAGGCCGTACTGGTGGGCGAAGGGCAGCAGCGGCATCAGGACGTCGTCGGCGCGATGGCCGACCTGGTCCGCGTTGCGCCGCAGGTTGCGCAGGAACTTGCCGCCGGACTTCACCACGCCCTTGGGGGAGCCGGTCGAGCCCGAGGTCCACATGATCAGGCCGTCGGGCAGCTCGCCCCAGGCGTCGAACGACAGGGCGCTGTCGAGGGGGTCACGGCCGTCGGTCGCGACCATCAGCTCGTACAGGTGGATGGGGTCGGCTTCGTCGTCGATGGGCGTCTCGTCGTCGACGTAGGTGGCCTTGACGCCTGTGCGCAGGGCGATGCGCCGGGTCGCCTCGACGTGCTCCTGCTGGTCGACGAGGACGATCGAGGCGCCGACGTGCATCAGCGCGTACAGCACACAGACATAGGCGGCCGAGTTGCCGGCCTTCAGCATGACCCGGTCGCCGAGCCCGATACCGCCTTCGCGGATCACGTCGGCGACCCGGAGGGCGTCCTGTTCGAATTGGTCGACGGGCCGCACCGAGTCGGCTGCAAAGATCTTCGCGGTCATCGGTCGCACTCAGTCCTTAGCTTCACACGATGGGAGGTTCGGTCGGTCCCGCCCCCGGTCAGTCGGGGGCGGGTTCCTGGTACGAGATCAGCTGGTCGTGCACGAGGTTGACGACCTCGCGACGGTGGGAGTCGAGGTAGCCCCGGGTGCCGGGGAAGACCTCCAGGTCGAACCGGCCGGCCGTGCTCCGCCGCCAGGTGCGAACCCCCGTCAGCGGTGCGGCCGGGTCGTGGTCGCCGGTGAGCGCGACCACGCGGCAGTTGAGCGCGGGCGGCCCGAGGCTGCCCCCGTGGCCCGGTCCCGTCCGGCCGGAGACGAATAACGTCAGCGGTCCCGCGTCGGTCTCCCGCTCCAGGCGCTGGGCGACCCGGAAGGCCAGCTCGGCTCCGAGGCGGTGGCCGAAGAGGGCCAGCGGGCGGTCCGTCCAGCACCGGACCGCCTCGAAGATCTTGTCGACGAGTGCGGCCCCGGCCTCGCCCCCGCACTCCTCCTCGGCGGTCAGGGCGGGGTACTGCACGGTGAGCAGTTCCACGGTGGGCAGCAGCAGTTCGGACATGGCGAGGTAGTAGTCCGCGGAGTTCCGCGAGCCCGGGAAGCAGATCATGCGGTAGCTGCTGGTGACCGCCGGCTGCCGGATCTGGATCAGACTGACGTCGGCGGGGGTGGTCTCCCTGGTGGAGCACTCGGTGCGCCCATAGGTCATGCGCTCGGCAGCCCGGCTTCGGGCGTCGCCCAGAAGGGCCGGTTCTCCCGGTACCAGGCGACGGTTCGCGCCAGTCCCTCGGTGAAGTCGTGGGCCGGGGTGTAGCCGAGCTCGGTACGGATCTTCGTCCAGTCCACGGAGTAGCGCCGGTCGTGACCCTTGCGGTCGGTGACGTTCTCGACCCGGTCCCAGTCCGCGTCGCAGGCGTCCAGCAGCAGCCCGGTGAGTTCCTTGTTGCTCAGCTCGGTGCCGCCGCCGATGTTGTACGTCTCGCCGGCGCGGCCCCGGGTCAGGACGGCCAGCAGCCCGCGGCAGTGGTCGTCGACGTGCAGCCAGTCACGGACGTTGCCGCCGTCGCCGTAGAGCGGGACCGTACCCCCGGTCAGCAGGCGGGTGACGAAGAGCGGGATCACCTTCTCCGGGTACTGGTAGGGGCCGTAGTTGTTGGAGCAGCGGGTCACCCGTACGTCGAGGCCGTGGGTGCGGTGGTAGGACAGCGCGAGCAGGTCGCTGGACGCCTTGGACGCGGAGTAGGGCGAGTTGGGGGCGAGGACGTCGCTCTCCACCGATGAGCCCACCGGCACCGAGCCGTACACCTCGTCGGTCGACACGTGCACGAAGGGGCCGGTGCCGTGCCGCAGCGCGGCCTCCAGGAGCGTGTGGGTGCCGAGCACGTTGGTGCGCACGAAGGCGTCGGCCTGCTCGATGGAGCGGTCGACGTGCGACTCCGCCGCCAGGTGCACCACGGCGTCGTGGGCTGCCATCAGCCGGTCGACCAGCGGCGCGTCGGTGATGTCGCCGTGGACGAAGGAGAAGCCGGGCTCGTTCTCGACGGGGGCGAGGTTGGCCCGGTTGCCCGCGTAGGTGAGCTTGTCCAGGACGGTGACGCGTATGTCGTCACCCAGCGGTTTGCCGGGCCCCAGGATCGAGCGTACGAGGTGGGAGCCTATGAAGCCGGCCGCTCCCGTGATCAGGATGTTCATGAACGGATCTGCACCTTGCTGTGGTCGCCGAGGATCAGGCGGTGGGCCTGGGGGGTGCGGGGGGTGGGGGTGACCTCCGCCTGCCTGCCGATCAGCGACGCCTCGATGCGGCCCACGCCGTCGATGGCCGCGCCGGCCAGGACGATGGAGTACTCGATCTCGCTGTCGACGACCCGGCAGTTCTCCGCCACGGAGGTGAACGGCCCGATGTAGGAGCCCTCCACGCGAGTGCCGCGGCCGATCACCACGGGCCCCACGATCCGTGAAGCGGTGATCACCGCCCCGTCCTCGACGACCACCCGGCCGACCAGTTCGCTCTCCTCGTCGACGGTGCCCGCGCAGTGGGGCGTGATGCCGTCGAGGACGGAGCGGTTGGCCTCCAGCATGTCGGTGGCGTTGCCGGTGTCCTTCCAGAAGCCGTTGACGGTGGAGGAGGTGACGTCCAGGCCCTGTTCGAGCAGCCACTGGAGGGCGTCGGTGATCTCCAGCTCGCCGCGGGCGGAGGGCCTGATGGCGTCCACGGCGGCGTGCACGGCGGCGCTGAAGAAGTAGACGCCGACCAGGGCGAGATCGCTCTTGGGGAACTCCGGCTTCTCCTCCAGGGCGACGACCCGGCCCGTCGCGTCCAGGGTGACGACACCGAAGGAGGAGGGGTTGGGCACCTGGGTGAGCATGATCTGAGCGGCCGGGCGGCGGGTGCGGAACTCCTCCAGCTGCGCGCTGATCCCGCCGAACAGGAAGTTGTCGCCCAGGTACATGACGAAGTCGTCGTCGCCCAGCCAGTCCCGCGCGACGCGCACGGCGTGGGCCAGGCCGAGCGGCTGGTGCTGCGGGATGTAGGTGACGCTGATGCCGAAGCGGGAGCCGTCACCGACGGCGGCCCGGATCTCCTTGGCCGTCTCGCCCACGATGATGCCGACATCGGTGACGCCCGCGTCGGCGATGCCCTCCAGGACGTAGTAGAGGATGGGCTTGTTGCCCACGGGCACAAGCTGTTTGGCCGTCGTATGGGTCAGGGGGCGCAGGCGGGTGCCGGATCCCCCCGCCAGGACGAGCGCCTTCACGGGGTCTCCTCGCTTAGTGGGGTGGCGAGCGAGGACACGTACCGTACGCAGTCCTCGTAGGCGGGCAGCAGGCCCGTGGCCTCGGCCGCCGCAAGGGTGGGGGCCGCCGCGTCCTTGGGGGACAGCAGCGGTGCGACGCCGGGGAGCCAGGCGATGCCCAGGTCGGGGTCGAGCGGGTCGATACCGTGCTCACGGCCCGGGTCGTAGCCGGACGTCGTCAGATACATGACGGCGGCATCGTCGGTGACCGCCTGGAAGGCGTGCCCCAGGCCCTCGGAGAGGAACACCGCCCGGTGGTCGCGGTCGTCGAGTTCGACGGCCTCCCACGCACGGTAGGTGGGCGAGCCGGTGCGCAGGTCCACGATCACATCGCGCACGGCGCCGCGTACACAGGTGACGTATTTGGCCTGGCCGGGCGGCACATCGGCGAAGTGCACGCCGCGTATGACGCCGCGTCGGGACACGGAGCGGTTGACCTGGGCCAGTTCGAGACGGCGACCGGTGTCGAGCTGGAAGTCCGCGCTGCGGAACGTCTCCAGGAACGTGCCGCGCTCGTCGGTGTGGAGGGTCGGCTCGTACAGCCAGGCTCCTTCTATCGACAGGGGTTTCACCCTTGAGCAGCCTTTCGGTCGGCGGAATCCGCGGTGGGGGGAGGGTGGGCTGCCGCGAGGGCTTCGGCGAGGGCGGCCTGCCAGTGGCGCATCGGCCCCAGCCCGGCGGCGGCCCACCGTTCGTGGCCGAGCACGCTCCACGCGGGGCGGACGGCGGCCCGGTTCAGCCGGGAGCTGTCGATGGCGCGCACCCGCTCGGGGTCGTGACCGGTCAGCCGGAACACCTCACGGGCCAGGGCGTGCCAGGTGGTGCGGCCCGCCCCCGTCGCGTGGAAGATGCCATGGGCGCGGTCGGCGGGCAGGGCGCCCAGCGCGATCAGCCGGGCGGCGACATCGGGTGCCCAACTGGGCTGCCCGTGCTGGTCGTCGACCACCTCCACGGTCCGCTCCGCCTCCCGGGCGAGACGGGCCATGGTGTGCACGAAGCCACCGCTGTCGCGTCCGTAGAGCCAGGACGTGCGCACCACCGCCGCGCGGCCGGGGAGTTCGGCCAGGACGGCGCGCTCGCCGGCGAGTTTGGTGCGCCCGTACGCGGTGCGCGGGTCGGCCGGGAAGTCCTCGGGGTAGGCGCGGCCTGTGTCGGCCGGGGCGCCGGCGAAGACGTAGTCGGTGGAGACGTGCAGGAGTCTGCTGCCGACGGCGGCGCAGGCGCGGGCGAGGTGGCCCGGCCCCCTGCCGTTGACCTCCAGGGCCGCCTCCTCCTCGCTCTCGGCGAGGTCGACGGCGGTCCAGGCGGCGCAGTTGACGACGATGTCGGGACGGCTGCCGGCCACGGCCGAGGCGACCGCCGCGGGGTCGGTGAGGTCGGCCTCGGCCCGGCCGGCCCGTACGGGTTCCGCGCCGTGGGCCGCGAGTTGAGCGGCCACCTCGCCGCCGAGCATGCCGGTCGCGCCGATCACCATCCACCGCAGGGATCCGGGATCCACCGGAAAGTCCGCTGGCGCAGGATACGCCGGCGCCTTGTTTTGCGAATAGCAATTCGGCGCAATCACGCGCCGATGCTATGGGCATTCTCGACGGAACCGCAACTCCCTTCACCGAAAGGGTTTTCCCTGGTTGTGCAGGCGTCTGTGCGCCACCTTCGCCACTCTCCCCACACCCCCTAATCCCCCCTAAGATTTCCTCTTTCCCCCTAGACGGCCGCAGAGTTGGACCATCACCCGGCTCCGCATGTTAGACAGGCTCTGCACCATTTCTGTGTCCCATTCAGTCGGCGCTCGACGCGCGGCCGGTCACGCGACTTCCTGTGCGAATCCCGGGCCGCCGTTGCCGCGTCCCACTTGATTCGCAGGCGTAAATGAACCTTAAACGACCCGTGGATTCCGCCGTCGTGGTCGATGGACTGGTCAAGAAATACCCGGGCCGTGAGCACCCCGCGGTGGACGGTCTGAGTTTCTCGGTCCGCCGGGGCGAGGTCTTCGGATTCCTCGGTCCGAACGGGGCGGGCAAAACCACGACCATAGGCATCCTCACCACCCGGGTGGCCCCCACGGCGGGGCGCGCCTTCGTCCAGGGCGTCGACGTCGTGGCCCATCCGGCGCAGGCTCGCCGCGCCTTCGCCGTCGTACCCCAGCGCAACAACCTCGACCGGTCGCTGACCCTGCGGCAGAACCTCCTCTTCCACGCCGGGTACCACGGCATCGGCCGGGCCGAGCGCGGCCGGCTCGCCGACGAGTGCCTGGAGTGGGTGGGGCTCGCCGACCGGGGCAAGTCCCGCGGCGACGAGCTGTCCGGCGGACAGGCCCAGCGGGTGATGATCGCCCGGGCGCTGATGCACCGCCCTGAGGTGCTCTTCCTCGACGAGCCGGCCACCGGACTCGACCCGCAGGCACGGCTGTTCATCCACGAGCGGGTCGCCGAGCTGAGCGCGCGCGGCGTGACCACGGTCCTGACCACGCACGACATGGACGAGGCCGCCAAGCTCTGCGACCGCGTGGGCATCGTCGACCACGGCAAGCTGCTCGCCCTCGACACACCGCAGGCGCTGATGGAGAGCCTGAGCAGCACCGCCCTCACGCTCACCGTGCAGCCCGCGGAGCTGGATCCCGAAGGTGTCCTGCGGCTCCTGGAGAAGATCGAGGCCGTCGAGCGCGTCGAGCGGGTGCTCCAGGAGGAGGACGGCGCGGCGGACGGCTCCCCCACCGCCGTCCGGCTGCGCCTCTACAGCGACGCGCCGTCCGGCGCGGTGCTGCCCCTCGCCATCACGGCCCTGACGGAAGCGAGTTGTGACATCAAGGACATGAGCGTCGGCACCGCGTCCCTGGAGGACGTCTTCATCGAACTCACCGGCCGGGAGCTGCGATGACGGCCACCGCCCTGCCCCCCGAGGTCGCCGACTTCCCCGCGGAACTGCGCCCCGCGCGCTCCGACGTGCGCACGGTGACCCGTACGTTCTTCTTCATCCTGTGGCGGGACGTCTTCGTCACCGGCCGCGAACTGGGCCCCTTCCTCGCCCAGGTGCTCATCGAGCCGTTCTTCATCCTCTTCGTCTTCGGCAAGGTCCTGGGGGAACTCGGCTACACCAGCGGCGGGTTCCAGCAGGTGCTGCTGCCCGGCGTGGTCGCGCTCAACAGCTTCCTGGTCAGCCTGCAGAACACCGCGCTGCCACTGGTGATCGACTTCTCGTGGACCAAGGAGATCGAGGACCGGCTGCTCGCTCCGATCCCGACCAGCCTGGTCGCCATCGAGAAGCTGGTCTTCGGCGCGCTGCGCGGGCTCATCGCCTCGCTGGTGATGATCCCGGTCGGCTTCCTGATCCTGGACCACGCCTCCTGGCCGATGGACAGCTTCGCGGCCACGCTGGGCGTGCTGGTGATGGGCGCCCTGGCGGGCAGCACGGTGGGGCTGACGATCGGCACCCTGGCACCGCCCCGGCACATCAGCGTCATCTTCGCCGTGACGCTGACCCCCCTGATGTTCACCGGGTGCACCCAGTTCACCTGGCACGGACTGTCGTCCATCCCCTGGTTCCAGGTGCTGTGCGCGATCAATCCGCTGACGTATGTGAGCGAGGGCATCCGCGACCTGATGCTGCCGCCGGGCGGCCCGGCCTCCATCCCGCTGTGGGTCGATCTGCTCGCCCTGACCGGCGCGATCGCGGTCTTCGGGCTGATCGGCATCAAGGGCTTCCACCGCAGGGCGCAGGACTGACCGACCCCCCGGTTTTCCCTCCCGGCCTCGCAGGCGGCCGCGCGCACCCGCGCGTGGCCGCGTGCGAGGCCATTTCTTCATCCCGAAAGCAAAGGCATTCACGGATTATGAGCGATTCCGACCAGATTCCCGCGACCGCGTCCACGGGCGCGGGCGGTCCCGCCCCCGCAGGTATCGCAGAGCCCGCCGCGGCGGCGGGTCGGCCCGGTTCTTCGGCCGAGCGAACCGCGACCGCGATCGTATTTCCCGGCATGGGCCCCTCGGCTTTCGCCGAGGTCGGGAAATTCCTGCTCATGGACCCCTATGCACGGCAACGGCTCGCGGAGGCCGACGAAGCACTCGGCTATTCGGTTTTCGACCGGTTCCGCACGGCCGAGGAGGACTACTCCGTCCATTCGCAGGTCGCCTTCCTGGTGAACTCGATGGCGATGGCTGACCGCGCTCTGGACACCCTGGGCATCTCCCCCACCGTCTGCACCGGCCCCAGCTTCGGCCAGAAAGCCGCCGCCGCCTTCGTCGGCTCCCTGCCCTTCGCGGACGTCGTACGGCTCACCGTGGAGCTGGCCCGCTGCGAGGAGGAGTACTTCTCCGGCGCCTACGAGGACGTCGTCACCCATTCCTTCGTCCGCACCCCGCAGGAACGCCTTGACGAGATCCTCGCCGGGCTGGACGACCGCGGCGCCTGGTACGACATCTCCGGCCGGCTGGACGCGGGCTTCCACATGGTGTCCGTACAGGAGAAGGAACTTGACGGGCTGAAGGCGGCGATCAGCGCGGCCGGCGGCTACTCCATGTACTCGATGCGGCCCCCGGTCCACGCGGCGGCGTTCTCGGCGCTGCGCCGCAAGGCCGAGGAGGAGGTGTTCGGCGCCTACGAGCTCGCCGACCCGGCCATGCCCGTGGTCGCCGACCAGGACGGCACGGTCGTACGGGACGCCGCCGGGATGCGCACGATGATGCTGGACACGTTCGACCGGCCGATCCACTGGCCGAGTGTGGTGAAGTCGCTCACGGAACTGGGCGTGGGCACGGTGTGCGTGACCGGCCCGGACAACCTCTTCCACCGGCTGGACCTCACCAAGGACACCTTCGAGGTCGTCGCGGTCGGGCTGCCCAAGAAGCGAGCCCGGGAGCCGCGCCCGCAGCGCGCCGGGCGCGGCGCCTGACGCTCCGCCCCGACAGCGCGGACCGTCCCGCGCGACGAGGGCCGGGCCCCACCGCATCGATGGGGCCCGGCCCTTGTGGTTTCCCGCCTGCTGCCGCCGGCCGGTCAGCGCCGGGTGGCGAGCCACTCCTCGACGGCCCCGGCGGTCGTCGGGGCGTGCTCCTCCATCATGGTGAAGTGGTTGCCGGGCACGTCCAGGGCGGTGTGCTCCAGGTCCCAGTAGGACCGCCAGTCGCCGTCCGTGGCCCGGGTCCAGTCGAAGAACTGCTCACCGGCCCGTACGAGCAGCGTCGGCGTACTGATGGTCCGCGGCTTCCAGCCGCCGAAGAGCCGGAAGTACGCGGCCATCGCCAGCAGCCGGTTGTCGTCGACCGGCACATAGGTGTCCTGCCGCTCGTCCATCCCCTGGGAGAGACCCGGCTGGATGCCCACGATGGCGTCGTCGTCGTGCGAGTAGATGTCGATCATCACCAGGGCCTCGGGGGAAACTCCCGCGCTCTCCAGCTTCCCGGCCACCGCATGGGCGAGCATGCCGCCCGAGGAGTGGCCAAGCAGCACGAACGGCGCGCCGTCGGCCTGCCGCAGCACCGCTTCGGCCTGCGCCTCGATCACCGCCTCCGTGGTCGAGGGGAGCTGTTCGCCCCGCAGGAAGCCGGGCGCGCCGAGCGCCCAGACGTCCCTGCGACCGCGGAAGGCGGAGGCGAAGCGCGCGTACTGGTGCGGCCCCGAGATCGACAGGATCGAGGAGAAGCAGACCAGGGCCGGCCCGCCCTCCCCGCGAGCGAGCCGCACCAGGCCCGGCGCCTTGCGCAGTTCGGCGGACGAGGCGAACGACGGCCGGAACCGTGACGCCTGCATGAGCAGTTCCATGAACTGACCCGACGCGCCTTGCGCACCGGCCTCCTGGAGCATCGCCCCGAACACCCCCGCCGGCTCCTCCTCCATGCCGCCGGCCGCGTTCGCGGATGTGCTCGCGCCGCCGAGGGCACCGGCGAGTTCGACGCGCAGCTGCCGCGCGACGAGGGCCGGCGTGGGGAAGTCGAAGAGGAGGGCGGCGGACAGGCGGAGGCCGGTCGCCGCGTTCAGGTGGTTGCGCAGCTCGATGGCGGTCAGCGAGTCCAGGCCCAGCTCCAGGAACTCCTGGGACTCGCCCACCGCGTCCGGCGACGGGTAGGCGAGTACGGCTGCGACCTGGGTGCGCACCACATCGAGCAGGCCGCGCTCCTGTTCCTCCTCGGTCAGCCCGGACAGGCCGGCGAGAAGCCGCGCGGAGGCCGCAGCCGTGGAGCCCGCCGGCTGCTGCCCGGCGGCCCGGCGGGGGCCGCCGCGCACCAGGCCGCGGAAGACGGGCGGCAGAGCCCCGGCATCCGCCTGGGCCCGCAGGGGGCCGGTGTCAAGGCGCATGGCGACGAGGACGGCGCCGTTGTTCTCATCAGCCGCGTCCTCGGCCGCGCTGAGGGCGAGGGCCGTGTCGAAGAGGGCCAGGCCCTCGGTGGCGGAGAGCGGGGCGAGTCCGGCCTTCGCCATCCGCTGGACGTCGGCGTCGCCGAGCTCACCGGTCATCTCACTGCGCTGGTCCCACAGTCCCCAGGCCAGCGACACCGCGGGCAGCCCCGCCGCGCGCCGGTGCTGGGCGAGGGCGTCCAGGAACGTGTTGGCCGCCGCGTAGTTGGCCTGCCCCGGGTTGCCGAGCGTGCCGGCCGCCGAGGAGAACAGGACGAACGCCGCGAGGTCCAGTCCCCGGGTCAGCTCGTGCAGGTGCAGCGCCGCGTCCGCCTTGGGACGCAGCACCGTGTCGACTCGCTGCGGGGTCAGCGACGGTACGAGCCCGTCGTCGAGGTGGCCCGCGGTGTGCACGACGGCGGTGAGCGGGTGCGCGGCAGGGATGTCCGCCAGCAGCGCGGCCAGTGCCTCCCGGTCGGCCACGTCGCACGCGGCGACGCTCACCTCGGCGCCCAGCTCCCGCAGTTCGGTGACGAGTGCGGCGGCGCCGGGGGCGTCGGCTCCGCGCCGGCTGGTCAGCAGCAGATGCCGCACGCCCCGCTCGGTGACGAGGTGCCGGGCGAGGAGGCTGCCGAGGGCGCCCGTGCCGCCGGTGACGAGGACGGTGCCCCCGGGCGCCAGGGCCGGGGCCTGCGCCGCGGGTGCCGTCTCCGGCTCCGGCTCGTGGTCCGGCGCGGTGGCGGGGACACGGGCCAGGCGCGCGGCGCGCAGGACACCGTCGCGCACGGCGATCTGAGGTTCCCCGACCGCCATGGCGGCGGCCAGCAGCGGGGCGGGACCCGCGGCCCCGGCTTCCCCGGCGGACGTGTCGAGGTCGAGCAGCACGAACCGCCCGGGGTTCTCCGACTGCGCGGACCGCAGCAGGCCCCACACGGCCGCGTGGGCCAGGTCCGGCACGCCCTCGCCCGGGCGGGCCTCGACCGCGCCCCGGGTGACCACGGCCAGCCGGGCCCCGGTGAGGGCCTCCTCGGCCAGCCAGTTCTGCACCAGTTCCAGCACCTCATGGGCCGCCCGCCGGGCGGCTTCGGCCGTGTCGCCGGTGTTCTGGGTGTTCTCGCTGCCGGGGAGCCCGTACGAGACCAGCACCGTGTCCGGCAGCGGCTTGCCCGCCGCCACCACGCCCGCGAGCGCGGACAGGTCCGCGTACCCGTCGACAGTGGCACCCGCGCCCCGCAGGCCGGCCTCCAGGCGCAGGGCGTCGGCGCCGACCACGGCCCAATGGCCGCCCTGGGCAGCGGACTCCGCGCGGAGCGGGGTCCACTCAAGCCGGAACAGCGACTCGTGGAACACCGGCCGGTCCGAGCGCAGCCGCGCCGGGTCGAGCACCCGCAGCAGCAGCGACTCCACCGACACGACCGGCGCGCCCTGTTCGTCGCATGCCGTGAGGGACACCGCGCCGGAGCCGGCGGGAGCCAGCCGCACCCGCAGCGCGCCCGCGCCGGCCGAGTGCAGGCCGACCCCGCTGAAGGAGAACGGCAACCGGATCCGGCCGTCGTTCCCGCCCTGCGCCGCGTCCTCGCCCGCGAGGAAGCCGCCTTCGAGCGCGATGCCGTGCAACCCCGCGTCCAGCAGCGCCGGGTGCACGCCGAAATGGGCGGCCTCGGTGCGCGGGCCCTCGGGCAGCACCAGCTCGGCGAAGAGTTCGTCGCCGCGCCGCCACGCCGCCCGCAGATTGCGGAACGCCGGGCCGTAGGCGAACCCGCCGGCGGCGAACCGGTCGTACAGATCGTCCGCGTCGAGCGGCTCGGCGCCCGCGGGAGGCCAGACCTCCAGGCCCCCGGTGTCCGGTCCGGCCGGGCTCCCGGCCGCACCGAGCACCCCACTGGCGTGCCGCGTCCACGCTACGTCCTGGTCCTGGCCGTCCTCGTCGCCCGGGTTCTCGGGGCGCGAGTGCACCTGGAGCGCGCGCCGGCCCGTGTCGTCCGGGGCGTCCAGCGAGACCACCAGCTGGATGCCGTCCCGCTCCGGGAGCACCAGCGGCGCTTCGAGGGTCAGCTCCTCCACGACCTCGCAGCCGACCCGCCGCCCGGCCTGCAGAGCCAGCTCCACGAAGGCGGTGCCGGGCAGCAGGACCGCGCCCGCCACCGCGTGATCGGCCAGCCAGGGGTGGCTGTGGAGGGAGAGCCTGCCGGTGAACAGCAGTCCTTCGGAGTCGGGCAGTTCGACGACCGCGCCCAGCAACGGGTGTCCGGCCGGGCCGAGCCCGGCGGAGGCGACGTCACCGGCGGGGGCCGGGGGCACGTCGATCCAGAACCGCTCGCGTTGGAAGGCGTACGTCGGCAGGTCGACACCCTGGGCGCCGGTACCGGAGAAGTACGCCTCCCAGTCGACGGCGAGGCCACGGATGTGCGCCTGCCCGAGGGCCGCGACGGCACTGGCGGCCTCGTCACGGCCGGAACGCAGGAGCGGCACGAAGGCGGCATCGCCGCCGGTGACACAGCCCTGGGCCATGGCGGAGAGGACTCCGTCGGGGCCGAGTTCGAGGTAGGTGGTGACACCGGCCGCTTCGAGGGATCGGATGCCGTCGAGGAAGCGAACCGCCTCGCGGACGTGACGTACCCAGAAGTCGGCTGACGCCATCTCGTCCGAGACCAGAGCGCCGGTCAGGTTGGAGACGACCGGGATACGCGGGGACTCGTAGGACAGCCCCTCGGCAACCTTGCGGAAGTCGGCGAGCATCCCGTCCATGTGCGGGGAGTGGAAGGCGTGACTGACCGTCAGCTGCTTGGACTTGCGGCCTTCGAAGTGCGCCACGATCTCCTGCGCGGCGTCCTCGTCACCCGCGATGACCACCGACTGCGGGCCGTTGATGGCCGCGATGCTGACCCGGTCGGTGAGGTACGGAAGCACCTCGTCCTCCGACGCCTGCACCGCGATCATGACACCGTCACCGGGCAACGCCTGCATCAACCTGCCCCGGGCAGCGACCAGTTCGCAGGCGTCCTGGAGCGAGAACACCCCCGCCACGTGCGCCGCCGCGATCTCACCTATCGAGTGACCCGCCAGGAAGTCGGGCTTCACACCCCACGACTCCACCAGCCGGAACAACGCCACCTCAACCGCGAACAACGCAGGCTGCGTGAACTCCGTCCGATCCAACGCCTCAGCGTCCGAGCCGAACAGCACATCCTTCAACGGCAGTTCCAGACGCGAACACACCGCATCCAACGCCTCCGCGAACACGGGATACGCGTCATACAACTCACGCCCCATCCCCAGCCGCTGACTGCCCTGACCCGTGAACAGGAACGCCAGCTTCCCAGCGCTCACCACACCCCGCGCCACACCCGAGGCGGCTCCCTCCACCTCCAGCGCGGACAGACCCCGCAGCAGTTCCTCCCGGTCCCCCGCCACGACCACCGCACGATGATCGAACGAAGCCCGCCTGGCAGCCAACGAGAACGCCACATCCACCGGACGCAGCCCAGAAACACCCTCCACACGCGACCGCAACCGCGCCGCCTGCCCACGCAACGCACCCGCCGACTTCGCCGACAACACGAACGGCCAACAACCAACAGGCCCATCACCCACAACACCAGCAAGCTCCTCCGGAGCCTGCTCGATGATCGTGTGCGCGTTCGTACCACTGATACCGAACGACGACACACCCGCACGACGCGGACGACCCGTCTCCGGCCACGGCATCGAATCGGTCAGCAACGAGACCGCACCCGCCGACCAGTCCACATGCGGAGTCGGCTCACCCGCATGCAACGTCCGGGGAAGAACACCGTGCCGGATCGCCATGATCATCTTGATGATGCCCGCGACACCCGCCGCCGCCTGCGTATGACCGAAGTTCGACTTCACCGAACCCAACCACAACGGACTCTCATCCGAACGCTCCCGGCCATACGTGGCCAACAACGCCTGCGCCTCGATCGGGTCACCCAACCTCGTACCCGTACCGTGCGCCTCCACCACATCCACCTCAGCAGCCGACAGACCCGCACTGGCCAACGCCTGACGAATCACGCGCTGCTGAGACGGACCATTCGGAGCCGTGAGGCCGTTGCTCGCACCATCCTGATTGACCGCCGAACCACGCACGATCGCCAACACCGGATGACCCTTCGCCCGCGCGTCGGAGAGCCGCTCCACGAGCAGCATGCCGACGCCCTCGCCCCACGCCGTGCCGTCGGCATCGGCGGAGAACGGCTTGCAGCGGCCGTCTCCCGAGAGGCCGCGCTGGCGGCTGAAGGCGACGAACGTGCCCGGCGTGGCCATCACGGTGACGCCGCCGGCCAGCGCGAGATCGCACTCGCCGTTGCGCAGCGCCTGCACCGCGAGGTGCAGCGTGACGAGGGAGGACGAGCAGGCCGTGTCGACCGTGACCGCGGGCCCTTCGAGGCCGAAGGTGTACGAGACCCGGCCCGAGGCGACACTGCCCGAGCTGGAGGTGCCCATATAGCCCTCCAGCCCGTCGGGGGCGCGGTGCAGCAGCGTGCCGTAGTCGTTGTACATGACGCCCGCGAAGACGCCCGTACGACTGCCGCGCACGGCGGCCGGGTCGATGCCCGCCCGCTCGAACGCCTCCCAGGACGTTTCCAGAAGGAGACGCTGCTGCGGGTCCATGGCCAGGGCCTCGCGCGGTGAGATCCCGAAGAAGGTCGGGTCGAACCGGTTGGCCTCGTGCAGGAAGCCGCCTTCCTGCACATAGCTCGTGCCCTGCCCGTCGGGGTCCTCGTCGAACAGCCGCCCGATGTCCCAGCCCCGGTCGGCGGGGAAGGGGGTGATGGCGTCCGTCTCCTCGGAGACCAGTCGCCACAGGTCCTCGGGCGACTCGACGCCGCCCGGGTACCGGCAGGCCATCCCGACGATCGCGATCGGCTCCCGCTCCTCCGACTCGACCTCCTGGAGACGGCGGCGCGTCTCGTGGAGATCGGCCGTCACCCGCTTCAGGAAGTACCGGAGCTTTTCCTCATTCATGCGTGCATCCCTCGTACAGAAGCCAGAAAGGCAGAGCCGTCGGCAAGGCGGAGCCGAGCCGTCACGTCGGGGTTTCCGTCAGGAGATCCCGAACTCCTTGCCGATGAAGTCGAAGAGGTCGTCGTCGGTCGCGGTCTCAAGGACCTCGGCCACGTCGTTGTCCTCGGCTTCCCCGGCCTCGCTCCAGGCGGCCAGCAGTGCCTGGAGCCGTTCGGTGATCCGGTCACGGCCGTCGCCGTCGGGCACGGCCGCCACGAGCGTCCTCTCCAGCCGGTCCAGTTCGGCGAGCAGCGGGGGAACCGCCGCGGCGCCTTCCTGCCAGAGTTCGTCGCGCAGGAACTCCACCAGCGCGTTCGGCGTGGGGTAGTCGAAGACGAGCGTGGCGGGCAGTCGTACGCCCGTCGCCCCGCCGAGCCGGTTGCGCAGCTCGACGGCCGTCAGCGAGTCGAAGCCGACCTCGCTGAACGAGCGTGCCGGGTCGACCGCGTCGGGCCCGGCGAAGCCGAGCACGGCCGCCACGTGTGTGCTGACCAGCTCCAGCAGTGCCTCGTCGCGTGCGGCCGGCGAGAGGCCGGACAGGCGCTCCCGCAGCGCGGTGCCGCCTTCCGTACCGCTGTCGTCCGTTCCGGCGGTGCGTCGGGTGGTGGTCCTCACCAACCCGCTCAACAGCGGCGGCAGCACACCACCAGCAGCGGCCTGCGCCCGCAACGCCACCAAGTCCAACCGCACCGGCACCAACAACGCCCGACCCGAACCCGACGCGGCATCGAACAGCGCCACACCCTCGTCGGCCGACAGCGCACTCACACCACCACGGCCCATCCGCTCACGATCGGCCTCACCCAGCTCACCCGTCATCGCCGACGCCTCAGCCCACAACCCCCAGGCCAAAGACGTCGCCGCCAGACCCAGCGCCCGACGGTGCTGCGCCAGCGCGTCCAGGAACACATTCGCCGCCGCATAGTTGGCCTGCCCCGCACCACCGAACACACCAGCAGCCGAAGAGAACAACACAAACGCCGACAAGTCGAGGTCACGCGTCAGCTCATGCAGATGCCACGCAGCATCCACCTTCGGACGCAACACCGCCGACACCCGCTCCGCCGACAACGACCCCACCACACCGTCATCCAGCACACCGGCCGTGTGCACGACCGCCGTCAACGGATGCGCGTCGGGTACGGACTCCAGAACTGCGGCCAGCGCATCCCGGTCAGCCACATCACACGCCGCCCACGACACCACAGCACCCAACTCAGCAAGCTCCGCCGACAACTCGGCAGCACCCTCAGCCGCACCACCCCGACGACTCACCAACAACAAATGCCGCACACCCCACACCGACACAAGATGACGCGCAAACAAACCACCCAACGCCCCACCCGCACCCGTCACCAACACCGTCCCACCAGAAGCGAGTTCCGGGGTGCTGCCGACAGCGTCACCGGAGCGCGCCAGCTTGGGAACCCGTACCGCACCACCCCGTACCGCGACCTCCGGCTCGCCCGAGGCGAGCGCGGCGGGCAGCGCGCGGTAGGAGGCGTCGGTGCCGTCGACGTCGGCGAGAGCGAAGCGTCCCGGGTTCTCCGACTGCGCGGAGCGGACCAGGCCCCACACCGGCGCGTGCGCCAGGTCCGTCACATCCTCGCCCGGTACGGCACAGACCGCGCCCCGGGTCAGGAACACCAGGCGGGAATCGGCGAACCGGTCGTCCGTCAGCCACTCCTGTACGAGCTCCAGCGCCCGGCCGGTCGCCGTGTGCACCGCACCCGGCACGTCGTCCCCGAGCGTGTCGGGCAGCGGGACGCACACCAGCTCCGGTACGGCCGGACCGGCGTCGGCGAGCGCCGCGAGACCGTCGTACGCCTCGTGGCGCACCCTGACGGAGTCGAGGCCGGAGTGGGTGTCGCCCGCCGCCGTGAGCAGGGCCCAGGGGCGCTGCTCGGCGACGGACACCGGGTTGAGCGGCAGCGCGGTCCAGTCGATCTGGAACAGCGATTCCTGCTGACCACCACGCGCCGCACCGATCTGCTCCGGCGAAACCGACCGCAGAACAAGCGAATCAACCGAAGCAACCGGTGCACCGGCCACATCAGCCAGCTCCAACGACACCGCATCCCGACCAGCCCGAGCCAACCGCACCCGAACCACCGACGCACCCACCGCATGCAACCGCACACCACCCCAGGCGAACGGCAACCTGCCCTGGCCGGTGCTCTCGACGAGGTTGCCGAGACCCGCCGCGTGCAGCGTCGCGTCCAGGAGTGCGGGGTGCAGACCGAACCACTCGGCCGACTCCCGGAACTCCTCGTCGAGGCCGACCTCGGCGTACACCGCGTCGCCGTGCAGCCAGGCGGCCCGCAGGCCCTGGAAGACCGGTCCGTAGTCGAACCCGGCCGCGGCCATGCCCTCGTACAGCCCGTCGATGTCGACCGGTTCGGCGCCGGCCGGGGGCCAGGCGGCCGGGTCGGCGGCCGGGGCCGGGGCCCCGGTGGTGGCGAGGACACCGCCGGCGTGCCGCACCCACGGCTCGTCGGTGGTGGCGTCCTCGTTCCGGGAGTACAGCGACAGGGCGCGCCGCCCGGACTCATCGGCACCGGCCACGGTGAGCCGCAGCTGGATGCCGCCGCGCTCGGGCAGCACCAGCGGCGCTTCGAGCGTCAGCTCCTCCAGCACGTCGCAGCCGACCTGGTCGCCCGCCCTGACGGCGAGTTCCACGAAGGCCGTGCCTGGCAGGAGTACGGAGCCCATGACCGCGTGGTCCGCAAGCCAGGGGTGGGTGGCGAGTGAGAGCCGCCCGGTGAACAAGAAGCCGTCGGAGTCGGGCAGTTCGACCGCCGCACCGAGCAGCGGGTGATCCGTCACCCCGAGACCGAAGCCGGTCGCGTCGCCGGGGCCCGTCTGCGTGGCGGCGTTGTCGAGCCAGTACCAGTCGCGCTGGAAGGCGTAGGTGGGCAGCTCGACCTGGCGGGCGCCGGTGCCGGTGAAGTACGCGTCCCAGTCCACGCGCACGCCGTGGGCATGCGCCTGGGCGAGGGCCGTGGTGACCGTCTCGGCCTCGTCGCGCCCGGCGCGGAGCGCGGGCGCGAAGACCGCGTCCTCTCCGGCCAGGCACTCCTGGGCCATGGCGGAGAGGACTCCGTCGGGGCCGAGTTCGAGGTAGGTGGTGACACCGGCCGCTTCGAGGGATCGGATGCCGTCGAGGAAACGAACCGCCTCGCGGACGTGGCGTACCCAGAAGTCGGCTGACGCCATCTCGTCCGAGACCAGAGCGCCGGTCAGGTTGGAGACGACCGGGATACGCGGGGACTCGTAGGACAGCCCCTCGGCAACCTTGCGGAAGTCGGCGAGCATCCCGTCCATGTGCGGGGAGTGGAAGGCGTGACTGACCGTCAGCTGCTTGGACTTGCGGCCTTCGAAGTGCGCCACGATCTCCTGCGCGGCGTCCTCGTCACCCGCGATGACCACCGACTGCGGGCCGTTGATGGCCGCGATGCTGACCCGGTCGGTGAGGTACGGAAGCACCTCGTCCTCCGACGCCTGCACCGCGATCATGACACCGTCACCGGGCAACGCCTGCATCAACCTGCCCCGGGCAGCGACCAGTTCGCAGGCGTCCTGGAGCGAGAACACCCCCGCCACGTGCGCCGCCGCGATCTCACCTATCGAGTGACCCGCCAGGAAGTCGGGCTTCACACCCCACGACTCCACCAGCCGGAACAACGCCACCTCAACCGCGAACAACGCAGGCTGCGTGAACTCCGTCCGATCCAACGCCTCAGCGTCCGAGCCGAACAGCACATCCTTCAACGGCAGTTCCAGACGCGAACACACCGCATCCAACGCCTCCGCGAACACGGGATACGCGTCATACAACTCACGCCCCATCCCCAGCCGCTGACTGCCCTGACCCGTGAACAGGAACGCCAGCTTCCCAGCGCTCACCACACCCCGCGCCACACCCGAGGCGGCTCCCTCCACCTCCAGCGCGGACAGACCCCGCAGCAGTTCCTCCCGGTCCCCCGCCACGACCACCGCACGATGATCGAACGAAGCCCGCCTGGCAGCCAACGAGAACGCCACATCCACCGGACGCAGCCCAGAAACACCCTCCACACGCGACCGCAACCGCGCCGCCTGCCCACGCAACGCACCCGCCGACTTCGCCGACAACACGAACGGCCAACAACCAACAGGCCCATCACCCACAACACCAGCAAGCTCCTCCGGAGCCTGCTCGATGATCGTGTGCGCGTTCGTACCACTGATACCGAACGACGACACACCCGCACGACGCGGACGACCCGTCTCCGGCCACGGCATCGAATCGGTGAGAAGCGAAACCGCACCGTCCTCCCACTCCACGTGCGGAGTCGGCTCGTCGACGTGCAGGGTCTTCGGCAGTACACCGTGCCGGATCGCCATGATCATCTTGATGATGCCCGCGACACCGGCCGCAGCCTGGGTGTGGCCCATGTTCGACTTGATGGAGCCCAGCCACAGCGGCTGGTCGGCCTCGCGCTCCCGGCCGTAGGTGGCGAGGAGGGCCTGGGCCTCGATCGGGTCGCCCAGGGTCGTGCCCGTACCGTGCGCCTCGACCACGTCGATCTGATCGCTCGTCAGTCCGGCCCCGGCGAGGGCCTGGCGGATGACGCGCTGCTGGGACGGACCGTTCGGGGCCGTAAGACCATTGCTCGCACCATCCTGGTTGACGGCCGAGCCCCGGACGATGGCCAGGACCGGGTGGCCCTTCGCCCGCGCGTCGGACAGTCGCTCGACGAGCAGCATGCCCGCGCCCTCGGCCCAGCTGGTGCCGTCGGCGGCGGCGGCGAAGGACTTGATGCGGCCGTCGGCCGCCAGTCCGCGCTGACGGCTGAACTCGGTGAAGGTGCCGGGCGTCGACATCACCGTGACACCACCGGCCAGCGCCATCGTGCACTCGCCGTTGCGCAGCGCCTGGATCGCCCAGTGCAGTGCGACCAGGGACGAGGAGCACGCGGTGTCGACGGTGACGGCCGGACCCTCCAGACCGAAGGCGTACGAGACGCGGCCGGAGGCGATGCTGCCGGAGTTTCCGGTGCCGAGGTAGCCCTCGACCCCGTCCGGGACGGAGGTGATCCGGGTCGCGTAGTCGTGGTACATGATGCCGGCGAAGACGCCCGTACGGCTGCCGCGCATAGCGGCCGGGTCGATGCCCGCCCGCTCGAACGCCTCCCACGAGGTCTCCAGGAGGAGGCGCTGCTGCGGGTCCATCGCGACGGCCTCGCGCGGCGAGATCCCGAAGAACGCCGGGTCGAACCGGCCCGCGTCGTGCAGGAAGCCGCCGGAGCGGGTGTAGCTGGTGCCCTTGCCGTCCGGGTCCGGGTCGTACAGGGACTCCAGGTCCCAGCCACGGCCCTGCGGGAACTCCGAGATGGCGTCGACGCCGCCCACCACCAGACGCCACAGGTCCTCGGGGGTCTCCACCCCGCCCGGGTAGCGGCAGGCCATGCCGACGATCGCGATCGGTTCGTCGTCGAGGACCGTGCCGGACCGCACGGGCACGGCCGGGGCCGTGTCCGCCGGTTCGTCCAGGTCCAGCGCCTCGGTCCGCAGGAAGTCCGCGAGCGCGCCCGGCGTCGGGTAGTCGAAGACGAGCGTGGCGGAGAGGCGCACGCCGGTCGCGGCACCGAGGCGGTTGCGGAGCTCGACGGAGGTCAGCGAGTCGAAGCCGAGCTCCTTGAACGCCCGGTCGGCCGGTACCTCGTCGGTGGAGGCGTGGCCGAGTACGGCGGCCACCTCGGCCCGGACGAGGTCGAGGAGAGCCGCGTCGCGCTCGGCGGCGGGCAGCGCCGCCAGTCGCTCGCGGAGCGCGGTCGCGCCGGCCGCGGTGCCCGCGCAGGCGGCCCGGCGCACCGGCACGCGGACCAGGCCGCGCAGCAGGTCGGGCAGCATCCCGGAGTGGGCCTGGGCCCGCAGGGCGGTCAGGTCTAGCGGGAGCGGGACGAGCAGGGCGTCCGTGGTGTGCCGGGCCGCGTCGAAGAGGGCGAGGCCGGTCTCGGGCGTGAGCACGGTGATGCCGCCGCGGTTGATGCGCTCGCGGTCGGCCTCCGCCAGGCCGCCACCCATACCGACGACGCCGCTCCACAGTCCCCAGGCCAGAGAGGTCGCCGGGAGACCCAGTGCCTTACGGTGCTGGGCCAGCGCGTCCAGGAACACGTTCGCCGCCGCATAGTTGGCCTGCCCCGCACCACCGAACACACCAGCAGCCGAAGAGAACAACACAAACGCCGACAAGTCGAGGTCACGCGTCAGCTCATGCAGATGCCACGCAGCATCCACCTTCGGACGCAACACCGCCGACACCCGCTCCGCCGACAACGACCCCACCACACCGTCATCCAGCACACCGGCCGTGTGCACGACCGCCGTCAACGGATGCGCGTCGGGTACGGACTCCAGGACTACAGCCAGCGCATCCCGGTCAGCCACATCACACGCCGCCCACGACACCACAGCACCCAACTCAGCAAGCTCCGCCGACAGCTCCGCAGCACCCTCAGCCGCACCACCCCGACGACTCACCAACAACAAATGCCGCACACCCCACACCGACACAAGATGACGCGCAAACAAACCACCCAACGCCCCACCCGCACCCGTCACCAACACCGTGCCATCAGCATCCAGCTCGCGGCCCGCGGTCTCCTCGACCACGGCACGGGCCAGCCTCGGCACCCGGAAGGCTTCGCCGCGTATCGCCAGCTGGGCTTCTCCGGTCTCCAGGGCCGCCGACAGCGACTCCGCGGACAGGGTGTCCGGCTCGACGTCGGCATCGATCAGGGCGAGACGGCCGGGGTTCTCCGCCTGCGCGGAGCGCAGCAGACCCCAGACGGCGGCCTGTGCGAGTCCGGGCACCGCCTCATCGGCGCCCACCGCGACCGCACCCCGGGTCAGGAACACCAGGCGCGAATCCGTGAACCGCTCGTCCGCCAGCCACTCCTGTACGAGAGCGAGAGCGTCGGCGGTACGTGCGTGCACCGCGCCGGGTACGTCCTGCGTGACCGGCTCGTCCCACGGCACCACGAGCGACTTCGGGGCCGCGCCGCCCTCGGCGACGGCCGCGCCCAGCGCGGCGAGGTCCGCGAACATCTGCGAGCCGGCACCGAGCAGTATCCAGTCGTCGGCCGCGCCGGTCGCAGCGCCCGAGGGCAGCACCGCCCAGTCCACCCGGAACAGCGCGTCGCGGGTGACGTCCGGAGCCGCGCTCAACTGCTCGCGGGAGACGGCCCGCAGTGCCAGACCGGCCACCGAGGCGACCGGCTCGCCGGCCGCGTCGGCGATCGTCAGGGCGACCTCGCCGCCCCGGCCCGGGGTGAGGCGCACGCGCAGCGCGGACGCGCCGACGGCGTGCAGGGTCACGCCGGACCAGGAGAAGGGCAGTCGTCCCTCGCCGCTCGCGTCGGCGGAGCCGCCCAGGCCGAGGGCGTGCAGGGCCGCGTCGAGCAGGGCCGGGTGGAGCGCGAAGACGCCCGCGTCGGCCTCGGCCGACTCCGGCAGCCGTACCTCGGCGAAGTACTCGCCGTCGCGCCGCCAGGCCGCGCGCAGGCCCTGGAAGACCGGGCCGTAGCCGAAGCCGGAGGCCGCGAGGCCCTCGTACAGCCCCTCCACGGGGACGGACTCCGCCCCGGTCGGCGGCCATTCGGTCAGACCCTGCGGGGTCCGCTCGCCACCGGCCGCGAGCACACCGGCGGCGTGCCTGGTCCACAGGGTGTCGCCGGCCGCGTCCTCGGGCCGCGAGTGCAGCGCCAGTGTGCGCCGGCCCGCCGCGTCGGCGGCACCGACGGAGAGCCGCAGCTGCACGCCGCCCTGCTCGGGCAGCACCAGCGGCGCCTGGAGCGTCAGCTCCTCCACCATGTCGCAGCCGACCTGGTCACCGGCACGGATCGCCAGTTCCACGAAGGCCGTGCCCGGCAGGAGTACGGAGCCCATGACCGCGTGGTCCGCGAGCCAGGGGTGGGTGGCGAGTGAGAGCCGCCCGGTGAACAGGAAGCCGTCGGAGTCGGGCAGTTCGACCGCCGCACCGAGCAGCGGGTGATCCGTCGAACCGATGCCGGCCGACATGACATCACCCTGCGGGCGGCTCACGTCCAGCCAGTAGCGCTTGCGCTGGAAGGCGTACGTGGGCAGGTCGACGCGCTGGGCGCCGGTCCCCGCGTAGAACGCCTCCCAGTCCACGGTCACACCACGCACATGAGCCGCGCCAAGAGCCGAGAGCAACGTCCCGGCCTCATCACGCCGGGCCCGCAGAACGGGCACGAACGCGGCACCGTCACCGGTCACACACGCCTGAGCCATCGCCGACAGAACCCCATCGGGACCCAGTTCGAGATAGGTGGTGACACCGGCCGCTTCGAGCGCGCGGATGCCGTCGAGGAAACGAACCGCCTCACGGACATGACGCACCCAGAAGTCGGCCGACGCCATCTCGTCCGAGACCAGAGCACCGGTCAGGTTCGAGACCACCGGGATACGCGGAGACTCGTACGACAGCCCCGCCACCACCTCACGGAACGCGTCCAACATGCCGTCCATGTGCGGCGAGTGGAACGCATGACTGACCGTCAGCCGCTTCGACTTACGATCCGGGAACTGCGCGACGATCTCAAGCGCCGCATCCTCGTCACCCGCGATGACCACCGACCGCGGACCATTGACCGCTGCAATGCTGACCCGGTCGGTGAGGTACGGCAGGACCTCGTCCTCCGACGCCTGCACCGCAACCATCACACCACCGGCAGGCAGCGCCTGCATCAACCGGCCACGGGCGGCGACCAGTTCACACGCGTCCTCCAGCGAGAACACCCCGGCCACATGCGCCGCAGCGATCTCACCGATCGAATGACCGGCCAGGAAGTCGGGCTTGAGGCCCCACGACTCCACCAGCCGGAACAACGCCACCTCAACCGCGAACAACGCAGGCTGCGTGAACTCCGTACGGTCGAGAAGATCACCGTCGTTGCCGAACAGCACATCCTTCAAAGGCAGTTCCAGACGCGAACACACCGCGTCCAACGCCTCCGCGAACACCGGGAAAGCGTCATACAGCTCACGCCCCATCCCCAGCCGCTGACTCCCCTGACCCGTGAACAGGAAGGCGGTCTTCTGCGTCGTCGAGGAGGAGCCCACGGCCAGGCCGGTGGCTCCGCGTCCCTCGGCGAGGGCCGTCAGTGCGGCGCGGAAGCCGTCACGGTCGGAGGCCACCACGCTGGCGCGCTCGTCGAAGAGGGCCCGGCCGGTCACCAGGGAGTGGCCGATGTCGGCGAGGGACGTCTCGGGGTGCGCTTCCAGGTGGGACAACAACTGCTCACCCTGTGCGCGCAGCGCGTCCGGGGTGCGGGCGGAGAGGTGCCAGGGGAGGGCCGCCGGGGCGGTGGGCACCGACGGGCGCTCGGCGGTGTCCGGGGCCTGCTCGATGATGGCGTGCGCGTTGGTGCCGCTCATGCCGAACGAGGAGACACCGGCGCGGCGCGGACGGCCCGTCTCCGGCCAGGCGATCTGCTCGGTGAGCAGCGAGACGGCACCGGCCGACCAGTCCACGTGCGGCGACGGCGCATCCACGTGCAGGGTCTGCGGGAGCACCCCGTGCCGCATCGCGAGGACCATCTTGATGATGCCCGCGACACCCGCGGCGGCCTGGGTGTGGCCGAAGTTGGACTTGATCGAGCCCAGCCAGAGCGGAGTGTCATCGGACCGGTCCTGGCCGTACGTGGCCAGGAGGGCCTGGGCCTCGATCGGGTCACCGAGGGTGGTGCCGGTGCCGTGCGCCTCGACCGCGTCGACATCGGCCGTGGTCAACCCCGCGTTGGACAGCGCCTGACGGATCACCCGCTGCTGCGACGGACCATTGGGAGCGGTGAGCCCGTTGCTCGCACCGTCCTGGTTGACCGCCGTACCCCGTACGACCGCGAGAACCTGGTGACCGTTGCGACGGGCATCGGAAAGCCGCTCGACGAGCAGCATGCCGACGCCCTCGCCCCAGGCCGTGCCGTCGGCGGCGGCGGCGAAGGGCTTGCAGCGGCCGTCGGCGGCCAGACCGCGCTGACGGCTGAACTCGGTGAAGACGTCGGGGGTGGTGATGATGGTGACACCGCCCGCCAGGGCGAGCGAGCACTCGCCGTTGCGCAGTGCCTGCGCGGCGAGGTGCAGGGCCACCAGCGACGACGAGCACGCCGTGTCGACCGTGACCGCCGGACCCTCCAGACCGAAGGTGTAGGAGACGCGGCCGGAGGCGATGCTGCTGGAGCCGCCGGTGCCGAGGTAGCCCTCGACGCCCTCGGGGACGGCGTTCAGGCGGGACACGTAGTCGTTGTGCATCTGGCCGACGAATACGCCGACCTGCTTGCCGCGCAGGCCCGTCGGGTCGATCCCGGCGCGCTCGAACGCCTCCCACGAGGTCTCAAGCAGGAGCCGCTGCTGCGGGTCCATCGCCAGGGCCTCGCGCGGGTTGATGTTGAAGAACGCGGGGTCGAAGCGGTGGGCGTCGTAGAAGAAGCCGCCTTCGCGTGCGTAGGAGGTACCGGCGCTCTCGGGGTCGGGGTCGTACAGCGCCTCGGTGTCCCAGCCGCGGTCCTCGGGCAGGTGGGCGATGCCGTCCCGGCCTTCGGCGAGCAGCTGCCACAGGTCCTCGGGGGTACGGACGTCGCCGGGGAAGCGGCAGCTCATGGCGACGATCGCGATGGGGTCGTCGGCCTCGGCCATGGCCGTCGTGTGGCGCGGCACCGCGGCGGCGGCCTCGGAGCCGAGGAGTTCGTCCTTGAGGTAGCCGGCCAGGATCAGGGGCGTCGGGTAGTCGAAGACCAGTGTGGCGGGCAGCCGGATGCCGGCGGTCGCGCCGAGCCGGTTGCGGAACTCCACGGCGGTCAGCGAGTCGAAGCCGATGTCCTTGAAGGCGCGGGTGGGTTCCACGGCTTCGGACGAGGCGTGGCCGAGGACAGCGGCGACCTGGTCGCGGACGAGGTCGAGCAGGAGCGGGTCGCGCTCGTTCTCGGGGAGCCTTACGAGCTGCTCCACCAGCGGGGTCCCGCCGCCCGCGGCGGTGGCCTCGACGGTCCGGCGGGCACGGGCGCGGACCAGGCCGCGCAGCAGGGCGGGGACCATGCTCGCGTCGGCCTGGCGCAGCGGCGCGAGGTCGAGCTGCATGGGGACGAGGAGGGCGTCGCCGGTGTCGTGGGCGGTGTCCAGCAGCGCCAGGGCCTCTTCGGAGGAGAGGCCGAGGACGCCGGAGCGGGTCATCCGGTCCTTGTCGGCGGCCTCCAGCTCGCCGGTCATGCCGCTGGCCTCGGCCCACAGTCCCCAGGCCAGGGAGGTGCCGGCGAGGCCGTGGGCCTGCCGGTGGCGGGCGAGGGCGTCCAGGAAGACGTTCGCGGCGGCGTAGTTGGCCTGTCCGGCGCCGCCGAAGGTGCCGGCGGCGGAGGAGAACAGGACGAAGTCGGCCAGGTCCAGCGCGCGGGTCAGCTCATGGAGGTTGAGGGCCGCGTCGACCTTGGGACGCAGGACCTTGTCGAGCCGCTCGGGCGTGAGGGCGTCGATGACGCCGTCGTCGAGGACACCGGCCGTGTGCACGACCGCCGTCAGGGGGTGTGCGGCCGGTACGGCTGCCAGGAGCGCGGCGAGCGCGGTGCGGTCGGCGGCGTCGCAGGCGGCGACGGTGACGTCGGCGCCCAACTCGCGCAGTTCGGCGGCGAGTTCGGCGGCGCCCGCGGCGGCTTCGCCGCGGCGGCTGGTCAGCAGCAGGCGGCGGGCACCGCGGACGGTGACCGCGTGCCGGGCGACGAGAGCGCCGAGGGTGCCGGTTCCGCCGGTGATCAGGACGGTGCCGTCGGGGTTCCAGCCGGCGGGCAGAGTGAGCACGATCTTGCCCACGTGGCGGGCCTGGCTGAGGTAGCGGAACGCCTCGGGCGCCCGCCGCAGGTCCCAGGCGGAGACCGGGACGGGGTGCAGCGCACCCGCCCGGAAGAGGGCGAGCAGCTCGGTGAGCATCTCCTGGATGCGGTCCAGGCCGGCCTCGGTCAGGTCGAACGCCTGGTAGACGACGCCCGGGTGGGCGGCGGCGACGTCCTCGGGGGCGCGGACGTCGGTCTTGCCCATCTCGACGAACCGTCCGCCGCGCGGCAGCAACCGCAGCGAGGCGTCCACGAACTCGCGGGCGAGGGAGTCGAGGACGACGTCGACGCCGCGTCCTTCGGTGGCGGCGCGGAAGGTGTCCTCGAAGTCCAGGGTCCGCGAGGAGGCGATGCGGTCGTCGGTCAGACCGAGTCCGCGCAGGGTGTCCCACTTGCCGGGACCGGCCGTCGCGTAGACGTCGGCACCCCAGTGGCGTGCGAGCTGGACGGCGGCCATACCGACGCCGCCGGCGGCGGCGTGCACCAGGACCGACTCGCCGTCGCGCAGTCCGGCGAGGTCGTGCAGCGCGTAGTACGCCGTCATGAAGACGATCGGTACGGACGCGGCCTCGGCGAAGGTCCAGCCGTCGGGCATCGGCGCGATCATGCGGCGGTCGACGACGGTGAGCGGCCCGAACGCGCCGGGCAGCATGCCCATGACGCGGTCGCCGACCGCGAGGTCGGTGACGCCGGGGCCGGTCTCCAGGACGAGACCGGCGCCTTCGCTGCCCATCAGGCCCGGGTCGCCGGGGTACATGCCGAGGGCGTTGAGGACGTCGCGGAAGTTCAGACCCGCGGCGCGGACCGCGACGCGGACCTGGCCGGGCTCCAGGGGTGCCTCGGACTCCGGGCTGGGGACGAGGGTGAGGTTGTCGAGGGTGCCCTTGTCCTGGATGTCCATGCGCCAGGCGGACTCGCCCGGGGGCGGGGTCAGCGGGGTGGTGGCGGGGACCCGGGCCAGCCGGGGCGCCAGGACGGTGCCGCGGCGGATGGCGAACTGCGGCTCGCCGGCGGCCAGGGCCGCGGCGAGGACGTCCGCCGAGGCCGCGTCGGCGTCGAGGTCGGCGAGGACGAACCGGTCGGGGTTCTCCGCCTGTGCGGTGCGCACCAGGCCCCATACCGGCGCGTGGGTGAGGTCGGCCAGGTCCCAGTCGGCCTGTGCGGCGACCGCGCCCCGGGTGACGAACACCAGGCGGGAGGCGGCGAACCGGTCATCGGCGAGCCAGGTCTTGACCAGGGAGAGCACTTCGTGCGTCGCGGTGTGCACGGAGCCGGCGAGGTCGCCGGCTCCGGTGGCCGTGACCGGGGTGTGGTCGACGAGTACGTACGCCGGGGCCGGGGCACCCGTGTCGAGGGCCGCGCGCAGGGCGGCGAGGCCGTCGAAGGCCACGCCGGGCAGAGCGGTGTCCTGCGTCCCGACGACAGCCCACTGGTCGGTGGCGGCGGTGCTGTCGGCGGGCACCGGCAGGGTGGCCCAGTCGACGCGGAACAGCGACTCGTGGTGGGCGGAGCGCGCGCTGCCGAGCTGGTCGGCGGAGACGGGCCGCACCGTCAGGTGGTCGACGGCGGCGACGGGCACGCCGGCGGCGTCGGCGAGCTGGAGGGAGAGGGAGTCCTGGCCGTCCCGGGTGAGGCGGACGCGCAGCGCGCCCGCGCCGACGGCGTGCAGGGACACACCGCGCCAGGAGAAGGGCAGCCGGCCCTGCTGGTCGCCGTCCGGGGACGGCTGGACGAACGTGGCGTGCAGGGCGGCGTCGAGGAGCGCCGGGTGCAGGCCGAACAGGGCGGCCTCGGACTGCCGGTCGTCGGGCAGCGCGACCTCGGCGTAGACGTCGTCGCCGTGCAGCCAGGCGGCGCGCAGCCCCTGGAAGACCGGCCC
The DNA here is from genome assembly GCF_052373795.1 of Streptomyces sp. BR1. Lineage (NCBI taxonomy): Bacteria > Bacillati > Actinomycetota > Actinomycetes > Kitasatosporales > Streptomycetaceae > Streptomyces > Streptomyces sp. BR1. The sequence goes on from NZ_CM126252.1 coordinate 1,378,740, forward strand.
GTAGGAGAAGCCTCCCAGGCCGAGGTGCTCGTAGAGGCCGTCGACGCCGACGGCTTCGGCGCCGGGCGGGGGCCAGGCGGCGAGGTCGAAGGCCGGGGCCGGGGCTCCGGCGGCGAGGACGCCGCCGGCGTGCCGGGTCCACGGCTCGTCGGCGGTGGCGTCCTGGTCGCTGGAGTACACCTCCAGGGTGCGACGGCCCGCCGCGTCGGGGGCGCCCACCACGATCTGCAGGCGGACGGCCGCGTGCGGGGCGAGGATCAGCGGTGCTTCGAGGGTGAGTTCCTCAAGGAGGTCGCAGCCGACCTGGTCGCCCGCGCGGATCGCCAGTTCGACGAAGGCCGTGCCCGGCAGCAGGACGTTGCCCATGACGGCGTGGTCGGCGAGCCAGGGGTGGGTGTCGAGGGAGAGCCTGCCGGTGAAGAGGAACCCGTCGCCGTCGGCGAGGGCGACGGCGGCGCCGAGCAGCGGGTGGTGGGCGGCGCCCAGACCCGCCGACTCCACGTCACCGACGTAACCGGCGGGGGCCTCGATCCAGAACCGCTCGCGCTGGAAGGCGTAGGTGGGCAGTTCGACGACGCGGGCACCGGTGCCGGCGAGGCAGGCGGTCCACTCCAGTGCCACGCCACGGGTGTGGGCGGCGCCGATCGCGGCGACCAGGGCCTCGGCCTCGCCCCGGCCGCGGCGCAGGGCCGGCAGGAACACGGCCGCTTCGGCGGCGTCGGCGAGGCAGTCGCGGCCGAGGCCGGACAGCACGCCCTGGGGGCCGATTTCGAGGTAGGTGGTGACGTGTTCGGCGTCCAGGGTACGGATGCCGTCGAGGAAGCGGACCGCCTCACGGACGTGGGCCACCCAGTGGTCGGCGGTGCGCAGTTCGTCGCCCGCGATACGTCCGGTGAGGTGGGTGACGACCGGGATGGTGGCCGCGTGGTACGTCAGGTCGGCGGCGACCTCGCGGAAGTCGTCGAGCATGCCGTCCATCAGCGGGGAGTGGAAGGCGTGGCTGACCTTGAGCCGCTTGGTGCGCCGGCCGCGCCGCTCGAACTCGGCGGCGATCTCCAGGACGAGGGACTCCTCGCCGGAGATGACGACGGAGTTGGGGCCGTTGACGGCGGCGATGCCCACCCGGTCGGTGAGCAGCGGCAGCACCTCCTCCTCGGTGGCGCTCAGAGCGACCATGGCGCCGTCGGTGGGCAGCGCCTCCATGAGACGGCCGCGGGCGGCGATGAGCCTGGCCGCGTCGGGCAGGGTGAGCACGCCGGCGACATGCGCGGCCGTGATCTCGCCGATGGAGTGACCGGCGACGTAGTCGGGCCGCACGCCCCACGAGGCGACGAGCCGGTAGAGGGCGGTCTCCAGCGCGAACAGGGCGGGCTGGGTGTATCCGGTCCGGTCCAGCAGGTCGCTGTCGTCCGCGAACAGGACGTCCTTCAGCGGCTGTTCGAGGTGCGGGTCCAGTGCGGCGCAGACCTCGTCGAGCGCCTGGGCGAAGGCGGGGTAGGTGGCGTACAGCTCGCGGCCCATGCCGGAGCGCTGGCTGCCCTGGCCGGTGAACAGGACGGCCGTACGGCCGTCGGCGACGGCGTGCCGGACGAGCCGGGCGCTGTCGCGGTCCTCGGCGAGGTCGGTGAGCCCGGCGAGGAGGCCCGCGCGGTCGGCGGCGACGACGACGGCCCGCCGGTCCAGGGCGGTACGTGTGGTGGCGAGGGAGAGCGCCAGGTCGGCCGGGGCCGCGTCGGGCCGTTCGGCGAGGTGGTCGATGAGCCGGAGTGCCTGGGCGCGGAGCGCGGCGGGGGTCCGGCCGGAGAGCGCGAACGGCAGGGGGGTGCCCGCCGGGAGGGCCGGTGCGCTGTCGCCGCCGGTGGTGGCGGGCTCGTCGGCGGGCGGCTGCTCGATGATGACGTGCGCGTTGGTGCCGCTGACGCCGAACGAGGAGATGCCCGCGCGGCGGGGGCGGCCCGTCTCGGGCCACTGGGCGGTCTCGGTCAGCAGGGAGACCGCGCCGGCCGCCCAGTCGATGTGCGGCGAGGGCTCGTCGACGTGCAGGGTCTGCGGGAGCACCCCGTGCCGCATCGCGAGGACCATCTTGATGATGCCCGCGGCGCCCGCGGCGGCCTGCGTGTGGCCGATGTTCGACTTGATGGAGCCGAGCCGCAGCGGGGTGTCGTCGGACCGGTTCTGGCCGTAGGTGGCGAGGAGGGCCTGGGCCTCGATCGGGTCACCGAGGGTGGTGCCGGTGCCGTGCGCCTCGACGGCGTCGACATCGGCCGTGGTCAACCCCGCGTTGGACAGCGCCTGACGGATCACCCGCTGCTGCGACGGACCATTAGGAGCGGTGAGCCCGTTGCTCGCACCGTCCTGGTTGACCGCCGTACCCCGTACGACCGCGAGAACCTGGTGACCGTTGCGACGGGCATCGGAAAGCCGCTCGACGAGGATCATGCCCGCGCCTTCGGCCCAGCCGGTGCCGTCGGCGTCGGCGGAGAAGGACTTGCAGCGGCCGTTGGTGGCCAGGCCCCGCTGGCGGCTGAAGTCGATGAAGGTGTCGGGGGTGGACATCACGGTGACACCGCCGGCCAGGGCCATGTCGCACTCGCCGCTGCGCAGTGCCTGCGCGGCGAGGTGCAGGGCCACCAGCGACGACGAGCACGCCGTGTCGACCGTGACCGCCGGACCCTCCAGACCGAAGGTGTAGGAGATACGGCCGGAGGCGACGCTGCCCGCCGTACCGGTGCCGAGGTAGCCCTCCAGGCCCTCGGGCACGGCCGGGAGCCGGGTGAGGTAGTCGTGGTACATGACACCGGCGAACACGCCGGTCCGGCTGCCGCGTACCGAGGCCGGGTCGATACCGGCCCGCTCGAACGCCTCCCACGAGGTCTCAAGCAGGAGCCGCTGGTGCGGGTCCATGGCCAGGGCCTCGCGCGGGTTGATGCCGAAGAGGTCCGGGTCGAAGTCGGCGGCGTCGTGCAGGAAGCCGCCCTCGCGGGTGTACGAGGTCCCGGCCCGGCCGGGATCGGTGTCGTACAGCGCTTCGAGGTTCCAGCCACGGTCGGTGGGGAACGGCGAGATCGCGTCGACGGAACCCGTGACGAGCTGCCACAGCTCCTCGGGGGTGGTCACGCCGCCGGGGTAGCGGCAGCTCATGCCGACGATGGCGATGGGGTCGTCGTCGAGCGCGGCCGCGACCGCCGCCGGGGCCTGCTCGGGCGCGTCGCCGAGGAGTTCGGCGCGCAGGAACGCGGTCAGCGCGTTCGGGGTCGGGTAGTCGAAGACGAGGGTGGCGGGCAGCCGGACGCCGGTGGCGGAGCCGAGGCGGTTGCGCAGCTCGACGGCGGTCAGCGAGTCGAAGCCCAGCTCCTTGAAGGCGCGGGTCGGGTCGACGGCCTCGGGGCCGGGGTAGCCGAGGACGGCGGCGACCTGGACGCGGACGGTGTTCAGGAGCAGCCGGTCGCGTTCCACGGCGGTCAGCGGCAGCAGCCGCTCGGCGAAGCCGCCGGCCGGGACGGCGTCCGGGGCCTCGGCGGCCCGGCGGGCCGGGGCGCGGACCAGGCCGCGCAGCAGGGCGGGGACCATGCTCGCGTCGGCGTGCCGCAGGGCCGACAGGTCCAGGTGCATGGGGACGGCGGTGGGATCGCCGACGGCGCGGGCGGTGTCCAGCAGCGCCAGTCCCTGAGCGGAGGAGAGCGCGGCGACGCCGGCGCGCGAGATCCGTTCCAGGTCGGCGTCGGCGAGCTCGCCGGTCATGCCGCTGCGCTCGGCCCACAGGCCCCAGGCGAGCGCGGTGGCGGGCAGTCCCGCGGCGCGGCGGCGCTGGGCGAGCGCGTCGAGGAAGGTGTTGGCGGCGGCGTAGTTGGCCTGTCCGGGGCCGCCGAGGGTGCCTGCGGCGGCGGAGAACAGGACGAAGGCGGCCAGGTCCAGGTCCTGGGTCAGCTCGTGCAGGTGCACGGCGGCGTCGACCTTGGCGGGCAGTACGTGGTCGATCCGCTCGGGCGTGAGCGCTTCGAGGATGCCGTCGTCGAGGACGCCGGCGGTGTGTACGACAGCGGTCAGCGGATGCGCGGCCGGCACGGTCCGCAGGAGCGCGGCGAGCGCGTCGCGGTCCGCCACGTCGCAGGCGGCCAGGGTCGCCTCGGCGCCCAGCTCGCGCAGTTCGGCGAGGAGTTCGCCGGCGCCCGCGGCGGCCTGGCCGCGGCGGCTGGTCAGCAGCAGGCGGCGTACGCCGTGCGCGGTGACCAGGTGCCGGGCGACCAGCGCGCCGAGGGTGCCGGTGGCGCCGGTGACCAGCGCGGTGCCGTCCGGGTCGAGAGCGGGTGCCTCCTGGCCGGGGGCGGCGGCGACGCGGGCGAGCCGGGGCACGACGACCGTGCCCTCGCGCAGGGCCAGTTGCGGCTCACCGGTGGCGAGCGCGGCGGGCAGGGCACGCCAGGACTCCTCGCGTCCGTCCAGGTCGAGCAGGACGAAGCGGTCGGGGTGCTCGGACTGCGCGGAGCGCAGCAGGCCCCACAGCGGGGCGTGGGTCAGGTCGTCGACGTCGGCGTCCGCGGTGGTGGCGACGGCGCCGCGGGTGACGAAGACCAGCCGTGAGCCGGCGAAGCGGTCGTCGGCAAGCCACTCCTGGGCGAGCCCGAGGGCGTGGTGCAGCGCGTCGCGCACGGAGCCGGGCAGGGCGCCGTCGACCGGGACGGCCGAGGGCCCGCCCGGGGCGCCGACGGGTACGACCACGGCCTGCGGGAGCGGTGCCCCGGCCTGGAGAGCCGCGCCGAGGGCCGCGAGGCCGGTGTGGGCGGCGGCGGTGGGCAGCGCGGCGGAGAACTCCGCCCCGGCGTCACCCAGCAGTCCCCACTGGCCCGCGGCGACGGTGGTGGTGGCAGGGGTGGGCACGACGGTCCACTCGACGCGGAAGAGCGAGTCGTGGAACGCGGTGCGCGCGGCGTGCACCTGGTCCGGGGAGACGGGCCGCAGCAGCAGGGCGTCGACGGAGGCGACGGGCGCGCCCGTCTCGTCGGCGAGGGTCACCGACACGGTGTCCTGGCCCGCGGGAGCGAGCCGGACCCGCAGGGCTCGGGCGCCGACGGCCTTCAGGGCCACACCGCTCCAGGAGAACGGCAGTCTGCCGTGCTCGGTCTCCTCCAGGAGGGAGCCGATGCCGACGGCGTGCAGGGCCGCGTCCAGGAGCGCGGGGTGCAGGCCGAACAGTGCGGCCTCGGCGTGCGCCTGCTGGGGAAGCCGCACCTCGGCGAAGACCTCCTCGCCGCGCTGCCAGGCGCCCCGCAGGCCCTGGAAGACCGGTCCGTACGCGAAGCCGGACTCGGTGAGGTAGTCGTACAGGCCCTCGACGTCCACCTCGGTGGCGTCCTTCGGCGGCCAGCTGGTGAGGTCGGCGAGGGGCTTGTCCGCGCCGGGGGCGGAGGTGGCCAGGAAGCCGGTGGCGTGCCGGGTCCAGGCGCCCTCGCCCCAGGTGTCGTCGGCGGCGTCCTCGGGCCGGGAGTGCAGGGTCAGCGAGCGGCGGCCGTGGGTGTCGGGGGCGCCGACGGCCAGCTGGATCTGCACTCCGCCGTGCGGGGGCAGTACCAGCGGCGCTTCGAGGGTGAGTTCGTCCAGCAGGTCGCAGCCGGTGTGGTCGCCGGCCTGGAGGGCGAGTTCGACGAAGGCGGTGCCGGGCAGCAGCACGGTGTCCATCACCGTGTGGTCGGCGAGCCAGGGGTGCGTGGCCAGCGAGAGCCGGCCGGTGAAGAGGTGGCCGTCGCCGTCGGCCAGCGTGATGGCCGCGCCGAGCAGCGGGTGGTCGGCGGAACCGATGCCGGCGGCGGTGACGTCGCCGGCCCAGGCAGTGGGCTGCTCGGGCCAGTACAGCTCGCGCTGGAAGGCGTAGGTGGGCAGCTCCAGGCGGGTGGCGCCGCGTCCGGTGAAGACGGCGCTCCAGTCGACGGCGACCCCGCTGACATGGGCCTGCGCCACGGCCGTGGCGAACGCGGACGCCTCGGGGCGGTCGGCGCGCAGCACGGGCACGAAGACGGCGTCCTCGGCGGTGACGCACTCCTGCGCGAGCGCGGTGAGCACTCCCCCGGGGCCGATCTCGACGAAGGTGGTGACACCCTGCGCGGCGAGTGTGCGCATCCCGTCGAGGAAGCGGACGGCCTCGCGGACGTGCCGGACCCAGTAGTCGGCGGCGCAGATCTCCTCGGCGGTGACGGAGGCACCGGTGAGGTCGGAGACGATCGGGATGACGGGCGCGGCGTACGCGACGGACTCGGCGACCTCGCGGAAGTCGTCGAGCATGGCGTCCATCAGCGGGGAGTGGAAGGCGTGGCTGACGGTGAGCCGCTTGGTGCGCCGGCCCCGGGCGCGCAGGGTTTCGGCGAGGGCCGTGGCGGCGTCCTCGTCGCCGGAGACGACGACGGCGGTGGGGCCGTTGACGGCGGCGATGCCCACCCGGTCGGTGAGCAGCGGCGCGACCTCGTCCTCGGCGGCCTCGACGGCGATCATCGCGCCGCCGGCGGGCAGCGCCTGCATGAGCCGGCCGCGGGCGGCGACCAGCTTGGCCGCGTCGGCGAGGGTGAGCACGCCGGAGACGTGGGCGGCGGCGAGTTCGCCGATGGAGTGGCCGATGAGGAAGTCGGGGGTGACACCCCACTGTTCGAGCTGCCGGTAGAGGGCGACCTCGACGGCGAACAGGGCGGTCTGGGTGTAGGCGGTCTCGTCGAGGAGGGCGGCCTCGGGGGTGCCCTCGGCGGCGAACAGCACCTCCAGCAGGGGGCGTTCGAGGTACTGGTCCAGCTCGGCGCGGACCTCGTCGAGGGCGCGGGCGAAGCCGGGGTGGGCGGCGTACAGCTCGCGGCCCATGCCCGGGCGCTGGCTGCCCTGCCCGGCGAAGAGGAAGGCGGTCTTGCCCTCGCCCGGTACGCCCTGGACGAGGCCGGCGGGCTGCTCGTCGCGGGCGAGCGCGGCGAGGTCGGCGAGCAGGCCCTCACGGTCGGCGCTGAACAGCACGGCCCTGCGGTCGAGCGAGGAACGGCTGGTGGCCAGCGAGAAACCGAGGTCGGTCAAACCCGCGGTGTCCGCGGCGAGTTCGGGGTGCTCGCGCAGGTGGGCGGCGAGCCGCTCGGCCTGGGCGTGCAGGGCGGGCTCGTCCCGGCCGGACACCAGCAGCGGGACGGGTCCGGTGGCGCCCTTGGCGGCTTCGGCGGCGGGCCCGGTGGAGCCGGTCGCGGGAGCCTGGGAGTCGTCGGCGGGCGGGGCCTGCTCGATGACGGTGTGGGCGTTGGTGCCGCTGACGCCGAAGGAGGAGATGCCCGCACGGCGCGGCTGGCCGGTCTCGGGCCACGGCACGGCCTGGCTGAGCAGCTTGACGTCACCGGCGGTCCAGTCGACGTTGGACGACGGCTCGTCGATGTGGAGCGACTCGGGCAGGACGCCGTGCTGGATCGCGTGGACCATCTTGATGATGCCCGCGACACCGGCCGCGGCCTGCGTGTGGCCGATGTTCGACTTGATGGAGCCGAGCCACAGCGGGCGGCCCTCGGGCCGGTTCTGGCCGTACGTGGCGATCAGGGCCTGCGCCTCGATCGGGTCGCCGAGGGTGGTGCCGGTGCCGTGCGCCTCGACGACGTCGACCTGCGCCGGGGTGAGCCCGGCATTGGTGAGGGCCTGGCGGATGACGCGCTGCTGGGAGGGGCCGTTGGGGGCGGTGAGGCCGTTGCTGGCGCCGTCCTGGTTGATGGCCGAGCCGCGCACGATCGCGAGGACGGGGTGACCGTTCTTACGGGCGTCGGACAGCCGCTCCACGAGCAGCATGCCGACGCCCTCGCCCCAGCCCGTACCGTCCGCGCCGTCGGCGAACGGCTTGCAGCGGCCGTCGGGGGCCAGGCCCCGCTGCCGGCTGAACTGGACGAAGGCGCGCGGGCTCGACATGACGGTGACACCGCCCGCGAGCGCCATCGTGCACTCGCCGTTGCGCAGCGCCTGCACCGCGAGGTGCAGGGCGACCAGCGAGGAGGAGCAGGCGGTGTCGACGGTGACCGCCGGCCCCTCCAGGCCGAAGGTGTAGGAGATGCGGCCGGAGACGACGCTGGCCGCGTTTCCGGTGAGGAGATACCCCTCGACGCCCTTGGGCACCTCGCGCAGCAGTTCCGGGTAGTCCTGGCCGTTGGTGCCGATGAACACACCGGCCTTGGAGCCGCGCAGGGTGGCCGGGTCTATGCCGGCCCTTTCGAAGGTCTCCCAGGACGTTTCGAGCAGCAGGCGCTGCTGCGGATCCATGCCGAGGGTTTCGCGCGGGCTGATGCCGAAGAACGCGGCGTCGAACTCCCCGGCGCCGTCGAGGAATCCGCCCTCGCGGGTGTACGAGGTGCCCTGCTGGTCGGGATCGGCGTCGTACAGCGACTCGATGTCCCAGCCACGGTCGGTCGGGAAGTCCGTGATCGCGTCCCGGCCCTGCGCCACCAGGTCCCACAGGGCCTCGGGCGTCTCGATGCCGCCGGGGAACCGGCAGCTCATGCCGGTGATCGCGATCGGCTCAGGCTCCTGGGCCTCGACCTCGCGAAGCCGCTGACGGGTCTGGTGCAGATCGGCCGTCACCCGCTTCAGGTAGCCGAGGATCTTGTCCTGATCTGCATCTGCCATTGGAACCTCACCCATGCTTCTCGTCACAAACCCTTGCGCCTGCTACTGCCTGCTGTCCGCTGTGCTAAATACCGAGCTCGTTCTCGATGAAGTCGAAGAGCTCGTCGGGCGTGGCCTCTTGGAGCTTCTCGGTCACGGCCTCGCCACTGGATTCGGTGTGCGGTTCACCCCACTTCGCCAGGAGGGCCTGCAGACGCAGCGCGATGTCGGTACGTGTTTCGGCGGTTTCGCCGTCCGGGTCGAGCACGGACAGCGCGGACTCCAGCTTTTCGAGTTCCGCGATTCCGGGAGCCGCCCCGGCGCTGCCGTCCTGGGTGATCTCGCCACGCAGGAAGTCGGCCAGGGCCGCCGGGGTCGGGTGGTCGAAGACGAGGGTGGCCGGGAGCCGCAGGCCGGTGGCCGCGTTGAGCCGGTTGCGCAGCTCCAGCGCGATCAAGGAGTCGAAGCCGAGCTCCTTGAAGGCGCGGCCTGCGCCCACCTCGTCTGTGGTCGGGTGGCCGAGCGCGGTGGCCGCGTGCGAGCGGACCAGCGCGAGTACGGCCAGGGTCTGTTCGGCCTGCGGCATGACCGCGAGCCGGCGGCGCAGTGCCTCGGCCGGGGATGCCTCTCCGGCCGCTTCGCCGGCCGGGGCGGACTCGGCCAGCTGCCGCACCTCGGGCAGGTCGGCCAGGAACGGGCTGGGCCGTACGGCGGTGTAGCCGGGCGTGAACCGTTCCCACTGGATGTCGGCGACGGCCACGGCCGCCTCCGCGTGGTCGAGGGCCTGCTGGAGGGCGCGGATCGCGGAGCGGGGCGCCATCGCGGGCACACCGCCCCGGTCGAGCCGTTCCCCGATCGCGCCGCCCGCGGCGAGTCCGCTGTCGCCCCAGCGGCCCCAGGCCACGGAGGTCGCGGCCAGGCCGTCGGCGCTGCGCTGCTCGGCCAGGGCGTCCAAGTAGGCGTTCGCGGCGGCATAGTTGCCCTGTCCGGCGTCGCCGAGCGTGCCGGCGACACCGGAGAAGAGGACGAACGCGGACAGGTCCAGGTCGCGGGTCAGCTCGTGCAGGGTGAGCGCCGCATCCGCCTTGGGGGCGAGTACGGTCGCGAACCGCTCGGGGGTGAGCGCGTCGATGACACCGTCGTCGAGGACGCCGGCTGTGTGCACGACGGCGGTCAGCGGGTGCTCGGCGGGGACTGCCGCGAGCAGCGCGGTGACGGCGTCGCGGTCGGCGGCGTCGCAGGCGGCGACGGTGACGTCGGCGCCCAACTCACGCAGTTCGGCGGCGAGTTCGGCGGCACCGGGCGCATCCGCGCCACGGCGGCTGGTGAGCAGCAGGTGCTCGGCACCGTTCTCCGCCAGCCAGCGGGCGACATGCGCACCCAGCGCACCCGTACCACCGGTCACCAGAGTCGTACCCTGCGGCTTCCAGGTCGTGCCGGGCGCGTCGGCGAGGGGCGCATGGGTCAGTCGGCGGCCGAAGAGCCCGGAGGCGCGCAGCGCCACCTGGTCCTCTGCCCCGTCACCGGCCAGCACGCCCACGAGCCGGGTCAACGCCCGCTCGTCCGCGTCCTGCGGCAGGTCGATCAGGCCGCCCCAGCGGTCCGGGTACTCCAGCGCGACGGTCCGGCCGAAGCCCCACACCAGCGCCTGCGCCGGGTCCTGGAGCCGCTCGGAACGGGCCACGGAGACCGCGCCCCGCGTGACGCACCACAGCGGTGCGGCGACGTCGGCATCACCGAGGGCCTGCACGAGCGCGGCGGTCCCGCCGAGTCCGGCGTGGGCGCGCAGCGCGGATTCCGTGGCAGCCCCCTCGTCGCCGAGGGCGAGGAGGGAGAGGACGCCGCCGGGAGCGGTCCCGGCCGTCTCGGCCTTGAGCACGGCGGCGAGAGCGTCACGACCGGCGTCGGCGGGGACCACGATCGTACGGACGTCAGCACCGCGCTCACCGAGCGTACGGACCACGGCCTCGGCCCACTCCGCGGCGGGACCGGTCGGCGCCTCGGGGGTGACAACCAGCCAACTGCCCGACAGACGCGCGGTCGTGGCCTCGGCCAACGGCTTCCAGGTGACGCGGTAGCGCCAGCCATCCACCGTGGACTGCTCCCGGCTCTGCTTACGCCAGGACGACAGCGCGGGCAGCAGCGCGGTCAGCGGCCGCTCGTCCTCGATGTCGAGCTCAGCGGTCAGCGCCTCAAGATCCTCGCGCTCGACGGCCTCCCAGAAACGTGCGTCGATCGCATCCCCCGCCGACACCGCCACAGTTTCGACCGCCGCGGCCTCCGGCCAGAAACGCTGCGACTGGAAGGCGTAGGTGGGCAGGTCCACACGCTGGGCACCCGTGCCCGCGAAGACCGCGTCCCAGTCCACCGACACACCACGGGCCCACGCCTCACCCAACGACAGCCAGAAACGCTCCAGACCACCCTCGCCACGGCGCAACGACCCCAGCACAGCAGCCTCACGGCCCGCATCCTCAACCGTCTCCGCCACACCCACCGTCAGCACCGGATGCGGGCTGGACTCGATGAACACCCCGAAACCCTGCTCAAGCAAAGTCCGGGTCGCCTGCTCCAACTCCACCGTCTGCCGCAGATTCCGGAACCAATACCCCGCATCCAGCTCCGGACCCTTAACCCACTCCCCCGTCACCGTCGACAAGAACGGCACCTCACCCGCACCCGGCTTCACCGGAGCGAGCAGTTCCAGCAGTTCCTCACGCAACAACTCCACCTGAGCCGAATGCGAGGCATAATCCACCGCGATACGCCGCGCCCGCACACCCTCGCTCTCGCAGGTGGCGAAGAACTCATCCAGCGCGGCCACCTCACCCGACACCACCACCGACGAAGGACCATTCACCGCGGCAACAGAAATCCGGTCCTCACCCCACGGAGCAATCCGCTCCCGCACCGCAGCAGCAGGAAGCGGAACCGACACCATCCCGCCCAGACCCGCCAGCACACGGCCGATCGCCTGCGAACGCAACGCCACCACACGCGCCGCATCCTCCAACGACAAGATCCCCGCCACACACGCAGCAGCAATCTCCCCCTGCGAATGCCCGATCACCGCACCCGGCACCACACCCGCAGCACGCCACACCTCGGCCAACGACACCATCACCGCAAACAGAGCAGGCTGCACCACATCGACGCGCTCCAACGACGGCGCATCTTCAGCACCGCACAGCACATCGCGCAGCGACCAGCCGGTAAACGGCTCAAGCGCCTTCCCACACTCATCCACCCGCGCAGCGAACACCGGTGAAGCGTCCAACAACGACTGGGCCATGCCCACCCATTGCGACCCCTGACCCGGGAACACGAAAACCGTCTTGCCCCCGACTGCCTCCCCCTGAACGAGCAGGGGTGAGGTCTCCCCTTCCGCCAGTGCGGTCAGTGCGGTGACGAAGTCGGCATGCTCCCGGCCGATCAGCACGGCACGCCGGTCAAGGGCGGAACGGGTGGTCGCCAGGGAGTGGCCGACATCGGCAAGCCGCAGGTCAGAGCGGTTTGCCAGGTGCGCAAGGAGGCGTTCGGCCTGGCCGCGCAGGGCCTTCTCGCTCTTGGCCGTCAGCGTCCAGGGCAGGGCGGCGGGACGGTCGGACGCGCTGCCGCCGGAGAGGGTAGCGGTCGATAGGGGTTCGGCCGGCGACACAGGGGTCTCCTGGCCGTCGGACCCCTGCTCGGCCGGCGCCTGCTCGATGATGGCGTGCGCGTTGGTGCCGCTGAAGCCGAAGGACGAGACGCCCGCGCGCCAGGGGCCGTCGCTCTGCGGCCACTCCCGCTGTTCGGTCAGCAGGGTGACCTCGCCCGCGCTCCAGTCGACGTGCGGGGTGGGCTCGTCGATGTGCAGGCTCTTCGGCACGACGCCGTGCTGCATGGCGAGCACCATCTTCATGACACCCGCGACACCGGCCGCCGCCTGAGCGTGGCCGATGTTCGACTTGACCGAGCCGAGCAGCAGCGGCCGATCGGCCGGTCGGTCCTGGCCGTACGTGGCGAGCAGGGCCTGCGCCTCGATCGGGTCACCGAGCGTCGTACCCGTACCGTGCGCCTCCACGACGTCCACCTCGGCCGCGGTGAGGCGGGCGTTGGCGAGAGCCTGGCGGATGACGCGCTGCTGGGAAGGGCCGTTGGGAGCGGTGAGGCCGTTGCTCGCACCGTCCTGGTTGACGGCCGAGCCGCGCACGATCGCGAGGACGGGGTGCCCGTTGCGCTGCGCGTCGGACAGCCGCTCCACGAGCAGCATGCCGACGCCCTCGGCGGGGCTGAAGCCGTCGGCGTCCGAGGAGAACGCCTTGCAGCGCCCGTCCGTGGACAGTCCGCGCTGGCGGCTGAACTCGATGAAGGTGCCCGGCGTCGACATGACCGTCACACCGCCCGCCAGGGCGAGCGAGCACTCGCCGCTCCGCAGGGCCTGTACGGCCAGGTGCAGGGCGACCAGCGACGACGAGCACGCGGTGTCGACGGTGACCGCCGGGCCTTCGAGACCGAAGGTGTACGACAGGCGGCCGGAGACGACGCTGCCCGCGCTGCCGGTGGCCAGGTGGCCTTCGAGGCCGTCCGTGGCGGCGCGTACGAGGTTGGAGTAGTCGGAGCCGTTGGTGCCGACGAAGACACCGGACTGGCTGCCGTGCAGGGACGACGGGTCGATCCCGGCCCGCTCGAACGCCTCCCACGAGGTCTCCAGCAGCAGACGCTGCTGCGGGTCCATCGCCATCGCCTCACGCGGCGAGATCCCGAAGAACCCGGCATCGAACGCGGCGACGTCGGAGAGGAAGCCGCCCTCGCGGGTGTACGAGGTGCCCTGCGCGTCGGGGTCGGGGTCGTACAGCGCCTCGACGTTCCAGCCGCGGTCCAGGGGGAACGTCGACAGCGCATCGCCGTCGGTGGTGAGCAGCTGCCACAGCTCCTCGGGGTTGCGGACCCCGCCGGGGAAACGGCAGCTCATCGCGACGATGGCGATCGGCTCGGCGTCGGAGACCGCGGCGACGGGCACGAGGGCGGCGGACGCCGCATCCCGGCCGAAGAACTCCGCGCGCAGGTGCCGGGCGAGGACCGTGGGCGTCGGGTAGTCGAAGACGAGGGTGGGCGGCAGCTTGAGGCCGCTGACCGCGTTCAGCCGGTTGCGCAGTTCGACCGAGGTGAGCGAGTCGAAGCCCAACTCCTTGAACGCCCGGGCCGGTTCGACCGCGTCGGGCCCCGCGTAGCCGAGGACGGAGGCCACGGCCGTACGGACCAGGTCGAGGAGCAGCCGTTCCTGCTCGGGCTCGGGCTGTCCGGCGAGCTTCTGGGCGAGCGCGGCGGCGCCGCCCGTCTCCTCGGCGGCATCCGCACGGGTGCTCTCCATGACCTCCCGTGCCTCGGGCAGGTCGTGCAGCAGCGGCCGGGTGCGACCGGAGGTGAAGGCGAGGACGAAGCGGCGCCATTCCATGTCGGCGACGGTGAGGGTGGTCTCGTCGCGGTCCAGCGCGTGCTGGAGGGCGGAGACGGCACGCTCGGGCGACATCTCCATGACGCCGTGGCGGCGCATGCGGTCGCCCACCGCGCCTTCGGCCATGCCGCCGTCGCCCCAGGGGCCCCAGGCGAGGGAGGTGGCGGGCAGCCCTTCGGCGCGGCGGTACTCGGCGAAGGCGTCCAGGAAGGCGTTGCCGGGCGCGTAGTTGCCCTGGCCCGGGGCGCCGAACGTGGCGGCGAAGGACGAGAAGAAGACGAACGCGGACAGGTCCAGGTCGCGCGTCAGCTCATGCAGGTGGAGGGTCGCGTCGACCTTCACCCGGAGCACCCGCTCGATCTGCTCGGGGGCGAGCGCCTCGATGACACCGTCGTCCAGGACGGCGGCCGTGTGCACGACGGCGGTGAGCGGCCGGTCGGCGGGTACGGACGCGATGAGGCCGGCCACCGCGTCGCGGTCGCCGACGTCGCAGGCGGCGATGGTGACGTCGGCGCCCAACTCACGTAGTTCGGCGGCGAGTTCTGTGGCGCCGGGGGCGTCCGGGCCGCGGCGGCTGGTGAGCAGCAGGTGCTCGGCGCCGTTCTCCGCCAGCCAGCGGGCGACATGCGCACCCAGCGCACCCGTACCACCGGTCACCAGAGTCGTACCGGCGGGACGCCACTCCCGTACCGCCGGGGTCTCGGTGAGACGGGCGCGGACGAGCCGGCGTACGAAGAGGCCGGAGGTGCGGACCGCCACCTGGTCCTCGGCGGCATCACCGGCGAGCACGCCCGCGAGCCGGGCCAGGGCCCGGTCGTCGACGGTGTCCGCGCCGGGCAGGTCGATCAGACCGCCCCAGCGCTCGCCGTGCTCCAGTGCGGCCACCCTGCCGAGGCCCCAGACCGGTGCCTGCGCCGGGTCCACCAACTGCTCGGAGCGGCCGGTGGCGACGGCACCACGGGTGACGCACCACAGGGGCGCGGTGACGGAGGCGTCACCGAGGGCCTGGACGAGGGAGAGCGTGGCGATCACGCCGGCGGGCGCGGTGACACCGAACGGCTCATCGGTTCCCGTGGACGACACCAGGGACAGGACGCCCGAGACGGCGGGCCCGTCGGCGAGGGCGGCACTGATCCGGCCGGTGAGTTCGGCGCGGGTGTCGTCGGTGCGGGCGACCTCGACCTGCCGTACGTCGGCTCCGTGTTCGCCGAGGGTGCGCAGCACGGCGTCGGTCCACTCGGCGGCGGCCCCGGTCCGGGCCTCGGGCACGGCGACCAGCCAAGTGCCCGACAGACGGGCGGTGGTGGGCTCGGGGGCGGGCTTCCAGGTGACGCGGTAGCGCCAGCCGTCGACCGTGGACTGCTCGCGGCTCTGCTTGCGCCAGGAGGAGAGGGCCGGCAGCAGCGCGGTCAGCGTCTCGTCCTCGTCGACGTCCAGTTCGGCGGTGAGCGCGGCGACGTCCTGGCGCTCGACGGCTTCCCAGAAGCGGGCCTCGACGGTGTCGACGGGGTACGCGGTGGCAGTGGCGTCCTTGGCGGTGCCGCTTTCGAGCCAGTAGTGCTCCTGCTGGAAGGCGTAGGTGGGCAGGTCCACACGCTGGGCACCCGTGCCGGAGTACACGGCGTCCCAGTCGACCTTCACACCGCGGGCCCACGCCTCGCCCAACGACAGCCAGAAACGCTCCAGACCACCCTCGCCACGGCGCAACGACCCCAGCACAGCAGCCTCACGGCCCGCATCCTCAACCGTCTCCGCCACACCCACCGTCAGCACCGGATGCGGGCTGGACTCGATGAACACCCCGAAACCCTGCTCCAGCAAAGTCCGGGTCGCCTGCTCCAACTCCACCGTCTGCCGCAGATTCCGGAACCAATACCCCGCATCCAGCTCCGGACCCTTAACCCACTCCCCCGTCACCGTCGACAAGAACGGCACCTCGCCGGCCTGCGGCTCCACCGGAGCGAGCAGGTCCAGCAGTTCCTCACGCAACAACTCCACCTGAGCCGAATGCGAGGCGTAATCCACCGCGATACGCCGCGCCCGCACACCCTCACCTTCACAGGCGGCGAAGAACTCATCCAGCGCCTCAACCTCACCGGAAACCACCACCGACGAAGGACCATTCACCGCGGCAACAGAAATCCGGCCATCCCACGCGGCGATCCGCTCCCGTACGTCAGCGGCCGGAAGCGGGACCGACACCATCCCGCCCAGACCCGCCAGCACACGGCCGATCGCCTGCGAACGCAACGCCACCACACGCGCCGCATCCTCCAACGACAAGATCCCCGCCACACACGCAGCAGCAATCTCCCCCTGCGAATGCCCGATCACCGCACCCGGCACCACACCCGCAGCACGCCACACCTCGGCCAACGACACCATCACCGCAAACAGAGCAGGCTGCACCACATCGACCCGCTCCAACGACGGCGCACCCTCAACACCACACAACACATCACGCAAAGACCAGCCGGTAAACGGCTCAAGCGCCTTCCCACACTCATCCACCCGCGCAGCGAACACCGGAGAAGAAACCAGCAGCTCCTCCGCCATCCCCACCCACTGCGAACCCTGCCCCGGGAACACAAAAACCGTCTTCCCACCAACAACCGAACCACTCACCACACCCGCAGCGAGCCCGCCCGAAGCCACCGCCTCCACACCCGCCACATGATCACCAAAAACAACCGCACGATGATCCAAAGCAGACCGCGACGACGCCAACGACCAACCCACATCCAGCGCACGCACACCCCCCGCGCCCGCCAGCCACCCCGACAACCGCCCCGCCTGCGCCCGCAACGCACCCGCACTCTTACCCGACAACACCCACGGCACCACCGGAGCCACGGACACCTCAACGGCCTCCGCAGCCTCAACGGCCTCCGCCCCCGGCGCCTGCTCCACAATCACATGCGCATTCGTCCCACTGAACCCGAACGACGACACACCCGCACGACGCACCCGACCCACCTCAGGCCACGGCATCTTTTCCCCGATGAGGGAGACGGCGCCCGCCTCCCAGTCGACGTGCGGGGTGGGCTCGTCGAGGTGGAGCGTCTTCGGTACGACGCCGTGCCGCATCGCCTCGACCATCTTGATGATGCCGGCGACACCGGCGGCGGCCTGCGTGTGGCCGATGTTCGACTTGACCGAGCCGAGCAGCAGCGGCCGGTCGGCCGGTCGGTCCTGGCCGTACGTGGCCAGGAGGGCCTGGGCCTCGATCGGGTCACCGAGGGTGGTGCCGGTGCCGTGCGCCTCCACGACGTCGACGTCCACCGCCGACAGGCGGGCGTTGGTCAGGGCCTGGTGGATGACGCGCTGCTGGGAAGGGCCGTTGGGAGCGGTGAGGCCGTTGCTGGCGCCGTCCTGGTTGATGGCCGAGCCGCGCACGATCGCGAGGACGGGGTGCCCGTTGCGCTGCGCGTCGGACAGCCGCTCGACGAGCAGCATGCCGACGCCCTCGCCCCAGCCCGTACCGTCGGCGGCGGCCGCGAAGGGCTTGCAGCGGCCGTCGGCGGCCAGGCCGCGCTGGCGGCTGAACTCGGTGAAGGTCGCGGGGGTCGCCATCACGGTGACACCGCCGGCCAGGGCCAGCGAGCACTCGCCGGCACGCAGGGCCTGGACCGCGAGGTGCAGGGTGACCAGGGAGGACGAGCACGCGGTGTCGACGGTGACCGCCGGGCCTTCGAGACCGAAGGTGTAGGCGACGCGGCCCGAGGCGATGCTGCCGGAGCTTCCGGTGCCGAGGAAGCCCTCGACGCCCTCAGGCACCGAGTCGAGGCGTGCGGTGTAGTCGTGGTACATCACACCGGCGAAGACGGCCGTGCGGCTGCCGCGTACGGACGACGGGTCGATACCCGCCCGCTCGAACGCCTCCCAGGAGGCCTCCAACAGCAGCCGCTGCTGCGGGTCCATCGCCATCGCCTCACGCGGCGAGATCCCGAAGGGGGCGGGGTCGAAGCGGGCGGCGTCGTAGAGGAACGCGCCCTCGCTGACGTAGCTGGACCCGGGGCTGTCGGGGTCGGCGTCGTAGAGCGACTCCACGTCCCAGCCCCGGTCGACCGGGAAGCCGGAGACGGCGTCGTCGCCGTTCTCGACGAGCCGCCACAGGTCTTCGGGGGTTCGCACCCCGCCGGGGTAGCGGCAGCTCATCGCGACGATGGCGATGGGCTCCTGGCTCTTCTCCTCGACCTCGCGCAGCCGCTTGCGGGCCTGGCGCAGATCGGCGGTCGCCCGCTTGAGGTAGTCGCGAAGCTTGTCCTCGTTCACCATTTGCGTGAGCTCCATGCCTCAGGGGCGGTTGTGCCGGTCGGTCGTCAGGGTGGCCGGGGCCCGGTGTGCGGGTCCCGTGGCCTGTTGTCGTGTCGCGGGGCCCCGGCCGGTCACTGCCTGGGCAGGGGCCGGGGTCCGGTGTTGAGGTGGGGCGCGCCCTGCGAAGGGCGCGCCCCGGGGCTGTGTTCCGGGCGGCTCAGGACGCCCCGAGCTCGTCGTCGAGCAGATCGAAGAGCTCGTCGTCCGTCACCGATTCGAGGTCGCCGTCGTCCCCGTCATCGGTGGCGCCACCCGTTTCCTGGGCGTCGTTCCACTTGGCCATGAGTGCCTGGAGGCGCATCGTGATCCGCGAGCGTGTGACGCTGTCCGCGTCCGCCGCGGCCAAGGACGCCTCCAGCCGGTCGAGTTCACCGAAGACGGACGGTCCGTCGTCGAGGGGCAGCGCGGAGCGCAGATATCCGCTCAGCGCCTCGGGGGTCGGATAGTCGAAGATCAGCGTGGCGGGCAGCCGCAGGCCGGTGGCGGCGCCGAGCCGGTTGCGCAGCTCGACCGCGGTCAGCGAGTCGAAGCCCAACTCCTTGAAGGCACTGCCGGGTTCGATGGCCCCGGCCCCGCTGTGACCGAGGACCTGCGCCACATGGGTGCAGACCAGGTCCAGGAGCACCCGGTCCCGTTCGGCGGCCGGCAGCTGGGCGAGCCGCTGTGCGAGCGAGTCCGGAGCGGCGCCCGCCGCCTGGCCGCCGGCCCTGCTCCGTACCGGGGTACGGAGCAGTCCGCGCAGCAACGGCGGTACGGCATCGCCGACTTGGGCGTGCAGCACGGCCAGGTCGAGCCGGGCGGGCACCAGTACGGCCGCGGCCCGTTCCGTTTCCGTACCGGCGGCCGTGACGCCCGGGGAAGCCGGCTCCGTCAGCGCCGCGTCGAAGAGCGCGAGCCCCTCGGCCGCGGAGAGCGGGTTCATGCTGCCCCGGCTCAGACGCCGCCGGTCGTTGTCGTCGAGGGTCACGGCCATGCCCGCCTCGTCGTCCCACAGGCCCCAGGCCAGCGACACGGCGGGCAGGCCCGCCGCGCGCCGGTGCTGGGCGAGTGCGTCGAGGAACGTGTTGCCCGCCGCGTAGTTGGCCTGTCCCGCGTTGCCGAACACGCCGGCAGCGGAGGAGAACAGCACGAAGGCCGCCAGGTCCAGGCCGCGGGTCAGTTCGTGCAGGTTCCACGCCGCGTCGACCTTGGGCCGCAGCACCCGCTCCACCCGCTCGGGGGTCAGCGACTCCACCGTGCCGTCGTCCAGCACACCGGCGGTGTGCACGACGGCGGTCAGCGGATGCGCGTCGGGTACGGACTCCAGGAGCCCGGCGAGGGCGTCCCGGTCGGCCACGTCGCACGCCGCCCACGTCACCTCGGCACCCAGAGCGCCCAGCTCGTCGGCCAGTTGTACGGCTCCGTCCGCAGCGGCTCCGCGACGGCCGGCGAGCAGCAGATGCCGCACACCGTACGCGGTGACCAGGTGCCGGGCGAAGAGCCCGCCCAGGGTGCCGCCGGCGCCGGTGACGAGGACGGTGCCCTCGGGGTCCAGCGCGGCGGGTCCGTCGGCGCTCTCCCGGAGGGCGGCCCGCGCCAGGCGCGGGGCCCGTACGGTTCCGCCGCGCACCGCGAACTGGGTCTCGTCGGTGTCGAGCGCCGCGGGCAGCGCCCGGTACGAGGCGTCCTCGTCGTCGAGGTCGACCAGGACCAGGCGGTCCGGGTGCTCGGCCTGCGCGGAGCGCACCAGGCCCCATACGGCCGCGTGGGCCAGGTCCGCCACGCCCTCGGCGTCGTCCGTGCCGACGGCGCCGCGGGTGACGATCACCAGCCGGGAAGCGGCGAACCGCTCGTCCGCCAGCCAGGACCGGATCAGCTCCAGCGCTTCCGCGGTGGCGGTGCGCGCGGCCGACGCGAGGCCGCCCGCCGTGCCGAGGTCGCAGGCCAGCGGAAGGAGCACCACCTCCGGTGCGCTCTCCCCCAGTGCGTCGGCCAGATCGACCGCTTCGGCGAGGGCCGGCAGGCCGGGGTGGAGGCCGCCGCCTTCCGCCGTGCCGTCGGCGTCCGCGCCGAAGGCGGCACCCGGCGTCAGGACCCCGGTCCGCTCCAGTGCGGCACCCAGCTTCAGCGGGTCGCCGCCCAGCAGGGCCCAGCGTCCGTCGGCGGGCGACTCGGCCTCGGGCAGGGCCAGTACGGGCCAGTCGACCCGGAACAGCGCGTCGCGCGTCGCTCCCGGTCCACCGGCGCCGAGCGCGTCGACGGCGAGCGGGCGCAGCACGAGCGAGTCGATGGTCAGGACCGGCTGTCCTGACTCGTCCGCGAGGCTCAGCGCGACCGCGTCCCGGCCGGCCGGGGCCATCCGCACCCGCAGCGCGCAGGCGCCCACGGCGTGCAGCCGCACGCCGTCCCACGAGAACGGCAGCCGGGCGCCCTCCTCGGCGCCGGGGAAGAACTCCCCGAGGCCGACCGCGTGCAGGGCGGCGTCGAGCAGCGCCGGGTGGAGCCCGTACAGGGAGCCCTCCAGCCTACGGTCCTCGGCCAGGGCGACCTCGGCGAACACTTCGTCGCCGCGCCGCCAGGCGAGCCGCAGGTTGCGGAACGCCGGGCCGTAGCCAAGCCCGATCGCGTCGAACGACGGATACAGGTCCTCGATGTCGCAGGGCTCGGCCCCGGCCGGGGGCCATTCGGCCTCCGCCTCGGTGACGGCCTGTCCCTCGACGGCCAGCACACCGCTCGCGTGCCGGGTCCACGGCTCCTCGGACGCGGCGTCCTCCGGGCGCGAGTAGACGTGGAAGACCCGCCGTCCCGCCGCGTCCGGCTCCGCCACGGCGAGCCGCAGCTGCACCCCGCCCGTGGCGGGCAGCACCAGCGGTGCCTCCAGCGTGAGGTCCTCCAGCAGGTCGCAGCCCGCGTGGTCACCGGCGCGCACGGCCAGTTCGACCAGTGCGGCGCCCGGCAGCAGGACCGTGCCCGCCACGGTGTGATCGGCCAGCCAGGGGTGCGTGCGCAGCGACAGCCGCCCGGTGAACAAGAAGCCGTCCGAGTCGGGCAGTTCGACCGCCGCCCCCAGCAGCGGATGCCCGGCGGCGCCGAGACCGGCGGACGCCACGTCCCCGCTCAGCGCGTGGGCGGGCGCCTCCAGCCAGTAGCGCTGGCGCTGGAAGGCGTACGTGGGCAGGTCGACGCGCCGGGCGCCGGTCCCCGCGAAGAACGCCTCCCAGTCCACGGCGATACCCCGCAGGTGCGCCTGGGCGAGGGCCGTGGTGACCGTCTCGGCCTCGTCGCGCCCGGCCCGCAGAACGGGCAGGAACGCGGCACCGTCGACGGTCAGGCACTCCTGGGCCATGGCGGAGAGGACTCCGTCGGGGCCGAGTTCGACGTACGTGGTGACACCGGCCGCTTCGAGGGCCCGGATGCCGTCGAGGAACCGTACGGCCTCGCGGACATGACGTACCCAGAAGTCGGGGGACGACATCTCGTCCGAGACCAGAGCACCGGTCAGGTTGGAGACGACCGGGATACGCGGCGACTCGTACGACAGCCCCGCCACAACCTCACGGAACGCGTCCAACATGCCGTCCATGTGCGGGGAATGGAAGGCGTGACTGACCGTCAGCCGCTTCGACTTACGGCCTTCGAAGTGCGCGAGGACCTCAAGCGCCGCGTCCTCGTCACCCGCGATGACCACCGACCGCGGACCATTGATGGCCGCGATGGACACACCGTCGGTGAGGTACGGAAGCACCTCGTCCTCCGACGCCTGCACCGCGATCATCACACCGTCACCGGGCAACGCCTGCATCAACCGGCCCCGGGCAGCGACCAGTTCACACGCGTCCTGGAGCGAGAACACCCCCGCCACATGCGCAGCGGCAATCTCACCAATGGAATGACCCGCCAGGAAGTCCGGCTTCAGGCCCAGGGACTCCACCAGACGGAACAGCGCGACCTCGACGGCGAAGAGGGCGGGCTGGGTGAACTCCGTACGATCCAGTGCCTCCGCGTCCGAGCCGAACAGCACATCCTTCAAAGGCAGTTCCAGACGCGAACACACCGCATCCAACGCCTCCGCGAAGACGGGATACGCGTCGTACAGCTCACGCCCCATCCCCAGCCGCTGACTCCCCTGACCCGTGAACAGGAACGCCAGCTTCCCGGCGCTCACCTCGCCCTCCACCAGGCCCGTCGCCAGGCCGCCCTCGGTCAGTGCCGTGAGCGCGGTGAGGAATTCCTCGCGGTCGGTGGCGACGACGGCTGCCCGCCGGGCGAGCGCCGTCCTGCTCGTGGCCAGGGAGTAGCCAATGTCGGCGAGCCCGAGTTCCGGGCAGTCGGCCACGTGCTTCCGCAGCCGCACGGCCTGCTCGCGCAGGGCCTCGGCGGTCTTGCCGGAGAGCAACCACGGCAGGCTGCCCGGGGCCCGTGCGGGCTCCTGCCCGAGGACGGGCTCCACCACGTCGGGGGCCTGCTCGATGATCGTGTGCGCATTGGTGCCGCTGAACCCGAAGGACGACACACCCGCACGACGCGGACGGCCCGTCTCCGGCCACGGCATCGAGTCGGTGAGAAGCGAGACCGCACCCGCCGACCAGTCCACATGCGGAGTCGGCTCACCCGCATGCAACGTTCGGGGAAGAACGCCGTGGCGCATGGCCATGACCATCTTGATGATGCCCGCGACACCCGCCGCCGCCTGCGTATGACCGAAGTTCGACTTCACCGAACCCAACCACAACGGACTCTCATCCGAACGCTCCCGGCCATACGTGGCCAACAACGCCTGCGCCTCGATCGGGTCACCGAGAGTCGTGCCCGTGCCATGCGCCTCGACCGCGTCCACATCGGCGGCCGACAGCCCGGCGCTCGCCAGAGCGGCGCGGATCACGCGCTGCTGAGACGGACCATTCGGAGCCGTGAGGCCGTTGCTCGCACCATCCTGGTTGACCGCCGAACCACGCACGATCGCCAGCACCGGGTGGCCCTTCGCCCGCGCATCCGACAGGCGTTCCACGAGCAGCACGCCCGCGCCCTCGGACCAGCCCGTCCCGTCCGCGTCGGCGGAGAACGCCTTGCACCGGCCGTCGGCCGCGAGGCCGCGCTGACGGCTGAACTCCACGAACGCCGCCGGGGTCGCCATGACCGTCACACCGCCCGCGAGGGCGAGCGAGCACTCGCCGTTGCGCAGCGCCTGCACCGCGAGGTGCAGGGCCACCAGCGACGACGAGCAGGCGGTGTCGACCGTGACGGCCGGGCCTTCGAGCCCGAAGGCGTACGAGAGGCGGCCGGAGATGACACTGGCCGCGTTGCCGGTGCCGAGGAAGCCCTCCACGCCTTCGGGGAGCGCGGTGAGGCGTGAGGCGTAGTCGTGGTACATGACGCCCGCGAAGACGCCCGTACGGCTGCCGCGCATCGTCGCCGGGTCGATCCCGGCCCGCTCGAACGCCTCCCACGAGGTCTCCAGGAGCAGCCGCTGCTGCGGGTCCATCGCGACGGCCTCGCGCGGCGAGATCCCGAAGAACGCCGGGTCGAAGTGGCCCGCGTCGCGGACGAATCCGCCTTCGCGGGCATAGCTCGTGCCCTGCTGGTCGGGGTCCGCGTCGAACAGCGAGTCCACGTCCCAGCCACGGTCCTCGGGGAACTCCGAGATGGCGTCGCGGCCCTCCATGACGAGTCGCCACAGGTCCTCGGGGCTCTCCACGCCGCCGGGGTAGCGGCAGCCCAGGCCCACGATCGCGATCGGTTCGTCGTCCCGTGCCGCGACGGTGACCGGGGCGGCCACCGCGGGCACGGCACCGAGGAGTTCGTCGCGCAGGTGGTCGGCCAGGACCACCGACGTCGGATAGTCGAAGACGAGCGTGGCGGGCAGCCGCAGCCCGGTCGCCGCACCGAGCAGATTGCGCAGCTCGACGGCGGTGAGCGAGTCGAAGCCCAGCTCCCGGAACGAGCTGTCCGCCGCGACCGCGTCGGGCCCGGGGTATCCGAGGACGGTGGCGACCTGTGTACGGACCAGTTGGAGGACGTACGCGGTCCGCTCGGCGGCGGGGAGACCGGCCAGGTGCTCCGCAGGTGTCGTGCCGGCAGCGGCGGTTGTTCCGGCGGTGCGTCGGGTGGTGGTCCTCACCAACCCGCTCAACATCGGCGGCAGCACACCACCAGCAGCGGCCTGCGCCCGCAACGCCACCAAGTCCAACCGCACCGGCACCAACAACGCCCGACCCGAACCCGACGCGGCATCAAACAGCGCCACACCCTCCCCAGCCGACAGCGCACTCACACCACCACGGCCCATCCGCGAACGGTCGGCCTCACCCAGCTCACCCGTCATCGCCGACGCCTCAGCCCACAACCCCCAGGCCAAAGACGTCGCCGCAAGACCCAGCGCCCGACGGTGCTGCGCCAGCGCGTCCAGGAACACGTTCGCCGCCGCGTAGTTGGCCTGCCCCGCACCACCGAACACACCAGCAGCCGAAGAGAACAACACAAACGCCGACAGATCCAAGTCACGCGTCAGCTCATGCAGGTTCCACGCCGCATCCACCTTCGGACGCAACACCGCCGACACCCGCTCCGCCGACAACGACCCCACCACACCGTCATCCAGCACACCGGCCGTGTGCACGACCGCCGTCAGCGGATGCGCCGCAGGCACAGAGTCCAGGACTACAGTCAGCGCATCCCGGTCGGCCACATCACACGCCGCCCACGACACCACAGCACCCAACTCAGCAAGCTCCGCCGACAACTCGGCAGCACCCTCAGCCGCACCACCCCGACGACTCACCAACAACAAATGCCGCACACCCCACACCGACACAAGATGACGCGCAAACAAACCACCCAACGCCCCACCCGCACCCGTCACCAACACCGTCCCGCCAGAAGCGAGTTCGATGCCCGCGCTCTCCTCCGCCACGGCACGGGTCAGCCTCGGGGCGAGAACAGCGCCGTCGCGCGCCAGGAGCTCGGGCTCTCCGGCAGCCAGGGCCGCCGTCACCGCCTGCTCCGGCAGACCGTGGTCGTCGATGTCGAGGAGGGCGAACCGGCCGGGGTGCTCGGTGCCGGCGGACCGGACCAGCCCCCATACCGCCGCACCCGCGAGATCACGGACAGCCTCGGCGGGGCCGGTCGACACCGCGCCCCGGGTGACGAACACCAGCCGGGACGAGGCGAACCGCTCCTCGGCCAGCCAGTCGTGTACGAGAGCGAGGGCGTCGGCGGCACGTGCGTGCACCGCGCCCGGCAGGGCGTCGTCCGTGGCGTCGTCCACTGTGAGGAACACCAGCTCGGGCACGCCGTCGTCCGTGGCCGCCAGGGCGGCGAGGCCGGCGTGGACCGGGACATCCGTCCCCTTCACCGCGGTGCCGACCACGGCGTGGCGGAGACCGGCCGATCCGGCCGTACGGTCGGTCGGAAGCTCCGTCCAGTCGATCTGGAACAGCGATTCCTGCTGACCACCACGCGCCGCACCGATCTGCTCCGGCGAAACCGACCGCAGAACAAGCGAATCAACCGAAGCAACCGGTGCACCGGCCACATCAGCCAACTCCAACGACACCGCATCCCGACCAGCCCGAGCCAACCGCACCCGAACCACCGACGCACCCACCGCATGCAACCGCACACCACCCCAGGCGAACGGCAACCTGGCGCCGCCCTCATCACCGTCGGAACCGGTGAGGATGTCGCCGAGCGCCAAGGTGTGCAGCACCGAGTCGAGCAGCGCGGGGTGCAGCCCGAACGCCTCCGCGTCCGTCCGCACGTCCATCGGCAGGGCCAGCTCGGCGAAGAGCTCGCCGTCGCGCCGCCAGGCCGCGCGCAGGCCCTGGAACACCGGGCCGTACGCGAGCCCGGACGCGCCGAGGGTCTCGTACGCGCTGTCCACCGGCACGGCGGTCGCGCCGGCCGGCGGCCACACGGTGAGGTCGGCTTCGGTGCTCCGCACCTCGTCCGACAGCAGGCCGTCGGCATGCTGGAGCCAGGGCGCGTCGTCGTCCGGGCGGGAGTGGACGGCCAGCGGGCGGCGGCCGGAGGCGTCGGGTGCTCCGACGGCCAGTTGCAGCTGGACGGCGCCCTGCTCGGGCAGGATCAGCGGCGCCTGGAGCGTCAGGTCGTCCAAGGCCCGGCAGCCGACGTGCTCGCCCGCGTGCAGGGCCAGTTCGACGAGGGCCGCGCCGGGAAGGAGCACGGACCCCATGACGACGTGGTCCGCCAGCCAGGGGTGTGTCCGCAGCGAGAGGCGGCCGGTGAAGACGTGACCGTCGGCGTCCGCCAGCGCAACCGCCGCGCCGAGCAGCGGGTGCCCGGCGGCGGCCAGTCCGAGCCCGGCGGCGTCGCCGGGCAGGGGGATGCCGGTCGCCGGCCAGTAGCGCTCGCGCTGGAAGGCGTACGTCGGCAGGTCGACGCGGCGCGCGCCGGTCCCCGCGAAGAACGCCTGCCAGTCGGCAGCGAGGCCCCGCACGTGGCCCTGTGCCAGGGCCTTGGTGACCGCTTCGACCTCGGAGCGGTCCTTGCGGAGCACCGGCACGAAGACCGCGTCCTCGGTGACGCACTCCTGGGCCATGGCGGAGAGAACCCCGTCGGGGCCGAGTTCGAGGTAGGTGGTGACACCGGCGGCTTCGAGGGTTCGGATGCCGTCGAGGAACCGTACGGCCTCGCGGACGTGGCGTACCCAGAAGTCAGCGTTGGTCATCTCGTCGGAGACCAGGGCACCGGTCAGGTTGGAGACGACCGGGATGCGGGGCGACTCGTACGAAAGCCCCGCCACCACCTCGCGGAAAGCGTCCAGCATGCCGTCCATGTGCGGGGAGTGGAAGGCGTGACTGACCGTCAGCTCCTTGGACTTGCGGTCCGGGAACTGCGCGACGATCTCCTGCGCCGCGTCCCCGTCACCGGCGATGACCACCGACTGCGGGCCATTGATCGCGGCGATGGACACACCGTCGGTCAGGTGCGGAAGGACCTCGTCCTCCGACGCCTGCACCGCAACCATCACACCACCGGCAGGCAGCGCCTGCATCAACCGGCCACGCGCGGCGACCAGTTCACAGGCGTCCTCCAGCGAAAACACCCCGGCGACATGGGCGGCGGCGATCTCGCCGATGGAGTGACCGGCCAGGAAGTCGGGCTTCACACCCCACGACTCCACCAGCCGGAACAACGCCACCTCAACCGCGAACAACGCAGGCTGAGTGAACTCCGTACGATCCAACGCCTCCGCGTCCGAGCCGAACAGCACATCCTTCAGCGGGAGTTCAAGGTGCGCGGCGACCGCGTCCAACGCCTCCGCGAACACCGGGAAGGCGTCATACAACTCACGCCCCATCCCCAGCCGCTGACTCCCCTGACCCGTAAACAGAACGGCGGTCCGACCACCCCTGTCGACCGTGCCCGTCACCAGGCCGGAGGTCGGGCGGCGGTCCGCCAGCGCGTCCAGTGCGGTGGTGACCGAGTCGTCGTCCGTCGCGAGGACGACGGCACGGTGGTCGAACGCGGCGCGGCCAGTGGCCAGGGAGTACGCCAGGTCCAGGAGAGCGGTGTCGGGGTGGGCCGTCAGGTGTTCCCGCAGGGTGCGGGCCTGGGCGGCGAGGGCGTCCGCGCTGCGGCCGGAGAGCCGCAGGGGCAGCACGCCCGGCGCGGACCCGGGGGCGGTGCCGGCCGCCTGGGACAGCTCCGGCGCCTGCTCGATGATGGTGTGGGCGTTGGTGCCGCTGATGCCGAAGGACGACACGCCCGCGCGGCGCGGGCGGCCCGTCTCCGGCCACTCCACCGCGTCCGTCAGCAGCGAGACCGCGCCCTGCGACCAGTCGACGTGGGGCGACGGCTCGTCGGCGTGCAGGGTCTTGGGCAGCACGCCGTGGCGCATGGCCATGACCATCTTGATGATGCCCGCGACACCCGCCGCCGCCTGCGTATGACCGAAGTTCGACTTCACCGAACCCAACCACAACGGGTTCTCGTCCGCATGCTCCTGGCCATACGTGGCCAGCAACGCCTGCGCCTCGATCGGGTCACCGAGGGTCGTGCCGGTGCCGTGCGCCTCGACCGCGTCCACGTCGGCGGCGGTGAGCCCGGCGCTCGCGAGAGCGGCACGGATCACGCGCTGCTGGGAAGGACCGTTCGGAGCCGTGAGGCCGTTGCTCGCGCCGTCCTGGTTGACCGCCGAACCACGCACGATCGCCAGCACCGGGTGGCCGTTCTTCCGCGCGTCCGACAGGCGTTCCACGAGCAGCATGCCCGCGCCCTCGCCCCAGCCCGTACCGTCGGCATCCGCCGAGAAGGCGCGGCAGCGGCCGTCGGCCGACAGGCCGCGCTGACGGCTGAAGCCGACGAAAGTGCCGGGGGTCGCCATGACGGTGACACCGCCCGCCAGGGCCATGTCGCACTCGCCCGTGCGCAGTGCCTGGACCGCCATGTGCAGGGCGACCAGCGACGAGGAGCAGGCGGTGTCGATGGTGACGGCGGGGCCTTCGAGGCCGAAGGCGTACGAGACCCGGCCGGAGGCGATACTGCCGGTGCTGCCGGAGCCGAGTGAGCCGTCCGCGCCGTCGGAGGAGTTCTCCAGCAGGGCGGCGTAGTCGTGGTACATGACACCGGCGAACACGCCGGTGCGGCTGCCGCGCACGGTGGCCGGGTCGATGCCCGCCCGCTCGAACGCCTCCCAGGTGGTCTCCAGAAGGAGCCGCTGCTGAGGATCGGTGCCGACGGCCTCGCGCGGGCTGATCCCGAAGAAGGTCGGGTCGAACGCGGCGGCGTCGTGCAGGAATCCACCGTGGCGGGTGTACGAGGTCCCCCGGTTGTCCGGGTCGGGGTCGTACAGCGACTCGACGTCCCAGCCCCGGTCGCCGGGGAAGGCGGAGATCGCGTCGGTGCCGCTCTCCAGGAGCCGCCACAGCTCCTCGGGGGTGGTCACACCGCCGGGGTAGCGGCAGCTCATCGCCACGATGGCGATCGGGTCCCCGGCGAGGGCGGAGACGGGGCCGCCGGATGCGGCCTCGGCTGTCCCGGCCGTGAGTTCGCCGGCCAGGTGGCGGGCGAGGACGAGCGAGGTCGGGTAGTCGAAGACGAGCGTGGCGGGCAGGCGTCTGCCGACCGAGGCGCCCAGCCGGTTGCGCAGTTCGACGGCCGTGAGGGAATCGAAGCCCAGCTCGTTGAAGGCGTGTTCGGGGTCGATGGCGTCCGGTGACCCGTGGCCGAGCACCTCGGCGACATGGCCGCGGACGAGGTCCACGAGCAACCGCTCACGCTCGGGCGCGTCAAGGCCCAGGAGCCGCTGTTCGAGGGCCGAGAGCGCGGTGGGGTCCGTGGTGCCGCGCCCGACGGAGGCGACGCGACGCGCGGGGGTGCGCACCAGCCCGCGCAGCAGCGGGGTGACTTCCGCGCCCGGGGCGGGCAGCGTGAGCCGCATCGGTACGAACAGGGCGTGGCCTGCCGACTCGCCGTCCCCTTGGCCGGAGAGGGCGTCGGCGAGGTCGAACAGTGCGAGGCCTTCGGCGGCGGTGAGCCCGTGTACGCCGCCGCGCTTCATCCGGTCGATGTCGGCGGCGCCGAGGGTGCCCGCCATTCCGTCGGCGTCCTCCCACAGGCCCCAGGCCAGCGACTGGGCGGGGAGCCCCTGGGCGCGGCGGTGCTGGGCGAGGGCGTCCAGGAACGTGTTGGCCGCCGCGTAGTTGCCCTGGCCGGGAGCGCCGAAGACGCCGGCGGCCGAGGAGAACAGGACGAAGGCGGACAGATCGAGGCCGCGGGTCAGCTCATGGAGGTGGAGGGCGGCGTCGGCCTTGGGCCGCAGTACGGTGTCCAGGCGTTCGGGGGTCAGCGAGTCGATGATCCCGTCGTCCAGCACACCGGCCGTGTGCACGACCGCCGTCAGCGGGTGCGCGGCGGGCACGGCGGCCAGGACCGCGGCCAGCGCGTCCCGGTCGGCCGCGTCGCACGCCGCCCACGCCGCCTGAGCGCCCAACTCGGACAGTTCCGCCACCAGTTCGGCCGCACCCGGCGACCGCTCGCCACGACGGCTGAGCAGCAACAGGTGCCGGGCGCCGCGCTCGGCGACGAGATGGCGGGCGAGGAGTCCGCCCAGGGTGCCGCCGGCGCCCGTGATCAGGACGGTGCCGTCCGGGTCGTACGACGGGGTGCCGGCCGGGCCTCCGGCGGGGGCCTTCGCCAGGCGCGGCGCACGGGCGGTGCCGGAGCGCAGGGCGAGTTCGGGTTCGCCGGTTCCGAGTGCGGCGGTGAGTACCCGGAGGCGGTCCTCGGTGTCGTGGGGCTCGTCGGTGTCGACGAGGACGAAGCGGCCCGGGTGCTCGGACTGCGCGGAGCGCACCAGTCCCCGGACGACCGCGTGGACGGGGTCGGGCACCGGCTCCCCGGGTGCCGTGGCGACCGCCCCCCGGGTCAGGAACACCAGGCGGGTGTCGTCGAGTCGCGGGTCGGCCGTGCACTGCCGCAGCAGGGCGAGCGTGCGGTGGGCGGCCTCGTGGACCGCTTCCGCGGTGAGCAGGGGTGCCTCGGGGTGGTGTACAAGCACGACGTCGGGCGCGGGCTCGCCCGCGTCGAGCGCCGCGATCAGCGCGGCGGCCGGGTCGACGGCGGACGCTGCCGCCCGGTCCGGGCCGGCGGGGTCGCCGAGCACCGCCCAGCGCACCTCGGCCGCGTCGGGCAGGGCGAGCGGGGCCCACTCCACCTGGAACAGCGCGTCGTGGTGCCCGGTCCGGCCGGCGTCGAGCCGCTCGGCGACGGTGCGCAGCGCGAGCCGGGCGATGTCGGCCACGGGCCTGCCCTCGCCGTCGGCCAGGGCCAGGGAGACCGCGTCCGGCCCGGCCTGGGTCAGGCGCACGCGCAGCACCGAAGCGCCCACGGCGTGCAGGGCGACCCCGTTCCAGGAGAACGGCAGCCTGCCCCGGCCGGTGTCCTCGACCAGTCCGGCGAGGCCGATGGCGTGCAGGGCCGCGTCGAGCAGCGCGGGATGCAGCCCGAACCGCCGGGCCTCGTCCTGCTGTCCAGCGTCGAGTTCGACCTCGGCGTACGTCGTGCCGTCCACGTGCCGCCAGGCCGCGCGGACGCCCTGGAAGGCGGGTCCGTACGCCAGCCCCGCCTCGGCGAGTCCCGCGTACAGCGTCTCCACGGGCAGCGGGGTGGTGTCGGCCGGGGGCCAGACGTCCGGGGCGAAGAGAGGCTGCGGGGCTCCGGCGGCGAGGACGCCGTCGGCGTGCCGCGTCCACGGCTCGTCGGCGGTGGCGTCCTGGGTCGTGGGCTCCGGGCGGGAGTGGACGCCCAGGGTGCGACGGCCGGTGGCGTCGGGGGCGCCGACCCACAACTGGAGCTGCACGCCGCCCTGTTCGGGCAGGACCAGCGGCGCGTGGAGGGTGAGCTCTTCGAGCAGGTCGCAGCCGACCTGGTCGCCCGCGCGGATCGCCAGTTCGACGAAGGCGGTGCCGGGCAGCACGGCCGATCCCATGACGGCGTGGTCGGCGAGCCAGGGGTGGGTGTCGAGCGAGAGACGGCCCGTAAGAAGAAAGCCGTCGATGTCGGCGAGCTCGACGGCCGCACCGAGGAGCGGATGGCCGGCCGCGCCGAGGCCGGCCGACGAGACGTCCCCGCTGGGCCGCCCGGCGTCGAGCCAGTAGGTGTCGCGCTGGAAGGCGTAGGTGGGCAGGTCGACGCGCCGGGCGCCGGAACCGGCATAGTACGCCTGCCAGTCGGCGCTCAGACCACGGACATGCAGCCGGGCGAGGGCGCCGGTCAGGGTCTCGGTCTCGGTCCGGCCCTTGCGCAGGACCGGCACGAAGGCGGCGTTGTCACCGGTGGCGCACTCCTGGGCCAGGGCGGAGAGCACCGCGTCCGGGCCGAGTTCCACGAAGTGCGCGACATTGCGGTCGGCGAGGGCGCGGATGCCGTCGAAGAACCGCACGGTCTCGCGGACGTGGCGTACCCAGAAGTCGGGGGACACCATCTCGTCGGAGACCAGGGCACCGGTCAGGTTGGAGACGACCGGGATGCGGGGCGACTCGTACGAAAGCCCCGCGACTACTTCACGGAAGGCGTCCAACATGCCGTCCATGTGAGGCGAGTGGAACGCGTGACTGACCGTCAGCCGCTTGGACTTGCGGTCCGGGAACTGCGCGAGGATCTTAAGCGCCGCGTCCTCGTCACCGGCGATGACCACCGACTGCGGACCATTGATGGCTGCGATGCTGACCTGGTCGGTGAGGTACGGAAGTACCTCGTCCTCCGACGCCTGAACGGCGATCATGACACCGCCACCAGGCAACGCCTGCATCAACCGGCCACGCGCGGCAACCAGTTCACAGGCGTCCTGAAGCGAGAACACACCCGCCACATGCGCAGCAGCTATCTCACCTATCGAGTGGCCCGTAAGGAAGTCGGGCTTCAGGCCCCACGACTCCACCAGGCGGAACAACGCCACCTCAACCGCGAACAACGCAGGCTGAGTGAACTCCGTACGATCCAACGCCTCAGCATCCGAACCGAACAGCACGTCCTTCAGAGGACGTTCGAGGTGCCGGTCCAGCTCGGCGCAGGTCTCGTCCAGGGCCCCGGCGAAGGCCGGGTACGTGTCGTACAGCTCACGTCCCATGCCGAGGCGCTGGCTGCCCTGACCGGTGAACAGGAACGCCGTCTTTCCGGCGACCGGGCGGCCCTGGGTGATGCCCGGTCCCGTCGCGTCGGTGCCGAGTGCGGCAAGGTTCCGGAGTGCCTGGAGGAGTCCGGCGTCGTCGTCGGCGGTGAGGACGGCGCGGTGGTCGAAGTCGGTGCGCCCGGCCGCGAGCGAGTGGGCGACGTCCCCGGCGCGCAGGCCGGGGTGGGCGGCCAGGTGGGTGTGGAGCTTGTCCGCCTGGGCGCGCAGGGCGGCCGGGGTCCTGGCCGAGAGGTTCCACAGCGGCGGCACGGCCGGGGCGACGGCGGCGGGGATCTCGTCCTCGGTACCGGGGGTGGCCTCGGGGGCCTGTTCGAGGATGGTGTGGGCGTTGGTGCCGCTGATGCCGAACGAGGAGACACCCGCGCGGCGCGGGTTGCCGGTCTCGGGCCACGGGATGCTGCTGGTGAGGAGGGAGACGGCGCCGTCGGTCCAGTCGACGTTCGGGGTCGGCTCGTCGACGTGCAGGGTCTTGGGCAGCACGCCGTGGCGCATGGCCATGACCATCTTGATGATGCCCGCGACACCGGCGGCGGCCTGGGTGTGGCCCATGTTCGACTTGATGGAGCCGAGCCACAGCGGGCGGCCCTCGGGGCGGTCCTGGCCGTAGGTGGCGAGGAGGGCCTGGGCCTCGATGGGGTCGCCGAGGGTGGTGCCGGTGCCGTGCGCCTCGACCGCGTCGACCTGGGTGGCCGACAGGCGGGCGCCGGCCAGTGCCTGGCGGATGACGCGCTGCTGGGACGGACCGTTCGGGGCCGTGAGGCCACTGCTGGCACCGTCCTGGTTGACGGCGGAGCCGCGGACGAGCGCGAGGACGGGGTGGCCGTTCTTGCGGGCGTCGGACAGCCGCTCCAGGACGAGCATGCCAGCGCCCTCGCCCCAGCCGGTGCCGTCGGCGGCGCCCGCGAAGGACTTGCAGCGGCCGTCACCGGCGAGACCCCGCTGGCGGCTGAACTCGGTGAAGGTGCCGGGCGTCGACATCACGGTGACACCACCGGCCAGGGCCAGCGTGCACTCGCCGTTGCGCAGCGCCTGGGCGGCCAGGTGGACCGCGACCAGCGAGGACGAACAGGCGGTGTCGATGGTGACGGCCGGGCCCTCAAGGCCCAGGGTGTAGGCGATCCGGCCCGAGGCGATGCTGCCGGAGCTGCCGTTGCCGAGGAAGCCCTCGATCTCCTCGGGGACGCTGAACAACCGGGCGGCGTAGTCGTGGTACATGAGGCCGGCGAAGACGCCCGTGCGGCTGCCGCGCAGCGACGAGGGGGCGATGCCCGCCCGCTCGAACGCCTCCCAGGAGGTCTCAAGGAGCAGCCGCTGCTGCGGGTCCATCGCCAGGGCCTCGCGCGGCGAGATCCCGAAGAACGCGGCGTCGAACTCGGCCGCGTCGTGCAGGAAGCCGCCGACCTGCTCGTACTCCTCGATGCCGCTCTCGGGGTCGGGGTCGAACAGGACGTCGGCATCCCAGCCCCGGTTCACCGGGTACGGGGAGGCCGCGTCGCCGCCGCGGGCCACGAGCTCCCACAACTGCTCCGGGGTGTCGACGCCCCCGGGGTAGCGGCAGCTCATCGCCACGATGGCGATGGGCTCCTGCTCCCGCTCCTCGACCTCGCGCAGCCGCCGTCGGGCCTCGCGGAGATCGGTCGTCGCCCGCTTGAGGTAATCGAGGTACTTCTCCTCGTTCACCATTTACGCCATCCCCGTGATCAGAGTCGGAAAGCTCGCGCGGAGCCTGTGGGTCGGAAAGTGGGCACCGGACCGGTGCGGCTCAGGACAGGCCCAGCTCGTCGTCGAGGAGATCGAAGATCTCGTCGGCCGTGGCGGACTGGATTTCCCGCTCTTGTGCGGCGCTGTCCTGTGCACTGTGCGTTTCATTCCACTTCGCCAGAAGGTCTCGCAGCCGAGCGGTGATGCCCGCGCGTTCGACGTCGTCGGAGCCGACCGTCGAGAGGATCGATTCGAGCTTGTCGAGTTCCGCGTGGACGGACTTGCGGGCCGGGTCGCCCTGGCCGAGCTTCTCGCCGAGGTAGGCGGCGAGCGCGGCGGGCGACGGGTAGTCGAAGATCAGCGTGACGGGCAGCCGGAGTCCGGAGCTCGCCGTGAGCCGGTTGCGCAGGTCGACCGCGGTCAGGGAGTCGAAGCCCAGGTCGAGGAAGCCGCGTGCGGCCTCCACGTCGTCCGGTCCGCCATAGCCGAGGACCGCGGCGACCTGGGTGCGGACCAACTCCATGATCAGCTGGGCGCGTTCGGCGGACGGGAGACCCGCGAGCCGTGCTTCGAGCGGCTCGGCGCTCCCGGTACCGGGGCGCGCCCCGGCCCGGGTGCCGGAGTCGACGGCCCGCCGCGCGGGGGTACGGACCAGTTGGCGCAGCAGCGGAGGCAGGGTGCCGTCCGCGGCCTGGGCGCGCAGCGCGCCCAGCTCGACCCGCATGGGCACGAGGACCGCGTCGTCCAGGGTGCGGGAGGCGTCGAACAGCGCCAGCCCCTCCTCGGGTGCGAGCGCCGCCACGCCGGAGCGGGCCATCCTGGTCAGGTCGGCGTCGTCGAGGGCGCCCGCCATGCCGTCGGTGGTGGCCCACAGGCCCCAGGCGAGGGAACTGGCCCTCAGACCGCGGGCCGTGCGGTGCTGGGCGAGGGCGTCCAGGAAGCTGTTGGCCGCCGCGTAGTTGCCCTGGCCCGCCGCGCCGAACGAGCCGGCGACGGAGGAGAAGAGCACGAAGGCGGAGAGCTCGCTGCCCTCGGTCAGTTCGTGCAGGTTCCAGGCCGCGTCGACCTTGGGCCGCAGGACGGTGTCCAGGCGTTCGGGGGTCAGCGAGTCGATGATCCCGTCGTCCAGCACACCGGCCGTGTGCACGACCGCCGTCAGCGGACGGTCCTGCGGTACGGCGGCCAGGACCGCGGCCAGCGCGTCCCGGTCGGCCGCGTCGCACGCCACCCACTCCGCCCGCGCACCCAACTCGGCCAGTTCCGCCACCAGTTCGGCCGCACCCGGCGACCGCTCGCCACGACGGCTGAGCAGCAGCAGGTGCCGGGCGCCGTGGGCGGCGACCAGGTGGCGGGCGAAGAGCCTGCCGAGGGTGCCGCCGGCGCCCGTGATCAGGACGGTGCCGCCGGCGTCGATGCCCCGCAGGGCTGTCTCCGACGCGTCGCGGGCGACGCGGCGCAGCCGGAAGGCGTGTGCCTCGCCCGACCGCAGCGCGAGCTGCGGCTCGTCGGTGGCGAGCGCGGCGGCCAGCGCCCCGAGGGAGGCGTCGGTACCGTCGGTGTCCGCCAGGACGAACCGGCCGGGGTTCTCCGACTGCGCGGAGCGCACCAGGCCCCAAACCGGGCTGTGCGCCAGGTCCGTGACCGGCTCGTCCGGCCCGGCCGCCACCGCGCCCCGGGTCACGAACACCAGGCGCGCGTCCTCCAGGCGTTCATCGGCCAGCCACTCCTTGAGGAGGGCGAGCGCGTGGTGGGCTGCGGCCCGGGCGGTGGCGGCCCGGCCGCTGTCGGAAGCGGTGGAGGACAGCGGGACGAAGACCACGTCCGGCGTCGGCGCCCCGGCCGTGAGCGCGCCGCGCAGCGCGGTCAGACCGGCGTACGCGTCCAGCCGCTCGCCGGCGATCCGCAGGTCCGGCCCGTCGTCGCCGAGGACCGTCCAGCGCTCGCCGGAGGGCACCGCGCCCGCCGCGACGGGCAGCTTGGCCCACTCGACGCCGAACAGGGACTCGTGGTGCGCGGCCCGGTCACCGCCGAGCTGCTGTGCCGAGACCGGACGCAGGACCAGGGAGTCGACGGAGGCCACCGGGGCGCCGGTGGAGTCGGCCACGTCGAGGGCCACTCCCCCGGACGCGGCGGCGGTCAGCCGGACCCGGATGCCCGCGGCGCCGGCCGCGTACAGCCGCACACCGGTCCAGGCGAAGGGCAGCCGTGCGCCCTCGGGCTCGTCCTCGGCACCGGGGGCGCCGAGACCGATCGCGTGCAGGGCGGCGTCGAGCAGGGCGGGGTGCACGCCGTAGTCGGCGGCGTCACCCTCGTACTCCTCGTCGAGCGCGACCTCGGCGAACAGCTCCTCGCCGCGCCGCCAGGCGGCGCGCAGGCC
Organism: Streptomyces sp. BR1; assembly: GCF_052373795.1. Lineage (NCBI taxonomy): Bacteria > Bacillati > Actinomycetota > Actinomycetes > Kitasatosporales > Streptomycetaceae > Streptomyces > Streptomyces sp. BR1. Next base: position 1,415,802 of record NZ_CM126252.1, read on the forward strand.
CCGGAACACCGGACCGTAGCCGAGTCCGGCCGATGCCGCGGCCGGGTAGAAGCCGTCGGTGGGCACAGGCACCGCGTCGGCCGGCGGCCACTGGGCCAGGTCGAACGCGGGCAGTTGCGCGGCGGGGGTGAGGACACCGGTGGCGTGGCGGGTCCACGGCTCGTCGGTGGGTGCCTCGGCGCGGCGGGAGTGCAGGGTCAGGTTGCGGCGCCCGGCCCCGTCGGCCGCGTCGACGCTCACCTGGAGCTGGACGGCGCCCTGTTCGGGCAGGGTGAGCGGGGCCTCGATGGCCAGCTCCTCGACCGTGTCGCAGCCGCACTGTTCACCGGCGCGCAGGGCCAGTTCGACGAAGGCCGTGCCGGGCAGCAGGACGGTGTCCATGACCGTGTGGTCGGTGAGCCAGGGGTGGGTGGAGAGCGCGAGACGTCCGGTGAGGACGTACCCGTCGGACGCGGGCAGTTCGACGGTGGCGCCGAGCAGCGGGTGGGCGGCCGAGTCGAGGCCGGCGGCCAGCACGTCCTCGACGGAGACGCCGACGTCGAGCCAGTAGCGCTTGCGCTGGAAGGCGTAGGTGGGCAGGTCGACGCGCCGGGCGCCGGTCCCCGCGAAGAACGCCTCCCAGTCCACGGGCACGCCCTGGACGTGGGCCCGTGCGAGGGCGGTGGTGACCGTCTCCGCCTCGGGGCGGCCGTCGCGCAGGACCGGCACGAAGGCGGCGTCCTCGCCGCTCACGCAGTCCTGCGCGAGGGCGGAGAGGATGCCGTCGGGGCCGAGCTCGACGTACGTGGTGACGCCCGCGGTTTCCAAGGCCCGGATGCCGTCGAGGAACCGTACGGCCTCACGGACGTGGCGTACCCAGAAGTCGGCGTCGGTCATCTCGTCGGAGACCAGGGAACCGGTGAGGTTGGAGACGACCGGGATCCGCGGGGACGCGTAGACGAGCCCTTCGGCGACCTTGCGGAAGTCGGCGAGCATGCCGTCCATGTGCGGGGAGTGGAACGCGTGACTGACCGTCAGCTGCTTGGACTTACGGTCCCCGAAGTGCGCCACGATCTCCTGCGCGGCGTCCTCGTCACCGGCGACGACCACCGACTGCGGGCCGTTGATGGCGGCGATGGACACACCGTCGGTGAGGTACGGAAGCACCTCGTCCTCCGACGCCTGGACGGCGATCATGACACCGCCAGCAGGCAGAGCCTGCATCAACCTGCCACGCGCGGCGACCAGTTCACATGCGTCCTGGAGCGAGAACACCCCGGCCACATGCGCGGCGGCGATCTCGCCGATGGAGTGGCCCGCCAGGAAGTCCGGCTTCAGGCCCAGGGACTCCACCAGACGGAACAGCGCGACCTCGACGGCGAAGAGGGCGGGCTGGGTGAACTCCGTACGGTCGAGAAGATCACGGTCGTCGCCGAACAGCACGTCCTTCAGGGGACGTTCGAGGTGCCGGTCCAGCTCGGCGCAGATCTCGTCCAGGGCCCCGGCGAAGGCCGGGTACATGTCGTACAGCTCGCGGCCCATGCCGAGGCGCTGGCTGCCCTGACCGGTGAACAGGAACGCGGTCTGGCTGTCGCGGGCCGAGCCGCGCAGCACTCCCGCCGTCTCCTCGCCGCGCGCCAGGGCGTCCAGGCCGCGCAGCAGCTCCTCCCGGCCCCCGGCGACCAGCGCGGCCCGCTGTTCCAGGGCCGAGCGGGTGGTCGCCAGCGACAGGCCCAGGTCGGCGGTGCGCAGCGCGGGGTCGGCGTGCACATGGGCGTGCAGACGCCGGGCCTGGGCGCGCAGGGCCTCCTCGCTGCGGGCCGAGACGACCAGCGGCACGAGCGCCGGGCCTGCGGGCTCCGGCTCACCTTCCCGGGCGGCGGGCTCCGCCGCGTCGGGGGCCTGCTCGATGATGGCGTGCGCGTTGGTACCGCTGATGCCGAAGGACGAGACGCCCGCGCGGCGCGGGCGGCCCGTCTCGGGCCACCGCACCTGCTCGGTGAGAAGGGACACCGCGCCCGCCGACCAGTCGACGTGCGGGGTGGGCTCGTCGACGTGCAGGGTCTTCGGCAGGACGCCGTGCTGCATCGACATGACCATCTTGATGACTCCGGCGACACCGGAGGCGGCCTGGGTGTGACCGAGGTTGGACTTCACCGAGCCGAGCAGCAGGGGCCGGTCGTCGGTGTGCTCCTGGCCGTAGGTGGCCAGGAGGGCCTGGGCCTCGATGGGGTCGCCGAGGGTGGTGCCGGTGCCGTGCGCCTCGACCGCGTCGACCTGCCCGGCGGGCAGACCGGCGTTGGCGAGTGCCTGGCGGATGACGCGCTGCTGGGACGGGCCGTTGGGAGCGGTCAGGCCGTTGCTCGCACCGTCCTGGTTGACGGCGGAGCCCCGCAGGACCGCGTGGACGTGGTGGCCGTTGCGGCGGGCGTCGGAAAGGCGCTCCAGGAGGAGCACGCCCGCGCCCTCGCCCCAGCCGGTGCCGTCGGCGGCGGCCGCGAAGGACTTGCAGCGGCCGTCCGCGGCGAGACCCCGCTGGCGGCTGAACTCGATGAAGGTGCCGGGCGTGAACATCACGGTGACACCGCCCGCCAGCGCGAGATCGCACTCGCCGTTGCGCAGCGCCTGCGCGGCGAGGTGCAGGGCGACGAGCGAGGACGAGCACGCCGTGTCGACGGTGACCGCCGGGCCCTCCAGACCGAAGGTGTAGGCGACGCGGCCCGACACGATGCTGCTGGAGCTGCCGGTGCCGAGGTAGCCCTCGACGCCCTCGGGCACGGCGTGCAGGCGCGCGCCGTAGTCGTGGTACATGACGCCGGCGAAGACGCCCGTACGGCTGCCGCGCACGGCGGACGGCGCGATGCCGGCCCGCTCGAAGGCCTCCCACGTGGTCTCCAGGAGGAGGCGCTGCTGCGGGTCCATGGCGAGGGCCTCGCGCGGCGAGATCCCGAAGAAGGCCGCGTCGAACCCGGCGGCGTCGTGCAGGAAGCCGCCGTCCCGGGCGTAGCTGGTGCCCTGGCTCTCCGGGTCGGGGTCGTACAGCGCCTCGGTGTCCCAGCCGCGGTTCTCCGGCAGGCGGGTGATGCCGTCGGCGCCCGCCGTCAGGAGCTGCCACAGGTCCTCGGGGGTGCGGACACCGCCGGGGTAGCGGCAGCTCATGGAGACGATGGCGATGGGGTCGCCGTCGGCCGTCACCGTCACCGGTTCGGCCACGGCGGCCGTCGTGTCGTCGCCGATCAGCTCGGAGCGCAGATGGCGGGCGAGGACCGTCGGGTCCGGGTAGTCGAAGATCAAGGTCGCGGGCAGGCGCAGCGCGGTGGCCGCGTTCAGCCGGTTGCGCAGCTCGACCGCGGTGAGCGAGTCGAAGCCCAGCTCCTTGAAGGCCCGGGCCGATTCGACGGCCGAGGGCCCCGCGTGGCCGAGGACGGCCGCGACCTCGGTACGGACCAGGTCAAGGAGCGCACGGTCCTGCTCGGGCGCGGAGAGGGCGGCGAGCCGGTCGCGCCGCTGCGACTGGGCCGCACCGGATGCGGCCGACGCGTCCACCGACCGCCGGGCCACACCCCGTACGAGAGAGCGCAGGAGCGGCGCGACGGTCCCCGCGGCCGCCTGGGCGCGCAGGGCCTCGGTGTCGACCCGCATCAGGGCGACGGCCGGGTCGGGGAGGGCGAGTGCCGCGTCGAAAAGCCCCAGGCCGTCCGCCGCCGTGAGCGGGGGCAGTCCGGCGCGGCGCATCCGGTTGACATCGGCCGCGTCCAGGGCGCCCGCCATGCCGTCGGCCACGGACCACAGGCCCCAGGCCGTCGAGGTCGCCGGCAGTCCGTGGGCGTGCCGGTAGTCGGCGAGGGCGTCCAGGAAGGAGTTGGCGGCGGCGTAGTTGCCCTGTCCGGGACCACCGAAGAGGCCGGAGGTGGAGGAGAAGAGCACGAACGCGGCCAGGTCCAGATCCCGGGTCAGCTCGTGCAGGTTCAGGGCCGCGTCCACCTTGGGGCGCAGGACCTTGGAGAGTCGCTCGGGGGTCAGCGAGGAGATGATCCCGTCGTCCAGCACACCGGCGGTGTGCACGACCGCTGTCAGCGGGTGCGCGGACGGTACGGCCGCCAGGAGCGCGGCGAGCGCGTCCCGGTCCGCCACGTCGCACGCGGCCCAGGTCGCCTCGGCGCCCAACTCGGCCAGTTCGGCGACGAGTTCGGCGGCGCCGGGCGCCGCGGCCCCGCGCCGGCCGACGAGGAGCAGCCGCTCCACGCCGTGCTCGGTGACAAGGTGGCGGGCCACGAGGCCGCCCAGCGCACCCGTGGCACCGGTGATCAGGACCGTGCCGCCGGGCCGGAAGGCGCCGGCGGTGGTGCCGGGCTCGTCCTGCCCCTTCGCCACGCGGGCGAGCCGGGGCACGAGCACGGTCCCGGCGCGCAGCGCGAACCGCTCCTCGTCGGAGCTGAGCGCGGCGCGCAGGGCCTGCTCGGCGCGGGCGTGTCCGTCGGTGTCGACGAGCGCGACGCGGCCGGGGTTCTCCGACTGCGCGGACCGCAGCAGACCCCAGACGGTGGCGGCGGCGAGGTCGCTCACCTCGTCGTCCGGGCCCGCGGCGAGCGCGCCCCGGGTGACGACCACCAGGCGGGAGGCGGCGAACCGGTCCTCCGCCAGCCAGGTCTGGACGAGCGCCAGCGCATCGTGCGCGGCACCGTGGACGGCGGGTGCGGTGCCGGCGACGGGGGCGAGGGCGACGACGACCTCGTCGGGCACCGCCGCTCCCGCGTCCACGGCGGCGGTCAGCGCCGGCAGGTCGGGGTAGCGGTCGGCGTCGGCGACGGTGTCGCCGTCGCCGTCGCCGCCGCCGAGGAGCGCGTACCGGACGTCGGCGGCGGCCGGAGCGGCGAGGCCCGGCAGCTCGGTCCACTGCTGGCGGAAGACGGACTCGTGATACGTGGTGCGCGCCGCACGGAGCTGATCGGCCGTCACCGGGCGCAGGCCGAGCGACTCCACGGCGGCGACGGGGGCGCCCGAGGAATCGGCGATCTCCAGCCGGACGCCTTCGGCACCCGCCGGGGCGAGCCGGACGCGCAGGGCGGCGGCGCCGGCCGCGTGTAGGGACACGCCGGTCCACGCGAAGGGCAGCCGTCCCTGGCCGTCGTCGGCGCCTATGCCGCCGAGTCCGATGGCGTGCAGGGCCGCGTCGAGCAGCGCCGGGTGCAGGCCGAACCGTCCGGCCTGGTCCTCGGTTCCCTCGGGCAGCCGGACCTCGGCGAAGACCTCGCCGGCGCGCTGCCAGGCGGTGCGCAGACCGCGGAAGGTGGGCCCGTAGGCGAATCCGATGTCGGCGAGCCCGTCGTAGCGCCCGTCCAGCGTCACCTCGGTGGCATCGGCCGGGGGCCAGGCCGTCAGGTCGAACGCGGCCGGCGGCCGCCCGCCCTCGGCGAGCACACCGCTGGCGTGCCGGGTCCACGGCTCCTCGGCGGCCAGCCCTTCGGCGCGGGAGTGCACGGCGAGGGGGCGGCGCCCGGCCTCGTCGGCGGCGCCGGCCCACACCCGCAGCTGTACGCCGCCGTGTTCGGGCAGGACGAGCGGCGCTTCGAGGGTCAGCTCCTCCAGGTAGTCGCAGCCGAGCTGGTCCCCGGCGCGGGTCGCGAGCTCCACAAAGGCCGTACCGGGCAGCAGGACGCTGCCGAGGATGGCGTGGTCGGCGAGCCAGGGGTGCGTGGAGAGCGCGAGTCGTCCGGCGAAGACCATGCCGTCGGACTCGGGCAGCGCGACACCGGCACTGAGCAGCGGGTGGGCGGTGTCGTCCAGGCCGATGGCCTCGACATCGCCGAGATAGAGCGAGGAGGCGGCGGGCCAGTAGCGCGAGCGCTGGAAGGCGTACGTGGGCAGGTCGACGCGCTGGGCGCCGGTTCCCCCGTAGTACGCCTGCCAGTCGACGGCAGTGCCCCGGACGTGCGCCTGCGCAAGGGCGACCGTCGCCGTCTCGGCCTCGGGACGGTTCTTGCGGAGCAGGGGCACGAAGGCCGCGTCCTCGGTGACGCACTCCTGCGCGAGGGCGGACAGAGTTCCGTCCGGGCCAAGCTCCAGATACGTCGTGACACCGGCCGCTTCGAGGGCGCGAACACCGTCGAGGAAGCGAACCGCCTCGCGGACGTGGCGTACCCAGAAGTCAGGGGACGCCATCTCGTCGGAGACCAGCGCGCCGGTCAGGTTCGAGACGACCGGGATACGCGGGGACTCGTACGACAGCCCCGCAACAACCTCACCGAACGCGTCCAACATGCCGTCCATGTGCGGCGAGTGGAACGCGTGACTGACCGTCAGCCGCTTCGACTTACGGCCTTCGAAGTGCGCGAGGACCTTGAGCGCCGCGTCCTCGTCCCCCGCGATGACGACTGACTGCGGACCGTTGATGGCCGCGATGGACACACCGTCGGTGAGGTACGGAAGTACCTCGTCCTCCGACGCCTGCACCGCAATCATCACGCCGCCCGTCGGCAGCGCCTGCATCAACCGACCCCGGGCAGCGACCAGTTCACAGGCGTCCTGGAGCGAGAACACACCCGCCACATGCGCAGCAGCAATCTCACCGATGGAGTGACCCGCCAGGAAATCGGGCTTCAGGCCCCACGACTCCACCAGACGGAACAGCGCGACCTCGACCGCGAACAGAGCAGGCTGCGTGAACTCCGTACGGTCCACCAGACCCGCATCGTCCCCCAACAGCACATCCTTCAGCGGGACTTCGAGGTGCGTGTCCACGTGCGCGCACACCGCGTCCAGCGCATCCGCGAACACCGGGTAGGCGTCGTACAGCTCACGCCCCATCCCCAGCCGCTGGCTGCCCTGACCCGTGAACAGGAAGGCGAGCTTCCCGGCGTTCACGGCGCCTTCCACCAGACCTGCCGCCGAGCCGCCCTCGGCCAGGGCTTCCAGCCCGGCCAGCAGGCCTTCTCGGCCGTCGGCGACCACGGCCGCGCGGCGCTCGAAGGCCGAGCGGCCGTCGGCCAGCGAGAGGCCCAGGTCGGCGGGGCGCAGTTCGGGGTGCAGCTTGGTGTGGGCGAGCAGGCGGCGGGCCTGGTCGCGCAGGGCGTCGTCGGTCTTGGCGGACAGCAGCCACGGCAGGGGGCGGTCGGCCTGCGTTCCGGCCGGCTCGGTGTTCCGTACGGGCTCGGGCTCGTCGGGGGCCTGCTCGATGATGGTGTGGGCGTTGGTGCCGCTGATTCCGAAGGAGGAGACACCGGCCCGGCGCGGGCGGCCGGTCTCGGGCCACGACACCGCTTCGGTCAGCAGGGTCACCTCGCCGGCCGTCCAGTCGACGTGCGGGGTCGGCTCGTCGACGTGCAGCGTGGGGGGAAGGATCCCGTGCCGCATGGCGAGGACCATCTTCATCACGCCGGCGACACCGGCGGCGGCCTGCGTGTGGCCGAGGTTGGACTTGATGGAGCCGAGCAGCAGCGGCCGGTCGGCCTCGCGGTCCTGACCGTACGTGGCCAGGAGGGCCTGGGCCTCGATCGGGTCGCCGAGCTTCGTGCCCGTGCCGTGCGCCTCGACGGCGTCGACGTCCGCGGTGGTCAGGCCGCCGCTGGCGAGGGCCTGGCGGATGACGCGCTGCTGGGAGGGGCCGTTGGGGGCGGTGAGGCCGTTGCTGGCGCCGTCCTGGTTGATGGCCGAGCCGCGCACGAGCGCGAGGACGGGGTGACCGTTCCTGCGGGCGTCGGAGAGCCGCTCCACGAGCAGCATGCCGACGCCCTCGCCCCAGCCCGTACCGTCCGCGCCCGCCGCGAACGCCTTGATCCGGCCGTCCTCCGCGAGCCCGCGCTGACGGCTGAAGTCGATGAAGGAGGCGGGTGTGGACATCACGGTCACGCCACCGGCCAGGGCCATCGTGCACTCGCCGCTGCGCAGCGCCTGGATCGCCCAGTGCAGGGCCACGAGCGACGAGGAGCAGGCGGTGTCGACCGTCACGGCCGGGCCCTCAAGCCCGAGCACGTAGCTGACGCGGCCGGAGACGACGCTCGCGGCGTTGCCGGTGCCCAGGAAGCCCTCGACGCCGTCGGGGGCGGCCAGGATGACGTCGAGGTAATCCTGGCCGTTGGTACCGGTGAACACACCGATCTGCTCGCCGCGCACGACGGCGGGGTCGATCCCGGCGCGCTCGAACGCCTCCCACGAGGTCTCAAGGAGCAGCCGCTGCTGCGGGTCCATCGCCAGGGCCTCACGCGGCGAGATCCCGAAGAACGCGGGGTCGAAGTCGGCGGCGCCGTCCAGGAAGCCGCCGTCCCGGACGTAACTGGTGTTCTCGGCGGCGGACTCGGGGTCGTACAGCCCGTCGAGGTCCCAGCCGCGGTCGGCGGGGAAGCCCGCGATCGCGTCGCGACCGGTGACCAGGAGCTGCCAGAGGTCTTCCGGGGTCTGTACGCCGCCGGGGAAGCGGCAGCTCATCGAGACGATCGCGATGGGGTCGTCGTCGGCGTCCCGCCCGGCCGGCGCGAGGGCGGGCAGGGCCGTGTCCGTCGCCCGGGAGCCCAGGAGTTCGTCCTGGAGATGGGCGGCCAGGGCCAGGGAGTTGGGGTAGTCGAAGATCAGTGTGGCGGGCAGCCGCAGGCCCGTACGGGAGGTGAGGAGATTGCGGATCTCCACGGCCGTGAGCGAGTCGAAGCCGAGGTCGCGGAAGGCACTGGCCGGGTCGACGGACTCCGGTCCCGCGTGCCCGAGGACGGCGGCGACCTGGGTACGGACGAATTCCAGGGCGAGCTGCTCGCGTTCGTCCGCCGGGGCGGCGGCCAGCCGGTGCCCGAAGCTGTCGGCGGCGGCGCCGGGCGTGGTGGCCGCGGCGGCCGCGGCGAGCGCGTGCGCGGCCTCGGGAAGATCGGCGACCAGCGGGCAGGGGCGTACGGCGGTGAGGCCGGGGGCCAGCTTCTCCCAGTCGATGTCGGCGACCACGGACGCCGTCTCGTCCTGGGTGAGTGCCAAGTGGAGGGCGGACAGGGCCAGTTCCGGAGCGAGGGCGGGCAGTCCCGCCTGGCGCAGGCGCTCGGCGACGAGTTCGTCGGTGGCCATGCCGCCGTCTCCCCAGGCACCCCAGGACAGGACGGTGGCGGGCAGCCCTTCGGCGCGGCGCTGCTCGGCCAGGGCGTCCAAGAAGGCGTTGGCAGCCGCGTAGTTGGCCTGTCCGGCGGCGCCGAAGACGGCGGCGACGGAGGAGAAGAGCACGAACGCCGACAGGTCTAGGTCGCGGGTCAGCTCGTGCAGCACCTGTGCCGCGTGGGCCTTGGGGCGCAGGACACCGGCGAACCGCTGCGGCGTCAGGCTGTCCAGGACACCGTCGTCGAGGGTTCCCGCGGCGTGGACGACGGTGGTCAGCGGATGCTCGGCGGGGATGGCGGCGAGCAGTGCCGCGACCGCGTCGCGGTCTGCGACGTCACAGGCCGCGAAGGTGACCTCGGCGCCCAGAGCGCGCAGTTCCGCGGCGAGTTCGTCGGTGCCCTCGGCGCCCGGGCCGCTCCTGCTGACCAGCAGCAGGTGGTCGGCGCCGGTGCGGGCGAGCCAGCGGGCGACGTGCCGGCCGAGCGCGCCCGTGCCGCCGGTGACCAGCGCCGTACCGCCGGGCGTCCACTCGGTGGCGGGGCGCTCGTCCTGGGTGGCACGGGTGAGCCTGCGGACGAAGACACCGGTGGAGCGGACGGCGAGGTGGTCCTCGCCGCCGAGGCCGCCCAGGATGTCGGCGAGCCGGCCCGCGGCCCGCTCGTCAGGAGCCTGGGGCAGGTCGACGAGACCGCCCCAGCGGCCCGGCAGTTCGAGGGCGGCGGTGCGGCCGAGGCCCCAGACCTGGGCCTGGGTGGCGGCGGTGAGGCGGTCGGAGCGGCCGGTGGAGACCGCGCCCCGGGTGGCGTTCCACAGCGGGGCGTCGACGCCGGCGTCGCCGAGCGCCTGCACGAGGGCGGCGGTGGCGGCGAGCCCGGCGGACAGGGCCGGGTCCTCCGGGTGGGGCCGCTCGTCGAGCGCGAGCAGGGAGAGCACCCCGGCGGGCGCCTCGGCGTCCGCGAGGGCTTCGCCGATCCGTCGAGTGACGGCGGCGCGGTCGTCGAGGGCCGCGTCGAGCACGAGGGTGCCCACGGTGACGCCGCGTGCCGTCAGAACCCGCTCGGCGGCGGGCACCCAGGGGTCCTCGGCGTGCGCGGCGGGTACGACCAGCAGCCAGCGGCCGGTGAGGGGCGCGGGCGCGGTGTCGGTGAGCGGCTTCCAGGTGACGCGGTAGCGCCAGCCGTCGACGGTGTCGCGGTCGCGGTGGCGGCGGTGCCACGCGGAGAGCGCGGGCAGCACACTGCTGAGCGGCTGGTCCCCGTCGACCCCGAGCGTCTCGGCGAGCGCGGCGAGGTCCTCGCTGTCGACGACCTCCCAGAACTTCGCGTCGGTGGCGCCGAGTTCGCCGCCCTCGGCGACATCCGCCAGGTCCGTGAAGGGGTCGCGGGGCCAGTACAGCTCGCGCTGGAAGGCGTACGTGGGCAGGTCGACGCGGCGCGCGCCGGTCCCGGCGAAACGGGCGGCCCAGTCCGGGGAGAGGCCGCGCACATGGGCGCCGGCGACGGCGGCGTTCACCGACCACGCCTCGGGGCGGCCGGTGCGCAGCGCGGGAAGGAAAGCGGCGGCGCGGGGGCCGGTGGCGGTCTGGCAGTCCTGGCCGAGGGCGGACAGGACGCCGCCGGGGCCGAGTTCGACGTACGTGGTGACACCGCGGCTCTCCAGCCAGCGGATGCCGTCGAGGAACCGTACGGCCTCGCGGACGTGGCGTACCCAGAAGTCAGGGGACGCCATCTCGTCGGAGACAAGGGCACCCGTCAGGTTGGAGACGACCGGGATACGCGGCGACTCGTACGACAGCCCCGCCACCACCTCACGGAACGCGTCCAACATGCCGTCCATGTGCGGCGAGTGGAACGCATGACTGACCGTCAGCCGCTTGGACTTGCGGCCTTCGAAGTGCGCGTGGACCTTGAGCGCCGCATCCTCGTCACCGGCGATGACGACTGACTGCGGGCCGTTGATCGCCGCGATGCTGACCCGGTCCGTGAGGTGCGGAAGGACCTCGTCCTCCGACGCCTGAACAGCGATCATGACTCCACCGGCGGGCAGCGCCTGCATCAACCGGCCCCGGGCGGCGACCAGTTCACAGGCGTCCTCCAGTGAGAACACACCCGCCACATGCGCCGCAGCGATCTCACCGATCGAATGACCCGCCAGGAAGTCGGGCTTCAGGCCCCACGACTCCACCAGCCGGAACAACGCCACCTCAACCGCGAACAGAGCAGGCTGAGTGAACTCCGTACGGTCAAGAAGATCACCGTCGTTGCCGAACAGCACATCCTTGAGCGGGACTTCGAGGTGCGTGTCCACGTGCGCGCACACCGCGTCCAACGCCTCCGCGAACACCGGGTACGTGTCGTACAGCTCACGCCCCATCCCCAGCCGCTGGCTGCCCTGACCCGTGAACAGGAAGGCGAGCTTGCCTTCCGTGGCGCTGCCCTCGATCACATCGCCGCCGGGGTTCCCCTGCGCCAGTGCGGCGAGTCCGGTCAGGAGGCCGCCACGGTCGTCGGCGACGACGGCCGCACGGCGGTCCAGGGCGGCCCGGGTGAGGGACTGCGAGAGGGCGAGGTCGGCGAGCGCGAGGCCGGGGTGGGCGGTGACATGGGCGTGCAGCGCGGCGGCCTGGGCGCGCAGGGCGGCCTCGGTCCTGCCGGACAGCACGACGGGCACGACGGTCGCCCCGGCTTCCTGGACGGCGTCGGTCTGCGGCTCGGCCGCGGGATCCGCGGCGGCTTCCAGGATGATGTGGGCGTTGGTGCCGCTCATGCCGAACGAGGAGACACCGATACGGCGCGGCTGGTCGCCCTGCGGCCAGGGGCGCGCCTCGGTGAGCAGGGCCACGTCACCCGCGCTCCAGTCGACCTCCGGGGTCGGCTCGTCCACGTGCAGGGTGCGCGGCAGCACGCCATGACGCATCGCCATGACGCTCTTGATGACACCCGCGACGCCGGCCGCCGCCTGCGCGTGACCGATGTTGGTCTTGAGGGAGCCGAGCCACAGCGGGCGGCCCTCGGGGCGGTCCTGGCCGTAGGTGGCGATCAGGGCCTGCGCCTCGATCGGGTCACCGAGGCCCGTGCCGGTGCCGTGTGCCTCGACCGCGTCGACCTGGTCGGGGGTGAGGCGGGCGTTGGAGAGCGCCTGGAGGATGACGCGCTGCTGGGAAGGGCCGTTGGGGGCCGTGAGGCCGTTGCTCGCACCGTCCTGGTTGACGGCGGTGCCCCGCACGACGGCGAGCACGGGATGCCCCTTGCGGCGGGCGTCCGACAGCCGCTCGACGAGCAGGATGCCGACGCCTTCGGCGAGGCTGAAGCCGTCGGCGTCCGGCGAGAACGCCTTGCAGCGGCCGTCGGTGGCCAGGCCCCGCTGCTTGCTGTAGTCGATGAAGGTGCCGGGCGCGGACATCAGCGTCGCGCCGCCCGCGAGGGCGAGCGAGCACTCGCCGTTGCGCAGCGCCTGCACCGCGAGGTGCAGGGCGACCGAGGAGGAGGAGCAGGCGGTGTCGACGGTGACGGCGGGGCCTTCGAGGCCGAAGGTGTACGACAGCCGACCGGAGGCGACGCTCGCCGCGTTGCCGGTGCCGAGGTAGCCCTCCACGTTCTCGGACGAGCTCAGCAGCGCCGTCAGATAGTCGTGGTTGCTGGTGCCGACGAAGACGCCGACCTGCTTGCCCCGCATCGAGGTCGGGTCGATACCGGCCCGCTCGAACGCCTCCCAGGAGGTTTCGAGCAGGAGTCGCTGCTGCGGGTCCATGGAGAGGGCCTCGCGCGGCGAGATGCCGAAGAGCGAGGGGTCGAACCGCGCGAAGTCCTGGACGAAGCCGCCCTGGTTCGCGTAACTGGTGCCGGGGTTCTCCGGGTCCGGGTGGTAGACCTTCTCCATGTCCCAGCCACGGTCGGCGGGGAAGCCGGAGATGGCGTCGCCACCGTCGGCGACCAGCTGCCAGAGCTCTTCCGGCGAACTGATCCCGCCGGGGTAGCGGCAGCCCATGCCGACGATGGCGATCGGGTCCTGGTTCTTCGCCTCCACGTCGCGCAGCCGCTGGCGCGTCTGATGCAGATCCGCTGTCACCAGCTTCAGGTAGTCCCGCAGCGTCTCTTCATTCGCCATTTAACGCAACCACCCATTTGCAGCAGACGGCACCGGAAAACTGTTTGCAAAAAACCGAGAAATACATCGGGTCTACAGCCGGTTCGATTTCCCGACGGAATCGTTGGCCCAGCGGCAGGCTATTCGCCGCCCAATCTCCCCGACAACCCCTAACTGCCCCCTACGCACCCCTGACTGACGGGGCGCATAGGGGGCAGTGGCCCTACGCGAAAATATCGGGGGACAGACCATCGTGGTCGATAACCAGTACGCCGTCAATAACCTCATTCACGCGTACGGATACGGGAATTGGTGACGGCCGTGGCCGGACCCCGCGGGGGCCGACCGTGGTTCAGGCGCGGCCGAGCCCCTTGTTGATGAAGGCGAAGAGTTCCTCGTCGCTCGCCTCCTGGAGCTGGTCGACGTCGTCGAGCACGTCGCCGGCCGAGCCGGCTCCGGTGCCGTCCGCGAGGGCCGTCCGCTCCCCCGCGCCCGCCGGGTCCCCGCTCTCGTTCCACTTGGCGAGCAGCGACTGGAGCCGCATGGTCACCCGGGCGCGTACGACGTTGTCGCTGGTACCCCGGTCCAGCACGGTCTCCAGCTTGTCCAGTTCCTCCAGCAGGGGCGCCCCGCCCGCGGCCGCGTCGGGCACGATCCCGGCGCGCAGGTAGGCGGCGACGGCAGCCGGCGTCGGGTGGTCGAAGACCAGGCTGGCGGGCAGCTTCAGCCCGCTCACCGCACCGAGGCGGTTGCGCAGTTCGACCGAGGTGAGCGAGTCGAAGCCCAGCTCCTTGAACGCCCGCCCCGCCTCGACGGCCGCGAGGTCCGCGTGGCCGAGGACGGCCGCGACGGCGGTACGGACCAGTTCCAGGAGCAGCCGCTCCTGCTCGACCTCGGGCAGCCCGGCGAGCTGTTGCGTGAGGGGCACCCCGCCGGCCAGGTCGTCGGCGGACTCCCGCTCCGCGCTCTCGATGATCTGCCGGGCCTCCGGCAGTCCGAGCAGCAGCGGCCGGTCACGGTCGGCGGTGAAGGCGAGCGTGAACCGCTTCCAGTCCATGTCGACGATCGTCAGGGCCGTCTCGTCGCGGTCCAGCGCGTGCTGGAGCGAGGCGAGGGCGCGCTCGGGCGACATCGTGAGGATGCCGTGGCGACGCATCCGGTCGCCCGCCGCACTGTCGTCGCCGTCCGCGCTGCCCCAGGGGCCCCAGGCGAGGGAGGTGGCGGGCAGCCCTTCGGCACGGCGGTACTCGGCGAAAGCGTCCAGGAAGGCGTTGCCCGGGGCCTGGTTTCCCTGGCCCGGGGCGCCGAAGGTGGCGGAGAACGAGGAGAAGAGGACGAACGCGGACAGGTCCAACTCCCGCGTCAGCTCGTGCAGGTGGAGCGTCGCGTCGACCTTGAGGCGCAGCACGGCCGCCGCCTGCTGCGGGGTGAGCGTCTCGATCACACCGTCGTCCACGACCGCCGCCGCGTGGACCACGGCGGTCAGCGGGCGTTCGGCGGGCACGGACGCGATGAGCCCGGCCACCGCGTCGCGGGCGGCCATGTCGCAGGCGGCGATGGTGACCTGGGCGCCGAGGGCGGTCAGTTCATCACGGAGCTCGGCGGCGCCGGGGGCGTCCGGGCCGCGGCGGCTGGTGAGCAGCAGGTGCTCGGCGCCCTTCTCCGCCAGCCAACGGGCCACGTGGGCACCGAGCGTACCCGTACCACCGGTCACCAGGGTCGTGCCGGACGGGCGCCATTCCCGTACGGCGGCGGTGTCCGCGAGGCGCGCACGGGACAGTCGGCGGCCGAGGAGGCCGGAGGCGCGGACCGCGACCTGGTCCTCGACGGCGTCACCGGCGAGGACGCCGGCGAGCCGGGTCAGCGCCCGGTCGTCGAGGTCGGTGGGCAGGTCGAGCAGGCCGCCCCAGCGGCCCCCCTGTTCCATGGACGCGACGCGCCCGAGGCCCCAGACGAGCGCCTGGGCGGGGTCCGTCACCCGCTCGGTGCGGCCGGTGGCGACCGCGCCCCGCGTGACACACCACAGCGGTGCGGCGACGTCGGCGTCCCCGAGGGCCTGGGACAACGCGAGTTCGCGGGCGAAGGCCCCCTCGCCGCCGAGGGCGAGGAGGGAGAGGACGCCGCCGGGAGCGGCCTCGGCCGTCTCGGCCTTGAGCGCGGCGGCGAGGCTGTCGCGGTCGGCGCCGACGGGGACCAGGATCGTACGGACGTCAGCGCCGCGCTCACCGAGGGTACGGAGGAGGGTTCCGATCCACTCGTCATCGGCGGAGCCGTTCACGGGCTCGGGCACAACGGCCAGCCACGTGCCGGTGAGACGCGCGGTGGCCGGCTCGGCGAGCTTCTTCCAGGTGACGCGGTAGCGCCAGCCGTCGACGGTGGACTGCTCCCGGCTCTGCTTACGCCAGGACGACAGCGCGGGCAGCAGCGCGGTCAGCGGCCGCTCGTCCTCGATGTCGAGCTCAGCGGTCAGCGCCTCAAGATCCTCACGCTCGACGGCCTCCCAGAAACGTGCGTCGATCGCATCCCCCGCCGCGAACACCACCGGCTCAGCCGCGGCAGCCTCCGGCCAGAAACGCTGCGACTGGAAGGCGTAGGTGGGCAGGTCCACACGCTGGGCACCCGTGCCGGAGTACACGGCGTCCCAGTCGACCTTCACACCACGGGCCCACGCCTCACCCAACGACAACCAGAAACGCTCCAGACCACCCTCGCCACGGCGCAACGACCCCAGCACAGCAGCCTCACGGCCCGCATCCTCAACCGTCTCCGCCACACCCACCGTCAGCACCGGATGCGGGCTGGACTCGATGAACACCCCGAAACCCTGCTCCAGCAAAGTCCGGGTCGCCTGCTCCAACTCCACCGTCTGCCGCAGATTCCGGAACCAATACCCCGCATCCAGCTCCGGACCCTTAACCCACTCCCCCGTCACCGTCGACAAGAACGGCACCTCACCCGCACCCGGCTCCACCGGAGCGAGCAGGTCCAGCAGTTCCTCACGCAACAACTCCACCTGAGCCGAATGCGAGGCATAGTCCACCGCGATACGCCGCGCCCGCACACCCTCCGCCTCACACCCGGCGAAGAACTCATCAAGCGCCTCAACCTCACCCGACACCACCACCGACGAAGGACCATTCACCGCGGCAACAGAAATCCGGTCCTCACCCCACGGAGCAATCCGCTCCCGCACCGCAGCAGCAGGAAGCGGAACCGACACCATCCCGCCCAGACCCGCCAGCACACGGCCGATCGCCTGCGAACGCAACGCCACCACACGCGCCGCATCCTCCAACGACAAAACCCCCGCCACACACGCAGCAGCAATCTCCCCCTGCGAATGCCCGATCACCGCACCCGGCACCACACCCGCAGCACGCCACACCTCGGCCAACGACACCATCACCGCGAACAGAGCAGGCTGCACCACATCGACCCGCTCCAACGACGGCGCACCCTCAACACCGCACAGCACATCCCGCAAAGACCAGCCGGTAAACGGCTCAAGCGCCTTCCCACACTCATCCACCCGCGCAGCGAACACCGGAGAAGAAACCAGCAGCTCCTCCGCCATCCCCACCCACTGCGAACCCTGCCCCGGGAACACAAAAACCGTCTTCCCACCAACCACCGAACCACTCACCACACCCGCAGCGAGCCCGCCCGAAGCCACCGCCTCCACACCCGCCACATGATCACCAAAAACAACCGCACGATGATCCAAAGCAGACCGCGACGACGCCAACGACCAACCCACATCCAGCGCACGCACACCCCCCGCGCCCGCCAGCCACCCCGACAACCGCCCCGCCTGCGCCCGCAACGCACCCGCACTCTTACCCGACAACACCCACGGCACCACCGGAGCCACGGACACCTCAACGGCCTCCGCAGCCTCAACGGCCTCCGCCCCCGGCGCCTGCTCCACAATCACATGCGCATTCGTCCCACTGAACCCGAACGACGACACACCCGCACGACGCACCCGACCCACCTCAGGCCACGCGGTCTGCTCGGTGAGCAGCGAGACGGTGCCGGACTCCCAATCGATGTGCGGCGACGGCTCGTTGATGTGGAGGCTCTGCGGCAGCACGCCGTGCTGCATGGCGAGCACCATCTTGATCACGCCGGCGACACCGGCGGCGGCCTGCGTGTGGCCGATGTTCGACTTGACCGAGCCGAGCAGCAGCGGCCGGTCGGCCGGGCGGTCCTGGCCATAGGTGGCGATGAGTGCCTGGGCCTCGATGGGGTCGCCGAGGCTGGTGCCGGTGCCGTGGGCCTCGACGACGTCCACCTGGTCGGCCGAGAGCCGCGCGTTGGCGAGGGCCTGGCGGATGACGCGCTGCTGGGCGGGGCCGTTGGGGGCGGTGAGGCCGTTGCTCGCACCGTCCTGGTTGATCGCCGAGCCGCGGAGCACGGCCAGCACCGGGTGCCCGTTCTTGCGGGCGTCGGAGAGCCGCTCCAGGAGGAGGACGCCGACACCCTCCGCAGGGCCGAACCCGTCGGCGTCGGCCGCGAACGCCTTGCAGCGCCCGTCGGCGGACAGGCCCCGCTGCTTGCTGAACTCGACGAAGAGGCCCGGCGTCGACATCACGTGCACGCCGCCCGCGAGCGCGAGTGAGCACTCGCCGGCGCGCAGGGCCTGCGCCGCGAGGTGCAGGGCGACCAGCGAGGCCGAGCACGCGGTGTCGACGGTGACCGCCGGACCCTCCAGGCCGAAGGTGTAGGACAGGCGGCCGGACATGACACTGGCCGCGTTGCCCGTGCCCAGGTGCCCGGCGTAGTCCTCGGCCGCCTCCAGGAGCGGGGTGAGGTAGTCCGAACCGTTGATGCCGACGAAGACACCGGCCTGGCTGCCGCGCAGGGACGACGGGTCGATCCCGGCCCGCTCGAACGCCTCCCACGACGTCTCAAGCAGCACACGCTGCTGCGGGTCCATCGCCATCGCCTCACGCGGCGAGATCCCGAAGAACCCGGCATCGAACGCGGCCGCCCCGTCGAGGAATCCGCCTTCCCGGGTCACCGATGTGCCGTGGTCGTCGGGGTCGTCCGAGAAGAGGTTGTCGAGGTCCCAGCCACGGTCGGCGGGGAATTCGGTGAGCGCGTCACCGCCCGAGCGCAGCAGTTCCCAGAGCTCTTCGGGCGACCGCACGCCTCCGGGGAAGCGGCAGCTCATCGCCGTGATGGCGATGGGCTCATGGGCCTGGCTCTCGATTTCCCGCAGCCGTCCGTATGCCTCGTCGAGATCCGTCGTGACCTTCTTGAGGTACTCGCGGAGCTTTGCTTCGTTCGCCACTGACGCTTCCTATTCGCCTGATCGAGATCGTGGAGGTATTCGCACGTACTCGGAATGTCTCGGGTCTCAGAACTCTGGGGCCGGGGTGCCGGATCGGCTCAGCCCTGGCCGAACTTCTTGTCGATGAGGGCGAACAGCTCGTCGTCGTCCGCCTCTTCGATCTCGTTGGCTCCGGATTCGCCATCCGTCCGGCGGGCGTCGTTCCACTGCGCCAGCAGGGTCTGCAGACGCACCGCCACCCGGGCGTGCGCGGCCTCGTCGCCGGCCGCCGCGGACAGTTCCTCCGGATCCAGTGAGGAGAAGGTGCTCTCCAGCCGGTCGAGTTCCTCCAGTACGGAGAGCTTGCGCTCCGCCGTCTCCGGGGCCACCTCGCTCAGCAGGTACTCGGCGAGGGCGGCCGGGTTCGGGTAGTCGTAGATCAGCGTCGCCGGGAGGCGCAGGCCGCCGGCGGCACCGAGACGGTTGCGCAGCTCGACCGCGGTCAGCGAGTCGAAGCCCAGCTCCTTGAACGGCTGCCCGCCGCCGACGAGTTCGGCCGACTTGTACCCGAGTACGGCGGCCACCTGGCCGCGCACCAGGTCCAGTACGGTCCGCTCCCGCTCCGCCGCCGACAGCTCGGCGAGCCGGTCGGCGAGCGTCCGCTCTCCCGCGCCGTCCGTGGCCACGGCGTCCGGTGTGCGGCCCGCGCTCTGCACGGACCTGCGTACCGGCGTCCGCACCAGACCGCGGAACATCGGCAGGAGCCCGCCGTCCGCGGCCCGTGCCCGCAGGGTCGCCGGGTCGGTCCCGACCGGCAGGAGGACGGGCTCATCGGCGGTGAGCGCCGCGTCGAAGAGCGCGAGCCCGTCGGCCTGTGACAGCGGTACGACACCGCCGCGCGCGGCGCGGCCCCGCTCCGCCTCCGTCAGCCGGCCCGCCATGCCGCGCTCCTCGGCCCACATGCCCCAGACCAGGGACAGCGCGCTGAGTCCGCGCGCCCTGCGGTACCGGGCGAGCGCGTCGAGGAAGACGTTGGCGGCGGCGTAGTTGGCCTGCCCCGCGCCACCGAGCGTACCGGCCGCGGCGGAGAACAGGATGAACGCCGACAGATCCAGCTCACGGGTCAGCTCGTGCAGGTGGAGCGCCGCCTCGGCCTTGGGACGCAGCACCCGGTCCACCCGCTCCGGGGTGAGCAGGTCCACGACTCCGTCGTCCAGGACGGCCGCGGTGTGCACGACGGCCGTCAGCGGACGCTCGGCGGGGATGGCTGCCAGGAGCGCGGCGAGCGCGTCCCGGTCGGCCACGTCGCAGGCCGCCCACACCGCCGTCGCGCCCAACGCACCGAGCTCTTCGGTGAGTTGTGCCGCGCCCTCCGCGTCGGCTCCCCGGCGGCTGGTGAGCAGCAGGTGACGTACACCGTGCTCGGCGACCAGGTGCCGGGCGAAGAGCCCGGCCAGTCCGCCGCTCGCCCCGGTGATCAGGACGGTGCCCCGCGGGTCGATACGGCGGCCGGTGTCGCCCGTCGCCCGCTCCGTGCCCGCCTCGGCCAGCCGGGGCGCGTACACCGCTCCCCTGCGTACGGCCAGTTCGGGCTCGGCGGAGGCGAGAGCACCCGTCAGCGCCCGGTAGGACGCATCGGATCCGTCGACGTCGACGAGGACGAACCGGTCGGGGTTCTCGGTCTGCGCGGCGCGCACCAGACCCCACACCGGTGCGTGCACCAGGTCGGCGACCTCGGCGTCGTCGCCCGCGGCCACCGCGCCCCGCGTGACGAACACCAGCCGGGTTCCGGTGGACCGGCCGCCGTCCAGCCAGCCCTGTACGGTCGCGAGCGCACGGTGCGTGGCCTCGCGTACCTGCTGGGCGAGGTGCGCGACGTCCTGTGCCGAGTCGGCCGTTGTGGACGGCGCGTCCGGAGCCACGACGAACGGCACGAGCAACGTGTCCGGTACCGGGCGCCCGGCCGCGACGGCCGCGTCCAGGGCGGCCAGGTCGTCGTAGGACTCGGCGGTGGTGCCCGCGGCCGCCAGCGAGGCGACGAGCGGGTCGTCGGCGGCGAGGCCGGGGGCCCGTACGACCGCGAGGGTCGCGGCGGACGGCGTCGGCGTCGGTGTCTGTACCCAGTCGAGCCGGAACAGCGACTCGTGGACTCCGGTGGGAACCACGGCGAACCGTTCCGTGTCGACCGGCTGCATCACCAGCGCCTCGACCGAGGCGACCGGAGCGCCCTGCTCGTCCGCCAGGACGACGGACACGGTGTCGGTGCTGTCGGTGCCGGTGTCGCCGACCGGGGTGATCCGCAGACGAAGGACGTCCGCGCCGACCGCGTGCAGCCGCACCCCGCGCCAGGCGAGCGGCAGCCTGCCTCCCGCAGTGGATCCGGTGGCGCCGGCCGCGAGTGCCTGCGAGGCGGCGTCGAGCAACGCCGGGTGCAGGGCGAACCGGGTGCCGGACATGCCGGCATCATCGGACAGCCGCGCCTCGGCGAACACCTCCTCGCCCCGTGCCCACACCTGGGTCAGCGTCCGGAACGCGGGCCCGTGGAAGAGCCCGGCGGCAGTCAGCCGATCGCGCAGCGTGTCGACGGCGACCGGTTCGGCCCCGGCGGGCGGCCACTGCGCCGACCCGTCGGCGACGGCGGTCTCGACCGCCGAGGAACCTCCGCCGCAGGACAGGACTCCGACGGCGTTACGGGACCAGGCCCCGTCCGACGCCTCGATACGGCTGTGCACCTGCACCGAACGGCACGAGCTCTCGTCCAACCCGCCGACGGTCACGCGCAGTTGTACGGCCCCGTGCTCGGGAAGAACGAGCGGCGCTTCGAGCGTCAGCTCCTCCACCACGTCGCACCCCACCTCGTCACCGGCGCGCACGGCCAGCTCGACGAAGGCCGCACCGGGCACCACGACGGTGTCCGCCACCACGTGGTCGGCAAGCCAGGGGTGCGTGCGGAGCGACAGCCGCCCGGTGAGGAGGAACCCGTCCGAGTCGGGCAGCTCGACCGCCGCCCCCAGCAGCGGGTGCCCCGCCGCGCCGATCCCGACCGAGGTGACGTCATCGGTCTCGGCGAAGGAGTCGATCCAGTAGCGCTGGCGCTGGAAGGCGTAGGTGGGCAGGTCGACGCGCTGGGCGCCGGTGCCCGCGTAGTACGCCTGCCAGTCGACCGTGACGCCGTGCGTGTGGGCGCGGGCGAGCGCGGTGGTGACGGTCTCGGCCTCGGGGCGGTTCTTGCGGAGCACGGGTACGAAGACCGCGTCCTCGGTGACGCACTCCTGCGCCATGGCGGAGAGGACACCGTCCGGGCCGAGCTCGATGTAGGAGGTGGCACCGGCCGCTTCGAGGGCGCGAATGCCGTCGAGGAACCGTACGGCCTCACGGACGTGGCGTACCCAGAAGTCGGCGTCCGCCATCTCGTCGGAGACCACGGAACCGGTGAGGTTGGAGACGACCGGTATACGCGGGGTGCCGTACGACAGCCCCTCGGCAACCTTGCGGAAGTCGGCGAGCATCCCGTCCATGTGCGGGGAGTGGAACGCGTGACTGACCGTCAGCCGCTTCGACTTGCGGCCTTCGAAGTGCGCGACGACCTTGAGCGCCGCGTCCTCGTCACCGGCGATGACCACCGACTGCGGACCGTTGATGGCCGCGATGGACACACCGTCGGTGAGGTACGGAAGCACCTCGTCCTCCGACGCCTGCACCGCGATCATCACGCCACCGGCGGGCAGCGCCTGCATCAACCGGCCACGCGAGGCGACCAGTTCACATGCGTCCTGGAGCGAGAACACCCCGGCGACGTGCGCCGCAGCGATCTCACCGATCGAATGACCCGCCAGGAAGTCCGGCTTCACACCCCACGACTCCACCAGCCGGAACAACGCCACCTCAACCGCGAACAACGCAGGCTGAGTGAACTCCGTACGGTCCACCAGAGCCGCATCGTCCCCGAACAGCACGTCCGCCAGCGGGACTTCGAGGTGCGTGTCGATGTGCGCACAGACCTCGTCCAGCGCCTTCGCGAAGACGGGGTAGGTGTCGTACAGCTCACGGCCCATCCCCAGCCGCTGGCTGCCCTGGCCCGTGAACAGGAACGCCGTCTGCTGCTCGGCAGCGGCGACGCCCTGGATCACCTGCGCCGTGGAGTCCCCCGTGGCCAGTGCTGTGAGCGCCTGAAGGAACTCCTCGCGCTCTCCGGCGACGAGTACGGCACGGTGGTCGAGGGCCGCCCGACCTGTCGCGAGGGAGTGGCCGACGTCCACGGGACGCAGCTCGTCGTGGGCGACGAGGTGGGAGCGCAGGCGCTGGGCCTGATCGCGCAGAGCGGCCTCGGTCCTGCCGGACAACGGCCACGCCGATGTTGCGGGGCCGTCCTCCGGCCGGTCGGAGTCGGTTCCGGCCGCCTCCGGGTCCTGCGGCGCCTGTTCCAGGACGGTGTGCGCGTTGGTGCCGCTCACGCCGAAGGACGAGATGCCCGCCCGGCGGGGACGGCCGGTCTCCGGCCACGCGCGCTGTTCGGTCAGCAGCGCGATGTCGCCCGCCGACCAGTCCACGTGCGGGGTCGGCGCATCCACGTGCAGGGTCTGCGGCAACTCGCCGTGCTGCATCGCGAGAACCATCTTGATGATGCCCGCGACACCGGCGGCAGCCTGGGTGTGACCGATGTTCGACTTGATCGAGCCGAGCAGCAGCGGCCGATCGGCCGGGCGGTCCTGGCCGTACGTGGCCAGCAGGGCCTGCGCCTCGATCGGGTCACCGAGCTTCGTACCCGTACCGTGCGCCTCCACCACATCCACCTCAGCAGCCGACAGACCCGCGCTGGCCAACGCCTGACGAATCACCCGCTGCTGCGACGGACCATTCGGAGCCGTCAGACCATTACTCGCACCATCCTGATTGACGGCGGAACCACGGACCACGGCAAGCACCGGATGGCCCTTGGCCTGCGCGTCCGACAGCCGCTCGACAAGCAGCATGCCGACACCCTCACCCCAGCCCGTACCGTCCGCCGAAGCAGCGAACGCCTTGATACGGCCATCCGCCGCAAGACCCCGCTGACGACTGAACTCGACGAACGCGCCCGGAGTCGACATCACCGTCACACCACCGGCCAGCGCGAGCGAGCACTCGCCCTGCCGCAGCGCCTGCACAGCCAAGTGCAGGGCGACCAGCGACGACGAGCACGCCGTGTCGACCGTGACCGCCGGACCCTCCAGGCCGAAGACGTAGGAGAGCCGGCCGGAGACGACGCTCGCGGAGTTGCCGGTGCTCATGAAGCCGTCACCTCCGTCGGCGGAGTTCAGCACGAGGGAGAGGTAGTCCTGGCCGTTGGTGCCGACGAACACACCGGCCTGACTGCCACGCACCGACGAGGGGTCGATGCCCGCCCGCTCGAACGCCTCCCACGAGGTCTCAAGCAGCAGCCGCTGCTGCGGGTCCATCGCCAGGGCCTCACGCGGCGAGATCCCGAAGAACGCCGGGTCGAACTCCGCCACGTCGTACAGGAAGCCACCCTCACGGGCGTACGCGTCCTCCTGCTCGGACTGCGGGCCGAACAGCGACTCCGCGTCCCAGCCACGGTCGGCGGGGAAGTCGCCGATGGCGTCACCGCCGGTCGAGAGAAGCTGCCAGAGGTCTTCCGGGGTGCGTACGCCGCCGGGGAACCGGCAGCTCATCGCCACGATCGCGATGGGGTCGTCGTCCACAGCAGTGGCAGCGACCACCGGGCCGGCCACGGCCGCCTCGGTGCCGAGCAGTTCACCGCGCAGATACTCCGCGAGCGCGGCCGACGTCGGGTAGTCGTAGACCAACGTGGCCGGAAGCTTCAACTCCGTGACCGCACCCAGCCGGTTGCGCAGCTCGACCGCGGTGAGCGAGTCGAATCCCAACTCCTTGAACGCCCGCCCCGCACCCACGGTGTCCGTACCGGCGTGACCGAGTACGGCAGCCACCTCCTTGCGTACGAGATCCAGCAGCAGCCGGTCCCGCTCGGCGGCGGTCAGCTCCGCCAACTGCTGTGCCGGCGACTGGCGATCGCGGTCGGCACCGTCGGCCCGACGCGCCTCGCCCCCGGTCGCGGCGAGTGCGCGCCGGGCCTCGGGGAGTTCGGCGAGGAGGTTGCTCGCCCGCACGGCGGTGAAGCCGGGCGCGAACAGGTCCCACTCCACGTCCACGACGGCGACGACCGTGTCGTTCGCTTCGAGCACCCGCTGCAACGCGTTGATGGCCGCGGCACCGTCCATGGGCGGTACACCGCCGCGGCGCATGCGGGCGTCCAGTGCCTCATCGGCCGCCATGCCACCCTCGGCCCACGGGCCCCAGGCCACAGACGTCGCGGCGAGACCATCGGCACGACGCTGCTCGGCGAGAGCGTCCAGGTAGGCGTTCGCAGCCGCGTAGTTGGCCTGACCGGCGGTACCCCAGGTACCGGTGACGGAGGAGAAAAGGACGAAGGCGTCGAGTTCGATACCCAGCTCGCCGGTCAGCTCGTGCAGGTGCCGGGCGGAGACCGCCTTGGCCCGCAGCACGCTTTCGATGCGGTCAGGAGTCAGAGCGTCGAGCACACCGTCGTCCAGAACACCTGCCGTGTGAACGACAGCCGTCAGCGAGTCGGCGACGGACGACAGCAGATCACGCAGCGCATCACGGTCGGCCATGTCACACGCCACCACGGATGCCTCAACACCCATGCCGGTCAGCTCGTCAACCAGCTCAGCAGCACCAGGCGCTTCCAGACCACGACGGCTCGTCAGAACCACACGCCGTGCACCAGAGCCAGCCAGCCAGCGGGCCACCCGGCCACCCAGAGCACCCGTACCACCCGTCACCAACACCGTGCCACGAGGAGACCAACCCGAGCCGCCCTCCGCACCCGCAGCACGCACCAGACGACGCCCGAACACACCCGACGAACGCACCGCGACCTGGTCCTCACCAGAACCAGACACCAACACCGCGCTCAAACGCGACAACGCACGGTCATCCAACACTCCGGGCAGATCAACCAGACCGCCCCAACGCTCAGGAACCTCAAGCGCCGCAACCCGGCCCAAACCCCACACCTGCGCCTGCACCGGCGACCCAACACGATCCCAACGCCCCACCGACACAGCACCACGCGTCACACACCACAACGGCGCGGGGATCTCGGCATCACCCAACGCCTGAACCACACCAGCCGTCAGAACAACACCAGACACCTCATCCAGCCCGAGGAGCGACACCACACCGGCACACTCACCAGCCCCAGCAAACAGACCAGCCAGCCCCGCACGATCCGCACCCGGCTCCACCACAACCCGGCGAACCCCAGCACCACGAACGGTCAAACCACCGACCACATCCGCGACCCAGTCATCGTCCTCAAAGCCAGCGGGAACAACCACCAGCCACGAACCCGACAACCCCACCCCGGCACCGGCCTCGACACCCACCGGCCTCCAGCTCACCCGATAACGCCAGCCGTCAAGCAGCACCTGCTCCTGGCCCTGCTTGCGCCAGGCCGCCAGCGCGGGAAGCACGCTGCCCCACGCACTGGGGTCATCAAGACCCAGCATGGCCGCCAGGGACTCCTGATCCTCACGCTCGATCACATCCCACAAACGGGCATCCGCGGCGTCGACAGTTCCACTGACGGGTGCACTCTCCGCCGGTGTGTTCTCGGGCCAGTAGCGCTGGCGCTGGAAGGCGTACGTGGGCAGGTCGACGCGCTGGGCGCCGGTACCCGCGAAGAACGCCTCCCAGTCCACGGTGACACCGCGCACATGAGCCGCACCAAGAGCCGAGAGCAACGTCCCGGCCTGATCACGCCGGGCCCGCAGAACGGGCACGAACGCGGCACCGTCACCGGTCACACATGCCTGGGCCATCGCGGAAAGGACTCCGTCGGGGCCCAGTTCGACGTACGTGGTGACACCGGCCGCTTCGAGGGATCGGATGCCGTCGAGGAAACGAACCGCCTCGCGGACGTGGCGCACCCAGAAGTCGGCCGAAGCCATCTCGTCCGAGACCAGGGCACCGGTCAGGTTGGAGACAACCGGGATACGCGGCGACTCGTACGACAGCCCCGCGACTACCTCACGGAAGGCTTCCAACATGCCGTCCATGTGCGGCGAGTGGAAGGCGTGACTGACCGTCAGCCGCTTCGACTTGCGGTCCGGGAACTGCGCCACGATCTCCTGCGCGGCGTCCTCGTCACCCGCGATGACGACTGACCGCGGACCATTGACCGCTGCAATGCTGACCCGGTCGGTGAGGTAAGGAAGGACCTCGTCCTCCGACGCCTGCACCGCAATCATCACGCCGCCGGCGGGCAACGCCTGCATCAGACGGCCACGCGCCGAAACCAGCGCACACGCGTCCTCCAGCGAGAACACCCCGGCCACATGCGCGGCCGCGATCTCACCGATCGAATGCCCCGCCAGGAAGTCAGGCTTCAAGCCCCAGGACTCCACCAGCCGGAACAACGCCACCTCAACGGCGAACAACGCAGGCTGAGTGAACTCCGTACGGTCCAGCGCCTCCGCGTCCGAGCCGAACAGCACATCCTTCAGCGGGACTTCGAGATCCAGCTCGGCGCACACCGCGTCCAACGCCTCCGCGAAGACGGGATACGCGTCATACAACTCACGCCCCATCCCCAGCCGCTGACTCCCCTGACCCGTAAACAGGAAGGCAACCTTCCCACCGACCGGCGAACCCGCCACCACACCAGCAGCAGAACCACCCTCCGCCAACACCCCAAGACCCGCCAACAGACCATCACGGTCCCCGGCCACCACAACCGCACGGTCCTCGAACGACGCACGCCCCACCACCAGCGAACGAGCAACGTCAGCCATACGCAGCTCGGGGGCTGCGAGAAGCCGGGCGTGCAGGTTGACGGCCTGCTCGCGGAGCGCGGTGTCGTTCTTGGCCGAGAGGACCAGCGGCAGGGAGGCCGGCTCCGGGGCTGTGTCGTCGGCCCGGGTCGTCTCCACCGCCTCCGGGGCCTGCTCGATGATCGTGTGGGCGTTGGTGCCGCTGAAGCCGAACGAGGACACACCGGCCCGGCGCGGGCGGCCCGTCTCCGGCCACTCCATCGCCTCGGTCAGCAGCGCGATGTCCCCGGCCTCCCAATCGACCTGGGGGGTCGGAGCGTCGATGTGCAGGCTCTGCGGGAGGAGGCCGTGTTGCATGGCCAGCACCATCTTGATCACGCCCGCGACACCGGCGGCAGCCTGGGTGTGGCCGATGTTCGACTTGATCGAGCCGAGCAGCAGCGGCCGGTCCGCCTCGCGGTCCTGGCCGTACGTGGCCAGCAGGGCCTGCGCCTCGATCGGGTCACCCAACCTCGTACCCGTACCGTGCGCCTCCACCACATCCACATCCTCAGCCGACAGACCCGCACTCGCCAGAGCCGCACGGATCACCCGCTGCTGCGACGGACCATTCGGAGCCGTCAGACCGTTGCTCGCACCATCCTGGTTGATCGCCGAACCACGGACCACGGCCAGCACCGGGTGCCCGTTGCGCTGCGCGTCGGACAGCCGCTCGACAAGCAGCATGCCGACACCCTCGCCCCAGCCCGTACCGTCCGCACCCGCCGCGAACGCCTTGATACGGCCGTCCTCCGCCAGGCCACGCTGTCGGCTGAACTCGATGAACGTGCCCGGAGTCGACATCACCGTCACACCACCGGCCAGCGCCAGCGAGCACTCACCGTTGCGCAGCGCCTGGATCGCCCAGTGCAACGCGACCAGCGAGGACGAGCAGGCCGTGTCGACCGTGACCGCCGGGCCCTCCAGGCCGAAGACGTAGGAGAGCCGGCCGGACACGACGCTCGCCGCGTTGCCCGTACCCAAGTGGCCCTCAAGGCCCTCGGGCTCCTCCAGGAGCACCGAGAGGTAGTCCTGGCCGTTGGTGCCGACGAATACACCGGCCTGGCTGCCGCGCAGGGACGACGGGTCGATCCCGGCCCGCTCGAACGCCTCCCACGAGGTCTCAAGCAGGAGACGCTGCTGCGGGTCCATCGCCAGGGCCTCACGCGGCGAGATCCCGAAGAAATCGGCATCGAAGTCGGCCGCGTCGTAAATGAATCCACCCTCACGGACGTACGACGCGCCCTGCACGGAGGCGTCGGCGTCGTACAGCGAATCGACGTCCCAGCCACGGTCCTGCGGAAGATGCGATATCGCGTCGTCACCGTTCGCGAGCAGGCGCCAGAGGTCTTCCGGGGTGCGTACGCCACCGGGGAACCGGCAACTCATCGCCACGATCGCGATCGGATCGTCGTCCACGACCGTGGCCGCGACCACCGGACCGGCCACCGCCGACTGCGTACCCACCAACTCACCGCGCAGATACTCCGCCAGCGCGGCCGACGTCGGGTAGTCGTAGACCAACGTGGCCGGAAGCTTCAACTCCGTGACCGCACCCAGGCGGTTACGCAGCTCGACAGCCGTCAGCGAATCAAAACCGATCTCACGGAACGCACGCCCCGCCTCGACGTCCTCGGCACCCGAATGCCCCAGCACCTCGGCAACCTGCGTACGGACGAGATCCAGGAGGTACGGCTCACGGTCCGCGTCGGCCAGCCCTCGGAGCAGCTGCACCAGGGACGAGCCCGTCATCTGCGCAGAGCCAGTCGCGTCCTGCGGAGTCTTGACGAGGAACTGCACCTCGGGCAGTTCGGCCAGGAGGTTACTCGCCCGCACGGCGGTGAAGCCGGGCGCGAACAGGTCCCAGTCGAAGTCCACGATCGTCAGGGCCGCGTCGGGGGAACCCACCGCCTGCTCCAGGGCCGTGATCGCGAGATCCGCGTCCATGGGCGGCACGCCACCGCGGCGCATGCGGGCGTCCAGTGCCTCGTCGGCCGCCATGCCCCCCTCGGCCCACGGGCCCCAGGCCAGAGACGTCGCGGCAAGACCATCAGCACGACGCTGCTCAGCCAGAGCATCCAAATAGGCATTCGCAGCCGCGTAATTGGCCTGACCAGCAGCACCCAACGTGCCACTCACCGATGAGAAGAGAACAAACGCATCAAGCTCGATACCGAGCTCAACGGTCAGCTCATGCAAGTTCAGCGCGGAGACCGCCTTGGCCCGCAGCACACTCTCGATGCGGTCCGGAGTCAGGGAGTCGACCACACCGTCATCCAGCACACCCGCCGTATGCACGACAGCCGTCAAAGAGTCGGCAACGGACGCCAGCAGATCACGCAACGCGTCACGGTCGGCCGCGTCACAGGCCACCACCGATGCCTCAACACCCATGCCGTTCAGCTCGTCCACCAGCCCAGCCGCACCAGGCGCTTCCAGACCACGACGGCTCGTCAGAACCACACGCCGTGCACCAGAGCCAGCCAGCCAGCGGGCCACCCGGCCGCCCAGAGCACCCGTACCACCCGTCACCAACACCGTGCCGCTCGGAGCCCAACCCGCAGCACCCTCCGCACGCGGGGCACGCACCAGACGACGCCCGAACACACCCGACGACCGCACCGCAACCTGATCCTCACCAGAACCAGACCCCAGCACACCCACCAGACGCGACAACACACGCCCGTCCAACACACCGGGCAGATCAACCAGACCACCCCACCGCTCAGGAACCTCCAAAGCAGCAACCCGGCCCAGACCCCACACCTGCGCCTGCACCGCAGACACAAGACGATCCGAACGCCCCACCGACACCGCACCACGCGTCACACACCACAACGGTGCGGGGATCTCGGCATCACCCAACGCCGCAACCACACCAGCCGTCAGAACAACACCAGACACCTCGTCCAACGCCAGCAAAGACACCACACCAGCAGCAGCACCGGAGCCGGTCAGCAGGCCGGCCAGCGCAACACGATCCGCACCCGCCGCCACCACGACCCGCCGAACCCCAGCCCCACCATCACCCAGACCACGAACCACATCCGCAACCCAAGCGTCCTCCTCGAACCCAGCAGGCAGGAGCACCAACCACGCCCCACCCACCACACCGGAAGACACCACCGGCTTCCAGCTCACCCGGTAACGCCAGCCATCCACCTCCGACTGCGTACGCCGACGACGACGCCACGCAGACAGAGCCGGAACCACCTCACTCAGCGGCTGGTCACCATCGAGCTCCAACTCCAGAGCAGCAGCCAGCGAAGCGACATCCTCGTCCTCAACCGCCTCCCAGAAACGGGCGTCCACGGCGTCGACGCGGCCCTCGGCGACCGGACCGGTCGTCGACAGGACGGTCTCCGGCCAGTAGCGCTGCCGCTGGAAGGCGTACGTGGGCAGCTCGATCCGGCGCGCACCGGTCCCCGCGAAGAACGCCTGCCAGTCCACGGCAATGCCCCGGACGTGCGCCTGCGCGAGAGCCGTCGTGACCGTCTCGGCCTCGGAGCGGCCGTTACGGAGCACCGGTACGAAGGCTGCACCCTCACCGGTCACGCACTCCTGGGCCAGCGCCGAGAGAACCCCGTCCGGACCGAGCTCCACGAACGTGGTGACACCGGCCGCTTCCAGAGCACGGACGCCGTCGAGGAACCGTACGGCCTCGCGGACATGGCGTACCCAGAAGTCGGCCGAGGCCATCTCGTCGGAGACCAGGGCACCCGTCAGGTTCGAGACGACCGGGATACGGGGCGACTCGTACGACAGCCCCGCCACAACCTCACGGAACGCGTCCAACATGCCGTCCATGTGCGGCGAGTGGAACGCATGACTCACCGTCAGCCGCTTCGACTTACGGCCTTCGAAGTGCGCGAGGACCGCGTTCGCCGCATCCTCGTCACCCGCGACGACCACCGACCGCGGACCATTGATCGCTGCGATGCTGACCCGGTCCGTGAGGTACGGAAGCACCTCCCCCTCCGACGCCTGCACCGCAACCATCACACCACCGGCAGGCAACGCCTGCATCAACCGACCACGCGCGGCGACCAGTTCACACGCGTCCTCCAGCGAGAACACACCCGCCACATGCGCCGCAGCGATCTCACCGATCGAATGACCGGCGACGAAGTCGGGCCGCAGCCCCCACGACTCGACCAGGCGGAACAGCGCCACCTCGATGGCGAACAGCGCGGGCTGGGTGAACTCCGTACGGTCCAGCGCCTCCGCGTCCGAGCCGAACAGCACGCCCTTCAGGGGCAGTTCCAGACGCGCGCACACCTCGTCCAGCGCGTCCGCGAACACCGGGTACACCTCGTACAGCTCACGGCCCATGCCGAGCCGCTGGCTGCCCTGGCCCGTGAACAGGAACGCCAGACCGCCACCGGTCACCGTCCCGCGGACCAGGCCCGCCGACTGCTCGCCGGCGGCCAGGGCGTCCAGTTGTGAGAGCAACCGGGAAGCCGGCGCGTCGCCGTCGGAGGAGTCCCCGATCAGGACCGCGCGGTGCTCCAGCGCCGCGCGGCTCGTGGCCAGGGAGTAGCCGAGGTCGAGGGCGCCGGAGGCGGTCACGATGCCGTGCGCCGCCTGGCGCAGGCGCTCCGCCTGGGCTCGCAGGGCTGTAGCCGTGCGGCCGGAGACGAGCCACGGGAGCACCGGCAGGGCGCGGGTCGCGGGCGTGCGCTCGGGCCGGTCGGCCGGGGCCTGCTCGATGATGGCGTGCGCGTTGGTGCCGCTGTAGCCGAACGAGGAGATGCCCGCGCGGCGCGGGCGGCCCGTCTCCGGCCATGCCACCTGCTCGGTCAGCAGGGCGATGTCGCCGGCCGACCAGTCCACGTACGGAGTGGGTTCGTCGATGTGCAGCGTCCGGGGCAGCACGCCGTGGCGCATCGCCATGACCATCTTGATGACACCGGCCGCGCCGGCCACGGCCTGGGTGTGGCCGATGTTCGACTTCACGGAACCGAGCCACAGCGGCCGGTCCGCCGAGCGCCCCTGGCCGTAGGTGGCCAGCAGCGCCTGCGCCTCGATCGGGTCGCCGAGGGTGGTACCGGTGCCGTGCGCCTCGACCGCGTCGACCTCGGTGGCCGACAGCCCGGCGCTCGCGAGGGCCTCACGGATCACGCGCTGCTGGGAGGGGCCGTTGGGGGCCGTGAGCCCGTTGCTGGCGCCGTCCTGGTTGACGGCGGTGCCGCGGAGCACCGCGAGCACCTGGTGGCCGTTGCGACGGGCGTCGGAGAGGCGCTCGACGAGGAGCAGGCCGACACCCTCGGACCAGCTCGTCCCGTCGGCGCCCGCCGCGAACGCCTTGATCCGGCCGTCGGCGGCGAGCCCGCGCTGGCGGCTGAACTCGGTGAACGCGCCCGGTGTGGACATGATGGTCACCGCGCCCGCGAGCGCCATCGAGCACTCGCCGCGCCGCAGCGCCTGGGCCGCGAGGTGGAGGGTGACGAGCGAGGAGGAGCAGGCGGTGTCGACGGTGACCGCCGGGCCCTCCAGGCCGAAAGTGTAGGAGAGGCGGCCGGACACCACGCTCGCCGCGTTGCCCGTGCCGAGGTGGCCTTCGAGCCCGTCGGAGTCGTTCAGCCAGAGCTGGAGGTAGTCCTGGGCGTTGGAGCCGATGAAGACGCCCGTACGGCTGCCGCGCAGCGTCGCCGGGTCGATCCCGGCCCGCTCGAACGCCTCCCAGGAGGCTTCGAGCAGGAGGCGCTGCTGCGGGTCCATCGCCAGGGCCTCACGCGGCGAGATCCCGAAGAAGGCGGCGTCGAAGTCGGGTGCGTCGTGCAGGAATCCGCCCTCGCGGGCGTAGCTGGTGCCTTCGCGGTCCGGATCGTCGCTGTAGAGGGTGTCGAGGTCCCAGCCTCGGTCGGCGGGGAAGCCGGTGATGCCGTCACGACCGGCGGCGAGGAGTTGCCACAGCTCCTCGGGGGAGGTGATCCCGCCGGGGAAGCGGCAGCTCATCGCCACGATGGCGATCGGGTCGTCGTCGGCCGCGGCCGGGGCGCCGGCCGGTACGAGCCGCGCAGCCGAAAACGCGCCGTCCGTCAGGTCGCCGATCAGCTCCTCGCGCAGGTATCCGGCGAGCGCCGTCGCGGTCGGGTAGTCGAAGACGAGGGTGGCGGGCAGGCGTCGGCCGGTGGCGTCACCGAGGAGGTTGCGCAGTTCGACGGCGGTGAGCGAGTCGAAGCCCAGCTCCTTGAAGGAGCGGCCCGGCTCGACGGCGGACGGCCCGGGGTAGCCGAGTGCCGTGGCGACCTGCTTGCGGACGATGTCGAGCAGCGCGCGGTCCCGTTCGGCCGCGGAGAGCCCGGCCAGGCGCTCGCGCAGTCCCGCTTCGCCGCCCGCTCCGGCCACGCCGCCGGCCGTGCGGCGCGCGGGAACCCGTACGAGTCCGCGCAGCAGTGGCGACATGGCCCCGGCCTGGGCCTGGGTGCGCAGGGCGGCGAGGTCGGCGTGCATCAGGACCGGTGCGGCCTCGTCGATGCGGTGCAGGAGGCCGAAGAGGTCGAGGCCCTCCGCCGTGGTGAGCGGGGGCAGCCCGTTGCGCCGCATGCGGTTGATGTCGGCCTCGTCGAGGCTTCCGGCCATGCCCGCGCTGTCGGCCCACAGTGCCCAGGCCGGCGAGGTGGCGACGAGGCCCTGGTCCCTGCGGTACTGGGCGAGGGAGTCGAGGAAGACGTTCGCCGCCGCGTAGTTGCCCTGCCCCGGGCCGCCGAAGACGCCGCCGATGGAGGAGAAGAGAACGAAGGCCGAGAGGTCGAGATCCCGGGTCAGCTCGTGCAGGTTGAGTGCCGCGTCCACCTTCGGGCGCAGTACGGCCGAGAGCCGCTCGGGGGTGAGGGAGGCCAGCACGCCGTCGTCCAGCACACCGGCGGTGTGGACGACCGCGCCGAGCGGGTGCTCGGCGGGGATGGCCGCCAGGACTGCGGCGAGCGCGTCCCGGTCGGCCACATCGCACGCCGCCCAGCTCACCGAGGCGCCGGCGGAGGCGAGTTCGGCACCGAGCAGCTCGGCCTCGGGAGTGGTACCGCCCCGGCGTCCGACCAGCAGGAGGTGGCGTACACCGTGCTCGGCGACGAGCCGCCGTGCGATCAGACCGCCCAGCATGCCGCCGGCGCCGGTGACCAGAACGGTCGACCCGGGGGCGTACTCCGCGACCGGAGCATCCTCTCGCACAGCCACCCGGGCGAGCCGAAGGGCGTACAAGCGGCCCTCGCGAAGCGCAAGTTGGGGTTCGTCCACAGACAGCGCGACGGGCAGGGTCTGGGCCGAGATGTCGAGGCCGTCGGTGTCGACGAGAAGCAGCCGGTCGGGGTGTTCCGACTGCGCGGAGCGCAGCAGGCCCAGGACGGCGGCGTGCACGGGGTCGGTGACCGTGTCGGCCGCGACCGCGGCGACGGTGCCCCGGGTGAGGACGACCAGGCGGGAGGCGGCGAAGGAGTCGCCCGCGAAAGGCTCGTCGCCGCACCACGCCTGAGCGAGGGCCAGAGCGTGGTGGGTGGCGTCGTGCACGGCCTGGGGTGTCGTCGCGGTGGCGGGGCCGTAGCCGACGAACACGGCGTCCGGTACGGCCGCTCCGGCTTCGACGGCCGCGGCAAGGTCGGCCAGGTCCGCGTAGGCGGCGACCTCGCCGGGCAGCGTGCCCGGCAGGGCCGCGACGGCGTCCGCGTCACCCAGTACCGCCCAGCGCCCCTGGGCAACGGAGTCGTGCGATCCCGGCAGGGCGGTCCACTCCGCCCGGAACACCGACTCGTGGTACGCGGTACGCGCCGCCTGCACCTGCTCGGCCGAGACGGGGCGCAGCACCAGCGAGTCGACGGTGGCGACCGGTGCGCCGACCGCGTCCGCGATCTCCAGGCGGACCCCGCTGGCGCCCGCCGGGGCGAGGCGCACGCGCAGCGCCTCGGCGCCGGCCGCGTGCAGGGTCACTCCGCTCCAGGAGAACGGGAGCCGCCCTTCGCCCTCGGCGCCGCCGGGCATGCCGAGGCCCAGGGCGTGCAGTGCGGCGTCCAGCAGGGCGGGGTGGAGGCCGAAGTCCTTCGCGGCGGAGGAGTGCTCCTCGGGGAGGGCCACCTCGACGTAGACGCTCTCGCCCTGCCGCCACGCGGCCGTCAGGCCCCGGAACACCGGTCCGTAGCCCATGCCGACCTCGGCGAGGTCCGCGTACAGAGCCTCCGTCCCGATCGTCTCTGCGCCCGCCGGGGGCCACTGGGCCAGTTCGAAACCGGGACGGGCCGCGCCCTGGGCGAGCACACCGCTCGCGTGCCGCGTCCACGGCTCGTCGAAGACACCGCCCTGCGAACGGGAGGAGAGCGTGAACGTCCGCCGCCCGGAGCCGTCCGCGTCCGGCGGGCCCACCTGGATCTGCACCTGTACGGCACCGCGCTCGGGCAGCACCAGCGGCGCTTCGAGCGTCAGCTCCTCCACCGTGTCGCAGCCGACCTGGTCACCGGCGCGCACCGCCAGTTCCACGAAGGCCGTGCCGGGCAGGAGCACGGTGTCCATGATCGCGTGGTCCGCGAGCCAGCCATGGGTGTCGAGGCCGAGCCGCCCGGTGAAGAGGAAGCCCTCCGAGTCCGCGAGCGCCACGGTCGCACCCAGCAACGGGTGCCCGGCCGCCTCCAGTCCGGCGGCGGAGACGTCCCCGGCACCGGAAGTCGGCTCGATCCAGTAACGCTGGTGCTGGAAGGCGTAGGTGGGCAGGTCGACGCGCTGGGCGCCGGTCCCCTCGTAGTACGCCTGCCAGTCGACGGCGATGCCCTGCGTGTGGGCCCGGGCGAGCGCGGTGGTCACCGTCTCGGCCTCGGGACGGCCCTTGCGGAGTACGGGTACGAAGGTCGCGTCCTCGGTGACGCACTCCTGCGCCATGGCGGAGAGGACTCCGTCGGGGCCGAGTTCGAGGTAATTGGTCACGCCTGCGGCTTCGAGCGCGCGGATGCCGTCGAGGAACCGTACGGCCTCGCGGACGTGGCGTACCCAGAAGTCGGCCGACGCCATCTCGTCGGAGACCAGGGCACCGGTCAGGTTCGAGACGACCGGGATGCTCGGGGTGCCGTACGACAGCCCCGCCACCACCTCACGGAAGGCTTCCAACATGCCGTCCATGTGCGGGGAATGGAAGGCGTGACTGACCGTCAGCTGCTTGGACTTACGGCCTTCGAAGTGCGCGAGGACCTTGAGCGCGGCGTCCTCGTCACCGGCGATGACGACTGACTGCGGGCCGTTGATGGCCGCGATGGACACACCGTCGGTGAGGTACGGCAGGACCTCGTCCTCCGACGCCTGAACGGCGATCATGACACCGCCACCAGGCAGCGCCTGCATCAACCTGCCCCGGGCGGCGACCAGTTCGCAGGCGTCCTGGAGCGAGAACACCCCGGCAACGTGCGCGGCGGCTATCTCGCCGATGGAGTGACCCGCCACGAAGTCGGGCTTCACACCCCACGACTCCACCAGCCGGAACAACGCCACCTCAACCGCGAACAACGCAGGCTGAGTGAACTCCGTACGATCCAGCGCCTCAGCGTCCGAGCCGAACAGCACATCCTTCAACGGCAGTTCCAGACGCGAACACACCGCGTCCAACGCCTCCGCGAACACCGGGTAGGCGTCGTACAGCTCACGGCCCATCCCCAGCCGCTGACTCCCCTGACCCGTGAACAGGAACGCCAACTTCCCACCAACCGGCGAACCCGCCACCACACCAGCAGCAGAACCGCCCTCCGCCAACACCGCAAGACCCGCCAACAGACCATCCCGGTCCCCGGCCACCACAGCCCCACGGTCCTCGAACGACGCACGCCCCACCACCAGCGAACGAGCAACGTCCACCGGGCGCAGGCCGGGGTTCTCCTCGATGTGCGCGTGCAGGCGGCGGGCCTGGTCGCGCAGGGCGTCCCGGCCCTTCGCCGAGAGCACCCACGGCAGCACCGCCGGGACCGCCGGAGCCGGTTCCGGCGCGTTGGACGTCGTCTCCTCCGGCTCCGGGGCCTGCTCGATGATCGTGTGGACATTGGTGCCGCTGACGCCGAAGGCGGAGACGCCGACCCGGCGCGGGCGGTCGGCCCGGGGCCACTCCACTGGTTCGGTCAGCAGGGAGACACCGCCCGCCGACCAGTCGACGTGCGAGGTCGGCTCGTCGACATGGAGGGTTTTGGGCAGCACGCCGTGGCGCATGGCCATGACCATCTTGATGATGCCCGCGACACCGGCCGCGTTCTGGGTGTGGCCGATGTTCGACTTGAGCGAGCCCAGCCACAGCGGGCGGTCGGCCGGTCGGTCCTGCCCGTACGTGGCGAGCAGGGCCTGGGCCTCGATCGGGTCGCCGAGGGTGGTGCCGGTGCCGTGCGCCTCGACCGCGTCGATGTCGGCCGGGGTGAGGCGGGCGTTCTCCAGGGCCTGGCGGATGACGCGCTGCTGGGCGGGGCCGTTGGGAGCCGTGAGGCCGTTGCTGGCGCCGTCCTGGTTGACGGCGGAGCCGCGGACGACCGCGAGGACCTGGTGACCGTTGCGGCGGGCGTCGGAGAGGCGCTCGACCAGCAGGACGCCGACACCCTCGCCCCAGCCGGTGCCGTCCGCCGCCTCGGCGAAGGACTTGCAGCGGCCGTCGGGCGACAGGCCGCGCTGGCGGCTGAACTCGACGAAGACGTCCGGACCGGCGAGCACGGTGACGCCCGCGGCCAGCGCGAGCGAGCACTCGCCCTGGCGCAGCGCCTGGACGGCCATGTGCAGAGCGACGGAGGAGGACGAGCAGGCCGTGTCGATGGTGGCGGCGGGCCCCTCCAGACCGAAGACGTAGGCGAGGCGGCCGGAGGTCACACTGGAGGCGGTGCCGGTGAGGAGGTGGCCCTCCACACCGTCCGGCAGGTCGTGCGAACCGGCCCCGTAGGCGTTGGCGGACGCGCCGACGAAGACGCCGGCCCGGCTGCCGCGCAGCGACGCGGCGTCGATCCCGGCGCGTTCGAAGGCCTCCCAGGTGGTCTCCAGGAGGAGGCGCTGCTGCGGGTCCATCGCCAGGGCCTCACGCGGTGAGATCCCGAAGAAGCCCGCGTCGAAGTCGGGCGCGTCGTGCAGGAAGCCGCCGTCGCGGGCGTACGTGGTGCCCTCGTGGTCCGGGTCGGGGTCGTACAGCGACTCGATGTCCCAGCCGCGGTCGGTCGGGAAGCCCGCTATGGCGTCGCCACCGCTCTCGACGAGTCCCCACAGCTCCTCGGGCGACCGGACGCCGCCCGGGAAGCGGCAGCTCATGCCGACGATCGCGATCGGTTCGCGCGAGGCGTCGGTGAGCTCCTGGTTCCGGCGGCGCAGCCGCTCGGTTTCCTTGAGGGAGGCCCGCAGCGCTTCAACGACTTTTTCGTTGGGGGTTGTCATCACTTACTCCGCACTTCGGGCACGTCAGGATCGGTTGCTGTCGTCGAGGTCGTTGCTGTCGGCGCCGTCGAGCGCCAGGTCGAGAAGGTCCTGGAGGTCCATCGTGTCGATGGACTCCCCTTCGTCGGCGGGGCCTGTGGGGGCCGTGGGGGAATCGGGATCGGCGAGCCGGAGCAGGGTGTCCAGCAGCCCGGCCTCGCGGATCCGGCCCAGCGGGATGGTCGCGAGGGTGCGGCGCAGCTCGGCGTCCTGTGGGTCGGTGTCCACACCGGGGGCGGTGGGGGCTCCGGTGCCCGCGGGGAAGAGGATGTGCGCCAAGTGCCGGGCCAGTGCGGTCGGGTTGGGGTAGTCGAAGACCAGGCTGGAGGCGAGTCGCAGGCCGCACGCCGCACCCAGGCGGTTGCGCAGCTCGACGGCGGTCAGCGAGTCGAAGCCGAGGTCCTTGAAGGCCCGGTCGGCGGCGACCGCGTCGGCCGAGGTGTGGCCGAGGGCGGCTGCCGCGTGTTCGCGTACGAGGTCGAGCAGGGCGGCCTGGCGGTCGTCGCCGGTCAGCTCCGTGAGCCGTTGGAGCGCGGCCGGGGAGCCGTCGGCGGCCGGTCCCTGGGCGGCGGGCGCGTCGCCGCGCAGGGCGTCCCGCACCTCCGGCAGATCACCGATGAGCGGGCGGGGCCGGGCGGCGGCGAACACGGGCGCGAACCGGGCCCAGTCGACGTCGGCGACGGTCAGTGCCGCGTCCCTCCCCGCCACCGCGCGCCCGAGGGCCAGCAGGTTCGTCGCCGGGTCCATGGGCGGCAGCCCGCGGCGGCGCAGTTGCTCCTCCGCGTCTCCTTCGGTTGCCATCCCGCCGTCCGCCCAGGGGCCCCAGGCGAGGGCCGTGGCGGTGAGGCCGCGGGCCCTGCGCCGTTCGGCGAGGGCGTCGAGGAAGGCGTTGGCCGCCGCGTAGGCGCCCTGGCCGCCGCTGCCCCAGACACCGGCGATGGAGGAGAAGAGGACGAACGCGTCGAGGGAGTCGGGCGCGTCGAACAGCGCGTCGAGGTGGACGGCCCCGGCGGTCTTCGCGGCCACGACGTGGGCGAATCCGGGCAGGTCCGTGCCGGTGCCGGGCGGCTGCGAAACGCCGGCCGCGTGCACCACGGCGCGTACCGGGGTGCCGTCGGCGGCTAGCCGCGCGACAAGTGCCTCAAGCGCCGTCCGGTCGGCGACGTCGCAGGCCGCGAAGGTCACGGTGGTGCCCAGCGCGGACAGCTCCGCCTCGGTCTCGGCCGCGCCGGGCGCGTCCGGCCCGCGTCGGCTGACCAGGACCACGTGCTCCGCGCCGTGCGTGGCGAGCCAGCGGGCGACATGCCCGCCGAGCGCGCCCGTGCCGCCGGTGACGAGTACGGTGCCGCGCGGGGTCCAGGCCGCGGTACGTGCCCCCTGAGGAGCGACGCGCACCAAGCGCCGTACGAGCGTGCCCGAGGCACGGATCGCCAGCTGGTCCTCGTCGCCGGTTCCGGCGAGCACGGCGAGCAGCCGGTCCACGGCCCGCTCGTCGGCGGAGCCGGGCAGGTCGACGAGTCCGCCCCAGCGATCGGGGTGCTCCAGCGCGAACGTCCGGCCCAGGCCCCAGGTCTGTGCCTGCGCGGCCCCGTCCAGTTCGTCGGACGCGACGGCTGCGACGGCGTCACGGGTGACACACCACAGCGGTGCCTCGATGCCCCTGCCCGCCTCGGCGAGCACGGAGGTCAGGGCCGAGCCGAGGGCGAGGCCGACGGGGACGCCGGGGTGCTCGGGGTGCGCGCGTTCGTCCAGCGCCAGCAGCGACAGGACGCCGGCCGTCGACGCGCGCGTCGCCTCGTCCACGCGCTCGGCCAGGCGTGCGCCCAGCACCGCCGGATCGCTGTCGGCGGTGTCGAGGACGAGCAGTACGAGCCGGGCGCCGCCCGCCTCCAGACGTGCGGTCAGCGTACGGACCCAGGGGTCGTCCGCGTACGGCGCCGACAGGGCCACCAGCCAGGTGCCCGGCGGCGTACCCCGGTCGGCCCCGGTCCACGGCTGCCAGGCGATCCGGTAGCGCCGGGCGTCCGCCTGCGACCGCGACCGCTGGTTGTTCCGCCACAGCGACAGGGCGGGCAGCACGGCGCTGAGCGGCTGATCACCGTCCAGCTCCGGCCCGCCGTCCAGCGACGCGAGATCCTCGCGCTCGACCGCGTCCCAGAACCGGGCGTCCACCTCACTGCCGCCGAGCTCGGCCCCGGCGGTGCGCGGGGCGGCGGAGGCCTCGGGCCAGTAGCGCCGGCGCTGGAAGGCGTACGTCGGCAGATCGACGCGCTGGGCGCCGGTGCCGGTGAAGTACGCCTGCCAGTCGACCGTGCCCCCGTGCGTGTGAGCCTGGGCGAGCGCGGTGGTCACGGTCTCGGCCTCGGGACGGTTCTTGCGGAGCACGGGCACGAAGGCCGCGTCCTCGGTGACGCACTCCTGGGCCAGCGCCGAGAGAACCCCGTCGGGGCCCAGTTCGAGGTAGGTGGTGACACCGGCCGCTTCGAGGGATCGGATGCCGTCGAGGAAGCGAACCGCCTCGCGGACGTGACGTACCCAGAAGTCGGCCGAAGCCATCTCGTCGGAGACCAGAGCGCCGGTCAGGTTGGAGACGACCGGGATACGGGGCAACTCGTACGAGAGCCCCGACACCACCTCGCGGAAGGCTTCCAACATGCCGTCCATGTGCGGCGAGTGGAACGCGTGACTGACCGTCAGCCGCTTCGACTTACGGTCCGGGAACTGCGCGACAATCTTGACCGCCGCGTCCTCGTCACCGGCGATGACCACCGACTGCGGACCATTGATGGCGGCGATGGACACACCGTCGGTGAGGTACGGAAGCACCTCGTCCTCCGACGCCTGCACAGCGATCATCACACCGCCACCGGGCAACGCCTGCATCAACCTGCCCCGGGCAGCGACCAGTTCACAGGCATCCTGGAGCGAGAACACACCCGCCACATGCGCAGCAGCAATCTCACCGATCGAATGACCCGCCAGGAAGTCCGGCTTCACACCCCACGACTCCACCAGACGGAACAACGCCACCTCAACCGCGAACAACGCAGGCTGAGTGAACTCCGTACGATCCAGCGCCTCCGCGTCCGAGCCGAACAGCACATCCCTCAGCGGGAGTTCAAGGTGAGCGGCGACCGCGTCCAACGCCTCCGCGAACACCGGGAAGGCGTCATACAACTCACGGCCCATCCCCAGCCGCTGACTCCCCTGACCCGTGAACAGGAACGCCAGACCGCCGTTGGCCGCCGTCCCCTGTGTCAGGCCCGGTGCCTCCGCACCGGCCGCCAGTGCCGCGAGGGCACGCTTCAGGCCCTCGAAGTCGCCGTCTCCCTGGTGCCCGTCGGCGACGATCGTGGCGCGGTGGCCGAGACCCGTACGACCGGTCGCCAACGAGTACGCCAGGTCGACCGGCCGGGGGCCGTCCTCGGCTTCGAGCACGGACAGGAGCTGCCCGGCCTGGGCGCGAAGAGCCTCGGGGGTCTTCGCCGAGAGGACGTACGGGAGGGCGCCGTGCGCCACGGTGGCGGCCGGGGCCCGCATCCCGTCGGTGGCCTGCGGGGCCTGCTCGATGATCGTGTGGGCGTTGGTACCGCTGATGCCGAAGGACGACACGCCCGCTCGCCACGGCCGCTCGGTGACCGGCCACGGCGCCGCGTCCGTCAGGAGGGCCACCTCGCCGGCCGACCAGTCGACGTGCGGCGACGGCGCGTCGACGTGCAGGGTCTGCGGGAGCACCCCGTGCCGCATCGCGAGAACCATCTTGATGATGCCCGCCACGCCCGCGGCGGCCTGCGTGTGGCCGATGTTCGACTTGATCGAACCGAGCAGCAGCGGCCGGTCCGCCTCGCGGTCCTGGCCGTACGTGGCCAGCAGGGCCTGCGCCTCGATCGGGTCACCCAACCTCGTACCCGTACCGTGCGCCTCCACCACATCCACCTCAGCAGCCGACAAACCCGCACTCGCCAGAGCCGCACGGATCACCCGCTGCTGCGACGGACCATTCGGAGCCGTCAGACCATTACTCGCACCATCCTGGTTAATCGCCGAACCACGGACCACCGCCAACACCGGATGGCCGTTCTTCCGCGCGTCCGACAGCCGCTCGACAAGCAGCATGCCGACACCCTCGCCCCAGCCCGTACCGTCCGCCGAAGCGGCAAACGCCTTGCAGCGTCCGTCGGGTGAGAGACCGCCCTGGTGGCTGAACTCGCTGAAGGTGCCCGGGGTCGACATCACGGTCACACCGCCCGCGAGCGCCATCGAGCACTCACCGCTGCGCAGCGCCTGGATCGCCCAGTGCAGCGCGACCAGCGAGGACGAGCAGGCCGTGTCGACCGTGACCGCCGGACCCTCCAGGC
This sequence comes from Streptomyces sp. BR1, assembly GCF_052373795.1. NCBI lineage: Bacteria > Bacillati > Actinomycetota > Actinomycetes > Kitasatosporales > Streptomycetaceae > Streptomyces > Streptomyces sp. BR1. Next base: position 1,458,830 of record NZ_CM126252.1, read on the forward strand.
CCAGGGCGTAGGAGACCCGGCCGGAGAGGACGCTGCCCGCGTTGCCGGTCATCACATGGCCGAGGACGCCGTCCGCGCCGGCCTGCTCCAACTGGGCGTCGTAGCCACTGTAGGAGGCGCCGACGAACACACCGGCCCGACTGCCGCGCAGGGCGGACGGGGCGATGCCCGCGCGCTCGATCACCTCCCAGGAGGTTTCGAGCAGGAGGCGCTGCTGCGGGTCCATCGCCAGGGCCTCACGGGGCGAGATCCCGAAGAAGTCGGCGTCGAAGGCGTCGGCGTCGTAGAGGAAGCCGCCCTCGAAGGCCGGGCCGTCACCGTCGGCGTACAGCTCGTCGGTGTCCCAGCCCCGGTTGCCGGGCAGGCCGGAGATCGCGTCGCCGCCGTTCACGACTAGCCGCCACAGCTCCTCGGGGGTGCGGACACCGCCGGGGTAGCGGCAGCTCATGGCCACGATCGCGATCGGGTCGTCGGCCGGGACGACGCCTGCGGGCACGGCGTGCGCGTCCTCGGCCACCTCCCGTGGGTCGCCGAGGAGTTCGGCGCGCAGATGCCGTACGAGCGCGGCGGGCGAGGGGTGGTCGAAGACCAGGGCCGTCGCCAGCCGCAGCCCGGTGACGGCGCCGAGGCGGTTGCGCAGTTCGACGGCGGTCAGCGAGTCGAATCCGAGATCCTTGAACGCCCGCTCGGGATCGACGCGTTCGGCCGAGGCGTGGCCGAGTACGGACGCGACCTGGGTGCGTACGAGGTCGAGGAGCGCCCGGTCCTGCTCGGGGGCGGCGAGGCGGTGCAGCCGCTCGGCCAGCGGGGTGCCGCCGTCCGTGCGGGTGTGCGCGGTCCGCCGGCCGCCCGCTCCGAGGAGCGCCCGCAAGACGGGGGCGACCGGGCCGGGGCCCGCGGCGGTGCGCAGCCCGGCGAGGTCGAGGCGGGCCGGGACGAGCAGGGGCCGGCCGGCGGCGAGGGCCGTGTCGAGCAGGGCCATGCCCTCGGCGGCCGGGAGGGCGCCCATGCCGTGCTGTTCCATGCGGCGCAGCTGGGCCGCGTCGAGTCCGCCGGTCATGCCGCTGGCGTCGGCCCACAGTCCCCAGGCGAGGGAGGTGGCGGGCAGGCCCCGGGCGTGGCGGTGCTGGGCGAGGGCGTCCAGCGTGACGTTGGCGGCGGCGTAGTTGGCCTGGCCCGCACTGCCGAGGGTGCCGGCGATCGCGGAGAAGAGCACGAAGGCGCTCAGCGGCAGCTCTCGGGTCAGTTCGTGCAGGTGCAGGGCCGCGTCGGCCTTCGGCCGCAGGACGGCGTCGAGGCGATCCGGGGTGAGGGAGGCGATCATGCCGTCGTCGAGGACGCCCGCCGTGTGGACGACCGCGGTCAGCGGGTGCTCGGCGGGAACGGCGGCCAGGACGGCGGCCAGGGCGTCCCGGTCCGCCGCGTCGCAGGCGGCCCAGGTGACCTCGGCGCCCAACTCGGCGAGTTCGGCGCCGCGTTCGGCGGCCCCCGGGGCGTCGGCGCCCCGGCGGCTCAGGAGCAGCAGGTGGCGGGCGCCGTGGACGGTGACCAGGTGCCGGGCGACGATGCCGGCGAGGGTGCCGGATCCTCCGGTGACGAGGACGGTGCCGTTCGGGTCGAGCGCGGTGGTGGGGGCCGCGGGGGCGGCGGGGCGGCTGCGGGTCAGCCGGGGCACGCGTACGGCGGCGGCGCGCAGCAGCAGCTCGGGTTCGCCGGTGGCGAGGGCGGCGGCCAGCGGCCCCTCAAGGACGTCCGCGACGGGGGCGTCCAGGTCCGCGAGGACGAACCGTCCGGGGTTCTCGGTCTCCGCCGAGCGCACCAGGCCCCACACCGCGGCATGCGTCAGGTCGTCGACGTCCTCGCCGGGCGCGGCGACCGCGCCCCGGGTCACGACGACCAGCTTCGCGTCCGCGAACCGCTCGTCGGCCAGCCAGGCCGTCACCAGGGCGAGCGCCCGGTGTGCGGCCTCTCGCAGGGCCTGTGGTGCGTTCCCGGCGCCGTGTTCCGTGAAGGGCGCGAAGACGTGGGCGGGTACGGGCGCACCCGCCTCGACGGCCGCACCCAGCGCGGCCAGGTCGGCGTATCGCGCCGCCGGGCCGGATTCCGTGGCTCCGAGGACCGCCCAGCCGTCGGTGGACGCGGCCGTGCCGTCGCCGGTCGGCAGCGGCACCCAGTCGAGCTGGAACAGCGAGTCGTGCCGGCCGGCCTGATCGTCCCGTACCGCCTCGGGCCCGCCCGTCTCGAAGGGGCGCGGGGTCAGAGCGCCGACGGTGGCCACGGGCTCGCCGAGGTCGTCGGCGAGTTCGAGCGCGAGGGATCCGTCGGCACCGGGGAACGCCCGTATCCGCAGGGCACCGGCGCCCACCGCGTACAGGGTCACGTCCGACCAGGAGCCGAGCCCGGCACCCGAACCGGTGTCAGGTCCGGCGAGTGCGGCGGCGTGGGCCGCGGCGTCGAGCAGCACCGGGTGCAGCCCGAACTCCTCGGCCTGCGGGCTTCCTTCGGGCAGGCGCACCTCGGCGAACAGTTCGCCGTCGCGCCGCCAGACCGCCTGCACGGCCCGGAACGGCGCGCCGCGCTCGGGTGCCGCCGCGGCCTGTGCGTACAGCTCGGTGATGTCCACGGCCTCGGCCGAGGCAGGCGGCCACTGCGCCGGCTCGAACGACGCCGCGGGCGCGGCGGGCGCGAGGACGCCGTGTGCGTGCCGGGCCCAGGGCGCGTCCGTCGGCGCGGTCTCCGTCCGGGAGGAGACCGTGAAGGGGCGTCGGCCGGTGGCGTCGGGCCCTTCGACGAGCAGTTGGAGTCGTACGGCGCCTTCGGCGGGCAGGGCCAGGGGGGCGTCGAGCGTCAGCGCTTCGAGGTGCGCGCCGCCGGCCTGGTCCCCGGCGCGTACGGCCAGTTCGACGAAGGCGGCTCCGGGCAGCACAGCCGTACCCGCCACGGTGTGGCCGGCCAGCCACGGCTGGTCCCGCAGCGAGAGCCTGCCGGTGAACAGCACGGTGCCGGAATCGGCCAGCGTGACGGCCGCGCCGAGCAGCGGATGCGCGGCCGGGTCGAGCCCCGCCCCGCTCATGTCACCGGCACCGGCCGCGCCGGGTTCCAGCCAGTAGCGCTCGCGCTGGAAGGCGTACGTGGGCAGCTCGACGCGCCGGGCGCCGGTACCGCCGAAGTACGCCTCCCAGTCCAAGGGCACACCCCGGACATGGGCGTGGGCCACGGCCGACGTCAGCGTCTCGGCTTCGGGGCGGCCGGAACGCAGAGCGGACACGAAGACGGTGTTCTCGCCGGTCACGCACTCCTGGGCCATGGCGGAGAGGACTCCGTCGGGGCCGAGTTCGACGTACGTGGTGACACCGGCGGTTTCGAGGGCGCGAACACCGTCGAGGAAGCGAACCGCCTCGCGGACGTGGCGTACCCAGAAGTCGGCCGACGCCATCTCGTCCGAGACCAGCGCACCGGTCAGGTTGGAGACGACCGGGATACGCGGGGACTCGTACGACAGCCCCTCGGCAACCTTGCGGAAGGCGTCCAACATGCCGTCCATGTGCGGGGAGTGGAAGGCGTGACTGACCGTCAGCCGCTTCGACTTACGGTCCGGGAACTGCGCGAGGACCTCAAGCGCCGCGTCCTCGTCACCCGCGATGACGACTGACTTCGGACCATTGATGGCCGCGATGCTGACTCGGTCGGTGAGGTACGGCAGGACCTCGTCCTCCGACGCCTGCACCGCGATCATGACACCACCGGCGGGCAGCGCCTGCATCAACCGGCCCCGGGCGGCGACCAGTTCACACGCGTCCTCCAGCGAGAACACACCCGCCACATGCGCCGCAGCGATCTCACCGATGGAGTGACCCGCCAGGAAGTCGGGCTTCACACCCCACGACTCCACCAGCCGGAACAACGCCACCTCAACCGCGAACAACGCAGGCTGCGTGAACTCCGTACGGTCAAGAAGATCACCGTCGTTGCCGAACAGCACATCCCTCAGCGGGACTTCAAGGTGAGCGGCGACCGCGTCCAACGCCTCCGCGAAGACGGGATACGCGTCATACAACTCACGCCCCATCCCCAGCCGCTGACTCCCCTGACCCGTGAACAGGAACGCCGTCTTGCCCTCGGTGGCCGTGCCCGTGACCAGGCCGGCGGCCTCGCCGCCCTCGGCGAGTGCGGTCAGGCGCGTACGGAAGTCGTCCCCGACGCCGCCGAGCAGCACGGCGCGGTGCTCCAGAGCGGCTCGGGTGGTGGCGAGGGAGTAGCCGATGTCCGCCGGGGAGTGCTCCGGGTGCGTCTCCAGGTGCGTGAGCAGCCGGGCGGCCTGGTCGCGCAGGGCGGCGGCGCTCCTGCCGGAGAGCGTCCACGGCAGGACTGCCGGAGCGACGGTGGGGGCTGCGGCTTCCTCGGTGGGCTCGCCGGCCTCGTGGGCGGGTGCCTGCTCGATGATGGTGTGGGCGTTGGTGCCGCTCACGCCGAACGCGGAGACGGCCGCGCGGCGCGGTGCGCCGGTCTGCGGCCACGGCATCGGCTCGGTGAGCAGGGCGACGTCGCCGGCCGACCAGTCGACGTCGGGCGTCGGCTCGTCGACGTGGAGGGTCTTGGGCAGCACGCCGTGGCGCATGGCCATGACCATCTTGATGATGCCCGCGACACCGGCGGCGGCCTGCGTGTGGCCGAGGTTGGACTTCAGTGAACCGAGGCGCAGGGGGCGGCCTTCGGGGCGGTCCTGTCCGTACGTGGCGAGCAGGGCCTGGGCCTCGATCGGGTCGCCGAGGGTGGTGCCGGTGCCGTGCGCCTCGACCGCGTCGATCTCGACGGCCGAGAGCCGGGCGTTCTCCAGGGCCTGGCGGATGACGCGCTGCTGGGCGGGGCCGTTGGGAGCCGTGAGGCCGTTGCTGGCGCCGTCCTGGTTGACGGCGGAGCCGCGGACGACCGCGAGCACCTGGTGACCGTTGCGGCGGGCGTCGGAGAGGCGCTCGACCAGCAGGACGCCGACACCCTCGGACCAGCCGGTGCCGTCGGCGGAGGCGGCGAAGGACTTGCAGCGGCCGTCGGGCGACAGGCCGCGCTGGCGGCTGAACTCGACGAACACATCGGGGGTGGGCATCACGCAGACGCCGCCGACGAGAGCGAGCGAGCACTCACGCTGGCGCAGCGCCTGGGTGGCGAGGTGCAGGGCGACGAGGGAGGAGGAGCAGGCGGTGTCGACGGTGGCCGCGGGGCCCTCCAGGCCGAAGACATAACTGATCCGGCCGGACAGGACGCTGGTGGCGCCGCCCGTCAGCAGGAGCCCTTCGAGCCCTTCCGGGGCCTCCTTGAGATCGGCGCCGTATCCCATGGCGCCCGCGCCGACGTAGACGCCGGTGCGGCTGCCGCGTACCGCCGACGGGGCGATGCCCGCGCGCTCGAACACCTCCCAGGAGGTCTCCAGGAGGAGGCGCTGCTGCGGGTCCATCGCCAGCGCCTCGCGCGGCGAGATCCCGAAGAATCCCGGGTCGAATTCGGTGGCGCCGTCGAGGAATCCGCCGCCGGTGTTGTAGAAGGTGCCCTTGCGGTCGGGGTCGGGGTCGGCGAGCGACGCGATGTCCCAGCCTCGGTCGGCGGGGAATGCGGTAATGGCGTCACCGCCCTCGTCGACCAGTTTCCACAATTCCTCGGGAGAGCGCACACCGTTCGGGAACCGGCAGCTCATCGCGACGATGGCGATGGGTTCCTGGGCGTCCGACTCGACCTCTTGGAGGCGGCGGCGGGCACGCCGCAGCTCCGTGGTCATCCACTTCAGATTTTCGAGAAGCTTTTCTTCGTTCGCGCTGGCCACTGAAACGTCACCCCCTGGGGAACTGCGGAATACGTGCGGACATCGGCTTCGGATCGGTCGGCGGACCGGTCATCGGGGCGATCATCAGGTCAGGATTTTCCGAATTCATTGTTGATGATGTCGAAGAGGTCGTCGGCGGAAGCCGAATCGATTTCGAATTCCTCGTCCTCTCCGATGGCCGCTCGCTCCGCCTTGTTCCAGTTGGCCAGGAGCGATTCGAGCCGTGCGGTGACGCGGGCGCGTTCCGTGGTGTCCTCGGGGACCGACGACAGAAGGAATTCCAACTTGTCGATCTCCGCGAGGGCGGGGAGTTGCGGCGTGGCGTCCTCGCCGAGGAGTTCCGCCCGGATGTGGGCGGCCAGCGCGGCGGGGGTGGGGTGGTCGAAGACGAGACTGGCCGGGAGGCGCAGGCCGGTGGCGGAGCCGAGCCGGTTGCGCAGTTCGACGGCGGTGAGCGAGTCGAACCCCAGCTCCTTGAAGGCACGGCCGGCCTCGACCTTCGCGGACCCGTCGTGCCCCAGGACCACGGCGACCTGCGCGCGGACCAGGTCGAGCACGACCCGCTCCGCCTCCGGACCCGCCAGGCCCCGCAACTCGGCCTCCAGACCGGCGGCCTCCTCGGCCGCGCCGCCCTGCGCCTCCCGCTGGGCGGCGAACGCGTCGCGCACCTCGGGGAGGTCGGCGATCAGCGGGCGCGGCCGGGCGGCGGTGAAGGCCGGGACGAACAGGTCCCAGTCGACGTCGGCGACCGTGACCGTGGTCTCGTCCCCGTCCAGCGCCTGCTGCAGAGCGGCGATCGACAACTCCGGTGCCATGACGGGCAGTCCACGGCGACGCAGCTGCTCGGCCGCCTCGTCGTCGGCGACGAGGCCGCCCTCGCCCCACGGGCCCCAGGCCACGGAGGTGGCCGTCAGTCCGCGTGCGCGGCGCTGCTGGGCCAGGGCGTCCAGGTGGGCGTTGGCCGCCGCGTAGGCACCCTGGCCGCCGCTGCCCCACACTCCGGCGATGGAGGAGAAGAGGACGAAGGCGTCCAGCTCGGTGTCGCCGAGCAGTTCGTCGAGGTGCGCGGCGCCGGCCACCTTGGCGGCGACGACATCGGCGACCTCGCCGGGCCCGGTCGCGTCGACCGGCGCGAACTGGCCGGCGCCCGCCGTGTGGAAGACAGCGGTGAGGGCGCCGGGCGTGCCGTCGGGATTCCCGGCGGTGCTCCCGACGGTATCCGTCCACAGGTTCGCGAGCAGTTCACGAACGGCGGTCCGGTCGGTCACATCGCAGGCGACGGCCGTGGCGTGTGCGCCCAGCGCGCGGAGCTCCGCGACGAGGGCGTCCGCGCCGGGCGCCTGCGGCCCACGCCTGCTGACCAGGACCAGGTGTTCTGCGCCGTGCGCGGCGAGCCAGCGCGCGACATGGCTGCCGAGTGCGCCCGTGCCTCCGGTGACCAGGACGGTGCCCCGGGGCCGCCAGGCACCGCGGTCCGCCGCGCCGCCGAGTACCGGTGCGGCGTGCCCGATGCGGCGGGCGAGCAGGCCCGCGGACCGGATGGCGATCTGGTCCTCGTCACCGGCACCCGCGAGGACGGCGAGCAGCGTGTCCACGGCCCGCTCGTCCCAAGAGGCGGGCATGTCCACCAGACCGCCCCAGCGCTCGGGGTGCTCCAGGGCGACGACCCGGCCGAGCCCCCAGACCTGTGCCTGCGCGGCGCTCCCGACCCGGTCGGACGGGGTGGCCGCCACGGCTCCGGCGGTGACGCACCACAGGGGGGCGTCGATCTCCGCGTCACCCAGTGCCTGTACGAGCGTTCCCGTCAGGAGCAGCCCGGCCGGTGCGGCCGGGTGGGCGGGGTGCGGACCGTCGGCGAGCGCCAGCAGGGAAAGCACTCCGGCGACCTTGTCGCCGGCGAGGGCCTCCCGGAGCCGCGCAGCGAGTGCGTGGCGATCCAACTGCGTGTCTTCAACGGCCACTTCGCGTACGTCCACACCGTGCGCCGTCAGAGCGGCGACGACGGCACGGCTTTCCGTGGCCCCCGACGTGGGTGCGGGCTTCACCAGGAGCCAGGTCCCGGACGGCCGTGCCACGGCGGGCTCGGCCATCGGCCGCCACGTGACCCCGTAGCGCCAGCCGTCGACGCGCGACTGCTCCTGCCGCTGCCGCCGCCAGGCGGACAGGGCGGGCAGCAGGGCGCTGAGCGGTTGGTCGGCGTCGATGTCGAGGGTGGCGGTGAGCGTGGAGAGGTCGGCGTTGTCGACGGCCTCCCAGAACTGCGCGTCCGCCGCCCCGAAGGATCCTCCGGTGGCCCCGTCGGCCGCCGCGCCGGAGCCCGCCTCCTCCAGCCAGTAGCGCTCGCGCTGGAAGGCGTAGGTCGGCAGGTCGACGCGCTGGGCGCCGGTCCCCGCGTAGAACGCCTGCCAGTCGACGGCGACACCGCGTACATGGGCCGCGCCGAGCGCCGAGAGCAGTGTCCCGGCCTCGTCGCGTCCGGTACGCAGGGCCGACAGGAACGCGGCACCGTCGCCGGTCACGCACTCCTGCGCGAGGGCGGAGAGGACACCGTCCGGGCCGAGCTCGATGTAGGAGGTGGCACCGGCCGCTTCGAGGGCGCGAATGCCGTCGAGGAACCGTACGGCCTCACGGACGTGGCGTACCCAGAAGTCGGCGTCCGCCATCTCGTCGGAGACCACGGAACCGGTGAGGTTGGAGACGACCGGTATACGCGGGGTGCCGTACGACAGCCCCTCGGCAACCTTGCGGAAGTCGGCGAGCATCCCGTCCATGTGCGGCGAGTGGAACGCATGACTGACCGTCAGCCGCTTCGACTTGCGGCCTTCGAAGTGCGCCACGATCTCCTGCGCGGCGTCCTCGTCACCCGCGATGACCACCGACTGCGGACCGTTGATGGCCGCGATGGACACACCGTCGGTGAGGTACGGAAGCACCTCGTCCTCCGACGCCTGCACCGCGATCATCACACCACCGGCGGGCAGCGCCTGCATCAACCGGCCACGCGAGGCGACCAGTTCACATGCGTCCTGGAGCGAGAACACCCCGGCGACGTGCGCCGCAGCGATCTCACCGATCGAATGACCCGCCAGGAAGTCCGGCTTCACACCCCACGACTCCACCAGCCGGAACAACGCCACCTCAACCGCGAACAACGCAGGCTGCGTGAACTCCGTACGGTCGAGAAGATCACGGTCGTCGCCGAACAGCACGCCATGCAGCGGGACTTCAAGGTGTGTGTCCATGTGCGCGCAGACCTCGTCCAGCGCATCCGCGAACACCGGGTACGTGTCGTACAGCTCACGGCCCATCCCCAGCCGCTGGCTGCCCTGACCCGTGAACAGGAACGCCAGACCGCCGCCGGCAGCTGCACCCTGCACCAGACCCGGTGCGGGCGAGCCCTCCTCCAGTGCCTTCAGAGCGCTCAGGAACTCGTCGCGCTCCTGGGCGACGACCACGGCGCGCCGTTCGAGGGAAGCCCTCGACATCGCCAGCGAGTAGGCCACGTCGGCGGGCTCCAGGAGCGGATCGGCGGCGATACGTGCGCGCAGCCGCCCGGCCTGCACGCGCAGGGCCTCGTCGCTCTTGGCCGACAGCGCCCAAGGGACGATGGCGGGCCGGTATCGCTCGCCGCCCGCTTCGCCGCCCTGGTCCTGCGGCGCCTGCTCCAGGACGGTGTGGGCGTTCGTACCGCTGAACCCGAAGGACGAGATGCCCGCCCGGCGGGGACGGCCGGTCTCCGGCCACGCGCGCTGTTCGGTCAGCAGCGCGATGTCGCCAGCCGTCCAGTCCACGTGCGGGGTCGGCGCATCCACGTGCAGGGTCTGCGGCAACTCGCCGTGCTGCATGGCCAGCACCATCTTGATCACACCGGCGACACCGGCGGCAGCCTGCGTGTGACCGATGTTCGATTTGATCGAACCGACCAGCAGCGGCTGGTCAGTCGGCCGGTCCTGGCCGTACGTGGCCAGCAGGGCCTGCGCCTCGATCGGGTCGCCGAGGGTGGTGCCGGTGCCGTGCGCCTCCACCGCGTCCACGTCCGCAGCCGACAGGCCCGCGCTCGCCAGAGCCGCGCGGATCACCCGCTGCTGGGAGGGGCCGTTGGGGGCGGTGAGCCCGTTGCTGGCGCCGTCCTGGTTGATGGCCGAGCCGCGCACGATCGCAAGGACGGGGTGACCGTTGCGCTGCGCGTCGGAAAGCCGCTCCACGAGCAGCATGCCGACACCCTCGCCCCAGCCCGTACCGTCCGCACCCGCCGCGAACGCCTTGATACGGCCATCCTCCGCAAGACCCCGCTGACGACTGAAGTCGATATACGCGCCCGGCGACGACATGACCGTCACACCGCCGGCCAGCGCCATCGAGCACTCACCGCTGCGCAGCGCCTGGACGGCCCAGTGCAGCGCGACCAGCGAGGCGGAGCAGGCGGTGTCGACGGTGACGGCCGGGCCTTCGAGGCCGAAGGCGTACGAGAGCCGGCCGGACACCACGCTCGCCGCGTTGCCCGTGCCGAGGAAGCCCTCGATGCCGTCCGGAACGGTCCGGAGCGTCGCTCCGTAGTCCTGGCCGTTGGTGCCGACGAACACACCGGCCTGACTGCCGCGCACCGACGAGGGGTCGATGCCCGCCCGCTCGAACGCCTCCCACGAGGTCTCAAGGAGGAGACGCTGCTGCGGGTCCATCGCCAGGGCCTCACGCGGCGAGATCCCGAAGAAATCGGCATCGAAGTCGGCCGCGTCGTAGAGGAACCCGCCCTCGCGGGCGTAGAAGGTGCCCTGCTTGTCGGGGTCGGGGCTGTAGAGCCGTTCCAGGTCCCAGCCACGGTCGGCGGGGAAGTCGCCAATGGCGTCACCGCCGGTCGAAAGAAGCTGCCAGAGGTCTTCCGGGGTGCGTACGCCACCGGGGAACCGGCAGCTCATCGCCACGATCGCGATCGGATCGTCGTCCACGACCGTGGCCGCGACCACCGGACCGGCCACCGCCGACTGCGTACCCACCAACTCACCGCGCAGATACTCCGCCAGCGCGGCCGACGTCGGGTAGTCGTAGACCAACGTGGCCGGAAGCTTCAACTCCGTGACCGCACCCAGGCGGTTACGCAGCTCGACAGCCGTCAGCGAATCAAAACCGATCTCACGGAACGCACGCCCCGCCTCGATATCCCCGGCACCCGAATGCCCCAGCACCTCGGCAACCTGCGTACGGACCAGATCCAGGAGGTACGGCTCACGATCCGCCTCGGCCAAGCCCTGGAGCAGCTGCGTCAGGGACGAACCAGCATGCTGCGTACGGTCGTCCGCGCCGCCGCTCGTGGCGAGCGCGCGCTGGGCCTCGGGGAGTTCGGCGAGGAGGCCGCTCGCCCGCACAGCGGTGAAGCCGGGCGCGAACAGGTCCCACTCCACATCCACAATCGTCAGAGCCGCATCGGAAGAACCCACCGCACGCCCCAGCGCCTCAAGGGCGAGATCCGCGTCCATCGGCGGCACACCACCCCGACGCATACGGGCTTCCATGGCCTCGTCGGCCGCCATGCCGCCCTCGGCCCACGGACCCCAAGCCAGAGACGTCGCCGCAAGACCATCAGCACGACGCTGCTCGGCCAGAGCATCCAAATAGGCATTCGCGGCAGCGTAGTTGGCCTGCCCGGCCGCACCGATGCTGCCACTCATCGACGAGAAGAGGACGAAGGCGTCGAGTTCGATGCCGAGCTCGCCGGTCAGCTCGTGCAGGTGCCGGGCGGACACCGCCTTGGCCCGCAGCACGCTTTCGATGCGGTCAGGAGTCAGAGCGTCGAGCACACCGTCATCCAGCACACCCGCCGTATGAACAACGGCAGTCAGCGACTCGGCGACGGACGACAACAGAACACACAGCGCGTCACGGTCGGCCGCGTCACACGCCACCACGGATGCCTCAACACCCATGCCGGTCAGCTCGTCCACCAGCTCAGCCGCACCAGGAGCTTCCAGACCACGACGGCTCGTCAGAACAATGCGCTCCACCCCACCGGAAACCGCCAGCCAACGAGCAACACGGCCACCCAGGGCGCCCGTACCACCCGTCACCAACACCGTGCCACGAGGAGACCAACCCGAGGCACCCTCCGCACCCGCAGCACGCACCAGACGGCGCCCGAAGACACCCGACGACCGCACCGCAACCTGGTCCTCATCCGAACCAGACACCAGCACCGCGGTCAACCGCGACAGGGCACGCTCATCCAGCACCGAAGGCAGATCAACCAGACCGCCCCAACGCTCCGGAACCTCCAAAGCAGCGACCCGGCCCAGACCCCACACCTGCGCCTGGACCGCAGACACAAGACGATCCGAACGCCCCATCGACACAGCACCACGCGTCACACACCACAACGGTGCGGGGATCTCGGCATCGCCCAACGCCTGAACCACACCAGCCGTCAGAACAAGCCCAGAACCCTCATCCAAAGCGAGGAGCGACACCACACCAGCAACAGCACCGAAACCGGTCAGCAGACCAGCCAACGCGACACGATCCGCACCCGGCTCCACCACAACACGGCGAACCCCAGCACCACGAACGGTCAAACCACCGACCACATCCGCGACCCAGTCGTCATCCTCGAAACCAGCGGGAACAACCACCAGCCACGAACCCGACAACCGCACCCCGGCACTGGCCTCGACACCCACCGGCTTCCAGACCGCCCGATAGCACCAGCCGTCCACCTCCGACTGCACACGCCGACGACGACGCCACGCAGACAGAGCCGGCAGCACGCTGCCCCACGCGTTCTCGTCCTCGACGCCCAGAGTCGCGGCGAGCGACTCCAGGTCCTCCCGCTCGACCGCGTCCCAGAAGCGTGCGTCCACCTCATCAGTGACGCCACCTCCCCGTACGGCACCAGGCAGTTGGAGCCAGTAGCGCGAGCGCTGGAAGGCATACGTCGGCAGATCGACGCGCTGGGCGCCGGTGCCCGCGTAGTACGCCTGCCAGTCGACCGTGACGCCGTGCGTGTGGGCGCGGGCGAGCGCGGTGGTGAGCGTCTCGGCCTCGGGACGGCTCTTGCGGAGCACCGGTACGAAGACCGCGTCCTCGGTGACGCACTCCTGCGCCATGGCGGAGAGAACTCCGTCGGGACCGAGTTCGAGGTAGGTGGTCACGCCAGCGGCTTCGAGGGCGCGGATGCCGTCGAGGAACCGTACAGCCTCACGGACATGTCGCACCCAGAAGTCGGCCGAGGCCATCTCGTCCGAGACCAGAGCACCGGTCAGGTTGGAAACGACCGGGATGCTCGGGGTGCCATACGACAGCCCCGCCACCACCTCGCGGAAGGCGTCCAACATCCCGTCCATGTGCGGCGAGTGGAACGCATGACTGACCGTCAGCCGCTTCGACTTACGGCCTTCGAAGTGCGCGAGGACCGCGTTCGCCGCATCCTCGTCACCCGCGACGACCACCGACCGCGGACCATTGACGGCCGCGATGGACACACCGTCGGTGAGGTACGGAAGCACCTCGTCCTCCGACGCCTGCACCGCGATCATCACACCACCGGCGGGAAGCGCCTGCATCAACCGACCACGAGCGGAAACCAGCGCACACGCGTCCTCCAGCGAGAACACCCCGGCCACATGCGCGGCGGCAATCTCACCGATGGAGTGACCCGCCAGGAAGTCCGGCTTCACACCCCACGACTCCACCAGACGGAACAACGCCACCTCAACGGCGAACAACGCAGGCTGAGTGAACTCCGTACGATCCAACGCCTCCGCGTCCGAGCCGAACAGCACATCCTTCAGCGGGACTTCGAGGTGAGCGGCGACCGTGTCCAACGCCTCCGCGAACACCGGGTAGGCGTCATACAGCTCACGCCCCATCCCCAGCCGCTGACTCCCCTGACCCGTGAACAGGAACGCCAGCTTCCCACCAACCGGCGAACCCGCCACCACACCAGCAGCAGAACCACCCTCCGCCAACACCCCAAGACCCGCCAGCAAACCATCCCGGTCCCCGGCCACCACAGCCCCACGGTCCTCGAACGACGCACGCCCCACCACCAGCGAACGAGCAACGTCCACCGGGCGCAGTTCCGGCGCGGCGAGTACATACGACTGGAGCTGACGCGCCTGTGCGCGCAGGGCGTCCTGTCCCCTCGCCGAGAGCACCCACGGCACCACCGGCAACGTCACCGGAGTCGCGTCCGGGGCCTCGGGAAGCCGCTCTGCCGCGGTCTGTTCAGCCGTCGGCGGCTGCTCGATGATCGTGTGGGCGTTGGTGCCGCTGATACCGAAGGACGACACGCCCGCGCGGCGCGGACGGCCCGTCTCCGGCCACTCCACCGCGTCCGTCAGCAGCGAGACCGCGCCGTCCTCCCAATCGATCTGCGGCGAGGGAGCGTCGACATGCAGGGTCCGGGGCAGCACACCGTGGCGCATCGCCATGACCATCTTGATGATGCCCGCGACACCCGCCGCCGCCTGCGTATGACCGATGTTCGACTTGATCGAACCGAGCCACAGCGGCCGGTCCGCCGACTTCTCCTGCCCGTACGTGGCGAGCAGGGCCTGGGCCTCGATCGGGTCACCGAGACGGGTTCCCGTGCCGTGGGCCTCGACCGCGTCGACCTCGGCGGCCGACAGGCCCGCACCGGCCAGCGCCTCGCGGATCACCCGCTGCTGCGAGGGGCCGTTGGGGGCGGTGAGGCCGTTGCTCGCACCGTCCTGGTTGATCGCCGATCCACGGACCACCGCCAGCACCGGGTGGCCGTTCCTCCGCGCGTCCGACAGCCGCTCGACGAGCAGCATGCCCGCGCCCTCGCCCCAGCCCGTACCGTCGGCTGCCGCCGCGAAGGACTTGCACCGGCCGTCGGCCGAGAGGCCGCGCTGGCGGCTGAAGTCGACGAAGGTCTCGGGGGTCGCCATAACCGCGACACCGCCGGCCAGCGCCATCGTGCACTCGCCGCTGCGCAGCGCCTGGATCGCCCAGTGCAGCGCGACCAGCGACGAGGAACACGCCGTGTCGACCGTGACGGCGGGGCCTTCGAGTCCGAAGGTGTAGGCGACACGGCCGGAGGCGATGCTGCCCGCGTTGCCGGTGCCGATGTAGCCCTCGACGCCCTCGGGCAGTTCGCTGCCGCCGTCGCCGATACCGGTCACGTAGTCGTGGTACATGACGCCCGCGAAGACGCCCGTACGGCTTCCGCGCAGCGTCGCCGGGTCGATCCCGGCCCGCTCGAACGCCTCCCAGGACGTTTCGAGCAGCAGCCGCTGCTGCGGGTCCATCGCCAGGGCCTCACGCGGCGAGATCCCGAAGAACGCCGGGTCGAAGTCGGCCGCGTCGTGCAGGAATCCGCCTTCACGGGTGTACGAGGTCCCGGCGTGGTCGGGGTCGGGGTGGTAGAGGGATTCCACGTCCCAGCCGCGGTCGACCGGGAAGGCGGTGATGCCGTCGCCACCCGACGCGACGAGCTGCCAGAGGTCCTCGGGTGTCCGTACGCCGCCGGGGAACCGGCAGCCCATGCCGACGATGACGATCGGGTCGTCACCGGTCGCGCCCGCGGCAACCACTGCGCCGCGTCCGGCCGTTCGGGTCGCGTCCGCAGCCGTGTGCGTCTCTTCGACGACCAGCTCCGTCAGGAGATGGCGGGCCAGCGCGGTCGGCGTCGGGTAGTCGAAGACGAGAGTCGCCGACAGCCGCAGACCGGTCTCGGCCTTCAGGACATTGCGCAGCTCGACCGCCGTGAGGGAGTCGAAGCCGAGTTCCTTGAACGCGCGGTCCGCGTCGACCGCGTCGGCCCCGGCATGGCCGAGAACCGCGGCCACCCGCCCGCACACCAGGTCCAGCACCGCACCCTCGCGCTCGGCGGAGGGCAGGGCGAGCAGCCTGGCCGTCAGGGGCGAACCGCCGTCCGCCGCCGCACGCGGTTCGACCGCACGCCGGGACGGCACGCGTACCAGAGCGCGCAGCAGTGCCGGGACCTCGCCCGTCGAGACGGCGTGCGCGCGCAGCACCGCGAGGTCGAGCCGCATCGGCAGCAGGACCGCCGCGTCGACGGTGAGGGCGGTGTCGAAGAGCGCCAGGCCCTCGTCACCGGAGAGCGCGCCGACGCCGTCCCTGGCGATGCGCCGCAGGTCGACCTCGTCGAGCTGCTGCGCCATACCGCCCGCCTGCGGGGCCCACAGGCCCCAGGCGAGGGAGGTCGCCGCAAGTCCTTCGGCGCGGCGCTGCTCTGCCAGCGCCTCCAGGAACGCGTTGGCCGCCGCGTAGTTCGCCTGGCCGGCCGCTCCGAAGGCGGCAGCCGCGCCGGAGAAGAGGACGAAGGCCGCGAGGCCGTGGTCCCGGGTCAGCTCGTGCAGGTTGAGTGCCGCGTCCACCTTCGGGCGCAGCACGGCCGCGACCCGTTCCGGGGTGAGCGAGGAGAGCACCCCGTCGTCCAGCACACCGGCCGTGTGCACGACGGCGGTCAGCGGATGCTCGGCGGGTACGGCTGCGAGCAGCGCGGCCAGGGCGTCACGGTCGGCGGCGTCGCAGGCGACGAGATCGGCCTCGGCGCCCAACTCCGCCAGTTCGGCGAGGAGTTCGTCGGCACCGTCGGCCTGCGGCCCCCGTCGGCTGGTGAGCAGCAGGCGCTTGATTCCGTGGGCCGTCACCAGGTGGCGGGCGAACAGCCGTCCCAGGTTCCCGGTGGCGCCGGTCACCAGCACCGTGCCGGCCGAATCAGCGAGCGCTCCGAGCACGCCGAGGCCGTCGGGCGTGTCGCCGAGCGGCTGGCGTGTCACGTCGGCGGAGGGCACGCGCACCAGGCGGGGCGCGCTGATCTCGCCGCGCCGGATGGCGGTTTCCGGCTCGCCGCAGGCCAGCGCGGCCGGCAGCACGGCGAGCGACGCCGCAGCCGATTCGCTGTCGGCATCGAGGTCGATCTGGAGCAGCTGCCCCGGGTTCTCCGACTGCGCCGAACGCAGCAGACCGCGTACGGCACCGCCCGCCAGGTCCGCCACACCCGCACCGGCTTCCGTGGCGACGGCACCCGCAGTCAGCCACACCAGCCGCGTCCCGGCGAACCGCTCGTCCGCCGTCCATTCCCGCACGGCACTCAGCGCGCCCTGTACGGCGGCGTGCACCGAGGCGACGGTGCCGGCGTCCTTCTGCGGCGCGCCGGCCGGCGGTACGAAGACGGCATCGGGCAGCGCCTCGCCGGCCGCCAGGGTGGCACCGAGCGCCGCCACGTCGGCGTACTCCGTCACCTGCGCGCCCGTCACGGCCAGGCCCAGCGTGTCCCGGCCCAGTACGGCCCACCGCTGACCGGTCGCGGTGGCACGCGGGCCCACCACGGGCAGCCACTCGACGCGGAACAGCGACTCCAGGTGCCCGCCGTCGGCCGCGCGCACCTGGTCGGCCGAGGCCGTGCGCAGGGTCAAGGACTCCACCGAGGCCACCGGACGCCCGGTCTCGTCCGCCACCAGCAGCGCCACGGTGTGCGGGTCGCCGAGGGTGTGCGGGGTCAGCCGCATCCGGAGCGACGACGCTCCCGACGCGTACAGCGAGACACCCGACCATGCGAACGGCAGGAGCGCACCGGTATCGGTCTGCTCGCCGTCGCCGTACCCGATGGCGTGCAGACCCGCGTCCAGCAGGGCGGGGTGCAGACCGAAGCGCGCCGCCTCGCGGCGTGCCTCGCCGGGGAGCGTCACCTCGGTGAAGAGCTCACCGTCCCGGCGCCAGGCCGCGGTGAGCCCCTGGAACAGCGGCCCGTACGCGACACCGCCTTCGGCCAGCTCCTCGTACAGCCCCCGCACGTCCACCGGTACGGCTCCGGACGGCGGCCATTCGGTCAGGTCCTGCCGCGCGGCCCCACCGGGCGCACCGGAGGCCAGCACGCCGGAGGCGTGACGCGTCCAGGGCTCCTCCGCGAGGGCGTCCGGTCGGCGCGAGTGCACGCTGAACGGCCGCTGTCCGGGCCCACTGGGCGCCTCGACGACCAACTGGAGCTGTACGCCGCCCCGCTCGGGCAGCACGAGCGGCGCCTGGAGCGTCAGCTCCTCCACCGTGTCGCAGCCGACCTGGTCACCGGCGCGGATCGCCAGGTCGACGAAGGCTGTACCAGGCAGCAGGACGCTGCCGAGGATGGTGTGGTCGGCCAGCCAGGGATGCGTATCGAGCGACAGCCGCCCGGTGAAGAGCACCCCTTCGGAGTCCGCGAGAGCCACCGCGGCGCCGAGCAGGGGGTGCCCGGCGTCGCCGAGCCCGATGGCCTCCGGGTCGCCGGAGGCGAGAGCCGACGCGCTGGGCCAGTAGCGCTGCCGCTGGAAGGCATACGTGGGCAGGTCGACCCGACGGGTTCCGCTGCCGGAGAAGTACGCCTGCCAGTCCACGGCGGTGCCTCGGACGTGCGCCTGCGCAAGGGCCGTGGCGACGGTCTCGGCCTCGGAGCGGCCGGAGCGCAGGGCGGCTGCGAAGACACCGTCCTCGCCGGTCACGCACTCCTGCGCGAGGGCGGAGAGAACTCCGTCGGGGCCCAGTTCGAGGTAGGTGGTGACACCGGCCGCTTCGAGGGTTCGGATGCCGTCGTGGAACCGTACGGCCTCGCGGACGTGACGTACCCAGAAGTCGGGGGACGACATCTCGTCGGAGACCAGAGCACCGGTCAGGTTGGAGACGACCGGGATGCGGGGCGACTCGTACGACAGCCCCGCCACAACCTCACGGAACGCGTCCAACATGCCGTCCATGTGAGGCGAGTGGAACGCGTGACTGACCGTCAGCCGCTTCGACTTACGGTCCGGGAACTGCGCGACAATCTTGAGCGCCGCGTCCTCGTCACCGGCGATGACCACTGACTGCGGACCGTTGATGGCTGCGATGGACACACCGTCGGTGAGGTACGGAAGCACCTCGTCCTCCGACGCCTGCACCGCGATCATCACGCCACCCGTCGGCAGCGCTTGCATCAACCGGCCACGCGCGGCGACCAGTTCACAGGCATCCTGGAGCGAGAACACACCCGCCACATGCGCGGCGGCAATTTCACCGATGGAGTGACCGGCCAGGAAGTCGGGCTTCACACCCCACGACTCCACCAGCCGGAACAACGCCACCTCAACCGCGAACAACGCAGGCTGAGTGAACTCCGTACGATCCACCAGACCCGCATCGTCCCCGAACAGCACATCCGCCAGCGGGACTTCGAGGTGCGTGTCGATGTGCGCACAGACCTCGTCCAGCGCATCCGCGAACACCGGGCAGGTGTCGTACAGCTCACGGCCCATGCCGAGCCGCTGGCTGCCCTGACCCGTGAACAGGAACGCGGTGCGGCCGTCGCCCACCACCCCGGTGGTGGTGCCGGGTGCGGGCTCGCCTGCGGCCAGTAGTGCCAGTACGTCGGCGAGTTCCTGCTGGTCGTCGGCGGTCAGCACCGCACGGTGGTCGAGGTGCGCGCGCGCCGTGGCGAGCGAGAAGGCGAGGTCGACGGCTCGGGGGGCGTTGCCGGGTACGGCCTGCGGGGTCTCCAGGTGGGCGCGCAGCGCCGCCGCCTGGGCACGCAGAGCCTCCGAGCTCCTGCCCGAGAGGAGGTACGGCAAGGCGCCGGGCGCCGTGTCATCGGCCGGGGCCGTCTCCACCGCCTCGGGGGCCTGCTCGATGATCGTGTGGGCGTTGGTACCGCTGATGCCGAAGGACGAGATGCCCGCCCGGCGGGGACGACCGGTCTCCGGCCATGCCACCTGCTCGGTCAGCAGGGCGATGTCGCCCGCAGTCCAATCCACGTGCGGGGTCGGCGCGTCCACGTGCAGGGTCTGCGGCAACTCGCCGTGCTGCATCGCGAGAACCATCTTGATGATGCCCGCGACACCGGCGGCAGCCTGGGTGTGGCCGATGTTCGACTTGATCGAGCCGAGCAGCAGCGGCCGATCGGCCGGGCGGTCCTGACCGTACGTGGCCAGCAGCGCCTGCGCCTCGATCGGGTCACCCAACCTCGTACCCGTACCGTGCGCCTCCACCACGTCCACGTCCGCAGCCGACAGGCCCGCGCTCGCCAGAGCCGCACGGATCACCCGCTGCTGGGAGGGGCCGTTCGGAGCCGTGAGGCCGTTGCTCGCACCATCCTGGTTGATCGCGGAACCACGGACCACGGCGAGCACCGGGTGCCCGTTGCGCTGCGCGTCGGACAGCCGCTCGACGAGCAGCATGCCGACACCCTCGCCCCAGCCCGTACCGTCCGCACCCGCCGCGAACGCCTTGATACGGCCATCGACCGCAAGACCCCGCTGTCGGCTGAAGTCGATGAAGTTCTCGGGCGTCGACATGATGGTCACACCACCGGCCAGCGCCATCGAGCACTCGCCCTGCCGCAGCGCCTGGATGGCCCAGTGCAGGGCGACCAGCGACGACGAGCACGCCGTGTCGACCGTGACCGCCGGACCCTCCAGGCCGAGCGCGTAGGAGACCCGGCCGGACATGACGCTGCCCGCGTTGCCGGTGCCCACGTGGCCTTCGAGGCCGTCCGCCTCGCGCGTGACGAGGGAGAGGTAGTCCTGGCCGTTGGTGCCGACGAACACACCGGCCTGGCTGCCGCGCACCGACGAGGGGTCGATGCCCGCCCGCTCGAACGCCTCCCAGGACGTTTCGAGCAGCAGCCGCTGCTGCGGGTCCATCGCCAGCGCCTCACGCGGCGAAATTCCGAAGAACGCCGGGTCGAACTCCGCCACGCCGTCGAAGAAACCGCCCTCACGGGTGTACGAGGTGCCCGGCTGGTCCGGGTCGGAGCTGTAGAGCCGCTCCAGGTCCCAGCCACGGTCCGCCGGGAATCCGGCGACCGCGTCCGTGCCGGTCGAGAGCAGGCGCCAGAGATCTTCCGGGGTGCGTACGCCGCCGGGGAACCGGCAGCTCATCGCCACAATCGCGATCGGATCGTCGTCCACAGCCGTGGCCACACCGGGCAGCAGGGTGTCGGCGACCCGCACACTGCCGACCAACTCGTCGCGCAGGTACTCCGCGAGCGCGGCCGACGTCGGGTAGTCGTAGATCAACGTGGCCGGAAGCTTCAACTCGGTGGCCGCGCCCAGGCGGTTACGCAGCTCGACTGCCGTGAGGGAGTCGAAGCCCAACTCCTTGAACGCCCGTGCCGCGCCTACCGCGTCGGATCCGGCGTGGCCGAGCACGGCGGCGACGTGCGTACGGACCAGCTCCAGGAGATCGCGCTCCTGCTCGGCGGCGGCGAGGGCGGCCAGCCGCCCGGCCAGGGAAACGGGACGCCCGGCCTCGGGTGCCTCCGAGCCACGGGCCTGCGTCGCCCGGGCGGCTTCGCGTACCTCGCGCAACTCCGCGAACAGCTCGCTGCGGCGTACGGCGGTGAAGCCCGCGAGGAACCGGTCCCACTCGACATCGGCCACGGTGAGCGCGGCCTCGTCGGCACCGATGGCCTGACGGAGGGCCTCGATGGCGAGATCCGCCCGCATCGGGGGCACGCCGTCCCGACGCATACGGGCTTCCAGCGCCTCGTCGGCCGCCATGCCCCCCTCGGCCCACGGGCCCCAGGCCAGAGACGTCGCGGCGAGACCATCGGCACGACGCTGCTCGGCGAGAGCGTCCAGGTAGGCGTTCGCGGCAGCGTAGTTGGCCTGCCCGGCCGCACCGATGCTGCCACTCATCGACGAGAACAGAACGAAGGCGTCGAGTTCGATACCCAGCTCGCCGGTCAGCTCGTGCAGATGTCGGGCGGACACCGCCTTGGCCCGCAGCACACCCTCGAAGCGGTCCGGAGTCAGAGCGTCGAGCACACCGTCATCCAGCACACCCGCCGTATGCACCACAGCGGTGAGGGAATCAGCGATGGATGCCAGCAGGGTCCGCAGAGCATCCCGATCGGACACGTCGCACGCGACCACCGACACATCGACCCCGAGACCCGCAAGCTCGGCAACCAGCTCACCAGCCCCCGGAGCATCCAACCCCCGACGACTCGTCAGAACAATCCGCCCCGCACCGGAAGCCGTCAGCCAACGAGCGACCCGGCCACCCAGAGCACCCGTACCACCCGTCACCAGCACCGTGCCGCTCGGAGCCCAACCCTGCGCCCCCTCAACCCGAGAAGCACGCACCACACGACGTCCGAACACACCCGACGAACGCACCGCGACCTGGTCCTCACCAGAACCAGACCCCAACACCGCGCACAAACGCGACAGCACGCGCCCGTCCACTACCGAGGGCAGATCAACCAGACCACCCCACCGCTCAGGAACCTCCAAAGCAGCAACCCGGCCCAAACCCCACACCTGCGCCTGCACCGCAGACACAACACGATCCCAACGCCCCACCGACACAGCACCACGCGTCACACACCACAACGGCGCGGGGATCTCGGCATCACCCAACGCCGCAACCACACCAGCCGTCAGAACAAGCCCAGACACCTCGTCCAACGCCAGCAAAGACACCACACCAGCAGCCATACCGGCATCAGCAAACAGCCCGGCCAGCGCGACACGATCCGCACCCGCCGCCACCACGACCCGGCGAACCCCAGCACCACGAACGGTCAAACCACCGACCACATCCGCGACCCAGTCATCGTCCTCAAAGCCAGCGGGAACAACCACCAGCCACGAACCCGACAACCGCACCCCACCACCGGCCTCAACACCCACCGGCTTCCAGCTCGCCCGATAACGCCAGCCGTCAAGCATCGCCTGCTCCTGGCCCTGCTTGCGCCAGGCCGCCAGCGCGGGAAGCACCTCACTCAGCGGCTGATCCCCGTCAAGATCCAGCTTCAGAGCAGCAGCGAGCGAAGCAACATCCTCATGCTCAACCGCCTCCCAGAAACCGGCACCCACGGAATCTTCGAGCCCGCCGGTGACCGGTCCGGTCGCCGAAAGGGTGATCTCGGGCCAGTAACGCGAGCGCTGGAAGGCATACGTCGGCAGAGCAACTCGCTGAGCACCGGTACCCGCGAAGAACGCCTCCCAGTCGACGGAAATACCCCGGACATGCGCCTGCGCAAGGGCAATCGTCACCGTCTCGGCCTCGGAACGGCCCTTGCGGAGCACCGGCACGAAGGTCGCGTCCTCGGTGACGCACTCCTGCGCCATGGCGGAGAGGACTCCGTCGGGACCGAGTTCGAGGTAGGTGGTGACGCCGGCCGCTTCGAGGGCACGAACACCGTCGAGGAAGCGAACCGCCTCACGAACATGACGCACCCAGAAGTCGGCCGACGCCATCTCGTCCGAGACCAGCGCACCAGTGAGGTTGGAAACGACCGGGATGCTCGGGGTGCCGTACGACAGCCCCGCGACAACCTCGCGGAACGCGTCCAGCATGCCGTCCATGTGCGGCGAGTGGAACGCATGACTGACCGTCAGTCGCTTCGACTTGCGGTCCGTGAAGTGTGCGAGGACCGCGTTCGCCGCATCCTCGTCACCCGCGATGACCACCGAGCGCGGACCGTTGATCGCTGCGATGCTGACCCGGTCGGTGAGGTACGGAAGCACCTCCCCCTCCGACGCCTGCACCGCGATCATCACACCACCGGCAGGCAGCGCCTGCATCAACCGGCCACGCGCAGCGACCAGTTCACAGGCATCCTGGAGCGACAACACACCCGCCACATGCGCGGCGGCAATCTCACCGATCGAGTGACCCGCCAGGAAGTCGGGCTTCAGCCCCCACGACTCGACCAGGCGGAACAACGCCACCTCAACCGCGAACAACGCAGGCTGAGTGAACTCCGTACGGTCGAGAAGATCACCGTCGTTGTCGAACAGCACGCCATGCAGCGGGACTTCAAGGTGTGTGTCCATGTGCGCGCAGACCTCGTCCAGCGCATCCGCGAACACCGGGTACGTGTCGTACAGCTCGCGGCCCATCCCCAGCCGCTGGCTGCCCTGACCCGTGAACAGGAACGCCAGACCGCCACTGGTCACCGTCCCACGGACCAGGCCCGCCGACTGTTCACCGGCGGCGAGGCTCAGCAGCCCGGCCGCGAGGGCATCGCGGTTCTCGTGGCCGGCGACCAGGATCGCGCGCTCGTCCAGCGCGGAGCGGCCGGTCGCGAGGGAGTAGGCGATGTCAGCGGCCGTGACGTCCGGGTGCGCGGCCAGGTGCGTCGTCAGGCGCTCGGCCTGTGCCCGCAGACCGGATTCGCTCTTGGCCGAGAGGACGAGGGGCAGCACCGGGGGGACCGTCTTCCCGGCGCCCGCTGTCACCTCGGCGTCAAACGCCGGGGCTTCTTCGATGATCGTGTGGGCGTTCGTGCCGCTCAGGCCGAACGAGGACACACCGGCCCGGCGCGGGCGGCCCGACTCCGGCCATGCCATCTGCTCGGTCAGCAGGGACACCGCCCCCGCCGTCCAGTCGACGTGCGGGGTCGGGGCGTCCACGTGCAGGCTCTGCGGGAGGAGGCCGTGTTGCATGGCCAGCACCATCTTGATGACGCCCGCGACACCGGCAGCGGCCTGCGTGTGACCGATGTTGGACTTGATCGAGCCGAGCAGCAGCGGCCGGTCGGCCTCGCGGTCCTGGCCGTACGTGGCCAGCAGCGCCTGCGCCTCGATCGGGTCACCCAACCTCGTACCCGTACCGTGCGCCTCCACCACATCCACATCCTCAGCCGACAGACCCGCACTCGCCAGAGCCGCACGGATCACCCGCTGCTGCGACGGACCATTCGGAGCCGTCAGACCGTTGCTCGCACCGTCCTGGTTGATCGCGGAACCACGGACCACCGCCAACACCGGATGGCCCTTGGCCTGCGCGTCGGACAGCCGCTCGACAAGCAGCATGCCGACGCCCTCGCCCCAGCCCGTACCGTCCGCACCCGCCGCGAACGCCTTGATACGGCCATCGGCCGCAAGACCCCGCTGACGGCTGAAGTCGATGAACGCGTCGGGCGTCGACATGATGGTCACGCCACCGGCCAGCGCGAGCGAGCACTCGCCCTGCCGCAGCGCCTGCACAGCCAGATGGAGGGCGACCAGCGATGACGAGCACGCCGTGTCGACCGTGATCGCCGGGCCTTCGAGGCCGAAGACGTAGGAGAGCCGGCCGGACACGACGCTCGCCGCGTTGCCCGTGGCGACATGGCCTTCGAGCCCGTCCGCCTCGCGCGTGACGAGGGAGAGGTAGTCCTGGCCGTTGGTGCCGACGAATACACCGGCCTGGCTGCCGCGCAGGGACGACGGGTCGATCCCGGCCTGCTCGAACGCCTCCCACGAGGTCTCCAGCAGGAGACGCTGCTGCGGGTCCATCGCCAGGGCCTCACGCGGCGAGATCCCGAAGAAACCAGCGTCGAAGTCGGCCGCGTCGTAGAGGAATCCGCCCTGCCGCGTGTGTGAGGTGCCCGGCTGGTCCGGGTCCGCGCTGTAGAGGCTCGCCAGGTCCCAGCCACGGTCCGCCGGGAATTCGGCGACCGCGTCCGTGCCGGTCGAGAGCAGGCGCCAGAGGTCTTCCGGGGTGCGTACGCCACCGGGGAACCGGCAGCTCATCGCCACAATCGCGATGGGGTCGTCGTCCACGACCGTGGACGTGACCACCGGGCCGGCCACCGCCGACTGCGTACCGACCAACTCACCGCGCAGGTACTCCGCGAGCGCGGCCGACGTCGGGTAGTCGTACACCAGCGTGGAGGGCAGGCTCAGTCCGGCCGCCGAGCCGAGTCGATTGCGCAGCTCGACGGCGGTAAGGGAGTCGAACCCGAGCTCCTTGAAGGCACGGTCCGCGCCGACCGCATCCGAGCCGTCGTGGCCGAGTACGGCGGCGACCTGCGTACGAACCAGGTCGAGCAGCTCACGCGTCTGCTCGGCCTCGGTCAGGCCCGCCAGCTGCCCGACCACGGTGCCCGCGACATCGACGCCCGTGACGACGGAGCCCTGGCCGGTGAGGGCGGCGCTGCCCTCCGAGCGGGCGACGAAGTCGCTGATCAGGGAGCTGGGACGGACTGCGGTGAAGCCCGCGAAGAATCGATCCCAGTCGATGTCCGCGACGGTGAGCGCCGCCTCGCCCGCGCCGACGGCCTGCTCCAGCGCGGTGATGGCGGAGTCGGGGCCCATGGGGGGCACGCCCTCCTGCCGCATACGGGCTTCCATGGCCTCGTCGGCCGCCATGCCGCCCTCGGCCCACGGACCCCAGGCCACAGACGTCGCGGCAAGACCATCAGCACGACGCTGCTCAGCCAGAGCATCCAAATAGGCATTCGCGGCAGCGTAGTTGGCCTGCCCGGCCGCACCGATGCTGCCACTCATCGACGAGAAGAGGACGAACGCGTCGAGTTCGATACCGAGCTCACCGGTCAGCTCATGCAGATGCCGGGCGGACACCGCCTTCGCCCGCAGCACACCCTCAAAACGCTCCGCCGTCAGGGAGTCGAGCACACCGTCATCCAGCACACCCGCCGTATGCACGACAGCCGTCAAAGAGT
Source organism: Streptomyces sp. BR1 (assembly GCF_052373795.1). Lineage (NCBI taxonomy): Bacteria > Bacillati > Actinomycetota > Actinomycetes > Kitasatosporales > Streptomycetaceae > Streptomyces > Streptomyces sp. BR1. The sequence goes on from NZ_CM126252.1 coordinate 1,485,031, forward strand.
CGGCAACGGACGACAGCAGATCACGCAACGCGTCACGGTCGGCCGCGTCACAGGCCACCACCGATGCCTCAACACCCATGCCGTTCAGCTCGTCAACCAGCTCAGCAGCACCAGGCGCTTCCAGACCACGACGGCTCGTCAGAACCACACGCCGTGCACCAGAGCCAGCCAGCCAGCGGGCCACCCGGCCACCCAGAGCACCCGTACCACCCGTCACCAACACCGTGCCACGAGGAGACCAACCCGAGCCGCCCTCCGCACCCGCAGCACGCACCAGACGACGCCCGAACACACCCGACGAACGCACCGCAACCTGATCCTCACCAGAACCAGACCCCAGCACACCCACCAGACGCGACAACACACGCCCGTCCAACACCGACGGCAGATCGACCAGACCACCCCACCGCTCAGGAACCTCCAAAGCAGCAACCCGGCCCAGACCCCACACCTGCGCCTGCACCGCAGACACAAGACGATCCGAACGCCCCACCGACACCGCACCACGCGTCACACACCACAACGGTGCGGGGATCTCGGCATCACCCAACGCCTGAACCACACCAGCCGTCAGAACAACACCAGACACCTCGTCCAACGCCAGCAAAGACACCACACCGGCAGCCATACCGGCATCAGCGAACAGACCAGCCAGCGCAACACGATCCGCACCCGCCGCCACCACAACCTGGCGAACCCCAGCACCACGAACGGTCAAACCACCGACCACATCCGCGACCCAGTCGTCATCCTCGAAACCAGCGGGAACAACCACCAGCCACGAACCCGACAACCGCACCCCGGCACCGGCCTCGACACCCACCGGCTTCCAGACCGCCCGATAGCACCAGCCGTCCACCTCCGACTGCACACGCCGACGACGACGCCACGCAGACAGAGCCGGAACCACCTCACTCAGCGGCTGGTCACCACCGAGCTCCAACTCCAAAGCAGCAGCCAGCGAAGCGACATCCTCGTCCTCAACCGCCTCCCAGAAGGCGCTGTCGGCCGGGTCGGCGCCGTGCGGTGCCGGGGCGGAGTTCACGGCGGGGACCTGCGCGTCCATCCAGTAACGCAAGCGCTGGAAGGCGTACGTGGGCAGTTCGACCCGCCGCGCGCCGGTCCGCGCGAAACAGCCGGCCCACTTCACCTCTGCTCCGCGCACGTGCGCGCGGGCGACGGCGGTGAGGAGCGTGGCCGTTTCGGGTCGGCCGGAGCGCAGGACAGCGGCGAAAGCTGCGTCCTGGGAGGGCACACTGTCCTGTGCCATGGCGGTGAGCACGGCGTCGGGGCCGAGCTCCAGGAAGGTGGTGGCGCCGCGCTCCTGGAGCGTGCGTACACCGTCGAGGAAACGCACGGCTTCTCGGACGTGCCGCACCCAGTGGTCGGGGGTGGCCAGTTCGGCGGGGCCGGCGGCTCGGCCGGTGAGGAGGGAGACGACGGGGAAGGCGGGCGTGCCGTAGTCGATGACCTGCGCGACCCGGAGGAATTCCGCCAGCATGCCGTCCATGTGCGGCGAGTGGAACGCATGACTGACCGTCAGCCGCTTCGACTTGCGGCCTTCGAAGTGCGCGAGGACCTCAAGCGCCGCGTCCTCGTCACCCGCGACGACCACCGACCGCGGACCATTGATCGCGGCGATGCTGACCCGGTCCGTGAGGTACGGAAGGACCTCGTCCTCCGACGCCTGCACCGCGATCATCACACCGCCCGTCGGCAGCGCCTGCATCAACCGGCCCCGCGCGGCGACCAGCAGGGACGCGTCCTCCAGCGAGAACACACCCGCCACATGCGCCGCAGCGATCTCACCGATCGAATGACCCGCCACGAAGTCCGGCTTCAGGCCCCACGACTCCACCAGCCGGAACAACGCCACCTCAACCGCGAACAACGCGGGCTGGGTGTAGGCGGTCTGGTCCAGGAGTTCGGCCTCGGGCGTGCCCTCGTCGGCGAACATGACGTCGAGGAGGGGGATTTCGAGCTGCTCGTCGAGGTACCAGCACGCGTGGTCGAGAGCGTCGGCGAACACCGGGTAGGTGTCGTACAGTTCGCGGCCCATGCCGAGCCGCTGGCTGCCCTGGCCGGTGAAGAGGAACGCGAGCTTGCCCGTGGTGGGCGCACCCTGGACGACCGAGGGTGTCTCGGTGCCTTCGGCCAGGGCGTGCAGGGCGCGCAGGAACGACTCCCGGTCGTCGCCGAGGACGATGGCGCGCTGGTCGAAGAGGCCGCGTGTGGTCGCCAGCGAGTGGCCGATGTCGAGGGGGGTGGCGTCCGGCCGGGCCGTGAGATGGGCGCTCAGGTTGCGGGCCTGGGCGCGCAGGGCCTCGGAGGTCTTGGCGGACAGCGTCCAGGGCAGGACGCCGGGAGCCGTCGCGGTGTCGGTCGCGTCGCTCTCCGGCTGCGTCGCGGTGGCCGCCCGGGTGCCCTCGCCGTCCGCGGCGGAAGTACGCCCTGCGCCCTCGCGGTCCTCGACCGGCGGCTCTTCGATGATGGCGTGCGCGTTGGTGCCGCTCATGCCGAAGGAGGAGATGCCGGCCCGGCGCGGGCGGTCGCCTTCCGGCCACCGGACGGCCTCCGTGAGCAGGGAGACGTCGCCGGCCGTCCAGTCGACGTGCGGGGTCGGCTCGTCGATGTGCAGGGTGCGGGGCAGCACGCCGTGCCGCATCGCCATGACCATCTTGATGATGCCCGCGACACCCGCCGCGGCCTGGGTGTGGCCGATGTTCGACTTCAGGGAGCCCAGCCACAGCGGCCGGTCCGTCTCCCGGTCCTGGCCGTACGTGGCCAGCAGCGCCTGCGCCTCGATCGGGTCCCCGAGCTTCGTGCCCGTGCCGTGCGCCTCGACGACGTCGACCTCCGCGGTCGCCAGACCCGCGTTGGCCAGCGCCTGGCGGATGACACGCTGCTGGGCGGGGCCGCTGGGGGCGGTGAGACCGTTGCTGGCGCCGTCCTGGTTGATCGCCGAACCACGGACCACGGCCAGCACCGGGTGGCCCTTGGCGCGTGCGTCCGACAGGCGCTCGACGAGGAGCATGCCGACGCCCTCGCCCCAGGCCGTACCGTCGGCGGCGGCCGCGAACGGCTTGCACCGGCCGTCGGTGGCGAGCCCGCGCTGGCGGCTGAAGGCGATGAACGAGCCGGGGCTCGCCATCACCGCGGCGCCGCCCGCGAGGGCGAGGGAGCACTCGCCGGTGCGCAGCGCCTGGACGGCGAGGTGGAGGGCGGCGAGGGAGGAGGAGCAGGCCGTGTCGACGGTGACCGTCGGGCCCTCGAAGCCGAAGGTGTAGGCGATACGGCCGGAGGCGACGCTGGCCGCGTTTCCGGTGACGAGGTATCCCTCGAATCCGTCGGTGGCATCCTGGAGACGGGGGCCGTATTCCTGGGTCTCGGCGCCGACGAATACGCCGACCTGGCCGCCGCGCAGTCCGGCGGGGTCGACACCGGCCCGGTCGAATGCCTCCCAGGAGGTTTCGAGAAGCAGTCGCTGCTGCGGGTCCATGGCGAGCGCTTCGCGCGGGGATATACCGAAGAATCCGGCGTCGAACTGGTCGGCGTCGTGGAGAAAGCCGCCTTCGCGGGCATAACTGGTACCGGCCTGGTCGGGGTCGGGGTTGTACAGCGCGTCGAGGTCCCAGCCGCGCCCGGTGGGGAATTCGGAAATGGCGTCGGTGCCGGCCGCGACGAGGTCCCAGAGGGCTTCGGGGGACTCCACGCCGCCGGGGAAGCGGCAGCCGATTCCCACGATGGCGATGGGTTCGTCGCTGGCGACGGCGGCGGCGACGGGCCGCTCGTCGGTCTCGCCCAGGCCCAGGATCACGGCGCGCAGATGGCGGGCGAGGTGGGCGGGCGTGGGGTGGTCGAACGCCAGGGTGACGGGCAGTCGCAGGCCGGTACCGGCGGTGAGCCTGGCGTGCAGGTCGACGGCGGCGAGCGAGTCGAAGCCCAGCTCCAGGAAGGGGCGGTGCGGGTCGAGGACGGCGGGGGCGGAGTCCCGCAGCGCGGCGGTGACCAGCGAGACGACCCACTCAAGCAGCGCGGTGTGCTGTTCGGTCTCGGCGAGGCCGGTCAGGCGCTGCGGCCAGGACAGGGCGCCCGCCGGGCTCACGCCCGGCGTCGCACCGGCTTCGGGGGCGACATTGATTTCCGCCGTGAAATCCTCGGACTCATTCAACATCGCGCGCTCCATTACCCCGAATAAGAACCCAAGACCAGGGGTAACTCTTGCACGCGGGAGAAGCGCGAGAAACCCCTAACAACCCCCTACGGCCCCCTATAAATAGGCCGGGCCAGCGCCTTGACTCCGCGTGCGCGACTCCATCAGGATGCGCCGAGAGGGCCGGTGATGGCAAGAATATCGACGCCAATTAATTGACGGATTTCCGGCCCGGAAAATTACCGCCACCCGATAGGAGCGCGTCCCCATGCGCGTGCTTTTCGTCTCGTATCCGGCCATTGGCCATGTCTTCCCCACAGTTCCGCTGGCCTGGGCGCTGCGCTCGGCCGGCCACGAGGTACTGGTCGCCAGCGCGGGTGACGCGCTGGAGGCGGCCAACGCCGGTCTTCATGTGGCGGATGTCTCCCCGGGGTTCCAGCTGGAGGACTTCCTCCAGTCGACCGCCGGTGAGCTGATGTCACGACTGCGCGATCCGGGCCCCGACGGCGTGGACCCGATGGACGGGCTGCGGCTCTTCCAGCACCTCAACGACCATCTGGCGGACGGCATCGTGCGGACCGCCGACGCCTTCCGGCCCGATCTGATCGTCTTCGAGCAGATCTTCGTCTCGGGTCTGATCGCCGCCGCCCGGCTGGGTGTTCCGGCCGTGCAGCACAACTTCGGCTTCGCGCGCGGGACCGGTCTGCGAGAGCTGACGCTGTCGATGCTGACCGGGACGATGGCCCGGCACGGCGTGGAGCAGGTGCCCGACCGGGTTCCGGTCCTCGACATCGCGCCGCCGAGCATGGTGGAGCCCGAGCGCGACGGGTGGTCGATGCGCCCGGTCCCGTACAACAGCGGTGCGGTGCTGCCCGATTGGCTGCTGGAGCGGCCGCGGCGCCGCCGGATCGGGGTCACCCTGGGTACGGCGACGGTGCACATCAACGGCCTCGGCCCGGTCCAGCGGCTGATGGCCGCCGCCTCCGAGGTGGACGCGGAGTTCGTGCTGGCGCTGGGTGAGGTCGACACCGCCGCGCTCGGCACGCTTCCCGGCAATGTGCGGGCCGTGGGCTGGGTGCCGCTGACGGCGCTGCTCCAGACCTGTGACGCGGCGGTGCACCACGGCGGTGCGGGGACGACGCTGGCGGCGCTCAACGCAGGGGTGCCGCAGTTGGTCCTGCCGGACGGGGCGGACCGTTACATCAACGCCGAGGCGGTACGGGACCGGGGCAACGGCCTGTTCGGTACGGCCGACGATCTGAGCGCGGAGGTGCTCGGGCAGCTGCTGTCGGACGACAAGATGTCGGCGGTGGCGCGCGAGGTGCGCGAGGAGATCGCCACGATGCCCGCTCCGGCGTCGCTGGTGCCGCGCCTGGAGGAGCTGGCCGCCGGGCGCTGACGCGGACCGGCACGCACAGGGACGTACGAAAGGGGCCGTTACCGGAGGGTTCTCCGGTAACGGCCCCTGTTCCGTACGCCAGGCGGTCGGGTGTGCGAGGTGGAGGGACGGCACGGGGGTTGCCGCCCCTCCACCTCTCGGGGGATCGCCAGTTGGTCTTGTGTGGTGCACCGGGTCCGGGTGGTGTGCCCGGCCCGGTGGTCCGTCAGCTGCGGGGGACCCGCTCGACGAAGGGGGCCAGCAGCCCGGGTACGGCCTCCTCGGCGAAGACGAGGCCGTGGCCGACGGAGACGTCGCGGACCTTGTAACTGCCGTCGCCCGCGGCGGTGGTGGCGCCCAGGGTGAGCAGTCCGTTGCGGCGCTGGAAGTAGGAGCGGGTGATGTTCCAGCCGACGACTCCGTCGCGCTGGAGCGCCGCCGTGCGGTGGGCGAACGTTCCGGCGCGCACGATGATGTAGCGGTCGTGGATGCCGTGCCCGAGGGTGCGGTAGGCGTCGTCGGCGAGGGCGAGGACGATCGGCAGTCCGGCGAGCGCCGTGATCCAGGCGGCGTGCACCAGGATGGGGGTCAGCCACAGGCCCAGCCCCAGCAGGATCGCCACGACGGGCACGAGGACCATCAGACCGCGGTTGATGCGGCGGCGGCGGGCCGCGCGCGGGTGCCCGGTCAGCCTGGTGGTCTCGGTGGGGGACTCCGCCTCGGCGAGGACGTCGGCGGCGACGCGCAGCGCCTCGTCCCTGGGCACGGGCGGGGTCAGGGCGCGGCGGCTGCGGTTCTCCTCGTCGGTGCCGAGGCCGCTGGCGATGGCGTTGAGGCGGGCGCCGCCCGCCCAGCGCAGCAGCATCGGTTCGACGATCTCGACGCCGCGCAGCCGGCGCTCCTCCATGGTGACCGAGCGGGAGATCAGCAGCCCGCGCCGGACCCGGAAGACACCGTCCTGCTCGCGCTCCAGGCGGAAGTTCGCCCAGGAGTCCACGAAGGCGGCGGTGGAGACCGCGACGCCCACGACGACGGTGAGCACGATCGTGACGATGACGCCGAACCACAGGGGTACGGAACCGAAGCGGTGCTCGATGTCCTTGACGAGGGAGAGGTCGAGCGGGTCGATCTTCATCTCGTGCAGGGTGCGGTAGGCGCTGGCGACGCCGAGGAAGACGGTGCCGACGCCCCAGACGGTGAGGGGCGCGTACCGCAGCCAGGCCCAGTCCATCTGCACGATGGTGGTGTCCTCGTCCCGGCCGGTGACGGCGCCGGAGCCGCGCCGGTCGAGCAGCTGCCGGCGCAGCTCCGATGCCTGCTGCCTGGTGATGCCGTCCAGCGAGAGCTTGCGGCTGGAGGAGGAGACCTGCTCGCCGGTGCCGATGGCCAGCGAGGTCAGCCCGAAGATGCGGTGCACCGGCTTGGCGTCGAGGTCGATGCTCCGGATGCGGTCGACGGGGACCGAGCGGTGGCTGCGGAAGAGCAGCCCGGAGCGCAGTTCGATGCGTTCGCCGTCGACCCGGTAGCGGGTGGTGAGCAGCCGCATCGTGCTGATCCCGGTGATCACGAGGAAGGTGATCACCAGGGAGCCGAGGGTGATGAGCGCCTGGAGGTTGGCGCCGGTCAGGACGGTGGTGATGACGAAGAGGGCGACGGGCCCGCCCAGCATGCCGAGGTTGACCGCCAGCAGGCGGGGGCTGAGCCTGCTCCACCCGGCGGCGTCCACGGGGCCGGTGCCGGTGGTCTCCCGCCGCTCGGTGTACTGGCTCATGTCGCGTCTCCCGGCGTGGCCTGGGTGCACTTGGTGAGGTGTTCGACGACTTCCTGCGCGGTGCGGTGGTCGATGCCCTTGATCTTCACGGCGCTGGAGGAGGAGGCGGTGGTGACGGTGATCCCGGAGAGGCCGAAGAGCTGCTGGAGCGGGCCCCGCAGGGTGTCCACGGTCTGGACGCGGGAGAGCGGTACGACCCGCCAGCGCTGCCAGAGCCAGCCGGATGCCGCGTAGACGGCGTCCTCGGTGGTCTCCCAGCGGTGCACCCGGTAGCGCCAGGCCGGCATGATCGCCATGTAGGCGAGGCCCGGTACGAGCGAGATCAGGAAGGCCCAGCCGAAGAAGAGCCGAGCGGGCGGGATGGCGAGGTACAGCACGCCGAAGACGATCGGCAGGGGCAGGGCGAACATCGCCGACTGGAGCGTCCACCAGCCGAGTGCCCGGCTTTCGACACGATTACGGGGGGGCCTGAGCCTCACATCATCCATGCGCTCCACTGCTTCACCCTAGCTTTGAGATGATCACACACCGACCGGACCTGACGGCCCCTTCAGTGCGTCCTGGCGGAAGTTCCCTGGGCCGCAGCGGTGTTGCCGGCGGCCGGGGCGCCCTGGGCGAGCAGCCGGCGGCGCCTGGCGAGCAGCACGGCGGTCCGGGTCAGCACCATGGACAGGGACATGAAGACGAAGGCGTTGGAGTAGACGTCCTGGCCGCTGAGCTTCTGGTCGATGCTGAAACGCATGATGCCGTCGGCGAACCAGTGCTCCGAACCGTAGGCGAAGGCCACCCGCCCGGCGGACAGCACGATCCACACCAGCGCGTAGCCGATACCGCCCTTGGTGACGATCTCGCCGGCGGAGTTCCGGTGGGCCGGGAGCAGCGCGGCGGCGATCAGACCGGAGATGACACCGGCTCCGATGCCCGCCAGCTGGAGCGAGGGGTCGTTGCCGTCGAGCGGCAGCGAGTGCACGAAGGCCGCGATGACGATGACGACCGCGAGGATCGAGCGCAGCACCCGCATGTTGGTGACCTTGCGGGTGCCGAGGTCGGTCGAGAGAATAATGATCAGAATCGTTCCGCTGGCGATCAGTGCGATCAAGAACTGGCTCATGGGGCGGGCCTCTTCCTCTTCCTGTCCCTCGGCAGTGCCCGTCGGTGCTGATCCGGTGCGGCCGCTGCTGGTCGTTGCTCCTGGTGCGGTGGGGCTCCGCGCCGCCGGGCGCCGCCCCTTTCCTCTGCCTTCAACGCTAGGCGCGGGGCAGGGGCCGTGGCGCCAACTGACCGGTGGGACCGGCTGTCAACCGACCGGTGGACACGGCGTACGCCTCCGCCCCGCACCTCCGCCGTCGTGAAGCGGCCGCGGTGGTGATAGGACTGGTGCGGTGAGCACTGCAAACCGGCCGGACGAAACAGCTGTTGGCCTGGATCCTTCCCCTGAGGCGGGTGACCGCTGGTTCGGCCTGTGGGACGCCTTCTTCGCCGTCTCCTACGCCGTCACCACCATGCTGCTGTTCACCTCCGCGAGTGAGCAGGTCCACCGTGCCGTCGCGATGGCGGCGCTGACCGTGGCCGTGCCCTGGTACGCGGCCCTCGGGCGTACCGCGATGCGCCGGCAGGGCGAGGGACAGAGCGTCACCGGCACCGTCTTCTCCATCGGCCTTTTCCTGCTGTTCACGGTGGCCGTCTTCGGCGACCTGGCCGCGTCGTTCGCCCTGTTCGCCGTCGTTCCGATGCTGATGATGAGCCTCGCGATCTCCCGGGCGATCCCCGTGGTCATGCTGGCCAACCTGATGCCGGCCATCGTGGTCTGGCTGCACGGGGGCACGCTGGACAGCGAGATCATGGCCGTGCTGCCCACCTCGCTGCTTGGCATCGCCCTGTCGGTCATGCTCGGGCTGTGGATCACCCGGGTGACCCGGCAGAGCCGGGAACGGGCGGGGCTGATCGAGGAGCTGCACCGCAACCGCGAGCGCGTCGCACGGCTCTCGCGCGAGGCCGGGGTGTCCGCCGAGCGCGAGCGGCTGGCCCGGGAGATCCACGACACCCTCGCCCAGGGGCTCACCAGCATCATCAGCCTCATCCAGGCCGCGGAGAGCGACTTCACGGCCGAACCGGAACGAGCCAGGTCGCACCTGGGTCTTGCGGGCCGCGTGGCGTGGGAAAGCCTCGCCGAGGCCCGTGAGTTCGTCGCCGAGCTCACCCCGCCGGCGCTGCGCGAGTCCTCTCTGGTGCAGGCGGCGCGCAGGCAGGCCGAGGGCCTGACCGCCCAGACCGGCATGCGCGCGGACGTCACCGTCGAGGGCCCCGAGCGGGAACTGCCGATGGCGCTCAGCGTCGTCCTGCTGCGCTCCCTGCAGGAGGCCGTCTCCAACATCCGCAAGCACGCGAGCGGCGCGCGCACCGCCGAGATCCGGCTGCTGTACGCACCGGACACCGTGCGGCTGCTCGTACGCGACGACGGCCCCGGCTTCACCGCCGCCGAGGACCAGCAGGGCTTCGGGCTGCGCGGGATGCAGGCCCGCGCGCAGGAGATCAGCGGAGTGGTGACCGTGGACAGCTGCCCCGGGAAGGGCACCACCATCAAGATCACCGTGCCGGTGCCCGCGAACGGAGAGGAAGCCGATGCATTCTGAAGCGCCCCGGAAGGAGATCACCGTGATGCTGGTCGACGACCACCCGGTGGTCCGCGAGGGGCTGAGCTCGATGCTCCAGTCCGCCGAAGGCGTGAGCGTCGTGGGACAGGCGGGCTCGGGCGAGGAAGCGGTCGCGATGGTCGACAAGCTCACTCCCGACATCGTCCTGCTGGATCTGCGGATGGGCGGCATGGACGGGGTGGAGACGACGGGTCACCTGCTGCGCGTGTCCCCGGACACCAAGGTCGTGATCGTGACGACGTACGAGAGCGACACCGACATCCTGCGGGCCGTGGAGGCGGGCGCGGCGGGCTACCTGCTCAAGGGCAGCTCACGCGACGACCTGGTCAACGCGGTGAAGGCGGCGGCCCGCGGCGAGACGGTCCTGACCCCGTCACTGGCCCCCAAGCTCTTCCGCGCCCGGGTGGTGGAGCCGCCCGCGCTCTCCGACCGCGAACGCGAGGTGCTCCAGTTGGTCAGCCTGGGCCTGACCAACGCGGACATCGGCCGGCGCCTGTTCATCAGCGAGGCGACGGTGAAGACCCACCTGCTGCGGTCCTTCAAGAAGCTCTCGGTCTCGGACCGGACGGCCGCTGTGATCACCGCGCTGGAGCGGGGTCTGCTGAGCTGAGAGCCTGGTATCAGGCGACGCCCGGCAGGCTCATGTCCGACAGCCTGGCGGGCAGATCGCGCCGCCGCTTGACCGCCAGTTTCCGGTAGATCCGGGTCAGATGCTGCTCGACCGTGGAGACGGTGACGTACAGCTTGGTCGCTATCTCACGGTTGGTGTGCCCGCGCGCCGCGAGGAGGGCCACCCGGGTCTCCGCCTCCGAGAGGACCTCGGTCTCCTTGGCGGGCTCCGCCTCCCGGCCGCCCTGAGCGGGCGGCTCGCCGTCGCCCTGCCCCGGCATGAACTGCTGGCACAGCGGTTCGGCGCCACAGGACTTGGCGATGTGCCACGCCCTGCGCACCAGCATCCGGGCCCGGTTGAAGTCACCGGTCGCACGATAGCCGCGCCCCAGCTCGCCCAGCGCGGTGGCGAGTTGCAGCCGGTCCTCGCCCTCCTCCAGTGTCTCCACCGCCTCGGTGAGCCGCTTGAGCCGGTACTTGAGGTCGCCCCCGGTACGGGCGAGCAGGAGCAGCAGGGAGCCGTGCGGGCGGTTGCCCACGTCGCCCCCCTCGCGCCGCGTCTGCTCCTCGACGTACTCGCGGGCGCGCTCGGGTTTGCCCAGGGCCAGCCAGGCTTCGGCGGCGTCCAGGCGCCAGGGCAGCAGCCGCACGGCGTCCATGTCCCACGACTGCATCAGCTCGCCGCAGATCAGGAAGTCGCGCAGGGCGGCGTGGTAACGGCCGGTGGCAAGGTGGCAGCGACCGCGGGCCCGGAGGTACTGCAGCCCCGGGAGGGTGTCGAACATCGCCTCGGGAACGGGCTGTTCGAGCAGTGCCATGGCCTCCTCGTGGTTGCCCATGTGCAGCGCGGCCTCGATCCGGATGGCGAGCGGCAGCGCGACTCCCACGCCCCAGCTCTGCGTCGAGATCCGGTCCATGGCCTGCCGGGCCTGGCTCGCCGCGCCGGGCAGGTCGCCCCGGCGCAGCGCGATCTCGGCCCGCACGACACCGAGGGCGGCCTGCCAGGTCGGCGCGTTGCGGGCGGCGCACTCGTCCAGCAGCCGCTCGCACCAGGCGAGGGCGATGTCGAGGCGCCCGGCGTAGACGAGGGCCAGCAGTGCGAAGACGAGCGGCTGGAGGGTGCCGTCGTTGAGGTGGAAGCGCTGGAGGACCCCGATGGCGCCGCGGACGGCGGCCTCCGCCCCGGCCCGGTCGCCGCGCAGGGCGCTGCGCACGGCGGCGGCGGACTGGACGTAGGCGTTGTCGGCCATGTCGTAAGGGACGGCGAGCACGGAGGCGGTCGGCGCACCGGCGGTGGCGAAGGCCGTCCCGCTCGCACCGGCCGCGCCCGCGGACAGCGTCCCCGGCACGTCGAAGGCCTCGAACAGGGCGCTGAGGGGCGGGCTGACCATCGTCAGCCAGCTCTGCGCGGCCACGAGCGCGGACGGTGAGTACGACGGGCTCCGCTCGTCCTGCCGCAGCCGCAGGAGGGCCTCCCCGGCCGTACGCGCCTCCCCCGCCCACACCAGCAGGGACACGGCCTGGACGAGGTCGCGGTCGGAGAGCCCGCCGACGGCGAGTTCGCGCGAGAGCTGGCGCAGATGACCTTCCGCGGCGGCCGGGCAGCTGCGCCACGCGATGCTGACCAGGCGGGACTTCAGAGCGGCGTGCCGGGGCCCCTCGGGGCAGGAGGCGACGGCGAGTTCGCCGCAGCGCAGGGCGAGTTCGTGATTGTCGTCGACAAGGGCGTACTCGGCCGCCTCCTGGAGCACGGGGATCGCCCAGTCCTCGACGTTCCTGCGGACGGCCAGGAGGTGGCGGGCCACGACGAGGGCGGGCGCTCCCTCCTGGTGCAGCAGCTTCGCGGCGCGCAGGTGCAGGGCCGACAGCGCGGTGGCCGGGACCGCTTCGAGGACGGCGGTGCGCGCCGCCGGGTCACGGAAGGCCCGGTCGTGCAGGACCCCGCACCGGTTGAGGTCCTGGACGGCCTGTTCGGTGGCCTTGACGTGCAGGCCGACGATCCGGCTGAGCAGGAGGGCGGAGCCGGAGTCGCCGAGTACGGCGATTCCCCGGGCGACCGTGAGCAGTTCGGGGTCGCCGCGGTGCAGGCAGTCGAGTACGGCCTGCCCGTAGGTCTCGGCGGGGACGAGCCGCTGGAACGGTTCGCTGTCGCCGAGCGCCGTGAGCCCGTCCTCCAGGAGCGCCCGCACCAGCAACGGGTTGCCGCCGGTGGTTTCCAGGCACTCGGCGGACAGCCGCTGCGCCGTCGACGGCGAGAAGCGGTCGCCGAGCACGCGGGCCGCACCGTGCGCGGTGAGCAGCGGCAGCCGGAGGCTGGTGCAGTTGGGCTGGCGCTGGAGCTCGGCGTGGAAGGCGAGTTGCGCGGGCCGCAGCCGGACGGCCTCGGTGAGAACGATCAGTACGCCCGCCTGCCGCACCCGGCGGGCCAGGCACAGCAGGAAGTGGAGGGAGAGCTCGTCGCCGTGGTGGACGTCGTCGACGGCGATGACGACGGTGCGGTCCCGGGCGACCCGCAGCAGCGCGGTGGAGACACTCGGCATGATCCGCATGCCCGCCTCAAGCGCACCCTCGGCATCGGTCGCCTCGGCCAGGACACCGTCGAGCAGTGCGGCCACGTGGTCGTGGATCTCCGGCGACAACGGGGCAACGTTGTCAAGGATCCTGCGCAGAATTCCAAAGGGAAGATAGCCCTCCGCCCGGGAGCCCGCGGCTTCGAGGACCAGCGCGCCCGCGGCGATCGCCTCTTCCGTGAAGCTTTCCAGCAGGCTCGTTTTCCCACTGGCGACCGGACCACTGATGACGGCGACCCGCCCCCGGCCGCGCATCGCGCTGCCGAGCAATTCATTGAGTGTGCCGAACTGCTTCTCACGCTCGACCAGCCTTGCCGTCACCGACGGACGTCCTTTCCCCCGAGCTGTATGACTTCCGAAGACTTTTCGAGGGTCCTCGGCCCGCGCTTTACACATCCCCGGTCCATGAGCAGTGCACTGGCACCCCGAATGCCCCGCCGGGCCGTCACCGCGGCCCACCTGCTCCTCGACCCGTACGGCTGCCCGGTCCGGCGTCCGTACGGGGTACTAAAAAGACCGAGCGACCGGTTTTCCCTGGCTTTCCGCGGCCTTTGGTCAGCCCTTCCGGGCGGCCTTGGAGAGCTCTTCGGAAACTATCTTCAGTATCTCCGGCTGATGATTCGCCAAAAAGAAGTGGCCGCCGTGGAAACGGTGAATGTCGAATCCACCGGTGGTGTGCGCCTCCCAGGCGTCCGCCTCTTCCCGGCTGGTCCTCGGGTCGGCTTCCCCGGTCATGACCGTGATGGGAGTTTTCACGGTGTCCTCGATCGCGGCACGGTAATTCTCGATCGCGGTGTAGTCGGTGCGGATGGCAGGCAGCACCATACGAAGGATTTCCTCGTCACCGAGGATCCTCGAATCGGTTCCGCTCAGTTCCCGCATTTCCGCCACGATGCCGTCGTCGTCGCGCAGATGGACGGTCTCGGGCCGATGGCTCGACGGAGACCGCCGCCCGGACGCGAAGACCCGTACGGGCTGGATCCCGTGGTCGCGCTCCAGCCTGCGCGTGACCTCGAAGGCCAGCGCCGCGCCCATGCTGTGGCCGAAGAACGCCGTCGGCCGGTCGAGCCACGGCAGGAGCGCCGAGGTCAGCGCATCGGCGAAGGCGCCGAGGTCGGTGAACCCGGGCTCGTCCCTGCGGTCCTGCCTGCCCGGGTACTGCACCGACAGAACGTCCACGGCCGGCGCCAGCGACTGGGACATGGGGAAGAAGAAGGGGGCCGATCCACCGGCGTGCGGCAGGCAGACCAGCCTGATCGGACTCGCGTCCGAGGCGTGATAGCGGCGGATCCAGCGGCTGTTGTTTTGCTGTTCAATCAACAGACTAAAACTTCCTGTGAAGTTCCAGGACGCAGTCGCAGCGTTCGGAACCCTCGAACGCTTTCGTACGTACTCACGTTTCGGTGAGTCCATGTCTAGCAGATCGGTCAAACTAGGGGGTACCCCTACTCGGACCGAACCCCTCCGCCCCGGAAGCGACGTAGGGGGTACCCCTGCATTGGCCGAAACCCTCGCCCAGGGCGATGATCGGCCGCGCGGGAAGCCCTGCCCGGGTGGGGTACCGATCGGGGCACCACCCCCCGGATCCCGGGGTTCCGGTCGCTTGTTCCCGCACCGCTCCGGACGTCGCCGGACTTCCGCACCGGTGGCTTGAAGAGGACCATCACGGTTTTCCGGTCGGCGTGTTTTTTTTACCATCGCTTTGTACTCTCAGCACAATTCCGTCACGCCGCGTTGGCAATCTTGTCGGGATGCTGACAGTGCCTGGCGTGGTTGGCTGGCCGGAAGTCGACGGAGCTGTCCGGGCGTGAGGGGTTGGCGTGATGCCGATGCGTCCCGAAAGGTCGGCCGGGTTCCCGGTCCCCGGCCCCTGAGATCGTCCCCGCCGGGCGGCCTCAGGGGCCGGGGGTCATTCCGCCTTGGAGGCGCGCCAGGTCCGAGGGGCGGACCTGGATGGCCAGCAGGGCGATGAGCGCGGCGACGACCGCGAAGATCGCCGCCACGATGAAGGCCGTGGAGACACCGGAGGCGAGCACCTGGTCGCTCCACGGGCGCGGCAGCTGGTGCGTCCGCGCGAACGCCAGGCGCTGGGCCGGGGTGGCCTGGGCGAGGAACTTCGGGATCTGGTCGGTCGCCTCGTTGCGGCTGGCCGTGCCGAAGACCGTGACCAGGATGGACAGGCCCAGCGAACCGCCCACCTGCTGAGTGGTGTTGAGCATGCCGGTCGCCGCACCCGTCTCGTGCACGGGCACACCCGAGACGGCCATCAGTGTCAGCGAGACGAAGTTGAGGCCCATGCCGAGGCTGAAGACCAGCATCGGGCCAAGGATGCTGCCCGCGTACGTGGAGTGGATGTCGGTGAGGGTCAGCCAGGACAGTCCCGCCGCGGCCAGCAGCGAGCCGGTCACCATGAACGGTTTCGGCCCGTACTTCGGCAGCAGTTGGGAGGCGATGCCCGCGCCCACCGCGATCACCGCGCTGATCGGCAGGAAGGCCAGTCCCGTACGCAACGGGCTGAAGCCGAGGACGTTCTGCACGAAGAGCGTGAGGAAGAAGAACATGCCGAAGATCGCGGCGGCGAGGCTCAGCATCATCCCGTAGGTGCCCGCGCGGTTGCGGTCGGCGAACATGTGCAGCGGGGTGATCGGCTGCTCCGAACGCCGCTCCACCAGCACGAACGTGACCAGCAGCACCACCGCGGCGCCGAACGACGCCAGCGTGAACGGGTCGCGCCAGCCGTCTTGAGCTGCCCGGATGAAGCCGTAGACCAGCGCGACCATGCCCAGGGTCGCGGTCAGTGCTCCGACGATGTCGAAGTGGCCCGGGTGGCGTTCGGACTCCTTGATGTGCCGGGGCGTGGCCAGCACGATCAGCAGGGCGATGGGCACATTGACGAAGAACACCCAGCGCCAGTCGAGCCATTCGACGAGGATGCCGCCCGCCAGCAGACCGATCGCGCCGCCGCCCGCGGAGACCGCCGCGAACACGCCGAACGCCCGGTTGCGTTCCGGGCCTTCGGTGAACGTCGTGGTGATCAGGGCCAGCGCGGTCGGCGAGGCGATGGAGCCACCGACGCCCTGGAGGGCGCGCGCGGCGAGCAGTTCGCCGCTGTTCTGGGAGAGTCCGCCGAGCAGGGACGCGAAGGCGAAGAGCAGCACGCCGAACATGAAGACCCGGCGCCGGCCGAGGATGTCACCGGTGCGCCCGCCGAGCAGCAGCAGCCCGCCGAAGGTGAGCGTATAGGCGCTGACCACCCAGGACAGGCTGGTGGTGGAGAAGTTCAGGGCGCGCTGGATGTGCGGGAGCGCGATGTTCACGATGGTGATGTCGAGGACCACCATCAGCTGGCACGAGGCGATGACGAGCAGTGCGATCCCCTTGCCGTCGCCTCCTTCGCCGGGGGCGGCGGTATGGGTCGTGGGTGTCGGCTGCGCACTGGTCATGGCGGACCCGCCCTCGTACGAGGACAGAGGGGACAACGGGACGAACGGCGGGGGCCGTCCGGTCCACCTATCGACCCTAAGCCCGGGCCCCTGGCCTCACCAGTCGATCAAGCGCCGCCGCCCACTCGTACGCAGGTCAGCGGCCGCCCAGCGTGCGCTTCGGCCTCGGCTCCACCGGCTCGTCGCGGGCCTGGGCCCACAGCGAGCGGACATGGCTCAGGTGGCGGGCCATGCACTCCTCGGCCGCCTGGTGGTCGCCCGCCACCATCAGGTCCAGGAGCTCGATGTGCTCCTCGGCGGACGAGATCAGCTGGCCGCGCTCGTCGAGCCGGGTGAGGCCGTAGAGGCG
Source organism: Streptomyces sp. BR1 (assembly GCF_052373795.1). NCBI lineage: Bacteria > Bacillati > Actinomycetota > Actinomycetes > Kitasatosporales > Streptomycetaceae > Streptomyces > Streptomyces sp. BR1. Next base: position 1,501,958 of record NZ_CM126252.1, read on the forward strand.
GGAGCGCTTGCGCAGATCGCCCACGGTCTCCACCAGCCGTTCGTTGCCCGCGAGGCCGAGCAGCTGGAGGTGGAAGCGGCGGTCGGCGTCCAGATAGCCGATGAGGTTGTGGTCGCGCGCGTGGGCGACGATCTCCTCGGCGACCGGCCGCAGTTCCTCCAGCTGCTCCACGGTGGCCAGCTGTGTCACCTTGCCGACCGTGGGCACCTCGATCATCGCGCGCAGCTCGGTGTACTGGTCGAGGTCGCGCTCGCTCACCTCGGTGATGCGAAAGCCCTTGTTGCGTACGGGCTCGACCAGGCCCTCGCGCGCGAGGTCGAGCATCGCCTCGCGCACGGGGGTCGCCGAGATGCCGAAGTCGGCGGCGAGTCCGGGCGCGGAGTACACGGAGCCGGGCCGCAGTTCACCGGCGACCAGGGCCGCGCGCAGGGCGTGGGCGACCTGGTCGCGCAGGCGTTCCTGCGCGGTGATGAGATTGCGCTGTTTCAGGTCGCCCATGGCACTTCCTCCGTGAATCCGCGGAGGCTCAGCGTACAATGTCACGTTGCTCTGCCGGGTCTCAGAGCGCACGGTGCACTGCCGCCGCCACGGCCAGATCCTCCCAGGCCATGCCCACGCTTTTGAAGAGCCGGGGACGATCCGGCGGCGGTGAGATGCGGCCGGTGACGAGTTCGGCGAGCGTGCCCGCCATATGGTCCGGCCCGATCACCCCCTCGGCGAGCGGCACGAGCAGATCGCCCGCCTCGCGCAGGGCCGCCGCCCGCGACTCCACGTACACCGCCGAGCGCCGTACAAGGGTCGAGTCCGTCTCGCGGGCGTCCGCCTCGTGCGAGCCGACCGCGACCACGGTGGCCCGCTCCCCCACCAGCGCCCCGTCGAACAGCGGCTCGCGCGCGGTGGTGCAGCAGATGACGAGGTCCGCGTCGGCGACATCGGCGGGGGTGCCGCCGCGCGCCTCGACGCCGAGCGTACGGGCGTACGCCACCAGCGCGTCGACGGCCTCCGCGCGCCGGGCCACCACGACGAGAGAGGTCAACTTCCGCACAGAAAGGGCTGCTTGGAGATGCCCGTACGCCTGGGGGCCGGCGCCGAACAGGACCAGGCGTTCCGCGTCCGGCTCCGCCAGGTGCTCGATGGCGACGGCGGAGACGGCCGGGGTGCGCAGGGTGCTGAGGGCCGCGCCGTCGAGGAGGGCGAGCGGCAGCAGGGTCGTGCCGTCGAGGAGCAGATAGCTGCCGGTGATCCGGGGCAGTCCGTGCGCCGGATTGGCCGGGGCGACGCCCGCGATCTTCACCCCTGCGTACGCACCTGATGCGGCGGGCATCAGCAGCAACTGTCCGGCGAGCACCGGGACATGGGTGCGCGGCGGGTCCGACTCGGGGTCGAAGCCCTCGCGCAGCACCGCCGCGATCGCCTCGGCGGCCGCGGCGGGGTCGATTAGGCGGACGATCTCGTCCGCGTCGATCGAGGGCAGCGACGCGGACCGGCTCACAGCAGGAATCCGGCCGGGAACGGGTCGGACGGGTCCAGGAAGTACTGGGCCGTCCCGGTGATCCACGCCCGTCCGGTCACCGTCGGCACCACCGCCACAAGGCCGCCGACCGTCGTCTCGTCGACGAGCCTGCCGGTGAACTCCGTACCGATGAAGGACTCGTTGACGAAGTCACGGTGGAGCGGAAGCTCGCCCCGGGCGTGCAGCTGGGCCATCCGGGCCGAGGTGCCGGTGCCGCACGGGGAGCGGTCGAACCAGCCCGGGTGGATCGCCATGGCGTGCCGGGAGCGCACGGCGTCGGAGCCGGGAGCGGTCAGATAGACGTGCTTGACGCCGCCGATCCCTGGGTTGTCGGGGTGCACCGGCCGGTCGGTCGCGTTGATGGCGTCCATGATCGCGAGCCCTGCGGCGAGCAGATCGTCCTTGCGGGCCCGCTCGAAGGGCAGGCCGAGGTCGTCGAGCTGCACGAAGGCGTAGAAGTTGCCGCCGTACGCGATGTCGTAGGTGACCGTGCCGTACCCGGGCACCTCCACCTTGCGGTCGCGCCCGAGGCAGAACGCGGGGACGTTGGTGAAGGTGACCGACTTCGCCTCGCCGTCCTCGACCCGTACGTCCACGCTCACCAGACCCGCCGGAGTGTCGAGCCGGACCGTGGTGACGGGCTCGGTCACCGCCACCATGCCCGTCTCGACCAGCACGGTCGCCACCCCGATGGTGCCGTGACCGCACATCGGCAGCAGCCCGGAGACCTCGATGAACAGGACCCCGTAGTCGGCGTCCGGCCGGGTGGGCGGCTGGAGGATCGCGCCGCTCATCGAGGCGTGGCCGCGCGGCTCGTACATCAGCAGGGTGCGCAGATGCTCCATGTGCTCGATGAAGTGGAGTCGGCGTTCCGCCATGGTGACACCGGGGATGACGCCGACCCCGCCGGTGATGACCCGGGTCGGCATGCCCTCGGTGTGCGAGTCGACGGCGTGGTAGACGTGGCGCGTACGCATGAAGTGCCCTTTCTTTTACGACAGTACGGAACTGCGGCTACCGAAGACCCTCCGCCAGCGCCTTCTCGGTGGCCGCGCGGACGGTCGACTCCTGCTCGCCGGTCAGCGCGGCGCGCGGCGGGCGGGTCGGGCCGCCGGGCCGTCCCGCGATGTCCATCGACAACTTGATGGCCTGCACGAACTCGGTCTTGGAGTCCCAGCGCAGCAGCGGGTGCAGTGACTTGTAGAGCGGCAGCGCCGCCTCCAGGTCACCGGCGACGGCGGCGCGGTAGAGCGCGGCGCAGGAGCCGGGCAGCGCGTTGGGGTACCCGGCGACCCAGCCGACCGCGCCCGCGAGGGCGAGTTCGAGGAGCACGTCGTCGGCCCCGACCAACAGGTCGAGCTCCGGCGCGAGTTCGGCGATCTCGTACGCCCGGCGCACATCTCCGCTGAACTCCTTCACCGCCACGATGGTGCCGTCGCGGTGCAGCTGCGCGAGCAGCGCGGGGGTGAGATCGACCTTGGTGTCGTACGGGTTGTTGTACGCCACCACCGGCAGCCCGGCCCGGGCGACCTCGGCGTAGTGGGCGCGGACGGCCGGCTCGTCGGCGCGGTAGGAGTTCGGCGGGAGCAGCAGGACCGAGCCCGCGCCCGCCTCGGCGGCGTGGTCGGCCCAGCGGCGCGCCTCGGCGCTGCCGTACGCGGCGACCCCGGGCATCACCCGGTCGCCGTCGCCCGCCGCCTCGATCGCCACCTCGACGACGCGGGCGCGCTCCTCGTCGCCGAGCGTCTGGTACTCGCCGAGGGAGCCGTTGGGGACGACGCCGTCGCAGCCGTTGTCGATCAGCCAGCGCACATGCGCCGCGTAGGCGTCGTAGTCGACGGACAGGTCCTCGCGCAGCGGCAGGGCGGTGGCGACCATGATCCCGCGCCAGGGCAGCCGGGCGGCGGACGAGCGGGCGGACTCGGCGGTCTGGGCAGACGTCATCGATGACTCCCTCGTGTGGTGTGTGACATTTTACTGAAGCTTCTACGGCGGCCACAAGGGCCGTACGGGGGTCATCGGACACCGCTCCCCGTTACTTCCCGGGCGCGCTCAGCTCGCGGAGGCGGGCAGCCCGTCGACGTCCACGCGCGCGAAGCGGTCGGGCCGGAACGGCCGCAGGTCGAGGGCGGGTCTCTGGCCCCGCAGCGCCGAGGCGACAAGGAGGCCGGTGCCCGGCGCGAGCCCGATGCCCGCGCCCTCGTGACCGCAGGCGTGCAGCAGCCCCGGCACCCGTGGGTCCGGGCCGATCGCGGGCAGCCGGTCCGGCAGACAGGGCCAGGAACCCCGGTACGTACGGATGGTGCGCACCCCCGCGAGGAACGGGAAGAGCGCGGCGGCCCGGCCGGACAGCCGGTGCAACCCCTCCACGGACAGGGGCCGTTCGCAGTGGGTGGCACCGATGAGGACCCGGCCCGAGGCCGTCGCCTCGACCACCGTCGCCCCTGATGCGCAGTACACCCGCTGCCGTACGACACGCGGCAGCGGTTCGGTGACCAGGGCGAAGCCGCGCCGGGGGTGTACGGGGAGGCCGGTGCCGGCGAGCGCGGCGAACTCGCCGCCCCGGATTCCGGCGGCGTTGACGACGGCCGGGGCCGACAGGTCGCCCTGCGCGGTGCGCACCCCGCGCACCCGGCCGCCCGGGCCGAGAAGGACCTCCTCGGCCTCCTCGCCGAGTCTGATGTCCGCGCCGAAATGGCGTGCCGCACGCAGGAGTTGGGCCGCCGCCTGGTCCGGGGCGACCTGGGCGTCCTGCGGGTAGTGGACGGCGCCCGCGAGGTCCGGGGCCAGATACGGCTCCAGGTCGTACATGCGGTCGGTAGTGATCTCGCGTGCGTCCACGCCCGCTTCGCGCTGCCGGGCGGCCAAGGCGCGCAGCGCCGCGAGAGCGGCCTCGTCGGGCGCCACGACGAGACCGCCCCTGCGTTCGTACTGCGTCTCCGGTGGGAGGACGTGGGCGAGGTCGCGCCAGAGTCGGGTGGACAGCAGCGCGAGGTCGAGCTCGGGACCCGGCTCCTTGTCGGAGACGAGCAGATGGCCTTCCCCCGCACCCGTGGTGCCGCCCGCGACAGGAGCACGGTCGACCACGGCGACACCGAGTCCCGAGCGACTGGCGTAGTACGCGCAGGCCGCCCCGACGACTCCGGCGCCGACGATCACGGCGTCCAGGGGGTGTCTCTTGGGCACCACAGTAATATGTCACATTCTTCTGGCGCGGCCAAGGGCCGGAGCGGTCGGTGTCACCCCGGCCCTTGGGGTCACGGCGTCAGCTGCGCAGCGGGCCCTCGCAGTGGTAAGTGGACGTGCCGCCCTGCTTGTTGGCCCAGATGTCGACGGTCCCGAAGGAGCAGTTCATGTCGGCGAAGTTGTTGGCCGCGTCCCCCGCCCGGTCGAGGAGGAAGTAGTCGACGGTCTCGGACATGTCCTCGAAGACCTGGTCGGCGTCGTTCGCGTCGCCCAGGCGAGCGGTGATCTTCCCCGTACAGATGAAGCGGTGCTTGCCCGGGTCGCCGTTGTCGACGCAGTCGGGGTTGCTGTAGGTGGCCTTGGCGAACGCCTTGCGCACGTCGGACACCTTGGAGTACCGGAGCTTGGCGTTGGGGGTGTACTTCGTGTCGGGCACGTAGAGCGTGTCCACCTTGGCTATCTGCTCGTCCAGGAACTTGTTGTACTCCGCCTGGATCTCCGCGTCGTGGCCCATCCGCTCGCGCCAGGCGTCGAAGCCCTTGGGGTCGTCGGCGCGCTCATAGCCGTACATCTCCCGCAGCTGCGACGGGTGTTCGTTCCACAGGAACTCGAAGAAGGTGCCCGCGTAGTTGTAGAAGCGGAAGCCGTCGCCGTCGTACGTGGCGTGCAGCAGCTGCTCGACGCTCATGCGCGGGCCGCCGTTCGCGGTGTCGGCGATGACGCCCTTCACCAGCGACTTGCGCACGGCTATGCCGTCGTCGCGGGTGCCGCCGTCGAAGAACTCGGCGGTTCCCTCGTCCATCGCGGTGGTGCGGTCGCCGGTGAACCAGGCGCCCTGGCCGAACAGCCCGGGCACCGCCCAGCGGCCGTTGAGGTAGTGCGTGTACTCGTGCCGGAAGAGCTCTTCGAGGGTGAGCGAGGAGTCCTGCGGGACCCGGCGCTGATAGGTGTAGAAGGTGGCGCCGTCCTCGATGTACATACCGCCGTTGGCGGTCGAGTAGCCGGTGAGGAACGGCTGGTAGACCTCGTAGTCGGCGCGCGAGGCGTACAGGTGGATGTGGAGCGTGCTGTTGGTGTCGCCCGCGAGCGGCTTGTCGGTGCCGAGCACCCGGAAGAACTGCGTCTTGACCTGCTTGCTCGCGTAGTACAGCTGGTCGACGGTGGCCCGGTCGAGCGCGGTGCGGACCTGGATGGCGCCGTTGTCGTAGCTGTACGTGTGGGTGAAGAGCTGGTTCTCGACCTGGTCCTTGCACACGTTGAAGGTGGCGCAGTCGCCGTAGAAGTTGAGCCAGGTGGCGAGCGAGATCCAGGGCGCGCTCATCTTGCCGAAGCTCTTCTCGGCGGCGGGCAGCAGCGCGCCGAGGTCGGGGACGATCCGGCTCTTGAGCGAGTCGATCTGGCCGAACCGGCCGTACTCCGACAGCGCGTCGCGCGGCACCCACTCGTTGGCCGTGCCCTTGAGGTGGGTGTAGCCGGAGAAGGCGCGGAAGGCGGCGCGGTAGGCGGGGTCGGCGGCCGCGGCGGTCTGGAACGCGGTGTCCTTGTTGCCCGGGTAGATGCCCAGGTAGTTCACCGAGAGCGCGGCGAGCACGGGACCGGCCCAGTCCGCGTTGGTGGCGGTGGTGGCTCCGGGGGCCATGGTCGCCAGGACCTTCTGGATCAGCGGCAGTTGGTACTGGCGCAGCCCGGGCGCGCTCGCCGCGTACAGCGCCTCGCGCAGGGTCTGGGCGTTCGTCGAGGTGACGTCGAAGGTGTGCGCGGCGGAGCCGAGGGCGTCGACGGCCTGGCGTATCGCCGAGAGCGTGGGCGCGTCGGAGATGTCGATCTCGTCGTGCGAGAAGTCCTGGTACGCGACCGCGTGCAGGTAGGTGAACAGCTCCAGGAGGTGGCTGCTGTTCTTGCCGTCGTGGGTGGCGGCGAGGCTCGCGGCGCGGTTGGCGACGGCCTGGACGTGGGCCCGCGACATGACCGGCGCCAGGCGCCCGTCCCAGGTCCAGATGAGGCCGCGCAGACAGCCGTCGGCGGTGACGGCCGGGTCGGTGAGGAAGTCGGCGAGGCCCTGCGGGGACAGACCGGTGATGCCGTCGAGGGTGCAGGCGACTCCGGCCGCGCGCAGGGGGGTCCGGGTCGGTGCGGCCGCCTTGGTCTGCGGGCCCGCGACGCGGCCGTCCTTGAGGCCGCCCGGGGCGGGCAGCGGCTTGGCCTTCTGCGGGACGGCCTTGCCGAGGTGCTGCACCTCGTCGAACGGGTTGGCCCCCTGGCCTGCGGAGGGGGCGGTGCGCCCGGCGAGGGCGGCGGGCAGCGCCCGGGAGACGTCCGCCCTGGCGGTGTTCGGCTGTGCGTGGGCGCCCGGGGCGAACTGCCCGGCGGTGACGAGCAGCGTCGCCGCGACGGCGGCGGAGAGCAGGGGCTTGCGCGCGGATCTGAGCTGGGACAGCTGGGACACCGAAGTCTCCTGTGTGGGAGGTGGAGTGGGGGTGGTGCTGCGGTGCGAGGAATGCGGCGCTGCGGCTCGCAGCGATGGTGCGGTCAGGCCGTGCCGCGTGAAATTCCGGAGCTCATACGGCACTTGGGGACTGACGAGCCGTAACGTGAGCTGTAACATAGTAATGTGAAATTGCACTGACAACCCCTGTGCACCACTCCTTTCCCCGCCCGTTACTCCAGGGAGCCGCTGATGACCGCGACACCGGCCCGCCCCAACACCCCGGCCAACCCGAACACCGGCAGCCATGACCTGCCTGTTTCCCCGGAGTTGGCCGCCTTCATGGCCGCCGACTGGGCGCCCTCGCCGCTGCCGGCCGACGCACGCGTGGCGGGGTTCGCCGTCACCCCGGCCCGCCGCGCACGGCTGTCCGCCCGCTTCCCCGGGGAGCGGCTGATCGTTCCGGCGGGCGAGTTGAAGGTCCGCGCCAACGACTGCGACCACCGCTTCAGACCGCACAGCGCGTACGCCTGGCTGACCGGCCTGACCGGCGAGGACCAGGTGGGCCACGTCCTGGTCCTGGAGCCGTCCGGGCCGCACGGCCATGAGGCGGTGCTGTATCTGCGCCCGCGCTCCCCGCGCGACGGCGTCAGCGACGAGTTCTACCGCGACCGGCGCTACGGCGAGTTCTGGGTCGGCCGCCGCCCCGACCTCGCCGAGACCGAACGCCTCACCGGGCTGCGCTGCGCCCACCTCGACGACCTCGGCCCAGCCGGCCGCAATGCGGCCACCGACCCCGAACTCGCGGCCGCGCTCTCCGAGTTGCGCCTGGTCAAGGACGTATGGGAGGTCGAGCAGCTGCAACTCGCGGTCGACTACACCACCGACGGATTCGAGGACGTCGTCCGCGCGCTGCCGAAGGCCTTCGCCCACGCGCGCGGTGAGCGCTGGCTGGAGGGCGTCTTCGGGCTACGCGCGCGTGCCGAGGGCAACGGCACGGGGTACGACACGATCGTCGCGTCCGGCGCCCACGCGTGCGTGCTGCACTGGATCCGCAACGACGGCCCGCTGGACCCGTCCCGCCTGCTGCTGCTCGACGCGGGCGTGGAGACCGACACCCTCTACACCGCCGACATCACCCGCACCCTCCCCCTCTCCGGCCGCTTCTCCCCCGTGCAGCGCCAGGTGTACGAACTCGTGCTCGCCGCCCAGGAGGCGGGCATGGCGGCGCTGCGGCCCGGCGCGAGCTTCCGCGACTTCCACCGCGCGGGGATGCGGGTGATCGCGGAGGGGCTGACCGAGTGGGGCGTCCTCAAGAGCCCGGACGGCGATCTGCACCGGCGCTACACGCTGTGCAGCAGCGGCCATATGCTCGGCCTCGACGTCCACGACTGCGCCAAGGCGCGTACGGAGACGTATCTGGACGGCGTCCTGGAGGAGGGCCAGGTGCTCACCGTCGAGCCGGGCCTCTACCTCCAGCCCGACGACGAGACGCTCCCCGCCGAACTGCGCGGCATGGGCGTCCGCATCGAGGACGACCTGGTCATCACGGCGGACGGCGCCCGCCTGATGTCGGGCGCGCTGCCGCGCACGGTGGCGGGGATCGAGGAGTGGATGGGGACGTTGTTGGAGGGGTGACGGGGGTGGGCGCGGGGCTGGAGTTGCGTGCGGGTGCGGCTGGAGCGCGAGCCGTGTTGGGGCGCGAGCCTCCGGCTCGGGTGCGGGTCGGGGCGGTCGTCATGCCTCGGCCGAGGCATTCACTCCAGCATCGCGAACCCGTCCAGTTCCACCATCGCCTGCTCGTCCCAGAGCCGTACGACCCCGATCACGGCCATCGCCGGGTAGTCGCGCCCGGCCAACCGGCGCCAGACGCGGCCGAGTTCATGGGCCCGGGCGCGGTACTCGGCGACGTCCGTGGCGTACACGGTGACCCGGGCCAGGTCGGCGGGGGTGCCGCCGGCGGCGGCCAGGGCGGCCAGGAGGTTGGTGAGCGCGGTCCGGAACTGCTCGGACAGCGTCTCGCCGACCACCTTGCCGTCCGCGTCGAGCGCGGTCTGCCCGGCGAGGAAGACCAGCCGGCTCCCGGTCGCGGTGACGGCGTGGCTGAAGCCGGTGGGCGGGGAGAGTTCGGCGGGGTTCACCCGGTGGAGGCTCATCGGTACGACTCCTTGTTCACCCGGTGACGGCTCATCGGTACAGCTCCTTCGCGATGATCGTGCGCTGCACCTCGGTCGCGCCCTCGTAGATGCGGGGCGCGCGCACCTCCCGGTAGAGGTGTTCGAGCAGATGGCCGCGTTGCAGCGCCCGCGCGCCGTGCAGCTGGACGGCCGCGTCGACGACGTACTGCGCGGTCTCCGTGGCGAGCAGCTTCGCCATCGCCGCGTACTTGGGGACCTCCGCCGCGCCCCGGTCGTACGCGGCCGCCGCCCCGTACACCAGCATCCGCGCCGCCTCCGTGCGCGTCGCCATCTCGGCGACCTGGTGCGCGACCGCCTGGAGGTCCTTGAGCGGGCCGCCGAACGCGGTGCGGCGCGCGGTGTGCGCGACGGTCGCGTCCAGCGCGGCCTGCGCCATGCCGACCGCGAACGCGCCGACGCTCGGCCGGAACAGGTTCAGCGTGCCCATCGCGACCCTGAATCCCCGGTCGGGCTCGCCGAGGACGTCGTCCCCGCCGACCGGCACCCCGTCGAAGGTGAGCGCCCCGATCGGGTGCGGCGAGAGCATGTCGAGGGCGGCGCCGCCGAGCCCGGGCCGGTCGGCGGGGACCAGGAAGGCGGTGACGCCGCGCGCCCCGGCCCCGTCCGTCGTCCGGGCGAACACCGTGCAGAAATCCGCCTCGGGCGCATTCGAGATCCAGCGCTTCTCCCCGCTCAGACGCCAACCGCCGCCGTCCGGCTCGGCCTTGAGGGCGAGAGCGGCGGCATCGGAGCCCGCGTCCGGCTCGCTCAGCGCGAAGGCGGCGACGGCCCGGCCGCTGGTGACCTCGGGCAGCCAGCGGGCGCGCTGCGCCTCGGTGCCGTGCGCGGCCACAGGGTGGGCGCCGAGCCCCTGGAGGGCGAGCGCGGTCTCGGCCTCGGTGCACGCGTACGCCAGTGACTCGCGCATCAGACACAGGCCGAGCGCGCCGGAGGTGAACAGCCGCTCCAGCAGACCCAGCTCGCCGAGGGCGGCGACGAGTGGCCGGTTGACGCGCCCCGGGTCACCCTTGTCGGCGAGGGGGCGGAGCCGCTCCTCGGCCGTGGCGCGCAGCCGTGCGCACCACTCCAGCTGTTCCGGCTCCAGCGCGAATGCGGGCATGGCGGCCCCTCTCGTCTCGCGTCCAGTCTCGCTGTGGTCCCGCCGTCTGCCCCGCTCTGACCGCGAGTGTTCCCACTACCCCACTCTTATCGCGAACCGTTGACTGTCGTCATCCAAACGATACGCTCCAGATGCGACAAGGGGGCGATCCCGTATGGAGCTGAAGACCTCAGCGCATGCCGACACGTTTTCCCGCGACCATCTGCCGCCCGCCGATCAGTGGCCGGAACTGGTCTTCGACCTCCCCGAGCTGCGCTATCCCGAGCGGCTCAACTGCGGCGCCGAGCTCCTGGACCGCACGATCGAGCGGTTCGGCGCGGACCGGCCCGTCTTCCGCACCGCCGAGGGCGATCTGTGGACGTACGGGGAGCTGCGCGGCCGGGTCGACCGGATCGCCCACACCCTCACCTCCAGCCTCGGCGTGGTCCCCGGCAACCGGGTGCTGCTGCGCGGGCCGACCACGCCCTGGCTTGCCGCCTGCTGGCTCGCGGTGATGAAGACGGGTGCGGTGGCCGTGACCGTACTGGCCCAACAGCGGGCGCACGAGCTGGCCACCATCTGCGAGATCGCCCGGATCGAGCACGCCCTGTGCGACGCGCGCTCGCTCGCGGACCTGGAGCGGGCCGCCGTGCCGGGCCTTCACGTCACCCCCTACGGGGGTGACAGTGCCGACGATCTGCTGCGGCTCGCCGACGCGCGCGCGGCCGACGTCCCCTATACGGCCGTGGCGACGGCGGCGGACGACGTCGCCCTGATCGCCTTCACCTCGGGCACCACCGGCCGCCCCAAAGGGTGCATGCACTTCCACCGGGACGTACTGGCCATCGCGGACACCTTCGCCCGCCATGTGCTGCGGCCCGAGCCCGACGACGTCTTCGCGGGCAGCCCGCCACTCGGCTTCACCTTCGGACTCGGTGGTCTCGTCGTCTTCCCGATGCGGGCGGGCGCCTCGTCGCTGCTGCTCGAACAGGCCGGTCCCAAGCAACTGTTGCCCGCGCTCGCCCGCCACCGGGTCTCCGTCCTGTTCACCGCGCCGACCGCCTACCGGGCGATGCTGGACGAGCTCGACGGATACGACGTGGGGGCACTGCGGCGCTGTGTGTCGGCCGGCGAGAACCTGCCCGCCGCGACCTGGCGCGCCTGGCGGGAGCGGACCGGGCTGCGCATCATCAACGGCATCGGCGCCACCGAACTGCTGCACATCTTCATCTCGGCGGCGGACGACGAGATCAGACCCGGCGCCACCGGAAAGCCCGTACCGGGGTGGCACGCGCGCGTAGTGGACGCCAAGGGTCAACCGGTGGTTGACGGCGAGCCGGGCCTGCTCGCCGTGCGCGGCCCGGTCGGCTGCCGCTATCTGGCCGACCCCCGCCAGTCGGAGTACGTCAAAGGAGGCTGGAACCTCACCGGCGACACCTATGTACGCGAGCCCGACGGCTACTTCCGCTATGTGGCCCGCGCCGACGACATGATCATCTCGGCCGGCTACAACATCGCGGGCCCCGAGGTCGAGGACGCCCTGCTGCGCCACCCGGACGTGGTGGAGACCGCCGTGATCGGCCGCCCCGACGAGGCGCGCGGCCAGGTGGTCGTCGCCTACTGCGTGCTGCGCGAGGGCGTGGTGGCGGGCGAGGCCACGGCCGGGCTGCTGCGCGACCATGTGAAGGCCGAACTCGCCCCGTACAAGTGCCCGCGCGAGGTGGTGTTCCTGGACGCGCTCCCCCGGACGCCGACCGGCAAGCTGCAGCGCTTCCGGCTGCGGGCCCTAGAGTGATCACGTGGCCGAGCAGCACACTCCCCGATCCCTGATCGTCACCCTCTACGGCGCGTACGGACGCGAGAAGGAGGGCTCCCTCGCGGTCGCCGAGCTGATCCGACTGCTCGCCGCCGTCGGCGTCGACGCGCCGTCCGTACGCTCGTCGGTGTCCCGGCTCAAACGGCGCGGACTGCTCGTGCCCGAGCGGACCACGGCGGGCGCCGCCGGGTACGCGCTCTCCGCCGACGCGCGCCAGCTGCTCGACGACGGCGACCGCCGGATCTACCCGCACCCGCGCCCACGCGCGCGTGAGGGCTGGGTGCTGGCCGTCTTCTCGGTGCCGGAGTCCGAGCGCAACAAGCGCCATGTGCTGCGCTCCCGCCTCGCGGGACTCGGCTTCGGCACGGCCGCGCCGGGCGTGTGGATCGCCCCCGCGCGGCTTTACGAGGAGACCCGGCACACCCTGGAACGGCTCCAACTCGCCCCGTACGTCGATCTGTTCCGGGGCGAGCACCTGGGCTTCGCGCCGACGGCCGAGGCGGTCGGCCGATGGTGGGACCTGGCCGCGATCGCCAAACAGCACGAGGAGTTCCTGGGCCGGCACGAGCCGGTGCTGCGGGGCTGGGAGACGCGCGCGCACACCGCACCGTCGGCCGAGGTCCCGTCCGAAGAGGCCTACCGGGACTATCTGCTGGCCCTGGACTCCTGGCGCCGCCTGCCGTACGCGGACCCGGGCCTGCCCACCTCGCTGCTGCCCCCCAACTGGCCGGGCGAGCGCTCGGCGGAGGTCTTCCGCCGACTGCACGCCCGCCTGCGGGACGCGGGCGCGGCCTTCGTGCAGGGACCTTCCTCCACGGAGACGGCGTGACGGATCAAGGCGGGCGCGCGGCCTGTCAGGGGACCAGGGCCTGACGGGGTGGCGGTTCGCGGGCGGGCGCGATCGTCACGCTCGCCGTCGTGCTGCGGGTCACGACGACGCTGTGACGACCGGCCCCTTGCGGACAGCGCGGCTTCACGGGCAGGCCGCTGTCACGCGCGCGGCCCGGCTGCCCCGAAGAGGGGTCCCTACAGGTCGAACTCGGCCGGCGGCAGGTCCAGCGTGTAGCAGGCCTCGCGGACCACGGCCTGCTCGGTCTTGTCGAAGTCTCCGTCGGCGCCGCCGATGACGATGCCTATCTGGATCACCGCGCGCGCCTCGGCGGGCTTCTTCTTCGCCTTGGCGACCTCCTGGAGCACGCTGACCTTGCCGAAGTCGAAGTCGGCGGTGAGCTTGTTCAGGTAGTCGTCGAAGCGGCGCTGAAGGTCGTCGGCCGGGAAGTTCTGCAGCACCTCGTTGGTGGCGATGAGCTGGGCGACACGGCGCCGCTCGGAGGGGTCGACGGTGCCGTCGGCGGCCGCGACGAGGGCGCACATCGCCATGCTGGCGTCCCGGAACGCCCCGCTCTTCAGGTCGTTCTTCTTGGCCACGAGCTGCGTCTGCATCGTCGACGCGGACTCCTTGAAGCGGTCCCACAGGGCCATCGGTTCTCCATCTGCTTTCGCTGGTCACTCCTACAACGCTGTGGAAACTCGCGGCGCGGCCGAATGGTTCCCACGGTGTGTCGCTTGGCTCGTGACGTGGCGCCTCTGGGCTCGTGGCGTGGCGTGTCAGTTCAAGGTGAGCCTCGGCCGAGGCGCGTCGGTGCGTCCCGTCGGCGGCTTGCGGCTGCCCGCGCGGTACGGCTGCGGCCAGGGCGCGCCGGGGCCCGTGTAGCCCTGCTCGGCCGCCGCGTGCAGGGCCCAGTTGGGGTCGTAGAGATGGGGGCGGGCCAGGGCGCAGAGGTCGGCGCGGCCCGCGAGCAGCAGGGAGTTCACGTCGTCCCAGGACGAGATCGCCCCGACCGCGATGACGGGGATGCCCAGCGTGTTGCGGATCCGGTCGGCGTACGGCGTCTGGTACGAGCGGCCGAACTCGGGGCGTTCGTCCGCGACGACCTGCCCGGTCGACACGTCGATCGCGTCGGCGCCGTGCGCGGCGAACGCGCGGGCGATCTCGACGGCCTCCTCGGCGGTGGTGCCGCCCGCCGCCCAGTCGGTGGCGGAGATCCGCACCGTCATGGGCTTGTCGTCGGGCCAGATGCCCCGCAGCGAGTCGAACACCTCCAGCGGGAAACGCAGTCGTCCCGCGAGGGAACCCCCGTAGATGTCCGTGCGTTGGTTGGTGAGAGGGGAGAGAAACCCCGAGAGCAGATAGCCGTGGGCGCAGTGCAGTTCCAGCAGGTCGAAGTCGCAGCGGGCGGCCCGCCAGGCCGCCGCGGCGAACTGCTCGCGGATATCGGTCAGCCCCGCGCGATCGAGCGCGTGCGGGACCTGGTTGACACCTGGCCGGTAGGGGATCGGTGAGGCGGCGACAACAGACCAGTTGCCGTCGTCCAGCGGCTCGTCGATGCCCTCCCACATGAGCTTGGTCGAGCCCTTGCGCCCGGAGTGGCCGAGCTGGACACCGATGGCCGTCCCCGGGGCCTGCCGGTGGACGAAGTCGGTGACCCGGCGCCAGGCCTTGGCCTGCTCGGGGGTGTAGAGGCCGGTGCAGCCCGGAGTGATCCGGCCCTGCGCGCTCACGCACACCATCTCGGTCATCACCAGGCCCGCGCCGCCCAGGGCCCGGGCGCCGAGGTGGACGAGATGAAAGTCGCCGGGGACGCCGTCCACGGCGGAGTACATGTCCATGGGAGAGACGACGACACGGTTGCGCAGCTCAAGTCCGCGCAGCCGGAAGGGGGTGAACATCGGAGGCGTGTCGGGCGGGCAGTCGAAGGCGCGCTCCACCGTGCCCGTGAACGCGGGATCGCGCAGGCGCAGATTGTCGTGGGTGACCCGGCGGCTGCGGGTGAGCAGGTTGAACGCGAACTGCCGTGGCGGCTGGTCGAGGTAGAGCCCCAACTCCTCGAACCAGCGCAGGCTGGCCACGGCCGCACGCTGGGTCGACTCGACGACGGGCCTGCGCTCGCTCTCGTACGCGGCGAGGGCCGCCGTCAGCGTGGGCTGCTCCTCGACGCAGGCGGCCAGCGCCAGGGCATCCTCGACGGCGAGCTTGGTGCCGGAGCCGATGGAGAAGTGCGCGGTGTGGGCGGCGTCGCCGAGCAGGACCGTGTTCGCGTGCGACCAGTGCTCGTTGACGACCGTACGGAACACGGTCCAGGCGGATTTGTTGCCGCGCAGGGACCGGCCGTCCAGGGCGTCCGCGAAGATCTTGGCGCAGCGGTCGGCCGACGCCTGCTCGTCGAGCTCGGCGAACCCGGCGGCCCGCCACACCTCTTCGCGCATCTCGACGATGACGGTGGAGGAGTCGGCGCTGAACGGGTAGCCGTGCAGTTGCATCACGCCGTGCTCGGTCTCCGCGATCTCGAAGCGGAAAGAGTCGAAGGCGAAGTCGGCGGCGAGCCAGATATAGCGGCAGCGGTGGCCGGTGACGCGCGGCGCGAAGTGCACGGCGTGCGCCTCACGGGTCGGGCTGTGCACGCCGTCGGCGGCGATCACCAGGTCGTACGCGGCGGCGAGTTCGGCGGCGGGCGGCGCCTCGGTCCGGAACCTGAGTCCCACACCGAGCGTGCGGCAGCGCTGGTGCAGGATCTCCAGGAGCCTGCGCCGGCCCAGCGCGGCGAAACCGTGTCCGCCGGAGGTGAGCGTGCGGCCCCGGTGGACGATGTCGATGTCGTCCCACCGGACGAACTCGGCGCTCAGCGCCTCGTACACCACGGGGTCGGCGTGTTCGATCCCGCCGAGGGTCTCGTCGGAGAGGACGACGCCGAAGCCGAAGGTGTCGTGCGGGGCGTTGCGCTCCCAGAGGGTGATCTCGCGGTCGGGGCCGAGCCGTTTGAGCAGGGCCGCGGCGTAGAGCCCGCCGGGGCCGCCGCCGACGACGGCGATCCGCAGCGCTCGCGCGGCGGGGTCCGGGCCGTCGCCCGGGCGGCCCGGCACGGTCAGCGCCCCTGCCATTTCGGGGGCCGCTTCTCGGTGAAGGCGGCGTGGAACTCGGCGTAGTCCTGGCCGTTCATCAGCAGGGCCTGGGTGGCGGCGTCGAGTTCGACGGCGGCCGCGAGCGGCATGTCGAGCTCGGCCGTGAGCAGCGCCTTGGTCTGGGCGTACGCGAGGGCGGGCCCGGCGGCGAGGTGCCGGGCGAGCTCGGCGGCGCGTGCGTCGGCCTGCCCTTCGTCCGTCAACTCGCTGATAAGGCCGATCCGTTCGGCCTCGGGGGCGCGAACCGGTTCGCCGAGCATCAGCAGCCGGGTGGCGTGCCCGAGCCCGACGACGCGCGGCAGCAGATAGGCGGCGCCCATGTCGCCGCCGGAGAGGCCGACCTTGGTGAACAGGAAGGAGAACCGGGCCGAGGGGTCGGCGATACGGAAGTCGGCGGCGAGCGCCAGGACCGCGCCCGCTCCGGCCGCGACGCCGTGGACCGCCGCGATCACCGGGAAGGGGCATTCGCGTACGGCCCGGACGACCTGTCCGGTCATCCGGTTGAAGTCGAGCAGCTGGGAGGTGTCCATCGACAGGGTCGCGCCGATGATCTCGTCGACGTCGCCGCCGGAGCAGAAGCCGCGCCCTTCACCGGCGAGCACCAGGGCCCGCACGGACCGCTCCCGGGCGAGCTCGGCGAGCAGATCACGCAGGTCCGCATAGGCCCCGAAGGTGAGTGCGTTCAGCTTCTCGGGCCGGGCGAGGGTGACGGTCGCGACCCCGTCCGCCGCGGTCAGCCGCAGATGGCGCCAGTGTGCGGTGCGGGGCGCGGAGCTGGGAAACGGGCTCATGGAGTGCGGCCTCCTCAGCCAGCTGGCAGATGCCTGCCCCTCGAAGGTATCACCGATACGTGACTGTCGTCATGAGTACGCGATACGAGAGGTAGAGCTCCCCTGCGGCTCCAGAGGGCGAACGACCCGTCCCGATGTGGCGCACGTCCCTTTTCTGCCTGCCGGGGGCCTCTACTCCCCCGCGCACCGCACTTCGTAAAGTTGAGGGAAGCACCAGAGCCCGGGCCCGTCCCCCTACGTCCGGGAATCACTCCCCATCCGGTCCGAGACGACCCCACGCGACCCGAACGGAAACCTCCGCCTTGCCCGACCCCTCCGGCCCCGCCCGCGAACCGGCCGGCGCCCCGACCTCCTGGCGTATCGCGCTCCCCCACACCAACGCCGCCGTGCCGATCGCGCGCGCCCTGATCCGTACCGCGCTCGCGGACATCGAGGCCTCGGCCGACAGCGACACCGCCGAGCTGCTCACGGCCGAACTCGTCGCCAACGCCGTCGAGCACACCGCCGGTGACCAGCCGATCGAGCTGGTCGTGGAGCTGCTGGCGTCGGGGTGCCAGGTCGAGGTGCACGACCGCTCGCCGCTGCCGCCGGGCGATCTCTCCACGCCGGGACCGGACGACGAGCCCGACCCCTGGCAGGAGCACGGCCGGGGCCTGCTGCTGATCCGCACCCTCAGCTCGGCGTGCGGTCACCGCCCTACCGCACACGGCAAGGCGGTCTGGTTCACCCTGCCGACGCGCCCGCCGCTGCCGACGCGCCGCTGAGGCTCACGCGGCGAGGGTCGCGACCATCACGGCCTTGATGGTGTGCAGCCGGTTCTCGGCCTCGTCGAAGACGACCGAGTGCGCCGACTCGAAGACCTCGTCGGTGACTTCGAGCTCGGCGAGCCCGTACTGCTCGTGGATCTCCTGGGCGACCGCCGTGCCCAGGTCATGGAAGGCGGGCAGGCAGTGCAGGAACTTGACGTCCGGGTTGCCGGTGGCCCGCAGGACGTCCATGGTCACCGCGTAGGGCGCGAGCGCCTTGATGCGCTCGGCCCAGATCTCCTTGGGCTCCCCCATCGACACCCATACATCGGTGGCGACGAAGTCCGCGCCCGCCACACCCCGCCCGATGTCCTCGGTGATCGTCAGGCGGGCACCGCTCTGCCCGGCGAGCTGGTCCGCGAGGGCGACCACGTCGTCGGACGGCCAGTACGCCCGGGGCGCCACGATCCGTACGTCCATACCGAGCAGGGCGCCGGTGACCAGGTAGGAGTTGCCCATGTTGTACCGGGCGTCACCCAGATAGGCGAACGACATCCGCTCCAGCGGCTTGTCGGTGTGCTCGGTCATGGTGAGGACGTCGGCGAGCATCTGGGTGGGGTGCCAGGCGTCGGTGAGCCCGTTGTAGACCGGCACACCCGCGTGTGCGGCGAGCGTTTCGGCCGTCTTCTGCGCGTCCCCACGGAACTGGATCGCGTCAAACATCCGCCCGAGCACGCGCGCGGTGTCCCGCGCGGACTCCTTCTTGCCGATGTGCGAGCCCGCCGGGTCGATATAGGTCGTGGAAGCGCCCTGGTCGGCGGCCGCCACCTCGAACGAGCACCTGGTCCGGGTCGACGGCTTCTCGAAGATCAGCGCGATGTTCCGCCCACGCAGCCGCTGGACCTCGGTCCCCGCCTTCTTGGCGGCCTTGAGCTCGGCGGCCAGCTCCACCAGAGAGCGGAACTCCTCGGCGGTGAAGTCCAGCTCCTTGAGGAAGTGGCGGCCTGCGAGGTCTGTCGCCATGGTGGCTGCTCCTGGGTGACGGATACGGGGAGGCTGGAAGTATATACGATTGAACGCATCGCTATACGGTCACCGTGCAGAGCGGCTATACGGCATCACGCTCCACCGGACAGCTCATACAGCGCGGCCCGCCCCGCCCCCGCCCGAGCTCACTGCCCGGAATCTCGATCACCTCGATGCCCTGTTTGCGCAGATGCGTGTTGGTGGTGACATTGCGCTCGTACGCCACGACCACGCCCGGCTCGACCGCCAGCACATTGCAGCCGTCGTCCCACTGCTCGCGCTCCGCCGAGTGCACGTCCTGGGTGGCCATCAGCACCCGGATCCCGTCCAGACCCAGCGCGGCCGCGATGGCGCGGTGCATGTGCTCCGGCGGGTGGTCGGTCACCTTGAGCTCCTGCTCACCGGCGCCCGGCTCGATGGTGTACGAACGGAGCATGCCGAGCCCGGCGTACTGGGTGAAGGTTTCTCCGTCGACCATCGTCATCACCGTATCGAGGTGCATGAACGCCCGGCGCTTGGGCATGTCGAGCGCCACGATGCACTGCGCGGAACCGGCCGCGAACAGCCCACGCGCCAGCATCTCCACGGCCTGCGGCGTGGTCCGCTCGCTCATCCCGATAAGCACCGCGCCATTGCCGATCACCAGGACGTCCCCGCCCTCGATGGTCGACGGATAGTCGCTCTGCCCCTTCGACCAGGTGTGGAACGAACCCGCCTCCGGGCCCGTGAAGAGCGGGTGGTGGCGGTAGATCGCCTCGAAGTGCACGGTCTCGCGCTGCCGCGCGGGCCAGCGCATCGCGTTGATGGAGACACCGTCGTAGATCCAGGCCGAGGTGTCCCGGGTGAAGAGGTGATTGGGCAGCGGGCCGAGCAGGAAGTCGTCCAGGTCCAGCGCGTGGAAACGGACCGAGACCGGCTCCGCGTGCCGCTCCAGGAACTCACGCTTGGTCATCCCGCCGACCAGTGCCTCGGCGAGATCGGCGGCGGACAGATCGTCGAAGGACGCCCGCAGATGCCCGGTCGCCAGCGGGCCGTACTCCTTCTCGTCGAAGACCCGGTCCAGTACGAGCCGTCTCGCCTGCGGGATCGCCAGCGACTCGCGCAGCAGATCGCCGAAGAGATGCACCTGGACCCCGCGGTCGCGCAGCACGTCCGCGAAGCCGTCGTGCTCCTGGCGCGCCCGGCGCACCCAGAGCACATCATCGAAGAGGAGAGCGTCCTTGTTGCTCGGAGTGAGCCGCTTCAGCTCCAGATCCGGCCGGTGCAGTATGACGCGGCGCAGCCGCCCGGTCTCGGAATCGACATGGAATCCCATGCCCCCATCCTGTCCCGCCCAAAGCCCCCGCACCCGACGAACGGTCACGCCGGGGGGACGGAGGGCTGGGGCGAAGCCGCGCGCGCATCGACGGCAGGCGCGGTCCCGCCCCGGCGGACAGCGGGTGCGGCGCGGCCAAACCGGACCGGACCGGACCGGGGCAGGCCGCACCCACCGGCCCGGCGGGCGGAGCCGCTCGGCCAGGCCGAGGGCGCGGCCGGGCCCGGGAGGCGCAGCCACACGGTCGAGGGCGGAGCCCCGCTCCGCCCCCAGCCGCGTCAGAGCCGGGGGTCCACCGGTTCCGACTCCAAGGCCAGGACCGCGAAGACCGCCTCGTGGACGCGCCACAGCGGCTCGCCCGACGCCAGCCGCTCCAGCGCCTCCAGACCCAGCGCGTACTCGCGCAGCGCGAGCGAGCGCTTGTGGCCCAGCGAACGCTGCCGCAGCCGGTCGAGGTTGTCGGGCCGCACGTACTCCGGACCGTAGATGATCCGCAGGTACTCCCGGCCGCGAACCTTGATGCCGGGCTGCGCCAGGCGCCCCTTGCCGTCCCGGGCGAGCGCCTGGAGCGGCTTGACGACCATCCCCTCGCCGCCCGCGCCGGTCAGCTCCAGCCACCAGTCCACACCCGCCCGCACCGACTCCTCGTCGCCGGTGTCCACGACGAGGCGCCGGGTGACCTGGAGCAGCCCGGTCGGGTCGTGCTCGACCAGGCGGTCCAGCCACGCCAGTTGCTCGTCGTGGGGCACCCCGGCCAGGCTGCGCCCCTGGGCGGCGAGGATCTGGAACGGGGCGAACCGCACCCCGTCCAGACCGTCCGTCGTCCAGCAGTACCGCCGGTACGCCTCGGTGAACGCGGCCGCGTCATCGGCTCGTTCCCGCTGGCGCGCCAGCAGCCCGGCCACCTCGACCCCGCGCTCCCCGGCCGCCTCCAGGACCCGCAGCGCGTCCGGGAAGACCGCCCCGGACGCGGCACCCACCGCCGCGTACTGCGAACGCAACAGCCCGGAGGCCTTCAGGGACCACGGCATCAGCTCGGCGTCGAACAGCAGCCAGTCCGTGGCGAGCTCGTCCCACAGCCCGGCGGCGGACACAGCTGTCCGCAGCCGCTCCAGGACGGCCTCGGTGACCGCCGCGTCGTCGAAGAACGGGCGTCCGGTACGGGTGTGCAGCGCCCCCGTGGGCCCGTCCACTCCGAACCGCTCGCGCGCCACCTCGGCGTCACGGCACACCAACGCCACCGCCCGCGAGCCCATGTGCTTCTCCTCGCACACGACCCGCGCGACCCCGTCCGCCCGGTACTGCGCGAACGCCTCCGCCGGGTGCTCCAGATAGCCCTCCTCCCGAGAAGTCGCCGTCGGTGCCATGGTCGGCGGCAGATACGCGAGCAGTCGGGGGTCGACCGCGAACCGGCTCATGACTTCGAGCGCGGCCGCCGCGTTCTCCTCGCGCACCGCCACATTGCCCAGCTCCCGCGTCTCCACGACACGGCGGCCGTGCACATCGGCCAGGTCGAGCGGTCGGCCGTCATGGCCACCGGGCGCCTCGGTGGCCAGCGGACGGACCGGCTCGTACCAGACCTTCTCCGCGGGCACGTCGACAAGCTCGCGCTCCGGCCAGCGCAGCGCGGTCATCTTTCCGCCGAACACCGCACCCGTGTCCAGGCAGATGGTGTTGTTGATCCACGACGTGTTCGGGACGGGCGTGTGCCCGTAGACGACTGCCGCGCGGCCGCGGTAGTCCTCGGCCCACGGGTAGCGCACGGGCAGGCCGAACTCGTCGGTCTCGCCGGTCGTCTCTCCGTACAGCGCGTGCGAGCGGACACGCCCCGACGTACGCCCGTGGTACTTCTCGGGCAGACCCGCGTGACAGACGACCAGCTTGCCGCCGTCGAGCACATAGTGGCTGACGAGCCCGTCGATGAACTCCTTCACCTGTTCCTTGAATCCATCGTCCTCCTTCTCCAACTGCTCGATGGTTTCCGCCAGTCCATGGGTGCGCTGGACCTTCTTGCCACCCAGATAACGTCCGAGCTTGTTCTCATGGTTCCCGGGTACGCACAGAGCGTTACCGTCGGCCACCATTTTCATCACGCGCCGCAACACACCCGGGCTGTCCGGGCCACGGTCGACCAGGTCACCGACGAAGACCGCCGTACGCCCCTCGGGGTGGACGCCGTCGACGTAACCCAGCTTGGCGAGCAGAGTCTCCAGCTCGGAGCGGCAGCCGTGGATGTCACCGATGATGTCGAAGGGGCCAGTGAGGTGGGTGAGGTCGTTGAAACGGCGCTCGATCACGATCTCGGCACGGTCCACCTCCGCCTCGGTGCGCAGGATGTGCACCTTGCGGAACCCCTCGCGCTCCAGGCCGCGCAGCGAACGCCGCAGCTCACGGCGGTGGCGCGCGATGACCTGGCGGGGCATACCGGCCCGGTCGGGACGGGCCGCGTTGCGTGCGGCGCAGACCTCCTCGGGCAGGTCGAGGACGATCGCGATCGGCAGCACATCGTGCTCCCGGGCCAGCCGGACCAGCTGCCTGCGGCTCTCCATCTGCACACTCGTGGCGTCGACGACGGTCAGCCGCCCGGCCGCGAGCCGCTTGCCCGCGATGTAGTGGAGCACGTCGAACGCCTCGCCGCTCGCGCTCTGGTCGTTCTCGTCGTCGGCGACGAGCCCCCGGCAGAAGTCGGACGAGAGGACCTCGGTCGGCTTGAAGTGCCGCCGGGCGAAAGTGGACTTACCCGATCCGGTGGCCCCGATGAGCACCACGAGGGACAGGTCGGGGACGGCGAGCGTGCGCTTTGCGGGCGCGGTCCCTTCCGTACCGGCAAGCGGAGTGGTGCTGGTGCTGGCATCGGTACTTGCACTGGTACCCGTGCGGGCATCTGCGTTGTTGCTGGACTCGGCACTCATGCGGCGTTCGCCTCCTTCACGGTCTCGGTCTCGGTGGGCGTCGGGGTCTCGGTGGGTGTCCGGCTCTCGTTGCGCGTCGCGCCCCGGCGGGGCGGCTCGTCGCTCTTGATCATCTTGAATACGGCCATCTGCGTCGGCGGCCCCACCTCGGGGTCGTCCGGCCCGACGGGCACGAACTCGACGTCGTATCCCTGCCGTTCGGCGACCGAACCCGCCCAGTCGCGGAACTCCGCGCGAGTCCACTCGAACCGGTGATCGCCATGGCGCACATGCCCAGCCGGAAGGGTCTCCCAGCGCACGTTGTACTCGACGTTCGGCGTCGTCACGATCACCGTGCGCGGACGAGCCGCGCCGAACACCGCGTACTCCAGGGCGGGCAGCCGAGGCAGGTCGAGGTGTTCGACGACCTCGCTGAGCACCGCCGCGTCGTACCCCTTGAGCCGCTTGTCGGTGTACGCGAGCGAGCCCTGCATCAGGGTGATGCGGCCGGCCTGCCGCTCGCCCATCCGCTCCAGCTTGAGCCGGCGCGCGGCGATCGTCAGGGCGCGCATGGAGACATCCACACCCACGATCTCGGTGAACCGGACGTCCTTGAGGAGTTCATGTATCAACTGGCCCTGACCGCAGCCGAGGTCGAGCACGCGGCTCGCACCGGCCGTCGTGAGCGCCGCCATGATCGACTCACGGCGCTGCACGGCGAGCGGGACGGGCTTGTCCTCGGTGTCGGTCGTCTCGTCGACGGCGTTGTCGATCGCCTCGACCGCGATGTCGTCGGCCTCGGCGAGCCGGACCAGCTCAAGGCGCTCCATCGCCTGCCGGGTGAGCCCCCAGCGCCGGGACAGATAGCGGCTGGTGATCAGCTTCTGCTCGGGATGGTCGGCCAGCCAGCCGTCACCGGCCCGCAACAGCTTGTCCACCTCGTCGGGCGCGACCCAGTAGTGCTTGGCGTCGTCGAGCACCGGCAGCAGCACATACAGCTGCCGCAACGCGTCCGCGAGCCGCAGTTCCCCTTCCAGCACGAGCCGTACGTAACGCGACTCGCCCCACTGCGGGAACCGCTCGTCCAGCGCCAACGGCTGCGCCGACACCGAGGCCCAGCCGAGCGGCTCGAACAGCTTGCGTACGAGGTCGGCGCCGCCGCGCGCGGGCAGGGCGGGCACCTCGATCCGCAGCGGAAGTGGCGCCTCCGCCCGTTCCGGCAGCGTGTTGCACACACCGCGCAGGGCGCTCTTGAAGACGGTGCTCAGCGCGACGGACATCAGCGAAGAGGCCGCGTACGGACGGTCGTTGACGTACTGCGCCAGCGCGGAATCGGGTGCTCCGCCACGTCCCTTGCCCTTGCCCCGCCGCACCAGCGCGACGGGATCGACCTCCAGGAGCAGCGCGGCCGTGCAGCGCTCGGCGCTCGCCTCGGGGTACAGGACATGCGCGGTGCCATGGGAGGTGGAGAACGCTTGCGCCTTCCCTGGGTGCTTGTGCAGCAGAAAACCGAGGTCGGTGGCGGGGCGCTCAGGGGTACCGGTTGTGGTGATTGTCAGGAACACGCATCGAGTATCACCCGGTTCGCCCGACTCCTACCAGGCAATTTCGCTCTGACCGGGCGTTCCACCTACCCCTTGGTCGACCGTCCCCACGCCACTCACACCCCCTCCGCCACATACCCCGCCAGCCGTGCGATCTCCCTCGGACCCACCCGGCAGCAGCCGCCCACCAGACGGGCACCGGCGGCGTGCCAAGCCCTGACGCGCGACGGATCGAAGGTGCTTCCGCCCTGCCAGGAACGGGACTCCGCGTCCCAGCGCTCCCCGCTGTTGGGGTAGACGACGACCGGCTTCCCGGTCACCGAAGCCGCCAACTCCACCGCGCGGTCCGCATCCGCGGGCGTGCAGCAGTTCACCCCGACCGCGATCACCTGGTCGAGCCCCGCTGCCAGCTCGAACGCCCCCTCCAGCACCTGGCCCGCCCGGGTGCGCAGCCCCTCGACGCTGTACGAGAGCCACACCGGCACCCCGCACCCTTCAACCGCCCGCAGCAACGCCTCGGCCTCGTCGGCATCGGGCACCGTCTCCAGGGCGAGCACATCCGGCCCGGCCGCGACCAGCGCCTCCACGCGTGGGTGGTGGAAACGCTCCAGCTCCTTCACCGTCAGCCCGTACCGGCCCCGGTACTCACTGCCGTCGGCCAGCATGGCGCCGTAGGGGCCGATGGAGGCGGCGACCCAGACTTCACCTTCGGGGGGCTCCCCCTCCCCTCCCCCCACCCCTGCCCCTTCCCCCGCCCTTCTCGCCAGCTCCACACTCCGGGCAAGGAGTGTCGTCGCCTCCGGGTGGGACACGCCTCGGTGTGCGAAGCCCTCGTAGGTGGCCTGGTAGCTGGAGGTGATCAGCACCTGCGCGCCCGCCCGTACGTACGCCCGGTGCGCGGCCTCGATCTGGCTCGGGTCGTCGGCGAGCAGCCGGGCCGACCACAGGGGATCGGTCAAGTCGCAGCCCTGTGCAGCCAGTTGGTTGGAGAGACCTCCGTCCAGGACCACGGTCCGCTCGGCGAGTGCGGCCGCGAGCGGGCGGGCGGGGCGCACGGTCACTCCCGGTTCAGCTGGGACTGGACCTGGGAGGCGATCAGTTCCAGGTGATCGAGGTCCTTCAGGTCGAGGACCTGGAGGTAGATACGGGATGAGCCGATCGCCTCGTACGTACCGATCTTCTCCACCACTTCGGCGGGCGAGCCCGCCAGTCCGTTCGCCTTGAGTTCTTCCACTCCCCTTCCGATGGCGGCCGCGCGGCGCGCGACCTCTGCGTCGTTCTTCCCCACACAGACGACCAGCGCGTTGGAGTACACGAGGTCGTCCGGACCGCGTCCGGCGCTCTCGGCCGCCGCGCGCACCCGGCCGAACTGGCGCTCGCTGTCGGCGAGCGAGGCGAACGGGATGTTGTACTCGTCCGCGTACTGCGCGGCCAGCCGTGGGGTGCGGGTCGCGCCGTGGCCGCCGATCAGGACCGGCACCTTGGCCTGGACGGGCTTGGGGAGCGCGGGCGAGTCGGTGAGCTGGTAGTACGTGCCGTCGTGGTCGAAGGTCTTGCCGGTCTCGGTGGCCCAGAGTCCGGTGATGATCTCCAGCTGCTCCTCAAGGCGGGCGGATTTCTCCTTGGGGAACGGGATGCCGTACGCCTTGTGCTCCTGCTCGAACCATCCTGCTCCCAGGCCGAGTTCGATACGGCCGCCGGACATCTGGTCGACCTGGGCGACCTGGATGGCGAGCACGCCGGGGAGCCGGAAGGTGCCGGCGGTCATCAGGGTGCCGAGGCGGATGCGCCGGGTCTCACGGGCGAGTCCGGCCAGGGTGATCCAGGCGTCGGTGGGGCCCGGGAGGCCGTCGACGGAGCCCATCCGCAGGTAGTGGTCGGAGCGGAAGAAGGCGTCGAAGCCGAGGTCTTCGGTGGCTTTGGCGACGCTGAGGAGGGTGTCGTAGTCGGCGCCCTGCTGGGGCTCCGTGAAGATGCGAAGATCCATGGATCCATCCTGCACCTTCGAACTGCCGTCAACCCTGCCCTTGCAGCGTGCCGTATGGCTGCCCGGTCGGGTGAATATCCGTCAACCTGGCGGGCGGCACAGGTCCTGACCAGTGACTGTCGCGCTGAGTGGTCGTTTGCTGTGGCGGAGCCGGACCGCCCGGCCCGCGTGCCGGCGGCCGTTGCCGGTGCGTCTGCCGTTCTGCCGTCCCGCAGCAGCGCGGGAGGGCTTGGGCCGAGGAGGCCGCCATGTCCCAGGAAGCCGTGCCCGAACAGGCCGCGCCGCACCAGCCGACCGCGCAGTCCGTTCCCGAGCAGCAAGGTGCGCCGAAGGGGCTGTTGCAGCAGATGGAGGAACTGATGGCGGCGCTGACCGCCGATCTCTCGCAGTTGGACGCGGATCTGCAGTCCTCCGCCGACCGGACGCTGCCGGGTGGAAACGCCGACGGGCACAGCGGGGGCTGCGCCACGGGCAGCTGAGCCTTTCGCGCGCGTATCCCGGGTCGCGTCCCCTCTCGTATCGCGTTCCCGTTTCTTGTTCGCGCACCATCCGTTCATGACGGCCCCGCCGTCGAGTCGCGCAGGGCGCCGGGCCGTCTCTCCTGCTCCCGTACGGTGAGCCGGCGGAGCATTCCGCGGACCCGGTCGCTCGACTCGTCGGCGGCGTCTATGGCTTCGATGCACTGCCAGTAGAGCCCTTCCTCGTCCGTCGCGCAGGCCACTCCTACGAGGGCCATCCCGACGTCTCCGAGCAGTCCGCCGAGCCCGGTCAGGGTCTGTCTGGCGTCGCTGACTTCGGAGAGCTGGGCCGCGCGGACGCCGCCGATGCGCAGCCCGGGGTGGTCGAGCGCTCCGCAGCCGCGTCCGCCGGTTTCGCTGAGGCCGCGGGCCTCGCCCCTGAGCTCCGGCGGGCCGGTGGCCGCCAGATGGCTGCCGATGGCCTGGGCGAGGGCTTGTGCCTGCCAGGCCTCGGCGACGATTTCGAGCACCGCGGTGCTTTCCGCGAGCGCTGACCTGCTGACCCCGATGAGCCGTACCGCGTCCATGAGCCGCCCCCGTTCATACGACGATCCGCTTCCCCGTTCACTACCTAGAGTGAGCTTTTGCGGCTCGGAAAGCCAGGGTAATTGGGAAATCTGTGGACAGGCAGGGGGTTTTGAATAACTCACTCACTCCGAAGAGTGACCGTTTGGGCGTTCTTCGGGATTCTGTACAGGAGTTGTGCTGGTGTGGTGCCCGAGAGGCGGGGCGGTGGGGAGGGGGAAGCGGAGTTCATTGCGGTCGATCTTGGCGGAGAGCGCCGCGAGCGGATCGATGCCGAGGACCGCGCAGAACTGGAGGAGATAGGCGAGGACGTCGGCGACCTCGTCCTGTACGCGATGGGCCGTGTGCGGGTCCTCCATGACGTGGTCCGACTGATCGGGGGTCAGCCACTGGAAGATCTCCAGGAGTTCGGAGGCCTCGACGCTCAGGGCGGAGACGAGGTTCTTGGGGGTGTGGTAGGGCTGCCAGTGGCGCGCGGCCGCGAAGTCGGCCAGTCTGCGCTGCAGTCCCGCTACGTCCGGTGGGGTCACGGCTCCAGGTCTACCACTGCCACCCCGGCGACCCCGCGCGCGCATCCGGCGTCCGTGACGGCGCCGAGGAGCCGGATGTGGCCGCGTCGGCACATCTCGACCGCCAGCGCGACGAGTTCACCGGCCTGGCGCCGGTCGAGGCCGCGGTCGAAACCGTCGGCGAGCACCGTGAGGGTTTGCATGGCGGACGGGACCTCGGCGACGGTGTCCATGGCGAGGACGCCGGGGCCGGTCAACAGCACCAGGGCGAGCGCGAGGTAGCGCAGTTCGCCCTCGCCGAGGCGGTCCACGGGGGTCGGTGTCCGCTCGCCCCGGCCCACCACCGCTCTTAACGTGCCGTCGTCGAGCGCCTGGCCGGTGAGGGCGGTGACGGGGCCGGCGCAGCCCGCGCGGGCCGCCGTGACCAGGCGGGCGTGGCGGATGGCGCATTCGTCGGCGGTGCGCGTCAGGACTTCGGCGAGGTTGTCGCAGCCGCGCCGCAGCCGCCCCTGGCCGGGCACCACGGGCTCGCGCATCCGCTGCGGCTGGGGGTCGCAGGCGAACACCGAGCGCAGCGCCACCACGACCTGCTCGGCGGCGGCGAGCACCCGCCGTTGCCCTTCGGTCTTTCCGGCGACCCGCAGCGGCAGCAGGGCGGTGCCGAGCCGGTCGTCGGGGAGCGGGGCGCGGGTGACGGGCACCGCGCCCGCGGTGTGCCAGGCGGCCTGCACGGTCGAGCGCCCGGGGTCACGCAGGGCCGTGGAGAGGAGGGTCCGTCCGTCACTGGTCAAACGTTCGCCGACGACGCGGAGTTCCGGCTCGGCCTGAACGGCGAGGTCGAGCCGGACGGGACCGACGGGGCCGTCGACGGTGCAGCCGATGCGGAACCCGCGCCGCCCCTGGGCGTCGGCCTCGGCGCGCTCGGGCACACATTCCCCGGGATCGCGGAAGACGGAGGCCAGCGAGGAGCCGGAGCCGAGCCGGGCCAGCGCCTCGTACGCCTCGAGGACGCTGGACTTGCCGCTGCCGCTCGGTCCCGCCAGGAAGGTCAGCGGGCCGAGCGGGAAGGACGCTCCCCGATGCGACTTGAAGGCGGAGAGCCGCAGTTCGGTGACGGTGGGCCGGTCGCAGGTTCCGTTCATGGAACGGACCGTACGAGCACAAAAGATGACGAACCGTTACGCCTCGATCGTCTTCCTACGAATGAGGGACGACGGCCTCCGCGATGCCCTCCACTTCCGTGCCGACCGGGGCCAGCAGGAAGACGTTGCGGTCGACCCGGTGCATTCCGCTGCCTATTCCGAAAACGACTCCGCTGCTGAAGTCGAGGATCCGCTTGGCGACTTCGGTGTCGGCGCCGGTCAGATCGAGCAGGACCGGGGTCTGCGCCATCATGTACTCGGCGACCTCGCGCGCGTCCGCGAAGACCTGTACGCGCAGGACGACGAAGCGCCGCTGCTCGACGGCCGCGTACTCGTTGGGGAGGGTGCGGTGGTCGACCCGTGACGGCCACTCGTTGCGGCTGCGCAGCGGAACGACCTGGGCGAGCCCCTCCCACTGTTCATCGGTGACGTCGTACCTGCTCACCGGACCACCTCGCCCATGTGCTGTATCTGCATCCGGCCATGATGACGCCGCTCACCCGTTCAGCCCAACTCCGACACGGCTCTGAGCTGTGAAGTTGTCCGGACCGAGGCGTACTAGCGTACGACGGCGGCCGCCACCGCGTCCGCGACCAGGGCGAAGAAACGGGCGTGGGCCCGGGCGCTGCACGGGGCTTCCGGGTTCCACGGCAGCACCTGCGACCGGTTCTCGATCGACCGCCAGTGCGGATCGGCACGCAGCTCCTCGATCGGGGTGGCGTTCACCCGTATGTCCGAAAGGATGATGTCGGCGGGCAGGGCAGCGGCCTCGGCCCAGGCGAGCGTCGTCCAGTTCGCCCCTCCGCCGGGCGGCGGCTCCACCAGGTGGACGCCGTGTTCCGCCAGTGCGCGCAGTTCCGGCCAGGCGCCCGGGCGGGCCACATGGACCTGGTCGGTTCCGGCGGGCGACAGGGCGAGCACCCGGGGCTGCCCTGGCGCGTCCGTCGACGCGGACGCGCGCGTAGCGGCCGTCACCGTGCGCAGCCGTCGGCTCGCCGCGTCCAGGAGGCGGGCGCCCACTTCGTGGTGGTCTCCGCCGAGCGAGCGGGCCAGCTCGGTGAAGCGGCCCCTGATCTCGGCGAGGTCGCGCGAGTGCCCCACGTCGATCACGACGACCGGAACGTGCTCCTCCAGGTGTTTGGCGGTCTCGGGGGCGAGCCCGTAGACCTGACCGCCTCCGTAGCTGACGGCGACCACGAGGTCCGGTGTGCCCTGGAGCAGTGTGTCGAGGTCCAGGGAACCGCCCGCGCCCAGGTAGCGGACCCGGTCCAGGGGCAGCCCGCCCGCCTTGGCCCGGTCGGGCGCAGCGCCGTCGTGGAAGGAGCCGAAGACGGCTTCCACGCCCACTCCGTGGTCCCACAGCGTGGCCGCGGCCTGGAGGTAGGCGGTCACCCGGGCGGGCGCCCTGCCCGCCGCCGCCCTCTGCCCGCGGTCGTCCGAGAACTGCCAGACCGGCTTTTCCATGAGGTCACCCGCCCCTGTACGTCTGCTCCGCGCCAGCGCCGGGTCGACGCCGTACGCCCGAGTCTCCCGCCCCGCCAGGATCCGTACCCGAGTACCTGCCCGCCAGGCGGCGCGTCACCCCTGTCCGCGCTCCGGGCGTCCGCGCCCCGGCGGGTGGAAGCGCTCGGCGCGCGGGTCGCCGCACGGCTGGCTAGCGTGGCAGGCCGGACCGTCCGTCACACAGGAGAGAGCACTGTCATGGCCGCAGACCCCGAGGGCACTCCGTGTTGGGCCGATGCGATGTTCAGCGACGTCGAGAAGGCGAAGAGCTTCTACAGCGATGTGCTGGGCTGGACGTTCGGCGAGGCCAACTCCGAGTACGGCAACTACACGCAGGCGTACGCGGACGGCAAGGCGGTGGCCGCCGTCGTGCCGCCGATGCCCGGGCAGGAGGGGCAGTCGGCGTGGTGCCTGTACCTCGCGTCGCCGGATGTCGCCGCGACCGCGAAGAAGATCACCGACAACGGCGGTGAGGTCCTGATGCAGCCGATGCGGGTCGGCGACTTCGGCTCGATGGCCATCGCGCGCGAGCCGAGCGGCGCGGTCTTCGGCGTCTGGCAGGCGGGCAGCCACGAGGGCTTCGAGGCCAAGGGCGTGCCCGGCGCGTACTGCTGGGCGGAGGTGTTCACCCGTGATCCGGCGAAGGTGGACACGTTCCTGCCCGCGGTCTTCCCGTACAGCGCCAAGCAGATGCAGGACGACGCGGCCGACTTCCGGGTCTTCAGCGTGGGCGGGGACATGGTCATGGGGCGGATGAAGATGGGCGAGGAATTCCCGCCGGAGGTGCCGCCGTACGTCAATGTGTACTTCGCCGTGGACAACTGCGACACAGCCGTCGAAAAAGCGACCAAGCGGGGCGGCATCCTGCGGTTCGGGCCGATGGACACACCGTTCGGCCGGTTCGCGGCGCTCACCGACTCGCAGGGCGCGGCCTTCTCGGTGATCGACATGTCGACGACACAGGGCGACATGCCGAAGATGGCCGACGTGTAGCGAGCTCGTATCCGTTGAGGGCCTTCACGCGTGCGTGAAGGCCCTCAACGGCCGATTCACCTACCCGCCGTCTCCGCCCTCACCGTGCGGGCGGCCGCGACCAGGTTCTCCAGGGACCGCCGGGTCTCGGCCCAGCCGCGGGTCTTGAGCCCGCAGTCCGGGTTGACCCAGAGCCGGTCGGCCGGGACGGCCTCAAGTCCCTTGCGCAGCAGGGCGGCCGCCTCCTCCGCACTCGGTACGCGCGGCGAGTGGATGTCGTAGACACCGGGGCCCACCTCGCGCGGATAGCCCGCGGCCGCGAGTTCGTCAGCGACGCGCATATGGGAGCGGGCCGCCTCCAGGCTGATGACATCCGCGTCGAGGTCGTCGATGGCGCGCAGGATGTCGCCGAACTCGGCGTAGCACATGTGCGTGTGGATCTGGGTGTCCGGACGTACGCCCGCGGTGGTCAGGCGGAACGATTCTGTCGCCCAGGCGAGATAGGCCGCGTGGTCGGCGGCGCGCAGTGGCAGCGTCTCGCGCAGGGCGGGCTCGTCGACCTGGATGACCGAAGTCCCGGACCGTTCAAGGTCGTTCACCTCGTCGCGCAGGGCGAGCGCGACCTGGCGGGCGGTGTCGGCGAGCGGCTGGTCGTCGCGGACGAACGACCAGGCCAGCATGGTGACCGGCCCGGTGAGCATGCCCTTGACCGGACGGCTGGTGAGCGACTGGGCGTACTCGGTCCAGCGCACCGTCATCGGGTGCGGCCGGGAGATGTCGCCGGCCAGGACCGGCGGGCGGACATAGCGCGTGCCGTACGACTGGACCCAGCCGTGCTGGGTGGCGAGGTAGCCGGTCAGCTGCTCGGCGAAGTACTGCACCATGTCGTTGCGTTCGGCCTCGCCGTGGACCAGGACGTCGAGGCCGGCCTTCTCCTGGAAGGCGACGACCTCGCGGATCTCGCCCCTGATGCGCTCCTCGTAGCCGTCGGTGTCGATGCGTCCGGCGCGCAGATCGGCGCGCGCGGTGCGGACCTCGGCGGTCTGCGGGAACGAGCCGATGGTGGTCGTGGGCAGTACGGGTAGGCCGAGGCGGGCGCGCTGGGCCGAGGTCCGCTCACCGTACGGCTGGGAGCGGCGGGCGTCCGCCTCGGTGACAGCGGCGCTACGCGCGCGTACCGCCGGGTCGCGGGTGAGGGCGGACCCGGCGCGGGAGGCCAGATCGGCCCGGTTGGCGGCGAGTTCGGCCGCGATGATGTCGGGGCCCTGGGCGAGGCCCCGGGCGAGGGTGACGATCTCGGCCGACTTCTGGCGGGCGAACGCCAGCCAGCGGGTGATCTGCGGATCGATGTCACGTTCCGCCGTCGCGTCGAGCGGGACGTGCAGCAGCGAGCAGGAGGCCGCGACGTCGACGCGGTCGGCGAGGCCAAGGAGTGTACCGAGGGTGGCCAGCGACTTCTCGTAGTCGTTGATCCAGATGTTGCGGCCGTTGACGACGCCCGCGACCAGGCGCTTGCCGGGCAGTCCGCCGACGGCCGCGAGGCCGTCCAGGTTGGCGGCGGCCGGTCCCGTGAAGTCCAGGCCGAGGCCGTCCACGGGCGCCTTGGCGAGGACGGGCAGGGCGTCGCCGAGCTGGTCGAAGTAGGACGCGACAAGCAGCTTGGGGCGGTCCGTGAGGCTCCCGAGCGTCTCGTACGCGCGCGTGGCGGCGGCCAGTTCGGCCGGGGTGCGGTCCTGGACGAGGGCGGGCTCGTCGAGCTGGACCCACTCGGCGCCCGCCGCCCGCAGATCTGCGAGCACTTCGGCGTAGACGGGCAGCAGCCGCTCCAGCAGGGTCAGCGGCTCGAAGTCCGGGGCGACCGAGGGGGCGGGCTTGGCGAGCAGCAGATAGGTGACCGGGCCGACCAGGACGGGCCGGGCGGCGACGCCGAGCGCGAGCGCCTCGGTGAGCTCGGCGACCTGCTTGGCGGAGTCGGCGCCGAAGGCGGTGTCGGGGCCGAGTTCGGGCACCAGGTAGTGGTAGTTCGTGTCGAACCACTTGGTCATCTCCAGCGGCGCCACGTCCTGGGTGCCGCGTGCCATGGCGAAGTAGCCGTCCAGCGCGTCGGCTTCGACGGCGGCGCGGTGGCGGGCGGGGATCGCGCCGATCATCACGCTGGTGTCGAGGACGTGGTCGTAGTACGAGAAGTCGCCGGTGGGGACCTCGTGGATGCCCGTGTCGGCGAGTTGGAGCCAGGTGGCGCGGCGCAGCTCGCGGGAGGTGTCCCGCAGCTCCTCGGCGCTGACGCGGCCCTTCCAGTAGCCCTCGACGGCCTTCTTCAGTTCACGGTGCCGGCCCTGGCGCGGGTAGCCGTACACGGTGGCCCGTGCTGCCGCGGCTGCGGACTTGGTGGTCACGGATCTCTCCTTCGCGAGAATGTCCCGGAACGACCCCGGCACGGGTCGCGGACGCGAAGGGATGACGGACGGGGCCACGCGCGCGAGCTGCCGCGCCGATACGCCCGCCGTACACGCCGACCCGCCCACGAGGTCACCGGGATCTCCGCGCGCGTGGGTCCGCGCGCGGGCAGCGGGCAGGTCTTCGGACTCGCGGGCACGTACACCGGTCTCCCGGCGGACTCCTAGTGGCCGTCGCTTCCCGGACCCGGTCGGGTCCAGTGCGTATGACGGCGGTCGTTCCCGCTCACCGCTGCGGGGCAGTCCCGGATTCCCACCGGGTTCCCTCTTGCGACGCGCCTGCCTGGCGGACAGGTGCGAACCAGCTGCGTGAGCCACCCTACAGAGTGCGTCGGACAATCGCGCTCAGTAATAAATCGGGCCACCCATGGCCTGTTTCAGCCCCCTTTTACGTCCCCGTTCGGGCCCGCCCACGCGCGCGTTGCCGCAGTCGAACACTCATGCTCACATCCTCGGGTCGCGGTTAGTGTGGCTCGCGTAACCACGCACGATCTCCGCGCGTGACATCGACGTAACGGGCATTTCGTACGGTCGGAACACAAGGATCCGGCCGGGACGAGAGGGGACCCCCGTTGACCGCACAGGACTCGCGGACCGGCACCGAGCAGGTCCGCACGGTCTGCTCGTACTGCGGTGTGGGCTGCGGGATGGTCCTCGACATCGGTGCGGGCCCCGACGGGCGGCGCACCGTGCTCAAGGCGTCCGGCGACAAGACCCACCCCGCCAATTCCGGCCGCCTGTGCACCAAGGGCGCGACCACCGCCGACATGCTGGCCGCACCAGGGCGGCTCACCACCGCGCTCGTGCGGGGCGAGCGCGGGGACGGGCCCGTCGCCGCCCCGGTGGACGGTGCGATCACCGCCACCGCACACCGCCTGCGGTCCATCGTCGACGAGCACGGGCCGGACGCCGTCGCGCTGTATGTTTCCGGCCAGATGAGCCTCGAGGCGCAGTACCTGGCGAACAAGCTGGCCAAGGGGTTCATCGGGACCAACCAGATCGAGTCCAACTCCCGGCTGTGCATGGCCAGTGCGGGCAGCGGCTACAAGCTGTCGCTCGGAGCGGACGGCCCGCCCGGCTCGTACGAGGACTTCGACACGGCGGACGTGTTCCTCGTCATCGGCTCCAACATGGCCGACTGCCACCCCATCCTCTTTCTGAGGATGATGGAGCGGGTCAAGGCGGGCGCGAAGCTGATCGTCGTCGACCCCCGGCGGACCGCGACCGCCGCCAAGGCCGACCTGTTCCTCCAGATCGAGCCGGGAGCCGATCTCGCGCTGCTCAACGGGCTGCTGCACCTGCTCCACGAGAACGGGGACACCGACCCCGCCTTCATCGCCGGGCACACCGAGGGCTGGGAGGCGATGGAGGAGTTCCTGGCCGACTACGCGCCCGCCACGGTCGCCGGGATCACCGGGATCACCGAGGACGACATCCGTACGGCGGCGCGGTGGATCGGGGCGGCCGGGGAGTGGATGAGCTGCTGGACGATGGGGCTCAACCAGTCCACCCATGGCACCTGGAACACCAACGCCCTGGTCAATCTGCATCTGGCGACCGGCGCGATCTGCCGCCCGGGCAGCGGACCGTTCTCGCTCACCGGCCAGCCGAACGCGATGGGCGGCCGCGAGATGGGCTACATGGGCCCCGGGCTGCCCGGACAGCGCTCGGTCCTCGTGGACGCGGACCGGGCGTTCACCGAGGAGCTGTGGGAGCTGCCCGCGGGCACACTGCGCACCGACGGGGCGGGGCTCGGCACCATCGAGATGTTCCGGCGGATGGCCGAGGGGGACATCAAGGCGTGCTGGATCATCTGCACCAACCCGGTCGCCTCGGTCGCCAACCGCCGCACCGTCATCGAGGGCCTGGAGGTGGCCGAATTCGTCGTCGCCCAGGACGCGTTCGCCGAGACCGAGACCAACGCGTACGCCGATGTGGTCCTGCCCGCCGCGCTGTGGACCGAGGCCGAGGGTGTGCTGGTCAACAGCGAGCGCAACCTGACGCTGGCCCGCCGCGCCGTCGACCCGCCCGGCGAGGCGCTGCCCGACTGGCAGATCATCGCCCGGGTGGCGTGCGCGATGGGGTATGAGGAGGCGTTCACCTACGCCTCGGCCGAGGAGATCTTCGAGGAGATCAAGCGCGCCCACAATCCCGCGACCGGCTACGACCTGCGCGGGATCAGCTACGAGCGGCTGCGCGCCACACCCGTCCAGTGGCCTGCCGCCAACTCCGGGGAACCGGACCGCAATCCCATCCGTTATGTGGACGGGAAGGGCGGTGGCCCGGAGTTTCCGACCGCGAGCGGGCGGGCGGTGTTCCACGCCCGGCCACACGTCCCGGCCGCCGAAATGCCGGACGACGCCTTTCCGTTCGTACTCAACACCGGGCGCCTGCCGCACCAGTGGCACACGCTCACCAAGACCGGAAAGGTGGACAAGCTCAACAAGCTCAACCCGGCGCCGTTCGTCGAGATGCATCCGCAGGATGCCGAGGCGCTGGGCATCGCCGACGGGGACTCGGTGGAGGTCGCCTCGCGGCGCGGGCGGGCCGTGCTGCCCGCCGTGGTGACCGACCGGGTGCGGCCGGGGTGCTGCTTCGCGCCGTTCCACTGGAGCGACCTGTTCGGCGAGTACCTGAGCGTCAACGCGGTGACCAGCGACGCTGTCGACCCGATCTCGCTCCAGCCCGGCTTCAAGATGTGCGCGGTGTCGCTGACCAAGGTGGCGACTCCGGCCGCGCCCGTGGCAACGGCGACGGGTGCGGGCACAGATACAAACGCAGGCACGGGCACAGGCAGCGGCACGGGCACAAGCGCAGGCACAGGCACGAGTGCGGGCACGACAGCTGCAACCACACCATCAACTCCCCACACACTGGAGGCTATTGACACGATTCCGCCGAGCGGAGCCGGCAGCCCCGCTGCCGTGTTCGGGCTCGACGTCCAACCGCCGGTCCTCGCCGAGCACGAACGCCGATACCTGGTCGGATTTCTCGCCGGGCTGGAATCGGGGGCGCCCGGGGTTCCCGTACTGCCGCCAGGGGCGCCGTTCTCCGAGGAGCACGCGCTGTGGGTGAACGGTGCGCTGGCCGGGATGTACTCACGGGCCCCGCGAACCGCCGCGGAGCCGGGCGACGTACCCGCCGAGCCCTCGGGCCGTGACGTGGTCGTCCTGTGGGCTTCGCAGACCGGCAACGCCGAGCAGGTCGCGGCCGTCACCGCCGAACGGCTGACCGCCGCCGGGCATCGGACCGCGCTGCTCGCCATGGACGACACCGGACCGGGCGCACTGTCCCCGGACGCCGATCTGCTGCTCGTCACCAGCACCACCGGTGACGGCGACGCGCCCGACAACGGCACCGGGTTCTGGGAGGCCCTGGCCGCGGCGAGCGCTCCGCGCCTGGAGGGGCGGCGCTATGCGGTGCTGGCCTTCGGCGACTCGTCGTACGACGAGTTCTGCGGGCACGGGCGACGTCTCGACCGGCGACTGGACGAGCTGGGCGCGGTGCGGCTGCTGGCGCGCACAGACTGCGAACCGGACTTCGAGGAGCGGGCGCAGGGGTGGCTGGACGAGGTGCTGGCGTTGCTGGGCGCGTCCGCGCCCGAGCCCGGGATGCCCGGCGCGCCGGGGATGCCCGGCGCGTCCGGTTCCTCCGGAGCGCCCGGGATGCCGGGCACGGCCGGCACCACCGCGACGCCGCGTTCGGCCGCTGCCCCGCGATCGGTCGGCGCCTCGCTGCCGCTGTCGAGTTCGCGGGCCGCCGCGGTCACCGCCAAGCTCACCGGGAACTCGCTGCTGAGTCTGCCGGGGGCGGGCAAGGAGGTGCGTCGGTTCACGTTCGACACCCGGGAGAGCGACACGCCGCTCACGTACGCCGCCGGGGACGCGCTCGGGGTGCATCCCGTCAACTCCCCCGCGCTCGTGGCCGAATGGCTCGCGGTGACGGGGATCGACGCCGGGGCGCCGATCGAGATCGGCGGGGTCGGTAGGGCGGGAGAGGTCCGGCCGGTGGAGTTCGGTACCGCGCTGCGCGAGCACCTGGACATCACCACGGTCAGCCATGACCTGCTGAAGTTCCTCGCCGAACGCACCCACGACCGTGAGCTGCGGCAGTTGCTGCGGCCCGACAACAAGTGGCAGCTGACGCGCTGGTCGTGGGGGCGTCAGGCGATCGACGCGATCGCCGAGTACGGGGTGCGGGCGAGTGCGCAGGAGTGGGCGGGTGTGCTCAAACGCCTTCGGCCCAGGCTGTATTCGATATCGTCCAGCCCGCTGGCCGACCCGTACGAGGTGTCCTTGACGGTGTCGGTGGTGCGGTACGAGAACCGGCTCGGGCGCCCGCGCCAGGGTGTGTGCTCGGCTCTGCTCGCGGACGCCCCGCCGGACACCCTGATGCCGGTGTACGTGCAGCGCACCCGGCACTTCCGGCCGCCCTCCGACCCCACGACGCCGATGGTGATGGTCGGGCCGGGCACCGGCGTCGCCCCGTTCCGTGGCTTCCTCTACGAGCGCCGGGCGCTCGGCCATACCGCCCCGAACTGGCTGTTCTTCGGCGAGCAGCACCGTGCGAGCGACTTCTACTACGAGGACGAGCTCGCCAAACTGAGCACCGAGGGCACGCTCACCCGCCTGGACACCGCGTTCTCGCGCGACCAGCGGGCCAAGGTGTACGTCCAGGACCGTATGCGCGAGCACGGCCCGATGCTCTGGTCCTGGCTCCAGGACGGCGCGCACTTCTACGTCTGCGGCGACGCGTCCCGCATGGCCAAGGACGTCGACAGGGCGCTGCGCGACATCGCGATAGCGCACGGCGGGCTCGACGAGGACGCGGCGGCGGCGTATGTGAAGCAACTGACGGCCGAGAAGCGGTACGTGCGCGACGTCTACTGAGCGCTCGGACTCCCCACAAGGCCGCTCAGACGCCCGCTTCTCCCCCGCCCTCCACGGCATCGGCCGGGAACGGGCCGACCCATATGCGGGTGATCGCGCTGACATAGCGCGCCCCGCAGCGGTCGGAGGGGACCACCAACTGGCTTCCCTCGGCGTCCAGTTCGCGGCCGTCCATGCGCGTGGCCAGCAGGACCGGCCGGTCGCCGAAGTCGGCGTCGATCTCCGCCCAAGCGAGGACGGTGTGGTGGCCGTCGCCGCCGTCGACGGCCAGCAGGAAGCGCGAGCGGTCCTTGCGGCGGCGGATGTCGAACCCCGGCCCGGCGTCGCCCACGACCTCCCGCAGCAGCGGCCCCTCGAACGAGTGGCGCTGCGGGCCGCTGGTCGCGCAGTCGAAGACGACATCGGCCCGGTGCGCCGCCCAGCCGCCGCGCAGATCCGCGACGGTGAGCGCGGCGGGACGGGCCACGTCCCCGCACAGGGCGAAGGCCCTCGGCGCGGGCTCCGGCAAGGACCCCAGCATGAGCCTCGACTGCGAACCGAGTTCCCGGTTCTGCCTCGCTGATGTGAATCCACTACCCGACATGGTCTTGCACATGCCCATCCAGGGCGAGCCATACACGGTCCCGGGTCACGGGCAGCTCGGTGAAGCGGATGCCGGTCGCGTCGCGCAGCGCGTTGGCGAAAGCCGGGGCGACCGGGTTGAAGGGGCTCTCGCTCATCGACTTGGCGCCCAGCGGTCCGATCGCGTCGGCGGTCTCCATGAAGTGGACCTCCGTGCGCGGCACATCCGCGTACTGCGGCAGCCGGTAGCGGCGGAAGGCGGCCGTGGTGACCTCGCCGCGCTCGTCGACGCGTACGTTCTCGAAGAGGGTCGCGCCGAGGGCCTGGGCCACTCCGCCCTCGACCTGGCCCCGGCACTGCATCGGGTTCATCACCCGGCCCGCGTCGGCGGCGTGCACGCTGCGCAGGATGCGGATCTCGCCGGTGCCGGGGTCGACGGCGAGGCGGAACCACTGGGCGTTGAAAGCGACCGAGCGGGGCGAGCCGCCCCAGTGGCCGTCGGCGCTCAGCTCGCGCCCGGCCGCGCGGGCGACCTCGTACAACTCCTTGAGCGCGACCGTACGGCCGTCGCACTCGACGGCGTCCTCGGTCAGCCGACATACATCGACGGGCACGCCGGTGTGCTCGGCGGCGTACGAAAGTATCTGCTCCGCAAGGGAGTTGGCGGCGCGCATGACGGCCTTGCCGGCGACGACCGTGCCGGCCGAGCCGAAGGCGCCGGTGTCGTGGCGCACGACGTCCGTGTCCGACTGGCGGATCGCGATGCGGTCGACGGTCGTGCCCAGGGCCGAGGCAGTGATCTGCTTGTGGACGGTCGTGGTGCCGTTGCCGAACTCGGCGGTGCCGACGGCGATGTCGTACGTACCGTCGTCCAGGAGTTTCACCGCCGCGTCGGCGAAGTGGCCGCCGGGCGGGCCGGTCGCGATCATGGACATGCCGGTGCCCTGGCCGACCAGCCAGCCCTCGGGGGCGTCGGCGGCGCTGCGGTCCTCGCGGATCGCGTCGCGTACGACCTGAAGGCACTGGTCGAGGCCGTAGCTGGCGATCTCCAGGTCCTCCTCCTCGCCACCGGGGCTGATCATGTGCTCGCCGGGGCCGATGATGTTGCGCTCGCGCAGGACCAGCGGGTCGATGCCCAGGCGCCGGGCCAGTTCGTCCATCGCGGACTCCACGGCGAAGGTGACCTGGCCGAGGCCGTAGCCGCGGAAGGCGCCGGCGGGGACCGTGTTGGTGTAGACGGAGAAGGCGTCGACCTTCTTGTGCGGGGCGCGGTAGACGGCCATGGACTCGCCGACGCTGTGGAACATCACGGCGGGGCCGTGGTTCCCGTACGCCCCCGTGTTGGACACCACCCGCAGCTGAAGGGCGGTGAGCGTGCCGTCCGCGCGGGCGCCGATCTTCACGCCGACCAGGAACGGATGGCGGGTGGTCGCCCCGTAGAACTGCTCGGCGCGCGTGTACTCCAGCTTCACCGGGCGGTGCAGCCGCAGCGCGGCGAGGACCACGATGTCCTCGACCAGCATCTCCTGCTTGCCGCCGAATCCGCCGCCGACCCGGCCCGCGACCACCCGCACCTCGTCCGGCGGCAGATCGAAGAGCGCGCACAGGGCGCGGCGGGTCAGGAACGGCGTCTGGGTGCTGGACCGCACGGTCAGCCGCTCGCCCTCGCCGTCTTCCTTCGGCTCGAAGTACGCCAGCGCGCCGTGCGTTTCGAGGCTGGCGTGCTGGACGCGCTGGGTGCGGAAGGTCTCCTCGTAGACCGTGTCCGCCTCGGCGAAGCCGTCCTCGACCGAGCCGATCTCGCCGTGGACCTCGCCGACGACGTTGTTCTCGGGCCGGGCGATGCGCGATGCGGGCCCCTTGTCGTGGATGACGGGCGCGCCCGGCCGCATCGCCTCCTCGGGATCGACGACGAACGGCAGCTGCTCGTACGTCACTTCGACGCGTCGGCAGCCCTCCTCGGCCGCGGCCTCGCTGTCCGCGACGACGGCTGCGACCCGCTGGCCGATGTAGCGGACGGTGTCGTCGAGCAGCCGGGTGTCGTCGGGGTCCTCGGTGGGGTGCTCGTGGCGGGCGCTCGAATAGAGCCGCTCGGGGGCGTCGTGGTGGGTGAGGACGAGGTGGACGCCTGGGACGCGCAGGGCGGCGGCCGTGTCGATCGCGACGATCCGGGCGTGCGGATGCGGGGAGCGCAGCAGCTTCATGTGCAGCAGTCCGGGGACGTCGACGTCGAAGGTGTAGCGGGCGGTGCCGGTGACGACCTGCGGCCCGGCAGGCGCCCCGAGGTTGCGGCCGACGGCCTCGCCCGCGCACGGCCGCTCGGTGTGCCGCACTCCGCGTACCGCGTCCTCGACGGCCCGGTAGCCGGTGCAGCGGCAGATGTTCCCCTTGAAGGCGCGCGGCAGATCGGCGAGTTGATCCTCGTCGAGCGCGGCGGTGGTCATCAGGAACCCGGCGGTGCAGAAGCCGCACTGGAAGCCCTGGGCGTCGAGGAACTTCTGCTGTACGGGGTGGAGTTCGCCGTCCCGGGCCAGGCCCTCGACGGTGGTGACGGACCGGCCGTCGGCGCGCACGGCCGGGTAGAGGCAGCTGTGCACGGGCTTGCCGTCCACATGCACCGTGCAGGCCCCGCAGTCCCCGGCGTCGCACCCCTTCTTCACCCCGAACCAGCCGCGCTCGCGCAGATACGTGCGCAGGCACTGACCGGGGCGGGGTTCTGCGTCGAACCGCCGGTCGTTCACATCGATCTGATACGTCATCACACACCTCGGCGGTCGTCGGGGACTTCGTTGTCGGCCAGCTCGCGGCGGATCTCCTCCGCGAAGCGCAGGGCCATGTGGCGGCGCCAGGCCGGGAGGCCGTGGATGTCGTCGAACCAGTCGTCGTCGCCGACGGCCCACTCGATCGCGCCGCGCAGCCGGCCCGCGTCCGGCGGCAGCGGGAACCAGAACCGGAACGGGCGCACGGTGGCGGCGGTGACCGTGACCGTGAGCGAGCCGTCGCCGGGGTCGAGCGTGCCGATGACGAGCGCTCCGGAACGCCCGAGTCCGTACAACGACGCCTGCCGGAAGGCCGTACGGCAGTTCAGGGCGCGGGCGGGAAGGGTCACCGAGCGCAGCAGTTCGCCCGGGGCCAGGTCTTTGCGCCCGGCTCCGACGACGAAGTCGGCGACCTTGACGCGCCGCAGCGAGCCGTCCTGGGCCTGGAGCAGACAGCTGCCGTCGAGCGCGGCGGTCAGCGAGATCATCGGCCCGGCGGGCAGGCCGTTGCAGAGGTTTCCGCCTACGGTCGCCATGTTCCAGATCTTGAAGGAGGCGAGGAAGGCGCGGCAGCACTGCTCGAAGAGGGGTGCTGCGGGACTGTTCAGCCGCTTGCCGAAACGGGAGAGCTCGGCGATGGTGCAGGTCGCGGCGATCTCGACCGAGCCGTCCGGTAGGCGGCGCACCGGCTCCCACCCCATCCGGCCGAGGTCCACCAGCCGGCGCAGCTGCGGCTGGGGCTCCGAGAAGAGGTAGGTGCCGCCGCCCAGCCAGGCGTCGCCGGGCCGCCAGGGCCCGCGCCGGCGGGCGTCGCACACTTCGACGACCGTGTTCAGATCCATGGCTCCGCACCGTCTCCCCTGTGCCCGCCGCCGCGTTCGGCCGCTGTGTTCCAGCCAGTGAAGCCCGGGCGCCCGGCCGGAAACGACTGGTGCGGTACACGGAAAACCTCCCAGCCGTACGATCGCGAACTGGAGGATCCACCAGGAGCCATTCTTTCTCGTTCAACTGGCATTTACGATGTCGGAACTCGCAC
This sequence comes from Streptomyces sp. BR1, assembly GCF_052373795.1. Classification (NCBI taxonomy): domain Bacteria; kingdom Bacillati; phylum Actinomycetota; class Actinomycetes; order Kitasatosporales; family Streptomycetaceae; genus Streptomyces; species Streptomyces sp. BR1. The sequence goes on from NZ_CM126252.1 coordinate 1,545,304, forward strand.
TCGCCTCGTGAATGTGAGAAGTCGGGCCGTCCGCCCGGCAGCCGCGCAAGGAGCCAGAGCATGCACGTCGGACACCTCCTCCAGCTCGACAGCCTCGACCTCGCCCTGCTGTGGGGCGAGGAGCCGCTCCTGGGCCGCGAGATCAGCGGCGTCACCGCAACCGACCTGGAGGACCCGGCGCGCTTCCTCCAGGAGGGCGAGATCGTGCTGAGCGGTCTGGTGTGGTGGAGCCCGGGCGACGACCGCGCCAGGGCCGACCGCTTCGTCTCGGCCCTGCGCACGGCGGGCGCGACCGCGCTGCTCGCGGGCGAGGAGACGCATGGCACGGTCCCGGCCGACCTGGTCGACTCCTGCCGCGAGCACCGCGTCCCGCTCCTGTCGGTGCCCGCGCGGACCAGCTTCCGGGCGATCACCGAGGCGGTGTATCTACGACAGTGGGGCGACCTCAGCCGCCTGCCCGCGCCGCACTACGCGCTGCCCGAGAACGTACGCACCGAGCTCAGCCGGCTCCTCGACCGCGGCGCGGACCTGGGCGAGCTCCTGGACCGCGCGTTCTCCCCGCTCGGCGCACCGCCCTGCTATCTGCTGACCAGCAGCGGCCGTACGGTCGCCCGCACCCCGTCGGCGCCGCCGCTGCCCGCCCGGCGCGCGGCCCTGAGCCTGCGCGGCAGCTCCGGCGTGACCTTGCGGATCCGGGCCGACAGCGGCCCGTACGACACCTGGCATCTGCATCTGCCGGAGGCGGCGGACGTCCCGCCGCGTGTGCTGCACGAGATAGCCGAGATCGTCGCCCAGTCGCGGGACGACCACGACCGCCGCAGGACGACGGGGCGCCGGGCCCAGGACGACTTGATGACATTGATCGCATCAACTCATGACGAGGTGAAGGCGGTTGATCCGGCCGCCCTGACCGCCTGCGGGCTCCCCACCGAGGGACCGTACCGGGTCCTCGCCGCGTCGACACCCGGCACGGAGGGGTGCGGGGCCGCCGACGCCCTCACGGAAGCGCTGAGCCACTTCGCCCCGGTGCCGTTCGCGGTCGGGGCGGCACCGGACGGCGGGGCGATCGCGGTCGTCCACGCACCGGACGCCGACTGGACCCAACTGGCCGTGGCCTGGCCCCTGTTGGAGGACTGCCGTCCGGATGCGCCCCTGCACGCCGGGGTGAGCGCGCCCGTGGAGGCGTCGGAGCTCGGCTCGGCGCTGGGGCAGGCGCGTTACGCCCTGGCGGCGGCCAGGACCGCGTCGCCCGGCGGCGCGGGGGTCACGGCCGTGGAGGACCTGTCGACCCTGGAGTCGCTGCTCGCGGGGGTCCCGGCGGACGTACGGGCGGCGTACTGCGCCCGCACGCTGGGCCCGCTGCTGAAGACCGACACCCCCTCGCACACGACACTCCTCGAAACACTGGAGGTCTTCCTCGCTCACAACTGCTCGTGGGCGCGGACCGCCGAGGCACTGCATCTGCACGTCAACACGGTCCACTACCGCATCGAGCGGATCGAGCTGCTGACCGGCCGAGACCTGTCCCGCCTGGACCACAAACTTGACCTGCGGGCGGCGCTGCTGTGCAGGTGAGGGGTGGGCGGTCGCAAGGGCGAAGGTCCATGAGGGTCTACGTCACGTCAACATGCACGTTGGTCGACTTGACCCGTGCGGTGACGGTCACCCCGACCTCGATGCCGAGCTCGTCCACCGACTCCCGGGTCACCAGCGAGACCACCCGGTGCGGCCCGCACTGGATCTCCACCTGCGCGGCCACGTCGTCGACGACCACGGCGGTCACGATCCCGACGAACGAGTTCCGCACCGAGGTGGCCACGGCGCCCGCCACCTCGTGCTGCCCGACGGCCCGCTCCCGCGCGAACCCGGCGAGCCCGACCCCGTCGATCACCCGGTTCCCCGTACCGTCCCGCTCCATGCGCAACCGTCCGGCGTCCGCCCAGCGGCGAACCGTCTCGGAACTCACGCCGAGCAGGCTCGCCGCCTGCCCAATGCTGTACGTCGGCACGACAGCACTCTAGGCCCGGCAGCCCACGCGTTCCCACGCGACCCGATCAGGATGCCGTCGGCTTCACCGAGACCTACATTTGATGTGCTTCTTGACTTGGACTCTGTCCACCATAGGATCGATCCATCGATAGAATAGGAACCAGAAGACACTCCAGCACACGGTCGCGACAGCTGCGGCGTCGCGGCGACGCCTCCCGGATACGTGATCACATGGACCGTATTCTTCTTTCAGGTCGCGCTCTCAAGTCGCCTGTGCGGCCCTCCACTTGCCCACCACGTGGGGTACGGGGCGTAGCGCATCACGGCCGGGGGCCGGCCGCCGGGCCAGGCGGGTCCCGCCCCCATCACGCCACTCCTCCTCACCCACCCCACCAGCTCCACCGTCCGCAGTTCCTGAGCAACGTGATCCACCGAGCCAACAAGGATTGCCATGTCTGAGAACCATGACGCGATCGTCACCGACCCGAAGCCGGAGGAAGGCGGCGGCTGCCCGGTCGCGCACGGGCGCGCCCCGCACCCGACGCAGGGCGGCGGAAACCGCCAGTGGTGGCCGGAGCGGCTCAATCTGAAGATCCTCGCGAAGAACCCCGCCGTGGCGAACCCGCTCGGCGAGGACTTCGACTACGCCAAGGCGTTCAAGAGCCTCGACCTGCCGACGGTGAAGCGGGACATCGAGGAGGTCCTGACGACCTCGCAGGACTGGTGGCCCGCCGACTTCGGCCACTACGGCCCGCTGATGATCCGGATGGCCTGGCACAGCGCGGGTACGTACCGGATCAGCGACGGCCGCGGCGGCGCCGGGGCCGGGCAGCAGCGCTTCGCCCCGCTCAACAGCTGGCCGGACAACGCGAGCCTGGACAAGGCCCGCCGCCTGCTGTGGCCGGTGAAGAAGAAGTACGGCAAGAGCCTCTCGTGGGCCGACCTGATGATCCTCACGGGCAATGTCGCGCTGGAGTCGATGGGCTTCGAGACGTTCGGCTTCGGCGGCGGCCGCGCGGACGTCTGGGAGCCCGACGAGGACGTGTACTGGGGCCCCGAGACCCAGTGGCTCGGCGACGAGCGCTACACCGGCGACCGCGAGCTGGAGAATCCGCTCGGCGCCGTCCAGATGGGCCTCATCTACGTCAACCCGGAGGGCCCCAACGGCAACCCGGACCCGGTCTCGGCGGCGCGCGACATCCGCGAGACGTTCCGCCGGATGGCGATGAACGACGAGGAGACGGTCGCCCTGATCGCGGGCGGTCACACCTTCGGCAAGACCCACGGCGCGGGCCCGGCGGACGCGGTCGGCCCCGACCCCGAGGCCGCCCCGCTGGAGCGGCAGGGCCTCGGCTGGCAGAGCAGCCACGGCACCGGCAAGGGCGGCGACGCGATCACCAGCGGCCTTGAGGGCATCTGGACGAACACCCCGGTCACCTGGGACAACACCTTCTTCGAGATCCTGTTCGGGTACGAGTGGGAGCTGTTCAAGAGCCCTGCGGGCGCCCACCAGTGGCGGCCGAAGAACGACGCCGGGGCGGGCACCGTGCCGGACGCCCACGACACGTCGAAGACCCACGCCCCGACAATGCTGACGACCGACCTCTCGCTGCGCCTCGACCCGGCGTACGAGCAGATCTCGCGCCGGTTCAAGGACAACCCGGCCGAGTTCGCGGACGCCTTCGCGCGGGCGTGGTTCAAGCTGACGCACCGCGACATGGGCCCGCTCTCGCGCTACCTCGGCCCGGAGGTCCCGGCCGAGGAGCTGCTGTGGCAGGACCCGCTGCCGGCGCGGACGTACGAGCTGATCGACGCGGCGGACATCGCCTCGCTCAAGGAGCAGATCCTCGCCACGGGCCTGCCGGTGTCCCGGCTGGTCGCCACAGCGTGGGCCGCGGCCTCCTCGTTCCGGGGCAGCGACAAGCGCGGCGGCGCCAACGGCGGGCGCGTCCGCCTCCAGCCGCAGATCGGCTGGGAGGTCAACGAGCCCGACGAGCTCGCGGCTGCGCTGCGTACGCTCGAAGGCGTACGGGAGTCCTTCAACGCGGCGCAGGGCGGCGGCAAGCAGGTGTCGCTGGCGGACCTGGTCGTCCTGGCGGGCGGCGCGGCCGTCGAGAAGGCCGCGAAGGACGCGGGCCGGACCGTCGAGGTCCCGTTCACGCCGGGCCGGGTGGACGCCACGCAGGAGAAGACCGACGTGGAGTCGTTCGCCGCGCTGGAGCCGGCGGCCGACGGGTTCCGCAACTACCTCGGCAAGGGCAACCGGCTCCCCGCCGAGTACCTGCTGATCGACAAGGCGAACCTGCTGAACCTCAGCGCCCCCGAACTGACCGTCCTCGTCGGCGGCCTGCGCGTCCTGGGCGCCAACCACCAGGGCTCGCGGCACGGTGTCTTCACCACCGCCCCGGGCACGCTGACGAACGACTTCTTCGTCAACCTGCTCGACCTGGACACCACGTGGAAGGCGACGTCCTCGGACGCGAACACGTTCGAGGGCCGCGACGCCAAGGGCGCCGTCAAGTGGACCGGCACCCGCGCCGACCTGGTCTTCGGCTCGAACTCCGAGCTGCGCGCCCTGGCGGAGGTGTACGCGAGCGACGACGCGAAGGAGAAGTTCGTGACGGACTTCGTGGCGGCGTGGGTCAAGGTGATGGAGCTGGACCGGTTCGATCTGGTCTGATCGGGCCGACACGCGTCCGGGCCGACCCGTCCCTGGGGTCGGCCCGGGCGAGCCCCTGCTCCCACAGCACGATCACACGGGCAGCGTGTACTCACACTCGGCCCACACTGTCTTTCCGGGGCCGTCAGGCCGTGGATGCCATCCCCAGCGGGCGGCCAGCCCGGCGACGAGGAGGAGCCCCCGGCCACCGGAGTCGTCCGCGTCCGGCAGCCGGAGCGCGTCCGGCCAGGGCGGCAGGCGTTCGGCGCGGGCGTCGGTGACCTCGATCCGGGCGGTCCGCGGGTGTGCGGTCACTTGTAGCCGCAGCCGGAAGTCCCGGCCGGGGACGTGGCCGTGTCGTACGGCGTTGGCGGTCAGCTCAGCGACGATCACCACGATCGCGTCGTGCGCGTCGGCGCCGTACGGGATGCCCCACGCGTCCAGCCGGTGCGCGGCCAGCCTGCGGGCGAGGCGGGCGCCGCGCGGGGTGGAGGTGAAGCGCATCTCGAAGACGTGGTCGAGCGGCGCGTGAGGGGCGGTCAAGTGACCGGTGGGGCAGGCGGGTTGGGGGGTGCAGCCGGAGCTTGCGGGATTGGTCGTCACACCGGCAACGGTGTCGCCGGTCGCGTAGCGTGACCAGTGGTGACGCACCGACGTAGGCCGTTTGTACGCGCGGTGTCGGTACGAGTACGGGACACGCGGCGTGACGACGCTCCTGGATGGGCGTTGGGCCAGGGAGGCGATGGTGGTGACCAACGGTACGGGCAGGGAGACTGAGGCCGCCGTGACGGTCGACGACGGTGCCGGAGGGCAGGCGGCGGACAAGTCCGGCCAGGGCGTGGTCACGGCGTTCGGCCAGAGCATGAAGACACTGCGCGTGCGGGCGGGCCTGGAACGCGAGGAGTTCGGGCGGCGGCTGGGGTATTCGGCCTCCACCATCGCGTCGTTCGAGCAGGGCCGGCGGATTCCGTCGCCCCGGACCATCGACCAGGCGGACGAAGTCCTGGGGGCGGACGGGTTGCTGACGGTGTGGAAGGAGCAGGTGGAGCGGGCTCAGTATCCGGTGTTCTTTCAGGGGATGGCGGAGCTGGAGAAGCAGTGCATCGAGCTGCTGATGTACGACACGCATGTCGTCAACGGCCTGCTCCAGACCAAGGAATACATGAAGGCCCTGCTCGCCATGAGGCGTCCGACGCTGGAGCAGGAGACCATCGATCAGCGAGTAACCGCACGACTGGCCCGACAAGACATCTTCGGCCGACGGCCCGCGCCTCTGCTGGGTTTCGTGATGGACGAGGCAGTGTTGCGGCATCGCTACGGCGGCAAGGACGTGCTGCGGGGACAGTTGGAGCAGCTTCTCTTGTTCGGCGAGCACCGGAACGTCGAGATCCAGGTCATGCCCCTCGCCTGCGAGGACAACGCGGGCGTGAACGGGCCGTTCACGGTTGTCACGCGCAAGGACAGCAAGAAGTTCGTGTACTCCGAGGCACACGCGACCAGCACGTTGGAGACCGACCCGGAACAGACGGTTCTCGCCGCAGCCCGCTATGGGATTATCCGATCTCAGGCTCTCACTCCGCGAGAGTCGCTGGAGTTTATCGAAGGGTTGCTGGAATCGCTATGAACAACGCTGAGTCCTCGACCGTCGCATCCGGCCTCACCTGGTTCAAGAGCAGCTACAGCGGAACCGAGGGCGGCCAGTGCGTCGAGGTCGCGGCCGGTACGGGAGTTGTGCACATCCGGGACTCCAAGGCGGTGGCCGGGCCGGTCGTCCGCGTGTCGCGCGAGGCGTGGGCGGGCTTCGTCGGATCGGCCTCGCCGGAGCGGGACGCCTGACGGCCGTACGTACGCGAGAGCCCTGCCGGTCCCTTGGGGCGGCAGGGCTCTCGCACGTCCGCGGCCCACAGCCCGCAGGATCGGCTTGGTGCGGTGGTTGCCCCAGGTCGCCCGAGCACGCCGCTCGTCCTGCGCCAGCCACACCCGCAGCGCTCGGCATTCGCCTCGACCGGGACGGGAAGCGACGGTCAGGTCGTGTCCCCGCCGAGGTCGAGACGGATCAGCGTCAGCCCCTCCGCTATCTCGGCCATCGTCTCGTCGTCCAGCCCGAAGCCCCTGCCAATTCGCGTCAGACCCCCCTCGTGACCGGCTCCAGAATCGCCACGCACTCAACATGATGAGTCATCGGAAAAAGATCAAACGCCCGCAGCGTCCGCACCTTGTACCCGCCCGCCGCGAAGTACGCCAGATCCCGCGCCAGCGCCGCCGGGTCGCAGGCGACATACGCGATGCGGCGGGCGCCCAGGCCCGCGAGGTACTTCACCGTCTGCTTGCCCGCGCCCGCGCGCGGCGGGTCGAGGACGATCAGGTCGGCCTCGCTGATCTTGGTGCGGGGCAGGACCTGCTCGACCTTGCCCTGCTCGACGCGGACGCGGGGCAGGTCCGCGAGGTTGTGGCGGGCGTCCTCCACCGCGCGCTTGGAGGACTCGATGCCCAGCACCGCGCCCTGCTCGCCGACGCGCTCGGCGAGCGCGCCCGTGAACAGGCCGACGCCGCAGTACAGGTCGAGCGCCATCTCGCCCTTGCGCGGCATCAGGCCCTGCATCACGGCCTTGATCAGGGTGTTCGCGGCCTGCGGGTGGACCTGCCAGAAGCCGCCCATGCCCACACGGTAGGTGCGCGCGTCGGCGTTCTCACCGGCCCGCTCGCGCACGAACGCGCGGCCGTGGACGCGGTGCACGCCGCCGTCCTTCTCCTCGACCCGCAGGACCGAGACCGGCTTGTCGAGCTCGACCAGCGGGAGGCGGCCGCCGGGGCGCGGGGTCAGAACCACCTGGCGGTCGTGCGAGCCCGTCGCGGCGATCGCCTCGACCGACTCCATCTGCGGCCACTCGCGCTTCTCGATGCCGAGCTCGGTGACCCCCGGCGCGGCGATCATGCAGTGGTCGATCACCTGGACGTCGTGCGAACGGTGCTTGCGCAGGCCGGCCCGGCCGTCCTCGTCGATGGCGTACTGGACGCGGGTGCGCCACGCCGGGACCTGGCCGGCGGGCAGCTTGTCGCCCTCGGCGGGCATGACCGTGCCGTCCCAGCCGACGTCCTCGGGGGTGAGGCCGGCCAGCCGCTGGAGCTGCTCGGTGATGACCTCGCCCTTGAGGCGGCGCTGGGCGCCGGGCTTGGCGTGCTGCCAGTCGCAGCCGCCGCACTTGCCGGGGCCCGCGAACACACACGGCGCCTCGACGCGGTCCTTCGACGCCTCAAGGATCTGCACGGCATCCGCACGCAGGAAGCGGGAGTCCTCCTCGCCCTCGGTCACCCGGGCCACGATCTTCTCGCCGGGCAGCGCGTGCCGGACGAACAGGACCCGGCCCTGCTCCGTGCGGGCGATGCAGTGGCCGCCGTGCGCGACAGGGCCGACCTCGACCTCGTACTCCTCCCCGACCAGCGAAGACGAAGAGGAAGACGAGGAATCGGACTCGTTCTGCATGACGGGGGGACTCCAGAGGTACCAGGGATGAGGGGCCGCCGTCCGCGTACGGACGACAGCCCCTCAGTCTACGTGTGCCAGTCGGAGACGCCGACCGCTTGCCCAATGCAGCGGTCGGCGAACCCGGCCCTTACTTCTTGGCGCTCTGCTCCTTCGACCGCTGCTGCCCGACCGGGCCGCGGCGCACCGAGCCCGGCGCGTTCCACTCCTGCCGCCTGCGGGCCCGCATCTTGGCGGCCTCGGAGGACTGGAGCTGGTAGGGGACGGACGTCACCATCACGCCGGGCGTGAAGAGCAGGCGGCCCTTCAGGCGCAGGGCGCTCTGATTGTGCAGCAGGTGCTCGTACCAGTGGCCCACCACGTACTCGGGGATGTAGACGCTCACCGCGTCGCGCGGGCTCTCGCGCCGCAGGCCCCTGACGTACTCGATGACCGGGCGGGTGATCTCGCGGTACGGCGAGTCGATGATCTTCAGCGGTACGTCGATGCCGCGCCGCTCCCACTCGTCCTTGAGCGCCTTGGTCTCCTCCGCGTCCACGCTGACGCTGATCGCCTCCAGCTGGTTGGCGTGGAGCAGCTTGGCGTAGGCCAGGGCGCGCAGGGTGGGCTTGTGGAGCTTGGAGACGAGGACCACGGAGTGGACGCGCGAGGGGCGCACGTACTCGTCCGGACGCTCCTCGGCCGCCGCGATCTCTTCCGAGACCTTGTCGTAGTGCTTCCGGATCGCGGTCATCGTCCCGTAGAAGATCACCATGCCCATCAGGGCGACCCAGGCGCCGTGGGTGAACTTGGTGGCGAGGACGACGACCAGGACCAGGCCCGTGAAGAAGGCGCCGAAGGTGTTGATCGCGCGGGAGCGGACCATGTGGCGGCGCTTGGCCGGGTCCTGCTCGGTGGCCAGGTGCCGGTTCCAGTGCCGGACCATGCCGGTCTGGCTGAGCGTGAAGGAGACGAAGACGCCGACGATGTAGAGCTGGATCAGCCGGGTCGAGTCGGCGCCGTATATCACCGTGAGCAGGGCCGCGGCCCCGGCGAGCAGCACGATGCCGTTGGAGAACGCGAGCCGGTCGCCGCGGGTGTGCAGCTGGCGCGGCAGGTAGCGGTCCTGCGCGAGGATCGAGCCGAGCAGCGGGAAACCGTTGTACGCGGTGTTCGCGGCCAGGAACAGCACCAGGGCGGTCGCGGCGGCCAGGATGATGAAGAGGAAGCTGCCCTTGCCGAAGACGGCCTCGGCGACCTGCGAGATCACCGGGTTCTGCACATAGCCGTCGCCGACCGGGACGCCGTTGCTGAGCAGGTCGGAGGCGGGCTTCTCGGCCATCCGCACCTTGGTGACCATGGCCAGCGCGATGATGCCGCAGAACATGGTGACCGCGAGGCCGCCCATGAGGGCGAGCGTGGTCGCCGCGTTCTTCGACTTCGGCTTGCGGAAGGCCGGGACGCCGTTGCTGATCGCCTCGACGCCGGTGAGCGCCGCGCAGCCGGAGGAGAAGGCGCGCAGCAGCAGGAAGACGAGAGCGAAGCCCGCCAGTCCCTTGTGCTCGGCGTGGACGGTGTAGTCGGCCGTCGGGGCCTTCATGGTGTCGCCGAGGGCCATGCCCCGGAAGGCGCCCCACGCGATCATGATGAAGACGCCGCCGACGAACACATAGGTCGGGATGGCGAAGAGCTTGCCCGACTCCTTGACCCCGCGCAGGTTCATCAGCGTGAGCAGCACGATGACGACCACGGCGCAGAGCACCTTGTGCTCGACGACGAAGGGGACCGCCGAGCCGAGGTTCTCGATGCCGGAGGCGATCGAGACGGCGACGGTCAGGACGTAGTCGACGAGGAGCGCGCTGGCCACCGTGAGCCCGGCCTTGGGGCCGAGGTTGGTGGTGGCGACCTCGTAGTCGCCGCCGCCGCTGGGGTAGGCGTGCACGTTCTGCCGGTACGAGGCGACCACGGTGAACATCAGCACCACGACCGCGACCGCGATCCAGGGGCTGAAGTGGTACGCCGACACACCCGCCACGGAGAGCACCAGGAGGACTTCTCCGGGTGCGTACGCAACGGACGAGAGCGGGTCGGACGCGAAGACGGGGAGCGCGATGCGCTTGGGGAGGAGCGTTTCTCCCAGCTTGTCGCTGCGCAGCGCCCGGCCGATCAGGATCCGTTTGGGCACGTCGGTCAGTTTGGACACAACAGAGAAGCGTAAGGGTTCCGTATGGAGGTCTTGACCCGGCCCACCCCCATACGCTTCACCAGCGGGCACCGGGGGAAGTACGGACGCTGATGAGTGCATCCCGCCGCTCGCCGCATAAGCTCGTCACCGGGCACCGCCGAGAAGGAAGTATGTGAGGGGACGTGCACATCGTCATCATGGGCTGCGGGCGAGTGGGAGCCGCTCTCGCGCAGACCTTGGAGCAGCAGGGGCACACGGTCGCCGTGGTCGACCAGGACCCCACGGCCTTCCGCAGGCTCGGTTCCGGGTTCGGCGGGCGCCGGGTCACCGGTGTCGGCTTCGACCAGGACACCCTGCGGGAAGCCGGGATCGAGGAGGCGGGCGCGTTCGCGGCCGTCTCCAGCGGCGACAACTCCAACATCATCGCGGCCCGGGTGGCCCGTGAGATGTTCGGGATCGAGAACGTCGCGGCCCGTATCTACGACCCGCGCCGCGCCGAGGTCTACCAGCGGCTCGGCATTCCTACGGTCGCCACGGTCAGCTGGACCGCCGACCAGATGCTGCGGCGGCTGCTGCCGTCCGGCGCCGAACCGCTGTGGAGCGACCCGAGCGGCGCGCTCCAGCTGGCGGAGGTGCACACCTCCACCGCCTGGATCGGCCACAAGATCAGCAAGTTGCAGGAGGAGACCGGCGTACGCGTCGCGTTCCTCACCCGGCTGGGCGAAGCGGTACTGCCGAGCTCCCAGACGGTTCTGCAGGAGGGCGACCTGGTCCACGTGATGATGCGTACGGACGAGGTCGAGAAGGTCGAGGCGGCCTTCGCCCAGGGTCCCGAGGAGGGCGGTCACTGATGCGCGTCGCGATTGCCGGGGCCGGCGCGGTGGGTCGTTCCATCGCGGGCGAGCTGCTGGAGAACGGCCACGAGGTACTGCTCGTGGACAAGGCGCCCACCGCCATCTCGGTGGAGCGGGTGCCGCAGGCGGAGTGGCTGCTGGCCGACGCCTGCGAGATCACCTCGCTGGACGAGGCGGCGCTGCAGCGCTGCAACGTGGTCATCGCGGCCACCGGCGACGACAAGGTGAACCTGGTCGTCTCGCTGCTCGCGAAGACCGAGTACGGCGTGCCGCGCGTGGTCGCCCGGGTCAACAACCCGAAGAACGAGTGGCTGTTCAACGAGTCGTGGGGCGTCGACGTCGCCGTCTCGACCCCGCGTCTGATGTCGGCGCTTGTCGAGGAGGCGGTGAGCGTCGGCGACCTCGTGCGGCTGCTGCGCTTCAGCCACGGCGACGCCAACCTCGTCGAGCTGACGCTGCCGCCGGAGTCGGCGCTGGCGGGCACTCAGGTCGGCGATGTCGCCTGGCCCGAGGACACCTCGCTGGTCACCATCATCCGGGGCACCCGGGTGCTCACTCCGCAGTCGGAGGAGACCCTGGAGGCGGGCGACGAGCTCCTGTTCGTGGCCGCGCAGGCCCGCGAGGAGCAACTGGAGGACCTGCTGTCGGTCCGCCGGGAGGGCACTGCGAGCTGACGCTCGCTCATAGCAAGGGAAGGGGCCGGGAGTACGTGACGTACTCCCGGCCCCTTCCCTTGGGCGTCTCGCCGACGAGGCGGCCGGGTCGCTGCGGGCCGTCTGTGGCTGGTCGCGCAGTTCCCCGCGCCCCTATTGGGCCGCGTCAGCGGCCTTGACCGCCTTCGCCGCTTCCTCCTCGGCCTCCATCTCCGCGAACACGTCGATGGGCGGCGGGGCCTTGGCGAGGAAGATCCAGGTCAGCCAGACCGCGAGCAGGAACGGCGGGATCTTCAGGGCGATCAGGACCCAGCCCAACTGGGAGGTGTTGGCCCACCAGTAGAGCGGGAACAGGATCGCGCACTTGGCGAGCAGGATCAGGCCCCAGGCCCAACTGGCCTTCGCGTACGCCTTCTTGCGGCCCGGGTTGCGGGTCCGCCAGGACAGGTTCTCCTTGAAGACCGGGCCCAGGATCAGACCGATCAGCGGGACGCCGAAGACCGTGGTCACGATGTACGCGACGGCCAGGCCCAGCGTGTAGAGCATGCCCGGCAGATAGAAGTCCTTCGCGTTGCCGGTCATCATCGCGAAGACCACGCCGAAGGCCACGCCGAAGACGCCGCTGAAGGCGTGCTTGACCGTGTCCTTGCGGGCCAGGCGGACCACCAGGAGCAGCAGCGAGACCGCGACGGCCGCGATCGCCGAGCTGTGCAGGTCCTTGTTGACCGTGAAGATCGTGACGAAGAGGAGCCCGGGCAGGCACGTCTCCACCATGCCGCGCACGCCGCCGAACGCCTCGAAGAGGGCTGCCTCGGTGACGGCTTTGGCGTCCGCGTCGGCGTCGGGCGCGGTGCGCGCGTGCCGTGCGGCGGTCGTGGTGGTCGGCTTGTCGACTGACGTCACCGGCTACTCCTGTCCGAGCGGTCGCAGTTCGTATTTGGGGTTGAACAGCACCCGCCGGCCGTGGCTCATCGAGATCCGGCCCGAGGCGATGAGCTTGCGGCCCGGCTCGATGCCCACGATCGAGCGCCGTCCCAGCCACACCACGTCCAGCGGGGCGGTGCCGTCGAAGAGCTCGGCCTCCAGCGCCGGAACGCCCGCCCTCGGACGCAGGGTGACCGTCCGCAAGGTACCAGTCACCTTGACTATCTGGCGGTCGTCGCAGTCGGAGATGCGCGTGCACCCCGTGGCCTGCGTGTCCTCCTGCAGTTCCGCGGAGTGCAGCTCCTCCTGCGAGGTGGACAGCCGGTCGAGCATCCGGCGGAACCGCCCCGCGCGCTTCTCGGTCCCAAGGTCAGCACTCATACAGAAAGCGTACCGGCCCCCACCGACACAGGAGCAGCCCGCGCCACCCTTCGCTCACGCCCCGGGCGGGCCGGGCCCCCGCCCGCGCTCACGCCTCGAAGCGGTACCCCATCCCCGGCTCGGTGATGAAGTGCCTGGGGTGCGCGGGGTCCAGTTCCAGCTTGCGGCGCAGCTGGGCCATGTACACGCGCAGATAGTTCGTCTCGGTGCCGTAGGAGGGGCCCCAGACCTCCTGGAGGAGCTGCTTCTGGCTGACCAGGCGGCCGGTGTTGCGCACCAGCACCTCCAGGAGGTGCCACTCGGTGGGCGTGAGGCGCACGTCGCGGCCGTCCCGGTTGACCTTCTTGGCGGCCAGGTCGACGGTGAAGCCCTCGGTCTCCACGGTCACCACGTCGTCCGCGCCCTCGCCCCCGACCGGCTCGGCCCGCCGTACGGCGGCGCGCAGCCGGGCCAGCAGTTCGTCCATGCCGAACGGCTTGGTGACGTAGTCGTCGGCGCCCGCGTCCAGCGCCTCGACCTTCTCGTCCGAGGTGTGGCGGGCCGAGAGCACCAGGATCGGGACCCGGGTCCAGCCGCGCAGCCCCTTGATCACCTCGACGCCGTCCATGTCGGGCAGGCCGAGGTCGAGGACGACCACGTCGGGGTGGCGGGCGGCGGCGAGCTGGAGCGCGGTCGCCCCGTCGGGGGCCGCGTCCACCTCGTACTTCCGTGCCTTGAGGTTGATCACCAGCGCTCGGACGATCTGCGGCTCGTCGTCCACCACGAGCACCCGGGTCATGCGGGTCCTGCTTTCTGTCGGGGGCCGCGGGTCATGAGGTGACCTGGGCGGAGAGATCGGCGACGACCGGGCTGGGGCCGGGCACCGCCTTGAGGGTGAGAACCATGGTCATACCGCCGCCGGGGGTGTCCTCGGCGGTGAGGGTGCCGCCCATCGACTCGACGAATCCCCGGGCGACCGCGAGCCCCAGTCCGACGCCGGCGCCGCGCGGAGCGTCACCGTACCGCTGGAAGGGCTCGAAGATCCGTTCTTTGCTCTCGTCGGGCACGCCGGGGCCGCGGTCGGCGACGCGCACCTCGACGCGGTCGCCAAGGGCGCTGGCGCCGACGACTACGGGCACGGCGTCGGGGCTGTACTTGACGGCGTTCTCGACGATGTTGGCCACCGCCCGCTCCAGGAGCCCGGGGTCGACGGCGACCATCGGCAGGGTCTCCGGGATGTCCAGCTCCACGCTGTCCTCGGGGACGCCGCCGAGCGCCATCGGGACCACCTCGTCGAGGTCGATCTCGCGGATGATCGGGACGACGGTGCCGGTGTTGAGGCGGGACATGTCGAGCAGGTTGCCGACGAGGTGGTCGAGCCGGTCGGCGCCGTGCTCGATGCCCGCCAGGAGCTCGGCCTCGTCCTCCTCGGACCACTCGACGTCGCCGGAGCGCAGCGAGGTGACGGCGGCCTTGATGGAGGCGAGCGGGGTGCGCAGGTCGTGGCTGACGGCGGCGAGCAGCGCGGTGCGGATGCGGTTGCCCTCGGCGAGCTTGCGGGACTCCTCGGCCTCGTCCACCAGGCGCTGGCGGTCCAGTACGACGGCGGCCTGGGCGGCGAAGGCGCCGAGCACCCGGCGGTCCTCGGCGGGCAGTACGCGGCCGCTCAGGGCGAGCGCCATGTGGTCGCCGACGGGCATGTCGACATCGGCGTCCTCGGGGCGGGCGACGGGGTGCGGCCCGACGCTGCCCGCGCAGGTCCACGGCTCGACGTCGCTGACGCGCTCAAGGAGGGCCACCGACTCCATGGCGAAGGTCTCGCGGACCCGCTCCAGGAGGGCGTCCAGGGTGGTCTCGCCGCGCAGCACGCTGCCCGCCAGGAACGACAGGATCTCGGACTCGGCGCGCAGCCGGGCCGCCTGGTGGGTGCGGCGGGCCGCGAGGTCGACGACGGAGGCCACCGAGACGGCCACGAACACGAAGATCACGATGGCGACGATGTTCTTCGGGTCGGCGATCGTGATCTTGTGGATCGGCGGGGTGAAGTAGTAGTTCAGCAGGAACGAGCCGACGGCCGCCGAGGCGAGCGCCGGGACCAGTCCGCCGAGCAGCGCCGCGGCCACCGTGAGCGTCAGGAACAGCAGCATGTCGTTGGCGAGCCCGAGGTCCGCGTCGACATTGGTGAGCAGGATGGACAGCAGGACCGGGCCGATGACCGCGGCCGCCCAGCCCCAGATGATCCGGGCCCGCCCGAGCCGCGCGCCCCGCGCCACCGGCAGTCCGCGCCCCTTCGCCACCTCTTCGTGGGTGACGATGTGGACGTCGAGGTCGGGCCCCGAGTCCCGGGCGACGGTCGCGCCGACGCCCGGCCCGAACATGTACTGCCAGGCCTTGCGTCGGCTGGAGCCGAGGACGATCTGGGTGGCGTTGACGCCCCGGGCGAACTCCAGGAGCGAGGCGGGCACGTCGTCGCCTATGACGTGATGAAACGTTCCCCCGAGGTCTTCGACCAGGGTGCGCTGGACGGCCAGCTCCTTGGGCGAGGCCGAGGTCAGGCCGTCGCTGCGGGCCACGTACACCGCGAGGATCTCGCTGCCGGAGCCCTTGGCGGCCATGCGGGCCGCGCGCCGGATCAGGGTACGGCCCTCGGGCCCGCCGGTCAGACCGACGACGATCCGCTCGCGGGCCTGCCAGGTGGAGCGGATGTTGTGCTCGCCCCGGTACTGCTGGAGGTATTCGTCGACCCGGTCGGCGACCCACAGGAGCGCGAGCTCGCGCAGCGCGGTCAGATTGCCGGGGCGGAAGTAGTTGGACAGGGCCGCGTCGACCTTGTCGGACTTGTAGATGTTGCCGTGTGCCATCCGGCGGCGCAGCGCCTGGGGCGACATGTCGACGAGTTCGATCTGATCCGCACGCCGCACGACCTCGTCGGGCACCGTCTCGCGCTGGCGTACGCCGGTTATCGACTCGACGACGTCGCCGAGCGACTCCAGGTGCTGGATGTTGACGGTCGAGACGACGTCGATGCCCGCCTGGAGCAGCTCCTCGACGTCCTGCCAGCGCTTGGTGTTGCGCGAGCCGGGGACGTTGGTGTGGGCGAGCTCGTCGACCAGGGCGACCGCGGGTCTGCGCTCCAGGACCGCGTCGACGTCCATCTCGGTGAAGGCCGAGCCGCGGTACTCGATGTCGCGGCGCTGGATCTGCTCCAGGCCGTGCAGCATCACCTCGGTGCGCGGGCGGCCGTGGTGCTCCACGAACGCGACCACGCAGTCCGTGCCGCGCTCCACGCGCCGGTGGCCCTCGGACAGCATCGCGTACGTCTTGCCGACGCCCGGTGCCGAACCGAGGTATATCCGAAGCTTGCCGCGTGCCATGGCCCCATTGTCTTTCAGAAAATCGCTGCGTACGCGATGCCGACCTTACGGCCACCGATCCGGGCAAATCGGACCGGGGGGCGGCCTGGCGTGCGTATTGACGCGATTCTGATGTCGCGGGCGGGGCGGGTGGCGTCAGTCGTGGTCGGCGATGTATCCGTCAGCCGTGGTCGATGATCTGCCCGTCGCTGAGCTCCAGGACCCGGTCCGCGAGGCCCAGCAACTGGCTGTCGTGGGTGGCGACCAGGACCGTGACGCCCTCGCTGCGCACCACCGCGCGCAGCAGCTCCATCACCGCGAGCCCGGTCTCGGCGTCCAGCTGGCCGGTGGGCTCGTCGGCGATCAGGAGCGCGGGGCGGTTGGCGAGCGCGCGGGCGATGGCGACGCGCTGCTGCTGTCCGCCGGAGAGCTCGCCGGGCCGCTGCTGGGCGTGGTCGGCGAGCCCGACGAGCCCAAGAAGCAGTTCCACGCGCGCGTCGCGCTCGGCGGGGTCGGTCCGGCGCAGCCGCATCGGCACGCCGACGTTCTCGGCGGCGCTGAGGATCGGGATCAGTCCGAAGGACTGGAAGATGAAGCCGATACGGTCGCGGCGCAGCGCGAGCAGGCCCTCCTCGCCGAGTCCGGCCAGATCCGTGGAGTCGACGGTGACGCTGCCGCCGTCCGGTCGGTCGAGCCCGCCGACCAGGTTGAGCAGGGTCGTCTTGCCGGAGCCGGAGCGGCCCTTGAGGGCGACGAGCTCGCCGCGCGGCACCTCGAAGGAGACCCCGCGCAGCGCGTGCACGGCGGCCGCGCCCTCGCCGTACGAGCGGCGCAGGTCCTCGACGCGGACCATCGGCCCGGCGCCCGGCTCCTCGGCGAGCGCCGCCGTGCCGCCGCGTCCGCTGGTGCTCTCGCTCATGCGCTCCCCCGTACGTCCGTGATGCCCCGCCGGGCGCCAGTATGGGCAGATGGCGTCCGGCCGGGCAATGGACGGCCTTGGATCAGTTCGGGTTGTCGCCGTGCGTCAGCGTCTCCCAGGCGACGAAGAGGTTGTCGGAGCCGGCGGGACGGTTCTGCTCGGTGAGCGTCCGGGCGTGCGCCATGGCGATGCCGAGCCGGTTGTGCAGGGCGTTGTAGCCGACCTCGGTGACCGGGCCGAGGCCGCGCTTGACGCTGCCGCCGCAGAGCCAGCTCGGCACGGCCGCGCCCAGCTCGTACGTGGCCTGGAAGCCGAGCGCCTGCCGCAGCCGCTCGCCGATGTCCGTCGAGTAGAGGTCCTGGCCCTGGATACGGCTGGTCTCGGCGGTGTGCGAGATCGCGGAGATGCCGTATCCGGTGTGGGTGAAGTCGCGGCAGGTCTCCTGGGTGAGGCCGGTGACGAAGGTGGACTGCCCCTGCCAGTACTTGACGATCTTGTCCCGGGTGTCGAGGTGCTGGGAGGGCACAGTCTTGGGCAGCGCCCCGTCCGAAGCGAGGTAGACATACGCGGCGGCGCGGGTGCGGAACCTGGCCATGGCCTTGTCGTACGAGGTCCGGTCGTCCAGGAAGACGGAGATGCCGACGGCGGCCTCCATCATCGACAGCTCCCAGTTGCCGTTGGAGTTCGAGCCGTTGATCACCTCGGGCAGATAGACCGTGCGCAGCATGGTCGCGAACCGGCCCTGTTGCTCCCAGCCGCCGTTGTACGTGGCCCGGATGATCTCGGCCGCGCGCGGCCACACCGAACCCGACCAGCCGGTCTGGAGGGGCGCGTTGGAGTCGGTGTGGCTCGTGATCACGCCCGACCAGGCGTCCATGAGCTCGATGGCCTTCTTCGCGTACCGGCTGTCCTGGGTGATGTACCAGGCGAGGGCGTCGGTGTACGCGGCGAGGGCGTCCTCGCGCTCGTCGGTGCAGCCGTGGTTGGGGTTGGAGTACGGGCCGCACTCCACGACGGCGCGGGGCTTGGGCGTACGGCTGAGGTCGGCGTACGGGCTCGCCGTCATCTGGTCGTACGCGGCCTTCCAGGGCTGGGCGCCGGCGTTTACCTGCTTGCGGGCGAAGTCGAGTTGGGGCCTTGAGACGAGGACGCCGGGGTGGACGAAGCCTGTGGGCGCGGTTGCGGTTGCGGCTGCCTTGGCCGGGCGGGCCGTCGCGCTTAGCCCGGCGGTTAGGGTGCCGAGCACCGCCGCTACGGCGAGCGCGGCACCTATGGTGCGGCGTTTGCGGTGGGTGGCACGCGGGGGTATGCACAGGGGCATGTGGGGCCATCCGTTCTTGTACGTGAACGATGGGCGTCCATTTGAACGCCCGCGATGGCCCGTGAACCTAGGGCTTGGCTATGGACACGTCAATGATGTGCGCCCAATGCTCCGCTGGAGATGTCGTTGTGCGACTGCGGGCCGTCTTGGGCTGGTCGCGCAGTTCCCCGCGCCCCTTGAAAAACGGCCGATGGGCCGCACCCCCCCACGCAGGGGTACGGCCCATCCTTGTGAACCCGTTTCGGGTCAGCGGACCTCGGTGATTTCCGGGCCGCGCTGGAGCTGGCCCATTCCGCCGGAGAAGCGGGAGCCCTCCTGCTCCTCCTGCTGGACGCCGTCGGGCATCATCTGCGCGTCGTCCGGGAGCTTCAGGACGATCGGGTCGCGCGGGGCCATCGGGCCCTCGCCGCGCACGACGACCGTGTCCTGGAAGATCTGCTCAAGCAGCCCGGCCGCCTGCGGCTGCACCGCGCCCTGGCCGGAGATGACACCGCGCAGGAACCAGCGCGGGCCGTCCACGCCCACGAAGCGGACCAGCTGGACCCCGTTGGTCCCGTCCGGCAGCTGCACCGGCACCTGGGCCCGCAGCTCCCAGCCCAGCGGACCCTCGACCTCGTCGATGATCCCGCCCTGCTGTGTGATGCCGGAGGCGATCTCCTCGCGGACCTCGCCCCAGATCCCCTCGTTCTTGGGGGCCGCGAAGGCCTGCAACTGCACCGCGCTGTCGCGCAGCACGACAGTGGCCGCCACGATCGCGTCGCCCGCGACCTCGACCCGCAGCTCCATCCCCTCGACCCCGGGGACGAACAGGCCGCCCAGGTCGACCCGGCCCTCGCCGGCCTCGGACACCTCGGAGATGTCCCACGGGCCGTCCGGCCGAGGGGCCGGCGGCAGGTTCACCCGACGCGGCTCGCCCTCGTCAGCGGCATCATCGGCGTAGTCGGCATCTTCGGCGTCAATGCCGTCGACGACCTGCTCGGCCTCGCCCGCCGTGTCCTCGGCGGATCCGCTCTTCTTGCGACGTCCGAACACGTCACTGTCCTTCCCGGTCGGATACGACCGAAGCGTATCGATTCCCACCCTGTTCACTGCCGAGGGCCCTGCCCACGGCGGCATGACCGCCAGTGGAACCGAAGCCCCCCTCGGCCCGCGCCGAGCCGGGAAGCTCCGCCACCTCGTGGAAGCGCACCTTCTCGACCTGCTGGACGACCAGTTGGGCAATCCGGTCGAATCGCTCGAACCGCACGCTCTCGCGCGGGTCGAGATTGACCACGATCACCTTGATTTCCCCACGGTACCCGGCATCCACCGTCCCTGGGGCATTCACCAGGGCGACACCGCAGCGTGCGGCCAGGCCGGACCTCGGATGCACAAAGGCCGCGTACCCGTCGGGCAGGGCGATACTCACCCCCGTCGGCAGCACCGCCCGCTCCCCCGGAGCGAGTTCGGCGGCCTCGGTGGTGACGAGGTCGGCGCCCGCGTCGCCGGGGTGCCCGTACGCCGGAATCGGCACCTCGGGGTCGACTCGGCGGATGAGGACGTCTACGGGGTTACGGGTCACGGGTTCACCTCGAAGGCGCGGGCGCGCCTGACCTGGTCGGGGTCGGACATGACGGCCTGGATCTCCTCGGCGCGGCCGTTCTCGATGAAGTGGTCCACCTTCACCTCGATGAACAGCGCGTCGGCCCGGACCGCCACGGGCCCGTCGGGGCCGCCTATCCGGCCGGTCGCGGTGGAGTAGATCTTCCGGCCCGATACGGCGGTGACCTCGGCCTCCAGGAACAGCACGGTGTCCAGCGGCACCGGCCGCACGAAGTCGGTCTCCAGGCGGCCGGTCACGGCGATGGTCTGGAGCAGCCAGTTCAGCGAGCCGAGCGTCTCGTCGAGCGCGGTGGCGAGCACGCCGCCGTGCGCGAGGCCCGGGGCGCCCTGGTGGGCGGGGCGCACGGTGAACTCGGCGGTCACCCGCACGCCCTCGCCGGCCCGCGCCTGGAGGTGCAGCCCGTGGGGCTGTCCGCCGCCGCAGCCGAAGCAGTGCTCGTAGTGTGCGCCGAGCAGCTCTCCGGGGGCGGGCGCGTCGGGGTGCCTGACCGGCGGCGCGGCGTCGGCCGGGGGCGTCAGGGACGCAGATCTAGCAGTCACAGCCGCTGACCTTACCCGCGGTCCCGGGCGCGAAGCGCGTCGTGCCAAGCTTGCTGTCATGCAGCCGAACGCCCCTCAGTACACCGAACGCCTCACCGCGCCCCGCTCCTGGTGGATGATCGCCGCCCTGGTGGGCGTCGCGTGCGCGCTGATGCTGCTGCCGCTGGGCGGCCTGCCGCTCCTGGGCGGCCTCATCGGCGGCACGGCCGCGGCCGCCGTGGTGGTCAGTTCGTACGGCTCGGTACGCATCCGGGTCGTCGCGGGCACCCTGGTCGCGGGCGACGCCCGGATCCCGGTGACGGCACTGGGCGAACCTGAGGTCCTGGACGCGGAGGAGGCCCGGGCCTGGCGCCTCCACAAGGCCGACCCCCGCGCGTTCATGCTGCTGCGCAGCTACATCCCGACGGCGGTCCGGGTGGAGGTCACGGACCCGCAGGACCCGACCCCGTACGTCTACCTCTCGACGAGGGACCCGCAGGCGCTCAAGGCGGCACTGGACGGGCTGCGGGCCTAATCCCCTCCGGCGTTTGAGGAGCGGGGGCCCGGGGGCAGAGCCCCCGCAACGGCGGCCCGCCAAGGGCTTTCGGGAAGGGGCGGGGTGGGGCAAAGCCCGCCGCAGGCGCAGACGGCTAGCTGCCGAGCTCCTTGGGCAGCTCACCCGGCCGCAGCGGGTCGGTGGGGCGCTCCAGCGGAGGCAGCTCGGGCAGCGCGTCCCACGGCACCTGCCGGGCCCGCAGATCCGCGCGGACCCGCGCGGCGACTTTCTTCGTATCCCGCCGGTTCATGACGGCACCCACCGCCGCCCCGACCATGAACGGCGTCAGATTCGGCAGATTCCGCACCATGCGCTTCATGATCTGCTGGCGCAGCTCGCGCTTCATCTGCACGCCGAGCGCCGCATTGACGGTCGACGGCTTGGTCACCTGGACACCCCGCTCCTCGGTCCAGGACGTCAGATACGCCGTGGAGCGCTGGGTGAGATTGCCGGACGGCCGCATTCCGTAGACCTCGTGGAGCTCGGCGATCAGCTTGAGCTCGATGGCCGCGACTCCGGTGACCTCGGCGGCGAGCTCGGCCGGCATGGCGGGCGGAACGGGCAGCATCGCGGCGGCGCCGATTCCCGCGCCCACCGCGGAGGTGGCGTTGGCCGCGCCCGCGATGAGTTTGTCGGCGATTTCCTCCGGGCCGAGGCCCGGAAAGTGGGCGCGCAACGTGGTCAGGTCGCGCACCGGAATACGCGGGGCGATCTCGATGACGCGGTCGGCGAGATGGCCGAGCCCCGCCTTCGCGCTCGCGCCGCTCTTGCGCACCCCGTTCTTCAGGGCCGGCACGCCTTTGTCGGCGGCGGCTTTTCTCAGGGCGCCCAGGCGTCGGGCCCCGGCCGCGGGCCCCGCCTGGTCGTCCAGTACTGCTTCGAGCGAGGCCGGCCGGCCCCGCTCGTCGTCACGTGCACGAGCGGCAGAGCTCACCGCGGGGAGGGCGGAGGGCTCGGCGGGCGTCTGGACGCCCTCTGCCGGGCCTGTGCCGCCCTGTGACGCCTCGGGCGTACCCGAGGCACCCTTTCGCCGGAACGGTCGCTTCCGGGGCGGTTCGGCGCCTGCCACGCCACGGCCTGCCTGATCAGTCGCAGTCGCGGCAGATCGGCTGGCCGTTCTTCTCCCGGGCCAGCTGGCTGCGGTGGTGCACGAGGAAGCAGCTCATGCAGGTGAACTCGTCGGCCTGCTTGGGCAGGACCCGAACGGCGAGCTCCTCGTTGGAAAGGTCCGCGCCGGGCAGTTCCATGCCCTCCGCGGCCTCGAAATCGTCGACGTCGACGGCCGAGGCCGACTTGTCGTTCCGCCGGGCCTTCAGTTCTTCAAGACTGTCGGAATCGACGTCGTCATCGGTCTTGCGTGGGGTGTCGTAGTCCGTTGCCATGTCGCTCTCCCCCTCTGGGTGGTTGCGGTGTCTCCAGCGCACGTAACGCGTGAGAGGCCGGACTTGTGCCCGACCCGAGGCGGAGATTTTGCCTCACATCAAGGTCTGTTACTCAATCGACACCCAGCCGCACTCCTCAAGAGTGATCGTCTTGGATGGCGATCGGGACCGTACACGGTCCGAATGTCGCACTTCACGGGCGTCACCCCGTGTACTTCCCGTGATCTCACCCCCCGGAAACCCGGACTTTTCCCGGTTTTCCGGCGGAGGCAATGATCACGGAGAGTAGATGGCCGGAAATTTGCCCTTGTGATTGATCACACACGGACATCTCCGGAACGGGTCCCGAAAATTCCGCTCAAAGCGAACTTCTCGACGGCATCGAAAAGCATCTCAAACTGGCATGGTGACACGCATCACGAGGCCGCCGCCCTCGCGGGGCTCCGCGATGATACGGCCTCCGTGGGCCCGCGCGACGGATCGCGCGATGGAAAGCCCGAGCCCGACACCCTTGTCGCTGCCCGTGCGCTCCGTGCGGAGCCTCCGGAACGGCTCGAAGAGGTTGTCGATCTCGTACGCGGGAACCACCGGCCCCGTGTTCGAGACCAGCAGGACGGCCTGTCCCTGCTGGAGCTCGGTGGTCACCGACACCCAGCCGTCCTCGGGGACGTTGTAGCGCACCGCATTCTGCACCAGGTTCAGCGCGATCCGCTCCAGCAGGACCCCGTTGCCCTGCACCACGGCGGGCGCCCGCTCGCCGCGGATCTCCACGCCCTTGGCCTCGGCCTCCCCGCGCGCCTGGTCGATGGCGCGGGAGGCGACCTCGGCGAGGTCGACGGGCTTGCGGTCGACGATCTCGTTGTCGCTGCGGGCGAGCAGCAGCAGGCCCTCCACCAGCTGCTCGCTGCGCTCGTTGGTGGCCAGCAGCGTCTTGCCGAGCTGCTGGAGCTCCACGGGCGCCCCGGGGTCGGAGAGGTGGACCTCCAGGAGCGTGCGGTTGATCGCCAGCGGGGTTCTCAGCTCGTGCGAGGCGTTCGCCACGAACCGCTGCTGGGCGGTGAAGGCCCGCTCCAGGCGGTCCAGCATGTCGTCGAAGGTGTCCGCGAGCTCCTTGAGCTCGTCGTCCGGGCCGTCCAGCTCGATCCGCCGGGTCAGGTCGGTCCCGGCCACCCGGCGGGCGGTGCGGGTGATCCGGCCCAGCGGCGACAGGACCCGGCCGGCCATCGCGTATCCGAACGCGAACGCGATGACGCTGAGGCCCACGAGCGCCATCAGCGAGCGGGTCAGCAGATCGTCGAGCGCGTGCTGGCGCTGCTCGGCGACGCACGCCTTGAGCGCGGCGTTCGCCTCGTCGGCCGACAGGCCGGGGGCGAGCGCCGGGCACGAGTTGCTGGTCAGCTGGATCTTGCTCTCGGGCAGCAGCTTGAAGGGCAGATCGTTGGCCGTGTGCAAGGCGGCGGCCGCGAGCAGGTAGATGATCGAGAGCAGCAGGATGCCCGCGATCATGAACATGCCGCCGTAGAGCAGCGTGAGCCTTATCCGGATGGTCGGGCGCACCCAGGGGAACGGGGGCTCGGCACCTCGGGGGTCCCAGGTCGGTTTCGGTGGCGCCGTCGGTGGCGGCGCGGGGGTCGTGGCCATCGGGGTCAGATCCGGTATCCCGAGCCCGGCACCGTGACGATGACGGGCGGCTCGCCGAGCTTGCGGCGCAGCGTCATGACGGTCACGCGCACCACGTTGGTGAACGGGTCGGTGTTCTCGTCCCACGCCTTCTCAAGCAGCTGCTCGGCCGAGACCACGGCGCCCTCGCTGCGCATCAGGACCTCCAGGACCGCGAACTCCTTCGGGGCCAGCTGGATCTCCTTGCCGTCGCGGAAGATCTCGCGCCGGTTCGGGTCGAGCTTGATACCGGCGCGCTCCAGGATGGGCGGCAGCGGCACCGTCGTACGCCGGCCGAGCGCCCGCACGCGCGCGGTGAGCTCGCTGAAGGCGAACGGCTTGGGCAGATAGTCGTCGGCGCCGATCTCCAGGCCCTCGACACGGTCGCTGACGTCGCCGGAGGCGGTCAGCATCAGGACCCGGGTGGGCATCCCGAGCTCGACGATCTTGCGGCAGACGTCGTCGCCGTGCACCAGCGGGAGGTCCCGGTCGAGCACGACCACGTCGTAGTCGTTGACACCGATGCGCTCCAGGGCGGCGGCGCCGTCGTAGACGACGTCGACGGCCATGGCCTCCCGGCGCAGTCCGGTGGCCACCGCATCGGCGAGCAGCTGCTCGTCCTCGACGACGAGTACGCGCACGGCGCTTTTCCTTCCTCTGAGCCCTCGCGGGCAGCAGCGCCCTGGGGCACGCAGGCCCACGCGGGCGGTTCTTCCGAGCCCGTGTGGGCCGTTCTGTGGGCACTGAAGCAGTGACTGTGTGCTTCCATCCTGCCCCTTACGGCCATAAACCGGCGGTAAGACGGTGCCACCGCACAGTCGCCGTCCGACCTGCGGGTTCACCGGCGGCGACGGAATTCGCCGGATTCTCGCGCGAGTTGAGGTTTCTGTGGGACCGGGTGGGGGGAGGACGACTGCACACCCGCGATCACGCCCTGTATGTGGCATGCCACTACCTGCTGCTCGTGATCGTGACCCACCGTCGGCACACCCCCGTGCCACCGACCCACGACGAGGGGGCGCACCATGGACGCATTCACCGCAGGACTCCTGCAGCGCATAAGGGCCACGGAGACGGACCTCACGCGGGCCCGCGAGAACGGCGACGACTTCCTGGTGGAAGTCGAACAGGCCGAGCTCGACGATCTCCATCGCCTCGCCGCCGAACACGGCGTCGAGGTGGTGGCCACGGCAAGCTGAGCAGCACGCGAACCCCCGGCATCGCAGGACGGTGCCGGGGGTTCGCGCTGTCCACAGGCCCGCTCAGTCGTGCCAGGCCCCGTACTCCTCAAGGAGGGCCTGGAGCGGGCCGAAGAGCTCCGGGGTCGCGGCGATCGTCAGGTCCCGGGAGGCCGGGTCGCCCGGGCGTCCGCCGGTCAGGGCGCCCGCCTCGCGCGCGATGAGGTCGCCCGCCGCCAGGTCCCAGGGGTTGAGCCCGCGCTCGTAGTACGCGTCCAGACGCCCGGCCGCCACGTCGCACAGGTCGATCGCCGCCGAACCGCCGCGCCGCACGTCCCGGAACCGCGGGATCAGCTTGGCCGCGATCTCCGCCTGGTGGGCCCGCACCGACTGGACATAGGCGAAGCCGGTCCCGAGCAGCGACTGGTCGAGCGGGGCCGCCGGGCGGCAGCGCAGCGGCCGCTCGCCCACGAACGCGCCGCCGCCGAGCACCGCGTGGTACGTCTCGCCGCGCATCGGCGCCTCGACCACGCCCGCGACCCGCACCCCGTCCCGCTCGGCGGCGATGGAGACGGCCCAAGTGGGCAGCCCGTAAAGGTAGTTGACGGTTCCGTCGAGCGGGTCGATGACCCAGCGCACCCCGCTGGTGCCCTCGCTGGAGGCGCCCTCCTCACCGAGGAAGCCGTCGTCGGGGCGGTGCTCGGCCAGGAAGCCGGTGATCAGCTTCTCGGCCGCGATGTCCATCTCGGTGACGACGTCGATCGGGCTGGTCTTGGTGGCGGCGACGCCCAGGTCGGCCGGGCGCCCGTCGCGCAGCAGCGCCCCGGCCCGCCGGGCGGCCTCCAGGGCGAGCGCGAGGAGTTCGCGGTTCTCGGTGTTCTCTGTGTTCTCGGCGGGCATGGTCGCTCCTTACGCGTACGGGCTGTCGGCGCCGGCCGCGGCGGGCCGCGGCGCCCGGGCGGGGCAGCAGCCGACCGGACACAGGTCGTGCGAGGGGGCGAGCGCGCCCAGGGCGCAGCGCTCCACGGACTCCCCGCGCTCGGCCGCCGCCCGCTCCAGGACGAGCTCGCGCACGGCCGCGGCGAACCGCGGGTCCGCGCCGACCGTGGCCGACCGGGCGATCGGAAGCCCGAGCTCGGCCGCCTTGGCCGTGGCCTCGGTGTCCAGGTCGTACAGGACCTCCATGTGGTCCGACACGAACCCGATGGGCACCATCACGACCGCCGGGGCGCCGTCCCCGTGCAGCGCCTCCAGGTGGTCGCAGATGTCCGGCTCCAACCACGGGATGTGCGGGGCGCCGGAGCGCGACTGGTAGACGAGCTCCCAGGGCCGCTGCACCCCGGTCTCCTCGCGCACGGCGTCGGCGATCACCCGGGCCACGTCCAGGTGCTCGCTCACATACGCGCCGCCGTCCCCGTGCTCCTCCACCGGGCCCGAGGCGTCGGCGGACGCGGTGGGGATCGAGTGCGTGGTGAACGCGAGGTGGGCGCCCGCGCGGACCTCCTCCGGCAGCGCGGCGAGCGAGGCGAGCACGCCGTCGATCATCGGGCGCACGAAGCCGGGGTGGTTGAAGTAGTGCCGCAGCTTGTCCACGCGGGGCGGCTCGATGCCCTCCGCTTCCAGGGCGGCCAGCGCGTCCGCCAGGTTCTCGCGGTACTGGCGGCAGCCCGAGTACGACGCGTACGCACTGGTGGTGAGCACGGCGATACGGCGGTGGCCGGCCAGCGCCATCTCGCGCAGCGTGTCCGTGAGGTACGGCGCCCAGTTCCGGTTGCCCCAGTGGACCGGGAGGTCCAGGCTGTTCTGCGCGAAGTCCTTGCGCAGGGCTTCGAGCAGGGCGCGGTTCTGCTCGTTGATGGGGCTGACCCCGCCGAAGAGGAAGTAGTGCTGACCGACTTCCTTCAGCCGCTCCCGTGGGATGCCCCGGCCGCGCGTCACGTTCTCCAGGAACGGGACCACGTCGTCGGGACCCTCCGGGCCGCCGAAGGAGAGCAGCAGCAGGGCGTCGTAAGGAGCCGCTTCGAGGGCCGCTCCAGAAGCTTGATCGCGCAGATCGGACATGGCATCGATCCTGCCATCCGCCACTGACAACCGGGGCACCGGGAACGCGGCCCCGCCGAACCGGCCCCATCGGCAACCCGGGACGGCGGCGCACGGAAAACATGGTGCGCAGGCGCCACTCCGCACCGTAAGTTCAACACCGTAAGCTTTAGGAATTAACTGCTCGGTTGAGCCGGAAGCCGGAGCCTCGCATGGCCAGTCCCTACCGCGCGATATTCGCCGCCCCCGGCACCAGGGGGTTCTCCGCCGCCGGCCTCCTCGGGCGGATGCCGCTGTCGATGATGGGCATCGGCGTCGTCACGATGGTCTCCCAGCTCACCGGCCGTTACGGGCTCGCGGGCGCGCTCTCGGCGACGCTCGCCATGTCGGCCGCCGTGCTCGGGCCGTACATCTCCCGGCTCGTCGACCGGCACGGGCAGCGCCGGGTGCTGCGGCCCGCCACGCTCGCGGCGGTGGCGGCCGTCGCCGGACTGCTCGTCTGCGCCCAGCAGGGGGCGCCGGACTGGACGCTGTTCGTGTTCTCGGCGGCCGCGGGCTGTGTGCCGAGCGTCGGCTCGATGGTCCGGGCCCGCTGGGCCGAGATCTACCGGGGCGACGGCCAGAGCCTGCACGCGGCGTACTCCTGGGAGTCGATCGTCGACGAGCTCTGCTTCATCGTCGGGCCGATCCTCTCCATCGGGCTCTCCACCGCCTGGTTCGCCGAGGCGGGGCCGCTGATGGCGGCCGCCTTCCTGGTCGCCGGCGTCTTCTGGCTGACCGCCCAGCGCGCCACCGAGCCGGTACCGCATCCGCGCGAGCACCACACCGGCGGCTCGGCGCTGCGCTCCCCCGGCCTCCAGGTCCTGGTCGCCACCTTCGTCGCCACCGGCGCGATCTTCGGCGCGGTCGACGTGGTCACCGTGGCCTTCGCTGACGAGCGCGGCCACAAGGCGGCGGCCAGTCTGGTGCTCGCGGCGTATGCGCTCGGCTCGTGTCTGGCGGGTGCGGTGTTCGGGCTGCTGCGGTTCAAGGGCGCCCCTGCCAAGAGGTGGCTGGTGGGCGTGTGTGCGATGGCGGTGAGTATGATCCCGCTCCAACTGGCCGGGAGCCTGCCGTTCCTGGCCGTGGCGCTCTTTGTCGCGGGCCTGTCCATCGCGCCGACGATGGTGTCGACCATGGCCCTCGTCGAACAGCACGTACCGCGCAGCAAGCTCACCGAGGGCATGACCTGGACGAGTACCGGGCTCGCGGTCGGTGTGGCGCTCGGTTCGTCGGCCGCCGGGTGGGCGGTCGACGCGGCGGGCGCGCGCTCGGGGTATCTGGTGCCCGTCGTGGCGGGAGCGCTCGCGGCCGCGGTGGCGTTCTCGGGGTACCGCCGGCTGCGCAGGCCGGCGCCACGACGGGAGGGGCTGGCAGATGAGCGGAGCGAGCAGCAGCACGTGGCGTAACTGGGCGGGCAACGTCACCGCACGGCCGGTCCGGGAGGTGTCCCCCGCCTCGGCGGCCGAGGTGGCCGCGGTGGTCCGCAGGGCGGCCGGGGACGGCCTGAAGGTGAAGGCGGTCGGCACCGGCCACTCCTTCACCACGACGGCGGCCACCGACGGCGTGCTCATACGCCCCGATCTGCTCACCGGCATACGCGAGATCGACCGTACGGCGATGACCGTGACGGTCGAGGCGGGCACGCCCCTGAAGCGTTTGAACGCGGTCCTCGCGCGCGAGGGGCTCTCCCTCACCAACATGGGCGACATCATGGAGCAGACGGTGGCCGGGGCCACCGCGACCGGAACCCATGGCACCGGCCGCGACTCGGCGTCGATAGCCGCCCAGATCACGGCACTTGAGCTGGTCACCGCGGACGGCTCGCTGCTCACCTGCTCGGCGAAGGAGAACCCGGAGGTCTTCGCGGCGGCCCGGATCGGGCTCGGGGCGCTCGGGATCGTCACCGCGATCACCTTCGCGGTGGAGCCGGAGTTCCTGCTCACCGCGCGCGAGGAGCCGATGACGTTCGACCGGGTGACGGGCGAGTTCGACGAACTGTTCGCGGAGAACGAGCACTTCGAGTTCTACTGGTTCCCGCACACCGGCAACTGCAACACCAAGCGCAACAACCGCAGCGCGGGCCCCGCCGCCCCGGCCGGCCGGGTGAGCGGCTGGGTCGAGGACGAGCTGCTCTCCAACGGGGTCTTCCAGGTGGCCTGTTCACTGGGCCGGGCCGTGCCCGCGACGATCCCGGCGATCGCCAGGATCTCCAGCCGCGCCCTCTCCGCCCGTACGTACACCGACATTCCGTACAAGGTCTTCACAAGTCCACGGCGGGTGCGGTTCGTGGAGATGGAGTACGCCCTCGCGCGCGAGGACGTCGTCGACGTGCTGCGCGAGGTGCGCATGCTGGTCGACCGCTCCGGTCTGCGGGTGAGCTTCCCGGTCGAGGTGCGCACGGCGCCGGCCGACGACATCGCGCTCTCCACGGCGTCCGGCCGGGACACCGCCTACATCGCCGTGCACATGTACAAGGGCACGCCGTACCAGGCGTACTTCACCGCCGTGGAGCGGATCATGACCGCGCACGGCGGCCGTCCGCACTGGGGCAAGGTGCACACCCGCGACGCCGAGTACTTCGCCGAGGCCTATCCGCGCTTCGGCGAGTTCACCGCGCTGCGCGACCGGCTCGACCCGGAACGGCGGTTCGCCAACGCGTATCTGCGGCGGGTGCTGGGCGACTGACTCAGGTGGTGGGCGGGGCCGGGGATTCGGCCTTCGGAGTCGAGCCCGAGCTCGTGCCGCCGTCGGCCGCGCCCGTGTCCTTGCTCGGGGACGGGGACGGCGGCGGGCTCGGGGTGCCGCCGGTCGCGCCCTGGCCGCCGGTGGTGGTGCCGGGCGAGGTGGACGGGGTGGGCGTCGGGCTCGTACCGGTCGAACCACCGGACGTGCCGCTCGTGCCGGACGTCGAACCGCCGCCCTGGCCCGGGTCCTTGGAGGGCGACTGCCCGCCGCCGGTGCCCGTGTCCGGGGTGTGGCGGTTGTCGCGGTCGGTCTCCGGCTCCTTGTCGGACGACCTGGCGCCGCTGCCGCTGACGACCGAGCCGAAGGTGGTGCCGCCCTTGCCGCCGCTCAGCTTCGAGTCGGACGCCAGTTCGTACGTGGTGATGCCGGCCATCGCGATGACGAAGACGACCGCGGCGCCCAGCGCGGAGCGCTTCCAGCCCCGGACGCGGGTGCCGTGGACGGTGGCCGCGCCGAACTCGCCCTGGCGCGTCTCCTCGTACGCGGGCAGCCCCGGCGTCTGCCGGGCCTTCGGGATCGTCTGGACGGTGACGTCGCGCAGCTGCTCCCCGGTCCGGCGGAACAGATGCTGGAAGACCGTGCCGCCGCAGGTGGCGACGACGCTCACCACACCGGCGCCCAGGATCGTCCCGTAGACGCCGAGCTTGGAGGCGAGCACGGCGGCCGCGATCGCCGCGAGCGCGCTGCCCGCGACCTGGGGAACGCTCAGGTCGAGGCGCTTTTCATCCTGCTTCGTCCCGGTATCCGGCTTCTCACCCATCTACAGCCTCTGTTCGCCCTTCTCCGCCAGCTTGTACGTAGAGGGGACCCATGGGCGAAGCGAATAGTTCCGTTTCTGGCGATTGTGTGAAGCACGACACGTACGAAGTACGTGTCGTCACGGCACGCGGCGTCCAACTCCCGCCCCCCGGGAGAACTTCGGCGGCGCGGCGGTCCACCCAGGTGGCCCGAATGGAGTACTGTGGCGAGCCCTGGGCCTGGTCTCCCTCACGGGTTTCCGGGTCCTGCGG
Source organism: Streptomyces sp. BR1 (assembly GCF_052373795.1). NCBI lineage: Bacteria > Bacillati > Actinomycetota > Actinomycetes > Kitasatosporales > Streptomycetaceae > Streptomyces > Streptomyces sp. BR1. The sequence goes on from NZ_CM126252.1 coordinate 1,576,717, forward strand.
GAGGGGGCCGAAAGCGGCACTCGAACCGGCGGAGCCGTGGCACCGTACGGGCGCCTGCTGGTGGAGCGACCACATCGGTCACTCTGCGTTGCAAATAGGTAACCGTGCCATAACGGCGTACCAGGGCACATGCCCGACACGCCGGGCAACTCGGCAATGTTGTGGCAGGCTGCACCCGGGCAGGCCACACTCGACTAGCGGAAGCAGCGACGCAGGTGACGTCGGCAGGCACCACCCGGGAGGTCCCCATGCCCGAACTGCGTGTCGTGGCCGTCTCCAACGACGGCACACGACTGGTGCTCAAGGCTGCGGACAGCACGGAATACACGCTTCCGATCGATGAGCGGCTGCGCGCCGCCGTGCGCAACGACCGTGCTCGCCTGGGCCAGATCGAGATCGAGGTGGAGAGCCACCTCCGGCCCCGCGACATCCAGGCGCGTATACGAGCCGGTGCCTCGGCCGAAGAGGTCGCCCAGCTCGCCGGGATCCCCGTCGACCGGGTGCGCCGCTTCGAGGGCCCGGTGCTCGCGGAGCGCGCCTTCATGGCCGAGCGGGCCCGCAAGACCCCCGTACGCCGTCCCGGCGAGAACACCGGACCGCAGCTCGGCGAGGCGGTCCAGGAACGGCTGCTGCTGCGCGGCGCCGACAAGGACAGCGTCCAGTGGGACTCCTGGCGCCGTGACGACGGCACCTGGGAGGTCCTGCTCGTCTACCGTGTGGCCACCGAGCCGCACGCGGCGAGCTGGACGTACGACCCGCCGCGCCGCCTCGTCCAGGCCGTCGACGACGAGGCCCGCTCGCTGATCGGCGAGAGCGACGACACCCCCGAGCCGAGCTTCCCGTTCGTGCCCAGGATCGCCCGGCTGCCCCGGGACCGGCCGCTGGACCGCGCCCTGGACCGGCAGTTGGACCGGCCACTGGAGCGTCCCACCGCGCCCGCGCCGGAACCTGTGGACGAGAGCGACTCGCTCACCAGCCTCCTGGAGGCGGTGCCCAGCTTCCGGGGCGACATGGTGGTGCCCGAGCGGCCCACCGCCCCGCCCGAGCCCCCGGCGAGCGAGCCCGAGGCCGAGCCGGAGGTCGAGGAGCCGCCGGCGCCCGCCGCCTCGGCGGGTGCGGGTGCCGCGTACGCGGACGTCCTGATGCCGCGCTCGGTGAGCGGTCACCGCGACCGGCTCACCGGCACGACCGACCGCCAGGCCGAGGCGGACGGCGTCCGGCCCGGGCGCCGGGCCGCCGTGCCGAGCTGGGACGAGATCGTCTTCGGCACGCGCCGCAAGAAACAGGAGTAGCCGCTTCTTCGCGGCAACCGCTTCCCCGTAGGGGAAGCCTTGACGACCCGAGGGGGCCCGCGCACCGCGCGGGCCCCCTCGGTGTGCGTCGCGCTACTGCGGGTCGGGGCCGGTGGCCACCGGGCGGGACTCGTCCGAGGACCAGTGCGACCAGGAGCCCGCGTACAGCGCGGCCGGGATGCCCGCGACCGCCAGGGCCAGCACCTCATGGGCGCCGGAGACCCCGGAGCCGCAGTAGACGCCGACGTCGGTGCCGGAGGCGCCCAGCGCCTTGAAGCGGTCGGCGAGGACCTCGGCGGCCAGGAAGCGCCCGTCGGGGCCGACGTTCTCGGTGGTCGGCGCCGAGACCGCGCCCGGGATGTGGCCGCCGACCCGGTCGATCGGCTCTACCTCGCCCCGGTAGCGCTCCCCCGCACGCGCGTCCAGGAGCAGCCCCGACCGGGCGAGGGCGGCCGCCGCGTCCGCGTCGAGGAGGCCCAGCGCGCCGGGCTCCGGCGCGAAGTCGCCCTCGGCGGGCGTCGGGAGCTCGGTGGAGAGCGGGCCGCTCCAGGTGGCGAGGCCGCCGTCGAGGACCCGTACGTCCTGGTGCCCCGTCCAGCGCAGCAGCCACCACGCGCGCGCGGCCGCCCAGCCCTGGCCGCCGTCGTACACAACGACCGGCGTCCCGGCCGACACGCCCGCGCGGCGCATCACCGCGCCGAAGGCGGCCACATCGGGCAGCGGATGGCGTCCGGCCGCGCCGGGCGGGGCGGCCAGCTCCGCGTCGAGGTCGACGAAGACCGCGTCGCCGATGTGCCCGGCCGCGTACTCGGCCCGGCCGTCGAAGGGGGCGGCGCCCGCCGCCTTGGCCAGGCTCAACTGCCAGCGGACGTCGAGCAGGACCGGCGGCCGCGCCCCGGCCAGCTCGCTCGCCAGTTCGGATGCGCTGATGATGACGTTCATGGGGCCATCCTCGCGCAGTGCCCGCCGCAACGTAACGGGCGCGAAACGGATGAGAAATGCCAAAGTGGGCATCCCTCCTGCGGGAACGCGCCAAAAGCGGCGCGGCCGGGGCGCGCATCGCCTCCGGTGGTGCAAGCATCTGCGAGGGGGTGGGCGCGCGGCGCGGCCGGCCGCCCACTTCTTTAGGGCGCGTTGTCACAGCGATGGTCCGAGGAGAGAGTCACGATGTCCCAGGCAGAGACCCGGCACACACCCGGAACACCCTGCTGGGTGAGCCTCATGGTGCACGGCCTGGCGCCTACACAGGAGTTCTACGCGGCGCTCTTCGGCTGGGAGTTCCGCCCCGGGCCCGCCTCGCTCGGCCCGTACGTACGGGCCGTGCTCGACGGCGCCGAGGTCGCGGGCATCGGACAGCTCCCGCCCGACCGCCATCTGCCGATCGCCTGGACCACCTATCTGGCCACCGACGACGCGGACGCGACCGCCGAGGCGATCCGGCACTGCGGCGGCACCGTCGGGGTGGGTCCGCTGGACGCGGGCGACGCGGGCCGCCTGGTGATCGCCTCGGACCCGGAGGGCGCGGTCTTCGGCGCCTGGCAGGCCGAGGCGCACGTCGGCAACACGGTGGCGGGCGCGCCGGGCACGCCCGTCTGGAACGAGCTGGTGACCCGTGAGACCTCTGCGGTCGGCAAGTTCTACGAGTCGGTGTTCGGCTACGAGGAGGAGGCGGTGGTCTCGGCCGACTTCGACTACGTGACGCTCCACCTCGACGGCCGCCCGGTCGCGTCCCTGCACGGCGTCGGCCACGCCCTGCCCCGCGACAAGGGCGCGCACTGGATGACGTACTTCGAGGTCACGGACGCCGACGCGGCGGCCCGCCGGGTCACGGAACTCGGCGGCCACGTGATCAAGCCACCCCGCGACGGTTCGAGCGGCCGAGTGACGACGGTGGCGGACCCGGAGGGGGCGGTCTTCACCCTGGTGCGGTCGGCGCCCTAAAGGGGCGCGGGGAACTGCGCGACCAGCCCCGCACGGTCCGCAGCCAAATATCCAGCCCCCGCGGAGCGCTACGCGTCGACGGGCAGCACATCCGGCGACAGCGCAGCCGCACGCGCCGCCGCGGCCGTCATGCGGCGCCGATGATGGCGTCGGCACAGCACCTCGTAACCGATCTCGTCCTCGGACTGGTTGACGTCGCCGACGACCACCTGCGCGCCCTCGACGACCATCTCGCCCCCGACCGTACGGGCGTTGTGCGTGGCCCGCGCGCCGCACCAGCACAGCGCCTCCACCTGGAGCACCTCGACCCGGTCGGCGAGCTCGACGAGCCGCTGGGAGCCGGGGAAGAGCTTGGAGCGGAAGTCGGTGGTGATGCCGAAGGCGAAGACGTCCAGTTCGAGGTCGTCGACGACCCGGGCGAGCTGGTCGATCTGCTCGGGCGCGAGGAACTGCGCCTCGTCCGCGATCACATAGTCGCAGCGGCCGCCCTTGGAGAGATGGGCGACGAGGTACGCGTAGAAGTCGAAGCCCTCGGCGGCCTCGACGGCGTCCGTCACGAGCCCGAGCCGGGAGGACAGCTTGCCCTCGCCCGCGCGGTCGTCCCGCGTGAAGATCATGCCCTGGAGTCCGCGCGCGGACCGGTTGTGCTCGATCTGAAGAGCGAGGGTGCTCTTTCCGCAGTCCATCGTTCCGGAGAAGAACACCAGCTCGGGCATGGGAGGGTGACGGCCTTTCGGGTCTGCGCGCACGCGCGCGTAGAGGGTGGAAGAAGTACGGGAAGGGTTACGAGCGTACTTCTATGAGCGGCACCAGCTGCTCGACGGGGGTCATCGAGCCGTGCATGCCGACCATCGCGGACTCGTTCGGCTCGTTCTGCGAGGCGGTGATCACCACATCGGCCTGGGCGGCCGCGACGACGTCGCCGATCCGGCCGTGCACCCGCTCGTCGCAGACGCCCGGCTGCCCGAACCAGCCCGCGGCTATGGCCTCCTCGCGGCTCGCCACCCAGAACTGCTCGCCGAGCACCTCGCGCCAGACGGCGAGGACGTCGGACTGGGCCCCCGGGACCGCGTACACATGCCGGGCCCGGCCCTCGCCGCCGAGCAGGGCGACGCCCGCGCGCAGCTCCCAGTCCTCGTCGAAGTCGATACGGGACTCTTCGTCGAAGGGGATGTCGATCATGCCGTGGTCGGCGGTGACGTACAGCGCCGAGCGGGGCGGCAGCTGCTCGGCGAGGCGCTGGACGAGCCGGTCGACGTACATCAGCTGGCCGCGCCAGGCGTCGGAGTCGACGCCGAAGCGGTGGCCCTTGCCGTCGACGTCGCTGTAGTACGTGTAGACCAACGAGCGGTCTCCGGCGGCCAGTTGCTCGGCCGCGAGGTCCATGCGGTCCTCGCCGGAGAGCCGCCCGTGAAACGTTCCGCCACTGAGCGCCACTTTAGTCAGCGGAGTGTGTTCGAACGTCGGCGACGACACCTGGGCGGTGTGCACCCCGGCCGCGTCGGCCAGTTGGAAGACCGTGGGGTACGGCTGCCACACATGCGGATCGGTCCACGGCCGCCAGCGCAGCTGGTTCATCAGCTGGCCGGTCTCGGGGTTGCGCGCGGTGTAGCCGGGCAGGCCGTGCGCGGCGGGCGGCAGGCCCGTGCCGACGGAAGCCAGCGAGGTGGCGGTGGTGGCCGGGAAGCCCGCGGTGATCGGGCGGCCGGTGCCGCCGCGCGAGGTGCCGAGCAGCGAGTGCAGATACGGCGCCTCGTCCGGGTGGGCCTTGATCTGCTCCCAGCCGAGGCCGTCGATCAGGAAGACGCAGTTCCGGTCGGCCGGGGTCAGCTCGGGGATCGCGGCGCTCACACCGGGCACGCCCTGGCCCGCCACGAGCGTGGGCAGCAGATCGGCGAGCGAGCCGCTGCCGTACTCGGGCAGGGGGGCGGTGTCGAGGGCGAGGGGTTCCGGATCCTGCCAGTAGGGCTGGGCCATCAGCGGCCGGTCGCCGCGGTCGCCTCGGAGAGCGCCTGCGCGAAGGCGAGGGTCTGGCGCACGGTGTCCGGGCCGTCGCCGGCCTCGCTGACCCGCAGGCTCAGGTCGTCGGCCGTGGCGTTGCCGGTGTAGCCGTGGTCGGCGTCGCAGTTGGGGTCGCCGCAGGCGGCGGGCTCCAGGTCGATACGGGACACCGCACCCCAGCCGATGGTGAGCACCACTTCACGGGGCAGGACGCCCGGCGTGTACGACTCGGGGTTGGCGACGACGCGGCTGACCACCACGGACGAGATCCGGCCGATCTTCACGGACTCCGTCGAGGTCGTCGCGTACGGCGTCGGGGAGCTGGTGTCGGCGTTCTGCTCGTCGGTGTGGCTCACGATGAAACGATTGTCCGTGAGGACGAGGACCGTGACGTGGCGACGCACCTCGTTGGCGTCGAAGGTGGTCTCCTGGTGCACCAGGTACGACGCGATGGGCTCACCACCGACGGCGGCCTCCACCGCCTCGGCCACAAGGGCCGGGTAGTAGCCGCTGCGCTCGATCGCCGCGCGCAGCCCCTGGGTCATCGTGCCGGTCTTCGCCATGGACTCCATCCTACGGGGCCCCGGGGCCCGATCGTTTCAGTAGCTGGGCAGGCGCCGGGGGCCGAGGTCGGTGCGGGCGGGGGGCGGGGCGAGGCGGACGGTGGCGCCGAGGGCGGTGAGACCGTGCTGGGCGACGACGACCGGTTCCAGGGTGACCGCGACGACCTCCGGGTGGTCGTCGACCAGGCGCGACACCCGCAGCAGGAGCTCTTCGAGCGCCGCCGTGTCCACCGGGGCCGAGCCGCGCCAGCCGAACAGGAGCGGGGCGGTCCGGATCGACCGGATCAGCTCGGCGGCGTCGCGGTCGGTGGCCGGAACCAGACGATGGCCGGTGTCCCCGAGCAGCTCGGAGGCGGCGCCCGCCAGGCCGAAGGAGAGCACGGCGCCGACGGCCGGGTCGATGGCGGCGCGCACGACGGTGTCCACCCCGCGCGGCGCCATCGCCTGGACGACCGGCTGCAGCTCCTCCGGCTTGCCGAGCGCGTGGGTCAACTCGGCGTACGCGCGCCGCAGTTGCTCCTCGTCCGCCAGGTCCAGGCGGACCCCGCCGAGGTCGGGGCGGTGGCGCAGATGCGGGGCGGTGGTCTTGAGCGCGACGGGGTAGCCGATGCGGGCGGCGGCCTCGACGGCGGCGTCCGGGTGCGGGGCGGGGCGGGCGGGGCGCACCCGGATGCCGTACCGGCCGAGCAGCGCCTCGGCGGCGTCGCTGCCGAGCGTCACGCCCCGGGGGTCCGGGGCGTCCCCGAGCAGCCCCGCGATGTCCCGGGCGGCCCCGGCCTCGTCGATGTCGTCGTACTCCGGCACCTTCCCCTGCTCGGCGGCCTGCCGCCGCCACTGCCCGTACCGCACGGCCTGCGCGAGCGCCCGTACGGCGCGCTCGGCGGCGGGGTAGGCGGGGATGCGCCCCTGCACCCCCTCGGCCGCCATACCCCCGCTTCCGGGCTCCGGCCGCGCGGGCACCACCCTCCCCCGGTTCGCCGTCGCCGCTCGCGGTGCCGTGTCCGCCGCGCTCGCGAGCGCCTGGGCCAGGCCGCCCAGTTCCACGTGGACCACCGCCACCGGCTTCGCCGGGGACGTGGCCGTGGCTTCCTTGAGGGCCGTGGCCAGGGCCTCGTCGGGGTGGCCGGGGGTGCCCACCCAGGGGATCGCCGTGACCACCACCGCGTCGCAGAACTCGTCCGCGAGCGCCTGTGCCAGTGCGTCCCGGAAGTCGGCCGGGGTGGCCGCCGTCGTCAGGTCGCGGGGCGGCAGGGGGCGCAGCCCCTCGGTGAGGCAGGCGTCGTACGTCAGCAGGCCGAGCGATTCCGAGTTGCCCAGGATCGCCACGCGCGGGCCCGCCGGCAGCGGCTGGTCCGCGAGGAGCACGCCCACGTCGACCAGTTCGGTCACCGTGTCCACCCGGATCACCCCGGCCTGGCGCAGCAGCGCCGAGACCGCCGCGTCCGGGACACGGGTCACCGGGACCGCGTGGCCCGGCGGGGTCGAGCCGCTGTGGCGCGCGCCCTTCACCGCGACCACCGGCTTCACCGCCGCCGTCCGCCGCGCGAGCCGGGTGAACTTCCGCGGGTTGCCGATGGATTCGAGGTACAGCAGGACCACGTCCGTATCGGCGTCCTCGTACCAGTACTGGAGGATGTCGTTGCCCGAGACGTCCGCCCGGTTGCCGGACGAGATGAACGTCGACAGGCCCGCCCCGCGCCGGTAGAGCCCCGAGAGCAGCGCGATGCCGATCGCTCCGGACTGCGTGAACAGGCCGATCCGGCCCCGGTCGGGCGGCTCCGGCGCCAGGGACGCGTTCAGCCGTACCCCGGGCGCGGTGTTGATCACGCCGAACGCGTTCGGCCCGATCAGCCGCATCCCGTACGACCGCACCTGCCGCAGCAGTTCGCGCTGGCGCTCGCGTCCGGCCGCGCCGCTCTCCGCGTAACCGGCGGAGAGGACGACGAGGCCCTGCACCCCGTGCTCGCCGCACTCCGCGACCGCCTCCGGCACCCGCTCGGCCGGTACCGCGACGACCGCCAGGTCGACCGGCTCCCCGATCTCCGCGAGCGAGCGGACCGCCGGTACACCGTCGACCGTGGGGCCGCCACCGAACCACGAGCCGCCGCCGGCAGTGGAACTCCCGTCCCCGAAGGCCCGGTTGACCGCGTACACCCGGCCGGTGAACCCCGCCCCCAGCAGATTGCGCAGCACCGTGCGCCCCACTCCACCGGGCTCGCGGCCGACGCCGATCACGGCGAGCGAGCCGGGCGCGAGCAGCCGCTGCACCGAGCGTGACTCCGCGCGCTGCTCACGCGCGCGCTGCACGGCCAGCGACTCGGCCGTCGGCTCCAGGTCGAGCGTCAGATGGACCGAGCCGTCCTCAAAGGAACGCTTCTGCTGGTAGCCCGCGTCCGTGAACACCTTGATCATCTTGTTGTTGGCGGGCAGCACCTCCGCCGCGAACCGCCGGATCCCCCGCTCGCGCGCGACCTCCGCGATGTGTTCGAGCAGCGCGGACGCCACCCCGCGCCCCTGGTGGGCGTCCTGTACGAGGAAGGCCACCTCGGCCTCGTCGGCCGGGGCCGAGGCGGGGCGGCCCTGCGCGTTGATCCGGTCGAAGCGGACGGTCGCGATGAACTCGCCGCCGACCGTCGCCGCGAGCCCGACCCGGTCCACATAGTCGTGATGGGTGAAGCGGTGCACGTCCTTGGCGGACAGCCGGGGGTAGGGCGCGAAGAAGCGGTAGTACTTGGACTCGTCCGACACCTGCTCGTAGAAGGAGACGAGCCGCTCGGCGTCGGCGGTCGTGATGGGCCTGATCCGGGCCGTACCCCCGTCGCGCAGCACGACGTCGGCCTCCCAGTGGGCCGGGTACGCGGGGTCCTGCGTCTTCTCCTGCGGAGCCTGCATACGGGCAGCCTACGGGTCGCGGCGCCGGTTGGGGCGGGCCAAGGTAGGGAGCCGGAGCAGGGCGCCCGGACAGGGACAGGACAGGGAGAGGAGCGCAGGGCCGAACGGCCTCAGGGCCGGGGTCCGAGGCCGTTATGAGCACTCCGCAGGACATGAGAGAATGGTCTAGACAACCGTCAGAGATTTCGAAGGGCATCACCATGGCTGAGCGCCGCGTCAATGTCGGCTGGGCCGAGGGCCTGCACGCCCGCCCCGCTTCCATCTTCGTCCGCGCCGCCACGGCCTCCGGCGTCCCCGTGACGATCGCCAAGGCCGACGGCAACCCGGTCAACGCCGCCTCCATGCTCGCGGTGCTCGGCCTGGGCGCGCAGGGCGGCGAGGAGATCGTGCTGGCTTCCGAGGCGGAGGGCTCCGACGCGGCCCTGGACCGTCTGGCGAAGCTCGTCGCCGAGGGCCTTGAGGAGCTCCCGGAGACCGTCTGACCGCACCCCGGTCGGCCGAGCCCCACGCTTCACGAAGCGAGCCGTGGATCCCGAATTCGGGATCCACGGCTCGCTTTCTTTTACGCGGCTTCACATACACGCCTGCTGATTCCGGGCAGCGGAAAACCGGCCCCTCGAATTACTTCTCTTTGTATACGGCGGCTTTGTTAAGCACGTACGCCCGCGATGTTTACGGCATGTTGCGAACTTCTCACGTCCGCCGGGCGGCGCAGCCGATAGGCGGAAAAGGCGCGCTCGGCATGGAGGGTCGCCAGCGATCTGGCCCGCTCGGCGTCGCCCCGCGCCACCGCGTCCACGATCGCCCCGTGCTCCGCCCAGGACTCACCCGGCAGCGCGGGGTGCTCCACCACGTAAATCCAGGCGATCTTGTGGCGCAGCTGGGTGAGCAGCGCGATCAGGCCGGGGCTGCCGGAGGCCTGGGCGAGCGTCTCGTGGAACCAGACGCCCAGCGAGCGCAGGTCCTCGCCCTGGGCCCGCCGGATGCGCTCCTGACCCAGCCTGACCAGGCCGCGCAGCACCTTCAGATGGGCCTCGGTGTGCCGCGTCGCCGCCCGCGCGGCGGCCAGCGGTTCGAGCAGTACGCGCATTTCGAGCAGGTCGGCCGCCTCCTGCTCGGTGGGCTCGGCGACACAGGCCCCGGCGTGCCGGCGGGTGGTCACGAAGCCCTCGGACTCCAGGGTGCGCAGCGCCTCGCGGACCGGGACGCGCGAGACTCCGTAACGCCGGGCGAGCACTTCCTCGGTGAGCCGGCCGCCGCGCTCGAAGAGTCCCGCGACGATGTCGTCACGGATCGCCGTGCATACCGATTGCGCCGGAATGCGCATGACCGAACCTCCGCCTTAATCCCCGCGAAACGCGGTCGATCGACGCCTGTTCGGCGACTCTATTCCAGCGGCTGTTAATTCCCGGTGACATGGCCTATTCCAGCGATATCTTTTGGCCAACGCGACGAAGCCCCGGCACAAGGTGCCGGGGCTTCGCGGAAGGACGGTACGCCCGTGCGTCAGACGTCGACGCCGTGCGCGCGCAGGTAGGCGACCGGGTCGATGTCCGAGCCGTAGGTGGGGGCCGTGCGGGCCTCGAAGTGGAGGTGCGGGCCGGTGGTGTTGCCGGTGTCGCCGGAGAGGCCTATCTGCTGGCCCGGCTCGACCGACTGGCCGACGGAGACGCCGATGGACGACAGGTGGCCGTACTGCGTGTACGTGCCGTCGTTCATCTTGATCACGATGTTGTTGCCGTACGCCCCGCCCCAGCCCGCCTCGACCACGGTGCCGAGCCCCACGGCGTGCACCACGGTGCCGCTCTCCGCGTGGAAGTCGATGCCGGTGTGGCTCCCGGAGGACCACAGCGAGCCGCCAGTCTTGTAGCCGGTGGAGACGTACGAGTTGGATATCGGCGCCACGAAGGTGTTGAGGCGCTTGCGCTCGGCCTCGCGGGCGGCCCGCTCCTTGGCGGCGCGCTCTTCCTTGGCCCGGGCCTCGGCCTTGCGCTTGGCCTCGGCGGCGGCGCGGGCCTTGTCGGCGGCGTGCTGCTGGGCCGCGGCCTGGGCGCCGATGCGGTCGGCGAGCGTGTCGCCGATGACGATGGCCTGCGTGATGCCGGTGTCCTCGACGGAGGCCGAGGTGGACGCGGCGTTCTCGGCGGCGAGGGCCGGCGAGGCGAGGGTGCCCACGACTCCGGCGGTGGCCAGGGTGGCGATGCCGGCTATGTTCGCGCTCTTGCGCGACATGGCGCTCGGACGACGATGTTTCCCGGTGGCACGGGTGAACGCCATGGAGAGGCGGTGTCCTTTCCTTCCATCTCGCCTACCGGGTTAGCTGACGGGTTCGGAGCTGGAAGGTCTCCTACGGGCCCCTCCGCGGGCGGAGGCGTCCGATTCACCCCAGGGACTGAGTGGGTCCCCGGCTCCCCTGGCTCGCGCCAGTTGGGGACTCGGCGATCGCTGTCCGGTGCCGCGGCTGCGACGGGTGGTGACGGACAGCCCGACCGACGCTAGACGGCTGATCTTTCAATCGCCAAACAGACGCCTGTTTTTGTAGCGCACGCCACATGACAGACAGGCAACCTCCCCACTAAATGGGACATATAGGAGGACCCCGGCGGCACACCTGCCACCGGGGTCCTTCCCGTACGGGACGCCACGCGCGCGACGCGGCTCCCAATCAGCCCGCTACGACGGTGACTTCACCGATCCCGAGGGCCTTGACCGGCTCCGCGATCTGCGCCGCGTCACCGACGAGGACGGTCACCAGACGGTCCACCGGGAAGGCGCTGACGACGGCCGCCGTCGCCTCCACGGTGCCCGTCTCGGCGAGGCGCGCGTACAACTGCGCCTGGAAGTCGTCCGGGAGGTGCTGCTCGACCTGGTCGGCCAGCGTCCCGGCGACGGCCGCCGCCGTCTCGTACTTCAGCGGGGCGACGCCCACCAGGTTCTGCACGGCCGTCTCGCGCTCGGGGTCGGTCAGACCCTCGGCGGCGAGCTTGCGCAGCACCGTCCACAGGTCGTCCAGGGCCGGGCCGGTGTTCGGGGTGTCGACCGAGCCGCTGATGGCGAGCATGGCGGCGCCGGTGCCCTCGGCGCCGGAGCGCAGGACCTGACCGTACGCACGTACTCCGTACGTGTAGCCCTTCTCCTCGCGCAGGACGCGGTCCAGGCGGGAGGTGAGCGTGCCGCCCAGGCAGTACGTCCCGAGGACCTGGGCGGGCCAGACGCGGTCGTGGCGGTCCGGACCGACCCGGCCGATGAGCAGCTGGGTCTGGACGGCGCCGGGCCGGTCGACGATGACCACACGGCCGGTGTCGTCGGCGGTGATCGGCGGCATCGGGCGCTCCTGGGCCGCGGTGCCGGTCCAGGCGCCGAGCGAGTCCGCGAGGACCGCGTCCAGGTCGGTGGCGCCGAAGTCGCCGACGACGACCGCGGTGGCCGCCGCCGGGCGCACGTACGCCTCGTAGAAGGCCCGTACGGCGGCGGCGTCGATCCGCGTGACGGTCTCCTCGGTGCCCTGGCGCGGGCGCGACATGCGCGCGGTCGCCGGGAAGAGCTCCTTGGAGAGCTGCTGGGCGGCGCGGCGGGCCGGGTTGGCCAGCTCGTGCGGGATCTCGTCGAGGCGGTTGCGGACCAGGCGGTCGACCTCCGCGTCGGCGAACGCGGGCGCGCGCAGGGCCTCGGCGAGCAGACCGAGCGCCTTGGGGAGCCGGGAGACCGGCACCTCCAGGGAGACCCGCACGCCCGGGTGGTCCGCGTGCGCGTCCAGGGTGGCGCCGCAGCGCTCCAGGTCGGCGGCGAACTCCTCGGCGGAGCGCTTGTCGGTGCCCTCGGAGAACGCGCGCGCCATGATCGTGGCGACGCCGTCCAGACCGGCCGGTTCGGCGTCCAGCGGGGCGGCGAGGAAGATCTCGACGGCCACCACCTGCTGGCCCGGGCGGTCGCAGCGCAGCACGGTCAGCCCGTTGGACAGGGTGGTGCGGCCGGGGGCGGGGAACGCCCAGGGACGCGCGGTGCCCGCCACCGGCTGCGGGTGGAACTCCATGGTCACGCCGGTCTCGCTCACTGCTCTGCTCCCTTGGCGTCGGCGTCGGCCGCCTCGTCCTCGTCTGCTTCGGCGGTGGTCGGCTCGTAGACCAGCACCGCCCTGTTGTCCGGGCGCAGGGTGGCCCGGGCGACGTCCCGCACCTCGTCGGCGGTGATGTCGAGCACCCGGTCGACGGCGGTCAGGGCGAGCTGGGGGTCGCCGAACAGCACCGCGTACCGGCAGAGTTCGTCCGCGCGGCCCGCGACCGTACCGAGCCGGTCCAGCCACTCGCGCTCCAGCTGGGCCTGGGCGCGCTCCATCTCCTCGGCCGTGGGGCCCTCTTCGGCGAACCGGGCCAGCTCCTCGTCGACGGCCGACTCGATGTCCGGGACCTCGACGCCGCCGGACGTCTTCACGTCCAGCCAGCCGAGCGAGGGGGCACCGGCCAGGCGCAGCAGGCCGAAGCCCGCGGCGACGGCGCTCTGGTCGCGGCGCACCAGGCGGTTGTGGAGCCGGGACGACTCGCCGCCGCCGAGCACGGTGAGCGCCAGGTCCGCCGCGTCGCACTCGCGCGTGCCGTCGTGCGGCAGCCGGTAGGCGGCCATCAGCGCGCGCGCCGGCACGTCCTCGTGGACGACCTCGCGCAGCTGCTCGCCGATCACGCCGGGCAGCGCGCCGTCGCGCGGCGGCTGCTTGCCGTCGTGCGTCGGGATGGAGCCGAAGTACTTCTCGATCCAGGCGAGCGTCTGCTCCGGGTCGATGTCGCCGACGACCGCGAGGACCGCGTTGTTCGGCGCGTAGTACGTACGGAAGAAGTTCCGCGCGTCCTCAAGGGTCGCCGCGTCCAGGTCGGCCATCGAGCCGATCGGCGTGTGGTGGTACGGGTGGCCCTCGGGGTAGGCCAGCGCGGTCAGCTTCTCGAACGCGGTGCCGTACGGCACGTTGTCGTAGCGCTGGCGGCGCTCGTTCTTGACGACGTCGCGCTGGTTCTCCATGGACTCCTCGTCCAGGGCGGCCAGCAGCGAGCCCATCCGGTCCGCCTCCAGCCACAGCGCCAGCTCCAGCTGGTGGGTGGGCATGGTCTCGAAGTAGTTGGTGCGCTCGAAGCTGGTGGTGCCGTTGAGCGAACCACCGGCGCCCTGCACCAGCTCGAAGTGACCGTTTCCGTGGACCTGGTGGGAGCCCTGGAACATCAGGTGCTCGAAGAGGTGAGCAAGGCCCGTTCGGCCCTTGACCTCGTGGCGGGAACCCACGTCGTACCAGAGGCAGACCGCGGCGACCGGGGTCAGGTGGTCCTCGGAGAGCACCACTCGCAGGCCGTTGGCCAGCCGGTGCTCGGTCGCTGTCAGGCCGCCGGAGCCGGCCTGGGCGGTGGCCGTGTGACCCATGGGCATGTACGTCCCTTCGATCGCGGTGAAGAAGTCAGGAAGAAGTCCTGCCACTGTATGCAAGCGCACCGACACCTGGCGAAGTTCCCGGGTCCCGGTCCGCGTTGTTCCGGGTCGCGGTCGGCGTTGTCAGTGGGACGGTCCACAATGGTCGGCGTCAGGAGCAGACCTTGTTGGTGGTCGCTGAGAAGAACTCGTTGGTGAAGGAGCCGCAGCCGCGATGGCCCGCCGCAGCACGAAGACCCCGCCGCCGGACGATTTCGAGGAGAAGATCCTCGACATCGACGTCGTGGACGAAATGCAGGGCTCCTTCCTCGAGTACGCCTACTCGGTGATCTACTCGCGGGCCCTGCCGGACGCCCGCGACGGCATGAAGCCGGTCCACCGCCGCATCGTCTACCAGATGAACGAGATGGGCCTGCGCCCCGAGCGCGGCTATGTGAAGTGCGCGCGCGTGGTCGGCGAGGTCATGGGCAAGCTGCATCCGCACGGCGACGCGTCGATCTACGACGCGCTGGTGCGGATGGCCCAGCCCTTCTCGATGCGCCTGCCGCTGGTCGACGGCCACGGCAACTTCGGCTCGCTCGGCAACGACGACCCGCCGGCCGCGATGCGCTACACCGAGTGCAAGATGGCCGACGCCACCTCGCTGATGACCGAGTCGATCGACGAGGACACCGTCGATTTCTCGCCGAACTACGACGGCCAGGAGCAGGAGCCGGTGGCGCTGCCCGCCGCGTTCCCGAACCTGCTGGTCAACGGTGCGACCGGCATCGCGGTCGGCATGGCCACCAATATGCCGCCGCACAACCTGGGCGAGGTCATCGCCGCCGCCCGCCATCTGATCCGGCACCCGGGCGCGGACCTGGAGGCGCTGATGCGCTTCGTGCCCGGTCCCGACCTGCCGACCGGTGGCCGGATCGTGGGCCTGTCGGGCATCAAGGACGCGTACGAGTCGGGGCGCGGCACCTTCAAGATCCGCGCGACGGTGTCCGTGGAGAACGTGACGGCCCGCCGCAAGGGCCTGGTCGTCACCGAACTGCCGTTCACGGTCGGCCCGGAGAAGGTGATCTCCAAGATCAAGGACCTGGTCGGCTCGAAGAAGCTCCAGGGCATCGCCGACGTCAAGGACCTCACCGACCGCTCGCACGGTCTGCGCCTGGTCATCGAGGTCAAGAACGGCTTCGTGCCCGAGGCGGTCCTGGAGCAGCTCTACAAGCTGACGCCAATGGAGGAGTCCTTCGGCATCAACAATGTGGCGCTGGTCGACGGCCAGCCGCTCACCATGGGGCTCAAGGAGCTCCTTGAGGTCTACCTCGACCACCGCTTCGACGTGGTGCGCCGGCGCAGCGAGTTCCGCCGCACCAAGCGCCGCGACCGGCTGCATCTGGTCGAGGGTCTGCTCGTCGCGCTCCTCGACATCGACGAGGTCATCCGTCTCATCCGGTCGAGTGACAACTCTGCGCAGGCCAAGCAACGCCTGATCGAGCACTTCTCGCTGAGCGAGATCCAGACGCAGTACATCCTGGACACCCCGCTGCGCCGGCTCACCAAGTTCGACCGCATCGAGCTGGAGAGCGAGCGCGACCGCCTCACCGGCGAGATCGACGAGCTGACCGGGATCCTGGAGTCCGACACCGAGCTGCGCAAGCTGGTCTCGACGGAACTGGCTGCGGTGGCCAAGAAGTTCGGCACCGAGCGGCGGACCGTCCTGCTGGAGTCGGCGGGCGCCCCGGTCGCGGCGGTGGCCCTGGAGGTCGCCGACGACCCGTGCCGGGTGCTGCTCTCCTCGACGGGTCTGCTGGCCCGTACGGCGAACGCGGAGCCGCTCGCCACCGACGCCGAGCGGCGCACCAAGCACGATGTGATCGTCTGCGCCGTGCCCGCCACCCAGCGCGGCGATGTCGGCGCGGTGACCTCCACCGGGCGGCTGCTGCGGCTCGCGGTGATCGACCTGCCGCAGCTGCCGGACACGGCGGCCGCGCCCAACCTGTCGGGCGGGGCACCGGTTTCGGAGTTCCTCTCGCTCGACGCGGACGAGAAGCTGGTCTGCCTGACGACGCTCGACGAGTCGTCGCCGGGGCTCGCGATCGGCACCGAGCAGGGTGTCGTCAAGCGGGTGGTGCCCGACTACCCGGCGAACAAGGACGAGTTGGAGGTCATCACCCTCAAGGACGGTGACCGGATCATCGGCGCGGCCGAGCTGCGAACCGGCGAGGAGGACCTGGTCTTCATCACGGACGACGCCCAGCTGCTGCGCTACCAGGCCTCCCAGGTGCGCCCGCAGGGCCGCCCGGCGGGCGGTATGGCGGGCATCAAGCTGGCCGACGGCGCCAAAGTGATCTCGTTCACCGTGGTCGACCCGGCGGCGGACGGCGCGGTGTTCACGGTCGCGGGCTCGCGCGGCACACTGCTCGGGGACTCGGCGGCGACCGCCAAGCTCACCCCGTTCGACCAGTATCCGCGCAAGGGCCGGGCCACCGGCGGAGTGCGCTGCCAGCGGTTCCTGAAGGGCGAGGACATGCTGGTGCTGGCCTGGGCGGGCGCGGCCCCGGCCCGGGCGGCGCAGGCCAACGGCACACCCGCCGAGCTGCCGGAGCCGGACCCGCGCCGCGACGGCTCGGGCACACCGCTGGCCCACGCGATCACGGACCTGGCGGGCCCGGCCTCGTAAGGGGCCCGCACGCAAAGACGCGGCCCGGCTTTCAGAAGCCGGGCCGCGTCGTCGTGTTCGGGCGCGCTCACATCTCCGCGTCCGGCTCCTCCTCGGCCTCGTCCTGGCGTACGTACCGCAGGACGCCCCACATCGCGTGCTCATCCGGAACGTCCTGCGCCACGGCCGCGTCAAGGGACTTGCTCAGCGCTTCGGCGTCGATGCGGGAGCCGATGAGGACGAGCTGGGTCAGCCGCTCCTCGCCGGGCGCCCAGGGCTCCGGGTAGAAGCGCAGGAAGCGGCCGACGGCGTGGACGGCGTACCGGTTGCGCGGATCGGCGGCACCGAAGTCGACGAACCCCTTGATCCGGTAGAGCCCTTCGGGGCGGCTGTCGAGGAAGGCCATCAGCCGACGCGGGTCCATGGGCCCGGCCGAGGTGAAGGCGACGGACTCGTACGCGGTGTGCAGATGGGCGGCGTGACCGTGGCCGCAGTCGGAGCCGCAGTGATCACCATGGTCGCTTCCCATGCCGTACGCGTCGTCGTCCAGCAGGTCCTCGAAGGCGAGCTGGCCGACGCGCTCGGCGGCGGGCCTGCGGTCGAAGAACAGCTCCGGGTCGACCCGCCCGTACCTCGCCTCGACCACCGACGCCCCGCCCAGGGACTCCCGCAACCGGTCGAGCCGGGCCCGCTCCACCCGGTCCGTCTTGTTGAGCACCACGAGGTCGGCGACGGCGAGGTGCCGGTCGATCTCGGGGTGCCGCTCGCGGGTGTCCTCGTACTCGGCGGCGTCGACGACCTCGACCAGGCCGCCGTAGACGACCCGGGGGTTCTCGCTGGCCAGCACCATCCTGACCAGTTCCTGCGGCTCGGCGAGACCGCTCGCCTCGATGACGACGACGTCGAGACGGGCGGCGGGCCGGGTCAGCTTCTCCAGATAGACGTCGAGCTCGCTCGCGTCGACCGCGCAGCACAGACAGCCGTTGCCGAGCGACAGCGTGGAGTCGCCGAGCTG
Source organism: Streptomyces sp. BR1 (assembly GCF_052373795.1). Lineage (NCBI taxonomy): Bacteria > Bacillati > Actinomycetota > Actinomycetes > Kitasatosporales > Streptomycetaceae > Streptomyces > Streptomyces sp. BR1. Next base: position 1,594,477 of record NZ_CM126252.1, read on the forward strand.
ACCGGCCACGGTCATGGCGTCGATCTCGATGGACCCGAAGTCGTTGACGATCGCACCGATACGGGTCCCCCGGCTCGCCCGCAGCAGATGGTTGAGCAGCGTGGTCTTGCCCGAGCCGAGGAATCCCGCGAGGACCACGACGGGAATCCGCCGGCTCACCGACCGGCTCTCGGGCTGGCTGGAATGCTGGCTCGGACCGGTCGGGCTCAAGGGGGACCTCTCTCAGGGTGCGGGCACGGGCTGTGGCACGGGCGGGCCGACATAGCGGGCCGCCGGGCGGATGATCTTCGAGTCCTCCGCCTGCTCCAGGATATTGGCGCTCCAGCCGACCACCCGGGCCGCGCAGAACGTCGGCGTGAACATCTCGCGCGGCACCCCGCACAGCTCCATGACCACGCCCGCGTAGAACTCCACGTTGGTGTGCAGCTCACGGCCGGGCTTCAGCTCGGCGAGGATCGCCTCGACGTGCCGCTCGACCTCGACCGCGAACGCGACGAGCGGGCCGCCGAAGCCCTCCGCGATACCGCGCAGCATCCGCGAGCGCGGGTCCTCGGTGCGGTAGACGGGGTGGCCGAAGCCCATGATCCGGTCACCGGCGAGCACGCGCTCGCGCACCCAGGCGTCGATGCGGTCCGGGCCGCCGATGGCGTCGAGGGTGTCCAGGGCGCGGCTGGGGGCGCCGCCGTGCAGCGGCCCGGAGAGCGCGCCGACGGCCGCGACCAGGGACGCCGCCACGTCGGCGCCGGTGGACGCGACGACGCGGGCGGTGAAGGTGGAGGCGTTGAAGCCGTGGTCCACGGTGGAGATGAGATACCGCTCGATCGCCCGCACCCGCTCGGGCGAGGGCTGTGAACCGGTCATCATGTAGAGGTAGTTGGCCGCGTACGACAGGTCGTCGCGCGGCTCGACGGGCGCGAGCCCCTGACCCAGCCGGTACAGCGCGGTGAGCAGGGTGGGGACGGCCGCGCAGGCGGCGAGCGCGTCCTCGCGGCGCCGGTCGGCGTCGAGGTCGTAGACCGGCCGGAAGCCCTGGGCGGCGCCGAGCAGCGAGAGCGCGGTGCGCAGTCCGGCGAGCGGCCCGGAGGCCCTGCCCGCGGCGGCGATGCCGGGGAGCGCGGCGCTGACCTCCGGCGGCAGATGGCGCAGGGCCGCGGTGCGGGCGGTGAACTCGGCGCGGGCGGCGGCGCCGGGCAGCTCGCCGTGGAACATCAGCTGCCAGACGTCCTCGAAGCTGCGGGTCTGCGCGAGCTCGACGGCCGAGTACTGGCGGTAGTGGTAGAAGCCTTCGAGGCCGCGGACGTCTCCGAGTGCGGTGTCCGTGACGACGACGCCCGCGAGTCCGCGGGGTACTGCCGTGGTGGTGGTCGGCATGTCTGTTCCTCCCTCAATCTTGATTCGACTGTCTATGATTGACGAGACAGCTGTCAATATTGATTGAATCAATGTGATCCACTTTGGATACGGTGACCCCATGACGGATCAGGTGCGATGACGGATCAGGCGCGACTCACCACCCGCGAGGCGGCGGACCGGCTCGGCGTGAAGCCGGAGACGGTGTACGCGTATGTCAGCCGGGGCCAGCTGAGCAGCGAGCGGGCACCCGGCGGCAGGGGCTCGACCTTCGACGCCGAGGAGATCGAGGCGCTGGCCCGGCGCGGCGGCCGCCGCGAACCCGCCACGGGCGCGGGCGCCGAGCCGGGCTTCCGCACCGGCATCACCTTCATCGACCGCGACCGGTACTACTACCGGGGCGTCGACGCGGTCGAGCTGTCCCGGACGTACGGGTACGAGGAGGTCGTCGAGTGGCTGTGGACCGGCGAACTGCGGCCCGGTGTGCGCTTCACCGCGCCCCGGGAGTCGCTGGACGCGGCCCGGCTCGCGGTCGGCGCGCTGCCCGCGCACGCCAGCGCCATGGACCGGCTGCGGGTCGCGGCGATCGCCGCCTCGGCCGCCGACCCGCTCCGGTTCGACCTCTCCCCCGAGGCCGTGCTCGGCTGCGGACGCGCCCTCATCCCGACCCTGGTCCGGGCCCTGCCGAAGGCCGGTGGCTCCGAGCGTCCGGACCGCCCGGGCGACCGCAGCCTGGCCGCGCAGCTGTGGCCGCGCTTGACCTCCCGTACAGCTGATACAGCGTCAATCAACCTGCTCAACACGGCACTTGCCCTGCTCATCGATCACGACCTGGCCGCCTCCACGCTCGCCGCGCGGGTCGCCGCCTCCGCGCGGGCGCATCCGTACGCCGTGGTCTCGGCCGGGCTCGGGGTGCTGGAGGGGCCGCTGCACGGGGCCGCCAGCGGGCTCGCCCACCGGATGCTCGCCGAGGTCCTGGAGCGCGGCGGCGCGGCCCCCGTCGTCGCCGACCACCTGCGCTCCGGTCGCCGGGTCCCGGGCCTCGGCCACCGGCTCTACCCGGCCGAGGACCCCCGCGCGCAGGCACTCCTCGCGCTCCTGGAGGAGCTTCCGTACGCCGCCGGCGCACTGGACGCGGCCCGCGACGTGGTCGCCACCACCGCCCGCCACACCGCACTGCACGCCAATGTCGATCTGGCCCTCGCGGTCCTGACGGTCGCGGCGGACATGCCCGCCGAGGCGGGCGAGACGGTGTTCGCGGTGGCGCGCACGGCGGGGTGGCTGGCGCACGCCCTGGAGGAGTACGAGGAGCGCCCCCTGCGGATGCGCCCGAGCGGCCACTACACGGGACCGAAGCCGCCGCAGCCGCTTCCCTGACGGGGGCGGGAAAGGGCAAATCGGTGCGGGCGGGGGCGCACAGATTTCGGAAAGCACCGCGCGGCGGTCTACCGTGCATGGGCATGAGCGCCGTTCCCAGCCCGCCCGCGCCGAGACGGCGGCGGTTCGGCTGGCCGCAGCGCGTCTTCTCCCAGGTGCTGCTGATGCAGCTGGCCATCGCCGCCGGTGTCGCCGTGGTCGCGACCGGCCTCTTCCTCGCGCCGCTCAGCCATCAGCTCGACGACCAGGCGATGCGCCGCGCCCTCGCCATCGCCCAGTCGACCGCCGCCCAGCCGCAGATCACGGCCGACCTGCTGGCCTCTCGCCCCAGCCCCGACGGCCCGGTGCAGCGGGAGGCCGAGCGGGTGCGGCGGGCCACCGGCGCCGAGTACGTGGTGGTCATGGACCGGCGCGGAGTGCGCTGGTCGCACCCGGACGTCCGGCAGGTCGGCAAGGTCGTCTCCACCGACCCCAGCGACGCGCTGGCGGGCCGGAACGTCATGGAGATCGACAGCGGCACGCTCGGCCGCTCAGCACGCGGCAAAGTGCCGCTGCGGGACTCCGGCGGCGCGATCGTGGGCGCGGTGTCCGTCGGCATCGAGTACGACAGCGTGCGCGCCCGGCTGCTCGCCGCGATCCCGGGACTCCTCGCATACGCGGGCGGCGCGCTGGCGGCGGGCGCCCTGGCCGCCTATCTGATCTCCCGCAGGATCCATAAGCAGACCCGTGACCTGGCGTTCTCCGATATCTCGGCGCTGCTCGCGGAGCGCGAGGCGATGCTGCACTCGATCCGCGAGGGCGTGGTCGCGCTGGACCGGACCGGCCGGATCCGGCTGCTCAACGACGAGGCCCAGCGGCTGCTCGGCGTCGGCCCCGAGGCGAGCGGCCGCTCCCTGGAAGAAGTGCTGGGCGCCGGGCGGACGACCGATGTGCTCGCGGGCCGCGTCTCCGGAACCGATCTGTTGACCGTACGCGGCCATCGCGTCCTGGTCGCCAACCGGATGCCGACCGACGACGGCGGCGCCGTGGCCACCCTGCGCGACCGCACCGAACTGGAGCGCCTGGGCCGCGAACTGGACTCCACCCACGGCCTCATCGACGCCCTGCGCGCCCAGGACCACGAGCACGCCAACCGGCTGCACACCCTGCTCGGCCTCCTTGAGCTGGAGATGCACGACGAGGCGGTCGAGTTCGTGACCGAGGTCGTCGGGGTGCACCGCACCACCGCCGAGCAGTTCACCGAGAAGGTCCGCGATCCGCTGCTCGCGGCGATGCTGGTCGGCAAGGCCACGGTCGCGGCCGAACGGGCCGTCGCGCTGCGGATCTCGGCGGACAGCCTGCTGCCCGACCGGCTCGTCGACCCGCGCGGCCTGGTCACAGTCGTCGGCAACCTCGTCGACAACGCGCTGGACGCGGCGGCCGGATCCCCTGATGCCTCGGTCGAGATCATGCTGCGCGCCGAGGGACGTACGGTCGTCCTGCGCGTACGGGACAGCGGGCCCGGCGTCGCGGCCGAGCGGCGCGAACAGATCTTCACCGAGGGCTGGTCGACCAAGGCGCTGCCCGCCCACGGCAAGCGGGGCCTCGGACTCGCGCTGGTACGGCGCTTCGCCGAGCGGCAGGGCGGCCACGCACGCGTGGCGGCCGCTCCGGACGGCGGCGCCGAGTTCACCGTCGTCCTCCCGGAGGCACTGAGCGAGGCGCTGGACGAGGCCGAGGGCATCGCGATGGACGACTCCGGCACGACCCCGCTGCACGAGGAGGCACGGTGATCGACGTCCTCGTCGTGGACGACGACCACCGAGTCGCCGGCATCAATGCCGCGTACACCGGAAAAGTTCCCGGTTTCCGGGTGGTCGCGACGGCGCATTCGGCCGCCGAGGCGCTCGCGCTGCTCGCCGAGCGCCCCGTGGATCTGATCCTGCTCGACCACCATCTGCCGGACGAGAACGGCCTCGCCGTCGTACGGGAGCTGCGCCGGCTGGGCCACCACACCGACGTGATCATGGTGACGGCGGCCCGCGACGTGGCCACCGTCCAGGCCGCGATGCGCCAGGGCGCGCTCCAGTACCTCGTCAAGCCGTTCGGCTTCGCGGGGCTGCGCACCAAGTTGGAGGCGTACGCGGCCCTGCGCCGCACCCTCGACGGCGGCGGCGAGGCCGAACAGGCGCAGGTGGACCGGATCTTCGGCGCCCTCTCCGTCCCCACCGAGCCCGGCCTGCCCAAGGGCCACTCCCCCACCACCGCCGAACTGCTGCGCCAGGTGCTGCTCGCGGCCGAGGGCCCGCTCTCGGCGCAGGAGATCGCGGACCGGGCGGGGGTGAGCCGGCAGACGGCCCAGCGCTATCTGAAACTCCTGGAGCGCGCGGGCCGGGTGCGGCTCGGCCTGCGATACGGGGAGACCGGCCGCCCCGAGCACCGCTACGAGTGGGCGGCCGGCCGCTGACGCGAGCGCCTCAGCCCTTGGGGACCTTGTTCACGAACTCGCTGGTGAACGTCTTGGCGAGATCGACATCGGCGTTCTTGAGATTGGGGCTGAACGCCTTGAGGACCTTCTCGACCGTCTCGGGCCCATTGGCGGGCATCACCCCGTCCTTGGTGAACATGGGCAGCGTGGCCTTGATCGACTCCGCGTACAGCCCCTTGCCGCCCTTCGCGTAGTCGGCCGGCATCTTCGCGGCGATCTCCTCCGCGCTGTGCGAGGACATCCAACGCAACGTCTTGACCAGCGCGTTGGCGAGCTTCTGGACGGTCTCCTTGTGCCCGTTCACCCAACTGGCGTTCATATAGAGGCTGGACGAGGGGTACGGGCCGCCCAGCGCCTGCTGCGAGCCCTCCGGCGTACGCATGTCGATCAGGACCTTGCCGAGCTTCTGGTCGAGGATGTTGGCGACCGTCGGGTCGGTCGTCATCCCGCCCTGGATCGCGCCCTGCTTCAGCGCCGCGATGAACGTCTGGCCTGCGCCGACGGCGACCGGAGTGAAGTCGCTGGTCTTCACGCCGTCGCGGACCGCCAGGTACTTGGTGAGGAAGTCGGTGGACGAGCCGAGGCCGGTGACGCCGAGCTTCTTGCCCTTGAAGTCCTTGGGGCTCGCGATGTCGCCGGCGGCCTTGGTGGAGACGACCTCGACCTCGCCGGGCGCGTGCGAGAACTGCACCACGGACTCCACCTGCTTGCCCTTGGCCTGGAGGTCGAGCGTGTGGTCGTAGAAACCGACCGCGCCCTGGACGTCGCCGGATATCAGCGCGGTCTCCGCCTGCACTCCGGCGGGCTCGCTCAGCAGTTGGACGTCCAGGCCCTCGGCCTTGAAGTAGCCGAGCCGCTCGGTGAGCATCGCGGGCAGATAGATGACCTTGTCGAGACCGCCGACCATGATCTTGACCTTGTTCGAGGAGCCGCCGGAGTCGTCCGAGCCGCAGGCCGTGAGGGTGGTGGCGGCCAGGGCTCCGGCCAGAACTGCTGCGGGGATTCTGCTGAGGTGGTGGTGGCTGCGCATGTCGTCACGTCCCGGTGAGGAGGGGGTAGGTGCGGAGAGGGTGGGGCGGTCAGCGGTCGGTGCCCGGCTCGGCGGGGCGCCAGCGGAACAGCCGCCGTTCGGCGAAGGTGAGCAGGCCCTCGGTGAGCAGCGCGACGACCGCGAGGATGACCATCGCCGCGTACACACCGGCGGCGTTGAACGTCCCCTGCGAGGAGGCGACGAGCAGGCCGAGGCCCTTGGTCGCGCCGATGTACTCGCCGACGATCGCGCCGATCAGGGCGAAGCCGAAGCTGACGTGGAGGCTGGTGAAGATCCAGGACGTGGCGGAGGGGATGACGACCTGGAAGGTGACCCGGCGGTTGCTGGCGCCCAGGATGCGGGCGTTGTGCACCAGATTGCGGTCGACCTCGCGGGCGCCCTGGAAGGCGTTGAAGAACACCGGGAAGAAGACGAGGACGACCGCCGAGGCGACCTTCGACGCCGGGCCGAGCCCGAACCAGATGAGGAAGATCGGCGCGAGAACGATGCGCGGGATCGCGTTGAGGACCTTGATGTACGGGCCGAGCACATCGGCGAGGAAGCGGATCCGGCCGAGCGTGATGCCGAGGACGACACCGCCCGCGACGCCGATGACCCAGCCGAGCAGCGCCTCGTAGAGCGTGTACCAGATCTGCTCCCAGAGGGAGCCCTGGGCGGTGCCGTTGACGGCCCAGTCGCGTATCTGGTCCCAGATCTTCGACGGCATCGAGAAGTTGAACGGGTCGATGGCCTTGGTCCGGGCCAGGATCTCCCAGAGCGCGAGCACCGTGACGAGCAGCAGGATGCGGCTGCCGTGGACGAGGAGGCGACGGTTGCGGGCGGCGCGCGCCCGGGCCTTGGTGCGCTCGGTGACCCGGACCGGGACGGCGGCGATGGTCTCAGGCGACATTGGCGGCACCCCGCTCACGGGTGATGCGTACCTCTTCGCCGAGCGACTCCCAGATCTCCCGGTAGATCTCGATGAACCGGGGCTCCAGACGGATCGACTCGACCTTGCGCGGGCGCGGCAGGTCGATGGAGAAGATCTTCTTGACCGTGGCGGGACCCGCCGTCATCACGACGACGCGGTCGGCAAGCGCGATGGACTCCTCCAGGTCATGGGTGACGAAGACGACGGAGGATCCGGTGCCGGACCACAGGTCGAGGAGTTCGTCCGACATCAGCGCCCTGGTCTGCACGTCGAGCGCCGAGAACGGCTCGTCCATCAGCAGGATCTCGGGGTCGTTGACGAAGGTCGCGGCGAGCGCGACGCGCTTGCGCTGACCGCCGGAGAGCTGGTGCGGATAGCGGTCCTCGAAGGCGGCGAGACCGACGCGGGCCAGCCACGCACGCGCCCGCTCCTTCGCCTCCGCCTTCGGTACGCCCCGGAAGCGCGGCCCGGCCATCACATTCGACAGAACGGTCCGCCAGGGGAAGACGGCGTCCTGCTGGAAGACGAAGCCGACCTTGTCGCCGATGCCGTCGACCGGCTCGCCGCCGACCAGGACCTCGCCCTCGGTGGGCTCCTCCAGGCCGCTGACCAGCGTCAGCGTGGTGGACTTCCCGCAGCCGGTCGGGCCGACCACGGCGACGAACTCACCGCGCTCCACGGTGAGGTCCAGGTCCCGTACGGCCGTGTGCAGCGCGCCGGACGGCGTACGGAACGACTTGCCCGCGCTCCGCAGCTCGATGGCGGGGCACGTGCTGGGGCCCCTCTGCTCAGTACTCATGGAGCGGGACCGTAGAGGTGGCTCACGGCACAGCGGCAGCCTTGTGGGCGCAAGACGCACTTCTGCTCGCAAACCCCTGTTGTGCTCGTTTTGCTCGCGCTACAACTGCGGGGATTCAACGGGAAGGAAACACGTTGATTGACGTCCTGGTCGTGGACGACGACTTCCGTGTCGTCGAGATCAACGCCGCATACGTCGGGAAGGTTCCCGGGTTCCGGGTCGTCGCCCGTGCGCACAGTGCTGCCCAGGCGCTGGCGACGCTGGAGCGGCACCGGGTCGATCTGGTGCTGCTCGACCACTTCCTGCCGGACGAGACCGGTCTCGCGCTGGTCCGCCGGATGCGCCAACTCGGCCATCACACCGATGTGATCATGGTGACCTCGGCAAGCGACGTGGCCACCGTGCAGGCCGCGATGCGCCATGGCGCGCTGCACTACCTGGTCAAACCGTTCACCTTCGCGACCCTGCGGGCCAAGCTCGACGCGTACGCGAGCCTGCGCCGCACCGTCGACCGCGCGGGCGAGGACGGGGCCGAGGGCGCCGGACAGGACCAGGTGGACCGGATCTTCGGGGCGCTGCGCACCGCCGCCACCGCCCCCGGCCTGCCCAGCGGCCACTCCCTGCCGACGGCGGAGCTGATCCGCGAGGTCCTCCACCACGCGGACCACCCGCTCTCCGCCCACGAGGTGGCCGGCCGCACAGGCCTGAGCCGCTCCACCGCCCAGCGCTACCTACGCCTCCTGGAACAGTCCGGCCGCCTACGCCTCACCCTGCGCTACGGGGAGACGGGCCGCCCGGAACACCGGTACGCGTGGGCGGTGTGAGGGGCGGGCGTGGAGGGCCGGTGCGGTTCCGGGCACCGGGTACCTACAAGGGGCGCGGGGCTGTGACATCATGCGGCTCCGCCGCGTGGGCGCGACCAGCCACATACGGTCCGCAGCCGACCATCCGCGCTGAGAAGCGGCGCGCCCGGGGCGGATCGATCCTGCACACCGGCTACACGGCCCCCGCCCCCGTCAGCGACCGCACCTCCGTCTCCGCGTGGCGAGCCGCATCCGCGGGCTCGTGCGAGGTCAGCGTGCCCAGCCAGCCCGCGAGGAAGCCGAGCGGGATGGAGACGAGGCCCGGGTTCTCCAGCGGGAAGAACTGGAAGTCCATGCCAGGGAAGAGCGCGTGCGGGCCGCCGGAGACCACCGGCGAGAGCACCACCAGGACGAGCGCCGGAACCAGTCCGCCGTACACCGACCACACCGCGCCCCGGGTGGTGAAGTTCCGCCAGAACAACGAGTAGAGCAGCACCGGCAGATTGGCCGAGGCGGCCACCGCGAAGGCAAGACCGACCAGGAACGCCACGTTCAGATCCCGGGCGAGCAGCCCAAGGGCGATGGCGACGGCCCCGATCCCGACGGCGGCGACCCGGGCCACCGCGACCTCGCTGCGCTGTTTGGCGTGCCGACGCCGCAGCGACGCGTACAGGTCATGGGCGACGGAGGCGGAGGAGGCGAGGGTGATACCGGCGACGACGGCCAGGATGGTGGCGAAGGCGACGGCGGCCACGACCGCGAAGAGAACCGTTCCGCCTGTGGAAGCCGCGCCGCCCCCCAGATTGAGCGCGAGCAGCGGAACTGCCGTGTTTCCGGCGGCGTTCACCGACTTGACCTCGGCGGGGCCGACCACGGCGGCGGCGCCGAAGCCGAGCACGATGGTCATCAGATAGAAGCCGCCGATGAGTCCGATCGCCCAGACCACCGAACGCCGGGCGGCCCGTGCGGTGGGCACCGTGTAGAAGCGGGACAGGATGTGCGGCAGCCCCGCCGTACCGAGGACCAGCGCGAGGCCCAGGCTGATGAAGTCGAGCCGCGCGGTCCAGCCGCCGCCGTATCTCAGCCCCGGGGAGAGGAACTCCTTTCCATGGCCGCTCCGTTCGGCCGCCGTGTTGAGCAGCAGGTTGATGTTCCCGTGGAAGCGCATCAGCACCAGCACGGTCAGCGTGATCGCACCGGCCATGAGCAGGACGGCCTTCACGATCTGGATCCAGGTGGTGGCCCGCATCCCACCCAGCGACACATAGATCACCATCAGCGCGCCCACACCGATGACGGTCCACGAGCGGGCGGCCGAGCTGGCCCCGCCGAGCAGCAGCGCCACCAGGCTGCCCGCGCCGACCATCTGCGCCACCAGATAGAGAACGGACACGGTCACCGAAGAAGTTCCCGCCGCGATCCGCACCGGCCGCTCGCGCATCCGGGCCGCGACCACATCGGCGAGCGTGAACCGCCCGCAGTTGCGCACCAGTTCGGCCACGAGCAGCAGCACCACCAGCCACGCCACCAGGAACCCGACGGAGTAGAGCATCCCGTCGTAGCCGAAGAGGGCGATGAGCCCGGAGATGCCGAGGAAGGAGGCGGCCGACATATAGTCGCCCGCGATGGCGAAACCGTTCTCCATGGGGGAGAACAGCCGCCCGCCCGCGTAGAACTCCTCCGCCGAACCGTGCCGGTCCCGGCTCACCCACGTGGTGATCGCGAGCGTCGCCGCGACGAACGCGCTGAACAGCAGTAGCGCCAGCGCCTGATGGTCCCTGCCGACGCTCACCTGGCGATCCCCCCGGTCATGTCCTGCTCCCGCCTCTGCTCGAACACGACCCAGCGCAGCTCAAGCGCCGCCCGGTCCCGCCGCAGCCGGGCATGCCGGGCGTACGCCCAGGTCAGCAGGAAGGTGGAGAGGAACTGCCCGAGCCCGGCGAGCATCGCGACATTGACCGCCCCGAACACCTGACGCGCCATCAAGTCCGGGGCGGTGGTGGCCGCGACGACATACGCGACGTACCAGGCGAGAAAGGCGAACGCGGCCGGGACGACGAAGCGGCGGTAGCGGCCGCGGACCTCCTGGAAGGCGGCGCTGCGCTGCACCTCCAGATAGATGTCGGCGGCGCTGCGGCCGCGGTCCGCACCGGCGGTCTGCTGTTGCTGCGGGACGGGCACCGGCGCCGTCGTACCGTCCAGCTCGCCCCACCCGGAGGCGAGCGCGTCGTACCAGGGGTCGTCGATCCGCGCCGCCGCCGGTTCGTGCCCTTCCTGTCTGTCCACCGAACAACTCTCCTTGTCCACGGCCCCGTTCGGCCGCGTGCCCAAGGATGGGCAGAGGGGACGCCCCCGCACTCTTCAACGCCCCCTCTTCACCCCATTAGGTGATGGCGGAACCTAGGTCGCAGGAGAACCCGGTGGCCGCGCGAGGCCGTGCTGGTATGCGTACCGCACGGCCTGCGCACGGTCCCTGGCCCCCGTCTTGGCGAAGATGTTGTTGATGTGGGTCTTCACCGTCGCGGTCGAGATGTGCAGCGCCCGGGAGATCTCGGGGTTGGACAGGCCCTCGGCGACCAGGCCGAGTACTTCGCCCTCGCGTCCGGTGAGCCCGTCCGGCAGCACCACCAAAGTGGGCGCCGGCGGCGGCGACGTCACCCTTTCGAGCAACCGCCGCTGCACCGAGGGCGCGAGCCCGGCCTGCCCGGCCAGCACGTCCTGTATGGCCTTCACGATCTCGTCGCCGCCCGCGTCCTTGGTCAGATATCCGCGCGCCCCGGCCTGCAGCGCCGGGAAGAGCGAGTCGTCGTCCGCATAGGTCGTCAGGATCACCACCTGCGTTCCCGGGTACTGCGAGCGGATACGGCGGGTCGCCTCCGCCCCGTCGCAGCGCGGCATCCGCAGGTCCATCAGGACCACGTCCGGGGCCAGTTCGGCCACCAGCGCCACCGCCTCCTCCCCGTCCTTGGCCGCGCCGACCACCTCCACGCCGGGCAGCAGCCCCAGCAGCATCACGATCCCCTCGCGCACCACCGACTGGTCGTCCGCCACGACCACCCGTATCGCCCGGGCTCCCGCGTGCCCGTCCCCCGCTCCGGCGCCCCCGCCGGTCGCACCGCCCCCGACGCCGGTCATGCCGGCACCCTCAGCCGCACCACGAAGCCCTCCTCGTCCGGTCCCGCCTCCAGAGTCCCGCCGAGCAGTTCGGCGCGCTCTCTCATCCCCAGCAGACCGTATCCGGAACCACTGACTGCCAGCTCATCCGCCACCCCACCGCCGAAGTCCCGCACCTCCAGCGCCACTTCGTCCGGCAGGTATTCGAGCCGCATGGCGACGGTGGCACCCGGCGCGTGCTTGCGTACGTTCGTCAGGGCCTCCTGCGCCACGCGCCGCACCGCCTGCGACGCCTCCGCCGCGATCGGCCGCCGCTCCCCCGACACCTCGACGCCCGCCGGCCCGACGGGGCCGCCGCCTTCGACGAGCGTGCGCAGATAGTCCTCGACCGGGGTCATCTCGCCGCGCAGCGCCGAGAGCGCCTGCCGGGTCTCGGCCAGCCCGTCGCGCGCCATCGACCGCGCCGCCACCACCCGCTCCAGGATCCTGTCCCGGAACTCCCCGGCGGGCTCGCGCTCGATCATCAGCCGGGCCGCCTCCAGATGCACCAGCTGCGCCGAGAGGCTGTGCGCCAGCACATCGTGGATCTCCCGGGCGATCCTGGCCCGCTCGGCGAGCGCGGCGGACTCGGACTCGGCGGCCCGCGCGGCCCGTTCCTGGGCGAGCAGCCGCTGCGCGTTGCCGCGCGCCTCGGCGTCGAGCCGCAGCACATACCCGGCGAGCCCGAGCCCGACGGTGCTGATGGCGGTGGTCATCCAGCTGTCGGTGTTCACCGCCGCGTACGCCCCGAGGGCCACCAGCGTGCAGGGCACGGCGGCGCCGAGCGGGAGCCGTTCGAGCGCGGAGACGGCGGTGCCGCACCACACGATGACCGCGAGGATGTGCCAGCCGGTCTGCTGGGCCACCACCGCCACCGTCATCAGCGACGCCAGCAGAGCGAGCGAGGGCCACAGCCGGTGCGCGAGCGTCTGGTGCCAGAACCCGCGGGCCAGCGCCACCGTCGCCGCGACGATGGCGACCCCGGCGACCCAGGACCAGCCGTGCGGACCCCGCTCGTTGACCGCCGTCCACAGCAGCGCGCCGAGCAGCACCGCGCGCACGGTCCAGGCGATGCCGCGCCGGACGCGGCTCAGGCCCTCGTGGGTGAGCGCTTCCCGCGAGGGCCAGGCGAACCAGACGTCCTGGGTCACACGCGGTCCTTCCACAGCGGGGTGGCCATGCTGTCGTCGGCAACACCGTACGACGCGGGCGCCGACCGGGCCCGCCATACCAGGATGCCGCTGCGGACCAGGAGCGCGGCCGCGAGCCCGAGCAGCAGCGCACCCGTGCCCATGTGGACCCCGGCCAGGGCGCCGAGGCCGGCGAGCCCGACCCGGACTGCTATGCCCACGACCCAGACGAGCGCGGTCGCCCTGGTCCCCTTGCTCCACACCGAGCCGTCCGACTCGGTCCACACCTTGGTGGTCCAGGCCCAGGCCGCGCCCATCAGCAGCCCGGTGACCAGCTCGGCGCCGAGCAGCACCACCGACAGGGCGTGATGGTCCGGGTCGACCAGGCCCTTCTCCCGTACCGACAGGTACACCAGCACCGCCGGGACGAGCCACCAGCGCTTGGCGTCTTCCAGCCGCTGGGGCCTCACCTGACGCGAGACGATCAGCACGACGACGGCTACCGCCACCAGCACACTCACGAGCGCGGACATCTGGGCCTCCACAACGAGGACTGCGAGGAAATCCCTACGCCATCGAAGTTACGGAAACGGCCTGGTCAGACACATCGGAGCTGGGGTTGAACGTGGGTGGAGCCAGCAGCTCCACCCACGGGTGGACAACCCACGGTCAGCGGGTCGGGCGGACCCCCGACCCCTCGCCCGGACGGGGCGACTACGCGTCGATCCGCGAGCGGTCCAGCGTCGCCGCCGAGCTGGTGATGAACTCCTTGCGCGGCGCCACCTCGTTGCCCATCAGCAGGTCGAAGACCTGCTCCGAGGCCTCCAGGTCGCCGATGTTGATCCGGCGCAGGGTGCGGAACCGCGGGTCCATCGTGGTCTCCGCCAGCTGGTCCGCGTCCATCTCGCCGAGGCCCTTGTAGCGCTGGATGGCGTCCTTGTACCGCACGCCCTTGCGCTGGAACTCCAGGAGCGTCTGGCGCAGCTCGCTGTCCGAGTACGTGTACACGTACTTGTCCTGGCCCTTCTTGGGCTGGACCAGCTCGATGCGGTGCAGCGGCGGCACGGCGGCGAAGACCCGGCCCGCCTCGACCATCGGGCGCATATAGCGCTGGAAGAGGGTCAGCAGCAGGATGCGGATGTGCGCGCCGTCGACGTCGGCGTCGACGAGCAGCACGATCTTGCCGTACCGCGCGGCGTCGATGTCGAAGGTGCGGCCCGAGCCGGCTCCTATGACCTGGATGATCGCGCCGCACTCGGCGTTCTTGAGCATGTCCGAGACGGACGCCTTCTGAACGTTGAGGATCTTGCCGCGGATCGGCAGCAGGGCCTGGAACTCCGAGTTCCTGGCGAGCTTGGCGGTGCCGAGAGCGGAGTCCCCCTCGACGATGAAGAGCTCGCTGCGCTCCACGTCGTCGCTGCGGCAGTCGGCGAGCTTGGCCGGCAGCGAGGAGGACTCCAGAGCGGTCTTCCGCCGCTGGGCCTCCTTGTGCTGGCGGGCCGCGATCCGGGTCCGGGCGGCGGCCACGATCTTGTCGAGCACCGCGCGCGCCTGCGCCTTGGCGTCGCGCTTCGTGGAGGTCAGGAACTCCTTGAGCTCCCTGGCGATGACGTTGGCGACGATCCGGTTGGCCGCCGAGGTGCCGAGGACCTCCTTGGTCTGGCCCTCGAACTGCGGCTCGGCGAGCCGGACGGTCACCACCGCCGTCAGGCCCTCCAGGGCGTCGTCCTTGACGACGTCGTCCTCGGCGACGCGCAGCAGCTTCGCGGAGCGCAGCACCTCGTTGACGGTCTTGGTGACCGAGCGCTCGAAGCCCGTGACGTGGGTGCCGCCCTTGGGGGTGGCGATGATGTTCACGAACGACTTCAGGTTGGTGTCGTAGCCCGTGCCCCAGCGCAGCGCGACGTCGACGGCCAGCTCGCGGGTGACCTCGGTGGGCGTCATGTGGCCGCGCTCGTCGAGGACGGGGACGGTCTCCTTGAAGGTGCCCTGGCCGGTGAGCCGCAGCACGTCGCAGACGCCCTTGTCCTGGGCCAGGTACTCGCAGAACTCGCTGATCCCGCCGTCGAAGCGGAACGTCTCTTCCGTCTTGCCCTCGCCGTCCAGGCCGCGCTCGTCCCGTACGACGATGGTCAGGCCGGGCACCAGGAAGGCGGTCTGACGCGCGCGCTGGTGCAGCGTGTCCAGGGAGAGCTTGGCGTCCTTGAGGAAGATCTGGCGGTCGGCCCAGTAGCGGATGCGCGTACCGGTGCGGGTCTTGGGCACCCGCTTGCCCTTGAGGAGGCCGCTGGAGGGGTCGAAGGGCGCGTCGGGGCCCTGCTCGGTGAACATGCCCGGCGTGCCGCGGCGGAAGCTGATCGCGTGCGTCGCGCTGTTGCGGTCGACCTCGACGTCGAGGCGGGCCGAGAGCGCGTTCACCACGGACGCGCCCACGCCGTGCAGACCGCCGGAGGCGGCGTAGGAGCCGCCGCCGAACTTGCCGCCGGCGTGCAGCTTGGTCATGACGACCTCGACGCCGGAAAGGCCGGTCTTGGGCTCGACGTCGACCGGGATGCCCCGGCCGTTGTCCCGCACCTCGACGGACCCGTCGTCGTGCAGGATCACCTCGATGAAGTCGCAGAACCCGCCCAGGGCCTCGTCGACGGAGTTGTCGATGATCTCCCAGAGGCAGTGCATCAGGCCGCGGCTGTCGGTCGAGCCGATGTACATGCCGGGGCGCTTGCGGACCGCTTCGAGGCCTTCAAGGACGAGCAGGTGCCGCGCGGTGTAGTTGGAGCCGTCCCGGTCGGCGCCGGACAGCAGCGCAGTGGACGGAACGGACGTCTCGGCGGTCACGCAGTTCGCTCCTCGCTGAATTTCACTTCGCCCCCGATGGGCAGGGGGCCGGCGTCGGTCGCCGGTCAGAGGGTACCGAGGCCTGGTAGAGCCGTTGTCACGCCACCCTCGCGATTACTCATGCTAGTCCAGGGTCGTATACGCGTTCGATCCCTCGTTGGAGTGATGCGGATATCACGTTCCCATCCAGGCATGAACCATTTAGGCTCCGGGCACGTCCTCATGAACAACCGGCAACCCCGCCGGGAGGGCCAAACGAGACAAGCAACGCGAAACCGTAAAGCAACGCAATACGGCTCATTCGCCGCCAACCGGCAGCAGACAGCCACCTTGACCAAGAAGTTTCGAGGAAAAGGCACGAGCGGGAACGTTTTCGGCCTGGTTGGATGTTGACCCTGGTACGACAGCTCGTCGAGCTAGAGAAGAGGCGACGTGACTACTGTTCTGACCCCCGCGAGCCCCCTGACGGCCGCCGACCGTTGCGACCGCTGCGGCGCACAGGCATACCTGCGCGTCCTTCTGACCAGCGGCGGCGAACTGCTCTTCTGTGCTCACCACGGACGCAAGTTCGAGCCGGAACTGAAGAAGATCGCCGCTGAGATACAGGACGAGACGGACCGCCTCACGGCGGTGCCCGAATCCGCAGGTGAAGAGGATCGCTGAACCTCGCACTGACGACGAGCCAGGGCCGGTCCAGGACCGGCGACGGGCGGCCGCCCCCGCGTGCGGGGGCGGCCGCCCGTTCTCATGCCCGTACGCCGACTACAGGGGCGCGGCGTTGCGGGACGAGGGCGTGAACGCCGAGATCCGGGTGTAGACGCCGGGGCTCTCGGCCTGACCGCAGCCGCTGCCCCAGGAGACGAGCCCGATGAGCCGCCCCCGGGAGATCAGCGGCCCTCCGCTGTCGCCCTGGCAGGCGTCATGGCCGCCCGCTGGATCGCCTGCGCAGAGCATGGTGGCCCCCAGGTACTCACCCTCCGAGTTCCCCGGGTAGGCGCGCTCACAGACCCCGTCGGAGAGCACCTGGACCCGGGCCGCCCGCAGCCCGGAGGCATAGCTGCCCCGCCCCGAGGTGTCCCCCCAGCCGTAGACGGTGGCCGGCGTGCCCACCGCGTACGCCCCGTCCCCCGGTCCGGCGAGCCCGATCACGTACGACTCGGGCAGCGCGGCCGCCAGCGTGAGCACCGCCAGGTCACCGGCGTTGGTGACCGGGTCGTACTTCGGGTTGACCCAGGTGTCCCGCACGGCGATCTCCTTGCCGCCCTTGGTCCGCAGCTGGGTGCGGCCCGCGATCACCGTGAGGTCCCGCACCCCGTTCGCGCCGAGCACCTCCCGGCTGAGGCAGTGCGCGGCGGTGACCACCTTCGTGGTCGTCACCACCGCTCCCCCGCAGAACTGACCCGCGCGCGTACGTCCGAACCGGTCACGGCTGGAGAGCGCGACGACGTACGGACTGTCCTCGACGCGTACGGACATGCCCCCGATGACGATGCTGTCGGCGGCCGCCGGGACGGGCGCGGCCAGTGGTACGGCGGTCGCGGCCGCCGTCAGGGCCAGCGCTCCTCGCAGCGCTCGGGCGGTGGGACGTCGCATACGCTCTCCTGACTCCGGGTGAGACGGGCACACCTCAGAGTCAACGAGCTGATGACGCCCCGCACCCGCTCAGACACGCGCGAGGGCCCGGCTCCTGACGGAACCGGGCCCCAGTGGCGCAGAGATGACGCGGCGTACGACCTAGTCGAGGTAGTCGCGCAGCACCTGCGAACGCGACGGGTGGCGCAGCTTCGACATGGTCTTCGACTCGATCTGACGGATGCGCTCACGCGTCACCCCGTAGACCTTGCCGATCTCGTCCAGCGTCTTCGGCTGGCCGTCGGTGAGACCGAAGCGCATGGAGACCACGCCCGCCTCACGCTCGGACAGGGTGTCCAGGACTGAGTGCAGCTGCTCCTGGAGGAGCGTGAAGCTGACCGCGTCGGCCGGCACGACGGCCTCGGAGTCCTCGATGAGGTCACCGAACTCGCTGTCGCCGTCCTCACCCAGGGGGGTGTGCAGCGAGATGGGCTCGCGGCCGTACTTCTGGACCTCGATGACCTTCTCCGGGGTCATGTCGAGCTCCTTGGCCAGCTCCTCCGGGGTGGGCTCACGGCCCAGGTCCTGGAGCATCTGGCGCTGCACGCGCGCGAGCTTGTTGATGACCTCGACCATGTGCACCGGGATACGGATGGTGCGGGCCTGGTCGGCCATGGCGCGGGTGATCGCCTGACGGATCCACCAGGTGGCGTACGTGGAGAACTTGTAGCCCTTGGTGTAGTCGAACTTCTCGACCGCGCGGATCAGACCGAGGTTGCCCTCCTGGATCAGGTCCAGGAAGAGCATGCCGCGGCCGGTGTAGCGCTTGGCCAGCGAGACCACCAGACGGAGGTTGGCCTCCAGGAGGTGGTTCTTGGCGCGGCGGCCGTCCTCGGCGATGATCTCCAGCTCGCGCTTGAGCTTGGGGGCGAGCTTGTCGGCGGCCGACAGCTTGTCCTCGGCGAACAGGCCGGCCTCGATGCGCTTGGCGAGCTCGACCTCCTGCTCGGCGTTGAGCAGCGGGACCTTGCCGATCTGCTTCAGGTAGTCCTTGACCGGGTCGGCGGTGGCACCGGCGACGGCGACCTGCTGAGCGGGAGCGTCGTCCTCGTCGTCGTCGGAGAGGACGAAGCCCTTGTTCTCGCCCTCGGCCTCCTCTTCCTCACCCTTGCCGGGCGCGACGTCCTCAAGGAGCTCCTCGCCCTCAAGGGCCTCTTCGTCGCCCTTCTTGCCGGCGGTCTTCTTCGCGGCCGTCTTCTTGGCCACGGCCTTCTTGGCGACGGTCTTCTTCGCGACCGTCTTCTTGGCGGCGGCCTTGCGGGGCGCGTCGGCGTCGTCGGCCGACATGTCCACGGTCTCGGTCGCCGGGGCGGCGCTGGCCGCGACGGTCTTGGTCACGGTCGTCTTGGCCGCGACAGTCTTGGTGGCGGTGCGCTTCGCCGGGCTCTTCGCTGCGACGCTCTTCCGGGTGCGCTTGGGAGATTCCGCGGCACTGACCATCAGCGTCACACCCTCTTCCTCGAGGATCTGGTTGAGGCTGCGCAGAACATTCTTCCACTGGGTTGGCGGAATCTGGTCGGCTTCGAAGGCCCGACGCACGTCATCGCCGGCGATCTGCCCATCAGCCTTTCCCCGCTCGATGAGCGCCATCACAGACTCTGACTCGGCGATCTCCGGCGGGAGCGTACGGGATGTGCTGGCCGACACGAACAACCTCTCGGAACGATGGAAAACGGCTTCCGGCCCCGCCCATGATCGGGCCGGAGCCGACGACCGTCGGCTGGGGATTGTGCCGACGGCGCGGGCTGAACCTCGGAGCTGCACAGCGCCGCGAGCGGCCGCTGTATTCCTTCCTCGGCTGTTACCTCTTAGGTCATCGCACGGTTTCGAAGAGTGTTACGCCCAATCTACGTGGCCCGAGTCACACCCCATTCGCGACATAGCAGACCACAGAAGGGCAAAGTGCCCGCAATCGCGTCGCCGGACCCCCCGAGGCCCGGCGACACGCGCTTCCTTCCTTCACGGCGGTACGGGACCTGGTGGTGCGAACCCATACCCCGCCCACGCTCCGCCGTCAGTGCTCGCGCGGGGCGGGGACGACGCGCTCCACCTCGGGGTGGACGGTGAGCAGCTGCCGCATGGCCGTCTCGGCCGCCACGCCGTCGCCGCTCGCCAGCGCGTCCACGATCCGGGCGTGGTGGGTGAGCGCGGCCTCCGAGGGGCGGTCGCAGCCGGTGACCGGGCCGCCGGAGACCTGGAGGGCGGCGCCGACGATGCCGGAGAGGTGCTCCAGCATGCGGTTGCCCGCGGCCTGGATCAGCAGGGAGTGGAACTCGGCGTCGGCCCGCGAGAAGGTGATCACATCGCCCTGGCCGAGCGAGTGGCCCATGATCTCCACCATGTCGCCGAGGCGCTGCTGGATGTCGTCCCGGCCGTGGCCCGCCGCGAGCCGGGCGGCCAGCGGCTCGATCGTCCAGCGCAGCTCGCTGAGCTCACGGCGCTGGTCGTCGCGCTGCGGCCCGAACGCCCGCCACTCGATGATGTCGGGGTCCAGCAGGTTCCAGTCGCTGACCGGGCGGACCCGGGTGCCGACATTGGGGCGGGCGCTGACCAGGCCCTTGGCCTCCAGGACGCGCAGCGACTCGCGGACGACGGTCCGGGAGACCTCGAAGCGCTGGCCGATCTCCTCGGGAACCAGCGGGCGGTCGGCGCCGAGGTCGCCGGAGACGATCATCTGGCCGAGCTGCTGGACGAGTTGGCCGTGCAGTCCTCTCCCGCGGCTGCCCGCCGCGCGGCGGCCCACCCGGCCGAGGTCGGCCTCGGGCCCGTCCCACGCGGGGAGGGCCACGCGGTCGGCGCCACGCGCCTCCGCGTAGGGGTAGCGGTCGAGTTCGCCCGGTCCTGCGAGGCCGTTGTCGGCGGCGCGGGCGGTGGTCATCATGGTGTGCGCAAGGGTACTCACGCATCCTTTGTCGGCGGGACTCCCACGGCCCTTGAGGTCTTTGGTGAAAAGCACACGAAAGGGTGATCTCCGGACCCCTCGCAATTGACGCTTTATCGGAAAGAAGCGGGCATTCCCAGGGGAGTTGTGGCCGGGCCCGTGCGCCGGGGTCGCAGCACGGTCACCAACGGGCCCTGCCGCGAAGGCCGGTGAACACATAGGCGCAGAGCAGCACCGCCAGCGACAGCGCGAGCGCCGCGCCCTGGGGCCGCGCGAGCAGGTGCAGCGCGACCGTGAGCCAGCCGTCCAGCTCGCGCGGCCAGCGCAGCCAGGCCACCTCCCGCAGCCGCACGGGCAGCCCGGCGACGGAGCGCGCGTGCGGACTCGACAACGCCTTCTGTACGAGCGGTACGACGAGTACGGGCACCGCCAGGACCGCCGCGAGCCCCGCCGTGGTGGCCCGGAAGATGCCGGCCGCGAGCAGCCCGGCCCAGGCGCAGCCGACGGTAAGCCCGGCCCAACTCGCCGCGAGCGAGGGCCAGTCCGGCGGAATCCGCGCCAAGTCGTGCCCGTACACCAGCCGCAGGGCCTGCCCGTCCAGTACGACCGTGAGCGCGGCGAGCAGCAGCGCGGCGGCGGCCGACACGGCGAGCTTGGCGAGCAGCAGCCCGAGCCTGCGCGGCACGGTGCCGCGGTCGGCAGCGAGCGCGGGGTAGCGGTACTCCTCGCCGAAGGCGAGCGCGCCGAGGACACCCGCGCCGAACGCCGCCGGCGGCAGCGGCAGCAGTCCCGGCCAGGCGGCGGCCAGGTGCGGCAGCGGGGTGCGCCCGCCTCGCCCGAGCAGCACGGCGAGCACGACCGACCCGACGAGCACGGCGGCGCCCAGCAGATACGTGGTGCGGACGCCGAGAAGCCTGCGGAGTTCATAGCGGAGGGGACGCAGGGGGGTGCGGGGGCGGGTGGGGGTGATGTGGGGGCGTGAAGAGCGCGAGGGTGCCGGGGGGTTGGTGGGGGCGCTGTAACCGTTGGCCGTATCTGTCACGGGGAGGGCGCCGGCCGCTCCGCCCGGCGGGCTCGGGGGCTCGGCCGGGCGGGGCGCCGGGGGCGGGTTCGTGTCGCCGAACTCCTCGGTCAGGCGGTGGACGAGGACGCCGTTTCGGAAGGCCGTCTCGCCCACCTCGGCGCAGGTGGTGCCGTAGACGGACAGATGGGCGCCGTCCTCGGCGACCACCTCGACCGAGCGGCGGGCGGCCCGGGCCTCGCGGCTGACGAGGGCGCCGAGGCGGGCCGCGTGCGGGGTGGCGACGGCCACGCGCGGGCGCAGCCGGGTGCGGGCGAACGCGACGGCGTCCTGGTCCGCGACCAGGCGGCCCCCGTCGACGGTGACCACGCGGTCGGCCACCCGGGCCGCCTCCTTGGGGTCGGCGAAGGTGCACAGCACGGTGCCGCCGTGGTCGGCGTGGCCGCGCAGCAGTCCGTACAGCCAGCTGTTGTCGCGCGGCGAGAGGTCCTCGGCGGGCTCGTCGAGGACGAGGGTGTGCGGGTCGCCGAGGAGGGCTGCGGCCAGTCCGAGTCTGCGGTCCATGCCGAGTGAGAGGGCGCCGAGCCGCTGGTCGCCGAGGCCGTCGAGGCCGACGACGTGCAGCATCTCCTCGGCCCTGGTCACCGGGACCCCGGCGACCGCGCACATGAGGCGCAGCTGGCCCCGGACCGTACGGGCCGGGTGGCCCGGCACATCGCCGAGCAGGGTGCCGACCTCGCGGGCCGGGTGGGCGACCCGGTGCAGCGGTCGGCCCCGGAAGTAGGTGACGCCCCGGCCCGGTTCGAGCTCCAGCATCAGGCGCAGGGCCATCGTCTTGCCCGAGCCGGGGGCGCCGAGCAGGGCGGTGATCAGGCCCGGCCGGGCCTCGAAGGTCAGGTCGTCCACCTCGGGCGGACGGTCGCGGCGGGGGGCACTGGTGAGTCCGATGGCCTGGAGCATCGCTTCTCTCGCGGGGATGAGACCGCTCGACGGCACGGCGGGAGGGCGGGTACCGGAGTAACATAACTCGACATTTAAGACTTTTCGTGCAATACGGGACCGTGGTGAGCGGGTGTCAGCACGCCTTGGTGTACACACCGGATGCACAGCGGCGTCCGACCTGGCGGCACCAGGCAGCCCGCGCCACCCCACCCGCACCGGTCCGGCAGCACCACGAACCCGCGCCCGCAGCGCCCCGCTCAGACCTCCGGCCGCAGCATCGGCGGGTTGAGGAGCGTCGCTCCGCCCGCGCGGAAGAGCTGGGCGGGGCGGCCGCCCTGGCGGGTGGTGGTGCCGCCCGCCGGCACCAGGAAGCCCGGGGTGCCGGTCACCTTGCGGTGGAAGTTGCGCGGGTCGAGGGCCACACCCCACACCGCCTCGTACACCCGGCGCAGCTCCCCCACGGTGAACTCGGCCGGGCAGAACGCCGTGGCCAGCGACGAGTACTCGATCTTGGACCGGGCCCGCTCCACGCCGTCCGCGAGGATCTGGGCGTGGTCGAAGGCGAGCGGCGCGGGCTGTTCGTCCTCGCGGCCGAAACCGCCGTCCTGGCTGAGCAGATCCTCGACGGGTGCCCAGCGGGCGCTGTGCGCGTCGCCGCCCGCGCGGGGTGCCGGCAGATCGGGCGCGAGCGCCAGATGCGCCACGCTCACCACTCGCATGCGGGGGTCGCGCCGGGGATCTCCGTACGTGGCCAGCTGCTCCAGGTGGGCGCCGTTGCCCGGCGCCGGGGCCGGGCCCGCCGGGTCCTGGGCGCACAGCCCGGTCTCCTCGCTCAGCTCGCGGGCCGCAGCCGCCGACAGATCCTCGTCGCCCCGGACGAATCCGCCGGGCAGCGCCCACCGCCCCTGGAACGGCGGCTCACCCCGGCGGACGACCAGCGCGCACAGCGCGTGGCGGCGCACGGTGAGCACGACCAGGTCGACGGTCACGGCGAAGGGCGGGAAGGCCGACGGGTCGTAGGGAGACATGAAGCGATCATAGTCGTCTCCCTGACGATAAACACGCCCCCGGACGCCTCTGGCCGTAACGCCCTCACCGGTCATCCCACGCCTCCCACCCATGGCGCCTCGTACGAAGGTCCTGCCGTCGCCCGCCGCGTCGCTCACCAGGACGTCCTCCTCGGCCTCGGCACCGGATTCACTCAGCACTGCGTTCAGCCTCCCAACTGGAGCCGGTCGGCGGCCTGCTCGACCATGCCGACGCCGAGCCTGCTGACCCGTACGGCGAAGGGCTCCCCCGCGACGCTCAGCCCCGAAAGGCGCACCGCGCCGAGCGGGGCGGACCGCACGGGAGCCAGCGCGACCGTGCCCGCCGGGGCGTCCGGGCGGATCCCGGCGAGCGCGCTGAGCAGCTGGACCACCGAGGCCGCGGCGACGGCGGCCGGGCGGCAGGCGGCGGGGTGCGGCAGCGGGGCGCTGTCGGCGGTGCGCTGCTCCCCCGCGTACATCTCGGGAAGCCGGTAGCCGAACGCCTCGGCCGCGTCCAGGACTCCGCGCAGCAGCGCGCTCGCCTCCTTCTCGTACCCCGCGGCCGCCAGGCCCGTGACCGCGACGGCCGTGTCGTACACCCGCACCGCGCCCGCCCGGTGGCCGAACGGGTTGTACCCCGCCTCCTTGGCGCCGAGCCCGCGCAGGCCCCACCCCGAGTCCATGACCGGGCTGCCGAGCAGTCTCGCCAGCTGTTCCGTCTGCACCTTGTCGAGCAGCCCGGGGGCGAGCCGGCCCGCGCCGAGGAGGCCGGTGTCCAGGAGGTGGGCGGCGCCCGCGCCAAGCGGCGGGACCGGGCGGCCGTCGGCGGTACGGGCGGCGGCGGGGCGCCCGCCCGCGAGGTCCTCGATCCAGAACTCCTCCCGGAACCGCTCCCGCAACGCCGCCGCCCACCCGGCGCACTCCTCGGCCCCGGGACGGCCGCACTCGCGCAGCAGCTCCGCCCCCAGTACGGCGGCGCGGTGCGCATGGGCCTGGGTCTCGGCGCGCACCAGACCCACCGCCGGGCCCGGCTCGACGAGATATCCGCCGCCCGCACTCGTACGCAGCCAGCGCAGACACCGCTCCGCCACCGGCAGCAGCTCCGCCACCTCGGACTCGGGCAGCCCCCAGCGCCGCGCCTCCGCGAGCACCACGGGAAACGCCAGCGTCGCCTCCACCCCGGTACAGCTGGGCGGCAGATGCGGTCCCGCGTCCCGGACCGGACCGGGCAGCGGACCCAACTCCCGCCCGGTGTCCGGAAGTTGCGTACGGGCCACCGCGCGCAGGGTCGCCGCCGCGAGCCGGGTGGTGAGCGGCAGCGCCATCCGCGCGGCCCACAACGCCTCCGCCGGGGCCGGTCCGGTCCGCCAGGGCACTCCCGCCGCCGCGTACACATCGGCCGGGTGCGCCGGGTCGCGCACCAGGAGCGCCCGCAGGTCGTCGAGGCCGCTCTGGAGCAGCGGCGCGACCCTGGGGTCGTCGCCCTCCGCCTCGGCGTGCGGCAGCGCCTGGCCGACGGCCTGCCCCGGCGACCTGGCCAGGCGATCCGCGCGGTCACTCCGGATGTGCAGCTCGATCGTGTACGAGCCACCGGGAGGCAGCTCCACGTCCCAGCGCAGCACGCCCGCCGAGGCCAGCGCGTCGGCCGGGGGCGGCTGCGCGCTCACCACGGCGTGCGCGCCGGGGCCCGTCCAGCGCATCCCCGAGTCATGGACGCTGCCCGGCAGTTCGGGTCCGGCCCGGCCCGCCGCGACCGCGCCCAGCTCGGCGAGGTCGGTGCCGAGTGCGATCTCCACGGGCAGCCGGAGCGGGCGGGGCGACGCGCTGCGCAGGGTGATCCGCTCGCTGCCGTCGGCCCGGCGCACCCGTTCGATCGCGATCTCCGGGTCGGGGCCGCTGTCGGAGGGGGTGCGGACCACCGCGCTGAAGCGGGCACGGTCGGCCGATATCGGTCTGCCCTGGAGCGCGATCGGCTCGCGCCCCGCCACCTTCAACTGGCAGCGCGCAAGGAGCCGTCGGCCGTTCTGATAGAAGCCCTCCAGGCCGTGCCCGGTGAGCTGACCGTGCTCGGCCGAGACGACAAGGCCGGGCAGGGCGACCGAGATCAGGGCCGAGTGCACCGGCGGAAGTTCGCCGTGGCCGGGGCCACCGCCCGGGGCGCCGCCGATCCGTCGTGCGTCGGGCAGGCCGGGCGCGGGCGCCTGCCGTCGCGCCGGTCCCGGCGCCGTGGACACCGGGCCGCCCGGGGCGGGGGCCCGGGGCGGAACATTGAACGCCATACGCTGCCTTCCGGGCACTCGGGCCACATCCGTCCGTCGAGCGGACGGCCCTGGTGCGCCGTCCCACCGGTGAACGCGGCGGGCCGTACACGGGTCACGGAGCGACACGCCGTGGCATGGACCCGGTTTCATCGGCCCGTCCCGTCACGCTGACCCGCCCTGCCCGCGCGCCGGATCCCGCGCGGGGCGAGCCGGGCGCCCGGCGTGCCCCCGTCAGGCCTCGCAGGCCGGTCCGCGGTTTCCTTCCGACTCAGCGGGGCCTTTCGGCGTGACTTCGGCCGATGAGGCGAGGTCATCTGCGGGCCCGACCCCAGCCGTTCCAACTCGGCCCGCTCCTCGCGCTCCTCCCGAGCCACCCGCTCCTCGCACACCTCTCGCTCCGCCCGCGACTCGCGCACATCCCCTTCCACCCGCTCCCGTTCCACCCGCTCCTCCCGCAAACACTTCCGCAGGGCCTCCGGATTCAGGCCCTCGTTGCAGGCCTGGTGGAGGAGTTGGGCGAAGGTGCAGCCGGGGTCGACGCGCAGGGCCAGGCCCAGGGCCACACGGGCGGCGGGCTCGTCGCCGGTCGACCAGGCCACCCAGCCCGCCAGCGTCAGGGGCGCGGCCGCGTGTTCCGTATAACGGCCGACGCAGCGGCGGGACAGGGCGCGCCACAGACGCAGGGCCGGAGCCGCGTCCGGGCCCTCCATCCACTCCGCCGCGCGGTCCCGTGTGGTGCGGTCCTGGAGGCCGAGAACCAGTGCCGCCGCCTCGCCGTGGGCGATCAGGCCGTCGTCGAGCGCGTCCCCGTCGGAGCGGCCCGACGCCGGGGGCGCGCAGGACAGGCGCCGCATCAGCAGACCCGCCAGATCCAGCGTCTCGCGCCCGACCAGCGCCCGCTCCTCCTCGTCCAGGATGCGGGGCAGCAGCCGTTCCTCCGTCGCCGCCAGCACCCGTTCCTGCTCGGCGGCCGCCGCCGGGCGCCGCCACGGGGCGAGCCTGGCCTCCATCTCCCGTAACGTGCCGCGCACTTGGAGCCCGGCGTACGTCGCGGCCGCCGCCAGCGCCGACGTACCGGGCAGGACCAAGGCGCTCCCCTCCGGCGGGCAGCAGCGCGCGTCCGGGCAGCAGTACGACCAGTACCGCCCGTCCGAGATGCACAGCGCCTCCAGGACCGGCACATCCAGGCCGCCGCAGGCCGTACGCAGATGCTGCGCCAACGGCCTCAGCTTTTCCATGACTTGACTGCCCGTCATATCGCCGACCGGGTCGGGGTCCTGGCAGAGGAACACGATGATCCCGTCCGGGCGCGGCCCGCGCCGCTCGCTTCCCGTGACCAGGCACTCGGCCAGTTGCTCCGCGACATGCGGCCACTCCCCGGGCGAACGCGGGATGCCGAGCCGGAGCCGCCCGCCGAAGCGGCCCCGGCGACCATGGAGGGCGACCATCACGACGGAGTCCGTCGGATGGAAGCCCATCAGATACGGCAGCGCGTCCGCGAGATCGGCCGGGTCGCGCAGCGTGATCTGCGGGTCGTCATCGAACAGTTCATGAGATTCGTGGTGCTTGTTCATGTCTCGACGGTCCCGTCTCCGGGCACCCGTCACCACCCCTGTGGAAAACGTTGTCCACAGGCCAGAACAAGCCACGCCCCTGCCGGGCATACTGAGGTGGCAGCCGTCGCCTCGCGCATCAGGTCGACCCGGTCACGGCGCGGCCCTCGCGTATCGCCGCGACGGCCACGCCGCCCGCCCGGTTGGACCTGCTGTCAGGCGCGAGCCGCACCTACCACTTCTGCCCGGCCTGCTGCTTCGTCGTGGCGTTCAGGCGGTTGAACAGGTTGCTGACCGCGATGTGCAGCACCAGGGCCGCGAGCTCCTGCTCGTTGAAGTGCTTGGCGGCCTCGTTCCACACCGCGTCCGGGACCGGGTCCTCGCGGTCGGCCAGGCGCGTGACGTGCTCGGTGAGGGCGAGGGCCGCGCGCTCGGAGTCGGTGTAGAAGGGGGTCTCGCGCCAGGCGCCGACGGAGAAGATCTTCTCGTCGCTCTCGCCCGCCTTGCGCGCCTGGCCGGACGCCGACTCCACACAGGGGCTGCAGCCATTGATCTGGCTCGCGCGCAGGTGGCTCAGGGCGAGCAGGCCCGCCGGGACGCCACCCGCGTACGTGGCCTTGTACAGACCCTGGATGGCCTGCATCGCGTCGGGGAGGACCATCGCCGGGTTCTGCATCCGTGCTTCCATGACTGCTCTCCTTCAGAGATCTATGCGATCTTTCAGCGGTGACGCTGGCTCGATCCCATCGGTCGGGATCCCGCGTCACCCGTCTGACGGGTCCCGGCGCGAGAGTGTGACCGGAGGAGAGGAAGAAATTTCCAGGCGATCTTCCGGCGGCACGACGAAGCGGCCCCGCCGGGCTCGGAAGCCTGGCGGGGCCGCACGTCACACGCCGGCCCGACCCGCGGACCGGACCGCGACTACACCCGTACTACTCGGTGATCTTGATCAGCTGACCCTCGGTGCCGACCGAGTTGTTGGTCACGTAGATCTCGTCGTCCGGGCCGACCGCCAGGCCGGTGGCCATCGACAGCTTGCCGTCGGTCGGGATCTCGGTGACCGCCTTGGTCTTGATGTCGATCCGGTTCAGCTTGCCCGGCAGCGGCGGGCCCTGCTGCTGGAAGCCGCCGGTGAGCGTCAGGGCGATCAGGTTGCCGTCGCTGTCCTGCGCCAGGTCGCTGACGGCGGTCAGGCCGCTGGCGAAGACCTCGGCGCGGTGGCCCGGCACGATCCGCCAGATGCGCGAGCCGCCCGGACGCAGACCGCCCATGTCGGCCATGTAGAACGCGCCGTCCTTGCCCTTGAGGATGCCGCTGGGCACCGACTGGACCTTGACCGTGCCGTTGGCCGCGGTCGTCGTGGCCTGCGGGACGAGCGCGGACAGGGCTTTCTTCTCCTTGGCCGACGGAGCCGCTGCGGCACCGCCCGGTGCCGGGATCTCGTTGTCGGGGAAGATCGCCTCGGTGGTGGTCTTGCCGCCGAAGCCGATGCCGACCAGGTCGTTGCCGCCCGCGTCCGCGACCAGGAAGCCGCGGCCGTTGCGCGCGAAGCGCCACGGGTTGCTGTGGATCGAGGCCTCTTCCGGGTTCGGCACGTGGCCGAGGATCCAGTCGGGGTCGAGCAGCGTCTCGTGCTTCGCCAGGTCGCCGAGGACCCAGCCGCTCGCGGTCTGGAGCGTGCCGAGCTTGGCCGCGTCCTTGCCGAGCTTGTCACGGTCGTCCGTGCCGCCGCCGAAGCCGTTGAGCACGAGGTAACCCGAGCCGTTGGCCTCGACGTCGTTGGGGCCGGCGGCCGAGATCGGCTCGTACGGGTTGGTCGGGGCGACCGCCGAGGACGGCAGACCGGTGACGACGCGGCCCTGCTCCGAGCCCTTGACGCGGTAGATGGAACCGGTCAGACCGACGCACTTGGTGCCGGGCGCGCAGCCCGGCTTGCCCACGCCGGACTCGGCGACCAGGATCGTGCCGTCGTCCTGCACGGATATACCGCGCGGGTTGTTGAGCTTGCTCGCAATAACCTGGATGTTTGCAGTGTCAGCGGCCTTCGCCTCCTTCGGCGAGGCCTGTGCGGGACCCGGGACCAGCGTGGCCGTCAAGGTTCCCACGGCCGCCGCCGCCACGAAGGCCCCACTCCAAGACCTGCGTATTCTCGACATGTCTCTCCCTCATCATGGCGAGCCCCCGTCATTGGGAGCCGTCTCAACCGGGCGCCACGATAGACGCTTCTACCTCAACCGTCCCGTACTTATAGGCCACTTGTAAGTGGGTGGCCGACTGCGGCGCCTCCGCAGTTGAACACTTGATTCGCACTCGGAATTCACTGGTGCTGATCTGGTGCGGATGTCGTGCCGGATCCCGTGCTGGATCTTCCGTACGCAATCGGCCAACTCGGGGCCGGTTTCCGCGTGTCGAGTGGTTGTTCCGCGCCGATGTACGGCTCTAGAGTCTGGCGGGCGACGCCCATAGTTTCCGGTATCCCCGGTAATTAAGACTCTTGATACCGCTGCGCAACCGCCCATGGAGGATACGCATGCCCCCCATTCCGCCCGCCCGAGTCGTCCGCATCGTCGAAGGTGTGCGCGCGCGGGTGCAACGGCTCGCCCAGCTGATGGTGCCCGCGCCGATCGCCGTGCTCGAACTCGCCCAGGGCGCCTGGGTGTCCCAGGCGATCTATGTGGCGGCCGAGCTGAAGATCGCCGACCAGCTCGCCGACGGCCCGCTGACCTCGGACGAGATCGCCCGGCGGATCGAGGCCGACCCGGACGCCGTGCACCGGCTGCTGCGCGCGCTGGCCAGTTACCGGATATTCAGCGAGGAGAGCGACGGCCGCTTCAAGCTGACCCCGATGGCCGACGCGCTCCGCACCGGCACACCGAACTCGATGCGCGACATGGCCCTGTTGACCGGTACCCCCGCGAGCTGGGAGGACTGGGGCGCGCTCATCCACACGGTGCGCACGGGACAGCCGAGCCTTGAGAAGAACCGCGGCATGCACGCGTACGAGTATCTGGGCCAGAACCCGGAATTCGCCGAGATCTTCCTCAACGGCATGGGCACGCTCTCGAATATGGAGACCGAGCCCATTCTCGCGGCGTACGACTTCTCCAAGTACAAGACGCTGGTGGACGTCTTCGGCGGCCGTGGCGGTCTGCTGTCGGCGATCCTCAAGAAGACACCCACCGCGCAGGGAATCCTCTTCGATTCCCGTGCGGACGAGCTCGGCGCCGACGCGTTTCTCACCGAAGAGGGCGTGGTCGACCGGGTGGCGATCGACAAGGGCGATCTCTTCGGTCCGCTGCCCGCCGGCGGGGACGCCTACATGCTCAAGCACATTCTGCACGAATGGCCCGAGCCCAAGGCGCTTGAGATCCTCAAGAACACGCGTGAGGCAATCAGCCCCGACGGCCGCCTTCTTGTCATGGAATTCGTTCCTCCGGAGGGCAACAAGCCCCACCCGGCCAAGCTGGTCGACCTGTGGCTGATGATTCTGGTCGGCGGCAAGGAGCGTACGGCGCGCCAGTACTCGGAGATCCTGCGCGCGACCGGCTTCGAGCTCGACCGCATCGTGCAGACGGCCGCGGGCGTGTCGATCGTCGAGGCCCGCCCGATCTGATCCAGCGCTTCACCCCCTGCACAGAAGCTCCTGGCGGAACGATTCCGCCAGGAGCTTCTGCATGTACGAGGGGTGTATTACGCCAGGCCCGCGAGCCCGAGCAGCAGCCCCTTCACCTCGGTTGCCTCCACCGCGTCCCCGACCGCGTCAGGCGTCGAGCACAGCAGCACCGGCCCGTCCTGCGGGTCGTCGGGCAGGCGCCCGTGGCTGCCGCGGATCGGCGAGGGGTCGAGCGGCACGACCGCCATCCGGTAGCGCATCCCGAGCTTCTTGCGGGCCAGCGCCTTGGCGGCCTTCACCTTCACATACGGGTCGAGCGGGTCCATGAACAGCTCGACCGGGTCGTATCCGGGCTTGCGGTGGATCTCGACGAGCTGCGCGAAGTCCGGGGCGCGGTCGTCGTCGAGCCAGTAGTAGTACGTGAACCAGGCGTCCGGCTCGGCGACCGCGACCAGTTCGCCCGAGCGCGGGTGGTCCAGGCCGAAGCTCTTCTTGCCGTCGTCGTCCAGGAGTTGGTCGATGCCCGGCAGATCCGCGAGGGCTTCCCGGGTCGCCTCCAGGTCCTGCGGCGTACGTACGTAGATGTGCGCGAGCTGGTGGTCGGCGACCGCGAACGCGCGCGAGGCCATCGGGTCCAGGTACTCCATGCCGTCCTGAGTGTGGACTTCGAGGAGCCCCGCGCGGCGCAGCGCCCGGTTGATGTCGACCGGGCGGCTGACCTTGGTGATCCCGTACTCGGAGAGCGCGACGACGGTGCGGCCCGCAGCCTCCGCGTCGTCCAACAGCGGCGCCATCGCCGCGTCCAGGTCCCGGGCCGCCTGGTACGAGCGCGGGTCGTCCGGACCGTACCGCTGGAGGTCGTAGTCCAGGTGCGGGAGATAGCAGAGCGCCAGGTCCGGGTTGCGGGTCGCCAGGATGTGGCGGGTCGCGTCGACGATCCACTGGGAGGAGACGATGTCGGCGGTCGGTCCCCAGAAGTTGAAGAGGGGGAACGTGCCGAACTTGTCGTGCAGTTCGTCGTGGAGCGCCGGGGGGCGGGTGTAGCAGTCGGGTTCCTTGCGGCCGTCCGCGTAGTAGACCGGGCGCGGGGTGACCGTGATGTCGGTGTCCGCGCCCATCGCGTACCACCAGCAGATGTTGGCGACGGTGTAGCCGGGGTGCGCACGGCGGGCCGCGTCCCACAGCTTGTCGCCCTCGACCAGGCCGTTGTGCTGGCGCCACAGCAGGACCTCGCCGAGGTCGCGGAAGTACCACCCGTTGCCGACGATGCCGTGCTCGGCGGGGAGCGTGCCCGTCAGGAACGTGGACTGGGCGGCGCACGTCACGGCGGGCAGCACCGTGCCGAGCTGCGCCTTCGAGCCCGATCGGGCGAGCTGCTTGAGGCGGGGCATGTGGTCGAGCAGCCGGGGGGTGAGCCCGACGACGTCCAGGACCAGCAAGGGGGTCGGGGTGCGGTCGTCCGTCATGACAGTTCCTTGAGGCCGAGGTCGGTCAACAGGTCCCGGGCGAGGGAGAGTTCGGCGGCGATGCCGTCGGCGAGCTGGTCCCGGTCGCGCGGACGCAGCCCGGCCGGCAGGGCCTGCCAGGTATACGTCTCCACCTCCAGGTGGTGCGTGTGCGCGACGGGACCGCCGACCAGACCGGCCAGGGTCTCGCGCAGCACCGGCAGCGTGGAGGTCAGCGGCGCCTCGGGCGTCGCATGAAGCGGTACGTGGAAGTGCGCGCGCCAGGGCGCGGAGTCCGGCAGGGCGGCCCCGGTCAGCGCCTCGTCGAGGTCGTCGGTACCGAGCAGTTCGGCGCCCGCCCGCGTACGGGTCTGATGCAGGAAGCGCGGCTCGGCGAACTCGGCCAGCGCGGAGCGTACTTCGGGCCTGCTCGGGTCCTCGGCGTGCAGCGCGGCCGACAGTTGCACCTTCGGGATCGCGATCCCGGCCGTGTGCAGCGCCTCCAGCGCGGTCGCCGGATCCTCGAAGGAGGTGGCGAGGTGGCAGGTGTCGACGCAGATGCCGATGCGCGGCGAGCCGATCGCGGTGAGCGGCGCGATGGCGTCGGCGGTGGTCTCCACCGTGCAGCCCGGCTCAGGCTCCAGGCCGATCCGGATGGACTTGCCGGTCTCCTCCTCCAGCGCATCGAGGCGCGCCGCCAGCGTGCGCAGCGCGGAGTGCGCCGCCTCGGCCGCCGTCGCGTCGAAACCGGTCCGCCAGGCGAGCGGCAGGGTGGAGATGGTGCCTTCGGTGACGCCGTCGGGGAGCAGCGCGGCGAGCAGCCGAGCCAGGTCGGCGGTGTACTCCAGGCGTTCCGGATCGGTCCAGTCCGGCTTGTAGACGCGGTACTTGACCTCCTCGGCGCCGAAACCGTCGTACGGGAAGCCGTTGAGGGTGACGACCTCCAGGCCGCGCCCGTCGAGTTCGGCGCGCAGCCCGCGCAGCGCGGCCGGATCGGCGCTCAGCTCCTCGGCCGCGCCCCGGGCCAGCCACAGACCGATGCCGAGCCGGTCGGTGCCCAGGCGCCGGCGGACCGGCTCGCAGTGGTCGCGCAGCTGGGCGAGGACGCCGTCGAGGGTTTCGGCGGGGTGGACGTTGGTGCAGTACGCGAGGTGGACCGTGGAGCCGTCGGGGTGGCGCAGACGCATCAGGTCACTCTCCGCCGCGCAGAATGGAGTTGCCCTCGTGCAGGGACTCCGGCGCGGTCACCGAGAGGTCGAGACGGCCGCTGAGCCCGTAGAACGCGACGGGGTTGCGCCACAGCACCAGGTCCACGGCGTCCTCGTCGAAGCCCGCCTTCAGCATGGCGTCGGCGACCTTGCGGGTCTTGAGCGGATCGCTCTTGCCCCAGTCCGCCGCCGAGTTGACCAGCACCTTCTCCGGGCCGTACTCGTCGAGGATCGCGACCATCCGGTCCTCGTCCATCTTGGTGTCGGGGTAGACCGAGAAGCCGAGCCAGGCGCCGCTGTCCTTGGCCTCGCGCACCGTCGTCTCGTTCAGGTGGTCGAGCAGCACCCGGTCGGTGGCGAGCGCCGACTCCTGTACGACGTCGATGGTACGGCGCAGGCCGGTGAGCTTGTCGCGGTGCGGGGTGTGG
Organism: Streptomyces sp. BR1; assembly: GCF_052373795.1. Taxonomy (NCBI): domain Bacteria; kingdom Bacillati; phylum Actinomycetota; class Actinomycetes; order Kitasatosporales; family Streptomycetaceae; genus Streptomyces; species Streptomyces sp. BR1. The sequence goes on from NZ_CM126252.1 coordinate 1,628,364, forward strand.
ACCATGGCGGGCAGCCCGTGCTCGGCGGCGAGCTGGAGCTGGGCCGCGAGCGCGGTGTCCTCGGCGGGGGTCATCGAGTCGTAGCCGATCTCGCCGACCGCCACGACCCCGTCCTTGACGAGATAGCGCGGCAGCTCGTCGATGACGGGCGTACAGCGCGGGTCGTTCGCCTCCTTGGGGTTGAGGGCGATCGTGCAGTGGTGGGCTATGCCGTACTGGGCGGCCCGGAACGGCTCCCAGCCGAGCAGCGCGTCGAAGTAGTCGAAGAAGCTCTCGGGCGAGGTGCGGGGCTGGCCCAGCCAGAAGGCGGGCTCGACGACCGCGCGCACGCCCGCCGCGTACATGGCCTCGTAGTCGTCGGTGGTGCGGGACGTCATATGGATGTGCGGGTCGAAGATACGCATGGTTACTCCGTATTACGTGGCAAAGACGTGCCGGACGCCCTGTACGGCCTGTTTGTACTGCTGGGGGTCCGGGGGTCGTCCCCCGGGAAAATGCAGTAGTGCTCCTCGGCCCCGGTGAGGGCCAGTACATGGTGCAGGTCTTCGGGTACGGGGCGGCCGGCGGCGATACGTTCCTTCGCGAAGTCGCCGAGCATCCGGGCCAACTCCGCGTCCCCGTGGGCGCGTTCGGCGAGCGAGGCGACGGCGCTCACGGGCACGCCGGTGAACAGGCACTTCAGCACGGCGTGCCGCCAGGCGTGCGGGTCCAGGTGTGCCGCCGCATACGGGCCGAGGGCCGCCGCCACCAGACGCGTGTCGTTGGCGCGCAGCGCGTCCTCGACGAGCGGCACCCCGGCCGCCGCGTCCAGGCCGAGCTCCGGCAGCGCGAGCAGCACCGCGCGGCGCTCGGCCGCGTTGCCCTGCTGGTAGATCCGGGTCGCGGTGGGCGCGTCCACCCGGGCGGTGCACAGCAGCAGCACACGGGCGTCGTCCACGGCGTCGGCGCCGAGCCGGCGTCCCGCCGAGGCGAACCGCAGCTCCCAGGGCGCGACGCCGTACCCCTTGGAGGGCCTGGCTGCGGTGTGCGCCGCCTCGTCCAGCGCCTCGTCGAGCCAGGCGCGGGCGGCGCCGCTCAACCGGGCGTCGAGTTCCGCACGAGGTGTCACGGTCATACTCCCTTCGCGGGCCGGGCGGCGGTGTCGGCGAGGGCCGTCCGCAGGAACTCGATGGATCTGCGGGCCTGTTCGGGTCCCGCGTGCGAGTGGCGGGGCAGTTCGACGACGGTCAGCCCCTGGTAGCCGGTGGCGCTCAGCGCCTCCAGCACGGGCGGGAAGTCGATCTCCCCGTCCCCGAACGGCAGATGCTCGTGCACCCCGCGCCGCATGTCCTCGATCTGGACGTGCCGCAGCCAGGGCGCGGCGGCGCGGACGCACTCCACCGGCGAGGCGGACTCCAGGCACTGGCAGTGCCCGATGTCGAGCGTGAGCCCGAGGAGTTCCGGATCGCCCAACTGCTCCCGCAGCCGGTGGAAGTCGGCGATCGTGGCGAGGAGATGGCCGGGCTCGGGCTCGATCGCGAGCGGCACCCCGGCCCGCTCCGCCGCGTCGAGCACCGGCGCCAGCGATTCGCCGAGCCGCTTCCACGCGATGTCGTCGTCGGTGCCCTCGGGGGTGATGCCGCTGAAGCAGTGCACGGCGTGCGCGCCGAGGTCGGCGGCGACCCGCACGGCCGTGACCAGCAGGTCCGTACGCCGGGCGCGCGCGTCCGGGTCGGCGTCCAGCAGCGTCGGCCCGTGTTTGCGCCGGGGGTCGAGTACGTACCGGGCGCCGGTCTCGACGGTCACGCCGAGCCCGAGTTCATCGAGCCGCTTGGCCACCTTGCTTGCACGGGCGGCCAGTTCGGGGGCCATCGGGTCGAGGTGCATATGGTCGAGGGTCAGCCCGACACCCTCGTATCCGAGGTCGGCGAGCAGGGACAGGGCGTCGTCGAGCCGGAGGTCGGTCAGCCCGTTGGTGCCGTAGCCGAGGCGGACGCTCATGTGGGGCTCACCTTCCGTGCGAGGGTGCGGGCGACGGGGACGAGTGCGACCAGGGCGGCCGCGCTGCGCACCGCGCCCGCGCGTGCGGCGAGCGCCGCCTGGAGCGGGATCATCGCCCGGATGCCGCCGCCGACGGCGCGCTGGGTGAGCGGGGGCGAGGGGTTGAGCACGGCGTGGAAGAGGGGCTTTCCGGCGGTGCCCACATAGGTGGCGGCAAGGGCGCTCTGCGCGATGTCCCGTGGCCGGGTGGGAAGTTGGAGCGCTCCCGTGGTGCCGCGACGGCGGCTGGTGAGCGCGCCCAGAGCCGCGGTGGAGGCGAGCGCCGCCATCGGCGCCCGGACCGAACCGCCCTGCGTCTCGTGGCGGGAGACGGTGGTGACCGCGTAGGTGTGCGCGCCCAGGGCCGTGGCCGGAAGGAGCGCGGCCGGGGACGGCTCGCCGGAGGTGGCCGTCGCGCCGAGCAGCAGATCCAGGGAGCGCGCGGCCGCCATGGCCGCCGGGCCCGCCGGAGTGTGCTTCAGCCGCAGGTCGTACGCCCAGACCGTGCCCGCGAGCGCGGTCGCGACCACTCCCGCCGGGCGGCCCGCGCGATAGGCCAGGGCCAGGCCCGCACCGGTCAGTCCGGCCGCCGCCGCCAGAGCCGCGCCCGGCTTGATACGGCCGGACGGAATCGGGCGGTGCGGACGTTCGCGCGCGTCCTCCTCGCGGTCGGCCCAGTCGTTGAGCGCCATTCCGGCCTCGTAGAGACAGAGCGAGGCGCCCACGGCGAGCGCGGTGTGCCGGTTGGGGCGCAGCCCGGCGGCCGCCGCCCCCGCGAGGGCGTCGCCGGGAACACTGAACAGGGCGGAGATCCGCAGCAGTTCGGCCCAGTCGCGCAGCACCGGCTTCACCGGGCCTCCCGCAGCCGCTCACCGAACGCCAGCAGGGCCGCGTACTGCTCGGCCAGCGCGGACGAGCCGCCGTCCGGGTCCTTGAAGTAGAAGCCCAACTCAGGCCGTGGGCCTGTCAGTTGGAGCTCATGGGCGCGGGCGGTGAGCCGGGCGAGGTCCAGGACGAGGGGGGCGGCGAGCGCCGAGTCGCAGCCCTGCCAGATCGTCTGGAGCACCATCCGGGAGCCGAGGAAGCCCTCGAAGACGATGTGGTCCCAGGCCGTCTTCCAGTCGCCGAGCGCGGGCACGTCGTCGATGTGCACCTCGCCCTCGGGCAGCGCCCCGAGGTTGTCCTCAAGGACCCGGTTCTTCCCGGCGTTCTTGGCGGCGGCCGCCGCCGGGTCGGCGAGCGAGGCGCCGTCGCCGCCGCCGAGCAGATTGCTGCCGGACCAGGCCCGTACGGCCAGGGCCCGCTGGTGGAACATCGGCGCCAGCACGGCCCGCAGCAGGGTCTGGCCGGTCTTGCCGTCCCGGCCCGCGTACGGCACACCGGCCGCCTCGGCGAGCGGGGCGAGGTCCGGGTGGTGCACCCCGGTAGACGGAGTGAAGTTCACATACGCGCATCCCGCGCGCAGCGCGGCCGCCGCGTACAGCGAGGACGCGGGCAGCCGACTGGCACCCTCGGCGGGCGCGGGCTCGGTCGAGGAGACATTGACGACGACGGTACGGGCGACCCCCGTGCGCTCGGCGAAGGAGGCGATGTCCGCGGCGAACGCGGCGATCAGCTCCTCGTCGTCGCGGGTGTCGCCGGGCAGCGGGCCGCCCATGCGTATCTCCGCGTCGGCGGCGGCGAGTTCGGCGCGCACGGCGGCGGGCAGGCCGTGCGGCAGCACTCCCCCGTCGGCCAGCTCCTCGGCCCGCTTGGGCAGCGGGCCACTGGCGACGTCATGGCCGCCGAAGACGAAGGACGTGAGATCGGGCAGACCGCTGTCGGCGAACGCGAGGGTCTCGGTGACCATGCCGGTCGCGGCCTTGAGCCCGGCGGCGACGGCGGCGCAGCCGGCGATGGCCGTGGTGGCGACGGAGCCCCGGGCTCCGATGAACCAGACCCCCGTCCTGGAGCCGTTCTCGCGGATATCTGCGGAAGGGGACACGGGCAGCCTCCTGGTGACGTCAGCGCGTTGAAGCCTTTCCAACCTGACGGTAGTGGCGGCTGGTTGGGCAGCTGTTCATTCGTATCGTTGGACGGGCGCCGCAGTTGCACAGGCGAACGGACGGAGTGCTGGTCGCGGCACATGTCCGCGAACCAGCACTCCGGTGTCCGTCCCGGCCCACGGTGTTCAGTTGTGGCCGGTTCCGTGGACCGCTCTACTCGGCCCTCTGCTGGAGCTGCTCGGCGAGCGTCTGCCAGGCGGCGGCGCAGCTGCGCGCGAGGTCGGCGACCTCGGGCGCCCAGTGGCCGGGCAGACCGCGGCCCAGCGACTCCATGCCCTCGCCGTCCACCGTGTAGTGGTGGAGCCAGCGCAGGGTGCGCCGGCCCGCCTCGTTGAGCCGCAGCGAGGGGTCCTCGCTCAGCTTGGCGAGGAGCTTCTGCCGGTCGACGGACACCTCCCGCCGCTCGCTGCGCGCGCTCACCGCGCGCTGCGTCTGACGCGGCACCACGGGCACGCCCGGCGCCGGGTTCTGGCCCGCCGCCGCACGGTAGCGACCCGGCACGGGGTCCTCGCCCCGGTCGATGCGCTGCCGTACGTCCCGTACCGTCGCCGGCGAGAGGCCGGTGGCCCGGGCCACCTCGCGCAGCCCCGCGTTGGGCCGCTCGTGGATCATCGCGGCGGCCTGCTGGCGGCGGTATCCGCTGTCCAGCGGGCGCAGCCGGCCGTCGCGCCCCAGGCGCGCGTTCGACTGCGGAGCATCGGCGGACGAGCGGGACCGGATGCGGGAGATGGTCTTGTCGGACAGGCCCACGGCGGCTGCCACAGCCCGGTCCGACCACTGCGGATGGGTCATGATGATGCGCGCCGCGGCCACCGAGCGGTCGGACCGCGACAGCGGCAGACCGTGGGTGACGTTGGCCTTCACCGCGAGGACGTACGCGGCGCCCTCGTCGCAGTCGACCATCCGGGCCTGGATCGTGGTGCGCCCGTTCAACAGGGCGGCGCGCACCCGGTGGGTGCCGTCGATGACGCGCATCGACGGGCGGTGGACGGTGATGGGCGGCAGCGAGTCCCCCGCTTCGGCGAGGACGCGCACGTGGTCCTCGTCCGCTCCGCCGAGACGGGGCGAGTCCTCGAAGACCAGGGAGTCGATGCGCACTTCACCGGCGGGATGCGACTCGATCCAGACCATGGAGGTCACGACCTCGTCCAGGTCGGCCGCATGGAGTTTCAGTAACGACTCGTCAATTGATTGCTCGGCCAGACTCACTTTGCGCCCCCTCGCAATGAATCGGAACCGGAATCCACTTCCGGTGTGCGAAATGAAAGGCGACGGGCGAAGCCTTGTCAACCACCCTGCGGCGGGCTGGGACGGCTCCGATTCCCGTACGGGACAAGGGTGGTTCATACCTTCGGCGATCGTCGTCGGGGCATGCCTGAGCGCCCCCGGAGCCGCGCTTTCCGCACAGCTGTACGGGGGCAAACATCGGTCGGCCAGAGCGGAAGTTCAGGTTCCGTCAAGTCCGGACAACTTCCTGTAGCGCGCGCGGTGAAGCGTCGATGGAATCGGCGCGCGGGGATGGCCCGGACGTCAGGGACCGTCAGAAGTGCGGTTGGAATTTCACATTCCGCCCGGCTGATCGGCTTCGCACTCGTGATGCTCGTCGGGCGGCCGCCCGGCCCGGGGGTAACCACCGGTTGCCCCCCGGGCCGAAACTGGTCGGCCAACTTGCCTGCGTCCGAATGAAGTTGGCTGGTTTTTTGGCCGAGAATTGACCCGGAACCTGTCACACCGGCTGTGACGGGTCCCGGGCCGTTCGCCGGGTCAGTCGACGCAGATGCCGTCGACGGCGACCTTCTCGTACAGATGGGGGGAGACGGTGCAGCCCTCCGGGTAGCCCTCACCGGCCGCGCGGAATCCGGGCTTGGCGTGGGCGGCCGCCAGATGGGCGGCGGACTGCCAGACGGCGACGTTCACCAGCACGCGGCTGCCGCCGACGCCCCGGTGCATCTGGGTGGAGATGAAGCCGGGCTGCCCGGTGAAGTATGCGGCGTCGCGCCGCCAGAGCGCCAGGAACTCCTCGGTCCTGCCCTCGGGCACGGTGAAGGTGTTGATGAGGACCACCGGCCCGGTCTCCTCCTCCAACTGCCTTATATAGGGAGTGGACTCGTCGACCTCCACGAACTCGATCACAAGGCCTCCTCTCTGTTCCTCGGGGTTCCTCCCAGTCTGTGTTCCTCTTCGGGTCAGCGGGGAGAGCCGAACCAGCGGATCAGCGCGTCGAGCAGCTCACCGCCGTCGGGCGCCGCCCAGGCGACATGTCCGTCGGGACGGAGCAGGACGGCGTCCGGCGTCGTCCCCTCGGCGGTGTCCGCCGGGACCCAGCCGTCCGGGACGATGTCCACCCGGTCCGACCAGCCGCCCCCGACGAGATCGATCCGGTCCGACCAGCCGGCCGCGAGCTTGGCCGCCTCGGTGCTGCCGTCCGCGGTGATGAGCACGCCGCGCGCCGGGTGCAGCAGCTCGGAGACGCGCGTGGTCGAGCCGTCCGACAGCTTCAACTCGCGGTCGGGCATGCGCAGTCCGAGCAGCGGGTGGCCGGTGGCGCCGCCCATGTCGTAGCGGATGCCGAGCCCGCTGACGTGTCCGGCCAGGCGCCGGGCCGCGTCCGGCGACTGCACCAGCTCGCGCATCACCTGCCGCATCGGCTCCATCTCGTCACCGGTGAGATAGAGGGACGCCTGGGCGAGGGTGTTGCGCAGCAGCTTCTCGCCCACCGGGTGCCGCTCGGCCTGGTACGTGTCGAGCAGTCCCTCGGGCGCCCAGCCCTTGACGGTGGCGGCCAGCTTCCAGCCGAGGTTCACCGCGTCCTGGACACCGACGCTCAGCCCCTGCGCCCCGGCCGGGATGTGGATGTGGGTGGAGTCGCCGGAGAGCAGGACCCGGCCGCGCCGGTACTCGGCCGCCTGGCGGGTGGCGTTGGTGAACGCGCTCACCCACTTCGTCTCGGCGCCGTGCAGCGACTGCCCGGTGAGCTCCTGCCAGGAGTCGGCGATCTCGGTGAACGTCAGCTTGCTGCTGTCCCGGGGTGTCAGCTTCGCCGGGTGGATGATGATCCGGGTCACCCCTTCCTCAAGACGGATCGCCATCACCATCCCGCCCTCGACGCGTTCGCCGATCACCCTCGGCTTGATGTCGTCGCGGTCGACGACGTCGGCCACGTACATACCGCGCGTGGCCTCGCGGCCCGGGAACTCGATGCCGGCCAGTCTGCGGACGGCGGACCGCCCGCCGTCACAGCCCACCAGGTACTGGGCCGTGTGCTCCTGACGGCCGTCGGGTCCCTCGACCACCACGGTGATGTCGTCCGGGCCCTCCCGGTAGTCGACCACCTCGTATCCACGGCGTACGTCCGCGCCGAGCTCGGTGATCCAGGACTCCAGGATCTCCTCGATGCGGTACTGCGGTACGCCCCGGATGCCGAAGTGGTTGTCCTCCAGGGCCGTGAAGTCGATGCGCACGCCGCCGAAGTGGCCCTCGTTGCCGATCTCGATGTCGCCGAAGCGGGCCAGCAGTCCGCGCTGGTGGAAGACCTCGGCGGCACGCCGGGTGAAACCGACCCCGCGCGACTCGCCGCTCGGGGTGGCGCGCTGCTCGTAGACAACCACATCGACACCGTTCAGCCGGAGCTCTCCGGCCAGCATCAGTCCTACCGGACCGGCCCCGGCAATGATCACGCCAGTACCCATTTTTTCGCCCTCCTGGATCAGAAATGCGAGAGGTGATTCCGCGCATCGGGAATCGGATCGCAACGCCTCGCAGTGCCGCTCAAACGGCCTTCGGGATCGGAAACGGAGCGTTGAATTCGATGGCGCCCAGCGGCGCATGAACAGACCTTTCGGGCCGCCGAAGAAGTCTGCAACTCGTCGATCAGAAGCGTCAAGGGGAATACACCTTACGGTTTTCCGTGATCCTTTTTGCGATCGTTTCCGTGATCCTTAATAGGGTCCCCTTCATTACGCGCCGGTAATAGGAATTGATCGTTCAACTATGCGAAAGATCCGCTTCCGGATAACCGCCACCCTCAAGATCAACAATTGTTGATCTTGGAAATGCCGGCCGCGCGACAGCGGTGATTCCGCGGTTGCCCTCTTGACTTCGCGATTTCCCTGTTGGAAGGCTGCTGCGCGCAGCACACCGGACTTAATAAGGAGAGCCACGATGTCCTCCGCAGTCACCCAGAAGCTGACGGTTTTTCTGGCGTTCCCGCAGGACGCAGAGGAAGCGGTGACGTTCTATACGTCGCTTTTCGACAACTCCGAGGTGATCAACACCATTCGCGCCCGGGCCGGTGAGCCGGGCTGGACGGAGGGAACCCTGCAGCACGCGGTCTTCACGATCGCGGGGCAGCAGTTCATGTGCATCAACATCCCACCGGACGGAGCCCGCGGTTCCGATCACGCCCCTTGGGACACGTATTCCTTCTCGCCCGCGATGGCGGTGTACATCCAGTGCGACGACGACGAGGAGTTCGACCGGGTCTTCGAGGGCCTCTCCGAGAAGGGTGAGGTGATCATGCCGGTCGGCACCTACGGCTTCAGCGCCAAGTTCGCCTGGGTCAACGACCGCTTCGGCGTCTCCTGGCGCATCAACCTTTCCGAGAGCAAGGTCAAGTAACACCAATTTTCACAGCAGCACACCGTCGGCCATGAGGTGGTACCGCCTCATGGCCGACGTGTGCCCACGGCACCATTGGCCGCCACCAGGGTCCCGGCTCCACGTATCGCGTTACCTTCGCAAAGATCCAATGGAATCCCCTTGACCACGGGAGAGCACATGATCTTGGTAACCGGCGCGTCCGGAAACGTCGGCAGGAACATCGTCGACGAACTGCTAGCAGCGGGTGAGCGGGTGCGGGCCATCGCCCGCGACCCCCAGAAGTGCAACCTGCCGGGGGAAGTCGAGGTCGTCGCCGCCGACCTCAGCCGGCCCGAGACCCTGCAGCGCGCGCTGCGCGGGGTCGAACGCCTCTATCTCTGGCCCGCGTTCGGGGAACTCCAGGGAGCCGTCGACGCCGCCGTGCGGGCAGGGGTGCAACATGTCGTCCTGCTGTCCTCGGAAGCCGTCACCTATGCTGCCGGAGAGCCGCATATCGCGTGCGAGAAGGCAGTCGCCGAGTCGGGAATGTCCTGGACGTTCCTGCGTCCCAGTGCGTTCATGTCCAACGATCTCCTCTGGATACCCCAGATCGCCAAGGACGGGGTGGTGCACGGCGTGTACGGAAGTGCCTCGATGATCCCGATCCATGAGCGCGACATCGCGGCCGTCGCCGTGAAGTCACTGCTCTCGGTGACCTCCGGGGCAATCCACTCCATCACCGGACCCCAGTCGCTGAGCCAGGCGGAAAGGGTGCGCATGCTCGGCGAGGCCCTCGGAATCGAGACCCGGTTCGAAGAGGTGCCCCGCGAGCGCGTCCGCGCGCAAATGCTCCTGTACTTATCCGAGTCCGTGGCCGACCAGGTCCTGGCCGTGCGGGCATCGATGCGGGGCGTCGTCGGCGAAGCGCTTCCCACCGTCGAGATCGTCACCGGCCGGCCGCCCTACACGTACGCCGAGTGGATCGCCCACCACGAGGCGGAGTTCCGCCCCGTACTCCAGCTCTGACACTTTGTGAGGTGCACTGTGCATTCCGCCGTCAATGAGACCTTGAGCTCGCTGGACCGCACACGCCGGCCGATCATCGGGATCACCGCCGTCGTGACCCAGATCAAATTCGCGATCTTCGAGATGGACGCGACGTTCGTACCCCAGACGTTCGTCCAGAAGGTCGCCGACGCCGGCTGCATACCGGTACTCCTGGCTCCGCAGCCCGGCGTCGAACAGACCGTCAGCGGTCTGGACGGTCTGCTGCTGCTGGCGGGTCCCGATGCCAATCCGGTCCTTTACGGGCAGGAGAAGCACGAGAAGACCGGCTGGAGCGACACGGTGCGCGACACGGCCGAACTCGCCCTGATCGAGGCCGCGTTGGACGCCGATCTGCCCACCCTCGGCATCTGCCGGGGTGAGCAGCTGATCAACATCCTGCGCGGCGGCACGCTCCAGCAGCATCTGCCGGACATCGTCGGGCACGACAACCACTCGCCGGGCGGAAAGGAGTACGGGCAGCAGAAGGTGCGCCTGGAGCCGGGCAGCCATCTCGCCAAGTTCCTGGCCAAGGATGTCGTGCCGTGCCATCACCACCAGGTCATCGACCAGGTCGGCGAGGGTCTGACGGTGACGGCGTGGTCCGAGGACGGGACGGTCGAGGCCATCGAGGTGAACGACCACCCGTTCGCGGTCGGGGTGCAGTGGCACGCCGAGGAGTCCGACGACGACAGCCCGTTCATCGCGCTCGCCGAGGCGGCCCGCCAGCGGATGTCGGTCCGCGGCCGCTGACCCGAACACCCGGGAAAGAGCGGCGACTTCAGAACCGCTCAAGGAACGGCAGAGGCGCAGCACGGCCCGCTGGCCGCGCTGCGCCTCTGCGTGTTTGCTGTTGCAGTGACCGCGTCCGGCTCAGCCCTCCAGCACCGTGACGTCCATGGCGGACAGTTGCTCGGTGTCGGCGAGCATGTCGATGGCGACGACCTGGCCGTCCACGACGATGAAGTCGAAGACGACGCGCACGCTGCCGTTCGGCGCCCAGACCAGGCCCGGGGCCCCGTCCACCAGCGCGAGCTGGGCGACCTGGGCCCGGCCCGAGAAGGTCTTCGCGACGGCCTGCGCACCGAGCGCGCCGCTCGCGCCCATCGCCAGGGCCGCGCCGTCGACGCGTACCACGACCTCCGGGTCGAGCAGCGCGAGCAGATCGTCGAAGCGGCCGCCGCGCGAGGCGGCGAGGAAGGCGTCGACGATCTGGCGCTGCCGTCCCCGGTCGGCGGCCGGGGCCTCGGCGCCCTGGACGCGGCGGCGCGCCCGGCTCGCCAGCTGCCGGGTCGCGATGGTGGAGCGCCCGACGACGGGGGCGATGTCGTCGAACGGCACCGCGAACATGTCGTGCAGCACGAACGCGAGGCGTTCCGCCGGGGAGAGCGTGTCGAGCACGACGAGCAGCGCCGGGCCGACCGTGTCGACCAGGACCGCTTGCTGTTCGGGGTCCGCGCCCTCATGGGCGTCCGGGGCGGGCGGCGGGCGCTCGCCGAGCAGGTCCTCGCGGCGCGACTCGCGGGCCCGCAGCATGTCCAGGCAGACGCGCCCGACGACCGTCGTCAGCCAGCCGCCCAGGTTCTCCACGGCGCTGACGTCCGAGCGGCTGAGCCGGAACCAGGACTCCTGCACGGCGTCCTCGGCCTCGCTCAGCGAGCCCAGCATCCGGTAGGCGACCGCCCGCAGATGGGTGCGGTGCTCCTCGAAGCGCTCAGCCAGCCGTTCACTGTCGTCCATCGGTCACATTCCTCCGCCGGGTCCGTCATCGCCGTGAAGCGGAACCCAGCCTATGGGACAAGTCACATCAAACTCAGAATCTTGGATGTTCGGTATCCAGTTCGGGCAATTCACGGGAAAGCTGCTCGCAGGAGAGCTGCGGTCCCCGTCCGTCCCGGACGCCACCCGGCGCCCGGGACAGAGCTGTCAGGCGAGCTTGGCGGCCAGGAACTCCTCCCAGGTCACCCGGGCCGTGGCGTACTCGCCCTCGGTCCCCTTCGGCAGCAGGCCGCCGGAGCGGATCTTGCCGATGCCCGGCATCCACACCGGCAGCACGGGCGCGCCCTTGTGGATGGCCTTGAGATAGGCGCGGATCATGTCCGCCGCGTCGGTGGCCTCGGGTCCCACCAGGTCGGGCACCCGCCCGGCCGGCTCGCCCACCGCCAGCTCGGCGAGCTTGACCGCCACCTCCTCCGGGTCGATCGGCTGCACCTTGAACCCGGCGGGCACCGGGACCAGCGGCAGCTTCTTCGCCTTCTGGGCCCCGTTGAGGATGAAGTCGTAGAACTGGGTGACCCGCAGCATCGTCCACGGCACCCCGGACTCCTTGATCACCTGCTCGGACTCCAGCTTCGACTTGAAGTAGCCGAAGGTGACGTCGTCGACGCCGACGATCGAGATGTAGACGAGATGCGGGACGTCGGCCTGCTCCGCCGCCCGGACCAGGTTGCGGGTGGCGTCGGCGTCGCCCTTCTTGTCACTGGCGCAGTGGACGATCGCCGAGACGCCCTCCACGGCCGGGCCGATGCCCTCGTTCTTGGCCAGGTCACCGGTGGCGTAGGTGAGACCGTTCGCGTCCGGGTGGCTCTTCCTGCTGAGCACCCGTACGTCACGGCCCGCGTCCCGCAGCCGCGCGACGACCAGTCGTCCCAGCGTGCCCGTGCCGCCGGTCACCAGGATGGGCGACGTCATGGCTCCTCCTCCGTTGAAGTGTCGCCACACTGACGAGTCGCCCCGCAGAAGTGTGACTCCCGGTTCCGGACGGCCTCTGAAACGGCTGCGAAACCGCCCCGGAAGACGATCACGGGCGTGCCGCTCCCGGAAGGAAGCGGCACGCCCGTGATCAAGGAACCGTACGTACGCGCCGGTGCGAGTGGCGTACGTACGGACTCAGCTCAGACGGGCCGATTCGGGGCTGAGCTGGACCGGGATGTCCGCTTCGTCGCGCTCCGGATGGCCCGGGCGCCAGAACCTCGGGCCGATCTGGAGGGCGAGCGCCGGGATCAGCAGGCTGCGGACGATGAACGTGTCGAGCAGGATGCCGACCGCGACGAGCAGTCCCTGCTGGAGCGAGGCCACCGTCGGGATCGCGGCCAGCACGCTGAAGGTGGCGGCCAGCACGAGTCCCGCCGAGGTGATCACGCCGCCGGTGACGGTGAGGCTGGTGAGCACACCGCCGCGGTGGCCGCGTTTGCCGACCTCCTCCCGGGCCCGGGTCATCAGGAAGATGGTGTAGTCGACACCGAGGGCGACCAGGAACAGGAAGCCGAAGAGCAGCAGTCCGCGGTCGATCCTCGGGTAGCCGACGGCGTGGAAGATCAGCGCCGCCGTGCCCACGGCCGCCGTGTACGAGAGCACCACGGACAGCAGCAGGACGATCGGTGCCACCAGCGCCCGCAGCAGGATGATCAGCATGATCAGCACCACCGCGAGGATGAGCGGGATCAGTACCTTCTCCTCCTTGCCCTGGGCGTTGGACGTATCGAGTGCGACGGCGCTCTGGCCGCCGACCTTCGCGTCCTTGGCCTCACCCGAGGTCTTGTCGAGCGCGGAGCGGATCCGGTCGACGGTGGTCCGGGCGGCCGTGGTGTCGGGCGCGTCCTTCAGCACCGCCTCGATATGGGTGTAGCCGTTCCTGGACGCGACGGGCGTGGCCAGGGATACGCCTGGGACGTTGTGGAGCGCGGCGAGCGCGCTCTGGGTGCCCGCGTCCTTGACGTACACATCGGCGGGCGCCGACGAGCCGGCCGGGAAGTGCTTGGCCATCAGGTTCTGGCCCGACACCGAGTCCACCGTCTTGGTGAACTGCTCGGCCTGGGTCTGCCCGGTCGACAGCGACATCGCCCCGAACGCGAGCGCCGCGAGGACCAGGACCGTACCGATCCAGATCGGGCGCGGCGAGCGGCCCACGAAGCCGGAGATCTTCGCCCAGAAGCCGTGCTCCTTCTCGACGCTGGTGTGGTCGAACTCGTGCGAGAAGCGCGGGATGAACGGCCAGAACGCCCAGCGGCCGAGGATGACCAGGAAGGCGGGCAGCAGCGAGGCCATCGCCAGATAGACGACCACGACGCCGATCGCCACCACCGGGCCCAGGCCCCGGGTGGAGTTCATGGAGCCGAACACCAGGCAGATGGTGGCGATGCCGACGGTTGCCGCCGAGGCGGTGATCGCGGGCAGGCAGCGGCGCAGCGCGTACACCATCGCCTCGTGCCGGTCCTCGTGGCGGTGCAGCTCTTCTCGATAGCGGGCGATGAGCAGCAGTGCGTAGTCGGTACCGACGCCGAGCACCAACACCGTCAGTACGTAAGCGCTTTGGCCGTTGACCGTGAGGCCCGCGTGTTTGGCGAGCAGATAGACCACGGCGCTGGCGACCTCGCTGGCCAGGCCCACCGAGAGCAGCGGGATCAGCCACAGGATGGGGCTGCGGTAGGTGAACAGCAGGAAGATGGCGACAAGTCCGAGGGTCGCGCCGAGCAGGGCGCCGTCCATGCCGGAGTAGACATCGATGAAGTCGGCGATATTGCCGGCCTGGCCCGCGATCTTCACTTCGAGACCGTCGGGCGCGTTCTTCTGCCCGGCCTTGCGCAGAGCCTTGACGCCGTCGCCCAGGACGCTGTTGTCGGCCTTGTCGGACTTGACGGGCACGCTGAGGAACGCGGCCTGCTTGTCACCGGAGATCGTGACCGAGGGGACCGGCCCCGCCGCGAGCTTGTCGGCCACGAACGCGCTGCGGTCGCTGTCGATCTTCGCCAAGTCGGCGGCGGTCAGGCCGCTTTCCCGGGCGTAGACGACGACGGCGCCGATGCGGCCCTTGTCCTGGAAGTAGTCCTCGGCGATCTTCACCGCCTTCGTGGACTGCGCGTTGTTCGGCAACCACGTCTGGGCTTCGTTGTTCTGTACGTCGCCGAGCTTGGTCGCCAGGGATCCGCCCACCGCGATGAGCAGGACCCAGAGCACGAGGACGGCCCACTTGGAACGGTGACCGGCGACGGTCTTCGCGTACTTGTGGGTGAACGTGGACGGGGGCGGCGGCTCCTCGGTGGCCAGCCCAGGTGATGGAGGATGCGTCGTCATGACTGCTCGCTAAGGGTTGGGAGTCCTGCGCTCAGGGCTCGGTCGAACTCGGTCGGTTCGAGGGGCCTCCCCTGTACGACCCGATCGCCTCGACTCGATCGGGGTACCTCTTCCTGTCACATGAGCTGGGTTTTGTTCGTCACTGCTATGACGGAACGTGGCCAGAGGGTGTGACCGTGACGCGTTCGTCACTCACTGACGGAGCGCGACGGAGGAATGTGACCGATGGACGACGGCGAATGGCTGGCGCGGCGTTTCGAGGAGAACCGCCCGCATCTGCGGGCCGTGGCGTACCGCATGCTGGGGACGCTGAACGAGGCCGACGAAGCCGTCGAGGAGGCCTGGTTAAGGATCAGTGACGGGGGCGACCCGGAGGACGAGGGTGTCCGGGGGCTGCCCGCCTGGCTGATGACGGTGGTCGCGAACGTCTCCCTGGACCGGCTGCGCTCGCGCAGAACGGTTTCCCCCGATGCCACGCTGCCCCGGGTACCGGCCGCGCGCCGGGCGCCGGACGATCTGGCCGTCCCGGTACCGGCCGAACTGGTCGCCCGGCTAGGGCAGATGGGCCCCGCGCACGAGGAGCTGCTGGCGGACTCGGTCGGCCTCGCCCTCCTTGTTGTTTTGGAGACGCTGGACCCGGCCGAGCGGATGGCGTTCGTGCTGCACGATCTCTTCGGCCTCCCCTATGACGAGGTGGCGCCGATCGTGGGGGCCAGCGCCGAGGAGGCGTGCGAACTGGCGGACCGGGCGCGGGTGCGGGTGCAGCGCGTCGATCCGGTGCCGGACGAGGGGACGACGCAGCTGCGCCGGATCGTCGACGCGTTCCTGACCGCCTCGCGCGGCGGCGACTTCGACACCCTGACCGCGATGCTCGCCCCGGACGTGGTGCTCCTCGCCGACCCGGAGGCGGTGGCGGTGGGGGCGCCGACGGAGGTGCGGGGCGCGAGCTCGGTGGCGAACGCGTTCTCGGGGCGGGCCAAGTACGCCCAGCTCGCTCTCATCGACGGCGTGGTCGGGGCGGTGTGGGCGCCGCGCGGGCGGCCGAGGGTCGTCTTCGGGTTCACCGTCGTGGACGAGAAGATCACCGGCATCGACATGCGGGCCGCGCCCGACCGGCTGAGCCGGCTCGACCTCACGATCCTGAACGAGTGAGCGGCTCCCCCGCGACCCCTCCCGTGCCACGTCTTCCCCCAGTCCCCCTCATGAACTGGGCGTACGGCGACGGAACTTGAGGTGACGCGGCTCCAACACCAGTGCGCCGCCGGGCATTTGACCCGGCGGCGCACTGCTGCTGTTCCCGGACAATGGATTCCTTTTCACCCGGCCATAACGCGGCACGGGATCTCTCCCCAGCCTCTTCCCCCATTTATGAACGATTTGCCGCGTGCGATATACACGCGTATCCGAAGACGGACAGAAGACCGCTAAAACGGTAGGGTGAGACCAGCGGGTTTCCGTGCACGGAGTTGACAAACCGGAGTGCACAGGTCGCGGTGTTCGACTGCGTGAGTTCCGCGGTTGCACGGGCTCCGTTCGCGTATACCGTCGTACGCCCCAGCTCGCCCCGGACCGGCCCGCACCAGCGCCTCCGAAGCACAGGTCGCCCCGTTCAAGCAGGTCAGAGCGGTTCTCAGTGAACCCGACGGAGATCCCCCACGCCGTCGGCCGGCGGATGTCCGCGCGCCGACTTGAGCATATTGCGTCCCCTTGCGGAACGGGGGATTATCAGAAGCCCGCGGGTTCGAGATTCCCTCTAGCAGGAATCCACCGCACCTACGAAATCCGCGCCTGCACACCGCTCGCCCGCCGTTCCCATGGAGCAGGGCCGCGTGTAATTCTGGCCGTCGTCGCCGCACTGCGGCGCAGTTATTAATGCTCTCTTACCGTGGCACGAGCGAAACAGGACAAGAGGGGGGCCGAATGCCCACGAACACTTCGGACGACTCGCTGGACGAGACAGTGGAAGGCTCGGCGGCCGGGCGCGACAAGCTGATCGCCGAGCGGACCCGCAGCGAAACGTGGAAGAAGCCGCCACGCCGCATCGAGCGCGCGGAGTGCATCACCTGCGACACCTGCCTGCGCGCCTGCCCGCCCGAGTTCAACGCGATCTTCGACAACGGACTCGACGTCGTCATCATCCCCGAAC
Source organism: Streptomyces sp. BR1 (assembly GCF_052373795.1). Taxonomy (NCBI): domain Bacteria; kingdom Bacillati; phylum Actinomycetota; class Actinomycetes; order Kitasatosporales; family Streptomycetaceae; genus Streptomyces; species Streptomyces sp. BR1. The sequence continues at coordinate 1,645,269 of NZ_CM126252.1, forward strand.
TGTGCTCCGGCTGCCCCAAGTGCGTCCTGGAGTGCCCGGTCGACTGCATCTACGTCGACGAGGACTGGACGCCCACGACCGACGAGATGTGGAAGCACATCGGGCTTACCGCTGAGGGTGTGTCATGACAAGTTCCGCCGAGCGCAACGGCACCTCCCGCCGGGCCATCAACGCCAAGAAGCGGCAGAGCCGCCGGCCGAGCCGCCAGGGCGCGGTGGCCGGGGCAACGCCCAAGCCGGACCGCCTCAAGGACGAGGAGGCCGGTTTCCCCACTCTGCTCAAGCGCGCCTGGGAGCGCGCCACCGAGGCCCCGGACCTGCGGAGCGCGGTGAACGCCCTGCTCACGCTCGACGGCCATGTCCCCGCCGAGGTCCAGCTGCGCGCCCTGCGCACCGCCGACGAGGCCGCGCTCAAGGTGCTCTGCGGCATCTCGTGGCGCGAGGAGAACCTGCCGACGCCCGTCCGCGACGTCAAGGAGCGCCCGGCGTTCCTCGGCGAGCTGGGCCTGACCACGACCGGCCGCATCGTCATCCGCGTCCCCTCCCAGGGTCCGCTGGAGGACGAGGAGAAGCTGGTCGAGGGCGTCATGAGCGTGCCGTGGTCGGCACAGGACCTGCTCGACTACGAGTCCGAGGTCGACCGCGCCGCCGCCCGCTTCGCCGACCAGGTCGTCGACTGCCGCCAGTGGCTGGCGGCCCTCGGCACCCAGGCCCGTGACGAACTCCTGGAGATGGTGCGGGAGTCCGCGCTGCGGACCGCCCCCTTCGTGCTGCACCAGGAGGGGAAGCTCTACACCAACTTCCGCGAGACCAACAACGTCATCGGCAAGACGCTGTGGGCGGGCCACCCGAACGAGACGTTCAGCCGTCTCATGGGCGTCTCCATGGAGCAGTGGTCGGACCACGACGCGGTGATGGTCGTCTGCCTCACGCTGCTGGTGCGCTCCGCGGGCGCCGGGCGCATCGAGGAGGCCAACGGCACCCAGCTGACGCTGGATCACATCGCGTACATGCTGGAGCGCACGCGCGGCAACTACAACGCGGTCCCCGGCGGCGAGCTGGTCCCGGCCGCTCCCACGCACCGCGTCGAGGCGCTGAACGCCCTCGCCACGGCGCTGCGCGAGCGCCGTATGGGCCATGTCATCCCCAACGCCCAGCTCTACCGCGAGATCCACGGCGCGCTGATGCACAAGATCGAGCGCCTGGCCGGTCCGTACGGGGAGAAGTCGCAGCAGCGCGAGGCGGAGCTCGTCGCGCTGCTCAGCGAACGCCTCCCGGTCACCGGCACCACCTTCGCCGAGCTCCGCGCGAGCCTCGCCGCGTCCCCCTCCTGGCTCGCCCGGCCGTACGGCGAGTTCGGTACCGGACTTGAGGCGCTGGTGTACGAGACGGTGGCCGGGGCGACGAAGGTCTTCGAGGCCGACTTCGCCATGAGCCGTGGCATGCGTTCGATCCCCGAACTCATGCGCGCGCTGCGGGAGCAGGCCTACGCCGAGATCACCAAGTGGGACATCACCGACTTCTTCTGCTGTGTGGTGCCGGCCCCGTCGGCCAAGCGCCACTACGAGGACTCGGTGCTCCAACTCGCCGACAACGCGTGGGCGATGTCCTCGCGGATGCAGTACAACTCCTGGCACTTCATCGCCGGCAACCTGCCCAAGGTCGCCGCCGTGGTGGAGCGGGACCACTTCATCCCGCCGACCATCCCGGACATCGCCTTCTACTCCGACCAGCACCACCACGGCCATGTCGCCTCCAAGGTGCGCTTCAGCATCCGCAGCCCGCAGGCCGTCGAGGTACTCGACCGCACGTTCAACGGGTTCATGGACCTGCGGCTGCTGCGCTGCGACGGCACGCCGTTCGACGAGGGCGACCTGCTCGCCGCGCACCGCACCTCCGGGTTCATCGCCGGCGCCATGAGCGCGGCGGCGGCCCTGGTGGCCGAGGGCGAGGACATCGAGGTCACCGCCTTCGACTCCGAGTGGCACCTCAAGTCGGTCCAGGCCGCGGCGGTGCGCGCCAAGCAGCCGCTGCAGGTGTCGTGACCGGCGGCCCGCCCCGTCCTGACGAGGAGCTCCGTTGACCTCAGCGTCCATCGGCGAGATACGCGACCTCCTCGCCCGGGGAGAGCTGTCCGCCGCCGACCATGTGCAGTCGGTCCTCACCGCGATCCAGAAGACCGACATCGAGCTCGGCGCCTTCGTCTCGGTCGCGGGCGACGAGGCCGTGCGGGAGGCCGAACTGGCCGACGCCCGGATCCGCGAGGAGGGCCCGGCCGTCTTCGACCGGCAGCCGCTGCTCGGGATCACGGTCTCGGTGAAGGACCTCATCCAGACCGGGGACCTGCCCACTGCCCGTGGGTCCCTGCTGGAGAACCGCCGTCCGCGGGCCGACGCGCCCTCGGTCGCGCGGCTGCGGGCCGCCGGCGCCATCGTCATCGGCAAGACCACGACGTCGGAGTACGGATGGAGCGCCTCCACGGTGAGCCGGGTGGCGCCGCCCACCCGCAACCCGTGGGACCTGGAGCTCTCCGCGGGCGGTTCCAGCGGCGGCGCCGCCGCGGCCGTCGCGGCGGGGCTCGGGTCGGGGGCGCTGGGCACCGACGGCGCGGGCTCGATCCGTATCCCGTCGGCGTTCTGCGGTGTCGTCGGCTACAAGCCGTCGTTCGCCAAGGTGCCCTATGTGCCCGCCTGCGCCGACCGGCTCTCCCACCAGGGGCCGATCGCGCGGACCGTGCCGGACGTCGTCGAGCTCGCCTCGGTGATCACCGGCGGGCACCCGGACGACCCGGACTCGCTGCTCGGTGTGCACGAAATGCCGCGCCAGAGGCGGAAGTTGCGCGTCGGCTGGATCGAGTTCCCGGGCACGTCCCCGGAGGTCCGCCGGGTCAGCGAGCAGGGTCTGGAGGCGCTGGCCTCGCAGGGGCACCGCGTGGAGCGCATCGAGGTGCCGTTCCGCGACCCGTATCCGGCGCTCGTCGACATCCTCGCCGCGAGCGACGCGGCGGGCACCTCGCCCGCCGACGAGGAGTGGTGCGACCCGGGCCGCCTCGCGATCGTGCGCCACGGCCGCACGCTCAGCGCGGCCACAGTGATGCGGGCCGAGGAGGTGCGGCTCGCGCTGCGCACCACCCTGCACCAGATCTTCGACCGGTACGACCTGCTCGCGATGGCCACCGTGCCCATCGAGCCGATCGACCCCCACATGATCGGCCCGGAGTGGGCGAACCGTCCGGAGGACCTGCTCTGGCTGGCGTGGACACCCGCCGCGTATCCGTTCAATATGACTGGCCAGCCGGCCGTTTCGCTCCCGGCCGGACTCACCCGCGCCGGTCTCCCGGTGGGGCTCCAACTCGTGGGCCCCTTCGGCGCGGACGATCTGGTCCTGTCCGCCGCACGCCGTCTGGAGGCGGACCTCGGGCCGCTGCCGGCCGCACCGGACCGAGTAACCGAAAGGATCCTGTAACCCATGTACTCCCGGTCGTGGTCCAGCCCCTTCTCCGAGGCGGGCGGCACAGGACGTCCCGCGTTCGTCACCGAGTTCGGCCTGTGGACCGACGAACAGGCCGCTGCGGCCGAGCAGATCGAGGCGTCGCTCGACGAGATCGACCTCGTCCGGCTCGCCTTCGCCGACCCGCACGGCCTGGCCCGCTCCAAGACCCTGACCGTCGACGCGTTCCGCTCGGTGCTGCGCAACGGCATGGACTTCAGCTCGGGCCCGTTCATCTTCGACACCGGGCACGCGGCCGCGCTGGACTTCCTGGCCGACCCGGGCGTCGGCGTCGACGAGATCGCGGGCGCGGGCAGCTTCGTCCTGGTCCCGGACCCGCTGACGTTCCAGGTGCTCCCCCACGAGGGCCCGCGCACCGCGTGGGTGCTCGGCGACGAGTATCTGCGCGACGGCTCTCCGCACCCGCTCTCCGCGCGGAACGTGCTGCGCCAGGTCGTCGCCCGGTACGCGGCCCGCGACCTCACGCCGGTGCTCGGCCTGGAGGTCGAGTGGTACCTGACCCGCAGGCTGGCGGGTCCGCCCGGAAACGCGGGCAACGGCTTCGGCCTCCAGGGCGCGGCCCCGCAGGTCGAGGCGATGAACTCGGGCTACCAGTTCAACCTGGACGCCAACTACGACTCGGTGGCCCACTTCACCAGCCCGCTGGCGATGAGGCTGCTCGAACTCGGCCTGCCGCTGCGCTCGATCGAGCACGAGTCGGGCCCGGGCCAGATCGAGACGACCTTCAACCCGATGCACGCGCTGGACACCGCCGACGCGATGCTGCTGTTCCGCACCGTGGTCAAGCAGACCGCCGCGCGCCAGGGCTACCACGCCTCCTTCATGGCGCTGCCCCGCGTCGACAGCTTCGACCCGTGCGGCTGGCATCTGCACCAGTCGGTGATGGACGCCAAGTCCGGCCGCAACCTCTTCGCGGCCGAGGGCGGCGGCATCTCGGACCAGGGCGTCGCGTACATCGACGGGCTGCTCTCGCGCGCCCGTGACCTGTGTCTGCTCTCGGTGCCCACGGTCAACGGCTACCGCCGCATGGGCGCGGACTTCTCGCTGTCGCCGACCCGGCTCGGCTGGAGCTACGAGGACCGCAGCGCGATGATCCGCGTGGTCGGCGGCGGCGCCGGCACCCACATCGAGAACCGGGTGGGCGAGCCCACAGCCAACCCGTACCTCAACATCGCCGCCCAGCTCTCCGCCGGGTTCGACGGCATGGCCGCCGAGGTCGGCGCGGGCCCGCGTGCGGGCGGCGAGGAGTCGTACGAGACGCTGCCGCAGGACCTCGGTGAGGCGCTTGAGGCCTTCAAGGCAGGTCAGGCCGCCGAACTTCTCGGCAAGCCGCTGGCCGCCACGATGGCCAAGCTGAAGGAGAGCGAGCTCGTCCGCTTCGAGGCCTGGCGCGCGAACGAGCGGCCCGCCGACGGCCAGGTCACCGAGTGGGAGCAGCGCGAATACTTCGAGGCCTTCTGATGACGGCCCGTCCCCTCCCGACGGCCCGCGCACCGCTGACGGTCCGTCCGATCCACTTGTCGACAAGCTCACCCTGGGGGTGCTGGCCCAAATGATTCCCCGCTATACCCTGCCCGCGATGGCGGACATCTTCTCGGACCAGGCGCGGTACGCGACCTGGGTCCGGGTGGAGATCCTGGCTTCCGAGGCGCAGGCGCGCCTGGGACGGGTGCCCGAGGACGCGGTCGAGGACATGCGGCGGGCCAAGGTCCCGACGCCCGAGCGGGTGCAGGAGATCGAGCGCGAGCGCGACCACGAAGTGCTCTCGTTCCTCGCCGCCTACTGCGAGGAGATCCCCGACGAGTCGGCCCGCTGGGTCCACCTCGGCATGACCAGCTACGACCTGGTCGACACCTCGCTCGGCTACAACCTGGCCCGCGCCACCGACCTGGTGATCGCGGCCGGGGTCGAGCTGCGCAAGGTCCTCGTCGAGCGCGCACTGGAACACTGGGACACGGTCATCGTCGGCCGCACCCACGGCATCCACGCCGAGCCGACGTCCTTCGGCCACAAGCTGGCGCAGTTCGCGTTCGCCGTGGACCGCTCGATCACCCGGCTGCGCGCGGCGCGCAAGGCCGTGGCGGTGGGCACGATCTCCGGCTCGGTCGGCACGTACGCGCTGATCGACCCCTCCGTCGAGGCGTACGTCTGCGAGGAGTTGGACCTCGGGGTGGAGCCTGCCCCGAGCCAGGTCGTCGCCCGCGACCGACACGCGCAGCTGATCCAGGCCGTCGCGGTCCTCGGCGCGAGCGTCGAACAGATCGCCCTGGAGCTGCGGCTGCTCCAGCGCACCGAGGTCCGCGAAGTGGAGGAGCAGCGCACCTCCGCGTACCAGGGCTCCAGCGCCATGCCCCACAAGCGCAACCCGACCACCAGCGAGCGCCTGACGGGTCTCGCGCGGCTGCTGCGCGGTTACGCGACCACGGCCCTGGAGAACGTGGCGCTGTGGCACGAGCGCGATCTGGCCCACCAGTCGGTGGAGCGGGTGATCCTGCCGGACGCGCTGTCGGTGGGGCACTTCCAGGCCACGATGGCCGCGGACCTGGTCCGTAACCTCAAGGTGTTCCCGGAGCGGATGCGGGCGGGTATCGACCAGACCGACGGTCTTGTGTTCAGCTCTGCCGTACTCGCCGATCTGCTGGCGGACGGGGTGGAGCGGGAGAAGGCCTACCGGGCCGTCCAGGCCGCCGCGAACCGCACCATCACGACCGGCGAGCACTTCGGGGACACGCTGCGGCAGGAGGGCATGGACATCGGCCAGCTCCGCCCGGAGCGTTTCCTCGTCAACCACGGTGTGATTCTCAAGCGATTGGAGCAGCTTCGTGACCTGGACGACTGAGCGGGTCGAGGGCGCCGACCTGGACCTGGACGAGGTCCTCGACGTCTACCGCACCTCGGGCCTCGGCGAGCGCCGTCCCATCGAGGACGTGGAGCGGTTCGCCGCCATGGTGCGGGGCGCCAACCTCGTGGTCGTGGCCCGTGACGCGGACGGCAGGCTCATCGGCATCGCCCGCAGCATCTCCGACTTCTCCTACGCGACGTACCTCTCGGACATCGCGGTGAGCGGCGACTACCAGCGCTCGGGCATCGGCCGCGCGCTCATCGACGCCACGCAGAAGGAGGCCCCGCAGGCGAAGATCATTCTCCTGTCGGCGCCTGCGGCGGTGGAGTACTACCCGCACATCGGCTTCACCCAGCACAACTCCGCCTGGGTCCTCAACCCGTAGGCGGACTACGGCAGTACGGCAAAGGCCCCCGCGGTCCGGCTTCCCGGCCGGCCGCGGGGGCCTTTTGCTGTGTACGGAGGTCTGTCCAGGTGTGCAGGACGCGATGTTGCACGGAATTGATATTTCCGGGAGTTACTGCTAATGCGGGCGGGGTCCCGGGGGAGGAATAATACCCCCGGGACCCCGCCCGAAAACCCGTCTCACACTCGGCAATCATTACCGGCTGCGACACCAAAGAATTCTTCGGATACAAGACGGTTGTTCAACTTGTTTTTCCGCTGCCCTCACCGGGCGGAAAGGCGGGAATTCACCCGTTGCCCAGCTTGAAACCGACTCCGCGCACAGTAATGATCCAGCCGCTGTCGCCGAGTTTTCCACGAAGACTGCTGACATGGGTGTCGACGGTTCGGCGGGACCAGGAGTCCCCCCAGACCTGCTGGAGCAGGCGCTTTCGCGGAATGACCGTGTCCGGGTGGGACGCGAGCAGGCAGAGCAGATCGAATTCCTTGCGGGTCAGCCCGACCTCGCGGCCGTCCAGGCTCACCTCGCGGGAGCTCACGTCAATGCGCAACCGCCCGTGCAAGATCTCTCTGGCAACAGGCGGCTGGAACCTAGCGCGGCGCATGACGGCTTCGATCCGTGCCATTAATTCCCGGAAGCCATAGGGCTTGACCACATAGTCGTCTGCGCCGGCCTGTAGGCCGAGCACACAGTCGAGCTCGGAGCCCCGGGCGGTGACGATGATCACAGGGATGCCGCTCACGGAGCGGATGGCCCGGCACACCTCCAGCCCGTCCAGGTCCGGGAGTTCGAGGTCGAGGAGGACAAGGTCCACGTCCTCGTACGCCTGCAGCGCGGTGCTGCCGCTCTTTACGCCGATGGCCTCGTGGCCGTGCCTGCGCAGCCTGCACACCAGGGACTCCGCGCCGTCGACGTCGCTGTCGACCACGAGGATCCGCCGGCCCCGCGAGAGGCCGGCCACCCTGCGCACCGCTTCCGACACGCCCTCTTCGATCAGGTGTGGTCCACCGGGACCACGCTGGACAGGTATATGAGGCTCCAGCACTGCCTCTGACGAACTCTGAGTCATGCCTCCCCCGCGAGTCATGTCCCTCCCCCATCTGAGTGAGTCCAATACGAGATCCGATCCAGATCTCACCGACGAACCTACAGACCGCTGCTACGGAATTCAAAGAGGTTCGAGCAAATAACAAATAAACTGTGTCGGTTATTGAGCGGGATCGGACAGGCTGCCTGCTCGTTTCCATACGTGATCACGATCGGAAGCCCCCGTCAACCAGTCCCCGCCATGCGGAAGCGGAAGACCGGTACAGCTGTCGATTCAACCAAGCGTAACTCGCCGCGACTCACATAAACCGGCCATCTTGGCGCGGCTCTGACGTTGACAGAGTCATGACATGACGTTCGCCACATCGGCCTGCCCGTATGCAGAATTCCGGCGGGTTTGTTGACAGCAAGTTAAATAACGGGTGCCCAAGTGGCGTCATGATGGCCGTTGGCTGGATCTAGACTGCCCGCGCCTCAGCCGGGCGCCGCTGGAGCGCCTCGGCGCTCCCAGTGATCGGGCAGTAGCTTGCAGTACGGCAACACCTGCATGACGAAGACCCCCATTCACCGCACAGAATGGTCGTCCGGCCGAGCGTGTGTCAAGTGAAGTCCTGGTGGCCTGAAAAGGAGCGCACCCCGGGCGGTGCCGCCCTGGTGGGACGGCCCGCACGGGGTGCGCGCGCGGTATGCGAGGAAGGGAAAGCGCTCTAGTCGCCCGGCAATTGACGAAACGTCAGACGAGTGCCGGGCCGCCCGCCCGCCAGGTGCGCGGGCCGTCGAAGCCCGGCGCCCGCTCGGTGCGGCGCCAGCTGGCGGAGCGGCGCTGCCTCGGGATCAGGACACGGGCGGCCTCCCGTCGTGCCTCGATCGCGGAGAAGTGGGCGAAGAACAGCGCCGCGAGCGCCGCGAGTTCCTCCGGATCGGGGTTGCCCCGTTCGATCCGCAACAGCTCGCGGCAGTCCTCCAGGGTCATCTCCGCAGGCTCGGCGGCGGTCTCGGCGCTCTCGCTGAGCTGGGTCATCTCGCTCATGTCGGTCACCTCTTCTGTAGTCGTCGGGCCTACTGGGGCGGGTTGCCGTGCTTGCGGCGGGGCAGCTCGGCGTCCTTGGCGATGAGCATCGCCACCGAGCGGCACAGCACCGAGCGGGTCTCGCGCGGGTCGATGACGTCGTCGACCAGACCGCGCTCCGCCGCGAAGTAGGGGTGCACCAGCTCGTTCTTGTACTCGTCGATCTTCTGCTTGCGCATCGCGTCCGGGTCCTCGGCCGCGGCGATCTCCCGGCGGAACACCACGTTGGCCGCGCCCTCGGCGCCCATCACCGCGATCTCATTGGTGGGCCAGGCGAACGACAGGTCGGCTCCGATGGAACGCGAGTCCATCACGATGTAGGCACCGCCGTACGCCTTGCGCAGCACCACCGAGATACGAGGCACAGTCGCGTTGCAGTAGGCGTAGAGCAGCTTGGCACCGCGCCGGATGATGCCGTCGTGCTCCTGGTCGACGCCCGGCAGGAACCCGGGGACGTCCACGAGGGTGATCAGCGGGATGCTGAACGAGTCGCAGAACTGGACGAACCGGGCGCCCTTCTCGCTCGCCTTGATGTCCAGGACACCGGCCATGGCGGACGGCTGGTTGGCGACGACGCCGACGACATGGCCGTCCAGCCGGGCGAGCGCCACCACCAGGTTGGGCGCCCAGTTGGCGTGGATCTCCATGTACTCGCCGTCGTCGACGAGCTCCTCGATCACCCCGCGTACGTCGTACGAGCGGTTGCCGTCGGCCGGCACCAGGTCGAGCAGGGCCGTGCCCTCGCGGTCCACCGGGTCCGAGGTCTGCGCCAGCGGCGGCATCTCCCGGTTGTTGGACGGCAGCAGCGAAAGGAGATAGCGCACCTCGGCGAGGCAGCTCTCCTCGTCGTCGTACGCGAAGTGGGCCACGCCCGAGGTCCCGGCGTGCACATCGGCGCCACCGAGCCCGTTCTGGCTGATCTCCTCGCCGGTCACGGCCTGGACGACGTCCGGACCGGTGATGAACATCTGCGAGGTCTCGCGGACCATGAACACGAAGTCCGTCAGGGCCGGCGAGTACGCGGCGCCACCGGCGCACGGGCCGAGCATCACGGAGATCTGCGGGATGACGCCGGAGGCGCGGGTGTTGCGCTGGAAGATGCCGCCGTAGCCCGCGAGGGCGCTGACGCCCTCCTGGATACGGGCGCCGGCGCCGTCGTTGAGCGAGACCAGCGGCGCGCCCGCCGCCAGCGCCATGTCCATGATCTTGTGGATCTTGGCGGCGTGGGCCTCGCCCAGGGCGCCGCCGAAGATGCGGAAGTCATGCGCGTAGACGAAGACCGTACGGCCCTCGACCGTGCCCCAGCCGGTGATGACACCGTCCGTGTACGGCTTCTTGGCCTCCAGGCCGAACCCGGTGGCGCGGTGCCGCCGCAGCTGCTCGACCTCGGTGAAGCTGCCCTTGTCCAGGAGGAGTTCGATCCGCTCGCGTGCGGTCAGCTTGCCCTTGGCGTGCTGCGCCTCGGTCGCCTTGTCGCTGGGACCGCGTACGGCCTGTTCCTTGCGTTCGCTGAGTTCGTCCAGCCGGTCGGAGACCTCGGCGGAGGACTGTGTGGTCGGCGTGGTCGGCATGGTTCGGTTTCCCCCTGTTGGTTGCGGAATCCTGGTGCGGAATCGACTGCCTTCTCGATCAGGTCGGTTGGTGGCGGAGCGCGGCCGCGGCCGCGTAGCCCGGCTGTACGGGCACGTTGCGCACCGTCCAGCCCGCCGGGCGGGCCGCGGCCTCCAGATCGCCCAGATAGTCCGCCGCGGGCGAGCGGGTGAGGCCGGTGCCCAGGCCCTTGAGGTAGGCCTCCTTGCGGGTCCACAGCCGCGCGAACGCCTCGGGGCGCTCCGATGCGGGCAGAGCGCGCAGTTCCTCGCGCTCGCGCGGATGCAGTCTGGGCAGGACCACCTCGACGGCCTCGGGCGTCGGGACGCGCTGGACGTCGACGCCCACCGGGTCCGCCGCGACCCCGATGGCGATCAGGCCGTGGCTGTGCGAGAGGTTGAAGTGGAGCGGCACGGGCGGATCGATCAGCTGTGGCTTCCCGTACGGCCCTTCGGCGCGGCCGAGCGGCACCCGGTTGGGCTGGTGCCCGGTGTACTCGGCCAGGACGCGCCGCAGGGTGGCGTGCGCCGCCACGTACTGGCGGCGGTCCTTGTCGTGGACGAAGGTGGCCGCGCGGGCCGCCTCCAGCTCGTCCAGGGCCTGCATCAGCGGGCACACCGCCGCCACGTCCTCGGCGGGCGGCCGGAAGACGGTCAGATGCAGTTGCCCGGCCTCCGGCGGCGCCTTCAGCGGCGTCACGGTCGCGTTCACCGGCGCACCGCCTCGGGCTCGGAGCCGTCCTGTTCGGGCGCGGCTTCCCTTGCCGTGGCCACGCCGTCGGATTCGGCCTCGACGTCCTTCGTCGTCACCGTCACGTCCTCGGACGCCTCCTTGTCCGTACGCCGGTCGAGGACCAGGGCCGTCAGGGCCGCCGCGAGCGAGACCAGGCCGCCCACGTAGAACCCCGAGCGGGCGCCCAGGTGTTCGGCGAGAGCGCCGATGAGGAGCGAGCCGAGCGGCGTGGAGCCCTGGACGATGAGGGTGTAGAGCGCCATCACCCGGCCCCGGTACTGCGGGTCGCTGCCGAGCTGGACGCGGTGGTTGGCCGCCTGGACGAAGTAGATGGTCGCGCCGCCGGTGAGCGAGAGCAGCACGATCGCGGAGGCGAAGTCGGGCGCCCAGCCCGCCACCGTCTCCAGGGCCGCGAACACGATCGCCGAGGCGACCACCAGACGGCTGGAGGGGCGGCCGCGCCGCGCCGTGGTGACGAACGCGGCGACCAGCGAGCCCGCCGCGAAGCCGGTCGTGAGCAGCCCGAACGAGGCCGCGTCGGCGTGGAAAACCGTTTTGGCAAACAGCGGCAGCGTCAGCTGGAAGTTGAGCCCGAAGAGCGAGATCACCCCGATGAGGGCGAGCGGCAGCTTCAGATCGGGGCGGCTGCGGATGTACCGCAGCCCGTCGATCACCCGCGGCCGGGTGTCCGGCCGTGTACCGCGCAGCAGCTCGTCCGGCCTCATCATCCGCAGCCCGACGACGGTGGCCAGATAGCTGACGGAGTTGAACAGCATGACCCAGCCGGTGCCGAAGCCGGTGATGAGCAGTCCGGCGAGCGCCGGGCCGACGACCCGGGCGGTGTTGAAGTACGCGGCGCTCAACGCCGATGCGTTGGGCAGCAGTTCGGGCCCGACCAGCTCGCTGACGAACGACATCCGGGTCGGCACCTCGACGGCGTTGACGATCCCGAGGCCGAACGCGCACAGCCAGATGTGCCACAGCTGCACCGCGTCCGCGAACGCGAGCAGCGCGAGGACCAGGGCCAGCGCCCCGGACGCCAGATTGGCGCAGGTCAGCAGGAAGCGCTTGTCGTAGCGGTCGGCGAGCCGCCCGCCGTACAGGGTGAGCAGCAGCAGCGGTGTGAACTGCAGCGCGGTCACCACGCCGAGCGCGGTGCCGGAGTTGTCGGCCAGGCTCAGGACGATCCAGTCCTGGGCCACGACCATCATCCACGTGCCCGCGACGGAGACCACCTGCCCGGCCGCGAAGAGCCGGAAGTTCCGTACGGACAGGGAACGGAAAGGGATTGCGAGAGTGCTGGTCATAGGCTCGGATCACCCATTGCGTCCCGCCCGCGTGATGCAGTCCTCCAGGAAGGCGAGGGTGCGCAGGTGGTAGGAGCGGGCCGCCCAGCCGAGGCTGATGTTGTGGCCGGCGTCCGGCTGGCGGTCGACGACGATACGGGGCGAGGCGGTCAGCTGGGCGGCGAGGTCCGCGAGGTCCTGCTCGCCGTGCAGCCACCAGCCCTCGTGCTCGGCGAAGGTGAGCCGCACCGGGATGCGTACGCGCGGCGCGAGGGCCGCGAACAGCTCGGGCCAGCGCTTCAGTTCACTGGCCTCGCGCTCCGGCATCGGCGCCACCAGGTGGCCGCTGCTGCGGAAGGTGTCCGGCGGGTAGAGCCGCAGCGGGCCCCAGTGGCGGGCGATGTGCTTGAGGCCCTTGCGCAGGACGCCCGGGGTGACGGCGTAGCGGTGGCCGCAGCCGGAGATGTCGATGCCGAGCAGACCGTCGCCGGTGCAGTGCGCGGCGGCCGACAGTGCGAGCTTGCCGCCGAAGGAGTGGGCGACCAGCAACACCCCGGCGCCGGTCGCGTACTTGGAGGTGAAGTCGTCGATCCCGGCCCGCAGCACATCGGTCTGCTCGGCGACGGTCAGCCCGTCGGGGAGCTGCGTGGCGGAGTGGCCGTAGCCGGGCCGGTCCACCGCGAGCACGGTGTAGCCGAGCCGCGCGCCGAGGGTGAGCAGGGACAGCTCGGGGTGCGCCTGACCGTCGAAGTACCCGGCGCTCATACCGCCGCCGTGCACGGCGACGACGGCGGCGCGGGGCGTCCCTTCCGGCTCGCACAGCAGCGCGGACAGCGTGACTCCCCCGGCGTCCAGGGTGATCCTGCGAACGCCCTGGGAGACCGCGCCCGGTGCGAGCGTGCTTTCCATCAATGCCCCCGTTTGCGTTGACTGTTGAGTGGGACGCTGCCCCCGCGCCCGAAGGGGCGCGGGGAACTGCGCGAGCGACCAAGCACGGTCCGCGGCCGCGAAACGACCACGGGAACCGAGCCGTTGGGCGTCACGAAGTGGCCGAACCGAACCACTGCTCCAGGGCCTCCGTGAGGCCCGAGGCGTTCTCCCCGGCCCAGGCGACGTATCCATCGGGCCGTACGAGCACGGCAGCCGCACCCGCGAGCGGGTCGGTACCACCGTCGACCGGCTTCGGCGCCGCCGTGACGACATCGACCCGGCCCTGCCAACCCGCGGCAGCGTCCCGCACCGCCGCGTCATCGGCGAGATCGAGCAGCACACCGCGCGCAGCGTGCAGCAGCGCGGTGATGCTGGTCTCCCCCGCCGCACCCACGAGCGTGCGCGGCGCGATGCGGCGGCCGACCAGCGGGTGCGACCCGTCCCCGCTCTCGTACCGGATGTCCAGACCACTGACGACGCCCGCGAGATGCCGCTTCACGTCGTCGTACTGGATGAGCTCGCCGAAGAGCTGCCGCAGCGGCTCGGCCTCGGGCCCGCCGAGGAACACCATGCCCTGGGCACGGGTGTTCATCAGCAGCCGCGCGCCGACCGGGTGCCGCTCGCCGTGGTACGTGTCGAGCAGCCCCTCCGGCGCGGTCCCGGCCACCGACGCGGCCAGCTTCCAGCCGAGGTTGGCCGCGTCCTGGACGCCGGTGCTCAGGCCCTGGCCGCCGGCCGGGAGGTGGATGTGGGCGGCGTCGCCGACCAGCAGCACCCGGCCGCGCCGGTACTCGGAGGCCTGGCGGGTGGCGTCGCTGAAGAAGCTGACCCACTCGGCGCCGCCGTGCGAGATGTCCTCGCCGGTGATCGACTGCCAGGCGGCGGCGACCTCTTCGAAGCTGACCGTGTCGCCGCTGGCGCGCGCGGGCGTGCCGTCGGGGCAGACGATGATGCGGTCGACGCCCTCGGCGAGCGGGGCCGCCATCACCATGCCGTTGTTCAGCCGCTCACCGAGGAAGCGCGGCTTGAGGTTGCAGCCGGTCACATCGGCCAGGAACATCGCCCGGGTCGCCGAGGTGCCCGGGAAGTCGAACCCGGCCGCCTCGCGCACCACACTGCGGCCGCCGTCGGCGCCCACGAGGTACGAAGCGCGCAGCTTCCGTACGGAGTTGGGCGTCTGCACCTTGATCTCGACACTGTCGCCGTCCAGGTAGCCGTCGGCTATCTCCAGGAAGTCCCAGCCGCGCCGGATGTCGACGCCGAGCTCGGTCGCCCACTCCTCAAGCACCGTCTCGGTGATGTTCTGCGGGATGCCGCGCGCCCCGAAGTGGGCACCCTCAAGGACGGTGTAGTCGAACTGCACGCCGCCGAAGTGGCCGAGCGGGCTGATCTCCAGGGTCTCGCCCTGGCCGAACCGGGGCAGCAGCCCGCGCTGGTCGAAGATCTCCATGGCGCGGGCGGTGAAGCCCAGGCCGCGGGACTGGCCGGTGGGCTTCGTCAGCCGTTCGACGACGACGACGTTCGCCCCGCCGAGGCGCAGTTCCCCGGCGAGCATGAGACCGGTCGGACCCGCGCCGACGATGATCACATCGGTGTCCACGGCTGTCCCCTCCATAGTGTTCCCTTTCCTGGGCCGTGCCCGGTGGTGCTGTGAGGTGGAGTCATACGGTCGTGCGCGGGGGTGGGGGGTTGACGGGATCTCAGTGCGAGGGGCCGAACCAGCGCTCCAGGGCCTCCCGCAGCCCGGTGCCGTCGGTGTCCGGGCCGCCGGCCCAGGCCACATGGCCGTCGGGCCGGACCAGGACGGCGCCCACCGAGTCGAGGGCGCCGCCCTTCTCCGGCACGGCGGGCAGAGCGGTGACCCGGTCCGCCCAGCCGGAGGCGTCCGGCAGCACCGCACTGCCACCGGACAGATCGAGGAGCACACCGCGCGCGGTGCGCAGCAACTGGGCGGTGCTCAGCGGGCCTTCGCCGGTGGTGAGCCCGGCGTCCGGCAGCCGCGCACCGAGCAGCGGGTGCTCGGGGCCGCCCACGTCGTAACGGATGTCGAGGCCGCTGATCATCCCGGCGAGGTGCGCCCGGACGTCGTCGTACGGCAGGAGCTCGGTGAGGACCGAGCGCAGCGGCTCGACCTCCTGCCCGCCGAGCAGCAGCATGGCCTGCGCCTTGATGTTGGACAGCACCCGCCGCCCGACCTCGTGCCGCTCGTCGTGGTAGGTGTCGAGCAGGCCCTCGGGGGCCGACTCGCCCAGGTGCAGGGCCAGCTTCCAGCCCAGGTTGAAGGCGTCCTGGAGGCCCAGGTTGAGGGCCTGGCCGCCGATCGGCATCTGCCGGTGGGCGGCGTCGCCGGCGAACAGGATCCGGCCGGCGCGGTACCGCGTGAGCTGGCGGTTGGCGTCGCCGAACGAGTTCGCCCACAGCGGGGTTCCGCCGCTGATGTCCTCGCCGGTGACCCGCTTCCAGACCCCGGCGATCTCGCTGAACTCCGGGTCGCCGGTGCGGGGTTCGGCCTTCGAGCCGAACTCGTGCACCATCACCCGGGTCACCCCGTCGCGGGTCGCCGCGATGGCGAGGCCCGCGGGCAGCCGCTCGAAGCGGCGGTTGGGGATGGTGACACCGGCCACGTCCGCGCGCAGCAGCTCGCGGCCGGCGTCGTTGCCCGGGAAGTCGGCGCCCGTCAGGCGGCGCACGGCCGACTCCTCGCCGTCGCACCCGACGAGGAACCGCCCGCGCACCACGACCGTGCCCTCCGGCCCGGCCGCCCGGGCCTCGACGAAGTCGCCCTCGTCGGACACGGCGACCAGCTCGTGGCCGCGCCGGATGTCCGCGCCCAGCGACAGCGCCCACTCCTGGAGCAGCGCCTCGGTCCGGGTCTGGGGCATCTTCCACTGCCCCGGGAAGGGGCTGGGCAGCGTGAGGTCCATCGGGATGCCGCCGAAGTGGCCGCGCGGCTCGTTCGGCGGCGTCCCGAACATCTCCAGGAGACCGCGGCTGTCGAGGAGCTCCATGGTGCGGGCGTGCAGCGTGGAGGCCCTCGACTCCGTGGTGGGCGTGGCCCGTTGTTCCAGGACGACCACATCGGCGCCGCCCAGACGCAGCTCACCGGCGAGCAGAAGCCCGACGGGGCCGGCGCCGACGACGATGACCTGGGTGTCGAGGCGGTCCGTGGTGGTCATCTCCGGTTCAGCCCTTCGACTCGGCGTACGTCTTGGCGTGGTTGAGCGTGGCCGTGCTGTTGGTGGACAGCGCGGTGTGGACGTACTCACGGGCGTCCGCGACGGTGGCCTCGGGGCCGAGGATCTTCGCGATGTTGTCCGTGTTGAGCGTGACGGTGTGCTGCGAGGAGGCGGCCGTGCCCTCCGGGGTCTCCTCGAACGTCCAGATCCCGGTGTGCAGGGTCATCAGCGCGGGCAGCGTGATCTGCTTGTACGCGATCTTGTGGTGCGGGAAGGTCACCCGGTACGACTTGGTGGTGTGCACCGAGCCGTCCTTGGCGCGGGTGTCCATCTCCAGGGTCTGCAGGCCCGGGGTGTCCTCGGTGAGCCGGACGACGGCCACGTGCGGCAGCCGCTCGGACCAGAGGTTCGCCTCGTTGATGAAGTCGTACAGGTCCTTGGGCGAGCCCTGGACGATGACGGTGTCGGTGAACGAGAACGTCACCTCCTCGGTCGCGTGGGCCAGTTCGACGTTCTGCTTCAGCGCGGCCAGCTCCGAGCGGCTGTTCTTGTCGACGGCCTCGTCGATCCAGGCCAGACCCTCGGGGTCGTCGTCGATCGCCCGGTAGTCGTGGAGCAGCCGGACCCGCGAGGTGGTCTCGCCCAGGGTCTCGATGATCCAGGTGCCGCCCATCGCGGCGACCGGCGGCGTGGTGACCTCCTGGCGGAAGGTGATCCGCAGGCCCTCGGGGTCGAGCTCACGGTGCGAGGTCCAGTTCTTGGCCTCGCCGTTGGCGGTGGCCCAGATCCGGATGCGCTCGTGGTTGTTGTGCTCGCCCACCTGGTCGACGTAGATCGTCGGCGGGAAGATCCGCGGCCAGTTGGTAACCTCCGCCAGCAGCCGGTACACGGCGGCGGCGGGGGCTTCGATGGTGATCTCGTGCTCGACCTCGCGGGTCGTCATATCCGCTGCTCCTTCGGGTACTTGGCGGGACTAGAAGTTGCCGAGGCCGCCGCAGACGTTGAGCGCCTGCGCGGTGATGGACGCGGCCGTGTCCGAGGCGAGGTAGCCGACCAGACCCGCGACCTCGTCCGGGGTGGAGTAGCGGCCGAGCGGGATCTTCGACTGGAACTTCTCCAGGATCGCGTCCTCGGAGGTGGAGTACGCGGCCGCGTAACCCTGGCGCACGCGCTGCGCCATCGGCGTCTCGACGTAACCGGGGCAGACGGCGTTGACCGTGATGCCGGTGGGCGCGAGCTCGTTGCCGAGCGCCTTGGTGAAGCCGACCACGCCGTGCTTGGAGGCCGAGTACGGGGCGCCGAGGACGACACCCTGCTTGCCCGCGGTGGAGGCGATGTTGATGATCCGGCCCCGGTCCTTGTGGCGCATGCCGCCGGTGTTCAGGACCTCGCGGGTGACCCGGAAGACACTGTTCAGGTTGGTGTCGATGACGGCGTCCCACAGCTCGTCCTCGATGTCGGCGGTGACGCCGCCACCGGAGCGGCCGGCGTTGTTCACCAGCACGTCGACGGTGCCGAAGCGGTCGACGGCCGCCTGGACGAAGGCCTTGACGCTGTCGGCGTCGGTGACGTCGAGCGCCGAGCCGTCGGCCTCCAGGCCCTCGCCCTGGAGCTGCTTGACCGTCTCGGTGACGTTGTCGGCGTTGCGCGCGCCGATGAAGACCTTGTGGCCCTGCGAGCCGAGCAGCCGGGCGACGGACAGCCCGATGCCGCTCGTGGCACCCGTGACCAGCGCGACCCGTGCGGTGTTCTCGGTCATGATTCCTCTTCCTTTTCGAGCGGCTCAGGCGGCGGACGCGGAGGACAGCTGGGCGTTGACGACCTCGATGAGGGCGCGCGGGGTGACCGCGTCGGTCAGCGCGTCGTCGTCCAGCGAGATGCCGTACTCGCGCTCGATGCGGCCGCCGGTCTCCAGCAGGGCGAGCGACTCGTATCCCAGGACCTCGAACTCGGTGTCCAGAATGTCGCCGTCCAGGTCGACGCCCTCGTCGGCGCCCGCTGCCTCCAGCAGAATGCGCTTCAGGTCTTCGAGGGTGAACGTGGTGGCCATGGGAAGTTCCCTTTCATAGGTACGGCATTGCCAGTTGTCTTGGGGTGGTGCGGCGCCCCAAAGGGGCGCGGGGCTGTGACATATGCGGCTCCGCCGCGTGGGCGCGACCAGCCACGCACGGTCTGCGGCCGAACATCCGCGCTCCCCAGCGGAGCGCTTACGCGGCGCGCACGACGACGGCCGAGTTGAAGCCCCCGTAGCCGCGGGCCAGGACCAGCGCGGTGCGCACCTCGGCGGTGCGCGGCTGGCCGGTGACCAGATCCAGGTCGTACTCGGCGGCCGGATCGATGTGCACGGTCGGCGGGATCAGACCGTCCTTCATGGCGAGGAACGCGGCGGCCAGGTCCAGCGGGGCGGCGCCCGAGTAGAGCCGTCCGGTCATCGTCTTGGGAGCGGTGACCGGCACGCCGCGCACGCCGAACACGGCGTTGATGGCCTCGGCCTCCTGCCGGTCGAGCTCGGGGTCGGCGGCCGCGTCGGCGAAGACCACGTCCACGTCACCCGGGGCGACCCCCGCGTCCGCCAGGGCGAGTTCGATGGCCTTGCGCAGCCCCGGCGGACGGCCGGAGCCGGCCTTGGGGTCGATGGTCGAGCCGTAGCCGGAGATCTCGCCATAGACGTGGGCGCCACGGGCGCGCGCCGACTCGGCGTCCTCCATGATCAGGATCGCGCCGCCCTCGCCGGGCACGTACCCCGCGGCCTCGCGGTCGAAGGGGAGGTAGGCGCGGGTCGGCTCCTCGCTGGTGGAGAGCCGGTCGCTGGCCAGCTGCGCCACCCAGCCCCACGGGCAGACCGAGGCGTCGATGGCGCCGGACACGATCACGCTGGTGCCCTTGCGGATCTGCCGCCGGGCCTGCGCCACCGCGTCGAGCCCGCCGGCCTGGTCGCTGACGACCACGCCGCTGGGGCCCTTCATCCCGTTGCGGATGGAGATCTGGCCGCTGTTGACCGCGTAGAACCAGGCGAAGGACTGGTACGCCGAGACGTACTGGCTGCCCTTGGACCACAGCGCCTGGAGCTCGCCCTGGCCGAACTCGAAGCCGCCGGCCGCGCTCGCGGTCACCACGCCCATGTCGAACTCGCCGAGTTCGGAGGGGGTGATGCCCGCGTCGGCGAGCGCCCAGTCGGCGGCGACGAGCGCGAGCCGGGTGACCCGGTCGGTCTGCGGGAGCAGACGGCTGGGCAGCAGCTCCTCGGCGACGAAGCCGGGGACCTCGCCGGCCAGCTTGGCCGGGTAGGACGACGGGTCGAAGCGGGTGATACGGCCGATGCCGCTCTTGCCACCGACGGTCGCCGCCCAGAAGTCCTCGATGCCGAGCCCGTTGGGGGACGCCACCCCCAGACCGGTGACCACCACGGACGACGTCATGCGAGCTTCCTCTCGGGACGGGCGAGCACCACGGCGCTCTGGAATCCACCGAAGCCGCTGCCGACCGAGAGGACCGCGTCGGTCCTGCGGTCGCGGGCGGTCAGCGGGACGTAGTCCAGGTCGCACTCGGGGTCGGGCGTGTGCAGATTGGCCGTGGGCGGTACGACGTTGTACTCCATGGCGAGCGCGGACGCGGCGATCTCGATGGAGCCGATCGCGCCGAGCGAGTGCCCCACCATCGACTTGATGGAGCTCATCGGCGTCCGGTAGGCGTGGTCGCCCAGGATCCGCTTGACGGCCGCCGTCTCGTGGCGGTCGTTCTGCTTGGTGCCGGAGCCGTGGGCGTTGATGTAGTCGATCTCGTCGCCGTTCATCCGCGCCTCGTCGAGCGCCACGCGGATCGCCTCGGCCATCTCCGCGCCGTCGGGGCGCAGTCCGGTCATGTGGTACGCGTTGGAGCGCGTGGCGTAGCCCGCGATCTCGGCGTAGATGTGGGCGCCGCGCTTCTGCGCGCTCTCCAGCTCTTCGAGCACGAAGAACGCGGTGCCCTCGCCGAGGACGAAGCCGTTGCGCGAGTTGTCGAAGGGCCGCGAGGCCGTCTCCGGCTCGTCGTAACGATTCGTCGTGGCCTTGATCGCGTCGAAGCACGCCATGGTGATCGGCGAGATCGGCGCGTCCGAGGAACCGGCGATCATGACGTCGGCGGAGCCCTCGCGGATCAGCTCGACGGCGTAGCCGACCGAGTCGATGCCGGAGGTGCAACCCGTGGAGACCACGGTGCTGGGGCCCTCGGCGCCGACCGCCCAGGCCACCTCGGCCGCGAACGAGCTCGGCACCAGGTGGTTGTAGAGGTGCGGAGCCGCGTACTGGTGGTCCACGAGGTCGAGCCGGCCGCCGTCGCTGACGACCCGGTACTCCTCGTCCAGGCCCATGGTGGCGCCGACCGCGCTGCCGACCGTGACACCGACCCGGTACGGGTCGAGGGCGCCGAGCTCCAGACCGCTGTCCGCGAGCGCGCCCCGCGAGGCGACGACCGCGAACTGGCCGGCGCGGTCCATGCGCCGGACCTCCTGCGGGCTCAGACCGTGCTCGTACGGGTCGAAGTCGATCTCCGCGGCCACCCGCGAGCGGAACGGCGTGGGGTCGAAGAACGTGATCCCCCGGGTCGCCGTGCGGCCCTCGCTCAGCAGGCTCCAGAAGTTCTTGGTGCCGATACCACCGGGAGCGAGAACCTCCATCCCGGTGATGACGACCCTGCGAGGCGTACTCACGCGCGCCCCTCCCAGTTGTAGAAGCGCGTGGCCATGGCGTCGGCGGGCGAGCGCCAGGTGGCCGGGTCGTACGCCTGGATGAACGGCTTGAGGTCGTTGCTGATCCCGATGAACCGCGGGTCGTTCTTCGCGGCCTCGATCAGCTCACCGCCGTTGTCCGCGTCGAAGTCCTGCAGGTGGAAGTAGAGGCCCCGGTAGGAGAACAGCTGGCGGCGCAGCGTTCCCATCCGGTGCGGCATCTCCGTCGCGTCGAACTCGGCGAAGAGCTTGGCGACGTCGGTGCTCGAACCGGGTTCCATGCGGGCGACGATGAGCGTGCTGTGCATACGTATTCGCTCCTCAGCGGTTGCGGTTGATCCGGCACTGGCCCCGTTTCCAGCGCGTACGACGTCGGACGCGCCCGAATGCGAGAGCCATGAACGGGAGTTGAGCGAGAGGATCAGCGGTGGCGAACCACGCCCCGGATCATGCATTCAAGGGTCCGCTGAGCGGGCATGTCCTTTCAAGGCGCCCCGGTTCAGGTCTACGTCCGGTTCGGTCAGGTTCCGCAAATGTCCCGCAGCCATGTCAGAGAACCCGCAGTAATCAGCAGCTGACCCGTGCGGAATTGTCACGTCGGCGTCAGGTGCCGTCAGGTCGCGAACCGGACCGTCTTGGCACCGGAAAACCGCCCGGCAGGCCCCAAAACGCCGGAACGCCCGGCTCCGCAAAGGGAGTCGGGCGTCCGGATGTGTGCATTCCGCCTTAGCGGAACGAGGTGTTTCGTTACTCGCCGGCCGCGCGGGTGTGGACCACGCGGTAGGTGTTGGAGTCGACCGACGTCAGGAGCGAACCGGTGCGCTTCTCCGCGTCCTGGCGGGCGGCGGGCTTGTCACCCTGCGCGGTGGCCTGGTACGCGTCGAAGGCCTCCTTGCTCTCCCACTGCGAGTAGGAGACCACGAAGGAGCCCTCAAGGCCACGGGCAGCGATGCCCTTGAGGATGGTGTGCGAGACATAGCCGGGAACGTCGCTGAGGAACTTCATCGACGGGCCGAGCGCGTCCACCAGGTCGTCCTGGTTCTTCTCCTCGACACCGAAGACCGCGATGACGGTGTAGTCCGTGCGGGCCGGGGAGATCTCGACGCCGTCGCCCGACTTGCTCTGCGAGTACGCGACCTCGTTCTGCAGCAGGCGGATCGAGGTGGTCAGCTCGCCGAAGAGCGGCAGCGTGCGGTGCTTGAACTCCTCGCCGTCGTAACGGTCCTCAAGGTCCGCGCGGCTGCGCCACTGGATGAAGTTGGCCGTGCCCGGCTTGTCCACACCGGCGTGCACGGTGGAGGACATCCAGCCCGGGTAGGCCGCCGCGTCGACGATCTCGCGCATCGCGCCGAGCAGACCCTCCTGCTTCTCCGCGGCGTCCGTGGAGAAGAGGTTGAGGACGGTCAGGTGCTTGTCATCGGAGGAAATCTTGGGCATGTTCTTCGCTTCCTTCGTGGTCTCTACGGATGTGAAAGGGAGTCAGGCCCAGCTCAGTTGGGCCGGCCGAACCATCGGTTGAGCGCTTCGGCGAGCCCCTCCGTGCGCGACGCGGCAGGGGCGACCCATGCGACATAGCCATCGGGACGGACCAGGAAGGCGTCCAGCCCGTTGTCGCAGTCGTGCTGCTCGGCGGTGACCGTGGTGACACGGTCGGCCCAGCCTGCGGCGAGCTCCCGCAGGTGGGAGTCATCGGTGAGGTCGAACAGAATGGCCTTGCCGGCCGCAAGGAGCTCGAAGTTGGTGGTCTTCTTGCCGTCGACCACCTGCTCCTCGTCCTTGAGACGACGGCCGAGCAGCGGGTGGTCGCCCGCGCCGACGTCGTGGCGGATGTCCAGGCCGGTGACCATGCCGATCAGCGTCTTCTGGACGTCCTCGAAGGCGGTGAGCTCGGTGAACACATCGAGCAGCGGGGTGATCTCGTCGCCGCCGAGGTAGAGGATCCGCTGGGCGAGCGTGTTGGTGAGGACCCGCGCGCCGACCGGGTGCCGCTCGGAGTGGTACGTGTCGAGCAGGCCCTCGGGAGCCTGACCCTTGATCTCCAGGGCGAGCTTCCAGCCGAGGTTCACCGCGTCCTGCACGCCGGCGCTCATACCCTGGGCGCCGATGGGCAGATGGATGTGGGCCGCGTCGCCGGCCAGGAAGACCCGGCCCCTGCGGTACTCGGCGGCCTGCCGGCTCACATCGCTGGTGGTGGAGACCCAGTGCACGGTGGCGCCGCTGATGTCCTCGCCGGACAGGCGCTTGAACGCCTCGGCCACCTCGTCGAAGGTGATCGGGTCCGGGCTCTTGCGCAGCGGCTCGCTGCGGTCGAAGTAGACGATCCGGCAGCGCTCCGGGCCGAGCGGCAGCACCATGACCATGCCGCCGGGCACCCGTTCGCCGCTGAAGCGCGGGCGCAGCGGCACCCCGCTGATGTCGGCGAACCGGAGCTCGATGGCCGGGTCGGTGCCCGGGAAGTCGATGCCCGCGAGCTTGCGCACCGCGCTGCGGGCGCCGTCCGCGCCCACCAGGTAGCGGCCGCGCAGCGTGGCGGGACCCTCCGGGGTGCTGACCTCCACACTCACGCCGTCGGTACCGTTGTCCAGGCCCGTGACCTCGACCCCGCGCCGCACCTCGGCGCCGAGCTGTCCGGCCCAGCCGGCCAGGACGCCCTCGGTGCGCGACTGGGGGATGCCCCGCGCTCCGTACGAACCGCCCTCGACCAAACGGTAATCGATGGACACTCCGCCGAAATGACCGACCGGAATGACGTCGACTTCACCGAAACGGGACAGCAGGCCACGCTGGCCGAATTCCTCGATGGTACGTGCCGAGAATCCCAGCGCACGGGACTGCTGAATGGGCTCGGCAAGGCGATCGACGACAATCACGGACACGCCGTTCAGGCGCAGTTCGCCTGCGAGCATGAGTCCAGTGGGGCCGGCTCCCGCGATAATTACGTCCGCGTCAAAGTTATCCATCTACCCTCTTCCGACTGGCGTTTCACCAGTATCCCGAGGGGTCCGGCGGGCGTAAATAGCCGCTAGTACAGACCTCTGACAAGTACGTCAAGTCTGCGACAAGGAGTCTTGGTCACAGGCTTGTTCCGGAGCCATCCTCAACCATGACCTCAAGCCAATCCACCGCCGATGTCGCGGGACTGCTGAACCGCTACCTGATCAATCTGGACGACGACAAGCTCGATGACGCCTGGGCCAAGGGCCTGTTCACCGAGGACGCGGTCGTCGAGTTCCCGATGAGCCGGCACGAGGGGATCACCGGACTCGCCGAGTACCACAGCACGGCGCTCGCGGCCTTCGCACTGACCCAGCACATCAACTCGCCCGCCGTCGTGGAAATCGACGGTGACCGGGCCTCTTTGCGGTGCAACATCGTCTCGACCCATGTGCACCACCCGTCCGACCATCCGGAGGACGCCGACCGCGATCCGATATTCGCCAACGGAAGCCTGGTGAGCGCCGAGGCCCGCCGCACCCCGGACGGCTGGCGGCTCAGCCTGCTGTCGCTGCGCATGATCTGGGTGACCGGCACCCCGCCCCGCAAGGGCTGACGCCGACGACAAGAGCGCGGCGGTACGGGGAAGACGCTCCCCGTACCGCCGCGCTCTGCTGTGTACGGAACCGGCTCAGACGTTGAGGGTCATGACCCGGTCGACCGCGATCTCCACGACCACGCGGCCGGGCGGGTTGGGCGGGCCGGACCGGTAGCGCCGGGTGTAGCGGCGCGCGCCCTCGGTGACCCGCACCGGGTCGTCGGCCACCACGGCCGAGCCTTCGAGGGTGACCCAGGCGAACCCGGCCACCTGGCATATCGCGACCCGGCTGCCGGGCGCGGCGATCAGATTGCGCGCCTTGCGGGAGGTGGACACCGTCATCACCCGGGCCAGACCCGCCTGCGCGTCCCAGGTGAACCGCACCGGCGCCACATGCGGGGACCCGTCGGGCCGGATCGTGGTCAGCACGCCGATGTGCGGCTCCGACAGGAATGCCTCCACCGACGCCGACACCTCCGGCGCACTCGTACGCCCCAGGGGCAACGACATCGTGTTCGTCCTTCCGTTTCACTGTGCGACCAGGCCATTGTCAACACCCCGGGCCGCACTGCGTAACCGACTGGGCAACTGCGAACCGCATACCCCAACTGGCGCAAAGTCAGGGCTGGTTCAGTAGGTAACGGCAGGGCATAGTAGAGTCAAACGGAGGGAGGTTCCGTATGCCAACGTCAACGCCAGTCACCGAGAACGGTCCCCGCCGGCTCCGGGCCGACGCGGAGCGCAACCGGGCCAGGGTGCTGAACGCGGCCCGGGAACTCTTCGCGGAACGCGGCGCCAACGTGTCCATGGACGAGGTGGCCCGCCGCGCCGAGGTCGGCGTGGGAACGCTCTACCGGCACTTCCCCACCAAGGAAGCCATGGTCGTGGCGGCCTCCCAGCAGCGCTTCGGCGAGATCCTCACGTACTACCGCACGGTCTGCCGCGAGTCGGCGGAGCCGCTGGAAGCACTGCAGATGCTGCTCACCCGGGTCGGCGAGGTGGAGGCGCGCGACCGGGGTTTCGCCAGCGTCGTCGGCGGCACGCTCGGCTCCGAGGGGCCGCCCAGCACCATGCGCGCCGATCTGGAGGCCGAGCTGGTGGACCTGGTCGGCAAGGGCCAGGCGGCGGGCTCCATCCGCACCGATATCGCGGGCGCCGACATCCTCGCGCTGACCTGCGGTCTCACCTCGATCGTGCATCGGCGCAGCGGCGACTGGCGGCGCTATATCGACATCGTCCTCGACGGTCTGCGCTCGGCGCACGTCACGTCGTAGAAGCTCAGTCCGTCAGTCGGCGCGCCTCGGCGGTGAGCCAGGCGGGGGTGATGACCTCGGCGTTGCCGTCGAGGGCCGCCGCCGCGCGGATCAGGGCGTCGGCGGCGGCCCGGGGGTCGTCGGGCAGGGCGCGGGCGGCCTCGGCGAGGAAGCGGGCCGCCGCCTCCTGCGCCGCTCCGGCGATCTGGAGGGCGGTCGAGGCGCGGTCGGCCGTGGCGGCACACTCCTCCGGGCGGCCGTCGCACCAGTACGCCCAGGAGAGGTTGAGCAGACAGACGCCCTCGGCCCGGGGGCTCTCCATCAGCGAACCCTCGTGGCGGGCCTCTTCGAGGACCATGGCCGCAGGCGCAGGGTCGTCGAGAGCCAACAGGGCCAGGCCCCGCGCGTTCAGCGCGTACGCGACCGCTTCCTGGCTGTCGGCGGCGCGGTAGGCGCGGGCCGTCTCGGCGCCCGCGTCGGCCGTCTCCTGCCAGCGGCCCAGGGTGAGCAGGGCGATGGTGCGCGCGTTGCCCGCGCGGGCGATGGCGAGCAGGTCGCCGCTCGCCCGGGCCAGCACGGCCAGCCGGTCGGCGCCGTCCAGCGCGCGCTCGCCGTCGCCGAGGTAGCTGTGGGCGAGGCTGAGCGAGAGCAGCGCGTGCGCCTCGCGCTCGGCGTCGCCGAGTTCATGGGCCAACTCTGCGGCGCGGGCGAGCGGTTCGACGGTGGCGCCCTGATCCCCGAGCTGGCGGTGGGCGTCACCCAGGCCGAACAACGCGTTCTGCAACGCGGGCCGGTCCCCGAGGCGTTCGGCGAGGGCCGCCGCTTCGCTGAACAGCTCGACCGCCTGCTCCATCGGACCGGCGCTGAGCCGGGCGTGCCCGTACGCGACGGTATGGGCGAGGCGTACCCGCTCGTCGCCGATGTGTCCGTCGACGGCCAGGTGCATCGTGATCGCGGCGAGCACCGAGCCGTGCCAGACGAGCCATTCGCTGATCTCGCCCAGCACCCGCGCGGCGCCGTCGTGGTCGCCCGCACCGACCAGGTGGCCGAACTGCCGACGGTGCGGCTCGACGTCCTCCAGCGTCCGCCAGGCGCCGCGCGGCTTCGCCCGCAGCGCGTACCAGGATGCGATCTGCCGTTCCACCGCTTGCCTCCCGAACGGTCCGTCCCACGGCATCTGGTCGCGGGCGATGTCCGCGTCCAACGGGTGCAGGGCGACGGTCCGGCTCGCCCGGTCCACGGACACCAGGCGTACCCGGACGAGCGCCGTGAGGACCGGGACCACCCGCAGCTCCGGATCGAGTCCGCCCACGATGTGTGCCACCGCGCTCTGTTCCACGGGGGTGCGCAGCGCGGCGAGGACACCGAGGACGGCACGCGCCGGCTCGTCGAGGCGACGGTAGCGGTCCTGCGCGAGGTCCGCGACGACGTCGTGGCGGCGGGTGAAGTCCTGCAACACGTCTTTGAGGCTGGGCAGCAGCACCGTTTCCTCGGCCACCGCGCCGACGAGGAGTTCAAGGGCGCGCGGGACGCCGTGGACCCGTACCGCCGCGTCGAGGAGTTCGTCGTCGGAGAGGTCGGCGATCCCGAGGCTGCCGTCGCGGTCGAGTTCGCGCAGCAGGGCCGCGGCCTCGGCGGGGCGCAGTCCCTCGGAGGGCGGCACCTCGGCGGCGAAGCGGCGAAGTTCGGGCGCCAGACGCACCGGCACCTGGCTGGTGACCAGCAGACGCGGGGTGGTGCGGGCCCGGAACAGCCAGTCCAGGAAGAGGGCCAGCTCCTCGTCCTCGATGCTGCCGTCGTCGCCGAGCAGTTCCTCCACGTTGTCCATGAGGATGACGATCAGCCGCTCGCCCATCGCGTCGAACAGCGCGGCGAGCCGGTCCTGCGCGGTGCCGCCGCCCGCCCAGACCCCGCGCAGCTGCTCCTCCCGCTCGGGGCCGAGCAGCCGGGCGCAGTCGAAGTAGAGCCGCTCCAGGGAGATGCCCGAGGTCCGGGTGGAGAGGTTGACCAGGCCGGACGGGAGGGGTCCTGCGGCAGTACCCGGCCATTGGCCCCGGTCGAGGAGGTCCATGACCTTGGCGGCGAGCGCGCTCTTGCCGATGCCGCGCCGCCCGACGACGGTCACCATACGGATGGCCGGATCGCTCAAGTGCCGTGCGATGACGTCGCTTTCGCGGGTGCGGTTCTTGAACAGCTCGATGCCGTGCGCGACGGGGACACCGACCACTCGTACGCCGGGTGATTCCCCGGGGACGGCGAGGGGCAGGGCCGCCGTGTCGGGGAGCGCGAGCAACCGGGCCAACTCAGCGCGCTCCACGGCGTCGAGCCCGCGCAGCGCGTGGTCGAGACGGACGGCGGTGAGCCGTCCCGGGCCCTCGAAGCGATGGTGTTCGGCGACCACGCCGATGATGCGGCTCCCGGCCCACACCGCCGCGCCCGACATCCCCGCCCACGGCGACGCGGCCGGGTCGGGATCGGTACCGGCCGGTGCCACGGTCATCTCCAGCGTGCCGGTCCGCAGATTGGAGAGCGCCGCCACCGTCCCGTCCGCCACGTGCAGTTCACGGAAGGAGGCACCGTCCCGGCGGCGCCGCTTCCACAGTGGAAACCCGGCGGCGTGTACACCGACCATGCTGTGCCGGTCGTCGGCGATACGCCCGAAGCGGGCAGGTCCGGTGACCACGGGGGTGGTCGCGGGTGCCTCGATGGCGAGCACGGCCAGATCACTGTCGGCATCCGCCCAGGTCACGACCGCCGGAGCCGACCACTCGCCCGGCTGATCGGCGTCGCACCGTACGAGCGTCGAGGTCGCGTCGGCGACCACATGGGCGGCGGTGAGGACCCTGCCGGTGGAGATCCGGTAGCCGGAACCACGCCGTCTGCCGTCGCCGCTCTCGACGATGATCTCGGCGATCCGGTGCGGGTCGAGCCCGTCGGACGGAGGTTCAGCTCTCATCGGGCAGCTCCGCGCCCGAGATCAGCGCGGGGCTGTCGGGTGCGTCGCCGAGCACCGGCTGAAGGGTGAGCTTGATCCGTTGGGTGGCCGTGTGCGCGGAACGGGCGGAGCCGTGGACGTCGAGCACCCAGAACCGCACCTTCGCTCCCGGCTCGCGACTGCGCTCCACTCCCACCGTGAGTTCGAGCTCCAGCTTCTCCGCCTGGAACCGCAGCCCTTCACCCGCCCCGTCCGCCATGGCCCGGCTCAGCTCGCTCCGCAACTGGCCGATCATCTCCGCCAGTTCCACCGCGTCGTCCACTGTCGTCCCCGTCTCGTCCGCCACCGTCCGGCCACGCGCCCGAGGAGCATACCGACGGATCGTCAACTCGGCCCCGGCACTGGCCGACTTACGCGCCCGTACCGGCTCAGGAGCGGAGTTTCGGGGCGTAGCGCAGCAGCACGACGTCGTCGACGGGGCGCGCCTCAAGGAGTTTCATACGGGCCGTGGGGCCACCGGGGTACGGTGCCGGGCCCAGGAACGCCGGTGCAGCGGCCTCGCCCACCAGCAACGGGGCGACGACGAGGTGGAGTTCATCGGCCAGGTCCTGCGCCAGGAGCTGGGTGTGGACGGTACCGCCGCCTTCGACCAGAAGCCGTTCCACCCCACGTCGGCCGAGTTCGTCGAGGAGGCGGGGCCAGTGGAGAGCCGGGCCGGTACTGACGACGTCGGCGAAGGCGCCGAGGGTACGACGGGCCCGGGCGAGTGCGCTGTCCACCGTGAAGACCAGCTTCTCGCCGCCGCAGTGCCAGAACGCGTACGACGCGTCGAGCTCGGCGGACCCGGTGACCGTGACCTTCAGCGGATGCTCCGGCTTGCCGAGCGCGATCCGCCGGGCGCGCCGCCCGGCGCTCGCCACCAGCAGGCGCGGGTTGTCCCGGCGCAGGGTGGTGGCGCCGACGAGGATGGCGTCCGCCGCGGCGCGTTCCTGGTCGACACGGTCGAGGTCGCGCCGGTTGGAGAGCACGAGCCGGTCACGCGAGGTGTCGTCCAGGCGGCCGTCCAGGGAGACGGCCGCTGACAGCAGTACGTACGGGCGTATGGCCATGACCGGGGCGGGTCAGAGCGTGCGGTGGTAGTCGGCCCACGCGATGTGCGACTCATGGAGCCGGACGGTGAGTCCGGTCAGGCCACGGGCGCCGGGGCCGAGGGAGCCGTCGTGTACGCGGGTGGCGATCCGGTCGGCGATGACCTTGGCCAGGAACTCGGTGGTGGTGTTGGTTCCGGCGAAGTCGGGGTCCTCGTCGAGGTTGCGGTAGGACAGGGCGCCGACGATCCCGCGCACTTCCCTGGCCGCCAAGCCCATGTCTATGACGATGTTGTCGTCGTCCAGCTCCGGTCGCTGGAAGGTCGCGTCGACCAGATACGTCGCGCCGTGCAGGCGCTGCGCGGGCCCGAAGACCTCGCCGCTGAAGCTGTGGGCGATCATGAGGTGATCGCGGACGGTGACGGTGAACATGACCTCTCCGGAAGGGCGTTGACGGCGGCTGACGGCGGGCGCGGGTCAGCGGGGGCCGTAGCGGATGCGGTGGCAGAGGCCGGGCAGCGCGCCGTTGGCGATCTCGGCCATGACCTGCGGGAGGTCGTCGAAGTGGGACTCGCCGGTGATCAGTGAGTCGAAGACCGGGTCCCGGAGGAGGTCGAGCGCGAGGGTGAGCCGGTCGGCGGTCGTGCGGCGTGCGCGCCGGTCCGGCGCGATGGCGCCGACCTGGCTGCTGCGCAGCGACAGCCGCCGGGAGTGGAAGAACTCCCCCAGCGGCAGCGTCACCGGCTGATCGCCGTACCAGCTCAGGTCGACCACGCAGCCCTCGGGAGCGAGCAGTTCCAGGGAGCGCCGCAGCCCTGCCTCGGTGGCGCTGGCGTGGAAGACGAGATCGCGGTCGCCGGTCGCGCGTGCCGGATGGGCGAAGGCGACACCGAGCGCCTCGGCGACCTCCGCGCGGGCCGGATCGACGTCGACGAGCTGCACCCGCACCCCGGGGAACCGGGCGAGCAGCGCGGCCACACAGCAGCCGACCATGCCCGCACCCACCACGGCGATGCGGTCACCGATCCGGGGCGGCGCGTCCCACAGCGCGTTGAGCGCGGTCTCGACGGTCCCGGCCAGCACGGCCCGCTCCGGCGGCACCCTGTCGGGCACCGGCGCCAGGGCGTCGACAGGGACCCGGAACCGGGTCTGATGCGGATACAGGCTGAACACGGCCCGGCCCACGAGCCGAGCCGGTCCCTGCTCCACCAGGCCGACATTGAGATACCCGTACTTGACGGGCCCGGGGAAGTCGCCTTCCTGAAACGGGGCACGCATCGCCATGTACTGACTCGCGGGCACCCGGCCGTGGAAAACGAGCGACTCCGTGCCACGGCTCACGCCGGAATACAGCGTCCGGACTACGGCTTCGTCATTAGCAGGCGGGCAGGCGGGCAGGCGGGCAGGCGGGCAGGCGGGCCGAGGTCACGATCTCACCCTGTCCCGGGGAGGTGACCCAGAAGGAGCGTATGTGGCTCGGCACGCGTGTTCCTCTGCTAAGTGGCCCGCCCGCGGGCCGAGTTCCGTGATCCTAGACGACGGTCGCGCCGGAACGGTGAAGCTCAGGGGGAAGCTCACCCCGCCGCCGCGAGCACCAGCGGCAGAACCTCCTCACTGCCCGAACGCCGCAGCAGCCGCGCGGCGACCGCGAGGGTCCAGCCGGAGTCGGTGTAGTCGTCCACCAGCAGGACCGGGCCGGGGGACGCGGCCAGCGCGGCGGCCAGTTCCTCGGAGACGGTGAAGGCACCCGACAGCGCCCGCAGGCGTTGCGCGGAGTTGCTGCGGCGCGCCGTGTGCACCGCATCGCCCGGGCCCGTGTACGTCAGGGTGCCGAGGAAGGGCAGGCGGCCGACCGTCGCGATCCCCTGGGCGAGGGAGCTCACCAGGTGCGGGCGGGCCAGGGACGGCATCGCGACGACTCCCACCGGCCGGGCGATGGCGTCCGGGACGTCAGGTGCCCAGCCGCCCGCCGAGCGCGCCCAGTCGGCGAGGACCGCCACCGCGGCCCGCAGGACGTCGTCGGGGACCGGCCCGTCCGGCGCGTTGTCGGCCAGCAGCGGGCGCAGCCGGTTGCCCCAGCCGATGTCGGAGAGGCGCCCCAGGGCGCGTCCGGTGGAGCACTGCTCCTTGGCCGGGATACGCCCCTTGAGCTCGATGCCGAGCGCGGGCATCCCCGTCGGCCACATCCGGCGCGGCTCGACCTCCACGCCCGGCCGGTCCAGCTCCTTCGCCGCCCCGGTCACCGTCTCCACCGACACGGCGGAATCGGCCCAGGCACCGGCGCAGTTGTCGCAGCGGCCGCACGGGGCCGCCCCCTCGTCGTCCAGCTGCCGGCGCAGGAACTCCATCCGGCACTCGGTCGTGCTCACGTAGTCGCGCATGGCCTGCTGCTCGGCCGCCCGCTGCCGCGCCACCCAGGCGTAGCGCTCGGCGTCGTACACCCAGTCCGCCCCCGTGGCCGTCCAGCCGCCCTTCACCCGCTTCACGGCGCCGTCGACGTCCAGCACCTTCAGCATCGTCTCCAGCCGGCTGCGACGGAGGTCCACCGCCGCCTCCAGGGCCGGTACGGACAGCGGCCGTCCCGCGCCCGCCAGCGCCGACAGGGTCTGGCGGACCTGGACCTCGGGCGGGAAGGCGGTGTCGGCGAAGTAGCGCCAGATGGCTTCGTCCTCCTTGCCCGGCAGCAGCAGGACATCGGCGTGCTCGACGCCGCGACCGGCACGTCCGACCTGCTGGTAGTACGCGATCGGCGAGGACGGCGAGCCGAGGTGGATCACGAAGCCCAGGTCCGGCTTGTCGAAGCCCATGCCGAGCGCCGAGGTCGCGACCAGCGCCTTGACACGGTTCTCCTGGAGGTCGACCTCGGCCTGAAGACGGTCGGCGTTCTCCGTACGACCCGTGTACGAGGCCACCTTGAAGCCGCGCTGGCGCAGGAAGGCGGTCGCCTCCTCGGCCGCGGCGACGGTGAGGGTGTAGATGATCCCGGAGCCCTGGAGCTCGTCGAGGTGCTCGGCGAGCCAGGCCAGGCGGTGCGGGGCGTCCGGCAGCCGGACCACGCCCAGGCGCAGGCTTTCGCGCTCCAGCGGGCCGCGCAGCACCAGCGCCTCACCGGCACCGGTGCCCAGCTGCTCGGCCACATCGGCGGTGACCCGGGCGTTCGCGGTCGCGGTGGTGGCGAGCACCGGCACACCGACGGGCAGCTCGGTCAGCATCGCCCGCAGCCGCCGGTAGTCCGGCCGGAAGTCGTGCCCCCAGTCGGAGATGCAGTGCGCCTCGTCCACCACGAGCAGACCGGTCGTGGCCGCGAGCTTGGGCAGCACCTGATCGCGGAAATCGACGGAGTTGAGCCGTTCCGGACTCACCAGGAGAACATCGGTCTCGCCGCGCTCGACCTCCCCGTAAATGGCGTCCCACTCCTCGGGGTTGGCCGAGTTGATGGTGTGCGCGCGGATACCGGCCCGCGCCGCCGACTCGACCTGGTTGCGCATCAGCGCGAGCAGCGGGGAGATGATCACCGTCGGTCCGGCGCCGCGCCGGCGCAGCAGAGCGGTGGCCACGAAGTACACCGCCGACTTGCCCCAGCCGGTGCGCTGCACCACCAGGGCCCGCCGGCGCTCCTGGACCAGAGCCGCCACCGCCTGCCACTGGTCCTCGCGCAGCCGCGCGGAACCCCCCGGGTCGCCGACCAGCTCGGCGAGGATGGCGTCGGCTTCGGCACGCAGCTCCTGGTTGCTCATGCCCCCCATGCAACCGCACACCACTGACAACGGCCCAATCCCCCGCCGCGAGGATCGGGCCTGGGCGTGTTTCCGCTGGTCCCTGCCGTACGGAGGGGACAGGTGTGGCGCCGATGGCGTGACCGCGGGTGCGGCTGGGCAGGGATATGAGCGTCATACCCTCCGATTCCAGTCAGCGGCGCCATTTGCTCGTTGCCGCGCGCCAGCGCGCCAGCGAGAATTGGAGCCGCGCCTTCACGCTTCGCCCGGTGTTCACGGGCCCTGCCGTGCTGCGCCCTCACCCGACCCTGCCCGCACTGTGGGCGCGTATCCGGAAGGGAGGACCGTGACCTTCGGATTCGCTCCGTCCGCAGCCTCGGCGGCCTCGTCGTCGCTCGCCTCCGCCGGCTCCGCCAACCGCCTGGGCCGCACCCTGGAACCCGCCGAGTGGGCCTCGGCAGGGATCCCGCTGCTGCGCAACCCGCGCGAGGTGGTGAGCGGACTGCACGCCCGGCACCATCCGACCCCGTCGACCGCCGTCGTCGCCGTCCTCGACCACGAGGAACGGCTCGCCGCCAGCGCGTCGTTCGCGCGGCGCGCGATACCCGCCGACGGCTGGGAGCTGCGCAACGCGCTGCTCGCGCATCTGCGCCGGGTGATCCCGCACGACCTGCGCCGCCGCACCCCCGTACGCACCGCCGTACTGCTCTACTGCCGTGACGGCGACGAGCGTTGGACGGAGGAGGACGGCGCGTGGATGTGGGGCCTGCGGGATGCCTGCACTCTGCACGGGCTGCGCTGCGGCGCGTACATCACGCTGACGCGCGCGGGCTGGCAGGTACTGGGCGAGGGCCGCGGCGGCCGCCGCCCCAGCTCCACGAGTCCCGCGACCTCCCTGGCGGAAGCCGTCACGGACCCGACCCCGTTCCCGCTGCGCACGGCGGGCGGAGCACCGGAGCCACTGCGCAAGGTGGCAGCACGCTGAGCGCTCCGCGTGGTGGTGCGGATATTCGTCTGCGGACCGTGCGTGGCTGGTCGCGCAGTTCCCCGCGCCCCTAAAAGCGAGCGCGGAACCGCATCGACCATCCACAAGTGGGGCGCCCGTTGACGGACAACCCCTATACGCCCGAGCCCAACGCCGAGTTGATCCGCTGCGGGTCGCCGCAGACGATCAGCAGCGCGCCCGCCCGCTCGCGGGCGAGAGGCAGCGCGACCGCCACGTCGTCCCCGCCGTTGACGGCGACGATCACCACGGGCCGGGCCGAGGCCCGGGCGACCGAGGAAGCGGACGCGTAGAACACGTCGTCGCGGGCGTCGTGCTGGGCCCAGTACGACGCCTCCCCGAAGGACAGCTCGTGCGCCGCCCACGGGTGCTGCTCACCGGTGGTGAGGACCAGGATGTCGCCCGGTGCGCGACCGGTGTCGAGCAGCAGGTCCACGGCCTCACCGGCGGCGTCGAGCGCACCGTCGGCGGGGGCGGGGATCAGCTGGATCTGCGGGCCGGAGGTGTTCTCCGAGCGGGTTGCCTGGGGCTGCGCGGCACTGTGGGTGCGCTGCGCGGGGGGCGTGGGCCGGGCGGGACCGGGACCCGGGTGTCCGGGACGCGGTGCGGCCGCGGTACGCGGACCAGGAACGGGACGGGGGGTCGGCGCGGTGCGGCCGGCGGCCGGAGTGACGCGGGGACCCTGGGCGCTCTCGTGAATCTGAGGCTCCTCGGGGATGAGAGGCATGAGTGAATGTCTATCAAACGCCGGTGAAGGGAACACCACCGGGTGGGCACAAAAGTGCGATCGGGGCGGAGTCTCCCCGTAAAGGGCGGGGAAAGTCCAGGGATTTCAGAAGTCGAAGCCGAGCTGGCCCCCGCTTTCCAGTGCGGCCGCCGCCGCGGAGACCCGGACCTTCTTCAAGTGCCGCCACTGGGGCAGCGCGTCGAGATACGACCAGGACAGCCGGTGGTACGGGGTGGGACCCCACTCCACCAGGGCCGTCTTGTGCGTGGGCGAGGGGTAACCCGCGTTGTCGGCGAAGCCGAACGCCGCGTACTCCCCTGCTTCTCCCCCCAGTTCGGCCATCATCGCGTCCCGGCGCACCTTGGCGATCACCGAGGCGGCCGCGACCGCGATGCAGGACTGGTCCCCCTTGATGACGGTACGGACCCACCACGGGTCGCCGAGATAGTCGTGCTTGCCGTCGAGGATCACCGCCTCCGGCCGTACCGGAAGCTGATCGAGCGCGCGTACGGCGGCGAGACGGAGCGCGGCGGTCATTCCGAGCTCGTCGATCTCCTCGGGCGAGGAGTGCCCCAGTGCGTACGCACTCACCCAGGATTCCAGCTCCCCGGCCAGTTCGAGGCGGCGCTTGGGGCTGATCAGCTTGGAGTCGGTCAGGCCCTCGGGCGGTCGGCGCAGCCCCGTGATGGCGGCGCACACCGTGACGGGACCGGCCCACGCCCCGCGTCCGACTTCGTCGACACCGGCGATGATCTTGTAGCCGGTGGTGGCGCGGATCGAGCGCTCGACGCTGTGGGTGGGTGGTTCGTACGGCATGGCGCCAGCAAGGTTACGCCGCCGCGGCCGCCGATGACACCCCGGCCCGCCCGCCCCGCGCGATCGGGCCGGTCAGCGCGTGACCGGCCGCAGCAGCGGGACCAGCACCCGGTCGACCATCTCGGCGACCGCCTCGTCGGGCCATTCGCTGCCGCGCACCTTCGAGCGGAACATCATCAGCCCCGGAATCACGTCG
This sequence comes from Streptomyces sp. BR1, assembly GCF_052373795.1. Lineage (NCBI taxonomy): Bacteria > Bacillati > Actinomycetota > Actinomycetes > Kitasatosporales > Streptomycetaceae > Streptomyces > Streptomyces sp. BR1. Next base: position 1,681,830 of record NZ_CM126252.1, read on the forward strand.
AAGATCACCTCGGCGATGGCGTCGGGCCGTACGTCGCCCCGCTCGGTTCCCTGCCGTATGGCCTGCGCGAAGAGCCGCTGAGCGGGCGCGACCATACGTTGCAGCACCATGCCGTGGAACCGTTCGGCGCTGGCGGCGTCGCATTCGTAAAGCACCGAGCGGAGCGCGAATCCGGAGCGTGAGTACATCGCGTCCCGCAGCCGCAGACAGAGCCGGTAGAGGTCCTCGCGCACCGATCCGTGGTCGTCGGCGTGATCCAGGTCGGGCAGCCCGGAGCGCAGGGCGTCGACGACCAGCTCCTCCTTGGACGACCAGCGCCGGTACAGGGCGGCCTTCCCGGTCTGCGCACGGGCCGCCACACCCTCCATCGTCAGGGCGTTCCAGCCGACCGTGCTCAGCTGCTCCAGGGTCGCATCCAGGATCGCCCGCTCCAGGACGGGCCCCCGGCGGCGCGGCGAGACCGGCGGGGCCTCGTCGGCCGCGGGCGGTCGCGAAGTAGCCATCGTCTTCTCTCCGTTGGGGGACGTCATGACGGGCGTCATGGGGGACGGTATGCCCTCATGGTGGTCGTCTCCCGATCGTTTGACCAGGACGGCCCCAACTCCCCTTAGAGAACGATTGCGTTCCTTGTTTTCCGCTCGTTACAGTCGTCGATAGTGAACGGTGGCGTTTCCTAACACCCCTCAAGGGGACGACATATGACGTCGGAACAGATAGACGCACAGCCCCACTCCCCGGCCCCCGAACCCGGCCCCCCACGCGCGGACCACAAAGGCATAGCCCTCGCCGTCATCGCGATGTGCCAGCTGATGGTGGTGCTCGACGCGACGATCGTGAACATCGCGCTCCCCCACATCCAGACCTCCCTCGGCTTCTCCACCAGCGACCTGACCTGGGTCATCAACGCGTACGCGCTGACCTTCGGCGGGCTGCTGCTGCTCGGCGGGCGGGCCGGCGACCTGCTCGGCCGGCGCCGGATGTTCATCACCGGCATCCTGCTCTTCACCCTCGCCTCGCTGCTCGGCGGCTTCGCCCAGGAGCCCTGGCAGCTGCTCGCCGCCCGCGCCCTCCAAGGCGTCGGCGGCGCCATCGCCTCCCCCACCTCGCTCGCCCTGATCGCGACGACGTTCCCCGAAGGGCCCGAGCGCAACCGGGCGTTCGGCGTCTTCTCCGCCGTCTCGGCGGGCGGCGGCGCCATCGGCCTGATCGCGGGCGGCATGCTCACGGACTGGCTCAACTGGCGCTGGGTGCTCTTCGTCAACGTCCCCATCGGCCTGGTCATCGCCGCCCTCGCGCCCCGCTACATCAGGGAGTCGCAGCGCCACTCCGGCTCCTTCGACCTCGCCGGCGCCTTCACCTCGACGGGTGGCATGGCCGCGCTGGTGTACGGGTTCATCCGCGCCGCGAACGACGGCTGGCGCGACGGCGGAACGCTCGCTTCCTTCGGCGCGGCCGTGGTCCTGCTGCTCGCCTTCGTCGCCGTGGAGCGCCGCTCGGCGCAGCCGATCACGCCATTGCGGATGTTCGCCGACCGCAACCGCTCCGGCACGTACGTGATCATGCTGAGCCTGGCGGCGGCCATGTTCGGGATGTTCTTCTTCATCGTGCTCTTCGTGCAGAACGTGCTGCACTACAGCCCGGTCAAGGCGGGTGTCGCGTTCTTCCCGTCGACGCTGGCCATCGTCCTGGCGGCGGGTCTCGCGACGACGTTCCTGCCCCGCATCGGCCCCAAGCCGATCGTGGTCGGCGGCTCGCTGATCACCGGGGGCGCGATGGCCTGGCTGACGCTGATCAAGCCGGACAGCACCTACGCGGGCGGGATCATCGGCCCGCTGCTCCTGTTCGGCTTCGGCATGGGCCTCAACTTCGTCACCCTCACCCTGACCGCGGTCTCCGGCATCGCCGAGCACGAGTCGGGCGCCGCGTCCGGGCTGCTCAACACCACCCAGCAGGTCGGCGGCGCGCTCGGCCTGTCCATCCTGACCACGGTCTTCGGCACCGCGAGCCGCAACGAGGGCAAGACCCAGGTCAAGGACTTCCTCGCACACGGCTCACCCGAGCAGAAGGCGGCCTTCGCCAAGTCGCATCAGCTGCCCGCCCCTTGGAGCGACGAGGTCCTCGCCCATGGCATCGGCACGGCCTTCATCGCCGCCGTGGCGCTGGTCGCGGTCGCCGCCGTGGTCGCCCTGTTCGTCATCCAGGTACGCAAGAGCGACCTCGAAGCCCTGAGCGGCCGGACCGGGGCTCCGGCCGGGTAGAGCTCAGCGCGGCGCGGTCGCCGGTACCCAGTCGGGCAGCTCCTCGGTCCGCTCCAGCCACGCGGCCGGGGGCGCCCCGGCGGAGGCCGCGGCGACCACACCGCCGACGATCGCGCAGGTCGTGTCGATGTCGCCGCCCGCCTGCGCGGTCGTCCAGAACGCCTTCTCGTACGCCCCGAGCCCGCGCGCCGCGGACCACAGCGCGAACGGCACGGTGTCGTGCGCGCTGGTGCGCCGCCCGCAGCCGAGCACGGCGGCGACCGTGGTCGCGTCCCCGTAGTCGAGCATGTCCCGCGCCCGCCGCAGCCCCGCGCCGACCGCACTGCGCGGCACCAGCGCGACCACGCCGTCCAGGAGGTCACCCGGACTCGGCGGGCCCGCCGGAGCGGCCACGAGAGCGGCGGCCGCGGCCACCGCCATCGCGCCCACCACGGCCTCGCGGTGCTGGTGGGTGGTGTACGAGGAGATCTCGGCCTGATGCGTGGCCTGCTCCGGGTCGTCGGCGTACCAGGCACCGAGCGGCGCGATCCGCATCGCGGAACCGTTGCCCCAGGACCCCTGGCCGTTGAAGAGCCCGGCGGCCAGCTCGCGCCAGTCGCCGCCCTCCCGGATCAGCCGCAGCATCCGGTTCACGGCCGGGCCGTACCCCCGGTCGAAGTCATGGTGCTCGGCGAAGGAGCGGGCCAGGAGGTCCTGGTCGATCCGGCCGCTCGCGGCCAGGACGGCCACGACCGAGCAGGCCATCTCGGTGTCGTCGGTCCACTGCCAGCGGCCGGCGGGCAGCTCGCGGCGCTTGAGCAGCGGATAGTTGGCGGGAACGAAGAACTGGGAGCCCAGGGCGTCTCCCACGGCCAGTCCGCGCAGGCTGGCCAGCGCGCGTTCGAAGCGCACTTCGAGTGTGGAGTCAGCGGTCATCGCACACCCACTCTAACCGGAGATCCCATACGGCTCGGGGACGCGCCAGCGGGCGAACGGCCGGTCCAGGGTGTAGCGCCCGTCCGTACCGAGAAGGAGCGTGCGCGTCTCCGCGTTCCCGGGGTTGGACAGCGACTCGAAGTCGGCCACCGTCCAGTGGAACCAGCGCATGCAGAACAGCCGCATGGTCAGCCCGTGGGTGACGAGCAGGACGTTCGGCGGATGGTCCGGCGCCTCGAAGCTGCGGTACAGACTCTCCAGGAACGACCCCACCCGGTCGTACACATCCGCCCCCGACTCGCCTTGCGCGAAGCGGTAGAAGAAGTGCCCGTACGCGTCCCGGTAGGCCTTCTGCAGGCGTACGTCGTCGCGGTCCTGCCAGTTCCCCCAGTCCTGCTCGCGCAGCCTCGGCTCCTCGCGGATGCGCACCAGGTCCGGGTCGAGCCCGAACTCCCGGAACGTCTCATGGGTGCGGCGGTACGGCGAGACGTACACACTGACGCGCTCGCGCCCGAATATCTCGCGCAGCCGCTCCCCGCTCGCCCGGGCCTGGCGCCGCCCGGTCTCGGTGAGCCGCAGCGCGTGGTCCGGCTCGCGCTCGTACACGGTGTCATCGGTGTTCCCCTCCGACTCGCCGTGCCGGACGAGGACGATGCGACGCGGTCTTGCCATGCACAAACCCTAGATCGCCGCGCGCGCGTTCGAGCACTCGTCCGGGCCCGTACGGCGTACCGGGGCCTCCGGTGCATGTCCGGTCAGACCGTCCAGGTGGGATTGAGGTCGACGACGTCGCCCGTGAGCGCCGCCACATCGGCCTCCGTCTGGGCGCGCAGCGACAGCCGCTCGACCCGGTCGGCCCGGTATTTTCCGTGCTCGGCGGCGGACTGCCACATGGAGAGCACCAGGAACTCGTTCCCCGGCGCCTCGGCGAACACCCCGCGCAGCATTCCCGGCGACCCGGCCATCGCCGGGTTCCAGATCTTCTCCTGCGCCAGCGCGAAGTGCTCGACCCGGTCCTCGTACACCCGGCAGTGCGCGACCCGCACCACGTCGGCGTCCGTGAAGCGCGGCTCGAAGCCGGTCTTCACGTCGAAGCGGTGGGCGAAGAGCACGGCCCGGGCGTCCCGGTAGGTGCCGGACTGGGCGGCCGCGAGCCGGTCGTGCGCCCGCGCCATGAACGAGTCGTAGAACGGCCGGCTCTCCCAGAACGTGAACACATGGGCGACATCCGGCCGCCCCCGGCTCCACCCGCCGCCCTGGCCCCGGAACCCCGGCTCCCCCAGCAGCCCCGCCCACTTCCGCTGGCCCCGGTCGAAACCGGGACGGTCGACGACGGTGCAGCGAATCCACTTGACCAGCACCGCGCCATCGTACGGCGCGGAGCCCGGCCCCGGTCACGCTCCGGCGGACCCGCCCGGCCCGAGCTCGGCGAGACGTACGACCTCGTCGTCCGTCAGCACGATCCCGAACACGTCGGTCAGGACCCGCCCCAACTCACCGGCGGGCACGGTCACTTGCTCGACCGAACCGTCCGTACGGGTGGTGGTGAGCTCATCACGCACCAGCGCGCGACGAACGTCGGGCGCCCTGCGCTGCGCCACCACCTGGCCGACGAACTTGGACGCCGGATGCGAGGAGCTGTAGTGGTTCATGACCGCGAAGTCGGCGGGGTAGAGCCGCTGCGGGGCGAAGGCGTACAGCCCCACCCACCCCTCGGGCCGCAGCGAGCTCAGCACATGGATGCCGTCGTCCTCGGCGGTGATCCCGAACGTCCAGCCGCCCTGCTCGACCACCGCGCCGTCGCGCAGCGGCACCGGCTCCAGCGGGCCCTGGCTGCCGAAGCCGGTGTCGCACAGCCACTGCTCTCCGTCGACGGTGACGACCAGCAACGCGTGCGTGACCGGCGGCAGTACGGCACCGCGCGTCCGGTTGCGCGCCCCGCGCGCCACCACCTCGAAGCCGAGGCGCTCCACGACGGCGGCGAAGAGCGTGTTGTGCTCATAGCAGTAGCCCCCGCGCGACTGCTCCACCAGCTTGCGCTGGATGCTCTTGACGTCCAGCGGCACGGGTCTGCCGAGCGCCACGTCGAGGTTCTCGAAGGGTATGCCGACCGTGTGCGCCCGGTGCAGGGCACGCAGCGTGCTCAGCGTCGGCGCCGTACCGCCCTCGTACCCGGTCCGCGCGAAGTACGCGTCCAGGTCGATCTCTTCACCGTTCCACATCTCCAACCTCCTGGATATCCAGGGGCCTTCGTGGCCCCCGCCCACCACAATGATCGTGCCACGCGCGCGAAGAGCGTGGCAGCATGGGGAGATGAGCATCAGCAAGGGGCTCGACAAGGTCGAGGTGGCACTGCGCTGGGACCCCAGTCCCGTGGGGGCGCCGGACCACGACCTCGATGTGATCGCCGCCGTCTACCCGGCCGGGGCGCCGTACGGGCCGCCCGCCTATCTGGTGCACTTCGACAGCCGCTCCCCGGACGGAACGGTGTATCTCAGCCGCGACAGCACGACCGGCCAGGGCTTCGGCGACGACGAGGTCATGACCATCGAGTTCGCCCGCCAGCCCGAGGCCCACGCGCGCGTGGTGGTGGGCGTGGTGATCCAGCAGCACGCGGGCAGACTCGTCTTCGCCGACATCGCCGCCCCGGGCGTACGGATCCGCGAGGGCTACACCCTGCTCGCCGAGCACGACTTCTCGGCGGTGGCGGGAAGTACGGCAGCGGTGGTGGCCGAGTTCGTGCGCGCCGAGTCCGGCGCCTGGGAGTTCCACCCGTGCCTGCGGGGCTTCGACCTGGACCCGGACGCGTTCACGGTCGCGATGGGCTCGGCCGCGTAACGCCGAAGCGGGGACCGGCAGTTGACCGGTCCCCGCTCCTTCAGGGCCTTTCAGCCCTCAATGACACTCGCCGTGTCAGCTGCAACCACTGGTCGAGCCGCAGCCCTCGCAGATGTAGCAGGAACCGGCCCGCTGCATCTTCGTACCGCAGGAGAAGCAGAGCGGCGCGTCGGCGCTGACACCGAGCTGCATCTCGACGAGCTCGGCCGAGTTGTGCACGACCTTGGGGGCCTCGACGACCGCCGGCTTGGGCGCGGCCACGGCCTTCAGCGTCTCGGTGTGACGCGGGGCGGACTGGGCCAGGCCCTCGACGTCCACCTCCTCGTCCTCCAGGGCCGGCTCGTACGAACCGGTGTCCAGGTGACGCTGGCGCTCCTCGGCGGAGTGGATACCGAGGGCGGAGCGCGTCTCGAACGGCAGGAAGTCCAGCGCCAGGCGGCGGAAGATGTAGTCGACGATCGACTGCGCCATCCGCACGTCCGGGTCGTCCGTCATACCGGCCGGCTCGAAGCGCATGTTGGTGAACTTCGAGACGTACGTCTCCAGCGGCACGCCGTACTGCAGACCGACCGAGACGGCGATCGAGAAGGCGTCCATCATGCCCGCGAGGGTCGAGCCCTGCTTGGACATCTTCAGGAAGACCTCGCCCAGACCGTCGTCCGGGTAGGAGTTGGCCGTCATGTAGCCCTCGGCGCCACCGACCGTGAAGGAGGTGGTGATGCCCGGGCGGCCCTTGGGCAGACGCTTGCGGACCGGGCGGTACTCGACGACCTTCTCGACGGCCTTGCGGATCTCCGCCTCGGCCTTCTCGGTGACCTCCGCCTTCTCCTTCTCCTTGGTCTTGGCGGAGAGGGGCTGGCCGACCTTGCAGTTGTCGCGGTAGATCGCGAGCGCCTTGACGCCCATCTTCCACGCCTCGAAGTAGACCTCCTCGACGTCCTCGACGGTCGCCGTCTCCGGCAGGTTGACCGTCTTGGAGAGCGCGCCCGAGATCCACGGCTGGATGGCCGCCATCATGCGGACGTGGCCCATCGCGGAGATGGAGCGCTCGCCCATCGCGCAGTCGAAGACCTCGTAGTGCTCGGTCCTGAGACCGGGGGCGTCGATCACATTGCCGTGCTCGGCGATGTGGGCGACGATCGCCTCGATCTGCTCCGGCTGGTAGCCCAGGCGGCGCAGCGCCTGCGGGACCGTGCCGTTGACGATCTGCATCGAGCCGCCGCCGACCAGCTTCTTGAACTTGACCAGCGCGAGGTCGGGCTCAAGGCCGGTGGTGTCGCAGGACATCGCCAGACCGATGGTGCCGGTCGGGGCGATGACCGACGCCTGGGCGTTGCGGAAGCCGTTCTTCTCGCCGAGGCGGACGACGTCCTGCCAGGCCTCCGTGGCGGCGGCCCAGATCGGCGAGTCCAGGTCGTCCATGCGGACGGCCTTGGTGTTCTCGTCGGCGTGCTGCTTCATGACGCGCTGGTGCGGCGCGGCGTTGCGGGCGTAGCCGTCGTACGGGCCGACGACCGCGGCGAGCTCCGCGGAGCGCTTGTACGAGGTGCCGGTCATCAGCGAGGTGATGGCGCCGGCGAGCGCGCGGCCGCCGTCCGAGTCGTACGCGTGGCCGGTCGCCATCAGCAGGGCGCCGAGGTTGGCGTAGCCGATGCCGAGCTGGCGGAAGGCGCGGGTGTTCTCGCCGATCTTCTGGGTCGGGAAGTCCGCGAAGCAGATGGAGATGTCCATCGCGGTGATGACCAGCTCGACGACCTTGGCGAACCGCTCGACCTCGAAGGACTGGTGGCCCTCGCCGTCGTCCTTGAGGAACTTCATGAGGTTCAGCGAGGCGAGGTTGCAGGACGTGTTGTCCAGGTGCATGTACTCGCTGCACGGGTTCGAGCCGTTGATCCGGCCGGACTCCGGGCAGGTGTGCCAGTGGTTGATGGTGTCGTCGTACTGGATGCCCGGGTCGGCGCAGGCCCAGGCCGCCTCGGCCATCTTGCGGAAGAGGGACTTGGCGTCGACCTCTTCGATGACGTCACCGGTCATCCGGGCGCGCAGCCCGAACTTGCCGCCGGTCTCGACCGCCTTCATGAACTCGTCGTTCACGCGGACCGAGTTGTTGGCGTTCTGGTACTGGACGGACGTGATGTCGTCGCCGCCCAGGTCCATGTCGAAGCCCGCGTCGCGCAGCGCGCGGATCTTCTCCTCCTCCTTCACCTTGGTCTCGATGAAGTTCTCGATGTCGGGGTGGTCGACGTCGAGGATGACCATCTTGGCCGCGCGGCGGGTGGCACCACCGGACTTGATGGTGCCGGCGGAGGCGTCCGCGCCGCGCATGAAGGAGACCGGACCCGAGGCGTTGCCGCCGGAGGACAGCAGTTCCTTGGAGGAGCGGATACGGGAGAGGTTCAGGCCGGCGCCGGAGCCGCCCTTGAAGATCATGCCCTCTTCCTTGTACCAGTCGAGGATCGACTCCATGGAGTCGTCGACGGACAGGATGAAGCAGGCCGAGACCTGCTGCGGCTGGGGCGTGCCGACGTTGAACCACACCGGCGAGTTGAAGCTGAAGATCTGGTGCAGGAGGGCGTACGCCAGCTCGTGCTCGAAGATCTCCGCGTCGGCGGGCGAGGAGAAGTAGCCGTGGTCCTCACCGGCCTTGCGGTACGTCTTCACGATCCGGTCGATGAGCTGCTTGAGACCGGTCTCGCGCTGCGGGGTGCCGACGGCTCCGCGGAAGTACTTGCTGGTGACGATGTTGACCGCGTTCACCGACCAGAAGTCGGGGAACTCGACGCCACGCTGCTCGAAGTTGATCGAGCCGTCGCGCCAGTTGGTCATGACGACGTCACGGCGCTCCCAGGCCACCTCGTCGTACGGATGCACGCCCGGAGTGGTGTGGATGCGCTCGATGCGCAGACCCTTGCTCGCCTTGGATCCCTTGGTGCGGGATCCTCGTGCCGGGCCGCTCGCCGTCTCTGTCATGCCGCCTCCCATACGCGGGCGAAAACGCCCAGAAGTGCCCGAATGTTCCCGTGGCACGGTGTCTGTCTTGTGCCCCGGGCGCCGCGCAGAGCGCCCGTTGCAGGTCCTGGATTGCCGCCGGTGGGCGGCCGGGCCGCCGGTCAGTCGGCGGCGGTGGCGGGCACGGGGACCTCGGGGGTCACTCCGGCCACGCGCGCGTCCGCGAGGTTCGCGGGAGGCCGTTGTTCGCGGAGTTCCGCGATGGCGGCCTCGAAGTCTTCAAGGGTGTCGAATGCCCGGTACACGGACGCGAAGCGCAGGTACGCGACGAGGTCGAGCTCCTGCAACGGGCCGAGTATGGCCAGCCCCACGTCGTGGGTGGTCAGCTCGGCGCTGCCGGTGGCGCGCACCGCCTCCTCGACCCGCTGGCCGAGCTTGGCGAGGGCGTCCTCGGTGACCGGCCGCCCCTGGCACGCCTTGCGGACGCCAGAGATGACCTTGGTGCGCGAGAAGGGTTCAGTGACGCCCGACCTCTTGATCACCATCAGCGAGGCCGTCTCCACCGTCGTGAAGCGACGGGAGCAGTCGGGGCACTGACGGCGCCTGCGGATCGACGTGCCGTCGTCGGTGGTCCGGCTGTCGACGACACGGCTGTCGGGGTGCCTGCAGAAGGGGCAGTGCATAAATCCCAACCCTCCTTCACAGCACGACTGAATAGCCCCGCCAGGCCCGTTGGGCCCCGCGAAGCAGCCACAAGCATAGGCGATGGCCGCGACCCCGAAGGACCAAGACCACAACTTCTGGGTGACTGCGTCCATCCAACCACTACATCTGGGGTTTCGCCGTCATCACCCCACTACCGCGTGTCGCGGCGCGGCCGCATACGGAACACCTCGTACCGGCTTGATTCCGGGCCGTGTTCGCCCGCCGCCGCCACAGGGCGACGAAATGTCGCCGCAGGGCGACGCGAATGAGGAACGGGCGCGCCCCGCCGGGGTTTCCTCCAGTCCGGATGGCAAACTGGGTGACCGGTATCGACCACCGCGCCGCCGTCGTACGTACGTCGTACGTACGTCGTACGTACGCAGGGTGCGGCGGTCGTCGGCGGAGCCTTCGGGGGCGTCGCCCCGGCGTTCGGCTCCGGATGTGGTTCCCGTGGTGAAGGGTACCTAATCGACCGAATTGCCTGCCGGTCGACCCCCGTAAAGGGGGCTCGCATACACCCCGCCCCATAATCGCGTCACGCTTTCTGCGATTTTTCACTCGAACGTGTGTTTGGCGCAACCTTTCGAAAGCAACTACCGTTGTCCAGCTAGGGAGACCATTTCGAGAGGGGCCGACGTGACCACCACCGCAGACAGTGCCACCATCACTGCCCAGAACCGCTCCCAGACCCGACTTGAGCCGGTGCATGCCATGAATGACGTAGTCACGAACCAGGAGGGCGGCGACCCCGCGCGGCCCGCGCGCTCGCTGCCCGGCCGACCTCCAGGCATCAGGGCCGACAGCTCCGGTCTCACGGACCGCCAGCGGCGGGTCATCGAGGTCATCCGCGACTCCGTCCAGCGCCGGGGCTACCCGCCGTCGATGCGGGAGATCGGTCAGGCGGTGGGTCTCTCCAGCACGTCCTCCGTCGCCCACCAGCTGATGGCCCTGGAGCGCAAGGGCTTCCTGCGCCGCGACCCGCACCGGCCGCGCGCGTACGAGGTGCGCGGCTCGGACCAGCCCAGCACCCAGCCGACGGACACCACCGGCAAACCGGCCGCGTCCTATGTCCCGCTGGTCGGCCGTATCGCCGCCGGTGGCCCGATCCTCGCCGAGGAGTCGGTGGAGGACGTGTTCCCGCTCCCCCGCCAGCTGGTCGGCGACGGCGAGCTCTTCGTCCTGAAGGTCGTCGGCGACTCGATGATCGAGGCCGCGATCTGCGACGGCGACTGGGTCACGGTGCGCCGCCAGCCGGTCGCCGAGAACGGTGACATCGTGGCCGCCATGCTCGACGGCGAGGCCACCGTGAAGCGCTTCAAGCGCGAGGACAACCACATCTGGCTGCTCCCGCACAACGCCGCCTACCAGCCGATCCCCGGCGACGAGGCGACGATCCTCGGCAAGGTGGTGGCGGTGCTGCGGCGGGTCTGACCGACCGGCCGCCAAGGACCGGCCCCGGGACCCACTGCGCCGGTCCCGGGGCCCTGTTGTGTCCGTTGTGTCCGGGGGGCTACTTCCCGTCCGCCTTCGCCACCGCGTCGATCGCCGCCAGCGAGCGGCGTACCTGGTTGCGGTCCGTGGTGTACCAGAAGTCGGGCAGCGAGGCCCGCAGATAGCTGCCGTAGCGCGCGTTGGCCAGCCTCGGGTCGAGGACGGCGACGACGCCCCGGTCCCCGGTCGCCCGCACCAGACGGCCCGCGCCCTGCGCCATCAGCAGCGCGGCATGGGTCGCGGCGACCGCCATGAAGCCATTGCCGCCGCCCTCCTCCACCGCCTTCTGCCGTGCGCTCATCAGCGGGTCGTCCGGGCGCGGGAACGGAATCCGGTCCATGACCACCAGCTGGCAGCTGGCGCCCGGCACGTCCACGCCCTGCCACAGCGACAGCGTGCCGAACAGACAGGTCTCCGGATCGCCCGCGAACGTCTTGATCAGCTCGCCGAGCGTGTCCTCGCCCTGGAGCAGGATCGGCTTGTCGAGCCGCCCGCGCAGCTCCTCGGCCGCCGCCTGGGCCGCCCGCATCGAGGAGAAGAGGCCGAGCGTCCGGCCCCCGGCCGCCTCGACCAGCTCCGCCAGCTCGTCCATCATGTCGCCCCGCGAGCCCTCCCGGCCCGGCGTGGCCAGATGGCGCGCGACATAGAGAATGCCCTGCTTCGGGTAGTCGAAGGGCGAGCCGACATCCAGGCCCTTCCACTGCGGGACGTCCTCCCCCTCGGTGCCCTCCGGGGCCAGGCCGAGCGATGCGCCCACCCCGTTGAAGTCGCCGCCGAGCTTGAGCGTGGCCGAGGTGAGCACCACCGAGCGCTCGGCGAACAGCTTCTCGCGCAGCAGCCCGGAGACCGAGAGCGGAGCGACCCGCAGGGACGCGCCGAACCGGTCGTGCCGCTCGTACCAGACGACGTCCCACTCGGAGCCGTTGGTGATCCGCTCGGCGACATCATGGACCGTCTCGACCGCCGCGAGCGCCTGCTTGCGTACGGCGTCCTCGTCCTGGACCGACTTGTCGCGGGTCGAGCCGATCGCCGAGATCACCGTGCGGGCCGCGTCACGCAGAGCCATCAGCGCGTACCCGAGATCCTCCGGGATCTCCTCCAGACGGCCGGGCAGCGCGAGCTCCATCAGCCGCTCGAAGCCCTCGGCGGCCGTCTGGAGCTGGTCGGCCGCCTTCTCGTTGACGAGCTTGGCGGCGCGCCGCACGGCCCGGTTGACCTGCCCGGGAGTGAGCTCGCCGGTGGCGACGCCGGTGACCCGGGAGACCAGCTCATGGGCCTCGTCGACGATCAGCACCTCGTGCTGCGGCAGGACCGGGGCGCCCTCGATGGCGTCGATCGCGAGCAGCGCGTGGTTGGTGACCACGACGTCGGCGAGCTTGGCGCGCTCACGGGCCGACTCCGCGAAGCACTCCGCCCCGTACGCGCACTTAGTGGCGCCCAGGCACTCTCGGGACGACACGGACACCTGGGCCCAGGCCTTGTCGGAGACGCCCGGCGTCAGGTCGTCGCGGTCCCCGGTCTCGGTCTCGTCCGCCCAGTCCCGCATCCGCAGCAGGTCCTGGCCGAGCTTGCTGCTGGGCGCGGCCGCCTCGAACTGGTCGAAGAGACCCTCCTCCTCTTCCTGCGGCACACCTTCGTGCAGGCGGTGCAGACAGAGGTAGTTGGAGCGGCCCTTGAGCATGGCGAACTGCGGGCGCCGGCGCAGCTGCGGGTGCAGCGCCTCGACCGTACGCGGAAGGTCACGCTCCACGAGCTGGCGCTGGAGCGCGAGCGTCGCCGTGGCCACCACCACGCGCTCGCCGTGCGCGAGCGCGGGCACCAGATAGCCCAGGGACTTTCCGGTGCCGGTGCCGGCCTGGACGAGCAGGTGGGAGCTGTCGTCGATGGCGTCGGCGACGGCCGTGGCCATCGTGACCTGGCCGGGCCGCTCCACACCGCCGACGGCGGATACGGCGGCGTGCAGGAGCTCGGGGAGAGATGGCTTCGTCATAGCCCGTCCACTCTATGGCGCGCCACTGACAATCCGATCACGCCGGAGGTGCGAGCGGGTTCGGGACGGTGCCCTCGACGGCCGCGTGCGGGCGCTCGGAGCGGTCCCGGTAGCCGTCCAGGTGCAGCCGGTTCCGGTTCAGGCACAGCCGCTCGATACGCGGGGTGAGCAGGTCGAACGTCTCGTAGCGGTCCTTGAGCTCGGGGAACCTGGCCTGGTGGCGCACGATCTCGTCCCGTACCAATGCCCAGAACTCGTCCTCCGCGACGTCCAGTTGCGCCTCGCACAGCGGCGCCAGGAAGCGGAAGACGCCGACGAAGAGCCCGGAATGGATGAACTGGGTGAGGAAGGAGGGCGGCTCGGTGAGCAGCACCTCCCGTACGTCACCGGGCATCGCGTCGTGCTCGGGCAGCGGCTCCGCGCTGATGTTCACGTCGTCGACGAAGTCCTTGATCGCCAGCCGTACGGGGACGTCCCGGTCGTCGAAGACGACGATGGCGTTCTCGCCGTGCGGGGAGAAGACGGTCCCGTAGCGGTAGAGGAAGCGCAGCAGCGGCGGCAGCAGCGCGCCGAACAGCCGGCGCAGCCAGACGTGCGGGGTCAGGCCCGAGCGGGCGACGAGCTCGGCGGTGAAGGCGCGCCCGCGCGGATCGGTGTGGAGCAGCGAGGCGAGCGTACGCGCGCGCTCCCCGGGCGCGAGCCGGCTCTGCAGCGGCTCCCGCCAGATCGCCCCGAGAAGCTCTTTGTACTGGTACGGAACCTCGGCAACGTGGTCGTACACCGGGTGCTCGACCGCCACCGAGGCGACCTCGCCGAGCAGGATCACCCCGCACTCGTCGCGCAGGAAGGGGTCCCGGTCGCGCAGGGAGTGCACCCAGGCGGTGACGGCGGGGGCGGCGAGGGTGCGCTCGGTGGGCAGACCGCGCCAGACGAGCGTGTTGAGGATCGACAGCGGGAGCTTCACCGTGTGCCGCTCGGGCCGCGAGGTGTTCACGAAGGTCCGGATGGACTGCTGGGGAAGGCGCAGATCCGTGTCGCCGGGCAGCGGCACGATCGCCTCGTCGGCCACGGCCGGGGCGAACAGCGGAAGCACCACCTCGTCCCACTGCCAGGGGTGGACGGGCAGATAGAGATAGTCGTCCGGGTCCAGGCCACGGCCCTGGAGCGTGGCGGCGAAGCTCTCGCGGACCGCCGGGTCGAGCTCGCGGCGGTAGAGCTGCTCGGGGGCGGCGAGTCCCGGCACGCCCCGGTAGCTGGCGAGGTCGGAGCGGACCGCGAGCCACGGCAGCGGGGCGGCCCGGCGCGCCTCGGGGGCCCACTGCTCGGTCTCGGCGGCCGAGAACCCGAGCCGGCCCTTGTTCAGCACCAGCCAGGGGTGCCCGGTCTGGTGGCCCTCCAGCTCCTCGTACCCCACGTCGGCGAGGCGGGCGGCGGACAGCGCGGTGTGGTCGAGGCGGGTGTCGGCGGCGAGGGTGGCGGACAGTTCGCGCACCAGGTGGCCGAAGGTGGCGCCGTCGAGCCCGAGCGTGCGGCGGGCGAGGACGAGGAAGCGGAGGGGATCGTCGAAGGGCTGTCCGTGGTGGCCGATCGATTCCTCGTCGACGCGCCAGTCGTCGTACGCGCCGCGCCGGGCGCGGAAGGTGAGCGCGGAGCCGTCGTCGAGGGGCTGGGTGTAGAGCTGGTCCTCACCGTCGACGTCCGGCCGCGCGACCGGCTCGATGATTCCCTCGTACGCGAAGGACGCGAGCATCTTGGCCAGCAGTCGGCGGGCGGCGCGCTCCCACGTCTCGCGGTTCAGCTCGGGCGGCGCGAGCAGCGGAGCCTGTTCCTCCCGTTCGTCGAGATCATCGGGGACAAGCGGATTCGGCAAGGCGACTCCTCGGGGTGGAACCGAAGCGGTTCGGGCGGTGTATGCGGTGTACGCGGTGCATCGAGAGCGGCGGTGTGTTCACAGCAGGTTCCTGAGCGCGCGGTCGCGGACCATCAAGGCGGCCCGCTTGTCGGGGAGTTCGACTTCCGCGGCGAACCGGAACCCGGCGCTCAAGAAGGCGGATACGGAAGGGGTGTTGCGCAGATCGGGCTCGGCGACGACCCGGGAGCACAGCGGCCGGTTGTCGAGGACCAGATCGGCGACGGCCCTCAGCAGCGTGGTGCCGACGCCGCGCCCCCGGTCGGCGACGGCGCCGATGAGGAGGTGGATCCCGGTGTCGTGCGGGCGGGCCGGATAGTGGCGGGCCAGCGGGTCGAGGTCGGCGCGGTAGATCTCCCAGTAGCTCATCGGGACGCCGTTCAGGAGGCCGAGGCAGGGGACGCTGCGCCCGTCGCCGTCGAGCTGGGGGCGCAGATGGGCCGCGGTGACCGCGTCGGGCCCGGCCAGCTCCCAGAAGGCGGCGACGGCGGGATCGTTCATCCAGCCGCTCAGCAGAGTCAGGTCGCGCTCCACACGTACGGGCACGAGCCTGAAGTCACCCGCAGAGGTGGCCACTTGATCCCAGGCGCCGGGGGAATCCAGCAAGTCCTCGCCGATCGCTCCGTACGCGTCCGACAACGGCTGCGCGGCGCTCCCCGCCGCCCGTACGGGCTCGGGCGCGCAGACGAGTTCATCGGGCAGATGCAGGTCCAGGGTGTCCTCGGCGCCGTCGGTCTCCGGGACGGGACCGGTTCCGGCCTCGGTGCTGGCATCGGTGGAAGGCACGCCGACGCTCCTCTCGTCTGTGGGCCGTGAGGTCACGTTCCGCTGGTGTGCAGGGGGTTGGCGATCGTGACGTACACGGACTGGGTGTCGACCGGGCCGACGAGTTCGTCGAGGCCGTGCAGCCGGGTCATGAGGTTCGCCTTGCAGCGCAGGGTCGGGCTCTCCAGGAGCTGGGCGGGCAGCGGCGAGCCGAGCGCCGTCGCCCGGGTGAGGAACTGCCGCAGGGCGGCGAGGAGTACGCGCTCGTCGGCCAGGCGCTGGGCGCCGAACGCGCCGACCAGGCCGAGGACGTTGTTGATGCCGAGGTAGTACGCGAAGCGCTCGTCGGTGACGGCGTCGGAGACGAACGTGTCGCTGTCGGCGCCGACTGTGGGCAACAGGCGTTCCAGGGCGGTGCGGTGGGACTCGCGGAAGTAGTAGCCCTGGTTGTCGCGGTAGCGGCCGCCGACCGGCCAGCCGTCGGGGTCGAGCAGCACCAGGGTGTTCTGCTGGTGGGCTTCGAGCGCGATGCCCGCCGTGGCGTCGAGCCAGAGCACGGGGCGTACGACGTGGTCGAGGTAGCGCAGGAACCACTCGGCGGCCACGGCCGGGGTCGGGCGGCCGGTGCGGGCGGCGAGCCGGGCCACGATGTCGGCGAGGCGCGAGTGCATCGCGGGCCCCGGGCGGCCGGGCAGGGGGCGCGGTGCGGTGAGCGCCGCGATGCAGACGGCGTCGTCGCTGGGGCCGAACGGGTTGTGCCGGATCATCACGTCGAGCCCGCGCACCGGCCGGCCGTCCAGGGCGTCGACGGCGAGCCAGGCGGGGTCGCGGACGATGTCGAAGCCGGGGTGCGCGGCCTGCCACCGCTCGGCGAGCCCGGCGCGCAGCAGCCGGTGCACCTCCACGCCCCGGTGGAGCTCCTTGCGCAGGTTCTCCCGGCGGGAGTTGGTGATGCGCAGGCCGAGGGAGAGCTTGAGCATCATGTCGGTGCCGGGCCGGTGCACCGTACGCACGGAGGAGGTGGGGTACCAGGGGCTGCCGTGCGGGCCGAGGTCGCGCAGGAAACCGGCGTCCAGGAGCTCGGCGACGGCCGGCTGATGGGCGAGCTCCCGGGCCTGCCAGGGGTGCAGCGGCAGCGGGACGGTGCCCGCCGGGACGCTGAGCCCGTCGGCGAGCCGGGTGGCGATGTCGTCGGCGGCGACCTCGCGGCCGCCGTCGGTCCAGGCCGAGTCGGCGGCGAGGACGGAACGGTCGACGGCCATCCAGTGCAGCGGGAACGCGCCGTGCAACTCCGGTGAGTAGCAGCGCACTTCGGCCTCGGAAAGTCCCTCGCGGCTCTTCGGGGTCGGGTGCAGGGGGTGGCCGAGGAGGAGGGACTGCTCGGCGGAGAGGAAGAGGTCGGCCGCGTCGGCGGGGCCGGGGTGGCGGCGCCGCTCGGCGATGAAGTGGGCGGTGCGGCGGACCGAGTCGGCGACCCGGCCCACCAGGTCGGCGCTCTCGCGCAGTCCGGCCTCGCGCCCGATGAGGGCGGCGACGGTGACGGCGTCGACGGCCGGGGCGTCCGCCGGGGCGCCCTCCAGCTCCGGCATCCCGAACCGGTGCCATCCGGTGGCCGACCAGTACCGGACGGGGACGAGCAGCGCGGTGCCGCTGGCGTCGAGCGGGATGCGCAGCACGGCCCCGGCGGGCGCGGCCAGGTCGTTCTCCCGTACCCAGCAGCGCAGCAGGTTCTCCACGGCGGCGGCTTCGGCGGCCAGCGCCGGGTCCGGGTCGTCCAGGAGGTCGGGGCTGCGCGGTTCGTCGGGAGGCGTGAGCCGTTCGCCGTGGATCCCCGCCTTCTGGCGCGGCACCGTCGCCGCCTCTGCCACAAGGGGACCGCAGGGGGCGGTGGGACGGCCGGAGCCGTCGGGCGCTTCGGGCGCGGGGATGCGGTTCACGGTGGGCTTCCTTGTGTGGTGGTCCGGGTCAGCGGGACGGCCCGGGATCGGTCCGGTGGTGCGGGGCGCGCTCGGCGGCGGCCAGCGCGTCGGCCAGCCGGTCGAGGACGGCGTCGGCCTGTTCGTCGGTGAGGGTGAGCGGCGGCAGCAGCCTCACGACGCTGGAGTGGCGGCCGCCGATCTCGACGATGAGACCGCGCCGCAGGCACTCCTGCTGGACGGCGGTGGCGAGCGCGGGCGCGGCCACCGGCACCCCGCTGGCCGCGTCCAGCCGCTCGGGGTCCACGAGTTCGACGCCGATCATCAGCCCCCGGCCCCGTACGTCGCCGACGCAGGGGTGGTCCACCGCGAGGTCCTGGAGCCGGGCGAGGATCCGCGCGCCGAGCAGCGCGGCGCGTTCGGCGAGCCGGTTCTCGCGGACGTACGCGAGGGTGGCCGCGCCCGCCGCCATCGCGAGCTGGTTGCCCCGGAAGGTGCCGGCGTGGGCGCCGGGCTGCCAGACGTCGAGGTCGTCGCGGTAGACGATCACGGCAAGCGGCAGCGAGCCGCCGATGGCCTTCGACAGGACCATCACGTCCGGGACGATTCCGCTGTGCTCGACTGCCCAGAAGACCCCGGTGCGCCCGACGCCGGTCTGCACCTCGTCGGCGATCAGCGGGATCGACCGGGCCGCCGTGATCTCGCGCATCCGGCGCATCCAGGAGTCGGGCGCCGGGTTCACCCCGCCCTCGCCCTGCACCGGTTCGAGGATCATCGCGCCCGGTTCGGGCACCCCGCCCTTGGGGTCGTCGAGCAGGCTCTCGGTCCAGCGGGCCGCGAGCTCGGCGCCCCGCTCGCCGCCGACCCCGTACGGACAGCGGTAGTTCAGCGGGTAGGGCAGCCGGGTCACGCGCGCGTCGCGGGCGCCGCCGGAGGCTTCCAGGGCGCCCGCCGTCATACCGTGGTACGCCCCGGTGAAGGCGAGCAGACCGTTGCGGCCGGTGGCCGTGCGGACCAGCTTCAGGGCCGCCTCGACCGCGTCCGTACCGGCCGGGCTGCAGAACTGGATCCGGGCGCGCTCGACGAGTCGGCGCGGCAGGGTCGCGAACAGCTCCGTGGTGAAGGCGTCCTTGACCGGGGTGGCGAGATCCAGCGCGTGCAGCGGCGCACCCGAGTCGATGACCTTTCTGATCGCCTCAAGGACCACCGGGTGGTTGTGGCCGAGCGCCAGGGTGCCCGCGCCCGCGAGGCAGTCGAGGTAGCGCCGCCCGTCGGCCCCCTCGATCGTCAGCCCGCGCGCCCGCACGGGCACGATGGGCAGCGACCGCGCGTATGTCCGCGCCGCCGACTCGCGCAGCGACTGCCGCCGCAGGATGCCCTCGTGCGCGGCGGGCGCCGCCTGCGGCGGTACGGTCGCGGTCGCGGTCGCGTCCCTCGACGGCGCCGGAGCGGATTCGGTCACGGCCACGGCTGTTGGTCCTCCCACGGTGTGCGCCCCGCTGTGCTGTGCCTGTTGTGTCGCCATGTGTCCGCTGTGCCCGTCGCGCCAGGTCCGCTGTGACGGTTCCGTGGCACACCCGTTGCCCGGTGCGAACGGTGGGGCTGAACGCTGATGTGTTGTCCCCCGTACGTACCAACGACGCCGGGGCCGGAGGATCACGGGCAAGCGTCAAGATCCTTGGGGAGCGGAACCAGGGCCCTGCCGCGTACCGTCCCCATCGGCACCGGCATAGTGGGGGCCGCACTTCGGCCGGTACTTTTCGGCCGGGTCGAGTGGGCCACCGGCTTCGCACGGGCCGGGAGTTCGCTTCAGTAACCAATGAGCGGTGCAGCAACTGTGGCTGCGCCGCGCATCAGCAGCGTCCGTGCGAGGCAGTACCGAAGCAGTACCCGAGCAGTACCGAAGCAGCGTCACACCGAAGTCCCAGGGGGATCAAGAACATGCGACCGACACGTCCGACCTTCGCCGCACGGGGTGAGCGGCGCGCAGCTCGCCGGACCGCCCCCGCGCTGGCCGCGCTCGGCCTCACCGCCGCGCTGGCCATGACCGCCACCGCCTGCGGCCCGGGCGGCGACGACAAGGCCGACGCCAAGCCGACCTCGTCGGCGACGGCGGGCGGCGACAGCCTGCAGATCCCGAGCGACATCGCGGACCAGCTCAAGAAGCACGGGATCGACCCGGACAAGTGGAAGAACGGCGAGTGGAAGAACTGGGACAAGGCCAAGTGGCTGCGTGAGGCGAAGGACTTCGTCAACCCGATCATCGCCGGACTGTGGGACCCGGACCGGATGCGTAAGGCCGACAAGCCCCCGCAGACGCCCGTCCCCAACGACATCTCCGGCGACAAGGGCGTCACGGACCCGACCCCGGCGCCGGTGAAGGCGCGGGCGCAGCAGGCCCCGTACCACCAGAGCCTGCCGGAGCTCGGCAAGCTCTTCTTCGACGGCCCCGAGGGCTCGATGGTCTGCTCCGCGACCGTCGTGAAGGACCCGGCGCACCCCGGCAAGTCCAACATGGTCTGGACGGCGGGCCACTGTGTGCACGCGGGCGCCAAGGGCGGCTGGTACCGCAACATCGCCTTCGTCCCCTCGTACAACAACGCCGACCTGCCGCTCGCGCAGCTGAAGAAGGCCACCCGGGAGCAGATCGCCCCCTACGGCGTCTTCTGGGCCGACTGGGCGCAGACCTCGCAGCAGTGGATCGAGGGCGGCGGCCCGACCGGCGGCCAGGGCGCCCCGTACGACTTCGCGGTGCTGCACGTCACGCCCGAGAAGGGCAAGGGCGGCAAGTCCCTTGAGGAGACGGTCGGTTCGGCGATGCCGGTCGACTTCAACGCTCCCGCTGTGCCGAAGATCGCGAGCATGACGGCGAACGGCTACCCGGCCGCGCCGCCGTACGACGGCCAGAAGCTGTACCAGTGCAAGGACAAGCCGGGCCGGCTCTCGCTGGACGCGAGCCTGCCGACGATGTACCGCCTGGGGTGCACGATGACCGGCGGTTCCTCCGGCGGCGGCTGGTTCGCGGCGGGCGCCGACGGCAAGCCCGCGCTGGTCTCCAACACCTCCATCGGCCCGGTCACGTCCGGCTGGCTGGCGGGTCCGCGCCTGGGCAAGGAGGCCAAGGGCGTGTACGACTCGGTGAGCGGCAAGTACGCGGGTCAGTAGGCGAAGCCAGGGGTCCCGGCACTCTCCACGAGAGCTCCGGGACCCCTGTCCGAAACCCTCACGAACTACCGGCATAGTGGGGGGCTGCGACACGGCGGTCCCGGAAGACCCCGTCTCTCAACATGACGTGCCCATGGCAATACTCGCTGTCACGGCACGCCGGTACGGCGGAGCGACAACGGCCGTACCGCCTGGCGAGTGATCAAGGTAAGAGCAAATCCTCAGGGGGAATCGTTTCCATGCGATCCATACGTCCGCTGCTGGCCTCCACCGGCCTCGCCGCGGCTCTCGCGCTGACGGCCACCGCGTGCGGCCCCGGCGGCGACAACGCGGACAGCAAGCCGTCCGCGTCCAGTACGGCCCAGGGCAAGGGCGGTTCGGGTCTTCCCGCCGACGTCGCCGACACCCTCAAGAAGCACGGTGTCGACCTCGACAAGTGGAAGAACGGCGACTGGAAGAACTGGGACAAGTCCAAGTGGCTGCGCGACGCCAAGGACTTCGTCAACCCGGTCATCGCCGGTCTGTGGAAGCCCGAGCGGATGAAGTCCGCCAAGGACCCGCAGAAGACCATGGACGCCAGTGACATCAGCGGCGGCCAGGGCGTCACCGACCCGGAGCCGCGCCCGGTGCAGGCCAAGGCCGAGAGCCTGCCGTACCACAACTACGCGGCCCCGGTCGGCAAGGTCTTCTTCGACTCCCCCAAGGGCCCCATGGTCTGCTCGGGCACCGTCGTGAAGGACCCGGCGCACCCCGGCAAGTCCAACCTCGTGTGGACCGCCGGCCACTGCGTCCACCAGGGCGCCCAGGGCGGCTGGTACCGCAACATCGCCTTCGTCCCGGCCTACAACGACCAGGGCAAGTCGCCGGCGCAGCTGCAGAACGCGCAGCCGCAGGAAGTCGCCCCGTACGGCGCGTACTGGGCCGACTGGGTCTCCACCTCCAACGAGTGGATCTCCGGCGGCGGTCCGACCGGTGGCGCCGGCGCCGCGAACGACTACGCCGTGCTGCACGTGAAGCCGGAGAACGGCACCAAGTCCCTTGAGGAGACGGTCGGCAACGCCCTGACTGTCAACTTCTCGACGCCCCCCGTGAGCTCCATCTCGGCGATGGGCGCCTGGGGTTACCCGGCGGCCCCGCCGTACGACGGCGTGAAGATGTTCAAGTGCATCGACCGTCCCGGCCGGCTCACGGTCGCCCCGGGCACGGCCCCGATGTACCGCATCGGCTGCACGATGACGGGCGGCTCCTCCGGCGGCGGCTGGTTCATCACCGGCGCCGACGGCAAGGCGGAGCTCGTCTCCAACACCTCGATCGGCCCGGTCACCTCGGGCTGGCTGGCCGGCCCGCAGCTGGGCGCCGGAGCCGAGCAGCTCCTCACCCAGATGAGCCAGAAGTACGGCGGCCAGTAAGGCCGTTGGTCAAAACGCGAGCGACGAGGCCCGCCCCCTCCGGATGGAGAGGGCGGGCCTCGTCGCTTATGTACCGCGTACGGTCAGTGCTTGGCCGGTACGTACGGAGCGAGCTCCGCCGCCAGCACCTCGTGCACCCGCGCCTTGAGCAGCGTGCCCTCCGGGGTGTGCTCCTCGGAGATCACCTCGCCCTCGGCGTGCGCGCGCGAGACCAGCTGTCCGTGCGTGTACGGCACGAGCGCCTCGATCTCGACCTGGGGGCGCGGCAGCTCGGCGTCGATGATGCCGAGCAGCTGCTCGATGCCCATGCCCGTACGGGCAGAGACCGCGATGGAGTGCTTCTCGATCCGCAGCAGGCGCTGGAGGACCAGCGGGTCCGCCGCGTCCGCCTTGTTGATCACCACGATCTCGGGCACGTCGACGGCGCCCACCTCGCGGATCACCTCGCGCACGGCGGCCAGCTGCTCCTCCGGAGCCGGGTGCGAGCCGTCCACCACGTGCAGGATCAGGTCGGAGTCGCCGACCTCCTCCATGGTGGAGCGGAACGCCTCGACCAGGTGGTGCGGCAGATGCCGGACGAACCCGACGGTGTCGGCCAGCGTGTAGAGCCGCCCGCTGGGCGTCTCGGCCCGGCGCACGGTCGGGTCGAGGGTGGCGAACAGCGCGTTCTCCACCAGCACGCCCGCGCCCGTGAGGCGGTTGAGCAGCGAGGACTTGCCGGCGTTGGTGTAGCCCGCGATGGCGACCGACGGAACCTTGTTCCGACGGCGCTCCTGGCGCTTGATCTCGCGGCCGGTCTTCATCTCCGCGATCTCCCGGCGCATCTTCGCCATCTTCTCGCGGATCCGCCGCCGGTCCGTCTCGATCTTGGTCTCACCGGGACCACGGGTGGCCATGCCGCCGCCGGACGAGCCGGAGCCACCACCACCCATCTGTCGCGACAGCGACTGGCCCCAGCCGCGCAGCCTCGGCAGCATGTACTGCATCTGCGCGAGCGAGACCTGCGCCTTGCCCTCTCGGGACTTGGCGTGCTGGGCGAAGATGTCGAGGATCAGCGCGGTCCGGTCGACCACCTTCACCTTGACGACGTCTTCGAGGTGGATGAGCTGGCCCGGGCTGAGCTCACCGTCGCAGACCACGGTGTCGGCGCCGGACTCCAGGACGATGTCCCGCAGCTCCTGCGCCTTGCCGGAGCCGATGTAGGTGGCCGGGTCGGGCTTGTCACGGCGCTGGTAGACGCCGTCGAGCACCATGGCGCCTGCCGTCTCGGCCAGCGCCGCCAGCTCCGCCAGTGAGTTCTCCGCGTCCTGCAGCGTGCCCGTGGTCCAGACGCCGACCAGCACCACGCGCTCCAGGCGCAGCTGCCGGTACTCGACCTCGGTGACGTCTTCCAGCTCGGTGGAGAGGCCCGCCACGCGCCGCAGGGCCGCGCGCTCGGAGCGGTCGAGCTGGGCGCCGTCCCGCGCGCCGTCGATCTCGTGGCTCCAGGCGACGTCCTCTTCCATCAGGGCATCGGCCCGAAGGCTCTCGGTGCGGTTCTTCTCCGCGAAGCTCTGCTCGTCCTGGGAAGGGGATGAAGAGGAGGTCATTGGATCCTTACGTCGTTGGAATTTCGGGTTACGTCGGTCACAACGCGTAATGGCTCCGAAAGATTCCCGTACGGAATCCGGCCCCGGCAGCGCCGCCGACCGCTCGATGGTCGCACGGTGCCGCCGGGGCCGTCACCCCGGTTTTCCCGGGTCGTACGGGATGACCGACGGTATCGGTCAGGCGTGGCGGGGTGCGGCGACGCGTCCCGCCACGGGCGCGGCGGCGCGCCAGTCCGGGTGCCCCGGCATCGGCGGTGTCTTCGCCCCGTACAGCCAGGCCTTCAGGAACGTCGAGAGATCGCGTCCGGCGACGTCGGACGCGAGCTGCACGAAGTCGGCGGTGGTGGCCGTCCCGTCCCGGTGCTCGCTCACCCAGCGCCGCTCCAGCTCCTCGAACTTCGGCGCCCCGATCTCCTGCCGCAGCGCGTACAGCGCCAGCGCGCTGCCGTCGTAGACGACCGGCCGGAAGATGCTGATCTTCTGGCCGGGGGCGGGCGGCTTGGGAGCGGCGGGCGGGCCGCCCTGCGCGCGCCACGCGTCGGACTGGCGGTACGCCGCGCGCATCCGCGCCTCCATGGGGTGCTTGCCGTGCTCCTGCGCGTACAGCGCCTCGTACCAGGTCGCGTGCCCCTCGTTGAGCCAGAGGTCGGACCACGCGCGCGGGGAGACGCTGTCGCCGAACCAGTGGTGCGCCAGCTCGTGCACCATCACCGAGTCGACGTACCACTCGGGGAAGCCGGGCCGGACGAACAGCGAGCGCTCGAAGAGCGACAGGGTCTGCGTCTCCAGCTCGAAGCCGGTGTCCGCGCCCGCGATGAGGACGCCGTACGTCTCGAAGGGGTAGGGCCCGACGAGCCGCTCCATCCACGCGATCTCATCCGGCGTCTTCTTCAGCCAGGGCTCCAGCCTCGCCTTGTCCGCCGCCGGGACCACATCGCGCACCGGCAGCCCGTGCGGCCCCTCGCGGTGCAGCACCGCCGAGTGGCCGATGGACACCTGGGCGAGCTCGGTCGCCATGGGGTGTTCGGTGCGGTAGGTGGACAGGACGCGGTTGCCGGCCCGCTCGCGGCCGACCGGCAGCCCGTTGGCGACGACCGTGTAGTCCTTCGGCGCGTCCACGTGGAAGGTGAACATGGCCTTGTCGGAGGGGTGGTCGTTGCACGGGAACACCCGGTGCGCGGCGTCGGCCTGATTGGCCATCACCAGACCGTCGGAGGTGCGCACCCAGCCGCCGTCCTGGGTGCCGGGGTCGCTGGTGTGCCGGACGGTGATCCTCATCTGCTGACCCGCGTACACCGCGTGCCCGGGAGTGATCACCAGGTCCTCGTCGGCGCTCGCGAACTCCGCCGGCCGCCCGTTCACCTCGACGCTGTGGACGGTGCCGCGCGCGAAGTCGAGGTTGATCCGCTCCAGCCAGTCGGTGGCCAGCGCGTCGATGGTGGTGACGGCCTCCATCGGCTTTCTGTTGTCGCCCTGATAGGTGAATCCGATGTCGTACGAGAGGACGTCGTAGCCCGGGTTGCCCAGATGCGGGAAGAGCGGATCGCCGATGCCCAGCGGGACCGCGGGAGGCGGGGCCGCGGCGAGGACACAGGCCGCGGCGGTGGCCAGCAGGGCGGCACGCAGCCGACGGGACGGGCGCGGACGGGAGGACGGCGGACGGGAGGAGAGCAGCATGCCCTACCGCTACCAGCACGGACCACGGCCGCGGCTCCGACGCGCGTCACTCCCACCCGAACGAGCGTCGGCCCGTCGGTTCAGCCCGCGGCGGCCGGGTGCTGGGCGCGGGTCACGTCGTAGACGCCCGGCACATCGCGCATCACCCGCATCAGAGCGGGCAGTTCGGCGGCGTCCGCCAGTTGCAGGGTGTACGTGTGCCGCACCCGCTGCTCGCTGGGCGGCTCCACAGTGGCCGACACGATCGCGGCGCCCGCCGTGGCGATGGCCTCGGTGAGGTCGGCCAGGAGCCTCGGCCGCCCGAACGCCTCGGCGACCAGGGTGACCCGGCAGGCGGCGGTGTCGCCCCAGCGCACCCCGATCCGGGCCCGTCCAAGCGCCGTCATCCGGGCCACCGCCGGGCACTCCTCGCGGTGCACGGTGACCGCGCCGCCGCGTACCGCGAAGCCGGTGACCGCGTCCGGCGGCACCGGCGTACAACAGCCCGCGAGCCGGACGGTCGCCTCCGGCAGATCGGTGACCGCGTTGGCGGCGCTGCGCCGGTCGGTGGCCACCGAGATCTGCGGCCGGGGCGCGGCCGCCGGGACCTTGACGCCTTCGGGGTGCTCGGCGAGCCAGCCGGTGATGGCGATCCGCGCGGCCGGGGTCCTGGCGTGCTCCAGCCACTCCGGCGAGGGCCCGGACGCCGCGTCCTGGGCGAGCAGCAGCTGCACGGTGTCGCCGTCGCCCAGGACCGTACTGAGCGTCGCCAGACGGCCGTTGACGCGGGCGCCGATGCAGCGGTGGGCGTCCTCGCCGTACTGCGCGTACGCGGCGTCCACACAGCTGGCGCCGGCCGGCAGACCCAGGGTGCGGCCGTCGGCGCGGAACACGGTGATCTCGCGGTCCTGCGCCAACTCCTCCCGTAGGGAGGACCAGAAGGTGTCGGGGTCGGGCGCGCTCTGCTGCCAGTCCAACAGGCGCGAGAGCCAGCCGGGCCGGGTGGGGTCCTCGCGCTCGCCGGCCGGTGCGTCGGCGCCGTCGCCGGGGCCGCCCCCCGCGTACGGGTTGCCCAGCGCGACGACCCCGGCCTCGGCGACGTTGTGCATCTGGTGGGTGCGGATGAGGACTTCGGCGACCGCGCCGTCGGGGCTCGCCACGGCTGTGTGCAGCGACTGGTAGAGGTTGAACTTGGGGGCGGCGATGAAGTCCTTGAACTCGGAGATCACCGGCGTGAAGCAGGTGTGCAGCTCGCCCAGGACCGCGTAGCAGTCGGCGTCCTCGGCGACCAGGACGAGCAGGCGCCCGAAGTCGGTGCCGCGCAGCTCGCCGCGTTTGAGCTGGACGCGGTGGACGGAGACGAAGTGCCGTGGCCTGATGAGGACTTCGGCGCTGATGCCCGCCTCGCGCAGCACGCCCCGCACCCCGTCGGCGATGGCCGTGAGCGGGTCCTCGGTGCCCGAGTTGGCCGCGATGAGGGCGCGGGTGTGCTCGTACTCCTCCGGGTGCAGGATGGCGAAAACCAGATCCTCCAGCTCGGTCTTGATCGCCTGCACCCCCAGCCGTTCCGCGAGGGGAATGAGCACATCACGGGTGACTTTGGCGATCCTCGCCTGTTTCTCCGGGCGCATCACGCCCAGGGTGCGCATGTTGTGCAGCCGGTCGGCCAGTTTGATCGACATCACGCGTACGTCGTTGCCGGTGGCCACCAGCATCTTGCGGAAGGTCTCGGGCTCGGCCGCCGCGCCGTAGTCGACCTTCTCCAACTTGGTGACGCCGTCCACCAGATAGGTGACTTCCTCGCCGAACTCCACCCGTACCTGATCGAGCGTCACCTCGGTGTCCTCGACGGTGTCGTGCAGCAGCGAGGCGGTCAACGTGGTGGTCTCGGCGCCCAGTTCGGCGAGGATCAGCGTGACCGCCAGGGGATGCGTGATGAACGGCTCGCCGCTCTTGCGGAACTGGCCCCGGTGGGACGTTTCCGCGAGGACGTAGGCCCGGCGCAGCACCGCCAGGTCGGCGTCGGGGTGGTGGGCCCGGTGCGCCTCGGCGACATGGCCGATGGCGTCGGGCAGCCGGTCGCGGGAAGTGGGGCCGAGCAGCGCGGCCCGGCCCAGCCTGCGGAGGTCGATCCTGGGAAGGCCGCGTCGGCGACTCTGCGCGTCAGGATTCGTGGCCTCTGCACTCATGGGGCACCTCCGGCAGCATCGACCGGCGGTGGAAAGGCAGGCGTGCCCTCCGGGCCGGTGCTTGATGCTACCGACCCCACCACGTGGCGCAGTCCGGCTCTCGCTCAGCGTGAACCGGATCACCCATTCGAGCGAAGGTTCAGGCCACAGCCGTTTCAATGAGCGCCGGGTCGATCACGCCCTCGGCGACGATCACGGCGGGCCCGGTCATCTCGATCTCCCCGTCCGGGTACTCGGTGATCACCAGCGTGCCGCCCGGCAGGTCCACCGTGTACGTCACGGGGGCGCCGGTGACGCCGGGGTCCACGCCGTCCCTGCGTGCCGCGGCGACCGCGACCGCGCACGCGCCCGTGCCGCACGAGAACGTCTCGCCCGAGCCCCGCTCATGCACCCGCATCGCCACATGGCCGGGGCCCCGGTCGACGACGAACTCGACGTTCACGCCGTCGGGATAGACCTCGGCGGGGCTGAAGGGGGGCACCGAGCGCAGCTCGCCCGCGTGGGCCAGGTCCGCCACGAAGGCGACCGCGTGCGGGTTGCCCATGTTGACGTTGCGCGCGGGCCAGCTGCGGCCGTCGACCGTGACGGTGACGCCGTCCGCCGGCAGCACGGCCTTGCCCATGGAGACGGTGACGTCGCCGTTCTTGGCGATGTGCGCCTTCTTGACCCCGCCCCGGGTGGCGATGGCCAGGTCGCCCTGCTCGACGAGCCCGGCGCGCTGGAGGTAGCCGGCGAAGACCCGCACCCCGTTGCCGCACATCTCGGCGATCGAGCCGTCCGCGTTGCGATAGTCCATGAACCACTCGGCCTCGCCGGCCATGGTCTGCGCGTCGGGGTGCGCGGCGCTGCGGACGACGTGGAGCAGCCCGTCGCCACCGATGCCGGCCCGGCGGTCGCAGAGGCGTGCGACGACGGACGCGGGCAGGTCCAGGGCGTTGTCCGGGTCGGGAACGATCACGAAGTCGTTCTGGGTCCCGTGACCCTTGAGGAACGTGAGCGGCGAGGTGTTGTTCACGCGATCAATCGTACGGGCAGGCACCGACAACCGGCCGGGGGCTGTGGACAACGCGCAGCGGCCTCTATGCGGAGACGCCGGGAGTCGGCCGGAGGATGCGGTACGACCCCCACCGGACGGCGCTCAGCGCAGCCGGGCGACCCGCCCCACGGCCAACGCGACGGCCACGCCGAGGCCCGCCACGTACAGGCCGATGACCCGCCAGTTCGGCCGCTCGCCGGAGCCGCGCGCGGGCAGCCCCGGCCAGGTGTAGCCGACCCGGCGGGCGGCCATCATGCCCCAGCCGGCGGCGCAGCAGCTGATCAGGAGGCCTAGCATGGCGACGACGGGGCCGCCGTCGCCGAACTCGAAGGCGAGTGGGAAGGCGAACATCAAGGAGCCGATCGCCGCGAGCATCACGATCGGGGCGAGCTGCCAGATGCGCAGTCTGCGCTGGGGGCGGATCTCGACCTCGACCTCACCGCCGTCGACGGCCACGCCCTCGTCCTGGGGACCGTCGGGGGTCAGCCCGACGGCGCCGGGAACGGTCGGCCCCAGGGGCGGGAGGCTCAGCTCGGCGGGGCGGGGCTCAGGAACGTCGCCCTGCGCGGGCTCTCGTCCCCCGTCGCTCACGTCCGGCCCCTCCGACATCGCTGTCACTTCCGAAGGACCTGGTCGCGCAGCGTCGTTCTGCGGTCCCTGCTCTCTGTCGCGAGGGCCGGCCTCCATCGCCACGCGCCCTCCCAACTCGGACTCCACTGGTCGATCGAGCTCGATGATGGCACGCGCGCGGGGGCCAAAATGACCGGTGGTGCGTCCCGATGCCATCACGTGATCAGGCTGTGACCGCCCGTTCGACCAACGCCAGCGCCAGGTGCGGGAGTTCCGCGCGGTCCTCGGCGGCGCCGCTCAGCCAGTGCACGCGCGGGTCCCGGCGGAACCAGGAGTCCTGCCTGCGTGCGAAGCGCTTGGTGGCGCGGACGGTCTCCACGCGCGCGTCCTCCTCGGTGCACTCCCCCGCGAGGGCGTCGAGCACCTGCTGGTACCCGAGCGCCCGGGCCGCGGTACGGCCCTCTCGCAGTCCGCGCGCCTCCAGTTCCCGTACCTCGTCGACGAGTCCCGCCTCCCACATCCGGTCGACGCGGACCGTGATGCGCTCGTCGAGCTCCGGGCGGCCGACGTCGACGCCGATCTGCACGGTGTCGTATACGGAGTCGTGGCCGGGCAGGTTGGCGGTGAACGGCTTGCCGGTGATCTCGATGACCTCCAGGGCGCGCACGATCCGCCGGCCGTTGCTCGGCAGGATCGCGCGGGCCGCCTCGGGGTCGGCCTCGGCGAGCAGCCGGTGCAGCGCGCCCGGGCCGTCCTGCTCCAGCTCCCGCTCCAGACGCGCGCGTACCTCGGGATCGGTGCCGGGGAACTCCAGTACGTCGATGGCGCCGCGTACGTAGAGGCCGGAGCCGCCGACGAGGATCGGGGTGCGGCCCTCGGCGAGCAGCCGGTCGATCTCGGCGCGGGCCAGCTTCTGGTACTCGGCGACGCTGGCGGGCTCGGTCACGTCCCAGATGTCGAGGAGGTGGTGCGGGACACCGCCCCGCTCTTCGAGCGTCAGCTTGGCGGTACCGATGTCCATCCCCCGGTAGAGCTGCATCGAGTCGGCGTTGACGACCTCGCCGCCGAGCTGCTGGGCCAGGAAGACACCCAGATCGGACTTTCCGGCCGCTGTGGGGCCGACGACGGCGATGACCCGCGGTGCGGGAGCTGCAGTTCTCACTGTCACAGTCTCGCAAACCTCCGCGGCCGTCCCCGAACGAGCTACGTGACGGCGTGCATGCGGGTTCGTTGCCTGTTGCGAGGTTCCGACCGCCGGTTTGCCGAACCGGTAGCCCCGGGCGACGCAATGAGGCGCTCCGGATGGCGCGGGATTTCGCCCACACGAGTACGCTATGGAGCAGATATGGGTGTTTTTTCAAGGTTTCGCCGCAAGGCCGAAGAGGCTGTCGCGGAGTCAACCGAGGAGGTCAAGGCCGCCACGCTGACGGCCGACCCGGAAGCGGAGGAGTCCGAGGCCGCGGAGGCGTCCGAGGTCACCGCTGATGCGGCGGAGGCGGAGCCCGCAGAGGCCGCGGCCGCCGAGGGCGTGGAGATTCCGAAGCAGCAGTCGGCGGAGGAAGCGGCGGACAACGAGGCCGGTGAGGGCGCCCGCAAGTAGGCTGACGTAGGAATGTACTCCGCACGGTCCCCGAGTCGAGGGCGTATCACCGACCCCGAGACGAGGGCAGAGGGAAGGTGACCACATGGGCTTCCTGGACAACCTGAAGGCCAAGCTGGCCCCCGCCAAGGACAAGGTCTCGGACTTCGCGCAGCAGCACGAGGACAAGATCGGGCAGGGGCTCGAAAAGGTCGCCAAGACGGTCGACGAGAAGACCAAGGGCAAGTACAGCGACAAGATCGAATCGGGTACCGGGAAGGCGAAGGAAGCCTTGGACCGGATCGCGCACAAGGACGACGACGGGAAACCACCGGCGGCGGCCTGATCACCTCGGGGACGGCCGCGGAGCACTTGCTCCGCGCCCGTCCCCGTGTGCGTCCCGGGTGCCTTCATTGCCTTCGGGCAGGTGCCCGGCCGCGCGTGTCGCCCCGTCAGGACCAGACGGCGACGAAGTACCCCACGCCGTACGGCGCGTCGTCGTACAGCAGTCGGCCCGCCAGATCCGCGCCCTCGGCGGCGCCCGCGAGGACCTGCCAGGGGGCCCGGCCGGCGGCCTTCAGCTCGTACGCGAGTTCCGTGTCGAGCGCCATCAACGCGCGCGTGTCGGCGGCGCCCAGCGCGTTCGCCACCCCTTCGTCGAAGGCGGCCGCGCGCTCGTCGAGGTATCCCGGGGCCTTCAGGGTGCGGCAGGCGCTGCCGTCGCCCATGACGAGCAGGGCCACCCGGTCGGCCCTGCCGCCCAGTTCACGGCCCGCCGTCGCGCAGCGCACCGCTTCCAGCGGCTCGCCGACGCCCAGGCCCTCCACCGGCGCGTCCGACCAGTCGGCGCGTTCGAGCAGCCACGCGGCGACGGCCAGCGAGGACGGCAGCTCCCGCTCCACGCGCGCGTCGCCGTCGGGTTCCGAGGCGCCGAGCCGGACGCGCAGGTCGACCCCGAAGCCCGCGAAGGACCCGGGCGCGCCCTGGGGGTGCGGCCCGCGCCCGTCCTGGTCGGCGGGGCCGACCACGACCAGCAGATCGGGCCGCGATGCGGCGAGGAGCCCGACCGCGTCGGCGCAGGCGGCCCGCGCCGCGTCGAGCTCGGGCGCGGCACCGGCGGCGACCGCGGGCACCAGAAGCGGCGGACAGGGGCAGACGGCGGCGGCTACGAGCATGATCCGCAGCGTAGTGGGTGCGCCCGCGCCGCCGCGCGGTATGCCCACCAGGAACCGGCCACGCGCGCGTGGCGACCGCTGCAGAAACGGCAACGCGCGCGTGAACACGTATCGCCGTACCGACTTATCGGTGAAGCGACTTACCGCCGTCAGAGGACGCTGCAACCGCCCGTCGCCGCCGGCAGCGGCTCGGGGACGCCGATCTTCGGCAGGCCCAGCAGGACTCCGGCGGGCTGCGCCGGGGCCGCGGTGCGCTTCTCCCACGCGTCGCCCGCGCGGGTGCGGCGCACGGCCGTCGTCGGGCCCTCGGCCAGCAGGTGGTGCGGGGCGGCGTAGGTGATCTCGACGGTCACCACGTCGCCGGGGCGCACGTCCTGCTCGGGCTTGGTGAAGTGGACGAGCCGGTTGTCGGGGGCGCGGCCGGACAGGCGGTGCGTGCTGCCGTCCTTGCGGCCCTCGCCCTCGGCGACCATGACCTCCAGGGTGCGGCCGACCTGCTTCTTGTTCTCCTCCCAGGAGATCTCCTCCTGGAGGGCGACCAGACGCTCGTAACGCGCCTGCACGACCTCCTTGGGGATCTGCCCCTCCATGGTCGCCGCGGGGGTGCCGGGGCGCTTGGAGTACTGGAAGGTGAAGGCGTTCGCGAAGCGGGCCTCGCGGACCGCGTGCATGGTCTGCTCGAAGTCCTCCTCGGTCTCGCCGGGGAAGCCCACGATGATGTCCGTGGAGATGGCCGCGTGCGGAATGGCCGCGCGGACCTTCTCGATGATTCCGAGGAAACGCTCCTGCCGGTACGAGCGGCGCATCGCCTTCAGGACCGTGTCCGAGCCGGACTGCAGCGGCATGTGCAGCTGCGGCATCACGTTCGGGGTCTCGGCCATCGCGGCGATCACGTCGTCCGTGAAGTCGCGCGGGTGCGGCGAGGTGAAGCGGACCCGCTCCAGGCCCTCGATGTTCCCGCAGGCGCGCAGCAGCTTGGAGAACGCCTCGCGGTCGCCGATGTCCGAGCCGTACGCGTTGACGTTCTGGCCGAGCAGGGTGATCTCGGAGACGCCCTCGGCGACCAGCGCCTCGACCTCGGCGAGGATGTCGCCGGGACGGCGGTCCTTCTCCTTGCCGCGCAGCGCCGGGACGATGCAGAAGGTGCAGGTGTTGTTGCAGCCGACGGAGATGGAGACCCAGGCGGCGTAGGCGGACTCGCGGCGGGTCGGCAGCGTCGAGGGGAACGCCTCCAGCGACTCGGCGATCTCGACCTGCGCCTCTTCCTGGATGCGCGCGCGCTCAAGGAGCACCGGCAGCTTGCCGATGTTGTGCGTGCCGAAGACGACGTCGACCCAGGGCGCCCGCTGGACGATGGTGTCGCGGTCCTTCTGGGCGAGGCAGCCGCCGACGGCGATCTGCATCCCGGGCCGCTTCGTCTTCATCGGGGCGAGCCGGCCGAGATTGCCGTACAGCTTGTTGTCGGCGTTCTCCCGCACCGCGCAGGTGTTGAAGACGACGACGTCGGCGTCACCGTCGGCGCCCTCGGGCGCGCGTACGTAGCCCGCGTCCTCCAGGAGGCCCGACAGCCGCTCGGAGTCGTGCACGTTCATCTGGCACCCGTAGGTGCGCACCTCGTACGTTTTCAAACCCTCTACCTCGCTCATCTCGTACACCAGGGTACGAGGTCGCGGCCGCCCGCCGCCCCGCATTGCCCGAGCGGGGGCCTGGCCATTACGGGGAGTGAGCTGGCAGGATCGCGCCATGCTCCAGGCCCTCCTCCGCGTCAGCCGCCGCCGTGCCCTTCAGGAGGCGGCCGCCGCCCTGGTGGTGCTGGGGATGCTGCTGTGGTGGCTGCTGCCGTTCGGGGCGTCCCAGCCGTCGGGGACGATCACGTTCAGTACCGGCGTACGGACCGGCGTCTACCAGCGTTACGGAGAGCTCCTCCAGCGGGCGCTCGCCGACGATCTGCCCGATGTGCGGATCAAGCTGCAGACCAGTGAGGGCTCCCAGCAGAACCTCCAGCGGGTGGCCACCGGGCAGGCCGACTTCACCATCGCCACCGCCGACGCCGTCGACAAGTACCGCCGCGACGGCGGCCCCGGCGCCGACCGGCTGCGCGGCTGCGCCCGGCTCTACGACGACTACGTCCAGCTGGTGGTGCCGCGTGACTCGCCGGTGCGCACCACGGCGGACCTGCGCTCCAAGCGGGTCGGCGTCGGCCAGGCGGGCTCCGGGGTGCGGCTGCTCGCGGACCGGCTGCTGACGGCCGCCAAGCTGGACCCGGCCCGGGACATCACGCCGGTGTCGGCGGGCATCGACACCATGCCGGACCTGCTGCGCAGCGGGAAGATCGACGCCTTCTTCTGGTCCGGCGGGCTGCCCACCTCGGCGGTGCGGCTGCTGTCCGAGGAGGCCCAGATCCGGCTCGTACCGCTGGACGACCTGGTTGCCGCGCTGCACGCGGAGGACGGCACGACCGGCTTCTACCGGCCCGCGACCATGCCCGCCGACGCCTATCCGCAGGCCCAGCGCGGCACCGCCGTACCGACGATCGCCATAGCGAACCTGCTCGTCACCACCGACCGCACGGACGCGGGGCTGACCGAGGAGTTCACCCATACGGTGATCCGCAGCCGGGACGCGATCGGCCGCGAGGTGCACGCGGCCCAGCTCGTGGACCTGCGCACCGCCATCTACACGGACCCGCTGCCCCTGCACGACGGTGCCCGCCGCTATTACCTGTCGGTCAAGCCGTAAACCTGAAGCGCCCCCGAAGGACCCGGGAGCTGTCAGCCCGTCGGCGACGTGCGCGGCACGCTGACCGTCACGCGCAGGCCGTGCGGATCGTTGTGGGCGTACGCGATGGTGGCGTCGCCCGCCGCGAGGAGCGTGCGGGAGATGGACAGGCCCAGGCCCGAGCCCTTCACGTTCTGATGGCGGCCCGCGCGCCAGAAGCGGTCGCCGATCCGGCTCAGCTCGTCGTCGGACAGGCCCGGACCGCGGTCGGTCACCGTGATCCGGGAGAACTCGCCGTCGGCCGCGACGGCGACGCTGACCTCCTCACCCTCCGGAGTGAACTTCAACGCGTTGTCGATGACGGCGTCCAGCGCGCTGGAGAGCGCCACCGGGTCCGCCCACCCGGTGACGGCGGCCCGCTTCTCGACCAGGTGGACGCCCCGGTCCTCGGCGAGCGGCCGCCACGCCTCGACCCGCTCGCCCGCCAGCGCGCCCACATCGGTCAACTGGAGGTCCGCCTCGGCGTGTTCGGCCAGCGCGAGGCCCAGCAGGTCGTCGAGGACCTGGGCCAGGCGCTTTCCCTCGGCCTGAACGGAGGCGATCTCCTCGTTGCCCTCGGGGAGTTCGAGCGCGAGGAGCTCGATGCGAAGGAGCAGGGCGGAGAGCGGGTTGCGCAACTGGTGGGAGGCGTCGGCGACGAAGGCGCGCTGCTGGTCCAGTACGTCCTCGACGTTGTCCGCCATCTCGTTGAACGACCGGGCCAGCCTTCTGAGTTCCGGGGGTCCGCCGGCCGCCGCGACCCGCGACTTCATCCGTCCGGTCGCTATGCCGTGGGCGGCCGCGTCCAGGACCCGTACCGGCCGCAGCACCCAGCTGGTCAGCCGGAAGGCCGCGCCGACCGCGAGCAGCATCGCCGCCACCTCACCGGCCGCGATCAGCAGCCAGGACCGCAGCACGCGCGAACGCATGTGCCCGGTGGGCGAGTCGGTGACCACGACCGCGATCACATCGCCCTCCCGTACGACCGGGGAGGCCACCACGAGCCGTCCGCGCTGCCACGGCCACACCTGGGGCGGGTCGTGGCTGCGGCGGCCCGCCAGCGCCTCCTGGAAGGCGTCGCCGCCCTTGCTGGCGTCCGGCACGCCCCAGTCGCCGGGCGAGCTCGCCATGGCGACCCCGTTGCGGAAGAACACGCCCGCGCGGATCCCGTACAGGTCGTGGTAGCGGGCGAGTTCCTCCACCAGGGTGGTCAACCGCTCCTTGCTGCTGGGGTCCTTGTCGTCGGCGGCGCTGACGAACTGGGCGAGCGCCGAGAAGCGCGCGGTGTCGTCGATGCGGTCGACGACCACCTTCTGCTGCTCGGCGGCGGCCACGCTGATCGCGAGCGGGAAGCCCAGCGCCATCAGGACGAGCGCGAGCAGGAAGATCAGCAGCGGGAGAAGTCGGGCGCGCACCGCGGACGTCGGGCCTTACAGCGCGGCCGGGGCGACGAGCCGGTAGCCCACGCCGCGCACGGTCTCGATCAGGGCGGGCATCCGCAGCTTGGAGCGCAGGGACGCGACATGCACTTCGAGGGTGCGCCCGGTCCCCTCCCAACTGGTGCGCCACACCTCGCTGATGATCTGCTCGCGCCGGAAGACCACCCCGGGCCGCTGCGCGAGCAGCGCGAGCAGGTCGAACTCCTTGCGGGTGAGCTGGACGCTCTCGCCGTCGACGCTGACCCGGCGGGTCGGCAGCTCGATGTGGACCGGCCCGAGCCGCAGGGCCGCGGCGGGCAGCGCCCCGGTGTCCTCGCCCGCCGTGGTGCGCCGACTGACCGCGTGGATACGGGCCAGGAGCTCGCCGGTGTCGTACGGCTTGACAACGTAGTCGTCGGCGCCGAGGTTCAGCCCGTGGATGCGCGAGCGGACATCCGCGCGCGCGGTGACCATGATCACCGGCGTGGCGGTGCGCTTGCGGATCTTGCCGCAGACCTCGTAGCCGTCCTGGTCGGGCAGTCCCAGGTCGAGCAGGACGACCCCGAAGGGGCCCTTGGGCGCGCGGTCGTCGGGCAGCAGCGCCCGCAGCGCCTCCTCGCCGTTGCGCGCGTGCACCACGGCGAAGCCGTGCTTGGCGAGCACGGCGGACAGGGCCGCGGCGACATGGTCGTCGTCCTCGACGAGCAGCAGTCTCATCGTCCCCCCTTCCGTGGTCCCCGCCAGGCATGTACCCCCGCATCCACGCCCATCCCGGCGGTGTGAGTCAAGGGGGCACCCACCGGAGCGCGGTATCCGTTACGCAGCCGGTATTGCATCGCGCGCCCCCTTCACGGAGAGTGCCACCCCTCTACCCGATCGTGATGCTCAAGTTCCGCTCAGATGTGATGACGCTGGTCGTGGCGGCGCATTACGTTCCTCCCCAACCGAGGAAGAGCGGAGCTGGAAAGCCGATGAGCGGAGTATCAGTGGCCAAGGACGCCGAGGACGCCGTACCCGCGTCGGGCGACCTGGTCGTGCTGAGCAACGTCAACAAGCACTTCGGCGCGCTGCACGTGCTCCAGGACATCGACCTGACGATCGCGCGCGGCGAGGTCGTGGTGGTGATCGGGCCCTCCGGGTCCGGCAAGTCCACCCTGTGCCGCACCATCAACCGCCTGGAGACGGTCGACTCCGGGGCGATAACGATCGACGGGAAGCCGCTTCCCCAGGAGGGCCGCGAACTGGCCCGGCTCCGCGCCGACGTCGGCATGGTCTTCCAGTCGTTCAACCTCTTCGCGCACAAGACCGTGCTGGAGAACGTCATGCTGGGCCAGACCAAGGTCCGCAGGACGGAGAAGAAGCAGGCCGAGGAGAAGGGCCGCGCGCTGCTCGACCGGGTCGGCGTCGGCACGCAGGCGGACAAGTACCCCGCGCAGCTCTCCGGCGGCCAGCAGCAACGCGTCGCCATCGCGCGCGCGTTGGCGATGGACCCGAAGGTCATGCTCTTCGACGAGCCCACCTCGGCGCTCGACCCCGAGATGATCAACGAGGTCCTTGAGGTCATGCAGCAGCTGGCGCGCGACGGCATGACGATGATCGTCGTCACGCATGAGATGGGCTTCGCCCGCTCCGCCGCCAACCGGGTCGTGTTCATGGCCGACGGCCGGATCGTCGAAGAGGCCGCGCCCGACCAGTTCTTCAGCAACCCCCGCAGCGACCGGGCCAAGGACTTCCTGTCGAAGATCCTCCACCACTGAGGCGCGCACTTCTTTAAAAGAAGCGACTGCCCCGGGCAGCTCCGCCGCCACGGCGCCACCGCCGGCGGCCCCACGACCTGAGTGTTTCAAGCGATACGTAGGGATGTTCACATGAAGCTCCGCCAGTCCGCCGCCGTCGCGGCGATCGCTGTGCTCGCGCTGACCGCGACCGCCTGCGGCGGCAAGTCCGGCTCCGCGGGCGACAAGCAGGCCGCCAAGCCCGGCCAGTCGGGCGCCCCGCAGCTGCCCACGTACACGGTCGCCAAGGACGTCACCCTCGACTCCCCGGCCTTCAAGGCCGCCAAGGCCCGCGGCAAGCTGGTCATCGGCTCCAAGGCCGACCAGCCCTACCTCGGCTTCGAGGACCAGTCGACCAAGGTGCGCTCGGGCTTCGACGTCGAGATCGCCAAGATGATCGCCGCCGACCTGGGCTTCACAGCCGACCAGATCGAGTGGAAGACCGTCGACTCCGGCATCCGCGAGACCGCGATCTCCAAGGGTCAGGTCGACTACTACGTCGGTACTTACACGATCAACGACAAGCGCAAGAAGCTGGTCGGTTTCGCGGGCCCGTACTACAAGGCGGGCGCCGACCTGCTGGTACGCAAGGACGAGACGGGCATCACCGACAAGTCGAGCGTCAAGGGCAAGAAGGTCTGCTCGATCGTCGGCTCCACCCCGCTCCAGGAGATCAAGAAGCCGGAGTACGGCGCGAAGGTCGTCGAGCTCGCCAAGTACTCCGACTGCGTACAGCAGTTGCTCACCAAGCAGGTCGACGCGGTCACCACCGACGACGCGATCCTCAAGGGCTACGCCGCCGCCAACTCCGGCAAGCTCAAGGTGGCCGGCCACCCGTTCACGCAGGAGCCGTACGGCATCGGCATGAACAAGGACGACAAGGCGCTGCGCGACTTCATCGACGGCGCCATCGAGAAGCACGTCCAGGACGGCACCTACAAGAAGATCTACGAGGCGACGCTCGGCCTGTCCGGCGCCAGCTACGTCGACCCGCCGGCCGTCCAGCGCTACTGATCCCACCCGCCGCAAAAGCGCCCTCTACGCGCGCGTAGAGGGCGCTGACGGCCCTGCCCGCCCAGCCAGACGCCCGCCGACGCGGAGACCTCATGAACGTACTGCTCGACAACTTCTCGGAATTCCGTGACGGCTTCATAGGAACCGTGGAGATCACCGCCGTCAGTTCGGTCATCGCGCTGGTCCTCGGCCTGCTGCTGGCCGGATTCCGGGTCTCTCCGGTGCCGCCGCTGCGGTTCTTCGGCACCGCCTGGGTGACGCTGCTGCGCAACACCCCGCTGACCCTGCTCTTCCTGGTGTTCTTCTTCGTCGTGCCGGAGATCTTCTTCCCCGGCATGGACCCCTTCCTGCTCGGCTCGCTCGCCCTCGGCTTCTACACCGCCTCCTTCGTCTGCGAGACCGTCCGCTCGGGCATCAACACCGTCCCGCTGGGCCAGGCCGAGGCCGCCCGCTCGATCGGGATGTCGTTCACGCAGACCCTGCGCCTGATCGTGCTGCCGCAGGCCACCAGGACCGTCATCCCGCCGCTGAGCTCGATCTTCATCGCGCTCACCAAGAACTCGGCGATCGCCGGCGCCTTCAGCGTCACCGAACTCTTCGGCTGGCAGAAGCTGATGAGCGACCAGGGCTACGGCATCGCCTCCCTCTTCGTCTGGGTCGCTCTCGGCTACCTGGTCGTCACCTTCGCCATCAGCGGCGCGTTCCGCCTGCTGGAGAGCCGTATGGAGGTCGCCCGATGAGCGCCAGCGTTCTCTACGACGCCCCGGGCCCCAAGGCCGTCGTACGCAACCGGATCTACGCCGTCGTCGGCTCCCTCGCCATCGTCGCGCTGCTCGCGGTCAGCGTCGTACGGCTGAAGGACAAGGGCCATCTCGCCCCCGAGATGTGGGACATCTTCAACTACGCGGGCATCCGGCAGAACATCGCCGACGGCGTCGTCGCCACCCTGAAGGCCTTCGGCCTGGCGGCCGTCGGGTCGCTGGTGCTCGGCGTGCTCCTCGCGGTCGCCCGGCTCTCCGACCACCGGCCGGTCCGCTGGGCCGCGACGGCCTTCATCGAGCTCTTCCGGTCCATCCCGCTGCTGATCACGATCTACGCCGTCTGGGTCGGATTCCTCACCGACTACTCGATGTGGGCCCTCGCGCTCGGTTTGTCGATCTACAACGGCTGCGTCCAGGCCGAGGTGCTGCGGGCGGGCGTCAACTCGGTGCCCAAGGGCCAGCGCGAGGCGGCGTACGCGCTCGGCATGAGCAAGACGCAGGTCATGACCAGCGTGCTGATCCCGCAAGCGGTCCGGGCGATGCTGCCGACGATCATCAGCCAGCTGGTGGTCACCCTCAAGGACACCTCGCTCGGCTTCATCATCCTGTACCCCGAACTGCTCCAGACCGCCCGGCTGATCGCCAGCAACACGCAGGTCAACGGCCAGTACCCGTACGTGTCGACGATCGTCGTCATCGGCAGCATCTACGTGGCGATGTGCCTGGCGCTCTCCGGGCTCGCCACCTGGATCGAGCGGCGCGGGCGGCGGGCGAAGACCGGCATCACGATGGGCGCGGCCGCCGCTCCCGTGACCGCCGCCGACCCGGTTGGTGCCATCGCGGGCGCCGGGGCGGAAGTGCCCGACGGGCCTGGTGGTACGACGAACTGACGGTATGTGAGGCAGTGGCGACCGCGTCGCTGCCTCCGTCACTTGACGCAAGCACCCGCAGTGGGTTGCATACGTTCTGTGATCGTGCACCAGGTCCCCAGCGCCACCTGCCAGCCGTCCCGACGGGCCGGAGGGGACGCGCCGTGGACCCGGTGATCGTCGTCGGCGCGGGTCCTGTCGGACTGGCACTCGCCCTCTCGCTGGCCGCCCAGGGAGTGCCCAGCGTCGTCCTGGACGAGGGCTCCGGCCACGAGGAGACCCGACCGGCCCGTACGGCCGTCCTGCGGCCCGACACGGCCGCGTTCGCCGAATGCCTCGGCAGCGCCACGGTACGCGACGAGAGCGCCCGCTGGACGGGCTGGCGGGCCATGCGCCGAGGACATCTGCAACGACAGGTCTCCTTCGGAGACGGTCATGACGGCGGCCCGTCCCCCGTCCACCTGCCGCAGCACGCCCTGACCCGCGGGCTGCGCGACGCCGCGGCCGCCTCCGGCCTCGTCCGGGTGGTGCCGCACAGCCGCCTTGACGCGCTGGAGCAGGACGAGAGCGGCGTCGCCGCGCACTCCGTGGGCCCGGACGCGACCTGGTGGCGCGGCAGTTACCTGGTCGGCTGCGACGGCGCCCGCTCCACCGTGCGCAAGCTCCTGGACATCCGCTTCGCCGGTCGTACGGCGGTGGAGCGCCAGGCCGTCGTTGCACTGCGCACCGAACTGCCCTGGCCCCAGGAGGCGTTGCTGCACCGGCTGCCGCCCTGGCGCACCGGGGGCGACGAGGTGACGGCCCGGCCGCTGCCGGACGGGGTGTGGCGCATCGACTGGCTGCTGCCGCCGCGCGCCGAACTCGTCACGCCGGACGCGCTGTTGGGACGGCTGCGCGACACTTTGGCCGGCTGGTGCGGCACGACGCCGCCGTTCGAGCTCCTCGACACCGGTGTGTACACGCTGCACCACCGCCTCGCCCGGCGCTGGCGGGTGCGCCGCGCCTTCCTCGCCGGGGACGCCGCGCATCTGCTCGGCGCGGTGGGCATCCAGGGGCTCGACGAAGGGCTGCGGGACGCCGCGAACCTGGCCTGGAAGCTGGCCCAGGCCTGGCACCACGGGGCGTCCGAGGTGCTGCTCGACAGCTACCAGACCGAGCGGCGCGCCAGCGTGGCCGCCCGGCTGCGCGCCGCCGACCAGGCGCTGCCGGTCCTGCGCGGCGGTGGCGGGCTGCGCGCGTACATCCCGGGCACCGCGCGCGGCCACGACGCGCTGCTCTCGGATGGCCACTTGGGGCACGGCCCGCTCGGCGCGCCCCCCTCCTACCCGCACTCCCCCCTCGCGCCCCCACCCGCCGAGGCGCACACACCGGTCGGCACGGCGCCGGGGGCGCCCGTCGAGGACGTACGGGTCACGGCGCCGGACGGGTCCACCGTGGCGCTGCGCGACCGGCTCGGCCGGGGGCGGCTCCTGGTGGTCCTGATCGCGCCCGGCACCGGCGTCTGGGACCGGCGGCACTGGCTGACCGCCGGGGTGATGCCGCGCCTGGCGGCGGCGGTCGGCTCGCTGCCCGCGGACGCCGAGCTGCTGGTCGCCGAGGAGTACCCGGGCGCGGCCGCCCACTCGGTGCTGCTGATCCGCCCCGACGGACATCTGGTGGCCGCGTTCGGCGGGGTGTGGCCGGCCGAGCTGTACGCGGCTGCGGACGCGGCGCGCGGCGGTTCCCTCGCCCACGCGCGCGTGGAGGACCGTACGGCGGACGTCAATTGACCATCGCGGGCACGCGTGGTCTACTCCGAAACGTGACCGACACCGATGTGCGCCTGTGGCGGAGGGTCCATATGGACCTCGTCCGTTACGCGGGCTGCGTGTGTCGACCGTCCTGCTGATTCGCCCTTGCCTTCTCGCGCCGCCGGGCCGCTGTCCGGCGTACGCGCGCTCCCGCGAACTCTCCAGGACGGTCCTCCGTGTCACCTTCCACGCACTCCCCCACGCCCGGAATCTCCTCTGCGGCCCGGCCCTCGGCGCCGAGCCAGGCGGATCTGCTCGACTTCGCCCGCCGCACCGCCGCCGACGCCTCGCTCGTCGCCTCTCTGCCGCTCGATCCGCAGGGCCGGACCTGGATCCGGCTCGACGGGCCCGGCGGCAGCGAGGCGTGGCTGATCGGCTGGCCGCCCGGTACCGGCACCGGCTGGCACGACCACGGCGGCTCGCACGGAGCCTTCGCCACGGCGGCGGGCACGCTCAAGGAGGACTCCCTGGCGGCCCGGTTGCCGACCGAGGGATGGAAAACGCTGGAACTCGCGGAGGACCTCGACCGTTCACGGAGTGTGGCGGCCGGAACGGGGCGAGCGTTCGGACCGCACCATGTGCACGAGGTCCGCAACGAGTCGACGACCGAGCACACCGTCTCGGTCCACGCCTACTATCCGCCCCTGCCGCTGATCCGGCGCTACAGCCGTACGGGCGCGGTGCTGCGCCTTGAGCAGGTCGAGCACCCGGAGGACTGGCAGTGAGCGGAGCGAGTGAACAGCCGCTGGGAATCGACGAGTTGCTGGAGCGGGTCCGCGACGGCCTCGACCGGATCGGGGCCCGGGAGGCGCACGACACCGCGCGGGCGGGCGAGGCACTGCTCGTCGACATCCGGTACGCGGCACTGCGCGACCGGGACGGACTGATCCCCGGCGCGCTCGTCGTCGAGCGCAATGAGCTGGAGTGGCGCCTCGACCCCCAGGGCAGCCACCGCGCCCCCGAGGCCACGAGCCATGACCTCCGGGTCGTGGTGATCTGCAACGAGGGCTACGCGTCGAGCCTCGCGGCCGCGTCCCTGCGCCAGTTGGGCCTCCACCGCGCCACGGACCTGGTGGGCGGCTTCCAGTCCTGGCGCGCCGAGGGCTTGCCGGTGGTGGCACCGGGAGGCTGAGGGGCGCTGGCCGAGGGGCGGCGGCCCCTTGGACGGGCCGAAACCTGGCGCGGCTGCCGGAGGCCCGTCCTCCGTCCCGGCCCGGGTGAGCCCGAGGCCGAGCCCCCCGCTCGGCCCGCCCCCTCAGTACGTCTCGTACAAGTCGTCCGACGCCTCGCCCTCGGCCTCCAGGGCCTGGCGGACGACCCGTAGGGCCATGCCTTCCGGGTAGCCCTTGCGGGCCAGCATGCCCGCGAGGCGGCGGATGCGGCGGTCGCGGTCCAGGCCCCGGGTGGAGCGGAGCTTGCGGGCCACCAGCTCCCGCGCGGTCTCCTCCTCCTGGTCGGAGTCGAGCTGCCCGACCGCCTCGTCGACGACCGCCGAGTCCACCCCCTTGGTGCGGAGCTCGCGTGCCAGGGCACGGCGGGCGAGGCCGCGCCCGTGGTGGCGGGACTCCACCCAGGCGTCGGCGAACGCCGCGTCGTTGATCAGCCCGACCTCCTCGAAGCGCGAGAGCACCTCCTCGGCGACCTCGTCGGGGATCTCCCGCTTCTTCAGGGCGTCGGCCAGTTGCTTACGGGTCCTGGGCTGCCCGGTGAGCAGGCGCAGACAGATCGCCCGCGCCCGCTCGGCCGGGTCCTGCGGCGGCAGTTCCTTCTCGGCCCCCGGCGAGTCGGCACCGCCTCCGGTCATCGCCGGGCCGGCCCGTCGGGAGCCGGCCCGCCCCGGGCCCGGCCGCTCGGACCGGGCCCGCTCGGGACCCGCTCCGTCCGGCTCGGCCCATTCGGTTCTGCGTGTCATGGCCTAGCTCTTGGCAGCGGCGGCCTTGGCCGTCTTCGCCTTGGTGGCGGGAGCGGGCACGGATGCCGCCTCCGCCTCCGGGGCTCCGGCCGCGTCCTGGCCGGGCTCGGCCTTCGGGTCCTCGGGCCGGACGCCGACGCCCAGCTTCTCCTTGATCTTCTTCTCGATCTCATTGGCGAGATCGGGGTTGTCCTTCAGGAAGTTGCGCGCGTTCTCCTTGCCCTGGCCGAGCTGGTCGCCCTCGTACGTGTACCAGGCGCCGGCCTTGCGGACGAAGCCGTGCTCCACGCCCATGTCGATCAGGCCGCCCTCACGGCTGATGCCCTGGCCGTACAGGATGTCGAACTCGGCCTGCTTGAAGGGCGGCGCGACCTTGTTCTTGACGACCTTGACGCGGGTGCGGTTGCCGACCGCGTCGGTGCCGTCCTTCAGCGTCTCGATACGGCGGATGTCCAGGCGCACCGAGGCGTAGAACTTGA
Source organism: Streptomyces sp. BR1 (assembly GCF_052373795.1). Classification (NCBI taxonomy): domain Bacteria; kingdom Bacillati; phylum Actinomycetota; class Actinomycetes; order Kitasatosporales; family Streptomycetaceae; genus Streptomyces; species Streptomyces sp. BR1. Next base: position 1,726,709 of record NZ_CM126252.1, read on the forward strand.
GCGCGCGGCCACCGGTCGTGGTCTCCGGCGAGCCGAACATCACGCCGATCTTCTCGCGGAGCTGGTTGATGAAGATCGCGGTGGTCTTGGACTGGTTCAGCGCACTGGTGATCTTCCGGAGCGCCTGGGACATCAGACGGGCCTGCAGACCCACGTGCGAGTCGCCCATCTCGCCCTCGATCTCCGCGCGCGGCACCAGGGCCGCGACGGAGTCGATGACGATGAGGTCGAGGGCGCCGGAGCGGACCAGCATGTCGACGATCTCCAGAGCCTGCTCGCCGTTGTCCGGCTGGGACAGGATCAGGTTGTCGATGTCGACGCCGAGCTTCTTCGCGTACTCGGGGTCGAGGGCGTGCTCCGCGTCCACGAACGCGACCTGGCCGCCGGCCTTCTGCGCGTTCGCCACCGCGTGCAGCGTCAGGGTCGTCTTGCCGGAGGACTCCGGTCCGTACACCTCCACCACTCGGCCGCGCGGCAGCCCGCCGACGCCGAGCGCCACGTCGAGCGCGGTCGACCCGGTGGGGATGACCTCGATGGGCTCGTTCGGCCGCTCGCCCAGGCGCATCACCGCGCCCTTGCCGAATTGCCGTTCAATCTGTGCGAGCGCGGCGTCGAGCGCCTTCTCGCGGTCGGTTCCTGCCATGGGTTCCACCCGGTTTGCTTGAGTCGATCGCTTCACGTCAAAGACGCTAACCCCTGCCACTGACAATGGGCCCCGGAGTCCCTCCCGGCCTGTGGATAACTCCGCCGTCGAACCGGCGGAACCCAAGCAAACACAGGGCCCTGACTCCATCTGAATGGATGTTCGATTTTGGTGTCAAGCGCACCACGCGGCACGCCCGACCCCGCCGCGACCGTCGGCTGGGGCCCGTGGGAGGCCCCGGCTCAGACCCCGTCGCCGCCGGTCGGCGGCACCGGCGACGCGGTCCGGTCCCGCCCCAGGACCCGCCGCATCCGCGCCGACGCCGAGTCCCCGTCGCGCACGCGCCGCTCGCGCCTGCCGTGCACCCGCGGGTCGTCCGTCACGTCGTACCGCTTCACATACGTACCCAGGAACGCCTGGAGCGTCGCGACCGCCGGGATCGCGATCAGTGCGCCCACCGCGCCCATCAGCGCGGTGCCCGCGATCACCGAGCCGAAGGCCACCGCCGGGTGGATGTCCACGGTCCTGGCGGTGAGCTTGGGCTGCAGCATGTAGTTCTCGAACTGCTGGTAGACCACCACGAATCCGAGCACCCACACCGCGTACCAGGGGTCGACGGTGAAGGCGACCAGCATCGGCAGGGCGCCCGCCAGATACGTACCGATGGTGGGGATGAACTGGGAGACCAGGCCCACCCAGACGCCCAGCACCGGGGCGTACGGCACGCCCAGGATCTGCAGCAGGATGTAGTGCGCGACGCCGGAGATGAGCGCCATCAGACCGCGCGAGTAGAGGTAGCCGCCGGTCTTGTCGACCGCGATCTCCCAGGCGCGCAGCACCTCGGCCTGGCGGGCCGGGGGCAGCATGGAGCAGACGGTGCGCCGCAGCCGGGGCCCGTCCGCCGCGAAGTAGAACGAGAACAGGAAGATCGTCAGCAGCCGGAAGAGCCCGCCGAGGACGGTGGTCGAGACATCGAGCACACCGCTCGCGCTGTTCTGCACGTACTTCTGCAGCCAGTCCGAGTGCAGCACGCTGTCCTGCACCTCGACCCGGGAGAGGTCGGTGTGGAAGGTCTGGTTGATCCAGCTGATCACCGAGTCGAGGTACTTCGGGAAGTGCTCGACCATGTCGACGATCTGGCCCGCCAGCATCGAGCCGAGCATCACGACGAACCCGACCGTCGCGAGGAACACCGCGAAGAAGACCAGGAAGGTCGCGAGCCCGCGGCGCATCCCCCGCGCGGACATCCGGCTGACGGCCGGCTCGACCGCGAGGGCGAGGAAGAACGAGATCAGAATGTTGATCAGCAGCCCGATGAGCTGGTGGAACGCCCAGCTGCCGAGCTGGAAACAGGCGTAGAGCCCGAGCGCGAGCACGATGGCGCGCGGCAGCCACCGGGGCATGTGCGCGCCGCCGCCGGTCCCGGGGACGGGCTGCGGCTCGGCGCTCCCGCCGCCCAGGCCCGCGCCGTCGGCCACGCGCGCGTCCTCGCCCGTGGCCGCGCGCGGAATGGTGCCCTCGGGCGCGACCGTCCGGCGCTCGTTTTCGGTCAAGCCGGCGGTCGGGCGGTCGGCCCGGCGGTCTGTCTGGGTGTCGCTGTCGTCAGTCGGTGCCACCCGGCAAGTCTCACCCATGCCGCAGAAAGCGTTTGTCGGGAGCCTTTGTCAGGCCGGGGCCGGGGCGGTCGTCAGCGCGCGTGTGTCAGGCCGGGGCAGTGGTCACCGCTTGTGCGCGGGCACGTCCATGGCGGCGCACACGGCCCGCCAGACGTCCTTGGTCTCCCACCCCGCGTCGAGCGCCTGGTGCACCGTGCGCCCACCCAATTCGGCCATCACATGGTCGCGTGCGAAGGAGTCCGCGTACCCCGCGCCGAAGTGGTCCGCCATCCGCTCCCAGAAAATCGTCAACCGCATGACCCCAGTATCCCGCCCCTGAGAGTGCAGCCGGGCCCGTCCCCCCTTGCCTGCGGCGCTGTGCGCCCTACGGTCGGACCATGGCCGGATCCGGAGCACCACCCTCGACTGTCCGCACCGCCCGCACGCCCCTCGCGCGCGCCGAGCACTTCGTGTGGCTGACGGCCCGCGTGCTGGAGCAGCGGCGGTTCGCGTACCACTTCCTCGGCGGCGCCGCCGACGCGGTGGAGACCTCGCTCGCCGCCTACGAGAACGACGACGGCGGCTACGGGCACGCGCTCGAACCCGATCTGCGCGGCCCCGTCAGCCAGCCGCTGCACACCGCGCACGCGCTGCGCGTCCTCGACTCCGTAGGCCGTCTCAGCGGCCGGCGGGCCGAGCGGGTCTGCCGCTATCTGACCGGGGTCTCGGCCCAGGACGGCGCCCTGCCCGCGCTCCATCCGTCGCTGCGCGGCTACCCTTCGGCGCCCTTTATCCAGGTCGTCGACGACCCGCCCAGCGAACTGCTGGCCACCGGCCCGGTGGTCGGGCTGCTCCACCGCAACCAGGTGTGGCACGCGTGGCTCTTCCGGGCCACGGACTTCTGCTGGGCGGCGGTCGAGGGGATGGAGAAGTCCCATCCGTACGAGATCGAGGCCGCGATCGCCTTCCTGGACGGGGTGCCCGACCGCGTCCGGGCCGAGGCGGCGGCGGACCGGCTCGGGCGATTGGTGCGCGAGCAGCGGCTCGCGGTCCTCGATCCGGACCGGCTCGACGACTTCCCGGTCGCCCCCGGATACGCGCCGGGCGAGCACCACTTCCCGCACGACTACGCGCGCGTGCCCGAGTCGCTGGCCCGCCGCTGGTTCACCGACGCGGAGATGGCGCGCTCGCTCGACCACCTCGCGGCCGAGCAGCGCGAGGACGGCGGCTGGCCCATCCACTGGCGCGAGTGGGCGCCGGGCACGGCTCTGGAGTGGCGTCCGATCGTGACGGTCGAGGCGCTGCGGACCTTGCGCGCCCACGGCCGCTCGATCGACTGACGGCGTACGCACCTGGTGCGGGCTCCGGCCGGCCTGAGGCTGGACAGGCCCTAGCCGCCCAGGGCCCGCACCCCCGCCGTCACCAGGACGGCCGCCCCGACGATGACCAGGAAGGGGGCGCGCAGCAGCAGGGCGACGGCTGCCGCCGCGAGACCCGCGCCCCTGGCGTCGAGCTCCAGGTGGTGGCCGGTGCTGAAGGTCTGCTGGGCGGTGAGGGCGGCAAGGAGGGCCACCGGCAGCAGTGCCGCCAGCCGTCTCACCAGTGGCCGCTCCAGCGCCCCGGCGGGGACGAGGAGCCCGAGCAGCTTGACGAGGTAGCAGCCGGCGGCGGTGGCCGCGATCGCGATCCAGACGGTCAACGTCCCACTCCCTTCCCGGAGTTCCCGGCCGCGTCCGCGGAGTTTCCGGCGCCGGAGGATTCCCCCGTGAAGGTGGGACCCCCGGCGCCCGTCGCGTCCTCCACGCGCGCGTCCATGCCGCGCCCCTTCAGGAAGAGCACGACGGGTGCGGCGAGCGCGGCCACCAGGACCGGCGCCCCGGCGGGCAGTACCGGCAGCAGTCCCAGCACCAGCAGCACGGCGACCCCGGCGGTGATCCGCTCGGTGGCGGTCGTCAGCATCGGCGCGAGCAGCGCCAGGAAGACGGCGGGGCTCGCCGCGTCCAGCCCCCACGCGTCGGTGTCGCCGATCGCCTCCGCGCCCAGCGCCCCGCCCAGGGTGGTCAGGTTCCACAGCACGTAGAGCGTGAGTCCGGTGACGGTGAAGCCGATCCGCGCGGCCCGCCGGGTGGGCTGGGCCAGCGTCACAGCGGTCGTCTCGTCGATCACCCACTGGGCGGCGAACGGCCGCGCCGAGCGCGGGAGCGCGAGCAGCTGTGAGAGCCGCAGCCCGTAGAAGGCGTTGCGCACGCCGAGGAAGAACGCGCCGGCCGCGGCGGTGAACGGGTTGCCGCCCGCCGCCAGCGCGCCCACCAGGGCGAACTGCGAGGCCCCGGTGAAGACGAGCAGGCTGAGCGCGCAGGTCTGCAGGACCGTGAGCCCCGACCCCGCCGAGGTCACACCGAAGGCGAAGCCGGACAGGCCCACGGCGACACCGACGCCGAGGGCGTCCCTGACGACGGCGGAGTCCGGCTTGGCCGCGCCCTGGGGGCGTATGTCTGGAGGTGCTGTCTGTTCTGCTGCCACGTCCCGGACGTTACGGGGGACCGGCCTCGGCGTTCTTGTACGTTCTTGCGCGCTCCTCCCCGTACGCGCCGGGCACGCGCTCCCGGAGGTGCGCAGCACGTAGACGTTCCTTGCGGTACGCGCCGGGGGTCACGCCGACGATGCGGGTGAAGTGGCGGTTGAGGTGCGGCTGGTCGGTGAAGCCGACGGTGACGGCCGCCTGCGCGGGCGCGGTCCCCGCCTCCAGGAGGAGCCGGGCCCGGCGGACGCGCTCGCCGGTGAGCCAGGTGTGCGGGGGCAGCCCGTACACGCCCTTGAAGGCACGCAGCAGCGCGAACGGGCTGGTCCCGAGGTCGCGCGCCAGCTCTTCCAGGGACGGCGGCTCCGCCAGCCGCTCCTGAAGGACCGCTTTGGCGGCGGCCGCGGTGCGCGCGCCCGCCGACACGGGCGCGCGCGTGGGGAGCGACTGGCCGTGGCGGCGCAGCAGCCGGGCGACGGCGATGCGGAAGAGGCTGTCGGCGGCGAGCGCGTTGCCCTGCTCGGCCGCCCGGTGCACCTCCTGGATGAGCAGCGACGTCTCCGGGTCCTCGACGATGGTCTCGGCGAATCCGGCGGTGCCGCGCAGGGTGGTGGTCTCGGCCGCGATCTCGGCGACCAGCCGCGCCGACGGGTAGAGCGTCGCGTACGACCAGCCCTCGGGGACCCCGGCGTGGGCGGCGTGCGGCACCTCGGGGTTGATCATGACGACGGTGCCGGGGCGCGCCCGTATCGTCTCGCCGGGCATGACCACGTCCTCGATCCCGCCGCGCACCGCGCCGAAGACGAAGCCCTCGTGGCTGTGCCGGGCGAACGCGTGGCTGACGTAGCGGGCGCGGAGCAGATCGAGGCCGGGCAGCCCCGGGTACTGCCAGTGCCGTGCCCACTCCTCGGCCGTGTTCATACCCGCATTCTCGCAGCTGGGGGCCATTGTCAGTGGGTGGGTGCACGATGGGGACCATGGCACGGACAGCGCTGGACTCCTTCTCTCCCGCGACCAGGGGCTGGTTCACGGGAGCCTTCACCGCGCCCACCGCCGCCCAGGAAGGCGCCTGGCGGGCGATCGCGGAGGGCTCGGACGTCCTGGTCGTCGCGCCGACGGGCTCGGGCAAGACCCTCGCCGCGTTCCTCGCCGCGCTCGACCGGTTGGCCGCCGTCCCGCCGCCCGCCGAGGCGAAGAAGCGCTGCCGCGTGCTGTACGTGTCGCCGCTGAAGGCCCTGGCGGTCGACGTCGAGCGCAATCTGCGCTCCCCGCTCACCGGTATCCGCCAGGAGTCGGTGCGCCTGGGCCTGCCGGAACCGGAGGTGCGGGTCGGGATCCGTTCCGGGGACACCCCGCCCGCCGAGCGCCGCGCCCTGTCGACGCGGCCGCCGGACATCCTGATCACCACCCCCGAGTCGCTGTTCCTGATGCTCACGTCCTCGGCGCGCGAGGCCCTGGCGGGCATCGAGACGGTGATCCTGGACGAGGTGCACGCGGTCGCGGGCACCAAGCGCGGAGCCCATCTCGCGCTCTCCCTGGAGCGGTTGGACGAGCTGCTGGCCAGGCCCGCCCGCCGGATCGGCCTGTCGGCGACGGTGCGTCCGGTGGACGAGGTGGCACGCTTCCTCTCCCCGCAGCGCAAGGTGGAGATCGTCCAGCCGCCGTCCGCCAAGGAGTTCGACCTGTCGGTGGTCGTGCCGGTGGAGGACTTGGGCGAGCTGGGCGGCTCCCCGGCGGCCGACGCGGAGGAAGGCGCCGAGAAGCCGTCGATCTGGCCGCACGTCGAGGAGCGCATCGTCGACCTGGTCCAGGCCCACCGCTCGACGATCGTCTTCGCCAACTCCCGCCGCCTCGCCGAGCGCCTGTGCAACCGGCTCAACGAGATCGCGTACGAACGGGCGGCGGCTGCGGCGCTCGACGCGGGCGAGACCCCCGTGCCGCTGGACGAGGCCCATTCCCCGGCCGAGATCATGGCCCAGTCGGGCGCCTCCAAGGGCGCGCCCGCCGTCCTCGCGCGCGCCCATCACGGCTCGGTCTCCAAGGAACAGCGCGCCCTGGTCGAGGAGGACCTGAAGGCGGGCCGGCTGCCGGCGGTCGTCGCCACCTCCAGTCTTGAACTGGGCATCGACATGGGCGCCGTGGACCTGGTCGTCCAAGTCGAGTCGCCGCCGTCGGTCGCCTCCGGGCTCCAGCGGGTGGGCCGCGCGGGCCACCAGGTGGGCGCGGTCTCCACCGGAGTGGTCTTCCCCAAGTACCGGGGCGACCTGGTCCAGTCGGCGGTGGTCACCGAGCGGATGCGCTCCGGGGCCATCGAGTCGCTGCGGATCCCGTCCAACCCGCTGGACGTCCTGGCGCAGCAACTGGTCGCCATGACGGCGCTGGACAGCTGGCAGGCGGACGACCTCCTTGCGCTGGTCCGCCGGGCGGCGCCGTTCGCCGCGCTCCCGGAGTCGGCGTTCACGGCGGTGCTCGACATGCTCGCGGGCCGCTATCCCTCCGACGCCTTCGCGGAGTTGCGCCCGCGCGTGGTGTGGGACCGGGTCGCGGGCACGGTCACCGGCCGCCCCGGCGCCCAGCGGCTCGCGGTCACCTCCGGCGGCACCATCCCGGACCGCGGGCTCTTCGGGGTCTTCCTGGCCGGCTCCGACCCCAAGAAGGGCGGTGGCCGGGTCGGCGAGCTCGACGAGGAGATGGTCTACGAGTCCCGGGTCGGCGATGTGTTCACGCTGGGGACGACGTCCTGGCGGATCGAGGACATCACGCGCGACCGCGTGCTGGTCCTGCCCGCCCCGGGCGTGCCGGGCAGGCTCCCCTTCTGGAAGGGCGACCAGCTGGGCCGCCCCCTCGAACTGGGGCGCGCGCTGGGCGCGTTCCTGCGCGAGGTCGGCTCCCTCACCCCGGAGGACGCCCGGCTGCGACTGCTGAGCGCGGGCCTGGACGCGTGGGCGGCGGACAACGTCCTGGCCTACCTCGACGAGCAGCGCCGCGCCTGCGGCCATGTCCCCGACGACCGCACGATCCTCGTCGAGCGGTTCCGCGACGAGCTGGGCGACTGGCGAGTCGTCATCCACTCCCCCTTCGGGGCCCAGGTGCACGCGCCGTGGGCCCTGGCGCTCGGCGCCCGCCTCGCCGAGCGGTACGGCATGGACGCCCAGGTCATGCACGCCGACGACGGCATCGTGCTGCGGCTGCCCGACGCCGACCTGATGGGCCTGGACCTCCTCGACCAGGACCCCGGCCACCTCGACTCCACGTACGACAGCGAACAGGCACCGGTCGGCGCGGCGGACGCCGTCTTCGACAAGGGCGAGATCGAGCAGATCGTCACCGATCAGGTGGGCGGGTCCGCGCTGTTCGCGGCCCGCTTCCGCGAGTGCGCCGCGCGCGCGTTGCTGCTCCCCCGGCGCAACCCCGGCAAGCGCACCCCGCTGTGGCAGCAGCGCCAGCGGGCGGCCCAACTGCTCCAGGTGGCCAGCGAGTTCGGGTCGTTCCCGATCGTCCTGGAAGCCGTCCGCGAATGCCTCCAGGACGTCTTCGACGTGCCCGGCCTCACCGAGCTGATGGGCGATCTCGAAGCGCGCCGGGTCCGACTGGTCGAGGTCACCACACCGGAGCCGTCGCCCTTCGCGCGCTCGCTGCTCTTCGGTTACGTCGCCCAGTTCCTGTACGAGGGCGACTCGCCGCTGGCCGAGCGGCGCGCCGCGGCGCTCTCCCTCGACTCGCGGCTCCTGTCCGAGCTGCTGGGCCAGGCGGAGCTGCGCGAGCTCCTGGACGCCGAGGTCCTGACCGAGCTGGAGCAGGAGCTCCAGTGGCTCACCGAGGACCGCCGCATCAAGGACGCGGAGGGCGTGGCCGATCTGCTGCGCGTCCTCGGCCCGCTCACCGACGCCGAGTTGGCCGCGCGCGGCGCCGATCCGGCGTGGCCGCAGGAGCTCGCGGGCGCTCGTCGCGCCATCCGGGTGCGGGTCGGCGGCGCCGAGCACTGGGCGGCGATCGAGGACGCGGGACGGCTGCGCGACGCGCTGGGCACGGCGCTGCCGGTCGGCGTGCCCGAGGCGTTCACCGAGCCGGTCAAGGACCCGCTCGGCGACCTCCTGTCGCGGTACGCGCGTACGCACGGCCCGTTCACCTCCGCCACCGCCGCCGCCCGGTTCGGCCTCGGCACCGCCGTCACCGACGGCGCCTTGCAGCGGCTCGCGGCGGGCGGACGGGTGGTGCAGGGCGAGTTCCACCCGGCGGGGCTCGGGCAGGAGTGGTGCGACGCGACGGTGCTGCGCCGACTGCGGCGCCGCTCGCTCGCCGCGCTGCGCCACGAGGTGGAGCCGGTGCCGCCCGCGACGCTCGCCACGTTCCTGCCGCAGTGGCAGCACTTGGGCGCCAACAGTCTGCGCGGCATCGACGGGCTGGCCCGGGCGATCGAGCAGTTGCAGGGCGCCGCCGTGCCCGCCTCCGCCCTGGAGAAGCTGATCCTGCCGTCCCGGGTCTCCGACTACGGCCCGGCGATGCTCGACGAACTCACCACCACGGGCGAGGTCCTGTGGGCCGGGGCGGGCGCGCTGCCGGGCAAGGACGGCTGGGTCTCGCTGTTCGTCGCGGACGCCGCGCCCCTGCTGCTGCCACCGCCGCACCCCCTGGAGCTCACCGCGCTCCATGAGTCGGTGCTCACCGCGCTCGCCCCCGGATACGGACTGTTCTTCCGCCAGATCGCCGACCAGGTCCGGGCCACCACCCATCCGGAAGCAATCGATCCACAACTGGCCGACGCACTATGGGACTTGGCGTGGTCCGGACGGCTCACCAATGACACACTCGCGCCACTGCGCGCGCTCCTCGGCTCCGGCCGCACCGCCGGGTCCACCGCGCACCGCGCCAAACGGACGGTGCCGCGCGGGCGTTACGGGACGCTGACCGCAGCCGCGCGACCCGCCTCGCGCACCGGGCCGCCGACCGTGTCGGGCCGCTGGTCGCTGCTCCCCGCCCGGGAGCCGGACCCCACCCACCGGGCCCACGCCCTGGCCCGCACCCTGCTCGACCGCCATGGCGTGGTCACCCGGGGCGCGGTCGCGGCCGAGGGGGTCGAGGGCGGCTTCTCGGCTACGTACCGGATCCTGGCGGCGTTCGAGGACAGCGGGCAGGCGCGGCGTGGGTATGTCGTCGAGGGGCTCGGCGCCGCCCAGTTCGCGATGGACGGGGCCGTGGACCGGCTGCGGGCGGCGGCCACCGCGCGCGACCGCGCCGAGGCCCGGCCGGTCGCGCGCGGGGTGGTACTCGCGGCCGCGGACCCGGCCAACGCGTACGGCGCGGCGCTCCCCTGGCCCGAGCCGCCCGCCGGGGCCGGGCACAAGCCGGGGCGCAAGGCCGGGTCGATGGTCGTCCTCGTCGACGGCGAGCTCGCGCTCTACATGGAGCGCGGCGGCAAGTCCCTCCTGGTCTGGCCGACCGAGGCGGACGATCCGGCGCTGGTCGCGGCGGTCGAGGCGTTGGCGGGGGCGGCGCGGGCGGGTCGGCTGGGCACGGTGACGGTGGAGCGGGTCAACGGCGAGGCCGCGCTCACGTCCCCGCTCGCCCGCGCGCTGGAGACGGCGGGCTTCGTCCCCACGCCGAGGGGGTTGCGGCTGCGGCCTTGACCCCCCACCCCGCCCCTTCCCGTAACCCTCCGGGCGGGTGGAGGTGGGCTTCCCGGGGGCGGGGCCCCCGGACCCCCGGGCGGGGCCTGCGGCCCCTGCACCCCGCTTCGCGGCTGCGCCCCGGTTCCCGTTTACCTGCGGACCGTGCTGGGTTGCTCGCGCAGTTCCCCGCGCCCGTAACCACCTAGGGGCGCGGGGAACTGCGCGACAAGCCCCCACCCACCAGCAGCCAAAGAACCAGGCCGCCCGCCCAGGGCTTTCGGGAAGGGGCGGGGTGGGGAAAGCGCCCGCCGCAGGCGACACCGCCCCGCAGACGAATCCCCGCCCCCCAGAGGCACAATGGCCCCATGCCCGAAGGAGACACGGTCTGGCAGACCGCTCGGCGGCTGGACGAGGCCCTGAGCGGGCACGTGCTGACCCGGTCCGACCTCCGCGTGCCCCGCCTCGCCACCGTCGACCTCGCCGGACGCACCGTGCTGGACGTCACCCCGCGAGGAAAGCACCTGCTCACCCGGATCGAGGGCAGCCTCACCCTCCACTCCCATCTGCGGATGGAGGGATCCTGGCGGGTGTTCGCGCCCGGCGAGCGGTGGCGGGGCGGCCGGAGCGACCAGATCCGGGCGATCCTCGCCACCGAGGACCGCACGGCCGTCGGATACCGGCTCGCCGTACTCGACCTCCTCCGCACCCGCGACGAACACCGCGTCGTAGGACACCTCGGCCCCGATCTGCTCGGGCCGGACTGGGACCCGGAGCTGGCCCTGCGCAATCTGCTCCAGGACCCCGACCGGCCCCTCGGCGAGGCCCTGCTCGACCAGCGCAACCTCGCCGGTGTGGGCAACATCTACAAGTCCGAGATCTGCTTCGCGGTACGGGCCGTGCCCTGGCTCCGGGTCGGCGAACTCCCCGCCCCCGAACGGGTCGTGGCCGCCGCCAAGAAGATCCTCGAAACCAATCGGGAGCGCACCTCGCGCAAGGTGTACGTGTACGGCCGCAGCGGCCAGCCCTGCCCCCGCTGCGGGACCGCCCTGCGCACCACCACCCAGCGCGACCCCGCCGGCAGCGAGCGGCCCACGTACTGGTGCCCCCGCTGCCAGCCCAACCCTCCGGCCGACAACTCACCGATCAACAACCCCACACGGCGCCCACGTCCGCATAGTTGACTGGCCGTCAGATCTGGTCGTACCGTCCCCGCATGCCCCTCTCGGCGTACGACCTCACCGATCGCACCGCCTTCGTCACTGGCGCCGCCGGGGGTATCGGGCGGGCCAGTGCCGTTCTGCTCGCCGAGGCCGGTGCCGTCGTGCACTGCGCGGACCGCGACGAAGGAGGCCTGCGCGAGACCCGGGAACTGATCGTCAAGGCGGGCGGCACCGCGTACATCCACCCGCTCGACGTGACCGACCGCGCCCGGCTGCGCGCGGCCGTCCGGGGCGCGGGCCGGGTCGACATCCTGGCCGCCATCGCCGGGATCATGCACTTCAGCGCGGTCCTGGACACCGAGGACGCAGATCTCGACCGCATCCTCGCCGTCAACTTCAAGGGCGTGCTGTACGCCTGCCAGGAGGCAGCCCGCATCATGATCGAGAACGGCACACCGGGGAGCATCATCACCATGGCGTCCGGGGCCGTCGACTCCGCCGGCGCCGGTCTGCTTTGCTACAGCGCCTCGAAGGCGGCTGTCGTGCAGCTCACCAGGACCCTCGCCACCGAGCTCGGCCCGCACTCCATCCGCGTCAACGCCGTGGCCCCGGGGTGGGTCCGCACCCCGATGACCGAGCGGCACGAGGCCGATCAGCAGCAGCGGATCGAGTCGACGATGGTGCGGCTCTCCCCGCTCGGCCGGGTCGGCGCGCCCGAGGACATCGCCCACACCGTGCTCCATCTGGCGTCGGACGCCTCGTCGTTCACGACGGGCCAGATCCTCCGCCCCAACGGCGGCGTCGCGATGCCTTGGTAACCGTCGGGTCATCGACACGCACCGGAGCCGAGACGCGCGCCGAGTCCCCGCGCCACGTCGGATCCCCACCACGCGTCGGATCCCCACCACGCACCGAGCCCGCCACCCGCACCGGCCCCGCCACATGCACCGGCAGCAAGCTCAGCCCCCAGCCGCCCACGACCATCGCACCCTCGGTCACTCCCGCCTCGCCCGGCGCGGTCAGCAGGCGCAGCGCGGCCCACCACCACAGCGCCCCCACCACGAGCGCCGGCACCCATCGCACCGCCACTTTCATGGCCGCCTCCTCGGGCCGACGCCAGGGTCTGGCCGGTGGATCTCGCCTGGGACGCGGGGGTCTCCGGGACCGCAGGCGGCCAGATCCACCGGCCAGACCCTAGACGGCCCCCTCAGGTACCGGGAGGGCGCACCGAGTGCGGTCCCAGCGCGCCCGCCACCCCGCACGCCCCCGTAAGCCTTCTCAGGCCTGTTCCGCCTGGAACATCCACGCGTGCTTCTCCAGCTCGGCCGTGAGCCCGATCAGCACATCCTGGCTGATGGGGTCCGGCTCGGCGGTGGCGTCGATCCGCTCCCGCATCCGCGCGACCACCGCACCCAGCGCGTCGACGAGGATCCGTACCGCGTCACCGTCCTTGACCCAGCCGGTCGGCACCTTGCCGATCGCGCTCGACGACGCCACGGTCGCCGCCCGCCCGTCCGGGGTGACGCCCAGCGCGGCGGCCCGCTCGGCCACCGTGTCCGAGTGCAGCCGCGCGGTGTCCACCACCTCGTCGAGCTGGAGGTGAACGGACCGGAAGCGCGGCCCGACGACGTTCCAGTGCACCTGCTTGGCGACCAGCGACAGATCCACCAGATCGACGAGGGCGCCTTGCAGGGCGTCCCCGACGACCTTGAGTTCCGCCTCGGACAGCGAGCTCTTCACGACAGACATCCAGGCACTCCGTTCGGTACGCGTCGACTCCCGCGCGTCGAGTTCCCCGTGCCGGCACGTCCATACGCACCGACGCCCCCACCTTGACACATAAGCAGCAAATGGGGCATGCCGAGGCAAAGAGAAGCCCCGACCGGTCAACGTTCGACCGGCCGGGGCCCACTCACGAACAGCGCCCGACAGAGTCAGGCCGCGACGACGTCCACCGCTTCCGCGGGCGCCTTGATCGTCACCCGCTCGGTCGGGACACCGGTCACCGACGTCACGGAGATCGAATTGAGCATCGGACGTACCGGTGCACGCACCGGATCGCTCGCCGCTGCCGACTGGGCAAGCTCGGCGAGTGCCAGCTCGTCGCTCACTTCCCGCATGAGCTCGGACATCCGTACGTCAAGCGCGTCGCAGATCGCGGAGAGCAGCTCGGAGGAAGCCTCCTTCTGCCCCCGCTCCACCTCGGAGAGATAGCCGAGTGAGACTCGGGCGGACGAGGAGACTTCGCGCAGAGTACGGCCCTGGCGCTGGCGCTGCCGACGCAGCACGTCACCCAGCAGGCGACGGAGCAGAATCATCGGTGGCTCCCTCCTCGGACCGCGTAGCCGCATCCTTCACGCCCCACCGTACCGCCTCGCGCTGCGGCCGTGCGGGGAGCGATGTCGTGTTCACTCAGGGCTGCAAACATCAATTCCCCCCGTTCTGTTCCGTATCCTGTGCCCGCGCATCTTCGCCGAGTTCACCGGAGAGCAGTTCGAGCACGCTCCGTACACTCTCTCTACGGATTTCCGCCCTGTCGCCGTTCAACCGCAAAGCGGCGGTTTTCCCTTTCCCACCCGGTCCCCGGACCGCCACGTACACGGTCCCGACCGGCTGTCCGTCCTGCTGCCCGGGGCCCGCGACACCGGTCGTCGCGATGCCCCAGTCGGCACCCAGAACGGCGCGCACACCCGCCGCCATCTGCTGCGCGACCTCGGGATCGACCGCCCCGCGCTCGGCCAGAAGGGCCCCGTCGACGCCCAGCACATCCCGCTTCAGCTCCGTCGCGTACGCCGTCACCGAGCCCCGGAAGGCCTTCGACGCACCCGGCACCCCGGTCAGCTCGGCGGCCACCAGACCGCCGGTCAGCGACTCCGCAGCCGCGACCGTCTGGTTACGCTCCGTGAGCAGTAGCAGGACCCGGGCCGCCTCGCTCACCGGCCCGGTCCCTCCACTGCGGTCTCGGCGGCACGCTCCGCGCGCTCCGCCGCGAGCCCCGAACGCCTCAGTACGATCGCCTGTCGCACATAGTCGAGCCCGGTGACAACGGTCAGCACCACGGCGACCGCCATCACCCACAAGCGCAGGGTGGCCAGCGGACCCGTGAGCGCCAGCACGTACATCCCCGTTGCCGTGCCCTGCGCCAGGGTCTTGAGCTTCCCGCCCCGGCTGGCGGGAATCACCCCATGCCTGATGACCCAGAAACGCATGAGCGTGATCCCGAGTTCCCGGAACAGGATCACTCCGGTGACCCACCACGGCAGATCGCCCAGCGAGGAGAGACAGATCAGCGCGGAACCCATGATCGCCTTGTCGGCGATCGGGTCGGCGATCTTCCCGAAGTCCGTGACCAGGTTGTACGTACGGGCCAGATGCCCGTCGAAGATGTCCGTGATCATGGCGACGGCGAACGCCGCCCACGCCCAGGCCCGCCAGGCCGGGTCGTAGCCGCCGTCCTGGAGCATCAGCACCACGAAGCCCGGCACCAGCACGAGCCGGATCATGGTGAGGATGTTGGCGATGTTCCAGAGGCTGGCCTGGTTGACGGCCGCAGCGCCCAGCTTGCCGCCGGGCGCCGGCGTCCGGCCGGTACCGCCCGCCGCGGATGCCGGGACTCCGGTCATCTGGCCGCCTCCTCAAGGACGTCGAGACTCGTCACCACCAGGTCGACACCCTCGGCGGCGACGACCTTCGCCTCGACGATACGGCCCGGGGTCAGGCCCGCGCCCTCGGTGAACCGCACTTGGCCATCGGTCTCGGGCGCCTGGTGCTCGGCGCGGCCGATCACGCCGTCCTCGGGGTCCACCGACTCGACCAGCACCCGCACGGTGTCGCCGATGCGCTCCTCGGCCCGCTGGGCGGTCAGCTCCTCGGCGAGCCGCGAGAGGTGGTCGAGCCGCTCGGCGATCACCTCGTCGGACAGCTTGTTCTCGTACGTGACCGCCTCGGTGCCCTCCTCGTCGGAGTAGCCGAAGACGCCGATGGCGTCGAGGCGGGCGCTGGAGAGGAAGCGTTCCAGCTCCTTGAAGTCGTCCTCGGTCTCACCGGGGAAGCCCACGATGAAGTTGGACCGCACACCGGCCTGCGGGGCCTTGGCGCGGATCGTCTCCAGGAGCTCCAGGAACCGCTCGGTGTCACCGAAGCGCCGCATCGCGCGCAGCACACCGGGCGCGGAGTGCTGGAAGGACAGGTCGAAGTACGGCACGACCTTGTCGGTCGAGGTCAGCACGTCGATCAGGCCCGGCCGCATCTCGGCGGGCTGGAGGTAGCTGACCCTTACACGCTCAATGCCCTCGACAGCCGCGAGCTCGGGCAGCAGCGTCTCCAGGAGCCGGATGTCGCCCAGGTCCTTGCCGTACGAGGTGTTGTTCTCGGAGACCAGCATGACCTCCTTGACGCCCTGCTCGGCCAGCCAGCGGGTCTCGCCGAGCACGTCCGAGGGGCGGCGCGAGATGAACGAGCCGCGGAAGGACGGGATGGCGCAGAACGTGCAGCGGCGGTCGCAGCCGGAGGCGAGCTTGACCGAGGCGACCGGGCTGGTGTCCAGGCGGCGGCGGAGCGGCGCGCGCGGCCCGGAGGCGGGCGCGAGGCCGTCGGGCAGGTCCTCGGGAGCGCTCTCCTGGGCGTCCTGCGCATGGCCGGGCAGGGCCACGTCGGCGCTCTGGCGCTCGACGGGGCTCAGCGGCAGCAGCTGGCGCCGGTCGCGCGGGGTGTGCGCCTCCACGCTGCCACCACTGAGGATGGTCTGGAGCCGGTTGGAGATGTCGGCGTAGTCGTCGAAGCCGAGCACGCCGTCGGCCTCGGGCAGCGCGTCGGCGAGCTCCTTGCCGTACCGCTCGGCCATGCAGCCGACGGCGACCACGGCCTGGGTCCTGCCGTGATCCTTCAGATCATTGGCTTCGAGGAGGGCGTCGACGGAGTCCTTCTTGGCGGCTTCGACGAACCCACAGGTGTTGACGACGGCGACGTCCGCGTCCGAGGCGTCCTCGACGAGCTCCCAGCCGTCCGCTGCCAAGCGGCCTGCAAGCTCCTCCGAGTCCACCTCGTTACGGGCGCAGCCGAGAGTGACAAGGGCGACGGTACGGCGTTCGGGCATGGACTCAAGACTACTTTGTCCCGGCCCTCGCCCCCGCCCCGAGGGTTGATCAAGGAACCGGGGGCCGTGCTCAGCCGACGACCGGGTCGCCCTTGGTGTACGTCAGCCGCTCCACCTGGCCGTCCTCGAACTGGTCACCGACCTTCTTGCCGTTGACGTAGAGCTCGATCGCGCCCGCGTTGCCGAGGATGAGATCGATCTTCTCGCCGTCCACGAAGGTCTTCGACTCGCCCTTCTCCAGGAGGCCGTCGTAGAGCACCTTGCCGTTGTGCGCCTTGGCGGAGATCCAGCTGCGGTCGGAGATCGCGCTCAGCTTGACCGTGACCTTGTCCTGCGGCGCGGCCGCGATGGCGCTGTCCGAGGGAGCGGGCTTGGGGGCGGCGGGCGTGCTCGGGGCCGGCTTGGGGGCGGGGCTCTGCTGGGTCTGGGTGGGCCCCTCGGCGACCTGGGTGTTCTTGTCCTTGGAGTCGCTGCCGCTGAACATCGTGAAGCCGACGAAGCCGACGACCACCACGATGGCCGCGACCATGGCCGCGGTCCAGTTGGGCCGGCGCCGCTCGGGCCGGATCCGCTCGGCCTCGAACATCGGCGCCGCGGGCGTCGGCGCGGGGCGGCCGCCGTGTTCGGCGTCATACTGCGCGACCAGCGGCTCCGAATCGAGCCCCACGGCTCGGGCCACCGTACGGATGTGGCCGCGCGCGTAGACGTCGCCGCCGCACCGGGAGAAGTCGTCCTCTTCGAGCCCGTGGACGATGGGGACGCGCACTCTCGTGATCGAACTGACCTCGTCGACGGTCAGTCCGGACGCGATACGGGCCTGCTTGAGGGCGTGACCGATCGTGGGCCGGTCGTCGTCAGCAAAGGAGGGCCGGTCGTCGTCGCCGGGAGAAGGCCGGTCGTCTTCGGGAGAGTTGCCGATGGACACGGGGGCGCCTTTCGAGCGTGAGCCACCTGCTGGGTGTTCAGTCTAGGGGGGGTACGAAAGGGTGGGGCAACCGGGAGGGCGGAGTTTGTACGCCATCGGAATGGCCTCCTCCCTTCCTCCTAACGGGTCAGGAGGGGGGCATGTTCCTGCCCTTCGCCCAACTGGACGTACAACCAAGGCAAAAGGTTGCCCCACGCTCCCTTTCGGGTGGTCCTACCGGTCGCGGGACGGGCCGCCGGGGCCCGCCCCGGGCCTTCAGGGAGCCTCCCCGCGGATCACCGCGAGCACACCGTCGAGTTCATCGGGTTTGACCAGGACATCACGCGCCTTGGAGCCCTCGCTCGGCCCGACGATCCCGCGCGACTCCATGAGGTCCATCAGCCGCCCGGCCTTGGCGAAGCCGACGCGCAGCTTGCGCTGGAGCATCGAGGTCGAGCCGAACTGGGTGGAAACGACCAGCTCGGCGGCCTGGCACAGCAGATCGAGGTCGTCGCCGATCTCCTCGTCGATCTCCTTCTTCTGCTTCTGCCCGACCGTGACGTCGTCTCTGAAGACCGGCGCCATCTGATCCTTGCAGTGCTGAACGATCGCCCCGATCTCGCCCTCGGTGACGAACGCGCCCTGGAGGCGGGTCGGCTTGTTCGCGCCCATCGGCAGGAACAGTCCGTCACCCTTTCCGATGAGCTTCTCGGCGCCCGGCTGGTCGAGGATGACCCGGCTGTCGGCGAGCGAGGAGGTCGCGAAGGCGAGCCTGGACGGCACGTTCGCCTTGATCAGACCGGTCACGACATCGACCGACGGACGCTGGGTGGCGAGCACCAGATGGATACCGGCGGCGCGGGCCAACTGGGTGATGCGCACGATCGCGTCCTCGACGTCACGCGGCGCGACCATCATCAGGTCCGCGAGCTCGTCGACGATCACCAGCAGATACGGATACGGCGTCAGCTCCCGCTCGCTGCCCTCGGGCAGTTTCACCTTGCCGTTGCGGATCGCCTCGTTGAAGTCGTCGATATGGCGGAAACCGAACGCCGCGAGGTCGTCGTAGCGCAGGTCCATCTCGCGCACGACCCACTGCAGTGCCTCGGCGGCGCGCTTCGGGTTGGTGATGATCGGCGTGATCAAGTGCGGAATGCCCTCGTACGCGGTGAGCTCGACGCGCTTGGGGTCGACCAGCACCATCCGTACGTCCTCGGGCGTCGCCCGCACCATCACCGAGGTGATCAGGCAGTTGATGCAGGACGACTTGCCGGAGCCGGTCGCGCCGGCCACCAGGACGTGCGGCATCTTCGCGAGGTTGGCCATCACATAGCCGCCCTCGACGTCCTTGCCGAGCGCGACCAGCATCGGATGGTCGTCCTCGGCCGCGTCCGCGAGCCGCAGCACATCGCCGAGATTGACCATCTCGCGGTCGGTGTTGGGGATCTCGATGCCGACCGCGGACTTGCCGGGGATCGGCGAGATGATCCGTACGTCGGGACTCGCGACGGCGTACGCGATGTTCTTGGCGAGCGCGGTGATCCGCTCGACCTTCACGGCCGGGCCAAGCTCGACCTCGTAACGCGTGACCGTCGGGCCCCGGGTGAAGCCGGTGACAGCGGCGTCGACCTTGAACTCGGTGAACACGTTCTGCAGCGCGGCCACTATGGCGTCGTTGGCGGCGCTGCGCGTCTTGCCCGGGCCGCCGCGCTCCAGCAGGTCGAGCGAGGGCAGCGCGTACGTGATGTCCCCGGCGAGCTGCAACTGTTCGGCCCGTACCGGCATCTCGGAGTGCTCGGGCGCGGACTTGGTCAGATCCGGTACGACGTCGGGAGCGCCCGGGGTCGCCCTGGGCGCCGCCTTCTTGGGCGCCGCCTTGGTGAAGTCGGCCTTGGGGGCGGCCTGTTCCTCACTGCGGGCCGTCGGCAGCGGCGTCGCGTCCTGGCGCTCGCGCTCGACGGAGACGCCCTGGGTGAGGTCGGCGACGATCGGGGACGGCGGCAGTCCGTTGAGCACGGCGCCGTCCAGCGCGGCGGCCGCGGCGGCGGCCACGTCGACCGGGTCCATCGGCCCGTCGAACGCCGGTTGCACCGAGGCGCGCCGGGGCTTGCGGCGCTGCGAGAGCGCCTCCTGCTCGGCGATGTCCTGGGCGATCTCGTTCAGTGCGTCGACGCGGCGCGCGGGCGCACGCCGGGTGCGCGGCGCGGGCTCCTCGTCCCGCCAGTCGTCGTCGTACGCCTCGTCCTCGCCCGGCTCCCCGGGCAGCGGCTCGACGACGCCGAGACGGGCGCCCAGGGCGCGCAGCCGCTGCGGGATGGCGTTGACCGGGGTCGCGGTGACGACGAGCAGCCCGAAGACGGTCAGCAGCACCAGCAGCGGTACGGCCAGCACATCGCCCATCAGGAATTCCAGCGGCTTGGACGCGGCCCAGCCGATGAGCCCGCCCGCGTCCTGCATCGCGCTGGTGCCGTCGTTCCGTCCGGGCGAGCCGCAGGCGATGTGGACCTGGCCGAGCACGCCGAGCACCAGGGCGGACAGGCCGATCACGATCCGCCCGTTGGCCTCGGGCTTCTCCGGGTAGAGGATCAGCCGGACCGCGATCGCGCCGAGCAGCAGCGGCACCAGGAGGTCGAGGCGGCCGAACGCGCCGGTCACCAGCATCTCGACGAGGTCGCCGACCGGTCCTTGCAGATTCGACCAGGTGCCCGCCGCGACGATCAGCGCGAGGCCGAGCAGCAGCAGGGCGAGCCCGTCCTTGCGGTGGGCGGGGTCGAGGCCCTTGGCGCCGCGCCCTATGCCGCGGAACATCGCCCCCACGCCGTGTGCGGCACCGAGCCAGACGGCGCGCGCCATCCGGTACACGCCCCCTGTGGGCGAAGGCGCCGGCTTGGGCGCGGGCTTGCTCGCCGCCGCCTTCTTTGCGGGCGCCTTCTTGGCAGCAGCTTTCTTCGCGGGCGCGGCAGTCTTCTTCGCGGGCGCCTTCTTGGCAGGCGCCGCCGCCTTCTTGGCGGGTGCCGCGGTACGGCCGGTGCGCTTCGCGGTGCCCGCCGTGCCCTGGGAACCCTTGCCGGACGTACGTGAGGCCATGGTGCTGAGGTTACCGGTGCCGACGGCGGTGGACACGACGACGGCCGCTTCACCCGTCCGTGTCGGACAGGCGGAGGGTGCTGACGTACGGACAACTCAGTACGGACGTACGGGCGAAGAGAGCTGACCCACGCTCAGCGCCGGAACCGCACCAGCCCGTCTGTGGCCGCGCGTCAGTTCTGCGAGGGCAGGGTCGCCGTGCCGCTGCCCGTGCCCGGCTCCAGGGCGTCGAGCGCCCTGCGCAGCCCGGTCAGCTTGCGCTCCAGATGGGCCGCGGTCGCCACCGCCGCCGCGTCCGCCGACTCGTCGTCGAGCTGTTTGGAGAGCGCCTCGGCCTGCTCCTCAACTGCCGCCAGGCGCGCGGACAGTTCGGCGAGCAGCCCCGCCGGCTCCTTGGGGTCGCCGACCGTGTGGCCGCCACCCTCCAGCTGGAGCCGGAGCAGCGCCGCCTGCTCGCGCAGCTGGCAGTTCTTCATGTACAGCTCGACGAACACCGACACCTTGGCGCGCAGCACCCAGGGGTCGAAGGGCTTGGAGATGTAGTCGACCGCGCCCGCCGCGTAGCCCCGGAAGGTGTGGTGCGGGCCGTGGTTGATCGCCGTGAGGAAGATGATCGGGATGTCCCGGGTCCGCTCGCGGCGCTTGATGTGCGCGGCCGTCTCGAATCCGTCCATGCCCGGCATCTGGACGTCCAGCAGGATCACTGCGAAATCGTCCGTCAGCAGCGCTTTGAGCGCTTCCTCCCCTGACGATGCCCGCACCAGTGTCTGATCGAGCGCAGAGAGGATGGCCTCCAGCGCCAGCAGATTCTCCGGCCGGTCATCGACCAGGAGGATCTTGGCCTTCTGCACCATGGCCCGTCCTCCTCGCCCCGGCAGTGCGCCGGGCGCCGCCCCAGGGGACGACTCCCTTGCGCCGCCCGTCCTTGTGCCGGTCATGGTAGCCGCACCCCGCCTGTCGCCACACCCTGTCACCGCGATGTCACTGTGCACGTAGCAGAAACGTAGTGGGAGACCAGAAGGTTCCCCGAATACCGCCGCCTCACACGCCTTCGGCCACACTCAGTCAGCAACTCGGGGTGAACCGTACAGCCACCGATCACTTCCCTCGCATCCACTGCTCCATCACCGAGAGCAGATGATCAGGGTCGACCGGCTTGGTGACGTAGTCGGAAGCGCCGGACTCGATGGCCTTCTCCCGGTCGCCCTTCATCGCCTTCGCGGTGAGCGCGATGATCGGCAGCCCGGCGAACTGGGGCATCCGACGAATCGCCGAAGTCGTGGCATACCCGTCCATCTCCGGCATCATGATGTCCATCAGGACAACAGCCGTGTCCTCGTGCTGTTCCAGGACCTCGATGCCCTCCCGGCCGTTCTCCGCATACAGCACCGAAAGCCCGTGCTGCTCCAGGACACTGGTGAGCGCGAAGACGTTCCGTACGTCGTCGTCGACGATCAAAACCTTCTCGCCGCCGAACTGGAAGGTGCGCGCGGGCGCCCGCTCCGGCTCCTGCGCCCAGGCCTCCTGGGGAGCCCCCGGCTGCTGCCCGGGCAGCGCCGGAATCTGTCCGTCCACGCCCAGCGTCTTGCGGCGGCGCCGGAACAGTCCGGCCGCGCCCACCTGTGCCTCGCTCGGCGCGGGCGGCGCGAGCTCCTGCGGAACAAGGTCCTGCCGGGCACCGGATCCTGCCCCAACGGCCCCCGTCTCGCCGCCGGGCGGCAGCTGCGGATAGCCCTGCGGGGGCAACTCGCTGGGGTGAAGGGGCAGATAGAGCGTGAAGGTGGAGCCGCGGCCGGGTTCGCTCGCCGCGTGGATCTCGCCGCCGAGCAGCCGCGCGATCTCCCGGCTGATGGAGAGACCGAGACCGGTGCCTCCGTACTTGCGGCTGGTCGTGCCGTCGGCCTGCTTGAACGCCTCGAAGATCACGCGCATCTTGCTGGCCGCGATGCCGATCCCGGTGTCGGTGACCGAGAACGCGATCAGATCGGCGTCCGCGTCCCGCAACGAGCCCGCCTCAAGCAGCTGTTCGCGGATCGCGTGCGGGACATCGGCGTGCGCGGGCCTGATCACCAGCTCCACCGCGCCGCTGTCGGTGAACTTCACCGCGTTCGACAGCAGGTTGCGCAGCACCTGGAGGAGGCGCTGCTCGTCGGTGTGCAGCGTCGCCGGAAGCTCCGGAGAGACCCGTACGGAGAAGTCGAGCCCCTTCTCCGCGGTGAGCGGCCTAAACGTCGCCTCCACGTAGTCGACGAGCTGGACCAGCGCGATCCGGGTCGGGCTGACGTCCATCTTGCCCGCCTCGACCTTGGACAGGTCGAGGATGTCGTTGATCAGCTGGAGCAGGTCCGAACCCGCACCATGGATCGTTTCGGCGAATTCGACCTGCTTGGGCGAGAGGTTGCCCTCGGCGTTGTCGGCGAGCAGCTTGGCCAGGATCAGCAGCGAGTTGAGCGGCGTGCGCAGCTCGTGCGACATGTTGGCCAGGAACTCGGACTTGTAGCGCATCGAGACCGCGAGCTGCTCGGCGCGCTCCTCCAGGACCTGCCGCGCCTCCTCGATCTCGGTGTTCTTCACCTCGATGTCACGGTTCTGCTGGGCCAGCAGCTCGGCCTTCTCCTCCAGCTCCGCATTGGAGGCCTGGAGCGCCTTCTGCCGGTTCTCCAGCTCCGCGGAGCGCTCGCGCAGCTGCTCCGTGAGCTCCTGGGACTGCTTGAGCAGCACCTCGGTCTTGGAGTTGACGCTGATCGTGTTGACGCTGGTCGCGATCATCTCCGCGATCTGGTTGAGGAAGTCCTTCTGGATGTGCGTGAACGGCTGGAACGACGCCAGCTCGATCACCCCGAGGACCTTCCCCTCGAAGAGCACCGGCAGCACGATCACATGCGCGGGCGGCGCCTCGCCGAGCCCGGAGGAGATCTTCAGATAGCCCGGCGGCACGTTCTCCACCAAGATGGTGCGCTTCTCCTCCGCCGCCGTGCCGATCAGCGTCTCGCCGGGCCGGAACGAGGTGGGCATCGAGCCCGCCGAGTAGCCGTAACTCCCGCGCATCCTCAGCTCGTACGGGCTGTCCTCGTCACCGCCGACCTCGGCGGTGCCACCGGTGGGCAGCGCCAGGAAGAACGCGCCGTGCTGCGCCGAGACGACCGGCGTCAGCTCGGTCATGATCAGCGAGGCGACGTCGTCCAGGTCCCGGCGGCCCTGCATCAGACCGGAGATACGGGCCAGGTTGCCCTTCAGCCAGTCCTGCTCCTTGTTGGCGACGGTGGTGTCGCGCAGGTTGGCGATCATCGTGTTGATGTTGTCCTGGAGGGCCTGGATCTCGCCCGCCGCGTCCACGTCGATCTTCAGATTGAGGTCGCCGCGGGTCACCGCGGTGGCGACGGCCGCGATCGCGCGCACCTGCCGGGTCAGGTTCCCGGCCATCTCGTTCACCGACTCGGTCAGATCGCGCCAGGTGCCGTCGACGTCGCGTACGCGCGCGTGGCCGCCGAGCTGTCCCTCGGTACCCACCTCGCGCGCGACCCTGGTCACCTCCACGGCGAACGAGGAGAGCTGGTCGACCATCGTGTTGATGGTGTTCTTCAACTCCTGGATCTCACCGCGCGCGTCGATGTCGATCTTCTTGGTGAGATCGCCCTTGGCGATGGCGGTGGTGACGGTGGCGATCTGGCGCACCTGGCCGGTGAGGTTGTCGGCCATGGAGTTCACCGATTCGGTGAGGTCCTTCCACGTACCGGAGACACCGGGGACACGGGCCTGGCCGCCGAGGATGCCGTCGGTGCCCACCTCGCGCGCGACCCTGGTGACCTGGTCGGCGAACGAGGACAGCGTCGTCACCATCGTGTTGACGGTGTCGGCGAGCTCGGCGACCTCGCCGCGCGCCTCGACCGTGACCTTCTTGGTCAGATCGCCGTTGGCGACCGCCGCCGAGACGCGCGCGATGTTGCGCACCTGGTAGGTGAGGTTGGCGGCCATCAGGTTGACGTTGTCGCTGAGGTCCTTCCAGATGCCGGTCACCCCGCGCACCCGGGCCTGACCGCCGAGGATGCCCTCCGTGCCCACCTCACGGGCGACCCTGGTCACCTCGTCGGCGAAGTTGGAGAGCTGGTCGACCATCGTGTTGACGGTCGTCACCAGCTCCAGGATCTCGCCCTTGGCGTCGACAGTGATCTTCTTCGACAGGTCGCCCTTGGCGACCGCCGTGGTGACCTCGGCGATGTTGCGCACCTGCGAGGTCAGGTTGTTGGCCATGAAGTTGACGGACTGGGTCAGGTCCTTCCAGGTGCCCGAGACGCCCTGGACCTCGGCCTGGCCGCCCAGGATGCCCTCGGTGCCCACCTCGCGGGCGACCCGGGTGACCTGCTCCGCGAAGTTCGAGAGCTGGTCGACCATCGCGTTCAGGACGTTCTTGAGCTCAAGAATCTCGCCACGAGCGTCCACGTCGATCTTCTGGGACAGGTCACCGCGTGCGACCGCGGTGGCGACCTGGGCGATGTTGCGGACCTGCGCGGTGAGGTTGCCGGCCATGCCGTTCACCGAGTCGGTCAGATCGCGCCACACACCGGCCACGCCGGGCACCTGCGCCTGACCGCCGAGGCGGCCGTCGGTGCCCACCTCGCGCGCGACGCGGGTCACCTGCTCGGCGAAGCCGGACAGCTGGTCGACCATGTTGTTGATGGTGTTCTTGAGCTCCAGGATCTCGCCGCGCGCGTCCACGTCGATCTTCTGGGAGAGGTCACCGCGCGCGACCGCCGTGGTCACCTGGGCGATCTGGCGCACCTGCGAGGTCAGGTTGCCCGCCATGAAGTTGACGGAGTCGGTGAGGCCCTTCCACGTACCGGAGACGCCGTCCACGCGCGCCTGACCGCCGAGCCGGCCCTCGGTGCCCACGTCACGGGCCATCCGCGTCAACTGGTCGGCGAACGACGCCAGTTGGTCGACCATCGTGTTGACGGTGTTCTTCAGCTCCAGCATTTCGCCGGAGACGTCGACCGTGACCTTCTGCGACAGATCGCCGTTGGCGACCGCTGTCGTCACCTGGGCGATGTTGCGGACCTGGCCGGTGAGGTTGCGGAAGGCGTTGTTGACGGAGTCGGTGAGGTCCTTCCAGGTACCGGCCGCGCCCGGCACCTCGGCCTGCCCGCCGAGCCGGCCCTCGACGCCGACCTCGCGCGCGACCCTGGTCACTTCGGAACCGAACGACTGCAGCTGGTCCACCATCGTGTTGACGGTGTTCTTCAACTCCAGCATCTCGCCCGCGACATCGACCGTGACCTTCTGGGTCATGTCACCGTTGGCGACCGCCGTCGTCACCTGGGCGATGTCGCGCACCTGCGTGGTCAAGTTACGGAAGACCGTGTTGACCGAATCCGTGAGGTCCTTCCAGGTCCCCGCCGCGCCCGGCACCTGCGCCTGCCCGCCGAGCAGACCCTCGGCACCCACTTCGTTGGCGACCCGGGTGACCTCGTCCGCGAACGTACGCAGTGTCTCGGTCATCTGGTTGATGGTCTCGGCGAGTTGGGCGACCTCACCGCGCGCGTTGACCGTGACCTTCTGCGACAGATCGCCGTTGGCGACCGCCGTCGTCACCTGTGCGATGCCGCGCACCTGGGCGGTGAGGTTGCCCGCCATCAGGTTGACAGAGTCGGTCAGGTCCTTCCACACGCCCGCGACGCCGGGCACCTGGGCCTGGCCGCCGAGCTCGCCCTCGGTAC
Source organism: Streptomyces sp. BR1 (assembly GCF_052373795.1). NCBI lineage: Bacteria > Bacillati > Actinomycetota > Actinomycetes > Kitasatosporales > Streptomycetaceae > Streptomyces > Streptomyces sp. BR1. The sequence goes on from NZ_CM126252.1 coordinate 1,753,037, forward strand.
CGACCTCGCGCGCGACACGGGTCACCTCGGAGGAGAAGGAGGAGAGCTGGTCGACCATCGTGTTGACGGTGTTCTTCAGCTGGAGCATCTCACCGGCCACATGCACGGTGACCTTGCGCGACAGATCACCCTTGGCGACCGCCGTCGTGACGAGAGCGATGTCACGTACCTGGGCCGTCAGCCGGTACGCCATCGTGTTCACCGAATCCGTGAGATCCTTCCACGAACCGGACATTCCACGCACCTGGGCCTGACCGCCGAGCTTGCCCTCGGTACCGACCTCCAGGGCGACCCTCGTCACCTCGTCGGTGAACGCCGACAACTGGTCGACCAGATTGTTGACGGTTCGCCCCACTTTGAGGAATTCGCCCCGCAAGGGGCGCTCCGCGTTGTCCACACCGTGCGAGCGCAGGTCCATGCGCTGTTCCAGATCGCCCTCGGCGACCGCCGACAGCACCCTGCCGACCTCGGAGACCGGCCGCGCCAGATCGTCCACCAAGGCGTTGGAGGCGTCGATGGCGGCCGCCCAGGAGCCCTCACAGGCCCCGTTCTCCAGGCGCTCGGTCAGCTTGCCCTCCCGCCCGACCATCCGCCGGACCCGGGCGATCTCGCCGGTCAGATGGAGATTGCGGTCGGCGACCTCGTTGAACACGGCGGCGATCTCGGCCATCACACCGTCGCCGGAGACGGTCAGCCGCTTGCGGAAGTTCCCGTCCCGCATCGACGCCAGAGCGGCCAGCAGCCGCTGCAGCGCAGCCGTGTCCACCTCGGTCGTCCCATGGCTGCGGGAACGTCCGCCTTTCGCGCGCGTGCTCTTGCCACGCGCCGCCACGCCAGACTCCACCGTGTCCCTCCCGCAGGGGTCGACCGCCCTCGTCGGGCTTTCTCTGAAGCCTTCCCAGTGTTTCACCATGGCCGAACCCGGCCATAACAGTTCGGCAGCTTCGCATACCGTCCCCGCCCTCGGAGGGCGGAAACACTGGTGACCGGCATCCGCCAGGACAGTGAAGGTAAGTAACCTGGCTTCCGGCTGTCCAACCGCCCCGGTCCGTCCGGTGTGGGTTCCCCCCTGCTTGGTAAGAGCTTGGGGGCGGGGCGCCACAAGGACGACCACGGGACACCGGAGGGAGCGGGCCACACATGGGAGTGTTGATTCCCGGGGGGCACCTTCCCGAGCCCCGGCAGGGGAAACCCGCAGTCGAGACGCGTACGAGGAGTTCTGTGATCACCGCGCGGGCGGCAGCCAGTTTCGAACCCGTCGGGCGGTCCGTCGCGACCGCCCGCGCCTTCGTCCGCGACACACTGCAGGGCTGGGGGTACGCGGACGTCGTCGACGACGCGGTCGTCCTCACCAGCGAGCTGGTCACCAACGCGGTGGTCCACGCCGGCACCGCCGCCGACGTCCTGTGTCTGCGCTCCGAGGACGGCGTCCGGGTCGAGGTCGCCGACCACTACCCCGAACGTGAAGTTCCGCTTCACGCCTCCCCCGCCGAAGTCGCAGGCCCCGACCGGGAGAACGGCCGCGGCCTCCTGCTCTGCGCGGCCATCGCCTCCCGCTGGGGCGTTGAGTACACGCCGACCAAGAAGCACGTCTGGTTCCAACTCGACCTCCCCGCCCGCCCCGTGGGCACCCGCTCGGCCGGCCCGGCGCTGCCCATCGCGCTCCTTCCCGTCACCGACGGCAGAGTCCGCGTCGCGGTCATCCAGATCGACCGCACCGGCGCCGTCAGCGCCTGGAACGAGGACGCCGAAGAGCTCTTCGGCTACCCCGCCGAGCAGGTCACCGGCAAGCCGCTGACCGACTTCGCCGCCTGGCCGCACACCCCCGGCACCTCCACCGGCATCGTCGAGGCCCTGCAACTATCGCGCTGGGAAGGCAGTTACGGCATCCGCGGCGCCGACGGCCGCGTCCTGCCCGTGTACGCCTCCCATCTGCGGGTACGCGACACCGACGGCGAGCCCTCCACGGTCTGCCTGCTGGTGCGCGACGACGAACGGGCCGTCCTTCAGACCCCCGTACGCGCCCCCGCCGCCGATCCGGCAACCCTCGGCGAGAGTCGCCATGTCGACCCGTTCGAGGTCTTCATCGGCTCTCCGGCCCCCGACGACCTCGACGGCCTGCTGCAACGGACTGTGGAACGCGCCCGCGACATGCTCGACGGCGACTCCGCGTTCCTGCTCCTGGCCACCGACGACGAGACCGAACTGGAAGTACGGGCCACCACGGGCCTGCCGTCCGCACGCCAGCGCTTCGCGCGCGTGCCCGTCGAAGCCGGCACCGGCCGCTACGGCTCGGCCAGGATGCCCGCCGTCCACGAGGACCTCGCCACGGTCCCCGGCGCCGTCCCGATCCTCGGCGGCTCCGGCATGCGCTCGGTCGTCACCGTCCCGCTCAAGGTCGAGGGCCGTCTCACCGGCTCCCTCGGCGTCGCCGCCGAAGCCCCCGGCCGCTACTCCAACGAAGAAGCGCTGCGCCTCCAGTTCGCCGCCGACCGCATCGCGCTCGCCGTCGAATCGGCGCGCCTGGGCGAGCTCGAACGACTGCGCCGCGGCTCGCTGAGCTTCCTCGTCGAAGCCTCCGACCTGCTGGCGGGAACTCTGGACCGGGACCAGACGTTGGCCCTGATGGCGCAGATGACCGTCCCCACTCTCGCCACCTGGTGCGCGGTGTACACAATCGCGGACCAGGCGTCCGACCCGTACCTCTCCTATGTCCTGCACGAGGACGAGGAGCGCATCGACGGCCTGAAGGCACTGCTCTCCAAGATCGCCCCGCCGGAGCCGGTGCCCACGCCGGGCGCGCGCGTGTGGACCGCCCCCGCCGAGGCGGCCCACCAGGCCGCCCTGCGCACCTCGATGCGCGACCTCGGCCGCGGCACCAGCCCGTACCTGGGCAGCGGCCTCGGCACCACGCTGTCCACAGCGGCGGCCGTCGGCGGCGAGACGGTCGTCCTGCCGCTGGTCGCCCGTAACCGCGTCATCGGCATGCTCACGCTCGGCAAGCCCTCCGACGACCACTTCCGCCAGGAGATCCTGGAGCTCGCCGAGGACCTCTCACGACGGGCCGCGCTGGCCCTGGACAACGCTCGCCTCTACTCGGAGCGCATGGCCATCAGCCGCTCCCTCCAGCGCAGCCTCCTGCCGCCGGGCCTGCCCCAGATCCCCGGCGTCGAGGTCGAGGTCATCTACCGCGCGGCCGGCGAGGGCAACGAGGTGGGCGGCGACTTCTACGACCTCTTCCCGATCCGCGACGGCGCGTACGGCTTCGCGATCGGCGACGTCTGCGGCACCGGCCCGGAGGCGGCGGCCGTCACGGGCCTGGCCCGGCACGCGCTGCGTCTGCTCGCCCGCGAGGGCTTCGGCGGCCCGGCGGTCCTGGAGCGCCTCAACGCGGCGATCCTCGACGAGGGCGCCCGCAGCCGCTTCCTGACGCTGCTTTACGGCGAGTTGTGGCCCCAGGAGGACGGCAGCGCGGTCCTCAAGGTGGTCTGCGCGGGCCATCCGCTCCCGCTGCGCCTGCGCCAGGACGGCACGGTGGAGCCCGCCGCCGAGCCTCAGCCGCTGCTCGGCGTCATGGAGGACCTGGAGCTGTACGAGCAGACGATCACCCTCGACCCGGGCGACGTCCTGCTCTGCGTCACCGACGGCATCACCGAGCGCCGCGAGGGCACCCGGATGCTCGGCGACGACGGTCTGACCGATGTCCTCGCCACCTGTACGGGCCTGACCGCCGGCGCCGTCGCGGCCCGCGTCCTGCGCGCGGTGGAGCGCTTCGCCGCCGAGCCCGCGTCCGACGACATGGCGATCCTGTCGATGCGCATCCCGGAACAGCCCAAGCGATAGCCGGACGACCGTATCCGCCCTCCCGGAGAGGGCGGATACGCGGGCAGATACGCGAAAGGCCCCGCCCAATTGGGCGGGGCCTTTCGTCCTGCTGTGGAGCCCCCATGCGGAATCGAACCGCAGACCTTCTCCTTACCATGGAGACGCTCTACCGACTGAGCTATAGGGGCCGGTTGTTGTTTCGGGGTTTCCCCCTCACCAACGAGATAAAGCATACCCTGAATCAGACGGTGTTCCGAACCACGCGCACCCGTTCCTCACGGGTGCGCGCCGGACACCCCGCTAGGCAGGCTGAAGCAGCCCGCCGAGCGCGTTGCAGACCGAGACCAACTTCCGTACGCCGGCGTCCGAAAGACCGTCGAGGCGGGGCAGCGCGAGCGTCTCGTCCACCGCCCGCTCGGTCTCCGGCAGCACACACCCGACCCGCCGGAACTCCCGCGTCCTGTGTACGGGAGTGACCACGGGCACCTCGCACTCCACCCCGCGCCGCCGCAACAGCCGCGCGAACGCGTCCCGATCGGGCCGCCCGTTCCCGGGCACCCGCACGACGTACCGCTGATACCCGTGCCCATCGGCCGGTACGGGTGTGCGTACGCCGACGAGCCGCCGGTCCAAGTACCCTGCGTGCTGCCGCCGTTGGGCGACATCGCCGACCTGGCCGTCGTCTTCGTGCTTCTCCACCAGGACCAGCCCCAACCGGGCCGCGAGCTGGCGGAACTGCTCGGAGTCCGCCGGATGTCCGAAGCGGTGTACGAGCACGAGCCCGGCGGTCCGCGAGGTGACCACGGCTTCGATGCCCCCGACTCCGAGGCAGTAGGTGTCCGGGTCTATGTCGGCGAACACCGGCACGGCCCCGGCCGCGACCACCGCACGGGCCACTTCACCGTCGTCGTACGCCGACACGATCACTTCGTCCCCGGCCGCGAAGCCTGCGGACTTCAGCCCTGCGATGATCCCCATAGCTGGGCATGGTGCTCTCACCATATGAACAACAGGTGAGCGGGCATAAAAAAACGCTGGTCCCCGAGCCGAAGCTCGGGGACCAGCGTTGAAGATTTGTTCGGCGGCGTCCTACTCTCCCACAGGGTCCCCCCTGCAGTACCATCGGCGCTGAAAGGCTTAGCTTCCGGGTTCGGAATGTAACCGGGCGTTTCCCTAACGCTATGACCACCGAAACACTATGAAATTTGAACGCTGGCACTGACACAGCTGTTCGTTATTTCAGAACAAACACAGTGGACGCGAGCAACTGAGGACAAGCCCTCGGCCTATTAGTACCAGTCAGCTCCACCCCTTACGAGGCTTCCACATCTGGCCTATCAACCCAGTCGTCTACTGGGAGCCTTACCCTCTCAAGGAGGTGGGAATACTCATCTCGAAGCAGGCTTCCCGCTTAGATGCTTTCAGCGGTTATCCCTCCCGAACGTAGCCAACCAGCCATGCCCTTGGCAGGACAACTGGCACACCAGAGGTTCGTCCGTCCCGGTCCTCTCGTACTAGGGACAGCCCTTCTCAATATTCCTACGCGCACAGCGGATAGGGACCGAACTGTCTCACGACGTTCTAAACCCAGCTCGCGTACCGCTTTAATGGGCGAACAGCCCAACCCTTGGGACCGACTCCAGCCCCAGGATGCGACGAGCCGACATCGAGGTGCCAAACCATCCCGTCGATATGGACTCTTGGGGAAGATCAGCCTGTTATCCCCGGGGTACCTTTTATCCGTTGAGCGACGGCGCTTCCACAAGCCACCGCCGGATCACTAGTCCCGACTTTCGTCCCTGCTCGACCCGTCGGTCTCACAGTCAAGCTCCCTTGTGCACTTACACTCAACACCTGATTGCCAACCAGGCTGAGGGAACCTTTGGGCGCCTCCGTTACTCTTTAGGAGGCAACCGCCCCAGTTAAACTACCCATCAGACACTGTCCCTGATCCGGATCACGGACCCAGGTTAGACATCCAGCACGACCAGAGTGGTATTTCAACGACGACTCCACAACCACTGGCGTGGCTGCTTCACAGTCTCCCACCTATCCTACACAAGCCGAACCGAACACCAATATCAAACTGTAGTAAAGGTCCCGGGGTCTTTCCGTCCTGCTGCGCGAAACGAGCATCTTTACTCGTAGTGCAATTTCACCGGGCCTATGGTTGAGACAGTCGAGAAGTCGTTACGCCATTCGTGCAGGTCGGAACTTACCCGACAAGGAATTTCGCTACCTTAGGATGGTTATAGTTACCACCGCCGTTTACTGGCGCTTAAGTTCTCAGCTTCGCCACACCGAAATGTGACTAACCGGTCCCCTTAACGTTCCAGCACCGGGCAGGCGTCAGTCCGTATACATCGCCTTACGGCTTCGCACGGACCTGTGTTTTTAGTAAACAGTCGCTTCTCGCTGGTCTCTGCGGCCACCCCCAGCTCAGAGTGCAAGACTCATCACCGGTGATGGCCCCCCTTCTCCCGAAGTTACGGGGGCATTTTGCCGAGTTCCTTAACCATAGTTCACCCGAACGCCTCGGTATTCTCTACCTGACCACCTGAGTCGGTTTAGGGTACGGGCCGCCATGAAACTCGCTAGAGGCTTTTCTCGACAGCATAGGATCATCCACTTCACCACAATCGGCTCGGCATCAGGTCTCAGGCTTCATGCTGTCCGGATTTGCCTAGACAGCGCCCTACACCCTTACCCCGGGACTACCACCGCCCGGGCTGGACTACCTTCCTGCGTCACCCCATCGCTTACCTACTACCACCTTGGATCAGCGGCTCCACCACTCCCCTTTGTCCGAAGACTCCAGGGCGGCTTCACGGCCTTAGCATTAATGGATTCGATATTGGGCGTTTCAAAGCGGGTACCGGAATATCAACCGGTTGTCCATCGACTACGCCTGTCGGCCTCGCCTTAGGTCCCGACTTACCCTGGGCAGATCAGCTTGACCCAGGAACCCTTAGTCAATCGGCGCACACGTTTCTCACGTGTGTATCGCTACTCATGCCTGCATTCTCACTCGTGAACCGTCCACAACTAGCTTCCGCTGCTGCTTCACCCGGCACACGACGCTCCCCTACCCATCACAGCGGGCGTTGGCCCTCATGCTGCAATGACACGACTTCGGCGGTACGCTTGAGCCCCGCTACATTGTCGGCGCGGAATCACTTGACCAGTGAGCTATTACGCACTCTTTCAAGGGTGGCTGCTTCTAAGCCAACCTCCTGGTTGTCTCTGCGACTCCACATCCTTTCCCACTTAGCGTACGCTTAGGGGCCTTAGTCGATGCTCTGGGCTGTTTCCCTCTCGACCATGGAGCTTATCCCCCACAGTCTCACTGCCGCGCTCTCACTTACCGGCATTCGGAGTTTGGCTAAGGTCAGTAACCCGGTAGGGCCCATCGCCTATCCAGTGCTCTACCTCCGGCAAGAAACACACGACGCTGCACCTAAATGCATTTCGGGGAGAACCAGCTATCACGGAGTTTGATTGGCCTTTCACCCCTAACCACAGGTCATCCCCCAGGTTTTCAACCCTGGTGGGTTCGGTCCTCCACGAAGTCTTACCTCCGCTTCAACCTGCCCATGGCTAGATCACTCCGCTTCGGGTCTAGAGCGTGCAACTCAAACGCCCTGTTCGGACTCGCTTTCGCTACGGCTTCCCCACACGGGTTAACCTCGCTACACACCGCTAACTCGCAGGCTCATTCTTCAAAAGGCACGCAGTCACGACATACGTGCAAGCACGTATGCGACGCTCCCACGGCTTGTAGGCACACGGTTTCAGGTACTATTTCACTCCGCTCCCGCGGTACTTTTCACCATTCCCTCACGGTACTATCCGCTATCGGTCACCAGGGAATATTTAGGCTTAGCGGGTGGTCCCGCCAGATTCACACGGGATTTCTCGGGCCCCGTGCTACTTGGGTGTCTCTCAAACGAGCCGTCAATGTTTCAGCTACGGGGGTCTTACCCTCTACGCCGGACCTTTCGCATGTCCTTCGCCTACATCAACGGTTTCTGACTCGTCTCACAGCCGGCAGACTGTGAAAGAGAGATCCCACAACCCCCACGACGCAACCCCTGCCGGGTCTCACACGTCATAGGTTTGGCCTCATCCGGTTTCGCTCGCCACTACTCCCGGAATCACGGTTGTTTTCTCTTCCTGAGGGTACTGAGATGTTTCACTTCCCCTCGTTCCCTCCACATGCCCTATGTGTTCAGGCATGGGTGACAGCCCATGACGACTGCCGGGTTTCCCCATTCGGAAACCCCCGGATCAAAGCCTGGTTGACGGCTCCCCGGGGACTATCGTGGCCTCCCACGTCCTTCATCGGTTCCTGGTGCCAAGGCATCCACCGTGCGCCCTTAAAAACTTGGCCACAGATGCTCGCGTCCACTGTGCAGTTCTCAAACAACGACCAGCCACCCATCACCCCACCAACAAGTAGTGAGTGCACTGGGGCCGGCAACTGAAGACTTTGGCCTTACCGGCCGCACCTTCAGACACCCAACAGCGTGCCCGGCCCTCCCAGATCGTCTCTCACGTTCCACGCCGAAGCAGTACTAGTGAAATCTTTCCGGAAGTGCCGAATAGTCAACGTTCCACCCATGAGCTGACCGTGCAGAACATTTGCCTGCAATCGGTACTGTGCTCCTTAGAAAGGAGGTGATCCAGCCGCACCTTCCGGTACGGCTACCTTGTTACGACTTCGTCCCAATCGCCAGTCCCACCTTCGACAGCTCCCTCCCACAAGGGGTTGGGCCACCGGCTTCGGGTGTTACCGACTTTCGTGACGTGACGGGCGGTGTGTACAAGGCCCGGGAACGTATTCACCGCAGCAATGCTGATCTGCGATTACTAGCAACTCCGACTTCATGGGGTCGAGTTGCAGACCCCAATCCGAACTGAGACCGGCTTTTTGAGATTCGCTCCGCCTCACGGCATCGCAGCTCATTGTACCGGCCATTGTAGCACGTGTGCAGCCCAAGACATAAGGGGCATGATGACTTGACGTCGTCCCCACCTTCCTCCGAGTTGACCCCGGCAGTCTCCTGTGAGTCCCCATCACCCCGAAGGGCATGCTGGCAACACAGAACAAGGGTTGCGCTCGTTGCGGGACTTAACCCAACATCTCACGACACGAGCTGACGACAGCCATGCACCACCTGTATACCGACCACAAGGGGGGCACTATCTCTAATGCTTTCCGGTATATGTCAAGCCTTGGTAAGGTTCTTCGCGTTGCGTCGAATTAAGCCACATGCTCCGCTGCTTGTGCGGGCCCCCGTCAATTCCTTTGAGTTTTAGCCTTGCGGCCGTACTCCCCAGGCGGGGAACTTAATGCGTTAGCTGCGGCACCGACGACGTGGAATGTCGCCAACACCTAGTTCCCAACGTTTACGGCGTGGACTACCAGGGTATCTAATCCTGTTCGCTCCCCACGCTTTCGCTCCTCAGCGTCAGTAATGGCCCAGAGATCCGCCTTCGCCACCGGTGTTCCTCCTGATATCTGCGCATTTCACCGCTACACCAGGAATTCCGATCTCCCCTACCACACTCTAGCTAGCCCGTATCGAATGCAGACCCGGGGTTAAGCCCCGGGCTTTCACATCCGACGTGACAAGCCGCCTACGAGCTCTTTACGCCCAATAATTCCGGACAACGCTTGCGCCCTACGTATTACCGCGGCTGCTGGCACGTAGTTAGCCGGCGCTTCTTCTGCAGGTACCGTCACTTGCGCTTCTTCCCTGCTGAAAGAGGTTTACAACCCGAAGGCCGTCATCCCTCACGCGGCGTCGCTGCATCAGGCTTTCGCCCATTGTGCAATATTCCCCACTGCTGCCTCCCGTAGGAGTCTGGGCCGTGTCTCAGTCCCAGTGTGGCCGGTCGCCCTCTCAGGCCGGCTACCCGTCGTCGCCTTGGTAGGCCATTACCCCACCAACAAGCTGATAGGCCGCGGGCTCATCCTTCACCGCCGGAGCTTTCCACCCAGAAGCATGCGCTTCCAGGTCGTATCCGGTATTAGACCCCGTTTCCAGGGCTTGTCCCAGAGTGAAGGGCAGATTGCCCACGTGTTACTCACCCGTTCGCCACTAATCCACCCCGAAGGGCTTCATCGTTCGACTTGCATGTGTTAAGCACGCCGCCAGCGTTCGTCCTGAGCCAGGATCAAACTCTCCATGAATGTTTACCGGTAATCCGGTGCACACCACGAAAGAGCGGAACAACCCGGTCGGAATATGACCAGTTGTCCTCAGCGTCCTCGCTGTGTTGTTGCCACCCGCAAGCGGATGGACTTTTCAAAGGAACCTCCAACCCAACCGACAAGCGGTGGGCCGGGGTTGTCAATCTGGCGTTGACTTTTGGCACGCTGTTGAGTTCTCAAGGTACGGACGCTTCCTTTGTTCCCGTTTCCGGGCCCTCCGGGCGCTTCCTTCGTTTCCGACTCTATCAGACTCTTTCGTGTCCGATTCCCGTGTCGGCGGGATTTGCTTTCCGGGGTTTTCGCTTTCGCGCTTTCCCTTTCTGGCGGTTCCGACTTTATCAGAGATTCTGATGTCGGATTTTCCGACCCATCCGGTTCCCGGCTCCCGCGTCGGTGACGCGGGCGACACGCGAAGGTGTCGGGTTCCCGTCTGGAGGAGATGTAAACGTACTGGAGCGGGGCGCCCCGACGCAAATCGAGGGGCCCCGCTCCGGGCGTACGCCGGTGGTGTCAGACGATCCGTCAGACCTCTACGACGACCGGGAGGATCATCGGGCGCCGGCGGTACGTGTCCGAGACCCACTTGCCGACCGAGCGGCGGATCAGCTGCTGGAGCTGGTGCGGCTCGACGACGCCGTCCTGGGCGGACTTGTTCAGCGCCTCTTCGATCTTCGAGAGCACCGGCGTGAACGCCGAGTCCTCGATGCCGGAACCGCGGGCCTGGATGGTCGGGCCGCTGACGATCTTCCCGCTGGTCGAGTCGACCACCACGAAGACCGAGATGATGCCCTCGTCGCCGAGGATGCGGCGGTCCTTGAGCGAGGACTCGGTGACGTCGCCGACCGAGAGGCCGTCCACGTACACGTAACCCGCCTGGACCTTGCCGACGATCCTCGCCGAGCCGTCGACCAGGTCGACGACCACGCCGTCCTCGGCGATGACGATGTGGTTCTTGGGCACACCGGTCAGGGCGCCGAGCTCGGCGTTGGCCCGCAGGTGGCGCCATTCGCCGTGCACCGGCATCAGGTTCTTCGGCTTGCAGATGTTGTAGAAGTACAGCAGCTCGCCGGCCGAGGCGTGGCCCGAGACGTGCACCTTGGCGTTGCCCTTGTGGACGACGTTGGCGCCCCAGCGGGTCAGGCCGTTGATGACGCGGTAGACCGCGTTCTCGTTGCCCGGGATCAGGGACGACGCCAGGATCACGGTGTCGCCCTGGACGATCCGGATCTGGTGGTCGCGGTTGGCCATCCGGGACAGGGCCGCCATCGGCTCGCCCTGGGAGCCCGTGCAGACGAGCACGACCTCGTCGTCCGGCAGGTCGTCCAGCGTCTTGACGTCGACGACGAGTCCGGCCGGGACCTTCAGATAGCCCAGGTCACGGGCGATGCCCATGTTGCGGACCATGGAGCGGCCGACGAAGGCGACCCGGCGGCCGTATTCGTGGGCGGCGTCCAGGATCTGCTGGATGCGGTGCACATGGCTGGCGAAGCTGGCCACGATGATGCGCTTCTGGGCGTTCGCGAAGACCGTGCGCAGGACGTTCGAGATGTCGCGCTCGGGCGGCACGAAGCCGGGGACCTCGGCGTTGGTGGAGTCCACCAGCAGCAGGTCGATGCCCTCCTCGCCCAGCTTCGCGAAGGTGGGGAGGTCGGTCAGACGGCGGTCCAGCGGGAGCTGGTCCATCTTGAAGTCGCCGGTGTGGACGGCCATGCCCGCGGGGGTGCGGATGGCGACCGCGAGGGCGTCCGGGATGGAGTGGTTGACCGCGATGAACTCGCAGTCGAAGGGGCCCAGGCGCTCTCGGTCGCCCTCGGCGACCTCCAGCGTGTACGGACGGATGCGGTGCTCCTGGAGCTTGGCCTCGATCAGCGCGAGGGTCAGCTTGGAGCCGATCAGCGGGATGTCCGGCTTCTCGCGGAGCAGGTACGGGACGCCGCCGATGTGGTCCTCGTGGCCGTGCGTGAGCACGATGCCCTCGATGTCGTCGAGGCGGTCCCTGATGCTGCTGAAGTCCGGCAGGATCAGGTCTACGCCGGGCTGCTCCTCCTCGGGGAAGAGCACGCCGCAGTCGACGATGAGCAGGCGTCCGCCGTACTCGAAGACCGTCATGTTCCGGCCGATTTCGCCGAGACCGCCGAGCGGGGTGACGCGCAGGCCGTTCTTGGCAAGCTTCGGCGGGGTGCCGAGTTCGGGATGCGGATGACTCAAAAGACTCTCCTCACCACACACGCCACGTACCTGTAAGGCACGTGGCGCGCATGACATTCGTGCACTTGCTGTTGTCTGTTGGTTCTTCGTATTCAGTTGTGAAGTCTGTGGTTACAGCTGTACCCCACCGGCGGCAAGATCGATCTTGAGCTGGGCGGTTTCCTCCGCCGTCAGCCCGATCATCGGCAGCCGCAGGGGTCCGCCGGGCAGGCCCTGGAGGGCGAGCGCGGCCTTGGTGGTCATGACGCCCTGGGTACGGAACATGCCCGTGTACACCGGCAGCAGCTTCTGGTGGATCTCGGTGGCCTTCTGGACGTTGCCCGAGACGTACGCGTCGAGGAGCGAGCGCAGCTCGGGGGTGACCACATGGCCGACGACCGAGACGAAGCCGACCGCGCCGACCGAGAGCAGCGGCAGGTTGAGCATGTCGTCGCCGGAGTACCAGGCGAGGCCGGAGCGGGCGATGGCCCAGCTGGCACGGCCCAGGTCGCCCTTGGCGTCCTTGTTGGCGACGATACGCGGGTGCTCGGCGAGGCGCACCAGGGTTTCGGTGTCGATCGGGACACCGCTGCGGCCGGGGATGTCGTAGAGCATCACCGGGAGCTCGGTGGCGTCGGCGATGGCCGAAAAGTGCCGGTACAGGCCCTCCTGCGGGGGCTTGTTGTAGTACGGCGTGACGGCGAGCAGGCCGTGTGCTCCGGCGCGCTCGGCCGCGCGGGCCAGCTCCAGGGTGTGGTGCGTGTCGTTGGTGCCGATGCCGGCGACGACGTGGGCCCGGTCTCCGACCGCTTCCAGTACGGCCCGTACGAGCTGGTCTTTCTCCGCGTCGCTGGTGGTCGGGGACTCGCCGGTGGTGCCGTTGACGATCAGTCCGTCGTTACCTGCGTCGACCAGGTGGACGGCGAGACGCTGCGCGCCGTCGAGGTCGAGTGCGCCGTCCGCCGCGAAGGGCGTGACCATGGCGGTGAGGACCCGCCCGAAGGGGGTCTGCGGAGTGGAGATCGGAGCCATGGGTAACACGCTACTCGCTGCTCAGCGCCGGGTGTCCCCTCGGGGGACGTGGCAAAGGGAGCCCGGCACTGCCTGCTCGGGGGTTCAAGCAGTGCCGGGTCCGTTTGATCAGCCTAGATGAACTACGCGAAACGCCGCAATACGGACACTTTCCGCGAGGTATCAGCACATCTGTGCCCGTAGAGGCGGATTCGCCCTGTTGCTTCGCCCTCGTACGAGGGCGACGTCACTTACGGGGCGCGCCTTACGGAGCGACTCGGCCGTTGGCGTTGAAGGCGGCGTATGTGAGGGGCATGAGCTTCGCCCAGTGCTCCTCCATCTTCTCTCCGACCATCTCGATCTCCCGCTGCGGGAACGACGGCACCTTCGCCAGCCCGTGCTGGGTGCGCAGGCCCAGGAAGTGCATCAGGGAACGGGCGTTGCACGTCGCGTACATCGACGAGTACAGGCCGACCGGGAGGACCGCGCGGGCGACCTCGCGGGCGACACCGGCCGCCAGCATCTCCTGGTACGCCTTGTACGCCTGGCGGTACGAGTCCTCCATGGCGCGGCCCGTGAGCTCCTGCTGGGCCTCGGTGCCGTCGACGAACTCGTACTTGCCGGGGCGGCCCTGCTGGACGAGCTTGCGCTCGGCGCCCGGGACGTAGAACACCGGCTGGAGCTCCCGGTAGCGGCCCGACTCCTCGTTGTACGACCAGCCCACCCGGTGCCGCATGAACTCGCGGAAGACGAAGATCGGGGCGCTGATGAAGAACGTCATCGAATTGTGCTCGAAGGGGCTGCCGTGGCGGTCCCGCATCAGGTAGTTGATCAGGCCCTTGGAGCGCTCGGGGTCCTTCTGGAGCTCCTCCAGGGACTGCTCGCCGGCGGTCGAGACGCGGGCCGCCCACAGCACGTCGGAGTCACCGGCGGTGTGCTTCACCAGCTCGACGGTGACATCACTGCGGAAGCTGGGCTTGAGGTCTGCGGCGGGGGCGTCGGTCACCGGCGGTCCTTCCAGGTCGATAACGGCGCCGACCACTCTACGGCCCGCCACTGACAACGCCCTCCCTGACGAACCGTCATGAACTTCTTCGGCAATTCGGGGAATTCGGGCACCAATCGGCAACTTCGAGCGTCTGTACCAGTAGACCCACATGGTCCTCATCACACACAGACAAGGAGAAGCCCCTCATGTTTCGTCGGCGTGAGCCCGTTCCCTTCGCGTTCGTCGCCGAAGCAGAACAGTTCCGCAGCAACGTCACCCCGCCGCCCCGCGAGCGCGCCGGTACCGGCCGAATAGTGGGCCGTACGCTGATCGGGCTCACCGTGGTGGCCGGGCTCGCGGGCTCGCTCCTGTTCGGACTGCCCGCCATGCAGCCGACCCAGTCGTCGGGCCAGACCCAGCAGTCCCAGGCGGCGGAGGGCCGCTGACGCTCCCGCATCGCCCGAATGGCGTGGGAGGTGCCCCCTTGGGCCCCCGGAACTGGTCGTCGGGCGGGCTCCTGGGTAGCCTCACCGGGCACAGCCAATCGAGCGTGCTTGTGAGTGAGGATCAGTCGTGCCCCTGCCCTTCCTGACGGCCGACCGCGCATTCGATGCGACCGCCGACGACGTCGCGCTGCCCTTCGACGACCACGACCGCTGGCGCCGCCCCTACCGGCCGGGCCCCTGGCGGGTCGGCGCGGCCGCGGTGCTGCTGCTCCTCGCGTCGTTCGTGCTGCTCGCCGCGGTGATCATCGCCTTCACCGGCGGTGCGGCCGCCGCGCTCTCGGTGCTGGCCGTCGCCCTGCTGGTGATCGCGTCGGCGCTGCGGATGCTGCGGGTGGGTGTCTGGGTCAGCCGGGCCGGGCTGCGCCGGGTGGGCTTCTTCCGGACGTCCACCGTGTCGTGGCAGAAGATCGAGGGCGTACGGACGGTGCAGCAGCCGGTGCGCTGGCTCGGCCTGCCCCGGACCGTGCAGGGACAGGCGCTGCTCGCCGCCACGCGGGGCGGGGCGCGGCTGCCGGTGCTGCTCACGGACCACAACGCGGACTTCCTGTCCCGCGTCGAGGCCTTCGACCGGGCCGCCGACACGGTCGAGGCATGGGGCGACGAGTACCGCCGCTAGGCGCTCCGCTTGAGGGCGGGGTCGGGGGCCGGGCCGTGAGGCGGCAGACGAGCCCTCGCCCCGCACCGCCATCAGGCACCTGCCTGCTGTCAGGCGTAGCCATCAGACCCGCTCGCCTCAGACCGGCTTGCCCTCGCGGAGGTTTATCGCTCGCTGCATCGCCTTGCGTGCACGCGGGGTGTCGCGGGCGTCCTGGTAGGCGACGGCCAGGCGGAACCAGCAGCGCCAGTCGTCCGGGGAGTCCTCCGTCTCCTCCTTGCGGCGGGCGAAGACGGCGTCGGCCGAGGCGCGGTCGATACGGCCGCCGGCCGTGCGGACCAGTTCGTCGACCGGCAGTCCGCCCTCGGCCTCCAGCTCGGCGGCCAGGGCGTTGGCCCGGGTCACGAACCGGGTGTTCGCCCAGAGGAACCAGATGCCGATCAGCGGCAGCACCAGGACCGCGATCCCCATGGTGACGGTGATCAGCTTGCCGTCCTGGATGAGCATGACGCCCCGGCTGCCGACCAGGACGAAGTAGAAGACCAGGACGGCAGCCGTGACGAAGTAAGTGATCTTTGCGCGCATGACCGGCAGTCCAGCTCAGTTCAGGTCGAGGAAGTGTTCCAGGCCGAAGGTCAGGCCCGGAGTGGTCACCACGCGGCGGGCGCCGAGCAGGATGCCCGGCATGAAGCTGCTGTGGTGGAGCGAGTCATGACGGATCGTCAGCGTCTCGCCCTCGGCGCCGAGCAGGACCTCCTGGTGGGCCAGGAGGCCGCGCAGCCGGATCGCGTGGACCGGGACGCCGTCGACGTCGGCGCCGCGCGCCCCGTCGAGGGCCGTCACGGTGGCGTCCGGAGCGGGCGCGACGCCCGCCTCGGCGCGCGCCGCCGCGATCAGCTGCGCGGTGCGCGTCGCCGTGCCGGACGGCGCGTCCACCTTGTTCGGGTGGTGCAGCTCGACGACCTCGACGGACTCGAAGTAGGGCGCGGCGAGCTGGGCGAACCTCATCGTGAGGACGGCCCCGATGGAGAAGTTCGGGGCGATGAGCACCCCGGTGGACGGCGAGCCGTCCAGCCAGGTGGTGAGCTGCGCGAGGCGGTCCTCGGTCCAGCCGGTGGTGCCGACGACCGCGTGCATGCCGTGGCGCACACAGAAGTCGAGGTTGCCCATCACCGAGGCGGGGGTGGTCAGTTCGACCACGACCTGGGCGCCCGCGTCCGCGAGCGTCTCCAGCTTGTCGCCCCGGCCCAGGGCCGCGACCAGCTCCATGTCCTCGGCCGCTTCCACGGCCCGTACCGCTTCGGAGCCGATACGGCCCTTCGCGCCGAGAACCGCCACGCGCAGCTTGCTCATGCTTGCTTCCTCACGTCCTTGCGTACACGTACGTACGGATTGCGTACGGGTCAGGAGACCGCTTCATGGAGGCGGTCGGCCTGCTTGTCCTTCAGCGGGCCGATGACGGACAGCGAGGGACGCTGTCCCAGCACATCACGGGCCACCTCGCGGACCTCGTCCGGGGTGACCGCGGCTATCTTGGCCAGCATGTCGTCGACGGACATCTGGGTGCCCCAGCACAGCTCGCTCTTGCCGATGCGGTTCATCAGCGCGCCCGTGTCCTCAAGGCCCAGCACGGTCGAGCCGGAGAGCTGACCGACCGCGCGCCCGATCTCGTCGTCCGTGAGCCCGTCCGCGGCGACCCGGTCCAGCTCGTCGCGGCAGATCTTCAGGACGTCGTGGACCTGGCTGGGACGGCAGCCCGCGTAGACGCCGAACAGCCCGCAGTCCGCGAAGCCCGAGGTGTACGAGTACACGCTGTAGGCCAGGCCCCGCTTCTCCCGTACCTCCTGGAACAGGCGCGACGACATACCGCCGCCGAGGGCCGTGTTCAGCACGCCGAGGGCCCAGCGGCGCTCGTCGGTGCGGGCCAGGCCCGGCATGCCGAGGACGACATGCGCCTGCTCGGTGCGCCGGTTGAGCAGTTCGACGCGGCCCGCCGTCTTCAGGGCGCGCGCGCCCGCGCGCGGGGCGACCGGGACCGCGTCCGTGTGCGAGAGCGCGCCGGCCTTCTCGAACGCCTTGCGGACCTGGCGTACGACCGTCGCGTGGTCGACGTTTCCGGCGGCGGCCACGACCAGGTGGCGCGGGTCGTAGTGCTTCTTGTAGAAGCGCGCGATCTGCGGCCGGGTCAGCGAGTTGATCGTGTCGACCGTGCCGAGGACCGGGCGGCCCAGCGGGGTCTCGCCGAGCATGGTGTGCGCGAACAGGTCGTGCACGCAGTCGCCCGGGTCGTCCTCGGTCATCGCGATCTCTTCGAGGATCACGCCGCGTTCGGCGTCGACGTCCTCTTCGAGGATGAGCGAGCCGGTCAGCATGTCGCAGACGACGTCGATGGCCAGCGGCAGGTCGGTGTCGAGCACGCGCGCGTAGTAGCAGGTGTACTCCTTCGCCGTGAAGGCGTTCATCTCGCCGCCGACCGCGTCGAGCGCGGCGGAGATGTCGAGGGCACTGCGCTTGCGCGTGCCCTTGAACAGGAGGTGCTCCAGATAGTGCGTGGCGCCGTTCAGCGTGGGCGTCTCGTCGCGCGAGCCGACCTGGACCCAGATGCCGAAGGTCGCCGACCGTACGGACGGCAGGGTCTCGGTGACGACCCGCAGACCGCCGGGCAGGGTCGTACGGCGCACGGTGCCGATGCCGTTCCGGCCCGGCAGAAGCGTTTGGGTACGGGCGACGGCCCGCGCCTCCGAAGAGGTGCGGGCCGTCGCCTTGGAGCTACGGGACGTCACTTGTCGGTGTCGTCCTTCTTCTCGTCGTCTTCGCCCTCGACGACCGGGATCAGGGAGAGCTTGCCGCGGGAGTCGATCTCCGCGATCTCGACCTGGACCTTGGAGCCGACCGCGAGCACGTCCTCGACGTTCTCCACGCGCTTGCCACCGGCGAGCTTGCGGATCTGCGAGATGTGCAGCAGGCCGTCCTTGCCCGGGAGCAGGGACACGAACGCACCGAAGGTGGTGGTCTTGACGACCGTACCCAGGTAGCGCTCGCCGACCTCCGGCATGGTCGGGTTGGCGATGCCGTTGATCGTGGCGCGGGCGGCCTCGGCCTGCGAGCCGACCTGGGCACCGATGTAGATGGTGCCGTCGTCCTCGATCGTGATCTCGGCGCCGGTGTCCTCCTGGATCTGGTTGATCATCTTGCCCTTGGGGCCGATGACCTCACCGATCTTGTCCACCGGGATCTTGACGGTGATGATCCGCGGGGCGTTCGGGGACATCTCGTCCGGCGTGTCGATCGCTTCCATCATCACGTCGAGGATGTGGAGGCGTGCGTCGCGGGCCTGCTTGAGGGCCGCGGCCAGGACGGAGGCCGGGATGCCGTCCAGCTTGGTGTCGAGCTGGAGGGCGGTGACGAACTCCTTCGTACCGGCGACCTTGAAGTCCATGTCGCCGAAGGCGTCCTCCGCACCGAGGATGTCGGTGAGGGCGACGTAGTGCGTCTTGCCGTCGATCTCCTGGGAGATCAGGCCCATGGCGATACCGGCGACGGGGGCCTTGAGCGGCACACCGGCGTTCAGCAGCGACATGGTGGAGGCGCAGACCGAGCCCATCGACGTCGAGCCGTTGGAGCCGAGGGCCTCGGACACCTGACGGATCGCGTAGGGGAACTCCTCGCGGGTCGGCAGGACCGGCAGGATCGCGCGCTCGGCGAGCGCGCCGTGGCCGATCTCGCGGCGCTTGGGCGAGCCCACGCGGCCGGTCTCGCCGACGGAGTACGGCGGGAAGTTGTAGTTGTGCATGTAGCGCTTGCGGGTCACCGGGGAAAGGGTGTCCAGCTGCTGCTCCATCCGGAGCATGTTCAGGGTGGTGACGCCCAGGATCTGGGTCTCGCCACGCTCGAACAGCGCCGAGCCGTGCACGCGCGGGATGGCCTCGACCTCGGCCGCCAGCGTACGGATGTCCGTGATGCCACGGCCGTCGATGCGGACCTTGTCCTTGATGACGCGCTCGCGGACCAGCTTCTTGGTCAGCGCGCGGTACGCGGCGGAGATCTCCTTCTCGCGGCCCTCGAAGGCCGGGAGGAGCTTCTCGCCCGCAAGCTCCTTGACGCGGTCCAGCTCGGCCTCGCGGTCCTGCTTGCCCGCGATGGTGAGCGCCTGGGCGAGCTCGCCCTTGACCGCGGCGGTGAGCGCCTCCAGGACGTCGTCCTGGTAGTCGAGGAAGACCGGGAACTCGCCGGTCGGCTTGGCGGCCTTGGCGGCGAGCTCGGCCTGGGCCTTGCAGAGCACCTTGATGAAGGGCTTCGCGGCGTCCAGACCGGCGGCGACGACCTCCTCGGTCGGCGCCTCGGCGCCGCCCTTGACCAGCTGGATGGTCTTCTCGGTGGCCTCGGCCTCGACCATCATGATCGCGACGTCGCCGTCCTCCAGGGCACGGCCCGCGACGACCATGTCGAAGACGGCGTCCTCGAGCTCGGTGTGCGTCGGGAACGCCACCCACTGGCCGTTGATCAGCGCGACGCGGACGCCGCCGATCGGGCCGGAGAAGGGCAGGCCGGCCAGCTGCGTGGAGCAGGAGGCGGCGTTGATCGCGACCACGTCGTAGAGGTGGTCCGGGTTGAGCGCCATGATCGTGGCGACGACCTGGATCTCGTTGCGCAGGCCCTTCTTGAAGGACGGGCGCAGCGGGCGGTCGATCAGGCGGCAGGTGAGGATCGCGTCCTCGGAGGGCCGGCCCTCACGGCGGAAGAAGGAGCCGGGGATCTTGCCGGCCGCGTACATCCGCTCCTCGACGTCCACCGTCAGGGGGAAGAAGTCGAGCTGGTCCTTGGGCTTCTTGGACGCGGTCGTGGCCGACAGGACCATCGTGTCGTCGTCCAGGTACGCCACGGCGGAACCGGCGGCCTGCTTGGCCAGCCGGCCCGTCTCGAAGCGGATGGTGCGGGTGCCGAAGGAACCGTTGTCGATAACGGCCTCGGCGTAGTGGGTCTCGTTCTCCACTAGCGTTTTCTCCACTCATC
The DNA here is from genome assembly GCF_052373795.1 of Streptomyces sp. BR1. NCBI lineage: Bacteria > Bacillati > Actinomycetota > Actinomycetes > Kitasatosporales > Streptomycetaceae > Streptomyces > Streptomyces sp. BR1. The sequence goes on from NZ_CM126252.1 coordinate 1,773,379, forward strand.
GTCTTTCGTCCCCGGGCCCGTGTGGCAGGGGGACGGTGTGGCGGAGAAGCGCTCCTTGGCTGCGGGCCGGTCTTCGATCGAAGCACCCGGGGGCGTTGTCTCCCCGGGAGCCACTACCGAGGACCGGCGGCGGGGAGGAGGCTTCTCGCTCATTGTGTGTTGCGTTGTACGGCCAGACTACTGAGCGTCCGGTACGTCCCGCACGTACAGCAAAGGGAGCGGCCCCCTAATAGGTGGGAACCGCTCCCTTCACGGCGACTTACTTGGCGCCGCCGGCCGCACCGCGGCGGATGCCCAGGCGGTCGACCAGCGTACGGAAGCGCTGGATGTCCTTCTTGGCCAGGTACTGCAGCAGGCGGCGGCGCTGGCCGACCAGGATCAGCAGACCACGACGGGAGTGGTGGTCGTGCTTGTGGGTCTTGAGGTGCTCGGTCAGGTCCGAGATACGGCGGGAGAGCATGGCGACCTGGACCTCGGGGGAGCCGGTGTCGCCCTCCTTCTGGCCGAACTCGGACATGATCTGCTTCTTCGTAGCGGCGTCGAGAGACACTCGGTACTCCTCGTAGTCTTGATGTGCCACCGAGTGCCCCTGGTCTTGGTCTCAGGGGAGCTTCCGTTACTCGGGAGGCGGGGATCCGCTGGGCGCAGCCTCCAGAAGAATCCGAAGACGCGTACACAAACGGCCGTCACACAGCGTACCAGTACGCCGGGACTCGTCCATTCGGGGGGTTCGCGGACCCCCGGGCGTGTCCGGCGGGTCCGCGGGGGCTCCGGTCAGCCGCTGGTGAGCGAGCGGGCCTGGTTGAAGACGTCCAGTACGGCCAGGCACAGCGGGACCAGCGAGAGCAGTACGGCGCCCTCGGCCAGGTCCAGGGTGCGGCCCCAGAAAGGCGAGAGGCCCTTCTTCGGGATGATCAGTCCGATGGCGGTGATCAGTGCGGCGCCTGCCGCCACGGCCGCGGAGAGCCAGATCGTACGGATGTCGAGCGAGCCGCGGTCGCCGTAGCGGACGAATTCGTACAGCAGATCGCCGGGCGGGTTCAGGGACATACCGAGGACCAGCAGGGCGATCGCGGCGATGCCGGCCACCAGGACGCAGGCGACCTGCGAGGTGTAGCGGAACAGCCGGGCGCGCAGCAGCATCGCCAGGCCCGAGGCCAGGGCGAGCAGCTGTCCGTACACACTGTGCGAGAAACCGAGGACGGCGGCGGAGCCGACCACCACGGCCGCGCAGCCGCCGACCAGGCCGAGCAGCATCTCGTGGCCGCGCCGGGCCTGGGCGGCGATGCGCTCGGCGTCGACGGGGCGGGCCTCGGGGGCGGTGTTCGGCTCGGCGCCGAAGTCGTCGGTGGCGCTGCGCGGGGAGGCGTAGCCGATGGGGAGCCGGGCGAAGCGGGCGGACAGGCTCGGCAGGAAGGCGACCAGGCCGATGGCGACGGGCGCGCACACCGCGGCCGTACGGGTGGCGCTGGACTCGGTCAGGATCGCGACGAACGTCGCGAGGGTGCCGGTGGCGGCCAGGAACGTGGTCGCGACGAACGGCGCGTCGCCGCTCGGGGTGAGCGCGACCAGGGTCACCGAGGCGACCAGGACCGTCACACAGCCGAGCAGGAACTGGAGCTTGCCGGGGCCGTCGCCGCTGTCCTGCCCGATGATCCCGGAGCCCGCGATCAGCAGCAGCGGCAGTGCGCCCAGGCCCAGGGCGACCGCGCTGGAGCGGTCGGAGTAGACGCGGGCGCGCACTCCGGCGAAGGCGGTGAGCAGCAGGCCCGCCGAGCCCGCGATGATGCCGGGCAGCCCGTGCATGTCGTGGTCGACCGGGTCGGCGTACCAGAGGACGAAGCCCATCAGGACGAGCAGCAGGACGCCGCCGACGAGACCTGCGCCGCGCAGCAGGTCGTCGCTCCACAGATGGCGGTCGCGGGTGACGGCCGAGGCGACGGCGTCCGAGACGTCGTCGAAGACGGCCGGCGGCAGCGACTCGGCGAACGGGCGCAGGCTGAGCAGCTCGCCGTCGAGGACCTGCTGGGCCGCCAGGGTGCGGGCGCCGTCGAGGACGGTGCCGTCGCGGCGCACCAGGTGGTAGCCGGTCGGGGCGCCGGCCGGCTGGGTCTGCCCGGTGAGCCGGAGGATCTCCGGGTAGACGTCGGCGACGGCGATGTCCTCCGGGAGGGCCACATCGATGCGACTGTCGGGCGCCACCACTGTGACCCGGCAGAAGCCGGTCGCCGCTGTCGTACTCAACGTCTTCAGTCCCCCTGATTCGCGGTTGCGCACACTGCGCGCGCCACCCTACCGGGCTCCGGTGTCACAGGCTGCAAGTAGGATCACCGTCGCGCGGAGGGAGACTGTCGCCACGGGGGCGCCGGTGCCGAATGACCCGTCCGTATTGAGGGATTGATGCTCCGGTGAGCCAGATCGTCGTCAAACGCCCGCCGCGGTCCCTGCCGCCCGATGTGTCCTCGGACGAACTGCGGCTGGAGGCCCCGCCGGAGCTGCCGCGCGGGCAGCAGGAGTCCATGCTGATGCAGCTCCTGCCGATGCTCGGCATGGGCTCGTCCGTGGTGTTCTTCTTCATGCCCAACTCGGCGCCGTTCATGAAGATCATGGGCGCGCTGATGCTGGTGTCGACGCTGTCCATGGTCATCGCGCAGCTGGTGAAGTTCCGCAAGGGTGCGCAGGGGCAAATGGCAGATGTCCGGCGTGACTACCTCAAGTACCTCGCCCAGACACGGCGTACGGTGCGCAAGACCGCGCGCAAGCAGCGCGACGCGCAGCTGTATCTGCACCCGGCCCCCGAGCAGCTGTGGTCGGTGGTCGCGGAGGGCTCGCGGGTCTGGGAGCGACGGCTCGGCGACAACGACTTCGGGCAGGCCCGGATCGGGCTCGGCGCCCAGCAGTTGTCGACGCCGCTGATAGCGCCCGACACGGCGCCGGTGGACGAGCTGGAGCCGCTGTGCGCGGGCGCGATGCAGCAGTTCCTGGCGGTGCACGGCTCGTTGGACGGGCTGCCGATGGCGGTCTCGATGCGCGCCTTCTACCACGTGACGGTCTCCGGCGACGTGGACGCGGCCCAGTCGGCCACGCGCGCGCTGGTCGCGCAGCTGGTGACACTGCACTCCCCCGACGACCTGATGGTCGCCGTCGTGGCGGCGCCGGGCGCGGTGCCGCGCTGGGACTGGACGAAGTGGCTGCCGCACACCCAGCTGCCCGGCCAGGTCGACGGGGCCGGTACGAAGCGGCTGTTCGGCGACGACCTGGGCGAGCTGGAGCTGCTGCTGCACAGCCGCCTGGACGGGCGGCCCCGGTTCAGCCGCGACAACCAGCCGGTCCTGGACCAGCCGCACCTCGTGGTCGTCCTCGACGGCGGGATAGTGCCGCCGGACTCGCTGTTCGCGGCGGCCGAGGGCCTTCAGGGCGTCACCATCATCGAGGTGGTGCCGGGCGAGCTCGACGAGCCGCGCGGCGGCCTCTCGGTGGTCGTGCGCCCCGGTCGGCTGCGCCTGGAGTCGGGCTTCGGCATGGCGTACGAGGGTCTGCCCGACCAGATGTCGCTGCCGGCCGCCGAGGCGCTGGCCCGCCAGCTCGCGCCGCTGCAGATGGGCGGCGGTGACGACGACGAGCCGCTGCTCGCCAACCTGGACTTCACGGATCTGCTGAACCTGGGCGACGCGGGCTCCATCGACGTGGCCCGCACCTGGCGGCCGCGTTCGACGGCCGAGCGGCTGCGGGTGCCGATCGGTGTGGGCGAGGACGGCCAGCCGGTGATGCTGGACCTCAAGGAGGCGGCGCAGGAGGGCATGGGCCCGCACGGCCTGTGCGTGGGCGCGACCGGCTCCGGCAAGTCGGAGCTGCTGCGCACCCTGGTGCTCGGCCTCGCCGTCACCCACACCTCGGAGACGCTCAACTTCGTCCTCGCCGACTTCAAGGGCGGCGCCACCTTCACCGGTATGTCGCACATGCCGCACGTGGCGGCGGTCATCACCAACCTCGCGGACGACCTCACCCTGGTCGACCGCATGGGCGACGCGATCCGCGGCGAGCTCCAGCGCCGCCAGGAGCTGCTGCGCTCGGCGGGCAACTACGCCAACATGCACGACTACGAGAAGGCGCGCGCGGCGGGCGCCCCGCTGGAGCCGCTGGCCTCGCTGGTCCTGGTGATCGACGAGTTCTCCGAACTCCTCACCGCCAAGCCCGACTTCATCGACATGTTCATCCAGATCGGCCGCATCGGCCGCTCCCTTGGTGTGCATCTGCTGCTCGCCTCGCAGCGCCTGGAGGAGGGCAAGCTGCGCGGCCTGGACACGTATCTCTCGTACCGCGTGGGTCTGCGCACCTTCTCGGCGGCCGAGTCGCGCACCGCGCTCGGCGTCCCCGACGCCTACCACCTGCCGTCGGTGCCGGGCTCGGGCTACCTCAAGTTCGGCACGGACGAGATGGTCCGCTTCAAGGCGGCGTACGTCTCGGGCACCTACCGCTCGGGCGGCCCGGACCTGTCGGTCGGGCCGCTGCCGATCGAGCGGCGCCCCGCGGTGTTCACGGCGGCCCCGGTGCCGGTCGTGTACGCGGCGCCCGACCCGTCGCTCCTGACGAGCCCGGGCGAGGACGACGCGCTGGCGGACACCGTGCTCGATGTGATCGTGCGGCGCCTGGAGGGCCAGGGCGTGCCCGCCCACCAGGTGTGGCTGCCGCCCCTCGACGACGCGCCGTCGCTGGACCAGCTGCTGCCGGGGATCGCGACGACGGCCGAGCGCGGCCTCAACGCGACGGAGTACACGCGCCCCGGCGGGCTCATCGTGCCGCTCGGCCTCATCGACAAGCCCTTCGAGCAGCGCCGCGAGGTGCTGTACCGCGACTTCTCGGGCGCGGCCGGCCACATGCTGGTCGTGGGCGGCCCGCAGTCCGGCAAGTCGACGCTGCTGCGCACCATGATCGCCTCGTTCGCCCTCACCCACACCCCGCACGAAGTGCAGTTCTACGGGCTGGACTTCGGCGGTGGCGGTCTCTCCGCGATCTCCGGCCTGCCGCATGTGGGCGGCGTCGCCTCCCGCCTCGACCCCGAGCGGGTACGGCGTACGGTCGCGGAGGTCGCGGGCGTGCTCAACCGGCGCGAGGAGTTCTTCCGGGCCAACGGCATCGACTCCATCTCCACCTACCGGCGCCGCCGCGCGGCCGGTGATCTGCCGGGCGAGGCCTGGGGCGATGTGTTCCTGGTGATCGACGGCTGGGGCGCCTTCCGCGGCGACTACGAGATGCTCGACGGCGTCGTCCAGGACATCGCCAGCCGCGGCCTCGGCTACGGCATCCACGTGGTGCTGACCGCCTCCCGCTACATGGAGGTGCGGGCCGCCCTCAAGGACCAGATCCTGGGCCGCCTGGAGCTGCGGCTCGGTGACTCGATGGACTCCGAGTTCGACCGCCGGGTGGCGGCGAACGTGCCGGTGGGCATGCCCGGACGCGGCCAGGTCCAGGAGAAGCTGCACTTCATGGCGGCGCTGCCGCGCGTGGACGGCTCGCACGACGCGGACTGGCTCTCCGAGGCGCAGGAGTCGTTCGTACGGGCGGTAAGCGAAGCGTGGCAGGGCCCGGCGGCCCCGACCGTCCGCCTGCTCCCCCGCAAGCTCCCCGCCGACCAGCTGCCGAAGGGCTTCGAGTACCCGCAGCACGGTGTGGCGATCGGTATCGACGAGACCAATCTGGAGCCGGTGTTCGTCGACTTCGAGACGGACCCGTTCTTCCTGGTCTTCGGCGAGAGCGAGTCGGGCAAGACGGCGCTGCTGCGCCACCTCGCCCAGAAGATCTCCGAGCGCTACTCGCCGGACGAGGCCAAGATCGTGGTCGGCGACTACCGCCGCTCGCTGCTCGACGTCGTCCCCGACACGCATCTGCTCGAATACGCGCCGCTCTCCAGCGCGTTGGAGATGCACATGAACGCGCTCGCGGACCTGATGGTCCGCCGCCAGCCGCCCGCCGACGTCACCCCGCAGCAGCTGCGCGACCGCTCCTGGTGGACCGGCCCGCAGGTGTTCATCATCATCGACGACTACGAGCTGGTCTCGACGAACGCGGGCAACCCGCTGTCGGTGATGGTGGAGAACCTGCCGTTCTCGCGGGACGTCGGCGTGCGCTTCATCATCGCCCGCAGCTCGGCGGGCGCGTCGCGCTCGATGTACGAGTCGTTCATGCAGCGCATCAAGGAACTCGGCGCACAGGGCGTGGTGCTCTCCGGCGACCCGAGCGAGGGCGACGTCCTGGGCAACATCCGCCCGCGCCCGATGCCGCAGGGCCGCGGCTACTTCGTCTCCCGCAAGCGCGGCGCGCCGCTGGTGCAGCTGGGCTGGCTCCCCGAGAAGTGATCCACGGGAATCGACCGGAACCGGGGGCGGCGTACGAGAACAGCTCGTACGCCGCCCCCGTTTCCAACTACGCTGGCGCCCAGTGGACTTCGAAGGGAACGTGCTAGATGGGCAGCGAACGTGAGAAGGACGAGCTGTACGCCCTGGACATCTCGGGCGTGGAGTGGGTGAGCGCGCCCGGGACCGAGGAGGCGGAGGAACGGGTGGAGATCGCCCATCTGCCCGGCGGCGCCGTGGCGATGCGCTCCTCGACCGACCCGGAGACCGTGCTGCGGTACACGGAGGCGGAGTGGACGGCGTTCGTACTCGGGGCGCGCGACGGCGAGTTCGACCTGCGCTGACTTCTTGATCGGCGGCATACGAAAGGGGGTCACGCCCGATGCCGGGCGTGACCCCCTTTCGTGTACGTCCCTACTACCCCGAGATCAGTACGCCTCGGTGAACAGGCGCGACGCCTTGAGGTCGGTCGAGTGGTAGCTGTCCTTACCGGTCTCGATCGTCTTGGCGATCTTCTCCAGCGTCTGCTGGATGTCGTGGGCGTCGGCCTTGTAGTCCTTCTGGACCTTCAGGTACGCGCCGTGCGCCTCGCCGTCCCAGGTGTCGGCGACGACCTTCACGGCCGCCTCCATCCGGCCCAGGTCGTCCATGATGCGCTTGGAGATGCCGCGGATGCTGTTCGCGATCTCCTGGACGTTCTCATACCGGATCTTGAGGTCGGGATTGGTGTCGCCCATGTCTGCTCCTCGTGAAGTCTGAAGTGTGTACGTACGGTGGTGCGGGTGCTTCTACAGGCTGTTCAGACCGGAGGTGTTGGGCACACCGCCGCTGGTGGCGCCGCCCTGCGCGTTGATCGCACGGAACGCGGCGTCGACGTCTTCGTCGTTCTGCGAGTTGAGGTTCTTGGTGCCGACCACGGCGTTGTAGAGGACGTCCAGCTTGCGGCGGATGTCGTCGTGGCGCAGGTTCAGCGTGTTCTGCGCGGTGGTGAACTGGGTGGCACCGGAACCGGTCCAGCCGGCCCCGACCGTGTTGATGATGTCGGCCAGGATCCGGATCTGCTGGCTCATGTCGTGGGCGGTTTCCTCAATGGCGTTCTTGGCCTTGGTGACGGCCTCGTAGCCAATGCTCTGACCACCGGGGTTGGTGCTCATTTTCTTCCCTCTCGTGAGTGTCCGAGCGAGTGATTACGCTCGCGCTCGCTTGTTGCGTACACGTACCGCCGCGACGGCGCCGCCGATGACGGCGACGGCTGCGGCGATGATGGCGACGACGGTCCAGGGCGCGGAGTCCTTCGACTCCCCTGCCGTGGTGCGCTGTTCGCTGCTTCCCGGCTTCTCCTGTGCGCCGTCGCCTGCCCCCTTTGCTGCTGGAGAGGGGGAAGTAGTGGTCCCGCCTGCGCCGCGGGCGGCGAGCAGCGGGTTGACGTCGGCGGGTCCGGGGTCGCCGTTGCCCTTGAGGAGCACCTGCGCGGGCCGGACGGTGCCGTAACCGATGTACTGGCTCGGCACCTTGCCGTTGTGCCCGGCGGTCTCCATCATCACGCGCAACACCTGGTTCCCGGTCCAGTCGGGGTGGGCGGACCAGATGAGGGCGGCGGTGGCGGAGGTGATTGCGGTGGCTTGGCTGGTGCCGGACGTTTTGCAGTAGCCGTTGCCGTCACCGCAGTGAGCCGGGATCGCGTCACCCGGTGCCGCGAGCGCGATGTGGCTGCCGGTACTGGAGTACTTGGCCACCTTCCCGTCCGTGCCGACTGCTGCCACCGCCACGACCCCGGGGGTGGCACCCGGGTACTCGACCGGGTTGCCCTTGTCACCGCTGTTGCCCGCGCTGGCGAAGATCAGCTTCCCCTTGCCCAGGGCATAGTTGACAGCCGAGGCCAGCGCTTGCTTCTCGTCGTTGCTGGGTGAGTCGCCACCCCATGAGATGTTGATGACGCGGGCGTCCGATTCAGCCGCGTAACGGATCGCCTTGGCCGTCGTGACCGTCCCGGCGAACTCATGGCTTCCGGCAGCAGACCTGATGGGCAGGATCTTCGCATCCGGCGCCAGCCCCTTGATACCGCCGTCGGCTCCGCTGCCGACGATGGTCACCGCCATGCTCGTGCCATGCCCGTCCGAGTCCTTCCGGGCATCACCGGATCCGGTGAAATCGCGGCCGTCGAGCACCCGTCCTGTCAGCTCGGGCTCTGACCGGACGCCGGTGTCGATCACCGCGACGGTGATGCCCTTGCCGGTGCTGACCTTCCACATGGCGTCCGCGTCCATCGCGTCCAAGTACCACTGCTTGGACCGCATGTCGTCGGCGAGCGCCACCGGCGCCGTACCGACCGAGCAGGCCAGCGCGGCAGCCACGCCGGCACCGAGAAGTGCCGAGCGGCTGCGCACTGCGCGGGCTGAGCTGAACATGGGACTGCGGACTCCTTGAAGCGGTGATGGTTTGCGTACGTCAGTCGACGACCGGCGGGACGACCTTGCGGTGGTCCATCGCCCACGTCTCCTCGTCCTCGACCAGGTAGTCGGGGGCGCTGGACGACGTGGAACGACGCCGGTCCGAGCCTCGCTTGTTGCCGTTCACCAACCCCGTACCACCGGGGGTGAATTCACCACGCCCGGCAGAAGACGCACGCGGTGCCCCAACAGTTCCACCCGGCTCGGAGGCCAGCCTGCGACCGCCCGTACCCATGGCTCCACGCGGCGCGCCGCCGGGGCCGTGGCCCATGCCGCCGCCCATCGGCGGACGGCCCATGCCGGTCCCGGCACGCTCCTCGCCGACGACCGTGCCCATGGGGAGCCGAGGCGTAGTCCCACGGCCACCCGTCGGCGTGGGACGCCCGCCGGTGACGCCCTCGGGCGTGACGCCGCGCGTAGTGCCCGGCAGACCACTCGGACGAGCGATGGCCGGACCGCGGAGGCTTCCGGTCGAGCGGCCGACGGACGGTCCCTCGCCGGGTACGCCGACGCGACTCATCGTGGACGGCCGCTCCAGGCCGATCTTGCCGAGCGGGCCTGGCAGGACCGGCGGCGGGGTGAGAACAGGCGTCTGGCCCTGCACCGGCACGGGTCCCGTGAGCCCGGTGGGCCGCGTCGTGGTCGCCGGAGGCGGAGCCACCTTTACGGAATCGATGGCGGTACCGGCCGACTCGTGCGGGGTGAACGTCGAAGCAACCGACGTATGCGTCGGGGAGCTCGTCGTTCCCGTGGTGCCGTAGTCATGTCCGCCCGTGACTGTCGCAGTGGTGTGACCACCGGTGCTGTGGGTGGTGGCCGCACCGGTACCCGAACTGCCTTGGCTGTAGCGCTGCTCGGTCTCATACTGCGGGGCGCCATTGCTCGGCAACGGCGCGAACTTCGGCTCCCGCTGCGCCGCAATCCGATCCCGCGACGCGTCGTAGAACGACGACAACCGGTTCAGCTGGTTGATCGCCTCGTTCGTCTTCGGCGCCACCGCCGCAAGGCGCGCCTTCTCCTTCTCGGGGTCGGCGTAGCACTGCGTGTCCATCGCCGGGACCGCGGCCTTCGCCTCGGTCAGGGCCTGGCCCGCGCGGGCCATCTCCTCGCCGGTGACCGCCGCGTACTCGCTGAGTACGTACGTCTCCGACACCATGCCGCGACCCCACTCGCGGAACGCGTCGCCACCGGCGCCGTGCCACTTGACCTGCTCGATGTACCAGCGCAGGTCCCGCGCGATGCTCGCGATGTCGGGCGCGGCGGCGCCCAACGTCTGGCCCGCGCCGGTCAGTTCGGCCGGCTTGGCCGAGGCCAGCATCGCGTTGAGGGCCTCCAGCGACATGCCCTCGAACTCGTCCGTTGCCATCGTCGCTCCCCCTTACTTCAGTCCGCCGGAGTCGGCGTCCTTGCCGTGTCCGCTGTTGCCGTCCTGGCCGGTGCCGGTGCCGGTACCGGCGTCCTTCGCCGCCGGGTCGCCCTTGCCGCCGTCCTGGCCCGCCGTCGGAGACTCGTAGTACTTCTCCGTCTCCTTGCGGATCGCCTGGTACCGCTGCGCCTCGTCCACGTCGATGCCGCCGTAGCCCTTGTCGGCGATCTGCACGGCGATGCCCATGCCCTCGATCTGGTCGCCGAAGAGCTTGCTCAGCCGCTCCAGGTTCGTCCGCACCTTGTCGTACGCCTTGTGCAGGTCGCCCGCCGCCGCGAACCCCGTGCCGTACGACTCGGGCTGGACGCGATGCTCGGCGATCTTGGTGTGGCGGGCCGGGGACTTCTCCAGGGAGGTCAGCAGCTCGTCCATGCGGCGCTTGAAGTCGGTCAGGCTGACGCCGTCGACTCCCAGGTCCGGCGTGCCGCCACTGTCCCTGCTGCCGCCGCCGGTGGTGCCGTTCGGCTCGGCCACTGTTTCCTCCCCGTGAATCCCCGTTGGTACTGCCTGTGCCGCTGTTGAGCTCCGCGCGCTTGCGCGTCGTCACGCCCGCGAAGGGCGCAACCGCTCACCTGATCACTCTAGTCACTCCGGTTTCCGTGCCCATGAGTATTAGTACTCAGAATCGTCACAGTCGCAGGCACAGTCGTCCCGAGCCTCATCCGGAGATCCCGTTCACCTTGCGCACACCCCGTCGGCGCGCGTCCCGGATCACCGTCGCCGTGCCCGCGACCACCGCGACGAGCAGGGCGCCGATGCCCAACGCGTACGTGGCGTACCGCTCGTTGCGCTGCTGCGGCGTCTCGGAGAGGGCGAGGGCCGCCACGTCCGGGGCCGGGGCCTTGGGCGGGCCCGGGTCGGGGTGCGCGACCGCCTCCGGGGGCGAGTCGTCGGTCACCGCGCGGACCGGGTCGACCACGCCCCAGCCCACGAAGTTGTCGTGACCGTTGACGGAACGTTCCGCTGTCTGTTCGATCCGCGCGACGATCTGCGCGGCCGTCCACTTCGGGTACTTGGCGCGCAGCAGCGCGGCCACCCCGGCGACGTACGGAGCGGAGAAGCTCGTTCCGTTGTCCGAGCACTGGCCGTTGCCCGGCACCGTCGAGACGATGTCGACACCCGGCGCCGCGACCCCGACGAACGTTCCCGGCTGCGAGAACACCGCGCGTTCGTTGTTGCGGTCCGAGGAGGCGACGGCGAGGACGCCCGGGAAGGCGGCCGGGTACGTGTCCTTGAGCTGGCCGTCCGTACCGTTGTTGCCCGCCGAGGCGACCACCACGATCTGCTGGTCCAGCGCCTTGCGCACCGCCCGCGCCAGCTCCGAGTTGGGCGACATCGCCTCGGTGGTGTCCTGCGAGATGTTGATGACGTTCGCGTGCTCGGTGATCGCGTGCTCGATCGCCTGCGCCATCGTGTCGGTCTTGCCGCTGTTCTTCTCGTCGTTCTGGCGGATCGGGATGATCGTCGCCTCGGGGGCCAGGCCGACGAAACCGGTGCCCTTGCGCGGGCGCGCCGCGATGATGCCGGCGACCTTGGTGCCGTGGCCGACCTCGTCGACCGTGCCGCCCGTCTTGCCCCGCTTGTCGTTCTGCTCGCCCGTGCCGTCCTTCTCGGGCTTGAGGTAGTCCGCGCCGCTCTTGGCGTCCACGGCGGGCTTGAGCTGCGGGTTGGCGATGTCGACACCGGTGTCGATGACCGCGACCCGTACGCCCTTGCCCTTGGTGTCCTGCCACAACTGGTCGAACTGCACCCGCTGGAGCGCCCACGGCAGACCCTCGATCTGCTCCTTCATGGGGAAGGTGCACTCACCGCTGCCGTTTATCCCGAGGCCGTCACGGGGCGGCGCGGTGCCGGCGTACGCGGGCGGTACGAGCGTGAGACCGGCGACGGCCGCCACCACACCCACCAGCAGCGGCTTCTTGTACTGCAACACGGGAAGTCCTCCCCTACGAACCCTGGGGCTGGCGGGCGCTGTTGGTGTCGAGCCGCGGGCCCTTGGACAGGAACTCCGACCAGTTGATGGGTACCAGGGCCGGGGTGACCTTCTCGTATCCGAGGCGCTGCTGCGCCTGGCTCGGCTCGGGGCGGCCGTCGTCCGGCTTCTGCTGGTCGCCCGTGCCGATGTCGGAGCGGGCGGCGTCGCTGTCGCCGTTCGCCTGGACCGCGTACCGCAGCCCGGTGTCGGTCACCAGGAAGAGCGAACCGTCGGGCTTGGTCTGCTTGCCCTGCACCTGGGTGTAGAGGAGGCCGGTGCCGGGGGTGACATACGTACTGGTGCCGCCCGCGGTGATGGCCGCCGGGTACTCGGTGCCCGCCCAGGTGGAGAGCGTGGTGCCGCCCTTGTCGTCGACCGAGCGCAGCACGCTGCACACCGTGCTCCTGGCGCCCGAAGCGGCCGAGCCCGCGCCCGCGTTGACCTGGGCCGCCCTCTTATCGGGCCAGTTGTTCGAGGCGCCGAAATACTCCGTCCTAGGAGCGATCGACGCCGCGTCGACGTCCTTGACCTTGCCGTGCATGCCGAGCGTCGTCGTCTGCGGCGAGTTGAGCACCAGCCAGGCCGTGAAGTCGGAGACCGGCTGGACCTTGCCCTGCAGTACTACGTACTGCTGCTGGCCCGCGCCGGTCTGGGCGCGCAGCACCATGCCGACCTTGTCCTCGTCCGCCGAGAGCCCGCCGCCGGTGCCCGCGCGGGCGCCCATCTGCCCGGGGATCGACGGGAAGTCGATGGGGGTGCCGTCGTCGAGCGTGGCCAGCCAGTCGTCGGTGACCGGCTGCGGCTGCTCGTCGGCGCCGAAGAGCGTACGGGCGAGAAGGTCGCCGGGGGCGCCCTTCACCAGGTACTTGATGCCCTTGGCGTCCACTATGTAGCGGGCGTCGGTCTTCAGGTTCCGTACGTACATGACCTGGCCGCCGGCCAGGCGCTGCTTGCCGTCGGTCAGTTTGAAGTCGCGGTCGGCGAAGACGAAGGACGCCTTCTGGACCGAGTCCTTGCCGCCGCCCGGCTGCTCGCAGACCGCCCAGCGCTTGGCCTTGCCTGCCTCGGTCGCGGCGGGCAGGCGGTCCGGGGCGTACGGGATGCCGAGGATCGGGCCGCGCGCGAGCTTGCCCGAGTCCAGGATGTCGTCGCTGACCTGGATGACGTCGAACTTCTGCGGGTCGAGCAGCAGTCGCGCCGAGGCCAGGTTGAGGACCGGGTGGAGCAGGGTCTTCTTGTCCTTGCCCTTGCCGGTCGAGAGCACGACGTAACGGGTCGTCGACTGCTTGCCGACGATCACCTTGGCCCCCGGGGTGTCCCAGCCCTGCGGAGCCTTGGGCTTGAACATCCCCCAGGCGCCGAAACCGGCGAGGCAGAGCGCGGCCACGATCACGCTCGGCACGATGGCCTTCAGCGGACGCGGAGCGCCTTCCTCCGTGCCGGTGGGAGACGGTTGCAGAAACGCCGCCACCGTGCGCTTCTTCGCAAAGGTGTACGCGTTGAGCTCGTCCCGCCGTGATGCCATGCGCCTCTGTCTCTCCCCGCGTAGCCCCGAGGTCGGACCTGGTCCTGCGGTCCCCGGGCCTCGATTGTCAGACCGGCCCCCTACTATGCCTGTTGACCGAGGGTGTCTGTGGGGCGGGTAGGGTGAACCGCCGTCAAGCCCCCTTGCCGAGCTGGGGGAATCCGGATGTTTTGGGTGCTTGCGCACGATTGGGGGGTGGTGGAGTGATGGCGTCCGCGACGCGGGTGCGGTCTGCCGCCGCCGGTCCGTCGGCCCCTGCCCAGACAGGCTCCGCGCCCCGCCTCAAGGCCCGGCCCGGACACTTCGGGTCGTTCCGACTGCAACAACTTGTACTGGTGGAACTGGCAGCCGCCGCACTGCTCGTCGCCTGGGTGATCAACACCCTGATGCTGGTGCCCGCCGGTGTGGTCGCCGCGCTGCTCGTGCTGCTCGCGGTCGTGCGCCGCCACCGCCGTTCGCTGCCCGAGTGGCTGGGGACGGTGCTTGCCCTGCGCGCGCGTACGCGGCGGGCCGCGAGCCTGCCGGTCCCGGCCGGTACGGAACCGGGCTTCGCCCCCGCGGTCGAGTGCGACCCGGCGCTGCGGACGTACACCTTCGGCGACCGCGACCGCCGCCCCGTCGGCATGGTCGGTGACGGCACGTTCCTCACCGCGCTGCTCCAGATCGAGATGGACGCGACCGCCCTGCGCCCCGACCGAGGCGCCCGGCCGCTGCCGCTGGCTCTCGTACGGGACGCGCTGGACGTCGACGGCATCCGCCTCGAATCGGCGCAGATAGTGCAGCACACCCAGCCCGCACCGGCCCCGCATCTGCCCGCGCAGTCGGTCGCCGCCCGCAACTACGCACCGCTCCAGGCCCAGACGGGATCGCCCGCGGTCCGCATCACCTGGATCGCGCTCAAGCTCGACCCCGAGCTGTGCCCCGAAGCGGTGTCCGCGCGCGGCGGCGGGCTGACCGGCGCGCAGAAGTGCCTGGTGCGCGCGGCGGACCAGCTGGCCAGTCGGCTCACCGGCGCCGGGTTCCGTACGACGGTCCTCACCGAGCAGGAGCTGACCGGCGCCATCGCCACTTCCACCTGCGCCAACCCGATGGCCATCACCCAGGCGGGCCGGGCGGGCACGCCGGGCCGGCGCACCCAGGAGACGGCCCGGACCTGGCGCTGCGACGACCGCCGCCACACCACGTACTGGGTGGGCCGCTGGCCCCAACTGGGCGGCGCCGGGGCCTCGATGCCGCAGCTGGTCGCCCTGCTCACCTCGCTGCCCGCGCTCGCCACCACGTTCAGCCTGACGCTGGCCGCCGGCGACCGCCAGGAGGTCACGCTCTCCGGACACGTCCGGATAACCGGCCGCAGCGACGAGGAACTGGTCACCGCCCGCCGCGAACTGGAGCGCACCGCGCGCGGTGTGAAGACCGGCCTGGTGCGCCTGGACCGCGAACAGCTGCCGGGCATGCTGGCCACGCTGCCGCTGGGAGGTGCGCGCTGATGACGACGTCATCCGTCTCCGCATCTGTTCCTGTACCTCCGTCCGCTCCGGACGTGCGCAAGGGGCGGGCCCGGATGGGCTTCGGGCTCATCGGGCCGCGCCGCGACCGGCACGCGCTCGCCGCCGACCAGTTGGAGTCGCTGGCGCTGCCGGTCGGCGACGACGGTGTGGTCATCGGGGTCGACGCGTCGGGCCGCCCGTCGGTGCTCGGCATCAACCGCCCGACGGCGTACGACGTGACGCTGATCGGCGGGCTCTGGACCGCGCAGGTGCTCGCGCTGCGGGCGGCGGCCACGGGCGCGCGCGTCACGGTCGAGACCGGCCGGGGCCCGTCCTGGACGGCGCTCGCCCAGGCGGCGGGCGGCGGCCAGCAGTGCATCGCGCTGCACGACGTGGGGCGGGTGCCGCCGCAGGGCGCGTCGGCGGGCTCGCCCGTCGTGGTCGTGCGCGACTGCGGCATGCGGCCGCCGCGCGGACGCGTGGTCTCGGCGCCGTGGCAGTCGGTGGTGACGCTGCTCCCGTATCTGAGCCCGGTGGCGCCCCGATTGCTGGAGAAGTCGGATCTGGTCGGTGTGCAGCGGGTCTCGCCGGACGAGGCCGCGCAGATCGGTCGGATCATGAACCTTCCGCAGGCGGAGACCGAGGCCCTGTCGACCCTCGCGGACGGCGTGACACTGTGGTGCAGTGCCCGCGACCGCCAGTTCGTGATGACCCAGGCCACGGACGCGGAGACCGGACTGCTCGGCTCCGCGCGGCGGATGGACTGAGCGGTTCGCGCTACCGCTCGCACACGTAGTACGACTGGGCAGTGCGACTGAGCAGTACGACTGGGTCCGATCGGTTCCGTGAACGCTTCGTTCACGCTCCGGCCACATCACGATGCCCTGCTGTCACTTGACGGCAGCCTGTGGGCAGGACGTGATGGAGGGGACAGTCGGTGAGGGGTGGCCGGGCCTGCCGATGCGGCGGCGACGGCGATTAGGCTGAGACGGCCTGCGAACGAAAGGAATCCGGTGAACAGCGATCAGGACCAGTTCCGCACCGGCGGGAACGCGCGCGACGAGAATCGGTCCGACGCCGATCCCGAGCCCACGGGTGAGTTCACCATCGACTACACCCCGCCGGCCTGGTACACGCAGAACGCCACGCCGAGCGCGGACTCGGCGACGCCGCCTCCGCCGCCGCCTGCGGGTGCGCCGGTGAGTGTGCCCGGGCTGCCGTCCAGTGGCGGCTTCCAGCCGAACTGGTCGACCACACCGCCGCCTCCGGGCCCGGCCCCGGTCGCCGCTCCGGTCCCGGACCAGGCGGTTGTGCAGACCCCGGTCGCGGGCGAGGGTGCGATCCCGGCTCAGGCGTCGGGCTCGACGCCGTTCCCGGAGCAGGCCGTGATGCCGACCCCGGCCGCGACTTCGGTCCCGGCTCCGGTGGACGCCGCGCAGGGTGGTGAGCCGCAGCCCTTCGGGGGTGGGGACATCGAGAGTGGCGCGACGATGCGGTTCTCGCCGGGTGCGCTGAAGAAGGAGCTCGCGGAGCGGCTGGCGGCGGCGGAGGGGGCGACGGCAGGTGCCGAGCCCGGCTCCGCCGTGGAGGCCGACGCGTCTGCCTCCGCCGACGCCGCGTCTGCCTCTGCCGACGCCGCAGCTGCCTCTGTTTCTGTGCCGGATGCCGATGAGGCTGTCACTGTCGTACGGGATGAGGTGGGCGACGGGGACGGTTCGGAGCGCCCCGACCGTACGTCTGATGCCGAGGTCGCAGCCGTCGTTGCCGACGCCGACGCTGAGCCGGTGGCGGGGGTGGACGCGGAGGCGGTCGAGGTCACGCCGATCGACGCGCTCGCTGAGTCGGTCGAGTCCGCTTCGGCCGACGCAGCCGTGACGGAGCCGGTCGCGTCCGAGGCCATTGAGCCCAACGACGCCGCACCGGCCGACTCTGTGCCGAGCGACTCCGTTCCGACCGACGCCTCGCCGAACGACTCCGTGCCGATGGACGCCGTCCCGGTCGCCGAGCCCGTGGACGCCGTCGCGGCCCAGAGCGCGGACGCGGTTCCCGAGGACGTTCCCGTCGACGCCGTGCCGCAGGACGCTCCGGCTCCGTTCGCCGGGGCCGCCCCGGTCGCGCCCGTCGAGGCCGACGCCGCCGTGGCCCAGCCGGTCGCGCCCGCCGAGCAGCCGTGGGCCGCTGCGCCCGCTCAGCAGCCCGCGCAGGGACAGCCCGGGTTGCCGCCGCTGCCGCCCGCGTTCCAGCCCGCCGCGCCGACGGCGGCGCCGCAGTGGCCCGTACCGCCGACGCCCGCGCAGCCCCTGCCGCAGGCGGGGCAGCCCGGCTGGCCGCAGCCCCCCGGCACCCCGAACCTTCCGGTCCCGACGGGCCATGCGGCCGCGCCGCAGCCCGTACCGCCGACGGGTACGCAGGACGGCTTCCCCCTGCCGCAGCCCGGGACGCCGACGCCCGCGCCGCAGGGCGGGTACGGC
This sequence comes from Streptomyces sp. BR1, assembly GCF_052373795.1. Taxonomy (NCBI): domain Bacteria; kingdom Bacillati; phylum Actinomycetota; class Actinomycetes; order Kitasatosporales; family Streptomycetaceae; genus Streptomyces; species Streptomyces sp. BR1. The sequence continues at coordinate 1,791,066 of NZ_CM126252.1, forward strand.
TTCCCGCAGCCGGGCGCCCCGGCCGACCCCAATTCCCCTGCGCCGCAAGGCGGTTACGGATTCCCGCAGCCCCCGGCCCAGGGCACGCCCGGCACCCCGGCCACGGCCAACTTCCAGGCCCCGCCTCCGGCGCCGACCCCGACGGGCGACCCCAACTCCCCTGCCCCGCAAGGCGGTTACGGGTTCCCGCAGCGCACCCCCACTCCGGCGCAGGGCACCCCCGTCCCGCCCCAGGACTCTTACGCGGTACCGCCGCAGGGCATTCCCGGCGCGCCCCACCTCCCCGTACCGCACCAGCAGGCGCAGCCCCCGGCCGTCGCGCAGCAGCAGCCGCAGCCGCACCAGCTGCCGCAGGCACAGCCGCACCCCCAGCCCCAGCCGCTTCCGCAGGCCCAGCCGCCCGTGGACCCGCGGTCCGGGGTCGGGTGGCCCTCGCCGGTCGCGCACGACCAGCGGGAGCGTTCCGTACCGGGCGCGCCGCTGGGGTACACCGCCGCCGTGGAGCTCTCCTCCGACCGGCTGCTGCGCAACAACAAGCAGAAGGCGAAGAGCAGCCGTAACCCGGGCGGCAACTCGCGCTTCAAGTTCGGCGGCAAGAAGGAGGAGGCCGAGCGGCAGCAGAAGCTCAACCTCATCCGTACGCCGGTGCTCTCCTGCTACCGCATCGCGGTCATCTCCCTCAAGGGCGGCGTCGGCAAGACGACGACCACGACCGCGCTCGGCGCGACGCTCGCCACCGAGCGGCAGGACAAGATCCTGGCGATCGACGCGAACCCGGACGCCGGTACGCTCGGCCGCCGCGTGCGCCGCGAGACCGGCGCCACCATCCGCGACCTGGTCCAGGCGATCCCGTACCTCAACTCGTACATGGACATCCGCCGGTTCACCTCGCAGGCGCCGTCGGGTCTGGAGATCATCGCCAACGACGTCGACCCGGCCGTGTCCACGACCTTCAACGACGAGGACTACCGGCGGGCGATAGACGTCCTGGGCAAGCAGTACCCGATCATCCTCACCGACTCGGGTACGGGTCTGCTGTACTCCGCGATGCGCGGAGTCCTCGACCTGGCCGACCAGTTGATCATTATCTCGACCCCGTCGGTGGACGGCGCGTCGAGTGCGTCGACGACCCTGGACTGGCTCTCCGCGCACGGGTACGCCGACCTCGTCCAGCGCTCGCTGACCGTCATCTCCGGGGTCCGCGAGACCGGCAAGATGATCAAGGTCGACGACATCGTGCAGCACTTCCAGACGCGCTGCCGCGGGGTCGTCGTCGTCCCGTTCGACGAGCATCTGGCGGCGGGCGCGGAGGTCGACCTCGACATGATGCGCCCGAAGACGCGTGAGGCGTACTTCCATCTGTCGGCGCTGGTGGCCGAGGACTTCGTCCGCGCGCAGCAGCAGCAAGGTCTGTGGACGGGCGACGGCGTCAACCCGCCGCCGCACATGGCTCCCCCGATGCCGGGCCAGTACGCGCAGCCGGCTCCGGGCCAGCCGCAGCCGTACGCACCCCAGCAGCCGCAACCGCCCCAGCCGTATGGCCAGCAGCCGCCGCAGGGGTGGCAGCAGCCGCCTCAGCAGTAGGACTCGGCAAGGCCGAAGGGCCGTACCGTCACGCTGACGGTACGGCCCTTCGGGCATCACTTCGGCTGCGGACCGTGCTGGGCTGGTCGCGCAGTTCCCCGCGCCCCTTGACGCGCAACCACTATGAGCGTGCAGCCATTGCCCGGCGGGCGCCCACCTCCGAGGGGAGTTCGCGTACGAACGTTGCCGCGCAGAGCATGCCCAACACCCAAGCGAACAGCGGGGCCATGAAAGGCAGCGCGAGGAGCACCAGCGCCCGCCAGGGGCTGCTGAGCCCGGTGCCCACCTGCCGCTGCCCGGCCTTGTGCTGCTTCCAGGTCGCCTCCGGCGAGGACGGCTCGGCCAGCTTCGCGCGCACCTGACGGCGTGAGTAGGTCCAGCCCCAGATGGCCGCTCCGACACACAGCGCACCCATCGCGATCCACAGGACAAGCGGCCAGACCCCGGACAGGCCGTCGACCGTACTGCCGAACACGCCGAGCAGGAGCCCGAACATCAGGGCCATCGTCAGCAGCACGGAGCCGCTGAACACGACCCTGCGCAGCCAGTACCCCACCCCCCGCCGGTACCAACTCCTGCCCACAATAGGCAGCTTGACCGGGGCGGTCGGCTCAGAAGAGACCCTTGAAACCATTCCACGCCTTCTTCCCGAGGCTGCCCGCGTCGTCCACGAGTCGCCCGATGTCCTTGCCCGTGTGCGACAGGACATTGCCGCTGCCGTGCCAGATTCCGCCGATGACCCCGTGGTCGTGGATGTCCTCGCTCCAGTGCTCGTGGAACCCCTCGTCCAGCAGGTCGGTCGCGCCGATCACGAGAACGCCCCCGACACCCGCGACCACGGCCACCGGCACGGTGACCTCCGCGCTCGCCGCGAGGGCCACACCGGCCGCCGTGGCGCCCACGCCCACCGCGAGCCCGCCGAGGTTCGCGCCGCCGTCGACGACCACCGAGTGCGTCCACGACCAGCCCTTGTCGTGGTCGCCCTTCGCTTCGAGGATTCCGCAGACGCTCGCCGCGGCGACGTCGACGATCGGGACCTCTTTGAGGAAGTCCGGCAGCTTCTCCAGGCCCTTGCCGAGTTTCAGCGCGTCCGCCGCGTCCGCGACCTTCACGTTGAGCGCGTGGTCGTAGGGCAGGGCCGAACTGCCGTGTTCCGCACGGGCGATGTCGGTCTCCAGGCCGTCCAGCTTGGTCAGCGCGTCCTTGTAGGCGACCCTGGCCGGGGAGTCCTTCGGGAGCGTCTTGCCCTGCTTCTGCCAGTCCTTGCGCTCGGCCTTCAGGTCCTTCTTCGCGTCCTCCGCCTCTTTCTTGGCGGCGTCGAGCTTGTCGGCGGCGTCATGGCCCTTGACCCGCGTGCGCTCCGAGTCGTACGCGTACAGACCGCGCAGATAGTCGGCGATGGTGACCTTGTCACCGGGCGACACCGCCGCGGTGTCCTCCGCGTACAACTTCTGCAGGGCGTCGGCCGCGTCCAAGCGCGCCTGCTGGGCCGTGTGCAGGATCTCGTTGCGTACGGTCGAGTAGTCGCTCAGCGCCTGGAGCGCCTTGTTCTCGGCGTCGGTCTTCTTCTGGCCGGTAGCCATCTCGCCCGGCACGCCCATCGGCTGCATCGGCACGCCCGCCTTCACGGCGACGTCCTCCGCGTTCTGCAACGCGCTCTCCGCCGCCGAGAGATGGTCGGCCAGCGTCGTCAGGATCTCGCCGGTCGCGTGGACGAGTTCCGCGAACCCGCCCGCCGTCATCGCGTCCGTGCTCCACTTCGCACGGAACGACGCGGCCGCGTCGCCCTCCCAGGCCGCGTCCTTGGCCAGCTTCTCGACGACCTCGCCCAGCGGCTTCACGATCGATTCGAGGTCGTGCTTGGCGTTCTTGTAGGCGTCGCCCATCGCGCGGATGCCGCCGATGTCCCCGCCCACCCAGCTCTCGGTCACCGCGTGCCCTTCACACCAGGTCTTCGAAGAGACCGTGTACGTCGATGTCGTTGCGCGCCATCGAGTCGTGCGCGTACTTGACCTTGTCGCTGTTGTCGTCCAGCCGGTCCGACAGTTTGTCGTGCAGACCCGCGATGAGGTCGGCCATCGCCTTGATCGCCGCGTCGCACCCCGCGTCACCGGAACCGGCCACCGCGGGCTTCACGTTCTGGTGCATGCCCCGGTAGACCTCGGCCTCCTTGTGGAACGTCGACGCCATCGTGTCGAGATCCCCCAGGATGACCTTCACATCCGCGCTCATGCCCCCGCCTCGCCTTCTCCGTACGTACGCTCCAGGTCCTCCGACCGCCATCTGGGGCCGCCGGGCGCGACCTGCGGGTCCAGGCGCAGCTTCGGCAGCCGGGCGTCGCGCATCGCCTCCGCGAACGGGCCGATCGAGACGGCGATCCACGGCTGCATCGGGCCGAGCGCGTCGACCAGCTTCGGCAGGGTGCTGAACGCCACCGGCACCGGCGGTCCGGCGGCCGGACGCAGCAGCTCGAAGTCGACGCGCGGCGCGGAGCCGTCGGCCGGATAGCGCGGGTGGGCCGGGACGAACACCGGTGTGTGGTACGGCGGTACGCCTGGCTGCGCGCTCTTCGCGGCGTCGACGCCGACAATGCCGAGGATGCGGGACACGGCCTTTTCGGCCACGCGCTTCCTCCCTCCGATGGCTGGAAACGCGTCTCAACCTATGCGGCGGGCGGCACCACCAATACGACAAAAACCGCCCAAAGCCCGCACCCATCAGTCAATGGATGCCAGGTCTTGAGCGGTTTCAGGTCGACCGTTGACCAACGTTTGACCGGAACCTACAGGGGCGCGGGGAACTGCGCGACCAGCCGCAGACGGCCCGCAGCCAAACGTCAACGCAGCCGGGCGCCTAGCCCTCCGCGGCCTCGATGAGCTCGCTCGACCGCTTAACGTCACGCGCGATCGCTTCCAGCAACGCCTCGATCGACTCGAACTTCTCCTGCCCCCGCACATACGCGAGGAAGTCCACGGCCACGTGCAGCCCGTACAGATCGAGCCCGACGCGGTCGATCGCGTACGCCTCGACCGTCCGCTCCGTCCCGTCGAACTGCGGGTTCGTGCCGACCGAGATCGCCGCCGGCATCCGCTCGCCGTCCGCGGTGAGCCAGCCCGCGTACACCCCGTCCGCCGGGATCGCGGTGTGCGGCAGGGTCTCGACGTTCGCCGTCGGGTAGCCGAGCTCACGGCCGCGCTGGGCGCCGCGTACGACGACGCCCTCGACGCGGTGCGGGCGGCCGAGGATCTCGGCGGCGCCCGCCACATCGCCCTCGGCGACCAGGCGCCGGGTCAGCGTGGAGGAGAACGGCAGACCGCCGCCCGCGTCGCCGCTGACGTACAGGTCGACGACGTCCACTTCGTAGTCGTACGTCTCGCCCAGCTCGGCCAGGAACTCCACATTGCCCGCGGCCTTGTGGCCGAAGCGGAAGTTGGGGCCCTCGACGACCACGCGCGCGTGGAGCTTGTCGACGAGCACCTTGACGACGAACTCGGCGGGCGGCAGCTTCGAGAACTCGCTGGTGAAGGGGAGCACGAGCAGCGCGTCCACGCCCAGCTCCGCCATCAGCTCGGCGCGCCGGTGGTGCGGGGCGAGCAGCGGGGGGTGGCTGCCGGGGCGTACGACCTCGCTGGGGTGCGGGTCGAAGGTCACCACGACCGAGGGGACGCCGAGCTCGCGGGCGCGCGCCACGGCCCGCCCGATGATCAGCTGATGCCCGCGGTGCACCCCGTCGTAGGAGCCGATGGTGACGACGCTGCGTCCCCAGTCCTGGGGGATGTCCTCCAAGCCACGCCAGCGCTGCACTGTGACCGCTCCTCGCCCGAAACTCGCCCGAAATCCGAACCCGTGTGCGCGCGAGAGAACATCTCACGCAGGTCTAAGACTGCCATGCCCGGCGTGCGCCGCCCGCATCGGCATGGGCACAGCAAGTGTCTCGACCGTGCGCCGGGTGCTCGGTCCGATCACCGCCGCCCACTCGTGCGGCGCCTGGACCAGCCACCCCGCGACCTGAACGGCGAATTCCGGTACTTCCCGGGACAGCTCGACGATCTGCCGGTCGAAACAGGCGGCCCCTTCCGGGGTACGGACGAGCAGCAGCCCGGTGCGGTGGACGAGGTCGCGGGTGCGCGCCTCGGGGCGCTGCCCGGCCCCCAGCGCGGCGGCCCGGAGCAGCGCGTCCAGCACACCCGCGTCCCGTGACTCGTACCGCTCGAATTCAAGGAGTACGTCCAGGAGCTCGGCCCGCAGCGGGCGCGAGGTGCGGCTGCCGGGCGCCGCGAGCACCGGCGCGAGGGCACGCCGCACCTGCGGCCGGCAGTCCCGCAGCACGGACGTGACCAGCGGGAACAGCACGGCCCGCGCGGCTGGTCCGTATTCCAGGCGGCGTTCCACGAACGCGGCGGTGTGGGTCGCGCCCTCGGGGCGGCGGGCCGCGTACTCGCGGACCAGCGCGGCCGCGCGGCGTGCGAGCGCGGGCGTGTTGATCTCGGCGAGCGCCCGCAGCACCTCGGCCGCGCCCTCCCCCGGCTGGAACAGCCGCGCCTGGAAGGCGGCGAGCACCGGCTCGGGGTGGGTGGTGAGGGCGGCGACAAGGGCGGAGGTGGGCAGGCGCGGGTCGCCGCCCCCGTACCGGGCGAGCGTCTTGTCGAGATAGCGCGAGCGGCTGCGCGGATCGCGCACCAGCAGGCCGAGCGCCGCGCCGTGCAGCGGCGTGTCGGCGGACCGGGCAAGGAGCGCGAGCGCCGCGTAGCGCAGCAGATCGCGGTCGGCGCCGGTGGTGACGTACGGGGCGACCCGCAACCCGTAGGTGGCGGCCGCCACCCGGCGCTCGGGCCGGTCGTCGTGCGCCCAGCGGTCCACGGCCCGGCAGAGCGCGGACGGCTCGTCCTCGGCGAGGGCTGCGAGCAGTTCGTCGACGCGGGGGTGCGCGGTGGCGACCAGCGCCTCGGTGAGATCGTCGACGGCGAGCGAGCGGCGGGCGTACAGCAGGGCTTGCGCGGCGCCCGCGACGGTCGGGCGCATATCGCCGCCGGGCGGCACCGGCAGCGGCCGCTCATCCGTGAACCACCGGCACAGCAGCGGCTGTACGGCCCGGGGCTCGGCCGCGAGCCGCCGGTCCACGGCGTCCAGGTACCGCTCCCACTCGGGCGCCTCGCCCGGCGCCCCGTCGGCGGGCACCAAGCGGCGCAGCAGCTCGACGCGCCGGTCGTCGCCGACCCGCACCCGCTGCCAGAACCAGGGCCCGAACTCACCGAGCCCGCCGAGGCGCCGGGGCCCGCCCTCGCGCACCGAGCGCTCGCTGATCCGGTCCGCGAGATACCGCAGCACCGAGAGGTACGCGCGTGGCTCGGGCACCTTCAACAGCGTCTGCGCGAGCAGCCGCACGGCCCACCAGCGCGCGTCGTCCGCCCGGCCCCGGTCGTCCGCCGCCGGAAGCCGGTCGAGCGCGTCCACCAACTGCTCAAGCCGGGGCCCGAGCCGCGCGGGCCCGTGCTCCCGGTCGAGCAGGAGCAGGGCCTGCAGTACGGGGCCGATGCGGTGCCGGGGCACGGGCAGCGGCTCGACGTGGTCCTGAGGGGACGCGTCCTTGGCAGGAGTGCGGGCTCCCGGGGGCGGCGGGACATAGGCCAGTTCGCGGCCAGGGGCGGACGGGACACTCCCCCGGCGGGACGGCAGGCGGCCCGGGGCGTGCGGGCCGGTGGCGTCGGGCGCCTCGTCGCACCAGCGGTGCACCAGCGTGTGCAGGGCCCCGTCCAGGTCCAGATGGGCGGCCTGGAGCCAGTCGGCCAGCTCCTCGTGCGCGAAGCGGTAGCCCTCGCCCGCCGGGACGAGCAGGCCCTCGGTGAGCACCGCCGACGCCCAGCCGGTGCGCCAGGGGAAGATCTCCTCGAAGTTCTCGCGGTCGAGCTCGCCCTGACCGGGGCCCAGACAGCGCCGGGCCGCCTCGTGCACCCGGCCCGCCACGCGCGCGGCGAGCCGCCGTACCGCCGTGCCGCGCGACGGGGGCCGACGGGCGGCCGCGACCCGTACCGCGATCCGCAGGCACATCAGGTCCAGATGCGCGGCGAAGACGTCCTCGCGTCCGGGGCGGCCCTCGGTCTCGCCCGGCAGCGCCTCGCGCACCTCGGCGAAGAGCCGCAGCGTCAGCGGATGGCGCCCGGCCCGCTCGGCCAGGGTGCCGTCCGGGATGCCGTAGCGCTCACGGGCGCGCGCGGCCTCCTTGCGGGAGAGGTCGCCGATCAGCACGGCGGCGGGCAGCCGGGGCGCCTCGGCCGGGTGCAGCGCGTCCGGCGGATACAGCGCCCCGGCCTGCTCCCAGTGCTCGGGCCGGCAGGCGACCACGAGCCGCACCCCCGCCGCCCGCAGCCACGCCGCCGTACCGGCCGTCCACTCGGGCAGCCGGTGCGCGAGCACGGGCGGCATCTCCTCGGGCCCGTCGAGCAGGACGAGCAGGGGGCGCCCGGCGTCCCGCGCGAGCCGGGCCACCCGCTCCGGGGTGGCACAGGTCATCTCGCCGGGCGCGCCCCCGGCCGCCACGATCCGGCCCGCCTGGGCGAGCGCCCGGGCCACCGCGTCGGCGAGCGAGGCGTCGCCCGCGCGCAGATCGGCGCCGCGCAGCCACAGCGTGGGGGCGGGCTCGGCACCCCGGGCGCGGCGGGCGGCGAGCGCCGTGAGCTCGGTGGTGCGGCCGGTGCCGGGGTCGCCCACGAGACCGAGCACGAAGGCGTCCCCGGCCGCGAAATCGCCGAACTGCTTTACCGTGAGCCGCCGTTCGACCGGATCCTGCCAGCTGCTCGGGCCCCCGACCGAGCCCACCGAGGTCGCGGTGAGCTGGAGCGCGCCCGCCAGGTTCAGGTCCTCGCCGTACGCCGGTACGGTCGCGGCGTTGCGCCGCAGCAGCTCTTCGAGCGGCCCCCCGTCGCGGCGCAGCGGCACCGCGAACCCGGCCGCCCGGTGCGCCGCGTGCAGCGCGGTGCCGAGCACGCCGAGCACCGCCCCGGTCACCGCGTCCAGGACCGGCCCACCGGCCGCCTCACCGCCGAGCCGCAGCGCGTCGGCACCCTCGGTCCCGATCGCCAACTCCAGTGCCGCACCCAGCAGATGGAAGCGATCGGTGGCCGTGTACGTCACAGGCGCCTCACCCAGCACCCGCGCCTCGCGCCAGCCGTGCGCGGCGATCCGTACGTACGTGCCCGCGCCGACGTGTTCGCGCGCGGCGACGGGCAGCGGCCGCACCTCCAGGCCCTCGGTCCGTACGAGGGCGAGACCGGCCTCCGGCAGCGGGGTGACCGCGTCGGCCTCGGCGAGACAGGTGCGCTCGCCGGGGGCGTGCAGCACCACCCTGGCGAGCCCGTCCACGGCCTCGTGGCTGGTGATGACGGTGCCCCGGTCGTCGGCCGCGAAGCCGGTCCCCCGGGTGCGTCCCGCCAGATCACAGATCCGCACCAGCGTCTCCCGGCCCCCGTCGCCGTCCCCGCGTCCCATGTCCGAAACGGTAGTTCTGGGATGATCCGCCCGAGAAGAACGCGAGGCGACTGCGCCCCCGAGTGCACCCGTTCTCGACTCCGAGCGCCCGCTCGCACGGGTGAAAAGCGGCGTGGCGGGCTCGTATTGAGCCCGCCACACGTTTAAGGGGCCGGGACGAGTCCCGGCCCCTTGAGGAACCTCATGCCGTAAAGGACACCGACTAGCCGAAGACCGCCAGGCTCTTCGCCTTGCCCCGCTGGCTCTCCACCAGCGCGAGCAGCCGGCTCCCGGGGCCGAACACGGCGACCGGCTTGCCGCTCTCGTACACCTCGGGCATGTCCAGGCGTACGCCGTTCAGAAGCAGTCCGGCGCGTCGCTCGTCGACGTCCCAGCGCGCGAACGCCGCGTCCGCCGCCTCGGCGACCGGCATCACCGTCAGCTCCTCCTGGAGCTGGTCGAGGGTCTTCGCGGCGTCCAGGCCGTACGGACCGACCCGGGTGCGCCGCAGTGCGGTCAGATGGCCGCCGACGCCGAGCCCGGCGCCCAGGTCGCGGGCGAGGGCGCGGATGTAGGTGCCCGACGAGCAGACGACGGAGACGACGAGGTCGACGACGGGCGTGCCGTCCTCGGCCACGGCCTCGCGCACGTCGTACACCCGGAAGGAGGACACCGTGACCGGCCGGGCCGGGATCTCGAAGTCCTCGCCGCCGCGCACGCGCGCGTAGGAGCGCTTGCCGTCGATCTTGATCGCGGAGACCTTCGACGGCACCTGCATGATGTTGCCGGTCAGTGCGGCGACACCGGCGTCGATGCCCTCGCGGGTCACCTTGGAGGCGTCGGTGGACGAGGTGATCTCGCCCTCGGCGTCGTCGGTGACGGTGTCCTGGCCGAGCCGGATCGTACCGAGGTACTCCTTCTCGGTCAGGGCGAGGTGCCCGAGCAGCTTGGTGGCCCGCTCGACGCCCAGGACGAGCACGCCCGTCGCCATCGGGTCGAGGGTGCCCGCGTGGCCGACCCGGCGGGTCTTGGCGATCCCGCGCATCTTGGCCACGACGTCGTGCGAAGTGAAGCCGGACGGCTTGTCCACGATGACAAGTCCGTCCGGCGTCCGGTTCTGGCTCATTCGGCGGCGGTACCCTCGTCGTCCTCGTCACCGGGCTTCTTGTACGGGTCGGCGTCGCCGGCGTACGTGGCGCCCGAGGAGACCTCGCGCACCGCGGCGTCCGAGGCCCGCGCCTTGTCGAGGAGGTCCTCGATCGTCTTGGCGTTCTCCGGCAGCGCGTCCGCCACGAACGTCAGGGTCGGCGTGAACTTGGTGCCCGCCGCCGCCCCGACCGCGGAGCGCAGGATGCCCTTGGCGCTCTCCAGGCCCGCGGCCGCGCTGGCCCGGTCCTCGTCGTCGCCGTAGACCGTGTAGAAGACCGTGGCCTCCCGCAGGTCGCCGGTGACCCGGGTGTCCGTGATGGTCACATGCGTACCGAGGCGCGGGTCCTTGATGCCGCGCTGCAGCTTCTGGGCGACCACTTCCCGGATGAGGTCCGCCAGCTTCTTCGCCCGCGCGTTGTCGGCCACTGGTCCTTCTCCTTCTTTGCCTTGCTCAAATTCAGAATTCAGTCTTCGTCACTGTGGAGCCTGCGTCGCACCGACAGCAGCTCCACCTCGGGCCGGGCGGCGACCATGCGCTCGCACCGGTCGAGTACGTCCGTGAGGTGCCCGGTGTCGCCGGAGACCACCGCCAGACCGATCTCGGCCCTGCGATGGAGGTCCTGGTCACCGACCTCCGCCACGCTCACCGCGTACTTGCGCTGGAGCTCGGCGACGATCGGCCGGACGACGGAGCGTTTTTCCTTCAGCGACCGTACGTCGCCGAGGAGCAGATCGAAGGACAGCGTCCCCACATACATAGGTGTCCGGATATCCCGCCGGTCCGGGGTAGGTGACCCCGCCGACCACTTGGCGGGGACACCAGAACCGTACACGGAACGGCCGGGGCCGATCGACGGAAATAATCTCCGCCGACCGGCCCCGACCGAAGGTGACGATCAGCCTCGCGGCTTCTCGCGCATCTCGTACGTCGCGATGACGTCGTCGATCTTGATGTCGTTGAAGTTTCCGAGGTTGATACCACCCTCGAAGCCTTCGCGGATCTCGGTGACGTCGTCCTTGAAGCGGCGCAGCCCCTCGATGTTGAGGTTCTCCGCGATGACCTTGCCGTCGCGGATGAGGCGGGCCTTCGTGTTCCGCTTGACCTCGCCGGAGCGGATGAGAACACCCGCGATGTTGCCGAGCTTGGACGAGCGGAAGACCTCGCGGATCTCCGCGGTGCCGAGCTCGACCTCCTCGTACTCCGGCTTGAGCATGCCCTTGAGGGCAGCCTCGATCTCCTCGATGGCCTGGTAGATCACCGAGTAGTACCGGACGTCGACGCCCTCGCGCTCCGCCATCTGCGCGGCACGGCCGGCCGCACGGACGTTGTAGCCGATGACGATGGCGTCGGAGCCCATCGCCAGGTCGATGTCGGACTCGGTGACCGCACCCACACCGCGGTGCAGGACCCGGATGTCGACCTCTTCACCGACGTCGAGCTGGAGCAGCGAGGACTCGAGAGCCTCGACCGCACCGGACGCGTCGCCCTTGATGATGAGGTTGAGTTCCTGGACCAGACCGGCCTTGAGCACGGAGTCGAGGTCCTCGAGGGACACCCGGCGGGTGCGCTTGGCGAAGTTGGCGTTGCGCTCGCGCGCCGCCCGCTTCTCGGCGATCTGACGGGCCGTACGGTCCTCGTCGACGACCAGGAAGTTGTCGCCGGCGCCGGGGACGTTGGTGAGACCCAGGACCAGGACGGGGGTCGACGGACCCGCTTCCTCGACGTTGTTGCCCTTGTCGTCGAGCATGGCGCGCACTCGGCCGTAGGCGTCGCCCACGACCATCGTGTCGCCGACGCGGAGGGTACCGCGCTGGACGAGGACGGTGGCGACGGCACCGCGGCCGCGGTCGAGGTGGGACTCGATCGCAATACCCTGAGCGTCCTGCTCCGGGTTGGCCCGCAGGTCGAGCGAGGCGTCGGCGGTGAGGACGACGGCCTCCAGCAGCGAGTCGATGTGCAGACCCTGCTTGGCGGAGATGTCGACGAACATCGTGTCGCCGCCGTACTCCTCGGCCACCAGACCGAACTCGGTGAGCTGACCGCGCACCTTGACCGGGTCCGCGCCCTCGACGTCGATCTTGTTGACCGCGACCACGATCGGCACGTCGGCCGCCTTGGCGTGGTTCAGCGCCTCGATCGTCTGGGGCATCACACCGTCGTTCGCCGCCACCACGAGGATCGCGATGTCGGTCGACTTCGCACCACGGGCACGCATGGCGGTGAACGCCTCGTGACCCGGGGTGTCGATGAAGGTGATCTTGCGCTCTTCGCCGTTGACCTCGGTACCGACCTGGTACGCACCGATGTGCTGCGTGATGCCGCCGGCCTCGCCCGCGACGACGTTCGTCTTGCGGATGGCGTCGAGCAGTCGGGTCTTTCCGTGGTCGACGTGACCCATGACGGTGACGACCGGCGGACGCGCGACCAGGTACTCCTCGCCGCCCTCGTCCTCGCCGAACTCGATGTCGAAGGACTCGAGCAGCTCGCGGTCCTCCTCCTCCGGGCTGACGATCTGAACCGTGTAGTTCATCTCGCCGGCGAGGAGCTGGAGGGTCTCGTCGGAGACGGACTGCGTGGCAGTGACCATCTCGCCGAGGTTCATCATCACGGCGACGAGCGACGCCGGGTTGGCGTTGATCTTCTCCGCGAAGTCGGTGAGGGACGCACCGCGCGACAGGCGAACGGTCTCGCCGTTGCCGCGGGGCAGCATCACGCCGCCGACCGACGGGGCCTGCATGGCCTCGTACTCCTGGCGCCTCTGCCGCTTCGACTTGCGACCACGACGGGCGGGCCCGCCGGGACGGCCGAAGGCACCCTGCGTGCCACCACGGCCACCGGGGCCGCCGGGACGACCGCCGAAGCCGGGACGACCGCCGCCGAAGCCGCCGCCACCACCGGGAGCGCCACCGCCACCGCCGGGACGACCGCCGAAGCCGCCGCCGCCACCGGGACGACCGCCGCCACCGGGACCGGCCGGACGGCCGGCGAAGCCGCCGCCCGCCGGGCGACCGGCGCCGCCCGGACGGCCACCGGGGCCACCGGGACCGCGGCCGCCGGGGCCACCGCCGGGACGCGGACCCGCAGCGGGACGCTGCGGCATCATGCCGGGGTTCGGACGGTTACCGCCCGGAGCACCACCCGGACGCGGGGCGCCGCCCTGCGGACGGGGCATGCCGCCGGGGGTAGGCCGCCCGGAGGGACCGGGGTGTGCGCCACCCTGGGGACGCGGAGCGCCGCCGGGGCCGCCCTGCGGACGCGGGGCGCCACCGGGGGCACCGGCGCCGCCGGGACGCGGCGCGCCACCGCCGGGACGGGGCGTCTGCGGACGCGCCATGCCGGTGGAGCCGCCGGAGGTGAAGGGGTTGTTGCCGGGACGCGGACCCGCGGGACGGGCACCGCCCGGGCGCGGGGCGCCCTGGCCCTGCGGACGCGGGGCGCCCGGACGGGCACCCTGGCGCTCGCCGCCCTGACGCTCGCCCTGACCGCCGGAGGCGGCGGGACGGGCGGCCGGACGCGGGCCGGGAGTGGCACCCGCGGGACGCGGGGCCTGCTGCTGCGGCGCGGGGGCCGCGGCGGCGGGAGCCGAGAACTCGGCGGCCGGAACCGGCGCGGCCGGGGCGGGCTTGGCCGGCGCGGGCTTGGGGCCAGGACGCGGGCCGGGGGCCGGCGCCGTGGACGGGGTGCTGCTCTTGGGGGCCTCGGCGGCGGCCGGCTTGGGGGCCGGGGCGCCGGGCTTGGGGGCAGCGGGACGTGCCGCCTGCGCCGGGGAGGGCGCGGCGGGCTTGGCAGGCGTCGCCTTGCGGGGCGCGCCGGGCTTGGCAGCGGACTTGCCGGCGTTGCCACCGGGCCCCTGCAAAGCGTCGGTCAGCTTGCGTACAACCGGCGCCTCGATCGTCGAGGACGCCGAACGGACGAATTCACCGAGTTCTTGGAGCTTGGCCATGACGACCTTGCTCTCAACCCCGAACTCCTTGGCGAGTTCGTATACCCGGACCTTAGCCACTTCGCTCCTTTTAGGTCCGGGTTACCGCCGGACCGTCGCTACTTCATGGGCGTACTCATCGCGTACTCATCGAGTGCTCATCGCAATCTCGACCTACTTCCAACTCGCGAGGTACCTGACCGCACGGGGTGTTCCGTGCCGTACTTCTTCTTACGGTGCTGCGCTTTCGACCGGTGCTGCCTGCTCGACGTGCTGACGCACGGCCTCGCTGTCGAGCAGCTCCTTGGCCTTGAAGGCCCGGGAGAACGCCCGGCGGCGAACCGCCAGGTCGAGACAGACCGAGGCGGGGTGTACGTACGCACCCCGGCCGGGCAGCGTACCGCGAGGATCGGGGACGCAGGCGCCCTCGACCGCCACGATGCGCAGCAGATCGCGCTTGGCCGCTCGCTCCCGGCATCCCACACAGGTACGCTCAGGGCATGCGCGGGCATGCGTCCGGCCAGACACGTTTAAGTCTACCTCCCCGCACCGACCTCACCCCTTTGGGGCAAAAATCGAACGGCTGTTGTCCTAAAAGATCGCCATGACGGCAACAGCAGAGGGGTCCGGTGCTATTCCCGGACCCCGTCGCCGTCTGTTCAGTCCTGCTCGGAGGGCTGCTCCGTGTCCGGCCGGATATCGATGCGCCAGCCGGTGAGCCGCGCGGCGAGGCGGGCGTTCTGGCCCTCCTTGCCGATGGCGAGCGAGAGCTGGTAGTCCGGCACGGTCACCCGCGCGGAGCGGGCCGCGAGGTCCACGACCTCGACCCGGGAGACGCGCGCCGGGGACAGCGCGTTCGCCACCATCTCGGCCGGGTCGTCCGACCAGTCGACGATGTCGATCTTCTCGCCGTGCAGCTCGGCCATGACGTTGCGCACCCGGCCGCCCATCGGGCCGATGCAGGCGCCCTTCGCGTTCAGGCCACTGCGGGTCGAGCGCACCGCGATCTTCGTACGGTGTCCGGCCTCACGGGCGATGGCGGCGATCTCCACCGAGCCGTCCGCGATCTCCGGGACCTCCAGGGCGAAGAGCTTCTTCACCAGATTGGGGTGCGTGCGCGACAGCGTCACGGACGGGCCGCGCACACCCTTCGCCACCCGAACGACGTACGTACGAAGACGCAGTCCGTGGGAGTACTCCTCGCCGGGCACCTGCTCCTGCACCGGCAGCATGGCCTCCATCTTGCCGATGTCGACCAGGACGTTCTTGGGGTCCTTGCCCTGCTGGACGACGCCCGTGATCACATCGCCCTCGCGGCCGGCGAACTCACCGAAGGTGATGTCGTCCTCGGCGTCGCGCAGCCGCTGCAGGATGACCTGCTTGGCGGTGGTGGCGGCGATCCGGCCGAAACCGGTCGGGGTGTCGTCGAACTCCTTGGCCTCCTGGCCCTCTTCCAGGTCGGCCGGGTCTTCCTTCGCCCACACGGTCACATGACCGTTCTCGCGGTCGAGCTGCACGCGCGCGCGGCGGAAGCTTCCCTCGGTGCGGTGGTAGGCGATGAGGAGGGCCGACTCGATGGCCTCGACCAGCAGGTCGAAGGAGATCTCCTTCTCCCGTACCAAACCCCGCAGGGCACTCATGTCGATGTCCATGGCTACGCCTCCTCTTCCTTCTTGTCCTTGCGGTTGAACTCGATTTCGACACGCGCCTTGGCGATCTCGGAGAACGCGAGGCGGCGGGTGGTGGCCTTGCGGCCCTTCACGCCCGGCACTTCGAGGTCGAGGCCCTCCTCGTCGGCGCCCAGGATGCGCGCGACCAGGTCGCCGCCCTCGTTGAGCGTCAGCCGGGCGAGCCGCCCGGTGGCGCGCACGTAGTGGCGCAGCTCGGAGAGGGGGCGCTCGGCGCCGGGGGACGTGACTTCGAGGACGTACTCCTCGTCACCCATGACGTCGCTCTCGTCGAGCGCGTCGGAGACGGCGCGGCTCAGCTCGGCACAGGTGTCCAGCTCCACGCCCTCGTCGGAGTCGACGACGATCCGCAGCATGCGGCGGCGGCCGGCCCGGGACACCTCGATCTCCTCGAGATCGAGATCCTTCGCGCTGACGAGCGGTTCCAGCAGTCCGCGCAGCCTCTCGCTCTGGGTCGTGCTCATCCGGGTGACTCCTCGGCCGCGTGTGCTGTTGTGGGATCGTCGCGTTCGTCGCGTGTCAGATCAAAGGGTATCCGGTCCCGGGGGGTGTTGCCGTCCACGGGGACCGGGGCGCGGGTACGCTCGCCTGCGGTGATCATCAGGCGGCCGCCAGGCCCCCGAGCCCGCAGGGAGTACAGAGTGCCGCGCACGGCGACCGGGACCCGGGGAGCGGGCACCACACGCAGGACCGCCCTCGCGGCGACGGGCGCGGTGGCCGCGGCCGGACTCCTCGCCGCCTGCTCCTCCGCCGATCCGTCCGACGGCCCGGCGGCACGAAAGCGCGAGGCGGCGGCCCGCGCGGAGGCCGCCCTGCGGCTGACGGCATCGACGGCGAGCGCCGCGCTGCGCGACCGATACGAGGCGGTCGCGGTACGCCATCCGGTGGTACGGCCCCTGCTGGCACCGCTGCACGCGGAGGCGACGCAGCACGTGACGGCGCTGGCGGGCCCGCGCCCTACTCCCCCATCGCCTGCTGCCGCCGTGCCGGACGATCCGGAAGCGGCGCTCCGCGAATTGGCGGCAGCCGCCAGGCGCACCTCCGACACGCACACGACGGTGCTCGCCGACGCGCCGCCGGAGCTGGCGCGGCTGCTGGCGTCGGTGGCGGCTGCGGCCGCGGTCCACGCGTATCTCTTGACCGAGCAGCGGGAAGGCGACCGGCGATGACGGCTCTGGACGCGGCGCAGGCCGCGCTCGCCGCCGAGCATGCGGCGGTGTACGGGTACGGGGTGCTCGGCGGCCGGGTCGACCAGCCGCGCGCGGCCGAGGCCCGGGACGCGTACGCGGCCCACCGCGCCCGGCGCGACGCGCTCACCCGGACCGTGCGCGACCTGGGCGCCACCCCGGTCGCGGCGGCGCCCGCGTACGCGCTGCCCTTCCCGGTGCCGGACGCGGCGGCCGCGGTGCGGCTCGCGGCCGAGTTGGAGGACCGGGTGGCGGGCGTCTACTCCGACCTCGTACGGGCGGCGGGCGGCCCACTGCGCCGGGACGCGGCGGCCGCGCTGCGGGAGGCGGCGGTGCGTGCGGGGCGGTGGCGGGGCGGCAGCGTAGCCTTTCCGGGGCTCGCCGAACGTCCGAGCCCGCCCGGGTAGCCGATCAAGGGACAACGCACGCATGGCTTTCGAACCGCCTGAGCGGCTGGTACGCGCGCTCGGCGAGACGTACGGGAACGACGTCGCGGCGCGCTGGCTCGGGCAACTGCCCGAACTCGCCGACGCCACGGCGGCGCGGCGCGGACTCACGGTGGACCGGGTGCAGGCGCCCGGCGGCCGCAGCAGTCTGGTCCTGCTCGTACGGTGCGAGGACGGCACCCCGGCGGCCCTGAAACTCGCGCCCCCGGCGGCGCGGCCGGAGTGGGAGCGGGCGGCGCTGAGGCACTGGAACGGCTGGGGCGCGGCGCAGCTCCTCGATTCGGACTCCTCTGAGGAATCGCTCCTGCTGGAGCGGCTGCACCCCGAGGTGTCGCTGCGCTCGCTCCCCGAGGCGAAGGCGCTGCTGGAGGCGGCGGGGACGGTACGGCGCCTGTGGGTGGAGCCGCCCGCCGAGCACGCCTTCGAGACGGTCGCGGAACGGACCGAGCGTCAGGCGGGGCCGATGCGGGCGTTGGTGGAGCCGGAGTTGGCGCCGCTGGTGGAGGCGGCGCTGACGGCTCGCGACAACTTGACGTCGTCGCCCGCCGAATCCCTCCTCCTCCATGGCAACTTCCGCCAGAGCAAGGTGCTTTCGGGCGAGCGGGCGCCGTGGCTGACGGTGGGGCCGGAGCCGGTGGTCGGGGAACGGGCCTACGACTTGGCCCGCCTGGTGCGTGACCGGGTCGAGGATCTGATCGCGGCGCCGAGCGGGGCGTCGGTGGCGCGGCGGCGGGTGAACAAACTGGCCGACTCGTTGGACGTCGACCGCGACCGTCTCCATGGGTGGACCCTGTTCCGAGCGGTGGAGTCGGGGCTCCGGGCGCGGGCGGCGGGCCGCACGACCGACGCGGAACTCCTCCTGGAATTCGCGGACTGGCTGTAGCGGCCCGATTCCCCCACAGACACCTGGGGCTCCGCCCCCGGACCCCGTTCTTCGGCTGCGGGCCGGTGGGGGCTTGTCGCGCAGTTCCCCGCGCCCCTAGGTAGTTAGGGGCGCGGGGAACTGCGCGAGCAACCCAGCACGATCCGCAGACAAACGGGGGGTCCGGGGGCGGAGCCCCCAGGAAAAACCTCCCCCGCCCCCACCCACCCCCGGAGGGTCTGGGTGAAGGGGCGGGGAGGGGCTCAAGCTCGCAGGCGGGCGATCGCGTCCGTGAGCGGGAGCTCCTCGCGCTCACCGGTGCGGCGGTCCTTCAGCTCCACCACGCCCTCCCCGGCCCGACGCCCGACGACCAGGATCTTCGGGACGCCGAGAAGCTCCGCGTCGGTGAACTTCACCCCGGGCGACACCCCGGCCCGGTCGTCGACCAGCACCCGCAGCCCCGCGTCGGCCAGAAGCGACGCCGCCTCAAGGGCGACCTCCGTCTGGAGCGCCTTGCCCGCCGCCACGACGTGGACGTCCGCCGGCGCGATCTCCGCGGGCCAGCACAGCCCCTGCGCGTCCGCCGTCTGCTCGGCCAGCGCGGCCACGGCCCGCGAGATGCCGATGCCGTACGAACCCATCGTCACCCGCACCGGCTTGCCCTGCTGGCCGAGCACGTCGAGCTGGAAGGTGTCGGCGTACTTCCGGCCCAGCTGGAAGATGTGGCCGATCTCGATCGCCCGGTCGAGGCGAAGGCCCGCGCCGCACGCGGGGCACGGGTCGCCCTCCTCGACCACGACGACGTCGAGGTAGTCGTCGACAGAGAAGTCACGGCCGCACACCACATTGCGCGCGTGCGTGTCCGCCTTGTTGGCGCCCGTCACCCACGCCGTGCCCACCGCGACCCGAGGGTCGGCGATGTAGCGGACCTTCTCCAGGCCCTGCGGGCCGACGTAACCCCGTACGAGGTCGGGCCGGTCCGCGAAGTCCTCGGCCGTCACCAGCTCCACGACGGCCGGCGCCAGGTGCTCGCCGAGCTTGCCCAGGTCCACCTCGCGGTCGCCGGGCACCCCGACCGCCACGATCTCCCCGTCCACCTTGACCAGGAGGTTCTTCAAAGTGGCCGAGGCCGGCACGCCCAGGTGGGCCGCCAGGGACTCGATCGTGGGCGTGTCCGGCGTGTCCAGCTCCTCCACCGGCCCGACCCCGGACGCGTCCGCCGCCGTCGCCACGAACGTCACCGCCTCGGTGTTCGCCGCGTACTCGCAGGCGGGGCAGTCCACGAAGGTGTCCTCGCCCGCGGCGGCCGGGGCCAGGAACTCCTCCGACGCCGAACCGCCCATCGCGCCCGAGACCGCGGAGACGATCCGGTAGTCGAGGCCGAGGCGGGCGAAGATCTTCTGGTAGGCGGCGCGGTGCAGCGCGTACGACTCGGCCAGGCCCTCGTCCGTCGTGTCGAAGGAGTACGAGTCCTTCATCTGGAACTCGCGGCCGCGCAGCACGCCAGAGCGGGGGCGCGCCTCGTCGCGGTACTTCGTCTGGATCTGGTAGAGCATCACCGGCAGGTCCTTGTAGGACGTGCACTGGTCCTTGACGGTCTGGGTGAAGATCTCCTCGTGGGTCGGGCCGAGGAGGTAGTCCGCGCCCTTGCGGTCCTTGAGGCGGAACAGCAGATCGCCGTACTCCTCCCAGCGGCCGCTCGCCTCGTACGCCTCCTTGGGCAGGAGCGCCGGGAGCAGCACCTCCTGGGCGCCGATCGCGTCCATCTCCTCGCGCACCACGTTCGAGATGTTGTCCAGGACCTTCTTGCCGAGCGGCAGCCAGGTCCAGATCCCGGCCGCGTTGCGGCGCACGTAACCGGCGCGCACGAGCAGCTTGTGGCTGAGCGTCTCGGCGTCCGCCGGGTCGTCGCGCAGTGTCTTGACCATCAGACGGGACATGCGCTGGACCTGGGCGGCTGCCATGGGGATCTCTCCTGTACGTACACGGGTGGTGTCAGGAGGTTATCCGCGCGCCACGCGCGCGCGGTAATCGGTTTCGGGAACCGACGGGTCTACGGCCGCAGCAGCGGCAGCGCCGCGCCCATCACTGCATAAGGCCTCGGCGCACTGGGAAAGTGGACTTGCCCCGCCAGATCGCTGTATCCCAGCGCCCGGTACAGCCCGCGCGCCGGGCTCTCCGTGTCGATCGCGGAGAGGATGGACCTCGGCTCGGCCGCGCTGTCCGTGATCCTCGTGATCAGCTCACGGCCGACGCCCATGCCCTGGTGGGCGGGGTGGACATGGAGTTCGGTGATCACGAACGAGTCGTCCAGCCACCAGTCGGTGCCGGTGTCGCGCAGATACGGTTCGACGACCGTGGACCACCAGTGCGTACGGCTGTTGGGCATCCCGTACACAAAGCCGACGAGCCGTCCGTCGGGCATGGTCGCGCCCAGGGCGCGGGCGCCCGGGCAGGCGAGGTGGCGCAGCACGATGTGGCGGCGCACGCCGACCTCGTCCGCGCTGAGCCCGAACGCGACCGCCTGCACGGCCAGCGCCTCGTCCACGCGGGCGGCGAGGTCGAGCGGTCCGACGACCACCTCGGGGGTCTGCGGGGCGGACCCGAAGGAAGCTGACATGGCCGCACCCTACTGTCAGAAGAGCACGCTCATGAAAGCCCCCGTCTCACGGAAGCCGACCCGGCGGTAGCAGGCGCGCGCCGCGGTGTTGAAGTCGTTCACATAGAGGCTGACGACCGGCGAGACGTCGGCGAGCGCGTAGCGGAGCACGGCGGCCATGCCGGTGACCGACAGGCCCCGGCCGCGGAACTCGGGGGCGACCCAGACGCCCTGGATCTGGCAGGCGCTCGGGGTGGCCGCGCCGATCTCGGCCTTGAAGACCACTTTGCCGTTCTCGATACGGGCGAACGACCGCCCGGAGCCGACGAGTTCGGCCACCCGCGCCTGGTAGAGCAGCCCGCCGTCGCCCGCCATCGGGGAGACGCCGACCTCCTCGGTGAACATGGCCACGCAGGCCGGCATGATCACGTCCATCTCGTCCTTGCGGATCCGGCGGACGTACGGGTCGGGGACTATGTCGTCGGGCATCCGCTCGGTGACCATCAGCGGCTGATGGGAGCGGACGTCGCGGGCCGGTCCCCAGGCGGGCTCCAGGAGCTTCCAGAGCAGGGCGGTCGCCTCGGCGGGGCCGACGATGGAGGAGCAGCGGCGGCCGGTGCGGCGGGCCCGGTCGGCGAAGGCGCGCACGGCCTCGGGGGTGGCGCAGATCGGCACGAGGTTGGCGCCCGAGTAGCAGAGCGAACGCAGCTGCCCGTCCGCGTACCAGCCCCACATCTCGCCGCCCAGGCGCCACGGGTCGAGCCCGGCGACCTGCACGCGGGAGGCCACGAAGGCGTTGGCGACCGGCTCGCTCTCCAGAACGGCGAGCGCCGCGCCGAGGTCACCGGGTTCGAGGACCCGGGTGGTGGTCTGCGTCAACACGTGGGGCCTCACCATACGGTCTGCTGATCTCCGCACTGTACCTGGCGCCCCAGTGGATCGCCGCCCTCAGCCGAAAGCCCCGCTCGACGCAAGGGCGCGGAGCGGGGCTCTGGACGTACGGCAGCGGTGCCTTCGCGTACGAACGCGTCGGCCACCGGCGATGGGTTCAGCCCGCGACGGACACCGACGGCTCGCCGGACATCACGCCGTCCTTCTCCATCTGCTCGGCGATCTTCATCGCCTCTTCGATCAGCGTCTCGACGATCTTCGACTCCGGGACGGTCTTGATGACCTCGCCCTTCACGAAGATCTGCCCCTTGCCATTACCGGAGGCGACACCGAGGTCGGCCTCGCGGGCCTCACCCGGACCGTTCACGACACAGCCCATCACCGCGACCCGCAGCGGGACCTCCATGCCCTCCAGGCCCGCCGTGACCTCCTCCGCCAGCTTGTACACATCCACCTGCGCACGACCACACGACGGACACGAGACGATCTCCAGACGGCGCTGGCGCAGGTTCAGCGACTCCAGGATCTGGATCCCGACCTTGATCTCCTCCGCCGGCGGCGCCGACAGCGAGACGCGGATGGTGTCGCCGATGCCCTCGCTGAGGAGCGCGCCGAACGCGACGGCCGACTTGATCGTGCCCTGGAACGCCGGACCCGCCTCCGTCACACCCAGGTGCAGCGGGTAATCGCACTGCGCCGCCAGCTGACGGTAGGCGTTCACCATCACCACCGGGTCGTTGTGCTTCACCGAGATCTTGATGTCCCGGAAATCATGCTCCTCGAAGAGGGACGCCTCCCAGAGAGCGGACTCGACCAGTGCTTCGGGCGTCGCCTTGCCGTACTTCTTCAGCAGACGGGCATCGAGGGAACCCGCGTTCACCCCGATACGGATCGGAGTGCCCGCGTCCTTCGCGGCCCGGGCGATCTCCTTCACCTTGTCGTCGAACTGCTTGATGTTGCCCGGATTCACCCGCACCGCCGCACACCCCGCGTCGATCGCCGCGAACACGTACTTCGGCTGGAAATGAATATCCGCGATCACCGGAATCTGCGACTTCCGCGCGATCGTCGCCAACGCATCCGCATCATCCTGCGTCGGACACGCCACCCGCACGATCTGGCAGCCCGACGCCGTCAGCTCCGCGATCTGCTGCAAAGTCGCGCCGATGTCCGACGTACGCGTCGTCGTCATCGACTGCACCGAGACAGGGGCATCCCCGCCGACCGCCACCGACCCGACCTGGATCTGGCGGCTCTTGCGACGCTCGGCCAGCTTGGTCGGTACGGACGGCATTCCCAGTGAAATCGCAGTCATCTGCTGTGCAACCCCAAGGTGTGGATCAAGGTCCCGAGATCGGCGGGCTCCAGCCTCCGAGGTTACGGCACCCCGGGGCACGCAAGCACACCGTGCCCCGACAGTTCACCGAAAGGGGCGGGGCGCGCGCACTCCGTCGCCGCGGACCACGCGGGTGTCCGGCCAGGGGTCCGGGGGTTGCCCCCGGGAAGACACAGCACTGAAAGGGGCGGCCCGGGCACTTTGTGCATCCGGGCCGCCCGACACTTGCGTACCGCTACGAGATCTTGACCGGATTCACCACGTCCGCGACCAGCACGAGCAGGGTGAAGCAGATGAAGATCCCGGCGACCACATACGCGACCGGCATCAGCTTCGCCACGTCGAACGGGCCCGGGTCGGGGCGCTTGAAGACGCGTGCGACCGTGCGGCGCAGCGACTCCCACAGGGCGCCCGCGATGTGCCCGCCGTCCAGCGGCAGCAGCGGCAGCATGTTGAAGAGGAACAGCGACAGGTTGAACCCCGCGACCAGGAACAGCATCATCGCGATCTGGTTCTCCGGCGGGATGTTCAGGGTGAACACCTCGCCGCCGACCCGGGCCGCGCCGACGACGCCCATCGGGGAGTCGGCCTTGCGCTCCTGGCCGTTGAAGGCCGCGTTCCACAGGTCCGGGACCTTGGAGGGGATCGCGACCAGGGACTTCACACCGGAGCGCATCATGTCGCCCATGCGGTCCACGGACTGGCCGAAGGACTGCTGGACGATGCCGGTGGCGGGGCTGAAGCCGAGGAATCCGGCCGAGGTGGTGCCGGTGGTGTAGTTGCCGGAGCCGTCGATCTTCGCCACGTCGTTCTTGATCAGGCTGGCGTGCAGATCGACCGGCTTGCCGGCCCGCTCGACCGTGATGGTGGCCGGGCCGATGGTGTCGCGGATGTGCTTCTGCAGGGCCGACCAGTCGCCGACCTTCTCGCCGTTGAACGCGACGATCTTGTCACCGGCCTTGAGCCCGGCCTGCTTGGCGGGGGCCACCGGGTCGGACGCCTTGCAGGTGTCGCGCTGTTCCTTCTGCGAGATCACACAGTCGGAGACCTTGCCGACCTGCGTGGTCTGGGTGTTGACGCCGAACGTCATCATCACGCCGAAGAAGATCGCCACGGCCAGGATCAGGTTCATGAACGGCCCGGCGAACATCACGATCACGCGCTTCCACGGCTTGCGCGTGTAGAAGAGGCGCGACTCGTCGCCGGGCTGGAGCTCCTCGAAGGCCGCCGAGCGGGCGTCCTCGATCATGCCGCGCCAGGGCGAGGTGGACCGCGCGGTGATCCGGCCGTCCTCGCCGGGCGGGAACATGCCGATCATGCGGATGTAGCCGCCGAGCGGGACCGCCTTGATGCCGTACTCGGTGTCGCCCTTCTTCCGCGACCAGATGGTCGGGCCGAAGCCGACCATGTACTGCGGCACCCGGATGCCGAACATCTTGGCCGTGGAGAGGTGGCCCAGCTCGTGCCACGCGATCGAGATGAGCAGGCCGACCACGAAGACGACTATGCCGAGGACCGTCATCAAAATCGTCATGCGCGCGCCTTTGCTGTCGCCTTCACCGCGAGTTCACGGGCCCGGGCCCGTGCCCAGGTCTCCGCTTCCAGGACGTCCGAGACCGTGAGGGAAGTTCCCTCGGCGGGGGTGCCGTGCTCGGCCACGACCTCCGTGACCGTATCCATGATGCCGTTGAAAGGCAGCCGTCCCGCCAGGAAAGCGTCCACACACTCCTCGTTCGCGGCATTGAACACCGCCGGGGCCGTCCCGCCCAGCTCTCCGACGTGCCGGGCGAGTCCGACCGACGGGAACGCGTCGGTGTCGAGCGGGAAGAACTCCCAGCTCGACGCCTTGGTCCAGTCGAAGGCGGGGGCCGCGTCCGGCACCCGCTGGGGCCAGCCGACGCCGATGGCGATCGGGCCGCGCATGTCGGGCGGGGTGGCCTGGGCGAGGGTGGAGCCGTCGGTGAACTCGACCATGGAGTGCACATACGACTGCGGGTGGACGACGACCTCGATGCGGTCGAAGGGGATGTCGTAGAGCAGATGCGCCTCGATGACCTCCAGGCCCTTGTTGACCAGGGTCGCCGAGTTGATGGTGATCACCGGGCCCATCGCCCAGGTGGGGTGCGCCAGGGCGTCCTCGGGCGTGACGTCCGCCAGCTCCGCGCGCGTACGGCCGCGGAAGGGGCCGCCGGACGCCGTGACCACCAGCTTGCGTACGTCGGCGCGGGTGCCGGCGGCGAGGGCCTGGAAGAGGGCGGCGTGCTCGGAGTCGACCGGGATGATCTGGCCGGGCTTGGCGAGCGCCTTGACCAGCGGGCCGCCGACGATCAGCGACTCCTTGTTGGCCAGCGCCAGCGTGCGGCCCGCTTCGAGCGCGGCCAGCGTCGGCGCGAGGCCGATGGAGCCGGTGATGCCGTTGAGGACGGTGTGGCACTCGGAGGCGGCGAGCTCGGTGGCGGCGTCCGGCCCGGCGATGATCTCGGGCAGCGGCTCACCGCCGTACTGCTCGGTCAGCGCCTCGCGCAGCGCGGGCACCGCGTCGGGCCGCGCGACGGCGACCGTACGCACCCGGAGCCTGCGCGCCTGCTCGGCGAGGAGCGCGACCCGGCCGCCGGACGCGGCGAGCGCGGTGACGCGGAACCGGTCGGGGTTGCGCAGCACCAGGTCGATGGCCTGGGTGCCGATGGACCCGGTGGCGCCGAGGACGACGATGTCCCGGCGGCCTTCGGCGGGGTCGAAGGCGATGTGCGGGTCGGCGAGGGGGGCTGGGCTGTCGCTCATGCTCCCATTGTTGCCGCATCGGCTGTGCGTCGGGACAGCACTCCCCCGCGCGGCGCCCCAGCACACCACCGGGACACCGGGCGCTCCTGCGCTCCGGCGCCCCAAATGGCGTACGGATTCAGCGAATTGGGCGATGGACGTTGTCCCGCGTGGCGGGTCCGGGGGTGGCGTCGGCGATCCACGGGCCGTCGCCGGACGGGTCGACGACGCCCTCTTCCAGCCAGGTGTACGAACCGGCGAGTACGCCGTCGACGACCTTGCGGTCGAGGTCGTCGGTGTTGGCCCACAGCCGGTTGAACAGCTCGTCGACGCGGATGCGGGCCTGGCGGCAGAACACGTCGGCCAGCTGGTGCGCCTCCTTGCCGTGGGCTCCGGCGGTGCGCAGCATCTCGGCGCGTACGCACGCGGCGCTCATCGCGAACAGCTCGGCGCCGATGTCGACGATCCGGCCGAGGAAGCCCTGCTTGGTCTCCATCCGGCCCTGCCAGCGCGACATCGCGTAGAAGGTGGAGCGCGCGAGCTTGCGGGCGGACCGCTCGACGTACCGGATGTGCGGGGCCAGATCGCCGAACTCGCTGTAGGACGTGGGTAGTTGACCGGGCCCCGAGAGCAGTTTGGGCAGCCAGCGGGCGTAGAACGCGGCGGCGCCCGCGCCCGCCTTGGCCTTGTCCGGCAGCTTCTTGTCCGGATCGATCAGGTCGCCCGCGACCGACAGATGCGCGTCGACGGCCTCGCGCGCGATCAGCAGATGCATGATCTCGGTCGAGCCCTCGAAGATCCGGTTGATCCGCAGATCGCGCAGGATCTGCTCGGCCGGTACGGCCCGCTCGCCCCGCGCCGCCAGCGACTCGGCGGTCTCGAAGCCGCGCCCGCCGCGGATCTGGACCAGTTCGTCGGCCATCAGCCAGGCCATCTCGGAGCCGTACAGCTTGGCGAGCGCCGCTTCGATACGGATGTCGTTGCGGTCCTCGTCGGCCATCTGCGAGGAGAGGTCGAGGACCGCCTCCAGGGCGAAGGTGGTCGCCGCGATGAACGAGATCTTGGCGCCCACGGCCTCGTGGTGCGCGATCGGCTTGCCCCACTGCTCACGCGCCGCCGACCACTCGCGGGCGATCTTCAGACACCACTTCCCGGCGCCCGCGCACATCGCGGGCAGCGACAGGCGCCCGGTGTTCAGCGTGGTCAGGGCGATCTTCAGCCCGGCGCCCTCGGGTCCGATGCGGTTGGCGGCGGGGACCCGGACCTGGTGGAAGCGGGTGACGCCGTTCTCCAGGCCGCGCAGGCCCATGAAGGCGTTGCGGTTCTCGACGGTGACCCCGGGCGAGTCCGCCTCGACGACGAAGGCCGTGATGCCGCCCTTGTGCCCCTCGGACTTCGGCACCCGCGCCATCACCACCAGCAAGTCGGCGACGACGCCGTTGGTGGTCCAGAGCTTCACGCCGTCCAGGACGTACGCGTCCTCGCCGTCCGGGACCGCCGAGGTGGCCAGCCGGGCCGGGTCGGAGCCGACGTCCGGCTCGGTGAGCAGGAACGCCGAGATGTCGGTACGGGCGCAGCGCGGCAGGAACGTGTCCCGCTGCTCCTGCGTCCCGAACAGTTTCAGCGGCTGGGGTACGCCGATCGACTGATGCGCGGAGAGCAGCGCGCCGATCGCGGGGTTCGCCGAGCCCGCCAGGGCCAGCGCCTTGTTGTAGTACACCTGGGTGAGACCGAGCCCGCCGTACTTGGTGTCGATCTTCATCCCGAGGGCGCCGAGCTCCTTGAGCCCGTTGATCACCTCGTCGGGGATCTGCGCCTCGCGCTCGATCAGGGCGCCGTCGATCTTCGTCTCGCAGAAGTCCCGCAGCTTGGCGAGGAACGCCTCGCCCCGCTCCACGTCCTCCGTGGCGGGCAGCGGATGGGGATGGATGAGGTCGAGCCGGAAGCGGCCGAGGAAGAGTTCCTTCGCGAAGCTGGGCTTTCGCCAGTCCTGCTCGCGCGCGGCCTCGGCGACCTGGCGCGCTTCGCGCTCGGAAACCTTGGGTGTGCCGTGTGGTGCGGTCATGAGGGGTACTCCTCGCCGCGACGTCTTCGGGCGCGCACGCACCCGTTACCGGACAGTGCTACTCGTCCGTATGTACCCGATTCCGCGCGGCCCGACCACCCCTGGGACGCGAAAACGGCCGGAGCCCGCTGGTGGACTCCGGCCGCTTCGTTCGTACGTCCTAGAGGGCGAGACCCGTCAGGACCAGCACGCGCTCGTACGTGTAGTCGTCCATCGCGTAACGGACGCCCTCGCGGCCGACGCCGGAGGCCTTGGCGCCGCCGTACGGCATCTGGTCCGCGCGGTAGGAGGGGACGTCGCCGACGATGACGCCGCCGACCTCAAGGGCGCGGTGGGCGCGGAAGGCGGTCTGCACGTTGTGCGTGAAGACGCCCGCCTGGAGGCCGTACTTGGAGGAGTTGACGGCCGCGAACGCCTCGGCCTCGCCGTCCACCTTCTGCACGGTGAGGACCGGTCCGAAGACCTCCTCGCAGGCGAGGGTGGTGTCGGCCGGGACCTCGGCGAGCACGGTCGGGGCGTAGGCGGCGCCGTCGCGCTTGCCGCCCGCGAGCAGCTTCGCACCGGCGGTGACGGCCTCGTCGACCCAGGACTCCACGCGCTTGGCGGCGTCCTCGCTGACCAGCGGGCCGACGTCGGTGGCGGAGTCGGACGGGTCACCGATGACCTGCGCCTCGACAGCGGCGACGATCTTGGGCAGCAGCCGCTCGTAGACGGCGGCGTCCGCGATCACGCGCTGCACGGAGATGCAGGACTGACCGCCCTGGTAGTTGGAGAAGGTGGCGATACGGGTCGCCGCCCAGTCCAGGTCCTCCTCCGAGGCGAAGTCGGCGAGGACGACGGCCGCGCCGTTGCCGCCGAGCTCCAGGGTGCAGTGCTTGCGCGGCACCGAGTCCATGATCGCGTAACCGACCTTGTCGGAGCCGGTGAAGGAGATGACGGGCAGCCGCTCGTCCTGGACGAGGTGGGGCATGCGGTCGTTGGCGACCGGCAGGATGCTCCACGAGCCCGTCGGCAGCTCGGTCTCGGCCAGCAGCTCGCCGATGATCAGACCGGAGAGCGGGGTGGCCGGGGCCGGCTTGAGGATGATCGGCGCGCCGACGGCGATGGCCGGGGCGACCTTGTGGGCGCACAGGTTCAGCGGGAAGTTGAACGGTGCGATGCCGAGGACGACGCCCTTGGGGAAGCGGCGGGTCAGCGCGAAGCGGCCCTGGCCGCCGGCGTCGGTGTCGAGACGCTGAGCCTCGCCGCCATTGAAGCGCCGAGCTTCTTCGGCGGCGAACCGGAACACGGACACGGCGCGGCCGACCTCGCCACGGGCCCACTTGATGGGCTTGCCGTTCTCGGCGGAGATGAGCTGCGCGATCTCCTCGGTGCGCTCGGCGAGCCGCTTCGACACGTGGTCGAGGGCGGCGGCGCGTACGTGCGCCGGGGTCGCGGCGAACTCGTCGACCACGGCGTGGGCGGCGGCGACGGCCTCCTCGACCTGGGCCTCGGTCGGCACGCTCACCTTGCCGACGAGTCGGCCGTCCCACGGGGAGGTGACGTCGAAGCTGTCCGCACCGGTGGCCTGGCGGCCGGCGAGCCAGAAGGCGTGGGTGGAAGTCATGACGAATCCCGGCCCTTCCGAGGTTGGGGGTGGTCTTGCTTGTTTTCTCCCACCGTAGGCCGGGGGCGGCGAGTCGGGGCTTGTCCGGGGTGGAGTGGTGGGGCGCGCATGTACACCGCTTTGGAGGACCCCACCCCGCCCCTTCCCGAAAGCTCTGGGCGAGCGGCCGGGTAATGGGCCCTTCGGGCCCCCTCCTCAGGGGCGCGGGGAACTGCGCGAGCAACCCAGCACGATCCGCAGCCGACCGACAACCGCCGAAGTGTCACGCCTCCGGCGGCGTCGTCGCCTTCAGGGCCAGCCACAGCTCCATGCGGACGTCCGGGTCGTCCAGGGAGCGGCCGAGGATCTCCTCGACGCGGCGCATCCGGTAGCGCAGCGTGTGGCGATGGACGCCGAGGTCGGCCGCCGCCGCGTCCCACTGCCCGTGGCGCGAGAGCCACGCCCGCAGCGAGGCCACCAGATCCCCCCGCCCCGTGGCGTCGTGCTCGTACAGCGCCCGCAACATCCCGTCCGCGAACGCCCGCACCGCGTCGTCCGCGAGCAGCGGCACCAGTGACCCGGCCACCAGCTCCTCGTGCTCCACCAGCCGCCGCCCCCGCCGCCGGGCGACGGACAGCGCCTGTTCGGCCTGCTTGTACGCGGACGCCGCAGCGATCGGCCCGGCCGGCGCGGACAGGCCGATCACGACCTCCGCGCCCTCCTCCGGCTCGAAGCCCGTACACGCGGCCACCGCGTCGCCGCCATCAGCCGCGAGCACCACCAGACGCTCGCCCTCGGGCACGGCAAGCACCGCCTCGCCCGAGCGCGACGCCGCCGACTCCATCGCCTCGGCCAGCACCCCCAGGTCCGCCGACTCCCCCTCGGCCTCCGCGATGACCAGCCGGAACGGGGCGTCGAGCAGGCCGCCGTAGAGGTCACCGGCGACCGCCCGGGCATGGTCCTGCTGCCCCGAGAGCAGCATCCGCAGCACCGCCGCACCGAGCCGCTGCTCGGCCTGCTGGAGGGCACGCGAGCGCTCGGTGGTCAGGGTCAACAGCGCCACCGCCGAATGCACCGCGTACCGCTCGGCCGTACCCAGCGGCGCACCCGTACCGACCGCGAGCGCCCCCCGCGCCCGCCGCCCGGTCCCGAGCGACTGGAGCTCGACACGATCGTCGGAGCGGTCGTCCGAACCGCCGACCACGGCGCTCGCGGGCGCGGGCCGGTCGCGCAGCCGGGCCACGTCGGCGGTGAGCCGGGCCGCCCGCCGCCCCGCCCACTCGGGCTGCACCGCGACCACCGCGCCCGAGGTGTCGTACAGCGCCGCCCACCCGTCCACATGCGCCGCGAGCCGCGCGAGCAGCTCGGCGGGGCCTTCGGCGAGCGCCGCACGCGTCAGCTCGCGCTGGGCCTCGAAGCCCGCCGTCACCGCCCGGTACTGGTCGGCTGCGATCGCCGCCGAGACCGCCTTGGAGATCGCCAGGAACGGGGTGCGGCGCGGCACTTCGAGCAACGGGAAGTCCTCGGCCCGCGCGGCGTCGAGCAGCGCGTCCGGCACCGTCTCGTAGTTGACGCCGACGGCGAAGCCGAGCCCGACGACCCCGGCTCCGGCGAGCCTGCGCACATAGCGCCGCATCGTTTCCGGATCCTCCGCGTCCAGCGTCATCGCCGTGATGAGCAGGAGCTCGCCGCCCTCCATGTACGGGACGGGGTCGGCCAGTTCACTGACGTGCGCCCAGCGCACCGGCGTGTCGAGCCGGTCCTCGCCCGCGCGCACGATGAGTTTCAGCGCCGAGTGCTGGACGAGGGAGGCGAGGGTGGGCGGCATGGGGCCTTCGACGACCTTTGGAGGGGGGAGGGGAAATGCGCCGTCCCGTATGAACAGCGCACCTCGATTCTGCCAGAACGGCGGGGTCCCGGCGCCCGCCCGGGCCCCACCTCCGTACGGACGAAAGCGACGTACGGACGGCTCAGCCCCGCAGGTCCACAAGGAGCGGCGGCGCGTGCTCCCCCCGTACGTCGCTCAGCGAGAGCACCGCGTGCCCGGCCGGCACCTGGTGGGCCAGCTGGGACGCCGACCAGCGCTCCCGCTCGACCTTGCGCACGGTCACCGCGTCCCGGGTCACCGGCTTGCCCGTGGCCAGCTTGCGCAGCGCGTGCATCGCGCGCGTGAGCGGCTGGTCGGCGAAGACGGCGTGCCGGGCGACCTCGGTGGTCTCGATCCACTCGGTGCCCCACAGCTGGGAGAGCAGCTGCCCGTCCCAGGTGGTGACCCCACGGAACGCCATATGGCAGCCGACCGCCGCGAGCAGCGGGGTGTGCAGCCGCTCGGGCACGTCCGCGAGCGCCCGCAGACTGAGCACCACTCCGGCGTTGGCCTGCCGCAGCCGCTGCACCGCCCGTACGGAACCGGCGGTCACCGCGTGCGTGGCGTCGTCCACGACCAGACAGGCGAAGAGCGAGCGGTCCCGGCGCGCGGCCGCGCTCGTCGTGAACTGCGCGAGCAGCAGCCGGTTCAGCAGCCGCGCCGCCTCCGGATGCGCCCGCTCGGGCAGATCGACCCTCACTCGTACGGGGTGCTCCAGAGCGCGCAGCGAGAACGGCCGGGTGTGGCCGGTGGTGTCGAAGAACGCGGCGAACGCGGGCCGGTCCAGGCACGCGAGGCGGTCGGCGAGGACGAGACCGGGCTCGCCCGGGACGTCGGCCTGGCGGGCGCGCGCCTCCAGCTCGCGGTGGAGCGCGGGGTGCGCCGCGCGGTCCAGATCGGCGCGGAGCGCGGCGAACGTGTCGCCCGAACCGTCCAGGAGCTCGCGCAGCTGCGGCACGGAGGGGAAGCGGCCGTACGCGGCCCGGTACGGCCCGAGCAGCTGGGCGAGCGCGGTCGCGGCCCGCCGCACGTCGGCGTCCGGCAGATCCCCGGCGCAGGCCTCGGCGAGCAGGGCTGCGGCCTCGTCCGGGTCGTCGGTGCCGCCGTAGAGGTCGAGGTCGTACTCGGACTGCGCGTCGCCCGGCCGCACGATCACGTCGTACGCCTCGTCGGCGCCCAGCGGGGTGCCCGCAGCGCCGACCGCGACCACGGCGGCCTGTCCGGCGAGCGCCTGGAGGGCGAGCGACTCCACCACGGGCCGCACCAGATGGCGGGTCTTGCCCGCGCCGGACGGGCCAAGGGCGAGCAGCGAGGTGCCGAGCGCCGCCGGGTCGACGGCCGCGCCCGCACCCCGGCGGGCGGGCGGGTTGTTCTCCAGATCCGCGAACCGCCCGAGCCGCACCTGTGAGGTGAGCAGGTCGTGGGTGGCGGTCCGGGCGGGCAGATCGCGGTCGCCGGACGGATGCAGACACGCGCGCGATCCATCCCTCAGCACCGCGTCCGTGAACGCGCTCAAGCGGCCCGGGTCGGCGACCACGGACGTCCAGGCGCGCTGGATACGGGCGCAGTCCACGTCGTTCATCCGGCCGCTGTCGGCGTCGGCGGCCAGCCGGTCGGCGGCGGCGTACTGCCCGGCCGCGCGCAGCTGCGGCCAGTCGGCGGGACTCTCGGCGGGCCCGGTGGGCGCGGCCGAACTAGGGGCCGGGGCACGCCCGGTGCGTTCGCGCCACAGCCCGAGCCAGTCCCCCGCCCGACCGCAGAACCAGACCACGGCTACCGCTACCACTACGTGGTAGACGGTCGTCGTCGTGTCGATGGCGTCCTTCGTGGCCACCGGGTCGTCGCTGAAGATCCACGAGTGCGGCACCAGGCCGATGGCCAGGGAGTAGAACGGCAGATAGTCGTCGGCCCAGATCAGGAACCACACAAGGGCCCCGGCGACCAGCGCGGTGCGCACCGCGCGCGCGGGCTGCGGATGGTCGGCCGCGTACCGGCGGAAGATCTCGCGCCAGTTCCCCAGATGCCCGAACCCGTAGATCACCGCACCGGCGACCAGGCTGTTGTACGCGGCGAGCGCGGTCAGGGCCGCCGGGGGCCGCCGGTGCAGGCCCAGCCACCAGTCCGACGGCGTGAACAGCTCAAGGGGGACGCGGCTGCGCGGCACATACCCGTTGCGCCACAGCGACCACACCAGAATCGCCGCGAGCAGCGCGACCAGGGCGCCGCTGATCAGCGCCCGGTCCGGCACCCGGTGCCCGTCGTCCTGGGGCCGCGGCCGATGCCCGTACCGCCACAGCCCCGGCTCGGCGGCCGCACGCGGCGTCCGCAGCCACTCCCCCAGCGCGGGGCGCCCGGGGGGCCGACTGGGCTGCGGCGGAAACGCGGGCGGCAGCGCCGGAACGGGCGGCGGCACGACCGGCCGCGGCACCGGCCGCGCCTCGATACCCCGTGCGTCGTGCGTACCTTCGGTGTCCATCGGCCCCTTGCCCCCTGACCAGCCAGGTCCGTAACCAAGTCCAGCCCAATCTAAGCGGACTTGCAGCCGCACGCAGCGATCCCGCGCCCATACAAGGGGCGCGGGGAACTGCGCGACCAGCCACATACGACCCGCAGCATCCCACCGGCCGATCAGGGGCGCGGGGCTGTGACATTTCGCGGCTCCGCCGCGTGGGCGCGACAAGCCCCCACCGGCCCGCACCCGACCGACGGCCCGACAAGGGGCGCGGGGAACTGCGCGAGCAACCCAAGACGGCCCGCAGCCGAAACACGCACCCGGCGCGGAGCGCACCGCACCGCTATGTCCGCGAAGGACAAGGACACACCCGCACCACTCCCCAACGGAGCATGCCCGCACCACCCCGCGGCCCCTAGCCTGCGAAGAAAGCCAGGAAGCGTCCAAAAACAGATCATCCAGGGAGCCCCTCATGAGCACCATCCCGCAGGAGCGCCGCATCGTCACCGCCATCCCCGGCCCGAAGTCGCAGGAGCTGCAGGCCCGCCGCCTGGAGACGGTGGCCGGCGGCGTGGGCTCCGTGCTGCCCGTCTTCACCGCGCGCGCGGGCGGCGGCATCATCGAGGACGTCGACGGCAACCGCCTGATCGACTTCGGCTCCGGCATCGCCGTGACCAGCGTCGGCGCCTCCGCCGAGGCCGTCGTGCGCCGCGCCGCCGCCCAGCTCGCGGACTTCACCCACACCTGCTTCATGGTCACCCCGTACGAGGGTTACGTAGAGGTCTGCGAGCAGCTCGCCGAGCTGACCCCGGGCGACCACGCCAAGAAGTCCGCGCTGTTCAACAGCGGCGCCGAGGCCGTCGAGAACGCGGTCAAGATCGCCCGTGCGTACACCAAGCGCCAGGCCGTCGTCGTCTTCGACCACGGCTACCACGGCCGTACGAACCTGACGATGGCGCTGACCGCCAAGAACATGCCGTACAAGAACGGCTTCGGCCCGTTCGCGCCCGAGGTCTACCGTGTCCCGGTCGCCTACGGCTACCGCTGGCCGACCGGTGCCGAGAACGCCGGCGCCGAGGCGTCCGCGCAGGCCATCGACATGATCAGCAAGCAGATCGGCGCCGACAACGTCGCCGCGATCATCATCGAGCCGGTGCTGGGCGAGGGCGGCTTCATCGAGCCGGCCAAGGGCTTCCTGCCCGCGATCGCCCAGTTCGCCAAGGACAACGGCATCGTCTTCGTCGCGGACGAGATCCAGTCCGGCTTCTGCCGCACCGGCCAGTGGTTCGCGTGCGAGGACGAGGGCATCGTCCCGGACCTGATCACCACCGCCAAGGGCATCGCGGGCGGTCTGCCGCTCTCCGCCGTGACCGGCCGCGCCGAGATCATGGACGCCGCGCACGCGGGCGGCCTCGGTGGCACCTACGGCGGCAACCCGGTGGCCTGCGCGGGTGCGCTGGGCGCGATCGAGACCATGCGCGAGCTGGACCTCAACGGCAAGGCCAAGCGCATCGAGGAGGTCATGAAGGGCCGCCTCGCCGCCATGGCCGAGAAGTTCGACATCATCGGCGACATCCGCGGCCGCGGCGCCATGATCGCCATCGAGCTCGTCGAGGACCGGGACGGCAAGAAGCCGAACGCGGCCGCCGCCGGCGCGCTGGCCAAGGCCTGCCACGCGGAGGGCCTGCTGGTCCTGACCTGTGGCACCTACGGCAACGTGCTGCGTTTCCTGCCGCCGCTGGTCATCGGCGAGGACCTGCTCAACGAGGGTCTCGACATCATCGAGCAGGCCTTTTCCACGCTGTGAGCATGATCTGAGGACGCGCTGACCGGAGCCGTGACCACGGCCTGTGAAGAAGGTGTGCGGGGGCGATGGCGGGATGGAGTGCCGCCTGTCGGTCCCCCGCTCACTGCCGTACGGTTTCTGCAGATGAGAGAAACACCTCGCCCGCAGGAAACTGCGGGCGGCTCCAGGGCGGCGCATCCCCAGCCTCGTTCTGGTCGTGCCCTCGCGCACACCGCTGGAGCCTCCGGCTCCGGAACTCCTCACCGATCGGACGGCCGTACGCCCCACACCCCCCGGGGCGCACGGCACACCGGTCGAACCGGCCGTCCCGGAACCTCCCCCCCTGTTCCGGGACGGCCAGCTTTCCTCTTTTCCGCGCTCGCGGTCCTCACCGCCCTGTTCGCGGTGATCACCTGGCAGGTCGTCGCCGACGGTCCGCTGCGCCGCCTCGACGAGCGCGTCGACCATCACCTCGCGGGCCGCGGCCCCCAGCCGCCGGCGCAGGTCCTCGCCGACCTCGGCAGCATGCCCGTCGCGCTGCCGGTGCTCGCGCTCGCCCTCGGATACGCGCTGTGGCGCGGCGCCCGGGCGACCGCGCTGATCGCGGCGCTGACGATGGCGGTGGTGCCCGCCCTGATCGTCCCGCTGAAGACGTGGACCGACCGCGCGGGACCGCTGACAACGGACACCGGTTACTACCCGTCGGGCCACACGGCCACCGCGATGGTGGCGTACGGCGCCTCGGCGCTGCTCCTCACCTCGTACGTACGCAGACGATGGGTGCCGCCCGTCGTCGCCGGGGTGCTCACGGTGGCGACGGGCATCGGTCTGGTGCTGCACGGCTACCACTGGCCGCTGGACGTGCTGGCGAGCGGCTGCCTGTGCGGGGTGCTGCTGATCGTCGGCTCCCTGGGTATGCGTCGACGTTCGACGAGGGCCGCGGTGAGGTGATTCAGTCCCGGTCCTCCC
This sequence comes from Streptomyces sp. BR1, assembly GCF_052373795.1. Classification (NCBI taxonomy): domain Bacteria; kingdom Bacillati; phylum Actinomycetota; class Actinomycetes; order Kitasatosporales; family Streptomycetaceae; genus Streptomyces; species Streptomyces sp. BR1. The sequence continues at coordinate 1,827,679 of NZ_CM126252.1, forward strand.
GGGCGATACGGGCCGCGGCCTCGTGCATCGCGAGTTCGAGCAGCGTCGGGTCGGTGAGGTTGCCCGAGCCGTCCGGCGGGATCAGCCAGCGCACGCCGCCGGAGACCCGGCCCGGGTACGGCACCACGATCCAGGTGCCCTGACCGGCCCCGCGCACCCCCGTGCCGAGCCAGCGCGCGGCCGTGCCCGGCGGCACGAAGAACCCCAGGCGCGCGTCGCCGAAGTCGGCGAGCACGGGCCCGGGGCGGTCGATGAGCCGGGTCAGTACGTCGAGCGTGGGGTGCCCCAGCTCGCCCGGCAGGATCAGTACGTCCCAGCGCCTGCCGGCGGGGAGGAGAGCGACCCCGAGGGGGTTGCGCTCCCACTCCCACCGGCAGGCGTCGGGATCCGGCGCGACGGATGCCAGCCACTCCACTGCCGTCTTGGCTGCGCTCATCACCCGGGCTCCTTCCGTGAGTGCGGTTGCTGTCACGGGTGGAGAGGGGGGTGTGGCCCGGCTATGACGCGGGTTTCGCTACTTGTTGGTAGTGAATTGGGGCGCGTCATGATCCGCCGGTTGTGCGCCGGGCGCTCCGCGGGGTGCGGGGACTTTTGGCTGCGGACCGTGGGGGCTGGTCGCGCAGTTCCCCGCGCCCCTTACGGGGCGCCTCCCCAGGGCGATCAATAGATCAACTGTCGAAGCCCAGCCCCGCCCTGTCCATCGCCTTCAGCCACAAGTTGCGCCTGCCTCCGTTCGCGTCCGCCCTCGCCAAGGCCCACTTCGTGATGCCGATGCCTGCCCAGGCCACCGGCTCGGGCGGGAACGGGAGGGGTTTTTTGCGGACCATCTCCAGCTCCGTGCGTTCGGTGCGCTCGCCCGAGAGCAGGTCGAGCATCACGTCCGCGCCGAAGCGGGTCGAGCCGACGCCGAGGCCGGTGTATCCGGCGGCGTAGGCGACCCTGCCGCCGTGGGCCGTGCCGAAGAAGGCCGAGAAGCGCGAGCAGGTGTCGATCGCGCCGCCCCAGGTGTGGCTGAAACGCAGCCCTTCCAACTGCGGGAAGCAGTCGAAGAAGTGCTCGGCCAGCTTGAGGTAGGTCGCCGGGCGGTCGTCGTACTCGGCCCGCACCTTCCCGCCGTACTTGTACACCGCGTCGTAGCCGCCCCACAGGATGCGGTGGTCGTCGGTGATCCGGAAGTAGTGGAACTGGTTGGCCGAGTCGCCCAGGCCCTGCCGGTTCTTCCAGCCGATCGACGCCAACTGCTCGGCGTTGAGCGGCTCGGTCATCAGCGCGTAGTCGTAGACCGGCACGGTGTACGCGCGCACCCGCTTGACCAGGGACGGGAACACATTGGTGCCGAGCGCCACGTGGCGGGCGCGGATGCGTCCGTACGGGGTGCGCACCGCCATGCCCGGGCCCGCCGTCACCAGGTCGAGGCCGGGGGTGTGTTCATAGATCCGTACGCCCAGTTCCAGACAGGCGCGCTTGAGGCCCCAGGCGAGCTTGGCGGGGTGGAGCATGGCGACGCCGCGCCGGTCCCAGAGGCCGCCGAGGAAGGTCGGCGAGTGGACCTCGGCCCGCATCGCGTCCCGGTCCAGGAGTTCGAGCCCCTCGAAGCCGAGCCCGACCGCCTCCTCGTACATCTCGTGGAGCTCGTCCATCTGGTGCGGCTCGGTGGCCACGTCGATCTCGCCGGTGCGCTCGAAGTCGCAGTCCAGTGCGTAGCGGGCGACGGCCGCCTCGATGGCGTCGAGGTTGGCCGCGCCGAGCCGTTCGAGGGTGGGCATCTCGTCGGGCCAGCGGGCCAGGCCGTTGCCGAGGCCGTGGGTGAGGGAGGCGGCGCAGAAGCCGCCGTTGCGGCCGGAGGCGGCCCAGCCGATCTCCTTGCCCTCGATGAGCACGACATCGCGCTGGGGGTCGCGCTCCTTGGCCAGGAGCGCGGTCCACAGTCCGCTGTAGCCGCCGCCGACGACGAGCAGATCGCACCGCTCGTCGCCCGCGAGCGCGGGGTGGGCACCGGGCCTGCCCGGGTCCTCCAGCCAGAAGGGGACGGGCTGGGCGTCCGTCAGTGATCGGGCTGCGGCACTGCTCATGGCTCGGGTTGCGGCCATGATTTCCAACTCCCTCGAAGGGCTCGGCAGTTATTGCTTAGGCTTTGGCACCTTTGTTGCGCCGGTTGGCGACGAGCTGGCCGGCGACGACCACCACCACGGCGATGACGAACATCGCCGTACCGATGACATTGATCTGAACGGGCGTGCCCCGCTGTGCGGATCCCCAGACGAACATGGGAAACGTCACGGTGGAGCCCGCGTTGAAATTGGTGATGATGAAATCGTCGAAGGAGAGCGCGAAGGCGAGCAGCGCGCCCGCGACGATTCCGGGGGCGGCGATCGGCAGGGTGACCCGGACGAACGTCTGGACCGGTCCCGCGTACAGGTCGCGCGCGGCCTCCTCCAAGCGCGGGTCCATCGACATCACGCGCGCCTTGACCGCCGTCACCACGAAGCTCAGGCAGAACATGATGTGCGCGATGAGGATGGTCCAGAAGCCGAGCTGCGCGCCCAGGTTGAGGAAGAGCGTCAGGAGCGATGCGGCCATGACGACCTCGGGCATCGCCATCGGCAGGAAGATCAGCGAGTTGATCGCGCCGCGCGCCCGGAACCGGTAGCGGACCAGCGCGAAGGCGATCATCGTGCCGAGCACGGTCGCGCCGACCGTCGCCCAGGTCGCGATCTGCAGCGAGAGCGAGAGCGAGCCGCACATGTCGGCGACGCCGCAGGGGTCCTTCCAGGCGTCGGTGGAGAACCGCGTCCAGGAGTAGTTGAAGCGCCCGTTCGGCTTGTTGAACGAGAACACCATCACGACGACGTTCGGCAGGATCAGATACGCCAGGGTCAGCAGTCCCGCGATCACGATCACATTGCGTCGGAGCCAGCGCATCAGACCAGGTCCTCCGTCCCGGCTCGGCGGATGTAGACGGTGACCATCACCAGGACGATCGCCATCAGGATGAAGGAGAGGGCGGCGGCCGTCGGATAGTCGAGGACCCGCAGGAACTGCGACTGGATGACGTTGCCGACCATCTTCTGGTCGGTGGAGCCGAGCAGTTCGGCGTTCACGTAGTCGCCGCTCGCCGGGATGAAGGTGAGCAGCGTGCCCGAGACGACACCCGGCATGGAGAGCGGGAACGTCACCTTGCGGAAGGTGGTCGCGGGGGTCGCGTACAGATCGCCGGCCGCCTCGTGCAGCCTCGGGTCGATGCGTTCGAGCGAGGTGTAGAGCGGCAGGATCATGAACGGCAGGAAGTTGTACGTGAGTCCGCAGACCACCGCCATGGGCGTGGCGAGCACGCGGTTGCCCTCGGTCCAGCCCAGCCAGTTCGTCACGTCGAGCACATGCAGCGTGTTGAGCGCGTGCACCACCGGCCCCCCGTCCGCGAGGATCGTCTTCCAGGCGAGGGTGCGGATCAGGAAGCTGGTGAAGAACGGCGCGATGACGAGCACCAGGATCACATTGCGCCAGCGGCCCGCCTTGAAGGCGATCAGATACGCGAGCGGATACCCCAGCAGCAGACACAGCAGGGTCGCGGTGCCCGCGTACAGCAGGGAGCGCACGAACTGCGGGTAGTACTCCTTGAAGGCGTCCCAGTACGTCTGGAAGTGCCAGGTGACCTGGAAGCCCTTCTCCAGGGAGCCGGTCTGCACCGAGGTGGAGGCCTGGTAGACCATCGGCAGCGCGAAGAAGACGATCAGCCAGAGGATGCCGGGCAGCAGCAGCCAGTAGGGCACCAGGCGCTTGCGCGCCGACGCCTTGCGTACGGGGAGGTCGGCGGCCGGGGGCGCCTCGGTCAGGGCGCTCACGCGGCGTCCTCGACTTTCTCCACGCCCGCGTCGATCGCCTGCGCCGCGTCCAGGCCGAAGGTGTGCGCCGGGTTCCAGTGCAGGACGACCTCGGCGCCGGGAACGAGTCCCGCGCGCCTCTCGACGTTTTGCTCGTAGACGGCGAGGCCCGCCCCCGCCGGTGAGTCGATGACGTACTGCGTGGAGACGCCGATGAAGGAGGAGTCGACGATCGTGCCCGGGACGCGGTTGCGGCCGTCCGCTATCGAGGACTCGTCGTCGCGGTGGGCCAGCGAGATCTTCTCGGGGCGCACCCCGACGAGGATCTTGCCGCCGTCGGTGGCGGGGGCCGGACATCGCCCGCCGGGCAGCGTCAGCTTGGCGCCGCCCGCCGTCACCACGACGTCCTCGCCGCTCTTGGCGACGACCTCGGCCTCGATGAGGTTGGAGGTGCCGAGGAAGTTCGCCACGAACGTGGTCTTCGGGTTCTCGTAGAGGTCGGCGGGGGCGCCCAGTTGCTCGACGCGTCCGCCGTTCATCACCGCGACCGTGTCGGCCATGGTCATGGCCTCCTCCTGGTCGTGGGTGACATGGATGAAGGTGATGCCGACCTCGGTCTGGATGCGCTTGAGCTCCAGCTGCATCTGGCGGCGCAGCTTGAGGTCGAGGGCGCCCAGCGGTTCGTCCAGGAGCAGCACCTGGGGGTGGTTGATGAGCGCGCGGGCGACCGCCACGCGCTGCTGCTGGCCGCCGGAGAGCTGGTGCGGCTTGCGCTTGGCGAAGTCGCCGAGCTGGACGAGCTCCAGCATGTCGTCGACCTGCTTCTTCACCGACTTGATGCCCCGCCGGCGCAGCCCGAAGGCGATGTTCTCGCTGACGTCGAGGTGCGGGAAGAGCGCGTACGACTGGAAGACGGTGTTCACCGGCCGCTTGTACGGCGGCAGATCGGTGACGTCCTTGTCGCCGAGGAAGACGGTCCCGGTGGTGGGCTCCTCCAGTCCGGCGATCATGCGCAGGGTGGTGGTCTTGCCGCATCCGGAGGCGCCGAGCAGGGCGAAGAACGAGCCCTGCGGGACGGTCAGTTCGAGCGGATGGACGGCGGTGAACGAGCCGTACGTCTTGCTGATCCCGGTGAGGCGGACGTCGCCGCCGTCGTTCTTGTCGTCAGTCATGGGTTGCGATCCCAGGGGTGGTGAGGGCTGAGGGGAGGGGGTGGGGCGCGGGCGCCGCTGTCACGCGCCGATGAGCTTGGCGAACTTCTGCTCGTACGAGGTCTCCTCGGCGCTGCTCAGCGAGCGGAAGGAGCGGGCCTTGGCGGTCATGGCCTTGTCGGGGAGGATCAGCGTGTTCTCCGCCAGCTTCGGATCGATCTTCGCCAGCTCGTCGCGCACACCGTCCACGGGGCAGACGTAGTTGATGAACGCGGCGAGCTTGGCCGCGACCGGCGGCTCGTAGTAGTAGTCGATCAGCCGCTCGGCGTTGGCCTGGTGGCGGGCCTTCGCGGGGATGAGCAGGTTGTCGCTGGAGAGCATGTAACCGGCCGCCGGGACCGCGTACTTGATGTCCGGGTTGTCGGACCGGAGCTGGGTGATGTCGCCGCCCCACGCCACGCACGCGGCGAGGTCGCCCTTGTCCAGGTCGCCGGTGTAGTCGTTGCCGGTGAAGCGCCGGATCTGCTTCTTGTCGACGCCCTTCTGGAGCCGCCCGATCGCCGCGTCGAAGTCCGCGTCGGTGAAGTTCGCCGGGTCCTTGCCCATGTCGAGCAGGGTCATCCCGACCGTGTCGCGCATCTCGGTGAGGAAGCCCACCCGGCCCTTCAGCGTCGGGTCGTCGAGCAGCTGCGTGATGGAGTCGACCGTCTTGCCGCCGGTCGCCTTGGAGTTGTACGCGATGACGGTGGGGATGCCGGTCCAGGGATACGAGTACGCCCGGCCCGGGTCCCAGTCGGGGCTGCGGAAGGCGGCGGAGAGGTTGGCGTAGGCGTGCGGCAGCAGCGTCGCGTCGAGCTTCTGCGCCCAGCCGAGCCGGATGAGCCGCCCGGCCAGCCAGTCGGTGAGCACGATGAGGTCGCGGCCGATGTCCTGGCCGGCCGCGAGCTGCGGCTTGATCTTGCCGAAGAACTCGACGTTGTCGTTGATGTCCTCGGTGTACTTGACCTGGATCCCGGTGCGCTTGGTGAACGCCTCCAGCGTCGGCCGGTGCTTCTTGTCGTCGCTGACATCCATGTACTCGGTCCAGTTGGAGAAGTTGATCTCCTTCTCGCTGGCCGAGTGGTCGTTCGACGCCGCGGCCGTGCCGTCCGACCGCTTGGCCGCCGGGATGCCGCAGGCGGTGAGCCCCGCCAGCGAGCCCACGGTGAGCGCGCCGAATCCGGTGGCGCGCAGCACCGAACGGCGGGTGAGCGCGCCCCGGCCGCTGGTCAGCGTGCGCCGTATGGCGGCCGCCTGGGCCGCGGAGAGGCGGTCCGGCTCGTACTGCTCCATGCGCTGTATGCCCTTCCGGGTGGAGGTGCCGGCCGCTGGTCGGGCGCCCGGCACGCGGCGGAGCCGCAAGCGGATAGTTATCGGTCCCCGAAGATCGTGCGGTGCCAGTCCTTGGCCGCCACCGCGGTGTTGTCGTACATCACATGCTTGACCTGCGTGTACTCCTCGAAGGAGTAGGCCGACATGTCCTTTCCGAAGCCGCTCGCCTTGAAGCCGCCGTGCGGCATCTCGCTGATGATCGGAATGTGGTCGTTGACCCAGACGCAGCCCGCCTTGATCTCCCGCGTCGCCCGGCCCGCCCGGTAGACGTCCCGGCTCCAGGCGGAGGCGGCCAGGCCGTACGGGGTGTCGTTGGCGAGCGCGATGCCCTCGTCGTCGGAGTCGAAGGGCAGCACGACCAGGACCGGCCCGAAGATCTCGGACTGGACGACCTCGCTGTCCTGGGCGGCGTCCGCGATGAGCGTCGGAAGATAGAAGGCGCCGTCGTGGTCGGGCGCCGCGCCGCCGGTGACCACGCGCGCGTAGGCGCGGGCACGGTCGACGAAACCGGCGACCCGATCACGGTGGACATGGCTGATGAGCGGGCCGAGGTCGGTCGCCGGATCGAACGGGTCGCCGACGCGGACGGTCGCGAAGAGGTCCGCGACTCCGGCGACGAACGCGTCGTAGAGCGGCCGCTGGACGTACACGCGCGTGGCGGCGGTGCAGTCCTGGCCCGAGTTGATGAGGGAGGCGGCGACCGCGCCGTGGACGGCGGCTTCGAGGTCCGCGTCGTCGAAGACGACGAAGGGGGCCTTGCCGCCGAGTTCCAGGTGCAGGCGCTTGACCGTGGCGGTGGCGATCTCGGCGACCCGCTTGCCGACCGGGGTGGAACCGGTGAACGAGGTCATCACGACGTCGGGGTGCCCGACCAGATGCTCACCCGCGTCCCGCCCGGCGCCCGAGACGATGTTGACGACGCCGTCCGGGATCCCGGCGGCGGTCGCGGCCTCGGCGAAGAGCAGCGAGGTCAGCGGGGTGATCTCGGCGGGCTTGAGGACGATGGTGTTCCCGGCCGCGATCGCCGGGAGCACCTTCCACGCGGCCATCTGCAGCGGGTAGTTCCAGGGTGCGATGGACCCGACGACACCGATGGCCTCACGGCGTACGTACGAGGTGTGGTCGCCGGAGTACTCGCCCGCCGACTGCCCCTGGAGGTGGCGGGCGGCTCCCGCGAAGAAGGCGGTGTTGTCGATCGTGCCCGGGACGTCGAACTCCCGGCTCAGCTTGACCGGCTTGCCGCACTGCAACGACTCGGCCTGCGCGAACTCCTCGGCGCGCTCGGCCAGTACGGCCGCGAAGCGGTGCAGCGCGTCCGAGCGCTCGGCCGGGGTCGCGCCCGACCAGCCCGGGAACGCCTCCTTGGCGGCGGCCACGGCCGCGTCCACATCGGCGGTGCCCGCCAGTTCGTACGTGTACACCGTCTCGCCGGTCGCCGGGTTCACGACCTCCTGCTTGCGCCCGGAGGTGCCCGGCCGCAGGCGCCCGCCGATGTACTGCGCACCGGCCTCGAAACGGTCCTGCGCCGGGAAGCGTCCGGCGCGCTCGCTGCTGCTGTCGCCGCTGCTGCTGTTGCCCATCTCGCTCACGGTCTCCGTAGCTCCAGCTCGATTTGAGTGCCGATCCTGACAGAGCGGCATCTGACCAACAAGTGATTCCGTTGTTGCCTTTTGGTTACGCGACGGAATCTGTCGACCATGTGTCGCGTCCGGCTGTAAATACCCGTACGGAATGTCAGTGGCGGCTGGCAGACTCGCGTGCATGGAGAAGATCGACAATTTGATCGCGCAGGTCAAGGATGGTGAGAGGGTCAAGTTCTTGCACTTCTGGGGTCACACGCCCCAGCGGGACGGGAGCCTGGGACCCAGCTGTTTCAGCCAGTGGTGGCCGTCGGCGTTCACCGTGGACGGTGTCGAGTACACGACGGCGGAGCACTGGATGATGGCGTCCAAGGCGCGGCTGTTCGGCGACGCGGCTGCCGAGCGGGCGGTGCTCTCGGCCACCTCCCCCGCCGCCGCCAAGAAGGCCGGACGGCTGGTCCAGGGCTTCGACGACGCGGTGTGGTCGCGGGAGCGGTACGGGATCGTGGTGACGGGGAGCGTCCACAAGTTCGGGTCGGACCCGGCGCTTCGGGGGTATCTGCTGGCCACCGGGGACCGCGTGCTGGTGGAAGCCAGCCCGCTGGACCGGATATGGGGCATTGGGCTTGCGGCCGACGCGCCCGAGGCGGACGACCCCTCGCGCTGGCGCGGGCTGAACCTGCTGGGCTTCGCCCTGATGGACGCGCGGGAGATCCTGCGGGGCGCTTAGTCGCGCGGAAGGTGCCGTTCTTCGACTGCGGGCCGTCTTGGGCTGATCGCGCCCACGCGGCGGAGCCGCAAATGTCACAGCCCCGCGCCCCTTAAAGGAACCCGGGACCGTAAAGGCGCCCGGGGGCCCGGCGTCCTAGACCCCCTCGTCCACCACCAGCGACGTCGCGAACGGGTCGTCGGACGTCGAGGTGTCGTCGGACGTGTCGTCGTGGTGGGTCACCGCCCAGATCACCAGGCCCAGGAAGACCGCGCTGACCGCGATGCCGACCGCGCCCAGGATGATTCCGGCCAGGGACTGGCCGCCGTTGGTGGACTGGCCGCGCTTCGCCCGGCCCCGGCCCAGGAAGCCGAAGATCAGGGCGAGGATGCCCAGGATGATGCCGAGGCCCCAGAGGCAGAACAGGACGATGGAGAGGATGCCGAGGACCATCGCGGTGGTGCCGAAGCCGTTCAGCGGGGCGCCCATACCGGTCCAGCCGGGGTGCCCGTAGCTGTATCCGGGATAGTCCGGGTAGCCGGGGTACGCCGGGTAGCCGTAGCTGCCCGGGACCGCCTGGCCGGGGCCGCCCGGCGCGGTCGGGGGCGGCGGCACGGGACCGGCCCACCCCTGGCCGCCGACCGGAGCAGCCGGGGCCGTGGGCGCGGCAAAGCCCGACGCGGGCGTCGCGTCAGAGGGCGCCGCCGGCATCGACGTGACCGTCGGCTGGTTGTGCACCGGCTGCCCCTGGCCGGTCAGCGGCTGGTCGGTGACCGTCCGGTCGTGGCCCGGCTTGTCCAGCGGAACCTTGTGCTCCGGCGGTGCCCACGGGTCCACGGGCTCGGGGCCCGGGGACGACTGATCGCGGTGGTCTGACATGGGCCTCCCCCATCGTGGTTCCGACATGCTAAAGCTCGCGCCCTCGGCGCGAAGCGCGGGATCCGCCCCGCCTAACATGATCCCCGAAGAGCGAAGCCCCCAGCTTGCGGAGGAAACCATGACCGACCTGCACGCGTTCATCGCGGGCCTGCCCAAGGCCGAGCTCCATGTGCACCACGTCGGCTCGGCCTCACCCCGCATCGTCTCCGAACTCGCCGCCCGGCACGCCGACTCGAAGGTCCCCACCGATCCCGAGGCGCTCGCGGACTACTTCACCTTCACCGACTTCGCGCACTTCATCGAGGTGTATCTGTCGGTCGTGGACCTGATCCGCACCCCGGAAGATGTGCGGCTTCTCACGTACGAGATCGCCCGGGACATGGCCCGGCAGAACATCCGCTACGCCGAGCTGACCATCACCCCGTTCTCCTCCACCCGCCGGGGCATCGACGAGCGCGCCTTCATGGACGCGATCGAGGACGCCCGCAAGGCGGCCGAGCGCGAGCTGGGCACCGTGCTGCGCTGGTGCTTCGACATCCCGGGCGAGGCCGGTTCGGAGGCCGCCGCCGAGACCACCCGGCTCGCCACCTCCGACCGTCTGCGCCCGGAGGGCCTGATCTCCTTCGGTCTCGGCGGCCCCGAGATCGGCGTACCGCGCCCGCAGTTCAAGCCCTTCTTCGACCAGGCCATCGCGGCCGGGCTGCACTCGGTGCCGCACTCGGGCGAGTCCACCGGACCCCAGTCCATCTGGGACGCCCTGAACGATCTGCGGGCCGAGCGCATCGGCCACGGCACCAGCGCCACCCAGGACCAGAACCTCCTCAAGCACCTCGCCGACCACCGGATCGCCCTGGAGGTCTGCCCGACCTCCAACCTCGCGACCCGCGTCGTCACCGACATCGAGCTGCACCCCATCAAGGAGATGGTCGAGGCGGGCGTGCTCGTCACCATCAACAGCGACGACCCGCCGATGTTCGGCAGCGACCTCAACAACGAGTACGCGGTCGCCGCCCGCCTTCTGGAGCTGGACGAGCGGGGCGTGGCCGACCTCGCCAAGAACGCCGTCGAGGCGTCGTTCCTGGACGCGGCCGGCAAGGCGAAGCTCGCCGCCGAGATCGACGAGTACACGGCGAAGTGGCCCGCCGCGTAACGCGTGACGACAATGGGGCCATGCGCACCGTGACTGTCGTGGCCCACCGCGGCGACCCGTACCGCGTCCGCGAGAACACGCTCCCGTCGATCCACTCGGCGATCGAGCGCGGCGCGGACGCGGTCGAGCTCGATGTCCGTCTCACCCGCGACGGCGTTCCCGTGCTGCTGCACGACGAGACGCTTCAGCGGCTGTGGGGCCACGACCGCCCGCTCTCCTCCCTGCAGTACGAGGATGTGCGCGAGCTGACCAGGGGCGGGATCCCGACCCTGCGCGCGGCCCTGATGGCAGCGGGCGCGCACCGGGTGATGCTCGATCTGCCGGGCGCGAGCGAGGCGTGCGTACGCGCGGTCGTCGGCACGGTCCAGGAGTGCGGGGCGGGCGACCGGGTCTATTACTGCGCGAGCGCGAACTCCATGCTGAAGGTCCGCGCCGCCGACCCGGCCGCCGAGATCGCCCTCACCTGGACGACCTTGGCGCCGCCGCGCCCGGAGCTCATCGCGGCCGTGAAGCCGCGGTGGCTCAACTACCGCTTCGGGCTGATGAGTTCGGAGCTGGCCGCGCGGGTGCACCGCGACGGCATGCTGGTCTCCGTGTGGACCGCCGACACCCGGCGGACCATGCGCAAGCTGGTCGAGCGGGGCGTGGACTCGATCACGACGAATCGGGTGGACGCGCTGCGCGCGGTCCTTACGGGGGGTACGGATTGTTCGGGGGATACGGATGGGACGAGGGACGGCTGACGGCACGGCTGCGGTCGGCGAACCCCTGGGTGGTCGACATCGGGCTGACCCTGCTGGTGCAGGCCGCGATGACGATCCCGTTCCTGACCGAGCGCCCGACCGGGCTGCGCCCGGCGACCTCGGCGGACTACGGCATGACCACGCTGATGGTGCTGCCGCTGGTGTGGCGGCGCCGGGCGCCGGTGCGGGTGATGCTGGCGATCCTGGCGGCTGCCTCGCTGTACAAGCTCACCCTCGACGGCCCGGGCCAGCCGCTGCCGTACTCCGGTCTCATCGCGCTCTACTCGGTCGCCGCGCTCTCGCCCACAAGGCAGCGGGTGGGGATGGCGGCGCTGACGGCGGCGCTGATCGCGCCGTCGGTCGCGCTCAACACCCAGGACATGCGGGAGATGCTGTTCAGCTTCTTCGTCTTCGGTGCGGCGTACGCGCTCGGCCGGCTCACCCACACCCGCCAGGCGTACACGGCGGCCGTCGAGGACCGGGCCGCGCAGCTGGAACGGGCCAACCGCATCGAGGCGGAGCAGGCCGCCGCGCGTGAACGGGCCCGTATCGCCCGGGAGATGCACGACATCCTGTCGCACGCCGTCAGCATCATGATCGTGCAGGCGGAGGCAGGGCCGCTGGCGGTACGGGCCGCGCCCGAGCGGGCCGAGGCGGCGTTCGAGGCGATCTCGGAGACCGGCCGGGACGCGATGGTGCAGCTGCGGCGCATGCTGGGCGTGCTGCGCGAGGCCCCCGAGTCCCCGCGCCGCCCCCAGCCGGGCCTCGCGCAACTGCCCGAGCTGATCGGCCGCGTGGCGTCGGGCGGCCCGGACGTCACGTACGAGACGACGGGCGAGCCCCGGGCGCTGCCGCCGGACCTGGAGACGACGCTGTACCGGATCACCCAGGAGGCCCTGACGAACGCGGTGAAGCACGCGCGAGCGCAGCGCGTCCAGGTCCGACTCGCTTACGGAGAAGACGACTTGACCATCACGGTCACCGACGACGGATGCGGCCCCGGCGCCACCTCCGGTCCCGGCACGGGTCACGGCCTCATCGGCATCACCGAACGCGCGGCCGCGCACGGCGGTACGGCGTGGTCGGGCGCGGGCCCGGACGGCGGGTTCCAGGTCCGGGCGAGACTCCCCCACACCCGACAGCCAAAAGGCCCCCTGATCAAAACGGAGGTGTGACGAGTGACGATCCGTGTAGTCGTCGCCGACGACCAGGAGCTCGTCCGCAGCGGATTCGCCCTGATCCTGGGCGTCCAGGACGACATCGAGGTGGTGGCCGAAGTCGGCGACGGGGCGGGCGCGGTGGACGCCGTACGCCGTCTGCGCCCCGACGTCGCCCTGCTCGACATCCGGATGCCCGGCACCGACGGCATCGAAGCATGCCGCGCCATCAGCGCCGAGAGCGCCTGCCGGACCGTCATGCTGACGACCTTCGACTCGGACGAGTACGTGTACGCGGCGCTGCACGCCGGGGCCAGCGGGTTTCTGCTCAAGGACGTGCGGCGGGACGATCTCGTGCACGCGGTACGGGTGGTGGCGGCCGGCGAGTCGCTGGTGGCGCCTTCCGTGGCGCGACGGCTCATCGCCGAGTACACCTCCCGCCCGGCGGCCGCGCCCGCACCGGCATCGGATCGGCTCGACGTCCTGACCACGCGCGAACGCGAGACCTTGGTGCTGCTCGGGCGCGGTCTGTCCAACGCCGAGATCGCGGCCGAGCTCACCGTCTCCGAGCACACCGTGAAGACCCATGTCGGCAATGTGCTGGCGAAGTTGGGGCTGCGGGACCGTATCCAGGCGGTGATCTGCGCCTACGAGACGGGGCTGATCGCGGCGGGGACAACGGCCGGGCCCTGAGTCTCCCCCGCGCGGGGGAGGCCCTCACCCCGTACTCCCCCGCGCCGGGGAGGAAACCCGTCCCCCACAACCGCTCGCCGGGGCGATCCCCCGTACCGCCGTGATCAGCAGGATGGAATCCGTCAGCACGACGACCGACCCGACGACGGAGACCACACGATGAACGCCCGTACCCGCACCACGCTGATCGCCACCGCCCTGGTCCTGGGGGTCGCGGCGGGCCCGGCCACCGCCGCCTCCCCGGTCCGGGTCGCGAGCCACCAGGACGCCACCCGCACCGGCTCCCTCGACACCGCCGCCCTCAAGGCCGCCATCGCGGACGTCGGCAAGCCCGGCGCCGACGCGACCGCCGCGCTCGTACGGGTCGGGGGCGCCGAGGGGACCTGGCGCGGCAGCGCCGGGGTGCACGACATCGAGACGAACCGCCCGGCCGACCCCGGCGCCCGCTTCCGGGCCGGTTCGGTGACCAAGGTGTTCACGGCGGCCGTGGTGCTCCAGCTGGCGGGCGAGGCCAGGGTCGACCTGAACAAGCCGGTCCGCGCGTATCTGCCCGATCTGATCCCGGCGGCGTACGACCAGGTCACCGTGCGCCAGCTGCTCAACCACACCAGCGGCATCCCGTCCACCGGCTCGGGCGGCGACACCCTGGACTACTGGTACGCGCACCGCCTGGAGAGCCGCGACCCGGCCGACGTGGTGCGCGAAGCCACCGCGCAGAAGCCGGACTTCGCGCCCGGCACCAAGCAGCACTACGACAACATCGGCTACACGGTCGCCGGTCTGCTGATCGAGCGCGTCACCGGCGACTCGTACGCCCATCAGCTCTCCCGCCGCATCCTGCGGCCGCTGCACCTGAACGACACCTCCGTCACCGGCACCGCCACCACGATCCGGGGCCGCCACAACCACGGCTACCAGGTCTTCGCCAAGGCGGACGGCACGACCGAGCTGGTGGACGTGTCGGTGTGGGGCGAGGGCGACACCTTCGCGGCGGGCGATCTGATCTCGACCACCGCCGACCTGGAGCGCTTCACCCGCGCCCTGTTCACCGGGCATGTGGTGCGCGGTCCGCTGCTCAAGGAGATGTTCACGCTGCCGGACGCGTCGGTGCGCGATGTGAAGACGGGCAAGCGGGCCGCCTACAGCGTGGGCCTGACGACGATGCGGCTGGGCGGGCGTGACGTGTGGGGCAAGACGGGCGGGCGCTGGGGCTACAACACCGTGATCGGGGCGGCCATGTCGCCCACCGGCGAGCTGGCGCGGACCCTCGTCTACAGCGTCAACTCCACGGACGCCAAGGGCACGGACATGAACCGCACGGCCCAGCGGATCATGATCGCCGCCTTCGGCGCCCCGGACGCCTCCTGACCTCAGAGGACCGGCGCCGGTTCGCCCGACGGGACCGGCGCCGTCAGCGCCTCCAGCTCCTTGATCCTGCGGCGCACCACATACAGCGGGATCACCCCGAAGACGCCGAACGACATGTCGATCACCGACCACCAGAAGGGGATCCCCCGGACCGGCCCGCAGATCAGGGCCAGCGGGATGATCCCGGCGCAGGCGATCATCCCGAACTCGACGACCCAGATGTTGCGTACGGGGTCGCGGTAGGGCCCGTAGAAGGCGACCGCGATGACGAGGTGCGCGAACGCCAGCCAGTCGGTGCCGTAGAGGACGAAGGGGTACTGCGCGTCGGTGCGGTCCAGGCCCTCGCGGACCCGGTCGATCCACTGGGTCAGACCGGGGAACCAGTCCCCCACGGACAGCGCGTCCAACGCGCTCTGCGTCCAGTGCAGTTCGTGGACCAGCGGGAACGCGGTCAGCCCGCTCAGCACCAGACAGACGATGAAGCCGACAAGCCACAGGCGTATGCCCCGCACGAGGGCAGCTCTTCGCTCGCTCATGACCGCAGCGTACGCCGTGGCTTGAACGCGTTCAAAACGAGCCCTCGACGGCCCCCGGGCCCCTACAGCCCCACTATCGAGTTCCACCTCTTGGCGAACTCCACCCGCTCGTCCGAGGTGATGTCCCGGGCGATGGCGAGCCGTTGGCGCATCGTCGAGTCCGGGAAGATCAGCGGGTCCTCGGCGAGTTCGGCCCGGTCCTTGTCCTTGGAGGCGGCGAGGACCTCGCGCGCGGCCGGGACCGGGCAGACATAGTTGACCCAGACCGCCAGCTCCGCCGCGACCGCAGGGTCGTAGTAGTAGTCGATCAGCGCCTCCGCGTTGGCCTTGTGCGCGGCCAGGTTGGGGATCATCATCGACTCGGCCCACAGCTCGGCACCCTCCTCGGGCACCACGAACGCGATGTCGGGGTTGTCCGCCTGGAGCTGGATCACATCGCCCGAGTACGCCTGGCAGGCCAGCACATCGCCGGTGGAGAGGTCCTTGATGTAGTCGTTGCCGGTGAAGCGGCGTATCTGCTTCTTGCGCACCTGCGTCTCGACGCGGTCGCACATCCGGTGGAAGTCGTCGGCGGTCCACCGCGTGACATCGACGCCGTCGCCCTGCATCAGCAGCGCGAACGACTCGTCGAGGCCGGACAGCAGCGTCACCTTGCCCGCCAGGCGCGGGTCCCACAGGTCACTGGTGTGCTTGATCTCGCGGCCGAGCTTCTTCTTGTTGTACGCGATGCCGGTGATCCCGGACTGCCAGGGCACGCTGTGCAGCCGCCCCTTGTCGAAGGCGGGCGAAGTCAGCTGCGGATCCAGGTACTTGGCCACGTTCGACTGATGGGCGCGGTCCATCTCCTGCACCCAGCCGAGCCGGACGAACCGGGCCGCCATCCAGTCGCTGACCACGATGATGTCCCGGCCGGTCGCCTGATGGTTCATCAGGGCCGGGCTGATCTTCCCGAAGAACTCGTCGTTGTCGTTGATCTCCTCGGTGTACGTGACGGAGACCCCGGTCTTCTTGGTGAAGCCTTCGAGGGTGGGCCGCTTCGACTTGTCGTGCTCGTCGGTGTCGATGTAGAGCGGCCAGTTGGCGAAGGTCAGCCGGTGCTCACTGGCCGAGCGGTCACGGGCCGCGCGGTCACCGGGTCCGACGTACGCCGCGGGCACACCGCAGCCCGCCAGCGCGGCCGCGGCGGCTCCGCCGCCCAGAGCACGCAGTAGGTGGCGGCGGGAGAAGTTGTTCATGGGGGTCGCTGGCACCCCCGAAGGATGCCGGGGCCCGGGTGTACCGGGCAATGGACGGTGCGTACAGCCGTACGTGACTGGCCCGACAACGTGTCGACTGCGGACCGTGGGTGGCTGGTCGCGCAGTTCCCCGCGCCCCTTTGGGGCACGGCAACAGGCACCGGACAGGCGTGTGGTGCGGCACCGCGTCGATGCCGCACCACAGGTCAAGCGGTCGATCAGGCCTCGTACGACGTCATCACGTGCTTGATGCGCGTGTAGTCCTCGAAGCCGTAGGCCGACAGGTCCTTGCCGTAACCGGACTTCTTGAAGCCGCCGTGCGGCATCTCCGCGACGAGCGGGATGTGCGTGTTGATCCAGACGCAGCCGAAGTCCAGGTACTTGGACATGCGCATCGCCCGGGCGTGGTCCTTCGTCCAGACCGAGGAGGCGAGCGCGTACTCGACTCCGTTCGCGTACTCCAGGGCCTGCTTCTCGTCGCTGAAGGACTGGACGGTGATGACCGGGCCGAAGACCTCGTTCTGGATGATCTCGTCGTCCTGCTTGAGGCCGGAGACGACGGTCGGGGCGTAGAAGTAGCCCTTGTCGCCGACCCGGTGGCCGCCCGCCTCGACCTTGGCGTGGGCGGGCAGGCGCTCGATGAAGCCGGTGACCTGCTTGAGCTGGTTGGCGTTGTTGAGCGGGCCGTACAGCACGTCCTCGTCGTCCGGCTGGCCGGTCTTGGTGTCGGCGGCGGCCTTGGCGAGCGCGGTCACGAACTCGTCGTGGATCGACTCGTGGACGAGCACGCGGGTCGCGGCCGTACAGTCCTGACCGGCGTTGAAGTAGCCCGCCACCGCGATGTCCTCGACGGCCTTGGCGATGTCGGCGTCCTCGAAGACGACGACCGGGGCCTTGCCGCCGAGCTCCAGGTGGACGCGCTTGACGTCCTTGGCCGCGGACTCGGCGACCTGCATACCGGCCCGTACGGAACCGGTGATGGAGGCCATCGCCGGGGTGGGGTGCTCGACCATGGCGCGGCCGGTGTCGCGGTCGCCGCAGATGACGTTGAAGACACCCTTGGGCACGATCGCACCGATGATCTCGGCGATCAGGACGGTGGAGGCAGGCGTGGTGTCCGACGGCTTGAGGACGACGGTGTTGCCCGCGGCGAGCGCCGGGGCGAACTTCCACACGGCCATCATCATCGGGTAGTTCCACGGCGCGACCTGCGCGCAGACGCCGACCGGCTCACGGCGGATGATCGAGGTCATCCCCTCCATGTACTCACCGGCCGAACGGCCTTCGAGGAGCCGGGCCGCGCCCGCGAAGAAGCGGATCTGGTCCACCATCGGCGGGATCTCCTCGCTCGCGGTGAGCGCGAGCGGCTTGCCGGTGTTCTCCGACTCGGCGGCGATCAGGTCCTCGGCGCGCTCCTCGAAGGCGTCCGCGATCTTCAGCAGGACCTTCTGGCGCTCGGCCGGGGTGGTGTCGCGCCAGGCCGGGAAGGCCGCGGCGGCGGCCGCCATGGCGGCGTCGACGTCCGCCTGGCCGGAGAGCGGCGAGGTGGCGTACGCCTCGCCCGTGGCCGGGTTGACCACCTCGATGGTCCGCCCGTCAGCGGCGTCCCGGAACTCTCCGTCGATGTAGTTGCGCAGACGACGCAGTTCGGTGGTCACGTTCCGGCCTCCCGGTCGATGGGACCGGACGTCGTCGTCCGATCTCCTGCCAAATGTTCCTTGTCCGAGGGATGAGACACCCCTCCCCGGCCACCCTAGTCGCCCGGTCGACCATTTCGACAGACCCGACCCCCGGCAACTTCGGATTCAGTTCCCGCGAGGTCACGGAACAACGAATTTCATCGCTTTGGGGTTGCGGGACAGACGAGTCGGGGTGCACAGTGGCTCCGTGGCCAGTCGAAGCGCAGACCCCAGGACCGGGAACGGATCGTCCCCGTCGATCGACGCCGTCTCCCTGGCGATCATCGAGCAGCTCCAAGAGGACGGGCGCCGCCCGTACGCCGCGATCGGCAAGGCCGTGGGCCTGTCGGAAGCGGCCGTGCGCCAGCGCGTGCAGAAGCTGCTCGACCAGGGCGTGATGCAGATCGTCGCCGTCACCGATCCCCTCACCGTGGGGTTCAGGCGCCAGGCGATGGTCGGCATCAACGTCGAGGGCGACCTCGACCCCGTGGCCGACGCCCTGACGGCCATGGCCGAGTGCGAGTACGTGGTGATGACCGCGGGCTCCTTCGACCTGATGGTGGAGGTCGTCTGCGAGGACGACGACCACCTGCTGGACGTCATCAACAAGCGGATCCGCGCCCTCCCCGGCGTGCGCTCCACCGAGAGCTTCGTCTACCTCAAGTTGAAGAAGCAGACCTATATGTGGGGAACCCGATAGCCGTGAGCAAGGACCTGAGCCAGACCGCCTACGACCACCTGTGGATGCACTTCACCCGCATGTCGTCGTACGAGAACGCGCCCGTTCCCACCATCGTGCGGGGCGAGGGCACCTACATCTACGACGACAAGGGCAAGAAGTACCTCGACGGGCTCTCCGGCCTGTTCGTCGTCAACGCCGGCCACGGCCGTCACGAGCTCGCCGAGACCGCCTACAAGCAGGCCCAGGAGCTGGCCTTCTTCCCGGTGTGGTCCTACGCCCACCCCAAGGCGGTCGAGCTCGCCGAGCGCCTGGCGCACTACGCGCCGGGCGACCTCAACAAGGTCTTCTTCACCACCGGCGGCGGCGAGGCGGTCGAGACCGCCTGGAAGCTGGCGAAGCAGTACCACAAGCTCACCGGCAACCACACGAAATACAAGGTCATCTCGCGTGCGGTCGCCTACCACGGCACCCCGCAGGGCGCCCTGTCCATCACCGGTCTGCCCGCCCTGAAGGCCCCCTTCGAGCCGCTGGTCCCCGGCGCGCACAAGGTGCCGAACACCAACATCTACCGCGCCCCGATCCACGGCGACGACCCGGAGGCCTTCGGCCGCTGGGCCGCCGACCAGATCGAGCAGGAGATCCTCTTCGAGGGCCCGGACACGGTCGCGGCCGTCTTCCTGGAGCCGGTGCAGAACGCGGGCGGCTGCTTCCCGCCGCCGCCCGGCTACTTCCAGCGCGTACGCGAGATCTGCGACAAGTACGACGTGCTGCTCGTCTCCGACGAGGTCATCTGCGCCTTCGGCCGCCTGGGCACGATGTTCGCCTGCGACAAGTTCGACTACGTGCCGGACATGATCACCTGCGCCAAGGGCATGACCTCGGGCTACTCCCCGATCGGCGCGTGCATCGTCTCGGACCGGATCGCCGAGCCGTTCTACAAGGGCGACAACACCTTCCTGCACGGCTACACCTTCGGCGGCCACCCGGTCTCCGCGGCCGTGGGACTTGCCAACCTCGACATCTTCGAGCGCGAGGGCCTCAACCAGCACGTGCTCGACAACGAGGGCGCCTTCTTCGACACCCTCAAGAAGCTCCACGACCTGCCGATAGTCGGCGATGTGCGCGGCAACGGCTTCTTCTACGGCATCGAGCTGGTGAAGGACAAGAACACCAAGGAGTCCTTCAACGAGGAGGAGACCGAGCGCGTCCTGTACGGCTTCCTCTCCAAGGCGCTCTTCGAGAACGGCCTGTACTGCCGCGCGGACGACCGGGGCGACCCGGTGGTCCAGCTGGCCCCGCCGCTGATCTCCAACCAGGAGACCTTCGACGAGATCGAGGGCGTCCTGCGACAGGTCCTGACGGAGGCCTGGACGAAGCTGTAGGCCCGGCTCGTCCCCGCGATTCGTCTGAACGCACCGGCCCGGTCGCGCCATCCGAGTGAGATGGCGCGACCGGGCCGCGTGCTGTGCGCCCCCGTGCTCCGCGAGTCCCTACGGTGCCCAGTGACCGATCGGCCCTGCCTTCGTTCCCCCATACGGGGAAGTAGGAAATCTGATCTGAACCGAGGTGTACGCCATGGTGGCCCCGCCGGACAACGATGTGCTCTGGGGACGTTCCCTGCACCACTCCCACGGCGGCTCGCCCGCCCTGACCGGCGTCTCGATCGGGATCCGCGAGGGCGAGATCCTGGCCGTCGGCGGCCCGCGCGGCAGCGGCAAGACCACCCTGCTGCGCGCCCTGTCGGGCCAGCTGGTGCCCGACGAGGGCGAGGTGTGGTTCAACAGCGCGCCCGTGCACACCCTCGGCGCGCTCGCCCGCGAACGGCTGCGCCGCGACCGGTTCGGCTGGATCGACCCGGAGCCCGCGCTGGTGCCGGAGCTCAAGGCGTGGGAGAACGCCGCGCTGCCGCTGCTGCTGCGCGGCATCTCGCACCGCACCGCGAAGAAGGCCGCGATGGAGTGGCTGGAGCGTCTCGACATCGGTGCGTGCGCCCGTAAACGGCCCTGCGCGCTGCTCACGGCGCAACGCCAGCGCGTGGCGATCGCCCGCGCGCTGGTCACCTCCCCGGCGGTGCTGTTCGCCGACGAGCCGACCGCGACGCTGCACCGCGCCGACCGGGCGCAGGTGCTGCGCACCCTGACGGCGGCCGCGCGCTCACACGCCATCACCACGGTCCTGGCCACCCATGACGCGGAGGTCGCGGCGCTCGCCGACCGCACCGTGTGGCTGCTGGACGGCCGCCGGGTCACCGCGGCCGGAATCGCGGGCGCCCCCGACGCGGAGGGCCGCGCCGCGTGCTCGCTCTCCGTCTAGCCCGCGGCAGCCATCCGCTGGTCCTGCTGCGCCGTCTGCTGGTGGCGGCGGCGTCGGCGGGCGTCGGCTTCCTGTTCCTGTGCACCCTGGGTTACGCGGTCGGACACCCGGGCGGTTCGCTGCTGCGGCTGCTGTGGTGCGCGGTGCCGCTCGCCGCGACCGTGCACTTCGCGGTCGCGGTGGCCCGCACCGACCCCAGTACGCGCCCGCGCCCGGGCCTGTCGTCGGTGGGCCTCGGCCCCGGGAAACTGGCCGCGATCGCCGCGGCGTCGACGGCCGTGGCCTGTACCCTCGGCTCCACCGTGGCGCTCGGCGCCTACCTCCATCTGCGCGGCGACATCACCGGGCTCCCCTACGACGGGGCGGCGGCCCATCTGCTCGAAGCGGACCAGCCGCTGCCGCCGGCCGCGGCCCTCACCCTGCTCGCGATCCTGCCGGTGACCGCGTCGGCGGCCGCCGGGCTCGCGCTGCGCCCGCGCAAGGAGACACCCAAGAAGAGCACGGCCGAGCGGCGCGCGAATGCCGTCCCGCTCGGGCTGCCCTGGGGGATCACCCTGGTCACGGCGGGCCTGGCGATGGAGAGCTGGGCGAGCCGGGGCACCCCGAGCTCGGCGATCCCGCTCCCCGGCCACCCCGACTCCAGCCCGGCCGGGGTACTGGTCGGCTGGATGCTGACGGCGTTCGGCCTGGCGGTGGCCGGACCCGCCCTCACCCATCTGTGCGGCCGCCTCCTGCAATGCGCGCGCCCGGGAGCCGCGCGGCTGCTCGCGGGCCGCGTCCTGATGGCGGAGGCCCGCCGCATCGGCCGCCCGCTGGGCGTGGTGTGCGCGGTGGCGTCCGCGATGATCGCCGCGTCGGTGCTGTACGGGGACGAGGCCGGGCCGCATCCGTTCGGCCCGCTGACGGGCCTGGGCGCGGCGCTGGTCACGAGCTGCACGGTGGCGACGCTGCTGACCGCCGCCCTGGAGTCCAAGCACGCCCGCGGCGAGACGACGGCGGCGATGCTGCGCCTGGGCACCCCGGCGAAGGTCCTGCGCGCGTCGGCGGCGCTGCGGGCGGCGGCGGTACTGGCCGTGTTCGCGCCGCTGACGTGGGGGATCGCGGAGTTGGCGGCGTTGCCGTTGACGGGGTGAGGGGTCAGGGGCTTACGGGCCGAGAGGCGGCGGGCCGAGGAGCGGCGGGCTGAAGAAGCCGCCGGCCCGGGCCGAGCGCCCAGCCGGGACCCCCACCCCCGTACCGCCTATCGTGGCCAAGTGGCCAGTGAAGACTTTCAGCGGGTGCCGAGCGCGCGGGACCGGGAGATCGAGTCCGTCGCCGAGTTCGACGAGGTCGTCGCGGGCGGCACGCTCGTCGGATACCGCCTGCAGTCCCTCGATCTGACGGACCGTACGTTCGCGCTGCTGGCGACCGACACCGCGGGCGCGGTCTTCCTCGGCTGCCGGATGGCGCCGGACGTCACCGCCAAGGTGCGCGCGGACGGCGCACTGGTCTTCCCACCCGTCCCCGACCTGCCGTTCGACCCGTACCGGGGGCTGCTCTACACCCCCGACGAGTTGTTCGACGGCGTCGACGGCGGCTACGACCGTACGCCCGACGCCCGCTCATACGCCTGGTTCCAGCGGACCCGCTCCGACGGCGACATCTTCGCGTCGATGCTGCGCTCGATCCACGACGACTCGATCTCGGACGCGCTCGACGAATACCTCGCCGGGGCGCGGGTCGTGGGCGTGATGGGCGGGCACGCGATGGGCCGGGGCAGCGAGGAGTACGCCGGGGCCGCGCGGCTCGGACGCACCCTGACCCGGCACGGCTACACGGTCGCCACCGGCGGCGGGCCGGGCGCGATGGAGGCCGCGAACCTGGGCGCGTACGCCGCGCCCTTCCGCGACGCGATGCTCGGCGAGGCCCTTGAACTCCTCGCCGGGGTGCCGTCGTTCGCCCCGTCCGTCTCCGACTGGGCGCGGGCGGCCTTCGCGGTACGCAGGCGCCACCCCCGGGGCGGCGAGTCGGTCGGCATCCCCACCTGGTTCTACGGCCATGAACCGCCGAACGCGTTCGCCAGCCACATCGGCAAGTACTTCGCCAACGCCACCCGCGAGGACGGCCTGCTCGCGCGCTCCACGGCGGGTGTCGTCTTCCTGCCGGGCGCGGCCGGGACCGTACAGGAGATCTTCGACAACGCGACGCCGAACTACTACGGCTCGCGCGGCGCCCCGACGCCGATGGTGCTGGTCAACCGGGTGCACTGGACCGAGCACCTGCCCCTCTGGCCACTGCTCCAGGCGCTGGCGAAGGAGCGCCCGATGGCGGCGCGGATCGCGCTGGTGGACTCGGTGGACGAGGCGCCCCAGGCGCTGACGCGCCTGGGAGCGTGAGCACACCGCGCTGCGTGCGCCCGTATAACGCATAGATCACCAAGGCGAGGTCAAGGCAACGCCCTGCCCACGGGTGACGTCTGCCTGGTGAGCAGGACGTACACCCATGGAACGGAGCTTTTGGTGCTGATCGGCCTACTGACCGCGATCGCGGCCTCGATCTGTTACGGCACGGGCTCGGTCCTGCAAGCCGTCGGATCCCGCAAGTCCGCACGCCGCGAGGCGGCGGCGACGGCCCGCACCCAGCACGGCGGCCCGAGCCTGTCGTCGACCGCGAAGGCGGCGATGACGTGGGAGTTCATGGTCGGCACGGCGCTGGACTTCGTGGGCTTCGCGCTGGGAGCCCTGGCGGCCCGCCTGCTCCCCCTCTTCCTCTCCCAGACGGTGATCAGCGCGAACCTGGTGATCACGGCGGTCCTGAGTGTGAAGCTGCTCGGGATACGGCTGAGCCGTGCCGAGTGGGGCTCGATAGCCGTGGTGTGCTCGGCGTTGGTGCTCCTGGCGACGGCGGCGGGCGCGGAGGGCAGCGGCCACACGCCGCTCGCCACGCACTGGTGGCTGCTGGTGGTGTCGGTGGTGCTGATGGCGGGCGGCGCGGTGGCGGTACGCCTGCTCGGCGCCCGCGCCGCGATCCTGGCGGGCCTGCTGTCGGGCCTCGGCTTCGGCGCGCTGGGCGTGGGCGTACGCGTCCTGAACGGCATCGACCCCTTCGACCTCGGCAAACTCCTCGCCGACCCGGCCCTCTACGCGATCCTGATCGCCGGCTGCGGCGGCATGTACCTGCACACGGTCGCCCTCCAGATCGGCTCGGTCAACGGCGCGACGGCGGCCCTGGTGGTAGGCGAAACGGTCCTCCCGGGCGCGATAGGCGTCCTCTGGCTGGGCGACGCCTCCCGCGACGGCTTCGCCTGGATGGCGGTCCTCGGCTTCGTCCTGGCGGTCGCGGGCGCGGTGGCGGTGGCGTGGTTCGGGTCGGAGGGGGCGCATGGGGTGGAGCCGGAGGCCGAGGTCCCGGCACCGGTGCCGGAGCGGGTGGGCTAGCCGGGGCGGAGCCGCAAGCGGGGTGCAGGGGCCGTAGGCCCCGCGTCGGCAGGGGGCGGAGCCCCGAGTGGGGTGCAGGGGCGCAGCCCCAGGGGGTGCAGGGGCGGAGCCGCAAGTGGGGTGCAGGGGCGCAGCCCCGCCGGGGGCCCGGGGGCGAAGCCCCACGAGGCACGGGCGCACCTCCATGCCGTCCGGGGTCCGGGGCGGAGCCCCGAGTGGGGTGCAGGGGCCGCAGGCCCCGCCGGGGGCCTGGGGGCGGAGCCCCCGGAGAACCCTTCCCTCCCGCCTCGACCCACCACCCGGCCGCCCGCCGAGGGCTTTCGGGAAGGGGCGGGGTGGGGTGGGGAAACCTACCCCCGCAGCACCACCACCTCGTCCGCCAGGAACGACACCCCCACCCGCTCCCCCACCTCCGGCGCTTCCCTCAGCGCGCACTCCGCCTCAAGGACCGCCCCGGACTCCGGTCGCAGCCGTACCGCCACATGGTTCCCCCGGAACGTGCGCGCCAGCACCTCGCACCGCAAGCCGTCCCCAGCCACCCGCACCCCCGCCGGGCGGACCAGCAACCGGGCCGAGCCCTGCGGCGAGCCGGGCGGGACCGGGACCTTGCCCCACTCCGTGTCCGCCACCGCCCCCGACACCTCCGCAGCCACCACGTTCTCGAACCCGAGGAACCGTGCCACGAACTCGGACGCGGGATGCCGCCAGACCTCCAGCGGCGTGCCGGTCTGCGCGATGCGTCCCTCGCGCATCACCACGACCCGGTCGGCGAGCGCGAACGCCTCGCCCTGGTCGTGCGTGACCGCGAGCACGGTCGTACCCAACTGCCCGAACAGGGAACGAAGTTCGACGACGAGGCGTTCCCGTAGCGTACGGTCCAGCTGACCGAGCGGCTCGTCCAGCATCAGCAGCCGGGGCTCCGGCGCGAGCGCCCGCGCCAGCGCCACCCGCTGCTGCTCGCCGCCCGACAGCGCGGCCACCGCCCGCTTCCCGGCCCCGGGCAGCCCGACGAGCTCCAGCAACTCCCCGACCCGCCGCTCCTGTTCACCGCGCCCGACCCCGCGCATGCGCAGCCCGAACGCGACGTTGCCGGCCACGTCCCGCTGCGGGAACAGCTGATGGTCCTGGAACATCAGGCCCACGCCCCGCCGGTGCACCGGCACGCCCGCCTGGTCGGCGCCCCCCAGCAGCACCCGGCCGCCGTCCACCGCCTGGAGCCCGGCGACCACCCGCAGCAGCGTCGACTTGCCGCTGCCGCTGGGCCCGAGCACGCACACGGTCTCGTGGTCGGCAACCTCCAGGTCCACCGCGTCGAGCGCCGCCCGCTCGCCGAACCGGACCGTCACCCCGTCCAGCTTCAGCATCAGAACTCTCCGGTCCGGTCCGTACGTAGGCGTTCGAGGGCCAGCAGGGCCACCGCGCACACCACCATCAAAATCGTGCTCAGCGCCATCGCCTGGCCGTAGTTGAGGTCTCCGGCGCGGCCGAGCAGGCGGGCGACCGCGACCGGCAGGGTCGGCCGGTCGGGGCGCGCGATGAAGACGGTCGCGCCGAACTCGCCGAGGGAGACGGCGAACGCGAACCCCGCCGCGATCAGCAGCGCCCGCCGCACCAGCGGCAGATCCACCTCCCGCCAGGCCCGCAGCGGGGACGCGCCGAGCACGGCCGCCGCCTCGCGCAGTCGCGCGTCCACCGCCCGCAGTACGGGAAGCATGGTGCGTACGACGAACGGCACGCCCACCAGCGCCTGCGCCAGCGGCACCAGGATCCAGGAGGTGCGCAGGTCGAGCGGCGGCTTGTCCAGGGTGATCAGGAAGCCGAAGCCGACGGTCACCGCCGACACCCCCAGCGGCAGCATCAGCAGCGCGTCGAAGCCCCGCACCAGACGCCCGCCGCGCCGCGCCAGGGCCGCGGCCGCGAGTCCCCCGATGACGACCGCGATGGCGGTGGCGGCGAGCGCGTACTGCACGGAGTTCCAGACGGCTTCCAGCGGCGGCACCAGGAACGTGCCGCCCGCGCCGACCGATTGGAGGGAGCTGTAGTAGCCGAAGCCGTAGCCGTCGGGGGTGTCCAGGGAACGGGTGATCAGGACGCCGAGCGGCAGCAGGATCAGCAGGGCGATGACGGCGAGGACCGACGTGAGCAGCGTCCACTGCCCGGCGCCGCGCGGCCTGCGCGCGGTCTGCGCCGGGTCCACCAGCTTCAGCGTGCTCTCGCGGCGCCGTACGGTCCACGCGTGCACGGCGAGGATCGCGCCGACCGCCGCGAACTGGACGAGGGTGAGCACGGCCGCTGTCGGCAGGTCGAGCAGTTCGGCGGTCTGCCGGTAGATCTCGACCTCAAGGGTCGAGAAGGTGGGGCCGCCGAGGATCTGGACGACGCCGAACGAGGTGAAGGTGAACAGGAAGACCATGAGCGCCGCCGCCGACACGGCGGGCGCCAGCGCGGGCAGCGTGACCTGGCGCCAGGCGGCGAAACGGGAGGCGCCGAGCACCCGCGCGGCCTCCTCCTGGCGTGGATCGAGCTGCGCCCACAGCCCGCCGACCGTGCGTACGACGACCGCGTAGTTGAAGAAGACGTGCGCGAGCAGGATCGCCCACACCGTCGTGTCCAGGCGTACGCCCCACAGCTGGTCGAGCAGTCCGCCCCGGCCGAGCAGCGCCAGGAACGCGGTGCCGACGACGACCGTCGGCAGCACGAAGGGGACGGTCACGACCGCCCGCAGCAAGTGGCGGCCGGGGAAGTCGAGGCGCGCGAAGACATAGGCGGCGGGCAGCGCGATCAGCAGGGTGAGCGCGGTGGAGGCGAGCGCCTGCCAGGTGGTGAACCACAGGACGTGCCCGATGTCGGGCTCGGTGACCACCTCGCCGATCCGGCCGAACTGCCACACCCCGTCCACCCGCAGCCCGCGCCCCACGATGGCGGCGACGGGCCAGGCGAAGAAGAGCGCGAAGAACACGAGCGGCAGGGCCATGAGCCCCAGCCGCACCGCGTTCGCCCGCGCCCTCTTCGCACGGGGGGCGCGTACTACTTCAGCACGAGCGAGGACCACGTCTTGACCCACTGCTCACGGTTCTTGGAGATCTTGTCGGGGGCCACGTCGTGCTTCTCGCTGGAGGTGGCGCCGAACTTGGTGAAGACCTCGGGCAGAGCCGCGTCCTTGACCACCGGGTTCACGAACATGTTCAGCGGCATGTCCTCCTGGAACTTCTTGGTGATCAGGAAGTCGAGGAGCGCCTTGCCGCCGGCCTCGTTCTTGGCGCCCTTGAGCAGGCCCGCGAACTCGGTCTGGCGGAAGCAGGTGCCGGTGGCGACAGCCGTGGGCGCCTCGGAGGGCTGCGGCTTGGCGTAGACGACCTCGGCGGGCGGGCTGGAGGCGTAGCTGACCACCAGCGGACGGTCCGCCTTGGCCTTCTTGCCGCCGGCCGAGCCGGAGAAGTCCTGGTTGTAGGCCTGCTCCCAGCCGTCGTCGACCTTGAGGCCGTTGGCCTTCAGCTTCTTCCAGTAGTCCTGCCAGCCGTCGTCGCCGTACTTCGCGACGCTGCCGAGGAGGAAGCCCAGACCGGGCGAGGAGGTGGCGACGTTCTCGGTGACCAGCAGGTTCTTGTACTCGGGCTTGATCAGGTCGTCGAAGGAGCTCGGCGGCGTCAGCTTCTTGTCCGCGAAGTACTTCTTGTCATAGTTGACGCAGATGTCGCCGGAGTCGATGGGCGTGACCCGGTGCTTGTCCTTGTCGAGCTGCACGTCGGCGGCGACCCGGTCCAGGCCCTTGGCCGTGTACGGGGTGAAGATCCCGTTGTCGAGGGCGCGCGAGAGCAGGGTGTTGTCGACGCCGAAGAAGACGTCGCCGCGCGGGGAGCCCTTGGTGAGGATCTCCTGGTTGAGGGCCGCGCCCGCGTCACCGCTCTTGAGGACCTTGACCGTGTAGCCGGTCTGCGCCGTGAACTCCTTGAGCACGGCGTCGGAGGCGGCGAACGAGTCATGGCTGACCAGCGTGACGGTCTTGGACTTGGTGCCGCTGTCGGACTTCGAGCCGCTGTCGGACTTGCCGCCGCACGCGGCGAGCGTACTGACGCCGAGGGCGGCGGCGAGCGCGCTTGCCGCGAGCTTCTTGGTACTGCTCATTTCTTCCTCCTGGACATGACCAGGAAGAGACGCGGCCCTGCCCACCGGGCCCGAGCGGGCGGGCGGTGGGCAGGGCGCAACAGCTTGAGTGATGACCGAACTTCCTACCCAGAATGACCTGGGCAAGGTTCAGAGGGTCTGCGACCTGACGGTGTCGCACTCTCAGCGCTGTGGCGCTCCCCTGTCGGAATATGCAGATTTTCGAGCCCAGACTACCTCTCGGACGCGGCGAGCTGGCCGCACGCTCCGTCGATCTCCTGGCCACGGGTGTCGCGGACGGTCACCGGCACGCCATGGGAGGCGATCGCCTCGACGAACGCCTTCTCGTCCTCGGGCCGCGAGGCGGTCCACTTGGAGCCGGGTGTCGGGTTCAGCGGGATCAGGTTGACGTGGACCCGCTTGCCCTTGAGGAGGCGGCCGAGCAGGTCACCGCGCCAGGCCTGGTCGTTGATGTCGCGGATCAGCGCGTACTCGATGGAGATACGGCGGCCCGACTTCTCCGCGTACTCCCAGGCGGCGTCCAGGACCTCGCGGACCTTCCACCGGGTGTTGACCGGCACCAGCGTGTCGCGCAGCTCGTCGTCCGGTGCGTGCAGCGACACGGCGAGGCGGCACTTGAAGCCCTCGTCGGCGAAGCGGTGCATCGCCGGGACCAGGCCGACGGTGGAGACGGTGATGCCGCGCTGGGACAGGCCCAGGCCGTCGGGCTCGGGGTCGGTGAGGCGGCGGATGGCGCCGACGACCCGCTTGTAGTTGGCGAGCGGCTCGCCCATGCCCATGAAGACGATGTTCGACAGGCGTGCCGGGCCGCCGGGGACCTCGCCGTCGCGCAGCGCGCGCATACCGTCGACGATCTGGTGCACGATCTCGGCGGTCGACAGGTTGCGGTCCAGGCCGGCCTGGCCGGTCGCGCAGAACGGGCAGTTCATGCCGCAGCCCGCCTGCGAGGAGATGCACATGGTGACCCGGTCCGGGTAGCGCATGAGCACCGACTCGACGAGCGTCCCGTCGTGCAGTCGCCACAGCGTCTTACGGGTGGTGTCGTCGTCGCACGAGATGTGCCGCACCACCGACATCAGGTCCGGCAGCAGCTCCTCCTGGAGCTTGACGCGCGCGCCCGCCGGGATGTCGGTCCACTGGGCCGGGTCGTGCGCGTACCGCGCGAAGTAGTGCTGCGAGAGCTGCTTGGCGCGGAACGGCTTCTCGCCGATCGCGGCGACAGCCTCTTTGCGCTCGGCGGGCGAGAGGTCGGCGAGGTGCCGCGGCGGCTTCTTGGCTCCGCGGGGGGCGACGAAAGTGAGTTCTCCGGGCTTCGGCATGGTCCCACCAGTGTCTCAGACATACGGAAAGGGGCTCGCCGTCCTGTGGACAACGAGCCCCGAACCGTAAAACAGCAGGTCAGCTGCCGCCGACGAAGATGACGAGCAGCAGCCACACCACCGGTGCCGTGGGCAGCAGGGAGTCCAGGCGGTCCATGATGCCGCCGTGGCCCGGCAGCAGGGTGCCCATGTCCTTGATGCCGAGGTCCCGCTTGATCATCGACTCGCCGAGGTCGCCGAGCGTGGCGCTGGCCGCGACCGCGAGGCCCAGGAGCAGGCCCTGCCACCACTGGCCGTCGTCGATGAGGAACTGCATGCACACCGCGCCCGCCGCCATCGCGAACGTCACCGCGCCGAGCAGGCCCTCGCGGGTCTTGCCGGGGCTGATGCGCGGCGCCAGCTTGGTCTTGCCGAAGCGCCAGCCGACCGCGTACGCGCCGGTGTCGCTGACCACGGTCAGCAGCAGGAAGACGAACACCCGCCACGGCCCGTCGTCGGCGGTGAGCATCATCGCGACGAACGTGGCCAGGAACGGCACGTAGAACGCCGCGAAGACGCCCGCCGTGACGTCCTTGAGGTAGCCCTCGGGCTTCTCCGTCATCCGCCACACCAGCACCGCGAGCGCGGTCAGCGCCATC
The DNA here is from genome assembly GCF_052373795.1 of Streptomyces sp. BR1. Taxonomy (NCBI): domain Bacteria; kingdom Bacillati; phylum Actinomycetota; class Actinomycetes; order Kitasatosporales; family Streptomycetaceae; genus Streptomyces; species Streptomyces sp. BR1. The sequence continues at coordinate 1,858,244 of NZ_CM126252.1, forward strand.
GCGACCCAGGCGCCCTCGGCACCGCGCGCGTAGCCGGCGACGACCATCGCCGCGCCGCCCACCGCGAGCGGCACCAGCGGAGCCTTGATGCCCTTGCGCTCGTCGAGGCGGGAGGTGAGCTCCCACAGCCCGACGACGACCGCCACCGCGATCACGCCGACGAAGACGGCCTTGACCACGAACAGCGAGGCCAGGATGACCGCGCCGAGCCCGACGCCGACCCCTATCGCGGCCCGCAGGTCGCGCCCGGCCTTCTTCTTCTCCGGCTGCGCGGGCCGCTGCGGCTGCTGCGGAGTCGAAGGTGGTACCGAGCTGGGCATGGGCTCCTGCGGCGTCTCTTCGCGGAACAGGGGCCCGCTCAGCCGAGCGGTCCCCCTTTCACGTGCTTCGCGGTCTTCGGCGGCCGGTCCCGCGTCGGGCACGATGGGCATGGGCTGCGTCCGGGACGGGGCGTCATACGCATCGTAAGCAGGACCCGCCGAAGGCACCTCCTGGGAAGGCCCCTGGTCGGGCGGCCCCCAGTGCTCAGGTCTCGGCGGAGCCCCCCAGGAAGAGTCGTTCATCAGACCTCTAGCAGCTCGGCTTCCTTGTGCTTGAGCAGCTCGTCCACCTGCGCGACGTACTTCGCGGTGGTGTCGTCGAGCTCCTTCTCCGCACGGCGGACCTCGTCCTCGCCGGACTCCTTGTCCTTGACGAGCTTGTCGAGGGCGTCCTTGGCCTTGCGGCGCACGGAGCGGATCGACACCTTGGAGTCCTCGGCCTTGGTGCGCGCGACCTTGATGTAGTCGCGGCGGCGCTCCTCGGTCAGCTCCGGGAAGTTCACCCGGATGATGCTGCCGTCGTTGCTCGGGTTGACGCCGAGGTCCGAGTCGCGGATCGCCTGCTCGATGTTGCGCAGCGCGCTCTTGTCGAACGGGGTCACCACCGCCATGCGCGGCTCCGGCACCGAGAACGAGGCCAGCTGGTTGATCGGCGTCAGCGCGCCGTAGTAGTCCGCCACGATCTTGTTGAACATCGCCGGGTGCGCACGCCCGGTGCGGATCGCGGCGAAGTCCTCCTTGGCGACCAGGACGGCCTTCTCCATCTTCTCCTCGGCTTCGAGGAGGATTTCTTCGATCACCACTTGCTCCTGCATGTCTTGAGTGGGCCGGGAACAATCCGTGGGGTGCTCAACGGCCCTGCGTAACCCGCGTCTTTCCCTGCACGGTGTCCGACCGTCAGGGGATTGTCCATCCCCCGGTCAGGCCCGGGTGCCCTGGTCGCTCACGAGAGTGCCGATCTTCTCACCCTTGACCGCACGCGCGATATTGCCCTCGGCGAGCAGTTCGAAGACCAGGATGGGGAGGTTGTTGTCGCGGCACAGGGTGATGGCGGTCATGTCCGCCACCTTCAGGTCGCGGGTGATGACCTCGCCGTACTCCAGCGCGTCGAACTTCACGGCGTCCGGGTTGACGCGCGGGTCGGAGTCGTAGACCCCGTCGACCCCGTTCTTGCCCATCAGCATGGCCTCGGCGTCGATTTCGAGGGCGCGCTGGGCGGCGGTGGTGTCGGTGGAGAAGTACGGCATGCCCATGCCCGCGCCGAAGATGACGACGCGTCCCTTCTCCAGGTGGCGCACGGCGCGCAGCGGGATGTACGGCTCCGCGACCTGGCCCATCGTGATGGCGGTCTGGACCCGGGAGTCGATGCCCTCCTTCTCCAGGAAGTCCTGGAGGGCGAGGCAGTTCATGACGGTGCCGAGCATGCCCATGTAGTCGGAGCGGGCCCGGTCCATGCCGCGCTGCTGGAGCTCTGCGCCGCGGAAGAAGTTTCCGCCGCCGATGACGACGGCGATCTGCGCGCCGTCCCGTACGACCGCGGCGATCTCGCGGGCGATCGCGTGCACGACGTCGGGGTCCACACCGAGACCCCCTCCGCCGGCGAACGCCTCACCGGAGAGCTTCAGCATGAAGCGTCCGGTGACCTTGCCGTCGTCGCGCTTGTTGTCAGCCTGGGTGGCGGCGTCCGCGCCCTGATTCATGGGGATCTCCTCGTACACATACGAAGAAGGCCATTGCCGGTGGGTGCTGTGTCCCTGAGCGGCAATGGCCTCCTCGTCAGATCTGCGGTCGTCCGTCGCGAGCGCGGCCGACGACTGCCTCAGACCCTAGCTGGTCCCAGCCGGGTCTTCCGTCGATCGCTGAACGGACTCAGATGCCGACCTTGATACGCGTGAAGCGCTTCAGGGTGACACCGGCCTCGTCCAGAACCTTCTGGACCGACTTCTTGTTGTCCAGCGCGTACGGCTGGCCCAGGAGGGTGGCGTCCTTGAAGAAGCCGTTGACGCGACCCTCGACGATCTTCGGGAGCGCGGCCTCGGGCTTGCCCTCGGCGCGCGTGGTCTCCTCGGCGACACGACGCTCGGTCTCGACGACCTCGGCCGGGACGTCCTCACGGGACAGCCACTTCGGCGCGAACGCGGCGATGTGCTGGGCGATGCCCTTGGCGACATCGGCGTCGGCCTTGTCCAGCTCGACCAGGACACCGATCTGCGGCGGCAGGTCGGGCATGGTGCGGTGCATGTACGCGAAGACGAAACCGTCGGCGTACTGCGCGAAGCGGTCCAGGACGATCTTCTCGCCCAGGTTGGCGTTGGCCTCGTCGACGTACGCCTGGACGGTCTTGCCGGCCTCGATCTCGGAGGCGAGCAGCGCCTCCAGGTCGGCCGGGGAGGTCGCGGCGACGTGCGCGGCGAGCGCGGCGGCGGTGGCCTGGAACTTGTCGCCCTTGGCGACGAAGTCCGTCTCGCACTTCAGCTCAAGGAGGACACCGGAGGTGTTGTCCTCGGCGAGCAGGGAGACCACGGCACCGTTCTCGGCGGAACGGCCCTCGCGCTTGGCGACGCCCTTCTGGCCCTTGATGCGCAGGGCCTCGACGGCCTTGTCGACGCTGCCGTCGGCCTCGTCCAGCGCCTTCTTGCAGTCCATCATGCCGGCGCCGGTGAGCTCGCGGAGCTTCTTGACGTCAGCGGCGGTGTAGTTCGCCATGAGTCTGTGTTTCTCTCTCGAAGTCTGACTCGAAGTCTGAAAGATCTACGGGGCTACGGGGTGACGGCGGGGACACAGCGTGTGCCCCCGCCGTCATCACCGAAGCGTGGACCCGAAGGTCAGGCCTGCTCGGCGTCCGCGGCCGGCGCCTCGGCGGCCGGAGCCTCCGCAGCGGCCTCGGCCGGCTTCTCGGCCTCGGCGGCCGGGGCCTCGGCCTCGTCGGCCTTCTTGTCGCCCTCGAGCAGGTCGCGCTCCCACTCGGCGAGCGGCTCGCCGGCGGCCTTCTCGCCCGGCTTCGAGTCACCGGTGGCGACGCCGGAACGGGCGATGAGGCCCTCGGCGACGGCGTCGGCGATCACGCGGGTGAGCAGGGTGACGGAGCGGATCGCGTCGTCGTTGCCCGGGATCTTGTAGTCGACCTCGTCGGGGTCACAGTTGGTGTCGAGGATCGCGACGACCGGGATGTGGAGCTTGCGCGCCTCACCGACGGCGATGTGCTCCTTCTTGGTGTCGACGATCCAGACGGCGCTGGGAACCTTCGACATCTCGCGGATACCACCGAGGGTCTTCTCCAGCTTGGCCTTCTCACGCGAGAGGACCAGGAGCTCCTTCTTGGTGAGACCCGAGGCCGCGACGTCCTCGAAGTCGATCTGCTCAAGCTCCTTGAGGCGCTGCAGACGCTTGTAGACGGTGGAGAAGTTGGTCAGCATGCCGCCGAGCCAGCGCTGGTTCACGTAGGGCATGCCCACGCGAGTCGCCTGCTCCGCGATGGCCTCCTGGGCCTGCTTCTTCGTACCGACGAACATGATGGAGCCGCCGTGCGCGACGGTCTCCTTGACGAACTCGTAGGCGCGGTCGATGTACGACAGCGACTGGAGCAGGTCGATGATGTAGATGCCGTTGCGCTCGGTGAAGATGAAGCGCTTCATCTTCGGGTTCCAGCGACGGGTCTGGTGACCGAAGTGGACGCCGCTCTCCAGCAGCTCCCGCATCGTGACGACGGCCATGGCCGTACTCCTTGAGGTACTCGGTTACCGCGGCGGCCGGTCGGCTGCCGCGCCTGACGCCCCGGTGCGCCGTGCCCTGCACCGGACTGAACAGGTGAAGGACCGAGAGACGCGGCCGGTGATCTTGACCTCTGACGGATCGGAAGTGGACCACTGGCGGGGCGTGCGAAGTCGACCCGGTGACCCGGATCGCCACAAGAAGTGTACGGGACCGTGACAGTGCCGGGTGACGGCACTGTCCACAACGGCCAGGTTATCCACAGATCCGGCCCATGATCATCGGGATTTGGCTTTCACCGCGATCATTTTTTCCATGTACCGCACGTACTGCACATTGCTCGCGTTGGTTGTCACGTCTTCTGTGGGGTCGGTGGGGGGTGGGGTGCCAGGGGGTGGGCTGGCTGGGTCGGTGGTTGGGCCTGGGGGCTCGGCCCGGGTGCCGGTGGCTCGTCCGGCTGATCCTGCTCGTCTTGCCCGGGGCGGACTGTGGCCTGTGCCCGGTCCGCCCGTGGTGATACGGGGCTGGGAACCGCCCGCCACGCCGTACGGCCCCGGCCACCGGGGCGTCGACCTGGCGGCACCACCGGGCACGGAGATCCGCGCGGTGGCACCGGGCCGGGTGACCTTCGCGGGCCCCGTCGCGGGGCAGGGCGTACTGACGATCACCCTGGACGGGTCCGGAAGCCCACCGCTGCGCACCACGTACGAGCCGGTGCGGGCGCTGGTACATCCGGGCGAACGCGTTACGGCCGGGCAACCGGTCGCGGTCCTGGACGCGGGGCCGTGGCACTGCGCTGACGGGTGCCTGCACTGGGGGCTGAAGCGGGGGGAGGTGTATTTGAACCCGCTGGTTCTGGTGCGGCGGGGGCATGCGCGGTTGCTGCCGGTGTTTGGGGTGGGGGTGGAGGCGGGGTGAGGGGGTGTGGGGGGGCTGGGGGGGGAGGGGCGGGGGGGGAGGCCCCCCGGAGGCCGAGTTAGCCGACCACGCCCCGCAGCGCCATCCCCACCGCCGCGTCCGTGATGGCCGCCGGGCCTTCCGCCGCGCCCAGTTCGATACGGCGCACCGCCGCGTCGACCACGCCCTGGAGCAGCAGGGCCGCGAGGCGGGGCTGGGTGTGGCCGAGCTCGCCGAGGGCTTCGACGATCATCGCGATGAGGCCGCCGTGGGCGGCGCGGATCTTCTCGCGGGCACCGGCGTCGAGTTCGCTGGCGGAGATGGCGACGACGGCGCGGTGGCGCTGGTCGCCTACGAGTTCGAGCTGGCGGCGTACGTACGCGGCGACCTTGTCCTCGGGGCCGGCAGCCTGCTGCATCGCGGCTTCGACGTCGGCGGCCCAGAGCGGGAAGTCGACGGAGCACAGCTCTTCCACCACGGCGGCCCGGGAGCGGAAGTACTCGTACACGGAGGAGCGGGCGAGCCCGGTGCGCTCGGCCAGGGCCGGGAAGGTCAGGGCTTCGGTGCCGCCCTCGGACAGCAGGGCGCGTGCGGCGTCCAGCAGTGCGGCACGCTGCATGGTGCGGTGCTCGGCCACCGAGGCCGCTCGAATCCTTGGCACCGGTCCACTGTACGGCCGGCTCGGTGTGAGCGGATGGGCGCGGGGAGCATTCCGGGGCGGTGCTCAGCGCCCGACGTCGGCCAGTTTGGCCCGCAGCTGGAGGACGGATTTGGTGTGGATCTGGCTGACCCGGCTCTCGGTGACCCCGAGGACGTTGCCGATCTCGGCGAGGGTGAGCCCTTCGTAGTAGTAGAGGGTGACGACCGTCTTCTCGCGTTCGGGGAGTGTGTTGATGGCGCGGGCGAGCAGTCGCCGCAGTTCGCGGTCCTCGGCGATCTCGACGGGGTCGTCGGCCGCGGTGTCCTCAAGGGTGTCCATGAGGCTGAGCCGGTCGCCGCCCTCACCGCCGACGTGGAGCAGTTCTTCCAGCGCGACCACGTTGGCGAGGGACAACTGGCTGAATACGGCGTGCAGTTCCTCGACGGCGATGCCCATCTCGGTGGCGACTTCGCTCTCCGAGGGGGTACGGCGCAGTTGCGCTTCCAGGGTGGCGTAGGCGCGTTCGACGGCGCGGGCCTTCTGGCGTACGGAGCGCGGGATCCAGTCGAGTGCGCGGAGTTCGTCGATCATCGCGCCGCGGATGCGGGTGATGGCGTAGGTCTCGAACTTGATGGCCCGTTCGATGTCGAACTTCTCGATGGCGTCGATGAGTCCGAAGACTCCGGAGGAGACGAAGTCGGCCTGTTCGACGTTGGGGGGCAGCCCTACGCTCACCCGGCCCGCGACGTACTTCACCAGCGGTGAGTAGTGCAGGATCAGCTGCTCGCGCAGGCGCTCGTCGCCGCTGTTCTTGTACGAGCGCCACAGTTCGTCGACGGACGAGGGCGCCGGTGGTCGCACGGTGCCGCCGGCGCGGGCAGCGGGGGGAGCTGCCGTGCGATCAGACCCGGAGGTGTGCTGGGGCATTCGTTGCCTTGAGCCGTTCTGCTGTGACGTGTGCGGGAAGCTGTTTCTGATGCGGGGCCCTCGTGAGCGTAGCGTGACCGGGGTGTCGCGGTGCGCGAACGCCGGGTGGGTAGACCTTGCGCGGTGGGGGCGGCGGGTGGCAGGCGCGGATCGGGGCCGTCGCGGGGTGCGTCGGCCCCGAAAGCGCTGCGCTGCGGCCCTCGGTGGTCATCGGCCTTACCTTTTCACCCGAATGCTCCAGGTCAAGCACCGCCTCGCCGCGCACCCGGCAGGCGGAGCGCGCTTGACGTCAACCGCCAGCGGTCGCCTTCGCGTTCGACGAACCCCAGCGAGTGGAGTTCGTAGAGCCGGTTGAGCGCTTCGTCCTCGGTGGTGGCGGCGTCGCGGGCGATGGCTCGTACGGGGGCTTCGCCGTGGCCCGGGAGGGCGTCGAGCACGCGTGCGGTGGCGGGGCCGAGGAGGTCTCTGGGCAGGACGGGGCCGTGGCGCGCCGGGGCGAGCTCGCCCATCTCTCCGACGAGTTCGACGATTTCGGCGGCGTCGGTGACCAGGACGGCCTCACCGCGCAGCAGTTCGTGCACTCCGGCCGAGAGTCCGCTGGTGGCGGGTCCGGGCACTCCTATGGTGTGGCGGCCGAGCCGCTGTGCGGTGCGGGCGGTGGCGAGGGAGCCGCTGCGGTACGCGGCCTCGACGACGACCGTGCCCCGGGTGAGCGCGGCGATCACGCGGTTGCGCAGGATGAACCGGCTCGGCGTGGGGTGGTCGCCGGGTGGCAACTCCGCTACGAGGGCGCCCTGTTCGGCGATGCGGCCGATCAACTCCGTGTGGCCGCGCGGGTAGACGACGTCGACTCCGCTGGCGAGTACGGCGATGGTGGCGCCGCCTGCGGCGAGGGCGCCGCGATGGGCCGCACCGTCGACGCCTGCCGCCGCGCCGGACACCACCACCCAGCCTTTTTCGGCGAGCCCGGCGCCGAGGCCGGCTCCCATGTGGGCGCCGTAGGGCGTACAGGCGCGGGCGCCGACCACCGCGACCGATCTCAGTGCCCATATCCGCAGGTCGGCCGGGCCCCGCAGCCAGAGTCCGACGGGCCGGGCGTCCCCGAGGTCGTCGAGTTGCCCGGGCCATTCGCTGTCTCCGGGGCAGACGAACCGCCCGCCTGCGTCGGCGAGGGCGGCGAGGTCCTGCTCGGGGTCGGCGGCGGCCGCGCGTCTGCGGTAGGTGGCGAGCCGTGCGGTGCTTGCTCCGGTGAGCGGGTCGTCGGGGTCCTCGGGCGAGGTGAGGCGCCGCATCAGCTCCACGGCGCCGTGGGTGCGCAGCCAGCGGCCACCGCGTTCGTCGCCGGGCTCGATGACCCGGGTCAGCGCGACCCGCGCAAGCCGCTCGCTGTCGACCGCGCCGACCGTCTCGGCATCGGCGCCAACCGGCCCGACCCCGGCGGATGCACCACCCGCCAGCGCACCCGTCGCCTCCCCACTCCCCCGGTCTCCCGAAGTGGCATCGTCACCCTTCACCCCGCACCCCCCACCGGCATCGGCGCGCCCCGCGAGATGCCCGTTCTCAGTTCCAGGGCGAGCCCGATGTGGCTCTCGTCCGGGCGGTCCTTGGCGCAGAGGTCGGCGATGGTCCAGGCGACGCGCAGGACGCGGTCGAGGCCGCGGGCGGTGAGCAGGCCGCGTTCCATGTCGCGTTCCGCTGCGGCGAGGGCGCCGGGGGCGGTCGCCCAGCGGGTGCGCAGTTCGTGGCCGGGGACTTCGCTGTTCGTGGTCCAGGGGGTGCCCGCGAGGCGGGCGGCGGCCCGTTCTCGGGCGGCCAGGACGCGTTCGGCGACCACCGCCGTGGATTCGCCGCGCCCGCCCTGGGCGAGCAGGTCCTCGCGCCGGACGGGCTCGGCCTCGACGCGCAGGTCGACGCGGTCCAGGAGCGGTCCGGAGAGCCGGGACTGGTAGCGGCGGATCATGGACGGGGCGCATTCGCAGCCCGCGCCGTGCAGGGTGTGGCGTCCGCAAGGACAGGGGTTGGCGGCAAGGATCATCAGGAAGCGGGCGGGCAGACGCACGACGCCCGCGCTGCGGGCGACGATGACGTGACCGGCTTCCAGGGGCTGGCGCAGGGAGTCAAGAGCCTTGCCGGTGAACTCCGGGGCCTCGTCGAGGAACAGCACGCCCCGGTGGGCGAGGGAGACCGCTCCGGGCCGTGGTAAGCCGTTGCCTCCGCCGACGAGGGACTGCATGGTCGCCGAGTGGTGGGGCGCGCAGTAGGGCGCTTTGCTGACCAGGGGTTTGCCCGGGGGAAGGATGCCCGCGACCGAGTGGATCGCGGTGACTTCGAGGGATTCCTGGCGGGTGAGCGGCGGCAGGATGCCCGGGAGCCGTTCGGCGAGCATGGTTTTGCCTGCGCCCGGCGGTCCGTACAGCATCAGGTGGTGGCCGCCGGCTGCGGCGACTTCCAGGGCGGTGCGGGCGCCGTGCTGTCCGGCGACGTCGGCGAGGTCGGGCGGGCTGCTGTCGGCGTCGGCGGACAGGCCGGTGCCGACGCCTGCGCCCGGTACTACCAGGCCCGCGAGCATGGCGTCGGGCCTGCCTTCCTCGGCGGGTTCCTCCTCGGGCACGGGTTCGTCGGTGAGGACGGCGATGAGCTGGCGCAGGCTCCGTACGCCGAGGACGGAGATGCCCGGCACCAAGGACGCTTCGGCCGCTGCCTGTTCGGGCACGACGACCTGCTGGTATCCGGCTTCCGCGGCGGCGAGGACGGCGGGCAGGATGCCGCGCACGGGGCGCACCCGGCCGTCGAGTCCGAGCTCCCCGATCATCACCAGGTCGGCGAGCTCGCGCGGGTCGATGCGTTCGGCGGCGCCGAGGACCGCGCAGGCGACGGCGAGGTCGAAGCCGCTGCCGCCCTTGGGGACGGAGGCGGGGCTGAGGCCGACGGTGAGTTTCTTCTGGGGCCAGTCGGCGCCGGAGTTGACGACTGCCGCTCTGACGCGGTCGCGGCTTTCGCTGAGGCTTTTGTCGGGCAGGCCGACGAGGGTGAAGGCGGCGACGCCGGGTTCGAGGTCGGCCTGGACTTCGACGACGACGCCTTCGACTCCGACGAGCGCGACGGAGCAGGTGCGGGCGAATCCCATTCAGGCCACCCCCCGCGCGTGCTCGGCCCGGGGTGCGCCCCGGTCGGGCAGGACGACTCCGACCAAGTCGATGCGGACGCCGCCCGGTGGCGGTCCGCCGTGGTCGGCGAGCCATCGCTCGGCCAGGTGTCTGAGCCGCTCGGCCTTGGCCGGGGTGACGGCCGCCATGGGGTGTTCGAACGCGCCGGCTCTGCGGGTCTTGACCTCGCAGACCACCAGCACGTCACCGTCGCGGGCGACGATGTCGATCTCTCCGGCCCTGCCGCACCGCCAGTTGCGGGCGACCACCGTCATTCCGGCGTCGCTCAGCAGCCTGGCCGCCAGGTTTTCGCCGTACTGTCCGAGTGCTCCTTGTGCGTTCATTCGGCACCACCTCCGGTACCGACTGTCACGCACCCGCCGCGATCAAGTGGATCTTGGTGGATAACCCGGCGGTTGTGGAAAACCCGGCCACTCGAACGAGTGTGATCAGCCGCCCGGAAGTTCGAGGTCGCTCTTGTTGAGCTCCTCGATGTTCACGTCCTTGAACGTGAGGACCCGCACCTGCTTGACGAACCGGGCCGGCCTGTACATGTCCCAGACCCAGGCATCGGCCATCGACACCTCGAAGAACACCTCGCCCTGGACCGAGTGCACCTGCATCTCGTAGTCGTTGGTGAGGTAGAAACGCCGCTCGGTCTCGATCACGTATTTGAACAGACCGACGACGTCGCGGTACTCCCGGTAGAGCTTCAGCTCCATCTCGGTCTCGTACTTTTCGAGGTCCTCGGCGCTCATGGCATGTTCCCCTTCAGCCGTGCGTCCCCCTATTGTGCGTCAGCGCCCCGGATCCCTAGACGATTTCCGGAGCCAGGACCACCGGCGTACGCGGAGGACCCTCGTCGAGCAGCGTGCGCAGCAGCTCGGCGAGCCTGGTCGGGTACACCGTCTCATGGGCCGCCGACAGTTCGGCGGAGGTCCACCACCTCAGCCCCGTGGTACTGCGTTGTTCCAGCTCGGTGAGGCCCGTCGGCGCGGCCTCGGTCTGGGTCGTACGGGCCAGGTAGTACCACTCGTCCTGGTCCCAGCGGCGGCCGTCGAACGGGAACGAGCACATCCGCCGCCACAGCACCGGCCCGAGCTCGACGTCCGTGATCCCGGTCTCCTCGGCCAGTTCGCGCAGGGCCGCCTCGGCCCGGGTCTCGTCGCCCTCCAGGCCGCCGCCCGGGGTGAACCACCAGGTGTCGGAGGGATTGTCCGGTTCGTAACCGTGCATCAGCAGAATGCGGTCCTGCGGGTCGAGCAGTACGACCCGGGCGACCTTGCGGAGCTCCCCGGGCACCTCTGCGGCCGGGGCCGAGCCCCGCTCACCTGCCGAACCAGACCCATCCGCCGAGCCCGCCGAGCCCGTCTCACTCCCCACCGACCGGCACCTCCCGCCGGTTCCCGGCCCCGCGCCTGCCGAACCGCCGCGCGACCGGCCCGTACGCCGCTCCCAGGACGATGAGGACCGTCCCGGCGACGATGGCGACCACCACGAGCATCAGCGGGCCGGGCTGGGAGATGCCGCCCGGCAGGGCCTTGAAGCCCGTCGGGCGCTTCAGCATGCCGTCCAGCGGCCAGGCGATGGCGTCCACGCGCGCGCTGACGGCGGAGCGCGGCACGGATCCGTTGGCCGCGTCCTCCAGGTGGACCCGGGAGTCCAGCGAGACATCGCGCTCGTCGCCGAGGAGGAAGAGCTGGTCCTTGGGGACGGTGGCGCTGAACTTGGTCGTGGAGGGGGCCGTGCCGTGCAGATACGGTTCGTCGATCGGCTTGCCGTTGACGGTGAGCTTGCCGCCCGCATCGCAGCACTTGACGGTGTCGCCGCCTATGCCGACGACGCGCTTGACCATGGGGACGTTGCCCCAGACCTTGTCCTTGAAGATCACCACGTCGCCGCGCTTCACGTCGCCGCCGTCGATGCGCTGCGCGAGGACGCGGTCGCCCGCCTTGACCGTCGGGTTCATGGACTGGGTGGGCACCGTGTACGGCTTGTACTCCACGGCCCCCCAGGCGAAGCCGCCGAGGAAGAGCACACAGCCGACGGCCACGGCCAGCCCCGACAGCAGATTGCCGAGACCGCGGCCGCGGCCGTCGCCCGTACGTCCTGTTCCGCTCATCCCAGTGCTCCTCCCCCGGCCGCCCGCGCGGTGCGCGCGGGTCCGGAGATCGACGATCTGGGACGGCACCCTACCTGTCGGTATCCCGCCGGGTCAGCCCTCGCGGCTCAGCTCGGTGCGGTCGATCGCGTCACTCTGCCGGGTGAGCCTGCGGCGGCGCCACAGCACCATCGGCACGGCGCCGGCCAGTCCGGCCGCGACCGGCGCGCTCGACGCCATGCCGCTGAGGCCCTTCTGGTCGAAGGTGCCCGGGATGCCCAGCCAGTCGATGCGGTTGAGCGGCCAGGCGATGGTGAAGGCACGGCCCACGACTTCGTCGTCGGAGACGGTGCCGCCGCCGGGCAGCTCCTGGTGGTAGCGGGAGTCCAGCGAGTTCTGCCGGTGGTCGCCCATCACCCAGATCCGGCCCTTGGGGACCTTGATCGGGCCGAACGGCATGTCGTCGCAGGCGCTGTCGCCGGGGAAGATGTACGGCTCGTTCAGGGCGTGGCCGTTGACCTTGACCGGGCCGCCCTTCTTGCACTCCACCGTGTCGCCGCCGGTCGCGATGACCCGCTTGATCAGGTCCTTCTCCTCGGCGGACGGCATCAGCCCGATGAAGCTGAGGAACTTCTGCACCACATTGGGCTCGGCCGGTTTCTGGTCCTCCAGCCAGCCGCCCGGGTCGTGGAAGACGACGACCTCGCCGCGCTTGGGCGTGGCGCCGAACCACGGCGTCAGCTTGTCCACGAGCACCCGGTCGCCGCGCTGCAGGGTGTCCTGCATCGAGTCGGAGGGGATCGAGAACGCCTGCACGAAGAACGTCTTGATCAGCAGCGCGAGGATCAGCGCGATGCCGATGAGCAGCGGCAGTTCCTTCCAGAAGGAGCGCGGCTTCTTGGGGCTGCGCCCTTCGCCGCCGCCCGGCTCCCCGTCACCGCCGGGGCTGCCGCCCTCGATGCCGCCACCGCCGCTGTCGGCCTGAGCCTGCGCGGGAGAATCGGCGGGCCGGTCCGGCCGCTCCTCGGGCTCGTCGTGTCCGGATCGTGCGCCGACCGCCAAATCCCCCACATCCACTCCTCACTCCGTGCCACCGCCCGCGCCATGCCAGACGCAGGCCCACCACTCCCATAACGAGCGGGAGTTCCGCAGGGCTCGGGGGCCGGATCGCCTCGTTCGATATCGGTTCGTTCGACACCGAATCGATTGACATCAATTCATGCGTTTTGTCGGGATCCGTGGCCGGATCCCGGGAGGACACCCTATGCGACTGACCTTGCGCGGTGTCCGACCTGCCGGGCGCGTCCGGCACCGAGCCGAATGTCCCGGGTTCTTCCAGCCGCCGCCAGCGGTCGAACGGCCAGGCGATGACGACGGCCCGTCCGATGACCCCGTCCTCGGAGACCGTCCCGTGGTACGCCTCGTTGAGGTGGAAGCGGGAATCGGCCGAATTCGAGCGGTGGTCGCCCATCACGAAGAGCCTGCCCGGCGGCACCTTCACCTCGAACGGGATCTTCGAGGGAGGGTTGCCCGCCTGCACATACGGCTCGTCGAGCGGTACGCCGTTGACGGTGACCTTGCCGTTGGCGTCACAGCACTTGACCGTGTCCCCGCCGACGGCGATGACCCGTTTGATGAGGTCCTGTTCGTTGTCGGAGGGCAGCAGTCCGATGAAGGTCAGGGCCTGCTTGACCTGTTTGACGACCACCGGGTCGCTACCGCCGGTGGTCTTCTTCTCGTCCTTCAGCCAGCCGCCGGGATCCTTGAAGACCACCACGTCCCCGCGCTGCGGCTTCGAGCCGAACCAGGGCGTGAGCTTGTCGACGAGCACCCGGTCGCCGATGGTGATGGTGTCCTGCATCGAGCCGGACGGGATCACGAAGGCCTGCACGAGGAACGTCTTCAGTACGAGGGCGATCAGCAGCGCCACCCCGACGAGCAGGGGTATCTCCCGTACGGCGGACCGGCGTCGGCGCCGCTTCACCTTGCGGGCGAGCCTGCGCCGGTCGGCCCGGCCCTGCTGGGCCCGGCGGCCCGGCGGACGGTCGAAGTCGCCCCCGCCCGCCCCGGACGACGACGTCAACGGCTCGGCGGGCCCGGCCGGTTCGAAGTCCGCCGGGGCGGGCCCCGGATCGAATCCCCCGGCACTCGTCTCGAAGGTCTCGGCAACCGGCACGGACGCGGGCTCGGGCTCGGAAACCGGTGGCGCGACCCGCGACGTACTGCGCGTCCCCGTGGGCAGCGGCTCGTCCACCGGAGGCGGGGGCGTCGAGCGGCCCCCCGAGCGCGGGCGCCCCCGGTTACCCATGGGCGCCGCCCGGCCCGCCCACGCGCGCGAAGGCGCCGGAGCCGGGCACCTGCGACCAGTGGCCGACGGGCCAGCCGATCCAGTCGACGCGCCCCACCACATGGTCGACCGGCACCATGCCGCCGCCCGGTGAGCCCAGGTGGTCGCGGGAGTCGCTGGAGTGGGAGCGGTGGTCGCCCAGGACGAACAGGGTGCCGTCGGGCACGACGATGTCGAACGGCACCTGGGACGGGGTGTCGCCCGGGTACACGTACTCCTCGGTCACCGGTGTCCCGTTCACCCGGAGCCTCCTGCCCTTGTCGCAGCACACGATCCGGTCGCCGCCGACTCCGACGACGCGCTTCACGTACACGTTCCCCTCGGACTCCCTCAGTCCCAGGGACGCGACCATTGAACGAAGGGCCCTGCCCACCGGGTTCCCCTCCGGCGGCTCGTCCGTGAACGAGCCCCGGCCGTCGAAGACGACGACGTCACCGCGCTCGGGATGGCCGCCGAAACGGTACGCCAGCTTGTTGACCAGCACCCGGTCGCCCACCTTCAGGGTGGGTTCCATGGAGCCGCTGGGGATCACGAAGGGCTGGACGACGAAGTGGCTGAGCAGCAGCAGGAAGACCAGGCACAGCGCGAGCAGGGCCACGGCCTTGCGCCAGGGCCCTTCCAGGTGGCCGGCGAGGGCGGGAAAACGCGCGGAGCGCGACCCCCGCTCCGGCCCCGGCTGAGGGGTGGAGGGGAGGTCGCGCTCCGTGTGCTGTGCTTCGGTGTCCATCGGGGGCAGAGCCTATCCGCCCGGCCTGTGGACCCGTACGCGAGTGTGGTGAGCGGTGGCTCACCCCCGAGCCTGAGCTCAGTTGTCGCGCTTCTCCTTGATCTTCGCGGCCTTGCCGCGGAGCTCGCGCAGGTAGTACAGCTTCGCGCGGCGGACGTCACCGCGGGTGACGAGCTCGATCTTCTCGAAGATCGGGGAGTTCACCGGGAAGGTGCGCTCGACGCCGACGGAGAAGGAGACCTTGCGGACCGTGAAGGTCTCGGAGACGCCCGCGCCCTGGCGGCGGATGACGACGCCCTTGAACTGCTGGATACGGGAGCGGTTGCCCTCGATCACGCGGACGTGAACGT
This sequence comes from Streptomyces sp. BR1, assembly GCF_052373795.1. NCBI lineage: Bacteria > Bacillati > Actinomycetota > Actinomycetes > Kitasatosporales > Streptomycetaceae > Streptomyces > Streptomyces sp. BR1. The sequence goes on from NZ_CM126252.1 coordinate 1,873,410, forward strand.
TGACGGTGTCACCGGGGCGGAAGGCCGGGACGTCGGAGCGCAGCGTGGCCGCGTTGACGGAGTCGAGCAGGTGAGACATGTTCTTCGTCTGCTTTCTTCGCACGACGCCACAGGTCGCCGGGCGGGTTTTCGGTGAGAGTTCGGGAGCTGTGCCACCCGGTGTGCGACGGTCCCCCTGTGGCAGGGGCGCAGTCGGGCGTACAGCAGCCGCCTATTCTTCCACGGCTTGGGGCCTGCGCCAAAATCGGCCGTCGTCGGTGGGCCGCCAGCCCATGACGCTGAGGGTTTCGCGGTCCTTCTTGTCGAAGGCGGACGCCTCGCACCGCTCGATCAGGTCGGGCCGGTTCTCGGCGGTGCGCCGGAACGCCTCGTCGCGGCGCCACCGGGCGATCTTGCCGTGGTGGCCGCTGAGCAGGACGTCCGGGATGCCGCGGCCGCGCCACTCGGGGGGCTTGGTGTAGACCGGGCCCTCCAGGAGGTTGGCCATGGCGCCGGGGGCGAAGGAGTCGTCGCGGTGGGACTCGGCGTTGCCGAGCACGCCGGGCAGCAGTCGCGCCACGGCCTCGGTGATCACCAGTACGGCGGCTTCCCCGCCGGCCAGTACGTAGTCGCCGATGGAGACCTCGTACACCGGCATCCGGGTCGCGTACTCGTCCATGACGCGGCGGTCGATGCCCTCGTAGCGCGCGGGCGTGAAGATCAGCCACGGCTTGGCGGAGAGCTCGACGGCGAGTTCCTGGGTGAAGGGGCGCCCGCTGGGGGTGGGCACGACCATGACGGGGCCGTGCGCGCCCGCCTCGTACCCGCTCGCGAGCGTGTCGTCGAGGCAGTCGCCCCACGGGTCGGTCTTCATGACCATGCCGGGGCCGCCGCCGTACGGGGTGTCGTCGACCGTGTTGTGCCGGTCGTACGTCCACTGCCGCAGGTCGTGCACCTGGACGTCGAGCTGGCCACGCGCGCGTGCCTTGCCGACGAGGGAGACGTTCAGCGGTTCCAGGTACTCGGGGAAGATCGTGACGACGTCGAGCCGCATCAGACGTCGTCCCCGCTGGAGTCCTCGGTGGATTCCTTGCCGGAGTCCTTGGCCGCGGCCGCTTCGGCTGCGGCCTCCGCCTCGGCGTCCCGGGTGGAGACGATCTCCGCGCGGTCGTCGATCAGGCCGGGCGGCGGCGTGATGACGGCCCGCTGCTCGTCCAGGTCGATCTCGGTGACGATCTCGCCGACGAACGGGATCATGACCTCGGTGCCGTCGGGGCGCTCCACGATGAACAGGTCCTGCGACGGCAGGTGCGAGATCTCGGTGATCCGGCCGACCTCGGTGCCGTCCGCGAGGACCACGTCGAGGTCGATGAGCTGGTGGTCGTAGTACTCGTCGTCCTCTTCGGGGCGCTCGTCCGGGTCCACGTCGGCGATGAGCAGCGTGTTGCGCAGGGCCTCGGCGGCGGTGCGGTCGTGCACGCCCGCGAAGCGCAGCAGCAGCCGGCCGCTGTGGACGCGGCCCGTCTCGATGGTGAGCGGCCCGGTGGACGCCGGGTCCGTGGCCAGTACGGCGCCGGGCGCGAGCCGCAGCTCCGGCTCGTCGGTGCGCACCTCGACGGTGACCTCGCCCTTGATGCCGTGGGCGCGGCCGACCCGCGCGACTACCAGCTGCACGTCGTTCAACTCTCCTGTCGGGTGCCCTGCGGCATGTGCTCTGAATACGCCTGTGTCTGAAAACGCCTGTGCTCTACAGACGTGTGTGCTCTACAGACGACTGCGGGCCGGGGCTGGCCGAAGCCCTCCCCGGCCCGAGCCGGCGCATCACAATGAAACGACCAGATTTTTCAGTGGACCTGGTCCACGTCGACGAGGTCGACGCGGATGCCACGGCCACCGAGCGCCCCCACGACGGTCCGCAGAGCGCGGGCGGTGCGGCCGTTGCGGCCGATCACCTTGCCGAGGTCGTCGGGGTGGACCCGGACCTCCAGCACGCGCCCGCGACGCAGGGTGCGCGAGGCCACCTGCACGTCGTCAGGGTTGTCGACGATGCCCTTCACGAGGTGCTCAAGAGCCTCCTCGAGCATGCTCAGGCCTCGGTCGACTCGGCGGCGTCGGCCGGAGCCTCGTCCGCCTTCTTGTCAGCCTTCTTGGCCTTGGGGGTGATGGCCTCACCCTTGGCGTCGTCGCCCTCGAGGGACTTGGCGAACTCGTCGAAGGAGCGGCGCTTGCTCTCCTTCGTCTCCGGAACCAGCAGCGGCGCCGGGGCCGGCAGGCCCTTGTGCTTCTGCCAGTCGCCGGTGAGCTTCAGGATGGCGAGGACCGGCTCGGTCGGCTGGGCGCCGACGGACAGCCAGTACTGGGCGCGCTCCGAGTCGACCTCGATGCGCGACGGGTTGTACGTCGGGTGGTACAGACCGATTTCCTCGATCGCGCGGCCATCGCGGCGGGTGCGCGAGTCGGCGATGACGATGCGGTAGTGCGGCTGGCGAATCTTGCCGAGGCGCTTGAGCTTGATCTTGACTGCCACTGGAGTGGTGTCTCCTGGTCTTGACGTGGTGGGGCACAACGGGATGCCACGTGGGGTTGCGGTACTCAAAGTGCCCGATGGACGCGTCAGCCGGAGGCGAGAGGGTTCCTATGCGGCTGTCGAGTACAGCTAGTCATTGTGCCACATGCCGGCGCCGGGCACGCCGTGGGTCCGCGGGGCACCCCCGGGCGGACGGCCGGCGGCCGATCGTCGGCGGACGGGCCTGCGCCGCCCCCGTCCGGCGACCGGCCCTCGACCAGCCCTGGATCAGCTCGCCGCCGCCACGACCTCGGGGATACGGAACGGCTTGCCGCAGCCGCCGCAGACGATCGGCGCCTGGGCGAGCACGGACGGGACGACGCGCACATTGCGGCCGCAGTCGCAGACCGCCTTGACGCGCACGCCACCGCCGGAGGAGCCGTGCCGGGCGGCCGGGCCTCTGAAGGAGCGCTTGGTGTCGGCGGCCGTGGCGACGGTGTGGGCCTTCAGGGCGCGCTGGAGCCGCTCGATGGTCGGCCGGTAGCGGCGCCGTGCCTCGGGGTTCAGGGCGACCAGCGAGAATCCGCTGCTGGGGTGCGGCTCCTCGGGATGGTCGAGGCCCAACTCCTCGGCGATGGCCAGGAATCTGCGGTTGTGGTAGCGGCCGGCCCGTGAGGTGTCGCGGACACCCCGGGCGGCGGCAATGCCGTGGACTGCTTCATGGAGCAGTCGCTCGAAGGAGAGCTCGGCGCCACAGGCGGACGACGACTCTCCGATCAGGGACTCGGGCGCGGCAAGGTCTGGCAGCTCGGGGTGGTACCGCTGAATGTCGGCCCACGCCTGCGCCAGCTCTGCGGCGAGAACAGGTGGTGTCGTGCTCACGTCGTGACAACGAGCCGGAGTGCCCCGGTGTTCCTATTCCGGGGCATCCCAAATAATTTGCACGTACCCGTCAGTTGCCGTTGATGCGTCCGGACGAGGGCGGGTGCGCTGATCTGCGGAGAAGCCTCACAGCTCACACCAAGGTAGTACGTAGCGGCGCGTACGCCCCGGCGCGTAGATGATGTCCACGCGCCGGGATTACGGGAACCGGCCGTTGCGCAAGAGGCGTTTTCGGCCGACCGGGACCGGCCCGTGGGCCGTCAGTACGCGCGCGCGACGATCGCGACGGTACCGGGTGCGTCGTCGGCCTCGGGGACCGACCCGTCCTCGGCGACCAGACACCGTACGGACACCGCCTGCTCGGCCAGCTTGGCCTCGCCCTCGGCGCCGAGCGTCGCCCACGGGATGCGCGCCCAGCCACCGGAGGTGGCGGCCTCGGCGGCCTCCTCGATGGTGTTCACGTCGCTCGTACGGGCCTCGCGGCGCTCGCGGGACTCGCGCAGCAGCTGCGCCTGGTCCTCTTCGAGGACGGTGGGCAGCAGTTCGGCGAGCGCGTCGATGGAGACGGGCTCCTTGCCGCCGGGGATCCGGCGGGCCAGCATCGCGGTGCCGGCCTCCAGGTCGCGCGGGCCGATCTCGACGCGTACGGGCACGCCCTTGAGTTCCCAGTCCACCGCGCGGCGGCCGAACGGGGTGTCCACGCGGTCGTCGACCTGGACGCGGATGCCCGCGGCCTTCAGGCGGTCGCCCAGCTCGCGGACCTTGGCGACGGCCTCGTCGCCCTTGATGGCCATGACGACGACCTGGACGGAGGCGAGCCGCGGCGGCACGCGCAGACCGTTGTCGTCGCCGTGCGACATGATCAGACCGCCGACCATGCGGGTGGAGACGCCCCAGGAGGTCTGCCAGACGAGCTCCTGCTTGCCGTCCTTGGACAGGTACTGGGTGTTGAAGGCCTTGGCGAAGTTGGTGCCCAGCTCATGGCTGGTGCCCAGCTGCAGCGCCTTGCCGTCGCCCATCATGCCTTCGAGCGTGAGGGTGTTGATGGCACCGGCGAACCGCTCCTTGGGCGTCTTGCGGCCGAGGACCACGTCGATGCCCAGCACGTTGATCATGAAGTCCGCGTACACGTCCTTGTGGATGCGCGCCGCGTAGTCGCGGGCGTCTTCATAAGAAGCGTGCGCCGTGTGGCCCTCCTGCCAGAGGAACTCACTCGTACGGAGGAAGACGCGCGGCCGCATCTCCCAACGCACCACGTTCGCCCACTGGTTGATGAGCAGCGGCAGGTCCCGGTAGCTCTGCACCCACTTGGAGAAGTAGTCGTTGATGATCGTCTCGGAGGTGGGACGCACCACGACGGGCTCTTCGAGCTCCTTGCCGCCACCGTGCGTGACCACCGCGAGCTCGGGCGCGAAGCCCTCGACGTGCTCCGCCTCGCGAGTCAGGTAAGACTGGGGGATGAAGAGCGGGAAGTACGCGTTCTGGGCGCCGGCGTCCTTGATGCGTGCGTCCATCTCCTGCTGCATCCGCTCCCACAGGCCGTAGCCGTACGGTCGGATCACCATGGTGCCGCGCACCGGACCGTTGTCCGCGAGCTCGGCCTTGTTGATCAGATCCTGGTACCAGCGGGGGAAGTCTTCCGCCTGGGGCGTGAGAACGGGTGCCTTTGCCATGGCGCGAATGGTACGGGCCCGGCGGCCCCGAACGTGAATCGCCCTCCCTCTGGACGCGGTGGCGGATGCGGAGTTCCCTGGCATACGGGGGGAGTGCGACCGCACGTGTACGGGGGCTGTCATTCAGTGCACGGCTGACCTCTTCTGCGGATTGGGGCGCTTTCCATGACACCTGTGCTCGTCCGGCACCAGTCCTTGGCGGCCTCCGCCCCGCCCGCGCAGGCGTGCGCCCGCGCCCGGGACTGGGCCGAGATCCAGGAACGGATGCTGGTACCGCTCTACGAAGCGGTGTACGAGCGGCTGGAGGTGGGACCCGCCACCCGGCTGCTGGGCCTGGGCTGCGGCTCCGGGCTCGCCCTGCTGATCGCTGCCTCGCGCGGCGCGCGCGTGACGGGCGTCGACGGCCGCCCGGAGCGTCTGGCGCTGGCCCGTGCACGGCTGCTCCCGGACGGTGTGTGGGGCGGCGGCCGCGGCACCCGTCTGGTGGAGGACGGCCCGGCAGCGCCCGACGGGGACCCGTACAACCTGGTGACCGCCTTCGAGCCGGTGGGCTGCGCGGCGGGCGACTCCGACGGCCTGGCCCCGGCGCTGGCGGCCGCGGTACCGCTTGCGGAGCGCGGCGGCGCGGTGGTGCTGGCCGGTTGGGGCCCGCCGGAACGCTGCGCGACCTCCGGCGTGCTGCGGATCGCCTCCCGGCTGACCGACGCGCCGCGCTGGCGGCCGAGCCTGCGCGACGACCTGGAGGACGTGGCGTCCCGGGCCGGTCTGCGGCCCGACGGGTCGGGGCGGGTGGCGTGCCCGTTCGGCTACGCGGACATGGAGAGCGCGGTGCGCGGGCTGCTGTCGACGGGCCTGTTCGACGCGGCCGAGCGGGCGACCGACCACGTCCAGGTGGTCAAGGAGCTCACGGAGGCGCTCCATCCGTATCTGCGCCGGGACGCGACCGTATGGATGCCGAACATATTCCGGTACCTGATCGCGCGTACGCCGTAGAGCTCGTACGCCGTACGGCACGTACGCCGCAGAGCGGACTCGGAACGTTTCTTCAGCTCTCCGTCTTGGCCAGGCGCGGGATGCCCGCCGCCCGGTAGGCGGCCTCCTCCTCCAGGGTCTCGTTCTGGAGCAGTGCCTCGGCGAGGGCGTCGAGGCGGGCGCGGTTGTCGCGCAGCAGGCGGCAGGCCTCGGCGTAGCACTCGTCGACGATGCGGCGCATCTCGCCGTCGATGTTGTCCAGCGTCTGCGGTGCGGCCGAGAGCCCGTACGCCTGCTGTGCGTCGCTCGGCAGGGCGGTGAGCGGGCCGATCTTCTTGCTCATGCCCCAGCGGGCGACCATGCCGCGCGCGAGGTTGGTGACCTGTTCGAGGTCGTTCTCGGCGCCCGTCGTGATGACGTCGAAGACGACGTGCTCGGCCGCCATCCCGCCGAGCGCGCCGATGATGCGGCCGCGCAGATAGTCCTCGGTGTACGCGTACTTGTCGGCGTCGGGCGTGGAGAGCGTGACACCCAGCGCCCTCCCCCGGGGCACGATGGTGATCTTGCGGACGGGGTCGGCGCCGGGCTGGAGCATGCCGAGCAGGGCGTGGCCGCTCTCGTGGTATGCGGTGCGCCGACGCTCCTCCTGCGGCATCACCAGCGGCCGCACCGCGCCGAGCTGCACCTTCTCCAGGGCGTCGGAGAGGTCCGAATGGGTGACCTCGCTCTGGCGGCGCTTGACGGCGAGCAGGGCCGCCTCGTTGGCCAGGTTGGCCAGTTCCGCGCCGGTCATGCCCGGGGTCGTACGGGCCAGCTGGGCGAGGTCGACGTCCGGGGCCATCGGGATCTCCCGGGTGTGGATCTTCAGGATCGACTCGCGGCCGCCCCGGTCCGGCGGGCTGACCTGCACGATCCGGTCGAATCTGCCGGGCCGGGTGAGCGCCGGGTCCAGGACGTCGGCCCGGTTGGTGGCGGCGATGACCACGACGCCCTCGGACCCGGAGAACCCGTCCATCTCGGTGAGGATCTGGTTGAGCGTCTGCTCGCGCTCGTCGTGGCCGCCCATCCCGGCGCCGCCGCCACGCGCGCGTCCGATGGTGTCGATCTCGTCGATGAAGATGATCGCGGGAGCCACCTTGCGCGCCTCGGCGAAGAGTTCGCGTACGCGGGATGCGCCCACGCCCACGATCATCTCGATGAACTCCGAGGCCGACGCGGAGAAGAACGGCACCCCCGCCTCGCCCGCCACGGCCCGGGCCAGCAGCGTCTTGCCGGTGCCGGGCGGGCCCGCGAGCAGCACACCGCCGGGCATCTTGGCGCCCATCCGCCGGTAGGCGTCCGGGTTCTTGAGGAAGTCCACGACGTCGTTGAGTTCGCCCTCCACCTCGTCGATGCCCGCCACGTCCTCGAACGTGGTCCGCTTGCCCTCGGTCAGCTCGACGGGTTTGGGCGGTGCCTTGCGTCCCAGCATCCCGCCGCCGAGCCCGGCGCTCATCCGGCGGGCGATGAACAGCCACAGCACGACGAGCAGCAGCATCGGGGCGAGCGAGATCAGCAGATTGGCGAGAAAGCTGCGGTGCTCGACGACCGGCTGGGCCGTCACCGTGACCTGCTGCTTGGTCAGCTGCGCCCACAGGTCGTCGTCGGCGAAGGTCGGCCGCTGGGTGGTGAACTTCGTGTACTTGCCACCGCCGCTCGGCTGGTTCTGCGCGCTCTTGAGCTGCCCCTGGATCGCGTCGCCCTTGGCGTAGATCTTCTCGACGTTCCCGGCCGCGACCTGCTTGCTGAACTCGGTGTACGACAGGGTCGGCTCATTGCCCTCGTTGAAGAAGGACAGGATGAGATTGGTGATCAGATAGACGACGAGAGCGGTGAGGATCAGGCTGCCCCAGCCCCCGGGCATCTTCCGCTTCGGCGGAGGCGGCGGAGGCGCACCCTCCGAGCGCCACGGCTGGTCGGTGCGATCTCGCGGGGGTACGGGAGTGGGCACGCTGCTCTCCTTGGGCCAGTACGGCCAGTATCGAAGAGCGCGGTGCCCGGGGCATTCCCGGATGGGCCGATGGGGCCTGCGGGGAGGGCGGAGGCGGACATACGGAAGGGCCCGCGGCCGGATGGCTCGCGGGCCCTTCTCGTAAAACGCGCCTACGTACTACGTACGTAAGAGACTGCCGTACGTCGGTCAGTCCATGAACTTCTTGAAGGCGTCGGGCAGTTCGAAGTCCTCGGGGGCCTGGGCGGCGGACGGGAGGCCGAGGGCCCCCTGCTCGCGGCGTGCGGCTGCGGCCTCTTCCTCGGCCTTGCGCTTCATCGGGTTGCCGCTCTTGCGCTTGCCCTTGGCCTGCTTGACCTGCTTCTTCTGGCGGCCGGGGCCGCCACCCATGCCGGGCATCCCCGGCATGCCGGGCATTCCGCCGCCCTGGGCCATCCGCGACATCATCTTGCGGGCCTCGAAGAACCGCTCGACCAGGTTCTTGACGGCGCTGACCTCGACGCCGGAGCCCTTGGCGATACGGGCGCGGCGCGAGCCGTTGATGACGGTCGGGTCCTGGCGCTCGCCCGGGGTCATCGACTTGATGATCGCGGCGGTGCGGTCCACGTCGCGCTCGTCGATGTTGTTGATCTGGTCCTTGATCTGCCCCATGCCGGGCAGCATCCCGAGCAGCTTGGAGATGGAGCCCATCTTGCGGACCTGCTCCATCTGCGCCAGGAAGTCGTCGAGCGTGAAGTCCTGGCCCTTCTTCGACGCCAGCTTGGAGGCCATCTTCTCGGCCTCTTCTTGGCTGAACGTCTTCTCCGCCTGCTCGATCAGGGTGAGCAGGTCACCCATGTCGAGGATGCGGGACGCCATGCGGTCCGGATGGAACGCGTCGAAGTCCTCAAGCTTCTCGCCGTTGGAGGCGAACATGATCTGCTTGCCGGTGACGTGGGCGATGGAGAGCGCCGCACCGCCCCGGGCGTCGCCGTCGAGCTTGGAGAGGACGACGCCGTCGAAGCCGACGCCGTCGCGGAAGGCCTCGGCGGTGTTGACCGCGTCCTGGCCGATCATGGCGTCGACGACGAAGAGGATCTCGTCGGGCTTGACGGCATCGCGGATGTCCGCGGCCTGCTGCATCATCTCCTGGTCGATGCCGAGGCGGCCGGCGGTGTCGACCACGACCACGTCGTACTGCTTCGACCGGGCGAACTCGATGGAGTCCTGGGCGACCTTCACCGGGTCGCCGACGCCGTTGCCGGGCTCCGGCGCGTAGACGGCGACGCCGGCGCGCTCGGCGACGACGCTGAGCTGGTTGACGGCGTTGGGGCGCTGGAGGTCACAGGCGACGAGCAGCGGCGAGTGCCCCTGGCCCTTGAGCCACTGGCCGAGCTTGCCCGCGAGGGTGGTCTTACCGGCACCCTGGAGACCGGCCAGCATGATGACCGTCGGGGCGGTCTTGGCGAACCGCAGGCGGCGGGTCTCGCCACCGAGGATGGTGACGAGCTCCTCGTTGACGATCTTGAGGACCTGCTGGCCCGGGTTCAGCGCCTTGGAGACCTCGGCCCCGAGGGCGCGCTCCTTGACGTTCTTGATGAACGCGCGGACCACGGGGAGCGCGACGTCGGCTTCGAGCAGCGCGATACGGATCTCGCGCGCCGTGGCGTCGATGTCCGCCTCGGACAGGCGGCCCTTGCCCCGGAGGTTCTTGAATGTCGCGCTGAGGCGGTCGGAGAGGGTATCGAACACGGTGGTCGCGGATCCTCGGCTCGTAGGGCGGTCGGGTGACGCCCCCCAGGGTATCCCGGCGGCGCTTTTCCCCACCCCGCCCCTTCCCGAAAGCTCTGGGCGAGCGGCCGGGTACGTCGTCTGCGGACGGTCTGTGGCTGGTCGCGCAGTTCCCCGCGCCCCTTGATGGGCCCTTCGGGCCCTCCTCAGGGGCGCGGGGAACTGCGCGAGCAACCACGCACGATCCGCACCCGACCAGATCCCCCGGAGGGTTCAGGGAAGGGGCGGGGTGGGGGCCAATGCTCGTTCCACTAGCCGCGCCACCTCCCCCGCCACCTCCGGCACCAGCGGCGCCCCCACCCCGTCCGTCACATAAAACGCATCCACCGCATTAGCCCCCAACGTAGACACCCGCGCACTCCGCACCCGCACCCCCGCCGTCTCCAACGCCCGCCCGATGCGATGCAGCAGACCAGGCGCGTCCTGGGCGCGAACCTCGATCACCGTGGCCAGCCGGGACGCGGTGGGGTCGACGGTGACGCGGGGCGGCGGGGCCGCGGGACCACGACGACGGGCCGCCTCGCGTTCGGCAAGGCGGGAGCGGATGTCCAGGGAGCCGTCGAGCGCCCGCACCAGATCCGCCCGCAGCCGCGCAGCCTGGGGCAGCGAGCCGTACTCCGCCGCCACCCGCCAGTCCAGGAGCAGGATCTCCCCCCGCACCGGATCCGGGAGTTCGATCGCGCGCAACTCCGCCGCCCGGACAGTCAGACGGTGCATCGCCAGCACACCCGCCGCAGCCGGCAGCACCCCCGGCTGGTCCGGGACCGCGATCACCAGCTCGACACCCAGCGGCTCACGCGCCCCTTCCTCCCCGGGAACGGGAACGTCCGGCTGCGCGCGCAGAGCCAGGACCGGACCCCGCGTGCGGTACGCCTCGACCGCCAGGCGTTCCTGCTCGGCCGTGGTCGCCGGAGCCTCCCGCTCCACCGGCTCCCCCGCGAGCACCGCACCCACCCGCTTCACCAGGTCGGCCACCAGCGAGCCCCGCCACGACGACCACGCCGCAGGTCCCGTCGCCAGCGCGTCCGCCTCGGTGAGCGCGTGCAGCAGCTCCAGCGTGGCAGCGCCGCCTACCGCCTCGGCGACCGCCCGTACCGTCGCGGGATCGTCCAGGTCGCGCCGGGTCGCGGTCTCCACGAGCAGGAGGTGATGGCGTACGAGGGTGGCGATGACGGCCACGTCGTCCTTGTCGAAGCCGATCCTGGCGGCCACATCGCGCGCGATGACCTCGCCCGCCACGCTGTGGTCGCCGGGCCAGCCCTTGCCGATGTCATGGAGCAGGGCCGCGACCAGAAGCAGGTCCGGGCGGCCCACCCGGCGGGTCAGCGAGGAGGCCCGTACCGCCGTCTCCACCAGGTGGCGGTCGACGGTGAAGGTGTGCACCGCGTTGCGCTGCGGACGGCAGCGCACCCGCTCCCAGTCGGGAAGCAGCCGCGTGATGAGCCCTTCGGCCTCCAGCGCCTCCCACACCGGCACAGTGGACTCGCCCGCGCCCAGCAGCGTGACCAGCTCGTCGCGGGCCTCGGCGGGCCACGGCACGGGCAGCGGCCGCACCGCCGAGGCGAGCCGGCGTACCGCGTGCAGCGAGATCGGCAGACCGGCCCGGGCGGCGGCCGCGGCGGCCCGCAGCGGCAGCACCGGGTCGCGTTCGGGTTTGGCGGCGAGCGCGAGGACGACCTCGCCGTCCTGCTCGACGACGCCTTCGGCCAGCGGGGTGCGCACGGGCGCGGCCGTCCGGCCGCCGCCGAGCAGCCCGCGCAGCCGGGGCCGTGCGGAGCGGGCCCGCAGGACCCGGCCGACCTCGCGCCAGGTGACGTCACCGGCGTACGAGATGGTCCGCGCGGCCTCGTACACCTGACGCAGCAGCACGTCCGCGTCCAGCAGGCCGAGCCCGGCGGCGACGGCGTCCTGTTCCTGGAGGGCGAGGCGGTCGGTGGCGCGGCCGGTCGCCAGGTGCAGCGCGTCGCGGACGTCCAGCAGGCACCGGCGGGCCTCGTCGAGTCCTTCGCGGGGTGCGTCGGCTAGCCAGGACGCGGCGACGGCGCGCAGGGCGGTGGCGTCCCGCAGCCCGCCGCGCGCCTCTTTCAGGTCGGGTTCGAGCAGGAACTGCAACTCGCCCTGGCGCTCGGCCCGTTCACGGCACATCTCGTCGAGTTCGGGCAGTCTTTTGGCGGCCTGGTTGCGCCAGTCGGCGAGTACGGCGCTGCGCAGCCCGGCGGTGAGGCCCGCGTCGCCCGCGAGGTGGCGGGCGTCCAGCAGGCCGAGGTGCACCTTGAGGTCGGCGCCCGCCGTTTTGCGGGCCTCGGCGGGGGTGCGGACGGAGTGGTCGAGGGCGAGGCCGAGGTCCCACACGGGGTACCAGAGGCGGTCGGCGAGCGCGGAGACGACTCCCGCGCCCGCGCTGCCGTCGTGCAGCAGCACCAGGTCGAGGTCGCTGCGCGGGGAGAGTTCGCCGCGTCCGTAGCCGCCGACGGCGACCAGTGAGGACCCGCGCACACCGGCCGCCTCGGCGGCGCCCGCGAAGAGCTGGGCCAGCCACTCGTCGGTGAGCTGGGCGAGCGCGGCACGGCGCGGCGGCCCGGACCGCGCCTCCTGATGCAGGAGGCGCAGCCGGGCCGCCGCATAACCGCCGGGTCCGGAGTCTTCTGTCTCTGTGTCGACTTCCACGCTCGTCACCCGGCGGCTCCTGTCCGTACCGACTCGAAGGGGTTCTTCAGCAGGCGGGCTCAGAGGGCGTCGGGACCGCGTTCGCCGGTGCGGACGCGTACGGCCGTCTCGACCGGCACGCTCCACACCTTGCCGTCCCCGATCTTCCCGGTCCGGGCCGCCTTGACCACGACGTCGATCAGCTGCTCGGCGTCGTCGTCCTCGACCAGCACCTCTATCCGGATCTTGGGCACGAGGTCGACGGTGTACTCGGCGCCCCGGTAGACCTCGGTGTGGCCGCGCTGGCGGCCGTATCCGCTGGCCTCGGTGACCGTGAGGCCCTGGACTCCGAAGGCCTGGAGGGCTTCCTTGATCTCGTCGAGGCGGTGCGGCTTGACGACCGCGGTGATGAGCTTCATGCGTCCACCTTCTTGTTCTGCGCTGCCGCTCCGCTCGGGGCCGGGGCGGCCGTGCGGGCGACGGTACCGCCGCCGGCGCCGCTGAAGTCGTACGCCGTCTCGGCGTGCTCGACCTGGTCGATGCCGGAGACCTCGTCGTCCTCGCTGACCCGCATCCCGATCGTCTTGTCGAGGGCGAAGGCGAGGACCGCGGAGACCACCAGCGAGTAGCCGAGGACCGCGCCGACACCGATGGCCTGCTTGCCGAGCTGGTCGAGGCCGCCGCCGTAGAACAGGCCCTTGGCGTCGGACTGTACGCCGCCGGTGGCGAAGAGGCCGATGAGCAGCGAGCCGGCGATGCCGCCGACCATGTGGACGCCGACGACGTCGAGGGAGTCGTCGAAGCCGAAGCGGTACTTCAGGCCCACGGCCATGGCGCAGAGCACACCGGCGATGGCGCCGACCGCGATCGCGCCGAGGGGGCTGACGCAGCCGCCGGACGGGGTGATGGCGACGAGGCCCGCGACCGCGCCGGAGGCGGCACCGAGGGTGGTGAAGGTGCCGTGGCGCAGCTTCTCGTAGAGCAGCCAGGCGAGCATGGCTGCGGCGGTGGCGACCTGGGTGTTGACGAACATCACGGCGCCGACGCCGTCGTCGTTGCCGAGCCAGGACCCGGCGTTGAAGCCGAACCAGCCGAACCACAGCAGGCCGGCGCCGAGCATGACCAGCGGGAGGCTGTGCGGGCGCATCGGGTCCTTCTTGAAGCCGACGCGCTTGCCGATGACGAGGATCACGCCGAGGGCTGCGGCGCCCGCGTTGATGTGGACGGCGGTGCCACCGGCGAAGTCGATGACGCCCTTCTTGAAGAGCCAGCCGTCGGAGGCCCACACCCAGTGCGCGACCGGGAAGTAGACGACGGTGACCCACAGGGTGATGAACAGGGCCCAGGCACTGAACTTGACCCGGTCGGCCAGGGCGCCGCTTATGAGCGCCGGGGTGATGACGGCGAACATCAGCTGGAAGACGGCGAAGACGTAGATCGGGATGCTGTAGCCGGGCCAGAGCTGGACGAGGCCGATGCCGCTGAGCCCGAAGTAGGCCTTGCTCCAGCCGATGAAGCCGTTGGACTCACCGAAGGTGAGGCTGAAGCCGTAGAGCACCCACAGGATCGTGACGATGCCGAGGCTGATGAAGCTCATCATCAGCATGTTGAGCGTGCTCTTGACGCGGACCATGCCTCCGTAGAAGAAGGCCAGGCCGGGGGTCATGATCATCACCAGCGCTGAGCAGATCAGCATGAACCCGGTGTTGGCGCTGGACAGCTGCGGCGTGGCGGCTGCGAGCGTGATGCCTGGGGGCATCGGCGTCTCCTCGTCGTCGGTACGGCGGCCCGTGCGGGGGCGAACGAGTGGGGCAAAACGGTGGGCCGGTTATGCGCCATGAGGTTGGCGCAGCGCCGTTTCGGCGAATGCCGCACGATGTTTCGCGTCCGTGACGAAGAGGTCGGGCGTGTTACGCACACATGAACCGTCGGATCAGTGTCCGGAGGGATGGCTACCCTCCGGGTTCCCGCGAACGGGTGACCGGCCGCGACGTCTCCCGGTTGACCTGGCGTGAGGGAGCCGAGTCGGGCTGTACGGGGCGGGCGCCGCGGCCGGCGTCCTTGTATGCCGGCCGCGGGGCGGCCGGGGGCGTCAGACCGCCTCGGCGGTCTCGGGCAGTTCCTTGCCGAGCAGATCGGTGAAGTCGACGACTTCGGCGACGTCGCCGAACTCGCGCAGCGCGGTGTCGACGGTCTTGCGCAGCCGGGTGTTGACCCGCTCCGAGCGGACCGTCTTGGCGATCTTCAGTGCCTCGCCGGCCAGCACGGTGGACTGCTCGGGCTCGCGTTTGAGGAGGTGGACGGTGGCCATGCCGATGAGGTTGAGCGCGTACGAGCGCTGGTGGACGTCGTCCTTGCCGAAGAGCATGACGGCCTTCTCCATCACGGGCTCGGCCAGCGAGGCGTACGTGGGGCTGCGCCCGGCCACATAGGCGAGGTCGCGGAAGGAGTGCGCGTTCTCTCCGTTGAGCTCGGCCTCGGAGAAGAACTGGATCCAGTCGGGCTCCGGCTCGCCGTCGAGCCCGGCGTCGCCGAAGGTGTCCTCGGACATCCTCACGGCCCGCTTGCACTTGCTGGGCTGGCCCATGTTCGCGTACGCGCGCGCCTCCATCGCATACAGCATCGCCTGGGTGCGGGGGGTGGCGCAGTCCCGGCTGCCGTACTGGGCGAGGTGGATGAGTTCCAGGGCGTCGTCGGGGCGGCCCAGATGGATCATCTGGCGGCTCATCGAGGACAGGATGTACGAGCCGAGCGGCTTGTCGCCGCATTCCTTGGCGGCGTGCAGGGCGAGCACGAAGTACTTCTGGGCGGTGGGCTGCAGGCCCACGTCGTAGCTCATCCACCCGGCCAGTTCCGCGAGTTCGGCGGCGACCCGGAACAGTCGCTTCGCGGTAGCGTCGGGCTGGGGCTCCTGGAGCAGGTCGGTGACCTCGTGGAGCTGGCCGACGACGGCCTTGCGGCGCAGTCCCCCGCCGCACTGCGCGTCCCACTGGCGGAACATCTCGGTGGTGGTCTCCAGGAGGTCGAGCTCCGGTTTGGAGAGCCGGGAGGGGCGCCGGGCGTTGGCGGGGGTCTCGGCGAGGATGCGCTCGTTGCCGGGCGAGGGCACCAGCCAGCGCTGCATGGGCTCGATCAGAGCGGGGCCCGCGGACAGCACGAGCGAGGTCCCGAGGAAGCCGCGCCGGGCCAGCATGAGGTCGCTGCGCGAGTACTCGCTGAGCAGGCTGACGGTCTGGGGGGCGGCCCAGGGCAGGTCGACGCCGGAGACGGACGGGGACTGGTGGGCGGTGCGCAGGCCGAGGTCCTCGACCGCCACGACGCTGCCGAACCGCTCGGAGAACAGCTCGGAGAGGATGCGCGGGATCGGCTCGCGCGGCATCTCGCCGTCGAGCCAGCGGCGCACCCGGGAGGTGTCCGTGCTGATGTGGTGCGCGCCGAGCTGACGCGCCCGCCGGTTGACCTGCCGAGCGAGCTCGCCCTTCGACCAGCCGCTCCGTACGAACCACGAACTCAGCTGCTCGTTGGGGCGCTTCCCGGCGCTCGTACCGCTAGCCCCACTGCCGACCACTGGAACGCCCCCATTCTGCTGAAGCCTTGTGCTTTTTCCGCGCGAACCGCTATCAGAATGCCGCTAGTCGGGCCTTCCTGTCCGCCGGACCCGGCCCCTCGGACGGGAATGCGCCTTGCCGTTGGCATACCCACGAGCGCGCGGGTCTACAGGGTCCATGTACTGAAAGTAATCCTACGATCACCGCTCCCGCGAGGGCGATTGCAGAAACGCCACCATTCGCCACCCCTTCGAATGAACTCCCCTGGCGCTGCGCGCGATTCACTTGACACAGGCCGAAACGGAGTTGGTGGAACGGTGCACGCCGGGGCGCGCGGACCGGTTCACACCACCCTTCCCTCCGCCGCAAGCCGCCGGGTATGCAATGCGTAACGAGGGAACTCCGGTTCGTAACCACCGCAGAGTCAGATCCGTTGGAGGGGGCATGGGCTTCACGATCGGCGGCAGCCGGGGGATCCGCGAAATCCGGCCCGGCCCGCGGCGCCGCGGCCGCGCGACCGAGGTCACCGCGGTGGCCGAGTACACGGGACTGTGGGGCTGGGACGTGGCCCCGGGGGCCCGGGAGCTGTCCGGCGAGTGCTCCTGCGGCGCCCCGGCGTGCCCGGAGCCGGGCGCCCACCCACTGGGATTCGCCCCGGAGGTCCCGGCGGGCGCGACGCTGGACGAGGTCGGCAAGGCGTGGGCCGAGTGCCCGGGGGCCACGGTGCTGCTGCCGGTGGGGCGCACCTTCGACATCCTGGACGTGGCCGCCCCGGCGGGCCGGCGCGCGCTGGTGCGGCTTGAGCGGATGGGGCTGCCGCTGGGCCCGGTCTCCACCACCCCGGCGGGCCGTACGCACTTCTTCGTCGCCCCGGGAGCCGCGGCCCAACTGCCGCGCCTGCTCTACCGGATGGGCTGGGACGACGCCGATCTGGACCTGGTCTGCCCGGGGCCGGGCGCGTACGTCCCGGCACCCCCGTCGGCCGACGTGCGCTGGCTGCGCCCACCGTCCCTGGACACCGCGATCCGCCCCCCGGAGGCCCGCCTGCTGCTCGGCACCCTGGCATACATCTGCCACCGCGCGCCGTCCTGAACAACGAAGTGCCCGCCCCCATCTGCACCTTGGGGGCGGGCACTTCTTCGTACACGTACGCGTTACGTACGTAACGCCTAGTCGCCGATGAGCGCGTCCACGAAGGCACCGGGCTCGAACGGCGCCAGATCGTCCGCGCCTTCACCCAGGCCGATGAGCTTGACCGGGACGCCCAGTTCGCGCTGGACGGCGATGACGATGCCGCCCTTGGCGGTGCCGTCGAGCTTGGTGAGGACGATGCCGGTGATGTCGACGACCTCGGCGAACACCCGGGCCTGGACCAGGCCGTTCTGGCCGGTGGTGGCGTCGAGGACGAGCAGGATCTCGTCCAGCGGGCCGTGCTTCTCCACGACGCGCTTGACCTTGCCGAGCTCGTCCATGAGCCCGGTCTTGGTGTGCAGCCGGCCCGCGGTGTCGATGAGGACGACGTCCGCGCTCTCGGCGATGCCCTCCTTGACCGCGTCGAAGGCGATCGACGCCGGGTCGCCGCCCTCGGGTCCGCGCACGGTGCGGGCACCGACGCGCTCGCCCCAGGTCTGCAGCTGGTCGGCGGCGGCCGCGCGGAAGGTGTCCGCCGCGCCCAGGACGACCGACTTGCCGTCGGCGACGAGCACGCGCGCGAGCTTGCCGGTGGTGGTGGTCTTGCCGGTGCCGTTGACGCCGACGACCATCACGACGCCGGGGCTCTCCAGGCCGCCCTCGGTCTTGACCGCGCGGTCGAAGTCCGGGCCGAGGAGCGCGATCAGCTCCTCGCGCAGCAGGGCGCGCAGCTCGTCCGGGGTGCGGGTGCCGAGCACGCGGACGCGCTCGCGCAGCCGCTCGACCAGCTCCTGGGTGGGGGCGACGCCGACGTCGGCGGTGAGGAGGGTGTCCTCGATCTCCTCCCAGGTGTCCTCGTCGAGGTTGTCCCGGGACAGGAGCGTGAGCAGCCCCTTGCCCAGCGAGTTCTGCGAGCGGGCGAGCCGGGCGCGCAGCCGCACGAGGCGGCCGGCCGTCGGCTCGGGCACCTCGACCTCGGGAGCCGCGGGCGCCTCGGGAAGCGCCTCCTCGACCACGACGGGGCTCGCCGGGGCCTCGGGGAGGGCGACCTCCTCGATGGTGCGGCGTTGCTCCTCGGCGGTCTCCGCGGCTTCTTCGCCGACGTGAGGCTCGGCGGGCGGGGCAGTGATGGTCGGCGTGGACGACGGGGCCGAGGGCGGCAGCTGCTTCTTCTTGCGGCTGCTGACCACGAGCCCGCTGATCGCGCCGACCGCGACCAGGGCGATGACTACGGCAAGGATGACGAATTCCATAACCTCCCCAGTATCAGTCATGGGCCGCCGAGGGACCCCGTTCGTGTCTTCGCCTAAACATCAAAGGGAATTATGGGGCAATCGTCGTATTAAGTTACGATGGAAGAGGCAGCATCAACGCGCGTAGAGTCCCCGAAGATGACCCCCACACGGCTCCCGCCAGAGCCGAGCGAGAGGCAACCGCACCTCATGAGCACCACTTCCCAGTCCGAAGGCGCACTGGAAACCCGTGGCCTTGAGCCCGTCCCCGACAGCGAGCGCACCGCCAGAACCCGGGACCTCTTCCCGACCTGGGTCGCCGCCAACATCAGCGTTCTGCTGCTCACGATGGGCGCCAGCCTCGTCGTGACGTACAAGCTGAACTTCTGGCAGGCGATCGTCGTCGCGATCGCGGCGCCGCTGGTCAGCTACGGCCTGGTCGGGCTCATATCCATCGCCGGCAAGCGCGGTGGCGCGCCCGGTATGGCGCTGTCGCGCGCGGTCTTCGGACAGCGCGGCAACCTGCTGCCCGGCGCCCTGATCTGGGTCGCCCGCTGGGGCTGGGAGACGATCAACGCGGTCACCGGCGCCTACGCGATGCTGACCGTCCTGGACATCGTGTTCGGCATCAAGAGCAACACGTTCCTGATCATCGTGACGCTGCTGCTCTTCGTGGTGACGACCTTCGCGATCTCGGGCCTCGGCATCAACGTCGTGCAGAAGTGCAACAAGTACGCGACCTACCTCTTCGGCGCGTTCTCCGTGCTCGTGCTCGCGTACCTCGCCGTGAACACCGACTGGAGCGCCGTCTTCGACCGCCCGGCCGGGAAGATGTCGCTGATGGTCGCCGGTACCGGCCTGATCGCCGCCGGTGGTGTCAGCTGGATCCCGTCCGCCCCGGACTTCACCCGCTATCTGCCGCGTACGGCCTCCTCCAAGGCCATGGTCGCGAGCTCGGTCGGCGGCGCCGGCATCGTCGTGCTGCCGATGGTCCTGATGGGCGCGGTCATGGCGGTCTCGACGCCGGACCTGGCCTCGGCCGCCGACCCGGTCTCCTTCCTCGGCGAGATCCTGCCGATGTGGATCGCGGTGCCGTATCTGCTGATCGCGCTGGTCGGCATGGTGCTGATCAACTCGATGTCGATGTACTCGGCCGGCTTCACCGCGCAGACCCTCGGCTTCAAGATCCCGCGCCACTGGGCGGTCTCGGTCAACGCGGTGATCTCGCTGGTCTTCGGCGGCATCCTGATGCTGGTCGCCAAGAGCTTCATGGGCTCCTTCATCGCCTTCCTCTCGCTGCTCGCGGTCGCCTTCTCGGCCTGGGTCGGCGTCTTCGGCGCGGACATGCTGCGGCGCACCGAGTACGACGCGAAGGCGCTGCTCGACACCACGCCCACCAGCGCGTACTGGTACAAGGGCGGCTTCTCCCCCGCCGCCGTCGCCTCCTGGGCGCTCGGTCTGCTCGCGGGTCTGATGTTCACCACCTCGGACTGGTTCACCGGCCCGCTCGCCGCGAACAACCCGATCGGCGAGTACGGCCTGGGCTGGGTCGCCACCATCGTGGTCTCCGGCCTGCTGTACATGGTCCTGCCGAAGCCCGCCGTGTACGCCCCGGCCAAGGCGGACGGCGAAGCGGCCGAGGAGCTCGCACCTCTGGCTGTCTGACGCATCGTCAGCTACCGTCCCCCTGCACCGAACCCAGCCCGGTGGAGGGGGACTTGCCATGCCGTTCACGGTCGTCCGGATGAACCTGGTGGCCCCGCACGAGCCGCCCGAGTCCCGCTCGGCCCGCTACCGGGCCGCCGTGGAGATGGCCGCGTACGCCGACGAGCACGGCGTCGACACCGTCCAGACCGAGGAGCACCACGGCACCGGCAACGGCTGGCTGCCCTCGCCGTTCACCTTCGCGGGCGCGGTCCTGGGCGCCACGCACCGGATCGCGGTCACGGTCTCCGCGATCATCGGGCCGCTGTACGACCCGCTGCGGCTCGCCGAGGACATCGCCGTACTCGATCTGCTGAGCGGCGGGCGCCTGGTGACGGTGGCGGGGATCGGCTACCGGCCCGAGGAGTACGAGCGGGCGGGCGTCGAGTGGAACAGGCGCGGCGAGCTCCAGGACCGGCTCCTGGACACCCTGTTGAAGGCGTGGACGGGCGAGCCGTTCCAGCACGAGGGCCGTACGGTGCGGGTCACCCCGCGCCCCTTCACCCAGCCGCACCCCATGCTGCTGGTCGGCGGCTCGTCCAGGGCGGCGGCACGGCGCGCGGCCCGGCTCGGTCTGCCGTTCTTCCCGAGCGCGCATCTGCCGGAGCTCGATGCGTACTACCGCGAGCAGTTGGCGGCGCACGGCACGGAGGGCTGGACGATGATGCCCGGCGAGCACACGCCGCTGCTCCACCTCAGCGAGGACCCCGACCGCACCTGGGCGAAGTACGGCGAGCACTTCCTGCACGAGG
Organism: Streptomyces sp. BR1; assembly: GCF_052373795.1. NCBI lineage: Bacteria > Bacillati > Actinomycetota > Actinomycetes > Kitasatosporales > Streptomycetaceae > Streptomyces > Streptomyces sp. BR1. The sequence continues at coordinate 1,894,195 of NZ_CM126252.1, forward strand.
CGCGGACGTACGCGTCCTGGCAGTCCAAGGACATCCGCTCGGCGGTGCGTTCGGCGGCCGGCACGGTCGAGGAGCTGCGCGCCGAGGGCGTCTACCGGGTGGTGACCCCGGACGAGTGCGCGGCTCTGGGCGCCGACAGCCTGGTCCTGCATCCGCTGTGCGGCGGGATGCCGCCGGAGGAGGGCTGGCGCAGCCTTCGCCTGTTCACGAACGACGTACTGCCCCGGCTCAAAGGCTGAGCCGGGGCAGTACGTCGTTCGAGGAGAGAGGGGCAGCGGGGATTAGCCCATCTCCTCCAACGCCTTGCCCTTGGTCTCCTTCACGTACTTCAGCACGAAGGGGATCGAGAGGGCGGCGAAGATCGTGTAGATCACGTAGGTCGCGGACAGGTTCCAGTCGGCCAGCGACGGGAAGCTCGCGGTGATGGCCCAGTTGGCGATCCACTGCGCGGAGGCGGCGACGCCGAGGGCGGCGGCACGGATCTTGTTCGGGAACATCTCGCCGAGGAAGACCCACACCACGACGCCCCAGGACAGGGCGAAGAAGAGCACGAAGACATGGGCGGCGATCAGGGCGACCCAGCCCTGGGTGCCCGGTAGCTTGCCGTCGACGAGGTCGTACGAGAACGCCCAGGCCTCCAGGGCGAGACCGATGGCCATGCCGACGGAGCCGATGAGCGCCAGCGGGCGGCGGCCGATCCGGTCGACGAAGATCATCGCGATCACGGTGCCGATGATGTTGATGATCGACGTGGTGAACGAGTAGAAGAACGACTGCGAGGGGTCGACGCCCACCGACTGCCACAGCGTCGAGGAGTAGTAGAACGCGACGTTGATGCCGACGAACTGCTGGAAGACCGAGAGGCCGATACCGACCCAGACGATCGGCTTGAAGAAGAAGCCGCCGCCGAGCAGGTCCTTGAAGGTCGACTTGTGCTCGCTCTTCATGGCGTGCTCGATCTCGGCGACCCGGGCGTCGAGGTCGATCTCGTCGCCCTCGACCTCCTTGAGCACCTCACGGGCGCGCGCGTCGCGGCCCGCGGAGATCAGAAAGCGCGGCGACTCGGGGATCGCGAAGGAGAGCAGACCGTAGAGGACGGCCGGGATGACCATCACGCCGAGCATGACCTGCCAGGCCTCGAGGCCCATCAGCTTGCCGCGCTGGTCGCCGCCCGCGGCGTTGAGGATGCCCCAGTTGACCAGCTGCGAGATCGCGATGCCGATGACGATGGCGGCCTGCTGGAAGGAGCCCAGGCGACCGCGGTACGCGGCGGGGGCGACCTCGGCGATGTAGGCGGGGCCGATGACCGACGCCATGCCGATGGCGAAGCCGCCGATGATGCGCCAGAACGCCAGGTCCCACAGGGCGAACGGCAGCGCCGAGCCGACGGCGCTGATCGTGAACAGCACGGACGCGATCTGCATACAGCGGATGCGGCCGATGCGGTCGGCGATGCGGCCCGCCGTGGCTGCGCCGACGGCGCAGCCGATCAGGGCGATCGCGATGACCTGGGCGAGGGCCGCGGACCCGATGTCGTAACGGCCCCGGATGGCCTCGACGGCACCGTTGATCACGGCACTGTCGTAGCCGAACAGGAAACCGCCCATGGCGGCGGCCGCCGCGATGAAGATGACATGGCCGAGGTGCTCGGGGTGTGCCGTGCGGGCTCCCGAGGCCGGTGGGCGCGTAGTGCTGGTCACGTGTACTCCTGGGGCCGCCCGGCAGCGTCGCCGGGCGTTGGGGGCACTTCAAGTGGCGCACAACTTCGGGTCACCCACCACTTGAAGGTAAAAGCAACGTTGCAGAGACTATGCCTTCAAGTTTCGAAGTCAAGAGGTTGTTTACTGTGACTTCGGACGAAGTTTTTAGGGCCGATAGTTCAAGACTTGAAATGATCTTGATGGGTGATCTTGAAGAGCTCAGCGAAGGCGCTGGCTGATGACCTTGGAGACGCCGTCTCCCTGCATCGATACGCCGTACAGCGCGTCCGCGACCTCCATCGTCCGCTTCTGGTGCGTGATCACGATCAGCTGCGAGGACTCCTGGAGCTCCTGCATGATCCGGATCAGCCGCTGGAGGTTGGTGTCGTCGAGCGCCGCCTCGACCTCGTCCATCACATAGAACGGGCTCGGCCGGGCCTTGAAGATGGAGACGAGCAGCGCCACGGCCGTCAGCGAGCGCTCGCCGCCCGAGAGCAGCGACAGGCGCTTGACCTTCTTGCCGGGCGGGCGCGCCTCGACGTCCACGCCGGTGGCCAGCATGTTGTCCGGGTCGGTGAGGATCAGCCGCCCCTCGCCGCCCGGGAACAGGCGCGCGAAGACGCCTTCGAACTCCCGGGCGGTGTCCCGGTACGCCTCGCTGAAGACCTGCTCTACGCGTTCGTCCACCTCCTTCACCACCTGAAGAAGGTCGGCGCGCGTCTTCTTCAGGTCGGCCAGCTGCTCGGAGAGGAACTGATGCCGCTCCTCCAGCGCCGCGAACTCCTCAAGCGCGAGCGGGTTGACCTTCCCCAGCTGCTGATACGCCCGTTCGGCTGACTTGAGCCGCTTCTCCTGGTCGGCCCGGTCGAAGGGCCGGGGCCGGTTGCGCGGGTGGTCCGGGTCCTCGGGCAGCTCCTCTCCCTCGGCGGGCGGCGACGGGGGCACAGGCTGGTCGGGCCCGTACTCAGCGACGAGCCCGGCCGGCTCGACCCCCAGCTCCTCCAGCGCCTTGGTCTCCAGTTGCTCGATCCGCATCCGCTTCTCGGCGCCGAGTACCTCGCCGCGATGAACCGAATCCGTCAACTTGTCGAGCTCGCCCTTGAGGTCGCGGCCCGTGGCCCGGGCGGCCGCCAGATCCTGCTCGCGGGCGGCCTTCGCGGCCTCGGCGGCGGCCCGCTCCCGCTCGGCCCGGACGACGGAGACCTCGACGTGGGCGAGCAGGGTGCGCGCGCCCGCCGCCACGGCCCCGGCCACCTCCGCCTCGTGGCGCAGCCGGGCGCGCCGCTCCTCGGCCCGGGCGCGCGCCTCGCGCTCGGCGCGTGCGCCCCGGTCGAGCGCGTCGGCCCGCCCGGCCAGGCCCTTGACCCGCTCCTCGTGCGTACGCAGCTGGAGGCGCGCCTCCATCTCGGTCTGGCGCGCGTTGGCCCCGTCGGCGGCGAGCCGGTCCCGTACCGAGGTGTCGGGCTCTTCCTCCACGGGCATTTCCTCGGCCACCAGCAGCCGCTCGGCGAGCTCCTCGGCCTCCTCGGTGGCCTTCTCCAGCGCCTCCTGTGCGCGGGCGGCGGCCGCTGCGGTGCGCTCGGCCTCGCCCGCAGCACCCCGCGCCTGCCCGGCGAGCCGCCCGAGCTGCTGGGCGACGGACGCCTTCTCCTTCTCGGCGGCCCGGCGCCGCTCCCCCAGCTCCTCGACACGCGCCGCGCAGTGCGTACGTACGTCCTTCGCCGACTGCTCGGCTGCCGCCAACTCCTCGCACTGCACGGCCAGTTCGGCAAGTTCCTTGGCGGCCTCGTCGACGGACGCCTGTACTTCGAGCAGGCTCGGCGCACCGGCGGACCCGCCCTGCGCGAAGTGCGCCCCCAGCAGATCGCCCTCGGCGGTGACGGCGGTGAGCCCCGGCTGCGCGTAGACGAGGTCCTCGGCGTCCTCCAGGGTGCCCACGACCACGACGCCGCGCAGCAGTCTGCGCACTGCGGGCAGCAACTCCTCGGGCCCCCGTACGAGATCGGCCGCCAGCGGCGGACCTCCCGAACGTACGGGAACGGGCTCCTCCACCCCCACCAGCCCGCCCACAAGCAGCGCGGCCCGCCCGGCGTCCTGCTTGCGCAGCAGGCGAATCGCTTCGGCTGCGGTGGCGGGCCCCGACACCGCGAGCGCGTCGGCGGCAGCGCCCAGCGCCGCCGCGACCGCGACCTCATGGCCGGGCGCGACGGTGAGCAGCGCGGCGGCGGGCCCGAGCAGCCCGGTCAGCGAGTCCTTCGCGGCGAGCAGCGCGCCCGTGCCGTCCTTGCGGCGCAGGCCGAGGGCGAGCGCGTCATGGCGGGCGGCCACGGCGGCACGTTTCCTCTCGGCGGCCGTGACCGCCTCGCGGGCGGCGCCCAGGGCCGCCTCGGCGCCCGCGAGCTCCCGCTTGGCGCCGTCGTGCGCCTCGGCCAGCTCATGGTCGTCCGCGTCCAGGCCGTCCACCTCGGCCTTCAGCGTCTCGTACTCCTCCTGCGCCAGCGCCGCCCGCTCGCCCGCCTCGTCGCGCGCGGCCGCCAGCCGGTCGATCTCCGCCTGCGCCGAACCCGCCCTGCTCCGCGCCGCGTTGACCTGTCCGTGCAGCCGGGCCAACCCCTCGCGCCGGTCGGCGATGGCCCGGGCCACATCCTTCAAACGCCGTTCCTCCAGCGCGAGTTCCCGCTCAAGGTCGGCGCGGTGGGACGCGGTGTCCTCCAGGGCCCGGTCGGCCGCCTCGCGGGCCGCCTCCAGCTCCGCCTCCTGCTCGCGGATCCGGGCGGCCTCGCGCTCCATGTCCTCGGGGTCGCGGCCCCGGCGCTCCTCGGGCGGCTGGGCGGTGGCGCTCTTCACGCGCGCGTCGGCGAGCGAGACGGTGCCGCGCACCCGCTCGGCGAGCCGGGAGAGCTCGTACCAGGTCTGCTGGGCGTTCTGCAGCCGGGGCGCGAGGCGGCGGACCTCGTCCTCAAGCTCCGCCTCGCGCGCGAGGGCGGCCTTCAGCTCGGCTTCGGCGCTCTCCTTGCGGCGCTTGAGCTCCGCCTCGTCCTCGATCTCTCCGCGCAGCGCCTCCCGCATCGTCACGAGGTCGTCGGCGAGCAACCGCAGCCGGGCGTCGCGCAGATCGGCCTGGATGACGGCGGCCCGGCGGGCGACGGCCGCCTGCCGGCCGAGCGGCTTGAGCTGGCGGCGCAGCTCCTCGGTGAGGTCCTGCACGCGCGCGAGGTTGGCCTGCATCGCGTCCAGCTTGCGCAGCGCCTTCTCCTTGCGCTTGCGGTGCTTGAGGACGCCCGCGGCCTCCTCGATGAACGCGCGGCGGCCCATCGGGTCGGCGTGCAGCACCGAGTCGAGCTGGCCCTGCCCGACGATGACGTGCATCTCGCGCCCGATGCCGGAGTCGGAGAGCAGCTCCTGGATGTCGAGCAGGCGACACGTGTCACCGTTGATCTGGTACTCGCTGCTGCCGCCCCGGAACATGATCCGGGTGATGGTGACTTCGGCGTACTCGATGGGCAGCGCGCCGTCGGAGTTGTCGATGGTGAGGGAGACCTCGGCGCGGCCCAGCGGCGGACGGCCGGTGGTCCCGGCGAAGATGACGTCCTCCATCTTGCCGCCGCGCAGCGACTTGGCGCCCTGCTCGCCCATGACCCACGACAAAGCGTCCACCACATTGGACTTGCCGGAGCCGTTCGGTCCCACGACACAGGTGATGCCCGGTTCGAACTTCAATGTCGTCGCGGAAGCGAAGGATTTGAACCCGCGCAGGGTCAGGGCCTTGAGGTGCACGCCGTCGGACTCTACTCTCCGCCCGCAGCGAAGCACCGGGAAGGCGCGGTCACGGCGGTTTCACCACCGGGAACCAGGGGCAGATCAGACGTGAACAGATCAACCACGGTCCCCGAGCGCGAGCGTGCGTCACCGACGAGCAGCGCGTGGCAACGGCGAGCGACAAGAAAGAAGGGACGCCAAAGCGTCCCTTGCATATCTATCTCGGGAGAGTGTTCCTCACCCTGCGGGCCTTCGGGGTACGGCCCGGATCAGGTGAGCGCAGGCTCCGCCTGGGGTACGTCGATGTCGATGCCTTCGAGCAGCGAGTCTCCGTGGTGCGAAGCAACGGCAGCGGACAGCGCGTCCTTCTCGGACTGGATCCGTACGAGCTCGGACTCAAGGTCCTGGACACGCTGCTGGAGCCGTCGCATCTCGGCGAGGAGTCGCGGGTCGGAGCCGCCGACGTAACCGAGAAGCGCCTTTGCCATGATGGATGGTCCTCCACACTGAGTGACCGACCGAAGCGGTGTGGGTCGTGAGGGAATCGCACCCGCGGTGCTTGGACTTGACGGGGGTTCTTCATGCCAAACAGCTAAGGTGCGCGGGGCTTCCAGCGTCTCACCAAAAAGTTTGACGGTCAACACGATCACGCCCCGTATCGGCGGGCAATCCGGGGGCCGTTCGGCCCGGAAGCACTCGGGCGCGGCCTCTCCTCGGAGCCCTGGGGGCGTGGAGATCATCCTTACGTTCGCAGCCTTGCACGCCTGAACCGGAATGGCAACAACGAAGTCCTACGAGGTCAGGGGCGTGCGGACGGAACGGACTCATGAGTAGGGGCGCCGGGGCCCGCCGGTCGGGGCGGGCGCGCCCTAGCGGATCGCGAAGGTGTCGTAGCCGCCGCGCGGCGCGCCCCAGATCTCGGTGACGCCCGTGACCTTGCCGGGTGTGTCGTCACTGCGAAGCCACTCCAGCAAACGGTGGCAATTCTCACGTGGACCCTCGGCCACCACCTGCACCCTGCCGTCGTCGAGATTGAGCGCGAATCCGACGAGGCCGCCGATCTCCAAAGCGTTTGCCCTGGTGAACCAGCGGAAGCCCACTCCCTGTACTCGGCCGCGTACCCACGCGACGAGCCGTGCATCTTCGTTCATGGCTGCACGCTAACCGGCCAATTGCACACGGAGCACTTCACCCTCTCGCGCCATGGCGTACAGTCCCGACGCAATGAGCCTCACCCATTCGGACTAGACCCAGCCGCCTCTGAAGGCAACCGGGCGCCGGGGGCTCAGGCACGAGAACAGCACCGCAGCCATGAGGGAAGGTCCGCAGATGGGACGCCATCGTCGCTCCGCCCCCGCGCCCGCCGCCGAAGACCACGCGCAGGGCACGGGAAGTACGCCCCAGGGTGCCGCGCGCCGTAAGAAGCGGCCCGTGGTGCCCGTGCGCACCGGTCTGCTCGGCGCGTCCGCAGCCGTCGCCGTGGGCGCCGTCGCCATAGCCTCGGGCCTGCTGCCGGGCGGCTCCACGTTCGCGCTGAACGGTGGCAGCAGCGCCGACAAGCATGTCCAGGCGGACGGCACGTCCGATCTGCGCCAGCAGGGCGGCGAGGCGGTCAAGCCGACCAGCGCGGCCCCCTCGGCGACGCCGGCCACCACTTCGCCGAGCACCCACGCGCCCCTCACCTCCCCCTCGGCCTCCGCGCCGAGCAGGACGCCGTCGGCCTCCGCGACCCCGTCGGAGCAGAAGTCGGCGCCGGTCGCGCCCAAGACCGAGGCTCCGGTCACGCACGCGCCGAAGGTCACGGTGCTGCCCGAGCAGCGGCAGGCCAAGGCCCCGACCGCCGAGGCGGCTGCGGCCGCCACGGTCGTCTCGCTCGTCAACCAGCAGCGCGAGCAGGCCGGTCTCAACCCGCTGAAGGCCGACGGCTCGCTGGCGGCGCTGGCCACCGCGTTCAGCGACGAGATGGCGGCGCGCGGCTTCTTCGACCACACCGACCCGGACGGCAAGAGCCCCTGGGACCGCGCCGCGAAGGCGGGCATCGGCAACCTGGGCGGCGAGAACATCGCGCGCGGCCAGGCGGACGCCAAGGCGGTCATGGAGGCGTGGATGAACAGCCCCGGCCACCGCGCGAACATCCTGAACCCTGATTACAAGACGCTGGGCGTCGGAGTGCACTTCGGCGAGGGCGGCCCGTGGTGGACGCAGGACTTCGGCTTCTGAGTCCGCTGCCCCCTGGGATGCAGCGCTAACTTTTGGTTAGCACTGCATCGGAGTACGGTGGCGGTCATGGAAGAGACCGCCACCGAGACCGTCACCGCGCCCGCCGACCTGCCCTTCGACGTGTTCTCCAAGGCGTGCCCGTCCCGGGGCACGCTTGAGCATGTCACCGGACGCTGGGGCAGTCTCACGCTGGGCGCGCTGTACGAGGGCGGCTTCCGCTTCAACGAGCTGCGGCGCCGGGTCGACGGCGTCAGCGAGAAGATGCTCTCCCAGACGCTGCACGCGCTTGAGCGCGACGGGCTCGTCCACCGCGACGCGCAGCCGACCAATCCGCCGCGTGTCGACTACAGTCTGACCCCGCTCGGCCGCGAGGTCGCCGAACGGCTCGTCGGCCTGATCCACTTCATGGAGGACCGGATGCCCACGGTCCTTGCGGCGCGCGAGAGTTACGACACGGCGCGCGGCGCGCGCTGACAGCGCGGGCAGAAGTAACTGGAGCGGTTCATCCACGGGCGCCGGCGCATCGGGGTGCCGCACCGGTGGCACGGCTCGCCCTCGCGCCCGTACGCGTCGAGCGACCGGTCGAAGTACCCCGACTCCCCGTTCACATTGACGTAGAGGCTGTCGAAGCTGGTGCCGCCGACGGCGAGCGCCGCGTTCATCACATCCCGTACGTGGCCGAGGAGTTCGGCGGACTTGGGGCGTGTGAGGGTCGAAGTGGGGCGCTCGTAGTGCAACTTGGCGCGCCACAGCGCCTCGTCGGCGTAGATGTTGCCGACGCCGCTGATGAGGGACTGGTCGAGCAGCGCGCGCTTGACGGTCGTGCGCCGCAGGCGCAGGGCGGTGAAGAAGGCGTCGTCGTCGAAGAGTTCGTCGAGCGGGTCGCGCGCGATGTGGGCGATGACGTCGGGCAGGCCGTCGGGGGTGTTGTCGTGCAGCGAGAGCCCGCCGAAGGTGCGCTGGTCGACGAAGCGCAGCTCGGTTCCCGCGTCGTCCTGGAACCGGACGCGGATCCGCAAGTGCTTCTCGTCGGGCGCGCTCTCGGGCTGTACGAGCAGTTGCCCGCTCATGCCGAGGTGTCCGAGCACGGACTGGTCGGTGTCTTCGAGCGGCAGCCACAGGTACTTGCCGCGGCGGCGCGCGACGCCGATGCGGTGGCCCTTGAGCCGGGCCGCGAAGTCCTCCCCGCCGGCGGGGTGCCGTCGCACGGCCCGGGGGTGCAGGACGTCGACGCTCGCGACGGTCCGCCCGGCGACCCAGCGTTCGAGCCCCCTGCGCACGACTTCGACCTCGGGCAGCTCGGGCACGGGGCTCCTCCGGAGGGGCGGATTTACGGGGTTGCTCGCAGCGTATCCCGCTCGTGACCCCGGGCTGCGCCCTGGCCCCCTGTTCGTCTGCGGACCGTGGGCCGTTGTGCCCACCCGTTCCGCCCTGCGGCACGCCTGCCCACAACGGCGGGCATAAAAAATCCCCGCCCGCACGAAGCTCGCGCGGGCGGGGCTGAAGAAAACGGTTCAGGCGGCCGGGTCGGCGGCGGGGGTCGGCGTCCCGCCGTCCTGCTCGGTGGCGGGGGCCTCGGCCGCCGCCTTCGCCTTCGCGATCCGCTCGTCGGCGGACGCGCGAATCGCGAGCCAAGCCGATTCGGCGGCCTGCTGCTCCGCTTCCTTCTTGCTGCGGCCGGTGCCGGTGCCGTACGAGACACCACCGACGCGGGCGGCAGCAGTAAAGGTCTTCTCGTGGTCGGGACCCGTCTCGGAGACCAGGTACTCCGGAACACCGAGGCCTTCGGCCGCGGTCAGCTCCTGGAGGCTGGTCTTCCAGTCCAGTCCGGCCCCGAGGTTCGAGGACTTCTCGATCAGGGGGTCGAAGAGCCGGTGGACGAGCTCGGAAGCCGCCTCCAGGCCCTGGTCCAGATACACCGCGCCGATCACCGCTTCAAGGGTGTCGGCGAGGATGGACGCCTTGTCCCGGCCGCCCGTGCCCTCTTCGCCCCGGCCGAGCCGGATGAAGGAGCCGAGGTCGAGCCCGCGGCCCACCTGCGCCAGCGCACGAGAGTTGACCACCGCGGCCCGGAGCTTGGCCAACTGGCCTTCCGGGAGGTCCGGGTGGGTGCGGTACAGCGTGTCCGTGACGACCAGACCGAGCACCGAGTCCCCGAGGAACTCAAGCCGTTCGTTGGTCGGCAGACCGCCGTTCTCGTACGCGTACGACCGGTGGGTCAGCGCACGCACCAGAAGGGCGGACTCAAGGTGATACCCGAGCCGCCCTTCCAGAAGCGTGTGGGACGAGGCCGAGTTGTTGTCGCTGGTGCCCGCCTTCTTGGCGCCGGCATTCGACAGATCAGACATCGGGCCTCTCACCAGCCGCTCAGACCTCGAGGACCTGGCGCTTGTTGTAGGTGCCGCAGCTCGGGCACGCGATGTGCTGCTGCTTCGGCTCCTGGCAACGCTCGCACGAAACCAGGGTGGGGACCGCAGCCTTCCACTGCGACCGGCGGTGGCGCGTGTTGCTGCGCGACATCTTCCGCTTCGGAACAGCCACGGCTACTTCTCCTGCTTCTCGTCGACGCCCGAATCGGCGCCGCTCATGTTGTCCTTCTCGCCGTCCTGGATGGTCCCGGCGAGTCCTTGCAGTGCCGCCCAACGGATGTCGACGGCGTCATGGTGGTGGTCGGGGTCGTCCTCAAGCCTGAATCCACAGGTGGAACACAGGCCGAGACACGTCTCCCGGCACACCGGCTGCATCGGCAGTGCGAGCACCACCGCATCACGCAGCACCGGCTCAAGGTCGAAGAGTCCGTCCTCAAGCGGGATGATGTCCTCGTCCTCGGCGTCGTCGGCCGGCTCCGCCTGCTTGCTGCGGCCCCGGTCGTCGGCGTCAGGGTACGAGAACAACTCCTGGAAGTCCGCGTCGAGCGCAAGCTCCAGCGGCTCCAGACACCTTACGCACTCACCCTCGGCCGATGCACGGGCGGTGCCTGTGACAAGCACCCCTTCCATGACCGACTCCAGGCGGAGCTCGATCTCCACGGGCGCGCCCTCGGGCACTCCCAGGACGTCCTGGATCCCGAGATCCTTGGGCGCCTCGACCGTGCGGGAGATCCGCTGCAGGGCACCAGGACGCCGGCCCAGCTCGTGTGTGTCGAACACGAGAGGGTTGCGGTGGTCGAGGTGCGTGCTCAGGGTTCTTCCCGCTTTCGGATCGTGGAGGGTGGCCGCCGGGCGTCGCCGTGGGGTGCGGCGCTGCGCGGGCAGCGGTGATCGCGGACGTACGCGCGACCGAAGAGCCAGGATACTGGACGGCCGCCGATTGGCCCAATCCACCCCGGCGAGCCTGTGGACGTGCCGTGACCGTGTCGACCTAGGGGCGCGGGGAACCGCGCGACAAGCCACAGACGGCCCGCACCCGAAAAACAGCGTCTACCGGCCCTGCTCGTACTGCCGCAGCTGCTCCAGATCGATCATGCTCGTGTCGAAAAGGCTGGTCTCGTCCAGCGCACCCTGCTGCGGATGCGCGGGCTGCGGAATGTGCGGCTGACCATGCTGCTGCACATACGCCGACTGGTCGTACCCGTACGGATCCTGCTGCGGCACCTGCTGGTCGTAGCCGTACTGCCCGTACTGCTGATGCGTCTGCGCCGCGTACGGCGTGGCGTACCCGGCCGAGCCGTCACCCGCGACGGCGTACGGATCCTGCTGGGGCTGCGCCTGCGCATAGCCGTACGGGTCGTACACCTGCGCGGGCACCTGAACCTGCTGCGGCTCGGCGGCACGCGGCGCGGGGTCGGCCAGCTCGGCGAGCCCGGCCAGATAGTCCGCGTCACTGGTGTGCTGCCCGAGCGCCCCGGCGGCGTCCTGCGCGGCCATGTGCGCGCCCAGCTCATCGGAGGCGATCCGGCCGTGCAGCGTCTCACGGCCGCGCCCGACGGCCTCCAGCGTTTTGGCGAGCACGGCCTCGAACGCGCCGAGCTTGGCGTCCACGTACTCGTCGGCCCGCGCGATGAGCGTCTGCGGGTCCGCGCTGTACTCGGGCGCGTCCTCGTCCGACTGCCCCTGCTCGTCGAGGCCGGGGCCCCGGCCGAGCAGCTTCTCGCGGCCGCGGTCGACCGAGCCGATGGTCTTGGTGAGGACCACTTCGAAGTTGGCCAGCTTGGAGTCGACGTAGTTGTCGGCCTCGGCGCGGATCTCGTCGGCCTCGCGCTTGGCCTCGGCGAGGATCCGGTCGGCCTCGTCCTGGGACTGCCGGGCGACGGCCGTGTCGGAGATCAGCGTGCCGCGCTGGGCGTGCGCGGACTCGATGATCCGCTCGGCCTCCTGGCGTGCCTGCTCGACCATCTGCTCGCGGCCGCCGATGAGCTCCTGGGCCTGCGCGAGCGAGCCGGGCAGTGCCTTGCGCACCTCTTCGAGGAGCGCGAGCAGTTCGGCGCGGTTGACCACGCACGAGGCCGACATCGGCATGGAGCGGGCGCCGGAGACGGCGCCGACGATCTCGTCCAGCTTCTTCTGCACGTCCACCGTGTGCTCGCCACTCTCTACGACTGGTTGGGAGACGGACGGGACGACTGTAAGGCCAGTCGGACCCCGCCCGACACCAGCTGACGGGCAGTCAGCTCAGCGCTGCTCGGCGATCTTCGCGACCAGCGCCTGCTGCACGGTCGCGGGCAGCAGGTGCGAGACGTCGCCGCCCCACGCCGCGACCTCCTTGACCAGCGACGACGACAGGAAGCTGTACGTCGGGTTGGTCGGCACGAACAGGGTCTCGACGCCCGAGAGCCCGTTGTTCATCTGGGCCATCTGGAGCTCGTAGTCGAAGTCGCTGACCGCGCGGAGCCCCTTCACGATGGCCGGGATGTCCCGCTGCTTGCAGAAGTCGACGAGAAGGCCGTGGAAGGACTCGACCTCGACGTTCCCGTAGTCGGCGGTGACCTCGCGGAGCAGGTCGAGCCGCTCCTCGACGGTGAACAGGCCCTTCTTGGCCTGGTTGATCATCACGACGACATGCACCACGTCGTACAGCCTGGAGGCACGGGCGATGATGTCGAGGTGTCCATTGGTGACGGGGTCGTACGACCCCGGACAGACGGCTCGGCGCAACTGAAGTCCCTCGCTCCCGGTCATGGTGCGTCTTCGCACGTAGAGGCGGCGCGACCGTACCAAAGCGTGCCCTCGCCGTAACGACGGGCCCGCAGCGGCTCGAACCCCTGCGGCCAGCCGAATTCCCCGCCTCTGGTGCTGCGCTCCACGGTGACCAGGCACTCCTCCGCGAGCCAGCCCCCAGAGGCGAGTGTGAGCAGGATCTCGCGAAGATCATCATCCGTGACGGCATACGGCGGGTCGAGAAAGACCACGTCATACGGGGTTTCGGGAGCCGGGCCCGCGACGATTTGCTCTGCTTTTCCATTACGTACCTCGGCGCCCGGAAGGCCCAGTACGCGCACGTTCTCGCGGACGGTCTTCACGGCCCGGGCATCCGTCTCCACGAGCAGCGCGTGCGAGGCGCCCCGGGACAGCGCTTCCAGGCCCACCGCGCCCGACCCGGCGTACAGATCGGCGACCCGGGTGCCCTCCAGGGTGCCGAGCAGCGCCTCCCAGGTGGAGAAGAGGCCCTCGCGCGCCCGGTCGGAGGTGGGGCGGGTGCCGTTGCCCGGCGGTACGGCCAGGCGGCGTCCGCCGGCCCGGCCGGCGATCACGCGGGTCATCTGAATCCTTGTCGGTGTACGTACGTCACTGGTGTCCCCCAGTTTCTCAGAACCCGGCGCGGACGCCGCCCGCGCGCCCCTGTCAGCCCTTGTCCAGGTACTGCTCCCGGTCCTTGTCAAGCAGCGCGTCCAGCGCGGTGCGCAGCGCCGGCAGGTTTTCCAGGTCCGGGTCCTGGCTCACCACCGCCACCGCCTCCTCCCGGGCCGCCGCGATGACCTCCTCGTCCTCGATGACCGCGAGCATCCGCAGCGAGGAGCGCACGCCCGACTGGGCCTGGCCGAGCACATCGCCCTCGCGGCGCTGTTCGAGGTCGATCCGGGAGAGCTCGAAGCCGTCGAGCGTGGCGGCCACCGCGCCGAGCCGGGCCCTGGCCGCGCTCGCCTCGGGCATCTCGGTGACCAGCAGACACAGGCCCGGGGCCGAGCCGCGCCCGACGCGGCCGCGCAGCTGGTGCAGCTGCGAGACGCCGAACCGGTCCGCGTCCATGATCACCATCGCGGTGGCGTTGGGGACGTTGACGCCGACCTCGATGACGGTGGTGGCGACCAGCACATCGACCTCGCCGGCAGCGAACCGGCGCATCACGTCGTCCTTGTCGTCCGGCTGCATCCGACCATGCAGCACCTCGATCCGCAGGCCCTGGAGCGGGCCCTTGGTGAGCTGGTCGGCGATGTCGAGCACGGCGAGCGGCGGCCGCTTCTCGGCCTCGTCCTCGGCGGACTTCTTCTTGCCCGCCTTCTTCTCGTCCTCGTCATCACCGATGCGCGGACACACCACGTACGCCTGATGACCCTTGCCGACCTCCTCGCGCACCCGCTCCCAGGCGCGGGCCAGGAAGTGTGGCTTGTCCTGCGCCGGGACCACATGGCTGGCGATCGGCGAGCGCCCGGCGGGCAGTTGGTCCAGGACCGATGTCTCCAGGTCGCCGAAGACGGTCATGGCGACCGTGCGCGGGATCGGCGTCGCCGTCATGACCAGCAGGTGCGGCGGCTGCTTCCCCTTGCCGCGCAGGGCGTCGCGCTGCTCGACGCCGAAGCGGTGCTGCTCGTCGACCACGACCAGGCCCAGATCGTGGAACTGCACCTTGTCCTCGATCAGCGCGTGCGTGCCGATCACGATCCCCGCCTCGCCCGTCACCAGGTCGAGCAGCGCCTGGCGGCGGGCGGGCATGCCCATGGAGCCGGTGAGCAGCACGACCTTGGTGCCGAGGTCGGAGCCGCCGAGCATGCCGCCTTCGGCGAGCTCGCCCATCATCTCGGTGATGGAGCGGTGGTGCTGCTGGGCGAGGACCTCGGTGGGGGCGAGCATCGCGGCCTGGCCCCCGGAGTCGACCACGGCGAGCATCGCGCGCAGGGCGACCATGGTCTTGCCCGAACCGACCTCGCCCTGGAGGAGGCGGTGCATGGGGTGCTCGGTCGCCAGGTCGTCGAAGATCTCCTTCGAGACGTTCTGCTGGCCGTCGGTGAGCGTGAACGGCAGCTTGGCGTCGAAGGCGTCGAGCAGGCCGCCGGGCGCGGGTCGCCGTGCAACGGCCGGGAGTTGGGCGTCCGCGTACCGCCGCCGCGCCAGCGCCACCTGGAGGACGAACGCCTCGTCCCACTTCAGCCGCTGCCGCGCGTCCTCGACGTCGTCCTTGCTGTGCGGGCGGTGGACCTTGAGCAGCGCCTCGGGCAGCGGCACGAAACCCCGGCCCTCGCGCAGGGACTCGGGCAGCGGGTCGACGGCCTCCTGGGCGCTGGGCAGCACCGCGTCGACCGCCTTGGCGATCTTCCAGGACTCAAGTCCCTTGCAGGCGGGGTAGATCGGGATCAGTGCGCCCGCCCACGAGTCGACCGTCTCGCCGTCCTCGTCGCTGTCGGCGCCCAGCTTCGCGTACGTGGGGTGGGCCAGCTGGAGGCGGCGGTTGAACATCGACACCTTGCCCGCGAACATCGCGCGGCTGCCGGGCAGCAGCTCCTTGTGCGGCTTGTGGATGCCGCGCCCGAAGAACACCAGCTGGAGGCGGCCGCTGCCGTCCGTGATGGTGATCTCCAGACGCTGGCCGCGACCGCCGTTGAACGTGTGCACGCGCGCGTCGGCGACCTGCGCGACCACCGTGACGTCCTCGTCGAGGGGCAGCTCGGCGAGCTTGGTCAGCTGGCCGCGCTCCTCGTACCGCCGGGGGTAGTGGTGGAGGAGGTCGCCGACCGTGTGCAGGTCGAGCTGCTCGGCCATCACCTTCGCGGTGGGTCCGCCGAGCAGCTTCTTCAAAGGTTCATCGAGCGCAGGCACGCGATCCATTGCACACCACACCACCGACATCGCGCAGGAACCCCTGGCCGCCTGTGGATGACTCACGCGCTCGGGCCGGTGGCGCTACTCCACGCCGATCAGCAGCGGAGCGCCCTGGTGGCCGCCTTCGTAGACCACGGTGTCCACCGCCAGATGCGTCTCCCGTACGTGGGCCTCCAGGCCCGGTGCCAGGTCCGGCGGGGTGTCGGCGGCCAGCACCAGGGTGACCAGTTCGCCGCCCGCCGCCAGCATCCGGTCCAGGACCGCCGCCGCCGTGGCCGCCAGGTCCTGGCCGATCACCGCCACGTCGCCGTCGATGAGGCCGAGGATGTCCCCGGCCTGGCAGATCCCCGCGGTGGTCCAGGACTGCCGCTCGGCGACGGCGAGTTCGGCGTACCGGGTGGCGCCCGCCGCCGCGGTCATCGCGACCACGTCCTCGTCGAAGCGGCGCTCGGGCGCGTGCACCGCGAGCGCGGCGATGCCCTGGACCGGGGAGCGGGTCGGGATGAGCGCGACCCGTACGCCCTCGGCCCGCGCCTGTTCCACGGCGGCGGCCGCAGTGTGGCGCAGGTCGGCGTCGTTGGGCAGCAGCACGACCTCGCGCGCGTGGGCGCGGCGGATCGCGTCGACGAGTTCACCGCTGGCCGGGGCTTCCCCCGGCCGGGCCAGCACCGCGTTCGCCCCGGCCTCGGCGCAGAGTCCGGCCAGGCCCTCCCCGGGGACGACCGCGACGACGGCCCGCTGGACCCGCTCGCGCGGCTCGGGCGGGGTCCCGAAGTGCGTGATGCGGATCCGGTGCGGCCGCCCGGCCTCGACGCCGGCCTCGACGGCCGCGCCCGCGTCGTCCACGTGTACGTGGACGTTCCACAGCCCGTCGCCGCCGACGACCACCAGGGAGTCGCCCAGTGCGTCGAGCCGGGTCCGCAGCCGGGCCACGGCCTCGTCGTCCGCGTCCAGGAGGTAGATCACCTCGAAGGCGGGCCCGGACTCCTCGGCGGGGTCGGCCGGGCAGGCGTGCGCGTCGAGGTGCGGATGCGTCTCGTGCCGTACGGCCGGGGCCTCGCCGGACAGTGCCTGCGCCAGCGCCCCCAGGACCGTCACCAGGCCCCAGCCGCCCGCGTCCACGACTCCGGCCCTGCCGAGCACCTCCAGCTGCCCCGGAGTGGCCTCCAGGGCCGCTCCGGCCCCGTCGAAGGCCGCCCTGGCCACGGCGGCGGCGTCGCCGGACACGTCCCGGGCCGCCTTGGCGGCGGCGGTGGCGACGGTGAGCACCGTGCCCTCCACCGGGTGCGCGACCGCCTCGTACGCGGCCTCGGCGGCGCGGGCCAGGGCCGCGGCGAGGTCCGCTCCGGGCCGGGCCAGGACCTCGGCCATGCCGCGCAGCAGCTGCGACAGGATCGTGCCCGAGTTGCCCCGGGCGCCGATCAGGGCGCCGTGGGCCATGGCCCGCATCACGTCGGCCGCCCCGGGCGCCCCGGTGTGCGCGGCGAAGACCGCCTCGACGGCCTGGTGGGCGGATTCCACGGTCAGGTAGAGGTTGGTGCCGGTGTCCCCGTCGGCGACCGGGTAGACGTTGACCGAGTCGATCTCCTCGCGGTCCCGGCCGAGCCCGGCCAGCGCGAGCGAGCACCAGGTCCGTACCGCGACGGCGTCGAGTGTCTGCGGCACCTGGTGTCCTCCTTGGGGCTGCTGAGCTGGGGCTAGCGGCAGGTTAGACCCGGGGCGGCCACCCGGCCCGGGGTGGGGGGCGGCGGGCGTCATGGTAGTTTCGTATCTCAGGAGCAGCCGTTGTATGCTGCTTCGGTTGCCCGGCGAGAGTCGGGCCATTCCCCCGGCAAGCCACTTCAGATCTCTGATTCCGGTGCGCCGGATTTCACTGTAAATCTGAAGTCTTTGGAGTGACCCGTGGCTGCCAACTGCGACGTCTGCGGCAAGGGGCCGGGCTTCGGCAACAACATTTCGCACTCGCACCGCCGTACGTCTCGTCGCTGGAACCCGAACATCCAGCGTGTGCGTGCCGTGGTCGGTCGGACGCCGAAGCGGCTCAACGTCTGCACCTCGTGCATCAAGGCCGGCAAGGTCTCGCGCTAACGCCGACGTTTCGTCGTAGCGCAGCCCTTCCGGTTGCCCAAAAAGCCGGTCCACCTCGGTGGACCGGCTTTTTGTCGTGCCCGTACGCGCGTGGGGGCGGCTAGGTCCTGAACCGCCAACCGTGATCCACCGGGCCGATCCCGCCCCCCAGCTTGAATCCCGCCCCGATCGCCCCCGTCACGTACTCCTTCGCTTCCACCGCCGCCTCCGGGACCGTGAGGCCCTTCGCGAGGCCCGAGGCCAGGGCGGAGGCCAGGGTGCAGCCCGTGCCGTGCGTGTGGCGGTTGTCCAGGCGCGGGGTGCGGAGCCAGTGCTCGTCGGAGCCGTCGGTGAGGAGGTCGACCGCCTGCGGCGAGGTCGAGTCCGCCAGGTGGCCGCCCTTGATCAGGGCCCAGCGGGGGCCGAAGGCGAGGATCGCCTCGGCCGCGCGCCGCATCCCGGCCTCGTCCTCGACCCGTACGCCGGTGAGCTGCGCCACTTCGTCGAGGTTGGGCGTGGCCACGGTCGCGGTCGGCAGCAGCCGCTTGCGTACGGAATCCAGCGCCTCGGCGGCGAGCAAGGAGTCCCCGTGCTTGGAGATCCCCACCGGGTCCACGACGACCGGCGCGTCCGTGCCGGACAGCAGCTCCGCCACCGCCTCCACCAGCGCGGCCGACGAGAGCATCCCCGTCTTCACGGCCTGGACGCCGATGTCGTCGACGACCGAGCGGTACTGGGCCCGTACCGCCTCGACGGGCAGTTCCCAGGCGCCCTGGACGCCCAGCGAGTTCTGCGCGGTCACCGCGGTGATCACGCTCATCCCGTGGACGCCGAGGGCCAGCATCGTCTTGAGGTCGGCCTGGATGCCCGCGCCGCCGCCGGAGTCGGACCCGGCGACGGTGAGCACGCGCGCGGGAGTCACTCCGCGTCCCCGAAGTGGTCCCAGCCGCCCTTGGCGGTCCAGGGGGCGCCGTCGACCGTGACCTGGGGCAGCGCCGACGGGTTCAGGACCTCGCCGATGACCTTCCAGCGGGCGGGCAGCTTCACGTCCGGCGGGAAGGTCGCCACGATCGCGTGGTCCTCTCCCCCGGTCAGGACCCACTGGAGCGGGTCGACGCCGACCGCCTGGCCGATGTCGTTCATCTGCGTGGGGATGTCGATGAGGCCCGAGCGCAGGTCGATACGGACCTTGCTGGCCTCCGCGATGTGCCCGAGGTCGGCGACCAGGCCGTCGCTGACGTCCGTCATGGCGGTCGCGCCGAGTCCGGCGGCGGCGGGGCCCGCGTGGTACGGCGGCTCGGGGCGGCGGTGGGCCTCCACGAAGGCGCGCGGCGAGCGGAAGCCGCGCGAGAGGACCGCGTAGCCCGCGGCGGACCAGCCGAGCCAGCCGGTGACCGCGACCACGTCGCCGGGCTGGGCGCCGCCCCGGGTGACCGGCTCGTGGTTGCGCAGATCGCCGAGCGCGGTGATCGCGACGGTGATGGTGTCGCCGCGCACGACGTCGCCGCCGACCACGGCCGCCCCCGCGACCTGGCACTCGTCGCGGATCCCGTCCATCAGCTCGATGGGCCAGGTCGCCGGGAGCTCGGCGGGCACGACGAGCCCGAGCAGCAGGGCGGTCGGCACGGCTCCCATGGCGGCGATATCGGCCAAGTTCTGAGCGGCGGCCTTGCGGCCCACGTCGTACGCGGTCGACCAGTCGCGGCGGAAATGGCGGCCCTCCAGGAGGATGTCCGTGCTCGCCACCACCCTGCGGTCGGGTGCGGTCACGACCGCGGCGTCGTCGCCGGGCCCGATCCGGACCGCGGGGGTCGAGGTGAGCCGGGAGGTCAGCTCCCTGATGAGCCCGAACTCCCCCAACTCGCCCACAGTGCCTTTCACCGTGCCACCTCTCATCCTCGTACCCCTCGGTACCCGGCGCGCTCGCGGTCGCGAGCCGTCACCTCGGTGGGTACCGTCAACACATACGTCAACTTCTGCTCCGCGCACGCGGATGTGCGAGCGTCCGCGCCTGCGCGGGACTCCCCCGGGCGCACGGCGACGCGATACCGTGGCGTCTCTTTCTTCCCCCCTTGGGCCTCCCCGCCGTAGGGAGGGGACATGATCCTCGTGGCCGCCCTGGAGGTTCCGTGGTACAGGCGTACATCCTCATCCAGACCGAGGTGGGCAAGGCGTCGACAGTCGCCGAGACCATCGCAAAGATTCCGGGGGTGATCCAGGCCGAGGACGTCACCGGGCCGTACGACGTGATCGTGCGGGCCCAGGCGGACACGGTCGACGAGCTGGGCCGCATGGTGGTCGCCAAGGTCCAGCAGGTGGACGGGATCACCCGCACCCTGACCTGCCCGGTGGTTCATCTGTAGCCCCCGCTTACCCTTGGCCAGTGACTTCCTCTCGCCGCCGGTCCCTCCTCCTGCCCGCAGCCGCCCTGGTCGTGCTGGCCGCCGCGGGCTGCTCCTCCACGGACGCGAAGGCGACGATCACGGTTCCCAGTCCGCCGAAGGCCACCGCCGCGCTCTGCGGCGCGCTGCACAAGGCGCTGCCCCAGAAGCTCGACGGGCTCAAGCGGAATGATCCCAGCCCGGCGTCGGAGCTGACCGCCGGGTGGGGTGACGACGGGATCGTACTGCGCTGCGGGATCGACCGGCCGGAGAAGATGAGCGATCCCGAGGCGGACGGGGTCACCGTGGACGGCGTGAACTGGCTCCTGGAGCAGCTCAAGGGCGGCTTCCGGTTCACGACGACCTATCGCAAGGCGTACGTGGAAGTGACGATGCCCACGGGCGGCGGCAAGCCGGCCGGGGATATCGGGTGGCTCACGGGGCTCTCCGGGCCGATCAAGAAGACGGTCCCGGAGAGCCTGTAGCCGCTGGGATCCTGCTACCGAAGGCCTGTCCTGCGCCTCAGGGCCGCCTGGATCAGGCGGTCCACCAGTTCCGCGTAGTCGACGCCCGTGGCCTCCCACATGCGCGGGTACATGGAGATCGGGGTGAAGCCCGGCATCGTGTTGATCTCGTTGATGACGAACTCGCCGTTCTCCTGGAGGAAGAAGTCCGCCCGGACGAGCCCCTCGCAGGACGCGGCCTCGAAGGCGTCGACCGCGAGCCGGCGCACCTCGGCGGTGGCCTCGGCGCCGATCGGCGCGGGCACGATCCCGTCCGCCGAGTCGATGTACTTCGCCTCGAAGTCGTAGAAGTCGTGCGCGGTGACCGGCGGGATCTCGGCGGGCACGCTCGCGCGCGGGCCGTCCTCGAACTCCAGGACGCCGCACTCGATCTCGCGGCCCCGCAGCAGCGCCTCGACCAGGAACTTGGGGTCGTGGCGGCGGGCCTCCTCGATGGCCTCGTCCAGGCCCTCGAAGGAGTCGACCTTGGTGATGCCGAAGGAGGAGCCGGCCCGGGACGGCTTGATGAACAGCGGCCAGCCGTGCTCACCGGCGAACGCGGCGATCCGCTTGCGGGCGCCCTGCTCGTCCTGCTCCCACTCGCGCGGCCGGACCACCAGGTACGGGCCGACGGGCAGCCCGAACGAGGTGAAGACGCGCTTCATGTACTCCTTGTCCTGGCCGACGGCCGAGGCGAGCACGCCCGCGCCGACGTAGGGGATGCCGGAGAGCTCCAGGAGGCCCTGGAGGGTGCCGTCCTCGCCGTAGGGGCCGTGGAGCACGGGGAAGACGACGTCGACCTCGCCCAGGGCCTTGGGGACCTGGCCGGGCTCGCTGTAGACCACCTCGCGGCTGCCCGGGTCCACGGGGAGCACGACGCCGCCGTCGGCGGACTCGGCGAGCTCGGCGACGCTGGGCACCTTGCGGTCGGCGATCGCCATCCGCTCGGGCTCGTCGGCGGTGAGCGCCCAGCGGCCGTCCGTCGTGATGCCGATGGGCAGCACGTCGTACTTCGTCCGGTCGATGGCGCGCAGCACGGCACCGGCGGTGACGACCGAGATGCCGTGCTCGGAGCTGCGGCCGCCGAACACGACGGCCACCCGCGGCTTGCGGGGCTGCTCGGTGCTCGTTTCAGGGCTCTGGGGGAGGTTCTCGCTGCTCATATCGCGTTGAGCGTACCCGCTCCCCTCGCGCACTTCAGCGCCGCTCGGCCTTGGCGCTGCGCGACATCAGCTCCTTGAGCGCGACCACCGGCGGCTTGCCCTCGTGGACGATGCCGACGACGGTCTCGGTGATGGGCATGTCCACCCCGTGCCGGCGGGCCAGATCCAGCACGGACTCACAGGACTTGACGCCCTCGGCGGTCTGCTTGGTGACCGCGATGGTCTCCTCAAGGGTCATGCCCTTGCCGAGGTTGGTGCCGAAGGTGTGGTTGCGCGAGAGCGGCGAGGAGCAGGTGGCGACGAGGTCGCCGAGGCCCGCGAGACCGGAGAACGTCAGCGGGTCGGCGCCCATCGCGAGGCCGAGCCGGGTGGTCTCGGCGAGGCCCCGGGTGATGAGCGAGCCCTTGGCGTTGTCGCCCAGGCCCATGCCGTCGGCGATGCCGACGGCGAGCCCGATCACGTTCTTGACCGCGCCGCCGAGTTCACAGCCGACGACGTCGGTGTTGGTGTACGGGCGGAAGTACGGGGTGTGGCAGGCGGCCTGGAGGCGCTGGGCCACGGCCTCGTCGCGGCAGGCGACCACGGCGGCGGCGGGCCGGCGCTGGGCGATCTCCTTGGCGAGGTTGGGGCCGGTGACGACGGCGACGCGGTCGGGGGTGACCTTGGCGACCTCCTCGATCACCTCGCTCATCCGCTTGGCGGTGCCGAGTTCGACGCCCTTCATCAGCGAGACGAGGACGGTGTCGGGCGCGAGCAGCGGCGTCCAGGCGGCGAGGTTGGCGCGCAGCGTCTGCGACGGCACGGCGAGCACGGTGAAGTCGGCGCCCTCGGCGGCCTCGGCCGCGTCCGTCGTCGCCCGTACGCCCGCGGGCAGTTCGATGCCCGGCAGGTAGTCCGGGTTGGTCCGGGTGGTGTTGACGGCCTCGGCGAGTTCGGGGCGGCGGCCCCACAGGGTCACCTCGCAGCCCGCGTCGGCGAGGACCATGGCGAACGCCGTACCCCAGGAGCCGGTTCCGAATACTGCTGCCTTGGTGGCGGCGTGCGTCACTTGGTGCCCTCCCCGGCGGCCTTGCGGCGCTGCTGCGCGCGGACTTCGCGCGGATCGTACGTCTTCGCGGGCGCGCTCTCGCCGCGGATCTCCTCCAGTTGGCGGGTGATCGCGGCCATGATGGCCTCGGTCGCCTCGCGCAGCACCTCGGGGGTGGGCTCCTTGTCGTAGAAGCGCGCGAGGTCGACCGGCGGACCGGCCTGCACCTGGAGGGTCTTGCGGGGGAAGAGGCGGACCTTCTTCTCCTTGGCGTACGGCGGCATCGCCAAGTTGGCGCCCCACTGGGCGACCGGGATGACCGGCGCCTTGGTCTGCAGGGCCGCGCGCGCGACGCCGGTCTTGGCGGTCATCGGCCACATGCCGGGGTCGCGGGTGAGGGTGCCCTCGGGGTAGAACGCGACGCATTCACCGCGCTCGACGGCGTCGACGGCGGCGCGGAAGGCGCCGAACGCGTTGGTGGACTCGCGGTAGACGGGAATCTGGCCCGTGCCGCGCAGCAGCAGTCCGACACCCGGCGCCTTGAAGAGGGCGGCCTTGGCGAGGAATCGGGGCACTCGTCCGGTGTTGTACTGGAAGTGCCCGTAGGAGAACATGTCGAGATACGAGTTGTGGTTGATGGCGGTGATAAAACCGCCCTCCGCCGGAATGTTCTCCATTCCGTGCCAGTCCCGCTTGAAAAGCACCACCAGTGGAGGTTTGGCGATGACCGCCGCAAGGCGGTACCAGAAGCCGATTCTGCGGCGGGACACTCGGAGCACCTTCCTCTAGGACAGACCACTGTCGACCACTGCGCGACTTGCGCAGGGAGCAAGTGTCGCCCCGGCCCTCCGGTCTGTCGAGAACACCGTACGCCCCGCCCGTGCCGCGCCCGCTCCTGGCCGGGTGACAATGAGCCTCGTCCTGTCCAGTGCCGTAGCGCCGGCCAGGCCCGAGGACGAAGGGGACGCCACGAACACCGCATCGACCGCCCGCTGGTCCCTCGTCGTACCGCTGAAGCCGCTGGCACTGGCCAAGAGCAGGCTCGCCGCGGCCGTGGGCGCGGCGCTGCGCCCGCGGCTCGCGCTGGCGTTCGCCCTGGACACCGTTTCGGCCGCGCTGGCCTGCCCTGCGGTACGGGATGTGGCGGTCGTCACGGACGATCCGCTGGCGGGCGCGGAGCTGGCCTCCCTGGGCGCCCGGATCGTCGCCGACCGCCCGGGCGCGGGCCTCAACGCCGCCCTCGCGCACGGCGCGTACGCGGTGCGCCGGGCGCGCCCGGATGCCGCGGTCGCCGCGCTGAACGCCGATCTGCCCGCGCTGCGTCCCGGGGAATTGGGCCGGGTCCTGGACGCCGCGTCCCTATTTTCCCGCGCATTTCTGGCCGATGCGGCCGGAATCGGCACGACATTTCTTTCGGCCGGGCCGGGCACGGATTTGGCCCCGGCTTTCGGCGGACCGTCGCGGGCCGCCCATTCGGCGTCCGGGGCGGCCGAAATCCTGCTGGCGCGGGTGGACTCGGTGCGCCAGGACGTGGACACCGGCGCCGATCTGCGCGCGGCGCTCGCGCTGGGCGCGGGCCCGGCCACGACGGCCCTGCGCAGCGCCGTCGATGTCGTACCCGGGTACTAGGCTGCTGGGCATGCAGGCGACCGCGTACACATACGACTTCGAGACCCGCAGCGGCAGCGTGCTGCTCGACGACGGCACCCCGGTGGACTTCGGTCCCGAGGCCTTCGAAGCGGGCGGCCTGCGGCTGCTCCGGGTGGGCCAGCGCGTCCGTATCGAGACGGAGGGCGAGGGCAAGTCCCTGCGCATCACGCTGGTGACCCTGCAGACGTTCTGAGAAGCGCCCTGAGATCACACCGCGGGCCGGGCTCCCCGAGGGGAGCCCGGCCCGGCGAGTGAGCCGTCCGACGTGCCTTACTTCTTGCGGGCGGTCGTCTTCTTGGCGGTGGTCTTGCGCGCGGTGGTCTTCTTGGCGGGGGCCTTCTTGGCCACGGCCTTCTTCGCGGGCGCGGTCTTCTTGGCGGTGGTCTTCTTCGCCGCCGTGGTGGCCTTCTTGGCGGTGGTCTTCTTCGCCGTCGCCGTGGCCTTCTTGGCGGTGGTCTTCTTCGCCGCCGTGGTCTTCTTCACGGCCGCCGTGGTCTTCTTGGCGGTCGTCTTCTTCGCGACGGTCTTCTTGGCGGTGGCCTTCTTGGCCGCGGCCTTCTTGACCGTGGAGCGGGTGGTGGTGCCGCCCGAGAGGCTGCCCTTGGGCGCCTTCTTGACCGCGACCTCGCCGCCCTTGGGGAGCTTCTTCGTGCCGCTCACCAGGTCCTTGAAGCCCTGACCCGCGCGGAAGCGCGGCACCGAGGTCTTCTTGACCCGCACCCGCTCACCCGTCTGCGGGTTACGGGCGTACCGGGCCGGGCGGTCGACCTTCTCGAACGAACCGAAACCGGTGACCGAGACACGGTCGCCGGCGACGACGGCCCGGACGATCGCGTCCAGGACCGCATCCACGGCGTCCGCGGCCTGCTGACGGCCGCCGACCTTGTCGGCAATCGCTTCTACGAGCTGCGCCTTGTTCACGTCTTCCCCTTCGGAGACATTGCCGGAACGAATCTGTTCTGGCTTTTTCGCACGTTAGGCAGATATATACCGCAAATCAAACACGAAACGGGCTAATCACCCTAGTGCCGCAACGAAGTCGGCCTTCGCCGAGTTCCTTGTGGCTCAGTCGTCTTCGGGGAATCGGCCCTCGTCGAGGTCCTTCATCAACCGGTCCAGACGCCTTGCCGCATCGGCGAGATCGTGTTTGGCAGCCGCTGTGATGACCAGCAGCTTCCGGGACAGCGCCATCCGTACGCCCTCCGGGACTTGCAGTTCGCGCACTGCTGTGTGCGCTTCTTTCAGTTGGTCCGCGACGACCCGGTAGAGCTTGAGTTGGCTGTCGCGTTCCATGCGCCGATTGTGCCATCTGGGGCGAGTTGTCGCCTCCGGCGGGGGCAACTGAGGGATTCCGGGTGGTTCCCGGCTCTCTCAAGCACCGCCGTACGCACAAGCCCCTATCAAGCCATCTACGGTGCAGACTAGGCTAGTTGACGCCACCCTGACACCCCCCGACGCAACACGCCCCCCGTCTCGAAAGACGGGGGGCGTGTTGGGCCGAAAGGTTCCGAACGGCCTACGGGAGGTGTTCTCGACCGGCCGTACTCGGCGGTCAGACCTGCGAGGTGCTCGGCTTGTGCGAGGGCCGCTTCGCCTCGTACGCGGCGATGTCCGGCTCGTTCTGGAGCGTGATGCTGATGTCGTCCAGGCCGTTCAGCAGGCGCCAGCGGGCGTTTTCGTCGAGTGCGAAGTCCGCCGTGACGCCCTCGGCGCGTACTTGGCGGTCCTGGAGGTCGACCGTGATCTCGGCGTTCGGGTCGCTCTCCGTCAGCTCCCAGAGCGCGTCCACGACTTTCTGGTCGAGAACCACCGTGAGCAGGCCGTTCTTCAGCGAGTTGCCCCGGAAGATATCGGCGAACCGGGACGAGATCACGGTTTTGAAGCCGTAGTTCTGCAGCGCCCAGACCGCGTGCTCACGGGAGGATCCGGTACCGAAGTCGGGGCCCGCGACCAGCACCGAGGCGCCCTGGCGCTCGGGCTTGTTCAGGATGAACTGGGGGTCCTTGCGCCAGGCCTCGAACAGGCCGTCCTCGAAGCCGTCCCGGGTGACCTTCTTCAGCCAGTGGGCCGGGATGATCTGGTCGGTGTCGACGTTGGAGCGGCGCAGCGGGACAGCCCGGCCGGTGTGCGTGGTGAAAGCTTCCATGGCTGATCAGACTCCAGCGGGCGTACGGGCGTCGGAGAGGTCGGCGGGCGAGGCCAGATGGCCGAGAACCGCCGTCGCGGCGGCGACCTGCGGCGAGACCAGGTGCGTACGGCCGCCCTTGCCCTGCCTGCCCTCGAAGTTGCGGTTGGAGGTGGACGCGGAGCGCTCGCCCGGGGCCAGCTGGTCCGGGTTCATGCCCAGGCACATCGAGCAGCCCGCGTGCCGCCATTCGGCGCCGGCGGCCGTGAAGACCTTGTCCAGGCCCTCCTCCACGGCCTGCAGCGCGACCCGGACCGAGCCCGGGACGACCAGCATCCGTACGCCGTCGGCGACTTTGCGGCCTTCCAGGATCGACGCTGCCGAGCGCAGGTCCTCGATGCGGCCGTTGGTGCACGAACCTACGAAGACGGTGTCGACGTCGATGGCGCGCAGCGGCTGCCCGGCCGTCAACCCCATGTATTCCAGGGCCTTTTCGGCCGCCAGGCGCTCCGAAGCGTCTTCGTACGAAGCCGGGTCGGGGACGGACGCCGAAAGCGGCGCGCCCTGGCCGGGGTTGGTGCCCCAGGTGACGAACGGCGAGAGCGCGGAGGCGTCGATGACCACCTCGGCGTCGAAGACCGCGTCCTCGTCCGTCTTCAGGGTCTGCCAGTACGCGACGGCCCCGTCCCAGTCCGCGCCCTTGGGGGCGTGCGCGCGGCCCTCCAGGTAGTCGAACGTGGTGCGGTCCGGGGCGATCATGCCCGCGCGGGCACCGGCCTCGATGGACATGTTGCAGATGGTCATCCGGGCCTCCATCGAGAGCTTCTCGATGGCCGGGCCGCGGTATTCCAGGACGTAGCCCTGGCCGCCGCCGGTGCCGATGCGGGCGATGATGGCCAGGATCAGGTCCTTGGCGGTGACGCCGTCGGGCAGTTCGCCGTCGACCGTGATGGCCATGGTCTTGAACGGCGCCAGTGGCAGGGTCTGGGTGGCGAGCACATGCTCTACCTGTGAGGTGCCGATACCGAACGCCAGGGCGCCGAAGGCGCCGTGCGTGGAGGTGTGCGAGTCGCCGCAGACCACGGTGGTGCCGGGCTGGGTCAGGCCCAGCTGCGGTCCCACCACGTGGACGACGCCCTGCTCGACGTCGCCCAGCGGGTGCAGCCGCACCCCGAACTCCGCGCAGTTCTTGCGCAGCGTCTCCAGCTGGGCCCGGGAGACCGGGTCCGCGATGGGCTTGTCGATGTCGAGGGTCGGGGTGTTGTGGTCCTCGGTGGCGATGGTGAGGTCGAGGCGCCGCACCGGGCGGCCGTTGGCGCGCAGACCGTCGAACGCCTGCGGGCTGGTCACCTCGTGCAGCAGGTGCAGATCGATGAAGAGGAGGTCGGGCTCGCCCTCGGCGCGCCTGACGACATGGTCGTCCCAGACCTTCTCCGCGAGTGTCCTACCCATCGCTTTCCCTCCGGCCGGCTTCGTCGCCGGCCCAACTAGAGACCGGGTGTACCGCCCGGGCCCCCGGGACCGGACGGTGGCTGCGGCCGTTGTGCGGACCGCCAGTACAGGTTCGCAAGTTCCGGAGAAAATTGAACTTGCGTTTCACAGAGTGAGACGCGAGTATCGTTTCATGGACAACTCTAGCGGCGTCGGCGTTCTCGACAAGGCGGCTCTCGTCTTGAGCGCCCTGGAGTCCGGTCCGGCCACCCTCGCGGGGTTGGTCGCGGCCACCGGACTCGCACGACCCACGGCACACCGTCTCGCCGTGGCACTGGAACACCACCGCATGGTGGCGAGGGACATGCAGGGCCGGTTCATCCTCGGCCCACGGCTCGCGGAGCTCGCGGCCGCGGCCGGCGAGGACCGCCTGCTGGCCACGGCGGGCCCCGTGCTCACGCATCTGCGCGATGTGACGGGCGAGAGCGCGCAGCTCTATCGCCGTCAGGGCGACATGCGGATCTGCGTGGCGGCGGCCGAGCGGCTTTCCGGCCTGCGGGACACGGTGCCGGTGGGCTCCACGCTCACCATGAAGGCCGGGTCCTCCGCGCAGATCCTGATGGCCTGGGAGGAGCCGGAGCGCCTGCACCGGGGCCTCCAGGGCGCGCGCTTCACGGCGACGGCCCTGTCCGGCGTACGGCGCCGGGGCTGGGCCCAGTCGATCGGCGAGCGCGAGCCGGGCGTGGCCTCGGTCTCGGCGCCGGTGCGCGGCCCGTCCAACCGCGTGGTGGCCGCCGTCTCGGTCTCCGGACCGATCGAGCGCCTGACCCGGCACCCGGGCCGGATGCACGCCCAGGCGGTCATCGACGCCGCGGCGCGCCTCTCGGAGGCCCTGCGCCGCAACGGCTGACGTATCACTTCTGCCACGTACGGCCCACCGCTTCAACGCCGCAGCGGTGGGCCGTAGGTGTGTCCGCGCACAGACGGGGAGGGGCCCGCCGCCGTGGCAGGCCCCTCCCCGTCCGCGTACCCGCTCAGCCCGCCTTCTCGGCCTTCGCCCCGGCCGAGCGGTGGGCGAACCGGTCCGCCGCGTACCGGCCGCGCTTCTCCAGCGGCAGCACCCCCGTGGCCGCCGCCAGGCCGATGGGCGGCATATCGGCGTAGATGGCCTCGTACGAGCCCTCGGACGCGATGTACGTCTCGTGCCAGATCCCGACGTGGCCGCGCATCTTCCCGGCCCGGTCCTTGCGGTTGACGACCGCCCAGGCCCGGTGGTGGAACATCTCCGGGGACTTGGCGTACTCGTACAGCTTCTCCTTGGACTCCCAGTACTGGACGACGTAGTACGTCCGCGGTGAGCCCGTCAGCAGCACGCGGCTGAGCAGCCCCCGGGCGGGATCGCGCGCCAGCTCGTTGAGCATGCGGAACATCGACAGCATCACCGGCACCCACTGGTGCACCGCCCAGAAGTGGTTGACGCGCATCCCGATCAGCAGGACGACCACGTCCCCCTCGGCGGCTGCGGTCGTCTTGCCCATGACGGGCTTGCGAAACATGTCGGCCCCCTCGTTGGATACCGGCACTATCCAAGTGCTGGTGATTGGATAGTGGCGCTACCCAAGGAAAGGTGTCAAGGGATGCGACTGTCGGAGTTGAGCGAGCAGACCGGTGTGCCCGCCGCGACGATCAAGTACTACCTGCGGGAAGGGCTGTTGGCGCCCGGCCGCCGCATCACCGCGACCACGTCCGACTACGACGAGGAGCATGTGCGCCGGCTCCGGCTGGTGCGCGCGATGATCCAGGTCGGGCGGCTGCCCGTGGCCACGGTCAAGGAAGTCCTCGGACACGTCGACGACGATTCGCTCGGCCGCACGATCCGGCTGGGAGCCGCCCTGTGGGCGCTGCCGCAGGCTCCCGAGCCCGAGGAGGACGACGAGATCGTGCGGGAGGCGCACGGGGAGGTGGAGAAGGTCATCCAGACCCTGGGCTGGACGAACGCCCAGGCCCTGAGCACCATCTCCCCCGCCCACCGCTCGCTGGTGCTCGCGGTGGCCGCACTGAGAAGGCTCGGCTACACCTGGGATGCCGAACTGCTCATGCCGTACGCCGAGTTGATGCACCAGGCGGCCGTCCGCGATCTGGACTACGTGGAGACGCAGCCGACGGAGCGGGAGCGGATCGAGACGGCGGTCGCGGCGACGATCCTGGTCGAGCCCGTACTGAAGGCGCTGCACCGGCTGGCACAGGAGGAGGAGTCGGCGAGGCGGTACGGCTTCGAGTGACGCAGCACCGAGCCCGTACAGCCTCCCCGGCCTCCGGGGAGGCTCCCGGTCTCCGGGAACGGCGAAGGCCCCCCACCGAAGTGGAGGGCCTCGCTTCGTAAGTACCCCCGACCGGATTCGAACCGGCGCTACCGCCTTGAGAGGGCGGCGTGCTAGGCCGCTACACAACGGGGGCTCACGTTCGGATCTTCTTGACGAAGACCCTTGGATCTTGTGGGATCCAGCTGGGCTACCAGGACTCGAACCTAGAATGACGGTACCAGAAACCGTAGTGTTGCCAATTACACCATAGCCCATGGTGGTTTAGACCAGTACTACCAGTACCCCCGACCGGATTCGAACCGGCGCTACCGCCTTGAGAGGGCGGCGTGCTAGGCCGCTACACAACGGGGGCCCTAGCGATCCTGCATGAGGGGCAGCGGGTGCGACCCGTACTGCCTCCCTGGGAAGGATCTGTACCCCCGACCGGATTCGAACCGGCGCTACTGCCGTGAGAGGGCAGCGTGCTAGGCCGCTACACAACGGGGGCTTTGCGGATCTGGAATCCGCGGTGCAGATAAGCTCTGCGAGCTGGCCTACCAGGACTCGAACCTAGACTAACGGAACCAGAAACCGTCGTGCTGCCAATTACACCATAGGCCACCAAAACGCAACCCCCGAGGGGGGTCTTGCTCGGCTTGCGCTTTCGGTTCCGGGCTTTTCTTCCCGCTCCCCTCGGCGCAGGAAGAACATTACCCGAAGGTGTCCGGCGCTCCAAAACGGGTATCGCCGCGCAACAGCCCAGGCAGCTCGTGCAGGCCGGTGATGCGGACGAGTTCGGGCCTGCCGCCCACGCCCCGGCGGTCCAGCCAGATCCCCAGCAGCCCCGCGTCGGCCGCGCCGCGCGCGTCGATGTCGGGCTGGTCGCCGACGTACGCGACCTCGTCGGGCGCCAGTTCCAGCGCCTCACAGGCCGCGTGGAAGGCCGCGGCCTCGGGCTTGGAGATCCCCAGCTCGGCCGCGCACAGGACGGCCTCGAAGCGGTCGCGCACACCGAGCACGCTGAGCTTGCGCTCCTGGTGCCACTGTGAGGAGTTGGAGAGCACGGCGTGCCGGTAGCCGTCGGCGAGAAGGTCCAGGGCGGGCACGGCGTCCGGGAAGAGCGACCAGGCGGCCTCGTAGTGCACGACGTGCCGCTCGAACCAGGCGTCCGCCGCGACGTCGTCAAGATCCGCCCCCAGAAAGGACCGCACCCGGTCGCGCCGCTGCCCCGGCCAGTCGGTCTCCCCCGCCGCGAACCGCGCCCAGTGGTACGCGGTGACCTCGTCCCAGCTTTTGAGCGCCTGCTCGACGGACGCGTACGCCCCGGGCAGCCCCTCGGCCCCGAGATGCGCCCGCATCCCGTCCCGCGCGGCCGTCGCGTAGTCGAAGATCGTGTCGTCGATGTCCCAGAGGACGGCTCGGGTGGCCATGATCCGACGGTACTCCGCACCCCGGGGGCGGGTGCGGGCATTCGCATATGCCCGAGGGGCTTTACGGCTTCCCCGGCCAGGTCTTCCACGGCTTTCGGCGCCGAGAAGTCGAGCGGGATCACCGACCTCGATCACCACGAGCCCGGACTGCATTCGACGGCCCCGGCAGAGCGCGAGGACCGCCGTATGGTCGAGGATGATCACCTGCGGCCCCCGACCCGGTGCGCCAGGATGTCCTGGCGCCACTGCTCCGCTGCCCGCAAGTCGTCGTCCGTGAGGTCCACCCCGAAGTTCGCTCGCACATAGGCCACCGCCCGGGCGGTCCGCTCGGCGCGCTCGGACTCGGTGGGAGTCGCGGCCACCACGCGCTCGACGTAGGCACGCGTGCTCAGGCCCCGTTCCTCGGCGAGTTGCCGGATCCGGTCCCGGGCCTCATCGGAGATCTTGATGGTCGTGTCCGCCATGCGTCCAGAATGCGGATGAATACCGTTCCTGGGGGCGGAATTACGCAGAGGGGCGGCAGCCGGGTCGGCTGCCGCCCCTCGGGACGTAAGAGGAATCGCTTACGCGGTCAGCTTCGCCAGCGCCGCGTCGATGCGGGCCAGCGTCTTCTCCTTGCCCAGGATCTCCAGGGACTCGAAGAGGGGAAGGCCCACCGTGCGGCCGGTGACGGCCACGCGGACCGGGGCCTGGGCCTTGCCGAGCTTCAGGCCGTGTGCCTCACCGGCGGCCAGGACGGCCTCCTTGAGGGACTCCGGCGAAGTCCAGTCGGCGCTCTCCAGCTTCTCGCGGGCCGTGCGCAGCAGGGCGTCGGAGCCCTCCTTCATCGCCTTCGCCCACGACGCCTCGTCCTCGACCGGCTCCTTCAGGAAGAGGAAGTCGACGTTGGCCGTGATGTCCGAGAGGACGGTGACACGGGTCTGGGCGTGCGGCGCGATGGCCTCCCAGGCGGCGCGGTCGAAGTCCTCGGGCGCCCAGTTGGCGTGCGGGGCGGTCAGCCACGGCTCGCAGGCGGCCGTGAACGCCTTCACATCGAGCATGCGGATGTGGTCCGCGTTGATCGACTCGGCCTTCTTCAGGTCGAAGCGGGCCGGGTTGGCGTTGACGTCCGCCACGTCGAACTTCGCGATCATGTCGGAGATCGAGAAGACGTCCTGGTCGGCCGAGAAGGACCAGCCGAGCAGCGAGAGGTAGTTGAGCAGGCCCTCCGGGAGGAAGCCGCGCTCCCGGTAGATGTTGAGGGAGGCCTGCGGGTCGCGCTTGGAGAGCTTCTTGTTGCCCTCGCCCATGACGTACGGGAGGTGGCCGAAAGCCGGGGTCTCCTTGGCCACGCCCAGCTCGATCAGCGCCTTGTAGAGCGCGATCTGGCGGGGGGTGGAGGAGAGCAGGTCCTCGCCGCGCAGGACGTGGGTGATCTCCATCAGGGCGTCGTCGACCGGGTTCACCAGCGTGTACAGCGGGGCGCCGTTGGCGCGGACGATGCCGTAGTCCGGCACGTTGTCCGGGGTGAAGGTGAGCTCGCCGCGGACCAGGTCCGTGAAGGTGATCGGCTCGTCGGGCATCCGGAAGCGCACGATCGCGGTGCGGCCCTCCGCCTCGTACGCGCTCTTCTGCTCCGCGCTCAGCTCACGGCAGGCGCCGTCGTAGCCGGACGGGCGGCCGGCCGCGCGGGCCGCGTCGCGGCGGGCGTCGAGCTCCTCGGTGGTGCAGTAGCAGTGGTACGCGTAACCGCCCGCGAGCAGCTTCTCGGCGACATCCTTGTAGATGTCCATCCGCTGCGACTGCCGGTAGGGCGCGTGCGGGCCGCCGATCTCGGGGCCCTCGTCCCAGTCGAGGCCCAGCCAGCGCAGCGAGTCGAGCAGCTGGTTGTACGACTCCTCGGAGTCGCGGGCCGCGTCGGTGTCCTCGATGCGGAAGACCATGGTGCCCTGGTTGTGCCGCGCGAACGCCCAGTTGAACAGGGCGGTGCGGACCAGACCGACGTGCGGGTTGCCGGTCGGGGAGGGACAGAAACGTACGCGGACGTTCGTCGCGTTAGCCACGCTTGATCACCTTGTTGGTGAGAGTGCCGATGCCTTCGATGGTGACGGCGACCTCGTCGCCGACGTTGAGGGGGCCGACCCCGGCGGGGGTGCCGGTGAGGATGACGTCGCCCGGGAGCAGCGTCATCGCCTCGGTGATGTGGACGACCAGGTCCTCGATGGAGCGGATCATGTCGCTCGTGCGGCCCAGCTGACGCTGTTCGCCGTTGACCGTCGCCTGGATCGTGAGATCGCTGGGGTCGAGGTCGGTCTCCACCCAGGGGCCGAGCGGGCACGAGGTGTCGAAGCCCTTGGCCCGGGCCCACTGCTTCTCGCGCTGCTGCGCGTCGCGCGCGGTGACGTCGTTGGCGCAGGTGTAGCCGAAGATGACGTCCTTGACGCGCTCGCGCGGGACCTCACGGCACATCCGGCCGATCACGACGGCGAGCTCCGCCTCGTGGTGCAGCTCGTTGGAGAAGGAGGGGTACTCGATCGCGTCGCCGGAGCCGATCACCGAGGTGGTGGGCTTGAAGAAGGCGACCGGAACCTCGGGGACCTCGTTGCCGAGCTCCTTGGCGTGCTCCGCGTAGTTGCGGCCGATGGCCACGACCTTGTTGGGGAGCACCGGCGGCAGCAGCCGGACCTTGCTCAGCGGCACCTTCGTACCGGAGAGCTCGAACTCGGCGTACGGGATGCCCTTGATGATGTCGAGGACGGGCCCTTGCGGGGTGTCCTCGACCGCGCCGAAGGCGACATTGCCGTCGATGGAGAACCTGGCGATGCGCACGGGATGCTGTCGCCCCTCACTTGGTCGCTGGCTGGAGACTGACGCTCCAGGCTAACGCGGGTGAGGGGGGCGACCTCCCTGTACAGGCGCGTTACGCGCCGACGACCGGGGCGTCCATGAGGATGGTGCGGCGCGGGTTGGCCGTCTGGGTGGGCAGGTCGACGGAGTGCTCGGGCAGGAGCTCCGCCTGCATCTCCTCGGCGTCCGCGAGGTGCGCCAGGGTGGTGCGGCGGGGGTTGGCTATGTTGCGCATCATCATCGTCGTCTTCATCTGCCGTTCGAACCCTGTCGGTTGCGGGCGCGCGGCGGCGCCGGTTGTCGGATTGGCCATCCCTGTAAAGCGTCAGGCTAAACATTCGAATTCCCGGCAAAGGGCCGTAGAGGCGACGATCATCGTGTGAGTTTGCTCACGAGTCGGTGAACAATCCGGGCATTACACCCCGTCAATTCCGGCCACCGAAACGGACATTGCACCACTGAACCCTCCATTCCGCTCTTGATCATGGCGACTGGGTAACTCCCCCCACCTAAACGACTCGTCCGTAAACGTCCGAATCATCCGTAGGCACTTTCTACGGCTTGTCACCCGCCCATCACCATGTGTCACCTAGGTCACAGCCCGGTACGCGGGCCTTGTTGGAGATCCGGCACTGTGCTGGAATTCCACGCACCGCCGCGGGTCACTGACCGGCGCGCAGGGGCGCAACGCAGCGCCGAGTGGCGGCGGGGAGGGGGAGACCAACAAGCGCCGGTCACTCACGACCAACACATGGGGCGCACACTTGCCCCACGACGCCGACACCGTCCCTTCCGTTCAGAGCGGGGGACGCCTGGTCCAGAGGTTGCGACGCTAGTGCAGGGACGTTTCAAGAGGGATGGCAGCGCTGCGGCGGAGCAGGAGCCGCACGGCGGGACTGGCCCCACATCAGTCAGTTCCTCGCCCCAGCACGCCCAGAACCCCCGGGCCACCCAGAACCCTTCGGCCCCATCGCCGGGCGGCGACGAGGGCTCCGGTCCGGCCGGCTCCCCCGGCCGCCCGGGCAAGAAGGGCGGCTCCAAGGCGAGCGGCAAGGCGGGCAACGCCAAGTCGAGCGGCACCAAGTCCGCCGGCGCCGAGAAGCCCGCGGCCGCGCCCCAGGCGAAGC
Source organism: Streptomyces sp. BR1 (assembly GCF_052373795.1). NCBI lineage: Bacteria > Bacillati > Actinomycetota > Actinomycetes > Kitasatosporales > Streptomycetaceae > Streptomyces > Streptomyces sp. BR1. Next base: position 1,929,880 of record NZ_CM126252.1, read on the forward strand.
CCGCCGTCGACACCGGCTCGCGAATAGCCCTGCGCAACTGGCGCATCTCCACCCGACTGGTCGCGCTGCTGACCCTGCCCGTGGTCGCCGCGACCACCCTCGGCGGGCTGCGCATCAACCAGTCGATGAACGACATGAAGCAGCTCGACCACATGCAGCTGCTCACCGACATGACCAAGCAGGCCACCGAGCTGGCCGCCGCGCTCCAGGAGGAGCGCGACAAGTCCGCGGGCCCGCTGGCCACCGGCACCGGCTCGGACATGGTCTCGACGGCGCGGTCCACCACCGACCGGGTCAAGCAGTCCTTCATGACCGCGACCCAGGACGTCGACAACCCGGACAACGACGACGCGCTCGAATCGATCCGGCAAAACGTCACGGCGATCGCGATCCAGCTCCAGGACCTGGACAACATCCGCCGCAGCGCCTACCAGGGCAACGTCTCGGACTCCCAGACGGTCGAGAGCTACAGCCGCCTCATCCGCGGTCTGCTCAGCCTCTCCCAGGACATGGCGCAGGCCACCTCCAACCCGGAGATGATCAAGCGGACCCGTGCACTGGCCGCGTTCTCCTCCGCCAAGGAGTACGCCTCTATCCAGCGCGCGATCATCGCCGCGTCGCTCCCCGCGACCAAGGACAAGGCCGGCACGCTCTCCGAGCCCGACCGCCTCTACGCCAAGTCCGCCCAGGACGGCGAGCGCCAGCAGCTCCAGTCGTTCGCCACGGTGTACAACGGCAACGGCGGCAAGGCCGAGGAGCTCACCGCGCCGCTCGACAAGGGCAACTCGGAGATCACCGCGGCCAACGCGTACTCCCAGCGTGTCCTCAAGGGCGGTCTGGCCACGGAGACCAAGCGCTCGTACCTCGACTGGTACGACCAGGACTCCAACAAGATCAACCAGATGAAGACGATCGAGCAGACCCTGCTCGGCGAGATGGAGCAGAAGGCCCGTGAGCTGCGCGACCAGTCGCAGCGGGACGCGATCCTCAACGGTGCCCTGATCCTCATCGTCCTCGGCGTCTCGCTGGTCGGCGCGTTCGTCGTGGCCCGGTCCATGATCCGCTCGCTGCGGCGCCTCCAGGACACCGCGACCCGGGTCGCCCAGGACCGTCTGCCCGAGCTCGTCAAGCAGCTCTCCGAGTCGGACCCGCAGGACGTCGACACCTCCGTGGAGTCGGTCGGCGTGCACTCCCGGGACGAGATCGGCCAGGTGGCCGCGGCCTTCGACGACGTGCACCGCGAGGCCGTACGACTCGCCGCCGAGCAGGCCCTTCTGCGAGGCAACGTCAACGCGATGTTCACCAACCTCTCGCGCCGCTCGCAGGGCCTCATCCAGCGTCAGCTCTCGCTCATCTCCGAACTGGAGTCCCGCGAGGCCGACCCGGACCAGCTCTCCTCGCTCTTCAAGCTCGACCACCTCGCGACCCGTATGCGCCGGAACGGCGAAAACCTCCTCGTCCTCGCCGGTGAAGAGCCGGGCCGACGCTGGACCCGCCCGGTCCCGCTGGTCGACGTGCTCCGCGCCGCCGCCTCCGAGGTGGAGCAGTACGAGCGCATCGAACTGGCCGCCGTGCCCGCGACCGACGTCGCCGGCCGCGTGGTCAACGACCTCGTGCACCTGCTCGCCGAGCTGCTCGAGAACGCCACCTCGTTCTCCTCGCCGCAGACCAAGGTCCGCGTCACCGGTCACGCGCTGCCCGACGGCCGCGTCCTGGTCGAGATCCACGACACCGGCATCGGCCTCTCCCCCGAGGACCTCGCCGCGATCAACGAGCGGCTCGCGTCGCCGCCCACCGTGGACGTCTCGGTCTCGCGCCGCATGGGTCTGTTCGTGGTCGGCCGCCTGTCCCTGCGACACGGCATCCGCATCCAGCTGCGCCCCTCCGACTCCGGCGGTACGACGGCGCTCGTCATGCTGCCCGTCGATGTCGCCCAGGGCGGCAAGAAGGCCCCGGGCAAGCCCGGCGGCCCCCAGACGCAGGCCCCTTCGGGCCCCGGCGCCGGACGTCCCGGTGTCACCCCGGGCCCCGGTGCCCGGGCCGGTCTCGCGGCCGCGCTCGGCAGCGGCCCGGCCGGTGGTCCGGGTGCGCCCGGCGGCCGGCTCGGCGCGGGCGCCCCGCGCGGCCAGGTGGGCGGCGGCGGTCCCCGTGCCGCGCTGCCCCCGCGCGACAGCGGCCAGCAGCCGCCCCGCCAGGGCCAGAACCAGGGCGGCTTCGGCCAGGGCGGTGCCTTCGGCACCGGCGCCCCGGCCCAGCAGCCCCCGGCCCCGCGCCGCGGCGACCGTCCGCTGACCCCGCCGCCCGGCGCCCCGCGCGCCGAGCTGCCCGGCGGCAACCCGCAGCAGCAGCGCCCGCAGGCGGCGAGCTGGGGCAACGACCAGCCGTCCCTCGATGTGCCGCGCGGCCACGAGGAGCACACCGGCCAGTACCCGGTGCCGTCGCTGGACGAGCGCCAGGGCCCCGGCTCCACCGCCGAGTTCGCCCGCCCCGACTTCGACGGGCCGCCGCCCGGCCAGGGCACCGCGCCCCAGCCGCCGCAGGCGGGCGGTCAGTTCGTCCGCGGCGACGTGTTCGGCGCGCCCCAGGGCAACCAGGACCCGTCGCAGACCGGCCAGTTCGCGAGCCCCACCTCGTACAACGGCCAGAACGCGGCACCGAACAGCGGCCAGAACACCACTCAGCACACCGGCCAGTTCGCCCGGCCGCCGATGGGCGACCGGCAGGGCCCGGGGGCGACCTCCGAGTTCGCCCGGCCGGACTTCGACGCGCCGCGTCCGCCCGTCCCCCAGCAGCCTCAGCCCCAGCAGTACCAGCAGCCGCAGCAGCCCCGGCAGAACCAGGGACCGCGTCCGGCCGCCGGCAACCTGCCGGAGCGGACGCAGCCCGAGGCCCTGCCGCCGGCGCCCAACTCCGGTGACGGCCGTACGCCGCTGTACGACACGCTGGAGACCAACTGGTTCAACCAGCAGGGCGGTCAGCAGGACGGCCAGGCCCCGCAGGGCCAGGGCGGTCAGGGCGGCCCGCAGGGTGCGCGTCCCGCGCAGCACCCGGCCGCGCCGCAGCAGCCCGCCGAGCGCCGTCCGGCGCCCGCGTCGCGCGACGCCGGTGCCAACGGCGCGGGCGGCAGCGGCTCGTGGCGCCCCTCGCCCAACGACGAACTCGTCCGCCAGGCCGAGCGGGCCCGCAAGCCCGCAGCCGGCGGGATCACCACTTCCGGTCTGCCCAAGCGGGTCCCGCGTGCCAACCTGGTCGCGGGCACCGCCCAGCAACAGCAGAACCAGGCAGGCCCCCAGGTCTCGCGTGCGCCCGACGATGTGCGTGGTCGCCTGACCAATCTCCGCCGGGGTATCCAGCAGGGGCGGCAGGCCGGCAACGGCCCGTCGACCGGCAGTTTCTCGATGGACCCCACTCACCAGCAGGAGCGTTAGTTGAGTCAGATGAGCCAGGCGGCGCAGAATCTGAACTGGTTGATCACCAACTTCGTGGACAACACCCCCGGGGTGTCCCACACGGTGGTGGTCTCCGCCGACGGCCTGCTGCTTGCCATGTCCGAGGGTTTCCCGCGGGACCGTGCCGACCAGCTCGCGGCCGTGGCGTCCGGTCTCACCTCGCTGACCGCGGGTGCGTCCCGGATCTTCGAGGGCGGCACCGTCGCCCAGACCGTGGTCGAGATGGAACGCGGTTTCCTCTTCCTGATGTCCGTCTCCGACGGCTCCTCCCTGGCCGTGCTCGCACACCCCGAGTGCGACATCGGCCTGGTGGGATACGAGATGGCCCTCCTGGTCGACCGTGCCGGGTCCGTCCTCACCCCGGACCTGCGCGCGGAACTCCAGGGGAGCCTGCTCCACTGAGGCCCCCCACTCAGTCAGAAACCACCGTCCGGCCGCACCCCGCCCCCCACCGGCCACATCAGACGGCTCGAAGACACTCGCTGTCACTGCTGTCCCGCCCGGAGGATCCATGACCCCGCCACCCGCCTCACACGATTCGTACGGCGCTCTGCACGACGCGCACTACGACAGTGATGGCGACCAGCCGCTGGTCCGCCCGTACGCCATGACGGGCGGCCGCACCCGGCCGCGCTACCAGCTCGCCATCGAGGCACTGGTCAGCACGACCGCGGACCCCGCGCACCTGGCCACGCTGCTGCCCGAGCACCAGCGCATCTGCCACCTGTGCCGTGAGGTCAAGTCGGTGGCGGAGGTCTCGGCGCTGCTGCAGATGCCGCTCGGCGTCGCCCGGATTCTTGTCGCCGACCTGGCGGAGGCCGGCATGGTGGCGATCCACCAGCCGGGCAATGGAGAGGCCGGCGGCACGCCGGATGTGACGCTGCTCGAAAGGGTGCTCAGTGGACTTCGCAAGCTCTAGCGGCGGTGCTGCCCGCTCCACCACTTCCGCGAAGATCGTGGTGGCGGGCGGCTTCGGCGTGGGCAAGACCACGTTCGTCGGCGCGGTCTCGGAGATCAACCCCCTGCGTACCGAAGCCGTGATGACGAGCGCGAGCGCCGGGATCGACGACCTGACGCACACCGGGGACAAGACGACGACGACCGTCGCCATGGACTTCGGCCGCATCACCCTGGACCAGGACCTGATCCTGTACCTGTTCGGCACGCCCGGTCAGGACCGCTTCTGGTTCATGTGGGACGACCTGGTACGCGGCGCCATCGGCGCCGTGGTCCTGGTGGACACCCGCCGTCTGGCCGACTGCTTCCCGGCGGTCGACTACTTCGAGAACAGCGGCCTGCCGTTCGTGATCGCGCTGAACGGCTTCGACGGCCACCAGCCGTACACGCCGGACGAGGTGCGCGAGGCGCTGCAGATCGGTCCGGACGCCCCGATCATCACCACCGACGCCCGCCACCGCGGCGATGCGAAGAGTGCGCTGATCACGCTGGTGGAGCACGCACTGATGGCACGACTCAAGTAGGCAGGGTCGTACGGCAGTTGTCGTAGAGGAACGGGGGGCGGACTGTGTCCTTTGACACGATCCGCCCCTGTGTTCATAACGTTTCGACAGAGAATTCGCACGTCACGGACACCCGGCGCGTTCACACGGTGTCGCTGCGCTCACATTGGCCCCGCCTTTTGACGGGGCTCGCTCTTTATGCCCGTTTTATCTGAGGCGTGTGCCACTCGGAACCGCAGATTCCAGCTGTTTGGAACGGAACCGCCCGGCGTGCTGGAATTCGACGAACTCCCGAGTAGTACGGCTCAGAACATTTAAAGGCACACCGCGAGAGGTGCCGGCGCCGAGAGGTTGTTGGTCGAGTGAGGCGAAGCACGACGAGCTCCGCGACGCAGCAGGCGCGGGGCAACTTCACCCCGCCGCAGCGCAATGCGGTGCAGCCTGACGAGTTGCCGACGCCCTCCGGGGGCAAGGGCGGGGGCAAGGCCTCCGGACCCGACACCGGCAGCCAGAGCAGGTTCTCGCCGCGCAACTGGCGGGTGGCCACCCGTCTGAACGCCATCCTCCTCATCCCCGTCCTCGTCGGCCTCGTCATGGGCGGCTTCGAGGTCAAGGGATCCATCGACACCTGGACCCAGGCCAAGGACGCCGAGAAGACGGCGCTCATCGTGCGCGCCGCCTCGGACTACGGCCAGGCCCTGCTCAACGAGCGTGACCTCACCGCTCAGCCGCTGCTGCAGAACAAGCGCGACAGCGACGTCATCAACAAGGCGTACGCCACCTCGGACGCGGCCCGCGCCAAGTTCGACGACGTCGTCAAGGGCATGCCCGACACCGCGAGCCTCAAGCGCCGTCTGGCCAAGGTCCGCGAGGCCGAGAAGAACCTCGACATGCTCCGCAAGACGGCCTTCACCAAGGGCGTCGAGGCGAAGAACCCGGTGCTCACCGAGGAGGGCTACACGGCCATCCCGCACTACCTGAGCACCTTCTCCAACGAGCTCGGCCTCGGCACCGGCAACATCACCAGCTACGGCCGCATGGTGTACGCCGTCGACCTCGCCAAGGCCGCGGAGTCGCTGCAGCGCTCGATCGGCATGCACCTGCTGATCCGCCCCAGCGAGGACCCGCAGACCTTCCAGATGCAGGTCAAGGCGTTCAACTCGTACAACTACCTGGAGTTCATCGCGCTCGGCGAGTTCGACGCCGGTGGTACGGACGCCGACAGCGCGCACCTCAAGCAGGTCATGGCCGCCAAGGCCGCCCAGTCCGCCAAGGACTTCCCCGGCGCCACCCAGCAGCCCGACACCGGCGCGCACATCGGTGCCGCCCCGGTCCGCGACGGCTCGGTCTACAACGGCATGGCCGCGGCGCTCGGTGAGGCCACCAGCGTCAAGCAGCTCAAGGCCCAGAAGATCTCGCCCGACGCGTGGATGTCCGCCGCCACCGCCAAGTTCGACGGCTACACCGAGATCGAGACCGACCTGGTCGACCGGGCCGTGACCGAGGCCGGTCAGATCGCCGACGACGCCAAGACCTCCGCGTACATCAACGGCGCGATCGTCGTGGTCTCGCTGCTCGCCGCGTTCATCCTGGCCGGCATGGTGGCCCGCCAGATGAGCCGCTCGATGCGCCGTCTGCGCTCCGCCGCCTTCGAGGTCGCCGAGACGCGCCTGCCGATGCTCGTCGACCAGCTCTCGCGCACCGAGCCCGGCCGGGTCGACACCCGCGTCGAGCCGATACCGATCACCTCCACGGACGAGATCGGCGAGGTCGCCCGCGCCTTCGACCAGGTCCACCGCGAGGCCGTCCGGCTCGCCGCCGAGCAGGCCCTGCTGCGAGGCAACGTCAACGCGATCTTCACCAACCTCTCGCGCCGCAACCAGTCCCTGATCGAGGGCCAGCTGACCCTCATCACCGACCTGGAGAACAACGAGGCCGACCCGGACCAGCTCGAAAGCCTCTTCAAGCTGGACCACCTCGCGACCCGTATGCGCCGCAACGGCGAGAACCTCCTGGTCCTCGCCGGCGAGGAGCCGGGCCGCCGCTGGAACCAGCCGGTCCCGCTGGTCGACGTGCTGCGCGCCGCCTCCTCCGAGGTGGAGTCGTACGAGCGCATCGAGCTGACCGGTGTGCCGGAGAGCGAGATCCACGGCCAGGCCGTGACCGACCTCGTGCACCTGCTCGCCGAGCTCCTGGAGAACGCCACGACGTTCTCCTCCCCGCAGACCAAGGTTCGCGTGACCGCCACCCGGCTCCCGGACGGCCGCGTCATGGTCGAGATCCACGACAAGGGCATCGGCCTCACCGCCGAGGACTTCGCGGACATCAACCACAAGCTGGCGAACCCGCCGACCGTGGACGCGGCCGTCTCGCAGCGCATGGGCCTGTTCGTGGTCGGCCGGCTCTCCGACCGCCACGGAATCCGGGTCCAGCTGCGCCCGTCGGGCGAGCAGGCGGGCACCACCTCGCTGGTCATGCTCCCGGACGCGATCACCCACGGTGGCGGTGGCCAGCCGCTGCCCGGCGACGACTTCACGGTCTCGCAGATCATCCCGGAGCAGCAGAGCTTCGAGGCCCCGGCCGCCCCGGCGATGCGCACCGCCGCCGAGCTCGGCTTCGACGACTCCCGCTACGAGACGGGCGAGCAGGGCGAGGCCCTTCAGCTCGACCCGGTCAACCGCTCGCTGATGCGCGAGGAGCGCCGCGCGGCCCTGGAGGCCCAGGCGCACGGCGGCGACCGCCCGCTCTTCCGCGACGAGGTCGACGGCCGGCAGCAGTACGACGAGGGGTACGACCAGCAGTCCTACGAGGGCCAGGGCGAGACCGCCCAGTTCGACGCGTACAACCCCCAACAGGGCGGCTACGAGGGCCAGTACGACGGCTCGCAGCAGTACGCGCAGGACTACTCCGACGGGTACCAGCAGGACGCGTACGGGCAGCAGAACGGCCACCGCGACGGCTACGCCGAGCAGGGTTACGCGGACGCCGCCTACCAGGCGCCGGCGGCCGACGGGCAGCACTACGACGGCGGTTACGGCACCACCTCCCAGCAGGACGACTGGCCGACCAGCTCCTCGTACCAGGAGAGCGAGACCGGTTCCTACCAGGCGCCGTACGCCTCCGAGTACCAGCAGGGCGGCCAGGAAGCGGAATCCGCTCCGGACGTTCCCGCGGGCGCTCCCGAGCGCGTAGGCTTCGACCGGCCGGGCCCCACCCCGGCCTCCGCCCACGAGCTGACCGGCGCCGGTCTGCCCAGGCGCGGCAGCCAGCAGCCGCAGCAGCAGCGCTGGCAGCCCGCCGCTCAGGAGCCGCAGCAGCAGTCCGAGCCGCAGCGCCCCGAGCAGCCGCGGCAGCCCGTCAACGGCAGCGGCCCCGCGACCCGTGACGGCTCCCGAAACGGAACCTCTCCCGAGTCCGGCGTCGCCGCCGACGACGCCCCGGCCACCGCCGACGAGCCGACGGGCGACTGGCGTTCGACCAACGACGAGCGCTGGACGCGCGCCGAGAAGCTGCGTGAGCCGAAGGCCGGCGGGGTCACCCCCTCCGGTCTCCCCCGGCGGGTGCCCAAGGCCAACCTGGTCGAGGGCGCGGCCGAGCAGACCCCGCAGGGCGGCCCACAGGTCTCCCGCGCTCCGGAGGACGTACGCGGCAGGTTGAGCAACCTGCGCCGCGGCGTCCAGCAGGGCCGCAGCGCGGGGTCGGACACCAGTAACACCTACAACCAGGAGCGTTAGTGTGAGCCCGATGAGCCAGGCGGCGCAGAATCTGAACTGGTTGATCACCAACTTCGTGGACAACACCCCCGGGGTGTCCCACACGGTGGTGGTCTCCGCCGACGGACTCCTGCTGGCGATGTCCGAAGGCTTCCCCCGGGACCGGGCCGATCAGCTGGCGGCGGTCGCCTCCGGTCTGACGTCCCTGACCGCGGGAGCCTCCCGGATCTTCGAGGGCGGCGCCGTCAACCAGACGGTCGTGGAGATGGAGCGCGGCTTCCTCTTCATCATGTCCATCTCGGACGGGTCCTCGCTCGCCGTACTCGCCCACCCCGAGGCCGACATCGGTCTCGTGGGCTATGAGATGGCCCTCCTCGTGGACCGCGCGGGCACGGTTCTCACCCCGGACCTGCGGGCGGAACTCCAGGGCAGCCTTCTCAATTAATTGTGAAATTCCGGTTCTCAACCGGCAGACAGGCAGTGCGTTTCTCGCCACCGCGCCATAAGGTGCGGTGGCGCGGCCCCAATCAAATGGGCGACCGGCAGTCGGAGGAGGAAACGTGACAACACCCCCAGGCGGACACCCATACAGCGGTGGACAGCAGTCTCCGGGTGAGCACGGGCACAACCGGTTCAACTTTCCCTCCGCGCCCAGCAGACACGGCCAGGGTCAGCAGCCTTACCAGCAGCCGCACCGGCAGCCGAGCCCCTACGACCAGCCGCCGCAGCCCCGCATCGAGCCGGTGGCGCCGCGGCAGGTCCCCAAGCCTTCCCCGGCGGGCGGCACGCACAACCCCCTTGTGCGTCCGTACGCCATGACCGGCGGCCGCACCCGGCCGCGCTACCAGCTCGCCATCGAGGCGCTGGTGCACACCACGGCGGAACCGTCGCGGCTGCAAGGGCAGTTGCCCGAGCACCAGCGGATCTGCCATCTGTGCCGTGAGATCAAGTCGGTCGCCGAGATCTCGGCACTTCTTTCCCTCCCCCTCGGCGTTGCCCGAATCCTCGTCGCCGACCTGGCCGAGGCCGGACTTGTCGCCATCCACCAGCCCGGCGGCGACGAGTCCGCCGGCGGCCAGCCAGATGTGACACTGCTCGAAAGGGTGCTCAGTGGACTTCGCAAGCTCTAGCGGCGGTGCTGCCCGCTCCACTACTTCCGCGAAGATCGTGGTGGCGGGCGGCTTCGGCGTGGGCAAGACCACGTTCGTCGGCGCGGTCTCGGAGATCAACCCCCTGCGTACCGAAGCCGTCATGACGTCCGCCTCGGCGGGCATCGACGACCTCACGCACACGGGCGACAAGACGACCACCACGGTCGCGATGGACTTCGGCCGCATCACGCTCGACCAGGACCTGATCCTGTACCTCTTCGGTACCCCCGGTCAGGACCGCTTCTGGTTCATGTGGGACGACCTGGTACGCGGCGCCATCGGCGCGGTCGTGCTCGTCGACACCCGCCGCCTCGCCGACTGCTTCCCCGCGGTCGACTACTTCGAGAACAGCGGCCTGCCGTTCGTCATCGCCCTCAACGGCTTCGACGGCCACCAGCCGTACACCCCCGACGAAGTCCGCGAGGCCCTCCAGATCGGCCCGGACACCCCGATCATCACCACCGACGCCCGCCACCGCGCGGACGCGAAGAGCGCGCTGATCACTCTGGTCGAGCACGCGCTGATGGCCCGGCTGCGCTAGCGGCCCACCCCCCTTCACCGACGCCGGGACCCGCCACGGGTCCCGGCGTTCGTGCTGTCCGGGGTAGCCGTTCAGGAACGCCGAAGGCCCCGCCGCTCCACTTAAGGAGCGGCGGGGCCTTCTCAGGCGTACGGGCCTAGCCCTGCCAGGAGTGTGGCGCTCGGAAGCCGGGCGTGCGCTCCAGGCGGCGCCAGCCGGCCGTGTCGCGGCCCCGGGACGGGGTCGTGGCGGTCCGGGCGGCGGCGCGGGCGAGCAGGACGGCGGTGATGGCCGCCAGCTCCTCCGGGGCCGCGTCGCCCTTCTCCACCCGCAGGACGGACGCGGAAGGGACGGAAGTCGGGGTGTTCACTCGTGCTCCTCGTTACTGAGGCGGGTTGCCGTGCTTGCGGGACGGCAGGTCGGCGTGCTTGGTGCGCAGCATCGCGAGGGAGGCGATGAGCACCTCGCGGGTCTCGGCGGGGTCGATGACGTCGTCGACCAGGCCCCGCTCGGCCGCGTAGTACGGGTGCATCAGCTCGGCCTTGTACTCCTTGACCATGCGTACGCGCATGGCCTCGGGGTCCTCGGCCTCCGCGATCTGCTTGCGGAAGATGACGTTGGCGGCGCCTTCGGCGCCCATGACCGCGATCTCGTTGGTCGGCCAGGCGTAGGTGAGGTCGGCGCCGATGGACTGGGAGTCCATGACGATGTACGCCCCGCCGTAGGCCTTGCGCAGGATCAGCGAGATCCGGGGCACGGTGGCGTTGCAGTACGCGTACAGCAGCTTGGCGCCGTGCCGGATGATTCCACCGTGCTCCTGATCGACGCCGGGCAGGAACCCGGGTACATCCAAAAGGGTGATAATCGGGATGTTGAAAGCATCGCACATCTGGACGAAACGGGCAGCCTTTTCCGACGCCTCGATGTCCAGGACGCCCGCCAGCGTCTGCGGCTGGTTGGCCACGATGCCGACGACCTGGCCGTCAAGGCGGGCCAGCGCGCAGATGATGTTGCGGGCCCAGCGCTCGTGGATCTCCAGGTAGTCGCCGTCGTCGACGAGCTCCTCGATGACCTTGTGCATGTCGTACGGGCGGTTGCCGTCGGCGGGCACCAGGTCGAGCAGCACGTCGCCGCGCCGGTCGGCCGGGTCCTCGGCGGGGTGCGAGGGCGGGTTCTCGCGGTTGTTGGAGGGCAGCATCGACAGGAGGTAGCGCACCTCCTGGAGGCAGCTCTCCTCGTCGTCGTACGCGAAGTGCGCCACACCGGAGGTCTCGGCGTGCACATCCGCGCCGCCCAGGCCGTTCTGCGAGATCTCCTCGCCGGTCACCGCGCGGACGACGTCCGGGCCGGTGATGAACATCTGGGAGGTCTCGCGGACCATGAAGACGAAGTCGGTCAGGGCGGGTGAGTAGGCCGCGCCACCGGCGCAGGGGCCGAGCATCACACTGATCTGCGGGATGACACCCGAGGCCCGCGTGTTGCGCTGGAAGATGCCGCCGTAACCGGCGAGCGCCGAGACGCCCTCCTGGATACGGGCACCCGCGCCGTCGTTCAGCGAGACCAGCGGAGCACCGGCCGCGATGGCCATGTCCATGATCTTGTGGATCTTGGTCGCGTGAGCCTCGCCCAGCGCACCGCCGAAGATCCGGAAGTCGTGCGCGTAGACGAAGACCGTACGGCCCTCGACCGTGCCCCAGCCGGTGATGACACCGTCCGTGTACGGCTTCTTGGCCTCCAGGCCGAAGCCGGTCGCACGGTGGCGCCGCAGCTGCTCGACCTCCTTGAACGAACCCGGGTCGAGCAGCAGCTCGATGCGCTCGCGCGCGGTCAGCTTGCCCTTGGCGTGCTGCGCTTCGGTCGCGCGCTCGCTCGGCCCGCGCCGGGCCTGCTCGCGCAGGGCCAGCAGCTCGGCCACGCGGCCACGCGCGTCACTCGGCTCACCCGGGGTTTCGTCCACAACGGTCATGCATCGACCCTACGAAGTCGACCAAGAATTTCCCGCCGTCGACTTCGCACAGTCTCCGGACCTTTTTCCTGGTAGCCCTGAACAGAACATTCCCGCGATGCAGCCGAAGTGCCAGCTCAGGACCGTCCGGCTTTGTTGGGGTCCAACAACCAGGTCACATGAGACCCACGTCACACCGGTGGCTCGCACCGGCCGTGCCGGGCGTGATCCGCAGCCGTAGCACCGCTCCGGTGGCAAGCACCTCGACCGACGGATCGGCGCTGGTCACCCGTCGTACGGGATGGTGCCAGGTGAGCTCGAAGGGCCGGCCGGTGCGCGGCGGCTCGCTCACCCGCAGCGCGGCGCTCGCCCCCTTGCTCCGTACGAGCACGCTCGCCGGTGCGGTGACCGCGAGCGGACCCGCGCTCCCCGGCTGCCAGAAGTTCGCGCCGACAAGGCCGAGCGAGGGCACCGAGACGGCCTGGCAGGCGGCCGTGTTGGCCAGCACCGACAGCCATCCCCGGTCCGCCGCGCGCGCCGCGACCGTGGCCCGTGAGGCGCCCGGCATCAGCTGGTAATGGTACGAGGCGCCCACCGGGTCGACCCCGTGGTCCAGCCACAGCGTCTGGTACGTCCGGGTGCGGCGCTCGGTCGAGCTGCCGGTGTTGATGTCGCCCCACGCCCCGGTCCGGTCCTCGCGCAGGGTGTGCAGCGCGCCCGTGCCACCGGGGAACACCCAGCCGCCGTGCCCGTCGAGGTGCGCCCAGCGCGGGCGGGAGCCGGTGTCCAGGGTGAACGCGTTCGTGCCGCCCTCGCCGAGGTTGCGGTTGTCGACGACGGTCTCGACCGGGACGCCGTCGCTCGCGGTGATCCCGGCGCCGAGGCAGACGACCGTACCGGCCGTGCAGAACCAGGACTTACGGGCTTCAAGCGTCGAGCCGAGCCCCTTCACCTGCTGCCCGACCGCCGCGAACTCGCCGTCGCTCGCCCCGCCCACCCAGGTCACGGCGGGCTTGGCCGCGCCCCACTCGCCGCCCGCCTTGTCGGCGAGCCGCTTGGTGGAGACGGTGGTCCCCGGCAGCCGGTACGGGTCGACGGTCGGCCAGAACCAGTCGGTGTACTGGTCGTTGCCCTGCTCGCCGGGCCACCAGTAGAGCATTCCGGCGCCGGTGTGCCAGCCGCGCGGGTTCTCGCCGTTGCCGCACTCGTAGTACGAGATCCGCTCCGAGGCCATGGAGATGTTCGCGGTCCAGCCGGGGCGGCGGTGTACGGCCCGGTCCATCGCGGCGAACAGGGTGTGCCCGACCGGCTCGGGCGCGGCCGCCACCGGCGAGTCGGCGATCGCCTGGAGCCGGGCGAGGTCGGCCACGCCGAACTGGCGCGCGGCGAGGTCGAGATGGCCGGGGTCGCGCTCGGCCCAGCCCTTGACCATCCCGTACCAGCGGGTCCGCTCGGCCTCGGAGGCGCCGCCCGCGAGCACCGCGATCGCCGCGATCAGTCCCTGCCCATGGAAGTGGTCGCTCCGCATCACCTGCAGATCGTCGTTCAGCAGATAACCCCGGCTCACCGCACGCCCGTTGACGCTGTCCATCACCAGCCCGTTGTGGATCAGCGGCGCGTACGCGTGCTCCACGCTGTCCAGGATGATCTGCCGGTTGGGGTCGGTCACCGCCCAGCTCGACCCGGCGAGCAGTGTGAAGAGCCGCCCGAGCCCGTCGAGCATGACCTGTCCGTACGTACCGGAGTAGGCGATCGAGGTGTGCTGGACGAACGATCCGTCGGCGTAGAGGCCGTCGCCCTTGGTGACGTACGGGAAGACCGGGGACAGGGCGTCCCTCGCGAGCGCGAGCTTGGCGGGGGTGCGGCCGACGGCCCCGCGCACCGCGACCGACCGGCACAGGTCGACGCGGTTCGCGCCGGTGGAGGTGCCCGAGTAGACGCCGAGCGCGGAGTCGGGGACGAAGTGGTCGACGGCCGCGCAGGCCGCCTGGACGCGGTCGTCGGTGAGCTCGTCGTGGAGCGCGTTGACGAGGTCCATGAGGAGTCTGGGGCTGCCGATCTGCCACTCCCACCAGTTGCCGTAGCGGGTGGTGGTGGGGTTGTAGACCGTCGCCGAGACATGGTCGAGGCCGGTGACGACGTCGGCGAACAGGGAGGCGTCGCCGGTCAGTCCGGTGCCGGGCTGGAGGTAGGCCTGGGTCATGGTCCACAGCCGAGAGTAGCTCTGGGTGATCCCGGCGGGCGGGTCGAACGGGGCGTCGGGCCACAGGGAGTCGGCCGCCGGGGCCATCGAGGCGCGGAAGGTGCGGGCGAGGTCGCCGGTTCCCTTGAGCCGCGAGGCGTACGGCTCGGCGCCCGCGTCGAACCCGGTGCCCAGCGACAGATCCCGCCAGCGCTTGCGCAGGACCGCGTACTCGTCGTCGGCGGCCCGCACCCCCGGCGCCGTACCGAGCAGGAGAGCGCTTGCTCCGGTGGCGGTGAGGAAGGTGCGACGGGACCACTCGGGCAGTGCGGGCGACTCGGACACAGGGGCTCCCGGGGAGGTGGTGTAGACCGCTGCCCGCTGGTGTAGCACGGTGCGCCCGAGGCGTTCAATGCCCCGGACGCACCTTGTAGAAAGCGCTTGTTGTGCTGGTTCCCGGGAACCGGGCCGGATCAGCGGCGTACGGCCCAGGTCACCGTGTCGGCGAGCGTGGCGGCGATCTGAGGATCGCGCACCGAGGCGGTCGGGTCGGAGACCGTCGCCGAGAGCTTGTGGCTCTTGTGGTCCCACGGGTTCAGTACGGCCTGGGCGACCTTCAGCGAAGTGCGGCCCTCGAACCAGCGCAGCTCCTTGCCGTCCAGGTACCAGCGCACCCGCAGCTGCTTGACGTTCGCGCCCACCAGGCGGGGCACGGTGACCTTCGCGCTGTCGTGCGCCCGCAGCGGGCGGTCGGTGCGCACGGCCGCCGTCGCGATCGACGCGTGCCGGTAGAACCCGGCGATCATCGCCTCGCGTCCGGGCAGGTTGAAGGGCCTGCCCAGGATGCGCATGATCGAGTTGTCGGTGGGGCGGTTGAGGCCGGTGACGTAGTAGCCGCCGCCCTCGTACGCCCCGACCGTGCCGCCGTCCGGGGACGTCTCGCCGAGCCAGCGGTACCACTTGGTCTTCTGCGCGGTCATCTGCTCCGCGCTCAGCACCGAGATGTTGGGCTGGGCGGCCTCGGGGCCCGAGTAGTGCTCGTAGCCGGGCGTGCCCGGGTAGAAGTACTCGTCGGCGAGCTTGCCGAGGGAGTGGCCGGTCTCATGGATGGCGACCTGGCCGGACTTGGCGTTGCCGGCCGACGCGGTGGAGATCCCCTCGTAACCGAGCTTCTTGCTGGGCTCGTTGTAGCCCGCGCCGCCGTACTTGGCGCTGTTGGCGAGGACGATCACGAGGTCGGCCTGCGGCGCCTTCGCCACATACGCGTCGACCTTGTCCTGGTCGACGCAGAGCAGCCGCTCCACCCCGTCGCACCAGAAGTAGGCGCCGAGCGCGGTGTTCTTCACATCGCCCTGGGCCGGGTCGCCGGAGATGCCGGACTGGGCGGAGACGGCGTCCACCGTCCATACGTTGAAGAGGTTCTGGTACGTGGTGTACGGCTCGACGCCGGTCACCTCGCCCCACTTCTCCTTGGCGTCCGCGTGGAACTGGTCGAGCTGGTCGGCGGTGTAGCCGTCGCCGACGATGACGATGTCGAGGCGGTCGGCCGTCGAGCCATTGTCGACGATCTTGGTGACCTGACCGTCGGCCGCGGCCGCGCGGCCGGTGAGCCCGGGCGCGGGGCGGCCGTGGCTCTGCCCGGTGACCGGGACGAGCGTATGACCGGAGCCGGCCTCGCCGCCGGTCTCCGGGCCGGGTATCTCGACCTGGACCCGCGGCCGGGGCGCCGGCCGGTCCGGGTCGGCGGCGGCCGCGGTGCCGGGCCCGGATATGAGCGCGGCCGCGACGGCGGCGGTGAGCGCGGTCGCCGCTATGGTTCTGCGCAGCGACGGACGCATGGCTGAGCGCACGAAGTCCTCCCCCAGTGACGGAAGTTAAGTCGGAAGTTAAGCGGTCGATTAACTCTGTTGATCGGCGTGCTTAAGTTAGGGGGCGCACGAGGTGGGCGCAATGCCCTGGGACCAGGGAGACACGATGGACGAACCTGCGGTGATCGGCCGCCGGGTGCAGCGACTGCGGGCCGAACGGGGTCTGACCCAGCGGCAGTTGGCCGAGCCCGCCTACACCCCGGCCTATGTGTCGACCCTGGAGTCCGGCAAGGTAAGGCCGTCCGAGGCGGCCCTTCGCCATCTCGCCGAACGCCTCGGCACCAGCTACGACGAGCTGGCCACCGGCCGCCCCGCGCACCTCGCCACCGAGCTGCGGCTCGCCCTCACCGACGCCCAGCGCCTGCTCGCCACCGGCGACGCGGACGAGGCCGCCGTGCGCTACCGCCAGCTGCTCACCGAGGCCGAGCTGCACGAACTGGCCCCCGAACAGGCCGAGGCACTCCTCGGTCTGGGTGACTGCGCCCTGGAGTCCGGTGAACTCGCCGACGCCATCCGGCACTTCGAGGCAGCCGAGCGCCAGCAGTCGGGCGAGCCGCTGCCGCGCCGCACCCGCGCGATCCGGGGCCGGGCGATCGCCCACGTCCTGGCGGGCGAGCTCCGCTATGCCTGCTATCTCCTGGAGTCCACCATCGACGAGCTGGGCACCTCGGGCCTGGACGACCCGGAGTCGCTGGTGCTGCTCTACTCGGCGATCATCGGCCCGTATCTGGACATGGGCGCGCAGGCCCGCGCCGCGCACGCCGCCGAGCTGGCGCTCGCGCTCGCCCCGCAGGTCTCCGATCCCGCCCTGGTCGCCGGGATGCACCGCCAGGTGGCCCGCACGTTCCTCGCCGAGGGCCGCACGGCCGACGCCGACGCCTCGCTCGCCAAGGCCCAGTCGGTCTACCGGCAGCTGCGGCTGCGTACGGATCTGGCGCACTGCCACTGGATGCGCGGCTATGTGTACGCGCAGGACGGTGAACTGGCCGCCGCCGAGCGGGAGTTGCGTACCGCGCGGGACATGCTGGCGGCCAAGCGGGCCGCGCTCTTCACCTGCCAGGTGGAGGTCGAGCTCGCCGACGTACTGCGACGCCTGGGCCGCTTCACGGAGGCGGCGGCGCTGCTGGACCCGCTGGTGGAGACGGCGCCGGAGCTGGGCGACCGGCACGGCGCGGTCCACGCGGGCGGCGCGCACCGCCTGCTCGGCCTGATCCGCGAGGAGCACGGCGAGCTGGAGTCGGCCGAGGAGCACTATGTGACGGCGCTCGGCCTACTGGAACGCAGCGGCGCGAGCGGCGACCTCGCGGACCTGTGCCGCCTCCTGGGCGATCTGCTGCGCCGCACCGGCCGGACGGAAGCCGCGATGGACGCCTACCGCACGGGCCTGGGCCACCGCGCGGCCCCGGGCACCACCACCCTGGGCCCGGCCCCGGCACCGCCGCGCGTGCGGCCGTAACCAACAGGGACATACGAGGGCATACAGAAAGTACGCGGAGACACACCCAAAGTAGTAGTTGAAACTCGTACGGAATGGGTCTACGGTCGCTCTTGTTGAAAGTTAAACCGCTGGGCATCCGGCCGCAGCGCGTCCTTCAAAGGAGAACGTCATGGCTCTCTTCGGCCGCAAGAGCACCGCCGTCGCCACCGCCGTCGCCGAGGTCGACCCGGCCCTGGCCGCGCTGACCGGCACGTACACCATCGACCCGGCGCACTCCCGGATCGGGTTCACCGTCCGGCACGCCATGGTCACCAATGTGCGCGGCGCGTTCGGCGACTTCGAGGGCACCCTGGAGCTGAACGGCGCCGAGCCGGCCGCCTCCTCCGCCGTACTCGACGTCAAGGTCGCCAGCGTCGACACCGGCATCGCCGACCGCGACGGCCACCTGCGCGGCGGCGACTTCTTCGACACCGAGCAGTTCCCGCTGATGACCTTCCGCTCCACCGAGGCCCAGCAGCTCGGCGGCGACAGCTACCGGATCATCGGCGACCTGACCATCAAGGACGTCACGCGCCCGCTCGCCATCGACCTGGAGCTCAACGGCTCGGCGACCGACCCCTACGGCAACCAGCGCGTGGGCTTCGAGGGCAGCGCCGACATCCTGCGCTCCGACTGGGGCCTGACCTGGAACGCGGCCCTGGAGACCGGCGGCGTCGTGGTCAGCGACAAGGTGAAGCTGACCTTCGACATCTCCGCCATCAAGTCCGCGTGAGCCGGGCGGCGGCCGCCGCGAGGAAGGCCGCCGTCGCCTCGTCCACCGGCAGGAACGCCTCCAGCTTCAGCTCGGCGACGGTGACGTCGACGGCGGTCGCGAAGGTGGTGACGGTGGTCATCAGCCGCAGGGTGGAGCCGTCCGGCACGGACAGCTCAAGCGGCACCGCGAACCCGAGGTGCGCGTCGTCCAGGGGTACGTCGGGCACGTACCCCGCCAACTCGGCGAGCAGCCGGCGCAGTTCGTCGTCGGGATGGCGGGCCACCTCCGCGCGCAGGGCCTCGACCACATGGCGGGCCCACGCCGCGTAGTTGCGGATCCGGGGCGCGAGCCCGCGCGGGTGCAGGGCGAACCGGTACGCGTTCGCCCCCGGCCCGGTCAGCTCGGGATCGGCGCCCTCGGTCAGCACCGCGAAGTGGTCGTTGACCGCGACGAGCCGCCCGCACCGGTCGACCACGACCGCCGGGCAGGGCGCGTGCGCGGCGAGGATCCGCGTCAGGGCGTCCCGTACGGGGGCCAGCTCGGGCGCGTCCAGCGAGGTCGTCGGATAGACCGGTGTGTAACCGGCCGCGAGCAGCAGCGAGTTGCGCTCGCGCAGCGGCAGTTCGAGGGACTCGGCGAGCCGCACCACCATGGCCCGGCCGGGCTCGGAGCGGCCGGACTCCAGAAAGCTGACATGCCGCTGGGTGGTACCGGCCCGCAGCGCCAGATCGAGCTGGCTGATACGGCGGCGGGTACGGCGTTCGCGCAGGGCGCTGGGGAAGTCCACACCCCCGATCCAACCCCCTCCCCCGCCGACTGGCCATTCCCCGCAGGGAATTGAGGCGATGCCGTGCGGCGGGCAGCCTGCTCGCCATGAACACACGCATCCAGGTCGGCGTCCTGCTCCCCATCGGCCATGCCCAGTGGGGGGAGGGCCTGTCCGATGGATCTTGCCTGGGACGCGGGGGCCTGGCACGCCCATCTGCCGCGTTGTCGTCAATCGCCGACGCTCCGCGTCGCCTCAATCCTCCGCCTTGCAGCTGCACGCACCAGCCCCCCGCTCACCAGCACCGAAACCGCGTCCCGGACCGAAAGCGGCCAGATCCACCGGACAGACCCTCCGGCACCGACCCGCGCTCGCTTGTCGGCTTCGGTGTACGCGCCGAACGGCTCGGCTACGACTCGCTCTGGGTCAACGACTCCCTCATCGAGCCGCGCATCGAAGCGCTCACCATGCTCTCCGCGCTCACCCCCGTGACCAGCCGCGTCACCCTCGGCACGGCCGCGCTGATGCCGGTCCTGCGCCGCCCGGTGCAGACCGCGCAGACGCTCGCCTCCCTCGACCTGATGTCCGGCGGCCGCCTCACGGTGACCGTGGGCGCCGGTTTCCCCGGCCGGCTCGGCCGCCCGCTGCACGATCTCTCCGAGGTGCCATGGGAGCGCCGGTTCGCCCGGCTCGACGAGACGGTGGCGCTGTGGCGGCAGCTGTGGACCGCCGAGGGCCCGACGTCCTTCCACGGCGAACTGCTGCGCTTCGACGACATCCCCCGCCCCACCCCCGTCTTCCGCCCCGGCGGCCCGCCCGTCTGGCTCGGCGGCAACACCCCGGCGGCGAGGTCCCGTACGGGCCGGTTGTACGACGGCTGGCTCCCCTATCCGCCGGATGCGGCGGACTACGCGACGGGGCTGGCCGATGTACGGACGGCTGCGGCGGGGGCGGGCCGCGACCCGCAGGCTCTCGACCCGGCGCTCTTCGTGTCGGTGCTGCTCGCGGAGACTCCGGCCGAGGGGCGCAGACGCCTGGAGGCGTACAGCCGGGCCAACTACAAGATGGAACTGGACCAGTTGGAGACCATCCAGGCCCTCACGGCGGGCCCGCCGGACCACGTCGTGGCCTACCTGCGCAAGTTCCTCGACGCGGGCGCGCGCCATCTGGTGATACGGATCGCCGCGCTCGATCTGGCCGCGCAGACCGAGCAGTTGGAGCGGATCGCGGAGCTGCTGCCGGAGCTGCGCGGGTGACGGGGGTGCGCGGGTGACCGGGGTGCGCGGGTGACCGGCTGCTACCAGTCCCCGCCCCCGAAGCCGCCACCGTCGCCGCCGCCTCCACCGTCGCCCCAACCCCCGCCGAAATCGGATGAGTTGAAGTCGGCGCCGGAGACGTCGCCGCCGTCGTAGTTCTGGCCCGCGAAGTCGGCGCCGCCGTAGTCGGCCGCGTATGCCGGGGTCGAGAGCATCGAGCCGAGCATGGTGCCCATCAGCAGGCCGGGCAGCATGCCGCCGCCGAAGTAGCCGCCCGCCCAGGGGCCGTACGCGGGCCCTGCGTCGTAGTACGGGCGGCGGCCCTGGTCGGTGTCGACCTCCCGCACCATCGGATCCTGGCCGTCGCGCAGCCGGGTCGCGTCCGCCAGGCACACCGGCACCTCGCGCGCCGCCCCGCCCGCCGGGGCCCAGGTGGCGTCCTGGACGGACGGCCCGTGGCGCGGGTCGAAGAAGCAGGGCGCGCGCCGCTCGGGCAGCGGCTTGTGCTCACGGCGGGCGGCGAGCGTGGCGAGCGAGAACCGCCCGTCCTCAAGCGCCTGGGTCACCCCGCGCACATCGCCGGGGTGTTGAGCCGCCGCCATCAGGCTCTTGGAGGTCTCGTACGAGTCGAGGGCGCGCTCGTAGTCGGCGCGCATGGCGTCGTCGGCGCCCGCCTCGGCCGGGTGGAAGTCGAGCCGGTCCAGCTCCTCGCCGAACGCGGTGATGTCCTCGTCGACGACCACCTGGAGCCGCTGGAGCGCGGCCCGCTCCTCCTCGGCCTTCTTGCGGCGGCTGCGCCGCACCAGCGCGTACGCCCCGGCGCCGCCCGCGACGACGACCGCGCCGGTGGCGATCAGCGCGGCGGACGACACCCCGCCGTTCGAGCCGGAGCCGCCGCCCCAGGAGGACGGGGCGTGGCCGCGCATGGTGGGGAGCGCCTGGTCGACGAAGGCGTTGAGCTGCGTCGACGCGTCGGTGGCGGTGCCCGGCGCTCGTACCGCGCTCTTCAGGTTCTCGACGGCCTGCTGCGACATGACCTTGCGGTCGGCGCCCGCGTTGAAGGCGTCGCCGAGGCGGACCGCGTACAACCCGGTGACGCCGGTGTCGGTGCGCAGGTTCCGCAGGAGCGTGTCCTTGGGGAACGCGGAGGTCGCGGGCAGCACGGCGACGAAGAGCGGCCTGTCGGCGTCCTTGATCTTCTTGGCCAGCGCGTCGGCTTGGGCTGCCGAGAGCTGTCCGGCGGCGCCGGGGTCGACGTACACCGGCGCCTTCTTCAGCGCGGCGGCGACCTCGGCCACGCCGGACGCCGCCGGGGCGGCGGTGGCTGTGGCCGTGGCCACGGGGGCCAGGGCGATCAGTGCGGCGGCGGACGCGAGCAATACCCGGAACCTCATGCTCCCGACGCTACCGGAGTCCCGCACGAAACGGACAAACCTCCCGGGGCTGCGCCCCAGGGCCCCCGTTTGTCTGCGGACCGTGCTGGGTTGCTCGCGCAGTTCCCCGCGCCCCCAGGAGGGCCCGAAGGGCCCACCCCGGCCCCCTACTCCGCCGGAACCACCCCGGCCCGCAGCAAGCCATAGGTGTACGCGTCCTCAAGCGCGCCCCAGGACGCGCCGATGATGTTGGTGGCTACGCCTACCGTGGACCATTCCCCGGAGCCGTCCGTCGTGGTGATCAGGACGCGGGTGGTGGAGTCGGTGCCGTGGCGGCCTTCCAGGATGCGGACCTTGTAGTCGACCAGTTCCAGCTTGGCGAGCTGGGGGTAGATGCGCTCAAGGCCCACCCGCAGCGCCCGGTCGAGCGCGTTGACGGGGCCGTTGCCTTCCGCGACCGCCACGATCCGCTCGCCCTTGGCCCACAGCTTCACCGTGGCCTCGTTGGCGTGGGTGCCGTCGGGGCGGTCCTCGACGATGGCGCGCCAGGACTCGACCCGGAAGTACTTGCGGGCCCGGCCCTCCGCCTCGGCGCGCAGCAGCAGCTCGAAGGAGGCGTCGGCGGCCTCGTACGTATAGCCCTTGAGCTCGCGCTCCTTGACGCGGGCGACGACGCGGCCGACCAGTTCGCGGTCGCCGCCGAGGTCGACGCCGAGCTCCTTGCCCTTGAGCTCGATGGAGGCGCGGCCCGCCATGTCGGAGACCAGCATCCGGATCCGGTTGCCCACCAGGCCCGGGTCGATGTGCTGGTAGAGGTCCGGGTCGACCTTGATCGCGGAGGCGTGCAGCCCGGCCTTGTGCGCGAACGCGGAGACGCCGACGTACGGCTGATGGGTGGCGGGGGTGAGGTTGACGACCTCGGCGATCGCGTGCGAGATGCGGGTCATCTCGGCGAGCGCGCCCTCGGGCAGCACCTTCTTGCCGTACTTCAGCTCAAGGGCCGCGACGACCGGGAAGAGGTTGGCGTTGCCGACGCGCTCGCCGTAGCCGTTGGCGGTGCACTGGACGTGGGTGGCGCCGGCGTCGACGGCGGCGAGGGTGTTGGCGACGGCGCAGCCGGTGTCGTCCTGGGCGTGGATGCCGAGCCGGGCGCCGGTGTCGGCGAGGACGGTGGCGACCACGGCCTGGATCTGGGCGGGGAGCATGCCGCCGTTGGTGTCGCAGAGGATGACGACGTCGGCCCCGGCCTCGCTCGCGGCCCGGACGACCGACTTGGCGTACTCGGGGTTGGCCCGGTAGCCGTCGAAGAAGTGCTCGCAGTCGACGAAGACGCGCCGTCCCTGCTCGCGCAGATGCGAGACGGTGTCCCGGACCATCTCCAGGTTCTCGTCCAACGTGGTGCGCAGGGCGAGCTCGACATGGCGGTCATGGGACTTGGCGACCAGCGTGATCACCGGCGCACCGGACGCCAGCAGCGCCTTGACCTGCGGGTCCGTGGCCGCGCTGCCGCCCGGGCGGCGGGTGGCGCCGAACGCGACCAGCTGGGCGTTCTTGAAGCTGATCTCGTGCTTGGCGCGGGCGAAGAACTCGGTGTCGCGCGGGTTGGCGCCCGGCCAGCCGCCCTCGATGAAACCGACCCCGAAGTCGTCGAGGTGCCGTGCGATCGTGAGCTTGTCCGCGACAGTGAGGTTGATGCCCTCGCGCTGGGCGCCGTCGCGCAGCGTCGTGTCGAAGACGTGGAAGCTGTCGTCGACGCGATGGCTCTCTTCGGATGCCTCGTTGGTCGTCATGCTCGGTGACTCCTGTCGGGTGAGTGGCTCCGGATTCGTCTGGCTCCACTTGCCCCCATCATCGCGTGCCGCTCGCCTCCGGCCGTGGTGGGCCGGGAAACGAAAAAACCCCTCGCGGGTGCGAAGGGTCTGCGCGCGGGTCTGGGGCACGATGTCCGCTGCCGCGGGGGGTTTGCCGCGGGTTCAGCGGTCACTGCGGACCGGCGCGCTGCTGTCCATAATCATCATGAAAGCGAGCACGGTCCGCAGTCTGCCATATGCCGCACGAAGGGTGGGCAGGGATCTCAGGATGCGGGCACCCCGTCCGCCGCGGTGGGAACGGGAGCGACGTCGGCGTCGGCGACGGTGACACGGTTCAGGTCGATGTCCCGTGTCTCGCGCATCGTCAGGTACACCACCAGACTCACCGCCGCGCAGCCCGCCACATACCAGTAGAAGCCCGACTCGATGCCGCCCTTCTTGAACCACAGGGCCACATATTCGGCCGTCCCGCCGAACAGGGCGTTGGCGACCGCGTACGGGAGGGCGACGCCGAGCGCGCGGATGCCGGTCGGGAAGAGCTCCGCCTTCACGCACGCGTTGATCGAGGTGTAGCCGGTGACGACCACCAGGGCGAGCAGCGCCAGACCGAAGGCGGGCCAGAACGTGCCCGCGTGCTTGAGCATCGTCATGATCGGGACGGTCAGGAACGTCGAGCCGACCGCGAAGGTGATCAGCAGCGGACGGCGCCCGATCCGGTCCGAGAGCATCCCGGCCAGCGGCTGGAGGCACATGAAGACGAACAGCGCGCAGAAGCTCACCAGCGAGGCCGTCTGCTTCTCCATGCCCGCGCTCTTGGACAGGAACTTCGTCAGATACGTGGTGTACGTGTAGTACGCGACCGTGCCGCCCATCGTCAGCGCGACCACCAGGAACGCCTCGCGGCGGTGGCGCCACAGCGCCTTCAGGGTGCCCCGGTCGTCGTCGCGCGCCGCGCCCGACTCCGCGTACACCTCGGTCTCCAGCATCGAGCGCCGCAAGTAGAAGACGATCGCCGCGCCGAGCGCGCCCACGATGAACGGGATGCGCCAGCCCCAGCTGTGCAGCGCGTCCTCGGACATCGTGCGCTGCATGACGATCTGGAGGCCGAGGCCGACGAGCTGGCCCGCGGTCATCGACACGTACTGGAAGCTGGAGGCGAAGCCGCGCCGCTCGGGGGCGGAGGCCTCGGTGAGGTAGGTCGCGCTGGCCGCGTACTCACCGCCCACCGACAGTCCCTGGAGCAGCCGGGCGACGAGCAGGACCGCCACTCCCCCGTATCCGGCCACGCCGTACGTCGGCGCCACCGCGATCAGGATCGCGGAGGCGGACATCAGCGTGACGGTCAGGGTGAGCGCGGCTTTACGGCCGCGCCGGTCGCCGATGCGGCCGAGGAACCAGCCGCCCACCGGCCGCATGAAGAAGCCGACCGCGAAGATCCCCATGGTGTTCATGAGGTTCGCGGTGTCGTTCCCCTTGGGGAAGAACGCGTCCGCGAAGTACACCGCGAAGGTCGCGTACACGAACCAGTCGAACCACTCGACCATGTTTCCGGCCGAGCCGACCCAGATCTTCTTCCACTGCTCTCGTCCCATGGACGATCACGTTGGCCCAGGTCGGACGGGCCGACAAGGGTGGTGGACGCAACGATAAGGCGTACTTGCGTACGTTGCGTTCACCCCGGTCCGCCCGGCACAGACCTGCCGGGTGCCCTGGACGGCCTGCTCGTCCGGCTGGGGGTCCGGGGGTTATCCCCCGGGAGAATGCAGCCAGCGGCCGGTCAGCGACTCGTCCACGAACTCCCGTACGTGGTCGAGGACTTGGGTCCGGCCGGTGCCCGGCAGGCCGACCGCCACATGGACGCTGAAGCCGTCGAGCAGCGCGCGCAGCCGGGCCGCGTAGCGGTCCGCGTCGACCGGGCGGAACTCTCCGCGCGAGACGCCCTCGGCGATCAGCGCGACCAGGTCGCGGTGCCAGGCACCCTCGATGGCGGCCTGGCGGGCGCGGGCCTCGCCGTCGGCGTTCTGCGAGCGGTTCCAGACCTCCAGCCACAGGATCCAGTGCGGATCGCGCGGCCCGTCCGGGACGTACAGGTCGACATAGCCGTCAAGGCGCTCGCGGACCGTGCCCGGCCGCGAGAGCAGCGCCCGGCGCTCGCCGCCGAGCTGCCCCTCGCTCCACTCCAGGGTCTGCAGCAGCAGCTCGTCCTTGCTGTGGAAGTAGTAGAGGAGATGGCCGCTGGACATGCCGACCTCGCGGCCGAGCCCGGCCATGGTCAGGCCGTCCAGACCGCGCTCGGCGATCGTGGCCATGGCGGCGGCCAGCACTTCCTCGCGCGGCGGCGCGTTCCTGCGCGCGCGGGCCGGACCGGCCATTCCTGCTCCTTTTGGATCACACCCTGGGCTGCTGCTGGGTGATGCAGTGGATGCCACCGCCCCCCGCGAAGATCGTACGTGCGTCCACGAGGGTCACGGTCCGCTCGGGGAACAGCCGACGGAAGATCCCGGCCGCCTGCTCGTCCCTGGGGTCGTCGAAGCCGCACAGGACGACGCCGCCGTTGCAGAGGTAGTGGTTGATATACGAGTAGTCGACCCAGCCCTCGTCGTCGGCGACCACGGTCGGGGCGGGGATCTCGACGACTTCGAGGCTCCGGCCCCGGGCGTCGGTCTGGGAGCGCAGCAGCGCCACGTTCTCCTTGCACACCTCGTGGTCGGGGTGGGCCGGGTCGGGCTGCGTGTGCGCGACGACCACACCGGGGCGGGCGAACGCGGCCACGATGTCGACATGGCCGAGCGTGCCGTAACCATGCGGTGGATAGTCGGCGGTCAGGCCGCGCGGCAGCCAGATCGCCTTGCGGGTGCCGAGCATGCCGTGGATCTCCGCCTCGACCTCCTCGCGCGTCCAGTGCGGATTGCGCTCGGGCCCGAGCTGCACGGTCTCGGTGAGCAGCACGGTGCCCTCGCCGTCGACGTGTATCGCGCCGCCCTCGTTGACCAGCCGCGAGGTGTACGTACGGGCCCCGGCGAGGTCCGAGACATACGCGCCGATCTTGGCGTCGTGCTCCCAGCGCGCCCAGTCCTGGGCGCCCCAGCCGTTGAACGTCCAGTCCACGGCGGCCAGTTCCGAGCCGTTGGTCAGGAACGTGGGGCCGATGTCACGCATCCAGGCGTCGTCGAGCTCGCGCTCCACCAGGTCGATGTCCGGGCCGAGCAGGGCGGCCGCCCCGGCGCTCTGACCGGGGCCGCAGACGACGGTGACCGGCTCGAAGCGCCGTACGGCCCGGGCGACGGCGGCCCAGGCCGCGCGCGACTCGGCGAGCTCCGCCTCGTTCGGAAAGGTGACGTTGGGGCCCGGCCAGGCCATCCAGGTCCGCTCGTGCGGGGTCCACTCGGCGGGCATCCGGAAGCCGTCGGCGGCAGCAGTCATGACAGGGGTCCTTACAGGAAGTAGAGGCGGTTGAGGGAGACGGATTCGGCGGGCTCGGAGCGCAGCGGGTCGCCGTCGAGGGTGACCAGACCGGTACGGCCGTCCACGTCCACCGCTCCGGTACGGGAGTTGAGGAGCAGGTCGGCCGGGCCGATGCCCCGGGTGCCGCGCACGGCGGCCCGGCGCCGGCGGGTCGGCATCAGGTCGCCGCCCTGCTCGACGGCGGCGCGGGCGACGAAGGCGACGGAGAGCTCGGCGGGGCTGGCGCCGTGGGCGCCGAACAGCGGGCCGAGCACCAGCGGTTCACAGGTCTCGGTGGCCGCGTTCGGGTCGCCCGTGACGCCCCACGCGGGGAAACCGGACTTGAGCACCATCTGCGGCTTGGCGCCGAAGAAGGCGGGCCGCCACAGCACGATGTCGGCCATCTTGCCGACCTCGATGGAGCCGATCTCGTGCGAAAGGCCGTGCGCGATCGCGGGGTTGATGGTCAGCTTGGCGATGTAGCGCAGCACGCGCGCGTTGTCGTCGCCCTCGCCGTCGCCCTCCATGGGCCCGAGCTCCGCCTTCATCTTCCCGGCCATGGCGAAGGTGCGGCGCACGGTCTCGCCCGCGCGGCCCATGCCCTGGGCGTCGGAGGAGGTGATGCCGATCGCGCCCAGGTCGTGCAGCACGTCCTCGGCGCCCATCGTCCCGGCCCGGATGCGGTCGCGCGCCATGGCGGCGTCGCCGGGCAGATCGGGCTTGAGGCCGTGTACGGAGACGATCATCCCGTAGTGCTCGGCGACCGCGTCCCGGCCGAACGGCAGCGTCGGGTTGGTGGACGAGCCGATGACGTTGGGGACGCCCGCCATCTTCAGCACATTGGGCACATGCCCACCGCCGCACCCTTCGATGTGGAAGGCGTGGATCGTACGCCCCTCCAGCACGCGCAGGGTGTCCTCCACCGACAGGCACTCGTTGAGGCCGTCGCTGTGCAGGGCGACCTGGACGTCGTGCTCCTCGGCGACGCGCAGGGCCGTGTCCAGGGCGCGGGTGTGCGCGCCCATGTCCTCGTGCACCTTGAACCCGCAGGCGCCGCCCTCGGCCAGCGCCTCCACCAGCGGGGCGCCGTCGGAGGACGAACCCCGGCCCAGGAAGCCGATGTTGACGGGCCAGGCGTCGAAGGCGGCGAACGCGTTGCGCAGCGCCCAGGGCGAGTTGACGCCCACGCCCCAGACCGGCCCGAACTCCTGGCCGATGAGCGTGGTGACGCCGGAGGAGAGCGACGCCTCCATGATGCGCGGCGAGAGCAGATGGACATGGGTGTCCACGGCTCCGGCGGTGGCGATGAGCCCTTCGCCGGAGACGATGCTGGTCCCGGTGCCGACGACGACGTCCACCCCGTCGAGCGTGTCCGGGTTCCCGGCCCGCCCGATCGCGTGGATGCGGCCCTCGCGGATCCCGATGGACACCTTGCGGATGCCGAGGACGGCGTCGATGACGACGACGTTGCTGATCACGACGTCACAGGTCTCACTGACGGCGGCGGCCTTCAGATGCAGCCCGTCGCGGGCGGTCTTGCCGAACCCGGCGAGGAATTCGTCCCCGGGGAGCTGGGCGTCCTCCTCCACCCGGACGGTGAGCCCCGAGTCGCCGAGCCGGATCCGGTCCCCGGCCCGGGGTCCGAAGACGGCCGCGTACTCCTGCGGGTCGATATGGCGGCTGCCGGGCGCGCAGTGGTCACTGTGACTGCTGGGCCTGCTCATGCGGTTCCTCCTTCGGAGCTCGCGCCTTCGGTAACACCCAGGTAGCCGCAGGCGGCGGCGCGGCGCAGGGCCTCTTCCTTGGCGCCGGGCGCGTCCAGCGGCCCGTCGACCAGTCCGGCGAAGCCGATGGCGACCCGGGCGCCGCCGATCGGGACGAGCCCGACCTCGCCCTCGCCGCCGGGGTCGAACCGGACCGAGGACCCGGCCGGTACGCACAGCCGCATCCCGTACGCGGCGGCGCGCTCGAAGTCGAGGCGCGGGTTGGCTTCGAAGAAGTGGAAGTGCGAGGTGACGCTGACGGGGACGGCGGCGGTGTTGCGCACGGTCAGCCGGACGGCGGGCTCGGGGTCCGGACTCTGCGGCCCGGGCAGTACGGCGCCGGGCGCGTCCTCGCCGAGCGGCCGCGCGCCCCGGATCGGGGCGGGGACCACGGCGAGCCGTGAGCCGTCGTCGAAGACGGCCTCGACGTGCACCTCGGTGACCACGTCGGCGACGCCCGGCAGCACGTCGTCGGGGCCGAGCACGCTCCGGGCCGCCGCGATCGCGTCGGCGAGCCGGTGCCCGTCGCGGGCCGCCTCGCAGACGGTGTCCGCGATGAGCGCGGTGGCCTCGGGGACGTTCAGCTTCAGACCGCGGGCCCGGCGGGCCCGGGCGAGCTCGGCGGCGCCGAAGAGCAGCAGCCGGTCACGTTCTGTAGGGGTAAGTCGCACGCACCACACCTCCGATTAGAGCACTACTCTAACTCCTCGATTCCATGAGACAAGGGCTTGACGCGCTTAGCACGGATGGCTGACATTGAACGCCACTCAAATATCCGGAACGTCGAAATCAGGCCATCGAGCGTCACGGCCATCGAGCGTCAGGGGCAGCCCATGCAGATCGAACAACGCGGAGTCGACACGATCCCGGAGGCGGAACGCACCAGTGGCCCCCGCGATCTGGTGTCGATCCTGCTCGGCTCCAACCTCTGCCTCGGCGTGATCGTCTTCGGCTGGCTCCCGGTCTCCTTCGGCCTCGGCTGGTGGGCGTCGGTGAGCGCGATCGTCGCGGGCACGCTGGTCGGCACGCTGCTGACGGCCCCGCTGGCGCTGGTGTCCCTGCGCACGGCGACGAACCTGTCGACGTCGTCGGGCGCGCAGTTCGGCGTACGGGGCCGCCTGGTCGGTTCGGTGGTCGGCCTGCTGCTGTCCCTCGGCTACACCGCGCTCACGGTCTGGATCGGCGGCGACGCGATGACGGGCGTGCTGCACCGGCTCTTCGGCCTGCCGACGGGCGGACTCTCGTACGGGATCGTCTACGCGGTGCTCGCGGCGGCGACGGTGATCGGCGCGGTGTACGGGTACCGGGTGCTGCTCCGCCTTTCCCGGGTCCTGGCGGTCGGGATGACGGCGCTGCTGATCCTGGGCGTGGCGGCATACGCCCCCCACTTCACCACTTCCGCCCTGCCCGACGCGGGCGGCTACCTGCTCGGCTCGTTCTGGCCGACGTGGCTGCTGGCGCTGGTGGCGGCGGGTCTGAGCGGCCCGATCGCGTTCATCACGCTGCTCGGCGACTACACGCGCTACATCTCCCCCACCCGCCACACCCCGCGCCGCGTGCTCCACGCGACATGGCTGGGCCTGGTCGCCGGACTCCTGGTGCCGCAGCTGTTCGGCACGTTCACGGCGTACGCGGCGCGGGCGGCGGCGGATTACGCGGGCCCGCTGGTCGCGGCGTCCCCGGCTTGGTACCTGGTCCCACTGCTGCTCGCGGCGTCGGCGGGTTCGGTGGGCAACGCGGGTCTGATGCTGTACTCGATGGGCCTGGACCTGGACGCGATCCTGCCGCGGGCGTCGCGTACGCAGGCGACGTTCGCGGTGGCGGGGGTGGCGACGGTGTGTGTCTTCGCGGGCCATTACGCGTGGGACGCACAGGCGGCGATGACGTCCTTCGTCCTCCTGCTGACGGCGATAGGCACGCCCTGGGCGGTCATCACGCTGATCGGCTTCGCGCGCTGTCGGGGTGTGTACGACGCGGACGCGCTCCAGGTCTTCAACCGGCGTTCGCGGGGCGGGGTGTACTGGTACCGGGGCGGGTGGAACTGGCGGGCCGTGGTCGCGTGGGGCCTCGGGGCCGGGGCGGGCCTGCTGGCGGTGTCGCTCCCGGGCTACGAGGGCCCGCTGCTCCGCCTCACGGGCGGCGTGGACGTCAGCTTCCTGCTGTCGGGGGCGGTGGGGGGCGCGACGTACGCGATCCTGACGAGGCGAAGTCTCCCCCACCCCACCCCTTCCCTGAACCCTCCGGGGGTGGAGGTGGGTTGAGGTTTGCCTGCGACCCGGTGGGGGCTGGTCGCGCAGTTCCCCGCGCCCCTTAATGGGCCCTGCGGGCCCTCCTTTGATGGGCCCGCAGGGCCCTCTTAGGGGCGCGGGGAACTGCGCGAGCAACCCAGCACGATCCGCAGACAAACGGGGGCCCGGGGGCGTAGCCCCCGGGAAACACCCCTCCCACCCTCACCCCCACCCACCCCCGGAGGGTCCAGGTGAAGGGGCGGGGTGGGGCAAAAGCCCCTAGCCCAGGGGGTGCATCCAGCCGTGGGTGTCCGCGGACCGGCCCATCTGGAGGTCAAGGAGTGCCTGGCGCAGACGCATCGTGACCTCGCCCGGCTCACCGTCCCCCTGCGTCCAGTTGGCCCGCGCCGACTTCACCGACCCCACCGGCGTGATCACCGCGGCCGTACCGCACGCGAACACCTCCGTCAGCGTGCCCGCCTCGTTGTCCCGCTTCCAGTCCTCCGTGGAGATCCGCCCCTCCTCCGCCGTGTAGCCCAGGTCACGCGCGATCTTCAGGAGGGAATCGCGGGTGATACCCGGGAGCAGCGAACCCGTCAGCGCGGGGGTCACGATGCGGTCGCCGTACACGAAGTACAGGTTCATCCCCCCCATCTCCTCGATCCACCGGTGCTCCACCGCGTCCAGCCACACCACCTGGTCGCACCCGTGCTCCGCCGCCTCGGCCTGGGCGACGAGGGACGCCGCGTAGTTGCCGCCGGTCTTGGCCGCACCCGTACCGCCCTTGACGGCCCGCACGTACTCCTCGGAGAGCCAGACCGAGACGGGCTTCACGCCGCCCGGGAAGTACGCCCCGGCGGGCGAGGCGATCACGATGAACAGGTACTCGTTGGCCGGGCGCACACCCAGCCCGACCTCGCTCGCGATCATGAACGGGCGCAGGTACAGCGACGCCTCGCCGGTCGACGGCGGCACCCACGCCTTGTCCTGCTGGATCAGCGCGTCACAGGCGCCGATGAACAGCTCGTCCGGCAGCTCGGGCATCGCCATCCGGCGGGCCGAGGCGCGGAAGCGCGCCGCGTTGGCCTCGGGGCGGAACGTCGCCACCGTGCCGTCGGGCTGGCGGTAGGCCTTCAGGCCCTCGAAGATCGTCTGCGCGTAGTGCAGCGTCATGTTCGCCGGGTCCATCGACAGCGGCGCGTACGGGACAAGCTCCGCGTCGTGCCAGCCGCGTCCCTCGGTCCACTTGACCGTCACCATGTGATCGGTGAAGTGGCGGCCGAATCCGGGGCCGGCCAGGATCGCGTCACGCTCCGCGTCCGACAGCGGGTTCGCGGAGGGCTTGAGCTCGATCGTGGGCGTCGTCATGGTTGCGTGTCCTTCACCGGTTGTGTGGGTCGGACCGCAGCCCGCACGTCCCCTACTGCTTGGACGTCCGAGCTTTCCGCATGCCGCGGTCCCACGTTCGATTATCGCTCGTGCGGGACCATGACAGAAGTGGTGTGGTTGCGGCCCGGGAATGATGGTGGCACCCCGGGGCCGTACAGGAAAAGCCGCCGGGTTCTGGTGCGACCCGGCGGCTTTCGTGTGGAAGAGCGCTCGGGTCAGCCCGATACGCGTACGGCGAGCGCGTCGCCGATCTCGTCCGTGGTGCGGGCGGAGCCGTCCCGCGCGGCCAGATCGGCCTGGACGGCGTCCTCGATCCGGGCCGCCTCGGCCTGGTAACCGAGGTGGCGCAGGAGCAGGGCGACCGAGAGGACCGTGGCGGTCGGGTCGGCCTTGCCCTGGCCCGCGATGTCCGGCGCCGAGCCGTGCACGGGCTCGAACATCGAGGGGAACGCGCCGGTCGGGTTGATGTTGCCGGACGCGGCCAGGCCGATGCCGCCGGTCACGGCCGCGGCGAGGTCGGTCAGGATGTCGCCGAAGAGGTTGTCGGTGACGATCACGTCGAAGCGCTCGGGCTGGGTGACGAAGAAGATCGTCGCGGCGTCGACGTGCAGATAGTCGGTGCTGACGTCCGGGTACTCCTTCGCCACCGTGTCGAAGATGTTCTTCCACATGTGACCGGCGAAGACGAGGACGTTGTTCTTGTGGACCAGCGTCAGCTTCTTGCGCGGCCGCGCCTGGGCCCGCGCGAACGCGTCCCGCACCACCCGCTCCACGCCGTACGCCGTGTTGACACTGACCTCGGTGGCGACCTCGGCCGGCGTACCGGTGCGCAGCGAACCGCCGTTGCCGGTGTACGGGCCCTCGGTGCCCTCGCGGACCACCACGAAGTCGATGTCGGGGCGCCCGGCCAGCGGGGTCGCGGTGTTCGGGAACAGCTTCGACGGGCGCAGGTTGATGAAGTGGTCGAAGGCGAAGCGCAACTTGAGGAGCAGCCCGCGCTCCAGGACACCGGACGGCACGCTCGGGTCGCCGATCGCGCCGAGCAGGATCGCGTCGTGGGTCTTCAGCGCTTCGAGCTCCGCGTCCGGCAGGGTCTCGCCGGTGCGGTGCCAGCGCCGGGCGCCGAGGTCGTACTCCTTGGTCTCCAGCTTCACGTCCGCCGGAAGGACCGCGTTCAGGACCTTGAGGCCCTGCGCCACGACTTCCTGGCCGATGCCGTCACCGGGGATCACTGCGAGATCGATGCTGCGAGACATGGAAGCACCGTACTCCGCGTCCCATGCATTGACATGTCGAGTCCACCATGCGGACAACCCCGCTCCCCCTGACGGTGGAACCCGTCAGAGCCTCTTAGCGCCCACCAGCCCCGACGTAGTTCCTCCGGGCGGCCGCCGAATGGCTGGAGAAGGTGATGTGCGGGGAGATTCCGGGGAGTTGCATGGGGAGCTGTATGCATCCCGTTCACCTAGTGGTGATCTTCGCGTCGCCTGGGAAGAGGACGTTTCGGTCATGGACATCCCTCGTTTCGGTATACCCGAGAAGCTCGCCGGCCGTATGACCATGGCCGAGCAGCATGAGTACCTGCGCACCCGTCTGACCAGACGCGGCGTACTGCGTACTTCCGTGGCGACCGCAGCGATCGCCGGTGCCGGGGTGGGCACCGGACTGGCCACCTCGTCACCGGCCTACGCCGCGCCCACCGTGCTCACCGCGCACAACTCGGCGCCGCGGGTGGACGGTTCGCTGGTGGCGCCGTTCGGCCGCCATCTCCAGTACGGGGCGGACGCCAGGACCCAGATGACGGTCTCCTGGCAGGTCCCGTTCCTGGTGCGCCGTCCGTATATCCGGATCGGGCTCAAGCCGTGGTCGCTCAGCCACCGCATCGGCGCCGAGGTGCGTCACCTCACCACGCCCGCGCTCAACGGCGGGAAGATTCAGGCGGCCGAGCAGTACTACGTGCACGCGGGCCTGGAGCGGCTGCGGCCCGGCACCACGTACTACTACGGCGTCGGCCACGACGGCTTCGACCCGGCGGACCCGCGCAACCTGGGCACGCTCGGCACCTTCACCACCGCGCCCGAGCGCGCCGAGTCGTTCACCTTCACGGCCTTCGGCGACCAGGGCGTCAGCTACCACGCGCTCGGCAACGACCAGCTGATCCTCGGTCAGAACCCGTCGTTCCACCTCCACGCGGGCGACATCTGCTACGCCGACCCGTCGGGCTCGGGCACCTCGGGCGACACCTACGACGCCCGCACCTGGGACCAGTTCCTGGCCCAGACGGAGTCGGTCGCCAAGACCGTGCCGTGGATGGTGACGACCGGCAACCACGACATGGAGGCCTGGTACTCGCCCGACGGCTACGGCGGCCAGAACGCCCGCTGGTCCCTGCCGCGCAACGGCCCGGACCCGGTGAACCTGCCGGGCGTCTACTCGTTCGTGCACGGCAACGTGGGCGTGGTGGCGCTGGACGCCAACGACATCTCGTACGAGATCCCCGTCAACTACGGGATCAGCGGCGGCAAGCAGACCCAGTGGCTCGACCGGCGCCTCACGGAGCTGCGCGCCGACCGCAACGTCGACTTCATCGTGGCGTTCTTCCACCACTGCGCGTTCTCGACCACCAACGGGCACGCCTCCGAGGGCGGGGCGCGCGACGCGTGGGTGCCGCTCTTCGAGAAGCACCAGGTCGACCTGGTCATCAACGGCCACAACCATGTGTACGAGCGCACCGACGCCATCAAGGCGAACGCGGTCGGCCGCAAGGTCCCGATCGGCGAGCGCACCGACCCGACGCGCGACGGCATCGTCTACGTCACGGCCGGCGGCGCGGGCCGCTCGCTCTACGACTTCCCGGCCCCCGACAGCTACGAGGGCCACGTCAAGGACCAGGAGAGCGTCCCGACGTACCACTGGGCCAAGGGCCGCGAGAAGGTGAAGGAAACGGTGGAGTGGTCGCGCGTGCGCTACACCGGCTACTCGTTCCTCGCGGTCCAGGTGGAGGCGGGCCACCGCCCCTCGATGAAGGTCTCGGCCCTGGCGGAGTCGGGCGCCCGAATCGACCACTTCGAGATCAGCCGAGGTAAGTAAGGGGAAGCGCTGGTCCCCGCGCGCCTACATCTTCAGGGGCGCGGGGAACTGCGCGTCTTTTGTCTTTAGGGGCGCGGGGAACTGCGCAATCTTTTAGGGGCGCGGGGAACTGCGCGACCAGCCACAGACGGCCCGCACCCGAAGTACAGGCCTAACGCCCGTGGCCCGTGGCACCCCCGTTGTCACGGCGGTCAAGCGCGCGCTGAAGCGCAGCCGCAGCGTTCTTACGGTCGGCATCGCCAGTACGGGAAGCGTGACGGACCCGGCGGACGTTCATCGTCTCGGACATGAGGGATCGACTCCTTGAGATCACGGGGATATCAGGGCGCCGGAAGGGGCGGGGAGCGCTGCCGCAGGGGTTGCCTGCCAAGGGGCACCGCGCTCGCGACCGCCATTCGCTGGATCTAGCGAGACGTTCGGCTTCTACAAAGCTAAGGGAGGACCCCGCTCCTGTCTCCACAATTACTCGGACTTCCTACTATCTGAGACGGCGGCTTCAGCGCCGCAGCGCGCGCAGCTCCCGGATCAGGGCACGTACGGCGACCGTCGGGGCCAGCTCCGGCGTGGTCACATAGCCGACGTCCCGCGTCGGGCGCTCCGGACCGAGATCAGTGATCTCGACCGTGTGCGGTGCTCCGACCAGCGACAACTCCGGCATGATCGCCATACCGAAACCACTGCTCACCATCGAGAGCACTGCTCCGTCGTCCTCGGCCTGAACCCTGGCCGCCGGGATCCACTCCTGACCGGCCCACCACTCCTTGGTGTACGAGGTGCAGTTCTCGGTCCAGTCCACCAGCGGCAGCGAGCGCGGCGCCGGGTGCCCGGCCGGGTGGACCAGCGCGTACCCCTCCTCCAGCAGAACGCCCCCGACCAGCCGCGGCGGCACCGGCGAGGTCGTCCCGATCGTCGCGATGCCCAGATCAGCGCGGCCCGCCGCGACCTCCCCCGCCGTCCCCGGCCCCACCTCCCGTACGAGCCGGACCTCGGGCACGATCCCGGGGTGGCGGGCGGTGAGCCGTTCCAGGGCGGGCGGCAGCAGATGCAGCGCGGCGCTGCGGAAGGCGGCGATCCGCAGCGGCCCGGCCACGGTGTCGTCGGCCGGATCCGGCGCCGCCCCGCGCGCCTCCGCCGCCAGCGCGTCGAGCATCCGCAGCACCCGCCGGCCGTGGGCGGCGGCCCGCGCTCCCGCAGGCGTCGGGGCCGCGCCACTGCGACCCCGCTCGAAGAGCACCGCGCCGATCTTGGCCTCGCTGGAACGCACCGAGTGCGAGACCGCCGACTGGGTCATACCGAGCCGCCCGGCGGCGCCGGAGAAGCTGCGCTCCTCCTCGACCGCGACGAGCACCCGTAGTTCACGCGGGGCGAGATCGTTCGACATGGGGCTCCCACCTGGACGTATGAGCGGAATTGATGGATCGGCGCGTTCCATCGACGCAACCCCCTGCCCGGGCTGGGCATTCCTTCCTATCGTCGTGATCATGACGACGACCTCGATCACCGTGCACCAGACCGCCCGCCCCACGGGCCTGCCGACCCCCGACGACTTCACCTTCGTCGAGGCCCCGGTCCCCGACCCGGCGCCCGGCACCGCGCTGGTGGAGAACCTCTACCTCTCCGTGGACCCGTACCACCGCGAGGCCATGGACATCGATCCGCTGCACGAGCCGCTGGAGGGCCGCGCGCTCGGCCGTGTCGTCGCCTCCCGCGACCCGGGGCTGCGCGAGGGCGACCTCGTCTTCCACCGCCGGGGCTGGCGCACCCACGCCCTGGTCACCCTCGGCACGGACGGCACCCGCACGGTCGAGTCGTACGAAGGCGTACCGCTCTCCGCGCATCTGGGCATCCTCGGCGGCACCGGCCTCACCGCGTACGTGGCGCTCACCCGCACCCTGCAACTCCGGCCCGGCCAGGACCTGTTCGTCTCGGCGGCCGCGGGCGGCGTGGGCACGGCGGCGGGGCGGATAGCGCGACTGCTCGGCGCGGGGCGGATCGTGGGCAGCGCGGGCTCGGCCGCGAAGGTCGACTTCCTGACCCGAGTGGTCGGCTACGACGCCGCGTTCGACTACCACGACGGCCCCGTCGGCGAGCAGCTGGCGAAGGCGGCGCCGGACGGAATCGACGCGTACGTGGACAACGTGGGCGGCGACCATCTGGAGGGCGCGATCTCGGCGCTGCGCGACCATGGCCGGATCGCCTGGGTCGGGGCAGTCGCCCAGTACAACAACCTCGCCGCACCGCCCGCCGCACCCCGCAACCTCTACGACGTGGTCGAGAAGAGCCTGCGTCTGGAGGGCGTGCTCGTACGCAATCACCGGGACGCACAGGGCGAGTTGGAAGAGTTCCTGGTGCCGCATCTGCGGTCCGGGCGCGTGACCTCCGACGAGACGGTCGTCGACGGGATCGAGCGGACGGTGGAGGGGTTCATCGGCATGCTGCGCGGCGGCAACACGGGGAAGATGCTGATCCGCGTCGGCGAGTAGCGCACCGGGGCGAACGCCGGTCCCCCCGCCGACGGGCGCCCCAGCACCCCCATACCCCTGCACCACCATCTAGGTTGCATTCCTATCTAGCTGGTGGTGGAATACACGCATGGCCGCAGACCGCAGATCCAGCTGGCTCAAGGGCGTCCTCGACCTCCTCGTCCTCACCTGTCTGACCGAGGGCGAGAGCTACGGCTACGAGATCTCCAAGGCCCTGGCCGCCGCCGGGCTCGGGGAGATCAAGGGCGGAACGCTCTACCCCGTACTGAACCGGCTCGAAGAGGCCGGGCTCGCCGTCGGGGAGTTCCGCGCCGCCGAGCGCGGGCCGGGCCGCCGGTACTACCGGCTGACCGACGACGGGCACCGGGCACTCGCCGAACAGGGCGCGTCCTGGCTGGAGTTCCACACCGCCGTACAGACCATGCTGAAGAACGCGACATCAGGGGGAACCGCATGACCGGGACAGACGGCGCCGCACGGCCCGACTACTTCATCGAGCTCGCCGCCTGGCTGCTGACCGGGGGCATGTCCGAGGAGCAGGCGACGTCCACCGTCGCCGAGCTCACCGGCTATCTCGCGGAGACCGGATCGACCGACGCGTACGAGGAGTTCGGCGATCCCAAGGACTTCGCGGCCCGGCTCACCGGCGGCCGGGCGGCCGAGGAGCCGGCCGCCGAGGCGGAGACCTGGAAGTGGACCGCCGACATCTACACCGACCGCAAGCACCTCAACCACTACGGCGACCAGGGCTGGGAGGTCGAGGGCCTGGACCGGCTGGGCCGGTTCGTGTGCCGCCGCGACCCGTCGGCGGCGATGCGCTGGGAGTACCGTCGCGAGGCCGCCAACAACCCGGCCGAGCGCGAGTCGGTCACGGCGACGCTCGCCCCGGACGGCTGGGAGCCGTGCGGGCACTGGATGTTCTTCATGTACTTCAAGCGCCCCAAGGCGGCGAGCGCCGGTCCCGCCGCCGAGCTCGACGAACTCGTCGCGCCGCCCGCCAAGCAGCTCTTCCTCAGCGGCACCTACCGGGGAAAGCTGAAGCAGATGGTCGCGGGCGCGGTGGCCTCGGGCACGGTGACGGCCGTGGCGATCCACTACGCGGGCGACGGCATCCTCCCCGTCATCTTCGTCGCGGCGATGCTCTCGGCGGTGATCGGGACGGCGTTCGGCCTGCGCAGGATCAAGCGCGAGGTCGCGGCGGGCGTCGAGGACGTATAGCTCCGCTGGAAGTGCTGATATTCGGCTGCGGACCGTGCGCGGCTGGTCGCGCAGTTCCCCGCGCCCCTGATAGGGGCACGGAACCGCATCGGATTCCACAAGGCCTCGTAGGAACCGGTACGGGTACTTACCGCCCGTTGACCGAGTGTTCACCAATCCCTTCCGGTAGAGGTATGGCTTCATACCTTTGGACGGTCCACCCTTCTGCTCGATGTGCCACCGGGGCACAAGTAGGCCGAGAGGGCGGGCGGTTCGGGAATGACACCGATCAGTCGTAGAGGGTTCGTGGCACTCGGCGCGGGCGTGGCGGCGGGCGCCGTACTGCCCATGGGGACGGCCGACGCGGCGGGCGGGACCGAGGGCGCGGCGGTCACCAGCACGACCGCCGCCTCGGCCACCGGCACCGTCAAGGACGTCCAGCACGTGGTGATCCTGATGCAGGAGAACCGCAGCTTCGACCACTACTTCGGCCGCCTCAAGGGCGTACGCGGCTTCGGCGACCGCAGCGGGATCCTGCTGTCGGGCGGGCGGTCGGTCTTCAACCAGCCCAACGGGCTGAGCCGGCAGTACCCGTGGAAGCTCAGCTCCACTCCGGCCTCCGGTGGCGTCGTCGGCGAGACGCTCGCCCAGTGCAACGGCGATCTGCCGCACAGCTGGACTTCGCAGCACTCCGCCTGGAACAAGGGCCGGATGGACAACTGGGTCTCGGGCGTCGGCAACGTCCGCTCGCTCGGCTACCTGGACCGCGACGACATCCCGTTCCACTACGCGCTCGCCGACAACTACACCGTCTGCGACGCCTACTTCAGCTCCGCGCTGAGCGCCACCGGCCCCAACCGTACGTTCCTGTGGAGCGGCAAGGTCGACGCGGCCAGCAAGGACGGCGGCGACGAGTCGGGCCTGACCTGGGAGACGTACGCGGAGGCGCTCCAGCGGGCCGGGGTCAGCTGGAAGGTGTACCAGAACGCCAACGACAACTACGGCGACAACGGTCTCGCGTACTTCACGAAGTTCACCAGTGCCCCGGCCGGCGACCCGCTGCACGACCGGGGCATGTCCTCGGTCCCGGCCGCCACCGGCTCGACCCCCGACGACATCGCCGCCGCCATCAAGGCCGACGCGCTCGCGGGCACCCTGCCGCAGGTCTCCTGGGTCGTCGCCAACCAGGCGTTCTCCGAGCACCCCTACGCCCCGCCCGGCGACGGCGCGCACTTCGTGGACCTGGTCTACCGGGCGCTCGCGGCCAGCCCGGAGGTCTTCGACTCGACCGTCCTGTTCCTCAACTACGACGAGAACGACGGCTTCTTCGACCACGTCCCGCCGCCGTCGCCGCCCGCGGGCGCGGCCGGGGAGTTCATTAGCGGCGTCCCCATCGGCCTGGGCTTCCGGGTGCCGATGCTGGTCATGTCGCCGTGGACGCGCGGCGGCTGGGTGTCGTCCGAGGTCTTCGACCACACCTCGGTGCTGCGCTTCCTGGAGACCTGGACCGCTGCCCTCGGCACCCCCGCCACCTGTCCGAACATCAGCGCCTGGCGCCGCAAGGTCACCGGCGACCTGACCGGCGTCTTCGACTTCACCAACCCGGTCTACGGCGTCCCGTCCGGCCTGCCCGCCACCAGGGCGCTCGGCGTGAACTGCGGCCCGCTGCCCAACCCCGCGCCGCAGAACAACGCGCTGCCCGTGCAGGAGAGCGGCACCCGCCCGGCCCGCGCGCTGCCGTACCAGCCCAACGGCAACCTCGACCACTTCGAGTACGGGGCCGCGGGCAAGGTCCTGGCGTGGTTCAACATGGCCAACCAGGGCGACCCGGCGACCTCGGCCGCCCACTTCTCCCTCCAGCCCAACGCCAACCGCGACACCACACCGTGGCAGTACACGGTCGACCCGGGCGGCACCGCCAGCGACTACTTCAACATCGGCTTCGGCTTCGGCAGCGGCAAGTACGACTTCACCATGACCGGCCCCAACCGCTTCCAGCGCCGCTTCACCGGGGACGCGAACGCGGCCGGCAAGGCGATCGAGGTCGCGGCCCGGTACGGCGTGGAGAGCGGCACCGGGAAGATGGCGATCTGGTTCAAGATGACCAACACCTCCTCGGCGCCGGTGACCTTCACGGTCACGCCGAACAACTACCGTACGGACGGCCCCTGGACGTACCAGGTCGACGCGGGCGGCTCGACCGAGGACTACTTCAACGCGGTGGCGTACCAGAACGGCTGGTACGACCTGACGATCACGGCGGACGTCGACTCGACGTGGTCGCGGCGCTACACCGGCCACATCGAGACGGGCGACGCCTCGGTCAGCGGCTGACGGTGAGGTCCTGGAGGCCCACCACCCGCAGCAGTTCGAGCCGCTGGTGGGCCTCCGTGCCGGGGCGGGCCGAGTGCACCACCAGGTACTGGCCGTGCTCGGAGCTGAGCAGCACCTCGCAGTCCAGCTCCAGGAGGCCGACCACGGGGTGGACGAACCGCTTCACTTTGGACCGCCGCACCGCCACCTCGTGCTCGTCCCACAGCGCCGCGAACTCCTCGCTCGCCGCCCGCAGTTCGGCCACGAGCGCCGCCGGTCCCGGGTCGTCCGGGCGGGCCGCGAGCACCGCGCGCAGCTGGCCCACATGGTTGCGGGCGTGCTCGGCGTGGTCCTCGGGCGGGAAGAGCCGGCGCACCGAGGGCTCGGTGAAGTAGCCGCGGACGATGTTCCGGCCGGGCATGGCCTCGCCGACCAGGGCGGCCGCCATCGCGTTCTGGGCCAGCACCTCGCCCCAGTCGCTCATCACCTGCGCGGGCGCGTCGTGCAGCCGGTCGAGGATCAGCATCAGGCCGGGGCGCACATGGACCGAGCCGTGCCGCTCGCGCGGCGGCTCCTCGCCCGCGAGGTGGAAGAGATGGTCGCGCCCGTCCTGGCTCAGCCTCAGCGCCCGCGCCAGCGCGGTCAGCATCTGCCGGGACGGGCG
Source organism: Streptomyces sp. BR1 (assembly GCF_052373795.1). Classification (NCBI taxonomy): domain Bacteria; kingdom Bacillati; phylum Actinomycetota; class Actinomycetes; order Kitasatosporales; family Streptomycetaceae; genus Streptomyces; species Streptomyces sp. BR1. The sequence continues at coordinate 1,972,137 of NZ_CM126252.1, forward strand.
CGAGCCGCGTGCCTGCTCAAGCCGGGTGTAGTAGTCGACCGACATCCCGGTGAGCTGGGCGACCTCTTCCCTGCGCAGCCCCGACGTACGCCGCCGGGGCCCGGCCGCAAGGCCCACGTCCGAGGGTTCCAGACGGGCCCGGCAGTGCCGCAGGAAATCAGCGAGTTCATCTCTGTCCACGCCCTCATCATGACGGTCGGCCCCGCCACGTAACCAGGGAGTGCCGCTCCCTGGATACGTACGTCCCTCCCGCCCCCGGCCACCTCGCGCCAGCCTTGGGTCAGGCAACCGAGAGGAGCGGACGAAAATGCGGATTCTGGTGACGGGCGCGACGGGCCAGGTCGGTCGGCGGTATGTGCCGAGGCTGTTGCAGCGGTCCGACGTGGTGCGCGTCCTGGTGCGCGACGAAGCCCGTGGCCACGCGCTCGGCGCCCACGAGGTGGCGGTCGGTGACGTACGGGACACGGAGTCGGTGCGCAAGGCGCTGGCCGGGGTCGACGCGGTGGTGAACCTGGCGGTCGCCTACCGGAATGTGCCGGAGGAGGAGAACCGGGCGGTCAACGGCGAGGCGGCCGTCGCGCTCGGCCGGTCCGCGCTGGAGGCCGGGGTGAGCCGGTTCGTCCAGGTGTCCTCGAACCTCGCGTACGGGCGCGGGCGCGGGCGTCCGCTGACCGAGGACGACGAGCCGCTGCCCGGCGGCCCGCTGTGGGGCCCGTACTCGGAGTCCAAGGCGGCGGCCGAGGCCGCGCTGCTCGCGCTCCACCGCGACCACGGCCTCGACGTACGCATCGGCGCGCTCGCCTTCGTCTACGGCGAGGGCGACCCGCATCTGGCGGCGTCGATCCACTGGGCGTCCCAGTGGGCCGGGCACCAGCGGCTGCCGATGGTCCATCACGCGGACGTGGCCCAGGGGTTGACGCGACTGCTGTACGCACCCGGTGTCGCGGGCCGCAAGTACAACATCGCGGACGACAGCCCGGTGACCGCGGTCGAGCTGCACCAGCTCAACGGGGTGGAGGTGCCGCCGGAGCTGGCCGAGCGCACCGACCCGGACCCGTTCTACACGATCGTGTCGACCCTGCGGATCCGGGACGAGCTGGGCTTCCGCCCGCTGTACCCGTCGGTGTGGACGGCACGGGACGCGGGGGTTCTGTAACGGCGATACAGAGATACGGGGTGACGAGGCGGGCGGGGCGACGGTACGGCACGGGGGTCTGCACTGCCGCCCCACCGTCACAGCACGTCGCCGTCGCGCCAGTCGAAGATCAGCGGCTGCGCGGGGTCGGGCAGCGGACGGCCGCCCGCCGCGCGGACGTACGTGCTGCCCTCCTCCTCGGCGAGCCGCACCACCCCGTCCGGGCTCAGCACCTCGATCCGCCCCTCCCAGACCTGCCAGCCGCGCGCCCGGTAGAGCGCCACGCCGTCGTCGGACGCCGAGAGCGCGCCGAACTCGTACGCCTCGTCGATCACATGCTCAAGGGCGGCCATGACCCGCCCGCCGAGCCCCTGGCGGCGGCGGTCCGCGCGCACGGCGACGGCCTCGACATAGCCGATGCGGTACGAGCGGCCGCCGTGCAGCACCCGGCGCATGACGACGCTGCCGTGCGCGGCGAGCCCCGACTCGTCGTCGAGGAAGGAGTGGACACCGCCGAGACCGTGGTCCCAGTCCTCGTCGCTGAAGTCGCCCTCGAAGGCCGCGTCGAGCAGCGCGCGGATCCTCGGCAGGCCGTCCGGGCCGAGCTGCGAGGTGTGGGCGGTGTGCTGTGACTCAGTCATGCGCCCACTGTGGCAGGCCGGTTCACGATCTACCGTGCCCGGCGGGCGTGCCGCAGACTCGGTGGCATGTCACCGTCGACAGAGCAGCGGTGGACGCCCACCCACGGCGATCCCTACCGCCCCGTCCCCTACCGCCCCGACCGGATGCCCGCCGCCGAATCCCTGGCGCGGGCGGCCGAGCTGCGCGACACAATGGACCGGCGCCGCACCGTACGGCAGTTCTCCACCGACCCGGTCCCCGAGCAGGTGATCCGGGACGCCATCGCGTGCGCCGCGACCGCCCCGTCGGGCGCGCACCAGCAGCCCTGGACCTTCGTACTCGTCCGCGACCACGAGGTACGGCGGCGGATCCGCGAGGCCGCCGAGCACGAGGAGCGCCGCTCCTACGACGGCCGCCTCGGCGAGGAGTGGCTGGCCGCGCTGCGCCCGCTGGGCACCGACGCGGTGAAGGCGCATCTCACCGACGCCCCGGCCCTGATCGTCGTCTTCCAGCAGCGGTACTGGCTGGCCGAGGACGGCACCAAGCACAAGCACTACTACGTGGACGAGTCGGTCGGGATGGCGGTCGGCATGCTCCTGTCGGCGCTGCACCAGTGCGGCCTGGCCGCGCTGATCCACACCCCGAGCCCGATGCGGTTCCTGTCCGAGGTGCTCGGCCGCCCCGTCAACGAGAAGGCGTTCGCGGTGATCCCGGTCGGATACCCGGCGGACGACTGCCAGGTCCCGGACCTGGTCCGTAAGTCGCTCGATCAGGTGCTGATCGAGATCTAACCCCTTAAGAAGCATTGACAGGTTAGAGGTGGGCGCGGTTTGCTGTACGCGCACCACAGCAACCAGTCATAGCGTCATGAGGGGTTAGAGATGGACGCAGGGCAGATCCACTACCGGAGCGTGGCCGCCGGCGGTCAGGAGATCTTCTACCGGGAGGCCGGTGCGCCCGACGCCCCCGCGATCCTGCTGCTGCACGGCTTCCCCACCAGTTCGCACATGTTCCGGGATCTGATCCCCCTGCTGGCCGACCGCTACCGCGTCATCGCCCCCGACCATCTGGGGTTCGGCTACTCCTCGGCCCCGTCGGCCAAGGAGTTCGCCTACACCTTCGCCAACCTGGCCGATCTGACCGACCAGTTCACGGAGCTGGTCGGGCTCGGCCGGTACGCGCTGTACATCCAGGACTACGGCGCCCCCATCGGGCTGCGGCTCGCGCTCAAGCACCCCGAGCGCGTCACCGCGATCGTCACGCAGAACGGCAACGCCTACACCGAGGGCCTGGGCGAGGCCTGGGCCGCGCCGCTCGCGCTGATCGCGGAGCGCACCCCGGAGACCGAGGCGCCGGTGCGCGAGATCCGCTCGCTGGACGGGATCAAGTGGCAGTATCTGCACGGGCTTCCGGACCCGTCGCTGGTCAGCCCGGACGCGTACCACTACGACGCCGCCCTCATGGCCCGCGAAGGACAGGCCGAGATCCAGCTCGACCTGATCGCCGACTACGGGTCCAACTTCGAGCTCTACCCGGCGTTCCAGGAGTACTTCCGCACCTCCCAGGTCCCGGTCCTCGCCGTCTGGGGCGCGCACGACGAGATCTTCGTCCCGGCCGGGGCCCTCTCCTTCCAGTGCGACCTGCCGGAGGCGGAGGTCCACCTCCTGCCCACCGGCCACTTCGCCCTGGAGACCCACGCCCGCCAGATCGGCGCCCTCATCGGCGACTTCCTGGCCCGGAAAATCTGACAACAGGCACGTAAATGGAAACCGCCCCCGTCCTCGGTTGGGGGACCAAGGACGGGGGCGGGGTTCAGAAGTGACTATGCGTCAGCCCATGTGCGGGTACGTGTAGTCGGTCGGAGGCACCAGGGTCTCCTTGATGGCGCGGGTCAGCGTCCAGCGCATCAGGTTCTGCGGCGCGCCCGCCTTGTCGTTGGTGCCGGACGCGCGGCCGCCGCCGAAGGGCTGCTGGCCGACGACGGCGCCGGTCGACTTGTCGTTGATGTAGAAGTTGCCCGCGGCGTAGCGGAGCTTGTCCATCGTGTACGCGGCCGCCGCGCGGTCGCCCGAGATGACCGAGCCGGTGAGCGCGTAGTCCGAGACCGACTCCATCTGGGTCAGCATCTCGTCGTACTTCGCGTCGTCGTAGACGTGGATCGCCAGGATCGGGCCGAAGTACTCGGTCGTGAAGACCTCGTTGGCCGGGTCCGAGCACTCGATGACGGTCGGGCGGACGAAGTAGCCGACCGAGTCGTCGTAGGTGCCGCCCGCGACGATCGTGCAGGAGGCGTCGGCCTTCGCACGGTCGATGGCCGCCTTGTTCTTGGCGAACGAGCGCTCGTCGATGACCGCGCCGATGAAGTTCGACAGGTCGGTGACGTCACCCATGGTGATGCCGTCGACCTCGGCCGCGAACTCCTCCTTGAAGCCGTCGTTCCAGATCGAGGCCGGGACGTACGCACGCGACGACGCCGAGCACTTCTGGCCCTGGAACTCGAAGGAGCCACGGGTCAGCGCGGTCTTCAGGACGGCGCGGTCGGCGCTGGGGTGCGCGACCACGAAGTCCTTGCCGCCGGTCTCGCCGACCAGGCGCGGGTAGGCGCGGTACTTCTCGATGTTGGTGCCGACCGTCTTCCACAGGTGCTGGAAGGTCTTGGTCGAACCCGTGAAGTGGATGCCCGCGAGGTCGCGGTGGTTCAGCGCGACCTCGGAGACCGCCAGGCCGTCACCGGTGACGAGGTTGATGACGCCCTTGGGCAGGCCCGCCTCCTCCAGGAGCTGCATCAGCAGCACGGCGGCGTGGGTCTGCGTCGGGGACGGCTTCCACACGACCACGTTGCCCATCAGGGCCGGGGCGGTCGGCAGGTTGCCCGCGATGGCCGTGAAGTTGAACGGCGTGATCGCGTAGACGAAACCTTCCAGCGGACGGTGGTCCATACGGTTCCACACGCCCGGGGAGTTCGCCGGGGGCTGCTCGGCGAGGATCTGCCGGGCGTAGTGGACGTTGAAGCGCCAGAAGTCGACGAGCTCGCACGGGGTGTCGATCTCGGCCTGCTGGGCGGTCTTCGACTGGCCGAGCATCGTGGAGGCGGCCAGCGTCTCGCGCCAGGGGCCGGCGAGCAGCTCGGCGGCGCGCAGGATGATCGCGGCGCGGTCGTCGAAGGCCATCGCGCGCCACGCCGGGGCGGCGGCGAGGGCGGCGTCGATCGCGTCCTGGGCGTCCTGGGTCGTCGCGTTGGCGTACGTACCGATGACGGCCTTGTGGTTGTGCGGCTGCACGACGTCGAAGCGCTCGCCGCCGCCCATCCGGCGCTCGCCGTTGATCGTCATCGGCAGCTCGATGGGGTTCTCGGCCAGCTCCTTGAGCTTGGCTTCGAGGCGCGCGCGCTCCGGGGAGCCGGGGGCGTAGCCGTGCACCGGCTCGTTGACGGGAGCGGGGACCTGGGTTACAGCGTCCATGAGTCTCTGAACTCCTTTATGAGGGGTGGGCTCAGCCCTTGGTGAGGATGGAGCGGGCGAAGAAGAGCAGGTTGGCGGGCTTCTCCGCGAGGCGGCGCATGAAGTAGCCGTACCAGTCGGTGCCGTACGCCGTGTAGACGCGCATCCGGTGGCCCTCGGCCGCGAGCCGGACGTGCTCGTCGCTGCGGATGCCGTACAGCATCTGGAACTCGTACTCGTCCAGTTTGCGCCCGGCGCGCCGCGCGAGCTCCTGGGTGATGGCTATCAGGCGCGGGTCGTGCGACCCGATCATCGGGTAGCCCTCGCCCTCCATCAGGATCTTCAGGATGCGGACGTACGCCTTGTCGATCTCGGCCTTGTCCTGGTACGCGACGGAGGCGGGCTCCTTGTAGGCGCCCTTCACGATCCGGACCCGGCTGCCGGCGGCCGACAGACGGCGCGCGTCGTCCTCGGTGCGGAAGAGGTACGCCTGGATGACGCAGCCGGTCTGCGGGAAGTCCTTGCGGAGCTCCTCGTGGATGGCGAACATCGAGTCGAGGGTGGTGTGGTCCTCGGCGTCCAGGGTGACCGTGGTGCCGATCTCGGCGGCGGCCTCGACGACCGGGCGGACGTTGGCGAGGGCGAGCTCGTGGCCGCCTTCCAGCGCCTGGCCGAACATCGACAGCTTCACGGACATCTCGGCGCGGGCGCCCAGGTCCAGGTCCTTGAGGCGGCCGATGAGCTCCAGGTAGGCGTCCCGGGCGGCGTGCGACTGCTCGACCGTGGTGATGTCCTCGCCCACCACGTCCAGGGTGACCTCCAGGCCCTTGCCGGCGGCGTCCTTGACGATCGGCACGACCTGGTCGACCGTCTCACCGGCGATGAACCGGTCGACGACCTGCTTGGTGCCGGGGGCGGCCGAGATGAAACGGCGCATCTTGTCGCTGCGCGACGCGGCAAGGATCACGGGACCCAGCACGGGGCACCTCCATGGAAAGGGGTAGCAGGAGGCCGAAACCCGACGAATGGGGAACGGCACGGAGAACCACCGTGAAACCTAGGGACCGTTTCGATCCTCTGCCATCGACACCTGTCACGCATCCGTGCCCCGCATCTCAGACAGATGTCTGAAGGCAGCGCCGATGTGCGCGAGAATGTCTGACGTGAAGGGCGACTACCAGGACCTGGTCGATGAGATCTCGGCGCTGCTCGGCACCCCCGCGACCCTGGAGGACCGGGACTTCAAGCTGATCGCCTTCGGCGCGCACGACTCCGACGACGACTCGGCCATGGACCCCGTGCGCACCCGCTCGATCCTCACCCGTCGCTCCACCCCGGCGGTCCGCGCCTGGTTCGAGGGGTTCGGCATCACCCGGGCCACCGGCCCGGTGCGCATCCACGCCGCCCCCGAGGCGGGCGTGTTCCGCGACCGCGTCTGTCTGCCGGTGCGCCATCGGGGCATCGTGCTCGGTTACGTATGGCTGCTCGACGCCGACCCGGGCCCGGCCGAGGACCGGCTCGCGGCCGCGATGGAGGTGGCGTCCCGGATCGGCGGCCTGCTCGCGGACGAGGCCCAGGCGGGCGCCGACCTCTCCCGGGAGTTCCGGGCGGTCCTGACGGCGGGCCGGGGCTGGCAGCGCGACATGGCGATGGCGGCCCTGCGCGCGGCGCTCGGCCCGGACGCGGACGGCCTGCACGCGGTGGTCTGCACCACCCCGTGGCCGGGCGAGGCCCCGTCGGTGCGGTCGGTGGCGGGCACGGCGGCGCTGTGCGTGGTGCCGTGGGGGGCGTACGGGGATGCCCCTTCGGACGAGGACGCGGGTGACGCCGTACCGCAGGCGCTGGCCGCGCTCGTGCGGCTGCGGTCCGCCGACGCGCTCGCGCCCGCCCTGACCGCGGCCGAGCGGCTGCGCGCCTCGGCGGAGCCGGGCGCGGCCGCCGGGATCGCCGTCCCCCGCCGGGGACTCACCGAGCTCCCCGTCTCCTGGCACGAGGCGACCGCCGCGGCCCGCGCGGCCCGCGCCGAGGCACGGCTGGGGCCGGTGGCGCAGTGGAGCGGCATCGGCCCGTACCGGCTGCTGACCGCGCTCCCCGACACCGCGCCCCACGACGTGGCGGTCCGCGCCCTGCTCTCCCCCGCCCACACCGAACTGGCCCGCACCGCCGAGGTGTTCCTCGACTGCGCGGGCCAGGCGGGGCGTACGGCGGCGGCGCTCGGCATCCACCGCCAGACCCTCTACTACCGGCTCTCCCGGGTCGAGCAGCTCACCGGGCTCGACCTCGACGACGGGGAGGACCGGCTGCTGCTCCATATGGCGCTGAAGGCGTCACGCCTGTGAGGGCGTCACGACTGTGAGGGCGTCACGACTGTGAGGGCTGCTCCGCCTTGCGGGCGCCCTCGATCAGCAGGCGCATTCCTTCGGTCAGCTTCTCGGCGTCGGTGGCCGTGTCCGGGTCGAACGCCCACTGGATCATCAGGCCGTTGAGCAGCGCCTGGTAGAGCCCGCCGAGCGAGGAGACCACCGGGTCGTCCCGGTCGGGCTCGGCGCCGCCCTGGAACATCGGGATCAGCCCCGAGCGCCCTTCGATGGACGCCTTCGCCAGGTGCTCGCGCACCCCGGGCATCCGGTCGGCCTGGGTGACGACCTCCAGGCTGAGCAGCCAGATCGGGCGGGCGGTGTCCATCGTCGCGACGACGTTGGCCCACACCTCCTGGAACCGCTCAAGCGAGCCGGGGGCGCCGGTCGGCTCGACGCCGTGCCCGCCGTCGAAGTCCTCGCCGATCCTCTCGATCATCTCCACGTACGCCTGCGCGAGCAGGGCGTCCTTGGAGCCGTAGTGGTAGCCAATCGAGGCCAGGTTGGTCCCGGACTCCTTCACGATGTCGCGCGCGGTGGTGCGCACGAAACCCTTCTCCAGCAGGCAGCGCTTGGCGCCCTCTAGCAGATCTTCACGGTGTCCCATACGGGCAGCGTACTCGGCCCGTAGACGGATGTCTAAGACAAGCGTCTACGGGCCGAGCAGGGAACCCTCTTGGGCTGCTAGACCAGGTTCACCGAGCGGGCCGACGCCGCGCCGATCTCCTCGGCCAGTTCGGTGAGGACCGGCTGCGGGACCGTGTCGTCGACCGTGAGGACGGCCAGCGCCTCCCCGCCCTCCGACGCGCGGGCGACCTGCATACCCGCGATGTTCAGGCCCGCCTCGCCGAGGACGCGGCCGACCGTGCCGACGACGCCGGGGCGGTCCTCGTAGCGCAGCACGACCATGTGGTCGGCGAGCGCCAGGTCCACGTCGTACTCGCCGATGGCCACGATCTTCTGGAGGTGCTTGGGGCCGGCCAGGGTGCCGGAGACCGAGACCTCGCCGCCGTCCGAGAGCGTGCCGCGCACGGTGACCACATTGCGGTGGTCCGGGGACTCCGAGCTCGTGGTCAGCCGGACCTCCACGCCGCGCTCCTGCGCGAACAGCGGGGCGTTGACGTACGAGACCGTCTCGTCCACCACGTCCTCGAACACGCCCTTGAGCGCGCTGAGTTCGAGCACCTTGACGTCGTGCTGGGTGATCTCGCCGTACACCTCGACGTCGAGACGGACCGCGACCTCGCCCGCGAGCGCGGTGAAGATCCGGCCCAGGCGCTCGGCGAGCGGCAGGCCCGGCTTCACGTCCTCGGCGATGACGCCGCCCTGGACGTTCACCGCGTCCGGCACCAGCTCACCGGCGAGGGCGAGGCGTACGGACTTGGCGACCGCGATGCCCGCCTTCTCCTGGGCCTCGTCGGTGGAGGCGCCCAGGTGCGGGGTGCACACGACCTGGTCGAGCTCGAAGAGCGGGGAGTCCGTGCAGGGCTCCTTGGCGTACACGTCCAGGCCCGCGCCCGCGACGCGGCCCTCCTTCAGCGCCGAGAACAGCGCGGCCTCGTCGACGATCCCGCCGCGCGCCGCGTTCACGATCCGCACGTGCGGCTGCACCTTGTGCAGCGCCTCGTCGCCGATCAGGCCGAGCGTCTCGGGGGTCTTGGGCAGGTGCACGGTGATGAAGTCCGCGACCTCAAGGAGCTCGTCCAGGGTCAGCAGCTTCACGCCCATCTGCGCGGCCCGCGCGGGCTGTACGTAGGGGTCGTACGCCACGATCTTCATGCCGAAGGCCGACATGCGCTGCGCGACCAGGACGCCGATGCGGCCGAGGCCGACGACGCCGAGAGTCTTCTCGCTCAGCTCGACGCCGGTGTACTTGTTCCGCTTCCACTCGCCGTTCTTCAGCGCGGTGTTGGCCTGCGGGATGTTGCGCGCGGTGGCCACGAGCAGACCGCAGGCGAGCTCGGCGGCGGTGACGATGTTGGAGGTCGGCGCGTTCACGACCATCACGCCGGCCTTGGTGGCGGCGGAGACGTCCACGTTGTCGAGGCCCACGCCCGCGCGGGCGACGACCTTCAGCTTCTTCGCGGCGGCGATCGCCTCGGCGTCGACCTTGGTCGCCGAGCGGATCAGGATCGCGTCCACTTCGGCGATGGCGGGCAGCAGTTCGGCGCGGTCCGCGCCGTTGCAGTGCCGGATCTCGAAGTCCGGACCGAGGGCGTCGACGGTGGCGGGCGACAGCTCTTCAGCGATGAGTACGACAGGTTTCGAGCTCACGTGAGTCCTCACAAGTCCAATGCTGCGGACTGCCGTCCCGACGGCCGCAGGCGGTGGAGGTGGAGCGGCGCCGGGGAAGGGCGGGTGCGTTCCCGCGTCGTTCGGTGCGTGCTCTCGGTGTGCCGGGTGAAGGTCCTCGTAGCGGAGCTACTAGGGCCTTCGGCCGGTGCGGCGAGAGTGCGTGCCGGGCGGCGCGGGGACGTGCCTGCTCTTCTCCGGTGTCGCTAAGCCGCGTGGAAGACGCACGACGCTGTGGGCCTGACGCGTATGTGTTGAGCAGCAGTGTAGTGCGGCTCAAGGTGGGGATTTCCGCCGTGGCGGAAAACCACTCGTCCGGGGGTGGACGGGATGGACAAAGGGGCCGCGGCGCAGTGCCGCGGCCCCCGTGAAGGCTTACGCCTCCTCGTCGTTCACCCAGCTCATGAGCTTGCGCAGCTCCTTGCCGGTGGTCTCCAGGAGGTGGTTCTCGTCCTGGGTCTTGTACTCGTTGTACTTCTTCAGACCGCCGTGGTACTCGTCCATCCAGTTCTTGGCGAAGGTGCCGTCCTGGATCTCGGTGAGGACCTTCTTCATCTCGGCCTTGGTGTCGGCGGTGATGATGCGGGGGCCGGTGACGTAGTCGCCCCACTCGGCGGTCTCGGAGACCGACCAGCGCATCTTCTCCAGGCCGCCCTCGTACATGAGGTCCACGATGAGCTTCAGCTCGTGCAGGCACTCGAAGTACGCGATCTCCGGCTGGTAGCCCGCCTCGACCAGGGTCTCGAAGCCCGCCTTGACCAGCGCGGAGGTACCGCCGCAGAGCACGGCCTGCTCGCCGAACAGGTCGGTCTCGGTCTCCTCGGTGAAGGTCGTCTTGATGACGCCCGCCCGGGTGCCGCCGATGCCCTTGGCGTACGAGAGCGCGAGCGCGAAGCCGTTGCCGGTCGCGTCCTGCTCGACGGCCGCGATGCACGGGACGCCGCGGCCCTCCTCGTACTGACGGCGGACCAGGTGGCCCGGGCCCTTCGGGGCGACCATGCAGACGTCGACACCCTCGGGGGCCTTGATGAAGCCGAAGCGGATGTTGAGGCCGTGGCCGAAGAACAGCGCGTCGCCGGTCTTCAGGTTGTCCTTGATGGACTCCTCGTAGACCTGGGCCTGGATCGGGTCCGGGACCAGGATCATGATGACGTCGGCCTCGGCGGCGGCCTCGGCGGGCGTCACCACGCGCAGGCCCTGCTCCTCGGCCTTGGCCTTGGACTTGGAGCCCTCGTGCAGACCGACGCGGACGTCGACACCCGAGTCACGGAGCGACAGCGCGTGGGCGTGGCCCTGGCTGCCGTAACCGATCACCGCGACCTTGCGGCCCTGGATGATGGACAGGTCGGCGTCGTCGTCGTAGAACAGCTCGGCCACTGGAATATCTCCTTGGTGTGCTGGTGTTGCGTCCCACCGTACGGCGGGGATGCGTCGGGACGTTTCAAGTCTCGCGATGCGAACACCGCGAGGGGGCGGGATCAGGCCGTACGGTCCAGGGCCCGCAGGCTGCGGTCGGTGATCGAGCGCGAGCCGCGCCCTATGGCGATCGTGCCGGACTGGACGAGCTCCTTGATGCCGAACTGCTCCAGCATCTTGAGCATCGCCTCCAGCTTGTCCGCGCCGCCGGTGGCCTCGATGGTGACGGCCTCGGGCGAGACGTCGACGGTCTTGGCGCGGAACAGCTGGACGATCTCGACGATCTGGGAGCGCGTTTCGTTGTCGGCCCGCACCTTCACCAGAACGAGCTCGCGCTGGATCGCAGCGCTGGGCTCGAGTTCGACGATCTTCAGGACGTTGACCAGCTTGTTGAGCTGTTTTGTCACCTGCTCCAGGGGCAGGTCCTCGACATTGACCACAATGGTGATGCGGGAGATGTCGGGGTGTTCGGTGACACCGACCGCGAGCGAGTCGATGTTGAAGCCGCGGCGGGAGAAGAGCGCGGCGATCCGGGCGAGGATGCCGGGGGTGTTCTCCACGAGGACGGAGAGCGTGTGCTTGGTGGACATGGTGGCGGTCTTCCTGCTCTCTCAGTCTTCGTTGTCGCCGAAGTCGGGGCGGACGCCGCGCGCGGCCATGACCTCGTCGTTGGAGGTGCCGGCGGCCACCATCGGCCAGACCTGGGCGTCCTCGTGGACGATGAAGTCGATGACGACCGGGCGGTCGTTGATCGAGTTGGCCTCTTCGATGACCTTGTCCAGGTCCTCGGGGCGCTCGCAGCGGATCGCGTAGCAGCCCATCGCCTCCGACAGCTTCACGAAGTCGGGGACGCGGGTGCCCTTGCGGGGCGCGGTGGACGCGCCGACCTGGGAGCCGATGGTGTCGTGGCCCGTGTCGTCGGCGTGCAGGACCGTGCTGGAGTAGCGCTCGTTGTAGAAGAGGGTCTGCCACTGGCGGACCATCCCGAGGGCGCCGTTGTTGATGATGGCGACCTTGATCGGGATGTTGTTGAGCGCACAGGTGGTGAGCTCCTGGTTGGTCATCTGGAAGCAGCCGTCGCCGTCGATCGCCCAGACCGTGCGGTCCGGCATACCGGCCTTGGCGCCCATCGCGGCCGGGACCGCGTAGCCCATGGTTCCGGCGCCGCCGGAGTTCAGCCAGGTGGCCGGGAGCTCGTAGTTGACGAAGTGGGCCGCCCACATCTGGTGCTGGCCGACGCCGGCCGCGTAGATGGTGTCGGCCGGGGCGAGCTCGCCGATGCGCTGGATGACCTGCTGCGGCGAGAGGCTGCCGTCCTCGGGCTGGTCGTAGCCGAGCGGATAGGTCTCGCGCCACCGGTTCAGGTCGTTCCACCAGGCGGTGTAGTCGCCGGTGTGGCCCTCGGTGTGCTCGGCCTGCACCGCTTGGACCAGGTCGGCGATGACCTCGCGCGCGTCGCCCACGATCGGGACGTCGACCTCGCGGTTCTTGCCGATCTCGGCCGGGTCGATGTCCGCGTGGATGACCTTGGCGTACGGGGCGAAGCTGTCCAGCTTGCCGGTGACGCGGTCGTCGAAGCGGGTGCCGAGCGCGACCAGCAGGTCCGACTTCTGCAGCGCGGTGACGGCGGTGACCGCACCGTGCATGCCGGGCATTCCCACGTGCAGCGGGTGGCTGTCGGGGAAGGCGCCGAGCGCCATCAGGGTGGTGGTGACGGGCGCTCCGGTGAGCTCCGCGAGGACCTTCAGCTCGGCCGTGGCACCGGCCTTCAGGACGCCGCCGCCGACGTACAGGACCGGGCGCTTGGCCGCCACGATCAGCTTGGCGGCCTCGCGGATCTGCTTGGCGTGCGGCTTGGTGACCGGCCGGTAGCCCGGCAGGTCGGTGTGCGGCGGCCAGGAGAAGGTCGTACGCGCCTGGAGGGCGTCCTTGGCGATGTCGACCAGGACCGGACCCGGGCGGCCGGTGGAGGCGATGTGGAACGCCTCGGCGATGGTGCGCGGGATGTCCTCGGCCTTGGTGACCAGGAAGTTGTGCTTGGTGATGGGCATCGTGATACCGACGATGTCCGCCTCCTGGAAGGCGTCGGTGCCGATCGCCTTGGAGGAGACCTGGCCGGTGATCGCGACCAGCGGCACGGAGTCCATGTGCGCGTCGGCGATCGGCGTGACCAGGTTGGTGGCGCCCGGGCCGGAGGTCGCCATGCAGACGCCGACCTTGCCGGTGGCCTGCGCGTAGCCGGTGGCGGCGTGGCCCGCGCCCTGCTCGTGGCGGACCAGGACGTGGCGGACCCGGGTGGAGTCCATCATCGGGTCGTACGCCGGGAGGATCGCGCCGCCCGGAATGCCGAAGACGGTCTCGGCCCCGACTTCCTCAAGAGAACGGATGAGGGACTGCGCACCCGTGACGTGCTCGACGGGGGCTGCGTGGTGTCCACCGTTACGGGCCCGCGGCTGCGGATGGTGGGCCCCGGAGGCCTGCTCGGTCATCGGCATTCTCTTCTCGAAGCTGAGGGTTTTTGCGGGGGTTTGGTCGAGTTCGCTCTGCCGCCCCGGGGGCACCGGTGCAACAAAAAACCCCTCGTGCCGTGAGGCAAGCGAGGGGAGCGCGTCGGGAGTGGTCCGCTGGGCCCACGACGGGGCCCGGCTTCAGCCGACGCGCTTTCCAAGTACGAGAATTCGGGTGCGCATGGCATTGACCCTCCCCCCGGCGCCCTGGACGTGTCAAGTGGGTGGGACGGGTGTCTCACTATTTGAGTGATTGACCCGGACGGCGGGCACCTTCCGGCCGCTGAGCACGGGCAACGCTGCCCCGCCCGGCACCGGGAAAGTACCGCGCACCAGGGCCCGCCGCAGCCGGTACTCGTCCAGAGGGCCGGAAAACGCCATGCCCTGCCCATGCGTGCACCCCATGGCCCGCAGCGCGAGGACCTGCTCCGGCACGTCCACCCCGTCGGCCACGGACTGCATCCCCAGGTCGCAGGCGATCCGCAGCAGCCCGCTGGTGATCTTGTGCAGCCGGGCGGACTCGACCACGCCCTCGACCAGTCCCCTGTCCAGTTTCAGTACGTCGATGGGGAGCCGGCGCAGGGCGTTGATCGCCGCGTAGCCGCTGCCGAAGCCGTCCAGGGCGATCCGCACCCCGAGGCGGCGCAGGCTCACCAGGCGCCGCTCCAGGTCGTCGAAGGAGATCCTGGGGTCGCTGTCGGCCAGCTCGATGACGAGGGCGCCGGACGGCAGCCCGTGCCGGGTCAGCAGGGCCTCCACCGACCCCAGCGGCATCGACCTGTCGAGGAGCCGGCGGGCGGGCAGGCGCACCGCCACCGGGGCCTCGTGCCCGGCCCTGCACCGCTCGGCGGCCTGCTCCACGGCTTCTTCGAGCAGCCAGCGGCCCAGCTCGGCGGTGCGCTCGCTGTCGTCGGCGACCCGCAGGAACTCGGCCGGGGTGAACAGGATCCCCTGGGCCGATCTCCAGCGCGCCTGCGCGGCCACGGCGGCCACACGGCCGGTGGTGAGGTTGACCACCGGCTGGTGCAGCAGCGCGAACTCGCCGTCGTGCAGCGCGGTGCGCAGCCGGGCCGCGACCTCGGACTTGCGCACGACCTCGGCCTGCATCTGCGGCGCGTACATCTCGACCCGGTTCTTGCCGCCCGACTTGGCCCGGTACATCGCGAGGTCGGCGTTGCGCATCAGCTCGCGGGCGGTGATGTCGCGCTCGGCGAAGGCGACCCCGATGGAAGCCGCGACCCGCACCTCGTTGCCGTCGATCTGGTACGGCTGTGAGAGCGTGAGGCGGAGTCTGTCGGCGATCTCGTACACCTGGCGCTGGCGGGCCGCGCGGTCGCGGCCGCCGTCGCCGACGATCAGGGCGGCGAACTCGTCACCGCCCAGGCGGGCCGCGGTGTCCCCGGCTCTGACCGAGTCCTGGAGGCGGCGGGCCGCCTGGATCAGCAGCTCGTCGCCGGCCTGGTGGCCGATGGTGTCGTTGACCTGCTTGAAGCCGTCGAGGTCGATGAAGAGCACGGCCGTGCCGGGGTCACCGGCGCGCCGACCGGTCAGCGCCTGCCGGGTGCGCTCGGTGAACAGCGCGCGGTTGGGCAGGTCGGTGAGCGGGTCGTGCTCGGCGTTGTGCTGCAACTGGGCCTGCAGACGCACCCGTTCGGTGACGTCCCGGCTGTTGAGGATGAGGCCGCCCTGGTGCCGGTTGATGGTGGACTCGACGTTCAGCCACTCCCCCGTACCGGACTTGAAGCGGCACTCGATACGGCTGGTCGGCTCCTCCAGCGGCGGCGTGGCCAGAAAGCGCCGCACCTCGTGCACGACTCTGCCCAGGTCCTCCGGGTGGATGATCGAGGCCAGCTCCGAGCCGACCAGGTCCTCCGCGTCCCGTCCGTAGACGCCCGCGGCGGCGGGGCTCACGTAACGCAGTATTCCGGTGGGCGCGGCGATCATGATGACGTCGCTGGAGCCCTGCACCAGGGAGCGGAAGTGGTTCTCCTTCTGGGCCAGTTCATGGGTGAGCGCGATGTTGTCGACGAGCATGATGCCCTGGCGCACGACGAGCGCGAGCACCACCGTGCACCCGGTGAAGACCACCACCCGGTCGACCCGGCGGCCCTCGATGACGTTGTAGAGGATCCCCAGGGTGCAGACGGCCGCCGCGAGGTACGGCGTGAGCGCGCCCAGCGAGCCCGCGATGGGGCGGGTGGTGGCGGGCGCGCCCGGCCGGCGCGGCGGGGGCGGCACGACCCGGCCCCCCGAGGCGAGCCGACGGGCACCCCAGGGCGCGTACGCGAGCAGCAGCGACCCGGCGAACCAGCCCGCGTCCAGGAGCTGTCCGGAGCGGTAGGTGTCGCGCAGCAGCGGCGAGGTGAACAGCGCGTCGCACAGCACGGTCAGGGCCAGCGAGGCGATCGCGGTGTTGATCGCCGACCGGTTGGCCGACGAGCGCCGGAAGTGCAGCGCGAGCACCATGCTCACCAGCACGATGTCGAGCAGCGGATACGCGAGCGACAGCGCGGCCCCGGCGACGCTCTCGCCCTCGGTGCGCGCGGTGTGCTCCAGGGCCAGGCTCCAGGAGAGCGTGAGCAGCGAGCCGCCGATCAGCCAGGAGTCCAGCGCCAGGCACACCCACCCGGCCCGGGTGACCGGACGCTTGGCGAGCACCAGCAGGCCGACGATCGCGGGCGGCGCGAAGAGCAGGAAGAACAGATCGGCCAGGGAGGGCGAGGGCACGGTCGAGTAGTGGAGCACCACCTCGTACCACCCCCAGACTCCGTTGCCGCTCGCCGCCATGGCGGAGGAGAAGGAGAACAGCAGCCACGCCGGCCGAAAACGGCTCTCCCCTTCCCCGCCGCCTCCGCGTGCGTAGAGGAAGCAGGAGGCCGAGGCCATCAGCGCCGCAGCACTGAGGCCGAAGTCCCCCATGAACAGGGCGACTTCATGCGATCCCCAGCCGAGCGCCGCCCCGGTCGCGTACCCCGCGCAGACCACCGCGAGGACCAGCTGGGAC
Organism: Streptomyces sp. BR1; assembly: GCF_052373795.1. Classification (NCBI taxonomy): domain Bacteria; kingdom Bacillati; phylum Actinomycetota; class Actinomycetes; order Kitasatosporales; family Streptomycetaceae; genus Streptomyces; species Streptomyces sp. BR1. The sequence continues at coordinate 1,988,909 of NZ_CM126252.1, forward strand.
ACCAGACCCGATCCGCCGTCGGACATCTCGGGGACCGGCGGGCGGGCGAGCACCGCGCCCGGGGCGCTCACCGGGCCCCTCCGGACCCGCTCGCCGTACAGAGGCGGGCCGCTCCCGGGCCCGCGCCGCGGTCCGGTGGATGGGCCCGCGCGCCCCGGGGGCGGGCCGCCGGCGCCGGCGGGCGGGCGGTCCGGGCCGGGGGCCGGGTCCGCGCCGCCGTCCGGGTCCGCGCCCGGCATCGGAGCCGGGGCCGCGTATGAGCCCGGGGCAGTCCGGCACGCGCGCCTCGGGGTAGCCGTCGGCGGCTCCGCCGCGTCGGATCGTTGGTCCATTGGCCGTGCATCGCCCGTCGCCCCCCTCGCTGTGACATTGCTCCCCCGCGCCGTCAGTCGCGCGGCGCAGCCCCCGGTCGGGACGATACACCAGTCTCGTCACTCAGGGACATAGTCCCTCTACTCTCCGTGACCACCAAGGGAGTTGTGGATACGGATCGCACCCGGGCCGACGCGGAGAGTGGCCAATCCAAGGCGGGGCGGGCCCTGTCGGCCGTCGGGACGGCTTTTCAGGACGTCGTCAGGACCACGTTGTCGAGCGGCTCCCCGGCCGCGAACCGGGTGAGCTGACGGGCCACCAGACGCTTGGCGCGCGGCATGAACGCCGAGGTGGATCCGCCGACATGAGGGCTGATCAGCACATGCGGCGCATGCCACAGGGGGTGTCCGGCGGGCAGCGGTTCCGGGTCGGTGACATCGAGGGCGGCGCGCAGCCGCCCGCTCTCCAGCTCGGCCAGGAGCGCCTTGGTGTCCACGACCGGGCCGCGGGCCACGTTCACCAGCAGCGCCCCGTCCTTCATCCGGCTCAGGAATTCGGCTCCGGCCAGCCCTTTCGTCTGCGGCGTGAGCGGTGTGGACAGGATGACGACGTCGGCCTGCGGTAGCAGTTCCGGCAGTTCGGTGAGGGGATGCACGGGGCCGCGCGCGGTCGCGCGCCAGGAGCGCGCGACGCGCGCCACTCGCGCGCACTCAAAGGGTGCGAGCCGGTCCTCGATGGCCGCGCCGATCGATCCGTACCCCACGATGAGCACCGACTTGTCGGCGAGCGCCGGATAGAAGCCGGAGCGCCACTCCTCCTTGTCCTGACCGGCGACGAACGACGGGATGCCGCGCAGCGAGGCCAGGATCAGGGCGAGGGTGAGCTCGGCGGTGGACGCCTCGTGCACCCCGCGCGCGTTGCAGAGGAGCACCCCCGGGGCCAGTGCGCCCAGACCCGGTTCCATCTGGTCGATCCCGGCCGACAGCGTCTGTACGACCCGCACCCCGGTCATCGCGGCGAGCGGGCGTACGGCGATGTCCACTCCCTTCATGTACGGGACGACGTAGTACGCGCAGTCGGCGGGGTCGGCCGGGTAGTCGGGGCCGCCGTCCCAGAACCGGTAGGCGAACGCGTCGGGCAGGCCCGGGATCTCCTCGGGCGGCAGGGGGAGCCACACGTCTGCAGTCATGGTCGGAGGCTATGTCAGGAGATGCGGTGGCCAGAGGTTACTTTGGGGTGCGGCTTGAGGAGGGTACGGGGAGTTGGAGCGCAGGACTATCGGTGCGGCGGCCCTGGAGGTGGGCGCGATCGGCCTCGGCTGTATGCCCATGAGCTGGGGTTACACCAGTTCGCAGCAGCACGGCGAGCGCTCGCTGCGCACCGTGCACGCCGCGCTCGACGCCGGGTCCACACTGCTCGACACGGCGGACATGTACGGGCCGTTCAAGAACGAGCTCCTGGTGGGCCGGGCCCTGAAGGAACGCCGGGCCGACGCCTTCGTCTCCACCAAGGTCGGGCTGCTCGTCGGCGGTGACGCGCATGTGGTGGCGAACGGCCGCCCCGGCTATGTGAAGCGCGCCTGCGACGCCTCGCTGCGGCGGCTGCGCACCGACGTCATCGACCTCTACCAGCTGCACCGCGCCGACCCCGAGGTGCCCGTCGAGGAGACCTGGGGCGCGATGGCCGAGCTGGTGACGGCGGGCAAGGTGCGGGCGCTCGGGGTGAGCGCGATGGGCGCGCGTGCCGCCCGCAGGTCCGGCACCCTGTACGAAGTGACGATCCGTCAACTGGAGCGGATGCAGCAGGTGTTCCCGGTCAGCGCCGTGCAGGCCGAGCTGTCGGTGTGGTCGCGGGAGGCGCTGGACGCGCTGCTGCCGTGGTGCGCCGCGCGCGGCGTCGGCTTCCTGGCCGCGATGCCGCTGGGCAACGGCTTCCTCACGGGCACGCTCACCCCGGGCCAGGGCTTCGAGCCGGACGACGTACGCGCCCGCCACCCCCGCTTCACCGCCGAGATGATGGCCGCCAACCAGCCCGTGGTGGCGGGCCTTCGCCGGGTCGCGGCGCGGCACGGGGACGAGGTGACCCCGGCGCAGGTCGCCCTCGCCTGGCTGCTGGGGCGGGGCCCGCACGTGGTGCCGGTGCCGGGGACCAAGCGCGAGGAGTGGGCCCGCGAGAACGCGGCGGCGGCCCGGCTCGCGCTGACCCCCCAGGACGAGGTGGAGATCGCCCGGCTCCCGGCGGCCCGGGGGTCGTGGGACTGAGGGGGGCGCGGTCGGCACCCGTACGGTAGAAGCCTGAAGCTCGTGCGCCCGAAAGGAAGCGAACCGTGCGACGTCCCGCTGTGAGAGCCCTGTTGGCCGCGACCGCGCTGGCGCTCGCGGCCGGGTGTACGTCCGGGACCTCGCCGCGCCTGCCGGGCGGCCCCACGACGGCCGCGTCCGGCTCCTCGGAACCGACGTCCACCGCTCAGCTCCCGCCCGAGAAGGGCTCGGTGAAGGTCGTACGGACACTCGCCGAGGGCCTGAAGTCCCCGTGGGGCGTGGCCCCCCTGCCCGACGGCGGCCTCCTGGTCGCCTCGCGCGACGACGGGACCGTCACGCGGATCGACGCGGCCGGGAAGAAGACGCTGCTCGGCACCGTCACCGGCGTCAAACCCGGCGGCGAGGGCGGCCTTCTCGGCCTCGCGCTCTCCCCCTCGTACGCCTCGGACCACCTCGTGTACGCGTACTTCACCACCGAGTCCGACAACCGCGTCGCCCGGATGCTCTACGACGACAAGCGCCCGGCGGGCCAGCAGCTCGGGGCGCCGGACACCGTGCTTCGGGGCATTCCCAAGGGCACCATCCACAACGGCGGCCGGATCGCGTTCGGGCCGGACAAGATGCTCTACGCCGGGACCGGCGAGACCGGTGAGCGCGGGCTCGCCCAGGACAAGAAGTCGCTGGGCGGCAAGATCCTGCGTATGACCCCGGACGGGCAGCCGGTGCACGGCAACCCCGAGGCGGACTCGGTGGTGTACTCCTACGGCCACCGCAATGTGCAGGGCCTGGCCTGGGACGACGCGGGACGGCTGTGGGCCTCGGAGTTCGGCCAGGACACCTGGGACGAGCTGAACCTGATCGGGCCGGGCGAGAACGACGGCTGGCCGCTGGTCGAGGGCAAGGGGAACAAGCCGGGGCTCGTGGACCCGGTGGAGCAGTGGCGCACGGCGGACGCCTCGCCGAGCGGGATCGCGTACGCGGCGGGCAGCATCTGGATGGCGGCGCTGCGCGGCGAGCGGCTGTGGCGCATCCCCCTCAACGGCGCCAAGCCGCTCGCGGAGCCGGAGGCGTTCCTGAAGTCGCAGTACGGCAGGCTGCGTACGGTGATCGCGACCGGGCCGCACACCCTGCTCCTGGTCACCAGCGAGACCGACGGCCGGGGCACCCCGCGCCCCGGCGACGACCGCATCCTCGAACTCGACGTGACGTAAAAGCCTGTCTGCGAACGGACCCGCTCAGGCCGCGCTCGGTGCGAACAGGTTGAGCCGGTGGGCCAGCGCGGCCGCCTCCCCCCGGCCCGAAACCCCCAGCTTGGCCAGGATGTTGGAGACGTGCACGCTGGCCGTCTTCGGCGAGATGTACAGCGCCTCGGCGATCTGCCGGTTGCTGTGCCCGGCGGCGACCAGGCGCAGTACATCCTGTTCGCGACTGGTCAGGCCGAGCGCCTCGGCCGGGTCGACGGGCTCGTCCGGCACCACGCTCTCCTCCTCGACCAGCGCCAACCGCGCCCGGCGGGCCAGCAGTTCCAGCTCCTCCACCAGCGGCCGGGCCCCGAGGCGCACGGCGACGGCGTACGACTGGCGCAGCAGGGTGCCCGCCGTCGCGCGGTCCTTGCCCTCGGCGAGCAGAGCTGCGGCCCAGCGATGGCAGACCTGCGCGAGTTCGTACGGGCGCTCCAGCGGCCGGAACGCGGTGGCCGCCGCCTCCCAGCGGGCCACGTCGTCCCGGCCCTCGGCGCGCGCGAGCTCCGCCTCGACGCACAGCGCGTACGCCTTGGCCAGCGCTCCGGGCGTGGTCATCTTCTTCGCCGAGTCCCGGATGAGGGCGAGGGACGCGGCCCGGCCCTCCTCGGCGGCGGGCAGCCCGCGCACATCGGCCTCCACGCAGGCGGCGGTCAGCAGCAGCGGCCAGCCGTAGCGCTGGGTGCCGGGCGGGAATCCGGCCTCGACGATACGGGCGAACCCGGCGCGGGCGTCCGCGAACCGGCCCTGTCCGGCCGCGAGTTCCAGCTCCAGGCGGGCCATCGGGATGGTGTGCTGGGGCATCGGGTCATGCGGCCCGAAGCAGCCGACTGCCTCGGCCAGACAGTGCGCGGCGAGGTCGAACTCACCTCGCAGTACGCCCAGTTCGGCACGGATCAGCGCGGCTAGCCCTCGGGGCTTGCCACTGGCGCCCGAGCGCTGGACGGGCTCGGCGCGGGCGGCGGCCGCATCCCAGTCGCCCAGACCCAGCAGCGCACAGGCCTCGTTCGCCGCGGCCCACGCCCCGCTGTCGAGCAGTCCGTACCGCCGGGCGACCCGCACCCCCTCGGCGGCGGCCTCCACGGCCTCCCGGTAACGGCCCATGGACTCCAGGCTGGAGGAGAGGTTCACATACCCGCGGCCCGCCTCGCCGAGGAGGCCGAGCCGCAGCGAGCGCTCGGCCACCTCGCGCATCATGGCGATGCCGTCCTCGGTGTCGCCGGCGTCGACCATCAGACCGCCGAGGGTGAGCCGGGCGTTGAGCTCGATCTCCTCGGCCTTGACCAACTGGGCGTATTCCACGGCCCGTTCGGCGGCGGCCAGGGACTCGGGGCCGGGCCGGTGCAGCATGCCCCAGCCGGCGGCGGTGGCCAGGACCGCCGCGTGCACGGCCGACGGCGGCAGGCCGCGCACCAGCTCCTGGGCGGTGGCGATCTCGTCCCAGCCGTCACCGCGGCCCAGGTTCTGCACCAGCTTGGACACCTCGGTCCAGAACCAGGCGGCCCGCAGCGGGTCGCACGACAGCTCGTCGCAGGGCGCGTTCTGGTTCTCCGCCTCGATCAGCCGCAGCGCACGCTTGGCGATCTTCAGGGCGCGCTCGCGCTCGCCGCACAGCCGGGCCGCGACGCTGGCCTCGGCGAGCAGGTCGAGATAGCGCAGGGGTGTGGTGTCGGAGTCGCAGCCGCACGCCGGGTAGGCGCCCGCGTAGTCCAACGGCCGCAGCCGCGCGCGGACTTCGGCCGGGACCGAGTCCCACAGCTCCATGCCGCGCTCAAGGAGGCTCAGCTGCTCCGCGTACGCGTGCCGCTTGCGGGCCTCGGCGGAGGCGGTCAGCACCATGGGGAGCGCCTTGGCGGCGTCGTGCGCGGAGTACCAGTAGCTGGCCAGGCGGGTGGCGCGCTCGTCGGCGCGGACCAGCGAGGCGTCGGCCTCCAGGGCCTCGGCGTACCGGCGGTTGAGGCGGGAGCGCTCGCCCGGCAGCAGATCGTCGCTGACGGCCTCGCGGACCAGCGAGTGGCGGAAGCGGTAGCCGTCGCCGTCCGGCGCGGGGAGCAGGATGTTGGCGCCGACGGCGGCCCGCAGCGCCTCGATGAGGTCGTCCTCGGCGAGCTTGCAGACGGCGACGAGCAATGGGTGTTCCACCGTGGAGCCGCCCTCGGCGAGGATGCGGACCACCAGCTGGGCGTTCTCGGACAGCGCCTCGACCCGTACGAGCAGCAGATCGCGCAGGGAGTCGCTCATCCCGCCGGTCGAACAGGCCGAATCGAGGCAGACGCTCAGCTCCTCCACGAAGAAGGCGTTGCCGTCGGAGCGCTCGAATATCTCGTCCACCAGCCACTGTTCGGGCTCGGCGGCGAGGATCCCGGTGAGCTGGCGGCGGACCTCGCCCCGGTTGAAGCGGTCGAGCTCGATACGGCGCACCGTGCGCAGCCGGTCGAGTTCGGCGAGGAGGGGGCGCAGCGGGTGGCGGCGGTGGATGTCGTCCGCGCGGTAGGTGGCGACGACGACGAGACGGCCGCGCCGCAGGGTGCGGAAGAGATAGGCGAGCAGATGCCGGGTCGAGGTGTCGGCCCAGTGCAGGTCCTCCAGGACGAGCACGACCGTACGCTCGGCGGCGAGCCGCTCCAGGAGCCGTACGGTGAGTTCGAAGAGGCGGGCGGTGCCGTCCTGGCCGCTCCCGCGGCTGGCCTCGCCGAGCTCGGGCAACAGCCGGGCGAGCTCTTCCTCCTGGCCCTCGGCGGCCGCGGCGAGTTCATCGGGCAGGCGGCGGCGCAGGGTGCGCAGGGCGGTGGAGAAGGGGGCGAACGGCAGTCCGTCGGCGCCGATCTCGACACAGCCGCCGACCGCGACGACGGCGCCCGCCGCACATGCGGCAGAGGTGAACTCCTCGACGAGCCGGGTCTTGCCCACCCCGGCCTCACCGCCCACGAGCAACGCCTGCGGCTCGCCCGCGTGGGCGCGGGCGAGCGCTTCGTTCAAGGCGGTCAGTTCACCGGCGCGGCCGACGAACACGGGGCTGAAAGACCTGGTCTCCACGCCGGTGAGCATCGCACAGCAGTCCGGCCCGGCGGCACCCCTGATCGGGATCACGGTCATCTCGGGTGCTCACGCGGCGTGGGCGAAGAGGTGGCGCAGGTCCCGCAGCTGAGTCACCCGCCCCTCCGCTACGTGGCCCGCGGTGCGGCGGCGGGCCCGGCGGGCCTCGCCGACCAGTCGCTGGGCGGCGGCCTCGCGGAGCAGCTCGGCCTGGTTCACCTGGTGCAGTTCGTACGCGAACATTTCGTGCTCCCTGGTGCCCCGTCGTTCCGGGGCTTCGTTTTTGTCTCCATCGCTCTCTGCGATGTCTCAACTTTCGCTTCCCAGGGGGTGTCGCCACATCGGGAGAGTGCCGCATCTGTGGGGCGGCGGGGCCTTAGAAGGAGGGGGTGCCGGGGAGGGCATGCCCTAGGCAGGGGGCGGATGCCTTAGACGACACCTGGGCCAGGGCTGCTTACGGTCGTCGCGGACGGCCCGCGATGGAAGAGTGGCCGCAACCACCCACTCAGGGAGCCGATATGACCCATCCGTCCCCGCACCTTCCCTACGGCACCCCCGAGGCCCCGCGCATCGCGGTCCGGGGCGAGGCCGTCCTCGACGTGGACCCGGAGATCGCCCGGCTCGGCGTGACGGTGATCGCACGCGGCACCGACCGCCGCAGCGCCCTGGAGGACCTCACCCGCCGCAACGCGGCCGTCCTCGACCTGGTGAAGTCGTACGGGGACGCGGTGGAGCAGTTGGAGACCGGCTCGTTCTCGGTCAGCCCGGAGCTGGGCAAGCACGGCCGGGGCGAGCGGGTCCGCGCGTACCAGGGGCAGGTGCGGCTGACCGCCGAGCTCGGCGACTTCACCGCGCTCGGCGAACTCGCCTCGCGCCTGGCCACCTTGGAGCTGACCCGCGTCGACGGCCCGTGGTGGGGCCTGCGCCCCACCTCCCCCGCGTACGCGAAGGCGCGCCGCCGGGCCGTCGAGCAGGCCGTGGAACGCGCCCGCGAGTACGCGGCGGCGCTCGGCAGCGACCTGGTGGCCCTGCTCGAACTCGCCGACGAGGGCGCCGAGGACGCGCGGCCCTATCCGGCGCCCGCGCCGGGGATGATGCGGTCGGCGTACGGGGCCGGCGCGCCGGAGGGCATCCCGCCGCTCGACCTGGAGCCGCAGCGCCAGACCGTACGCGCCGCCGTACTCGCCCGCTTCACGATGGCGCCACCGGCGCTCTGAGAACTAACCCTTGGTGGAGGGGGCGGAAGGCAGCGCGGCGAACAGGTCGAAGTACATCCCGACGGAGATCAGCAGCCCGACCGCGCCGAGCACGAGCCCGCCGAGCGCGACCGCCCGCACCCACACGGGCTGCGGGCGGGCGTCGGGGGTGCCGAACGCCGGGCGGACCAGCACGAACGCGCCGACCAGCAGGGCGAGCAGCGCGAAGCCGCCGTTCACGGCGGCGGTGGTGTGCCAGGAGTCACCGTAGATCTCCTGGATCTGCGACGCCGCCGAGCCGCCCTGGGCGGTCTTGATCTGCCCGACCAGGGTCTCCCGCTCGGACAGCACCTTGCCCATCCAGGTCCCGCTGAGCGCGACGATCCCGAGGGCGGCGGACACGACGGCGGCGGCACCGGCGCCGATGCGGGCGGGTTCGGCGTCGGTGGGCGGCAGGTCGTCGTGCTCTTCGATTTCCTCGACGTCTACGTCTACATCGACGTCGGCTTCGTTGTCGGTCTTGGTGTCGGAGGGGGTGGCATTCATGCGCCCGACGCTAGGTGCCGTTTCTGAGAGTCGCCTTAACGGGCAGACGGGGGCGTTCCCGGGCAACCCCTACCCCCTAGGGGCGCGGGGCTGTGACATTTGCGGCTCCGCCGCGTGGGCGCGACAAGCCCCCACCGGCCCGCAGCTACCGCGCAGCGTGCCACTCAGGGGCCAGCACGGACCACACCTCCGTGTCCTGCCGCTCACCCCGGTACGGATGGTTGTCCCGAAGCACCCCATCCCGCACCATCCCCAGCCGCTTCGCCACATTGATGCTGGGAATGTTGCCGGAAGCAACACGCCACTCCACGCGATGGATCCCGCGCTGATCCACGGCCCAGTCGATGAGCACTCGAACAGCCCGGGTCACAAGCCCACGCCCCGCCCCCGCAGGCTCCAGCCAGCACCCCGCCTCGGCCACACCGAGCTTCGCGTCGAAGGTACGGAACAGCACGCCGCCGACCAGCGTTCCGTCGAGCCAGATCCCGTACAGCCGCCCCTCGTCCGCCGCGGTCTTCTCCGCGTACGCCTGGAGGAAGGCGCGCGAGGAGTCGAGGTCGTTGCACACCTCGGCCAGCGTGATGAACTGCCCGATGAACTCGCGCCCCCGGTCCATATGGGCCAGGAACTCCTCGGTGTGGTGCGGCTCCAGCGGCCGCAGCTCGGCACCGTCGTCACCCAGCGATATCGCGAACATCCCGTCCCTCACGTTCCAGAAAACCCAACCGGTCTACGAGCCCACGAGCTCGTCCACCGGGTCGTCCACCGGCTCGCTCGTGCGCTGCACGGAGATCGTCGCACGGCGGCACTCGGGCGGTTCGATGCTGATCCGGGGCAGCCGCCGGTCCAGCCAGGCGGGCAGCCACCAGTTGGCGCCGCCGAGCATGTGCATGAGGGCCGGTACGAGCAGGGTGCGCAGGACGAACGCGTCGAGGGCGACGGCCGCCGCGAGCGCTATGCCGAACATCGCGATCACCCGTTCCCCGCTGAGCACGAACGCGAGGAAGACCGAAATCATGATCACGGCAGCGGAGTTGATCACGCGGCTGGTCTCGGCGAGGCCGACCCGTACCGCCCGCCGGTTGTCGCCGGTCTCCAGCCACTCCTCGTACATCCGGCTGACCAGGAACACCTGGTAGTCCATGGAGAGCCCGAAGAGCACCGAGACCATGATCACGGGCAGGAACGGTTCGATCGGACCGGAGCGGCCGAGGCCCAGCAGCTCGCTCCCCCAGCCCCACTGGAAGATCGCGACGACGATGCCGAACGCGGACGCCACCGCCGCCACGTTCATCGCGGCGGCCTTCAGCGGGATGCCGATCGAGCGGAAGGCGAGGAGCAGCAGGACGCAGCCGAGGGTGATCACCACGCCGATGAAGAGCGGCAGTTTGCCGATGATCACGCCTGCGAAGTCGTCGTAGCTCGCGGTGACACCGCCGACGTACACGTCGAGCGAGGTGCCCTTCTCGGCCTTCGGCAGCACTTCGTGGCGCAGCCGGTCGACGAGCGCGCTGGTCTGCTGGGACTGCGGCGCCGAGTCCGGTACGACGGTGAGGACGGCGGCCTCGCCGCTGGCGTTGTACGTCACCGGCCCGACCGAGGCGACGCCGGAGGTGTGGCGCAGCAGTTGCGGCAGCTGTTCCATCGCGATGCGGTCGTCGGCGCCGTCGAGCTTCGCGGCCAGCGTCAGCGGCCCGTTGACGCCGGGCCCGAAGCCGTCGGCGAGCAGGTCGTAGGCGACGCGGGTGGTCGACTTGGCGGGGTTGTTGCCCTGGTCGGAGGTGCCGAGGTGGAGCGACAGGGTGGGCAGCGCGAGAGCCAGCATCACCACTGCGGCGAGGCCGCCGAGGAGTTTGGGGTGCCGCTCGACGAACGCCGACCAGCGCGCCGCGAACCCGGTGGGCAGCTCCGGCTCGGGCCCGTGCTCGCTCAGCCTGCGCCGCTCGCGGCGGCTGAGCGCGCGCGTCCCGATGAGCGAGAGCAGCGCGGGGAGCAGGGTGACGGACGCGGCGACGGTGAGGACTACGGTCAGCGAGGCCGCGATGGCGACACCGTTGAGGAAGCCGAGCCGCAGGATGAGCATCCCGAGCAGCGCGATGCAGACCGTCGCACCAGCGAACACCACGGCCCGCCCGGTCGTCGCCACGGCCCGCGTCGCGGCCTCGTCGACGGTGAGGCCCTGGCGCAGTCCGCGCCGGTGCCGGGTGACGATGAACAGCGCGTAGTCGATGCCGACGCCGAGCCCGATCAGCAGGCCGAGCATGGGCGCGAAGTCGGCGACGGCCATGGCGTGGCCGAGCAGCCCTATGCCCGCGTACGCGGTGCCCACCGAGATCACGGCGGTGACGATCGGCAGCGTGCTGGCGGCGAGCGAACCGAAGGCGAGGAAGAGGACGACGGCCGCGACGACCACACCGACGATCTCGCTGAGGTGCGCGGAGGTGGTCTCGGTGAGGGCCGCCGCGCTGCCGCCGACGGCGACCTGGAGGCCGGGCGCGGAGGCGGCCCGCGCGGTGTCGACGAAGGCCTGGGCCTGTGCCTTGGGGAGGCCTTCGGCGGTCCGGTCGAAGGTGACGGAGGCGTACGCGGTGTGCCCGTCCCGACTGATCTGCGCCGCGCCGTCCCGTCCGTACGGGCCGCTCACCTGGGCCACGCCGGGCAGCTTGGCCACCTTGTCGAGCGCCTTGGCCATGCGCTGTTCGATGTCGGGGGCGCGCACGGTGCCGTGGTCGGTGTGCCAGACGACGGTGTCGGTGTCGCCGCCCCGGCCGCCGTGGAATCCGGCGTCGAGCAGGGCGGTGGCGCGGCCGGACTCGGTCCCGGGGACTTCGTAGTCGTTGGAGTACGCGGAGCCCGCTGCGGCGGAGGCGGCCGTGGCGCCGCCGAACGCGAGGAGCCAGAGCAGGACGGCGACGAGGCGGTGCCTGATGCACCACCGTGCGATGGCTGCCAACGAATGTGCTCCCTGGATGGTTCGTGGATCTTTGCCCGGGAACAGCCGGTACGGGAGCAGACGATACGATATTGAACAGCCCGCAAAGAACGCATGACCTACGCGCTGCTCACTGTGACAGCGAATAGTGATCGTTTGCCCGTTTCGTGGGGTTACTCACAGGGAAGCGCGCGCGAGAGCCACACCGGCCCCATGCGTCGCTTACGCGGGGTCACTTGCGACGCGTGCAGGTGACGAGCAGATCCTCCGAGCCGTCGCCCCGGAACGCCAGGGTGAGCGCGCCCTTCTTGTACCCGGCTTCGACGGCCGTGCCGACGCTCGACCAGCCGCCCGACAGCGTCAACAGCTCGGAGAACGAGCGGGACACCTTCTCCGGCATGCTCGACACCTTGAAGGCCTCCTGCTCCTCGGCCTCCGCGTCGGCGGTGGGCGTGTCCGCGCTCACCGAGAGCACCGCACCGTCGAGCACCCACTGCCCGGACAGTCCACCCCATTGGGTGACGGACCAGTGGCCGTCGGGGGTGACGGTGAGGACGCCCTCGTGGCCCCGGTTCGAGCGGTAGACCCAGTCGCCCTTCACGAACGCCTTCAGCGCCTGCTTTCGGGGGCCCTCCACGGCGCCCGCACCTGTGCAGGCCGACACGGCGGCCGACACCGTCCCCAGCGCCAGATACCGCAGCGCCGTACGGCGCCCGAGCACTTTCACCGCTTCTCGCCCGTCCACGCTCGGCACCCTATAGACGTTCCCGGGCGGGGTCACTCGACAGGAAGGTTTAGTTCCGCATCATGTTGACGCGGGCTCCCGGCGGGGCGGCCCGGCCCTCGCGTCAACGCGACGGGCGCCGCACGATCACCGCGCGGCCGACCGCATCACCGCGAAGACCGCGCCCGCCGGGTCGAGGAACATCGCCACCCGGCCCACCGAGGGCACGTCGACCGGCGGGACGATCACGGTCGCACCCCGCTCCGAAGCGGCCGCCATCACCGCGTCGCAGTCCGCCACTTCGAAGTACGGGTGCCACTCGGAGCCCGAGCCCGCCGCCAGGTTCTCGGGCGCGAGCTGCATGATCGCGCAGTGCACGTCGTCCGCCGCGCCCCCGACGGGCCGGACCACGGTGAAGTGGTGCGCGCCCAGGGCGAATTCCGGCGCGTACCGCCAGGGGAACACCTTCGCGTAGAACTCCTTGGCCGCCGCCGCGTCCGTCGAGTAGAGCTCGATCCAGGTCGCCGAGCCGACGGCGTCGGCGACCCCGAAGCCGTCGTGGTCGCCGGGCTGCCACACCGCGAACTCGGCGCCCGCCGGGTCGGTGAACCCGGCCGAGCGCCCGGCCGTGAAGACGTCGTACGGCCCGAACCTGACCGTCCCGCCCGCCTGTTCCACCGCTTTCACGGTGGCGTCCGCGTCGTCCGTACGGAAGTACACCGTCCAGGCGGCCCGGGCGCCCTCCTGGGTGAGCGGGCCCGCCGCCGCGACCCGCTTGCCGTCCAGCGTGAAGTACCCGTAGCAACTGCCCTCGGGGCCGGACGGCTCGAACTCCCAGCCGAAGACACCGACGTAGAAGGCGACGGCCGCGTCGACGTCGGGGACGCCGAGATCGAGCCAGGTCGGCCCGCCGGGGACGTGCGAGGACAGGAGCATCGGGACCTCCAGGACCGTGAGCGACGGATTGGTTACGGACTGTGCACCAACGCGTCCCAGCATGGCAGCCACCACTGACAACGGTCCCGAAACCGTACGAAGCCGTCAGGGCGCGAGCGCCCGGGCCATCCGGAGCACCCCCTCGCGCACCCGCCCTTCGCCCAACTCGGCCACTACGGCGGTGACATGCTCGGCCCCCAGCGGGGCGAGCAACGCGTGGGCCGTGTACGCCGGATCCGGGGTGCCCGCCAGCAGGATCGACAGGTGCTGGTGCCAGAAGCGGTACGCACCGATGCGGTAGCGGGCGCCCGGCGAGGCGTTCTCGGACATCCGGCTGAGCTCCAGGTGGTCCAGGAGGTAGTCCACGTACGCCTCGACGAAGGCGACCAGGCGCTCCCCCTCCGGCGCGCCCGGGCCCAGCGGTGGCGGGCCGGAGATGATCGCCCCCTGGAGCTCCTTCTCGCGCGCGTCGAGCAGCGCGGTCGCGAGCCCGGCCTTGTCGCCGAAGCGGCGGAAGAGCGTGCCCTTGCCGACGCCGGCGGCCGCCGCGATCTGGTCCATCGACACCGCCGTCACCCCGTGCTCGGCGAACAGCCGCGCCGCCGCGTCGAGCACGGCCGCGCGGTTGCGGGCCGCGTCGGCGCGCTCCTTGGGCGGCCGGGTGCGCAGCAGCTCAAGCGGGGTAGCAGAAACGGACTGCGGTCCGGTACTGTCGTTCATCACAAGCGGACTATAGTCCGGAACCCTGGAGGGTGTCCCATGACCGCGCTCATTTCCCGTGACGACCTCAAGGCGGCGATCGACGCCGGCACGGTGACCGTCGTCGACGCACTCGGCGGCGAGTACTACGCGAAGCAGCATCTGCCCGGCGCGATCGCGCTGGTCCGGGCGGACGTCGACGCGCACGCGCCGGCCCTGCTGCCCGACCGCGACGCCGCGATCGTCACCTACTGCTCCAATCCCGCCTGCCCCAACAGCGGCCAGGTCGCGGACCGCCTCACCGCGCTCGGCTACACGAACGTACGCAAGTACAAGGAAGGCATAGAGGACTGGACGGACGCGGGCCTGCCCACCGAGTCCGCCTGATCGCTCGAAGCTTCTTCGGATACGACTCGGCCCCGCCGCATCATGCGATGCGGCGGGGCCGAGTCGTACACGTACTACGTACGTAAAGGCTTCGGTGGAGGATCAGCCCTCGCTGACGCCCAGCTTCTCCAGGATGAGCTCCTTGACGCGGGCCGCGTCCGCCTGGCCGCGCGTGGTCTTCATGACCGCGCCGACCAGAGCGCCGACGGCCTGCACCTTGCCGCCGCGGATCTTGTCCGCGATGGCCGCGTTGCCCTCGATGGCCTCGTCCACGGCCGCGCCCAGCGCGCCCTCGTCCGAGACGACCTTCAGGCCGCGCTTCTCGACGACCGCGTCCGGGTCGCCCTCACCCGCGAGGACACCCTCGATGACCTGGCGCGCCAGCTTGTCGTTGAGGTCGCCGGAGGCCACGAGCGCCGCGACCCGGGCGACCTGCGCCGGGGTGACGGGCAGCTCGTCCAGGGCGACGCCCTGCTCGTTGGCGTTACGGGCCAGCTCGCCCATCCACCACTTGCGCGCGGCCGCGGAGTCCGCGCCCGCCTCGATGGTGGCGACGATCGGGTCGACCGCGCCCGCGTTGAGGATCGACTGCATGTCGTGCTCGGAGACGCCCCACTCCTCGCGCAGCCGGTTGCGGCGCACGCGCGGCAGCTCGGGCAGCCCCTTGCGCAGCTCCTCGACCCACTCACGGGCCGGGGCGACGGGGACGAGGTCGGGCTCCGGGAAGTACCGGTAGTCCTCGGCGTTGTCCTTGATGCGGCCCGAGGTGGTGGAGCCGTCCTCCTCGTGGAAGTGACGGGTCTCCTGGATGATCGTGCCGCCCGAGCTCAGCACCGCGGCGTGGCGCTGGATCTCGAAGCGGGCGGCGCGCTCGACCGAACGCAGCGAGTTGACGTTCTTCGTCTCGCTGCGGGTGCCGAACTTCTCGGTCCCGTTGGGCCGCAGCGACAGGTTCACGTCGCAGCGCATCTGGCCCTTGTCCATCCGGGCCTCGGAGACGTCGAGCGCCTTGATGAGCTCGCGCAGCTCGGCGACGTACGCCTTGGCGACCTCGGGGGCCCGCTCGCCCGCGCCCTCGATCGGCTTGGTGACGATCTCGATGAGCGGGATGCCGGCCCGGTTGTAGTCCAGGAGGGAGTGCGAGGCGCCGTGGATACGGCCCGTCGCGCCGCCGACGTGCGTCGACTTGCCGGTGTCCTCCTCCATGTGGGCGCGCTCGATCTCCACACGGAAGATCTCGCCGTCCTCCAGCTGGACGTCCAGATAGCCGTTGAAGGCGATCGGCTCGTCGTACTGCGAGGTCTGGAAGTTCTTCGGCATGTCCGGATAGAAGTAGTTCTTCCGGGCGAAGCGGCACCACTCGGCGATCTCGCAGTTCAGCGCGAGACCGATCTTGACGGCCGACTCGACGCCGATCGCGTTGACGACCGGGAGCGAGCCGGGCAGGCCGAGGCAGGTGGGGCAGGTCTGCGAGTTGGGCTCGGCGCCCAGCTCGGTCGAGCAGCCGCAGAACATCTTGGTCTTCGTGCCGAGTTCGACATGGACCTCCAGGCCCATGACGGGGTCGTACGACGCGAGGGCGTCCTCGTACGAGACCAGATCAGTGACAGTCACGGTGAAACTTTCCCTCTCAGCCCAGCAGGACGTCGTCGTCGCCCAGGCGCTTCAGCTCGCGGTAGAGCAGAGCGACGCCGGTGGCGATGGCGGCGGCGGAGACGACGGCGTCGAGCAGCTTCAGCGTGTCGTGCTCGGTGCGGGCCTTCTTGGCCTGCTTGATCACGCTGATGGCGCCGAACGCGGTGGTGCCGATGGACAGGTACGTACCGGCCTTCGACTTCTTGAAGCCCTTGGCCTTGGTCAGTGCGCTCACAGCGACGGTGCCTCCTCCAGCAGCGGGTGACCCCACTTTTCCACGAAGGCGGCCTCGACGGCGGCGCCCACCTTGTACAGGCGGTCGTCCTTCATGGCGGGGGCGATGATCTGCAGCCCGACCGGCAGCCCGTCCTCCGGCGCGAGGCCGCAGGGCAGCGACATGGCGGCGTTGCCGGCCATGTTGGTCGGGATGGTGCACAGGTCCGCGAGGTACATCGCCATCGGGTCGTCGGCGCGCTCGCCGATCGGGAAGGCGGTGGTCGGGGTGGTCGGCGAGACGATCACGTCGACCTGCTCGAAGGCCTTCTCGAAGTCCCGCGTGATGAGCGTGCGGACCTTCTGGGCGCTGCCGTAGTACGCGTCGTAGTAGCCGGAGCTCAGCGCGTACGTACCGAGGATGATGCGGCGCTTGACCTCGTCGCCGAAGCCCGCCTCGCGGGTGAGCGCGGTGACCTCCTCGGCCGACTTCGTGCCGTCGTCGCCGACCCGCAGGCCGTAGCGCATGGCGTCGAAGCGGGCGAGGTTCGAGGAGCACTCGGAGGGCGCGATCAGGTAGTACGCGGAGAGCGCCAGGTCGAAGGACGGGCAGTCCAGCTCGACGATCTCGGCACCGAGCGACTTCAGCAGCTCGACCGACTCGTTGAAGCGCTGGACGACACCGGCCTGGTAGCCCTCGCCCGCGAACTGCTTGACGACGCCGACGCGCATACCGGCGACGGAACCGTTCTTCGCGGCCTCGACGACCGGCGGGACCGGCGCGTCGATGGACGTCGAGTCGAGCGGGTCGTGCCCGGCGATGACCTCGTGCAGGAGCGCCGCGTCCAGGACCGTACGGGCGCAGGGCCCGCCCTGGTCCAGGGAGGACGAGAAGGCGACCATGCCGAAGCGGGAGACCGCGCCGTAGGTCGGCTTGACGCCGACGGTGCCGGTGACGGCGGCGGGCTGGCGGATCGAGCCGCCGGTGTCCGTGCCGATGGCGAGCGGGGCCTCGTAGGAGGCGAGCGCGGCGGAGGAGCCGCCGCCGGAGCCGCCGGGGATCCGGGTGAGGTCCCACGGGTTGCCGGTGGGCCCGTAGGCGCTGTTCTCGGTCGACGACCCCATGGCGAACTCGTCCATGTTGGTCTTGCCGAGGATGACGACGTCGGCGGCCTTCAGGCGCTTGGTGAGCGTCGCGTCGTACGGCGGGATCCAGCCTTCGAGGATCTTCGAGCCGACGGTGGTCGGGATGCCCTCGGTGGTGAAGATGTCCTTCAGCGCGAGCGGCACACCGGCCAGCGGGCCGAGCTTCTCGCCCTTGGCCCGCTTCTCGTCCACGGCGCGGGCCTGCGCGAGCGCGCCCTCGCGGTCGACGTGCAGGAAGGCGTGCACCTTCTCGTCGACGGCCTCGATCCGGGCCAGGTGGGCCTCGGTGACCTCGACGGCCGTGAGCTCGCCGGACGCGATCTTCGCGGCGATCTCGGCGGCGGTGAGCTTGATGATGTTGCTGTCCGTCATGGTGATTAGTCCTCCCCCAGGATCTGCGGCACCTTGAAACGCTGCTGCTCCTGGGCCGGGGCGCCGGAGAGCGCCTGCGCGGGGGTGAGCGACGGACGGACCTCGTCCGCGCGCATGACGTTGGTCAGCGGCAGCGGGTGGGAGGTCGGGGGTACGTCTTGGTCGGCGACCTCGGAGACGCGGGCGACCGCGCCAAGAATGTCGTCGAGCTGTCCGGCGAAGTGGTCCAGCTCTTCGCTCTTCAGCTCCAGACGTGCCAGCCGGGCGAGGTGGGCGACCTCCTCGCGCGTAATGCCAGGCATGCAGCGATCCTCTGGGGTGAGTGTGTGTGGTTTGGGGCCAATCCTATGGGGCGGGGTGGCCAGGGCACGAAACGGTTTCCCCCGGGGCCCTCGATCACGGCGCGACTCATCCCGAAACGGCCGTGACCTCCAAGGCCGTTACGGCGTTACGGTGACGTCGGGCTCGGGCGGGCGGGCGCCCGGGTCACTGGACCGGGGTGCCCGACGGCTCCTCTGCCGCGGCCGCGGACTTGGCGGCCGCCTCCAGGTCGGCGGGGCGCTGCCAGCCGCGCGAGCCACGGGCGAGCAGCCATGCCGTGGTCTCGGCGGGCGGCATCGCGGCGGCGACCAGCCAGCCCTGGACGGCGTCGCAGCCCAGGTCCCGCAGGCGCTCCCACGTCTCGTCGTCCTCCACGCCCTCGGCGACGACGAGGAGGCCGAGGGAATGGGCGAGGTCGAGGGTGCAGCGGACGATCTCGGCGTCCTCGTTGTCGACGGCGAGGCGGGCGACGAAGGAGCGGTCGATCTTGAGCTCGCTGACCGGCAGCCGGCGCAGATGGACCAGCGACGAGTACCCCGTACCGAAGTCGTCCAGGGACATCTTCACGCCGTGGCCGGTGAGCCCGGCCAGCGTGTCGGCGGCCCGCTGCGGGTCCTCAAGGAGCACGTGCTCGGTTATCTCCAGCTGGAGCGAGCCGGCCGGGACGCCGTGCCGGGCCAGCCGCGCCGCGACCGCCCCCGCGAAGCCAGGGGTGTGGACGTCGCGCGGCGACACGTTCACGGCGACCGGGACGGTGAGGCCCTGCGCCCGCCACCGGGCGACCTGGGCGAGCGCGGTCTCCAGCACGTACTCCGTCAGATGCGGCATCAGCCCGGACGACTCGGCGATCGCGATGAACTCATCGGGAGGCACCCGCCCGCGCTCCGGGTGCACCCAGCGCACCAGCGCTTCGAGCCCGGCCACCTGGCCGTCGAAGCGGACCTTCGGTTGGTAGTGGAGCTCCACGTCGCCTGCGTCAAGCGCGCGCCGCAGGTCTCCCAACAGGCCGAGCCGGTCAGGGGTGTTGGAGTCCCGCTTCGACTCGTACACCTCGACTCCCGTACGGTCCCGCTTGGCCTGATACATCGCCACATCCGCCCGGCGAAGCAGCCCTTCGGCGTCGAGCGCGTGGTCGGGGTAGACGGCGACGCCCGCGCTGGCCTCCAGGACCAGGGTGAGCCCGTCGAGGTCGAGCGGCGAGGAGAGTTCGGCGACCAGGCCTCGGGCTATGCGCATGGTGCTGGTCGCGGAGTCGGCCACCGGCAGCAGTACGGCGAACTCGTCGCCGCCGAGCCGGGCCGCCTCGGCGCCGCGCGGCAGGGCGAGGCGCAGCCGGTCGGCGATCTGGAGGAGCAGCCGGTCGCCCGCGAGGTGGCCGAGGGTGTCGTTGACCGAGCGGAAGCGGTCCATGTCGATGAGGACGAGCGCGGCGCGGGCGCCGTGGTCCTCGGCCTCCTCCAGGGCCGCCCAGGTCCGCTCCAGGAGCCACTGACGGTTGGGCAGACCGGTGAGCGGGTCGCGCAGTTGCTCCTCGGCGCGGGCCCGGGCGATCCACAGCGTGGAGTCGAGCGCGATCAGCGGCACCGCGAACAGCGGCAGCAGGACCGGCATCGCCATCGCTACCACGCAGATCAGCGGGGCGATGCCGAGCAGCGCGACCGCCACCAGGCCCTGGCGCAGCAGGGCCGTCCGGGCGACCGTGGGCAGCCCGCCGCCCCGGGGCGCCAGCGCGTACCAGAGCAGTATCCGGGTGACCACCAGGTACGTGCCGGCGGCGAGCACCACCACGGGCACCGAGGAGATGCTCCAGTCGGTGGGCCACCAGGGTGAGCCGACGGTCGGGGTGTCGCCGAACGCGGCGAGCACCAGCGCGGCCGCGCCGATCCCGAGGACGTCCACCGAGCCGTGCAGCAGGCCCTGGCGCCAGCGGTGGCGGCGGGCCGCGCCGACCAGCGCCACCACCGCGAGCGAGACGAGCCCGGCCGGCACCCAGCCGTACAGGAGCAGTACGGCCAGGGTGAGGGCGGCGCCGGAGCCGGTGCCGCCCCACCACCGGTCGCGGCCGAGCGCGACGAGGTGGCCCACGATGATCCCGGTCAGGACGGCCAGCGCCCAGCCCGTGGTGGAGCCGGGGAACAGGGCGTCACCCGCGTGCAGGGCGCGGTAGAACCCGGCGGCCAGGGCGACGGCGGCGGTCGAGAGGATGCCGACGGTCAGCCTGGAGGAGAATCCCGCGAACCCGCGCAGCCGTGCGGCCGGGGCGGCGCTCTCGGTCGGTTTCATTCCCGTCCCTCTCACAGCCGGCGGTGCCGATGCCACGCGATGGCCCCGTTGTCATGCCACCACGACTGGGACCCTTCCCCAAGCTCGCGGTGAGCAGAGGGCACCCCGTTTCAGCCGTGCACGACCGGCGCACATCCCAACAGTAGGCCGCACAAGGCTCTGACGGGCAGCGGTCTACAGGTCTTGCCCGAATGCGGCCTGGCCACCCTGATCCGTCTGGTATGCGCTGAACGGGTGACCGAAGGCGCCCCGAAGGGAGCCCTCCCCTCCTCTTATTCCCCCTCCTGAGCAGTCGGCACAGCGGCGGCGACGGCGGCTTCCGGACCCTGTTCCAGCAGCACAGCGAAGCCGTCCTCGTCGAGAACCGGAACCTTCAGCTGCATTGCCTTGTCGTACTTGGAACCCGGGTTGTCGCCGACGACAACGAACGATGTCTTCTTGGAAACGGAACCGGTGACCTTCGCCCCACGGCTCTGCAGCGCTTCTTTCGCGCCATCTCTGGTGTGCCGCTCCAGCGTTCCCGTGACGACGACCGTCAAACCCTCCAGCGGGCGCGGGCCCTCGTCCTCACCTGCGCCTTCGTCCTCCATCCGGACGCCGGCCGCCTTCCACTTGCGCAGGATCTCGCGGTGCCAGTCCTCGGCGAACCACTCCTTGAGCGACTTCGCCACGATGTCGCCGACACCGTCGACCGCGACCAGCTCCTCCTCCGTGGCCTGTTCGATGCGGTCGATGGAGCGGAACTCGCGCGCCAGCGCCTCGGCTGCGACCGGGCCGACATGACGGATCGACAGACCGGTGAGGAACCGGGCCAGCGGGCGCTCCTTGGCGGCCGCGATGTTCTCCAGCATCGAGACCGCGTTCTTGCGCGGCTCGCCGTTCATGTTGGCGAAGACCAGGGCGACCTTCTCCTCGCCGGTCTTCGGGTCGCGCTTGGGCAGCCCGCTGTCCTGGTCCAGGACGTACGCCTTGATGGGCAGCAGCCGGTCCATCGTGAGGTCGAAGAGGTCGCCCTCGTCGAGCAGCGGCGGCTCGGCCGGCTCCAGCGGCTTGGTGAGGGCCGCGGCGGCGACATAGCCGAAGTTCTCGATGTCCAGGCTCTTGCGGCCCGCCAGGTAGAAGAGCCGCTCGCGCAACTGGGCGGGGCACGTCTGCGCGTTGGGGCAGCGCAGATCGATGTCGCCCTCCTTCATGGGGCGCAGCGCGGTGCCGCACTCGGGGCACTCGGCGGGCATCACGAACTCCCGCTCGGTGCCGTCCCGCAGATCCGCGACGGGCCCGAGGATCTCCGGGATCACGTCACCGGCCTTGCGCAGCACCACCGTGTCGCCGATGAGGACGCCCTTGGCCTTCACCACCTCCTGGTTGTGCAGGGTGGCGAACTCGACCTCGGAGCCGGCCACCGTGACCGGCTCCACCTGCGCGTACGGCGTGACGCGGCCGGTGCGGCCGACGCCGACGCGGATGTTGAGCAACTTGCTGTTGACCTCCTCCGGCGCGTACTTCCAGGCGATCGCCCAGCGCGGGGCGCGCGCGGTGGAGCCGAGGCGGCCCTGGAGCGGGATCTCGTCGAGCTTGACGACGACGCCGTCGATCTCGTGCTCCACGGAGTGGCGGTTCTCCCCGAAGTACGAGATGAACTCCCGCACTTCGTCCAGCGAGCCGACCACCTTGTTGTGCTGGGCGGTGGGCAGGCCCCACTCGCGCAGCAGCTCGTACGCCTGCGAGAGACGGTCGATGGTGAAGCCGTCGCGCGCGCCGATGCCGTGCACCACCATGTGGAGCGGGCGGGTGGCGGTGACCTTGGGGTCCTTCTGGCGCAGCGAACCGGCCGCCGCGTTGCGCGGGTTGGCGAACGGCTTGTCGCCCGCCTCCACCAGGCGCGCGTTCAGCCCCTCGAACGCCTCCATCGGGAAGTAGACCTCGCCGCGGATCTCGACGAGGTCCGGGACGCGGTCGCCCTTGAGGCGGTCGGGGATGTCGGCGATGGTGCGGACGTTGGGCGTGATGTCCTCGCCGGTGCGGCCGTCGCCCCGGGTGGCGGCGCGGGTCAGCCGCCCGTGCTCGTACGTCAGGTTGACGGCGAGGCCGTCGACCTTCAGCTCGCAGAGGTAGTGGAAGTCGGCGGTGCCGACGTCCTTGGCGACGCGCTCGGCCCAGGCGGCCAGCTCCTCGTCGTCGAACGCGTTGTCCAGCGACAGCATCCGCTCGCGGTGCTCCACCGAGGCGAAGTCCGTCTCGTACGCACCGGCGACCTTCTGGGTCGGCGAGTCCGGCGTGCGCAGCTCCGGGTACCCCTCCTCCAGGGCCTCCAGCGACCGCAGCAGCTTGTCGAAGTCGCCGTCGCTGATGACCGGTTGGTCCTTCACGTAGTACCGGAAGCGGTGCTCCTCGACCTGCTCGGCGAGGAGCGCGTGCTTCTCCCGTGCGTCCGCGGGCACCACTGCGTTCTGTTCGCCAGCCACTGTCATGTCCTCCCGTTTCCCGTCTTCCCCGTCACTCAGGGTTGTCCGCGAGCGATCTCGCCGCCCGGACGCAGTGGGCGAGGGCCGCGCGGGCGTACGTGGGCGAGGCGCCCGCGAGCCCGCACGACGGGGTGATCACCACGGACTCGGCGAGAGTCCCCGGTCGCAGCCCCAGCCTGCGCCACAACGTCCTGACACCCATGACGCTACCGGCAGGGTCTGACAATGGGCCGTCCACGCCGCCGACCACTCCGGCGAGCAGCTTGGTGCCGCTCTCCACGGCCTCGCCGATCGCGTCGTCGTCACGCTCGGTGAGCAGGGAGAAGTCGAACGAGACACCGGCGGCCCCGGCGCGGCGCAGCAGGGCGAACGGCACGTCGGGCGCGCAGGAATGGACGACGACCGGGCCGTCGTGCACCGCGAGGACGTCCCGCAGCGCGCCCTCGACGACCTGCCGGTCGACCGCCCGGTGGGTGCGGTATCCGCTGGCGGTCCTGATCTGCCCGCGCAGCACGGCGGTCAGCGACGGCTCGTCGAGCTGGAGCACGACCTTCGCGCCCGGCACCCGGCGCCGCACGTCCGCGAGATGGCCGCGCAGGCCCTCGGCGAGCGAGCCGGCCAGGTCGCGGCAGGCGCCGGGGTCCCCGAGCGCCGCCTCGCCGCCGCGCAGCTCAAGGGCGGCGGCGAGCGTCCACGGCCCGACCGCCTGGACCTTCAGCGGGCCCTCGTACCCCTGGGTGAACTCTTCCAGGGCGTCCAGGTCCTCGCCGAGCCAGGAGACGGCCCGCTTGGTGTCGCGGCCCGGCCGGTCGCCGAGCCGCCAGCCGCTGGGCTCCACGCGCGCGTACATCTCGACGAGCAGCCCGGTGGTGCGCCCGATCATGTCGGCGCCAGGGCCGCGCGCGGGCAGCTCCGCCAGGAACGGGAAGTCCCCGCCCGACCCGCCGGCCCCGATGAAGGACCCGGTGACCGTCTTGGCGGCCTCGCGCGCGTCGCCGCCGGGCATGGACCCGACGCCGGTCGCGGCCCCCCACGGGAAGCCGGTGCTGGCGTCGCTCATCGGCCGGGCCGTACGGTCAGGTCGTTGACCTCCGCGTCGCGCGGCAGGTCGATCGCCATGACGACGGTGGTCGCGACCGACTCGGGGTCGATGAACCGGGCCGGGACGTACTCCTTGCCCTCCTGCGAGTGCACCTTCGCCTGCATGGGGCTGGCGGTGCGGCCCGGGTAGACGGAGGTGACGCGGACGCCGTTGGCGTGCTCCTCCTGGCGCAGCGAGTCGGCGAGCGCCTTCAGGCCGTGCTTGGACGCGGCGTACGCGCCCCACTCGGCGTGCGCGTTGAGCCCGGCGCCGGAGTTCACGAACACCACATGGCCCTGGGAGGCGCGCAGTTGGGGCAGCACATGGCGGGTGATCTCGGCGGGCGCGATCAGGTTGACGTTGAGCTGCTGGTGCCAGGTCTTGGGGCGCAGCTCGCCGATGGGCCCGAGGTCGACGATCCCCGCGATGTGCAGGAGCGAGTCGAGCCGGTCGGGCAGCGCCTGGTGCGAGAAGGCCCAGGAGAGCCGGTCCGGCTCGGCGAGGTCGCCGACGAGGGTGCGGGCGCCGGGGAAGCGCCCCGCGAGTTCCTTGGCGCGCCCGGCGTCGCGCGCGAGGAGTACGAGCTCGTCGCCGCGCGCGTGCAGCCGCCGCGCCACCGCCGCGCCGATGCCGGAGCCTGCCCCGGTGATCAGGTGTGTAGCCATACCCGCAATGCTCGCACTACTGGACGCCCGCACTCTCCTCCAGGTAGGCGAGCGCGCCGACGCCGTCCTCCGCGAAGAAGACCAGGTCAGTGAGCGGAACGGGCAGGAACCCCTCCTCTTCCATGCGGCGGAACTGCTCCTTGAGCCCGTCGTAGAAGCCCGCCGTGTTCAGCAGGACCACCGGCTTGGTGGTCCTGCCGTGCTTCTTGAGCTCCAGGATCTCGGTCGCCTCGTCGAGCGTGCCGGTGCCGCCGACCATGATCACGACAGCGTCGGACTTCTCCAGGAGCAGCGCCTTGCGCTCGCCTAGGTCCTTGGCGATGACCATCTCGTCGGCGTTCGGACGGATCGAGGCGGCCAGGAAGTCGACGGAGACCCCGACGAGCCGCCCGCCCGCCTCCTGCACACCGTCGGCCACGACCTTCATCAGCCCGCTGTCCGAGCCGCCCCACACCAGCGTGTGACCGCCCTTGCCGAGCAGCTCGGCGAACTCACGGGCCGGGCGGGTGTAGCGGTCGTCGAGGTCGGCGGCGGAGAGGAAGACGCAGATGTTCATGGCTCAACCGTACGTCGGGACCCCTCCGGCACTCGAACGGGTGAACCAGGTCCCGAACGGCGAATCGCGGGAACAAGCAGCGGGCGACGGGCCGTTGAGCGGGCATGACGACGATTTACACGATTCTCGCCGAGCCCACGAATGCCTCCGCTCCCCCGCCGGGTCCGCGGCCGCCCTACGACCCCGATCA
This sequence comes from Streptomyces sp. BR1, assembly GCF_052373795.1. Taxonomy (NCBI): domain Bacteria; kingdom Bacillati; phylum Actinomycetota; class Actinomycetes; order Kitasatosporales; family Streptomycetaceae; genus Streptomyces; species Streptomyces sp. BR1. The sequence continues at coordinate 2,014,106 of NZ_CM126252.1, forward strand.
CCTCGTCACGGCCGAGGCCGCCGAGGAGGGCGCGCTCCGCGTCCGCGTCCTGCGGGACGGGCAGGTGCTCGCGGAGAGCACCCGCCCGCTGCTGGTGCGCGAGGACGGGCTGCCGGTCCGCTATTACCTGCCGTCCGAGGACGTCCGACTGGATCTGCTGACCCCGTCGGACACCCGGACCACCTGCCCGTACAAGGGAGTTGCCTCGTACTGGTCACTGCCGGACGCGCCCGACATAGCCTGGGCCTATCACGAGCCGCTGGCGGCCGTGACGCTGATAAAGGACCACCTGTGCTTCATCGGGACGGAGTCCGAGAGCACGGACGCCGAGGGCTGAGCGCCCCGGGCCCGGGCGTGTGGGCCGCGCCGGCGCTGACGCGGTCCGGCGCCCCGGGTCCGGGCGCGTCGGTTACGCCAGCGCTGCCGTGGCCCGGGCTGTCGTGGCGATCGTCGCCGAGCCGACCACGCGCGTGTCGTCGTACAGGACGATCGCCTGGCCGGGCGCCACGCCGCGGACCGGTTCGGTGAAGCTCACCCGCAGCTCGTCGCCGACGAGTTCGGCCGTGACCTCGGTCTCACCGCCGTGGGCGCGCAGCTGGGCGGTGTACGTGCCGGGGCCCGTCGGGGCGTCGCCGCACCAGCGGGGCTTGATCGCGGTGAGTCCGGTGACGTCCAGGGCCTCCACCGGGCCGACGGTGACCGTGTTGTTCACCGGGGAGATGTCCAGGACGTAGCGGGGCTTGCCGTCGGCGGCGGGGTGGCCGATGCGCAGACCCTTGCGCTGGCCGATGGTGAAGCCGTACGCGCCCTCGTGGGTGCCCAGCTTCGCGCCGGACTCGTCGACGATGTCGCCCTCCGCCTTACCGAGGCGTCCGGCCAGGAAGCCCTGGGTGTCGCCGTCGGTGATGAAGCAGATGTCGTGGCTGTCGGGCTTCTTGGCGACGGCCAGGCCCCGGCGCTCGGCCTCGGCGCGGATCTCGTCCTTGGTGGTGAGGGTGTCGCCGAGCGGGAACATCGCGTGGGCGAGCTGCTTCTCGTCGAGGACGCCGAGCACATACGACTGGTCCTTGGCCATGTCGCTGGCGCGGTGCAGTTCGCGGCTGCCGTTCTCGTTGAGGACGACCGTGGCGTAGTGACCGGTGCACACCGCGTCGAAGCCCAGGGCGAGCGCCTTGTCCAGCAACGCGGCGAACTTGATCTTCTCGTTGCAGCGCAGGCAGGGGTTGGGGGTGCGGCCGGCCTCGTACTCCGCGATGAAGTCCTCGACGACGTCCTCGCGGAAGCGTTCGGCCAGGTCCCACACGTAGAAGGGGATGCCGATGACGTCGGCGGCGCGGCGGGCGTCGCGCGAGTCCTCGATGGTGCAGCAGCCGCGCGCGCCGGTGCGGAAGGACTGCGGATTCGCGGACAGGGCGAGGTGGACGCCGGTGACGTCGTGGCCCGCCTCGGCGGCGCGGGCGGCGGCGACGGCCGAGTCCACACCGCCGGACATGGCGGCGAGCACGCGGAGGGGGCGCGGGGGTGTCTTCGTCATAGCACCCACCAGGGTACGTGGACGGGGCGGGTGGTGGCTCGCGAGTATGGCTGGGTGCGGGCCGTCGGCGCCTGCGGCGGGCTCAGCCCCCACCCCGCCCCTTCCCGAAACCCTCCGGGGGTTGTCGGTCGGGTGCGGACCATGCGTGGTTGCTCGCGCAGTTCCCCGCGCCCCTAGGAGGGCCCGAAGGGCCCATTAAGGGCGCGGCCGAGCGCCCTAGCTCAACCCCGCCGTCCGCGCCCTGTCCACCGCCGGGCCGATCGCCTTCGCCACCGCGTCGATGTCCGAGCGCGTCGAGGTGTGGCCGAGGGAGAAGCGGAGGGTGCCTCGGGCCAGGTCGGGGGGAGTGCCGGTGGCCAGGAGGACGTGGCTGGGCTGGGCCACGCCCGCCGTGCACGCGGAGCCGGTGGAGCATTCGATGCCCTGGGCGTCCAGGAGGAGCAGAAGGGAGTCGCCCTCGCAGCCGGGGAAGGTGAAGTGCGCGTTGGCGGGGAGGCGGCCGCCGGGGGCCGGGTCGCCGCCGAGGATCACGTCCGGGACCGCCGTGCGGACCGCGTCGACCAGGGCGTCGCGCAGCCCGCCGATCGCGCGGGCGAAGTCGGCGCGGCGCTCGGCGGCCAGGCGGCCCGCCACGGCGAACGCGGCGATCGCCGGGACGTCCAGCGTGCCGGAGCGCACATGCCGCTCCTGGCCGCCGCCGTGGAGCACCGGGACGGGGGTGTACTCACGGCCGAGGAGCAGCGCGCCGATGCCGTACGGGCCGCCGATCTTGTGGCCCGACAGGGTCATGGCCGCGAGGCCGGACGCCGCGAAGTCGACGTCGAGCTGGCCGACCGCCTGGACGGCGTCCGCGTGCAGCGGGATGCCGAACTCCCGGGCCACATCGGCGAGTTCGCGTACCGGCTGGACCGTGCCGATCTCGTTGTTGGCCCACATGACGGTGACCAGGGCCACGTCGGAGGGGTCGCGCTCGATCGCCTCACGGAGTACCGCGGGGTGCACCCGTCCGTACGGGTCAACCGGCAGGTACTCCACGGTGGCGCCCTCGTGCTCGGCGAGCCAGTCGACCGCGTCGAGCACGGCGTGGTGCTCGACGGGGCTGGCCAGGACGCGGACCCGGCGCGGGTCGGCGTCGCGGCGGGCCCAGTACAGGCCCTTGACGGCGAGGTTGTCGGCCTCGGTGCCGCCGGCCGTGAAGACGACTTCGCTGGGGCGCGCGCCGAGCGCCTCGGCGAGTTCCTCGCGGGCCTCCTCGGCGGTGCGGCGGGCCCGGCGTCCGGCGGCGTGCAGCGAGGACGCGTTGCCGGTGACGGCCAGTTGGGCGGTCATCGCCCGGACCGCCTCGGGGAGCATCGGGGTGGTCGCGGCGTGGTCGAGGTAAGCCATGGTGGGCCCGATTCTACGAGCCACCCGGAGCGGACCCCGGCCCCGAGCCCCCTGTACGGGGCTCCCAGGGGACTTCCCCGCCGTCGGCCGTCAGGCGCCGAGCCCCCAGGAGACGGTTCCGTCGGCCATGACCAGACCCGCGAGCACCGCGAGATCGGCGACGCCGAGCGCCAGGCCGAGCCAGGCGCGGCCGCGCCGTGCGGTGCCGTAACGCAGGGCGAGTCCGGCCAGCACGATGGCCATCGGGCCGAGGACGATGTTCATGACGAGCAGCCCGAGCAGTCCGAGGACGAACGCGGCGACGGCCATGCCGTCGGCGTCCTTGTCGCGGACGCGGCTGCGCTTCAGGACGAGTTCCATGGTCAGGCCCTCCGGTGTGATGCGAGTCGTTCACGTACGGCGAAGACGAGCAGCCAGACGCCGATGGCGCCTGCGGCGACGAGCGTGACCGGGAGCGGAAGGTGCGCCGCTGAGCCCAGCACGACCCCCAGCAGGAGGAGGGCTGCGACGAGGAAAAGCATGACGTGCCTCTCAAGTCGATTTCAGAGTACGACTGTTCACTGACTCCTCAGTCTAGCCTTTCCAAATTGGGCGAACAGCTGTTTACTGAGTGGTATGAGCCACACTCTCGGGATCCGGCAGGCCCAGAAGCAGAAGACGCGCCAGGCGCTCCTGGACGCGGCGCTCGGGCTGCTGGAGGACCAGAGCCTGAGCAGTCTGGGGCTGCGTGAGGTGACCCGGGCCGTGGGGGTCGCGCCCGCCGCGTTCTATCGGCACTTCAAGGACACCGCGGACCTTGGGGTGGCGCTGGTGGAGGAGGCGCTCGGGAGTCTGCACGAGACGATCCGGGCGGCGATCGTGACGACCGGGGGCAGTGACGAGCGGATCGACCGGGCCGTGTCCCTGATCGCCGCGCATGTGCGGGCGCATCCGGCGCATGTCCGCTTCATCGCGCGGGAGCGGCATGGGGGTGTGGCGGTGGTGCGTTCCGCCATCGGCGTCCAGCTTCAGCGGTTCGCCGACGAGGTTGCGGCGGCGCTGGGGGCGGATCCGGAGGCGGTGGGGTGGAGTTCCGCGGATCTGCGGATGCTGGCCGGTGTGTACGTCGATCACATGGTGATGACCGCGTCGGCGATTCTTGAGGCCGGCGCCTCGTGCGACGGTCCGCTCGCCGCCCGGCAGGCCGAGGAGGCCGTTATCGCCACGGCGCGGCGGCAGTTGCGGTTGGTGACGTTGGGCCGTCGCCACTGGCTCGATTGAGCGGGTTGTTCGTCTGCGGGTGCACTGTGGCTGGTCGCGCAGTTCCCCGCGCCCCTAAAAGGAGGGCCCGAAGGGCCCATCAAGGGGCGCGGGGAACTGCGCGACCAGCCCCTACGGTCCGCAGCCAAATATCCCGCTTCCCGCGGAGCGCCACGCACGATCCGCAGCCGAAACCGCACCCCCCGCGGAGCGTCTAGCGCTGCGCCCGCGCCAGTTGGCGGGACTGCGCGACCAACCGGTCCGCGCTGTCCCAGACCTCCGCGTCCTCCTCCAGGAAGCCGCCCGCCAGGTTGCGGGTGGTGATGGAGACGCGGAGAGGGCCGGGGGCGGGGCGGCAGCGGATGTGGGCGGTGAGTTCGACCGTCGGGGTCCAGCCCGTCAGGCCCATCTCGAACGCGGTGGGCGGGAGCGCGTCGACCGCGAGCAGCAGCGAGTACGGGTCGGCGTCACGCCCGTCGGCCAGGCCGAACCAGCCGCGCATCTCGCCCTTGCCGGACGGTGCGCCGACCGCCCAGCCGAGCGTGGTCGGGTCGAGCTTCAGCATCAGGCGGTCGGTGATCGCCGAGCTGCCGGGGATCGGCGAGGGACCGTCGGCCGGGCCGAGGCAGTGTTCGAGCGGCGGGATCGCGGGCGGCTTGGCGGTGGTGCGGACGTCGTCGGGAAGCGCGTCCAGGTCGCCGTAGGAGGCGAGGACGCGGATCCGCTCGACCTCGGCGCCGTTCTTGTCGAACTGGAACAGCGACGCCTGACCGGTCGAGAGCGTACGGCCGGTGCGTACGCGCTGGGTGCGCACCACGGCCGGGCCGGGGACTGACCGCGTGAGGTAGTGCGCCGTCACGGTGAACGGGTCCGGGTGCGGGAGCGCCTGGCCGAGGGTGCGGCCGAGCAGCGCGAGCAGGTAACCGCCGTTGACGGCCTGGATGATCGTCCAGCCGGCGGAGAGGTGGGCGTCGTAGACGCCTTCTTCGTCTTCACGCGGGATGACTGCGGTGTCCCGGTCGAACTCGCTGTCCCCGATCGTTGCCTGTGCCATGCGGCGTACGGTACACGGTTACATTACTGAGCGGTAGCTTTTCTTTCGCGGCCGCCGGAAGCCGCCGGGCGGACCTCCCCGTACGACTACTCCTCCTCCGCCGCGCTCCTGCGGTTCCACGCCCTCGGTGCCCGCCAGTGGTAGCGCATCGCCGCGAGCCGCAGCCCGAACGCGGTGACGATGGCGACGCCGCTGGTCGCCGCGTTCAGGGCGTCGAAGCGGATGCACAGGGCCACGATCGTGGCGCCCACGATCGCCGGAACCGCGTACAGATCGCGGTCCCAGCGCAGCAGCGAGGGCACCTCGTTGGCCAGGATGTCGCGCAGCACGCCGCCGCCGACCGCCGTCGCGAGCCCCAGGGTCGCGGACGAGGTGAGCCCGAGCCCGTAGTCGTACGCCTTGGTCGTGCCGGTGACGCAGAACAGGCCGAGGCCCGCCGCGTCGAAGACGTTGACCGCGTTCTGGGTGCGCTCGACCTCCGGGTGGAGGAAGAAGACCAGGGCGGCGGCGAGCAGCGGGGTGAGGAAGTACCCGAGATCGCTGAACGCGGCGGGCGGCACCGCGCCGATGATCAGGTCGCGGAACAGCCCTCCGCCCAGCGCGGTGACCTCGGCCAGTACCGCGATGCCGAACACATCGAAGTTCTTGCGTACGGCGAGCAGCGCGCCGGAGATCGCGAAGACGAAGATCCCGACGAGGTCGAGCGCATGCTGGACGGAGGGGGTGAACAGTTCGTGGAGCACCCGACATTTTTACCCGCCGGGCGCGCCTGTCAGGACCACGCCACTACGAGCAGACCTCCACGGCCGAGCCGCTACGACCACGCCGGCTTCCCCGTCGTGTAGATCCACTTCTGGAACAGGTCACCGAGCTGCTGGCCCGAGATCTTCTCCGCGAGCTTCACGAACTCGGCCGTGTTCCCGTTGCCGTAGCGGTGCGACTTCGTCCACGCGGGGAGCAGCTTGAAGAACGCGTCGTCGCCGATGCGCTCGCGCAGCGCCTGGAGCGTCATCGCGCCGCGCCGGTAGACGGCCGAGGCGAACATCGTGTCGCGCTGCGGGTCGGCGACCTCGGTCTTCCAGAACGAGTCGGTCGCCGGGCGGCTGTTGTAGTACGCACGGGCCAGGTCGTGCGCGGTGCCGCGCCCCTTGTGCTCCTCCCACAGCCACTGCGCGTAGCTCGCGAAGCCCTCGTTGAGCCAGATGTCCTTCCACTGGGCCACCGAGACGGAGTCGCCGAACCACTGGTGGGCGAGCTCGTGGACGATGGTGGTCTCGTTGCGCACCGCCGAGTACGCGGGCTTGGACTGCACCTCCAGGGAGAAGCCCGCCTGCGGCATGTCGTCGACGATCGCGCCGGTCTCCTCGAACGGGTACGGGCCGAAGAGCTTGGACCAGTAGTCGGTCGCCTCGGCCGTCACCGCGTACACATCGACCTGGTTCTGCCCCTTGAGCACCGGGTCGATGGCCACATAGATCGGCGTCCCGGCGGGCGTCTTTCCGGTCTGCACATCGAACTTGCCGATGGTCGCGGTCGCCAGGTACGTCGCCATCGGCTCGCTCTCGCGCCAGTGGAAGTACGAGCGGTTGCCCTTGTCGTACGACGAGACGAGGCGGCCGTTGGAGACGCCGGTCAGGCCCTTGGGCGCGTCGATGCGGATGTCGTACGTGGCCTTGTCGGCGGGGTGGTCGCTGGAGGGGAACCAGGTGGAGGCGGCGTTGGGTTCGCAGGCGACGAACACGCCGTCCTTGGTCTTCATCCAGCCGTAGTCGGAGCCGAAGACGATCGGGCCGTTGAGCGGCATCGGCACCCCGCCGTAGGCGACCGAGACTTCGAACTCATGGCCCTTGCGCAGTTTATGACGGGGCGTGATGACTATCTCGTCGCCGTTGCGCGTGAAGTCGGCAGGTCTGCCGTCCACCCGGATCGCGTCGACGGTGAGCTTCTGCAGATCGAGGTCGAAGCTGGTCAGCGTCTGGGTGGCGCGGGCGGTGAGGGTCGTACGCCCGTCGAGCCGGCCGGAGTCGGGGTTGTAGCTGACGCCGAGGTCGTAGTGGAGGGCGTCGAAGCCGCCGTTGCCGAGGTTGGGGAAGTAGGGGTCGCCGATGCCCGGGGCGCCGGGCGAGCCGCCGCCGGGTGCGGCGGCGATGGTGAAGGCCGACGCCGCCGCGGTGGCGAGGGCGAGCAGTCTGCTGGTACGACGGGCCGAACGGGAGAGTGCCATGAGTCTGCCCTTCGAACGCGTTTCCGTGGGTACGGACACGCAGACTCTGCACTCTCCCGTTTCAGCATGAACATGACTTTGCCGAACTGTCATGCGTTACTTGTCGGTTGACTCCTGAACGGTGGAGTCCGGTCCGGTTTCGGCCACCGGTTCCGCCCCCGGCGAGGCGTCGGCAGGAGCTTCCGCCTCGGGCTCCCCGGCCGCCGCGGCAGCCTCGGTCTCGGTCGACGCAGGAGCATCCGAAGCCACAGCCGCGGCCTCCTCCGACTCCGCGGCCTCCGCCGGAACCGCGTCCTTGGCCACCGACACCACCTCCACCGACTCCCGCGCCGACGGCAGCACCGTCTCGCCCGGGGCCTGGTCCGGCGCGTTCTCCGGGTGGTGGCAGGCCACCTGGTGGCCGGTCTTGAGCGCGATCAGCGGCGGCTCCTGCGTCTTGCAGATCTCCGTCGCCTTCCAGCACCGGGTGTGGAAGCGGCAGCCGCTCGGCGGCGAAATGGGCGAGGGGACATCGCCCTTGAGCAGGATCCGCTCGCTCTTGAGGCCCTTGCGCTTGGGGTCCGGCACCGGCACGGCCGAGAGCAGCGCCTTGGTGTACGGGTGCATGGGCGCCGAATACAGCGACTTGCGGTCGGCGAGCTCCACGATCTTGCCGAGGTACATCACCGCGATCCGGTCCGAGACGTGCCGGATCACCGACAGGTCATGGGCGATGATCACGTACGTGAGGCCGAGCTCCTGCTGGAGATCGTCAAGCAGGTTGACCACCTGCGCCTGGATCGACACGTCGAGCGCGGAGACCGGCTCGTCCGCCACGACCAGCTTCGGGTTGAGCGCGAGCGCGCGGGCGATACCGATGCGCTGGCGCTGGCCGCCGGAGAACTCGTGCGGATAGCGGTTGTAGTGCTCGGGGTTGAGGCCCACCAGCTCCATCAGCCGCTGGACCTCCTTCTTCACCCCGCCCTCGGGCGTGACGCCCTGGAGCCGGAACGGGGTGGAGACGATCCCGCCGATGGTGTGGCGCGGGTTGAGCGAGCCGTACGGGTCCTGGAAGATCATCTGCATGTCGCGGCGGAGCGGACGCATCTGCCCGGCCGACATGTGCGTGATGTCGTTGCCCTGGAACTCGACCTTGCCGCCCGTCGGTTCGAGCAGCCGCGTCACCAGCCGGCCCATCGTCGACTTGCCGCAGCCCGACTCACCGACGACGCCGAGGGTCTCACCCGGCAGCACGTCGAACGAGATGCCGTCGACCGCCTTGACCGCGCCGGACTGCCGCCCGAACAGCCCCTTCTTGATGGGGAAGTGCTTGACCAGCCCCTCCACCTTGAGAAGCGGCTCGGGCGAGGCGGCCGACTGCGCCGGGATCGCCTTGTCGGCACTCGCGGCAGGAGTGTCCTCGACAGGAGTGCCCTCAGTGGGCTTCTTCTCGCTCACAGCTTCGGCGCAATCTCTTCGGTCCAGATACGGGTCCGCTCCTCCTGCGACATATGGCAGGCCGAGAAGTGTCCCTCGGTGTCGTCCCACTGCTTGAGCTCGGGACGCACAGTGCGCGTGACGTCGTCCTTGGGGATGTCCGCGTACGGGCAGCGCGGGTTGAAGGCGCAGCCGGACGGCACGTTGATCAGGGACGGCGGGGAGCCCTTGACCGGGATGAGCCGGTCCGTCTCCTCGCGGTCGATGCGCGGCATGGACCCCAACAGGCCCCAGGTGTAAGGGTGCTGGGGCTCGTAGAAGACCTTCTCGGCGGGTCCCCGCTCGATGCACCGGCCGCCGTACATGACCAGGAGGTTGTCCGCCATCTCGGCGACGACGCCCAGGTCGTGCGTGATCATGATGACGGCGGAGCCGAACTCCTTCTGCAGATCCCGGATCAGGTCCAGGATCTGCGCCTGGACGGTGACGTCCAGGGCGGTGGTCGGCTCGTCCGCGATCAAGAGCTCGGGGTTGTTGACCAGCGCCATCGCGATCATCGCTCGCTGGCGCATACCGCCGGAGAACTCGTGCGGGTAGGAGTCCACGCGCTTGCCGGGCTCGGGGATGCCGACGCGGTCGAGCATCTCGACGGCCCGGGTGCGGGCGACCTTCTTGGAGACCTCGTTGTGGACCCGGTAGGCCTCCACGATCTGCGCGCCGACCGAGTAGTACGGGTGCATCGCGGAGAGCGGGTCCTGGAAGATCATCGCCATCTTCCGGCCGCGCAGCCGCCGTACGCGCTCGGGGTCGGCGCCGATCAGCTCCTCGCCGTCCAGCCAGACCTCGCCGGAGATCTTCGCGTTGGCGCTGCGGTGCAGCCCCATCACGCCGAGCGAGGTCACCGACTTGCCGGAGCCGGACTCGCCCACGATGCCGAGGGTCTGGCCGGGCTTGATGTCGAAGCTGACCCCGTCGACGGACTTGACCAGGCCGTCGTCGGTGTCGAAGTGGATGCGCAGGTCCCGTACGGACAGGAACGCGTCACCGGCGTCGGCGGGACGCTCGGCCTCGGGCTCGCCCACGGCGGCGCCGGTCTTGTTCAGGTCGCTCACGAGAGCCTCACCCTGGGGTCGATCGCGGCGTACACCAGGTCCACCAGCAGATTGCAGAGAACGATGAAGAAGGCGGCGACCAGGGTCACTCCCATGACGACCGGGAGGTCGTTGTTGCGGACGCCGTCGACCGCGTAGAAGCCGAGGCCCTGGAAGGAGAAGACCTGCTCGGTGATGACCGCGCCGCCGATCAGCAGACCGAAGTCCATGCCGAAGATGGTGACGATCGGGGTGAGCGCGGCGCGCAGGCCGTGCTTGCCGATGACGGTCCGCTCCCGCAGGCCCTTGGCGCGGGCGGTGCGGATGTAGTCCTCCGCCATGGTCTCCAGCATTCCGGCCCGGGTGAGCCGGGCGTAGAGCGCGGAGTAGAGGAAGGCGAGGCTGCACCAGGGGATCAGCAGGTTCCATGCCCAGTCGGCCGGATTGTCCGTGAACGGTACGTAGTTCACTCCGGACCAGATGGGCCATTGGACCGTGAACAGTCCGAGGAACAGCATTCCGGTGAAGAAGATCGGGAGGGAGACGCCGGCGAGGGCGACGCCCATGAAGAACCGGTCCAGGAACGATCCGCGCTTGAGGGCGGAGACCACACCCACACCGACTCCGGAGATCAGCCAGATGACGGCCGCACCGATGGCGAGCGAGAAGGTGACCGGGATGCGCGCGGTGATCTGCGGCCAGACCTCGACGTGGTTCTTGAAGGAGTAGCCGAAGCAGGGGGCGTGGCAGACCGAGGCGTCGGGACCGAACTTGTAGGTCGCGCCGACGAAGATCTGCTTGAGGAAGTGCCAGTACTGGGTGTAGAGCGGTTGATCGAACCCGAGGTTCTTCTTCACCGCTGCGATCGCACTGGCATTGGCGTCCTTGCCCACGTACTGGGCGGCCAGCTGGTCCATCGTCTGGCCGGCGAGCCGGGGCACCAGGAAGTAAATCGCGAAGGTGACCGCGCTGACGATCAGCAGCAGGAGCACCGCGCCGAAAGCGCGTCGGATGATGTACGCAGCCACAGCTGTCCGGCAACCGGCGCCCGCCCGGCCGGGGGTCTCCCGACCCGGCGGGCACCGGTGCCTTCACCTGCCTTTCAAAAGAACTCGGGGGTTCAGCCGCTTGCTTACTTGGAGGAACCCATCAGCAGGTAGTCGTACATACCGAGGTACGCCTGGGTGACGGTGACGTTGGTGGCCGACGTCGGGCGGAACAGCAGGTTCTTGCGGTAGATCAGCGGAACGGCGGAGGCGTTCTCGGCGACCATCTTGTCGATGTCGCCCCAGGCCTTCTCACGGGCGGTCTTGTCCGTGTTGGCGATGGCGTCGTTCAGCGCCTTGTTGATCGCCGGGTCGTTCAGCTCCTGGACGTTGTTGCCACCGGACGGCTTGATGGCCGAGCCGTTGACGATCTGGTCCAGGAAGCCGAAGCCGGTCGGCCAGTCGGCACCCCACGCGGTCATGATCATGCCGAGCTTGTGGTCGTGCACGTACTGCGGGTTGCCGGCGAAGTTCTGGAAGTACTTGCCCGCGGGGAAGGACTTGATGTCCATGTTGATGCCGATCTTCTTCAGCGACGCCTGCACGGCGGTCGCCATCGACATCTCGGACGGGCGGTCCGAGCGAGCGGTCAGGCTGGTGGTGAAGCCGTTCGGCTGACCACACTGCTTGAGCTCGTCCTTGGCCTTGGCCTCGTCGCCCTTGTCACCGGGGGTCTCGTACAGGTTGAACTTGCTGTACCCGTTGACGGTCGGCGGCAGCAGCGTCGTGGCGACGTCACCCTTGGGCGCGCCACCCGCGGCGGCCTGGACCGACGCCTTGTCGATGCCCCACTGGACGGCCTTGCGGCAGTGGATGTTGTCGAACGGCGCGACGTTGACGTTCAGCCCGATGTACGAGGTGGCGCCGGCGTACGAACCGTCCGTCATCGCCTTGTACTTGGCGCTCTGGAGCACCTTCGGCTGGGTCTGCGGGGAGACACCGGTGCCGGCCGCGTCGACGGTGAGGTTGTCCGCGAGCAGGTCGTTGTCGACCGTGACCGGGTTGACCTTGAAGCGGATGTCGATCTTGTCCGGCAGGGCCGGGCGGATCGGGTCGGTCTTCGGGTCCCACTGCGGGTTGCGGACGAGGGTCGCGCCCTTGCCCTCCTCGTACGACTCGAACTTGTACGGGCCGGAGGAGACGATGTGCTGGACATACGCCGCGCCCTTGTCCTTCGACTGCGGCACGGGGGCCGTCTGCGAGAAGGTCGCCAGGTAGTCGAAGTCCGCGAAGGCGTCCTTCAGCTTGAAGACGATGGTGTTGTCGTCCGGGGTCTCGATCGACGCGATGCCGTTCGGGTTCTTGTCCTTGTACGGACCCTGGTACTTGTCGCCACCCTCCAGGTGGGACTTGAAGTACGTCGGGCCGTTGGACAGCGCCTCGGGGGCGAAGTTCGAGCGCTCGACGGCGTACTTGACGTCCTTCGAGGTGATCGGCGTGCCATCGTCGTACTTCAGACCCTTGCGCAGGGTGTACGTCCAAGTCTTCGCGTCGGGGCTGGCCTTGCCCAGCGACTCCGCGAGGTCCGGGACGACGGTCAGGCCGTCCTTGCCGGCGGCCGGCTTGAACGTGGTGAGGGTGCGGCCGTACAGACGGGAGAAGTTCTGCACCCAGCCGTAGTACGTGTTGCCCGGGTCCAGGGAGTCCGGCACGTCAGACAGCGCGTAGGTGGCCGTGCCCCCCTTCTTGTCGGACTTGTTGACGATGGAGCTGAGGGCAGCGTCGGTGACGCCCTTCTTGCCGTCGCTCTTATCGCTCTTGGAGTCGTTGCACGCGGACAGACCAAGGGTCAGCGCCACGCCAGTGGCGAGCACAAGGGTCGCTTTTCTTGACTTCACCTGAGGAAGCCCCCTCTTTGGATGGTTGCGGCGGACGTGAGCATGTGGCGGTGCCGCGTGCTTACTTGCTGCGCGGGTCGAGGGCGTCTCGCAGCCCGTCGCCCAGCAGGTTGAACGCCAGGACGGTGATGAAGATCGCCAGGCCCGGCACGATCATGTACTGCGGGTCCGCCTGGTAGAGGTCGGTCGCAGTGGAGAGCATTCCGCCCCAGGAGGCCTGCGGCGGCGAGATACCGACGCCCAGGAAGCTGAGTCCGGCCTCGAACAGGATGTTCGTGGGGATCAGGAGCGTCGCGTAGACCAGGATCGGAGCGATCAGGTTCGGCAGCAGCTCCCGGATCAGAATGAACGGACCGCGGGCGCCGAGGCTCTTGGCGGCCTCGACGAACTCGCGTTCCCGCAGGCTGAGCGTCTGGGCCCGGACGATACGGCCCATGTACGGCCAGCTGAAGAAGCCGATCACGAAGATCAGCACGCTGATCCTCAGTGGCAGCCCCGACATGCCGAACGCTCCGTCCTGCAGGGACGCGGAGATGGAGATGGCGAACAGCAGGAGCGGGAACGCCAGGAAGACGTCCATCGCACGGCTGATCAGGCTGTCCGCCCAACCGCCGTAGAAACCTGCCGTGACGCCCATGATCACGCCGATGACGACGGAGAGCAGCGTGGCGCCGCCCGCGACCAGCAGCGACACCCAGGAGCCCTCGATGATCCGGGAGAGGATGTCGCGTCCGTACTGCGGGTCGACACCCAGCGGGTGCTCCCAACTCATGCCGCCCCAGGCGCCCTTGGGTGCCAGGAGGGCAGGGTCGATCAGTTCCTGGTGGAACTCGTTCGGGTCGAGCCCGAACGCCCATTGGATGGGCTTGGAGAGAACGGCCAGCAGGATGAGCAGGACGACGACCACTCCACCCGCGACGGCAAGCTTGTCGCGCTTGAAGCGCGTCCAGGCGATCTGTCCGAGTGAACGGCCTTCGATCTGGCTCTGCTTGGCCCCCGTGAGTACTGCCTCCGGCGGCACCTCGGCAGCCGATCCGGTGGTCTCCAGCGGTGCGGTCACAGTGCCTCTGACCCCTCCCGGCCGGCGGTGGCCGGCCCGTACCAGCCGCTGTGGCGGCTTGTTCCATCAGGTGGTGCGGTGATGCTGCGACGGGCCAACCGGCCCTCTGTTAGCCGGGAGTCTTCAACGCGTTTGCGATCACCCGCCAGACCTGGCGGGGAATGGTTGCCTAAACGTGATGCGGTCAGACGGCTTCCGTTATCCGGACGCCGTGATCGTCTGAGCGGACCAGTCGGGCACTAAGCGACCAGAACGGTCATGTCACCCAACTCCCTTGAAGAGGAGCGTATTTGAGCGCAATGCCGGAGCAAGGGGGATCGCCGCCTCGGATAGAAAGGCGGGTGGGGGAATTGTCCGTCGCATTTGAAGGGAGCGAGGGCGCGGGAGAAATACAGAGAGGTGGTGCGGGAGAAAAGGGAGTGGTGTCAGTGGACGCGCACGGTGGCTACGGGCAGTAGGCGCGCGGGGACGGCCGGGGCGGCTGGTCAGTACGCGCGCGGGGACGACCGGAGCGGCTGGTCAGTACGCGCGCGGGGCGGCCGGAGCGGCTGGTCAGTACGCGCGCGGGGCGGCCGGCGGGTAGCCGTATCCGCCGGCGGGGGCCGCCGGGGCGGCGTGCGCCTCGCGGTCGTAGAACGGGCGCGAGTGGGCGCGCAGCCACATCCCGACCGGGTCGTACTCGTCCGACATCGCGACCGTGGAGACCGGCAGCCCGTCCGGCACGGCGGCCACGGACTGCTGCATCATGGCCCGCACCGCGTCCACGGACTGGCGGCCGGTGTCGTAGAGATCGAGGCCGATGGCCAGATAGGGCGCGCCGATCGCGGGCTGCACCCAGGCGCGCCGCAGCGAGCGGACGGCCGGGGTGCGGTGCGCGTGCTGCGCGAGCAGGGCGTAGAACTGCGGGATCTCCACGGCCGGTTCGGAAAGCCGCAGGGGCCCGGCGGGCATCCGGTCGAGCCCGGTCGCGATCCGGCGCAGGTCCGGCCAGGGGATGCCGACGCCGCCGCCGGGGGCGTGCGGATTCAGCCAGATCCCGTACCGGTCGGGGTAGAGGGCGCGCGCGATGTCGCGGCCGGTGACCACCTCGTGCTCGCGGTTCCAGCCGCTGGCGGCGAGCTCCTGGGTGGAGGTGACACAGGGCGCGTACGCGATGCCGTCGACCTCCATGTTCCCGTACTGGGCGTCGGGGGCACCGGCCCGGCCGTGCCACAGGAGCATCCAGAGCCGGCCGGCGGAGGGGTCGGCGAGGGCGTGGAGGAGCGCCTCGTACGCGTCGTAGCGTCCGGGGGCCACCTGGCGCAGCATGTGCTCGACCTGCCCGGCCGCCGCGGTGCCTGACGCACTCACCCTGGGTCCCGCCCCTCTTCGGTCCCCGCGCCGCCGGTACACAGGCGTGCCGCCGTGGGGGTCTACGGATTATGAAACCAGCTTATGCGGGACTACCAGGACCTGTCCGGTGCAGGCCCTATGGGGTGGCTCGTGTGTAGAAGGGGCGTACGCGCTCGCGCATCCAGGTGACCACCGGGTCCTGGGCCACGTCGAGCAGGACCAGGTTCACCGGCCAGCCCACCGGGACGCGGCCAAGCGCCCGGCCGAGCGCCTCCATGGGGGCGTTGCGGCCCGCCCCGTCCCAGGTGGAGAACTCGACGCCGATGAACAGGGTCGGCTCGTTGCCCTCGATGGAGGCGAGCGCGCGGCGGGCGGTGCGCACCACTCCGGTCGCCTCGAACTCGGCGGCGGCGGCGGCCAGGAAGTCGACCGGGTCCTCCTGCCAGTCCGGCTCGAAGAGGCGTACGCGGCCGCCGGTGGCGGGGCCGTCGAGCGCGGTGCGTCCCGTACGGCACAACTCGGCGACGGCGGGCGGCGGCAGGGGCACACCGACCGCGCCCTCCGGGTTCACCGCGATGCCCAGTTGCGGGGGCAGGCCCCGGGCGAACTCCACGGCGGGGGCGATCGCGAACGACATATGGGGGCCCACGCATTGGAGGAACTGCTGCTCCGAGCTGTAGACCGGGACGTAGGGGGCGCCGTCGATCTCCATCGTGGGGAGGTCGAGGTCGCGGCTGTCCTGGGCGCCGCCGTTCGGTAGCGGGACCCATACCGCGTTGCGTCCCAGGACCTCTATCAGCCTCGGCCCCGCCGTGGGGCTGCCCAGGGCCGCCGCGAGTGCCTCTTCCAACTCGTTGCCCGGCCAGCCACCGCCGCCGTGTGGATGCGGGAAATCCATGCGCCTTGTCCTTTGTCCGCTGGCCGTCCTGGGCTGGTCGCGCCCACGCGGCGGAGCCGCAAATGTCACAGCCCGCGCCCCTTGAAAGCCAAGGGGGTACGGGTCCCCCTGCACCGAAACTCTAGCGTCGGGCCGGGCTTCCCTCGAAAGCGATCCGCCCCACCGCCTCCGCCGCCTCCCGGTCGAGCAGCACCGCCGACGCCACCCCTCGTGGCAGGCGGCCCTCGGCCACCTCGGCTATCAGGCGCGGGACCGCCCTGCGGTGGCGGGCGAAGGCGTACGCGGAGACCTTGCGGCCCCGGGAGCGCTGGCCCTCCAGGGCGAGCTCCGGGGGGACGTCGAGCAGCACCAGATGGAGCGCGCGGCCGTCGCGGGACGCGCCCCGGGCCAGCGACCAGCGGACCCACGCGTGGGTGCCGCAGTCGTGGACGACCAGGCTCGCGCCCGACCGCAGCCGCCAGTGCGTCCGCAGGAAGTGGGCGACTCGTACTACCGGTCGGTACAGCACGTAGGGAACAGGCCCCATCCGGGCCTCCCAGGCGCGGCGGGTGTCCTGGGAGTCGATGCCGAGGCCCGCGGCGGCCCGGCGCAGCAGTGTCGTCTTGCCGCTGCCCGGCAGCCCGGAGACCACCACCACGTCGCCCTCGGCGAACGACAGCGTGTGCGGGGTGCGCCCGGCGCGGCCGCGCAGATCCGAGACGACCGGAGTACGCGCGGGTATGGCCGGGCACTGTGCCGCGTACCCCTGCGCCGCAGCCTGCCTGTGACCCTTCATCGGCCCTCCCCCTGCCGGGTCGTACGGACCCTGCCCAGGCAGTGTAAAGAACCGGTAATACGACTCAGGCGTTTGCCGCCCCGGGGATGCGTGCAATGATGTGCGCGCCAACTGCATACCGGCCGCTTGAATCCGCGCGGGAGAGTCCCCAGTACGTGTTGCGCTGGGGCGCCGAAGGAGCAAGTCCCTCCCTTGAATCTCTCAGGCCCCGTACCGCGTGGATGAGGCAGATCTGAAAAGCGAGCCCACGCGTGTGGCTCCACCCAAGGTGCAAGCCGTGACCCCGACGGGCGTCCGGCGAACCTCTCAGGTTCCGATGACAGATGGGGAGGATCGTCCTCGCCGTCATGCCCTGGGAGCCACACCCTTATGAGCAACGCCCCCCGTCTCACCGCCCTTGACGCGCTGCACCGTTCGCTGGGCGCGACCATGACCGACTTCGCGGGCTGGGACATGCCCCTGCGGTACGCCAGCGAGCGCGACGAGCACACCGCCGTACGCACCAAGGCCGGTCTCTTCGACCTCTCCCACATGGGCGAGATCACCGTCACCGGCCCGGAGGCCGTCAAGGCCCTGGACTACGCGCTGGTCGGCAACATGGCCACCATCGGCGTCGGCCGCGCCCGCTACACGATGATCTGCCAGGAGGACGGCGGCATCGTCGACGACCTGATCGTCTACCGCCTCGGCGAGGACGAGTACATGGTCGTCGCCAACGCGGGCAACGCCCAGGTCGTCCTGGACGCGGTCACCGAGCGCGCGGCCGGCTTCGACGCCGAGGTCCGCGACGACCGCGACAACTACGCGCTGATCGCCGTGCAGGGCCCCGAGTCCCCCGGCATCCTGAAGTCCGTCACCGACGCCGACCTCGACGGCCTGAAGTACTACGCGGGCCTGCCCGGCACCGTGGCCGGCGTCCCGGCGCTGATCGCCCGTACGGGGTACACCGGTGAGGACGGCTTCGAGCTCTTCGTGGCCCCGGCCGACGCCGAGAAGCTGTGGCAGGCGCTGACCGAGGCGGGCAAGGACGCGGGCCTGGTGCCGTGCGGCCTGTCCTGCCGCGACACGCTGCGCCTTGAGGCGGGCATGCCGCTGTACGGGCACGAGCTGACCACCTCGCTGACCCCGTTCGACGCGGGGCTCGGCCGGGTCGTGAAGTTCGAGAAGGAGGGCGACTTCGTGGGGCGCGCCGCCCTTCAGGCCGCCGCCGAGCGCGCCGCCGCCCAGGCCCCGCGCAAGCTGGTCGGCCTGATCGCCGAGGGCCGCCGCGTCCCGCGCGCGGGCTTCTCCGTGGTGGCCGACGGCCAGGTCATCGGCGAGGTCACCTCGGGTGCCCCGTCCCCGACCCTCGGCAAGCCGATCGCCATGGCGTACGTGGACGCCGCGCACGCCGCACCGGGCACCTCCGGCGTCGGCGTCGACATTCGCGGTACGCATGAGCCGTACGAGGTCGTGGCGCTGCCGTTCTACAAGCGCCAGAAGTGACCCCTCGCACACGCCCCGCACGACTTCCTTGTTCACCACCACTCCCCCTCGTACAGGAGAATTCAGGTCATGAGCAACCCCCAGCAGCTGCGCTACAGCAAGGAGCACGAGTGGCTGTCGGGCGCCGAGGACGGCGTCTCGACGGTCGGCATCACGGAGCACGCGGCCAACGCGCTCGGCGACGTGGTGTACGTACAGCTCCCGGAGGTCGGTGCCACGGTGACCGCGGGCGAGACCTGCGGTGAGCTGGAGTCGACCAAGTCGGTCAGCGACCTGTACTCCCCCGTGACGGGCGAGGTCGTCGCCGCCAACCAGGACGTCGTGGACGACCCGTCGCTGGTCAACTCGGCCCCGTTCGAGGGCGGTTGGCTGTTCAAGGTGCGTGCGTCCGAGGAGCCGGGCGACCTGCTCTCCGCCGACGAGTACACCGACTTCGCCAGCTGACCAGACACCCGTAGGGAACTCCTGATGTCGCTTCTGAACACCCCTCTCCATGAGCTGGACCCGGACGTCGCCGCCGCCGTCGACGCCGAGCTCCACCGTCAGCAGTCCACCCTCGAAATGATCGCCTCGGAGAACTTCGCTCCGGTCGCGGTCATGGAGGCCCAGGGCACGGTCCTCACCAACAAGTACGCCGAGGGCTACCCGGGACGCCGCTACTACGGCGGCTGCGAGCACGTGGACGTGACCGAGCAGATCGCGATCGACCGGGTCAAGGACCTGTTCGGCGCGGAGTACGCCAACGTCCAGCCGCACTCCGGCGCCTCCGCCAACCAGGCCGCCCTGTTCGCGATCGCCCAGCCCGGCGACACGATCCTCGGCCTGGACCTGGCGCACGGCGGCCACCTCACCCACGGCATGCGGCTGAACTTCTCCGGCAAGCAGTTCAACGTGGTCCCGTACCACGTCGACGACGCCGGTCTGGTCGACATGGCCGAGGTCGAGCGCCTGGCCAAGGAGCACCGTCCCAAGGTCATCATCGCGGGCTGGTCCGCCTACCCGCGCCAGCTGGACTTCGCGGAGTTCCGCCGTATCGCGGACGAGGTCGAGGCCCTGCTGTGGGTCGACATGGCGCACTTCGCCGGCCTGGTCGCGGCCGGGCTGCACCCGAACCCGGTGCCGTTCGCGGACGTGGTCACCTCCACCACGCACAAGACGCTCGGCGGCCCGCGCGGCGGCATCATCCTGGCCCGGAACAAGGACTTCGCGAAGAAGCTGAACTCCGCGGTCTTCCCGGGCTTCCAGGGCGGCCCGCTGGAGCACGTGATCGCGGCCAAGGCGGTGTCCTTCAAGGTCGCCGCATCGGAGGAGTTCAAGGAGCGCCAGCAGCGCACCCTGGACGGCGCCCGCATCCTGGCCGAGCGGCTGGTACAGGACGACGTCACCGCGCACGGCGTCTCGGTCCTGTCCGGCGGCACGGACGTGCACCTGGTCCTGGTGGACCTGCGCAACTCCGAGCTCGACGGCCAGCAGGCCGAGGACCGCCTCCACGAGGTCGGCATCACGGTCAACCGGAACGCCGTCCCGAACGACCCGCGGCCCCCGATGGTCACCTCGGGCCTGCGGATCGGCACCCCGGCCCTTGCCACCCGCGGTTTCGGCGCGGACGACTTCCGTGAGGTCGCCGACATCATCGCCGAGACCCTGAAGCCGGACTTCGACAAGGCCGCGCTGGCCGCCCGGGTGTCCGCCCTGGCCGTGAAGCACCCGCTGTACCCCGGCCTGAAGTAGTTTCGTACCCTTTTATTCGTACGAACCTTCGGGGCACCGCGCACACTGGACAGTGAGTGCGGTGCCCCGAACCCTTGCACCGCCCGTTACACCTGCTCGCTCTGCACCACCTGGCAGACAACGGCGTCTACCTCATCAAGGAGTCCTCCCGTGGCCATCTCGGTCTTCGACCTGTTCTCGATCGGCATCGGCCCGTCCAGCTCCCACACGGTCGGCCCGATGCGCGCTGCCCGGATGTTCGCGCGCCGCCTGAAGAACGAGGGCCTGCTGGCCCACACCGCCTCGATACGGGCCGAGCTGTACGGCTCGCTCGGCGCCACCGGCCACGGCCACGGCACCCCCAAGGCGGTCCTGCTCGGCCTTGAGGGCAATTCGCCCCGCACGGTCGACGTGGAGAGCGCCGACGAGCAGGTCGAGCGGATCAAGGCCGACGGACGGATCAACCTGCTCGGCGCCCACGAGATCCCCTTCGACTTCGACGAGGACCTGATCCTGCACCGCCGCAAGGCGCTGCCGTACCACGCCAACGGGATGACGGTCTTCGCGTACGACAGCGAGGGCGCGCTGGTCCTGGAGAAGACGTACTACTCGGTCGGCGGCGGCTTCGTCGTGGACGAGGACGCGGTGGCGGGCGAGAACCCGATCATGCCCGACGACACCGTCCTGAAGTACCCCTTCCGCACCGGTGACGAGCTGCTGCGCCTCGCCAAGGAGACCGGCCTCTCGATCTCCGCGATGATGCTGGAGAACGAGAAGGCCTGGCGCACCGAGGACGAGATCCGCGCCGGGCTCCTGGAGATCTGGCGTGTGATGCAGGCGTGCGTCTCGCGCGGCATGTCCCGTGAGGGCATCCTGCCGGGCGGCCTGAAGGTCCGCCGCCGCGCCGCCACGACCGCCCGCCAGCTGCGCGCCGAGGGCAACCCGGACGCGCACGCGATGGAGTGGGCGACGCTGTACGCGATGGCGGTGAACGAGGAGAACGCGGCGGGCGGCCGCGTGGTCACCGCGCCCACCAACGGCGCCGCGGGCATCATCCCGGCCGTGCTGCACTACTACATGAACTTCGTGCCCGGCGCCGACGACGAGGGCGTGGTCCGCTTCCTGCTCTCGGCGGGCGCCATCGGCATGCTCTTCAAGGAGAACGCCTCGATCTCCGGTGCCGAGGTCGGCTGCCAGGGCGAGGTCGGCTCCGCCTGCTCGATGGCCGCGGGCGCCCTGGCCGAGGTCCTGGGCGGCACCCCCGAGCAGGTCGAGAACGCCGCCGAGATCGGCATGGAGCACAACCTCGGCCTGACCTGCGATCCCGTCGGTGGTCTGGTCCAGATCCCGTGCATCGAGCGCAACGGCATGGCGGCCGTGAAGGCCGTGACCGCCGCGAAGATGGCGATGCGCGGCGACGGCAGCCACAAGGTCTCCCTGGACAAGGTCATCAAGACCATGAAGGAGACCGGCGCGGACATGTCGGTCAAGTACAAGGAAACCGCGCGCGGCGGCCTCGCGGTCAACATCATCGAGTGCTGAGGCGCTCCGCTGGTAGTGCGGTTATTCGACTGCGGACCGTCTGTGGCTGGTCACGCAGTTCCCCGCGCCCCTTTGGGGCGCGGGGACGCACCATCACGCCTTGAAGTCGTCCGTGCGCTCCGGCGAGGCCGCCGCGAGCGCCTCGGTGATCTCCTCGACGCCGCCCCGGAGCCCGTACACCGGGGTGTTCGGCTGCTGGCGCCAGGACTCGTCGATGCCGCCCGCGTCCACGGTGTCGAAGCCCAGCTCGTCAATGACGTCGCGGATCAGCTGCTTGGCGGCCTCGTCGTCGCCCGCCACCGGCAGCGCGACACGGCCGGGGTCGCCCTTGGGCAGGGCCTTGTCGATGATGTCCTCGGCGTACGTGCCGTTGAACGCCTTCACGACCGCGTGGCCGATGTGCTGCTCGGTCCAGCGGCTCTCGGTCAGCCCCGCCTCGATCTCGGCGATCAGGCCGTCGCGCTGCTGGGGGTAGTAGTTGCCGGTGTCGAGCACGGCGACGTCCTCGTCCGCGCCGTCCAGGAATCCGGCGGGCAGGTCGGGGACGTTCTTGAGCGGGATGGTGACGACCACGAGCCGCGCGCCCTTGGCGACGTCCGCGATGTCGGCGGGCGTGGCCCCGGTCTCCTCCGCGAGGGCCGTCAGGGTGTGCGGGCCGCGCGAGTTGGCGACGGACACGTCGTGCCCGAGCGCGGTGAGACGACGGGTCAGATTGCCGCCGATGTTGCCCGCGCCGATGATGCCGATCTTCATGAAACTGGCCTTCCCCGTGTCGTTGCCTTGCGTTGCGAGATCCACAACTCGGGTGGCCGGAAGGAAATTCCGGGCGGGCGGCACGTATTTGTCGGGCCGCCCGGCCGGAGGCGGGGTCACTTGTTCAGGGACGCCCAGAACTCCTCGAAGGAGAGCTTGCCGTCGCCGTTGGCGTCCTTGGCCGCGATGATCGCCTTGGCCACGGTCTCGGTGACGTGGAAGTCGCCCAGCTGCGCCATGACCTGCTTGTACTCGGCCGCGGTGATCTCACCGTCGCCGTTGACGTCGAGCTTCGCGAACGCCTTGCGGGCCTCTTCGATGTCCGCCACTGGGTCCACCCCTATCTTGGTGCGTTTTTGACGGGGGTCAGACTAACGGGCCCCGGGCCCGCCCGGTGCGGCGGCCGGTCGCCGAGGACCCTTGGTCGTCGCCCCGCCCGCAAACATCACCTCCGGGGTTTCCAGGGGTCGAATTCCCGCCAAAAGACCGGGGCCCCCTTCCCTACGCTCCGCACCCGGGCGATAACTTCGTGCTGTCGCCGCCACACCGGGAGCACAGGGCTCCCAGGGACTCGCGGCGCTGGGGCGATTCAGGAGTGACTGCCACCACTGAAGCAACCACCACGTTTACCTTCCAGCCATTCACCCGCAGTTGCCGCTTCATCTGGGACGAGGGCGATCACGTCCTCATCGGGGTGAGCCCGGGCAACAGCTACTTCAGCGCGGACCGCATCGCCGAGCTCGTCCGCTGGGCCTCCGCCCGCTTCGACCGGGTCGATCTCGTCTACGCCGACCGCCATGTGGCCCGGATGTTCGCCGCGTTCGGCTACGACGAGGAGCACGCCGAGCGGCGGGCGTCGAAGGAACTGAAGGCGGTCCGCCGACGCATCGTGCGCGGCGTCGAGGAGGCGGCCCGGCCGGATCTGCCGGTCGGTGTGCACGCGCTCTCGGAGTTCGCCGGGAACCAGGTGTACGACCTGCTGCACCGCCGGGTGAGCCATTTCCTCGCCACCGACCACGAATTCCGCACCGGCTGCGAGGAGATGGCCGCGGCGTTCCTCTCGGGCAAGGCCGACGGCACCCAGGCGAGCCCCGAGCAACTGGCCGCCTGCCTCGACTACATCGCCGCCGAACTCCCCTTCTTCCTCGACACCCCGGGCATCCTCGGCGTGCCCTCCTCGGTGTCCTGCTACCACGCACTGATCCCGCTCACCGAGCTGCTCTACGCGAAGGGCGGCGGCCTGCGCGCCTCCCGCAACCAGGCGTACGCGGTCGTGCGCCCGCACCCCGTCCCCACGCAAGGAGTCGCGGCATGAGCGGCCCGACCGGCACCAGCACCGGCACCCAGCGCCTCCTCGACTTCCCGCTCGGCCGGCGCGGCGACGTACTCCCCGAGGAGTGCGCCGCGCTGCGCGCCAAGGAGCCGGTGGCCAAGGTGCGCACCATGACCGGCGACACCGCCTGGCTGGTGAGCAGTTACGCACTGGCCAAACGCGTCCTGGAGGACGACCGGTTCAGCCTCAAGGACACCGCGGCCCCGGACGCACCGCGCCAGTACGCGCTGACGATCCCGCCGGAAGTCGTCAACAACATGGGCAACATCAACAGCGCGGGGCTGCGCGGCGCCGTGATGAAGGCGCTCAACCCGCGCACCGACGGGCTGCGCGAGTGGCTGCGGGAGCGGGCCGACGAGTTCGTCGACGGGCTGCTCGCCGAGGGCCCTCCGGCGGACTTCCGGGCGGGGTTCGCCGACCCCTTCTCGGCGGCGCTGCACTGCAAGGTCATCGGGGTGCCGTTCGCGGACTGGCGCCGCCTGATGTCGGGCCTGGACATCGCGTTCATGACCAGCCCGCACTCCTTCGAGGGTTCCCGGCTCAACTGGTACAAGGACCTCGGCTACATGGTCGACCGGCTCAACGCGCCCCCGGACCAGCGCGCGGGCCTGCTCGCCCGGCTCGCCGATCTGCGCACGGAGGAGGAGTCCGCGCATCTGACCGACGAGATGCTGGCGACGGTCGCGGTCTCGCTCTTCGGCGCGGGCGCCGTCTCGACGTCCGCGTTCCTGGTCCTGGCGGTGCTCGCGCTGCTCCAGCACCCCGAGCTCATCGCGTATCTGCGCGAGCACCCGGAGCGCATCGGCCGGGCCGTGGACGAGCTGCTGCGCTGGAACCTGTCCATCGGCGACGGCCTGCCGAGGCTGGCGACCGAGGACGCCCAGGTCGGCGAAGTCCTCGTGAGAAAGGGCGAGTTGGTGCTCGTCCTGGTCGAGGGGGCCAACTTCGACCCGGAGGTCTTCACCGACCCCGACCGGCTCGACCTCGACCGTGAGCACAACCCGCACCTCTCCTTCGGCGCGGGCCGCCACTTCTGCCCGGCTACGGGCCTGGGCAAGGTGCACGCGGAGATCGCGCTCACCGCCCTGGTCGAGCGGCTGCCGGGACTGCGCCTGGCGGTCCCGCCCGAGCAACTGGTCTGGCGCACCGGCTTCATCAAGCGCCTGCCGGAGCGGCTGCCCGTCCTCTGGTGAACCCGGAAGGCGGCGGACACACGGCTGCCCCCGGGCGATCCCCGGGGGCAGCCGTACGTACGAACTCGACCTGCCTCAGCGGAAGATGCCGGTGTGCCCCAGCGAGTAGCGGCCCGGCTGCGGGTAGACCGCCAGGCCGTGCGGGCCGGAGCCGACCGGGATCCGGGCGAGCTCCTTGCCGGTGGCGGTGTCGATCGCGTACACCTCGGCGTCGTAACGGCCCGACAGCCACAGCACCTTGCCGTCCGCCGAGACACCGCCCATGTCGGGGCTGCCGCCGTCCGGCAGATGCCATTTCTTGGTGAGTTTGTTCTGGGTGAAGTCGAAGATGGAGATGGAGCCCTCGCCGCGGTTGGAGATGTACATCTCCTTGGAGTCGCGGCTGATGTAGAGGCCGTGGCAGCCCTTGCCGGTGGGCAGCAGCGTCGGTGTGCTGAACCGGTCGCCGTCCAGGACCCACATCCCGTGCGCCATCATGTCCGCGATGTAGAAGGTCTTGCCGTCCGGGGACATCTTGACGTCCTGCGGCATCGCCCCGTCGAACGGCAGCTTCTGATGGGCGACGACCTCCATCTTCTCGGTGTCGACCTTCAGCAGTTCGCCGGAGAACTCGCAGGAGACGATGAAGTACCGCCCGTCCATGGAGAAGTCGGCGTGGTTGACGCCCGCGCAGTGCACCGGCACGGTCTTGACCCGGTTCATGGTGACCGGGTCGCGGAACGCCAGCTCGCGGTCCATGGACGCCATCACGACCGCGTACTTGCCATTGGGCGTGAAGTAGAGGTTGTACGGGTCGGAGACCTGGACCGTGCGGCCGACCTTGCCGGTCGCCGGGTCGATGGCGGTGAGGCTGTCGCCGAGGTCGTTGTTGACCCACAGCGTCTTCATGTCCCAGGACGGGACCACATGCTGGGGCTGGTGGCCGACCCGGATGGTCTCGATGACCTTGTACGTCTTGGGGTCGATCACGGAGACCGTGTTGGAGTTGGTGTTCGGCACGTACACGCGGTCCAGGAAGTTCTTCACGGCGGGCTGGAGGGCGTTGGGCCGGTCGGCGGCGTAGGCGTCCTTGGGGTCCAGGACCGGCGGCATCCCGGGCAGGCCCTGCACCGCGGCCTTCTTCTGCACGGGCGGCGCGACGGCCTTGGTGCCCAGGGCCTCGTTCCCGCCCTTGTCCCCGGACGAGCAGCCGGCGAGCGCGGCGAGCAGGAGGCCGGCGAACAGCGCGGCGGTCCTCTTGGTGGTGGTCGGCATCAGGTCAGCAACTCCGTGGTGGTCACCGCGCGCAGATGGCGGCGGTCGAGGTCGGCGAGGAGGGCCGGCAGCGCGGCGACCGTGTCCGCGTAGCCGAAGTGCAGACTCACCACGGATCCGTTGCGGATCCGCCCGGTGACGTTGCGCGTCACGGCCGAGGCGCCGGGCGAGGTGAAGTCGAGCGAGTCGACGTCGTACGACAGGACGTGCGGGTACCCCGCGCGCCGGGCCAGTTTCAGCACGAGCGGCGTCGCGTACTGGGTGCGGGACGGGCGGAACCAGGTCCCGACGGAGCCGGTGAGCCGGCGCAGCAGGTCCGCGCACTCGCTGATCTCCGCGTACGCCTCCTGCTCGGGCAGGGCCGAGATGTCGATGTGGCGCTGGGTGTGGTTGCCGAGGTCGTGGCCGCCGTCGAGGATGCGGCGGGCCATCTCGGGGTGTTCGTCAAGCCAGCTGCCGACGGCGAGGACCGTGACATGGGCGCCGCCGCGCTCGGCCTCGGCGAGGACGGCGTTGGCGATCTTGGGGTCGCCCTGGCCGTGGAAGGTGAGCGCGACCATCGGGCGGTCCCGGGGCCCGTGGGCGATCTGGCCGGGCTGACCGGGATACGAGCGGGGCGCGGGGGCGGCGCGGGTGGTGCCGGGCCGGGCGGAGGCGCGGGACGCGGCGGGCGTGGGCGAGCGGGACGCCGGGGCCGCGCCGCCCCTGTCGTCCGAGCAGCCGGCCGCGAAGGCCCCCGCGACGGCCGCCCCCGCCCCGGCTCGCAGTGCACTGCGGCGGTCGACCCCACGGGGAAATGGATTCAGCACATGGACATTTAAGTGCGGCAGGGGGCGGAACGTAATGATTGACCCAATTGAGGACCTTTGCGGGTCGCCCCGGACACGCCATGATCGAGATCTACTGGATCGATGAAAGACCCATCTGGTTCGATATTTATTCACCATTTAGAAGGCCCGTGCTCTAGCTCACCTACGATTCACAGCTAAACTGTGGCGATATGTGGACGTTTGTCCGAGTAAGGACTTTTGGCGTGAAGGCCCCCCGTCTGCCATAGTCGGGGACACGACCCCTCATTGACCCGAGCCCGGTCGTCTTCAGTCGCCGTGGATCACACCCCTTTCGGTCCGCGGCGGCGCTCCGCAGAAGCCCCCGCAAGCACGCCCCACCCCGGCACGCACGGGGGCTTCGGCGTATCCGGGGCACGACCCGGCGACGCAGCCCTGTGGCCCGGCTCAGCGGTCGGCGACGCGCATCTCGAACCACGTCGTCTTGCCCCGGGGCAGCAGGTCGACACCCCAGCGGTCGGAGAGCTTGTCGACGAGGAAGAGCCCGCGGCCGCTGGTGTCCATCTCATGGACCGGCATCAGACAGGGCAGCCCGCGCGAGGGGTCGCGCACCTCGATCCTGATCCAGCCCCGGCGGCGCAGCATCCGCAGCCCGAAGGCGCGCGCGCCGGTGTGCCGCACGGCGTTGCCGACCAGTTCGGAGACGAGCAGGATCGCCTGCTCGGCGAGCGCCGGGGACAGGCCCCACTGGCGCAGTATCACGCACTGGGTGAGCCGTCTCGCGGTGGCGGCCGACTCGGGGCGGGACGGCAGCCGCACCTCTTCTTCCGTCGGGTTGCCGAACAACTCCAGTGCCTGGAGCGCCCGTTCGTCCTCGACGGCCGGCGTCCACCGAGCCGCGGTCGCGCTGCCGCGCTGCCGCGGTTGTTCCACACCCTCCAGCCCCGCCATGGATCCATCATGGCCGCCCGAAGAGGCCCGCGGGGCCGTTCCCGGGGAAAACGGCCCCCGGAACCAGAGGTTCCGCAGGGCCGGTTCAGCATATGCCGGGGGCGGTCGACTCCGCACAAACCACCCCCGGCCTGCGATGACAGCCCGCGCCTGAATGATCACCAAGCGTTCGGAAGCGGTCGTACTTAAGGTTTCTTTAAGGCCAGGCTAATCCACCCGCAGGGTGGACGGCTGTTGTCCGCAAGGCCGTCCACCGCACGTCCGCACCCGTCAACCAGCCGCCCCTCAGAGGAACTTGGCCTTACCCGGGCCCTCCTCGACGAAGCTGCGCATCCCGCGCTCGCGGTCCTCGGTCGCGAACAGGCCCGCGAACCAGTTCCGTTCGATGGCGAGCCCGGTCTCGATGTCCGTCTCCAGACCCGCGTCCACACACTCCTTGGCCGCGCGCAGCGCGAGCGCCGGACCCTGGGCGAGCTTCGCCGCCCACGCGTGCGCCTCCTCGTACACCTTCTCCGCCGCCACCACACGGTCGACGAGACCGAGCGCGAGCGCCTCGTCCGCCTTGACCATCCGGCCGGTGAAGATGAGGTCCTTGGCCTTGGACGGGCCGATCAGGCGCGCGAGGCGCTGGGTGCCGCCCGCGCCCGGGATCAGGCCGAGCAGGATCTCCGGCTGGCCGAGCTTGGCGTTGTCGGCGGCGATACGGAAGTCGGCGCAGAGCGCGAGCTCGCAGCCGCCGCCCAGCGCGTAGCCGGTGACCGCCGCGACGACGGGCTTGGGGATACGGGCGACGGCGGTGAAGGATTCCTGCAGGGCGCGGGACCGCAGGACCATCGCCGTGTGGTCCACCGCCTGCATCTCCTTGATGTCCGCGCCGGCCGCGAACACCTTCTCCCCTCCGTAGAGGACGACCGCGCGCACGTCCTCGCGCCGGGTCGCCTCCTCGGCGAGCTCGCGCAGCCGGTCCTGGGTCGCGATGTCCAGGGCGTTCATCGGGGGGCGGTCCAGGCGGATGGTGCCGACGCCTTCGGAGACTTCGAGGGTCACAGTCATGGCAGCAGGTTAATCGGCGTTAACGACGACGGACCCGGTGCTGTGCGTCACAGCGACCGGGTCCGTCCCGTCAGGGCGTGTCCTGTACGGCTACTTCTTCATCCAGTCCGCCCAGGACAGGTTCCAGCCGTTGAGGCCGTTGTCCGGCTGGATCTCCTTGTCCTTGGAGTTCTTGACGATGACCACGTCGCCGATCAGCGAGTGGTTGTAGAACCAGGCGGCCGGGGTCGAGGGGTTGCCCGCGCCGCGGTCGTCCTCCAGGCCGACGCAGCCGTGGCTGGTGTTGGTCGAGCCGAACACCGACGGGTCGCCCCAGTAGTTGCCGTGGATGAAGGTGCCCGAGCTGGACAGACGCATCGCGTGCGGCACGTCCTTGATGTCGTACTCGCCGCCGAAGCCCACGGTGGCGCCGTTCATCCGCGTGATCTCGTACTTCTCGCTGATGACCATCTGGCCGTTGTACGTGGTCGTCGAGGGCGCGCCCGCGCTGATCGGGATGGTCTTGAGGACCTTGCCGTCGTTCACGATCGTCATCGTGTGGGCCTTGGCGTCGACCGTGGAGACCTGCGAGCGGCCGACGGTGAACTTCACCGTACGGGTCTGCTTGCCGTAGACGCCGGGCCGGCCCTCGACGCCGTCGAGGTTGAACTTGACGGTCACCTTGGTGCCCGCCGCCCAGTACTTCTCGGGGCGGAAGTCCAGGCGGTCGTTGCCGAACCAGTGGCCCTCGACCGGGACGGCCGGGTCGGCCGTGACCTTGATGGCCTTCTGGACGGCGTCCGGGTTGGTGATGCCCCGGCTGAAGTTGATGGAGACCGGCATCCCGACGCCGACGGTGTCGCCGTCCTCCGGGGTGTACTGACCGACGAAGGTGTCCTTCGGGACCAGCGTGGTGAAGGTGGTGTCCTTGGCCGATTCACGGCCCTTGTCGTCCTTGGCGACCGCGTGGACCTTGTACTTGGTGGCCGCGGCGAGGTTCAGGTCCGGGGTCCAGGAGCTGCCGTCGGCGGATATCTTTCCGGCCACCGCGTTGCCCTTGGTGTCGGCGACCGCGACGGCGGAGAGCTTGCCCTGGGCCGCGGATATCTTCAGCGCCCCGCTGGTCTCCACGTCGCCCGCGCCGTCCTTGGGCGCGATCGTCACGACGGCGGCCGAGGCCTTGGTGTCCTCGGCCGCCTTGCCGGCGCCGCCCTTGCCCTTGCCGTCGCCGCTGCCCGAGTCGTCGCCGCCACCGCACGCGGTGACCAGCAGAAGCAGCGCCCCCAGCAGCAGAGCCAGCAGGCCCGGCGTACCCCGCCGACGTCCCGCCGCTCTGTGTGGAGCCCCCGAAATTGGCTGCCCGTTCACGACAGTTCTCTCCCCTCGCGCGGCCTGCTTCACGCCACGGCCCGCACTGACAATCACCCCCGCGCGCGTCCTCGCGCGCGCACGGTTGCCTAGGTAATCACACCGGACGCGCGCTCAAGGCCTCGCGAATGTCACTGTTCAGTCCCAATGGTCCTGTGCGTTCGCTGTGGCGACATCTGGACGTCATCGGAACCTGTACCGGGCCGTACGCCGGCCGAGGGGCGGTCAGAGGGCCGAGCCCGCCCTCCACTTCGCCCAGTCCAGGTTCCAGCCACCGAGCCCGTTGTCGGCGGCGACCGTCCGGTCGCGGGAGTTGACGACCTCCACCACGTCCCCGACGAGCGTGCGGTCGAAGAACCAGCCGGCCGGGGTGTCCGGGCTGCCGCCCTTCACATCGCGCAGCCCGACGCAGCCGTGGCTGGTGTTGGAGCTGCCGAACGTGCCGGAGGTGGCCCAGTAGTTGCCGTGCAGGAAGGTGCCGGAGGCGGTGAGGCGGATGGCGTGCGGGACGTCCGGAATGTCGTACTCGCCGCCGAATCCGACGGTCCGGCTGTTCATCCGGGTCACGTCGAACATCTCCATCGCGACCATCTTGCCGTTGTACGTGGTGTTCTTGGGCGAACCGGCCGAGATCGGGATCGTACTGACCAGCTCGCCGCCCCGGCGTACCTCCATCGTGTGCGCCTCGGCGTCCACCAGGGACTCCTGGGCGCGGCCGATGGTGAAGCCGACCTTCTTCTCCTGGATGCCGTAGACCCCGGGCGCGCCCGGCACATCGCGCAGCTTCATGTCGACGGTGACCTTGGTGCCGGGCTTCCAGTACTCCTTGGGG
Source organism: Streptomyces sp. BR1 (assembly GCF_052373795.1). NCBI lineage: Bacteria > Bacillati > Actinomycetota > Actinomycetes > Kitasatosporales > Streptomycetaceae > Streptomyces > Streptomyces sp. BR1. Next base: position 2,045,240 of record NZ_CM126252.1, read on the forward strand.
CGGAAGTCCAGGCGCTCCTTGCCGAACCAGTGGCCGACCACCGCGACCGGCGGCTTCGAGGTGACCTTGATGGCGCGCTCGACGGCCGCCCGGTTCACGATCGCCTGGTTGAAGCTGAACGAGACGATCATGCCGACGCCGACGGTCGAGCGGTTCTCGGGCTTGAAGTAGCCGATGAACCGGTGCTCGGGCACCAGCGTGGTGAAGCTGGTGTGCCGGGCCTGGCGGTGGCCCTGGCCGTCCAGCGCCACCGCGTCCACCGTGTATTTGGCGGCCAGTTCGAGCCGACCCGCCGCGTCCTGGCTCGGCGACCAGGAGAGCCCGTCGTCGGAGATCGTGCCCGGCACCTCCTCGGGCTGGGCGTCCTCGGCCTTCATCACCCTGACCCGCTCCAGGCGCCCGCCCGGCACCCGCACCTCGATCCTCCCGTCCGCCTTGACGCCCTTGGCCCCGTCGTCGGGGGTCACCACGATCGCTTGCCGGGGCGAGGCCGCCTTGCCCGCGACCACGTCGCCGACCTTGCCGACGTCGCCGATGTCGAGGCGGTCGCCGCTGCACCCGCTCAGCCCGGCCACCAGTACGGCCGCCAGCACCACCCATGTAGGAGCGCCCGCGCCGGTCGCTCCTGCCCGCTTCAGTACGAATCTCACGCCCGCTCAACGACCGCGCCCCGCCCAGGGAAACGTGAGTACGAGCCGGGTAACGGGAAGAAAACGTGCAAGGACACGCGTGGGGAGCACGGCCGGGACGCCGCGCTCCGTCCAGGCGCCGAGCCGCGGGAGGCCGAGGGGTGTCGAGCGCAGCCGAGCAGGAGGCAGAGCGGGGCGTGGAGCGGCCGGTTCCGGAGGAGGAACGGCGCCGCGGGCTCAACGGGCACCGAGGTCACCGGGGGGAGCCGGGGGCGCTGCGGCCGCCGGTCTGGCCGGGCGCGCCGACCCCGCTGGGGGCCCGGTTCCGGGTCGGTCCCGACGGGGTGGCGGGCACCAACTTCGCACTGTGGGCGGGCGGAGCGGAGTCGGTCGAGCTGTGTCTGTTCGACGCGGCGGGCGCCGAGCGGCGCCTCGCGCTGGCCGAGCTCACCCATGAGATCTGGCACGGCTTCGTGCCCGGCATCCGGCCGGGGCAGCGGTACGGCTACCGGGTGCACGGCCGCTGGGACCCGTGGACCGGCGCGCGCTGGAACCCGGCGAAACTGCTCCTCGACCCGTACGCGCGCGCGGTGGACGGCGACTTCGCCCTGCCGCCGCAGGTGTACGGGCATGTCCGCGACTGGACGCAGCAGCATGTGGCCGACACCGTACGCGACGACCGCGACTCGGCCCCGTACGTCCCCAAGGGCGTCGTCGTCCACGATGACGACGACTGGGCCGACGACCGCCGCCCCAAGACGCCGTGGGCGGACTCGGTCATCTACGAGCTGCATGTACGCGGCTTCACCAAGCGGCACCCGGACATCCCCGAGGAGCTGCGCGGCACCTACGCGGGCCTGGCGCACCCGGCCGCGCTCGACCATCTCGTACGGCTGGGGGTGACGGCCGTAGAGCTGCTGCCGGTGCACCAGTTCGCCCACGAGGACCATCTGCTCAAGCGGGGGCTGCGCAACTACTGGGGCTACAACTCGATCGGCTACTTCGCGCCGCACGCCGCGTACTCCGCGTCCGGGACCGCCGGGCAGCAGGTCGGCGAGTTCAAGCGGATGGTGCGGGCGCTGCACGCGGCGGGCATCGAGGTCATCCTCGACGTGGTCTACAACCACACGGCGGAGGCGGGCGAGCTGGGCCCGACCCTGTCGCTGCGCGGCATCGACAACCGCGGCTACTACCGCCTCCAGTCGGACGGACGCCGGTACGCCGACTACACGGGCTGCGGCAACACCCTGCACGTGGTGCAGCCGCAGGTGCTGCGGCTGATCACCGACTCGCTGCGGTACTGGGTCACCGAGATGGGCGTGGACGGCTTCCGCTTCGACCTGGCGGCGGCGCTGGCCCGCTCGATGCACGACGTGGACATGCTCTCCCCGTTCCTGGCCGTCATCGCCCAGGACCCGGTCCTGCGTCGGGTCAAGCTGATCGCGGAGCCGTGGGACGTGGGCCGGGGCGGCTACCAGGTCGGCTCCTTCCCGCCGCTGTGGACCGAGTGGAACGACCGCTACCGGGACGCGGTACGGGATTTCTGGCGCGGCGCGCTGCCGGACGTGCGTGACCTGGGCTACCGCCTGTCGGGGTCGAGCGACCTGTACGCGTGGGGCGGCCGCCGCCCGTACGCCTCGATCAACTTCATCACGGCGCACGACGGCTTCACGCTGCGCGACCTGGTGTCGTACGAGCGCAAGCACAACGAGGCGAACGGCGAGGGCAACCGGGACGGCACGGACGACAACCGGTCCTGGAACTGCGGGGTCGAGGGCGAGACGGACGACCCCCGGGTCAACGCCCTGCGCCGCCGCCAGCTGCGCAACCTACTGACGACCCTGCTCGTCTCGACCGGGGTGCCGATGCTGGTCGCCGGGGACGAGATGGGGCGTACGCAAGGGGGCAACAACAACGCGTACTGCCAGGACGGCGAGGTGGGATGGGTCGACTGGACCCTCCTGGACACGCCCGGCCCGCGCGGGCTGCTCGATCTGGCGCGGCGCCTGGTCGAGCTGCGCCACCGCCACCCGGTGCTGCGCCGCCGCGCGTTCTTCTCCGGCCGGGCCCAAGGGGCGGACGGGCTGCGGGACTTGGCGTGGTTCACCGTGCGGGGCGAGGAGATGACCGAGCGGGACTGGTACGGGCAGACCGCGACCCTCGGCCTCTATCTCTCCGGCCGCGACATCCCGGGCCGGGACGCGCGGGGCGCGCCGATCACGGACGACAGCTTCCTGATCGTGCTGCACGCGGGCCCGCGCCCGGCCCGCTTCACGGTCCCGGGGGCGCCGTGGGCCGAGGCGTACGAGGTGCTGGTGGACACGGCGCTGGAGCCGCAGTCCGACGCGCCCGCGCGGACGCATCGGGGCGGGGAGGGGGTGACGGTGGGGGCGCGGTCGGTGCTGGTGCTGCGGGTGACGGCGTAACAGCTCCGAAAAGGTGTCAGCCGAGGATCTTGCGGTCGTAGCCGACCGCGACCGCCGCCGCGCGGTCCTTGACGTCCAACTTGGCGTAGATATGCGTCAGATGCGTCTTCACCGTCGCCTCGCTGATGAACAGCACCCGCGCGATCTCACGGTTCGACGTGCCCTTCGCCACCAGCACGAGCACCTCTCGCTCGCGGGCCGACAGCGACTCGTCGGGCCGGGCCGGGGTACGGACGCGCGAGACCAGCCGGGAGGCGACCGCCGGGGAGAGCACCGTGCGGCCCTCGGCGGCGGCGCGTACCGCCGTGAAGAGTTCGTCGCGCGGCGCGTCCTTGAGCAGATAGCCCGTCGCGCCCGCCTCGATGGCGGGGAGCGTGTCCGAGTCCGTGTCGTACGTGGTGAGGACCAGCACCTTCGCACGCAGGCCGCGCCGGGTGAGCTCGGCGATCGCCGCCACTCCCCCGCCGCCCGGCATCCGCAGGTCCATCAGGACCACGTCCGGGTCGAGGCGGGCGGCGAGTTCGACCCCCTCGACGCCGTCGGACGCCTCGCCGAGGACCTCGAAGCCGTCGGCGGAGGCGAACATGCCGCGCAGACCGTCCCGTACCACGGGATGGTCGTCGCAGATCAGGAGCGTGATGAGGGAGGTTTCGTCAGCCATGGCGGACCAACGGTACGCGGGCCGAGACCGCCGTGCCATGACCGGGCTCGGCCTCGACGGTCACCGAGCCCGCGATCCGCTCGGCGCGGGCCCGCATCCCGTCCAGACCGAAGCCGCCGGTGCCCGAGCGCGGCGCCACGTTCAGCGGGTCGAACCCCCGCCCGTCGTCGCGGACATCGAGGGAGACCTCGTCGCCCATGTACGAGAGGGTCACCCCGACCCGTCCCGCGCCCGAGTGCCGTCCCGCGTTCGCCAGTGCCTCCTGGGCGATCCTGAGCAGCGTCGCCTCGATCTCGTCGTGCAGCGGCTCGACGGTGCCGGTGACGGTGAACTCGGCCCGTACGCCCTGCTGCGCACCCCACTCCGCGACCGTCTTCTTCAGCGCCTCGGGCAGCGCGTCGTGCTCCAGGGCCGCCGGGCCCAGGTTCTGCACCGAGCGGCGGGCCTCGCCGAGGCTGGCCCGGGCGAGCGACTGGGCACTGGCGAGGTGCGTGCGTACGACGTTCGGGTCCTGACTGTTCGTCACCACCTGGAGCTGGGTGATGATGCCCGCCAGGCCCTGCGCGATCGTGTCGTGGATCTCGGCGGCGAGCCGTCGCCGCTCGTCGGCGACGCCCGCCTCCCGTGCCTGGACGAGGAGTTGGGCGTGCAGCGCCGCGTTCTCGTCGAGCGCCTGCTGCAACGCCGCGTTGGTGCGTTCGAGTTCGGCGATGGTGGCGGCGCGGTCCCTGGAGCGCTGCTCCTCCTGGAAGGCGAAGTGGGTACCGATGAACAGCAGCGCGTTGTTGGCGACCAGGAGTCCGGCGAACACCGCCCACTGGGTCGTGCCGCGGATCGGCATGCCGCCGGACTGCGAGCCCGCCACCATGATGGAGGTGGCGAACAGGCCGAGCCGCTGCCGGCGCGTTCCGGGGATCACCTCGTCCGTGTCGAAGTAGCCGGTGACCGCGTAGAACGCGAAGAACGGGTTCAGCCAGGTGAGGGCGAAGGCGATCGCCCAGCGCAGGGCGTAGTAGACGGTCCCTCGGCGGGACGGGGTACGGCGGCCCCGGCGGGGCCCGTGCCACACCTGGAGCGACACCGCGGCGACGATCAGCCCTCCGGCCTCGCACCACGGGGCAAGGCCCCCCGTCAGGTCGCTGGTCGTGACCGCGAGGAGGGTGCCCACGGCGAGCAGCCCGTAGGGACCCCAGGTGTGGAACTGGTCCTGCCATCGTTCGATCTGCCGGTCTGCCGCGTTCATGTCACCAGTCTGCACAGTCCCTCGCCTACTCCCAGCGGAACCAGCGGGTCGCCGCACCCGACAGCACCGCCGTCCACAGCGCGAGCACGCCGAGGTACTTCCAATCGGGCCAGTCCCCGGCCCCCGCCTCGGTGAGCGCCTGGGCGGCGGCTCCGAACGGCAGGGACTCGACGATCCGGGCCAGCACGTCCGGCATCGAGCGGACCGGCAGCCACAGTCCGGCGCTGAACATCATCGGGAAGAACATCGCGGCACCGGCCGAGTTGGCGACCTTCGCGGTACGGCAGAGCGCGGAGACCAGGGCACCGAGCGAGAGAGCCGCGACGATGGAGAGGGCCAACGCCAGGACGTATCCGCCCGGTTGACCGGGCAGCGGCACGTCGAAGGCGAGGCGGCCGACGGTGAGCGAGAGCAGCGCCGAGACCAGCGCGGCGCCGCCGTGCAGCCCCATCTGCGTGGAGAGCAGCGCGCCGGGCCGCACCGGTGTGGTCGACATCCGGCGCAGGATGCCGCGCTCGCGGTACCCCGTGAGCACCGGCGGCATCGCCTGGAGCCCGGCCATCACCATCGCGAGCAGCACGCTCACCGGGACATACAAGTCGACCGGCCGCAAGTGCCCGAGCGAGGCGTCCGGCTCGCGGAAGTACGGGATGGAGCCGAGCACGGTGAGGAGCAGGGTCGGGAACACCATGATCCAGAAGAGGGCGCCGGGTTCGCGGCGGAAGAGCCGCAGTTCGGAGCGGAGTACGGCACGGGCGGCGGAAGGAGTGCCTACGGGAGCGGTGATGGTCGACATGGCTCAACGGGCCTTTCCGTGCGGGGTGTTCTCCGTGAGGTCCAGGAACGCGTCGTCCAGCGTGGCCTCGGTGACGCGGAGCTGGTGGGCGGTGATGTGGAGGCGGGCGAGCAGCGTGAGGACGGCGTTGACCGTGTCGTCGCCGCCGTGCACGGTCCAGCGGCCGCCGCTCTGGTCGACAGAGGAGACTCCGGGCAGCCCGCGCAGCTGGTCCGCGTCGAGCGGGGCGGACGGGATGAAGGAGACGACCGTCGAGCCGGGCGCGCGGCCGATGAGACCGGACGGGGTGTCCAGGGCGACGACCCGCCCCTTGTCGATGACCGCGATCCGGTCGCAGAGGCGCTCGGCCTCCTCCATGAAGTGGGTGACGAGCAGGACCGTGACGCCGCCGCGCCGCACGTCCTCGATGAGCTCCCAGGTGTCACGCCGGGCGCGCGGGTCCAGGCCCGTGGTCAGCTCGTCGAGGACCACCACCTTGGGGTTGCCGATGAGCGCGAGCGCGATGGACAGGCGCTGCTTCTGGCCACCGGAGAGCTTGCCGAAGCGGGAGTTCAAGTGCCGGGTGAGGCCGAGGCGTTCGGCGAGCGGGCGCCAGTCGGCCGGGGCCGGGTAGAACGCCGCGTACAGTTCGAGCGCCTCGCGGACGGTGAGCTTGGGCTGGAGCTCGCTCTCCTGGAGCTGGGCGCCGAGGACACGGGCGACCTCGGCGTGGTCGGCGACCGGGTCGAATCCGGCGACGCGGACCGTACCGGCGTCCGGGACCCGCAGTCCCTCGACGCACTCGACGGTGGTGGTCTTGCCGGCGCCGTTGGGGCCGAGGACGCCGAAGATCTCGCCTTCCTCGACCGCGAGGCTCACCCCGTCGGCGGCCTTGGTGCGGCCGTACGCCTTGTGGAGTGCAGTGACTTCGATGATGGGCATGCGTCGAGAATCGCCGGGGGCGGGGTGCCCCCACATCGCCCAACGCGCTCGACCGCGCATCAACCGATCGGTTGATGGCGCCTACGACCTTGGTCCTCCGCCGAAAAGCCGGTGGGAGTTGTCAGTGCCGAAGTTTAGGCTCGGTGATTGATGCCCGATATACATGCACCCACCAAGAACCAGTCGTCCGTACGTACGCTGCTGAGGCTCTGGCCGTATGTACGCCCGATCCGAACTCGGCTGTTCACCGCGGCAATTGTCGCGATCGTCGCCTCCTGCCTCGGCCTGGTGATCCCGCTCGTACTGAAGTGGATCGTCGACGGGCCGGTGAGCGACAGCGACCCCGGCGGAGTGTGGCTGGGCGCGTTCGTCCTGCTGCTGCTCGGGCTCGCGGAGGCGCTGCTCTTCGGGCTGCGGCGGTGGCTGGTGGCGCGGCCGCTCGCGGGGGTCGAGGCCGCGATGCGGGCGGATCTGTACCGGCATGTGCAGCGGCTGCCGGTGGCGTTCCACGACCGGTGGGCGTCGGGCCAGCTGCTGTCGCGCGGCACGACGGATCTGAGCCTGGTCCGGATGTTCCTGGCGTTCCCGCTGACGTTCCTGCTGGTCAACAGCGTGACGATCCTGGCCGGGTTTGTGATCCTGCTGTCGCAGCAGTGGGCGCTCGGGCTTGTCCTGATCGTTCCGGTGCTGCCGCTGATGATCCTGTGCTCGCTCTTCGAGACGCGGTACTCGCTGGCGGCACGCAAGGCGCAGGACCAGGTGGGCGATCTGACGACGGTGGTCGAGGAGAGCGTGCTCGGCATCCGCATCATCAAGGGCTTCGGCCGCCACCGCAGCCAGTCCCGCGCCTTCGCCGAGCACGCGCGCGGGCTGCGCGGCACGGAGCTGCACAAGGCCCGGCTGCTCGCGGCCCTGTGGGGCCTGATCACCACGATCCCCGAACTCGCCATCGGGGCCGCGCTGGTGCTCGGCACGGTACGGGTCGCGGACGGCGATCTGTCGGCGGGGACGCTGGTGGCGTTCCTGTCCACCGCGCTCGCCCTGCGCTGGCCGGTCGACTCCATCGGGTTCCTGCTCGCGATGAGCCAGGAGGCGGCGACGGCTACGGAACGGTTCTTCGAGGCGATGGACGAGCGGGAGGAAGAGGAGGCGGGAGCCGGTTCCCTTGTTCCCGCACCCCGCCGAGGTGGCGCGCCGGTCGCCGGGGACGGGCTGCGCTTCGAAGGCGTCAGCTTCCGGTACCCGGACGCACCCGACGACACCGCCCCCGTACTCGACCTCGTCGATCTGCACATCCGCTCCGGCGAGACCATGGCCATCGTCGGCGGGACCGGGTCCGGCAAGACGACCCTGACCGCCCTCGTGCCGAGGCTGTACGACGCGACCGGCGGGCGCATCACGCTCGACGGCGTCGACATCGCCACGATGCCGCGCGAGCGCGTGCGCGAACTCGTGGCCGTGGCCTTCGAGGAGCCCACGCTCTTCTCGGCCGCGGTCGGCGAGAACGTCCTCATGGGCGGCGGCGGACCGGAGGACCTGGAGCGCGCGCTCGACGTCGCGCAGGCCGCGTTCGTACGAGAGCTCCCGCACGGCGTCGACACCCAGGTCGGCGAGCAGGGGCTGAGCCTGTCCGGCGGCCAGCGCCAACGGCTCGCGCTGGCACGGGCGGTGGTGGGGCGGCCCAGGTTCCTGGTCCTCGACGACCCGCTCTCGGCGCTCGACGTCCACACCGAGGCGCGGGTGGAGGCGGCCCTGCGCGATGTGCTGCGCGACACGACCGCGCTGGTGGTGGCGCACCGCCCGTCGACGGTGATGCTCGCCGACCGCGTCGCGCTGCTCTCCGGCGGCCGCGTCACCGCGGTCGGCACACATCAGGAACTACTGCGCGGCAACGCCGAGTACGCCTGGCTGATGTCGGGCGCGGGCGACGAGGGGGAGAACCGATGACGACGACAGCGGGCGCGGAACGCCAGACGGATCCGGAGGAACCGGCGGGGGCGGGTGCGGCGGGGTCCAGTACGGCGGGGGTCGTTTCGGTGGCGAAGGCTGTCGTGGACGCGCCCGACGCGGGCGCCGCAGCGGACGGCGACGACGCGCCCCACAGATCCGCCGCACCGGTCGCCGACGACGCACCCCGCGACGCCGCGCCCTCGGCGACCGGGGACCCCTTCGACCGGGACGAGTTGCCCGCGCCCGTCGGGGCGACCCGGGGGCTGCTGCGCGATCTGCTGCGGCCGATGCGGGGCCGCGTCGCGGTCACCGTGCTGCTCATCCTGCTCCAACAGGCCGCCGTGCAGGCCGGACCGCTGCTGGTCGCGTACGCGATCGACCGGGGCGTGCCCGCGTTCCGGGCGCACGACCACGGGCCGCTGATCGCCGTCGCCGTCGGCTACCTCGTGTGCGCGCTGGGCTCGGGCCTGCTCCAGTACGCGTTCATCGGCGCGTCCAGCCGGGTCGGCCAGGACGTCCTGCTCGATCTGCGCGGCCGGATCTTCCGCCACGCGCAGGCGCTGAGCGTGGACTTCCACGAGCGCTACACCTCGGGCCGCCTCATCTCCCGCTCCACCTCCGACGTGGAGTCGATCCGCGAACTCCTCAACGAGGGGCTCCAGGAGCTCATCGGCGTCGTGCTCTCGTCCGTCTACATCTGCGCGATGCTGCTCTGGCTGGACTGGGGCATCGGCGCGGTCGCGGTGGCCTCGTACGCGCCGCTGCACCTGCTGATACGGCGCTACCGGCGCCGGGCGTCCGTGGCGTTCGACGCCCGCTCGACGGCGATCGCGGCCGTGATAGTGAAGTTCGCGGAGACGTTGAACGGCATCCGCCCGGTCCAGGCGTTCCGCCGCGAGCGCGCCAACGACGAGGAGTTCCAGCGGCTCAACCGCACCCACGAGCGCGCCAACGGCGACGCGATCCTCGAAATGGCCCAGTACGTGGTCGGCTCCCGGCTCGTGGCCAACACCGCCGTCGCCGCGATGGTGCTGTGGGGCGCGTACCGGGTCGCGGACGGCACGCTCGCACTCGGTGTGCTGGCGGCGGCCGTGCTGTACATGCGGCGGCTGTACGACCCGATCGACCGGCTGGGGATGTTCCTCAACTCGTACGAGTCGGCGGTCTCGTCGCTGAAGAAGATCGCCGGGCTGCTCGCCCAGACCCCGACGGTGCCGGAGCCGGAGCACCCCCGGCCGCTGCCGGAGCGGCGCACCGAACTTCCGGGCCGCGCCATCGAGTTCGAGGGTGTGGGCTTCTCGTACCGTACGGGCGGCGAGGTGCTGCCCCGCTTCGACCTGACGATCCCGGCGGGGCAGACGGTCGCGGTGGTCGGTTCGACGGGCGCGGGCAAGTCGACGCTGGCGAAGCTGCTGGCGCGGTTCTACGACCCGACGACGGGTCGCGTACTTCTCGACGAGGTCGACCTGCGCGAGCTCGCGGGGGCGGATCTGCGCCGGGGGGTGGTCATGGTCACCCAGGAGGCGTTCCTGTTCTCCGGCACGGTCGCCGACAACATCGCGATCGGGCGGCCGGACGCGACCCGTGAGGAGGTCGAGCAGGCTGCGAAGGCGATCGGCGCGCACGACTTCATCACGCGGCTGCCGGACGGGTACGACACGGACGTACGCAAGCGGGGCGGCCGCATCTCCGCCGGTCAGCGCCAACTGGTCGCGTTCGCCCGCGCGTTGCTCGCCGATCCGGCGGTGCTGATCCTCGACGAGGCGACGTCGTCGCTCGACATTCCCGGGGAGCGGGCGGTGCAGCGGGCGATGCACACGGTTCTGCACGGCCGCACGGCCGTGGTGATCGCCCACCGTCTGTCGACGGTGGAGATCGCGGACCGGGTGCTGGTGATGGAACACGGCCGCGTGGTCGAGGACGGCGCCCCGTCGGACCTGATCGCCGGCACGGGCCGCTTCGCCGACCTGCACCGGGCGTGGCGGGAGAGCCTGGTGTAACGGGCCTTCTTCCCCCACCCGCCCCTTCCCGAAAGCCCTTGGCGGGCGGCCGGGTTCGTCGGCTGCGGGCCGTCTTGGGCTGGTCGCGCGGTTCCCCGCGCCCCTTGGGCAGTCCGCCGCAGCCGAAGAACTTGGCCCGGCCACAGGCTTTCAGGGGCGCGGGGAACTGCGCGACCAGCCCAGCACGATCCGCAGACAAACGAGGCCTGGGGCGCAGCCCCGAAGCGGGGTCCTGGGGCGCAGCCCCTGGGAGAAATACCTCAGGGCACCGTCCACGTGGCGGACATCCCGCAGGGCAAGTGCGGAGTCGGATTGAGGCCAATGTGGCGGGGGCCCAAACGGACCCCCGCCCACCCCGTTCGCACAGGTCGCGCACGGTCCTTATCCGGACACTCCCGTCGATCCGGTCGTCTCCAAGACCCCGGTTGCGTCCTGGTGTTGACCCATGAAACGTCCGCTTAACGAACGGCGTCTGTCGTACAACGGACGAATTCCAGCCAAGTTCTTGACGCGCTCCTGACAGCGGTTCGCCACGCCTGGCACTCTCTCCCCAATCCCGTACCACCCAGTACCACCCAGCACCACGCACCAACTGCTCCGCATGCCCCGCCCGGACGGCCCACCCAGCCGCCGGTACCCCCCTCGCAGAAGGAGTTCGCGTGAGATCCACGCACCGTCGTCGTGCCACCGCCACCGCCGCCCTGCTCTCCGCAGCCGCCATGCTCTCCGTCGGAGTCCAGGCGGGCAGCGCCAGCGCACGACCCGACGACTCCGCGGCCACCAACGCCCTCAAGGCGCAGATGGTCCGCAACCCGGGCGCCCTGCCCGCCAAGCTCTCCCCCTCGCAGCGCGCGGAGCTCATCCGCCAGGCCGGCGACAAGACGGCGCAGACCGCCAAGCAGCTCGGCCTCGGCACGCAGGAGAAGCTCGTCGTCCGCGATGTGATCAAGGACCAGAACGGCACGACGCACACCCGCTACGAGCGCACCTACGCCGGACTCCCCGTCCTCGGCGGCGACCTGGTCGTCGACGCGTCCTCCGCCGGGCGCACCCAGGGCGTCATCAAGGCGAACCGCGCCGAGCTGAAGAACATCGCCACCACCGCCAAGCAGGGCCCGGCCGCCGCCCAGAAGCAGGCGCTCGCGGCCGCCACCGGCAAGGGCGCCAAGAAGCCCACCGCCGACCGCGCCCCGCGCAAGGTCGTCTGGATGGCCAAGGGCACGCCGACCCTCGCGTACGAGACGGTCGTCGGCGGTGTGCAGGACGACGGCACGCCGAACCAGCTGCACGTCATCACGGACGCGGCGACCGGCGCCAAGCTCTACCAGTGGCAGGGCATCGAGACCGGCATCGGCAACACCCACTACAGCGGCCAGGTCACCCTGGGCACCTCGCAGTCCGGGTCCAGCTACACGCTGAACGACGCGGGCCGCGGCGGCCACAAGACGTACAACCTCAACCACGGCTCGTCCGGCACCGGTTCGCTGTTCACGCAGAACAACGACACCTGGGGCGACGGCACCAACTCCAACGCCGCCACCGCCGGCGCCGACGCCGCCTACGGCGCCGGGGTCACCTGGGACTTCTACAAGAACGTCTTCGGCCGCAGCGGCATCCGCGGCGACGGCGTCGCCGCCTACTCGCGCGTCCACTACGGCAACGCGTACGTCAACGCGTTCTGGGACGACAGCTGCTTCTGCATGACGTACGGCGACGGCACGGGCGACAACGACCCGCTGACCTCGCTGGACGTGGCCGGCCACGAGATGACGCACGGCGTCACCGCCGCCACCGCGGGCCTCAACTACGCGGACGAGTCCGGCGGTCTGAACGAGGCGACCTCCGACATCATGGGCACGTCGGTGGAGTTCTACGCCAACAACCCCAGCGCGCCGGGCAACTACCTCATCGGCGAGCAGATCAACATCAACGGCGACGGCACCCCGCTGCGCTACATGGACAAGCCGAGCAAGGACGGCGGCTCCGCGGACAGCTGGTACTCCGGCGTCGGCAACCTGGACGTCCACTACTCCTCGGGCCCGGCGAACCACTGGTTCTACCTGGCCTCCGAGGGCAGCGGCGCCAAGACCATCAACGGGTTCAACTACGACTCGCCGACCTCCGACGGTCTGCCGGTCACCGGCATCGGCCGCGAGAAGGCCCAGCTGATCTGGTACAAGGCGCTCACCACCAAGTTCAACTCCTCCACCGACTACGCGGGCGCGCGTGACGGCACGATCGCCGCGGCGACCGAGCTGTACGGTGCGGGCAGCGCCGAGGTCAACAACATCACCGACGCGTGGGCGGCCATCAACGTCGGCGCCCGCCACGACGGCGGCCAGCCGCCGAGCGGCGGCAACGTCTTCGACAACAGCACCAAGGTCAACATCCCGGACTACCCGGGTGCGGCCGTGACCTCGTCGGTCAACGTCACCGGCATCACGGGCAACGCGCCCAGCGCCCTCAAGGTCGGCGTGAAGATCACCCACACCTACATCGGCGACCTCCAGATCGACCTGGTGGCCCCGAACGGGACGAGCTACCGCCTGAAGAACTCCTCCGGCGACTCCACGCAGAACCTGGACACCACGTACACGGTCAACGCCTCGGCGGTGGCCGCGAACGGGACCTGGAAGCTGAAGGTCCAGGACAAGGCGCGGCAGGACGTCGGTTACATCACCGACTTCAAGCTCACGTTCTGAGCTTCGGAGCTCACCTTTCGGTCAGGCGGCTGATCGGAACGTGAAACAGGTGCCCGGACCCCACAAGGGTCCGGGCACCGCCACGTTCCGCCTCAGCGCATCAGCACCCCCGCGCCCTCCCCCGTGGTCTCCGTGGGCAGGGCGACCAGACCGAGATCGGCTCCGGTGGCGAGCAGGCGGTGGGCGGGAAGGACCCGGACCGTGTAGCCGTACGCGCCGGTCCGGTCCAGTGCCAGCGGGCCCTCGTACACCCAGCGGCCCTCCAGGTCGGGGCCGCTCGCGGGCTTCAGCGCGACGGTGCGGGCCTCCCCGATCGTGTCGGCGGCGTCCACCCGGCCCGCGACCGCCTGGACCTCGACGTCGTCCGGCTGCAACCCGCCGAGGCGGACGCACACCCGCAGCGACAGGGTGGAGCCGAGCTCGGCGTTGCCGTTGAGAGCGGTCGCCGCCAGCGCCTCCACATGGTCGACGCCGACCTGCGGCCAGGCCCCCCGCACCCGGGACTTCCAGGCCGCCAACTCCCGTGCCGTGGCGTGCTCAAGGGAACGGTGGGCGCGGGCGGCGGGCGCGTAAAGACGCTCCACGTACTCCCGCACCATCCGCCCCGCCAGCACCTTCGGCCCCAGCGCGGCCAGGGTCTCGCGGACCATCTCGATCCAGCGGCCGGGCAGTCCGTCCGCGCCCCGGTCGTAGAAGCGCGGCGCGACCCGGTCCTCGATCAGGTCGTAGAGCGCGGTCGCCTCCAGCTGGTCGCGGCGGTCCTCGTCGGTGGCCGAGCCGTCGGCGGTGGGGATCGCCCAGCCGAAGTCCGGCTCGTACCATTCGTCCCACCAGCCGTCCAGGACCGACAGGTTGAGGCACCCGTTGAGCGCGGCCTTCATCCCACTGGTCCCGCACGCCTCAAGGGGCCGCAGCGGATTGTTGAGCCAGACGTCGCAGCCGGGGTAGAGCCGCTTGGCCATCGCCATGCCGTAGTCGGGCAGGAAGACGATCCGGTGGCGCACCCGGGGATCGTCCGCGAACCGCACCAGCTCCTGGACCAGGCGCTTGCCGCTGTCGTCGGCGGGGTGCGCCTTGCCCGCCACCACGATCTGCACCGGCCGGGTCGGATGCAGCAGCAGCTCCATCAGCCGGTCCCGGTCGCGCAGCATCAGCGTCAGTCGCTTGTACGAGGGGACGCGGCGGGCGAAGCCGATGGTGAGCACGGACGGGTCGAGCACCCCTTCCACCCAGCCGAGTTCCGCCGTCCCGGCGCCGCGCCCGCGCCACGACGCGTACAGCCGCTCGCGCACTTCGAGCACCAGCTGCTCGCGCAACTCCCGCCGCAGCTCCCAGATCTCCGCGTCCGGGATGTCGGCGACCGCGTCCCAGCGGGGCGAGCCGCCGACGCTCAGCGCGTCCTCGACGCGCCCGGCCCCGACCTGGCGGGCGCCGAGCCGGAACACCTCGGGCGCGACCCACGTCGGCGCGTGCACCCCGTTGGTGACCGAGGCGATCGGCACCTCGGCGGGGTCGAACCCCGGCCAGAGCCCGGCGAACATCTCCCGGCTCACCGCGCCGTGCAGGGTGGAGACGCCGTTGGCGCGCTGGGCGAGCCGCAGCCCCATCACGGCCATGTTGAAGAGGTTCGCCTCGCCGCCGGGATAGGTCTCCATGCCCAGCTGGAGGATCCTGGCGACGTCGACGCCTTCCAGCTCGCCGTCGTCGCCGAGGTGGCGGGCGACCAGCTCGCGGTCGAACCGGTCGATCCCGGCCGGGACCGGGGTGTGGGTGGTGAAGACGGTCCCGGCCCGCACGGACTCCAGGGCCGCGTCGAACTCAAGCCCCTCACCGGCCAGTTCACGGATCCGCTCCAGACCCAGGAACCCGGCGTGCCCCTCGTTGGTGTGGAAGACCTCGGGCTCGGGGTGGCCGGTGATCCGGCAGTACGCGCGCACCGCCCGCACCCCGCCGATGCCGAGCAGCATCTCCTGGAGGAGGCGGTGCTCGCTGCCGCCGCCGTACAGCCGGTCGGTGACGTCCCGCTCGCCGGGCCCGTTCTCCTCCACGTCCGAGTCGAGCATCAGGAGCGGGACGCGGCCGACGCGCGCGATCCACACCACGGCGTGCAGCGAGCGCCCGCCGGGCAGCCGCAGCGAGATGCGCGCGGGCTCGCCGTCGCTCTCGCGCAGCAGCGCCAGCGGCAGTTCGTTGGGGTCGAGGACGGGATAGTGCTCCTGCTGCCAGCCGTCGCGCGAGAGCGACTGGCGGAAGTAGCCATGTCTGTACAGGAGTCCGACGCCGACGAGCGGTACGCCGAGGTCGGAGGCGGATTTGAGGTGGTCGCCGGCGAGGATGCCGAGCCCGCCCGAGTACTGCGGCAGCGCGGCCGTGATCCCGAACTCCGGCGAGAAGTAGGCGACCGCGCGCGGCAGCCCCTCGGGCTGTTCCTGGTACCACCGCCGCCCGCCGAGATAGTCGGCCAGGTCGTCGGCGCAGGCGGTGAGCGCCCGCAGGAAGCGGCGGTCCTCGGCCAGCGCGGCGAGCCGGGCGGCGGAGACCGCCCCGAGGAGGCGCACGGGGTCCTCCTGGGCCGCCCGCCACCCCTCGGGGTCGACGGATTCGAACAGTTCGCGGGTCTCGGTATGCCAGGACCAGCGCAGATTGCGGGCCAGTTCGCTCAGCGGCCGCAGGGGCTCGGGGAGAACGGGACGGACGGTGAATCGACGGATTGCCTTCACGTGTTCCACCTTCGCAGGGGATGTACGCAACTGGGTGCACGTACCGCTCAGTTCGTCGGTCCTTCACCCCCGACGGTAGTGGGCCCCGGCGCCGCACAACCACGGCGCACGGAAGCGGGCGCCCCCCGAGTGCGCCCTTGTGGGCTCTCCCGTCCGGGCGGCACGCTGCCAAGCGGGCCGTCCGGCGTGCGCGGAGGGGGTTCCGGGCCCGGCGGATCGGTTCCGCCGGGCGCGCGCCGGACCGAGGAGGGGAAGAGACGCCATGGGACGGACACACACCGGGCGCCTGCGCGCGGCCGGGGCGATGACCGCGCTGGCCACGGCGGCGGCGCTGTCCTGCGCGCTGCCCGCGCACGCCGCACCGCCCACACCACTCCCGCCGCCCGCGGGGCGCGTGCTCGGCGCGGACGCCCCGGGCGCGGTCGGCGGCAGCTACATCGTCACGCTCAAGGACTCCACGGGCGCGCCCACCGGGGCGGGCCGCAGCATCGCCGCCAAGTACGGGGCGCACATCAGCCGTACGTACGAAACCGCCCTGAACGGGTACGCGGTCCGGGTCGACGCCGAACACGCAGGCGAGCTCGCGGCCGATCCGGCCGTGGCGTCGGTCGTCCAGGACACGGCGGTCTCGCTCGACGACGGCGAGGGCAGCGGGGTCGCGGGCGGGACCACCCCGCCCGATCCCGCGCCGCCCCAGCAGCCGCCGGACTGGCCTCCCGGCCAGGGCGCGGGCGTCACCGCGTACGTCATCGACACCGGCATCCGCACCACGCACCGCGAGTTCGGCGGCCGGGCGAGCAGCGGCTGGGACTTCGTCGACGACGACGCGGACGCCGAGGACGGCAGCGGGCACGGCACGCATGTCGCGGCGACGCTCGCGGGCGCCACCTACGGCGTGGCGAAGCGGGCGGACGTGGTCGCGGTGCGCGTCCTGGACGACCACGGCGTCGGCACCACCGCGCAGGTCATCGCCGGGATCGACTGGGTGGCCCGCAACGCCCGCCACCCGGCCGTCGCCAATCTGAGCCTGGGCGGCGCCGCCAACCCCGAGCTCGACCAGGCCGTACGGAACGCGATCGCGTCCGGGGTGACGTTCACGGTCGCCGCCGGGAACGAGGGGGCCCCGGCCGCGCGGTTCTCGCCCGCGCGGGTCCCGGAGGCGGTCACGGTCGGGGCGAGCGACCGAAACGGCGCCCGGGCGGCGTTCTCGAACTGGGGTCCAGCGCTCGACCTGTTCGCGCCCGGCGTCTCCATCACCTCCGCATGGAACACCGACGACACCGCGACCAGGACCCTGACCGGCACCTCGATGGCGGCCCCGTACGCGGCGGGCGCGGCGGCGCTCTATCTGGGCGGCCACCCGTCGGCGACTCCGGCCGAGGTCAGCGACGCGCTGGTGGCCCGCTCGGCCACCGGGAGGATCACCGACGCGGGCCCCGGCTCCCCCGACCGGCTGCTCCAGGTCACCGGCCAGGACTGAACTCTGCGTGACCGGTCAGCACTGAACTCCCCTGACGCTCAAGGAACTTGTGGGTAGGCAAATTCTGGGGCGGTTCCGTCGAAAGACGGGGCCGCTTCGTTGCCTGAACCGTTACGCCCAGGTAGTTAACAAACCACCGGAATGCGCACTCGGACCCTGTGGAAGGCTCATCCGGTAGGACGCCGTCTGAGACACCCGTCACCCGCCACCCGAGTGAACGCGGACAGGAGCGGCCATGCCCGCAGCCCGTCAACCGTCAGCGGAGCTACAAAGAGCAGACCCCGCCACGCCCCGTACACCCCAGCCACCAGGTGAGACCGTGAAGATGCCGATCGGCCGTATCCCCGTCCTGGACGTCCGCCCCGCCGTCGACTGCGGCACGAGGCCCGCGAAGGCGGTGGCCGGAGAGACGTTCCTGGTCACCGCCACCGTCTTCCGCGAGGGCCATGACGCCGTCGCCGCCAACGTCGTGCTGCGCGACCCGCACGGGCGGCCGGGGCCCTGGACGCCGATGCGCGAGCTCGCCCCCGGCACCGACCGCTGGGGCGCCGAGGTCACCCCGGACAGCGAAGGGCGCTGGTCGTACACGGTCGAGGCGTGGAGCGACCCGGTCGCCACCTGGCGCCACCACGCCCGCATCAAGATCCCGGCGGGCCTGGACACCGAACTGGTGCTCGCGGAGGGCGCCGAGCTGTACGAGCGGGCCGCGCCCGGAGTGCCCAAGGACGAAGGGCGCGAGGCGGTGCTGGCCGCCGCGGACGCGCTGCGCGACACTTCCCGCCCGGCGCACGCCCGGCTCGCCGCGGCCCTGACCCCGGCGGCCGACGAGGCCCTGTCCCGCCATCCGCTGCGCGAACTGGTCAGCGCCTGCGAGCCGTTGCCGCTGCTCGTGGAGCGCGAGCGGGCGCTCTTCGGCTCCTGGTACGAGCTGTTCCCGCGCTCCGAGGGCGCGGTGGTCGAGGCCGGGAAGCCGCCGGTGAGCGGCACGCTGCGGACCGCTGCGGAACGGCTGCCGGCGGTCGCCGCGATGGGCTTCGACGTGGTCTATCTGCCGCCCGTCCACCCCATCGGCACCACCTTCCGCAAAGGCCGCGACAACAGCCTGGCGGCGGCGCCCGGTGACGTCGGCGTGCCCTGGGCGATCGGCTCGCCGGACGGCGGCCACGACGCCATCCACCCGGACCTCGGCACCCTCGACGACTTCGACCACTTCGTGGCGACGGCCCGCGATCTGCGTATGGAGGTCGCCCTCGACTTCGCGCTCCAGTGCTCGCCCGACCACCCCTGGGTGGACAAGCACCCCGAGTGGTTCCACCACCGGGTGGACGGCACCATCGCATACGCCGAGAACCCGCCGAAGAAGTACCAGGACATCTATCCGCTCGCCTTCGACCGCGACATGCCGGGCCTGGTCGCCGAGACCGTGCGGCTGCTGCGGTTCTGGATGGACCACGGGGTACGGATCTTCCGCGTCGACAATCCGCACACCAAGCCGGTGGTGTTCTGGGAACAGGTGCTGGCCGAGGTCAACGGCACCGACCCCGATGTCGTCTTCCTGGCCGAGGCGTTCACCCGGCCCGCGATGATGCACACCCTCGCCAAGGTCGGCTTCCAGCAGTCGTACACGTACTTCACCTGGCGCAACTCCAAGCAGGAGCTCACCGACTACCTGACCGAGCTCTCCGGTGAGAGCGCCGCGTACATGCGGCCCAACTTCTTCGTGAACACCCCGGACATCCTGCACGCCTACCTCCAGCACGGCGGCCGCCCCGCGTTCGAGGTGCGGGCGGTGCTCGCCGCCACGCTTTCGCCCAGCTGGGGCGTGTACGCGGGGTACGAGCTCTGCGAGAACACCGCGCTGCGCGACGGCAGCGAGGAGTACCTGCACTCCGAGAAGTACGAGCTGCGGCCCCGCGACTGGGCGGCGGCCGAGCGCGACGGGCGCTCCATCGCCCCGCTGATCACCGCGCTCAACCGCATCCGCCGGCACCACCCGGCGCTGCGCCGGCTGCGCTCGGTCCGCTTCCACGCCACCGACAACGACGCGGTCATCGCGTACAGCAAGCGCTCGGGGGCCGACACCGTCCTGGTGGTCGCCAACCTCGACCCCCACCACACCCAGGAGGCCACGGTCTCGTTGGACATGCCGGAACTCGGCCTCGAATGGCACGAGACCGTCCCGGTGCGCGACGAGCTCACCGGTGAGACCTACCACTGGGGCAGGGCCGACTACGTGCGCCTAGAGCCGGGCCGCGCGCCCGCGCACGTGCTGGCCCTGCGACCGTCCCCTGCGATCGGAGGGTCACCCACACCATGATCGTCAACGAGCCCGTCCACGACACCTTCGAGGACACTCCCGCCAAGGACCGCGATCCCGAGTGGTTCAAGCGAGCGGTGTTCTACGAGGTGCTCGTCCGGTCCTTCCAGGACAGCAACGGCGACGGCGTCGGGGATCTCAAGGGCATCACCGCCAAACTGGACTACCTGCAGTGGCTGGGGGTGGACTGCCTGTGGCTTCCGCCCTTCTTCAAGTCCCCGCTGCGGGACGGCGGTTACGACGTCTCGGACTACACCGCGGTACTCCCCGAGTTCGGCGACCTCGCCGACTTCGTGGAGTTCGTGGACGCCGCCCACCAGCGCGGCATGCGCGTGATCATCGACTTCGTCATGAACCACACCAGCGACCAGCACCCGTGGTTCCAGGAGTCGCGCAAGGACCCCGAGGGCCCGTACGGCGACTACTACGTCTGGGCCGACAACGACAAGCAGTTCCAGGACGCCCGGATCATCTTCGTCGACACCGAGACGTCCAACTGGACCTTCGACCCCGTCCGCAAGAAGTACTACTGGCACCGCTTCTTCTCCCACCAGCCGGACCTCAACTACGAGAACCCGGCCGTCCAGGACGAGATCCTGGCCGCCCTGCGGTTCTGGCTGGACCTGGGCATCGACGGCTTCCGCCTGGACGCCGTCCCGTACCTCTACCAGGAGGAGGGCACCAACTGCGAGAACCTGCCCGCCACCCATGAGTTCCTCAAGCGGGTCCGCGCCGAGATCGACGCGAGCTACCCGGACACGGTGCTGCTGGCCGAGGCCAACCAGTGGCCGGAGGACGTCGTCGACTACTTCGGCGACTACGCGGCGGGCGGCGACGAGTGCCATATGGCGTTCCACTTCCCCGTGATGCCGCGCATCTTCATGGCCGTGCGCCGCGAGAGCCGCTACCCGGTCTCCGAAGTACTGGCCAAGACCCCGGCCATCCCCAAGACCTGCCAGTGGGGCATCTTCCTGCGCAACCACGACGAGCTGACCCTCGAAATGGTCACGGACGAAGAGCGCGACTACATGTACGCGGAGTACGCCAAGGACCCCCGGATGCGCGCCAACATCGGCATCCGGCGCCGCCTCGCCTCCCTGCTGGACAACGACCGCAACCAGATCGAACTGTTCACCGCCCTGCTCCTGTCGCTGCCCGGCTCGCCGATCCTCTACTACGGGGACGAGATCGGGATGGGCGACAACATCTGGCTGGGCGACCGGGACGCCGTACGGACCCCCATGCAGTGGACGCCCGACCGCAACGCGGGCTTCTCGTCCTGCGATCCAGGACGCCTCTTCCTTCCCACGATCATGGACCCCGTCTACGGCTACCAGGTCACCAACGTCGAGGCGGCCATGGCGTCGCCGTCGTCGCTGCTGCACTGGACCCGCCGGATGATCGAGATCCGTAAGCAGAACCCCGCTTTCGGACTCGGCTCGTACACCGAACTCCAGTCGTCCAACCCGGCGGTCCTGGCGTTCCTGCGGGAGGTACCTGCTGTTGACGGCGGGGGCGACGACCTGGTGCTCTGCGTGAACAACTTCTCGCGGTTCGCCCAGCCCACCGAGCTGGATCTGCGGGCGTTCGCCGGCCGCCATCCGGTGGAGCTGATCGGCGGGGTGCGGTTCCCGGCCATCGGCCAGTGGCCGTACCTGCTCACCCTGGCGGGGCACGGCTTCTACTGGTTCCGGCTGCGCAAGGACTGCATCGTGATCGGTTAGCCACCACCCACCGAGGGCCCCTTTCGGGCGGCCCCGGACGGGCCGGTTTCCTCCGGCCCGCCCGGGGCACTCTCCTCAGCGACGCTCCGGACCGCTCTCCCAGAGGCACGCCGGAGGCCCCGCGCGCCGCCGGACAGCCATTGCCGCAATCCGGGACACTCTGCGCACATCCTGCTGTGAGCCCGGGGAAAGGACGCGCTGCCATGCCCAAGGCCGCACCCACCCTGACTCCCGTCGCGCTGCTCCCCTCGCTGGCGCCGCTGCTGCACGAGTGGCTGCCCCGCCAGCGCTGGTTCGCGGGCAAGGGCCGCCCGGTCACCGGCTTCTCGCTCACCTCCGTCACCGAGCTGCTGCCCGGCTGTCTGCACCTGCTCGTACGAGCCGAGCAGCCGAGCGCGACTGCCGCCCCCGATCCCGGCGACGTCTACCAGCTGCTGCTCGGCGTACGGAAAGTGCTGCCGCCACCGCTCGCGCCCGCGCTCGTCGGGCACGCGAGCGCCGGACCGCTGACCGGGCTCACCGTGTACGACGCACTCCAGGACCCCCAGATCGCCGCCCTCCTCCTGGAACGGCTGCGCACCCCGGGACGCCTGGGACCGCTGCGCTTCGGCTGCGACGCGACCGTCCCCGTTCCGGCCGGACTCGCGCCCCGCCTTCTGGCCGTCGAGCAGTCCAACTCCTCGCTGGTGTACGGAGATACGTTCATCCTCAAGGTATTCCGTCGGATCCACTTCGGGGTCAACCCCGACCTGGAACTTCCGCTGGTCCTGGCCCGGCACGGGTGCGCCCGGGTGCCCGCACCGGCGGCCTGGATCCAGACGGACCGGCCCGAGGAAGCAACGCTCGCGGTGCTCCAGCCGTTTCTGCGCGGCTCGCAGGACGGCTGGCAGCTCGCGCTGCGCGCGCTCGCCGAGCAGCGCGACTTCACCGCCGAGGCGCACGCGCTCGGCCGCGCCACCGCCGAGGTGCACACCGCGCTCGCGGCAGCGCTGCCGGTGGTCACGCTCGGCCGCCCGCAGACCGAGCTGCTGGCCACCGCGATGCGCGAGCGTCTGGAGGCCGCCGCCCGGGCGGTGCCGGCGCTGCGGCCCCATGTGCCGGGACTGCGGGCCGCGTTCGACGCGGTGACGGCGGTGTGCGGACCCCGGCCCGCCCAGCGCGTCCACGGCGATCTGCATCTGGGCCAGACCCTGCGGGCATCGGGCGGGCAGTGGTCGGTCATCGACTTCGAGGGCGAGCCCGCCCGGCCGCTGACCGAGCGCCGCCGCCCGCAGCCGCCGGTCCGGGACGTGGCGGGCATGCTGCGCTCCTTCGACTACGCGGCCCGCACGCTCCCGCAGGCCCCCGACCCCGGCCACACCCAACGGGCCCCGCAGCCCTGGCGCCTGGAGTGGACCGAGTCCTGCCGCGGCGCCTACTGCGCCGGTTACGCGGCCGCTTCCGGCACCGATCCGCGCGACGAGCCCGAGCTGCTGCGGGCGTACGAGACCGACAAGGCGGTGTACGAGGTGCTGTACGAGGCCCGCCACCGCCCCGACTGGCTGGCCGTCCCCATGGCGGCCGTCCGCCGCCTGGCCGGCACCTGACCCCACCGCCCCCGATTCCCCCCACCCCGAGGAGGCCGTACCCGTGACCGCCCGCCCGCCGACCGGCGACAGCCCGAAAACCCCCGACCGCCGCACGCGCAAGAGCGCCGCCGAGAAGTCGAAGCCCGCGGCGAAGCCGACGCCCAAGCGCGCGGGGAGCCATGGCGTACGGGCCGCACGGCCGCTCGGCGCCGACGACCGCGCGCGGCTGCTCGCCGGGGCGCACCACGATCCGCACGCGCTGCTCGGCGCCCACTCCGTGCGCGGCGGTATCGCCTTCCGCGTGCTGCGCCCGTACGCGCAGGCCGTGACCGTACTGGCCAAGGGGCTCAGGGCCGAGCTGCACGAGGACGGCGACGGGCTGTTCAGCGGGGTGCTGCCGCTGCGCGAGGTGCCCGAGTACAAACTGCTGGTCACCTACGACGACAACGAGATCGAGGCCGAGGACCCGTACCGCTTCCTGCCCGCGCTCGGCGACCTCGATCTGCATCTGATCGGCGAGGGCCGCCACGAGGAGCTGTGGACGGCGCTCGGCGCGCGCCCGATGACCCACCAGGGCGTCGCGGGCACCCGGTTCACGGTGTGGGCGCCCAACGCGCTCGGCGTCCGCGTGACCGGGGACTTCTGCTACTGGGACGGCACCGCGCACCCCATGCGCTCGCTCGGCTCGTCCGGCGTGTGGGAGCTGTTCCTGCCGGGCATCGGCGACGGCGCGCTCTACAAGTTCGACATCACCCGCCCCGACGGCTCGCACACCCTGCGCGCCGACCCGATGGCCCGGCGCACCGAGGTGCCGCCCGCGACCGCGTCGATCGTGACCGAGTCGCACCACGAGTGGCAGGACGAGCGCTGGATGGCGGCACGCGGGGACCGCCCGGTGCACGAGTCCCCGTTCTCGGTGTACGAGGTGCACCTCCCGTCCTGGCGCCCAAGGCTGACGTACCGTCAGCTGGCCATGCAACTCCCCTCGTACGTACGCGACTTGGGCTTCACCCACGTAGAATTCCTGCCGGTCGCCGAGCACCCCTTCGGCGGCTCGTGGGGCTACCAGGTGACCGGCTTCTACGCCCCCACCGCCCGGATGGGCACCCCCGACGACTTCCGCTTCCTGGTGGACGCGCTGCACCGGGCCGGCATCGGCGTGCTCGTCGACTGGGTGCCCGCGCACTTCCCGAAGGACGACTGGGCGCTGGCGTCCTTCGACGGGCGCACGCTGTACGAGCATGAGGACCCCGCGCGCTCCGAGCACCCCGACTGGGGCACCCTCGAATTCGACTACGGCCGCAAGGAGGTCCGTAACTTCCTGGTGGCCAACGCGACGTACTGGTGCCAGGAGTTCCACATCGACGGCCTGCGGGTGGACGCGGTCGCCTCCATGCTCTACCTGGACTACTCGCGCGAGCACGGCGAGTGGGCCCCGAACGAGCACGGCGGCCGGGAGAACCTGGACGCGGTGGCCTTCCTCCAGGAGATGAACGCCACCGTCTACCGCCGCTGCCCCGGCGTGATCACCATCGCGGAGGAGTCCACCGCCTGGGACGGCGTGACCCGCGCGACCCACCACGTGGGCCCCGGCGGCTTCGGCGGCCTCGGCTTCGGCCTGAAGTGGAACATGGGCTGGATGCACGACTCGCTGGGCTACGCGGCCCATGAGCCGGTCCACCGCAAGTACCACCACAACGAGATGACGTTCTCGATGGTGTACGCGTACAGCGAGAACTACGTCCTGCCGATCTCGCACGACGAGGTCGTCCACGGCAAGCGCTCGCTGGTCTCCAAGATGCCCGGCGACTGGTGGCAGCAGCGCGCCACCCACCGCGCCTACCTCGGCTTCATGTGGGCGCACCCCGGCAAGCAACTCCTCTTCATGGGCCAGGAGTTCGCCCAGGGCGCGGAGTGGTCGGAGACGACCGGCCCCGACTGGTGGCTGCTCGACCCGTCGTACTCGGCCGAGCCGGACCACCGGGGCGTGCGCGACCTGGTCCGCGACCTGAACACGGTCTACCGCGACGCCCCGCCCCTGTGGCAGCGCGACACCGACCCCGGCGGCTTCGCGTGGGTGGCGGGCGACGCGGCGGAGGACAACGTCTTCGCCTTCCTCCGCTACGACACCACGGGCGCGCCCCTGCTGGCCGTCTCCCACTTCTCCCCGGTGGTGCGCCACGACTACCGCTTGGGCGTCCCCGACACCGTCCCGGCCTGGACGGAGGTCCTGAACACCGACGCGACCCGCTACGGAGGCGGCGGCGTCGCCAACCCCGACCCCCTCAAGCCCGACTCCGTCCCCGGCAACGGGCAGCAGGTCAGCATCCAGCTGACCCTGCCGCCGCTGGCTACCGTGTGGCTGCGGCCGGTGTGAGCGCTTCTTCCAATGCTTTCGGCAGCGGCGCCGAGTGGAGCACGCCGAGCCGCTGAGTGGCCCGGGTGAGCGCCACGTACAGATCACTCACGCCGTACTCACCCGGCTCCACCACCAACACGGTGTCGAATTCGAGCCCCTTGGCCTGCCGGGGGTCGAGCAGGACGACCGGACGCGTCAGATCGGGCTCGCCCGCCGGGATGTCGGGCAACGCGGCGGCGAGGGAGGGGTGGAGAGTGCGCGGCGCGATGACGGCGAGCCGCCCCACCTCGGGCGTCTCCTCCTTCACGGCGTGGGCGACGGCCTGGGCGAGGTCGTCGGCCGCGCGCACCCAGGGCCGAACTCCGGTGGACCGTACGGAACTGGGAGGCTCAAACCCCGGATCCTCGGCCCGCCAGACCTGAGCGGCCACCTCCATAATTTCAGCAGGCGTACGGTAGTTGACCCCGAGCCGGACATGCTCCCAGCGGTCCTCCACGTACGGTTCGAGGATCCGCTGCCAGGAGCCGACGCCGGCCGGTTCGGCGGTCTGGGCCGGGTCGCCGACCAGCGTGAACGAGCGGGTCGGGCAGCGCCGCATCAGCAGCCGCCAGGCCATCGCGGAGAGCTCCTGCGCCTCGTCGACGATGATGTGGCCGAACGCCCAGGTCCGGTCGGCGGCGGCGCGCTCGGCCGCGCTGCGGCGGTCGGCCTCCTCGTGCCGGTCGGCGAACCGCTCGGCGTCGATGATGTCGTGCGCGGCCAGCACCTCCGACTCCTCGTCCTCGAACTCGAAGCTCTCGGAGCCCGCGGAGAGGTCGAGCACGCCCTGCGCGTAGGCGATCCGGTCCTGCCGGGCGGCCTCGGCGGCGGCGCGGGCGGCGGAGTCGTCGTCGCCGAGGAGTTCGGCGGCTTCGTCGAGGAGGGGAATGTCGGCGACGGTCCAGGGGGAGCCGGCGGGCCGCCGAATCAACTCCCCTTCATCTTCGTCCAGATGAGAGGGCTCGGCGAGAAATTCCTCGACAAGCCGCTCCGGGGTGAGGTCGGGCCAGAAGTCGTCGATGGCAGCGTGGACGGTCGGGCTGGTGGCGATCTCCTTGCCCATCTGGGCGAGGTCGTCGGGCCCGAGGAGGTTCTCGCCGCCGAAGGGGTCCGCGCCGATCCGCTCGGCGAGCTGGGCGGTGAGCGCGTCGATGATGTGGAAGGCGAAGTGGGGCCGGGCGAGGTTGTGCGGGAGCCCGCTCTCGCGGGCGCGGTGGCGCGCGTCCTCGGCCATGGCGCGCTCCAGGAACAGGGTCCCGTACCCGTCATGGTCGATCTCGGCGGCGACGTCCGGGACGGTCTGGCGGTCGCGAACTACCTGGGCGAGGACGTCGGCCATGGCGGCGCGCCCCTTTATTTCGGCGGCGGCGGGGCTGTCGACGCCGGTGGCGTGTAGGCCAGGGAAGAGCTCACCCATGGTGGACAGAAGAACCCCGGTCTCGCCCAGCGAGGGCAGCACCTCCCCGATGTACCCGAGGAAGGCGGGGTTGGGGCCGACGATCAGGACGGCGCGCCGGGCGAGCTGCTCGCGGTGCGCGTACAGCAGATACGCGGCACGGTGCAGCGCGACCGCAGTCTTGCCGGTGCCGGGCCCGCCCTCGACGACGAGGACGCCGCGCTGCGGGGCACGGATGATCCGGTCCTGTTCGGCCTGGATGGTCTGCACGATGTCGTGCATACGGCCGGTGCGGGCCGCGTCGAGGGCGGCGAGCAGTACGTCGTCGGCGTCCGCGCCCTCGTGCCCGGTACGGGCCGAGTCGGCGAGGTCGAGGATCTCGTCGTGGAGGGCGGTGACCGTGCGGCCGTCGGTGGTGATGTGACGCCTGCGGCGCAGCCCCATCGGGGTGTGCCCGGTCGCCAGATAGAACGGCCGCGCCACGTCGGCCCGCCAGTCGACGACGAGGGGCGTACGGTCCGGGTCGTCGCGGCGGATACCGATGCGGCCGATGTGGTGCGAGCGGGAGTCGGCGTGGTCGAGACGCCCGAAGCAGAGCCCGTTCTCACCGGCCTGGTACGCACTGAGCAGCCCCGACTGCTCGGCGACGATCACATCCCGCTCAAGCCGAGCCTGCTGCCCGGTCCCGACCGACCCCAACGCGACCCGGACCGACCCCTCGGCCTGCTCGCGCAGGTCGTCGAGGCGGGCGTAGAGCGCGTCGATGAATTGCTGTTCTTTCCGAATTTCCTCGGTTGACAATTCCGCTCCTGACGCGATACAGTGTTTTTCGTAAGGGCTTTGCGTGTGTTTCCAGTACACAAACACACGAAGAGTCCACTATACGCAGAGAAAAACCCCGGCCGCAATATGGACCGGGGTTTGTTGCGTATAAGGGGGTGTCTCTCCCGCTGGCCCCTACAGCACGTCTTCGAGCTCCTGAAGCAGGCGGCGCTTGGGGCGTGCGCCGACCATGGACTTCACGGGCTCGCCGGCGCGGAAGACCATGAGAGTGGGCATGGAGAGCACGCCGTACTTGACGGTCGTCTCAGGATCTTTGTCAACGTCCAGCTGGACGACCTTGAGCCGATCGCCCTCCTCGAAGGCGATGTCACGGAGCACTGGCGCGAGCTGCCGGCAGGGCCCGCACCATTCGGCGGTGAACTCCACGAGAACGGGAAGATCGGCCTCCAGAACTTCCCGAGCAAAGGTCGAATCGGTAACCACATCCACACCTGCTACTGCCTGCCCCATTGAACTCACTCCCCTGTCATCTCACATCGAGGTTCCCGCGAACCGGCCTCCAGCTCGGCCCGCGCCAATTGCGCACCGACCTGATCGCGTACGGCACTGAGCTGCCCGATCAGCCCGTCGAGCTCGGCGAGCTTGCGCCGATAGACGGCGAGCGAAGCCGGACAGGTGTCCCCCGCCGGATGCCCCGCCCGCAGACACTCCACAAAGGGCCGCGTCTCCTCCAGCTCGAACCCGAAGTCCTGAAGGGTCCGGATCTGCTGAAGCAGCCGCAGGTCCTCCTCGTCGTACGCGCGATAGCCGTTCTCCGTACGCCGCGCGGTCAACAGCCCACGCGACTCGTAGTACCGCAGAGCCCGAGTCGTGGTCCCGGCCCGCGCGGCCAGCTCGCCGATTCGCATGCTGCGACGGTAATCGTTGACGCGGACGTCAAGGCAAGGGGGTTTGTGGGGGACGGCTGCGCCGTGGCTGCTGCTCAGCGCGCGACGCCTAAGAACTCGGCGAGCTTCCGCAGGCCGGGAGGGCGGTTGGGCCCGGCCCAGAGGTCCGACACGATCGCCACCGCGAGGGTGTGGTGCCGCATCCACCCGGGTGCGACCTTCCGCAGCGATTCCAGCGCCCGTACGGCACCGGCGGCGTCCCCGATGTCGGTGTGCGCGCGTGCCACGTCCAGCAGCCGCCAGGTGCGCCACGACGGTGGGGTGTCGGCGCTGAGGCGCATGCCCTTGGCCAGGGCCAGGGCTTCCTCAGGGCGTGCGTGCTGCACGGCGAGGCGGACCCGCTCAATACGTACGGACGACTTAGAGAACACCGACACCAACTTGCCGTCGGCCGGGGGCGGAAGCTTCGCCAGACGGCCGGCCGCCCGTTCGGCGGTCCGCATCATCTCGTCGGCCGTGGCGTAGTCGTCACGCCGGGCGTAACTGGTCGCCGCCGACATGAGCAGCCCGCCCCAGACCCGGAGCCCCTCCGCGGTGTGCGTGTGGTCCCGCTCGACGCCGTCGGCGGCATGAACGGCCAGGTGGGTCGCGTCGTCGAGACGGTTCTGCCGCTGGTACGCCCACGCGACGGAGTTGGACACCATCGCTGCAAGCAGCGGATCGGACGACTGCCCGGCGGCGTCTATGGCGCGTTCCAGCGCGGACAGCGCCAGATCGGACTTGCCGAGCCGGATCGCGAGGTGGCCGCCGAGTTGCAAGGCCTTGCCCAACGCGGCCTGCCCGTCCGCCCGTTGATCGGCACTGCCCACGGCCGCCATGAGCCGCGCGTCGGCGATGATGCCGGGCAGCACATCCATGAGACGGCCGAACTCGGCGTCGTGGTAGAGGGTCCAGCCCTGCGACAGCTCGGCCCGCAGCAGGGGCAACGAAAGCTGCTCGGCGCTGGACGGCTCCGGGGGCGGGGCGAACAGCGGCGGCATGATCGCGCGGCGCACGGCGACGAGTTGAGGCGGATCGGCCTCCCCGTTGGACGGGACGCCGGGCGGATCGCCAAGGAGGGCGGTCAGCTCGGCCCCGAGCCCCTTCGACAGCGCGTGCAGCGTCGGAAGCCGCGCACTGTGCTTACGCCGCTGCTCCAGCTTCCGAATCACGTCAACAGACACACCCGACCGCTCGGCCAGCCCCTCCTGCGTCAGATCCGCAAGACGCCGCAACCTCGCCACACGATCGCCCAAGTGCTCAGTGGCCATGCGTCCGACGCTACCGCCACGGCAGCCGGTCCCGCGCACGGATGCACCGATGTACGGGCGGAGCCGCGCTCACCTCTCATCGCCGGGGAACGCGTCGAGCGCGAGGACCTGAAGGTCTTCGATCTGCTCGCGGCCGCGCGCGGCCTGCCATTCCCCGAGCCGCACGGCGGCGTCGCGCGCGACGTGCGCAAGCCAGTAGGCGACCAAGGCCAACCAAGCCCGTCAAAGTAGCCCGTTACGTCCCTGTGGCCGCCAACCCCGCGACGGGAAGATCGCAGCACGATCAGCAGCCACACAAGACGGGTGATTCGGCATGGAGATGTCGCAGTGGAAGGGCGGCTGGGACAGAGCCGCGGAGGCTACCGACGCGCTCAAGGACGCACTCGGGGCCATCGGGGCGCCGGACAGCACGAGGGCGCGACTGCGGCCCGTAGTGAGCGGCCGCGGTACGCCATGGGTCGACGTCGGGGCGATCCCTGCCGGGCTGGCGGCGAAGGTCGCGGAAGTGCTGCGAGCCGGAGCCGATCCCGCCGCTTCGCCGACGGGCCGCCCGCGGGCATCGTGACCGCCACGGCCCACCGCCTACCCCAAATACGGCGTATCCCGCCTCGCCAAGAAGTGGTCGAGCCGCAGCCGTTGGGTGTGGTGCATCGGTAGAGCGTCCAGTTCGGCGCGGGACACGAAGCGGAGTTCTGTGCTCTCGTCGGAGATGGCCAGCGTGCCTCCGGTGACGCGGGCCGTGAAGCAGATGTTGAACTGGCGGCGCACCTCGCCGTTGCTGTACGCGATCACGTGGCGCGGGTCCGTGTACGTGCCGACGAGCCCGGTGATCTCGATGTCCAGCCCCGTCTCCTCCCTCACCTCCCGTACCGCCGTGCCCGGCAGCGAGTCGGCCAGCTCCATGCCGCCGCCCGGCAGCGCCCACAGGCCGTTGTCCCGGCGCCGCAGGAGCAGGATGCGGCCGTCGCCGTCCGTGACCACGGCGGAGGCCGCCACCACCAGGCTGTTGGGCTCGGGAGCGTCGGGGTCGTCGTAGAACTCGGTCCGCGCCATGAGTTCACCCTGCCACGGGACCACCTCACCCCACCGGTCCCAACCCCCTCCCCTCCACCGGAGAAGACAGCACGATCGACGTCGTCGTGCGGCCCAGCGCCGACACCTCCGACAGGATCTCCTCCAGGTGCCCCGTGTCCGCGACCGCGACCTTGATGATCCAGCAGTCCTCGCCCACCACGTGGTGGACCTCGCGGATTTCCTGGCGGGCCATCAGCTCCAGGGTCCTGGGGTGCTTCAGGGTGTAGCCGCCGTGCGGGTTGACGCGGATGAACGCCTGGATGCCGTAGCCGAGGCGGGCCGGGTCGACGCGCGCCCCGTAACCCGTGATCGCGCCGCTCGACTCAAGCCGCCGCAGTCGTTCCGTCACCGCCGCCGGGCTCAGCCGGACCCGTCGGCCCAGTTCGCTCAGCTTGATCCGGCCCTCCGCCTGGACCACTTCCAGCAGATGCCGGTCCACCTGATCGAAGGCCGGTGAGGAATCGATGGCCGGACCCCTTGAACTCCGCGATTCCTTTGGTACAGACGCCAGTTCTCCCATGTTTCCCCCTTCAGTGCGCGCCCCGTCAACGTAACACTTGTGGACATGACACAAGAGGCAGCAAAGACACGAAACGTGCTGGTCATCGGCGGTAACCGCTACTTCGGCAAGCGGCTCATCGCCCGGCTGCTCGCCGCCGGGGACCGGGTCACCGTACTGAACCGGGGATCCGCCCCACCCCCGCCCGGCGCCGAACACCTCGTCGCCGACCGCGACGACGAGGCCGCCCTCGAAACCGCCCTCGCGCACCGCACCTTCGACGTCGTCTTCGACCAGGTCTGCTACACCCCGCGCCAGGCCGCCATCGCCCGCCGCGTCTTCGCCCACCGCACCCGCCGGTATGTACTCACCTCCACCGTCGAGGTTTACGAGTACGAGGACTCACCCCTTCCCGTGCCGGAAACCGCCCTGGATCCCACCACCGTCGACATCGACCTCGAACTTCCCTGGCACGACCCCGAGTTCCGCGGCGCCCACTACGGCGAAGGCAAGCGGCAGGCCGAAGCCGTCCTCGCCCAGAGCCCGGTCGATTTCCCGTACGTCTCCGTCCGCGTCGCCCACGTCCTCGGCGGCGCCGACGACTTCACCGGGCGCGTCGCGCACTACGCGGACCGTATCCGTAACGGCGAACCCATCGCCGTACCCGTCCGCAACCAGCCCGCCACCTACGTCAACGTCGACGAGATCGCCGACTTCCTGTTCTGGGTCGGCGGACAGGACTTCACCGGGCCCGTCAACGCCGCCTCCCACGGGCCGCTCACCACGAACGACATCGTCGACGCCATAGCCGAAAGCCGACCCGCCGCCTACCAGACCGTCGACGTCGGCGAAGTCTCCCCCTTCTCCTTCCGCCGCTCGTACGCCATGGACAACTCCCGCGCCGAACGCCTCGGCTTCGCCTTCTCCCACACCAAGGACTGGCTCACGGACGCCGTGGCCGAAACACTCGAAGCTCAGGAGGCCAACTAGCATGCAGTACCGCGCACTTGGAGATCTGAAGGTCAGCGCCATCGGTTACGGCGCCATGCCGCTCTCCATCGAAGGGCGGCCCGACGAGCGCCGCGCCGTCGCCACCGTCCACGCCGCCCTCGACGCGGGCGTCACCCTGCTCGACACCGCCGACTCGTACTACGCCCCCGGCGGAGAGCCCGGCCACAACGAATCGCTGCTCGCCCGCGCGCTCGGCTCGTACGGCGGCTCGCTCGACGGCGTACTCATAGCGACGAAAGGGGGACGCGGACGTACGGACGACGGGGACTGGAGTGTCGACGGGCGGCCGGAGCATCTGAAGCGGGCCGCGAAGGAGTCACTGGGGCGGCTCGGTACCCACGCCATCGGGCTGTACCAGCTGCACAAGCCCGACCCCGCCGTCCCGTTCGCCGAATCGATCGGCGCGCTGCGCGAACTCCTCGACGAGGGCGTCATCCGGCTCGCCGGGATCTCCAACGTGGACGAGGAACAGATCCGGCTGGCGCGGGCCATTCTCGGAGATCGGCTGGTCTCCGTACAGAACCGGTACTCCGCCGCCGTACGCGACCACGAGCCCGAGCTGCGTCTCACCGCCGAGCTGGGGCTTGCCTTCCTGCCCTGGAGTCCGCTCGGCGGGATCTCGCGCAGTTCGCTGGACGGGGCGTCGGCGGTCGCGGCCGACCCCGCGTTCGCCGGATTCCACACCGTGGCCCGCGAACGCGGCGTCAGCCCTCAACAGGTGGCGCTGGCCTGGCTGCTCGGCCGCTCGCCGAACGTCGTGCCCATCCCGGGCGGCAGCCGCCCCGAGTCCATACGGGACTCGGCCGCGGCCGCCGACCTCGTCCTCGGTGAAGAGGAACTGGCACTGCTGCCCTGACCTGTGTACGCCATCCTCAGTGGCGGCGGCGGTTGCGGATCTTCCGCACGATCCACCAGATCACCAGGACCACCAGCGCGACGAAGAGCAGGAAGATCACCAGCAGGAAGATGCCCAGCTTCTTGAGGAAGCTCTTCTTTTTCTTCTTCGGCTTGGCGAGGGTGGTGTGCGCCGACTTGTCGTACGTCACCTGCGTCGCCGCCCGAGCCGCCGCGGGCGCCTGTGCGCCCGTCGTGCGCGCCTCGGACGCCGTCGTGGACGCCGCCGCCGACACGGTACGCACCACCGCGCTCGACGGCGCCGCCTCGGCCGCCGCCGGAGCCACCAGGGCCCCGCCCAGCAGCAGGGACAGCACCACGGCCGCCTTACGCATACCCCGGATGTTCATTGCCCTCGTCGCTGTTGTCGTTGTTGTCATCGTCCGAGTCCCTTCACGTCGTCCCCACCGCGAGACCGGCCGTCGCCTCGACTTCCATCAGCGACGCGCTGTGCCGCTCCGCCTCAAAGGCTGCCCGTCCGCCGCGCAGGCCGAACAGGCGCTTGGAGAGCAGGATCCAGAGCACGGCGAGCACATTGAGCGCCAGCGTGACGATCTTGAAGGGGCTGACCTTCTCGGTGAGTTCGTAGATCTCCAGCGGAAGGAACGCCGCCGTCGCCACGACCGTCAGGTACTCCGCCCAGCGCTCGCCCCGCCACAGGCCGAACGCCTCGACGATCTCGATCAGCGCGTAGGCGAGCAGCGCCCCCGCCACGGCCATCAGCGTGGAGTGCTTGTAGCCGAACGACTTGCGGATGGAGTCGACGACCGGCGAGTGGTCCAGGTCGTAGTGGAAGTGCTGGAAGACCGGGCGGAAGACGTCCAGGTTCTCGTCGAAGAGCTGGCGCACCGAGTCCTGGCTGTTGCTGAACTTCCAGATGGCGAGCGCCACCAGGACGATGAACACCCCGCGCACCAGCCGCTCGACGGCCAGGAACCGCAGGATGAACAGGTCCCGAAGCACCTTTCCGCGCGGCACCAGCGGCGCGTCGCCCGCCGGTCCCGAGCCGTGCGGGGCGCCGAGGGCGAAGTCGCCGCAGCGCAGACAGCGCCAGGCCTCGCCGAGCCCGGTGTGGGCGTGCAGCCGGTGCTTCAGCTCCGCCTCGTGCGGCTCGTACGTCACATGGCCGCGCCGTGCGCACGTACGCCGGTCCCAGTCGATCTTCATGCTCGCCTTCATCTCCCCGTCACCCGCTTCCGGACGGACGCCCCGCACCGTAGTGGACGCCTCTCCAGACGCGCTCAGGGGGTGGCGGGTTCCCGCTGATCAGGGACTTCGGCCGGAACTTCGGAGACCGACGCAGCCCCGTGCTCGTCTCCCGACGCGAACAGCACGTCGTCGAACGGCGCCCTGCCCGCCAGGACCTCCTCCACCCGCGCCTTGTCGATCTCCTTGGTCCAGGTACCCACCAGAACCGTCGCCACCGCGTTGCCCGCGAAGTTCGTCAGCGCCCGCGCCTCGCTCATGAAGCGGTCGATGCCGACGATCAGGCCGACGCCGTCGACCAGTTCGGGGCGGTGCGACTGGAGGCCGCCGGCCAGGGTGGCCAGGCCCGCGCCGGTCACGCCCGCCGCGCCCTTGGAGGCGACGATCATGAACAGGAGCAGCGAGATCTGCTGGCCCGCGCTCAGCGGCTCGCCCATCGCGTTGGCGATGAAGAGCGAGGACATCGTGAGGTAGATCGCGGTGCCGTCCAGGTTGAAGGAGTAGCCGGTCGGGACCGTGATGCCGGCCACCGCGCGGCTGACCCCGAGGTGCTCCATCTTGGCGATCAGGCGCGGCAGCGCGGTCTCGGAGGACGAGGTGGACAGGATCAGCAGGAACTCTCGGCCCAGGTACTTCAGGAGCCGGAAGATGTTCACCCCGGCGAGGAGCCTGAGCAGGGTGCCGAGGACCACGAAGACGAAGAGCGCGCAGGTGATGTAGAAGCCGATCATGATGACGGCCAGCGATTTCAGCGCGTCCGTGCCGGTCTCGCCGACCACCGCCGCGATCGCGCCGAACGCACCCACGGGAGCGGCCCACATCACCATCGACAGGATCCGGAAGACCAGCTTCTGGATGTGGCCGATCCCGCGCAGCACCGGCTCGCCCGCCTTGCCCATGGCCTGCAGTGCGAAGCCGACGAGCAGGGCGATCAGGAGCGTCTGGAGGACCTGGCCCTCGGTGAACGCCGAGACCATCGTCTTGGGGATGATCCCGAGCAGGAAGTCGGCGGTCGACTCACTGGCGCCCGCCGCCTGCTTGGCGCCCGCGTGCCGGGTCGCCTCGGTCAGGTGCAGTCCGGAGCCCGGCTCCAGGATGTTGCCCACGATCAGGCCGATGGCGAGCGCCACGGTCGACATCACCAGGAAGTAGCCGAGCGCGAGCCCGCCGACCACGCCGACCTTGGCGGCTTTGCGGACCGAGCCGATGCCGAGCACGATCGTGCAGAAGATGATCGGCGAGATCAGCATCTTGATCAGGTTCACGAAGCCGGTGCCGATGGGCTTCAGCTCCACGGCGACGCCGGGGGCGGCGAAGCCCACCGCGATGCCGATCAGTACCGCGCCGACGACGGCGAGGTAGAGGTAGTGGGTACGGCGGTCCCCCCGGCCCTCGGGGGCCTGGGGTCGGTCCCGCCTTGCGGCTGCTGTGGTCACGGGGTGCCTCCTCGTGCTTCCCGTACGCGTCCCGCGTACGTCGGTCCACGTCCCGGTGGATCCCCGCGACTATCCACCAGGCTGTGACGCGGGTCACCGTTGCGTGCATTTCGTTCACGCACCTTCCGGGGGTCCGGGGGTCGCCCCCGGGAAGATGGTGCAACCGCGACCTGCGCCGGTGCACACTGTCCGGCATGCGCATTCCCCGTCCCCGCAGCCTCGCGGGCCAGCTCTTCGCCATGCAGGTGGTGCTGGTCGCGGCGATCGTGGCGGGCTGCGCGCTCTATTCGTACGTACAGGACCGGGCGCAGGCCGAGGAGACCGCGCGGCGCCAGACCACCGCGATCGCGACCGCCGTCGCGACCTCGCCCGCCGTGGTGGAGGCGGCCCGCTCCAAGGACCCGACGGCCGTCCTCCAGCCGTACGCGGAGACGCTGCGGCACACCTCGGGCGTCGACTTCGTGGTGGTCCTCGCGCCGGACGGGACGCGCTGGACGCATCCGGTCCCCGGCGAGATCGGCCGCAAGTACCTCGGCGACATCCGGCCGGCGCTGCGGGGCGAAACGTTCAGCGAGACACACATGGGCGTGCTCGGCCCCTCGGTGAGGGTCGTG
This sequence comes from Streptomyces sp. BR1, assembly GCF_052373795.1. Lineage (NCBI taxonomy): Bacteria > Bacillati > Actinomycetota > Actinomycetes > Kitasatosporales > Streptomycetaceae > Streptomyces > Streptomyces sp. BR1. Next base: position 2,081,885 of record NZ_CM126252.1, read on the forward strand.
GCGCCCGTGCTCGACCACGGCAGAATCACGGCCCTGGTCAGCGCGGGCATCACCATCGACAAGATCAGCGAGCAGGTGCGCAAGCAGGTCGCGGCGCTGCTCGCGGTCGCCTCCGGGGTGCTGGCGTTCGGCGGGCTCGGCACGTATGTGATCAACGCGCGGCTGCGGCGGCACACCCATGGCATGAACGCGGCCGAGCTCAGCCAGATGCACGACTACCACCAGGCCGCGCTGCACGCCGTGCGCGAGGGGCTGCTCATGCTGGACGGGCAGCGCCGGATCGCGCTGATCAACGACGGCGGGCGCGAGCTCCTCGGGCTCGGCGAGGACGCGGTGGGGCGGTCCGTCGCAGAGCTCGGGCTGCCCGCGTCCCTCGTCGGGGCGCTGCTCGCGAGCGAGCCGAGGGCGGACGAGGTCCATATGACGGCCGACCGGATCGTGGTGGTGAACACCCGGCCGGTCACCAGCGGCGGCCGCCGGGGCACCGTCGTGACCCTGCGCGACCACACCGAACTCCAGGCCCTTTCTGGGGAGTTGGACTCCGAGCGCGGGTTCACCCAGGCGCTGCGGGCGCAGGCGCACGAGGCCGCCAACCGGCTGCACGCGGTGGTCTCGCTGATCGAGCTGGGCCGGGCCGAGGAGGCCGTGGAGTTCGCCACCGCCGAGCTGGAGCTCGCCCAGGCGCTCACCGACCAGGTCGTCACGGCCGTCGGCGAGCCGGTGCTCGCCGCGCTGCTGCTCGGCAAGGCCGCGCAGGCCAACGAGCACGGCGTCGAGCTGAGCCTGACCGAGGGCAGCGCCATCGAGGACGGGCTGCTGCCGCCCACACTGCCCTCGCGCGACCTCGTCACCGTCCTCGGCAACCTGGTGGACAACGCGGTCGACGCGGCCCAGGGCAGCGCGGGCGCCCGGGTGGCGGTCACGCTCGCCACCGAGGGCGAGCAACTTCTCGTACGGGTCGCGGACAGCGGCACGGGCGTCGACCCGGCGGCCGCCGACGCGGTCTTCGAGCGCGGCTGGTCCACCAAGAGCCCCGGGCGCGGGATCGGACTCGCACTGGTCCGGCTGACCGTGGCACGGCACGGCGGCAGCGTGGAGCTGTCCCAAGGTCCTTACGGGGGCGCCGAGTTCACCGTACGGCTGCCGCTGCTGCGCAGTGAGGCCGTGCCGGTATGAGCGCCGACGGCCCCATCAGAGTGCTGGTCGTCGAGGACGACCCGGTCGCCGCCGACGCGCATCGGCTGTACGTCGGGCGGGTGCCGGGCTTCACGGTCGCCGGGGTCGCCCACTCGCGCGCCGAGGCGCTGCGCACGCTCGACCGCGTCGAGGTCGACCTGCTCCTCCTCGACCTCTACCTCCCCGACGGGCACGGCCTCCAGCTGGTGCGCTCGCTGCGGGCGGCCGGGCACAGCGCCGATGTCATCGCGGTGACCTCGGCGCGCGATCTGACGATGGTCCGCGAGGGCGTCTCGCTCGGCGTCGTCCAGTACGTACTGAAGCCCTTCACCTTCGCCACCCTGCGCGACCGGCTCGTCCGGTACGCGGAGTTCCGCGCGACGGCCGGGGAGGCCAGCGGGCAGGAGGAGGTGGACCGGGCGCTTTCCACGCTGCGCGCGCCCCAGCCCACCGCCCTGCCCAAGGGGCTCAGCGCCCCCACGCTCCAGGCCGTCACCCGCACCCTGCGCGCCTCGGCGGCGGGCGTCACCGCGACGGCGGCGGGTGAGGCGGTCGGCATCTCGCGGATCACCGCCCGCCGCTATCTGGAGCACCTGGTCGACACGGGCCGCGCCGAGCGCACCCCGCAGTACGGCCAGATCGGGCGCCCGGAGCTCCAGTACCGCTGGGTCGACTCCCGCCGCTGACAAGGCAGTTGACGACCGGTCACACCGGCCGGGCCCCATTGACCGTGCCCACCGGCGGCTTTACGTTCACCGGGCAGCCATTCGTGGCCAGAGGAGGTCGTGCCGTGCGCCCCACCGCCCTTGCCCCGTTCGTCCTCGCCACCGCGCTCGCCGCCGGTTCGCTCGCCGCCTGCGGCGGCTCCGGCGGTGACTCGGGCACCGTCAAGGTCGCCTACAACCGCTCGACCGACAACAAGGTCCGCTTCAAGGACGACTTCCTGCAGTCGGTGAAGGAGCAGTTCGAGAAGGACAACCCCGGCAAGAAGGTCAAGCTCGTCCCGATCCAGGCCCCGGACAACGACTACGCCACCAAGGCGCAGCAGATGATGCGCTCGTCCAAGACCGCGCCGGACCTCGTCTACGAGGACACCTTCCGTATCAACTCCGACATCAAAGCCGGGTACTTGAGACCGCTGGACGACAAGCTGGACGCCTGGGTCTCCTGGAGCCGCTTCGTCCCCACGGCGAAGGCGGCCGCCAAGGCCGAGGACGGCAAGACGTACGGAGTGCCGGACGGCACGGACACCCGGGGCCTGTGGTTCAACAAGCAGATCTTCGCGAAGGCCGGACTGCCCACCGACTGGCAGCCGAGGAACTGGGCGGACATCCTGGCGGCCGCCCGCACGATCAAGCAGAAGGTCCCCGGCGTCATCCCGCTCAACGTCCTGACCGGCAAGGCGGTCGGCGAGGCGGCGGTGATGCAGGGCTTCGAGATGCTGCTCTACGGCACGGGCGAGAACCCGCTGTACGACCCCACCGAGCGCAAGTGGATCACCGGCTCGCAGGGCTTCCGGGACGCGCTCTCCTTCGTACGGACGGTGTACGGGGAGAGGCTCGGCCCCGATGTCTCCGACGCGCTCGACGCCAATGTGAACACCCGGGTCGCCACCGAGTGGCTGCCCGAGGGGAAGCTGGCGATCGCGCTCGACGGGTCGTGGCTGGGCCAGTTCTGGACCGCCAAGGGCGCCAAACCGTGGCCGAACTGGCCGACCGCGCTCGGGCGGGCCGCGATGCCGACCAAGGACGGGCAGGCGCCCGGCCGGATCTCCATGTCCGGCGGCTTCACCTGGGCGATCCCGCAGAAGGCCAAGAACCCGGACCTGGCCTGGGAGTTCATCAAGCTGATGCAGACGCCCGTCAACGCGGTGAAGTGGGACGTGGTGGACGCGCAGATCGCGGTGCGCGACGACGTGGCGGCGGACCCCGCGTATCTGAAGTCGATGCCGGGGATCGACTTCTTCACGGGCCTGGTGAAGTACACCCGCTACCGCCCCGCGCTTCCCGTCTATCCGCAGGTGTCGACCGCGATCGGCGAGGCGATGGAGGCGGTGACCACGGGTGACTCCTCGGCGGCGGACGCGGCCAAGTCGTACGACTCCCAGCTGAAGACGATCACGCAGGGCGCGGTGACGGCCCGGTGACGGCGCGGCCGCTGCGCTGGCTCCCGCTCGCCCCCGCCACCCTGCTCCTGCTGCTCTTCCTGGCCGGCCCCATCGGCTACTGCGTCTACATCGCGTTCACGGACATGCAGTTGACCGGCTCCTCCGGAACCAGCTTCGTCGGGTTCGCCAACTTCCGGCGGGCGTTCGCCGACCCCGGGTTCCGCAACGCCGTCTGGCTGACCCTGGTGTTCACCGTGCTCTCCTCGATCGTCGGGCAGAACACGCTGGGTCTGGCTCTTGCCGCGCTGATGCGGCGCGCCTCGAAGCCGGTGCGCACGCTCACCGGGGCGCTGGTGATCGCGGCCTGGGTGCTGCCGGAGATCGTGGCGGCGTTCCTGCTGTACGCGTTCTTCCGCCGCGAGGGCACGCTCAACGCGATCCTCGACTGGCTCCATCTGCCCACCCAGAACTGGCTCTTCGGGCTGCCGATCCTCGCGGTGTCGTTCGCCAACGTCTGGCGCGGGACCGCGTTCTCGATGCTGATCTACTCGGCCGCGCTCGCCGAGATCCCACAGGAGATCACCGAGGCGGCGGAGGTCGACGGGGCCAGCGGGATCCGACGGCTCTGGCACATCACGCTGCCGATGATCCGCCGCTCCATCGGCACCAATCTGATGCTCAACACCCTCCAGACGCTCTCCGTATTCGGGCTGATCTGGGCGATGACCCGGGGCGGCCCGGGCCGGCGCAGCCAGACGCTCCCGGTGTTCATGTACGACCAGGCGTTCCTGAAGAGCCTGATCGGCTACGGAACAGCCGTTGCCCTGCTGCTCCTTGTGGTGGGAGCGTTGTTCTCCGTGGTGTATCTGCGGCTGATGCGAGTGGAGGTGTGATGCGGCGCCGCACCAGGCAGCGCCTCGCGGCCGACACCGCGCTGCTCGGCGTCGCGGCGGCCTTCGCGCTCCCGCTGCTGTGGGTGGTGCTGTCCTCGCTGAACGCCGACGCGGATCTGCGCGTACGGGTGCCCGGCTCGCCGACCCTGGACAACTTCTCGGCGGTGTGGACCGACGACATCACATTCACCCCGATGCTCAACAGCCTGGTCCTGTGCGGCGGGGCGACCGCGCTGACGGTGGCGTGCGCGGTGCTCGCCGCGTATCCGCTCTCGCGCTACCGCTCGCGCCTGACCCGCCCGTACCTCCTGACGATCCTGTTCACCACGTGCCTGCCGATCACGGCGGTGATGGTGCCGGTGTACGGCCTTTTCGTGCAGGTCGACCTGATCGACACGATGTACGGCACGGCGCTCTTCCTCGCCGCCTCCCAACTCCCGTTCGCCATCTGGCTGATGAAGAACTTCATGGACGGCGTGCCGCGCGTCCTGGAGGAGGCGGCGTGGACGGACGGGGCGTCGATGCCGCAGACGCTGTGGCGGGTGATCCTGCCGCTGATGGGGCCGGGCGTGATGGTGGTGACGATCTACACCTTCATCATGCTGTGGGGGAACTTCTTCGTCCCCTTCATGCTCCTGCTCTCCCCCGACCGGCTGCCCGCCTCGGTCTCGATCTTCACTTTCTTCGGCAACTACGGTTCGGTGGTCTACGGCGAACTCGCCGCCTTCTCCATCCTCTACTCGACACCGGTGCTCCTCCTTTACGTGGCGATCGCGCAGCGTCTGGGCGGGGGATTCGCGCTGGGAGGAGCGGTCAAGGGCTGAGCGGACGTCGTGACGTATCCGATAAATGGAGACGTACGTTCCTACGGACTGCCAGATTTGGGCGAACACACCGTGGTCACCCGTCACCCTGTGCACCTACGGTGTGCCCGTGCACCCCACCCCGCCCTTCAACGCCCCCGCCATGCGCCGTCTGCGCGAGGCGCTGGGCATGGCGCCCGGCCATGTCGCCTACGGCCTGTACGCCCAGTACGGGCTGCGGGTCTCCCCCGAGACCGTCGCCCTGTGGGAACGGGGCCTGGCCACGCCCGACTCCCGTGAGCTCACCGCGCTCGCGGGGGTGCTGTGGTGCTCGCCGGGCGACCTGATGGCCGCAGCCGCGACGCTGCGCGAGCACCGGATGGCGCGCGGGCTCAGCCCCGAGGACCTGGCGCGCCGGGTCGGGGTGGAGGCCGGGGCGTATCTGAAGATGGAGGAGTCGGGCCGCTGGCGCGGCAACGAACGCCAGTCGGAGGCCCTGTCCGAAGCACTCGGTTTGTCGCTCCGCGAGTACGTCACGGCAACGGGCCAGGAGGCGGACCTGGCGGAACTGCTCCGCAGCGCGGTAACGACCCGCTGGCAGGCCTACGTCCGCCCCGCCGCCAAACTCCTCCCCCTCCCCCGCCACCACCTCCAGAACGTCCTGGAACAACTCCACACGGACTACCAGGGCCGAATGGTGTCGACCATGAGCTGGGGAACGAGCGGCGCGGCGGCGGACCAGACGGCGGGGGATGCGGGCCGGGATTTCCTGGACCGCATAGTGGACCACTTCTGGGCGCTGGCGCAGGTGTGACGAGCCCGGCGGGGCCGGGGTGAAGGGGGTCCAGGGGCGCAGCCCCAAAGCGGGGTGCAGGGGCCGCAGGCCCCGCCCGGGGTCCGGGGCGCAGCCCCGGTGAACCTCAACCCACCCCCCGGCCGCCCGCCCAGGGCTTTCGGGAAGGGGCGGGGTGGGGATAACTCAGAACACCGACTCCGCCTCGAACATCCGGTCCGTCGGGACCGTCTTCAGTTCCGTGACCGCCGATGCGAGCGGCGCCATCACGATGTCCGTGCCCCGCAGCGCGGTCATGTTGCCGAAGTCGCCCCGGTGCACCGCCTCCACCGCGTGCCACCCGAACCGCGTGGCCAGGACACGGTCGTACGCCGTCGGCACACCACCGCGCTGCACATGGCCCAGGATGACCGGCCGGGCCTCCTTTCCCAGGCGCCGCTCCAGCTCCACGGCGAGCCGGTTGCCGATGCCCGCGAACCGCTCATGCCCGTACTGGTCGATCGCGCCCTTCTCGTACGGCATGGACCCCTCGGCCGGATGCGCGCCCTCGGCGACGCAGATGACCGCGAACTTCTTGCCGCGCGCGAACCGCTCCTCGACCATCTTCACCAGGTCGTCGACCTCGAACTGCCGCTCCGGCAGACAGATGCCGTGCGCGCCGCCCGCCATCCCGGACTCCAGCGCGATCCACCCCGCGTGGCGCCCCATGACCTCGACGACCATCACCCGCTGATGCGACTCGGCGGTCGTCTTCAGCCGGTCGATGGCCTCGGTGGCGACCATGACCGCGGTGTCGAAGCCGAAGGTGCGGTCGGTGGAGGAGATGTCGTTGTCGATGGTCTTGGGCACGCCGACCACCGGCATCCCGGCGTCCGACAGCATCCGGGCCGCCGTCAGCGTGCCCTCGCCGCCGATCGGGATCAGCGCGTCGATGCCGTAGCGGCGGGCGAGCTCCGCGCAGTTCTCGGCGGCCTCGCGCAGCCGGGCGCGCTCCAGACGGGCCGAGCCAAGGATGGTGCCGCCGCGCGCGAGGATGCCGCTCACCGCGTTCAGGTCGAGCGGGCGGAAGTGCCCGTCGAGCAGGCCCTTGAAGCCGTCCTCGAAGCCGATGACCTCGTCGCCGTGGCCGGTCATGGCCCGGTGCACGACCGACCGGATCACTGCGTTCAGGCCGGGGCAGTCGCCGCCTGCGGTGAGAACTCCGATACGCATCGTGCTCAGTCTCCTGCTCGTTCGGTGCCGTGCTCGGCGGCGCGGGCCATGGACGTACGAGAAGACGTACCCGGGACATCCGAAAAGACGTCCCACAACCGCGCCGACGCCCCGATTGTCACACGCACAGCACGGCCCCCGCCCGCCCACCGCCTCCCGGCCGACCGGCCCCCGGGCCGTTGGTCCCACCGGTCCGGGACCTTCGCCCCGGCCTCCGCACCGACCCCCGGCCCGGCGGGCGCTTTAACCACCCGCAGAGGTATTGTCAAGAGGGAAACCGTGCCTCATCTGCACTTTTTCTGCCGATGAAGCCGGTTCCATCCATGAGGCCAGGCGACGAAGAGAAGAACGGGAGAGCACGCGTGACGCGCAGCGTGTACGTGACCGGGATCGACCGGGGAGACGGCCGCCAGGTCATCGAGCTGGGAGTCATGGAGCTCCTGACCCGCCAGGTGGACCGGGTGGGCGTGTTCCGTCCGCTGGTGCACGACGGCCCCGACCGGCTGTTCGATCTGCTCCGCGCCCGCTACCGGCTGTCGCAGGACGCGTCGACCGTGTACGGGATGGACTACCACGAGGCGTCCGCGCTCCAGGCCGAGCGCGGCACCGACGAGCTGGTCTCCGAGCTCGTCGACCGCTTCCACAAGGTCGCCCGCGACTACGAGGTCGTCCTCGTCCTCGGCACCGACTTCGCGGACACCCAGCTCCCGGACGAGCTGGCGCTCAACGCCCGGCTCGCCAACGAGTTCGGCGCGTCCGTGATCCCGGTGGTCGGCGGCAAGGGCCAGACGGCCGAGTCGGTGCGGGCGGAGGCGCGCAACGCCCACCGCGCCTACGAGGTCCTTGGCTGCGATGTGCTGGCGATGGTGGTCAACCGGGTGAATCCGCAGGACCGCGACGAGATCGCCGAGCGGCTCTCGGCCCGCTTCCCGGTGCCCTGCTATGTGCTGCCCGACGAGGCCGCGCTGGCCGCGCCGACCGTCGCCCAGGTCACCTCGGCACTCGGCGGAACGGTTCTGCTCGGCGATGACTCCGGGCTCGCCCGTGACGCGCTCGACTTCGTCTTCGGCGGCGCGATGCTGCCGAACTTCCTGAACGCCCTGACCCCGGGCTGCCTGGTGGTGACCCCGGGCGACCGCGCCGACCTGGTCGTCGGCTCGCTGGCCGCGCACAGCGCCGGCACTCCCCCGATAGCGGGCGTCGTGCTCACCCTGGACGAGCGGCCCGGCGAGGCCATCCTCACGCTCGCCGACAAGCTCGCGCCCGGCACCCCGGTGGTCGCGGTGACCGGCGGCTCCTTCCCCACCGCGCAGGAACTCTTCGCGCTCGAAGGCAAGTTGAACGCAGCGACCCCGCGCAAGGCGGAGACCGCGCTCGGCCTCTTCGAGCGCCACACCGACACCGCCGACCTGCTGGCCCGGATGTCGGTGGCCCGCAGCGGCCGCGTCACCCCGATGATGTTCGAGCACGAGCTCCTGGAGACGGCCCGCGCCGACCGCCGCCGGGTCGTGCTGCCCGAGGGCGCCGAGGAGCGCGTGCTGCGCGCCGCCGACGTCCTGCTGCGCCGCAACGTCTGCGACCTCACCCTGCTCGGCGACGTCGAGGTCATCCGCAAGAAGGCCGCCGACCTCGGCATCGACGTCACCAGGTGCGAGCTCATCGACCCGCAGACCTCCGAGCTGCGCCAGCGCTTCGCCGAGCGGTACGCCCAGCTGCGCGCGCACAAGGGCGTGACGGTGGAGCTCGCGTACGACGTGGTCGCGGACGTGAACTACTTCGGCACGCTGATGGTCCAGGAGGGCCTGGCCGACGGCATGGTCTCCGGCTCGGTGCACTCCACCGCCGCCACCATCCGCCCCGCCTTCGAGATCATCAAGACGAAGCCGGACGCCTCGATCGTCTCGTCCGTCTTCTTCATGTGCCTCGCCGACAAGGTCCTCGTGTACGGCGACTGCGCGGTCAACCCGGACCCGAACGCCGAGCAGCTGGCCGACATCGCGGTCCAGGCGGCCGCCACCGCGGCCCGCTTCGGCGTGGACCCGAGGATCGCGATGCTCTCGTACTCCACGGGCACCTCCGGCTCGGGCGCCGACGTCGACAAGGTGCGCGAGGCCACCAAGCTGGTCCGCGAGGCGCGCCCGGACCTGCGGATCGAGGGCCCGATCCAGTACGACGCGGCCGTCGAGCCGTCCGTGGCGGCGACCAAGCTGCCGGGTTCGGAGGTGGCCGGGCAGGCGACCGTACTGATCTTCCCGGACCTCAACACCGGCAACAACACCTACAAGGCCGTGCAGCGCTCGGCCGGCGCCGTGGCCGTGGGCCCGGTGCTCCAGGGTCTGCGCAAGCCGGTCAACGACCTCTCGCGCGGCGCCCTCGTCCAGGACATCGTCAACACCGTCGCCATCACGGCCATCCAGGCCCAGGCACAGGGGCAGGAGACCTCCGCATGACCACCGCCCACCCGACCCCGACGCCGTCGCGCGTCCTCGTGCTCAACTCGGGCTCGTCGTCGGTGAAGTACCAGCTGCTCGACATGAACAGTTCCGCGCGGCTGGCCGCCGGTCTGGTCGAGCGGATCGGCGAGGCCACCTCGCGTCTGGTGCACAGCCCGCTGGCGGCCGGCGGCGACAAGCGCGAGGTGACCGGCCCGATCGCGGACCACGCGGCCGCCCTGAAGGCGGTCGCCGAGGAGCTGGCCGCCGACGGGCTCGGCCTGGACTCCCCGGAGCTCGCGGCCATCGGCCACCGCGTGGTGCACGGCGGGCTGAAGTTCAGCGCGCCGACCGTGATCACCGACGAGGTCGTGGCGGAGATCGAGCGGCTCGTCCCGGTCGCCCCGCTGCACAACCCGGCGAACATCACCGGCATCCGCACCGCCCAGGCCCTGCGCCCGGACCTGCCGCAGGTCGCGGTCTTCGACACCGCGTTCCACACGACGATGCCGGAGAGCGCCGCGCGCTACGCGATCGACGTGGAGACCGCGGACGCCCACCGCATCCGCCGCTACGGCTTCCACGGCACCTCGCACGCGTACGTCTCGCGCGAGACCGCCAAGCTGCTCGGCAAGGACCCCTCCGAGGTCAACGTGATCGTGCTGCACCTGGGCAACGGCGCCTCGGCGTCGGCGGTCCGGGGCGGCCGCTGCGTGGACACCTCGATGGGCCTGACGCCGCTCGAAGGCCTGGTCATGGGCACCCGTTCCGGCGACATCGACCCGGCGGTGACCTTCCACCTCAAGCGCGTGGCCGGGATGTCGGTGGACGAGATCGACACCCTGCTCAACAAGAAGAGCGGCCTGGTCGGGCTCTGCGGCGACAACGACATGCGGGAGATCCGGCGCCGTATCGACGAGGGCGACGAGCGGGCCGCGCTCGCCTTCGACATCTACATCCACCGGCTGAAGAAGTACATCGGCGCGTATTACGCGGTTCTGGGCAAGGTGGACGCGGTCGTCTTCACCGCCGGTGTGGGCGAGAACGCGGCGCCGGTGCGCGAGGCGGCCGTGGCGGGCCTGGAGGAGCTGGGCCTGGCGGTCGACGGCGAGCTCAACGCCGTACGGTCCGACACGCCGCGGCTTATCTCGCCGGAGTACGCGCGGGTGGCCGTCGCGGTGGTACCGACGGACGAGGAGCTGGAGATCGCGCGGCAGACGTATGCCCTGGTGAATTCCTGACCGGAATTCCGGTTGGCCCGGATGACACCTGAGCGTCATCCCGCCCATTTGTACATTCCACCAGACGGAATATTCCGCAGCGAAACAAACCGATAGGATCCGCCTTATGCGCCGTTCCAAAATCGTCTGCACACTGGGCCCCGCCGTCGACTCTCACGAGCAGCTCGTCGCTCTGATCGAGGCCGGCATGAGCGTGGCCCGTTTCAACTTCAGCCACGGCTCCCAGGCCGAGCACCAGGCCCGCTACGACCGGGTCCGCAAGGCCGCCGAGGAGACCGGGCGGGCGGTCGGCGTGCTCGCCGACCTCCAGGGCCCGAAGATCCGGCTGGCGAAGTTCGCGGAGGGTCCGGTCGAGCTGGTCCGCGGTGACGAGTTCACGATCACCACCGAGGACGTCCCGGGCGACAAGTCGATCTGCGGCACCACCTACAAGGGTCTGCCGGGCGACGTCGCCAAGGGCGACCCGGTCCTGATCAACGACGGCAACGTCGAGCTCAAGGTCGTCTCGGTCGACGGCCCCCGGGTGAAGACCATCGTCATCGAGGGCGGTGTCATCTCCGACCACAAGGGCATCAACCTGCCCGGCGCGGCGGTGAACGTCCCGGCCCTGTCCGAGAAGGACAAGGACGACCTGCGCTTCGCGCTCCGTATGGGCTGCGACCTGGTGGCGCTGTCCTTCGTGCGCGACGCCGACGACGTCAAGGACGTCCACAAGGTCATGGACGAGGTCGGCCGCCGTGTGCCGGTCATCGCCAAGGTCGAGAAGCCGCAGGCCGTCGCCAACATGGAGGGCGTCGTCGCCGCCTTCGACGGTGTGATGGTGGCCCGTGGCGACCTCGCGGTGGAGTACCCGCTGGAAAAGGTCCCGATGGTGCAGAAGCGCCTCGTGGAGATGTGCCGCCGCAATGCCAAGCCGGTGATCGTCGCGACCCAGATGATGGAGTCGATGATCACCAACTCGCGGCCGACCCGCGCGGAGGCCTCCGACGTGGCCAACGCGATCCTGGACGGCGCGGACGCGGTCATGCTCTCCGCCGAGTCCTCGGTCGGCGCGTACCCGATCGAGACGGTCAAGACGATGTCCCGCATCGTCGAGGCCGCCGAGGAGGAGCTGCTCTCCAAGGGCCTGCAGCCCCTGGTCCCCGGCAAGAAGCCGCGCACGCAGGGCGGTTCGGTGGCCCGCGCGGCCTGCGAGATCGCGGACTTCCTGGACGGCAAGGCGCTGGTCGCCTTCACCAAGTCGGGCGACACCGCCCGCCGGCTGTCCCGCTACCGCACGGTCCAGCCGATCCTGGCCTTCACCACGGACGCCGGCACCCGCAACCAGCTGGCGCTGAGCTGGGGCGTCGAGTCGTTCGTCGTCCCGCACGTGGACAACACGGACGCGATGGTCGACCTGGTGGACGCGGAGCTGCTGAAGCTGAAGCGGTACACCGAGGGCGACACCATGATCATCACCGCGGGCTCGCCCCCCGGCGTCCCCGGCACCACCAACATGGTCCGGGTGCACCACCTGGGCGGCGGCCGGCAGGGCTGATTTCGTACGGATGCATTCGTACGGATGTGAAGGCGGCACCACGGAAGTTTCCGGGGTGCCGCCTTCTGCTATGGGGGCAGTTGTTACGGTCCGTTGCGCAGTCGCGGAGAGCCCGCAACAGGATCTACACATTCCGTGGGGTACGTTCGCGTTCATGCGTGCCCCGATAACTGTGCAGTTCAGCCGCCCGCTGGCCATCGCGGCCCTCGCCGTGACGGCGGTGGTCTCCGGTGTCGCCCCCGCGGCCGCCCACGTGAAGCCGGGCACGCCCGCGTCAGGGAAGCCGACGCCGGGAAAGCCGACGCCCGGGGTGCCGCGCGCCGGGGCCCCCAAGGAGCCCCCGGCGAACATGTCGACGGTCGGCGGTGAACAACTGGGCCGCCCGGGCCCGCAGGCGGGCGCGGGCGCCCCCGCGCTGCCGACCGGCCTGTCGGCGCTCTCCTGGATGGTCTCGGACGCGGACACGGGCCAGGTGCTCGCGGCCAGCAACGCGCACTGGCAGCTGCCACCGGCCTCCACCCTCAAGATGCTCTTCGCGGACACGGTCCTGCCCGCGGTCCCGGGCACGGCCACCCACAAGGTGGAACCGGCCGAGCTCACCGGCATGGGCGACGGCAGCAGCGCGGTCGGCATCGTCCCGGGCCAGACGTACCAGGGCGCGGACCTGTGGCGCGGCGTGTTCCTGCGCTCGGGCAACGACGCGGTGCACGTGCTCGCGTCGATGAACGGCGGCGTGGCGAAGACGGTCGCGGACATGCAGGCGAAGGCGGACGCGCTGGGCGCGAAGGACACGCACGTACGCAGCCCTGACGGCTACGACGCGGAGGGCCAGGTGTCCTCGGCGTACGACCTGACGCTGTTCCTCCGCTCAGGCCTCGCGAACAAGGACTTCAAGGAATACTGCGGAACGGCGGACGCGAAGTTCCCGGGCGGCCCGAACACCAAGGGCAAGCCGTTCGGGATCTCGAACACCAACCGCATGCTGTCCGGCATCGACGGCGTGGCCAAGTACCCCGGCCTGATCGGCGGCAAGAACGGCTACACCACACACGCCGGCAACACCCTGTCCGAGGCGGCCACCCGCGACGGCCACACGGTCCTGGTGACGGTGATGAACCCCCAGGAGAACAAGCACGACAAGGTCTACACGGAAACGCGCGCGCTCCTGGACTGGGGCTTCAACGCGATCGCGGCGAAGTCCCCGTCGATCGGCACCCTGGACCCCGCGAAGCCGTCCTCGTCGTCCAAGTCCCCCGGCACGGCAGCGGCCACCACGGACTCCTCGGGCTCGCTGGGCGTCCTGGGCTGGACGGGTGTGGGTGCGGCGGCTGTTGTGGGGGTCGGGGCGGTGTATGTGGTGCTTAAGCGGAGGCCTGTTCGGGGGCGGCGGAGGGGGTAGGGGGTGGGGGGTGGGGGCGCCTCGGCCCCGTTCCGGCCGGGCTCGTCGGCGGAACGTGGCCGAGGCCATCTCTAACGCGCCCCTCCTCCCCAGTCGCCGATGGTCGGCGAACCGCCCGCCACGGGCCTAGGCGCCCGTGTGGATGCCGGGACGCATCGGGCGCATCGGCACAGCGGCCACTCGCTGGTGAGCAGCGGCACCAGCGGACCCGCGAGGGAGAACACCCGCAGTGGTCCCCACGTCCGGCCGCTGTCCCGCGAGACGCGCAGGGTCAGCCCAACAGACGGCACCTGCTCGAACGGGCTCACAGCAGCCTGCCTCTCCGGTCCCACTCAGCACCGGAGTACTCATGGAAGTGATGCCCGTCGTGGCGGTCTTCGAGGGTGCAGTTACGGGCCGGATTGCCGGGCACGGGCTCCCAGCACAGCCCCAGCCCCCGAGGCCTGGCATCTTCGGTCAGGGACCCCTGCCACGCGGCGGCGCGCCCCAGGGTGCTCACCGGCCCACCGCCATGCCGTGGATCACGCGCGGGCGCTTGTTCCGCGACAGCAGTTCGAAGGTATGGGCGATACAGTGCGGCATGTCGACGCTCCAATCGGCGTTGGCCATGCCCCCGGGCCGGTCGCACGGTCGCGGGGGTACTGACTGGACGTCAGCCTGCCGACCTGCAACGCCGTGCGGTTGCACCGAACCGTGCAACTCCTCGCGCCCAGGATCTGCTAGATCCCCACCCACTCCGCGTACTGCGCCAGCGAGCTGTTGCGAGCCCGTTCCCGCCGTTTGAGGGCCAGCACGCTCTCCCGCACGGTGGGGTGATAGCGCGTCTGCTGCGGTGCGATGCGCCGGGCGTGTTGCAGGCAGTCGAGTGCCTGCTCCGGGTGGCCTGCCCAGGCATGTGCCCGGCCGAGGTCCATCCAGTGGTGACCGGCTCTGGAGCGGGTCCAGCCACGTGGGATCCGTACGTCCTCGGCGAGTTCGACGGCGCGTCCGAAGTCGTCCATTTCGGAGGCGATGGCCACGGCGTGGACTCCGACGTTCGTCGGCCCCCACGTCACTCCGAAGTCGGGCAGCTCGCCCGTGGTCCGGGCAAGAGCGCGGGCCTCGGCCAGGCGGGCGTCAGCGTGCTCCCGGTCCTTCATACGGCCCGCGAGCACCGCAGCTCGCAGGTGCATCACGCCCCGCATGGCCTCGATGCCGGTTGGGCGGCGCGCGTCCTGGCCGTCCAGATCCCGCAGCGCACGGTCGATCACCCGCATGCCCACGTCGTACCGGCCGGACGACATCGTCGTCTGCGCGCGCAGGTAGGCATGCACGGCGGCGAGGCCTGGCTCATCGGCTCGCGGCGCGGTCCACGCCAGCCGGTCCAGCGCGACGGTGGCGAGGTCGATATAGCCGAAGTTCCACGCCACGGTGAACACGCACCGGAATGTCCCCGCCAGGCACTCGTAAGCCAGCCGCTGCTCGTCTCCAGTGGTGGTATGCACCGCGTGCACCGACTCGTCGATCAACGCTGGCAGGTCACACACCATGTCCGTGTACTGCGCCTGACGACGCTGCGTGAGGGCCTGCTGGACATCGGCCCGGATCAATGCGGCCGGACGCGGTGCGCTCTCCCAGTCGAGAGCCACGTCCCAGTTCTCCAGGCCCTCCCGGATGGGCTGGATCAACGCGTCCATGCGATCGCGGCGCAGCTCTTCGGCATAAGGCTGGCCCAGCAGATCGGACGTCGAGACACCCAGCGCGCGGGCACAGGCGGAGACGAGTGCCGGAGAGGCGGGTTTCTGCCCGCACTCGGCCTTCGACAGCAGCGACTTGGAGACATTGGCGCGCATAGCCAGCCCCTGCTGCGTCAGACCGCGCTGCTTGCGAATCCGGGCGATCCGGGTACCGGTGTGCTCCTCGACGCTCTGCAGCACGATGAACCCCCATTTGCGGCAACTCTCAGACGGTACTCCTTGGAGGAGGTCACCCGCGCTCCACGTCAGACGGCCATGGCCCGCACCGAAGAATCGGTGCGGGCCACGGCCTAACTGCGGCTCCCGGATGGGTCTTTGTGAGTGGGACGGCTACTCGGGGTTGCCGTCCGTGATGTAGTTCTGCAGGCCCGGGACCGTCAGGGTGCCGCCGAACTGGCCGGCCTGGTGGACCGTCGCGTTGGTGAAGAAGACGTACGGGATGTTCAGCGGGGGCGGGGTCTGCGGGCTGAACGTGATCGGGATGAGGCCGAAGAGGTTGCCCTTCAGCTCCTCCGTGTACATCGTCACCGTGCCGTTGCGGATCGTCGACTGGGAGCCCGCGCGCGCCTTGACGTGGGCGGTCGTCGGCTTCCCGTTGAGCTCCGGGCCGTACACCAGCTGGTGCAGGTTGTCGATGTCCACGGACTTCGCCGTGAACTTCAGGACCTTCTTGACCTTGCCGCCGCCCGTCTTGACCTCGACGATGCCCTCGTAGTTCAGGCCGCTCAGGGTCAGCTTGGACGTCTTGAGGATCCACGGCTGGTCCGGCAGCAGCGGGGCGTCCGACGCCAGCTTGGCGTTGGCAAGGGCCTTCGGGTCCGCCGTCGGGCACGGGAAGGGCTGCTTGGCGCCGTCGGGGACGTTGGTGTCCTTCTTGGCGTCCAGGCCCTTCGCGCCGGGCGCCAGGTCCTCGACTTTCTGGCCCGCCTCCTTGGCCGCGTCACGGATCTCCTGCGCCGCCTGGTCGGTGGCAGTCGTCACAGGCGACTTGGTGGTGGGCTTCTTGGTGGGCGTGCTCGGCGTCGACGCCTTGGTGGACGGCGTGGACGACGGAGTCGAGGACGGCTTCGGGGTCACCGGTGTCGACGACTGGCTCGGGTGTACGCCCAGGATGTCGCCCAGCACGTCACCGAGCCCCAACGGGTCCAGCGGGTTGGTGGACTTGGTCGGCGTCGGGTCCGAGGAGGGATCGGTGGCCGGTGCCTGCGACGTGGCGGGCTTCGGCTGCGTCCGGGACTGGGACTGGGTCTTCGCGGCCGACGGGCTCTCGGTCGGAGTGGGCTCCGCAGGCTTCTTGTCCGCCGTCCCCGACGGGCTCGGCGTCGGCGTGCTCGACTTGCTCGACGACGGGCTCGGCGACTTCGACGGGCTCGCCGACGCGCTCGGCTGGTCGGAGCGGGTCACACAAGGGCCGGGCGCGAACGGGATGTCCGTCTTGTCGTCGGCCATCGCGAGCTTGGGCGTGAGGCTCATCCCGACGAACATGGCCGTCGGCATGGCGGCAAGTGCCATCGCCTTGCCTGCGGGCATGTGCAGCTTCGTCAGCAGCGACTTCCTCGGGGCCGCGTGGCGCGGCCCGCCTCTCTCACGGGAGTCGCCGCCTCCGGTCGAGTTCAGCTGCGTCTCGTCACCCCGCACTGTTCCTCCCGCCATTGGCGTCGACTGTCGTTTCGGTGACGGCGGCTCCGGTCTCCTCCTCGCGCGGGCCGGGGACGGTCTGGCCGTCCGGCTCATCGTCCGAGGGGTCGGCGGCCTTGGCGTGCCGGTCACGCCGCTTCGGCTTCGCCGGCACCCACGACAGCGCGAGGGCGCCGCCGAACAGGGCGAGCAGGAAGCCCATCAGGAAGCCGCCGATGTTGGCGACGGGCAGGGAGATCAAAGCGAGCAGGATGGCCGCGACACCTGCGAACACCCGCACGGGCTGGTGGTACCACATCGTCAGACCGAGCGTGATCAGCAGTACGCCGATGATCAGCGAACCAGCGCCCGCCGTCGTGGACATCGTCAGCGTGACGTTGCCGAGGTGGAGATTGGCGTACGGGAAGTACGCGATCGGCACGCCGCCCGCCATGGTGAACAGGCCTGCCCAGAACGGCCGGCTGCCCCGCCAGGCACGGAAACGAAGCCGCCAGTAGGAGAACCCGCGGGAACCTGTGGTCTCGGCGCTCATGGAAAACAGCTCCCTGGTACCGCTGTTGCAAGAAGAATGGTGTTCCCGGTGGCCGTGGGCTATACCCGCCCTCGGCCACCGGAGAGTCCGCCTAGTGGTCGAGCTGGCACTCGTTGGCGCCCGTGGACAGCTTGAGGCTCAGTCCGTTGAGCTTGAAGTTGCCGGCGGTGGTCGCCCACGCACGCTGCTCGACGTGCTGCAGGATCGCGTGATCGGCCCGCTGGGCGAACCCGTTGGGGTTGGCCTGCGGCGTCGCGTTCCCCTGCATCTTGGTCTTGCCGTTGGCCGTGCCCTGACCCGCGGCGACGCCGATGTCGATGTTCTCGAACTCGGCGTCGGTGTTGAGCTGGGAGACGTCGAGGTAGATGTTCTTCGCCTCGACCGGGTGGTCAGAGTCCTTACCGGCCCGCAGCGTCATCGTGATGTTGCCGAAGAACGGCACCTTCGGCGTGACGACCGACTGGCACATGTTGTAGATCTTCGCGTCACTGAACCCGGAGACCACCACGGGGTGGGCCGCCTTGTTGCCATCCAGGTCGGTACCGGTGGCGATCGACCCGTACTGGAGCAGGTCGTGACCGTCCAGTTTGTCCGCCGTCACCTTGAAGTCAACGCCGGAAACACTGAACGACGCCGCGAGGGCGCCCTGGGCGAGGCCGATGCCTATCGCCGCCGTGGCGGCCACGCTCGGCACCATGACCAGAGCGAACCGCTTCCATCTGGTCCCGCCACGTACTTGGGACTCCATGACTTTCCTCCTTCTCGGACGTACATCTCCGGGACGGACCCTCGCAGGCTGTCCAGGGATGGGAGAAGTGCTACGTCCTCGGGAAGGAGAGCGCCCGAGTCTTCAGGCGCTAACCGCGTCCGAATCACCGGCGATCACCCCCGAGCGACAACCACTGGTCGCGCCTGACGCATCACGCACAACCTGCTGGACAGGCCCCGCCGTACGGCAGAGACCCCCCTGTCCACGGTCGGCGTCACTGGCCGCCGGCCGACTCGGTGGGGACCCAGGGAACGCGCAGCGCCGAGTGGCTGTCGGGCTGGTGCGTTATTGGACCGAGCGTGGCCGATCGTTGTCCATTCGGAGGAGGGGCGCAAGGGGGTTCGTTACTTGCCAGTAACGGAGGGATAACCGTGACACGACAGCTCGGCATCACGCGGCCACACTTCGTGCCCCCAAGTCACCGGACAGAAGCGGAAATAGACGTCTCAATACGGACGTAAGAAGCAGTTCAATTTACTGCGAGTAACAGCGACCGCGTTTACCAAGTTTTGGTAAAACGCGGTCGCCGGATGTCTCCGTGTCGCCAAATCGTCAGCGGCGTACCGCCGGTTCACGCGTGTCACACGGGCCGTGCACATGCGGCGCACATGTGCCGCTCAGCCGATCCACGACCAGGTCACGACCGGCTCAGGGCCCGGCACACGACAGCTCGCGTCAGAACAGCACCCGCGCCAGCGCGCCCCGTGCCGCCGTCACCCGCGGGTCCTCCGCGCCGACGACCTCGAACAGTTCAAGGAGCCGCACTCGTACCGCGTTGCGGTCCTCGCCCGCCGTGACCCGGACCGCCTCGACGAGCCGGCCGAACGCGTCCTCGACATGGCCGCCCACCAGATCCAGATCCGCCGCGGCGATCTGCGCGGTGACATCCGCGGGCTTCTCCGCCGCGTCCTTACGGACCTGCTGCACGTCCATCCCCTGGACGCGGCGCAGCAGTTCGGCCTGGGCGAGGCCGAGCTTGGCCTCGGGGTGGCCGGGGTCGTCGGCCAGTACGTTCTTGTACGCCTGGACGGCGCCGGCCAGATCGCCGGAGTCGAGGGCCGTCACGGCCGCTTCGAGCAGGGCGTCGTACGGACCCGCCGGGACCGGGGCGTCGGCGGCACCGGGCGCGGACGCGTCGGCGTCGACCGCGATACCGGTGAGGCCGAAGCGCTCCTCCGCGACCTGGATCAGCTGGTCCAGGGTCTCGCGGATCTGCTGCTCCGGGGCCGCGCCCTGGAAGAGCGGCAGTGCCTGTCCCGCGACCACCGCGAAGACGGCCGGGATCCCCTGGATCCCGAACTGCTGCATCAGCATCTGGTTGGCGTCGACATCGATCTTGGCGAGGAGGAAACGGCCGTTGTACTCGACGGCGAGGCGTTCGAGGAGCGGGCCCAGCTGCTTGCACGGCTCGCACCACTCGGCCCAGAAGTCGATGACGACCGGCACCTCGGCGGAGCGCTGGAGGATGTCGCGCTCGAATCCGGCCTCGTCGACATCGATCACGAGGGCCGACGGGGGTACCGCCGCGCTCCCGCCCTGCCGGGCGGCCTCGGCGCGCGCCTGCTCCGCCTTGGCCTTGGCCTCACCGGCCGCCTTCACCGCGGCGAGGTCGACGACGCCGCTCATGGACATGTTCCTAGGCTGCATGCGTACATCCTCCCCCTTCCGCGCACGGCTGTGGTGAATCCGGTGGCAGGATCCGGGCCCATCCATGGCCCCCCGCCGGTTTGCGAGGCACACGGACGGGCTCGGTCCGGCTCGGCACCCGGTCCCCACCCGGTGCCTGGCGGCGTCCGGTCCCCACCGGGCGCCTCATGTGGTTGTCGCTCAATGACCGCTCAAATTCTTTCGCTACGAGCCGTAGCGTAACTGGAGCGGGTCGGCTCCGTCCTCCCGTACGCCGTGATCTGCCCCACAGCGGGCCCTGTGACGGAGCCCCTGGCGCTTTCCCTACCGGCCGGTATGGTCGTGCGTCATGTGTTCCCAATCCAGCCCCGGCAGAACCGCGCGCCCCGGTCGCCCCCGCAGCACCGAGGCCGACGCGGCGATCCTGCTGGCGACCCGGCAGGCGCTGGTCGAGCTGGGCTGGTCGAAGCTGACGATGGGGGACGTGGCGACCCGCGCGGGCGTTGCCAAGACGACGCTCTACCGGCGCTGGGCGGGCAAGAACGAGCTGGTCGTGGACGCGGTCGCGGTCCTCTTCGACGAGCTGGAACTGCCCGACCTCGGCAGCCTCGCGGCGGACGTGGAGGGCGTGGTGCTCCAGTTCGCCTCGATCCTGGAACGCCCCGAGACGAAGACCGCGCTGATGGCGGTGGTCGCCGAGTCGACGCGTGACGACGCCCTGCGCGGCCGTATCCGCTCGGCGATCGTCGACCGGCAGAAACGGCTCGTACTGATCGGCCGTGAGCGGGCGCAGGTGCGGGGGGAACTCCCTTACGAGGACGACCCGGCCACCTCCGCGCGCCATGCCGACCTCATCTTCGACGTGGTCGCGGGCGCGGTGGTCCACCGGGCGCTTGTCAGCGCGGAGCCGGTCGACGAGGAGTGGGCCCGCGACTTCACTCTCCTGGTGTGCACGGGGTTGACGGCGTCGGCCTAGGCGGCCCGCGGGCATGCAGTTCGGCTGCGGACCGTAGTGGGTTGCTCGCGCAGTTCCCCGCGCCCCTAACTACCTAAGGGGCGCGGGGAACTGCGCGCTCAGCCCAGCACGGTCCGCAGGCGATCGATATCCCCCGGAGGGTTTAGGGAAGGGGCGGGGAGGGGCCCCAACTCACACCGCGTACCGCCCCGGTGCGAACACCCCCAAGTTCCCCTCCACCCACTCCGACGTCCGCTTCAGGCCCTCCTCCAGGGACACCTCCGGCTCCCAACCCGCCCACTCACGCGCGCGCGTGTTGTCCGAAAGCAGACGTTCCACCTCGCTCCCCGAGGGGCGAAGACGCGCCGGGTCGACCACCACCCGGGCATCACGCCCCGACGCCGCGATCAGCGCCGACGCCAGGTCACCGATCGCGATCTCGCGACCCGTGCCGAGGTTCACCACCTCCCCCAGCGCCCGATCGCACTCGGCCACCGCCAGGAACCCGCGCGCGGTGTCCGTGACGTACGTGAAGTCGCGCGTCGGCGAAAGTGAGCCGAGGCGGATCTCCCGCGCGCCGGAGTGCAGTTGGGCCAGGATCGTCGGGATCACGGCCCGGGCCGACTGCCGCGGCCCGTACGTGTTGAACGGCCGCACCACCGTCACCGGCAGCTCGAACGCGTGCCAGTGCGACAGCGCCATCATGTCCGCGCCGATCTTCGAGGCGGAGTAGGGGGATTGCGGCTGAAGCGGGTGGTCCTCGCTGATCGGCGCCGTCAGCGCCGTCCCGTACACCTCGCTCGTGGACGTGTGCACAAGCCGCCGCACCGCATGCCGACGGCACGCCTCGGCGATGTTCTCGGTGCCGACCACATTCGTCTGCACATACGCACCCGGCGAGTCGTAGCTGTACGGGATGCCGATCAGCGCGGCGAGGTGGAAGACCGTGTCGCAGCCCGCGACCGCGTCCGAGACCCGGCCCGCGTCGCGTACATCGCCCGCGATCATCTCGACCGCCGGGTGGTCGAGGAGATGCGCGAGGTGGCCCTTCTCCGCGTACGGCTTGTAGTGCACCAACGCCCGCACCCGCACACCCTGTTCGACCAGCAGGTCGACGAGGGTCGAGCCGATGAACCCCTCGGCTCCGGTGACCAGGACCGTCCGGTTGTGCCAACTGCTCATGCTGCGTGCTCCTTCTTGTACGAGAGGGTGTACGGGGTGGTGCGTGCCGCGAGTTCGATGACCTTCGCCGCGAGCAGCTCCGCCGCCCGGGCATGGGTGCCGGGGTCGGCCGCGCCGCTCATCGCGGCGAGCCGGACCGGGTCGGCGAGTAGCGGCTCGACGAGCGCGGCGAGGCGTTCGGGCGTGGTCTCGGCGTCGGGCAGCAGCAGCCCTGCGCCCGCGTCGGAGAGCACGCGCGCGTTGTGCGTCTGGTGGTCGCCGGGCGCGTGCGGATACGGGACGAGCACCGCCGGCACCCCGGTCGTGGCCAGCTCGGCGACGGTCGCCGAACCGGCCCGGCAGACCACCAGGTCGGCCGCCGCGTACGCCAGGTCCATCCGGTCGAGATACGGCACGGCCCGCGCGCCCCACAGCCCGGCGAGCCGCCGCCGGGTCTCGTCGAGGGCTGCGGGACCGGTCTTGATGATCAGGTGGACGTCGTCACGCCCCTGCCAGCGCTCGGCGAGCCCGACCGCCGCCTCGGTGAGCCGGGCCGCGCCCAGGCTGCCGCCGTTGACGAGTACGAGACGCGCGCCCGGCGGGACGTCGAGGGCGCGGCGGGCCTCGGCGCGCATCGAGGGCCGGTCCATCCGGGCCAGCGCAGCCGAGATCGGCATGCCGGTGGTGATGGCGTCCGCGCCGCCGGTCAGATGGGCCCGGCTGCGGTCGAAGGCGACCGCGATGTTCCGGGTGAGCCGGGCCGCGAACTGGTTGGCCCGCCCCGGCACCGCGTTGGACTCATGGATGAGGCTGGGCAGTCCGGCGAGTCTGGCGCCGACGATGACGGGCGCGCTGGGATAGCCGCCCATCCCGACGGCGACGTGCGCGCCCTGCGCCCGCAGGATCGCGCGGCACTGCGCGCCGGACCTCAGCAGGGCGGCGGGCAGCAGATACCGCCGGGCGCCGAGCGCCGGGTCGAAGGGGATCATGTCGACGGTGTGCAGCCGGTGTCCGGCGCCGGGGATCAGCTCGGTCTCCAGGCCCCGGTCCGTACCGACGAAGGAGATCACCGCGTCCGGGACGGCCCGGCGCAGCGCCTCGGCGAGCGCGAGCCCGGGATAGATGTGGCCGCCGGTGCCGCCCGCACCGATCACGACGGAGAGTGGTGTGCGCATGGCCGAAACGTTCGCGGGGTGGCTTAAGAGGCTTCTAAGAGCGCCCTTTGGCACTCTTTGCCCATGAGCAGCAGCCCCATGAGCAGCGACCGCGCCAACGGCGGCCCCCTGAACGACGGCGCCGGCCCCGCCCGGCCCCCCGTCCGCATCCTCGTCGTCGACGACGAGCCGGAGGTGCGGGCCGCCGTCGAGGACGGTCTCGCGGTCGAGGGGTACGAGGTGCGGGGCGCCGCCGACGGCCTCGCGGCGCTCTCCGAGATCGCGGCCTGGCAGCCGGACGCGGTCGTCCTCGATGTGATGATGCCGGTCCTGGACGGGCTGGCCGTCTGCCGTCAGCTGCGGGCGATGGGCGACCGCACCCCCGTCCTCGTCCTGACCGCGCTCGACTCGGTGAGCGAGCGCGTCGACGGCCTGGAGGCGGGCGCCGACGACTACCTCGTCAAGCCCTTCGCGCTCGACGAACTGATCGCGCGCGTACGGGCGTTGCTGCGCCGGGCCGCGCCCGACCAGCCGGAGCCGGAGCAGCTGTCCTTCGCGGACCTGGTGGTCGACCCCGCGACCCGCACCGGCCACCGCGCCGGGCGCCCGCTGGAGTTCAGCCGCACCGAGTTCGCCCTGCTCGAACTGCTGATGCGCCACCCGGGCCAGGTCCTGCCGCGCGAGATGATCCTGGACATCGTCTGGGGCCGCGACTTCGGCCCCGACTCCAACTCCCTTGCGGTGTACGTGGGTTATCTGCGCCGCAAACTGGAGGCGGGCGGCGAACCGCGCCTCGTCCACACCGTTCACGGCGTCGGCTACCGGCTGGACATCCCGTGAGCGCGCGGCGCAGGCTCGGGGCCCGCTGGCGCCGCCATCGCCCGCTGCGCACCCGTCTCGCGGTCGCCGCGTCGGCGGCGGTGGCGCTGGTAGCGCTCGGCGTCTGCGCGGCCGCGTTCTTCGTGATCCGTTACGAGTTGTTCCACCAACTCGACCTGAACCTCACCCAGTCCGCGACGCTCGCCGCGCAGCAGAACCGGGGCGAGGCACCCGGCGTGCTCAACGGCGAGTGCCGCTTCCTCTCCGCCCCGGCCTGCGCCCAGATCGTCCCGGCCGACCGGGCCAAGGACCCCGCGCGGCCCTATCTGCTGCCGGTCCCGCCGCAGGCCCGCGAGGTCGCGGCCGGGCAGCGCCGCCCGTACTTCACCAACATCACCCTCTCCGGCCACCCCGCGCGCATGCTCACCACCGGTCTGCCGCGCGGCGGGGCGTTGCAGGTCGCGCTGCGCGCCGACACGGTGGAGCAGGGCGTACGGCAGGCGGCGCAGCTGCTCACCGGGGTCGGCGCGACCGGGGTACTGCTCGCGGCCGGGCTCGGCTACTGGGTCTCGCGCACCGGCCTCGCCCCGGTCGCCCGGCTCACCGCGACCGCCGAGCACATCGCGGCGACCCGGGACCCGAGCCATCGCATCGAGCTGCCGCCGGGACCGGCCAGCAAGGAGGACGAGGTGACCCGGCTCGCCGCGTCCTTCAACACGATGCTGGGCGAGCTGGAGCAGTCGGTGACGGCGCAGCGCCGGCTCGTCGCGGACGCCTCGCACGAGTTGCGTACGCCGCTGACCGCGCTGCGTACGAACGCCGAACTCCTCGCTCGTGCGGATCGTCTGACGGATGTTCAGCGCACGCGTGCGTCGTCCGCGCTCGGGCGTCAGATCCGGGAGGTGACGGTGATGGTGAACGACCTGATCGACCTTGCGCGGGACGAGGAGCCGACTCCGCTTCTGGAGCAGGTCCGGCTCGCGCCGCTGGTCGCGCACACCGTGGACACGGCGCGTGCGCACTGGCCCGCGACGCCGTTCCGGCTCGATCTGACGGATGCGTCCGCGACGGTGCCGGGTGTCCCGGCTCGCCTCGCCCGGCTGTTGTCCAACCTGCTGGACAACGCGGCGAAGTTCAGTCCGCCGGGGGCGCCGGTGGAAGTGGCGCTGTCCGCGCGGGAGTTGACGGTACGGGATCATGGGCCCGGCATCGCGGACGAGGACCTTCCCTACGTCTTCGACCGTTTCTACCGGGCCGACCGGGCTCGTGCCCTGCCCGGCTCGGGCCTGGGTCTGGCCATGGCCCGCCAGATCGCGCGGGCGCATGGGGCGGAGCTGACTGCGGGGAACGCGCCGGGCGGGGGCGCGGAGTTCCGCGTGACGTGGCCGTCGTAGCCCCGCGAGCCGGTTGCCGCCTGCGGCGGGCATTCCCCCACCCCGCCCCTTCCCGAAAGCCCTGGGCGGGCGGCCGGGTGGGGGTTGGGGTGGGCTGCCGGGGGCTGCGCCCCCGGACCCCGTTTTTCGGCTGCGGGACGTGGGGGCTGAGCGCGCAGTTCCCCGCGCCCCTAAATACCCAGGGGCGCGGGGAACTGCGCGACCGGCCACAAGTCAAGCCGCGCCTAGAACCCCGCCGGCTCCGTATAGATGCCCCACTCGTCGCGCAGCACCCCGCAGATCTCGCCCAGTGTGGCCTCCGCGCGCACCGCGTCGAGCATCGGCGCGATCATGTTCGAGCCGTCGCGCGCGGAGGCGAGCATCGCATCCAAAGCAGCCCGCACCGCCACCTCGTCACGACCCGCCTTGCGGTCGCCCAGGACACGGACCTGCTCGCGCTCCACCTCGTGGCTGACCCGCAGGATCTCCAGGTCTCCGGTGACCGAGCCGTGGTGGACGTTGACGCCCACGACCCGCTTGTCGCCCTTCTCCAGGGACCGCTGGTACTGGAACGCCGACTCCGCGATCTCCCCGGTGAACCAGCCGTCCTCGATCCCGCGCAGGATGCCCGAGGTGATCGGCCCGATGGGGTGCCGGCCGTCGGGGTGCGCCCGGGTACCCCTCTCCTTGATCTGGTCGAAGATCTTCTCCGCGTCCGCCTCGATGCGGTCGGTGAGCTGCTCCACGTACCAGGCGCCGCCCAGCGGGTCGGCCACATTGGCCACACCCGTCTCCTCCATGATCACCTGCTGCGTGCGCAGGGCGATCTCGGCGGCCTGCTCGCTCGGCAGGGCGAGGGTCTCGTCCAGGGCGTTGGTGTGCAGCGAGTTGGTGCCGCCGAGGATGGCGGACAGCGCCTCCACCGCCGTACGTACGACGTTGTTGTACGGCTGCTGCGCGGTCAGCGAGACACCGGCGGTCTGGGTGTGGAAGCGCAGCCACTGCGCCTTGTCGGACTTCGCCCCGTACACCTCCTTCATCCACCGCGCCCAGATCCGGCGCGCGGCGCGGAACTTGGCGATCTCCTCGAAGAAGTCGAGGTGGGCGTCGAAGAAGAAGGAGAGGCCGGGGGCGAAGACGTCCACGTCGAGACCGCGCGACAGCCCCAGCTCCACGTAACCGAAACCGTCCGCCAGCGTGTACGCCAGCTCCTGCGCGGCCGTCGCGCCCGCCTCGCGGATGTGGTAGCCGGAGACCGAGAGCGGCTTGTACGCGGGGATGCCCTGCGCGCAGTGCTCCATCAGGTCGCCGATCAGGCGCAGATGCGGCTCGGGCTGGAAGAGCCACTCCTTCTGCGCGATGTACTCCTTGAAGATGTCCGTCTGGAGCGTGCCGTTGAGGATCGCCGGGTCGACGCCCTGGCGCTCGGCGGCGACCAGGTACATGCAGAAGACCGGGACGGCCGGGCCGCTGATCGTCATGGACGTGGTGACGTCACCGAGCGGGATGTCCTTGAACAGGACCTCCATGTCGGCGGCCGAGTCGATGGCGACACCGCAGTGCCCGACCTCGCCCAGCGAGCGCGGGTCGTCGGAGTCGCGGCCCATCAGGGTCGGCATGTCGAACGCGACCGAGAGGCCGCCGCCGCCCGCCGCGAGGATCATCTTGTAGCGCTCGTTGGTCTGCTCGGCGTTGCCGAACCCGGCGAACTGCCGGATCGTCCACGTACGCCCCCGGTAGCCGGTGGCGTGCAGCCCGCGCGTGTACGGGTACTCGCCGGGCCACCCGATCCGCTCGAAGCCCTCGTAGGTGTCGCCGGGGCGGGGGCCGTAGACCGGCTCGACCTCGTCCCCGGAGAGCGTGGTGAAGTCCGCGTCCCGCTTGCGGGCCTTGTCGTAACGGGCCTGCCAGCGACGGCGGCCTTCCTCGATGGCGTCAGCGTCCATACCTTCGAATTTACTAGGACGTCCTAGTAAATGTCGATGGCCGACCGCCCGCGGTTCTCCGTGGGCGGTGGGGTTACGCCTTGGCCGCGACCGGCGCCGCGTCCGTGACCAGGGCCTCTACCTCACGGGAGACCTTGCGCTCGACGAAAAACGCGGCGGTGGGAATCGTGCCCGCGAGCAGGACCCAGAGCTGCTTCCCGACCGGCCACTTCGCCTTGGACCCCAGGTCGAACGCGACCACGAGGTAGATCACGTACAGCCAGCCGTGCGCGATGCCCACGATCTTGGTGAAGTCCGCGGCACCGTTCATGTCCAGCACGTACTTGGCGATGACGCCCAAGGTCAGCAGGACGAGAAGGACGCCCGTGATGTAGGCCATCGCCCGGTACCGGGTCAGCACGCTCTTTTTCATGCCTACGAGCGTAACGGCCGTGCGAATGCGATCTTGGCCGGGCCCCTGTTGCCTTTTGCCTTCAGGGGCGCGGGGCTGTGACATTTGCGGCTCCGCCGCGTGGGCGCGACCAGCCCACGACGGCCCGCAGACTGAAGCGCACCCCTGACTACTGGTCCTCGAAGTCGCGCGCTGCAACCCGAAGGGGCCGCAGCAACGCGAAAATCTCGCCGCACTCCTCCGAGTCGTAGACGCCCAGCCCGAAGTCCATCTCCATAAGATCCCGCGTCGCGCTCTCGACGACCTCGCGCCCCTTGTCCGTGATGGACGCGAGCGTGCCCCGCCCGTCGTTCGGATTGGGCCGCTTGTCGACCAGGCCGGACCGGACCAACCGGTCGACGGTATTGGTCACGGACGTGGGGTGGACCATGAGCCGCTCGCCGATCTTCGACATCGGCAGCTCCCCCGCCTTGGAGAAGGTGAGCAGCACCAGCGCCTCGTACCGCGCGAACGTCAGCCCGTACGGCTTCACCACCGCGTCGACTTCCGCGAGCAGGATCTGGTGCGCGCGCATGATCGAGGTGATCGCGCCCATCGAGGGCACCGGCCCCCACCGCTGCTGCCAGAGTTCGTCGGCGCGGGCGATGGGGTCGAACGGGAGGCTGAGCGGCTTCGGCACGCATTGACCTTACCGACTGGTCACATGCCGGTCAGCCCCGTCTCACACTTCGGCTCACACTTCGGCCCGCGTACGACCCGTGGCGCTCCGCTGCGGACGGTGACCGTTATGTCACGATTGTCGCTGTCCCGTGTACGCCCGTGACCCCAAGGGGCCGAATGTCCCGGCACATCTCCCGGCCCGGCAGGCTGCTCGCCGCCGTCGCCCTCCTCGCCCTCACCGTCGGCTGCTCCGGCTCCGCCGACCCGGGCCCCGGCA
The DNA here is from genome assembly GCF_052373795.1 of Streptomyces sp. BR1. Taxonomy (NCBI): domain Bacteria; kingdom Bacillati; phylum Actinomycetota; class Actinomycetes; order Kitasatosporales; family Streptomycetaceae; genus Streptomyces; species Streptomyces sp. BR1. The sequence continues at coordinate 2,110,515 of NZ_CM126252.1, forward strand.
CCGCCACCCCCGCCGCCCAGGGGCGGTCCTCCGGCGAGGGCGCCGAGCCCGCTCCCGGAGGCCCGTTCTGGGTGGACCCGGACAGCAGCGCGGCCAAGCAGATCAAAATCTGGGAGGGCGAGGGCCGCACGGCCGACGCCGAGGCGCTGCGGCGGATCGCGGACCGGCCGACGGCGCTCTGGGCCGCCTGGGACGACCCGCGGCCCGGCATCCGCGCCGCGGTCGCGGGCGCCGCCAAGGACCAGCGGACCATCCTGCTCGTCGCGTACAACATCCCGCACCGCGACTGCGGCGGTCTCTCGGCGGGCGGCGCCCCGGACGTGGCCGCGTACCGCACCTGGTACGGCATGTTCGGCGAGGCCATCGGCGACGCCAAGGCGATCGTGGTCCTGGAGCCGGACGCGGTGGCGCACATGGTCGACGGCTGCACCACGCCCGAGCACTGGGACGAGCGCTACCAGCTGCTCAACGAGGCGGTCGACCACTTCAAGAAGCTGCCCAACACCAAGGTCTACCTGGACGCGGGCAACCCGGCCTGGATCCCCGACCCGAACAAGCTCGTCGAGCCGCTGGCCCGGGCCGGGGTCGCCCGGGCCGACGGGTTCGCGCTGAACGTCTCCAACTTCCAGACCGACGACGCCGTACGCGCGTACGGCACGAAGGTCTCCCAGGGCCTCGGCGGCAAGCACTTCGTCGTCGACACCAGCCGCAACGGGGCGGGGCCGCTGCTCGACGACCGCAACCAGGCGTGGTGCAACCCGCCGGGCCGCGCCCTGGGCACGCCGCCGACCGCCAGTACCGGCTTCCCGCTGGTCGACGCGTATCTCTGGATCAAGCGGCCCGGCGACTCGGACGGCACCTGCCGGGGCGGCCCGGCGGCGGGCGCCTGGTGGCCGGATTACGCACTGGGGCTGGCCCGCCGCGCCAAAACGTAAAAGCCTTCAGTCCACCAGCAGCCACTTCGCCTCGGACGGCGTTCCCTCCGTGTCCGTGACGAAGAGCATGTACCAGCCGGGCGGGACCAGGGCCTTGTCGCGCGGCACCGTCACCGTCACCGAGTTGCGGTCCTTGGTCAGGCCCACGTCGATCGAGCGCTGCTCGACGTCGGTGGTGTGGGTGACCGCGCTCGGCCGCATCAGGCGCGCCTTCGCGATCCGCTCGGGGTGCTCGGCCTTGAACGTGGCTCTCCGGTCCTGGCCGACCGCCTCCGGCCCGTCGCCGAGCGCGGGCCGCTTCTCCTTGTCCCGGTAGAGGTACGGCGGGGTGTAGACCTCCATCCGCTGCTCGAACCTGCCGAGCTTGGTGTTGTCCTTGTCGCCGAAGAGCGAGTCGGAGCCGAAGGTGGCGACCCGGCCGTCGGGCAGCAGCAGCGCCTCGGAGTGGTAGTTGCGGCCGACCGTCGGGTCGGCGGCCTCGCGGAAGGCGTTGGCCCGGGGGTCGTAGAACTGGGCCTTGAGGATGTTGCTGCCGCCGCGTCCCCGGTAGTCCTCGGAGCCGCCGCTGGTGAAGACCGAGTCGTCGGGGAGGATGACGCTGTTCAAGTACCGCGTGCCCTGCGGGAGTTCGGGCCCGGTCTTGAACGCGGGGCTGTTCTCCTTGAGGTCGATCAGGGCGGTGCGCGGGGTGGACTTCTTGGACTCGCCGACCCCGCCGCCGCCCAGGATCATGAACTTCTGGTTCTGGGCCGGCGGCAGCAGCAGTGAGCTGGCCGTCTCGGTCTGGTCGCGGTCGCCGAGGCCGTCGATCTTCTTGAAGGTGTTGGTCGTCACGTCCCAAAGCCCCGGCTCCCGGCCCTTGTCGGCCGGTCCGTAGCCCGCGTTGGCGCCGGAGTAGAAGAGCTTGCCGCTCTTGGTGAGGAAGAGCGAGGGGTACGTGGGGAAGTAGCGGAACGGCCCCTTGCCCCACTTCTTGGTCTTCGGGTCGTAGATCTCGTTGTCGCCCGCGAGGATCGTGCCGACGTCGTCGAGCCCGGAGACGGCGAGCACCTTGCCGTCCTGGAGGGTGGTGAGCGTCGGGTACCAGCGCGCCTGCTGCATCGGCGCGACGGGCACGTACTTCTCGGCCTTGGGGTCGAACTCGTAGGCCGCGCGGATCCCCTGGAAGTCCTGCTTCTCCATGGTGATCTTCTCGGCGAGCCCGTACGTGTTGTCGGCGTCGTGGCCCTTGAGGCCCTCGATCTCGTACTGGACCTGGTCGGTGGCGACCGACTTCGGCCCGTCGGCGACGGCTTCCACGAAGACCCGTGCCTCGGCGGCGGTGACCTTGGTCTTCCAGGGCTTCATCTGGCCGGTCGCGAAGTAGCTGACCTCGAACTCGCGCTTGGCCCTCGGCACGGTCACGTCGAACTTCGCCACGTACTCGACGCCGGACGGGGAGCGGAACCTGGTCCCCTTCTTGATGGTGACGTCCTTCTCCGGGTTCTCGTTCTTGACGCGCATGCCGCCCGCGGCCCGCTTCACATGGCCGTCCAGGACCTCGTAGCGCGCGGTGCCGCCCGCCACCAGGAGATGGCCGTCGGGGAGTTGGGCGTGGCCGCCGCAGAAGAAGTCCTCGGGGGTGTGGACCTTCTTGAAGGTGTTGTCCTTCGGGTTCCACAGCACGGTGTCGAAGGAGCCCGCGTCGAACTTCTCCTGCTTGTTGCCGGAGCCCGCGATGATGAGGACCTTGCCGGTGTGCAGCAGGGCCGCGTGGATCGCGTTGGTGCGGTACTTCGCGGGGATGTCGACGGAGTCCCAGGCGCCGTACTTGCGCATGTAGTCGGGCCGGCGGATCTGGTACGCGTGGTACTGCTCCTCGGCGAAGGAGAGCGCGGCCGGGGCGTTGAGCCCGGCGAGCAGCACGACCGCGCCACCGCCGAGCAGCGTCTTCTTCATCTGCTTCGAGGGCCGGTAGGCCATGGGTCAGTTCCCTCCGGTCGTCGTGGCGGCCGGTGCGGCGGCGGTGAGCGGGGCCTCCGCCTCGGCGGGCTCGGTGGCCGCGCGCCGGCGGGCGGCGGCGCGTTCGCGCACGGTGGTCAGGGACCAGACCGCGACCGGGGCGAGCGCGATGGCCAGGGCGAGCACGGCCCAGGTGCGCATCGCCGCGTGGGTGTGCCGGTAGACGACAGAGGCGCCGAGCGAGGTGACGAGCACGGCTGCCCAGAACAGATGGATCCGGAACGTCCACAGCCGGTCGGGGCTGGCCTCGTCGCCCTTGGGGGTGACGACGAACCGGCCCCGGGTGCGCAGCAGCGCCGAGCCGAGCGACTGGAGGTAGATCGGCGCCGAGAGCGCGGACATCCCCATCCCGGCGAGCCCGCCGGACCCCTCGGGCTCGTGCGGCGAGACGTTGTGGCGGCGGTTCCAGAGGTAGAGCCCGATCTGGAGCGCGGCCGCGTCGCTGTAGAGCATCAGCCAGACGGAGGCGGAGACCTGGGTGCCGGAGGCCCCGAACCACAGGAAGAGCACGCAACTGACCATGCCGAGCAGCCAGTTGACGGCGGTCATCGGGTAGTAGACGAGCATCAGGGTGTACGAGAGGAGCCGCCCGGGCGGAACGCGGAACGGCGCTTTCCAGTACTGCCTGAGCAGCGTCTCGTACGTACCGCGCGACCAGCGCGTCTGCTGGGTGAAGAAGTCGGTCCAGGACTCCGGGCCCTCGCCGACGGCCAGCACGTCCGGGGTGTAGACCGATCTCCAGAAGTGGCCGGTCTTGGGGTTCTTGCGGCGGTGCAGCTCGAAGCCGGTGGCCATGTCCTCGGTGATCGAGTCGTAGAGCCCGCCGACCTGGATGAGCGCGGTGATGCGGACGATGTTGTTGGTGCCGACGAACATCGGGGCGCGGTAGCGGTTGCCGGCCCGCTGGATCAGCGCGTGGAAGAGGAACTGCTGGGACTCGGCGGCCTTGGTCACGGGCGAGTCGTAGTTCCCGTACACCTGCGGTCCGACCACGAACGCGACGTCCGGGTCGCGGAAGTAGCCCATCATCCGCTCCAGGAAGTTGGGGAGCGGCACATGGTCGGTGTCGACGGAGGCGAAGAAGTCGTAGGACCGGCCGTGCATGGCCAGCCAGGCGTTGTAGTTGCCGTGTTTGGTACGGGCCTTGTGGGGGCCCTTGTCCTGGTTCCAGTCGGGGACGCCGCTGCGGGTGAAGTGGCGCACCCCCAGCTCCTCGCAGAGCGCCTTGGCCCGGGCGTCGTCGCCCTCGTCGAGCAGCCAGACGTCGAGGGGGCCGGTGTGGTGCAGCCGGACCGCGCCTTCGAGGGTGGCCCGGACCATGGATATGGGTTCCTTGCCGGGCACGTACGTGGTGAGGAAGGCGACCCGGGTGCCTGGCTCGGGGACCACGGGTATGGGGTCGCGGGCGACCATCGTGGCGTGGGCGATCGAGAGGACGTTGACGACCATGAAGAACTCGATCAGGCCGATGGCGACGAGCATCGCGATGTCCAGGGCGACCAGCCACTCGTCGCCGCCCTCGCGCTCCACCCAGTGGGTCGGCCACACGAGGTAGACCAGCAGGACCGCGGTGAGCACGGGCGCCAGCGTCATCAGCAGGACGGCGCGTATTCGGCGGGGCTCACTGGAGAGGAGACTTCGGTACCGCACGCGGTAGGCCAGCCTGTCCGGTTCCGTGAGCGGTCCGGCGAGCCGGCTGTGGGTCTCGTAGTCGTAGTGCTCCGACGTACTCTCCGACCGCACTGTGCCCTCCAGCTGATCGAGCCAGGTAGATATCCCTACAGAAGTGGATATTCTTCGGCGTGTCGAGCGGAGTACTCCGAGTGAGCGATCTTGGTTTAGGCGGTACGTACAGGGTCGGCGCACGGCAGAGCCCCCGGTTGCCGGGGGCGGCGGCCGGGGGCTCGAACTGCGGGGCTCAGGCGGAGAGGTGGCGCTCCACCGTGTCCACCTTGGAGGTGAGGCCGTCGGTGACGCCCGGGCGGATGTCCGCCTTCAGGACGACCGAGACGCGCGGGGCGCGGGCCTCTACGGCGGCGACGGCCCGCTTCACCACGTCCATCACCTCGTCCCACTCCCCCTCGATGGAGGTGAACATGGCGTCGGTGCGGTTGGGCAGACCCGACTCGCGGACGACCCGTACGGCGTCGGCGACGTACTCCCCGACGTCCTCGCCGACACCCAGCGGGGTGACCGAGAAGGCGACGATCACGCGACCACGCCTTCCTTGCGGGCGCGGGCGGCGATGACCGCGTCCGTGGCCTGGCGCTTGAGCTTGCGCTCGGCCACGAAGCCGCCGAACGGCAGCACGGACAGGACGAAGAACAGGGCGGCGGTCTTCGCGGGCCACTTCGCCTTGTTCCAGGCGTCCGCCCAGAAGATCACGTACAGGATGAAGAGGATGCCGTGGATGGCGCCCATCACCGGGACGGCGTTGATGTCGGTCGTCCGCTTCAGCACCGAGCAGACGAGCAGCAGCAGGAAGGAGACGGCCTCCGGGGCCGAGACCAGTCGGAGACGGTGGAACGCGGATGCGGTCTTGATGTCCACGGGGGCACCTTCGGTGGGAGGGGTCGGACGGGCGGGGCGTGCGGCCGGGCTTGCGAGCGGGGCTTGTGAACGCAAGCACAAACGTTCCCTATTGTGACATCGGTGGCGGGGGGATCTTGGCGGGGGTCGGGCCGGGGCGGAGGCGAGTGCCCGGATCCGGGTCCGACCAGGGGCGGGATCATCCCCAGGGCCCTGTCCGGGCGGGGCGGCGGGCCGCTACCTTCACCCCGTGGCAACGTTCCGACTCCAAGGCAGCAAAATGCTGGCCGTCGAGATGACCGGCGACGCCGTCAAGGCGAAGAACGGCTCGATGGTGGCCTATGACGGCCAGATGACCTTCAAGAAGATGACCGGCGGCGGTGAGGGCCTGCGCGGCATGGTGACCCGCCGTCTCACCGGCGAATCGATGACCGTGATGGAGGTGAAGGGAAACGGCACCTGCTACTTCGCGGACCGGGCCAGTGAGATCAACCTGGTCTCGCTCCAGGGCGACAAGCTCTACGTGGAGGCGAGCAATCTGCTCGCCACGGACGCGGGGCTGCGCACCGGCACCACCTTCACCGGGCTGCGTGGCGCGAGCCAGGGCAACGGCCTGTTCACCACCACGGTCGAGGGCCACGGCCAGGCCGCGATCATGTCGGACGGCCCGGCCGTGGTGCTGCGGGTGAGCGCCCAGTACCCGCTCTCCGTCGACCCCGGCGCCTACATCGCGCACCAGGGCAACCTCCAGCAGCACTTCCAGTCCGGGGTGACCTTCCGCACCTTCCTGGGCGAGGGCTCGGGCGAGGCGTTCCAGATCCGGTTCGAGGGCGAGGGCCTGGTGTACGTGCAGCCCAGCGAGCGCAACACCATCGGGGGCGAGCTCTGATGCCGTTCCGTGAGATCAACTCCAAGATGGTCGAGGCCACGGTGGCCCCCGGCCAGAAGATGTTCAGCCAGCGCGGCGCGATGCTCGCGTACAAGGGCGACGTGTCCTTCACGCCCAACATCCAGGGCGGCCAGGGCGGGTTCATGTCGATGATCGGCCGGCGGGTGGCCAACGAGGCGACCCCGCTGATGACGGTCGAGGGCAACGGCACGGTGATGTTCGGCCACGGCGGCCACCACATCCAGGTCATCAACCTCGCCGGGGACACGCTCTATGTGGAGGCGGACCGGCTGCTCGCCTTCGACGGGACGCTCCAGCAGGGCACGATGTTCATGGGCTCTCAGGGCGGGGTCATGGGCATGGTCCGGGGCCAGGTGACCGGCCAGGGCCTGTTCACCACCACGCTGAAGGGCCACGGCGCGGCGGCCGTGATGGCGCACGGCGGCGTGATCGAGCTGCCGATCACCCCGCAGCGCCCGGTCCACGTCGACCCGCAGGCGTATGTGGCGCACCACGGAGACGTACGCAACAAGCTCTCCACGGCGCTCGGCTGGCGCGACATGGTGGGCCGGGGTTCGGGCGAGGCGTTCCAGCTCGAACTGTCCGGCAGCGGCGCGGTGTACGTCCAGGCCTCGGAGGAGAAGCTGTGAACACCCCTCAGCCAGGTGGCCCGTCGATCTTCGACCCGTACTCGCTGCCTTCTGACGACAACGTCAACAAGTACACCTTCTGCGTGGAGCTCAAATCGAGCCAGTGGTTCCTGCAGAAGGGCAAGATGATCGCCTATTACGGGCGGATCGAGTTCAACGGCATCGGCCACGGGCGCCTGGACCGGCTGCTGCGCACCAGCTTCCACTCGCCGCTGCACGCCAGCGACTGGGTGGTCGCGGACGGCTCCGGCAAGATGCTGCTCGCGGACCGGGCCTTCGATGTGAACTCGTACGACCTGGAGGACGGCAACCTGACGATCCGGGCCGGGAACCTGCTCGCGTACCAGCCGACACTGGCGCTGAAGCAGTCGATCGTGCCGGGCTTTCTGACGCTGATCGGGACCGGGAAGTTCGTGGCGGCCTCGAACGGGCCGGTGGTCTTCATGGAGCCGCCGATCCGGGTCGACCCGCAGGCGCTGGTCGGCTGGGCGGACTGTCCGTCGCCCTGCCACCACTACGATCATGCCTATATGACCGGTGTGTTGGGCGGAATCCGGTCACTCACGGGCCTCGGGGGCACCTCCGGCGAGGAGCACCAGTTCGAGTTCGTGGGCGCCGGAACGGTCCTGCTCCAGTCGACCGAAGTGCTGATGGCCGAGCAGAGCACCGGGGAAGTGCCCCGGGAGCCGGGCGTTCCGGGTGGCGGGGCGCCTGGCGGCCAGCACGGTCAGGCGGGTTCGGCACCGCGCCTTCCCGGCCAGCTCGGGGACCTCCAGCGTCGCTTCGGCCTGTGAGCGGTAGTCTGCGGAGTGTGACGTCGAACGCGTGCACCCTTGCCGGGCGCTGACCACGACCCTTGTGCCGGTGCGTGCGGGGCGTCACACTCCCAGGCTTCGTTCAGAATTCAACTTCTTAGGTAGAATCCACATATGGAGACCGAGACGGCCACCAACTGGCTGACCGATAGCGAGCAGTGCGCCTGGCGTACCTATCTGGACGTCAACAGGATGCTGACGCACCAGATGGAAAAGGACCTGCAGCCGTTCGGCCTGACCAACAACGACTACGAGATCCTGGTCAACCTCTCGGAGGCCGAGGGGCAGCGGCTGCGGATGAGCGACCTCGCCGCCGCGACCCTTCAGTCCAAGAGCCGACTCTCGCATCAGATCACGCGGATGGAGAACGCGGGTCTGGTGCGGCGGGAGAACTGCGAGTCGGATCGGCGGGGGTTGTTCGCGGTGCTGACCGAGACGGGGGCGGAGACCATGGAGAAGGTCGCGCCGCACCATGTCGCGTCGGTGCGCAAGCACTTCATCGACCTGCTGTCGAGCGACGCGCTCTCGGACCTGCGGTCCGCGCTGGGTCCGGTGGCGGACCATCTGCGCGGCCACCGCGGCAAGTTGTAGGGCGGATTTCCCGGGGGCTGCGCCCCCGGACCCCGGCCGGGGTGGGTAATGGGCAAGCGGGGCTGCGCCCCTGGACCCCGGCCCCGTTTGTCTGCGGATCGCGCTGGGTTGCTCGCGCAGTTCCCCGCGCCCCTAGGTAGTTAGGGGCGCGGGGAACTGCGCGCTCAGCCCCCACCGGCGTACGGCCGAAATGACATCCGCCGGAGGCTTTCGGGAAGGGGTGGGGTGGGGGAAATCAGCCCCCGGACGTCAAGCCCGCCACCAGCTCGTCCGCCGCCGCGTACGGGTCCAGGGTGCCCTCGACGATGCGGGACGCCAGGGCGGAGAGGCGGCGGTCGCCGTGGAGGTCGCCGATGCGCTCGCGCAGGGCCGTGACCGCGATCGTCTCGACCTCCCGCGCCGCCCGCGCGAGGCGCCGCTCCGCCAGCACCCCCCGCTCGGCCATCCACGCGTGGTGCTTCTCCAGCGCCTCGACCACCTCGTCGATGCCCTCGGAACGGGCGGCGACCGTTTTGACGATCGGCGGACGCCAGTCACCGGGCCCCCGGGACTCCCCGAGGCCCAGCATGTGGTTCAGCTCCCGGGCGGTGGCGTCGGCGCCGTCCCGGTCCGCCTTGTTCACCACGTATACGTCGCCGATCTCCAGGATTCCCGCCTTCGCGGCCTGGATCCCGTCGCCCATGCCGGGGGCGAGGAGCACCACCGACGTGTCCGCCTGGGAGGCGATCTCCACCTCCGACTGGCCCACGCCGACCGTCTCCACCAGGATCACCTCGCACCCCGCCGCGTCGAGGACACGGATCGCCTGCGGGGCGGCCCAGGCAAGGCCGCCCAGGTGGCCACGGGTGGCCATGGAGCGGATGTAGACCCCGGGGTCCGAGGCGTGGTCGGACATGCGGACCCGGTCGCCGAGCAGCGCGCCGCCCGAGAACGGCGAGGACGGGTCGACCGCCAGGACCCCGACCCGCTTGCCCGCCCGCCGGTACGCCGTCACCAGCGCCGAGGTGGATGTCGACTTGCCGACACCCGGCGACCCCGTGAGCCCCACCACGTACGCACCGCCCGTCAGCGGAGCCAACTGCGCCATCACCTCGCGCAGTTGCGGGGACGCCCCCTCGACCAGCGAGATCAGCCGGGCCACCGCACGCGGCCTGCCCTCCCTCGCCCGGGCCACCAGTTCGGGGACGTCCACCATTGCCGCTCCGTTCGGTTCAGGGATCAGTGCGTACGTACGGGAGTGGCGCCTACTTGCCGGGCACCTTGATGATCAGCGCGTCGCCCTGGCCGCCGCCGCCGCACAGCGCGGCCGCGCCCGTGCCGCCGCCCCGGCGCTTGAGTTCGAGCGCGAGGTGGAGCACCACGCGCGCGCCGGACATGCCGATCGGGTGGCCCAGGGCGATCGCGCCACCGTTGACGTTCACCTTTTCCGGGGACACCCCGAGGTCCTTCATCGACTGCACCGCGACCGCCGCGAACGCCTCGTTGATCTCGATGAGGTCGAGGTCCTCGACGCCGATGCCCTCCTTGCCGAGCGCGTGCTTGATGGCGTTGGAGGGCTGCGACTGGAGCGAGTTGTCCGGGCCCGCCACGTTGCCGTGCGCCCCGATCTCCGCGATCCACTCCAGGCCCAGCTCCTCGGCCTTGGCCTTGGACATGACGACGACCGCGGCCGCGCCGTCCGAGATCTGCGAGGAGGTGCCGGCCGTGATGGTGCCGTCCTTGGCGAACGCCGGGCGCAGCTTGCCGAGCGACTCGGCCGTGGTCTCGGCGCGGATGCCCTCGTCCTTGGCGAAGACCACCGGCTCGCCCTTGCGCTGCGGGATCTCGACCGGGGTGATCTCGGCCTCGAAGAGCCCGTTCTTCTGGGCGGCGGCCGCGCGCTGGTGCGAGAGCGCCGCGATCTCGTCCTGGTCGGCGCGCTGGATACCCAGGCGCGCGTTGTGCTTCTCGGTGGACTCGCCCATGGCGATGTTCTCGAAGGCGTCGGTCAGACCGTCGTGCGCCATCGCGTCCAGCATCTCGATCGCGCCGTACTTGTAGCCCTCGCGGGACTTCGGCAGCAGGTGCGGGGCGTTGGTCATCGACTCCTGGCCGCCGGCCACCACGATGTCGAACTCGCCCGCGCGGATGAGCTGGTCGGCGAGCGCGATCGCGTCCAGGCCCGAGAGGCAGACCTTGTTGATCGTGAGCGCGGGCACGTTCATCGGGATGCCGGCCTTGACGGCCGCCTGGCGGGCCGGGATCTGGCCCGCGCCGGCCTGGAGCACCTGGCCCATGATCACGTACTGGACCTGGTCGCCGCCGATGCCGGCCCGGTCGAGCGCGGCCTTGATGGCGACGCCGCCGAGGTCGGCGCCCGAGAAGGTCTTGAGCGAGCCGAGGAGTCGGCCCATGGGCGTCCGGGCGCCCGCGACGATCACTGAAGTGGTACCGGTCGTTCCAGACATGAGGCACAGCCCCTTGGGAGGTGAGAAGTGAACGAGGGTTTACTGGAAATGTACTGAGCGGTACCGGCGGCGTCACCGGCCAGCCGGTGTGATCGCGCGCACGTTGCGTAACCACCTCCCGGGGCGCTGCACTGGACCCATGCTGACGCGAATCGACCACATCGGGATCGCCTGTTTCGACCTCGACAAGACCGTCGAGTTCTATCGTGCTACGTACGGATTCGAGGTGTTCCACTCCGAGGTCAACGAGGAGCAGGGCGTGCGCGAGGCCATGCTCAAGATCAACGGTACGTCGGACGGCGGCGCCTCGTACCTCCAGCTCCTGGAGCCCACCCGGGAGGACTCCGCGGTGGGCAAGTGGCTGGCCAAGAACGGCGAAGGAGTGCACCACATCGCCTTCGGCACGGCCGACGTCGACGGCGACGCCGAGGCCATCCGGAACAAGGGCGTCCGGGTCCTCTACGACGAGCCGCGCATCGGTTCGATGGGCTCCCGCATCACGTTCCTGCACCCCAAGGACTGCCACGGCGTACTGACCGAACTGGTCACCTCGGCAACGGAGCACTGACCCCCGCATTCCGGGGCCGGTACAGTGGGCGGTTCCGGGCCGGGGTCGGGTCGGGGCCTGGGACCCACGCCCCCTTGTCGATCTGACACCATTCACCGGGGGCCCGTCCGTCGTCGGACGGTGCTCGTACGGGCAGTGTTCGCGACCAGGGGACGGATGGGACCGCGCAGTGCGGGGCTACGAACGCCAGGACAGCCACCGGCCTGACGACCACCTCTCGCGGTTCGAGGCCGAGATGGACCGGCTGAAGACCGAGCGGGAGAAGGCCGTTCAGCACGCCGAGGACCTCGGCTACCAGGTCGAGGTGCTGCGCGCCAAGCTGCACGAGGCGCGCCGCAACCTCGCGACTCGCCCTGCCTACGACACGGCGGACATCGGCTACCAGGCCGAACAGATGCTGCGCAACGCCCAGATGCAGGCCGAGCAGTTGCGCACCGACGCCGAGCGCGAGCTGCGCGACGCCCGGGCGCAGACCCAGCGCATCCTCCAGGAGCACGCCGAGCACCAGGCCCGGCTCCAGGCCGAGCTGCACGCGGAGGCGGTCAACCGCCGCCAGCGGCTCGACCAGGAGCTGGCCGAGCGCCGCGCGACCGTCGAGTCGCACGTCAACGAGAACGTGGCGTGGGCCGAGCAGCTGCGCGCCCGTACCGAGGCGCAGGCCCGCCGGCTGCTCGACGAGTCGCGCGCCGAGAGCGAGGCGTCGCTGGCCGCCGCCCGCGCGGAGGCCGCCCGGGTCGCAGAAGAGGCCCGTCAACGCCTGGTCGCCGAGGCCGAGTCGGCCCGTGCCGAGGCCGAGGCGACCCTGCTGCGCGCCCGCAAGGACGCCGAGCGCCTGCTCAACGCCGCCTCCGCACAGGCCCAGGAGGCCACCTCCCACGCCGAGCAGCTGCGTTCGTCCACCACCGCCGAGGCCGACCAGGCGCGCCAGCAGGCCGCCGAGCTGAGCCGGGCCGCCGAGCAGCGGATGCAGGAGGCCGAGACCGCGCTGCGCGAGGCGCGCGCCGAGGCCGACAAGGTCCTCACCGAGGCGAAGGACTCGGCGAGCAAGCAGCTCGCGGGCGCCGAGTCGGCCAGCGAGCAGCGCACCCGTACCGCCAGGACCGAGGTCGCCCGCCTGGTGGCCGAGGCGACCCAGGAGGCCGAGGCCCTCAAGGCCGAGGCCCAGCAGGCCCGCGACGACGCGCGCGCCGAGGCCGAGCGGCTGGTCGCGGAGGCCGCCGACAACGCCCGCACCAGCGCCGCCGAGGACACCGCGGCCCAGCTCGCCAAGGCCGCCCGCAGCGCCGAGGAAGTCCTCACCAAGGCGTCCGCGGACGCCCAGGAGACCACCCGCAAGGCGTCCGAGGAGGCCGAGCGGATCCGCCGCGAGGCCGAGGCGGAGGCCGAGCGGCTGCGCTCGCAGGCCGAGGAGCAGGCCGTCGAGCTCAAGGGCGCGGCCAAGGACGACACCAAGGAGTACCGGGCCAAGACGGTCGAGCTCCAGGAGGAGGCGCGTCGGCTGCGCGGCGAGGCCGAGCAGTTGCGGGCCGAGGCGGTCGCCGAGGGCGAGCGCATCCGGGGCGAGGCCCGCCGCGAGGGCGTCCAGCAGATCGAGGAGGCGGCCAGGACCGCCGAGGAGCTGCTGACCAAGGCGAAGGCGGACGCCGAGGAGCTGCGCACCTCCGCGGGCACCGAGTCCGAGCGCGTACGCAACGAGGCACTGGAGCGGGCCACCACGCTGCGCAAGCAGGCCGAGGAGACCCTGGAGCGCACCCGCGCCGAGGCCGAGCGGATGCGCGCCGAGGCCGAGGAGCACGCCGAGTCCACCCGTACGTCCGCCGAACAGGCGGCCGTTGGGCTGCGCGAGGAGACCGAGCGGGCCGTCGCCGCCCGCCAGGCCGAGGCCGCCGACGAGCTGACCCGGCTGCACACCGAGGCCGAGCAGCGGCACACCTCCGCCGACCAGGCCCTGACCGAGGCGCGCGCCGAGAGCGAGCGCATCCGCCGCGAGGCCGCCGAGGAGACCGAGCGGCTGCGCACCGAGGCCGCCGAGCGCGTCCGTACGCTCCAGGCACAGGCCGAGCAGGAGGCCGAGCGGCTGCGCACCGAGGCCGCCTCCGACGCCTCGGGCACCCGCGCGGAGGCGGAGAGCGCGGCCGTACGCCTGCGGTCCGAGGCGGCCGCCGAGGCCGAGCGGCTCAAGAGCGAGGCCCAGGACACCGCCGACCGGATGCGCGCGGAGGCCGCGGCCGCCGCCGAGCGGGTCGGCGCCGAGGCCGCCGAGGCGCTGGCCGCCGCCCAGGAGGAGGCGACGCGGCGTCGCCGCGAGGCCGAGGAGACGCTGAACTCGGCGCGCGCCGAGGCCGATTCGGAGCGGGCGCAGGCCCGCGAGCAGAGCGAGGAACTGCTCGCCTCGGCCCGTCGCCGGGTCGAGGAGGCGCAGGCCGAGGCGCAGCGGCTCGGCGAGGAGGCCGACCGGCGCGCCACCGAGCTGGTGGCGGCCGCCGAGCAGACCGCCCAGCAGGTGCGGGACTCGGTGTCGGGGCTGCGCGAGGAGGCCGAGCAGGAGATCGCGGGTCTGCGCTCCACCGCCGAGCACGTCGCCGAGCGGACCAGGAACGAGGCGCAGGAGGAGGCGGACCGGGTCCGCGCCGACGCCTACGCCGAGCGCGAGCGCGCCACCGAGGACGCCAACCGCACCCGTGAGCGCGCGACCGAGGAGGCCGAGGCCGCCAAGGCGCTCGCCGAGCGGACGATGGCGGACGCCATCGCCGAGGCGGAGAAGGCCCGTTCGGACGCGTCCGAGTACGCGCAGCGGATGCGCACCGAGGCCTCCGACGCGCTCGCCTCCTCCGAGCAGGACGCCGCGCGCACCCGGGCGGACGCCCGCGAGGACGCCAACCGCATCCGCAGCGACGCCGCGAGCCAGGCCGACCGCCTGGTCACCGAGGCGACTTCGCAGGCCGAGCTGCTCGCCGCCGAGTCGACGGCGACCGCCGAGCGGCTGCTCACGGAGGCCCAGCAGCTGCGCGACGAGGGCCAGTCGGAGCACGACCGGCTCCTCGCCGAGGCGACCGCGCAGGCCGAGCGCACCACCTCCGAGGCCGACACCTACGCCGAGCTGGTCACCACCGAGGCGCGCGCGGACGCCGGTTCGACGCTCGGGGCCGCGGCCGCCGAGGCCGAGCAGACCGTCGCCGAGGCGCGGGCCGAGGCCGAACAGCTGGTGGGCGAGGCCCGTACGGAGTCGGAGCGGCTGCTCGACGAGGCCCGTCAGGCCGCCGACAAGCGCCGTGCGGACGCCGCCGAGCAGGCCGACCAGCTCATCGGCGAGGCGAGCAGCGAGGCCGAGCGGATCCTTGCCGAGGCGGGCGCGGAGGCCGAGCGCGTCCTCACCGAGGCGAACGGGGAGGCGGAGCGGCTGCGTGCCGAGGCCGCCGAGACCGTGGGCTCCGCCCAGCAGGCCGCCCAGCGCATCCGCGCGGAGGCCGACAAGACGCGTATCCAGGCCGAGGAGGCCGCCGAGCAGACCCGTACGGAGGCCCGCGAGGAGTCCGACCGGCTGCTCGACGAGGCCCGTACGGCCGCGGCCAAGCGCCGCTCCGACGCGGCCGAGCAGGCCGACCAGCTCATCAACAAGGCGCAGGAGGAGGCCCTGCTCGCGGCGACTCTGGCCGAGGAGCAGGCCGACACGATGGTGGGCGCCGCCCGCAAGGAGGCCGAACGGATCGTCTCCGAGGCGACCGTGGAGGGCAACTCCCTGGTGGAGAAGGCCCGTACGGACGCGGACGAGCTGCTGGCCGGTGCCCGCACCGACGCCACCGCCATAAGGGAGCGCACCGAAGAGGTGCGCGCGCGGACCGAGTCGGAGATCGAGGAGCTGCACGAGCGGGCCCGGCGGGAGAGCGCCGAGCAGATGAAGACGGCGGGCGAGCGCGTCGACAAGCTGGTCACGGCGGCCACCGAGCAGACCGTCGAGGCCGAGGCGAAGGCCAAGGAACTTCTGTCGGACGCCAACTCCGAGGCGAGCAAGGTCCGTATCGCCGCCGTCAAGAAGGCGGAGGGGCTGCTCAAGGAGGCCGAGGCCAAGAAGGCCGAGCTGATCCGCGAGGCGACGAAGCTGCGCGACGACGCGGAGGCGGAGGCCAAGCGCACCGTCGACGAGGGCAAGCGCGAGCTGGACGTGCTGGTCAGGCGGCGCGCGGACATCAATGCAGAGATCTCCCGTGTCCAGGACGTACTTGAGGCGTTGGAGTCTTTCGAGGCCCCGTCCTTGGGCGGCAAGGCCGCGGGCAAGGAGGCGGCCAAGGCGGGGGCGGCGGCGGGAAGTACACGTTCGAGTGGCAAGTCTTCGGAGGGGTAGCCACTCAAAAGGCTGGTAATTCTCCAGATCAAACGGGCATCCGCTCGATGACACGCCGCCTGGGCCCCTAGGATTCCCCCTATCACCTCACCGGTCTCATTCGACAGGAACCCCATGAGCGACACTTCCTCCCCCTTCGGCTTCGAGCTCGTGCGGCGTGGTTACGACCGCGGTCAGGTGGACGACCGCATTACCAAGCTCGTCGCCGACCGTGACAGCGCTCTGGCACGGATCACTTCTCTGGAAAAGCGCATCGAGGAGCTGCACCTCGAAACGCAGAACGCCCAGGCCCAGGTGAGCGACGCGGAGCCGTCGTACGCGGGCCTCGGCGCGCGGGTCGAGAAGATCCTCCGTCTCGCCGAGGAAGAGGCGAAGGACCTGCGCGAGGAGGCCCGCCGGGCCGCCGAGCAGCACCGTGAGCTCGCCGAGTCGGCGGCCCAGCAGGTGCGCAACGACGCAGAATCGTTCGCCGCCGAGCGCAAGGCGAAGGCGGAGGACGAGGGCGTCCGCATCGTCGAGAAGGCGAAGGGTGACGCCTCCCAGCTGCGCACCGAGGCCCAGAAGGACGCGCAGTCCAAGCGCGAGGAGGCGGACGCCCTCTTCGAGGAGACCCGCGCCAAGGCCGCGCAGGCCGCCGCCGACTTCGAGACGAACCTCGCCAAGCGCCGCGAGCAGTCCGAGCGCGACCTGGCGTCGCGTCAGGCCAAGGCCGAGAAGCGCCTCGCGGAGATCGAGCACCGCGCGGAGCAGCTGCGCCTGGAGGCCGAGAAGCTGCGTACGGACGCGGAGCGCCGGGCCCGTCAGACGGTCGAGACGGCCCAGCGCCAGGCCGAGGACATCGTGGCGGACGCCAACGCCAAGGCCGACCGCATCCGTTCGGAATCCGAGCGGGAGCTGGCGGCGCTCACCAACCGCCGCGACTCGATCAACGCGCAGCTGACCAACGTCCGCGAGATGCTGGCGACGCTGACCGGTGCGGCCGTGGCCGCCGCCGGTTCCCCGGTCGACGACGAGCCCGTCTCGCGCGGCGTCCCGGCCCAGCAGTCCCGCTAGTCCGCAGCGGCCGCAGCTCCTCCCCCGTGGGCTGCGTCCGCGCCCACCGTATGCGTACGGCACGCGGTGGTACGGGACGTATCGGTACGGCACAAAGCCCCCCGTCACACAAGTGGCGGGGGGCTTTGTCCGCGTTTAGCGTGGCTCCATGATCGAGCTAGCGGGTCTTACCAAGCGCTTCGGTTCCAAAGTCGCGGTCGACGACCTGTCCTTCCAGGTCAGACCGGGTGTGGTGACCGGGTTCCTGGGCCCCAACGGCGCCGGCAAGTCCACCACGATGCGCATGATGCTCGATCTCGACAACCCGACCAGCGGCACGGTGCGCATCGACGGCCGCCACTACCGCGACCTCGACGAGCCGCTGAAGTACATCGGGGCGCTGCTGGACGCCAAGGCGATGCACGGCGGCCGCAGCGCGTACAACAACCTGCTCTGCCTCGCCCAGTCGAACCGGATCCCCGAACGGCGGGTCGCGGAGGTCCTGGACACGGTGGGTCTCACGCCGGTCGCGAAGAAGAAGTCGAAGGGCTTCTCGCTCGGCATGGGCCAGCGCCTGGGAATCGCGTCCGCGCTGCTCGGCGACCCCGAGATCCTGATGTTCGACGAACCCGTCAATGGTCTGGACCCCGAGGGAATTCACTGGATCCGCAATCTCATGAAAGCCCTCGCCGCCGAAGGCAGAACGATCTTCGTGTCGTCTCACCTGATGAGCGAAATGGCGCTCACGGCGGATCACTTGATCGTTATCGGGCAGGGGCGACTGCTCGCCGATACATCGATGGCAGATTTCATTCGCCAGAATTCTCGGAGTTTCGTACGACTTCGCTCCCCCCAGTGGGAACACCTGCTCGACGTATTGAGCCGGGCCGGGATCACCGTGACGCAGACCGCCGACGGCGCCCTGGAGATCGACAACGGCAGGATCGAGCGGCTCGGCGAACTGGCCGCCCAGCACCAGATCGTGCTGCATGAACTCTCCGGCCAGCAGGCGTCCCTGGAGGAGGCGTTCATGCAGATGACGGCGGCGTCGGTGGAGTACCACGCCCACTCGGACACCGCCCACGGCCCGCCCGGGACCCCCGAGGCACCCGCGCCGAACTGGGGCGAGAGCTACCGGGCTCGCGCCGAAAACGCCGCCTCCCAGGGCGAGGGGGTCTGACATGGCATCGGCACCCGCCGTCCTCCGCTCCGAGTGGACCAAGATCCGTTCGGTCTCCTCCACCTCCTGGACCCTGATCAGCGCGTTCGTCGTCACGGTCGCGGTGAGCGCGGCCCTGTCCGCGCTGATGAAGTCGCAGTTCAACGACCTCAAGCCGGCCGAGCGCGCCACCTTCGACCCGACCTTCATCAGCTTCTCCGGCATGGTGCTCGGCCAGCTGGCGATGGTGGTCTTCGGCGTCCTGGTGGTCGGCACCGAGTACAGCTCGGGCATGATCCGCACCTCACTGGCCGCCGTGCCGCAGCGGGCCACGTTCCTCTTCGCCAAGCTCGCGGTCGCCACCGCCCTCGCGCTGGTCGTGGGCATGGCGACCAGCTTCCTCTCCTTCTTCCTGGGCCAGGCGCTGCTCGGCCCGCACCGCACCACCATCGGCGAGCCCAATGTGCTGCGCGCGGTCTTCGGCGCGGGCCTCTACATGGCGCTGATCGCGCTCTTCTCGATGGGCGTGGCCACGATGCTGCGCAGCTCGATGCTCTCGCTCGGCATCCTGATGCCGTTCTTCTTCCTGGTCTCGCAGATCCTGTCGGCGGTGCCGGGCGCCAAGAAGGTGGCCCGCTACTTCCCGGACCAGGCGGGCTCGAAGATCATGCGGGTGGTGCCGGACGCGATGAACAGCGAGCCACCGCCGTACGGGCCCTGGGCGGGGCTCGGGATCATGGCGCTGTGGGTGGTCGCGGCGCTCGCGGGCGGCTATCTGGTCCTGAAGAGGCGGGACGCGTAACGCCTGGTGAGGGCCGGGAGGCGTGCGGTGCATACCGGGCAGAACCACACGTAACGCATGTCTCTTCGCTTGGCCGGAACCGTAAAGTCCTGGATAAGCTCCTCACTCATACGGGGGCACCCTGGCTGCGGACGGCCACCGCCCCGACGACCCACACCGTCGATGGGGCTGGAGAATGATCGAGGCAGTCGGCCTGACGAAGCGCTATGGCGCCAAGACAGCCGTGTACAACCTTTCCTTCCAGGTGAGGCCCGGCGCCGTCACCGGCTTCCTGGGGCCCAACGGCTCCGGCAAGTCGACGACCATGCGCATGATCCTCGGCCTGGACCAGCCCACTTCCGGCCATGTCACCATCGGCGGCCACCCCTTCCGTACGCTCCCCAACGCGCCCCGCCAGGTCGGCGCGCTGCTCGACGCCAAGGCCGTGCACGGCGGCCGCAGCGCCCGCAACCATCTGCTCTCGCTCGCCCAGCTCTCCGGCATCCCGGCCCGCCGGGTCGACGAGGTCCTCGGGGTCGTCGGCCTCCAGGACGTCGCGGGCAGACGCTCCAAGGGGTTCTCGCTCGGCATGGGCCAGCGGCTCGGCATCGCCGCAGCGCTGCTCGGCGACCCGCACGTGCTGCTCTTCGACGAGCCGGTCAACGGGCTCGACCCCGAGGGCATCCTGTGGGTGCGCAACCTCATGAAGCAGCTGGCCGCCGAGGGCCGGACCGTCTTCGTCTCCTCGCACCTGATGAGCGAGATGGCGCTGACCGCCGACCACCTGATCGTCATCGGCCGGGGCCAGCTGCTCGCCGACATGAGCGTCAAGGACTTCATCTCGCACAACTCCGCCGACTTCGCGCGCGTGCGGACGCCCGAGCAGACCGGGCGCGAGAAGCTGACGGCCGCGCTCACCGAGGCCGGCGGCCAGGTCATGCCGGAGCCGGACGGCGCCCTGCGGGTGACCGGTCTCGCGCTGCCGCGCATCAGCGACCTGGCGCACGGCGCCGACGTACGCCTGTGGGAGCTCTCGCCGCACCAGGCCTCCCTTGAGGAGGCGTACATGCGGATGACGCAGGGCGCGGTGGACTACCGCTCCACGGCCGACCAGAAGGCCGGTCTGATGCCGCCGGTGCCGCCCGGGTACGCGCCGCCGCCGGTGATCCCCGAGGTGCCCACCCAGGGCTGGTACGCACCGCCGCCGCCGGGACAGAACCCGTACGCGGCCCCGGGCCAGGCGCCCGTGGCCCCGGCCGCCCCCGCGCAGCCCCCGGTGGCCGCTCCGGTCGCCCCCGCCGCTCCCCCGGCCCCCGCCGCCGCACCCTCCCTGACCGAGCCCGAGGACGCCCGATGAGCACCCCCTACCAGCAGGCCCCGCAGCAGGCGCCGGGTGCGGCCTACGGCGCGTACACCTCGCCGATCCCGGTGCGGCCCGCGACGCTCGGCGACGCGCTCGCCTCGGAGTGGACCAAGATCCGCTCGGTGCGCTCCACGATGTGGACGCTCGGCGTGCTGATCGTGCTCGTGCTCGGCATCGGACTGCTCGCGGCCGTCGCCGTCAACTCCTCCGACGCGCACATGGGCGACACCCCCGTGGTCAGCCTCGGCTTCTACGGAGTGCTGCTCGGCTCGATCTGTGTGATCACGCTCGGCGTGCTGACCATCGCCTCCGAGTACGGCACGGGCATGATCCGTACGACGCTGACCGCGTGCCCCAGCCGGGCCCGGATCCTCACCGCGAAGGCGATCGTCTTCTTCCTGCTGTCGTTCGTCATCGTGACGGCCTCCACCTTCCTGGTGGCGATGCTCCAGACGGGCATGGTGACCAGCGGCAGGCAGCCGTCCGGCGGCGAGCTGCTGAAGGCGACCGTCGGCGTCGGGCTCTACATCTCGATGCTCGGCCTGCTCTCGCTCGCCATCGGCGCGCTGATCCGGCACTCGGCCGGCGCGATCACCGTCATGATCGGCGTGGTGCTGCTGCCGCTCGTGCTGGCGCTGTTCATGTTCTCGCCGTCGCTCGACTCGGTGCGCCAGGCCCTGTTCCAGTACTCGATCCCGAGCCAACTGGCCGTGTTCTACGGCGCGTCGGTGACCGATTCCGGCCCGCACGGCTGGATGCCGCTGCTGATCCTGGCGGGTGTGACGGCGGTTGCCCTCGGTGGCGCGTTCGCGGCCCTGAGCAAGCGCGACGTCTGACACTCCGTCTTTCGGCTGCTTCCGTACTTCGTACGGTCAGTACCTCGGCGCGTTCCTGGACCGCTGCACCCTGCTGGTGCGGCGGTCCTTCGCGTTCCAGCACGCCTTGTGCCAGTGCCGCCGGTCGTCGACGCCGCCGTACTCGGGCCATGCCACGACGTGCGGGACGCCGGCCGGGATCTCCTGGTCGCAGCCCGGACAGCGGTACCGCTTGCCGCCGGAGCTCGCACCGCTCACATGACGTACGGACCACTCCTCGCCCTGGTACGTCTCGGTGCGCTGGAGACCGTAGCGGTCACCACTTCCCGCGGCGGTCGGCTCGGTCGGCTGGTCGCCGCCCTTGGGGCGGTTGCGGCGCGGGGACACGGAAACACCTCACGGGGCCGGGCGGACGGACTGCCTCCAGCGTAGAGCCACCGGACCCGGGTACCCGAGCCTGGACCGGAGTGGCACGTTAACTCGTACGGGGGACACTTACCGGACTATCGCAAGAAGTTCACGCTGGGCCGTGCCCTTGGCACTTGTCAGACGTTGTTGCCGGTAAGAGGGGGAGCCGCGTCGGCCGTGAGGAGGCAAGAGCGATGCGCGTCGGAACTTTTGTACTGGCAGCCCAATTCCCGGGCCAGGGCCAGGGGGAGGCACTGCACCGGGCGGTGCGGTCCGCCGAAGTGGCCGAGGAGTCGGGCCTCGACTGTGTCTGGCTCGCCGAGCACCACTTCGTGCCGTACGGGGTGTGCCCGTCGGCCGTGACCCTGGCCGCGCTGCTCCTGGGGCGTACGCGCAGGATCCGCGTCGGGACGGCCGTCAGCGTGCTGCCCAGCGCGCACCCGGTGGCGCTCGGCGAACAGGCGGCGCTGCTGCACCTGACGTCCGGTGGCCGGTTCTCGCTGGGCGTGGGCCGCGGCGGTCCCTGGGTCGACCTGGAGGTCTTCGGCTCCGGCCTGAAGGCGTACGAGGAGGGCTTCCCCGAGTCCCTCGACCTGCTGCTGCGCTGGCTGACCGAACCGCGGGTTTCGAGTCTGGGAGAACGTTTCGCCTTCCGGGAGGTCCCGGTGGTGCCCCGGCCCGACGAGCTCCTCGCGGACGGCCCGCCCGGGCCCGAGGTCATCGTGGCGTGCACCTCGCCCAACAGCGTCAAACTCGCCGCCGAGCGCGGCCTGCCGATGCTGCTCGGGATGCACTGCGGCGACGAGGAGAAGGCGGAGATGGTCGCGCTGTGGCGCTCGCACGCGCTGGCGTCGGGCGTGGCCCCGGACGCGGTCGCGGCCGCGCCGCATGTCTCGGCCGGAGTGGCCCAGATCGCGGACAGCCAGCCTGATGCGGCCGAGACGCTGCTCAAGGCGATGCCCGGCTGGCTGAAGACGGGGCTCGACGCCCATGTGACGGTCGACGGCCGCCACCGCGCGATGCGCGACCCCATCGCGTACACGGAACTCCTGTGCTCGCTACACCCGGTGGGCCCCCCACAGCTGGCGGCGGACCGGATCGCGGCGACGTCCGAGAAGACGGGGATCACACGCTTCGCCTTCCTGGTCGAGGGCGCGGGCGACCTGGCGGCGACGGAGGAGAACGTACGACGTCTGGGCGCTGAGGTGGTGCCGCTCCTTGAGCGGCCGGAGGGAGAGTCCGGGGTACGGCCGGAGGGGGCGTGAGGGCAGTTGCCGAAGGGACCGTGAGCAATGTCGCCGCAGGGGGCGTGACCGGGGTGCTGGAGGGGTCGTGAGGGACGTTGCCGGAGGGACCGTGGCGGGCGTAGGGCGGGGCTGGTGGGCGGAGCCCCGCGATCGGACCCCCGCTCCGCATCAGTTGCACCTCCCGCGATGCGGAGCGGCGGCAAGGTTTCAGCAGTCCCTCAGCTCCGGCGACTGGTTGAGCAGCTGGCCCCGGATCGACGTGAAGCGGGCGAGCCTCTCGTCGGACGACGGGTCCAGCGGGAACACCGCGACACGGTGGCAGTTCTGGAACGCCAGCCGGACACCGAAGTGCCGCTGGAGAGCACCGCGGATGGCGTCACTCGCGAGCGCGCGCAGCAGCTGGCCGCGTGCTTGTTCGTCCGGCGGAGGCGTCTGGTTGTCGGCGAACTCGCCACCGTCCACCTTCAGCTGAGCCACCAGCGAACTGATCATCTCCCATGCGTACGGCAGGGAGGTCCGGACGCAGTCGACGAAATCGGCTTCGTCGACCTCGCCTCGCTCGGCCTGTTCGAGTAGGGCCGGTGAGACGTCGAGCGACATGGTTTCTCCTCTCGCGACCCCGAAGGTGGGGGTCTTACGGGCAGGGAAAGGAACGAAGTCGGCCACGCAGCGTGCTTGGCCGACAACCTCCCGCTTATACGGTAGGCGCGGCATGGGGCCCGCGACAGGTACTCGGCACGTAACCGGCCAATAACGAACAGCGCTTTGCCGGACGAATCGCGTTCGGTGGGGGGATTCGAGTAGCGTTGCCGACCATGCGTCTCGTCATCGCCCGCTGCTCCGTCGACTACGCGGGCCGCCTCACCGCCCATCTGCCCTCCGCCACCCGGCTGATCCTGGTGAAGGCGGACAACAGTGTCTCCATTCACGCGGACGACCGGGCGTACAAGCCCCTCAACTGGATGTCTCCGCCCTGCACCCTCAAGGAGGGGACCGGGGACGACTCCGGCGTCTGGACGGTCGTCAACAAGGCGGGCGAGAAGCTCATCATCACGATGGAGGAGATCCTGCACGACTCCTCGCACGAGCTGGGTGTGGACCCCGGTCTCATCAAGGACGGCGTGGAAGCGCATCTGCAGGAGCTGCTCGCGGACCGGATCGAGACGCTGGGCGAGGGGTACACGCTGATCCGCCGCGAGTACCCGACGGCGATCGGGCCGGTCGACATCCTGTGCCGTGACGCGTCCGGCGGGACGGTGGCGGTCGAGATCAAGCGACGGGGTGAGATCGACGGCGTCGAGCAGCTCACCCGCTACCTGGAGCTGCTGAACCGGGATCCGCACCTCGCGCCTGTGCAGGGGGTGTTCGCGGCGCAGGAGATCAAGCCGCAGGCTCGCGTGCTCGCCACTGACCGGGGCATCGGCTGTGTCGTCCTCGACTACAACGCGATGCGCGGCATCGAGGACGACAAACTCCGCCTGTTCTAGCCCCCGTTTCCATGCCCCACCCCGCCCCTTCACCTAGACCCTCCGGGGGTGGGTGGGGGGCGGAGGTGTTTTCCCGGGGGCTAGGCCCTCTGAACCCCTGGCGGGGCCTGCGGCCCCCGCACCCCGCTCTCGGGGCTCCGCCCCGGACCCCGGCTGGGGTGGGTGGGAAGCGGGCTGCGCCCCTGGGGTGGGTGGGTATGCGGGGCTGCGCCCCTGCGCCCCGCTTCGGCTGCGGATCGTGCTGGGTTGCTCGCGCAGTTCCCCGCGCCCCTAAGAGGGCCCTCCGGGCCCATCAACGACCGGTGCCGGGTTGCCCGCGCCCCCAGGAGGGCCCGAAGGGCCCATTTAAGGGGCGCGGGGAACTGCGCGACAAGCCCCCACCGGCGGCCAGCCGAAAAACGGGGTCCGGGGGCGCAGCCCCCGGGAGACCGCCCTCACCCCACCACCCGGCCGCCCGCCCAGGGCTTTCGGGAAGGGGTGGGGTGGGGGTCCCTACGACTTCGACGGGCTCGGGGACGTGCTGCCGCCCGGCGTGCCGGACGTCGTCGTTCCCGTCGTGCCCGTGGACGTGCCGGTCGTGGACGTACCGCCCGTGGACGGACCCGTCGTCGTACTGCCCGAACCCGAACCGCCGCCCGACGTCGTCGTACCACCCGTGGTCGGACCAGTCGTCGTGCCACCGGACGAACCCGAACCACCCGACGTCGTCGTCGACCCACCCGTGGTCGGCCCCGTCGAGGTACCCCCCGTCGTACCGCCCGTACTCGTCCCCCCGGTCGACGTCGTCCCCCCCGACGTGGGCGACCCCGACGTCCCACCGGTCGTGGGCGACGACGGCTTCCCCGTCGGCTTCGTCGGCTTCGTCGTCGGGGTGGACGGCTTGCCCGTGGGCGTGGTGGAACCCGGCGGCGTGGTGCCGGGGGTGTCCGGGGTCGTCCCGGGAGTGCCGGGCTTGGACGGGTGGCCGGGAGCCGAGTGGGAGCCCCCGCCCGGCACCCGCTGCGTCGAACCGTCCGACGGCGTCTGCGCGGGCACCCCGCCCTCGCCGCCCACATCCCCCTCGTTCGCCGACTGCTGCTGCTTGACCTTGTCGCCGGGCGAGTCCGAGGAGCCGCTGGAGGTCGCGCCCAGGGTGACCACCGTGCCCAGGACCGCCGCCAGCAGGGCGCCCGCGCCCGCCGCCACCAGGTTGCGACGCGTGCCCGTCAGCAACGTACGGCGGCGACGGGCCGGGGCCGTGACCACGCGCGGGGTCAGCAACGTGGGCGTGGAGTCCGGGAGTTCCAGCGGGATCGGCGGCGCCGGAACGCCGGCCGGGGGCGACTGGGACTCCTCGTACCGCGCCGCCGGGACCTCGTCGCCCGCCGGGGTGCGGCCGCCGGAGACCACCGGGCCGCCGGAGCGGTCCTCGACCAGGGCCAGCGCCCGCCGGCCCGCGACCGTGCCGCGCTTGTCGGAGAGCGCGCCCTTGAGCCCGATGGACGCCTCCAGCTCGGCCCGCGCGCGGTCCACGTTCCCGCTGCACAGCGCCAGTACGCCCAACTCGTGGTGGAAGTACGCCTCTTGGGCCACCTCGCCTGTCACGCGGGCCGCCGCCGAGCCGATGCGCAGCGCCCGTTCCCACGCGCCCCACTGCAACCCCGCCGCGAACGCGGGCGCCGCGCTGCGCGCGAGCTCCACCGCCGTCGCGGGGTGCCCGGAGTCACCGCCCGGCACCAGCGCGCCGAGCGCCGCGAGCACCGCGTCCGACTCGGCCGCCGCCCGCTCGGGAGTGACCGAGGGGTGCCCGGTCCACCAGGCGTAGTGCTGGGCGGCCGTGTGCGCCCGCTCCCCCGCGTCCTCGCCGTATCCGGCGGCGTCGAGCTGGGTGAGCACGCCCGCCGCGAGCCGGTAGCGCGTACCGGCCGGGGAGAGCAGGCCGCAGCCGAGCAGTTCGCCGAGCGCGGCGTCGGCGTGGGTGTCCCCGATGAGCGCGGGCAGATGCGCCTGGTGCGGCACCTCGCCGCCGAGCGCGACCGCGAACCGCAGGGTGTCGCGGGCGGCCTGGCCGAGCCGGGCGGCGAGCGGGGCGGCGGGGGCCGCGCCGTCGCCGAGCGAGGGCAGCGGCACTTCGCGGCCCTCGGCCGAGAACACGGACAGGTCGGACGGCTCCTCCACCGGCAGCCCGAACTCGTCGCGCGCGACGCCCTCGCCGCGCAGTGTGTCCCGCTGCCGCAGCAGCGCGCCCGCCTGCACGAACCGCAGCGGCAGGCCCTCCGACTCGAACCAGAGGTCACCCGCCCAGTTGGCCTCGTCGTCGGTGAGCGGCCGCTCCACGCCCTGCTCAAGGAGCTCAAGCGAGGCGCCCCGGCCGAGACCGGCGAGGAAGACCTCTTCGAGGTGCGAGTCGGCGAGCGGCGCCGCGACCTCGGGTGTGGCCGCGAGCAGGAACGCGCACTCGGGCGCGGCGTCGAGCAGTTCCTCCAAAGGCGCCCCGCCGAACTCCAGGTCGTCGACGAGGACGATCGCGCCGATCTCGCGCACCCGCTCCCGCAGCCCCGCCCGGTCGGGCCGGTGCAGCGGGGCGCGGTAGACGGCCGCGTACAGCTCGTGCAGCAGTTCATGGGCGGTGCGGCGGTGGCCGTTGAGGCGGACGACGCCGTCGGGCGCCAGGCGCGCGCAGTCGGCGGCGACGGCGTCGAGCAGCACCGTGCGCCCGGAGCCGGCCGGGCCGGTGAGCCGCACCGAGCGGCCGCGCCCGAGCAGCCGGCCAAGACGCTCGCGCTCCTCGCCGCGCTCAAGCAGGACGGGCGCGGGTGCGGCGGGGGCCGCGGGCACCGGGGGCCTGAGCGAGCGTTCGCGCTCGGCGCGTTCGGCGGCGGTGCGGCGGGCGGGCCGTCCGGGTATCTCGCCGGGCGGGCACGGCTCGATCTCGCTGCCGTCGACGGGGTTGACGGTCAGCAGGAAGTCACCGGAGACCAGCTGGACCGTGCGGGCCGGACCGGCGGTGCGCCGGCCGAGCCCGGGGCTCACGGCGTCACGGTCGCGCTGCGGCTGCGGCGCACCGGCGCCCGGAGTATCCGAGCCGTCCGAATCGTGGTCGAACTCTTCCGGTCCCCGGTTGTCGTCCATCGGGTCCATGGTCAAAGCCCCCCAGATGCGCGTGCGTAACGGTGCCCCTCCCGGCCGCTACGTACTGCGCTGTCGCTCTGGTCCGGACCCCGCCGCTTGGGATGTCGACCGGCGGGAGACCGCACCCTAATCCTTCGACCAGTATCTCTGCACCGGCGGGGTGCCACCCCGCCCAGAGCGTCACAGTCCGGTGAGGATTGGGCGCGGAGTGCCGCTCTCACACCCCGCGCACAACTACCGCACAAGTCGTCCGCGAGAGCCCCGTACCAAGGTCATACGCGCGGCAGCGCCTCGGCCGCGATGCCGCCTTCGATGGCGAGGATGCGGTGCAGCCGGGTCGCCACGAGCAGGCGCTGCATCTGGGGTGGCACGCCGCGCAGGACGAGCCGTCGGCCGCAGCGGCCGGCCCGCCGGTGGGCGCCCATGATCACGCCGAGCCCGGTGGCGTCCCAGGAGTCGAGTTCGGTCAGGTCGAGCACCAGGTCGCCGGCTCCGTCGTCGACGGCCGAGTGCAGGACCGTACGGGCGTCCGCCGCGCTGCGGACGTCGAGGCGGCCCCCGACGACCAGCTCGACGTGGTCGCCCCTGATATGCATGTGTACTCCCCGGAGTGCTCCGTATGCCTGTCTGCCTGTCGTCTCTTACTGCACCAACTGACTGCACAGAACGCAGGGAAGTTGCCGTCTGTGAGCGAACCGATACCTAATTCACCCCATGGAGTGATGCTGGGGAGACAGGAGGTGAGGGTGTGTCAATCAGTGCTTGTAGAAGCCCTGCCCGCTCTTGCGCCCGATGTCACCCGCGTCAACCATCCGGCGCATCAGCTCCGGCGGCGCGAACTTCTCGTCCTGGGACTCGGTGTAGATGTTGCTGGTGGCGTGGAGCAGGATGTCCACGCCGGTCAGGTCGGCCGTGGCCAGCGGTCCCATCGCGTGGCCGAAGCCCAGCTTGCAGGCGAGGTCGATGTCCTCGGCGGTGGCCACGCCCGACTCGTACAGCTTCGCCGCCTCGACGACGAGCGCCGAGATGAGGCGGGTGGTGACGAAACCGGCGACGTCGCGGTTGACGACGATGCAGGTCTTGCCGACGGACTCGGCGAACTCCCGGGTGATGGCGAGGGTTTCGTCGCTGGTCTTGTAGCCGCGTACGAGCTCGCACAGCTGCATCATCGGGACCGGCGAGAAGAAGTGCGCGCCGACGACCCGCTCGGGGCGCTTGGTGACCGCCGCGATCTTGGTGATCGGGATGGCGGAGGTGTTGGAGGCGAGCACGGTGTCGTCGCGCACGATCTGGTCGAGCGTGCGGAAGATGTCGTGCTTGACCTCCAGCTTCTCGAAGACGGCCTCGACGACGATGTCCGCGTCCGCCACCGCGTCCAGGTCGGTCGTGGTGGTGATACGGGCGAGCGCGGCCTCGGCGTCCTCCGCGGCCAGCTTGCCCTTGCTCACGAACTTGTCGTACGAGGCCTTGATGCCGTCGGTGCCCCGGGCCAGCGCCGCGTCGGTGACGTCACGCAGCACCACGTCCCAGCCCGCCTGGGCGGAGACCTGCGCGATGCCCGAACCCATGAGTCCGGCCCCGATGACGGCGAGCTTCCTGGCCACTTCACACCCCTTTGACGGCTTACTTCTACGGCTCTCCGGCGGAGGCTATCGGCCGTGAGCCGTCTTGGGAGCCCTAAGAGATGCGCGTCACGTCTCAGATGACGGACATCACACCGAGATGGGTGTGCCGGGTCCCATCGAGGGCATGGATCATGGTCATCGCTCGGCCTTTACCGCGTACTTGAGCACCTTTTGGCCCCACAACTCCTCAATGTCATCGAGGACCGCGAGGGCGTCACGGGACACTTTGGGGACGGCCCGGGGCTAACTACTCTGACCCCATGGTCAATCTGACGCGTATCTACACCCGTACCGGCGACAAGGGCACGACGGCTCTTGGCGACATGAGCCGTACCGCCAAGACGGATCTGCGGATCTCGGCGTACGCGGACGCCAACGAGGCGAATGCCGTGATCGGCACGGCGCTGGCGCTCGGGCAGCTGTCCGAGGAGGTGGCGAAGGTCCTCGGCCGGGTCCAGAACGACCTGTTCGACGTGGGCGCGGACCTGTCGACGCCGGTGGTCGAGGACCCGGAGTACCCGCCGCTGCGAGTCGAGCAGTTCTACATCGACCGCCTTGAGGCGGACTGCGACCACTTCAACGAGCAGCTGGAGAAGCTGCGCAGCTTCATCCTCCCGGGCGGCACTCCCGGCGCCGCCCTGCTGCACCAGGCGTGCACGGTCGTACGCCGCGCGGAGCGCTCCACCTGGGCGGCCCTGGAGGTGCACGGCGAGGCGATGAACCCGCTCACGGCGACCTATCTGAACCGCCTCTCCGACCTCCTGTTCATCCTGGCCCGCACCGCGAACAAGGAGCTCGGGGACGTGCTGTGGGTGCCGGGCGGCGAGCGCTGAAGGGTCAGAACAGGCTCTTGCGGGACTTCGCCCGCTCCACCCGCTTGGGAAAGAGCGTGTAGCTCAGCGCGATGACCAGGTTGATCCCGATCAGCCACACCATCCGCTGCTGCCACATCCGCAGCGACCCGATCTCCCCGTCCCCGCCCACGTACCAGATCGCGCCCTGCAGCAGCGCGATCGCGATCACGGCGGCCAGCACCCAGCGGCCCGCCGTGCGCCACTCGTGGACCGCGCGGGCGGTGCCGCCCGCCGGGGCCTTCGGCGGGCGCGGCCCGCCCGCGAAGCGGTGGGCGAACCACGCGTCGCCGCGCTTCACCAGATGGTGGCCCATCGCCACCGAGAAGCCGAGGTACACGGCGGCGAGGCCGTGCTTCCAGTCCGGCTCGGCGCCGTTCCTCAGGTCGATCACGGTGACGACGAGCAGCAGCAGTTCGAGCAGCGGCTCGCACAGCAGCACCGCCACCGACGCCCTCGGCATCCTCGCGAAGTAGCGCAGCGCGAGGCCACCGGCGAGCAGCACCCAGAAGCCGGCCTCGCAGATGACGATGAGTGTGACGATCACGGTGTCTCTCCTCGTTCGGACTCCCTTCCAGCGTCCGTGCGGGATCGGGCCCGTTCGTCGTCGGCGGTGAGGAATCGGCACTGCATCCTTCGATGTACCGCCGTCTCGGCCGGTACGGGGACGTCCGGGCCGCCGGCCCCGTGTTTCATGGGAGCGTGAAACGTTTTCCCCGCCCGCACCGCGACGACGTGCGGATCGCCGTCGTCGGGCTGGCCGGCGGTCTGGTGCTGTGGGGGCTGCGGCTGGTCTCCGGGGGCAGTGGGCTGCTCGGCTGGGGCTGGTCGCTGGTGCCGCTCGCGGTGACGGCGGGCCTGGAGCTGCTGCGCCGCACCCGCCCGCGGGCCGCCCTGGTCGGCGGTACGGCCATGGTGGTCGCCGACCAGTTCACCGCGGGGAACCTGGCCACGGTCCTGATGTTCACGGACCTCGTCTACGCGGCCGTCCTGTACGGCACGCCCACCGCCGCCCGCCGCATCCCGGTCACCACCGGACTGGTCACCGTCGCCCTGACCATCGGCTTCCTCGCCTGGTTCCGCACCCCGCAGGCCCTGCTCATCGGCATCGTCACCGGGCTCGTCTTTCTCGCGCCCGCCACCACCGGCGCGCTGGTCCGCAACCACCGCGACGCGGCCGAGACGGCGACGCTGCGCGCCGAGCAGACCGCGCTGCTCGCCGAGATCGACCGCGCCCAGGCGGTGGTCGCCGAGCGCGCCCGGATGGCCCGCGAGCTGCACGACATGGTCGCCAACCACCTCTCCGCCATCGCGATCCACTCCACCGCCGCGCTCTCCCTGGACGATCCGGCGACCACCGGCCGGGCGCTCACCGTGATCCGCGAGAACAGCGTGGCGGGGCTCGCCGAGATGCGCCGCCTGATCGGGCTGCTCCGGGACAGCGGCGCCGAGAGCGAACCGGCCGCCGCGCCCACGCTCGCCGGGCTCGACGCACTGCTCGAACGGGCCCGTGCCAACGGCGCTTCCAGCGGGCTCGACTTCGCGCTCGACGACACCCGGCCACCGGGCGCCGCGCTGCCCGCCCCGGTCGAGCTCGCCGCGTACCGGATCGTCCAGGAGTCGCTGACCAACGCCCTCAAGCACGCCTCGCCGGGTACGGTCACGGCGGAGCTCGCGCACACCTGGCGGGCGCTCACGGTCCGGGTGACCAGCCCGTACGGCGACCGCCCGGGGCCGCGCGCGCCCGGGTCGGGGGCGGGTCTGGTGGGGATGCGGGAGCGGACCGCGCTCCTTGGCGGGACCTTCGAGTCGGGCCCGGAACCGGGCGCCGACGGCGGCAGGATCTGGCGGGTGTGGGCCGAACTGCCCATCACGGAAGGCGAGTCGAGCGTATGACGATCCGGGTACTGGTCGCCGAGGACCAGTCGTCGGTACGGGCCGGTCTGGTGCTGATCCTGGGCAGCGCCCCCGACATCGAGGTGGCCGGGGAGGCCGCCGACGGCGAGGAGGCGGTGCGCCTCGCACGCGAACTGCGCCCGGATCTGGTCCTGATGGACGTGCAGATGCCGAGGCTGGACGGCGTGTCGGCGACCCGTCAGGTGGTCGCGGAACAGCTCGCGGACGTCCTGGTCCTGACCACCTTCGACCTCGACGAGTACGTCTTCGGGGCGCTGCGCGCGGGCGCCGCGGGCTTCCTGCTGAAGAACACGGAGGCGAAGGACCTCATCGAGGCGGTGCGGACGGTGGCGCGCGGCGAGGGCCTGATCGCCCCGGCGGTCACCCGCCGCCTGATCGCGGAGTTCGCGGCGCCGACCGTTTCGAAGGCCCCGGCCGAGCCTCCGGCCGCGCTGGACACACTCACCCGCCGCGAGCGCGAGGTACTTTCGTGCCTGGGCGAGGGCCTTTCCAACGCCGAGATCGCCGTACGTCTGGAGATGGCGGAGGCCACGGTGAAGACGCATGTCAGCCGTCTGCTGGGAAAGCTGGAGCTGCGCAGCAGGGTCCAAGCCGCGGTTCTGGCCCAGGAGTTGGGGATATAGCGAAAGCTTCCGGCCGTTGGTCTGGACCTCTTGACGATTGGTCCAGACCTTCCTACGCTCACGGCACTGCTGTGTGAGCGTGCCACGACATCCGTGTGCTCACCGGACGGAGCAGGGTCCCACCCCCACACCCGTCGGACCTCACTCAGGGAGTCTCCCTTGAGCACTGCACCACGCCTGCGCACCCGCTTGAGATCGAGAGCGACCGCGGCCCTGACCGCGCTGGCACTCCCCCTGGCCGCGCTCGTCGGCCTGGCCGCCGCGTCCCCCGCCGAGGCCGCCGCCTCGGCCACCGCCACCTACGCCAAGACCCAGGACTGGGGCTCCGGCTTCGGCGCCCAGTGGACCGTCAAGAACACCGGCACCACGACGCTCAGCTCCTGGACCGTGGAGTGGGACTACCCCTCCGGTACGTCCGTCACCTCGTTCTGGGACGCGGACGTCACCCGCAGCGCCGACCACTGGACCGCCAAGAACAAGTCGTACAACGGCACGCTCGCCCCCGGCGCGAGCGTCACCTTCGGCTTCAACGGCGCGGGCTCCGGCGCCCCTTCGGGCTGCAAGCTCAACGGCGGCTCCTGCGACGGGAGTTCGACCCCGCCCGGCGACAACCCGCCCTCCGCACCCGGCACCCCGACCGCGAGCAACGTCACCGACACTTCGCTGAACCTGTCGTGGAGCGCGGCCACCGACGACAAGGGCGTCAAGAACTACGACGTGTACCGCGGCTCGACGAAGATCGCGACGGTCACGGGCACGACGTACGCCGATTCAGGCCTCACCGCCGGGACGACGTACTCGTACAGCGTGACCGCGCGCGACAGCGCCGACCAGACCGGGCCCTCCTCCGGCACGCTCACCGTCACCACCACGGGCGGCGGCTCCAACCCCGACCCCGGCTCCACGGTCAAGCTCGGCTACTTCACCGACTGGGGCGTCTACCAGCGCAACTACCAGGTGAAGAACATCGTCACCTCGGGCTCGGCGGCGAAGCTCACCCACATCAACTACGCGTTCGGCAATGTCACGGGCGGCCAGTGCGCCATCGGTGACGCGTACGCCGACTACCAGAAGACGTACGACGCCTCCTCCAGCGTCGACGGCACCGCCGACACCTGGGACCAGCCGGTCGCGGGCAACATCAACCAGCTGCGCGAGCTGAAGAAGAAGTACCCGAACCTCAAGGTGCTGTGGTCGTTCGGCGGCTGGACCTGGTCGGGCGGCTTCGGCGCGGCGGCGGCCAACCCGGCCGCGTTCGCCGACTCCTGCTACTCCCTGGTCAAGGACCCGCGCTGGGCCGATGTCTTCGACGGCATCGACATCGACTGGGAGTACCCGAACGCGTGCGGGCTCTCCTGCGACACCAGTGGTCAGGCGTCGCTGAAGAACCTGCTGGCGGCGCTGCGGGCCAAGTTCGGCTCCTCGGCCCTGGTGACGGCCGCCGTCACCGCCGACGGCTCGGACAACGGCAAGATGGACCAGGCGGACTACGCCGGGGCGGCGCAGTACGTCGACTGGTACAACGTGATGACGTACGACTTCTTCGGTGCGTGGGACGCGAAGGGGCCGACGGCTCCGCACTCGCCGCTCACCTCGTACGCCGGCATCCCGATCGCGGGCTTCAACACGGACGCGGCGATCCAGAAGTACAAGGTGAAGGGGATCCCGGCGGCGAAGCTGAACCTGGGGATCGGGTTCTACGGCCGCGGCTGGACCGGCGTCACCCAGGACGCGCCCGGCGGTACGGCGACGGGCCCCGCCCCCGGCACGTACGAGCAGGGCATCGAGGACTACAAGGTCCTCAAGAGCTCCTGCCCGGTGACCGGAACGATCGCGGGCACGGCGTACGCCCACTGCGGCACCAACTGGTGGAGCTACGACACCCCGTCGACGATCGTGGGGAAGATGTCGTACGTGAAGACGCAGGGCCTCAAGGGCGCGTTCTTCTGGGAGTTCAGTGGCGACACGCCAAACGGCGAACTGATCTCGGCGATCGATTCCGGGTTGAGGTAGCCCCAGCTACGGCCCCGGGTGGACGGCCCGTCCCCGTTCACCCGGAGCTACCAGGGGCGCGGGGAACTGCGCGACAAGCCACCCACGGTCCGCAGCCGAACCGACAGGTCAGGCCACGTTCACCCGTTGGCCGGGCGGTGCCGCCTCCAGCCACGCCAGAAAGCCCGTCAGCGCGTCCTCGCTCATCGCGAGTTCGAGGCGCACGCCCCGATGCGTACAGCCGAGCACGATCGCGTCGGACAGGAGCGCCAGCTCCTCCTCGCCCGCGGGCTGGCGCCGGGCGACCACCTCGATGGCGGACCGCTCAAGAAGACGGCGCGGCCGAGGCGCGTACGAGAAGACGCGGAACCACTCGATACGGTCGCCGCTGTAGCGGGCCACCCCGTACACCCAGCCCTTGCCCCCGGGGTCGCCCCCCTCCGGCACATCCCAGCGGAGACTGCAGTCGAAGGTCCCGCCGGAACGCTGGATCAGGCGTCGGCGCAGACCGAAGACGAAGAGTCCCACCAGTACCAGCGCGACAACCACGCCGCCCACAAGCAGAACGAGGGTCATCTCCACCGACCTCCTCGCTCCATTCGGGGCCGGGGGATCGCCCCGGTCTCACTGTGCCTGCATCGCCTCAGCCGCGGCCGGGTCCGGAAAATTCCAGACCCGTGACCGCGGCTGAGGGCAAAACTGTTCGGCGGGGCGCTAGCGCACCGACACCGTACGCAGCCGGACCTCGGCGCGCCGCTCGGCGACGGCGTCCTCGGCCGACTTGGCGCTCTCCAGCGCGCGCTCGGCACGCTGGACGTCGATCTCGTCCGCGAGCTCCGCGATCTCCGCGAGCAGAGAGAGCTTGTTGTCCGCGAACGAGATGAACCCGCCGTGCACAGCGGCGACGACAGTGCTGCCCTCGCTCGTACGGATGGTCACCGGGCCGGACTCCAGCACTCCGAGGAGCGGCTGGTGACCGGGCATGACGCCGATGTCGCCGGACGCGGTGCGCGCGACGACCAGGGTGGCCTCGCCGGACCAGACACTACGGTCCGCGGCGACGAGCTCGACGTGCAGCTCAGCAGCCAAGGTGGGCTCCTCGGGTCACCACCCGGCGGTTACTGCCGGGTGTTGGGTCACAAGTCTAGTAGGGCCCGGAGCACGAATGTGTCAGGGCCCGCCCCGGCCTCTCGGCCGGGGGTCCGGGGGTTGGCCCCCGGGAGGTGCAGCGTGGGCGTACGGAGAGGGGCGGGACCGGCCCGCCCCTCTCCGCCGAAACGCGACTCTTACGAGTCAGGCGATTCAGGAGACGCCCAGCTCCTTGGCGTTGGCCTTCAGGTCCTCGATGCCACCGCACATGAAGAACGCCTGCTCGGGGAAGTGGTCGTACTCACCGTCGCAGATCGCGTTGAACGCGGCGATCGACTCGTCGAGCGGCACGTCCGAGCCGTCCACGCCGGTGAACTGCTTGGCGACGTGGGTGTTCTGGGACAGGAAGCGCTCGACGCGACGGGCGCGGTGGACAACGAGCTTGTCCTCCTCGCCCAGCTCGTCGATACCGAGGATCGCGATGATGTCCTGGAGGTCCTTGTACTTCTGCAGGATCCCCTTGACACGCATGGCGGCGTTGTAGTGGTCCGCCGCGATGTACCGCGGGTCGAGGATGCGGGACGTCGAGTCCAGCGGGTCCACGGCCGGGTAGATGCCCTTCTCGGAGATCGGACGGGAGAGAACCGTCGTCGCGTCGAGGTGGGCGAACGTGGTGGCCGGGGCCGGGTCGGTCAGGTCGTCCGCGGGGACGTAGATCGCCTGCATCGAGGTGATCGAGTGACCACGGGTCGAGGTGATGCGCTCCTGGAGGAGACCCATCTCGTCGGCCAGGTTCGGCTGGTAGCCCACCGCGGAGGGCATACGGCCGAGCAGGGTCGACACCTCGGAACCCGCCTGGGTGTACCGGAAGATGTTGTCGATGAAGAAGAGGACGTCCTGCTTCTGGACGTCACGGAAGTACTCCGCCATCGTCAGACCGGCCAGGGCGACCCGAAGACGCGTGCCCGGGGGCTCGTCCATCTGGCCGAAGACGAGCGCGGTCTTGTCGATGACGCCGGAGTCCGTCATCTCCTCGATGAGGTCGTTGCCCTCACGGGTACGCTCACCGACGCCCGCGAACACCGACACACCGTCGTGGTTGTTGGCGACACGGTAGATCATCTCCTGGATGAGCACCGTCTTGCCGACGCCGGCGCCGCCGAAGAGGCCGATCTTTCCACCCTTGACGTACGGGGTGAGAAGGTCGATGACCTTGACGCCGGTCTCGAACATCTCGGTCTTCGACTCGAGCTGGTCGAAGTTCGGGGCCTTGCGGTGGATCGCCCAGCGCTCGGTGACCTCGGACTCGGCCTCGGGCTTGTTCAGGATCTCGCCAAGGGTGTTGAACACCTTGCCCTTGGTGACATCGCCGACCGGCACCTTGATGCCGTCGCCGGTGTCGACCACCGCGGCCTGGCGGACCAGACCGTCGGTCGGCTGCATCGAGATGGTGCGGACCAGGCCGTCGCCCAGGTGCTGGGCGACTTCCAGGGTCAGCGTCTTGAGCTTGCCGTCCTCGGCCGGGTCGGCCACCTGGACGTGCAGCGCGTTGTAGATCTCCGGCATCGCGTCGACGGGGAACTCCACGTCGACGACCGGGCCGATGACCCGGGCGACGCGGCCCGTGGCAACGGCCGTCTCAACTGTCGTCGTCATTACTTGTCACTCCCCGCGGTCGCGTCGGCCAGGGCGCTCGCGCCACCGACGATCTCGCTGATTTCCTGGGTGATTTCGGCCTGGCGGGCCGCGTTGGCAAGCCGGGAGAGGCTCTTGATGAGCTCCCCGGCGTTGTCGGTCGCCGACTTCATCGCGCGGCGGCGGGCGGCGTGCTCGGAAGCGGCGGCCTGCAGCAGCGCGTTGTAGATGCGGCTCTCGACGTAGCGCGGCAGCAGGGCGTCGAGGACGTCCTCCGCCGACGGCTCGAAGTCGAACAGCGGAAGGATCTCGCCCTTCTTGCCGCTCTCCTCCTCGACCTGGTCCAGCGACAGCGGCAGCATCCGGTTGTCGACCGGCGTCTGCGTCATCATCGACACGAACTCCGTGAAGACGATGTGCAGCTCGTCCACGCCACCCTCGGCCGTGTCCGTCTGGACGGCCTCGATGAGGGGGGCGGCCACCTGCTTGGCGTCCGCGTACGTCGGGCTGTCGGTGAAGCCGGTCCACGAGTCCGCGACCTTGCGCTCACGGAACCCGTAGTAGGCGACACCCTTGCGGCCGACGATGTACGTCTCGACCTCCTTGCCCTCGCCGCGCAGCCGCGCGGTGAGCTGCTCCGCCGCCTTGATGGCGTTGGAGGAGTAGCCGCCGGCCAGACCGCGGTCGCTCGTGATGAGCAGGACCGCGGCCCGGACCGGGGACTCGGCCTCGGTGGTGAGCGGGTGCTTGGTGGTCGAACCGTTCGCCACCGCGGTCACCGCGTGGGTGAGCTCGGTCGCGTACGGCTTGGAGGCGGCCACCTTGCGCTGCGCCTTGACGATGCGCGAGGCGGCGATCATCTCCATCGCCTTGGTGATCTTCTTGGTCGCGGTGACGGATCGGATGCGACGCTTGTAGACCCGGAGCTGCGCTCCCATGAGTCAGGTCCCTTCCGTCGTCACTTGCTGGTGGAGACCGGCGCGTCGTCGCCCAGGAGCTTGCCGTCCGAGGTCTCGAACTGGCGCTTGAAGGCAGCGATGGCGTCGGCGATCGACTGCAGCGTGTCGTCCGACATCTTGCCGCCCTCGACGATCGAGGTGAGGAGCTCCTTGCGCTCGCGGCGCAGGTACTCCAGCAGCTCGGCCTCGAAGCGGCGGATGTCCTCGACCGGGACGTCGTCCATCTTGCCGGTGGTACCGGCCCAGACGGAGACGACCTGCTCCTCGACCGGCATCGGCTGGTACTGGCCCTGCTTCAGCAGCTCGACCATGCGCTTACCGCGCTCAAGGGACGCCTTGGAGGCCGCGTCCAGGTCGGAACCGAAGGCGGCGAACGCCTCCAGCTCGCGGTACTGGGCGAGGTCGACACGGAGTCGGCCGGAGACCTGCTTCATCGCCTTGTGCTGGGCCGAGCCACCGACGCGGGAGACCGAGATACCGACGTTCAGGGCCGGACGCTGGCCGGCGTTGAACAGGTCGGACTCCAGGAAGCACTGGCCGTCGGTGATGGAGATGACGTTGGTCGGGATGAACGCCGACACGTCGTTCGCCTTGGTCTCGACGATCGGGAGGCCCGTCATCGAACCGGCACCCATGTCGTCGGAGAGCTTGGCGCAGCGCTCCAGCAGACGCGAGTGCAAGTAGAAGACGTCGCCCGGGTAGGCCTCGCGGCCCGGCGGACGGCGCAGCAGCAGCGACACGGCGCGGTAGGCGTCGGCCTGCTTCGACAGGTCGTCGAAGATGATCAGGACGTGCTTGCCCTGGTACATCCAGTGCTGGCCGATGGCCGAACCGGTGTACGGCGCAAGGTACTTGAAGCCGGCCGGGTCGGACGCCGGGGCGGCGACGATGGTCGTGTACTCCAGCGCGCCGGCCTCTTCCAGGGCACCGCGCACCGAGGCGATGGTGGAGCCCTTCTGGCCGATGGCGACGTAGATGCAGCGGACCTGCTTCTTCGGGTCGCCCGTGCGCCAGTTGTCGCGCTGGTTGATGATCGTGTCGACGGCCAGCGCGGTCTTGCCGGTCTGACGGTCGCCGATGATCAGCTGACGCTGGCCGCGGCCGATCGGCACCATCGCGTCGACGGCCTTGTAGCCGGTCTGCATCGGCTCGTGGACCGACTTGCGGACCATGACGCCCGGGGCCTGCAGCTCAAGGGCGCGGCGGCCGTCGGTCTCGATCTCGCCGAGGCCGTCGATCGGGTTGCCGAGCGGGTCGACGACGCGACCCAGGTAGCCCTCGCCGACGGCGACGGACAGGACCTCGCCGGTACGGGTGACCGGCTGGCCCTCTTCGATGCCGCTGAACTCGCCGAGGACGATCGCACCGATCTCGCGCTCCTCAAGGTTGAGGGCGAGACCGAGGGTGCCGTCCTCGAACTTCAGCAGCTCGTTGGCCATCGCCGAGGGAAGGCCCTCGACCTTGGCAATGCCGTCGCCGGCAAGGCTGACCGTACCGACCTCCTCGCGCGAGGCCGCGTCCGGCTTGTACGACTGGACAAAGGTCTCCAGCGCGTCCCGGATCTCCTCCGGCCGGATCGTGAGCTCCGCCATCTGGGTTCCCTGCTCTCCTTGTTGGGCCCGAAGTTTCTTTGGGGGTCTGGGGGCCGACCCCCAGGAATCTTCTGCAATCTCTGCACGGCCCAACCGGGCCGCTGGTGATGCTTGTTGAGTTGGTGACGCTGCCGGAGCAGGTCAGCCGGCCAGCCGCCGGCTCGCCTCGTCGAGACGCTCCGCGACGGTCCCGTCGATGAGCTCGTCACCGACGCGCACCGAGATCCCGCCGAGGACCGTCGGGTCCACGTCCAGGTTCAGGTGCATCTGGCGGCCGTACACCTTCGCCAGAGCGGCACCGAGGCGCTGCTTCTGGGCGTCGGTCAGCGGCACCGCCGAGGTGACGACCGCGACCATGCGGTCCCGGCGCGCCGCGGCGAGCTTGGAAAGGGACTCGAGGCCCGCTTCCAGGCTACGTCCACGGGACTGGGTCACAAGCCGCGTGACGATCCGCTCGGTGGCCGCGTTCGCCTTGCCGCCCAGCAGGCTGCGCAGCAGCTCGCCCTTGGCGGACGGCGCGGCGGCGCGGTTGGTCAGGGCGGACCGCAGCTCGGTGTTCGAGGTGACGATCCGGCCGAACCGGAACAGCTCGTCCTCGACGTCGTCCAGCGCGCCGGACTGCTGCGCCGCGGTGAGGTCGGCGGTGTTCGCCAGCTCCTCCAGCGCGTCCACCAGGTCGCGCGAACGCGACCAGCGGGAGCGGACCATGCCGCTCACCAGGTCGGCGCTCTCGCCGCCGACCTGGCCGCCGAGGATGCGTCCGGCCAGCTCGGCCTTGGCCTCGCCGGCCTGCGCCGGGTCGGTCAGGACCCGGCGCAGCGACACCTCGCGGTCGAGCAGCGCGGTGACGGCGGCCAGCTCACCGGCGAGCTTCGCCGCGTCGACGGACGTGTTGTCCATCAGCGCGTCGAGCTGCTCGCGTGCGGCAGCCAGTGCCTCGCGGCTCGCTCCGTTCATCGCGTGGCCTCGGCCTTCGCCGCGCTGTCCTCAAGACCCTCGAGGAAGCGGTCGATGGTGCGGCTCTGCCGGGCGTGGTCCTCAAGGGACTCGCCGACGAGCTTGCCGGCCAGGTCGGTGGCGAGCTTGCCCACGTCCTGACGGAGCGCGTGCGCGGCGGCCTTGCGGTCCGCCTCGATCTGGGCGTGACCGGCAGCGATGATCTCCTCACGCTGCCGCTGGCCTTCCGCCCTCATCTCCTGGATGAGCGCGGTGCCCTGCTCGGTCGCCTCCTGGCGCAGGCGGGCAGCCTCGTGGCGGGCCTCGGCGAGCTGGGCCTTGTACTGCTCCAGCACGCTCTGAGCCTCGGTCTGCGCGGCCTCGGCCTTCTCGATACCGCCCTCGATGGCCTCGCGACGCTCGTCCAGAACCTTGTTGATGTTCGGGAGGAGCTTCTTGGCGAGGAAGCCGAAGACGATGACGAAGGCGATCAGGCCGATGACGAGCTCAGGCCACGGCGGAACGAGGGGGTTTTCCTTGCCCTCGGCCGCCAGCTGAACCATGGTGAGGTTCACATCAGTGCCTTTCGTCGGATCGGTCTAGTCGTCGTTCGTCTTAGTAGACGAACGGCATGACGAGGCCGATGAGGGCCAGCGCCTCACAGAACGCGAAACCGAGGATCTGGTTGGCGCGGATCAGGCCGGCCGCCTCGGGCTGACGGGCCATGGCCTGGGTGCCGTTACCGAAGATGATGCCGACGCCGACGCCGGGGCCGATCGCGGCAAGGCCGTAACCGACGGAGCTGAGGGAGCCGGTGACGCCATCGGAAGCAGCAGCGAGGATCTGGGACATGCCAGTTCTTCCTTCTCTTTCACGGACCGGTGGGGGTTGGCCACCGGACGACTGGGGGGTTTTGAGTGGGCGGGCGGTCAGTGGTGCTCGGCGACGGCGCCCTGGATGAAGCTGCAGGCCAGAAGCACGAACACGTACGCCTGGACGGCCTGGATGAAGAGCTCGAAGCCGGTCATCACGACGACCATCACGAACGACACACCCGAGTAGGCGATACCGATGCCGTTGAGCATGTACCAGCTGGCGATCGTGAAGAGCAGCAGCAGGGTGTGACCGGCGAACATGTTCGCGAAGAGTCGCACCGCGTGGGTGAAGGGGCGCACGATCACGTTCGAGAAGAACTCGATGACCATGACCATCGGCAGCACCGCGCCGAGCGACTTGTCGTACCCCGTGAGGTTCTTGAAGCCGCCGATGAAGCCGTGGCGCTTGAACGTGAGGCTCATCCAGACGATGTAGACGATCCCCGCGAGAGCCGCCGGGTACGCGATGATCGACGTCACCGGGAACTGCGCGACCGGAACGATCGACCACAGGTTCATCATCCAGACGAAGAAGAACAGCGAGACCATGAGGGGAACCCACTTCTCGCCCTCCTTCTTGCCGATCGTCTCGTAGACGATGCCGCGGCGTACGAAGTCGTAGCCCGCCTCGGCGACCATCTGGAGCTTGCCGGGGACGACCTTCGGCTTACGGAAGGCGGCCCAGAAGAAGCCGAGGATGATGACCGAACCCAGCAGGGCGAGCAGCATCGGCTTGTTGAAATAAACGCCGTTGCCGTCCGCGTCGCCCCAGAGAGGCTTGAACAGGAACGAGTGCAGGCCCGGACCCTCGAAGCCACCGCAGTCCTGGAACAGGTGGCAACTGGTGTCGAAAGCGAGCTGCGTCGGGTCAGCACTCACCGCGGGCTCCTTCAGCGTGGCGCATAGGTACGGCAACCTCGTTGTGTCGGCGCGGCGCGCAGCCGCGGTTCGGCACTGGACTGGTGTTACGGATGATGGGGCGGCGGTCGGGCATCGAGCCTCGCGATCGAGCAGGCGTCAGCTCAGATGCCCGCGTCCGCAGTGCCGCAGTTGGCACCGGACGATAGCAGGGTCTCGAACTCGCATTTATCCCGCCCCTACCCTTCACGACGAAGACCCGGACTTCTCGGGCTTGTGGCCCTCCGAATCCGGCTCCACGTAAAGGATCTTGGCCTTCATGTGCGCACGCGCCTGCATGCCGATCCAGACGAGGGTCAGCGCGACGAGCGTGGCGGCGAATGCCTTGGGGTTGAACAGCGTCGTGTTCTTGAAGACCGCGACGAAGATGAAGAGCAGCAACAGCTGAGCCGTGTACAGCATCAGTCCCATGCCCTGGAACAGATGCGGCAGATTCCGCGCCGTACGTTGCAGGACGATGAGCCCGATCCCCATGAATGCGATGACCACGACCGTCGCGATGGCGGCGCCGATGGCTCCCTTGCCGCCCGCGACCACGGAGCTGATCACGACGGCGAGTGCGCCGGCGGCAGCGGTGGGTACGGCGGTCTGAAGGAGGGTGCGGGCGTCGTTGGACGGCATGGCGGCAGCTCCGCTTACTGGTGGGGGCAGGGTGTCGTCATGGACGAGCGTAGGCCCCGGCCGAGGTGTGATCCCTCGGGCCAATGGGCCGTCGCACTACGGTCCTTCGGCTCTGTTGCCGGGTCTCGTGAACCGTATCACAAACTATTTGATGAGGTCTTTACCATGACGGTGTGC
This sequence comes from Streptomyces sp. BR1, assembly GCF_052373795.1. NCBI lineage: Bacteria > Bacillati > Actinomycetota > Actinomycetes > Kitasatosporales > Streptomycetaceae > Streptomyces > Streptomyces sp. BR1. The sequence continues at coordinate 2,153,495 of NZ_CM126252.1, forward strand.
TGCCCGTCACACATGAGAGTGAACCTGCGCGCATGTGCAAAACGGGCGGCAACTTGTCTGGTATTGGGACCCCGTGCGGCAATTCGTCAGCGTGACGCACTCGTCTTCCGTCGGTCGGGGAAGCGCGAACGGGGGCCGACGGCGGTCGCTCCGTTGACGCCGGAGACACCCGCGCCGACCGGCGTGCGCTCCTCTTCCGTCCCGTCCCGCTCATCCGCACCACCGGCCCCGGCGGAGGCGGCGGCGAGCCGCGTACGGCGCCGGTAGCGCGGCGGGACGAACGCCTCGGCCCAACGGGGCGCGCGCGGCGTGAAGCGCGGCAGCAGGAGCAGCACCAGACCCACCGCGCTCAGCGCGACGATCAGGAACACGATCCACATCGACGCCGAGTGCACCGAGTACGCCACCGCACCGAAGGAGAGCAGCGCCGACCAGAAGTACATGATCAGCACGGCCCGGCTGTGCGAGTGGCCGATCTCCAGGAGGCGGTGGTGCAGATGCCCGCGGTCGGCCGCGAACGGCGACTGGCCCTTCCAGGTGCGGCGCACGATCGCGAGCACCAGGTCGGTCATCGGCAGCGCGATGATCGTCAGCGGCAGCAGCAGCGGGATGAAGACCGGCAGCATCGCGTGGGTGGCCGCGCGCTCGCCGCCGACGAACAGGTTCATCGAGTCGGGGTCGACCTGCCCGGTGATCGAGATCGCACCCGCCGCGAGAACCAGGCCGATCAGCATCGAGCCGGAGTCGCCCATGAAGATCCGCGCGGGGTGCATGTTGTGCGGCAGGAAGCCCAGGCACATGCCCATCAGGATTGCCGCGAAGAGGGTGGCCGGGGCCGCGGCCTCGATGCCGTAACCGAACCAGATCCGGTACGCGTAGATGAAGAACGCCGCCGAGGCGATGCAGACCGTGCCGGCGGCGAGGCCGTCGAGGCCGTCCACGAAGTTCACCGCGTTGATGGTGATGACCACCAGGGCGACGGTCAGCAGCGTGGACTGCCAGGAGGTCAGCGAGACCGTGCCGATGCCGGGGATCGGCAGCCACAGGATCGTCAGACCCTGCACGACCATCACACCCGCGGCGATCATCTGGCCGCCGAGCTTGATCAGGGCGTCGATCTCGAACTTGTCGTCGAGGACGCCGATGATCCAGATCAGGGCGGCGCCGGAGAGCAGCGCGCGCGGCTCGTTGGACCGCTCGAAGACGCCGTTGAGGCTGTCGAGGTGGTCGGCGACGAGCAGACCCGCGCACAGACCGCCGAACATGGCGATACCGCCGAGCCTCGGCGTCGGCTCCCGGTGCACGTCGCGCGCACGGATCTCCGGCATCGCACCGGTCGCGATGGCGAACTTCCGCACCGGCCCGGTCAGCAGGTAGGTCACCGCGGCCGTGACGCACAACGTCAGCAGGTATTCACGCACGGGCTGCCCCAGAGGTATCGCTGGCCATCTCAGCCCCACACACTAGCTTCGCGACCACATGGTTGAGGACATGCGGGTACACGAGATGGTTGCAGTCAACCCCGTCTAGTGCGCGTAAGGAGGGAACCTTTCGGCCAGTTCGCGCACTTCGGCACGGATGTCGGGCTCCTCGCGCAGCGCCGCCGAGAACAGCACCGCGATCCTCGCCATCTCCGCCTCGCCCATCCCCTGGGTGGTCACGGCGGCCGTGCCGAGCCGGATGCCACGGGCGTCGTCGTACGGCAGGGCGCAGGTGTCGAGCACGATCCCGGCGCCCGCGAGCCGGCCCCGGGCGCTGCGGCCGTCGACGCCGAGCGGCGCCGGGTCGGCCAGGATCAGGTGGGTGTCGGTGCCGCCGGTGACCAGCGAGAACCCCTCGGCGGCGAGCCCGGCCGCGAGCACGCGCGCGTTGGCGACCACCTGATGGGCGTACCCGGTGAACGCGGGTGTCGCCGCCTCGCCGAACGCGACCGCCTTCGCCGCGATGGTGTGCATCTGGGCGCCGCCCTGGGTGAAGGGGAAGACCGCCCGGTCGATGCGGGCCGCCAGCTGTTCGCCGCACAGCAGCATCCCGCCGCGCGGGCCGCGCAGCACCTTGTGGGTGGTCGCGCAGACGACGTCCGCGTACGGGACGGGGTTGGGCGCCGCTCCCCCGGCCACCAGGCCCATGGGGTGCGCGGCGTCCGCGATCAGATACGCCCCCACCGCGTCGGCGACCTCGCGGAAGGCCGCGTAGTCGATGTGGCGCGGGTAGCAGATCGAGCCGCAGACGATCGCTTTCGGACGATGGCGCTCGGCCAGCTCGGCGACCTCGGCGTAGTCGATGATCCCGGTCTCCGGGTCGACGCCGTAGCCCACGAAGTCGAACCACCGCCCGGAGAAGTTGGCGGGCGAGCCGTGCGTGAGGTGTCCGCCGTACGGGAGGCCCATGGCGAGGACGGTGTCGCCCGGCCGCAGGAGCGCCGCGTAGGCCGCGAGCACGGCCGAACTGCCGCTGTGCGGCTGGACGTTGGCGTGCTCGGCCCCGAAGAGCGCCTTGGCCCGGTCCACCGCGATCCGCTCGGCAACGTCGACGACTTCGCAGCCGCCGTGGTGGCGGGCGCCCGGGTAGCCCTCGGCGTACTTGTTGCTGAGCCGGGAGCCGAGCGCCGCGAGGACGGCGGGCGAGGTGAAGTTCTCGGCGGCGATGAGCTGGAGGGACGCGCCCTGGCGGGCCTCCTCCGCGAGCAGCACCTCGGCGATCTCGGGGTCCTGGCGCCGCAGGGCGTCGAGCGCCCCCTCGGGGGCCTTGGCGGGGGCTTGCCCGCGGGCGGCGGATACGGCTGCGGTGGTGACCGTCATCGGGGTCTCCGGGCCTGGCAGGGGGCGTGGGGGCGTCAGATCCAATGTAGGCCGCCGCGTGCCCCCGCGCCCGGCGGATTCACGTCTCCCCTGCGCGCGCCGGGCGCGGACGAGGCCCCGCGCAACCCTCCTGGCGCCGCCTGCGGGCCTTTCGGTACGCGACCGGTACGCCGGGGCCGACACGGGGCCGACAGCCCGTCAGAGCGGCGCATGGCCCATTACGCGTCAGTGCGGCGCCGACACACCCGTGAGCGCCGTGACCACCGGCTCCAACGCCGTGTTGATCTCGTCGCCGATCGAGCGGAAGAACGTGATCGGGGCGCCGTACGGGTCGTTGACCTCGTCCGCCTCGGCGCTGGGGGCCAGCAGCCAGCCGCGCAGGGCGGCCGCCGCGCGCACCAGGGCGCGGGCGCGCTCGACCATGCCCTCGTCCGGGTCGGGCAGCGTCGCCGGGTCTATGGCGCGCACCAGGCGGGTGAACTCCTTGAGCGTGAAGGTGCGCAGCCCCGCCGAGTGGCCCATCGAGATGACCTGGGCGCGGTGGTCGCGGGTGGCGGTGAGGACCAGGTCCGCGGTGATGACGTGCTCGTCCAGGAGCTCGCGTCCGGTGAAGCCGGAGGCGTCCGCGCCGAAGTCGGCGAGGACGGCCGCCGCGTTGGCCTCCATCGGGGCGCCCTCGTGGCCCCAGGTGCCCGCGGACTCCACGATCAGGCCCCCGGTGTACGGGTCGCCGAGGCGGTCGCAGAGGGCATGCCGCGTCAGCCGCTCGGTGATGGGCGAGCGGCACACGTTGCCGGTGCTGACGTGGAGGATGCGGAAGGTGGTGCCGGTGATCCCGGTGCCTATGCCACGCCCCGTCTCAGGGGCTGTCAATTCGCCACCTCGAGGTCGGGTACCACCTTGCGCAGCTCGTCGGCGTCGAGCGCGCCCGCGCGCAGCAGCACCGGGACCTTGCCCGTGACGTCCACGATCGACGACGGGACGATGCCCGGGGTCGGGCCGCCGTCCAGGTAGACCGAGACGGAGTCGCCCAGCATCTCCTGCGCGGCGTCGCAGTCCTCGGGAGCCGGGTGCCCGGTGAGGTTGGCGGAGGACACGGCCATCGGGCCGACCTCGGTCAGCAGCTCGATGGCGACCGGGTGCAGCGGCATCCGGATCGCGACCGTGCCCCGGGTGTCCCCGAGGTCCCACTGCAGGGACGGCTGGTGGCGCGCGACCAGCGTCAGGGCGCCCGGCCAGAACGCGTCCACGAGCTCCCACGCCTGCTCGGAGAAGTCCGTGACCAGGCCGTGCAGCGTGTTCGGGGACCCGATGAGCACAGGGGTGGGCATGTTGCGGCCGCGCCCCTTGGCGTCCAGCAGGCCGGCGACGGCCTCGGAGCTGAACGCGTCGGCGCCGATGCCGTACACGGTGTCCGTCGGGAGGACGACGAGTTCGCCGCGGCGCACTGCGGAGGCGGCCTCACGCAGACCGGTCGTGCGGTCGGTCGCGTCGTTGCAGTCGTATCGCCGAGCCATTTAACGGGCCTCCTCGTACACGTACGCGGTCTCGAAGCAGGTAAGGGTCAGGACGGTCACGGCAGGGCCTTGCGGGCCGTGGCGAAGCGCGGGCGGTTGTTCAGGTCGGGGTGGTCGGCCGCGTCCGCCCAGCCGGCCTCCTCGTTGAAGATCCACGGAACCTGGCCGCCCTGGGTGTCGGCGTGCTCGATGACGACGAGCCCGCCGGGCCGCAGGAGGCGGTGCGCGGTGCGCTCGATGCCGCGGATGGTGTCAAGGCCGTCCTCGCCGGAGAACAGGGCGAGTTCGGGATCGTGGTCCCGGGCCTCGGGGGCGACGTACTCCCACTCGGTGAGCGGGATGTACGGCGGGTTGGAGATGACCAGGTCGACCTGGCCGTCGAGCTCGGGCAGCGCGCTCAGCGCGTCGCCCTGGTGCAGCACGACCCGCGAGCCCTCGACGTTCTTGCGGGTCCAGTCGAGCGCGTCCTCGGACAGTTCCACCGCGTGCACCCGCGAGCGGGGCACCTCCTGGGCCATGGCGAGCGCGATCGCGCCGGAGCCGGTGCACAGGTCCACGATGAGCGGCTCGACCACGTCCATGGCGCGCACGGCGTCTATGGCCCAGCCGACGACCGACTCGGTCTCGGGGCGCGGCACGAAGACGCCGGGGCCGACCTGGAGCTCCAGATAGCGGAAGAACGCGCGGCCGGTGATGTGCTGGAGCGGCTCGCGCGCCTCGCGCCGGGCGACCGCCTCCCAGTAACGGGCGTCGAAGTCGGCGTCCTTGACGAGGTGCAGCTCGCCCCGCTTCACCCCGTGGATGTGCGCGGCGAGCTCTTCCGCGTCGAACCGCGGTGAGGGCACGCCGGCGTCGGCCAGCCGCTGGGTGGCCTGCGCCACCTCCGCGAGCAGCACACTGCGGGGGCCTGGGGTTCGCCCCCCAGAATGTTGCGGCACGCTGGTCCTCCGGGCTGCAATGGGCCTCCCCTTGCTCAACGAGCCCGGGGAAGTACGGGGTGTCTTACGGGTGTCAGCTCGCCGCGGCGAGCTTGGCGGCGGAGTCGGCGTCGACGCAGGCCTGGATCATCGCGTCCAGATCGCCGTCGAGCACCTGGTCCAAGTTGTACGCCTTGAAGCCCACGCGGTGGTCCGAGATGCGGTTCTCGGGGAAGTTGTACGTGCGGATCTTCTCGGAGCGGTCCACGGTACGCACCTGGCTGCGCCGGGCGTCGGCGGCCTCCTGCTCGGCGGCCTCCTGGGCGGCGGCGAGCAGCCGGGAGCGCAGGATGCGCATGGCCTGCTCCTTGTTCTGGAGCTGGCTCTTCTCGTTCTGGCAGGACGCCACGACACCGGTGGGCAGGTGCGTGATGCGCACGGCGGAGTCGGTCGTGTTGACGGACTGGCCGCCGGGGCCCGACGAGCGGTAGACGTCGATGCGCAGATCGTTCATGTTGATCTCGACGTCGACCTCCTCGGCCTCAGGCGTGACCAGCACACCGGCGGCGGAGGTGTGGATGCGGCCCTGCGACTCGGTGGCGGGCACGCGCTGCACGCGGTGCACCCCGCCCTCGTACTTCAGCCGCGCCCAGACGCCCTGGCCGGGCTCGGTGGCACCGTTGCCGCCCTTGGTCTTCACGGCGACCTGGACGTCCTTGTAGCCGCCCAGCTCGGACTCGGTGGCGTCGATGATCTCGGTCTTCCAGCCGACGCGCTCGGCGTACCGCAGGTACATCCGCAGCAGGTCGCCGGCGAACAGGGCCGACTCGTCGCCGCCCGCGCCCGCCTTGATCTCCAGGAGCACGTCCTTGTCGTCGCTGGGGTCGCGCGGGACCAGGAGAAGGCGCAGCTTCTCGGTCAGCTCGTCGCGCTGCTTGTCCAGCTCCTTGACCTCGGCCGCGAAGTCGGGGTCGTCGGCCGCGAGCTCCTTGGCCGTCTCGATGTCCTCGCCGGTCTGCTTCCAGGAGCGGTACGTGGCGACGATCGGCGTCAGCTCGGCGTAGCGCTTGTTGAGCTTGCGCGCGTTCGCCTGGTCCGCGTGGACCGACGGGTCGGCGAGCTTCTTCTCCAGATCGGCGTGCTCGCCGATCAGTTCCTCGACCGCCTCGAACATCGGGGGCTCCTGGTTCAGTGAAAAATGTGGCTGCGACAGACGGCAAAGCGCCGGTCCCGGCCACCCCGCGCGGGGGCAGCCGAAGACCGGCGCAGTGGCTCGCTACTTGGCGGAGCCGGCAGCCTTGCCGAAGCGGGCCTCGAAGCGGGCCACACGGCCACCGGTGTCGAGGATCTTCTGCTTGCCCGTGTAGAACGGGTGGCACTCGGAGCAGACCTCGGCACGGATGGTGCCCTCGGCGAGGGTGCTACGGGTGGTGAACGACGCGCCACAGGTGCAGCTGACCTGCGTCTCGACGTACTCGGGGTGGATGTCGCGCTTCAAGGGTGTCTCCTAGTTCATGGAGGGCGCCGGGTCGTCCGCGCGGGGATGCGCGCACGTGAACCGGGGCCGACGTACCAGTCTGCCAGGACTGGCCGTATCTCCCAAAACCGGGGTCGGCCCCGTTCTATTCCACGACGGCCCTGCGGCGGCGAAACCGCAGGTCAGCCCGTTTTGACCACGTTTCCGGCGTCACCCTTGTCACCCGCGGAGTCCTTCGTCGCGGAGGCCGGGATCGGCAGGTCCTTGCGCAGCGCGTCCCAGACCTGCTCGGACTGGGCCTGCTGGGGCAGGACGCGGTTGGGGTCGGCCGGGTCGTACATGACCGGCAGCGTGACCATCTTGACGTTCTCGGAGCCGAGGCCCTTGAGGCCGTTGCCGAAGCCGATCAGCGCGTTGATGGAGCTGAGGTCGGAGTCGGTGGTGATGGCCTTGGTGGCGGCGTTGGCGAGCCCGTAGAGCTTGGTGGGGCTGTGGAAGACGCCGACGCCCTTGACCCGCTCGATCAGCGCCTTGATGAACGCCTGCTGGAGCTGGATGCGGCCGAGGTCGGAGCCGTCGCCGACGCCGTGCCGGGTGCGGACCAGGCCGAGCGCCTGCTCGCCGTTGAGGTTGTGCTTGCCGGCCGGCAGATCGAGGTGGCTCTTGTTGTCCTTGATCGGCTTCGCGGTGGTGACGGGGACCCCGCCGAGCTCGTCGATGAGCTTCTTGAAGCCGGTGAAGTCGACCTCGATGTAGTGGTCCATGCGGATGCCGGACATCTGCTCGACCGTCTTGACGGCGCAGGCGGGCCCGCCGACCTCGTACGCCGTGTTGAACATCTGGCGCTTGCCGCCGGGGTCGGTCTTGCCGTCCGGGGTGGCGCAGGAGGGCCGGGTGACCAGGGTGTCGCGCGGGACCGAGACGACGCTGGCCGTCTTGTGGCCCGGGTACACGTGCACGATCATCGCGGTGTCGGAGCGGGCTCCCCCGTCGTCCTGCCCGTACTCCTTGTTGGCCCCCGCCCGGGAGTCGGAGCCGAGGACCAGGATGTCCATGGATCCGTTGTCGACGTTCTGCGGGCGGTCGGTGCCGAGCTGGGCGTTGATGTCGACGCCCTTGATGTTGCCGTTGAGCTTGAAGTAGACGTAGCCGAGGCCGACGCCGCCCACCATCACGACGCCCGCCGCGGACCATGCCGCGATCTTCAGCGCACGGCGGCGCGGGGGGCGCTTGTGGCGCCTGCCGCGGCCACCGCCGGATATATGGGCGCTGCCGCTCTCACTCTGGTCGGCCATGTTCTCCTCAGTCCTCGCAGCTCCTGGTACCCCCCGCCCTGTCGGTCAGGCACGGTTTGTCGACACTTGTCAGACGGAGAAGCACCAAGAAGGGTTGCACAGGGTTCTAAGAAGGCCCTAAGAGCGACCGGAGCGTGTGGTGAAGCTCTCGCACTGCCTCATGAGCCCATGATGGGTCCGTTACGCGCGAAACGCCCCCCTCACCGAGGTGAGGGGGGCGTTTCGACGAAGCCGGGGCGACGACGTCAGTCGTTGCCGTTGCCCGGGGTCGTCTTCTGGATCTGGAGCAGGAACTCCGCGTTGGACTTCGTCTGCTTCATCTTGTCCAGCAGGAGCTCGATCGCCTGCTGCTGGTCGAGCGCGTGCAGCACCCGGCGCAGCTTCCAGACGACGGCCAGCTCGTCGCTGCCGAGCAGGATCTCTTCCTTGCGGGTGCCCGACGCGTCCACGTCCACCGCCGGGAAGATGCGCTTGTCGGCGAGCTTGCGGTCGAGCTTGAGCTCCATGTTGCCGGTGCCCTTGAACTCCTCGAAGATCACCTCGTCCATGCGCGAGCCGGTCTCCACGAGCGCGGTGGCGAGGATGGTCAGCGAGCCGCCGTCCTCGATGTTGCGCGCCGCACCGAAGAAGCGCTTCGGCGGGTAGAGCGCGGTCGAGTCGACACCACCGGACAGGATGCGGCCGGAGGCCGGGGCCGCCAGGTTGTACGCACGGCCCAGACGGGTGATCGAGTCGAGCAGCACGACCACGTCGTGGCCGAGCTCCACGAGGCGCTTGGCGCGCTCGATGGCGAGCTCGGCGACCGTGGTGTGGTCCTCGGCCGGGCGGTCGAAGGTCGAGGAGATGACCTCGCCCTTGACCGACCGCTGCATGTCGGTGACCTCTTCCGGACGCTCGTCGACCAGGACGACCATCAGGTGGCACTCGGGGTTGTTGTGCGTGATCGCGTTGGCGATCGCCTGCATGATCATGGTCTTGCCGGTCTTCGGCGGGGCCACGATCAGACCGCGCTGGCCCTTGCCGATCGGCGACACGAGGTCGATGATCCGCGTGGTCAGCACGCCCGGGTCGGTCTCCAGACGGAGCCGGTCCTGCGGGTAGAGCGGGGTGAGCTTGTTGAACTCCGGGCGGCCGCGGCCCGAGTCGGCCGCCATGCCGTTGGAGGAGTCCAGGCGCACCAGCGCGTTGAACTTCTCGCGGCGCTCGCCGTCCTTGGGCTGGCGGACCGCGCCGGTGACGTGGTCACCCTTGCGCAGACCGTTCTTGCGGACCTGGGCGAGCGAGACGTACACGTCGTTCGGGCCCGGCAGGTAGCCGGAGGTACGGATGAACGCGTAGTTGTCCAGGATGTCCAGGATGCCCGCGACGGGGATCAGGACGTCGTCGTCCGCGACCTGCGGCTCGGCGCCGAACTCCTCGCGGCCACCACGGCGCCCGCGACGGTCCCGGTACCGGCCACGGCGGCCGCGGCGGCCCTCGTCGTCGAAGTCGTCCTGCGGGCCGTTGTTCTGCTGGCCCTGCTGGCCGCCCTGGCGCTGCTGGCGCTGGCCGCCCTGGCCCTGCTGGTCGTCGCCCTTGCCGCGGTCGCCGCGCTGGCGGTCACCGCGCTCGCCCCGGTCGCCGCGCTGGCGGTCCCGGCGCTCGCCGCGCTCGCCACGCTCACCGCGGTCGCGGCGCTCGCGCCGGCCCTCGGCGGCGTCCACGGCGTCCGCGGCCTTGGCCTCGGGCTGTGCGTCCGTCTTCGACTCGGCCTTGACGTCGGCCTTCGCCTGCGGCTCGGCCACGGCGGTCGACGACTCCGGGGAGCCGGCGGCGGCGGTCGCACGACGGCGGCGGCGCTCACCGACGGGCTGGTCGTCGCCCTGGTCGGAGGCCTTGGCGGACGGCTGGCCGGGGATCTCGATCTGCTGCTGGGCGGCAGGCTTCTCGGCGGCCTCGTCCCCCGTACGGGCCTTGGAGGTGGCGCGGCGCTTCGGCTTGGTCTCGCCCGCGTCGGCGCTCTTGGCCGGAGCGGAGGAGCCGCTGCCTGCCTGCGCCTCCTTGATGACCTCGATCAGCTGGCTCTTGCGCATCCGCGCGGTGCCCCTGATGCCGAGGCCGGACGCGACCTGCTGCAGCTCGGCCAGGACCATGCCGTCGAGGCCGGTGCCGGAGCGGCGGCGCCGTGAGGTGGTGCCCGAGGCAGCACCTGCGGCGGGCGCGGCGCTGTCGACAGAAGTGTCGGCTGTCACGCCCATCAGATCGGTGGTGTCGCTCACGAAGGGTCCTTCCCTGGAGCGGACGTCGGCCTGTCTGGCTCGGCGACCGGTTGTGCTGTCCGAACATGGCCCGTGACCTGGGGTCACTGACCGTGCCGGGGCGGTGGTCCGCCGCGTACGGCGGAGAGATAAACGTGCGTGGGGTCCGGCCCGAGTTCCCCTACTCGGCCCCCTGGGAAAAGCGGGGGGTGTCGTGCCGGTTCCGGAGCGTGCTCGGAAACTGCTCAGGCAGGCTGCGCAGGCAGTTTGGGAGGCTCCCGGAAGAATGGCGGTCCCTGAAGGGGACACGAAGCACCGCGCCACAATGACGACCGATGCAGACTTGAGGTTAACACTACCGGATCCAACAAACATTCCCCCTCTCGTTCACCGGCAAGCCGCGCGCCCCCTCCGCCTGGCCCTATGAGCCCAGCGGCAGGACGCTCGCGCCCGGGGCGTCGAGGCGGAGCCGGTTCGCGGCCCACCCCTCACCTGCCAGCCGTGCGACCTTGTCGGCCGCACCGTCCTCGACCAGCGCGAGCACCGTGGGGCCCGCGCCGGAGATGACTGCGGGGACGCCGTCCGCGCGCAGCCGGTTGACCAGCGCCACACTCTCGGGCATCGCCGGTGCCCGGTATTCCTGGTGGAGCCGGTCCTCGGTGGCCGGGAGCAGCAGCTCGGGGCGCCTGGTCAGCGCCTCCACGAGCAGTGCGGCACGCCCGGCGTTGGCCGCCGCGTCCACATGCGGGACGGTACGCGGCAGCAGCCCCCTCGCGGTCTCCGTCAGGACCGGCCTACCCGGTACGAAGACCACCGGAACGATGGAATCCGCCGGGTCCATCCTGATGGCCCGCGCCGCTCCCCCCTCCATCCAGGAGAGCGTGAACCCGCCGAGCAGACAGGCGGCGACGTTGTCGGGGTGGCCCTCGATCTCGGTGGCCAGTTCGAGCAGCGCCGCGTCGTCGAGCCTCGCGTCGCCGCCTATCGTCACCGCGCGCGCCGCGACGATGCCGGCGCAGATGGCGGCCGACGAGGAGCCCAGGCCCCGGCCGTGCGGGATGCGGTTGGCGCAGACGACCTCAAGTCCCCGCGGCTGCCCGCCGAGCAGGTCGAACGCGGTGCGCAGCGAACGTACAAGAAGGTGGCTCTCGTCGCGGGGCAGCGTCTCGGCGCCCTCGCCCGCGATGTCGATGTGCAGGCCGGAGTCGGCGACGCGGACGACCACGTCGTCGTACAGCCCCAGTGACAGGCCGAGGGAGTCGAAACCCGGGCCGAGGTTGGCACTGGTGGCGGGAACGCGCACCCGTACGGCGGCGGCGCGGAATGCGGGACCGGCCATCGCTCTGATGACTCTCCTTGTGAGACTGCTGCGAGGTTTTCGAAGAGGTACCCAAGGCCCGACGGCCACGTGGGCAACTGCACCGCGGCATATGCGGCGGGGCGGGTTGGGTACAGCCTATCGAAGGAAGGTTCTGTGGCGACATAGGGCGCACAGGAGGCGCACGATGCGTGTCGCGAGCCCCCTGTGCCCCTACGTGCCGTGTTGTGCGGGTTTATGCCCGGGGCGCATGCAGAGCGCCCCGCGCGGAACCCGTACGACCTGATTACACCAGGCCCAGGCGCTGTGCGGCAGTAGCCGCGTCCACCGGAACCGTGACCGGCTGCGGGGCGCCCGCGACGGCCCAGTCCGGGTCCTTCAGGCCGTTTCCGGTCACCGTGCACACGATCTTCTGGCCCGGGTCGACCAGACCCTGCTCGGCGGCCTTCAGCAGACCGGCGACCGACGCGGCCGACGCGGGCTCCACGAAGACGCCCTCCTGAGAGGCCAGCAGCCGGTAGGCGCGCAGGATCTCACGGTCCGTCACCTCGTCGATGAGACCGCCCGATTCATCGCGCGCGGCCACCGCGAACTCCCACGACGCGGGGTTGCCGATGCGAATCGCGGTGGCGATGGTCGAGGGGTCCTTGACCACTTCGCCGCGCACGATCGGCGCCGAACCCGAGGCCTGGAAGCCCCACATACGGGGCGTGCGAGTGGACACCTTGTCCGCCGCGTACTCCCGGTACCCCCGCCAGTACGCCGTGATGTTGCCGGCGTTGCCCACGGGAAGGACGTGGATGTCGGGCGCGTCGCCCAGCGCGTCCACGATCTCGAACGCGGCGGTCTTCTGGCCCTCGATTCGGACCGGGTTGACCGAATTGACCAGCGCCACCGGGTAGTTGTCCGAGAGGTTGCGCGCCAGCGTGAGGCAGTCGTCGAAGTTGCCGTCCACCTGGAGGATCTTCGCGCCGTGCACCAGCGCCTGGCCCATCTTGCCGAGCGCGATCTTGCCCTGCGGCACCAGGACGGCACACACCATCCCGGCGCGTACCGCGTACGCGGCGGCCGAGGCGGAGGTGTTGCCGGTGGAGGCGCAGATGACCGCCTTCGCGCCCTCCTCCTTCGCCCGGGTGATGGCCATGGTCATACCGCGGTCCTTGAAGGACCCGGTGGGGTTGGCACCCTCGACCTTGAGGTGCACCTCGCAGCCCGTGCGCTCGGAGAGCACCTGCGCGGGCACGAGCGGCGTACCGCCCTCGCGGAGGGTGACGACCGGGGTCGTAGCGGAGACGGGGAGCCGGTCCCGGTACTCCTCGATGATTCCGCGCCACTGGTGGGTCATTGCTCGTTACTCCCCTTCAACACGCATGATGCTGGCGACACCCCGCACGGTGTCGAGCTTCCGCAGGGCGTCCACGGTCCCGGTGAGGGCCGCGTCGGCCGCGCGGTGGGTCACGACGACGAGGGAGGCCTCGCCGTCCTTGCCCTGCTGGCGCACGGTGTCGATGCTGACCCCGTGCTCGGCGAAGACCGTGGCGACCTGGGCGAGCACGCCCGGTTTGTCGGCCACGTCCAGGCTGATGTGGTACCGCGTCACGACCTCGCCCATGGGGCTCACGGGCAGCTGCGTGTACGCGGACTCACCGGGTCCGGTGGACTCGGCGAGCTTGTTGCGGCAGACCGCGACCAGGTCGCCGAGAACGGCGGACGCGGTGGGCGCGCCGCCCGCGCCGGGCCCGTAGAACATGAGCTGTCCGGCGGCCTCGGCCTCGACGAAGACGGCGTTGTACGCGCCGCGCACGGAGGCCAGCGGGTGGTCGAGCGGAATCATCGCCGGATGCACCCGCGCGGTGACGGACCCGCCGTCGGCGGCGCGCTCGCAGATGGCGAGCAGCTTGATGGTGCAGCCCATCTCCTTCGCCGAGGCGAAGTCGGCGGCGGTGACCTCGGTCATGCCCTCGCGGTACACGTCGTCGAGGCGTACGCGCGTGTGGAAGGCGATCCCGGCGAGGATGGCGGCCTTGGCGGCGGCGTCGAAGCCCTCGACGTCGGCGGTGGGGTCGGCCTCGGCGTACCCGAGGGCGGTGGCCTCGTCCAGGGCCTCCTGGTACCCGGCACCCGTCGAGTCCATCTTGTCGAGGATGAAGTTGGTGGTGCCGTTGACGATCCCGAGCACCCGGTTGACCTTGTCACCGGCGAGGGACTCGCGCAGCGGCCGGATCAGCGGAATCGCGCCCGCGACGGCGGCCTCGTAGTACAGATCCCGGCCGTGCTCGACGGCGGCGGCGTGCAGCGCGGCCCCGTCCTGGGCGAGCAGCGCCTTGTTGGCGGAGACGACGGAGGCGCCGTGCTCGAAGGCGGTGGTGATGAGCGAACGAGCGGGCTCGATGCCACCGATGACTTCCACCACCACATCGATGTCGCCGCGTTTGACGAGGGCGGTGGCGTCGGTGGTGACGAGGGCGGGGTCGATGCCCTCGCGCACCTTGGAGGGCCGGCGGACGGCGACACCGGCGAGCTCCACGGGCGCGCCGATGCGCGCCGTGAGGTCGTCGGCGTGCGTCGTCATGATGCGCGCCACCTCTGAGCCGACCACTCCACAGCCCAGCAGCGCCACCTTCAGCGGACGCGTACGCATCATCCGACCTCGTTTCCTTCTACCAGCTTGAATGCGATCCAGTCTCACTCACCGGACGGGGATTTCCGCCCCCCGTCCGGATCCCGAGACGCTTATTCCATTATTCAGCGATGTCGGCCTTTCGGCCGACCTCTCGCCCGAAGTGCCTCACCCGACATCGAGCCGCAGGAGGTCCTCCTCGGTCTCGCGCCGGACGATCACCCGCGCCGCACCGTCGCGCACGGCGACGACGGGCGGGCGGAGGGCGTGGTTGTAGTTGCTGGCCATGGAGCGGCAGTACGCCCCGGTGGCCGGCACCGCGACGAGGTCGCCGGGGGCCAGGTCGGCGGGCAGGAACGCGTCCCGCACCACGATGTCCCCGCTCTCGCAGTGCTTGCCGACGACCCGTACCAGCATCGGCTCGGCGTCGGAGGTGCGCGAGACGAGCGCGACGGAGTACTCGGCGTCGTAAAGGGCGGTCCGAATGTTGTCGGACATGCCCCCGTCGACACTCACATACGTACGCAGCCCCTCCAGCGGCTTGATCGTCCCGACCTCGTACAACGTGAAGGCGCTGGGCCCGACGATGGCGCGCCCCGGCTCGACGGAGATACGCGGCGTACGCAGCCCGGCGGCCTCGCACTCACGGCCGACGATCTCGTTGAGCGCCTTGGCGATCTCGTGCGGCTCGCGGGGGTCGTCGTCGGAGGTGTACGCGATACCGAGCCCACCACCGAGGTCGATCTCGGGCAGCTCGACGCCGTGCTCGTCGCGCACCTCGGCGAGAAGCTGCACAACGCGCCGCGCTGATACCTCAAAGCCCGCCATGTCGAAGATCTGGGACCCGATGTGGGAGTGGATCCCGATGAGTTCGAGCCCGTCGAGCTTCAGGGCGCGCCGCACGGCTTCGGCGGCCTGTCCCCCGGCAAGGGCGATGCCGAACTTCTGGTCCTCGTGGGCGGTGGCGATGAATTCATGGGTGTGCGCCTCGACGCCGACGGTCACGCGGATCTGGACGCGCTGACGCTTGCCGAGGCTGTGGGCGATGTGGGCGACGCGAACGATCTCCTGGAAGGAGTCGAGCACGATACGCCCCACTCCCACCTCAACAGCCCGCCGAATTTCCTCTTCGGACTTGTTGTTGCCATGAAAGGCGATGCGCTCGGCGGGCATTCCGGCGGAGAGGGCGGTGGCGAGTTCGGTGCCGGAGCAGACGTCGAGGTTGAGGCCTTCTTCGTGCAACCACCGCACGATGGCGCGGGAAAGGAAGGCCTTTCCGGCGTAGAAGACATCGGCGTGCCTGCCGAAGGCGTCGGCCCAGGCGCGGCAGCGGGCGCGGAAGTCGTCCTCGTCGAGGAAGTAGGCGGGAGTCCCGAACTCCTCGGCGAGAACGGTGACATCAAGGCCCCCGACGGTGGCGACACCATCGCCATTTCGGCCGACGGTCCGCGACCAGACCTTCGGGTCAAGGGAGTTGAGGTCGGCGGGCGGCGCCGAGTAGTGCCCCTCGGGAAGGACATCTGCGTAACGGGGCCCGGCGGGGTGTGCGGAACGGCTCATTGCTGTCTCTCAACTCTCACAGGTATTCGGGTACGCGGATGCCGAACAGGGACAGGCCACCGGCCAGCACCGCCCCGGCGGCTTCGGCGAGCGCGAGCCGGGCACGGTGGGCGGCCAAGGGTTTCTCGTCACCGAGAGGCAGCACACAGTGCTGGAAGTCGAGCAGGGCGTCGGCGACACCTTCGAGATGCCGGGCGACCCGGTCGGGGGCGCGGAGCTCGGCGGCGCGGAGGAGGGTGGGGGGGTGATCGGCCAGGTGGGTGAGGAGGCCGGTCGCGGCGTGGTGGGCGGCGCTCGCGGTGGGGCTTGCCTCGTGGCCGAGGTCGCCGGGGGCGCTGGTGAAGCCGAGGGCGTGGGCGTTACGGGTGAGGGCGCGGGTACGGGCGTACGCGTATCGCACCCGGAAGTACGGGTTGCTGTCGCGCTGGGCGAGGAGCTCGGCGGCGGGGGCGGGCCGGTCGTGCGGGGCGGCACGGAGGTGGGCCCACCGGGCGGCCTCGGGCCCGACGAGGTCGGGGAGGGCGGGCTCCGGCAGAACGTGCAGCCGCTCGTCGCCGTCCGGGGAGATGTCGGCGGTGGCGCCCTGCGAGCGCAGCAGCTCGATGATGGCAGAGGTGAAGGCGAGGGCGCGGGGCTCGGCGACGAGGGCGAAGGAGATGTGCTGCCCGGCGAGGGCGTCGCCGTGCCCGTACCGGGGTCCGAGCGCGAGGACGTTACGTACGCACTCCTCCTGGGCGGACGCGGCGTCGAGGGTGAAGTTCAGGAACCCGGGTCCGCTGATGTCGACGCGGGCGACCCCGGGTGCGCCGGCGAGCCGCCCGCGCAGGGCCTCGGCGACGGCGCGGGGGGCGAGCCCGGAGGCGGCGGCGAGCTTGAGGGCGACGGCACTGGCGTAGTCCCCGCCCCCACCGGGCCGCGGCCGCTCCACCTTCACGTCCCTGTCAGCGGGCACCTCCACACACAGCACACCCTCATCGACGGCACTGCGCACGGCACGCACGACGGTAAGGGAGAGCTCGGCGGGGGTCACGGGACAAGCGTATGGGAGAGGGGGGGTGGGTCGGCCAACCGGTTTCGCGATGTGAACGGGCCTCGCGGGGGCGGCCGGGGTGGTGGGTGCGGGTCGACTGCGCACGGGCGGGGGCCGGGGCGCGGCGGGTGGTGGGTGCGGCACGACTCCGCGCGGGCAGGGGGACGGGGGCCCGGCGGTGGTGGGTGCGGCCGGACCACGCGCGGGCAAGGGCATCGGCGCCCGGGCGGGGCGGGACAGAGAGATAAGGGGACGGGGGCGGGGCGCCAGGCGACTGCGAACCGGGGCCGACCGGGAACTCAGACCTTCAGCCCCCAGCCCTCATCCGTCCCGGGTCTCATCCTCGGGAGCTGTCTCATCCTCTGGAGGTGCCGGCCGCGCGACCGGCTCGGCCGGGCTGCCTGTTGCCGTCGGGAGACGGCGGAGCCTCCCGATGCATCAGCTGTCGTACGACCTTGACCAGCTCGGCCGGCTCGAAGGGCTTGGCCAGGAACGCGTCGACGCCGGCCGCGAGCCCGGTCTCGACCTCGTACTGCGTACACGCACTGACGATCGCGAGCGGCAACCGGCTCGTACGCGGATCCGACCGCAGCCGTGCGGCCGTACGCAGCCCGTCGAGCCGCGGCATCACGACGTCCAGAGTGATCACATCAGGACAGACCCGATGCACCACTTCCAGACACTCGGCACCATCGGCCGCGGTCACGACCTCGAAGCCCTCCAGCTCAAGGTTGACCCTGATCAGCTGCCGGATGACCTTGTTGTCGTCGACAACAAGCACCCGGCCGGACACGCCTGACACATCTTGAGGTTAGGTCCGCGACCGTCGCCGCGTCCGGGTTTTCCCCACTTCCGCCCCCTGCGGGGGACCCCGCCCCCGCCGACCACCCGAAATACCTGTTCACAGCCACCCCGCAGGAGCTGGTAGGGTTCTACCCGTCGCCGCCAAGCGCGGTGAACGCCCCCGTAGCTCAGGGGATAGAGCAACGGCCTCCGGAGCCGTGTGCGCAGGTTCGAATCCTGCCGGGGGCACCTGTTAGTAGGTGCCTAAGACCCCGCCGCCAGCGAGTTCGCTGGGTGCGGGGTCTTTTTGCGTGTGCGGGTAGATGCCACCGGAAGCGGCTGCGTGACAGTGATCACGTTGTAATAGCGTGATGATGTTGGAGGGTTTCGGCGCAGTTCAGGGGCGGCTTTCGGGCCTCCGAGCGCACGCGTCTGCATACGACGAAAGCCCCGGATTTCTCCGGGGCTCACGCGGTCGAGACGTTCCTCCAGGCCGGGTCGTCACGGGCTCTTTGCTGAAGGTGTTGGCCAGGTGGATGCGGGCGGTGCTGCCGGCGATGCTGGTGTGCACCACCATGCGGACAGTCTGCCGTCCGGTGACCTTCGCCTCGGCGGCGGGGGCCGCTGTGCCCAGGGCCGTGCCCCAGGTCCGGGTCCACTGGGTCTCGGAGGGCTTGGTCGCCGCCACAGCTGACCACGCCGGCGGTGCTTGCACGGCTGCCTGGCCGGATATGTCAACGGCGAACAATGCGGCCGACAGTTCTGTCGCCAGCATCACCGTCCCGCGGATGTGTGTGTTCCCCCGGTACCAACGCGGGCGGGAGGGCGCCATCGGTTCCTTGTACGTGGTGGTGTGTGCGGCAGGCTGCGGTGGCGACAGGGCAGGGGGTGTCCGTGTGCGGGCACACGGACACCCCCTGCCGTCGGAGGGGAAGAGCGGCCGGCATGCCGCAGCCTCGCCAGGGTTATCCGGTCAGGAGTGCCGTTTCCCGGGCAGCGCCGCTGCCCGGCATGCCACGGCTATACCGCTCGGCAGGGCCCGAGGGTTTGGGCGACGTGGAAGGGGTCTTTGAGGTAGGGGAGAAGAACTCCGACCATCAAGTTGCCCTTACCAGCCGTCGGTGATTCGGAGGGGGTCGGTGAGCTGCGGGGCCGTGGTGGTCCACTCGTTGAGGTCGCCGGTGGAGTCGCTGCGGGCGATGAGGTAGTCACGGCCTGGTCCGTGGAAGGCTCCCGCGGTGGTCTGCGTATTGGCCCAATTGCGGCTGAGGAGTTCCTTGGCACGGAATGTGCCGTCTCCCTTGCCCTTCCAGATGGAGAGGTCGCCTCGGCTGTCCTGGGCGACGAGGTCGATTTTGCCGTCGCCGTTGAAGTCGCCCGCAGTCGTCTGGGTGAAATTCCAGCCATCGGTCAGGAGGCGGGGGCGCTGGAAGGTGCCATTGCCCCGACCCGCCCACAAGTAGAGGTTGCCTCGGCTGTCTTTGGCGATGAGGTCGGTCTTGCCGTCGCCGTTGAAGTCGCCCGCAGTCGTCTGGGTGAAATTCCAGCCATCGGTCAGGAGGCGGGGGCGCTGGAAGGTGCCGTTGCCCCGACCCGCCCACAAGTAGAGGTTCTTGGCGGAGTCCTGGGCGATGAGGTCGATTTTGCCGTCGGCGTTGAAGTCGCCGGTTGTGGTCTGGGTGAAGTTCCAGCCGTCGGTCAGCAGACGGCGGCCGCCGAAGGTGCCGTCGCCGTGCCCCGGGGCGTCGATGTCCTGATTGCCGGGCCAGAGGTAGAGGTTGCCGCGGCCGTCACGGGCGAGGAGGTCCGCGGTGCCGTCGCGGTCGAAGTCGGCTGCTCTGGTCTGGGTGTAGTGGGGGGCGGGGCGGGTGGCAGGGGCGGGAGCCAGGGTGTTGGCCATGGCCTGGTTGCCGTTGTCGTTGAGGTGGAGGCGGTCGTCGCCGCGGGTGTAGTAGCCGGCGAACAGGCGTGTGGGATCCAGGGGGTCACGGGTGGCCTGGTCGAAATCGGCGTAGCTGTCGATGTCCTGGGTGGTGCGGATGTAGTCGTTGAACTCCTGGCGGGTCTGTTCCTTGGCCGCGGTGTAGTCGGGATTGCCCCTGAACGGGGGGATGGTGGCGACGGTCACCGTGAGCCCTGCGGCGTGTGCACGCTGGGCGAGGTCGCGGATGCCCTGGATGAGGGCCTGGCTGGTGGCGTGGTCGTAGAGGATGTCGTTGACGCCGGCGTAGATGATGACCCGTCGGACGCCTGGCTGGGCCAGGGCGTCACGGTCGAACCGGTTGAGCAGTGAAGGCCCGTAGAAGGCACGGGTTCCGGTGCTGTCGGTGAGGAGCCGGTTGCCGGAGATCCCGACGTTGACGATGCCGCTGGGGTGCGCGGTTCTCTGCAGGGCGCGGCTGTAGTCGTTGGTCCATCGCTGGTTGGTGTCGGGGGTGGTGTGGCCGCCGTCGGTCTGCGAGTCACCGATGGCCACGATGGTGCCGCTGCCGGCGCTGGCGGTGACGTCCAGTCCGCTGAGGAAGGCCCAGTTCCCGAAGCGTGCGGGAAAGCTCGTACCGCTGCTGGCCGCGGCACGGTCAGCGGTGTCTCCCGGCGCCGAGGCGTAGGACGTCGTCAGGGTGTACTCGTGGTAGGGAGCCGCCGCGACCGGCTTGGGCAGGTAGAGGGTGACCAGCAGGTTCTCGTCGGCCTCGACGGGGAACGCCGCCGGATCGCTGTCGATGCCGGCGCCCGGCGGGATCTCGGTCTGGCGGGCACCGTTGAACGTCAGGGAGACAGGAGTGCCTTGGGCGGTGGCTCCGTGGTCCTGGCGGGCGATCGTGGCGTGCCCGATGGTCACAGGCTCTTTGCTGAAGGTGTTGGCCAGGTGGATGCGTGCGGTGCTGCCGGCGATGCTGGTGTGCACCACCATGCGGATCGTCTGCCCTCCGGTCACCTTCGACTCGGCGGCGGGGGCCGCGGTCGCAAGGGCCGTGCCCCAGGTCCGGGTCCACGGCCCACTGGAGGACTGCGCGGCGGCCGCGGACGATCTCGCAGGTGAGGGCTGCGCGGCGGCCGCGGGCGATCTAGCGGGTGAACGCTGCTCGGCGGCCGCGGAGGATCTCACGGGTGAGGGCTGCGCGGTGGCCGCGGACGGCCCCGTGTGTGAAGGCTGCGCGTCGGCCGCGGACGACTCCTCGGGTGAAGGCTGCGCGTCGGGTGCCGACGGCCCCGCGGGTGAAGGCTGCTCGGCTGCCTGGCTGGGCACGCCGAAGGCCAACAGCGCGGTGGACATTCCAGCGGTGTGGATGCCCAGCACCGCCGCGCGCACGCGTGTGCTGCGCCGGTCCCGGGGTTTGCGATGGGTGCCCATGAACAGGTCTCCTTTGGTGCGGGTTGAGGCAGGTGACAAGCACTGGTGACGCCAGGGCACGGATGGGTGGCCTGGCGAGTCGGTGCGGGAGCCGCTGCGACGCGAAGGTGCGCATGCGTGGTGCGGCCGGGACGGTGCCAAGGGCATCGGAGCCACCGCGAGGCAGAGCCCGGTACCCGGCGCACAGGCCGGCTTTTGCTCGACGGAGCAGCACCGGGCAGCCGGTCAGGCCTCGCGGCCAGACCGTATGCCCGAGCGAGGCGCGTGCCTCCGGTCCGGAGGGGGACGTCCGCACCACACCCGGCCTGCAGGCAGGAGCCTGATGATCTCCGGTTTCGGAGGCATGGCTCTCGCGAGTGGCCGGGTGGCTGGCTGTACGGCTCGCTGCGGCTGACGTGCCAGAGCCGTGAGGGGTGTCCGTGAGACACACGGACACCCCTGCTATGCATCGATCAGGGCACTGATCGGCTGGTACGGGTGCTATTGCCCGGGTGCGGTGGCGCCGCCGAAGGTGCCGTTGCCGTTGCCGTTGCCGTTGCCGGGCCACAAGCGCAGGTCGCCGCTGGCGGTGCGGGCGATCAGGTCGGACTTGCCGTCGCCGGTGAAGTCGCCTGCGGTGCGCCGGTAACTACGGTCTTCCGAGCAGGAGTTGTCCCCACGGGTACTTCCGATCGATGAGAGGGACACCATGTGCCCACGATATGAAGGCAAGTAAAGCATATGTAAGAATCATGTATCGCAGCCCCAAGCGCTCTTTACTTGAGGTCTGTTGCGACACATCTACCTTGCGGTTTCCGTTTGAGCGGTCTGCCGAAAATCGGAATTTCTTCCTCCGGTTGTGTGCGGCGCCTGCCCGGAAGGGCGGTTGCCGCCTCGTTGACGCGCCACAGAAGTGCGTCAACTGGAGGGGAACGAATATGAATTGGCCACTGCACTCCAAAGGAGTGCCGCATTCCGCAAGTCCCGGCCGCCACAGAGCCAAACGTCGCGTAACACCTGCGCGACACTGATCCCCGCCGCCCTGCTCTCCGGCTTCCTCGGGGCATCCCCCGTATCCGCTGACGGCTCCGCCCTGCAGCAGCTGCTTGAGCAGGCCAAGCAGGCGGGCGCACAGGCCGACGTGGCCACCAAGGAGGCTCAGGAGGTCTCTTCTTGGGTGTGCGGATGGACGTGGCTCGGCGCAGCGCCATAGCGGAGATCATTGGCGATCACGACCACTGTTCCCGCTAGTCAGTGGCTGCCGAACAGGCACCCGGGCTACTCGTCGCCGCAGATTCGGGAGCTCCCCCGCGCCCCCCGACCCCATGTGATCTCCTGACCCCCATGGATGGTGCTGCCTCGACTCTGATCGCCGTGCTGGGCACGTTGTTGGGCTCTGCTGTGGCTTATCTGTTTCAGCGTAAATCGGCCGACCGGAACGAGAGCTTCGCTCATCGGCAGCAGCTTCGTTCGGAGCGGATGGCCGTGTACAGCGACTTTGCCGGGGCGGTGACGGAGTATCGCTCCAGGCAGTACGACCGCTGGCACCGCAGGAACGAGGATCCGGACGGTGCGGCAGCCGGGGAGGCGCGCCAGGAGTCGTATCGGGTCAAGGGAGTTGCCCAGCACGAGCTGTTCCGTGTCCGGCTCATAGCCAGTTCTCCCGCGCTTGTCGAAGCCGCGCGCGACGCCTTCGAGACGGCCGCTCGGCTGCACGACGCGTCGACCAAGCACGAGCTACGGGACCATGGCGATGCCGCCAGGGAAGCCTTG
The DNA here is from genome assembly GCF_052373795.1 of Streptomyces sp. BR1. Classification (NCBI taxonomy): domain Bacteria; kingdom Bacillati; phylum Actinomycetota; class Actinomycetes; order Kitasatosporales; family Streptomycetaceae; genus Streptomyces; species Streptomyces sp. BR1. The sequence goes on from NZ_CM126252.1 coordinate 2,176,157, forward strand.
CACCACTTCATCGGCCTGGCTTCCCGCGACGTCCAATAGTCGCCCGCCCATGCCGGCTAGGAGCCCGGATCACCCGTCCCCCGACCTCTCCCCGATGTCCTCGAACCACACCCCCGGCTCCGCCGCGATGAACTCCCGCATCAGCCCCCGGCATTCCGCGTCGTCGACCACCACGATCTCCACCCCATGCTCGGCCAGCCACTCCTCCCCGCCCCGGAACGTCCGGGCCTCGCCGATCACCACGCGCGAGATGCCGAACTGGCGGACCAGGCCGCTGCAGTACCAGCAGGGGGCCAGGGTCGTCACCATCGTCGTGCCGCGGTACGACGGTTGGCGGCCCGCCGCGCGGAACGCTGCCGTTTCGGCGTGGGTGGACGGGTCGCCGTCCTGTACGCGGCGGTTGTGGCCGCGGCCGAGGAGAGCACCGCTCTCGTCGAAGAGCGCCGCTCCAATGGGGATGCCGCCCTCGGCCCGGCCCGCCCGGGCCTCTTCCAGTGCCGTGGCGAGCAGGGTGCGTGCCGACTCCAGATCCATGCGCCACATTGTGGGCCTGGCGACGGAAGAAAACGGCGCACGCCTCCGCCTGAAGAAAACGGGTCACGCGTCCGCACATTGGGGACCTGCTCGCCAAAGAAAACCCGTCACGCCTCCCCCCACACACTCCCCCTCCGCGCGACCTCGTACAACCTCTCCACCTGCGCCCCGCTGAACACGCCGCCCGTCGGGGCGAGGGCCGCCAGATCGCGTTCGCGGTAGACGCGTACGTCGAGTTGGGTGACCGCGCGGTCCAGGCGGCGTACGCCGACGAAGACCAGGACCGGGGTCACCGGGACGTCGAAGTCGCAGTAGCCCTCCAGGACCCGCCGCACGCGCCGTGCCTCGGAGCGGCTTTTGCGGACGTACGGCTGCGGTCTGCCGTGGTCGACCTTGACGACGTCGTCGCCGACCCAGACCGTCCTGCCGTCGTGGTGCTTGGTGTTGATGCTGAACACCCCGCCCGGGCCGAGGAGTAGGTGGTCTATGTCTACGCCTCGGGGCAAAGTGATCGAGTGCAGGACGTGCCAGCCCGGCGCCACCGACCGTAATCGGCGCAGCTCACGGCCCACTCGCTGCTCCCCCGCCAGGCCCTTGCGCCAGGAGTCCCAGGGGGAGTCGCGGCGCAGCAGGCGGTCGGTGGCCCGGCGCAGTGGGCCGGGGCCCTCCCGTACGAGTTTGGCTCGCAGGGCCGCGCCGGGGCGGCGAAGGGCCAGGTCCTCGCCCGCGTCCAGCGCGGGCAGCGGCCGGCACGGCGGTCTCGCGGACGGGAGCGCGGCCACATACCCCGCCAGCGCCTCGTTCGCGGCGACGCGGTACTCCGGGCGCACCACCGTGAGCCGGCCCGTCGTACGGTCCAGATACGCCACGGCCGTACCGTCGCGCAGGTTCACATAGAGCCGGTCGTGCCCGTACCGCTGCCATGCCGTGATACGCAGATCGCCCACGTGAGCCCCCAGCTCCGGCCCCCGACCATAAACGTCCCCGACCGCAAACCAGCACCGACCACCAGCCGGCCCCGACCAACAATCGGCTCCGACCGCACACCGTCCCGACCGCACACCGTCCCCGACGCACAAAGCCCCGGCCGACGCCATCACCATGGCAGCAGCCGGGGCCGGAGCCCGCAAGACGTCCGCGGTGCTCCTGGGGCACGGGTTTCAGGTGTTCGGGCGCTTCCCGTGGTTCGCGTTCTTCTTCTTCCGCGCGCGCCGCTTGTTGCCTCGCTTCGACATGGACCGCATCTCCCTTATCCGTCACCAACAGGGACATATCGTCACCGTCAGTCTAGGAGCGGTCCTCCCACCCCGCATCGCGGCGGCCTCACCCCTCGAACCTGTACCCCATCCCCGGCGCCGTCACCAGATACCTCGGATGCGACGGATCCACCTCCAGTTTCCGTCTCAACTGGGCCATGTACACCCGCAGATAGTTGCTCTGCGTCCGGTAGGTCGGACCCCAGACCTCCTGGAGCAGCTGCCGCTGGGTGACCAGGCGGCCCCGGTTGCGGATCAGGACCTCCAGGAGGTGCCATTCCGTGGGGGTGAGGCGGATGGCGGCGCCGTCACGCGTCGCCTTCTTCGCCAGCAGGTCGAGCGTGAACCCCCCGGTCCGCACCAGACCCGACTCCGCCCCCGTCGCCTCCGCGGAAGACCCCCCCTTCGGTCCGTCCGTACGACGGGTCGCCGCCCGCAACCGCGCCAGGAGCTCGTTCATGCTGAACGGCTTGGTGATGTAGTCGTCCGCGCCCGCGTCCAGCGCCTCGACCTTCTCGTCGGAGGTGTTACGGGCCGACACCACCAGGATCGGGGCCCGTGACCAGCGGCGGAGCGTCCGCATGACCTGGATGCCGTCCATGTCCGGCAGGCCCAGGTCGAGCAGGACCGCGTCCGGCGGGTGCTGGGCCGCCAGGCTCAGCGCGGTCGCGCCGTCCCCCGCCGCGTCGACGTCGTACTTGCGCGCTCGGAGGTTGATCTCCAGTGCCCGTACGAGCTGTGGTTCGTCCTCCACCACCAGCACCCGGGTCATCGGTGTGCCGCCTTTCCTTCGCTCGCGATCCGTAGCCGTACCCGTAAAGCCGCCACCGTCACACCGTCACTTCGCGACCAGGGACTTCAGCGCGATGTTCAACTTGAGGACGTTGACGCGGGGTTCACCGATGAAGCCGAGGATGCGGCCCGTGGTGTTGTCCGCCACCAGCTTCTCCACCTGCTTGACGTCGAGGTGGTTGACCTCGGCGACGCGGTGGACCTGGAGCTTGGCGTAGTCCGGGGAGATGTCCGGGTCCAGGCCCGAGCCGGACGAGGTGACTGCTTCGGCGGGGACGTCGGACGGGTCCACCTTGTACGTGGCCGTCGAGTTGTCCTTGACCACCGCCGCCTTGGCGTCCTTGACCTGCTGGATCAGCTTGTCGTTGTCGCCGGAGAGGTTGGTGGCGCCGGAGATGATCAGCTGGTACTGGGTGTTGAGGGTGTTCGCGCCGAGGCCGTTGGAGGGGCGCGGCTGGAACCAGTGGAGGTCCGGGCGGGCGGCCTCTTCGGCGTCGTTCGGGTTCTTCTTCGGGAGGTTGTAAGTCTGCCCGATCAGTTCCGAACCGACCACCTTCCCGCCGGACTTGATCTCCGAGCCATTCGCCTTGTCGTTGAAGGCGAGCTGGGCGATACCGGTCACGGCGAGCGGGTAGATGACGCCGCAGACGATCGTCAGGACGATCAGCGCCCGCAGGCCCGCCCACAGCAGACGGCCGGTGTTGGTTACCGAGTTGTTCATGGCAGGTCAGCCGATTCCGGGGATGAGGGAGATGAGCAGGTCGATGATCTTGATGCCGATGAAGGGGGCGATCAGGCCGCCCAGGCCGTAGATGCCCAGGTTGCGGCGCAGCATCTTGTCGGCGCTGGTGGGCTTGTACTGCACGCCCTTCAGGGCGAGCGGGACGAGCGCGATGATGATCAGCGCGTTGAAGATGACGGCGGAGAGGATCGCGGACTTGGGGCTGGACAGGTCCATGACGTTGAGCTTGTCCAGGCCCGGGTAGACCACCGCGAACATCGCCGGGATGATCGCGAAGTACTTCGCGACGTCGTTGGCGATCGAGAACGTGGTCAGCGCGCCCCGGGTGATGAGGAGTTGCTTGCCGATCTCGACGATCTCGATGAGCTTGGTCGGGTTGGAGTCGAGGTCGACCATGTTGCCGGCCTCCTTCGCGGCCGACGTGCCCGTGTTCATCGCCACGCCGACATCGGCCTGGGCCAGTGCGGGGGCGTCGTTGGTGCCGTCGCCGGTCATCGCGACCAGCTTGCCGCCCGCCTGCTCGCGCTTGATCAGCGCCATCTTGTCCTCGGGCGTCGCCTCCGCGAGGAAGTCGTCGACGCCCGCCTCCTCGGCGATGGCCTTCGCGGTCAGCGGGTTGTCACCCGTGATCATGACCGTCTTGATGCCCATCCGGCGCAGCTCGTCGAACCGCTCCCGCATACCCTCCTTCACCACGTCCTTGAGGTGGATGACCCCCAGGACCCGGGCGCCGTCGGCGTCCTCGGCGGCGACGAGCAGCGGGGTGCCGCCCGCCTGCGAGATGGTGTCGGTCAGCTGCTGCGCCTCGGCCGAGACCTCGCCGCCGCGCTCCTTGACCCAGGCCACGACCGAACCGGTCGCGCCCTTGCGGACCTTGCGCCCGTCGACGTCCACGCCCGACATGCGGGTCTGGGCGGTGAAGGCGATCCACTCGGCGCCGGTCAGCTCGCCCTGGTGGCGCTCGCGCAGCCCGTACTTCTCCTTGGCGAGGACGACGATCGAGCGGCCCTCGGGGGTCTCGTCGGCGAGCGAGGAGAGCTGGGCGGCGTCGGCGAGTTCGGCCGCCGTCGTACCGCGTACGGGCACGAACTCGGCGGCCTGACGGTTGCCGAGGGTGATGGTGCCGGTCTTGTCGAGCAGCAGCGTCGATACGTCACCCGCCGCCTCGACTGCCCTGCCGGACATGGCGAGCACGTTGCGCTGCACCAGGCGGTCCATGCCCGCGATGCCGATCGCCGAGAGCAGTGCGCCGATCGTGGTCGGGATCAGGCAGACGAGGAGCGCGGCCAGCACGATCATCGACTGCTCCGCGTTCGCGTACTTCGCGAACGGCTGGAGCGTGACCACCGCCAGCAGGAACACGATGGTGAGCGACGCCAGCAGGATGTTGAGCGCGATCTCGTTCGGCGTCTTCTGACGGGCCGCGCCCTCGACCAGGTTGATCATCCGGTCGATGAACGTCTCGCCCGGCTTCGTCGTGATCTTGATGACGACCCGGTCGGACAGCACCTTCGTACCACCGGTCACCGCACTGCGGTCACCGCCCGACTCCCGGATCACGGGAGCAGACTCACCGGTGATCGCCGACTCGTCGACCGAAGCGACACCCTCGACCACGTCACCGTCACCCGGGATGATGTCCCCGGCTTCACAGACGACCAGGTCACCGATCTTCAGCTCGGTGCCCGGGACCTGCTCCTCGCTCTTACCGTCCTTGGACAGACGGCGCGCGACGGTGTCCGTCTTGGCCTTGCGCAGGGTGTCGGCCTGCGCCTTGCCCCGGCCCTCCGCGACCGCCTCCGCGAGGTTGGCGAAGATCGTGGTCAGCCACAGCCAGCCCGCGATCGCCCAGCCGAACCAGTCGCCCGGGTGCTTGATCGCCAGGATCGTGGTCAGCACGGAACCGACCTCGACCACGAACATCACCGGGGACTTGACCATCACCCGCGGGTCGAGCTTCCTGATCGCGTCCGGGAACGACTTGACCAGCGCCTTGGGGTCGAACAGACCGCCGCCGACCTTCCCCTGGTCCTTGTGACCGGTGGGGACGTCGCTGTGCGGGGCACGGGTTGGGGTGGCAGTGGACATCGCGTCCTCAGACTTCGGGTTCTCGGACTTCAGATTCGTGGTCATGACGCCAGCCCCTCGGCCAGCGGTCCCAGCGCGAGGGCCGGGAAGTAGGTCAGTCCGGTGACGATCAGGATCGTGCCGACCAGCAGGCCCGTGAACAGCGGCTTGTTGGTGCGCAGGGTGCCCGCGGTCTCCGGGATCGGCTTCTGCTCGGCGAGCGAACCCGCGAGCGCCAGGACGAACACCATCGGCAGGAACCGGCCCAGCAGCATGGCCAGACCGATGCTGGTGTTGAACCACTCGGTGTTCGCGTTCAGACCCGCGAAGGCCGAGCCGTTGTTGTTGGCACCCGAGGTGTACGCGTACAGCACCTCGGAGAAGCCGTGCGCACCGGAGTTGGCCATCGAGTCCCGCGTGGACGGCATCGCCATCGCGATCGCCGTGAACGTCAGGACGAGCGCCGGGGTGATCAGGATGTAGCAGGCCGCGAACTTGATCTCACGGGTGCCGATCTTCTTGCCCAGGTACTCCGGCGTACGCCCCACCATCAGACCCGCGATGAACACCGCGATGATCGCCATGATCAGCATGCCGTACAGACCGGAACCCGTACCGCCGGGCGCGATCTCGCCCAGCTGCATGCCCAGAAGCTGAAGACCGCCGCCGAAACCGGTGAAAGAGGAATGGAAGGAGTTGACCGCGCCCGTGGACGTCAGCGTGGTGGCCACCGAGAAGATCGACGAACCGCTGATGCCGAACCGGGTCTCCTTGCCCTCCATCGCACCACCCGCGACGTCGAACGCCGGACCGTGGTGGGCGAATTCGGTCCACATCATCAGGGCCGTGAAACCGACCCAGATCGTCACCATGGTGGCGAGGATCGCGTACCCCTGCTTGACCGAGCCGACCATACGGCCGAACGTCCGCGTCAGCGCGAACGGGATCACCAGAATCAGGAAGATCTCGAAAAGGTTCGAGAGACCGTTGGGGTTCTCGAAGGGATGGGCACTGTTGGCGTTGAAGTAACCGCCGCCGTTCGTCCCCAGCTCCTTGATCGCCTCCTGGGAGGCGACCGCGCCACCGTTCCACTGCTGCGAGCCGCCCATGAACTGGCCGACCTCGTGGATACCCGAGAAGTTCTGGATCGCACCGCACGCCACCAGGACCAGCGCGCCGATCACCGAGATCGGCAGCAGGATCCGGACCGTGCCACGCACCAGGTCCGACCAGAAGTTGCCCAGCTCACCGGTACGCGAGCGGGCGAAACCACGCACCAGGGCCACCGCCACCGCGATGCCGACCGAGGCGGACACGAAGTTCTGCACCGCCAGGCCACCGGTCTGCACGACGTGGCCCATGGACTGCTCGCCCGAGTACGACTGCCAGTTCGTGTTCGCCACGAACGAGGCGGCCGTGTTGAACGCCTGGTCCGCCGGGATCGCGACGAAGCCGAGCGAGCCGGGCAGATGCCCCTGCAAGCGCTGGAGCAGATAAAGGAACAGGACGCTGACCGCCGAGAAGGCGAGGACACCGCGCAGATACGCGGGCCAGCGCATCTCGGTGTTCGGGTTGGCACCCACCGCCTTGTAGATCCACTTCTCGACCCGCAGATGCCTGTCGGAGGAGTAGACCCGGGCCATGTAGTCGCCCAGCGGACGGTAGGACAGGCCCAGCGCCACCGCGAGCGCGGCGAACTGGAGCACACCGGAAAGAACGGGAGACATAGCGGGGCTCAGAACCTCTCCGGCTTGACGAGGGCGAGGACGAGGTAACCCAGCAGGGCGACGGCCACGATCAGACCGACAATGTTCTCGGCAGTCACAGCTTTGCCACCCCCTTGGCGATGAGCGCCACCAACGCGAAAACCGCGATCGTGGTGACGACGAAGGCCACGTCGGCCATCGCAAGCTCCTGAAACTGGAAGAGGCCCGAAAACGAGCCACGAAACGAGCGGACCTGTAGAGCAAACCTCTCCAGGCGGCCCCCGCACGTTCCGTTGACGGCCCCCTTACGGCCACCGCCATGTCCTTGACGCCTTTCATACGCGGGTCCCGGCCAATACCGGTCGGCCACCCGGATTCGACCGCGGGAGAGCTTCCGCGAAGCCACCGGAAAACCGCCGCGAGGCCGCGCGGAAAGGCCGCCAGAGCGCCGTCAGCAGGCCGTCAGAAGGGCGTCAAAACGGCCCTGCGTGGCACCTGCATGGATCTACCTTCCGGAAGTACGCGGCAGCGCCTCCCCGCCCCGCGTCCCACCCGGCCGGGTCGGCGCCGGGGCCCAGGCGCCGACCCGGCTCCCGTGCGGCCCCGAGACCGCCGCCCCGGAACTCCCCCGCCCCCGAAGGGCTTCCTCGATGTCTCCCGCCGCTCCCCAGCAGGCCCCGCCCGCCCAGGCCCCGACCGGTCTCCCGCCCCGAGGCCCGCAGGGCCCCCGGCCCGCGCGTGCGGGCCGTCGCCGCCCCGGGGGCCTCTTCGAACCCGTACAGCTCCTCAAGGCGTTCCCCGACGCCCTGCGCAAACTGCATCCGCGTGCCCTGGTGCGTACGCCCGTGCTCTTCGTCGTCGCCATCGGGGCCGCGCTGACCACGCTCTCCGCGCTCGTCCACCCGTCCGTCTTCACCTGGGTGATCGGGGTCTGGCTCTGGCTGACCGTGGTCTTCGCGAACCTCGCCGAGGCCGTGGCCGAGGGGCGGGGCAAGGCGCAGGCCGAGTCGCTGCGGCGGGCCCGGACGGACACGGTGGCACTGCGGCTGCGCGACAACTGGCGGGTCGGCACGGATCTGCGGCACGCCCGCACCGAGGCGGTCGCCGCCACCGACCTCAAGCCCTTCGACTTCGTACTGGTCGAGGCGGGCGAGCTGATCCCGGCGGACGGGGATGTCGTCGACGGCGTCGCGGCCGTCGACGAATCGGCCGTCACCGGGGAGTCCGCGCCCGTCATCCGCGAGTCGGGCGGCGATCGCTCGGGCGTGACGGGCGGCACGACCGTGCTGTCCGACCGGATCGTCGTCCGGGTCACCTCACGGCCCGGCCACAGCTTCCTCGACCGGATGATCGCGCTGGTGGAGGGCGCGTCCCGGCAGAAGACGCCGAACGAGATCGCGCTGAACATCCTGCTCGCCGCACTCACCATCATCTTCGTGCTCGTGGTGGTCGCGGTGCAGCCGATGGCCGAGTACGCGCACGCCGCCCAGTCCACGACCGTGCTGGTGGCGCTCCTGGTGACCCTGATCCCGACGACGATCGGCGCGCTGCTCTCGGCGATCGGCATCGCGGGCATGGACCGGCTCGTGCAGCGGAACGTGCTCGCCATGTCCGGCCGGGCCGTTGAAGCCGCCGGTGACGTCAACACACTGCTGCTCGACAAGACCGGCACCATCACCCTCGGCAACCGCGAGGCCTGCGCCTTCGTCCCGCTGCCCGGCATCCAGGAGGCCCACCTCGCGGACGCCGCCCAGCTCGCCTCGCTCGCCGACGAGACCCCCGAGGGCCGCTCGGTCGTCGTCCTCGCCAAGGAGCGGTACGGGCTGCGCGAGCCGGCCGAGGGGGAGCTCCAGGGCGCCCGGTTCGTGGAGTTCAGCGCGCAGACCCGGATGAGCGGGGTCGATCTGCGCTGGGAGAACGGGGCCGTCTCCCACATCCGCAAGGGCGCCGCCGCCCAGGTCGTGGACTGGGTGGAGATGTACGGGGGCCAAGTCCCCGTCGAGGCACGGCGGTTCGCGGACGCCATCTCGGCCTCGGGCGGCACCCCGCTGCTCGTGGGTGTGCACGACGGGTACGGGCCGAGGGTGCTCGGGGTGATCCACCTCAAGGACGTGGTCAAGGACGGCATCGCCGAGCGGTTCGCGGAGCTGCGGCGCATGGGCATCCGTACGGTCATGATCACCGGCGACAACCCGCTGACCGCCCGCGCGATCGCCCAGGAGGCGGGCGTGGACGACTACTTGGCCGAGGCCACTCCGGAGGACAAACTCGCCCTCATCCAGAAGGAGCAGGCGGGCGGCAAGCTGGTCGCGATGACCGGCGACGGCACCAACGACGCACCCGCGCTCGCTCAGGCGGACGTCGGCGTGGCGATGAACACCGGCACCTCGGCCGCCAAGGAAGCCGGGAACATGGTCGACCTCGACTCCAACCCGACCAAGCTCATCGAGATCGTCGAGATCGGCAAGCAACTCCTCATCACCCGGGGCGCGCTGACCACGTTCTCCATCACCAACGACGTGGCCAAGTACTTCGCGATCATCCCCGCGATGTTCGCCTCCGCCTATCCCGGACTCGACCACCTCAATGTGATGGGCCTGCACAGCCCGACGTCCGCCATCACCTCGGCGATCATCTTCAACGCCCTGATCATCATCGCCCTGATCCCGCTCGCCCTGCGCGGTGTGCGCTACACCCCGGCCTCCGCGCACGATCTGCTCCGACGCAACCTCGCGGTCTACGGGCTCGGCGGGCTCGTCCTGCCGTTCGTCGGGATCAAGCTGATCGACCTGCTGGTGTCGATGGTTCCGGGGCTCGGCTGAGCCCCGGACCGCCCGGCCGGCGGAACGCTCAGCGGTACTCCGCCAGCCGGGGCCGCAGCCCGAACGCCACCAGGCCCGCCATCAGCACAAGCCCCGTCCCGGCCGTCGGGGCCAGGACCGCGATCGCGTCACGGCCCGACGCGATCGCCCGGTCGTGGTGGTCGCTGTTGATCGCGGTCACCTGGTCGAGGGCCTGCATCCACGCCCCGAAGTGCGCGTTGGAGGTGTCGGGGGCCCAGCCGACGCAGAACTCGGTGGCCTCCCGGATCTTGTTCTCGGCGACCAGCTTGCGGAACTTGCGGTCGTCCTGCTGATAGACCACGTACGCGTCGACCGTCTTCTCGGCGGCCTCCCGCTCCCCCGGGAACGTGATGTTGTCGAGTTCGCGCCGGTACTCGCCGGTGAACCTCTTGTCCGTGCTGTCGTGGTGGTACGCGGCCCAGGTCGCGTCCAGTTGTTCGCCGTACGCGCCGACGTCCTCTCCGGGCACCCCGTACAGCTTCCGTGACTTCTCCAGGAAGCCCGTCTCGTACTCCGTACGATGGCCGGGGTCCAGGAGGAAACGGCTCTCGTCCGCGTTGAGGTCGTAGCCGAGTGCCTTGGAGCGGGCCAGCGCGACCACCGAGTCGAAGGAGTCGTGGCGGGCCACCTTCAGCTGGTGCGAGGTGGTGGCAAGGAGCTGCGCCCCGCTGATGACCGCGACCAGCGCGCACAGCGTCGCCGCGAGCAGGCCCGGGTTGAGGACGCGCCCGAAGCGGCGGGTGAGCTGGATCTGGAGGGAGACGAGGGCGACCACCAGGAGCACGCCCAGGACGACCCCGGCGGCCAGCCGGACGTTCACGTCGGAGTGCGCCGCGCGGTAGTCCGCCTGGTAGACCGCGTCGTTGGCGTCCACGAGCCGGCTCGCGTTGGGCAGCATCACATGGGCGAGGAGGTCGGTCGCGGTCCGGTAGTCGCTGCGGGCCGCGTCCTTGCCGCCGGGGTGCTCGTCGTTCTCCAGGGCCCGCCCGACGAACTCCTGGTAGTGCGCGAACTCGTCGGTGAGCGCGACCACGGCGTTCTGGGTGCCCTTGTCGCCCTCGGAGGCCGCGCCGAGGGTGCGCAGCGAGCGGCTGATGGTCTCCTGCGCGCCCTCGTACCGCTTTCTCGCCTCCGTGTACGACCGGTCGAGGCGGCCCTTGCCGGTGCCCGAATCGCCGCTGGACACCAGGATGTTGGCGGTCTGGGCGTCCATGTCGTTGAGCGCCAGTTCCAGCTGGGTCGCGGCGAGGGTGCGGGGCGCGTTGCGGTGCTCGACGGCGTCCCAGGTGCCGGAGGCGCCGGTGGCGGCGACCACGAGCAGGATCAGCAGTCCGGTCCCGAGCAGCGCGCAGCCCGTTCCCATGAACCGCAGCCGGCCCGGTGTCGTGGACCACTGGCGGCGCACGGCCGCCCGCAGCTCGCGGACCAGCCGGGCGACGGCCTCGTAAGACCGTCGCCACGGCTGCCCCTGACGCGGCCCCCCTCCGGACCGCGACGGCGGGATCCCCCCGTGACGAACGGCCGACGCGGGGAGGATCCCTGCGTTCACCGGGGCCCCCGCCCCCTGGCTCTGCTCGGCGGTGATACTCACGCGCCCCTCCCACCTCGCCACGGGCCGCTCGTACGATCCCGTGCGAACACCAGCATCAGGTCAACCGTTCGACCCGCAGCCCGCGTTGACGGTCTCCTGATGCCGCGGGGCCCCGTCTTGACGGCATCTTGACGGGGTGTCAGCGGCACGGGGTGTCAGGGGCTCCGTATGGCCACCGTCAAGACTTACCGGCGGCCCATCAACACTTCGTCAACGCCCGACGACAGACCCGGCCCGAGTCCCTAGCGTCACAGACATGAGAGCCATGAGAGCCATGGGACGGCGCAGATCGCACTGGACGTCGGCCCGCGTCTCGCGGCCGCCCGCGCCCCTCGTGCACGGCACCGGCCCGGTCGCGTACGACACGGGCTGGGCCGGTGAGGCGCGCTCGGCGGGTGGCTGCGCGGCGGTGCTGCTCGGACTGCTCCTGCTGATCGACACGGGCGCGGGCACCCTCACGGTCCCGCGCGCCGCGCTGTGGCTGGGCCTGGCCGCACTGCTGCTCCTGGTGCTGTGGCCGGCCCGGGTGTCGGCCGGTCCGGGACTGCTGGTCTCTCGCGCGCTGACCCGCACCCGCGTGGTGCGCACCGACCGGCTGGTGTCGGTGCGCTGGTCGGACGGGGTCGCCCAGCGGCTGCTGCTGCGCGACGCCGACGGCAACCGCACCGAGATCGACCCCCAGGTGCTGATCAACAACCCGCCGCTGTGGCGCTTGTTGGACGAGGGCTCCCGTACGAGCGTGGCGCGCGGCACGCTGTGCTGCGGCGAGACGGCGTTGCGTCAGGTCTCGGCCCGGATCGACCGCGAGACGGCCCGCACTGTGTTCAAGGTCTCCGGCCTCGGCTAGCCGGTTTGTTGTGGTTCGTCCTGCCGCGTCGCCGATCCTGACGGACTCTTAACACCCAACTCCCCGTGGCCGTTCATACGCTCGCCGCGTGCTGAACGTGACTGGTGTCCTCAAGCGTCTCGTGATCGGCCGGGCGATGCGCAGCGAGGAGCTGGGCGAGACCCTGCTGTCCAAGCGGCTCGCCCTGCCGATCTTCGCCTCCGACCCGCTCTCCTCGGTGGCGTACGCGACCCAGGAGATCCTGCTCGTCCTGACCCTGGGCGGGCTCGCCTATCTCCACTTCACGCCGTGGATCGCGGCGGCGGTCGTCGCGCTGATGGCGGTCGTGGTGCTCTCCTACCGCCAGGTCGTGCACGCGTACCCGAGCGGCGGCGGCTCGTACGAGGTGGTGTCACGCAACCTCGGACCGTCGGCCGGCCTCGTGGTGGCCGCGTCCCTGCTCGTCGACTACGTGATGACGGTGGCCGTCTCCGTCGCCTCGGGCGTCGACAACATCATCTCGGCGGTGCCCGCGCTCAACCCGTACCGCGTGCTGCTGGCGCTCGGCTTCGTGGCGATCCTGACCGCGATGAACCTGCGCGGGGTGCGCGAGTCCGGCCGCGCCTTCGCCGCGCCCACCTATCTGTTCATCGGCGGCGTGATCATCATGGTCGCGACCGGTCTGATCCGGTACCTACTCGGTGACGCGCCGGTCGCCGAGTCCGCCGCGTACGGCATCCACGCCGAGCCCGGCGACCAGCACCTCGCCGGAATGGCCCTGGTCATGCTGGTGCTGCGCGCGTTCTCCAGCGGCTGTACGGCGCTGACGGGCGTCGAGGCGATATCCAACGGCGTGCCCGCGTTCCGCAAGCCCAAGGCGAAGAACGCGGCCGGGACCATGGCGGCGATGGGCGTCCTCGCGGTCGTGATGTTCGTCGGCGTCACCGCGCTCGCGATCGTGGCGAAGGTCCACATCACCGAGGACTCCTGCCAGTTGACCGGGATCGACGGCAGCTGCGACACCTTCACCCAGAAGACCGTGATCGCCCAGCTCGCCTCGTCCGTCTTCGGCGGCGACCACAGCCTCGGCTTCTACTTCCTCCAGACCGTCACCGCGCTGGTCCTGATCCTCGCCGCGAACACCGCCTTCAACGGCTTCCCGCTGCTCTCCTCGATCCTGGCCCAGCACCGCTACCTTCCCCGCCAGCTGCACAACCGGGGCGACCGGCTGGCCTTCTCCAACGGCATCCTGGCCCTCGCGGTCGTCGCGGGCGCGCTCCTGTGGGCGTACAAGGCGGACGTCACCGGCCTCATCCACCTCTACATCCTCGGGGTGTTCACCTCCTTCACGCTCTCCCAGCTCGGCATGGTCCGGCACTGGAACCGCGCCCTGCGCACCGAGCCCGACCCGGCCGCGCGCCGCCGCCACCAGTCGGCGCGGGTGGTCAACGCGCTGGGCGCGGTCGTCACCGGCCTGGTCCTGGTGATCGTCCTGATCACCAAGTTCACCCAGGGCGCCTGGCTCGCGGTGGTCGCGGCGCTCGCGCTGTGGGTGATGATGCGCGGCATCCGGCGCCACTACGACGCGACGTCGGCCGAGCTCGCGGTGGAGGACCCGCGCGAGCAACTGACCCCACCCTCCCGGGTGTTGGCGGTGGTCCTGGTCTCGACGGTCCACAAGCCGACCCTGCGCGCCCTGGCGTACGCGCGCGCCTTCAAGCCGGACCGGCTGGAGGCGCTCACCGTCGCCGTCGACAAGCCCGCCACCGACGACCTCCAGCGCCGCTGGCAGGACCTCGACGTCAGCGTGCCCCTGAAGGTGCTCGCGTCGCCGTACCGCGAGATCACCCGGCCGGTCGTCGAATACGTACGCTCGATGCGGCGCGACAGCCCGCGCGATGTGGTCGCGGTCTTCATCCCCGAGTACGTGGTGGGCCACTGGTGGGAGAACCTGCTCCACAACCAGTCGGCGTTGTGGCTCAAGAGCCGCCTGCTGTTCACCCCGGGCGTGATGGTGACCAGCGTCCCCTGGCAGCTCACGTCGGCAGCCCGAGCGGACCATCCGGCACCGCGAGCGCCGGGTTCGGTGAGGCGCGGGGAGCCGTCGACAGGCGGCGCCCCCGGCGCCGACACGCTCGGCCGGACCATGCGTTAGTCACACTTTTGTGTCCGGTTCCGTCAGCCCCATGACAGTGGAACCAAAGCCACGACGCGAGTGGCAGCCAGGAGAACCGTCATGGAAGCAAGGATGCCGAGCCCGGCGACGCTCGTCCCGGGGGCGATGGAAGCCATTCGCGAGCTGACGAAGGCCACGCACAGCGCCGGCGTACCCGCCACCACCATGCACCTCGTGCACCTGCGGGCCAGCCAGATCAACGCGTGCAGCGCCTGCGTGGACTCCGGCACCCGGTACGCGATGAAGGGCGGCGAGAGCGCGGAGCGGCTGCTCGCGGTGGCCGCGTGGCGCGAGATGCCCTACTTCACCGACGCCGAGCGGGCCGCGCTCGCCCTCACCGAGTCGGTCACCCGCCTCAACGACCGCGCCGAGCCGGTCCCCGACGACGTATGGGCCGAGGCCACGGCGCACTACGACGAGCAGCCGCTCGCGGCCCTCGTCCTGTGGATCGCGGTCAGCAACTTCTACAACCGCCTCAACGCGGCGACGAAGCAGCAGGGCGGCCAGACGTGGTGAACTGGGGATCGACCAACTCCCTTTCTGTGCAAGGCAACTGACGATCCGTCCTGCACAGTCCTCGATCACGTACGTATTCACCGCGCAACGCCGAGGTGGCACGACATGGCAACCGAGACAACCACCTGCTGCATCGTCGGCGGTGGGCCGGCCGGCACGATGCTGGGGCTGCTGCTGGCCCGGGCCGGCATCGAAGTGACCGTCCTGGAGAAGCACCAGGACTTCCTGCGGGACTTCCGCGGCGACACGATCCACCCCTCCACCCTGGACGTGATGGCCGAACTCGGCCTGGTGGAGCGCTTCTTGGCACTACCGCACCGCACCACGCCGGGGATCAACATGGTCACCGACACCCGCGACGTACTCGTCGCCGACCAGCGGCTGCTGTCCGGCGCGTATCCGTACATCGCGTTCGTCCCGCAGTGGGACTTCCTCAGCCTGCTCGCCGAGGAGGCGGCCAAGTACCCCCACTTCCGTCTCAAGATGGGCGCTCAGGCGCACGGTCTGATCCGCGAGGGCGACCGGGCAGCGGGGGTGCGCTACCGGGACGCCGACGGCGAGCACCAGATGAGAGCGGTGCTCACGGTGGCCGCCGACGGCCGTGACTCGGCGCTGCGCGCCCCGGCCGGTCTTGTCCCGCGGGGGTTCGGGGCGCCGATGGACGACCTGTGGTTCCGCATCCCGCGCGAGGAGAGCGACCCGCCGGACACGTTCATCCGCCTCGGCGCCCAGGGTCTGCTCATCGGCATCTGCCGGGAAGACTATTGGCAGTTCGCCTATGTCATCCCCAAGGGGAGGTACGCCCAGCTGAAGGCCGAGGGCATCGACGCGCTGCGGGCGAGCGTGCGGGCGCTGCTGCCGTGGATGGGCGACCGGCCGGACAAGATCGAGTTCTCGGACGCCCGGATGCTGGAGGTCCGGGTGGAGCGGCTGCGGCGCTGGTACCGGCCGGGGCTGCTGTTCATCGGCGACGCCGCGCACGCGATGTCGCCGGTCGGCGGGTTCGGGATCAACGTCGCCGTCCAGGACGCGGTGGCCACCGCCAACCTGCTGGCCGAACCGCTGCGGCGGGGCACGCTCGGCACCGGGCATCTGGCGGCCGTGCAGAGGCGCCGGCTGCCGCCGACCATCGCCATCCAGCGGATGCAGATCCTGCTCCAGAACCAGCTCATCGCGCCGACGCTGGACGGGACGCGAGAGTCGCGGCCGCCGAGGGTGCTCGCGGTCGCGGACCGGGTGACGCCGGTGGGCAGGCTGATCGCCCGGATGATCGGGTACGGGCCGCGCCCGGAGCACGTACGGACCCCCGGGCGGAGCTGAACGCATGGCCGCGAAGGGCGGGAGCGGGCGCCGAGAGCGCTTGCTCGCGCCCTTCGTCGTATCCACCGATACATCTCGGCCGCTGTGTCCCGCGCATATCGTGAAATCTCAGCGACGACACCCGGTGAATTCGGCCACGAATAGCAACCGCGTGTCTTTCTCCACCACGCTTCACCCCGCTTCACCCGGGCAATTTCGTTGACCGCACAACAACTGCTCTCCACAAGTGTCCAACTGCGGAAATCCCGCGCTCGCACGGAGCCCTGGTAGAGGGCGGCACAGCGCGGCATTAGGTGCCGGAGTGCCGCTTGAGCCGCGTATGACGGGCAAGTTGAGCGCTGCTTGACCCGTACCCGCCGCCTCGTGCTAAACCCGTAACCACTTGATAAGAAATCCAGCCAGAGAGGGTTTCATGACGACCATCATCCGACCCGAGGACCGTCCTGCCGGCCGCCGCGGGTTTGAAATCGTCCTGCCGAGTGGCGCGACAGGTGGTACTGCCGCCATGGTGGAGGGCGAGATAGCCGCCGCGACGCCCGGACCGCCGCTGCACACGCATGCCGAGTCCGACGAGACGTACTACGTCCTCGAAGGCTCCTTGCTCATGTACATCGACGGCGAGGTGACCAAGCTCGGCCCCGGCTCGATGGCGCACATCTCCAAGGGCACCGAGCACACCTGGTCCACCACCCTCTCCGGCAGCTGCCACTTCCTCACGCTGCACCTGCCCGGCGGTTACGAGCTGTACCACCCGACCGCGCTCGCGGCCGAGCACGAGAAGGGCGGGCCGCTGATCCAGTCCGACCTGTTCGAGCTGGCCGCGAAGTTCGACTGGCGGATGGCGGGCAGCGAGCCGATGCGGCTGACCCCCGAGGGCGTTCTCGTCCCGGCCGGTGAGGCCGACGCGATCGCCCAGCGCCTGCTCGCCGAGTACACCGAGCAGCCGGTCGCTTGAACGACTTAGGCAGCGTCGGCCACTTAGGACGTATCCACCAGTCAGGCCACTTAGGTCAGTTGGACCACTCGGGCCGCTGGAACCCAACACTTCGCTTGGGCCACTCAGGTCGCCGGAGCGTGTGAGTGCCTTGCCGAGCCGGGGTGTCGCGTACCCGCTCGGCTCATCACCCTGTGCGGGAGGGCGCTTTCACGTGTCCCCCGCCCGCCGCGCCCCCGCCCTGCGAGATCCCCCTACCGGTCTCGCGGGGCGGCGGTCTGTCCGGCCGGACCGGCAGCCGTGGGACCCGCTGTCACGGGCCCCTGGTGTGACCCGCGGATACGGCGTGTGACCTGCGAGAAGTCACACCGCCACACCCTGCGTCGTCATGTTTGTGACGCGAATTTTTCCTGCCTTCCATGGCGAGGAGAACAGCACGATGGCACTGGCACTCACCCCTTCACGCTCCATCCGTCACGACCGGGCTGGGACGGCCTCGGTCACCACGATCGGCCAGAGGTAGACACGCCATGACTCACGACACGCACGCCGGAGCCGATCTGCCCGGCGGCAGCCACGCGGGGGCGGCGCACGGCGAAGCGCCGACGCTCGACCCGCGCCGCTGGCTCGCACTCATCATCGTTCTGGTCGCCGGGTTCATGGACATGCTCGACGTGACGATCGTCAACGTCGTCATCCCGAGCATCCAGAAGGACCTGCACGCGGACTACACCCAGATCGAATGGGTCGTGGCCGGCTATGTGCTCGGCTTCGCGGCCCTGCTGATCACCGGCGGGCGCCTCGGTGACATCTTCGGCCGTAAGAAGATGTTCCTGATCGGCGTCGCGGGCTTCACCATCGCCTCGACGCTCTGCGGTGTGGCCAGCGGCCCCGGCATGCTCATCGGCGCCCGCTTCTTCCAGGGCACCATGGCCGGACTGATGGTCCCGCAGATCCTCGCGATCATCCATGTCACGTTCCCGACCGAGGAGCGCGGCAAGGTGCTCGGCATCTGGGGCGGTGTGCTCGGCTCCGCGTCCGTGGCCGGCCTGATCGTCGGCGGTGTGCTGGTCGACGCGAACATCGCCGACCTGCACTGGCGCCCGATCTTCCTGGTCAACATCCCGGTCGGCGTCGCCGCGTTGATCGCGGCCTGGTTCTTCGTCGGGGAGTCGAAGTCGGCGGCCGCGCCCAAGCTGGACCCCATCGGCGTGGTGATCGCGACGACCGGCATCCTGATGCTGGTCTATCCGCTCGCCGAGGGCCGCACCCTTGGCTGGCCCGCCTGGACGTACGTCCTGATGGGCGGCTCGGTCGTGGTGTTCGCCCTGCTCGCCGTCTTCGAGCGGTACCGCACCCGGACCGTGGGCTCGCCGCTGGTCGTGCTCAGCCTGTTCAAGGAGCGCGCGTTCACCGCGGGCATGCTGGTGTGGACGCTGTTCTGGATCGCGCTCGGCGGCTTCTTCCTGGTGTGGACGCTGTACATGCAGCTGGGTCTGGGCTGGTCGCCGATGCGCGCCGGTCTGACGGGCGCAGCCTTCGCCGTCGGCGCGGCCGCCGGTTCCGGCCTCGCGGTCGAGGTGTTCACCCCGCGCATCGGGCGCTGGACGCTGATCGGCGGCGCGCTCCTGAACGCGGCGGGCTTCGGCGCGTACATCTTCGTCGCCCACCACTACGGCCCGGGCATCCCGTCCTGGCAGATGATCGCGCCGCTGGTCGTCACCGGCTTCGGCTTCGGTCTGGTGGTGGCGCCGATGATCGACGCGATCCTCACCAAGGTCCCGGTCAAGGACGCGGGTTCGGCCTCCGGTCTGCTCGGCACCACCCAGCAGGTCGGCATGGCACTCGGGGTCGCGCTGGTCGGTGTGCTCTTCTTCGGCCACCTGGCCAGCGACTCCGACCACGGCGTCGACAAGGTCACTCCGGCGCTGCGCCAGGAGCTGGTCACCGCGGGCGTCCCGGCGAACGGCGTCGACGACATCGTCAAGGGCTTCCGGGCCTGTGTGCACGACCGCTCGGCCGAGTCGGACCCGACGAAGGTCCCGGCCAGCTGTCTGCCCTCCTCGGTGCAGGGCGCCGACAAGGTCCAGCCGATCCTGACGGCGCAGGGCCAGAAGGCCGTGAGCCACAACTTCGTCAAGAGCTTCGACCTCAGCCTCTGGTACGGCATCGGCATCCTGATCCTGGTGGCGCTCGGCATGTTCGCGCTGCCCCGCGAGGTGCACGCGCGCGACCTGGACGCGGAGCTCGAAGCGCTGGGCGAGCCGGTCGCCCGAGGGGTGTGACGCCCCGGCGCTGACCGTATGACCCCGAACTCCCCGTAGGCGTACGCCGGTTGATCAGGCCGACGCGCGCTTGCGGGGAGTCGTCTTCTTCGCGGCCGCCTTCTTGGCCGTGGTCGCGGTGGACTTCTTGGCGCCGGACGCCTTGGGGGACGCGGCCGACTTCTTCGCGGTGGACGCCGACTTGGCGGTCGCCTTCGTGGTCTTCTTCGCGGCCGCCTTCTTGGCGGGCGCGCTCTTGGCCTGGCTCTTACGGGCCGCCGTCTTACGGGGCTTGAGCTCGGTCACCTCGGCAGGCTCGGCCGCCTCCTCGCCGCGTGCTTCCTTCGCCGCGCGCACGCTCTTCTCCAGGGCGGCCATCAGGTCGATGACCTTGCCGCCGCCGGTCTCGGGCGGGGTCTCGGACGGGGGCAGCGCGCCGCCCGCCTTGGAGGCGATGAGGGCTTCCACGGCCTCGCGGTAGTCGTCGTGCAGCGCGTCCACGTCGACCTCGCCGAGGGTGTCCATCAGGGCGTCGGCCAGGTCGAGTTCGGCGTCGCGGACCTTCACGCCGGTCTCCGGGGCGACGCCCTCGGGGGCGCGGATCTCGTCCGGCCACAGCAGCCCGTGCATCGCGATGACGTCGTCGACGACCCGCAGCATGCCGAGCCGTTCCCGGCCGCGCAGCGCGAACTTGGCGATGGCCACCTTCTGGCTGCGCTTGAGCGCCTCTCTGAGCAGCGTGTACGGCTTGGCCGCCGGGACGCCGCTGGCGCTCAGGTAGTACGCCGCGTCCATCTGGAGCGGGTCGATGGAGTCGGCCGCGACGAACGCCACGATCTCGATGGTCCTGGCGGTGGGCAGCGGCAGCGCGGCCAGGTCGTCGTCGGTGATCGGGATCAGCGAGCCGTCCGCGTCCTCGTACGCCTTGCCGATCTCGGCGGCCTCCAGCTCCTCGCCGTCCAGCTCGCACACCTTGCGGTAGCGGACCCGGCCGCCGTCCTCCGTGTGGATCTGCCGGAACGAGATCGAATGGCTCTCGGTGGCGTTGAAGAGCTTGATCGGAATACTGACCAGCCCAAAGGAGATCGCACCATTCCATATGGATCGCACTCTTCATCCCCTCTGCCGGGATTAGTGGGATTCTCATCGTATGACGCCGATCACATGGGTGGAGGGGCGGCGGATCGCGCTCTCCCGCCTCGACAAGGTGCTCTATCCCGCCACCGGCACCACCAAGGGCGAGGTGCTGCACTACTGCGCGTCGGTGGCCGGGGCGCTGCTCGCGCATCTGCGGGGGCGCCCGGTGTCGTTCCTGCGCTACCCGGACGGCCCCGACGGCCAGCTCTTCTTCACCAAGAATCCGCCGCCCGGCACACCCTCCTGGGTGACGACCGCGTCGGTGCCGCGCTCCCAGGACAGCGCCGCGCGCCAGGTCATGATCCCGGACCTGTCCACGCTGATGTGGGCGGCGAACCTGGTGGTCGAGTTCCACACCCCCCAGTGGCAGGCGGACGCGCCCGCGCAGGCCGACCGGATGGTCTTCGACCTGGACCCCGGCTCCCCGGCGACCGTGGTGGAGTGCTGCGCGGTGGCGCTGTGGCTGCGCGAGCGCCTGTCGGCGGACGGCCTCCACGCGTACGCGAAGACGTCCGGCTCGAAGGGTTTGCATCTGCTGGTCCCCCTGGAACCCACCCCGTCCGAGCGCGTCTCGGCGTACGCCAAGGGGCTCGCCCAGGAGGCGGAGGCCGCTCTTCCGCAGTTGGTCACCCATCGGATGGCGCGGGCGCTGCGGCCGGGCAAGGTGTTCGTCGACCACAGCCAGAACGCGGCCGCGAAGACGACGGCGGCGCCGTACACCCTGCGGGCCCGGGAGCGGCCGACGGTGTCGGCGCCGGTGTCGTGGGAGGAGGTCGAGTCCTGCGGCACCCCATCCGACCTGGTGTTCCTGCTGGGCGACATCGAGCCGCGACTGGCGAGGGACGGTGACCTGATGGCCCCGCTGATCAATCTGAACAGGGCGGGCCACCTCCCATGACGCCGCCGCTGCGACCGCCACTGAAGGTGGCCCTGGCTCAATCGGTGAGGGAGCTTCCGACGGGACCCGGTTGGAGCTACGAGCCGAAGTTCGACGGCCACCGGATGCTGATCTTCCGCACGGCCGACGGGGTGGTGCTCCAGGCCCGTTCGGGCCGGATCGTGACGGCCGCGTTCCCGGACCTGGTGGAGGCGGCGCTCGCGGTGCCCGCGGGGTGCGTGCTCGACGGGGAGGTGGTGGTCTGGACGGGTGGCCGCACCGACTTCGCGGCGGTCCAGCGGCGGGCTGCGGCCACGCCTTCTCGGGCCGCACTGCTGGCCCGGCGGCTGCCGGCGTCGTACGCGGCGTTCGACGTGCTGGCGGAGGGGGACGAGGACGTCCGGCGTCGGCCGTACTCGTCGCGCCGCGCCCGGCTGGTCGCCGTGCTGGGCGGGTTGGGCCCACCTCTGCAACCGGTTCCGGCGACGTCGGACGTGGAAACGGCCCTGACCTGGTACGAGACGCTTCCGGCGAGCGGGGTGGAGGGGCTGGTGGCGAAGCGCCTCGACTCCCCGTACCGCCCCGGCGCCCGAGCCTGGCGCAAACTCCGGCACACGGATACGTGGGAGGCGGTGGTGGTGGGCTTCGTCGGCCCCCCACGCCGCCCGACGGCCCTGGTCCTGGTGCTCCCGGGCGACGACGCGGTGGCGGTGTCCAGCCCGCTGGGGCCGTCGCTCCGGGCAGAGGCGGGGCGGGGCGGGTTGCTGCGTGTCGAGCCGGGCACGCGGACGGCCGTCGCCCCGGGGTGGGGCGAGGTGCCCTACGTCCCGGTCGAACCGGGCCGCTTGCTGGCGGAGGTGGAACGGGGGACGGTGCGGCATCCGGTGACTACGGTGCTGCGACTGCGGGACGCGGGCGCGTGAGGATTCCCCACCCCGCCCCTTCCCGGCTGTGACATTTTGCGGCTCCGCCGCGTGGCCTGGGCGGGCGGCCGGGTTCGTCGACTGCGCGCCGGTGGGGGCTGAGCGCGCAGTTCCCCGCGCCCCTGACTGCCTAGGGGCGCGGGGAACTGCGCGAGAACCCAGCACGATCCGCAGACGAAGCGGGGTGCAGGGGGCGCAGCCCCCGCCCCGGGGTCCGGGGGCGGGGGCTGCGCGAAACCCCCTCCACCCCCACCCACCCCCGGAGGGTTCAGGGAAGGGGCGGGGAGGGGCGATTCACGCCCGGGACCACGTGCGGCGGTCCCGTGCCGTCCAGTACAGCCCCTCGATGTCCCCCGGCTTCAGGACGCCGCCGAGGCGGGACAGGTCCGACAGTTCCGTGTCGCGCAGCACCCGTACGTCCCGTACGGACGCGACCGCGTCGATACGGTCCGCGCCCGGCAGGGCGAGGATCGGGCGGACCGCCGCCGCGAGGGCGAGGGAGGCGCGCTCGGCGTCGCGGCGGGCCCAGCGCAGCTGGGGCGAGGGGGCCGCGCGGCCGACCGAGACCAGCGGGTCCGCGATCCGGACCCGGTGGCGGTGGGCAGGGAGCGTGCGGACCGTCATCACGCCGGCCGGGCCGATCAGCAGATGGTCGATGCGGCCGTCCCCCGGCAGCGGCACCGAGTGCAGCACCCGCCACCCCGCCCCCTCCAGCGCGTCCAGCTCCGCACCCACCCGCTCCTGCGCGGCCAGCGCCACGCGGCGCGGGTCGGTCCGGAAGCGCCACTGCTCGACGTGCCGCTCCAGCTCCGCGAACAGCGCCTCGCCGGGCCGGTTGGGCGCCAGGTCGTCGTCGGGGTGGAGGGAGAGGCGGGCCAGGTCGGCCGAGGTAGGCGCGGGCGGCGGCCCGACCGTCACCTCACCCACCACGAACGGCGCCAGGGCCGCCAGGACCTCGTCCCGGCACTCCTCCAGGAGCAGGCTGACCCGCCCGCTCTCCCTGTCGTACCAGGCCGCGCTCCTGCCGTCCGGAAGGCTGACGTACAGCCGTGCCTGTCCGTGCCGGTGCACCGGTGTCACCCGCAGTCCCGACATCCCGCATCACCCCCACGCCCATGGGACCAGCACCGCCCGCGCAGGGCAATATCGCGGCTCGTATAGTGCGGAGCCGCTAGGGCGCGTGCGGCACGCGCCGAAGAACCGGGAGGGGCACCACCTAATGATCATCTGGGGTACCAGGGGATATCTGTACCAGCTGGCGATGATGACGCTGGTCTGCGGGAACTGCGGCAACCCCGCGGCCCACGGACTGCGCAAGTACGTCAAGAAGTTCACGTTCTTCTTCATCCCGCTCTTCCCCCTGTCGACCCGGTTCCGTACGCAGTGCACGTTCTGCGGTCTTGAGCAGGAGATCACCAAGGAGCAGGCCGAGCAGCTGCAGGCGATGGCCGCGGGTCCCCAGCCGGGCCAGGGCATGGCCCCGCAGCCGGGGTACCAGCAGCAGCCCGGGTACCAGCAGCAGCCGGGTCAGATGCACGGACAGAACCCGTACCAGCAGTGATGACACGGTCGCCACGGCTATGGCGAGCTGTTACAAAGCCGGGAAAGCTCCGCAATAACCGCCGCCTACCGTGGTGACCATGACTGCGTCCACGACCTCCCGCCCCCGTCCGCCCCGCACGGCGCGGATCGCGGCCGCCTCCGCGCTCGCCCTCGCTCTGGGCGGCGGGCTCATGGCCTGCGGCTCGGGTTCGTCCGACGGGGCCAAGGCGCCCGCGCCCGACGTCTCGGTGCGCAACGCCACCACCACCCAGGCCCGCCAGCAGGTCGGCCCGCTGAAGGCGGCCGAGCCGACCCGGGTGGTCATCCCCTCGGCGGGGGTCGACGCGAGCCCGGTGCTGCACCTGGGCCTGGACGAGAAGCAGGAGCTCCAGGTGCCGCCGGTGGACAAGGCGGAGCTGGCGGGCTGGTACACCGGCAGCGTCACGCCGGGCGAGAAGGGCGCTTCCGTGATCGTCGCGCACTACGACACGGCCAAGGGCCCGGCGCTGATGCGCGATGTGAACAAGATGCACGTCGGGGACGTGATCGAGGTCGGGCGGGCGGACGGTTCGACGGCCGTGTTCCGGATCCGTGAGACTCAGCAAGTGGACAAAACCGACTTCCCCACGAATAAGGTTTACGGCAAGACCGACCGTCCGGAACTCCGCCTCATCACCTGCGGCGGCCCGATCAAGAACGGCCATCGCTCGGCCAACATCATTTTTTACGCCGACCTGGTGAAGGCGCAGTAGCCCTCGCCGCTACCCTCGGCGCCGAGGCCCCGCACGACAGGAGCACCTTGACCCGCCACCGCCGCCCCGCCGCCGCGGTTCTCGCGCTGCTCGCAGCCGGGGCCGCGGCCCTGCTGCTCTCCGGCTGCGGCAACGCGGGCGGTCTGGAGGGCGCGGGCCCCACCCCGACGGCGGTCGGCCCGGTGCGCCTGTGGCCCGACCTGCCGAAGCCCACGACGACCCCGCAGGACTACGGCGAGTCCCAGACGGAGCGGGTGCCCGGCATCAAGGTGCCGGGCGGCGACGTCCACAGCCTCGACCCGGTCGCGGTCGTCCAGGCCGAGGTGCGCGCCCACCCCGACCAGTACACAGGGGCCGACGGGCTCTACGAGGAAACGGTTCGTCAGCTCAATCAGTGCCGGTCCAAGCCCAAGAGCTGCCCGGTCCTCAAGGCGTACTTCCGCGATCTGACCGGCGACGGCAGGGACGAGATGATCCTCGGCATCAAGATGCCCGAGCAGCAGCTCGCCGTGCGCTGCTACATGCCCGACAAGAACGGCACCCTGACCCGGATCATGTCCACCTCGGACCAGCTGATCGGGGTCGAGCTGGCCGGCCGGGACGTCATCCTGCACTCGGTCTCCGCGGGCATCCCCGGCTACGAGTACCGCACCGCCTGGTCCTGGGACGACCACCAGCACGCCATGCTGCCGACCCGCGACGAGATCATCCGGGTGGAGCCGCAGCACTCCCTCAACCCGGTCCCGCCGCGCCCCAAGACGCCGAACCCCACCGCGAGCAAGGGATGAAGAGACCCCCAGCGATGAAGCGGCCCCGTCTGCCCGCCTGGACGGCGACGCTCACTTGGAAGGCCGCGGTCTTCATCACCGTCATGTGCTGCGCCCTGGCGGCGCTGCTCGGCGTGCTCGTCCATGTCTCGGTGACCCGGCAGACCGTCGGCCAGGCCCGGGACAAGGCGCTGAGCAAGCTGGACGACGTGTCCCAGGAGTACGAGGCGGGCGAGCCGCTGCCGTCGGGCGCCGGACTCGACCCGGCGGGGCTGCCCGGTTCGCTGCGCAAACTCGCCGTCTCCGGCAAGCGCGGCACGCTCGTCGCCGACGACGCGAACGGGCGCCCCACCATGTGGGCGGCGGGTCCGGCGGACGGGCGCGCGCTGGCCGTCACCATCGACTACAGCCAGAGCGCCCGCACCATCAACGGCCTCGACCAGGCGATCCTCGGCTCCTCCATCCTCGCCATCGGCGCCACCCTGCTGGTCGGCGTCTTCGGCGTCACCCGGGTCACCCGCAGACTGCACCAGACCGCGACGGTGGCCCGCCGGATCGGCGCGGGCGACCTGGACGCCCGGGTCAACGACCCCCGTACGAAGGACCCTTCGCGCCACCAGGACGAGGTGGCCACCGTCTCCGGGGCGCTCGACACCATGGCCGGGACGCTGCAGAACAAGCTGCTGAGCGAGCAGCGCTTCACCGCCGACGTGGCGCACGAGCTGCGCACCCCGCTCACCGGACTGCACGCGGCCGCCGAACTGCTGCCCGAGGGACGCCCCGCCGAGCTGGTACGGGACCGGGTGCGGGCGATGCGCTCGCTCACCGAGGACCTGCTGGAGATCTCCCGCCTGGAGTCGGGCAGCGAGCCCGTCGACCTCGATCTGGAGTATCTGGGGCCGCTGGTGGAGCGCGTGGTGCGCGCGTCCGGGACCCGGACCGAGGTCGTCGTCGTCCGCGACACCTGTGTGGAGACCGACAAGCGGCGCCTGGAGCGGGTGCTCGGCAATCTGGTCGCCAACGCCCACAAGCACGGCGCGCTGCCGGTGGTCCTGACCGTGGACGGCCCGGTCGTGACGGTACGGGACCACGGCGCCGGCTACCCCGCCTATCTGCTCGACCACGGCCCCCAGCGCTTCCGCACCGAGGGCGGCACCAAGGGGCACGGGCTCGGCCTGACCATCGCGGTCGGCCAGGCGTCGGTCCTCGGCGCCGGGCTGCGGTTCGGCAACGCGCCGGACGGGGGTGCGGTGGCGCGGCTGACCCTGCCGGAGTACGGAAGGCCCGACGGGCGTACGGACGGGCCGGGCGGGGGTGACCCGCAGGCCGGGGCCGGTGTGCGGGGTCCGGCGGGTAATCCGTCCGGCGGCACCCACCCCTCGTAGCACTTTGCGAGTGGTAAGCAGCGAACCTAGGGTGAGCCGGGCGAGCCAAGGGCCGTCCCCCACGGCCCTCCCGTCCCCCAGGAGGCATCGATGTCCCTGCGTTCTCCGCTTGCTTCACTAGGTCTGTGTCTGGCCGCCGGCGCCGTCGCCGCGCTCACGGCGGCGGGTCCCGCGAGCGCCGCGCCGTCCGACCACAACGACTCCGTCGGCCGCGTGACGGCCAAGTCCGGCCTGCTCCTGCGGGACAAGCCGACCCGCAGCAGCCGGATCATCGGCATCGCGCCGTACAACTCGATCGTCCACATCTTCTGCAAGACGCGCGGCGACACCGTCAACGGCAACAACCGCTGATATCTCCTGGAAGACGGCACCTGGGCCTGGGGGTCGGCGTTCTACATCGACAACCTCGGCCCGGTGCCGCGCTGGTGCTGATCCCTCAGCTCACCTCCCGAGGAGCCTGGCCTTCGCGGCCGCGAACTCCTCGGGGGTGAGCAGCCCTTCCTGGGCGAGCTTTCCCAGCTGGGTCAGCCGGTCGACGAGGGCGGCGCCGTCGGGGTCGGGCGCCTCGGGCGGCGCCTCGTAAGCGGGGGCGGGCTCGGGACGCGGCGGACGGGGGGCGTTCGCCAGCAGGCCGCGCAGCAGGGGCGCGCCCGCCGGACGGGTCACGGGCTGGACCACATCCCGGGTGGACTTGATGAACACGACTCAGCTCTTCTCTCGCTCGGCGGCCGTACGTCCGGCCAGCGCGGCCCTCACCTCGTCCAGGCGCTCCGGCGGCAGCCGCACCGAGCCCGCGACATGGCCGCCCGCCGCCCGTACACCCTTGGCCGCCTCCTCCGCCCACAGGTGCTCGATCAGGGCGACGATCGCGCAGCTGCCCCGGTCGAGGAGTTCCGCCGCCTCCTGGACGTCCTCGGGTCCGATCAGCCGCTCGACGCCGTCGCCGACCAGGACGCCGCTCAGCTCCTCGAACTCGTCGAGCTCGGCCGCCAGCACCTCCCCGCCCGCCGTCTTGGTGACGACCAGCGCGTCGACGATCCGTACCGACCGGGATCTGCGCACCCCGACGAGCGAGTCGACGGCCCGCACCCGCAGCTGCTCCTCGGGGAAGGCGAGGACGATGAACTCCACGGGCCCCATGGCCGTACTCCTCAGTGACGGTCCGTCAGTTCTCTTGGTCGATGCCCCCCCTCGGCACACTATGACATAAAGGACATAAGCGGCCGCGCTTGCTACGTTGCCCGACATGAGCGCAACGACGACGGCGGACCGGCCACCGCCCGCCCTCCGCCTCCCCCGCCGCCGGGGCGTCGAACTCTCGCTGCTCGTCGGCGCCGTCCTGGCCTCGGTCTACGGCTACGCCGACGTCGGGCTCGCCAAGAGCGGTGCGGTCCCGCCGGACGCGGCGGGCTACGGCGCGGGGCTCGGGCTGCTCGCCCTGCTGGCGCACCTCGCGGTCCGGCTGCGCGCCCCGTACGCCGATCCGCTCCTGCTGCCCATCGCGGTGCTGCTCAACGGCCTCGGCCTGGTCCTGATCTACCGCCTCGACCTGGAGACCCCGCACACCCCGGCCGCCTCCGCCCAGCTGGTCTGGTCGGCCATGGGCGTCGCCCTGTTCGGCGCGGTCGTCCTGATCCTGCGCGACCACCGCGTGCTCGCCCGGTACGCGTACCTCTCGGCTGCCACCGCGCTCGTCCTGATGGTGGTGCCGATCTTCTTCCCGGCCGTCAACGGCGCCAAGATCTGGATCCGCCTCGCCGGACTCTCCTTCCAGCCGGGCGAGTTCGCCAAGATCCTGTTCGCGGTCTTCTTCGCCGCGTACCTGGCCGCCAACCACAACGCGCTCGCGTACACCGGCCGCCGCATCTGGCGCCTCCAGCTGCCCACCGGCCGGGTGCTCGGCCCGATCGTGGCGATCTGGCTGCTGAGCGTCGGCGTCCTCGTCCTGGAGCGCGACCTGGGCACCTCGCTGCTCTTCTTCGGGCTCTTCGTGATCATGCTGTACGTGGCGACCGGCCGCACCGGCTGGATCGCGGTGGGGCTGCTGCTCGCGGCGGTCGGCGCGGCGGTGGTCGGCTCGCTCGAACCCCATGTGCACAGCCGCGTCCAGGACTGGCTGCACCCGTTCGCCTCCATCGATGCCGGTCAGGGACCCGGCCAGCTCGCCCAGTCGCTGTTCGCGTTCGCCGCGGGCGGCATGCTCGGCACCGGGCTCGGCGCGGGCCACTCGATCCTCATCGGCTTCGCCGCGAAGTCCGACTTCATCCTGGCCACGGCGGGCGAGGAGCTGGGGCTCGCGGGCCTCACGGTGATCTTCCTGCTGTACGCGCTCCTCGTCGCCCGGGGCTACCGCGCGGGCCTCGCGCTCAGCGACTCGTTCGGGCGGCTGCTCTCCGTCGGGCTCTCCTCGATCCTCGCCCTCCAGGTCTTCGTGATCGCGGGCGGGGTGATGGGCCTGATCCCGCTGACGGGCATGGCGATGCCGTTCCTGGCGCAGGGCGGCTCGTCCGTCGTCACCAACTGGATCATCGTGGCGCTGCTCATCCGGGCCAGCGACAGCGCGCGCACCCCGCACCCGGCCGTCGAGACCGGCACCCTCGCACCCGTCCGCATGAGGACCTGATGATCCGTTACATCCGGCGGGCCGCCGCCTTCTGCCTCGTCCTCCTGGTCGCGCTGCTCGTCAACGCGGCCCGCGTGCAGGTCTTCCAGGCCGACGCGCTCGACGACAACCCCGCCAACCGCCGCGCCACACTGGCCCGTTACGGCCAGCCGCGCGGCGACATCCTGGTGGGCGAGGACGCGGTCACCGGCTCCAAGGACACCGGCCAGCCGCTGCGGTACGAGCGCACGTACACCGACGGCCCGCTGTACGCGCCCGTCACCGGCTACGCGTCCCAGATCTACGGCACCACGCTGGTCGAGAGCGCCCAGGACGCCGTCCTGTCCGGCACCTCCCCACTGCTCACCCCGCTGTGGGGCGACCTCACCCGTAAACGGCAGCGCGGCGGCGACGCGGTCACCACCATCAAGGCGTCGATGCAGCAGGCCGCCTACAAGGGGCTGGGCGGCAAGAAGGGCGCGGTCGCCGCCGTCGAACCGGCCACCGGCAGGATCCTGGCCCTGGTCAGCAGCCCCTCGTACGACCCCGGCAGGCTCTCCGGGAACGGGCCCGCGGTCAAGAAGGCCTGGACCGCGCTGACCACCGGCCCCGACCAGCCCATGCTCAACCGGGCGATCCGGCAGACGTATCCGCCGGGCTCCGCCTTCAAGATCGTGACGGCGGCGGCCGCGCTGGACGCGGGCGCCGTCACCGATGTGAACGCGCCGACAGTCACACCCGACCCGTACATCCTGCCCGGTACCAGCACCACGCTGCCCAACGAGGCGAGCGGCTGCGAGAACGCCTCGCTCGCGTACGCCGTGGAGGTCTCCTGCAACACGGTGATGGCGAACCTCGGGGTCAAGGTGGGGCTCAAGGGGATGCTGAACGCGGTCGGCCGGTTCGGCTTCAACGACACGAGGCTGCGTATCCCGTCCGGCGTCGCCAAGTCCAACTTCGACAAGAAGATGGGCCCCGACCAGCTGGCGCTCTCCTCCATCGGGCAGTTCGACACCACGGCCACGCCGCTCCAGATGGCGATGGTGGCGGCGGCGGTCGCCAACGGCGGGGAGCTCAAGTACCCGTATCTGGTGGACCGTACGACCAGCGCGCACGGCACGACGCTCGCCCGGACCGCCGAGCGCGACTACAAGCAGGCGATGAACCCGGCCACGGCCGAGCAGCTCCAGCAGCTGATGGTGGACGTGGTGGAGAAGGGCACGGGCACCAGCGCCGCGATCCCCGGGGTGCGGGTGGGCGGCAAGACCGGCACGGCCCAGAACGGCGTCGGAAACCGGGGCCTGCCGTACGCCTGGTTCATCTCCTGGGCCCAGTCCCCGGACGCGCCCCGCCCGGCCGTGGCCGTGGCGGTCGTCGTCGAGGACGCGGAGGCGAACCGGATGGACATCAGCGGGGGCGGCGACGCGGCGCCGATCGCGAAGGCGGTGATGGAGGCGGCGCTCAGGGACTGAGCGGGTCAGCTCCCGCCGGGGCGGCGGCGGCCGACCGCGGTCAGGTCGATGTCGATCGGGAAGGGGCGGTCGGTCTTGAGCTGCTTGTGATGGATACCGGTCGGGGCGTACGAGTGGGTTGCGGGGTCCAGCTCGTAGACGTACACCACCGGCAGTCCGTCGTTCTCCTCCACCCGCCAGAAGTGCGGAATGCCTGCGCGGGCGTATTTCCGGGGTTTGACCTCGCGGTCGCGCTCCACCGATTCCTCGGAGACCACTTCGACAGTCAGGACCACATCCTCAGGCTTGAACCAGGTCTGGCGGAGGCCCGTGCACGCGTCTCCCAGGACGACGAGGACGTCGGGCTCCAGCCGATTGCGCTTGTCGAGCGTGACGGTCATCCCCGCCATAGGTTCCAGGTGCTCCGGCGCCTGACTCAGCAGCACATGCTCGAAGAACGGGATGGCGCGCGCGTGAAAGCGCGTCTGCGGACTTCTGAAGACAAGACTCCCATGGATCAACTCCGTGTGCAGAGGAAGATTCGGGAGGTGGTCGAGGTCGTCCGCCGTCCAACCGTCGACGGGCGGGCGGACCCACTCGTACTCGTCGTCAACGCCATAGTCGCGTGCGGCGCTCGCGCTTGCTCCCATGGTGAGGAGTCTGCTCGGTCCGCCGGACCGCCCAGCGGGAACGAGAGAGCGCCGCACGAAAGAGTGAGTCGCGGATCAGCCCACCGCCCCCTCCGCGATCGCGTCCGACACCTCCGCCACCCGGGCCGTCTCCTCCTGGGCGAAGCGCTCGCGGTCGAGGCGTTCCGCGATCTCCTCGTCCTCGGCCATGAGCAGGTCCAGGTTGGAGTCGCCGAGGTCGAAGACGCCCATGTCGACGTACGCCTTCTGGAGCCGCGCGCCCCACAGGCCGATGTCCTTGACGCAGGGGACGATGCGGCTGAACAGCAACTTGCGGAAAAGATGCAGGAATTCGGACTGCTCCGAGAACTCCTCGGCCTCCGCCTTGGGGATGCCGAAGTTCTCCAGGACCTCGATCCCGCGCAGCCGGTCCCGCATCAGGTAGCAGCCCTCGATCACGAACTCCTCGCGCTCGCGCAGTTCGGCGTCGGAGAGCTGCTTGTAGTAGTCGCGCAGCGCCATCCGCCCGAACGCCACGTGCCGTGCCTCGTCCTGCATGACGTACGCGAGGACCTGCTTGGGCAGCGGCTTGTCGGTGGTGTCGCGGAGCATGCCGAACGCGGCGAGCGCGAGGCCCTCGATGAGCACCTGCATACCGAGGTACGGCATGTCCCAGCGGGAGTCGCGCAGGGTGTCGCCGAGCAGCCCCTGGAGGTTGTCGTTGACGGGGTAGAGCATCCCGATCTTCTCGTGCAGGAACCGGCTGTAGATCTCGGCGTGCCGGGCCTCGTCCATGGTCTGGGTCGCGGAGTAGAACTTGGCGTCCAGGTCCGGCACCGACTCCACGATCCGCGCCGCGCACACCATCGCGCCCTGCTCGCCGTGGAGGAACTGGCTGAACTGCCAGGCCGAGTAGTGCCGGCGCAGCTCGCCCTTGTCCTTCTCGGTCATCTTGGCCCAGTAGCGGGTCCCGTACAGCGTCATCGCCTCGTCGGGCGTGCCGAGCGGGTCGTACGGATCGACCTCAAGGTCCCAGTCGATGCGTTTGGCGCCGTCCCACTGCTTGTCCTTGCCCTTCTGATAGAGGGCGAGCAGGCGTTCGCGCCCGTCGTCGTACTCCCAGCTGAAGCGCGCCGCGCCCGACGCCGGGACCTGCCACAGAGGGTCGTGCGGGCCGTTCACATAGAGGTCTTGCGTCGACACGTGCGGCTCCTTCGCCTCGCGTACCTCGTACGGACGTACTGGGGGGATTGCCTGACTGTCCGTTACACGCCGGTTCACTGGCAGGCTCACACGTTGGTAGACGCCGGGTCAACAAGTCGGGGCCAAGGGATTGACGGGCTTGCTGACAAGCAGTCTCATAAGAGGTGACCGCCGGTACGTCACGACCGATACCGCCCCGGCCGATCGCGAATCGGCCCGAATCGACCCCCAGCCGAGGTGCCACCAGCCATGACGACCGTGACCGAAAGCGAACTGCTCCACGACGCGCTCGGCCTGCTCAGGGACCGCGAGGAGGTCGCCGAACGACTGCTCGCGTCCTCCGCGCGGCACTCCTTCGACCCCGACAAGGAGCTCGACTGGGACGCGCCGTTCGAGGACGGCAAGTGGTTCTGGCCGCCGGAGCTCCTCTCCCTCTACGACACCCCGCTGTGGCGGAAGATGTCCGAGGACCAGCGCTTCGAGCTCGCGCGCCACGAGGCCGCCTCGCTCGGCTCGCTCGGGATCTGGTTCGAGATCATCCTGATGCAGCTGCTCGTACGGCACATCTACGACAAGCCGGTGACCAGCAACCATGTGCGTTACGCGCTCACCGAGATAGCCGACGAGTGCCGGCACTCGATGATGTTCGCCCGCGTGATCAAGAAGGGCGGATCGCCCACGTACCCGGTCCCCCGGCTCTACCACAACCTCGCGCGCGTCCTGAAGACCGTCTCGACGACGCCGGGTTCGTTCGCCGCGACGCTGCTCGGCGAGGAGATCCTCGACTGGATGCAGCGGCTCACGTTCCCGGACGACCGGGTGCAGACCCTCATGCGCGGCGTCACCCGGATCCATGTGGTGGAGGAAGCCCGCCATGTCCGGTACGCCCGCGAGGAGTTGCGCCGCCAGATGGTGACCGCGCCGCGCTGGGAGCGCGAGCTCACCCGCGTCAGCTGCGGCGAGGCCGCCCGCGTCTTCTCCACCTGCTTCGTCAACCCGCAGGTGTACGAGAACGTCGGCCTCGACCGCCGGGAGGCGGTCGCCCAGGTCAAGGCGAGCGGCCACCGACGCGAGGTGATGCAGAACGGGGCGAAGCGCTTGACCGACTTCCTGGACGACATCGGCGTGATGAACGGCGTGAGCCGCCGGCTCTGGGTCAGTTCGGGGTTGCTGGCGCGGTAGGGGTGTGTGCCAGTGCGCTTCGGCACCGGGTCACCTGAGGGGCGCGGGGAACTGCGCGACCAGCCCCCACCGGCCCGCAGACGAATCGCACCGCGCCCGCGCCCGCGCATCGGTCCGAGCCAACTGCCCCCGGCCCCCGGGGCAAAGCGGCGGCACGGGGATTACGCTGCCAGCATGACGTCACCGGCCACCACCCCCGCGTACCGCAGGCTGAGCGTCGAGGAGCGCCGCACCCAGCTCCTGGACGCCGCGCTGTCGCTCTTCGCGCACCGGGCGCCGGAGGACGTGTCGCTCGACGACGTGGCCGAGGCCGCCGGGGTCTCTCGGCCGCTGGTGTACCGGTACTTCCCGGGCGGCAAGCAGCAGCTGTACGAGGCGGCCCTGCGCTCGGCCGCCGACGAGCTGGAGCTGTGCTTCGCGCAGGCCCAGACCGGCCCGCTCACCCACCGGCTCGCCCAGGCCCTGGACCGCTACCTCGCCTTCGTGGACGAGCACGACGCCGGATTCTCCGCGCTCCTCCAGGGCGGCAGCGTCGCCGAGACCTCGCGCACGACCGCGATAGTCGACGAGGTGCGCCGGGCGGCCGCCGAGCAGATCCTCGTCCACCTGGGGGTGGAGTCACCGGGTGCACGGCTGCGGCTGATGGTGCGCACCTGGATCGCGGCCGTCGAGGCCGCCTCACTGATCTGGCTGGACGAGGAGAAGCAGCCCCCGCTGCCCGAGCTGCGCGACTGGCTGGTCGACCACCTCGTCGCCCTGCTCACCGCGACCGCCGCCACCGACCCGCAGACGTCGGCCGTCGTACGGGCGGCGCTCGCCCTGGAGTCGGCCGAAGGCCCGGCCGGGGTCCTAGCCCGCCGTATCGTCCCCGTAGTCGCCGAGGCGACCCACCTTCTGTGACGCGCGGTGCGCCGGTTCGTACCGCGGCCGGTGTGACACTTGTGGCGTGCAGAGCGAGAACACCCTCTTTGTGGGCGGGCCCCTCGACGGGCGCGTCCTGCCCGTCCTGATCGGCCCGACGGGCAAGCCGCCCCAGTGGTACGAGGTACCGGTCCCGGACGCCGACGGCGGCCCGGCGACGGTGTACGCGTACCGCCGCGAACCCGCCGGCCACAGCAAGCGGCTCGGGATCCAGCGCGGCTGGAAGTACACCTACGCCCCCGAGGGCCGCGAGCCCCGCCGCTGGCCCTGGACCAAGCCGACGCCCCGCACGTAGCCGGGGCTCCTGGCGCGATAAGCTCGCTGGTCCACGCCGTGCCGCAGGGGGAGTTGAACCATGGAGGCGCTGTCCGCCGAGGAACCGCGCGAGCTCGGTCCGTATCGCATGCGGGCCAGACTGCGCGAGACCGGCACGGCCCGGGTCTACCTCGCCCACGGCGCGGACGGGCGCGGCGTATCCGTCACCGCCGCCCGCCCCGATCTGGCCGCGCTGCCCGCCTTCCGCAGCCGCTTCCGCGACGAGGCACGGGCCGCCGAACGCCTCGCCGGGCCGTGGGTGGC
Organism: Streptomyces sp. BR1; assembly: GCF_052373795.1. Classification (NCBI taxonomy): domain Bacteria; kingdom Bacillati; phylum Actinomycetota; class Actinomycetes; order Kitasatosporales; family Streptomycetaceae; genus Streptomyces; species Streptomyces sp. BR1. The sequence continues at coordinate 2,211,674 of NZ_CM126252.1, forward strand.
ACCGGTCCTGGCGACCGGTCCGGAGGAGTGGCTGCCGTGGCTGGCCACCCCGTTCGCGGCCGCGCTCACCCTCGCCGAGGCGGTGGCGCTGACCGGACCGCTGCCCGAGGCGACCGTACGTACGCTGGGCGCGGCGCTCGCCACCACCCTTGAGCGCGCGCACTCGGTGACCGGCGCGGCGTTCCAGGGCCTGGGCGCCGACGTCGTCCTGCTCACCGCCGACGGTCCGCTGGTCACCGCCTTCGGCGTGCTCGGCGGCGCGAGCGCGGCGAGCGCCGGGGAGGGCGGCCGCCTCGGCGTGACCGTCGGCTATCTGACGCCGGAGCAGGTCGCCGGGGAGAAGCCGGGACCCGCCGCCGACGTCTTCATGCTGGGCATGCTGCTCGCGTACGCGGCCGGGGGCGCGGGCCCCTTCGACGCGGGCCCGGCCGACGCGGCCGCGCACCGCATCGCGCACTCCGTCCCCGACCTCACCCCGGTCCCGGCCGCGCTGCGCCCGCTGCTCGGCCGCTGTCTGGCCAAGGCGCCCGGCGCCCGCCCCTCCCCCGCCGAGGTGGCGGCGGAACTGGTACCCGGTGGGGTGGACGCGGTACTCCCGGACGCCTGGCTGCCGCCCGTCGTGGCAACGGCGATCGCCGAACGGGCCGCGCAGGCACGGGAGTTGCCCGGGATGACGCTCGGGGGCACGGTGCTGTGGCCCGCCGACGCGGCACCGGGTGCCGCGCCCGTGCCCGCCGCCCCGCAAACCGCCCCCGCCACTCCCCCGGCACCGGACACGGCACCCCCGCTCCCCACGTGGTCGGCCCCGCAGCCCTTCCCGCAACCGACCCCGGCTCCGGCCGCCCCCACTGGCGCCTCGCCCCTTTCCCGTATCACCGCCGACCGCAGGTCGTTGCTGACCGCCGGACTCGCCTCCGTCGCCGGGCTCGCGCTCGGGGCGGGCGCGGTGCTGGCGTTCGACGGGGACGACGGTGACTCCAAGAGCCCGGCGGTCGACGCCAAGCCTGTGGCCCGCCCGCAGCCGGTGCCCGGAACGCCGCCCACCGCCCGCTGGGGCTACGCCGTCCCCGGCGGCAAACTGCTCGGCACCCCACTCGCCCAGGGCGCGGTCCTGGTCGTCCCCGGTGCCGCGCTCACCGGCGTCGACCTGCGCACCGGCAAGCAGCTGTGGAACCGCCCGGAGCTGGCCGGAGTGGCCCAGCTCCAGCCCGCCGACGCCGACTTGGCGTTCGGCGCGGGCCCCACCGACTTCACCTGGTTCGCCGTCGCCGACGGCTCCATCCGCCAGAAGGTCGCGTACACCTCGCTCACCCCCGGCATGGGCACCCCCGAGGTCCGCGCGCACGAGGGCACGACGGTGTGGTTCACGGCCACCGCCGGCAAGGACTCCGCCCTCTACGCGTACGACATCGCGCACCGCACCGTCCTGTGGCGCAGGCCGCTGGGCCGGGGCGAGACCTTCGAGTGGGCGACGGCGTACGGCGGCCAGCTGATCTCCCGCCGCCCGGCGGCCTCCCCGCCGAAGGGCGCCAGGCAGGTGCTCGGGGAGTTCTTCGCCGTCGACCCGAAGACCGGCAAGGACGTGTGGTCGCGGACGTACGGCTCGGTGCTCCCCACCGACCCGGCGGTGCTCACCCCCGACGGCACCCTGCTCACCCAGGCGGGCGGCGGCCTCCAGGCGTTCGACCTCACCACCACGAACCCGCGCTGGCAGCACCCCAAGGGCAAGTCCGCGTACGGAACTCCCGGTCCTGGCAAGGGAGTTGTGTACGTACCGGACAACGGTACGCAGCTGACGGCGCTCGGCGCGGCGGACGGGCAGCAGCGGTGGGCCGCCACCACCGACCTCGCGCTGGGCACGCCGGTGGAGACGCGGACGGTGGCGGGCGCGTCCGGGCGTACGGTCCTCGCCCTCGACCCGTTCCAGGTCACGGCGTTCGACGCGGCGAGCGGCGAGCGGCTGTGGAAGTTCCAGGATGCGGGCACCAAGGAGGAGTCGGCGGACCGGGGCGTGTACCGGGCGGTCGTGGCGGGCGCGGACACGGCGGTGGTGTGGCACGGGGCGACGCTGTACGCGCTGCCGGTGTCGTGAGCGGGCGTGAGCAGGTGCCGTAGCGCGTACGCAAGCGGCCGCACCGGGGTACGGCCGGACGGGTGAGGGATTCGCACCGTTCACCCGTCTCGGCGGGCGTCACGGCGGGCCACCGTGCCACCATCCGACCGGAGGTGAGCACGTGTCAGTCGGAACTCTGCGCTCGGTGTGCACCGCTGCGGCCGTGGCGGCCGCACTGGTGTCGGCCGTCCCCACCGCGCACGCCGCGCCCACGCCGCCCGAGAGCTCGGTGAGCGGTCTGCTGACGCAGTTGCAGACGCTGTACCGGCAGGCGGAGGAGGCGTCCGAGGCGTACAACGCGGCCGAGGAGCGGGCGAAGCTGCGGGCGGCGGACGAGAAGAAGGTCGCGGCCGGGCTGACGAAGGCGCGGGTGGCGCTGGCGGTCGGCCGCGCCGCCGCCGGCCGCCTCGCGCGTGAGCAGTACCAGGGCCGCAGCGAACTCTCCGTCTACATGCAGCTGTTGCTCGCCCGCGATCCGCAGGGCGCGCTGGACCAGGGGCATCTGATCCGGCGGGCCGCCGACTCGCGGCGGGCGACGGTGACGCGGCTCGCGCGGACCGAGCGGCAGGCCGACGCGCTGGCGCGGGCCGCGCGCAAGGCGCTGGACGAGCAGACGACGCTGGCCGCGCGGCGGCGGACGGCGCGGGATGCGGTGCAGGCGCGGCTGAAGGACGTGGAGGGTCTGCTGTCGGCCCTCAGCGCGGACCAACTCGCGGAGCTGGCGCAGCTTGAGCAGCAGGGTATGGCGAAGGCGCAGCGGGATCTGCTGGCGACGGGGGCGTTGAGTGGGGTGCGCGCGCCGTCCTCGGAGGGCGAACAGGCCCTGAAGTACGCGGTCGGCCAACTCGGCAAGCCGTACGTATGGGGCGCGGAGGGGCCGGGCTCGTACGACTGCTCGGGGTTGACCTCCCAGGCGTGGGCCCACGCGGGCCGGGCGATTCCGCGCACCAGCCAGGAGCAGTGGGCGGAGCTGCCGCGGGTGCCGCTGCGTGCCCTGCGGCCCGGGGACCTGGTGGTGTACTACCCCAAGGCCACACACGTGGCGATGTACCTCGGCGACGGCCTGGTGGTCCAGGCCCCGCGCCCCGGCACCCGGGTGAAGATCTCCCCGATCGCGGCGAACCCGCTCCTCGGCGCGGTCCGCCCAGACCCGACGGCGGTCCCGCTCCGCTCGTACCACCCCCCGCGGCTGCCCCCGGGAGCGACGGAGGGCACGGACGAGGGCTACGCGCCCGAAACGCCCCCCGGGGAATAGCCCCCACCCCTTTCCGAAACTCTCCGAGGGGTGTCGTTCAGGTGCGGACCGTGCCGGGTTGCTCGCGCCCACGCGGCGGAGCCGCAAATCGATACAGCCCCGCGCCCCTAGGAGGGCCCGAAGGGCCCATCAAGGGGCGCGGGGAACTGCGCGACCAGCCCCCACCGGCGGCCAGACAGAGAACCAGGCAGCCCGCCCAAGGCTTTAGGGAAGGGGCGGGGTGGGGGCCACCTCCGCCAAGTACGCCGTCGCCCGCTCCTCCTCGAAGAAGAAGTTCTCGAAGTCCGACGGGTCGTCGAAACCGTTCGCGAAGCGGTCGGCGACCGGCTGGAGTTCGGACGCCGCGCCGATGAGGTTGAGGACATGCTCCGGCGGAGCGCCCAGCATCGCGTTGGTCCACTTCACCACAGGCGCCGCAGTCGCCCAGTACCGCTCGAACGTCCCCCGCATCCACGCCTCGTCGAACACCCCGTCCCCGTGCGACACGATCGACGCCAGATACGAAGCGGCGCACTTGGAGGCGGAGTTGGAGCCCTGCCCGGTGATCGGGTCGTTGGCGACGACCACGTCGGCCACGCCGAGCACCAGGCCGCCACCGGGCAGCCGCCCGACGGGGTTGCGGACCGCCGGGGCGTAGCGGCCGGCCAACGTACCGCCTTCGTCGGTCAGTTCGACCTTCGTCGCCCGCGCGTACTCCCAGGGCGTGAACTTCTCCATCAGGGCGAGGGTCAACGACAGGTGCTCGGACGGGTCCGTCACGCCCTGGAACACGTCCAGCGGGCCGCCCGGGATGCCCTCCCAGAAGAGGATGTCGGCCCGCCCGGACGTCGTCAGCGTCGGCATCACGAACAGCTCGCCCACACCCGGCACCAGATTGCACCGCACCGCGTCGAAGTCCGGGTGCTCGGGGCGCGGCCCGAGCCCGTGCACGTACGACACCGCCAGCGCCCGCTGCGGCTCGGTGAACGGGGAACGCGAGGCGTCCCGGCCGAACATCGAGACCAGCTCGCCCTTGCCCGCCGACACCAGCACCAGGTCATACGTACGCGCGAAGAAGTCCAGGTCGGAGACGGCCGCGCCATGGATGACCAGCTGGCCGCCGCGCTGCGCGAACGTCTCCATCCAGCCCGCCATCTTGACCCGCTGGTCGACCGACTGCGCGAAGCCGTCGAGGCGCCCCACCCAGTCGATCGGCCGCGAGCCGTCCGGCGCCGCGACCGAGACTCCCACGCCCTCGATGCGCGGGGCCTGCGACTCCCAGAAGTTGAGGCCGAGGTCCCGCTCGTGCCGGAGCGCCGTGTGGAACATGCACTGCGTGGACATGACCCGGCCGGACCGGATCTCGTCGGACGTCCGGTTGGACATCAGGGTGACCTCGTACCCCTGGGACTGAAGTCCGAGGGCCAGCTGAAGACCGGACTGACCGGCTCCGACTATCAGGATTCTCCGCATACGAAATTTCTCCGATACCGATACGTGAAGGGGTACGACACGGGGGGGGTGGCGGGGTCTTGCGTGCGCATGCCGGAAGCAGCTACTCCGGCAGCTCCTCCAGCGCGTGCGACACCAGGCTCAGCAGTGACTCGATCACCGTGATCCGGTCCCGCGCGTCCATGATCACCACCGGGATGTGCGGCGCCACGGTCAGCGCCTCCCGGACGTCCTCGGCCTCGAACGACTCGGTGCCCTCGAAGTGGTTGACGGCCACGATGTACGGCAGGCCGCAGCTCTCGAAGTAGTCGAGCGCCGGGAAGCAGTCGGTGAGGCGGCGGGTGTCGGCCAGCACCACCGCGCCGATCGCGCCGCGCACGATGTCGTCCCACATGAACCAGAACCGCTGCTGCCCGGGCGTGCCGAAGACATACAGGACGAGGTCGTCGTCGAGGGTGATGCGGCCGAAGTCCATGGCCACCGTGGTGGTCGACTTCTCCGGGGTGGCCGCGAGGTCGTCGGTGGCCTCGCTCGCCTGGGTCATCACCGCTTCGGTCTGCAGCGGGGTGATCTCCGAGACCGAGGAGACGAACGTCGTCTTGCCCACGCCGAAACCGCCCGCCACCACGACCTTCGTGGCGATCGGGGCCCTGGTGCGGTCGCGCTGCCAGTCCTTCAGCTCCTCCTCGAACGGCTCCTCGGGAGCCGGGGCGTCGGAGGCCAGGACGTCAGAGCCTGCGGAGTCCACTGAGCACCCTTTCGAGCAGTGCGCGGTCGGGACGGCCCGGGCCGTGCCCGGTCCCGTACACACGGATCCTTCCCTGGTCGGCCAGGTCGCTGAGCAGCACGCGGACGACGCCGAGCGGCATCCGCAGCAGCGCCGAGATCTCCGCGACCGTCCGCATCGCGCGGCAGATCTCCACGATCGCCAGCATCTCCGGCATGATCCGCGCCGCGCTCCCGGTGAGCGCCTTGCGCTCCTCGGGCGCCTCGATGGCCGCCACGAACGTCTCGACGAGCAGGACGTGCCCGAAGCGGGTGCGCCCGCCCGTCAGCGAGTACGGGCGTACGCGCGCCGGTTTGCGTCCGGCGCCGCGTATCGGCAGCTTCGGGGCGGACGGACTCATTGGACGGCCTCCATCGACTGGCGCAGCTCGCTGCGGAGTTCGGGGGTGAGCACATGTCCGGCGCGGCCGACGAAGAGCGCCATGTGATACGCGACGACACTCATGTCGCAGTCGGGTGTGGCGTGCACGCCCAGGAGCGAGCCGTCGCTGATGGCCATGACGAAGACGCTGCCCTGCTCCATCGCGACGACCGTCTGCTTGACGTTGCCGCCGTCCATCAGGCGCGCGGCGCCGTGGGTGAGGCTGGCGATGCCGGAGACGATGGTGGCGAGGTCGGCGCTGGAGCCGCGCGGGCCCTGGGGGCGCGGCTCGGGGCGGGTGCTGCGCTGCTCCGGGTCGGAGGAGAGCAGCAGCAGTCCGTCCGACGAGACGACCGCGACCGAGATGAGCCCCGGCACCTCCTCCACGAGATTCTTCAGCAGCCAGTGCAGATTGCGTGCCTCGCTGCTCAGTCCGAACGTGCCGGTGCCGGTCGCAGTCAACTGCGTGCCTCCTCGACTGTCTCCCCCGTCTGTTGTGGTGTCTGTACCGTCTTCTCTTCGTTGCGTACGTCGTTACGGGCGTCCGAGATCTCCGACTCGGCGTCCCGGCGGCCCTCCAGGGCGCCCTGCTGGAACCCGCCGAGGCGGCGGCGCAGGGCGTCGGCGACATCGGCGCCGCCCTTGCGCGCGGCCGGCTCGGTGGTGCCGGCCTTCACCACCTTCGGGGTGCGCTTGGGCAGCCCCTTGTCGGTGACGCGCTGCGCGGGCACGACGGGCTCGGGCGCCTCGGGCCCGGGCGTGGGAAGCCGCATCTCGAACGTCGGCTGGTCCACGACCCGCTCGTGCTCGTCGGCGTCCGCCTCATCGGCCTCGGGCTCGACGGCCTCCGCCTTGACCAGCGGAATCTGCCCCGACCGTTCCGTACGCTCGGGCAGCACATTGGAGTTGGCCTCCGCGAGCGCGCCCGGCAGCGTGAACCTCGGGGCGTCGCCCGGGACCGGCATCACATGCGGCGCCGCGACCGGCGGCGTCGTCGGCAGGATCGGCTCGGGCAGCACGACCACCGCCGCCACCCCGCCCTGCTTCTGCTCGCGCAGCTCGATGCGTACGCCATGGCGGCGCGCCAGCAGCGCGGCGACGTGCAGACCGAGACCGCCCGCGTCCGTGCCGGGCTCCCCCGGCTCGTACGTGGACGGGTCCGCGAGCCGCAGGTTCAGCTCGGTGCGGCGCTTGGGGCCGATGCCGATGCCCTCGTCCTGGACCGAGAGCATGATCTCGCCGCTCTCCAACTGCCAGCCGGAGAGCTGTACTTGGACGTCCGGCGGCGAGAACGAGGTGGCGTTCTCCAGGAGCTCGGCGACGAGGTGGCTGAGGTCGTCGGCCGCGAACCCGGCGACCTGCGCGTGCGGCGGGACGGCCTGGATGACGACCCGCTCGTACCGCTCGATCTCGCTGACGGCGGCCCGCAGCACATCCACCAGCGGGACCGGGCCCGGGTGGTTGTGGTGGTGCTCGGCGCCCGCGAGGACCAGCAGGTTCTCGCCGTGGCGGCGGATGACCGTGGCCATGTGGTCGAGCTTGAAGAGCGTGGCGAGCGCGTCCGGGTCCTGTTCGCGCTCCTCCAGGCCCTCGATGATGCCGAGCTGACGCTCGACCAGACCGAGGCTGCGAAGGCCGAGGTTGACGAAGGTGTGCTGAACCGTCCCGCGCGCCCGCTCCAGCTGGGCGGTCAACTCCCGTACGGTGTCGGCCAGTTCGGCACGGTCGGCGAGGAGCGCCGCCCGCTCGTCGGCGAGCGCCAGCTCGGCGCCGCGCGCGCTCGCGACCTCCGCGCCGAGCGAGTCGGCGCGTACGCCGAGGTCGCACAGGCGGCCGTGGAGTGTGTTCAGGGACCGTACGACCTGGGCGAACTCGTCGTTGCGGCCGGTGAAGCGGACCGGCTCCTCGGTCTGAGGGGCCGCCGCGAGCCGCGCCGCGCCGCGCCGCAGCACGGCGAGCGGGCGGGTCAGCGAGCGGGCGGTGCCGGACGAGACGCCGATGGCGAGCAGCACGAGCGCGCCCACCAGGGCGACCTTGATCTCCAGGTCGGTGACGTCGTCGTCGCGCAGCGCCTCGAACCGCTTGACCTCGGCCGCCGCGAGCCCCGACTGGGTGCCGCGCATCCGGTCGATGCGGGCGGTGAGCGCGGCGTCGACCTTGTCGGCGCCCAGCTTGCGGTCGGCGGCGCTGAGTTGGGGCTGGTCGGTGAGGCGGGCGAGGTAGCGCTCGGCGGCGTCGACGTCCGGGCCGGTGACCGTGGTGGCGAGCTTGTCGCGCGCGGCGGCCGAGGCGGCCTGGTCGAAGTCGGCGAGCGCCGCCTGCTCACGCACCCGCGTCTGCTGCCCGGCGGCGCTCAACGCGTCCCGGGTGTGCACCTCGTCGCTGTCGGCCGGATCCTTCTGTACGTAACGTCCGGTGATGGGGTCGTAGACCGTGCCGGTGGACTTCTGCGGCACGGAGAGCGCGGCGACGAGCAGGCCCCGGGTGGCGGAGGCGAGTTCGGTGGCGCGGCCGAGGTCGGCGGGGGCGCGGGTGGCCTCGGCGGCGCGCGGCGGCGTCTTGTCGGCGAGCTCGTCGGCGACGGCGAGCAGCTTGGCGATGACGTCCGTGTACGCCCGGTGGGCCTCCAGGGCGGTGCCCTTGCCGGTAAGCGCGGTGCGGCGCAGGGACGGCACGGTGGCGAGGTCGCGGCCAAGGGCGGCGGAGGCGTTGGCGCGGATCTCGTCGATACGCCGGTCGACCTGGGCCGCGCGGTCCTTGAGCCCGGCCTCCTGGCGGGGGTCGCGGCCGCCCGCGATGTACGCGGTGACATCGTCGCGCTCGTCACCGAGGGCGTGCGCGAGGGTGACGGCCTGCTGGTCGAGCTGGGCGAGGGTGACCAGGTTCTGCGAGTCGTTGAGGTCCGAGGACGCGGTGAGGAGCGCGGGCGTGCCCGCGCCGAGCACGGTGAGCGAGACCACGGCGACCGAGGCGACCAGCCGGGTCCGTACGCGCACGGTGCGCGCAGTGCCCTCGGCGGGTTCGCCGTCCTTGCCCCGAGGCCGCTTGTTCTGCACCGGTGCTCTCAATCTTGACTCGTCCACCCATGAAGCCGAGGTGACGACCGGTCATGCGTCTGTTGCGCCCTGTGCGACGCGTTCCCACCCCTGCGCGGCTTCCGACCATTCCAGTGGTTTTGGGAAGGAGGCATGCAACATCCACCCCGCCACCCGAACGAGTGAACATCACTCGGGAGTTGGCCATCAACTCCCGCGGAATGCCTGCCCCCGTTCATGCGCGCGGCCGGTTGGAACTTCCGCGCGGGCTTTGGCAGGATGCCCGCCCACAGCTTTCTGACAGGTGCACAGCCACCGGGAAATCCACGGTCCGCCGCAGTGGTCCAGGCCAATTCACCGGCCATGGAAGGTGCGTGAAGGCGTCGTGCAGACTGGCCGTATGCGCATCGAACTCACCACTGACCCCGGTGACCCCGCCCGCCCCAACGAGGACTGGGCGACCACGGCACTGCCCGCCGCCGGACGGGGCGGGGCCCTGGTGGTGCTCGACGGGGTGACGCCACCACCGGGCAACGGCGACTGTGTGCACGACGTGCCCTGGTTCACCGCGCGGCTCGGCGGCGCGCTGACCGAACTGTCCGGTTCGCGGCGCGACATGACGCTGACCGAGATCCTCGCCGAGTCCATCAGGCGCACCGCCGACGCCCACCGCGACACCTGTGACCTTTCTCACCCGCGTACTCCGCAGGCGACGGTGGTCCTGGCGCGCTGGGACGAGTCGTACGTGGAGCACCTCGTGCTCTCCGACTCGGTGCTGCTCGTCGAGTCGCCGGACGGTGGGGTGCGGGCGGTCCTCGACGACCGGCTCGATCGGGTGCCGCGCTCTTCTCTGGTGTCGGACGATGTTGCCGACGCGCTCGCCCGGAACAAGGAGGGCGGCTTCTTCACCGCGGCCGCCGATCCGTCGGTGGCCGCGCGGGCTGTCACCGGGCGCATCCCCACCTGCGACGTACGGTCCCTGGCCGCCCTGACCGACGGCGCCAGCCGATGGGTGGAGAAGTTCCGCGAAGGCGACTGGGTCGACTGTGTGGCGCTGCTGCGCAAGGTGGGTGCGTCTGCGCTCGTCGAGCGGGTGCGGGAGCTTGAACGCGCGGATATCGAGCGTACGTATCTGCGGCGCAGTAAGACGCATGACGACGCGACCGTCGTGTTCGTTGAGCTCTGACGCTGCCGGTTGTTCGTCTGCGGGCCGGTGGGGGCTTGTCGCGCCCACGCGGCGGAGCCGCACATGTCACAGCCCCGCGCCCCTGACGGGGCGCTCCCACTACGGACGTGCCGCCCCCGGCTCCTGCATGTCCGCTCTCGCGTTCAACTGGTGCAGCAGGCGCGCCAGTTCGGCGATTTCCGTGCGGTCCCAGTCGGCCAGCTTGGTGACGTACTGGGCGCGGCGGGCGTCGCGGACCCGGCGGAAGCGGGCCAGGCCCTCGTCGGTGAGGCGGACGAGGGAGGCGCGGCCGTCGGCCGGGTCCGGTTCGCGGGCCACCAGGCCCAGATCCTCCAGGGCCCGCAGCTGACGGCTCATGGTCGCCTTGCCGACGCCGAAGTACGCGGCGAGCTCGGTGGCCCGCTGCGGGCCGCCCTCCTCCAGGCGCACGAAGAGCCCGTACGCGGCCGCCTCCAGCTCGGGATGGACCGCGCGGGCCATCTCGCCGGAGGACGCCCGGGCACGCCGCAGGAACACCGCCAGCTCGCGTTCGAGCGCCAGGAATTCCTGGTCCGGACCGTCCACATCAGCTCCCATCCCACGGCTGTCCCGACGGGACAGTATTTCCCAGTCCTCTGTGGACGAGGGCCCCCGGCACCGTGAGCCGGGGGCCCTTTGGCTCAATTGCGAGCTCGGTTACGAGCAGGTTCCGGCGGGCCGGTCCCGGGTGACCAGGTCCGTGAAGCCGGTGGTGCCGTCCAGCCAGACGACCTTCCTGCCACCCGCCGACGACGGGTACAGCTGCTCGCCGCGGTTGCAGGACACCCGCCCCTTGCGGGTGCCGTCCGCGCTGAACTGCCACAGCTTGGGCAGGGTCTCATTGCGGTACCGCGTGTCCGGCAGCAGGGTGTTCACCGTGACCGCGTCGTCCGATGCGGTCAGGTCGAACGGGATCAGCGCGCCCGGCCCGGCCTCGGGGCTGAGGTCCACCGTGCCGGTGCCCGCGAGGGTGGAGCGGCGCACGGCCATCTGACCCTGGTCGGCCGGGTTCTCGTCGGCCAGCCAGAACACGTTCTTGCCGGTGATCCCGGTCTGCCCGATGGCCTGCGGCTCCCCGAGCTGCTGCGCGAGATGCGTGGCGCCGGTGGCGATGTCGTACGTCTCGACACCGATCTTGTAGTCGTTCCCGACCGGGTAGAGCTTGGCGTACGCGATGGTGCCGTGATGCAGCGACGGCAGTGCGGTGCCGAGCTCGTACCTGCCGCCGTCCACCCAGGTCGGCTGGCGGTCGCCGGGCTTGAGGAAGCCGACGTGCCGCCCGCCGAACGGGTCGTAGGACTCGAAGACCACGGTGCCGTTCTCGACCCGGAGGTTCTGGACGTTCGTGGTCGAGGTGTACAGCTTCTTGGTCGGGCCGCCCGCGATTGGCCGGGCCAGGATGTCGAGGCTGCTGGTGCCGAACGCGGCCCACACCACGGTCTTGCCGTCAGTGGCCGGATATACGTGGAAGCGGCCGTCGTTGGGGCTGATCAACTTGGCCGAGCCGGTGCCGTCGGCCTTGCCGGCCCAGATCGAGTACGGCTCGGTGCCGTCGTCGTTGGACTTCGAGGTGGCCCACCAGCCGCCGCCCGCCGCCGTGCCCGTACCGGTCGTGTTGAGCTTGCCGAAGAGCTGGTCGGAGTCGACGCCGATGGCGTTCTCCCAGCCGGGCACGATGCCGTGGGCGTTGAAGGAGCGCTTGACGATGTTCTGCTGGCGCGCGGAGAGCTTGAGGTCCTTGGCGGCCGCGAGGATCGCGTTACGGGCCTCGGTGTAGCCGTCCAGCGGTGTCATATACGTGGAGAGCGCCTTGTAGACGAGCCTGTCCGCGAGGAAGGGGTCCTTGGGGTCGAGGTCCTGGCGGATGTTCCACAGGGCGCCCGAGAAGATCGTCGAGTTGAGGTGCACCCCGCCGTTGTCGGTGGCGAAGGAGACGCCGAGGTAGTCCTTGGCCGTGGTCCGCCCGTCGTTGAGGTCGCGGAAGGCGCAGTCGCGGGGCTTGGCGGTGCGGCACAGGTCCTCGCCGATGAGCCCGGAGTCCGGGTCGTCCATCTTCGTCCCGCTCACCGTGACGTCGATGGCGTTGCCGAAGTAGTCGGCGAGCGCTTCGTTGAGGGCGCCGGACTGGCCCGCGTAGACCAGGTTCGCGGTGTTCTCGACCACGCCGTGCGTCATCTCGTGGCCGACCACGTCGAGGTCGGCGGAGAGCGTCTTGTACTGCTCGTCGCCGGAGCCGTACACCATCTTCTGGCCGTCCCAGAAGGCGTTGACGTACGGGCCGCCGAACAGCGTCACGCCGACCAGCGAGTCGATGCCCATGCCGCGCCCGTCGAGGCTGTCGCGGCCGTGCACGTTCTTGTAGTAGTCGTAGACCTGTCCGGCCGCCCAGTGCGCGTCGACCGCGCCCGTGGCGGTGGCGTCGCCGCTGTAGTCCGGGCCCGCGTTGGTGAACTCCTTCAGCCCACTGGGCCACCGGCCCGACGCGTCGCCGACGTCGACGGCGCGCGCGTCCCAGGTGTGCAGGGTGTTCTTGCTGGTGGCCGCCATGCGTGCGTAGTCGACCAGGTTGTACTGCTTGGCGGAGGCGTCGAAGTAGATGTTCAGCGGGACCTTGTCGCCGCTGTACTTGACGCCGGTGCCGGTGGTGCCGGGGTTGGTGGGGGCGTCGCTCTTCGCCGCCGCCCGCGCCGCTGCCTTCACCGTGCCGGTGGCCGCCTTCGGCGCGGTGAGCGTCTTGATGCGGCTGTACTGGAGCACCGGGAACCCGGCGTGCGCGTCCACGTACACGTCCTGGAGGACCGGTCTGCCGGTGGTCGCCTCGGTGCCGCGCACGGTGACACGGTAGGTGAGCACGCCCGTGCCCCGGGGGATCACGACCAGGCCGCCCGAGGTGCCGGTGAGCGCGGCCCCCGCCGCGCTCTTGGCGCCCTCGGCCCGCTGGATGTCCTTCTTGCCGAGGGTCGCGCCGCCGACCCGGGCCGCGACCGAGGAGACGGCCCGGCGCACGGCGACGTCCTCGGGGACGGTCGCGGTGGTCGACGTGGTCAGCGCGGTGAAGTACTTGCCGGAGGTGCCGGTGACGACCCGCTTGCCGTCCTTCTTCTCCATCCGCACCATGTACTGCCCGCCGAGCACCTCGACCCCGTGGTACTTCTGCTGGAGCCGTACGGTCTCGTCGGCGCCCTGCTTCAGCGTCTGTACGGGGCTGAGGTCACGGCCGGGGTCGGCGATGCGGTAGCGGCTCTCCTTGGCGGCGAGATGACTGCGGGCAGCGTCCGCCGGGGCGGCCTTGGCGTCGGCGCTCTCGTGGAGCCCGTCGACGAGGGCCGGGGTCCGCGTTCCGGTGCCGGGGACGACATCGGCGGCCGGGGTCTGTGCCGGGGGTGCGGCCTGGGCCGCCGGTACCGAGGTGGCGAGCAGCGCGGCCGCGCCGAGGAGGGCGGCTGCGCCCGCACCCCGGGCGAGTAATCCCTCTTTGGCCGTGCCTGCTCCTGACGTGCCTGCTCTGGGCTTGCGCAAGGTCTTCCTCCACGGGCCGATGGACGGCGGGTGGCGCCTGACAGCGCCGACTGGTCATGACCATGCAAGCCCGTGGTGCCAGAACTCCTCAACGGGGCCTCTGCGGTGACTTGTGGACATGCCCACTTGTGAGGCACCTGTGCACGGAGCGAGAATCCTGTGCACGTTTCAGGGGGGATTAGTCCAATCCGAGACTGTTGGGTGGGGGCGGAATTGGGGCGATTACGGGCGGCGCGGACCGAGGGACCGGGCGAGGGGCAGCGCCCGAGCGAGGAACAGCTGGAGCTCCTGGGCCTGCTGGCCGAGGGCCTGAAGGACGAGGCGATCGCCCGCCGCCTCGGCGTCCATGTGCACACCGCCCGGCGCCGGATCACCCGCCTGCTGCACGACCTGGACGCGGACACCCGCTTCCAGGCGGGCGCCCGGGCCACCCTGCGCGGCTGGCTGGACGACTGACACCAACTCCCGTGTCCTGAAAGTTGGTTACGGATCCGAATCCGCCAACGCAGCTGGGCAGGGCCGATGCCGGCGCATCAGTGGCCTGGGCCAATGGCAGTTCCAGAAACCCTTTCGCGTCACGGTCTACGTGCGTAGCTTTTTCCGTATGACATGTCCACAGCGACATGTCGATATCCCCGGCACGTCCCCCCACCCACGCCTTTCGGAGGCACGCAATGCCCGTGCACAGACCCGGAACGGCCCGCCGCCGCCCCCTCGCCGCGGCCGGAATCCTCCTCTCCGCCCTCGCCCTGCTGCTGACCGCCCCCGGCACCGCCGACGCGGCCCGCACTCCCGCCCGTGGCACCGCCACCATGGGTATGGGCGTCGCGGCCCACGACGGCGTCGGCGGCCCGCCCGGCGCCACCCTCGCCGTCCAGACGGAGGGCGTCGACACCAGCAGCCACAACGGCAACGTCGCCTGGTCCACGCTCTGGAACAGCGGCGTGAAGTGGGCGTACGTGAAGGCCACCGAGGGCACGTACTACACCAACCCGTACTTCGCGCAGCAGTACAACGGCTCGTACAACGTCGGGATGATTCGCGGCGCATACCACTTCGCGACGCCCGACACCACGAGCGGCGCGACGCAGGCCGACTACTTCGTGGACCACGGCGGCGGCTGGTCCGCCGACGGCCGTACGCTGCCGGGCGCCCTCGACATCGAGTGGAACCCGTACGGCGCCGCCTGCTACGGGCTCTCGCAGGGCGAGATGGTCAGCTGGATCAGCGACTTCACGGACGAGTACCGGGCCCTTACGGGCCGGGACGCGGTGATCTACACCGCCACCAGCTGGTGGACCCAGTGCACCGGCAACTCGGCCGCCTTCGGCTCCACCGACCCGCTGTGGATCGCCCGCTACAACACCGACCCGGGCACGCTCCCGGCCGGCTGGGGCTACTACACGATGTGGCAGTACACCTCCTCCGGCCCCACCGTCGGCGACCATTCGCGCTTCAACGGGGCGTACGACCGCCTGCAAGCTCTGGCCAACGGATAGCCCACAGCCCCCGGTGCGTCGACGCGCACCGGGGGCCTCACCGCATTCCGACGTGTCATACGACAGGATGGTCGCCATGCGCGTGATGCGAACGGTGTTGCGAGTGTCCGCCACGGGGATGCTGGCGATGGTCACCGGATGCGGCTGGTCGGCGGCCTCGGCACCCCAGCCGGACCAGAGCGACGAGGTGCCGCCCGCACCGGCTCCGCAGACCTCCGCCGGCGCCACCGCCGGGCTGCCGTCGGTGGGTGTCCTCGTCGACGGCGACAGGCACTGGTGCACCGCCAGCGTCGTCGCCAGCCCCAAGGGCAATGTGGTGGCGACCGCCGCGCACTGCGCCGACTCCGGGTCGGTCGGCTCCATGGAGTTCGCACCCGCCTTCTCGGGGGCGGTGAAGGGCTCGACTCCGTACGGGACCTGGAAGGTCAAGGCCGTGCAGACCGACGACAAGTGGTCCAAGGACGGCGACGACGCCTACGACTACGCCTTCCTCACCCTGGAGCCGGACGCGCGCGGCCGCAGTGTGCAGAGCGTGGTCGGCGCCGCCGAGGCGGACTGGGCCTCGGGCCCCGAGCGCCGCGTCACCGTCGTCGGCTACCCGGCCGAGGACCACAACCCCGACAACCGGCCGATCTCCTGCACCACCGACAGCCGCCGCGACAGCGACATGGCGAGCGACGTCCGGATCGAGTGCGCCGGGTTCTGGACCGGGACCAGCGGCAGCCCGTGGCTGGCGGACTACCGGGGGCCCGGCCGCCTCGGCCACCTCATCGGCGTCCTCAGCGGCGGCGACACGGACGTCGAGTCGACTGCCGTGCTCTTCGACGCCCACGCGCGCGAGCTGTACGAAAAGGCCACGCGCGCGTAGTCGTACCGCGCGCGTGGCCCCTCGCCACCGGTCCGGTCAGGCCGCGACCGGCACCCGGACCTCCGCCGGGGCCAGGGCGATCTCCAGGACCTGGCGGACATCGGTCACCGGGTGGACCTCCAGCTTGTCCAGGACCTCGGCGGGGACGTCGTCCAGGTCCGGCTCGTTGCGCTTGGGGATCACCACGGTGGTGATGCCCGCCCGGTGCGCGGCCAGCAGCTTCTGCTTCAGACCGCCGATCGGCAGCACCCGCCCGGTCAGCGACACCTCACCGGTCATCGCCACATCCGTCCGCACCAGACGTCCGCTGAGCAGCGACGCGAGCGCCGTCACCAGCGTGATTCCCGCGCTCGGGCCGTCCTTGGGGACCGCGCCCGCCGGGAAGTGGACGTGCACGCCCCGGTCCTTGAGGTCGGCGACCGGCAGCTCCAGTTCGGCGCCGTGCGAGCGCAGGTAGCTCAGCGCGATCTGCGCCGACTCCTTCATCACGTCGCCCAGCTGACCGGTGAGGGTCAGCCCGGCCGCGCCCGTCTCCGGGTCGGCGAGCGACGCCTCGACGAAGAGGACGTCGCCGCCCGCTCCCGTGACCGCGAGGCCGGTGGCCACGCCCGGCACCGAGGTGCGCCGCTCGGCCGGGTCCTGCGCGGACTCCGGGACGTGGTGGGGGCGCCCGATCAGCGCGCGCAGATCGTCGGGCGTGACCGTGAACGGCAGCTCGCGCTCGCCGCTCTCGTGCTGGGCCGCCGTCTTGCGCAGCAGCCGGGCGAGCGCGCGCTCCAGGTTCCGCACGCCCGCCTCGCGGGTGTACTCCCCGGCGAGCTTGCGCAGCGCCGCGTCGTCCAGGGCCACCTCGCCGGGCTCCAGGCCCGCCCGCTCCAGCTGGCGCGGGAGCAGGTGGTCGCGGGCGATGACGACCTTCTCGTCCTCGGTGTAGCCGTCGAGGCGGACCAGCTCCATCCGGTCCAGCAGCGCCTCCGGGATGGCCTCCAGGACGTTGGCGGTGGCCAGGAAGACGACGTCGCTGAGGTCGAGCTCGACCTCCAGGTAGTGGTCGCGGAACGTGTGGTTCTGCGCCGGGTCGAGGACTTCGAGCAGGGCCGCGGCCGGGTCGCCCCGGAAGTCGGAGCCGATCTTGTCGATCTCGTCGAGCAGCACCACCGGGTTCATCGACCCGGCCTCCTTGATCGCCCGCACGATACGGCCGGGCAGCGCGCCCACGTACGTACGACGGTGGCCTCGGACCTCCGCCTCGTCGCGGACGCCGCCGAGGGCGACGCGGACGAACTTGCGGCCCATCGCGTGCGCCACGCTCTCGGCGACGCTCGTCTTGCCGACGCCGGGCGGGCCCACCAGCGCGAGCACCGCGCCCCCGCGCCTGCCGCCCACCACGCCGAGGCCGCGCTCGGCCCGCCGCTTGCGGACCGCCAGGTACTCGGTGATGCGCTCCTTCACGTCCTTCAGGCCCGCGTGCTCGGCGTCCAGGACCGCGCGGGCGCCCTTGATGTCGTAGACGTCCTCGGTCCGCTCGTTCCACGGCAGTTCGAGGACGGTGTCCAGCCAGGTGCGGATCCAGGAGCCCTCCGGGGACTGGTCGCTGGAGCGCTCCAGCTTGTCGACCTCCTTGAGGGCGGCCTCGCGCACCTTCTCGGGCAGGTCGGCGGCCTCCACGCGGGCGCGGTAGTCGTCGGACTCCTCGCCCTCCGCCTCTCCGTTGAGCTCGCGCAGCTCCTTGCGCACGGCGTCCAGCTGGCGGCGGAGCAGGAACTCGCGCTGCTGCTTGTCGACGCCTTCCTGCACGTCCTTGGCGATGGACTCGGCGACGTCCTGCTCGGCCAGGTGCTCGCGCAGCTGCTCGGTGGCGAGCTTGAGGCGGGCGACCGGGTCGGCGGTCTCCAGGAGCTCGACCTTCTGGGCGGTGGTGAGGAACGGCGAGTAGCCGGAGTTGTCGGCGAGCGCGGAGACGTCCTCGATCTGCTGGACGCGGTCCACGATCTGCCAGGCACCGCGCTTCTTCAGCCAGTCGGTGGCGAGCGCCTTGTACTCCTTCACCAGCTCGGCGACCTGGCCGGGCAGGGGTTCGGGGGCGCTCTCGTCGATCGAGATGCCCTCGACCCACAGGGCCGCGCCGGGGCCGGTGGTCCCCGCGCCGATCCGTACCCGGCCCCGGCCGCGGATCAGGGCGCCGGGGTCGCCGTCGGAGAGGCGCCCCACCTGCTCCACGGTGCCGAGTACGCCGGTGGACGCGTAGGCCCCGTCGACGCGCGGGACGAGCAGCACCCTGGGCTTGCCGGCGGCGGTGCCCTCGGCCCGTACGGCCGCCTGGGCGGCCTCGACGGCGGCCCGCACCTCGGTGTCGGACAGGTCCAGGGGCACCACCATCCCGGGCAGCACGACCTCGTCGTCGAGCGGCAGCACAGGCAGGGTGAGCGGTGCGGACGAGTGAGCCATGATCTCCCCTTCGGCAGTCAAGTTGAGCTATGCCGACTCAATGCATGTGAGCCCATGAATGTTCCCCAACGGGTGTTCGCTGTGAGCGATCGTCACTTGTAATAGCCAATATGACTCAGCAACTATTACCCACACATCAGCGTCAAAGCCATCGGAGGGGAACCCATGGAGTCGGAGTCGGTACCGGACGTCGTCGCGGCCTGGATCAAGGGCTGGGTCGTCTCGCGCGGCGCGGCCGAGCCGGTCGCCGAGCCCTGGGGCTGGACCATCGACGTCGGCCAGAGCAAGCACGTCTCCCGGCACGTGGTGCCCGAGCCCGACGAGCCGACCGTCCGCAAGCTGGTCGGGGCGACGACCGCGCCCGGCACCTGGCTGAAGCTGTTCGCGGACGACGACACGGTCCGGCCGTGGCTCGGCCCGGGCTGGCACTACGACCAGCCCGGCTACCTGATGACGCTGCCGCTGGCCGAGAGGGCCCGTACGAAGGTCCCCGGCGGCTACACGCTGACCAGTTGGACCACCGGTGGAGTGCTGCGCGTGCTCGTACGCACCGACGCGGGGCACTTCGCCGCGCGCGGCCAGATCGCCCCGACCGGCGCGACCGCCGTCGCCGACCAGATCGAGACGGCGCCGGAGCACCAGCGCCGGGGCCTGGGCAGCCTGGTCATGCGCACGCTGCAGAACGCGGCCCTGGAGGCGGGCGCCACCACCGCCGTCCTCGTCGGGACCCCGGAGGGGCAGGCGCTCTACAGCGCGCTCGGCTGGAAGACGCGCTCACCCATGGCGAGTCTGTACTTCGATCCGTCGGATCCGGCATCCTCTGGGGCATGAGCTCCAAGGTCACGCACCGGACGACCACCGGCCTGCTGCTGCTCACCGCGCTGTTCGCGGCGGCGGGCTGCGGCTCCTCCAGCTCGTCGGCCGACAGCGGCGCCCCGCCGTCGCGGACCACACCGCCCCCGGCCGTCTCGCCGTCCGCGTCGGCGCCCACGTCCTCGAAGCCGCCGACCCACGACGGGCAGCTGTTGAAGCTGGTGGTGAGCGGCGGCTTCGTGGGCCGCCACGACGAGCTCGTCGTCAGCGCGGACGGCAGCTACACCTCGACCAAGCGGGACGGGAAGACGGTCGAGGGCCGCCTCACCCCCGCCGAACTCGCGGGGCTGCACAAGGCCCTGACGGCCGCCGACTTCCCGCATCTGCCGCCGCGCCCGACCGGGAAGCCGGTCGCCGACGGGCTGATGTACCAGTTCACGTACGAGGGACATGTCGTCCTCGCCGACGAGATCCATCAGCCGCAGGCGCTACGGGACGTACGGGCCCATCTGCCCGTCGGGTACCGCTGACGGCACCGGGACCCCGGCCCTGCGGGCGTCCTCGCGGCGCAGGAACGGCCAGCACACGACGCCCACGAGCAGCGCCAGCGGATGGCCCCAACTGGCCAGCGGATCCACCATGTCGAAGAGGTCCTGCGTGATCAGCACCACGACCACACCGAGCAGCGGCCAGCGCAGGACCGGCGCCAGCAGCCCGGCCAGCGCGCCCACGCTCGCCATCAGGCCGAAGCTGATGCCGTAGTCGAGGCGGTGCAGCGAGGAGTCCGGCAGCTGACCGGCCATCACCGAGACGCCCACCGGCACCTCGGTGGCGAGCGTCGCCACCACATGCCCGAGCAGGAAGACCCCGGCCGCGCGCAGCCCGCCGACGCGGCGTTCGAGCGCGGTGAGGATGAAGACGAAGCCGACGGCCCACGGCGAGGAGATCCCGCCCGCGATCCACAGCGCGCTGGCGAGCAGCACAAGGACGGGCGTACGGGTGAGGTGCTGCACATCGGTGCTGGAGCCCTCGACGAGCGTACGGACGGTGTCGGGGTCGCCGAACTCCGCGTACAGCGACGTGGAGAGCAGCAGCAACGTATACGCGAAGGTGAACGGCGTGCCGGTCGGCGTCGGCAGCACATGGGCCGCCCGGCGCAGACACGACCGCGGTTCCCATGCGGCCCACAGCGGCGGACGTCTGTCCGCGTCGGGGTTTTCCGCGCTGGTCACAGGGGGCTTCGCGATGGCCCCGCCCTCCGCCGTCTCGATGACCGTCTTCTCCCCCGCCCTCGGCCCTGTTGCTTCCCTTGTACAACGCTCACCCTCTGCGAACGCTCCCCAACACGTCTATGACTTGTGCCACATTGGACAACCTTTGACGCGGACCATGCGTCGGCGCAAGGAGTCGTCAGCTCCGCCCCCGAGGAGGTCTTCCGATGCCCGTCGCCGACCCGATCACGCTCGACCGGCGCGAGGGACCGTACGGCGAGGTGGTGCTCCGCCGGCGCGGCCCGCACTTCGAGATCATCGCCAATGGAACGTTCCTGATGGACACCTCCGACGGACGCTCCGAGCGGCTGCTCGTGGACGCCGCCTACGACGCGCTGCCGACGGGCCGCGGGACACCTTCCGTACTCATCGGCGGGCTAGGTGTCGGCTTCTCCCTGGCGCACGCGGCCGCCGACCCCCGGTGGGGCCGGATCGCCGTGGTGGAACGCGAGTTGGCCGTCATCGACTGGCACCGTACGGGCCCCCTGGCGCCCCTCTCCGAGGCCGCTCTCGCCGACCCCCGCACCGAGGTCCTGCACACCGATCTGGTCGCCTACGTACGCACCACGTCCGACACCTTCGACGCGCTCTGCCTGGACATCGACAACGGGCCCGACTGGACCGTGACCGAGAGCAACGACAGCCTCTACTCCCCCACCGGTCTCACCGCCTGCCGGGACCGTCTGGAGCCGGGCGGAGTGCTCGCCGTCTGGTCCGCGCAGCCGTCGGCCGCCTTCGAGGAAGCTCTCCGTAATGCCGGATTCCACGGGGTTAGGACCGAAGAGATCACAGTTGCCCGGGGCGTCCCTGACGTGGTCCATCTCGCCGTTCGCCCTGCGTAGCCGGGACGCGGCCGGTGCCTCTAGTCTCTGACCGACACAGGGGATCACCCCACTGATCCCCGGAAGCAATATCAGGGCGGGGCGATGGAGCAGGCACACACCACCCACAACGGCGTAGCGGCCACCCCCGGCGCCCAGCGCCGGGTGCTGGTCGTCGAGGACGACACGACGATCGTCGACGCCATCGCGGCGCGGCTGAGAGCCGAGGGCTTCCAGGTGCAGACGGCGCTCGACGGCCCTGCCGCCGTCGACACGGCCGAGGCCTGGCAGCCGGACCTGATGGTCCTGGACATCATGCTGCCGGGCTTCGACGGCCTGGAGGTCTGCCGCCGGGTCCAGGCCCGCCGGCCGGTCCCGGTGCTGATGCTGACGGCCCGCGACGACGAGACGGACATGCTGGTCGGGCTCGGCGTCGGCGCGGACGACTACATGACCAAGCCGTTCTCCATGCGGGAGCTGGCGGCGAGGGTGCACGTACTGCTGCGCCGGGTCGAGCGGGCCACGCTGGCCGCCGCGACCCCGCGCACGGGCATCCTGCGCCTGGGCGAGCTGGAGATCGACCACGCTCAGCGACGGGTACGGGTGCGCGGCGAGGACGTCCACCTCACCCCCACCGAGTTCGACCTGCTGAGCTGTCTGGCGAACACCCCGCGCGCGGTGCTCTCGCGCGAGCAGCTGCTCGCCGAGGTCTGGGACTGGGCGGACGCGTCGGGCACCAGGACCGTGGACAGCCACATCAAGGCGCTGCGCCGGAAGATCGGGGCCGAGCGCATCCGCACGGTCCATGGCGTCGGATACGCGCTGGAGACCCCGGCGCCATGAGCCGGGCGGCGGCCGGAGCGGTGAGCGGGCGGACCCGTAGGAACGGGCCGCGCGCCCCGGTTCGCGGCGGCCTGCTGAGCCGGCTGCGCTACCTCTCGGTCTCGATCAAGACCAAGCTGGGCACGCTCGTCGTGGTCTCGGTCTTCATCACCACCGGCCTGCTGATGGTGGCCGTGCAGACCCGTACCGAGCTGCGGTTCATCACCGTCTTCTCGGTGATCGCGACCCTGCTGATCACCCAGTTCGTGGCGCACGGGCTCACCGCGCCGCTGGACGAGATGAACACGGTCGCCCGGTCCATCTCGCACGGCGACTACACCCGCCGGGTGCGCGGCGCCGACCGCCGCGACGAGCTCGGTGACCTCGCCTCCACCATCAACCGCATGGCCGAGGACCTGGAGGCGGTGGACCGCCACCGCAAGGAGCTCGTGGCGAATGTCTCGCACGAGCTGCGTACGCCCATCGCGGCGCTGCGGGCGGTCCTGGAGAACGTCGTGGACGGCGTCTCGGCCGCCGACCCCGAGACGATGCGCACGGCCCTGAAGCAGACCGAGCGGCTCGGCCGCCTGGTGGAGACGCTGCTCGACCTCTCCCGGCTCGACCACGGCGTCGTACCGCTGCGGGCGCACCGCTTCGAGGTGTGGCCGTATCTGTCCGGGGTGCTCAAGGAGGCCAATCTGGCCGCCTCCCGGCGCGGGCTCTCCTCCGGCTCGGGCAATCACACCCGTACGGACGTGCATCTGCATCTGGACGTCTCGCCGCCGGAGCTGACCGCGCACGCGGACCGCGAGCGGCTGCACCAGGTGGTCGCCAACCTCATCGACAACGCGGTCAAGCACTCCCCGCCGCACGGCCGCGTCACGGTACGGGCCCGGCGCGGCCCGCAGCCGGAGTCGCTCGACCTGGAGGTCCTGGACGAGGGTCCGGGCATCCCGAAGTCGGAGTGGCACCGGGTCTTCGAGCGGTTCAACCGGGGCGACGCCTCGGCGCCGCACGGGCCGGGCAGCGACGGCGGTACGGGTCTGGGCCTGGCGATCGCGCGCTGGGCGGTGGATCTGCACGGCGGTCACATCGGCGTGGCCGAATCATCACGCGGATGCCGCATCCAGGTCACCCTTCCGGGCGTCACCCGACCGGCGAATTGACGTAGTCTCGAACCGGAAGCACACGTTCTGCGTGTGAGTGGGCAAGGGATGCGGCTCTACGAGGGCCGCAACCGCGCTGTGGCGTACCCACTCACGAGCGGAACCTGATCTGTTTCCCGCCAAATCCTGCCCCGAAACACGCTTTCCGGTGTGACTTACGCGACTGTGGCACGCCCGGTCTGCACCTCCAGGCCAGGGAGGCGTAGCCTTTATTTCCGCTGTCCATCACCTTGTGAAGCGGAAGAGGGCGGTTGCCGCCGTGTCGTCTCAGTCCCCCAGTAATTCGAGCGTCTCGACCGACCAAGACGGGCAGGGCAAGAACCCTGCAGCCGGCTTCGGTGCCAATGAGTGGCTCGTCGACGAGATCTACCAGCAGTACCTCCAGGACCCCAATTCGGTCGACCGTGCCTGGTGGGACTTCTTCGCCGACTACAAGCCGGGTACGCCCGGTACGGCGGACAAGCCCGTCGCGGGTGCTCCCGCCGCAGCCGCGGGGGCTGCGGTAGCCACCCCTGCCGCTCCGGCCCCGGCGCCCGCCCCGGTCGCCCCGGCCCCGGCACCCGCCGCTCCGGCTCCGGTCGCGCAGCCCGCGGCCGCCGCCCCGGCACCGGCTCCGGCCCCGGCTCCCGCGAAGGCCGCTCCGGCGCCCGCCGCGAAGCCCGCCGCCGCCAAGGCCGCCCCGGCGACCGAGGCCCCGGCCGGTCCTGAGTACGTGACGCTGCGCGGCCCCGCCGCCGCGGTCGCGAAGAACATGAACGCCTCCATCGAGGTCCCCACGGCCACGTCCGTGCGCGCGGTCCCGGTGAAGCTGCTCTTCGACAACCGCATCGTCATCAACAACCACCTCAAGCGCGCCCGCGGCGGGAAGATCTCCTTCACGCACCTCATCGGGTACGCGATGGTGCAGGCCATCAAGGCCATGCCGTCGATGAACTACTCCTTCGTGGAGAAGGACGGCAAGCCGACCCTGGTCAAGCCCGACCACGTGAACTTCGGCCTCGCCATCGACCTGGTGAAGCCCAACGGCGACCGCCAGCTGGTCGTCGCGGGCATCAAGAAGGCCGAGACGCTGAACTTCTTCGAGTTCTGGCAGGCCTACGAGGACATCGTCAAGCGCGCGCGCCTCGGCAAGCTGACGATGGACGACTTCACCGGTGTGACGGTCTCCCTCACCAACCCGGGCGGCCTCGGCACCGTGCACTCCGTGCCGCGTCTGATGCCCGGACAGTCGGTCATCATGGGCGTCGGCTCGATGGACTACCCGGCCGAGTTCCAGGGCACCTCCCAGGACACCCTGAACAAGCTGGGCATCTCCAAGGTGATGACCCTCACGTCGACGTACGACCACCGGGTCATCCAGGGCGCCGCCTCCGGCGAGTTCCTGCGCGTCGTCGCGAACTTCCTGCTCGGCGAGGAGGGCTTCTACGACTCGATCTTCGAGTCGCTGCGCATCCCGTACGAGCCGGTCCGCTGGCTCAAGGACATCGACGCCTCGCACGACGACGACGTCACCAAGGCCGCCCGCGTCTTCGAGCTGATCCACTCCTACCGGGTCCGCGGCCACGTCATGGCCGACACCGACCCGCTGGAGTACCGCCAGCGCAAGCACCCCGACCTGGACATCACCGAGCACGGCCTCACCCTGTGGGACCTGGAGCGGGAGTTCGCGGTCGGCGGCTTCGCCGGCAAGTCCCTGATGAAGCTGCGCGACGTGCTCGGCGTGCTGCGCGACTCGTACTGCCGCACCACCGGCATCGAGTTCATGCACATCCAGGACCCCAAGCAGCGCAAGTGGATCCAGGACCGCGTCGAGCGCCCGCACTCCAAGCCGGAGCGCGAGGAGCAGCTGCGGATCCTGCGCCGTCTGAACGCGGCGGAGGCGTTCGAGACGTTCCTGCAGACCAAGTACGTCGGCCAGAAGCGCTTCAGCCTTGAGGGCGGCGAGTCGGTCATCCCGCTGCTCGACGCGGTCATCGACAGCGCGGCCGAGTCGCGTCTGGACGAGGTCGTCATCGGCATGGCCCACCGCGGCCGCCTCAACGTCCTCGCCAACATCGTCGGCAAGTCGTACGCGCAGATCTTCCGCGAGTTCGAGGGCAACCTCGACCCGAAGTCGATGCACGGCTCCGGCGACGTGAAGTACCACCTGGGCGCCTCCGGCACCTTCACGGGCCTGGACGGCGAGCAGATCAAGGTCTCGCTCGTCGCCAACCCCTCCCACCTGGAGGCGGTCGACCCGGTCCTGGAGGGCGTCACCCGCGCCAAGCAGGACGTCATCAACAAGGGCGGCACGGACTTCACGGTCCTGCCCGTCGCCCTGCACGGCGACGCGGCCTTCGCGGGCCAGGGCGTGGTGGCCGAGACCCTGAACATGTCGCAGCTGCGCGGCTACCGCACCGGCGGCACGGTCCACATCGTCATCAACAACCAGGTCGGCTTCACCGCCGCCCCGGAGTCGTCACGCTCCTCCATGTACGCCACCGACGTGGCCCGCATGATCGAGGCGCCGATCATCCACGTGAACGGCGACGACCCGGAGGCCGTGGTCCGCGTGGCCCGCCTGGCCTTCGAGTTCCGCCAGACGTTCAACAAGGACGTCGTGATCGACCTCATCTGCTACCGCCGCCGCGGTCACAACGAGGGCGACAACCCGCAGTTCACCAACCCGCAGATGTACAACCTGATCGACAAGAAGCGCTCGGTGCGCAAGCTGTACACCGAGTCGCTGATCGGTCGCGGCGACATCACCCTGGAAGAGGCGGAGCAGGCGCTCCAGGACTTCCAGGGCCAGCTGGAGAAGGTCTTCGCGGAGGTCCGCGAGGCCACCTCGGCGCCGGGCGAGGTCCACGCGACCGACCCGCAGGCCGAGTTCCCGGTGGCCGTCGCCACCGCGGTCTCCCAGGAGGTCGTCAAGCGGATCGCCGAGTCGCAGGTCAACATCCCCGAGCGGATCACCGTCCACCCGCGTCTGCTGCCCCAGCTGCAGCGCCGCGCGGCCTCGGTCGAGGACGGCACGATCGACTGGGGCATGGGCGAGACCCTGGCCATCGGCTCGCTGCTGATGGACGGCGTCCCGGTCCGCCTCTCCGGCCAGGACACCCGCCGCGGCACCTTCGGCCAGCGCCACGCGGTCCTGGTGGACCAGGTCACCGGCGAGGACTACACCCCGCTGATGTACCTCACCGAGGAGCAGGCGCGCTACAACGTCTACGACTCGCTGCTCTCCGAGTACGCGGCGATGGGCTTCGAGTACGGCTACTCGCTGGCGCGTCCCGAGTCCCTGGTGATGTGGGAGGCGCAGTTCGGCGACTTCGTCAACGGCGCGCAGACGGTGGTGGACGAGTTCATCTCCTCCGCCGAGCAGAAGTGGGCGCAGACGTCCGGCGTCACCCTCCTCCTGCCGCACGGCTACGAGGGCCAGGGCCCGGACCACTCGTCCGCGCGCCCCGAGCGCTTCCTGCAGATGTGCGCGCAGAACAACATGACGGTCGCGATGCCGACGCTCCCGTCGAACTACTTCCACCTCCTGCGGTGGCAGGTGCACAACCCGCACCACAAGCCGCTGGTGGTCTTCACCCCGAAGTCGATGCTGCGCCTGAAGGCCGCCGCGTCGAAGGTGGAGGAGTTCACCTCGGGTGGCTTCCGTCCGGTCATCGGCGACGAGTTCGTCGACCCGGCCGCGGTCCGCAAGGTCGTCTTCTGCGCCGGCAAGGTCTACTACGACCTCAAGGCGGAGCGCGACAAGCGCGGCGCGACGGACACGGCGCTGATCCGTCTGGAGCGCCTGTACCCGCTGCCGGGTGCGGAGCTCCAGGCCGAGATCGCCAAGTACCCGAACGCCGAGAAGTACCTGTGGGCGCAGGAGGAGCCGGCGAACCAGGGCGCGTGGCCCTTCATCGCCCTCAACCTGATCGACCACCTGGACCTGGCGGTCGGCGCGGACGTCCCGCACGGCGAGCGCCTGCGCCGCATCTCGCGCCCGCACGGCTCGTCCCCGGCGGTGGGCTCGAAGAAGCGCCACGAGCAGGAGCAGGAGCAGCTGGTGTCGGAGGTCTTCGACGCGTAGCGCTTCGACGCGTAGCGGTCCACGGAGGGCCCGTCATCCCGAGCAGGTGGGGATGCCGGGCCCTTCGGCGTACGGGCGGCCGCTAGGCGTCGTCCGGCTCGGACTTGGGCGGCACCCGTATAAGGACGATCCCACTGGACAGATCTATGGGCCCCTGCCCGGGATCGGCGTCCCCCACCTCGTCGAGCGTGATCTCCATCCGCTGCCGCTCTTCTTCTTCGTGCCGCTTCCCCGGCATGAAGAACTCGTTCATGGCCGAACCGAACACGAGCGGTCACCTCCGGTATGTGGCTCCGTACCCACATAACGCTGTGAGGGCGCTGTCAGATCCCGATCACGGGAGACGGATCCTCCGGACGAACCGGCTGCGGGGCACCCCTTACGCCAATC
Organism: Streptomyces sp. BR1; assembly: GCF_052373795.1. Lineage (NCBI taxonomy): Bacteria > Bacillati > Actinomycetota > Actinomycetes > Kitasatosporales > Streptomycetaceae > Streptomyces > Streptomyces sp. BR1. The sequence continues at coordinate 2,239,542 of NZ_CM126252.1, forward strand.
CCAGCGCCTTCTTGCTGTCCAGGTACACCTGGACCAGCTGGGGGCGGTGGGAGCGGAAGGCTTCGGGGAAGCTGGCGAGGATCTCGTCGTAGCCCTCGGCCTGCTGCGGGTCCTCCAGGAGGCCGAAGACCAGGTGGCCGCCGGACTTGGGGCTGCCCTCGGTGATGGCCGTACGGAGGCGGTCGACCTCGTCGGCCGGGACGCCGGGGAAGAGGTCGCGGACGACCGGCTCCTCGGTGTCCAGGTGGCCCGCCAGGATGTCGCGGACCTTGCGCGCCGCCGCCGTGCCGGCGTGTGCCGCCTCGACGACCGCGGCCGAGCCGACCTGCTCGCCCGCCTCGTTCGCCGCCGTCAGGAGTTCCACCGCCCGGCTCAGACCGCCCAGTTCGCGGTCCAGCTCCGCGTGCTCCTCGTTGAGGGTGTCGAACGCCGCCACCGACTCGGGGTACAGGCCGTGCAGGACGGGCCAGAAGAGCTCGTCCTCCGACTCGTGGTGGTGATGGGTGAAGTCGATGAGCCACTGCGTGGTCTCGATGAGTTCCTTGACGCTGACCTGGTCGCCCTCGCCCAGGCGCTCGAACGCGTTCGCCACCAGTTCCGTTCCCCGGCGCAGGATCGCGTGCACGGCGAGGAACTCCTGATACATACGGGCGCCCGGGTTGTCTGTCGCGGCGGTCATGTCGGGTATCCCCCAGTTATTTGACGCTAATGGACCGATCACTGCCGCGAGGGTACGCAAAAGCTCCGCGCGCCCCATAGGGGTGTTCGACTGCGATCACCCCGCAGTTGAACGCACGCGGTTCACCGGCGCTTTCTTCCGAAAGACGACCGTGTTTCCACCATACCTATTTTTCTATTTCTTCCACAGAGCCCGACTCTGTGCAATTCTTAAGCCAAGCCTCCGTACTCGTTGCGGGCATGTTAAGTGCAGTCGAGAAGCACACAAGTGACGCTCTAGTGAAACTCCATTTCGCTGGAATCGGGAAGGACGACATTCGATGACTCGCCCCGTCGTGGCGGTGACCGCCGACCTGTCAACGGTGAATTGGACCATTTGGGGAGATGTGCATGTAGCCCTGCTTCCCTGGGAGTACATGGAGAAGGTGCACGAGGCCGGCGGAGCGCCCGTTCTCGTGCCGCCGATTCCCGATGCGGTCGATGACGTGATGGCGCGCGTCGACGCTTTACTCATGAGCGGCGGCGCCGATATCAACCCCGCTCTTTACGGTGCCGAGCGCGAGAAGTTCACGTTTCCGCCGCACGAGGCCCGGGACACCGCCGAACTCGCGGCGCTCGCCGTCGCCGAGCGGCGCGGGATTCCGGTGCTCGGCGTCTGCCGCGGGCTCCAGCTGATTTCCATCATCCGGGGCGGAACGCTCGACCAGCACCTGCCCGAGCATTCGCCCGTCGTGCCCGGCAAGTACGAGCCGCGCGAGATCCAGGTGAAGCCGGATTCCCTGCTCGGCCGCTCCCTCGGGCCGACCGCCACCGTCTACTGCCACCACCACCAGGGGATCGACAAGCTCGGCGCCGGCCTTGTCGCCACCGCCTGGTCCGACGACGGCGTCATCGAGGGCGCCGAGGCCGAGGACCCGTCGGCTCCGTTCCTCGCGGGACTGCAGGCGCACGGCGAGCTGGGCAGCGACACGCTCCCCCTCTTCGAGGCGTTCATCGAGGCCGCGAAGAAGACCCGCGCCGAGCGGGGGTAGCGACCCGCACATCCCGCGCCCGGTCCGCGAGGCTTCGCCTCGGGGCCGGGCCCCTCGCCGTACGGCACGTACAAAAGCGGCCCGGTCACCGCAACGTCCTTGCGGTGACCGGGCCGCCCGCCGTCGAGCCGTCCGCCCGACCCTGCCGGCTGTCGGGGGTGTCAGCCGGCACCATCAGCTGTACGGGGGTGGTCAGCTGTTGGGGTCGGCAACCTGGCCGATGGCCACGTGCAGACGGTTCCACAGGTTCGCGGTGGCGACCGAGAGGACGATCGCCGCGAGCTGCTGCTCGTTGAAGTGCTTGGCCGCGTCGTTCCAGACCTCGTCCGAGACCGCGTCCTCGCGGTCGGCAAGGCGGGTGACGGCCTCGGTCAGCGCCAGGGCAGCGCGCTCGGACTCGGTGAAGTACGGCGTGTTGCGCCAGGCGGCGACCGCGAAAAGACGCTCGTCCGAGGTCTCCCCGGCGGCCTTCGCCAGACGCGGGTGACGGTCCGCGTTGGAACCGTCGCCATTGATCTGGCTCGCCCGAAGGTGCAGCAGCTCCAGCAGCTTTACTTCGACGCCGGGAACTTCCTTGCTGGCCTTTCCAAGGGCCACCAAAGCGTCAATCGCACCAGGCACGACAAAAGCAGGGTGCTTCGCCCGAGCAGTCATGATTGCTCTCCTCAAAAGATCTCAAGTACACGCCGAACACTTCACACGTAACACGACGTCGGAGGCCGACCGGCCCTGCCAGAACTTCCACACCGGCCGGCTTCCGTCCGTCACACCTCTGACGAAACGTGGCCGATGAATGTGACGGATCCTGGCTGTGACCCACGTCACATATGCACGGAGGGGCGTGTTCACACTGGGCGCGGGATTAAGGTCCGCGTAAGATCCGGATCCCGGAGTGGGTGGGAGCCGGGCCGAAGTACGGGCACCGCCGGGCCGGTGAGCAGGGGATCCGGTCGAAATAAGACGCCACTTCCGGCCGTTCTTTACCCAGAGTCGAGCGGCTTCAATCCGAGCGGAATTCATCTCTGCTACAGGATTTTGACAACGCCGTCAGGACTTTGACAGGTACGTCAAATCAGCCACAGGCGGGCTTGCCGCACCGGGTGGGTTCGAGGACATGATCAAACGGGTTGCCGCCGAGGGCCTGCCAGCCGCGCGGACTGTTTTGACCCAATACCCCCTCACCCCCCGCATTTCCCGACTCTGGGGAGAAACATGGACATCGAAGTGCTGGGTGCACTGTCGGTGCGGAAGAACGGGTTATCCATCGCACCCACCGCCCCCAAACCGCGGCAGGTGCTGGCCCTCCTCGCCCTGCACGCCGATCAGGTGGTGCCGCTGGCGACGCTGGCAGAGGAACTCTGGGGCGACGCCCCGCCGCGCAGTGCCCGTACCACCGTGCAGACGTATGTGATGCAGCTGCGCGAACTCATCGGCGAGGCGCTGGCCCGCCGCGACGGCGAACTCCGCCCGACCGACGAGGCTTCGGCCGAGGACGCTTCGACCGACGGTCTTTCGGCCAAGGACGTCCTCGTCACCCTGCCCGGCGGATACCGCCTGCAGAGCGGTGAAGGCACCGTGGACTACCGGGAGTTCGAGCGCCGGGCCACCGCCGGGCACCGCGCCATGGACGCCGGTGACGACACCGGGGCCGCCCGGCTGCTGCGCGACGCCCTGGCCCTGTGGACCGGGCCCGCGCTCACCGACGTACACCAGGGCAGCGGGATCCGCACCGAGGCCGAGCGCCTCGAAGAGGCCCGGCTCGCCGCGCTCGACCGGCGGATCGAGGCTGATCTGCGGCTCGGCCGCCACCGCGAGCTGCTGTCCGAGCTGACCGTCCTGGTCAGCCGGTACCCGATGCACGAGTCGCTGCACGGCCAGCTGATGCTGGCGCTGCACCGCTCCGGGCGGCGCAGCGAGGCGCTCGGCGCCTATCAGCGGCTGCGCACGACTCTGGTCGCACAGGCCGGTCTTGAGCCCTCCCCCGCGCTCGGCCGGCTCCAGCTGGCCATCCTCGCGGCGCGGCCCGGCGCCGCGGTCGACGGGCCTTCCGTCGCCGAGCGTTTCGTCGCCCGCGCCAGCTGATCCGCAGGGGCACACCCCCGGCGGCCTGGTGCCGGGGTGAGACAACGATGTCCGGCGGTACCCGCCGTTTTTTCTGAGAGGAAACCGTGAAAATTCAGGTTCTGGGCCCTTTGAGCGCCGAAGTGAACAGAGTCTCCATCGTCCCGACCGCCGGCAAGCCCCGCCAGATCCTGGCGCTGCTCGCCCTCTACCCGGGCCGGGTCATCCCCGTACCGACGCTGATGGAGGAGATCTGGGGGACGGATCTGCCCGCCAGCGCGCTGACGACCCTCCAGACCTACATCCTCCAGCTGCGGCGACGCCTTGCCACGGCCCTGGGTCCCGACGCACCGCTTTCGGCCAAGGATGTTCTGGCCACCCGCTACGGCGGCTATCTGCTCCAGGTGCCGTCCGAGGCCGTCGACGTCCATTCGTTCGAACAGCTGGCTGCGGAGGGCCAGTTGGCGTTCGACGAGGGCGACAACGAGCGGGCGGCGGACCGCCTCAAGCGCGCGCTCGACCTGTGGGAGGGCCCCGCGCTGGTGGACGTACGGGTCGGTCCGATCCTCGACATCGAGGTGATGCGCCTGGAGGAGAGCCGTCTGGTGGTCAAGGAGCGCCGGATCGACGCCGATCTGCGCCTGGGCCGGCACACGGAACTCACCGCCGAATTAACTGATCTGATCGCCCGTCACCCCCAGCACGAGGGCCTGCACTCGCAGGCGATGGTGGCGCTGTACCGCTCCGGGCGCCAGGCCACCGCCCTCGACGTCTACCGGCGGCTGCGCGGCCGGCTCATCGAGGACCTGGGCGTGGAGCCCTCCCCCCAGCTCCAGCGGCTGCACCAGGCGATCCTCTCCGTCGACCCCCAGCTGGACGTCGTCGCGGGGCCCCGCCGCACCTCCACCTTCGACCTGTACGCGGCCTGATCCGGGCCGTGTGCAACCCGGCGGCTCGCCGCGGGGCCGTCGCGCGGTCATGCTCGAACGGCCCGTGCTCGTATCCATGCGAAGGGGGAGCAGATGTACGAGAACAGGGAAGACCGGGAAGCTCATGAACTCCGGCCGGGTGAACTCGTGGCCGTCGCTCCTCCGCTCCGGCTCGCCGGGGCGGAGGAGGACGACGTCGAGCTGAACATCGTCCGGGGGATCGACTGATCTTCGCGCACCAGGACACGGCCGCCGGGAGGTTGAGGACCGACGGCCGTTCCCGCTGCGCAGGTACGAAGAACGCCCCCCGGCCGCCAGGGGGCGCTCTCGTGTGTCCGGCGCTATCGCGCCGTGCCGAACCAGCGCTCAAGCGCGTCCCGCAGCTTGCCGCCGTCGGGCGCGGCCCAGGCCACGTGCCCGTCGGGGCGCAGCAGCACGGCCTCGGGGTCGCCGGTGGCGGTGTCCGCCGGGACCCAGCTGCCGGTCACCACGTCGACGCGGTCCGACCAGCCCTCGGCGAGCTCCGCCGCCTCGGCCGAGGCCCCGTTGGTGATGAGCACACCGCGCGCGGTGTGCAGGAGCTCCGCGACGCGGAGGCGCCCGCCGTCGGCGAGCTCGACCTCGCGGTCGGGCGAAAGCCGCAGGCCGAGCAGCGGGTGGCCGCTCGCGCCGACCTCGTACCGTACGTCCAGGCCGCTGACCTGACCGGCCAGGTGGCGGGCCACGTCCGGGGACTCGACGAGCTCGCGCATCACCGCGCGCAGCGGCTCCATCTCGTCGCCGGTGAGGTAGAGCCGGGTCTGGGCGCGGGTGTTGCGCATCAGCTGCTCGCCGACCGGGTGGCGCTCGGACTGGAAGGTGTCGAGCAGGTCGTCGGGCGCCCAGCCGTTGATGGCCGCGGCCAGCTTCCAGCCGAGGTTCACCGCGTCCTGGACGCCGACGCTCATGCCCTGGGCACCGGCCGGCATATGGATGTGGGTGGCGTCACCGACGAGGAAGACGCGGCCCTTGCGGTACTCGGAGGCCTGGCGGGTGGTGTCGGTGAACGAGCTGATCCAGCGCACCTCGGCGTGGTGCAGGGACTCCCCCGTCATGGTCTGCCACGCGTCGGCGACGACCTGGAAGGTGAGCTGGCTCTTGTCCTCGTGCGGGCGCAGCTTCTCGTCGTGGATGACGATCCGGTCGACCCCGTTCTCCAGGTTGAACGCCATCACCATGCCGCCCGGCACCTGCTCGCCGATGGGCCGCTGACGCACCCCGGCGCCGACCAGGTCGGCCATGTACATGCCCCGGGTGGCCTCCCAGCCCGGGAAGTCGATCCCGGCCGTCTTACGGATGACCGAGCGGGCGCCGTCACAGCCGACGAGGTACTGGGCCTCCTCCTCGCCGGGCCCGTCGGGGCCCTCGAAGGAGACGACGACGCCGTCCTCGGTCTCGGTGAACCCGGTGACCTCGTGGTTGCGGTGGACCGCGACACCGAGCTCGCGCAGCCACTCCTCCAGGATCTCCTCGGTCCGGAACTGCGGTACGCCCCGGACGCTGAAGTGGTTGTCGTCCAGCTTGGAGAAGTCGATGCGGACGCCGCCGAAGTGGCCCTGGGCCCACTCCACGTCGCCGAACCGGGCGAGCAGACCGCGCTGGTCGAAGACCTCGGCGGCGCGGCGGGTGAAGCCGACGCCGCGCGACTCGCCACTGGGGGCGGGCAGCCGGTCGTACACCGCCACGTCCACACCGCCGAGCCTGAGCTCACCGGCGAGCATCAGCCCGACGGGGCCCGCCCCGACGATGATCGCTCCCTTAGCCATGTGCGTACTCCTCAGATATCGGGTCCTGGACCCACGAGGTCGTGGACCGGCAGGTCATGGGTCAGACGAAGAACTCCAGGAACTCCCGGAGCACGCGCTCGGGCGCCTCCTCCTGGAGGTAGTGCACGGTGTTCTCGAACCGCACCACGCGTACGTCCGTCGCCAGCCTCGGCAGCGTCTCCACGTACGCGGTGTAGCTCTGGTCGGAGGCCAGGCCGAGCAGCGGCGGGGCGAGCTTCGGATACGTCTTGAGGTCCTCGATGTCCTGCGCGAAGGCCTGGTACCAGCCGTTGGCCGCGCGGATGCCGTCCGGGGTGTCGTAGGTGCGCGCGTACACGTTCCGGTCGAAGTCGGTGACCAGGGACTGGTCGTGGAGCGAGTTCGCCAGGAACCAGTCGATGAGGTGCCGGGAACGGCCCTGGATCAGCTGCTCGGGCAGCCCGTGCACCTGGTTGAAGGCCCACCACCACAGGTTGAAGGGGCCGCCCGGGCGCTGGAGCAGCGGGACGTGGTAGAAGCTCTCGTCGGGGTGGAGGGTGTCCAGCATCGCCACCTTGCGGGTGGCGGCCGGGTGGTTGGCGGCGAAGCTGAACGCCACCTTGGCACCGATGTCGTGGCCCGCGATGAAGGTCTCGCGATAGCCGAGGTGGCGCACGAGCTCGTGGATGTCCCGCGCCATCGTCTTCTTGTCGTAGCCGCCCTGGGGCTTGTCGGAGCCGCCCTGACCGCGCATATCGACGGCGATCACCCGGTACCGGCGGGCGAGCGCCGGCATGATCTTGCGGTACGACCACCAGGTCTGCGGCCAGCCGGCGATCAGGACCAGCGGAGCGCCGTGGCCGCCGGCCACATAGTGCAGCCGTACGCCGTTGACGTGCGCGTACTGGCTGCGGAAACCGCCGGACAGCGACCGGGCCAGCTCCGCGTCGCCCGGGACGTGGCGGCGCGGGGTGGGCGAGGCGGAAGCGGCCGAGGCGGGGGGAGCCGAGACGGCGGACCCGGCCACCGCGAGGGCGGCCGAACCGGCGCCCATGGAGATCATCTTCCTGCGGTCCAACGACATGGTGTCAGTCCTGCCTGTGTGCGGGTCCCTGCGTGGGGGGCCTGTTGCTGTCTGGGGATGCGTGGGGGGGGTGTCTTCGCCGTCGGCTGCCGAGGTCAGCCGTCGCGCTCAGCCGCGGAACGGACCCGCGTACTCCTGCGCCCACTCGGTGAACGGGCGCGCCGGGTGGCCGGTCAGCTTCTCGACGTCGCCGGTGAGCGGGACCGGGGAGGCGCTGGCCGCCCACAGCTCCAGGAGCGCGTCGGCGATGTCGCCCGGCATGAAGTCGGGCTTGTTGGCGCGCCACACGGCCGGGGGGACCTCGGCGACCGGGATGGAACGCCCGGCCGCGGCCTCGATGACCTTGATGTGCTGGGTGAAGGTCAGCGCCTCGGGCCCGGTGAGGTGGTACGAACGGCCGCCCAGCGACGGGTCGGTGAGGACCGCGAGCGCGGCCTCGGCGACATCGCGCTCGTTGACCGGGTCGGCGTAGCTGTTCGGGTACGGCAGGCCGACCGTGCCCCGGGCCTTGAGCTGCCAGGCCCACGGCATCGCGTTGCTGGCGAGCGCGCCGCAGTTCAGCGGGGTCGAGGTGATCGAGGAGGCGGCGAGCGCCTGCTCGACGGCGAGGTGGGGGGCGGCGATCGGGTTGACGGCGGCGTCGGGGCGCAGCACCGCGTCGGCGGACATCACGACGACGTGCCGCACACCGGCAGCCTCGGCCTGTGCGACGAACGCGTCGATCGCGGCGGGCTCGCAGTACAGGAAGACCGAGGTCACCCCGGCGAGGGCGGCGGGGAAGTCGGCCGGGTCGTCGAGCGCGAGCTTCACGGACGCGACGCCGTCGGGCAGCGTCAGCTTCTCGGGGCTGCGCGAGCCCGCGCGCACGGTGACGCCCTGCTCGTGCAGCAGCCGTACGAGGTGCGCGCCGACTTTGCCGCTGCTGCCGGTGACGAGGACGGTCATGGTGAATTCCCTTTCGAAGGCGTGTGGTGGGGGGGTACGACCGGGGCCTGCCGCGCTGGGACGGCAGGCCCCGGGACCGGCCCGGCGGGTAGGCGCCGGACCGGCCGGCCGGCAGTGGCGGCTGTGACAACGACAGCTTTTACGCAGCCACTTGAGCCGCGCCGAACCACCGCTCAAGCGCGTCCCGCAGCTTGCCGCCGTCGGGCGCGGCCCAGATGACATGTCCGTCGGGGCGGACCAGGACGGCCTCGGGGTCCTCACCGGAGCCGGAGGCGATGTCGGAGGGGACCCAGCTGCCGGTGACCACGTCGACGCGGTCCGACCAGCCCGCGGCGAGCTCCGCCGCCTCGGCCGAGGCCCCGTTGGTGATGAGCACACCGCGCCCCGGGTGCAGCAGCTCCGCGACGCGGACCCGGCCGCCGTCGGCGAGCTCGACCTCGCGGTTCGGGGCCAGACGCAGCCCGAGCAGCGGGTGACCGGTGCCGTCGGTGTCGACGTCGTACCGTACGTCGAGGCCGCTGACCAGGCCCGCGAGGTGGCGGGCGGCGTCCGGGATCTGCACGAGCTCGCGCAGCACCGCGCGCAGCGGCTCCATCTCCTCGCCGCTGAGGTAGATCAGCGACTGGGCGAGCGTGTTGCGCAGCAACTGCTCGCCGATGGGGTGGCGTTCGGCGTGGTAGGTGTCGAGGAGGTCGTCGGGGGCCTGGCCCTTGATGGCCGCCGCCAGCTTCCAGCCGAGGTTGACGGCGTCCTGGAGGCCGACGCTGACGCCCTGCGCACCGAGCGGCGCGTGGTCGTGCGCGGAGTCGCCCGCGAGGAAGACGCGGCCCTTGCGGTAGTGGGTGGCCTGGCCGGTGGCGTTGGTGAGCGCGCACATCCAGCGGGCGCTCGCGCCGTGGATGTCCTCGCCGGTCATGCGCTCCCAGGCGTCCGCGAGCTCGGAGAACTTCAGCTCGCCCTCGCCGTGGTGCGGGCGCACGCCCGGCTCGTGGATGACGATCCGGTCGATGCCCGGCTCCAGGGTGACCGAGAGGACCATGCCGCCGCCCTCGATGCGCTCACCGATGGGGCGCATCCGCAGCCCGGCGCCGACCACGTCGGCCAGGTACATCCCGCGCGTCGCGGGCTCGCCCGGGAACTCGATGCCCGCCAGGCGGCGGATCGTGGAGCGGCCGCCGTCGGTGCCGACGAGGTACTGGGCCGCCTCCTCGCCCGGGCCGTCGGGGCCCTCGTACTGGACGACGACGCCGTCCTCGGTCTCCCGGTAGCCGGTGACCTCGTAACCCCGGCGCACGGTGACGCCGAGCTCCTCGACCCACGCGCCCAGGGTCTCCTCGGTACGGGACTGGGCGAGGCCCATGATGCCGTAGTGGCTCTCGTCCAGCTGGTCGAAGTTGATGCGGACCCCGCCGAAGTGGCCCTGCTTGCCCCAGCGGATGTCACCGAGCTTCGTCAGCAGACCGCGCTGGTCGAGCACTTCGGCGGTACGTCCCGTGAATCCGAGGCCGCGCGATTCTCCACTGGGAGCCGGCAGCTTGTCGTAGAGGGCGACCTCCACACCGGCAAGGCGGAGTTCGCCGGCCAGCATCAGTCCGACCGGACCGGCACCGACAACAATTGCGCCCTGGGTCATATTCGCACTCCTCGTGCAGATGGATGACATGGATCAGCCGATACGGCCGATGCTGGCACCACCTACCTGAGTACTACTCAAGTCCGCAGCTCAGGGGCGTAACAAAACGTGGCACCACCGGAATTGCCTCCGGTGGTGCCACGTGTGCGAGATTGTGCGTGCTCAACTCACGCAACGTAAAAGTGAATTAAGAGTTACGCGTTACGTACGCGTGCTCACGTATTGAGACTGATCACCCGGTCGACCGCTATTTCCAGGACCACCCGGCCCGGCGGATTCGGCGGCGACTGCCAATAGCGCTTGGCATAGCGCTGGACGCCCGCGGCCACCCGCTGCGGGTCCTGCGAGACCAGTCCGGTGCCCTCCAGGGTGACCCAGCTGAAGCCCTCCACCTGGCACAGCACGGCACGCGAGCCCGGGTTCGCCAGGACGTTGCGGGCCTTGCGGGAGGTGGCGACCGTCATGACCCGGGCGAGCCCCGACGCCGCGTCCCAGGTGAACCGGACGGGCGCCACATGCGGCGAGCCGTCGGGCCGCAGGGTGGTGAGCGTGGCGACGAGCGGTTCGGCGAGGAACGCCTCCACCGAGGCGGAGACCTCCGGCGCGCTCGTGCGCCCTCGGGGCTGCGACATAGGGGTCCGTTCCTTCCAGGCTGCTCCGGCGCGGTCCCGATGTCCCCGGAACCGGCCCCAGTTGTGGCGCGTGGCGCTCCTCCGGCTCGTACCGGAGGAGCGCCACGGCCTGCCCGGCCCTATGCGGCGGGCGGGCTTTCAGGGAGTGGTCGGTGTTACTTGACGCCCGCGTCCTCGGGAGCGAGCTCCGGCTCGGCGGTGCCGTGGGCGTGCGCCGAGCTCATGCTGTTCTTGCCCTTCGGCATGAAGAACAGGGCGACGAGCAGCGCGGTGAAGCCGAGGATCGCGGCGGACAGGAACGCGTGGTGGTTGGCCGTGGCCTGGACCTCGTGGATCTTGGCGGGGTTGCCGCCGGTCTTGGCCAGCTTGTCCTCAAGGCCGTTGTACGCGATGGTCGCGATGACGGCGAGGCCGAGGGCGCCACCGGCCTCCTGGCTGGTGTTGATGAGACCGGCGCCGATGCCGGCCTCCTCGTCCGAGATACCGACGAACGCGGCGATCTGCAGCGTCACGAAGACCATGCCGCAGCCGAGGCCGAGCAGGACGAACGCGGGCAGCAGGTGCGTCGCGTACGAAGCACCGGCGCCGGTGCGCCACAGGATCAGCAGACCGGAGGTGGTCAGGGTGAGACCGACCGCGAGCACCGGACGGGCGGCCATCTTGGTGATCATGCCGGAGGCGGCACCGGCGCCGAACGCCACCGCGACCGCGAGCGGCACGTACGCGAAACCGGCCTTCATCGGGGAGTAGCCGAACGCCTGCTGCATGAAGAGGCTGGCGAAGAAGAACAGGGCGCCGAAGGTACCGAAGACCAGGACGGCCGAGAGGTTGGCGATGCGCATGGTCTTGAGGCGGAAGACGCGCAGCGGCATCATCGGCGCCTCGACCTTCATCTCGATGACGAGGAAGGAGATGAGGAGGACGGCGACACCGATGAGGCTGCCGATCGTACGGGCGGTGCCCCAGCCGACGTTGATGGCCTCACCGAGGGTGAAGATGAGGAGCAGCATGCCGGCGGTCAGGGTCGCGGCGCCCGCGAAGTCGAAGCGCTGGCGCGGGGCGTCGGACTTGCTCTCGGGAAGGATCTTCGGGGCGAGGAGGACGACGCCCAGGCCGATCGGCACGTTGATCCAGAAGATCCACTCCCAGCCCGGGCCGTCCGCGAGGACGCCACCGAGCATCACGCCGACGATCGAGGCGATACCGGCGAGCGAACCCCACACACCGAGAGCCTTGTTGCGCTCGGGGCCCTCGGCGAAGGTGTTGGTCAGGATGGAGAGCGCGGCGGGGGCGATCATCGAGGAGCCGAGGCCCTGGAAACCACGCGAGGTGATCAGCATGGCGGCGTTCTGCGCGAGACCCGACGTCAGCGAGGCCAGCGCGAACACCACGAAGCCGGTCATCAGCAGGCGCCTGCGCCCGAAGGTGTCGGCGAGCCGGCCGTTGAGCAGCAGGAAGCCGCCGAGCACGGTGGAATAGGCGGTCACGATGTAGTTGAGACTGACATCGGACATGTCGAGCCCGTCCTGGATGGACGGCAGAGCCAGGTTCACGATCGACACGTCGAGGAAGACCATGAACTGGCCCAGGCACAGGAATGCCAGGATGATGCCGGGCTTGACGCCCGTCCCCGGCCTCGCGATTGAGTCGGCGGCAGCCATTACGAGACTCCTAAGCTGTACAGGATCGAGTGGGTGAGAGCGCCCCCGGCTTGGCCGGGTGGCTGCCGGACACAACCGGGTCCGGTTACGGAACGCCGCCCGAGAGTTCTGTTCCGGACGCGGGCCGAACGTGTCAAAGGCTGCTCTCCATCAGGGGTTGTACGGGCGCCCCCTAACGAGGGCGACGGACGTCCCGCCGGTGCTGCCCCCTCGGAGCACCGGCCCGGACTTGTCCGTCACTCATATGACGGATCCCGCTGAGCAAATGTGACCGTTGGACGAAAATAAGTTTCGGCGCACGGAAAGGCCCGGGCCCGCCGAAGCGGTCCCGGGCCTTCTCACCTGCGGTTATGCGAATCCCGTACGTCAGCCGGCGAGAAGCTTCAGCTGGCGAGGAGCTCCAGATCCAGCGCCTTGAGGTGCTCGGGGTCGGTGATGACCTCGATCTCGGTGATCACCGAGTCGCCGAAGCCGAAGCTCATCACACGGAACGTGTCGCGCCCCTGGTCCGCGACGACGCCCGGGCTGCCGTTCACCAGCGCCTGCTGCGCGGACTGGGCGAACTGCGCGAAGGTGAGCGCCTGTCGGGCCACGGCCTGGGCGCCGCGCAGCACCGTGCCGGCTCCCGGACGGTCCGCGAAGGCGTCGGAGCGGGCCACCACATCGGGGTCGAGCACCGCGACCAGGGCCTCGAAGTCACCGCCGCGCGCGGCGGCGAGGAACGCGTCGACCACCTGCCGCTGCCTGCCCAGATCGGGGTCCGGCACGGGTTCGGCGCCCTGGACGCGGCGGCGGGCGCGGCTGGCGAGCTGGCGGGCCGCGGCGGGGCTGCGGTCCACGATGGGCGCGATCTCCTCGAAGGGCACCGCGAACATGTCGTGCAGGACGAAGGCGAGCCGCTCTGCGGGCTCCAGCGTCTCCAGGACCACAAGCAGGGCCAGGCCCACCGAGTCGGCGATCAGCGCCTGCTGCTCGGGGTCGCCCGCGTCCTCGGGAGCGAGGGCGGGCTCGGTCACCTGGGCTTCCAGCGGGTCCTCGCGCCGGGCCCGGCGCGAGCGCAGCATGTCCAGGCAGACCCGGCCGACGATGGTGGTCAGCCAGCCGACCAGGTTCTCGATGTCGTCGGTCTCGGCGCGGCTGAGCCGCAGCCAGGACTCCTGAACGGCGTCGTCGGCCTCGCTCACCGAGCCGAGCATCCGGTAGGCCACCGCTCTGAGATGGCTCCGGTTCTCCTCGAATCGCTGCGCCAGCCAATCGCGCTCGTCCATGTCACTTCCTTCGAATCGCGTTCCGTCATAGCCATGACGAACGAAACCCGGCCATTGTGACAACGTCCGTTCCCGGTGGGTCCGTTCGCCGGTCCCACCGGCCGGGCCACTGTCGCACACCGCCGGGCCGTACGCCCGGCGGTGTGCGACACGGCTTCACCAGGCCTGGCCGGCCTGCTGCTTGGTGGAGGCGTTGAGGCGGTTGAACAGGTTGACCACACCGATCTGGAGGACCAGGGCGGCCAGCTGCTGCTCGTCGTAGTGCTTGGCCGCCTCGTTCCACACGGCGTCCGGCACGGCGTCCTCGCGGTCGGCGAGCCGGGTGACGTGCTCGGCGAGCGCCAGGGCGGCGCGCTCGGCGTCGCTGTAGAACGGCGTCTCGCGCCAGGCGCCGACCGAGAAGATCCGCTCGTCGCTGACACCGGCCTTCTGGGCGGCCTTGGCCGAGGCGTCGAGGCAGGGGCCGCAGCCGTTGATCTGGCTGGCCCGCAGGTGGACCAGTTCGAGGGTGGCGTCGTCGACACCGGCCTTACGGATCGACTTGATCAGGCCGAGGATGGCCGTCATCGAGTCGGGCAGGACCTGGGCCGGGTTGCTCATGCGGGGAGCGGACATCGTCATCTTCCTTAAAAAGAACGGGGGTTGAGAGAAGCAGTCTTGCTTACCAGGGAAGTGTGCCCTGATCCTGGGAGAAGGTGGCGGTCGGGCCGTCCGCGCCGAGTGTGGCGAGCTTCACGGCGATCGCGGCGCCCTGCGCAGCCGACTTGTAGCCCTCGCCGCCGGTGATGTCGGTACGGCACCAGCCCGGGTCCACCGCGTTGACCTTGATCGGGGTGTCCCACAGCTCCTTGGCGTACGCCACCGTGATCATGTTGAGCGCGGTCTTCGAGGAGTTGTACGGGAGGTTCACGATCGGGAACGCCGGGTGGTTCTCGTTCAGGGCGTGCTCCATGGAGCCCATCTCGCTGGACTGGTTGACGATCCGGGCGGCGGGCGCCTTGCGCAGCACCGGCAGCAGCGCGTTGGTCACCGCGACCACGCCGAACACGTTGGTCTCGTAGATCCGGCGCATCGTCTCAAGGGAGGTGGTGCTGGGCTTGCCCTCCTCGTGGGAGACGGTGATGCCCGCGTTGTTCACCAGGATGTCGAGCTTGCCGTACGCCAGGTCGATCCAGGTGGCGGCCTTCTTGATGCTGTCCGGGTCGGTGACGTCGAGCTGGACGAACGCCTGGCCGAGCTCCTCGGCGGCCGCCCGGCCGAGCTTCTCGTCGCGCGCACCGACGATGACGGTGATGCCCAGCTCGCCGAGCTGACGCGCGATCTCGAAACCAATTCCCTTGTTGGCACCTGTGACGAGAGCAATTGTCTTCATGGGGGGAATCCTTGCAGTGGAATCTTGAACCGAACTTGAATTCACGTCGTTGGGGGCTGGAATTCAGCTCTCCGGTTGGTGCGCCGCTCAGGCCGTGGTGGAGGCCCGACGGAGCCTCGGCTTGGACCAGTTGCGGGTGATGGGACGCTCGATCAGCGCGTACAGCGCCCACGAGATCAGCACCGCGATCGTGAACTCGATGAGCACGATGCCGATGGTCTGCGGCACCGTGTACATGCCGTGGCCGAGCCACTTGCGTACGTAGGAGAGCACCACGAAGTGGACCAGATAGAAGGCGAAGGAGATCTCGCCCAGCCAGACCATCGTGCGATTTCGGAAGAGAGTGAACTCTTCTCTCGCGTCGGCGGTGGCGGCGGCCGCGATCAGGAAGACGATCGGGATGATCGTCATGGACCGCTGCGAGTAGAGGAACGCCACATGGGAGGCCCACACATAGCTGCCGACGAGCAGCACGGTCGACCAGATCATGCCGATGTTCCACCAGCGGCCGTTGAGCACCGCCTGCGCCACGAGCATGCCGAGCGCGAAGTCGAGCAGCCGCATGGGCGGGAAG
Organism: Streptomyces sp. BR1; assembly: GCF_052373795.1. NCBI lineage: Bacteria > Bacillati > Actinomycetota > Actinomycetes > Kitasatosporales > Streptomycetaceae > Streptomyces > Streptomyces sp. BR1. The sequence continues at coordinate 2,255,194 of NZ_CM126252.1, forward strand.
TTGTAGGCGAACCAGTACTGCACGGTGGAGGCGCGGGCGCCGAGCGCCAGGCCGCCGGGGAAGTTCGGGTCGTCCGGCAGCAGCAGGTAGGTGAAGAACGGGGTGGTGATGATTCCGGCGATCATCCCCGAGATCCAGTACTTCAGGTGCGCGGGCCGGATGCGCCGGAACAGCTTGTGCAGCAGCGGGAACGAGAGGTAGAAGAGCAGCTCGCAACCGAGCGACCAGCTGGGCTGGTTGACGCTGGAGAAGACGTCGAACTTCGGCACCCACACATGCACCATGAGCAGGTTGAGGATCGCGGTGCGGGTCGGTGTGTACGCGGAGGCGAAGGCGATCATCGCCAGGCCCCAGGTGATCGCGTAGTTCGGGTAGATCTTGACGATGCGGCGGCGCCAGAACGCGCGCGTGGTGTCCGTCTCGCGCACGGCCCAGGTGAGGACGAAGCCGCTGAGCACGAAGAAGAAGGTGACGCCGAGCGCGCCCGCGTTGCGGGTCACGTCGAACCAGTCCATCGCCGCGCCGTCGTCCTTCATCAGGCGCAGGAACGGGAAGGGCAGTCCGGTGTGGTTGAAGAAGACCAGCAGGGCCGCCGGGAAGCGCAGTCCGGTCAGCGAGGGAAGGCGGGTGGCGGCCGGCCGCAGCCAGCCGTCGCGGGTGGCGACGGTGCGTATCCCGGTGGACTTCCCTAACCGGCCGGACGGTGTCCGTCCGGCTCCCTGATCAGCGGTGCCCGGCGGGCCGGTATCTATCGTGTCGCCGTGAGTCATGGCAAACCCTCCTGAGACCTGGGGAGTTGTGCGCTCTCGTCGCGAGAGGCAAGAGGCTCTCGGCACGTCGGCTCTCGGCACGTCCGACCGCCCGCCGACCGCAAAGGGATCGGCCCTGGGGAGACAGCGCCCCCGGACCTACTCAAGGATCTTGAAATGCGGGTTCCGGTTCAAGGCGCTCCGGATCATGTCTCTGCCGGTTTCGGTCAGCAGACGCAGGAAAACCGCATCTATGTCAGAGAAGTGACAACTCCGGGTCAGGGCAAGGTCAGAGAAGTGGGGGCAACGCTCACAAGTGGCGTCGCTCACACCGGCATCGGCTCGAAGTCCCAGTACGGGCGCGCACCGCTGCGCATGTACGCGGTCTGGCGGTGGCTCTCGCCGAGCGCGGCGGTGAGCGTGCCCACCGCGTCCCGCAGCAGCTCGGCGGCCTCCGCGCGCTTGCCCCGGGCCCGCAGGTCCTGGGCGAGGCCCGCCTGGAGGTTGACGGTCAGGACATGCGACTGACCGACCGAGGTGACCGCCTGGACGAGGGCCGAGCGGCCGAGTTCGGCGGCCCCGGTCAGATCGCCGTCGGCGGCCCGGGCGGAGGCCGTGTTCATGGCGCAGCCGAGCGTCCAGGGGTGGGCGTGCCCGAGCGCGCGCGTGAAGGCCCGCAGATTGCGCTCGGAGAGCTCCCGGGCGGCCCGGTGCTCACCGCTCTCGCGCAGGACGAGGGCCACGTTGTCGTGCGCGCCGATCGTGTACGGGTGCTCGGCGCCCAGCAAACGTTCGTACTCGGCGGCCGCCGACCGGGCCAGTTCATGGGCCTCCACCGGGCGCCCCAAGTCCCGTAGCAGCATGGCGTAGTCGCAGGTGAAGGCGGTCGCGTCGCCGCGTCGCAGCATCGCCTCGCGGGCGTCGTGCAGCAGCCCCCTGGCCCGCTCGGGCTCGCCGTCGCGGCGCAGGCACAGGGCCAGGTTGTGCTGGGCGGTCAGGGTCTGCGGGTGGTCGGCGCCCAGGATCTGGCGGTGCAGGCGGTGGTTGTACTCCTGGATGGTCAGCGCCTCCCCGTACCGGCCCATCAGGCGCAGCATCTGGGCCGTGTACATCCCGCCCTGGAGGGTGAGGTGGTCCTTGCCGCCGAGTACGGAGATGCACTCCTCCAGGACCTCCTGGTGGCGGGCGAGGGCCTTGGCGTAGTGGCCCTGGAGGGCGAGGGTGACCGCCAGGTTGTGGCGGATCGCGAGCAGCCGGGGCACCTTCCAGTCGCCGAGCAGGGCGGCGGTCTCCCCCGCCGCCTCCTCGAACAGGGCGCGCGCCTCGCCGTACTTGCCGAGCACCATCAGGGTGCCGCCGAGCCCGTTCTTGGCGCGGACCACCTCGATGCCGCCCCGGCCCTCCGCCATCAGCCGCCGCAGGGTGTCCCGGCCCAGCTCCTCGGCCTGGGCGTAGTGGCCCAACTGGCGGCACATGTGCGCCTTTTGATGGGTGGCGACCAGGACCAGGCCGTCGGTGGGCCCCGACACCGGACGCCACTGGTCGACGGCGAGACCGCTCAGGCGCTGCCCCTCGCGGAACTCGCCGCGCACCCGCAGGTACTCGATGCAGTTCAGGACGAGCCTGCGCACGTCCGGGTCGGTGGAGGCGATCGCGCCGGACGGCTCCAGATGCGGGATGAGCTCGGCGTAGCGCGGCCAGTTGTGGGCGCCCGCCGGGTCGCGCGGGTCGGCGGCGACCAGCACCTGACAGGCGGTGGCGGTGGCCCGCTCGTGCTCGCCCTCGGGCAGGCTGCCGCGCACGAAACGGTGCAGCAGCCGGTGGATGCGCAGCGAGCCGACCGTACGGGTGCCCAGGCGTCCGGGGTCGTCGTACTCCAGCGGGGTCGCCGTCACCCGGGAGAGCGTGCGCAGCGCCGAGTTCCAGCTGCTGGGGTCGGTGACCAGGGCGGCGAGGTGCGGCGGCAGATCGCTGACCCGGGCGCTCTGGAGCAGGCGCACCGGCACGGAGTCGGGCGAGAAGTGCGCGAGGAGTTTCAGCAGCTCCCAGGCCTCGGCGGAGGTCTCGTGGAGGCTGTTGAGCGTCTTGGACCAGGCGGCCTGGAAGCTCGCCGGGTAGTCGCGCGAGGGAAGGGTGTCGACGGTGTGCGGATCGCCCTGGCTGATCCCGCGTACGTACTCGGCGACCGAGGCGGCCGGGTTGTTGGCGATCCAGTTGGCGGTCTGGTCGAGCAGCAGCGGCAGGTCCTGGACGGCGTCGGCGAGCCGGTCCGCGTCCTGCTCGGTGAGGCGTTCGGCGCGGCGGCGGGCGAAGGCGACGCTCTCCTCGCGGTCGAAGGGCGGCAGCTGCACGAGGTGGGCGCCCAGGCCCGGCCACTCGGGCGAGTTGGCGGTGACCAGCACGTGGCCGGGGCCCTCCGGGATCAACTCCCCTACAGCCTCCGGGTTTTCGGCCCCGTCGAAGACCAGCAGCCAGCGGCGCCGGGTGGTCTCCAGCTCGCGCCGCACCGCCGTGATAACCTCGGCGAGCCGGCTGCCCTGGGCCAGGCCCAGCTCCGGGGCGAGCGCGGCGAACCCCTCGCGCGCGCTCGCCTTGGCGGCGGCCCCGACCCACCATACGAGGTCGTACTCGCCCGCGAACCGGTGCACGTACTCCATCGCGGCCTGCGTCTTGCCGACGCCGCTCAGCCCGTGCACCACCACCCGGCCGCCCTCCTCACCGGAGACGGCGAGGACGTCGTGGACCTTCTCGAAGGTCTCCTCGCGGCCGGTGAACTGGCGGTTTCTGCGCGGCGCGTTCCAGATGCGCGGGCGGTCGTCGGGGAAGCGGATGGCCCGCTCCAGGACGACACCGGTGGGGCGCGCGTCCGTCCCGGCGCACTCCAGGACCCGGCGGCGCGCCTCGTCGGGACCGATGCCGCGCAGCCCGACGGGCCGCAGGGTGGCGGCGGCCGGAGGCAGTGGTTTGGCGGTGACGCTGACGGCCGCGACCCGGTCGCGGTGCAGCGGCAGGGTGTCGCGCAGCGCCGCGGCCCAGCCCTGGTACTTCTCGGAGTCGAAGCGCAGATACCAGTCGTCGAGGACGACGAGGATGTGCCCGGGCGGCTCCAGCAGATCGGCCAGGGCCGAGTCGGCGGGCTGGAGGTGCAGCGGATCCCACCTTATGAGGACGGCCGGATGCCCGGCCCGCTCCAGCTGCTGCCCGATCCAGTCGGCCCAGGCCTGGCTCTGCCCGGCGAAGAGCACGGTGACACGGGGGGACTCCTCGGCCGGTTCGGGCAGCGTGGACTCGACGCCCTCGTGGTCGGACATGCGGCGGACTCCCTCGGCTCGGGCCGGAAGCTGGATGTGCGCGCACTTTCAATTGTGCGTCACAAAAGTGTCAGTGAGCAGGAGTTGACAGTCACGAGCCGCCACGTCCCGCCTTGTCGGTCTCGGACAGCCTGGCCGCCACGTGGCGTATCAACCGTTCCAGGTCGGCGCAGTAGATGCTGGGATGCAGGAATCCGCTGTACGGGGCGTAGCGGTGGGCGTAGTTGCCGCCGCCGCACACCTCGCGCACCGGACAGGACAGGCACTCCGGCGCAAGGCCCTTCGCCCCCAACTGGCGTGCGGCGACGCCCGGATGGCGCAGGGCCTGGTCGAAGGAGTGGTGGAAGACGTCGAGGCCGGTGGCGGAGGCGCCCTCGTACGCCGAGCGCAGCGCGCCCGTCTGCTCGATCGACCCGTCCGTGTCCACCACCACCGCCACCATCGGGGAGAGCCCGACGGACTCCACCGTGCTCTGCGCGCCGAGCAGCAGCGCCACGATCTCCTGGAAGAGCCGCACCCCGGTCCGCATCCGCTCCGCGTCCCACCACAGGTCGAACACCTCGGCCAGCCAGTCGCCGTACGGGGTGGGACGCGCCCGCCGCCCCGGCACCGGGGCCGGGGCGATCCCGGGCGGCGGCGCGGCCCAGTTGCCGTGCGGCAGCAGCAGGTCGATGCCGGGCGGGCCGAGCGCGAGCAGCGAGCGGTAGACGTCGCCGGGGTCGGTGGCGAGGTCGACCGTGCAGAGGATTCCGGCGTACGCGGCGGGGCGCCGGGCCAGCAGGCGCGCGGCCGCGGCGACGGCGGGCCACGACGGGCGGCCCCGGCGGTCGGTGCGGCGGGTGTTGAGCCGGGCCGCTCCCCCGTCCAGGCTCAGCCCGACCGAGACGCGGGCGGCGGCGAGGCGGTCCAGGGTGCGCGGGGTGAGGAGCGTGCCGTTGGTCTGCACGGTCGCGACCACCTCGCAGCCGCCCGGCACCACACCCCGTACCGCCTCGCGCACCGCGCGCCGCACCTCCGCCGCGTACGCGAGCACCGGGCCCGCACCGCCGAGCAGCGGCTCGCCGCCGTGCAGATCGATCCGGAGCCGGGTGAGGCGGTGGGCAGCGGCGTGCTCGGCGATCCGGCGGGCGGTGCGGCGCACGGTGCCCTCGGCGACCCGGGTCGGGCGCTCGCGCCAACTGGCGTCCTGGCCGCGGTAGATGTAGCAGTAGGTGCAGGCCAGGTTGCAGCGGCTGTGCACCTTGAGCACGAACTGGCGCAGCGGTACGGGCCGTACGGCGTCGGGGTCGAGCACGCGGTGCGGCCAGCGGGGCTCGTCCATGGTCACGTCTTGTCCCCGCAGCCCTGCGCATCGGCTCGTCGTGGCGCCGGGGCGTCCGCGAAGTACGCCCCCACCGCCGGGGCGTCGCTGAAGTACGCGCCCCGCCCCTCGCCTCCCACTCGCTCCCGCAGCTCCGCGAGGACCGCCGCCAGTACGGGGTGCGCGCACTCCTGGGGCTCGCGGGCCGTGAGCGGGCGCAGGGGTGGCAGTGCCGTCGCGTCCGGCACCGCCCTGCCGCCATCCGTCGCGCTCGCCCTCACGACGCTCCCGACTCGCCGGTGAGCCGTTCGATCTCCGCCCGGCTCAGCGCCTCGGCCTCGGGGTCCGGCCACCCCGCCTCCTCAAGGATGCGCAGGACCTCGCGGTGCTCCTCGACCGCCCTGGCCGGACCCGCCGTCTCTTCGAGCAGCCCCGCCCGCAGCTGCCGCGCCGCGACCTCCACCGAGAGCTGCCCGGCCGCCCGGGCCTCCTGCGCGGCCCGCAGCGCGAGGTCGGTGGCCTCGCCGAGCCGGGCGCTCGATTTGGTGCGCCGCGACAGGAGTACGACCGTCTGCGCGCGCAGCTGCCAGATCGCGGCGAGGACCGCGCTGTCGTCGGTGGCCCGGGCCGCCGCGCCGAGTATCCAGTGCGCCTCGTGGAGGTCGGCGAGGACGCCGTCGAGATGGAACCGCCGTACGTGCGCTGCGGCCAGCAGGAAGCGCCGCCGGGCGAGTTCGGGGTCGGACTCGGAGGTCTCGTCCAGCGCCCGGCGCAGCGCCTTCACCGCGCCCCGGGCGTCGTCGCGGGATCCGCGCACCCGGGCCCGTACGGTCAGCGCGTCGCCGAGCTCGGCGAAGGCGCCGGGCCGGCGCGGGTCGTCGGGGCTCAGCAGCTCGACCGCGTCGGACCAGGCCACCACCGCCGAGTCCAGCGTGGCGCGGGTGCGGGTCGACTCGTACCGCTCGCGCAGCACCCGCGCCATCCGCAGCAGGCACTCGGCCTGGGCCTCGCGGTCCGGGCCCGCGTAGCTGCGTGCCTGGTCCAGGGCCTGGAGGATGGTCAGCCTGGCCGAGTCGTCGACCTCGCTCCGGGCCAGCTCGACGGCGTCGGCGAGGTGCAGCCAGGACCGGCTGACCTCGTCGTCGGAGACCGAGCCGGGGGCCAGCGACTCGAACCCGGCGTACAGGTCCTGGACGGCCCGCTCGGCGTACGCGCGCGTGGTGATCGGCGAGCGCTCGCCGGTGCCGGCCGCGCTGCGGCGGGCCAGGGTAAGCAGCAGCGCGCCCCGCAGCAGCAGGACGCCGGCGCCGCGCTCCTCGGCCAGCAGCGAGTCGGCGACATGGACGGCGGTGTCGAGGCAGCCGTCCGCCCACTTCGGCTCCAGCTCCGCGAGCCTGCGCAGCACCCGGATCCGGGCGAGCGACGCCTCCCGCCAGTCGGCGCGCTGGGCGGCCGAGGCGGGCGGGATGCCGCCGATCAGGGCGAGACTGCTGTGGGCGCGGTTGAGCAGGGACACGGCGACGTCGTGCGGGGTGCGGCCCGGGCCGTCCGCCCCCGAGGTGCCGTTGGAGCCCGGGGCGGCGATCGGCTCGGCCGGTGCGGGCGGCCGCCAGGGCTCCCCCGCACGTCCCGGCGGGCGCCTCGGTTCGGTCAGCGCGGCCAGCCACCACGCCTCGTCCGCCCCGGCCCGCCCCGACTCCGCCTCGTCCGCCATCGCCTCCAGGATGCGGGCGAGGGTCAGATGCGCGGGACGCTCGTGCGGCAGCGCGTTCTCCACGGCGGACAGGGCCGCCCCCAGGTCCTCGCCGAGCCGCCGCAGCTCCCAGCGCAGCAGCAGCGCCCGCGCCAACTCACTGGAGAAATAAGCCCGTTCGGCCACCCGGCGCTCGCCGCGCACGGCGGCGGTCAGCAACTGGACGCCCATGTCGAGATCGCGGACCGTCCCGTACGCGCGGAACCTCGCCAGGCAGTCCTGGGCGCGCAGCGACAGCTCCGCGGGGCCCGCGCCGTCGCGCGGGTCGACGACCGGGTCGGGCTGCCCGAAGCGCCGCAGCACCTGCGAGGAGACCCGGGCGAACTTCCGCATCCGGGGGTCGTCCGACGGCCCGGCCGGGGTCTGCCCGCCGGGGTCGACGGAGCCCGCGAGCACGGCGGCGGCGAGCGCCGGAAAGTTGCGCACGGTCCGCCCGTACCGCCGCTCCACGTACTCCGAGCAGTGCTTGAGGACGAGGAACGCGCCCCCGGCTCCCAGGTGTTCGAGCAGTTTCTCGCGCACCCCGTCGACGAAGACATAGCCGGGCGCCCCGTCCACGGCCTCGTCGGCGTCGTCCTCGCCGGGGCTGCGCACCAGGCCGCTGAGCAGCACCTCGGCAAGCACCTCGGGCCCGCTGTTGACCAGCATCGCCCGCTGCACCAGCTGCATCACCGGCAGCGAGAGCGGCGCCGCCGACAGACACGCGGCGAGCTGGGAGGCGTCGGGCGAGGCGGTGGCGCGGAAGGCGTCGACCCGCTCGGCCGGGTCCACGGCCTGCGCGGCGCGTACGGTGCCGGTGGCCGGGGCCTGGTCGGCGCGCACCCGGCCGACCGCCGCCTCCATGGTCCGCTCGGTGGCGCCGCTCACCAGCCGCGCCCAGGCGCCGAACGAGGACTGGCGCAGGGCCAGCACCGGCACCGGCACCCCCTGCGCGGCCCGCCCCCGCTCGGGCCTGCGCGGCCGGAACTCAAGGCGCCCCGCCGGTCCCTCGCGGCGCCGCAACACCCCTTGCCGGGTGGGCAGATGGGTGGAGCGCCACATCCGCTGGGGCAGCGGCTGCACCACCGCCAGCGGCGCGGTCTGCGCCCAGCCGTGCAGCAGCCGGTGGAGCTGGCCACTGCGCCACATCGGGCCCGCGCAGTCGCTGAGCAGCAGCGTGAGTCGGCGCCCGGCCGGGTCCCAGAACTGCGACGGCTCGGCGAGGCGCCCGCTGGGCTCGACGGAGGTGCCGACGCGCGGCCTGCCGTCCGGGCCCTCGTGCAGATAGTGCACCTGCACCTCGCGGAAGGCCCCGGCCCGCTCGCAGACCTGGCGCAGTTCGTCGAGCGTCTGCTCCCAGACGAGCGTGGAGGACGAGATGTCCATCATCAGCGCGAGCCGCGCCTGGCGGCGCCGGTCGGGCCGCAGCACCGGTATCACCAGGCCCATGTCGGCCGCCCGGTCGGCGGTGGCCTGCTCGTCGAGGTAGCGGCCGGTGGTCCGCACGGGCGCGCGGTAACGCTGGAGCGGCCGCAACGCCCGTTGCAGGGCGAGCGGTTCCGGCAGCGACGCGGCGACGGGCGCGGCCACCGGCGCCACCTCCACCCGGCCGAGCGTGTCCCCGCCCCCCTGCTGCCGCCCGGCGACCGGCCCCGGCGTGAACAGATCGGCCTGGCCCTCGTACGTACGAGGGGTGGGCACGCTCGACGCGCCCTGCGGCGGGACGCGCGGCTCGGTGAGCTCCGGGCCGTCGCCGGCACCCGGCGGTTTGACGCCGGGGCCGCCCACGACCCCGGGCGCCGGGCCGGGCTCGTGGGACGACGGCCGGGCAATGGGTCCGGCGAAGTCGGCGAGCCACAGCGCGTCCGCCAACTCCTGGGCGGTCGGCTGGATCTCGGCCTCCCGAAGGCGCGCCACCAGCGCCGTGAGGGTCGTGCTCACAGCGCTGTCCTCCGGGCGCGGGTCGGGGGCCGTGGTCATCGGGTCACCGCTGCCTGGTGTCCAGCGGCCGCAGCAGCAGCTCGGCGATCTCCTGGCGCCGCTCCGGCCCCTCGTCGCGCACCTGCTGGGTCAGGAATATCGCGTTCAGGAGCTGGTCGGTGGGGCGCAGTTCGCCGTCGCCGTCGTCGCGGGTGAAGCGGCTGAGCAGATCGAGGTTGCGCTCGTCGGCGCCGGGCCCGAAGTGGGCCTGCACAAAGGCCGCGAGGCGTTCCTCGCGCGGCGGGTCCAGGTGCAGATGGATGCAGCGGCGCAGCAGCGGCGCCGGGAAGTCGCGCTCTCCGTTGCTGGTCAGGACGGTGATCGGGAAGGCGTGGCAGCGTATCCTGCCGTGCGGCACCGCGACCCGGTGGCCGTCGTCGGTGAGCACTTCGACGACATCACGGCCGGGCCGGTCGGCGATCCGCTCCAGCTCGGGCAGCGGGAACTCGCCCTCCTCCAGGACGTTGAGCAGGTCGTTGGGCAGATCGATGTCGCTCTTGTCGAGCTCGTCGATGAGCAGCACGCGCGGCCGCTCGGCGGGCAGCAGCGCGGTGCCGAGCGGGCCGAGCCGGATGTAGCGGCCGATGTCGTCGGCCTGGCCGTCGGCGAGCTGGGCGTCGTGCAGGCGCCCGATCGCGTCGTAGGTGTAGAGGCCGTCCTTGAGCTCGGTGCGGCTGATGATGGGCCACTGGAGCACCCGGCCCAGGCCCAGTTCGTACGCGATGGAGTGCGCGAGCGTCGACTTGCCCGAGCCGGGCTCGCCGGTGATCAGCAGCGGGCGGCGCAGATACAGGGCCGCGTTGATCAGCTGGAGGGTCTCGCCGTCGTGCGCGGACAGCTCGGAGACCCGGTCGCCGAGCCGGCGCAGCGAGGCGATGTCGATGCCGGGCACCTCGTACGGGCGCGGCACGCCGTCGAACGCACGCCAGCGGGGCGGGGCGGGCAGTGCGCCGATCCGGTCCGGATCCGGTGCCCCGGTGCCTCGGTAGATCAGCCAGTCGTCCATCGCTCGCTCCTCGTCGACGGTCGGCGGGGCACCACTTGCTGGCCACATGGCCGCGCTGGACCACATGTCGTTGCGAGTCGAAGTCCGTTGTGAACGTACCCACTACGAGGCGTCCGAAATGCGTTTTCCGGCCAGCAGACCGATGGGTGGACGCACGGGCGGTCACAGCGGCGCTTGGCCGGGCGCACGGCGGCGCACGGCGCGGTCGTACGGATCGTCGCCGCGCGCGTCACGGCGCGTCCAGCCGGTCGAGGTCCGGCAGCGGCCGCCCGGGATCGTCGTAGAGCATCGCCACACCCTCCGCCCAGTGCTGGGCATCCTTGGTTTCGCTGATGTCCTCCCTGATACGGCGCAGCCGGTCCGGGAGTTCAGTGGGGTCCTTCGCCTGCCCGAGCAGATCGGCCGCCCCGGCGCGCACGGCGGCGCAGCGCTCGTGGCAGCCCCGTTCGGGGTGCGCGTCGGTGTGCCAGAGCGCCACGCCGTGCCCGGCCTCAAGCGCCATCCGCATGGCCGCGCCGCCGACCCCGCGCCCGGCGGGCCGGCACAGCACCGGCACCGCGCCCGGCGCCATCTCGGCGAAGTGGTGCGGCCGGGGCGCCCTGCCGGGCACCGGCGTGGTGACGCCGCTCAGCTCCTCGGCGGCCATCAGCCCCTCCCAGCGCACCAGCCACTCGCGGTCGGGCTCGCCGCGCCGGTCCAGGTCGCGCAGCACCACCCTCCGCTGCACCCCCAGATACGGCGAGAGATACAGCCGGCCCATCTCGGTGAGCTGCCAGCGGTGCACGGCGGTGTCGAAGTAGTCGGCGGGCAGGGCGACTTCGAGGGGCGCGGGGCACTCGTCGGTGTCGACCATCTCGAACGCGTCCACCAGCGGCCGCCGCAGCCGCCGGATCAGATCGGCGGGCGCGACCCCGTCCCCGTGGCACTGCTCGTCCACCGGTCTGGAGCCCTCGCGGTCGCCGTCGTGCACCCGGATGCGCCAGTAGAACCGGTCGGGCGCGTCGGAGAGCGGCTCCAGCTCGACGGTGACGACGGCGCCGCCCCGCTCCCCGCCCGGATACGGCAGTACGGGCAGCACCTCGTCCGGCCCGCCCGGCCCGAGCACCGGGAACATCCCCTCGGGCAGCCGTGCCTCGGTGACCACGGTGTGCACCACCGGCGGCACCCCGCGCAGCCGCGCGTTCACCCAGGCGTCCAGGCGCGCGGGGTCGCCGCCGCGCCCGCGCTCGTACTCCACGACGAGTTTGAGGTAGTGCAGAAAGGCGATGGCGGCCATCGGCCGATGGCCCTCGTAGAGCAGCCCGTGGCCGTCGCGCCAGGAGCGCGGTTCGGGCAGGCTGCCGGGGGGCGCGATGTTGCCGCGCGCCTTGCGGGCGAGCCGGGCGACGGCCGGGACCCCGCCGGGCCCGGGCACCGAGGCGAGCAGGTTCAGGGCGGTGCGCCGGTCGTCCGGGCTCCACTGCTCGGGCGTGCGGTGCAGCCCGCCGGCCGGTAACTCCTGCTGCCGGTCGATCCAGTTGGCCCTGTCGGGGCGGGGCCCGGCCCCGTGCCACCGGTCGTGCTCGGCGAGCACGCTCTGGTAGAGGTCGCCGAACCGGCGCAGCGCGGGCAGCGCGATGGCCCGCCCGCCGTCGCGCTCCAGTCGGCGGGACTTCATGACCGCGACCACGGCCCCGGTGTGCGGATCGAGCACCGGCCCGCCGGAGACCCCCTTGGGGAACTCGGTGTCGGTGAACCGGAGCCCGTAACTCCCGTCGTACGTACGGATGTCGATGGCACTGCGCCAGCGCAGCGGCTGCCCGTCGGGTCTGAACCCGTGGACGACCGCGCTCGCCCCCGGGGCCTCGGCGCAGTCGCTGAGCCAGACGCACTCGTGATCCACCTCCACGTCGTCGCCGACCAGCCGGACGAGCGCCAGGTCCTGCTCGACGGGGATGTCGTCGCCCCGCAGGCCGTCGTCGAGCAGCCACGCCTCCAGGCGGGCCTCGGCCCGCAGCGGCAGGCGGTCGAACTGCTCGCCCTCGACGTGGAAGATCTGCTCCCGGTCCCGCCCGAGGTGCGGCCGCAGCACATGCGCGCAGGTCAGCACCCACCCGGGGGCGACGAAGAACCCGCTGCCCCACATCGTGCCGCCCGCCGCGGACACCAGATGGACGGTCGCCGTACGCGTCAGATCGTCGATGTGCGGGTCGCCCGTCTCAGGCATGGGGCGGCGCGCCGGGGGCCGGGGGTGCGGTGGGCGGGGCGGGGGGCTGCGGAGGCAGCTGGGGTTGAAGCTGCGGCTGCGGCTGACCCTCCAGCTTCCAGGTCAGCGTGACCTGGATGGACGTCTTGGCCTCGCCGTCCGCGAGGATCGCGATCGCGGCCCCGGCCTTGGCGGACAGCTCCACGCCGAAGGTGACGGTGGCCTCGTCGGGCTTCACGGCGGCGGCCGCGTCCAGCACCGACCGCCCGACCCCCGTGATCAGCTCGCCGAGCCGCTCCACCTTGGCGACGGCGTTCTCCAGCACGCCGACGTCGTCATCGTCGTCCCCGTAGCCCTTGGCCGTCGTCAGCCGGGCCAGCACGACGGCTCCGCCCGGCAGCATGATCTCCCGTGGCTGCGCCATGGCCGCTCCCCCTCAACCAGTCGCATATTCCCCTGACTTGAGATGACGAGGGTAATCGGCGGGACGGTTGCGCGGGAGCCCCGGAAAGCACCGGATGGCCCCGGATACCCTGGGAGAGAACATCCCGGTACATCTCAGGAGCACGTTGTGTACTTCACCGACCGCGGCATCGAGGAGCTGGCGAAGCGGCGCGGCGAGGAGGAGGTCACTTTCGAGTGGCTTGCCGACCAGCTGCGTACGTTCGTCGACCTGAACCCGGACTTCGAGGTCCCGGTCGAGCGGCTCGCCACGTGGCTGGCCCGGCTCGACGACGAGGACGACGAGGAGTAGGCGCCTGGCGGGGCCGCTCCCGGGCTCGGCGGGGCGGGGCCGGGGGGCGGGGCCGGACCCGTTACGCGCGGCCCCGCACCCGGTCGTACACCAGCCCCAGCGCCCCATGGGCGACCAGGACGAGGCCCGCGACCGTCCAGCCGCCGCTGCGGCGGGCCAGACCCCAGGCGGTCAGGGGTACGCCCGCCGCCAGCTGGGCGGCGCCGAGCGCCCGCGCCAGGGGCCCGCGCAGCCACGGCCCGAGCGGCCCCTCCTCCACCACGTCGAGCTCGGCCCGGACCGCGTCGCGCCAGCCCGACCACTCGACCGCCTCGGCGCCGGACGCGGCCGCGACCGACCGCAGCCGGTCCGCGCTCTCCCCCGGGGTCAGCCCGGGCGGGAGCGCCACACCCGCGCGGGAGAGCACGGCGGTGAGCCCGAGCAGCCGCGCCCGTCCGTCGGCGGCCGGGTCGGGACGGGTGAGCGCGTCGAGGGCCTGGAGATCGAGTACGGGGTCGAGCCCGAGCCGGGCCGCGAACGTCCGCATCGCCTCCCACTCCCCCGCCGCCGTCCCGTCGGCCAGCCACACATAGCCGACCGTGCGCCGGAACCCGGCGGCCAGCGTGCACCCGGCGCGCCCCTCGTCCCACCAGAGCGCGACCACGGGCCAGGTGGCGCCGACGGCGAGCGCCGAAGCCCACCCCGTGAGCACCTGGTCGACGGGGTGCTCACCGCCGAGCCACGGCTTGGTCTCGGGCACGAGCACGCTCCACCCGTCCCCCGCCGGGGCGAGCAGCATCCGCTCGCGCAGCAGATGAGCGGCGGGCCGGACAGCGGCGGGCTCGGCGCGGCAGAGGAGCAGGGCGGCGGGGGCGGGAACGCTGGACATGATCCAACGCTAGGGCAAGGCAGACATTCCCACCCATTGGTCACCTTTACCCCGCCCGACGAGACCCGCCCGGCGAGACTTGACTTCCCCCATCCGCGATATATCGTGTCTATCAACAAGACGCGATATGTTGCGTCGTACCCCGCCCAGGGAGGTCAGAGTCATGGCACAGTCGACGTGGTCCGTGTCCGAGCCGCGCAAACTCGCCTTCGACGCGCCGGTGTCCGCGCTCAATGTGCGGATCGTCAACGGAACGGTGAACGTCGTGGGGACCGACGAAGGTTCCGCGCGCCTGGAGGTCTCCTCGATCGAGGGACCGCCGCTGATCGTCACGCAGGAGGGTTCGACCCTCACGGTCGCCTACGAGGACCTGCCCTGGAAGGGCTTCCTCAAGTGGTTCGACCGCAAGAGCTGGCAGCGCAACGCGGTCGTCTCGCTCGCGGTGCCCGCCGAGTCCACCGTCGAGGTGGGCGTGGTCGGCGCGACCGCGGTGGTCTCCGGCATCCGGGGGCGTACGGACGTACGCGGCGTGAACGGCGACACCACGCTCGTGGGCCTGACCGGCTCCATCCGGGCGGACACGGTCTCCGGCAACCTGGAGGCCCAGGCGGTCACGGGTGACCTGGTCTTCAAGTCGGTCTCCGGCGATCTGACGGTGATCGAGGGCGCGGCCACGTCCGTACGGGCCGACTCGGTCAGCGGCGACATGGTGCTCGACCTGGACGCGTCCGGCCGCCCCGCCGACATCCGGCTGACCTCGGTGTCCGGCGAGATCGGCATCCGCCTCGAACACCCGTCGGCGGACGCCCGGGTCGAGGCGAACACCACCAGCGGCGCGGTCTCCAACGCGTTCGAGGACCTGCGGGTCAGCGGGCAGTGGGGCGCGAAGAGCATCACCGGCACACTGGGCGCGGGCAACGGCACGCTGCGGGCGACCACGGTGTCCGGCTCGATCGCCCTGCTGCGCCGCCCGCCGCGCGAGGACGAGCCGACCGACGCGACCGGCACGGGATCCACCGGGCCCACGACCGAGAAGGTGCTCTGACATGGCCCCTGTCTTCGCCCACGGCCGACTGCGCCTCTACCTCCTCAAGCTCCTCGACGAGGCCCCGCGCCACGGCTACGAGGTGATCCGCCTCCTGGAGGAGCGTTTCCAGGGGCTGTACGCGCCGAGCGCCGGCACCGTCTACCCCCGGCTCGCCAAGCTGGAGGCCGAGGGCCTGGTCACCCACACCACCGAGGGCGGCCGCAAGGTGTACTCGATCACCGACGCGGGCCGGGCGGAACTCGCCGGGCGCGGCGGCGAGTTGGCCGATCTGGAGCTGGAGATCCGCGAGTCGGTCTCCGAGCTCGCCGCCGAGATCCGCGCGGACGTGCGGGGCGCGGCGGGCGACCTGCGCGACGACGTACGCCGCGCCACGCACGAGGCCCGCAACGGCAGCGCCAACGCGGGCGTCGAGTCCTGGCAGCAGGCCAAGGAGGAGCTCAAGCGCGCCAAGCAGGAGTGGAAGGAGCAGGCGCGCCGGGCGAAGGACGAGTCGCGCCGCGCCCGCGAGGACGCCCAACAGGCCCGCCGCCAGGCGAAGGAGGCCCAGGAACGGGCCCGCGAGCAGGTCCAGCGGGTGAAGCAGCAGGTGCGGGACCAGTTCGGCTCATGGGAGGGCCTGGTGGACCTGACCAAGGAAACGGCCCGCCCCACCGAGCCCCCCACCTGGGCCGAGGACACCCCCAGCACCGACAACCCGGCCCGAGACCTGGACCGCCTCCTGGACCGCTTCCGCGACGACATCCGCGACGCGGCGCGGGACTATGGCGTGACGGAGTCCCAACTCCGAGAGGCGCGGTGCCACTTGTCCACGGCGGCGGCCCACATCGGCTTGATCCTCCGCACCAAGGGGTGAACGGACCGCGCCCCTTGATGGGCCCGGAGGGCCCTCTGAGGGGCGCGGGGACTGCGCGAGCAACCCACCACGACCCGCAGACAAACGGGGGTCCGGGGGCGCAGCCCCCGGAAAACCCTCCCACCCTCACCCCCACCCACCCACCCACCCACCCCCGGAGGGTTTAGGGAAGGGGCGGGGTGGGGTCAATCGCGCACGACGACCACCGTCACCACCGCCCCCGGCAAACCCACAACCCGCGTCCCCCGCACCCAAGCCCCACCCGACACCCCAACCCGCCACTCCCCCACACCCGTCGGCACGGACAACTCAGTAACCCCCCGCCCCGCCACATACACCAGCCGATACGTCCGCGACCCCGGGTCATACGTCTCCGACCGCACCCGCCCCGCCACAGCCGCCGCGTACGGCGTGGCAGTCAGGGCCTTATTGGGGCGCAGCGCGCCAGACGCGTCGGCCGCGCAATACCCACCCCCGTAGCACCACACATAACCCGCCCACCCGGAGGTGTACCGGGACAGCGAAGCCATCGCGTCGGCGTAGAAGCGCCCCATGTGCGGGAGTGAGGAGTCGGGCGGCCCCCACTCCCCGACCACCACCGGAATCCGCTGCTCCTTCGGATACGCCGTCACCGCGGCCTCGTACGACTCGATCCAGTGCGCGGAGGGGTCGTAATCCGCGCCCGACTCCATCGCGGTGTTGTAGAAGTGCGGCGCGTACACGACCTTCGGATCCTTGATCTTGCCGAGGCCCGTCGGCACCCCCTCCCCCACCGCCGGTGTCGGCTCGACGAAGAGCCAGTGCCGCCGGTCCACCGAACGCACCGCCCGCGCAAGGCGGTTGTACATCGGCGTCACCTGCTCGGCCTCCACGCGCCGCGCGGCCGTCGCCGGGTCCTCGCCCGCCCGGAACTCGCCCATCGGCTCATTGATCAGGTCGTACCCGATGACCGCCGGATGGTGCCCGAACCGTTCGGCGAGTACCCGCCACATCGCCGCCTGCGCCCGCCGCAGATCCGCGTCCTCGTACAGATGGGTGAACGCCCGCTGCACGGCGGGCTCGTAGTACTCGGAGAACCAGTCGTCGGGGTGGTGCGTGAACGGCAGCCCGTCCGTGCGCGTCGCCCACTCGGGGATCCCGCGATGCCCGAACGCCGGGCCGAACACGTCCTGGTGGGCGTCGATCAGCACCTTGATGTCATAGCGGTGGGCCCAGTCCAGGATGCGTTCGATCTTGCGCAGATACGGCTGGCTGTACTGGCCCCGCACCGGCTCCAGGTCGTCCCAGAAGACCAGCAGCCGCGCGAAGCCGAAGCCGTGCGCGCGCAGATCGCGGAAGGTCCGCTCGGTGATCGCGGAGAGCGCCTGGTCGCCCCGGTGCGTCTTGTCCTCGACGTTCCAGCCGCGCAGGGTGAGCGTGCGCCCCTGGTCGTCGGTGAGCCGGGGGATTTCACCAGCGCCCCGGTCCGCCGCGCGAGCGGGGCCGGGCGCCACACCCCCGGCCGCCAGCAGGGCACAACACCCCATCGCCACAAGGTACTTGGGCATACGCATGGCAAACCTCCGGCACGTCGACTACGAACGTGCCGGAGATCAGATCAGGGTTTCTGACGAACCATCAAGAGGTCGTCAGCACGATCTTCCCGAAGACGTCGCCGGACTCGATCTTCGCGAAGCCCTCGCGGGCCCGGTCCAGCGGCAGCACCTCGTCGATGACCGGCCGTACGCCCGTCGCCGCGCAGAACGCGAGCAGGTCCTCCAGCTCGTCCTTGGTGCCCATGGTCGAGCCGACCACCTTCAGCTCCAGGAAGAAGATCCGGGTGAGCTCCGCGTGCGCGGGCTTGTCGCCGCTGGTGGCGCCCGAGATCACCAGGGTGCCGCCGGGCCTGAGCGACTTGACCGAGTGGGACCAGGTGGCCGCGCCGACCGTCTCGATGACGGCGTCGACCCGCTGCGGCAGCCGCGCGCCCGGCTCGTACGCCTCCACCGCGCCGAGCTCAACGGCCCGCTTGCGTTTGGCCTCGTCGCGGCTGGTGGCGAAGACCCGCAGCCCGGCGGCCTTGGCGAGCACGATCGCGGCGGTGGCGACCCCGCCGCCCGCGCCCTGCACCAGGACCGAGTCGCCGGGCCGTACGCCCGCGTTGGTGAAGAGCATCCGGTACGCGGTCAGCCACGCGGTCGGCAGACACGCGGCCTCCGCGAAGCTGAGCTCCTTGGGCTTGGGCAGCACGTTCCAGGTCGGCACCACGACCTGCTCGGCGAAGGTTCCCTGGTACTTCTCGGTGAGGATGGAACGCCCCTCGGCCGGGCCCACGCCATGGCCGCTCTGGCCGATCACGGAGTGCAGGACGACCTCGTTGCCGTCCTGGTCGACCCCGGCCGCGTCGCAGCCCAGGATCATCGGCAGCTTGTCCTCACTGAGCCCCACCCCGCGCAGCGACCAGAGGTCGTGGTGGTTCAGGGACGCGGCCCGTACGTCGATGAGCGACCACCCCGGACGTACTTCCGGAGCGGGCCGCTCCCCCAACTCAAGGCCGTTGAGCGGCTGGTCACGGTCGATGCGTGCGGCGTAGGCGGCGAACATGGCCCTGACCCTAGAACGCGTACGGGACGCGGCGGAACCTCATCGAGGTGTGAGCCACGTCCCGTACACACGTCCTGACGCCTTGCTCAGCGTCGCGCCACGCCCTCCGCGCGCGCGGCGGCCGCGACCGCCGCCGTCACGGCCGGGGCGACCCGCTCGTCGAACGGGGACGGGATGACGTAGTCGGCGGCGAGGGCGTCGCCGACGACATCGGCCAGCGCGTTGGCCGCCGCGATCTTCATGCCTTCCGTGATCCGGGAGGCCCGGACCTGGAGGGCTCCCGCGAAGATGCCCGGGAACGCAAGGACGTTGTTGATCTGGTTCGGGTAGTCCGAGCGGCCCGTGGCGACCACCGACGCGTACTTGTGCGCGATGTCGGGGTGGACCTCGGGGTTCGGGTTGGCCATGGCGAACACGAACGCGCCGGGCGCCATCGACGCCACCGCGGGCTCCGGGACCGTACCGCCGGAGACGCCGATGAAGACGTCCGCGCCCGCGAGCGCGGTCTCCAGGGAGCCGGACAGGCCCGCCTTGTTGGTGATCTCCGCAAGCTCGCGCTTGACGTCGGTCAGGTCCTGGCGGTCCCGGCTGACGATGCCCTTGCGGTCGGCGACCGCCACATCGCCCAGGCCCGCTTCGAGCAGGAACTTGGCGATGGCCACACCGGCCGCGCCCGCGCCCGAGATGACGGCCCGCAGATCGCCGAGCGTGCGCCCGGTCAGCTTCGCCGCGTTGCGCAGCGCCGCCAGGGTCACGACCGCCGTGCCGTGCTGGTCGTCGTGGAAGACCGGAATGTCCAGGGCCTCCTGGAGCCGCCGCTCGATCTCGAAGCAGCGGGGCGCCGAGATGTCCTCCAGGTTCACTCCACCGAAGGACGGGGCGAGCCGGACGACCGTCTCGATGATCTCGTCCGTGTCAGTGGTCGCGAGCGCGATGGGCACCGCGTCGACCCCGCCGAACTGCTTGAAGAGGATCGCTTTGCCCTCCATGACCGGAAGCGACGCCTCCGGCCCGATGTCACCGAGGCCGAGCACCGCCGTACCGTCCGTGACGACGGCGACGACCTGGGACTTCCAGGTGTAGTCGTGGACCAGCTCCGGGTTCTCGGCGATGGCGCTGCACACCTTCGCGACACCCGGCGTGTACGCCAGGGACAGGTCGTCCTTGTCCCGGATCGGGACGGTGGCCTGGACGGCCATCTTGCCGCCCCGGTGCAGCGCGAAGGCCGGATCGAAGGGGTCCTCCGCGGAGGCTCCTTCGGTACTGCTCTCGCTGCGAGGATTGATGATCTCCGCTGCCATTGTGTTGACCCCTTAAGTCTTCATCAGTTGAGGGTGGCCACTCCTTGTTGAGGAGGGGTGGGTGGGCACCACATACGTGACCTGCACTGGACGGTTGGCCCGCCCCGGCAGGGGGAGGTACGTACGCGCGGGCGCGCCGCACACGCGCCCTGAGCCCCGGATGAGGGGTGTAAGGATCCTTCTTACCCGACGGAGGCGTCGGTCGAGTAGTCCATTTCGACTGCGGAACGCCCCGGTGACATGACTCATAGCGCCATGTCGGGACAAGTGCGCAATGCGGCATGAAACATGTCCACAACGCGAGATGAACCGGAGATTTTCCGGTGGGCGAAGGCATACCCGGGACAAGGTCCGGCCTTGATCTACCGGCCCGTTGGGGTGAGGGGGTGACCCGTTATCCGATTTTGACATGCGCGGCCCACTGAATCCGCTGGTCCGAATGGCAAGATGCCGACACAACACGGTCGTGTCGCCCAAAGAAGAGCGTCCCGGCCGTTACTCACTGGCCACTCCATCACCCGCCGGAGGAACCCGATCATGACCGCAAGCACCACCCGTCGCACGACCGCCGCCTCGTCCCGGATTGCCGCGGTCGGCGCGATCGCGGTCGCCGGCGCCCTGCTGCTGACCGGCTGCGGAGACCAGACGAAGAGCAAGAACGACAACAGCTCGTCCTCCGCGAGCGCCTCCGGCAAGGGCCCGCTCTTCTCCAAGCTGCCCAAGGAGATCCAGGACAAGGGTGTCATCAAGGTCGGTTCGGACATCGCGTACGCACCGGTCGAGTTCAAGGACAAGGACGGCAAGACGGCCGGTATCGACCCGGACCTCGCCGACGCCCTGGGCAAGCAGCTCGGCGTGAAGTTCCAGTTCGAGAACGGCACCTTCGACACCCTGGTCACGGGTCTGCGCGCCAAGCGCTACGACATGGCCATGTCGGCCATGACGGACACCAAGGACCGCCAGAACGGCGTGGACTCGGCCACCAAGAAGAAGGTCGGCGAGGGCGCCGACTTCGTGGACTACTTCACCGCCGGTGTCTCGATCTACACCGCCAAGGGCAAGGACCAGGGCATCAAGACCTGGGACGACCTGTGCGGCAAGAAGATCGTGGTGCAGCGCGGCACGGTCTCCGAGGACCTGGCCAAGAAGCAGTCGGACAAGTGCGGCGACAAGGGCAAGATCTCGATCGAGGCCTTCGACACCGACCAGCAGGCCCAGACCCGGCTGCGCTCGGGCGGCGCCGACGCCGGCTCCTCCGACTTCCCGGTGGCCGCGTACGCGGTGAAGACCTCGGGCGGCGGCAACGACTTCCAGATCGTCGGCGAGCAGGTCGAGGCCGCCCCGTACGGCATCGCGGTCGCCAAGGACAACACCCAGCTGCGCGACGCGCTCAAGGAAGCGCTCGACGCGATCATCAAGAGCGGCGACTACGACAAGGTCATCGCGAAGTGGGGCGTCGAGGCCGGCGCCATCAAGGAAGCCAAGATCAACGGCGGCGTCTGATTCTCTCCGCTCCAGGCCCGCTCCGCCCCCGTCCCCGGGGCCGGGCGCCTGTAAAGGCTTCTGAAAGGCAACACCCGTGACTGTTGACGTCAACAAGGCGGAGCCCGCGGACGACACCCCGCCGCCCGCGGCTCCGGAAAGCATCAAGGCGATCCCCGTCCGGCACTACGGACGCTATGTCTCCGCGGTCATCGCCCTCGCTCTGCTCGTCGCGATCATCTACGCGTTCGGCCAGGGCAAGATCAACTGGAACGCCGTTCCGGACTACTTCTTCGACAGCCGGATCATCGACGGCGTCAAGCAGACGCTGCTGCTGACCGTCCTGTCGATGGCCATCGGCATCGTCGGCGGCATCCTGCTCGCCGTGATGCGCCTGTCGAAGAACCCGGTGACCGCGTCCATCTCGTGGTTCTACATCTGGTTCTTCCGGGGCACCCCGGTCCTGGTGCAGCTGATGGTCTGGTTCAACCTGGGCCTGGTCTTCGAGTACATCAACCTCGGGCCGATCTACAAGGACTACTGGTCCTCGTTCATGACGCCGCTGCTCACCGCGCTGCTCGGGCTCGGGCTCAACGAGGCCGCGTACATGGCGGAGATCTGCCGGGCCGGTCTGCTCGCGGTCGACGAGGGCCAGACCGAGGCCGCCCACGCGCTGGGCATGAGCCACTCCAAGACGCTGCGCCGGATCGTGATCCCGCAGGCGATGCGCGTGATCGTGCCGCCGACGGGCAACGAGGTCATCAACATGCTGAAGACCACCTCGCTGGTCTCGGCGGTCCAGTTCTACGAGCTGCTGCGCCAAGCCCAGGACATCGGCCAGACCTCCGGCTCCCCGGTCGAGATGCTGTTCCTCGCGGCCGCCTGGTACCTGATCCTCACCACGGTCTTCTCGATCGGCCAGTACTACCTGGAGCGCTACTACGCCCGTGGCGCCAGCCGTGCGCTCCCGCCCACCCCGTTCCAGCGGGTCAAGGCCAACCTGGCCTCGCTCCGCCGTACCCCCAAGGCGGTGACCCGATGACCGCCATGGTGAAGTCCGAAGGCGTGCACAAGTCCTACGGCGCCGTCGAGGTCCTCAAGGGCATCGACCTGGAGGTGGCCGAGGGCGAGGTGTTCTGCCTGATCGGCCCGTCCGGCTCCGGCAAGTCGACGTTCCTCCGGTGCATCAACCACCTGGAGAAGATCAACGCCGGGCGCCTGTACGTCGACGGCGACCTCGTCGGCTACCGGCAGAAGGGCGACAAGCTCTACGAGCTGAAGGACAGCGAGGTCGCGCTCAAGCGCCGCGACATCGGCATGGTCTTCCAGCGCTTCAACCTGTTCCCGCACATGACGGCCATAGAGAACGTCATGGAGGCGCCGATCCAGGTGAAGGGCGAGTCCAAGGCGGTGGTGCGCGAGCGCGCGGAGAAGCTGCTCGACCGGGTGGGCCTCGCCGACAAGGCGCGCAACTACCCCTCGCAGCTCTCCGGCGGCCAGCAGCAGCGTGTGGCGATCGCCCGCGCCCTGGCCATGGAGCCCAAGCTGATGCTCTTCGACGAGCCCACCTCGGCGCTCGACCCGGAGCTGGTCGGCGACGTCCTGGACGTCATGCGGGGCCTGGCCGAGGACGGCATGACCATGGTCGTGGTCACCCACGAGATGGGCTTCGCCCGTGAGGTCGGCGACTCGCTGGTGTTCATGGACGGCGGTGTGGTGGTCGAGTCCGGCCACCCGCGCGACGTCCTGACCAACCCGCAGCACGACCGTACGAAGTCGTTCCTCTCGAAGGTCCTGTAGCCCACGGGTCACGTAAAGGGGCGGTACGGGCCGGGAGCCCGTACCGCCCCTTTCCGCCGTTGGCCGACTTCGTACCCGGAGGACAGTTCGACGTAATACCCTCGAAGCACGCCCAGCGGTTACGTACCTCCCCGCCACCGCTGCCCGCCGCCGAAAAGGAATTCACGTGGAACTGGCCTATTACTCGGACTACGCCGTGCGCCTGGTCAACACCGAGGAGCCGGCCCGTAACAAGGACTCCCTCACGTCGGTCGAGGTGGTCCGCGAGCTCTTCGCCTCCGAGTCGACCACGGCCCGGCGCGCGACCGACGCCGATGTGCCCCGGCTGCGGGCGGTGCGGGCGCGGCTGCGGGCGGTGTTCGAGGCGGCGGACGCGGGCGAGGAGGTGCAGGCGGTGGACCTGCTCAACTCGCTGCTCCTGGAGTTCCCGGTGAGCCCACAGGTCTCCGGGCACGACCACCGGGACGACGACGGGCGCCCGCTGTGGCACATGCACCTCGCGGACCACACCTCGAACGCGACGGCGGGCTACGCGGCGCTCGCGTCCATGGGCCTCGCGTTCCATCTCACCGAGTACGGCGTGGACCGCCTCGGCCTGTGCCAGGCGGCGCCGTGCCGCAACGCCTACCTCGACACCTCCACCAACCGCTCCCGGCGCTACTGCTCCGACCGCTGCGCCACCCGCGCGAACGTGGCCGCCTACCGGGCCCGCAAGCGCCTGGAGACCGACCGGTCGGCGAACACCGGCCGTACCGCCGTGGCCAGCCACGACAGCAGCAGCCCGAGCGAGCGCTGACGCCCCCGGGTGATCGGCCGGTAGCGGGCCCGCACCCGCCCGAGGACGAGCTCGCCGGGGACGGTCCCGAACGCCCGGCTGTCGACGACCTCGTCGTCCGGGTTGTCGCCGAGCACCCACCAGCCGCCCTCGCGCAGCTCGATGAGCCGTTTGACGATGAGCAGGTCCTGCTGGAGCGGATGCCGCAGCACCGCGATGTCCCCCGCCCGGAGCTCGCTCCCGTAGTGCACCAGCAGCTGATCGCCGTGGAGCAGCGTGGGCACCATGGAGGTTCCCGTCACCTCCGCGATCCCCAACGGCACCTTCGGCTCCCGCCCCTGATCCGTCATCCGCCACCCACCTCCCGGTTCCCGGTCCACACCCACGGTACGTTCCGCCACGAGTCCCATGGTGACCCTGGACTTTTGTCCTAAGCCCCCGGGGGCACTCGCGAAAACAGGTCACTCACCGAGTAATGTCCCACCTGAGAAGACGATCACGAGGAAGGACAGCTCAATGCTTTCCCGCCTGTTTGCCCCCAAGGTGAAGGTCAGCGCCCACTGCGACCTGCCCTGCGGCGTGTACGACCCGGCCCAGGCCCGTATCGAGGCCGAGTCGGTCAAGGCCGTGCAGGAGAAGTTCCAGGCCAACGAGGACGCGCACTTCCGCGCCCGCGCCACGATCATCAAGGAGCAGCGCGCGGAGCTCGCCAAGCACCACGTCTCGGTGCTCTGGAGCGACTACTTCAAGCCCCCGCACTTCGAGAAGTACCCCCAGCTCCACCAGCTGGTCAACGACACCCTGAAGGCCCTGTCGGCCGCCAAGGCGTCGACGGACCCGAAGACCGGCGAGAAGGCCCTTGAGCTCATCGCCGAGATCGACCGGATCTTCTGGGAGACGAAGAAGGCCTGATCTTTGGTCAGGCCGTCTGACCTGCGGTTTCGCGGGTCAAGTCGCCCGTCTGTCCGCACCCGGTCCGCAGGCCGCCGAGAACGGCGTCCATGACGGTCCGGGTGCGGTCTTCTTCCCCCGGCCAGAGGTGCGCGTAGGTCCGCAGGGTGATGACGGCGGACGCATGGCCGAGAACGAGCTGGACCTGCTTGACGCTTGCCCCGCCAGCGATCAACGCGGAGGCGTAGAAGTGCCGCAGGTCGTGGGTCACCATGTGCGGCAGCTCGACGGGCTTGCGGCCCTCGCGCTCGGCCGCCTCGTTCTCCGCCGCTTGCAGCGCCTTACGGGCGCAGTTCCATTCGGTCTTCCAGCGACGGTAGTTGAGGGGCTCGTACTCCTCCATTGTGAACAGCCACTCTTTCGAAGGCCGCGCGGCGAGATGCGCGAGGAGTGCGTCCGTGACGACCTCACCGACCGGGACCGTGCGCCGGGACTTGCCAGTCTTCGGCGGACCGATCAGGCCCGACTGGAGACGCTGGCGCTCGACGCGGATGGTGCCGTTCTTGAAGTCGACGTCCGAGACCTTCAGGCCGAGCAACTCGCCTATGCGCAAGCCTGATCCGGCGAGGACGACGATCGCCGCGCGGAGGTACGGCGGCATGACAGCGGCCATCGCCGCGACCTGCGCGACCGTGGGCGGAGTGATCTCCTCGTCGAGGATGAGCGGGAGGGTGATCCGCTTGCAGGGGCTCGCAGGTATCACCTTGTCCTCAACGGCGGCCGTCATGACACGAACGAGGACGTCATAGACGTTGCGCACACTGCCCGGCCCCAGCTGCTCGGAGAGCTTCTTGAAGAGGGCCTGAATGTGGGTCCTGCGCAGAGACGCCATCGCGTAGGAGCCGAGTGCGGGTACCAGATGCACCCGCAGTGCGTTGTCGGTGATGCGGGTGCCGGCCTCCCCTGCGATCTGCTCGCCCTCCCACTTCGCCGCGTACTTCTCGAAGGAGATCTTCCCGGCGCGCGGGTCAACGTACAGGCCGGTGACCATGCTGGTCGTGACCTCGTCGAGCCACCGCTGGGCGTCGAGCTTGCGGTCGAAGTGGCGAGCGTGCTCCTTGCCGTCGAGGTCGCGATAGCGAGCCCGCCATTTGCCGTTGGGGCGCTTCTGGATGTTCGCCAAGTGGGTTCCTCTCGTTGGGGATCAGCGGTAGTAGGCACCGTGCTCGATGTCGTCGGTCAGGGTGCGAGCGTCGCGCTCGTCGCCCATGAGGCGCAGGCACTGCTCGTGGATGGCGCGTGAACTGTCGGGGTGCGCCTTGATGTGCTCGGCGATCGCGACGACGGCGTGGTGCAGGCGGTCCTGAACGTCACGGGACTCGTAGAACGCTTCGACGGCTTCCTGCACGAGCCGCCTGCCGTCGACGTCCAGCCCCTCCAGGGGCGGGGACATCAGTTCTTCGAGAGGGAGCTCGAAGACTCGGGCGAAGCCGAGCGCCTCGTCGAGGTTGATACGGCGGCGGGGGTTGCCGTTTTCGATGCGCCAGACGGCGGTCTGGTTCAGCTTCACGCCAGCCTTGGTCACACGCTCCGCCAGTTCGGTGGTACTCCACCCCCTCACCTCGCGCTCCAGTGCCACACGCGCAGCCACGTTCCCTTCGCTGTAGAGCAGCGGCACCTCGCCGCCATCCGCCTTGTCACCTGCCATCGGGCCTCCATCCTTGACCATCGTTACCCAAATTGAATCATAAGCTAGCCGATTTGGCTAACCGGTGATCGCGTGGTACCACTTACTCATCACGAATTGCCCGCTAGTCGATTGGAAAAATTTGCGACACCTGACCACCTCCGAGGTGGCCGAGCGCTACCGCACGTCCGAGAGCACGGTCCGCTACTGGCGCCAGATCGGGAAGGGCCCGCGCGGCATCAAGATCGGGAAGCGCGTGCTGTACCCCGAGACGGAGCTGCTGCGCTACGAGCAGGCGCTGGCCGAGGGGCAGGGCGAGTGGGGCTTGGCCTCATGAGGCGCCGACACGGCCGCACATGACAGCGGCCCTCGGCGAGCCAACGCCGAGGGCCGGAGATTCCCCAGCAGATTGCCCATCCCTGAACGAACGAGCTGGTGAGGGGCGGGACCTTGCCCGTCCTGCCTCTCACCGGAGAGGAACGTCTATGGAGGACTCTACGTCCTCGCGCATTTCGAGCGCATCCCCCGATCCCTCCGTGGTGGGGACCGAGCCCAAGGTGACCTGGCCGCCGGTGGCGGTGCCCGGCCAAGGGATTGGTCCGCGTGATGCGGACCGCAACGACGGCCGGTCCGCCGGACCGCACACGCCGGACGGCGCTGGTCCGCAGACTGGTCCGCAGCGTGCGGTAGTCGCGGACCGGACCGCCGAGGCCACGCCGACCGCACTATCGTCGCCGGCCCGGATACCCGCACCTGTGGAAGACGCGCAGGTCAGTGGCGCGCGGACCGGACCGGGTGCTGCGGACCAGGATGGTCCGCACGAGGTGAAGCGGTCCGCTCCTGCCGGTCCGGTGGTCCGCGACAGTGCCGACCAGGGATCGGATACTGGTCCGCACGACCGGAACCGGGTCGGTATCCCCGCCGCTGAGCGGACCAACGTCCCCTCACCAGACCATGCTGGCGGACCAGACCAAGGCCCGCAGGCCGGTCTGGAAGAGCCGTCCAGACCGGCGTACGACGCGGAGCCGACTTCCGGTGACGGGGCTGTGGTGCTGGATGAGTTGCGGTCGGCGGTCGGCAAGTACGTGGTGCTGCCCAGCGAGGAGGCGCTGACCGCAGTCACCCTGTGGGTGGCGGCCACGCACATCCAGACCGCTCTGCAGCACGCGCCGCGTCTGGCGATAGTGAGCCCGACGAAGGGCTGCGGCAAGTCCCGCGTCCTGGACGTGCTCCACGAGACCGTGCATCAGCCGATGATGACCGTGAACATCTCCACGGCGGTCATCTACCGCGTCATCGGCAAGAACCCGCCCACCCTGCTGGTGGACGAGGCCGACACTATCTTCGGCCCCAAGGCGGGCGACAAGGAGGACCTGCGCGGCCTGCTGAATGCCGGACATCAGCGCAACCGGCCCGCCTGGCGCATCTCCGGCCCCGAGCACAAGCCGACCCCGTACCCGACCTTCGCCATGGCCGCGCTCGCGGGTATCGGCGACCTCCCGGACACGATCATGGACCGGGCAGTCGTGCTGCGGATGCAGAAGCGCAAGACGGGCGAGAAGGTCGCCTCATTCCGCTTGCGGCATTCGGTGCCGGAACTCAACGTGCTGCGCGACAAGCTGGCCGCCTGGCTGGGCCCGCTGCGTAGCGAGGCTGCCCGCATGATTCCGGACATGCCGGTGGAGGACCGGGCAGCGGACACCTGGGAGCCGCTGGTCATCGTCGCCGACCTGGCCGGCGGCCACTGGCCCGCCCGCGCCCGCGCCGCGTGTGTGGCCATGACCCGGCATGAGGCCGTGCAGGACGAGCAGAGCAGCCTGAAGACACGGCTGCTGCGCGACATCCACCGCATCTTCGAGGCCAACGGCAACCCCGTGGCCCTGCCCTCACGGGACCTGGTCGCCGCCCTGATCCAGGACGCCGACGCCCCGTGGGCGGAGTACGGCACCAAGGGCCTGAACGCCTACCACCTGGGCAACCTGCTGCGGGACTTCGGCATCAGCCCGGCCAACTACCGCTTCGACCAGGGCAGGCAGGCCAAGGCGTACATGCGCAACCGGTTCCTGGATGCCTGGGCGCGCAACTGCCCCGACCTCACCGAGGCGGTACCCGAGCCCGCACCGGACGAGGCGGCTGCCCGCCCGGCCCAGGGCAAGCCGCCCGCCGCCCCGGCGGGATCGCTTCCCATCGGCCTGCCCGGCGGCCCCGCCGGACCCAAGCGGACCCTCTGACCCCACCGGGGCCGTAGTCCGTATCACTGCGTCGCGTCCGTCCCCGCGCAGGTCAGCGCGGGGACGGACTCTCCCGCCGGGACGCACTTCTCCGTACCTGCCCGGATGTCCGTACCTGCGCTGACCAGGCACGCGACGCATGCGACGGACGCGACACCGCCCCCACCCCCTCATCACCGGAGCACCACCGTGCACACTGACAACGACACCGACCCCGCCTCCTCCCGCCACCGGGGATGGTTCGGCCTGAGCCGACGAACAGCAGCAAGCTGGAGCGTTCGAGCCCCTAACGGGGCTTCGTCCGCGCTTGCCCCCGCCCCTGGGGTGGCGGAGGTGGAGGCCGGGCGCCAACGGGCGCCCGAGCCGGAGGGGGTGGCCGAGCCCAGCGCCGACAGCACCGAGCAGCCCGCTGCCGACGCCGCCCCGCACGACGAACCGCCCGCCGATGACCGCCCGCCCGTTGAGCAGCCCTCGTGGCGTGAGCCCGACGCCCCCACGCTGCCCGCGCGGATGAACCGCAAGCGCACCACCGAGAACCGCGACCAGGACAAGAAGATCCGCTTCACCCCGACCGCGGTCCGCATCATCGACGCCGAGGCCAAGCGGCGCCGTCAGAAGTTCGCCGGGTTCGTCGGCGATGCCGCCCTGGCGGTCGCGCTCGGCAAAGCCAACATGGCAGGCAGTCCGGAGGACGACCCGATCCGCCCGCTGGTGGAAGCCGTCGAGGCGCACACCAAGGCGCTGAACCGCATCGGCACCAACCTCAACCAGATCATGGGAGCCATCCACTCCGGCGCAATCCCCGAGCGCACCGAAGCCGTACTCGACCGCATCGACCAGGCGGCCCAAGCCAGTTACGAGCTGATGGACCAGCTTCTAGCGGAAGGGGCCGCACATGGTGCCTGACGTCTCCACCGGCTCCAGCACCCTCGGCCTGATCAACTACCTCTTCGGCAAGGGGCGGCGCGACGAGCACACCGACCCCCACATCGTCGCCGCCTGGGACATGGCCGGCGCCCCCGACCCCGGCCGCGACCCGAGTGCCACCTACGCCCAGCTCGCCTGTCGCCTCGACCACCATGTCGACCTGCGCATCCGCGAACTCGGCAAGACGCCCCCACAGCACGTGTGGCACTGCCCGGTGCGCACCGCCCCCGGTGACCGCTACCTGACCGACGCCGAGTGGGCCGAGGTCGCCCGCCGTGTCGTCGCCGCCACCGGCATCGCCCCCGAGGGCGATGACCAGGCGTGCCGGTGGATCGCGGTGCGCCACGCGGACGACCACATCCACATCCTGGCCACCACCGTCCGAGTCGACGGCCGCCGCCCGCGCACCAACCGCGACGGGTGGCGGGCTCAGCAGGAGTGCCGGAAGATCGAGGCCGAGTTCGGGCTGCGCCGCCTCAAGTCCGGTGACCTGACCGCGCCCAAGACGCCCACCGGGGCGGAGCGGGCCAAGGCCGCGCGCCTGGGCCAGGACGTGACCGCGCGGGAGTGGCTGCGCGAGCAGGCGTACGCGGTCGCCGCTGCCGTGCGCAGCATTGACGACTACTTCGCCGTCCTCACCTCGCTGGGCATTCAGGTGAAGACCCGCGTCGGCCCCGAGACCGGCGAGGTGACCGGCTACAGCCTGGCCGCCCCTGGCGACACCATCTACTTCGGCGGCTCCAAACTCGCACCCGACCTGTCCTGCAACCGCCTGCGTGAACGCATCCCCAGCCAAGAGGTGGCCGACCGACCGGAACCTGTGGCGGATGTGGCGGACACGTGGCGTCGTACCGAATCCGCCATGCGCACCGCCCGCACACTTCTCGATACAGACGATGACGCCGTGGCCCAGGGCCACCTGGACGCCTTCGCTGACACCCTGCACAACCTGGCCCGCGCTACACCCGGCCCGCACCAGGCGGAACTGCAAGCTGCAGCAACGGCGTTCAACCGCGCCCGCCGCTCGGCGATCCGGGCCGACCACCAGGCCGCCGACGAACTGCGCCAGGCGGCCAGGGAACTCGCCTACGCCCCCAATCTCCCCGGCGGGCTCGCCATCGCCTTGGTCTTCACCGCTCTGCACCTGGCCCGCGCAGCAGCCCACTGGCACGAGCAGCGCGGCCACGAGCAGCAGGCAGCCGCAGCAGAGGAAGCCTTCCGCCACCTGCAGGCGAGCTATCGCCAAGCTGCTGAGCCGGTTCTGGCGGATCTCACCCGACGCGCCCCACGCCAGCAGACCATCAATCACTTCGAGGCCGCGGTGCGCCAGGCCGTCCCCAACCACGCCGACCGCATCCTCACCGACCCCGCTTGGCCCGCCCTGGCCACCACCCTCGCCCGCGCCCAAACCGCCGGCCACAACCCCCGCCAGCTCCTTGCCCGGATCGCCGCTGAACGCGAACTCGACACCGCCGAGCGGCCCGCCGAGGTCCTCAACTGGCGCATCACCGCCCAGCCGAACAAGCGCGCACAGGCAGCACGCACGCCAAGCACCCGCAGCACCACGACGGTCACGCCCGCACCTCAGTCCGCGCGGATAGCGGGAGCATCCCAGTCGGATCACCCCGTACCCAGCTCAGACCGTCCTGCCGGTCCTGCGGGCTCGATCGGGCATCACCGCTGACGGACCATGGCTCACACCAGGGAGGGGAGGGTCCCACGCGGCCAGTGCCCGAGCCAGAACGCGGCGGTGGACGACTCTGACTGCGCCTCCGTGGAGCCGTCGTGCGGGATGAGCTCGGTGGGGGCGATGTAGCCCTCACCGGGCTCTAGGCGGAGGCGGAAACACAGCACCAAGTGGCCCTCAATGACGTACTGCCGCAGGTCGTCGGTGTGCGGGTAGCGGTGTTCGAAGTCCTGGTGGACGGCTCGGCAGATGGCGCGGATGTCGAGGTCGGCGAGGAGGAGGTAGCGGGTTCCGGGGCCAAGGTTGAGGCACAGGCGACGGCGGCCGGTGTGCTTGGCCGCGTACGACAGCCGGTCCCAGTTGTCGACGTGGAGGCCGATGCGGCGGCCGTACTCGTGGTTTCCGGTCGTAGTGAGGGCATCGGCGGGCGCGCGGGCCTGGCCGAGGTGGAGGGCGGCCGGGTCGCCCAGTGGTTCGGCGAGGGCGGCGAGCGGGCCGGTGGGTTGCGGCACCTGGACGAGTTCCACCAGCGTGCTGTCGCGGGCCTGGGCTGCGGCGGCGGTCAGGTCCCGCGCGGTCTCGTCGGAGATGGCCGTCCAAGGACCGGCGGGGACGACCGCGCCCTCCTCATACGGGGAGTCTCCGCGCATCGTGCGCAGGGTGGTGACCTCGCAGCGCTTGCGTAAGGCGGCAGGGTCGATGGCCGCGATGGCCAGGGTCATGCGGGGTTCCTCCGCATCATCGGGGTTCGTCGAGGTCTTCGCCGTACGTGACCTGGAGTTCGGCGAGGAGGGCCTGGGCGAGTTCGAGCTGCTGGGTGCGGTCGATGATGACCTTGGAGAGCCTGGCGACGCCGAGGAGGCTGCTGAGGTCGTTGCCACGCAGGTCCAGGCCCTTATAGCGGCCCTTGGCGAATTCGGTCAGGCGCAGGGTGCAGCCGTCGAAGATGCCGTCGGTGAGGTCGCACTCGGTGAAGGACGCCTCGGTCAGGACGCACTGGGAGAACACGACGGGGCCGGTGGCACGGAGGCCGGAGAAGGCCGTGTAGTCGAGCTTGCAGTTCTCGAAGAGGACGTCATCGAGGGTCAGGTCGTCCAGGACGCCGCCCATGATCTTGCAGTTACGGAAGGCGACCCGGGAGAGTTTGCTCTTGCGCCACTGGGCCGAGCCGAAGTCACAGCCACTGAACTCGATCGAGTTCAGATGGAGTTGGTCCAGGCTGGCGCGTCCGGTGCGCAAGTCGGTGATCCGGCCCCGCAGGAGCTGGGTGTCCGCGAGGTCGAGCATGCGCAGGTCGGCGTCGGCGTACTGGAAGTCCTGCACGGCGCCCCGGCCGCCTTCGAGGGACTGGACGTTGGACAGGTACAGGCCGGGCTCGTCGAGGCCGGGCAGGGTCAGCGTCACTCGACCGAAGGTGCGACTGTCCACGGTCGTACTCCATCTCTCCGGCGGCCAAGGTCCGCCGGCTAGCTCTTCTTGTTCCAGTTGTCCCAGGTCGGACGGTTGTCGAACGCTGGGGTGGCGTTGGACCAGGTGGGCCGGTTGTCGAACTTCCCCACTAGGACGGTGGGTGGTGCCATACCTATCAGTGCACGGAGGCGGTCGGCCGCGTTGAGCACGAGGTCAGTCGCGGTGGGTTCGGACATGGCGGGTGACTCCTTCGAGTAAGGCGATCTTGGTGGTGATGCAGTAGGCGGTGCGGGTGCCGTCGAAGCGGCCGTGGTGTTCGAAGTAGCGATTGGCCGGGTGGCCGCCGCCGCAGAAAGCGAAGGTCGGGCAGGTGGCGCGGCAGGTATCAACCCCTTGCCAAAACTCCGCCAGCCACGGGGTGCGGTCGGTGGCCTCGGCCAGCAGCTGGTCCAGCTCCTGGTGCAGGACGTTGCCGGTGGTGAAGTCGCCAAAGCGGTCGTCAGTGAACCCCGCCAGTTCTGGGGAGAGGAGGACAACGCCTCCGTCGTACGCGATCGTCGGGAGCGGGTCCCACGGCTGGGTAGCCGGGCCCGGTACCCGCTCACCACCGAGGACCGCGCTGGCGAAGTCGAGCACACGCGAGACCTCACGGAGCTGGATGACGGGGTTGGCTTCCCAGGCTGCGGTGAGGGCCGCCCAGAACTCGGTGGCCCGCGCCGGATCCGGTGCCTTCCTAGCAGTGTTCGCGCCCTCCTGTTCCTCGACGTTGACGCCGAGAGAGTGGCAGCCGAGGTCGGCGAAGAAGTCGTAGAGGGCAAAGGCTCGGGCAGGGTCGGGTTCGGTGACGACGGCAATGGCGGAGAACGGGATGCCGTGGGTGCTGAGCCGTTGGATGCCCCGCATGATCACCCGGTGGGCCGGATGTCCGGCGCGGGTGACGCGGTGAGAGTTCATCTCCGCCGGACCGTCGATGCTCACCCCGACGCCGACGTCGTGCTCCAGGAGGAACTCGCACCAGGCGTCGTCCAGGAGCGCGGCGTTGGTCTGGATGGTGTGCTTCACCCCGGTGAATGGGGCCATCAGCTTGCCCAGGTGGTCGCGGCTAGCGGAGAGCGGCTCCCCGCCATGCCAGACCACCTCGAACAGCGGGTCTCGTGCCGCCCAGCCGTTGACCGTGCTCGCCACAGCCTGGGCCACTGCCTGCGGCATGAGGTGCTGCTGCTTGCGGAACGGTAGGTAGCAGTAGGTGCAGTCCAGCGGCTGGCACAGCGTCGTCGGCTGCATGATCACCGCTCGGGGTACGGCCGCGAGGCGTCTGGCGAGCTGAATGTCCGTCGTCGTCATGGCTGTTCCTCTCGCGTCAGGTCGTGGTCTGCGGTACTGACCGGGGTGGGCTGGGCACGGGCGAACAGGTCCGCTGCATGGGGAGACAGGAGGGCCGCGGATGGGGTCACCCACAGGCCGAGCACGGCCGCGAAGAACCCCACCCCCGGGCCCCTGATCGGCTCTCGCGCGGCGGCATGACGCCCGCCGCTCACAGGCCGACGACCGCTGCCAACGGGCGCGTACCAGGGACGTACGGCCGTGGTGTGAGCGTCTGGAGTCGGCGCCGTAACAGCGCGGCGCGTGCCGGGGGTGGTACGGGCACCTCGAAGGCGGCCCATACCTTCTTGCCTTTGCCGGTGGGCTCCCAGTCATGTTCGGCAGCCAGGGCCGCGACCAGGGCGAGCCCGCGCCCGCTCTCGTCGTCGGCGGTGGCGTCGATGCGGCGTGGGGGTTCGGGGCTGCTGTCATGGACGACGAGCAGGAGCCGTCCTCCGTCTTGGTCGTAGTAGAGGCCGACCATGGCCAGGCCCTCGCTGTGCACAACGGCGTTGGTGATCAGCTCCGAGGCGACCAGCTTGACCGCCTCGCGCTTCTCCGCATTCAGCGGTACGCCCCAGCCGTGGAGCTGCGTCAGGACGCGATCACGGGCGAAGGCGACAGCGGAGGGATCTCCAGGAACGGCGATGCGGGCTCGGCGCGTGGGCATGAGGACTGCTCCTCGGCTGGGGGCGGACGGCGGCTCCCTCTCCTCGGGGGACGGGAAGAAGGAGCCGCCGATCGACGCCGCCGGAGCCAGCGGCAGGCTGCGGATGGGAGGCTCCGAACGGCGAGATCCAGTTAAGGACCGGCCCCCGCATGCGCGAGACTCCGCCAGGTGACCCCAACTCGGAGTCACCCCACGCTCGTTGGTCATAGCCTCGAACCAGCCGCGTACGGGGGAGAACCCATGAGCCACCCACCACGAGATCCACGCAACGTCGTCGCCGGCCTCCTCGGCGACGAACGGCTCCTCGACGCCTGCGCCCAGCGCGACATGGGCGCGCTGTTCCGCCTCCTCAACCACCGCGGCATCAGCACCCGGCGCATCGCCTCTGCCGTGGAGATCACTCAAGGGCGGCTCTACGACTACATGAACGGCAAGAGCCGGGTCGAAAAGCTCGTCATCTTCGAGCAGATCGCGGACGCCTTCCACATCCCCGGCCGCCTCCTCGGCCTGGCCCTCCGCCCCTGGGAACCCACCGCCACACCAGCCCCCAGCCACTCGCCCCCGGTCTCGGCCGACGAGGACGACGTGGCCGCGATGGACGCCTTCCGCAACGCCGACCGCCAGACCGGCGGCACCCGCCTGTACGGCGCCGTCGTACGGCACCTGACCAGCAACATCGCCCCACGCCTGGTCGACGCCGACAGCAACCCGCAGGTCTTCGCGGCTGCCGCCGCACTGACCGAGATGGCGGGCTGGATGGCCCACGACTCCGGCCGCGACGACCTCGCCGAACGCCACTTCACCCGCGCCCTGCCCCTGGCCCGCACCTCCGGCGACCATGCCCTGGCCGCCAACATCGCCGCCAGCAACAGCCACCTCGCCCTGCAGACCGGCGACCCCGCAGCCGCCGCCCACTGGGCCGCCACCGGCCTCGACATCCTCGGCCACGGCCCCAGAATCCCCACCCTCACCGCCCGCCTGCACACCATGAAGGCCAGGGCCCTGGCCGCCGCCTCCCAGACCACTCCTGCGGCACGGGCGCTCTCCCAGGCCCACCAAATGCTGGAGACGGCCGCCGAGGCCGAGCACCCCTGGCTCAGCCCGTTCGACGCCGCCGCCCTCGCCAGCGAATCCGCCCTCATCCACCGAGACCTGCACGAGTACGACGCGGCTCTGGAGCACGCCGAACAAGCCATCGCCCTACGGGAGACCGGCCGCGCCCGCTCCCTCGCGCTCAGCCGGATCACTTTGGTCGGTATCCACATCCACCGGCGCGAACTGGATGCCGCCTTGCACGTGGGCTTTGACCTGCTCACCGCCGACCCGGCCCTCGGCTCGGTCCGTGTCGTCCACCAACTCGACATGCTTCAAGACCTGTTGGCACCGCATCGCGGATACCCGCCGGTGCGGGACTTCCTGGCGCGCTTCGCCGACGTACGGCGAGCCAGAATGCTGTTGCTCGCTGACATCATCCCGCCGCCCAGCAAAGGCACCGCACCATGAGGCCCACCCCCGCCGACCCCGACGCCTGGAACGCCTACCTCGCCGAAGGCAACGCCACCCAGGCCCGCAAGCGCGTCGCCGCCGACGTCCTCCTACGCAACCCCGACGGCAACATCCTCCTGGTCAACCCCACCTACAAACCCGGCTGGGACCTGCCCGGCGGCATGGCCGAACCCAACGAGGCCCCCGACGACGCGGCCCGCCGCGAGCTACAGGAAGAGCTCGGCCTCGACGCCCCGCTTCACAGGCTGCTCGTTGTCGACTGGGTGGCACCCCACGGCCCGTGGGACGACCAGATCGCCTTCATCTTCGACGGAGGAACCCTCGACCACGACCAGGCCGCTGCCCTGCGCCCCCAAGATGAGGAACTGTCCGAGCTGGCCTTCGTCCCGCCGCACCAGGCCGGCGCCTTGCTACGGGACCGGCTGAGCCACCGGCTCGGAGCCGCCCTCGACGCCCTCGCCGACGGCCACCCTCGGTACCTCCGTGACGGTCGGCCGGTCCTGCCTGCAGTGCCACACGTCGGTGACCGCCAGGGGGATCAAAGCGCGCGCTAGTGCTGTGACCGTATTGGTTCGCCGGGTCGATGGTCGGGTACCGGGTAGCGGGTTCTGTCCGGTGTAGGGCTGTGGCACGATGCCGCGATGATCACCTCACCCATACCGCCCGTCGTTCCCGCAGGCCACATGGCCAAGATGGAACAGCCCGTGCTCGCTCTCCCTAGTGGTCTGGAGCTGCGTCCCTGGCGTGTCAGCGACGCCGACGCTTTGGTAGCCGCCGCTCAGGAACCGGACATTCGCCAGTGGAACCGACTCTTCGTGACGTCGCAGGCGGAAGCACGAAAGCGAATCGAGCGCATGCACGAGCGTTGGCAGAACGAGCAGAGCGCGATATGGGCCATCGCCCAGCCCGATGGTGGTCAGGCCGTGGGCTTGATCGGCTGGGGTGACATCGACCTCCAGGGCGGCAGCGCCGAAATCCTGTACTGGCTCCTACCCGCAGGACGTGGCCGCGGCGCCATGGCCGAGGCCACGCAGCGCGTCAGCCGATGGGCGTTCGACGACCTTGGTCTGCACCGGCTCCGGCTGTGCCACGCGGCGGCCAACTCGGCATCGTGCCGAGTAGCGGAGAAGGCCGGCTTCACCGTCGAGGGCACGATGCGCAGCGCCCTGCTGCACGAAGACGGATGGCACGACGAGCATCTGCACGCCCTGGTCCACGGCGACATCTGATTCCTGTGACGGGCGGTCAGGCCACCGGGTTGAGGGAGCACCCTGCCCCGCGCCAATCACAGCCTGCGCCAGCAGTCCGCACACAGTCCGCAAGACACCCGATCAAGACCGTCGCGACCCGTCGCCAGCAATCAGGAAAAGGCCAGGTCAGCGACCCACAGCAATGATCGCTGCAGGTCGCGGACCCGGCCGATTACTTGGAGACCAAGAAGGCCTGATCCAGGCGACGTGGAAGAGGCCCGACCGGAATATCCGGTCGGGCCTCTTCTCGTTTCCGCACTCGCACAGTTTTCCGTCACCCCGAACCTTTCTTCACACCCGCCCCGGAGCACCTGCCCGGAAACGACACCCTCCGGGCGGGGTACGGGCAAGGTGGTCGGAGAGAAGCTGGATACGCACAAGGCGACGGTCGCGCGCACAGGGCCCGGCCGAGCACGAGGGGGACTTTTGGCGCTCCACTTAGGACGCGGCGGCATCACGGCCGGTCCCGGCGTCCGCTTCGCCCGGGCGGGCGGTCTGTGGCGTGTCACCCGGCCCTGGCATCCGGGCCTGCGCCCGTTCCTGCGCGGTTACGCCGGTTACTGGGACGCCGCGACCTCGCCGTACCAGGTCCGTCTGGTCCCCACCGGCAGCGCCGTCGTGGTGATCAGCCTCGCGGAGCCGTTCGCGCAGGTCAGACGGTTGGGGTTACCGGGCGAGGGCAGCGGCCGGATCGGCTCGCTGGTCGTGGGTCTTGAGGACAGACCCACGCTGGCCGGGCACCCCGGCGGCCAGGAGGCGATCCGCCTGGAGCTCACGCCGCTGGGCGCGTACCGCCTGTTCGCCATCCCCATGGGCGAGTTGACCAATCACGTCGTCGAACTCCACCACATCCTGGGCCCCTCCGGCGCCGTCCTCGTCCAGCGCCTCGCCGCCACCCGTGACTGGGCCGAGCGCTTCGACCTGCTGGACTCGGCGCTCCTTGCCCGACTCGACCTCGGCCCGGACCCCGCGCCCGAGGTCGGCCACGCCTACCGGCTGCTCGTCGGCACCGCCGGGACGATCCCGATCGCCCGGATCAGCGCCGAAGTGGGCTGGAGCAAGAGCTACTTGATCCGCCGGTTCACCCAGCAGATCGGCCTCACCCCCAAGACGTACGGCCGGGTCATGCGCTTTCACCGCGCCATGGGGATGCTCGCCCGGGGCGGTGCGAGCCTGGCGGACACCTCGGCGGTCTGCGGCTATTACGACCAGGCCCATCTCAACCGCGAGTTCCGCGCCCTGGCCGGCACCACCCCCGGCCGGATGCTCCGGGCCCGCCGGGTGGAGGGGGCGCTGACGCTGTGAAGACGAGACCCGTGAGAGCGAGGTCAATTTTGTCCAAGACGCATACGGCCGTGGCCGATACGGTCCCCCCTCGCTGGTGGTGGTCGATGAGACGCCCCAGTACCCGATTACTTTCGTGGGACAGGGGGCCACATGCCCGATACGCATCCTGAGCCCGGCGCCACCCGCACCGAGGCGACCCGGCTGCTGTGCGCGGGCGTCTACCTCGATGCCGACTTCCGCCGCCGGGTGATCGAGGAGCTGGTCCAGCACGAGGAGCGCCCGATCGCCCTCTCGCTCGGCATCGACGCGCTCCCGGTCCTCGCGCACGCGCTGCGCGCCCGCCGCAAGGAGGCGGAGACCGCGCTCATGCTGCTCGGCATCTGGGCCGTGTTCATCACACTCTGGTTCGCCGGGGTCGGTTCGGACCGGATACTGCCGCTGCCCGGCTGGCTGGCGTACGCGGTCGTCTGCTTCATCCTCGGAGCCGTACGCGCCGGGACCGGTCTCGGCGTCGCGGTCTTCACGCTCGACCGCACGATGGTCAAGCAGGCCACCCGGGGCCGTTTGCAGATGCTGCTGCCGCTCATCCCGTTCATCGTGGCGCTCGTGTACTGGGTGGCCGCGCTGTGGGCGCTGTTCAGCGGCCAGGACGCCTGGACGGGCGTGGTGTTCCCGCTGTTGCTCGTGGTGCCCGTGTGGGCGTATCGCGCGGACGTCACCACCATCATGCGCCACGAACTGGGCTCCGAGGCCTACCCCGGCACGCGCCGCGAGCTGCTGCCGCACCGCTTCGCGCGCATCGGCGCGGCCATCGACCGCGAGCAGTACGCGTCGCTCACGATCTACGACCCGTTCCGCCCGTTCATCGGCGCGGGCAAGCCGTACGCCGAACAGTGGTCGCTGGTCATGGAGTTGAAGAAGCGCAAGAACACGGAGCCGGAGAACGGGGCGGGCCCGCTCACCGGACGCGAGGTCATCGACCTCATCAAGCCGCAGCTCGAAGCCCTGCGCACCTCGGCGGCGGCCACCAGCCGCGACCGGCTGCGCGAGCTGGAAGTGGACGAGTTCGTCTATCTGCCGACCGGGGTGGCCCGCTGGCAGGTCGACTACGGGCAGCCGACCGTACGGCGCCACCTCGACGAGGCCGTGGGCGAGGGCGGCGAGGCGCGCCGCCACTTCCTGCGCATCCGGATCGGCACCTGGGACGAGCAGGTCGTGGTCTCGGTCCTGGTCCGCGTCCACACCCAGGGCGGGATGCTGGTCCTGGAGGTCGTGCCGCATGTCCTCACGCCCGTACGGCTGGAGTTCCGGGCCGTCGACGTGATCGAGGCGCGCGGCGACGGCGACGTCCTGCGCGACACCGTGCGCGGTCTGCTCGCGGCCCCGACCGCGAACTTCGCCGCCGCGACCTCCCTGGTCCGCACCGCCGCCGCCGAGTTCCGCACCTGGCTGGCCAACCCCCAGCACGCCCTGCCGGACGGACCGGCCACCTCCGTACGGGAGTTGGGGAGCACGGCCGATCTGTCCGTCTTCCAGGACATGGACGTCAAGCGGTACGTACGCACGGTGCAGGACCGGATCGCGAGCGGCGTCCGGGAGGCGCTGCGCGCCAAGAACTACGAGACCGGCGACTTCGAGCAGCAGATCGTCACCGTGAGCGGTGGCGGCGTGTTCATCGGGGCGATGAGCGGCGGCGCGGTCGCGACCGGCGAACAGGCGTCGGCGACGCACAGGGAAGGCGACAAGTGATGGCACAGGACCCGCAGACAGACGCGGAGACGGACCCGGAAACACCCCCGGCGACCAGGAGTTCGGCGTCCGGCGGCATCTCGATCGGGGTGATGACGGGCGGAGCGGCGGCGACCGGGGACCGGGCGTCCGCCGAGGACCGCTCGCGGCGCGCGGGCACGCCGACGCCGCCGCCCTCGTACACCGGCGCACCCACGAACGTCCCCGGCGGCATCGGCATCGGGGTGATGACGGGCGGCGCTGCGGCGTCGGGCGCCGACGCCAAGGCCGTCGACGCCTCGGAGCAGCTGCTCGACGCACCGCCCGAACTCGCCATGACCGTACGGATGTTGCGCGAACACCTCGGCATGCTCAACCGGACGCCGGACATCGCCGAACTGGACGACGGGCTGAACGAAATCGAAGAAGGGGTGACGTCGACCGGTCAGGTGCGGCGCGACCGTCTGCAGTGGCTGCGCGACCGGTTGACTCTCGGTGCGACGGCCGCGGCGGGGCTCGCCTCGGCCACGGCGGTCGTCGAGACCATCGCCCAACTGACCGGCTGAACCGGGAAGTGCGAGTGACATGAGCTACTGGGACGCGGACGCGCAGCGCTGGGTGGAGGGACCGGGACCGTCGGGCCCGGAGGGCTTCGGAGAGCCCTGGCAGCCGCCCCCGGACGACAGTCTGCGGCGCATGCTGATCGTGGTGTTCGTCGCGGTCCTGCTGTGCGGGGCGGCGGGCACCGGCATCTGGTGGCTGGCCCGCGACCACGGCGGCGGCCACCACCCGTCGGCGCCGCCCTGGCCGCCCCCGGGATTCGCCACGGACGCCCCGACGGATACGCCCACCTTCCCCGACACCACGGAGCCGACCGCCGAGCAGACGGCCGCGACCGACGAGCCGACCACCGACACGATCCCGGCCACCGGCGGACCGAGGGCCACGGTGACGACCTACTACACCGCCCTCAACCGGGGCGACTACAGCACCGCGTGGGCTCTGGGCGGCAAGAACCTCGGCCAGGACTACAGCTCGTACGTCTCCGGCTTCGCCTTCACCCGGCGGACCGAGGTCACCGTGCTGTCCGTGGCGGGCGACACCGCCTATGTCAACATCGCCGCAGACCAGAACGACGGCACTCGGCGCACCTACTCCGGCACGTACACCGTGCGCAACGGTGTGATCACCAACGCCAGTGTCCACCAGTCGGGTTGTGCGTCCGGGGTAGATTCGAGCCATGGCACCTCATGAACCTCCGTACACCCGGCTCCTGGTGGAGCGTTACGAGTCGACCTTCCGGTTCTACACGGCCGTGCTGCCCAAGCTGACCGGCTGCGCCCTGGCCAGAGGCAACGAGGCGTCCGGCTATGCCAGTTGGGACGACTGCGAGGGGCGTACGGCGTTCGCGCTGTTCTCCCGGGACGCCATGGCCGGGGCCGTCGGGGGCGAGAACGCGCCGGCGGGCGGCGGGTCGCTCGTGATCCATGTGGACGGGGCGCAGGCGCTGGACGCGGCCGTCGAGCTGTGTGTCGGCGAGGGCGCCACGGTCGTCGCCCCGGCCCAGGACCGGCCGCAGTGGGGACCCAGCCTGCGCACGGCCCACCTGCACGACCCGGACGGGAACCTGGTGGAGCTCCAGACGTACTGAGGCCCCCTACTGGAGGCCGGTGCGGACCAGATGCAGCACCTCGTCCTCGCTCAGGCCCAACTGCCGTGCCTCGTCGACCAGTTCGCGTACACGCACAAGCAGTTGGGCCCGGGCGCGGTTCGACGTCGTGTCGACCACGACCGCGCCCCGGCCCCGCCGCAGCTCGATCAGGCCCTCCTCGCGCAGGCGCTGGTAGCCGCGCAGGACCGTGTGGACGTTGACGCCCAGGGAGTCGGCGAGGGCGCGCGCGGCGGGCAGGCGTTCGCCCGGGTCCACCTTGCCCTCGGCGATCGCGCGGCGCACCGAGGCGGCGATCTGGTCGCCCAGCGGCAGCGGCGAGGCCGGGTCCACCCGGAACAGCATCAGCGCCTCACCGCCTCGCGCTCGGCCAGCGTGTTGAGCAGGGCCGCGGCCGTCGCCGAGTCGGACACCGTCACCGCGAACTCCCGCCCGCCGGTGCGCCGTACGACGATCGCCTCGCCGGAGCGCAGGATCAGACCCGACCGGCCCGGCCGGACCCGGTAGCCCCAGCCACCGTACTCCGCGAGCGCCTTCACTTCCCGGCTCACCGCCCGGTCCACCTCCGCCAGCGGTATCCGCACACGCGGCCAGGGCAGCACGGTCGGGCGGGCGGTGAGA
Source organism: Streptomyces sp. BR1 (assembly GCF_052373795.1). Lineage (NCBI taxonomy): Bacteria > Bacillati > Actinomycetota > Actinomycetes > Kitasatosporales > Streptomycetaceae > Streptomyces > Streptomyces sp. BR1. Next base: position 2,297,847 of record NZ_CM126252.1, read on the forward strand.
CCGTGCCGGTCGACCGTCACGTACGCGCAGGAGCAGAGCAGCGTGAGGAGTCCGCAGACCAGCGGCGCGGCGGCCCGGCCCCAGCCGTAGACGTAGGTCAGCCCGCCACCGGCGGCGAGCAGCGCGAGGCCGACCGCGCACAGCGTCCGCGACGGCGCCCGCCGGGCCCAGCCCGCCACCTCGCTCTCGCCGAGGTCGAGGTGCTCGACCAGGCCCGGCCCCGGCGACGGCACGACCGCGGGCAGCTTCACCAGACGCAGCAGCAGCGTCCCCGCCCCCGCCGCCAGCGCGCCCACCCCAAGGCCCACCGCGAGATGCCACAGCGGCATCCGGGCCTCGCTGCCGTCGACGGCGTCCGCGTTCACGCACAGCGCGACCGCCATCAGATAGCCGACGAGACCCGCCACCGCGTACCCCGCGCCGACCGCCCAACGCGCCCCGCGCACCGCGAAGTCGGCGGTAGCGGCGATGGCCCCCCAGACGACGGCGAGGCCGACCGAGAGCCCGATGTCCACGATGACCCACGACGTACGGCCGGCGTAGTCGCTGGGGGCGCCGCCGCTGCCGTTGAACTGGCTGGCGAGCCGGTCCGGCAGCCGGTCGCGCAGGACGGCGAAGAGGATCAGGTCGACGGCGAGGGCCAGCAGGAACGGCAGCGTGGCGAGAGCCACGAGCCGGTATCGCGCCTGATTCATCGATACCTTCATTGTTCTCATAGTAGTAGAACAATGACGAGACGACAGGGAGATCGACCACCCCAACTTGCCTTTATTGACGGCTTCCTGACGCAGATGGCACACAACCACCTGCGTCAGGACCGGAATCCGAGCTTCCGCCCGTCAGGTCAGTTCGAGCACCGACGGCTGGAGCCGTGCCCCGGAGGGCAGTTGGCGCCGGATGTCGTCGAGCACCGAGCCGAAGTCCAGCTCGGCGCGCCCCGAGGCGTACACCGCTCCCCCGAGGTGCAGCGCGAGCCCGACCTCGGGCTCCGGCGGTTTGAGGGAGAGCAGGCAGCTCAGGGTGGCGTGCTGGACCGCCCCGTCGGCGGACGCGACCGGTACCGGCATGTCCCACTCCAGGACGAAGTCGCGAAGAGTGCCGCCGTCGAGCGCGAACGAGCTCTGAGACGGTATGCCCGGTACCGCTACCGGGCCGAGCGAGTCGAAGCCCGCTCCGGCGAAGTCGACCCCCCTGATACGGGTGCGCAGATGCGCCCCGTCGGCGGTGATCGTCAGCGCTTCGGATCCATGGCGGTCTCGGTACCAGCCCGCCCAGGACTGTGGTGTCATGGGCGGGAGATTAGCGGCGTACCCTGCTGTTCGTCACAGGGCGTGACCGAAATGGGAGTTAGCGCTTCCTTGTGTAAGTGGTGACGACTGTACCGTTTTCGAAGGAACGGCTCCCGGTCGGCACGAACGCGCGGGGCCCGAACCCGGCCCGGAACAAGGGGATTCCGGCACCTGCGACAACGGGATAGCTCTTGATGACAAGCTCGTCGATCTCATCGATGAGCTGCCCGGCAAGGTCGGCGCCACCGCAGAGGTAGAGGTCGAGCCCTTCCTCGCGCTTGAGCTCCCGCACATACGCCACCGGGTCCCCGGCGACGACCTCCACGGCCGGATCGGGCGACTCAACGAGACTGCGCGAGAACACGATCTGCCGCAGATGCGCGTACGGGTTGGTGATGCCCTCCCGCAGGGCGGGCTCATACGTCCCCCGCCCCATCAGCACCGTGTCGTACCGCGAGTTGACCGCCCCATCGATCCCCATGGCCTTACGAACCCCGGTCGGCAGAGCGTCGGGAAGCTCCCCGACCATGAACCCGACGAGCTCATCGCTGACCGGGTAGAAGTCGTACGCCCCGTCGGGGGCGGCGGTGAACCCGTCGATGGAGAGGGCGACGCAGTAGGAGAGCTGACGCAAACTGACCTCTCTTTGGTTGTGGGGTCCACTGACGGTCCCGGGCGGCTTAAGGGGCGCGGGGGCTGTGGCTGTTCGCCACGGTTCGGGGCCACTTAAGGGCCACGGGGCTGTGGCTATGCGCTACGGTCCCGGGCAACCTAACGGGCGCGGGGAACTGCGCGACCAGCCACGCACGGTCCGCAGTCAAAAGATGCCCACACTCCGCTGATCCTCAACTGACCGCATCGATCCTGGAATTGGCTCTCCCCGAGTCAGGGATCGAGGGCCCCGGCGGCAGCCCCGGGGACCCTCGACCCCGCCCCCCTCGGGCGGACAAAGCGAGCCCGGTCACCGGGACCGACGCGTCACGAACTCGGCCAGGGCCAGCAAATCCCCCGCCGCGGCGAGATCCGGCACGGCCCCGGACAACTGGTCCAGGGCACGTGCCATCCGATCCGCCGCATGGATCTGCGCCCAGTCGCGCCCACCCGCCCGATCCACGGCCCCCGCCGCCCGCCGGACCGCAGCCGCCCCCATCGGCCCCCGGTACAGCTCGGCGAGTTCGGTAGCGGCGGGCGTGCCCGAGGTCAGCGCGGCCACCACCGGCAGCGACTTCTTGTGCGCGGCGAGATCGGCCCCGGCCGGTTTCCCGGTACGCCCGGGGTCGCCCCAGATGCCGATCAGATCGTCGATGAGCTGGAAGGCGAGCCCCGCCTCCCGCCCGAACGCGTCGAGCGCCGCCACCTCTTCGGCCCCGGCCCCCGCGTACAGCGCCCCCAGCGAACACGCGCACCCCAGCAGCGCGCCCGTCTTCGCCATCGCCATGTCGATGCACTCGTCGAGCGACACCTCCTGCGGGCCGCGCTGCTCGAAGGCGCAGTCCGCCTGCTGCCCCGCACAGAGCTCGATCACGCACGACGCGAGCCGGGCCGAGGCGGCCGGGGCCGCAGGATGGCCGTCCTCGGCGAGCAGCCGCAGCGCCAGGGCGAGCATCGCGTCCCCGACGATGATCGCGTCCGGCGTCCCGAACACGGTCCAGGCGGTGGGCCGATGGCGCCGGGTGGCGTCCTCGTCGATCACGTCGTCGTGCAGCAGCGTGAAGTTGTGGACGAGCTCCACGGCGGCCGCCGCCCGCAGCGCGTGCTCCGGGTCGCCGCCGAGCGCGCGGGTGGCGGCGAGGACCAGCGCGGGCCGGATCGCCTTGCCCGCCTGCCCGGCGGCCGGTGTGCCGTCGGCGTGCTCCCATCCGAAGTGGTACATCGCGACCCGCCGTATCGAGCCGGGCAGCGACTCGACGGTGTCCCGCAGATGCGGATTGACCGCCACCCGGGTCCGCTCCAGCAGGTCGACGGCCTCGCGTCCCTCGACGGCTTCCCCCATGACCAACTCGACATTCCTCTCGCCGTGTTCGATACGCCGTGGCCGATGCGCCGCGCAACCGGGGCGCCGTGTGCACGCTCGCCATGACCGGTGGGCGGCCGGCGGACCTCCCCAGGCGCCGACCGCCCACGCGGGGTCCACCAGGTCAGCGCCAGCGGCTGACTTCGACGTTCTCCAGCACCCCGAGCGCGTCCGGCACGAGGATCGCGGCCGAGTAGTAGGCGGTGACCAGGTACGAGATGATCGCCTGCTCATCGATCCCCATGAACCGCACCGACAGACTCGGCTCGATCTCGTCCGGAATCCCGCTCTGCCGCAGCCCGATCACACCCTGCTCGTCCTCACCCGTACGCATACAGATGATCGACGTCGTCCGCTCCGGCGTGACCGGGATCTTCCCGCACGGGAAAATCGGCACCCCCCGCCACGTCGGGATCCGGTTCCCGTTGATCTCAATCGACTCCGGCACCAGACCGCGCTTGTTGCACTCACGCCCGAACGCCGCGATCGCCCGCGGATGCGCCAGGAACAACTTGCTGCCCCGCCGCCGCGACAGCAACTCATCCATGTCATCCGGCGACGGCACCCCGTCATGCGGCTGCAACCGCTGCCCGTAATCACAGTTCGCCAGCAACCCGAACTCCCGGTTGTTGACCAGCTCATCCTCCTGGCGCTCCCGCAACGCCTCCACCGTCAGCCGCAACTGCTGCTCGGTCTGGTTCATCGGCTGGTTGTACAGATCCGCCACCCGTGAATGGACCTTCAACACCGTCTGGGCGACGGAGAGTTCGTACTCACGCGGCGCACCCTCGTAATCGACGTAGGTGTGCGGAATGACGGGCTCGCCCACGTGGCCCGCCGCGAGGTCAATGGCCGCCTCGCCGTACTTGTTGGTGCGCTGCTGCGGCAGCAACGCCACCCCGGCCAAGTGCTCGTGCAACGACGGCGCCCGCTCCGCCAGGTTCAGCACATCCGCCCGGGTGAGCACCAGCACCGTGCACGCCGTGGCCGCCCGCGCGGCGGCGTCCCACACCGCCTCCCCGGAGACCAGCGCCTGCTCCCCCAGATACGCACCGTCCGCCAGCACACCCAACACAGCCTCATCGCCATACGGGCCGGCGCCGATCCGCTCCACACGCCCATGCGCCAGCAGATACACCGCATCCACCGGATCACCCGCCGCCGCCAGCACCTGCCCCGCCGCGAACTCCCGCTGCTCACACCGGTTCGCCAGCTCCGTCAGCGCCGCCTCGTCCTCGTAATCCCGCAGCGCCGGCAGCTCCCCCAGCTCCGCCGGGATCACACTCACCCGCTCACCCGTCTGCACAAAGGTGACCTTCCCGTCACCCACCGAGTAGCTCAGCCGCCGGTTCACCCGATACGTACCACCCTGCACCTGCACCCACGGCAGCATCCGCAACAGCCACCGAGAGGTGATCTCCTGCATCTGAGGAGCGGACTTGGTGGTGGTCGCCAGATTCCGCGCCGCCGCGGTACCAAGACTCTGCTGCGCGCGGTTCTCGGACCCTGCCTCGACCGACATGCGATTCCCTCTCGATCTTCCGATCATGAGCTGACCTGCGGCAAGAAGCCTTCCAGCACGGACCGTGCCCACGCCATTACACAAATGAGTGGGAATGGAACGGCGTCGGCGGGGCATGTTGCGTTTCCCCGGGGGCCAACCTCACCATCCGGCCACAAAGTTGCACAAGAGATGCAAGTTATCTACGGTGAGGCCATGCGGCTGACGAGATTCACGGACCTGGCGCTTCGCGTACTGATGCGCCTTGCCGTCGTCGAGGACGGCACCCAGGAGGTTCCGCCCACCACCCGCGAGGTGGCCGAGATCATGCGGGTGCCCTATACGCACACCGCGAAGGTCGTCGCCAGGCTCCAGCACCTCGGGCTCGTCGAGGCGCGGCGCGGCCGTGGCGGCGGGCTCACGCTCACCCAGGCCGGCCGCCGGGCCTCGGTCGGCGGGCTCGTCCGCGAACTGGAGGGCCCCGGCGACGTGGTGGAGTGCGAGGGCGGTACGCCGTGCCCGCTGAACTCCGCGTGCCTGCTGCGCGGGGCACTGCGCCGCGCCCAGGAGGCGTTCTACTCCTCGCTGGACCCGCTCACCATCGGCGACCTCGTCACCTCGCCGACGGGCCCGCTGCTGATCGGCCTGGGCCGGGCGCCCGCACCGTAAACGGGCGGACCCGAGCGGCAGCCGCTGAACCGACACGCCTTCGGGCTTCACCACGCCCAAAAATACGACTTTCAGATTCCAATTATCGACCACCGACCACGTCATCGAGTCATCGAGGAGCCCCGTTGCTGTCCGAGAAGTCGACCGCGACCGTCCGTGCCACCCTGCCCGCCGTCGGCGCGGCCATCGGCACCATCACCGAGCGGTTCTACGAGCGGCTGTTCGCGGCCCGTCCCGAGCTGCTGCGCGATCTGTTCAACCGGGGCAACCAGGCCGCCGGGGTCCAGAAGCAGGCGCTCGCGGGCGCCATCGCCGCCTTCGCGACCCACCTCGTGGACCACCCGGACGACCGCCCCGACGTGATGCTCGGCCGTATCGCCCACAAGCATGCCTCGCTCGGGATCACGGCCGAGCAGTACGAGGTCGTCCATCTGCATCTCTTCGACGCGATCGTCGAGGTGCTCGGCGAGGCCGTCACGCCCGAGGTCGCCGCCGCCTGGGACGAGGTCTACTGGCTGATGGCGAACGCCCTGATCGCCATCGAGGCGCGGCTCTACGCCGAGCAGGGCGTCCTCGCCGGTGACGTCTGGCGCGAGTGGACCGTGGTGGGGCGCTGCGACGAGACCGCCGACGCGGCCACCTTCCGGCTGCGCCCCGCCGACGACGCCCCCGCGCCCGGCTTCCGCGCCGGCCAGTACGTCTCCGTCCAGGTCGAACTCCCGGACGGCGCCCGCCAGATACGCCAGTACAGCCTCAGCGGCGCCCCCGGCTCCACCACCCGCTCGATCACGGTCAAGCGGGTCCGGGGCGCGGCCGGGGCGCCCGACGGCGAGGTCTCCCAGCATCTCCACGCGCGCGTGCGCGAGGGCGACCGGCTGCGTGTCTCGGCCCCGTACGGCGATCTCGTCCTCGACGACACGGACGCGCCGCTGCTGCTCGCCTCGGCGGGGATCGGCTGCACGCCGATGCTGTCGATGCTGGAGCAGTTGGCGGACTCGGGACACCGCGCCCCGGTGACCGTGGTGCACGGCGACCGCTCCCCCGCCGAGCACGCGCTGCGCGAGGACCACGCGGCCCTGACCGCCAAACTCCCCGATGGCGCCGCCCACTTCTGGTACGAGCGGCCGGACGCCGGTCACCCCCTCGACCGTACGGGCCTGGTGGACCTGGACTCGGTCGCGGTCCCGCCGGGCACGCGCGCGTACCTGTGCGGACCGCTGCCCTTCATGCGGGCGGTACGCACACAGCTGCTCGCCAAGGGCGTTCCGGCCGCCGACATCCACTACGAGGTGTTCGGCCCCGACCTCTGGCTGACGCGGGACTGAGCCGAACCGGGCGGTCTGTCCGGATCGGCTCGCACACCGCCCGAACAGATCGCCCAGGTACGGAAGTTCCGGTAAGAATCGGCACACTTCATTCCGTACCACCTGCAAAGGAGTCGGCCATGGCCCCACCCATGTCCGCTGACCAGTTCCTCGCCGCACTGCGTGCCGAAGGCCTGCGGGTCGTCGAGGTCGGCGAGTGGCGCACCCACAACCGGGCCGGGCACGGCGCCTGGGGCCCGATCAACGGCGTGATGATCCACCACACCGCCACCGAGGGCGCCGACGCGACCGTACGCGTCTGCTACGACGGCTACGAAGGCCTGCCCGGCCCGCTCTGCCACGGCGTGATCACCAAGGACGGCACGGTCCACCTCGTCGGCAACGGCCGCGCCAACCACGCGGGCGCGGGCGACGGCGACGTCCTGGCGGCCGTCATCGCCGAGAAACGTCTGCCGCCGTGCGACGAGGCCGACACCGACGGCAACGCGCGCTTCTACGGGTTCGAGTGCGAGAACCTCGGCGACGGCGCCGACCCCTGGCCGGATGCCCAGCTCGAAGCCATCGAGAGAGCGGCGGCCGCGATCTGCCGCCACTACGGATGGACCGAGCGGTCGGTGATCGGCCACAAGGAGTGGCAGCCCGGCAAGGTGGACCCGCGCGGCTTCACCATGGACTGGCTCCGGGGCAGGATCGCGGAGCTGCTGAAATGACGGTGAAGGCGACAATGGACGCGTGACCCCAGAAGCGCTCGACCTCACCTCCCGGCTGCGGCCGCGCATTCCTTCGCCACTGCAAGGGATCGAGGACGAGCGCTTCACCCGTCACGGCGTACGCCTCCTCCTCAAGCGCGACGACCTGATCCACCCGGCCCTGCCCGGCAACAAATGGCGCAAGCTCTCCCTGAACCTCCAGGAGGCGGCCGGGCGGCCGGTGCTCACGTTCGGCGGGGCCTACTCCAACCATCTGCGGGCGACGGCCGCAGCCGGGCGGCTGCTCGGCTTTCCCACGATCGGCGTCGTCCGGGGCGACGAGCTCGCCCACCGCCCCCTGAACCCCTCGCTCGCCCAGTGCGCGGCGGACGGCATGCGGCTGCACTTCGTCGACCGCTCGACGTATCGGCGCAAGGCCGAGCCGGAGGTGCTGGAGGCGCTGCGAGAGCTCTTCGGCGGCGACCCGTACCTCGTCCCCGAAGGCGGCAGCAACTCCCTTGCCGTGCAGGGCTGCACGGCTCTCGGGCGCGAGCTGCACGGCCTCGCCGATGTCGTCGCCGTCGCGTGCGGGACCGGCGGCACCCTCGCGGGACTGGCCGCCGGGCTCGCGGAGGGACAGCGGGCCATCGGGTTCCCGGTGCTGCGGGGCGGGTTCCTGGCCGACGAGATACGGGAGTTGCAGCGCCGCACTCTCGGCGAACCCACCGCGAACTGGTCCCTGGACGAGCGGTTCCACTGCGGCGGTTACGCCCGTACGACACCCGAACTCGACGCCTTCGCGGCCGACTTCGAGGCCCGGCACGAACTGCCCGTCGAACGTCTCTATGTCGCCAAAATGCTGTACGGGCTGCTCACGCTCGCCGAAGAGGGCTCGTTCCCGAAGGGAACGACCGTGGCCGCCGTCATCACCGGACAGCCGCTCTAGGGCTCACGACTCGCCCTCCCGGTACGCCGCCGCCTCCTCCAGGTCCAGTCGGCGCAGCAGCGTCCGCAGCATCTCGTCGTCGATGCGCCGCGCGTCCCGCAGCTGGACGAAGACCTCGCGCTCGGCGCCGATCATCTCCCGCGACAGCCTGCGGTAGACGTCGTCGGCCGACTCGCCGGTCACCGCGTTCACCTCGCCCAGGCGCTCCCACACGGAGTTGCGGCGCCGCTCCAGGACCGTGCGCAGCCGGTCGGCGAGCGGCGCGGGCAGCGCGTTGGCCTCGTCGGCGAGGAGCTCGTCCAGACGGGCCTCGGCGGCCGCGGAGGCCTGGCTCTGCGCCTGCGCCTCGGCCAGTGTCTCGGCCCGCGCGTCCCGCCCCGGCAGCTTCAGCGCCCGGATCAGCGGCGGCAGGGTGAGCCCCTGCACGACCAGCGTGGCGATGACCGTCGTGAACGTCAGGAAGAGCACCAGGTCGCGCGCCGGGAACGGCAGGTCGTCGTGGGTCGTCATCGGGATCGAGAAGGCGATGGCGAGCGAGACCACACCCCGCATCCCCGCCCAGCCGACGATCACCGGCGCCGTCCAGTTCGTGTCGGGCTCGCGCACGCGGATCCGCTCGGAGAGCACCCGGGGCAGGAAGGTGGCCGGGAAGACCCAGACGAACCGGACCACGACGACCGCCGCGAAGACCCCCACCGCGTACAGGGCCGCCTCCCAGCCCTCGTACGCGCCCAGGCCCTTGAGCACCACCGGCAGTTGCAGCCCGATCAGCGCGAACACCGCCGACTCCAGGACGAACGCGACCATCTTCCAGACCGCCGCCTCCTGGAGCCGGGTCGCGAAGTCCACCTGCCAGGAGCGATGGCCCAGATGGAGCGCCACGACCACCACGGCGAGCACCCCGGACGCCCCGACCTGCTCGGCCGCCGCGTACGCGACGAACGGGATGAGCAGCGAGAGCGTGTTCTGGAGCAGTGCCTCGGTCAGATGCGTGCGCAGCCAGTGGATCGGCGCCATCAGGATCAGGCCGATCCCGACCCCGCCGACAGCCGCGAGCGCGAACTCCCGCACCCCGCCCGCCCAGGTCGCCCCCTCCCCGACGGCCGCCGCGAGCGCCACCTTGTAGGCGGTGATCGCGGTGGCGTCGTTGACCAGCGACTCGCCCTGCAGCACCGTGGTGATCCGGCCCGGCAGGCCGAGGCGCCGGGCGATCGCGGTGGCCGCGACCGCGTCCGGCGGCGCCACCACCGCGCCGAGCACCAGGGCCTCGGTCAGCGGCAGGTCCGGCACCATCAGGTAGGCGAGCCAGCCCACGGCCACGGTCGCGAACAGTACGTAACCGACCGAGAGCAGCGCGACGGGCCGCAGATTGGCCCGCAGGTCCAGATACGAGCTGTCCACCGCCGCCGTGTACAGCAGCGGCGGCAGGATCAGCGGCAGCACGACGTGCGGGTCGAGCGCGTACTCCGGCACGCCCGGCACATAGGCCGCCACCAGGCCCGCGGCGACCAGCAGCAGCGGCGCCGGCACCGGTGTGCGGCGGGCCGCCCCGGCCACCGCCGCGCTGCCCGCCACCAGTGCCACCAACGGCAGTGCGTCCATCCCAGCCCCCTCACAGCCGGACCGTCGTAACCTGGCAATCATGAGCGAGTGCCCGCACGTTGCCGAACTGCCGCGCCCCGAGCCCGCGCCACTGAGCGACACGTGCCCCGAGTGCCGGGCCGCCGGGACCCACTACGTCCAGCTGCGGCTCTGTCTGGTCTGCGGCTATGTGGGCTGCTGCGACTCCTCGCCGATGCGCCACTCCACCGCGCACCACAAGCACACCGGCCATCCGGTGATGCGCACCCTGGAGCCGGGCGAGAACTGGCGCTGGTGCTTTGTGGACAACCTCCTGGTGTGAGGCGTGAGGTCGGGAGGGCCCGGACGGTTCGACGGCCTTCGGCCTGGGTACGTCAACCCGGCGCCGGTTCACAGCAATTGGGCACCGCACACCCCTAGCCACTGTCCGTGCTCATATGCTTACCATGAGTGACACCTGCCGGGAGGGGTCCCGGCGACACGGCACCATGGATCGCGATAGCGTCGCCCCCCGAGCACACACGATCGCGTGGACGACGCACGATCACCGCATTACGTACCGCATGGCCCCGGAGGCGTCCCCTCCGCCGGGGCCCGAGAGAGCTTGTGCCACCTTGGAGGTGAGGGTGTCCCAGATCGCAGGCGAGCCCGGGAATCAGGACTTCGTGGAAGTCCGGCTGCCGGCCGCGGGTGCCTACCTGTCGGTGCTGCGTACGGCCACGGCCGGCCTCGCGGCACGTTTGGACTTCACCCTCGACGAGATCGAGGATCTGCGTATCGCGGTCGACGAGGCCTGCGCGATCCTGCTCCAGCAGGCCGTTCCCGGCTCCGTACTCAGCTGCGTGTTCCGCCTCGTCGACGACTCGCTGGAGGTCACGGTCTCCGCGCCGACGACCGACGGCCGGGCCCCCGAGCGCGACACCTTCGCCTGGACGGTGCTCTCGGCGCTCGCCGGCAAGGTCGACTCCTCGGTCGCCGACGACCGTACGGTCTCCATCAGCCTGTACAAACAGCGCGGCGCGGGACCCGGACCGGCGTGAGCGGGGAGGGTCCGGTGCGGGACGACGAGCACATCCCCGAGACGCTGCCGGAAACGCGGCGCTCCGCGGGAATCCCGGAGCAGCAGGCCCGGCCGCACCCGGTGGACGGACTTGACGGCCTCAAGGCCGTGGCGGAGCAGACGCGGCAGGCAGAGCGGGCGGCCCACATGAGCGAGCACATCGAGCACACGCGACAGCACCACGACCCGCAGGACCGCAGCGGGGCGCGGGCGATGTTCATCGAGCTGCGCAAGCTCCCGGACGGCTCGCCGGAGAAGGCCGAGCTGCGCAACAAGCTGGTCCGGATGCATCTGCCGCTGGTCGAGCACCTGGCCCGGCGCTTCCGCAACCGCGGCGAGCCGCTCGACGACCTGACCCAGGTCGCCACGATCGGCCTGATCAAGTCGGTCGACCGGTTCGACCCGGAGCGCGGCGTGGAGTTCTCGACGTACGCGACACCGACGGTCGTCGGCGAGATCAAGCGGCACTTCCGCGACAAGGGCTGGGCGGTCCGGGTGCCGCGCCGCCTCCAGGAGCTCCGGCTCGCCCTCACCACGGCCACCGCGGAGCTCTCCCAGCAGCACGGCCGCTCGCCCACGGTGCACGAGCTGGCGGAGCGCCTGGGCATCTCCGAGGAGGAGGTCCTGGAGGGCCTGGAGTCGGCCAACGCGTACTCCACGCTCTCCCTCGACGTCCCGGACACCGACGACGAGTCACCGGCGGTCGCGGACACCCTGGGCGCCGAGGACGAGGCGCTGGAGGGCGTCGAGTACCGGGAGTCGCTCAAGCCGCTCCTGGAGGACCTGCCGCCGCGCGAGAAGCGGATCCTGCTGCTGCGCTTCTTCGGCAACATGACGCAGTCGCAGATCGCCCAGGAGGTCGGCATCTCGCAGATGCACGTCTCGCGCCTGCTGGCCCGCACGCTGGCCCAGCTGCGCGAGAAGCTGCTGGTGGAGGAGTGACGCGCTGAGCGGGGCCCGCTAGGGCGCGTCCGTCCCGCCCGCGCCCCGCACGCCCAGCGCCTGGGCCGTGGCCGGGTTGACCAGCAGGACGAGGCCGGTCACCGCGGCGACGGCCACCGCGATGCCCACCGGGATCGCCGGGCCGTTCGCGGTGAGGAACATCCAGGCCACCGGGAGCGCCAGGATCTGGGTGATCAGCGCGGGTCCGCGGCTCCAGCGGCGGCGCAGGAAGAGCCCGCGCGCGGCCAGCAGCGGGATGAGGCCGAGGACGATCATGGTCACGCCGCCGGTCTCCGCCGTGCGCGGCTGGTGCGGCCTGCCCATCAGCCCGATGATCAGCATGTAGAGGCCGACGCCGACCAGGGCCAGGCCCTCGATCGCGGCGATCGCGGCCGCCTGGGTGAGCCGGCGGGGGCGCGGCCCGTCCGGGGCTCCGGCGCCGTCGTGCTGCTGCTCGCTGTCGGGGTGCTGCTCAGTACTCACCCCAGCAGGGTAGCCCCGTACGTAAAGGATCTTGAGTGCGCCCGCGTACGTCACACAGGGGCGGGACTGCGCCGGGTACCGCCCGGTAGGTACCCTGGCGACCATGCGTGCACTTCTCGTGGTCAACCCGGCGGCTACCACCACCAGTGCCCGCACCCGTGATGTCCTCATCCACGCCCTGGCCAGCGAGATGAAGCTGGAGGTCGTGACCACGGAGTACCGGGGGCACGCCCGCGATCTGGGACGGCGGGCGGCGGATGACAGCGATATCGACCTGGTCGTGGCGCTCGGCGGCGACGGCACCGTCAACGAGGTCGTCAACGGTCTGCTGCACAACGGCCCCGACCCGGAGAACCTGCCGAACTTCGCCGTGGTCCCCGGCGGCTCCACCAATGTCTTCGCGCGCGCGGTCGGTCTGCCCAACGAGCCGGTGGAGGCGACCGGGATACTCCTCGACGCGCTGCGCGAGGAGCGGAGCCGGGTGGTGAGCCTGGGCCTCGCGGCCGGCACGCCGGGCACCGAGGACGAGGGCGTCCCGTCCCGCTGGTTCACCTTCTGCGCCGGATTCGGTTTCGACGCCGGGGTCATCGGCCGGGTCGAACAGCAGCGGGAGCGCGGAAAGCGCTCGACGCACGCGCTGTACCTGCGCCAGGTGGCCAGACAGTTCCTCTCCGAGCCGCACCGCGGCAAGGGCAGGATCACCCTGGAGCGGCCGGACCAGGACCCGGTCGAGAACCTGGTGATGTCGATAGTGTGCAACACCGCCCCCTGGACCTACCTGGGCAATCGCCCGGTCTTCGCGGCTCCGGAGGCGTCCTTCGAGACCGGCCTCGACATGCTGGCGCTCAGCAAGCTGTCGATGTCCACGGCGACCCGTTACGCGACCCAGCTGCTGACGTCGACGCCCGAAAAGGGTCCACACGGCAAGCACGCCGTCTCCATGCATGACCTCACGGACTTCACCTTGCATTCCAAGGCCCCGCTCCCCTTCCAGATGGACGGCGACCACCTGGGTCTGCGCACCAGCGTGACGTTCACAGGCGTACGCCGTGCACTGCGTGTGATTGTGTGAGTGGAAGGGCCGAAAGTCCTTTAACTCGAACGTTTGGGCTGGGCCCCACCCCATAGAAGTACGACTGTGACCCAGTCGACACCGAGGAATCAAAAAAAACTTTCCGGAAGGGGTTGTATCCGCCGCCGAGGTTTGCGAATCTCTACATGGCGATCGGGACGGCCCGCAACACCGGCCTCCGTGAGAGCCAGAACCCCTCCTCAGCTTCGGACCACAACCAGTTCACCTGGAAGTCGGCCCTTCCCTTGCGGGGGGATTCGTGAAAGCGTTCACATTCACAAGCCACCGTATGAAATACCAAGAGAGGTAGCAGCCATGGACTGGCGTCACAACGCCGTTTGTCGTGAGGAAGACCCCGAGCTGTTCTTCCCCATCGGCAACACCGGTCCTGCGCTGCTGCAGATCGAGGAAGCCAAGGCCGTCTGCCGTCGCTGCCCCGTGATGGAGCAGTGCCTGCAGTGGGCGCTTGAGTCCGGCCAGGACTCCGGCGTCTGGGGTGGCCTCAGCGAGGACGAGCGCCGCGCGATGAAGCGCCGTGCCGCTCGCAACCGGGCGCGCAACGCGACCGCCTGATCCCCCCTCTGCCTAGGCCCGCGCGGCGCGTACAGCGAGTACGCACTCACCGCCCCCCGAGCCGCAGCGCGCAGCAGTAACCCACAGCATTCGAGCCCCGGACCGATCCACTGGTCCGGGGCTCGCTGCTGTGTGCGGTGTTCACGACTGCATCGCCGTACGCGGTGTTCACGATCGCGTACGGGGAAAACCGGCGGACCGGGTTACTTCTCCGCCCGCACCGGCACGTCGAGCACGACCTGGGTACCCCGCTCGGGCGCCGCCACCATGTCGAAGGCGCCGCCCAGTTCGCCCTCGACCAGGGTCCGGACGATCTGGAGGCCGAGGTTCCCGGCCTTCTGCGGGTCGAATCCCTCGGGCAGCCCGCGGCCGTCGTCGCGCACAGTGATCAGCAGCCGGGCGTCCTCGCGGGTGCCGCCGCGTACGGCCGAGACCTCGACCGTGCCGTGCTCCCCCTGGGCGAAGGCGTGCTCCAGGGCGTTCTGGAGGATCTCGGTCAGCACCATCGCGAGCGGGGTGGCGACCTCGGCGTCGAGGATGCCGAACCGGCCCGTACGCCGGCAGGCGACCTTGCCCGGGGAGATCTCCGCGACCATCGCGAGCACCCGGTCGGCGATCTCGTCGAACTCGACGCGCTCGTCCAGGTTCTGCGAGAGCGTCTCGTGCACGATCGCGATCGAGCCGACGCGGCGCACGGCCTCGTTCAGCGCCTCGCGCCCCTCCTCGGACTCGATCCGCCGGGACTGGAGGCGCAGCAGGGCCGCGACCGTCTGGAGGTTGTTCTTCACCCGGTGGTGGATCTCCCGGATGGTGGCGTCCTTGGTGATCAACTCGCGCTCGCGGCGGCGCAGTTCCGTGACGTCCCGCAGCAGCACGAGCGACCCGATCCGGGTGCCCTTCGGCTTGAGCGGGATGGCGCGCAGCTGGATGACCCCGCCGCTGCCCTCCACCTCGGCCTCGCGCGGGGCGTATCCGCTGGCCAGTTTGGCGATCGCCTCGTCCACCGGGCCGCGCGAGGGCGCGAGTTGGGCGGTGAGCTCGCCGAGGTGGTGCCCGACGAGGTCGGAGGCGAGGCCGAGCCGGTGGTACGCGGAGAGGGCGTTCGGGGACGCGTACTGGACGATGCCGTCCGCGTCCAGCCTGATCAGCCCGTCGCCCGCGCGCGGCGACGCGTCCATGTCGACCTGCTGCCCGGGGAACGGGAACGACCCGGCGGCGATCATCTGCGCCAGGTCCGAGGCGGACTGGAGATAGGTGAGCTCAAGGCGGGAGGGGGTGCGCACGGTGAGCAGGTTCGTGTTGCGCGCGATCACTCCCAGCACCCGCCCCTCCCTGCGTACGGGGATGGACTCGACCCGGACCGGGACCTCCTCGCGCCACTCCGGGTCGCCCTCGCGCACGATCCGGCCCTCGTCGAGAGCCGCGTCGAGCAGCGGGCGGCGGCCGCGCGGGACGAGGTGGCCGACCATGTCGTCCTGGTAGGAGGTGGGCCCGGTGTTGGGCCGCATCTGCGCGACGGACACGTACCGGGTGCCGTCCAGGGTCGGGACCCACAGCACCAGGTCGGCGAAGGAGAGGTCGGAGAGCAGCTGCCACTCCGAGACCAGCAGGTGCAGCCACTCCAGGTCGGACTCACTGAGAGCGGTGTGCTGGCGTACGAGGTCGTTCATGGAGGGCACGTCAGCGAGGGTACCCGCGCGGGCCGCGGCGCCGGGTCGGGACCCTCGGCCCGTCCGGCACCGCAGCCCGGATATTGCCGGCCGACGGGTGTGCGGTGCCCCTCGGCCTTACGGGAGGTGCCCGGCCCGGTCAGGGCAGAGAGTGCCGTGCACCTCGTCCGGTCTCCTGTGCGGGGAGGCCGGAGGTCTGCTGGCCATTGTGGACTAGACCATTCCTGGCTGTCCATCCGTTTGCGTTGACGCGTCCCGGCCGCGGACGCCCCGGCCCAGAGTGCCACGTTCGGCGCCGTCATGCGCGATGCCTCCGAATGGCGGTCTCCGTATGCGTTCCGGAAACCCGCGCGACCGACGATGGAAGAAGGCCCGACAGTAGGTGCGACCGCCCGCCGAAAGGACCCTCACCTCTGCTAGATTGGTCTATACCACATACGGTTCTCACGTCTCCAGATCGGCAGGCCCACGTGGAAGTTGTCATCGTCCCGGACGCCAAGGCGGGCGGCGAGCTCATCGCGGAGTCCATCGCGGCCCTGTGGCGCCGCAAGCCCGACGCCCTCCTGGGCGTGGCCACCGGCTCGACCCCGCTGCCCATCTACGACGCGCTGACGGCCAAGGTCGCCGCCGGCGGCGTCGACGTCTCGCGGGCCCGGGTCTGCCAGCTCGACGAGTACGTCGGGCTGCCGGCCGGGCACCCCGAGTCGTACCGCGCGACCGTGCTGCGCCAGGTCGTCGAGCCGCTGGGGCTCGCGGCCGACTCCTTCCTGGGCCCGGACGGCTCGGCGGACGACGTCCAGGCCGCGTGCGAGGCGTACGACCGGGCGCTGGCCGAGGCGGGCGGGGTGGACCTGCAGATCCTCGGCATCGGCACCGACGGGCACATCGGCTTCAACGAGCCCTGCTCCTCGCTCGCCTCGCGCACCCGGATCAAGACGCTGACCGAGCAGACGCGGGTCGACAACGCGCGCTTCTTCGACGACGACATCGAGCAGGTGCCGCACCACGTCATCACCCAGGGCATCGGCACGATCCTGGAGGCCCGGCACCTGGTGCTGCTCGCCACCGGCGAGGGCAAGGCCGAGGCGGTCGCCCAGACCGTCGAGGGCCCGGTCGCCTCGGTCGTCCCCGCCTCCGCGCTCCAGCTCCACCCGCACGCGACGGTGGTGGTCGACGAGGCGGCGGCGTCGAAGCTGAAGCTCGCGCACTACTTCCGCCACACGTTTGCCAACAAGCCGGTGTGGCAGGGCCTGTAACGCGCTTTGCCGGCTGACCGCCGGTGGGGGCTGAGCGCGCAGTTCCCCGCGCCCCCTTAGATGCGCCCGGAGGGCGCTCCTAGGGGCGCGGGGAACTGCGCGAGCAACCCAGCACGGTCCGCAGACGAACAACACCCCTCGGAGAGTTTCGGGAAGGGGTGGGGTGGGGGTCAGACCCCGGCGACAACCTCCGCCGCCGCCCGCCCGCACACCCTCGCCGCGCCGTGCGTCGCGATGTGCACCGCCCCCCTCGGAGGCGCCTGGGGCACGCCCATTTCGATCACCACCGTGTCGGGGCGCGCCGACAGCAGGGTGTGCAGGGCCGCCGACATCCACGGATGGCGGTGCTCGTCGCGGACGACCGCGACGATACGGCGGGTGCCCGCCGCGGCGAGGACCTCGGACGCATCCGCGTCCGGCCCGTACGTCCCCGTCTCGGTCCCCGGCACCAGCGCCGAAAGCTCCGCCCCCACCCCCCACGGCGTCTCGTCCCCGACGGCGATGTTCGCGACCGGGGTGAACGACGCCACATAGGGCGCGGCGGCGAGCGGCGCCGCATCCCCCGTCACGCGCAGCGCACGCCGCGCCGCGACCAGGCCGATGTCGGTGCCGGGCGCGGTCCCCTCCTGCATGTCCGCGCCCGGCCCCGCAACGTCCCCCCTGGCCCGCCTGGTCCAGGACGCGAGCGCGCGCACCCGCGCCGCCGCGTCCGCCAGGCGTGACTCGGGCAGTTCGCCGGCCCGTACCGCCGCGACGAGGGCGTCGCGCAGCCGCAGCACGGTGTCCTCGTCCGCAAGGCCGCCGCCGACGCACAGCGCGTCGGCGCCCGCCGCGATCGCGAGGACCGAGCCGCGCTCGATCCCGTACGTCGAGGCGATGGCCTGCATCTCCACGGCGTCGGTGACGATCAGCCCGTCGTAGCCGAGTTCGTCCCGCAGCAGTCCGGTCAGGACACGCGGGCTCAGCGTCGCCGGGCGGGTCGGGTCGAGCGCGGGAAGAAGAATATGCGCACTCATGACCGACTTGGAACCCGCGGCGATGGCCGCGCGGAAGGGCACCAGTTCACGGGCGTGCAGCGTGTCGAGGTCGACGTCGATACGGGGCAGCGCGTGGTGCGAGTCGACGGCGGTGTCGCCGTGGCCCGGGAAGTGCTTGGTGCAGGCGGCGACTCCGGCGGACTGGAGCCCCTCGATGTACGCCGCGGTGTGCCGGGCGACGAGGTGCGGGTCGGCGCCGAACGACCGTACGCCGATGACCGGATTGCCCGGATTGGAGTTGACGTCGGCGGACGGCGCCCAGTTGAGGTCGACCCCGCAGGCGGCCAGGCGGCGGCCCAGCTCGTGGGCGACGTCCCGGGTCAGCGCCGTGTCGTCGACCGCGCCGAGCGCGAGGTTGCCGGGGAAGGAGGAGCCGGTGCGGACCTCCAGGCGGGTGACGTCCCCGCCCTCCTCGTCGATGGCGACCAGGACATCGCCCCGCTCGGCCCGCAACTGGGCGGTGAGCGCGGCCAGTTGGGCGGCCGAGGCGATGTTGCGGCCGAACAGGCCGACCGAGGTCAGGCCCTCGCCGATCCGGCGCAGCAGCCAGTCGGGGGCGGTGGTGCCGACGAAACCGGGCTGCAGGACGGTGAGGGCGTCACGCGTCAGAGTGTCGGTGCTGCGTGCGATCGTCGTCATGGAGCGGCGTCATCCCTTCACGGCGCCGGCCGTCAGACCCGCGGCCATCTTGCGCTGGACGAGGAGGAAGAGCGCCACGATGGGGACGGCCATCAAGGTGGAGCCGGCCATCATCGGGGCGAACTCGGTGCCGTGCTGGGTGGTGAAGCTGGAGAGCCAGACGGTGGCGGTCTGGTGGTTCTGGCTCATCAGCATCAGGGCGTAGAGGTATTCGTTCCACGCCTGGATGAAGCCGTAAACCGAGGTGGCCACCATGCCCGGGGCGAGCAGCGGGAACACCACGCGCAGGAACGCGCCGGTGCGGCTGCACCCGTCGACCATCGCCGCCTCCTCCAGCTCCTTGGGGACGTTGACGATGAAGCCGCGCAGCGTCCAGACCGTGAAGGGCAGGATGAAGGTGAGGTAGGTGAGGATCAGACCGGTCAACTTGTCGTACTGACCGAGGTCGTTGAGGAGCAGGAAGACCGGGATGATCATCGCGACCAGCGGGATCATCTGCACCGCGAGGATGCCGACGATCACGATCTTGCGGCCCCGGAAGGCGAACCGCGAGATGGCGAGCGCCGCGAGCAGCCCGACCGCGATCCCGATGACCACGACGACGAGCGAGACGATCAGCGAGCGGCCGATCGAGCCCCAGAAGTCGCCGATGTCCAGGGCCCGGCGGAAGTTCTCCAGGGTGAACGTCCGCGGGAAGAAGTGCGGGTTGGGGTCGATCGCGTCCTTGGCGGGCTTCAGCGCCGTGTTGAGCATCCAGTAGGCGGGGAAGCCGGCGGTGACGAAGACGAGCAGGCCGAGCAGGTTCCAGCCGAGCTTGGACTTCTTGCGGCGAGGGCGCGCGGGCGCCGTGGCGGAGGCAGCCATGGTTACTCCACCTCTCCGATCTTCAGCATCTGGCGCATGTAGACCGCGATCACACCGAGCAGCAGCAGCACGGTGAGCAGGGCGATCGCGGAGCCCTGCGAGTAGTCGTTGACCACGAACGCCTTGTCGTACGAGTACGTGGTGAGGAGCTGGAACTCGGGTTCGGGGTGGCCGCCGCGCATCACGAAGACCTGGGGGAAGACCCCCATGTCCCAGATGACGGAAAGCGTCGCCAGCATCACGATGATCGGCTTGAGGATCGGCAGGGTGACGTGCCGGAACACGCCCCAGGCGCCCGCCCCGTCGAGCCGGGCGGCCTCTTCGAGCTCCTTGGGGACCTGGGTGAGGCCCGCGCTGAGCGTGATGACGACGAACGGCACCGCGCCCCACACCACGAGCAGCATGATGACGGCGAGGCCCTGGGTGCCGCTGGCGAACCAGTTGTGGCCGTCCATGTCGACCCCGGGCAACCGGCTGAGCAGCCAGTTCAGTACGCCGAAGTCACTGTCGAACATCCACTTGAAGATGGTGATGGCGACGACGACGGGCATGCCCCAGCTCGCTATGAGGGCGATGTTGACGAGCGTCTTCACCCAGCCGGAGACCCGCTGGAGCAGCAGGGCGATCAGCATGCCGAGCACCATGGTCAGCACGACCGCGGTGAAGGCGAACAGGACCGTACGGACGACGACGGTCCAGAACTCGTTGTCGCTCAGGACGTTGGTGAAGTTGTCGAAGCCGACCGACTCGGGGCTCTTGAATCCCCACAGCTGCGGCTGGCCGAACTTCTGGAAGGACAGGGTGACCAGGCGTACCAGCGGATAGCCGAGTACGACGGCGAGCGCGATCAGGCACGGGGCGAGCAGCGCCCAGGGCACCACCGCCTGGCCCACGCCGCGCTTTCTGCCCGGCCCGTTGGGCTTTTCGGATTCCCCACTCTGTTGTGGGTCGCGCCGCGCGGGCGGCACCTTGGCGGTGGTTGTCTCTGCGGCACTCATCGCGCGCTCCTAGCGGTCCCTCTCCGGTACTGGCCGGGCGAGGGCCCCGTCGCTTCGGACGGGGCCCTCGCCCACAGGTCACTTGGTGTTGATGACCTTGTCGATCGCGGTGTCCGCGTCCTTCGCGGCCTGCTCGACCGACTTCTTGCCGGTGCCGATGGACTGGAGCATGTCCTGGAGGACCTTGGCCTTCTCGACCTGGCCCCAGCCCGGCGCCATGGGCACGAACCAGCTGGACTCGGCCGCGGTGGCGGCGACCGCCGTCTTCGGGTCCGACTTCAGCGGGGCGAGCGCCGTCTTGTTGTTGGGCAGGTTCTGCTTGGCGACGAGGCCCTTCTGGCCCTCGGTGCCGGTGAACGCGTTGATCCACTCGGCGGCGAGGCCCTGCGCCTTGGACTTGACCGGGACGGCCAGGTCGGAGCCGCCGAGGAAGACCGGCATGGCCTTGCCGGACGGGCCGGGCATCACGAACGACTCGATCTTGTCGGCGAGCTTGCCGACCTTGTCGTTCTCCGGCAGGGCCGCGCTGCCGCCCTCCCAGGCGGAGGCGAAGATCAGGCTGGACTTGCCCTGGCCGTAGACGATCGGACGGTCGGACTCGTCCTTCGTCTTGTCGCCGTGCATGTACTTGTCGAGGATGTTCTTGTACTCCGTCAGGCCCTTGAGGGACTCCGGCGAGGACAGGTTCGCCTTGAACTTGCCGCCGTCCTCCTTGGCGATGGAGCCGCCGGCGTCGTACACGTACGACATGGCCGCGTACCAGTCGCGCGAAGGCTGGTACCAGGCGCTGAACTTGTCGCCCTCCTTCGCCTGGATCTTGTCCAGGTCGGCGGTGAGCTCGGTGTACGTCTTCGGCGTGGCGGTGACGCCCGCGCCGGCCGCGATGTCCTTGCGCCAGGTCGCCGTGCGGCCACCGGCGTAGTAGGGGACGCCGTAGGTCTTGCCGTCGTACGTCACGGAGGCCTTGAGGCCGTCCAGCCAGGCGGCGGAGTTGTCGAACTTCGACGGGTCGACCTCGGCGAAGGCGCCCTTGACCGAGTAGGCGAGCATCTCGGTGTTGCCCATCTCGACGACGTCGGGGGCCTTGTCGGTGGCGAGGACCGCGTCGAGCTTGGCGTTCTTGTCCGGCCAGCCGTAGTACTCGTGGCTGATCTTGAGACCGGGGTGCTTGGCGACGATCGCGTCGTCGGCGGCCTTGACCAGGTCCGGCCAGTTCTTCTGGGCGTCGACCGTGAGCCAGACCGTCAGCTGCTTGGCGTCGTTGCCGCCGCCGCTGGCGCCGTCCTTCTTGTCGTCCGAACCACACGCCGCGACGCCGACCAACATGCCCGCGACGCCGATCGCCGCGATGAGCTTGCGCTTCACGCCACCCTCCTCAGGGATGCTGCAACCCCCCGCCCACCGCGAAGACATACGACGTGTACTGCCTGTGGGGCTGGGACCTGGTCTTTAATGGTTTAGACCAGTACCGGGAGCTTGGCCTAGACCTTTAGGGGTGTCAAGGGTGTATAAGAAGGGCTGTCGCGTCCGTTATCGGACCGACACCTGAGAGGGAGGGGACGACCCGTGACCGGTCCGTGCCACCATGTGAGCCGCGACAGACGGAGGAGCCGGTGACGGCAGCAGCGCAGCACTCGGGAGGGCGGGCCATGGCCACCGATGGGAGCGGTACGGAGACTGAGGCGGGCGCCGGCGCCCGGACCGCTCGCGTGCCCAAGTACTACCGCCTCAAGCGGCATCTCCTGGAGATGACGGAGACCCTGCCGCCGGGCACCCCGGTGCCGCCGGAGCGCACGCTCGCGGCCGAGTTCGACACCTCCCGCACCACCGTGCGCCAGGCCCTCCAGGAGCTGGTCGTCGAGGGCCGCCTGGAGCGCATCCAGGGCAAGGGCACCTTCGTCGCCAAGCCCAAGGTCTCCCAGGCACTGCAACTCACCTCGTACACCGAGGACATGCGCGCCCAGGGCCTGGAGCCGACCTCCCAGCTGCTCGACATCGGCTATGTCACCGCCGACGACACGCTCGCGGGGCTGCTCGACATCACCACCGGCGGCCGCGTGCTGCGCATCGAGCGGCTGCGCCTGGCGAGTGGCGAGCCGATGGCGATCGAGACGACCCACCTCTCGGCCAAGCGCTTCCCGGCCCTGCGCCGCTCGCTGGTCAAGTACACCTCTCTCTACACCGCGCTCAACGAGGTGTACGGGGTGCGGCTCGCCGAGGCCGAGGAGACCATCGAGACGTCGCTCGCCACCCCGCGCGAGGCCGGGCTGCTCGGCACGGACGTGGGCCTGCCGATGCTGATGCTCTCGCGCCACTCCATCGACGGCGACGGCGAACCGGTCGAGTGGGTGCGCTCTGTGTACCGCGGCGACCGCTACAAGTTCGTCGCGCGCCTGAAGCGGCCGACCGACTGAGAGGTCGAAGCGGCGCAACGACCGACATGTCCGGCGGCTCGGCCCCGACCTCGCGTCCGGTATCCGGTACAGGGGTTCCCGGGGCGGGATTCCGTCCCCTAGATTGCCTGCGCATTGCACAGGTGAGCAGCGAGGGGACGGGAGCCACCATATGCCGCAGTCCACACAGGAGAGCAGACCGCTGATCACGCCCGTGCGCGTGGTCATCGCCTTCTGCCTGATCGCGCCCTTCGTGGCGATGCTCTGGGTCGGTTCGTACGCGAAGGCCGACCCGGCCTTCATCGGAATCCCGTTCTTCTACTGGTACCAGATGCTGTGGGTGCTGATCTCGACCGCGCTCACCATGCTCGCGTACAAGCTGTGGCAGCACGACCAGCGCACCACCCGCAAGGAAGGTGCGTCGAAGTGACTCTCGCAGCAGAAGGCGGCGTCAACGGCGTCGCGCTCGGCGTCTTCATCTTCTTCTTCCTGGCCGTCACGGTCATCGGCTTCATGGCCGCGCGCTGGCGCAAGGCCGAGAACGAGCAGAGCCTGGACGAATGGGGCCTGGGCGGGCGCTCGTTCGGCACCTGGGTCACCTGGTTCCTGCTCGGCGGCGACCTGTACACGGCCTATACGTTCGTGGCGGTCCCGGCGGCGGTGTACGCGGCGGGCGCGGCCGGGTTCTTCGCCGTGCCGTACACGATCCTCGTCTATCCGCTGATCTTCACGTTCCTGCCCCGGCTCTGGTCGGTCTCACACAAGCACGGCTATGTGACGACCTCGGACTTCGTGCGCGGCCGCTTCGGCTCCAAGGGCCTCTCGCTCGCGGTCGCCATCACCGGCATCCTCGCCACGATGCCGTACATCGCGCTCCAGCTGGTCGGCATCCAGGCGGTGCTCGACGTGATGGGCGTCGGCGGGTCCGGCAACTGGTTCCTCAAGGACCTGCCGCTGCTGATCGCGTTCGCGGTGCTCGCGGCGTACACGTACTCCTCGGGTCTGCGCGCGCCCGCGCTGATCGCGTTCGTGAAGGACGCCCTGATCTACATCGTCATCCTGGTGGCGATCATCTACATCCCGATCAAACTGGGCGGCTTCCACGACATCTTCGCCGCCGCCCGCCACAAGTTCGACACCCCGAACGCGGCAGGCAAGCCCACGGGCGCGCTGGTGCCCGGCGACAAGAGCCAGTGGACGTACGCCACGCTCGCGCTCGGCTCGGCGCTCGCGCTCTTCATGTACCCGCACTCGATCACGGCGACGCTCTCCTCGCGCAGCCGCAACGTCATCCGCCGCAACACCACGATCCTGCCGCTGTACTCGCTGATGCTGGGCCTGCTCGCGCTGCTCGGCTTCATGGCGATCGCGGCCGGGGTCAAGGTCAAGAACGGCCAGCTGGCGATCCCGCAGCTCTTCGAGGACATGTTCCCGGACTGGTTCGCGGGCGTGGCCTTCGCGGCGATCGGCATCGGCGCGCTGGTGCCCGCGGCGATCATGTCGATCGCGGCGGCGAACCTGTTCACCCGCAACATCTACAAGGACTTCATCAAACCGGACGCCTCGCCCGCGCAGGAGGCCAAGGTCTCCAAGCTGGTCTCGCTCGTGGTGAAGGTGGGTGCGCTGGTCTTCGTCCTCACGATGGACAAGACGGTCGCGATCAACTTCCAGTTGCTCGGCGGCATCTGGATCCTGCAGACGTTCCCTGCGCTGGTCGGCGGTCTGTTCACCCGCTGGTTCCACCGCTGGGCGCTGCTCGCGGGCTGGGCCGTCGGCATGGCGTACGGCACGCTCGCCGCGTACGGGGTCGCCTCCCCCACCCAGAAGCACTTCGGCGGCAGCTCCAAGGAGATCCCCGGCATCGGTGAGATCGGCTACATCGGCCTCACCGCGTTCGTCCTGAACGTCGCGGTGACGGTGGTCCTGACGGTCGCCCTGCGGGCCCTGAAGGCCCCCGACGGCGTCGACGAGACGTCCCCGGAGGACTACACGGCGGACGCGGGCGATCCGGGCGTACAGACCGAACTGCCGCCCGCGACGGCGGGCGCCGCGCACTGAACCACCACTGAACACGGCGCCACGCGCGCGTGGCCGACGACGGGCCGCCGGGAGATCCGGCGGCCCGTCGCTGTGTCCTGCGGGAATGCCCGCGCCGCTACGGGAGTTGGGTACTCGGACACCCTCCGAAGCCGCCACGACACAACATGTGGGGGTGGGCTCGAAGCCCGACACAAGATGTATGCTCGTCCTCGCTGTCGCCGCAGGGGAATCCGGTGGAAATCCGGAACTGTCCCGCAACGGTGTACTCGTACGCATTCGCGTACTTGGTTCAGTCCGAGGACCTGCCGACAGCGCGCCCTGGCCGTCCGGTCAAGGGTGCCCAGACGTCCGGGCCTCGCGGAGTGGGCTGGTGGACGCGGCATACCCCTGCGTGGGTGGTCGTGTGCCCGCACCCCTGCTTGGCCCCGTGCCGAGCGAGGAGTGCCCCCACGTGACCATCGCCCCAGCGGATCCCGCTTCAGCGATCGAAGAGCCGGCGGATGCCCCCGGGACCGCCCTGCTGCGGATCCTGACCGACTTCACCGCCGATCTGCCGGACACCGACCCCGGCCGTGTCGCCGCCGCCGCGCTGCGCGGCCGCAACGCGCGCTCGGACGAGGCGGAGCTGCGTGGGCTGGCCACCGAGGCGGCCGCCGGTCTCATCTCCGAGGACCCGGCGTACTCCCGGCTCGCCGCCCGGCTGCTGACGGTCACGATCGCCGAGGAGGCCGCGACCCAGGGCTCGGTGTCGTTCTCCGAGTCGGTCGAGGTCGGCCACCGCGAGGGCCTGATCGCGGACCGCACCGCCGACTTCGTACGGCTGCACCGCGCCCGCCTGGACGCGCTGGTCGAGGCGTCGCTGGCGGAAGGCGCCGACGACCGCTTCGGCTACTTCGGCCTGCGCACCCTCTACTCCCGCTACCTGCTGCGCCACCCCATCACCCGCAAGGTCATCGAGACCCCGCAGCACTTCATGCTCCGGGTGGCCTCGGGCCTGGCGGAGGACGACTCGGTGCGCGCACTGGACCAGGTCGCCGCGCTGTACGGCCTGATGAGCCGCCTGGACTACCTGCCGTCCTCCCCCACGCTCTTCAACTCCGGCACCCGCCACCCGCAGATGTCGAGCTGCTACCTGCTCGACTCGCCGCTCGACGAGCTGGACTCGATCTACGACCGCTACCACCAGGTGGCGCGCCTGTCGAAGCACGCGGGCGGCATCGGCCTGTCGTACTCCCGTATCCGCTCGCGCGGTTCGCTCATCCGGGGCACCAACGGCCACTCCAACGGCATCGTCCCGTTCCTGAAGACGCTGGACGCGTCGGTGGCGGCGGTCAACCAGGGCGGGCGGCGCAAGGGCGCGGCCGCGGTGTACCTGGAGACCTGGCACTCCGACATCGAGGAGTTCCTGGAGCTGCGCGACAACACCGGTGAGGACGCCCGGCGTACGCACAACCTGAACCTGGCGCACTGGATCCCGGACGAGTTCATGCGCCGCGTGGACACGGACGGCACCTGGTCGCTGTTCTCGCCGGCCGACGTGCCGGAGCTGGTCGACCTGTGGGGCGACGAGTTCGACGCCGCGTACCGCAAGGCGGAGGCCGCCGGTCTGGCGCAGAAGACCATCCCGGCCCGGGACCTGTACGGCCGGATGATGCGCACGCTCGCGCAGACCGGCAACGGCTGGATGACCTTCAAGGACGCCTCCAACCGCACCGCCAACCAGACGGCGGAGCCCGGTCACACCGTCCACTCCTCGAATCTCTGCACGGAGATCCTGGAGGTCACCGACGACGGCGAGACGGCGGTCTGCAACCTCGGCTCGGTCAACCTCGGCGCGTTCGTGCTGGCCTCCGGCGAGATCGACTGGGAGCGCCTGGACGAGACCGTCCGCACCGCCGTGACGTTCCTCGACCGCGTCGTCGACATCAACTTCTACCCGACCGAGCAGGCCGGCCGCTCCAACGCCAAGTGGCGTCCGGTGGGCCTGGGCGCGATGGGTCTGCAGGACGTCTTCTTCAAGCTGCGCCTGCCCTTCGACTCCCCCGAGGCGAAGGCCCTCTCCACCAGGCTCGCCGAGCGCATCATGCTCACCGCGTACGAGGCGTCCTGCGACCTCGCCGAGCGCTCCGGCCCACTCCCGGCCTGGGACAAGACCCGCACGGCCCGCGGCGTCCTGCACCCCGACCACTACGACGTCGAGCTGAACTGGCCCGAGCGCTGGGCGGCCCTGCGCGAGCGGATCGCCGCCGTGGGCATGCGCAACTCGCTGCTGCTCGCGATCGCCCCGACCGCGACCATCGCGTCCATCGCGGGCGTGTACGAGTGCATCGAGCCGCAGGTCTCCAACCTCTTCAAGCGCGAGACGCTGTCCGGTGAGTTCCTCCAGGTCAACGGCTACCTGGTCGAGGACCTGAAGAAGCTCGGCGTGTGGGACGCGCAGTCCCGCGAGGCGCTGCGCGACGCCAGCGGATCGGTCCAGGACTTCAGCTGGATCCCCGCGGACGTGCGCGCCCTGTACCGCACGGCCTGGGAGATCCCGCAGCGCGGCCTGATCGACATGGCGGCGGCCCGCACGCCGTTCCTGGACCAGTCGCAGTCGCTGAACCTGTTCCTGGAGACGCCCACCATCGGCAAGCTGTCGTCGATGTACGCGTACGCCTGGAAGCAGGGTCTGAAGACGACGTACTACCTGCGTTCGCGCCCGGCGACCCGGATCGCCCGCGCCGCCCAGGCCAGCGCCACCATCCCCGTCCAGCAGGCGGCCCCCGACGCCGACGCGATCGCCTGCTCCCTTGAGAACCCCGAGTCCTGCGAGGCCTGCCAGTAATGACCGCCGAGAACAAGAACCTGCTCGACCCGGGCTTCGAACTGACCCTGCGTCCGATGCGCTACCCGGACTTCTACGAGCGCTACCGGGACGCGATCAAGAACACCTGGACGGTGGAGGAGGTCGACCTCCACTCCGACGTCGCCGACCTCGCCAAGCTGTCGCCGGGTGAGCAGCACATGATCGGCCGCCTGGTCGCGTTCTTCGCGACGGGCGACTCGATCGTGGCGAACAACCTCGTGCTGACGCTGTACAAGCACATCAACTCCCCCGAGGCGCGGCTCTACTTGAGCCGTCAGCTCTTCGAGGAGGCCGTGCACGTCCAGTTCTATCTGACGCTGCTCGACACGTACCTGCCCGACCCGGAGGACCGCGCGGCCGCGTTCGACGCGGTGGAGAACATCCCCTCCATCCGCGAGAAGGCGCAGTTCTGCTTCAAGTGGATCAACGAGGTCGAGAAGCTGGAGCGCCTGGAGACGAAGGCCGACCGCCGCCGCTTCCTGCTCAACCTGATCTGCTTCGCGGCGTGCATCGAGGGCCTGTTCTTCTACGGCGCCTTCGCGTACGTGTACTGGTTCCGCTCGCGCGGTCTGCTGCACGGCCTCGCGACCGGCACCAACTGGGTGTTCCGCGACGAGACGATGCACATGAACTTCGCCTTCGAGGTCGTGGACACCGTCCGCAAGGAGGAGCCGGAGCTCTTCGACGACGCGCTCCAGCAGCAGGTCACCGACATGATCAAGGAGGCCGTCGAGGCGGAGCTCCAGTTCGGCCGCGACCTGTGCGGCGACGGTCTGCCGGGCATGAACACCGAGTCGATGCGCGAGTACCTCCAGTGCGTCGCCGACCAGCGCCTCCAGCGCCTCGGCTTCGCCCCGGTGTACGGCTCGTCGAACCCGTTCTCCTTCATGGAGCTCCAGGGCGTCCAGGAACTGACGAACTTCTTCGAGCGCCGCCCGTCCGCCTACCAGGTGGCGGTCGAGGGCTCGGTGGGCTTCGACGAGGACTTCTGATCCGCGCCCGGCGGAGCGGCCGAAGAGGCTGGTCAGCCGGGTGAAGGTGTCGTAACGTGATCTTCACCAAATGCACAGACTCTGGGGGAAGTTCATGTCCCGTACCACCCGTCTGATCGCCACCGCGGGTCTGACCGCGCTGCTCGCCGCCGCGGGCACCGCGACCGCGTCGGCCGCCCCGACGTCCATCGGCTGGGACACCCCGACTCCGCAGTCCATCGGCTGGGACGCCCCCGCGCCGCAGTCCATCGGCTGGGACACGCCCGCGCCGGGGTCCATCGCCTGGGACTAGGCACCGTGAACCGAAGGGCCCCGCACCAGGGTTGGTGCGGGGCCCTTCGGCTGCGTGCGAACGCTTACGCGTTGGGCACGACCTCATAGCGCGGGGTGTTCTCCGCCATCTGCTTCAGCGCGTCCTTGCGGTCGCGCTTCGAGAGGCGGTCGATGTACAGGTAGCCGTACAGGTGGTCCGTCTCGTGCTGGAGGCAGCGGGCGAAGTAGCCGGTGCCGCGCACGCGGATCGGGTTGCCCTCGGCGTCCTGGCCGCTGACGACCGCGTAGTCCGGGCGGGCCAGCTCCGCGTAGGCCGTCGGGACCGACAGGCAGCCCTCGTTGGACTCGTCCAGGACGCGGCGGTCGGCCGGCAGCTCCTCCAGGACCGGGTTGCACACGACGCCGACGTGGCGCACGCCGTCGTCGTCCATGCAGTCGTAGACGAAGACCTTGAGGTCGACACCGATCTGGTTGGCGGCCAGGCCCACGCCCTCGGCGGTGCGCTGGCTGGCGAACATGTCGTCGACCAGCGCGGCCAGCTTGTCGTCGAACTCGGTGACGTCCTTGCACTCCTTGTGCAGCACCGGGTTGCCGACGACCGTGATCGGCCGGGACGTGCCCCGCGCGCGGTACGCCTCCTCGCGCTCCTCGCAGTCCTCCGTGTCGACGACGAACCCGTCGTTCTCGACCTGCTGGTCCGTCTCCTGCTGCGACATCTGTGCCGTACGCCTTCCTGGATTCCCGAGTCCGAACCCGTACAGCCTAGGGCC
Source organism: Streptomyces sp. BR1 (assembly GCF_052373795.1). NCBI lineage: Bacteria > Bacillati > Actinomycetota > Actinomycetes > Kitasatosporales > Streptomycetaceae > Streptomyces > Streptomyces sp. BR1. The sequence continues at coordinate 2,327,771 of NZ_CM126252.1, forward strand.
TGTCCGGCGGATCTGGTCGGCCTACGGTCCCGGGCGGCCTTTCGGTGCTGGTGAGCGGGGGTCTGGTGCGTGCAGCTGCAAGGCGGAGGAGGGCGGCGACGCGATGGGGGTGCCCCCTGTTCGAGCGGAGCCGAGAACTTGGGGGAGTCGGCAACCGACGACAACGCCGCAGATGCGCGTGCCAGACCCCCGCGTGCCGACCAGATCCGCCGGGCAGGCCCTGAGGGCACCCTCAGCAGACTTCTTCGAGATCCCGCCACTCGCGGCTGTCGGGGCTGTCCGCGACCCAGCCGTCGAGCAGGCCGCGGACCAGGCCGGGGGGCGCCGCGATGCCGCACTCGCGCTCCGGCACCCACAGCTCGCCGGCGGTGCGGTGGCCGAGGGGGCCCGGATGGCCCGGCTCGCTGTGGTCGTGCGGGTCCAGGTGCTCGCCGTCGCCCTCGTCGCTGGGCATCCGCGACTCCGAGCAGGCCCGGCACAGCAGCCGCACCGACGAGGACCAGTCCTCGGCGGCGAACCCGGCGTCGGCCGCCAGGCGCTCAAGCGCGTCCCGGTCGGCCTCGGTGGCGGCCTCCAGGAGCACCACCCAGGTCGGCACCGGCGAGGGCGCCCACAGCTCGATCTCGTCGAAGACGGGGAAGGACGGCCCGGCCGCGACCGTGCGCTCGCCGTGCGGCACCCCGTCGTGCAGCACCACTTCGCCCCAGCGCCGCCCGGACGAGGGCAGCGGGATCGACAGGACCTCGATGCGCGCCGGGTCCAGCCTGCGGCCCCACACGACCTCGGCCTCGCCCTCCGGGGAGAGCCGCACGGCCGCGCTGCCCAGCTCCATGCCGGACGGCTCGCCGGTGCCGGTGGCGGTCTCCTGGTAGCCGCGCACCTTGAGGCCGTACGCCTGCCAGGCGCGGCGGGCCAGCGGCCAGTCCTGGAGGGCGGTGGCGGCGATCCCGACGTTCCACCAGTCGGGGGCGCCGGTCTCCTTGTCGAGCAGCGCGACGGCCCGCAGGCCCGCGGCGCGCGCCTGCTCCCAGTCGTGCCGGAACTTGTGCAGCAGCGCCAGGTTGAACCAGGACTCGGAGAGCCAGGGCTCCAGGTCGGCGGCGCGCGTCAGCAGCGCGCCGGCGTCCTCGTACCTGCCGTCGCCGATCAGCGTGAACGCACGGTCCGTGGCCTGCCGCCACGAGGCGGAGGGCCGGTGCCGTCCCTTGCCGAAGATCCTCACGATTCCCGCCTGCCCAGACCGACCTGCCTCCGGTCTTTCGTCGCCCAGTTTTCTGGGTTCTTTCGCATCCAACCATGCCCGGCCGGAAGGCCGCTCATTACTCCTGGGTTACCCAGCGGCCACGGGCGTAAGACGCCCGGGTCCACTCCCGCCGCAGGTCCTCAGCCGGGGCCCGGCGGGCCGCCCCGCTGATGGGCCAGGACCCGGGCCAACGATTCCACGACCTCGGGCTGATAGTCGCGTCCGGTGCCGAGTCGCAGTTGCTCCAGGGCGCTCAGGGAGCCTCCTGGGCCCCCGGGTGCCCCCGCGAGGTCGTCGTAGGCGTTGACGGCCCGCACGATCCGGGCGGGCAGCGGCTGCTCGCGGTACGGGTCGGCCTGGCGCTCCACGATCACCGCGACCTCGGCGGGCACGCCGGTCTGGCGCACCACGGCCCCGCCGAGCAGGGCGATCCGGCGCTGCTCGGCGGGCGGCAGCGGTGCGGTGGCCCCGGCGGGCACCGGGTCGACGAGCGAGAGCTGCCCGATGTCGTGCATCAGGGCCGCGTACTCCAGCACGCCCAGCTCGGCCTCGGATAGCCCCAGCTCGCGCCCCACGGCCCGGCTCAGCCGCGCCACCCGGCGGGCGTGGCCCGGCTGGGTGTACCCGGCGATCTCGGTGGCGCGGGCGAGCGAGGTGATGGTCTGCCGGTAGGTGGTGCGCACCGCCGCGTACCGCCTGAAGGCCAGCTGGGTCAGCAGCAGCGGTACGCAGAACACCGGCAGCGCCCACAGCCCGGCCACGGCGACCGCGAGCGCGATCACGGCGCCGGTCGCGCAGACCGCCGAGCCGATGCCGAGCAGCGCGCGCAGCTCGTCGCGCAGGACCGGCCCGTACGGGAAGGAGGTGCGGGCCCGCAGCAGCGCCGCGGCGAGCACCGCGTCGCACAGCGCGGTGAGCACCAGGACCAGAAGCAGGAACAGCGCGTAGTACGGGCCGTCGCCGGTCCGGCGGGCCAGGATTCCGGAGTTGTACAGCGGCTGGAAGCAGACGGCCGCGAAGGCGACGGTGAGCACCCGCCGGGCCACCTGGTCCGGGCTCGGCCCCCGGCCGAGCGCCACATGGGGCACGGCGCCGACGAGCGCGGCCGCGAGCACCACGGCGACGACCTGGAGGACGCCGTGGTGGGTGGGGCTGCCGCCGTTCTCGCCGAGCAGCGCGTACGCGAGGGCCCCGGCCGAGCCGAGCGGCGCGGACTCGCGCTCCTGCTCCCGGTCCTGGCCCCGGGCCCGCCACCGCGCCAGCTCACCGACGGTGACCAGCGCCCCGAAGGCCAGCGCGACCCCGGGCTCCACCACCCCGCACCAGAGAGTCCGCCCCAGCGCCCACACGGCGAGCGCGGCGGCGGCCGCGTACACGGCGACGACGGTGAACGGCACGCGGTACGCGCGCGTGCGGTGCGGTGGTCTTCGCGACGCGCGCGTGGCGGGCGCGCGGGTAGGCACCCCGCCGGGTAGCCCGGCGAACTCCCCGCCCGGCCCCCGGCCCACAGCCCCGTCCAGTCCCTCGGCCGCCGCCCCGGCGTACTCCCCGGCCCCGCCAAGCTCCCCGGCCTCCTCCGTCCCCGTCACCCGAAACCGCCGCGCCCAGCGGCATTGCGCGGAACCCCCGCCAGCACCTGTCCGTTCGAGTCAACAGGGGGGCACACCGCCGAGACGTTTCCGCGCCCCGTACGCACCGCCCCCTCCGGCTCGTCCGCCGTCACCGCCGGGTGCCAGCCGTGCCGCTCGACCGCGCGCACCAGCGCCCGCACCATCTGCGGGTCGAACTGGCGCCCCGCGCACCGCTGAAGCTCCTCGACGGCCGCCTCGACGGGCCGGGCGCGCCGGTAGGAGCGGGTCGACGTCATCGCGTCGAAGGCGTCGGCGACGGCCACCACGCGGGCGAACTCGGGGATCTGGGGACCGGCGAGCCCGTACGGGTAGCCGCTGCCGTCGAGCCGTTCGTGGTGGTGCAGGATCGCGGCGCGCGCCTCCCCGAGGAAGCCGATGCCGCGCACCATCTCATGCCCGTACTCGGGGTGCAGCTCGATCACCGCGCGCTCCTGCGGGGTGAGCGGGCCCTCCTTGCGCAGCAGCCGGGTGGGCACCCCCAGCTTGCCCACGTCGTGCAGGATCCCGGCGAACCGCAGCACCTCCAACCGGCCTTCCTCCATGCCGAGTTCACGCGCGATCAGCACCGAGGCGAGGCCGACGCGCTCGCTGTGGCCGCGCGTGTAGGTGTCCTTGATGTCGACGGCCTGGACCAGGGCGCGGATGGTGGCCTGGTGGGCGGCGTGCTCGCGGTGGTACTGCGTGAAGACCCAGCACGACACGTACATCGGCAGCAGCACGAGCAGCGCCGAGGGCGGTCCGTACCGGCTGCGCCAGAGCACAGCCATCATCAGCCCGGCGAGGCCGTGCACGCAGTACGGGGCCAGGGAGCGCAGCAGCAGCCCGCGCCAGGCGGTCCGGGCGGGCAGCCGCTCGGCGGTCCACAGGATCAGCCCGTCGAGCGCGGTCAGGACGAGACAGAAGACCAGAGCCGCGGCCCCGGCGGGCAGCAGGGCGTACGGGAAGTCGGGCGCGGGCGTGCGAGCCGCGGAGCCCAGCGCCGCGCGCCCGCCGAGCAGTTCGTGCGCCCCGGCCGCGGCGCACACGGCAAGCGCCAGTTGCGCGGCCCGCCAGATACGGCGCACGGCCCGGGGCGGCTCGTAGACGGGCGCGAGCAGCGCGCCGGGCACGGCGACCAGCGCGGCGGCCGCAGGTGGCAGCAGGAACGCGGCGGCGAGCAGCACCGGGAAGAACGAGCCGGACACCGGCGGCACGCTGACCCGGCCCAGGAGCAGCGGGCAGCGCGCGGGCCACTCACAGAGCGCGTAGAGACCCGCGAGCAGCCCCAGCGCGCCCCAGGGCACCGGCCCGAGCGCCAGGGGCAGCGCGCACGCCCCTGCGGCCACGACAACGCCCAGGAGCGCGGCACGCGCCCCCCATGGCATGGTCCGTGGCTGCGATCCGTCCATGGCGCGCCTCCCTCCTGCTCCGGATCGGGAGGATAGGCCCGCGCGGATCGGCGAGTAGGCGCATTGTCGGATTGAACCGTTTTCAGTCCCGCCGGATTAGCACCTTCGAGTGACGAAAGGGGCCGCAACGCATGGTTGCGGCCCCTCTGTTCACGCTTCAGCTGTGGATCAGCCCAAGTCTCAGCCCTCGGCGACGATGTCCTGGTCGGGCACCGCCTGGCCGGAGCGGATCAGATCGATCCGGCCCATGACCTTCGACCTCAGGTCGGCGGGGACGTCGTCCGACCCGCAGCACCGCTTGACCAGCTTCTTCACGGCCTGTTCGAGCCCGTACTTCTCCAGGCACGGCGAGCACTCCTCGAAGTGCGTCTCGAACTTGTTGCAGTCGCTGTCGGGCATCTCGTGGTCGAGGAACTCGTAGAGATGGTCCAGGACCTCAGAGCAGTCCGTCTCGTGCGGCTCTCCGCAGCTCATGAGCCCGAGCCTTTCGCTTCGTCCGAATCGCCGGCGCCGGCCGGGACGAGCCCGCGGTCACGGGCGTAGTCCTCCAGCATTCCGCGCAGTTGGCGGCGGCCCCGGTGCAGCCGGGACATCACCGTACCGATGGGTGTACCCATGATGTCCGCGATCTCCTTGTACGCAAAGCCCTCTACGTCCGCGAGATACACGGCGATACGGAACTCCTCCGGAATGGCCTGGAGGGCTTCCTTCACATCGGAGTCGGGCAGGTGGTCCAGTGCCTGGGACTCGGCCGAGCGCAGACCGGTCGACATGTGCGACTCGGCGCGCGCGAGCTGCCAGTCCTCGATCTCCTCGGCGGCGCTGCGCTGGGGTTCGCGCTGCTTCTTCCGGTACGAGTTGATGAACGTGTTGGTGAGAATCCGGTAGAGCCAAGCCTTGAGGTTCGTCCCCTCCCGGAACTGGTGGAAGGATCCGTACGCCTTGGCGTACGTCTCCTGCACCAGGTCCTCGGCGTCCGCCGGGTTGCGCGTCATGCGCAGCGCCGCCGAGTACATCTGGTCGAGGTAGCCGAGGGCATCCCGCTCGAAGCGCGCGTTGCGCTCGGCGGTCGACTCTTCCACGTGGCCGTCGTCGGTCCCTGTGACCGGACCCACCTCCTCGAACGGTGTGACGAGTCCGAAGCTGGACCCGCTCGAATCGGAGGATAGACGACGATCCGGTCCGCCCGCCGCTCGAATAGGAGCGGTCTTCGCCGCCGACAGCACCGTCCACTCCAGGTCAGCGGCGTGCGAGCGGCTGGGGCAGATGGTCGAACCCATGCGACGGACTCCCTCTCCACATAAGGCCAGGCTTGCGATTGCGTATGTCCTCACAACAGCGGCCCGGCACCCGGCATTCCCGGGGCTCCGCCCGCCGCTGCCGGGGGGCCACTTGGGGTTCCCCGGGGTTACCGGCGGGTCAGCCGAGCCCGGCCGCCCAGCGCCCGACGCCGTCCGTGATCACCCGCAACGCCTCGTCCTGGCCGATGTCCGCCCGCTTGGGCACCGCGAAGGAGTGGTCCCCGAAGGGGACTTCGACCAGCTCGTACTTTCCGGCCGGGAACTCCCCGGGGCGGCCGAACGGATCGTTTCCGCCCTGGACCACGAGGGTGGGCACGCCGGCCCCGAGCAGTTCGTCCGCGCGGGACTTCTCGGGCCTGCCGGGCGGGTGCAGCGGAAAACTCAGGGCGAGCACCGCGTGGGCGCCGAGCTCCGTGGCGAGGCGGCAGGCCACGCGCGCGCCCGCGCTGCGCCCGCCCGCGACGACCGGCAGCCCGGGTTCGGTGAGCGCGGGCCACACCCCGCGCCACCCGGTGTCGAGGGTCTTGGGTGCGGGCGCCACCTTCTTGCCGGCTACCCGCCAGGGCTGCTCGACGAGCGCGACGCTCACCCCGAGCGCGGGCAGTGTCCCGGCCAGCGCCTGAAGGTCCCGCGCCTCGATCCCGCCCCCGGCGCCGTGCCCGAGGGCGAACACGAGCCGGGCCTTGGCGGCCTTGTGCCAGGTGATCCGGGCATCACCGGCTGCTGTCGCTACTACGTGGGTGGTGGTCACCGTCACATAGTGCATGGGCCGCGACTATTGCAGGGGCTCACACTCGGAGCAGCGGGCGGCTCGGACAGAACAGCGGGCGGCTCAGAACAGCGTGCCCTCCTCCGGCCCCGACAGTTCCTTCAGCAGCTCCGGCCCGTTGTTGCGCACATTGCTGACCGCCGTCGACACCGCGTACGCCCGCATCAGCCCTTCCGGCGGCGGCGCCAGCAGTCCGCGCAGCGACTCCACGTCCGTGGTGGACGGGTCCAGCCACTCGGCCCAGCGGTCCGGGGTCAGCATCAGCGGCATCCGGGGGTGGATCTCCGTCAGCGAGGAGGGGCCGTCGGCCGGGCCCACGCCCAGCGGGCCCGTCTCCGCCTCCGTGGTGATCACCGAGCAGGTCGCCCACCAGGCCGCCGGATGGTCGTCCGGCAGCGTCCGGTCGCGCCAGAACTCGTAGATCCCGGCCATGGCGAACACCGATCCGTCGGCGGGCGAGATGAAGTACGGCTGCTTGCGCGGCCGCTTCTTCCTGCCCTCGACCTCCAGCTCCCGCTCGTCCGCCCCGGTGACCCACTCGTAGTAGCCGTCGGCGGGCAGGATGCAGCGGCGGGCCGCGAACGCCTTGCGGAAGGACGGCTTCTCGTGGACCGTCTCCGCGCGCGCGTTGATCATCCGCGCCGCGCCCTCCGGCGACTTCGCCCAGGACGGGACGAGCCCCCACTTCAGCTTGCGCAGCTGGCGAACCGGACGCCGGTCATCCGCGTCTTTCAGTGGGCGCTCAAGGACCGCGTAGACCTCCTTGGTCGGGGCCACGTTCCAGTCCGGTTCCAGGCTCTCCTGGGGATCCCACTTCTCTATTTCAAAGACTCCCGCGAGATCCTCGGGCCTACGACTCGCTGCATACCTCCCACACATGACAGCAACCCTGCCACGCGGCAGCCGATCAAGAGGAGCCGTCCCGGAAATGCCCGGCAAAATGCCCGACCTGCACGTCTTCGGCACCCAGGCCGCACCGGCCCAGTGGCTGGTCGTCGTCACCGGGATAGCGGCGCTCGCCGTCGTCGTCCCGCACGGCGTCTGGCGCCTCTCGCGCAACGCGATCACCATCGCCCACGAGGGCGGCCACGGCCTGGTCGCGCTCCTGACCGGCCGCCGCCTCGACGGCATCCGGCTGCACTCCGACACCAGCGGCCTCACGGTGAGCCGGGGCAGGCCGACCGGCCTCGGCATGATCCTGACAGCGGCCGCCGGATACACCGCTCCCCCGCTGCTCGGCCTGGGCGGCGCCTATCTGCTCGCCGCGCACCACGTCACCCTGCTGCTCTGGCTCGCCACAGCCCTGCTCATCGCGATGCTGGTGATGATCCGCAACGCGTACGGCGTGCTCACCGTGGTCCTCAGCGGCGCCGCGTTCCTGCTGGTGTCGTGGCTGACCTCGCCCGATGTGCAGTCGGTGTTCGCGTACACCGTCGTGTGGTTCCTGCTGCTCGGGGGCGTACGGCCGGCCTTCGAGCTCCAGGGCAAGCGCAGGCGCCACAACAGCGGAGATTCCGACGCGGACCAGCTGGCCCGGCTCACCCACGTACCACCGGCGCTGTGGCTGTTCATGTTCCACGCCGTCTCGGTCTGCTCACTCATCGGCGGCGGCAGGTGGCTGCTCGGACTGTAGCTTCTCCCCCCACTAAAGTGAGACCCATGACCGAAACGCCCGTCCACCCCGCCCTCTGGCCCGCTCCTGTCGCAACCGGGGCCGTCGACGCGACGGTCACCGTGCCCGGCTCGAAGTCGGTCACCAACCGCGCCCTCGTGCTGGCCTCGCTGGCCGCCGAGCCCGGCTGGCTGCGCCGGCCCCTGCGCTCCCGCGACTCCCTGCTGATGGCCGAGGCACTGCGTGCCCTGGGCGTCGGAATCGAGGAGACGGTGTCCTCCAGCTCCACCCCGGCGGGCGACCCCGACGGCTCCGGCGAGGCCTGGCGGGTCATCCCGGCCGGTCTGCACGGCCCGGCCACCGTCGACGTCGGCAACGCCGGTACGGTCATGCGCTTCATGCCGCCGGTCGCCGCCCTCGCCGACGGGCCGGTCCGCTTCGACGGCGACCCGCGCTCGTACGAGCGACCCCTCAATGGGGTGATCGACGCGCTGCGCGTGCTCGGCGCCCGGATCGACGACGACGGCCGGGGCGCGCTCCCGATGACCGTGCACGGCGGCGGCGCCCTGGACGGCGGCCGGGTCGAGATCGACGCGTCCTCGTCCTCCCAGTTCGTCTCCGCGCTGCTGCTCTCCGCGCCCCGCTTCAACCAGGGCGTCGAGGTACGGCACGTCGGCGGCTCGCTGCCGTCGATGCCGCACATCCGGATGACCGTCGACATGCTGCGCCAGGTCGGCGCGCAGGTGGACGAGCCGGAGACCGGCGGCGAGCCGAACGTGTGGCGGGTCTCCCCGTCCGCGCTGCTCGGCCGCGACCTCACCATCGAGCCGGACCTCTCCAACGCCCAGCCGTTCCTGGCGGCCGCCCTGATCACCGGCGGCAAGGTGACCATCCCGGACTGGCCCGAGCGCACCACCCAGCCGGGCGACCAGCTGCGCCGCATCTTCACGGAGATGGGCGGTTCCTGCGAACTCACCGACCGCGGCCTGGTCTTCACCGGCTCCGGCTCGATCCACGGCATCGACGTGGACCTGAGCGAGGTCGGCGAGCTGACCCCGGGCATCGCGGCGGTCGCGGCGCTCGCCGACTCCCCCTCGACGCTGCGCGGCGTCGCGCATCTGCGGCTGCACGAGACCGACCGGCTCGCGGCGCTCACCAAGGAGATCAACGAGCTCGGCGGCGATGTCACCGAGACCGAGGACGGGCTGCACATCCGCCCGCGCCGACTGCACGGCGGGATCTTCCACACCTACGACGACCACCGCATGGCGACGGCCGGTTCGATCATCGGCCTCGCCGTCGAGGGCGTACAGATCGAGAACGTGGCGACGACCGCCAAGACCCTGCCCGACTTCCCGCGGATGTGGACCGAGATGCTGGCCGGGGCCGGAAACTGAGCGGGGCCTGAGCAGATGCGCCGCTACGGCAAGAACCCCGACGAGGACGACATCCGGGTCCGCCCCAACCGCAAGGGCAACCGTCCCCGCACCAACATCCGGCCCAAGCACGAGGACGCCTCGGAGGGGATGGTCCTCACCGTCGACCGGGGCCGCCTCACCTGCCTCGTCGAGGACCGTACGATCACCGCGATGAAGGCCCGTGAGCTGGGCCGAAAGGCCGCGGTGGTGGGCGACCGGGTCATGATCGTCGGTGATCTCTCGGGCGCCAAGGACACCCTGGCGCGCATCGTCCGCATCCAGGAGCGCAGCTCCGTGCTGCGGCGCACGGCCGACGACGACGACCCGTTCGAGCGCGTGATCGTCGCCAACGCCGACCAGCTGGCGATCGTCACCGCGCTCGCCGACCCCGAGCCGCGCCCGCGCCTGATCGACCGCTGTCTGGTCGCGGCGTACGACGCGGGGCTCACCCCGCTGCTCGTGCTCACCAAGTCCGACCTCGCCCCGGCGGACGAACTCCTGGAGATGTACGGGGCGTTGGGCGTCCCGTATGTCGTCACCTCCCGCGAGGAGCTCTACAACGGGGACGCGGCGGACCGGGTGCGCGAGCACCTCGACGGCAAGGTGACCGCGTTCGTCGGCCACTCCGGCGTCGGCAAGACGACCCTGGTCAACGCCCTGGTCCCGGAGGACCGCCGCCGGGTCACCGGCCATGTCAACGCGGTCACCGGCCGCGGCCGGCACACCACCACCTCCGCGCTCGCCCTGCCGCTGGCCAGCAGCGACGGCGGCTGGGTGATCGACACCCCGGGCGTACGGTCGTTCGGCCTGCACCACGTCGAGCCGTCCCGGGTGATCCTCGCCTTCCCCGACCTGGTGCCCGGCACCGAGAACTGCCCGCGCGCGTGCAGCCACGACGAGGCGGAGTGCGCGCTGGACGCCTGGGTCGAGGAGGGCCACGCCGACCCGGCCCGGCTCTACTCGCTGCGGCGCCTGCTGGCCACCCGGGAGCGCCACGAGGGCGACTGACGGAACCCGCGTGCATAATCGCACGTAGCTCTGACAAGCAGTCACCTATGCGTTGCGGGAGGCCCTGGACATGGCGTGGCTGCTCGTGGTGGTCGCCGGAATCCTGGAGACCGGGTTCGCCGTCTGTCTCAAACTGTCGCACGGCTTCACCCGGATCGGGCCGACCATCGCCTTCGCGGCGTTCGCCCTCGGCTCGTTCGGGCTGCTGACCCTGTCCCTGAAGAAGCTGGACGTGGGTCCGGCGTACGCGGTGTGGACGGGCATCGGCGCGGCGGGCACCGCGATCTACGGCATGGTCTTCCTGGACGACGTCGTCTCCACGCTGAAACTGGTGTCGATCTCGCTGGTGATCGTGGGCGTGATCGGGCTGCAGATCTCGGGGTCGGCGCACTGAGGCGGACCGGCCGGGCGGGGGCTCACGACACCGGCCGCATCGGCGTACGGGCGAGCACCGCGCGTACGTGCGCCGCATGGCCACCCCCGGGCGTCCCCTGCCTCGCCGGATCAGGGGCCACCACATACGAGAGCGCGAGGCGCACCACCGTCTCGCAGCAGCGCGCCACTTCCAGCGGGTCCACGGCCGGGAGTTCCTTCTCCAGCGCCGCCAGCGAGCGGTCCCGGACGGCGGCCACCAGTTCGGACGGCCCCGGAACTCCGGCGTCCGCCCGCCTCTGCGCCGGTACGGGCGAGTGCACGCCGGGCGTGCGGCCCGGGCGGGGGGCGGGCAGGCGCTCGCCCCAGCAACCGGTGAGCAGCGCCCGGATGAGCGCGCTGGAGCGGGCCGAGCCGACGGTCCACTCGACCAGCGCCACCAGTCGGTCGGCAGGCACCGCGTGATCGGCGAGCACCCGGTCGACCCCGCGCAGATAGATGTCGGCCTCGCGCCGCACCAGGGCCCGGGCCAGGCCTTCTTTGCTGCCGAACTCGTTGTAGAGCGTCTGCCGGGACACGCCCGCGGCCGAGGCCACGTCCACCATCCGCACCCCCGACCAGGGCAGTGCGGCGAGGGCCGAGACGGCGGCGTCCAGTAGGGCTTCTCGCGCTGTGGGCATCGCGCCTCCCGAGGCTCCGCCCTCAGAGTTGACGCGCGCCCGGGCACTGTCAATAGCCGGAGCGGGCCGTACCGGTGCGCCGAGCGGTCGGCGCGGGCCCTCCCGCCGGGTGTCCGCATCCCGGGCCATGTGGTCGCCGCAGGTGCTGGTCGATACGGTGTGGCCATGCCCGACTACCACGATGATCTGCGTCTCGCCCACGTCCTCGCGGACGCCGCCGACGCCGCCACGATGGACCGGTTCAAGGCGCTCGACCTCAAGGTCGAGACCAAGCCGGACATGACGCCGGTGAGCGAGGCCGACAAGGCCGCCGAGGAGCTGATCCGCGGCCATCTCCAGCGGGCACGCCCACGGGACGCGATCCTGGGCGAGGAGTACGGCCTGGAGGGCACGGGCCCGCGCCGCTGGGTGATCGACCCCATCGACGGTACGAAGAACTACGTACGCGGGGTGCCGGTCTGGGCGACGCTGATCGCGCTGATGGAGGCGGGCGAGGGCGGCTACCGGCCGGTGGTCGGCGTGGTGTCGGCGCCCGCCCTGAACCGTCGCTGGTGGGCGGCGAAGGGGCTCGGCGCGTACACCGGCCGCAGTCTGTCGCAGGCGAGCCGGCTGCGGGTCTCCAGCGTGTCGAAGCTCGCGGACGCGTCCTTCGCGTACTCCTCGCTGAGCGGCTGGGAGGAGCGCGGCAAGCTCGACGACTTCCTGGATCTGACCCGCGAGTGCTGGCGCACGCGCGCGTACGGCGACTTCTGGCCGTACATGATGATCGCCGAGGGGGCCGTGGACATCTGTGCCGAGCCGGAGCTGTCGCTGTGGGACATGGCGGCGAACGTGATCGTGGTGGAGGAGGCGGGCGGCGTCTTCACCGGCCTCGACGGCCAGCCCGGCCCGCACAGCGGCAACGCGGCGGCCTCCAACGGCCTGCTCCACGGTGAGCTGCTGAACTACGTGGGCCTGGGCGACTGAGGCCTTTTTGTGGGCGCCCGTAAGCGCGCGCGATAGGCGGATACAGGCACCTGGGGTGCGAGAGGGGCGTGGGTCGTACTTTTACGCGCCCCTCAACTGACCTCTACCACCCCCTTGTTGACGGGCATGTCCTCCTGCGACTCTAAGAGTCCCCCCACTTGTGAACTTGTGAATCCGTTCTCGCAAGCAGGCCCTCGCAGTCGGGTACTCGCAGTCGGGCAACGGCACTTCACCAAGGAGGTGGCCCCATCCATGCTCGTCCGTGACGCCATGAGCACGGTGGTCCTCACCATCGGACCCGCGCACACCCTCCGGCAGGCGGCCCGGCTGATGGCCGCGCGCCGCGTCGGGGCGGCCGTCGTCCTCGACCCCGACACCAGCGGGCTCGGCATCCTCACCGAGCGCGACATCCTCAACTCGCTCGGCCAGGGCCAGAACCCGGACCACGAGACCGCGAGCACCCACACCACCACCGACGTCGTCTTCGCGGCGCCGTCCTGGACCCTGGACGAGGCGGCCGAGGCGATGTCGCACGGCGGCTTCCGGCATCTGATCGTCCTCGACGGGGACGGCCCGGTCGGCGTGGTCTCGGTGCGGGACATCATCCGCTGCTGGGCCCCCACCCGCCGCCACCCGGCCGAACTGGTCGGCTGAGTCCCCGTACGTACGGAACCGGGGCAGTACGCACAGAGGGCCGGCCCCCCGAAGGGAACCGGCCCTCTGACTGCCTACGGCAAGCGATCCAGTGCTGTTCAGCCGCGCAGGGCCTGGACCGCGGCTTCCAGCCGCTTGCCGAAGTCTCCGTCCGCCTGGCGGAAGTTGTTGATCGCGCGCTCGGCGATGTCGTCGCGCGAGACCTTGGCGATGAACCCGGCGAGGTTGTCGATCAGGCGCGCCTTCTCGTCCTCCGAGTACATCCGGTACAGGTTGCCCGCCTGGACGAAGTCGGTGTCCTCGGCGTGCACCGGCGCCGCGTGGTTGCCGGTCGCGGTGCTCACCGGCACCGGCTGCCACAGCGGGCGGTCCGTCTGGTACGGGCCGCCGAAGCTGTTCGGCTCGTAGTTCTTCGCGCCCTTGTGGCGGCCGTCGTACAGGTGGCCGTCACGGGAGTTGGTGCGCGCCTCGGTGGCGTGCGGGCGGTTCACCGGCAGGTGGTCGGCGTTGATCCCGACCCGGTAGCGGTGCGCGTCGCCGTACGCGAACAGGCGGCCCTGGAGCATCTTGTCCGGGGACGGGCCGATGCCGGGCACGAAGTGCGCGGGGCTGAAGATCGACTGCTCGACCTCGGCGAAGATGTTCTCCGGGTTGCGGTTGAGCTCCAGCTTGCCGATCTCGATCGGCGGGTAGTCCTCGTGCGGCCACACCTTGGTGAGGTCGAACGGGTTGAAGCGGTAGGTCGCGGCCTCGGCGGCGGGCATGATCTGCACCTGCACGGTCCAGCTCGGGAACTCGCCGCGCTCGATGGCCTCGCGCAGATCGCGCTGGTGGCTGTCCGGGTCCTCACCGGCGAGCTTGTTGGCCTCGGCCTGGGTGAGGTTCTTGATGCCCTGGTCGGTCTTGAAGTGGTACTTGACCCAGAAGACCTCGCCGGCCTCGTTGTTCCACTGGTACGTGTGCGAGCCGTACCCGTTCATGTGGCGCAGCGTGGCCGGGATGCCGCGGTCGCCGAAGAGCCAGGTGACCTGGTGGGTCGACTCGGGGCTCAGACCCCAGAAGTCCCACACGTTGTCGGCTTCCTGCGAGCCCGTGTACGGGTCGCGCTTCTGCGTGTGGATGAAGTCGGGGAACTTGATGGCGTCCTTGATGAAGAAGACCGGCGTGTTGTTCCCGACCAGGTCGTAGTTGCCGTCCTCCGTGTAGAACTTCAGCGCGAAGCCGCGGGGGTCGCGCACGGCGTCGGCCGAGCCGAGGTTGCCCGCCACGGTGGAGAAGCGCAGGAACGTCTCGGTCTTCTTGCCGACCTCGGAGAGGAACTTCGCGCGCGTCCACTGCGAGACGTCGCGGGTCAGGGTGAACGTGCCGTAGGCGCCCGCACCGCGCGCGTGGACGATGCGCTCCGGGATGCGCTCACGGTTGAAGTGCGCCAGCTTCTCCAGGAGCGACTGGTCCTGGACGAGCACCGGACCGCCGACGCCCGCGGTCTCGCTGTTCTGGTTGTCCGCGACCGGCGCGCCGGCCTCCGTGGTGAGCGGTCCCTGCGTCACGTGCGCCTCCTGCGTCATTTCCTGCAAGTCCTGTCCCTTGGCGTTTGCCGTTTCCGATCCTACAATGGACGTTGTCTAAGTCAAGTAGGCATCCAAAGTCACACCCGTTCGGGATACGTTCCCCCGGCTGTTAGGCTGGCCCTTATGAGTGACCTGCTGGAACGACTTCGCGGACGCGGCTGGCGCATGACGGCACAGCGGCGCGTCGTGGCCGAGGTCCTCGACGGCGACCACATGCACCTGACGGCGGACGAGGTCCACGCGCGTGCTGTGGCCAAGCTGCCCGAGATCTCGCGCGCGACCGTCTACAACACGCTGGGCGAGATGGTGACCCTCGGCGAAGTGATCGAGGTGTCCACGGACCGCCGCGCCAAGCGGTACGACCCGAACGCGCACCAGCCCCATCAGCACCTCGTCTGCGCCCAGTGCGGCGCGATCCGAGATGTGCATCCCACCGGCAACCCCCTGGCCGACCTCCCGGCCGCGGAGCGCTTCGGCTTCACGGTCTCGGACGTGGAGGTCACGTACCGGGGCATCTGCCCGAACTGCGCGGCAGCGTAAACACAAGATCCACGTAAAAAGCGGGCGGGGGCCGAAGCCCCCGCCCGCTTTTTGCCCGGTCTGCCGTCGGACATACGAAACAGGGCCCGGATCCATTGGATCCGGGCCCTGAATACTTGGTAGCGGGGACAGGATTTGAACCTGCGACCTCTGGGTTATGAGCCCAGCGAGCTACCGAGCTGCTCCACCCCGCGTCGGTGAACCCAACAGTACGTCACGCCGCCGACCAGCGCAAACCCGTTCGGCCCAGCCCCGGTGGCGGCCCGGCCCGGGGGCACGGAGCCGCCCGGGCCCGATCGCTCAGGCCGTCAGTTCCTGGTGCAGGGCCTCGCGCAGGCGGCCCGCCCGCTCGGCGACCTCCGCCGGTCCCAGCTCGACCGCCCGCGCGCACCACCGCTGGCCCTCCGCGAGCTCCCCGCACCGCGCGGCGAGCAGCGCGAGACGCAGCGCCGCGCGCCCGTGCCCGGCGTGGGCGGCCCGGGCCCACCACAGGGCGGCCTCGCGCTCGCGCCCCTCGCGCGCGAGGAGCAGCCCGAGGTTGAACGCGCCGTTGCGGCTCCCCGCCTCGGCCGCCTCCCGGTACCAGCGCGCGGCGCCCTCCTGGTCGCCCCGGGCCGCGGCCAGCATGCCGACCCGGACCTGGGCGCGCCGGTGGCCCTGCCCGGCCGCCCGCTCGTACCACTCCTCGCACTCCGTCTTCTCGGCCACCGGCTCGCCGAGCACCGGCGCGCCGGGCGGCGGCTGGCGCGCGTCGAGCACGGTGGCGAGCCGGAACGCCGCCTCCGCGCTGCCGCCGCCCGCCGCGCACCGCAGATGCCGCTCGGCGGCGGCCTCCTCGCCGTCCCTGAGCAGTGCCATGCCGACCTGGAGCGCGGCCTCCGTGTGCCCGGCCGCCGCCGCCCGCTCGTACCACTTCAGGGCGGTGCGGTCGTCGTCGCGGCTGGCGAAGAGGATGCCCAGGTTGAAGGCCGCGTCCACGCTGCCCGCCTCGGCCGCCTTGGAGAACCACGGCTCGGCGCCGGTCGCGTCGCCGGCCTGGAGCAGCAGCACCGCGAGCGCGTTGGCGGCCTCGCGGTGGCCCGCGTACGCCGCGCGCCGGTACCACTGCTCGGCCTGGGCGGTGCGCTCCTGGGCGGTGCAGAGCAGCCCGAGGTTGTACGCCCCGTTGTCGTCCCCGGCGTCCATCGCGGCCCGGTACCACCGCTCGGCGGTCTGCGGCTCGCCGCGTGCGGCGTGCAGCGCGCCCAGGGCATTGGCGGCGTTGCCGTCGCCGTCCTGGGCGGCGCGCAGCCACCACACGGCCGCGCTCTCCTCGTCCCCCGCGTCCCGCAGCAGGAACCCGAGCGCGCAGGCGGCCTTGGCCTCGCCGTCCTTGGCCGAGGTCAGATACCAGCGCCCGGCCTCCTTCAACTCGCCGCGCTTCTCCAGGATCGCGCCGAGATGCAGCGCGGCCCGCCGGTGGCCGCGCGCGGCGGCCTGGCGGTAGTACTGCTCGGCCTCGGCGATGGCGGCCGCCGTGTCCTGGTCGGCCTCGACAGCGATGTCAGGCTCGCCGCTGTCGTGCTCGGCCCGCTGGTCGATGAGCCGGGCGAGCCGGTACGCGGCCTCGCGGTGGCCCTGCTCGGCGGCGGCGCGCAGCCAGCGCTCGGCGCCCACGTCGCTGCGGTGCTCCAGCAGGTCGGCGAGGGCGTACGCCCCCAGCGCGTGGCCCTGCTCGGCGGACTGGCGCAGCCAGTACTCGGCGGCCGGCTCGTCGCCCCGCTCCCGGTAGTGCCGGCCGAGCGCGTGCGCGGCCGCGGCGGAGCCCGCGACGGCGGCGATGCGCCACCAGCCGGCCGCCTCGTCCGCGTAGCCCCGCTGGTGCAGCAGCACGCCCAGGTTGTTGGCCGCGGCCCGGTCGCCCTCGGCGGTGGCTCCGCGCAGATAGGCCTCGGCCCCGTCGAGGTCGCCGCGGCGCAGCAGCAGGGATCCGAGAACGCTCATGGACGCGGCGTCGCCGCCGTCGGCAGCACGCCGGTGCCGCGCCTCGGTCTCGGCGTCGGCGGCGTCATCGGAGCGCATCTGCGCAAACCGCCCTGTCTCCAACAGAGTTGCCCTGTCCCCCATAAATACCATCGTCGCACCACCCGCAACCCGCGTACACCTGGTATACCGCAGCCGGTGAGGTCACTTCAGCGTTTTGTCGACATGCCCACAGAGAGATAAGCCAAACGCAGCACACGCGACTGTCTGACCCTCATTCGGCACACAACATGACGAGGGCCCGGATCCTTAAGGATCCGGGCCCTCGTCTGTGAGTAGCGGGGACAGGATTTGAACCTGCGACCTCTGGGTTATGAGCCCAGCGAGCTACCGAGCTGCTCCACCCCGCGTCGGTGAATACAACGTATCACGACGCGGAACGGAGCCCGACCGCATTAACCGGCCGTCTCGGCTCCCCGGGGAGCTCAGCCGCTCCCCGAGCCGCCGGAGCCCTTCGCCTTGGCCTCGGCGTCGGCGGCTCGCTGAAGCGCCGCCTGAAGGTCCTGCTGGGCCTTGCCGTACGCCGTGAAGTCGCCCTTCTGCAGTGCCTTCTGGCCGTCGTCGTACGCCTTCTGGGCGTCCTTGATGGCCTGCTCCACGGTCGCGTTCGTCCCGGTGGACGGCGGCTTGGTGGTGCCGGTCGGCGGCTTGGTCGCGGGTGGCGGCTCGGAGGCGTCCACCCCGAACACCGCGTTCAGCGCCTGCGCCAGGGTGTCCTTGAAGACGGTCTTGTCCCCGTAGGAGACGCCGACCTTCTTCAGCAGCGGATAGTTGGCGGAGCCACCGCGCGCGTAGACGGGCTCGATGTACAGGAAGCCCCCGCCCAGCGGCACGGTGAGCAGATTGCCGTAGTCGATCTCGGAGTCGCTGCCTCTGAGGTTCCGTACGAACTCGGCGACTTCCGGCAGACCGTTCAGCTTGCTCTGCACCTGCTGTGGACCTTGGACGTTGTCCGTGACTCTGAGGAGTCTGATGGTGCCGTAGTCCTTGCTGGCGGCATCGGCGTCGATCGCCATGAACCCGCCCAGGTTGGGCCGGCCGTTCGGCGTGAACGTCGTCGTCAGCGAGAACTTCTTCCCCTGCGGCTCGGCGCCCGGCATCTTCATGGACAGGTAGTACGGCGGGACCGCCACTCCGTCCTTGTTGGTCGGGTCGTCCGGGACCTGCCAGGCGTCACTGCCGCTGTAGAACTGCGCGGGGTCGGTGACGTGGTAGCGGGTCAGCAGCTCGCGCTGGACCTTGAACATGTCCTGCGGGTACCGCAGATGGGCGAGCAGCTCCGGGGAGATGTCATTCTTCGGCTTCACCGTGTGCGGGAACGCCTTCATCCAGGTCTTCAGGACCGGGTCCTGGGTGTCCCACTGGTACAGCGTGACCGTTCCGTCGTACGCGTCGACGGTGGCCTTCACCGAGTTGCGGATGTAGTTGACCTGGTTCTGCTGGGCGACCACCGCGCGCTGACGGGTCGTCAGCGAATCGGCCGTCGTCTCGCCGAGCGTCGTGCGCGAGGCGTACGGATAGCCGTTGGTCGTCGTGTACGCGTCGACGACCCACTGGATGCGCCCGTTGATGACCGCCGGGTAGGAGTCCGCGTCGATGGTCAGCCAGGGGGCGACCGCCTCCACGCGCTGCTTCGGCGTGCGGTTGTAGAGGATCTTCGAGCCGTCGCCGATGGCCCCCGAGTAGAGGATCTGCGGCTCACTGAAGGCCACCGCGTACGCGGCGCGGTTGAAGGCGTTGGACAGGCTCACCCCGCCCTTGCCCTTGAAGCTCGTCGTCGCCTGGCCCTTGCCCTCGGCCTCGTAGTCGAGCTCCTTCTGCGGACCGCCGACGATCGAGTACTGCTCGGTCTTCTCGCCGTAGTAGATCCGCTGCTCGTACTTCGGCAGCTGGCCGGTGGTCGGCAGACCGGACTCGGTGAAGTCCGGGGAGCCCGTCGAGTCCACCGTGGTGCCCTTGGCCGCGATGGCGCCGTAGCCGTGGGTGTACGTGAAGTGGTCGTTGATCCAGTTGCGCTTGTCGATGCCGTTGAGGTTCAGCTCACGCAGACCGATGACGGTGTCCTGCTCCTTGCCGTCCTTGTCCGTGTAGCGGTCCACGTCCAGCGGCACGGTGAACTGGTAGTACTTGCGCCGCTGTTCGAGCTGCTGGAACGCGGGCGTGACCACATTGGGGTCGATCAGCCGGTAGCTGGCGGCCGTGTCGGCGTCGGCGCGCAGCTTCGCGTTGTCCTCCGCCGCCGTCGCCCCCTTGTAGTCCCGCACCTCGGTGGCGTCGATGCCGTACGCCTTGCGCGTGGCGTCGATGTTCTTCTGGATGTACGGCGCTTCCTTGGCCTGCTCGTTCGGCTGGACCTGGAACTTCTGCACGATCGCCGGGTAGAGCCCGCCGATCAGGATCGCCGAGAGGACCATCAGGCCGAAGCCGATCACCGGCAGCTGCCAGGTGCGGCGCCACAGCGTCGCGAAGAACAGCAGCGCGCAGATGACCGCGATGCAGAAGAGGATCGTCTTCGCCGGCAGATAGGCGTTGGCGTCCACGTACCGCAGGCCCGTCCAGTTGCTGCTGGCCTTGAAGTCGCTGGACTTCACCGCGAGCCCGTACCGGTCCAGCCAGTACGCCACGGCCTTCAGGGCGACGAACACGCCGAGCAGCACCGACAGATGGCCGGTGGCGGCGCCCGTGGCGCGCGCGCCCGGGCTGGTGATCCGCAGCCCGCCGTACAGGTAGTGCGTCAGAGCCGCGGCGATCAGGGACAGCACGGTGGCCGCGAAGCCGAAGCCGACCAGGAAGCGGTACCAGGGCAGGTCGAAGGCGTAGAAGGAGACGTCCAGATGGAACTGGGGGTCCTTCTGCCCGAACGGCACCCCGTTGACCCACATCAGCCAGGTGCGCCACTGCCCGGAGGCGGAGGCGCCGGCGATCAGGCCGACGAGCGCGGTGATGCCGAGCAGCAGCCACTTCTTGAACGGGGCGATGCCCATCCGGTAGCGGTCCAGGCTCTGCTGTTCCAGCGACATCGCGCTGAGCGGCGGCCGCAGCCGGTGCGCCAGCCAGATGTTCAGGCCGACGGCCAGGGCCATCAGGACGCCGAAGAACGAGAACAGACCGATCTTGGTCCACAGGGTGGTGGTGAAGACGGACGAATAGTGCACCGAGCGGTACCACAGCCAGTCCGTCCAGAACCCGGCGAACATGACGAACGCCATGGCCAGCACGGCCAGGACGCCCAGTGTCATGAGCAGCGTCCGGACCCGGCGGGACGGTCGGCCGACTCTGATCCGGGACCCGGAAGGGCCTCCGCCGCGGTCCGGCATCTGGAAAGCCAAGGTGCGCACCTCGAAATTCGGTGGTGGTTGAGCAGGCTCCGCGATCGTAGAGCCCACCTATGCAACTTACTGAGGCTTTACTCAGTTCCCGATCCGGGGGTGGGAGAGGGCAGGATATTGCTCATGTCCAACGTTTCCCCCTCCGGCCCCCCGATGGCCGCGAGCCCGCTCACCCGCGCAGTACTCGAGATCGACGAGTACGCGGCCGGCCTCGGCTGGGATCAGCCGGCCCGCCTGTTCGCCCTCGTCGACACCGCCAAGCTCCGCACCCAGGAGCCCTCCCTCGCCTCCCAGCTCGGCCTCGACCAGGCCGAGGCGGCCGCTCCCCTGACCCCCATCGAGCAGGACGAGATCCCGGCCGGCCAGGCCCTCGACCAGTTCCTGGGCACCATCGCGTGGCCCGACGCGGTGGTGGGCTGCGCCCTCACCGTCGAGCGCCTGATGCTCCCGCCGTCCGCCGAGGCGTCCGTGCCGGAGGGCATGAGCGACAAGCAGCTGGCGAAGTGGGTGGCCAAGCACCCGGACCGCCAGGAGGTCCGGATGACGGTCGCGGTGCTGCGCGACGGCGCCCGCGAGTCGGCGGTGCGGCTGCGCGAGAAGGACTCGGCGACCGAGGTGCTCACCGGCGCGGGCCTGGTCCCGGGCCTCGCGGAGGCGCTGGCGGCGACGTTCGCTGAGTAGCGGACGCTCTGGCTGCGGTTACTCCGTCACCGCAGTAACCGCAGCCACGCGCGTGTGGAGGGCGCGCCCGGTCACTTCGCCGAGCAGCTCGGCAGACCGGCCGTGTCCCCCGTGCGGATCTTCTCCAGCGCCTTGGTGGCGTCGCCGATGGTTCCGACCTTGACCAGGGTCAGCCCGCTGGGCGTGTCCGAGGCGGCAGCCGCGCAGTTCTCGCCGGGGGTGAGGAAGTAGCGGGCGCCCGCGTTGCGCGCGCCGATCAGCTTCAGCTCGATGCCGCCGATCGGGCCGACCTTGCCGCTGTCGTCGATGGTGCCGGTGCCCGCGACGAACTTGCCGCCGGTCAGATCGCCGGGGGTGAGCTTGTCGACGATGCCGAGGGCGAACATCAGACCCGCGCTCGGGCCGCCGACGTCGGAGAGCTTGATGTCGATGGAGAACGGGAAGGTGTGGTCGGTCCCGGCCTGGATGCCGACGACCGCACGGTCGCCGTCCTTGGCCTTCGCGGTGGTGATGGTGACCTTCTCGGAGCCCTCGGGCTCCTTGCCCGCCTTCTCGGCGGCGGCCGCGTCCTTGGCGGGGATGACCGTGAACACCGCGTTCTGGCCCGGGCTGTGCTTGGTGACCAGCTTCGCCACGTCCGCCGGGTCCTTGACGGCCGCACCGTCGACGGACTTGATCACATCGCCCGCGTGCAGCTTGCCCTCGGCCGGGCTGCCCTTGACCACCGACGCCACGATGACGCGGCTCTTCACCGGGATCTTCAGCTCGTTGAGGGCGGCGACCTTGGCGCTCTCCTGCGACTGGCTGAACTCCTCGGCGTTCTCCTGCGAGGACTGCTGCTCGGTCTTGCCGTCCGGGTAGAGGGTGTCGTGCGGCACGACCTTGTTGTCGTGGGAGAGCCAGCCGTAGACGGCCTCGACCAGGTTCATGTTGTAGTTCGCACCGGTGACCCGGACCGTCGTCATGTTGAGATGACCGGTCGTGGGGTAGGTCTTGTGTCCGGTGATCTGCAGCACGGGCTCGCCGCGCGCCTCGCCGAGGGTGTTCACCGTGGGGCCGGGCGACATCTCCGAGTACGGCACCTTGATGAGGACGCCTGCGCAGAGCAGCGCGATCAGGATCAAGGTGGAGGCGAGCATCGTCGCGGTGCGGCGTGGCATGGAACGACAGTACGGGACGTGTCTGTCAGTGCACCGCCGGGGCCGGTCCGTCCGGGGAGCGTGGACATCCGCGTACGGGCCGGGGCGCTCAGAAGGCGCTGGAGGGGGTCAGACGGGCTCGGTTCCGGAGCCGGATTTGTCCATCGCATCTCGGAACCTGTTGTACCCGGCGAGTTCCGCGACGTCGCCGGCCGTGCGATTGCGAGCTGCCCAGCTCGCCCATATCGCCGCGCCGACAGCAGCGAAAAGCGGAATCAGCAGCCACGTGAGTGCAGCCATTCCGTCCTCCCGTCCCCGATGAGCGACCGCACCCCACAGGCCGGCCGCAGCTGACAGATCAGCAGATTAACCCTCTGCAAGGTCAACGCTCGGGGCCGGGGTGCGGTTACGCAAATCGGGGCGGATCCCCCCGACAGGGTTTCAGACAGCCGCCACGACCTGCCCGTTCACCCGTCGGTGGCTCCGGGCCACCCGATAGTGGCGAGCGGGAGGGGTCAGCCGGCCCCGACCCACTCCTCGGTTCCGTCCGAGAACTGCTGGTGCTTCCAGATCGGGACCTCGTGTTTCAGGTCGTCGATCAGCATGCGGCAGGCCTCGAAGGCCTCCGCGCGGTGCGGGCAGGAGACCGCGACGACGACCGCCAGATCGCCCACCGCCAGATCGCCCACACGGTGGACGGCCGCGAGCGCCCGGACCGGGAACTTCGCCACGACCTTCTCGGCCACTCGGCGCATCTCCGCCTCGGCCGTTGGGTGGCAGGAGTACCCGAGCGCGTCCACGTCGGCGCCGCCGTCGTGATCGCGCACGGTGCCGACGAACAGCGCGGTGCCGCCCGCGGCGCTGTCGCCCGCCGCGGAGAACACCTCGTCCAGGGAGAGCGGGGTGTCGCGGATCGCCAGCAGCCGGATCGGGTCCTGCGCCGCCTGCTCGCCGGGGTGCTCGGGGTACGTGCGTGCCATGAGTCCATCGTGCCGTACGGCACTGACATCGCGTAATAGATCTTTCGCCCGGTCGCCCCGACCCTCCGTAGGAGGGTTCTACAGACCCTCCTACGGAGCTCTTACAGACCTCGCCGCTTGCGGGCCCTGCGGACCACGGCGGCCGCGCCGAGCAGGGCGACCGTCGCACCGGCGGCGCCGGCGGCGGTGGCGTCCTTGCGGCCGAGGCGGCGGCCCGCCACGGTGTGCCGGCCGGCGACCTCTTCGAGGAGTTCCGCGAGGACCTCCTCGTTGGTCCACTGCGGCCGCCAGCCCGCGTCGTGCAGCCTTCCGACGCTGACCACCCAGGGGTGCATCGTGTACGCGAGGTCGCCCGCCGGGGACGGGGTGAGCCCGATCCGGTGCAGCCGTGCGGCGGCCCCGAGCGCGACCGCCGAGGGGAGCTCCATGCGCCGGATGCCGCTCAGCTCCTCGACCTCCTCCTGCTCCAGCCAGCCGTCGCAGCCGACCGCGAACTCCCCGTCGACCTTCTCCAGAGCCGCGTACTCCAGCGCGCTGCACAGGTCCTCGACATGGCAGAACTGCCAGGTCGGCCGGGATCCGGCGACCACCAGGAGGCGCGGCGACTCGAAGTAGCGGGTCAGCGCCGTGTCCGTGCCGCCGACCAGGACGGCGGGCCGCACCACGGTCACGTTCAGGCCGGGGTGGGCGCGCGGCGCACGCCGCCCCAGGCGCTCGATCTCCAGCAGGTCGCCGACCCCGGTCGCCTCGGCGGTGGCCCGCAGCTCGGCGTCCTCGGAGAGCGGGATGTCGTTGTCGGGCAGCGCCCCGTAGACCATCGCGGAGGTGCACAGCACCACCCGGTGGACGCCTGCGGCGGCCGCGGCGGTCAGCACGGTCTGGGTGCCGCGTACGTTGTACGCGGTCCGGGCGGCCGCGTCGGTCTCCAGGTCGAGATCGAGCGCCAGGTGCACGACGACATCGGCGCCGCGCAGCTTCTCGGCGATCGCCGGGTCGCGCACGTCCAGGATGTGCCAGGTGGCCTCGGAGACCTCGCCCCGGCGCTCGTCGATGGCGATGACCTGCTTGACCTCCTCGGACGCGGCGAGCCGCGCGGTCAGCAGGGCGCCGATCCCGGCCGCGGCACCGGTGACCGCGACGACGGGACCCCGCGCTGCGGAGGGGGAATGGTTTCGCGCTGCGCGAACCTGCGGATCTGGGGAACTCACCGGGCGTCTCCAGCGGTTGTCTTCAGTACGTACACGAATGACGCGTACGGACCAGGTGACGTCCATCCTGCCGCAGGCCGAGAGTCGGCGGAGCACCGAGCCCTTATCCGGCGCGGATGTCTACGCTGGTAGGTGTTGGGCAGTCGCCGTCGACAGCAGTCGACGGCCCTAGGAGCCGAGGAAACCCGTGAGTGACAACCCATTCGGATTCGGCCTTCCGCCGGAGGAGCCGGAGAACGGCGACGAGGGCAAGGAGAAGGGCAAGGGCAACCAGGGCGGCCCGGCGAATCCGTTCGGGTTCGGCGCCGGGGCCGGCGGCGCGGACAACCCGTTCGCGGCGATGTTCGGTTCGCTGAACCCGAACGACCTGGGAGCGGCGTTCCAGCAGCTCGGCCAGATGCTCAGCTACGAGGGCGGTCCCGTGAACTGGGACATGGCCAAGCAGATCGCGCGTCAGACGGTGGCCCAGGGCACCGCGGACGGCACCAAGGACGAGAGCGTCGGCCCGGCCGAGCGCGCCGCCGTCGAGGAGGCCGTGCGCCTGGCGGACCTGTGGCTGGACGGGGTGACGTCGCTGCCCTCGGGCGCGTCGACCGCCGTCGCGTGGAGCCGTGCCGAGTGGGTCGAGGCGACCCAGCCGGCCTGGAAGGAGCTCGTCGACCCGGTCGCCGAGCGCGTCGGCGCGGCCATGGGCGGCGTGCTGCCCGAGGAGATGCAGGCCATGGCGGGCCCGCTGATCGGCATGATGCGCTCCATGGGCGGCGCCATGTTCGGCCAGCAGATCGGCCAGGCCGTGGGCGTCCTCGCGGGCGAGGTCGTCGGCTCGACCGACATCGGTCTGCCGCTCGGCCCGGCCGGCAAGGCCGCGCTGCTGCCGCTGAACATCGAGGTGTTCGGCAAGGACCTGGGCGTCCCCAAGGACGAGGTCAGGCTCTATCTGGCCCTGCGCGAGGCCGCTCACCAGCGGCTCTTCGCCCATGTGCCGTGGCTGCGCTCGCACCTGTTCGGCGCGGTCGAGGGCTACGCGCGCGGGATCAAGGTCGACACCGCGAAGCTGGAGGACGCGGTGGGCCAGCTCGACGTGTCCAACCCCGAGCAGCTCCAGGAAGCCCTCCAGCAGGGCATGTTCCAGCCGGAGGACACCCCGGAGCAGAAGGCCGCCCTGGCCCGTCTGGAGACGGCCCTGGCGCTGGTGGAGGGCTGGGTGGACGCGGTGGTCCACGAGGCCGCGAAGCCCCGCCTCACGTCGGCCGACGCGCTGCGCGAGACGCTGCGCCGCCGCCGCGCGACCGGTGGTCCGGCCGAGCAGACCTTCGCCACCCTGATCGGCCTCCAGCTGCGCCCGCGCCGGCTGCGGGACGCCTCGCGCCTGTGGGCCTCGCTCACGGACGCGCGCGGCGTCGACGGTCGCGACGACCTCTGGGAGCACCCGGACATGCTGCCGACCGCCTCGGACCTGGACGACCCGGACGGCTTCGTCCACCGCGAGCAGCTCGACTTCTCGGAGATCGACAAGATGCTCGGCGAGGCGGCCCAGCAGAACGGTCCGTCGCTGACCAAGGACGAGCCGAAGGCGGACGAGCCCAAGAAGGACGACGGGACCGACGGCAAGGGCGAATCCGAGAAGTGAGCCTGCACGAAGACGCGGTCCTCGTACTGAAGTCGTACGAGGACCAGCCGGAGCTGCGCCGGCTGTACCTGGACCATCTCGCGGCGCACGACGACGGCATGTGGAAGGCGTGCGGGGCCGGGCATCTGACGGCGAGCGCGCTGGTCGTCGACCCGGCACGCGGCCGGGTCCTGCTGACGCTGCACAAGAAGCTCAACATGTGGCTCCAGATGGGCGGCCACTGCGAGCCCGGTGATGTCTCGGTGGCCGCCGCCGCGCTGCGCGAGGCCACCGAGGAGTCCGGGATCGCCGGTCTCACGCTGCTGCCGGGCGGCCCGGTCCGCCTCGACCGGCACCCGATCCCGGCGCCGTGCCACTGGCACCTGGACGTGCAGTACGCGGCGCTGGCCCCGGCGGACGCCGTCGAGGCGATCAGCGACGAGTCCCTGGACCTGCGCTGGTTCGCGTACGACGAGGTGGCGTCGGTGGCCGACGAGTCGGTCGTACGGCTGTTGGAGGCGACCCGGGCCCGGCTGTGAAGCCGGGCGCTCTCGGGGCGCATTGAGGACACGGGTAAGGGGCGGTCGCCATGGACGACCGCCCCTTACCCATCGCTGCCGACCGGATCAGCTCCAGGCGTTGCCCTGGTTCTGGGCGTGGACGCCCTGCTGCCCCATGCCGTACTGGGCCCGCAGGCCCTGGCCGATCACCGCGTTCTGCGGCGGCAGCACCTCGCTGGGCTGGACCAGCGCGAAGCCCTGGCCGAGGAAGCTGAGCTCCCAGCCCTCGCCCGTGTTGCCGCGCCGCCGCCACACGCCCGTGGAGTGCGTCTGGGCCTGCATCTGCACCCGCAGCGAGGTGGACCAGGCCACGATCGCGTCGGCGTCCGCGTTGACGTACTTGTCCGGCGTGACCTGGAGCATCAGCGGCTGACCCGACGTCATCAGGACGACCTTGCCGGTACCCGTGATGTTGAGCTGGAACTTGCCGGTGCCCGAGATGCCGTACTGGCTGTCGACGGCGATGACCTCGTAGTGCAGCGAGGAGTCCATCGCCAGGACGTAACCGCCGTCCACGGTCAGCCCGTCGCGGTCCACGTCCACTACGTGGACGTGCTGGGCGAGATTGGCCAGGTAGACGGTGCCCTGACCGGAGACGCGCATCAGGTCCAGGCCCTCGCCCGTGTTGGCACGCGCGCTCTGGTGGCCGCTGGACACGTACTCGCCGTCGAACTCCATCAGCCCCTGGTAGGCGACCATCGAGCCCTTGCGGGCGAGGATGTCGTCATGGCCGGTGAGCACCACACGCAGCAGCTGCGCGTTCTGCGCGCTGTAGCGCTCCTGCGACTGCTGCTCGGTGTAGCTGAAAAGCGGGCTCTGCATGGTGTGTTCGCTCCCCTCAGCCCCGGGCCCGCAGGCGGTCGGTGCTGTCCTCACTCGGCTGTACGACGACGATGCCCTGGCCCGAGAAGGCCATCTGGTACGCCTCTCCGCTGCCCCGGCCGATCAGCGAGGACGCCTTGAAGCTGCGCTTGCCCTTGACCTTGAGGTTCGGGGACCAGGCGACCAGGGCGTCCGGGTCGACGTACGTCTCGTCCTCGCCGCTGCCGCAGTCGACGACGACGGGCGTGCCGCGCGAGGTGAGCGCGACCCACCCGGTGCCGGAGATCTTCACGTTGAACAGGCCCTGGCCTGCGAACTTGGCGAGGCCCTTGACCCGCTCGACGCCCCACTGAAGGCTCGCGTCGAAGGCCAGCACATTGGTGCCGTTGACGGAGAGAGCGTCGTTGTTCAGATGGATGACGACGACGTTCGCCCCGTAGTCGGCGAGGTAGAGCAGCCCGTCGCCGGTGCACTTCATCAGCGGGGCGCCCTCGCCGGTGATCCAGTCGCGGGCGATCTGGCGTACGGCGGGCGGGTTCGGCTCGTACTGGATGAAGCCTTCGTAGGCGACCATCGAGCCCACGCGCGCGAAGAGGTCCGCTCCGGTGGCCATGGCCACCTTCAGCATGGCACTGCCGTGGTTCTCCATCCGGGCGGCGACGGGGGTGGGGGCATAGCCCGCGAGTTGCTGGTTCATTGGCCGGGCTCCCTCAGACCTCGTACGGCTGGACGACGATGAAGTTCCCGGGCGCGCCCCGGAACTGCAGGTTGACGGACTCGCCGCTGTCGCCCGGATAGGCGTTGCGGCGCAGCCTGACCTGGCTGGAGACGATCACCTGCGAGGCGGACGACCACGCCACGATCGCGTCGCTGTCGGCGAACGTGGTCGGGGTGACCGGCAGGACGACGGGGGTGCCGTGGGTCATCACCACGATCGTTCCGGTGCCCTGGAACTGCATCGTGAACAGCGCGCCGCCGGGCAGCCCGTGGCCCTCGATGCGGCGGACCTCGTACTGAAGGGACTCGTCGAACGCGAGGACGCGCTCGGCGGAGACGCAGATGCCGTCGCCCTGGAGCTCGATGGGGTGCAGATAGGCGCTGTTCTCGGCGAGGAAGACCTGGCCGCGGCCGGTGCAGCGCATCAGCTGCATCTCCTGGCCGGTCGCGTGGCCGACGAGCCGCCCGGCGAAACCGGCGCCCTTGTAACCGAAGTCGACCTTGCCCTGGTACATCACCATGCTGCCCTGGCGGGCCAGCACCGGAGTGCCGCCGATGCCGAGGTCGACGCGGACGAGCTGCTTGTTCTGCGAGGCCCAGCGCTGCCCGGTGGGCACTTCCTTGTACAGCTGCATGGCCCCCGCGAGCCCGCCACCGGACTGCGGCATCCCTTGCGGCGGCATCCCCTGCGGGAAGCCGGGCTGCTGCCCGTAGTCGGCGGGCTGGCCGTAGGGCGCGGGCTGCCCGTACGGGGCGGGCGCGCCGGGCGGCGGGACCTGACCGGGGTACTGACCCGGGACCTGCCCGGACGAGGGCTGCTGGGGCTGTCCGTACGGGGCGGGCGGGGCCGGGGCCGGGGGCGGGACGGTGCCCGGCACAAACGTCATCGGCGCGGCGATGGTCGGCGCCGCGTGGATCTGCGGGCTGGGCGCGGGCGGCGCCGGGGGTGGCGTTGCCCCCGGCGGGGGCGTGTAGTGCTGCTGCGCCGGAACCGGGGCCGGGGCGCCGAACTGCGCGGACGGCTGCGGGGCTTGGGGCTGCGGCGGGGCAGGCGGGGCAGGCGGGGCGCCGAACTGGGGCGCGGGCTGCGCGGTCGCGGGCGCCTGCACGGGCGCCTGCGCGGGCGGAGCCGTCTGCGCGGGCGGGGCGAAGCCCGGAGTGGCGCCCTGCGGCTGCGGCGCCGCCACCGGCTCCTCCTCGGCGACCTCGCCGCCGAAGTTCTTCAGCAGCGCCTCAAGGCCGCCGTCAAAGCCCTGGCCCACGGCCGCGAACCGCCAGACGTCCTTCACGTAGAAGTCGCCCAGCATGACGGCGCGTTCGGTGCTGAACTCGGCGCCCGTGAACGCGTATCTCGCGACCTCCTCGCCACCGGCGACGACCCGGATGTACCCCGGTCCGATCTGGGACATCTGGCCCGCGCCGTCGATCGTCGCGGTGAAGGAGAGCTTCTGGATGTGGGCCGGGACGCGGTCCAGGGTGACGCGGAACGACTCGGTGTCACCGGCCTGCGGGCCGAGCAGCTGGATGGACTCCTCGGGCGACTTGGGCTGGTTGAAGAAGACGAAGTACCGGTCGTCGGAGAGCTGCTCGTTCGCGTCGAGGCCGAAGCAGCTGATGTCGAAGGTCAGTCCGGGGGCGGCGATCTGCACGCCCACATACAGATCCGTCCCCGCCGTCAGATCACTGATCCTGGCCTTGTGGCCGCGTTGGAATTCCCTGGCCATGCGTAACGACCGTCCCCCATCCCGAGTGTGATTGGTCGCGCCAGGCTAGCGGCTGCCTGCGACAACCGGCCAAACCGGTCGGCGTCCGGTACGCGTTCGGTACACAATCGGGGAGATCACTCACTGCGGGCGGCGGGCAGATACGGAAGCCGGTCGGCCGCGACCACTCCTTCGAGGTATCCGCGCGCACGCTCGGTACGGGGATACGCCTCCAGGAGCCGCCAGAACCGCGGTCCGTGCCCCGGCACCAACAGATGCGCCAGTTCATGCACGAGCACATAGTCGAGTACGTACTCGGGCATCCCCTGCAGCCGGTGCGAGAGGCGGATGCTGCCCTCCGCCGGGGTGCACGAGCCCCAGCGGGTGTTCTGGTTGGTCACCCAGCGCACCGACGCCGGACGGGCCCGGCCATCGAAGTACAGGTCCGACAACCGCTCGGCGCGCTCGGTCAGTTCCGCGTCGCCGAGCATCCGCTTGCTCTCCTGGGCGGCGAGCTTGTCGAGCATCACGCTCACCCAGCGCTGCTCCTCGGCCTCGGACATCCGGGCCGGAATCAGGACGATGGTGCGGTCGCCCTCGCGGTACGCCGAGACCGTCCTGCTGCGCCGGGTGCTTCTGCGCACCTCGACCGCGCTCGTCGCATGACCGCGGGGCGGCGGACTTGTCGGACTGCGTGGCGGGCTTCCGGCACTCTGCAGTGGGTCGGCGGGCACGCCCCGACGTTACCCGCTGTCAGTGGGGGAAGTCCCGCCTCCGGAAGGGTTGGCCCATGATCCATTCAGGGCGGGCACCATTTGAACGACTAATACCCCGCCCCTGTGGATAACTTCTCCCGCCCGTCCGCCGCGGCAGTCATTCTGGCAACGGATCACACGAAAATCGTGACCGGACGGAGACCTGGGCCGACACACGGCCGACCGGGCCCGGTCAGGACAACACACGACAAGGCAGGACAGCGGGGGTTGACATGCATCCGATGGTGAAGCCGGCACTGCGCCGGGCATGGCGGAACCGGAACACCGTGCAGTTCGGGGTCACCCCCGCACGAGCGGTGGTGGTGTCGCCGGTGGACACGGCGACAGGAAGCTTCCTCGGCCTCCTCGACGGCACACGCGGACTGCCACTGCTGTACGAGGAAGCCAGAGCCGTGGACCTGTCGCCCGGCCAAGTGGACGCGATGGTCGAGCGGTTGACGACGGCCGGTGTCCTCGACGATCCGACGGCCGGAGGCCCGGCGGCCGACGCACTGCGCGAACGGACCGACGCCTTCGACCGGACCAGATCCGATCTCGCCTCGCTCTCCCTGGTCCACCGGGAACCCGGCGGCGGCGCACGGCGGCTGGCCACCCGCAGGTCCTTACGGGTCCAGGTGCGCGGCGCGGGCCGCGTCGGGGCGACGATCGCCTCCGTGCTCGCCGCGGCGGGAGTGGGCCGGGTGGACGTGCTGGACGGCGGGACGGTCCGGCCGTGGGACGTCGCGCCCGGCGCGCTGCCCGAGGAGGCGGTCGGCGAGCGGCGGGCCCCGGCGGCGAAGCGGCTGGTGCGCAGCGCGGCGCCGGGCCGCCCGCCCCGCGCCGACGAGTGCGCCGACCCGCCCGGCCTGTCACTGATCGTGGTGGCCCCGAGGGACGGCCTTGAGGTGTACGCACCGGATCCGGCCACCGCCGAGGAGTGGCTGGCGGCGGGAATCCCCCACCTGTACGCGGGAGTTGTGGAGACAACGGGCCTTGTGGGCCCACTCGTTCTACCGGGCGGCACCGGGTGCGCCGGATGCCTGGCGCTCACCCGCGCCGAGCACGACCCGGGCTGGCCCCGGATGCTGGCGCAATGGCGCTCGGGCCGCCGCGAGGGGGCCGTACCTGCCTGCGACGTCGCGCTCGCGACGGCGGTCGCCGGCCTGGCGGCGGCCCACGCGCTGGCCTTCCTGGACGGCGACCTCCCGGCGAGTACGGGCACACGCTGGGAGACATCGCTGCCGCTCCTCGGCTGGCGCCCCGAACGCGTCAGGGCGCGCCTCGACTGCTCCTGCGGCGCGGGCGGGAACACTGAAGGGGAGGACGCCTCGGGGGGCGAGCAGCCGCAGGACACAATGGCCCGGTAACCGCTGTCAACGACGCACTGCCGCAAGGCACCCGCGGCACGGCCGGCTGGGAATTGGAGGGGCGTATGTCTGATCTTCCCCGGAAGGCGGTCACCCGGACCGCCAAGTTGGCCGCGCTGCCACTTGGCTTCGCCGGCCGTGCCACCTGGGGGCTGGGCAAGAGGATCGGCGGCAAGTCCGCGGAGATCGTCGGCAGGGAGCTGCAACAGCGCACCGCCGAACAGCTCTTCAAGGTCCTGGGCGAACTGAAGGGCGGGGCGATGAAGTTCGGGCAGGCCATGTCCGTCTTCGAATCGGCACTGCCCGAAGAGGTCGCCGGGCCCTACCGGGCGGCGCTGACCAAGCTGCAGGAAGCGGCCCCGCCCATGCCGACCCGCACGGTGCACGCCGTGCTCGCGGAGCGGCTCGGGCCTAACTGGCGGGAGTTGTTTCTGGAGTTCGAGGAGAAGCCGGCAGCCGCCGCGTCGATCGGCCAGGTGCACCGGGCCGTCTGGCACGACGGGCGCGAGGTCGCGGTCAAGGTGCAGTACCCGGGCGCCGGCGAGGCACTGCTCTCGGACCTGACCCAGCTCAGCCGGTTCGCCCGGCTGCTCGGACCTCTGATTCCCGGAATGGACATCAAGCCGCTCATCTCCGAGCTGCGCGACCGGGTCTCCGAGGAGCTGGACTACGAACTGGAGGCGCGCGCCCAGCGGGAGCACGCGGCGGAGTTCGCCGACGACCCGGATGTGGTGGTGCCCGATGTGGTGCACCAGCGCGACCAGGTGCTGGTGACGGAGTGGATCGACGGCACGCCGCTCTCCGAGGTGATCGCCGACGGAACGCCCGAGCAGCGCGACCGGGCGGGCCAGCTGCTGGCGAGATTCCTCTTCTCGGGCCCCGCCCGGACCGGACTGCTCCACGCGGACCCGCATCCGGGCAACTTCCGACTGCTGCCGCCCGAGAAGGAAGGCGGCGAGTACCGACTGGGGGTGCTGGACTTCGGCACGGTCGACCGACTGCCGGGCGGGCTGCCGCAGACGATCGGCGACTCCCTGCGGATGACCCTGGAGGGTGACGCGGAAGCGGTCTACGGGCTGCTGTGCGACGAAGGCTTCGTCAAGGAGTCGATAGACCTCGACCCGGACGCGGTACTCGACTATCTGCTGCCGATCATCGAGCCCGCACAGGCCGAGGAGTTCACCTTCACCCGATCCTGGATGCGCGGCCAGGCAGCCAGGATCGCCGACCCCCGCTCCCCCGCCCACCAACTGGGCAAGCAGCTCAACCTGCCGCCCTCGTATCTCCTGATACACCGGGTGACGCTCTCCACCATCGGGGTGCTGTGCCAGCTGGACGCGACGGTACGGCTGCGGGACGAGCTGGAGGAATGGGTTCCGGGGTTCCTGCCCGAAGTCCCGGAGGACTTGGACGAGCTGGACGGCGAGGAGGACGAGCAGCCCGCTGGGGCCTAGGGCCGGGGCCAGGCCGGGCTGTGGGGTGCGCGGGGGGCGGGGGGGGGAGGGGAGGGGCCCCACCCCCCCCGTTCACCACCACACAGAGTCCAGCCGGCTCTCGATCGCCCTGATGTTGGCGCGTGCGCATGCGTCACAGAAGTAGAGACGGGTGCCGTTCTCGACGGAGTAGGTCCAGGTCGGCGGAGTGCTCTCGGCGGGCGTGCCGCAGCGCGAGCACACAACGGTCTCGGCAACCGGTTGAGTCGGGTCGTCCATTTCGTGACGATACCGCCGCGGCCGGTGGTTGCGCGGACACAACGCACCGCGGGGGCCGGTCCGTTCGGACCGGCCCCCGCGGGCTGATTCGTTACTGCTTGCGCTGCCCGGTGGTACGGCCGTTACTGCATGACGGCCATGGCCAGGGCGCGGCGGGCACGCATCGACACGCGCTCGGCGCGGCGCTGCATGCGCCGGGCGGCGAGCAGGCGCAGGGCCTGTCGCTCGACCTCGGCTTCCCGCAGGCGCTCGTGCATATGGGCACGGGCCAGGGCTTCTGGCATGAGTTGCATTTCGAGGGTCCTGTTCTGGCGCGAGGCGTTCGCGCCGGTGGTGGTGAAGTCTGGGGTCGCGGAGCCCATGGGCTCAGTGGCGGACGTCGTCATCGGGGCCTGCTTCTGGGGGTCGTTCGTGAGGGGGCGGTCGATGGTTCCCGGGCGGTTCATGCCGCGACCGGGTTCTTGCGCGGGCGACCACGCGGCCGCTTGCGGGCCACGACCACACCCTGGACGAAGAGCTCGCCACCCCAGACGCCCCACGGCTCGCGCCGCTCCTTGGCGCCGGCGAGGCAGGCCTCGACCAGCGGGCAGGTGGCGCAGAGGGACTTGGCGTACTCGACGTCTGCCGGGGACTCGGCGAAGAAGACCTCCGGGTCGTACGAGCGGCAGGGGACGGGCACGCCGAGGTTCTCGATGGCGTCGTCGAGCGCGGTGAGCGCGGTGAGGGGAGTCAAGGCGGGGTCCTCCGTGAGACCGGGCGGGGGGATCGTCTGGGCGGGCGGTACGGACGGGGCGTGCGCTTCGAGTTGCACGGTGTTTTTCTTCCTCGTCTTGTTGTCGGTCCGGCCGGTCGGCCGGGTTTCGGCTGGTACCGAGACCCCTTCGCGCTGTCGTCCCTGTTCGGGGACAAACAGAAGGGCCGCGGATCCCTGGTGGGGTTCCGCGGCCCTGAAGGCGCCTGCCTGATCCTGGATCAGGCTGGATCACTCCAGGGTTCGAGCCCACGGAAGGCCCACATCGTGTGGTGCTGCGTCGTCTTCTTCTCGGCTCCGGCACCGGCCGCTGCGAAGGCATAGGCCTGGGCCCGCTCCTTCGCCACTACTGCTTCCGGTGCCTGGGTCGGTCGCTCATTGCCGTTACGCACGGGGAGCTTCGCCAGGGAGGACGGAATGACGACCGAGAGGCCGAGCAGACCGGAGACGCCGGTGGACAGACCGGTGCCCTGGAACGAAGAGCCGAGCGGGCAGGTGACGACGACCGAGCGATCGGTCATTTTGGCGGTGCTGAAGCTGGTGAAGTTCATGAAGCTGGTCACTGGTCTCGCCTCCTCTCGGCGTCTCGGGGAGCTCGGCCCGGGGGCCTTGATCCCATGCGTATTCGGATAAGTACAGCAAGTAGAACACGGCCGCAGGGCCTCTGAGAAGCCGCTGTTTCCGTGGTTAAGAACCTATGGGGATTCCTGGGGCGGGCGCAAACTATTTTTTCGACGAGTTTTCAGGAACCTTCATCGTCGTCTCCCACAAGCTCCTGACCTGCACAGATGGCCAGGACGTCGGTGCCGAACCGGTCCAGCTTGCGGGCGCCGACCCCGGAGATCACCGCGAGCTCCCCGCCGGTGGACGGCACGGCCTCGGCGATCGCCATCAGCGTCTTGTCGGTGAACACGCAGTAGGGCGGCTGCCCCAGCGCGCTCGCCTGGCCGGCCCGCCAGTCGCGCAGCCGCTCGTACAGGCCCTCGTCCATGTCCGAGGGGCAGTCCTCGCAGCGCATCAGCTTCATCTCGCCGGCTTCGGTGAGCGTCTTTCCGCACACCCGGCACAGGACCGGGCCGCGTCGGGTCCGCTTGCGGGCGGGGCCGCGCTCGATGCCGGCCGTCCCGCCGCCGGCCGTCGACCGGGCGCCGAGCGCTGCGGAGCCCGGCCGCAGGCCGTTCAGGAAGCGGCTGGGGCGTCGCGAGGGGCGGCCGCCCGGGGCCCGCGAGAGGGACCAGGACAGGGTGAGGTGCACCCGGGCGCGGGTGACGCCGACGTACAGCAGGCGCCGCTCCTCCTCGACCTGCTCGTCGGTCTTCGCGTAAGTGATCGGCATCATGCCTTCGGTGAGGCCGACCAGGAAGACCGCGTCCCACTCCAGGCCCTTGGCGGCGTGCAGTGAGGCGAGGGTGACGCCCTCGACGGTCGGCGCGTGCTGGGCGGCGGCGCGTTCGTCGAGCTCGGCGACCAGGTCGGAGAGGGTCGCGCCGGTCTTGGCACGCGCGAAGTCCTCCGCCAGCCGGACCAGCGCCGCCAGCGATTCCCAGCGGTCGCGCACCGCGCCCGAACCAGCCGGCGGGTGGGAGGTCCAGCCCTTGGTGCCGAGGACGGCGCGCACCTGGGACGGCAGGTCGACGGCGTCGTCGAGCAGCGAGTCGTTGCCGCCTGCTCGGGCGGCGCCGCGCAGGGCCACGCCCGCCTCGCGCACTTCCGGCCGTTCGAAGAACCGCTCGGCGCCGCGCAGCTGGTAGGGCACGCCCGCGTCGGCCAGGGCCTGCTCGTAGATCTCCGACTGGGCGTTGATCCGGTAGAGCACGGCGATCTCGCCGGCCGAGATCCCGGAGGCGATGAGGTCGCGGATGCGCCGGGCCGTGCCCTCGGCCTCGGCGGGCTCGTCCACGTACTCCGTGTAGAGCGGCTCGGGGCCCGGCTCGCGCTGGGAGACGAGCTCCAGGCGGTGTTCGGCGGCGCGGCCGCGCGCCTGGCCGAGCAGGCCGTTGGCGAGGTGGACGACCTGGGGTGTCGACCGGTAGTCCCGGACGAGCTTGATGACCGTCGCGTTGGGGTGGCGGGTGCGGAAGTTCAGCAGGTGGTCGGGGGTGGCGCCGGTGAACGAGTAGATCGTCTGGCTGGCGTCGCCGACGACGCAGAGGCTGTCGCGGTCGCCGAGCCACAGCTCCAGGAGGCGCTGCTGGAGGGGGCTGACGTCCTGGTACTCGTCGACCACGAAGTGCTGGTACTGGCTGCGGATCTGTTCGGCGATGTCGTGCCGGTCCTGGAGCACGCCGACTGTGAGGAGCAGCACATCCTCGAAGTCGATCACTCCCCGGTCGCGCTTGAGCTCTTCGTACGTCGCGTAGATCTGGGAGATCTCGGCGGGGTCGCGCGGGGCGTCGCGCAGGGACTTGGCGACCGCGGCCGGGTAGTCGGCGGGGACGGTCTGGGTGACCTTGGCCCATTCGATCTCGCTGGTGACATCGCGCAGTTCGTTGCGGTCGAGCCGGACGCGGCAGCGGGCGCCCGCCTCGGCGACCAGCTGGACCTTCCGCTCGACGAGCCGGGGCAGCTCGCCGCCGACCGCCTTGGGCCAGAAGTACTGGAGCTGGCGCAGGGCGGCGGAGTGGAAGGTGCGGGCCTGGACGCCGCCCGCGCCGAGCTGGCGGAGCCGGCCGCGCATCTCGCCTGCGGCGCGGTTGGTGAAGGTGACGGCCAGCACACTGCCGGGGTGCAGTATTCCGGCCCGCACTCCGTACGCGATCCGGTGGGTGATCGCGCGCGTTTTGCCCGTGCCGGCTCCTGCCAGCACGCACACCGGTCCGTGCAGGGCCGTCGCGACCTCGCGCTGCTCGGGGTCGAGCCCGTCGAGCACCGCGTCCGCCGAGTCGGGGACCTGTGGGAAGAGGGAGGAGTGCGTTGCTGCTGTCACCCGACCATGCTGCCAGGTCGGTGGAGGCGGACGGGACGCGTTGTCCACAGGGGGTGAGATTCATCGTACTAATGCGGGAATGGCGCCCCGGTCGCGTACGTTCAATCCCTTGACGTTCACCCATCCAGCCGAACATGAGGAGTGCGAGAGCATGCCGGGCACTGTGACGATGTACAGCACCACGTGGTGCGGCTACTGCCGCCGGCTGAAGAGCCAGATGGACCGCGAGGGCATCGCGTACAACGAGATCAACATCGAGCAGGACCCGGACTCGGCGGCCTTCGTCGAGAAGGCGAACGGCGGCAACCAGACGGTTCCGACCGTGCTCTTCGCCGACGGCTCGACCCTCACGAACCCGTCGCTCGCCCAGGTCAAGCAGAAGATCGGCGTCTGATCCGCACTGCTTTTGCCGTTACGCGTCTGCCTTGACCCGGTCAACGCGCGCGTACGAAGGCCCCCACCGCACCGGTGGGGGCCTTTTGCGTACGGACTGTTCCGGTCCTCAGTGCGTGGGCTTCGGCAGGGGCTTGCCGTACCAGAGCTCGATGAGGCGGGCCGCGATCGAGATGCCGAACGGGGGCAGCACCTCGCCGGACTCGAAGGCGGCGCGCAGGTCCTCGCGGGAGAACCAACGGGCCTCGTGGATCTCCTCGCCGTCCACGTTGATCTCGGACGACGTGGCGTGCGCCATGAAGCCGAGCATCAGGCTGGACGGGAACGGCCAGGGCTGACTGGCGACGTACTCGACCTCGCCGACGGTGACGCCCGCCTCCTCGAAGACCTCGCGGCGCACCGACTGCTCGATGGACTCGCCGGGCTCGACGAAACCCGCGAGCGTCGAGAAGCGGCCCTCCGGCCAGTGCACCTGGCGGCCGAGCAGCGCGCGGTCCTCCTCGTCCGTGACCAGCATGATCACGGCCGGGTCGGTACGCGGGTAGTGCTCGGCGCCGCACGCCTGGCAGCGCCGGATGTGGCCGGCGGCCGCGATGACCGTGCGCTCGCCGCAACGCGAGCAGAAACGGTGCAGCCGTTGCCAGTTCTCCAGGGCGACGGCGTGGACCATCAGGCCCGCGTCGCGGGGCGAGAGCAGCAGCCCCGCCTCGCGCAGCCCGGCGGCGCGCGCGGACTGGTCCATGCGGCCCGGCAGGGAGTCCTTCTGCAGCGCGAAGTAGCTGACGCCGTCGTCGTCGGTGCCCAGGAAGTAGCGGTGGGTCTCGGTGACCGGGGCCTCGAAGGCCGGGGTCATCACGAGTTCTGTCCGGCCGTCGGCGGTGTCGTCGATCAGTACCTGCCCGCCGGAGACCACGAAGACCCTGGTCGACGGGTGGCTCCAGGCCGCCGCCAGCCAGGCCTCGTCCAGGCGGTGGTGCGCCGCGCGGTCGATGTCGCTGGGCTCGGTGAGGCTGATGGGCGTGGTGAGCCCGATCGGCCGGTCCGCGGTGGCGTCACTGCTGGTGGTGCTGGTGGTGCTCACAGGTGCTTCCAACTCCCCCGGGTGGATGGGTTCAGCGGTGTTCGTTCAGCGGTGGTGCTTCGGTGCGGGCCGTGGACCGCGCGGCCACAAGGTCTTGAGACCTTGTGGTTCACGTGCGTACGGCCGCGAGGTCGCCCCACAGGTGGGCCGTGGTCTCGACGCCCTTGAGCAGGAGGTCGATCTCGACCTTCTCGTTGGGCGCGTGCCAGCCGTCGGACGGCACGGAGATCCCCAGGAAGAGCACCGGCGCGCCGAGTACGTCCTGGAGGTCGGCGGCGGGTCCCGAGCCGCCCTCGCGCGTGAAGCGGATCTTCTGCCCGAAGGCGCGGCCCATGGCCCGTACGACCGACTGCAGGGCCGGGTGGTCCAGCGGCGTCAGGCACGGGCGCGTGCCCGCGCTGAAGGCGATCTCGTGCCGGATGCCGTCCGGCACCTGGGTCGCGGCCCACTCCGTGACCAGCTTCTCGATGCGGTCCGGGTCCTGCCCTGCGACGAGGCGGAAGGACAGCTTCACCATCGCCGACGACGGGATGATCGTCTTGCCGCCGGGGCCCTGGTAGCCGCCGCCGATGCCGTTGACCTCGGCGGTCGGCCGGGCCCAGACGCGTTCGAGCGTGGAGTACCCGGCTTCGCCGTGGGGTGCGCGCGACTTGGCGGTCCGCAGCCACTCGTCCTCGTCGAAGGGCAGCTCGGCCACGAGCTCCCGCTCGGCGTCCGTCAGTTCGGCGATGCCGTCGTAGAAGCCGGGCACGGTGACGCGCGCGTCGGCGTCGTGCAGCGCCGCGACCAGACAGGCGGCGGCGGTGGCCGGGTTGGGCACGGCGCCGCCGAAGGAGCCGGAGTGGATGTCCTGGTCCGGCCCGTACAGCCGGATCTCGCACTCGGCGAGGCCGCGCATACCCGTACACACCGTAGGTGTGTTCTGCGACCACATGCCGGTGTCGGAGACGATCACGGCGTCGGCGGCGAGCCGGTCCGCGTGCGCCTCCACGAGGGCGCGGAAGTGCGGCGAACCGGACTCCTCCTCGCCCTCGATGAGCAGCTTCAGGTTGACGGCGGGAGCGGTGCGGCCGGTGGCGGCCAGATGCGCGCGGACGCCCAGGGTGTGGAAGAACACCTGGCCCTTGTCGTCCGCCGCGCCACGCCCGTACAGCCGCCCGTCACGCAGCTCCGGCTCGAACGGCTCGGTGTGCCAGCCGTCCTCGCGCGCGGCGGGCTGCACGTCGTGGTGGCCGTAGACGAGCACGGTGGGGGCCTCGGGGTCGCCGGAGGGCCACTCGGCGTAGACGGCCGGGGCGCCGGGGGTTTCGAGGACCTCGGTGACCGGGAAGCCGGTCTCCTTGAGCTTGGCGGCGAGCCAGTCGGCGCTGCGCCGTACGTCGGCGTCGTGTTCGGGCTGGGCCGACACGGACGGGATCCGCAGCCACTCGGCGAGGTCGTCGAGGAAGGCGGCGCGGTGCTGCTCGATGTACGCGCGTACGGTCGCGTCGACTGCGGTCTGGACGGCGCTGTCCGGGGTCTCGCTCATGCCATTGAGCCTATCCGGCCGCTGGTGGTGGCATGTCCGCCGGTGCCCCGGCCCGGCCCTGCGGGGACGCGAGGACGGCCGCCTCGCGCGCGTGGCCGCCTTCCGTGCCGCCCTCGCGCGCGTGCTTGCCCTCGCCCAGCAGGATCCGTTCCAGCTCGGCGCGGCCGGGCAGGCGCGCCGGACGCACGGTCTCCCCGGTACGTACGTAGAGGAAGGCGGCCGTGACGGATTCGAGCGGGACGCCGTGCTGCTCGGCCCAGGCGAGGCGGTAGACGGCGAGCTGGAGGGGGTCGCCGGTGGCGCCGCGGCCGGTCTTCCAGTCGACGATCTCGTACGTGCCCGGCGCCTCGCCCGCGTACACCGCGTCGATACGGCCGCGGATCACCCGGCCCGCGAGCGTGAGCTGGACCGGCGCTTCGGTGCGGAGCGGGGTGCGTCGCGCGTACGGGGAGCGCTCGAAGGCCTCCTTGAGGGCGGCCAGATCGCGCTCGTCAGCGATGTCTGCGTCGGTGTCGTCGCCGCCGGGGAGCTCGTCGGGGCCGAGCATGGGCAGCGGCAGCTCCTCGAACCGGGACTCCACCCAGGCGTGGAACCGGGTGCCCCGGCGGGCCGCGGGCTGCGGCGGCTTCGGCATCGGGCGGGCCAGCTCCTGGGCGAAGCCGTCGGGGTCGGCGGCGAGCTGCAGCAGCTCGGAGGCGGTGAGCGAGGACGGCACCGGAACGTCACGGGTGCCGGCGCGGGAGCGGCGGAGCTCGGTGGTGAGCGCCTCCAGGTCGCGGTCCCAGGAGGCGATGGCGCGGCGCTCCTCGGGGGTGAGCGCGTACGCGGGGTCGGCGTCGGCGCGGCTGTGCTGCACGGGCACGTCGGAGTGCGGGCGGGCCTGCGGGGGGGCCGTGTGAGGTGCCTGGTCGTGCGTGGGCGGCTGCGGCGGGGCCGGGCGCTGGGTCGGGAGTCCGTCCCAGTCGTCCGCCAGGGCGGACAGGTCGTCGAGGTCGCCCGTGCCGTCGTCCGGCGGGAAGTCGAAGTCGCCGAGGTCGTCCGGCGGGAAGGGATCGCCTTCGTAGCCGCCGTCCTCGAAGGCGCCGTCCTCGAAGGCAGCCCCTTCGTGGCCGTCGCCCTCGTAAACCCCGTCTTCGTAGGTGTCGTCCTCGTGCGCGAACTCCCGCTCCTCGCGCGCGTAGTGCGAGCCCGCGGTGGTCGCTCCCTCCGCGTCCAGATACGCCAGGACCGTCTCGGCCGCGGCACGCCTGCGTGCCTGGGACGTGGGGTCGAGCGGGAGCGGCCACGCGTGCGTGGTGGCCGACTCGCCCAGGGCGGGGTTCTCGGCGTCCTCGGCCGGTTCGTCGGCCCAGACCTCGATCTCGCCGTGGCCAGCCTCGCAGTGGGCGTACAGGGCGTGCAGGAACTCGGACGGGCCGCGCTTCTTCTTCTGGCTGGGGCCCCACCAGTGGCCCGAGCCGAGGAGCAGCGAGCGCGGGCGCGTGAACGTGACGTAGCCCAGCCGCAGTTCCTCCGTGTGCTGGTGCTCCTTCAGCTCCTCCTTGAACGCCTTGAGGCCCTTGGCGTCCCACTCCGGAGTGCCCGGCAGCGTCGGGGCGTCGCCGCGCAGGGCGTGCGGAAGGACCTTGGCCTGGGCGGTCCAGGCGTCGCGCGGCTGAGTGGACGGGAAGGTTCCGGTGACCAGGCCCGGGACGGCGACCACGTCCCACTCAAGTCCTTTGGACTTGTGGGCGGTGAGCACCTTCACCGTGTTCTCGCCACCGGGCAGGGCGTTGTCCAGGCCCTTCTCGTACTGGGCGGCGGTGCGCAGGAAGCCGAGGAAGGCGAGGAGCGAGGCTTCGCCGTCGAGGGCGGCGAACCCGGCCGCTATGTCCAGGAAGTTGGCGAGGGTCTCGCGGCGGCGGGCCGCCAGCGCGTGCGGCGAGGCGGAGAGCTCGACCTCCAGGCCGGTCACGGTGAGGACCCGGTG
The DNA here is from genome assembly GCF_052373795.1 of Streptomyces sp. BR1. Classification (NCBI taxonomy): domain Bacteria; kingdom Bacillati; phylum Actinomycetota; class Actinomycetes; order Kitasatosporales; family Streptomycetaceae; genus Streptomyces; species Streptomyces sp. BR1. Next base: position 2,370,176 of record NZ_CM126252.1, read on the forward strand.
GAGTACGTCCATGAGCGGATCGGCGAGCGAGCGGCGCAGATCGCGCAGATCGGCGGCGAGCCGGGCGAAGCGGACGCGCGCGTCGGCGGAGAACGGCAGCCCGTCGTCCTCGCCGTCGGCCGCCTCCAGGAACGTGTCGAGGGCGTCCGCGAGGGAGATCACCTCGGCGGGGTCGACGCCTTCGACGGCGTCCGCGAGCCGCTGGTCCGGGTCGTCGGACCCGGCCCTGTCCCGGCTGACCAGTCGGCGGGCGCGGCGGCCGAGCAGGGCCAGGTCGCGGGGGCCGATGCGCCAGCGGGGGCCGGTCAGGACGCGGACGAGCGAGGCGTTGGCACCGGGGTCCTGGAGGACCTCGCAGACGGCCACCAGGTCGGCGACCTCGGGGAGGTGGAGCAGCCCGGAGAGGCCGACGACCTCGACGGGGATGTCGCGCGCGACGAGCGCGCCCTGGATCTGCGGGAAGTCGCCCGCCGTCCGGCACAGGACGGCGATCTCGCCGGGCTCCTTGCCGGTGCGTACGAGATGCGCGAGGGAGTCCGCGAGCCAGTCGATCTCCTCCTGGTGGGTGTCGAGCAGGGCGATGCGCACGGTGCCGTCGCGCTCGGCGCCGGGCGCCGGGCGCAGCGCCTCGACGCCCTCGTGCATCGCGCGCAGGGGCGCGGCCAGCGAGTTGGCGAGGTCCAGGAGGCGGCCGCCGCTGCGGCGGTTCTCACTGAGCGAGTGGCGGGTGGCGGGGCGGCCGTCCGCGTACGCGAAGTGGCGCGGGAAGTCGTCGAGGTTGGCCACGGAGGCGCCGCGCCAGCCGTAGATGGCCTGGCAGGGGTCGCCGACGGCCGTCACGGCGTGTCCGGTGCCCTCGCCGAACAGGGCGGCGAGCAGACGGCGCTGGGCGACCGAGGTGTCCTGGTACTCGTCGAGCAGCACGACGCGGAACTCGTCGCGCAGGATCGCGCCGACTTCGGGGCGGGTCAGGGCCAGCTCGGCGGAGAGAGCGATCTGGTCACCGAAGTCGAGGAGGTCACGGCTTTTCTTGGCATCCCGGTAACGGACGGTGAGGTCGAGGAGTTCCCGCCTTCCCTCGGCCGCCTCGGGCACCTTGCGCAGATCGGCGTTGCTGAGCTTCGCGCCCTCCAGCGCGCGCAGCAGCTCGCGGTCGTGCGCGCGCAGCGCCTCCGGTCGTACGAGGTGCTCGGCGAGCTCCGCGTCCAGCGCCAGCAGATCGCTGACCAGGGAGGCGAAGGACTTGGTCAGCGCGGGGTAGGGGCCGGGGGCCTCGCGCAGCACGCGCGCGGCGAGCTGGTGGCGGGTGGCGTCGGCGAGCAGCCGCGAGGTGGGTTCGAGCCCTATGCGCAGGCCGTGGTCGGCGAGGAGCTGCCCCGCGAAGGCGTGGTACGTGGAGATGCGGGGCTCGCCCGGCGGGTTGTCCGGGTCGATCACGTCCGGGTCGGTGATGCCCGCGCGGACCAGGGCCGTACGCACGCGTTCGGCGAGCTCGCCCGCGGCCTTGTTGGTGAAGGTGAGCCCGAGGACCTGCTCGGGGGCGACCTGCCCGGTGCCGACCAGCCAGACCACCCGGGCCGCCATCACGGTGGTCTTCCCGGACCCGGCGCCGGCCACGACGACCTGCGGGGCGGGCGGGGCGGTGATGCACGCCGTCTGCTCCGGGGTGAACGGGATGCCGAGGAGCTCTTTGAGCTCTTCGGGGTCGGTGAGGATGGGCACCCCAGAGAGGCTAACGGGGACCACTGACAACCGTGGTCCCCGTCATGATCGTCAGGGCCCGCAGCGGTGGGCTCCTCGGCGTCGTCAGGCCTTCAGGTCGCCGGTTCCGCCCGATCCCGAGCCGCCGCCCGGCTTCATGCCCATCTTCTGCAGGTCGAGGACCTGGTCGGAGGGCGGCGGCGTGATGGTGACGGGCTTGTCGTAATCAGCGAAGGTGATGGTGCCCGGGTCCTTGCCGCTTCGGTCGTCGACCTTGAGCAGATATGCGGGCCCCTGCTTGGCGACGTACATCGTGAGGGTGCGGCCGTCGGTCTTCGTCTTGGTGAGGGTGACGGCGGGCACACCGCCGACGACGGTGTCGGCGCCCTTGGTCATCCCCGTACGCTCGCCCGGGTTGTCGTCCATCGACTGGACGAGGCCGGTGACCTCGCACATCTTGGCCAGGCCGCCGTCCGGGGAGGTGCTGCGGCCCGTGCCCTTGGACTTGACCGCGTCGGCGGGCAGCTTCATCCAGCGGCCCTTGAGGATCTCGACCATCGCGTCGGCCTGCCGCGCGGGCGTGTGGTCCTGCTTGGCGATCGCCCGGTAGAAGTTCTCGTCGCCCTTCATGTAGACGGACTTGGCGTCGGACTTCAGCAGTTCGGCCGTGCCGCCCTTCATGGCGATCTTGCCGGTGCAGTCGCCCTGGCGGTTGAGCGTGAGGTCGATCCTCATGCGCTCGCCCTTCGACAGTCCCTCGCCCGTCACCTTGAAGGAGGTCGCCGCCTTCGTGGTGGCGACCGCCTTGTCGGCGATCGCGTCGGCGGTCATCGCGGCGAACGTGTCGGCGGGCGTCGCGGACGCCGTCGGCTTCTTGGCGTCGGAAACGTCCTTGGCCTTGCCGTCACCGTCCTTGCCGCCGCAGCCCGCGAGACCGGTGACAGCGGTCGTACAGACCACCGCGGCGACCAGGAACTTCCGATTGACCCGCATGCACGTCTCCTCACGACTGATGAACCGGAGACATCATGCGACTGGCGTGCCCCCGTCAATACAGCGGCCCCCAGTCCTCAAACGTCACTCCAGCACCTGTCGCCCCTCCGGCTGCGCCGAGCACGACGTACGGAAGGTGCAGGTTGTGCAGTGCTGGCCCGGGTTCGGGGTGAAGTGTTCGTCCAGGACGCGGCCCGCCGCGGTGGCCAGGAGGTCGCCGACCCACTCCCCCGCCAGCGGCTCCTGGGCCTGGACCTTCGGGTACGCCTCGCCGCCCTCCTTCTTGGGCGCGGCCTGGCGCAGATGGACCAGTTCGGCGCCACCGGGGGCCGGGCGACCGCCCGCGAACGCCTCGTCGACCGCGCCCTCGGCAACCGCCAGCTGATAGACCGCCAGCTGCGGATGCGCGGCCACTTCGTTGGCGGTGGGCGCCTGCTTGCCGGTCTTGAAGTCGACTACGTAGGCGCGGCCCGCCTCGTCCTGCTCGACCCGGTCCATCGAGCCACGGATGCGGACCTCGTACTCGCCCGCCTCCAGCGTCACGTCGAAGTCGTGCTCGGTCGCGACGGGCGTGCGGCCGGTGCGGTCCAGGGTGTGCCAGCGCAGGAACCTCTCCAGCGCCACGCGCGCGTTGTTCTTCTCCTGGAGCGACTTCCAGGGCGCGTCGAAGGCGAGCGCGTCCCACACCGAGTCGAGCCGTTCCATCAGTACGGCGAGGTCCGCGGGTGTACGCCCGGAGGCGACCTCGTCCGCGAGCACATGCACGACGTTGCCGAAGCCCTGCGCGGCGGTGGCGGGCGCGTCCGCCTTCACCTCGCGCCCCAAGAACCATTGCAGAGCACAGGTGTTGGCGAGCTGATCGAGCGCGCTGCCGGAGAGCACGACCGGGTGATTGCGGTCGCGCAGGGGAACCTCGGAACGCGTCGGCTCGTTCAACCCCCACCAGCGGTACGGGTGGGCCGCGGGCACCAGCGGCTGACCCTCGTCGTCGGCCAGGGCGGCGAGGCGGGCGAGGCGGCGGGCGGCGGCGTCCCGCAGCTCGGGCGAGGCGTCGGGGTCGACGGTGGTGGCGCGCAGCTCCGCCACCAGGGCGGCGACGGCGAGGGGGCGGCGGGGACGGCCGGTGACGTCCTTGGGCTCCTCGCCGAGCTCGGCGAGAAAACGGGAGGGCTGGTCGCCGTCGTCGGCCGTGGCCTTGACGGCGGTCACGACGACACGGTCGCGCGCGCGGGTGGCGGCGACGTAGAAGAGGCGGCGCTCCTCGGCCAGGAGGGCGCCCGGGGTGAGCGGTTCGGCGAGTCCGTCGCGGCCGATGCGGTCGGCCTCCAGGAGCGAGCCGCGGCGGCGCAGGTCGGGCCAGAGCCCTTCCTGGACGCCCGCGACGACGACCAGGCTCCACTCCAGGCCCTTGGAGCGGTGGGCGGTCATCAGGCGTACGGCGTCGGGGCGCGCCGCACGCCGGGTGAGGGTGTCGGCGGCGATGTCCTGCGCGTCGACCTCCTCCAGGAAGTTGAGCGCGCCCCGGCCGCCGGTGCGCTCCTCGGCGCGCGCGGCGGTGTCGAACAGCGCGCACACCGCGTCGAGATCGCGGTCGGCGTTGCGGCCCGCGGGGCCGCCGCGCAGGGCCGCGCGCTCAAGCCGCTGGGGCCACGGGGTGCCGCTCCACAGCTCCCACAGGGCCTCGGCGGCCGTGCCGCCGCCCTCCAGGAGCTCACGGGCCTTGCGGAGCAGTGCGCTCAGGCGCTGGGCGCCGCGGGCGTAGGCGGGGTCGTGGGCGACGAGCCGCTCGGGCTCGGCGAGCACACGCGCGAGGAGGACGTCGGAGGGCGGCGGCACCCGGTTGCCCGCCGCCCGCTCCTCGTCGCGCAGGGCCCGGCCCAGGCGGCGGATGTCGGCGCTGTCCATGCCGCCGAGGGGGGAGGTGAGCAGGTCGAGGGCGGTTTCGGGGTCAAGCCGGGTGGGCGCGGCGACGTCGTCCGGACCAGGGGCGTCGGCCTGTGACGTGCTGTCGTCCGGGCCGGGAGCCCCGGCCTGCGGCTCGCTCTCCAAGCCGGCCGCGGACACGGATTCGACGGAAGCCGGTCCCTCCACTGCCTGCGGCGGCGAGGACAGCGCCGCCGCAGCCACCGCCCGCAGGGCGGACAGCAGGGGCGTCACCGCGGGCTCATGGCGCAGCGGAACGTCCGTGCCGTCCACCTCGACCGGGACGCCCGCCGAGGTCAGGGCGCGGCGCAGGGCGGGCAGGGCGCGGGTGCCCGCTCGGGTGAGGACCGCGATCTCGTGCCAGGGGACGCCCTCCTCCAGGTGGGCGCGGCGGACGATGTCGGCGATGTTCTCCAGCTCGGCGGAGGCAGTCGGGTAGGTGTACGCCTCGACCCGGCCCCCCGCGCGTACCGCCGTCAGCTCGCGGTGGGCCCGTACCTTCTCGGCGGGCAGCCGCGGCATCGGCATCCGCCGGGTCAGCAGCCGGGTCGCGGTGAGCAGCCCGGCGCCCGAGCGGCGCGACGTCGTCAGGACCTCGACCGGCGCCGGAGCGCCGTCGACGCGCCGAAACGTGTCCGGAAAGTCAAGGATCCCGTTGACGTCGGCGCCCCGGAACGCGTAGATCGACTGGTCCGGGTCGCCGAAGGCGACCAGCGTGCGGCCATCGCCCGCCAGGGCCCGCAGCAGGCGGACCTGAGCCGGGTCGGTGTCCTGGTACTCGTCCACGAACACGGCGTCGTACGCATCGGCAAGCCAGGCGCCGTGCGGTGCGGAGGAGGAGACGTGGGACGACGTGCCGAAGCGGCCGCCGCGCTCGGCGAGCAGGACGGCCCGGTGGACCAGTTCCGCGTAGTCCAATACGCCCTGAAGGTCGAGGACGTCGAGATATTCGGCCAAGAAGCCCGCCGCCGCACGCCAGTCGGGGCGGCCGGTGCGGCGGGCGAAGGCGGCCAGCGAGTCCGGGTCCAGGCCCAGTTCGCGGCTGCGGGCGAGCACCGCGCGCACCTCGTCGGCGAAGCCGCGCGTGGTCAGGCAGGCGCGCAGTTCGTCCGGCCAGCGGACGTGGTCGAGGCCCGCCTTCTCCAGGCCGAGGTGGCCGGCCAGCAGGTCGCGGACGGCGACGTCCTGTTCGGGGCCGGACAGCAGGCGCAGCGGTTCGGCGAAGAGGTCGGCGTCCTGGTGGGCGCGGACCAGGGCGTAGCAGTACGAGTGGAAGGTCGTGGCCTGCGGTCCGCGCGTACCGCCGAGGCGCAGCGCCATCCGGTCGCGCAGCTCGACCGCCGCCTTGCGGCTGAAGGTGAGGACGAGGATCCGCTCGGGGTCTGCACCGGCGGCCACGCGCGCGGCGACCGCCTCGACGAGTGTGGTGGTCTTGCCGGTGCCGGGTCCGGCAAGGACGAGCAGCGGCCCGTGAGCATGGTCAACCACCGCCCGCTGGCGTGCGTCCAGCAAAGGGGGATCCACGGGGCTCGGCGGGGTACGCACCAGTCGGTACGCGCCGGCGGACCGCCGTCGTACCTGCGGGTACGTCGTACGCCCGGTGGAAGGGGAGGAGCTCACGTGGATCGCCGGTCCTGGTGGGTGTGCTGGTGGTGACGGTGGGGAAGATGCCCGTGCCGACCCTCGACGGTACGCCGAAGCGGAGCCGTCGTGCGGCGAGTCATCCGTACGGGCCTGTGGCCGCCCCCGCCGGCGCCCGATGGTCGAAGCTGTCAGATATGAGCCGCCCCGCCGCCGACCTCGCGCTCTGCGCCCGCCGCCAGGGCTATGTCCTCATGCCCGGCGCCGTCCCGGCTCCCCGCTTCGTCCGCTCCGCCGCCGTCCCAGCGCGCGCGACGCATGTCCAGGCGCGGCAGATGCCCCTCGGCGGACCGGCTCGCCTCGCGCAGCGGGGTGGACTCCTCCCGGTAGTGCCCGAGCGCGCGCAGCTCGTGGCCCGGGAGCAGCGCGCCGTCCGCGCGCACCACACGCCACCACGGCACACCGCCGCCGTAGAGCGCCATGACGCGGCCGACCTGGCGGGGCCCGCCCTCGCCGAGCCATTCGGCGACGTCCCCGTACGTCATCACCCGGCCCGGCGGGATCCGCTCGGCGACGTCCAGGACCCGTTCGGCATACTCCGGGAGTTCCGGCAGCTCATCGCTCACCCTGTTCATCCTGCCGTACGCCACCGACAGTGGAGCCGGGAGCAGGCTCCCGCACACCGCGCGCACTATGGCTGTAGGGCGTGTACCGCACCGCGTACGCCCCCTCGACGCACCCTGATGCCCCCCTGGGGGGCCTGGTCATGCCACCATCATCCGGGCGGTGACCGGTGATACGAGAGCACGAAGACCGGACGGAAGACCAGACCGGCGAGACAGCGGACCACGAGACAGCGGACCAGACGGCGAAGGAGCGGGGCGTGCAGCCACCCGAAGCGGCGGCCAGCAGCACCCCGGAGGCGGGGGCGCGCCCGGACGTACCCGCGTCCGGCGCCACGTCCGTGCCCGCGCCGGGCCCCACCGGGACGCCCGCGTCCGGTGCGACGGCTCCCCGGCATCCGGCGGGCGCCACGGCCGCCTCGGCGGGTGCGAAGAAGGGCGCCGGCCTCGACGGCTGTGAGGCCACCGCCTCCATCGACCGCGTCTCCGTGGACGAGCCGCTGCTCCCCGCGCGCGTGCACCGCCCCTCCGACCTGGTGCGGCTGATCAGCGGCATCCTCGCCATCGCGATCGTCCTCACCATCGCCGCGATCGCCCACCACACCACGTCCGGCCTGGAGCAGGACATCAGCAAGGGCTCGGACCAGGCACCGGACGTGCTGATCCGGCTGGCCGGGCTGGTGTCCTCGATCGCGGTGCTGATCCTGCCGGTCGCGTTCGCCATCGAGCGATTGATCAAACGCGACGGGCTGCGCATCGCGGACGGTGTGCTGGCGGCGGTCCTGGCCCACGGGGTCGCCCTCGCGACCGACCTGTGGGTGGCCAAATCGGCGCCCGAGTCGATCACCGACGCGCTCACCCAGCCGTCCGGCACGGGCGGGCTCACCGACCCCGTGCACGGCTATCTCGCGCCGGTCATCGCCTATATGACGGCCGTCGGCATGGCCCGCAGACCACGCTGGCGCGTCGCCCTGTGGGCGGTTCTGCTGCTCAATTCGTTCGCCGTCCTCGTCGGCGGCCAGACGACCCCGTTCTCGATCCTGGTCACGGTCCTGATCGGCTGGACCGTCGCGTACGGAACGCTGTACGCGGTCGGGTCGCCGAACGTCCGGCCCACCGGCCAGACCCTGCTCGCCGGGCTGCGCAACGTCGGCTTCCGGCCGCTCACCGCGATGCGCGCGGAGGACGTCCCGGACTCCATGGAGCAGGGCGACCGGGGCCGCCGCTACTTCGTCACGCTGGAGGACGCGCCACCGCTCGACGTCACCGTCGTCGACCGCGAACAGCAGGCGCAGGGCTTCTTCTACCGCGTGTGGCGCCGGCTCACGCTGCGGTCCATCAGCACCCGCCGTTCCATCCAGTCGCTGCGCCAGGCCCTGGAGCAGGAGGCGCTGCTCGCGTACGCGGCGATCGCCGCCGGGGCCAACGCGCCCAAGCTCATCGCCACCTCCGAACTCGGCCCGGACGCCGTGATGCTCGTGTACGAGCACACCGGCGGCCGCTCCCTGGACTCGCTCGGCGACGAGGAGATCACCGACGAGCTGATGCGCAGTGCCTGGCGCCAGGTGCGGGCGCTCAAATCGCGGCGCATCGCACACCGCAGGCTCGCGGGGGACGCGATTCTGGTGGATCGTTCCGGCACCGTGATCCTGACGGATCTGCGCGGTGGCGAGATCGCGGCCGGCGATGTGGTGCTGCGGATGGACATCGCCCAGCTGCTGGTCACCCTGGGGCTGCGGGTCGGCGCCGAGCGGGCGGTGGCCGCAGCGGTGGACGTGCTCGGCCCGGACACCGTCGCCGACAGCCTCCCGCTGCTCCAGCCGATCGCGCTGAGCCGCTCCACCCGCGCGACGCTGCGCAAGCTGGCGCGCGAGCAGGCGCAGCGCGAGCGCGAGGCCGTCATCGAGGCGTCCCTCGCGGCCAAGGAGGCCCGCGTCGCCGAGGCCGCCGCGGCCCGGCAGCGCGACACCGAGGCGGCGAACGGCATAGAGGCGAGTGTCACGGGCGCGACGGCCGTCGGCGCGGACGACGAGCGAAAGGCGGGACGGGCCGAGAGCAAGGCCGTGCGCGCCGAGAAGAAGGCCGAGAAGGAGGCCATCGACGAGGCGCTGGAGAACGCGCGCGAGGACGATCTGCTCACCCAGATCCGCCGTCAGGTGCTGCTGATCCGCCCGCAGGCGCCGGTGGAGCCGGTGCGGCTCGAACGCATCAAGGTGAAGACGCTGCTGACGTTCGTCGCCGGTGCCATCGCCGCGTACTACCTGCTGGTGCAGATCACCCACATCCAGTTCGGCGACCTCGTCGCGAACGCGCAGTGGGGCTGGGTGGCGGCCGCCGTGCTCTTCTCGGCGCTCTCCTATCCGGCGGCGGCGGCGAGCCTGCTGGGCTTCGTGCCCGAGAAGGTGCCGTTCGGGCGGGCCGTGATCGCCCAGGTCGCGGGGTCGTTCGTGAAGCTCGTCGCCCCCGCCGCCGTCGGCGGTGTCGCGCTCAATACGCGGTTCCTCCAGCGCGCGGGGGTGCGGCCGGGGCTCGCCGTGGCCAGTGTGGGCGCCTCCCAGCTGTTCGGGCTGGCCTCGCACATCTCGCTGCTGCTCGTCTTCGGCTACGTGACGGGCACCGAGAAGACGCCCGACCTGTCGCCCTCCCGGACGGTCATCGCGGGTCTGCTGACGGCGGCCGTACTGATCCTGGTGGTGACCGCCATCCCCTTCCTGCGGAAGTTCGTGGTCACCCGGGTCCGCTCGCTCTTCGCCGGTGTCGTGCCGCGCATGCTCGATGTGCTCCAGCGTCCGCAGAAGCTGCTCACCGGCATCGGCGGGATACTGCTGATCACCGGCACCTTCGTGATGTGCCTCGACGCGTCGATCCGCGCCTTCGGCTCCGGCGACAACACCCTCAGCTACGCGAGCGTGGCGGTGGTCTTCCTGACCGCCAACGCGCTGGGGTCGGCCGCGCCCACGCCGGGCGGTGTCGGCGCGGTGGAGCTGGCCCTGTCCACGGCGCTGACCTTCGCGGGTCTGCCGGCCGAGACGGCGGCCTCGGCCGTGCTGCTCTACCGGCTGCTCACGTTCTGGCTGCCGGTGCTCCCGGGGTGGCTGTGCTTCAACTACCTGACGCGCAGGGGCGAGCTCTGAGCTGACGCGCGGGCGTACGTGACCCTCGCGTGCGCCATCCGGCCACCCGCATGGCCTGCGGATGCGCGCGGGTCCCGGCCGGCGGGCCCACGATGGAGAGATGGAGAACTCCGCCGCTCTGCGTGCCGCCTCTCTCGCCACCGCCACCGCCGTCGCCCTGCTGGCCGCCACCGGCTGCTCCAGCGGCGGGACCAAGGAGTCGTCCCCGGCCAAGCCGTCGAAGCTCGCCTCCCAGAAGCTGAGCTGGAAGAAGTGCGCAGCGCCCTCCCAGGCGGAGGGCAGCGGGGACGCGCCTTCGCCGCCGCCCGGCGGGGGCGAGTGGAAGTGCGCCACCATGCGCGTGCCGCTCGACTACGACAAGCCCTCCGCCGGGACGATCGAGCTCGCCCTCATCCGGGCCGAGGCCACCCAGAAGGACAAGCGCATCGGGTCGCTGATCTTCAACTTCGGCGGTCCCGGCGGCTCCGGGGTGACCACCCTGCCCGCCGCCGCGAACGACTACGAAAAGCTCAGGACCCGCTATGACCTGGTGAGCTTCGACCCGCGCGGCGTCGGCTCCAGCGCGCCCGTCCAGTGCGAGAGCGACAGTCAGCTCGACCGCTACTTCGCCCAGGACTCCACACCCGACGACGCGGCCGAGGAGAAGAGCCTCGTCGACAACACGAAGGCGTTCGCCGCGACCTGCCAGACCAACTCGGGGCGGGTCCTGCCCCATGTCGGCACCACCAGCGCCGCGCGCGACATGGACCTGATGCGCCAGGTCCTGGGCGACAAGAAGCTGTACTACTTCGGCATCTCCTACGGGACCGAACTGGGCGGCGTGTACGCCCACTTGTTCCCCGAGAACGTCGGCCGGGCCGTGTTCGACGCCGTCGTCGACCCCACCAGCACCGCCGAGCAGGGCGCGCTCGGCCAGGCCAAGGGCTTCCAGCTCGCCCTCGACAACTTCGCCCAGGACTGCGTGAACCGGGGCGACAAGTGCCGGTTGAAGGGGGCCACCGTGAAGGAGGTCGAGGCGGGCATCGTCAAGCTCCTCGCCGACCTCGACAAGCAGCCCATCCCGGGCAGCGGCCCGCGACTGCTCACCCAGACCGAGGCGACCAACGGCATCGCGCAGTCCCTCTACTCCAAGGAGTACTGGCAGCTCCTGGAGCAGGGCGTGGACGACGCGGAGGGCGGGGACGGCGCCCTCCTGCTCGCCCTGTCGGACGCGATGAACGGCCGGGCCAAGGACGGCACGTACAGCAACATCCAGGCCGCCAACACGGCCGTCAACTGTGCTGATTTCAAGGATCGTTACTCACTGGACCAAACGAAGGCCAAGCTGCCGGAGTTCCGCAAGGCGTCGGAAGTTTTCGGTGACTTCCTCGGCTGGGGTCTCATGGGCTGCGCCTCCTGGCCGGTGCCGGGCCAGTGGAGCACGCCGGACGTGAGCGCACCGGGCGCGGCGCCGATCGTCGTCATCGGCAACACGGGCGATCCGGCGACGCCGTACGCGGGCGCGCAGCACATGGTCGAGAAGCTAGGCCCGGGCGTCGGCGTGGAGTTGACGTACAAGGGGCAGGGCCACGGCTCGTACAACAGCAAGAACACCTGCGTGCAGAACGCGGTGAACACCTATCTGCTGGACGGCAAGGCCCCGGCGGCCGGGACCGTCTGCTCCTAGCGGGGCGTTCGGCAAGCCGTGTCAGGCCTGGGCGCGCTTCAGGGTGCGCAGGATCAGCCACTGGTCGCCCCAGGCCATCGCGGTGCCGAGGACGGCCATCACGATGCCCACCGTGAGGCTGCCGCTCGCCGCGCCCATCGCAAGTCCCGCCAGGCTCAGGCCGAAGCGGACCGCGAAGCGGAGGACGAGCAGGCCGAGAGCGAGGAGGCGGGTGCGCTTGTTCTTCCAGAGCGCCTTCATGTAGCGCATCCGGGCCCGCAGCACGGTGAGCGTGAGAACGATGTTCAAGGCGGCGACGACCGGGATCAGCCAGTAGATCACCGGGTAGGCACGGGCGATGTCGAAGACCCCGGCGAAGCAGCCGACCAGCGGGAAGTACCAGGTGGGCAGGCCCTTGATCTCCGGCTGCGCCGTGATCCCCGCCTGCGCCCCGGTCTCCGCCTGCGCCTCGGTTCCGACCGTGCGGACCTGGTTCTCGATTGCCACCGTGCTCATCACAGTGCCCCCTTCGCGTGCGCTCTCTCGCTGACAAGAGAAAGCTTCGCTCAGGGGGCACTGTGCCCGGCAGAGAGAACCGTCCCGGGTCCCGCAGGACAAATGTCCTGGTCGCCGGGGAAGGCCAACAGGCCTAGTAGACGGGCTTGTCCGGCTCGATCTGGTGGACCCAGCCGATGACGCCGCCGCCCACGTGGACCGCGTCCGCGAAGCCCGCGGACTTCAGTACGGCGAGGACCTCGGCCGAGCGGACACCGGTCTTGCAGTGGAGCACGATCCGCTTGTCCTGCGGGAGGTCCTGGAGGGCGTTGCCCATCAGGAACTCGTTCTTCGGGATCAGCTTGGCGCCCGGGATCGAGACGATCTCGTACTCGTTCGGCTCGCGGACGTCGATGATCTCGATCTTCTCGTCGGCGTCGATCCACTCCTTGAGCTGCTTGGGAGTGATCGTCGAGCCGAGCGCCGCCTCCTGGGCCTCCTCGGACACGACGCCGCAGAAGGCCTCGTAGTCGATGAGCTCGGTGACGGTCGGGTTGTCGCCGCAGACCGCGCAGTTCGGGTCCTTGCGGACCTTGACCTGGCGGTACTGCATCTCCAGGGCGTCGTAGATCATCAGGCGGCCGACCAGCGCGTCGCCGACGCCCGTGAGGACCTTGATCGCCTCGGTGACCTGGATGGAGCCGATGGACGCGCAGAGCACGCCCAGGACGCCGCCCTCGGCGCAGGAGGGGACCATGCCCGGCGGCGGGGGCTCCGGGTAGAGGCAGCGGTAGCAGGGGCCGTGCTCGGACCAGAAGACCGAGGCCTGGCCGTCGAAGCGGTAGATCGAGCCCCACACGTACGGCTTGTTGAGCAGCACGCACGCGTCGTTGACGAGGTACCGGGTGGCGAAGTTGTCCGTGCCGTCGACGATCAGGTCGTACTGACCGAAGATGTCCATCACGTTCTCGGCTTCGAGCCGCTCTTCGTGCAGGACCACGTTGACGTACGGGTTGATGCCGAGCACCGAGTCCTTGGCGGACTCCGCCTTGGAGCGGCCGATGTCGGCCTGGCTGTGGATGATCTGGCGCTGCAGGTTCGACTCGTCGACCTCGTCGAACTCCACGATGCCGAGCGTGCCGACACCGGCGGCGGCCAGGTACATCAGGGCCGGCGAACCGAGGCCGCCGGCGCCCACGCAGAGCACCTTGGCGTTCTTCAGCCGCTTCTGGCCGTCCATCCCGACATCCGGGATGATCAGGTGGCGCGAGTACCTGCGGACCTCGTCTACGGTGAGCTCGGCAGCCGGCTCTACCAAGGGTGGCAGCGACACGGAAACTCCGTCGGTCGGTATGTCAGTACGGTTGTTCTCCCCGTAACACTGCCACGCTGCTTCTCATTCCGAGATACCCGGTCCGATCCGCGAGACGATTTCGTCCCAGTAGCCGGGCAGTGTCTCGAATGGGTCGATCTGTCCCCCTCGGTCGCCGCGGTCGGTGAAGTAGATCGTTCCCGCGCCCTGCCAGCGGGCGATGCGCAGGGCCTCTTCGAGGTGGGTGCGGGGCACCCCGTGGACGAAGTGGCAGAAGCTCTCCGGCGGGTAGTCGGCGGTCCACTCGGCCACCTGGGACCACCGGTACTCGCTCCACGGCCCGGTGAAGGTGACCAGCTGGTCGGCGCTCTCCACGTAACCGGGATACGGGTGGGTGCCCTGGCCGAGGACCAGGTGGGCGCCGTCGCACAGGGCCCGCAGGGCCGACACCGTGCGCCGCACCTCGGGCAGCGCGTCCCGGTCCGTGGGACAGCGGTCCAGCAGGAAGCCGTCGACGCGGTACCAGTCGAGGAAGCGGTGGGCGTCGGAGATCTGCTCGCCGAAGGAGCGGGTGCCGTACGCGGTGTCGAGGTGACCGAGCACCCGCACGCCCGCGTTGCGTAGTTTTCCGGCGGCTTCCAGGCAGTGCGGGTCGGCGCGGGTGCCGGGGCCGTCGGCGACGTTCAGGACGGCCCAGTGCAGCGGGGTGCCGGGGCGGGTCAGCTCGGCCCACTCGACCGGTGCGACCAGCGGGTGGGCGCAGCCGGGGACGCCGAAGCCGAGCCTGCCCGAGGTCGCCGCGCACAGGGCGCCGGTGGTGGTCAGATGCGGCACGCCGCCTCCATCCAGATGTCCGCCAGGGACTCCTCCAGGTTGATCCGCGGCCGCCAGCCGAGCCGGTCACGCGCGGTGCGGACGTCCGCCTGCTGCCAGCTGCCGCAGCCGTCGGGGTACGGGGCCGGGGAGGCGGCCAGGTGCTCGAGGACCGCGTCGGCGGACGGGCGGGGGGCGCCGATGACGCCCGGCCGCAGCCCGGGCGGGCCGTCCAGCTCGTGCAGCGCGCCGCCGTATCCGGCGACCCTGGCCAGTACGGCGGCCGCGTCGCGCAGCTTCACCGAGCGGCCGGTGCCGATGTTGACGACGCCCTGGGCGGCGGAGAGCGAGGCGGCGTGCACCGCGCGCGCGACATCGCGTACGTCGACGAAGTCGCGCTGCACCCCGAGGCCGCCCAGCTTGAGCTCGCCGTCGCCGGACTGCATGGCGCGGCGCATCGCCTCCGCGAGCCGCCCGAGCGGGGATCCGGCGGGGGTGCCCGGGCCGACCGGCGAGAAGACCCGCAGCACGATGGCGTCCAGGCCGGAGCCGAGGACGAGCTCGGTGCCGGCGAGCTTGCTCACGCCGTACGGGCCGCCGGGGCGCGGCACGGCGTCCTCGGCGGTGGACGAGCCGGGCTGCGAGGGGCCGTACTCGGAGGCGCAGCCCAGCTGGACGAGCCGGGCGCCGCAGCCGCTGCGGCGCAGAGCCTCGCAGACGGTGGCGACGGCGACGGTGTTGTGCCGGGTCAGTTCGCGGGCGCCGCCCCGGGTGGCTCCGGCGCAGTTGATGACGACCCCGGGGTGGACGGCGTCCAGGAAGCGGGTGAGGGCTCCCGGGCTGCCGGAGGCGAGGTCGAACCGTACGTCGGCGTCGTCGCCGCGCCCGAGCGCGGTGAGCTGGACGGCCGGGTCGGCGAGCAGGCGGTCGGCGACGAAACGGCCCAGATATCCGTTGGCACCGAGCAGTAGCACCCTCATCGCGCGGCCTTTCCGTGCGGGCGGCAGGAGGCCGGGGGCAGGGCGGTCATGTGTCTCTTTCTCCTTCGGGCATCAGTGCGCGTCAATGCGTGTAGTGCGGGTCAGAGGGTCGGTGGGCGTTCCGAGTGGGCCGACGCGCGGGCGAGGACCGCGGTGGCCCGGACGAGCAGGGCGAGGGCCGCGACGGCGCAGAGCGCCGCCGGAACGGTTGCGGCGCCGCCCGCCGCGACGGCGGCGGAGACCGGCCGGGCGAGGAAACCGCAGCCCGGCAGGCGCCCGGCGAGCACGAGGCCGAGGGCGGCCGCCTCCGCGCACGCGGCCGCCCGCAGCCCGGCGACGGCCGTGGAGGCGAAGCCGTGCAGGGCGAGCAGCCGGGCCAGGAAGAGCAAGGCGCCGGGTGCGGCGGCGGACGCGAACGAGCCGTGCCCGTACGCGAGTTGGGCGATCAGCAGGACGGAGGTGAGGGCGGCCAGGAAGAGGGCGGCCGCGCCGAGCAGCAGCGGGCGGGCGCGTCCGGCGAACTCCTGGAGGCCGCGGCTGGTGGCGAGGGAGCGGCGGGCCCGTACGGCGAATAGGCGGGCGCACCAGGTGGCGGGCGCGACGGCCAGCGTCAGGCCGACGGCGGCCGCCGGGTCGGTGGCCCAGCCCTGCCCGGGCGCGCCGGACGGGCCGCCGGCGAGCAGCGCGTTGAGGAGTCCGTCGCCGACGACGGCGTACGCGACGAGCCAGAGCGCCCACGGGAGCCCGGCACCGCGCCCGGCACGCAGCGCACCGCGCCGCACGGAGTACACGAGGGCGGCGCCGACCGCGGCGGTCCCGGCGGCCACTACGGAGAGGCGCACATGGCCGACGGTGAGGCGGGCGGCCGTCACGGACAGGGCGCACAGCGCGCCGGGCAGCAGTGAGCGCAGCACCCGGAGGGTCCGCCCGGCGCTCTGGGGCGCGAACTCCACGTCGCCGCCCGGCGGTTCGGTGCCGCGCGGCACGCGCGCGTAGAGCTCCTCGGCGAGCGAGAACACGTCCCGGTGCCGGAAGCGGGCGGCGGTCCGGTCGGTCATCCCGTGCGCCTCCAGACCGGCCGCGATCTCCAACGGGTCGACGGCCCGCTCGCAGAGTTCGCGGTGGCGGTGCATGAGGGCCTTGACGGGGTCGGCGGGGCCGCGCCGGGTGCGGGGCTTCGCGGGCGACGCGGGGCGCTCGGGCTCGGCCGGTGTAGCTGGTCCGGGTGTCTCGGCCGGTGCCGATGACTTGGCCGGATCACGTGACTCCGCCGGTTCGATGGGCGGTGCTGCCGGGGCCTCATCGGTCGACTCTTCCGCAGACTCCACTTCCGTCGTCCGCCAGGGCGAACCCGCCGCCGGGAGAAGGGAGTCGGAGACGCGTGCCGGGGTGCGGGGCCGACGGGGGCCGGTGCTGCGCTTCGGGGGCGGGTCGGTGAGCAGGGCCTCCGAGCGGATGTCCCAGGCACCGGCGCTCTCCGGGGCGCGCGGGATGTCGCTGTCGGCGGGGCCGTCCGCCGGGCGGGTCGTGGGGGGAATGGTCATCGAGTCGCCTCCTCGGCGCGGGCGGAGCCGGAGCGGCCGATGTCGGACGAGAGCGAGGAGAGGGGCGGCGGGGAGAGTGGCGGACGGACGTCCGCGTGGCCGGGGTCGGGGTCGGTCGGACCCGCGATGTTCGGGGCCGAGTCTCCGGGTGTGGGGCGGGAGAGGCCAGAGTCCCAAGTAGCGGAGTGGCTGGATCCGTTACGACTGTCGGGGTCGGCCGGGAGCGTCGACCCGGCGGCCACAACCGAGTCCCGGTCCACATCCCCCAGGGTGTCGCGGGCCGCGCCCGCACCGGGCGTCCGCCACGCGCGCGTACCCGGGTCCGCCCAGCTGGGGGCGTGCCCGGCGGACGGGGAGGCGGTGCCCGACGTGGCCCAACTGCCGGGGACATGGGCCTCGGCGGGGTGCGCGAACGGCACCGGGTCGGCGCTGTCGTCGAGCTCTTCGCGGCGGACCGGGCAGTGCGACATCAGCTCCAGGTAAATGCCGCGAAATGCCGCGAGGTTCTGCTCGACCGTGAAGAGTTCGAGCGCGCGGGCACGGGCAGCGGCGCCGAGGCGTTCACGTCGCTCGGCGTCGCGCAACAGCGCCACGCACGCGTCCGCGAGCGCGCGGGGGTTGCGCGGCGGCACCACGAGCCCGGTGCCGCCGATGACTTCGACCACCGCGCCCGCGTCCGTGGACACCGTGGCCCGGCCGCAGAACATCGCCTCGACCAGGCTGATCGGGAAGCCCTCGACGACGCTGGAGAGGACGACGACGCTGCCGGACGCGTACGCGTCGGCCAGGTCCGGGGCCTCCGGGCCGCCGATCTCCTCGAAGGAGACCGGGTTGTCGCCGACCGCGTGCGCGTCGGCGGCCTCGTCGGGGAAGAGCTGGGCCGCGAGGGCGCGGCAGTGGGCGAGGTAGGCGGCCGACTCGGGAGAGAGCCCGCCGAACCCCGCACCCGCGCCGTAGCCGTGCGGCGAGGCGTACCCATGGGCGGCGCTGTACGAAGCCGCGCTGTACGGGGCCGAGCCGATGCCGCTCCCCTGCCCGCCCACGTCGTACGAGGCCGCGCCGGACTCACCGGACCCCACTGCTCCGGACCCCGACGCCGCCCCCGCGTAGAAGATCCGCAGCCGGGCGTCCGGCTCCTTGCGGCGGACCTCGGTGAAGGCGTGCAGCAGGGCGATGAGGTCCTTGGTGGGGTCGATGCGGCCGACCCAGACCAGCGTGCCGGGGTCGCCGCCGGACGGGCCCTCGCCGACCGCCTGGAAGCGGTCGGCGGCCATCCCCGGGTACACCGTGCGCAGCTTCGCGCGGTCCGCGCCGCACTTCTCCTGCCAGCGGCGGGTGTGGGTGTTGCCGGGGGTGATGAGCGCGGCCCGGTCGTACACCTCGGCCGCGAGCCGCCGGTGGAAGGCGGCCAGCAGCGCCCGTACGGGGACGCGCGCCTCGCGGGCCGCGAGGTACTGCCGGCGCAGCTGGACGCCGTACTCGGTGACCAGCAGCGGAACCCCGAAGAAGCGTTTGGCCAGCAGACCGGGGAGGGCGGCGGAGCCACCGCCCGCCGCATGGCACAGGTCGACGTCGCCGAGGCTCGCCGCGTCGTACCAGTCGAGCGAGAGCGGCCGCAGGGCGCGTTCCAGGAGGTCGGCGAAGGCAAGGTAGTCGGGGACGCGCGCGGCTTGCACGGCGCGGCTCGCGCCGGGTGCGCGGCAGGCGGACTCAAGGACGCGCACGGCCGTCTCGGAGCGCAGCGCGGTGTGCAGCCCGCCGCACTCGCGGGCGAGGTCGGCGAGCCCGTACAGCCCCTCGGCGAACCGTGACGCGCCGGTCAGGGGGACGGAAGGCGCCTCGGCGTCGGCCGCGTCCGCACCGGGACCCGCCACGCCGATCATCCCGCCCCCGCCCGCCGCGAGCCCGAACTCGCCGAACGTGCGGGCCGCGTCGGCGGCGAGCCCGGCCGCAGCGCTGCGGCCCCGCGTGCCCCGTACGGAGAGCGCACCGAGGCCCGTCCCGGCCCCGTCCCCGCAGATCGCCCCCGCCAGCTCCCGGAAGCACCCCGCGAAGCGGGTGCGTTCGCGGCGGCCGTAACTGCGGTGGGCGAAGCGGGGGTTGGCGCACTCCTCCGGGGACCACAGCGGGGCCGTGCGCACCCGGCGGACGTGGGGCGGCAGGGCCACCCAGCCGCGTTCCTCCTGGGCCGCCGTGCGGCTCAGCGCGTATATGTCGAACTCGTGCCGCGCGAGCCCGCGCACAAGCCGGTCGCACCACAGCCTGGACTCGCCGGTCGTGTACGGATATCCGCCGTCCGTGAGCAGTCCGATCCGCATGCAACGCACCCCCGATCTCCCTTGTGGGCGGCCGCCGTTGCCCCGGCGACTCGCAGCGGGAAGAACGTAAGCGGATACGACCGTGGCGCGATGGACGGTTGTCCATCGCGCCACCGGAAGGGGTGAATGCACGTAACTTTCGCTCCCCGGTCGCGTTTTGTCGCGCTACGGGGCAGGAGAGTCACCCAGCGTCAGGCCGCGGCCAGTTCATCACGGCTCTGCCCGCCGCCCTGCTCGCGCAGCTCCTTGCGGGCCGCGCGGCGCACCGCCGCGAGCACCGGGTCGACCGTCGGGACGGCGGCGAGCAGCTGCCGGGTGTACGGGTCCTGAGGCGAGCCGTAGACCTCGTCCACCGCGCCCTCCTCCACGATCCGCCCCTGCCGCATCACCGCGACCCGGTCGCTGACCTGGCGTACGACGGCGAGGTCGTGCGCGATGAAGACGAGCCCGAGCCCGAGTTCGCGCTGCAGCTCGGCGAGCAGCTCGGTGACATGGGCCTGGGTCGTCACATCGAGCGCGGACACCGGCTCGTCGCAGACGATCAGCTGCGGCTCGGCGGCGAGCGCCCGCGCGATGCCGACCCGCTGGCGCTGGCCGCCGCTGAACTCGTGCGGGTAGCGGTCGTAGCGGTCCGGGTCGAGGCCGACCCGCTCCAGGAGCTCGCCCACGTGCGCGCGGATGCGCTTCTCGTCCCGTACGCCCGAGGCCCGCAGCGGGTCGGCGACCGACTCGCCGATCGAGCGCCTGGGGTTGAGGGAGGCGACCGGGTCCTGGAAGACCATCTGGACGGCCGTGCCCTCGCGGCGGATCGAGCCCGACGTGGTGTCGAGCAGACCCACCAGCATCCGGCCGAGCGTCGTCTTTCCGCTGCCGCTCTCGCCGACCACGCCGAGCGTCTCGCCGCGCCGCACGGTGAGCGAGACGCCGTCGACGGCGGTGAACGACGTCTTGCCGCGGCCGAAGACCTTGCGCAGGTCGACGGCTTCGAGCAGCGGCTCCCCGGCGGTAGCCTCGCCCGCCGCCTTCGGCGCGTCCAGGCGCGGCACGGCCGAAAGGAGCTCCTTGGTGTACGCGGCCTTGGGCGCGCCCAACACCTCGCGCACCGGTCCGCGTTCGACCGCGCGCCCCTGCCGCATCACCAGGACGTCGTCCACGCTCTCCGCCGCGACGCCCACGTCATGGGTGACCAGCAGCAGGCCCATCCCGGTCTCGTGGCGCAGCCCGTGGAGCAGGTCGAGGATCTGGGCCTGGACGGTGACGTCCAGGGCCGTGGTCGGCTCGTCGGCGATGAGCAGCTTCGGCTCGCAGGCCAGCGCCATCGCGATGAGCGCGCGCTGGCGCATGCCGCCGGAGAACTCGTGCGGGCGCGAGCGCGCCTTGCGGGCCGCGTCCGGGATGCCGACGCGGTCGAGCACGTCGACGGCACGCGCGCGTGCCGCCTTGCGCGAGCCGCCCCGGTGCACCCGGTACACCTCGGCGATCTGGTCGCCGATCGCGTAGTACGGGTCGAGGGAGGAGAGCGGGTCCTGGAAGACCATCGCGGCCACTCCCCCGCGCAGCCGCCGCAGTTCGGCGTCGGAGGCCTCGTGGACATCGGTTCCGGCCACCTTGACGCTGCCCTCGACGACGGCGCCGGTGCCCCGGTGCAGTCCGAGCAGCGCGTACGCGGACGCGCTCTTGCCGGAGCCGGACTCGCCGACCACGCCGAGCGCGGCGCCCGGCGCCAGGCTGAAGGAGAGGCCGTCCACGGCCCGCGTCTCGCCGAAGGAGATGCCGAGGTCGACGACCTCCACCAGGGGCTCGGTCATGACAGCACCACCCGTCGGTCCGCCACCGCGTACAGCGCGTCCGCGACGGCATTGGCCAGTACCACGAAGAACCCGGTCGCCATGACGACGCCGACCACGATGGGCAGGTCGACCTGGCGGACCGAGTCCACCAGGAGCTTGCCGATGCCCTGGATGCCGAAGAGCGACTCGGTGAGCACCGCGCCGCCGAACATCGAGCCCGCGTCCAGCGCGCTGAGCGCGATCACGGGGGCCAGCGCGCCGCGCAGGGCGTGCTTGCCTACGATGGCCCGCTCGGTCAGCCCGTACGCGCGGAAGGTGCGCACATGGTCCTCGGCCAGCGTCTCCAGCATCGAACTGCGCACCAGGCGCGCGTACTTGGCGCTCTCGATGAGCGCCAGCGAGATCCACGGCAGCAGCAGTCCCCAGAACCACTGCTCCGGGTTGTCGGAGAACGGGGTGTACTGCGGGAACGGCAGCCAGGCCAGCGTCGAGCAGAAGACGATGATCAGGACCAGGCCGATCACGAAGACCGGCGTGGAGAAACCGACCAGGGTGAGCCCGGTCAGCACGCGCTCGACGGCCGAGCCGCGCTTCCACGCGGAGAGCAGCCCGGTGCCGACACCAAGAATGATCCACAGCACGAACGCCCCGATCACCAGCGACCCGGTGACCGGCAGCTTGTTCAGCAGGATGTCGGTGACCGGCGAGTCCTGGCGGTACGACAGCCCCAGGCAGGGCGCGTCGCAGTGGACGACGCCGATGCCGGAGGAGAAGTCACGGCCGGCGAACAGGCCCTCAAGGAAGTGCCAGTACTGGACGTAGAGCGGATCGCCGAGCTGGAGACGGTCGTGCACCTGGGCGACCTGCGCCGGGGAGCAGCGCTCGCCGCAGACGATCTGGGCGACGTTGCCGGGGGCGGCGTAGAAGACGAGGTAGACGACGACGGACAGGGCCAGCAGCACGAAGACCGCGCCGCTGATCCGCCGCAGCAGAAAGCCGGTCACTTCGCGGCCTCCTTACGGGACTTGACGCCGACCTTGAGCCGGGAGGCGGCCCTGGGGTCGAGCGCGGTGCGCACGCCTTCGCCGACGACGGTCAGCGAGAGCACGGTCACGAACAGGAAGCCGGCGGGCAGCAGCAGATAGGTGGGCGCCGACTGGTACCAGGTGTTGGCCTCGGTGAGCATCTGCCCCCACGACGGGGTGGGCGGCTTGATGCCGACGCCGAGGAACGACAGGGCCGCCTCGATCGAGACGTTGGCGGGCACCAGCAGCACGCCGTACGTGATGACGGGCGCCGCGAGCGCGGGCAGCAGCTCGCGCCGGGCGATGGCCAGGCGGCCCCAGCCGCTGAGCCGGGCCGCCGAGACATAGTCGAGCGACTTGAGGGCGAGGGCGGAGGAGCGCACGATCTTGGAGGTGCCGGACCAGCCGACGACCGCGATGACCAGGGTGATCAGCACCGGGCGCGGCACCGAGTCCGGGACGACGGCGATCAGGCCGAGCCCGATGACGAGCAGCGGAAGCGCGACCACCACATCGGTGAAGCGGCTGATGACCTGGTCGGCCCAGCGCCCGCCGAGGGCGGCGAGCAGGCCGAGGCTCACCCCGATGAACACCTGGACCACGGTGGCGATGAAGGCGACGCCGAGCGAGACCCGGGCCCCGTACACGATGCGCGCGAACAGATCGCGGCCGGTCTGGGGCTCGACGCCGAGCCAGTGCTCGGCGCTGATCCCGCCGAAGGAGCCCTTGGGCACACCGCCGGCCGCCGAGTCGACGAGGCCGGGGTGGAAGGTGTTGGGGTCCTGCCCCTCCAGGGCGGTGAGCAAGGGCGCCGCGAGCGCCACGAGGACGAGCAGCGCGAAGACGACGGCGGCGACGGTCACGGCGCGCTGGGCGCGCAGCCGCCGCCAGAACTGACGGGCCCCGGAAGCGGGAGCGACCGCGGTGGCCGCTCCCGCGTCGGAAGCCAACAGGGCTTCGGTCATGACTACTTGACCGCGACCTGGGAGATGTCGAGCACACCGGTCCAGTCGCTGATGACGACGTTCTTGATGTCCTTGCCGACGAGCCGCTTGTAGACCGGGTGGAAGAGCGGGACCACGACGGCCTGCTCACCGATCTTCTTGTCGAGCGCGCCCCAGCGCGGGGCGGCCGCCGACAGGTCGGTCAGCTTGTTGATCTCGTCGATCTCCTTGTTGACCGAGGGGTCGTCGAGGAAGCCGGTGTTGAAGTTGGCGCCGTCCTTGACGATCTGGCGGCCGTCGAAGATCGGCGCGAGGAACGGGCCGCCGGACGGCCAGTCCGCGCCCCAGCCGCGCAGGAAGAAGCCGGGCTCCTTGCCGACGCTCTGGACGGTGTCGGCGTAGTCGTTGGCCTCCAGGCCCTGGAGCTTGACCGTGATGCCGGCCTTCTTCAGGGCGTCCTGGAGTGCGGTGGCGACCTCGGGGCCCTTGGGGCCGCCCTTGGCGTTGGAGTGGGTGAGCGTGACGGTGAGGCCGTCCGCGTAACCCGCCTCCTTCAGGAGCTCCTTGGCCTTGGCCGCGTTGCCCGAGTCACCGGCCGGGAAGTGGTCGTAGGCGGTGTAGCCGAACGCCTTCTGGTTCGGCAGGAAGGTGGTGGCGGGCTCTGCGAGCGAGGAGCCGCCGACCGCGTTGACGGCCGAGGTGCGGTCCACGGCGTACGCGACGGCCTGGCGCACCTTCGGGTTGTCGAACGGCTTCACCTTCGGGTTGAAGGCGATGTAGTTGGTGTAGCCGAAGTGGCCGGTCCCCACGCGCGCGTTGAGCGCCTTGTCTCCGCCGATCTTGGCGAGCTCGGCCGGGCCGAGGTTGGTGTCGGTGGTTACGGCCGCCGAGTCCGGGCCCTGGGATGCGGAGAGGCGCTGGTTGATGACGGAGGCGTCCAGGCCCGAGCGGACGTCGATGCTGTCCGGGTAGGCCTTGCGCTGGGAGTCGGTGGCCTCGGACCAGTTGGGATTGCGCTCCAGGACGAGGTGCTCGCCGTCGTTCTCGTTCTTGACGACCTTGTACGGGCCGGACGAGACGGGGTGCTCCTCGTACTTGGTGCCCTTGTCCTTGGCCTTGGGGACCGGCGCGAACTGGGTCTGGGTCGCGAGGTAGGGGAACTCGCCCTCGGGCTTGTTCAGATGGAAGACGATCGTCTTGGCGTCGGGCGTCTCGATGGAGGCGAGCCCCTTGCCGCCGTCCTTGTACGGGCCCTGGTAGTCGGCGCCGCCGGCCAGCCAGTCGCGCAGATAGGGCGCGCCGCCGGAGAGCTCGGCGGCGAAGGACCGCTCGATGCCGTACTTGATGTCGGCCGTCGTGATCGGCGTGCCGTCCTCGTACTTGAGGCCGTCCTTGAGGGTGTACGTCCACACCGTGGCGTCGGCGTTGGGCTTGCCGGTGTCGGTGGCGAGGTCGGGGACGACCTTGGTGCCCGCGGCGCCCGCCTCGCGATTGCGGGTGGTGAGCGTACGGAAGATCAGGGACGGAACGTTTCCGCCGCCGGAGGTGTAGAGCCGGGCCGGGTCGAAGTCGGTCTGCGGCTCGTTGTTGAGGACGGAGAGCGTGCCGCCCTTCTGCGGCTTGCCGTCCGCACCTCCGGCGTTCTTGGCGCCGCTGTCGTCGGGGCCGCAGGCGACAGCGCCCACGGCGAGAACCACGGCTATCGCTGCCGCTCTTGCGACGTTTCCGGACATCTGACGCATGGGACTGAGAACCTCTCGATGGCTGCCGGGCTGGGGCAAACGGGACGCGGACGTCTGCCTCGGCCCATGAAGAGGTCATGGGTCTTCAAAAGAAGAGAGAGTGCTGCGCCCGCGCGAATGAACGACGACGGAGTACCCGGGCGCGAAGGATCAACGAAGGGGCGCGCGGGTGGGCGTCAGCAACAGTGGATGTCGGCTACGCAGAGCCCGGTCACGCCGATCAGCGCCAGCTCGATGGCGGCGCGTGCGGGGGTGACGGGGCGGTGCGGCATGCCGAGAACTATGCAAAGCCCCGCTGTCCACTGTCAACCAGGATTGGGACAGTTGTCCCACAGTGTGGACAGCGGGGTCGTACTGGTCTCAACCAGTCGGGAAGACCCAGGGGTTGGGACGGCACTTGATCCCGTCTATGTCCAGGGACTTGGTCTGCTGCTGCATCACCGGAGCGAGGGCGCCGGGAGTGCGACAGCTCACATGACCGTGGCCGAGCCGGTGTCCCACTTCGTGGTTGATGAGCATCTGCCGGTACGCGTACATCGCCTGGGCCCCGAACGTCTCCGAGCCCTGCGCCCAGCGGAACGCGTTGATCATCACGCGCTCGGTGGCGGCCGAGTCGCAGGAGACGTTGTCCTCGGTGGTGTCGAGCCCCGACTTGCCGCACCAGGTGCCGGTGGTGCCGGGACTCGCCAGCGTGACCACGAAGTCCGGCTGCCCGGACGAGATCCGCTCGAAGGTCATCGCCCCGTCGTGCGCCCAGCTGCGGTCGTCGTTGAGGGTCTTCTGCACGGCGTCGGCGAAAAGCTGACCGTCGAGGCCGAGACCCTTCTCGATGTCGACCCGGTAGCGGTACTTGCGCCCCTTGCCGGGCGCCGCCACGAATCCGGGCACCGCCTCGAAGTCGCCGGAACCTTTCAGCTTCGGGTCGATCGGGTACTGCAGCGCCATCTTCTGCTCGTACGAGGCCTGCTGCGCCGGGGCCGCCTGCTCGGGCGTGGCCCGGCTGTTGGAGCGGGAGGCCGTCCCCTCGTCGTCCCGGCTGCTGTCCCCGGCGGACTGGGCGCCGGTGCGGTGACCGCCGTCGGAGGTGACCTGCCCGGCCACGACGACCGCGAGCACGGTGGTCACGGCAGCGGCCGCGATCCCGGTGAGGGTGCGGCCCTTGCCCTTGCTCTTGCCCTTGTCCGGCTTGGGGTCGTCGAGGATCTCCGCTTGGTCGGGCAGATCCTCGACGGGGACCGGCCGTGGGGCGGGGACGGTCGGCGCCGCCACGTGTCGGTGCGCGCCCGTGTCCGACAGGTAGCGGTCGCCGAAGGGGTCGCCCTGTTCCCGCCCGTCGAAGGCGTCCACGTACTCGCGCCGGGGTCCCGGTATGCGGACACCGGGGCCGGCGGTCGGGGTGGTGGGGCCGACGGACCCACGGGGTGCCGTCGTGCGCGGGGTGCCGTGCCAGTCGCCGTGGCGTACGGCCGAGGGCTCGCCCCAACCGCCGCCGCCCTCATGGTGTTCGGGGTGGCCGCCGCGCACCCGGGGCACGCCGTGCGCCGGGGTCGAGCCGCCGAAGTGCTCGGGCGCGGGGCCGTCGGGAACGGGCCTGACCTGCGGAATCGGCCCGGTCGCGGGACCGTCGATCCGGCGGCGTCTGCCCGCGCCGGGAGCTGCGGGCGCGGCGTCGGCCGCGCCGGGGTGCTCGGCGGGTGCGGCGAAGTGGTCGGCGGGGATACCGGGGTTACCGGCATGCGTCCTGGAGTCGCCCGGAGAGTCGGCGGGGATCCCGGGCTCTGCCGCGCGTATCCCGGAGTCGCCGGCGGGTATGCCGGGGTTTCCGGACGTGGCGCCCTTGGGTCGGCTGTGTCGTCCCACGCCCCGGATCAGCTCCTGTTTCCGCAGTCGTCGACCAGGTCCCGGAAGGCCTGCGCGACCACCTCCGGGTACTCCATCATCGCCACGTGCCCGGCGTCGGGCAGGGTCAGAAGTCTCGAATCGCGGAACGCGGTGGCCGCCTTGCGGGCCATCCGGTAGCCGACCAGCTGGTCGCGGCCGCCGTAGACGAGCAGCGTCGGCGCGAGCACCCGCTCGGCCTGCCGCCACAGTCCGTGCTGGCCGCCCAGCGTGTACGCGTCCACGACGCCCCGCGCCGAGCGGGCCATCGCGTCCCAGAAGTACGGCAGTTGAAGACGGCGCTCCATCTCCTCGACGGCCGCCCGGAACGCCTCGGGGCCGACGCGGCCCGGGTCTCCGTAACAAAGGGCCATGACCCCGCGCGTACGGTCCTCGGCGGTCCAGTCCTTGGAGAGCTTCATGAACAGGGAGGCGACTCCCGGCACCGCGAGCAGTCCGGTGGGCCAGGCGGTGCGCTGGGGGCGCAGCTCGGGCAGCGCGGGCGAGATCAGGGTGAGGGTGCGGACCAGGTCCGGGCGGACGGCCGCGACGCGGGTGGCGACGGCGCCGCCCAGCGAGTTCCCGAAGAGGTGGACGGGCCCGCGCCCGGCCGATTCGAGCAGCCGGATCACCGCGCGCGCGTGGCCGGTGACCGAGTAGTTGCCGTCGTCCGGCGGCGGGGAGTCCCCGAAGCCGGGCAGGTCCAGGGCCTCGCCGTCGACCATGTCGGACAGATGCGGCATCAGGGCCGACCAGTTCTGCGAGGACCCGCCTAGCCCGTGCACGAACAGGGCGGGGGCCAGGCCGGACCGGTTCCCGGGGCGCGACCGGACGGTCAGCGTCAGGCCGGGCAGGCTCACCGAACGCAGCTCCTCGCCCGGCGCCACCCGGACCGCGCCCACCCGGGGTGCCGGGGCGACAGCGGCGACTGGGGATTCCGGCAGCTCGGTCGAAGACATGCGGGCAATGTTACGAGACGATCACACCGTGGTTCATGTGTTCGCCGTCACAGATCGCATAGCGCTGCGCAGAGCAACCCCATAGGCTCGTAGCAAGCCCTCTTTTAAGGGAGCAGCCATGCCCGTCGACCCGACCGATCCTGACACCTTCCAGGAAGAAGACGACGCAGCCGAACTCTCCGAGGAAACCCCCGAAGCGGATGCCGCCGAGCAGCACACGGACGTACGACAGGAACGCGACGAGCCGGTGACCCGTGTCGACCCGGACGCGGCGAACGAGGCGGACGCCGTCGAACAGGCTCGCGTCGTCGCGCTCAACGAAGACGACTACCGCTGATTTGTTCGGATAACCGGGCGTATCTCCAGCTACCCAGCCTGTCCGGTCCGTGAAATTCTGCGTGCGCACCGCGCACAGCCGGGTTACCCAAAAGTACGATGGCGGCGCGCGTACATCGCGCACGAGATCAACCTTTGGGAGGCGGCGTGACAGCCATCGAGCAGACCGAGGCGGCGCGCCCGCGGGGCACCCGCCTGCCGCGCCGGGCCCGCCGCAATCAGCTTCTGGGCGCCGCCCAGGAAGTCTTCGTCGCACAGGGCTACCACTCGGCCGCGATGGACGACATCGCGGAGCGGGCGGGCGTCTCCAAGCCGGTCCTCTACCAGCACTTCCCCGGAAAGCTGGAGCTCTACCTCGCCCTGCTCGACCAGCACTGCGAGGCGCTGCTCCTGGCGGTGCGCACGGCGCTCGCCTCGACCAGCGACAACAAGCTGCGCGTCGCCGCCACCATGGACGCCTACTTCGCGTACGTGGAGGACGAGGGCGGCGCCTTCCGGCTCGTCTTCGAGTCCGACCTGACCAACGAGCCCGCCGTGCGCGAGCGCGTCGAGCGGGTCAGCCTGCAGTGCGCCGAGGCGATCTCGGCCGTGATCGCCGAGGACACCGGGCTCTCCAAGGACGAGTCGATGCTGCTCGCCGTGGGCCTGGGCGGGGTCTCCCAGGTGGTCGCCCGCTACTGGCTCTCCAGCGAGTCGGCGATCCCGCGCGAGAAGGCGGTGCAGCTGCTGACCTCGCTCGCCTGGCGCGGCATCGCGGGCTTCCCGCTGCACGGCACGGACGGCCACTGACCGGCCGCGCGACCGGCCGCGGGCGACTACGGTGTTCGCTCGTAGCGTGCGGCGCGCGAACGTCCGGGTCCCCTCACCGGGCTAATGTGTGCGGGGTACGGCGCGGCTGACCGCGCACCGCAGACCGTCGGAGGGACATAGCCGTGGAGGTCAAGATCGGCGTGCAGCACGCACCCCGGGAGATCGTTCTGGAGAGCGGGCAGTCCGCCGAAGAGGTCGAGAGCGCGGTAGCCGACGCCCTCGCCGGCAAGGCGCAGCTGCTCAGCCTCCAGGACGACAAGGGCCGCAAGGTCCTCGTGCCGGCCGACCGGATCGCGTACGTGGAGATCGGCGAGCCGGCGGTCCGCCGGGTGGGCTTCGGCCAGCTGTAGCCCGTAGACGCGTGTGACAACAGGAGCGGCCCGGCAGTCCTCGACTGCCGGGCCGCTCCTGTGTGTTCGGGCTTCTTTGCGCCGACTGTGCGCTCCCTGTGCTCCACACGGTGAGGGGAGGATTGCGCTCCGAGAGCGTCGGGTAGGACGGCTGTGACCGATTTCGCCTGGTCCACACAGCGGGAGGGACGCACATGCTCCTGGAAGCGCTCGGCTCCGTATTTCTCGGACTCGCCCTTGCCTGGACAGCCGCGACCCGCCTGCCACACCGCCTGCCCGAACGCCGAACCGTTTTGGCGGCGGGCCCGCTCGGCGCCCTGTTCGGCGCCTTCCTGACCCACTCGGCGGTCGGCCCGGGCCATACGGTGACCACGATCATCGGCGCGACGTTCATCGCCGTGGTCGCGCTGTCCCTGCTCCTGCGCCCGTCGGGCCGCCTGCGCCGATCAGCGGCGTAGGCGGCTTCCTTCGTACGGGTACGGACTAGGCCGCGAGCCCCAGCGCGGCCATCCGCTTGGTGTGCGCCTTGGTGATGCGGGTGAACATCTCGCCGACCGCGGCCAGGTCGAAGCCGTCCGCCATGCCGCCGACCAGCATCGTGGAGAGCGCGTCGCGCTCCGCGACCACGCGCTGGGCCTGTGACAGGGCCTCGCCCATCAGGCGGCGCGCCCACAGCGCGAGGCGCCCGCCCACGCGCGGGTCAGCCTCGATCGCGGCGCGCACCTTCTCGACCGCGAAGTTGCCGTGGCCCGTGTCGTCGAGGACGGCGAGCACCAGGCCGCGGGTGTCCGCGTCGAGCCGGGCCGCGACCTCGCGGTAGAAGTCACTGGCGATCGAGTCGCCCACGTACGCCTTGACCAGGCCCTCCAGCCAGTCCGACGGCGCGGTCTGGTGATGGAAGTCGTCCAGGGCCTTGGCGAACGGCTCCATGGCGGCGGTCGGCTCCGCGTCGATCTCCGCGAGGCGGTCGCGAAGCCGCTCGAAGTGGTGGAACTCGGCCGAGGCCATCTTCGCCAGCTCCGCCTTGTCGGCGAGCGACGGGGCCAGCTTGGCGTCGTCGGCGAGGCGCTCGAAGGCCGCCAGCTCGCCGTACGCGAGCGCGCCGAGCAGATCCACGACGGCGGCGCGGTACTGGGGCTCGGCGGAGGCCGTCGCCCAGTCCTGGGCGGCGATCCCGGTGGGCTGCGCGGCGGGTTCTTCGGCGTGTCCGGCCGCTTCGGTTCCGGCGGCGGCGTTGTCAGGCGTCTCCATGGTCCGCACAATAGCCCGCTCGCGGCACGACGGAAGGCCCTGGTCAGGAACCGGGTCACGGCGCTTCCCGCAGATTCGCCCAACACACATGCGCGAATCCGGGGTACAGTGGTAATGAGCCTGCCGAGGATCATGTATTCGGCGGGCGGCTTGATGAATGAGGATGCCCGGTCGGTCGCCCGGTCGGCTCCGACCCGACAGCCCTCGTGCGGCACGTGACAGTGCGTGACCGCAGATGAGGGACCCTCAGCGGCATGAGCGCTTGAGCGACGGCAGTGGTCCCGCGCCACCCGGCACAGGTCGTATTCCGACTCCGGCCGGATGAACCCGGCACGGTACGACCCGCCCCGTTCGCCCCGTGCCGCGTCTCACAGAAGAGGCAGCACCCTGACTACGTTCCGAGAGCTCGGGATCCTTCCCGAGACCGCCGAAGCCCTTGAAGCCGTCGGCATCGTGTCCCCGTTCCCCATCCAGGAGATGACGCTCCCCGTCGCGCTCTCCGGCTCCGACGTGATCGGCCAGGCCAAGACCGGCACCGGCAAGACGCTCGGCTTCGGTCTGCCGCTCCTTGAGCGCGTCACCGTCCCCGCGGACGTCGAGGCGGGCCGGGCGAAGCCCGAGCAGCTGACCGACGCCCCGCAGGCGCTCGTCGTCGTCCCCACCCGCGAGCTGTGCACCCAGGTCACCAACGACCTGCTCACCGCCGGCAAGGTCCGTAACGTCCGCGTGCTCGCCATCTACGGCGGCCGGGCGTACGAGCCGCAGGTCGAGGCGCTCAAGAAGGGCGTCGACGTGATCGTCGGCACCCCGGGCCGTCTGCTCGACCTGGCGGGTCAGCGCAAGCTCGACCTCTCCCACGTCCGCGCGCTCGTCCTCGACGAGGCCGACGAGATGCTCGACCTGGGCTTCCTGCCCGACGTCGAGAAGATCATCAACATGCTTCCGGCGAAGCGCCAGACGATGCTGTTCTCGGCGACCATGCCGGGCGCGGTCATCGGCCTGGCCCGCCGCTACATGTCGCAGCCCACGCACATCCGCGCCACCGCGCCGGACGACGAGGGCGCGACCGTCGCCAACATCTCGCAGCACGTCTTCCGCGCCCACTCGATGGACAAGCCGGAGATGGTCGCGCGCATCCTCCAGGCCGAGGGCCGCGGACTCGCGATGATCTTCTGCCGTACCAAGCGGACGGCCGCCGACATCGCCGAGCAGCTCGCCAAGCGCGGCTTCGCCTCCGGCGCGGTCCACGGCGACCTCGGCCAGGGCGCCCGCGAGCAGGCGCTGCGCGCCTTCCGCAACGGCAAGGTCGACGTGCTGGTCTGCACCGACGTCGCCGCGCGCGGCATCGACGTCGAGGGCGTGACGCACGTCATCAACTACCAGTCGCCGGAGGACGAGAAGACCTTCCTGCACCGCGTGGGCCGCACCGGCCGCGCGGGCAACAAGGGCACCGCCGTCACCCTGGTCGACTGGGACGACATCCCGCGCTGGCAGCTGATCAACAAGGCGCTCGACCTGAAGTTCCACGAGCCGGTCGAGACGTACTCCACGTCCGCGCACCTCTTCGAGGAGCTGAACATCCCGGCGGGCACCAAGGGCGTCCTGCCCCGCGCCGAGCGGACCCGTGCGGGTCTGGCGGCCGAGGAGCTGGAGGACCTGGGCGAGACGGGCGCCCGCGGCCGCAAGTCCGCCGCCGCGGCCCCGGTCGCGACGGAGGAGCGTCCGGCTCGTACGCGCACGCCGCGCCAGCGCCGTCGTACGCGGGGCGGGTCCTCGGTCGAGGAGACCGAGCCGCAGTCCGTGACGCCGGAGCCGGCCGCCGAGGCGGAGTCCGCCGAGCCGCGCACCCCGCGCCGTCGCCGCCGTACCCGCGCCGTGGCCCCGGCCGAGGCCGTGGTGGCCGCAGCCGAGGCCGTGGTCGAGCAGGCAGCGGCCGAGAAGGCCGTGGCCGAGGCCGTCGTCGAGGCCGAGCCGAAGCCGCGCCGTACCCGTACGCGCAAGACGGCCGAGGCCGTCGCGGTCGTCGAGGCGCCCGTCGTCCCGGCGCCCGCCGCCGAGCCGGAGGCCCCCGCGGCCCCGCGCCGCCGCACCCGCAAGGTGGCCGAGCCGGTCGCCGAGGCCGTCGCGGAGGCCCCCGTGGCCGCCCCGCGCCGCCGTACGCGCAAGGTCGCGGAGCCGGTCGTCGAGGCCGTCGTCGAGGCGCCCCCGGCGCCGCGCCGCCGCGCCCGCAAGGTCGTCGAGCCGGTCGCCGAGGTCGGGTTCCTGACCCCGGAGTCGGCCGCTCTGGAGATCGCCGCGGCGAAGGCCGCCGAGGCCGCCGCCAAGCCGGCCCGTACGCGCAAGAAGGCCGTGGCCGTCGTGGCCGAGGCCGACGCGCCCGTCGAGGCCAAGCCGCGTCGCACGCGCGCGAAGAAGACGGCGGAGGCTGCCCCCGAGGCGACCCCCGAGCCCGAGGCCAAGCCGCGCCGCACGCGGGCGCGCAAGGCCGCGACGCCGGAGGCGTAAGCACCGCAGCGAGCCATGTTCGGCCCGGCATCCCTTCACGGGGGTGCCGGGCCGAATGCGTTACGGGGTAGCGGAGCCTCAGATCAGCGGGCGGAGTGCAGCAGCGGCAGGTCAGAGCGCCGCAGGTCAGGGGCGGATTGGGGACGGCAGGGATCCCCGATTACGCTCGGCGTATGAGCACACCCCGCTCCCTCGCCCTCCCCGCCGGCACGCGCGCGTACTCCCTCGTCACGCCCCGCGGCCCCTTCGCCGTGCTCGACGCGCGCCCCACGGCGGCGCCGGTCGGGACCGCGCTGCTCGTTCCGGGGTACACGGGGAGCAAGGAGGACTTCCTAGCCCTCCTGGAGCCGCTCACCCGCGCCGGCTACCGCGCGGTCGCGGTCGACGGACGCGGCCAGCACGAGAGCCCCGGACCGCGCCGCGCCTCCGGATACACGCCTCGCACCCTCGCCGAGGACGTACTCGCGCAGACTGCGGCCCTGGGCGACGGACCCGTGCACCTCGTCGGCCACTCCTTCGGCGGCCTCGTCGCCCGTTCCGCCGCCCGCCTCTCCCCCGACTCCTTCCGGTCGTTGACGCTGCTGTCGTCGGGGCCGGGCCATGTCGGCGCGGAGCAGCGCGCCAAGATCCGGCTGCTGCGGGCCGCCCTGCCCGTACTGCCGGCGGCGGTCGTCTGGGCGGTGACCCGCTGGCTGGACCGCCGCGACCCGATGTACGTCCCCGACGCGCCCGACATCGCCGCGTTCCTCCAGCGGCGCTGGTACAACACCCGCCCGGCCCAACTCATCGCCACCGGGCGCCAGTTGAGAACGGAACCGGACCGCACCGAGGGCATCGCCGCGCTCCCGCTGCCGCTGCATGTGGCGTACGGGGACGAGGAGTCGGTGTGGACGATCGAAGAACTGGCCGCCCTGGCCCGCAACACGAACGCCCGCCACACAGTGATCACAGGCGCGGGCCACTCCCCCAACGTGTCGCACCCGGAGCAACTGGCACAGGCGTTGGCGGAGTTCTGGCTGGCGAGCACGACGTCCGGGCCACCCACCAGGGGCGCGGGGAACTGCGCGACCAGCCCCCACCGGCCCGCAGCCACATAACAAGCACGCCCACCCCGACCGCAGGTCAGGGTCAGTACTGCGACTGCAAGTGCTGCCAAAACCCGTCCCGCAGGGCCCGCCGCAGATCCGCGTGCCCCCGCAGGGACCGCTGGAGCAGCCGTTCCGCCTCGACGAGGAGGTCCTGGTCGACGGGGCCGGGCAGGAACGGGTGCCCGGGCAGCAGCTGCGCCAGGGACGCCCGCCCCCGCTCCGACAGCCACGTCGCGGCGATCTGCGCCCCCACGAACCGCACGTCGTCCCGCGACGGCGCGGGCCCGCTCTCCTCGTACATCGTCACCGGCCGCCGGGTGACGTACGGCTTGCAGAAGTCCAGGTCGAAGGTCCGCTGACTGTCGACCTCCCACAGCAGCGGCTCCGCCTGGTTGCGTCCCTCGGCGGCCTCGATGCCCCACAGGTGGACGCGCGCGCCGTACCCCTGCGCCGCCTCGACCGCCGAGACCAGGTCCTCGTCGCCGCCGATGAGCGCCGCGTCGCTGATCGCGCGGTGCCGGGCGAGTGACTCCAGATCGGAGCGGATCAGCGAGTCGACGCCCTTCTGCTGGTTGTTGGCGTTGAGGTTGCCGAGGCGGACCTTGACGTCCGGCAGCTCGGCGATCGACTGCTGCTCGGAGGTGTGGATCCGGCGGCGCGCGCCGTCGTACCAGTACACACGGAGCAGCCGGCTGTCCGCGAAGATCGTGCGCGCCTTGTCGATGAACGCCTCGATCAGCCCCTCGGCGTCGAGGTCGAAGGACCGCCGGTCCTCGGTCCCGGCGACCAGAAGACCCGCGGCCGCGTACACGTACCCCGCGTCCACGAAGATCGCATGGGTCGACGGTGTCTTCGCCACCTCGGCGAGCATCCGCCGCAGCAGCTGGTTGGTGCGCTCCAGCTGCACGGCGATGTCGGGGCCGTCGGCGGACGCGGAGGACCCGCCCCGGGCACTCGCGCGGTCGGGGTTACCAGTGGTGTCGCCTGCTTCGCTCATATGCCACCCATTGTCCGTGGCGTGACCGACCCCACACAACCGGTCGCCTTACCGCCGAGTATTTAGCCCGTGAAAAAATTTCCTTAGCGTAGGGAATGTTTGCCAAGGGCAACCCGTTGAACAGGACAGAACCGCGGGAGCAGGCTGCACAGGCGCAGCCCCCCGCACCAGTAGTTCTCCTTCAGGAGGATCAGACGAAGGGAGAAGCCATGCGCTTCGAAATCATGCGCCTCAACGACGTCGACGGCTCCGCCGTGGACAGCACCGTCGTGGACGCCGCCTCCGTCAACCGGATCGTGCAGCAGGCCGCCGCAATCGGCCAGCGCATCTACATCCGCCCGGCCGAAAACTCGGCTTCGTAACGCGTAAGGATCTCCTGCGCGGCGAAAGCCGAAGCGCCCCCCGTACACCGACGAGGTCGTCGATGCGCAGGGGGCGCTTTTTCGTGTACGGGCGTCTTACGTACGTAGTACGTCAGGTGCCGTGGATCACCTGGGTGATCCCGTTGATGATCTGCTGCACCGCGAGCGCCGACAGCATCATGCCCGCGAGCCGGGTCACCAGGACGACGCCGCCGTCCTTGATCACGCGGATGATCAGCAGCGAGTACCGCATGACCAGCCACAGCACGATGTGCATCGCGAGGATCGCCGTCCAGACCGCGACCTGCCCGCCGAACGTGTCGTGGTTCTGGACGGCCAGGATCACCTGGACGATCGCGCCGGGCCCGGCTAGCAGCGGCATGCCCAGCGGGACGAGCGCGACGTTGACGTCCTTGGTCTGCTTCGGCTCGTCGGTCTTGCCGGTGAGCAGGTCGAGCGCGATGAGCAGCAGCAACAGGCCACCCGCGATCATCAGCGCGGGGACGTCGATGTGCAGATACGCCAGGATCTGGTGGCCCACCAGACCGAAGACGGTGATCACGCCGAGGGCCACGGCCGCGGCCTGCCACGCCATCTTGCGCTGCACCTTGGCGGGGCGGCCGGAGGTGAGCGCCAGGAAGATCGGCGTGATCCCGGGGGGATCCATGATGACAAAAAGGGTGAGGAAGAGGGAGCCGAAGACGGCAGCGTCGAACACGGTGGTGCCTTGCAGGAGATGGGGTGTACGGAAAGGGGGACCCCGCGTGGGCGGAGTCCTCGGGGAAAGCGTGGGAGGGGCCGGGGCGCGGCCCCGCCGGGTCAGCGGCCGGTTCCGCCCGCGCCCGGGACGGGGAACGCGCCCGTCGCGCGGCGCGTGATCTCGCCGTAGATCTCGGGGTCGGTGGTGCACTCCCCGAGCCGTACGGCCTTGCGGCTGCCGTGGTAGTCGCTGGAGCCGGTGGTCAGCAGACCGAGCTCGGCGGCGAGCGAGCGCAGCCGCGCGCGCGTGGGCGCGTCGTGGTCCGTGTGGTCGACCTCGATGCCGTCGAGACCGGCCGACGCGAGCTCGGCTATGACCGTCTCGGGCACGACCTGGCCGCGCTTGAGGGCGAGCGGGTGCGCGAAGACGGTGACGCCGCCGGCCGCCTTGACCAGGCGGATCGCGTCGAAGGGGTCGAGCTCGTGCTTGCCGACGTACGCCCGGCCGCCGTCGGCCAGCCAGTCCGGTACGAAGGCGTCGGAGACGGTGTCGACGACGCCCAGCTCGACCATGGCCTCGGCGACGTGCGGGCGGCCGACCGAGCCGTCGCCCGCGATCCGGGCGACCTGATCCCAGGTGACGGGGACGCCGAGCTCCTGGAGCTTGGCCACCATGCCCCGGGCGCGCGGCACCCGGTCGTCGCGGACGAGCTCGCGCTCGCGCGCCAGCTCCGGCTCCTCGGGGTCGAAGAGGTACGCCAGCATGTGCAGCCCGATGCCGTCGACGCGGCAGGAGAGCTCGGCTCCGGTCACCAGGGTCAGACCGGCGGGCAGCGCCGCGGTCGCCTCCGCGTGGCCGCGGGTGGTGTCGTGGTCGGTCAGCGCGATGACGTCCAGACCGGCGGCGGCCGCGTTGCGGACCAGCTCGGCCGGGGTGTCCGTACCGTCCGACGCCGTGGAGTGGGTGTGCAGATCGATGCGCACGCGTGACTCCAGCGGTCGGGACGGACAGGGGGACACTCAAGGATAACTGCGCGTCACCCCTGCACGGCCCGAAACAGCTGTGGCACCCGCCGCACTCCACGCGTACGCGCGCGTGGCGCGAGACAGCGCCCACGCGCGCGCAGTACGAGACGCAGCCGCCGTACGCGGGCGTCTCACGACAGGATCCGCGGTGACAGCGCCCCGCACGGCACCAGTTCGACCTCCGCGCCCGCGTCCCGCAGATCGGTGAGGACGAGCTCGTCGTAGAGCAGCAGGCCCGACTGTTCGGGCCAGACGATCGCCCAGAGCCAGAGCCCGCGCGCCTCGCCCGCGAAGACCGCGCGGTCGTCGGGGGTGGCGGTGACGTGCCACAGCGGGGTGGGGCGGCCCGCCGCGAGGACTTTGACCTGCGGCGGCTTGTCGACGCTCATATAGGGGCCGGGGTCGGGGCCGTCGATGCCCGCGTACCGTGCGCCGAGCCCCACGCCCAGCTCCTCGGCGACCAGCAGCATCTCGCCCATGCCGCCCAGCGGGCCGGGGCCCGAGCAGGCCACGGCGGTCGCCCGTCCGCCGCTGCGGTCGTCGCCCGCGATCGCCACTCCGGTGAACAGCCAGCCGATCGGCAGCGGCCAGGGCATCCAGACCGGCACCTGCGTGCGGTGCACCGCGACGCCGAGCGCCTCGACGCTGGGGGGAACCACGGGCTGCAGCGGGTGCACCGTGCCGTGCACGTCGCACTGCCACGAGTCGGCAAAGAGACCGGGCGCCCTGACCCGGCCTCCGCACTTCGGGCAACTGGGTTCGCCCCTCATACCTGCCAACGGTCCTCCCCGTCCCGCGCCGCGTCAAGGACGATCACCCGTCGGCGTGTGGCGATGAGGGCGACTGGACTAGTCCAGGGCCACGGACTTACGCAGCGGATCCCGCAGGTCCGTCCCGTTCGCCAGCCAGCGCTCCTCCAGCTCCTGCGCCCCGCGCACCCGCTTCCAGGCGGCCTCGTTGGTCGTCATCGGCAGCAGCGGCAGGAACCGGACCGCTTCCATCGGCTCGTCCAGCTCCAGGTCCTCGACCAAGCCGCCCGACTCGGCGACCAGGACCGAGCTGAACGGCGCCCCGGGCCACAGCGGTTCGCCGATGTCGAGCGAGGCGCCGGGGGCCACGATGACGCCCTCCACCTGCGGTGTGGAGGCGAGCACCGCGAGCGGTCGGAGCACCTTGTCGGTGTCGGCGAGCCCGGCCCGCACCGACAGGACCAGCTCCGCGCGCGGGCCCTTGACCGGGTCGGCGAGGGCGGCGGCCGGGTCGGTCATCGGCTGGGCGGACATGCCGAGCGTGGCGTAGCGGACGATGTCGCCGTCGGTGAAGCGCAGCACCTCGATGCGCTCCGTGCCGAGGAAGGTCACTGCGGCGCGCGCGTCCGGTTCGCCGAGGGCGGTGCGCAGCCTGGCCTCGACAAGAGCAAGAACATCAACCATGCAGTGAGCATAGAAGCCGTATCGAACGAGCAAAGTACGGACTTGACACTTACGTCGACTGATAGTCTTAGCCGCTGTTCAGGGCAGCAGGAAGTCCCTCACGGGGGACCGGCCGGAGGAGGTGGGGCTGCGATGGATCGAAGTCGGCCTGGCAGTACCAACCGCTCTTCCGTGCACCTTCGTTGTTCCCTGTGATCGAGACCTCCATACCCGGCGCACCTGCCGGGAAACATCAGAGTCTCCTGCATCTCGTGGCATCGCGCACGACGGAAGAGCACATCGCCTCGCCTTGTCCGTTTCAGTAGCGAACGCCGTCACCGCGCCCGCGGTACCGCCCGCTTTGCGGACGTACGCAGATGTACGCAGTCGTCGCGTCACGTCCCCATTCCGGGCAGTGCCACGCCCGCCGACGGCCTCTCCGTGAAGGAGTCCTGCCATGTCGATGATCCGTGACCTGCGCGCCGCGGTCCGCCCCTCGCTGCGCCCGTCGCTGCGCAAGACCCCTGCCCCGCACAACTCGTACGACCCGACCCGCGACCCGTCCGCCAGCAGCGCGGTCGTCGACTGCGCGGTCTACCGCGACGGGGTGCGCACCGAGGCGCAGTCGTGTCTTACGCCGCGCGAGGCGATGCGGTGCGTACGGGACGACGGCGGGTTCGCGTGGATCGGTCTGCACGAGCCGACCGAGGCCGAATTCGCGGGCATCGCCGCCGAGTTCGGGCTGCACCCGCTGGCCGTCGAGGACGCGGTCCACGCCCACCAGCGGCCCAAGCTGGAGCGCTACGACGACACGCTCTTCACCGTCTTCAAGACGGTCCACTACGTGGAGCACGCCGAACTCACCGCGACCAGCGAGGTCGTGGAGACCGGAGAGGTGATGTGCTTCACCGGGCGGGACTTCGTGATCACCGTCCGGCACGGCGGCCAGGGCTCACTGCGGGCGCTGCGCAAGCGGCTCCAGGGCGACCCCGAGCTGCTGGCCAAGGGGCCGTCGGCCGTACTGCACGCCATCGCCGACCAGGTCGTCGACGGCTATCTGGCGGTCGTGGACGCGATGCAGGACGACATCGACGAGGTCGAGATCGATGTGTTCTCGCCGCCGACGAAGGGCAGCCCGCGCGGTACGGACGCCGGGCGGATCTACCAACTCAAGCGCGAGGTACTGGAGTTCAAGCGGGCGGTCTCGCCGCTGCTGCGGCCGATGCAGCTGCTCAGCGAGCGCCCGATGCGGCTGGTCGACCCCGACATCCAGAAGTACTTCCGCGACGTCGCCGACCACCTCGCGCGCGTGCAGGAGCACGTCGTCGCCTTCGACGAGCTCCTGAACTCGATCCTCCAGGCGAACCTGGCGCAGGCGTCGTTCGCGCAGAACGAGGACGCGCGCAAGATCACCTCATGGGCGGCGATCATCGCCGTACCGACGATGGTGTGCGGTGTGTACGGCATGAACTTCGACTACATGCCCGAGCTGCACTGGAAGTACGGCTACCCGATCGTGCTCGCCGCCATCGCCGGCAGCTGCCTGGTCATCCACCGCACGCTCAAGCGGAACGGCTGGCTCTGACGACGAGCGCGAGTCCGGCGAGGATCACGGCGAGCGCGGGCCACGCGAGCGCGGGCGGCTGCTGACCGAGCCAGAGCGCCGCGATGAGGGCCGCGCCCGGCGTCTCCAGGAGGATCGCCGTGGACGTCACGGATGCCCCCAGCGCGCGCACCACACGGTTGAGCAGCGAGTGGCCGAGCAGTTGGGCCGCGACGGTCAGCGCGGCCAGCTTGGCCCAGGTGGCGCCCGAGTACGAGGTGAGGTCCGCGCCGCTGAACAGGCAGGCGGCGAGCAGGCCGAGGGCCGCCGTGCTGTAGCAGACGTAGGTGTACGGGACGGTGTCGACGGTGCGCCGCACCTCGGCCCCGAGCAGCACGTATCCGGCGGCCGCGATGCCGCCGCCGAGCGCGAGCGCGTCACCGGCCAACGCGCGCGAGGACGTGGTCAGATCGATGCCGGTGAGCATCACCACGCCCACGCACGCGACCATCGTCCCGGCCCACACGAGCATGGGCGGCCGGTGGCCGCGGATGCGCAGCGCGATGGTCGTCCAGATCGGCGTGGTCGTGCACAGCGCGGTCGAGGACGCCACGGACGTCATCCGCAGGCTCGGCAGCCAGAGCCCGAAGTGCACCGCGAGCAGCGCACCGGCCGCGACCGCGAGCCCCACCTCGCGCCGCGTCAGACCACGCAGCTGGGCCCGGTACTTGAGCGCCGCCAGCGGCGTGAGCGCACCGACCGCCATGGCGTTGCGCCAGAACGCGATGGCGAGCGCGGGAGCCACCGTGGCGGCGATCAGCGGCGCGGAGAGCGACACGCTCAGGATCGCGACGGCGAGCAGCGCGAAGTCCAGCCGGGGAACGGCCGGTGCGGCCCGGTCAGTCGCGGCAGGGGTGGTGGCGGTGGAGGACACGACGGCATCGTAAGGGGCTAAACATATTTACGTAACTGTCGGTCCGTGCTGTGGACAACCCTCGGGCAGTGTCCTGGCCGTCCCATAAGGTGACCCCATGACAAGTGCGCTGCTCGACCAGGCCCTCGTCGAGGAGGCCACCAAGAAGTCGGGGCTGATCTGGGTGCGCGGCACCGAGACCGCCGACCGTCCGCTGTGGCACGCCTGGCACGAGGGCGCGGCCTATGTCCTGGGCGGCGGCCCCGGCGAGCAGCCGCTGGAGGGCCTGGCCGACGGCGGCACCGCCGAGGTGACCGTCCGCAGCAAGG
Organism: Streptomyces sp. BR1; assembly: GCF_052373795.1. NCBI lineage: Bacteria > Bacillati > Actinomycetota > Actinomycetes > Kitasatosporales > Streptomycetaceae > Streptomyces > Streptomyces sp. BR1. Next base: position 2,411,197 of record NZ_CM126252.1, read on the forward strand.
ACAAGGGCGGCCGCCTGGTCGCCTGGACCGCCTCGGTGAGCGAGGTCGCGCCGGGCAGTGAGCTGTGGGACGCGGTGGTCGCCGAGCTCAAGGGCAAGCGGCTGAACGCACCGGACGGCGAGGCGATGACCGGACGCTGGGCGCGCGAGTGCCGCCTGCTGCGCCTCGCGCCGCTTCAGACGCGTACGGAGATGCCCGAGGGCTCGCTCGCGGCCCGCCCGGTCGAGACCCCCGCCACCACCCGCCACCCGGTCCCGGCGGCGCTGCCGAGGCTGCTGTTGAAGCGGAAGCGCAAGGGCAAGCGCGGCTGACGGTCGTCGGCGCGTACTACGCCTTCGGCAGCTGGCGGCCGTAGTCGACCGTGGCGTCCTTCGACGGGGGCGCGAGCGTGAAGTCCTTGTTCCAGTCGGCCAGTTCGAGCACACCCGCGCCGCCCGCGCGCTCGAAGCGCAGCGGGTACGGGGTGCCCTGGAGGGCGACGTCCAGCGTGCCGCCCTCGCCGTCCTTGCCCGCCTTCACGCGGATCGTGCGGACCTCGCCGACCTTGGAGCGGGCGCCCTTGGACAGCTCGCCCTGGAGCCCGAGCATGCCCTTGAGCAGCGCGCCCTTCTCGGTGAAGCCGCGCAGCTCCTGGTACGAGGGGTCGCCCGAGGGCACCTTGACGTACTTGTCGTCGAGCTTGCCGGCCGCCGCCGCACTGTCCGAGCCCTTGTCGTTGTGCGACCAGAACCCGGCGCTCGCCTTGAGATAGAGCTCGTCGCCGACCCGCAGCAGCGCGAACGTGCTGTTCGCCGAGGTGACCGTGCCGGTGCCGCCGGTCCCCTTCAGCCGCATATCGATCTTGTACGAGCCGCCCTTGCTCACCAGGGTGCCGCTCAGCCGCACCGCGTCGGCGCCGTCCGCCGCCGTGCGCGCCCTGCCCTCGATGTCGGTGGCGGAGAGCTTGCCGACGCCGTTGGTGCCCTCGTCCGGGTCCGAGGCGCACGCCGTGACGGCCGTGGCGAGCCCCGCGCAGAGCGCGACGGGGAGCGCGGCCCGGCGGGCACGTACGGACAGGAAGAGAGTGCTCACCGGCACACAGCCTTTCGTCGAGGCGCGCGACGTGGGCGCAAAGTCGGGGTCGGCAGACCGCACCCTACCCGGGCCGTCTACGCTGCCCAGCGGAGAGCCGTACGGACGACCCGCAAGGGCGTACCGGATGATCACCGGCTAACCTGAATCAGATATTCAAGCGCCATTTCAGGCCGCAACAGGGTCGGATCACGCCACTAGGAGGCGCTCAGCATGGCGGCAGGCGCCCCCCGGATCTTTGTCTCGCACCTGGCCGGTGTCGCCGTCTTCGACCCCAACGGCGACCAGGTGGGCCGGGTGCGCGATCTGGTCGCGATGCTCCGGGTCGGCCGCCGCCCGCCCCGGCTGCTCGGCGTGGTGGTCGAGGTGGTCGGCCGCCGGCTCATCTTCCTGCCCATGACCCGGGTCTCCGGCGTCGAGTCGGGCCAGGTCATCACGACCGGCGTGGTCAATCTGCGCCGCTTCGAACAGCGCCCCACCGAACGGCTCGTGCTCGGCGAACTCCTGGACCGCCGGGTCACCCTGGTCGAGACCGGCGAGCAGGCGACGGTCCTGGACGTGGCCATCCAGCAGCTGCCCGCCCGCCGCGACTGGGAGATCGACAAGGTCTTCGTACGCCGGGGCAAGGGCGGCGCGCTGCGGCGCAAGGGCGAGACGCTGACCGTCGAGTGGTCGGCCGTCACCGGCTTCTCGCTGGAGGAGCACGGCCAGGGCGCCGAGAACCTGCTGGCCACCTTCGAGCAGCTGCGCCCGGCCGACCTCGCCAATGTGATGCACCACCTCTCCCCCAAGCGGCGCGCGGAAGTGGCCGCCGCCCTGGACGACGACCGGCTCGCGGACGTACTCGAAGAGCTGCCGGACGACGACCAGGTGGAGATCCTCGGCAAGCTCCAGGACGAGCGCGCCGCCGACGTCCTGGAGGCGATGGACCCGGACGACGCCGCCGACCTGCTCTCCGAGCTGCCCGAGGAGGACAAGGAGCGCCTCCTCACGCTGATGCAGCCGGACGACGCGGCGGACGTGCGACGACTGCTCTCGTACGAGGAGCGCACCGCGGGCGGTCTGATGACCACCGAGCCGATCGTGCTGCGGCCGGACGCCACCGTCGCCGACGCCCTCGCGCGCGTGCGCCAGCAGGACCTCTCGCCCGCGCTCGCCGCGCAGGTGTACGTGTGCCGGCCGCCCGACGAGACGCCGACCGGCAAGTACCTGGGCACCGTGCACTTCCAACGGCTGCTGCGCGATCCGCCGTTCACGCTGGTGTCGTCGATCGTGGACAGCGATCTGCCGCCGCTGTCGCCGGACGCCTCGCTACCCGCCGTGACCAGTTTCCTGGCCGCGTACAACATGGTGGCGGCGCCGGTCGTGGACGAGAGCGGCTCGCTGCTCGGCGCGGTGACCGTCGACGACGTACTCGACCACCTGCTGCCCGACGACTGGCGCGAGACGGAATTCCACAGCACGGACGGCTCGGAGGGGGGCCCGCATGGCTGACCGTACGGACGAGCGCGAGCGCACGCGCGCGGGGGCCGGCACGAGCACGGTGGTGCGCGGCCGCGCACGGCTCGACCAGCCGCGCGCGCCCCGGCCCCGGCTGCTGCCGGAGTACGACCCGGAGGCGTTCGGCCGGTTCTCCGAGCGGATCGCCCGGTTCCTGGGGACCGGGCGGTTCATCGTCTGGATGACCCTGATCATCATCCTGTGGGTGGTCTGGAACATCTTCGCGCCGGCCGACGTGCGCTTCGACGAGTACCCGTTCATCTTCCTGACCCTGGCGCTCTCGCTCCAGGCCTCGTACGCGGCCCCGCTGATCCTGCTCGCGCAGAACCGGCAGGACGACCGCGACCGGGTCAACCTGGAGCAGGACCGCAAGCAGAACGAGCGCTCCATCGCCGACACCGAGTACCTGACCCGGGAGATCGCGGCGCTGCGGATGGGCCTGGGCGAGGTCGCCACGCGTGACTGGATCCGCTCGGAGCTGCAGGACCTGATGAAGGAGATGGAGGAGCGCCGCGTCGTATTCCCGGTGGAGCCCCCGTACGGAAGTGACGAATCCGACCGCCGTTAGGGCTTTCCGGGGGCGGGACCCGGCGCCGTACCATCTCCATATGGTTACGGATGACGCGGTGCGCGAAGCACTGGCGACGGTGAACGACCCAGAGATCCACCGCCCGATCACTGAGCTCGGCATGGTCAAGACGGTCGAGATCGGGGCGGACGGGGCGGTCGCCGTCACGGTGTATCTGACCGTCTCCGGCTGCCCGATGCGCGACACGATCACGAAGAACGTGACCGAGGCCGTCGAGCGGGTCGAGGGCGTCACGCGCGTCGACGTCACGCTCGACGTGATGAGCGACGAGCAGCGCAAGGAGCTCGCCACGTCGCTGCGCGGCGGCACGGCCGAGCGCGAGGTGCCCTTCGCCAAGCCCGGCTCGCTGACCCGCGTGTACGCGGTGGCGTCCGGCAAGGGCGGCGTCGGCAAGTCCTCGGTGACGGTGAACCTGGCCGCGGCGATGGCCGCGGACGGGCTGAAGGTCGGTGTCGTCGACGCCGACATCTACGGGCACTCGGTGCCCCGCATGCTGGGCGTGGACGGTCGTCCCACCCAGGTCGAGAACATGATCATGCCGCCGGCGGCGAACGGCGTGAAGGTCATCTCGATCGGCATGTTCACCCCGGGCAACGCCCCGGTGGTCTGGCGCGGCCCGATGCTCCACCGCGCCCTCCAGCAGTTCCTGGCCGACGTCTACTGGGGCGACCTGGACGTGCTCCTGCTCGACCTGCCGCCGGGCACGGGCGACATCGCGATCTCGGTGGCCCAGCTGGTCCCGAACGCGGAGATCCTGGTCGTCACCACCCCGCAGCAGGCGGCCGCCGAGGTCGCCGAGCGGGCCGGTTCGATCGCGGTCCAGACCCACCAGAAGATCGTCGGCGTCGTCGAGAACATGGCGGGCCTGCCCTGCCCGCACTGCGACGAGATGGTCGACGTGTTCGGCACGGGCGGCGGCGAGAAGGTCGCCGAGGGCCTGACGAAGACGACCGGCGCGAACGTGCCGGTGCTCGGCTCCATCCCGATCGACGTCCGCCTCCGCGAAGGCGGCGACGACGGCAAGCCGGTGGTCCTCTCCGACCCGGACTCCCCCGCGGGAGCCGCGCTGCGCGCGATCGCGGGCAAGCTGGGCGGCCGGGCACGGGGTCTGTCGGGGATGTCGCTGGGGATCACGCCGAGGAACAAGTTCTAGGGCTGATACGTACGAGTAAGGGGCGCTCCGCAATTGGGGGCGCCCCTTACGCATACCCGCACTCACTCCCACCTTGGGCACGGTCCCCTAGGGGCGCGGGGAACTGCGCGACAAGCCCCCACCGGCCCGCAGAGAGCCACAAACGGTCACGCGTAGCTCGTGATGTCCTTGACGACGGCAAACCCGAGCCCGTACGCGCTCATCCCGCGCCCATACGCCCCCAGATGCACCCCGTCCCCGGCGGAACCGGCGAGCACCCACCCGAACTCGGACTCCCGGTAATGGAAGGGCGTCGCGACGCCGTCGACCGGCAGCGACAGCGTGGTCCAGTCCGGCCCCGAAAGGTCATCCGCCAGCTCCCACGCCGCCTCGGTCTGCTGGTCCAGCCAGTCGCCGCGCAGGACGTGGTCCATCTGCGCGGGCCAGGTGAACGCGAGCAGCCCGGACCCGGCCAGCCAGGCCGCGGAGGAGACCGACGTGGCCTCCAGGACGCCCGTACCGTCGCCGCTGCGGCGCATCGGGTTGGCGGGGACGCTCACGACCACCGCGAACCGCTCGCGCTCGGCCGCCGAGCGGTCGGCCCCGTCGGGCCGTATCGACGGCTCGTCGCCATGGCCGGTGGACCCGTGCTGGACCGTGCCGTCGGCCGCCGTGGCCACCTGCATCAGCCAGCGCGGCCCCGTGAAGGCCTCGTCCAGGCCGTACCAGGCGAACGGCGCCCGCAGATAGCCGTCGACCGTACGCCGGGCCGCCGGCACCCCTTCTGGTGTGGACGGGGTGTCCTCGGTGGCCCCCTGTGCCGTTACCCGACTCGTCGTCTCCACTGCCCGGCCGCCTCCTCGATCCGTAGGTGTCCGGCGCGGCCCGCCCCCCTCGGGCGACCTGGCTGCCGGACTTATGGAGGATAGCCACCCCGGCCGTGGTCACCGGGAAAGACGGTGCTGACGTGGCTCAGATTGACGCCCCGTACGGAAGCAGACGGAAGCAGTGGGGGCGTGTCAGGTCGCGTCGGCGTCGAACGGGGGGCGCTCGCCCGGGTCCAGCTTCGTGCGCTTCTTGAGGAGGTCGGGCGTCGCGGAGGAGCCGCCCGACGAGCCGTTGGCGGCCGTGGTGGGCACGCTCTCGCGGCCGTGCACCGCGTCCGCGACCTCTTCCATGTCCTTGCGCAGGTCGAAGCTGTTGCGGATCTCCTTGAGACCCAGGTCGTCGTTGTCCATCAGCTGCTTGCGCACGAACGTCTTCGGGTTCAGGTCCTCGAACTCGAAGTCCTTGAACTCCGGGCCGAGTTCGGCACGGATGTCCGCCTTGGCGGTCTCCGAGAAGCTGCGGATCTTGCGGATGAACCCGGTGACGTCCTGGATCAGCTTGGGCAGCTTGTCCGGGCCGAAGATGAGCACGGCGAGGATCACCAGGGTGACGAGCTCCATGGGCCCTATGTCGTTGAACACCTGCTGCTCCTCGTGGCTCTGCTCCCGGGTCCAGTCATGGACCGCTCCACGGTACCCGTCGAAACTGTCGAAACGGTACCTACCCGGTGACGTTTGGCCGCCGCTCGCCCCCCGGGTGACCGAGAGGTGACCAGGGGGACAAGCGGAGGACAGGCGTCAGGCGTACGTCAGGAGGTCGCCGAGCCGAGCGTGAGGGTCAGGCGCTGCTCCTGGCCGCCGCGCTTGAGGGTCAGCTCCAGCCGGTCGCCGGGGCGGTGGGCGCGGATCTTGACTATCAGCTCCTCGGCGCCGTGCACCCGCTGGCCGTCGACCTTGGTGATCACGTCCTCGGGCTTGATGCCTGCGGCGGCGCCGGGGCCGTCGGGGGTGACGGACGGCTTGCCGTCGGCGGCCTTGGCGCCGACCCGGGCCCCGTCGCCGGTGTACTTCATGTCGAGGGTCACACCGATGACCGGGTGGGTGGCCTTGCCGGTGTTGATCAGCTCCTCGGCGACCCGCTTGCCCTGGTTGATCGGTATCGCGAAGCCCAGGCCGATGGAGCCGCCCTGGCCGCCGCTGTCGCTGTTGCCGGCGGCGCGGATGGCGCTGTTGATGCCGACGACGTGGGCGCGCGAGTCGAGCAGCGGACCGCCCGAGTTGCCCGGGTTTATCGGGGCGTCGGTCTGGAGCGCGTCGACATAGCTGACGTCGCTGCCGTCGCCCTTCTCGCCGCCCGCCGTGATCGGGCGCTCCTTGGCGCTGATGATGCCCGAGGTGACGGTGTTGGAGAGGTCGAAGGGGGCGCCGATCGCCACCACCGGGTCGCCTACCTGCACGTTGTCGGAGTTCCCGAGCGGCAGCGGCTTCAGCCCGGAGACACCGGTCACCCGGACCACCGCGAGGTCGTACCCGGAGTCCCGGCCGACCACCGTGGCGCGGGCGGTCTCCCCGCCGCTGAACGTCACGCTGATGTCGCCGGACGAGCCCGCGGGCTGCACCACATGGTTGTTGGTGAGGATGTGCCCGGCGGTGTCGAGCACGAAGCCGGTGCCGGTGCCGGACTCGCTGTCCCCGCTGACATGCAGCGTGACCACGCTCGGCAGGGCGCTGGCGGCGATCCCGGCGACGCTGTCGGGCGCGCGGCCGACGGGCCCCTTGCCCGCCTGCGGCAGATTTACATGGGTGACACCGCCATTGCGCTCTATGTACGCCCCGACCCCGCCGCCGATGCCCCCGGCGACCAGCGCGAGGACGACGGCCCCGAGCACCAGGGCCCCGCGCCGCGACTTGGCCTTCTGCGGCGCCCCGGCCGAGCTCAACGGCTGCCCACCCGCACCCCAGGGGTCGTACTGCACCCACTGCGACGAGGGCGATGCCTGCGGTACGGGTGCGGGGGCCTCGGGGGGTGCGGGATACGCGGCCTGCGGCGGCACCACGGGCGCGCCGGGCGGCGTCGGCCGCTGCACCGGCGGCGCCGGCGCCCACGGCCCGGGCCCGCCGTAGGGCGGAGTCCCGTACGGATCGGGGGCGTGCAACGGCCGCACCGGCGAGGGGACTTCGGTGGCCTCGGCGACTTCGGCGACCGGGGTCGAGCCGTCGGCGGGTACGGCGGGCTGCGCCGCGGCATCGACGGGCTCGGCGGGTATCTCCGACGGCGCCTCCGGAGCGTCGTCCGGCTCGGCCGCACCGGTCTGCCCCGCCGGCGCGGGTGGGGCCAGCCGATACGCCGACTCGTCCCCGACGGGCGCGCCCTCGGCCAGCGGGTACGGCTCCGCGTCCGGCGCGGGCTCGGCCCCGACGGGCGGAGCCAGGTCGTACGTCTCCTCGGCGGCGGAACCACCCCCGCGCTGGGTGGGACGGCTCCACCATCTCGCCTTGGACCCGGTGGGCTTCCCGTCGTTCATGCTCTCCCCGCAACTGACGCGCGTGCCCCTGAGGGGCAGCCTTCCCGGGAATTCAACCAGGTTTGACGGAAGCCCGATGCGGCCGCGCCCCTTTAGGGGCGCGGGGAACTGCGCGACCAGCCCAGCACGGTCCGCAGCCAAACAACCGCACCCGCGACGCGGTCAACGCTGAGGCGCAGCCAAATGCGTAGGCGCCGAGGACGGGGTCGCCCCCGGCAGCGTGGGCAGCAGAGAGGCAGGCCGCACGGCAAGCACAGCGACGGCGGGACGTATCAGCGGCGGCAAAGACGACCCGCTCAACAACGCCGCACGGAACGCGTTCTGCGACGTGGGCTGCGACGGCACCCCATTGAGCCCCGCCAGCCCCATCGTCGCGGGCGCCGACGACTCCGGATCCGGCGCACTCGCCGCACCACCGTGCCGACGCTCGGACTCGGCCGACAGCGGCGTCCCCGAAGCGGACCCGGCCGACGGACTCTGGGCCCGCAAAGGCGTCACATTGCTCCCGGACCCCTCGCCTCGGGCCGTGGCGTCCGGCCCCGAGTCCGACGGCATCGCGCCGCCGAGGGCGATCGCGGCCAGGGACACAGCGCTCGCGGCGGCGAACGCGAACCGGCGCCCGCGCCACGGCGAGCCGGAGCGCTCCTCCGGGCGGCCCACTTCGTGGATCCGGAAGCCGCGTCCGGGCAGGTCACCGCCGAGGACGGCCGCGTGCGCCCCACCGGGCACGTACTCGAAGCCGCTCATGGGATCGCTCAGCGAGCCCGGGGTGGTGAAGACCCCCTCGGAGAAGCGCCCCCCGCCGAGTGGTCCCCGACCGTCGGCGTCACCTCCGGGACCGCCGGGCAGCCCCTGGAGCCGGGCCAGCAGCCCTTCGGAGGGCGGCGGCGGTGCGGTCTGCGCGAACACGTTCTTCAGGCGGCGCTGGGCATCGGCCTCGGCCTTGCACTTGGGACAGGTCGCCAGATGCGACAGGACCCGCTCACGGGCGTCATGGCCCAGCTCGCCGTCGACGAGGGCGGCGAGCCGGTCCCCCAGATGCTGCTCGGCGGGGGTGGGACTGGTGCCGGTCACGCGGTCCCCTCTCCGACCGCCCCCGGGGCGCCGTGCGCCACCCCCGCGAGGGCGCGCTGCTGCTCCGCGCGGGCCTCGGGCGAGCGGTGCTTGAGGGCCTTGCGCAGATGCGAGCGGCCACGGTGGATACGGCTGCGCACGGTCCCGAGCTTCACGCCGAGCGTGGCCGCGATCTCCTCGTACGACAGTCCCTCGATGTCGCACAGGACGACGGCGGCGCGGAACTCGGGCGCGAGGGTGTCCAGGGCCTGCTGGACGTCGGCGTCGAAGTGCGCGTCGTTGAAGACCTGCTGGGGGGACGGGTCGCGGCTGGGCAGCCGCTCGGCCGCGTCGTCGCCCAGCGCGTCGAAACGGATGCGCTGGCGGCGGCGGACCATGTCCAGGAAGAGGTTGGTGGTGATCCGGTGCAGCCAGCCCTCGAACGTGCCCGGCGTGTACGTCGACAGCGAGCGGAAGACGCGGACGAAGACCTCCTGGGTGAGGTCCTCGGCGTCGTGCTGGTTGCCCGTCAGGCGATAAGCGAGGCGGTAGACGCGGCCGCTGTGCGTGCTGACGATCTCCTCCCAGGTGGGAGGGGTCCACGCCGGGGAATCCGCGTCGGCGAAGGTCGCGGTGGCTGCGGAGTTGGCGGCGGTGGAACGGTCAGCGGTGTCGGTCACGGATTTCGGCTCACCCGCTGACCTGAGAAAGCGCCGGAGCACTCCTCCCCGATCCACAGGCGCAGCCGCACCTCCCCTGTCGGCTCTGGTGGTGTCCAGTGGAGCCCCTACCATAGCCACCTCGCCCGTTAGCTCCGGATAAGAATCTTTACGCGCATTTGGGACTGGGTTCGTATCCCTTGAACCGCGCTGCTTCCCGGACCGCTCGGGGACCGGGATTCCGTACTCGTCCATATGCTCCCCCCGCCCTTCTTAACGCCCGGTCCCATCTGCGGGTTCCCGGGTCCAGCGGATACAGTCACCGTTGCGCGCCAACTACGGGGACAGGAGAGGGCCATTACCGCCAACCGGCAGACGAGCTGGGCGTTCGCCGACGCCTTTGTCGCCGAGGACGACGCGCTGCGCTGGGCTCGCGAGCGGGCCCGGGAGGCAGGCCTGCGTTCGGTTTCCCCAGGGACGGGCGCCGCGCTGCGCCTGCTCGCTGCCACCGCCGACGCCAAGGCGGTCGCCGAGATCGGCACCGGAACCGGCGTCTCCGGGATCTACTTGCTGCAAGGCCTGCGGCCGGACGGCGTGCTGACGACCGTCGACCCGGAGCCGGACCGCCAGCAGTTCGCCAAGCAGGCGTTCCGCGCGGCGGGCTTCGCCGGGAACCGGGCGCGTTTCATCCCCGGGCGCGCCCTGGACGTACTGCCCCGGCTCGCGGACGGCGGATACGACCTGGTGTTCTGCGACGGCGACCGGATGGAGTCCCTGGACTGCCTAGCTGAATCGTTGCGCCTGCTGCGGCCCGGCGGAATCGTCTGCTTCGAGGGCGTCTTCGCGGACGGCCGCACGGTCGACTCGGGCGTCCAGCCCGCCGAGGTGCTGCGGCTGCGCGATCTACTGCGGACCGTACGGGAGAGCCAGGAACTCGTGGAGTCGCTGCTGCCGGTCGGCGACGGGCTGCTGTGCGCGGTGAAGCGGGGCTGAGCGCCGGGCGTTTCGCGCGGCCTGAGCGCGCGCGTGGCGCGGGTTTGAACTCTCGCGCGCGTGGCGCGGGTCCGATCGCCGCGCGCGGGGCGCCCCTGTCGGACGTACGCCCCTTGGATACGACTCCGCCCCGGGCCGGTACGTACGTACCGAGCCGGGGCGGTGAAGAGTAATCGGGTCGAGCCCGCTGAATCAGCCGACGACCTTCTTGAGCGCGTCACCGAGCGCCTCGGCCTCGTCCGGGGTCAGCTCGACGACAAGCCGACCGCCGCCTTCGAGCGGAACGCGCATGACGATGCCCCGCCCCTCCTTGGTCACCTCGAGCGGGCCGTCGCCCGTCCGCGGCTTCATGGCCGCCATGCTGTTTCCCCTTCCTGAAACCAGCTCATCGCAGCCGGCGGCCCCATGACAGGCACCGTGTTACCGGCATCGAACACATTGCTTCCAGGTCATTATCCCGCATCGCAGGACCCGATGACCAACATCGGTCGGCATCGCTTGCGCAACGCGCTCGATCAAAACCACCCAATTCGGCGATCCGCCTGCGATACTTCGCCGCCCCGGGTCGGGGTGGGGCCGTTGATTGTTTGACGCAGGTCACATGTGCGGCGCTGACGATCTCCGCCATGCTGGGCGGACACGACACCGCAACGGAGGGGATCCATCCCAATGGCCGACACCGTGCTCTACGAGGTGACCGACGGGCTCGCGACGATCACGATCAATCGTCCCGACGCCATGAACGCCATGAACACCGAGGCGAAGGTCGCCCTGCGGGACGCGGCACGCGAAGCCGGGGCGGACCCCGCCGTGCGCGCCGTGCTGCTCACCGCGACGGGCCGGGCCTTCTGCGTGGGCCAGGACCTCAAGGAGCACGTGGCCCTGCTGGCGGCCGACCGGGAGGCGGGCACCGGCTCCACGATGAGCACGGTCCGCGAGCACTACAACCCGATCCTGAAGGCGCTCACCGAGATGCCGAAGCCGGTCGTGGCCGGGGTCAACGGCGTGGCGGCGGGCGCGGGCTTCGGCTTCGTCCTCGCGGCCGACTACCGCGTGGTCGCGGACACGGCGGCCTTCAACACGTCGTTCGCGGGGGTCGCCCTGACCGCCGACTCGGGCGTCTCCTGGACGCTGCCCCGGCTGATCGGCCAGTCCCGCGCGGCCGACCTGCTGCTGTTCCCGCGCTCGATCTCCGCGCAGGAGGCGTACGAGCTGGGCATCGTGAACAAGCTGGTCCCGGCCGCGGACCTGGCGGCCGAGGCGGCCGCCGTGGCGCGCGCGTTGGCCGATGGGCCGACGCTGGCGTACGCGGCGCTGAAGGAGTCCCTGGCGTACGGGGCGGGGCACTCGCTCGCGGAGGCCCTCGACAAGGAGGACGAGCTCCAGACTCGGGCCGGCGCGTCCGAGGACCACTCGATCGCGGTTGCGGCGTTCCTCGCCAAGGAAAAGCCGAAGTACGTCGGACGCTGAGCCATTTGGGGGAGGCAGGTGCTGTTGTGGGGCGACTGCGGGCCATCGTGGGCTGGTCGCGCAGTTCCCCGCGCCCCTTATGGGGTACGGCCGCCCCTCGCCACGCACTTCTCCAAGTGGTCGTCCACCAAGCCGCACGCCTGCATCAGGGCGTATGCCGTCGTGGGGCCGATGAAGCGGAGGCCGCGCTTCTTGAGGGTCTTGGAGAGCGCTGTGGACTCGTCCGTGACGGCAGGGACGTCCGCGAGGGTGCGGGGGGCTGGGCGGGTGGCCGGGTCCGGGGCGTAGGACCAGATCAGTTCGTCGAGTTCGCCGGGCGCCCAGTCGGCCAGTACGCGCGCGTTGGCGAGGGTCGCCTCGATCTTGGCGCGGTTGCGGATGATCGATTCGTCGGTGAGCAGCCGCGCCGCGTCCTCGTCCGTGAAGACGGCCACTTTCGCGATCTTGAAGTCGGCGAACGCGCGGCGGAACCCCTCGCGGCGGCGCAGGATGGTGATCCAGGACAGGCCGGACTGGAACGCCTCCAGGCACAGGCGTTCGTAGAGGGCGTCGTCGCCGTGGACCGGACGGCCCCACTCGGTGTCGTGGTAGGCGACGTAGTCCGCCGTGGACAGCCCCCAGGGGCAGCGCAGCCGGCCGTCCGGGCCGGGGATCGCGGAGCTCACTGCTGCGGCTCCTGGTCCGTCGGGGCGGTCGCGGCGGCCAGCGCGGCCGAGAGCTCGGCGATACGGGCGTCACGCTCGGCGAGCTCCGCGCCGAGCCGGTTCAGCACGTCGTCGACGTCCGCCATCCGGTAGCCGCGAGCCGTCATCGGCAGCCGCAGGGCGTCGATGTCCGCGCGCTCGACGGGACGGCCGGCTGGCAGCGGGTCCACCAGCCGCTCGGGCGCCGCATCCGGCAGTACGGCACTGTCGTCGCCGCCGCCCACCACGGCCAGGGTGACCGCGGCGACCACCACGACCAACGCGATCAGCAAGAACCAGAACACGCGCGAAGCCTCTCCCCGGCAGCCGGAAACCGTCGGGTCCGATCGTGCCATGCGCGACTGACAGTTAAGGTCGCAGGCGACCTATACGAGGAGGAAACAGCTGATGCTGCGGCTGGGACGGCGCGAGTTCGACGCGCACGAGCCGGTGATCATGGCGATCGTCAACCGGACCCCGGACTCCTTCTACGACCAGGGTGCGACGTTCCGCGACGAGCCCGCGCTGGCCCGTGTGGAGCAGGCGGTGTCAGAGGGTGCTGCCATCATCGACATCGGCGGGGTCAAGGCGGGCCCCGGCGAGGAGGTGACGGCCGAGGAGGAGGCGCGGCGCACGGTCGGCTTCGTGGCCGAGGTGCGGCGGCGGCATCCGGACGTGGTGATCAGCGTCGACACCTGGCGGCACGATGTCGGGGAAGCGGTCTGCGAGGCGGGCGCGGACGTGCTGAACGACGCGTGGGGCGGGGTCGACCCCAAGCTGGCCGAGGTCGCGGCGCGGTACGGGGTGGGGCTCGTGTGTACGCACGCGGGCGGTGTGGAGCCTCGTACGCGGCCGCACCGGATCGCGTACGAGGACGTCATGGCGGACATCCTGCGGGTCACCGTGGGGCTGGCCGAGCGGGCCGTCGCGCTCGGCGTGCGGCGGGACGGGATCATGATCGATCCCGGTCATGACTTCGGGAAGAACACGCGGCACAGTCTTGAGGCGACGCGTCGGCTGTCGGAGATGACGGCGACCGGGTGGCCGGTCCTCGTGTCGCTCTCCAACAAGGACTTCGTCGGGGAGACGTTGGACCGGCCGGTCAAGGAGCGGGTGATCGGTACGTTGGCGACGACTGCGGTGTCGGCGTGGCTGGGGGCGCAGGTGTACCGGGTGCACGAGGTCGCCGAGACCCGTCAGGTGCTGGACATGGTGGCGTCCATCGCGGGCCACCGGGCCCCGGCGGTCGCGCGGCGCGGGCTGGCGTAGCGGGGCGGGCGGGCTGAGTTCCGGCTGCGGGCCGGTGTGCCGCTGTGCCCACCCTCCCCCAAGCTCTTAATGAGCAGGGGGACCCCCACGCCCCTAGCGGCACGCATGCCCACAGCGGCGGCGGCAGCACAAGGGGCGCGGGGAACTGCGCGACCAGCCCCCACCGGCGGCCAGCCAAAGAACCCGGCCGCCCGCCCAGGGCTTTCGGGAAGGGGCGGGGTGGGGCTCCTACCGCCCGACCTCCTTCGTCACCAACGCCACCGCCTCCTCCACGCTGTCCGTGACGTGGAAGAGGAGCAGGTCTCGCTCGGAGGCCTTGCCGCCGCCGACCACCGTGTCGCGGAGCCAGTCGATCAGGCCCGACCAGTACGCCGAGCCGAACAGCACGATCGGGAAGCGGGTCACCTTGCCGGTCTGGACGAGGGTGAGCGCCTCGAAGAGCTCGTCCAGGGTGCCGAGCCCGCCGGGCAGGACCACGAAGCCCTGCGCGTACTTCACGAACATCGTCTTGCGGACGAAGAAGTAGCGGAAGTTGACGCCGATGTCGACGTGCGGGTTGAGCCCCTGCTCGAAGGGGAGCTCGATCCCGAGCCCGACCGAGACGCCCCGCGCCTCGCGCGCACCCCGGTTCGCCGCCTCCATCGCGCCCGGCCCGCCGCCCGTGATCACCGCGAAGCCCGCGTCGACCAGCGCGTGCCCGATCCGCACGCCCGCCTCGTACTCCGGTGAGCCCACCGGCGTACGGGCGGAGCCGAAGACGCTGATGGCGCTGGGCAGTTCGGCGAGCGCGCCGAAGCCTTCCACGAACTCCGACTGGATGCGCATCACCCGCCAGGGGTCGGTGTGCACCCACTCCGAGTCGCCGCCCTCGGTATCGAGGAGGCGCTGATCGGTGGTGCCGGGCTTGACCTGGTCGCGTCGGCGGAGCACCGGCCCGAGCCGCTGCTCCAGCCGCTGCTCCGCCGGAAACTCTCCCTCGGGGTTGGCCATGCCGTGCTCCCTCCGCTGACGTCGTTGCGTCGTGCAATGGTGCGTAAAAGCGATGGTGCCTAAAGCAATGGTGCGGTCGTGCGTGGTGCCTGTGGTGCTCCCGCCAGCGTAGGACGACACAAGTGACGACGTACGCGACCAACGGTTGAATTCAGGCGGTCAGCCAGGCGTGCAGGCGCTCCTCGCACTGGGTGATGCGCTCGACCACCACATGCTCGTCCCGCTTGTGCGCGTACTGGGGGTCGCCCGGACCGTAGTTGACGGCGGGGACGCCCAGCGCGCTGAAGCGGGCGACGTCGGTCCAGCCGAACTTGGGCTGCGGGGTGCCGCCGACCGCCGCCATGAAGGCCGCCGCGGCCGGGTGCGAGAGCCCCGGCAGGGCCGCGCCCGAGTGGTCGTCGACGATGAACTCGGCGACGCCGCAGTCCGCGAACACCTCGCGTACGTGGGCGATCGCCTCCTCGTCGCTGAGGTCGGGCGCGTAGCGGTAGTTGACGGTGACCGTGCAGGCGTCGGGGATGACGTTGTTGGCGACGCCGCCCTCGATGCGTACCGCGTTCAGGCCCTCGCGGTACTCCAGGCCGTCGATCACCGGGCGGCGCGGCTCGTACGCGGCGAGCTTCGCCAGGATCGGGGCGGCCGAGTGGATCGCGTTGGACCCCATCCAGCTGCGCGCGGAGTGGGACCGCTCCCCCTCCGTACGCAGCAGGACCCGCAGCGTGCCCTGGCAGCCGCCCTCGACCTC
Organism: Streptomyces sp. BR1; assembly: GCF_052373795.1. Taxonomy (NCBI): domain Bacteria; kingdom Bacillati; phylum Actinomycetota; class Actinomycetes; order Kitasatosporales; family Streptomycetaceae; genus Streptomyces; species Streptomyces sp. BR1. The sequence continues at coordinate 2,426,703 of NZ_CM126252.1, forward strand.
GGCCCTGGAGGACTCAAGCAGGATCGCGAAGTCGCCCTCGATCCAGTCGGGGTGTGCGTCGGCCACATGCCCGAGACCGTTGAGGTGTGCGGAGACCTCTTCGTTGTCGTAGAAGACGAAGGTGAGGTCCCGGTTGGGCTCGGGGACGGTCGCCGCGATGCGCAACTGCACCGCCACACCGGACTTCATGTCCGAGGTGCCGCAGCCCCACAGCACGCCCTTCTCGTCGAGCCGCGACGGCACGTTGTCGGCGATCGGGACGGTGTCGATGTGCCCGGCCAGGACGACCCGTTCGGCACGGCCCAGGTTGGTGCGCGCCACCACGTTGTTGCCGTGCCGGTCGACGGTGAGGTGCGGCAGCGTCCGCAGGGCCGCCTCGATCGCGTCCGCGAGCGGCTTCTCCGTCCCGCTCACCGACGGGAAGTCGACGAGCCACGCGGTGAGCGCGGGGCCGTCAAGGGTCAGGTCAAGGGAGGTGTCAGCCATGGCTCCGACCCTAGCGCGCCCCCACCCGGCCCCGACCGGACTGTCCGAAGTGCGAGCGCCACCGACGGGGCGATCCGGCCGAAGTGCGCCCCCAGCGCCCCACTCGCCCGCCCCGCCCCGGATCCGGCCACGGCCCGGTCCGCCGCCCCCGGCCCCCGTACGGCCCCGCACCGCCCCGGACCCGCGCCCCGGCCTCCAGTACGGTGGTCCCGTGTCCCACCCCGCCACTCACCCCCGACCCGCCCGGCGCGGCCGCCTCTTCCGTATCGCGGCCGCGGCCGTCGTCCTGCTCGCCGTCGCCGGATACCTGGTGGCGCAGTACGTGAGCGGGGGCCCCGGGGCGCCGAGATGCACGGTCGGGTCCGGGGACGGGGACACCTACAAGCTCAGCCCCGAGCAGGCCGAGAACGCGGCGACGATCTCCGCGGTCGGCACCTCGCGCGGGATGCCCGAGCGCGCGGTGACGATCGCGCTCGCGACCGCGCTCCAGGAGTCCGGGCTGCGCAACATCACGCGCGGCGACCGCGACTCGGTGGGCCTCTTCCAGCAGCGCCCCTCGCAGGGCTGGGGCACCGTGGAGCAGATCATGGACCCGGTCTACGCGGCCGGGAAGTTCTACCAGCGCCTCTCCGAGGTCCCCGGCTACTCGCGGCTGCCGCTGACCGTCGCCGCGCAGAAGGTGCAGCGCAGCGGCTTCCCGCAGGCGTACGCGAAGCACGAGCCGGATGCCACGCTGCTCACCGCCGCGCTCACCGGACGCTCGCCCGCCTCGCTGACCTGCACGGTCGCCAAGGACGCCCACCCGGGCGACCCGGCCAAGGTGCGCGCCGAGCTCACCCGCGCGTTCGGCGCGGGCGTGGCCCCCGACAAGGGCGACGGCCGTGAAGTCACCATTCCGGTGCACTCGCCCGCCCGGGCCGGCGCCAACGCCGACGGCGGCGCCGAGCAGCGCGGCTGGGCGCTCGCGCACTGGGCGGTCGCCCACGCGGCGACCCTGCGCGTCGAGCAGGTGGCGTACGCCGGGCACACCTGGAACGTGTCGGGCTCGCACAAGGGCTGGCGCACCGACTCGGGCACCGGCTCAGGCGAGAGCACCGACGCCGACCGGTCGGGCGCCTTCGGCCAGGTCCGGATCACGCTCGCCGGATAGCGCTCACCGAAACAGCGCTCGCGGTACCCGGGAATGCGCCCTTCACCCATTCGGCCGTCCATTCGGTGGGCCACTCATAAGGGGCCCCCGAACCCTGCGCCGTACACCGTTTCGTACACCCACCCCCGCACCGGCTAGAAGAATCGTCAATTCCCCTGAAAGCAAAGGGATCTGACGCTCCATCAGGCATCTTCCCGCCGGTTCGTTTGCCCGTTTTTATCCGAACCCGATAATGCGACGCATTGCGAACTCTTTACGTGGGATCACCGCAACCTCCGCCGCCCTTGGACCGGTTGTCACTGCGTCCGAACGCCGGACAGATCAGAACAGTCCCTGTCTGAAGGAGCATCATGTCCCTCCCCCTGACCCGTCGGATCGCCCGTGTCGCGCTGCTCATCGCGGCGGGCGCAGCGCCCGTGGTCGGTGCGGCCGGCTCCGCAAGCGCCGCCGGTCTCCCGGAGACCCCGAACCTGAGCGGCCTGAGCGCGCTCGACGGCGCCAACCTCGGCAACACGGTCGACGGCGCCGCGCAGAAGGCCACCAACCTGGCGGGCGACGCCGGCAGCTCGGCGGTCAAGAAGGCGGTCCCGGCCGCGGGCAAGACCGTCGGCAAGGCGGGCAAGACGGCGACCCCGGCCGCGCAGAAGGCGGCGGGCGACGCGGCGGGCAACGCGGGCGACCTCCTCGGCCAGACCGCCAAGTCGGCCTCCCTGGACGGCCTCCCGGTCGGCGGCCAGCTGCCGACGGGCGGCCTGCCCTCCACCGACCAGCTGCCGCTCAAGGGCCTGCCCGTCGGCTGAGCACCTGCCGCACACGCCGAAGGGGCCCCGGGATCCTGTCCCCGGGGCCCCTTCTCGTACGTACGGGAGCGACCGCGCTTACGCGCCCAGGCGCTTCACGGCGGCCTCGACGCGCTCGTCCGTCGCCGTGAAGGCCACGCGGACGAACCGCTCGCCCGCCTCGCCGTAGAAGTCGCCGGGGGCGACCAGGATGCCGAGCTCGGCGAGGTGCGCCACGGTCTGCCAGCAGCCCTCGTCGCGGGTCGCCCACAGATACAGGCTGGCCTCGCTGTGCTCGATACGGAAGCCGTGCTTGACCAGCGCGTCGCGCAGGGCGGCCCGGCGGGCGGCGTAGCGCGCCCGCTGCTCCTGGACGTGGACGTCGTCGCCGAGTGCCGCCACCGTCGCCGCCTGCACGGGCGCGGCCGTCATCATGCCGCCGTGCTTGCGGATCTGGAGCAGCTCGCCGAGGACGGCCTCGTCGCCCGCGATGAACGCGGCACGGTAGCCCGCCAGGTTGGACCGCTTGGAGAGCGAGTGGACGGCGACGATGCCCTCGTACGTACCGCCGCAGACGTCCGGGTGCAGCACCGAGACGGGCTCGGCCTCCCAGCCCAGCTCCAGGTAGCACTCGTCCGAGAAGACCAGGACGCCGTGCTCGCGCGCCCAGGCGACGATCTTGACCAGCTCGTCCTTGGCGAGGACCCGCCCGGTCGGGTTGGACGGCGAGTTCAGCCAGAGCAGCTTGAGACCGGCGGGGTCCAGCTCCGTCGGGTCGTCGTAGACGACGGGCTCCGCGCCGCAGAGCCGGGCGCCGACCTCGTACGTCGGGTAGGCGAGGCGCGGGTAGGCGACCTTGTCGCCCGCGCCCAGGCCGAGCTGGGTCGGCAGCCAGGCCACCAGCTCCTTGGAGCCGACCACCGGCAGCACGTTGCGGTGGCCGACGCCGACCGCGCCGAGCCGCCGCCCGACCCAGCCCGTGAGCGCGTCCCGCAGCTCGGTGGTGCCCCACACCGTCGGATAGCCCGGCGAGTCCGCCGCCGCGACCAGCGCTTTTTGGATCAGCGCCGGGACCGGGTCGACCGGGGTGCCCACGGAGAGGTCCACGATCCCGTCCGGGTGCCGCGCGGCCGTCGCCTTGTACGGCTCCAGCTTGTCCCAGGGGAAGACGGGCAGACGTGCGGAGACTGCGCCCACGAAGGTGCTCACTTTCTCGTACCGGTTTCCGTACAAGGGAAACGCCTCGGTCCCGTAGGCGGTGGGCGCCGTACGGGACCGGGGGGACACGCGGGTGTCGGTGTCAGTGCTCGCTGTCGGCGTTGATGTCGGCGGGCAGCGCAGCGATGAAGGGGTGATCGCGCTCGATCAGGCCGAGCTTGGAGGCACCACCGGGCGAACCGAGCTCGTCGAAGAACTCGACGTTCGCCTTGTAGTAGTCCTTCCACTCCTCCGGGGTGTCGTCCTCGTAGAAGATGGCCTCGACCGGGCAGACCGGCTCACAGGCACCGCAGTCGACACATTCGTCCGGGTGGATGTAGAGGGACCGCTGGCCCTCATAGATGCAGTCGACCGGGCACTCTTCGATGCATGCCTTGTCCTTAAGGTCGACACAAGGCTCCGCAATGACGTAGGTCACGCTGTCGTTCCTCCTCGATAGGGCGCGGCGGGCCGGTCTGGCGGCTCCGTCCACGTGGCGCGCGGGAGCGCGGCGTCGTCGATGCCCACACCTAGTATCTCCGTTCCGGGGCGCGATCCGAACAGGAGGGGCGAAGAGAGCTGTGGAGTTCACCACCGGCGGACGGTTGATCGTCCGCATCACGCCTGAAGATCAGGGCAAACGGGTATCAGTCAGGCACCTCGCGACGACCGGGGAGCGGGGCGAGAAGTTCACCGACACGATCGGCGTTCTCACATTGTGGGATGACGGGGTGCTGTCGATCACACGCAGGACCGGCGAGACGGTGCGCATCCCGGAGCGCGAGATGGTCGCGGGCAAGGTCGTCCCGGCCGAGCCCGCCCGACGGCGCGGCCCGGCCGCCACCTTCCGGGAGTTGTCGCTGGTCAGCGCGCGCTCCTGGCAGCCGGTGGAGAGCGCGCCGCTGGGCGACTGGACGCTGCGGGCGGCCGGCGGATTCACCCGCCGGGCCAATTCCGTCCTCCCGCTCGGCGACCCGGGCAGACCGCTGGCGGACGCGTTGACGTACGTACGTCAGTGGTACGCGGCGCGTGGACTTCCCACGTATGTGCAAACGGCGACCGGCGCCGAGGGCACCCAGGAACAGCTCTGTGTCGATCTTGAACAGGACGGGTGGATTCGCGAAGTAAGCGCCCAACTGCGGATCGCCGCACTTGCCCCGATCGGGGACGTCGACGCGGACGTCTCACGGGTCCAGCTGTCGCGCACCGTCGGCCCCGCCTGGCTCAGCCGCTACCAGCGCACGGGCACGCCCGGGCCGCACGTCCTGAAGGTCCTGGAGAGCGGCCCGTCGACGTGGTTCGCGACGGTGGCCGGGGACGAGGGCGCAGCGCCCGCCGCCATCGGCCGGTGCGTGGTCGACGGCCGGTGGGCGGGGTTCATGGCGGTCGAGGTGGACCCGGCGCAGCGCCGCCGGGGCCTGGCGACGGCCGTGATGGCCGCGCTGGCCCGGCAGGCCCTGGACGAAGGGGCGTCGGCGGCGTGGCTCCAGGTCGAGACGGACAATGAAGAGGCGGCGGCGCTCTACGACGCGCTCGGCTTCGCGACGCATCACATGTATCACCACTTCAGGCATCCCTCGGGTTGACGAAGCCCTGAACGGAACCGGAACCTCCGGTCCCATCGACACCCCCGGAACCGACCGACCGGAACCGGAACCCCGGCACCACACTTCCGATCTCACTGAACGGGTACGAGGCGGTTATGGACCCCGAAAGCCCCGGCGCGTACGACTGGCGAGGGCAGTTCACCGAGGAGGCCCGCTGCGAGCGGCCCGACCTCGCGACGCTGTGCCTGCTGATCGGCGCGGTGGCCGATCCGGAACTCGGCCAACCGGGCCTGGACGCGGCCCAGGTGGAGCTCGACCGGCTGGCGGGCCTGCTCCCGTACGGGGTCACCAGTGCGGGCGCGTGGGCCGAGGCGCTGGCGGAACTGCTCGGCGGCGCCTGTGACTTCCGGGGCACGCCCGCGGAGTACCAGCGCCTGGAGTCGTCGCTGCTGCCGGAGGTGCTGCGGCGGCGCCGGGGGCTGCCGATCCTGCTCTCGGTGATCTGGATCGAGGTGGCCCGCCGGGCGGGGGCCCCGGTGTACGGGGTGGCGCTGCCCGGCCACTTCGTGGTCGGGTTCGGCGGGCCGGAGGAGCGGGTCCTGGCGGACCCGTTCAACGGGGGCCGCCCGCTGACGGGCGCGGACGCGGAGCTGCTGGTCGTCGGGGCCACCGGCGCCCCGCTCGACCCGTCGATGCTGACCCCGGCGGACCCGCTGGCGATCGTGCTGCGCATCCTCAACAACATCCGCGCCTGGGCGTCGGCCCGCCCGGAGCACAGCGCGGTGGCCCTGTGGGCGCTGGACCTCAGCCTCCTGCTGCCGACCCACCCGGCCCGACTGCGTTACGACCGGGCCCAACTGCTTGTCCAGCGCGGCGACTTCCTGGCGGGGGCCGCCGAACTCGACCTGTACGCGGACGTCCTGGAGCCGGTGGAGCCCCGTACCGCCGAGACGATCCGGGGACGGGCCCGGGCGGCGCGGGCGATGCTGAACTGAGGCTCCGTACGAGGGGACCGGCCTACAGCCAGCCCTTCTCCCGCGCGATCCCCACCGCCTCCGCCCGGTTGCGGGCCGCGAGCTTCTGGATGGCCATCGAGAGGTAGTTGCGGACCGTGCCCTGGGAGAGCGAGAGGGTGCGGGCGAGCTCGGCGTTGGTGGCGCCGTTCGCCGCCGCGCGCAGGACATCGCGTTCGCGGTCGGTCAGCGGGTTCGCGCCCTCGGCGAGCGCGGCGGCCGCCAGGGTCGGGTCGATGACCCGCTCCCCCGCGAGCACCTTGCGTACGGCTGCGGCGAGTTGAGCGGCCGGGGCGTCCTTGACCAGGAAGGCGTCGGCGCCCGACTCCATCGCGCTGCGCAGATACCCGGGACGCCCGAAGGTCGTCAGGATCACGATCTTCAGGGCCGGGAACTCGCGGTGCAGGGCGGCCGCCGCCTCGATGCCCGTACAGCCCGGCATCTCGATGTCCAGGAGCGCCACATCGATCTCATGGGCGCGGGCGGCAGGGAGCACCTCGTCGCCGCGCGCGGCCTGGGCCACGACTTCGAAGTCCGGCTCCAGGCCGAGCAGTGCTGCGAGGGCCTCACGGACCATGGACTGGTCTTCGGCCAGCAGGAGTCGGATCATGAACCGGATTTTAGTGGGATTCCGGGGACGCTCCGGTCCCGGCCGCCGGGGCCCCGGCCAGCGGGATCCTCGCGATCAGCGTGAACCCCTTGGAGGACGCGGCCTCCACCGTTCCGCCCGCCTTGGCCAGGCGTTCCGCCAGGCCCGTCAGGCCGTTGCCGGGGACGGGGGTGCCCGGGCCGCCCCGGCCGTCGTCGCTGATGCGCAGTTCGACGAAGCGGCCGTCCAGCGTCTGGCGTACGTCGAGGGTGATCGCGCACTTCTTGGCGCCGCTGTGGCGCACCACGTTCGTCGTCGCCTCGCGGACCACCCAGGCCAGCGCCTCCTCCGCGCCCTCGGGTGCCTCGTCGGGCAGCTCGGCGGCGGCGGGCAGATCGGCCGTGACTCCGGCCGCCGTCAACGCGGTGCGCGCACCGGCCAGTTCACCGGCGAGGGTCGCCCTGCGATAGCCGGACACCGCTTCCCGTACGTCCACCAGGGCCTGGCGGCTGACCTGTTCGATGTCGGCGACCTGCTGGGCGGCCTGGTCGGGGTGGGCGGGGAGCATCCGGCCGGCCAGCTCGCTCTTGAGCGTGATCAGCGAGAGCGAGTGGCCGAGCAGGTCGTGCAGATCGCGGGCCAGGCGCAGCCGCTCCTCGTTGGCGGCCAGCTGCGCCACCGTGGCCCGCGCCTGGCGCAGCTCCACGGTCGTACGCACCAGTTGGCGCACGCCGCTCATGGCGAAGCCGCCGAGCAGGGCCGGGATCGTCAGGCCCGGCACGAAGTCGCCCCAGGCGCCCTTGGTGGTGAGGCCGAGCAGGGCCATGACGCCCGTCACGGCCGGGATCGCGAACTTCGCGATCGTCATCGGCAGCGCCGCCCCGCAGCCCACCGACACGTACACGAAGAGCACCAGCCAGGGCGCGTCCAGGGTCAGCGAGGTGAGGATCGCGAGGGCGACCAGGAAGGCCAGGATCGAGGCGACCGTGGAGCGGGCGTAGGGGCGGGCGGTGTGGCGGAAGACCAGGGCCAGGTAGGCGGCGACGAACGCCACCAGGGCGAGCCAGCCGAGCACGGTCGCCCACACCGTGTGATGGCCCTTGAGCAGGTCGGAGACGGGCGCCCCGAGGAACGCCAGCCAGATGCCGATCCACACCAGCTTGCGCCCCGCCTCCTGGCGGTTCTCCGGCGGGCGGCCGATGGCGGCCATGGGCTTGCGGTCTTCCGTCACGCTGCTCACGCCTTCAGGGTGTCCTTCCGGTACAGCCAGGCCGCGCCGCCCGCGAAGAGCAGGAAGTAGACGGCGAGGACGGCCACGTCCTTGGTGTGCGGGGCGTTGCCCGCCTCGATGGCCTGCCCGAGCGCAGCGTACGCGTGGGTGGGCAGCCACTTGGCGAGCGACTGGAGCCAGGGCGCGAAGGTCGTCGTGGGCATCCACAGGCCGCCCAGGATGGAGAGGCCGAAGTAGATGATCATCGTGATCGGGCGGACCGCGTCACCGCTGGCGAGGTAGCCGATGGCCACGCCGAGCGCGGCGAAGCAGAGCGAGCCCGCCCAGATGGAGCCGGTCAGCGCCAGCCACTGCCAGGCGTCGAACCGTACGTCCTTGACGGTGGCCGCGACCAGGAAGACCACCACGATGCAGGGCAGGGTGACCACGGCGGCGCTCGCGATCTTCGCCAGGACGTAGCCGCGGCCGGGCAGCGCGGTCAGCCGCAGCTGGCGCACCCAGCCCTTCTCGCGCTCCTTGGCGATCTTCTCGCTGTTGCCCATCAGGACGGCGGTGATCGCGCCGAACGAGGCCATCGAGACCATGAAGAAGGCCGGGAAGGTCAGATCGGTGCCGCCGATCTTGTCCGTGGTGTTCTGCGAGCCGGAGATCAGCAGATACAGCGCGGAGGGGTAGATCACCGAGAAGAACATGAACTTCTTGTTCCGCAGGGTGCGGGCGATTTCGAGCTTGATCAGGGTGTTCATGCGGTCCTGGCCTCCTCGGCCTCGGTGATGGCGACGAAGGCCTGCTCCAGGCCGAGGCCTGCGACTTCGAGGTTGCGGGGGTACAGGCCGAGCCCGTACACCGCGTGGACGGTGGCGTCCGCGTCCGTCGACTGGAGGCGGACCGTGCGGCCGGAGATGTCCAGGCTCGCCAGGAACGGCAGCCCGCGCAGGGCCGACTCGTCGATCGCGCCCTCCAGGTCGAAGGCGATCCGGCGGGCACCGGCCTTCGCCTTGATCTCGGAGGCGGTGCCGTCGGCGAGCAGACGGCCCTTGTGGAGCACCAGGACGCGGTCGGCGATCGCGTCCGCCTCTTCCAGGTAGTGGGTGGCGAACAGGACCGTACGGCCCTGCTGCGCCTGCTCGCGCATGGTCGCCCAGAACGCCTGGCGGGCGGTGACGTCCATGCCCGTGGTCGGCTCGTCCAGGACGATCAGGTCGTTGGCGCCGGCGGTCGCGAGCGCGAAGCGCACACGCTGCTCCTGGCCGCCGGAGAGCTTGTTGACCATCCGGTCGGCGATCTGCCCGATGCCCGCGCGGTCCAGGACCTCCTGGACCGGGTACGGCCGCGGGTGCAGATCGCAGGCGAGCTTGACCAGCTCGCGGACCTTGACCTCCTCCATCAGGCCGCCGCTCTGCAGCATCGCGCCGACCCGGCCGTCCTGGATGGCCTGCTCGGGGCTGGTGCCGAAGAGCCGGACCGAACCGGCGTCGGCGCGGCGCAGCCCGAGGAGCAGGTCGAGCGTGGAGGACTTGCCCGCGCCGTTCGGTCCGAGCAGTGCGACCGTCTCGCCGGGGTGGAGGGTGAGCGAGAGGTCCGCGACGGCGCGGACGTCCCCGTAGCTCTTGCTCACGTTCTCGAAACTCACCACGGAGGTGGCGGTGGAGGTCGTCGTTGTGGTCATGACCCAAGGTTCGCCCGCGGGCCCCGGCCCGGGGCAGTGCCGCCTGTCGTGACTCCTGGATGACAGATGTCATGCGGACGGCATGACACGGCCCCCGCACGCGTCGCGCGTACGGGGGCCGGGATCAGGAACCGCAGGTCAGCTGGCGTTCAGGTCGATCGTGACGGTGCGCTGCGCGGTGGTCTTGCCGCGCAGGGCGCTCTGCATCGCCTTGGCCACGTCGTCCGAGGACAGCTGGTGCTTCTGGCCGTCGCCCTTCATGACCATGACGCCGTTGAAGGCGCTGCCCATGAGCTCCTCGATCGCCTTCTTGTCGTAGACCTCGACCAGCTTGCCCTCGACGGGCTTCATGGAAAGGATCTTCGGCAGTGACTTCACCGGGCCGAAGACGATCTGCTTGCCGCCGGCCTTGATGGTGATCTTGTCGGACATGGCGGGCTTGGCGAACTCGTTCATCGCCCGCTCGATCTCGGCCGCCGAGATGGTCGGCTGGCGGCTGGTGACCGGCAGCTGCACGTCGTTGGGCGTGCCCGTCTCCACCTGCGCCCGGTAGGCGTCCTTGACCGAGTTCATCGAGCGGTTGACGTCGAGCGTCTTGCCCGCCTTGCCGGGTACGGCCACGGCCTTGCCCGGGACGAACTTGACCGTGCCCTCGACGGCGGAGCCGGAGGCGCCCGCCAGGTCGGTCAGGGCGACGCCCAGCTTCTCCTCGTCGACCGGGATGACCGGCTCGGCGGCCCGCTTGCCGCCGAAGAGCGAGGAGATGACGGAGACCGGGTTGTAGTCGCTGCCCGCCGCGTTGCGCACGGTCGCCTGGCTGTCCAGGGTCAGACCCGCCTTGTCCGGGGCGAGCGTCTCCTTCTTGCCGTCTACGGTCAGCCGCAGCGGCTGGGCCGCGCGCTTGCCGAGCGTGGCGTCCAGCTTGGCGACGGCCTGCTCCTTGCTGCCGCCGCCGATGTCGACGCCGAGGACCGTGGTGCCCTTGGGGACCTCGGAGTGGTTGAGCAGCAGACCCGCGCCGTACGCGACACCGGCCGCGGCGACGACCGCGACGCCGAGCAGGACCAGCTTGGAGCGGCCCTTCTTCTGCTTCTTGGCGGCGGGCGCGGTCGTACGGGCCGGGGCCTGGGGGGCCTCCTGCGCCTGCGCGCTGTCCGAGCCGTCGGGGAGGCGCGGTGTGAGGTCGGGACCCATGCCCGGCCCACCCGCGAACGCGGCCCGGTTGTCGCCCGGGACGACCGGGATACCGCTGGTCAGCGTGTCACCGGAGACATGCTCGGCCGGCGGGGGCGGAGTCGTCCCGCCACGCCCCGGCACCGGCGCCGGGGCCTGCGGGGTCAGGATCGCGGTGTCGTCGGACATCCGGGGCACCGACGGCGTCAGGGGACCGGGCCGCACACCCGGGGCCGGGGTCCCGCGACCGGGTGTGCCGTCGCCGCCGAAGACCGGGGTGCCGTGGCTGGGCGTACCGCCGGGGCCCTCCGAGCCGAAGACCGGCGAGCCGTGGCTCGGGGTGCTCGCGGGGCCCTGCGACGCGGCGAGGCCCTGGCCGCCGAGGCGCTGCTGGCCCTTGCGGCTGTCGGTCGGCCGGGTGGGCAGCGCGGCGGTGCCGGTCATGGGGCCGGTGGTGGGTCCGGCGGGGCCGCCGCCGGCGGAGAGCGCGGAACTGCCGCTTCCGTTGGGCGAGCCGCCGTTCCCGGCTGCGAAGCCCTGGCCGTTCGCGGAGCCCGCGCCGGGGAAGCCGCTCCCGTTCGTGGAGCCGTCGCCCTGCGGCGCGTCCGAGAAGTACGGGAGGTTCGAGCGCGGGGTGCCGGACGGCGGGGTGGGCGCGCCGGGGCCCGACTTACGGGGCGCGAACCAGTCGCTGGCCGGCTTGTCGTCGGCGGAGGGCGCGGCATGCGTGCCGGTCTCCTCCGCGTCCGCGCCGCTCTGCGTACGCTCGCCCTCGGCGGGGGACAAAGCGGACGCCTTGTCCGCGTCGCTCATCGGCGTACGCATCACCACCGGCGGAATCGGCCGGGATCCGGGGATGTTGATCCGGATCCGGGTCGTCAGCGTGGTCTCGGTCTTGGGTTCGTCCGGCTCTGCGGCGGCGGCTTCCGGGGCGTCGTGCGCCGGAGAGTGCGGCGTCCCGTACGGCGGGGTACCCGACGGGTACGCGGCTCCGCCGCGCCCCTGGGGGCCGGAGGTCGAACTGTCAGTTTCACGACTCAAGGCAGGTTCTCTCCCGATCGGCTCCGCCACCCGCTCTTGTCTCGTGTGCCTGTGTGCGGGCGGCTCGGCGGCGCGCACCACCATACTGGCCGCCGCGCGCACGCACGGGTCGGCCCGGCGAAGCGGCACACCACACCCACTACTGCGCCACGCCGCCCGCGCACGTCACTTGCCAAGTCGGGCCGAATCACCGGCCGGTTGTACGAGGTTGCCGATCGTGGCACAGATCACAGCCGAGGCCATCCCGCCGAGCAGGAAGATGTACGAGCCGAGGCCCGCCCCGAAGATGAAGTCGCCCTCGGGCCGGGTGGCCGTCAGAAACAGCACCGCGACCAGCCATCCGGCACCCGGTGCCGCAACCCCGACCCGGCTGTTCGTCAGGGACGAACCCACCCAGAACAGTCCGGCCGCGCCGGCCAGCGAGAGCAGCAACCCGCCGGGGAACCAGGCGGCTTGGACCAGCGCGCCCGCGACCCCGGTCAGCGCGCCGAGCACGAACAGCCCGGCGAAGGCGGCGATCCGCCCGGGGCGGGCGCCCGCCGTACGGGCGTTGACGTCGACGGGGGACGTACGGGGCTTTCCGCTCATGACAGCTCCAGCCCGGCGAACAGGTCGTGTTCGCGCTCGCCCGCCGGCGCCCCGGACTCGCCGCGCACCAACTCGTAGTACTCCTTGGCGAACAGCGGCTGGCCCCGGTCGTTGGAGAGGGCGAAGAAGGGGCCGTCCACGGCGATCTGGGTGATGTGCGCGCGCATCGCGGCGGCCTTGGCCTGCGCGTACGGCGTGCCGTCGATCTCCGCGGTGATCCGCTCGTCCTCGACGACGCCCGGAATGTCGGAGACTTCGGCGATGCCGGGGAAGGAGACGCCGGAGTCGCGCAGCCGCGCGAAGCCCTCCTCGGCGGCGGACCTCGGCACCCGGTTCCAGTAGATCTTGCCGATGGTGTGCGGTTCGCCCAGGTCCGGGCGGTACGCGGCGTCACCGGCCAGCTCGGCGGCGCGCATCGCGACGCGGTGGGCCTGGATGTGGTCGGGGTGACCGTACCCGCCGTTGGTGTCGTACGTCACGAGCACCTGCGGCCGGACCTCGCGGATCACCTCGACCAGATGCGGGGCCGCGTCGTCCACGTCGGTGTTCCAGAACGCGCCCGCGCGGCCGTTCTGCTCGGCGCCCATCATCCCGGAGTCGCGGAAGCGGCCGGGGCCGCCGAGGAAGCGGTGGTCGGTGACCCCCAGCTCCTTCATCGCGGCCGCGAGTTCGCCGATGCGGTGGGCGCCGAGGCGGTCGTCGCGGTCGGCGGCGAGATGCGCGAGGTCCGCCGGGATGACCTCGCCCTCCTCGCCGAGGGTGCAGGTCACCAGCGTGACCAGGGCGCCGTCGGCGGCGTAGGCGGCCATGGTGGCGCCGTTGTTGATCGACTCGTCGTCGGGGTGCGCGTGCACCAGGAGCAGACGCCGGGCGGGGAGATCCGTCATACCCGACAGCCTACGAGGCATGGCTCGCGGCGGCATGCCTCGGATCCCCCGGCCGCGCCGGGCCGCGTCACCGGCGTCAGAACTTGATGTCGCTGATCATGCCCGCCACGTTGTTGGTCAGGTTGTTGATGCTGGGTGCCATGGACGAACTGGCGAGGTAGAAACCGAGCAGAGTGCAGACCACCGCGTGTCCGGCCTTCAGTCCGGACTTCCTGACCAGCAGGAAGACGATGATCGCCAGCAGCACCACCGCCGAAATAGAGAGTGCCACGGCGGTTCACCTCCATCTGTCGGTCGGGCAGAGCCAGTCGGTCGGAAGAGCGTGTGCGAGGGGGCATGCGGAGTCATACCCACACCCCACTATGGATCATAACTATCCGACGGAACGCATTGATCGGTGCACGGGCGCACAAGGGGCGCACACCGGCCACGGCCAGGCACGTCGGGGCGAGGGCCGCTAGGTTCGGTTCATGACCTCAAATGCCCCTGGGGAACCCTCGTTTCCCCGTCAGTACGCCAGGACCCAGCGCTACACGCTCGGTGCGCCCCGCGCCTTCACGGTGGCGCCGGACGGCAGCCGGGTGGCCTTTCTGAGGTCTCCGAACGGTACGGATCCGGCCAACAGCCTCTGGGTGCTCGACCTGGCGCCCGGCGGCGGTGAACGGCTCGCGGCCGACCCGCGCGCGCTGCTCGGCGGGCACGCGGAGGACCTCTCCCCGCAGGAGCGGGCGCGGCGCGAGCGCAGCCGCGAGGGCGCGGCGGGCATCGTCGGCTACGCGACCGACGCGGCCGTGGAGTTGGCCGCGTTCGCGCTGTCGGGCCGTCTGTTCACGGCCGAGCTGCGGGCCGGCACCACCCGTGAACTCCCGGCCCCCGGCCCCGTCATCGACCCCCGCCCGTCCCCGGACGGCCGCCGTCTCGCCTATGTCGTACGGGGTGCGCTGCGGGTCGCCGGGGCCGGCGGCGAGGACGACCGGGCGCTCGCCGAGCCGGAGTCGCCCGATGTGACGTACGGTCTCGCCGAGTTCATCGCGGCCGAGGAGATGGGCCGCTCCCGGGGCTTCTGGTGGTCGCCCGACTCCGACCGGCTCCTGGTGGCGCGGGCCGACGAGAGCCCGGTGAAGCGCTGGTGGATCGCCGACCCGGCCCACCCGGACCGCGAGCCGCAGCGCGTCGCGTATCCGGCGGCGGGCACGCCCAACGCCGAGGTCCGGCTGTTTCTGTACGGTCTGGACGGGGCCAGGACCGAGGTCGTCTGGGACCGGGTGCGCCACCCGTATCTCTCGCGGGTGCACTGGTCGGCGGCGGGCGCCCCGCTGCTCCTGGTGCAGGCCAGGGACCAGCGCACCCAGACGTATCTGGCCGTGGACACGGAGTCCGGGACGACCAGGACCGTCCATGTCGACGAGGACGAGGTCTGGCTCGATCTTTTCCCCGGCGTTCCGGCCTGGGCCCCGGACGGCCGACTGGTGCGGATCGCCGATGAGGGCGGGGCGCGGGTGCTCGCCGTCGGGGACCGTCCGCTCACCGGTGACCAGCTGCATGTCCGGGCCGTGCTCGACATCGGGCCGGACGACATCCTTGTCTCCGCGTCGGCCGGGGAGGGGGCCTCTGCTCCCGAGACCGGGGAGATCCATGTGTACCGGGTCAACGAGCTGGGTATTGAGCGGGTTTCGGATGGTCCGGGCGTCCACTCGGCGGTGCGGGGCGGACCGGCGACCGTCCTCACATCCGCCCGTCCGGACACCCCGGGCACCACGGTACGGGTCGAACGGGACGGCAAGCAGCTCGCGGTGGTCGACTCGTACGCCGAGGAGCCCGTACTCACGGCCGGAGTGCGGCTGACAGAGGGGGGCGCGAGGCGCATCCCGTGCGCCGTACTGCTCCCCACCGGGTACAAGGAATCGGACGGCCCGCTTCCGGTGCTCCTGGACCCGTACGCCGGCCCCCACGGCCCGCGCGTCCTCGCCTCCCAGAACTCCCATCTCACCTCCCAGTGGTTCGCCGACCAGGGCTTCGCGGTGATCGTCGTCGACGGCCGCGGCTCCCCGGGCCGCTCCCCCGGCTGGGAGAAGGCGATCCGCGACGACTTCACACTCAGCCTCGACGACCAGATCGAGGCGCTGCACGACCTCGCGAAGCGCTTCCCGCTGGACCTCGGCCGGGTCGCGATGCGCGGCTGGTCGTACGGCGGCTACCTCTCGGCGCTCGCGGTACTGCGCCGCCCCGACGTCTTCCACGCGGCGATCGCGGGCGCGCCGGTGACCGACTGGCGCCTCTACGACACCCACTACACCGAGCGCTACCTCGGCGACCCGAAGACCAGCCCCTCGGCGTACGAGTCGAACTCGCTCGTCACCGACGCGGGCCTGTCCCAACCGGCCGAGCAGCACCGCCCGTTGATGATCATCCACGGCCTGGCGGACGACAACGTGGTAGCGGCCCACACCCTCCGCCTCTCCTCGGCCCTCCTGTCGGCGGGCCGCCCCCACGAGGTCCTGCCCCTGACGGGCGTGACACACATGACGCCACAGGAACAGGTGGCGGAAAACCTGCTACTGCTCCAAGTCGACTTCTTGAAGCGGTCGTTGCGGACCTGAGTGGCTGCACCTACAGGGGCGCGGGGCTGTGACATTGTGCGGCTCCGCCGCGTGGGCGCGACCAGCCACGCACGGTCCGCGGCCAAATAACCGCACCCCTCGCGGAGCGCTGGTCACCACCCCGGCGGCGGGAACGACGGCGGCGGCGGCCCGAACCCGCCGCCGCCAGGCGCAGGCGGCCACGCCGCAGGCGAGTCCACCGGGTCGGCAGGCCCCCGCCTGACCAGCACGGGAACCAGCACCACTCCCACCACCACCTCGAAGAAGAACGTCACGACCTGCAACTGCCCGGCGGTCGACAACGAGTCGAAATGGTCGAGCAGTTCGAACCGCACCACCTCACTGATCCCCAACGCCCCCGACGCCGCCAGCACGGCCGCGGCGACAAGACCCAACGGCCGAGAGAAGGCGGCCCGGGCGAGCGCCCCAACCGCCGCGGTCAGCGCGACCACCGCCAGCACCACCGTCATCCACCCCGCCGGCACCCACAACAACGGCAGATTCCCGCCGCTGAACCGCACCTTGTACACGTCCCCGGGAAGCTTCACCGCCGTATAGATCTCCCACGCCACCACGACCGCGGCGGCCGCGACCAGCAGCACGAACGCGGTGATCCCGGCCCCCGCGCCCGGCCGGACCGGCGGCGCGGGCCCGACCTCCGGAGACGGCCGGCGCCCCGCCGCAGCCGTGATCAGCATGGCAAGACCCGCCGCCAGCGCCGCGAACGTGCTGAGCAGCGCCCGGCGGTGGAGTTCGTGCAGCGCGGTGGTGTCCAGCCAGTGGTCGTGCAGCACCCACAGCGAGGAGATCCGCAGCGCGGCGGTGACGGCCCCGGCACCGGCCAACACACCTGCGGCCAGCGGCGATCGGGGCACCACGGCGACCGCCACCACGTACACCACGAGCAGCACGGGGTCGAGGAAACCCGTGGTCAGCGGGGTGCCACCGGTGTGCTTGGGCATGCCCGTCCAGAACCACCACAGATCCGCGACGGACCGCGCGGTGTGCAGATCGCGGGCGATCCAGGCGGCCGTGAGCAGCGCGAGGAACGCGCACAGCACGGCCCCGGTGAGCCGCGCGCCGCCCGTGAGTGTCTGTGCCTGCCTCATGCCCCTTGCCGTCCCCCCGGTTGGCTTGGTGAGCGCATGCTCCGCCGCATCCTCCACCCACGGTGCTCGGGTCGACAAGAGGGGCGCGTGACCTGGGCGGGACGGCAGCGGCCGGCCGGGGTGACGAGACACCCCGACCGGCCCACGGCACCCGCACGGCCGTACGGTGTTCAGCGTGACGCGTTCGTATATCGGTGTTGCGTCAGTCAAGTTGCCTGCTTGTTAACGAAATTGATGGGCATTTATGGAGTCATGTCGCCCGCTCCACCGCCTTGTCAAGCACGCAGTCGCCTCGATGTGCGAAATCTTGTGCCAAGTTCTCCCGTGATCGCACACAAGCATGCTCAAACCTCTTGACGCACAAGGCTGGGCGCATGAATGTTCCGGTCAATCAATGACGCCTGCGGGCGCCGTTCGACTCTCTTCGACTCTCTCTCGGTGCGGGGGCTATGTGCGATGACGAGTTCAACCCAGGCCGCCACGGAACCAACTGATCCTCTTCCACAGGGGGCGGATTCCGCCACGGGACTCACGGCGACCGAACTCATCGGGCGTTCTCCCGGCCGGCTCGCGTGGGCGCGATTCAAACGCGACCGGGTGGGTATCGCGTGCGCGGTCACCGTGCTCGCCTTCATTCTCATCGCTTTCGCGGCACCCTTGATCGCGAAGCTCTACGGCAAAGATCCTTATCAGCTGTACGGACAGGACCGCGGCCTCCTGAACAGCTACGGCATTCCGCTGAAACCCAACGGCGGCGTCGACGGCGACTTCTGGTTCGGCGTCGAACCGAACCTGGGCCGCGATGTGTTCACGCTGTTGATCTACGGGATCCGGACCTCGCTGTTCATCTCGCTGGCCGTCACCGTCGTCTCGGTGGCCACCGGCGTGCTGATCGGCCTGGTCCAGGGCTATATGCACGGCAAGGTGGACTACTTCCTCGGCCGGTTCTCGGACCTGATGCTGTCGTTCCCGCAGCAGCTGTTCTTCATCGCCTTCACCCCGGTGATCGTCGCGCTCTTCGTCTCGCCGCGCGACGAGGAACCCACGTACGTACGGGTCGTGGCGCTGATCCTCGTGCAGTTCCTGCTCGGCTGGATGGTGGTGGGCCGGCTCGTGCGGGCCCAGGTCCTTTCGCTGCGGGAACGCGAGTTCATCGAGGCGGCCAGACTCAGCGGCGCCTCGAACTGGCGGATCATCCGCAAAGAAGTGCTGCCCAACATCTGGTCCACGGTCCTGGTCCAGGCGACACTCCTGCTTCCGGCCAATGTCACGGCGGAGGCGGGACTTTCCTTCCTGGGCGTCGGTATTCAGCCGCCGACCCCGGACTGGGGACTGCTTTTCCAGTCGGGCGCCTCGTACTTCGAGTCCGACGTCACCTTCATGTTCTTCCCCGGCATCGCGATGCTGATCTTCGTCGTCGCCTTCAACCTGCTCGGGGATTCGGTCCGGGACGCACTCGACCCCAAGACCGTCCGCTGAACCGTCCACATCCTGACAGGCAGGAATCAATGAGAATTCGCAAGGCGCGCTACGCCTCCGCGTTTCTGGCGGTAGGGGCTCTGACACTGTCCGCGGCGTGCAGCAGCGGCGGAAGCGACACCGGGAAGAACCCCTCCGGTGGCGACAAGAAGGCAACGGTGCAGAACTTCGGCATCGGCACGAAAGCCGACTCCACGGGACCCGCGGCGCCCGTCGAGGGCGCCAAGCCCGGCGGCACGGCCTACGACCTGGACCAGGCGGGCTTCGACTATCTGGACCCGGGCCAGCAGTACGTCAGCGACATGCTCTCGCTGCAACTGCTCTACAACCGCTCGCTGACCGGATACAAGATCGACGCCAAGACCGGTAAAACGATTCTGGTGGGCGATCTGGCCACCGACACCGGTACCCCGTCGGACGGCGCCAAGACCTGGACGTACACCCTCAAGGACAACCTGAAGTTCGAGGACGGCACGCCCATCACGTCCAAGGACGTCAAGTACGGCATCGAGCGGCTCTTCGCGGACTTCGAGACGCAGGGCCCGCAGTACGTCCAGAAGTGGATGCTCGGCACCGACTACCGCAAGGCGTACAAGGGCCCGTACACCGGCCAGGAGCTGCCCGACACGGCGCTCGCGACGCCGAACGACAAGACCATCGTCTTCCACTTCCAGGCCCCGCACGCGGACGCCCCGTACGCGATGTCCATGCCGAACGTGTCGCCGATCCCCAAGCTCAAGGACGACAAGCAGAAGTACAACAACCACCCGGTCGCGTCCGGCCCGTACAAGATCGCGGACTACAAGCCGGGCAAGTCGCTGTCGTTCGTGCGCAACACCAACTGGGACCCCAAGAGCGACCCGATCCGCAACGCCTACCCCGACAAGTGGGAGTTCCAGCTCGGCATCGCCGAGCCGGGTCTGACCAACCGGATGGCCGCGCAGTCCGGGCCCGACAAGTACGCCGTGAACATGTCCGGCTCCGCGGACCCGTCGAAGATGCAGACGCTGACGACGGACTCGCAGTACAAGTCGCGGACGGTCAACGAGTACCAGCCGTACGTCGAGGTCATCAACATCAACACCAAGCGGATCACCGACCCCAAGGTCCGCCAGGCGATCATGTACGCCTTCCCGATGCAGCAGGTGCAGCAGGCGTTCGGCGGCGGCGCGCAGGGTGAGCTCGGCACCACGCTGATCAGCCCGACGGTGGCCGGCTGGCAGAAGTTCGACCCGTTCGGCAAGCTCAGCAAGCCGATGGGCGACCCGGACAAGGCCAAGGAGATGCTGAAGGCGGCCGGGGTCACCGGACCGGTCAAGCTCAGCTTCGCGTACGCCAACACCCCGCGCTGGCAGAACGTCTCGCTGACCATCCAGAAGGCGCTGGAGAAGGCCGGCTTCCAGGTGGAGCGCAAGGCCATCGACCCGACCTCGTACTACACGGTGGTCGGCAAGGTGAACACGCCGTTCGACATCTACCGCACCGGCTGGGGCGCCGACTGGCCGAGCGCCTCGACCGTGGTCCCGCCGACCATGGACGGCCGCAACCTCCAGGACGGCACCAACAACTACCCGTTCCTGAACGACCCGAAGGTCAACTCCGAGATCGACCGGATCATGGCGCTGACCGACATCAACCAGCAGAACACCGAGTGGCGCAAGCTCTCCGAGTACGTGCTGCAGACCGACACGGCGCAGATCCCGTTCGTCTTCGACAAGTACTTCAACCTGTACGGCGACGGCCTCGGCGGCATCTCGTACAACCAGGTGTTCGGCACGATCAACCCCAGCACCATCTACGTGAAGCAGTAGTGGCGGCCCGGTCCCCGGCCCGCCTCACGGGCCGGGGACCGCATACAGACGGAAGAGTCCGATGCTCCGTTTCCTTGTGCGACGACTGCTCGGCGCCGCGGTCATCCTGCTGCTGATCAGCGCCATCACGTACTTCCTCTTCTTCTTCCTGCCCTCCGACCCGGCGCTATTGTCCTGCGGCAAGAACTGCGACCCGCAGAACGTGGCACTGATCCGCAAGAACCTGGGGCTCGACCATCCGATCTGGGTGCAGTACTGGCACTTCATGACGGGCATCTTCGCCGGGCGCGACATGCCCGTCGGGCACTGCCCGGCGCCCTGCTTCGGCTACTCCTTCGCCGACCAGCAGCTGGTGTGGAGCACCATCTCCGACCGCTATCCGACGACGCTCTCGCTGGGCGTCGGCGGCGCCGCGATCTTCCTGACCGTCGGCGTCGGCCTCGGCCTGATCTCCGCCTGGCAGCAGGGCAAGCTCTTCGACCGGATCGCCAGCGCCGCCTCCCTGCTCGGCCAGTCCGTGCAGATCTACTTCATCGGCCCGATCGCGATCCTGCTGCTCTCCACCAAGACCCATATCTTCAACCGCGGCCAGGACCCGCACTGGGCGAGCGACCCGGCAGGCTCCGTCTCCGGACTGCTGCTGCCGTGTCTGATCCTGTCGGTGATCTTCTGGTCGAACTACAGCCGGCAGACCCGCTCGCTGATGGTCGAGCAGATGTCGGAGGACCATATCCGCGCGGCCCGCGCCAAGGGCATGAGCTCGCGTTACGTCTTCCTTCGCTACGCCCTGCGCGGCGCGATGGCCACCGTCATCACCATCTTCGGCGTCGACCTCAGCGCGGTCCTCGGCGGCGCGATCATCACCGAGGTCACCTTCGGCCTGCACGGCCTGGGCTCGCTCTCGGTGCAGGCCGTGCTCCGCAGCGATCTGCCGCTGGAGATGGCCGTGATGCTGATCGGCGCCACGATCATCGTGCTCTGCAACATCGTCGTCGACATGGCGTACGCCTTCATCGATCCGCGGATCCGGCTCTCCTGAGAGCTCGTCGACCCTTCCGATCCCGCACCCCGGGATCCCGGAAACTCTGAGGAGAACCCTCCGTGAGCACCCTCAGCCAGACCGAGGCCGCGCCGGACACCGGCGCGTCCCGGGGCTTCCTCTCGGTCCGTGATCTGTATGTGCACTTCGCCACCGAGGACGGCATCGTCAAGGCCGTCGACGGGCTCTCCTTCGACCTGGCGCGCGGCTCGACGCTGGGCATCGTGGGCGAGTCGGGCTCCGGCAAGTCGGTCACCAACCTGGCCGTCCTCGGGCTGCACAACCCGCGCAACACCACGATCCGGGGCGAGATCCTGCTCGACGGGCAGGAGCTGACCGGCGCCTCGGAGCGCCGACTCGCCCAGCTGCGCGGCAAGAAGATGGCGATGATCTTCCAGGACTCGCTGGCCGCGCTCTCGCCGTACTACACGGTGGGCCGCCAGATCGCCGAGCCGTACATGAAGCACATGGGCGCCTCCCGCAAGGAGGCCAAGGAGCGGGCGATCCAGATGCTCGGCAAGGTCGGCATCCCGCAGCCGAGGCTGCGGGTCGACGACTATCCGCACCAGTTCTCCGGCGGGATGCGCCAGCGCGTGATGATCGCGATGGCCCTGGTCTGCGACCCGGCGCTGATCATCGCGGACGAGCCGACCACCGCGCTCGACGTCACCGTCCAGGCGCAGATCCTCGACCTCCTGAAAGACCTCCAGCAGGAGACCGGTTCGGCGATCATCATCATCACGCACGACCTGGGCGTGGTGGCGAAGACCGCGGACGACGTGATGGTGATGTACGCGGGCCGCTGTGTGGAGCGCGGCACGGTACGGGAGATCATGCGCACCCCGCGCCACCCCTACAGCTGGGGGCTGCTCGGTTCGATCCCGCGCCTCGACTCGCCCGTCGACCTGCCGCTGGTGCCGATCCCGGGGGCGCCGCCCAGTCTGCTCTCGCCGCCGCCGGGGTGCCCGTTCCATCCGCGCTGCGCCTTCCCCGACCAGGTCTCCGGCGGCCTGTGCCGGACGGTGCGGCCCGCCATCCCGGAGGACCAGCCGCACGGCGCCGCCTGCCATCTCAGCGGCGACCAGAAGGACACGATCTTCGCCGAGCAGATCCGGCCGCGGCTGCGCTGACCCGACCAGGAGTCGAGAACACATCATGAGCGAACAGCTGGACCTCACCAAGGTTCCCGGCCCCCGCGACCAGGCTTCCGGAGCTGACCGGGAGCAGTCGCCGCTGCTGGAAGTGGCCGGACTCGTCAAGTACTTCCCCATCCACAGCGGGTTCCTGCTCAAGCGCCACGTCGGTGACGTACGGGCCGTGGACGGGGTGGACTTCACCATCGCGCAGGGCGAGAGCCTGGGTCTGGTGGGCGAGTCGGGGTGCGGCAAGTCGACCACCGGGCGCCTCATCACGCGCCTGCTCGAACCGACCCGGGGCACCATCACGTACGACGGCCGGGACATCAGCCATGCCTCGCGCAAGGAGATGGCGCCGATCAGGTCCGAGATCCAGATGATCTTCCAGGACCCGTTCGCCTCGCTCAACCCGCGCCAGACGGTCGGCGACATCATCTCCAACCCGATGGTCGTCAACGGGGTCAATCCGCCGGGCGGCCGTGAGAAGCGCGTGCGCGAGCTGCTGGAGATCGTCGGGCTCAACCCGGAGCACTACAACCGGTTCCCGCACGAGTTCTCGGGCGGACAGCGTCAACGTATCGGCGTGGCAAGGGCGTTGGGGCTGCGACCTCGCCTGATCGTGGCGGACGAACCGGTCTCCGCGCTGGACGTCTCGATCCAGGCGCAGGTCGTCAACCTGCTCCAGAACCTCCAGCGCGAGCTGGACATCGCGTTCCTGTTCGTCGCCCACGACCTGGCGATCGTGCGGCACTTCTCGCAGCGGATCGCGGTGATGTACCTCGGCCGGATCGTCGAGATCGGCGACCGCGACTCGATCTACGAGCGGCCCCGCCACCCGTATACGCACGCGCTGCTCTCGGCCGTGCCGGAGGCCGTGGTCGACGACGAGGGCGAGGGCCGTGAGCGGATCCGGCTCGCCGGTGACGTGCCGTCCCCGATCGACCCGCCGTCGGGCTGCCGCTTCCGAACGCGGTGCTGGAAGGCGGCCGATCTCTGCGCGTCCGAGACCCCGCCGCTGGTACGTCTTGAGGGCAACCGGGAGGGGCATCTGACCGCGTGCCACTTCCCCGAGGAACCGACGGTCGCGGCGCGGGACGAGGACGTCGTCCTCGACCCTGCGCTCGCCGCGATCGAGGAGGCGACGGACACGGCCCATTGACCCGAGTGTCACACTGCCTCCGCATCGGGCCGGGCCCGCGCCCGCACACCCCGCGACACCCGCGGACGCGGGCCCGGTGCACACTTTTCGCCCGCGGACCGTGCTGGGCCGCAGCCGACGAACCTACTCCGGTGGCACCACCGTCTTCTCCTCCGCGAAGTGGCACGCGGACGGGTGCTGGGCCGGGCCCGCGGCCAGGCGGAACACCGCCGGGACGGCGAGCTCCGGGACTTCCAGGGTGCAGCGCTCCTGGGCCTTCCAGCAGCGGGTGCGGAAACGGCACCCCGAGGGGATGTTCGCCGGGGACGGGACATCCCCGGTGAGAATGATCCGTTCGCGTCGCTCCCGGGCCGCCGGGTCCGGGACCGGGACGGCGGACAGCAGCGCCTGCGTGTACGGATGCGTCGGGTGGTCGTAGATCTCCTCGTCACGGCCGATCTCCACGATCCGGCCCAGGTACATCACCCCCACCCGGTCGGAGATGTGCCGCACGATCGACAGGTCATGGGCGATGAACACGTACGACAGCGAGAACTCCGCCTGGAGGCGTTCCAGCAGGTTCACCACCTGGGCCTGGACCGAGACGTCCAGCGCCGACACCGGCTCGTCCGCCACGATGATCTCGGGCTGGAGCGCCAGCCCCCGGGCGATACCGATGCGTTGGCGCTGACCGCCGCTGAACTGGTGCGGGTACCGGTTGATGTACTCCGGATTGAGACCGACCACGTCCAACAGGTCCTGCACCTTGCGGCGCCGGTCCCCCTTCGGGGCCACCTCGGGATGGATCTCGTACGGCTCCCCGATGATGTCGCCCACCGTCATCCGGGGGTTGAGCGACGTGTACGGGTCCTGGAACACCATCTGGATGTTCCGGCGGACGGAGCGGAGCGCCTTGCCCGACATCTTCGTGATGTCCGTGCCCTTGTACTTGATCTGGCCCGCCGTCGGACGCTCCAAGTTCACCAGCATCTTGGCCACCGTCGACTTGCCGCACCCCGACTCCCCCACGATGCCCAGCGTCTCCCCCGCCGCCAGGTCGAAGGAGACCCCGTCGACCGCCTTCACCGCGCCGACCTGCTTCTTGAAGAGGATGCCCTGGGTCAGCGGGTAGTGCTTGACCAGGTCGCGTACTTCCAGAATCGCCTCAGCCATTCAGGCACTCCTTCCAGAAGTGGCACGCGCTCTTGCGGCCCTCGGCGACGTCCGCGAGCGGCGGCACATCGGTGCGGCACACGTCCTGCGCCATCGGGCAGCGCGGATGGAAGGCGCAGCCGGACGGGATGTGCATCAGGTTGGGCGGCAGGCCCTTGATCGCGTACAGCTCCTGGCCCTTCTGGTCCAGGCGCGGGATCGAGTCCAGCAGACCCCGGGTGTACGGGTGCGCGGGCGCCTTGTAGATCTCATGGACCGGGGCCTGTTCGACGATCCGGCCCGCGTACATCACCGCGATCCGGTCGGCGACGTCCGCGACCACCCCGAGGTCATGGGTGATCAGGATCAGACCCATCGTGAACTCCCGCTGGAGCTCCGCGAGCAGGTCCATGACCTGCGCCTGGACCGTCACGTCGAGCGCCGTGGTCGGCTCGTCCGCGATGATCAGCGCGGGCTCCAGGGCCATCGCCATCGCGATCATGATGCGCTGGCGCATACCGCCGGAGAACTGGTGCGGATACTGCCCGACCCGCTCCTGCGCGGCCGGGATCCGCACCCGGTCCATCAGCTCGACCGACTTGGCCTTGGCGTCCTTCCTCGACATCCCCTGATGCACCACGAACATCTCGCCGAGCTGCGCGCCCACGCTCAGCACCGGGTTGAGCGACGACAGCGCGTCCTGGAAGATCATCGCCATCCCGGAGCCCCGCACCTTGCGCCGCTCGTCCTCCTTGAGCTTGAGCAGGTCCTGGCCCTTGAAGAGGATCTCGCCGCCGGTGATCTTCCCGGGCGGCATGTCGAGGATGCCCATCACGGCCTGCGCGGTCACCGACTTGCCGGAGCCGGACTCGCCGAGCACGGCCAGCGTCTCCCCGGCCGCCACCGAGTAGGTGACCCCGTTGACGGCCTTGGCGATCCCGTCCCGGGTCTTGAACTCGACCTGGAGGTCGCGCACTTCGAGCAGCATGGCGTCCAACTCCTCAGCGCAGCTTGGGGTCGAGGGCGTCGCGCACCGCGTCGCCGAGCATGATGAACGCGAGCACCGTGACCGCCAGGGCTCCGGCCGGCCACAGCAGCATGTGCGGGGCGTTGCGGATGTACTGGGAGGCGGCCGAGATGTCGATGCCCCAGGAGACCGACGGCGGCTTGAGGCCGACGCCGAGGTAGGAGAGCGTCGCCTCAAGCGAGATGTACGTACCGAGTGCGATGGTCGCCACGACGATCACCGGGGCCACCGCGTTGGGCGCGATATGGCGCAGCAGCATCCGGGAGTTGGAGGCACCGAGCGCCCGCGCCGCCTGCACGTAGTCGTTCTGTTTGGCGGTGATCACCGAGCCGCGCGCGATGCGGGCGATCTGCGGCCAGCCCAGCAGGATCATGAACCCGATCACCGGCCAGACCGTGGTGGAGGTGACCACGGACAGGAAGACCAGACCGCCGAGGACCACCGGGATGCCGAAGAAGATGTCGGTGATCCGGGAGAGCAGCGCGTCCCAGCCGCCCCCGAAGAACCCGGCGAGCCCGCCGAGCGTCGAGCCGAAGAGCGCGACCCCGAGCGTGGTGCAGACGCCGACGGTGACCGAGGTGCGCGCGCCGTAGACGGTACGGGTGTAGACGTCGCAGCCCTGCCCGTCGTACCCGAAGGGATGGCCGGGCCGCGAGCCCAACTGGGCTTTCGCGAGGTCGCACTTGAGCGGGTTGCCGGAGGCGATCACCGACGGCCAGAGCGAGATGAAGATCAGGAACAGGATGATCAGGCCCGAGATGATGAAGACGGGATTGCGCCGCAGATCCCGCCAGGCGTCGCCCCACAGACTGCGGGGTTTGCCCGCGGGGCCCGTGCCCTCCGGTCCGCCGGGCGTCTTCTCCAGGGTCGCGCCCTCGCTGAGCGCGAGGTCCATCGCGCCGCCGGTGCCGGTCGGCGCGATGGCTCCCTGATTGACGCCGCCCGCACCGGTCGCGGCGACCGAACGTTCGTCGAAGTCGGGCTCAGGCATAGCGGATCCTCGGGTCGAGTACGGCGTACAGGAGGTCGACGACGAGATTCGCCACCAGGAACACCAGCACCAGAACGGTCACGAAGCCGACGACGGTCTGGGTGCTCTGGCGCAGGATGCCCTGGTAGAGCTGGTAGCCGACGCCGTGGATGTTGAAGATCCGCTCGGTCACGATCGCCCCGCCCATCAGGGCGCCCACGTCCGTACCGATGAAGGTGACCACCGGGATCAGCGAGTTGCGCAGCAGATGCCGGGTGATCACCCGGTGCCGGGGCAGGCCCTTGGCGACGGCCGTACGGACGTAGTCGGCGCGGGAGTTCTCGGCGATCGAGGTCCGGGTGAGCCGGGTGACGTACGCCAGGGAGACCGAGGCGAGCACCAGGCCGGGGATCAGGAGCTCGTTGAACGGCGCCTCCGGGGACACCGACGGCTTGATCCAGCCCCACTCGACACCGAGCAGCAACTGGAGCACCAGACCGGTGACGAACGTCGGGATCGCGATGACGACGAGGGTCAGGACCAGCACCCCGGTGTCGACCGGACGCCCGCGCCTGAGCCCCGTGACGACGCCGAGGGTGATGCCGATGACGATCTCGAAGAGGATCGCGACGATCGTGAGCCGGATGGTGACGGGGAAGGCGGTCGACATCAGCTCGGTGACCTTCTGGCCGTTGAACGCGGTCCCGAAGTCACCGGTGAACACGTTCCCCATGTAGGTCGTGTATTGCTGCCAGACCGGCTTGTCGAGGCCGAACTCCTGCTTGAGGCGGGCGGCTGTCGCCGGATCGCAGGCCCGCTCGCCGCAGAGCCCGGCGATGGGGTCGCCCATGACGTTGACCATCAGGAAGATCAGCAGCGTGGCGCCGATGAAGACCGGGATCATCTGCAGCAGCCGCCGGATCACATAACGTCCCATGAACCGCTCCGGGAGTCGGGGAAGAGGTCCGGCCCGGCGCGAGGGGCACGCCGGGCCGCACCTCCGCCGGCGTCAGCTGACCTTGATCTCGTTGTAGACCGGGACGCTGAACGGGTTCAGCGCGACATTGGAGACCCGGGTCGAGTAGCCGGCGCTGCCGTTCTGGTACCAGAGCGGGATGGCGCCCATCTGGTCCCGCAGCACGCCCTCGGCCTGCTGGAAGAGGCCGACCGCCTTGGCCTTGTCCGTCTCGGCGTTGGCCTCGTTGACCAGCTTGTCGAAGTCGGCGTTGGTCCACTTGCCGTCGTTGGAGGAGGCGTCGGTGTAGTAGAGCGGCTGGAGGAAGTTCTGGATCAGCGGGTAGTCCATCTGCCAGCCCGCCCGGAACGGCCCGGACATCTTGCTCTGGGTGATCTGGTTGCGGAAGTCGGCGAAGGTGCCGACCGGGTTGCCGACGCACGCCTTGTCGTTGCCCAGCGCGTTGTTGACGCTGTTGCAGACGGCGTCGACCCACTCCTTGTGCGAGCCGGTGTCCGCGTTGTACGAGATCTTCAGCTGGCCGCCGGGGATGCCGCCGCCGTCCTGGATCAGCTTCTTGGCCCCGGCCGGGTCGTACTTGCAGGCGTCCCCGCACAGCCCGTCCTTGTAGCCGCCGGCCGCGCCGAGCACCGGCGAGGTCCAGTCGGTGGCCGGGGTGCGGGTCTTCTGGAAGATGGTGTCGGTGATCTGGGCGCGGTTGATGGCCATCGAGATGCCCTTGCGGACCTTCGCCGCGCCCGGGGTGTTCCAGGCCGCGTCGTAGTACGGGAACGCAAGCGTCTGGATGATGCCGGCCGGGGTGTTGATGTAGCGGTCGCCGAGGTCGGCCTTGACGTTCTTGAGCTGGGAGGCGGGCACGTCGTCGACGAGGTCGAGGTTGCCGGCGGTCAGATCGGTGTAGGCGGTGTTGTTGTCGGTGTAGACCTTGAGGTCCACGCCGCCGTTCTGGGCCTTGTCCGCCCCCATGTACCCGTCCCACTTGCGCATTTCCAGCTTGGAGCCCTTGGTGTACGAGTTGACGGTGTACGGGCCGTTGCCGATCGGCTTGGAGAGCCACGCCGAGTGGTTGTCGAAGAACGCCTTGGGCAGCGGCGCGAAGGCGGCGTAGCCGAGGGTGTCGGGCCACAGGGAGAACTTCTGGTTGAGCTTGACGGTGAAGGTGCGGTCCCCGGTGACCTTCAGGCCGGAGAGCGTGTCGGCGGTCGCCTCGCCCTTCTCGGGGTGGACCTTGTCGTACCCGTCGATGTAGCCGAAGAAGTACGCGTTCTTCTGGTTGTTCTTGAGGTTGGCGCCGTAGTTCCAGGCGTCCACGAAGGACTTGGCGGTGACCTTCTCGCCGTTGGAGAAGGTCCAGCCGTCCTTGACGGTGACGGCGAAGTCGGTCGAGTCGGTGGTCTCGATCTTCTCGGCGAGCATGTCCTTGGCCGCGCCGGTCTTGGGGTCGTACCGCTTGAGGCCGCGGAAGAGCATGTCGAGGACCTTGCCGCCCTGCACCTCGTTGGTGTTGGCGGGCTCCAGCGGGTTCTGCGGATCGCCCCAGGACGAGCTCACGATGCCGGCGGCGCCACCGCCCCCGCCGCCACCTCCGCCTCCGCCTCCGCAGGCCGTCGCCGCGAGGGCGACGACCACCGCACATGCGGCCCACTTGGCCTGCGTGGCTCCGCGCATGGAGTCCTCCTGGGGTCTCAAAACTGACTTAGGCCCAAATATCACCCCAGGAGTGGACAGACCGCACGTCACCACACCCATTCGGGCGTACGGCGAAAGGGGAGGCTGGCACCGGAAATCGGCTGCGCCCGACCGCGGGGAGGTTGGAAAATAGGGCATGACCTGGCATCTGACGGATGACGCAGAAGAGTTCCGGACCTCAGCGGAAACGTTCCTGGCCACCGATCCGGCCCGCAACACGGTGCTGCTCACCCTGGCCGAGGGAGCGCGGGCCGGTGTCTGGCCGGGCGCGCGCTTCGGCTGGTGGACCGCGCGGGACGGCGCGGTGGGCGGCGCGTACATACAGACGCCGGGGATGCCTCCGGTGCTCGGCACGATGCCGGACGAGGCGGCCCGCGCCCTCGCCGAGGTGCTGCGCGGCAGCGGCCTCGTCGGGGTGAACGGCGCCACCGCCACCGCGCGGGCCTTCGGCGAGGCGTGGGGGCCGTACCGGGTGGACCGCGAGGAGCGGCTGTTCCGGCTCGCCGAGCTCGCCGAACCGGCGCCGGTCGGCGGGCGCTCCCGGCTCGCGACCGAGGCGGACGTGCCGCTGGTGACCGAGTGGATGAACGCCTTCATCGACGAGCTGGGGCTGCCCGCGGAGCTGGGCGCCGCGCGGACCGCGTCCCGTCGCACCTCGGCCGGGCAACTGGTGCTCTGGGAGGGCGAGGAGGGCCCGGCGTCCCTCGCCGCCGCCTCGGCGGTCCTGGCCGGCCAGTCCCGTATCGGCCCGGTCTACACCCCGCCCGCCCTGCGCGGCCGGGGCTACGCGGCCGCGGCCACGGCGGCGGCCACCCGCCTCGCCACCGGCTGGGGCGCGGCCGAGGTCGTCCTCTTCACGGACCTCGCCAACCCGACGAGCAACGCGCTCTACCAACGGCTGGGGTATCAGCGGGTCCAGGACCATCTGGTCCTTGACTTCACGGGCTGAGGGCTTGAGTCTGCGGGGCCCGTACGAGAGAGGGGCGCCCGGAACCGTGAAGTTCCGGGCGCCCCTCTTCGTATGACGCGAGCCGCGGTCAGGCCGCGCCCACCACGTCCTTCTCCTCGGCGAAGTGGCACGCCGAGTCGTGGGCGGCCAGGGTGTCCTTGCCCTGGAACCGCTCCGGGATCGCGAGCAGCGGGACCTCGGTGGAGCAGCGCTCCTCCGCCTTCCAGCAGCGGGTGCGGAAGCGGCAGCCCGACGGCGGGTTGGCCGGGGACGGGACGTCACCGGTCAGGATGATCCGCTCGCGGTGCTCGCGCGCGTCCGGGTCCGGGACCGGGACGGCGGAGAGCAGCGCCTGGGTGTACGGATGCGTCGGGTGCTCGTAGATCTCCTCGTCCGTGCCGATCTCGGCCATCTTGCCGAGGTACATCACACCGACGCGGTCGGAGATGTGCCGGACGATCGAGAGGTCGTGCGCGATGAAGATGTAGGAGAGGTTGAACTCGTCCTGGAGCTTCTCCATCAGGTTGATGACCTGCGCCTGCACCGACACGTCGAGCGCGGAGACCGGCTCGTCGCAGATGATGATCTCGGGGTTGAGCGCGAGGCCGCGGGCGATGCCGATGCGCTGGCGCTGACCGCCCGAGAACTGGTGCGGGTACCGGTTGATGTACTCCGGGTTGAGGCCGACGACGTCCAGGAGCTCCTGGACGCGCTTGCGGCGGTCGCCCTTGGGAGCCACCTCGGGGTGGATCTCGAAGGGCTCCCCGATGATGTCGCCCACCGTCATACGGGGGTTGAGCGAGGTGTACGGGTCCTGGAACACCATCTGGATGTTGCGGCGGACCGCCTTCAGCGCGCGCCCGGACAGCTTGGTGATGTCCTGGCCCTTGTAGAAGACCTCGCCGGCGGTCGCCCGCTCCAGCGTCATCAGCAGCTTGGCGACGGTCGACTTGCCGCAGCCGGACTCGCCGACGATGCCCAGGGTCTCGCCCTGGTACAGGTCGAAGGAGACCCCGTCGACGGCCTTGACCGCGCCGATCTGCTTCTTGAAGAGGATGCCCTGGGTCAGCGGGAAGTGCTTGACCAGGTTGCGCACCTGGAGGATCGGCTCGCCGCGGTCGACCTTGACGTCGAGGAGCGCCTCGACCTCGGTGGTCGTGGAGGCGTCCGTCTTCACGACGTCGGTGACGCTCGCGGTGGGCGCGTCCACGGCCTCGTCCTTCTTGTTCTGCTCAGCCATGGATCGTCTCCTTCCAGAAGTGGCAGGCGCTGCCGCGGCCGGGCAGGTCCGCGCCGTCCGCCTCGGTGACCGGAGCGAGCTTCGGCACCTCGGTACGGCAGATGTCCTGCGCCTTGGGGCAGCGCGGGTTGAACGCGCAACCGCCGGGGATCTTCAGCAGGTTGGGCGGCAGACCCTTGATCGCGTACAGCTCCTGGCCCTTCTGGTCCAGGCGCGGGATCGAGTCGAGCAGACCCCGGGTGTACGGGTGCGCGGGGCGCTTGTACAGCTCGTGCACCGGCGCGGTCTCCACGATCCGGCCCGCGTACATCACGGCGATCTTGTCCGCGACGTCCGCGACCACACCGAGGTCGTGGGTGATCAGGATCAGGCCCATGTGGTACTCGCGCTGGAGCTCCGCGAGCAGGTCCATGACCTGCGCCTGGACCGTCACGTCGAGCGCGGTGGTCGGCTCGTCCGCGATGATCAGGTCGGGCTCCAGGGCGAGCGCCATCGCGATCATGATGCGCTGGCGCATACCGCCGGAGAACTGGTGGGGGTAGTCGTTGACCCGCGCGGCGGCCGCGGGGATCTTGACCTTGTCCATCAGCTCGATGGCCTTGGCCTTCGCCTCCTTGCGGGAGGCGCCCTGGTGCACCCGGAACATCTCGCCGAGCTGGTAGCCCACGCTCAGCACCGGGTTGAGGGCGGAGAGCGCGTCCTGGAAGATCATCGCGATCTTCTGGCCGCGGATGGCGCGGCGGTCCTCCGCGCTCATCTTCAGCATGTCCTCGCCGCGGAACAGGATCTCGCCCTGCGGGATCTTGCCGGGCGGCATGTCGAGGATGCCCATGATCGCCTGCGCGGTCACGGACTTGCCCGAGCCGGACTCGCCGAGCACGGCGAGGGTCTCGCCCGCGTTGACGCTGTAGTTGACGCCGTTGACCGCCTTGGCCACACCGTCGCGGGTGTGGAACTCCACGTGCAGGTCCCGGACTTCGAGCAGCGGGCCGCTCTTGTCGTCGTCGGCGCGGGGCGCCGGGACGCTTGCTGTCTTGTCGATGATGCTCACGTCGTACGCCCTCCTCAGCGCAGCTTGGGGTCGAGGGCGTCGCGCACCGCGTCGCCGAGCATGATGAAGGCGAGCACCGTGAGGCTCAGCATGGCGCTGGGGAAGAACAGCACGTGCGGAGCGGTACGGATGACGGTCTGGCCCGAGGAAATGTCGTTGCCCCACGAGACGGTGGACGGCGGCAGGCCGATACCGAGGAAGGACAGCGTCGCCTCGGTGGCGATGTATCCGCCGAGCGCGATCGTCGCGACGACGATCACCGGCGCGACCGCGTTCGGCAGGATGTGCCGGATCATGATCCGGCTGGTGCCTGCGCCGAGCGCCTTGGCGGCCTGGACGTAGTCGGCCTGCTTGACCGTGATCACCGAACCGCGCATGACACGGGCGAGCTGGGTCCAGCCGAGCAGACCGAGGCCGAGCACCACGGACCAGACGGTGCGGTGGGTGAAGGCGTTCAGGATGACGATCGCGCCGAGCAGCAGCGGGATGCCGAAGAACACGTCGGTCAGACGCGAGAGCAGCGAGTCGAGCCAGCCGCCGAAGTAGCCGGCCAGCATGCCGACGAAGCCGCCGAGCAGCGTCACGAAGACCGTCACGCAGACGCCGACGATGATCGAGGCGCGGGCGCCGTACAGGACGCGCGAGTAGATGCTGCGGCCCTGGACGTCGTAACCGAACCAGTCCTCCTGGAAGACATGGCCGTAGTTCGGGTCGCCGAGGTAGTGCTTGGCGAGGTCCGCGTGGTCGGGGTCGACCGAGGTGAACATCCCCGGGGCGATCGCGATGAGCGCCAACAGGACGATCAGCAGCGCCGAGACGATGAAGAACGGGTTGCGGCGCAGGTCCCGCCAGGCGTCGGACCACAGGCTGCGCGGCTTCTCCGACGACGCGGTGGCGGCGACGGTGACGGCCGGAGTCTCGGTTTCGGCCTCGGCCTTCTTGAGGGTCTCAGGCATAGCGGATCCTCGGGTCCAGAGCGGCGTACAGCAGGTCGACGGCAAGGCTGGAGAGCAGGTAGACGATCACGAGGATCGTCACGATGCCGACCACCGTGGTGTTGTCCGACTGGTTGATCGAGCGGTACAGCGTGTTGCCGATGCCGTGCACGTTGAAGATGCCCTCGGTGACGATGGCGCCGCCCATGAGGGCGCCGAGGTCCGTACCGAGGAAGGTGACCACCGGGATGAGCGAGTTGCGCATCAGGTGGATACCGACGACGCGGCGGCGCGGCAGGCCCTTGGCGACGGCGGTGCGGATGTAGTCCGCGCGCAGGTTCTCGGCGATCGACGTTCTGCTGAGCCGCGCGATGTACGCGAAGGACAGCGAGCCGAGGACCACACCGGGCAGCAGCAGCTGCGTGATGTCGTTGGAGTCCTGCACGGTGGGCGTGACCCAGCCGAGCTGGTCGGCGAAGACCGTCTGGAAGATGAAGCCGAGGACGAAGATCGGGATCGAGATCAGCAGAAGCGTGACCACGAGGACCAGCTTGTCCGCGATCCGTCCGCGGTTGAGGCCGGCCAGCAGGCCGAGCACGATGCCCACGACGATCTCGATGGTGAAGGCGATCAACGACAGCCGGATCGTGACGGGGAAGGTCTCCGACATGACGTCGAGCACCTTACGGCCGGTGACGAAGCTCGTGCCGAAGTCCCCGGTGATGACATTGCTGATGTAGTGCCAGTACTGCGCGAGCACCGGTCGGTCGAACCAGTACTCGTGGCGCAGCCGCGCCATCGCCTGCGGGTCGGCAGGTCTGTCGCCCCACAGTGCCCGGACGGGGTCGCCGGGGAGTGAGTACACCATCAGAAAGATGAGCAGAGTGGTCCCGATGAACACCGGGATCATCTGGAGCAGTCGCCTCGCGACATAGCGCCCCATCGAGCCTCCATTGTCAGCCGCCAGCAGCCGGCCCGCCCCGCTCCTCGTGGGAGGGGCGGGCCGGCTGCCCTGCGCGAACGGTGTGGCGTTGCCGATGCCGGAACGCCTGGGTGGATCGACCGTTAGCGGCCTGGAACTACTTCTTCAGCACCTCGACGGCGGTGAACACCGGCTTGCCGAAGGTGTCGTACGTGACGTTCTTGACGTTGGCCGAGTAGCCGGCGTTCGTCTTGTAGTACCAGAGCGGGATGGCCGGCATGTCGGCGTACAGGGACTTCTCGGCGTCCTGGTACAGCTTGACCGACTCGTCGAGCGTCGCCGCCTTGTCCGCCTTGGCGGTCAGGTCGTCGAACGTCTTGTTGGAGTAGCCGCCCTCGTTGCCCGCGGCGGTGGTGCCGTACAGGTCCTTGAGGAAGTTGGCGTTCAGCGGGTAGTCCTGCACCCAGCCCGAGCGGTAGAGGCTCTGGACCTTCTTGCCGGTGCGGATGTCGAGGACGGTCTTGAAGTCCGCCTTCGCGTCGCTCTCGCACTTGACGCCGGTGGCCTGGGTGATGTTGGCGCAGACCGCCGTCACCCACTCCTTGTGACCGCCGTCGGCGTTGTAGAGGACCGAGATCTGGGCGTTGGTGCCGCCGGCCTCGGTGACGAGCTCCTTGGCCTTGGCCGGGTTGTACTTGCACGCGTCGCCACAGGCGTCCGGCAGGTAGCCCTTGACGGCCGGGGGCACGAAGCCGGTGGCCGGGGTGCGCGAGCCCTGGAGCACCGTCTTGGTGATGGTGTCCCGGTCGATCGCCATGGAGAGGCCCTGGACGAACTTCGCGCGGTCCTTGACACCCTTCATCGTCGGCGAGTAGGCCGCGATGGCGATGGTCTGGATCGAGTTCTGCGGAGCGTCCACGGCGCGCTTGCCGAGGTCCTGGTGGTACGTGGCCATGCCGCTCGGGGCGACCTGGTCGAGCACGTCCAGGTTGTTGGAGACGGTGTCCTTATAGGCGGCCTCGGAGGTCGTGTAGAACTTGAAGTCCACACCACCGTTCTTCGGCTTGTCCGGACCCGCGTACTTGTCGTACGCCTTGGTCAGGAAGTCCTGGTTGTGGTTCCACTTCACGAACTGGTACGGGCCGTTGCCGATCGGCTCGTTGCCGTACTTCTTCGGGTTCGTGTAGAAGACCTGCGGCAGCGGCGAGTAGGCGCTGTAGCCGAGCTTGTAGGTCCAGTACGGAGCCGGCGTGCCGAGCTCGACCTTGATGGTGTAGTCGTCCGGGGTGGACAGACCCGACATCTTGTCGGCCTTCGGGTCACCCTTGTCCGGGTGGACGTCGTCGTAGCCCTTGATGTCCGAGAACCACGAAGCGTTCTGCTGCGCGTTCTTGGCGTTGGCGCCCCAGTTCCAGGCGTCGACGAAGGACTTCGCCGTGACCTTCTCACCGTTGTGGAAGGTCCAGCCCTGCTTCACCTTGATGGTGTAGTGGCTGGCGTCGTCCTGCTTGATCGAGTCCGCGACGACGTTGCCGATGGCACCCGTCTTCGGGTCGAAGTCGACCAGCTTCGAGAAGAGCACGTCGGTGATACGGCCACCGCCGGTCTCCATCACGTTGGCCGGCTGGATCGGGTGCTGCGGCTCGCTGCTCTGGTAGCTGAACACGCCCGCCGGGTCGGCAGCCGCGCCCGAGTTGTCCGTGCTGTCCTTGCCGCCGCCACAGGCAGTCGCTGCCAGGGCGATCATTGCCGCGCCCGCGACCCACTTGGCGCTGTTGGCACCACGCATGGGTTCCTCCTCATGAGTCCACTTGTCACTACAAGAGGGGCACAAAAAGATCGCCGACACCCCTGACGGCGATCGATGAAGCGCCCCGAGTGTGCTCGTGAGTCGGCACTCCCCACAGTGCGTGACCCATTGACCCGAGCTCAATGGAGCCAACTATTAAGTACGGCCGGGCTGTAAACCACACTTAAAGGGTCTCGTTTTGACAACATCAGGACAGGCCAACAGTCCGAAATCCGGACAAACGGAGCACAGACAGACACCCCCGAAACGGACCGTTAACACATCTTCCGGAGCGCGGGGATCGATATCCGAACAGGATGTCCCTTAAAACAACTTGACCCCGCGCCAGATGAAGATCACTGCGCGGGGGTCGCGCCCGCCCCACCGTACGACAACGGCCCGGCCCCCCGCGATCTTCGCGGGGGGCCGGGCCGACAGGCTCAACTGGTCTGCGATCAGCCGTGCTTGGCGCGCGAGGCCGTGCGGCCGCGCTCCTTCTGGTCCAGGACGACCTTGCGGATGCGGACCGCCTCCGGGGTCACCTCGACGCACTCGTCGTCGCGGCAGAACTCCAGGGACTGCTCCAGGGAGAGCTTGCGCGGCGGCACCACGTTCTCGGTGTTGTCCGCGGAAGCCGCACGCATGTTGGTGAGCTTCTTCTCCTTGGTGATGTTCACGTCCATGTCGTCGGAGCGCGAGTTCTCACCGACGATCATGCCCTCGTACACCTCGGTGCCGGGCTCGGTGAACAGCACACCGCGCTCCTGGAGGTTGATCATCGCGAACGGCGTGACCGCACCGGCGCGGTCGGCGACCAGGGAGCCGTTGTTACGGGTCACCAGGTTGCCGAACCACGGCTCGTGGCCCTCGTGGATCGAGTGGGCGATGCCCGTACCGCGGGTGTTGGTCAGGAACTCCGTACGGAAGCCGATGAGGCCGCGGGACGGGACGACGAACTCCATGCGGACCCAGCCGGAGCCGTGGTTGGACATGTTGTCCATCCGGCCCTTGCGGACGCCCATGAGCTGCGTGACCGCGCCCATGTGCTCCTCGGGGACGTCCACCGTGAGGCGCTCGACCGGCTCGTGGGTCTTGCCGTCGACCTGCTTGGTGACGACCTGCGGCTTGCCGATGGTCAGCTCGAAGCCCTCGCGGCGCATCTGCTCGACCAGGATGGCGAGCGCGAGCTCACCACGGCCCTGGACCTCCCAGGCGTCCGGACGGTCGGTGTCCAGGACGCGCAGCGAGACGTTACCGATCAGCTCGCGGTCCAGGCGGTCCTTGACCTGGCGGGCGGTGACCTTGCGGTCCTTGACCGCGGACTTGGCGTCCGCGCCCTTGCCGGTGCCGCCACGGCCCACCAGCGGCGAGGTGTTGGTGCCGATGGTCATGGAGATGGCCGGCTGGTCGACCGTGATCAGCGGCAGCGCGATCGGGTTCTCCGGGTCGGCCAGCGTCTCGCCGATCATGATGTCGGGGATACCGGCGACGGCGCAGATGTCACCGGGGCCCGCCACCTCGGCCGGCTTGCGGGTGAGCGCCTCGGTCATCATCAGCTCGGAGATGCGGACGTTCGAGATCGAGCCGTCGCGCTTGATCCAGGCCACGGTCTGGCCCTTGCGCAGCTCGCCCTGCTCGACGCGGAGCAGCGCGATACGGCCGAGGAAGTTGTCGGCGTCGAGGTTGGTGACGTGGGCCTGGAGGGGGGCCTCCTCGTCGTACACCGGGGCCGGGACGTGCTCCAGGATGGCCGAGAAGAACGGCTCCAGGTTGGTGGAGTCCGCCGGGACCGTGCCGTTCTCCGGCTTGGTCAGCGAGGCGATGCCGTCGCGGCCGCAGGCGTAGACGATCGGGAACTCGATCTGGTCCTCGTCCGCGTCCAGGTCCAGGAACAGGTCGTACGTCTCGTTGACGACCTCGTCGATCCGGGAGTCCGGGCGGTCCGTCTTGTTGATGCAGAGGATGACGGGCTTGCGCTGCTGGAGGGCCTTGCGCAGCACGAAGCGGGTCTGCGGGAGCGGGCCCTCGGAGGCGTCGACGAGCAGGACGACGGCGTCCACCATCGACAGACCGCGCTCGACCTCACCACCGAAGTCGGCGTGGCCGGGGGTGTCGATGATGTTGATCGTGATGGGGGCCCCGCCGTCCTTGGGGTGGTACTTCACGGCGGTGTTCTTCGCCAGGATCGTGATGCCCTTCTCACGCTCCAGGTCGTTCGAGTCCATCATGCGGTCGTCGAGGTGCTGGTGCGCGGCAAACGCACCCGCCTGCTTGAGCATGGCGTCGACGATGGTCGTCTTACCGTGGTCGACGTGGGCGACGATGGCGACATTGCGGATGTCGTGGCGCGTGGGCATGCTGGCTGGCGCTTCTCTCGATCGGGAATCAGGCGTCTGACGGTCGAAGCCTCGTCCGCCCGCCGGGCGCGGACACGCCACGGCTAGTCCTATGGTACGGGGCCGACGCGCCCGGGGCCTCCCGGGCCGAACCTATGATCGTTTCTACGGGGTGGGAAAGCAGCGTGAAGCCGGTTCCTGCGCAGCCTCAAGGCCGGGTCAAGGGCATGCACGACCTTGCCCGCCGGCGGCCCGGCGGGCAAGGGACTTGAGCCAGTTCTGAGGTTCTGACCTGCTGATTCGTGGTGGCTGAAACTATTGCATCAGGGCCGGTCGATCACTTCTGGGAAGTTTCGGCATCCTTCGCGGCACTCGGTGCCTTCTTGAACCCGATGTCCTCGAAATGCGGGGCCTCGAACCCGAAGGCACCGGCGTTGGCGACGTTGGGCTTCACCGCGACCAGCTGCGGACGCTGGTAGATCGGCAGCGACGCGGCCGCCGCCCAGATCCGGGCGTCCGCCTTGCGTACGAGATCGCGGGCCTCGTCCTCGTCGAGCTCGCCGGCCGCCCGGTCGAAGAGCTGGTCGATGCGGTCGGTGCCGATCCGGGTGTAGTTCTGCTCGACCAGCAGCGAGCCGTCCGAGGCGGGCTCGGGCTTGGCGAACACAGGCCGGTCGTCGGTGGCCGGGTAGGCCGTGCCGGGCCAGGAGTACAGCGCCAGATCGAAGTCGCCCGAGGCGATGTGGTCCTTGAAGTAGCTGTCGTCGGCCACCTTGGTGATCTCGGTGTTGATGCCGACCGCCTTCAGCATCTGCGCGATCCGGTCGCCGACCGCCCGCAGCGACTCCGAGCCCGCGCCCGAGGGGAGCACGAACCGCAGGGACAGCGGCTTGCCGTCCTTGCCGAGCGGCCCGCCCGCCGCGGCCGGGGCCGCGGTGCCCTTCGGGGCATACGCGCCGGGGGCACCGCCCTTGCGGTGCGCCTCGGTGCGGTGGACCTCTTCCTGGCGGCGGGCGCCGTGGCCGGAGCCCGCGTCGTCGATCGCCTCGGCCTGGCGCATCAGGGCGATCTCCTGAAGGGCGGCCGCGCGGGCCGGGGCGAGCACATGCGTCTCGCTGCCGGGGCCCGAGCCGCCGGGCCGGTTGTCCCCGGGCTTGTCGTCACCGCCGCTGCCCGCGTCCGGCTTCTCCTCGTCCGCGTAGTACGGCCCCTCGCCGACCTTGCGGTCGCCGACCCGGTAGGTCACCTTGCCCGGCCGGTCGGGCGCCTTGTCGTCGCCGACGATGTACGTGCCGTCGCCCTCGGCGCCCTCGCGCTTGGCGTCGTCGTCCGCGTTGGCGCCGGACGCCTTGCTGCCCGCCTTGGTCGAGCCGGGCTTCTGGCGGGCGCCGCCCGGCGTGAAGCCCGCGTCGGCGAGCAGGGCCTGCGCCTCATGGGTGTCCTGGCCGCCGAGCGCGTCACTGTTGTCGGCGTACGCCTGCTGTCCGGCGAGCGCCAGGTGGCTGCCGGGCGGGTGCGCGGGCAGCCCGAGCGGCTTGAGCACGATCTCGGCGAGCTCCTTGCGGTCGAGGGCGCGGGCGATGGCCCGGCGCACCCGTTCGTCGGCGAGCGGGCCGGAGCTGCCGTTGAGGGCCAGCTGGGTGTAGGCGGGCTCCAGCGACCTGCGGATGGCGAGGCCGCTCAGACCCGCCTGCTCCTGGGCGTAGCGCTCGATGGCCTCGCGGGTCTGCTTGCGGGCGCGCACCTCCGAGTCGGCCCGCTCCTCGTCGGAGCCGTGCGCGACCGCCCAGGAGCGCAGGGCGGAGGCCGGGGTGATCGCGGCGCCGGGGCCATGGGCGAGCTCGGGGCCGTCGTTGCCCCGGCCCGCGCCCTTGTCGCGCTCGGCGAGCGTGATGCGCTCGGCGGCGGGCCGGTCGATCTCGGCCACGTCCAGGCTGCCGTCGGCGAGGGCGGCGACCCGCTTGTCGCGCGGCACGGCCCGGAAGACGAGTTCGTCGAGCTTGCTGGGCCTGCCCCACCAGCGCGGGTTGCGGGTGAGCGTGAGGGTGCCCTTGTCGCGGTCCGCCGCCTTCAGGAGAAACGGTCCTGCGGTGGCCTTCAGCTTGGTGCGGGCGCCGTCGTTGAAGGCGTCCGGCGTGCCGGTCACGTCCTTCGGGTAGAGCGGGCTGAACAGGGCGCGCCAGTCCGCGTACGGCTTGTTGAAGGTGACCTTGACCTCCAGGTCGTTGGCGCCCTTCTCGATCTTCTCGATCCGCTCGTACCCCGCGTTGCGCGCGGTCCAGTACGCCGAGTCGCGGCCGCTGAGCGCGCGCCACTGGGCGACGAAGTCGGGCGCCCCGATCTCCCGGCCGTCGCTCCACACCGCCTTCTGGTTGAGCTTGTAGAGCACGACCTGCTTCGGCTCGCGCTGCACGATCTCGGCCTTCTCCAGGAAGTCCGGGTTGCGCTGCGGTCTGCCCCGGTCGTCCAGGGTGAAGAGGCTGGGCAGCACGGCGCCGGTGATCCGTGCGGTCGCGGCGTCGGCGTCGGCCTGGAACGCGTTGAGCGTCTGCGGCATCGCGTCGACGGCCCAGCGCAGGGTGCCCCCGTCGGCGACCTGGGGCCGGGCGGCCGCGCCGATGTCCTGGGGGACGGCGGACGCGGACGCGTCGTCGCCCGAGGAGCAGCCCGCCAGTGCGGGCAGTGCCAGCACACCGGAGGTGAGGAGCGCGACGGACCGCAGCGACGCGGCGGTGCGGATGGCGGCGACGGTGCGGACCGCCCGGGATGCCCTCCCGCGCTGGACTCCGACGTGGGCCATGGCTTGTACCTCTTCGTCAGTTTTGTTTGCTTGGTGGCATTTCGCGATGATCACACGTATTGCCCACCCACTGAAGAGGACGGCCCCCCTGCCCGGGCGGCGACACGGCGTGGGGGCGGCCGGATCCCACCCGTGCGGCGCAATGACGGCGCGAACGGCGGACCGCGCGCCCCCTATAACCCCGTGCACGCACCTTCACAACCACGGAAGTGACGCGCGACACTCTTGGGCGCATGACCTTTCGGGGGGATCCGGAGGTCGCCCTCCGGAATGACCGGTTCACCGCCCGCTACTGCGGAAGGTAGGGCACGTCATGTCCCTGCAGGACGAGTTGACGGCAGTTCAGCGCTGTCTCGACGACCTCATCAGGTCGGTGGGACGGCTGGAGAAGGCCGGCGACGGCGGCCTGGACATCCGGCGGGTGCGGACCGACACCGACCATCTGCGCGAGAGCGTGGCGCTGCTGCGCGAGACCGCTCCCCGCACCGCCGTGGTCCGCCCGGACCTGGTGACCATCCCGGACACGCCGTACGACACCTCCCTCTGGACGGACTCGGACGACGAAGGTCTCGGCGCCCGCGACCGGCGCGCCCCCTGACCCAGCTGACTGGAGCCACTGTTGGCCACAGGCACCGAACCCCAACCGATCACCGGCGTTCACGACGCCTCGCGCGCCGCCATCGCCCCACGCCATCTGCGGACGGACCGCTGGTGGCTGGCGCCGGCCGTGACCGCCGCCGGACTGCTCGCCTTCGTCGTCTACTCGACCTGGCGGGCCTTCGTGAACGACGACTACTACGCGGCTCCCTATGTGTCGCCCTTCTACTCGCCGTGCGTCGCCGACAACTGCGCGCCCATGCACGGCGGC
The DNA here is from genome assembly GCF_052373795.1 of Streptomyces sp. BR1. Lineage (NCBI taxonomy): Bacteria > Bacillati > Actinomycetota > Actinomycetes > Kitasatosporales > Streptomycetaceae > Streptomyces > Streptomyces sp. BR1. The sequence continues at coordinate 2,469,069 of NZ_CM126252.1, forward strand.
CCGAACGCCGATCTGATCGGCAGCTGGTGGAGCCTGTCCCCCGCCCTGCTGATCCTGATCTTCCCGCTCGCGTTCCGGGGCACCTGCTACTACTACCGCAAGGCCTACTACCGGGGCTTCTGGGCCTCGCCACCGGCCTGCGCGGTCGCCGAGCCGCACAAGAAGTACTCGGGCGAGACCCGCTTCCCGCTGGTGATCCAGAACATCCACCGGTACACGTTCTACTTCGCCCTGCCGGTCGCCGGCTTCCTCACGTACGACACGGTCCTCACCTTCCGCGACGACCACTACCGCTGGGGCCACATGGGCCTCGGCAGCCTGATCTTCGTCGCCAACATCGTGCTGATCTGGGCGTACACCCTCTCCTGCCACTCCTGCCGGCACATCATCGGCGGCAAGCTGCGGCACTTCTCCAAGCACCCGGTGCGCTACCGGCTGTGGGGCTGGGCAGGGAAGCTGAACAACCGTCACATGCTGCTCGCCTGGTCGTCGCTGATCAGCGTCTCCGTCGCCGATCTGTATGTGTACCTGCTCTCCACCGGGGCGTTCGACGATCCGAGGTTCTTCTGATGACAACGGGACTTCCGACCACAACGGGACATGGGGCCGCCTGAGATGACGCAGCTCGAACGGCAGCAGTGGGACGTCGTCGTGGTGGGCGCGGGCGGGGCGGGCCTGCGGGCCGCCATCGAGGCACGCGAGCAGGGCGCCCGTACCGCGGTCATCTGCAAGTCCCTGTTCGGCAAGGCCCATACGGTCATGGCCGAGGGCGGCATCGCCGCCTCCATGGGCAATGTGAACTCCGGCGACAACTGGCAGGTGCATTTCCGCGACACCATGCGCGGCGGCAAGTTCCTCAACCAGTGGCGGATGGCCGAGCTCCACGCGCGCGAGGCGCCCGACCGGGTGTGGGAACTGGAGACGTGGGGCGCCCTCTTCGACCGTACGCCCGACGGCCGGATCTCCCAGCGCAACTTCGGCGGCCATGAGTACCCGCGCCTGGCCCATGTCGGCGACCGCACGGGCCTGGAGCTCATCCGTACGCTCCAGCAGAAGATCGTCTCGCTCCAGCAGGACGACAAACGCGAATTCGGCGACTACGAAGCCCGGTTGAAGGTCTTCCAGGAGTGCACGGTCACCCGCGTCCTCAAGGACGGCGACCGGGTGTCCGGCACGTTCTGCTACGAGCGCGAGTCCGGCCGCTTCTTCGTCCTGGAGGCCCCGGCCGTGGTGCTCGCGACCGGCGGCATCGGCAAGTCCTTCAAGGTGACCTCCAACTCCTGGGAGTACACCGGCGACGGCCACGCGCTCGCGCTGCTCGCGGGCGCGCCGCTGCTCAACATGGAGTTCGTGCAGTTCCACCCCACCGGCATGGTCTGGCCGCCGTCGGTGAAGGGCATCCTGGTCACCGAGTCGGTCCGGGGCGACGGCGGGGTGCTGCGCAACTCCGAGGGCAAACGCTTCATGTTCGACTACGTGCCGGACGTCTTCAAGGAGAAGTACGCGGAGTCCGAGGCGGAGGGCGACCGCTGGTACGAGGACCCGGACCACAACCGCCGCCCGCCCGAGCTGCTGCCCCGCGACGAGGTCGCCCGGGCCATCAACTCCGAGGTCAAGGCGGGCCGCGGCTCCCCGCACGGCGGTGTCTTCCTGGATGTGTCGACCCGGATGCCCGCCGAGGTCATCCGGCGCCGACTGCCGTCCATGCACCACCAGTTCAAGGAGCTGGCCGACGTCGACATCACGGCCGAGCCCATGGAGGTCGGCCCGACCTGCCACTACGTGATGGGCGGCATCGCCGTCGACTCCGACACGGCCGCCGCGCGCGGGGTGCCCGGTCTGTTCGCGGCGGGCGAGGTGGCCGGCGGCATGCACGGCTCCAACCGCCTGGGCGGCAACTCCCTCTCCGACCTGCTGGTCTTCGGCCGCCGGGCCGGACTGCACGCCGCCGAGTACACCTCGGCGCTCGGCGCCGGGCGGCCCGCCGTGGACGAGGCCCAAGTGGACGCCGCCGCTGCCGAGGCACTGCGCCCGTTCAGCGCCGAGCCCGCCGAGGCCACGGCCGCCGCGCCCGAGAACCCGTACACCCTCCACCAGGAGCTCCAGCAGGCCATGAACGACCTGGTCGGCATCATCCGGCGGGACGCGGAGATGCGGCAGGCGCTGGAGAAACTGGGCGAGCTGCGCGTACGGGCCCGGCGCGCCGGGGTGGAGGGGCACCGCCAGTTCAACCCCGGCTGGCACCTCGCCCTCGACCTGCGGAACATGCTCCTGGTCAGCGAGTGCGTGGCGCGCGCGGCCCTGGAGCGCACCGAGAGCCGGGGCGGCCACACCCGCGAGGACTGGCCCGCGATGGACCGCGCCTGGCGCCGGGCCAACCTGCTGTGCAGCCTCGCCGACCCCACGGGCGGCCTCGCGGCCACCGACCCGGTCCGGGGCCAGATCCGGCTGACACGCGAAGAGACCGAACCTATCCGTGCCGACCTGCTCGCCCTCTTCGAGAAGGAGGAGCTGGTCAAGTACCTCGCCGAAGAGGAGCTCTACGAGTGACCACGTATGACGCGAGCTTCCGGGTCTGGCGGGGCGACACCGGCGGCGGCGATCTCACCGACTACAAGGTCGAGGTGAACGAGGGCGAAGTCGTCCTCGACATCATCCACCGGCTCCAGGCGACCCAGGCACCCGACCTCGCGGTGCGCTGGAACTGCAAGGCGGGCAAGTGCGGTTCCTGCTCGGCGGAGATCAACGGCCGCCCGCGCCTGATGTGCATGACACGGATGTCGGTGTTCTCCCGCGAGGAGACGATCACGGTCACCCCGCTGCGGACGTTCCCGGTCGTCCGCGACTTGGTGACCGACGTCACCTTCAACTACGAGAAGGCGCGAGAAGTTCCCGCCTTCGTTCCCCCGAAGGGGGTGGCCCCCGGCGAGTACCGGATGCAGCAGGTCGATGTGGAGCGCTCGCAGGAGTTCCGCAAGTGCATCGAGTGCTTCCTGTGCCAGGACACGTGCCATGTGGTGCGCGACCACGAGGAGAACAAGACGGCCTTCGCGGGCCCGCGCTTCCTGATGCGGATCGCGGAGCTCGACATGCATCCGCTGGACGCGGCGGAGGAGACGGGCCTGGACCGCAAGCGCACCGCCCAGGACGAGCACGGCCTGGGCTACTGCAACATCACCAAGTGCTGCACGGAGGTCTGCCCCGAGCACATCAAGATCACCGACAACGCGCTGATCCCGCTGAAGGAGCGGGCCGTGGACCGCAAGTACGACCCGCTGATCTGGCTCGGCAACAAGATCGGACGGCGGCCGGGAAGCTAGTCGCCGACAGCGGCATACGGGACGGGGCCCGGCATCCAAGGATGCCGGGCCCCGCCGTCGTACTGCGCCTGCTTGTGGCTCAGTTCCAGCCCTTGTCGTACGCGGCCCAGTCCTTGTCCCGGGCCGTGAAGTCGACATACAGGGCCACGCCGAAGTGCTCGCGGTGGCGGTCGGTGCGGCCCAGGCCCAGCCGGACGCCGCGCACGGCCGCCTTGACCGTCTCGGCCGAGCCGTGGTGCCCCATGTTCTCCGTCTGGAAGAACGGCAGCCCCATCAGCAGGTCGGTGGTCTTGGGCGTCACCTCAAGCGCGAGCGACGCCTGCTGGGCGACATAGCCGCCGTACAGGCTCTCCAACGGCATCGAGGTGTCGTACGACATGACCGCGATCTGGTCGACGCGCTTGGCCACCTGCCCGAAGTACGCCTGCGACCACCACTTGGGGTGTCCGGCGATCTTGCCGGCCGCCGAATGCAGCTTCGGGACCGGGTCTATCTGGTGCGCCGCCACGGAGAGCGTCGCGTTGTGCGCGCGCGTCATGGGCCGCACCGCGTCCAGGACCTCCAGGAAGTGGCGGTCACCGGAAGGCACCGGCTCCATGTCGAAGTGCACGCCGTCGAAGCCGCCGGCCAGCACCTGGCGGGCGGAGTCCACCATCGCGGCGCGGGTCTCCGGGTGATCCATACGCAGCCCCTTGGGGCTCTCGGTGGCGAGCTTGTCGCCGAGCCACGCCTGGACGCGCACGCCCGGGAGCCTGCTGTGCATCCCGTCGACCAGCCAGCGCGCCTTCGGGTAGCGCGCGGCGGGCAGGGTGCCGTCGTGCTCCAGCGGCCCGGCGTGGACGTACAGGTCGTGTATCCCGGTGTCCCGCACGCGCGCGGCGAATACGTCGAGGTCGTGCTCGCTCTTACGGCCGTCGACCCAGGCGTGGCCGAGCCAGATGGCGTCCCGGCCGCGCGTTCTGGTGCCGTCCCCCGGGTCGCCCGCGTAGCTGCTGCGCAGCGCCACGGCGCCGACCACCATCGGGGCCATCACCAGCAGCACGGCCGCGAGCACGGCACGCCGCACCCAGGTCCGTGCCGGGCGCCGGAACCACCGGCGCAGGCCTTCCACTCCGGCCGATATAGCTGTCCGCACGAGAACCCCTGACTGTCAGTGTGCCGTGGAAGTATGACGTCCCGGTGGCGGATGGCATAACGAGCGGGCCGCGTCCAGCCGAAGCGGGCGAATTCCGCCCGGTCGCGGAGCGGCAGATCCGGCCATACGCTCACAAATGTGACGCCGTGTGTCAGTCGCACCAGGCCGCACATAGCCGTCCGGGCCGTCCGGGCCCTCGTGGCCGTGCTGCTGGCGGCGGGCTGGCTCGCCCTGCCCGGCGTTCCGTCGGCACGCGCGGACGCCCCCGTGGTGCCTGTGGGGGTGCCCGTGACAGTGCCTGTGGCCGCCTCCACGCATAACGGGTCGTTCTACTCCAGTGACTACGTGCTGCCCGTCGCCGTCCTCCTGGGGGCGGGCGTGGCGGCCGCGTACGCGTATGCCCGCAGGAACCGGCGGGCCCTGACCCGGACGACGCCTGCGAGTGCGGCGGGGGCGGGGGCCGGTGGGGAGAGGGCGGGGGCGCGCGAGTCGCGGGACGGACTCGATCTCGACGCGCTGGACGCTCTCGACACCGAGAGCAGAGAGGCCCTGGTCGCCGCCGATGACGCCATTCGTACGAGTGAAGAGGAACTGGGTTTCGCAGCCGATCAGTTGGGGGAAGAAGCGGTCCGCCCGTTCGCGGAGGCCGTCACGTACGCCAGGTCGGAAGTGTCCGCCGCGTTCCGGCTGCGGCAGCGGCTCGACGACGGCGGCCCGGAGGACGACGAGGCGCGGCAGGGGCTCCTTGGCGAGATCGTCTCGCGCTGCGCCGACGCCGACGAACGGCTCGACACCGAGGCCGCCGCCTTCGACCGGCTGCGCGACCTGGGGCACAACGCCCCGCAGGCACTCGCCGCCGCCGAGTCGGTCTTCCGTACGCTCACCGGCCGTACGGCGGCGGCGGATTCGACGCTGACCGCGCTGCACCAGCAGTACGAGGCGTCGGCGTTCGCACCCGTCGCGGGCCACGTCGAGGAGGCCAAGGACCGCCTGGTCTTCGCGACGACGACCCTGAACCTGGCCCGCCAGGCACTCGACGCCGACGACAACGACACGGCGGCGGTGTACGTGCGTGCCGCCGAGGGCGCGGTCGCGCAGACGACGATGCTGGTCGAGGCGGTGGAGCGGCGCGGACGCGAACTGACCGACGCCGAGGGGGCGGTGGGCGAGGGGGCGGTGGGCGAGAGGGCGGTGGACGAGGGGGCGGTGGTCGGCGCGGAGACCTCGGTCGCCGATGTGGAGGCCGCCGTCGCCATGGCCGATGTCTACATCACCACGCACCGGGGCGCCGTCGGATGCGAGGCCCGCACGCGGCTGTACGCGGCCCGGCGCCACCTCGAACAGGCGGATGGCGCGGCCGAGTTGGACCCGGCGGGCGCGCTGGCCCGGCAGGCGCAGAGCCTCGCCGAAACCGACGTTCACTCGTTCGAGGAAACCGGGAACACCGGCGAATCGGCACTCGTATCACGAGGGGAAGGCGGGCTGAACGGGGCGGTGCTCGGCGGGATCATCCTCGGCGGAACGGACGGAGACGGAGCAGGGGGCAGCGACGGGACAGGGGGAACAGGGGACTTGGGCGAAACAGGCGGACCGGGCAGCTTCGGGGGCGGGGGCACCCGGCGAAGGAAAGGTGGTGGTGGCCGCTTCTGACCATGGGCGCAGTCGCCCCGATCGGCGCAAGGAGAAGAGCCATGAGCGACAGGCAGTCGGTTCTCGGCCGGGTCGGCCAGCTGGCGAAGGTCAGCATCAACGCACTCCTCGACCAGGCCGAGGACCCGCAGCAGGCGTTGGACCAGCTGATACGGGAGTACACGAGCAACATCGCGGAGGCGGAGCGGACAGCCGCCGCCACCATCGGCGAGCTGCGCCTCATGGAGCAGGACCGGCACGAGGACCTGGTGGCCGCCAAGGAGTGGGGCGACCAGGCGCTCGCGGCCAGCCGTAGGGCCGATGTGCTGCGCGCGGACGGCTCGGCCGACGAGGCCGACCGCTTCGACCGCCTCGCCAAGGTGGCGCTCGGCAGAGAACTGCAAGCGGAGAAGGAGGCGCGTACGGCCGAGCCGACGATCGCCGCACAGACGGGGGTGGTGGAGAGGTTGCAGTCGGGATTGGAGCAGATGAGGTCCAGGCTGGCCGAACTGGCGTCGAAGCGGGATGAGTTGGAGTCCCGTGCCACATCGGCGGCGCAGACACCGATACCGGCACCGAGCCTGACGGCGGACGCGGCCGCGTCCGCGTCCGCGTCCGCGTCCGCGGTCAAGAGCATCAGCGTGCTCGACCCGACCGGCGAGATATCCCGCTTCGAGGACAAGATGCGACGCGAGGAGGCGCGGGCCCGGGGCACGCACGAGCTCGAAGCGTCGTCGCTGGACGCCCAGTTCGAGCAACTGGACGCCTTCGACGACACGGCGGAGGTGGCGGCGAGACTGGCGGCGCTGAAGGCGACGACGTAGCACTCGGTGGTCCGCGGGGCTCAGAACATGCTCAGCAGTTGCTCCTCCGTGAGCTCGGTGGGGCCGGACTCGCCGTCGGGCAGGGAGAGTTCGAACCAGACCGTCTTGCCGCGCGGGGTACGGCGCGAGCCCCACGACACGCTCAGCAGGCCGACGAGCTGGAGCCCCCGACCGCCCTCGTCGGTGTCGCGGGCGCGCCGCCGTCTGGGCTGGACCAGGCCCGCGTCCCACACCTCACAGACGAGGGCGCGGTCCCGCAGCAGCCGGAGCCTGACCTCGCCCTCGCCGTACCGCAGGGCGTTGGTGACGAGCTCGCTCACCAGGAGCTCCGTGGTGTCGACGAGGTCGCCCAGGTCCCAGGCGAGCAGCTGGGCACGGGCGAGCTCGCGGGCGCGGCCGACCGAGCGGGGTTCGCGCGGCAGCCGCCAGTCGCCGACCGCGTCCGACTCCAGGCCCTGGATACGGGCCATGAGCAGGGCGATGTCGTCCTCGCCATGGCGGGTGTCGAGGGTGTTGAGGACCTGGTCGCAGACGTCCTCCAGTTCGGCGACCGGGTCGCTGATGGCCTTGCGGAAGGCCCGCAGCCCCTCCTCCAGGGGGTGGTCGCGGGACTCGACGAGGCCGTCGGTGTAGAGGGCCAGCAGGGCGCCCTCGGGGAGTTCCACCTCGATCTCCTCGAACGGCTCGCCGCCGACGCCGAGCGGCAGGCCGGGCGGCATGTCGAGGAAGAGCGCGGGCTCACCGGGCTCGACCAGGACGGGCGGCAGATGGCCGGCGTTGGCGATGGCGCAGCGCCGCGTCACCGGGTCGTACACCGCGTACACACAGGTCGCCAGGTAGACCTCGGAGAGGTCGGCCTCGCGGGACTTGGAGGCGCCGCGCGAGCCGGGGCGGCCGCGTCGGGCGCCGCCGGAGTCGCGGTCGGGGCCGCCGGGGTCGCCCAGGCCGCGGGCGATCTCGTCGAGGTGCGAGAGCACTTCGGCCGGTTCCAGGTCGAGCATGGCCAGGGTCCGTACGGCGGTGCGCAGTTCGCCCATGGCGACGGCGGCCCGCAGGCCGCGGCCCATCACGTCGCCGACGACCAGGGCGGTGCGGTGGCCGGGGAGTTCGATCACGTCGAACCAGTCGCCGCCGACCTCGGTGGCCGCGTTGCCGGGCAGATAGCGGCAGGCGATGTCGAGCCCGGCGGCCTCGGGGTCGCCGGGCGGGAGCAGGGAGCGCTGGAGGATCAGCGCGCGTTCGTGCTCCCTGCGGTAGAGGCGGGCGTTGTCGATGCAGACGGCGGCGCGGGAGGCGAGTTCGGTGGCGAGCGCGCGGTCGCGGTCGCCGAAGGGCTCGCTGCCCTTGGCGCGGGAGAACTGGACGAGGCCGACCACGGTGTCGTGGGCGACCATCGGGACGGCGAGCGTGGTGTGCACCAGGCTGCCCTCGTCGCCCGGTACGGCATGCAAGCGGCCGGTGCGCAGGGCGCCGGCGCAGGGCGAGTGGAAGGGGTAGCGATGGACATCGCCGACGGTGACCACGGGACCCGGGCCGGACCCGGTGAGGGGCCCGTCCGAGACGGCGCTGGCGAAGGCGACGCGGCGCAGTTCGGCGCTGCCGTCGGCCCGGTTCTGGATGGCGTCGTCCCCGGCGAGCAGGGCCGTGTAGAGGTCGACGGAGGCGAGGTCGCAGAAGCCGGGGACGGCGACGTCGAGGAGTTCGCGGGCGGTGGTCTCCAGGTCGAGGGAGTTGCCGATCCGGTTGCCCGCCTCGTTGAGCAGGGCGAGGTTGCGGCGGGCGTCGGCGGCTTCGCGGGCCGCGTTGTGACGGCGGGTCACATCGATGCCGAGGCTGGCGACGCCGATGGGCCGGCCGGTGCCGCTGTGCACCCGGTAGAGGTTGATCGACCAGTGCCGGCGGGCCGGGTCGCCGGGTGCGGTGCCGACCAGCTGGAGGTCGGTGACGGACTCGCCGGTCTCCAGGACCCGCTGGAGGGCGGCGGCCATCCGGTCGGCCTCGGCGCGGTTCAGGTAGTCGTGGACGGTGTGGCCGCGGTGGTCGGCGGGGTCGCCGCCGAAGACGGTGGCGAAGCGCTTGTTGGCCCTCAGCACGGTGAGGTCCGTACCGAACAGCAGGAAGCCGAAGGGAGATTGGCCGAAAATGGCCTGCGACGCGGCGAGGTCCGTCTCGATGCCGCGCAGCGCCCGGACGTCGACGACGATACAGAGCGCGCCGCGCTCCCCGGCCGCCGTCTCACTCGGCATCACATAGAGCTCGGCGAACCCGTGCCGCCCCTCGTTCTCCGGCAGCCGGAACGGGACGATACCCGTCCACTCCCGGCCGTCCAGGATCTCGGTGACCCGTCGATGGCCCTGCGAGCGCAGCTCAGGAGGCATGAAAGCGTCCACCGGGTCGAGCCCCACGACCTCGCGGGCGGCCAGGCCGAACTGCTCCTCGGCCCGCAGGCTCCACTGCTCGATCAGCCCGTCGGGCCCGATCGAGAACGAGGCGACCCTGATGTAGTCATAGATCGAGCCAGGCGGGCTGCTCTGCCACACGACGCCGCCAGCCGTCTCAGGTATCTCGCTCACGCGACCGTCCCCTCCAGCTCACCGCACCGGACCGGCCTTGACCGCAGTATTCAGTACTACGGCCCCCACCGACACGGCGTTCACGATCACATCCCGGTCTCGTTCTTTTCCGGCCGCCGCGCGACCTCGTCGTCCGAGGCGGTGGTGATCGTTCGTCCCTCCCTCCTTCTAACCAGGCAGGGCCAGCTCGAACCACACGGTCTTGCCCGTCCTGCCACGTCTGGTCCCCCACCGCCGAGCAGAACAAGCCACCAACTGAAGTCCCCGGCCGCCCTCGTCGTCCGGCCCGGCGTCCCGCTCGACGGGCTCCTCGGGCAGCGGGTCGGAGACCTCCACCAGCAGGGCGCCGGGCTCCAGGCAGGCCATTCGGACCCCGATGGGCCCCGACGCGTACCGCAGGGAATTGGTCACGAGTTCGCTGACCAGCAGGACCGCCACATCGCTCACGGCCGGGTCGAACGACCAGCCGCGCAGGGTGTCCCTGACGGCGTGCCGAGCGGTGCGCACGGCACCCGCCTCCGCCGGGAAGGTCCACTCGGCGCAGCCGCCGGAGGTGTCGATCACACCGCTCACCCGCATCCGACTCTTCGGGGGGTTTAGAAGGACTAATAGCCACATACCCGATATATGGCGCCAACTATCCCCACGCGGGGCGCACGGTGGCACGAACGGCGTACGACGTGGAGCACGGGGTGCTGTCCTGCCGCGCCGGAACCCCGGTCAGCCCCCCGCCCGGCGCTCCCCCGCCGCCAGGGTGCGCTCGGCCAGGATGCGGGCCGCCCGTGCCACCGCCGGGCGGTCCTGGGGCAGCCAGTCGACCTCGCCCGTCGCGTCCGGGTCGAGCCAGCGCAGGGCGTCGTGGTCCTCCAGGGGCTGCGGGTCGCCGGTGAGCAGCCGGGCGGTCCACACCCACAGCACATAACCGGGCTTGAGCGGCCACTGACCCGGGATCCGCTCCAGCGGCTCGACCTCCACGCCCAGCTCCTCGCGCAGCTCGCGCACCAGGGCCTGCTCGGGGCTCTCGCCCGGCTCCACCTTGCCGCCGGGCAGCTCCCAGCGTCCGGCGAGCTCCGGCGGGGCACTGCGGCGCGCGGCCAGCAGCCTGCCCCCGTCGAACACGGCCCCGGCCACCACCACACGATCGTCCATGCGCCGGAGCGTAACTCGCACCCGGCGCGGCCCTGGCCACCGGGCGGGCACCGCACCCGGCGGCAGGCCGCGGGGGCGCGGCCTCCTGACCCTCCGGCGGGCTACTGCGCCGGCTGACCGATGCGCTCGACCCAGTAGAGCTGCCGGTGGCCGCGGTCGTCGAGGCTGTCGACGATCTTCTGCGCCTCGGCGCGGGTGGCGTACCTGCCGACGCGGTAGCGGTTGCCGTTGTCGTCCTGGCGTATCACCTGCCAGGAAAGCACCGTTCCGCTCTCGTTCATCGCGCCCCTCCCGCCGTCGGCATGCAGGTCGGCCGAGATCCCCAGGAAACCGCATTCCGCATATGCCCGAGCCTACGCCTGACCTTCACACAGCGGATACGTGTTCTCACAAAGAGATACGGATCCGGCCACAGAGGGCATGCCGACGGGGGCGCACTCATTCGAGTGCGCCCCCGTTACGGGAGTTGACACTGTGTCAGCCCTGCGCGGTCACCCCCACGTAACCGATGAGCGGTAGGCGGTCACTTCACCGGCAGGTGGTACGCGATGCGGTAGCGGTCCGCCGGAACCACGACGTCGGCCGTCTCCACGGCGAGCCCCGACGCGTAGTACGTCCGCTCGATGACCAGCACCACATGGCCCGGGACCCCGCCGAGCGCCAGGAGCTCCTCCGCCAGCCCCGGGCGCGCGCCGACCTCCTCCACCACGTTGTCCACCACCACGTCGATCGCGGCCATCCGCTCCACCACGCCGCACCCCCCGAGCGGGCCCTCCTCGGGCAGCATCACCGGGGTGCGCCCGGTGACCGCGAGCGGCTCCCAGGAGGTGGAGAGCATCATCTGCTCGCCCGCGTCCCGGTACACGTACCGCGTGCACATGACACGGTCACCCACCTGGATGCCGAGCCGTTTGGCGATCTCGGGGGACGCCTCCTCCTGCTCGCTGCCCGACTCCCAGGTGCCCCGGGTGCCGTCCTCGGCCTGCTCCTGGCGAAAGGGGCTGGCGCCCTTGGCCGGGCGGTACCCGGAGCGGGCGATCCGGCGCGGGACCGGGCGCTCGCGCACGTACGTACCGGACCCGGAGCGGCCCTCGACCAGGCCCTCCGCCATGAGGACCTTGCGGGCCTCCAGGGCGACGGTGTCGGACACCCCGTACTGCTCGCGGATGCGCGCCTGCGAGGGGAGTCGGGTGTGCGGCGGCAGCGAACCACTGACGATCTTCTGCCGGAGATCGCTGGCGACGCGCAGATAGGCCGGCTGCTCACCGAAAGTCACTGGCCACTCCCATCAGGTTGACAGACAGCAACAGCGTGGCAACCGTCGGTTGTGCGCCGCAAGCCAAGGCCAGAGTTTCACCCGATGTGATGACTTGGCTTTTACGCAGGGCGTACCGCGGGTATCCATCCGATCAGCCGGCTGTCCGACCCCAGTGGGCTACCCGTCCGGCCCTCACCTCAGACCGATTTGGAACCGCCGCTTCCGTTTCCGCTGCCCGACCCGGCGTCCGTGCCGCCGTTGTCCGACTCGCCGGTGGAACCGCCGTCGGCGCCGCCGGTACCGCCCGTACTGCCGCCGGAGTCGGTGGCGGGCGGGGTCGTGGCCAGGTGCAGCGCGCGCCGGGCCTCGATCTCCGTGGCCTGGCGCAGCGCGCGGTCCGCCGCGCCCGAGTGCAGATAGAACGCGTCCGCGTCAGTGGCCGTCGCCGCCTTCGCCCATTCCTTCTGCGCGACTTCGGACTCCTTGATCCGGGCCTGGACCTGCGCGTCGGCGCTCGTGGGCCAGGTGCGCCCGCGCAGCCGCGCGCTCTCCTGCGTCAGTACGTCCGAGAGCTGCCCGGCCCACTCCTTGAAGGCGCCGAGGTCGTCCTCGACCCGGTCCTTGTCGGGCGCGGACGCGAACGCGCGGTCGTACGCGTTGGAGGACCGCAGATACGTCATCTGGTCTGCGTCGAGTCGGAGCGCGTCATTGCGCACCGACCCGTGCAGCTTGCCGCTGGACGTGGCGAACGCGCAGGTCACGGAGTGATCACCGAGGCGCCAACTGCGCTGGCTGGGCGTGTAGTAGTACGACTCGGCCTCGGCCGGCAGAGCCCAGCTGTCCATCGCGTACTCCTGCTCGACCGACCAGCAGCGGCGGTCGGCGAGCGCGGTGATGGCCTTGTCGCCGGGGAAGGAGGACCCCGACAGCTTGAAGGAGCCGGAGACCTCGCCGTCGTGCGGCTTGTCGCACGGCACGACGGTCACGTTCACGACCTCGCGCTCCAACTCCCCGCCGGGGACGTTGAAGCAGTCGCCCCTGCGCAGGTTCATGGTGCTGCGGGTGTGCTGGGCGTCGTGGACACCGCTCTTGAACCCGTCCCAGAACGCGCCCGCCGCGCCGCTGACGACGAAGACCACCGCGAGGACCGTACTGACCGAGGAGAGCACCAGACCGGTCACGGCCATGCCCTTGCCGCGCAGCCCCTTCTTCCTGATCTGCCCGAGCGCGATGCCGCCGAGGACCGCGCCGAGCGGCGGCACACAGCAGACGATGCCGGTGACCAGCGAGGCGACGGCCAGACCGCTGGTCCTGGCCGGCTCCGGGAACGGCTGCGGATACGGGTACCAGGGCTGCTGCGGCCCGGGATACGGGGGCGGCCAGCCGGGGCCGTGGCCCTGGCCCGGCTGCGGGTGCGGCTCGGGCGCGGGCGGCGGCGGTATGTCCACGGGTACGGGCTCCTCGTCGGGGTCAGACGAACTGCTGCGCGAATCGTACGCGGGGGTGGGGCGGGGGTGGCCGCGGTTGTGGACCGCCCTGTTCCGCAGGGGTTCGGGGGTCGTCTGCGGGCGTGCTGCCCGGGCTCGTACCGGGTGGGTTCCCGGGGTCGATCTAGGGTCGTCGTATGACCTCTATGAACGCGACGCTTCCCGGTACGCAGGAGCGAGCGGTGGCCTACCGCTGCCCCGAGGACGGGACGCGCGTGCCCGTCGAGGCCGCCGCTCCTTGGTGCTGTCCGGTCTGCCGGGGCCCCTGGGACCTGGACTTCTCCCCCGCGCCGGTCGACCTCAAGTCGCTTGCCGGACGCGTCAATTCGCTCTGGCGGTACGCGGAGGCGCTGCCGCTCGACGGGCCGCCGCCGGTCACCCTGGGCGAGGGCCGCACCCCGCTGGTGCCGCTCACCGACACCGTCTCGGCCAAGCTGGACTTCCTGATGCCGACGCTGTCGTTCAAGGACCGGGGCGCGGTCGTACTCGCCGAACTGGCCCGGCGGTTGGGGCCCGAGCGCGTGGTCGCGGACAGCAGCGGCAACGCGGGCACGTCCGTCGCCGCGTATCTGGCCCGGGCCGGTCTGCCCTGCACGGTGTACGTGCCCGAGTCGACCTCGCCGAAGAAGGTCGAGCAGATCGGGGCGCACGGGGCGCGGGTCGAGCGGGTCCCCGGCGACCGCGAGGCCACGGCCCGGGCCGCCCGTTCCGCCGCCGACGCGCCCGGCACGTTCTACGCCTCGCACGTCTTCAACCCGTACTTCCTGCACGGTACGAAGACGTACGTGTACGAGCTCTGGGAGGAGCTGGGCGGACGGCTGCCAGACGCGATCGTGGTGCCCGTCGGCAACGGCACGCTGCTGCTCGGCGCGGCGCTCGCCACGTCCGAGCTGTACGCGCACGGGCTGATCGCGTCGCGACCCGCGCTGATCGCGGTGCAGGCGGAGGCGGTGTCGCCGCTGGCGTCGGCGTTCCGGGCGGGGGCGGAGGGGCTGGCGGACGCGGGGGTCGTGGCCGCCGCCGACACGCTGGCCGAGGGGATCGCCATCCCCCGCCCGCCCCGGGCACGGCAGATCCTGCGGGCGGTGCGCTCGTCGGGCGGTACGTTCCTGACGGCCACGGAGGACCAACTCCGCGCCGCTCAGCGGGACTTGGCGGGGCGAGGTCTGTTCGTGGAGTCGACCGGGGTCGCCTGCTGGGCGGCGGTGAGCGCGGCGCCGGAGGTGTTCGCGGGGCGGAGTGCGGTGGTGCCGTTGTGCGGGGCGGGGCTGAAGACGGGGCTCGCGTAGGAGCGGCGGTTGTTTAGGGGCGCGGGGAACTGCGCGAGCAACCCAGCACGATCCGCAGCCGAACAGCTCCCCCGGAGGGTTTAGGGAAGGGGCGGGGTGGGGGCCCTGCCGTGCCGAACGCCCTAAAGCTGCGTGGCAACCGCCGGAACGGGCGGAGCCGGGGTCGCCGCCCGCACCGACACCCTCGGCTCGACCCCGGCCTCCCGCAAGTCCCGCAAGTCCCGCAGCATCGGCTCGGCCTCCCGCGCCGCGCACAAAGCAGCCGGGTCGAGGTCGGCGTACACGATTTCCTCGCCCGTGGGGCCCGCCTCGGCCACCACGCGACCGTCCGGGCCCCACACCGCACTGCTGCCGCAGGTCGTCCAGTCTCCGGTGCGGCCGATGTGGTTGGCGAGGACCGCGTACACCGTGTTGTCGAAGGCCCGCGCGGGGAACCAGATCCGCGACTCGTGGTACCCGTTGCCGACGCTGAACAGCGCGCCCACCACGTACGCGTGGCAGCCGTCCAGGGCCGCCGCCCGCGCGTGCTCGGGGAAGCCGGAGTCGTAACAGATCCCCAACCCGAGCCGCCACTCGCCCACTTCGAGGGTGCACCCGGCCCGGCCGTGCCGGTAGACGGCCTGCTCGGCCTTGAACAGCGTCTGCTTGTCGTAGCGGGCGCGGACCCCGCTCCCGTCGACGACCAGCGCCGATACGTACAACTCCCCGCCGTCGTACACCGCCGCGCCGACGACCTCGACCACGCCGCTGTCCCGGCAGGCGTCCACGATCACCCCGAGCCGGGGGTCCCCGGCCCCGTTCACGGCGCACCGCTCGGGCTCGGCCCGGATGAGCTCGGGCTCGTACCCGCTCAGGAACTTCTCGGCGAGCACGACGACTTGTGCCCCACCGGCCCCGGCGGCCCGTACGAGCCGGGCGGCGGTGGCGGCGTTGGCGCCGACGTCACCGGCGACGACGTGCGCCTGAGCTACGGCGATACGGAGGGAACGGGAGGGAATCGGGAAGTCGATCACGGATCTCGACCCTACCCGGGGGTGCCCATCAAGCTCCAGGGCGCTGCTCCTCAAGCAGGGAGACGCACCGCCCGAGCAACCCGACCAGCATCTCCCGCTCCTCGTCCGTGAACTCGGCGGCCAGCGCCCGTTCGACCCGCACGGCCCGCCCGTCGGCGTCCGCCATGACCGTCCGGCCCTCGTCGGTGAGGCGGGTCTCCAGGACGTTGCGGTGCCACTCGTGCGGGGTGCGCACGATCAGCCCATGCTCCTGGAGGTTCTTCAGGACCGTGTTCATCGTGGGCGGCGTGACCCCGCACAGGCGCGCGAGGGCCGCGGCCGAGATGCCCGGGCTCTCCGCGAGGTGGAGCAGCGCCGCGTACTGCGGCACGGTCAGGCCCGTCGGCTTGAGCACGGCGGCCTTCGTCGCGATGAGGGCCTGTTCGGCCCGCTTGAGGTGGGAGCCGAGGCGCTCGGAGGCGGGCAGGGACGTCATCTCCAGATGATATCGACCGAACGGAAGCGAAGCACTCATTCGATAATAACGATGTTGACGAGCATTAGAGCTCTAACCTAGATTCGCTCTCAAGCGAGGCAGCCCACATCGCTCTCAAGCGGGGCAGCCCGCCCACCCGCAACACCTCCGCCACGCCCGAAAGGCATCGCCGTGTCCCGTACGCTCCTGCGCCGCTCCCTGATCGCCGCCGCCGCGGCAGCCCTCGTAGCGATCCCGTCGCAGGCATCAGCCCACGCCCACCCCACTACCGGCATCTCCACGGCGTACGAACTCCCGGGCGACCGCGCGTACCCGGAGGGCATCGCGGCCGACCCCCGCACCGGGGACATCTACGTCGGCTCGTACACGACAGGCGCCGTCTACAAGGCGACCCCCGGACACCGCGCCGCCCAGGTCTTCCTGCCCTCGGGCACGGACGGCCGCAAGACCGCCAACGGTCTGAAGGTCGACTGGGCCGGACGGCTGTGGGTCATCGACTCGACGACCGGAGTCACGGTCTACGACGTCCACAACCGGACGCTGCTGGCCCGCTTCGACGTGCCCACCGGCACGACGCGCTTCCTCAACGACCTGGTGATCGGGCCGGACGGCACGGCGTACGTGACGGACAGCGTGCGCCCGGTGATCTACCGGATCACCCCCGCGCAGCTGACCGACGCGACGGCACACGGCGGCCGCGCCGCACTGACCGACCACTACGACCTGAGCGCCGCGGTCCCGCAACACCCCGCCGGCTCGTTCACCCTCAACGGCATCGCTGCAGACCCGGCCGGCCGCTACCTCCTCGCCGTCGACATGACCGGCGGCGGCCTCTACCGCGTGGACATCGCCTCGGGCGCGACGAGCAAGGTGGCCATGACCGGCGGAGACCTGACGAACGGCGACGGCCTCGACCTGACCGGCCACACCCTGCGCGCCGCCCAGAACAAGTCGAACACCCTCACCCGCTGGCACGTCTCCCCCGACGGCACATCGGCCCGCCTGGAACGCCACGTAACCGACCCGTCCCTCCAGATCCCCACCACCCTGGTCCGCACCCACGGCCGCACCCTGGTGGTCCGCTCCCAGTTCGACAAGGGCGGCCCGATGGGCCCGGGGACCCCGCAGACGCCGTTCACGGTGGCGTACGTGAAGGGCATCTGACCCGCGCCGGCCGGGGTCAGTCGCTACGGTGAAAGCATGATGACCGCACTGCCCGACTGGATGCGCCCACCGCGCGCGGAAGGCTGGTTCGCGGAGGACCTGGACCGCCTCCCCGAGGCACCACGCCACACCGAGCTGATCGATGGAGCACTCGTCTTCATGATGTCGCCCCAGCGGTCCTGGCACGGCCGCCTAGTCACCGGCCTGACCAACGCGCTCACGGCGCACGCGCCAACCGGCTTCGAGGTCGAGCGGGAGATGACGATCCGCCTCGACTCCCGCAACCGCCCGGAACCGGATCTCCTGGTGACGACCGCGCCCTACGACCCGGACCGCACCTGGTACGCGCCGCAAGACGTTCGACTCGTCGTCGAGGTCGTCTCCCCGGAGTCCGCCCACCGGGACCGTACGGTCAAGCTCCGCAAGTACGCGGAAGCCGGCGTCCCGCACTACTGGTGCATCGAGGACGAGGACGGAGCGCCCGTCGTCCACGTCTACGAGCTCGACGAACCGACCCGCACCTACGTCCCCGTCGGCATCTGCCGAGGCTCGCTCCAGCGCCCGGTGCCTTTCGAGATCAGCCTCGACCTGGAGAAGCTGACTCCGCCCCGGCGCACCTGACAGGCCGTACCGCAACGCGGCGGGGGCCGGACCCGGGCGGGTCCGTCCCCCAACTCGGCCACGCACCCGCCCGGTTAGGCCTTCTGCCCCCTGCAATACGATCAGGAGTACGAATGCCGAGGCGCATGAGCGTCGGCGCGTGCGAGAGAGAAGGTGCCAGGCGTGAAACTGCTTCCCATCAATGTGGGCCCCCTCAATCCCACCGTGCCCGACCTCCTCATCGGCCTGGTGCTGTTCGCGTTCTGCTTCTGGATCATGGCGGGGGTGCTGCTGCCGCGCGTCAAGCGGGTGCAGGAGGAGCGCGAGGCCCTGACGGCGGGCCGCTCCGAGGAGGCCGAGGGCATCCTCGCGGAGGCCGCGGCGGTGCGCGCGCAGTACGAGTCCGAGCTCGCCGCCGCCCGCCACGACGCGGCCCGCATCCGCCAGCAGGCCCACGAGGAAGGCACGGCGGCGATAGTGTCCGCCCGCGCCGAGGGCCTCCGCGAACGCGACGAAATCGTGGCAGCAGGCACCGCGGCCATCGCCACGGCCCGCACATCGGCCGAATCCGAACTGCGCCCGTACGTCGACGTCATGGCGACGGAGCTGGCAAGCCGAATCCTCGGCGAGCCGGTCTCGGCTGCGGCCGGCCGCTGATTCCTGTTACGACGACGGGGTCGGTCCTGAATCCATCAGGACCAACCCCGTTTGACGTGCGTGACTAGACGTTGAACCGGAACTCCACCACGTCCCCGTCCTGCATCACATACTCCTTGCCTTCCATCCGCGCCTTGCCCTTCGCGCGGGCCTCGGCGACCGAACCCGTTTCGATCAGGTCGTGGAAGGAGATGACCTCCGCCTTGATGAAGCCCTTCTGGAAATCGGTGTGGATGACACCGGCCGCCTCCGGGGCCGTGGCGCCCTTCTTGATGGTCCAGGCGCGGGCTTCCTTGGGGCCGGCCGTCAGGTAGGTCTGCAGGCCCAGGGTGTCGAAGCCGACGCGGGCGAGGGTGGCCAGGCCCGGCTCCTCGGCGCCGACGGACTGGAGGAGCTCCAAGGCGTCCTCCTCGTCGAGCTCGGCGAGGTCCTGCTCCAGCTTGGCGTTGAGGAAGATCGCCTCGGCCGGGGCGACCAGCGCGCGCTGCTCGGCCTTGAAGGCGTCGTCGGTCAGCTCGTCCTCGTCGACGTTGAAGACGTACAGGAACGGCTTCGTGGTGAGCAGGTGGAGGTCGTGCAGGAGCTCCGACTTCTCCGTGCCCTGGACGATGCCCTGCGAGAACAGGGTGTCGCCCTTCTCCAGGATCTCCTTGGCCGCCTCGACCGCCGCCACCTTGGGGGCGACGTCCTTCTTGATCCGGGACTCCTTCTGGAGGCGCGGCAGGACCTTCTCGATGGTCTGGAGGTCGGCGAGGATCAGCTCGGTGTTGATCGTCTCGATGTCGTCCTTCGGGGACACCTTGCCGTCGACGTGGACGACGTTCTCGTCCTTGAAGGCGCGGATGACCTGGCAGATCGCGTCCGACTCGCGGATGTTCGCGAGGAACTTGTTACCCAGGCCCTCGCCCTCGCTGGCGCCGCGCACGATGCCGGCGATGTCGACGAAGTCGACTGTGGCGGGCAGCTGGCGCTGCGAGCCGAAGACCTCGGCCAGCTTGCCCAGGCGCGCGTCCGGGACGCCGACGACGCCGACGTTCGGCTCGATGGTGGCGAACGGGTAGTTGGCCGCCAGCACGTCGTTCTTGGTCAGGGCGTTGAACAGGGTCGACTTGCCGACATTCGGCAGACCGACGATTCCGATCGTGAGCGACACGTTGGCGACTTCCCGGTACGAGGGTGATGGTCCGTCCGCCCCCGGGCCGGGGGCCGACGCCCCCGCGGATGGGGGCCGACTCACCAGTTTACGGGCGCGCCGTGCCGTCAGCGACGGCCCTCACCGCGGTGGGGCCGGGGCGTGTGCCTAGGCGACACCAGCGTATGGGCCGGGGTGGCACCGGCGTGTGTGCCGGGGCGGCACCAGGGCGCACACCAAGGGGTCCCATACCGTCTCCAGGGGCGGTTTCGCGTCGAACGCAACGCCAACCTCACCCAAAGGGCGTGTCCCATGGGTGGTTCCTCCCCTGTGTCGACCTACGTTGGTCCGGTGGAGCACTACAGGACGCAGACCCCGCAGCCCGGACAACGAGCCCGGACGGCCGGCGGGCCGTCGGGGCGTACGCCCGGACGTACGCCCCGGCGCGCGCCGCTGCGGCCGCAGGCCGCCGGGGAGGCGGCCGCTGTGTACCGGGTGGCGGCCCGGCCCGCCCCGCCGTTCGTGCTCGCCCTGCGCCGGCTCCCCCAGCCCCGGCTCACCAGCCTCGGCGGTGGGCTCTTCGCCGCCGCTGTGATGTTCCTGGTCGGCTGTCTGGACTGGCTGATCTTCGACGGCTCGGCCGCCGTGTACGGCGTACTGTTCCTGCCGGTCAGCGCCGTCACCGCGCTCTGGGTACGCCCCGCCGACCTGGTCAGCGCGCCCATCAGCGTCCCGATCGCCTTCGCCTTCGGCATCGTCCCCATCGCGGACGGCAGCGGGGGGCTTGGTGGCCAGGCCATGGCCGTCGTCACGGCCCTGGCCCTCCACGCCGGCTGGCTTTACGGCGGAACGCTGGTGGCGGGCGTGATCGCGAGCGTACGGAAGCTACGGCTGATGGGGCGGCGCCGGGCGCGGTCCGCCGCGCCCCGACGGTAGGCCCGGAGCAACCTCGGCCGGCGGGTCCCCGGCGGTACCCGGACATCATCTGACGCCCGGGCGGCCCGGCAGGCACCGGTGAGCGCCGGGCACCACGTGAGGCCCGGCCCCCTCGGGACCCGCCGCTGGGGCCAGGCAACAGCCCCCCCCCCGGCGGTGGCCAGGCATCACGCGATGCCCGGCCGCGCCCCCCCTACCGCCGACCCGCCGTCATCGCCGCCCCCACGATCCCCGCGTTGTTCTGCAGTTCCGCCGGGACCATCTCCGCGCGGATGCCCTCGATCAGGGGCAGGAACTTGTCGGCCTTGCGGCTCACGCCGCCGCCGATGATGAAGAGCTCCGGGGAGAAGAGCATCTCGACGTGGGCCAGGTACTTCTGGACGCGGTGGGCCCAGTGGGTCCAGGTCAGGTCCTCGTCCTCCTTGGCCTTGGTCGACGCGCGCTTCTCCGCGTCGTGGCCGTGCAGTTCGAGATGGCCGAGCTCGGTGTTGGGGACGAGGCGGCCGTCGACGAAGAGCGCGCTGCCGATGCCCGTGCCGAACGTCAGCAGGATCACCGTGCCCTTGCGGCCCCGGCCCGCGCCGAAGTTCATCTCGGCCACGCCCGCCGCGTCCGCGTCGTTCATGACGGTCACCGGCAGGCCGCCCAGGCGGGCGCCGAGCAGCCTCGCCCCGTCCACGCCTATCCACGCGGCGTCCACGTTGGCCGCCGTCCGGATCGTGTTGCCCGTGACGACACCCGGGAACGTGATGCCGATCGGGCCCGACCAGCCGAAATGGCTGACGACCTCCGCGACCTTGCCCGCCACGCCCTCGGGCGTCGCGGGCTGCGGGGTCAGGACCTTGTACCGCTCCTGGGCCAGGTCTCCGCGCTCCAGGTCCACGGGAGCGCCCTTGATCCCGGACCCGCCGATGTCCACTCCGAACACGTTCATGGACACCACGTTACGGGTGGGCACTGACAGTCACCTGGAGAACGGCTCGTGCCCCAGGTGACGGGCTACTCGGCCGACGGCTTCCCCGACAGCTCCGCCGCCTCCGCACGCAGGTCCCGGCGCAGCTCCTTCGGCAGCGAGAACGTGATCGACTCCTCCGCCGCCTTGACGATCTCGACGTCCTCGAAGCCGCGCTGGGCGAGCCATTCCAGTACGCCCTCGACAAGCACCTCGGGGACGGAGGCGCCGGACGTCAGACCGACCGTGCTCACGCCCTCCAGCCACGCCTCGTCGATCTCCTCGGCGAAGTCCACCAGGTGGGCGTCGCGCGCGCCCGCGCCGAGGGCGACCTCGACCAGGCGTACCGAGTTCGAGGAGTTCTTGGAGCCGACGACGATGACCAGGTCCGCGTCGGCGCCCATCTGCTTGACCGCCGTCTGGCGGTTCTGCGTGGCGTAGCAGATGTCGTCGCTGGGCGGCGAGATCAGCAGCGGGAACTTCTGCTTCAGCGCGTCGACCGTCTCCATGGTCTCGTCGACCGAGAGCGTCGTCTGGGAGAGCCAGACGACCTTCGACTCGTCGCGGACCTCGACGTTGGCGACGTCCTCGGGGCCGTCGACCAGCGTGATGTGGTCGGGGGCCTCGCCGGAGGTGCCGATGACCTCCTCGTGGCCCTCGTGGCCGATCAGGAGGATGTCGTAGTCCTCGCCTGCGAACCGCACGGCCTCCTTGTGGACCTTGGTCACCAGGGGGCAGGTCGCGTCGATGGTGGCCAGCTTCCGCTCGGCCGCCTCCGCGTGCACGGTCGGCGCCACGCCATGGGCCGAGAACATGACGATGGAGCCCTCGGGGACCTCCGCCGTCGCGTCGACGAAGATCGCGCCCTTCCGCTCCAGGGTCTGCACGACGTACTTGTTGTGGACGATCTCGTGCCGGACATAGATCGGCGACCCGTACTGCTCCAGGGCCTTCTCGACGGCGATCACGGCGCGGTCGACACCCGCGCAGTAGCCACGGGGCGCGGCGAGCAGGACACGGCGGGCAGGCGTAGCAGTCATGCGGTCCATGGTACGGCCGGGCCACGACAGCCCCGGGTACGCCCGTCCCGCCGCGTCCCCCGCGCGCGTGGAGGGCGACACCCGTGCCCCGCCCGGCGGGCCAAAGATCGTCCGGGCCGTGAGACTGGCCGCATGAGTGTGCACAGCACCGAGGAGGGCGAGCGGCCCGCGGAGGCGGGTGAGCTGCGGCGGAGCCTGGGCTTTCGTGACCTGGTCGTGTACGGGCTGCTGTTCATCGCCCCCATGGCGCCCGTCGGCATCTTCGGCACGCTGGACGCGAAGTCGCACGGCGCCGTGGCGCTGGTCTACCTCGTCGCGACCGCCGCGATGGCGTTCACCGCTCTGAGTTACGCGCAGATGGTGCGGGTCGCCCCGCAGGCGGGTTCTGTCTTCGCCTACGCGCGCGCGGGTCTCGGCGAAGGCGCCGGGTTCATCGCCGGCTGGATGGCGATGCTCGACTATCTGCTGATCCCGGCGGTCGCGTACCTCTTCTCGGGCATCGCCATGAACTCCCTGGTCCCGTCGGTCTCCCGGTGGGTGTGGACCGCCCTTGCCGTGGTGATCACCACGGCGCTCAACCTCTGGGGCGTACGGGCGGCGGCGCGCGTCGGGTTCGCGGTGCTCGCGATGGAGATCGGTGTGCTGCTCGTCTTCCTCGTCTCGGCGGTGGTCGTGCTCGTACGGGACGGGACGCAACGCGACTGGCTCTCGCCGCTGACCGGGGACGCCGGGTTCTCGCTGTCGGCGGTGCTCAGCGCGGTCTCGGTGGCGGTGCTCTCGTATCTCGGTTTCGACGCGATCGCCGCCTTCGCGGAGGAGGTCACCGGGGGTTCCGAGAAGGTCGCGCGCGCGGTGCTGTTCTGTCTGGCGCTCGCGGGGGTGCTGTTCGTGGCGCAGACGTATTCGGCGGCGCTCCTGGAGCCGGTGCCGTCGGCGCGGCTGGCCGCCGAGCCGGCCAAGCAGGGCTCGGCCTTCTACGACACGGTCGAGGCCTCCGTGGGCACCTGGCTGCACGATCTGGTGGCGGCGAGCAAGGCGATCGGGGCGGCGTTCGCGGCGCTGGCCGGGCAGGCGGCGGCCGGGCGGCTGGTCTTCGCCATGGCGCGCGAGCGGCGGCTGCCGAAGCTCCTGTCGCGGACCCAGTCGGGCGTACCGCGCGCGGCGCTGCTCGGCGCCGCCCTGGTGACGCTGGTGGCGGCGGTCTGGGCGGCCCGGCGCGACGACGGCATGGACAAGCTGGTCTCGGTGGTCGACATGGGCGCCCTCACCGCGTTCCTGCTGCTGCACGCGTCGGTGATCGGCTGGTACGTCGTACGGCAACGCGAGGGCGCGCCCGACTGGCTGAGGCATCTGGTGCTTCCGCTGCTCGGCGGGACGGTGATCGTGGCGGTGATGTGGGAGGCGACGCGCACGGCGCAGGTGGTGGGGTTCGTGTGGCTGGTGCTGGGGGTGGGAGTGCTGATGGTGCAGGGGGCGGAACGGTTCGGGCGGGCGGGGTAGGGGGCGGGGGTGCGGGTGCTGTGGCGGGCGGGGTGCGCCATGTCGCGAGCGGGGTGACGGGCGGGCCGCGTCGCGGGCGGGCCGCGCCGGGACCGCGTCAGGTCCGCTTCGGGGCCACGTCCGTGTCGGTGTCAGGGCCGGTGTCAGTGGGGGCCGTTAGCCTGCGTACATGGGTCTGAATACGAGTGCCGAGGCGCCGCTGCCGGTCGGTGAGGTGTCGCGCCTCATCGGCGGGTGGATCGACCGGCTGGGGGCGGTGTGGGTCGAGGGGCAGATCACCCAGCTCTCGCGGCGGCCCGGCGCGGGCGTGGTGTTCCTGACGCTGCGTGACCCGGCGCACGACATCTCGGTGTCGGTCACCTGCTACCGGCAGGTGTTCGACGCGGTGGCCGACGTCGTCGCGGAGGGCGCGCGCGTGGTGGTCCTCGCGAAGCCGGAGTGGTACGCGCCGCGTGGGCAGCTGTCGCTGCGGGCCACGGAGATACGGCCCGTGGGGATCGGCGAACTGCTCGCGCGCCTGGAGCAGTTGAAGAAGTCGCTCGCGGCGGAGGGGCTGTTCGCGCTGGACCGCAAGCGGCCGCTGCCATTTCTGCCGCAGCTCGTGGGGCTCGTGGTGGGCCGTGCCTCGGCGGCGGAGCGGGACGTACTGGAGAACGCGCGGCGGCGCTGGCCCGCGGTGCGGTTCGAGGTGCGGAACGTGGCGGTGCAGGGGGTGCACGCGGTGCCGCAGGTCGTGGCGGCGGTGAAGGAGCTGGACGCGCTGGCGGACGTCGACGTGATCATCGTGGCGCGGGGCGGCGGCAGCGTGGAGGATCTGCTGCCGTTCTCGGACGAACGGGTGGTGCGGACGGTGTCCGAGTGCCGTACGCCGGTGGTGTCGGCGATCGGGCACGAGCCGGATTCGCCGCTGCTCGACCTGGTCGCGGACCTGCGGGCGTCCACGCCGACCGACGCGGCGAAGAAGGTCGTCCCCGACGTCGGGGAGGAGCTGGACCGGGTCCGGATGCTGCGGGACCGGGCACGGCGGCACGTCGTCGGGCTGGTCGACCGGGAGGAGCGGGGGCTCGCCGGGATGCTCGCGCGGCCCTGGATGGAGCGGCCGCACCGGATGGTGGACGACCGGGCCGACGAGGTGGACGCGCTGGTCCACCGGTCGCGCCGGGTCCTCGGCCATCTGCTGGACCGGGCCGACTCGGAGCTGTCCCACACCCGCGCGCGCGTGGTCGCGCTGTCGCCGGCGGCGACGCTGGAGCGGGGGTACGCGGTGCTCCAGCGTTCGGGCGGGGCGGTGGTGCGGTCGCCGTCGGAGGTCGCCGGGGGCGAGGAGTTGCGGGCCAGGGTGGCCGAGGGTGAGTTCACGGTTGTCGTCGGGACGGATGCGTAGGGTGACGGGTATGGGTGCGAAGGATGTGGCCGGGCCTGCGGGCGGCGCCTCGGGGGCGTCGGCGTCGTCCGAGTCGCTCGGGTACGAGCAGGCTCGGGACGAACTGATCGACGTGGTACGGCAGTTGGAGGCGGGGGGTACGACGCTGGAGGAGTCGTTGGCGCTGTGGGAGCGGGGGGAGGCGCTGGCGAAGGTGTGCGGGCGGTGGTTGGAGGGGGCGCGGGCCCGGCTGGACGCGGCGCTGGAGGCCGAACGGTGACGCCCCCCACCCCACCCCACCCCTTCCCTAAACCCTCCGGGGGTGGGTGGGGGTGAGGACGGCCCCCCCGGGGGCTACGCCCCCGGACCCCCCTTTGCGGCCTGCGACCCCTGCACCCCGCTTCGGCGCTCCGCCCCGGACCCCGGCTGGGGTGGGTGGGTAAGCGGGGCTTCGCCCCTGCACCCCGCTTTGTCTGCGGACCGTGCCGGGTTGCTCGCGCAGCTCCCCGCGCCCCCAAGAGGGCCCTCCGGGCCCATCAGCCCGCACCCCCCAGGAGGGCCCGAAGGGCCCCTTAAGGGGCGCGGGGAACTGCGCGATCAGCCCCCACCGGCGGTCAGCCAAAGAACCCGCCCGCCCAGGACTTAAGGGAACGGACGGGGTGGGGGTAATCCTGGCTGGAAATCGACTACCGCTGTGAACCCCATCACCCCACCCCCCATTTAGTTGAAAGTTAACCTAACTCCGTCGTACCGTGGCGGCACCGCTTGATCCCCCGCAAGCGGACCCCGTAAGTCCGGAAGGTACGTACGCAATGTCTCTCGCCCTTGACCCCACCGCCCAGGACCTCCTCTTCCGTGAGGCCCGTACCGCCAACACGTTCACCGACGAGCCGGTGACCGAGGAGCAGGTTCAGGCGATCTACGACCTGGTCAAGTACGGGCCGACCGCCTTCAACCAGACGCCGCTGCGGATCGTCCTGGTGCGGTCGGCCGAGGCCCGGGAGCGGCTCGTGGCGCAGATGGCCGAGGGCAATCAGGCCAAGACCGCCGCCGCCCCGCTGGTCGCCATCCTCGCCGCGGACAACGAGTTCCACGAGGAGCTGCCGAAGCTGTTCCCGCACTTCCCGCAGGCCAAGGACGTGTTCTTCAGCGAGCGCCCGGTCCGTGAGAACGCCGCCGGTCTGAACGCCGCCATGCAGGCCGCCTACTTCATCGTCGGCGTCCGCGCCGCCGGGCTCGCCGCCGGTCCGATGACCGGGTTCGACGCCGCCGGTGTCCAGAAGGAGTTCCTGGACGGCGACCACACCCCGCTGATGGTCGTCAACATCGGCAAGCCGGGCGAGGGCGCCTCGTTCCCCCGCAGCCCCCGCCTCGGCTTCGACGAGGTCGTCACCACCGTCTGAGGCCGAGCCCCCGCAGCAACGCCGAAAGGCCGTCGCACCGATCCCCCCGGTGCGGCGGCCTTTCGCCGTCGTAAAACCCTTACGACTTCTTCAGTTCCAGCGCCGCCGCAACCTTCTCCAGCTGCGCGAACGGCGCCGTTCCGGTCACCACCGTCGTGGAGCCCTTGTCCTCGCGTACGAGCGCGTTGTACTTCGGGCCGTCCCAGCGGCGCCAGGTGGCGCCCGCGATCTGCTGGGTGTGGTCGGTCTTCTTCGCCTGCTTGGCGACCGACGCCACGAACTTGTCGCGGTCCGGCGCCGAGGACTGCTCGATCCCCACGTACTGCGTGTCGGGGTCGAGGAAGCCCAGGTGCCAGGCGTTGTTGTCCTTGCCGTCGAAGGTGACCGAGGTCGCCTTCCACTTGTCCTGGTCGGGGAGCCCCACCGGCGCCGCCACCGGGTACGGCGCGGCGCGCCGGGCCGTCAGGAGCTCGACGCGGTAGTCGATCGCCTTGACGTTCGGGTCCTTGTTCTCGTCGTGCGGGACGAACATGTAGATCACAGCCACGGCGATACCGATCACCGCCAACGACTGCAGCATGTTCCGCACACTCTGCTTGCCACGCGTTCCTGCCACGCACCCATGGTCTCAGGTCATGTCGCTGCTCATACGTGGCCCCCTCTGCTCATTTTGTCGACGTACCGATAGAGTCAAGGCACCCTCTTTTCCCCGGCCGTCGCCGTACAGAAAGGTGCGCTCCGATGACCGAGCACAACTTGCCGCCCCAGCTTGAGGTCTCGCCCGAGGCCCCCGACCGCAACCTCGCCCTGGAGCTGGTCCGGGTCACCGAGGCCGCCGCCATGGCCGCGGGCCGGTGGGTGGGCCGTGGCGACAAGCTCGGCGCGGACGGCGCCGCGGTCAACGCCATGCGCACCCTCGTCTCCACCGTCTCCATGAACGGCGTCGTCGTCATCGGAGAGGGCGAGAAGGACGAAGCTCCCATGCTCTACAACGGGGAGCGCATCGGTGACGGCACCGGTCCCGAGGTCGACATCGCGGTCGACCCGATCGACGGCACCACACTCAACGCCAAGGGCATGCCCAACGCGATCGCCGTGCTGGCCGCCGCCGACCGGGGCACCATGTTCGACCCGTCGGCCGTCTTCTACATGGACAAGCTGGTCACCGGGCCCGAGGCCGCCGACTTCGTCGACATCAACGCCCCCGTGTCGGTGAACATCCGCCGCGTCGCCAAGGCCAAGAACTCCTCGCCCGAGGACGTCACGGTCGTCATCCTCGACCGCCCCCGCCACGAGGGCATCGTCAAGGAGATCCGCGAGACCGGCGCGCGCATCAAGTTCATCACCGACGGCGACGTCGCCGGTTCGATCATGGCCGTGCGCGAGGGCACCGGCGTCGACCTGCTCATGGGCATCGGCGGCACCCCCGAGGGCATCATCTCCGCCTGCGCGATCAAGTGCCTCGGCGGCACCATCCAGGGCAAGCTGTGGCCCAAGGACGAGGCCGAGAAGCAGCGCGCGCTCGACGCGGGCCACGACCTGGACCGCGTGCTGAGCACCAACGACCTGGTCTCCGGCGACAACGTCTTCTTCGTCGCCACCGGCATCACCGACGGCGAGCTGCTGCGCGGTGTGCGCTACCGCGGCGAGACCGCGACCACCCAGTCGCTGGTCATGCGCTCCAAGTCCGGCACGATCCGCCAGATCGACTCCACGCACCGCCTCTCGAAGCTGCGCGCCTACAGTCAGATCGACTTCGACCGCGCGAAGTAAGAGACGTACGTACTACGTACGTGAAGGGGCGCCCCCGTTGTGCGGACGGGGGCGCCCCTTCGCGTACGTCAGGCGGCCGACGCGGCCTTCTTGAGCTCGACCTCGCGCCGGCGCCGCCGGGCCAGCACCACACGCCGCTCCGCCGCCGTCAGACCGCCCCACACCCCGTACGGCTCGGGCATGAGCAGGGCGTGCTCGCGGCACTCGACCATCACGGGGCAGCGGGCGCAGACGCGCTTGGCCGCCTCCTCGCGCGACAGCCGGGCGGCCGTCGGCTCCTTCGAAGGGGCGAAGAAAAGTCCCGCCTCGTCCCGGCGACAGACCGCCTCCGTGTGCCACGGGCCCGCGCCGTCCTCCCGTACTGGGCCGCGCTGCGGCGGTACGGCGGCGGCGACCTGCAGGGACTGATGCGGCGGATGCAGCACGGCCAACTCCTGACGACGGCTGACGACGGCTTCGCGAGCGAGCGACGATGCGAAGGTCCCTACCCGCTGTGCGCGTGCCTATGCACTGAGTTCCCTTGGCGGAACTCCGATCGTGCGCCGGTGTCCAAAAGTGTGCGGTTGCGATGCGTCAGGAGTCGAGGCGTTTGCGCAGGCGGTCGTGGAGGTCGGCGATCCGCTTGCCGCGCTTGGGCTTGGCCTCGATGTTGCCGAATACCGAGTACCCGTTCACGACCACGACCGGCGCCTCGGGGTGCTCGGCCTCCAGCGTGTCCACTTCGAAATTCCCGAAGACGTTGGTGCCGCTGCCGCGCAGCGTCAGGTTCTCCGGGACCCGGACCTCCACGTTGCCGAAGATCGAGGTGGCGTTGATGACGGAGAGGCGCTGCTCGAAGTACGCCTCGGTGAGGTCGATCTCGACGCTGCCGAACAGCGCGAACGCGTTGGTCCGGCGCCCGATGCGCCAGCGGCCCTTGCGGGTCGAGCTGGAGAAGACGGCCACCAGGTTCTCGGCGGCGACGGGCCCCGCGGCCTCGTCCTCGGCGCGTGCGGTCGCGTACGCGGGGGCCGGGGCCGGGGCGGCGAAGCGCGGCGCGCCGTCGGCGGCCGCGGGCAGGTCCCGTACCAGCGGCTCCAGTTCGCTCATGGTCTTCGCGCGGTACACGCCGTCGACGCGCTCCGCGTGCTCCTCCGCGTCGAGCCGCCCCTCGGCCAGGGCCTCGCGCAGGATGTCGGCGACCCGGTCCCGGTCGGCGTCGGAGGCGCGCAGCGCCACGGCGGACGGCGCGGGCTCCACGGACTGCGGCTGGACGTGCTTTTCGAGATCCACGGATTCAGGATATCGAAACGCGATAGATCGCGACTAGGGGGCGAGGGGCGGTTCAGGGACGGATCAGGGGTGAAGTCAGGGTCGGCTCAGGGGCGGGTGTCCGGGACCCCGGGCGGAACTGAGCCTTACCTCACAGAATCACCACCGCGTCGGCCGCATACGCTTGAGGGTGCTGTGCCAATGGAGGTCCAGTCGCTGTCTGCCGAGTGAGGAATGGCCGTAATGCCAGAGTTTGCGTACTCCGATCTGCTCCCCCTGGGCGAGGACGCCACGCCGTACCGCCTGGTGACCTCCGAGGGTGTCTCCACCTTCGAGGCCGACGGCCGTACGTTCCTCAAGGTCGAGCCGGAGGCGCTGCGCAAGCTCGCCGCCGAGGCGATCCACGACATCCAGCACTATCTGCGCCCGGCCCACCTGGCCCAGCTGCGCAAGATCATCGACGACCCCGAGGCGTCGAGCAACGACAAGTTCGTGGCGCTCGACCTGCTGAAGAACGCGAACATCGCGGCGGCGGGCGTACTGCCGATGTGCCAGGACACCGGCACGGCGATCGTGATGGGCAAGCGCGGCCAGAACGTGCTGACCGAGGGCGGCGACGAGGCGGCGCTCTCGCGCGGCATCTACGACGCGTACACCCAGCTCAACCTGCGCTACTCGCAGATGGCTCCGCTCACCATGTGGGAGGAGAAGAACACCGGCTCGAACCTGCCGGCGCAGATCGAGCTGTACGCGACGGACGGCGGCGCGTACAAGTTCCTCTTCATGGCGAAGGGCGGCGGCTCGGCCAACAAGTCGTTCCTGTACCAGGAGACGAAGGCCGTCCTCAACGAGGCCTCCATGATGAAGTTCCTGGAGGAGAAGATCCGCTCGCTCGGTACGGCGGCGTGCCCGCCCTACCACCTGGCGATCGTGGTCGGCGGCACCAGCGCCGAGTTCGCGCTCAAGACCGCGAAGTACGCCTCCGCGCACTACCTGGACGAGCTGCCCACCGAGGGCTCGGCGACCGGGCACGGCTTCCGTGACCAGGAGCTGGAGCAGAAGGTCTTCGAGCTGACGCAGAAGATCGGGATCGGGGCGCAGTTCGGCGGCAAGTACTTCTGCCACGACGTACGTGTGGTGCGTCTGCCCCGGCACGGTGCCTCGCTGCCCGTCGCCATCGCCGTGTCCTGCTCGGCGGACCGCCAGGCGGTCGCGAAGATCACGGCCGAGGGTGTGTTCCTGGAGGAGCTGGAGAAGGACCCGGCGCGGTTCCTGCCGGAGACGACGGACGAGCACCTGTCCGCCGACTCGGACGACGTCGTACGCATCGACCTCAACCGGCCGATGGACGACATCCTCGCCGAGCTCACCAAGTACCCGGTCAAGACCCGGCTCTCGCTGACCGGCCCGCTGGTCGTGGCGCGCGACATCGCGCACGCGAAGATCAAGGAGCGGCTGGACGCGGGCGAGGAGATGCCTCAGTACCTGAAGGACCACCCGGTGTACTACGCCGGCCCCGCGAAGACCCCCGAGGGTTACGCGTCCGGGTCGTTCGGGCCGACGACGGCCGGGCGTATGGACTCGTACGTGGAGCAGTTCCAGGCGGCCGGTGGGTCCAAGGTGATGCTGGCGAAGGGGAACCGGTCGGCGCAGGTGACGAAGGCGTGCGACGCGCACGGCGGGTTCTACCTGGGCTCGATCGGCGGGCCTGCGGCCCGGCTCGCCCAGGACTGCATCAAGAAGGTCGAGGTCGTCGAGTACGAGGAGCTCGGGATGGAGGCGGTGTGGAAGATCGAGGTCGAGGACTTCCCGGCGTTCATCGTGGTCGACGACAAGGGCAACGACTTCTTCCAGGCGCCGTCTGAGCCGCCGACGTTCTTGAACATTCCGCTGCGGGGCGCGACGCAGTCCTGACCGTTGGATGGCCCCACCCCGCCCCTTCCCTAAACCCTCCGGGGGTGGGAGGGGGTAAGGGTGGTCTCCCGGGGGCTACGCCCCCGGACCCCGAGCGGGGCTGCGCCCCCGCACCCCCTCGGGGGCTCCGCCCCCTGAACCCCCGGCTGGGGTGGGTGGGTAAGCGGGGCTGCACCCCGGCTGAGGGTGGGCGGGTTGCGGGGCTGCGCCCCCTGGGGGTGGGTGGGTACGCGGGGCTCGCCCGTGCGGTGCGGGTGCGTTGCGGGGCTGCGCCCCCGCACCCCGCTTCGTCTGCGGATCGTACTGGGTTGCTCGCGCAGTTCCCCACCGGCGGTCAGTCGAACACGGGGCTCGGGACACAGCCCCGACCGGGGGTTCGGGGGCGTAGCCCCCGGGAGACCACCCTCACCCACCACCCGGCCGCCCGCCCAGGGCTTCAGGGAAGGGGCGGGGTGGGGATCGAAGCGCGGTCCAAGAAGGCCAGGCGTGCTCGTTTCTCCGGCTTCTGGACCTCCGGGCCGAGGACGAACCCCGAGCGGACCATCCGCGCGATGGACTTCTCGTTGCGGACGTCCGGCTCGACCACGAGCCGCAGATGCGACGGGTCCTGGAACGCGTAGGACGTCAGCGCCGACATCAGCACGCCCGTGAAGCCCGAGCGGGGCGACGACGACGGGGCCACCAGGATGTGGACGCCCCAGTCCCCCGGCCGCACCTCGTAGCACTCCCCCACCGGATCCGCCGCAGGGTCGTACGTCTGGAACAGCGCGACCGGCTCATCGTCCAGGTGGACCAGGAACGCGTGGTGCGTGGTGAGCCCGTCCACGTACTCGTACGTCGAGCGGACATCGTCCCGCGACGCGTCCCGCATGCCCCAGAACTCCGCCCGCTCCTCCGTCACCCACCCATGGACGACCTCCGCGTCCCCGGCCGGATCCAGCGGCAACACCCGTACCGTTCCGAACCCTTCGACCTTCTGCTCGTACACGCTCGCCCGCACCGCGCCGCCCACTTCTCTCCTCAACTCGTTCCAGTCCGTCACCACCGGCGCCAGCTCCCCCGCCCGCCACAGCGGAAGCTGATCCCGCCGGTGGGGGCTCCCGGGCACCCCGGACGCGCCCAGCGGGACCACCCACAGAGAGTCGTCACGGTTGGCCAGGTCCCAGACGTAACGCGCCGCCGGGCCACGGGCGCTGAGGTGCGTCACGCCCGGCACGCTGCTCGTCGACAACACGCAGTCGTGGTCGCCCGCGAGGCCCGGCCACTCCTCGGCTGTGGGAAGCGCCTGCCAGGGGGCCAGCCGGTGCGCCTCGCCCCACGCGGCGAACTCCTGCCCCGCCACTTCCTCCAGTGCCGAACGCACCGCCCCCACCCGGTCCAGATCCGGCAGCATCCATTCCGCCGTCAGGATCGTCTCCAGGGCGAAGGCGATGCGCGGGGTCAGCGCCAGCCACGGCAGGAACAGGTCCGGCAGGGGCGGGAGTTCGGTGAGGTCGCTGAAGTCGGGGGCCGTCGCCAAGTTCCGTACTACCGCCGCTCGGACCGTCGCGTACGCCATCGCGTCCGTCGAATCCGCTTCCATCCGGCGGTCCCAGGCCAGCAGACGATTCCTCAGGCCCTCCGCCGCCGGGCTCAGGCCCGTCAAGGAGCACAGCAACGACAGCAGCGGTGCCGCCGACTGGAGGTGCGTGTCCGTGTGGATTCGTGCCATGCCTGCCGGTGTCCAGGCCGTCTGCGTCGACAGCAACTGCCTTATGCGGTCCGCCCGGTACGGCGGTGCGAACTCCACCCCGAGCGGCTCCGCCAGGCCCCGCTGGTTCGCCATCACCGCCGTCCCGGACACCTCCGCGCGCGGCATCTCCGCCCAGCCCGTCCACTCGTGTCCGGACTCCCAGGCCGGTACGACCCGTACGCGGTTGTCGCCGTGGCGCAGTGGTACGCGGCCCGCCACCCGGTGCAGTACGCCGCCCTCGGTGTCCGCCGCCTGGACGACGTTGACCGGCTCCACCCAGCCGTCCACCGCCCGGTCCACGTCCGCGGAAGTCTTCGCGCGGAGCAGCGCCGGGAGCGCCGCGAAGCCCACGTCCGCCGTCACCCGGGGCGGGTGGCGCAGGCTGATGGCGTCCGACGCGTCGGGGCCGCCGATGATCAGCGGGCCGCGTTCGGTCTCGATCACCTCGACCGTGACCGGGGCCGCGCCCGCCACCTCGATCGTCTCCGTGTGGGCGTGGGCGGGGCACCAGCCGTCGGGGCCCAGCGCCTCCACGCCCGTATCGCTGCGGCGCAGGCGTTCGCGGTAGAGGTCCTGGTAGTCGGCCATGGCGTTGGTGATGGCCCAGGCGGCCGAGCCGGTGTGGCCGAAGTGGGCGATGCCGGGGACGCCGGGCACGGCGAGGCCCACGACGTCGAACTCCGGGCAGGCCAGCCGGATCTGCTGGTAGACGCCCGGGTCCTCGATGAAGCGGTGCGGGTCGCCCGCGATGAGCGCGGCGCCGCTCGCGGTGTGCTCGCCGGTGACCAGCCAGCCGTTGGAGCCGGAGGTGCCGGGGCCGTCGGTGGCGAACAGGTCCACCGCGTCCGGGCCGAGCAGGGCCAGCGCCCGCTCGCGCCACAGCTTGGCCGGGAAACCGGCGAACAGGATGTGGGCGGAGAGCCAGACGCCGAGCGGGGTCCACGGCTCCCAGCGGCCCGGGGCGAGCCCGACAGCCGCGAACTGGTCCTGGTCCACGCCCACTTCGGTCAGGCCCGCGTTGACCCCGGCCACGTACTCCGTGACCCACTCCGCCGTCTCCGCGTCCAGCGCCGCGAAGCACCGCCGGGCGGTGTCGGCGAGCCGGGACTGACGGGCGAAGCGGTCCCAGCCGAGGGCGTCGGGGCCGAGGAAGGCGGCCGTGGTGCCCTGCACCCGGTGCCGTTCGACCTCGATCTGCCAGGCCCGGTCGACGGCGGTGATCCGTCCCTGTGCGTACGCCAGCTCACGGGCGTCGGCCGCCCGCAGATGCGGGACGCCCCAGGCGTCGCGATAGACCTCGGCACTCACACCCGATCCCCTCCCTATTAAGTTAGGACAGGCTAACCTAAAGGGAGGGGTCGGTCATGTGGAGGGCGGTGTTACGCGAAGCTCTGGCCCGCCGACCCGTCGCACGCCCTCAGCGTCAGCGGCTCCTTCGCCGCCGACAGCGTGGCGCACAGGCCCGTGGCCGCCGCCGGGCGCAGGGTGGAGCCGTCCCGTACGAACTCCTGGTTGGCGCCGCCGTGGCAGTTCCAGATGATCAGCCTGGCGCCGGCCGTGTAGTTCGCGCCCGGGACGTCCAGGCAGCGGTCCTGGGTGAGCTGGGTGTGCAGCGACCTGCGGTCGGTGTCGTACCACCAGCCCTGGTTGCGGCCGCCGTGGCAGTCCCAGCCGATCACGGGGGTGTTGTTCGCGCTGCTGGCTCCCGTCACGTCCAGGCAGGTGCCGGTGGCCGCGTTCTTCAGCGGCTGGTACGCGTCGTCCCAGGCGAGCGGGTAGAGCACCGGCGAGCCGGTGGAGGCCGGGTCGGCGCAGCTTCCCTCCCGTACGTCCGCGTCGTAGATCTGGGTGAGGCAGGAGGCGAAGGCGCCGTGGCCCCGGTAGTTGGGGTGGAAGGACTGGCGGACCGAGTTGGAGTCCGGCAGGCCGGGCTTGGAGAGGTCGATGTAGAGACCGCGCGCCCAGGTGTCCTCCATGCACACCTCGTGGCCGTTGAAGAGCCGCGAGTTGTCGAGGAAGACCGCGCCGGTGTCGGCGGCCGCCTTGCGCATCCCGCGCTCGAAGGCGGGGACGGCGGTGTTGCGGCCCCAGACGGTGTCGGAGTCGTAGCCGAGGCCGCCGCAGGCGAGCTTGCCGGGGAAGTTCGGGTTGTCGTGGAAGTCGGGGCCGATCGGGCTCGGGTAGCCCATCACGACGAGCTTGTAGTCGCCGTCCGCGTACCCGGCGTCGCGCATCACGGTCTTCAGGTCGTCGACCGTCGCCTCGACCTTGGGCACCAGGCCGTCCACCCGCGCCTGCCAGCCCGGCGCGTACTTCGACTCGCACGGGCCCTGGAGCAGCAGATACCGCTCGACGCAGTCCGTCATCACCGGGCCGAACTGGAGGTCGTCGTTGGCCCCCGCGACCAGCAGCACCATCTTGATCCGGGTGTTGCGGGCCTTGATGGCGAGGCTGTCGCTCTGGACCAGTTCGTCCGCGTACTGCTTGGTGCCGCCTATCCGGATATTGCCGGTGTACGCGCCGGAACAGGCCACGTTGTACGTCTCGTCGGCGGGGATGCCGGTGCGGTGGATCGCGGAGTCGGGGGCGCGGTGGCACCAGTTGTCGGGGCCGTTGGTGCCGGCCTCGTAGGTGCCGACGCCCTCGCCGGAGATCTCGCTGTCGCCGAGCGAGATCAGCCCCGTCTTGCGCTGGTCCATGGGCCGCTCGGCGGAATCCCCGTACAGCTTGACCGCCTCGGCGGCGCGGATCTTCTCCAGGTCGGGCGACAGGGGGGTCGACTGTACCGTCGCCCCGTGCGCGGTCGTCCCGGTCGTCGTCGCGTGTGCGGTCGCCGCTGTCGCCGTCATGCCGCCGAACGCGGCCGCCGCGGCCACGGTGGCCGCGAACGTGGTGCGAAGTCTGTGCCTGGTGCGCCTCATTGCGCCTCCCCGGTGGTTTGTTACCACCGGTATTTACCGGCCAGTAGGGCGCAGGGGGAATAGCTGGAACAAGACAACTGCTCATCTTTGCCAGGAGGTTCATCGACATGAACGACATTGCGTACCGCATCGAGCACGACTCCATGGGCGAGGTGCGGGTCCCCGCGCACGCCAAGTGGCGGGCCCAGACCCAGCGGGCGGTGGAGAACTTCCCCGTCTCCGGGCAGCGCCTGGAGCGCGCGCACATCGAGGCGCTGGCCCGGATCAAGGCGGCCGCCGCCAAGGTCAACGCCGAACTGGGCGTGCTCGACAAGGACATCGCGGGCGCGATCCAGGAGGCGGCCGCCGAGGTCGCCGAGGGGCGCTGGGACGAGCACTTCCCGGTCGACGTCTTCCAGACCGGCTCGGGCACCTCGTCCAACATGAACATGAACGAGGTCCTGGCGACGCTCGCGAGCGAGAAGCTCGGCCGGGACGTGCACCCCAACGACCACGTCAACGCCTCGCAGTCGTCCAACGACGTCTTCCCCTCCTCCATCCACATCGCCGCCACGGCCGCCGTCACCGGCGACCTGGTCCCGGCCCTGGAGCACCTCGCCGCATCGCTGGAGCGCAAGGCCGCCGAATTCGCGGACGTGGTCAAGTCGGGGCGTACGCATCTCATGGACGCCACTCCCGTAACCCTTGGACAGGAGTTCGGCGGCTACGCGGCGGCGATGAGATACGGCGTGGAGCGGCTGCGGGCCTCGCTGCCCCGGCTCGCCGAACTGCCGCTCGGCGGCACCGCCGTGGGCACCGGCATCAACACCCCGCCCGGGTTCTCGGCGGCGGTGATCGCCGAGGTCGCGCGCGCCACCGGCCTGCCGCTCACCGAGGCCCGAGACCACTTCGAGGCGCAGGGCGCGCGGGACGGCCTGGTGGAGACGTCCGGCCAGCTCCGCACCATCGGCGTCTCGCTCACCAAGATCTCCAACGATCTGCGCTGGATGGCGTCCGGGCCGCGTACGGGATTGGCCGAGATCAGCCTTCCCGACCTCCAGCCGGGCTCCTCGATCATGCCCGGCAAGGTCAATCCGGTCGTCCCGGAGGCCGTACTGATGGTCGCCGCGCAGGTCACCGGCAACGACGCCACGGTCGCCGCGGCGGGCGCGGCGGGCAACTTCGAGCTGAACGTGATGCTTCCGGTCATCGCCCGGAACCTGCTGGAGTCGGTACGGCTGCTCGCCAACGCCTCCCGGCTCCTCGCGGACCGCACGGTCGACGGGATCACCGCGAACCGCGAACGCGCGCGGGAGTACGCGGAGTCCTCGCCGTCCGTGGTCACCCCGCTCAACAAGTACATCGGATACGAGGAGGCCGCGAAGGTCGCCAAGAAGTCGCTGGCCGAGCGCAAGACCATCCGCGAGGTGGTCCTTGAGGGCGGTTACGTGGAGCGCGGCGACCTCACCGAGGCGCAGCTCGACGAGGCGCTGGACGTGCTGCGGATGACGCGCCCCTGACGAACAGGTGGTGACCTGTATCGCAGCGCCCTCTTGACCGTGCTCCTAAGATCTGCGCATGACAGGTACCGGAGGCACGCACCACTGGGCGCCGGGGGACCAGATCCTCTGGCGCTACCGCGACCATGCCCCCGGCCCGGAGCACCGGTTCCACATCTGCCGCCCGGTCACCGTCGTCCAGGACACCGACGAACTGCTCGCGGTGTGGATGGCGCCCGGCACCGAGTGCGTGAAACCGGTGCTCGCCGACGGCACGCCGGTGCACGAGGAACCGCTGGCGACCCGGTACACCGCCCCGCGCACCACGGAGCGCGCGCGCTGGTTCGGCACCGGCGTGCTCAAGCTCGCGCGCCCCGGCGAGCCCTGGTCGGTGTGGCTGTTCTGGGAACGGGGCTGGCGCTTCAAGAGCTGGTACGTGAACCTGGAGGAGCCGCGCACGCGGTGGTCGGGCGGGAT
The DNA here is from genome assembly GCF_052373795.1 of Streptomyces sp. BR1. Lineage (NCBI taxonomy): Bacteria > Bacillati > Actinomycetota > Actinomycetes > Kitasatosporales > Streptomycetaceae > Streptomyces > Streptomyces sp. BR1. The sequence goes on from NZ_CM126252.1 coordinate 2,507,514, forward strand.
CGACTCCGAGGACCACTTTCTCGACATCTCCGTCTACCCGGACCGCAGTTGGCAGTGGCGGGACGAGGACGAGTTCGCGCAGGCCCAGCGGGTCGGGCTGATGGACGCGGCCCGGGCCCGGCGGGTGCGGGCGGCCGGGGCGGCGGCGGTCGACGTCATCAAGGCATGGGGCGGGCCGTTCTCCCAGGGATGGGAGCAGTGGCGGCCCGATCCGCGCTGGCCTGTTCCGGTACTTCCGGCGGACTGGGATCGCACCCCGGCGCATATGCCGTCGTGAGACCCTTGATGCGCCCCCGGGGTTCAAACGTAGGATCGTCCTCCGCAAGGCTGCGCATCGGCAACGAGGGAACCCAGGGCGCAAATTGACCGTATGTCACTTCAAGGGGGGTCGAGACGTGACCGGTGTCGCGGCCGCCCGGCGAATGGGGCCGTCCCCGCTCCGCAGGAGCCCGGGAACGGGTATACCGCGTGAAGCGACTGCCTCGCGCATCCAAGACCTGCCCCCAGCACGGTGGATGTCTCACTCCGGACGGACGGAACCCGACGCGTGACGGAGCACCAGCCCACTTCGCACGAGAGCCGGCAGCAGGACCAGCTGGCCCGGCCGCCAGAGGCGGCCCGACCGCGCCCGGACGAGCCGGGCGCGGGCTCCGCCGCGCCCTCCCCCGGGGCCGCGGACCGGGCGGGCGTACGGCGGGGAGCGGCCCGCGCGGCCACCGCGTCCGTCTCCGTGCCCGGCCAGCCCGACCCCGGCGCCCGCGACCTCGCCCGCGACTCGGGCACGGGCGCCCCGGCCGGCGGCGGCTTCTCCGGCACCCCCGGCGGCGGCTCCGGCGGCGACAGCGGCGGCGGCACCCCGCCCGGCGGTGAGAGCTCGGCCGTGGCCCGCCGCGAGGGCGACCGGCTGCGGTTCGTGGGCGCCGCGACCCGGCGGATCGCGCGCGGCATCGACCTCGACGAGATCGTGCTCGGCCTGTGCCGGGCCACCGTGCCGACCTTCTCCGACGCGATACTCGTGCATCTGCGCGACCCGCTCCCGGTCGGTGACGAGCGCCCAGCCAGCCCCTTCGTGCTGCGACTGCGCCGTACCGACCGGCTGCGTTTAGTCGATGAATCGCTTCAGGAGCCGGAGGCGATCGACGCCCTGTCGCTGCTGAACGCGCAGACGGATCTGACCCCGGCCGCCGAGCTCTGCGAGGTGCGCACCGGCGGCGCGCTCGCCGAGGTGCTGCGCGGGGTGCGGCCGGTCTTCGGCGACTCCGTGCCCGCCCGGCTCGCCCTCGCCGAGCTGCTCGGCCCCGACCGGCCGGTCCCCGCGGGCCACCGGACCATACTCGCCCCGCTCCGGGGCCGGCGCCGCGTCATCGGCGCCGCCGTCTTCGTGCGCGGCCTGGAGCGTCCCGCCTTCGAGGCCAACGACCTGCTGGTCGCCGCCCAGTTGGCGACCCACACGGCCCTCGGCATCGACAAGGCCGTGCTCTACGGGCGCGAGGCGTACATCGCCGACGAGCTCCAGCGGACCATGCTGCCCGACTCGCTGCCCCAGCCGACCGGCGTCCGCCTCGCCTCCCGCTACCTCCCGGCCGCCGAGACCGCCCGGGTCGGCGGCGACTGGTACGACGCGATCCCGCTGCCCGGCAGCCGGGTCGCCCTCGTCGTCGGCGACGTCATGGGCCACTCGATGACCTCGGCCGCGATCATGGGCCAGCTGCGCACCACCGCGCAGACCCTGGCCGGGCTCGACCTGCCGCCGCAGGAGGTCCTGCACCACCTCGACGAGCAGGCCCAAAGGCTCGGCACCGACCGCATGGCGACCTGCATGTACGCGGTGTACGACCCGGTCGCCCACCGCATCACCATCGCCAACGCCGGACATCCGCCACCGGTGCTGCTGCACCTGGGCGGGCGCGCGGAGGTGCTGCGGGTGCCGCCGGGCGCGCCGATCGGGGTCGGCGGGGTCGACTTCGAGGCGGTCGAGCTGGACGCCCCGGCGGGCGCCACGCTGCTCCTCTACACGGACGGGCTCGTGGAGTCCCGGCTGCGGGACGTATGGACCGGCATCGAGCAGCTGCGCGAGCGCCTGGCCGCCACCGCCCAGCTCACCGGCCCGGACCACTCGCCGCCGCTTGAGGCGCTCTGCGACGACGTCCTGGACATGCTGGGCCCCGGCGACCGCGACGACGACATCGCGCTGCTCGCGGCCCGCTTCGACGGAATCGCGCCGTCCGATGTGGCGTACTGGTTCCTGGACCCGGAGGACTCGGCCCCCGGCCGGGCCCGCCGCCTGGCCCGCCGGGCGCTTGAGCGCTGGGACCTGGGCGAGCTCACGGACTCGGTGGAACTGCTGGTCAGCGAGGTCGTCACCAACGCCGTGCGGTATGCGGAGCGGCCGGTCACCCTGCGCCTGCTCAAGACCGACGTGCTGCGCTGCGAGGTCGGCGACGACTCCCCGCAGCTGCCCCGCCAGCGCCGGGCTCGCGAAACCGACGAGGGCGGACGCGGCCTTTTCCTGGTGAACCGGCTGGCCAGGCGGTGGGGCGCGACGCGGCTCTCCGGCGGCAAGGTGGTCTGGTTCGAGCTGCCCACCCGTACGTAAGGGCACTGTCCGTACTTAGGCCAAGACTGGACCGGGTCCAAGTGTTGCCGGCACCCCGTCGGCGGAGTTGACTGGCGTCGTGGACGAAGCGACCTCATAGACCCCACGCGACGGGAGAACGCTCGTGTCGGACGCGCCCCAGACCCCGTACACGACCAATAACGTCGGCATCCCGGTGGAGAGCGACGAGCACTCGCTCACCATCGGGGACACCGGACCGATCCTGCTCCAGGACCACTACCTCATCGAGAAGATGGCCCAGTTCAACCGGGAACGGGTGCCCGAGCGGGTGGTCCACGCGAAGGGCGCGGGCGCGTACGGCACGTTCGAAGTCACCAACGACGTCAGCCAGTTCACCAAGGCCGACCTCTTCCAGCCGGGCAAACGCACCGAGATGCTGGCCCGCTTCTCGACGGTCGCCGGGGAGCAGGGCTCGCCCGACACCTGGCGCGACCCGCGCGGCTTCGCCCTCAAGTTCTACACGGAACACGGCAATTACGACCTGGTCGGCAACAACACCCCGGTCTTCTTCGTCCGCGACCCGCAGAAGTTCCAGGACTTCATCCGCTCGCAGAAGCGCCGCCCGGACAACGGGCTGCGCGACAACGACATGCAGTGGGACTTCTGGACCCTGTCCCCCGAGTCGGCGCACATGGTGACCTGGCTGATGGGCGACCGGGGCATCCCGAGGTCGTACCGCCATATGAACGGGTACTCCTCGCACACCTATCTGTGGGTGAACGGCGGCGGCGAGAGGTTCTGGGTCAAGTACCACATGAAGACCGACCAGGGCATCGAGTTCTACACGCAGGCCGAGGCCGACGACCTGGCGGGCCGCGACGCCGACGTCCACCGCCGCGACCTGTTCGACGCGATCAGCTCCGGGAACGCGCCGAGCTGGACGATGAACGTGCAGGTCATGCCGTTCGACGACGCGCCGGACTACCGCTTCAACCCGTTCGACCTGACCAAGGTGTGGCCGCACGGCGACTGCCCGCTGATCGAGGTCGGCCGGATGACCCTGAACAAGAACCCCGAGGACTACTTCGTCCACATCGAGCAGGCCGCCTTCGAGCCGTCCAACATGGTGCCGGGCATCGGCCCGTCCCCCGACAAGATGCTGCTCGGCCGGCTCTTCTCCTACCCGGACACCCACCGGTACCGGATCGGCCCCAACTACTCCCAGCTGCCGCCCAACCGGGCCCGCTCGCAGGTCAACTCGTACGCGAAGGACGGGCCCATGCGGTACGAGCCGGCCCGCACCGGCGCGCCGTACGCGCCCAACTCCTACGGCGGCCCGGCCGCCGCCGAGCGGTTCGGCGACATCGCCGGGTGGCAGGCGTCCGGCGAGATGGTCCGCGAGGCGTACCAGCTGCACCGCGAGGACGACGACTGGGGCCAGGCGGGCACCCAGGTGCGCCAGGTGCTCGACGACGCCGCGCGCGAGCGGCTGGTGGGCAATATCGCGGGCCACCTCAAGAACGGCGTCAGCAGGCCCGTCCTGGACCGCGCGCTCCAGTACTGGCGCAACGTCGACAAGGCGCTCGGCGACCGGGTCGCGACGGCGGTCAACGGGACCTGACGCCACCTGATACGAGGACGGCCCCCGCCGGGGAAGGGCGGGGGCCGTGTCGTGTGCGGGGCGGGGCTAGGGCAGTGTGCCGCCGCCACCTTGTGTCGGGTCGGCCGTGCCGCCGCCGGGCCCGGCGGTCGTGCCGCCGTTGGCCTGCCCGGTGGTGGTACCGCCGCTGGTCTGGCCCGTACTGGTCCCGCCGTTGGTCTGACCGGTGGTCGTGCCCCCGTCGGTCTGGCCCGTGGTGGTCCCGCCGTTGGTCTGGCCGGTGTTGGTCCCGCCGGTCGTGGGCGTCTTGGTCGGGGTGTGGGTCGGGGTGTGCGTGGGGTTCTTGGTCGGGGACTTCGTCGGGGTGTGCGACGGCGTGTTGGACGGGGTGCGCGACGGCGTGTTGGACGGGACGACGTCGTCCGGCTGGACGGCGGCGCCCTGGTCGGTGTTCAGGTCGAACTTGGAGTCGTCGCTGCCGACCGCGTCGAAGGTGTACGCGGACCAGATCTTCGCCGGGAGGCCGCCACCGTTGACCCGGCCGTCGGTGCCGGCCGCGTCGGTGAGGGGGACCTGGCTGCCCTTGCCGACCGTGACGTCCTTGCCGTCGACCTTGACCGTGCGGGGACCCGCGGCCTCGCCCCACAGGCCGACCGAGGTGACCAGGGACGGGGTGTAGCCGGTGAACCAGGCCGACTTGTTGTCGTCGGAGGTACCGGTCTTGCCCGCGACCGGCTGCCCGTCCCGGTTGGGCGCGTCCCGCACCGAACCCTTGGCCGTACCGTCGTCGACCACGCCGGTGAGCACCGAGGTGACGGCGTCGGCCGCGTCCCGGCTGATCACCTGGTCGCCGATCGGGTCCGGCTTGTTGTACTTGGCCACCTTGTGCGTCGCCGACTTGACGATGGACGGCGTGACCAGCTTGCCGTGGTTGTCGAGCGTGGCGTACGCGCCGGCCATCTCCATCGGGCTCGCGCCGTAGGAGCCCAGGGTCATGGCGGGCTCGGCGCCGACGCCCTTCATGTGGTTGAGGCCGAGCGCGACGGCCGTGTCCCGCAGCTTGGGCAGCCCCACGTCCACGCCCATCTGCGCGAAGACGCTGTTCACGGACTTGTTCATCGCCTGCTGGACGGTAATGGGTCCGTAGCTCTGGTCGTCCTCGTTGGGCGGGTCGTAGCCCTTGCCGCCCTCACCCTTCACCGGCCGCTTGCTGTCACCGTTGTAAATGGTGTTGGCCCGGATCTCCTTGCCGTCCTGCGTCTCGGACTTGTTGTTGAGCGCGGCGGCGAGGATCAGCGGCTTGAAGGTCGAGGCGGGCTGGTAGGCGGCCGTCCTCGCGTTGCTGAGCTGGTGCTTCATATAGTCCTGGCCGCCGTACAGGGCCACGACCGAACCGGTCTTCGGGTCCACCGAGACGGCGCCCGCCTGGATGTCCTGGTCGACCTTGCGCTTCTTGTCGAGCTTGCTGGTCAGCTCCTGCTTGACCGCGCCCTCAAGGAGAGCCTGCTTCTTGGGGTCGATGTTGAGCGTGATGGTCCAGCCGCCCTTGGCCAGGTCCGCCTCGCTGATGCCGTTGCGCACCAGCTCGGCCTTGGCCGCCTGGACGAAGTAGCCGGTCTGGCCCTCCATGCCGGGGTCGGGCTTGGGCTCCATGGGCGTCGGGAACTTCATCCCGGCCCGCTGGGCCGCATCCAGCTCCTTCATCTTGACCATGTTGTCGAGGACGTAGTTCCAGCGGGCCGTCACCAGCTTCTTGCCGGTCTCCGAGGCCACCGCCCAGTCGTACTGGCTGGGCGCCTGGAGCAGCGCCGCCAGGTAGGCGCCCTGCTCGGTGGTCAGCTTGGAGGAGTCGACCCCGTAGTACGCCTGCGCCGCGGCCTGGATGCCATAGGCGTTGCGGCCGTAGTAGCTGGTGTTGATGTACCCGGCCAGGATCTCCTTCTTGTCGTACTTCTGGTCGACCTTGAGGGAGATCACCAGCTCCTTGAGCTTGCGGGTGACCGTCTGGTCCTGGCTGAGGTAGAAGTTCTTGACGTACTGCTGGGTGATGGTCGAGCCACCCTGCTTGCCCTTGCCGGACAGGGTGTTGAGCAGACCTCGGGCGGTGCCCCTGAAGTCGACGCCGGAGTCCTTGTAGAAGGACATGTTCTCGGCGGCCACGAAGTCCAGCTGGACCTTCTCGGGGATCTTGTCGAGCCCGACGACCTCACGGTTGAGCTGGCCGGTGCGGGCGATGATCTTGCCGTTGGAGAGCTTGTAGACGTTGCTCTCCAGCTGCGCCGCCGCGTTCGCCTTCGGGATCGGCGTCATCAGATAGATGATGTAGAAGCCGCCCATGAGCAGCAGGACGAGCCCGAAGAACGCGCCGAGCATCTTCTTCCAGGTGAAGAGCCTGCGTATCCGCCCGCCCTTCTTCTGCTGGTCCCGGCGCGCACCGCGCTGCCGGGCCCGCCGCTCTTCCGCTCGGCCCATAACCTCAGTCGCTCGCCTTCTTGACTCGCCAGATCAGCTCAGAAAACTAACACCGCACGTACGGACAAAGAGGAGCCGATCACGTCTTTTCCGTACGTGAGAATCAGCACCCGGTCCATGGGAACCGACTGCCAAACGGTGTACAAGGTTGCCAGACCTTTGGATCCTGCCCGTTTTTGCCAGGGAATGTCATGCTCACCGGGTCGCTATGCACCGGGGGTATACACGCCGCGTATACCCAGTGCGTATAGTCGTCGTCATGTCATACGGCTCGTCCTTCGGACCTCTGCTCGCGGCCACCGGCCTGCGCAAGGCCTTCGGCTCCACCCCGGCGCTCGACGGCGCGGACTTCGCCATCGCGCCCGGCGAGATCGTCGCCGTCATGGGCCCCTCGGGCTCCGGCAAGTCCACGCTGCTGCACTGCCTGGCCGGGATCGTGCCGCCCGACGAGGGGACGATCACCTACGACGGCCGTGAGCTGACCGCGCTGAACGACGCCGGGCGCTCGGCGCTGCGCCGCTCGGACTTCGGCTTCGTCTTCCAGTTCGGCCAGCTCGTCCCGGAGCTCACCTGCGCCGAGAACGTGGCGCTCCCGCTGCGGCTCGACGGAGTGCGGCGCGGGGACGCCGACCGCACGGCCCTGCGGTGGCTGGAGCGCCTGGAGGTCGCCGAGCTGGCCAAGCGGCGGCCCGGCGAGATATCCGGCGGCCAGGGCCAGCGCGTCGCCGTGGCCCGCGCCCTGGCCACCTCGCCCCGCGTGGTCTTCGCGGACGAGCCGACCGGCGCCCTCGACTCCCTCAGCGGCGAGCTGGTGATGAAGCTGTTCACCGAGGCCGCCCGCGACTCGGGGGCGGCCGTCGTCCTGGTCACCCACGAGGCCCGGGTCGCCGCCTACTCCGACCGCGAGATCACCGTCCGGGACGGCAAGTCCCGCGACCTCACCCTCGTCGGGAGCGGCGGCCGATGATCCGCCGTCTCCAACAGCTCGCCCTCGGCGCCAAGTTCGCCGTCACCGGCGGGCGCGAGGGCTGGGTCCGTACGGTCCTCACCGCGATCGGGGTCGGGCTCGGCGTCGCCCTGCTCTTCGTCGCCGCCTCGATCCCGCACGTCAACGAGGCCAACACCCGGCGCGGCGACGCCCGGGTACCCGCCGCGTCCGGCTCCGCCAAGGAGTTCGCGCGCACCGATGCCTCGGTGCTCTTCAACCCCGCCTACACCGAGTACCACGACGACGGCATCGCCGGACTGCTGCTGCGCCCCGAGGGTGCGCACCCCGCCCTGCCGCCCGGCCTGAGCGCCGTGCCCGGCCCCGGCGAGATGGCCGCCTCGCCCGCGCTGCGCGATCTGCTCGGCTCCCCGGCCGGTGAAGTGCTGCGCAAGCGGCTCCCGTACAAGATCACCGCGTCGATCGGCGACGCCGGTCTGATCAGCCCGAACGAGCTCTACTACTACGCGGGCAGCGCCACGCTCTCCAAGGCCGACGGCGCGAGCCGCACCAACGCCTTCGGCGGCCACCTCGAAAGGGTGCCGCTCACCCCGGTCCTGGTGGCGCTCACCGTGGTCAGCTGTGTCGTCCTGCTCACCCCGATCCTGATCTTCATCGCCACCGCCGTACGGTTCGGCGGCGAGCGGCGCGACCGGCGGCTCGCCGCGCTGCGCCTGGTCGGCGCGGACACCGCGATGACCCGCTGGGTCGCGGCCGGTGAGGCGCTCGCGGGCTCGGCGTTCGGGCTGGTGCTCGGCGTGGCCTTCTTCCTCGGCGGCCGCGAGCTCATCGGGGGCGTCCAGCTGTGGAGCTTCGCCGCCTTCCCGGCCGACTTCACCCCGGCCCCTGCGCTGGCCGCCGCGGTGCTGCTCGCGGTGCCGCTGGCCGCCGTCGTGGTCACGCTGTTCGCGATGCGCTCGGTGAACGTCGAGCCGCTGGGTGTCGTACGCGAGAGCAGGCCGCGCCGGCGCAGGCTCTGGTGGCGTCTGGTGCTGCCGGCCCTCGGGGTCGCGGTCATCGTCCTCTCCCCCACCGGCGGCCTCGACCGGGTGACGCCGGACCCCGACCTCATCGCCTTCGGCACGATCCTCACCCTGGTCGGCCTCGCCGCGCTGCTGCCGTGGGTGGTGGAGGCGGCGGTCGCCCGGCTGCGCGGCGGCCCGGTCGCCTGGCAACTGGCCGTGCGCAGGCTCCAGTTGAGCGGCGGCACCGCGAGCCGCGCGGTCGCCGGGATCACCGTCGCCGTGGCGGGCGCGATCTCGCTGACGATGATGTCCACCGGGATCCACGACGACTTCGTCAGGACCAACAACCACGACCCCAGCCGCGCCCAGATCGACGTGGTCTCCCAAGTGCCGAGCGGCGAGCGGGCCCAGCGGATGATCCGGGACTTCCGCCGGACCACCGGCGTCAAGGCCGTGATCGGCACGGTCGAGTCGTACGCGACCAGGCCCGGCCCCGTCGCCGAGGGCGGCATCCGGCCCACCACCATGCTCACCGTCGGCGACTGCGCCACCCTCACCGAACTCGCCCGCGTCGGCTCCTGCAAGGACGGCGACACCTTCGTCGTCCATCCCACCGACGACAAGAAGCAGGCCGCCTGGATCGACCGGTCCGCCCGCCCCGGCGAAGCGGTCAACCTCGACACCCGCGCGGACTTCGACCCCTCGGCCAAGCCGTTCCTGTGGACCCTGCCGAAGTCGGCCCGTACGGTCGACTCCCGGCCCGACCCCATGGGCGAGCAGCGCAGCGGCATCTTCGCCACCCCCGGCGCGGTCGACGTCACCAGGCTGCCGTCGGCCGAGACGCGGGCGATGGTCAAGGTCGACCCCGAGACGCCGGACGCCGTCGAGTACGTACGCAACACGGCGGCCGCGATCGACCCGGCCATGAACGTGCGTACCATCAGGAACGTCGAGCGCGACAAGAACTACGCCAGCATCCAGAAGGGCCTGCGGGCCGGGGCGATCGCCACGATGCTGCTGATCGCGCTGAGCCTGCTCGTCTCCCAGATCGAGCAACTGCGCGAGCGCAGACGGCTGTTGTCGGTCCTGGTGGCCTTCGGAACCCGGCGCTCCTCGCTCGGCCTGTCGGTGCTGTGGCAGACCGCGGTGCCCGTCGTCCTCGGCCTCGCGCTCGCCGTGACGGGCGGGACCGCCCTGGGCGCGGCCCTGCTGCACATGGTCGACAAGGAGATCACCGACTGGTGGACGTTCGTGCCGCTGGCCGGGGCGGGCGCCGCCGCCGTGCTCGTGGTGACCGTGCTCAGCCTGCCGCCGCTGTGGCGGCTGATGCGGCCCGACGGACTCCGCACCGAGTGACCCCCACCCGTACGCAGACTTGACCTTCAGAAAGGCTCCGAGCATGTCGATCGGCCACACCCTCCTCGGACTCCTTGAGTCGGGCCCACGCCATGGGTACGACCTCAAGCGCGCCTTCGACGAGAAGTTCGGGCACGACCGCCCGCTGCACTACGGGCAGGTCTACTCGACCATGTCGCGCCTGCTCAAGAACGGCCTCGTCGAGGTCGACGGCGTGGAGGCCGGCGGCGGTCCCGAGCGCAAGCGGTACGCGATCACCGAGGCCGGCATCACCGATGTCGAGGCCTGGCTCAAGCAGCCGGAGAAGCCCGAGCCGTACCTCCAGTCGACCCTCTACACCAAGGTCGTCCTCTCCCTGCTCACCGGCCGCAGCGCCGGTGACCTCCTGGACACCCAGCGGGCCGAGCATCTGCGCCTGATGCGCATCCTCACCGACCGCAAGCGCCGGGGCGACCTCTCCGACCAGCTGATCTGCGACCACGCCCTGTTCCATCTGGAGGCGGACCTGCGGTGGCTCGAACTGACCGCCGCCCGCCTCGACCAGCTCGCCACGGAGGTACGCGCATGACGCCCGCCGGTTCCCTGCTCGCCGCCCGCGACCTGCGCAAGGCGTACGGGCCGACCCCCGCGCTCGACGGCGCGGAGTTCTCCATCCACCCCGGCGAGGTCGTCGCGGTGATGGGCCCCTCGGGCTCGGGCAAGTCGACGCTGCTGCACTGCCTGGCCGGGATCGTCACCCCCGACTCGGGGTCGATCGTCTACAACGGCCGTGAGCTCTCCTCGATGAAGGACGCCGAGCGCAGCGCGCTGCGGCGTACCGAGTTCGGCTTCGTCTTCCAGTTCGGCCAGCTCGTCCCCGAGCTGACCTGCACGGAGAACGTGGCCCTGCCGCTGCGGCTGACGGGTGTGCGGCGCAAGGAGGCCGAGCGCACGGCCCTGACGTGGATGGAGCGCCTGGAGGTCGACGACCTCGGGCACAAGCGGCCCGGCGAGGTCTCCGGCGGCCAGGGCCAGCGCGTGGCGGTCGCCCGCTCGCTTGTCACCTCGCCCCGGGTGATCTTCGCGGACGAGCCGACCGGCGCGCTCGACTCGCTCAACGGCGAGCGCGTGATGCAGCTGCTCACCGAGGCCGCCCGGTCCGCCAACGCGGCGGTCGTCCTGGTCACCCACGAGGCCCGGGTCGCCGCCTACTCCGACCGCGAGATCGTCGTACGCGACGGCAAGTCCCGCGACATGATGCTGGAGCACTCCGTATGAACCGCCTCCGCGACCTCGCGCTCGGCGCCAAGTTCGCGCTCACCGGCGGCCGCGAGGGCTGGACCCGCACGCTGATGACGGCGCTCGGCGTCGGCCTCGGTGTGGCACTGCTCCTCGCGACGACCGCACTGCCCGGCGCGCTCAGCGCCCGGGACGCGCGCGACAACGCGCGCAACGACTTCGGCGCAAGCATCGAGTCGGGCGCGGCCGCCGACACCATGCTGCTCTCGCGCACCGACACGCGGTACCACGGCGACGACATCCGTGGCCGTCTGGTGCAGCCCGAGGGCGACAGGGCGCCGGTGCCGCCGGGCCTGTCGGCGCTGCCCGCGCCCGGCACGATGGTGGCCTCGCCCGCCCTGCGCGACCTCCTTGAGTCCCCCTCGGGCGCGATGCTGCGCGAGCGGATCCCGTACAAGATCACCGGCACGATCGGCGACAAGGGCCTGCTCGGACCGCATGAACTCGCCTACTACGCGGGCAGCGACGCGCTCAAGGCCCGCAAGGGGCCGGGCCCGGGCCGGGGCGACGTGGAACGGATCAGCTCGTTCCCGAAGAAGGGCCCGGGCGACAAGATGGACCCGATCCTCGCCCTCCTGATCGTGATCATTTTTGTCGTCCTGCTGCTGCCGGTCGCGGTGTTCATCGCGGCGGCCGTACGGTTCGGCGGCGAGGGGCGCGACCGGCGGCTCGCCGCGCTGCGCCTGGTCGGCGCGGACAGCCGGATGACGCGCTGGATCGCGGCGGGCGAGGCGCTGGCGGGCTCGGCGCTCGGACTCGTCCTCGGCACGGTGTTCTTCCTGATCGTGCGGCAGTACGTCGGCGACATCACGATCGCGCAGCTCAACGTCTTCCCGTCCGACGTGAACCCGAGCGCGGGTCTCGCACTGCTCGTCGGGGTGGCGGTCCCGGCGGCGGCGGTCGGCGTGACGCTGTTCGCGCTGCGCGGCGTGGTGATCGAACCGCTGGGTGTCGTACGCAAGTCGGCGCGGCGGGGCAGGCGGCTGTGGTGGCGGCTGCTGCTGCCGGTCGTGGGCCTGGGCCTGCTGGCACCCATGATGGGCAAGGGCCGCGACAGCGGCTTCTACAACCAGGCGCAGGTGATCGGCGGCACGGTGCTGCTGCTCATCGGCGTGACGGCGCTGCTGCCGTGGCTGGTGGAGACGGTCGTACGGCGACTCGGCGGCGGCGGGGTCGGCTGGCAACTGGCCATTCGCAGGCTCCAGTTGAACTCCGGCGGCGCCGCCCGTCTGGTCAACGGCATCGCGGTGGCGGTGGCCGGGGCGATCGCGCTGCAGATGCTGTTCAGCGGCATCGAGGGCGACTATGTGACATCGAGCGGCGAGGACACGGCACGGGCGCAGATGTACGTGCCGATGGACGCCGGCGTATCGAAGGCGGAGCAGCAGCGAAGGGTGTCGATCCTTCGCTCGACGCAGGGCGTCACCGGCACGACCACGCTCGGCTACGCGGGTCTGGGCAACCGCCCGAAGGACCCGGAGGAGTACGCGCAGGTGACCATCGGGGACTGCGCGGCGCTGCGGGAGGTCGGCGAACTGCCGTCGTGCAAGGACGGCGACGTGTTCGTCACCACGGAGAACCAGCTCGGCGGCAAGGCGGCGAAGCCGGGCGCGAAGCTGTACTTCGAGCCGTCGTACGGCGAGAACAAGGGTCTCGGCCTTGCGTACACGATCCCGCGCGACGCGAAGGTGGTCCCGTCCCGCCCGGACCCGATGGGCGACCGCCGCGGCGGGGTGCTGGCCACGCCGGGCGCGCTGAAGGGGTTCGAGCGGGTGCCGGTCCAGTACACGACGTACGTGACGCTGCGGCCGGGCGACGCCAAGGCGGCGGACCGCGTCCTGAACGCGTCGTGGGCGGCCGACCCGTTCACCGGCGCGCGGGCGCTCAACGACCAGAAGACGGCGACGAAGTTCGCGGGTGTGCGGCGGGGGCTGTACATCGGGGCGGCGGCGGTCCTGATGCTCATCGGCACCAGCCTGCTGGTCTCGATGCTGGAACAACTCCGCGAACGCCGCCGCCTGTTGTCGTCCCTGGTCGCCTTCGGCACCCGCCGCACCACCCTGAGCTGGTCGGTCCTGTGGCAGACGGCGGTCCCGGTGCTGCTGGGCCTGGCCCTGGCCACGGCGGTGGGCCTGGGCCTCGGCTCCATGCTCCTGCGCATGGTGGGCCATCCGCAGCACGTCGACTGGCCGTCGGTGCTGGGGATGGTGGGGATCGGGGGCGGGGTGGTCCTGATGGTGACGGCGTTGTCGTTGCCACCGATGTGGCGGCTGATGCGACCGGATGGGTTGCGGACGGAGTAGGGCGGTGCAGTTGCCCCACCCCACCCCTTCCCGGCTGTGACATTTTGCGGCTCCGCCGCGTGGCCTGGGCGGGCGGCCGGGTTCGTCGACTGCGGGCCGGTGGGGGCTGAGCGCGCAGTTCCCCGCGCCCCTAAATACCCAGGGGCGCGGGGAACTGCGCGAGCAAGCCAGCACGATCCGCAGACAAAACGGGGTGCAGGGGCGCAGCCCCGCAACCCACCCACCCCCAGCCGGGGTCCGGGGCGGAGCCCCGAAGCGGGGTGCAGGGGGCGCAGCCCCCGCTCGGGGTCCCCGGGGCGGAGCCCCGGGAGAAACCCTCCCCCCAACCCCCACCCACCCCCGGAGGGTTTAGGGAAGGGGCGGGGTGGGGGTTCTTACCGGGAGCGCGCGCATCGCGGACCGTAGCGCCCCCGCGAACTCCTCGAATTCGTCCTGGCGCGCCGTACCCGTACGGACCGCCAGGGCGACACGTCGCGACGGCGCGGGATCCGCGAAGTACCCCGTCGCAAGGCGGTCGTTGCGAGCCGTCTCGACCTCCACAGCCGTACGCGGCAACAGCGTCACCCCCAACCCCCCGGCCACCAACTGCACCAGCGTGGACAGCCCCGCCGCCGTGGTCGTGACGGCCGCCCCCTCCTCCCGCCCCGCCTCCCGGCATATGTCGAGCGCCTGATCACGAAGGCAGTGACCTTCGTCGAGCAGCAGCAGATCCAGCTCGCGCAACGCCTCGCGCGGCACATCCGAACGCCCACCCAGCCAGTGCTCGCGCGGCATGACCAGGACGAAGTCCTCGTCGAACAGGGGGAGTTCGGTCACACCCGGCACCCCCAGCGGGACCGCGAGCAGCAGCACGTCCAACCGCCCCGCCGCCAGCCCGTCGAGCAGCGACGCCGTCTGCTCCTCGTGGACCTGGAGGTCGAGCTCGGGATACCGGTCGCGTACGAGCCGCAGCACCGTCGGCAGCAGATACGGCGCCACCGTCGGAATCACCCCGAGCCGCAGCACCCCGGTGAACGGGGCCCGTACCGCCTCGGCCTCCTCAAGGAGCTCACCCACCGCGTCCAGGACCACCTGCGCCCGGACAGCCAGCCGCTCCCCGGCCGGCGAGAGCAGCACCCGCCGGGTCGTACGCTCCAGGAGCTGCACCCCCAGCGTCTCCTCCAGCGCGGACACGGCCCCGGACAGCGCGGGCTGGCTCATCCCGATGGCGGCCGCCGCGTCCCGGAAGTGCAGATGCTCGGCCACGGCGGCGAAGGCCCGCAGCTGCGCGAGGCTCGGCTGCTTGGCGGGCCGGGTCACCGTCCGTACACGGTGCGCCCCGGCCGCCGCGCCGCCACCACCGCCCACACCATTACTTACGGCCACTGATAACCACCTCCGATCACGATGACCGAGTCTAGCTATTTCACTGATCAATGCCTCCTGTGACACCATCCGTAATCCGTCCAACCCCCAGGGAAGCCCCCAAAAAGGACCCTTCCCGATCGCAAGGAGTGCGCGTGCTCACTGTCGGTGACAAGTTCCCCGAGTTCGACCTGACCGCCTGCGTCTCGCTGGAGAGCGGCCAGGAGTTCGAGCAGATCAACCACAAGACCTACGAGGGCAAGTGGAAGATCGTCTTCGCGTGGCCCAAGGACTTCACCTTCGTGTGCCCGACCGAGATCGCCGCGTTCGGCAAGCTGAACGAGGAGTTCGCCGACCGTGACGCCCAGGTCCTCGGCTTCTCCGGCGACTCCGAGTTCGTCCACCACGCCTGGCGCAAGGACCACGCCGACCTGCGTGACCTGCCCTTCCCGATGATGGCCGACTCGAAGCACGAGCTCATGCGCGACCTCGGCATCGAGGGCGAGGACGGCTTCGCCAAGCGCGCCGTCTTCATCGTCGACCAGAACAACGAGATCCAGTTCTCCATGGTGACCGCCGGTTCCGTCGGCCGTAACCCCAAGGAGGTCCTGCGGGTCCTCGACGCCCTGCAGACCGACGAGCTGTGCCCGTGCAACTGGTCCAAGGGCGACGACACCCTGGACCCGGTCAAGCTCCTCTCGGGCGAGTGAGCTGACCTGACATGGCTCTCGACGAACTCAAGTCCGCCCTGCCGGACTACGCCAAGGACCTCAAGCTGAACCTCGGCTCGGTCATCGGCAACAGCGAGCTCCCGGCCCAGCAGCTCTGGGGCACGGTCCTGGCCTGCGCGATCGCCTCGCGCTCGCCGAAGGTCCTGCGCGAGCTGGAGCCCGAGGCCAAGGCCAACCTGTCCGCCGAGGCGTACACCGCCGCCAAGGCCGCCGCGGCGATCATGGCGATGAACAACGTCTTCTACCGGACGCGTCACCTGCTCTCCGACCCGGAGTACGGGACGCTGCGCGCGGGTCTGCGGATGAACGTCATCGGCAACCCGGGTGTGGAGAAGATCGACTTCGAGCTGTGGTCCCTGGCCGTCTCCGCGGTCAACGGCTGCGGCCAGTGCCTCGACTCCCACGAGCAGGTGCTGCGCAAGGCCGACGTCTCCCGCGAGACGATCCAGGAGGCCGTGAAGATCGCCTCGGTCATCCAGGCCGTGGGTGTCACGCTGGACGCCGAGGCTGTCCTGGCCGAGTAGGTGCGTGTTCGCCTGCGGACCGTGCTGGGTTGCTCGCGCAGTTCCCCGCGCCCCTGAAGGCAGGCACCACTTAGCGCCGTACATACGTGAAGGCCCCCTCCGACATCACCGTCGGAGGGGGCCTTCGCGTACGGGCGCGGCCCCGTGCTTTTAGGGGCGCGGGGCTGTGACATTTGCGGCTCCGCCGCGTGGGCGCGACCAGCCCCCACCGGCCCGCAGCCGAACCGCTACTTCTCCGCCGGAGCCGGGGTCGGGGTCGGGTCCACGTCCGGTACCGCCTCCGGCGACGGCGGCGCCGCACTACGCAGCGCGTTCTCCTTCGCGTACGCCCGCAAGTAACCCACCACCGTGTTCGTCACCGCGACCAGCGGGACCGCGACCACCGAGCCGCCGATGCCGCCGATCAGGCCGCCGGCCGCGACGGAGAGGACGACCGCGAGCGGGTGGACACGGACCGCGCGGCCCAGGATGAAGGGCTGGAGGACATGGCCCTCTATCTGCTGGACGAGCAGCACCACGACCAGCACCATCACGGCCGTGAACACACCCTCGGTGACGAGTGCGACCACCACCGCGAGCGCGCCTGAGATAACCGCGCCCACCAGCGGGATGAAGGCGAACAGGAAGATGAAGACGGAGAGCGGTACGGCCATCGGGACGTGCAGGAAGTAGATCCCGAGCCCGATGAAGATCGCGTCGATCAACGCCACTATCACCGTGCCCCGCACATACGCGGTGAGCGTGCGCCAGGCACGCGGACCCGCTCCCGCCACGCCGTCCCGGGCCTGGGCCGGGACCAGGTGCAGCACCCACTGCCAGATGCGCGGGCCGTCGTAGAGCAGGAACAGCGTCGAGAACATCGCGAGCAGGATGCCGGTGAGGACTTCGACCAGGACGGTCACGCCCTGGAGGCCCGCGGACGTTATCTCGTTGGTGTTGTGGCCGATGGTGTCGCTGAGGTTCTTGGCGACCTGGTTGATCTGGTCCTCGGTCACATGGAACGGGCTGTTGAGGAGCCAGCGTTTGAGCTCCTCGATACCCGCTCTGACCTTCTCGGAGAGCGTGTCCAGGTTGTCCATGACCTGCCAGACCACGAACCAGCCGAGCAGGCCCATCACGATGAAGCCGAAGATCGCGGTCACGGCGGTCGCCAGACCGCGCGGCAGACCCATCCGCTTCAGGCGCGACACCGTCGGCTGGAGCAGCGCGGTGATGAACAGCGCGGCCACGAACGCCAGGACCACCAGCCGTACGGCACTGATCACCCGCATCAGCACCCAGAGCGTCCCCGCGAGGACCAGAAGGCGCCAGCCGATCTCCGCCGAGACCCGCATCCCCCACGGCACGGCGGCCACGGGGTCGGGCCGCGCGGCGACGGCGGGGGCGTACGCGGGCGGCGCCGGGACGTGCTCGGGGGCCGGACGTCCGGGCCCGGCCCCGTTCGAGGAGACAGTGGAGGCGGTGTCGGCCGGCGTGGGCGTGGCCGCCCGGGCGGCCACATCGTCGACCGCGGGCTTGGCGACCTCTGCGGGAACGACCGGCGCCTCCGCCGGAACGACCGCCTCCGGGACGGCGGCGGTCACGTTCGACACGTCCGCCTCGGACGCGTCGCCACGCCCCTCCGTCTCCACCCGGCGCTCGTCCAGGCGTTGTCCCATTCTCGTGAGACTCGCGCCCAGCGCTCCGAGCAGTCCCGGCACTTTCGACATGATGCCGCCGCTTCCCTTTCCCCCGCCGATTCTCCCCACCACTCCCCTCCCACTGGAGTCGTCCCGCATGACCGTACACGGGCGAAGCCCCTCACCGAAGGACGGTGAGGGGCTTCGAAAGGTTGACGTGCGCGAGGTAAAGATCGTGACCGGAATACCTCGCGCGCGGCCGCCTAGTACCAGCTGTTGGCCTGCCAGAACGACCAGGCACCACACGGGCTGTGGTAGCTCTCGTTCATGTAGTTCAGGCCCCACTTGATCTGGGTGGCCGGGTTGGTCCGCCAGTCGGAGCCGACGGACGACATCTTCGAGCCCGGGAGCGCCTGGACCAGGCCGTACGCGCCGGAACTGGAGTTGACCGCGAGGTAGTTCCAGGTCGACTCGTTGTTCACGATGTTGCTGAAGCACTGGAACTGGTCGGCGGGCACGATCTGCCGTGCGATCGCCTTGACCTCGTCCACCGAGTACGAGCTCTGCACCGGGAACGACGACGGGTCGCGGGTCGCGGAGCGGCTGGCGACCTGCTCCTGCTCGCGGTCCTTGGCTTCCTTGGCCTTCTGGTCCGCCGAGTCCTTCTTGGACTTGGCGTCCTTGGCGGCCTGGAGGCGCGCGGCCTCTTCCGCGGACTTCTTCGCGGCGGCACTGGCCTGGGCCGACTGGGCGTCGGCCTGCTGCGTCAGTGACGCGGTCTGCACCTGGGCCTGCTGGCCCGCGGGGATGTCCGCCAGGAGCGTCGTGTCGGCAGCGGTCGCCTCGACGTTGTCGTTCGAGGCGGTCTGGGGCGCGCCCGAGGCAACGCCGACGACGGCGCCGACAGTGGTGACCGCAGTGGCTGACGCCACCGCGAATCCCCGGACCGAGATCCGGCTCACACGGTTTCCTTCCAGCAGCGCCCGCACTGGTGACCTGACGGACGCAATCGTGCCCCTGGCTCTCTCCTCCCAACTGCTCAGGTCACGGGAGGAACTGACCCGGTGGGCAACTCCCTTGCGGGAGCGCCGCGTGGTGCTCGGGCGGCATACGGCGACGCTATTGAGTTACGAGGTACAGGTGTGCCGTATGCGGGGCCTGACGGATGCAAGACTCTGCCGGAGAGCGGCGCCGCAAGGCAATTATTCACCGGGTGTGAAACCTCACATCCCCTGTGGCCCAGGTGTTTTGCCCAATCCCTCACACATGAAGGCGCCGCCCGGCTAAGCTCAACGGCTTCGCGGGCGGCGCCAATTGGGACGTACAGGATCAGATCTGGCCGTCCTCCAGCATTTCGGTCACGAGCGCGGCGATCTGGGACCGCTCGGAGCGGGTCAGGGTGACGTGCGCGAAGAGCGGGTGGCCCTTCAGCTTCTCCACGACGGCGACCACACCGTCGTACCGCCCGACCCGGAGGTTGTCGCGCTGGGCCACGTCATGCGTGAGCACCACCCGCGAGTTCGCCCCGATTCGGGACAACACGGTCAGCAGGACGTTGCGTTCGAGCGACTGGGCCTCGTCCACGATCACGAACGCGTCGTGCAGGGAGCGGCCGCGGATGTGGGTGAGCGGCAGGACCTCCAGCATGCCGCGCGACGTCACCTCCTCGATCACCTCGCGCGTGGTGACCGCCGACAGCGTGTCGAAGACCGCCTGCGCCCACGGGCCCATCTTCTCGGCCTCGGAGCCGGGCAGATAGCCGAGCTCCTGCCCGCCCACCGCGTACAGCGGACGGAAGACCATCACCTTCTTGTGCTGGCGGCGCTCCAGGACGGCCTCCAGGCCCGCGCAGAGCGCGAGCGCGGACTTGCCGGTGCCGGCCCGGCCGCCCATCGACACGATGCCGACCTCGGGGTCGAGCAGCAGGTCGAGTGCGACGCGCTGCTCGGCGCTGCGGCCGCGCAGACCGAACGCCTCCCGGTCGCCGCGCACCAGACGGACGTTGCCGTCGGCGGTGACGCGGCCGAGTGCCTTGCCGCGCTCGGACTGGAGCACAAGGCCGTTGTGCACCGGGAGGTCGGCGGCCTCCGGCACGTACAGCGTCTCCTCCTCGTAGAGAAGGTCCACCTGCTCGCCCGAGAGCGACAGTTCGGACATTCCGGTGAAGCCCGAGTCGGTGATGGCCAGTTCCGCCCGGTACTCCTCGGCGAGCAGGCCGACCGACGACGCCTTGATCCGCAGCGGCAGGTCCTTGGAGACGACGGTGACGTCGTACCCCTCGGCCTGGAGATTGCGGGCGACGGCGAGGATCCTTGAGTCGTTGTCCCCCAACCTGTAGCCGGCGGGCAGCACGCCGGGATCGGAATGGTTGAGCTCGACGCGGAGCGTGCCGCCGAGGTCGCCCAGCGGGATGGGGGCGTCGAGGCGTCCGTACCGGACCCGGAAGTCGTCGAGCAGGCGCAGGGCCTGACGGGCGAAATAGCCGAGCTCCGGATGGTGCCTCTTGGCCTCCAGTTCCGTGACCACGACGATCGGGAGCACCACTTCGTGCTCGTCGAACCGGGTCATGGCGCTGGGGTCGGCCAGCAGGACGCTGGTGTCGAGGACGTAGGTGCGCCGGTCGGGCATGCGGCGCTTCGTGCTGGTCACCACGGAAGGACGTACCCCCTCAGATGAGGTCGGGGTGCGACGGCGTCGCGGGGGTGGGGGCCGGGCTGTGGCCGCGGTGCGCGGGCCGAGCGCCGGCCCTCCGCTCCGTCCGTGCTCAGCGCACGTGCGTCGTGGTGCAAAGGGCCTCCCGGGTGAGTGGCCATTTCGAGCCGCTCAACTGGAAGTGGTATTCCCTCGAACAAGCGCAGCCATGCACAGGCA
This sequence comes from Streptomyces sp. BR1, assembly GCF_052373795.1. Classification (NCBI taxonomy): domain Bacteria; kingdom Bacillati; phylum Actinomycetota; class Actinomycetes; order Kitasatosporales; family Streptomycetaceae; genus Streptomyces; species Streptomyces sp. BR1. The sequence continues at coordinate 2,528,119 of NZ_CM126252.1, forward strand.
TATTCGCTTGGTGGGGACCAAACGGGTTGACCGCGCCTCAGGAGCGGTCGCGTCCGGTCAGGTTCCGTAACGCCGGTGCCTGGCCGCGTAGTCGCGGAGCGCACGCAGGAAGTCCACCTTGCGGAACGCGGGCCAGAAGACTTCACAGAAGTAGTACTCGGAGTGAGCGGACTGCCACAGCATGAAGCCGGACAGGCGCTGTTCGCCGCTCGTGCGGATCACGAGGTCCGGGTCGGGCTGGCCGCGGGTGTAGAGGTGCTCCGAGATGTGGTCGACGTCGACGATTTCGGCCAGCTCCTCGAAGCTGGTCCCCTTGGACGCGGCGTCGAGGATCAGCGAGCGGACCGCGTCCGCGATCTCCTGGCGGCCGCCGTAGCCCACGGCGACGTTGACGAGTATGCCGCCGACGTCATGGGTGGCCTGCTCGGCCTCCTTGAGCACCGACTGGGTGCGCCCGGGCAGCAGGTCCATCGTGCCCACGTGGTTGACGCGCCAGCGCCCGTCCGCCGCGAGGTCGCGCACCACGCCCTCGATGATGCCCAGGAGCGGGACCAGCTCGTTGTCCGGCCGGTCCAGGTTGTCCGTGGACAGCATCCAGAGCGTGACGACCTCGACGTCCGTCTCGGCGCACCAGCCGAGCAGCTCGTGGATCTTGCTGGCGCCCGCCTGGTGCCCCTGCTCGGGGCTCCCGCCGGACGCCTTGGCCCAGCGCCGGTTGCCGTCCAGGATGACACCGATGTGCTTGGGCACCTGGTCGTGGTCGAGGCGTCCTTCCACCCGGCGTGCGTAGAGCCCGTACACCAGGTCGCGCAAGTTCACCGATTCCACCCTCTCGTTGCCTTCCGGGGGCCGCCGCGGCGCCGTATACGGCCCGCTGCCGGGCTGCCCCAGGGAAGGCACAGTACTGCGGACGGGTCACAGCGGCCCAACTCGGTGGGTCACAAGTCCGTGATAAGCAGGGAAACGTGACTGAATCCCTCCCCCTGAACTACCTCGCCGACCCCCACCGCTACGACTCCATGGAGTACCGGCGCACCGGCCGCAGTGGCCTGAAGCTGCCCGCGCTCTCGCTGGGCCTGTGGCACAACTTCGGCGACGACCGGGCGCTGAACAGCCAGCGCGCGATTCTGCGCCGCGCCTTCGACCTGGGTGTCACCCACTTCGACCTGGCCAACAACTACGGCCCGCCGCCCGGCTCCGCCGAGCTGAACTTCGGGAAGATTTTCGGCCAGGACTTCCGGGCATACCGGGACGAGCTGATCATCTCCACCAAGGCGGGCTACGAGATGCACCCCGGCCCGTACGGCGAGTGGGGCTCGCGCAAGTACCTGCTGTCGTCCCTCGACGCCTCGCTGAACCGGATGGGCCTCGACTACGTCGACATCTTCTACTCGCACCGCTTCGACCCGCACACCCCGCTTGAGGAGACGATGGGCGCGCTGGCGTCCGCCGTCCAGCAGGGCAAGGCGCTGTACGTGGGTGTGTCCTCGTACAACAGCGAGCAGACCGACCAGGCGGCGCGGCTGCTGCGCGAGATGGGTGTGCCCGCCCTGATCCACCAGCCCTCGTACTCGATGATCAACCGCTGGACCGAGGACGACGGGCTGCTCGACACGCTGGAGACGGCCGGGATGGGCTGCATCTCCTTCGTGCCGCTGGCGCAGGGGCTGCTCACGAACAAGTACCTCACGGGCATCCCGGAGGGCTCGCGGGCCACCCAGGGCAAGTCGCTCGACCCCAACCTGCTCAGCGACGAGGTGCTGCGGCGCCTGAACGGGCTGAACGACATCGCCGCCCGGCGCGGCCAGTCGCTCGCCCAGCTGGCGATCTCCTGGGTGCTGCGCGACCCCCGGATGACCTCCGCGCTGATCGGCGCGTCCAGCGTGAAGCAGCTGGAGGAGAACGTGGCGGCGCTCGCCGGACCGCCGCTGAGCGCCGAGGAGTTGAAGGAGATCGACACCTTCGCCGTGGACACCGCGGGCACCAACATCTGGGCCGGGCGCGGCTGATCACTTCGGTGATCGCCAACTCACAGCGCGCGCACAGAAACCGGGCACAAAAAAACGGGCCGGTCCGTGGGGGGGATACGGACCGGCCCGAGGGGGGGTTTCCACCATAACCCTTCGTAAGTGGTGGTGGGGCCCACGGCGTGCCGGAATTACGCTCCGAAACCGCCGGGACACCGGAACGGACCGCCGACGGGTACCTCCCATGGGGTACCCGGTGGCGGAACGCTTCTTTGACCGTGCAGGTCAGGGGCCGACCGGCACGGCCTCGGCCGGACCGCGCTGCTCGATCTTGAGATCCAGAATGCGCTCCATGTGTGCTTCACCCCACTCACCCAGAGGGCCCAGTGCCGTGTTCAGGGCCTCACCCTGCGCTGTCAGCGAGTACTCCACCCGGGGCGGGACCTCCCGGTAGACCTCGCGGTGGACGATCCCGTCCGCCTCCAGCTCGCGCAGCTGCTGGATGAGCACCTTCTCGGTGACCCCGTCCACCTGGCGCCTGAGCTCGCCGAAGCGGTGGGTGCCGGCGTGCAGCGCCCACAGGATCAGTGGCTTCCACTTCCCCCCGACGACGTCGACCGCGGCGTCGAGCCCGCAGCTGTAGGTGATACCGCCTTTGCTGTGCTTGGTCATGACAGAGATCCCTCTCCCCTTTTGGTCCTTCGCGTCCGTGATCTCAACGCCTGAGCAGGGTGATTCCCTCCCGCTGGGCGACGACCCGGTAGCCGTACGCCTGCTCGGCCTTGATCAGCTCGGCCTCCTGGCGCTCCTTGGGGTAGGGCCAGTAGCCCGGCGGATACGGCCAGGACTCCGCGGGCACCCGGTCGTACACGATCCACTGGGCGGTCGGCGGGGGCACCGGCGCACCGGTGTCGTAGAGCCGCCAGTGGACGGGGTAGGTCGGGAAGAGCACCACGTCCGTACGTGAAGTCAGCTGCGGGACAAGGCGGTTGGAGGCGGCGACGGTCGCACCGTCCGGGATGCGGCGCAGCAGCTCGCGGGCGGCGGCGACGTGCGCGGTGGAGCGCCAGGTGGAGCGGTGGGCGAGCTGGGCGAGCGGGAAGGACGGGAGCAGGACGGCCGTGACGGCGAGGGTGGTGGCGAGCGAGGCACGCACATGGCGGCGGGACAGGGCGTCGCCGGAGCGCCGGTAGGGGGCGAGCGCGTCGGTCAGGGCGGCGAAGACGACCGGCATCAGTACGGCCGTGTAGTGGAACGAGGTGCCCCAGTGGAACGGGTTCTGCGACAGCATCCGCCAGCCGAGCGTGGGCACGGCGAGCCAGGCCAGCGGTGAGTGCAGCGCGATCAGGGCGGCGGGCGCGAAGACAAGGACGAGGGTGGTGGCCTTGACGTCGGGCCGTACCGCGTCGAGCGGGGCGAGCGCGAGGGTGGTGAGCAGCGAGCTGTGGCCGGGCTCCAGGTTGGCGGCGTGCGCGTAGGTGCCGGCCGGGCTGAAGAACGGCATCAGCACCTTGAACTCCAGGGCGCTGCCCAGCAGTCCGGCGGCGGCGGTCACAAGGCCGAGGCGGCGCCGCCCCTGCCAGGCGATGTACCCGCCGATCGCGGCGAGGGTGAGCCCCAGATCCTCCTTGACGAGGAGGAGGGGCGCGCCCCACGCCACGGCGAGCTTCCACCTCCTCACCGCCAGCGCCTCCAGGGCGTACGAGACGAGCGGGACCGCGAAGCACACCTCGTGGAAGTCGAAGGCGACGGCCGAGGCGATGCCCCAGCTCAGCCCGTATCCGAAGGCGATGACATGAGCGGCGCGCCGCCCGAGCACATGGTGCGCCCGCCGGGCCAGCGGCACGACGGCGACGGCGAGCAGGGCCGCTTGTGCGAAGAGCAGGGTGTACGGGGAGGGGGCGAGCCGGTAGAGGGGTGCGAGGACGGCGAGCACGGGGTGGAAATGATCGCCGAGGAGGTTGAAGCCGTCACCGCGCAACGGGGCGATCGGGGCGCGGAGTTGGGCGTACTGCTTCACCGCCTGCTCGAAGATGCCGAGGTCGTAGCCGGTGGTACGGATCAGGGCCTGGCGGCGGGCGCCGACGGCGGCGTAGAGCAGGAAGAGCGCGGCGGCCCACCCCCACCACAGGAGGGCGGGCCGCCCTGCACGGACCGCGGCTTTGACAGGCACCACCCGCCGCACGACGGCTTCCACTTCGCTGGCGATTGTCCGCATTCGTTCCATATGCCCGGATGCTAGATCGTGTCAGAAGGACCGAAGCGGCTTCCTGGCCTCGATGAGAAACCGTGTCGTGTGCGCGACGAAGGGCCCTTCGGTACGGATCTGCTCGTCCAGGGCCTTGAGCCGGTCCCGGTACTCCTCGACGGTGAAGCCCGGCACCATCCAGATCACCTTGCGCAGGAAGTAGACGACCGCGCCGATGTCGTGGAACTCGGTGCGCAGCTTCTCCAGGCGCAGATCGGCGACCTGGAGCCCGGCCGCCTCCGCCTCGGTGCGGGCCCGGCCCGGGTCGCGCCGATTGCGTACGTCGGCGGACTGCGGCCCGAGGAAGTACTCCACGAGCTCGAACACGCTGGCCGGGCCGACCTGTTGGGAGAAGAAGGTGCCGCCGGGGGTGAGCACCCGGGCGATCTCCGGCCACCACGTCTTCACCGGGTGACGGCTGGTCACCAGGTCGAACGCGCCGTCCCCGAACGGCAGCGGCGGCTCGTCGGCGTCAGCCACCACCGCGACGCCGCGCGGGTGCAGCAGGGCGGTCGCCCGGGCGACGTTCGGCGGCCACCCCTCGGTCGCCACGGCGAGCGGCGGGAGCTGCGGCGCGGCGGCCAGGACCTCGCCGCCGCCGGTCTGCACGTCCAGGGCGGCGGTCGCCCGGGCCCAGCGCGCGGCCATGGCCTGGGCGTACCCCCAGGACGGCCGCTCCTCGGTCGCCCGGCCGTCCAGCCACGAGAAGTCCCAGCCGTCCACAGGGGCGGCCTCCGCCTCGGCGATCAGCTCTTCGAAGGTGCGGTTGTTGTGGTTCCGGATGGTATGCGCCATAGCGCGGACCCTACGCGCCTTGGGCGGCGAGACCGCCTAGGAGGAGGCCGAGGGCGCCGAACGGGATGGCGGCTTCACGGCGTGCCGGGCGCGCCGACGCCACGTCTCGGCGCGCTACGCGCCCTGTGCGGCCAGACCGCCGATGAGGAGGCCGAGGAACGCGCCGCCGAGCATGAAGGGGCCGAACGGGATCGTGGCTTTACGGCTGGCCCGGCGCGCGACGACGAGTGCGAGGCCGTAGCCGCCGCCCAGCAGGAAACCGGCGGAGGCGCCGGTGAAGAGGGTGGCCCAGCCGTACCACCCGAGCACCACGCCCAGGCTGACGGCGAGCTTCACATCGCCGAAGCCGAGGCCGCGGGGGTTGATGAGGAACAGGGTGAAATACGCGCCCCCGAGCACGAGTCCGCCCAGCAGCGCGTGCCGCCAGGACCCGGCGTGGTCCGGCACGAGCGCGGCGGCCCCGAGGAGTACGGCGGCGGCCGCGGCGAGCGGGACGGTGAGCACGTCCGGCAGCCGTTTGACGCGTACGTCGACGGCGCCGAGGAGTACGGCCGGGGGTACGAGAAGCAGCCAGACGGCGAGTTCGGGGTGGGGGCCGGTGGTGGCGGCGAGGGCGGCTGCGGCGACGGTGGCGGTGGCCGTCACCGCGCTCCTGGTGCGGCAGGGCGGCCCGCCGAGCCAGCCGCTGATGGGGTGCCCGGCGGGGCATTCGGTGCGCCACAGCTCGTCCGGCTCCACGGCGAGCCGGTACGCGGCACGCGGGAGAAGCCGGCCGAGGGTCAGTCCGTAGCCGGCGGCGAGGAGGACGAGCAGCAGACGCACCCCGGTCAGCTCCCCCACCCCACCCCTTCCCTAAACCCTCCGGGGGTGGGTGGGGGTGAAGGTGGTTTCCCGGAGGCTCCGCCCCCGGACCCCCGTGCGGGGCTGCACCCCCGCACCCCTGATGCTCCGCCCCTCCACCCCGCTTTCGGGGCTCCGCCCCGGGGCACGCGTGCGCGGGTGAGGGGCGGCTTGTCCCCCCACCCCCGCGGCTCGGCCGTTCAGCTGAGGTTCTGGAAGCCCCGCCAGTGCTATGGGACATGCAGGTCCAACCCCGGCCACTGCGTGATCGACGACGGCCATGCCGCCGCCAGCCAGCGGCGAATAACCGTAGCCCGGACCCAGGCTACTGAAGCCCAACGCCGGAAGAAGGAGGGACTTCGGCAATCTGAGATGGATCACGCGGAAGCGAATCGACCTCATATCCACGTGAATGCAAAACGGTGATCCGAGTGCTTCCATTCGCGATGGTTCCATGTGGTGCAGGAGTTGTCCTCGGCTGGCCGGATGCCTCGATCACACCCAACCAAACGAGCAGGAAACCCATCAGTCTCGGCTCAGTAGATCACCGTCACACAGAAATACGGGAACGTCGCCATTTCACGAAACTCAACCCGGATATCAGTGCGGCGATTCCACCAGCAGCGAAGGCACCCAATACCCATGAAGAAAGCGCACGAGCCTTCTGCCCGCTCGAGCTGATAACCGTTAGCCCCTCCAAGGCTCCATCACCTCTCTGCGACATTGCCTCACCACAACCAAAATGGCTCGTGAGCTGCATAGTGTATTTACCGGGCTTCGCATCATCTCGCACTCTCCCCCTGCCGATGTAATGCCGCCCATTGAACTCCAGGTTAACCGGCCGTACGAATGCCTCCGATGTGACGGTCACGTACTTTTCCTGTGGATCTGGGGCCTCGTCAGCCACCGAGACTTCTACCGGCCCACCCGGAATGGCCGGTTCTTCAGTGGATATGTCTGGATCCACTGCATACGGAAACTGTCTCCTTTCCGCCCCCTGGGCCATGGCGGTGATCCTGATGGGTGTACTACCTGTCGCCACTCCTGAACTTATGACGGAGACGGCATAGTCCCCAGGGGGGTGAGACAGGTACACGTACCCCTCGAACACACCCCGCTTTCCAGGAAGTTTCGCGGACCCGCCATCAATGGCCCCGGAGCGCACCTCGATGGCGGCGATGTGCTGCGACTCGTCGGCTAGGGGGGTCGTGAGTCTCGCTGTCACCTTGACAACTGAGCACTGCTTGAGGTCCCACCCGTTTTCGACGGAGATAGCGAAGCGGGGCGCTTCGGCGGCGACAGCAGCGCCGTGAAACGGAATGATGAATACCGCTGAGATCAGGCCAACTATGGCCCTCCTGTGCAGTCGATGAGCCCGGAATGAGGTTTTCGCCTTTGTGCTCGTAAGGTAGCTTCTTACGGTCATCTCGGCAGTATCGCAGGCAAACTCCTGTGGTCGCCAGTAGAGTTCAACGAAAGGCATCTCGTACCGTGCACAAGAGACTGTCGCTCCGGCCCCTGTGGGTCGGAGCATGTGTCACCGCTATGCTCGTCGCAAACATATCGGTGGCTTCAGCGCAATCACCAAGCCCGATACCTACTCCAAGCCAGACCGCAACGTCCTTACCCGGCGTCCCATCGCCCTCGACGTCTCCTTCCGCCAGCGACACCGCCCCGGCTTCACCTCTGCCTGAGAGGTACGACCTGGCTCGGTGGAACGCGGACGATGTGGATGCCTTCTTGACGCCGGAGCGCATGGCGGCGGCGAAACCCTGGCCCGGGGAAGGGAAACAGAGTGAAACGTCAACTGGCGGGACGCTAGGCGATCGCATGGCCAGCCAGCAGGCTGATGCCCCTGGCGTCGCTGGCACGATGTTTCGTGTCGAGAACAACCAGCAGATCTACTTCTGCAGCGCGAGCGTGGTGTCGAGCCCGAAGCGGAACCTGGTACTGACGGCAGGACACTGCCTCACCGGGCGGGAAACCGCCAACCAACTGGCGTTCGCGCCGAAGATCCAGAAGAACGCCCAGGGCGGCATCGAGACCCCGTACGGCAAGTTCCCCATCAAGCGCCAGGGAAACCGGGCCCTGGCCTGGATGGACCAGCGGTATTTGAGCTGGGACAAGCAGGCCGCCGCACAGTTCGACGTGGCCTTCGCCGAAGCCGACAAGGGCACCAACGGCAAGGAAGTAGAGGACACGGTCGGCGGCAACCGCCTGGCGACCAACACCGGCTTCGCCCACAAGGACGTCCACCTGGTCGGCTACCCCGGTGCGGACCCGCCGCCGCGTACCTGCACCGCCGACACCACGGAGGCGAAGTTCAGCGGCTGGCCCGGCTCGTACCTGCGCATCGACTGCGACGGCTACAGCGGCGGCAGCAGCGGCGCCCCGTTCATCGCCAACTTCAACACCAACACACAGACCGGCGACGTCATCGGGGTCATCGGCGGCTACAAGACCGGCGGCCCGACCCCCGACACCTCCTACAGCTCCTACTTCGGCACCGACATCAAAAACCTCTACGACTCCGCCGTACGAGGCGACAAACCAGCCAGTGCCCAGGAACGTTCACCATCTGCCGCTTCACCGACACCGCCTTCGCCGGTACCGTCTTCACCGACGCGTCCGGCATCCCCCTCTCCGGCACCTACAACGGCCACGCCGAAGGCTGTGCCGTCACCGCGGCCTTACAGCCTGGCTCGGTGGAACGCGGACGATGTGGATGCCTTCTTGACGCCGGAACGCATGGCATCGGCCAAACCCTGGCCAGAGGAAGGGAAACAGAACAACGCAGTTGCTGCGAAGACTCTGGCGTCCTTTGTGCCGAGCCAACGCTTTGAGGGACTGCCCGTCGCTGGCACGATGTTTCGTGTCGAGAACAACCAGCAGATCTACTTCTGCAGCGCGAGCGTGGTGTCGAGCCCGAAGCGGAACCTGGTACTGACGGCAGGACACTGCCTCACCGGGCGGGAAACCGCCAACCAACTGGCGTTCGCGCCGAAGATCCAGAAGAACGCCCAGGGCGGCATCGAGACCCCGTACGGCAAGTTCCCCATCAAGCGCCAGGGAAACCGGGCCCTGGCCTGGATGGACCAGCGGTATTTGAGCTGGGACAAGCAGGCCGCCGCACAGTTCGACGTGGCCTTCGCCGAAGCCGACAAGGGCACCAACGGCAAGGAAGTAGAGGACACGGTCGGCGGCAACCGCCTGGCGACCAACACCGGCTTCGCCCACAAGGACGTCCACCTGGTCGGCTACCCCGGTGCGGACCCGCCGCCGCGTACCTGCACCGCCGACACCACGGAGGCGAAGTTCAGCGGCTGGCCCGGCTCGTACCTGCGCATCGACTGCGACGGCTACAGCGGCGGCAGCAGCGGCGCCCCGTTCATCGCCAACTTCAACACCAACACACAGACCGGCGACGTCATCGGGGTCATCGGCGGCTACAAGACCGGCGGCCCGACCCCCGACACCTCCTACAGCTCCTACTTCGGCACCGACATCAAAAACCTCTACGACTCCGCCGTACGAGGCGACAAACCAGCAACCGGCGGAATCCTCGGCAAGGGCGAAACCTGGAAGTACGCGCGGGGAATCGCCTCCGGCTACTTCACTACCGAGTCGCCCGATTACACCAGCTCCGACATGGTCGTGCGGTGGGCGGACGGCGAAGTCACGCTCTACATCGGTGACGGAGACGGCAACTTCGAAAAGGAAATCCAGCTCGCCGCCCCCAACGAAACCTGGAAGCACGCGGACGTCATCACAGCCGGTGACTTCACCGGCACCGATCTGTACGACCTCATGGTCCGCTGGTCTGACGGTGAAGTAACCATCTACAAGGACGTCTCCGAGCAGAACAAGCTCAGCCAGGAGATACAGATCGAGAAACCAGCGACCGACAGCATCTGGAAGCACGCTGTCAGCCTCGCCACCGGGCACTACGCGGGCAACAAGTGGCCAGACGACGTGATCGTCCGCTGGACAGACGGAGAGGTAACGCTGTACACCGACGTCGATCAAGCTGGCTTCCACAAGGAAAGCCAGCTCTCGCGCCCCGCGCAGGACAGCATATGGAAGAACGCTGTCTTGGTCACGGGCGGAGACTTCGACGGCGACCACAACATCTACGACGTGGCCGTACGGTGGGCGGACGGCTCACTGACCCTGTACACCAATGTCGACGAATCCGGGTTCCACCAGTCAACCCAGATCGTCCCTGCCAATGACCTGTGGGCCAACCACTCCACCCTCATGATCGCTGGCGACTTCAGTGAGAACGCCTGGCAAGACGACCTCATTATGGTCTGGACCGACGGAGAGGTCTCCCTGTTCATGGACACGAGCGCGTCCGCCCTGGGCCACGAATACATGCTGGTGTCCCCCGACAAGTCTCTGGCCCTGAGATCACAACTTCCCGTACGGCGCGGCTTGGTATCGGCCCGCTGAAGCAACACACCGCCATCGGCCTCCTCGCCCCCAGCTGCTTCGGCGGCTGGGGGCATCCGCAGGGCACAATGAAGGGTGTGTGGAAGAGCAACCTGCGCAGACTGACACGACACATTCCGTGCACCGCACTGTGTGCGACCGTGCTCGTTACTAGCTGCACCACATCGGGCCATGAGACCGCAGGCTCACAAAAGGGCACCGCACCCGTCGGCTCCGGCTTCGTCGCCCGCTACGAACGGCCCTCCGCCGCCGACCGCAGCGAGGCTGCCTTCCTCCGTGCGGAAAAAACGCTGGAAAAGGGATCGACAGCCCTCAACACCTTCCTTGCGCTGGAGCACGAAGTCACCCTCATCGGACGGTCGTGCCACGGCGAGGGCTCCTCGTACGACCCCGAAACCCGCCACGTCGAGATCTGCTACGACGAGGTGGCAGAGGACCGCAAGCTGTTCCAGGACGCCGGCTACCCCCGACCGGACGAAGCGGTCAACGCGGTGGTCGCGGAAACCGTCTTCCACGAGGCGGGGCACGCCCTCATCGATGTCCTGGACCTGCCCCTCGGCGGACGGAACGAGGAAGACACGGCCGACCAGTTCGCTGCCATCATGCTGATACGTCAAGGCTCCGACGGAGAGCACCAGCTAAGACTGGCTGCCCAGGAGTACGAACTCTCAGCTGCAACAAGCGAAGCACCCGACCCGAAGCACAGCGACGAGCACTCTACGGACCCCCAGCGAGCTGCCAATCACCTGTGCTATCTCTACGGTGCTTCCCCGGTCCGGAACGCCGACCTGGCTCACACCCGCAACCTCCCCTCCCAGCGCGTCAAAGGATGCGGAACGGAGTGGACTCGCGTACGCAACGCCTGGCTCAAGAACCTCGCGCCCTCGCTCAGAGAGCGGTAGGGCTGTGGCGCCTCTACATCACGCTCAGACACCTTGACTACTCCCCCTCCCACCTTGACGCTCGTACGACCGAATCCCCCCGCAGCCGCTGCACCCGGCCGCTCGCCCAGAGCTTTCGGGAAGGGGCGGGGTGGGGGAGCTATAGCCTGCGCCCATGGCTCGGTGGGCGGACGGCGACGCGGAGTTGGGGGTCGAGGGCGGCAACCTCGCAGTGCCGCTCCGGATCGCCGCCTCCTATCGCGCCCGCACGCGCGGCCTCCTCGGGCGTACCGGGATCGAGGGGGCCATCCTCCTCACCCCCGCCACCTCCGTACACACCTTCCGTATGCGATTCGCCATCGACGTCGCCTACCTCGACCGCACGCTCCGCGTCATCGCGCTGCACACCGTGCCCCCCAACCGCCTCACCGCCCCCCGCATCCGCGCCCGGCACATCCTGGAGGCGGAGGCGGGAGCCATGGAGGGGTGGGGCGTACGGGTGGGGGTGCGGGTGTACGTACATCCCGCCTCGGGCTGACACGCGGCCGGGAACCGTCCTTGCGAGCCCCGCTCGCGCCTGCCTACGATCACTGGACGGCATCGCGCGTTGGTCACCGGCCGGGTGAGCGTGGAGGTGCCCGTGAGATGCCCGTTGGAGGCATTCCACCGTGTCAGTCGAGTTGAATCACACCATCATCCATTCCCGGGACAACCGGGCCTCCGCCGAGTTCCTGGCGGACATCCTGGGGCTGCGGGTCGGCGACGAGTGGGGACCGTTCGTCCCCGTCGAGACGGCCAACGGCGTGACCCTGGACTTCGCCACCGGCGACCCGGACAAGATCGTGCCGCAGCACTACGCGTTCCTCATCTCCGAGGACGAGTTCGACGTCGGCTTCGAGAAGATCAAGCAGGCGGGCGTGCGGTACTTCGCCGACCCGTACATGAAGCGCCCGAACGAGATCAACCACAACGACGGCGGCCGGGGCGTCTACTTCCTCGACCCGTCCGGTCACGCCATGGAGCTGATCACCGTCCCGTACGGTGGCGGCGGCCGTGAGGTCGGCAACTCCTAGGACGCGATCGGCAATTCGCCCGAGGGCGTCCAATGGTCACCTCAGTGCCGTTGGACGCCCGGGGCGCAGCGGCACGGCGGCCACTCGGACGTGTACAGCGGCACCAGCGGGGCAACGGCCGGGATCACCCGCGTCGGCCCCCAGGTCCGGCCGCCGTCCCGCGAGACCCGCAGCGTCAACTCGGCGGGCGGCACCTGCTGCCCGAGCCCGGTCACGGCTGTCCGCCTGTCCAGTCCCACTCGGCACCCGAGTACTCGTGGAAGTGCGGACTTACATGACGGTCTGTCAGAGTGCAGTTGCGGGCCGGATTCCCGGGCGCCGCCGCCCAGCACAACCCGAGCCCCCGAGGCTTCACGTCCCCGGTCACAGGCTCCGGCGCCGTACGGTCCACGGCGCTCACCGACCCACCACCCCGTGGATGGCCAGCGGCCCCACATCGATGCCGTGCACCGTCAGGAACAGCGCCCGCCGCCGCGCCAGTTGCTCGTACGCCACGAGGTACGGGCGCACAAGCGCCGTGTCCTCACCCCGCAGCATCGACACCCGCCGGCTCACCCGCACACGCGGCGGGGGCGGCGTCGGCGTGTCCACGCGCTCGACGACCAGGGGCGGCACGGCCGTCCAGTGACGGCCCGGTACGGGCCGCAAGAACCGCCACAGTGGTTCGAAGATTCGGACGATACAGTTCGGCATGTCGACCTGCTTCCTTCAGGTTGGCCACGCCCCCGGACCGTGTGCGCGGTCGCGGGGGTCCTTGCGTGACGGACGGTCTTTGCGATCGAGGCATCGCGAGTTGTTCAGGGATCCGCACGAGGTGCAGCGGAAGCCGTCGCCGCTCTGGCCTACCCCTGCCTCACGGGCACGCCTCCGCACCCCCCGATCGCCCTCCTGGGCTCAACCACCGTGCCCCGTAGCAGAGTTAGGCACAACAGAATCTGCTGGGAATCAGCCTTGGAAGTAGAAATGGCACATGCCAATGCATGCGCATGGCTTCTGCTGCTGGCGCAACGGATGCCAGGCTGAACACAAGGCAGGCGACGGCGCGCACGTGCGCCAGAATGGAGGGCACATGGCCGCAAGGCCGCAGCCAACCGCAAGGCGCATCGGGCTCGGGCACGAACTGCGGCAGCTACGGAAGGAGGCCGGTTTCACCATCGCGGAGGCAGTAAGGGGACTGCACTTCGACGAGAGCACGCTTCAGCGCGTCGAGACCGGCTGGAAGTCCTTCCGGCAGGCCGGACACCTGCGAGAGCTGCTGGAGCGCTACGGCATCACCGACGAAGAGCAGGTGAACCGGCTGGTCGCACTCCAGCGCGAGGGGGCCAGTCAGGAGTGGTGGACCGGTACCGGCACCACCATGTTGTCGGGCATGCCGCGGTTCCTCGGCGTTGAGTCCGCAGCGCGGGAGATCCGCATCTTCCACCCGACGATCATTCCGGGGCTTCTCCAAACCGAGGCATACGCGCAAGCCGTCCACGAACAGCACAAGCCCATTGACGAGACGACCACGGAGTTCGTACGGCAAAGCGTGCAACTACGCATGAAGAGGAAGGAGGCCCTGACACGCGATGAAGACCCGCTGAAGGTGTGGGCGGTCCTGTACGAGCCGGCGTTGCGCTACGCCATCGGTGACTCGGGCACCATGCGAGAGCAGTATGCGGCACTCGCCGAATTGGCTGCCCTGGAGAACGTGACACTGCAGGTTCTCCCTCAGACGGTGCGCGGCTACGTCGCGTGCCATGACGTCAACATCATGATCCTTGGTGATGGCCTGCCGACGACGGCTCAGACCGATACCGCGTGGTTCACCGTCGCTGTCACGGACAAGCCGCGCGAGGTCGGGCGGTTCTCCCGCATGTTCGACGCCATGGTGGCCGCCGCCTTGCCTCCTCGTGACACCCCGAAGCTTCTGCACCAACTATCGAGAGAGATCGCAGAATGAACATAAACCCTGCCACGGTGATGGCATCGGACCTGGAGGGCGCCAGCTGGTTCAAGTCGTCCTACAGCAACGGCGGGGGCAATTGTGTCGAGGTGTCGGCCGGACACGCCGACGGCGTTCCCGTCCGTGATTCCAAGGCCCCGCACGGCCCTGCGCTCGTCCTCGACACGACCGCCTGGTCGACCTTCGTCGCTGCCGTCAAGGGCGGGCAGTTCCCGACCCACTGAGCCACTGGCGACGCAAGACAGCCCCGGCACGGGCGACCGGCCGGGGCTGCGGCATGGCAACGGGACAGGTCTTGAAGCCGTACCGGCGCGTGCGCTTTTTTCCAAGCCAGGCGTCGGCACCGTCCGGCAGTCTTTGTGGTGCGCGGGAGCGTCACATCTGCGGACGTTGACGGGGGCCCGCGCGCATACGGGGCCCGGCCGACCGCACCTCCACCCGGCCGGCCGGGCCCACCCTCTCCACCGCACGGCGGCCTACGGGGTCGCCCCGCGCGGGAACGACACCTCCACACGGCGGTTCTTGCGGCGGCCGTCCTCCGAGGAGTTGTCGGCGATGGGGTAGTCCTCCGCGTAACCCCGGATGTCGAACGTCACCGATCCGCCGCCCACCGCCTGCGACAGCGCTCCCTGGACCGCGTCCGCGCGCTGCTTGGACAGCACCACGCCGTGTTCGTGCGTACCGAGGTTGTCGGTGAAGCCGAACACCCGGACGTTCGTGGCCTTCTGCTTCTTGACCTCGTCCGCGATCGCCTGGATACGGCCGGTCGCCTCGGGCGACAACTCCGCGCTGTCCTTGCCGAAGAGGACTTCGGCCTGGAGAGCGAACGAGATGTCGGCGTTGGTGTCGGAACGGCGTTCCTCGCCGCCCATGTCCTCCACCACCGACTTGATGTCGACGACCCTGGGCGCGGCGAGCGTGGCCCCGTCGGAGAGCTTGAGCCCGGGCGCGTTCGCGTCGACCCGTACGGGCGGGGACGCGGAGGGTACGACGGTGGGGTTCGGGTCGTCGGCGACAGCCGGGGCCGTCCCCGCGAACAGCAGCGCCCCGACAGCGACGGCCGCCATCGCGGCGGAGCCGAGCCGACTGGTGCGTGGCGCGTCCGCGTATGGCTGGCTTCTCAGTTCGCGCATCGCGTGCCTCAGCCGGAGATCTTGATGGTGGCGGTGGGCATGGTGGGCAGCTGGAAGTCGACTTCGGTGACGTTGGCGGGGGGTGCGGGGAACTGGGCGTAGAAGGGGATCTTCTGACCTGCCGTCAGGCCGGTCGGGAAGCGGGTGCACAGGCAGCGGCCGTCGGTGTCGCGCAGGATCAGGTAGCGCTTCTTGCCCGTCTTGTCCACCAGGGACGCGCCCGCCATCGACGCCCCGTTGTCCCGCAACTCCTGCTCGCTTCCCTGCCAGCCGGGGGCCGTGAACCCCTGCGCCGAGTTGTTCGCCACCACACCCTCGACGGTGACGAAGCCACCCGTGTCGCGCTTCGCGCTGTTGATCACGATCTGGATGCCGTCGCCGCCCGTGACGGTCGCCAGCACCTCATTGCTCTGCGTCGTGGGCGCGTTGCTCTGGGACTGGGACTTCCCGCCGGACGCGGCCGCAGGGGTGGACGTCGTGTCGTCCGCCTTCTTGTCGCCGCCGGCCCCGCCACAGGCGGTCAAGGTGAGAGCCAGGGCGGCAGCGGCCGTCGCGGCGGCCACGCCTCTCCCCCACGCTCTGTTCTTGGCCCTATCCATCAGTCGGTCCCTCGCTTCTTCCTTCGCTTACTTCTTGGCCAGCTGGACGGAGAACAGGTCGGACGCCTTGGGCAGCAGATCGAGGTGTGCCGGGTCGACATCGAAGTCCCGCTTGTCGCAGACGAGTCGGTACGTCTTCGCATCGCCCCCGGGTCCGCCCGGCGCGGGCGACTCCCCAGGGGGAACGGTCACCGTCGGCGTCAGTGTCGGCTCGGCCGACTGGCCCGGCTGGCCATCCTGGAGGCGGCAGCGCGGTACGACCACGGCGGTCGCCTGCGCCGCGCCCTTGTGGTCGCTCGTGGCGGCGATGACCGAACTGCCCGCCGTCTTGTTGGTCCGCACTGCGACCTGGTAGGTGGGCTCGGGCGTGAAAGTGAGGTTGCAGCCGCCCGGATCGACCGTGGCGTCGTTGCGCCCCGCCAGGTCGTTCGCCGCCACGCAGGAGTCGTGCGGGAGCAGCCCGCCCCGGTCGCCGTCGAGCAGCTTCTGCCAGCGGGTGATGTCGAAGGTGTCGAGCAGTCCGTTCCGGAGCTGGTCACGGAAGTCCTGCGCGGCCGCGAGCGCCGCCGCGTCCGCCGCCGTCTGGGCCTCGTTGCGCTTCACCGCCGCCTGCCCCACCGCAAAGTAGGCGAACGCGAGGAAGAGCAGGGCCGCCACCGCCGTGATGTAGAGGGGGAAGGCCTGCCCGCGGTCGCCTCGGGGGCGACGGGAGGTACGGGATGTGCGCGATGTACGGGACGGACGCGCTGTCAGGGGTTGATCTTGTTGATCGCGGCGGTGATCTTCTGCGCGATGGCCGTACCGAAATTCGTCTGCGTAAGCACCAGAATGATCGCCACCACCACGATGATGATCCCCATGTACTCCACCGCCCCCTGCCCCCGGTCCCCCCGGCGTCGCAGGGCCTCGGCCGTGGTGTTCAGCCAGCCGTGAACCCGGGTCCTGGCGGCGGTCGCGGGCTTGAGGAGTTTGTCGTTCATGGCGGGGGTCCCCTCCGGGTTCGACGGCGGTGCCGCATTCGACAGCGGAACCGTACCGGGGGGTTCCGGTGGGGGCACAGGGTCCCTGGGCCCAATTCCGGGCCCTGCGGGCCAGTTGGGGCAGCGGCAAGAGACTCATCCCGGCACCCCCTGCCCCGCCCGCGTACCCAGCCACGTCGCGACCGCCTGAGTGCGGCTGTTGCTGTGCAGCTTCGCGAAGATCCGGTTGATGTGGTTCTTCACCGTCTTCTCGCTGATGAAGCAGGCGTCGGCGATCTGCCGATTGCTCATGCCCACCGCGATCAGCTCCATCACCTCCACCTCCCTCCTGCTCAGCAGGTGCTCGCCAAGTCCCTTGGGGCGGGCCGGAGTCTGCCTCCCAAGGCTCGCGAACGACTGTCCCACATCCGATTGCATCCGCGAAGCCTCTTCGTTCGGATTTAACGAAACGAACGGGTCCATGACACTTCCCGGCACCGCCCCGGGCTCCGTCAGCGCCCGCGCCGCCGTCCGGGTGAAGCGGGCGCGGCCCGCCGTGATGTCCCGTACCGCTCCCACCAGTTGCTCCACGGTGAACTCGCCGTGCACCAGATAGCCGCCCGCGCCCAGCCGCAGCGCCTCGCGTACGGTCGCGCTCTCCCCGCTGTACGTCAGCATCAGCACCGGCGCCACCCGCACCAGACGGGGCAGGGCCGTCAGTCCGTCCACGCCCGGCATACGCACATCGAGCAGGACCACGTCCGGCCGATGACGTACCGCCGCCTCGTACGCCGCGCCCCCGTCGGCCGCCTCGGCGACCA
Source organism: Streptomyces sp. BR1 (assembly GCF_052373795.1). NCBI lineage: Bacteria > Bacillati > Actinomycetota > Actinomycetes > Kitasatosporales > Streptomycetaceae > Streptomyces > Streptomyces sp. BR1. The sequence continues at coordinate 2,545,832 of NZ_CM126252.1, forward strand.
CCTCCATCCCGTCGCGACCGCACAGCAGCGCGGTGAGCCCGGCCCGTACGACCGGGTTGTCGTCCGCCACCACCACCCGCATGCCGGGTCCCCTCGCTCCGCGAACCAAAAGACTCACACCCTCAGCGCCGTCAGCGGCAGGTCCACCCGGACCTCCGTACCCCTGACCGCCTCGCCCCGGCCGATCCGGATCCGCGCGCCCAGGCCCGCCGCCCGCTCGACCATGCCGACCACCCCGAAGTGGCCCGCCCGCCTGAGCCCTTCGAGGGTCGTCCCGGGCGGCAGGCCGCGCCCGTCGTCGTACACGCTGATCCGGAACAGATCGCCGACCACCCCCGCCGACACGTCGACCCGGGACGGGCCCGCGTGGCGGTGCGCGTTCTCCAGGGCCTCCGCCGTGATCGTGAGGAGCTGGCGCGCGATCGGGTGCGGCACCGGCGGCAGGGGCGGACAGCCGTCCCCGAGGGCCTGGTAGGTGAACCAGATGTCCTCACTTCGCCGCGCGAACTCCCTTACCCGCTCCCCCAGTTCACGCATCACGTCGATGCCACCGCCCTCGTCCTCCTCCCGCCGCAGGTCCGCCAGGAGTTCCCGCGACTCCGCCGCCGCCCGGCGGGCCGAGCGGGCCACCAGGAGGGCGCGGCGGCGTACCGTCGGCGGGTCCTCGGCGGAGGCGGCCGTCGCCAGGCCCTCGGCCGCGAGCGCCACCCCGTGCAGGGTCTTCGCCACCGAGTCGTGCAACTCCCTCGCCAGGTACGCCCGTTCCTCCTCCACCGCCAGCCGCTCCCGCGTACGGGCCAGCGCCCGGGACGCCTCGCCGAACCTCAGCAGCAGGCCGCCGAGCCCCACCCCCGCCGCCCCGGACAGCACGCAGAAGCCGGGCAGCAGGAGCGAGGAGGGGGCGGCCTCGTGGTAGCGGCGCTCGGCCATGTACGCGAGCGCCAGGATCACGCACTGGAGCCCGGCGAAGACGCCCGCGCCCCGCCACCCGTACACCAGACCGGCGAGGAGCGGGGTGCAGACCACCACGTACGCGAGGGTCGAGTCGGGTGTCGCCGTGAACAGGAGCAGCGCGCCGAAGACCGTGTCCACGGCGAGCAGGGACGGGTGGCGCAGGAGGAGCGGGCCGAAGCGTTCCCAGTCGCGGTAGAGCGCGTACGAGCCCATGAAGGTGATCAGGACCGCCCCCGAGACCAGCCATGTCGGGCCGCCCGCCGCCGTGTTGGTCAGGGCGAAGGGGGTGGCCAGACCTATCATCGCCAGCCGGAACAGGAACACCTGTCTGCACAGTGCCTGTAAGGCGTTGAGCTGGAGGGACACCTCGGGCGCCGGACTCTCGGACATGTCACTTCCCCGTCAGTGAGCCGAGATCCGCGTCCGAGCCGAGGAGCATCGCCGACGCCATCAGGATCATGGTGGCGGGCACCATGAACGTGGTGACCATCAGCGTCGCCTTCGGCACCGCCTTGGCGGCCTTGCGGCGGGCGTTCTGGGCGTCGGTGCGGCGCATGTCGGTGGCGATCGCTATCAACGTGTCCACGATGGGCGCGCCCAGTTCCTCGCCCTGCTGGAGTGCGGTGACGAACATCGCGACCTGCTCGGAGTCGTTGCGCCGGCGCAGGTCGTCGAACGCCTGGCGGCGGCTCACACCCATGTCCATCTGGCGCAGGGCGATGCGCACTTCGTCGGCCCACGGTCCCTCGTACTTCTCGGCGACCCGCTCCAGCGCCTGGCGAAAGCCGAGTCCGGCCGAGACGACGACGGCCAGGACGTCGAGGAAGTCCGGCAGGGTGCGCTCGATGTCGTCGCGGCGCTGGCGTACGGCGACCCAGATGCCGACCTCGACCCAGTAGTACGCGAACGCGAGCATCAGCACGGCCAGCAGGTAGTTGCCGCCGGTCAGCATCACCACCGCACCGACCCCGCCCAGCGCCCCGTACACCGCGCGCCGTGCCGCGTACCGGTCGATGGTCAGGCCCCCGGGGTTGCCCGCCATGTCGATCCTGCGGCGCTTGTCGTTGACCCGCTTGGGGCCCATCAGGCGCAGCACGAACGGTGCGTAGCGGATACCCAGGCGGTCGATGGCGCCGCCCGTCCTGGTGGTGCGGGTGGCGCCGACCTCGAGGGCGAGCCGCAGGTCGGTGGGGAGCTTGGTCTCGGCGCGGTACATCCGTACGCCCTGGAAGGCGCCCAGGACGCTGAGCGCCAGGACCAGTCCGAGGATCAGTTCCATGCCCGGCTTCCCCTGTCCATGTCCGACTCCATGTCCGGCTCCTCCGTGGTCCTCAGACGTCGATCTTCGAGATACGGCGGATCGCCACGAAGCCGAGGGCGTACAGGCCGAGGGCGACGACGACGGCGGCCTGGCCGAGGAACGTGCCGGTCATCTTGGCGAGCGAGCCCGGCGCGATCTGGTTGACCAGCAGCATCGCGCCGACCCCGATCGCCGGGACCGCGTACGCCGTGGTGTTCACCTGGGACAGCTGGGTGCGTACCTCGCGGCGGGTCTCCTTGCGCTCCTCCAGGGTGGTGGTGAGGTTGCGCAGCGAGTTGACGACCGCGCCGCCCGCCCGGTTGGAGAGGATCAGCGTCGATACGAGGACGACCAGTTCGCGGGACGGGAGGCGGCGCGCCAGCTCGTCGAGTGCGTCGTCCAGGGTGCGGCCCACCGCCAACTGATCGGCTACCGCCTTGAGTTCGTCGCCCGCCGGGGCCTCCAGCTCGTCCGCCGCCATCGCTATCGCGGTGCGCAGCGCGAGTCCGGCCTGGGTGGCGTTGGCGATCACGCGGGAGATCTCGGGGAGCTGGTTGATGAACGCCTCGGTGCGGCGGGTGCGCTGCCAGGTGAGGAAGGTGTTGGCCGCCCACAGGCCCGCGAGCGCGGCGAGCGGGCCGAAGAAGGAGGCGAGGACGGAGGCCGCCACCACCCACAGGCCCACCACGGCTGCCAGTACGTAGACGGCGTACTCGCCGGGCGTCACGTTCAGGCCGGTCACCGCGAGCTTGCGCTCGATGCGCTTGCCGAGGTTGGTACGGCGCAGCCTGCGGTCGATCCCGGCGAAGCGGCGGTGGCGCCCGGCGGGCGGCGCTTCGCCCGCCGCGGAGAGCCGTTCGACCAGGGCGCGGCGCTGGGCGCGGCCCGTGGCGTACGCGTGCGTGCCGGCGGCGGCCGCGGCGCAGGCGAGCAGCGTGACCCCGATGGTCAGCTGGGCGAGTCCGTCCATGGCGCTGCTTACCTTGCCTCTCGGGTGGCGAGCTGTTCGTCGAAGGACGCGATGCCGAACGCCTGCGGGACGCTCTGCCCGGCGAGGTAGAGGCGGTCGGCGACGCGGCGCGGGATCGGGAAGTACTGGAACTCGCCGTGCACGCGCCCGTCGGCGCCCATCGGGCGGGCGGCGAAGCGGGCGACGGTGGCGAGCCGGTAGGGGTCGCGGCCGTGCGAGTCGAGCAGGGCGATCTCGGTGACCCGGCGGGAGCCGTCGGCGTGCCGGGTGAGCTGGACGAGGACGTCGACGGCCGAGTTGATCTGGTCGTGCAGCGCCTCGAACGGGATCTTGATCTCGGACATGGAGGCCAGGGTCTGGAGGCGCATCAGCGCGTCCTCGGCGCTGTTGGCGTGGACGGTGGCGAGCGAGCCGTCGTGGCCGGTGGACATCGCCTGGAGCATGTCGAGGGATTCGCCGCCGCGCACCTCGCCGACCACGATCCGGTCGGGGCGCATGCGCAGCGAGTTGCGGACCAGGTCGCGGATGGAGATGTGCCCCTTGCCCTCGACGTTGGCCGGGCGGGATTCGAGGCGGATCACATGGGACTGCTGGAGCTGGAGTTCGGCGGAGTCCTCGATGGTGATGATCCGCTCGTGCTCGGGGATCAGCCCCGAAAGGGCGTTGAGCAGGGTCGTCTTGCCGGTGCCGGTGGCGCCCGAGACGATCACGTTGAACTTGGCCTGGATCAGCCCCGCGAGCAGCAGCAGCATGTGCTGGTCGAGCGAGCCGAAGCCGATCAGCTCGGGCAGCGTGAAGGAGCGCGGGAAGCGGCGGATGGTGAGGGTGGCGCCGGTGAGCGAGAGCGGCGGGATGATCACGTTGACGCGCTCGCCCGACGGCAGCCGGGCGTCCACCATCGGGTTGGACTCGTCGACCCGTCGGTTGACGGTCGACACGATCCGCTCGATGGTCTGCATCAGCTGCTCGTGCGAGGCGAACCGCATCGGCAGCCGCTCGACCCGGCCGCCGCGCTCGACATAGATGTGGTCCGGGCCGTTGACCATGATCTCGGTGACGGAGGCGTCTTCGAGCAGCGGTTCCAGTACGCCAAGGCCCAGCGCCTCGTCGACGACCCGGCGGATCAGCTGGGCCCGCTCGCCCGTCGACAGGACCGGGCCCTCGCGGCTGAGGATGTGGCCGAGGACGCGCTCCAGCCGCGCCCGGCGCTCGGCGGCCGCGAGCGACGACATCTCCGCGAGGTCGATCTCCTCCAGGAGCTTGCCCCGGTAGGTGGCGACGAGATGGGCGTCGCCCTCGCTCCCCCGGGTCTCCTCGGGGGCGGTGATACGGGCCCGCAGGCTCATGTGGCGTGCCTCCTCGGTCAGTTCCGGTCATCGCAGGGCATGGTGGCGGTCTTGGTGACCGGGCCGAAGTGGCCGACGAGGAAGACGGACGGGACGGGCACGGTGACCTTGGCCGTCACCGTCGTGCCCGGGCAGCCCGCCGCGCTGACGTCGCTGTCCTTGCCGACCCACCCGCTCATGGCCGCCTTCGCCGCCTGTACGTATCCGTCGGCGCGCTCGTGCCGCGCGGCGGTGCGCGCGGCCGCCCGGGCCGCCGTCCCCGCCTGCTGGGCCGCGTACGCCGCGATGCCCAGCTGTACGCCCGCGAGCGCGACCAGCAGGAGCAGCGGCAGGAAGCCGAGGTACTCGACGGCCGCCGCGCCCCGGTCACCCCGGGCGCGGCGGGTGCGGCGGCTGTCACGGGCACGACCGCTGCCGGACCCGACCGGCCGCCTCTCGCCGTGGCCGCGCCTCACGGCGTCTCCTCCCTGGCCGCCCCCGCGTGCCCGTGCACCGTAAACCCGAAGTTCAGGGCGCCCGGGAACAGCACCGGCACCTTCAGCCCGACAGTCGCCGTGAAGACGGCGGGGTCGCCGCCCCCGGAGCAGTCGGTGTCGGCGCTCCACCCGTCCGGCACGGCCTTCGCCACCGCCGCCGCGCACGCGCCCGGCCCGCCGCCCTTGGCCGCCCCGGCCCGCGCCCCCTCGTCCGCGACGTTGCCCGCGACCGTGAACGTGTAGCCGGTGAGCACCAGTTGCCAGATGGCGGCCAGCGTCACCAGGATGATCGGCACCATCCCGGTGAACTCGACGACGACCTGCCCCCGGTCCCGCTCGGCCCGCGACCGTATGCCCCGCACCCGTGCGCCCGGACTCATCCGTGCGCCCGCCGCCGCAGCACCAGGGCTCCCCGGCCGCTCTTCTCCGCAGCGGCCGCCGACGCCTTCACCAGGCCCAGCTCCCCCGCCAGCGTCCACAGCGCCTGCTTCACCGTGGACTTGGCCTCCAGGTCGTGCAGCCGCCCCGAGTCGACGACGGCTTGCAGCTCCTTGAAGTTCGCCGGTACGGAGGTCCGGGTGATCCGGGTGCCGGTGACCTTCTGGACCAGGGCGGGCTGGATCTCGGTGGTGCGCGTATGCCGGTTGACCACCGTCGTGGTCTCCTCCGCCTTGCGGATCTGGAGCCGGTCCCACATCCGTACGATCCGCTTCGCCGCGCGTACGGACACCACGTCCGGGGTGGTGACCAACAGCGCGATGTCCGCCATCTCCACGGCGGCCGCGTTCGCGCCGTTCATCTGGGTGCCGCAGTCGACGATCACCACGTCGTGGCGGTTGCGCAGGGCGGAGAGGATCTGGCGGGCCGCGCGGTCGGTGACCTCCTCGGCGCGTTCGCCGTCGGCCGGGGCGAGCAGCAGGGCGACGCCGCTGGGGTGGGTGAACAGGGCGTCCTGGAGGACCCGGGGCGAGATGTCGGTGATCGCGGCGAGGTCGGCGACGGAGCGGCGGAACTGCACGTCGAGGTAGGAGGCCACGTCCCCGGCCTGGAGGTCCATGTCGACCAGGGCCGTGCTGTGGCCCGACGCCCGTGCGGCGAGCGCCAGTTGGACGGCGGTGACCGTCGTGCCGACCCCGCCCTTGGCCCCGGTGACCGTCACGACCGTACCGCCGGGGCCGCTGAACACCTCGCCCGTACCGCCCAGATGGCGGCGCACGCCCACCGACCACTGGGCCGCCACCTGCACCCGGCTGACCAGCTCCTCGTAGTGCAGCGGCAGGGTGACCAGGCCGCGCGCGCCGGAGTCCATGGCGGCGGCGAACAGGCCCGGGCCCGCGTCGGCGGTGATCAGGACGACGCCGACCGCCGGGAAGCGCAGCGCGACCTCGCGGACCAGGTCGAGCGCCGGGACCGGCCCGATGCGCTCGTGCACCAGGACGACCTCGGGCAGTTCGTCGAGCGACTCCCCGGCGAGCCGGGCCAGGGTGTCCAGGAGCTGGGTGGAGTCGCCGACGGGCATCGCGGGCTCGGCGTCCGGGAGCTGGCTGAGCAGGGTGGTGACGGACCGGGCGGCGTCGGCGTCGCCGACGGCCGGGAGGATCCTGGTGGTCATCCGCTACCTCACTGGTCCTTTTCGAGGCGGTACGTACGGTCGCCCGGCCGGACCGAGGAGTCGCTGCCGGGCGCCACCAGCGCGAGCCGCACATGCTGGGCGAAGGACTCCGCGTACGCGACGCGCTGGGCGTCGAGGGTGTTCAGGGCGAAGGTGATCGGGACCGCCTCGGTGCTCTTGCTCCGGTCGTCGCGGTTGGCGTCGATCGGGGTGAGCTTGCCGACGTCGAGGACTTTGGCACCGGAGACAATGATCTTCGACTGGGGGGTGTCGCCCTGCTTCCCGGCGGCGAAGGTGGCGAAGATGTTCACCGCCGAGCCCGGCTGGATCTTGCCCGCCACTCCGGTGGCCGCGTCGATCATGATCGCGATCTCCTGCTCGCCCGGCTGGAGTTGGGGGCGTTTGACGATCATGTCGGACTGGAGCAGCGAACCCGCCTTGAGCTGAGTGACGGCGATCTTCCCGTCGATGGCCGAGAGATCGGTGACCGCGTTCTCGGAGAGCCACTTCTTGGGCATCTTCGTCTGCTCGAACTGGGCGTGCTCCAGCTTCGTATAGGGCGCCACATCGGATTTCACCCGGTACGCCGTCACCTCGGGGCCGACCTTCGCGTTCGCGTCGTCGATCACCGAGATGACCCCGCCGAGCGCACCGATGGCGCACAGGACCGAGACCAGGAGAAGGATGACGCCACGGCGCTGACGGGAGTTCATTGACCGTACGACCTCGTTCGATGACGTGGGGCTTGGCGGACAAGGGCCATCCGGCTAGCGCGCGGAGCCCCCGGCGGGCAGCCGGAGTTCGGGGGCCGGGACCGGGGAGGTGCAGAACCCGCAGCGGTCGCCGATGAGTTCCATGCCGCACCACCGGCACGACTCCCGCCGTACGGAGGCCACGAGCTGGTAGAGCACGGACAGGTCGGGCAGATACGCGGCGAACTCGGTGAGCTTCGAAGTACCCCACCAGCCCGCCGAGTACTCGGGCAGCGCGCACTGTTCGACGCCCCCGACCTGCCACCGCGCGGCGAGCGTCGCGGTGACCCAGCCGGCGGGCGCGGGGCTGCCCGCCGCCAGCAGATGGCAGGCGTAATCGGGCCCTTCGAGCTCGCCCGTACCCACTCTGACCAGCTGCGGAGTCGGATGCGCGAGCACCGCGAACTGGCTGCCGGGCAGCCATGACTTGGCGTGCGTCTTGAGGCCGACGGGGACCCGGTCGAGCTTGGTGACCGAGCCGAGCACGGCGCCCGCGTGCACATAGTGCGCGAGCAGCCGCGCGGCCGAGGCGAGCACGCCGGGGCTGAAGTCGCAGACCGAGAGCTGGCGCAACTGGCGTACGAGCACGGCGAGGCCGAGCGGCGGCAGCGCCGAGCCGATCAGCGTGATCCGGTCGCTCTCCAGGAGCGAGCGGACGGTGTGCAGGCGCTGTTCATGGGCGGGCGGAAGGGACTGCGGATACAGGACGATCACGTAACCGTGCTGGTCGAGCAGGCGGTTCATGTCGGCGAGCGCCGCGTCCAGCGGCTGCGCCTGCGGCGCCTGGAGCAGCGCCGCGAGCGGGGTCCGGGGATCGGTCGGCGGCAGCACCAGGTCCGGGCTGGTGACGGCTATCGCAGTTGGCACATCAAGTCCCCCCGCTCACTCCGGTCTTCGGCCGGGTCCGGTCCCCACGGGCGCGTTCGATCACTGCTGCTCCCTGCTGCAACAGCACTGTATCCACGACATAGCTGCGGGTGAACAGTCTTCTCGTTTCTGTGATGCCCCGAGTGCCGCCAGAGGTCTTGACAACCAGATTGGTCTGGACCAACTTGTACCAGCAGCGGCGCGCGCCCACTCCCCACCGACCTCCCCACTCCCCCACCGGAGGCAGCAAGTGAAACGAGCAAGCGGCAGAGTCGGCCTGGCCGTGGCCGCCGCCGGCGCCCTGTCCATAGCCGGGCTCACCGGCATCGCACACGCCGCCGATGTCAACAACGCCCGGAACGCGGGCTTCGAGTCGGGTCTTGCGGGCTGGAGTTGTACGGCCGGGAGCGGCGCCACCGTCTCCTCGCCGGTCCACACCGGGGCCGCCGCCCTCAAGGCGACCCCGTCCAACTCCGACACCGGCCAGTGCACCCAGACTGTCGCCGTGAAGCCCAACTCGACGTACACGTTGAGCGCCTGGGTGCAGGGCAGTTACGCCTACCTGGGCGCCACCGGGACCGGCACCGGCGACGTCTCCACCTGGACGCCCGGCACCGGCGGCGGCTGGGGCCAGCTGTCGACGACCTTCACCACCGGCTCCTCCACCACGTCCGTGCAGATCTACACGCACGGCTGGTACGGCCAGCCCGCCTATTACGCCGACGACATCTCGGTCTTCGGCCCCGACGGCGGCGGAGGCGGCGACCCGTCCCCGACCGTTCCGGCGGCCCCGACCGCCCTCACGACAGGCGCGGTGACCTCCTCCTCCGTGGACCTGACCTGGGGCGCGGTCTCCAACGCGACCGGCTACAACATCTACCGCGACGGTACGAAGGTGCAGTCCAGCAGCGGCAGTTCGGCGACCGTGACCGGGCTGAGCGCGTCCACCTCGTACCAGTTCCAGGTGACCGCCACCAACGCGGCGGGTGAGTCGCCGAAGTCGGCGGCGGTGAGCGCCACCACCTCCGCGACCGGCAACCCGGGCGGCGGCACGACCGTGCCCAAGCACGCGGTGACCGGGTACTGGCAGAACTTCGACAACGGCGCGACCGTGCAGAAGATCAGCGATGTGCCGTCGAACTACGACATCATCGCCGTCGCCTTCGCCGACGCGACCGGCACGCCGGGCGCGGTGACCTTCAACCTCGACACCAACGGTCTGGGCGGTTACACCGTCGACCAGTTCAAGGCGGACATCGCCGCCAAGCACGCGGCCGGGAAGGCGGTCGTCATCTCCATCGGCGGCCAGAACGGCACGGTGTCGATCAACGACTCCACGTCCGCGACGAACTTCGCGAACTCGGTCTACTCGCTGATGCAGACGTACGGCTTCGACGGCGTCGACATCGACCTGGAGAACGGCCTCAACTCCACGTATATGACGCAGGCGCTCAAGTCCTTGTCGTCGAAGGCGGGCAGCAAGCTGGTCATCACGATGGCGCCTCAGACCATCGACATGCAGTCGACGTCGGGCGAGTACTTCAAGACGGCGCTCAACATCAAGGACATCCTGACCGTCGTCAACATGCAGTACTACAACAGCGGTTCGATGAACGGCTGCGACGGCAACGTCTACTCACAGGGCACGGTCGACTTCCTGACCGCGCTCGCCTGCATCCAGCTCCAGGGCGGCCTCGACCCGTCCCAGGTGGGCCTGGGTCTGCCGGCCTCGACGAGCGGCGCGGGCAGCGGCTACGTCTCCCCGTCGGTGGTGAACGCGGCGCTCGACTGCCTCACCCAGGGCACCAACTGCGGCTCGTTCAAGCCCTCGCGTACGTGGCCCGGCCTGCGGGGTGCGATGACCTGGTCGACCAACTGGGACGCCAAGTCGGGCAACGCCTGGTCGAACGCGGTGGGCCCGCACGTCCACGCGCTGCCGTAACGAGCGGTGTTCCCCGCGCCTCCAGCAGAGGCGCGGGGAACGTCGTACTGCTACGGCTTGGGCAGGGTGCAGCCCGGGCGGCTCAGGTCGAACTTGTTGCCGGCGCCTATGCACGGCACGATGATGTACGTCTCCTGGGCGTAATTGATCTTGTAGTGGACGGTGACGTTGCCGTTCTCGTCCACCTCGCACGGGTTGTTCTCGGTGCAGCTCTCGCCGTCCTCGTTGCCCGTGTTGTTCACCGCGACGACCTTGCCGGTGGCCGTGTCGATGACCGGGGAGCCCGAGGTGCCGCCGATGGTCTGGCAGGCGGAGGTGTAGCGGACCGAGTCCTTCCAGGTCCAGTCGCCCTCCTTGAGGCGGTAGACGAACCCGTCGACGTTGCAGCTGTACGTCCGCTTCCAGTATCCCGAGACCACCTTGATGGCGGTGCCCGCCGCCGGGTGCGCGTCGTTCAGCGTGAGCGCGCTGATCCCGTACCGGCTCTGGATCTGGGCGTACGTGGTGTTCAGCTGGTAGACCGAGATGTCGGTGTCGGTCATCGTCGCGTACGCCACCTTGCTGGCCCGCAGTGTGGCGACCTTGCCCGCCGAGCCGTTGAGCAGCGAGAACGTACGGGACGAGGCCTGGTCGGTGATGACCTCGCCCGGCCCCGGGAAGCCGGTCTCCAGGCAGTGGCCGTTGGAGAGGATCAGGGCGGGGTCGTTCGGCTGCGAGCTGGGGGTGCGGATCAGCGAGCCGGAGCAGTTGCTGAGCGCGACGGTGCCGGCGAAGTCGACCGCCTTGACGGCCGGGGCGGGCTTGGTGGTGGTGGCCGTGTGGTCCGCGGGCTCGACCGCCAGGGCCGGGGCGGCACCGGCTCCCACCAGGGTGAGGGAGAGCAGCGCGCCGACGAGAGGCTTGTTCATGTGGGGGTTCCCCTCTGAGGGATCCAGGAGTGGGTTCCTGGATTTGTCATGCGCATTGTTGAATGCACCAACCCCCTTGGGCAACGGGTGAGTTCAGGCCGGGGTGATCGGTTGCGGGTGGGGTGCGGGCGGGGCGGTGCGGCCGGGGCGGAGGGTTCGCGTGACTCGGCGGGCGTGAAGTGCCTGCTAGGCGCACCACACAGGCCACACCCACCACAGGGGTATCCAGTACGCCCGTACGGCCCACGGGGACCATCCGTACGCCACTTTTCAGCCACCACACCGAGCACGATGAGTCCGCTCAGCCGCAGCAGCACAGCTCCGTCGACATGAACACCCCCACCTCCGGACCCCACCAGGAGCATTCATGCGACTCCCCGAGGAAGGCCGACGCCGCACGCGCGCACGGACCACGCGGACGGCGGGTCTGGCGACCCTGCTGGCCCTGGCGCTGGCGGCCCCGGTGACGGCGAGAGCCACCGTGTCTCCCTCCGGGGGCGACGAGACGACGACCCAGTACGAGATCCCCGGCCCGTCCACCCCCGCCGCGCGCACGGGGATCGCCGCGACCGGAGTGTCGATCGACGAGGTGCGCGGGCACGCGGTGGTGGTGAGCGCGGACGCGACCGAGGCGAGGAAACTGCGCGCGCTGGGGTACAGGCTCAAGGCATTGCCCGGCCCCCCGTCCCGTACGAACGGCGTGAAGGCCAAGCCCTTCGACTTCCCTCCCGGGGACTCGGGCTACCACAACTACGCCGAGACGACGGCGGAGATCGACCAGCGGCTCGCCCAGTACTCCTCGATCATGAGCAAGCGCGTGATCGGCACGTCGTACGAGGGGCGGGACATCGTCGCCATCAAGATCAGCGACAACGTGCGGACGGACAAGGACGAGCCGGAGGTGCTGCTCACCTTCCACCAGCACGCGCGTGAGCATCTGACGGTGGAGATGGCGCTGTATCTGCTGCGCGAGTTCGGGGCGGGGTACGGGAAGGACGCCCGGATCACCAACATGGTGAACAGCCGCGAGATCTGGATCGTGCCGGACCTGAACCCGGACGGCGGCGAGTACGACATCGCGACCGGCCAGTACCGCAGCTGGCGCAAGAACCGCCAGCCCAACGGGGGTTCGCCCTCGGTCGGCACGGACCTGAACCGCAACTGGAACTACAAGTGGGGCTGCTGCGGCGGCTCTTCGGGCAGCAAGGGCTCGGAGACGTTCCGGGGTTCGGCGCCGGAGTCGGCCCCCGAGGTGAAGGTAGTGGCGGACTTCGCCCGCAGCCGGATCGTGAACGGCAAGCAGCAGATCAAGGCGGGCATCGACTTCCACACGTACGGCGAGCTGGTGATGTGGCCGTTCGGCTGGACGTACAACAAAACGGCCCCCGGCCTCACCCAGGACGACCACGACGCGTACGCCGCCCTCGGCACCAAGATGGCCGCGAGCAACGGCTACACACCGGAGCAGTCCAGCGACCTGTACATCACGGACGGCACGATCGACGACTACCTCTGGGCCACCCAGAAGATCTTCGACTTCACGTTCGAGATGTACCCGGGCGAGTCGGGAACGGGCGGCGGCTTCTACCCACCGGACAAGGTCATCGAGCGGGAGACGTCCCGGAACAGGGATGCGGTGCTGCAACTGCTGGAGAACGCCGATTGCATGTACCGGTCGATCGGAAAGGCTCAGCAGTACTGCGCGGGGAGCTGAGGCCGGGGGCGGGGCGGGGGCTAGATCAGCAGGCTCAGCAGCCCCGTCACCGCGAACCCCGCCACCGACAGCACCGTCTCCAGGACCGTCCACGACTTCAGCGTGTCCCGTTCCGTGATGCCGAAGTACTTCGCGACCATCCAGAAGCCGCCGTCGTTGACGTGGGACGCGAAGATCGAACCCGCTGAGATCGCCATGATGATCAGGGCCAGGTGGGCCTGGGAGTAGGACGCGCCCTCCACCAGGGGGACCACGATGCCCGCTGTCGTCACGATCGCCACCGTCGCCGAGCCCTGGGCCACCCGTAGGACCACCGCGATCAGCCAGGCCAGGACGATGACCGGGAGGCCGACGTTGTGGAAGGTTTTTGCCAGCGCGTCCGCGATCCCGCTCGCCTTCAGGACCGCCCCGAACACCCCTCCCGCGCCCACCACCAGAAGGATGTTGCCCACCGGCTTGAGCGATGACGTGGACACCGTCTCCAGGGACTTGCGGGACCAGCCCCGCCTGATCCCCAGCAAGTAGTACGCCAGCAGCAGCGCGATAGTCAGCGCCACGAACGGGTTGCCGAAGAACTCCACCACCGAGCGGAAGGTGGAGGGGTCCAGGGCGATCGAGCCGAACGTCGCCGCCAGGATCAGGATCAGTGGGGTGCCGATGATCGTCAGGACCGTGGCCAGCGCCACCGGCTGCTCCTGCGGGGCCACCCCCGCCGCCCGCTGTTCGGCCGCCACCGCCGCCTTCGCCTCCTCGGCCGCCTCCACCATGTCCTGGGGGACCTCGACGAAGATGCGTTTGCCGATCCACGCGGCGTACGCCCACGCGGCGAGCACCGACGGGATGCCGACCAGCGCGCCCATCAGGATGACCCAGCCCAGCGATACATGGAAGAGACCGGCGGCCGCCACCGGGCCCGGGTGCGGGGGCAGGAACGCGTGCGTCATCGAGAGGCCCGCCAGGAGCGGCATGGCGTACAGCAGAATCGACTTGCCGGAGCGCTTAGCGGCCGCGTAGACGATGGGCGCCAGGACGAAGATGCCTACGTCGAAGAAGACCGGGATGCCGAAGATCAGGCCGGTCAGGCCCATCGCCAGGGGAGCACGGCGTTCGCCGAACAGACTCAGCAGGCGGGCGCTCAACACCTCGGCTCCGCCGCTCACTTCGAGGATCGCGCCCAGCATCGTTCCCAGGCCGATGATGATCGCCACATGGCCGAGGATGCCGCCCATGCCCGCCTCGATCGTCGAGACGGCGGTGGACTTCTGGACCGTGCCGAACAACTCCGTCACCGACAGGCCCGCGCCCAAGCCGACGGCTATGGAGACCGCCAGCAGCGCCACGAACGGCTGGAGTCTGATCTTTATGATCAGGAACAGCAGCAGGGCTATGCCCAGCGTCGCCACCGTCAGCAGGCCCGTTGTGCCGCCGATCAGTGGGAGTATGCCGCCCGTGTGCGGCGGAGGTGGTGGCGTGGTGAGCGCGTACTGCATCGACATGCGGGAACTCCGTTGACTCGCCGGGCTGTTCCAGGGCGTGGGGGACCGCGGGGCGGCGACCCGGCGGTCCGGGGCGCCGCCCCGTGCGGCCTGTCGAGCGTGGGAACCAAGGGCATGCGACGGTCAGTTGTCGAGGACCGCCAGCGCGTCGATCTCGATCAGCAGGCCCTTCGGCAGGCCCACGTACACCGTCGTACGCGCCGACGCCGGGGCCTTCAGGGACTGGTCCTCGAAGTACGCGTTGTAGATCTCGTTCATCTCCGCGAAGTGGGACACATCGGTGAGGTAGACGCGCATCATCATCACGTCGTCCCAGCTCGCGCCGCCCTCCTCCAGGATCGCCTTGATGTTGGCGAAGGTCTGGAGGGTCTGCTCGCGCAGGGTGGGCCCCGCGACCGTCGCGGGCTCGCCCTCGACCGCCGGCAGGAAGCCGACCTGCCCGGCGACCTGGAGGATGTTGCCCTTGCGCACGCCGTGGGAGAACTTCGCGGGCGGGGTGGTGTGGGTTGCGGGCGTGAGCGCGACCTTCTCGGTCATCTGCTTGCTTCCTTCTTCTCGGGCTTGCCGGAGTACTCCCGGCTGATGGCGTCCGCGGTGCGGCGCACCTGCGGGAGGAGGCCGAGGAGTTCCTCGGCGGTGACGACGACGTTCGGGGCGGAGACGGACATCGCGGCGACCACGCGGCCGTCCGTGCCGGTCACGGGCGCGGCGACGCAGTTGATGGACTCCTCGTGGCCACCGAGGTCGCCGGCCCAGCCCTGTTCGCGTACGGTCGCGAGCTCCTTCAGGAACGCGGCGGCGTGCGGGGTCGAACGGGGCGTGTACATGGGGTAGTCGAGCTTGTCGGCGACCGTGCGGCGTTCGGGCTCGGGGAGGTCGGCGAGGAGCAGTTTGGCGACGGCGGCGACCGTGATCGCGACGGGCTTGCCGATCCGCGAGTACATCCGGACCGGGTAGCGGCTCTCGACCTTGTCGATGTAGAGGACCTCGCCGTCCTCGTACACCGCGAGGTGCACGGTGTGGCCGACCTGTTCGTTGAGCGCGACGAGGTGGGGGTGCGCGATCTCCCGTACGTCCAGGTTCTCGACGGCCTCCTGGGCGAGGGCGAACAGGCGCGCGCCGAGGCGGTAGCGCTGGTCCTCCTGCCGGTATACGAGTCCGTGCTCGTGCAGGGTGCGCAGGAGGCGCAGGGCGGTGGACTTGTGCACGCCGAGGTGGTCGGCGACCTGGCCGAGGTCGGCGGGGCCCTGGGCGAGGCGCGGCAGAATGCTCAGTGCACGGTCGACGGTCTGGCTCATGGCGTACGTACCTCCTGCTCGTCCCCCGTCCAGCCGGGGCCGAGTCGCAGTCTGCCCCAGGCGGCGTCGCCCAGAGCGGTGAGTTTGTCGGCGTGTGCGCGGTGGGGTGGTTGTGCGTGGTCGCCGGGGGTTGTGAGCACGGCGGCGGCCATGAGGTGGCCGTGTCTCGCCCGTTCCCGTGCCGGGAGTCCTCGGAGGGTGCCGTGGAGGAAGCCTGCTGCGAAGGCGTCGCCTGCGCCGGTGGGGGCGACGACGTGTACGCGTGGCGCGGGGACCTCGGTGACTTTTCCCCACCCCGCCCCTTCCCGAAAGCCTCCGGCGGGTGTCGGTCGGGTGCGGACCGTGCGTGGCCGGTCGCGCAGTTCCCCGCGCCCCTTAGTGGGCCCTCGGAGAGTTTCGGGGAGGGGTGGGGTGGGGGGCTCAAAGACCGTCACCCCCCGCTCGCCGCGCTTCACCACAACCACCCCCACCTCCGGCAACGCCTCCCGAACCGCCCACGCGTCCCCCAACCCCCACGCCGCCTCCGCCTCGTCCTCCCCCACGAACACCACATCCGCTCCCCGGGCGAGTTCCAGCAACACCTCGGGGCCAGACCCCGAACCCCACAGCCCCGCCCGGTAGTTCACGTCGAACGACACCAGCGGCCGCCCTGGCCGACGCACCAGCAGCGACCGCATCAGCCCCAGGCACTCCGCGGACAGCGCCGCCGTAATCCCCGACAGATGCAGCACCCGCCCCGCCCACACCTCACCCCACGGCACATTCGCCGAAGACATCGCGGACGCGGCCGACCCGGCACGGTAGTACGCGACCTCGTGCGACCCGGCCGAGCGGTCGTCGGCGGTGCGGAAGTACACACCGGTCGGACGAACGGCATCCCGCCGCACCCCCGACACATCCACCCCGTACGCGGACACCGCCGAGACCACCGCGTCCCCGAACCCGTCCGCCCCCACCCGGCTGACCCACTTCACCGCATGCCCGGCGGCGGCCAACGCGCACGCCACATTGGACTCGGCCCCGCCGACCCCGCGCTCGAACGACGGCACATCGGCGAGGCGCCCCGGCCGCGACGGCAGAAACGCGACCATGGACTCCCCGAGACAGACGACATCCACCTCCACCCGCGTACGCACCTCCCACCGCCACCAGAGCGACCATTGACCCGACGTTGGCCCGGATGTTAGACAGCGGTCAGCGAGATACGCAATGACCGTTGCACACAGTGCAACGACACTCTCCGAGGAGGCTCCATGGGGTTCCTGGCAGGACTGGCCGACGAGCGTGTGGACCACCGCTTCAAGGGGCTGCCGCCGGACGCCGACGGGCTGACCGTCGGCGAGCTCGCCGCCCAGCGCAGGAACCTTTTCACGGACGGCTTCACCACGCCCGTGCTCGCCCTCTCCGCCGAGCGCCTGGAGCACAACCTCGCGCTGATGGAGCAGTACGCGACCCGCCACGGCCTCGCCTTCGCCCCGCACGGCAAGACGACGATGGCCCCCGAGCTCTTCGCCCGCCAGCTCGACCACGGCGCCTGGGGCATCACGCTCGCGGTGCCCCACCAGGTGCGCGTGGCCCGGCAGTTCGACGTGAAGCGGATCTTCCTCGCCAACCAGCTCGTCGACGCCCCCGCCCTGAAGTGGGTCGCCGGGGAGCTCGCCCGCGACGCCGACTTCCAGTTCATCTGTTACGTGGACTCCGTACGGGGGGTCGAGCTGATGGACGCCGCCCTCACCGGAACGGTCCGCCCCCTCGACGTCGTCGTCGAGCTCGGCGCGGGTGGCGGGGCCCGTACCGGTGTACGCACCGAGGCCGACGCCGCAGCCGTCGCCGACGCGGTGGCCGCGACGAGCACCCTGCGGCTGGTCGGCGTCGCCGGGTACGAGGGCGAGGTCCCGCAGGCCACCCCGGCGAAGGTGGACGCCTGGCTGCGCAGGCTCACCGCGCTCGCCTCCGAATTCGACAAGGCGGGCCGCTTCTCCGGCACCGGACTCGCCGAGATCGTGGTCAGCGCGGGCGGCAGCGCCTGGTTCGACACGGTCGCGGACGTCTTCGCCGAGCTGCCCGAACTCTCGCTCCCCGTACTGAAGTTGCTCCGCTCTGGCGCGTACGTCTCGCACGACGACGGCCACTACAAGCGCCTCACCCCCTTCAACCGCGTCCCCGACGAAGGCGCCCTGCACCCCGCGTTCCGGCTGTGGGCGCAGGTCGTCTCGAAGCCGACCGCCGACCAGGCGTTCGTGAACGCGGGCAAGCGGGACGCGGCGTACGACCTGGATCTGCCCGAGGCGCAGGTCGTACGGGACGCGGTCAGCGGTGAAGTGCGGCCCGCCGACGGCATCACGGTCACCAAGCTCTCCGACCAGCACGCCTGGCTGGAGACGGGCCCGGACGCGGCGGTCGAGGTCGGCGACTGGGTGGGCCTCGGCCTCTCCCACCCGTGCACCAGCTTCGACAAGTGGCAGATGATCCCCCTGGTGGAGGCGGACGGCACCGTCGTCGACTACATCCGCACGTACTTCTAGTCCCATGGACCTCGTCATTCGCGACGCGCGGGTGATCGACGGCAGCGGCGGGCCCTCCTGCCGCGCCGACGTCGGCATCCAGGGCGGCCGCATCGCGGCCATACGCCGCCGGGGCGAACCGAAGCTGTCCGGCGTCCGCACCCTGGACGCCGGCGGCCTCGCCCTCGCGCCCGGCTTCATCGACATGCACGCCCACTCCGACCTCGCGCTGCTGCGCGACCCGGACCACAGCGCGAAGGCCGCGCAGGGTGTGACCCTTGAGGTGCTGGGCCAGGACGGCCTCTCGTACGCGCCCGTCGACGACCGCACCCTCGCCGAGGTCCGCCGGGCCATCACCGGCTGGAACGGCGACGGCGGTGACATCGACTTCGACTGGCGGTCGGTGGGCGGTTATCTGGACCGGCTCGACCGGGGCATCGCGGTCAACGCCGCGTATCTGGTTCCGCAGGGCACGGTCCGGATGTACGCGGTGGGGTGGGAGGACCGCCCCGCCACGCCCCAAGAGCTCGACCGGATGCGGGAGTTGGTGGCCGAGGGGCTTGAGCAGGGCGCGGTGGGGATGTCGTCGGGGCTCACGTACACGCCCGGCATGTACGCCCCCGACGCCGAGCTCGCCGAGCTGTGCAAGGTGGTGGCGCGGTACGGGGGTTACTACTGCCCGCATCACCGTTCGTACGGGGCCGGGGCGCTCGAAGCGTATGCGGAGATGGTCGCCCTCGCACGTGAGGCCGGGTGTGCGCTGCATCTGGCCCACGCCACGATGAACTTCGGCGTGAACGAGGGCCGCGCGCCCGAGCTGCTCGCCCTGCTCGACGAGGCGCTGGCGGCCGGGGCGGACATCAGCCTGGACACATACCCGTACACCCCGGGGTGCACAACTCTCGTGGCGATGCTGCCCGGTTGGGCCAACGCGGGCGGTCCGGCGGCCGTTCTGGAGCGGCTGCGGGACGATGCGACCGCCGAGCGCATACGCCACCACCTTGAGGTCGTCGGCTCGGACGGGTGTCACGGGGTGCCGATCGAGTGGGACACCGTCGAGATCTCCGGCGTCAGCGACTCCGGTCTCGCGTCGTACGTGGGACGTACGGTCGCCGAGTCGGCGCAGCTGCGGGGCGAGTCGGCGTGGGCCGTCGCCCGTCGGCTGCTCGTCGAGGACGGGCTCGGGTCGACGATCCTTCAGCATGTGGGGCATGAGTCGAACGTCCGGGAGATCATGCGGCACCGCGTCCACACGGGCGGGAGCGACGGGATCCTCCAGGGCGAGAAGCCGCATCCGCGCGCGTACGGCACGTTCCCGCACTACCTGGGCCACTATGCGCGTGACCTGCGCGTGCTCCCACTGGAGGAGATGGTCGCGCATCTGACGTCCCGCCCGGCGGCCCGTCTGCGGCTGCCCGACCGGGGTCTGGTGAGGGAGGGCTATCGCGCGGACGTCGTCCTGTTCGACCCGGATACGGTCGCGGCGGGTTCGTCTTTCGAGCACCCGCGCGCGCTGCCGCTGGGCATCCCGTACGTCCTGATCGACGGCCGGTTCGTCATCGAGGACGGACGCCGCACGGACGTCTTGGCAGGCCGCGCGGTCCGCCGCGCCCGGTGATTTGCCCCCACCCCACCCCTTCCCGATGCTCCAGATTGAGTGTTCTGGAGTGATCAGGCCGTGGCGGTATCTACGCAGGTCAGGCAGTCGGGGAATTCCATGCTCCTTACGGAGGGCATGGAGACCAGCACCCCCAACGTAGGCCCCTTCCCCACCGAGACCCTGCGTGGGGTCCGATGCATCCGACTGTCCGTACGCACGGACGAGACGACCAGCCCCGAGCGTCAGCGCGAGTCCGACGACATAGCAGCGAACGCCCTCGGCATCGACTTCGGGGAGGGTGACGCGCTGCGCGAAGCGGTGGACCTGGACGTGTCCGCGTCCAAGGTCGGCCCGTTTGACCGTCCGCAGCTCGGCGAGTGGCTGAAGCGCCCCGAAGAGTTCGACGTTCTCGTTTGGTGGCGCTTCGACCGCGCCATCCGGTCCATGGCCGACATGCACGACCTTGCGAAGTGGGCCAAGGGGCACCGAAAGATGCTCGTCTTCGCCGAGGGCATCGGCGGGGGGCGGCTCGTCTTCGACTTCCGCAACCCCATGGACCCCATGAGCGAACTCATGATGCTCATGCTGGCCTTTGCGGCACAAGTCGAGTCGCAGTCCATCAGCGACCGCGTGACCGGCGCGCAAGCGGCCATGCGCAAGATGGCGCTTCGCTGGCGGGGCGGCGGACAGCCCCCGTACGGCTACCTGCCCGCCCCCATGCCCGCCGAGCACGGCGGGGTCGGCTGGACGCTCGTACCCGACCCGGACGCCATCAAGGTCATTGAGCGGATCATTGCGGCCCTGGTGTCCGGGCTCGCCCCGCTCGCCATTGCCCGCATGCTGAACGCTGACGGTGAGCTGTCTCCGTCCGCGCACTGGGCCGCCTACCGGGCCCGCACGAAGAACAACGGTGCGGAGCCCGAGGAGAGCAGCGCCCCGAAGCGGAAGCCCGCACAGTGGCGGGACAAGACCATCGTCAAGATGCTCACGTCCCCCGCGATCATGGGGTGGAAGATGCATCGCGGCAACCCGGTCCGCGACGACCAGGGCAACCCGATCTTGGCTGCCGAGAAGCCGATCCTGACCCGTGAAGAGTTCGACCAGGTGGGCGCCCTGCTCGCCCCCAAGCCCGTTGCGGCACGTCCGCCCGTCCGCAAGGACTCCGGGGCGCTGCTGCTGCGCGTCATTCACTGCGCCGGGTGCGAGGGCCGCATGTACCTGAACAAGGACTATTACCAGTGCTCTTCCTACAAGTACGGATCGAACTGCCTGGCCCCGTCCACGGTGCGCGCTGACTGGGTCGAGCAGTACGTGAACAGCGAGTTCCTACGTCTGGTCGGCCCCGTACAGATCACCCGCGTCACCGAGATACCCGGCTACGACCCGCAGCCCGAGATTGACGCCACCGTGGCCGAGATGGAGGAGCACGACGAACAGAAGGGCCGCCGCAAGTCCAAAGCGGGCATGGCAGCCTGGCAGCGCCGCGCAGACGCGTTGGAAAACCGCCTTGCCGAGCTGGAAGCACGGGAGAAGACCGAACCCCGCCGCGAAGTGGTATCGACCGGACGCAACTACGGCGACGACTGGAACAGTGCGGACACCGTGGCACGGCGCACCATGCTCGTGGACGCGGGGGCACGCCTCACGGTCAAGCGCGGCACGAAGGGCGGGTGGCGGACGCTCGACCTGCGACGCGTGGACTTCACCATCACGGGCGACCTAGACCTCGCCATCGAGGAGACCGCGACGGTAGCCGATGATCTCGCCACCGAGAACAACCCGGAGCACGCGCCCACGTCCGGGGCGAACGCGCACCGCAATCTGACCCCGGGCGCGCTTGCCACGGCTGCCTAACTGGCCCCACCCCGCCTCGCCCCAGTAGTCCTCGGACCGCCGGGGCTTTCTCATGCCCGCAGACGGGCGTACAGCGCCCCCACGCGGCGCACCGCCCCGTCGGCGAGGGCCACCAGCGGACGAGCGGGCGTGACGCTGTGACGCTGGAAGGGCTGTTTTCATTTTCTCTTAGAAAAGTAGAGGAAAACCAGAAACAGCCCCTACAGCGTCACAGCGTCACACCTGGACCCCACAGGAATTCGCTGCTCCTTACAACACAGTGAGGGGGCAGCCACGCAGGCCGAACGGTCCAGCCGGGCGCCGGGAATTCGCTGCTCCTTACTACAGAGTGAGAGCGGGTTACCGCGCACCCACCCCAAGGGGGAATCCGGCGGTCCGAGTACCCGACTCTCACCAGCGTTGCCCGTGCACCACGCACCCCGCGTTACCGGGGTGGTCTGCCGGAGTCGTGTGTCAACGCGTGCGGGGACTGCACCGCCCATGAGTAACCGCCCTTGACCGGGGTGCCGAAAGGGGTTGTAAGCGCGTGCAGTCCCCACGGTCCCCGCCTCGCTGGCGAGGACGACAAGCCTGCCTAGTCCAATCGGAAGAGACGCGCGATTCAGGATCGTGAGGTTCCCGGTTCGAGTCCGGGGGCGGGCACTCGACAACAACGAGCGACCTCATCCCCCATGGGATTGTCCCCATGGGTAGCGGCATGTTGCCGATGAGGATGCTCCTGACTACTAGGGGGATCCCGTGCGCTGCATCGACTGCACCGAGTCCGCGACCCATCGGGGCCGCTGTAAGACGCACCACGCGACGTACGAGGGTCGGGCCACTGTCCGCACCCGACGGGCTCGGAGCCGACGACGGGCGAAGCGGTTCGATGCTGCGGCACGGCTCCGGCGACGGGTGCAGGACCGGGGCTCGGCCTGGTGCGACTGGTGCTTGGGTACCTTCCCCGCCGATGGGGTGGACGTGGACCATGTGCGCCCGCTGTCCCTCGGGGGCGAGGACGTGGACAGCAACGTTCAGGTGCTGTGCCACGAGTGCCACCAGCTCAAGACGAGCACGGAATTTGGGAGCGCTCGCACGCTGGACACGCCCATACTTAGCGGGTGACAGAACGAAGAGGTTCGGCGTCAAGTGGCGATCAATGGCGGGAAACACCGGAAACTGGCCGGGCGCTGACGATCCGCAACCGTGCTGACGCGCAGTTTCTTGCTGTGCAACAGCAGCACGAACGCGTCGTAGAGTTCGCCAGAGTCGTCCATGAGACCGGACTGACGAACCTTTCTCGTGCAGACGTGACGCGCGGGACGAACGACGTTGAGTTCTTCCTGTTTTCGTTTCGGCGACTGTTTGCGGTTTGTCAACTGATCCGCCGGAGCGCACTACGAACCGCCTCTCTGCGTCAGCCCATAAAGACGTTCGAGGAGCAGGCCCGTGCAGTTGTCGACGTACGCAACGTGCTAGAGCACCTGGACGACGCTGCCATCCGCGGACTGGGTGGTATCGGCTACGGCATTGGTTCGGGCAAATTCCTCATCACCTACAACGGCAAGGACTTGGACACCCTGAAGCTCTTCAATGCTGCCCAGGAGTTGCACGCGGCGATTCGCGCTGCCGTGGACCCAATTGCTGCCAGGGATGCCCACGGCCAATATCCGATCATCGTGCATAGCAGCCAAGGCGGAGGCAGTGGGATGGCTTCACCCTCGCAGTGACACCACTCCGTACCGGCTTCGGTCAAACCTTGCTGTGCGGTTGGGTTCAGTGCAGGAGTGCACCCTGCCCGAGTAGGCCCGGTTGGTCGTCGGTGACGAACGCGGTGGTAATGGTGGTTCGAATCTCTCCGCTTCGAGCGTGTGACCGTCCCGATGCGGGCTCCGCCCACTTTAGTCGTCGCCCACAAGGTAGCTCATCCATAAGATGAAAATCACTGCCGCCCCGCCACCGATCTCAAGTGCAGTAGTGAACTCCTTGACGAAGATAGCAGTGATCCAGGTAATCACTGTGGCCACAGCGAGCAACTCGCCCAAGGTCTTAAGGGGAGACCCTCTGAACAGTGCACCAAGCCCCAAGATGGTCCTAAATATCGCGCCCACCAGATAGATGGCAAGGAGGGTAACCACGGCTCCGCCGATTACGAAAGCGAAGCTCATGAGGGCTACATCTTGACTCGTACTCGCCAACATGGCTCTCCTGTACGGACGTTATGTACGCGCGAGTGTAAGGGCGTACATCCGGCACTCCAGTCACTGTTGGGCTGCCCTTGACCTTGCCCGTCCAGTGGCTCAGCCCCCTCCGGAGGTGATCCCCCATGCCTCGAAGACCCCGCCCCCCGTGCAGCATCCCCGGGTGCCCCGAGTTGACCCCCCGTGGTGGTCGCTGTGCTCGGCATGAGCGCGAGGCCAACGCACTGCGTGTGACACCAGGCACCAGCTCGTACGGCCCTCGGTGGCCGAACACGCGGCGCCGCTACCTGTATGCCAACCCGTGGTGTGTGCTGTGTGGGAAGACCGCGACGGTTGCGGACCACTTCCCGGAGTCGCGCCGTTCGCTGCTGGCTCGGGGCGTTGCTGATCCGGATGCGTTCTCTCGTCTGCGTCCGCTGTGCACGCCGTGCCACAACAGGGAGACCGCGAAGCATCAGCCAGGCGGATTCGCTGCTGAGGCACGGTCACGGCGCGAATCGCGAGAGCTTCCGCCGTTCTGACCAGGGGAGTACTCCCCTCCCCTCCCGAGATTGCACGGCAGGGAGGCGTTTCTTTCGCATCGGAGCTGTGGACGTTTTTGGAAGCCCGAACAGGGACGTGCCAAGAGGAAGTGAGAGTGCATGGCCGATAGATACAGACCCAAGTCCGCTGTTCAGCGGGCGCGTGAGGGAGATCCCTCAAAGGCGGTCATCAGCGAGGGTGTGATTGTCCCGCGCGCGATCCTCGCCGAGCCGAATTGGTCCGAGGTATTCAAGTCCTCGACGGATCCCGGCGTTGAGTCGGCGAACGCCCGTTGTCGGGAAGTGGCATCGTCGGAGTGGCGGCGCATCGTCCCCATTCTGGAAGTCGCCGCCGGTATCGGCGAGGTGGACCACACCACCGTGAAAGACCTCTGCGTGTGCGTCGCCCGCATCGACCAGGCAGAGCGGGACCTTTCCGAGCGCGGGCTGATGGTGACGGCCGAGCGCGGAACCGTGAAAAACGGGGCCGCGACCATCGCCGGGCAGTACCGCACCCAACTGGCGCGCTACATACGCGAACTCGGCCTCTCACCGAGCGCCCGCACCGGCATCGTCCCGCCGGAATCCGAGGACAACGACTCGGACATCTGGGACTGACCTCGAATGATTCCTTCGCTATTTTCAGGAGTAAACAGTTATGTCTCTTACCCTTGTCGAATCCGCCAAGCTCTCTCTTGACCAGCTTCAGCGCGGCGTGATCGAAACGTTCGTTCAGGAATCGCCGATCCTGGACCGGCTCCCGCTGATCACAGTGGCGGGCAACGCCTACCAGTACAACGAGGAATCCACCCTTCCCGGGGTCTCATTCCGGGGCGTGAATGAGGCCTACCCGGAGAGCACCGGCACGCTGAATCAGCGGATCGAGACACTCGCCATCCTCGGCGGGGATGCGGACGTGGACAAGTTCATTGTTCAGACCCGGGGCAACCTGAACGACCAGCGGGCCGTGCAGACCGCGATGAAGGTCAAGGCCGCTTCCATCCACTTTGCTGACCAGTTCTTCAACGGCGATGCGGAGGTGAACCCGAAGGGGTTTGACGGTCTGCGCAAGCGGCTGCTCGGCGGTCAGGTCATGGACGCGAAGGGAGTTGGTCCGGTTGTCAACGGGCATGACTTCTTTGATGCGTTGGACGCGCTGGTTGCTCAGGTGCGCGGCATCGGCGGCGCGAACGGAGCGCTCTACATGAACGCCGCGCTCCGGGCGAAGATCGAGTCCGGGTTCCGGCGGCTCGGCGGTGCCGAACTCCTCTCGGCTGAGATCGCCGGGAAGCGCACCACCACGTGGAAGGGCATCCCGCTCCTGGACGCAGGGCAGAAGCTGGACGGCACCGACGTACTCCCGCTAACCGCGGGAACGGGCGGCAAGCAGACCGGCGATATCTACGCCGTGCGCTTCGGGGCCACCGACGCCGACGCCGGGGTGACCGGCCTGACCAACGGCGGCGTGCAGACCACCGACCTGGGCGAGTCCCACGACAAGCCCGTCTACCGCACCCGCATCGACTTCTACTGTGGTCTCGCCCTGTTCGGCGGCAAGGCCGCCGCACGGCTGACCAACGTCCTCGTCGGCTGACCCGCACCACTGAGCCCCCGCGCTCGTCATCCCTTGCAGAAGGGGCGGCGGGTGCGGGGTCTTTGGCGTTTACGCCGCACTGTCGAGAAGCGCCCGAACCTCCGGCACATCCCGGAAAGCTTCGAGCTTCGCCAGCACGACCCGGCCCCTTTCCGCCGTTCGCTCGCTGGCTACGTCGGCCGACAGCGTGAGGACCCGTTCAGCCGTCGCCGCCGACTCCTCCGGCTCGTTCGCGTCTGCCAAAGCGACAGCGAGCCACGACAAGTAGAGCGCAAGTTCCCGCGTGTGAGTCGTGTCGTATCGGCTGAGCACATCTCGGAGGAGTGGCACGGCCCGCAGGGGGCGCCGTAGCTCGGTGTAGACGCGGGACTCCATGACTTGCAGCTCCCCAGCGTCCACCCAATACAGATAGGCCGGTGATTCCAACCCTCCGCTGTCCTGGCCCAGCGCCTCGCTGGCTTCCCCGAGTGCCCGCATGGCGGGCTGAGCCTCGCCCGTTTTCGTGTGCGCCCACGCCACCCGATCGAGGTACAGCGCCCGAGCCTTGGGCAGCGCTTCGGGTCCGGCTCCGTCGAGGGCCGCGCGGGCAAGCTGGACGCCCTCAACTTCCCTTCCTGTGTTACTGAGTTGATAGGCAAGCGACCCGGCAAGGTTCCCGGCTAGCGTATGGTCCTCCGCCTGATTCGCTGCGCTGATCCCTAACCGGTAGATGCGCTCTGCCTCTTCATGTCGCCCGGCATCACTGGCGATCCATCCGGCGATCTGTGCCAACTCGCCAATCTGCCTTAGCAGTTCGCGACCTACATCCCCCGTGTGGCTCGACTCCCGGTAGAGCTTCACTGCGGAGCGGAGTTCCCGCAGCGCGGGACGAATCAGATCGCCCCCGGCCAGCACGTCGTCAGCAAGCCTGAGCCCGTGTACACGCTGCTGTAGATCAGTCACGGTTCCAACCCCGATACGTCGTCCCTCACGGGCGCCGAGAGGGGCTAGCGGATCAGCAGCGGGCAGATAGTCGGCAAGGGTTGGCAATGGAGGCTCAGAGGGCTTCTGCGGCTCTCTCAGCACGTCTACGGGCACACCGAGAGCGGCAGCGATGGACGACAGCCATTCGCGGGGTTTGCGCTTCCCTGTCTCCCATCGGCTGACCTCTTGTCGGCCGACCGGTTCGCCAAGGACCCCCGCAACCCGGCAGACCTCACGCGCTAAGCGCGCCTGACTCCACCCAAGCCGGTCCCGCTCTCGCCGGATGTTGGCCCCGATCGTGGTTCCCATGGGGTCAGTCTGGCCGACACCTGGCCTACACGGGGCCGCTAGCCCGGCACTGCTTTGCGGCAGGACGATCAAGGCTCACGACGTTCGAGGGGACGGCGAGGAGCGATGGGCGACAACTGGACCCCCACCACGGGAACGTACGCGGTGGACACGACGAGCGGCCGGATCGGTGAGGTACGCAAGCTGTTCGAGGGATCGGCGTACCTCGTTCCGCCGGGCGGTGGTGCCGAGTGGGCTGTTGCCCCGGACAGGCTTCGCGAGCCGACGAACCACGAGGCCTTTCGGGCGCGCGTCTGGACTCGCCCTGTGGGGTCGCTCTGATGTGGGCAGCGGTACCTGCGCCCCGGTGGATTCCAGACCCGGGCGTAATCCTCAAGGACACGGCGCGCGGGCGGCTCGGGAAGGTCATCGCGTGGGACGGCGACACGCGCACAGTCACGCTGGTACCGCCGGACGGTAACGGGGAGTCCTGGGAGACCGGCGCGTTCCGCCCGGCGAACGAGCCGGAGGGGCAGCGGTGAGCGTCAGAAGCACGCTGCGCGCCGTGGTCTACAAGGTGCTGCGCCACCCGTCCAGCGAAGTGACCATGACCGCCCGGTGCATGCACGGCAGCGGATGTCAGTGGACCCTGGGCGCGACGGCGGACCTCAAGGCCGCAAGCGTCGCCGTGATCGAGCACACCGCCGCCACGGGGCACGCGATCTTCGCCCGCACGCTGGAAGACATGGCGTGCGTAGTGCTCGACAACCCCCAGGAGCAAGCCCGCCGCGCAGCGGTCAACCGGCTGGAACTCGCGGCCGCCGAGGAGCACGCGAGGGCTGGTCACCCCTGAGACTCCCGCCCCCGGTGAGGACCGTACTCGCTCCTGCTACCGATGGCGTGGCGCGAGTGGCAGTGGTCCCGTTCCGGCCGGGGATCGGGGCAAGCCCCGTCCGGCTGTTGCGCCCTCTCATTCCCGTGAGACGTGACAGCCGGGCGGGTCGCAAGTGCACGACGGCTCGGGGACCGATTCCCCGCTCTTCGACGGGAGGAAACGCACGATGGCTGAGCGCCCTGAGTTCGAGTTCCACACGTCCAGCATGTGCAAGTACGACCCGAACGACCGACGCTGTGTCGAGGTGGCGACCAACGTCCCCGGCAAGGTGGCCGTCCGCAACTCCGAGACGGGCCAGACGGTCGAGTTCACGGCGGTTGAGTGGACCGACTTCCTGGGCGGTGCCAAGCTGGGCGAGTTCGACTTGTCGGCATAGGGAGACCCCATGCAGCGGTGCCCACGATGCGGCGGCAGCGCGGAGACAGATCCGGAGCACGCGCGGGTGGTGTGCTGCCTGTCGTGCTGGCACGCATGGGTGCTTCCCGATGAGCGGCCCTGCGCCGGGACGCGAAACCTTCTGGCCCCGGGGCTGCGCATGCTGGAGAAGTACCGGGACCTGAACCGCTGAGTCCCACAACAGCCCCGTTCGGCCACAGTGCCGGGCGGGGCTTCCTTGTGCCCTGACCAGGCACTAGCCTCCAGAACACCTACTTACGAGCATCGGGGCTTCCCGAAACTCTCCGAGGGATCTGTTCGTCTGCGGACCGTGCTGGGTTGCTCGCGCAGTTCCCCGCGCCCCTAGGAGCGCCCTCCGGGCGCATTTAAGGGGCGCGGGGAACTGCGCGAACGGCCACGCACGGTCCGCACCCGACAAGGCGACGCCCGCCGGCTTCTTGACGCATGCTGCCTGGCGCCGGAGGTGACAGAAAGGATGGCTCCCGGTCCGCGGGCCTCCGCGGTTCGCGGACCGGGGCCGTTCAGGAGGCGGCTGTCGCCGCGGAGTGGGCGTCCATCCGGGATGCGGCCAGGATCGCCGCAGACGTGTCCGCGCGGGAGGCCGCGACGACCAGCGCCCGGCCCGCGAGCGCGTGCGCACGCGCGTGCAGCGCCACCGAGCCGGCGCGGCTCAGGCCGGCGTGACGCACCGGCGGCATACCCCGCAGCCGCGCAACCTGCGCAGCTATCGCATCCCCGGCCTCGGTCAGCCCCAGCTCATCCGTCACGGCCAGCAGCGCCGAGAGATGACCCGCCAGCTGGATGTCCAGCTCCTCCTCACGGGAGCGGGACGGAACGCCCGCACCGGCGGAGGCCATCGTGCTGTGCACCGACTTGGTCCGGATCGGCTCGTACATGAGATGGCCTCCTTCTGTTGCAGGAGACCATCCTAGCTTAGATTCTGTCTAAAGTTGAGTCGAGGCCAGAACGCGCGCCTACATCTGGCTGTAGCCGTCCAGGAACGCCCCGATCCGCGTAACCGCCTGCGCCAGATCCTTCGCCGACGGCAGCGTCACGATCCGGAAGTGGTCCGGCTCCGGCCAGTTGAAGCCCGTACCGTGCACCACCATGATCTTCTCGGCCCGGAGCAGATCCAGGACCATCTGCCGGTCGTCCTTGACCTTGTAGACGGACGGGTCCAGGCGCGGGAAGAGGTACAGCGCACCCTTCGGCTTCACGCACGTCACGCCGGGGATCTGCGTAAGGAGCTCGTACGCCGTGTCCCGCTGTTCCAGCAGGCGCCCGCCCGGCAGCACCAGGTCCTCGATCGACTGCCGTCCCCCCAGCGCCGTCGCCACCGCGTGCTGCGACGGCATGTTGGCGCACAGCCGCATGTTGGCGAGGATCGTCAGGCCCTCGATGTACGAGGACGCGTGCTGCTTGGGGCCGCAGACCGCCAGCCAGCCGGAGCGGAAACCGGCGACCCGGTAGTTCTTGGACAGGCCGTTGAAGGTCAGGACCATCAGGTCCGGGGCGACGACCGCCGTCGGCGTGTGCGTGGCGCCGTCGAACAGGATCCGGTCGTAGATCTCATCCGAGCAGACGATCAGGTTGTGGCGGCGGGCGATCTCGGTGAGGCCGCGCAGCATCTCCTCGTCGTACACCGCACCCGTCGGATTGTTCGGGTTGATGATCACCAGCGCCTTGGTGCGGTCGGTGATCTTCCGCTCGATGTCGGCGAGGTCCGGCATCCAGTCGGCCTGCTCGTCGCAGCGGTAGTGCACGGCGGTGCCGCCGGCCAGCGAGACCGATGCGGTCCACAGCGGGTAGTCCGGGGCCGGGACGAGCACCTCGTCGCCGTCGTCGAGCAGCGCCTGCATCGACATCTGGATCAGCTCGGAGACGCCGTTGCCGAGGTAGATGTCCTCGACGTCGAGGTCGATGCCCTTGGTCTGGTAGTGCTGCATCACCGCGCGCCGGGCCGACAGCAGGCCCTTGGCGTCGCCGTAGCCGTGCGCCCCGGAGAGGTTGCGGAGCATGTCCTCCAGGATCTCCGGCGGGCACTCGAAGCCGAAGGCCGCGGGGTTGCCGGTGTTGAGCTTGAGGATGCGGTGACCTGCCGCCTCCAGCCGCATGGCTTCTTCGAGAACCGGGCCCCGGATCTCGTAACAGACATTGGCGAGCTTCGTCGACTGGATCACCTGCATGTCGGAAACCTTACGGGCGCGTTTCGGGCCACGCGCGGTGTTTGTGCGCCGGTACGCCCGCCCGGGCCCGTACGAGCGGACGCCGGGCTTCCATCGGAATGCGGCGGTACCCGGTGAACCGTGGGAACGCCGGTCCCGGCCGCACCCCGGCTTGGATTGCTTCGCAGGTGGCCGAACCGGGTGAGATGTGCCACTTGCCGTGATCTACGGCCCCGCCCGTACGAGAGTGATCACCCCCGCTGTCGCCGCGATCACCGCCCCGCCCGCCCCCAGGGCCAGCACGGGTCCGCCCAGCTCGATGAGGCGGCCCGCGAGGAGGCCGGTCACCGGGGACGTCCCGACCAGGGCGTACGAGTAGAGCGCGACCACACGCGTGCGCATCGCGTCGGGGACGGCGGCCTGGAGGGAGGTGTTGGCGTTCGAGGTGAAGACCGTGAACGCGGCCCCGGTGCAGGCCAGCAGCGCCCCGCACAGCACGACGTTCCGCGACGGGGCGAGCAGTACCAGCAGCGTCCCGAAGGCGCCGCACGCGGCGAGCAGCGCGGTGCGGCTCGCCCGGCCCCTCGAAGCGCTGCCGAGCGCGCCGCAGACCGCGCCGATCCCGTAACAGGTGAACAGAGCGCCGAGCAGCCGCGAGCCCCCGTGCAGGGTGTCGGTGGCGAGGACGGGCAGGACGACGTTGAAGCCCGTCCCGAACACCGCGACCGCCAGCAGCAGCGCCATCACCGTCCGCACCGCCGGGATCCGCCAGCCCAGGCGCACCCCCTCGGCGGCGCCGCGCAGCAGTGCGCGCGGCCCCGACCAGGGGGCCGGTGTGCGCGGGTGCAGCTCGCCGCGCCGCATCAGCAGCAGCCCGGCGAGCACGGGCACGAAGCTCACCGCGTTCACCAGGAAGCAGAGCCGCACCCCGGCGGCCGCGATGGCGATGCCGCCGAGCGCGGGGCCGAGGGTGCGGGCCGCGTTGAACAGGCTCACGTTGAGCGCGATCGCGTTGGCCAGCTGGTCCGGGCCGACCATCTGGACGACGAAGGCGTTGCGTACGGGCGTGTCCACGACCATGACCGTGCCCTGCACGGCGGCGATGGCGTCCACCTGCCAGACCTGGAGCGAGCCGCCGTAGGCGAGCGCGGTGAGCGCCACGGCGCAGCCCGCGAGCACCGCCTGGGTCGCGATGATCGCCCGATGGTGGTCGAGCCGGTCCCCGATCGCCCCGCCGAACAGACCGAGCACGGCGTACGGCGCGAACTGGCAGGCCACGAGGGTGCCGAGGGCCGAACCCGACGAGCCGGTGAGGTCGGCCACCAGCCACACCTGGGCGAACTTCTGCACCCAGCTGCCCAGCAGCGAGACGGTCTGACCGGCGAAGAACAGCCGGTAGTTGCGGTGCAGGGCGACGCTGGCGAAGGTGCGGCCGATGAGCCCCGACCGGGTGCCCGTGCTCATCGCAGCAGACTGCGGGAGGTCAGCTCCCCCCGCGCCGGCCCGCCGCCCAGGCCCACCGCTTCCAGGCGGTAGTGCCGGATGGTGTCGCGCACGGCCCGCTCGACCGCCCGGGTGGACGGCCCCGCGTACCGGAACCGGCCGCCGGGCCAGCGGTCGCGCCGCAGCCGGGCCGCGTCGAACACCTCGCCGGGGTGCGGTACTTGCTCGTGGTAGAGGTGCGGGACGCGCCCGGCGAGCGGCTCGATGTCGACGACCCGGTACGGCGGTTCGCACGGCTCCGGGATCACCAGCCAGCCGCCGACCGGGTGCAGGGCGGACGGCAGCTCGACATCCTCGCCGAGCTGGAGGGCCACCCATGTCCGCAGCAGGTCGACGCCGTACAGCTCCTCGGTCACCGGCTGGATCTGCCCGCCGCCCGCCCGTGCGCCGACTTCGAGGAACACCGGGGTGCGCCCGTCGCGCAGGATGAATTCCAGGTGGAAGGCGTTGTCGCGCAGTTCGAGGGCGGTCAGCGCCGTCTCGGTCAACTCGGCTGCCATCCGGCGCAGTTCGGGATCGTCGACCATGACCGAGCCGAGCGGAAGCCCCCGGGTGGCGTCCAGGCAGCTGTTGACGTACCGGGAGAGGGTGAGGAACCGGAGCCCGCTCGCGCCCATGAGGCCGTCGACGTGGTAGATGGGCCCGTGCACGAACTCCTCGCACTCGTACGCATTCGGATCGATCTCCCGTACAGCGGAAGGCAGTTGGGAGGAATCCGTGAGGACGTGGATGCCCCGGCTGCCCATTCCCTGTCGGGGTTTCAGTACGACCGGGTAGCCCGTCCCGGCCGTCAGCGCGGCGATCGCGTCCAAGGTGGCCGGGGCGGTGAAGCGGGGGACGGCGACGCCCGTGCCGGACAGCTGCTCCTTCATGACGACCTTGTCCCGGAAGGCGAGGGTCCGCGCCTCGGTCATGCCGGGGATGCCGAACCGCTCGCGGATGCGCGCGGCGGTCAGCAGGTCGTACTCCGACGACGTGAACACCGCGTCGGCCGGGCCGTGGCGGCCGAATATCGCGGCCGCCGCCGGGAAGATCTGCCCCTCCACATCGGTGGGGTCCGCCACCTGGACCAGCTCGGCGACCTCGCCCCGATAGCGCGAGACGTACTCCGCC
The DNA here is from genome assembly GCF_052373795.1 of Streptomyces sp. BR1. NCBI lineage: Bacteria > Bacillati > Actinomycetota > Actinomycetes > Kitasatosporales > Streptomycetaceae > Streptomyces > Streptomyces sp. BR1. Next base: position 2,579,043 of record NZ_CM126252.1, read on the forward strand.
GCCTTGGGATCGGCGAGATAGGTGACGGTGTGGGCGGCGTGGTCGATGTGCTCCTCGAACGTGGTGACCGAGCTGTGCTTCAGCGTGAGGATGAGCAGATGCTTCTTCGGATTCCTCCGGGAATGCGCTGAACGGGACAGCCTCATCGGCCCGGCTTTCGTCCGACCCCCACCACGGCCCGCCGGGGCACCGTGCACCGCCAGCCGCGCGTGCCGCCGAGGTTTTCCGTGACGGATTCCGTCAGGGCGCCTTCGCCCGGCGGATAGCGGAATATCTCCCTCGCCCGCGCGAAGGCCCAGCGGAATGCCGCGCTGTCGCCGAGCGACCTTTGCGCCCGGCTCAGTCCGTACATGTCCACGAGATATTCGCCGAGCCGCGATTCGGCTTCCTCGCGGGTGCGTCCGACGGCCGCATAAGGGTCGTCGATCTCCAGGATCTCGTACGCCTCGAATCCGGCCTTGATCAGGTATTCGGCGATCTCGGTGCGGGTGAAATGCGTGTATGGGTGGCCGGTGGGCGCGTACTGGTCGACGACCTCGCCGAACCACCGGTCGACGGGCGAGCCGACCAGGAAGTCGTGGAGCACGAAGGTCCCGCCCGGCAGCAGCGCGCGATGGGCCTCCTCGGCGACGCCCAGGCGCGCGTCGGGATGGATGTGGTGACTCCCGTACGCGAGGACGACCGCGCCCACCGAATCGGGCCGGAAGAGCAGCTGTTCGGCCCGCTGGAGCAGGGCCGGGACGCCCCCTGCCCAGGCCGCCGCCACCATGTGCGGGGAGGCGTCGCAGGTGATGATCGACAGATCGTGGAGGCCGAGCAGGGCGCGGACGCGCCACAGCAGCCCGTCCCCGCCGAGCAGGTCGACGACCTGGCACGGCCCGGCCGGATCCGGGCCGACGGGCCGCCGGATCAGGCCGAGGAGCTGCCCGATCCCATGGATCCGGGCCTCCACGTTGCGCTGCTGCGCCTGTACGTAACTGATCCCGCGGCCACCGGAGTCCTCGGGTCCGAAGTCGTCCCGTCCCACCCCCTCGGCCCGGAGTGCTTCACGCCACTGCTCGATGCGCCCCGGATCGAGCAGTTCGTGGAGATCGGGATGGAGCCGCCGTACTTCATCGACCTGGGCGGCTATGTCGTTTCCGGGTACGACCACGCTTTTCGGCGCCGCTGATCCTGCGGACACGTGATCGAATAATTCTTCGGGCACTTCTTTCCCCCCACCCCAGCGGTCACATGCGTTTCCGGGTCGCGGAACGTGTCAGCTATTTATAGGGGCTGGGAATCGTCTCTGGCAACGGATTTCAGGGGCCGGAATGCGCCATGCCGCGAACGGGCGGGAAATGGTTCCTCCGGGGAAATGACATGGCTGGTTCAGTACGGGCGTTTGTCGGCCATTAACGGGATTTCAAAAGGAGTGCGGCCTACCGTTTACGAAGGCCCCACGTTACGTTCCCGGCCTGCACCCGGCCCCCGGCCGGTGCGGCTTCCCCACGCCGACAAGCATGCCGAGCAGCACGCCGACAAGCCTCGTCGAGAAGCCTTCAGGAGGCAGCCCCATGACCGACGGCAAGCAGCACGAGAACGTCGCACCGACCCCGTTCGTCATCCAGAGCAACCGTCCCGCCGAGCAGAGCGCCCCCGCCGACGGCTCCGACTTCCGGGGCGCCTCGCAGGGGCTGATCGCCGGGCCGGACGTCGAGGCGATCCCCGCGCGCGACGGGACCGGCGACGGCACGGGCTACGCCTGGCACCACGGCCGCTTCGACTTCCTGCGCGAGGCCGAGGAGATCCCCGTCTCGGTCAACGCGCGCGTGTGGCGGCAGGGCCGGATGAACGCGATGGCGGGGCTCTACCTGGTGACCGGCGGCGACGGGGGCGGCGTCTACCAGGTGCGCGGCTACGACCTGGCGAACATGACGATCGTCGAGGGCGCCACCGGCCTGATCGTGATCGACCCGCTCGGCTCGTACGAGACCGCCCAGTACGCGCTGCGGCTCTACCGCAGGACCACCGACGACCGCCGCCCGGTCAGGGCCGTGGTCTACACCGCGAGCTGTGTCGACCACTTCGGCGGCTCGCGCGGCCTGTTCGCCGAGCACGGCGACGAAATACCCGAAGACCTCAGGGTGTACGCGCCCGACGGCTTCCTCGACGACGCCGTGCGCCGCCATGTGGTCGAGGGCATGGCCACGGCGTGCCTGGTGGACCACACGTACGGCACCCGTCTGGAAGTCGGCCCGTACGGGCTGATCGACAGCGGTCCCGGGCTCACCGTCTCGGCGGGCGAGGCGACACTGATCCCGCCGACCGACCACATCGCGGGGAGGGCCGACGTGGACGGCATCGACATCGTCTTCCAACCTGCGGCGGGGTTGCAGTCCCCGGCCGAGATGAACCTCTACCTGCCCGACCGCAAGGTCCTCTACCTCACCGCCCCCGGCCTGCTCGGCGGCCTCGGGGACGTGCGGGCCCGCCACCTCGACGAGACCCTGCGCGCCTTCGGCCCGGTCGCGGAGACGGTCGCCGGGGCGTACGAGTGGCCCGGCTGGGGCCGCAAGAACGTCACCGCCCGGCTCGCCGCGCGCCGCGACGCGTGGGTGCGGCGCCAGTCCCAACCGTCCAACAGGCCGTTCTACGCGTCCGGTTACGTGGGCACCGCGACGCAGGCAGCCCGCCAGACCTGGCTGCGCCTGCTGGGCCACGAGTACGTCGCGGCCACGGACGCGGTCGCCGCGACCCCCGCCACGGGCGCCACCGCCAAGCGCTATGTTCGCGCGCTCGGCGGCGCGCACGAGGTGCTGAGGGCGGCGCGCCGCGAGTACGAGGCCGAGGCGCCCCACTACGAGCGGGTCGTCGAACTCCTCGACCACGTCGTGGCCGCCGCCTGCGACCCGGCGACGGTCTCCGCAGGAGTCCTCGGCGCCGCCAAGACCCTTCAGGCCCTCGCCCTGACCCAACTCGGCTACCTCGCCGAGTACGGCCCCCTGCGCAACATCTATCTGACGGCCGCGCGGAATCTGCACACCGACGGCCCGCAGCCGACCGCCGTACGGCCGGTCGTCGGCGACCTGGTGCGGTACGCCAACCCCGCCCAGTACTTCGCCACCGTGGCCGCCCGTCTCGACGGCCCCCGGGCGGCCGAACAGGCCGTCCCCATCGTGCTGTTGTGGAACCTGACGGACACCGGGCAGTCGGGCGTCACGGTGTTGCGCGACGGCGTGCTGGTCTACACGGACACCCGCGGCGACACGCTGCCGCCCGGCGTCGACAAGCCCCAGGCGACGATCGCCCTGCCCCGGGCCGCGCTGGACCGCCTCCTGGTGGACGGCCCGGACTTCCTCGCCAACTTCGACGAGGCGGTCCGGTCCGGCCGCGCCCGAATCGACGACGACCGCACGGCCGCCGACACGGTCTTCGCCTACCTGTCCCCGGCGATCCCGGCCGTGAACTGAGCCCAGGCGGCGGCGGGGACGGCGAACGTCGGCCCGTCCCCGCCGAGCTTGGAGTCCCGGACGTGGATGGTGTGGGGGCAGGCGGATATCTCTACGCAGTTGCCGCCGTTGTTGCTGTACGAAGACTTGAACCAGCGCGGGGATTCGGTCGTCACGATTTGCCCTTTCGCACCTGCTCGATCATGGCCACAGACGCCGCCTGCGACAGCGATTCGGCCTGCAACTGATGGTAGGCCGTCAACATGGGCTCGACGGACGCGCTCTCTCGGTCTAGGTTGCCCTGCGCCTGGGACTCCGCGTAATTGTCGCCCTGGTGCTCGTCCTCGCTAGCGGGCAGCGAGTGGGGGCTGGTCGCGCAGTTCCCCGCGCCCCTAAAGGAGGGCCCGAAGGACCCATCAAGGGGCGCGGGGAACTGCGCGAGCAACCCAGCACGATCCGCAGCCGACCAGATCCCTCGGAGAGTTTCGGGAAGGGGCGGGGCGGGGGCTACAACACCGCCAGGATCACCACCAGCAGCACCAGCACCGCCACCGCGACCAGCGCCCTCCACGAAGTGGGCTGCGGGGGCACAGCCACCGGGCCCAGGTTGAACACGTCATGCCCCGTCGCCGCCGCCCGGGCACACCACGGACACCCCGACAAGTGCGACCCGTACGAATGCATCGGTCGCACAGAACACACCCGTACTCGCGACCGCTCACGGTCCAGCGCCCGCAGCCAGTCCTCGGCCGAGGGGCGGGCCCCGGGGTTGTGGACCCCGGACCCGAACGCCGCCCGGGCCAGCCCAAGCAGCTCCGGCGGGAGCACGGACGGGTCGACAGTCCCCCTCGGCACGACCACCACCTCCGGCGACACCACATACGAAATGCTCGCCGCGATGTTGTCCTGCACCGTCGACTCCGACACCGACTCGTGGGGCACACCCCCGAAGGGGTGGTTGCCTGCTGTCAGGAGCTGGTAGACCAACACCGCCAGCGCGAAGTCGTCGCTCTCGCGAGTCGCCGGCCCCCCCGCCTGCCTCTCCGGCGCCGAATAGTCCGTCGTATGCATCAGGCACGGGAACAGCTCCCCCGTCACCGGATCCGTGAACGCGATCGAGTCGCAGTCCAGGAACGTGACGAAGCCGTTCGCGTCGACGACCACGTTGCTGCTGGAGAAGTCGCCGATCACCAGGTTCTCGTGATGCATCCGGGCCGTCATGAACGCGAGGTTCCAGCTCACCCCGAGCAGGAACCGCCAGTCCGCCCGGTCGTGGAACAGCCGCACGCGCTGCGCCCGCGTGAACAGGCCCACCAGCTGGACGTGTTCGGGCTCGCCGAACCGTTGCATCGCGTAGCCCAGGAACTCCCCGCCGGGTGAACGCGCGGGTGCTGTCGGCCAGGCCAGTTCCGGGCGCTGGGAGCGGTCCGTCGGGCGGCCGCCCAGCGGGGCCATCGTCAGCATGCGGTTCAGGCGCCGCTCCTGCTCCGGGCCCGGCCGGTCCCGGTACAGCTTCACCACGATCCCGTCGTGGCCCTCGACCGTGTACACCGCCGCCTGGCCGCCGCCCTTCAGCGGGGTCGGGGCCAGGACCACCGCCGTACCGCCGAGCAGCACGGTCCGCCCGCCCGGGCCCGTCATACCCCGCCCCCCACCCGTACCGCCCGCAGCAGCGTCTTGTCGTCGCCGTTGAGCGCCGTCAGCCGGTCGGAGCGAAGCAGTGCCGCCAGCTTCTCGTCCTCGGACCCGGCCTCCACCGCCCCCGCGTCCAGCGAGCGCAGCACCGCTGCCGCGAAGGACTCGTTGGCCGTCTGCGGGACCCCGCCCGACCAGGACAGGGCCGCCTGGGCGAGGCCGTCCGTGGAGAGCAGGACCGCGTCGACGCCCTCGTCCCGTACGCAGTCCGTACGCATCCGGCGGGCCGCGTCCGGTGAGGTGAGGAAGACCGTCTCGTTGCTGTACTCGCTCACCGCGTCGGGCTGCGGCAGCAGATGGAACTGCCGCTCGCCGTCCTCGGTCCCGGCCCGCAGCACCACGAAGCCGTCCCCCACGCTGCAGTGCCCCAGCCAGCCGGGCGCGAGCACCACCACGGTGAGCGTGGTCGCGAAGTCCGCCGAACCGCCCGTGCTGTCCGCGAAGTCGTCCGCCACCCGCAGGAACGCCTGGCGCAGGACGCGATGCGCGAAGGGGCCGTCGACCTCCGACGCGGGCAGCCGGCCGAAGTGCTCCACCGCCAGGTCGACCGCGAGCCGCGAGCCCTCGTCCGAGCGCGGCCTGCTGCCCGCGCCGTCGGCGACCGCGAGCACCGTCACCGATCCATGTGTGGCGCAGCTCCAGGCGTCCTGGCAGGGCACGTTGTCCCGCCGGTGCCGGTAGCCCTCCACGCTCAGGCCGTGCACCCGCCAACTGCCGTTCGTCCGGGCGGCCATGGGCGCTCAGGCTTCCCAGGCCGGGCGCTGCGTCTTGAACTGGCTGAAGATCTTCTCGAAGACCTCGTCGCCCGCGCCCTTCTGCTCGGCGCCCGCGCTCGCCGACATCATCTGGAGCAGCTGCCGGAACGGGAACCCCTGCAGGCGTGCGTTGAACTTGGGCGCGAACGCCTGGAGCACCTGCTCCGCCATGTCGGTCAGGCCGCCCACCCCTATCGCGTACAGCCGGAAGCGCCGCGCCGCCTGCTCCTCGGCGAGCACCGGCACCAACCGCTGCCAGGAATGGGTGAGATGACCCATGCCGTCGGTCGGCAGCCCGTCCGTGACCAGGCAGATCTGCGGGCGGTAGTACTGGAGTCCCTGCGAGCGCAGCTCGGTCTTGCGCGCGGCCACCACGTGCATCGCGAGCTCAAGGGCCTCGGTCATCAGGGTCACCCCGGAAGCGGCCAGGCGCGGCGCCTCGAACTGGTGGGCCGCCACGAACGGGCCGACGGGCGCGCCCGGTTCGAGCGGCCGCGCCCCGCGCCACGCGGTCACGCCCCGCCCGCCGAAGGTGATCACGGCGACCTCGACGCTGTAGCTGAGGCTGACGTCGTCGTGGAGCTCGCGGGTCCATTCGCTCAGCGCCTGGTTGAGCGCGTCTATGGGCGGGCCGGTCATCGAGCTGGAGGTGTCGAGGCAGAGCACCAGCGGCAGCCGTTGGGCGTTGTTCTCGAACTCGATGTCGGCGTACTCCGCCGGAAGCGTCCTGGGTGGCTGCTGCCTGCGCATCGCGGTCTCTCCCCGTCCGGTCCTGTTGTCTCAACTGCCGTGCGGCGTACGGTCCCTGGTGATACGTACGGTCTTGTCGTCGGCCCCGTACGCGTACAGGACCCCGGCGTCCCGGACCCGCCCCTCCGTCACCTCGACCCGCGCGCCGGGCCCGGGCGCGGGGGCCTCGGGCTCGGCCCAGACCGCCCGGTAGAGGCAGTCGTCGAGCTCCACGTATCCCTGCGGGTGCAGTTCGGTGCGGACGACGGCGGTACGGCTGGGGCCCGACGGGCCGCCCACGTCACGACCGTGGGTGCGGCGGCGGGCGGCGGGGACCGTGGCGGTCTCCGTGGTCGCCCGGTGGGTGGGCGTCTGCTTCGCGTGCGACCCCGGCGAGACCGTCGCGTATGCCGGGCGCGGGCCCCGTGAGCGGCGTACGACGATCACGAACGCCGCCAGGAGTACGAGCAGCAGCGCGGCGGTCCCGAGCGCGGGCAGCAGCGGCGAGGAGCCGCCGTCCGCCGTGCCCACGCTGTCGGTGTTCTTGTCGAGCGGGGCGGCCAGGCCCGCGTCGAGGAGGTCCTGGCCGCGCAGCGCCTTGCCCTTGCGGCCGGTGCCGTCGACGAGCTGGCACACCTTCCCCGGGCAGGCCCCGGCGTTCTTGAGGTCGGTCACGGTGCCGGCGTCGAGCCGGGTGATCTCGGCGTCCGGGGCGACGAGCCGGTCACCGGCGAGGACAAGGAGCAGCGTGCCGCCCGCGCCGGTGGCATGCCCGGCGGGGACGAGGACGACCAGCGGGCCCTCGGCGAACACGGACTTGCGCTGGGAGATCTTCCAGTCGTCCCGCTTGCCGTCAAGCGCGAGCGGCGTGTGCAGGGTGACGACCACGGCGTCCTGGGTGCCGACCCGGCCGGCCCAGCAGTCGAGCCGCTTGGCCAGGTCTCCCGAGCAGCCGTCCTTGGCGGCGGCGGGCGTGGCCGGGACCAGCAGCAGTGCAAGGGCGATCAGCCCGACCGAACCGGTCACGAGACGTCTCGACCGGATCCACCGGAGAAACCCCATGAGCGAAAACCCTCCCCCGACCCCGAAACGCACATCGCAAATATGACGCCTGGACGGGGCGTCCGAAAGGGTTTTGGCCATTCACACCAATCCCGCCTACAACTGGAACACCTGGTGGCACCGCGTGAACATCTGCCGCGCCTGTTCCACCCAATCACTGGCCAGAGAATCGAATTCCTGCTGGTTCATCCGGCAGGAGAGCGGCAGGGTGCAGACCCCGGCGATACAGGGTCTGGGGCCGCGTACGTCCCACACCGACAGCATGGGAACCAGCTGTTCGGTGTTCCACGCGTTCGCCGCGGCGGCGGCCGTCGCCAATTGGTCACCGCGCAGAAAGCGGCCGTCGGTCATAAACGCGACCAGCAGCCTTTTGGTGGTCATGAACCGGAGGGTGACGGATTTCCCCGCCTCCGAAAGATCGAATGTCAGCGACAGCGAGACGGTGTCCTCGTAGCAGTGGAAATGGTGCCCGGTCGCCCACCGGTGGACCAAGGTCCGCCAGCGGAAGCCCAGTTCGGTTCCCTCGCTCATCACCGGCGCCCCCTCAGCGTGCGGCACGTCCCACCGCCTCGATCACCATGGCATCGTCGAGCCCCGCGTCGAGCAGCGTCTGCGCGTGCAGCAGCAGACAGGACGGTACGGAGACACCGGTGGCCGCAACCCGGGGGGCCTGCATCTCCCTGGTGCGCACCCGGATGCGCCGGGCGACCGTGGGGGGCGGCCAGGTCAGTGCCTGCGCGTCCGCCGCGTCCGGGCCGAGCAGCGCCGCGAGGAGGCCGTCGAGCCCGGGCCGGTCCTCGGGCCGCTTGGCCAGACACCGCCCGACCAGCTCCCGCAACTCCCCCGGTACGTCGTCGAGTTCGGGCTCACCGTGCACCACCCGGTAGCTGACCCCGGCGCCGTGGCCGTGCGGGGGGTGCCCGGCGACCGCGTACACCAGGGTCCCGCCCAGCGAGAAGACGTCGCTCGGCGGGCCGACCCGCTTCCCGGTCAGCTGCTCGGGCGACATGTAGGGCGGCGTCCCGAGCACGGTCCCGGCCCGGGTGAGCCCGGGCGCGTCCGCCACCAGCGAGATGCCGAAGTCGATGACGCGCGGCCCGTCGGCGGCGAGCAGGACGTTCGACGGCTTGAGGTCGCGGTGCACGACCCCGGCGGCGTGGATGGCCTGGAGCGCCTCGACGAGACCGGCCCCGAGCCTGCGCGTCTGCCCTTCGGTGAGTGTGCCGTCCGCCGCGATCGCCTCCGACAGGGCCGGGCCGGGTACGTACGCCGTTGCCAGCCAGGGCAGTTCGGCCTCCGGGTCGGCGTCGACCACCGCCGCCGTGAACGCCCCGCCGACCAGCCGCGCGGCCGCGACCTCGCGGGCGAAGCGGCGGCGGAACTCGGGGTCGGCGGCGTGTTCGGGGCGTACGACCTTGACCGCCAGGGCCCGGCCCGCGGGCGAGCGGCCCAGATAGACCCACCCCATCCCGCCGGAGCCGAGCCGCCCCACGATGCGGTACGGCCCCACCCGCATCGGATCGCTGACCGGTGTGCGCAACCCCGCCACCTCACTCGGCACTCGGTTCGACCGCGTTCGTCCAGGGTCCGAGTGTCCCGCCAACTCCCGCTCGTGGCTGCCGGGATGACGAAAAAACGCCCCCGAAAACATGCCGGCCCCGGAGCCGTGAGGGGGCTCCGGGGTCCGGCGTTCACGCGGCGGGGCAATTCGTGACCCCACAGGTCAGGGCGGATGTCGGGTTGCACCGCCGCGAGAATCTAGAGGGGCGAAGCCCCGGTCGGGACTAGCCCAGTCGCGCCACCAGCGCGCGGTACTCGTCCCACAGCTCCTTCGGCGTGTGGTCGCCGAAGGTGTTGAGGTGCTCGGGGACCAGCGCCGCCTCCTCGCGCCAGACCTCGGTGTCGACCTTGAGCAGGAAGTCGAGGTCGGCGGCCGGCAGGTCGAGCCCGTCGGTGTCCAGCGAGTCGGCGGTCGGCAGGATGCCGATCGGGGTCTCGACGCCCTCGGCCTTGCCCTCAAGGCGCTCCACGATCCACTTCAGGACGCGGCTGTTCTCGCCGAAGCCGGGCCACACGAACTTGCCCGCGTCGTTCTTGCGGAACCAGTTCACGTAGTAGATCTTGGGCAGCTTCGCCTGGTCCTTGCCCTTGGCGACGTCGACCCAGTGGCCCATGTAGTCGCCCATGTTGTAGCCGCAGAACGGCAGCATGGCGAACGGGTCGCGGCGCAGCTCGCCGACCTTGCCCTCGGCGGCGGCGGTCTTCTCGGAGGCGACGTTCGCGCCGAGGAAGACGCCGTGGTTCCAGTCGAAGGACTCGGTCACCAGCGGCACGGCCGAGGCGCGGCGGCCGCCGAACAGGATCGCCGAGATCGGCACGCCCTTGGGGTCCTCCCACTCCGGCGCGATGATCGGGCACTGCCCGGCCGGCACGGTGAAGCGGGCGTTGGGGTGGGCGGCCGGGGTGTCGGAGGCGGGCGTCCAGTCGTTGCCCTTCCAGTCCGTCAGGTGGGCCGGAGCGGTCTCCGTCATGCCCTCCCACCACACGTCGTTGTCGTCGGTGAGCGCGACGTTGGTGAAGACGGAGTTGCCCCACATCGTCTTCATCGCGTTGGCGTTGGTGTGCTCACCGGTGCCGGGCGCGACGCCGAAGAAGCCCGCCTCGGGGTTGATCGCGTACAGCCGGCCGTCCTCGCCGAACCGCATCCACGCGATGTCGTCGCCGATGGTCTCGACGGTCCAGCCGGAGATCGTGGGCTCCAGCATGGCGAGGTTGGTCTTGCCGCAGGCGGACGGGAAGGCCGCGGCCACGTACTTCGACTCGCCCTGCGGGGGCGTCAGCTTGAGGATGAGCATGTGCTCGGCCAGCCAGCCCTCGTCGCGCGCCATGACGGAGGCGATGCGCAGCGCGTAGCACTTCTTGCCGAGCAGGGCGTTGCCGCCGTAGCCCGAGCCGTACGACCAGATCTCGCGGGTCTCGGGGAAGTGCGAGATGTACTTGGTGGAGTTGCAGGGCCACGGCACGTCGGCCTCGCCCTCGGCCAGCGGCGCGCCGAGCGTGTGGACGGCCTTGACGAAGAAGCCGTCGGTGCCGAGCTCGTCGAGGACGGCCTGGCCCATGCGGGTCATGGTGCGCATGGAGACGGCGACGTACGCGGAGTCGGTGATCTCGACGCCGATGGCGGAGAGGTCCGAGCCGAGCGGGCCCATGCAGAAGGGCACGACGTACATGGTGCGGCCGCGCATCGAGCCCTGGAAGATCCCCTTCTCGCCCGCGAAGCTGTTTCCTTCTCCGGTAAAGATGGCCTTCATCTCGGCGGGGGCCTTCCAGTGGTTGGTCGGCCCCGCGTCCTCCTCCTTCTCGGAGCAGATGAAGGTGCGGTCCTCGACCCGTGCGACATCGGTCGGGTCGGAAGCGGCGTAGTACGAGTTCGGGCGCTTGACCGGGTCGAGCTTCTTGAAGGTCCCCTTGGCGACGAGTTCCGCGCACAGGCGCTCGTACTCGGCCTCGGAGCCGTCGCACCAGACGATGCTGTCCGGCTGCGTGATGGCTGCGATCTCGTCTACCCAGGAGATCAGTTCCTGGTGGTTGGTCGGGACAGAAGTGGGAGCCGCGATGTCGCGCGCCACGATCGCTCCTTGTAGAGGGTTCGGTGATTCCCTTGTGAGGGTCTCTTCGTTCTCGTTGCCCCGTGGGGGCTGCGACCCGGACGCTTCGGTGTTACCTGGCGCTCATCCGGTGCCGACCGCACTCATCTGATCATCCGTGCCACTCGCCCATATGTCCAGAGGCACTCTCACGTGAGCATCGCCACTCATTGTTCACCTCGGGGGCATCTGAAGGGCATAAGGGACGGACACGGCGGGGGCATACGGTTACGGGCCGCACCTATCCGTAACTTACGGAGGCGTAGGTAGCATGCGGGACATGACTGATCAGGTGACGGCCCTCGCGCCGACGAGGCCTCAGAAGCCCAAGCTGCGAGGGTGGCTGCATGCCGGGATGTTCCCGGCGGTGATCATCTCGGGGCTGGTGCTGACCGCGCTCGCCCACTCGACCCGGGGGCGCATCGCCTGCGGGATCTACGTCCTGACCGCCTGCCTGCTCTTCGGCGTCAGCGCGCTCTACCACCGGGGCGACTGGGGCCCGCGCGGCGAGGCCATCCTGCGCCGGCTCGACCACGCCAACATCTTCCTGATCATCGCGGGCACCTACACCCCGCTCACCCTGCTGCTGCTCCCGGACTCCACCGGCCGGGTGCTGCTGTGGGCGGTGTGGGCGGCGGCGGCCGCGGGGATCGCGTTCCGCGTCTTCTGGGTCGGCGCGCCGCGCTGGCTGTACACGCCCTGCTACATAGCCATGGGCTGGGCGGCGGTCTTCTTCCTGCCCGACTTCATGCGCACCGGCGGCATCGCGGTGCTCGTCCTGGTCGTCGTCGGCGGACTGCTCTACAGCGCGGGCGGCGTGATCTACGGGATCAAGCGCCCCAACCCCTCCCCGCGCTGGTTCGGCTTCCACGAGGTGTTCCACTCCCTCACCCTCGCGGCCTTCGTCGTCCATTACGTCGGGATCTCGCTGGTCGCGTACCAACACGGCTAGACAGTTCTTGACGCCGACTCCTTTTTGAGAGTTACTGTCACTTGACGGTAACTCTTACGGAGGTGTGCCATGACCCAGGCGTCAGGTCCCGATCCACGGCGCTGGTGGGCGCTGGGAGCGATGGTCGCGAGCATGCTGGTGCTCGGCTTCGACATGACGATCCTCAATGTCGCGCTGCCGACCATGGCCCAGCAGCTCGGCGCCACCACCGGCCAGCAGCAGTGGATGGCCGACGCCTATGTCGTCGTCTTCGCCGCCCTGATGCTCCCGGCCGGACTGCTCGGCGACCGGTTCGGCCGCCGCAGGATGCTGATCACCGGCCTCGGGATCTTCCTCGCGGGCTCGCTCATCGGCTCGCTCACCACCAGCGTCGGGGCGGTCATCGCGGCCCGCGCGGTCATGGGCATCGGCGGCGCGCTCGTGATGCCGCTCGCCATGGCCGTCCTGCCGACGCTCTTCCCCGCCGAGGAGCGCACCAAGGCGATGGGCATCGTCACCGCCGCCTCCGCGCTCGGCCTGCCGCTCGGCCCGCTGGTGGGCGGCTTCCTGCTCGACCACTTCTGGTGGGGCTCGGTCTTCCTGGTCAACGTGCCCATGGTCGCCATCGGCATAACGGCCTGCGCGCTGCTGCTCCCGGAGACCCGCGACCCGGCCGCCCCGCGCGTCGACGCCGTCTCGACCGCGCTCACCGCCGCCGGACTCGGCTCGCTCATCTACGGCATCATCGAGGCCCCGACGCGCGGCTGGGGCGACTCGGTGGTCCTCGCGACGCTCGCCGCCGGCGTGGTGCTGATCGCGGGCCTGGTCGTACGGGAGCGGCGCGCGGCCCGTCCGATGCTGGACATGAAGCTGCTCGGACACCGCCCGTTCCTGCTCAACACGCTGGCCTCGACGCTGGTGATGTTCATCCTCTCCGGCCTGATGTTCGTGCTGCCGCAGTACCTCCAGGCGGTCCTCGGCAATGACGCGTTCGGCACCGGCCTGCGGATGATGCCGCTGATGGCCGGGCTGATGGTCGCCGCCAAGGGCAGCGAGCCGGTGGTGCGGCGGTTCGGGGCGCGCGGCACGATAGCCGCCGGGCTGATCGTGCTGGCCTTCGCCGCGTTCCTCGGCGCCCGTACGACCGTGGACAGCGGGTACGGCTTCACCGCGCTGTGGCTGACGATCACCGGTGTCGGCTTCGGCTTCGCCATGGTGCCCGCGATGACGGCGGCCCTTGCCACACTGCCGCCCGACCGCGCGGGCAGCGGCTCCGGGCTGCTGATGACCGTACGTCAGGTGGGCAGCGCGGTCGGTATCGCCCTGCTCGGCTCGCTGCTCGCGGGGATCTTCACGGACCGCCTCGATGTGGCCGGGCTGCCCGGGGTCGCGGCCGACAGGGCCGGGGACTCGGTGGTGGCCGCGCATCTGGTCGCCGCCAAGCTCCAGGACGGGCGGCTCGCCGCCTCGGCCGACTCGGCGTACGTCCACGGCATGGACATGGTGCTGCTCGTCTGCGGCGTGGCGGCGGTCATCACCGCGCTGCTCGCGGCGGCCCTGCTCAGGAACCCGGCGGCGCCTTCCGGCCAGCCGGAGGGCGACGTGGTGCCGACCGCCGTGGATGCCTGAGAACGTCGAAGGATGCCGGAGAATGTCGACATGCCCGCCACCGCACGTACGCCCAAGTCCCTCGACTCCCTCGCCGAGGACATGCAGCCGCAGCTGGGCCTGCGCGAACGCAAGAAGCTCAAGACCCGCATCGCGATCCGGCGCGCCACCTACGAGCTGATCGCCGCGCAGGGGTACGAGGCGACGACGGTCGAGCAGATCGCGGAGGCGGCCGAGGTCTCGCCCTCGACCGTGTTCCGCTACTTCCCGACCAAGGAGGACATCGTCCTCACGGACGAGTTCGACCCGCTCATGGTCGCCGAGCTGCGGGCGCGCCCGGCGGACGAGCCGGTCCTGGAATCCCTGCGGCACGTCGTCCTCATGGGGATCCGGATCGCCCTGGAGCACGACCCCGAGGAGATGTACCAGCGCACCCGGCTGCTGGTCGAGGTCCCCGTGCTGCGGGCCCGGATGATGCAGTCGATCTCGGCGACCTGCGGGATGGTCTGCGAGGCGCTGGCCGAACGGGCCGGTCGGGCGGCCACGGACCTGGAGGTACGGGTGTACTCGATGGCGGTCCTGGGCGCGCTACACGAGACGACGGTGTACTGGGCCGAACACGACCACGAGGACGATCTCGTGGACCTGGTGAACCGGACGCTGGACACCGTGCGGGACGGAATGTAACGACAGCCGGGCCCGACCTTCCGCCGAAGGTCGGGCCCGGCTGTCGTTTCACAGGCCTCAGCGCTGGCGGGCCGCCAGGGCCTTGGCCGCCTTCATCCGGGCCGGGGCGGTGGCCTCGATGGTGCCCGCGCCCTCACCCGGCTTGAGCTCCCAGCCCCGCAGCTTCGCCGCGACCCGGCGCAGCGCCGTGTCACCCGGCTTCACGTCGATCTGGAAGTGCGACTCCTTGGCCGGCGTCAGGTCGCCGCCCCACTTCACGACGCCCTCCAGGTCGGCGAGGATGTCGCGGACCACGACGAGCTCGTGCGGGAAGAACCCGCCCTGCGCCCGCGCCGGGTAGAGCAGCGGCCGGATGGCGATCGCGGTGCCCGAGAGGTAGTTGCTCTCGTACGCGGCCGCGACGGTGCGGGAGGTGGTGTGCCCGCTGACCTCGCCCGTGCCGAGCGTGTCGATCTCGTAGTGGAATCGCCGCACGACGTGGGTCAGCACGGTGGCGACATCCCCGTCGACGGCATCGAAGTGCACCCCGCCGGTGCCCTCGACGCGGTGCGCCGGAGCGTGGTCGAGCACGGGCCACCCGTTGGCGCTGGTGGCCTTGCCCCACTGGACGTTACGGGGAGCAACAGGCGTAGCGGCGACGGCAGTTGTCGCCATCCCACCCCCGGCGAGCACGGCCCCACCGGCAACACCGAGCCCGGCGAACAGGAAGCGACGCCGGTCGAGGCGTATGGCGGGCGTTATGGCATCACGCATGAATAAAGGTTCCTCTCGTGGCTTGTGGAAGGAAGTGCGGCTAGGCGCTACAAGCCCTTGGCGTTCGCTTCCTGCATGACGCGGTCGTGGAGCTCGTCGGCGAACGCCTGGCAGAACTCCTTCAGCTGCGCCTCCGGCAGATCGAGGGGCAGCGTGGCGTGGGGTGCGATCTGCGTGATGAGGTACCAGCGACCGGCCGAGATGACCGGGTCGCTGAACATCGTGAGCATGCCCTTGGCCATCGCCACGACGTTGTCCACGCTGCCGCCGAACCGCATCTCGAAGAAGTCCCGGAAGCGGGTCAGGGCGCCCATGTCGCGCTCGCCCTTGCCGTAGTGCTCGCGCACCACGTCGAGGAACTGCCCGCCCTGCTCCACCCGCCGGGCGATCAGATAGCCGTCCGCGTCCTCGATGAGGTCGTCCAGCGGGAACGTGGACTGCACGCCGATCTTCGCGAACTTCGCGTGGACGTAGGCCCCGCCGGACGGGTAGGCCTTGATGTCGCGCTGCCACTCGCCGTAGAGCGTCATGAGGTCGCCGCCCCAGCCCGCGACGTCACCCGCGCCGACCGTGCGGATGTTGCTGCCCGACTGGGGCTTGACGTAGTGGCCGTTGGCCGTGGCCAGCAGGTGCTCGGCACCCACCGTGACCCCGGTGACCGGGTCCTTGAACCCGTCGAAGACGTGGGCGCCGTGGCTGTCGGCGAACTTGATGAAGTCGTCGTCGGGAGAGCCGATCAGCGTCCCCCACTGGAAACCGCCGTACGCCTTGTGCCGGGCGTACTCCATGGTGAGCCGGTTCGGGTCGCCCGCCTTCGTGTTCGTGTACTGGATCGCCAGCGGGAAGACGACCTCCAGGTACTTGATGAAGTCGTCGGCCGGGTTCACGGTCTTGCGGACCGAGTTCTGCCCCTCGTCGCTGTTCTGGCGGTGCGCGTCGTTGTCGAGGTCGAAGGTGTCACCGCCGGAGCTGAACTTGAACTCCTTGATCTGGTTGAACGCCCAGTTCGGCGGCAGCGGGAAGCCGAGGTTGCCGGAGAAGCCCCAGGACATGCCGGAGACGAAGGAGTACGCGGCGTCCGCGTGCTGGCTGACCTGCGTGCAGACGTTGCGCGAGCCGTAGACGCCGTGGACGTAGTACGCGCCCTTGTTGGCGAGGCCCGCCTTGATCCCCTGGAAGTAGGGGACGATGTTGGAGGTGATCTCGTCCGCCGTCGCGTCGTAGTCGACCGCGAAGTAGATGACCGTGCCCCGGTTGAAGCCGTACTGCTCCGCGTGCGAGTGGGCGTTCAGCGCGTGGTTGAAGCCCTGCTCGTACGTGAAGTCGACCAGGCGCCGGGCGTTGTCCTGGTAGATCGGGAAGACGCGCAGACCGGCGGCGAAGATGTCGTCGAGCTCGCCGTCCTTGATGTTCTTGTCGAGCGTGCTGCCCGGCGGGTCGAACAGGTAGCGGCCGACATAGCGGTAGCCCGCCTTGTACAGGGCGTCGCCGCGCGGGCGGGTGATCCGGAACCGGGTGTCGCACCCCAGGGTGGAGCGCTCCGGGTCACCGGTGGAGACCAGCAGCTGCGCCCAGGTGCGGTAGTCGCCCCGGCCGTCCTGGCTGTCCAGCTCCGAGAACTCCTGGAAGATCTTGACGAACTCCGTGAGCTTGGAGTCGAAGGTGCTCCGGAACGTGGTGGCGACGTTGGAGGTGCCCTTGACGACCGGGGAGTTGAAGACACAGGCCGCGGAGAAGAGCTGGACGAAGATGCCCGAGTCGCCCTGCTTCACCACGTGGTTCTTCAGACCCGCCTGGGTGCCGGGACCGAACGCGCCGGTCGCCTGGTCGTCGGGTATGCCGATCTCGTACTGGATCGCCTTCATCAGCGACTTCTGCACATCGCGGGAGTACACGCCGTCGGCGGGGCCGATGAAGAACGACGACCGGCCGACGTACCGGCTGTTGAGCCAGCGCTGGACCTCGCGGACGGTGTCGGTGCCGCCCGTCACCGACACGTAGGCGTCCATGCTCAGGAGCGCCTTGAAGACCTTCGGCGAGACGAGGCCGTTGGAGGCGTCGACACCGGCGTCGTTCTTGAGGTTGCGGACCGACTTGTCGGTGGCGGCGCCGTACGAACCGGTGCCGTCGCCGCCCCAGTAGCCCTTGCAGAACAGGGCGTGCTCGACGATCTTCTTGATGTTGGTGTTCGACTCGTTCGGGCCGATGTCGCCGCGCTTGGCCAGCTGGGACAGCGTCCCCGGGCCGAAGCTCGCCATCAGCGGGGCCATGCCCAGTTCCGACTGGAGTGCCATGGTCAGCGAGAACATCGTCGACCAGCCGGTGTGCCCGTCCTCGGGGCACTTCGCATAGCCGGGGATGTTCGCGTAGGTGGCGTTGACCCATCTCTGGGCAGCAAGGACCTTGTCGTCCGCCATGTTTCTCTTTCTGATGAGCGGGGCTCGGGACTCGGGGGTGCGTGAATCCTGATGGCGGAAGGCATGCCGATGTACGGGCGCGGCTCAACTGCCCATGTGGGCAGGGTGGTCGGAGCGGCGCGCGTGGGCTGGTTTCCCCGCATCACCTCGGCGTCGGCTTCCCCCGTCGACTGCCGATGGTGCGGTGATCATAGCCGACGGAAACGAGCCACTCGGCATGTACAAGCCACGCTCTGACCTGTCGTAATATCTCCCCCTGCAAGTGATCATTTACGATCTAGGGGGACAACTCATGGGTATGGGCAAGAAGTTCGCCGTAGCCACGGCGACCGGCGTGATGACCGTCGCGGGCCTCGCCGCCACGGGCGGGACCGCGTTCGCCGGGACCGACGGACAGCAGATCGTCATCGACGACTCGACCCGCCGGGTCGAGTCGATCAAGATCCAGGGCCTCGACCAGCACGGCGCGCCCGCCACCGCGTGCCTGATCACGTCGGGTTACGAGACCAAGATGCCCGGCTGGTGGTGGCGCGACTACATGCACTTCAGCAAGTGGACCGACAAGACCTGCGGCAAGAACGGCGGCAGCTGGCTGGGCTCGCAGGACGAGTGGGTCCCGGCGTGGCAGTCCCCGGACCGGGGCGACTGGTACTACATCGGCATCTTCAAGAACGACAACTAGTTGATGCGGTGATTCGGCTGCGGGTTGTCCGTGGCCGGTCGCGCCCACGCGGCGGAGACGCAAATGTCACAGCCCCGCACCCCTAGGGGTGCGGGGAATCCGCACAGCTCAGCGCAGCGCGTCCCGCAACGCCTCAACCCCCGTGACCGGCGCATCACAGGTGAAGTGCCGGCACACATACGCCGCCGCCTCGCCGTTGACCAGCGGCCGGTCGGCGAGCAGGGGGAACTCGGACGCGTCCTTGGGCAGACCCACCGCCACCACCGCACCCGGGGCGGTGCCGAGGAGCGCGGCCCGGTGCAGCTCGCCCCCGGGCGGGCCCACCACGGCGACCTCGCGAGGCCCGTCGAGCAGGGCCTCGGCCGTGGCCAGACCCCACCCGATGAACCGAGGGGCGCGCGGCCCCAGCGCCGTCACCACGCCCAACGCGCCCTCGGCGGCCGCGCGATGGGCCGACGACCCGGTGTGCGCCGCGTACGAGAGCAGCGCGGAGGACGCCGCCGTCCAGCCCGACGGGGTCGCGCTGTCCGTCGGGTCCTGCGGCCGCCGGATCAGCCGCTCCGCGTCGTGCGCCGTGTCGTACAGCGCCCCGCCGTCGCCCCTGAACTGGTCCAGGACGATGTCCAGCAGGAAGCCCGCGAACTCCAGCCACGCGCCCTCGCCGGTCACCCCGGCCAGCGCCAGGAACCCCTCGGCGACGTCCGCGTAATCTTCGAGCACCCCGGCGTTCGCGCCGACCTTGCCGTCCTTGGACGTACGGGCCAGGCGCGCGCGGCCACCCGACACGTCGAAGTGGACCCGCACCAGCAGATCCGCCGCCTCGGTGGCGCGCTCCACCAGGTCCGGGCGGTCGAAGTAGGCGCCCGCCTCGGCGAGTGCGGCGATCGCCAGACCGTTCCAGGCCGCGACCACCTTGTCGTCCCGGCCCGGCCGGGGCCGCGTCTCGCGCGCCGCGAAGAGCCGGTCGCGTACTCCAGCCTCCAACAGGCCGCCGTCCTGCGGGAGTTGGAGGACCGAGGCGCCCTCCTCGAAGGTGCCCTCCTCGGTCACGCCGTAGTGGCGCGCGGCCGCCTCGCCGTCGCGCTCGCCGAGGACCTCGGCCAGCTGCGCGGGTGTCCACACATAGAACGCGCCCTCCACATGCCGCCCGCTGCCGTCGTCGCTGTCCGCGTCGAGGGCCGAGGCGTAGCCGCCCTCGGCGGTGCGCAGCTCGCGGACCATGAAGTCGGCGGTCTCCAGGGCCACCCGGCGGGCCAGGTCCGAACCTGTGGCGCGCCACAGATGCGCGTACACCCGGCACAGCAGCGCGTTGTCGTACAGCATCTTCTCGAAGTGCGGCACCACCCACTCGCGGTCCACCGAGTAGCGCGCGAACCCGCCGCCGAGCTGGTCGTAGATGCCGCCGCGCGCCATCCGCTCACAGGTGTCGGCCGCCATCTGGAGCGCACCCTCCGCACCCGTACGGGCGTGGTGGCGCAGCAGGAACTCCAAGGTCATCGACGGCGGGAACTTGGGCGCGCCGCCGAAGCCGCCGTGCCGCTCGTCGTAGTCGCGGGTGAGCCCGAGCAGCGCGCCCGCCAGCTCCTCCTCGCCCGGCACCCCGGCGTCCCCGCCGTAGCTCAGCTCACGCTCGGACAGATCCCGTACGACCTTCGCCGCGACCTCGCCGACCTCCTCGCGCCGGTCGGTCCAGGCCGCCGTCACACCCTCCAGGACCTGCCCGAACGACGGCATGCCATGACGCGGGTCGGGCGGGAAGTAGGTGCCGAAGTAGAACGGTTCGGCGTCGGCCGTCAAGAACACGGTCATCGGCCAGCCGCCCTGCCCGGTCGCCGCCTGCACCGCCTCCATGTAGACGGCGTCGACGTCCGGCCGCTCCTCGCGGTCGACCTTCACGTTCACGAAGTTCTCGTTGAGATACGCGGCCGTCGCCTCGTCCTCGAACGACTCATGGGCCATCACATGGCACCAATGGACTACTGGCGGAAGCATAAGTGGCAGGACGCATAACCCACGCTCAAGAGAATGGGTACGTCCCGCCGCTTTGCTTCCGCCATCGCCTCCTCTCCCCATGGCCACCAATCCACCGGATTGGAGGCGTGCTGGAGGAGATACGGCGACTGGGAGTGAGCCAGTCGATTCATACCGGCATCGTCCCACGGCGGGGATCGTCCAGCCCAGCATCACAGGTCGGGAACGCGGAGTAAATGCTTGCACAGCACGCGGCCAAGGGCCGACCAGCCGCACTCAGACAGGACAAGAAAGGGGCACAGCGACCTTGGCCTCACGGGCGAGTCTGCCGGTCCGGCTCCGCCGGAAGGCCGATCCGCGAGAGCCGCACTGACGCGACCGCACGTGACGGATGGATCAGCGGTCGAAGTCGGGCAAGGCTGCTCCCCGCTCGTCGCGTCCCCTCGGGTCGATCTGCCGGGCCGCGTGCCGTGCGAGTCGGCCATACCGACGTCCCTCATCCGGCGACCCGCCTAGACTGACTGCGGGAGGTGTGTGGTGACCGTCACTGAGGACCGGCCACAGATGCTGGCCGAGGAGTTCGAGCGCATCGCCGCCGCCGCCGAGCGTGAAGGCGTCCGGATGGAGTTCATCCACGGCAGGCTGGGGGTCAAAGCGGTGCCGGACGGCGACCATGACGAGATCATCCGCTGGCTGATGCAGCGCTGCATGCAGTACCGCCCCGACCTGTGGCTCTACCCCGAGCGCGGCCTCCGCGTCGAGCGCTACCGAAAGGGCCACGCAAAGCCCGACGGCACCCTCGCGCCCCAAGGTGCCTTCGCCGGCCAGGGTGAGTGGGCGGATGCCGGGCAGGTGGTGATGGTCGTCGAGGTCACCTCCTATGACAGTGACACCGACAAGCGCGACCGGGAAGAGAAGCCGACCGCCTACGCGCAGACCGGCATCCCGGTCTACCTGCTGATCGACCGGGACACCTGCGAGATCCTCGTCTTCACCGAACCCGAAGGCGATACCTACGCCAACCTCGCCCGTCGCCCCTTCGGCCGCACCATCGTCCTGCCCGACCCCGTCGGCATCACCCTCGACACCGAACCGCTGAAGAACTGGGTGCGCTGACACCTCACGGATGCGCTCGGGGTTCGACCCGCGTTGCTGGGCATCCGGCTGTGATCCTCGGGACGGGGCAGCGGGGCGGTGGAAGATCCTCAGCGCTTCGATCCCGGCGAGGAACCCGGTCGGAGTGCTTGCTCCCCTCTCGTCCAGGCGCCGCGATCGCGGTGCCGTCGTTGTGCCGTTCCCGGAAGAGCGACCACTGCTCAGGTCGCCGAAGGCCGCGCCCCAGTCAGCTTCCGGCTTCTTGGAGAGACCGCGCCCCGGAGCGATCGCTCCATCATTGCGCTGGTCAGGTCCCGTAATGATCCCCAGTGCACGGAAGACGCTCTGCCCGGTCCGGAGCGCAGTGGCTCCCTGGCGGGCAGAGCGTCAAAGGGCCTGCTCGATGGCTGGTCAGATCAGCGTGTTGTACGTGCTCCAGCCGGTGCCGATCTTGGTGCGGGCGGCGAACGGATCGGTGGGGTTGCCGGTGCCGCGGTAGTGCCAGAGTCCGCCGTCGCGGTCGACGGCGATCAGGTCGGGCTTGCCGTCGCCGGTGGTGTCGCCGACGCTGACGATACGGGTGTAGGTGTTCCAGCCGCCGCCGATCCGTGTACGGGTCGCGTAGGGCGCGGCGGGGTTGCCGGTGGCCTTGTAGAGCCACAGGACGCCGTCGCGGTCGCGGGCGAGGAGGTCGGGCTTGGCGTCGCCGGTGAGGTCGGTTCCGCCGGTCAGGTCCATGTAGATCTGCCAGCCTCCACCGATCTTCGTGCGGGGGGCGAAGGGCGCGGTGGGGTTGCCGGTGGCCTTGTAGAGCCAGAGCACGCCGTCGTGGTCGCGGGCGACGAGGTCCGCTTTGCCGTCGCCGGTCAGGTCGCCTGCCCCGGTGATCGAGCTGTAGATCTGCCAGCCGCCGCCGACCTTGGTGCGGGGTGCGAAGGGGGCGGCGGGGTTGCCGGTGGCCTTGTAGTACCAGAGGGTGCCGGATGCGTCGCGGGCGACGAGGTCGCCGGTGCCGTCGGCCTGGAGGGTGGAGATTTTGGTGACGGTGTCGTAGGTCTGCCAGCCACCGCCGATCTGGGTACGGGCGGTGTAGCGGGAGGGGTCGCCGGTGGGGCTGGACTGGTACTGCCACAGGACTCCGGCGCGGTCGCGGCCGTAGAAGGCGGCGCGGTTGGAGGCGGGGATGCTGCCGGTCTTGAACCACAGGTCGCTGTCGGCGCTGCTGTACTGCATGCCCTTGCCGTCGAGGACTTGCAGCGTCCCGTTCAGGTATCCCGCCGAAAGGCCCCAGGCGGCGGTCAGGCGCAGGGATTCGACGGGCCGGGTTGCTCCGCCACTGTTCCAGGTGTGGTCGGGCAGGTCGAGGTAGAGGGAGCCGTCCGCGCCGACGGTCCAGGCGCGGGGGGCGTAGGTGGTGCCGTCGCTGGAGTACTCCACGTGCAGGTTCTGGGCGAGCTGGCGGGCGGTGTAGCCCTTGTCGGCGATCTCCTGGGCGGTGAACAGCCAGCGGGTCCGGGTCGCGGGCGGCGGGGTGTGCATGGTCATGACCGTTTCCAGCTGGATCTCCACCGGCTGGGTGGCGCCTGTGTCGACGGGGATGCTCGGCTGCCAGCCGGAGCCGTGTCCCGGGGAAGTCCAGGTCGGGTTGATGAACGGCTGCCCTACCTTCACGGTGGCCTTGGCGCTGGCGCCTCGGCTCAAGACGTTGTCGGTGGCGCCGTCGACCAGGTAGGCGTTGACGTGGAGGGTGCCTCCGACGTGGCCGTCTGCGGCGACGTGGAGGTGGGTGGTGCCTGCGCTGAGGGTGGTGCCGGGGATGCCGTCGTGGTCGCTGTCCTCCTTGCCGAACTCGGTGTAGAGCGGCCGGGTGGCGCCCAGGTAGGTCATGGGGACCCGTGCGCCGGTGTCGTCGGTGACCGTGAGGTGGTCTTCGCCTTCACCGGCGAGGGTGAAGAGCAGGTAGCTGTCTGCGGTGGGCGGGTTCTTCAGGGTGATGTCGATGTCTGCGGCCGCGCCGTTGACGTCGAGGCTGTCCGGGGTCTGCAGGGACAGGGACGGGGAGTCGGTGCCGGTGTCCGCCATGGCGGTGTGCAGCGGGGTGACGCCGAGTGCGGTGCCGAGGGCCGCTGCGGTGAGGGCGGCGCGGTGCCGGCGCTCAAGACGCATGGGAATGTCCCTTTCAGGAGCGCCGCCCGAACTGCTCGGGCGGCGGAAGAAGAAGCGGGGAAGGGCGGCACGGCTTGTGCACGGGAATGGCGGTGCTGGGTGCGCATAGGGGCTCGTGCCGCCGAGGCCAGCGGGAGGGGTGCCGGGCCCCTGGTCGGGGCCCGGCACCGGGGTGTCAGTTGTAGTTGTTGAAGAGGTGGACGCGGTCGAAGGTCCAGTTGCCGGGGGCGGTGGACCAGCCCGGCTGGGGGTCGCTGAACCCGTTGCCGTTGGAGCGCCAGGTGAACATCTTCACTGCGCCGTTGTCGTAGCCGTACATGGCGGCGATGTCGTCCTTGCCGTCGCCGTCGAAGTCGCCGGCGACGATCTTCATGTTGGGGTAGTAGTAGTTGCCCGGCGGGGCCTGCCAGCCGACCTTCGGGTTGTCGAACTTTCCGCCGCTGGTGGCGTTGCTGACGAAGGTGTGGATCGCGTCGCCGCCGTCGGCCTGGTCGTACCAGGCGGCGATGTCGTCCTTGCCGTCGCCGTTGAAGTCGCCGGCCACGATGTGGGTGCGGGCGAACTGGAAGTTGGTCGCTTCCCAGGAGGAGGTGCGGTCCTGGAAGCCGCCGTCCTCGCGGGCGAGGAAGCTGTGCAGCTGCACGTGGTTGTCGCTGTAGCCGTAGAGCACGCCCAGGTCGGAGCGGCCGTCGCCGTTGAAGTCCCCGACCGTGAACTTCATGTTGTTCACGTTGTAGTTGCCCGGCGCGGCGTACTGGGAGGCGAGCGGGGCGTTGAAGCCGCCCCGGATGTCGGCGGTGAAGGTGAACAGCTGGTCGCTGCCGTTTCCGTAGGAGTACCAGACCACGAGGTCGTCGCGGCCGTCTCCGTTGAAGTCCCCGGAGCGCATGGTCATGTTCCCGAAGGCCCAGTTGCCGGGGCCGCTGCCCCAGGACGCGGTGGGGGCCTCGAAGCCTCCGTCGGCCTTGCCGAGTGCGGTGAACAGTTTGACGCTGCCGTCGCTGTAGCCGT
The DNA here is from genome assembly GCF_052373795.1 of Streptomyces sp. BR1. Lineage (NCBI taxonomy): Bacteria > Bacillati > Actinomycetota > Actinomycetes > Kitasatosporales > Streptomycetaceae > Streptomyces > Streptomyces sp. BR1. Next base: position 2,603,683 of record NZ_CM126252.1, read on the forward strand.
ACAGGGCGGCCATGTCGGCGCGGCCGTCGCCGTTGTAGTCGCCGGTGGCGAACTTCATGTTGCTGGCGTTCCAGTTCCCCGTCGGCGAGGTGTAGGAGGCCAGGGGCGGTGCGGTGAGCGTGCCGTCCGAGCTCGACAGGAAAGTGTGCATCCCGTCGTGGCCGTCGCCGAAGTCGTACCAGTCCGCGAGGTCGTCGCGGCCGTCCCCGTCGTAGTCGTGCTGCAGCGCGGTGCCGCTGGACCACTTGGCGTGCCCGGCGAAGTCGTACAGCACCAGGTTGCCGCGGTCCTGCAGCAGGGCGTAGCCGTTGTCCGTGTCGGCGGCGGCCTTCCAGACCACCTGGCCGCCGGAGTTCTGGACGGCGAGGACGCCGTCCGCCTGCATGACCGCCTTGCTGCCTGCATCCCCGGCGGGCGAGGCCCACAGGGTCTTGCCGGCGTTCGAGGTGATCACGAGGCGGTTGCCGGTGAAGGCGAGCTTGGCCGAGCGGGACTTGAAGCTCTGCCCGTCCGTGATGACGGTGCCCGCGGGGATGCGGATTCCGCCGGTGGAGCCGTCGATGACGAAGCTGCTGCCGAAGCCGGTGACCTTGGTGCCGTCGGTCTTGCCCGCCCAGCCGACCATGGTGTTGTCCGCCTGGCGCGCCCACAGATCGGAGACCTTGTCCCCGGTGACGTCCCCAATGGAGCTGAGGGTGGGGTACTTGGCGGTGGTGTAGCCGGAGCCGATCTTCGCCGAATACTGGGCATCCAGGCTGCCCCACTTCGACAGGTCGAGCGTCATCTTGCCGGACTGCGCGTCCTTGATGCCCTGCCCGTAGGAGACGTACAGGTCACCATTTGTCTTGTCGCGCAGCCACAGGTCGGGCAGGCCGTCCCCGTTGGTGTCGCCCGGCGCGATGACCGTGTAGTTCTTCCAACCAGCGCCGCCGACCGCGAGCGGGGAGCTCAGGTGCTGGTTGCGGTCACCGTAGTAGAGGTAGAGCAGATCGCCTTCCTGCACCAGCAGATCGGGCCAGCTGTCGTTATTCATGTCGCCGGGGGCAACGACCTGGTCGGCATCCTTCCAGTGGTCGTCCGAGGTGAAGCACGTCATGTCGTCGGCCTCGGGGCAGTCGACGGTCAGTGCGGTACCGACCGCGGCCGTACCCAGGCCGGTCTGCGTGAGCGTGCCGTTGCCGTCGTTGGCGTACGTCCACAGCTTCTTCTTTTTCTCGGCTTCGCTGTACTCCAGGGAGACGAGGTCGGTGGCGCTGTTCTGCCGCCATCCGCCGCGGTAGGTGATCTGCGCGCCGGTGAACGCCTTGCCGCCGCTGGAGGCGGCGGAGAACTGACCGTTGTTCTGCCCCGCGTAGGTGAGCAGGGTGCCGTTGGAGTCGACGCTCCAGATGTCGTTGTTGCCGTCGCCGTTGAGGTCGCCGGGCTGGTCGCGCTCGCCGCGGGTGTTGGCGTAGTAGAGGTAGGAGGTGGGGTCGGACTGGTTGCCGGCGGCGTCGACGCTGTAGGCGTAGACGAAGTGCGGCCCCTCGCCCGGCGGCTTGATGCGCGCGGAGATCTTGCCGTTCTCGCAGGCGCCGAGCGTTGCCTTGTGCTGGGAGGCGTCGGTGTCGCTCCACCACCAGATGGAGTCGACGTCGTTCACGCCGTTGGGGTCGAACGTGAAGCAGCCTTCGTCCCGGGCCCGGCCGGTGGTGGCGGGCCTGCCGTCCTTGCCGTCCGGGAACATGACGGAGTTGATGACCGGCGGCTTGGAGGGCCGGGTGCGGTCCACGGAGAACTTGCAGGTCTTGCTCGCCGAGGACGACGCGCCTTGGTTGTCGGTCGCTGTCACGTTCCACGTGTAGTCACCGGTGGGCAGGTCGGCGTCCGCGACCGGCAATGTGGCGACCGACCAGTTCGTCGCGTCGACCGTCTTCTGCAGGAGCGGCTTGCTCTCCCCGGTCTTCGTCACGGTGAAGCGGGCGTGCAGCGGGCCCGCGTCGGGCTGCTTGACCCGCGCGTACAGGCTGACGTGCGTGTTGCCGACAGCACTGCCTGCCTCGCAGCTCGTGTACGGGAAGGTGCCCAGCTTGTCCGGTGCGTCCGGCACCCGGTTGAACAGGGTCTCCAGCACGGCGGACTTCGGGTCGAACTTCTTCCAGCTGAAGGTGTCTTCCTCCGGCTGGTCGCCCTTCTCGTCCTCGGCCGTCGCGCTCAGCCCCAGGGTGATGCTGGCCCTGCCCTGGTCGGCGACCGTCTTCATCTTCGGCGTGACGTCGAATTCGAGGTTGCCCGCCGGGCAGGAGGTGCTGCTCCAGCCCTTGGCGTCGTCGACGGTCTTCAGCGGCTCGCTGCCGATGCGGCCGGGCTGGTTGTTCCAGTTGGTCTTGCGTGAGATCGGACCGGTCTCCCACAGCTGCACCGGGCGGGCCTGGCAGGACCACGACCACACGTTCTTGATCCGGAACGTGGACTTGACGACCTTCGCGCCCTTGAGCTTGGCGGTGTCCATCTGGAAGAAGGACCGCGAGACCCCGTCCGTCTCGTGCTCGAACCCGACGCGCGCCACGTCCTTGGCGTCGTAGTACGAGTTGGTGGGCCACTTCTTGTAGACGCGCGTCCAGTGCTGGCGCTCGCTGTAGCTGCTTCCGCTCCACAGGGGGTCGATGTAGACCGGGTACTTGGTGTCCGAAGCCCCGAGCAGCGTCTGGTCCGGCACGATGCTCAGCGTGCTGCCGCTCAGGCTCACGGGCATCAGGGAGTTCTTGGCCCCGGCCGGCTGGTCGAATCCCGAGCCGGAGGCCAGCGCGGGGGCGGTCAGTCCCGACTTCACCTGGCCGCCGTCGCTGCTGAGGGTGGTGGAGTCCCACATCACCGGAGGCGGGCTGGAGAAGACTGCCTGCCCGGCCGGGTCAACAGCGGAGATGACGCCCGTGTCGGCATCCTTCGACACCGACAACCCCGCAGCCTGCAGGGAGTACTTGACGGTCTCCAGAGCCGGGTTCTTGGCCGCTTCCGCAGTCTTGACGACCAACAGCTGCGAGAACCCGTCGACTTCGGCCTTCAGCTGCATGTCGACGCCGGGCAGTACCTCCGCGTAGGTCGCGACGTTCTCCGCCAGGGTCGGCTTGGGCAGCTCGGTCGGCCAGCCCAGCGTCAGGGTCCGGCCGTCCCGTACACCCGACAGGAGCGGGCCCTTGCCGCCGCCGGAGAACACCACGCTAACCGTCGACGCCTTCGGCACGACACTGCCGTCGGCGGCGAAGACCAGCGTGGGGTCGGTGGGCACCCAGGTGCCGTCTCGGAAGACGCGGATCGGCGAGCCGTAGCGCTTGACGGAGAACGTGCCGTCCGGGTTCGCCCACTCGTCCGACGACTCGGTCCGCGCGGAGACCACCTCGGCGGGCTGACCCGACGCTTGGGCTGAGGCCAGAGCCCGGTCTTCCTCCGGCAGCCCGCTGTCGGAGGGCGAGTCCGCCGCCGCAGCTGCGCGCACCTGCGGGGAGGCGCTGGCGGAGACCGGGACCAAGAAGCCCGTCGCTCCGACAGCGCTGCCTATTCCGACGGCCAGCAGGCGTCTGAGCCGACGTCGGGAGACTTGCCCCCGGCGTGAAATCGACATTACGCGACCCTTCACATGTACATGGAAAATAAGCAGCACTTTATAGCCTGGGATCGGGTGGCCTAAACCGGGGTTGGTAATTGCTTTCCAGTGTGTGATCTAGCTCGCTAGGGTGGGAAAAATCCCTCACATAAAGAGGATATAAATGGTCGAACGGGACACCTTGCGTCTCTCTGACGCGCGACTGACCTGCAAGGTTGTACTGGCTGTGTCTTGACGTTCACCATCCGAATTGATAGCAGACCGTCGTCGATATCTTCAAAGCTGACGCATAGCTTCGGTGGTGGGAGAAGTCGGGCGGCGGGACTCGCCTTGATATCGTTCGGCCGTCATTTTTGAATTATTCGAGGGGTGGAGCGTGGCCAGATTTGGCATGCGCGGGCTCACAGTCGCTTTGGCTGTGGCCACAATGACGGGGGCGTTGCCGACCGTGTCGGTCGCGGCGACGGCCCCCCGTCCGAAACTGCCGGGGCTGGTGCAGCCCAAGGCCGTGCCGGTGACGAAGGTCGCCGCAGGCGGCGCCCAGCGGCGCGACGACGCTGCGCTGCACAGGTGGAAGGGCGCACCGGAGGTCACCTGGCCATCGGCGGGATCCGCCGACGTGGACCTGGCATCGGCGAGCGCGGCGGGCACCGTGCGGCGGGCTGGGAAGCTGCCCGTCGCGGTGGCTCCTGCGCAGGTCAAAGCCCGTACGGGGACCAGGCCCGCGGCGGTGAAGGTGACGGTCGCCGACCAGGCCAAGGCGCAAAAGGCCGGGGTGCGGGGCGTGCTGCTGTCGGTGGGACGCACCGACGGGGCCTCGGCCGCCGGTCCGGCCGAAGTGAGCGTCGACTACGAGTCGTTCAAGTCCGCCTACGGCGGTGACTGGGCCAGCCGCCTGCGGCTGGTGCAGCTGCCCGCCTGTGCGCTGACCACGCCGGACAAAGCCGAGTGCCGTACACAGACGCCTCTGGTCACCCGTAACGACACCAAGAAGCACACGCTCACCGCCACTGCGGTGGTCAACCCTCAGAGTTCCCCGGCCACTTCCTCGCGCTCCGCTGTCAGAAGCATGGCAGTCAGTGGGGCCACGGTGCTGGCGGCGGCCGCTGGATCCTCCGGAGCCAGCGGCGACTATAAGGCCACCTCGCTGCAGCCGTCCGGCTCTTGGACTGCGGGCGGTTCCAGCGGTGCCTTCACGTGGAACTACCCGATCAATGCTCCGTCCGTGCCGGGTGGTCTCCAGCCGAAACTGAGCCTCGACTACTCCTCGCAAGCCGCCGACGGCCGCACCTCTTCCACCAACAATCAAGCCGACTGGGCGGGTGACGGCTGGTCGCTGCAGCCGGGTTTCATCGAGCGGCGCTACAAGCCGTGCGACGACGACAAGGACGGCGGGACCAACAGTTCCAAGGTCGGTGACCTGTGCTGGCAGTCCAACGACAACGCCACTCTCTCGCTGGGCGGTAAGAGCACGGAGCTGGTGTACCAGTCGGGCAAGGGCTGGCACCCGGCGTCCGACTCTGGTGAGAAGGTCGAGAAGCTGACCGATTCGGACTACAAGACGGCCAACGGGGACAACAACGGGGAGCACTGGAAGGTCACCACGACCGACGGCACCCAGTACTTCTTCGGCCTGAACCGCCTGCCGGGCTGGCGAGACGACAACCCGGCCACGCCCGCCAAGGACCCGGACCCGGTCACCAACTCGACGCTGACCGTGCCGGTCTTCGGCAACCAGTCGGGCGAGCCCTGCTACGACTCCTCCTTCGACTCCGCCTCCTGCGACCAGGCATGGCGGTGGAACCTGGACTACGTCGTCGATGTGCACGGCGACGCGATGGCGTACTACTGGAACAAGGAGACCAACAACTACGCCCGGAACATGTCGCTGACCACGGGCAAGGGCACCCCGTCCAAGTACAACCCGGCGGGCTACCTCGACCACATCGACTACGGGCTGCGCTCGAACGCCGTCTACACCGGCAAGGCGATGGGCCAGGTCTCCTTCGGTGTCAGCGACCGTTGCCTGAACGACTGTGCCTTCGACGAGTCGCACGCCGCGAACTGGCCCGACGTTCCGTTCGACCAGTTCTGCAAGGACGGGGACGACTGCAAGGGCAAGGCGTCGCCGACGTTCTGGTCCCGCAAGCGCCTGACTACCGTGACCACCAAGGTGCTCACCAGCGGCGCGTACAGCAACGTCGACTCCTGGACGCTGGACCAGGACTTCCCCGACGGCGCGGGCGACGGCATCCACCGCCCGATGTGGCTGAAGTCCATCACCCGCACCGGCCTGGCGGGCGGCACCGCTCAGCTGCCGCCGGTCACCTTCAAGGGCCAGGGCCTGTCCAACCGCGTCGACAAGACCGGCGACGGACTGGCCCCGTTCTTCCGTATGCGGCTGAGCCAGATCACGACCGAGACGGGCGGCACCATCGGTGTCACCTATGCGGAGGACCCGGACTGCAGTCCGGCGAGTCTGCCGCCGACGGACGGGACGAACACCACCCGCTGCTACTCGGTGAAGTGGCCGTACGAGGGGGAGAAGGCCAAGCGGGACTGGTTCGTCACCTACCCCGTCACCCAGGTGCTCCAGGGCGACAACCTCGCCGAGACCCCCGACGTCGAGACCGACTACACCTACCTCGGTGGTGTGGCCTGGACGAAGAGCACGGACGAGTTCACCAAGGCTGAGGACCGTACGTATTCGGTCAACCGGGGTTACGGCCGGGTGCAGACCCGTACCGGAAGCCCCAACGCGGCCCGGACGCTGACCCAGACGCGGTACTTCCGGGGCGTCGACGGCGCGGATGTCGCCGACTCGGCGGGGGCGAAGGTGACCGACCGCGAGCAGTTCGCGGGCATGGTCCGGGAGAAGGCCACCTACAACGGCGACGACACCGCCAAGCTGGTCTCCGCCACCTCGTACACCCCCTGGCGCTCGGCGGTGACCGCCGCCCGTTCCCGCAGCGGTCTGCCGGACCTTGAGGCGTACCAGACGGGCACGGAGTCGGAGCGGACCCGCACCACGGTGAGCGGCGGTGAGCGCACCACCAAGCTCACCCGCACGTTCGACGAGTACGGCATGGTCAGCAAGGTCTCCGAGACCGGCGACGAGGACAAGAACGGCGACGAGACCTGCACCACCACCAGCTACACCCGCAACACCGACACCTGGATGCTGAACAAGGTCTCCCGGGTCCTCACCAGCAACGTCACCTGCGACACAGGTGCGCTCTTCCCGCAGAACCTGATCAGTGACACGCGCACCTTCTACGACGGCGCCACCTCGATCACGGCGGCCCCGAACAGAGGTGATGTCACCAAGACGCAGAAGGTGAAGGGCGACGGGGACGGATACGACGGCGCCGACGGCGGTTTCGACACCGTCTCCAGCACCCCGTCCACCTGCGGCACCGACGGCAAGCAGCTCTGCTACGACCAGTACGGCCGCGCACTGGCCGTGACGGACCCGTACGGCAAGACCACGACGACCGCTTACCTTCCCGCCGACGGCGAACCGGCCACCAAGACGACGGTGACCAACGCGCGCGGCCAGGCCGTCGTCACCACCTACGACCCCCTGCGCGGCCTGCCGACCACTGCCACCGACGCCAACAACGCGGTGACCACCACGTCTTACGACCCGCTGGGTCGCAAGACGGGTGTCTGGCTGCCCACCCACACGCAGGCCGCCTTCCCGCAGTACCCGAACTACAAGTACGACTACCTGGTCCGCAACGACGGCCCGGTCGTCGTCACCACCGGCAAGCTCAACAGCCACTCCACCTACACGACCAGCTACGACTTCTACGACGGACTGCTGCGCCCGCGTCAGACACAGGCCATCGCGCCGGACGACTCCGGACGCGTGGTCAGCGAGACGTTCTACAACAGCCGTGGCGAAGCCTGGTGGTCCTCCGGCACCTACTGGGCCGAGGGCAAGGCCGAACCGGTCCTCGTGACCGGCAAGACCACCTCCTACCCCGACTCCACCGAAACCGAGTTCGACGGAGCCGGACGCCCCATCGCAGTCGTCTCCAAGCACCTCGGGGACGAGACCAAGCGCACCACCACCAGCTACACCGGCGACAGCACCACCGTCACCCCGCCGCAGGGTGACACGACCACCAAGACCGTCGTGGACGCGCGCGGCCGCAAGACGGCCGTGTACAACAACGGCGACCCCAAGCCGGCCGTCAGCTACACGTACAACAGCCTGGGCCAGCTCGCCGAGGTGCAGGACGCCGTCGGCGCCAAGTGGGCGTACGCCTATGACATGAGGGGTCGCCAGGTCCGGGTCGACGACCCCGACAAGGGCACCAGCCTCACCACCTACGACCAGGGCGACCGGGTCACCGACGTCAAGGACGCCCGGGGCGTCACCCTGCACACCGACTACGACGACCTGGGGCGGCGCATCAAGCTGTCGCAGGGCGGCACAGTGCTGTCGGAGTGGACGTACGACGGGGCCACGAACGGCAAGGGCAAGCCCTACACGGCCACCCGCTACGTCGACGGCAAGCCGTACACCAACACCAACCTGTCTTACACCCTCAACGGCGACCCGGTCGGCATCCAGGCCACCATCCCCGACAGCCAGGGCGCCCTGGCCGGCACCTACAAGTGGGTCACCGCCTACGACGCGGTGACCCGCCTGCCGCAGTGGACCCAGCAGCCCGCCATCGGCGGCCTGCCCCTGGAGAAGCTGTACTACGGCATCACCAACAGCACCGACCTGCCCGACACCCTCTACGCCGGCAGCGACCCGCTCATCTCCCACACGCTGTACGACCACTACGGCCGCACCCAGCGCGAGGAATACGGAGCGCTCGGCAAGAAGGTCTACGCCTCCTACACCTACGACGACCACACCAGCGCCCTCACGAGCGTGACCACCGACCGGGACCTGTCCCCGGCCCGCGTCGACGACACCCGCTACACCTACGACCCTGCCGGCAATATCACGTCCATCACCACCGGCTCCGGTCAGGACACCGCGCGCATCGTCGACACGCAGTGCTTCGTCACGGACAACCTGCGCCGCATCACCGAGGCATGGACGGCCACCGACCAGTGCAAGACGCCCCCGACCTCTACTTCGGCGGCGAGCGTGGGTGGCCCCGACGCCTACTGGACGTCGTACACGTACGACGCGGTCGGCAACCGCACCACGGAAACGCAGCACAAGACGGCGGGCGGCCCGGCGAGCGACGCCCTCCGCACCTACGCGGCCCCGGCCGCGGGCAAGCACGCGCTGCCGCAGGTCACGGAGACCGGCCCCAACGCCCACACCGAGACCTACGGCTACGACCAGGCGGGCAACACCACCAGCCGCAAAACCGGCACCACCGCTGACCAGACACTGACCTGGGACAGCGAAGGCCACCTCGCCAAGGTCGTCCAGGGCAGCACCACCACCAGCTACGTCTACGACGCCGACGGCAACCGCCTCACCCGCACCGACTCCACCGGCACCACGCTCTACCTCCCGGGCGGCAACGAGCTCCTGCTCAAGTCGGGCACGGTCACCGGTACCCGCTACTACTCGTACAGCGGCAAGACCGTCGCAGTCAGGACAGGGGGCAAACTCGCCTTCCTGCTTTCCGACCCGCACGGCACCACCACCAGCCAGATCGACGTCACCACACAGGCCATCACACGCCGCAGGACCACCATCTTCGGCGCACCCCGGGGAACCGCACCCACTGGCTGGACGGGCGACAAGGGCTTCGTCGGCGGCACCAACGACACCGACACCGGCCTCACCCACCTTGGCGCCCGCGAATACGACCCGAAGACGGGCCGCTTCATCAGCGTCGACCCGCTCCTCGAAGCCGACAAACCGCAATCACTCACCGGATACACCTACGCGGAGAACAACCCCGTGGTGGCGTCGGACCCCAGCGGGATGGCCTCCTTCAGCTGTCAGGGAACGGATTGCCCGCCAGAGGTAACCGCCAACGAAGAGACCCTCGCGCCGCCTCTTAGACCGTGTCCTATGTGGTGAGTCGGTCGTTGACTCATTCATGGGGCGGGGTACGTGGAGTTGGATTGTTCCGGATGGTTTGTGGGAGATCGCGCGGCCGTTGATTCCGGAGGGCAGGGTGCGGCCGCAGGGCGGTGGAACGCAGAACGTGCCTGATGAGACGCTGTTCGCCGCGATCGTCTACGTGCTGGTGAGTGGGTGTGCCTGGCGGTTGTTGCCGCCGTGTTTCGGGGTCTCGAAGTCGACGGCCCACCGCCGTTTTCTGATCTGGTCTCGGGCTGGTGTGTGGGGCCGGCTACACGAAGCGGTCCTGCACCAGCTGGACGACGTGGGTCTGGTCGATGTCTCCCGCGTCGTCCTCGACTCCGCCCACGTGCGCGCTAAAAAGGGGGCGAACTCACAGGTCCGAGCCCCGTGGACCGGGCGAAGCCGGGTTCCAAGATGCACATCCTGTCGGACGCGAACGGACTGCCCCTGGTCGTCGGTGTCTCCGCCGGCAACACCCATGACTGCGAAGGACTGAAGCCCATGGTGGCGGGTCTCCAAACGCAACACGACCCCCACCGCGGCCGCTACTTCAAGCCCCAACGTTTACACGCCGACAAGGCCTACGATGCCCTCCACCTGCGGAAATGGTTGTGGGGCAAGCACATCGGCGTCCGTATCGCCCGCAAGGGCATCGAGTCCAGCGAACGACTCGGCCGCCGACGGTGGGTCATCGAGCGCACGATTTCCTGGCTGTCCGGTTACCGCCGCCTGTCGCCCCGCTACGAACGCCAACCCCGCAACTACCTGGCTTTTCTCGGACTTGCCGCTGCCTTGTGCTGTTACAAGCGGCTCATCCGACTCACCACATAGGACACGGTCTTAGCCCCCCAGACAACACGGGGTCTTCGTCTACCGGGGGTTCCTCCACGGGTGGCACGGGGGGAACGACGACAACGAAGACAACATGCAACTCGCAATGCATGGCGCAGTACTACTTCCAGCAGTGGCAGTTGCAGAACCTCCGCCAGCAGCGGGCCGACATGATCCGAGCCGCGCGCATGCACATGCTGAACCAGCGAAAATGGCGCCCTGTCGCAATTTCTGAAGACTGCGATGAGAAGTGTCGCGGGCGGCTCATCGCGATGCAGATCGAGGAACTGTCTAAGTATGTTCCCCCGACACCTGCCCGTGAAAAGTGGTCATTCGCCCGGATGATGCGTCACGTGTACGTATCCGGCTCGTTCTGCTGGGTTGCCGGATGCGGTTCGTTGATGTTCCAGGACGGCCGTTTCACCCTGGGCGTCACGGCGGGACTTACAGTGGACAACCTCAAGCCAGGAGTGAAATCGCTTATCCCCGGGACGATGGGGGGTGGGTTCGGGGTGTCTGCGGGCATTGTGACCGCAGAGCCAGAGGATCAGGCCATGCAACTTGGCTCAATCACCGTCGCCGAAGGGCTCATCGGAGGCTCTTACGGATTCGGAAGGGACACTTCTGGCGGCACATATCATCAGTTCGGATATGCGGCAGGCACAGGAATAAACATGCAAGGGCCCACGAATCTCCTGTCATTCTATTTCAACCCGTTCAGTGGCGAGTATAATTACTGCACCGGGAACGGCCTGGAATGTGTAAAGAAATAAAAAGAGAGGGCGATGAAGCGTGGACCCAGTCCTAATCGTCATATTCCTTGCTTTCGCCTGCTGGACGCTTGGCTGCTTCGCGATACTCAAGAACTTCAAAGGAGTTCGAGATTTCTTCAGTGAAGCCGATCGGTCTAGCGACAGATATGCCGTAAAGCAGAGAAATCGAGCCCTTCTCATGTTCTCATGGGTAGGGATGACGTTGGGGGCGTGCGCCGTGATCGGGATGCTCATCCGCGCAATTATTTCTCTTTAGCCTCGATCTTTCTTGAGTCCCCGCCAGCTTGCTGGCGGGGACTCTGCACGGGTTGGGGTGCTGTTTCTCTACAGTGACTCAGACGCGGCTCAAGTCCCGCCCCTGGGCGGACATCCCTCTTCGGACCGGGACCAAAGACAGCAGCCACGGCCGTTTGGAGATCCACCGGATCAATGCCTGCATCACTGCAGGCCTCCGCCGCAACGCCTGCGGGCCCCACCACATCCTCGGATTCCTCGACAGTTGATCACAGGGCCCATTCGGCCCCGATTGCCTGCTCGACTCAAGGTAGAAACACGGGTCCGGCTACAGCGATAGTGCCATCTACCGCGCACTGCACACTCGTCCAACTCCAGCATGCTTGGAATCTCACGCACAGGGCGCCAGCGGTGCCAGGTCCTCCCAGCGTGACGACCTTGCGCCGCCGGCTGCACCACCTCTCGGTACGCTTGCTCTGGCGCCCAGTAGGAGGAGGTGTCGGGATCTGCCTGACCGATCGGCAAATGTGGACCGCCCTGCTCGGGGGTACGTCGCTGAGTACGGCGAAGCACCTTTCGCTACGCGATCTCGCCGGAACTGTCGGATTGTTCAGCGCCTCCACGGTCGCGTACCAACTACGACGGATGCGCGAGAGAGGGCTGATCGCGGAAACGATCTCACCGTCGCCCGATTCACCAGTCGTCGACACACACTGACCCGCCCCAGCACCCGTTGTCCTCACTGCGACAACTGACAGCGCCAGCCGACTTGTTGGCCCGTCAAAATGACACCGCTCGTATGCAGTCCATGGACTGCGCAAACGCACGATACCTCTCGTCTGCGAGACGCTTACTGGCCTCGTGATGCCAGTCTCAACGATCGGCGCTGGAGGGAGCACCGCCTTCCAGGCGCAAGCGGATGCGAACGTAGCGCTCAGGAGCCCGTGTGGGAGAGACGGCCAGCTGGTCGCGCCCCAGGTGTCGATCGCTCCCCCCACCTGGTCATCCCGCGTATCCATGCTGCCACTCCCCGACATCACCCCAGGTCAGAACTACCTGGTTGTGTTCAGCTACTGGCACCAGTGGCACGCGGAGTAGCCGACCGACAACAGAACGGGCACATCCCGCCGCCGCGCTTCCTCGAAAGCCTCCGGCGTCCATGGCCACCAGTCGACCGGGTTGTCAGCGTGCTGAAGCAGATAAGGCGAGGTCACACCAGCCAACCGGTTCATGCGGCTCAGCCTCTCACAAGGTCTAGCCCTGCCGTGGAGGCCGCACGGGCTCTGTCCCCGACGGAACTGCACTTGCCGGCACAGGACCCACCAGTCCCAGGGTTGCCGGTGCGCCGAAACGGCGGAGAGAGGAGAGACAGACAATCGAAGACTGTCGCACTCCTCCCGAAGCGCCTCGGCCTCACAGAACAGTAGGCTGAGCCCAGCAGCGCTGGAACTTTCGAGGCCCCTCGAAGGAGGTACACCATGACCGCCGAGATGGTGGCGCCCGCGTGGATGCATACGCAAATCAGCGCGGAGCAGTACGACTCCTGGTCCGAGGAGCAGTGCGCCGGCATCGAGATCGTGGACGGGATGGTCGTCGTGAGCCCGAGCGCCTCCAAGCGGCACAACCGGCTGGCCCGGATCCTGGCCAATGCCCTGGACGCCGCTGCAGGCCCGGACTGGAATGCCGACACAGACTTCGACGTCCGCCTGCAGGACGTTCCGCTGACCAACCGCCGTCCGGATGTCATCGTCTACCGGGCGGAGAGCATCGACCTCACCCCCACCCGCCCCGAACACGTCCTCCTGGTCGTCGAGGTCGTGTCGCCCGGTTCGGAGACCACGGACCGGATCGTGAAGGTGGACCAGTACGCCAAGGCCAGCATCCCCTTCTACTGGCGTATCGAGCAGGCCGCAACTGGTGTCCCCATCACCTACACCTACGTCCTCGACCCCGCCACGAAGGCCTACAGGGACGGCGAGATGTTCACCGGCGCAATCAAGGCCGCCGCACCCTTCTCCGTCACCGTCGACCTGGGAACCATCTGACAGCACTGGAAGACTGTTTCTTCGCAACTGGGCGCAAAGTGGGCAGCAGCGTGCCGTCCGGCATCACACATGTCTCTGTGGGGGAGGTCTTCGCGCCGGCGAGGATCAGTGCGAGAGCTGCCAGGATCTCGCACTGCCTCGGCAATACACCCGTAGGGCAGTGGTGGTGTCGAGGGGGACACCTGCGATGGGCTGAGCGTAGGTGTGGCTGGGGCGCAAGTACGCAAGGACCGGCAGCGCCAGCCGACCGGCGGGCAGTCGGCGCCCCGGGTTCCGCACCCACGACGGCTGGTCCGCAGCCGAGTGGTGAGATAGCGCAGGGCCGTGCTGGGGACATCGACGCCGGACAGGTGGACAAGCACACAGAAGCCCCTGATGAGACAGGCGATCTTGATCGTGAACCCGTCGACCAGGGGCTTCGTCATATCCGACCACCGCCCTAGCCCAACTACATGTCCCAGCTTTCAGGTTGGAAAGGCCGAGTGGCCCGACCGGTGGGCCGACGACCGGTGGCCACTCACACAGGACTGCGGTACTGGATCATGGAAGCAGCACGGACCACCCCCGTGTCGCCGTTGGCGACGCCTCAGCCGAACGGCTGCTGCAACCCGGCGAAGGGACCGCCCACGTCGAGGGACGGTGCTGTCGAGCCTCCCATGAATGCCACATTCGCCACCTCGGAGGTTCTACTTGCGGCGAGAACAACACCGTCGCACGTTCGTCAATGTTCTGAGCCCTTTCCAACCTTAGGTTGAGGCGTGGTGAAGGACGACGACTGCCTGCACGACGTCGGTGATGCGGTTGGTGCTGCAGCGGAGTTTCCGCAGGAGGCGCCAGCCCTTCAGGATCGCCATGGCCTGCTCGACGAGGCAGCGGATTTTGGCGTGGCTGCTGTTGTGCCGCCGCTTCCACCGCTTGAGCCGGCGGCCTCGGAAGGGGACTCGGACAGGGTGTCCGGCGCCCTGGTAGGCCTTGTCCGCCCAGCACTTGATGTCGGCCTCGGCGAGCGCGTCGATGATCCCGTGGGTCCGCGCGGCGGTCAGGTCGTGGGTGGATCCGGGCAGTGTCGGGGACGCCCACAACAGTCGGCCGAACGGATCGGTGAGGACCTGGACGTTCATGCCATGCCGCTTGTGTTTCCCGGAGTAGTACGGGGTGTCGGCGGCGATCCGGTCGATCGGCAGCAGGGTGCCGTCCAGCATCACGAACGCCTTATTCCGTATGGTCTTCATCGCCTCGTCCAGGGTCAGGGAGAGGGCGGCCAGGACATCGACAGCTTCGTGTATGTAGCGGTACACGGTCGCGATACCGATGTGGAACCCGGCGGCGAGCTGGGCGTAGGTGTCGCCGCATCGCAGGTGGGCCAGGGCCAGCAGAGCCTGGCGCCCGGCGGGCAGCCGCCGCCAGCGCGTCCCGATCTCTTGCTGCCGGGCGCGGAGTTGCCCCGTCAGGAAGCGAAGAGTCTGGTTGGACAGATCGATCGACGACGGGTAGACAAGCACACGAAGCTCCTGGTGGACAAGGGTGATCTTGGTCGAGAACCCGTTTACCAGGAGCTTCGTCGTGTTGTACAGCAGCCCAACTCGACAACCACGACGTCAGATTGGAAAGGGCTCACCGTTCCTGCCTGTCTCCGGCAGGTCCTCTCTCGCTGGCCTCTCCCGAGGCCGGTTCACTCCGATCGTCCGACCCCAAGATCGCCATGATGTCCGCCCACCTCTCCGCGGACCGGTGAGGTGAGGTCGCCAGCTGCTTCCTGCGTCCAGGCGTCGATCTTCACGTCGAGATCGTTACGATCGGCACTCATGTCGCCGCTTTATGGCGTGGCACCTGGTCGGCGCTTACGGGTTCATTCAGTGCACTAGCACCAGTGGCAGCTGCTGTACCCGACGCTGAGCAGCACCGGGACCCCGCGCTCGCGCGCCTTCTCGAACGCCTCGGGCGACCAGGGCCACCAGTCGACGGGGTTGTCGGCGTGCTGGAGCAGATACGGGGACGTCTCATGGGCGAGGCGGTCCGGCATGGGCACGGACTCCCCCACCCGGTGACTGATCCGCCGACTCCCTCGCGCCGACGCGCGGCAGGCAGGACACTTGAGCCGCGACACGGACTCGACCAGCACCAGATCGCTCTCGGAGGGGGACCCATATGCGGGACGGCCATCGGGCGGAGGCCGAGCGGCTGTTGGTACGCGCCGTCGAGGAGGAAGTACGGCGCTCCGGCGGCAGAGCGGACGCCAACGCGCTCCTGACACGGGGCCGGGCCGCGCTCGACGCACTGGCGGAGAGCGCCGCCGAGGAGTACGCCGCGTACACCTCGGCACTGGACGAAGGCGCGGCCGGGCAGCTGACGCTTGGCGCGCGGTTCGCGAAGGAGAAGGCGGGAACGGCCTTCTGGGTGACGGGGGTCGCGGCCGTCGCCGCGGGCCTGGCCGACACGGCGCTCGGCACGGGCGCGGGTCCCGCCGCGGGCGCCGCGGCCGCCGTCGCGGTCGCCGGTGCCGCGACCACCGTCGTACGGGTGACCGCCGCGCACTGGCCGGCGGCGCACCGCCGCGCCGGCGAGCTCGGCCGCCCCGGCGGCGCCGAACAGCTGCGGCTCCAGTGGCTGACGGCCCTGGACGTCCGGGGCATCCGGCCGTTCCTGGACCAGCAGCGGATGGTGACGCCGACGGCCCGGACGAGCAAGAAGACGGCCACGTCCGTACCGACGCAGCTGCGCGGCACGGACAAGAGCGCGGCGGCGAGGCGGCGCTCGGTCCTGGAGCAGTCGTTCGCCCATCTCCCCGAGCCGCAGGGGCCGTTCGCGGGCCGCCGCGCGGAGATCACCCGGATCGCCCAGTGGGTGCATTCGGCCCGCGCCGCGACCGAGACCCGGCCGGTGGTCGTGGTGCTGCACGGCCCGGCGGGCGCGGGCCGCACCACCCTCGCCGTACGGGCCACACATGAGCTGAGGGACCAGTTCCGGGGCGCGTGCCTGGTCGATCTGCGCGGCGGCGAGGCGCCGCTGCCGACCCGGGACGCGCTGCTGCATCTGCTGAACCGCCTGGGCGCACCCCGCGAGCAGTTGCTGTTCCGCGAGCGGTCGTCCGCCGACCAGCAGGTACGCCGACTGGCAGAGCTCTACCACCAGCACCTCACCGGCCTGCCGGTCACGGTCGTCCTGGACGACGCCTCGGACGCCGAGCAGGTGCGCACGCTGGTGCCCGAGCGGTCCGACAGCCTGGTCCTGGTCACGGCCGCCGGACCCCTTGAGCTGCCCGCAGACTTCCCCGCCTGGGTGCACCAGCTCCCCGTCGAGCCGCTGGACGAGGCGGGCGCGGAGGAGCTGCTGCGGGAGGCGGCCCAGGACGAGCCCAAGGAGCCGTACGACGGCGAAGCCGCTCTGCTCGTACGGGAGTTGTGCGGCGGACTGCCGCTCGCGCTGCGGATCGCGGGCTCCTCGCTCGGCCCCCGGGACGCCCGGGCGCTCGCCGCCGACCTAGGCGCGTACGGCCCGGTCGCACCCGTCGAGCGGGCGCTGTGGCTGCGCTACACCGACCAGAGTGAATCCGCCCGCAAGCTGCTGCGCCGGCTCGCGCTGGCGGGCCGGGCCTCGCTCGGCGCGGCGGCGGCAGCCGCGCTGCTGGCCACGAGCGAGGCGGAGGCGGGTCAGCTGCTTTCCGCACTCGCGGAGACGGGCCTGATCGACCGCGTCCGCGCCGACCGCTTCCGCCTCCACGACACCGTACGGGCGTTCGCGCAGGCCAGGCTCCTGGACGAGGAGGAGCCCGCCGCGCGCACGGCCGCGCAGGAGCGCCTGATCCGGAACTACGCGGAGCTCGCCGACGCGGTGATCCGTATGGTCGACGGCAAACTCTCCACCCGCGCCGGGCAGTTCGGCAGCCACGGCTTCACCTCGCTGGACGCGGCCCTGCGCTGGCTCGACGACGAGTCGAGCTTCATCACGGCCGCGCTGCGCGGTGTGGAGGGCGTGGACCAGCAGGCGGTGCTCAACCTTCTGGGCGCACTGTGCGACTACTGCCTGCTGCGCGGCGACCTCTACCGCCTGGGCGAGATCAGCGAGCTGTCGCAGGCCGTCGACCAGGGCCTCCTCGAACGCTCGGTGCGCTGGCGCACCGGCATCGCGGCCCGCCAGCTGGGCGAGCTCGACAAGGCCCGTACGACGCTGTCGTCCGTCGTCGGCCTCTACCGCGAGGCGCAGAACGACGCGGGCGCGGCGCTCGCCCTCTGCTCGCTCGGCATCACGCTGCACCACCAGGGCAACCTCACCGAGGCCGCCGCGAAACTGCGCGAGGCGATCGCCCTCCAGTCCGCGCCCGAGCAGGACGAGGACCGCGCGTGGTCGCTGCACGCGCTGGCTGCGGTCGAGCGCGACCGCGCCGACCTCGCGCAGGCGCTCACCCTCCTGGACACCGCGCTCACGCTGCACCGCGAGGGCGAGTCGCTGCACGGCGAGGCGTGGTCCCACTTCCAGCTGGGCCAGGTGTGCCTGCGGATGGGCGATGTGCCGCGCGCGGAGGACGAGTTGCGTACGGCCCTCGACCAGTACGGGCGTACCCGTGACGGCCGTGGTGTGGCCTGGGCGCTCACCCAGCTGGCCCGCGCCCGCCTGGTCGACGGCGACCCGTCGGTGGCCGTCGACCAGCTGCGCCAGGCGCTCTCGCGCCACCGCGAGCAGGAGGACGCGCGCGGCGAGGCGTGGACGCTGTACTACCTGGGCCAGGCCCTGGAGGAGCGCGGCGACCGCGACCAGGCGGTGCGCGAACTGGAGCGCGCCCGCACGATGTTCTCGCGCATGCGGGACGTGTACGGACTCGCCTGCGCCCGCCACCACTCCGGCCGCGTGACGCGGGACCAGCGCGCCGCCCAGACCGGCAACCTGCGCAACTCCGGCTTCGCCCGCCAGCTCCTGGTCGACGCCCGCGCCGACTTCCACCGCATCGGCGTGGCCCACGGCGAGGCCTGGACCTGCCTCGAACTCGCCCTGATCGACGCGGGCAACAACCGCGCCCCGCAAGCACTTTCCCTGTGCGACGAGGCAGTCGACCTGTTCGCCTCCTACGGCGATCTACGAGGCGGCGACTGGGCCCGCTTCCTGCGCTGCACCCTCCTCCCGTACGCCTCGGCGGGCGGCTCGGAGATCGGCGCGGCCGTCGCCCAGGAGGAACTCTCCCAACTCGTCCGTGCCCGCCACGCCACCCGCGACAGCAAACTGGAGGACTGCGCGGAGGCGTACGCGCTGATGCTGGAGCGCGGTGTGGAACTGGAGGACGGCTGGCAGGCATGGCTCCTCGGCATGGTCCCGACGCGGCACTCGCGTGAGGTCATGGGGGTGCCGGTGGGGGCGGCGCGGTGAGCCGGGCCCCGCGCCCGCTCCCACCGGATCCGGTGCCGTTTTCGGGGCGGGAGGGGGAGGTCGCGGAGTTACGGGAGTGGGTCGTACGGGGTGGTGGCCCGGCCCCGGCCCCGCGCGCGCTGGTTCTGTGCGGCCCGGCGGGCGTGGGGAAGTCGGCGCTGGCCGTGCGGGTGGCCCGGGAGGCGGCGGAGGAGCTGGGGGTGGTGGCTTGCTGGGTGCCGGTCGGGGGGCGGGTGCCGGAGGCCGAGGTGGTGCGGCTGCGGCTCGGGGGGCTGCTGGGCGGGGCCGCCGTGCTGGTGCTGGATGACGTTCCGTCGGGGGTTTGGGGGGCGGAGTTCCTGAGCGCGCTCGGCCCCGACGCACCGGTCGTCGTCGTGATCACCACGCGACAGCAGGTGCGCTGGCAGGTGCCGGGGCGCTTCCACCGCCACGCGGTGCGGCCGGTGGAGGCCGTGTCGGAGGCGGTGGCCGAGAGGACGCGGCGGCTGAACGAGCTGTCCGTCTGGGGTCGGGCGCTCCTCGACGTACTGCGGATGTATCCAGCGCCCGAGTTCAGCCTGGAGACCGCCAGGAAGTTGATGCCCCCCACCGTTCTCGCATGGAACAGTGATGCCGAAGCAGCCGTCGCGGAGCTGATCGACACCGGACTCGTCGAGCCGGTGCGGGAGGGAGCGCACGGTCTGCACTCGGTCGTACGGGACCGGCCTCCGGACGAGGGACAGCTCTCGGCGCGCGGCATGGAAGCGCTCGACCCCGCTTACCGAGCGATGAACCAGCGTCTCCTGTCTCTGCCCACCGGCCCCCTCGACGAGTACGTCGATGCAGCCGTCCGGGCACCGCGCGCCCGCGCCCTGCTACTGGCGCAGCTGAGCCGTCTGCTGGTGATGCGCAGCGAGCACGACGAACTGGCGGCCCTGGCCCACTCGGCCAGGGGGGAACCCCGCGCGCTGGAGGACCTGCGGATCCCGCTGGTGGTGTCCATCCGCGACACGGGCGATCCCCTGGCGGCACTCGGCCGGCTCGGCGACGACCCGGACCCGGAGTCCGCCGTCGTGAAGGCGGTGACCCTGCGCCAGCTCGGGCAGCTGGAAATCGCCCTTGATCGGCTGGACTTGATGGATGCCGCCGCGCCTGACCGCCGGGCCTGGTGGACGCTGACGTACCAGGGCGCGGCTCTCATCGCCCGGGGGGCGGTCCTGGTCGACCAGGGCCGGGCCGAGGAGGCCGCCGCCGTCCTGCGCGCGGCCCGGAGCGACCACGTGATGCGGAGCGACCGCCACGGGGCGGCCTGGAACGACCTGCACATGGCGCGGTCGTACCTGCTGCGCGGGGACACGACCAGATGCCTCACGCTGCTGCGCACCGCGCTCCGGACCTTCTCGAAGGTGGGCGACGTCCGAGGGCGTGCCTGGGTCGCCACGCTGATGCTGCGGGCGGACCACCTCGGCAGCCGGAGGGCGGCGCATTTCCGGAAGGAGTGGGACGACGCGATCGCCCTGCACGAGGCCGCAGGGGATGTCCGGGGCGCCGCATGGACGCGGTACTGGTATGCCCTGGTGCTTGCCGACCTGGCCGACACGCATGGGGCCGGGCAGCTCCTGGGCACGGCCCTGGACGGCTTCTTGCGAGTGAAGGACTCCCTCGGCGAGGCGTGGGCCGAGCACCACCTTGGCGTGCTCGCCCCCTCTCCCCTTGAGGCGGTGGCCCATCTGACCAGGGCGTCCCGCCTGTTCAGCGGCTGCCCCTGCCCGTACGGTCTCGCCTGGACCGAGTTGGAGCTGGCATTTCTGACGCACGTCCACGAAGACCATCCGTACCGTCCGTCCGACCATGTGAGCGTGGCCGAGCGGAACTTCGAAGCGATCGGCGATCGGAGCGGACTGCTCTGGGCCGCTTACGTACGGAATCTGCCGCCGCACCCGTCGGGCCGGGCCGCGCTTGAGGAGCTGTGCGACCCGAAGTACCCCGCCTGCCGCGTGGCCCTGCGTCTGCTCGCCATCCACGGGGGGTCCAGCCCCGACGACGGAGACACGCCCCGCCTTCTCCCCCGAACCGCCCGCGACACGGTCACCCCCGACCCCCAGCCCGGCACCCCCGCCCCCACCCACTGCCAAGTCCGCCTGACCCTCCTGGACGAGACCCAACCCCACCGCATCCGCCTGACCCTCACCCCTGGCCCCGAACACCCTTGGTCCACAGACACCCCCACCCCCTGGCTGCAAGCCACCGCAACCCCCCTGACCGCCGCCACCCTCGACCCCCCGACCGCACTCGTCAGACCGTCCCGGAATCCCGCCCACCAGGCCGAGTTCGCCTTCACCCCGCACCGCGCGGGCACCCACCGCGTCCGGTTCACGATCACCGACGAGCGCACCGGAACCGTCCTCCAGCGGGTCGAGACGGAGATCGACATTCCGGAGGCGCCGCAGAAAGACACCGTCAGCGCGCCGCACCCCGAGCACGTCCGGGGGGTCTGAGCGCGATGCCGAAGGACCTTCCCGTCCGCGTCACCGACGACCCCAGCGACGGCTTCACCCGCCTCCCGGGCCTCCATGTCACCAGTCCCGACGTCGTGTTCACCCTCGACCTGGGCGGCGACCGGCTGCGGGCGCGGCTGTACGGGCCGCGTGTGCCCACGCTCAAGGGGTGCGAGCACAAGGCCGAGCTCGCCGCCCGGCCGGACGCCGTACGGGCGGCGGCGGCCCGGCTCTGCTCGAAGTGGAACGAACTGCTCGTACGGTACCGGCCGTTGGGCGAAGACGGCATGCCCGACCCCGGGCGCCCCGAGTTCCCGTACACCGAACTCACCGATCTCACCGGCCAGCCGTCCGACGAGCTCGACGCCATCGTCGACGAGCTCGCCCACATCGGCATGGACCTGCTCTTCGGCGTGCTGCTCCACGGCGGCGGCCGCGAGGTCGACGTCTTCCGGGGCTATCTCGTCGACACGCTCGCCCAGCAGGACCTCCGCATCCGGTTCGACTCGGATCTCTTCATCCCCTGGTCGATGCTGACCGTGCCGCCGAAGCGCGCCGACGCGCCCCTGCACCGCTTCCTCGGCCACCGGCACCAGATCGAGCAGACCGGACTCTCCTACCCCTGGCCGGACGAGTACCCGGCCGCGCCCTGCACCCCGGTCGTCAGCCTCAACCACGACACCGCCATCGACCGCCGCCGCCTCACCCGCGCAGCCGAGGTCGCCGCCGCGCTCGCGCGGGACACCAAGCTCGTGGAGCGCACCACCCGCGGGGAGCTGGTGGCCGCGCTCGCCGACCGCGACCTCGACGACCAGCTGATGTACTTCTGGTGCCATGGGCACTTCGCGTACGACGGCGGTCAACCCCCGTATCTGGTCGTCAAGTTGAGCGACGACGTGGCCATCGACGCGCAGCTCGTACGGGAGCGGCGGCGGGCGTTCGGATCCGACAGCCCGTTCCGGCCGTTCGTGCTGCTCAACGCCTGCCACGCGGGCGCGTCCCACGCCGAGGCCGACCACGCGGACCTCGGCCGCGCCCTCATCGAGAAGGGGGCGCGCGGGGTGCTCGGGCCGCAGATCGCGATGCCGCAGGCGTTCGCCGCCGAGTACGCCCTGGAGTTCGTCACCCGCTATCTGCGCGGCGGGCGCACCGCAGGCGAGATCACCCACGACCTGGCCCGCCACTTCGCGGACACCTGCCGCAATCCGCTCGGCTTCGCGTACGCCCTGCGCTGCGGCATGGACAGCCGCCTGGAGCGCGCCGAGGACCATGTCGCCAGCGAGGAAGCCGCCGTATGAACGTCGTCGATCTCGACGAGAGCGGGCGCGTGCTGGATGCCGGGCACCCCGTCCCCGTACACCGTCTCGACGACCACTTCGCCGCCGAGCTGCGGCCGCCGCCGTACGCCACCGACATCGTCGTGTACGTCCACGGCTGGCGGACCGGGCCGGACGCGGCGCACGCGGCGGCCGATCGGCTGCTCGCGCTCATCACCGAGCAGTACGCGCGCCACGGCGCTCTCTACCCGGCGCTCGGCGCTGCCTTCGCGCCCTGGCCGGTGCTCGTGCGCTGGCCGTCGCACAGCAATCCGTTCCTGCCGGGCTACCGGCGCATCCGCGACCGTGCGCATGCACTGAGCAGGGGCGACGGGCACGCGGGCCGGGTGATCGGGCAGCTGCTCGGCTATCTCGACGCGCGCCGCGCGGACCCGGCGGCCGGGGGCGTGCTCGCCAACCGGGACGGGCAGTTCCTGCATCTGGTGGGGCACTCGTTCGGCTGCCGGGTGCTGTGCGAGGCCGTGCAGTGGGCGGCGCGGGAGAGCGGCACGCTCGGCTGGAGCCGGCCGGGACCGCCCGGGCGGCCGTTCACGGTGGACAGCATGCTGCTGTTGCAGATGGCCGCGCCGCGCGACGCCTTCGAGGAGATGTTCACGGCGCTCGCCGAGGCGCCGCTGCGCGGGCCGGTCGTCGCCACGTACTCACATCACGACCGGGCCACCGGGCTGTGGCACCGCCTCGCCGAGCAGCGGGCCGGGATCGGCGGCCAGGGCATCGGGACCGCGCCCGAGCCCGTATCGGCGATCCGGATGCTGGCGCCGGACACGCCGTATCCCCGCCGCGCGCTCGACCACTGGTTCGTCAGCGTCGACGCGGGCGGGGTCTTCACCGAGGGACGCGGCCCCGCGGGCGCGCACTCCGACCAGCTGCGGCCGGAGTCCGCGCACCTGCTGCTGTCCCTCGCCGACCACGCGAGGTGAAGCGCGGCCTCAGGTGACGTACGTCAGGCCTTCTTGGGGGCGCCCTTGCCCGAGGCGGCGGCCGGGGTCGGCTCACCGGCCTCCGGCGTCTCCTCGAAGTCGACCTTGCGCATATGGCGGTTCATCGACTTCATCAGCATCCACACGCCCACGGCGAGCGCCGCGAAAACGATGAAGCCGAGGACGCCGGGCGTCACCTTGTTGTCGTCGACCTCCTTGGCCAGAGGGACGAGATGTGTCAGTGCGAGGCTTGCGCTCATATCAGGCATTCTCGCGTACGCCCGCGAAGAGGTCGTCCTCGGGGAGGGAAGTGTCCACGAGCGACTTCGCCAGCTCGTACTCCTCCGTCGGCCAGACCTCCTTCTGGATCTCCATCGGGACCCGGAACCAGCCGCCGTCGGGGTCGATCTGCGTGGCGTGCGCGATCAGCGCCTTGTCGCGGATCTCGAAGAACTCGGCGCAGGGAACGTGCGTGGTCAGCGTGCGCTCGACCCGCTCGAACTCCTTCCAGCGCTCCAGCCACTCCGCGTACGGGGACTCCATGCCCCGGTCAAGCAGCGCGTGATGCAGCGCGAGGGTGCGCGGCTTGTTGAAGCCCTGGTTGTAGTAGAGCTTCTGCGGCTGGTAGACCGGGCCGAACTCGGACTCCGGGAACTTCTCCGCGTCGGCCGCGCCCTCGAACGCCACCATCGAGATCTTGTGGGTCATGATGTGGTCGGGGTGCGGATAGCCGCCGTTCTCGTCGTACGTGGTGATCACCTGGGGACGGAACGAGCGGATCTGCTTCACCAGCTCGCCGGCCGCCTTGTCGACGTCCTCCAGGGCGAAGCAGCCCTCCGGCAGCGGCGGCAGCGGGTCGCCCTCGGGCAGCCCGGAGTCGACGAAGCCCAGCCACTCCTGCTTGACCCCGAGGATCTCGCGGGCCTCGTCCATCTCCTTCTTGCGCACCTCGTGGATGTGCTCCTCGATGTACTTGTCGCCCTGGAGCTTGGGGTTGAGGATCGAGCCGCGCTCGCCTCCCGTGCAGGTCACCACCAGCACGTCCACCCCCTCGGACACGTACTTCGCCATGGTGGCCGCGCCCTTGCTCGACTCGTCGTCGGGGTGGGCATGCACGGCCATCAGTCGCAGCTGCTCAGTCAAGACAAGATCCTCAAGTATTCGGCGCCCGGTGTGTTGCCCTCGGTGATCCGGCGCGATGGGCGGCTTCTATAGTGACCGAATCGGGGGACGGAAAATTCCGGCACCCCCAGCAGCAGGAGGACGATCATGGCCGCGGCAAGCCAACCGCTCCCGGAGGGGCGCTACGGACGCACCGCGGACCAGCGCGCCGACCGCAAGCTCAAGATCATCGGTGCTGTTCTCGGCGCCGCCCTGATCGGCGTGATCGGCTGGATCGGCTACGACTACGTGTCCGGAAAGTCCGTGTCGGCCCAGGTCATCACCTTCAAGGTGGTTTCCGACAAGGCCGTCGACGTGCATCTGGAAGTACGCAAGGACAGCGGCGAGACCGGTGTCTGCACGCTGCGCGCCCTGGAGGCCGACGGCGACGAGGTGGGCCGCAAGGACGTCCGCTTCGAGCAGCGCTCCGGCCGGATCGACCAGGTGATCACGGTCCAGACGACGTCGCGGGCGACGGCCGTCGACCTGGTCGGCTGCAAGTCGGCCTGAGCGGTCTTCTCCGATACGGGCCCGGTCGACGCCCGCCGGTCAACCCGACCCGGCCGGCCCGGGGCGTCGACGCCCCCGCCCCCACGGCGCTGACCTGCGGCGACGATTCCCATACGGTTTCCGTCCTCCCCCTTCGGGCCCTGAATTGTTAGGCTCGTGGTTTCGCCCACCCGAGAGGGAACATCCTTCTGGGTAGGGCGATGCGCTTGTATTCCCAGTACCGACGAGGAGCACCTGTGACCCAGACCAGCGACAACGTCACCTGGCTGACCCAGGAGGCGTACAACCAGCTCAAGGCCGAGCTGGAGTATTTGTCTGGTCCCGCGCGCACGGAGATCGCCGTAAAGATCGCGGCGGCCCGTGAGGAGGGTGACCTCCGGGAGAACGGCGGGTACCACGCGGCCAAGGAGGAGCAGGGCAAGATGGAGCTCCGGGTCCGTCAGCTGACCCAGCTCCTTGAGCACGCCAAGGTCGGCGAGGCCCCCGCCGCCGACGGCGTGGTGGCCCCCGGCATGCTCGTCACGATCGCCTTCGACGGCGACGAGGACGACACCCTGGAGTTCCTGCTGGCCTCCCGTGAGTACGCGTCGGCGGACATCGAGACGTACTCCCCGCAGTCCCCGCTCGGCTCGGGCGTGAACGGCAAGAAGATCGGCGAGGACGCCCAGTACGAGCTCCCGAACGGCCGCAAGGCCTCGGTAAAGATCCTCGCGGCAACGCCGTACACGGGCTGAACCACCCGTCCCACGAAGCCCCCGGCGGATTGCCGGGGGCTTCGTCGTGTTGCTGCCGTTTCAGTGGCCGTCGGCTGCGTTCCAGGGCCACCTAAGGGGCGCGGGGAACTGCGCGAGCAACCCGGCACGGTCCGCAGCCAAATCACCGCACCGCCAAGCGCAGCGTCACGCAGTGGCAGACCGATACTTCCGCACCGCAAGCGTCCGGAACAGCACGATGATCACCACAGACCACAGCAGCGACGCATACACGGGGTGCTCCATCGGCCACGCAGTGGAGTGCACCACTCCAGGATTGCCGAACAGATCCCGGCAAGCCTGCACCGTCGCACTGAACGGATTCCACTCCGCGATATGCCGCAGCCACGGCGTCATCCCGTCCGTGGACACGAACGCGTTGGACACGAACGTCACCGGGAACAGCCAGATCAGCCCACCCGACGTCGCCGCCTCGGGCGTCCGCACGGTGAGCCCGATCAACGCGCCGATCCACGAGAACGCGTACCCCAGCAGAAGCAGCAGCGCGAACGCGCCGAGCGCCTTCGGTATGCCGTGGTGGACGCGCCAGCCGACCAGCAGGCCGACGACGGCGAGCACCACGACGGTCAGCGCCGTCTGCACGAGGTCGGCCAGCGTACGGCCGGTGAGGACCGCGCCACGGGCCATGGGCAGCGACCGGAACCGGTCGATGAGCCCCTTGTGCATGTCGTCGGCGATGCCCGCGCCCGCGCCCGCCGTGGCGAACGTGACGGTCTGGGCGAAGATGCCCGCCATCAGGAACTCGCGATAGCGGCCGGGCTCCAGCGAGCCGCCGACGGCGACCGAGCCGCCGAAGACGTAGCTGAACAGCACCACGAACATGATCGGCTGGATCAGCCCGAAGATGATCATCTCCGGGATGCGCATCATCCGTATGAGGTTGCGCTTGGCGACGACCAGCGAATCGTTGATCGACTGGACGACGCCGCCGCGCGGCTGCGGAGCGATGAGGCGCGGGGCATCGATGACGGCGGTCACGAGGAGACCTCCTGCTCGGTCTGGTTCTTGCCGCGCTTACGGGACTTGGGGTCCTGCGCCTCGCCGTTCTCCTCCCTGAGCTCGGCCGCGTGGCCGGTCAGGGAGATGAACACGTCGTCGAGGGTGGGGCGGCGCAGGCCGATGTCGTCGATCTCCACACCCCGGTTGTCGAGCTCGCGGATGACCTCGGCGAGCAGCTTGGCGCCGCCGCTGACCGGGACCGTGAGCTTGCGGGTGTGCTCGGCGACGGTGACCTCGCCCTTGCCGAACCCGGCGAGCACGGCCCGGGCCGGGCCCAGCTCGTCGTGCTCGTGCACCACGACCTCGACGCGCTCGCCGCCGGTGCGGGCCTTGAGCTGGTCGGCGGTGCCGCGCTCGATGACGCGGCCGTGGTCGACGACGCAGATGTCGTGCGCGAGGTGGTCGGCCTCCTCCAGGTACTGCGTGGTGAGCAGCAACGTGGTGCCGCCCGCTACGAGCTCCTGGATGACCTCCCACAGCTGCTGCCGGTTTCGCGGGTCCAGGCCCGTCGTCGGCTCGTCCATGAACATCACGGGCGGCGACACGACCAGGGCCGCGGCGAGGTCGAGCCGGCGGCGCATACCGCCGGAGTACGTCTTGGCGGGGCGGTCGGCCGCGTCGGCGAGGTTGAACTTGTCGAGCAGCTCACCCGCCCTGACCTTCGCCTCCTTGGACTTCATCTGGTAGAGCTGGCCGACCATTTGGAGGTTCTCGCGGCCGGTCAGATACTCGTCGACGGCCGCGAACTGGCCGGACAGGCCGATCGCGCGGCGCACCTCGTTGGGATGCTTGAGCACGTCGATGCCCGCGACCGTGGCCCGGCCGCTGTCGGGCTGGAGCAGGGTGGTCAGGACGCGCACGGTGGTGGTCTTGCCGGCGCCGTTGGGGCCGAGCAGGCCCAGGACCGTGCCCTCGGGGACATCGAGGTCCACGCCGTCCAGAGCCTTTACGTCGCCGAACGTCTTCACCAGGCCTTCGGCATAGATGGCGCCTGGCATTGGGTACCCCCAGAGTTGGGTGTCGTTTGTACACAAATCCTAGGTTTGCCGGACATTTGATGCCCGGTGGAGCTGTGGCGCAGGACACAGGCTAACGCGATGTATCGCGTTTTCTCAAGGGGTTTTCGGCGGCTCGGCGCGGGCGTCAGGAGATGATCTGGTAGCCCGCCTCCCGCAGCGCCGCCGAGACCTCCAGGCAGTGCTCCGGCCCCTTCGTCTCCAGGTGCAACTCCACCTCCACTTCCGTGAGTCCGAGCCGTGGGTCGGTCCGTACATGACCCACATCAAGGACGTTAGCGTCGACCACTGACAACGCCCTGAGAAGCTCGGCGAGCACCCCCGGCCGGTCCGTGATCCGCACCCGCAGGCTCAGATAGCGCCCGGCCGCCGCCATCCCGTGCCGCAGGATCCGCTGCAAAAGCACCGGGTCCACATTGCCGCCCGACAGCACCGCCACCACCGGCCCCCGGAACCGCCCCGGATCGCTCAGCAGCGCCGCCACGGGGCTGGCGCCCGCGGGCTCCACGACCAGCTTGGCCCGCTCCAGGCAGAGCAGCAGTGCCGAGGACAGATCGTCCTCGGAGACCGTGACGATGTCGTCCACCAACTCCCTGATCAGCGCGAACGGCACGTCCCCGGGCCGGCCCACCTTGATCCCGTCGGCCATCGTCGGCGCCGGGTCGATCGCCACCGGGTGCCCGGCCGCCAGCGAGGGCGGATAAGAGGCCGACGCCGACGCCTGCACGCCGATCACCTTCACATCGGGGCGGACCGACTTGACCGCGACCGCGATGCCCGCGGCGAGCCCGCCGCCGCCGATCCCGACGACGATCGTGCGTACCTCCGGGCACTGCTCCAGGATCTCCAGGCCGACCGTGCCCTGGCCCGCGATGATGTCCGGGTGGTCGAAGGGGTGGATGAAGACGGCGCCCGTCTCGCGCGCGTGCTCCTCGGCGGCCGCGAGCGTCTCGTCGACGACGGAGCCGTGCAGTACCACCTCGGCGCCGTACTCGCGGGTCGCGGCGACCTTCGGCAGGGGCGCGCCGACCGGCATGAACACGGTGGAGCGCACGCCCAGGAGCGAGGAGGCGAGCGCCACTCCCTGCGCGTGGTTGCCCGCGCTCGCCGCCACCACCCCGGCCGCCCGCTCCTCCGGCCGCAGCCCGGCGATGCGTACGTAGGCGCCGCGCAGCTTGAACGAACCGGTGCGCTGAAGGTTCTCGCACTTCAGGTGGACCGGGGCGCCGACCAGCTGCGTCAGATGCCGCGACCCCTCCATCGCGGTCATCCGCGCGACGCCCGCGAGCATCTTCTGCGCGCCTTTGATGTCGTCGAGGATGAGGGGACGCAAGGGGTCAGGCGTGCTGAAGCTCATGACGTCAAGTCTCGCAGCTCATCGGCCCAAGGGCCGCTGCGGACCGGATCCGCCGGGCAGTTGTCCACAGCTTTGCGCAGGGCCGGTACGCGTAGGGGTCGGGCCGCGTACTCTGTCCCCCACCACACCGACCGCCGCACGAGAGAGCCCCGGCCATGCCCACTACTCAGGACATGACTTCCCATCTCGACCCAGGTCTCCTCGATGCCCTCCAGCACCAGGTGGCCATCTTCGCGCGCCGCGCGGAGCAGACCCGTCTCGGCGGCGTCGGCCAGGTCCGCAACTCGATGGACCGCGCCGCCTATCTGCTGCTCAACAGGCTTGACCAGGAAGGCCCGATGGGCGTCAAGGCGCTCGCCGCGGGCATGGGCATCGACTCCTCGACCGTCACCCGCCAGGTCGCGCCGCTCGTCGACACGGGCCTGGTGAAGCGGACTTCGCACCCGGAGGACGGCCGCGCCGTCGTCCTCCAGCTCTCCCCGCGCGGCCAGGCCCGCCTCGAAGAGGTGCGCTCCTCGCGGCGCGAGCTGATGGCGCGGGTGACGGACGGCTGGACCGAGGACGAACGCGAGTCCTTCTGCACCCTCCTGACCCGCTTCAACTCAGCTCTCTCGGCCCGCCAGTCGGCCACCCAGGAACCGGCGGCGCCGACCTCTTGACCTGCTGCGCGCGCTGCCTTCAGATGAGGCCATGCGCGCGCGCCAGGCGGAACTGCGGCGCCGCAGCGCCCGCGAGTTCGAGGCGTTCGTGGCGGGCGCGGGCGGCAGGCTGCTGCATGCCGCGACCCTGCTCACGGCCGAGCCCCCCGAGCACAACGAACGGGCCCGCCGCCTGCTGACGGCCGCCCTCGCCCGTACGTACGCGCGCTGGGACCCGCTGCGCGGCGACGACCCGTACGTGCGCACCCGCCAGGAGCTGGCGGCCAGGTTCGCCGCCACGGCCTGGCGCCACCATCTGCACCACGACCGCTCGGCGGGTGTCCTGGCACCGCTCACCCCGCAGGAGCGGCTGATCCTGGTGCTGCGGCTGTACGAAGGGGTCGCGGAGGAGCAGGTCGCCGCGCTGATCGGGCTGCCGGTGGACCGGGTCCGGGTGATCTGCACGCGCGCGATCGCGACGATGCGCAGCGCCCCGGCGGGGCCCCGGCAGCCGCGCCCGAGGGCGACTGCGGAGGGGGTGTCATGAGCCTGCCCGACCGCAAGGAGGCGGAGGTCCGCCGACTCCTGGAGGGCCCGCATCCGCCGGTTCCGGCCGAACTCGCCGCACAGGCTGCCGAGTTGGGTCTGCGGCTGCTGCGCCGCCGGCAGGCCGCGCGGCGGCTGATGTGGCTGGTGATCCTTGCGGCGACGGTCGCCTTCACGGTGTGGGCGGCGCGGGTCCATCCGTGGACGGCGCCGCCGTCCACAGTGGCGCCACCGGTGGACGGCTTCTGAGCCGTATACGTAGTGAGGGTCCTGGGGCCGTCGGCCCCAGGACCCCTACGGGGTCGGATGAGGATCAGCCCAGCGCCTGCTGGAGGTCCGCCAGCAGGTCGTCCACGTTCTCGATGCCGACCGAAAGACGCACCAGGTCGCCCGGCACCTCAAGCGCGGAACCGGCGACGCTGGCGTGCGTCATCCGGCCCGGGTGCTCGATCAGCGACTCGACGCCGCCCAGGGACTCGCCGAGCGTGAAGACCTTGGTGCGGGCGCACAGGTCGACCGCCTCCTGCTCGCCGCCCGTGACCCGGAAGGAGATCATGCCGCCGAAGGCGCGCATCTGCTTGGCCGCGATCTCGTGGCCGGGGTGCTCGGGCAGCCCCGGGTACAGGACGTGCGACACCTTGGGGTGGCGGGTCAGCATCTCCGCGATCTTCCCGGCGTTCTCGCTGTGCCGGTCCATGCGCACCGGCAGCGTCTTGATGCCGCGCAGCACCAGCCAGGAGTCGAACGGCCCGGCGACCGCGCCCATCGCGTTCTGGTGGTACGCCAACTCCTCGCCCAGCTCGGCCGAGTTGGTGATCAGAGCGCCGCCGACGACGTCCGAGTGGCCGCCCATGTACTTCGTCAGCGAGTGCACGACGACGTCCGCGCCGAGAGAGAGCGGCTGCTGGAGATAGGGGCTCGCGAAGGTGTTGTCGACGACCAGCTTCGCGCCGACGTCCTTGGCGACCGCCGCGACGGCCGCGATGTCGGTGATGCCGAGCAGCGGGTTCGAGGGCGTCTCGACCCAGATGACCTTCGTACGGTCGTTGACGGCGGCCCGCACGGACGCCGGGTCGGAGGTGTCGGCGACCGACCACTCCACGCCCCACCGGGAGACGACCTTGGCGAAGAGGCGGAAGGTGCCGCCGTACGCGTCATTGGGGATGACGACGTGGTCGCCGGGGACCAGCAGCGTACGCAGCAGGCAGTCCTCGGCCGCCAGGCCCGACGCGAAGGCGAGCCCGCGGACACCGCCCTCCAGGGCGGCCAGGTTCTCCTCCAGGGCCGTACGGGTCGGGTTGGCGCTGCGGCTGTACTCGTAACCGCCGCGCAGCCCGCCCACGCCGTCCTGCTTGTAGGTGGAGACCTGGTAGATCGGGGGTACGACCGCACCGGTCAGCGGATCCGCGGTGTTTCCGGCATGGATCGCGATGGTCTCGAAGCTCTTGTCGAGGTGCTCGTGGCTCATGAGGCCAGAGCCTAGTTCGCCGGGTGGCGACATTGGGGGCGGTCGCCGGGTGATGAGACACGGGGCGGCGGGGGGTGAGACGGGGGTGGGGGCGAGCTGGCCCGGAGCAGGGCGTCGGTGGCGCCTGGGCTGACCACCGGGCGCGGGCTTCGGCGGGGCCGGGTTCGACGCGGTCGGCCGTGCGGGTGGGCGCCGGGTTGTCCACAGGGCTGGGCGCGGGTTGGCCAGATGTCCGTGGGGTCTGGTTCGCTTGAGGCATGGAGATTCTCTGGTTCCTGATCGCCGCGTGCCTGCTGAGCATGGCCCTCGGCCCGTGGATGATGCGCCGCCGCCGGGCCGGCATCCAGCTGGCCGAGCCGGGCGCGCCCGACGCGGCGGACCCTCAGGCGTACGGCTTCGCGCGCCAGGAGGAGCTGGACGTGCGGCTGCCGGGCCCGGACCAGGATCTCCTGGACGTACTCGACGTGGTGCAGCAGACGCAGGAGTGGCGGGCCGCGGCGCAGTTGCTCGCGGGCACGCCCAAGGAGGGCGAGGTGCGCTGGCAGCGCGTCCAGGCCTTCGCGGGCGCGGCGTCGCTCGAACTGGCGCAGCGCCCCGGCGTGGGCGGCGCGTGGCTGCGCAAGTGGCGCTCGGAGGCGCCCAAGGACGCGGGCGCGGCGCAGGTGCACGCGGAGTTCCTGGTGCAGCAGGCGTGGCGTTCGTCGTCGGCCGGCAAGGACGACTTCCGGATCATCCTGGAGGAGGCGCGCACGGTCTGCGCCGAGGCCGCGCTGCTGGCCCCGGGCGACCCGATCCCGTACATCACGGAACTGGCGGTGGCCCGCGGACTGGCGTACCCGCACGCGGAGTTCGAGCAGCTGTGGGCCAAGGTGATCGACCGCGCGCCGCAGCACATGGGGGCGCATCTGTCGGCCCTGCACTACTGGTGCGAGAAGTGGCACGGCTCGCGCGAGCTGGCGGACGAGTTCGCGACGTCGGCGGCGGCGCGGGCCCCGCGCGGCTCGCTGCTGTCCGCGCTGCCGCTGTTCGCGGTGTACGAGCACATGGACGACATCGTCCTGGTCAGCGACTTCCACCGCACGGCGGTGGTGAGCCGCGCGATGGAGGGCGCGCTCCACGCGGTCCATGTGGCCCGCCCGGACGACCCGGTCCTGGCGCACGTGCGCCACCTGCTCGCGTTCTTCCTGGTCGGCGCCCAGCGCTGGTCCGAGTCGATGGAACAGTTCGTCCACCTCGACGGCTATGTGGGCGCGCTCCCGTGGACCCTGTCCGAGGACCCGGCGGCGCAGTACGCGATATACCGCGCGCTGGCGGTGGCGGGGTACGAGGCGAACGGGGGGAACCCGGCGACGCTGCCGAGGTAGCGGTGGCCGGAATCCTCCGCACCCCCGAAACGTTGAACGGGTTGCACCCGACGGAACCCGAACTGACTGCGCCCGACCCGACTCTCCTGGCGGAGGAGCCCCCGCGATGTTCCTGAACAGCCGTACGCCCGTACTCCCCACCCCCGAGCAGGCCCTCAAGGGCCGCCCGGAGCCCGAATTCACGGTTCCGTCCCGCCACACGGTCCTCGGCAACCCACTGCTCGGCCCGTACCCCGAGGGCCTGGAGACAGCCGACTTCGGCCTGGGCTGCTTCTGGGGCGCCGAGCGCAAGTTCTGGCAGACGGAGGGCGTGTGGACGACCCTGGTCGGCTACCAGGGCGGCTACACCGTGAACCCGGCGTACGAAGAGGTCTGCTCGGGCCTGACGGGCCACACGGAGGCGGTCCGAGTGGTCTTCGACCCGAGGGTCGTCTCGTACGCGTCCCTCGTAAAACTCTTCTGGGAATCCCACAACCCCACCCAGGGCTTCCGCCAGGGCAACGACGTCGGCACCCAGTACCGCTCCGCGATCTACACCCACACCCCGGAGCAGGCCACGGTGGCGGAGGCGTCCCGCGAGGCCTACCAGCAGGTCCTGACGGCGGCGGGCCACCGGACGATCACCACGGAAATCCTCCCGTCCCAGGGCCGCACGTTCTACCCGGCGGAGCCGTACCACCAGCAGTACCTCGACAAGAACCCGGACGGGTACTGCGGCATAGGTGGCACGGGGGTCAAGCTGAGCGAGCCGTTCGAGACGAACTGGGGGGCTTCCTGCCCGACGGGTATCGCTCCTGCTGGCGACGGCACGGCGAACGGGACGTCCTGAACCGGTGACCGCGGCCGTGGGGCACCCGCCGGAGTCTGGCGTGGCAGCAGCCGGGCGCGCATGATCGAAGGAGAGTCTCGTGGAGGTGCGCGATGACGCTGTCGGAGATCACGGAGAGCGTTCACGTGGATGCCGCTCCGGACGTGGTGTGGGCGGTCGTGACGGATGTGCGGCGGCACCCGGAGTTCGCCGGGCCCAAGAGCATCACCAAGGCCATCGAGTTCGACGGGCCGCTGGAGCTCGGGGCGCGGTGGGTGGCGCACGAGAGGTTCGGGCCGTCGAGGTTCGACGCCCCGTCGGAGATCACGGCGGTGGACCGCGGGCATGACTTCGGCTGGGTCTCGTTCCCTCCGATGAAGGAGGAGAACCGGGGCTCGGGCGGTCGTGCGTACTGGGACTACCACCTGGAACCCGAGAACGGCGGCACCCGGCTGTCCCACCACATGCGCGTGGAAGAACCGGATCGGGGCGCACTGCCGATGAAGGCGATGTACAAGGTGCTGAACCTCCCGAAGAAGCAGCGCGCGGCCATTCTCACGACGCTGGGGAACGTCAAGGAGGCCGCGGAACACCGCACCGGCGGAGGGTAGCGAGGCACAGCGGAGCTCAACGCGCGGACGGTGATGTTCGCTTCACACACGGGTGTCCGGAGGTCGTGCCGGCCCACCAGCCGACTCGGCCCAGGTTCCAGCCGTTGAGGCGTCGACGGCCGATGTCCTCTGTCCGGGGCACCGGGTTTATGCGAGGACGCGCATAGTCGCGTGTATGCATGGACGGCCGCGCGCGACCTCCGTACCGTCGGCTTCACCGGCTCCAACCGGGGCCTCGCAGCAGGGGCCAGCAGGGGGTTTCGCATGGCCGAGCATGCAGGGCTGACCCGCCTCACCGGCACGGGCAACGGGAACGGGGAGTGCGGCGAGGACGACTGCCCCAATGTGTACGCCACCGATCGCGGGTCGTTCGTCGTCCAGGGCGTTGTGTTCCGCGACTTCACTCCGCCTCAAGGGGAAGGGCTCGTCGAGATCCCGGAATCGGTGCTGCGGGAGGCAGTTCGTGCTCTTGGATGGTGACGCGTGGCGCGCCAAGCTCCGGGAGTTCCAGAGGGAAGCTTGGCGGCTGGAAACCCTGCCGCAGTATCTGGTCCCGCAGGAGTCCGCGGAGTTCGAAGCGTTCAGGAGCGGTGTGCGGATCGATCCCCATGCGTACGCGTCTCCGTACACTCAGGACTTGAAGCGGTTGCGTGACGAGGGCAGGCGAAAAGGGCGGGTCCACCTTCTCGCTCAGCCACTCTCGGACTATCTGCGCTTCGAGTTCTCACGCTACTACACACCCCACTCTCTCGCCGGTGAGGACGTCAGAATTCTGGACGTCACGGGCCGAAAGAATCCGCTCCCGAACGTCCCGGATTTCTGGATGTTCGACCGCGCCACGGTCGTCCTCATGCATTACGAGACCGACGGAACACAGATCGGCCGCGAGCTGTACGAGGGCGACGTCGCGCCGTTCATCACGTACCAGCACATCGCGATATCCGAATCCGTCCCATTTCCGGAGTACGTGACTGGAGTACGTGAAGGGTGACGTTCGACCCTGAGCGGCTCGGCCGTTCCTCTCAGGAGCTGGCCGCGAAACTCCGCTCGCTGCGCAAGCAAGCCGGTCTCTCGGGGGATCGGCTTGCGGCGCGTTGCAACATGTCCCAGTCGAAGGTGAGCCGTATCGAGAACGGGAAGGTACGCCCTTCCCTGGTCGACATCGAGCAGATCCTCAAGGCTCTTGAGGCGCCGCCCGACCTGGTCGCGGAGATCTCCGCGCTGGCCCGGATCGCCAACACCGAGTGGCGCGACCTGCGGGACCTCCGGCGAAAGGGACTGGACACCCGGCAGTCGGAGCTGAAGGCGCTCGAAGCTTCCTCGACCGAGATCCGCTTCTTCCTGCTCTCCATGGTCACAGGACTGTTGGCGACGCCCGAATACGTCCGGGCCAGCCTTGCCCACTCCACGGCGGATACGCGCAAGGCCGTCGCCGAGAAGCTGGAGCGACAGGCTGTCCTGTATGACACCTCCAAGACGTTTCGGTTCCTCCTCACCGAGCAAGCCGTCAGATGGCCCGTCGTCAGTCCCCTCGCTCTCGCCGAACAGATGGACCGCCTATCGTCTCTCACATACCTGCCGAATGTGCGGCTCGGCGTGATTCCCGTGGGAGCGTTCACACCGACAGTTCCCTTGAATACGTTCACTGTTTACGACTCGTCATTGGCGACGGTCGAGACGTCCGCAGGGAGCCTGGTGCTGCGTGACAACCAGGATATTTGCAGCTATCTCGCGGACTTCTCCGGATACGAGAGGTGCGCACTCTTCGGCTACGAAGCGAGAGGGAAGCTGTCCGAGTGGGCAGCGGTCTGCCGTTCCTGATCTTTAGTCGACTGCGCGACTGAATGCGCATGCTGCCTGTTTCCCG
The DNA here is from genome assembly GCF_052373795.1 of Streptomyces sp. BR1. Taxonomy (NCBI): domain Bacteria; kingdom Bacillati; phylum Actinomycetota; class Actinomycetes; order Kitasatosporales; family Streptomycetaceae; genus Streptomyces; species Streptomyces sp. BR1. The sequence continues at coordinate 2,640,375 of NZ_CM126252.1, forward strand.
AGGGACGATTGCTCGCGCCGTGAGCAATCGGCCAGGGAGGCGTGGAGCGTGAGAAACACGAGGACGACAATGGACAGCCCGGTGAATCTGTCCCTGCCGTGCAAGCCGCCCGAGCCCGCAATGGGCTGCGACGTGTGCGCCGCACTAGTGCGGCAGCGGCAGGCCGCGTGTGATCGGGGAGATCTGTCGGGTGCGACGGACGCGGACGTGGAGATCCATAACCATCCGCATCGGACTCGGGGTCCGCGATGACCGCCCGCTCGGTACTGCGGTATGTCGAGCATCGGATCGCTCAACATCCCGGCACGGACGTGACGTTCGAGGCGGAGCGCCTGGGGTGCGACTGGCAGGCGGTGGCCTCGACGGACGGCGCGGCCGTCGACGTGGAGTGCATGAGCCACACAGGGCGTTCGGGGCACCCGGGGTTCCGTCGGGTGTGTACCTCGTTCGCTCGCGTCGAACGCGCTGAGTAGCCGCGCCAGACGGTCCCGTCACCTCTTCGGCCAGTACCAGACCGGCTCGTCCAGCACTCCCTGTCCCTCCACCACCGTCTGGCCGAACTCCTTGACCAGTTCTATGACGTTGGCCCGGTGGGACAGGGCCTCGGCCAGGGGGCGGGCGTGGGTGACCACCACCAGTTGGGTGTGCTTTGTCGCCTTGCGGATCAGGGCGGACAGGGGTGGCAGGAGGTCCGGGTGGAGGCTCGTTTCCGGCTCGTTCAGGACCATGAGCGCCGGGGGGCGGGGGGTCAGGAGGGCCGCCGTCCAGAGCAGGTAGCGCAGGGTGCCGTCGGAGAGTTCCGGGGCGGTCAGGGGGCGGAGCAGGCCGTGTTGGCGCAGGCGGAGTTCGAGGCGGCCGCCGACCAGGTCGATCTCGACGCGGCTGCCGGGGAACGCCGCGTCCACCGCCTCGTCGAGCCCCTCTCGGTCGCCGATCTCCCGGATCGTCTGGAGCGCGGCGGCGAGGTCCGCGCCGTCGCCGCTCAGGACCGGCGTACGGGTGCCGATGTGGGTGCCCCGGGCCGGCGCGTGCGCGTCCGTGCGTACGTGGTCGTAGAAGCGCCATGCGCGGACGCGTTCGCGGACCGCCAGGACGTCCGGTGCCCGCTGCGGGTCGGCGAGTTCACCGAGCATCGAGTCGTACGGGCGGATCTCGCCCGCCGAACGCTGCCATGTGCCGTCCGCCGACCGCACCTTCACCGCCTGCCCGGCCCGCTCGGAGAGCACCGTCGCCGGGCGCAGCACCGGGCCGCTCCAGATCGACTCGCGTTTGATCTCCGGGTCGAGCGTGAAGAGCGAGTCGGGGTCGCCCGCCGCGCCGCCGGGGTGGCCGAAGTCGACCGCGTAACCGAAGTCGTCGCCCGCGAATCCGAGGCGCAGGCTCACCGGTTCGGTGCGGACCGTGCCCTGGAGCGGGCTGCGGCCCTCGCGGACCGCCCGGCCCGTCCGCTCGGGGCCCGCCCACAGCGTCGACGGCAGCCCGCCCTCGCGCGCGAGGGCCGCGACCGCGCCGCCGCGCGCGGAGTCGGCGAGCAGCCGCAGGGCGCGGTACAGGGACGACTTCCCCGTCCCGTTGGCACCCGTCACCACATTGAGGCGGTCGAGTCGTACGACCAGGTGCCTCAGTGAGCGGTAGTTCTCGACGGCCAGCGTGGTGATCATGTCTTCGAGGGTAGGGACCGGGTCTGACAATCGCCGTCCGGGACCGGTCCGTCGAGCAGCGCGTGAGAAAACCATTACTGGCTGTGTCAGTGGGGGACCGTAGGGTTGGCGGGTGGGCATCAGCCAAGTCCTGCGGACCGACAAGGCCGACAGGAACGACACGGCCGGGGACGGAGCCAGCTCGCCATCGCGCGGCGGGTGGCTGCGGCCCGAATGGCGTGTGCCCGCCGTCGCGACCGCAGTCGTCGTTCCGTTTTACGTGGTGTGGGCTTTGGTCCTCGCGACCGGCGGTGGCGACCTCGCGGCCCAGCTCGCCTGGGCGGGCTTCGCGGCGCGGCACCCGGTCTCCGCGTACAACCTCTCCTGGTACGGGGGCGCGCACACCGCCAACTACAGCCTGCTCACGCCGTGGTTGATGGCCGCGTTCGGAGTGCGGGCCGTCTCGGTCGCGGCGGGGTTGTCCGGTACGTGGCTGATGGCCCTGCTGTTCGTACGGGCGGAGGGCGCTCGGGGCGACGGGAACGGCCGTCCCTGGCGGGGGCTGTGGCCCGCGCTGCTCGCGGCGATCGCGCTCTGGTGCAATGTCGTCTCGGGGCGGACCACGTTTGCGGTGGGGGTTTCGTTCGCCCTGGCCGGCTGTCTGTTTGTGCAGGGAGTGGGGGCAACAACCGTTCCGCGAGCGGCGCTTCGGGATCGGAGCAGTGCTCTCGGATCGGCCGAGCGGTCCGGAACGCGACTGGTGCTCGCAGGTGTGAGCACCGCTCTCGCCACCATGGCCAGCCCCGTCGCCGGGCTCTTCCTGCTCGTCGTCGGCGCCGCGTACGGGCTCGACCGGCAGTGGGCGAAGGCCGCCGTCCTGGGCCTGCCGCCGTGCGCGGTCGTCGCGGTCACCACCCTGCTCTTCCCCTTCGAGGGCGAACAGCCCATGGCGCTGGGCAAGGTGTGGATGCCGCTCGCCGTCTGCGCCGCGCTGCTGCTCGCCGCGCCCGTCGCGCGTACGTGGAAGGTCGTACGGGTCGGAGCCGCCGTGTACGCGGTCGGTGTGGTGCTCACGTTCTTCGTCGCCTCGCCTGTCGGGTCGAACGTGGAACGGCTCGTCGGGCTCGTCGGGCCGCCCGTACTACTCGCAGCCCTCCTCGTGCCCGGGCTCGACCGGACGCGGCGGATCGTGCTGGCCGTGACGCTGGTCGTCTCCGTCAACTGGCTGCGCGACAAGACGCTCGACGACATACGGGTGTCCACCGTCACGCCCGCGTGGGCTGCGCATACGGACGGGCTGGTCAGTGAGTTGCGGCGGCTCGGGGCGGACCGTACGCGGGTCGAGGTCGTCCCTGCGCGCAATCACCGCGAGGCCGCGGTGCTGGCCGCGGACGTCAATTCCGCTCGCGGCTGGAATCGGCAGCTCGACGTCGAGCGCGGCCGCCTGTTCTACGACGGGTCGTTCACCGCGGCGCGGTATCGGGCGTGGCTCGATCGGTGGGCCGTCGGGTATGTCGCCCTGCACGACGGGCTGCCGGATGGGCCCGCCACTGCGGAGGCCTCGCTCGTTCGAGAGCAGCCGCCGTGGTTGGAGCATGTGTGGCGGGATGCGCACTGGACGGTGTATCGGGTGCGGGGTGCTGTGCCGCTGGTGTCCGCGCCGGGGGTGGCTGTGGGGGGTGATGACGCGTCGCTTGTGGTGCGGATGCCGCGGGCGGGGGCTGTGACTGTGCGGATCGCCTACTCGCCTTGGTTGCGGGCGACCGGGGGTGCGTGCGTTTCCCGTGACGGGGAGTTTGTTCGGCTCGCCGTGCCGCGGGCTGGTGAGTATCGGCTTGAGTCGCCGTATCGGTGGCCACGAGGTGGTGGATGCTGAGTCGGGTGACTGGTGCGGTGCGGGTCGTGTGTGGCTGGTCGCGCAGTTCCCCGCGCCCCTGAACCACTACGTAAAGCTCCCCCACTACGCCGACCGCTCGGCCCTGAGGCGTGCCGCCGTTGCCGCTGCCTCGTAGCCCTCCGCCACCCCCTCCACCAGCACCACATCCCCCTCGATGTGGTCCGTGCGGAGCGGGATCAGGGACTGGTAGGCCGGGGAGTCGTACCACGCGCGGGCCTCCGCCATGCTCGGGAAGCCGACTATCACCAGGGCGTTCGGCCATGACCCCTCCCTCACCTCCAGCGTCGCGCCATGCACCAGGAAGCGGCCGCCGAAGGGCTCCATGGTGGACTGGATGGTCTCCATGTAGACGACGACGTCCTCCGGCATCGTCTTGATCGGGCGCAGGTTGGCGATGGCGTACGCGGTCATGGCAGTGACCTCCTCGGTCGGCAGTCCCCGCCCGGAAAACCCGGTGCGGCGATGCCCCGATCCTGCCGGGCCACCGCCGCACCGTCGATTACCTCCGACGTAAGGCAAACGGACTCAGATCGTCGCCGCGTCAATCACGAACCGGTAGCGCACATCGCTCGCCAGCACCCGCTCGTACGCCTCGTTCACCTGCTCCGCGCGGATCAGCTCGATCTCCGCGCCCAGGCCGTGCTCCGCGCAGAAGTCCAGCATTTCCTGGGTTTCGGCGATGCCGCCGATCATCGAGCCGGCGAGGATCTTGTTGCCGCCGATGAGGCCGAACATGTTGAGCGCGTTCGGCTCCTCGGGGGCGCCCACGTTCACCAGCGCGCCGCCCGGCTTCAGGAGCGAGAGGTAGGCGCCGAGGTCCAGCGGGGCCGAGACCGTGGAGACGATCAGGTCGAGGGAGCCCGCGAGCTTCGAGAAGGTCTCCGGGTCACTGGTCGCGTGGAAGTGGTCCGCGCCGAGCTTCAGGCCGTCCTCCTGCTTGCGCAGGGTCTGGCTGAGCACGGTCACCTCGGCGCCGAGCGCGTGCGCGATCTTGACACCCATGTGGCCGAGGCCGCCGAGCCCGAGGATCGCGACCTTCTTGCCGGGGCCCGTCTGCCAGCGGCGCAGCGGCGAGTACAGCGTGATCCCGGCGCACAGCAGCGGCGCCGCGACGTCGAGGGGGATGCTGTCGGGGATGCGCAGGGCGAAGCGCTCGTCGACGACGACGTGGGTGGAGTAGCCGCCGTAGGTGGGCTCGCCGTCGCGGCCGATGGCGTTGTACGTGCCGACGCCCTGGGCGCAGAACTGCTCCTGCCCGGCCCGGCACTGCTCGCACTCGCCGCAGGAGTCGACGAAGCAGCCGACGCCGACCCGGTCGCCGACCGCGTACTTGGTCACGGCCGAGCCGGTCTCGGCGACCACGCCCGCGATCTCGTGGCCCGGGACCATCGGGAAGATGGCCTCGCCCCAGCCCTCGCGGGCCTGGTGGATGTCGGAGTGGCAGATGCCCGCGTACTTGATCTCGATCAGGATGTCGTGTGCGCCGACGGGGCGGCGCTCGATGGTGGTGCGCTCCAGCGGTGCCTTGGCGGCGGGGGCGGCGTAGGCGGCGACGGTGGTCATTGCCTTCTCCTCAAGATCTCGGATACGTCCACCACGGTGCCGCGTCCGGGGCCTGCCACCCAGCCCCCTGGTCTGCGTACGTACGCCGTGCGTACCACCGGTGTGCGTACTACTGGCAGGGTCAGGCTCACCGTCGTACGACGGCGGATACTGGGATGTCATGGACCAGCGTGCCGAACTCAGCGAATTCCTCCGCTCCCGCCGGGCCCGGCTCAAGCCCGGGGACGTGGGGCTGCCCGACTTCGGGCGGCACCGGCGGGTGCCGGGGCTGCGCCGCGAGGAGCTGGCGCAGCTGGCCGGGGTGTCGGTCGCGTACTACACCCGCCTGGAGCAGGGGAACGGGCAGAACGTGTCGACCGAGGTCCTGGACGCGATCGCCCGGGCGCTGCGGCTGACCGAGGCCGAGCAGCAGCATCTGACCCACCTCGCCAAGCCCACGACGATCAAGAAGAAGCGGGCGGCGATGGCCCGCCAGCAGCGGGTGCGGCCGGAGCTCCAGCATCTGATCGACTCGATGGAGTCGGTCCCGGCGTATCTGCTCGGCCGCCGGCTCGATCTGCTGGCCTGGAACCGGATGGCCGCCGCCCTGATCGGCGACTTCATCGAACTGCCGCCGGAGGAGCGCAACTTCGCCCGCCATGTCTTCCTCGACCCGACCGCCCGCGAGCGGTACCTCGAATGGGAGGACAAGGCGGCCGAGGTGGTCGGCGTACTGCGGCTGTGCGCGGGCTGCTACCCGGACGACCCGCTGCTCACCGCGCTGGTCGGCGAGCTGTCGGTCAAGAGCGACGAGTTCCGTACGCTGTGGGCGGCCCACACCGTCCGCCAGAAGGGCCACGGCAGCAAGCGGCTGCACCACCCGGTGGTGGGTGAACTCACCCTCTCGTACGAGACGTTGAAGCTGCCCGACGAGCACGATCTGTCGCTGGTGACGTACTACGCGGAGCCCGGCTCGGCCTCGGCCGACTCGCTGCGGCTGCTCGCGAGCTGGGCGGCGGCCCCCGAGACCGGGAGCCGCCCCGCCCCCGTCACGCCGCCGAACCGCGCTGCGTGAGCGTCGTAACCGTCACGCCGCCGACGCGTTCTCCGTGATCGTCACCTTGCCCTTGCGGATGACCGCCAGGCGCGGCGCACGGCGGGCCAGCGCGGTGTCGTGGGTGACCATGACGAAGGTCAGGTGGTGCTCCTTCCAGAGCGCTTCAAGCACCTCCATGATCTCGTCGCGCATGCCCTCGTCGAGGTTGCCGGTGGGCTCGTCGGCGAGCAGCACCTTGGGGCGCTTGACGACCGCGCGGGCGATCGCGACGCGCTGCTGCTGACCGCCGGACATCTCGCCGGGCAGATGGGACAGGCGCTCGCCCAGGCCCACCGACGTCAGCGCCTCGGCGGCGCGCTCACGGCGTTCGGCGGCCTTGAGGCCGAGCGGGACGAGGGCGGTCTCGACGTTCTCCTGTGCGGTGAGCGTCGGGATCAGGTTGAAGCTCTGGAAGACGAAGCCGATGGACTCGGCCCGCACCTTGGTGAGCCGGGCCTCGGGCAGCCGCCCGAGGTCGACGCCGTCGAGGACGACGCTGCCCTCGGTCGGCCGGTCGAGCCCGCCGAGCATCTGGAGCAGGGTGGACTTGCCGCCGCCGGTGGGGCCCTGGATGACCAGGCGTCCGCCGTCCTCGATGGTCAGATCGACCCCGTCGAGCGCGTTGATGGTGTCCTTGCCCCGCCGGTACCGCTTGGTGACGCCGCTGAGTTCGTACATGACTCCGGCTCGGTTCCTTTCGTACGTACGTGAGTCGGTCGGTGCGCGGACGGCTACTCGACGCGGCGCAGGGCGTCGGCCGGGCGCAGCCGGGAGGCGCGCCAGCCGCCGAAGCCGCCCGCGACGAGACCGCCCGCGACCGCGAGGGCCACGGCGAGGCCGATGGTGGTGAGGGAGACGGGCGCGGTCAGCGCGATGTCGACGGCCTTGGCGGCGCTCCGGCGCCCGAAGCCGCCGCCACCGAAACCTCCGCCGCCGAAGCCTCCGCCGCCGTTGCCGCCCCCGCCGCCGAGCTGCGCGGTGAGCGTCGGGCTGATCGCGGTGACCGCGTACGCGCCCGCGAGGCCGAGCGCGATGCCGAGTGCGCCGCCCATCAGGCCATTGACCAGGGCTTCTCCCACGACCTGGCGGGTGACCCGGCCGCTCTTCCAGCCGAGCGCCTTGAGCGTGCCGAACTCCCGCACCCGGCGGCTGACCGCCGACGAGGTGAGCAGCCCGGCCACCAGGAACGCGGCCGCGAGCACCGCGATCGAGAGCCACTTGCCGACGTTGGAGGCGAGGCTGGAGGCGGTGGACAGCGAGCCGGAGACGGTGTCGGCGAGGTCGGCGGAGGTGGTCACCGTCGTCCCCGAGACGTTCTTCTGGATGGCCGTCTTCACGCCCGCGATCCGCTGCGAGTCGGCGGCCTTGACGTACACCGTGGTGATCTTGTCCTTGGCGCCCGCGAGCGTCTGCGCCTCGCCGAGCGGCAGATAGACGTTGGCGGCGGCGTTGCCACTGTCGGCGGTGGCCAGGCCGATGATCGTGTACTTGGTGTTGGAGATGGTGACGCTGCCGCCGGTGGCCAGCTGCTTCTCCTTGGCGTACGCGCTGTCGACGACCGCGACCTTGCCGGCGCTCTCGTCGCTGCGGAAGGTACGGCCCGAGGTGATCTTGGAGGAGGTCAGCGGGCCGAGCTGCTGCTTGGTGACGTCCGTGCCGTACACGGTGAAGGAGTTGACGTCGAAGGAGGCGCCGCCGCCCTGGACCTCGCCCTGCGGGCCCGCGCCTCCGGTGCCGCCCGAGCCACGCCGGGACTTCTGCTGCTGGCGGTACTGCTTGAACTCACCGCGGGTGAACTGGCCGTTGACCTTCAGGACGGTCAGGTTGAGGCCGCCGACCGCGTCCGCGACGCCGTCCTGCTTGTCCACCTGACCCACCGTCGAGGACGCCAGGGTCTGGAAGCCCTGCACCATCACCCGGTCGCTGCTCTGGTCACCGGTGTCGCCGCTGCCCTTGGCGTCGAACTTGAAACGCGGGCGGCCGCCGTCCGAGGAGCCGGGCGGGGGCGCGGCCTTGGTGACGGTCATGTCGGTGCCGAGCCCGTACAGCGACTGCAGGACCTTGCCCTGCGCCCGGGTCATCCCGGTCGACACCGAGCTGACCACGATGACCAGCGCGATGCCGAGCGCGAGCCCCGATGCGACGACCAGCGCCGCTTTTCTGCGGCGGCGCAGCTCGCGCCGGAGGTAGGTGAAGAACATGGGCGCGAAGGTAGGCGCGAGGGGTGATGAGGAGTTAAGGCCGCGATGAGAGCGCCATGAGAACCCTCAATGAGGAAGCTGTGCACGGGAGTACGACAGCGGCCGCGCACCGGGATCCGGGCGCGGCCGCTGTCGTACGGGCGGAAGGGGCTCAGACGGCCGAGCCGGCCTTCCACGCCGACCAGCTCAGGTTCCAGTCGCTGAAGCCGTTGTCGGGCGCGATGGTCTTGTCGCCGGTGTTCTTGACGATGACCACGTCACCGACGATCGAGTGCTCGTAGAACCAGGCACCCGCGGTGCCCGCGTCGTCGGCGCCCTTGGTGTCGGACAGGCCCACGCAGCCGTGGCTGGTGTTGACGCTGCCGAAGATGGACTTGTCGCCCCAGTAGTTGCCGTGGATGAACGTGCCGGAGGCGGAGAGCCGCATGGCGTGCGGGACGTCCTTGATGTCGTACTCGCCCTTGCCGTCGCCGTCGGTGAAGCCGACCGTGGCGCCGTTCATCCGGGTCTCCTTGAACTTCTCGGAGATCACCATGGTGCCGTTGTACGTCTTGTGGTCGGGCGCGCCGGCCGAGATCGGGATGGTCTTGACCGTCTTGCCGTCCTGGGTGACGGTCATCTGGTGCGTGCCGGCGTCGACCGTCGAGACCTGGTTGCGGCCGATCTTGAAGGTGACCGTCTTCTCCTGGACACCGGTGATGCCGTTGGACGCCTCGACGCCGTCCAGGTTGAGCTTCATCGTCACGGTCGAGCCGGACTTCCAGTAGTCCTGCGGGCGGAAGTCCAGGCGCTGGGCGCCGAACCAGTGGCCGACGACCTCCTGGCCGCTGCTGGACGTCACCGAGATGTGGGACTGGACGTCCTTCTTGTTGGTGATCGCCTTGTCGAAGGTGACCGAGACCGGCATGCCCACGCCGACCGTCGAGCCGTCCTCCGGCGTGAAGTTGCCGATGAAGCTGTTGCTGGGCGAGACGGTCGAGAACGAGGCGTTCTCGTGGGCCTCGCGGCCCTTCGCGTCCTTCGCGGTCGCCGTGATCTTGTACTTGGCGGAGCGCTTCAGCTGCTTGTCCGGCGCCCAGCCGGCGCCGTCCGCCGAGATCTTGCCCGTGACCGCGGTGCCGTCGGCCGAGGTCATGGTGACCGACGTCAGCTTGCCGTCGGCGACGGTGACCTTGGTGCCGTTGTTGATGCCGACGTTGTCGGCGCCGTTCTTGGGCGTGATGGTGATCTTGGCGTCGGAGGTGTCCTTCTCGGCCGCCTTGTCGACCTGGGACTGTGACGTCTTCGAGGCGTCGGCGCCGCTCTTGTCCTTGGAACTGTCGTTGCACGCCGACAGCACCAGTACGCCACCGAGCACGGCGGACGCGACCACAAATCCCTTGCGCCGCTTACTCTCCGTTATCACACGCTTCTCCATCATCGCCGGTCCCCAACCATCGACTGAACAACGTAGCCGCTGAGGCTGTGGTTCCATTTCCGGAGGAGGTGTGGGAAAGCCCACCCGGCGGCGCCACCCGGGCCGGGTGACCCCGGCCCTGCGGCTCCGCGGACGCTACGGCCTCGGGCCGCCGTCCCCGTCCTCCTCGTCCGTCTCATCTTCCTCGTCGAGGTCCCAGTCCTCGTCGTCGGGGTCGTACTCGATCTCCTCGCTGCTCCACGAGGCCTGGGCGAGCTCGACCCCCGGCACCTCGGCGATCAGGTCGAACGGATCGACCAGATACGCCAGGGCCTCCGCCTCGTCTTCCCGCACCGCCGACTCGGCATGCGCGCGTTCGAGCTCCGGAAGGAGTTCGTCCGCCGTGATGCGCTCCAGGGCCGCGCCCGTCAGCGCCTCCGTGTCGTCGATCTCCAGGATCAAATCCACCCGGAGGCGTACATAGCGTGGTGTCTCTTCAGTGGTCATGCGACGGAGCGTAGGGCTCCGGGCCGCCGCGACTTTCCTGCGACCCGCTGCTTTCACTAGCATCGGCACACACCACCAATTCGCCGTATCCACAAGGGGGATCGACCAGGTGCCCATCGCTCGCCGGCCGCTGCTCACCGCCACCGCGGCGGGCTCGCTGCTCTGCGCCCTGTGGTTCGTCCCGTCCGCCAACGCCACGGACGCGCCCGGCAAGCCGCAGCCGGCCCCGGCCCACTCGTCGGCGACCGCCTCCGGCACGGAAGCGGACCCGGCCCTCGCCGACACGGGCAGCGTGGACACGTCCCCGTACCTCTTCGGCGGCACGCTGTTCCTGGGCGTGGGCGCCGGTTTCGTCGCGTTCTCGGTACGGCGGGCCCGCCGGCAGTACTGAAAGCTGTCTTCGAGCGCGTACGAGACCGTACGAGAAAGGGCGCCCCGGTTTCCAGGGCGCCCTTTGCCGTACGTACGGATCAGGCCAGCGGGCCCGTCACCGGCTCCACGGCGGCGACCAGCTCACCGCTGCGCACGAACGCGTCGGCGGCGGCCAGGTCGGGGGCCAGGAAGCGGTCCGGGCCGGGGCCGCCGACACCGGCCGCGCGGGCGGCCGTGATGGCGGCCTGCGAGGCGGGCGCGGGGGTCAGACCGTGGCGCAGCTCGATGCCGCGGGTCGCCGCGTACAGCTCGACGGCGATGATCCGGGTCAGGTTGTCGATCGCGGTCCGCAGCTTGCGGGCGGCCGACCAGCCCATGGAGACATGGTCTTCCTGCATCGCCGACGACGGGATGGAGTCGGCGGAGGCCGGGACGGCCAGCCGCTTCATCTCGCTGACCAGGGCGGCCTGGGTGTACTGGGCGATCATCAGGCCGGAGTCGACACCGGCGTCGTCCGCGAGGAACGGCGGCAGGCCGTGCGACCGGTTCTTGTCGAGCAGCCGGTCGGTGCGGCGCTCGGCGATCGAGCCGAGGTCGGCGGCGGCGATGGCGAGGAAGTCCAGGACGTAGGCGACGGGGGCGCCGTGGAAGTTGCCGTTGGACTCCACGCGGCCGTCGGGCAGGACGACCGGGTTGTCGACGGCCGAGGCGAGCTCGCGCTCGGCGACGGTCAGCGCGTACGCGATGGTGTCGCGTCCGGCGCCCGCGACCTGGGGGGCGCAGCGCACCGAGTACGCGTCCTGGACGCGCGGGGCCTCGTCCTGCTGGAAGTGTCCGGTCAGGCCCGAACCCTTCAGCACGGAGAGCATGTTGGCGGCGGAGGCGCCCTGGCCGGGGTGCGGGCGGATGGCGTGCAGCTCGGGCGCGAGGACCTTGGCGGTGCCGAGGAGCGCTTCGAGGGAGAGGGCGGCCGTGATGTCGGCCGAGGTGTAGAGCTTCTTCAGGTCGGCGATGGCCATGACCAGCATGCCGAGCATGCCGTCGGTGCCGTTGAGGAGGGCCAGGCCCTCCTTCTCGCGCAGCACGACGGGCTCGATACCGGCCTCGGCGAGCAGTTCCGCCGCCGGACGCACCGTCCCGTCCGGGCCCTCCGCCTCCCCCTCACCCATGAGCGTCATCGCACAGTGCGAGAGCGGGGCGAGGTCGCCGGAGCAGCCGAGGGAGCCGTACTCGTGGACGACGGGGGTGATGCCGGCGTTGAGGATGTCCGCCATGGTCTGCGCGACGGACGGGCGTACGCCGGTGTGGCCCGAGGCGACGGTCTTCAGCCGCAGGAACATCAGCGCGCGCACGACCTCGCGCTCCACGCGCGGGCCCATGCCCGCGGCGTGCGAGCGCACGATGTTGCGCTGGAGCTGGGCGCGCAGGTCGGGGCTGATGTGCCGGGTGGCGAGGGCGCCGAAGCCGGTGGAGACGCCGTACACGGGCTCCGGCTTCGCCGCGAGGGCGTCGACGATCTCGCGGGCCTTGGCGAGGGCGTCGAGCGCGGCGGGCGAGAGCTCGATCCTGGCGTTGTGCCGGGCGACGGCGACGACGTCCTCCGGGGTCGTCCCGGACGTCCCCACCACGACAGTGTGCATATCCATATTCAGCAGCGTACGGACTGAATCGCCGCGTGTCACTAGTGGGCGGCGGGGTGGCCCCTTACGGGGTTCGTTCCCCAGAGTGCGGCCCGGTGGGGGCTGGTCGCGCAGTTCCCCGCACCCCTAAATACCTAGGGGCGCGGGGAACTGCGCGCGCAACCCAGCACGGTCCGCACCCGAAGAGCTCCCTCGGAGAGTTTCGGGAAGGGGCGGGGCGGGGGAATTCAGCCCCGGCCACGGAAGCGGCGGCGTTCCGCCCGCTCCGGCACCGGCGCGTCCGCCAAGGGGACCACCGCGTCGTCCCGCCCCGCCACCACCGGCTTCGGGGCACGTGCAGCCTTCGCTCGGTACTGGGCCGCGTCCGCCAGGCGGAAAAGGCGGCGGGCCGAGCGGACCGGCCCGATGGGGTCGCCCGTAGAAGCGACGCCGCACGCCACCCCCTCCCCCAGCTCCAACTCACCAGCACGCAGGCACAGTTCGGACGCCACCCGCACCACCTCCTCCGCCGAAGGCCCCACCGCCAGAAGGCAGAACTCGTCACCGCCCAGACGTGCCGCGAGCGCACCCGGCAGCATCGCCCCGCACAGCGACAGGACGGACCCGAAGCGCTCCAGCAACCGGTCGCCCACCGCGTGCCCCCGCGTATCGTTCACCCGCTTCAGCCCGTTCAGGTCGCACACGACCAGGCTCACCACCACCCCGTCCCGCCGATGCGCCTCGATCGCCTCGTCGAGACGTACGTCCACCGCACGGCGGTTGGCCAGACCCGTCAGCGGGTCGGTGAAGGCGAGGCGGCGGACCTCCTCCAGGCGTTCCGTCTGGGCGATCCCCGCCGCCGCGACGGACGCGAGGACGGTCGCGAAGTCGGCGTCGGACGCGTCGAAGACGGGGGCGCCGAGCGGACGGGCCACGTACAACTCGCCCCACGCCCGCCCGTGCAGCACGATCGGCGCGACCACACAGCACCCGCGCCCGCGCCGCCGCAGCGCCGTCACCCGCTCATGGCAGTAGCCCGCCGAGTCGTCGGGCCCCGCCGCCGTCTCCACCCACGCGTTGGGCTCACCGCCCCCCGCCCACCGCTCGTGCAGGAACTCGGTGATCTCGGGGAACTGGTGCACCGGATACGTCTCGTCCTCGGGGAACTCCTCCTCCCCCGCCGCCCGTTCGCCCGCGTTCACCAGCACCCGCAGCCGTCCCAGCTCCCGCTCCCAGGTGGAGAGCGCCGCGAAGTTCCCGGCGAGCGCGTCCCGCGCGCCGAGCGCGGCCGCCCGCCAGGACTCGCGCGGGGTGTGGGCCGCCGCCATGGCCTGCGCCAGCGACACCACGGCCCTCAGCCGTACGTCCTCGGCTCCGCCGACACCCTCACCCTCACCGCGCATCCCTCCAGCTTAGGGAGGTTTGCCCGGTTTTGAGCCACTGGCCGGGCCAGCCGTTCACGCCCCCGGCCCACCTACCGGCTCACTCCCCCGGCCACTGCGGCTTCCGCTTCTCGTTGAACGCCGCCACGCCCTCCGCCCGGTCCCCGGAGAAGGCCACCGACCGCCAGGCCGCGTCCTCGACCTCCAGGCCCGCCCGCAGGTCGAGGCCGTGGCCGAGCCGCATCGCCCGCTTGGCCGCGCGCAGCCCGACCGGCGAGTTCGCGGCGATCCGCGCGGCGAGCGCCAGCGCTTCCGTACGGTCCTCGCCCGCGTCGACGAGCACGTCCACCAGGCCGAGCTCACGCGCCTCGGCCGACTCCACCCGCCGCGCGGTGAAGACCAGTTCGGCCGCCCGGGCCGCCCCCACCCGCCGGGGCAGCAGCTGCGTACCGCCGCCGCCGGGGATGACGCCGACCGAGACCTCGGGCAGTCCGACGACGGCCGTCGCGTCCGCCACGATCAGATCGCAGGCCAGCGCCAGCTCGAACCCGCCGCCGAGCGCGAACCCGTGCACGGCCGCGACCGTCGGCATCGGCAGATCGAGCACACCGGTGTAGCAGGCACGCGCGGTCGGCCGCTGGCGCACCAGCTCGGCGTCGGTGAAGGAGTTACGTTCCTTCAGGTCCGCGCCCACGCAGAACGCCCGCTCGTGCGTCGACGTCACCACGGTCACGCGCACCTGCGCGTCGGCCGCGAGCGCGTCGCAGGCGGCCGCGATCGAGCGGGCCATCTCGGAGGAGACGGCGTTCATCGCCTTGGGCCGGTCCAGCACCAGCTCGGCGACGTACTCATGCCGCCGCACGGCCACGAACTCCCCGTACCGCTGCTCATCCGTACCCATCAGACCCTCCCGACGACGTTAACGAACGTTACGTCGGGGATCCTAGGCGGACTCCTGGAAGGCCGATACGGCGCCGGGTGCCCTACTAGGGGCGCGGGGCTGTGACACTGTGCGGCTCCGCCGCGCGGGCGCGACCAGCCCCCACCGGCCCGCAGACGAACACGCACCCCTTGGCGGAGCTACGTACGCCGGTGCAGCATCCACGGCTCGACCACGCCCAAGCCGCGCACGGGCCGCTGCCACATCGGCTGAAGCGCGAACCGGTACTTGGGAGGCTCCTCGCCCTCCTTCTCGGCGGCCGCCGCCTCCTCGGCGGCCTGCGCCTCCGAGACCGGCGCGTCCCCGGCCCGGGTCAGCTCCTCCGCGAAGGCGCCATCCACCAGCACCGAGTCCTTCGGCGCTATCGACGTGAGCCGGCTCGCGAGGTTCACGGTCGTGCCGAAGACATCGCCCATCCGGGTGGTGACCGTGCCGAACGCGATGCCGACGCGCAGCGCCGGCATCGTCTCGTCATGGCTCATGGTCTCGATCAGCCGGAGCGATATCTCGGCGGCGGTCCCGGCGTCGTCGGCCGCGAAGAGGACCTCGTCGCCGAGGGTCTTGATGAGGCGGCCGCCATGGGCCGCGACGAGGTCCGCCGCGGTCGTCTCGAACGCCTCGACCAGCTCGCCCAGCTCCTCCTCCTCAAGGCGCCGGGTGAGCCGGGTGAACCCGACGAGGTCGGCGAAGCCGACGGCGAGGCGCCGGTCGACCATCTCCTCGTCGTCGGCGGCCTGCACCACCCGCCCGGTCGCGGCGGCGAGCTGGCGCCGCCACACATAGACCAGGAACTCCTCCAGCTCCGGCAGCAGCAGCTCGACCAGCGGATACGTGACTTCCGTACGGGTCATACCGGGCTCGGGCGGCTCGGTCAGGCCCTCCAGGAAGGAATCGATCTGCCACTCCGCCAGCCGGGCGGTGGTCTGCCCGGTGGAGCGGGCCACCTGGACGGCCATGGGCTCGCTCAGCAGCCCCGCCTCGACCAGACCGGCGAGCCGCCGCAGCGCCAGCACGTCCGCCTCGGTGAGCGCCTTGGCCTGCCCGATGTCCGCGAACCCCATGGCCCGCCAGAACCGCGAGGCGAGCTCCATGGAGACACCGGCCGTACGGGCCGCCTGGAACGGCGTATAGCGGCGGTCCGCGCCGAGAATCAGCTGCTCAAGGCGGATCGCGAGCGGGTCGTGCGTCGGCTCGGCGGTGTGGTCCACGGCGTGGTGCGGGGTCGGGTACGCGGAGCTTGGGGCCGGTTCCGACGGAGGGCGGCCCCCCTCGCCGGACTGCTTGTCGTCGACGGTCACCAGCCGCCTCCTGCCCGTTCCCTGCGCATTCCCTGCCGATCTGTCGCTGGATCGGGCTCCACGATACGGCAGGTGTGCCGTAGCTCACGTCCCTGTAGGCCGTCGACTCTCCGCCAGGGTGGTGCTGTCGCTACCAGTCCGCCGGGCGCATCAGCTCGCGGCGGGGCGCAGGTGGACGATGTCACCCGCTGCCACGGGCTCCCGTACGCCCTCCTCCGTGGCCAGGACAAGGCGCCCGTCGCCGTCGACCGCGACCGCCTCGCCGGTCAGGGCCCGGTCGCCCGGCAGCTCCGCGCGCACGCTCCGGCCGAGCGTCGCGCAGCCCGCCGTATACGTTTCCTGCAGCCGGGACGCCGCCGGGTCGCCACCCGTCTCGCGCCAGTCCACGTACCACTGCTCAAGCGAGCGCAGTACGGCCCGCAGCAGCGTGTCGCGGTCGGTGGAGACCGCACCGGCCAGCGCCAGCGAACCGGCGGCGGGGACGGGGAGTTCGTCGGCGCGCAGCGACACATTGAGGCCGATTCCGACCACCACCGCGTCGTCGCCCGCGCGCTCGGCCAGGATGCCGCCCGTCTTGCGCTCCTCCCCGTCGACCGTGACCAGCAGGTCGTTGGGCCACTTCAGCGCGGTGTCGACACCGGCGGCACGCGAGAGACCGGTGGCCGTCGCGACCCCGGTGAGCAGCGGCAGCCAGCCCCAGCGGTCCACCGGGACGCCCGGGCCGGGCTTGAGCAGGACGGAGAAGAACAGGCCCGAGCGCGCGGGCGCCGTCCAGCTGCGGTCGAGGCGGCCCCGGCCCGCCGTCTGCTCCTCGGCCACCAGGACCGCCCCCTCGGGCAGGGACCCGGCCCGGGCCGCGAGGTCGGAGTTGGTGGAGCCGGTCTCCTGGACCACCTCCAGGGAGGTCCACAGGGCGCCGGGCCGTACGAGGGCGTGGCTGAGGGCGGCGGCGTTGAGCGGCGGCCGGTCGAGGTCGGACCAGCGGCTGTCGGGTGCGTCCGAGGGCGTCATGAAGCCAGGTTAGGCGGGAGAAGAACCGGTTCGGGACACCTTCGGGGGCGCGCGCCGGTGTGGCCAACGACGCACTGCCGAACGGTATCCGCGCCACTACCCTACGAGTCAGTAGCCAGCCGAACCCGTGACCAGGCAGGGAGCCGCATCCCGATGTCCGAGCCGGAAAAGACCGACATCCACACCACCGCGGGCAAGCTCGCGGATCTGCAGCGCCGTATCGGCGAGGCAACGCACGCCGGCTCCGAACGCGCTGTGGAAAAGCAGCACGCGAAGGGCAAGTTGACCGCCCGTGAGCGGGTCGACCTGCTCCTCGACGAGGGGTCGTTCGTCGAACTCGACGAGTTCGCCCGGCACCGCTCGACCAACTTCGGGATCGAGAAGAACCGCCCGTACGGCGACGGTGTCGTCACCGGTTACGGAACCGTCGACGGCCGCCCCGTCTGCGTCTACTCCCAGGACTTCACCATCTTCGGCGGCTCGCTCGGCGAGGTCTACGGCGAGAAGATCGTCAAGGTCATGGACTTCGCGCTGAAGACCGGCTGCCCGGTCATCGGCATCAACGACGGCGGTGGCGCCCGGATCCAGGAGGGCGTGGTCGCGCTCGGCCTGTTCGCCGAGATCTTCCGCCGCAACGTGCACGCCTCGGGTGTGGTGCCGCAGATCTCGCTGATCGTCGGCCCGTGCGCGGGCGGTGCGGTGTACTCGCCCGCCATCACCGACTTCACGGTGATGGTCGACCAGACCTCGCACATGTTCATCACCGGGCCGGACGTCATCAAGACGGTCACCGGTGAGGACGTCGGCTTCGAGGAGCTGGGCGGCGCGCGCACCCACAACACCACCTCGGGCGTGGCGCACCACATGGCGGGCGACGAGAAGGACGCGATCGAGTACGTCAAGTCGCTGCTCTCGTACCTGCCGTCGAACAACCTCAGCGAGGCCCCGGCCTTCCCCGAGGAGGCCGACCTCGAAGTGTCGGACACCGACCGGGAGTTGGACACCCTCATCCCGGACTCCGCGAACCAGCCGTACGACATGCACACGGCCATCGAGCACGTCCTTGACGACGGCGAGTTCCTGGAGACGCAGGCGCTGTTCGCGCCGAACATCCTCACCGGGTTCGGGCGCGTCGAGGGCTACCCGGTCGGCATCGTGGCCAACCAGCCGATGCAGTTCGCGGGCTGCCTGGACATCGACGCGTCCGAGAAGGCCGCGCGGTTCGTGCGCACCTGCGACGCGTTCAACGTGCCCGTCCTCACCTTCGTCGACGTGCCCGGCTTCCTGCCCGGCGTCGACCAGGAGTACGGCGGCATCATCCGGCGCGGCGCCAAGCTGATCTACGCGTACGCCGAGGCCACCGTGCCGCTGATCACCGTCATCACCCGCAAGGCGTTCGGCGGCGCGTACGACGTCATGGGCTCCAAGCACCTGGGCGCCGACCTCAACCTCGCCTGGCCGACCGCGCAGATCGCGGTGATGGGCGCGCAGGGCGCGGTGAACATCCTGCACCGCCGTACGATCGCGGCCGCGGACGATGTCGAGGCGACGCGTGCCGAGCTGATCCAGGACTACGAGGACACGCTCCTCAACCCGTACATCGCGGCCGAGCGCGGTTACGTCGACGCGGTGATCATGCCGTCCGACACCCGGGCGCACATCGTGCGCGGGCTGCGTCAGCTGCGGACGAAGCGGGAAAGCCTTCCCCCGAAGAAGCACGGCAACATTCCGCTCTAGGCCCCGAGGAGCCGTCATGATCAAGGTCGTACGGGGCAATCCGACCCCGGAGGAGCTGGCCGCCGCACTGGCGGTGGTCCGTGCGCGCGCCGCGGCGACGGCATCGGTGTCGTCCGGTGCGCCGCTGCCGCCCGAGGAGTGGTCCACCCCGGCCCGCATCGCCCGCCACCCGGTCCCCCGGCCCGGGCCGCGCGCTTGGGCACGGACGTACTGGCCCGCGTAGTCCCGAGCACCCCCGGCGCCTGAGTACTCGTACTCAGGCGCCGGGGCCCTCGTCGCCGCAGTATCGAAAGCATGCTGTGGTCCGACCCGAAGAACGAGCCGCCGAAGGAACTGCGCGAGGCACAGGCGAAGATGCGCCGCGCGGGGCTGGTGCTGGCGCTGTTGATGATGTTCGCCATGCTCGTGCTGAGCGTGCACTGACGACTGACCTGCCGTGGACGCCGTACGCCGTCGGAGCCTTGCGTACGCGCTGTCTACGATGGCCGGTATGACTTCCCCCGCGCGCCGTCTCGTTCTCGCCTCCGCCTCGCCCGCCCGGCTCGGGCTGCTGCGTCAGGCCGGGCTCGCCCCCGAGGTGATCGTCAGCGGGGTCGACGAGGACGCGCTCACCGCGCCCACGCCCGGCGAGCTGGCCCTCGTCCTGGCCGAGGCGAAGGCCGACGCGGTGGCCGCCCGTCCCGAGGCCGCCGGTGCCCTGCTCATCGGCTGCGACTCGGTCCTTGAGCTGGACGGCGAGGCGCTGGGCAAGCCCGCCGACGCCGAGGAGGCCACGGCCCGCTGGAAGTCCATGCGCGGCCGCGCGGGCGTGCTCCGCACCGGCCACTGCGTGATCGACACCGCGACCGGGGCGCGCGCCTCGGCCACCGCCTCCACCACGGTCCGCTTCGGCGAGCCGAGCGACGCGGAGATCGCCGCGTATGTGGCGAGCGGTGAACCCCTGCACGTGGCGGGCGCGTTCACCCTGGACGGGCGCTCGGCGCCGTTCGTGGACGGCATCGACGGCGACCCCGGCAACGTCATCGGCCTCTCGCTCCCGCTGCTGCGCACGCTGCTCGCGGAGCTGGGGATCGGCATCACCGACCTCTGGGCGTAGGTCTTACGCGGTCGCCGGGCTCGGCGGGGTGCCGTTCTCCGTCGGGGCCTCCGCGGGCTCCCCGTCCTCCGGCTCCGCCGGCCGCGCTGGCGCGTACATCATCAGGACGAGCACGATCAGGGCCAGCACGACCATCATGAACGCGAAGGCGGTCCAGCCGACCAGGCCGACCGTCAGCGCGCCGAGCACCCCGTGCACCACCGCGCAGCTGATCAGCAGGATCCGGCCGAAACGCCCGGGCGCGCGGTCGCGTATGCCGATGAGCAGCAGGGCCACCCCGCACACGGCGAGGTAGAAACCGGACACGCCGCCCATGACGTACGTGCTGTTCCTCATCGTGTCCGAGGAGACGCCGCCGAGGGACATGTTCTGCCGGTCGACGAGCCGGCCCATGAACCAGTTGATCAGCACGATGCCGAGGGCTTCGCCCAAGAGAACGATCGCGGCCACCACAGCCACCGGTCTGCGCGCCACGGGCGCACCACCCCCTGTTTCCTGCGACCTACCCCTGTTACCGGTAGTACGTCTGACATTGGAACGCTACTAACGGGTAAACCTGTGGGCAAGGGTCCGGACGTGACCTTGAACCGGACCTTTCACTCGCAAAGAATCATTCGGCCATTCGTAGGGACTCCACAAAGAATGTGAGCCGCCCGCTGGCCGGGCGGACAGAGACCTTGACCACACCGGAACGCTAATGTGCCGGACAGGGACCCGGCGTACCGTGGTGCGACAAGGGATTTCGTGACACGAGCGAGCCCCGGATCACACTCCGTGTGGGCAAGCTCACCACAGGGGACGGGTCGTGGGCCGGTGTACGGCTTCCCTAAACTCAGCTTGTTTCAAGGAGGGAGCCATCGTGCGCAAGGTGCTCATCGCCAACCGTGGCGAAATCGCTGTCCGCGTTGCCCGGGCCTGCCGGGACGCCGGGATCGCCAGCGTAGCCGTCTACGCCGACCCGGACCGGGACGCTCTGCACGTCCGCGCGGCCGACGAAGCATTCGCTCTGGGCGGTGACACCCCGGCCGCCAGCTACCTGGACATCACCAAAGTCCTCCAAGCAGCCGCAGACTCCGGCGCGGACGCCATCCACCCCGGCTACGGATTCCTCTCCGAGAACGCCGACTTCGCCCAGGCCGTCCTCGACGCCGGACTGACCTGGATCGGCCCGCCCCCGCAGGCCATCCGCGACCTCGGCGACAAGGTGGCGGCCCGTCACATCGCCCAGCGCGCCGGTGCGCCGCTGGTGGCGGGTACCCCGGACCCGGTGTCGGGTGCTGATGAAGTCGTCGCGTTCGCCGAGGAACACGGCCTGCCCATCGCGATCAAGGCGGCCTTCGGCGGCGGCGGACGCGGCCTCAAGGTCGCCCGCACCCTCGAAGAAGTCCCCGAACTCTACGAGTCCGCCGTGCGTGAAGCTGTTGCGGCCTTCGGGCGGGGCGAGTGCTTCGTGGAGCGCTACCTCGACAAGCCGCGCCACGTCGAGACCCAGTGCCTGGCCGACAGCCACGGCAACGTGGTCGTCGTCTCCACCCGCGACTGCTCGCTCCAGCGCCGCCACCAGAAGCTGGTGGAAGAAGCCCCCGCGCCGTTCCTGTCCGAGGCGCAGAACGCGCAGCTCTACAGCGCGTCGAAGGCGATCCTGAAGGAAGCCGGTTACGTCGGCGCGGGCACGGTGGAGTTCCTGGTCGGTGCGGACGGCACGATCTCCTTCCTGGAGGTCAACACCCGCCTCCAGGTCGAACACCCGGTCACCGAAGAAGTCACCGGCATCGACCTGGTCCGCGAGATGTTCCGCATCGCCGACGGCGAAGCCCTCGGCTACACCGACCCGGCGGTGCGCGGGCACTCCTTCGAGTTCCGCATCAACGGCGAAGACCCCGGCCGCAACTTCCTCCCCGCCCCCGGCACCGTCACCACCTTCAACCCCCCGACCGGCCCCGGCGTGCGTCTGGACGCGGGCGTCGAATCCGGTTCCGTGATCGGCCCGGCCTGGGACTCGCTCCTCGCCAAGCTGATCGTCACCGGTGCCACCCGCGAGCAGGCCCTCCAGCGCGCCTCCCGCGCCCTGGCCGAGTTCACCGTGGAGGGCATGGCCACCGCCATCCCCTTCCACCGCGCCGTCGTCACCGACCCCGCCTTCACCAGCGACCCCTTCACCATCCACACCCGCTGGATCGAGACCGAATTCGTCAACGAGATCAAGCCCTTCGCCGCCCCGGCCGACGCCGAGACGGACGAGGAGGCCGGTCGTGAGACGGTCGTGGTCGAGGTCGGCGGCAAGCGCCTTGAGGTCTCCCTCCCGTCCTCGCTCGGCATGTCGCTGGCGCGTACCGGCCTCGCCGCCGGTGCCAAGCCCAAACGCCGCGCCACCAAGAAGGCGGGCTCGGCGGTCTCGGGCGACACCCTCGCATCCCCGATGCAGGGCACCATCGTCAAGGTCGCCGTCGAAGAGGGCCAGGAGGTCAACGAAGGCGACCTCATCGTCGTCCTCGAAGCGATGAAGATGGAGCAGCCCCTCAACGCCCACCGCTCCGGCACCATCAAGGGCCTGTCGGCCGAGGTCGGCGCGTCGGTCACCTCGGGTGCGATGATCTGCGAGATCAAGGACTGAACTCCCGCACCACGCTGAGCTGTTGAGGCCCCCGCCGGTTCGTCCGAGCGGGGGTCTCGACGTCGGGTGCGGCGGTACGCTGCGGCGGTGTCCGATCAACACACCGATGCCACACGGCAGTTGATGGCCGGTGTCCATCTCGACGCCCGCTTCCGCGACGCGGTCATCCACGAGCTGTACGAGCACGAAGAGCGCGTCGCCGCCCCCGCGTACGACTTCGACGCGGTCCCCGTCCTCCTCGAAGCCCTCCGCGCCCGCCGCACGGCCCGGCTCTGGGCGCTCCCGGTGGCGCTCCTGTGGATCGCCGGTTTCGTCCTGCTCGGCCGGCTGTTCGCGGTGTACGCGGTGGGGGCCACGGCCCTGCTCGGCGCGGCCCGGGTGCTGGGCGACCGGGCGGCGCCGCAGGGACGGGACCGTGCTGGCACCGCTCGCGGCCGCCGATCTCGTACGCGTGAGCAGTGATCCACGGCTCACGCGGGCCGTGCGCAAGGACCGGCGGCGCACCTCGGCGCAGCGGGCGCTGCTCCAGGAGCGCCTCAGCCGGTTCCCGGTGGACTCCGCGCAGATCGCGCCCACCCGGCTCGGCAACGCGATCCGCCGCTTCGAGGAGTACGGGCACGACCGGTACCGCCTGGACACGCAGCTGCTGTGGAACGAGCTGACCGGGGCCGGGCCCGACAAGCTGTGCCGTCAGGTCGAACTCGCGCGTACCAGCGTCGACTTCTTCGTCGCGCTGCTCGCCGGGCACACGGCGGTCGCCCTGATCGCGCTCGCCACGCTCCCCGCCGCCTCGGCCGACGTACCGCTGCTGCTGACCACGGCGGTGGTGCTGGGCGTGCTGGTGCCGCTCTGGTACCGGGCGGCGGTGACCGCGACCGACGAGTGGGCGGCGTCGGTACGCGCGCTGGTCAACGCGGGCCGCAAGCCGCTCGCGGACGCGCTCGGCCTGGTGCTGCCCAAGGAGCTCGCCGAGGAACGCAAGATGTGGACGATGGTGTCGCGCCTTTCCCGCATCCCGTTCCACGAGCGGGCCACGGCCCTGGACCGGTACCGGGCGGCCCCGTGAGCGCGGTGTTCGGGCATCCTTGGACTATGACGACGAGGCCCATGCGTGCCGACGCGCGGCGCAACTACGAGCGGCTCCTGGGCGTGGCCAGGACCGCGTTCGCGGAGCACGGGACGGACGCCTCGCTCGAAGACGTGGCCAAGCGCGCGGGCGTCGGGATCGGCACCCTGTACCGGCACTTCCCGAACCGGCACGCGCTGATGAACGCGATCTTCCAGAGCGAGGTGGACGTACTCCTCAGGCGCTCGCGGGAGTTGCTGGACGCGGAGCAGCCGTGCACGGCGCTCGTGGAGTGGCTGCGCGCCATCATCACTCATACGGGTGAGTACAGAGGGGTGGCCCGCGCCCTCATGTCGGCGTCGCACGACGACAGTTCGGCCCTCGCACAGTGCAGCGTGCCGATGCGCGAGGCGGGCAGCGCGCTGCTCGTACGGGCCCAGCTGGCCGGGACCGTACGAGTCGACGTGACCATCGGCGATCTGATGCAGCTCACCAACGCCATCGCACTGGCGGCCGAACAGGCCCCGGACGACCCGGAGTTGGCCGACCGCCTCCTCGCGCTGACCCTGCGGGGCCTGAAGCCGTAACGGCCTTCACGAGCTGACGCACCCGGACCGGAGGGCCCGGGTCCGCACGTGGCCGAATAGCCTCTAGCGCCGCCGCAGGTCGGCCACTCTGGCCCGGTCGCCGGGGCCCTGCTGGTCACCCAGCGCTGCCGCGCTGCGCAACTGGGGGCCCGTGCCCGGGACATGGCTGCGGCGCTGGCCGGGAAGTGGCACGTCCCGGCGGGGCTGGCGCCCCGGCGGGACGCCCTCGCCGCCCGAGGCCGTGCCGGCCACCGCGATCTGCACGCCCTGGTCGGCCAGGGCCTGGAGCTCGGTGCCGGCCCGGTCGTCGTGACCGGGGGGCTCGTCGGTGACCAGGCGCGTGATCACGTCCGTCGGCACCGTCTGGAACATGGTGTCGGTGCCGAGCTTGGTGTGGTCGGCCAGGACCACGACCTCGGCCGCGGCCTGGACGAGCGCGCGATCGACGCTCGCGGAGAGCATGTTGGACGTCGACAGGCCGCGCTCGGCGGTGAGCCCGCTCCCCGAGAGGAAGGCGCGGGAGACCCGCAGCCCCTGGAGCGACTGCTCGGCCCCGCTGCCCACCAGGGCGTAGTTGGAGCCGCGCAGGGTGCCGCCGGTCATGACGACCTCCACCCGGTTGGCGTGGGCCAACGCCTGGGCCACCAGCAGGGAGTTGGTGACGACGGTCAGGCCGGGGACCCGGGCGAGCCGGCGGGCCAGCTCCTGCGTGGTCGTCCCCGCGCCGACCACGATGGCCTCGCCCTCTTCGACAAGACTTGCGGCGAGGTCGGCGATGGCCGTCTTCTCCGCGGTCGCGAGATGGGATTTCTGCGGAAAGCCGGACTCTCGCGTGAATCCGCCCGGCAGTACCGCACCGCCGTGCCGGCGGTCGAGGAGTCCTTCGGCCTCCAGTGCCCGCACGTCTCGCCGTACGGTCACTTCGGAGGTCTGGACGACGCGGGCGAGCTCCCGGAGCGATACCGCCCCGTTGGCGCGCACCATTTCGAGGATCAATTGGCGACGTTCTGCAGCGAACACGAAACTGACAGTAACCTGAGCGGCCGATTGTTTTCAGCAGTTTGCGCCGAATAACAGAAGGTGTGCACAGAGGTGTCCACGAAGTGGTATAGGCGCCCTCCCGGGCGCCTTGTCCCGCGCCGCCGCGCTCCCCGCGTGCCTCTGTTACGCCTCGCCCGCCTTCTTGCGCGTGTGCAGCTGCCGTGCGACCTCGGCGATCGAACCCGAGAGCGACGGGTAGACCGTGAACGCGTTCGCGATCTGCTCGACCGTGAGGTTGTTGTCGACCGCGAGCGAGATCGGGTGGATCAGCTCCGAGGCACGCGGCGAGACGACCACACCGCCGACCACGATCCCGGTGCCCGGGCGGCAGAAGATCTTGACGAAGCCGTCGCGGATGCCCTGCATCTTGGCGCGCGGGTTGCGCAGCAGCGGCAGCTTGACCACGCGCGCGTCGATCTTGCCCGCGTCCACGTCGGCCTGCGAGTAGCCGACGGTGGCGATCTCGGGGTCGGTGAAGACGTTCGAGGAGACCGTCTTGAGGTTCAGCGGGGCCACCGCGTCGCCCAGGAAGTGGTACATCGCGATGCGGCCCTGCATGGCCGCGACCGAGGCGAGCGCGAAGATCCCGGTGACGTCACCGGCCGCGTACACACCCGGCGTGGACGTACGGGAGACCTTGTCGGTCCAGATGTGGCCGGACTCCAGGAGCTTGACCCCGGACTCCTCCAGGTTCATGCCCGCCGTGTTCGGGATCGCGCCGACCGCCATCAGGCAGTGCGTACCGCTGATGACCCGGCCGTCGGAGAGCGTGACCTCGACCCGGTCGCCGACGCGCTTGGCGGACTGGGCGCGGGAGCGGGCCATGACGTTCATGCCGCGGCGGCGGAAGACGTCCTCCAGGACCGCGGCCGCGTCCGGGTCCTCGCCCGGCAGCACCCGGTCGCGGGACGAGACGAGCGTGACCTTGGAGCCGAGCGCCTGGTAGGCGCCCGCGAACTCGGCGCCGGTGACGCCGGAGCCGACCACGATCAGCTCCTCGGGCAGCTCCTCCAGGTCGTAGACCTGGGTCCAGTTGAGGATCCGCTCGCCGTCCGGCAGGGCGTCGGGGATCTCGCGCGGGTGGCCGCCGGTGGCGATCAGGACGGCGTCGGCGGTGAGGATCTCCTCGCTGCCGTCGGCCGCGGTGACGATGACGTCACGGGTGCCGTCGATGCCCTGGGGTCCGCCGAGCTTGCCGCGGCCGCGCAGCACGCGCGCGCCCGCACGCGTGACGGACGCGGTGATGTCGTGGGACTGCGCCAGCGCGAGGCGCTTGACGCGTCGGTTGACCTTGCCGAGGTCGACGCCGACGACGCGGGCCGCCTGCTCGTTCGGCGGGGTGTCGTCGGCGACCAGGATGCCCAACTCCTCGTACGAAGAGTCGAAGGTGGTCATCACCTCGGCCGTCGCGATCAGAGTCTTCGACGGCACGCAGTCGGTGAGCACCGACGCCCCGCCCAGACCGTCGCAGTCGACGACGGTCACCTCCGCGCCGAGCTGGGCGCCCACCAGGGCCGCCTCGTATCCGCCGGGTCCGCCACCGATGATCACGATCCGGGTCACGAAATGTTCCGCCTCGCATTGTGGAAATGCAGTACGTAGCTCATTGTCCCGCACGCTTCAAGATGCTTCGTCCCCGGGGCGCCATCCGGCTGTCACACCCGTGTGCCATTCTCGCGCGAGCACGCATGGGCCGCTGTCGTACCCTCGACACCATGTCGCTCTACGCCGCGTACGCCGGCAACATGGATCCGCGGCTGATGACGCGCCGCGCCCCGCACTCCCCGCTGCGCGGCACCGGCTGGCTCAACGGCTGGCGGCTGACCTTCGGCGGGGAGCAGATGGGCTGGGAGGGCGCCCTCGCCACGATCGTGGAGGCGCCCCGCTCCCAGGTCTTCGTCGCGCTGTACGACATCGCGCCGCTCGACGAGGACTCGATGGACCGCTGGGAGGGCGTCGGCCTCGACATCTACCGCCGCATGCGGGTGCGTGTGGACACGCTGGACGGGGAGGAGCCGGCGTGGATCTACGTACTCAACGCGTACGAAGGCGGCCTCCCGTCCGCGCGCTATCTGGGCGAACTCGCCGACGCGGCGGAGTCGGCGGGCGCGCCGCATGACTACGTGATGGAGCTGCGCAAACGCCCCTGCTGATGCCCGAGCCCTATAGGGGCGCGGGGAACTGCGCGACCAGCCACGCACGGTCCGCAGACGAAGCAGCAAAACGGGGCCGGGCCGCGCCCGCGTTTCGCGCTGTCGTCGGAAACGACAAGACAACGATCCAACCCTTGTGCCGCCAGTCATCTACGCGCGTAGGGAACCAGCGGTTACCCTCGTCGTCGTGAACGCATCTGTTATTCCGGACAACATCCAGGGCGACCCCCACGCCGCCGCCGACGCCGCCGCCGCGCGCCTTCGCGAGCTGACCGGCGCCGAGACCCACGACGTCGCCCTCGTGATGGGCTCCGGCTGGGCGCCGGCCGTCGACGCGCTCGGTGAGCCCGAGGCCGAGTTCCCCGTCACCGAGCTGCCCGGCTTCCCGCCGCCGGCCGTGGAGGGCCACGGCGGCAAGATCCGCTCGTACAAGATCGGTGAGAAGCGCGCGCTGGTCTTCCTGGGCCGTACGCACTTCTACGAGAAGCGTGACGTCACCGCCGTCTCGCACGGTGTGCGCACCGCCGTCGCCGCCGGCTGCAAGACCATCGTGCTCACCAACGGCTGCGGCGGTCTGCGCGAGGGCATGCGCCCCGGTCAGCCCGTGCTGATCAGCGACCACCTCAACCTCACGGCCGCGTCCCCGATCATCGGCGCCAACTTCGTGGACCTGACCGACCTGTACTCGCCGCGGCTGCGCGCGCTGTGCAAGGAGGTCGACCCGACCCTCGAAGAGGGCGTGTACGTCCAGTTCCCCGGCCCGCACTACGAGACCCCGGCCGAGATCAACATGGTCCGCGTGCTCGGCGGCGACCTCGTCGGCATGTCGACCGTCCTGGAGGCCATCGCCGCCCGTGAGGCCGGCGCCGAGGTGCTCGGCATCTCGCTGGTCACCAACCTGGCCGCGGGCCTGACCGGTGAGCCCCTCAACCACGAAGAGGTGCTCCAGGCCGGCCGTGACTCGGCGGCGCGCATGGGCTCGCTGCTGACCCGGGTACTCGACCGCATCTGACCCCGATCCGTATCGGAAGGGATTTCGACGTGACGCAGGACCTGATCGCGCGGGCCAAGGCCTGGCTGGCCGAGGACCCGGACGGCGAGACGCGCGAGGAGCTGGCGAAGCTCATCGACGGCGAGGACCTGACGGAGCTGGCCGCGCGGTTCGCGGGCACGCTCCAGTTCGGCACGGCCGGGCTCCGCGGCGAGCTGGGCGCCGGCCCGATGCGGATGAACCGCTCGGTCGTCATCCGCGCCGCCGCCGGGCTCGCCGCGTACCTCAAGGCGAAGGGCGAGGGCGACGGCCTGGTCGTCGTCGGCTACGACGCGCGCTACAAGTCCGCGGACTTCGCGCGCGACACGGCCGCCGTGATGACCGGCGCGGGCCTGAAGGCGGTCGTGCTGCCGCGCCCGCTGCCGACGCCCGTCCTCGCGTACGCGATAAGGCACCTGGGCGCCGTCGCGGGCGTCGAGGTGACCGCGAGCCACAACCCGCCGCGCGACAACGGCTACAAGGTCTACCTCGGCGACGGCTCGCAGATCGTGCCGCCCGCCGACGCGGAGATCGCCGCCGAGATCGCGGCGGTCGCCTCGCTCAACGACGTCCCCCGGCCCGAGAACGGCTGGGAGACGCTGGGCGAGGAGGTCCTGGAGGCCTATCTGGCGCGTACGGACGCGGTGTTGACCCCCGGGTCCCCCCGCACCGCCCGCGTCGTCTACACGGCCATGCACGGCGTCGGCAAGGACGTCCTGACGGCGGCCTTCGCCCGGGCGGGCTTCCCGCCGCCGGCGCTGGTGGCCGAACAGGCCGAGCCCGACCCGGCGTTCCCGACCGTGGCGTTCCCCAACCCGGAGGAGCCGGGCGCGATGGACCTCGCGTTCGAGGCCGCGCGCGCGGTGAGCCCGGACATCGTCATCGCCAACGACCCGGACGCGGACCGCTGCGCGGTCGCCGTGCCGGACGCGTCGGTGGAGGGCGGCTGGCGGATGCTGCGCGGCGACGAGGTCGGCTCGCTGCTCGCCGCCCACCTCGTCTCCAAGGGCGTCTCGGGCGTCTTCGCCGAGTCGATCGTGTCGTCCTCGCTCCTTGGCCGGATCGCCGAGGCGGCCGGACTGGGTTACGAGGAGACGCTGACCGGCTTCAAGTGGATCGCCCGCGTCGACGGTCTGCGCTACGGCTACGAGGAGGCGCTGGGCTACTGCGTCGACCCCGAGGGCGTGCGCGACAAGGACGGCATCACCGCCGCCCTGCTCGTCGCCGAGCTCGCGTCCGTCCTCAAGGAGCAGGGGCGCACGCTCCTGGACCTCCTCGACGACCTGGCCGTCGAGCACGGGCTGCACGCCACCGACCAGCTGTCGGTGCGCGTGGAGGACCTGTCGATCATCTCGGACGCGATGCGGCGGCTGCGCGAGAAGGCGCCGGCCTCGCTCGCGGGTCTCGCGGTCACCAAGGCCGAGGACCTGACCGAGGGCACCGAGGAGCTGCCGCCGACCGACGGTCTGCGGTACTACCTCGAAGGCGCCCGCGTGATCGTCCGCCCCAGCGGCACCGAGCCCAAGCTCAAGTGCTACCTGGAGGTCGTGGTCCCGGTCGGCTCCGCCGACAAGCTGCCCGAGGCGCGCGACAAGGCGACCGTCCTGCTCGCCGGGATCAAGAAGGACCTGGCGGCGGCCGCGGGCATCTGAACCACCTGCGGAGTCCGCCCGTACGAGTGAATCCCGTACGGCGTCCGACGAAGCTCCCGGCCCTTTCCGGATCATCCGAGAAAGGGTGGGCCGGTACCGTCCGTCGAGCCCAGGAGCAGCCGCAGTGCCCCCGATCGCCGCACCGGCGGCCCGTACGCGCACGCGTGCGGGCCGCCGTCCCGTCCCCGCAGCCCGCCGCCACCAGGCCCCGGGCGGCGGGGACGGTTTCCGTTCACCGCCGACCCGGCTGGGCGACGCGCTCGCCCGGGCCGCGCCCGCGCTGCTCGGCTATCTCGCGGTACGGCTGCTGGGCCTGGCGGTCCTGGCCAAGTGGGCGCACCTCAAGGGCCACGGCGTCTGGACGACGCTGGCCACCTCCTGGGACTCCCACTGGTACCTGGGCATCGCCGGCCACGGCTACGACCAGGTGCTCGGAACCCAGCTCAACCACAACAACCTGGCCTTCTTCCCGCTCTACCCGGTGGTGGTGAAGGCGTGCGCGGCCGTGACACCCGGCTCGCTCGCGAGCGTGGGACTCGTGGTCGCGGTGGTCTCTTCGGCATGCGCCGCGTGGGGCGTGTTCGCGGTGGGCGACCGGCTGTACGGCCGACGCACCGGAACTGTCCTCGCGATCCTGTGGGGCTCGCTGCCGGTGGCGGTGGTGCAGTGGATGGGCTACACGGAATCACTCTTCACAGCACTGGCGGCGTGGTCCCTGTACTGCGTCCTGACGGGCCGCTGGGTGGCGGCCGGAACGCTGGCGGCACTGGCGGGCCTGACGCGCCCGACGGGCATCGCGGTGGCGGCGGCGGTGTCGCTGGCGGCCCTGGCGACGCTGTGGCGCTCGGGCTTCACCAGGAGGCCACTGGTCGGAGCACTCCTGGCCCCCCTGGGCTGGTTCGGATACGTAGCGTGGGTAGGAGCCCGACTCGACCGCTGGGACGGCTACTTCGCGGTCCAGAAGCTCTGGGGCAACCAGTGGGACGGCGGCGCGGACACCCTGCGCGAACTGCGCACGCTCCTGGTGTACGACCGCTCCCCGGCACTCTTCCTGGTGGTCGTATCCCTGGTGCTGATCATGTCAGGAGTGCTGTTCCTGCTGTGCCTGGCGGACCGCCAGCCACTGGTACTGCTGATCTTCACAGCAATGCTGCTGGCAGTGGTCCTGGGCAGCGGCGGCGTCTACTTCCCCAGAGCCCGCTTCCTGATCCCCGGCTTCCCGCTCCTGCTCCCCCTGGCCCTCTCCCTGTCGAGAGCGAGACGCCACGTGGCAGCGTTGCTGACGGTGGCAGCGGCACTGTCATCGGCGTGGCTGGGGGCGTACATGCTCTTGGTGTGGCCGGGCCCCCCGTGAGGGCCAGGGCACGCCCGGCGTCTTTAGGGGCGCGGGGAACTGCGCGAGCAACCCAGCACGGTCCGCACCAAACAGACGGCATGTCTTTCGTCTTCAGGGGCGCGGGGAACTGCGCGACCAGCCCCCACCGACCCGCAGACGAATCCGCAGCTACAACGGCTCAGCCAATGGCCAGCAGCACAACAAGCAGCACCGCACCAACGAGCACAGGCGCAATGACCTCATAAGCCCACCGCACGCTGGGCGACCCCTGCGCACCCTCACGACCACCATTGCGCTCAGCAAGCTCACGAAGCTCACGAATGGTCCGGTCCGCAGGAGCAAGCCGGGACTTCTCGTCATCGGCCCGCGCGGCCGTGGACGTACGCCCGTAGGGGTCATTGGCAGCGTCCCGAACCTGCGCCCGAGCCGCCCGCTTACGCTGCCGCAGCGAAACAGGAATGGACCACAGCTGGTACTTCTTGCCACCCTGGTCGAAGACCTCGCTGGAGTACCCGGACCGCACGTCCGCGACCGACGCCCACGGCAGCGTGATCGTCCGGAACGGATTGCGCACCCGCAGCCGGTCGTCGTTGGCGTACACGGCGGGCCGCAGGGTGAACGCGAACACCAGCGGCACCAGGCAGATCACCCCCGCCAGCGCCAGCCACGGCGCACTGCCGTGGCCCCGCACGATCGCGTCCCCGGCGAGCCACAGCCCGAGGCCGAGCAGCAGCACGCCCGCGGCGATACCGGCGGGTGACCGGTACACGCGGTCGGCGTAGGTGGGCTCGGCGGGCGGCGTGGGGCTCGTCATGGGGCCGATTGTGCCGTACGTGTTCGAGTACGGCCGAGAGGGGCGCCACAGCGGAACGGGGCGCCGCCACGCTGTCAGGTCGTGGCGGCGCCCCGGGTACGGGTGCGGCTCGGGTCAGCGGCGGGCGGACCGGCGGCGCAGCGCGGCGAAGCCGAGCCCGGCGACGCCCGCGGACGCCAGGCCCGCGCCACCGGCGACGAGCGCGGTGTTGCCGTGGCCGGAGCCCTTGACCTCGGCCCCGGCCGCGACGGCGCCCTGGGGGACGATCTGCGGGCCGGTGGAGGCGGTCTGCGGGGTGATGTCGGAGGTGGCGGTGGCGGTCTTGGCCGACGGCGTGCCCGCCTTGCTGCCGGACTTACCGGTGGTGTCGGCCGCACACCCCTTGCCCGACGGCTTCGCCGGGAACGGGATGGTGGCCCACATCTTCTTGCCCGGGGCGCTCGCCACGTGCATCTGGAAGACGGGCCCGCCCGCCAGGTCCAGCATCACCCGGGCGCCGCCGAGCACCCCGGTCGGGTGGGCGGCGGAGAGACGGTCGTAGACCGGGCCGCCGTGGACGTCGCCCACCTCGGCGATCGGGCCCTCCGGGCCGTTCGACAGCTTCAGGTTCAGGCCCTCGAACGGGGTGCCGCTGGTACGGAACGTCGTGCAGCCCTTGGTGACGTCGAAGTCGCCGTCGAAACCGCCGGTCGCCGGGTTGAGCCAGGAGCCGATCTTGCCGCTGCCGTTGAGGCCGACCCACATGCCGCCGACCTGCTTGCCGTCCTCGATGCCCGGCCAGGCCGTGACGGAGCCGCGCGGCTTGCCGTCCCGCGTGCCGAGCTCCAGGACGTACGAGCCGTCGTCCTTCTTCCACAGTTCGGCGGACGAGCCGTCGGCCAGCGCGCGGGCGCCCAGGTCCTGGCCCGCGGTCGCGCCGTCGTGCACGCGCTCGGGGAAGGAGACCGTGGTGTCGGTGCTGCTCTTGCCCGAGACGACCAGCTCGGGCAGGTCGCCGCCGACGCGGTTCAGGCTCAGGTCGATGCCGTCGACCACGGCGCTGGTCTTGTTGCGGTCCAGCACCTCCATGACGTGGAGCATGTAGTTGTCGCCGGGCTTCCAGTCCGGGCCCACGGCGCGGATCCAGGCCTCGGGGCCGCCGTCGGAGGTGTGGTTGCGCAGCACCGCCACGTACCCCTTGCCGATGTAGACCGGCGTGCCGGAGTAGCGGTCGTTGTTCGACGGGGCCGCCTTGGAGACGACCGGGACGGACGGCGCGGCGAGCGCGGTGGTCGCGGCGACGACCGGGGTGAGGGCTACACCGGCGACGACCGCGGTGGCGAGGGCGGCGCGAAGGACGTTACGCATGACGACTCCCATGGAGACAAGTGGTGTGAGTGGGAAGAGCCGCATGCCGCTGTTTTCTCGTTCGGTCGGGGCCGGTGAGCGTTCGGCGGGCTGCATGGACAAAACTAATGATCTTGTTCATCGGAGCCGTCCGCTCCATGTCACAGCGGTGTGACAGGAACCCGCTCGCAGCAGTTCGGTCAAGACCGGAGGCCCTCATTCCAAAGCGCCCCAGGTCAGCGGGGCTGTACAGGACGCTACGCGCGTAGATATGCTCATCTGGTGACCATGCCCACCAATGCACCCGCAGCAGCCCTCGCCGACGCGACCGCGTCGGACGCGGCACTGCGCCGCTTCCTCCACGGGCTCCCCGGCATCGATCCGGTGGGCCTGGAAGCGCGCGCCGCGTCCCTCGGCACCCGTTCGATCAAGACGACGGCCAAGGCGTACGCCATCGACCTGGCCATCTCGATGATCGACCTGACGACGCTCGAAGGCGCGGACACCCCGGGCAAGGTCCGGGCGCTCGCCGCCAAGGCCGTCCACCCCGACCCGCTGGACCGCACCACCCCGGCCACCGCCGCCGTCTGCGTCTACCCCGACATGGTGGCCACCGCCAAGGAGACCCTGAAGGGCTCGACCGTGAAGGTCGCGTCCGTCGCCACCGCCTTCCCCGCGGGCCGCGCCGCCCTCCCGGTGAAGCTCGCGGACGTACGCGACGCCGTGGCCGCCGGGGCCGACGAGATCGACATGGTGATCGACCGGGGCGCGTTCCTGGCCGGTCACTACCTCAAGGTGTACGAGGAGATCGCGGCCGTGAAGGCCGAGTGCGGTGACAAGGCCCGCCTCAAGGTCATCTTCGAGACCGGCGAGCTCTCCACGTACGACAACATCCGCCGCGCCTCCTGGCTCGGCATGATGGGCGGCGCCGACTTCATCAAGACGTCGACCGGCAAGGTCGCGGTGAACGCGACGCCCGCCAACACCCTGGTCCTGCTTGAGGCCGTGCGCGACTACCGCGCCCAGACCGGCGTCCAGGTCGGCGTGAAGCCCGCCGGCGGCATCCGCTCGACCAAGGACGCCATCAAGTTCCTGGTCCTGGTCAACGAGACCGTGGGCGAGGACTGGCTGGACAACCACTGGTTCCGCTTCGGCGCCTCCTCGCTGCTCAACGACCTGCTGATGCAGCGTCAGAAGCTGGCGACCGGCCGCTACTCCGGCCCCGACTACGTGACGGTGGACTGATCACCATGGCATCTGTTTTCGAGTACGCACCGGCGCCCGAGTCGCGTTCGGTCGTCGACATCGCGCCTTCGTACGGCCTGTTCATCGACGGCGAGTTCGTCGACGCGGCCGACGGCAAGGTCTTCAAGACCGTCAGCCCCTCGTCGGAGGAGGTCCTCTCCGAGGTCGCCCAGGCGGGCGAGGCGGACGTGGACCGGGCCGTGAAGGCCGCCCGCAAGGCGTTCGAGAAGTGGTCGGCGCTGCCGGGCTCCGAGCGCGCCAAGTACCTGTTCCGTATCGCCCGGATCATCCAGGAGCGCTCGCGCGAGCTGGCCGTCCTGGAGACCCTGGACAACGGCAAGCCGATCAAGGAGACCCGCGACGCGGACCTCCCCCTGGTCGCCGCGCACTTCTTCTACTACGCGGGCTGGGCCGACAAGCTCGACCACGCCGGTTACGGGCCGAACCCGAAGCCGCTCGGCGTCGCGGGCCAGGTCATCCCGTGGAACTTCCCGCTCCTGATGCTGGCGTGGAAGATCGCCCCGGCGCTGGCGACCGGCAACACGGTCGTCCTCAAGCCCGCCGAGACGACCCCGCTGACCGCCCTGTTCTTCGCGGACATCTGCCGCCAGGCGGGCCTGCCGAAGGGTGTCGTCAACATCCTCACCGGGTACGGCGACGCGGGCGCGGCCCTCGTCGAGCACCCCGACGTCAACAAGGTCGCCTTCACCGGCTCGACCGCCGTCGGCAAGGCGATCGCCCGGTCGATCGCGGGCACCGACAAGAAGGTCACGCTCGAACTGGGCGGCAAGGGCGCCAACATCGTCTTCGACGACGCCCCCATCGACCAGGCCGTCGAGGGCATCGTCAACGGCATCTTCTTCAACCAGGGCCAGGTCTGCTGCGCGGGCTCGCGCCTGCTTGTCCAGGAGTCGATCCAGGACGAGCTCCTGGACGCGCTGAAGCGCCGTCTGTCCACGCTGCGCCTCGGCGACCCGCTGGACAAGAACACCGACATCGGCGCCATCAACTCGGCCGAGCAGCTGGCCCGTATCACCGCGCTCGCCGACACCGGCGAGGCCGAGGGCGCCGAGCGCTGGTCCCCGGCGTGCGAACTGCCCGAGAACGGCTACTGGTTCGCGCCGACGCTCTTCACGAACGTGACGCAGGCGCACACCATCGCCCGCGACGAGATCTTCGGCCCGGTCCTGTCCGTGCTGTCGTTCCGTACGCCGGACGAGGCCGTCGCCAAGGCCAACAACAGCCAGTACGGCCTGTCGGCGGGCATCTGGACCGAGAAGGGCTCCCGCATCCTCGCGGTCGCGGGCAAGCTGCGGGCCGGTGTCGTCTGGGCCAACACGTTCAACAAGTTCGACCCGACCTCGCCGTTCGGCGGCTACAAGGAGTCGGGCTTCGGCCGCGAGGGCGGCCGGCACGGTCTGGAGGGCTACCTCGATGTCTGAGTCCGCAACGTCCGCAACGCGTCTGAGCGTCTTCAAGACCTACAAGCTGTACGTGGGCGGGAAGTTCCCGCGTTCCGAGAGCGGCCGGGTGTACGAGGTGAGCGACTCCAAGGGCAAGTGGCTGGCGAACGCCCCGCTGTCCTCCCGCAAGGACGCCCGTGACGCGGTCGTCGCCGCGCGCAAGGCGTTCGGCGGGTGGTCGGGGGCGACGGCGTACAACCGCGGTCAGGTGCTGTACCGGGTCGCGGAGATGCTGGAAGGCCGCCGCGAGCAGTTCGTACGCGAGGTCGGCGAGGCGGAGGGGCTTTCGAAGTCCAAGGCCGCTGCTGTCGTGGACGCGGCGATCGACCGGTGGGTCTGGTACGCCGGGTGGACCGACAAGATCGGGCAGATCGTCGGCGGCGCCAACCCGGTCGCCGGGCCGTACTTCAACCTGTCCACGCCGGAGCCGACCGGTGTCGTGACGGTCGTCGCGCCGCAGGAGTCGTCGTTCCTGGGGCTCGTGTCGGTGATCGCTCCGGTGATCGCGACGGGTAACACGGTCGTGGTGATCGCGAGTGAGTCCGCGCCGCTGCCTGCGCTGTCCCTCGGCGAGGTGCTCGCCACGTCCGACGTGCCGGGCGGTGTGGTCAACATCCTGTCGGGCAAGACCGCGGAGCTGGCGGTGCCGTTGGCTTCGCACCAGGACGTGAACGGGCTGGATCTGGCCGGTGCGGATGCTGCTCTCGCGCGGGACCTTGAGGTTGCGGCGGCGGACAACCTGAAGCGGGTTCTGCGCCCCGGCGCGGTGGACTGGTCGGCGGACCAGGGTACGCAGCGGATGACTGCGTTCCTGGAGACCAAGACCGTGTGGCACCCGACGGGTTCACTGGGCGCGTCTGGATCCGCCTACTAGGTCGTGTGGCGACCGCGGACCGGCTGTGGCTGGTCGCGCAGTTCCCCGCGCCCCTTTTCGGCGCGCTTTCGCCTGCGGGTCGGTGGGGGCTGGTCACGCCCACGCGGCGGAGCCGCAAATGTCACAGCCCCGCGCCCCTTTGGGGGCGCCACCTCAGCCCGGCAGCAGTCTCGAAGCGGCGCCCAGGATCGGCAGGTCCTTCAGGGCGCCGCTTTCGTGCAGCGGGCCGGTGGCGATCGCCGTGGAGATCGGTTTGAAGTCGGCCACCTGGGTACCCACCGCGTTGTCGAGCGGGTCCACCGACGTCTTGGCGAAGGGGTTGAGGCTGAGCGTCTTCGCGGGAGCGAGGCCGTTCGTCACGCCCGCCGACAGGTCGCCCATCACGGAGCGTGTCGGCTCGTGGGGCGCGGCCGGGTCGGCGGCCGTGCTGCCCACCGGCGGCGGGGCCGCCTCGGCCAGCGCGGCCGCGCCCACCAGGGCCGCTCCTGCCATCGTGACGGTGAGTCCGGCGCGCAGCAGTACGCGATTTCGTGCCATGGTCGTCCACTCTCCTCCGTATCGGTGCGAGCACGCAGCGTAGTTGAGGTGTGATGCTCGATACCAACGGGCTCCCCGAGGGGTCCACCTCCCGGGTGGATGCCTCAGACTGGTGTCCCGTGACCGCACACGCCATCCCGACCCGCGTCGTTCTGCTCGCCGGCCCCTCCGGTTCCGGAAAGTCGTCCCTCGCCGCCCGTACGGGCCTGCCCGTCCTGCGCCTCGACGACTTCTACAAGGAGGGCGACGACCCGACCCTGCCGCGTGTGCCCGGATCCACGGACATCGACTGGGACTCCCCGCTCTCCTGGGACGCCGACGCGGCCGTGGCGGCCGTCGTCGAGCTGTGCGGTACGGGGCGTACGGCCGTGCCCGAGTACGACATCGCGACCAGTTCGCGGACCGGGACGAGCCTGTTCTCCATCGATCGCACCCCGCTCTTCGTCGCCGAGGGCATCTTCGCCGCCGACATCGTGGCCCGGTGCCGTGAGCTCGGCGTGCTCGCCGACGCGCTCTGTCTGCGCGGGCGGCCCTCGACGACCTTCCGCCGCCGGCTCGCCCGCGACCTCAAGGAGGGGCGCAAGTCGGTTCCGTTCCTGTTGCGTCGGGGCTGGCGCCTGATGCGCGCCGAGCGCGGGATCGTGGCTCGCCAGTCCGCCCTGGGTGCGCACCCGTGCGGCAAGGAGGAGGCGCTTGGCCGCCTCGCGGCGGCCGCGGCGGGGCGGTGTGTGGCTGCGCCCAAGGCGCGGGTCTGATTTCTTCGTCGGCGACTGCGGACCGTGCGTGGCTGGTCGCGCAGTTCCCCGCGCCCCTTGGGCAGACCACGCAAAGCGGGACCGAGTGGGCCCCCCGGCCCCATCGGTCCCGCTTCTGTTTCCCCCGTTATCCGTACGTCCGACGTATCCCCCGAGACGCCGACCCCCGTACGTTCCCCCCTGATCCCCGCACTCCGGTGGCTGCCGCCACCGGCCCTGACCTTCAGGCCACCAGCTCGCCGAAGGACTCTTCCTCGTCACGGCCGAAGGCGAGGACCTCGTCCTCGCGCAGCCGGCGGAGCGACCGCCAGATGCTCGACTTCACCGTGCCGACACTGATGTCGAGGATGTCCGCGATCTCCGGGTCGGTGCGGCCCTCGTAGTACCGCAGGACCAGCATCGTGCGCTGGAGTTCGGGCAGTCGCGCCAGCGCCTGCCACAGGACCGCGCGCAGCTCCGTGCCGCGCATCGCGTCCGTGTCGCCCGCCGTCTCCGGCAGCTCCTCGGTCGGGTACTCGTTCAGCTTGCGGCGGCGCCACGCGCTGATGTGGAGATTGGTCATGGTGCGGCGGAGGTAGCCCCCGACCGCGGCCTTGTCGCTGATCCGGTCCCAGGCCCGGTAGGTCGAGAACAGCGCGCTCTGCAGCAGGTCCTCGGCCTCGTACCGGTCGCCGGTCAGGTGGTAGGCGGTGGCGTACAGGGAGGCCCGGCGCTCCTGCACATAGGCCGTGAACTCGGCCTCGGAGGCGGAACGCTCCCCCGTGGGCTCCCCGTACGCCGCATCCCCGCTCGTCCCCACGCCGCGCAGCGGCGTGACGGGCACCGCGTCGAGCACCGTCATGTACGTCTGGTGCTGACGCCCGGTGCCGCGAGCGCACCCCCGTCCGCTCACGGCACCGGACTTCTCGCTCCGCACGACGTCGTGGAGACGCGTGACAACTGCGCTTGAGGTGGTGCTGTGCAGTGCGTTCATCTCGCGCCCCCCGTCGGTGGAGTCTTGTTTCGGTCGGTACGAGGAAGACTCTGCCCGGCCAGTTTCATGGCGGTGTCCGACGACTGTCACAGGCCTGTCACAGCGCCCTGTGAACGGCGCTGTACGAGCGAAGTCCGGGGGAGGTCGAACTCCGCTCCCCCATGGGCCAGAATGACCTCCGTGCCTTTCCTGTTGCTGATCGAGGACGACGACGCCATCCGCACGGCGCTCGAACTCTCCCTGTCCCGCCAGGGCCACCGTGTGGCCACCGCGGCGACGGGAGAGGACGGCCTGAAGCTGCTCCGTGAGCAGCGGCCGGACCTGGTCGTGCTGGACGTGATGCTGCCCGGCATCGACGGCTTCGAGGTGTGCCGCCGTATCCGGCGCACCGACCAGCTGCCGATCATCCTGCTGACCGCGCGCAGCGACGACATCGACGTGGTGGTGGGCCTGGAGTCCGGCGCCGACGACTATGTGGTCAAGCCGGTCCAGGGCCGGGTCCTCGACGCCCGTATCCGCGC
Organism: Streptomyces sp. BR1; assembly: GCF_052373795.1. Lineage (NCBI taxonomy): Bacteria > Bacillati > Actinomycetota > Actinomycetes > Kitasatosporales > Streptomycetaceae > Streptomyces > Streptomyces sp. BR1. Next base: position 2,680,096 of record NZ_CM126252.1, read on the forward strand.
GGTGCTGCGGCGCGGCGAGCGCGAGGCGACGGACTCGGCGACGTTCGGCAACGTGGTGATCGACCGCGCCGCGATGACGGTCACCAAGAACGGCGAGGACCTGCAACTGACGCCCACCGAGCTGCGGTTGCTGCTCGAACTGAGCCGGCGGCCGGGGCAGGCGCTGTCCCGGCAGCAGCTGCTGCGCCTGGTGTGGGAGCACGACTACCTGGGCGACTCCCGCCTGGTGGACGCGTGTGTGCAGCGGCTGCGCGCCAAGGTCGAGGACGTGCCCTCGTCCCCGACCCTGATCCGTACGGTGCGCGGGGTGGGCTACCGCCTCGACACCCCGTCGTGATGATCCGCAACTCCCGGATGACCCCAAGAAAGCAGCGTTTCGGAACGTGAAGAAGGCGATACTCGCCGGCCTCCGCTGGACCAGCCTGCGCCTGCGTCTGGTCGTCGTGTTCGCGCTCGTCGCGCTGACCGCCGCCGTCTCCGCGTCGGGGATCGCGTACTGGCTCAACCGCGAGGCCGTCCTCGTACGTACGCAGGACGCGGCTCTCGGGGACTTCCGGCAGGAGATGCAGAACCGGGCGGCCTCGCTGCCGCTCCAGCCGACCGAGCACGACCTCCAGGTGACGGCCCAGCAGATGGCGGCCAGCAGCCGCTCCGGCTACCACGTCAGCTCCGGCTACCAGGTGCTCCTGGTGGACCAGCGCGACCCGGGCAAGCCGATCATCGGCGCGTCCGACGTGGACCGCTTCACGCTCGACGACGTACCGGCCTCGCTCCAGGAGGCGGTGGACAAGAAGCAGAAGGTCACCGACTCCAACGCGTACCCGTACCACCTGTTCTGGCAGCGCAGGACCCTGCGCGGCAAGCCCTACCTGGTGGGCGGGACGAAGATCATCGGGGGTGGCGCGACCGGCTACATGCTGGCCTCGCTCGACCAGGAGCGCCAGGACCTCAACTCGCTCGCGTGGTCGCTCGGCATCGCCACCGCGCTCGCGCTGCTCGGCTCCGCGCTGCTCGCGCAGGCGGCCGCGACGACCGTGCTGCGGCCGGTGCAGCGGCTCGGCGACGCGGCCCGCCAGCTCGGCGAGGGCAAGCTCGACACCCGGCTGCGGGTCTCGGGCACGGACGAACTGGCCGATCTCTCCCGCACGTTCAACAAGACCGCCGAGAGCCTGGAGAAGAAGGTCAGCGACATGAGCGCGCGCGAGGAGGCGAGCCGGCGGTTCGTCGCCGACATGTCGCACGAGCTGCGCACCCCGCTGACCGCGCTCACCGCCGTCACGGAGGTCCTGGAGGACGAGGCGGACAGCCTCGACCCGATGATCGCCCCGGCCGTGCAGCTGGTGGTGTCGGAGACCCGGCGCCTGAACGTCCTGGTCGAGAACCTGATGGAGGTCACCCGCTTCGACGCCGGCACCGCCAGGCTGGTCCTCGACAACGTCGACATCGCCGACCAGATCACCGCGTGCATCGACGCGCGCGCGTGGCTGGACGCGGTGGACCTGGACGCCGAACGCGGCATCATGGCGCGGCTCGACCCGCGCCGCCTGGACGTGATCCTGGCCAACCTCATCGGGAACGCGCTGAAGCACGGCGGCTCCCCGGTGCGGGTCTCGGTGCGGGTGGAGGGCGAGGAACTGGTGATCTCCGTACGGGACCACGGCCCGGGCATCCCCGAGGACGTGCTGCCGCACGTCTTCGACCGGTTCTACAAGGCGAGCGCGTCCCGGCCGCGCTCCGAGGGCAGCGGTCTGGGCCTCTCCATCGCGATGGAGAACGCCCACATCCACGGCGGCGACATCACCGCCGCCAACTCGCCCGAGGGCGGTGCGGTGTTCGTGCTGCGACTGCCGCGCGGTGGGGGTGAGGAGGCGTGATGAGACGACTTCTCAGACCGGCGCCACGGCGGGCCCGGCTGTTCGGCGGGGTGCTCGCGCTGCTCGCGCTCGGTGGCGCGGCCACGGGCTGCGGCATCCGGCCCACGGCCGTCCCGGTGGACGCGGGCCCGGCCCCTTCCCGGGTCCCCTGCGAGCTCCCGGGCAACGCGGTGACCCCGCAGTTCGAGGGCGTGACCGTACGGGTCTATCTGGTCTGCGGGGCCCAACTGGTCTCCGCCGAGCGCTCGGTGCGCATCCCCGAGGGCCGGGCGTCGGCGGACCGGCTGCGCTTCGCGGAGGCGCTGCTGGGCGAGCTGGAAGTCACCCCGGCGGGCGACGAGAAGGCCGCCGGGTACACGACGGACGTACGGGGCCCGCTGACCGTCACCGGCGCGCGCAAGGGCGACCCGGCGGGCGCGCTGCGCCTGAGCCGCCGCCCCGAGGACCTGCCGGCACTCGCGCTGTCGCAGATCGTGTGTACGTACGCGGAGAACACCCCGACGTCGTCGGGCACCCAGCAGGTGGTCCTGGGCGGCCCGGGCGAGGACCCGGCGCGCGGCTACGCCTGCACGGCGGAGATGAAGTCCCGCCCGGACGCCTCCCCGACCCTGGGCGACGCGCTGCACAGCTGAGCCGGGCGGGACAGGGCCGAGCCACCACGCGGCCCCGCACCCCGCTCCAGGGCGCGGAAAGGGGCTCCGGGGACGCCGTCCCCGAGAACGCGGAACCGATCGCGCGACCCGGCGCGTCTTGGGGGGCGTGCAACAGCGTCATGGTCTGGGCGGCAGCGCCGCCATCCGGTTCCGCGTGGTGGGATGCGCTCTCCTCCTCGCGCATCTGGTGCTCGTGGCGTGGCTCACGCTGCGGCCCCGCGACGTCATGTGGGTGACCGCCCCCAATCTCACCCCGCTCGCCGGGATCCGGGCCGATCTGGCGCTCGGCCCCCTGGAGGCCGCGCGGCAGATCGGCGAGGGGCTGCTGCTGCTCGCACCCCTCGGCGTACTGCTGCCGCTCGTGGGCGGGCGCCTGGACGTCTCGCCGGTCGCCTCGCTGCTGCGTACGACCACGTCGGGCGCGCTCGTCTCGCTCGGCATCGCGCTGCTGCAGACCGGGGTGCCGGGCCAGGTCGCGGATGTGGACGCGCTGCTCCTGAACACCGCCGGGGTCGCCTTCGCGCACATCGCCGTGGTGCCGTTCGGGCGCATCGCGCTGCGGCACCGGCAGGAGCGGGCCGTTCCCGTTTCCGTCCCGGTACCGGCTCAGGGTCGGACCCCGACGATTCCCAGGGTCGGAATCGCCCCGTAGTCCGAGGCTTTCGCCCGATTCGGGGCTCAGGATTGAGGCATCGCACCACACCACCTCACTCCTCGAAGGAGCCCCACAATGACCACCCTCGCCCGCCCCCGTGACGGACGGATGATCGGCGGGGTGTGCGCGGCGCTGGCTCGGCGCTTCGGCACCTCGGCGACCACGATGCGTGTGATCTTCCTGCTGTCGTGCCTGCTGCCCGGTCCGCAGTTCGTGCTCTACATAGCGCTGTGGATCCTGTTCCCGGCCGAGAAGCGCCCCAGCACAGCGTGGTGACCCCCTAGGGGGTCACGCGCGCCCCTCAGCCCAGCACCTCGCGCACCTTCGCCAGCTGCTTGTCCGCCACGTCCCTGGGCACCTCGACCAGCTCCTGCGCCTTGCCCTTCACGGGCGCGCCGAGGTTGATCGTCATGAACCGGACGATGACCGCGCCCTGGCGGACGACGACGATATGGACCGGCGTCGTGACGTTGACCTGCGTGGAGGCGGCGGACCAGCTGACCGACTCGTCGCCGCCGATGCGGTACGGGCGTGCCTTCACCTGTGCGTACGTACTGCTGCTGCCACCACCGAGCGCGGCGGTGAAGCCCGAGCACGCGCCGACCGCCGTGCGCAGGTCCTTGATCAGGCGCTGTGCGTCGCCTTCCTTGTACGAGCTGAGCGAGGCGGCGACGGCGAGGCCGAGCGCGCGCTGCGAGCCGAGGCCGCGGTTGACGGTCTCGCGCGCCTGCGGGTTGGGCTCGTCGCCCATGATGTCGGCGAGCGGCTGACAGGCCTTCTTGTCGGCCTGCGGCCGGGTCCGGCCCGTCGCCGTGGAGTCGGCGGAGACCTGGTAGCCGGGAACGTCGCCCTGTTCGAGGGCGGCCATCTGGAGTCTGGTCCGGGTCTTGGCCGAGGACGAGGAGCCGTTCGGCTTGGCGGTGGCGCCCCTGTTGTCCGAGCCGCCGCCGGACGAGCCGCCGCAGGCGGCGGTGAACAGCAGCGCCGACGCCGTCAGTACGGCAAGTCCAGTCGCCTTCACACGCATCGTCGCAACCCTACTCACCTGTCAATTCCCAGCGTACGAGCGGCGATCCTGACACATGCGCGGTGGGGCGCACACCCGGAACCGGATGTGCGCCCCACCACAACGCCTCAACACGCCGCAGAACGACGCGATTCGGCCATCGGCCGTCAGCCGCCGAGGGGCAGCCCGCCCAGCGCACCGGTCGGCAGGCCGCCGCCGGTCGGCAGCCCGCCGAGCAGACCGCCCACCGGGTCGGCGCCACCGGTCGGCAGCGTGGACGCGCCCTTGGCCAGGGCGTTCTGACCGGCCGCCAGGGACTCCGGCGCCCCGGGCGAGAGCTTGTTGGTGACGTTTTCGAGGGGCAGCGACTTGGTGAGCCCGGACAGCGCCGGGAGGTCGGGGACTCCGGCCACGGCGGGGGCGGCCGAGGCCGTACCCGCAGCGGCGGCGGCGAAGGCGACACCGACAGCGGCGGCACCGAGAGTCTTGACGGCAGACTGCTTCATCTGGAATTCATCCTAGGGAAGGGGATGTGAGCGGCTCTGCAAGCTAGTCACGCCGCCGCACGGCCCGCAAACCCGCGAATATGACAGAAACGGCCGGGAAAGGTGATTCCCGGCCGATTCTGCGTTTTACCAGATCAGCCCATGGATGCGGAGGATCCGCTGGTCGCAGAGGTCTGCTGGAACAGCCATTCGGATTTCAATTCCGCATATCCGGGCTTGATGACGTCATTGATCATGGCGAGGCGTTCGTCGAAAGGAATGAACGCTGATTTCATCGCATTGACAGTGAACCACTGCATGTCGTCGAGCGCGTAACCGAATACATCGGTCAGGTGCTCGAATTCCTGGGTCATGCTGGTGCCGCTCATCAGCCGGTTGTCGGTGTTGACGGTCAGCCGGAAGTGCAGCTTGCGCAGCACTCCGATGGGGTGCTCGGCGTACGAGGAGGCGGCGCCGGTCTGGAGGTTGGAGGTCGGGCACATCTCCAGCGGGATGCGCTTGTCCCGTACGTACGCAGCGAGCCGCCCCAGCTTCACCGAGCCGTCCTCGGCGACCTCGATGTCGTCGATGATGCGCACGCCGTGGCCCAGCCGGTCGGCGCCGCACCACTGGAGGGCCTGCCAGATCGACGGCAGGCCGAACGCCTCACCCGCGTGGATGGTGAAGTGGTTGTTCTCCCGCTTCAGATACTCGAACGCGTCGAGGTGGCGGGTGGGCGGGAAGCCCGCCTCGGCGCCCGCGATGTCGAAGCCGACGACGCCCGAGTCCCGGTAGGAGTTGGCCAGTTCGGCGATCTCCAGGGCGCGGGCGGCGTGCCGCATCGCCGTCAGGAGCGCGCCCACGCGGATGCGGTGGCCGTTGGCGCGGGCGCGGCGCTCGCCCTCGCGGAAGCCCTCGTTGACGGCCTCCACGACCTCCTGGAGGGTCAGCCCCGCCTCCAGGTGCTGCTCCGGGGCGTAGCGCACCTCGGCGTAGACGACGCCGTCCTGGGCCAGGTCCTCGGCGCACTCGGCGGCGACGCGGAACAGCGCGTCGCGGGTCTGCATGACGGCGCAGGTGTGCGCGAACGTCTCCAGATACCGCTCCAGGGAACCGGAGTCGGCGGCTTCGCGGAACCAGATGCCGAGCTTGTCGGCCTCGGTCTCCGGGAGACCCTGATACCCGGTCTCTTGGGCGATCTCGATGATGGTTCCCGGACGCAGACCGCCGTCGAGGTGGTCGTGGAGCAGCACCTTCGGGGCACGGCGGATCTGGTCCGGGGTCGGTACGTCGGTGGTCTGGCTCGTCATCTGCGCATGCTAGCCCCTACGCGCGTAGATCACCGGGAGTTGATCGGTTGCCGATACGTAACAGTGACCGCGCGGACGGGTGGCGTACACCTCGCCTTCTGAGACTGTTCTGCCATGGCTCAGCTTGCGATCCCCCAGCCTGCCGCCAGGCTCGGACGGGCCGTCGGCGCACCCGGCGCCGGCTCGTCGGTCGGCGGTGTGGCGCTGGTGCTGCCCGACGGCGATCCCGTCTCGGCGCGCCGCCCCTCGTCCCTCGCGTACGTCTCGGCGCTGCCCGTGGCCCGTCGCCTCGCCCGGGCGGGCCGGGACGACGGCCTGGTGGCGCACGTCGTCCGCTACCGCGGCCGGGGCTGGAACGGCGGCGACGCACGGCTCGCCGCGGACGCCGAGTGGGCGCTCGACGAGGTGGTCCGGCGGTACGGGGACGTGCCGGTGTGCCTGGTCGGGCAGGGCATGGGCGGCCGCGCGGCGCTGCGCGCGGCGGGCCATCCGGCGGTCAACTGCGTGCTCTCCCTGGCCCCTTGGCTGCCCGAGGACGATCTGGCGGCGACGTCGGAGCCGGTGAAGCAGCTGGTGGGGCGGCGCGTGATGATCGTGCACGGCACCAACGACCGGCGCAGCGACCCGGAGTTGTCGTTCCGGCTCGCGGCGCGCGCGAAGAAGACGAACCGTGACACCTGCCGCTTCGAGGTCCACTCCGACGGCCACGCGTTACGTCAGCACCGCTTCGAAGTCCTCAACCTGGCGGTCGACTTCGTCGCGGGCTCCCTCTTCGCCCACCCTTACGCGCGCCCGGTGGCCGACGCCCTGGCCGCGCCGCCGCCACTGGGCCTGCGGATGCCACTGGCGGCGGGGTTCGGGAAGTCACTGCGGGCCTGACCGCCTCTACGCGCGCGTGAGGCCCGTACGAGCGCCACGCGCGCGTACGTACGCGTACATCCTCAGCACGTGTACGCCTTCACTCCGGCAGCAACTGCCCCCGGCGCGACAGCAGGAACGCCTTGAAGGCGGCCACCGGCGGGGTGTCGGGGTGGCCGTCCAGCCAGGCGACGCCGATCTCGCGGACCGCGCGCGGCGCCGTCACCGTCAGCTCGACGACGCCCGGGCGGGCCACGGCGGGCGGCGGCAGCAACGCCACGCCCAGGCCCGCCGCCACGAGCCCGCGCAGGGTCTCCGCCTCCTCCCCCTCGAACGCCACCTTCGGTGTGAACCCCGCCTCCGCGCACAGGTCGTCCGTGATGCGCCGCAGCCCGTAGCCGGGCTCCAGGGTCACGAACGTCTCCTCGGCGGCCTCCGCCAGCCGGACGCGCTTGCGGGCCGCCAGACGGTGGTCGTCCGGGACGACGAGCCGCAGCCGCTGCTCGTCCAGACGCCGGGCCACGAGGTCGGGCGCGTCGGGGACGGGCGAGGTGAGGCAGAGGTCCAGCTCCCCCGCCCGCAGCCGCTCGATCATCGCCTCGCCGTAGTTCTGCACGAGCGTGAAGCGCACCCGGGGATGGTCGACCCGGAAGGCACGGATGAGGCCGGGGACCGTCTCCGAGCCCATGGTGTGCAGAAAGCCGAAGGCGACCTTGCCGGTGGCGGGGTCCGCGTCGGCCCGTACCGAGTCGGCGGCGCGCCCGACCTCGGCGAGGGCGCGCTCGGCCGAGCCGAGGAAGGTGCGGCCGGCCGGGGTGAGCGAGACGGTGCGGCCCTTGCGGGCGAACAGCGCGACCCCCAGGTCCTCTTCGAGCCGCACCATCGCGCGCGAGAGCGTCGACTGGGGCACACCGAGCTCGTGCGCCGCGCGCGTGACGTGCTCGTGCCGAGCCACCCCGGCGAAGTACGCGAGGCGGGGCGCGAGCACCGTGACAATGTCTTCTTCGTTACTGTTCAATGACAGACACCCGCCTGAACTGTGCTTATGCGTACGTGGATCGATTATGGCCACTTTTCGCATTGGACGCATAAATACCGGCGGGCCTACGGTCGATCCATGCCTCCTGCCAGTACCGGGGCACCCGCCACCGTGGGTGCCTCCACCGCGCCGTCCCCTGTCGCGCCGTCGCCCGTTCAGCTCGCCCCGGGCGCGCCCGGCTACCGCCGGATGAGCTACGCGCTCTTCGCCGCCGGGGTCGCGACCTTCGCCCTCCTCTACTCCACCCAGGCCCTGCTCCCGCTGATCTCCGGCGACTTGGGGGTCTCCGCCTCGGCGGCGAGCTGGACCGTGTCGGCGGCGACCGGCGCGCTGGCCCTGTGCGTGCTCCCCCTGAGCGCGCTGTCCGAGCGGTACGGGCGCTCCCGGATGATGACGGTGTCGCTGGCGGTCGCGGTGGCGGTGGGGCTGCTCGTCCCGTTCGCGCCGAACGTGGGCGCTCTGGTGGTGCTGCGCGCGGTCCAGGGCGCGGCGCTCGCGGGACTGCCCGCCTCCGCCATGGCCTACCTCGCGGAGGAGGTGCGGCCCAAGGCGCTGATCGCGGCGATCGGCCTGTTCGTGGCGGGCAACTCCATCGGCGGCATGAGCGGCCGCATCCTGACCGGCTGGGTGGCCCAGGCGTGGGGCTGGCGCGCGGCGCTGCTCGCGGTGGGCGTGCTCGCCGCCGTCTGCGCGGTGGCCTTCCGGCTGCTGCTCCCCAAGTCCCGTAACTTCACGGCGGTTTCACTCAACCCGCGCGCCCTCGCGGCGACCGCGCGGGGACACCTCGCCAACCCGCTCCTGGTCCGGCTGTACGCGATCGGCGCACTCTTCATGACCGTGTTCGGCGCGGTCTACACGGTGATCGGCTACCGGCTCACCGCCGCGCCCTTCCACCTCCCGCAGGGCGTCGTCGGCTCGATCTTCCTGGTCTATCTGGTCGGTACGGTCTCCTCGGCCGCGGCCGGAAAGCTGGTCGCGCGGCTCGGCCGCCGGGGCGCGCTGTACCTGGCCGTCTCGACGACCGCCGCCGGGCTGATGCTGAGCCTGCTCGACGCGCTGGCCGCGATCCTGGCGGGCCTGGTCCTGATCACCGCCGGGTTCTTCGCGGGCCACGCGGTGGCCTCCTCCTCGGTGAGCCGCACCGCCGAGCAGGGCCGCGCGCAGGCCTCCGCGCTCTACCAGTCCGCGTACTACCTGGGCAGCAGCGCGGGCGGCACGCTCGGGGCGATCGCCTTCCACGCGGGCGGCTGGCCCGCCACGGTCCTGCTCGGACTGCTCGCGGTCCTCGGCGTGGTCTCCGTGACGCTGTACGGCAGCCACGCGGCCCGGGTCCAGCGCCGACTCGCCACGCCCCATGTGACCTGCTGAAACGTCTGCCCGAGGCGCGATTGTCAGTGGGCTCCTGTAGCTTCCGAAGGGCTGGAGCACATGGGCGACCTGGGGTGGACGCGATGAGTGATCTGTCAACGGCGACGGACCTGGACGCACGGCTGGAGAGGCACCGGGTCGAGCTGACGGGGTACTGCTACCGGATGCTCGGCTCGGCCTTCGAGGCGGAGGACGCGGTACAGGACACGCTGGTACGGGCGTGGCGGAGTTACGGGAAGTTCGAGGGCCGCTCGTCCCTGCGGTCCTGGCTCTACCGGATCGCCACCAACGTCTGTCTCGACATGCTGAGCGCGAGCGGCAAGCGGGCCCGCCCGATGGACCTGACGGCCCCGCAGACCGCGTCCTCGGCGGTGCTCAACTCGCGGCCGGAGGTGACCTGGCTGGAGCCGGTGCCGGACGCGCGCGTGCTGCCGTCGGCGGTCGACGACCCGGCCGAGACGGCGGTCGCGCGCGAGAGCGTACGGCTCGCCTTCGTCGCGGCCCTCCAGCATCTGCCGCCCCGGCAGCGGGCGGTGCTGATCCTGCGCGAGGTGCTGGCGTGGAAGGCGAGCGAGGTCGCGGAGCTGCTCGGGACGACGGTCGCGTCGGTCAACAGCGCGCTCCAGCGGGCGCGTTCGACCCTCGCGGAGTCGGAGCCGCGCGCCTCGGATGCGGCGGATCCGCTCTCCGAGGCGCAGCAGCGGCTGCTCGCGCGCTATGTGGAGGCGTTCGAGGGGTACGACATGACGGCCCTCACCGCGCTGCTCCATGAGGACGCGACGCTGTCGATGCCGCCGTATGACTTGTGGCTGCGGGGCCATGAGGACATCGTGGCGTGGCATGTCGGGCCCGGCCACGGCTGCCGTGGCTCGCGTCTGGTGCCGACGGTGGCCAATGGGACGCCCGCGTTTGGGCAGTACCGCGCCAGTGGCCCTGGCGGGCGGCATGAGCCTTGGGCGCTTCAGGTTGTGGAGATCGCCGACGGGAAGATAGTCGGGCTGAACGCGTTCCTGGACACGGCCCGTTGGTTTCCGTTGTTCGGGTTGCCGGAGCAGCTCCGCTAGGGCGGTTCTTCGGGTGCGGGCCGGTGGGGGCTTGTCGCGCAGTTCCCCGCGCCCCTATAAGGCACCGGGACCGCGCGAGCCCCCAAGAGGCCGCTCAGCCGGAAGGCTCCACCAATCCCGCCAAGCCCGTCAGGTGCAGCAGCGCCCTCAACCCCGGGCCCGTGTTCCGTAACGTGATTCCGCCGCCAGCCCTCCTCGCCGTCAGTGCCAAGCGGGCCACCGTCTCCACCGCTGCCAAGTCCGCCCTCAGCAGCGCGCCCACGTCGCAGATCACCTCGGACGCGCCCGCCGCGTACAGCGCCTCCAAATGGGCGCACAGGGGCGGGACATCGGCGAGGAGGACCCGCTCGGGTATCACGAGTACGGGTTCGGAGTCAGTGGGCACACGTGTCAGACCCGGACGCGTCGGAAAACTCATCGGCCGGACCCGGTGGACGGACCGGATCCGGCCGAGGGCCGGGCCCGGCGGCGGGGAGGGCGCGCCGGGCTCGTGGAGGGGTGGTTGACGGGGTGTCAGGCGATCCGGTCGAGCACGATCGGGTTCGCGGTGAACGCGGTGCCCGCCGGGGCGATGTCGTACGACTCGCCGAGCGTCTGCAGCGCGTAGTCGAACTTCTCGGGGGTGTCCGTGTGCAGGGTGAGCAGCGGCTGGCCGGCCGTGACCGTGTCGCCGGGCTTGGCGTGCAGCTCGATGCCCGCGCCCGCCTGCACCGGGTCCTCCTTGCGGGCCCGGCCCGCGCCGAGGCGCCAGGCGGCGACGCCGATGTCGTACGCGTCGAGGCGGGTCAGGACGCCCGAGCTCGGGGCGGTCACGACGTGCTGCTCGCGGGCGACGGGCAGGGTGGCGTCCGGGTCGCCGCCTTGGGCCGCGATCATCCGGCGCCAGACGTCCATCGCGGAACCGTCGGCGAGGGCCTTCTCGGGGTCGGCGTCCTTGATCCCGGCCGCGTCCAGCATCTCGCGGGCCAGCGCCAGGGTGAGGTCGACGACGTCCTTGGGGCCGCCGCCGGCCAGCACCTCGACGGACTCGCGCACTTCGAGGGCGTTGCCCGCCGTGAGGCCGAGCGGGGTGGACATGTCGGTGAGCAGGGCCACCGTCTTGACGCCGCTGTCGGTGCCCAGCGCGACCATGGTGGAGGCCAGTTCGCGGGCGTCCTCGATGGTCTTCATGAAGGCGCCGGTGCCGACCTTGACGTCCAGGACCAGCGAGCCGGTGCCCTCGGCGATCTTCTTCGACATGATCGAGGAGGCGATCAGCGGGATCGCCTCGACGGTGCCGGTCACATCGCGCAGCGCGTACAGCTTCTTGTCGGCGGGGGCCAGGCCGTCGCCCGCCGCGCAGATGACCGCGCCGGTGGTGTCCAGGACGTTCAGCATCTCCTCGTTGGAGAGCAGCGCGCGCCAGCCGGGGATGGACTCCAGCTTGTCCAGGGTGCCGCCGGTGTGGCCCAGACCCCGGCCGGAGAGCTGCGGCACGGCCGCGCCGCACGCGGCGACCAGCGGGGCGAGCGGCAGCGTGATCTTGTCGCCGACGCCGCCGGTGGAGTGCTTGTCGGCGGTGGGCCGCGACAGGGTGTCGAAGTTCATCCGCTCGCCGGAGGCGATCATCGCGGCGGTCCAACGGGCGATCTCCGTGCGGTTCATGCCGTTGAGCAGGATCGCCATCGCAAGGGCCGACATCTGCTCGTCGGCCACGACACCGCGCGTGTACGCGTCGATGACCCAGTCGATCTGCTCGGGGCTCAGCTCGCCCCGGTCTCGCTTGGTGCGGATGACGGAGATGACGTCCATGGCATTCCTTCCGGCAAGTGCGGTTCGTCCGTACGGTACACGCGACTCTACGCGCATAGAGAGGGGTGACGAGGGCGGCCCCTCCATCGCTGATCAGCAACGAAGGGGCCGCCGTGGTCAGTTGAGCGGGCCCGTCCTGAGATGGTCCGGGCCGAAGGCCTGCGGGAGCATCGCGGAGAGCGGCAGGATCCCTTCCGGGGTCTCCACCAGCAGCTCGGGCCCGCCGTGCTCGAACAGGAGCTGGCGGCAGCGGCCACAGGGCACCAGGGCGGCGCCCTGGCCGTCGACGCAGACGAAGTGCGTCAGCCGGCCGCCGCCGCCGAGCCGCAGCGCCGAGACCAGGCCGCACTCGGCGCACAGCGCGAGTCCGTACGAGGCGTTCTCGACGTTGCAGCCGGTGACGGTGCGGCCGTCGTCGACCAGGGCCGCCGCGCCGACCGGATAGCCCGAGTACGGGGCGTACGCGCGGGACATGGCGTCCCGGGCGGCCACGCGCAGGGCTTCCCAGTCGACGGCGGAGGCGGTCACTTGCCCTGGCCCTTGCGGTAGCGCATGCCGTCGGCCTTGGGCATCCGCAGGCGCTGCGCGGACAGCGAGAGCACCAGCAGCGTGACGACGTACGGCGTGGCGCCGACGAAGTCGCCGGGGACCGTGTCCGTCATCAGGTACCAGACCAGGATGACCGCGGCGATCACCGCGCTCACGACGGCCTGGACCAGGGCCTTCTTGTACGCCTTCCAGGCCGCCAGGAGGCCCAGCAGGACCACCAGGAGCAGCAGCAGCGCGTGGACGGTCTCGCCGCCGTTGCGCAGCTGGAGGGCGTCGGAGAAGCCGAACAGGCCGGCGCCCATGGCGAGTCCGCCCGGCCGCCAGTTGCCGAAGATCATCGCGGCGAGACCGATGTAGCCGCGCCCGCCGGTCTGGCCCTCCAGGTAGATGTGCGAGGTGACCAGCGAGAGGAACGCGCCGCCGAGCCCGGCCAGACCGCCGGAGACGGCGACCGCCGCGTACTTGTACGAGTACACGTTGACGCCGAGGGACTCGGCGGCCACCGGGTTCTCGCCGCAGGAGCGCAGCCGCAGACCGAACGCGGTCTTCCACAGCAGCCACCAGGTGCCGACGAAGAGCGCGACCGCGAGGACCGTCACCCAGGAGACGTCGGTGACCAGGCCGCCGAGGATGCCGGCGAGGTCCGAGACCAGGAACCAGTGGTGCTTCTCGATCGAGTGGAGACCGGACGAAAGGCCCGGGATCGTGAAGCTGGGCAGGGCGTCGGCGGGCGGCGACTGCTTGGGGTTGCCGCCCTTGGTCGCCGCGTCGCCCTCGTTGAAGAAGAGCTTGGCCATGTACTGCGTGGCACCGAGCGCCAGCAGGTTGACGGCCACACCGGAGACGATGTGGTCGACGCCGAAGGTGATGGTGGCGACCGCGTGGACGAGACCGCCGAGCACACCGAAGCCGATACCGGCGAGCAGGCCGAGCCAGGGGCTGGTCTGCCAGCCGACCCAGCCGGCGCCGAACGTACCGAGGATCATCATGCCTTCGAGGCCGATGTTGACCACGCCTGCCCGCTCGGACCACAGGCCCGCGAGGCCCGCGAGGCCGATCGGTACGGCGAGACCGAGGGCGGCGCTGATCTGGCCGCCGGAGGTGAGCTGGTCGGCGCCGGTGATGATGCGTACGGCGGAGACCAGGAGCAGGGCGCCCGCGACGATCAGCAGGATCTGCGCGAGGGAGGCCTTGCGCTTGAGGTTGCCGCGCTTGACCCCGGCCGGAGGCGGGGTCGTGGTCGTGTCGGTCGTGACGCTCATGCCGTCACCTCCTGCTGGTCGGACTTGGCGGCCTGGGCCGCGAGCTCGGCGCCGACGCGCTGCTGCTGGCGCTTCAGGCCGTAGCGGCGGACGACTTCGTAGGCGATGACGACGCACAGGACGATGACGCCCTGGATCACGCCGAGGATCTCCTTGTCGAAGCCGATGAATTCGAGGTGGCTGGTGGTGCGCTCCAGGAAGCCCCACAGGAGCGCGCCGAGCGCGATGCCGACCGGGTGGTTGCGGCCGAGCAGCGCGATCGCGATACCGGTGAAGCCGAGGCCCACCGGGAAGCTGTTGTCGAACTGGTGGCTGTCGTTGAGCAGGGTCGGCAGACCGACCAGACCCGCGACGGCACCCGAGATGATCATGCTGGTGGCGACCATCTTCTTGACGCTTACACCGCTCGCCGCAGCCGCCGACTCGGACTGGCCCACCGCCCGCAGGTCGAAGCCGAAGCGGGTGCGGCCGAGCACGAACCAGTAGGCGACGCCCGCGAGGGCGGCCACGAAGATGAAGCCCCACAGCGTGCCCGCGGCGCCGGTGTCGATGCTGAAGAACCAGGAGTCCTTCGGCAGCGGCTTGGTGGAGACCAGGGTGCCGGCCGAGTCGAGCTGGCCGAGGCGGTCCGGCTGGAGCAGATACGCGATGACGGCGGTCGCGATCGCGTTCAGCATGATGGTCGAGATGACCTCGCTGACGCCCCGGGTCACCTTGAGGATGCCCGCGACGGCCGCCCACATCGCGCCGACGAGCATCGCCACGATGATCATCAGCGGGATGGCGACGAAGCCCGGCAGGGACATCGCACCGCCGGCGACGGCCGCGAAGAACGCCGCCATACGGTACTGACCGTCCACACCGATGTTGAACAGGTTCATCCGGAAGCCGATGGCCACCGCGATGCCCGCCAGGTAGTACGTGGTCGCCTTGTTCAGGATGTAGATCTGGCTGTCACTGGCCGAGCCGTACGACAGCATGTCGTTGAAGGCCGTGAACGGGTTCTTGCCGGTGATCAGGATGACCACGGCCGTCACGGCGAGCGCGGCGACCACCGCGAGCACCGGGGCCGCGATCGCGAGGAGCAGGCGCTCCTTGTCGATCCTGGAGGTGAGCTTCTTCATCGGTCCTCTCCCCCGTCCGTACCGGACTCTTCGCCCTCAACGTGCTCCAGGTGGCCGGAGGCCGCACCCGTCATCGCGGAGCCGAGTTCCTCGGGGGTGATCGTGGCGGGGTCGGCGTCGGCGACCAGGCGGCCGCGGTACATCACCCGCAGGGTGTCGGACAGGCCGATCAGCTCGTCCAGGTCGGCGGAGATCAGCAGCACCGCGAGGCCCTCGCGGCGGGCCTCCCGGATCTGGTCCCAGATCTGCGCCTGCGCGCCGACGTCCACGCCCCGGGTGGGGTGCGCGGCGATCAGCAGCTTGGGGGCGTGGCTCATCTCGCGGCCGACGATCAGCTTCTGCTGGTTGCCGCCGGAGAGCGAGGCCGCGGTGACGTCGATACCGGGGGTGCGCACGTCGTACTCGCGCACGATCCGCTCGGTGTCGAGGCGGGCCGCCTTGTTGTCGAGCAGGCCGCCCTTGGAGTTGGGGCGCTCGGTGACATGGCCGAGGATGCGGTTCTCCCACAGCGGCGCTTCCAGGAGCAGGCCGTGGCGGTGGCGGTCCTCGGGGATGTACCCCACGCCGCTCTCGCGGCGCTTGCGGGTCGGCGCGTGCGAGATGTCGGCGTCGTCGAGGGTGATGACGCCGCCGTCCGGGTCGCGCATGCCCATGATGGCCTCGACGAGCTCGGCCTGGCCGTTGCCCTCGACACCGGCGATGCCCAGGACCTCGCCCTTGTGGATGGTGAACGAGACGTTGGAGAGCACGTCGCGCACGACCCCGTCGGGGTCGGTCGCGGCCAGCTGCAGCCCGGCCACCTTCAGCATCGCCACATCGGTGACGGTCGACTCGCGGGTCTCCGGGGACGGGAGCTCGCTGCCGACCATCAGCTCGGCGAGCTGCTTGGAGGTGGTGGTCTTCGGGTCGGCCGTGCCCACCGTCGTACCGCGCCGGATGACGGTGATCTCGTCCGCGACCTTCAGGACCTCGCCCAGCTTGTGGGAGATGAAGATGACGGTCAGGCCCTCGGCCTTGAGCTCGCGCAGGTTGTCGAAGAGCGCCTCGACCTCCTGGGGGACCAGGACGGCGGTGGGCTCGTCGAGGATCAGCGTGCGGGCGCCGCGGTAGAGGACCTTGAGGATCTCCACGCGCTGGCGGTCGGCGACGCCGAGGTCCTCGACGAGGGCGTCGGGACGCACCCCCAGGCCGTACGCGTCCGAGATCTCCTTGATCTTGTTACGGGCCTTGGCGCCGATGCCGTACAGCTTCTCGCCGCCGAGAACCACGTTCTCCAGGACGGTGAGGTTGTCGGCGAGCATGAAGTGCTGGTGCACCATGCCGATTCCGCGCGCGATGGCGTCGGCGGGGCTGTGGAAGACCGCCTGGTCGCCGTCGATGGTGATGGTTCCCTCGTCGGGCTTCTGCATGCCGTAGAGGATCTTCATCAGGGTCGACTTGCCGGCACCGTTCTCACCGCACAGGGCGTGGACGGTGCCCTTGGCGACGGTGATGTCGATGTCCTTGTTGGCGACGACGCCGGGGAATCGTTTGGTGATGCCGCGCAGTTCGACGGCGGGAGGGCTGGACGCGTTGATGGCGCACTCTCCTACGAGAAGGAGGGGGGTGGGGGCAGAGGGCGTGGAGACGCTAGCGCGCCAACTCCCGCCTACGCGCGTAGAGTTGACACATCGTTATGGGCTCGGCGGGGAGGGGGCTCACCCTCCCCGCCGAGCCCGTGCACTACAGGTGCCGTGACCGGAACCGGCCCCCGCGAGGAGGCCGGGTCACAGACCGGGTCACGGGGTGGTCTTGACCTTGACCGAACCGTCGACGATCTTCTTCTGGGCCGCGTCGAGCTGGGCCTTGATGTCGTCGATGAAGCCGCCGCTGGTGGCGAGCGAAACGCCGCCCTTGGCCAGCGAGTAGCTGTTGGTGCCGGTCAGCGGCTTGCCGTCCTTGACGGACTTGACCAGCTCGTAGACGCCGACGTCGACGTTCTTGACGACCGAGGTCAGGATCGACGCCTTGTACTTGCTGAGCGAGGCCTGGTTGTACTGGTCGGAGTCGACACCGATCGCCCAGGCGCCCTTCTTGCCCGCGACGGCCTCGATGGCACCGGTGCCGGAGGAGCCGGCCGCGGTGTAGATGACGTCGATGCCCTTGTCGAGCATGCCCTGGGCGGCTTCCTTGCCCTTGTCGGGGCTGGCGAAGCCGGAGGTGTCCGAACCGTGCGACAGGTACTGGACCTCGACGTTGTCGGCCGGCTTGGTGTCCTTGACGCCCTGGACGAAGCCCGCCTCGAACTTCTTGATGAGCGGGACGTCCACGCCGCCGATGAAGCCGACGTGGCCGGACTTCGACTTCAGCGCCGCGGCGACACCCGCGAGGTAGGAGCCCTGCTCCTCGGTGAAGGTGATGCTGTCGACGTTCGGCGCGTCCACGACGGAGTCGACGATGCCGAAGGTGACCTTCGGGAACTTGCCGGCGACCTGCTTCATCGAGTTGGCGTAGGCATAGCCGATGCCGACGACCGGGTTGTAGCCCGCCTGGGCCAGGTCGGTGAGGCGCTGGACGCGGTCGGCCTCGGTGTCCGTGGTCTTGGCGGTCAGCTCCTTGATGTCACCGCCGAACTCACCCTTGGCCTTGTCGATGCCGCGCGCGGCGGAGTCGTTGAACGAGTGGTCGCCACGGCCGCCGACGTCGTACGCGACACCGACCTTGACACCCTTGCCGCCCGCGCTGGACGACGCGGAGGAGCCCTTGTCCTTCTCGGAGGACGTGCTGCCACACGCGGTGGCGGAAAGCGCGAGCGCGGCGGTGGCGATACCTGCCGCAGCGATCTTGGATACCCGGCGCACGAGGAGGTCCCTTCAAAACGAACCGAGAGCGCCCCTACCGGCGCTGGTTTCGCGTCGGATCGTAACGCGCGTAGATGTCGCGTAAAGACCTGTTCGGAAGCCGTTATCGAATCGCCGCGAACAGACGATGAAGTGTCCGGTTACGAACGGTGTCCTTCCAGCAGCGCAGCGGCAGTGAAGAGCTCCACTCCGACCTCGATGGCCGCCTCATCGGCGTCGAAATCGCCCCGATGCAGGTCAAGACGGGCATTGGAGCCCGGGGTGCGCACGCCGAGCCGGGCCATCGCACCCGGCACATGCTCCAGGTACCACGAAAAGTCCTCGCCACCCAGACTCTGCTCGGTGTCCTCGATCGAATACGCCCCTCGGCGCGCCGTCTGAGCCTCGCGCAGGAGTTCGGTCACCGCCGCGTCGTTGACGACCGGCGGCACCCCTCGTACGTAGGTGATCTCGGACTTGGCGCGGTGCAGGGTGGCGATCTCGTCGATCGCGGCGTGCACCTGGTCGGGCGCGTCGCGCCAGGCGTCCAGGTCCAGGCAGCGCACGGTTCCGGCCAGCTCGGCGCGCATCGGGATGACGTTGCAGGCGTGGCCCGCGTCGATGCGGCCCCAGGTCACCGCGAGCCCGGCGCGCGCGTCGATGCGGCGGGCGAGCAGCGCGGGCACGTCGGTGACCACGCGGGCGGCGGCGGTGACCAGGTCGGTGGTCAGATGCGGACGGGCGGTGTGGCCGCCGGGCCCGGCCAGCGCGATCTCCAGGCGGTCGCAGGCGGAGGTGATCGCCCCGACCCGCAGCCCGATCCGGCCCGCGTCCACGCGCGGGTCGCAGTGCACCGCGACGATCTTCCCCACACCGTCAAGCACCCCGCCCAGGATCGCGTCGGCGGCGCCGCCGGGCAGCACCTCCTCGGCGGGCTGGAAGATCAGGCGCACCGGGTGCGGCAGCAGGCCCTGGCGGTCGAGCGCGGCGAGCACCAGACCGGTGCCGAGCACCACGGTGGTGTGGATGTCGTGGCCGCAGGCATGCGCCCGATCGGGGACGGTCGAGCGGTACGGCGTGTTGACTTTCGCGTCCGGGATCGGCAGCGCGTCGATGTCCGCGCGGATCGCCAACATCGGCCGTACGCCGTCCCAGGTGCCGATGTCGCACACCAGTCCGGTGCCGCTGGCGAGGACCCGTGGCTTCAGCCCATCCGCCTCAAGGCGCTTCTTGATCGCCGCGGTGGTCCGGAACTCCTGGTTCCCGAGCTCGGGGTGCATGTGCAAGTCCCGGCGGAATGCGATGAGTTCGGCGCGCAGCGACTCGGGCAGCACGCCGGGAAGCGGAGCTTCCCCGGGCAGATCGGCTTCGGACTCGTCGGAGGCGCGCGACATCAACTGGTTCACCTGTTGAAGGGTAGGCCCCTTCAGGAGCCAACTAACCGGCGATCAACAAAAGTTCAGCCCGATAGGGGAAAGAATCCTGGCCGCGCGGCGCATATCGCCCGCGCGGGCTGGGTAAACTCGGCGCCCGGTTCTCAGCTCCGTGCCAGCCCTGTCGCAGCCCCCTCTCAGCGGGCTCTCAGCGCCGTCTCAGGCCCCGGCCGTGCGTAGTCCGTACGGGTGTTCAGGCGGTGAGAGCCTGCGGGCGGGCCGCCACCATGCGCAGGCCATGGGCGTCGCGGGCCGTGCCGGTCACGTCCGCGAGGAAGCCCTGAGCGCGCGGGGACGCCTTCTCGGTGAGCCATGCGGGGTCGATGTCGCAGACCAGCAGGCGCACGCCGGTGCCGTCGAGCGCGGGCGGCAGGGTGTGCACGACGGTGGACGGAAAGCTCAGGACGGTGCGGCCCACCGGCCCCCGGCGGGCGATGAGTTCGAGCGGCAGGTCCGGTCGTACGATCTCCAGACCGGTACGGGCGTGCAGGGTGTGCAGCTTCTCGGTGGACTCGCGGCGGTGCGCGAAGTAGCGGGTCACGCCGTGCGTGCGGGCCAGCGCCGCGACCGCCTCCAGATAGCGCTCCGGGTCGACCACCCCCGTCTCCACCAGCGAGGTGCCCACCATGTCGGCGCCCTTGGTGATGCGCGGCGGGCCGAACCGGGAGCGGGTCCAGCCGAAGGTGTTGCGGGTGACCGTGACCGCCTCGGGAGCCTCCACGGGCATCGCGCTGAACACCTCGACCGTACGGCTGCGCGACGGGGTGAGGCGGCGGCGCGCGGAGGCCGCGACCGGTGCGAAGAGCAGATCGCGCACCCCGGCCCGGCTGCCGCGTCTGTGCCAGCGCACCAGCCGCTCGCCGCGCGCGAGTTGGGAGACGAACTCCATGGTGGCCGTGCCGTCGTCGACGACGACCAGGTCGCGCGAGCGCGCCACGGTCAGCAGCAGCTGGACGTAGCGTGAGAACGGGTCGCCTATGACGATCCGCTCGGCGCCGCGCAGCAGCGAGGAGAGCCCGGCGACGGTGTGCAGCGGCGCCAGCGGCCCGCCGCGCGCCTCCTCCCAGCGCACCCGCATGCCCTCGTCACGGGCGAGCTCGGCCATCCGGCGCAGCTGGCCGCGCGACATCGGGTCGGTGGGCGACAGGACGACGACGGTGAGGTCGTCGTGCGCGGCCGCCGCGTCCCCGGGTCCGGTCCGCTGGGCCGGCACACCGTTCAGGAGCGGGCGCGTCGAATGGGCCCATTCCAGCACGTTGAGCAGCTGGACCGGGCTCTCCACGAAGGCGATCGTGGCGGAGGTGTCCCGAGGAGGCACGGCGGCCGGCCCGGCTCAGACCGCGACCGGCGCGCGGTCGGCCTCGGCGGCCTCGGCCTCGGCGACGACGCCCGCGACCCGGCGCAGCTTCTTCATCGGGGCGCGCTCCGACTCGTACACCTTCTTGACGCCGTCGCCGAGCGCGGCCTCGATGGTGCGGATGTCGCGGACCAGGCGCTGCAGGCCGCCCGGCTCGACGGACGCGGCCTGGTCGGAGCCCCACATCGCGCGGTCCAGGGTGATGTGGCGCTCGACGAAGGCGGCGCCGAGGGCGACCGCGGCGAGCGTGGTCTGCAGACCCGTCTCGTGGCCGCTGTAGCCGATGGGGACGTTGGGGTACTCGGCCATCAGGCTGTTGATGACCCGCAGGTTGAGCTCCTCGGCCTTCGCCGGATACGTGGAGGTGGCGTGGCAGAGCAGGATGTTGTCGCTGCCCAGGACCTCGACGGCGTGGCGGATCTGCTTCGGGGTGGACATGCCGGTCGAGAGGATGACCGTGCGGCCGGTGGCGCGCAGGGCGCGAAGCAGCTCGTCGTCGGTGAGCGAGGCGGAGGCCACCTTGTGGGCCGGCAGGTCGAACTTCTCCAGGAACGCGACGGCCTCGGTGTCCCACGGGGAGGCGAACCAGTCGATGCCGCGCTTCTTGCAGTGCTCGTCGATGGCGCGGTACTCCGACTCGCCGAACTCCACCCGGTGGCGGTAGTCGATGTAGGTCATCCGGCCCCACGGGGTGTCGCGCTCGATGTCCCACTGGTCGCGCGGGGTGCAGATCTCCGGCGTGCGCTTCTGGAACTTGACCGCGTCGCAGCCCGCGTCGGCGGCGGCGTCGATCAGGGCGAGGGCGTTGCCCAGGTCACCGTTGTGGTTGATGCCGATCTCACCGGTGACGTACACCGGCTGACCCGGTCCGGCGGTGCGGCTGCCGAAGGTGCGCAGACGGTTGCTCATGAGGGTGATTCCTTACTGGGCGGGGGAGTTGTGGAGCTCAGGGGTGAGGGGAGGGGTGTGGTGGAGCTCGGGTCCGAGGAGCCAGGCGGCGATCTCGCGGATCGCGCCCTCGCCGCCGGGGGTGGCGGTGACCGCGCGCGCCGCGGCGCGTACGGAGTCATGGGCGTCGGCGACCGCGACCGGCCAGCCGACGAGGGAGAAGCAGGGCAGGTCGTTGACGTCGTTGCCCGCGTAGAGCACCCGCGCCGGGTCGATCCCCGCCTCCTCGCACCACTGCTTGAGCGCGAGGTCCTTGCGGTCGATGCCGTGCAACACGGGGATCTTGAGCTTGCGGGCGCGGGCGGCGACCACCGGGTTCTGCTCGGTGGACAGGATCAGCAGCTTCAGCCCGGCGCGGCGCAGGGCCGCGACGCCGAGCCCGTCGCCCCGGTGCACGGCGACGAGTTCGCGGCCCTCGGAGTCGATGAGGACCCGGTCGTCGGTCTGAGTGCCGTCGAAGTCCAGGACGACCGCGTCGACGTCGTCGCGGGCCGGGGTGCGGACCGGGTCGAGCAGCGGTGCGAGCGCCCGGGCGCGGGCGAGGTCGTGCGGGTCGTCGATCTCCAGGACCCGCGCGGGATCGGTGCGTACGAGCGCGGTGCGGCCGAAGAAACGGTGCCGGTGGGTGCGGAAGCCTGCCGCGTCCATGGCGTACGCGGCGCCGGTCTCCAGGAAGTCCTGCGGACGGTCCTGGCGGCGCGGGCGGTACGCCTTGTCGTGGCCCATGCCCTCGCCGCCGCCCTCGTCCGCCGACTCGCGCCAGACGAAGCCGTGGAAGGGGGCGACGGTGACCGCCGTGTCGGCGCCGTCGACGACGACGGCCTCGGCGACGCCCTCGACGTCCTCGTGGCTGAGGAACGGGCTGGTGCACTGGACGAGGAGGACGACCTCGGCGTCCGCGTGGCCTTCGAGCGCGTGCAGCACGGCCGCCTCGCTGGACGCGGTGTCCCCCGCGATGGCGGCGGGCCGCACCACGACGTGGGCGCCGGCCGCCGCGGCCGCCGCCGCGATGCCCGGGTCGTCCGTGGAGACGGCGACGTCCGTGACGTATCGCGCGGCGAGACAGGCCTGTACGGCCCGGACCACCAGCGGGACGCCGCCGACCGGGGCGAGGTTCTTGCCGGGGACCCCCTTGGAGCCGCCCCGGGCGGGGATGACGGCGAGCACCTTGCGGCGCGCGGGCGGGGACACGGGCTGGATCGCAGAGGGCGGGGTCACAGTTCTCCCATCCGGCGGATGACCGGGGCCACGCGCTGGACGCCGTGGCGGTAGGCACCACGGGCCGCGTCCCGTACCGCGTCGCGCACCAGACGGCGTACGCCGGTGGCCTCCGCTTCGGGCGCGGCGCCCGGCAGCGGGGTGCCGTCGGGGGCGAGGTGGTGGCGGGCGAGGAGGCCCGGGAGGTATCCGGGCGCGGTGGCGGGCGTGTAGTAGGGCTGTACGGGCGGGAGTTGGGGGCGGGACAGGAGGTCCGCGATCCGCTCGCGTACGCCGTCGAAAGCCGTCGCGTACGCCTCACCGGGGGCCACGCCCTGCGCCGCGAGCCAGTCGGCGTCGGGGGCGGGGCGGTGTCCGGCGTCCAGCTGGTCCCAGGAGGCGAGGCAGCCGGAGCCGACGAAGTGGTGGTTGCCGAGGGTTTCGCGGACGCCCAGATCGGTGAGGACCGCGGTCGGCACCGAGCGGTGCAGGGATTCGAGCGCGGCGGTCGAGGAGACGGTGACCAGGAGGTCGGTGCGGTCCAGGACCTCGCCCATGTTCCCGTACACCAGACGGAAGTTGGG
The DNA here is from genome assembly GCF_052373795.1 of Streptomyces sp. BR1. Lineage (NCBI taxonomy): Bacteria > Bacillati > Actinomycetota > Actinomycetes > Kitasatosporales > Streptomycetaceae > Streptomyces > Streptomyces sp. BR1. The sequence continues at coordinate 2,703,472 of NZ_CM126252.1, forward strand.
CGGCAGCTCCAGGGAGCGGGCGAGCTTCTGGTACGGCTGTTCCTCGATGTGCGTGGTGTGCTCGCCGGGCTTGGAGCGCAGCTTGAGCAGCACCTCGCGGCCGGGGTGGCGGCGGGCGTGCCCGACCAGGCGCCGCAGCAGGTACAGCCGGTCGGCGCGGCTCTCCGGCACCGACGGCTGGGCGGCGAACACCACGGTCTCGCGGCCGGGTTCGGGGCGGTACGGCGCGCCGCCCAGGAACGGCAGCGCGGCCTCGGTCACCGCCGACGCGTCGGCGCCCACGCCCTCGTACACCGCGCGGAAACGCTCCGCGTCATGGCGGGAGTTGGCGAGGACGACATCGGCGCCGTGGCGCAGCAGCAGCCCGTCCGCCAGCTTCTCGTAGACGACGCCCACATAGCCGGTGACCAGGACGGGCCTTTTCGTGTGGCCGGGCCATAGCCGGGCGAGGCCGTGCAGCGCCGCCTGGGCCGCGCCGCCGACGAGCGCGAGGACCACCACGTCGTACGGCTCCCGCTCGATCGCCCGCAGGAACGCGGCCATCGTCACTTCGCGCAGCGCCTCCGCGGCGACCCCGACCTCGCCGACCTCGGCGAGCTGGCGGGCGGTGGGCGTGGCCCGGCCGCGCAGCAGGAATCCGCCGATCTCGGGTGCGGGCCCGGCTATGCGGCGGGCGGTGAGGGCACCCCATTTCCACCGGGTGTCGGAATCCGCGACAACGGCGATCCTCAGCGGGGCGTCGGCGGGACGAGTACGTGATGGCACGTCGAAGAAGCTAGGAATCCATTCCGATTGATGGCCCAACTGGACCGCAACAGATGGTTAACAGCGCGACTACTCAAGGGGAAAGAGCCCGCAAAGCGAACCGGTTAACAATCCGGCCGCCCAGTGTTCACCCACCGTCCCTCGCCCGGCCAGTACGAATGACGCGGCGGCACTTAGCGTCACGCGGGTGGTCAAGCTCTCCGTGGTAGTGCCGTTCTACAATGTGCGGACATATGCCCCCGACACCCTGAGAAGTCTGCGCGACAACGCGCGTGACGACTTCGAGTTCCTTCTGGTCGACGACTGCTCGTCGGACGGGACGGCCGAACTGCTCGCCCGCGCCGAGCGCGAGCTGCCGGGGGCGGTGGTCCTCAGACACGAGAAGAACGGCGGCCTCGCCACGGCGCGCAACACCGGCATCGACGCGGCGCGCGGCGAGTACGTCACGTTCCTCGACGGCGACGACTGGCTCGCTCCCGGCTACTACTCACAACTGGTCGCCACCATCGAGGAGTTGGGCTGCGACTTCCTGCGCACCGACCATGTGCAGTGCACCGGCAAGGACCGCACGGTGCAGCGGGTGCCGCACGGGCGGCGCGGCGAGGCGATGAATCCGCGCGACGCGATCCTGCCCACCACCCGCTCCACGTCGGTGGACTACGCGTTCGCCTGGGCCGGGATCTACCACCGCCGCCTGGTCGAACGCGGCCTGCTGCACTTCACGGACGGGCTGCGCACGGCCGAGGACCGGCCGTGGATCTGGCGGCTGCACCGCGAGGCGGAATCGTTCGCGGTGGTGGGTCTGCTCGGCGTCTACTACCGCCGGGGAGTGGCGACTTCTCTCACCCAGATCGGAGACGTACGCCAGCTCGATTTCATCCGGTCATTCGACCAGGTAATCGAGGAAACGGCTCAAGATCCAAATTCCGCGGAACTTCTCCCGAAGGCGGTACGGACGTACTGCGCCATTATTTCCCATCACCTGGGGAACAGCGAAAGGTTCGAACCCGCCGTGGCACGGAAACTGCGGACAATGAGCGCGGGAGCGCTGAAAAGGATGCCGCAGGACGTACTGAACGAGGCGCTGAACGCGATGGACGCGGGCCGCGCCTCCCGGCTGCGGCGGCTGCGCGGCCGCACGGTCTCGATGCCGTCCGCCACCGCCGCCCGGAGCGCGGGGGCCGCTGCCTGATGCGTACGACGCAGATCTTCCTCGCGACCACGCTGTACGGGATGGCGACGCTGGCCGCCGCGATCGACAGCGACTGCTTCGCCCCGGCGGACCGGCGACTGCTGCTGATCAGCAACAACGCGCCGATTCCGGAGACTTCACCGTCGCTCGACACGATGCCGGGCTTCGACCTCCTGCGGGAGCGCTTCGACGGCGTCCTGTCGTGGAACGCCATGATCGCGCCGCTGCACCCGGGCGGCTGGGGGCCGCGCGCCGACGACGTACCGCTGTGGGAGCGGCAGCTGCGGCGCGAGTGGGACCTCGGCGACGACCGCATCGAGCTGGCTGTGGAGTCCATCCAGGTCAACCCGGCGGGCGCGGTCGCCCAGCTCTTCCCGGACGCGCCGCTGCATGTGTACGCGGACGGCCTGATGAGCTACGGCCCCACCCGCAACAAGCTGGACCCGCTGGTGGGTTCACGGGTCCGCCGGGTGCTCCACCTCGACCTGGTGCCGGGCCTGGAGCCGCTGCTCCTGGGCGAGTTCGGCACCCCGGCGGAGGTGATCCCGACGGCGGCGTTCACGAAGGTGGTGAACGAACTGGCGGTGGAATCAGGAGAGTTGGAGGTCCCGGAGGGCGCGGCCCTGCTCCTCGGCCAGTACCTCGCCGCGCTCTCGATCCTCACCGAGGCGGAGGAGGAAGAGCTCCACATCAGCATGCTGAAGGGGGCGGCCGGGCGGGGCCACCGCCGGATCGTCTTCAAGCCGCACCCGTCGGCCCCGCCCGCGTGGTCGCGCTCGCTGCGCACCGAGGCGGAGAAGCTGGACGTCGAACTGACCATCCTGGACAGCCCGTTGCTGGCCGAGGTGCTGTACGAGCGGATCGGCCCCGGGCTGGTGGTGGGCTGCTTCTCGACCGCGCTGCTCACGGCGTCGGCGTTCTACGGCATCCCGGCGGCCCGCACCGGCACCGAGCTGCTGCTCGACCGGCTCACGCCGTACCAGAACAGCAACCGGGTGCCGGTGACGCTGGTGGACGCACTGCTGCCACCGCTCACGGGCCCGTCACCCGAGCCCCCGACGGACCTCGCGGCCCTGGTGTCGGCGGTCGGCTACGCGATGCAGTCCGAGATCCGCCCGGACCTGCGCGGCACGGCGGAGCGCTACCTGTCCCACCACCTGACCGACCACACCTGGCGCTACTTCAAACGCCGCCGCCTGACCACCCTCGCCCTCCCCGGCGCGATCCCGTCCCAGCTGGCGTTCATCCCGAGGAACGCGACGGTACGGAAGCTGGCCCGGCGGGCGAGAGCGGTGGCCCGGCGGGCGCGGGCGACATAGCGGCATTACACACCCCACACACCCGCAGGTGTGCACAGTTTTGCCATGGAGACCTATCCGCTCGTAGAGGCACGCAACCAGCTCGGCCAGCTCGTGGGCCGCGTCCGGCACGGTGGCGAACACATCCTGATCAGCGAGTACGGCAAGCCGGCGGCGGCCCTGGTCCCCATAGAGGAACTGGAAGAGCTCGAACGACTCCGGGACCAAGCCGACCTGGCCGAAGCGCGAGCCCGTGACGCGGCGCCGATCGGGCCCGCCATGAGCCACGACGAGTTCATGGCTCAGCTGGAGACCGAGGACCGGCAGGCCGGACTGTGACGTACACAGTGGTGTGGGAGACCCGGGCGATGGACGAGTTCCGCCGCCTGCGTCAGGCTGGTGGAGGACGCCGCCGTATCCGTTCACGTCGTCAAGGTCGGGCGGGTGTCCTGGGCGCGGCACCGCACCGCGCCAAGTACTCCCCCAGCCCCCGGTCCGTCTCCCCCGCCCAGCCGACGTAGCCGTCCGGGCGGATGAGGAACAGGCCGCGGCCGTATGTCTCGTATGCGGTCAGGGTGTGGACGTGGACCAGTTCGCTCCGCACCGCCGGGGGCTCCGTGCCGATGGCGAGGAGGGTGAAGTGGGGGCCGCTGAAGAGGTCGAAGAGGCGGCCCTCGGGGAGTGTGCCGTCGGGGGCTCGGTCGCCCGCTTGCAGGGCTCCGGCCGCGCCCGAGGAGAGCGGGCCGCCCCGGTAGCCGATGCCGAGTTGCTTGACCACGTTGCCGCGCTGGCTGTCCGCGCCGAGCAGGGCCCGGCGGTGCAGCCGGGTGCTGATGCCGAGGACGTCGGCGGCGACGGGCTGGCGCTCCTGCTCGTACGTGTCGAGCAGTTCGGCCGGAGCGCCGTGCCGCAGCACCTGGCCGAGCTTCCAGCCGAGGTTGTAGACGTCCTGGACGCTGGTGTTGAGGCCCTGGGCGCCGGCCGGTGAGTGCACATGGGCGGCGTCCCCGGCGAGGAAGACCCGGCCCACCCGGAACCGCTCGGCCATCGCGGCGCGCGGCCGGAACTCCGAGGCCCAGACGACCTCGGTGATCTCGTCGGCGGCGAGCGGCGTACGGGTCGCTGTCAGCTTCCGTACGCCCTCGGCGGTGGCGTCCGGCACCGCGTCCACGTCCTCGTACTGGGCGATCAGCTGGAACAGCCGAAAGGCGCCCGGCAGCGGGCAGAGCACCACGGGGCCGCTCGGGCCCGACCACACATGCCAGTTGTTCTCGTCGACGAACGCGTCCGGCGCGACGACCACATCGGCCACCAGCATCGGCTTGGGGTCGACCGACTCGCCGTTCATGGCGACGCCCAGCAGCCGGCGCACGGCGGACCTGCCGCCGTCGGCGGCCACCAGATAGCGGGCACGGACCTCGCGGCCGTCCGCGAACCGGGCCGTGACCGCGTCCGCGTCCTGGTCGAACCCGGTCAGCTCGGCGTCGAAGACGACCTCGCCGCCGAGCGCCCTCAACTCCTCGTGCAGCAGCGCCTGGAAGTGCGACTGCCCGATCAGCAGGCCGTTCGCGTACGGGGTCTGCTCGGTGGGCTCCGAGCGCTCCATCATGTCCCACTCGCGCCCGCGCGTGCGGCCGTCCGGGCCCTCCCAGGCGAGCATCCGGGGGTACTCGCGCCCGGCCGCGCGGACCGTGTCCAGGATCCCGAAGTCGTGCAGCACCTCCTGGGTGCGCGGCTGGAGGCCCTTGCCGCGCGAGCCGGGGAAGAGCCGGTCGGACTTCTCGACGAGCAGCGCGGACACGCCCCGGCGCGCGAGGTCCATGGCGAGCACCAGACCGGTGGGCCCGGCACCGCAGATGAGTACGTCGACGTCGGCGGTGGTAGAGCCGCCGAAGACTTCCTTAACACCGTTAAGTCCCATGCCGCGAGGATGCGCTTAACGGTGTTAAATTGTCAAGGTGGCTACGACGAGAATCGACCGCGCGCTGGTCGCCGACACCGCGCTGCGGCTCCTGAACGAGGTGGGCCTCGACGGCCTCACCCTGCGCGCGATCGCCAAGGAGCTCCAGGTCCAGGCACCCGCGCTGTACTGGCACTTCAAGAACAAGCAGGAGCTGCTCGACGAGATGGCGACGGTGATGCACCGCCGCATGGCCGAGGCGGCGGGCGGCGTCCCCGGCCTCGCCCCCGGCGCCACCTGGCAACAGCTCCTCGTCGCCCACAACACCGAGCTGCGCACGATGCTCCTGAGCTACCGCGACGGCGCGAAGGTCTACGGCGGCGCGAGCTTCACCGGCACGGACCACGCCGAGTCCCTGGAGGCGTTCCTCACCCTGATGACCGCCGCGGGCTTCCCCCTCCGCGACGCGGCCCGCGCCGCGATGACCGCGTACGCGTACACGATGGGCTTCGTCTCCGAGGAACAGGGCATGGCCCCCCACCCCATGGACGTCCCCGACCGAGCCAACCGCCTCGCGGCCTACCCCTTGGCGGCAGCGGCGGGCCCCGACCTCTTCGAGTCCTACGAGGAACGCTTCGAGGAGGGGTTGAGGGTCCTGATCGCAGGATTGGAGACGGTGTACGGCCCCGGGTAAGTGCACCCCCTAGGGGCGCGGGGAACTGCGCGACAAGCCCCCACCGGCCCGCAGACGACCGCCCCGCAGGGGCGTTCTAAGGGGCGCGGGGAACTGCGCGACCAGCCCACCGCGGTCCGCAGACGAACACCTCAGAACACCTCGTGCGGAACATAGCTGCCCCACACCTCGCGAAGCGCCCCGCATACCTCCCCCACAGTCGCGCGAGCGGCAAGCGCGGACTTCATGGGGTACAGGACGTTGTCGTCCCCCTCGGCGGCCCGGCGCAGCTCGGTGAGTGCCACCTCCACAGAACGGCCGTCACGCTCGGCCCGCAACCGAGCAAGCCGCGAAGCCTGACGGGCTTCGATAGCCGGGTCGACGCGCAGGGGCGAATAGGGCTCCTCCGCATCGAGCTGAAAGCGATTCACCCCGACCACCACCCGCTCACCACCATCCGTCTCCTGGGCGATCCGATACGCCGACCGCTCGATCTCCCCCTTCTGAAACCCCTGCTCAATCGCGCTCACGGCCCCACCCAGATCCTCCACCCGCCGCATCAACGCAACCGCCGCCGCCTCCACACCATCCGTCATCGCCTCCACCGCGTACGACCCCGCGAACGGATCGACGGTCGCCGTCACATCCGTCTCGTACGCGAGCACCTGCTGCGTACGCAGAGCAAGGCGCGCGGACTTGTCCGTGGGCAGCGCGATGGCCTCGTCGAAGGAGTTGGTGTGCAGCGACTGCGTGCCGCCGAGGACCGCCGCCAGGCCCTGCACGGCGACCCGCACCAGGTTCACCTCGGGCTGCTGCGCGGTGAGTTGCACCCCGGCCGTCTGCGTATGGAAGCGCAGCATCAGCGACTTCGGGTTCCGCGCCCCGAACTCGTCCCGCATCACCCGCGCCCAGATCCGCCGCGCCGCACGGAACTTGGCGACTTCCTCAAGCAGCGTCGTCCGCGCCACGAAGAAGAACGACAGCCGCGGAGCGAAGTCGTCGACGTCCATCCCGGCCGCCACAGCCGTACGTACGTACTCGATCCCGTCCGCCAGCGTGAACGCGATCTCCTGCGCGGGCGAGGCACCCGCCTCCGCCATGTGGTACCCGGAGATCGAGATCGTGTTCCACTTCGGGATCTCCGCTCCGCAGTAGCGGAAGATGTCGGCGGTCAGCCGCAGCGACGGCTTCGGCGGGAAGATGTACGTGCCCCGGGCGATGTACTCCTTGAGCACGTCGTTCTGGATCGTGCCCGTCAACTGCCCCGCCGATACGCCCTGTTCCTCCGCCACCAGCTGGTACATCAGCAACAGCAGCGCGGCGGGCGCGTTGATCGTCATCGAGGTGGAGACCCGGTCGAGCGGGATGCCGTCGAAGAGCACCCGCATGTCGTCGACCGAGTCGATCGCCACGCCCACCTTGCCGACCTCGCCGTGCGCGAGCGGCGCGTCGCTGTCGTGGCCCATCTGGGTGGGCAGGTCGAAGGCGACGGAGAGGCCCGTCGTGCCGTGGGCGATCAGCTGCCGGTAGCGCGCGTTGGACTCGGCCGCCGTGCCGAACCCGGCGTACTGCCGCATCGTCCACGGCCGCCCGGTGTACATCGTCGGGTACACGCCCCGCGTGAACGGGTACGCCCCCGGCTCGCCGAGCCGGTCCGACGGATCCCAGCCGTCCAGCGCGTCCGGCCCGTACACCGCCTCGATGGGCAGCCCGCTCTCGGTGCGCCGGGCATCCTCGGCGTCGCGCGCCATGTGCTCGCCTCGCTTTCCTCGCGGCTTCTCTGCAACCGTTCGGCCCGCGTAAGAGTCTCTGGGGTGTACCAGAGACTCAATAGGGGGGCGACGATGCGCCGGATCCATCTCACCACTGTCATAGCCAGGACGCTCGCCGCGGCGACCGTGCTCACGGTCACAGCCGCCTGCGGCGCCGGCACGGACAAGGCCGCGGTGGGGGTCGCACCGACGACACCGGCGGCGTCCGCGCCCTCCGCGGCCACGGCCGACGACACCACCAACGACAACAAGGCCGACGGCGCCGCGAGCCCGGCCGCCGCCTCCTGGGCGAAGACGCCCGGCAAGGTCCTGCTGGCGAGCGGCGCCAAGGGCGACCAGGTCAAGGACCTCCAGGCCCGGCTCGCCCAGGTCGGCTGGTTCGACGACACGCCCTCCGGTACGTACGGCAGTGTCACCGCCGCAGCCGTCAAGGGCTTCCAGGACAAGCGACAACTCCCCGCCACCGGCTCCATGGACACCGCGACCTGGCAGAAGCTGTCCGCGATGACGACCAAGCCGACCCGCGAAGAGCTCGCCGGGACGACGGTCGTCAAGCAGAAGACCAAGCTGGACAAGCGCTGTATGACCGGCCGCGTGCTGTGCATCAGCAAGACCACCCGCACGCTCAACTGGGTGGTGAACGGCAAGGTCCTCTCCTCGATGGACGTGCGCTTCGGCTCGCAGTACACGCCGACCCGCGAGGGCACCTTCAAGGTGTTCCTGAAGAGCAAGGACCACGTCTCGACGATCTACCACACGTCCATGCCGTACGCGATGTTCTTCAGCGGCGGCCAGGCCGTGCACTACTCGTCGGACTTCGCCAAGCGCGGCTACGCGGGCGCCTCGCACGGCTGCGTCAACGTGCGCGACAAGAAGAAGATCGCCGCGCTCTTCGACCAGGTGAAGATCAACGACAAGGTCGTCATCTACTGGTGAGCCCGAGTTGAGCCCTGAGAAAGACCGAGCCCCCACCGGATCACCGGTGGGGGCTCGGTCGTACGGGAGAGGGCGCGGGCGGGATCGGGGGAACGTGTCCCGCCCGCGCCATTCGCGCCGAGCCGTGGGTACGGGGGGAACCCCGGCTCTGTGCGCCGCCGATGACCAGTCGGCTCACTTCTTACTGCGCCGCCGGGCCGAAAAGTGTCACACCCAGCGATCGAGGCCGCCGTCGAGCCGTCGATCGGCGGTTCGCGCGGCGGTGTCCGGGGTCGGCTGCGGGTACGCGGCGGCGCTCGTCCGGTACGCCGACGACAGCACGGGGACCGCCGTCGGCAGGCTCGGCGAGGCGTCCGCGCCGCCCGGCACGACGGGCGGCCACGGGTTCGCCGAGGGCACGCTGCTCCAGCTCACGGTGGGCAGCTTCATGACCTGGCCGTCACGTCCGCCGAGTCCGCCGTCCGCGCCGCCGGGGGCCCAATGGCCGTCCCCCTTGTCGTCGCCGGAGCCGCCCTGGCCATCGGAGTCGCCCTTGCCGCCGCCCTTGCCGCCCGAGTCGCCCTTGCCACCGGAGCCGCCGGAGCCCTTCTTGGTGGCCTTGTCCGCCTCGTCGATCACCCGGTCGCAGAGCCGCTTCACATTGGCGGCGCCCTGAGCGGCGTTTTCCAGCCAGTGCCGACGCGTCTGGTCGAGCCGGTCCGAGCGGTAGTCGCGGCACGCCTCGACAGTCTTGGCGGCCCAGTCGGCGGCGGGCACATCGCCCTTGGTCGCCGGGTCGGGCGTGGCCGACGGGTGGCTGTCCGTACCGCCGGACGCGCTGGCGCTCGGCGAGCCGGGCCCGCCCGAGGGCGTACGGCTCGGCGACGGCGACTTCGGGGTGCGCGACTGGCCCGTGCTCGCGGGCGAGTCCGAGGAGATGGGCCCGGGGGTCGCGGCGCCCGAGACCGACGAGACGGGCTCGGGGTCGGCGGTGCCGAGCCCGGGCAGCACACCGGTCCCGGCGGCCACGGCCACCCCGCCGAGCGCGCACCCGGCCAGCGCCGCGGCCAGGCCGAAGCGGACGGGCCGCAGCCGGCGGCCGCGCGCGGGCTCGCGGGACTTCCCGGAGCTGCGGCCGACCCGTACGACGCTGTCGGCCACGGCTGCGGTGGGCGCGGCGGCGCTCTGCGCGCGCGCCTGCCTAAAGGCGGCCAGCGCGGCCGCCTCACCGGGGAGTTCACGGGCGGGCGAGGCGGGCGCGGTCTCCGGATGCGCGATCGCGCGCAGCACCGCGGAGAGCCGTTCGGCCTGCTCGCGTGCGTGATCGTCGACGGGTACGACCGGTTCGCCGCGGAGCAGCCGCTCCGCGGCGTCCTCGTCCAGCCACTCGTGGCGCTCGTCGGCCATCACATGTCCTTCTGCGTCGGCGCGCCCGATTGCGTCACACCGCACGACCGATTGCGTTGCGGCGGCACACCACCGAGATCCGGGCCGTTGTCCGAGCCGAGCAGCTCGGCCAGCCTCTTGAGGCCGCGATGGGCGGCCGTGCGCACCGCGCCGGGCCGCTTGCCCAGCGTCTCGGCCGCGCTCTTCGCGTCGAGCCCGACCACCACCCGCAGCACCACGGCCTCGGCCTGGTCCTGCGGCAGTTGCGCGATGAGCGCCATCGTACGTCCCGTGGTGAGGGACTCGATCGCCTCGCCGGCGGTGTCCGAGTCGGCGGCGCGGCCGGTCAGCTCGGTCTCGTCGCCGCCGACGGCGGGGCGCCGGCCCCGCATGCGTATGTGGTCGAGCGCCCGGTTGCGCGCGATGGTGGCGGCCCAGCCCCGGAAGCGGTCCGCGTCGCCGCTGAACCGCTCGATGTCCCGCGCTATCTGGAGCCACGCCTCGGAGGTCACGTCCTCGGCGTCGGCCTCGCCCACGAGTGTGCGGGTGTAGCCGAGCAGCCTCGGGTGCACCGCGCGGTACACGGCACGGAACGCGTTCTCGTCGCCGTCCTGTGCCGCGAGTATCGCGGTGGTCAGCTCCGCGTCTTCCCCCTGCACTCTCCGCACCCTGCCCTGGTGTCGCAGCCGGTCCCGCTGCCGCGCCGAGCGGCGCGAAGGAGCACGCTACGGCCTGTACGGCGGTTAAGTCCATTACTTGTACAACCCGCAACAATTCACTGACACAGCGCGGTGTGACAGAAACCGCAGCGTTGGCGCTGAGAGGAGTACGGGGTCGCCACACGGCCCCGACAGAAGGCGACCGGGGCCTCTCCTGTGGGGGGTGGCGGCCCCGGTCGTCCTCCCTGACTCTCTGCTCCCGCTCGCGGGGCGCCCGTTCACGACGGGACCGTCATGAGTCCTCCTCCGTCAGCCGCACCGCGAGGCGGCGCAGCCCCCGGTGTGCGGCCGTGCGGACCGACCCCGGGCGTTTGCCGAGGACCCTTCCCGCCGCGGCGCCGTCGAGTCCGGCCACCACCCGCAGCAGCACCGCCTCCGCCTGTTCGCGCGGCAGCGTGGCGATCACCTCCAGGACCCAGCTCGTCGCCAGCGCCTCCAGGGCCGCCTCGGCCGTGTCCTGGCCGCCGGGGAGTTCCAGGGCCTCCTGGTCGAGCGGTACGCCCCGGGGTCTTCGGCGCTGGCGGCGCAGATGGTCCATGGCGCGGTGGCGGGCGATGGTCGCGCTCCAGCCCCGGAACCCGGCCCCGTCGCCCCGGAAGCGCGCCAGATCACGGGCTATCTCCAGCCACGCCTCGGACATCACGTCCTCGGCGTCGGCCCCCACCAGACCGCGTACGTACGCGAGCAGCCCCGGGTGAACGAGCCGGTAGGCGACCGCGAAGGCCCGCTCGTCCCCCTCCTGGGCACGCGCGACGGCCGCTCCGAGCTCCGCGTCGTCGCTCCGGTTCCGGCCACGGCGCTGGTCCCCACCCCTGCCCATGGTCTGTTCTGCGCGCGGGGGCGCGGAAGTGTCACTTCCGCGCCCCCGGAACTCCGCGCGCCCGGAACCGCGTTCAGCCCAGCTTGTCCGCGAGCTCCTTGAACGCCTCCCACTCCAGGGCGGGCGTACGCGGATCCCAGAGCTTCTGGGCAAGGGCCCGCAGCGGCATCCGGATGCCCTTGGCCACCTGGTCCTGGGTCTGCGCGTCGGCGTAGTCGCACCACACCGCGAGCCGGGCGCCCAGGATCTGGTCCGAGTAGCGCGCGGGCACCGGCGCGGTGCCGCGCAGCACCAGCGGGGTCCACTCCTGGTAGATGCGGCGGCCGGTCGGGTACTTGAAGTCGTTGGGCTCGCCGAGCACGTAGTACAGGTACTCGTCGTTGAGGTTGACCGTCTTGCGGCCCTCGGCCAGATACTCCTCGGGCGGGCGCGCGCCCAGCTCCTTGCCGGTCCAGTACTCGACCTCGCGGGCCGGGTCGGGGGCGACATGCGTGCCCTTGAAGTAGCCGTCGTTCCACGCCTTGAACGTCTTGCCGAACGGCCGCAGCGTCGCCGCCCGGTCGTTCAGCCAGCCGGTCGCGAGGTCCTGTATGTCGCCGTTGGCGCCGTACTTGGCGTGCGCGGCGGCGGCCAGGCCCGGATAGGCGGCCTCCGGGTCCTTGGCCATCAGGGCCAGGTACTCGTCGCCGCCGAGGTGCCAGTACGCGCCCGGGAAGAGGTCCGCGTACTCGCGCAGCAGATCGTCGACGAGCTTCGCCGCGTCCGGGTTGGCGATGTCGACGGCGCCCTTGGTGACCTTGCCGGTGGCGTCCTTCAACTGCAGATCGGGGTGCGCCTTGAGAACCGCGCCGAGGTGCCCCGGCGAGTCGATCTCCGGGACCACCTCGATGTGCAGACGGCGGGCGAGCGCCACGATCCGCTCGACCTCGCGCTTGCTGAGGTGGTCGCGGGAGACGACCTCGGGGTGCGAGGCGGACTCGATGCGGAAGCCCTGGTCGTCGGAGAAGTGCAGCCCCAGCTGGTTCATCTTGAGGTCGGCCATCTCGCGCAGCCGGGCCTCTATCCAGGCCGCGGTGAACGGCTTGCGCGCGATGTCGAGGTTGAGCCCCCGCTGCGGGCGGTCGGGCTTGTCCTCGACGGTGCCCTCGGGCATCACCCCGCCGCCGCGCAGCGCCTGCTTGAGGGTGCGGGTGCCGTAGAAGACCCCGGCCTCGTCGGGCCCGGTGATCTTCACCGTACGGTCGCGGGCGGTCAGCGTGTACGACTCGGGGGCGGCCTGCTTGGTGGGGTTCAGGGCCAGCTCTATGTCCCCGGCGCGCGGCGCCGCGCCCTGCGCGTACTCCGCGTCCAGCTCCCCGGCGAGCAGCTGCCCCTCGTCGGACAGGGCCTCGCTGCCGGTGGCCACGACCACGCGGGTGGTCGCGACGGGCCGGAAACCGGGGCCGCGCGCGGGCTCGTGCCGGGCCACGGCGGGGATGGTGCGGGGCGGCGAGGAGAGCGGGTAGATCTGGGTGGGCGAGGCGGTCGCGCCCGGCTTGGCATCGACGCGCCCGCCGTGGCCGCCATGGGTGTCGTCCTCGGGCCAGACCACCACGGTGAGCGCGAGGGCGGCGGCCGCCGCCACGGCGACGCGTGCCACCAGGGCGCCCCGGGATATCCGGGTCGTCCGGTCACCCCGGGCGCCATCGGCGCCGGCACTCCTGGACTGCGACATCACTCAGAATCCTCCCATACGGGAACAAGTCCGGCGAAAGCGAGCGAAAGTAGCCCGGAGGCGTCCACTATGCGCACCTCACCCCGCACGTCCGGGTGAAATTCGCGCATCCGTCGGGCACCCCCCACCTCGCGTCGATAGCGTGGCGGCACTCCCACCTCTGCTTCCCCTCCCGCCTCTGCGTCGTCTCCCCGGCGGCGTGCGTATGAAGCCGCCGTTCCCCCCGTACGTTCCTCCAGCACGTCGCCCGCTCTAGGAGCCCACGCTGTCCAGCGAATCCCACGCCGGCCCCCGGAAGCGACCTTCGCCACTTCATCACACTCCCCGCCCCACACCTCGTCCGGCCACAGTGGGGCAATCTCATGCGAACTCGGCCATTCCGGGCCCGTACGAGTCCCTGGCCGATGGACTCCGGCGCCTCAACCATGCCCCGGCGGCGGCCGCCGAAGCCGCGCTGCTCGCCTGCTGTGCCAGCCGCCGCTGGGCGTTGCGGCTGACCGTCCACCGGCCCTACCCGGACCTGGACGCGCTGCTCGCCGCCGCCGACGAGGCCAGCTACGACCTCTCCCCCGGCGACCTCGCCGAGGCGCTCGCCGACGAGCGCTCGCCCGGGCTGCACCCCACGGCCCCGCAGTCGGCGCACACCGCGCTGCGGGCCGCGCACGCCGCGTACGAGAGCAGGTTCAAGTACGCCTTCGTGATCTGCCTGGAGGGGCTGCGGCCCACCGAGCACCTCAACCAGATGCTCGCGGGGATCCGGGTGCGGATGACCAACGAACGCGAGGAGGAGTCCGCCATCGCCGCCGAGGAGTTGCGCCGACTCGCCCGGGCCCGACTCGCTCATCTCGTGGCCGGCCACCCGGAGACGGATACCGCGATCGCCGTCCGATGAGGTTCCGCTGGAAGCGCGGATATCCGGCTGCGGACCGTGCGTGGCCGGTCGCGCAGTTCCCCGCGCCCCTCAGGGGCCGCACCACGCCCGTCGGATAGCCCGTCCGTGGCTGTTTGATTGCCTGTTTGATCACACCTGTGGACCCCGCGCGAACGAACCGACATCTCGTCGCTACGATGACCGGGGCCGGTGGACCGTACCCGGCCGGGTCAGACCGACAGTCAAGCCGGCCGGCCCTAGTCCCCGCTCCCGGAGGGTTTTTCCGTGCCGGCTGGAACGCTGTACCGCGGCCGGGAAGGCATGTGGTCGTGGGTGGCTCATCGAGTCACCGGTGTCCTCATCTTCTTCTTCCTGTTCGTCCATGTCCTCGACACCGCACTCGTGCGTGTCTCCCCCGAGGACTACGACAAGGTCGTCGCTACCTACAAGACGCCCATCGTGGCGCTTTTGGAGTACGGCCTCGTCGCCGCCATCCTCTTCCACGCGCTCAACGGTCTCCGCATCATCGCGGTCGACTTCTGGGCCAAGGGCCCCCGCTACCAGAAGCAGATGCTGTGGTCCGTCGTGGGCATCTGGGTCGTTCTGATGATCGGCGCGCTGTACCCCGTGCTCGGTCACGCCGCCCGTGAACTGTTCGGGAGCTGAGGACTGACATGTCTGCCGAAACCACTTCCGCGATCGGCGAGGTCGAGGGCGCGAGCCTGTACGACGCCGACAACCCGGCGCCGCTCATCGAGGCCCCGCGTCAGCGGACCAAGAAGACGCCGAAGTCGACGCGCACCAACTTCGAGCTGTACGGCTGGCTGTTCATGCGGCTGTCCGGTGTCGTCCTGGTCGTCCTGGTCGTCACCCACCTCTGCATCCAGCTGGTGCTCGACGGCGGCGTCTCCAAGATCGGCTTCGCCTTCGTGGCGGGCCGCTGGGCGAACCCCTTCTGGCAGGTCTGGGACCTGGCCATGCTGTGGCTCGCGATGCTGCACGGCGCCAACGGCCTGCGCACGGTCATCAACGACTACGCGCAGCGGGACAACACCCGCTTCTGGCTGAAGATGCTGCTCTACACCGCCACGGTGTTCACCGTCCTGCTGGGCACGCTGGTGATCTTCACCTTCGACCCGAACATCCGCTAGGCCACGGGCTGAGGGACTGAGGAATTCACTGATGAAGATCCACAAGTACGACACCGTCATCGTCGGCGCCGGTGGCGCCGGTATGCGCGCCGCCATCGAGGCGACGAAGCGCAGCCGCACCGCCGTGCTGACGAAGCTCTACCCCACGCGTTCCCACACGGGCGCGGCGCAGGGCGGCATGGCCGCCGCGCTCGCCAACGTGGAGGAGGACAACTGGGAGTGGCACACCTTCGACACGATCAAGGGCGGTGACTACCTGGTCGACCAGGACGCCGCCGAGATCCTGGCGAAGGAGGCCATCGACGCCGTTCTCGACCTGGAGAAGATGGGCCTGCCGTTCAACCGGACGCCCGCCGGCGAGATCGACCAGCGCCGCTTCGGCGGCCACTCCCGCAACCACGGCGAGGCCCCGGTCCGCCGTGCCTGCTACGCGGCCGACCGCACCGGCCACATGATCCTCCAGACGCTGTACCAGAACTGCGTCAAGGAGGGCGTGGAGTTCTTCAACGAGTTCTACGTGCTCGACCAGCTCATCACCGAGGTCGACGGCGTCAAGACGTCCGCCGGTGTGGTGGCGTACGAGCTCGCGACCGGCGAGATCCACGTCTTCCAGGCGAAGTCGGTCATCTACGCGTCCGGCGGCACCGGCAAGTTCTTCAAGGTGACCTCCAACGCGCACACCCTGACCGGTGACGGCCAGGCCGCCTGCTACCGCCGCGGTCTGCCCCTGGAGGACATGGAGTTCTTCCAGTTCCACCCGACGGGCATCTGGCGCATGGGCATCCTGCTGACGGAGGGCGCCCGCGGTGAGGGCGGCATCCTCCGCAACAAGGACGGCGAGCGCTTCATGGAGAAGTACGCGCCGGTCATGAAGGACCTCGCGTCCCGTGACGTCGTGTCCCGCTCCATCTACACGGAGATCCGTGAGGGCCGCGGCTGCGGTCCCGAGGGCGACCACGTCTACCTCGACCTCACGCACCTCCCGCCGGAGCAGCTGGACGCCAAGCTCCCGGACATCACCGAGTTCGCGCGTACGTACCTGGGCATCGAGCCCTACACGGACCCGATCCCGATCCAGCCCACCGCGCACTACGCCATGGGCGGCATCCCGACCAACGTCGAGGGTGAGGTCCTCTCGGACAACACCACCGTCGTCCCGGGCCTGTACGCGGCCGGCGAGGTCGCCTGTGTCTCCGTGCACGGCGCCAACCGCCTGGGCACCAACTCGCTGCTCGACATCAACGTGTTCGGGCGCCGGGCGGGCATCGCGGCCGCCGAGTACTCGGCCAAGGCCGACTACGTCGAGCTGCCGGAGAACCCGGCCGAGCTGGTCGAGAACCAGGTCAAGAACCTGCTCTCGTCCACCGGCACCGAGCGGGTCGCGGTCATCCGCAAGGAGCTCCAGGAGACCATGGACGCCAACGTCATGGTCTTCCGCACCGAGCAGACGATCAAGACGGCCGTCGAGAAGATCGCCGAGCTGCGCGAGCGCTACAAGAACGTGTCCGTCCAGGACAAGGGCAAGCGCTTCAACACCGACCTGCTTGAGGCCATCGAGCTGGGCAACCTGCTCGACCTGGCCGAGGTCATGGCCGTGTCGGCCCTGGCGCGCAAGGAGTCCCGCGGCGGTCACTACCGCGAGGACTACCCCAACCGCGACGACGTCAACTTCATGCGCCACACCATGGCGTACCGCGAGGTCGCTGACGGCGGCAAGGACTCGATCCGCCTCGACTACAAGCCCGTCGTCCAGACCCGCTACCAGCCGATGGAGCGTAAGTACTGATGGCCACCCCGACCCTGGACAAGCTTGAGGCGGACTCCACGTCCTCGCACCTCATCACGGTCACCTTCCGGATCCGCCGGTTCAACCCGGAGATCTCGGACGAGGCGACGTGGGAGGACTTCCAGCTGGAGATCGACCCCAAGGAGCGCGTGCTCGACGGTCTCCACAAGATCAAGTGGGACCTGGACGGCTCGCTCACGTTCCGCCGCTCCTGCGCCCACGGCATCTGCGGCTCCGACGCGATGCGGATCAACGGCAAGAACAGGCTCGCCTGCAAGACGCTGATCAAGGACATCAACCCGGAGAAGCCGATCACGGTCGAGGCCATCAAGGGCCTCACGGTCCTCAAGGACCTGGTCGTGGACATGGACCCGTTCTTCCAGGCGTACCGCGATGTGATGCCCTTCCTGATCACCAAGGGCAACGAGCCGACGCGCGAGCGTCTGCAGTCCGCCGAGGACCGCGAGCGCTTCGACGACACGACGAAGTGCATCCTGTGCGCGGCGTGCACGTCCTCGTGCCCCGTGTTCTGGAACGACGGCCAGTACTTCGGCCCGGCGGCGATCGTCAACGCGCACCGCTTCATCTTCGACTCGCGTGACGAGGCGGCGGAGCAGCGCCTGGAGATCCTGAACGACAAGGACGGCGTGTGGCGTTGCCGCACGACGTTCAACTGCACGGACGCGTGCCCGCGAGGCATCGAGGTCACGAAGGCGATCCAGGAAGTGAAGCGCGCGCTGATTACTCGGCGCTTCTGATCTTCCCCGCCGTACGCGTACGAGGCCCCGTTTCCCGCTCCGGGAGGCGGGGCTTTCGCGTACCGCGTGATGGTTCGCCTGCGGGCCGGTGGGGGCTGGTCGCGCAGGTGAGACTCAGCCCGCCTCGGCGACGACCATGATCCGCCGCAGCATGTCGTTGAGAAGCTCCCGCTCGGCGGGGGACAGCGCCCCCAGGACCCGGGACTCCTCGTCCCCGAGCATGTCCATCGCGCCCATCCACGTCGCCCGACCGGACTCGGTCAGTTCGACGTGGACCCTCCGCCGGTCGGTCGTGGAGGGCGTACGACGGACGAACCCACGCCGCTCCAGCGCGTCGAGGCGGCCCGTGACGGACGCGGGCGCGAGATCCAAGTCCGCGGCCAGCTGCGACGGCGTCGCGGTACCCCCACGCCCCGCCAGCTTGTGCAGCGTGTCGAACTCCGGCCGGTCGAGCGCGAAGTCGACCAGGGACTGCTCCCGTACCCGCTTGAGGTGGACGGAGAGCCTCTTCATCCGGGTCACCGCGCCCTCGACGACCGGGTCGAGCCCCGGCAGGACGGGAAGCCACCGCTCCACATGCCCGTCGGTCCAGTCTCTGTGCTCCATGCCTTGATCGTACGTACGCCGGAAGCAACGCAACCCCTTCGGCACAAGATATTTCGTTGACGAATTATTCGGTACCGAAATATATTTCGAGGCATGCCCCCTCTCCCCCACCCCCTGCGCACCCGCTCCTTCCGGCTGCTCTTCATCGGCCGGTCGCTCTCGCTGCTCGGCGACGCCGTCATCCCCCCTGCGCTCGCCCTCGCCGTCTACATGGCGACCGGCTCCACCGGCCAGCTCGCGATCGTGCTCGGCTGCGCGATGGTGCCCAAGCTGCTGCTCCTGCCCTTCGGCGGGGTGGCGGGCGACCGCTTCAACGCCCGTACGGTCGCGCTCACCACCGACCTCGTACGGTGTGCGACGCAGCTCTTCGTCGGCTACGAACTGCTCGGCGGGGACCCGAAGTTGTGGCAGATCGCGCTCGCCGAGGCGATCGGCGGCAGCGCGTCCGCGTTCGCGATGCCCGCGCTCGCGCCGCTGCTCACCGGCACCGTCGACAAGGAGAACCGGCAGCGCGCCAACGCCCTGATGGGGGTGGTCAACAGCGCGACCCGGATCGGCGGCCCGGCGGTCGCGGGCGCGCTCATCCTCACCGCGGGCCCCGGCTGGGCCTTCGTCCTGGACTCCGCGTCGTTCGCGATCAGCGCGGCGCTGCTGAGCGCGATACGGGTGCGCCATGTGCCGCCGGTGCGCCGCTCGCTGGTCGCCGACCTCAAGGAGGGCTGGGGCGAGGTCCGTTCCCGCGACTGGTACTGGACCAGCCTGTTCGCCCACTCCGCCTGGAACGGAGCGGCCGCCGTCCTGATGACGCTCGGCCCGGCCATCGCCTTCAAGGAGTTCGGCGGGAAGACGTTCTGGCTGGTGTTCCTCCAGGCGGGCGCCATCGGGCTGCTGCTCGGCTCGCTGGTCGCCGGGCGCGCCCGGCCGAAGCGGCCCGTCCTCACCGCCAATCTGGGCCTGGCCACCTACGCCCTGCCGCTCACGCTGCTCGCCGTCTCGGCCCCGGCACCGCTCGCCATCGCCGCGTACGGCATCGCCCAGGCGGGCCTCGGCTTCCTCTCGCCGGTCTGGGAGACCTCGGTCCAGTCGGCCATCCCCTCGCACGCCCTGGCCCGCGTCACCTCGTACGACTGGCTGCTCTCACTGGCGGCGGCCCCCGTCGGCTACGCGCTCGCGCCGCTGGCCGCCGACGTCTGGGGTCCCGAAGTCCCGCTCGTCGCGGCCGCATTGGTCGTCGGCGGGGCGTGCCTGGCGACGGCGGCGGTCCCGGGCGTACGCCGGTTCGGGCAGCAGGAGGAGACCCGGGCCGTGCAAGAGGCACCGGTGCTCGCAAAGGGGTGACCTGCGGTATCGCTCACAGGGCGGCCCATTACGCTCGTGCCGTGCCAGCAGAGAACGAGCGTGTGCCCGCCGCGTCCGAGCCCACCCGCAGCGAGCCGGGTCCCGCCAAGGGCGAGCAGACCCGCACCCTGATCCTGGAGACCGCGATGCGGCTGTTCCAGGAACTCGGTTACGACAAGACGACCATGCGGGCCATCGCCAAGGAGGCGGGGGTCTCCGTCGGCAACGCGTACTACTACTTCGACGGCAAAGAGCACCTGATCCAGGGCTTCTACGACCGGATCGCCGCCGAACACCAGGCGGCGGTCCGGGACGTGCTCGACCGCGAGACCGACCTGGAGGCGCGGCTCGCCGGGGTGCTCCGCGTCTGGCTGGACATCGCGGCGCCGTACCACGAGTTCGCCGCGCAGTTCTTCAAGAACGCGGCGGACCCGGACAGCCCGCTCAGCCCGTTCTCTCCCGAGTCCCAGCACGCCCGCGACGCCGCGATCTCCGTACACCGCGAGGTACTGGCCGGAACCAAGACGAAGGTCCCGGCCGAACTCACCCACGTACTCCCTGAGTTGATGTGGCTGTCCCAGATGGGCCTGGTCCTGTACTGGGTCTTCGACCGCTCGGAGAACAGCGAACGCAGCTACCGCCTGGCGGCCCGCGGCGCGAAGCTCACGACGCGGGGTGTGTCGCTGGCGCGTTTCCGCGTGCTGCGCCCACTGGTCCACGAGGTGCACGAGCTGTTCACGGACTTCCTACCGGGAATGGCACAGGCGGCGACGTCCCGAAAGAAGCGCTGAGCGTGCTCGTGGAGTCCGTTGCGGTGCCGGGTCACTTATAGGGGCGCGGGGCTGTGACATTTGCGGCTCCGCCGCGTGGGCGCGACCGGCCCCTACCGGCCCGCACCCGAACACCTCAGATCCACCCGAGCTCCCACAGCCGCCAAACCCCCGTCCCATCGGACAGATACTGCAACCCACTGACACTCCGGTGGGACACCACATAGTCCTTGCCCTGCCACAGCGGAATCAGCGGCACATCTTCCGCGACCTTGTCCTGAAGTGCCTTGAAGTCATCGGCGGTACGCCCCCGGTCGCTGTACTGCTGCGTACGCTGAATGATCTCGTCGACGGACTTGTCCGAGTACCCGGTGTGCAAGCTGTTGCCCGTCCCCACCAGCGGCTGGCTGAAGTTGTCGGGGTCGGGGAAGTCGGCGATCCAGCCCGCCGTGTACGCGTCGTACACACCCGCCGCGTAGTTCTTCTGCATCTTCGGCCAGTCGGACTCGGCGATCAGCTCGACCTTGAAGAGGCCGCCCTTCTCCAGCTGGGCCTTGAGCTGTTCGGCCTCCGCGCCGTTGGCGCCCAGCTTGCGGTACGCCAGCGTGAACTTCACCGGCGTCTGCACCCCCGCCGACCGCAGCAGCGACTTCGCCTTCGCCACGTCGACCTTGGGGTAGGCGTCGAAGAACGCGGTGCTGTGGCCGGTGAAGCCCTGCGGGATCAGCGAGAACAGCGGCTCGACCGTGCCCTGGTAGACCGACGCCGCGAGCGCGGGCCGGTCGATCAGCGTGGCCGCGGCCTCGCGGACCTTGGCCTTCGCGAGCGGGCGCCCGGGGCGGACGTTGAGGTTGAGGTTGCGGGTCTCGGCGCCCGGCGTCTCGCTGATGCGGATGCTCGGGTCGCCGGGCGAGAGCTTGGCGAGCACGGCCGGCGGCATCTCGCGGTGCGCCACCTGCACGTCCCCGGCCTGCCACGCCCGGTTGAGCTGGTCGGACTCGGCGAAGTAGCGCACCTCGACCGGCAGGCCCTTGCGGGTCACCGCGCCCTTGTAGTGCGGGTTCGGTTCGAGGACCGCGCTCTGGCCGCGCTTGTACGTCTTGAGCAGATACGGGCCGGAGCCGACGACGGAGTTGTTCTTGCGCAGCGCCTTGTCCGGATACGTACTGCTGTCGACGATGGACCCGGCGCCCGTCGCGAGCTTCGACGGGAAGGTCGCGTCCTTGGTCTTCAGGTTGAAGGTGACATTGGAGCCGTCGGCCTGGACCGAGCCGATGACGGACAGCAGCGGGGACGGCCCCAGCTCGCTGTTGATCTTCGTCACCCGGTCGAAGGAGAACTTGACGTCCGCCGGCGTGATCTTGCGGCCGGAGGAGAACGTCAGGTCGTCCCGGAGCACGCACTGATACGTCTTCAGCTCCATGCCGATGAACTTGCAGCTGCGCGCGGCGTCCGGCACCGGCTCCGCGGAGCCTGGCCGGAAGGTGAGCAGCGACTGGTACACGTTGCTGTAGAGCGCCCAGGAGCCGGCGTCATAGGCGCCGGCCGGATCGAGCGAGGTGATCACGTCGGTGGTGCCGACCGTGATCGGGTCCTTCTTCTGCTGATCGGACGGCAGCAGCTGCCATCCCCCCACACCGACGACCACCAGGGCCGCACAAACCGCCAGAATCCGCATACGGATCGACCGCATCGACGTGCACTCCTCGGAACGCCCCACCCCTTCAGGCGTGCCGAACCCCCTCGCGCACAGCCTGTGATGGCGCTCACCCAATCACACGGGTTTCACATTCGGAAGAGGAAATCTTCACTGCACAGGTACTCGTTAGCCGCGCGTGACAAGGGGGTCGCGACTAGTCGTTAGCAGCCCGTGACCCCGCCGCGTCCATGCTCTCCGTACGCAGTTGGCGTACGGAACGCAACCCGATGAGGCCGACGGCCGTCCCCAGAAGAAAGGACACGATGGCGAGCGTCAGGTGCACCCAGAAGTACGCGGTGGGGTTGCCGGCGTCGTCGAAGGCGAGCCCGCTGCCGTCCTTCCACAGGTTCTTGACGAAAGTGATCCAGATGATCCAGCTCCATGCTCCGAACACGAGCAGGAACCAGGAGACGGGGCGGTTCAACTTCATGTGGTCAGTATCGCCCGGGCGCCCGGGGGGTTCGCCCGGGGGTCCGGCCCGCGGCGCAGCCGCTACGGAACACAGCGGCCCCCGGGAAGACACAGCCGACTCGGGGGCCGGGCACCCCCGGGCGGGTGGGAGCTCCCGGCGGGTCCCCCCGCCGGTGTCGGGATCGCCGGGCCGGGCCTGTACGTTCTCGTCCGTGTCTGCTGTGAACAAGCCCGCGAGAATCGCACTGGCGGCGGCCGCCGCCGCGCTGCTGCCCGCGCTCGCCGCCGCGCCCGCCGCGGCCGTGCCGTACGACGTCAAGCCGGGCACGCCGGGCCCCTCCCCCAGCCTGTCGGCCTCGCCGGGCCCGTCGGCCTCCCCGGGCAAGCCCGGCACCGACGCGAAGCCCGGCCGGACCCGCAAGGACCCCGACCCGCCGCCGGCCTCGATGTCGACGGTCGGCGGCGCGCTGCTCGCCCAGCCGGGCACCCAGGCCAAGCTCGGTCCGGGGGCGCCGGTGCTGCCGATGGATCTGACGGGCCGTTCGTGGATCGTCGCGGACGCCAAGAGCGGCGAGGTGCTCGCCTCGCACAACGCGCACTGGCGGCTGCCCCCCGCCTCCACCCTGAAGATGCTCTTCGCGGACACCGTGCTGCCGAGCCTGCCCAAGACCGAGGTGCGCAAGGTCACCCAGGCCGATCTGGAGGGCGTCGGCGAGGGCAGCAGCCTGGTCGGGGTCAAGGAGAACGAGTCGTACACCGTGCACGACCTGTGGCTCGGCGTCTTCCTGCGCTCGGGCAACGACGCCGTGCACGTGCTCTCCTCGATGAACGGCGGTGTCCCCAAGACCGTCCAGGACATGCAGGCGCACGCCGACGACCTCCAGGCGCTCGACACCCATGTGATCTCGCCGGACGGCTATGACGCGCCGGGCCAGGTCTCCAGCGCGTACGACCTGACGCTGTTCGCCCGCTCGGGGCTGCAGAAGAAGGACTTCCGCGAGTACTGCTCCACCGCCACCGCTAAGTTCCCCGGCGGCGAGGGCAAGAACAACGAGCGCGACTACTTCGACATCCAGAACACCAACCGGCTGCTCACCGGCGACTACGGCATCAGCCCGTACAAGGGCATCGCGGGCGTCAAGAACGGCAACACCACCAACGCGGGCGCGACCTTCACCGGGGTCGCCGAGCGCGACGGCCGGGTGCTGCTGGTCACCGTGATGAACCCCGACTCCGGCGAGAGCCAGGCCGTCTACAAGGAGGCCGCCCGCCTGCTCGACTGGGGCTTCGCGGCGGCCGGCAAGGTCACCCCGGTCGGCGAACTGGTCGCGCCCAAGTCGGCCCTGCCCAGCGGCACCCCGCCCGGCTCCCGGCCCAGCCGGGCGGGCGGTGCGCAGGACCCCGCGAAGGCATCCGTCGCCGCCCGCAAGGAGCCCGGCTCCGGCGGCGTCGGGACGGCGCTCGCGATCGCGGGCGGCGCGCTGGTGGTGGTCGCGGGCGGGCTGTTCCTGCTCAACCGCCGCTGGCCGCTCCCGGAGCTGGTCCGCCGGAAGAAGTGATCTTCGGGGTGCGGGGCCCGTCGGATTCCTCCGGGCCGGGCTCCGCCGCCCCGGCCGCCTCGTCCGTCTTCGACGGGGTGGCCGTCCAGGCCGCGCAGAACAGCAGCAGTTTCGCGGTGAAGTTGATCCACAGCAGCAGCGCGATGGGCACCCCGAAGGCGCCGTACATGCTCTTGCCCGCGACGCCCTGCATATAGCCGCCGAGCAGCAGTTTCAGGAGCTCGAACCCCACCGCGCCGATCAGCGAGGCCACCATCAGTCTGCGGCGCGGCGGGGACACCCCGGGCAGCAGCGTCAGTACGTACAGCAGGACCAGGAAGTCGGCGGCGACCGCGATCGCGATGGCGGCGATGCGCAGCAGGACCCGGCCCGCGCCGTTCTCGTCGATGCCGAGGTGATTCGCGGTCCAGCCGACGGCCGTCGAGCCGACGGAGGAGGCCAGGAACGAGGCGAGGCCCGCGCCGCCGAGGCCGAGCAGGATCCCGCCGTCCTTGAGGGTGCGCAGGAACGGGTTCTCGCCCTCGTCGTCGTCCCGCTCCCACACCGCCCGCAGACAGCCCCGCATCGAGCCGATCCAGCCGATGCCGGTGAACAGCAGCAGCGCTCCGGCGACGACCCCGACGGTGCCCGCGTTACGGGTGAGGTCCTGGAGGTTGAGCTGGTCGGAGATGCCGGGGACCTGGTCGGCGAGGGTGTTCTGGAGTTTCTGCACCCGGCCCGGGGTCAGCACGGCGGCGGCGACGGCCGCGCTCACGGTGAGCAGCGGGAAGAGCGCCAGGAAGCTGATGAAGGTGATCGCGGCGGCGAGCCGGGACCATTTCACCCGGTCGAGCCGCTCGTACGAACGCCAGACGTGCGTCCGCGTGAAACGTGCCACCAGCGGCCCGATGACGGGAAGATTCTTCAGCCAGTCCATGACGTCCGAGTACCCCTCTCGACCCCGAAGACAAGCGTCCTGGTGCCCCAAAACCGCAGGCAGGTGGCGAGGGCCATGCCGAAGACGGCCCCTGAGAGCGTGTCGGCGCGCGGCGAGGTGAGGCCGAGGCCGTAGTGCGTGACGCCGAGGCAGAGCAGTTGCACGAGCGCGCCCGCGATGTTCACGGCGAAGAAGACGGCATACTCGCGCCGCCCGGCCCGGCTGCCCCGGTAGGTACCGAAGGCGTTCCCTGCGTACGCGACGGTGCAACCCACCACGAACGAGAGGGACTTGGCGGCGATCGGGTCCCAGCCGAGGCCCGAGCGCAGCCAGACGAAGAGGCCCAGGTCGGCGGCGTACGCGCAGATCCCGGCGAGCGCGAAGCCGACGAGCTCGGCGCGCCGCACCCTGGGCCTCACAGGTCCGCCACCGCGAGCCCGTAGAGCGCGACCCAGACCAGGCCGATGACGGCGAGCGCCCGGTCGTGCAGGATCACGTCCTCGGGGGCGCCGGCCGTGCCCCGGTCGGCGAACACCGCGTACCGCAGGATCCCGCCGATGAACGGGACCATCGACAACTGCCGCCACGGCAGCAGCGAGCCGCCCGCCATGCCGCCGGCCTCCAGCGCCCACATGCAGTACGCGAGGACCGCGACCCCGGCCGCGAGCTGCCAGACGAACCGCAGATAGCCGGTGGTGTACGCGTCGAGCAGCGCGCGGGTGGCGCCGCCGTGGCCCTCCATCTGGACGGCTTCCGAGTACCGCTTGGCCGCCACCATGAACAGTGCGCCGAACCCGGCGGTGATCAGGAACCAGCGCGAGAGCGGGATGGCGAGCGCGACCCCGCCGACCATCGCCCGCATCAGGAACCCGGCGGTGACGACCACGAGGTCGACGACGAGGACGTGCTTGAGCTTCACGCAGTAGGCGAGCTGCATCACCACGTATCCGGTGAGCAGGGTCGCCGTCATGGGGTTGCAGGTGAGGGCCGCGGCGAGCGGGGCGAGGACCGCGAGAACGGCGCCGACCGCGTACGCGAGGGGCACCGGCACCTGTCCGGTCGCCACCGGGCGGTGGCACTTCTGCGGATGCGCGCGGTCGGCGGCCGCGTCGCGCGCGTCGTTGACGAGGTAGACGGCGGACGCTGCGGCTGTGAACAGCACGAAGACGACGGCGAGTTGGCGCAGGGTGTGGCGGGAGTCCAGTTGTCCGGCGGCGGCGGGCGCGGCGGCGACCAGCACGTTCTTGATCCACTGGCGGGGCCGCGCGGTCTTCAGCAGCCCGGCGGGCAGCGCGAGCGCGCGCCGCGCGGGCCGCTCGTCCAGGGCTACGAGCCCGGGCCGGTTCACGAGCCCGCCCCGATCCATCTGGCGCCGAGGCGGGCCGTCGCGCCGCCGAGGAGGGCGCCGACCAGCACGTCCGAGGGGTAGTGGACGCCGACGACCAGCCGGGACACACACATCGCGGCCGCGAGCGGCGGCGCGAGCCGGGCCCCGGCGGGCCGCAGTCCGCCGTACGCCACGGCCGCCGCTGCCGCCGAGGTGGCGTGCGAGCTGGGGAACGAGTGCCGCCCGGCCGTGCGTACCAGCGGGTCCCGGGCGGGCAGCCGGGGCCGGGGCCGCCGCACCACCCGCTTGACCCCCATGCTGGTCAGATGCGCGGCCGCGACCAGCGCCGTACCGCGCAGCCAGTCGCCGCGCCGGTCCCGGTCGACGGCGGCGGCAACGACCCCGGCCGCGAGCCACACCGCGCCGTGCTCCCCGGCCAGCGAGAGCGCGCGGGCGACGGCGGCCACGCGTGGGTCCGTCCCGCAGTCGCGCAGCGCCGACAGGAGCCGGCGGTCCGCGTCGGTGTACCGCATCTGCCACCCCGCTTCCGTAAGACAGCCCGCCGACCGGCCGTAGGGCACCGCGTCGGCCGTACGCGACTCTCCCGGGCCACGGCGCCGGATCCGCGTCAATGCGGCTTGACACTCACTCAATCACCCATTTCGGTGAGTATCTGAATGAATAGGACATAACACCAAGGAAAACAATCAACCGGCGCTACGGTCGGCCCCATGTCTGGCACCCCCCTGACCCCCGTGACCGGCTGGGGCCGCACCGCGCCGACGGCGGCGCGGCTGCTCGCGCCGCGTACGTACGAGGAAGCGGTGGCGGCGGTCCGCGCCTGCGGGCCGCGCGGGAGCATCGCGCGGGGACTTGGCCGGGCGTACGGCGACGCGGCGCAGAACGCGGGCGGCGCCGTCCTGGACATGACCGGCCTCGACCGTGTCCGCAGCATCGACGCCGAGGCGGGCGTGGTGGTCTGCGAGGCGGGGGTCAGCCTGCACCGCCTGATGGAAGTCCTGCTGCCGCTGGGCTGGTTCGTGCCGGTGACACCCGGGACCCGTTACGTGACCGTCGGCGGCGCGATCGGCGCGGACATCCACGGCAAGAACCACCACGGCTCGGGCTCCTTCACCCGCCATGTCCGCGCGCTCGACCTGCTGACGGCGGACGGCACCGTACACACCCTCACGCCCGACGGCGAACTGTTCGACGCGACGGCGGGCGGGATGGGCCTGACCGGCGTGATCCTGTCGGCGACGATCCGACTCCACCGCGTCGAGACGTCCTTGATGTCTGTCGACACCGAACGGGCGGCCGATCTCGACGACTTGATGTCCCGGCTCACGGCGACGGACCACCGCTACCGCTACTCGGTGGCCTGGATCGACCTGCTCGCCCGTGGCGCCCGCACCGGCCGGGCGGTGCTGACCCGGGGCGATCACGCCCCCCTGGACGCCTTGGACGCCCGCACCCGCCGCACCCCGCTCCACTTCCGCCCGGGCCAACTCCCGCCCGCACCGCGGTACTTCCCGGCCGGACTGCTGAACCGCGCCTCGGTGACGGCGTTCAACGAGCTCTGGTACCGCCGAGCCCCCAAGCACCGCACCGGCGAACTCCAGCGCATCCCCACGTTCTTCCACCCCCTCGACGGCGTCCCGCACTGGAACCGCATCTACGGCCGGGGCGGCTTCGTGCAGTACCAGTTCGTCGTCGGATACGGGCAGGAGGAGGCGCTGCGCCGGATCGTGCGCCGCATCTCCCGGCGCGGCTGCCCGTCCTTCCTCGCCGTCCTCAAGCGCTTCGGCGAGGCCGACCCCGGCTGGCTCTCCTTCCCGCTCCCCGGCTGGACCCTGGCCCTGGACATCCCGACGGGCCTGCCGGGCCTCGCCGACTTCCTGGACGAGCTGGACGAGGAGGTCGCGGGCGCGGGCGGCCGGGTGTACCTGGCGAAGGACGCGCGGGTGCGGCCCCGGACGCTGGCGGCGATGTACCCGAGGCTGGCGGAGTTCCGGGAGCTGCGGGCGCGGCTCGACCCGGCCGGGGTCTTCACCTCGGACCTGTCCAGACGGCTGGACCTGTGACCGACCCCGTGGAGGTGCGGCGCACGGCGCGCCCCAAAGGGGCGCGGGGAACTGCGCGAGCGGCCACGCACGGTCCGCACGCGGACAGCCACAACCACGCACCCGTACAAGGGAGTTGAACGTACATGAAGGACGCCTTCGGTACCCCCCAGTCCCTGCTGATCCTCGGCGGTACGTCCGAGATCGGCCTGGCCACGGCCCGCCGCCTGGTAGCACGCCGCACCCGCATGGTCTGGCTGGCCGGGCGCCCCTCCCCCGCGCTCGACTCAGCGGCAGCGGAGCTGCGCGAGCTCGGGGCGGATGTGCGCACGGTCGCGTTCGACGCGCTGGACGCGGCCTCCCACGAGTCGGCCCTGTCCAGGGTCTTCGCCGAGGGCGACATCGACATGGTGCTGCTGGCGTTCGGGATCCTGGGCGACCAGGTCCGCGACGAGAGCGCGCCGCTCGCGGCCGTGCGGGTCGCCCAGACGAATTACACGGGTGCGGTCTCGGCGGCCCTGATCTGCGCGAAAGCCGTGCAGTCCCAGGGCCACGGCTCGCTGGTGATCCTGTCCTCGGTGGCCGGTGAGCGCGCCCGCCGGGCCAACTTCATCTACGGCTCCAGCAAGGCGGGCCTGGACGCCTTCGCGCAGGGGTTGGGCGACGCGCTGCACGGCTCGGGGGTGCACGTCATGGTCGTCCGCCCGGGCTTCGTCCGGACGAAGATGACGGCCGGGCTCCCGGAGGCCCCGCTGGCGACCACGCCGGAGGCGGTCGCGCAGGCCATCGAGTCGGGGCTGCGCCGCCGGGCGGAGGTGGTGTGGGTGCCGGGGACGCTACGGGTGGTGATGTCGGCGCTACGGCATGTACCGCGCCCGATCTTCCGGCGCCTGCCGGTCTAGGCGCGTACGGACGGCTCGTCGCGCGAGGTGCCCTGGGCGGGGACCCCGCTGAGGCCGAACCCGTACTCGTACAGCTTGCGCCACACGCCGTCCGCGCCCTGCTCGTACAGCGCGAAGCCGCCGCAGGTCCACTCCGCCTCGAAGGCGGCCAGCTCCTCGTACGCCCGGTCCATCCCCTCCTCGGGGATGGCGTGGGCGACGGTCACATGCGGGTGGTACGGGAAGTGCAGCTCGCGCACGAGCGGGCCCGCCTCGTCGCGGACCCGCTGCTGGAGCCGGGCGCAGTCCGGCCCGCCCTCGACGACCTGCACGAACACGACCGGCGAGAGCGGCCGGAACGTCCCGGTCCCCGAGAGCCGCATCGGGAAGGCGCGCCCGGCCGCCGCGACCTCGGCGAGATGCGCCCGGATCCCGGGCAGCCGGGCCGCGTCGACCTCGGTGGGCGGGAGGAGGGTGACGTGGGTGGGAATGCCGTGCGCGGCGGGATCCCCGAAGCCCGCGCGCCGCTCCTGGAGCAGGCTGCCGTACGGCTCCGGGACCGCGATCGAAACGCCGAGCGTTACGGTCCCCACGTCGTTCTCCTCCATCGTTGTCCGGGTACGTCTGTGTGCGTCAGTGTGCAGTGTGGCGGTCGCGCCGCCGTTCTGCCAGAGCCGTCAGGGCGTCTTCAGTGCTTCGCGGGCAGGAACCCGACCCTGTCGTACGCCGTCGCCAGCGTCTCGGCGGCCACCGCACGGGCCTTCTCGGCACCCTTGGCCAGGACGGCGTCCAGCGTCCGGGGGTCGTCCAGATATTCCTGCGTACGGGTCCTGAACGGGGTGACGAAGTCCACCATCACCTCGGCGAGGTCCGTCTTCAGCGCCCCGTACATCTTGCCCTCGTACTCCGTCTCCAGCTCGGCGATCGTCTTGCCGGTGAGTGTGGAGTAGATCGTGAGCAGGTTGGAGACGCCCGGCTTGTTCACGGCGTCGTACTTGATCACGGTGTCGGTGTCGGTGACGGCGCTCTTGACCTTCTTGGCGGTCGCCTTCGGCTCGTCGAGCAGGTTGATGAGGCCCTTCGGCGTCGACGCCGACTTGCTCATCTTGATCGACGGGTCCTGGAGGTCGTAGATCTTCGCCGTCTCCTTGAGGATGTACGGCGCCGGGATCCTGAACGTGTCGCCGAACCGGCCGTTGAAGCGCTCGGCGAGGTCGCGGGTGAGCTCGACGTGCTGGCGCTGGTCCTCGCCGACCGGGACCTCGTTGGCCTGGTAGAGCAGGATGTCCGCGACCTGGAGGATCGGGTAGGTGAACAGGCCCACGGTGGCGCGGTCGGCGCCCTGCTTCGCCGACTTGTCCTTGAACTGCGTCATCCGGGACGCCTCGCCGAAGCCGGCCAGGCAGTTCATGACCCAGGCGAGCTGGGCGTGCTCGGGCACATGGCTCTGCACGAAGAGCGTGCACCGGTCCGGGTCGAGCCCGGCGGCGAGCAGCTGGGCGGCGGCGAGCCGGGTGTTGGCGCGCAGCTCCTTCGGATCCTGCGGAACCGTGATCGCGTGCAGGTCCACGACCATGTAGAAGGCGTCGTGGGACTCCTGGAGAGCCACCCACTGACGGACCGCACCGAGGTAGTTGCCGAGGTGGAACGAGCCTGCGGTGGGCTGGATTCCGGAGAGCACACGAGGACGATCAATGGCCATGTTCATCATTCTCTCAGGTGGCGCCGACAGCTCGGAAACCGTTGCCGGTACGAACCCGGACGCGGGGGCCGGTAGGAATCCACGACCAGCCCGTACGCGCTCGATGAGATGAGGAACACAGTCGCGAGGCGCCGGTGTACGAACCGGCACCTCGCAGTCGTCGGGGCTAGTCCGTCGGCAGGCCCGGCGCCGGGTACGCGGCCATCAGCTCGGCGACCTCGGTGCGGATGACGGCGAGCGCGTCCTCGTCGCCGGCGCGGGCCGCGGTGACACCCCGGTCGATCCACCCGGCCACGGCCGCCATGTGCTCGGTGCCCAGGCCCCGGGAGGTCAGGGACGGGGTGCCGATGCGGATGCCCGAGGGGTCGAACGGCTTCCTCGGGTCGTACGGGACGGTGTTGTAGTTGACCACGATCCCGGCCCGGTCCAGGGCCTTCGCGGCGACCTTGCCCGGGACGTCCTTGGGGGTGAGGTCCATCAGGATCAGGTGGTTGTCGGTGCCGCCGGAGACCAGGTCGAAGCCGCGCGCGAGCAGCTGCTCGGCGAGCTCCTTGGCGTTGGCGACGACGGCCGCCGCGTAGTCGCGGAACGAGGGCTGGGCCGCCTCGTGCAGGGCGACGGCGATCGCGGCGGTGGTCTGGTTGTGCGGGCCGCCCTGGAGGCCCGGGAAGACCGCCTTGTCGATGGCCTTGGCGTGCTGCTCGCGGGACATCAGCATGGCGCCGCGCGGGCCGCGCAGGGTCTTGTGGGTGGTCGTGGAGATCACGTCGGCGTGCGGCACCGGGGACGGGTGCGCGCCGCCCGCGATCAGGCCCGCGATGTGCGCGACATCGGCGACCAGGACGGCGCCGGACTCGCGGGCGATCTCTGCGAAGGCCGCGAAGTCGATGGTGCGCGGCAGGGCGGTGCCGCCACAGAAGATGATCTTCGGCCGCTCCTTGAGGGCGAGCTCGCGCACCTCGTCGAAGTCGATGAGCCCACTGTCGTGGCGTACGCCGTACTGGACGCCCCGGAACCACTTGCCGGTGGCCGAGACGCCCCAGCCGTGGGTGAGGTGGCCGCCCATCGGCAGGGCCATTCCCATCACGGTGTCGCCGGGCTCGGCGAAGGCGAGGTAGACGGCGAGGTTGGCCGGGGAGCCGGAGTAGGGCTGGACGTTGGCGTGCTCGACGCCGAACAGCGCCTTGGCCCGCTCCACGGCCAGGGTCTCGACCAGGTCGATGTTCTGCTGGCCCTCGTAGTAGCGGCGGCCCGAGTAGCCCTCGCTGTACTTGTTCTGCAGCACCGTGCCCGAGGCTTCGAGCACCGCCTGCGACACGTAGTTCTCGCTGGGGATCAGCCGCAGGGTGTCCGACTGCAACCGCTCCTCGGCGCCGACGAGCGCGGCGAGTTCGGGGTCGGTGGCCGAAAGGGCCGGGTGGGAAAGGGGCAGGCTCATGGCGTCCTCCGGGGTCCGTTCAATGGTCCCGGGTGCCCAGGCGGGCGGCACCTCGTGCGCTGGCGGCGCACGGCTTCCCCGGGGTCGCTTCCCCGCTCGCCAGTCGCCGTACGCACCTTCCACACTAGCGGGCACGTCACGATTGGAGGTTTCTTCGTCCAGCATCCGAGCGACGATAGAAAACGACGATAGAAAAGGGGACCACCTCAGAAAAGGTGCCCACCCCTGCCCCACGCCGCACGATGAAACGGAGACCCCGTGTCTACTACATCGGACGCCATCCGCTCTGCCGAGGCTCACAGTGCGCACAACTACCATCCGTTGCCTGTCGTCGTCGCCTCGGCCGAAGGCGCGTGGATGACCGATGTCGAGGGCCGGCGGTTTCTCGACATGCTCGCCGGATACTCGGCGCTCAACTTCGGCCACGGCAACCGCCGCCTCATCGACGCCGCCAAGGCCCAGCTCGACAGAGTCACGCTGACCTCGCGGGCGTTCCACCACGACCGGTTCGCGGAGTTCTGCACGGAGCTCGCCGCGCTGTGCGGCAAGGACATGGTGCTGCCCATGAACACGGGCGCCGAGGCGGTGGAGACGGCCGTCAAGACCGCCCGCAAGTGGGGCTACCGCGTCAAGGGCGTGCCCGACGGGATGGCGAAGATCGTGGTCGCCGCGAACAACTTCCACGGCCGTACGACGACGATCGTCAGCTTCTCGACGGACCCGGAGGCGCGCGCGGACTACGGCCCGTACACGCCGGGCTTCGAGATCGTCCCGTACGGCGATCTGACCGCGCTGTCGGCGGCGGTCACCGAGAACACGGTGGCGGTGCTGCTTGAGCCGATCCAGGGCGAGGCGGGTGTGCTGGTACCGCCGCCCGGATATCTGCCGGGCGTACGGGAGTTGACCCGCGACCGGAACGTCCTGTTCATCGCGGACGAGATCCAGTCGGGCCTCGGCCGGACCGGGAAGACGTTCGCGTGCGAGCACGAGGACGTGGTGCCGGACCTGTACGTCCTCGGCAAGGCGCTCGGCGGCGGGGTCGTGCCGGTGTCGGCCGTGGTGGGTTCGTCGGACGTGCTCGGCGTGTTCCGCCCCGGCGAGCACGGGTCCACGTTCGGCGGGAACCCGCTGGCGTGCGCGGTCGCCTTGGAGGTCATCGCGATGCTCCGGACCGGCGAGTACCAGCAGCGCGCGACCGAGCTCGGCGAGCATCTGCACCACGAACTCGGTCTGCTGGCGCACACCGGTGCGGTGGAGGCGGTTCGGGGGCGTGGGCTCTGGGCCGGGGTGGACATCAACCCCGCGTACGGGACCGGACGGCAGATCTCCGAGCGGCTCATGGACCGGGGCGTCCTGGTCAAGGACACCCACGGCTCCACGATCCGGATCGCCCCGCCGCTGGTGATCTCGAAGGAGGACCTGGACTGGGGGCTGGACCAGCTGCGGGCGGTGCTGGCGGAAGCCTAGGCGGGTTGGCCCCACCCCGCCCCTTCCCGGCTGTGACATTTTGCGGCTCCGCCGCGTGGCCTGGGCGGGCGGCCTGGTTCTTTGGCTGCCCGCCGGTGGGGGCTGGTCGCGCCCACGCGGCGGAGCCGCAAATGTCACAGCCCCGCGCCCCTGAATACCCAGGGGCGCGGGGAACTGCGCGAGCAACCCGGCACGATCCGCAGACGAAGCGGGGCGCAGGGGCGCAGCCCCGCGTCACACCCCACCCCAGCGGGGTGCAGGGGCCGCAGGCCCCGCGAAAGGGGTCCGGGGGCCCCGCCCCCGGGAAACCCACCTCCACCCCCACCCACCCCCGGAGGGTTTAGGGATCGGGGCGGGGTGGGGGCCCATCCCCAACGGACTTCTCCCGCACGGGCGTTGACAATCGGCATGGTCCAGACCAATGATGCCGCCATGCCGAGACCCCGCGCCGCGTTCGCCCTGCTCGTATCCCTCCTCGCCGCACTCACCGTCGGCGCCCCCGCGCAGGCCGCGGACTGGCCCGAGCCCGTCCCCGTCGTGTCGCACGTCGACACCGCCGACCCGGTCGTCTTCATCACGATCGACGACGGCTGGACCCACGACCCCGCCGCCCAGAAGCTCCTGCTCGACCGGCAGGTGCCCGCCTCGCTGTTCATCCTGCCGGGGGCCTACGCGTACGACCCCGGTTACTTCCGCACCCTGCTCGACCACACACCCGCGCGGATGGAGAACCACACGATCGACCACCCCGACCTGACCACGCTCGACGCGGCGGGCCAGCACGCGCAGCTGTGCGGGGCACGGGACCGGACGCTCGCGCAGTTCGGCGCCGAGCCGAGGCTCGCGCGGCCGCCGTTCGGCACGTACAACGACACCACCCGCACGACAGCCCGCGCCTGCGGCGCGAAAGCGCTGGTGACCTGGACGTACGACTTCACGACCTGGGGCCAATGGACGCCGCCCACACCGAAGTTGAAGGCCGGTGACATCGTGCTGCTGCACTTCAACGACACCGTCGACGCCGACCTGACGCGGGCGCTCGCCGCCGCCGACGCGGCCGGGCTGCGGCCCGCGCCGCTGCGGGACTACATCCCGGAGTAGCCGGGGGCGCCGCGTCCGGACGTGATCCGGCCACACCGTAGGGTCTGTCCGCTAGATCTGCCCCTGGTCCCCGGCCACGGGCGGGCCGGCGTCCGGCGTCCACTACAGTCCGTTCGTGCTCCTTGGGATGATCTGCGCGCTGGGTTCGGCGGTCTGCTATGGCACCGCGACGGTTCTTCAGGCCGTGGCGGCCCGGGCCGCGGCCGGTCCGGACAACGGGGGCTCCGGGGACTCCGGGGTCGACCCCGCGTTGCTGCTGCGGGCGGTGCGCCAGTGGCGCTACATCGTCGGGCTCGGGCTCGACGGGGTCGGCTTCGTCCTCCAGATCGTCGCGCTGCGGTCGGTGCCGATCTACGCGGTCGGGGCGGCGCTCGCCTCCTCCCTCGCGGTGACGGCGGTGGTCGCGGCCCGCTTGCTCGCGGTACGGCTCTCCGGTACGGAATGGGCCGCCGTCGGGGTCGTCTGTGCGGGCCTCGGGATGCTCGGGCTCGCGTCCGGCTCGGAGGGCCATCGGGACGGGCCCGCCGCGCTGCCGTGGGCGCTGCTCGCGGTCGCAGCGGCGATCCTGATGGCGGGGGCGGTCGGGGGCCGACTGCCCGATCGGGCACGGGCGTTGGTACTCGGTCTGGGCGCGGGGTGCGGCTTCGGAGTGGTGGAGGTGGCGGTCCGCCTGATCGACTCCCTCGACTTCACCAACCCGGCGTTGTACGCGCTGCTGGTGGGCGGGGGTGCGGCGTTCCTGCTGCTGACTTCGGCGCTCCAGCGGGGCTCGGTGACGACGGCGACGGCCGGGATGGTCCTCGGCGAGACGATCGGCCCGGCCCTGGCGGGGGTGGTGTGGCTTGGCGACCACACACGGGACGGGCTGGGGTGGCTGGCGGTAACGGGTTTCGCGGTGGCGGTGGCGGGCGCCCTGGCCCTGGCCCGCTTCGGCGAGGCCCCGGAACCGTCCCCCGCCCCGTCCCTTCCCGAAGTGCCGAGGTAGGGGTTCTGGCGGACAGCTGCCGGTCAGGACAGAAGACTCTTGGTGCCGTCTGCGGGCCATTCCCGACACTTGAGGTGAGCGTCGAACGGGGCGCGCTCGGTTTGCGTCAGTACTAGGCTCGCGCCATGCCTACAGCTGACAGCGTGACACTTCGAACGCTTGATGGTCTGCACCTGGCTGGCACCCTCGTGAGCCCAGATACGCGCACCTCGCGCGGTGTCGTACTTGTGCATGGCGGTGGCGTCACCCGTGAAGAGGGCGGGTTCTTCACGCGATTGGCCGCAGGACTGGCTGATAGCGGTGTGACGTCTCTCCGCTTCGACATGCGAGGCCACGGCGATAGTGAGGGCCGACAAGAAGAGCTGACGCTCGCCACGATCCTCAATGACATTCGTGTGGCCATCGCCTATCTGCGCAACGCCACGGCCGCACAGGAAATTACACTGTTGGGCGCCAGCTTCGGAGGCGGCATCTGCGCGTACTACTCCGCAAGGCGCCCGATGGACCTTTCGCGGCTAGTGCTGTTCAATCCCCAGTTGGACTACAAATGGCGAACCATCGATACGCGTTCCTATTGGGTGGATGATTCGATCAGCGAGGAAGCAGCACAGCAACTCACCGAACACGGATTTATCCAGTTTACACCGACACTACGACACGGACGGCCTCTACTCAATGAGGCGTTCTGGCTGCACCCATATGAAGTGCTCGGCGAGGTGCAGGCCCCGACACTTATCGTGCACGGCACCCGAGACACTTTTGTGCCCATCGACTCGTCGCGGTCCGCTGTACAGAATTTCCACGCCCCGTGTAAACTCATTGAGATTGAAGGGTCACAGCACGGTTTCGCCGTACATGATGATCCAAAATATCTAGACCCTCAGAGCCTGGAATGGCAGGCGTTCGTCATTCACGCCGTAACCGAGTGGCTGAATACAGACCCTTCGCAGGTCTAGGCCGTCTTGAGCATTTCACGGAATTCATGCACCTTGGGGCGACCGCGCCAGCGACTCAACGTTTGCGACACTTCATGCAATACTCGCATGGTGCGTTCGGACTTCATCGCGTGAGCCACCTCTGCCGAGGCGGAACCAATCCGGGCCGCCTCGTCCGGCTCGCCGCTCAGTGCCAAGGCTGCCGAACGCCGGGCATTGAAGAATCCAACGTCACGGCGGGAGAGTGTTCCGGCGGCAATGATTTTTCCGAACAAGTCAGCGGCGAGACTCGGCTTACCTGCCTCGGTGTAGCTCACTGCATTCCGGAGCAACAACGTGTGTTCGTTGAAATAGGCGCCAAGGTCGCTTGGTTCACTGTCAGCAGCGTGGGCCAGTAGTTCATGAGCCGTACTGAGTTTCTGCTCTACCAGCGAGAACGGTTCACCGATCATGGCGCACCCTAGCGCTTCCTGTTGCAGCAACTCCGATTGCACGCGCACCGGGAGTTGCCACCTCTCATGCTGTCCCGCTTGTGCCAGGGTCAAAATGCGCCCAGCATCTCCGTCGTCATACGCCATTTGGGATTTCTTCAGCAGCATATATCCCTGCATGGCAGGGTCGTTGGCTTCTTGCGCCCATTCCATGGCCCGGTCATACCAGAAAACAGCAATGGCGGGTTGCTGGATATCACGGAATAGCCATCCTGCAAACTCCGCACCGTCGGCACCAACCGACAGCAGCTCTCGCCGCGCCCCGGGCTTCACATCGCGGGCTCTCTGCTCAATAGCACCCAACAAACCAAGAACTAGCGGTAGGGTTTTCCACGCACCCAGCGCACCATCATCATTCTTGGCCACTTCGAGCTGTTTGCGGAAATAATCAACCACCGGGCCATCAAGGTAACGGTACGCATCTTCCAGCGCTGCGGCCACGTGCTGGATTTCTTCAAGGTCGACCCCTGCCATGTCGGCAGCGACGGCCCCTCCTTTGAGAAGGGTGCGACGACTAAGTAGGCTCTCAGCCTCGCGTTCCGCAGTCGGGGTGATTCTCCATGCGGAACTACCCTGGGCTGCCAATTGGTTGCGGAGACCAAGAATAGTGGCGGGTGCGTCATGCTGCGACTTCACCCCAAATTCGGTTACAGACCCGACGCTGGTGCAAGCGCTGGTGGTTCCGTCAATGCTTTCCGGGGAACCCTCCCACGACCTTCTCGGCAGACCCATCATTTCCCCGGGAATGCCGAATCCGTCAGCCACGCGTTCGATGACCTCGCGTCCCCGGATACCACGGACACCTCGAATGATGTCGCTGACGCGTGAGCTGGTCATCTTGCCGATGGCTGCCGCCATGGCCGCATGGCTTGAGCCGGTGCGCCGGTTCACGAGTCGGAAGATCTCTTGGAAGTCCCTTGCGACGCAGGCTTGTTGCATGGCTTCACTCTGTAGAAGCGCGTCGGGGATCGTCAGCGGATAACCGCTGCGCTGGGTCTCGCGTTCGTCCATGGACGCCACCTGGGAGGGACGGGAGTTGATTTTCTTCCAGAGTAGTCCCGGGCCGTGAGCGGGGTTCCCCGAACGCCTCGGAACGGGGTTCCCCAAAGTGTCTTGCGGGGTTCCCCGTTCGCTGTTCCCTGATGCGTCCTGTCGGACTGAAGCTCTTCAGACGGCACTTCTCGCGTACCGGACAGCACGTACCCCCGCGACGCTGCGAACGTCCGGGGGCGTGGCCACCAACCGCATGGAGGTTGACGACAGTGCTCAAAGCTACAACCAGGCTCTTCCCCCTGCACCAACGAGCAGGGGGCACCGCATGACTGACACCGACGCCGCGCAGTGGGAGTACTCGACGTACGCACCCAAAGGCGAGGCGTGCCCCGCGTGCCTGAAGCCTGTCAAGAGCCTCGAACCCTGCCGCCGGGGCATGCTGGCCCGCCGGGACTCCTCTCCCGTCGTCGCGTACTGGCACATGGGCTGCGCCCCGAAGGAGGAGGGGCAGTGATCCCCATGGACCAGTACAAGAGCGCACTCGCGGAAGCAGAACACACGGCGGAACTGCTGCGAGCAGCACTGCAACGCGCAGGAATCCCCGAACATGAGGCCACGCAGGTACGCCCGCTCATCACCAGTAAGGGACGTGCATACGTGGAAATCGGTGCGCTTCCGGTCGGCTCGGCGGTGAAGCTGCTGAACACGCTTCCCCCGGCATTGGAGACGACGGGATGACCCGCGCCGTCCTCCGACCACGCCCGCGTCACACAGGACGAATGAACCGGGAACGCAAACCCACGGCAGCCAAATCGGGTTAGGACTGTGCAAGACAACCGGCCACCCGCCGTCATCATCACGGAGGGTGGCCGTTCGCATGCCCCGGAGCGCCGGACCGGTTGCGAGACTCAACCATCGGACAAAGATCCAGGATCTCTCTCTACTCCCCCAAGGGGCACGGGGCTGTGGCATGTGCGGCTCCGCCGCGATGGGGGTCCCCTGTTCAAGCAGAGTCGAGAACTTGGGGAAGTGATCAGCCACAGACAACCCGCACGTCAAGGCAGCACCCGGCACAGCGCATCCAACGCCCCCGCCCAAGAGCTGTCGGCCGGTGCCGCGTACCCCACCACCAACGCGTCCCGTCCGGACGGGAGTTCGGGGTGGCGGAAGTGGGAGAGGCCCTGGAGGGCCAGGCCCTGCCAGGCCGCGGCCTGGATCACCGCGCGCTCCGTGCCGGGCGGGAGCTCCAGGACCGCGTGGAGGCCCGCCGCGATCCCGCTCACCCGTACCTCCGGCGAGCGCGCCGCCAACGCCGAAACCAGTTGGTCACGACGGCGGCGGTACCGCAGGCGCACCCCCCGTACATGCCGGTCATACGCGCCCGACACGATGAACTCCGCCAGCGTCAGCTGGTCCAGCGCGCCGCACGACCAGTCGACCTGGCCCTTCACCTCGGCCACCTCCCCCGCGAGCCGCTCCGGCAGCACCATCCACGCGAGGCGCAGCCCGGGGGCGAGGGACTTGCTGGCCGTGCCGAGGTAGACGACGTGCTCGGGGTCCAGGCCCTGGAGCGCGCCCACGGGCTGGCGGTCGTAGCGGAACTCGCCGTCGTAGTCGTCCTCCAGGATCAGCCCGCCCGTCGCCCGCGCCCAGTCGACCGCCGCCGAACGCCGGTCGGGCGGCAGCGCGACCCCCACCGGGAACTGGTGCGCGGGGGTCAGCAGCACCGCCCCGACGCCCTTGTACGCCGCCGACGCCAACTCCTGCGTCCGCGTGCCCACTTCGTCGAAACCGAGCGCCGGCGTGCGCAGGCCCGCCTCGGACACAAGGTTCCGGTGCACGTCCAGGCCGTACGCCTCGACCCCGACCTCCCGCACCCGGCGCGCCCGCAGCACCCGGCCGAGCAGCACCAGGCCGTGCACGAACCCCGCGCACACGACGATCCGCTCGGGGGCCGCGTACACCCCGCGCGCCCGCGCCAGATAGTCCGCGAGGACCGTGCGCAGCTCGATGCGGCCGCGCGGGTCGCCGTAGCCGAAGGCCTCGTGCGGCGCGGCCGTCAGCGCCCGCCGGGACGCCTTCAGCCACTCCGCGCGCGGGAAGGACGACAGGTCGGGCGTGCCCGCGACCAGGCTGTACGTCGGTTTGCGGCGGGTGGCGGACCGGGGCCCGGCCGGTCTGGGGGACCGGGGCGCGGCCCGCTGGGCGACCCGGGTCCCGGAGCCCTGGCGGGCGGTGAGCCAGCCCTCGGCGACGAGTTCGGCGTACGCGTCGGCCACCGTGTTGCGGGCCACGCCCAGGTCGGCGGCGAGCGAGCGCGAGGAGGGCAGCCGGGTGCCGGGCGCGAGCCGTCCGGTGCGTACCGCCTCGCGCAGCGCGTCCATCAGACCGGCGCGCAGCCGGCCCCCGCCGACCTCCACATGGAGATCGACACCGAAGACTTCGGCCAGTGTTCCAGAAGAAGTGGCCCAGGATTCCGCCATGAAAATGGACCATACCCGTGTGACATGTGGCGCGTAGCGTCGGCTCCGTAGGCGATGGGACACGACGAACGGGATACACGGTGAGCGAGAACAACGACGGCGAGACCGGTTCCTACGCGGCCGAGCACAGCCCCCGGCTGCACTGGGCCAAGGCCGCCCCCGAGGTCTACAAGGCCATGGTCAAGCTGGACGCGGCGGCCGGACGGGGCGTCGACCCGGTGATCCACGAGCTTGTCAAGATCCGCGCCTCGCAGCTCAACCACTGCGCCTTCTGCCTGGACATGCACACCAAGGACGCGCTGGCGGCGGGCGAGTCGGTCGAGCGGATCGTGCAGCTCAACGCGTGGAAGGAGTCGCAGCACTTCTACACCGCCAAGGAGCTCGCGGCGATCCAGCTGACCGAGGCGATCACCGTGCTCACCGACGGCTTCGTCCCCGACGACGTGTACGCGCGCGCCGCCCGCCACTTCGACGAGACCGAGCTCGGCCACCTCATCGCCGCGATCACCGTGATCAACGCCTGGAACCGCTTCGGCGTCACCACCCGTATGGTCCCGGGCCACTACACCCCGGGGATGTACAAGTGACCGCGCGCGGCTGGCAGGTTCCGCAGGAGGTCTATGTGGCGCTCGCCGGGGTCAGCGCGGCCGCCAAGAAGGAGCTGGACCCGACGCTCGCGGAGCTGGTCATGGTCCGCGCGTCCCAGCTCAACCACTGCGCCTTCTGCCTGGACATGCACCTCGACCTCGCCCGCAGGCACGGCGAGACCGAGGGACGGCTCGATCTCGTCGCGGCCTGGCAGGAGGCCGGGGACCGCTTCACCGAGCGCGAGCGTGCGGCCCTCGCCCTCACCGAGGGCATAACGATCCTGACCGAGGGATACGTTCCCGACGATCTGTACCAGCAGGCCGCCAAGTACTTCGACGCGTCCGAACTCGCCCATCTCATCGCCGCGATCATCGCCATCAACAGCTGGAACCGGCTGATGGTGGCCCGCCGCACCGCACCCGGAGAGACCGAATGGCACAGCTGAACCCCGCCGCCGCCTTCCGCGCCCTGCACCAGGGCCGCACCCCGGGCGACCCGCTGATCCTGCCCGGGCCGTGGGACGCCGCCAGCGCCCGCGTCTTCGAGGAGGCGGGCTTCCCGGCGCTCGCCACACCGAGCGCGGGGGTCGCCGCCTCGCTCGGGTACACGGACGGCGAGACGCCCGGCGACGAGATGTTCGCGGCGATCACCCGGATCGTGCGGGCCGTGTCCGTACCGGTCTCGGCGGACGTCGAGCGCGGCTACGGCCTGTCCCCCAAGGAGCTCGTGGCCCGGCTGCTCGACACCGGCGCGGTGGGCTGCAATCTGGAGGACTCGGAGTTCGGCGCACTGGTCGACCCGGCGCGCCACGCCGACTGGCTGGCGGAGGTGCGCGCGGAGGCCGGGGACCGGCTCTTCATCAACGCGCGCGTGGACACGTACATCATGGGCGTCCAGGACCTCGACGCGACCATCGCGCGGGCGCGCGCGTATGTGACGGCGGGCGCGGACGGCGTCTACCCGTACGGGGCGCCCGCCGAGCATCTGCCGAAGATCGCGGCCGCCGTTCCGGCCCCGGTCAACCAGGTCGCCAAGACCGACGGCCCGACCCCGCGCCGCCTGGGCGAACTGGGCGCCGCCCGCGTCACGTTCGGCCCCGGGCTCCAGCGCCGGGCGATGAACGCGGTACGGGACATCGCACAGCAGCTGCGCACCGGCTGACCACGACCCGGCCCGGCGCTCAGCGCGGCGTGAACGCGCCGAGCGCCGCGTCCAGGACCGCCGTCAGCGCGGGCCAGTCGGCGGTGGGCCCGGAGACCAGGACCGTGTACGGGACCCCGTTCGCGGCGACGAAGGCGCGGGCGACGCCCTGGACGCGTACGCCCGTACTGGTCCGGTCGTACGCGTAGACCAGCTCGGCCTCGTCCGTTCTGGTCACCTCGGTCATCCGGCGCAGGCTGATCTGCTGGTACCCGGGGTTCCCGGCGAGGTCGCCCGAGGTGATGCTGAGCGCGTTGTACGGGGTGATGCCGGGTTCCGTCAGACGGTAGACCTGGAGCAGATCCGCCTGGTCGGGCGAGCGGTACAGCGCGCTGCCGCGCTCCTCCGTACGGGTCCAGCCGTCGCGCACGGCGACGCTCCAGCCGAGGGTGTCGGTCACCGGGTGGTAGCCGCCCGGCACGGGGATGGCGGCCCGCGAGGCGGACG
Source organism: Streptomyces sp. BR1 (assembly GCF_052373795.1). Lineage (NCBI taxonomy): Bacteria > Bacillati > Actinomycetota > Actinomycetes > Kitasatosporales > Streptomycetaceae > Streptomyces > Streptomyces sp. BR1. The sequence goes on from NZ_CM126252.1 coordinate 2,746,592, forward strand.
GGCTCGGGGTGGGCTCGTCCGTCGAGCTGTACGTGGCACGGTCGGTGGGTTGATCCGTCGAGCCGTAGGTGGCGCCGTCCGTCGGCGTAGCGCTCGGGGTGTCCGTCGGCGCGTCCGTCGTGCCGTCCGGCGGCGGGGACTGCGACGCCGAGGCCGACGAGACCGCGCCGGATCCCGAGCCGCCGTCCCTGCCCCACAGCATCCAGCCGCCGACCGCACCGCCCGCGAGCACCACGGCCGCCACGGCCGCGACGACCAGCCGCTGCCGTTGTTGCTGCCGCTGCCGCCAGACCGGGTCGGCGGGAGCGTACGGCGAGTGCACCGGTCCCCTCGGCAGCTCGTACCCGGCCTGCGTCTCGCCCTCGTACGCATACGAAGGCGACTCGTACGACGGTGTCTCGTGCGGCGGGACCGGCGGGCCGAACGGCGGCGGTGCCGGGGGCGGCGGGGGTACGGGCGCGCTGTACCGGCGGGGCGGGGGTTCGCCCTGTTCCCAGCTCTGCGTCTCGTCGTTCCAGTGGGCGCCGCCACCGCCTCGCGTGCTCATCGGCTCAGCCGCCCAGGAGCTCGGCGAGCGCGCGGCCGACCGTCGCCGCCGAGGTCAGCAGGCCCGTCAGGCCCTCCGCCTCGGTGAGCGCGCGGCGCAGCCGGGCCAGTCTGCCCGGGCCCGCCGCACCCGTCGACGCGATCTCCTCCTCGGTGTCGGCGGCCGCCGCGTCCAGCGCCCGGGTGCGGTCGGTGGCGACCGCGCGCGCGAGGTCGGCCCTCAACTCCCGTACCGCTTCCAGTAGTTCGGCCTGGGCCGGATCGGCGGCCGGTACTCCGTGATGACTCGTCACCTTGTTGTGGTCGCCGATGGCCATCGCGCCCACCACGCTGCCGATGCTGATGCCCTGCTGTTTGCCGTCCCGCTTGTGCCCGTCATCCCTCGCCACGGCCGCCGCCTCCTGTTCCCGTTCTGGACGTTCTGTTGACCACGGTGTTGCGGTCGCCGATGGCGATGGCGCCCTTCGCGGTCTCGATGAACGTGGCCCCCTCGGCGACGTTCACGACCTTCTGCACGAACTCGTCCGTCTCCCAGCCCGCCTCCTGGAGCGCGAGCCGTACGCCGTTGGCCACCCGGTCCTGAATGGACTTCAGATAGCGGCTGACGTCCATCTCCTGGAAGAGGGACGCGTCGTTGTCGGAGCCCAGTTCGCGCACCGATCTGACGGGTCCCTCCGGCAGTGCCCTGCCGTAGCCGCCGGTGGCCAGGCGCCACAGCGAGACCGCGCCCCGCCACAGCGCGAGCACCGCGCGCCCGGCGGCGGCCGGGGTGTTCCCCACCGCCCAGGCGGCCTTGCCGAAGCTGTTGTTGTGCCGGTGGCGGTGGGCGGCGAGGTCGGCGTCCTGGAAGAGCCGCTTCACCGGGCGCAGCACGTGCGGGGCGACCTCCAGCATCAGCATCCCGCCCTGCGTGTGGACCCGTACGAAGACCGTCGTGACGATCTCCTCGCCCCAGCCGCCGACCCGGATCCGCAGGAAGTGCCGCCGGGTCTCGCCGCCCTCCTCGATGGCGCGCGAGCGGTGCTCCTCGAACTGCCGTGTGGTGTACGGCGCGTCGGCGCGCGACGGCAGGCCCGTCACCGGCAGGAAGACGATCTCGTCGAGCTCCAGGTCGCGCAGCCGGTCGCGGACCGCGGCCGCCAGCTCCGGCGAGCCGTGCGGGGACGGGACGCGCAGCGCCTCCAGGAGCGGGACGACGCGGCGCAGGATCGCGCTGTTGTCGAGCGGTTCCGCCTCCCGGTCGCTTCTCGGACGCAGTTCTACGGAGAGGGACCACGGCTCGTACGGCTGTCCGGCGCCGCAGAACGGCTTGGTCACGTGGTAGAGCACCAGCGGCGCGTGCTGCTCGGCCCGGATGCGGCGGGCCAGGCGCTGGAAGCGGTGGCCGTCCGCGGCCTCGGCCGGGTCGGCCGCGACCTCGGGGAAGCGGGGTCTGGAGAGCTCCTCGGTGAGCGATCTGGCGAACTGGCCGCGCTGCATGGCGACGGCCCACGCGAGCAGCAGCGGCAGCACCAGGGCGCACCACGACTGGAGGCGGTCGTCGCCGGACGGTCCGCCACCGAGCGGGCCGAACAGTCCGGAGAGGTCCGCCGAACCGCCTTGCAGCGCGGGCCCGAGCAGCGTGAACAGGGCCCACAGGTAGGACACCCACCCGACCGCGCGCACATACCAGCCGGCGATCCTGCGGTACCAGACGGGCCGCTCCTGCGTGCCCCGGATCCAGCCCGCCACGGTGAACAGCGCGAACGCCGGCAGATAGAGCAGGATCAGCCACTGGGTGAGCGGCACCGCCACGATCCACAGCAGCACGATCGCGGCCGACCAGCCGAGCTCGATGCGCCGGGCGCGCAGCGCGTGGGCGAGCACGCGGGCCGCGTCGATGCCGAGCGAGGGGGCGGCGATGCGCTCCTCGTGGACGTACAGCTCGTCGATGACCGCGTCCCGGAACACCGCGTCCTGATAGGCGCCCGCGCACAGCAGCCGGGTGGCCTCGCTGGACCCCGGCGCCTTCGGGTCGATGTCCCCCCGGCGGCCCGGCGGACCCGGCTGCCGGGGTACGTAGGTCTGCGTCAACGGTCCCCCCGATGAGCGAACTGACCGCGCCCGCAGGCGAGTTGCCTGTGACGAAGGCCACAGCGTAGAGGAGGGTTGAGCTCCGTGTCGTACGCCAAAAAGACCACCCCCGGCGGCCTGGTGAGGCTGCCGGGGGTGGTGTTGCTACTGGGGTGCGGGACTCAGATGAGGCCGAGCTCGCGCACCGCGTCGCGCTCTTCCTTGAGCTCCTGCACGGACGCGTCGATGCGGGCGCGCGAGAAGTCGTTGATCTCCAGGCCCTGGACGATCTCGTACTTGCCGTCCTTGACCGTGACCGGGAAGGACGAGATGAGGCCCTCGGGGACGCCGTAGGAGCCGTCCGACGGGATGCCCATCGAGGTCCAGTTGCCCTCGGCGGTGCCGTTGACCCACGTGTACACGTGGTCGATGGCGGCGTTGGCGGCGGAGGCGGCCGAGGACGCGCCACGGGCCTCGATGATCGCGGCGCCGCGCTTGGCGACGGTCGGGATGAAGTCGTCGGCGAGCCACTGCTCGTCGTTGACCAGCTCGGCCGCGTTCTTGCCGCCGACCGTGGCGTGGAAGATGTCCGGGTACTGGGTGGCCGAGTGGTTGCCCCAGATCGTCAGACGCTGGATGTCGGAGACGGCGGCGCCGGTCTTCTTCGCCAGCTGCGAGATCGCGCGGTTGTGGTCGAGGCGGGTCATCGCGGTGAACCGCTCGGCCGGGACGTCCGGGGCCGCGGCCTGCGCGATGAGCGCGTTGGTGTTGGCCGGGTTGCCGACGACGAGGACCTTGATGTCGTCCGCGGCGTTGTCGTTGATGGCCTTGCCCTGCGGCTTGAAGATGCCGCCGTTGGCGGAGAGCAGGTCGCCGCGCTCCATGCCCTTGGTGCGCGGGCGGGCGCCCACGAGGAGGGCCACGTTGGCGCCGTCGAACGCGACGTTCGGGTCATCGGTGATGTCGATGCCGCGCAGCAGCGGGAAGGCGCAGTCGTCGAGCTCCATGGCGGTGCCCTCGGCGGCCTTCAGGCCCTGCGGGATCTCCAGGAGACGGAGCTTGACCGGCACGTCCGCGCCGAGCAGGTGACCGGAGGCGATACGGAAGAGCAGCGCGTAGCCGATCTGTCCGGCCGCGCCGGTGACGGTGACATTCACGGGAGTGCGGGTCATGGCGATCTCCGTTGAGAACAGCAGGTGGTGGGGGTTGTGCCCCTGGTTCCGGCTATCTCCTCACGTCAAGGTCCCGCTCGGGCGCCGACATGATCCCGAACTGAATCTTGACGTGAAGAGATATCCAGCGGTCAGGCTATCCGACACCGGCCGCCGCCAACCCCCACCCCCCTGTGGGACGCCTCACCCCGTGTTGCGCGCCCCTCCCGTACGGCTCACTGGTGAACCGTGCAGCCCTTCTTGCCGGAGACGAGCGTGGCGCACGCCTTGGCCGCCGTCGGGCCGTCGACCGCGAGCATCTTGGTGTACGCCTCCTTGTCGGCGCCCACCGTCCCGCTGCCGCCCGCCGTGGTGGCCGTGCTGATCTGCACCGTGTCGCCGGGCGCGCCCTGCTGGATACGGGCCCAGGCCGCGCCGCAGGTCTGGCTGTAGCGGACCTGGACGAGGGTGGCGCCGACCTTCGCGGACGACACCGTCTTGGCGAACGCGCCGCCGCAGCCCATCACTTCGGGGTCCTGGCCGGTGCAGCTGCCCTGGGTGCACTTCACGCCCGCCGGCAGCGACGGCGTGACGGAGGCGCTGGGCGTCGCCGTGGGCGTCGCGGCCGCCTTGTCGTCGCCGGAGCCACCCAGATCGGTGAGCAGGAAGGCCGCCGCGATGACGAGCAGGGCGCCGACGACGCCCGCCGCGAACATGAGCAGCCTGCGCCGCCCGCCGGTGCCGCCGGATCCGCCGGACCCCTGGTCGGGGCGGCGCAGCGGTATGCCCTTGCCGCGGATCTTGGCCGGGTCGATCAGGGGCGGCGCTCCGAGACCGGCCGACGGGGACGCCGTCGGCAGCGACTCGGCGGGGCGCCGGTCGGGAGCTGCCGGAGCGACCGGGGACGTCTGCGGACCACCCGGAACCGGGCCGAACTCGCCGAGCGCCGCGCGCGCCTGGGAGATCCGGATCTGCTCCATCGTCATGTCGTGCCGCATCTCGGAGCGGCTCCAGGCGCGCTCCGCGAGCTCCCACATGGTGGTCAGATGGATGGGGTTGGTGCCGGTCACCTCGGCGAGCGCGACGATCGCCCCCTTGGGCGCCAGCAGCCGGCCGCCCAGATACCGCTCCCACGAGGTCTTGCTGTAGCCGGTGCGGTCGGCGACCGCGGCGAGGCTGAGACCACTGCGGTCCACGAGTCTGCGCAGCTGGCTCGCGAACTCCCGCACCTGCGGGTCCAGTTCCTCCGGCAACGCCTTCCAACGCGGCATGTGCTCCCCCTGTCCCCCCATACGTACCCGATGTACCCCCGAGGCCCGATGCCGCCCCCGCCGCGCCCTTGGCCCCTGTTCCGCCCCCATCCTCCCATCGGCGGGAGATGCCGTCACCTACGCCCTTGTCGCACGTGGGACGGCTGTTGCGGGACGCACACACAGTTGCGGAACGGTCACCTCCGCGCCACAGGCGACCGGCTTCCCTTGTAGCGGGTTGGCGCGTGCATGACGCTTACCTCCACGGGGGACAGACGGCGCCCGTCTTCCCACGGGGGAGAGGACGGGCGCCGTTCTGTTTTACGTGTGTGATGTACGGGATGTTCAACGGCGCGTCAGCGCACGGTGAAGCGGACCGCGTCCTCCAGGAACGGGATGTCCAGCCAGGGCCTCGGCTGCGCCACCAGGGCGAGCAGCACGATCAGGGTGCCCAGCACCCCGTACGTGGTGATGTCGGTGAACCGGGACCGGACCGCCAGCATGCCCACCGACGGCAGGATCCAGCGCAGCACCCCGCCCGCGAGCAGCGCCAGACCGATGATGATCAAGCCGACGCGGAACAGGTCCACCGAGACGAGCAGCAGCCCGAGCCCGACCGACCCGAGCACGGCGAGCAGCGGCCACTGCCGAGCGGGCGCGGGCGAGTCCCCGGACGCCGCCCGCCCGCCCCCCTCGGGCCGCGCGGTGTCCCGAGTGATGGAAGGGAACCGCCGGGAGGTCTTACGGGGCGCGGGCGCGGCGACGGCGGTGCCGTTCGCCGACGGCTTGGCGCCATTGACGGACGGCTTGGCGCCGTTCGCGGACGCCTTGCCCCCGCTCGTCGACGCCTTGACCCCGTTCAGGGACGGCTTGGCGCCGTTCGGCGACGGCTCGGCGCCGTTCGGGGACGGCTCGGGGCCGCTCGTGGTGCTGCTCTTCGCGGGCGGCCGGGTGCCGTTCACCGGCGGGTGGGCGCGGTCGTCCGCGCCGGCGCCGCCGTCCCCCGTACTCGTCTCGGCGTCCATGCCTCGTGCTTCCTTCCGTCCGGCTCGCGGCGGCTCAGCCGGCGGCGGCGTTGCGCTCCGCCGCCTCGACCACGTTGACCAGCAGCTGGGCGCGGGTCATCGGGCCGACGCCGCCCGGGTTCGGGGAGATCCAGCCGGCCACCTCGGTCACGCCGGGGTGCACATCGCCGAGGATCTTGCCGTTCTCGTCCCGGCTGACGCCGACGTCGAGGACGGCCGCGCCGGGCTTGACGTCCTCGGGCTTCACCAGGTGCGGCACACCGGCGGCGGCCACGATGATGTCGGCCCGGCGCAGGTGCCACGCCAGGTCACGGGTACCCGTGTGGCACTGCGTCACCGTCGCGTTCTCCGAGCGGCGGGTCAGCAGCAGCGGCATCGGGCGCCCGATGGTGACACCGCGGCCGATCACCACGACCTCGGCGCCGTTGATCTCCACACCGTGCTTGCGCAGCAGCTGGATGATCCCGTACGGGGTGCACGGCAGCGGGCCCGGCTCGTTGAGCACCAGACGGCCGAGGTTGGTCGGGTGCAGCCCGTCCGCGTCCTTGGCCGGATCCATCAGCGTCAGGATCCGGTTCTCGTCGATGCCCTTGGGCAGCGGGAGTTGGACGATGTAACCGGTGCACTCCGGGTCCTCGTTGAGCTCCCGTACGACCGCCTCGATCTCCTCCTGCGTGGCGGTGGCGGGCAGTTCGCGCTGGATGGAGGCGATGCCGACCTCGGCGCAGTCGCGGTGCTTGCCCGCCACGTACTTCTGGCTGGCGGCGTCCTCACCGACCAGCACGGTGCCGAGACCGGGGTGGAACCCCCGCTCCTTGAGGGCCGCCACGCGGACGGCCAGATCGGACTTGATCGCTGCGGCGGTGGCCTTGCCATCGAGAATCTGGGCGGTCATGTTTCCCATTCTTCCAGGGCGACTGATGATCGCCCAAGTTGCACTCGCACAACACATCCAGCATCCGGCTGGACAAACTTATGTCTTGTTTAGAACGATGATCCGAGCAGTACCGCGGGCAGTGCCGGGGGGCGAACCGCTCACAGACCAGCTTTCCTCCGCTCGGGCCGCGACGTCCCCGCACCATCAACGGAGGAACTCCGCCATGAGCTTCGGCGACCCGAACAACCCGTACGGCCAGGCGCCGCCGCCCCCGCAGGCGCCCCCGGCCGGCTACGGCTACCCGGCGGCCCCACCGCAGCAGCCGTACGGCTACCCGCCGCAGCCCGCGTACCCGGGCTACCCCGGCGGCGCCATGATGCCGCAGCCGCAGATGCCGGGCCTGATGCAGACCGCCCGCGTCTTCCTGTTCATCGTGGCGGCCGTCCAGGCCCTCGGCGGCATCGGCATCCTGTTCATCGCGGCCGCGGCCAACGACGTGTCCAACAAGTCGGACGACACCTTCGGCCACACGGTCTTCGGGGACATAGGGCATACCGCCGCCGGCATCCTCTTCGTGCTCGCGTTCATCGGGCTCGGCCTCACCGCGCTGTCGATCACGCTCGGCGTCCGGCTGTCCAAGGGCCGCCAGGGCGTCCGCATCACGACGATGGTCTACGGCATCCTGGGCGCCGTGGTCGGCGTCCTCGCCCTGATCGGCGCCGCGAACACCCACTCCTCGGGCGCCCTGATCTGGGCGATCCTGTGGCTGGTCTTCGGCGGCATCATGGCGGCCGCGATGATGACCCGAGACGGCGCGGCCTGGTTCAACCGCCCGCGTTACTGATCCAGTTCGCAAAGGGCCGCACCCCGCACAGGGGGTGCGGCCCTTTTTGCGTACGCGGCGCTATGGCAGTCGCCCACGTTCCCGAGCCCTGTCAGGGGCGCGGGGCTGTGACATTTGCGGCTCCGCCGCGTGGGCGCGACAAGCCACGCACGGTCCGCGGACGAAGAGCCACTCCACTCAGTGGAAGAAGTGCCGCGTACCCGTGAAGTACATCGTGACGCCAGCCTTGGCCGCGGCCTCGATGACCAGCTCGTCCCGGACCGAACCGCCCGGCTGGACGACCGCCTTCACGCCCGCGGCGGTGAGGATCTCCAGCCCGTCCGGGAACGGGAAGAACGCGTCCGAGGCGGCGTACGACCCACGCGCCCGCTCCTCACCAGCGCGCTCCACCGCGAGCTTGGCGGAGTCGACCCGGTTGACCTGCCCCATCCCGACGCCGACCGACGCCCCACCCTTGGCGAGCAGAATCGCATTGGACTTCACGGCCCGGCACGCCTTCCAGGCGAACGCGAGCTCGGCCAACTCCGAAGGAGACAGCGCCGACCCGGTCGCCAGCGTCCAGTTCGAAGGGTCGTCACCGTCCGCCTGGAACATGTCCGTCTGCTGGAGCACGGCCCCGCCGGAGACCGGCTTGAGGTCGCCGGGCTGGTGCGGGGTGCCGTCGACCTTCAGTACGCGGATGTTCTTCTTGCGCGCCAGGACCTCGACCGCGCCGTCCTCGTACGACGGCGCCGCGATCACCTCGGTGAAGATCTCCGCGACCTGCTCGGCCAGCTCGACCGTCACCGGGCGGTTGACGGCGATGACGCCGCCGAACGCGGAGAGCGGGTCGCAGGCGTGCGCCTTGCGGTGCGCCTCGGCGAGGTCCGTGCCGATCGCGATGCCGCACGGGTTGGCGTGCTTGATGATCGCGACACAGGGCTCGTCGTGGTCGTAGGCGGCGCGGCGGGCGGCCTCGGTGTCCACGTAGTTGTTGAAGGACATCTCCTTGCCGTGCAGCTGCTCGGCGTTGGCGATGCCGCCCGGCTGGCCGTCGGTGTAGAGGGCCGCGGCCTGGTGCGGGTTCTCGCCGTAGCGCAGGGTCGACTTGCGCTCCCAGGTCCCGCCGAGGAACTGCGGCAGTACGGCGCCGTCCTCGGGCGCGTACACATTGGTCATCCAGGAGGCGACGGCCACGTCGTACGCGGCCGTGTGCTGAAACGCTTCGGCGGCCAGGTGCTTACGGGCGTCGAGGTCGAACCCGCCGTTCTTGACCGCCGCGAGCACATCCGCGTACCGCTCGGGGCTGGTGACGACGGCCACCGACGGGTGGTTCTTGGCGGCGGCGCGGACCATCGAGGGACCGCCGATGTCGATCTGCTCGACGCACTCGTCCGGGGAGGCGCCCGAGGCGACGGTCTCCTTGAACGGGTACAGGTTGACGACCACGAGCTGGAACGGCTCGACGCCGAGCTCCGCCAACTGCTCGCGGTGCGAGTCCAGGCGCAGATCGGCGAGGATCCCGGCGTGCACGCGCGGGTGCAGCGTCTTGACCCGGCCGTCCAGGCACTCGGGGAACCCGGTCAGCTCCTCGACCTTGGTGACGGGCACCCCGGCGGCCGCGATGCGCCCGGCCGTCGACCCGGTGGAGACGAGCTCGACACCGGCGTCGTGCAGCCCGCGCGCCAGCTCCTCAAGACCGCTCTTGTCGTAGACGCTGATCAGCGCGCGACGGATCTCCCGCTTGCTACTCACGGCAACAGAACCTTTCGTCCCTCAATGCGATAGCCGTCGCGGGCCAGCCGCCCCACGACGTCGACGAGCAGCGTTCGCTCGACTTCCTTGATGCGCTCGTGGAGCGCGTCCTCCGTGTCGTCCGGCCGGACCTCGACCACGCCCTGGGCGATGATCGGGCCGGTGTCGACGCCGTCGTCGACGAAGTGGACGGTGCATCCGGTCACCTTGGCGCCGTACGCGAGCGCGTCACGGACGCCGTGGGCGCCGGGAAAACTGGGCAGCAGGGCCGGGTGCGTATTGACCACCCGCCCGCCGAACCGGGCGAGAAACTCCTTGCCCACGATCTTCATGAACCCCGCCGAGACGACGAGGTCGGGCTCGTACGCGGCGGTCGCCTCGGTGAGCGCGCGGTCCCACGCGTCGCGGGTGGGATGGTCCTTCACCCGGCAGACGAAGGTGGCGAGCCCGGCGCGCTCGGCCCGCTCCAGACCGGCGATGTTGTCCCGGTCGGCGCCCACGGCCACGATCCGCGCGCCGTAGCCGTCGGGATCGGCGTCGATGGCGTCGAGGAGGGCCTGCAGATTCGTACCGGACCCGGAGACCAGCACGACAAGGCGGGCCGGAGCGGCGGAAGGGGACGGGGAGGCCACGGCTGGGCCCTTTCTCGCGGTGCGGGTGCAGCGTGCTGATGCGTGGGTGGAGCTCGGTGGTGCGGGGTGGGGCGGGCGGTGCGGGGCGCACGCCCACCTTTGTATGGTCGTACGAACGAGTCGCACCCCTCGATACGGGGAACCCTACGAATGCGCCGACCGTCAGCAACGATACCGGCACACCGAACCGCCCCCACGGGACGGGGGCAGGCCCGGCAGGTAGCGTCTGGGGAGGCGCCGTCCCAGGACGGCACCGCGACGACGACAAGAGCAGTACGTGACGAGCAGTACGTGCTCGGCGGATGCTCGACGAATGCGACCCCCTGGCCCGGGGTCCGAGGGGAAGACGTTCACCAGATGCCGGACCGACGCGACCAGCCGTTCGCAGAACGCCAGTCCCCCGCGACGACGGATTCGACGGACCCGAGCCAGTCGGGAGACGAGAAGCCGCACGGCGGGACATCCGGGGACGCGCCCGCCGACGACAATCCGTTCGCGCCGCCGCCGGAGGGCCGCCCGGACCAGCCCTGGCGCCCGCGCCACCCGTCGGGATCGTCGCCGCAGGGCGACTCGCCATGGGGTCCCGGGACGCCGCCGCAGGGCTCCTCGCAGTGGGGCAGCCAGTGGAGCAGCCGTCAGCCGGGCCCCGGCAAGGGCGGCTTCGGCAACCGTCCCGACGACCCGGAGCGCGGCCCCGGCCAGAAGCCCCCGCAGGGCCAGGTCCCACGCTGGGACCCGACCGACGTGTACCAGCGCCGGGCGCGTTACGCGCTGCTCGCGGGCATGTGGGCGTTCTTCTTCGCCCTGTTCGACATGATGGAGATCTCGCTGCTGCTCGGCTCGCTGGCGCTGTACTGGGCGATCAGCTCGCTGCGGGCCAAGGCGCCGAAGGCGCCGGAGAACTCGGTGGCCCGGGCGGGGTCGGCCGTGACCCCGCCGACGCCCCAGGTGCCGCCGGCTCCGCCTGCCAAGCCGCAGACCACGGCGGCCGTGACGGGTCTTGTGACGGCGGTTCTGTCGCTGTCGATCGTGGCGGCGACGTTCACGATGCAGATCGTGTACCGGGACTACTACACGTGCGTGGACGACGCTCTGACCAAGACCGGGTCCCTGTCCTGCAATGACTTGCTGCCTAAGCCGTTGCGGCCGGTGTTCGGGGTGAAGGAGTAGCCCCGAGGGCGGTGTTATTTCGGCTGCGGACCGTGGGTGGCTGGTCGCGCAGTTCCCCGCGCCCCTATAGGTGCGGGGGAACGTAGCTGACTGCCACTCAGCCGCTTAGCCGGAGGTCGGGGGTTCGCCCTCGGCCTCCGGCTCTGTTTCGGGTTCGGGCTCCGGCTCCGGCTCCGGCTCCGGCTCCGGGGCGGCCCCCGACTCCACTTCAGCCTCAGCCTCCGGCTCGGGCTCGGGCTCGGGCTCGGGCTCTGAGGACGGTTCGGGTACCGCCGGTGTCGCCGTGATGTCCGGCATCAAGCCGCCCGATGCCTCCCGCAGTGCCGCCCAGCGGGCCTCCCGTGCGCCGGTGTCGTGCCATGTGCCCACCGGCAGGAAGTCGTACGGCACCACGGCCTCGTCGACGACAGCCTCCGCCTCCGGCTTCCGGCGGCGCCAGGTGAAGCGCGAACGCCGATCCCCCGGCGCAGCCACCCCCCGCAGCCACCACCACCGCAGCACCAGCGCCAGCGGCACGCCCACCGCCGTGCCCCACAGCAGCGCCGCCCCGCCCGTGCGCCACCACACCGGGCCCAGGACCGCCAGGCGCTGCGTGCCCAGGGGGCCGCCCGACAGCGCGGCCAGTACCGCCATCGCGGCCCCGCACACCGCCGCCCCGTACACCGTCACCAGCGCCGTCCGCCGCTTCCCCCACACCTCCCCGCCGGTCGCCGCCCGAGCCGTCCACCAGCCGACCACCGCCCCGGCGAGGACCGGAAGCGCCAGCACCGACCAGGTCAGCCAGTTCCCCCGGGGCTCCTGGGGCACCGCGCTCAGCAGCGGGAAGTGCGGCACCGCCGGGGTCCCGGCGATCCCGAGCGGCGTCGCCACCGCGCCCGTGCCGAGCAGGAACCCGGGACCGAGCCCGTACGCCGCCCCCCACACCGCCGCGTTCGGCAGCAGCGCCAGCGCGACGAGCAGCACCGCGAGCCGCCCCGACCAGTCCCCCGCCAGCCGCACGAACGTGTCCTGGGCCGCACCCACATGCCATGCGAGCGCCGCCCCGGCGAGCAGCGCCCCGCCCGCGAGCAGCACCCCGGCCCCGGCGCCCCCGGCCCGTACCGCCGTGCTCGTACGACGGTCCGCGACCACCTCGCGTACGACATCCGGCACCCACGCGGGCAGCGGGCCTCGCGGGCGGCCGCACGCCGTCCTGAAGCCGGCGGCCGCCGCGCCCGTGGTCACGAGCAGGAGGTGCAGTACGGCGCTGAGGGGCGCGGCGGGCAGCGGGCCGCCGGACGCGTACACCGCGGCCGCCCCGCCCACCAGCAGATATCCGCAGGTCACCGCCGCGAACGCACTCCAGGCGTGGGCCGCTCCCGACCGGTGGTCGACGGCCTCGTCGTCCTCGTACGCGAACTCCTCCTCGTACGACAGCGCGTCCCGCGCCGCCCGGTGCACCAGGCACACCGGCAGCCACATCAGCAGCAGCGGCACCACACCCACCGGCGCGTGCACCCCGCTGAGGGTGTCGGGGCGGACCAGGAGGGTTCCATGGGCGAGCAGCCACAGCCCGGCGGCCGCGCGCAGCGCGCCGCCCGGTCCGCTGTCGGGGTACGGCGAGCTGATCCACACCACCGTCACCAGCACGGCGAGCGCGCCGAGTCCGAGCCCGGCCGCCATCGCCCCGCGTACGAGACAGGTGGCGAACACGGACGAGCGGCCCCGGGCCGCCGGCAACGTCAGGCCGCGATCGGTCACTTGTGTCACGGCCGCCATGCTGCCAACGACACGCGCTTTCTTCGCGTAACGGGAAAATGCCGCCGTGTCGCTCAATATACGTTTATGCGCTTTTCTGTCCGGGCATGGCTGCGGGCGGTACGTACGGCCGCCCCGGCGGCCTTCGCGGGGAGTCCTGGGAGCCCTTCATGACAGAGGAACAGCCCGCCGAGGCGCAGGCCGTTCAGGCGCCTGCCGCCGAGGCGAAGCCCGAAGAGGCAGAGGTCGTCGAGCCGCCGCCTGTCGAGGCGCCGCCCGTCACCCCCGTCGAAGCCTTCGACGCCCTGTACGCCGCCGCCGCGACCCCGCTCGTGCAGCAGACGTATCTGCTCACCGGGCGGACGCGGCTGGCGCGCGAGTCGGTGGAGCACGCCTTCCGTCTCGCCTGGCAGTGCTGGCCCGAGGTCGCCACCGACGCCGACCCGGCGGGCTGGGTGCGGGCGGCGGCGCACGAGTACGCGATCTCCCCCTGGCACCGGTTCCGCCGCGCCCACAAGCACCCCGACCATCCCCCGGCCGACCCCGAGCGGCGCGCTCTTCTCACCGCGCTGCTCGCCCTGCCGCCCTCGTACCGCCGCACGATCCTGCTCTACGACGGCCTGGGCCTGGATCTGCCGGAGACCGCCGCCGAGACCGAGGCGAGCACCCCGGCCGCCGCGAGCCGGGTGATCAACGCCCGGCAGGCGGTCGCGTTCCGGGTGCCCGAGCTGGCCGCTGCCATGAGCGAGGAGGCGCGGTCGGCGCTGCTGCGCGAGCGCATCGGCGAGCTCGCCCTCGCGGGACCGCGCGCGGCGCCCCGGCTGCCCGGTCCCGGACGCCTGCGCACCAAGGGCGAGCGCAGCAACCGCCTGCGCACCCGCGCCGCCTTCACGCTCACCGCCGTCGTCGTCGGCGCGACCGCCTTCACCCTGAGCACCGCGCCGACCCGCTACATCGCCCCGGTCTCCCCGGGCCAGCGCGTCGGCGGTGTACCGCTCTACAGCGGTCCGCAGCGGCTCAGCGCCGAGAACACCGAGCTCCACCACAAGCTCCTCGACGAACCCGCCCATGGCCCGGAACGCCTTGTTCCGGACTTCCGCTGAGGCGTCGGGCGCGTACACAAAAGCGCGTGGGCCCGCACCCCCTGTTCAGGGGTGCGGGCCCACGCGCTGACAGCCTTGCTGAAGGTCAGCCCGCGAGGCTGCGCTTAATTGCCGAGAATGGCGCGCGCCAGCTTGGCCGTCTCGGTCGGGGTCTTGCCGACCTTGACGCCCGCGGCCTCCAAGGCCTCCTTCTTGGCCTGGGCCGTACCGGAGGAGCCGGAGACGATGGCGCCGGCGTGGCCCATGGTCTTGCCCTCGGGCGCGGTGAAGCCCGCCACGTAGCCGACGACCGGCTTCGTCACGTTGGCCTTGATGAAGTCGGCCGCGCGCTCCTCGGCGTCGCCGCCGATCTCGCCGATCATGACGATCAGGTCGGTGTCGGGGTCGGCCTCGAACGCGGCGAGCGCGTCGATGTGCGTGGTGCCGATGACCGGGTCGCCACCGATGCCGACGGCGGACGAGAAGCCGATGTCACGGAGCTCGTACATCATCTGGTACGTCAGCGTGCCGGACTTCGAGACCAAGCCGATACGGCCCGGCTTGGTGATGTCGCCCGGGATGATGCCGGCGTTGGACTGGCCCGGCGTGATCAGACCGGGGCAGTTCGGGCCGATGATGCGGGTCTTGTTGCCCTTGGCCTTCGCGTACGCCCAGAAGGCGGCGGAGTCGTGCACCGCGATGCCCTCGGTGATGACGACGGCGAGCGGGATCTCGGCGTCGATCGCCTCGACCACGGCGGCCTTGGCGAACGCCGGCGGCACGAAGAGGACGGACACGTTGGCGCCGGTCTTCTCCATCGCCTCGGCGACCGTGCCGAAGACCGGGATCTCGTGGCCGTCGATGTCGACGGACGTGCCGGCCTTGCGCGGGTTGACACCGCCGACGATGTTGCTGCCGTCGGCGAGCATGAGCTTGGTGTGCTTCATGCCCGTGGCACCGGTCATGCCCTGGACGATGACCTTGCTGTCCTTGTTGAGGAAGATAGCCATGGCTCTGGTTTCCCTCGTCCCTTACTTCGCAGCCGCGAGCTCGGCGGCCTTGTCGGCCGCGCCGTCCATGGTGTCCACGCGCTGGACCAGCGGGTGGTTCGCGTCCGACAGGATCTTGCGACCCAGCTCCGCGTTGTTGCCGTCGAGACGCACGACCAGCGGCTTGGTGACCTCTTCGCCCTTGTCGGCGAGGAGCTGCAGCGCCTGGACGATGCCGTTGGCGACCTCGTCACAGGCGGTGATGCCACCGAAGACGTTGACGAACACGGACTTGACGTCCGCGTCGCCGAGGATGATCTCCAGGCCGTTCGCCATCACCTGGGCGGACGCGCCGCCACCGATGTCGAGGAAGTTGGCCGGCTTCACGCCGCCGTGGTTCTCACCGGCGTACGCGACGACGTCCAGGGTGCTCATGACGAGACCCGCGCCGTTGCCGATGATGCCGACCTCGCCGTCGAGCTTGACGTAGTTGAGGCCCTTGGCCTTGGCAGCGGCCTCAAGGGGGTTGGCCGCGGCCTTGTCCTCGAGCAGCTCGTGCTCGGGCTGACGGAACTCGGCGTTCTCGTCGAGCGAGACCTTGCCGTCCAGGGCCAGGATGCGGCCGTCCTTGGTCTTCACCAGCGGGTTGACCTCGACGAGGAGCGCGTCCTCGGCGACGAAGGTCTTCCACAGCGTCACCATCGCCTCGGCGACGCCCTCGGCCACCTCGGCCGGGAACTTCGCCTGGGCCACGATCTCGCGGGCCTTCTCGATGTCCACGCCTTCGACGGCGTTGACCGGGACCTTCGCGAGGGCCTCGGGGGTCTTCTCCGCGACCTCCTCGATGTCCATGCCGCCCTGCACCGAGGCCATGGCCAGGAAGGTGCGGTTGGTGCGGTCGAGGAGGTACGAGACGTAGTACTCCGCCTCGATCTCCGGGGACAGCTCGGCGATCATCACCTTGTGGACCGTGTGGCCCTTGATGTCCATACCGAGGATGTCCGTCGCCCGGGCGACGGCCTCGTCGGCGTTCGCCGCCAGCTTCACGCCGCCGGCCTTGCCGCGGCCACCGACCTTCACCTGTGCCTTGACGACCGACTTGCCGCCCAGTCGCTCGGTGGCCTCGCGCGCCGCCTCAGGCGTGTCGATGACTTCACCGGCCAGCACCGGTACACCGTGCTTGGCGAAGAGGTCCCTCGCCTGGTACTCGAACAGGTCCACGCGCGTCCGTCCCTTTTCAGTGGTCTCGCGGTTCGTTTTCTGCGTGGGCGTGCCGCGAAGGGCAACGTGACGGCGCTGTCACTGAGGGAGGCGTACACGGTGACCGGGTACGCGGCATGTCCGTCCCGCAGGTTATCCCCGTAGGACCGACCTCCCTAAATCGCAGATCACACCTGAGCGGTGATACCTGTCACAGATCACCTGCTCACAGCGTGTCAGGTATCGGCAGCGGGCGCTTCTCGACAGCCGCGGCCATGATCGTCGGGAACAGGTCGGGGGTGCAGGCGAAGGCGGGGGCGCCGAGCGCCGACAGGGCCGCCGCGTGCTCGTGGTCGTACGCCGGAGTTCCCTCGTCGGACAGGGCGAGCAGGGCCACGAACTGCACTCCGGACGCCTTCATCGCCGCCACCCGCTTCAGCATCTCGTCCCGTATCCCGCCCTCGTAAAGATCACTGATCAGTACGACGACGGTGTCGGCAGGACGGGTGATCTGGGACTGGCAGTAGGCGAGGGCGCGGTTGATGTCGGTGCCGCCGCCGAGCTGGGTGCCGAACAGCACGTCCACCGGGTCGTCTAGCTGGTCGGTGAGGTCGACGACGGCCGTGTCGAAGACGACGAGGCGGGTGGCGATCGAGCGCATGGAGGCGAGGACCGCGCCGAAGACCGAGGCGTAGACGACGGAGGCCGCCATCGAGCCGGACTGGTCGATGCAGAGCACCACGTCCTTCTTCACGGACCGGGCGGCCCGCCCGTAGCCGATGAGCCGGTCGGGGACGACCGTGTCGTACTCCGGGAGGTAGTTCTTCAGGTTCGCCCGGATCGTGCGGTCCCAGTCGATGTCCCGGTGGCGGGGGCGGCTGATCCGGGCCGAACGGTCGAGCGCCCCCGTCAGCGTCGCCTTCGTGCGGGTCGCGAGGCGCTTCTCCAGGTCCTCGACGACCTTGCGGACCACCGCGCGGGCCGTCTCCTTGGTGGTCTCCGGCATCGCCTTGTTGAGCGAGAGCAGCGTGCCGACGAGGTGCACGTCGGCCTCGACGGCCTCCAGCATCTCCGGCTCCAGGAGCAGGGCGGAGAGCCCGAGCCGGTCGATGGCGTCGCGCTGCATGACCTGGACGACCGAGGTGGGGAAGTACGTACGGATGTCGCCGAGCCAGCGGGCGACGCTCGGCGCGGAGGCGCCGAGGCCCGCGCCCCGGTCCCGCGTCCCTTTGTTCCCCGGCGCGCTGCCGTAGAGCGCGGACAGGGCGCCGTCCATGGCGGCGTCGCGCCCGGCGAGCGCGCAGCCGGTGCCGTCGGCGCCCTGCTCGCCGCCGAGGACCATCCTCCAGCGGCGGAGCCGCTCGTCGGGCTGTGCGGCGACATCTGTCGCGTTCGCGTTCAATTCCCCACCCCCGCAAGGTTGTTGTCGTCCCGCCGGTCGAGCAGCAGTCGCAGCAGCGGCTCCATCGCGTCGGCCCGCTCCTCGTCGAGCGCGGCGCCGAAGCCGGGCGCGCCGGTTGCGGACGGGGCCGCGCCCCCGGTGCCCGGGCCGCGTCGGACGAGCTCGCCCAGCGTGCGGCGTACACCCGGTTCGTACGCGGAGAACGTGCGCCGCAGCAGCGGCAGGACGTCGGTGAACGCGTCGGCCGGGACGCCCGTCAGCCAGGTGTCGACCAGGGCGAGCAGCCGCTCGTCGTGGACCAGGAGCATGCCGCCGCCGGACGCGCCGCCGACGAACCCCTCTATCCAGGCCGCCGCGTCGCCGGGCGGTGTGCCCACCGACAGGGCGAGGCCCATGTACCGCTCGGCCTCGGCTGCGTCGAGCCGCCCGTCGTCGAGGAGCAGCCGGACGGCCCGGCCCCGGATCTCGCCCGGGACGGAGTCCCGCCCGGCGAGCTTGGCGAGGACCGCGGCCCAGCGGTCGCGCAGGGCCGTAGCGCCCTCGGGCGCGTCCGCGAGCAGGGACATCGCCGCGTGGACGCCGTCGACACGGCGGCGCATCGCGGTGGCGCCGTCGGCGTCCAGGCCCGTGCACGCGGGCGGCAGGCCGACGCAGATCCGCTCGGCGAGCCCGGTCGCGACCTCCGCGAGCGCCGCCGTCCGCGTCCCCCGCACATCCCCGTACCGCAGGGTGCGGGCCAGCGCGGGCAGGGCCTCGGCGAGATGGGCGACGTCCGTGTCGAGCGCGGCCCGGTCGGCGAGCGCGCGCATCACCACCGGGAGCGCGTCGGAGAGTTCGGCCAGCAGACACCGCTCGACGAGTGCGGTGATCTCACCCAGAACGGTCGCCTCGGCGGCGTCCGCCTCGGCCCGTGCGGTGGCGGCGGCCTCCACGGTCGTGCCCCACACCCCCGCCTCGGCGACCCGCACCGAGAGCTCCGGCTCCCAGCGCAGCCGCCAGCCCTCGCGGAAGGTTCCGGTGCCGCCCCGGCCGTCGGCCCGCTCGCCCCAGTCGATGCCGAGCAGCCGCAGCCGGTGCAGCAGACGGCTGCGCGCCGCGTCGGTCTCCTTGCGCAGATCGAGGTCCAACTCCCGCTCCAGCGCCTCCGGTTTGAGCCGCAGGGCGCGCTGGGCGCGGGTGAGGTCACGCTGGAGCGGCACGGCCGGGGCCGCGTCCGGGACCTCGCCGAGCACATCGCCGACGACGAGGCGGTCCTGGATCAGGGCGAGCGGGACGTCGGAGCCCTCGCACATCACCGCCCGTACCGCGTCGGTCGTCTCGGCGAGACCCGGCAGCGGGCGCCCGCGCATCGCGGCGAGCGTCCCGGCGAGCCGGACCGCCTCGATGACATGCGCGGACGACACCAGCCGGTCCTCCTCGCGGAGCAGCCCGGCGACCTTGGTCATCCACCGCTCGACGGGCCGGTCCCGGGCCGCGAACAGATGCCCGTACCAACCGGGCGAGTCGATGCCCGCGCCGTAACCGCTGTGCCGGGCGAGGCGGCGGTGGGTCCAGGGCACCCAGGTCAGCTCGGCCTTCACCTTCGGGAGGCCCTTGAGCAGGGCCCGGTCGGCGCCGACCGCGACCTTCGCGGCGAGCGCGGGCACATGCCAGGCCCCGCAGACCACGGCGACCTCGTCCCCGAACTCCCGCCGGGCGGCGCGCAGTTGCTGCCGCATATACGCCTCGCGCACCAGGTCGCGCGCGTGCCCGCCGTCCCCGTATGCCTCGCGCAGCGCGGTCATCGCCTCGCCGAGGACGACGAAGGGGCTGTACGGGTCGTACGAGTCGGGTGTGGCGGGCGGGTTGTGCGGGTCGGGTTTCCGGGTGCCGTCGGGGTGCCGGTGCTCGACGACGTCCTCCCACCAGCGCTCCGGGTCGTCGTATCCGGCGGTTTCGGCGAGCAGACCGATGGGGTCGATGCGCAGCCCGTCCCCTTCCCTGCCTTCCTCTCCCTTGTCCTCCTCCGGACGCTCGCCCTCCGCCTCCACCTCCGTCGCCAGCGAATGGGCCGCCGGAAGGTCGATGAAGCGGACCTCGGCGCCCGCGTCCAGAGCCCAGCGCAGCGCCACCCACTCCGGCGAGAACTCGGCCATCGGCCAGAACGCCGCCCGGCGCGGGTCGTCCAGCACATGGGCGAGCAGCGCGACCGGGGGCCGCATGTCCGGGTCGGCGGCGAGCGCGAGGAGCGCGTCGGCCTCGGGCGGGCCCTCGATCAGTACGGCCCGGGGCCGCGCGGCGTCCAGCGCGGCCCGCACCGCCCGCGCCGACCCGGGACCGTGGTGCCGCACCCCGAGCAGCCAAGGCCCTGCGGGTGCATCCCTTTCCGTGCGCGTCGTCACGCCGACACCTCGCGGCAGGCCCGGTAGAAGTCCTTCCAGCCGTCGCGCTCGCGGACCACCGTCTCCAGGTACTCCTGCCAGACGACGCGGTCCGCCGCCGGGTCGCGGACGACCGCGCCGAGGATGCCCGCCGCCACGTCGCCGGAGCGCAGCACCCCGTCGCCGAAGTGCGCGGCCAGGGCCAGTCCGCCCGCCACCACCGAGATCGCCTCGGCCGTGGAGAGCGTCCCCGAAGGGGACTTGACCTTGGTGCGGCCGTCTCCGGTCACCCCGTCCCGCAGCTCCCGGAAGACCGTGACGACCCGGCGGATCTCGTCCATGCCCTCGGGCGCGGCGGGCAGGTCGAGGGAGCGACCGAGCTGGTCGACGCGGCGCGAGACGATGTCGACCTCCTCGTCGGTGGTCGCGGGCAGCGGCAGCACCACCGTGTTGAACCGCCGCCGCAGCGCGCTGGACAGCTCGTTCACACCCCGGTCGCGGTCGTTGGCGGTCGCGATGAGGTTGAAGCCGCGTACGGCCTGGGTCTCCTCGCCCAACTCCGGGATGGGCAGGGTCTTTTCCGACAGGATCGTGATCAGCGTGTCCTGTACGTCGGCGGGGATACGGGTCAGCTCCTCGACCCGGGCCGTCATTCCCTCGGCCATGGCCCGCATGATCGGGCTGGGCACCAGCGCGTCCCGGCTCGGGCCGTGCGCGAGCAGCTGCGCGTAGTTCCAGCCGTATCGGATGGCCTCCTCCGGTGTGCCGGCCGTGCCCTGCACCAGCAGCGTGGAGTCACCGCTGACGGCGGCGGCCAGATGCTCGGACACCCACGTCTTGGCCGTGCCGGGGACGCCGAGCAGCAGCAGCGCCCGGTCGGTGGCGAGCGTGGTCACGGCCACCTCGACGATGCGGCGCGGGCCCACGTACTTCGGCGTGATCACCGCGCCGTCGGGCAGCGTGCCGCCGAGCAGATACGTCGCCACCGCCCACGGCGAGAGCCGCCAGCGGGCGGGCCTGGGCCGGTCGTCGGCGGCGGCCAGCGCCGTGAGTTCATGGGCGAACGCGTGCTCGGCGTGCGGCCGCAGGGCCTGCGCGGAAGCGGTTGCGGACGTGGTCATGGATCCCCCTCCAGATCAGTCGACCCGATGTGGTTTCCACGGTGCACCACGCCACTGACAATCGACCTCACGGCAGGTGAAAGCGCAGGTCAGGGCGATTGTCAGTGGGGGCATCTACCTTCGGGAACATGAATCAGCAGGGGGTGCGCTGGACGGCGGAACAGGTGCTGGCTCTGGCTCCTGACGATCCGTCACGGAAGGCGGGAAGCAAGCTCGGCACGGCCGGGCCCTGGTCTCAGGGCGGCTGTGACAACTCAAGCGTGTGGGGCCTGTGCAAGGGCAGCGGCAGCAGGCCCTACCAGACGGTGATCGACACGGGCGGCCCCGGCACGGGCGGCCTCGGATACAAGTGCAGTTGCCCGAGCCGGAAGTTCCCGTGCAAGCACGCGCTGGGGCTGCTGCTGCTCTGGGCAGCGGACGAGTCGGCGGTGCCGGACGGTCAGGCACCGCCCGACTGGGCCGCGCAGTGGCTGGGCGACCGGCGCGCGCGGGCGGAGAAGAAGGGGAGCGAGGCTGCGGGGCCCCCGGCCGAGCGGACCGCCGACCCGGAGGCGGCCCGGCGCCGCGCCGAGAGACGGGCCGAGCGGGTCACCGCCGGGGCGACGGAGCTGGAGCAGCGCCTTGAGGACCTGCTGCGCGGGGGCATCGCGGCGGCGGAGCGGCCGGGGTACGGGCTGTGGGAGGAGACGGCCGCCCGCATGGTCGACGCCCAGGCGCCCGGACTGGCGGGCCGGGTAAGGGAGTTGGGCGCGATACCGGGTTCGGGCCCCGGCTGGCCGGTGCGGCTCCTGGAGGAGTGCGCGCTGCTGCATCTGCTCGACCGGGCGTGGCTGAGTCGGGAGCGGCTGCCGGAGCCGCTGGCCGCGACGGTCCGCACGCGGGTCGGGGTGCCCACGCCGCCGGAGGGGCCGTCGATACGGGACACCTGGCAGGTCCTCGCCCAGTACGACACGGCCGACGCCAAGCTGACCACGCGCCGGATATGGCTGTACGGCCGGGATTCGGGACGCTCGGCGCTGCTGCTCGACTTCGGCGCGGCGGGCCGGGCACCCGAGCTCGCTCTGCCGGTCGGCCTCGCGATCGACGCCGAGCTCACGCCGTACCCGGGCGGCGGGCAGCTGCGCGCCGCCCTCGGCGAGCGGTACGGGGCGCCGCTCACGGCCGGGGGCCCGCCGCCGGGCGGCTCGACGACGGATGCGCTTGAGCGGTATGGGCGGGCGCTGCGGGACGACCCGTGGCTGGACGCCTGTCCTGTGACGCTGAGCGGGGTCATACCGGTGCCGCCCGGAGAGACCGGCGGCGACGGCTGGCAACTCGCGGATACCGACGGGGAGTTGGCGCTGCCCGTGGCTCCGGGCGCGGCCACCCGTACGGGCCTGTGGCGGCTCGTCGCGCTCTCCGGTGGCGGCCCGGTGACGGTCTTCGGCGAGTGCGGCCATCGGGGGTTCGCCCCACTGGCGGCGTGGCAGCCGGGGTCCCCGGAAACGGTGTCGCTGCTCTGACGGGGTGCGCCAACGCTCGTAACCACGTACGTGAGAAAGGAAGGGGGAAGTCGCGTGTCTGCGTCCGCATCCGTGAAGGAGGTCGCGTCCGTGGAGGGAAGCGAGGCCAACGGGGTTGGCTCCTGGGAGGAGTTGGTCACCGCCGCGCTGCTCGGGACCGAGCGGCGCGCCGCCGCCGGGGAGCCCGCCGCGCTGCTCGACGACGCCGCGCGGCGGACCGTGCGGCGCAGAGCGGGTCTGGTGCCCGCGCCCGCGTCCGTACGGCCCGAGAAGGCGCCGGACGATGAGCGACCGCATCTGCCGCAGGCCGCGCGGCGGCGGCTCGGGCAGTTGCTGGCGGACCGCTCGGCGGCGGCGCATTCGTCGGGGCGGCGGGGGGCCGCGCCCGATCTCGCGGAGCTGCTGCCGCAGTGGCTGAGCGCGGCGGGCGAGCGGGGGTTCCGGGCGCCGCCCGAGCTGCTGCCCGCGCTGCTCGACGCGGCCAGGGCGCGCACGGATCTGCGGCCGCAGGCGCTGGCGTTCGCCGGGTCGCGGGGGCTGTGGCTGGCCCGGCTGAACCCGGAGTGGCGGTTCGCGCTGCGCGGCGGCACGGGCACGGCGGTCCTGCCCGACGTCTCGGATCCGGAGGCGGTGCGGCGGCTGTGGGAGGAGGGGCTGTTCGCCGAGCGGGTGGCGCTGCTCACGGCGGTACGGGCGTACGCGCCCGGCGCCGCACGGAAGTTGCTCGCCACGACGTGGGTGGCCGAACGGGCCGAGGACCGGCTGATGTTCGCCGACTCGCTGCGGGCCGGGCTCTCGGACGCGGACGAGCCGTTCCTGGAACAGGCGCTGTCCGACCGCAGCCGTAACGTCCGGGCCACCGCCGCCGAGCTCCTTTCGGCGCTGCCCGCGTCCGCGCTGGCCGGGCGGATGGCGGCGCGGGCGGCGTCCTGCGTCGGGCTAGACCGCTCGGGGGACGCGGACGGGGCGCGCATCGTGGTGGAGGCGCCGCACGAGTGCGACGCGGCGATGCAGCGCGACGGGGTGGCTCCGAAGCCGCCGACCGGGCGGGGTGAACGGTCGTGGTGGCTCGGCCAGTTGGTGGAGGCGGCGCCACTCGGTGGCTGGTCCGGTCGGCTCGGCGGGCGCAGCGCGCGCGAGATCGTGGCGCTGCCCGTCGCCGACGACTGGGGGGACGAGCTGCACGCGGCGTGGTGCCGGGCGGCGGTGCGGCAGCGGGACGCCGAGTGGTCGCGTGCCCTGCTCGGCGCGCCGTCCGCGCCGCCGGGCGGGGACGGGGGGACGGTGTCGCTGGCCGAGCGGGCCAAGCTGCTGTCGACGCTGCCGGAGCATGAACGGGCCTCGTGGGTGGCCGCGTTCATAGCGGCGCACGGGCTGTCGGAGGCGTTCCAGCTGCTGGGGGTGTGTCTGGTGCCGTGGTCCGGGCCGCTCGGGCGCGCGGTGGTGGACGCGCTGGAGATCGCGCGGGACGCGGGGAGCTATCCGTGGAGCTTCAGCGGGGTGATGGGGCTTGCGGAGCGGTGCCTGGATCCGGGCGAGGCGGTGCGTCTCGACGCGCTCACCGCGATACCCCCGGAGTCGGAAGGGGCGTCTCCCGGGGCGGGCGGGTACTGGGCGGAGGCGTTCCAGCGGCTGGTGGGGACGTTGCGGTTGCGCGCGGCGATGTTGGCGGAGCTGGTTCCCCCCGCCCCGCCCCTTCCCTGAACCCTCCGGGGGTGGGTGGGGGGGGAAGGCGGTCTCCCGGGGGCTGCGCCCCCGGACCCCCAGCGGGGGCTGCGCCCCCTGCACCCCGCTTTTGGGGGCGCGGGGAACTGCGCGATCAGCCACAGACAGCCCGCAGACGAACTGTCGCCTACGACGCCGTCGCCTCCCGCACGTTCGCGTGGACCCACTCCACGATCGACGTCGTCGTCGCGCCGGGGGTGAAGATCTCGGCGACGCCGAGGGACTTCAGGGGGGCGATGTCGGCCTCCGGGATGATGCCGCCGCCGAAGACCTTGATGTCCTCCGCGTCGCGCTCCTTCAGGAGCTCGATGACCTTGGCGAACAGCGTGTTGTGGGCGCCGGAGAGGATGGAGAGGCCGATCGCGTCGGCGTCCTCCTGGATGGCCGTGTCGACGATCTGCTCGGGCGTCTGGTGCAGCCCGGTGTAGATGACCTCCATGCCGGCGTCGCGCAGCGCCCGGGCGATGACCTTGGCGCCCCGGTCGTGCCCGTCGAGCCCCGGCTTGGCCACCACCACGCGGATCGGACCGGTCACACCCATCACTGCCTCCACACGACCACACGAGGTGAACAAACTGAAGTGAACGAACGTTATCTACAGCATCCCGCAAGCCGCCGTTTCACGGTGGACAGCGAGGGGGAAATCACACGGTGGGACATGTTCGTTTTGCGTCGCCTACCCGATTGTCCGCCGTCCGTCGGCCGGATCGACCGGGACGGCTGCAAAGGGAGCCGCTCTGAAGGAAGGCGCCGGACCACCGTGCCGTCAGCCGCACCGCACGGTGGTCCGGCCCCGGCGTTCTGGCGAGCGCGGTTTCGACGAGGGGCGCCCCATGAGGGCACACGGGGGACAGAGTCGTCCTCCCGGCGTGCCGTTCGGGAGGTCGGTCCGTGCAGTTCCTTCTCTTTCTTCCGCTGTATCTGCGCCGCGCGTGGGTGTCCGCCGCGCTGCTGCGGGCCACGGCGCTGGAGCTCGCCGTCCTCGCCGGCCATCTCGTCCTCTACCCCTCGGGCATGGCCCCCGAGCGCAGAGACCCCGTGGCCGACGACGCCCCGCAGCTGCCCACGGCCGGTCGCGCGCATGCGCCGGTCGTCCTGCTGCACGGCTTCATCGACAACCGCTCGGTCTTCGTCCTGCTGCGCCGCTCCCTGAGCCGGAACGGCTGGCGCCATCTGGAATCGCTCAACTACTCGCCGCTGACCTGCGACATCCGCACGGCCGCCGAGCTCTTGGGCCGCCATATCGAGGAGATCTGCGCGCGCACCGGCCACGCCGAGGTGGACATCGTCGGGCACAGCCTCGGCGGCCTGATAGCCCGCTACTACGTACAGCGGCTCGGCGGTGACGCCCGCGTCCGTACGCTGGTCACGCTCGGCACCCCGCACGCGGGGACCCGCTCGGCGCATCTGATCAGCGCGCACCCGATCGTCCGCCAGATGTGCCCCGGCTCCGACGTCGTCGAGGAGCTGCGCCGTCCCGCGCCCGGCTGCCGGACCCGGTTCGTCAGCTTCTGGAGCGACCTGGACACGCTGATGGTCCCGGTGGAGACCGCCCGTATCGACCACCCGGATCTGGTCGTTCAGAACGTACGGGTGTCGGGCATCGGACATCTCGCGCTGCCGGTCCATCCGGCCGTCGCGACCGGCATACGGCAGGCACTGACCGCACAGGAGGAAACGGCCGACGGACGCGAGGCCTTCTCGGTGGCGTGAGCCCGGACCCGAGCCGGAACCCCGGTCCGTAAAACCGGCTCGATCCCCGGTTCGCGACCGTAAATCTCGAACAGTCGTCGAACGCAGAGCCAAGGCTCTGTCCGCAGTCCGCCGAAAGACGCTGATTGCCCGTTTCCGGGGCCAAGAAAACCTCCCGAAGATTGTCGCTGTCGCGTACCGCCGGGTACAGTCACGCCACTGCTTCCCCCACTGGAAGCCCCTTCCCCAGGGCGTCCAGACCCAGGTCCTGTTGCCGAGGCGAGAGAGAAGTTGGTGACTGACCAGCACGCCCACGCCGGGTACGCCGGATACCACGGCTATTCCACAGCGGACGCCCCCGTCGACTTCTCCGCCGATTCGGCCGCCGACCCGCTCTTCGGTGCCATGCCCGGCAGTTACGACAGTTACGAAACGGGCCAGTGGGACGTCTACGGCGCGCAGCAGTACCAGCAGCACGCGTACGACACCACCGGACAGTGGACGATCCCGGCGCAGTCCGCCGGTCCCGATGTCACCGGCCAGTGGGACGCGAACGCCTGGAACCAGGCGCAGCAGACAGGGCAGTTCGAGACCACCGCGTTCGCGTACGACGCCGCCTATGACACGACCGGCCAGTGGGCCGTGCCCGGCGCCGCCTACGGAACCGCTGCGTACGGCGAGACCGGTACGTATGACACCACCGCCTGGAACGTGGGCGTGGAGGCGCAGGTCCGCGCGCCCGAGCACAGCGAGCGCGCTGAGCACGTCGAGAACGCAGCGCAGAGCACCGCGCAGTTCTCCGTGATCGACCTCGACGCGGTCGAGAACCAGGAGTTCGCCGCGCCGGACACCGAGGCCTCCCAACACCCGCTCCCCGAGGCCGAGTTCGAGCCCGAGCCCACCCCGGTCACGTCCGACCCGGTCGAGCTCACTCCCCTTTCGTCGCGCCGCGCCGCGGGCGGCAACCGCAGCCGCCGGCGCTCCCCCGCCAAGCGGTCCGCGCTGCTGACCGTCGCGGTGCCGTCGGTGTGCGTGATGGGTGTCGCCGGGGTCGCCGCCGCGTCGGTGAGCGGGCTCGGTGGCGAGAGCAACGGCGACGACACGGCCGTCACCGCGTCCGACCCGTCGTCGGTCAAGCCGGTCGCCGCCAACAGCAAGCTGGACACCCAGCTCGCCAACCTCAGCGCGGAGGCGGGCAGCTTCGCCGACCGCGCCAGCCGTACGCAGGAACGTCTCGACCTCAAGGCGCGCCAGCAGGCGGACAAGCAGCGCAAGGCGGAGGCGGCGGCGAAGAAGGAGGCCGCACGCCCCAAGTACCTGCTGCCGGTGACGCAGAAGGGCCTGAGCGCGTACTTCGGGCAGGCCGGTGTGAACTGGATGTCGGTGCACACCGGCATCGACTTCCCGGTCCAGTACGGCACTCCGGTGATGTCGGCGATCGACGGCACGGTCCGTACGCAGTGGAACAGCGCCTACGGGAACATGGCCATAGTGACCGGCGCCGATGGCACCGAGACCTGGTACTGCCATCTCTCCAGCACCAAGATCCGCTCCGGCCCGGTCAAGGCCGGTGACGTGATCGCGTACTCCGGCAACTCCGGCAACTCCACCGGCCCGCACCTGCACTTCGAGGTACGCCCCGGCGGCGCCTCACCGATAGACCCCCTGCCGTGGCTCCGCAGCCACGGGCTCGACCCGACGTAGTCCGAGTCGGCAGACTCCCTACAGAAACGATTTGGAGCTCCGAGCGGGAATCGCCCGGAGCTCCAAGCGCACCTACAGCTTCTCGACGGGCGCGTACCGCAGCAGCAACTTCTTCGGGCGCTCGTCACCAAAATCAATCGTCGCCTGCGCGTCCGACCCCGAACCCGTCACCGACATCACCGTGCCCAGACCGAACTGGTCGTGGGTGACGCGGTCGCCCACCGACAGTGCGATCACCGGCTTGTCGCCGGTGCGCCGGGTGGCGAAGCCGGACGGACCCGAGCGCGAGCGCGACGACGACAGCGCGCCCGCGATGCCGCCGCCGAGGCCCTTGCCCGAGACCGGCCCGGCCGGGGCCGCCATCGGGCCCGTCCGCTTCCACTCCAGGTGCTGGGCCGGGATCTCCTCCAGGAACCGGGACGGCGGGTTGTACGCGGGCTGGCCCCAGGCGCTGCGCATCGACGAGCGCGTCAGATACAGCCGCTCACGCGCGCGCGTGATGCCCACGTACGCCAGGCGGCGCTCCTCCTCCAGCTCCTTGACCTGGCCGAGCGCGCGCATGTGCGGGAAGACCCCGTCCTCCATGCCGGTCAGGAACACCACGGGGAATTCGAGGCCCTTGGCGGTGTGCAGCGTCATCAGCGTGATGACACCGCTCCCCTCCTCGTCCTCGTCCGGGATCTGGTCCGAGTCGGCGACCAGGGCGACCTGCTCCAGGAACTCCGCGAGCGTCGGGGTGCCCGCGCCCTCGGTCTCGCCCTCCGCCTCGCCCCGGGCCTGCTCGAACTCCAGGGCCACGGCGGCGAGTTCCTGGAGGTTCTCGATCCGGGTCTCGTCCTGCGGGTCGGTGGACGCCTGCAACTCGGCCAGGTAGCCGGTCTGTTCGAGGACCGCCTCCAGGACCACGGCGGGGCCCGCGCCCGAGTCGACGACGGTACGGAGGTCGTCCATCAGCTGGTTGAAGCGCTTCACCGCGTTCGCCGAGCGCGCCGCCATGCCGTACGCCTCGTCGACGCGGCGCAGCGCCTGCGGGAAGGTGATCTTCTCGCGCAGCGAGAGCGCGTCGACCATCGCCTCGGCGCGGTCGCCGATGCCGCGCTTGGGCACGTTGAGGATGCGGCGCAGCGGCACCGCGTCCTCCGGGTTGGCGAGAACGCGCAGATAGGCGAGGACGTCGCGGACTTCCTTGCGCTCATAGAAGCGCACGCCGCCGACGACCTTGTAGGGCAGGCCGACCCGGATGAAGATCTCTTCGAAGACACGGGACTGGGCGTTGGTGCGGTAGAAGATCGCGACATCGCCCGCCTTGGCGTCGCCCGCGTCGGTGAGCCGGTCGATCTCGTCGGCGACGAACTGCGCCTCGTCGTGCTCGGTGTCGGCGACATAGCCCGTGATCCGCGCGCCCGCGCCCGCGTCCGTCCACAGGTTCTTGGGGCGGCGGCTCTCGTTGCGCTCGATGACCGCGTTGGCGGCGGACAGGATCGTCTGCGTGGAGCGGTAGTTCTGCTCCAGCATGATCGTCGTCGCGTCCGCGTAGTCCTCCTCGAACTGGAGGATGTTGCGGATCGTCGCGCCCCGGAAGGCGTAGATCGACTGGTCGGCGTCACCGACCACGCACAGCTCGGCCGGGGCCTCGCCCTCGCCGCCCGGGCCGACCAGCTCGCGCACCAGCGTGTACTGGGCGTGGTTGGTGTCCTGGTACTCGTCGACCATCACGTGGCGGAAGCGGCGGCGGTAGTGCTCGGCGACGTCCGGGAACGCCTGGAGCAGATGGACCGTCGTCATGATGATGTCGTCGAAGTCCAGCGCGTTGGCCTCACGCAGCCGCGCCTGGTACATCGCGTACGCCTGCGCCAGCGTCTTCTCGAAGCCGTCGACGGCCTGACCCGCGAAGGTCTCCTCGTCGATCAGCTCGTTCTTCAGGTTCGAGATCTTGGCGCTGAACGACTTCGGCGGGTAGCGCTTGGGGTCCAGGTCGAGGTCGCGGCAGACCAGGGCCATCAGACGCTTGGAGTCCGCCGCGTCGTAGATCGAGAACGACGAGGTGAAGCCGAGCTTCTTGGACTCGCGGCGCAGGATGCGCACGCACGCGCTGTGGAACGTCATCACCCACATCGCGTGGGCGCGCGGGCCGACCAGCTGCTCGACGCGCTCCTTCATCTCGCCCGCGGCCTTGTTGGTGAAGGTGATCGCCAGGATCTGGCCGGGGTGGACGCCTCTGGTGGCCAGCAGGTGCGCGATGCGGTGCGTGAGCACCCGGGTCTTGCCGGAGCCCGCGCCGGCCACGATGAGCAGCGGGGAGCCCGCGTGGACCACGGCCGCGCGCTGGTTCTCGTTCAGCCCCTCAAGCAGGGTCGCCGGGTCGACCACCGGGCGGTGGGCGCCGTCCCGGTAGTACGCGTCGCGGCTCGGCGGCGCGTCGAACCGGCCCTGGAACAGGTCGTCCGGCACCTGCTCCTGCGCCGGGCCGTCCTCGGGCGGCGGCGGGTGCTCCTCCTCGGAGGGCTGGAGGTCCGCCAGGAAGCTGTCGTCAAAGAGGCTGCTCATCGTCTCCCGAGTCTAGGACCCCGCTCTGACACTCCGCCGCCGCCTTCGCAGAGACGGTCGACGACTACGCACAGTGAAGGTCACGGGAATGTATCGGGCCTGTCGGACATCAACCTTCCCAGCGGGCACACCAGTTGGCTAGCGTGCCGCCTCAGCCGGGGAACGCCCCCGTCCGGAACTATCCGGAAGGAGGTGTCGGCCTTGCCGTCCCATCGCAAGCCGCGCACCCGAATACGTACGGCCACGCCCGCCGTCGGCATCACCACGGCCGCGCTCGCCTCGGTGAGCCTGCTGGCCCAGAGCGCGAGCGCCGCGCCCGGTGCGCCGGGGCCCACGGTCGAGGAGGTCCAGCGCAAGGTCGACGACCTCTACCGGCAGGCGGGCACGGCCACCGAGAAGTACAACCAGGCCAAGGAGAGCGCCGACCTCCAGCGCACGAAGACCGACGCTCTGCTCGACCGGGTCGCCCGGGGCACCGCCCGGCTGAACGACACCCGCCGGGTGCTCGGGAGCTACGCCGCCGAGCAGTACCGCACCGGCGGCATGGCCTCCACCATGACGCTGATGCTCGCGGACGACCCGCAGACGTTCTTCGACCAGAACCAGCTGATGAAGCAGCTGACCGGCCGCGAGGAACAGGCGCTGCGCTCCTTCGAGACCGAGCGGGCCGCCAACGCGAAGCAGCGCGCCGAGGCGAGCCGGAGCCTGGCGCGGCTGACCGCCTCGCAGGAGTCCCTGCGGACCGGCAAGCGGGACGTCCAGGCGAAGCTGGCCGCCGCCCGCACGCTGCTGAGCACCCTCACCGCGCAGGAGAAGGCGCGGCTCGCGGCCCTGGAGAAGGCCAAGGAGGACGAGGCGCGGCGCAAGGCCGAGGAGCTGGCGGCGCGGCAGGCGGCGGCGAAGAAGGCGGCGGACGCTGCGGCCGCGGCCCGTAAGCCGTCGTCGGGCTCGACCGGTACGGGGTCCACTTCACCGTCATCGCCCTCGTCGTCCACCAAGGCCGACAAGGCGCTCGCGTTCGCCCGCGCCCAGATGGGCAAGCCGTATGTGTGGGGCGCGGTCGGGCCGTCCTCGTACGACTGCTCGGGGCTCACCCAGGCCGCCTGGCGGGCCGCCGGGGTGGATCTGCCGCGTACGACCTGGGACCAGGTCAACGTCGGCACCCGGGTCGCCACGGCCGATCTGCGCCCCGGTGACCTGGTGTTCTTCTACGACGACATCAGCCACGTCGGGATGTACATCGGCGACGGAATGATGATCCACGCGCCGCACCCGGGTGCGTATGTGCGCGAGGAGTCGATCTACTACATGCCGATCTACGGGAGCGTGCGGCCCGCGTAGCGGTCGGCGGAAACGATCAGCCGGCCGACACCGCGAGGATCACGTCCAGAGCGTCGCGATGAAGATGTTCGCCATCGTCAGGCCGCCCACCGCGCCGAACAGCGCCTTCTCGACCTTCTCGTCGTCCCGCTTCACATAGACCGCGCCGAGGATCACCACCAGGATCGCCAGCTTCAGGCCGATCTTGGCGGTGTTCACGGTGTTGTCGTCGGCCTGGTTGAGGCCGACCAGGGCCACGCCCGTGACCAGCATGGTCAGCGCGCCGTGCAGCATCGCGGGCACGAAGCGCGCGGTCCCGGCACCCATCGCCTTCATCTGGGTCAGAAAGCCGCCGAGCAGCGAGGCGATGCCGATGATGTGCAGGGCGACGAAGACATTGATGAGTACGTCCATGGAATCGGAGCCTAACGACCCCGGGTCACGGCCTGGCAGCCAGGTGGGGGTCCCATCCGGCGCTTCGGTCACAGCCGTAGCCGGAAAAGGGATCCGGTCGTCGACACTCCGGTCACTTCCGGTCGTACAGGCGCCGGAAGAGAACACTTCCCTTCATTGGCTCACTCGCCCGTGTCACCGAGGTTTAGCGTCCTCCACCAGGTGACCGGACTCCCCACCGCCGCCCCCTACCGGGCGGCCATCGGTCACCACGCCGAGAGATCCGGCGGCGGGCCGTCCCCCCTGTGCGGTCCGTCGCCGGATGCGAACGGAAGGACGTGAAAGCCCTAGTGGCTGCACACCGAAAGCCCAGGCAGCACCCGCTCACCGGCCCCGCCGCCCGCACCGCGGCGACGCTGGCCCTGGCCGGAGCCGCCACCGCCACCGCCTTCGAGGGCACCGGCCACGCCGAGCCCCGCCTCACCCCCGCTCAGGTGAAGGCCAAGGTGGACAGGCTGTACCAGGACGCGGAGGTCGCCACCGAGGCGTACGACGCCACCAAGGAGAAGGCCGACGAGACGCAGAAGTCCGTCGACGATCTCCAGGACGAGGCCGCCCGCAAGACCGACCGGCTCAACATCGCGCGCAACGCGCTGGGCTCCATCGCCACCGCCCAGTACCGCACCGGCGGCATCGCCCCCGCGCTCCAGCTGATGCTCTCCTCGGACCCGCAGCAGTACCTCGACGACGCGGCGTTCGAGGAGCGGGCCGGGGACCGTACGGCGAACGCGGTGGCCGGGGTGCGCAAGCAGCTCGCCGAGCTGAAGCGGCTGCACACCAACGCGGACGGCCGCCTCGCCGAGCTGCGCGGGCAGCAGGCGCAGCTCAAGCGGCAGAAGGAGAGCATCAAGTCGAAGCTCGACTCGGCCCAGGCGCTGCTGTCCCAGCTGACGGCCGAGGAGCGGACCGCGTACGAGGGTCAGGACGGCGCCCGCGCGGACGGCTCCGCCGCTTCGCGCTCCAGCCGCTCCTCCGCGTCCGGAGACTCCTCGCCGACGGCCCCCGACGGCCTGCTCCCCGCCCCCAGCGGGCGCGCGGCGGCCGCCGTCGCCTACGCCTACGCGGCGCTCGGCAAGCCGTACGTGTGGGGCGCGACGGGACCGTCCTCGTACGACTGCTCCGGGCTCACCCAGGCGGCCTGGGGCGCGGCGGGCGTCTCACTGCCCCGGACCACGTACACCCAGATCAACTCCGGGACCCGGGTCTCCCGTTCCGCGCTTGCCCCCGGTGACCTGATCTTCTTCTACTCGGGCGTCAGCCATGTCGGCCTGTACATCGGCGGCGGCCAGATGATCCACGCGCCGCACCCGGGGGCGCCGGTGCGGATCGCGCCGATCGACCAGATGCCGTTCGCGGGGGCGACCCGGCCGGCGTGACAGGCGCCTGCTGCGGCCGAGAGTGGCTCACCGGCTCGCGAGGCCGGCCGGTCAGACGCCGTTGGCGGCCGCGACCTTGCCCGCCCCGCCCATCTCCTTCGTCAGCCAGCGGAAGACGTCGGGCACCTGGTGCTCCCAGACGCTGCTGCGGTGGCCGCCGCCGTTGAGGCGTACGACGTGGACGACGGTCGGGGCCTTGGCCGCCTTCTTGAGCGCCATGCCGTCGTTGTAGCCGTCACCCATCTCGCCGGAGACGAAGAGCGAGGTCAGCGGCGGGGTCTTGGCGTTCTTGAGGATCCACAGCGGGTTGGACTCCTGGCGCAGCTTCGGGTCGTGCGCGGTGATCGAGGCGCCTTCGGCGGCCGGGTCGTTGTAGCCGGAGAGGTCGACGCCGGCCCGGTAGCGGTCGGGGTGCTCGATGGCGAGCTTGCCCGCGCAGTGGCCGCCCGCCGAGTACCCGGCGACGGCCCAGCCGTCGGCCCCGGTGTCGGCGCGGAAGTTGTCGGTGATCATCTTGCGTACGTCGACGCTGATCCAGGTGTCGGCGTTGACGATGCCCGGCACATTGGCGCAGCCGGTGTCCTTGCCGTCCAGCAGCGTGGTGCGCGGCGAGACCAGGATGAAGGGGGCGACCTCGCCACGCTGCATCATCGGGGTCAGCTGCTTCTGGGTGTGCAGCGAGCCGAACCAGGCGCCGATGGATCCCGGGTAGCCGGGCAGCAGCTCGACCACGGGGAAGGTCTTGTCCTTGTACGCGGGGTCGTTGTACTGCGGCGGCAGCCAGACCGCCACATCGCCCTCGACGCCGGAGATCGCGCCCTTGAGCGTGGTCTTCATGACGCCGTCGCCGACCTTGCCCTTGTACTCCTTGAAGTTCTGCTTCACCTTCGGCGCCGAGGCGGCCTTCTTGCCGCCGGTGCCGTCCGGGCCCAGGTCCGGAGCGGCGTTCACGTGGTTGCCGGTACCGAGCAGGTCGTCCCAGTTGTCGTAGAGCCCGTTGGCGTTGTTGACCATCACGAAGACCACGAGGACGGCGGTGAACTGGGCGAACAGCAGCATGCCCAGCCGCGAGGCCCCGCGCACCACGGCCGGGCCGCCGATCCTGCTCCACAGGAACAGGGGCAGCAGCAGGGCCACCGCCGCCACGACGACGGCGGTCAGCAGGAAGGGGGTACCGGTCAGGCTCATCACACGGGAGAAGAGCCGGTTGTACGAACAGGAGTTGCCCCGCTTGACTAGGGCTTTACCTTTTCGGTACTTGCGTCGGCGGTTACGGGGCGGGGCGACGGGGTCGCGGCGGGACGGCCCGGCCCGTGCTGTGCGGGCCGCCCGCCGGGCAGATGGGCGCTCGCCGGGGCTCCGCTCGGCCGGGCGCCGCCCGCGGGCGCGCTCGGGACGGGGCCGTCGAGCACGCCGCTGAGCCAGCGGAAGGCCTGCGGCACCAGCGGCTTCCAGCTGGTCACCCGGTGCCCGCCGGTGGTCCGCACGGCGGTGACGAAGGTCGGCGCCTTGGCGACCCGCTCCAGCGCGAGGCCGTCGTTGTAGCCGTCGGCGGGCTCGCCGGTGAGGTAGAGCGAGGTGAGCGGCGGGGTCTTGGCGTGCGCGATTATCCACAGCGGGTTGGTCTCCCGCCGCAGCCGCGAGTCATGGGCGGCGACCGAGGAGGGCTCGGCGCCGGGGTCGTTGTAGCCGGAGAACCCGATGCCCGCGCGGAAGCGGTCCGGGTGCTCCAGGGCGAGCTTGGCCGCGCAGTGCGCCCCGGCCGAGAACCCGGCGACGGCCCACCCGGCGGCACTCTTCTGCGCCCGGAAGTTGTCGGTGACCATCTTGCGGACGTCCACGCTCAGCCAGGTGTCGGCGTTGACGACACCCGGCTGGTTGACGCAGCCGGTGTCCTGGCCGGGCAGCAGCGTGGTGCGCGGCGAGACCAGGATGAACGGTTTGGCCTCGCCGTTCTCCGTCATCGGCTTGAGCTGCGTCTGTACGTCGAGGTTGCCCCACCAGTCCCGCGCGGACCCGGGGTAGCCCGCGAGCAGTTCGACGACGGGGAAGTCCTTGTTCTTGTACGCCGGGTCGTCGTACTGCGGCGGCAGCCACACGTACACCTCCCCCTCCGCACCCGACAGCTCCCCCTTGAGGTGCGTACGTCGCAGGTCCGGCCCGATGTCGGGGTCGTCGGTGACCGGCGTGAAGGTCTGCCGCACCCGGGGCGAGTCGGCGATGTTCCGCCCGCCGGTGCCGTCGGCGCCGAGGTCGGGGGCGGCGGTGACATGGCTCTCGGTGCCGAGCAGATCGCCCCAGTTGTCGTACAGCCCGTACTGGTCGTTCACGGCCACGAACACCGCGACGATCGCGCTGGTCTGCGCCACCATCACCATCGCGAGCCGCACGGCCCCCCGCACCACCACGGGCCCCCCGACCCGCCCCCACACGAACAGCGGCACGAGCACGGCGAGCACGGCCACGATGAACGCGGCGGCGAGAAAGGGAGTACCGGTCAGGCTTGTCACGTGGAGGTAGAGGGTGAGGTTCCTGTCCGGGTTGACTGGTTTGCGAGGTTTTTACGTGAGGGGCTTGCGGGCAGGTGATGAACGGGCCTACACGCGGGCGCGCGAGTGGGCTTACGTCCGGAGGCCCTTGGGTGAGGCGCCGATGTTGATCAGTGCCTCGTTCAGCCGTTCCTTTCCTGCCTGGCCGGAGTCCGCGACCTGGCTCAGCGGCTTCGTGACAGACTCGGCCGAACGGCCGCTCGCCTTCACCAGGATGCCGACCATGTCCCGGGTCTGTCCGACCAGGGCCGGGTAGCCGTCGGCGCTCCGCTCCCAGGTGCGAGCGATGTAGCGGGCCGGGTCGGCGGAGTACGCCGGAACCGGACTCGCATCCCCGTCCGACAAGCCCTTCATCACGCCCCCCTTCCACCGCGCCGCCTCGCTCGTCGTGCGGGCGGCGAGAAGGTCCTCGGCTATGCCGTCGAGCAAACCCAGCACGCTGGCGGTGTCTGTGACCGGCACGGAGAGGGCGTACCCGGCCGACGTCCTGGAGATCCGCGCCAGGTCGTCCGCCGAGCGCGCGGTCTCGGCCTTGCGGAGCGTCGCGTACGCGGCGGGGTCGTCGGACACCGCTCTCATGACTCGGGTGAGCGACTCGCTGTACACCGGCATGCGGACGACTCCCTTGTCGTCGCGCCACGGTCCGTCGTGCTTCATGTTGTAGACCGCCGAGCCGCCGTAGTTCACGAGCGTGGTGTGCATGTCGGTCGAGTAGTCGGCCAGCAGATCCGCGACCGTCTCTCGCAGGGGCCCCGCCATGTCCGCCTTGGAACGGTTGTGGAAGTCCTCGTCGAGGGTGTTGACCAGGTCGCGCATGACCCCGGCCTGCTGGAGCGTGTGCCGCCCGGAGCCGTCCGAAGCCGCCGCCTTCTTCAACGCGGCCGCCAGCTCCTGGCAGTTCATGTCCTTCGGGTCGGCCGGAGCCAGATCCTTGCGGATGCGGGCGTTCTCGCCGACGGTGGCGCAGGACGGCCCCGACCCGCCGCCGTCGGAGCGCAGGGCAAGCCACGTGCCCACTCCCGCGGCGAGAACGACGACGGCCGCGGCGAGGGCGAGCGCCTTCACCGGCGCCCGGCGGGCCTTGGGCTCCTGCGGAGCCGCCGTCGTCACCTCTGTCTCCATGCCTGCCCCGACTCAGTTGGTGGT
This sequence comes from Streptomyces sp. BR1, assembly GCF_052373795.1. NCBI lineage: Bacteria > Bacillati > Actinomycetota > Actinomycetes > Kitasatosporales > Streptomycetaceae > Streptomyces > Streptomyces sp. BR1. Next base: position 2,783,778 of record NZ_CM126252.1, read on the forward strand.
GTCGGTGAGGTAGCCGCGCGCCATGGTCAGCCCGTCGGTGTGCCCGTGCATGATGTCGGTGATGAAACCGTTCACCTGCGTCTGGCCCTCCGGCGTGCTGGTGTTGTAGCGCTCACTCCCCCAGTTGCCCACGATCGTCTTCATCTGGGTGTCCGCCTGCATGAAGGAGTCGGAGATGCCCTGGTTGGCCTTCGAGTCGGCCTGCGCCCGCATCGCGTTGTCCCACTGGTAGGTGAGGGTGTCGACACCGCGCTGCAGGGAGTCACCGAAGGCGATGGTCGTCTCGCCCGCGGTGAGATAGAGCGGCGTGAGCGCGCCACCGATGAAGTGGTACGCCATCTTCGCCTTCCAGTCGGCCTTCGTGTACTCGGCCGAGCGAGTGTCGTTGAGCACGTCCTCGCGTATCGCGGTGTACGTGCCGAGCACGGACCCGGCGTGCGAGAGCGGCACACTGCGGTCGTACCCCGTCGCCCCCGGCGGTATCTGGTGCAACTGCTGGTCGATGTAGCGCAGTTCGGTCTTGTTGAGATCCGCGTAGGCGTTCGGGTCGTCCGAAAGCCCCCGCATGACCTGCACCAGCTTGTCCGGCGGCGTCGCCAGATGCGCCTTGCCGTCCGGACCCGTCCAGGCCCCGTCGGCCAGGTGGTCGACGAATCCGCCGCCGGATCCGCCCAGGATCTCGTGCGTGTCCGGGGTGTACTCGGCGAGCGCCTTGGCCACCGGGTCGCGCAGGTCGGCCTGGACCGTGGTGCTGGTGCCGCCGTCCAGGTTCTTGATGATCGCGTCCATCACCCGCGCCTGGGCCTGGGTGTGCCCGGGCACCGGATACGGATCCTGGTTCACGCCGAGCGGCGGGTGGCCCGTCGCCGCGGCCTCCAGCGCCGAGCCGAGCCCGGCACGGGGGTTGGGGATGGGGACGTTCTGGGGGCCGCTGACCCCGGTGGCGATGGCGTGCGAGGGCCATTCCCGGCTGCCGTGTCCCTGGCCCACCAGGTACTGGAGGTGGTCGGCGCCGTCCTTGTTGGCGGGGTCGAAGAAGTACGTCGAGGCGTCCGGGTTCTTGCTCATGACGCCCATCAGCGCGTCGATCGGGTCCGGAGTGATGCCCTTGTACTCGGCGCCCCACGTGTCGAACAGGCCGTGCTTCTGCGCCTTCTCGGCGGCGATCATGTGATCGCCCAGGTCGTTCAGATACTGGTCGTCGTACGGGACGTCGGCCTTCTGCATCAGCGTGGTGAGGATCTGGTATCCGTGCAGCGGCTGCGAATTGCTCCCGTAGTTGTGGACGCCGGCGTTGTCCATCCCGGCCGTCCAGTCCTTGTAGAACTTTCCGTCGGCGCTGTCCAGCCACGCCTTGTACTTCTCCGAGCCCGGCGGCATGTCGGCGACCTTCCCGGGGACGGTGGTCGCGGTGGCCAGCGAGTCGGCGAAGCCGCGCTCGATGGCCGCGTAGTCGCTCTTGTGGTCCTTGTCGGAGAGCGCCCAGTCGTCCACGTGCCGGGTGAACTTGATCGCGCCGTCGGGGCCCAGGCTCGCGAGCAGGGTCTGGGTGAAGACCTTGTCGTGGGCCTTGTCGCGGAACAGGGCCTCGGCCTCGGCCAGCTCCTGCGGGGTCAGCTTCTTGCCGTCGTTGACCTTGTTGGCCAGCTGGATCGCCGCATCGGCCTCGTAGTGCTCCACGTCGCCGACGGCCTTGCCGTTGAAGCCGTTCGGGGTCCCGGAGAACGGGCCGGGGTCCGCTCCCACGGCCTCCAGGGCGATCTTCACACCCTGGTCGGCATCGTCCATGGCGGACACGGCCTGCTGGATGTGCTGGCTCCAGGAGCTCTCGACGTCGCGGAAGTCCGGGTCTTTGCGCATCTGCTGGGCCGCCTGCGCGGTGACCTTGCTGAAGTCGAAGGTCGCGGTGCCCGTGTCGGACACCTTCATGCCCGCCTTGATGGCGTCCTCCCTGGCGGACACCACCTTGGCCTTCAGGTCCACGAACTGTGTGTGCGCCTCGCGCAGCAGCGAGGCGACGGCCTTGGCCTCCGTCTGCGCGGCCACGTACTGGTTGTGCGTGGTCGCGAAGTTGGGCCGGGAGTAGAGCGAGGCCTGGCCGGTCCAGGTGCCGTCCAGGCTCACGTTCTGGACCTGGTTCTTGTAGCGGTCCTCCAGCTTCTTGAACTCCCCCGCCATCGCGTCCCACTTGTCGGCGGCGGTGGTGAGCTGGGAGAGATCGGTCTTCATGATCTCTTCGTAGGTCAGCAAGGCGGGTCTCCTACGGGTGCGCCGGCGGCGAGATCTGGTACAGCCCGGACGGTTTGATCAGCGGGTTGAAGTCGTTGCCGACGCCGAGGTCCTGGTTGAGGAACAAGGAGGTGGTGCCGCGCAAGGCGGACTTCTCACCGGAGAGCCGGGCGAGCAGTGCCGTGACCGACTTCCCCCAGTTCTCCTCGGCCTTCTTCAGACCCGCCGCGGTCGACCAGCCCTCGAACGCCTTGACCGCCGTCGCGGTCGCCTCGTCCGCCCAGGCGCCCGCCTTCTTGCTGTTGGGCTCGAAGTCCGTCTCGATGTCGTTGGCGGCGGTCTTCTTGCGCCCCGCGTTGGAGGTCAGGTCGTTGTCGTTGCCCGGGCCCGCCGGCGCGGGCGGCCCGTCGTTCGGCACCCGGTTCAGCCGCATGCTCACCGGCTGCGCGGCGGCCGCCGCCTTGCTCGACGCCCACTCTTCCTCGAAGCTCATGGACCACTCCCCCGTGTCCCGTGGATCACCAACGGCGCGCAGCGTAACTTCCCTACCGCGAAATCACATTGGTTTTGACGCTGTCTTGACAATCCCGGTTCCCGCCCCCGGCGGGGCCTCTCAGACCAGGCGTCGCGCCGTAGCCCAGCGCGTCAGTTCATGGCGGTTGGAAAGCTGCAACTTGCGCAGCACCGCCGAGACATGCGACTCGACCGTCTTCACCGAGATGAACAGCTGCTTGGCGATCTCCTTGTACGCGTAGCCGCGCGCGATCAGCCGCAGCACCTCCCGCTCCCGCTGGGTCAGGCGGTCCATGTCCTCGTCCACCGGCGGCGCGTCCGTGGACGCGAAGGCGTCCAGGACGAAGCCCGCCAGGCGCGGCGAGAAGACCGCGTCGCCGTCCTGGACCCGGAAGATGGAGTCGACCAGGTCCGTACCCGTGATCGTCTTGGTGACATAGCCGCGGGCACCGCCCCGGATCACCCCGATCACGTCCTCCGCCGCGTCCGACACCGACAGCGCGAGGAAGCGCACCGGCCGCTCCGCGTCCGCCATCAACGGGGCCGAGCGGCGCAGGACTTCCACGCCGCCGCCGCCCGGCAGGTGCACGTCCAGCAGCACGACCTCCGGCCGGGTCGCCGTGATGACCGTGATCGCCTGGTCCACGTCGGCCGCCTCGCCGACCACCTCGACGCCCGTCTCCTCGGTGCGCCCGATCTCCGCCTGGACACCGGTGCGGAACATGCGGTGGTCGTCGACCAGGACGACCCGCACCCGCCGCTCGGCTCCGCCCTGGGCTCCCTGGGTCTGCTCCGTCGTCATCCGTCCGCCCTCTCCATCTCCAGCTCGACCTCCGTGCCCCCACCGGGCACCGAACGCAGCCGTGCCGTTCCGCCGTTGCGCTGCATCCGGCCGATGATCGATTCTCGTACGCCCATCCGGTCGCCGGGCACCGCGTCCAGGTCGAAGCCCGGGCCCCGGTCCCGTACCGAGACGAAGACCGTACGGCCCTCGACCTCCGCGAAGACCTGGACCGCTCCGCCCTCGCCACCGTACTTCGCGGCGTTCACCATCGCCTCGCGCGCGGCCTGCATCTGCGCGGTCAGCTTCTCGTCGAGCGGGCAGTCGCCGACCACCACGACCTCCAGCGGGACGCCGTGCTTGTCCTCGACCTCGGCGGCGGCCTTCTTCACCGCCTCCGCGAGCGTCGTCGGCTCCTGCGCCTCGTCCTTGCCCGTACCCTCCGGCTTGTAGAGCCACGCCCGCAGCTCCCGCTCCTGGGCTCGGGCGAGCCGGCGCACCTCGCCCACGTTCTCCGCGTTGCGCTGGATCAGCGTGAGGGTGTGCAGCACCGAGTCGTGCACATGGGCGGCGACTTCGGCACGTTCCTGGGCGCGGATGCGCATCAGCCGCTCCTCGGAGAGGTCCTGGGTCATGCGCACCAGATACGGGCCGGCCAGCAGGGCTATGCCCGCGATCACCGCGAGCGCGGCCGTCATCACATTGCCGAGCTGCGCGGCCGAGCCCCGCACCACCACGAACGCGGTGAAGCCGGTGCCGACCAGGGCCACACCCGCCAGGCCCCGGGCGAGCGGCAGCAGTCGGCTGCGCTTGGCGCCCTCGGTCCAGCGGGCGCGGCGGGCGTTGTCCGCCTGCCGCCACACCAGGATCACACCGGCGCCGACCAGCAGCGTCGGCCAGATGTAGGGGCTGGCCCAGCCGTCGACGTTGACGTTCCCGGCGAAGATCGCCGCGCCCACGCAGAGCGCTATCAGCGCGACGACCTGGCCCTTGTCGGGCTTGCGGAGCCTGCGGCGGCCGTCCGGGCTGACCTCGAACGCGGAGCGCGGCTCGGCGGCCGTACCGCCCAGGCCCAGCGGCACCACGAACCAGAACACCGCGTACAGCAGCGCGCCCAGGCCCTCGATCGTGAACAGGCCGAGGAAGACGATCCGCACCCAGACCACCGGCAGCCCGAGGTGGCCGGCGAGCCCGCGCGCCACGCCACCGAGCATCCGCCCTTCGGCGGACCGGTAGAGCTTGCGCACGGGTGGTTCGTCGGCCTCGATGGGCGCGATACGGGAAGCGGCGACTGACATGCACCGATCGTCACACGCCGAGCCGGGCGCGGACATCAGGGAATGCCCCCACACCGCCCCTGATCCGCGATCCCCGCACGGGGGAGGACGGATCCCCCGTCAGGGGGAGGCCCCAGCCGCCCCATCAGGGCAATCTCAGGGACAGGCCAGGGTCGAGCCGGGTGCCGCACGCCCGCACCGCCCGTCACCATGGACGTATGACTCAGCCGACCGAGACTCCCGTCGCGCCGCCGGACCCGGCGCCCGCCGCGCCGCAGCTGCGCCGCAGCAGCCGCAACAAAGTGATCGGCGGCGTGTGCGGCGGGCTCGGCCGGTGGTGCGACGTCGACCCGGTGATCTTCCGGGTGGCGCTCGGCGTGCTGACCGTCACCGGCGGCCTCGGCCTGGTCTTCTACGGCTTCGCGTGGCTGCTCGTCCCGCTGGACGGCGAGGACGAGAACGAGGCACGGCGGCTGCTTTCGGGACGCGTCGAAGGGGCGGCCCTCGCCGCCGTCCTGATGGCGCTCGCCGGGTGCGGGATCTTCCTGTCCATGATCGGCAACGATTCGGTGCTCGCCTTCGCGGGCCTGCTCACGCTGACGGTCACCGGCACCGCCGTCTGGTCGCAGCGCCGCTCCACCACTCCCCCGGACGCCCCGCCGGACACCGCCGCCGCCCAGACGGCGACCGGCGCCGCGTCCCAGACCTTCGCCACCCCGGGCGCACCCCCCGAGACCAAGGCGCCGCCCGCCCCCGGCCCGCCCTCCTGGTGGCGCGACCCGATCGTCAAGGACGGCACCACGGGCCCGGTCGGCACCGGCTATCTGTGGGGTGCAGAGGGCGCCGACGCGCCTGCGCGACCCGGGTTCGGGGCCCGCGCCAAGGAGGCCCAGGCCGAGAAGGCGGCCGACCGGGCCACCCGGGGCCCGCGCCCGATCGGCGGGCTCGTCTTTCTGCTCGCGCTGATCGCGGGCGGCATCGGCACGGCGGGCGGCTGGGGGCACCAGCCGCTGGGCACCGCGCTCCAGATCGGCCTGACCGCCGCGCTCGCGGTGTTCGGCCTCGGCCTGGTGATCAGCGCGTTCGTGGGGCGTACGGGGTTCGGCACGCTGTTCATGGCGGTGCTCACCGCGGCCCTGCTGGCCGGGGCCTCGGCGCTGCCCAAGACCATCGACACGCATTGGACCCGGGCCGACTGGAAGCCCGCCGCGATCGCCGACGTACAGCCGTCGTACCGGCTGGGCACCGGCGAGGGCACGCTGGATCTCAGCCGGATCGTGGTGCCCGCCGGGCAGAGCGTGTCCACGCGCGCGGAGCTCGGCGCGGGCCGGCTCCGGGTGTTCGTACCGAAGGACGTGACCGTGAAGGCGACCATCCAGGTGGGCGTGGGCGATGTCCAGTTGCCCAGCGAGAGCCCGCACGACGTGGACGTCGAGCCGCACCAGAAGAAGACCGTGACGCTCGCGCCGCCCGCCGGCGTGAAGCCCGCCGGGACCGTCGAGCTCGATCTGCATGTCTCCATCGGCCAGGCGGAGGTGGACCGTGCCGCGTCATGAGTTCCGGCCCGGGCGCCTCATCGCGGGGGCCGCGGTGCTCGCCACCGCCGTGCTGTTCGCGGGCGATGCCGCCAACGAGTGGGACACGCCCTGGTACGCGGTGATCCCGCTGATGTCCGGCGGTCTGGGGCTCGCGGGTCTCGCGAGCTGGATCGCCTACGGGGTGCGCAGACGGCGCCGCGCCGCCAGCCAGGCGTCCGCCGACAGCAGCGGCGTCCCGGCGAGCACCAACGGCAGCCAGGCCATGAGGTAGGCCAGGTCGTTGCCGTAGTAGTACGGCGTGGTCGCCCAGCTCACCGTCAGCCACAGGCTGAGCGAGATCAACGCCCCGCCGGCCGCCGCGACCCGCCCGAACAGGCCGATCAGGATGCCGAGTCCGACCGCGATCTCGCCGAACGCGATGGCGTACCCGAAGCCGACCGGGCTCTTGAGGGCGAGGTCGACGAGGGCGGGGATCGCGGAGCTGTCGCGCACCGAGTGCATCAGCTCCCCGATCGAGCCGCTGCCGCTCGCCTTGAGGGTGGTGGTGCCGCCGGTGAGCTTGTCGAACCCGGCGTAGACGAACGTGACGCCGAGGAAAACGCGCAGCGGCAGCAGCGCGTACTTGCCCGCCGTAGCCCGCAGCCCCGTCCTGCCCGTCGCCGTACCGCCGCTATGTGTCCGGGTGAGGTATCCGTGTGCCATCGCCGATCCCGCCTTCCGTATCCCCTGTCAACAGACCATACGTACGGGAGGTACAGGCGGCTCAACCGGTTGAGCCGTCAACGGGCCCAGTGCGTTGCGTCGAATCAGTCCGTGACGTCGATCGAGATGCGGTTCGTCTCGACGCCCGCCGCCGTCACCACCCGCACCTCGACCCGGCCGGGCTCGACGTCGACCGGGACCGGCACGGTCAGCAGGGTGTCGGTGGGGTTGGCGAAGCCGCCGGTGACCGGGATCAGCGGGACATGGACATGGACGGCGCCGATGCGCACGACCATCCGGGCGAGCCGGTCGGGGGTGCCCGCGCCCGGCGGCACGAATCCGGCGCCGCGGATCTCGATGTCGTCGCCGGTGCGAATGGGCGCGTCCAGATCGCCCGCCTCCCGCGCCCGTACGACCGAGAGGACCACCGGACGGCCGCCCTCCGCGTACTTCCCGGCGAAGTACGTCACCGCCGACACCGCGACCAGCAGCGCCAGCGCCCACGGCAGATCGGGCAGCTGCTCCGGCCGACGGGCCAGACGCACCCCGGCGAAGATCACGGCGACCGCGCTGACCAGCACGTACTGCACATCCGAGAAGCTGCCGCGCCCGGCGTCGTCGGTGAGCAGGTCGGCGGCGCGCGGCCGGTCGGCGCGCACCTTCTGCAGCCGCTGCCCCGCGATGCGTACGACCACCACGCGGCGCACCACCACCGCGATCGCGCAGACGAGCGCGACCACCGTCAACAGGCCCGCGCCCCGGCCGAGTTTCAATCCGTCGAGCACGTCGTCGCGCTCCTCGGAGCCGGACGCCCCGGCCAGGCGCAGCGCGAGGACGAGGACCGCGAAGACCACGAGCAGCACCCAGGCGGCGGCCACCGCGCGCGAGGTCGAGAGCCGGTTGTCCTCGCCGACGACCGGCGCGAGCAGGCCGCCACGCGCGCGATGCAGCCGGGCGGCCCCGGTCAGCAGGACGGCGGCGGCCACCGCGGCGATCAGGCCCGCGGTCCGCGCGGCGGTCCAGCCGGTGCCGATCGCGGTGGACGACTCGGCGAGGGCGAGCGCGGCCACGCTGCCCCAGACGATCGCGACGGTGGCCCGCCAGACCGCGCCCGGCCAGGCGTGACCCGCCTCCCGGCCGCATTCGGCGAGCACCCGCGCGGACTGGGTGAGCTCGTCCGACACCCACTGGCGGGACGCCCCGGCGGAGTGCGCGACGGCGGCGGGCAGCCCTTCTCCGGCGGCGAACCCGTCGCGCTTGGCCAGGAACTCCGCGACCGCGCGCCGGTGCCCGTCCCGCGACCCCGGCCCGCACTCACCACCGCACTGCCGAGCCTCCTGCACCGCCACAGAGATCTCGCCCTTTCCCTCACGCCACGCCCAAGTCACCTCAACTGTCAGGGAATTGTGCCGTACGCGGACCACCCCCCGCCCGACGGGGCGTCGCGGCGCGAGTGATTGACGCACCATCAAATTGACGTACTACGACAGCAGTTCGGGCTCCGACTCACTGATCTGGTGCCACAGCGGCTGGTAGTTGATCCAGGCGACCAGATCACTGCCCAGCTGATCGTGGGTGGCGACCGCGTCCCTGCGGTCGATGAGCACGGGTTTCCCGGCCGCCCGCGCGGCCAGCTGCACCTGGGCGCAGCGCTCCATGGCGATGAACCACCAGGCCGCCGCGTCCACCGAGTCCCCCACGGTCAGCAGCCCGTGGTTGCGCAGGATCACCGCCTTGTACGCACCGAGCGCGGCCGCGATCCGGCGCCCCTCCTCGGCGTCGACGACCACACCCGTATACGCGTCGAAGAGGGCGTGGTCCTCGAAGAACGCGCACGCCTCCTGGGTGTACGGCTCGATTAGCTCGCCGAGCGCCGCCAGTGCGCGCCCGTGCACCGAGTGGGTGTGCGCGACGGCCACGACATCGGGCCGGGCCCGGTGCACCTGGGCGTGGACGGCGAAGGCCGCCTGGTTGACGTGGTGGCGGCCCTCGACAACCTGGCCGTCCCCGTTGACCAGCACCAGAGTGCCCGCCGTGACATGCGCGAACGGGACGCCGAAAGGATTCACCCAGTAGCAGTCCTCGAACTCCGGGTCCCGCGCGGAGATGTGCCCGGACACGCCCTCTTCGTAACCGAACCCCGCGAACAGGCGCAGCGCGCCTGCCAGGCGCCGCTTGCGGTAGCGCCGCTCCTCGGCCGGGTCGTCGTGCACGGGGGGCAGCGAGAACTGGAGCTGGTCGACGGGTATCGGAGCGGGGGCGGCCGGCGGCGACTCCGCGGGCGTCTGCGGGATCTCGGTCATGGCCGGAAGTTACCGCGCGTTCTCGCAGGTGAACAGAGTCGTGCGCGGGTCGGCACAGCACACGCACACGACGACGGCGCCGCCCGAAGCCGGGCGGCGCCGTCGTACGTCAGACGGGGATCAGGCCGTGGCCTACTCCCACTCGATCGTGCCCGGCGGCTTGCTCGTGACGTCGAGGACCACGCGGTTGACGTCGGCCACCTCGTTGGTGATCCGGGTCGAGATCTTCGCGAGCACGTCGTACGGCATCCGCGTCCAGTCCGCCGTCATGGCGTCCTCGGACGAGACCGGGCGCAGCACGATCGGGTGGCCGTAGGTGCGGCCGTCGCCCTGGACGCCGACGCTGCGGACGTCCGCGAGCAGCACGACCGGGCACTGCCAGATCTCGCGGTCCAGACCCGCCGCCGTCAGCTCCTCGCGGGCGATGGCGTCGGCCTCGCGCAGCAGGTCGAGGCGGTCCTTGGTGACCTCGCCGACGATACGGATACCCAGGCCCGGGCCGGGGAACGGCTGGCGCTGGACGATCTCCTCCGGCAGGCCGAGCTCCTGGCCGACCATGCGGACCTCGTCCTTGAACAGCTTGCGCAGCGGCTCGACGAGCTCGAACTCGATGTCGTCGGGCAGGCCGCCCACGTTGTGGTGGGACTTGATGTTCGCGGTGCCGGTGCCGCCGCCGGACTCGACGACGTCCGGGTACAGCGTGCCCTGCACGAGGAAGGCGACCTCGGGGCCGTCCTCCTGGAGGATCTCCAGCTGGGCCTGCTCGAAGACGCGGATGAACTCGCGGCCGATGATCTTCCGCTTGGTCTCCGGGTCGGAGACACCGGCGAGCGCGGTGAGGAATCGCTCCTGCGCGTCGACGACCTTCAGCTGGACGCCGGTGGCGGCCACGAAGTCCTTCTCGACCTGCTCGGTCTCGCCCTTGCGCATCAGACCGTGGTCGACGTACACGCAGGTCAGCTGGGAGCCGATGGCCTTCTGCACGAGGGCCGCGGCGACCGCCGAGTCCACACCGCCGGACAGACCGCAGATCGCGCGCTTGGTGCCGACCTGCTCGCGGATGAGGGCGACCTGCTCCTCGACGACGTTGTGCGTCGTCCAGGTCGGCTCGATGCCCGCGCCGCGGTAGAGGAAGTGCTCCAGGATCTGCTGGCCGTGCGTGGAGTGCAGCACCTCGGGGTGGTACTGGACGCCGTACAGCTTCTTCTCGTCGTTCTCGAAGGCCGCGACCGGCACGACGTCCGTGGACGCGGTGACGGTGAAGCCCTCGGGCGCGGCCGAGCAGGCGTCGCCGTGCGACATCCACACCGACTGCTCGGTGGGCGTGCCCTCGAAGAGCGTCGACCCGGCCTTGGTGACGTGCAGCGGCGTACGGCCGTACTCGCGCGCGCCGTTGTCGTCGACGGTGCCGCCGAGCGTCGTCGCCATCAGCTGGAAGCCGTAGCACATGCCGAAGACCGGGACCCCGGCCTCGAAGATCTCGCGCTCCAGGACGGGGGCGCCTTCCGCGTACACGGAGGACGGGCCGCCCGAGAGGATGATCGCCTTCGGGTTCTTGGCCAGCATCTCGGCCACGGGCATCGTGCTCGGCACGATCTCGCTGTAGACCCGGGCCTCACGGACGCGGCGGGCGATGAGCTGGGCGTACTGGGCGCCGAAGTCGACAACGAGGACTACGTCCGGGTTGGAAGCGGGCGCGGCAGCAGGGGACGCTGATGACACTGGCGGCCTTCCGGCGAAGGGAGGGGGTCGGTATTTGTCGATTCTACCGGGGAGCGGAGTGGGACCTTTCGTCTCACCATCCGAACCGGGGTTGGCCCGGCCCGGGGCGGTCGGTCCATACTGTCGCCATGCGCAAGCACCAGACCTTCGTCTTTACCTATGGCACCCGGCCCGCCGGGCGCCATGGTCGTGCTGCTTGAGCAACTGACAAGCGACTTCCCAGGCGCCCCGGGCCGACAAGGCCCGGGGCGCGCTGTCATTTCCGGGCCTTGCCGCTCCGGGGCCGCCGCCCCGAAGACCCAAGGAGACCCACACATGTCCATCACTTCCGTCACGCAGACCGAGAAGACCGGCGCCCGTACCGACGAGGCCGCCGCCGTGATCACCGGCGCCCGGGAGCGCATCGACACGCTCGACGACCGGATCATCGGCCTCATCCAGGAACGGATGGCCGTCTCGGCCGTCATCCAGGAGTCCCGCATCGCCTCCGGCGGGCGCCGGGTGAACCTGAACCGCGAGATGGAGGTCCTGGCCCACTACCGGGACGCGCTGGGCAAGCCCGGCACCGCGCTCGCGATGACGATGCTGGAGCTGTGCCGGGGCCGGATCTGAGCCGGGCCGCAGGCGAGCGGCCGGGGACGAGCCAGATGCGACCGAAGCCGGGAACGGGCCGCATCTGCGTTCGGTCGCATCCTCACCCGTCCGGCGCCGTGACCGCCCCCTGCCCCACTTCGTTTGTCAGGGTGTCCGTGCCAGCCAGGGGCGGGCCCGAAAAAACCACGCGTGGCTCCGCTGGAGCGTGTGACGCACCGTTGGTGCGTCGTGGGACCTCGCCCCAGCGCGCGTGACCGGACGGCAGGGGACAGCAGCCCGGTCACCCCTTAAAGCGGTCGGCTCCGGGGACGCCCGGGGCCGGCCGCATCCGGTCCAAACGGTTGCGCGGTCCGCAGCCCATCCCTCACGATGCAAAGACACGTCCCGTACTGCGCAGAGCGACTGCCAGTGGTCGATACCAGCCGCGCGCCCCCCGCGCGCCGGGTCGGCCACCCGGCGCACACCCCGGCGGCGCCACCCCCCGTCGCCGCCCCGAGGCACCGACGCTGCCCTGACGTCGGTGCTGACGCCAAGGGCCCCGCGGGCCATCCCCAGGAGGATGGCCCGACGCGGGGCCCTTCGCTCTGTCCGGGCAGCGGTCCGCGCTTCTGACCAGGCCCTCTCACGCTCGCGCGCGGAGCTCCCGCCTCTCCGAGAGGTTGCCCCGGGCTACACCTTTGGCGGGATCTCTCCCGTAACTCTTCGAGCGCCCGAAACAGCTGTGACGGGAAGCACATAAGAATTCTGTGAGTCCTGGGACAACCATTGACAGGAGTTGCAGGTCATCCCCTGCGGAACCAATGGCCCCGCATGTTCTGCGGGGCCCGTGGACGAGCGGGGAGCGCTGCACTCGGAGGGGGGTGCAGCGCTCCCCGTCCTCCGTCGGTGGCCGAAGTCCTACGCCTCGTCCGACTTCTTCGGCGGAACCGCCGGCATCCCCAGGAACGGCAGCCGCAGCGCGCCGAACGCGGCTTCCGGGACCGCCGGCGACTTCGGCGCCACCGCCGCGACCCGTACGTACGGCCTGCCCTGGGCCGGGCGCGGGTCGGCCTCGCCCTTGTTCGGCCAGAACGACATCGCCCGCTCGGCCTGCGCCGTGATCGTCAGGGACGGGTTCACGCCCAGGTTCGCCGAGACCGCCGCCCCGTCGACCACCGAGATCCCCGGATGCCCGAAGAGCCGGTGGTACGGGTCGATCACGCCCTCCTCGGCCGACGCGCCGATCGGGCAGCCGCCCAGGAAGTGCGCGGTCAGCGGGGTGCCCATGAGCTCGCCGACGTTCGAGCCCGCGAAACCGTTGATCTCGGCGGCGATCACGGACGCCGCCCGCGAGGCCGCCTCGATCTGCTTCGGGTTGGGCGCGCCATGGCCCTGACGGGCGGTGAGCAGGCCCTTTCCGACGCCGTCCGGCTTCAGATACGTCGTCAGGGAGTTGTCCAGCGACTGCATGACGAGCCCGATGATCGTCCGCTCCGACCAGCGGCGGTTGCTCACCGAGCGCGCCAGGAGCGTCGGGTGCTTCACCGCGTTCGCCAGCCATCCGAGCACCCGCGAGGAGCCCTCCGCGTACGGGACCTGGAGGATCGACAGGCCGCCCATCGCGTTCGAGCCCCGGCCGTAGCGGACCGGCTCGATGTGGGTGTTCTCGTCGGGGTGGACCGAGGACGTGATGGCGACGCCCTTGGTGAAGTCGACCCGCTCCGCGCCGTGCGCCTTCTTGTAGCGGCGGTTGTCGGTCTGCGCGCCGACCAGCGCCTCGGAGTTGGTACGGGTCAGCTCGCCCAACTTCATGGAGATGTACGGGAGTTGGCCGCCCGAGCGCATCCGGTGCAGCAGGGTCTGGGTGCCGTAGGTGCCCGCCGCGATCACCACGCGCCGGGCCGTGAACAGCCGGCCGGGGGACTTCTTGCGGTCGTCGGTGGGCAGCGTGGCGATCGCGTATCCGCCGCGCGAGTCGTCGGTGACCGAGACGACGGTGGTCATCGGGTGCACCACCGCGCCCGCCTTCTCGGCGAGGTAGAGGTAGTTCTCGTTGAGGGTGTTCTTGGCGCCGTGGCGGCAGCCCGTCATGCACTCGCCGCACTCGGTGCACGCCTTGCGCGCGGGGCCCGCCCCACCGAAGTACGGGTCCTCGACCGTCTCGCCGGGCCTGGCCTTCGCCGTACCGTCGGCGTCCTGCCCGTCCCCGAAGAAGACGCCGACCGGCGCCATGTGGAAGGTGTCGCCCACACCCATCCGCTGGGCCGCCGCCTTCAGATGCACGTCGGAGGGGGTCATGGTCGGGTTCAGCCGCACCCCGAGCATCCGCCGTGCCTGGTCGTAGTACGGGCCCAGCTCCTCCTGCCAGTCGGTGATGTCCTTCCACTGCGGGTCGTCGAAGAACTGCTTCGGCGGTACGTACAGGGTGTTCGCGTAGTTCAGCGACCCGCCGCCCACCCCCGCGCCCGCCAGCACCATCACATTGCCCAGCAGATGGATGCGCTGGATGCCGTACATGCCGAGCTTGGGCGCCCACAGGTAGTTCTTGATGTCCCAGGAGTTCTTCGGCAGCGACGCGTGCGTGAAGCGGCGCCCCGCCTCCAGGACGCCGACACGATAGCCCTTCTCGGTCAGCCGCAGCGCCGTCACCGAACCGCCGAAGCCGGAGCCGACGACGAGGACGTCGTAGTCGTACGCCGTGTCGTCCTGGTTCTGGGCAGGGGTCTCCTGGGACATCGGCTCTCCTCGTACGACTTCGGGACGGAACACGTACTACGGGACACGGACTTCGGACGGGCTCAGCGCAGACGGAGCGCCTTCATCGCCTTGAGGCTGCGGCTCATGAACGCGGCGTACTTCTCGTCGTCCATGCCGAAGGACGGCGCCAGCGGGAGGATCCGCTGCTGGGCGACGGTCTGGGCCTCGGTGTACTTGAGGATGCCCTCGGAGCCGTGGCGGCGGCCGAGGCCGGAGTCCTTCATGCCGCCCATCGGTGACTGCACGCTGCCGTACGCGGGGGCGTACCCCTCGTTGATGTTGACCGTGCCCGTGCGCAGCTTCGCGGCGACCTGGTGTCCCCGGCGCGAATCCTTCGTCCAGACCGAGGAGTTGAGACCGTACGGGGTGGCGTTCGCGGCCTCGACGACCTCGTCCTCGTCCGTGAACCGGTAGATCGACACGACCGGGCCGAAGGTCTCCTCGGTGCAGACGGCCATCGGGGCCTCCACGCCGTCGAGGATCGTCGGCTCGTAGAAGAGCGGGCCGATGTCGGGGCGGGCCACACCGCCCGCGACCAGCTTGGCGCCCTTGGCGACGGCCTCCTCGACATGCCGGCTCACCGTCTCCAGCTGGCGCTCGCCCACAAGCGAGCCCATGTCGGCGCCGTACGCGAGGGACGTGCCGAGCCGCATCGCCTTCGTACGGGCGGCGAAGCGCTCCACGAAGTCGTCGGCGATCGACTCGTGGACGTACAGCCGCTCGATGGAGATGCAGAGCTGTCCGGCGGAGGAGAAGCAGGCGCGGACGGCGCCCGCCGCCGCCTTCTCGACGTCGGCGTCGCGCAGCACCAGCATCGCGTTCTTGCCGCCCAACTCCAGCGAGACGCCCACCAGTCGGGCCGCGGCCCCCTGGGCGACCTCGCGGCCGGTGCGGGTGGAGCCGGTGAAGGAGACGTAGTCGGCGTACTTGACGACCTCGGGGCCGACGACCGGGCCCTCGCCGAGCACGACCTGGAACACCTCGGCGGGAAGCCCCGCCTCGATCAGCAGGTCACGGGCCCACAGCGCGGTCAGCGCGGTCTCGGTGTCGGGCTTCATCACCACGGCGTTGCCGGAGACGAACGCGGGCAGCGCATCGCCCACCGACAGCTCGAACGGGTAGTTCCAGGGCGCGATCTGCCCCACCACCCCGCGCGGCTGGCGCAGTTCGGTGACCTTGGTGAGGGTCGGCACGACACCGGTGTGGCGCTTGGGGCGCAGATACGCGGGCGCCTTGCGGCCGTAGTGACGCGCGGCCACGGCGACGGCCTGGACTTCTTCGTGCGCGTGCAGGCGCGCCTTGCCGGTCTCCAGCTGGATGAGGTCGAGGACCTCGGCCTGACGCGCGAGGACCAGGTCGTGGAAGCGCAGCAGGACGGCGGCGCGCTCGCGGGGCGAGGTCGCGGCCCAGGCGGGCTGTGCGGCGCGGGCGCGGGCGAACGCCTCGGCGACGTCCTCGGGCGTGGACTCGGGCAGGTCCGCCAGCTTCTCGCCGGTGAACGGCGTGTGGTTCGCCGTCCGGCCGGAGCCGATCACACCCCGGGTGAGGCGGGCGACCACCTCGGGGGTGACCACATCGGCGGCGGTGCGGGCGCCCGCGGGAGCCGCGGCGACCGGGTTCGTACGGGTGCTGGAGGGCGTGGCCTGCGAGTCCGTCATGGGAGGGAGCGTATGCCCGGCGCAACCGTTTGGGTACCCGCCGGTAATACCTTTGTCGCACCCTCACAAACACGCCAGTAATCACTGGCCACATAACCGCTGATCAGGCCCTGTTTCCCTCAGAGACCATGAATTTTCAGACCGTCGACGACTTGGCCGAACAGCTTCTCGCCGTCCTTCGACGCCTTGCCCGCGGCCGGCATCCTGACCCGCAGCTGCCAGTAGACCGAGCCGCTTTTGGGGATCAGCAGCTCGTGGAAGCGGAAGTGCAACGGGTCGGGGTCGCTCGCCGAGGTCGCGTACGGGACGAAGTCGGTGACCACCTCGGACGCCTTCTTGCCCTGGTGGGTGGTGTCCTTGACGGTGACGACGGCATTGCGCATCTCGGTGGTCCCGGCGCCGCCGTGCTCGTAATGCGACTTCCAGGAAGCTCCGGTGGGGCCGGGGTCGTCCGTCCTGCCGTTGGTGTCGGTCTTCCAGACGTCGATCTCGAAGACCCCGCTGGGGTCGTAGTACCAGACCGCGTCGCCCTTGTCGGACTGCTTGCGCTTGTACTCCTCGGGCACGGCGATGTCCGCGTTCAGGACCTCGTTCTCGGGCCGCACCTGCCAGCCGGAGGGCAGTCCTCCGCCACCGAACGGGTCGGTGAGGAGCAGGGTCACCGCCACCACCACCGCGAGCAGCCCGCCCCCGAGGCCGTAGCGGGCGCGCTTGCTCCCGGCGAGGACCGGCGGGACCCAGGCGCGGGCGCCGGTGACGTGACCGGCCGCTGTGCCGGTCAGCAGCCGGGTCGCGGCGACGGCGGCGGGCGCCGGGTTCGCGACCGACTCCAGGATCCGGCGGATCTCGGCCGGGGCGGGCCGCGCCGCCGGGTCCTTGCGCAGCAGCTGCATCACCAGCGTGCCGAAGGCGCCCGAGCCCCGGGCCGGCATCTGCGGCTCGGCCGACAGGACCGCCTGGAGGGTGGCCGGGGTGTTGCTGCGCCGGTACGGGGACATGCCCTCGACCGCCGCGTACAGGACGACGCCGAGCGACCAGAGGTCCGACTCCGGCCCCGGCCGCTGGCCCAACACCCGCTCCGGGGCGATGAATTCGGGAGAGCCGACGAACGCGCCGGTCTCGGTGAGCCCTTCCTCGCCCTCGACCTGCGCGATGCCGAAGTCGGTGAGCACCACCCGCTCGCCGCGCCCGAGCAGGACGTTGGCGGGCTTCACATCGCGGTGCAGGACGCCCGCCTCGTGGGCCGCGGTGAGCGCGCCGAGGACGGCGAGCCCGATCCTCGCGGCCTCGCGTACGTCGAGGGTGCCCTCCTGGAGCCGGTCGGCGAGCGAGTGGCCGCGCACCAGCTCCATCACGATCCACGGCTTGTCGTCCTCGACGACCACGTCGTGCATGGTGACGACGCTGGGGTGGTCGATCCGGGCCGCCGCCCGCGCCTCGCGCTGCATCCGCAGATGGACGGTGGCCCGCTCGCGCTCGCCCAAGTGATCCGGTACGCGCGGCTCCTTGACGGCGACGTCACGGTCGACCACCTCGTCGTGCGCACGCCAGACCGTGCCCATGCCGCCGTGACCGAGGCGGTCGACGAGCCGGTAGCGCCCGCCGAGGACCCGCCCGGCCCCGGCCTCGCCCTGCGTGGCCTCGCTCCGCGTGGGCTCGTACGCGTCCGGTGCGGGCTGGGGCGGCTGAAGACCGTAGCTGGTGGGCTCGTCGGCCCGTCCCCCGTCGTTCGTCATGCGCACATCCTGTCGAACAGGAGTGGCCCTTGCCACAGAGGGGGTTCAGCGGATGCAGAGCCGTGACGTGACAAGGGCCGCGCGGAGACGTGCCCCGGTCGGGCGCACCCGGTCAGGCCGACGGCGTGAACGAGTCGAGCGCGGTGTCGAAGTGCCGCTTGGCCTCGTCGCGCCGCCCTATCGGCGCCGAGACCCACACGTCGTACATCTTGCCGCTCTCGTCCCAGGACTCGTCGTACGTGTGCCGGGGCCCCTCGGCCGCGCTGAAGCCGTCCCAGCTGAACTCCCAGAGCGCCGCGTCATGGCCCTGGTGGGTGGTGGCGACGACCTTGCCCTCGCGGTAACCGGGGTTGGTGCTCGGCCCGTTGGCGTCGGCGAGCCGCATCACGCCGAGCGGCCCGCCGGAGACGGAGTTCTGCAGCCGGATGCCCAGCCGGAAGGCGCCGTCCGGTGAGACGTAGAAGACCCGCCGGTCGTCGGTGGTACGCGTGAAGCCCGCCGGGACCGTGAGGCTGAAGCCGTCCGGGTCGCGGACCGTGCGGTACCCGGCGGGCGCGGTGCCGGCCGGGGCGGGCTCGGACGCGGTGACCGTCACCGTGGCGCCCGCCGGTCCGGGGCGCAGCGAGGCGGCCGAGGACGCGGTGACCGTCGCCGTGGTCCCGCCGCCGGTGGCCGCCTGTGCCTTGCCGCCGCCCTGCCCGCTGTCGTCGCTGCTCAGCAGGACGGCGGTGGCCGCGCCCGCACCGGCGAGGACGACGACCGCGGCCGCCGCGGCCAGTGCGGTCCTGCCACGCTTCGGCCCAGGCGCCGGGCCGGTCACCGCCACGCGCTCGGTCGGCGTGTATGTGCGGGGGATGACGGGGGTGGAGCCGGTCGCCACGTACGCCCGCAGAAGTTCCGTGGCCTCCGGCGCACCCAGCCTGCGTACCGGGTCCCGGTCGAGCAGCCCGTGGACGACCGGGAGCAGCGGGGCTGCGGCAGCGGGTGGGCGGATCTCGTCGGTGACCACGGCGTGCAGCACACCGCCCAACGAGTCGCGGTGGAAGGGCGATTCGCCGCTCAGGGCGGCGCACAGGAGCGCGCCGAGCGACCACAGATCGGACTCGGGCCCGGCCGCCGCGCCCTGCATCCGCTCCGGCGCGGTGTACTCGGGCGAGCCGACGAACGCGCCCTCCTCGCTGATCGTGGTGGTGCCCGGCAGCTGCGCGATCCCGAAGTCGGTGAGCACCACCCGGCCGGTGCCCTCTTCGAGAAGGACGTTGGCGGGCTTGAGGTCGCGGTGGAGCACGCCCTGGCGGTGCGCGGTGCTCAGCGCGCCGAGCAGCGCGATGCCCATCCGGGCCGCCTCGGCCACGTCGATGGGCCCCCGCAGCCGCAGCCGGTCGGCGAGCGAACCGCCCTCGACCAGCTCCATCACGATGTACGAGCGCCCGTCCTGCTCGACGACGTCGTGGACGACGATGACGTGCGGGTGCTTGATCTGCGCCACGGCCCGCGCCTCGCGCAGCGCGGCCATCGCGGGGCCGCCGCCGTCGGGGTGCAGCTCCTTGACCGCGACCTGGCGGCCGAGCAGTTGGTCCTGGGCGCGCCACACAGTGCCCATGCCGCCCCGGCCGAGCCGGGCCGTCGGCCGGTAGCGCCCGGCGATCAGGCGCTCGTCGGCCGGACCACCACGCGGATCACTGGGTGCGGACACCGCGTCTTCCCCCTGTTGCTCGTCCTGGGCCCATCATGCCGCACGGGCCCGCGCCCGAGCAGGGCGTGAGGTCACGGGACGGCCGCAACGGGAGTGGATTGGCCGTCAGTTGAGCGGCGGCGGCTGCCAGCCGCGCAGCACGGTGTCGAACTGCTCGCGAGTGGTCGCCCAGTCGGTCTCCGGACCCGACATGTACACCGCGTACTCGGTGCCGCCGCCGTCCGAGAAGTACATCTGGTCGATCGCGTGCCGCTTGCCCGGGAAGCCCTTCTTCTCCACATAGGTGAACTCCCAGAGCGAGGAGTTCACCTGGTCCCGGAAGGTGTTGGAGTGCAGCGTGATCCGCTGGTACTTGGGCAGCCGCTTCTCCAGCGCCTTCTCCAGGTTCAGCTGGTGCATGTACGGGTTCTCGAAGTCCGGCTTGCCCACGCTGATCCGGATGTAGTGGCGGCCGTCGTCCGGCGTGTAGTCGACCTCCTTGCCGTCCATCTGGCGCCGCCAGCCCTCGGGCACGAAGAGGGTGAACCCGGCCGGGTCCTTCACCCGCTGCCATCCGTCGGGCACGGACGCGTCGCCCTGCTTGGTCGGCTTGTCCTTGCCCTTGTCCTTGTCCTTGTCCGGGGACTTGCTGGCCGTGCCGGTCGTGGTGGTGCCCGTGCCGGTGTCGGCGCCCCTGTCTCGGTACTTGAGCACGGCGAGGCCGACCCCGCCGCCGACGACGGCCGCGAGCGCGACCACCAGGGCGACGGTCCGCCAGCGCCGCTTGCCCGCCGGGCGCGCGGGCGCGACGACGGGCGCGGGCACCACGGCCTCCGGTGCGGGCACGGGCGCGGGTGTGCGGACCGTACCGGAGCCGCCGGCAGGGCCGTTGGCCGCGTGCAGTTCGGCCTCGGAGACCTGCCGGGTCGGCACGTACTCGTGCGCGGCCTTGGGCTCGCGCCCCTCCATCGCCTCCAGGAACATCCGCTCGGCCTCTTCGGCCGAGGGGCGGTCCTCGGGGTCCTTGCGCAGCAGGGCGGTGATGACCGGGGCGAGCGCTCCCGCGTAGGTGGCGGGCGGGGGCTCCTCGTTCACCACGGCCTGCATGGTGGAGATGGGCGAGGAGCGGCGGAAGGGCGACTCGCCCTGGACTGCGGTGTAGAGCGTGGCGCCGAGCGACCAGAGGTCGGAGGCGGGACCCGGCTGTCCTCCTCGTACCCGCTCGGGTGCCAGATAGTCGATCGAGCCGACGAGTTCACCGGTTCGGGTGATCGTGGAGTCGCCCTCGATGGCGGCGATGCCGAAGTCGGTGAGCAGCACGCGCGCGTCGCGGGCGAGCAGGACGTTGCCGGGCTTGACGTCGCGGTGCAGCACCCCGGCCGCGTGCGCGGCGCGCAGCGCGCCGAGAACGTGCAGACCTATGCGGGCGGCCTCGCGGGCGTCTATTCGCCCGGTCTCGGCGGCCTTGACGGCGTCGGCGAGCGAGGGCCCGTCGACGTACTGCATCACGATCCAGGGGCGGTTGTCGTGGTCGAGCACATCGTGGACGGTGACCACGCCGGGGTGCGTGATGCGCGCGGCGGCCCGCGCCTCCTTCTGCGTCCGCGCGTGCAGCACGACGCGGTCGGCCTCCGCCACGTACAGCGCGGCGGTCAGCTCCTTGACGGCCACCGTCCGGTGCAGGACCTCGTCGTGGGCCCGCCAGACCTTGCCCATGCCACCGCGGCCGATGGTGTCGCCCAGACGGTAGCGCCCGGCCAGCAGCAGCCCCGCCGCCACCGCTTCCGCGCCCTTGCCGCTCTTGCTCTGGTTCTGTTCCACGTCCCCCGCCCGGCCGGTTCTTAAGGGGCAAGGTTACGGAGCGGATTCCGGCCAGGGAACCTCGGGGGCACCTTGCGCCGAACCGACTGCGAAGTATGTGTCTGAGGCAACCTATGAACCGTCAACGAGTGGCGCTGTAGGCGGCCGTGGCCTGCGTATAGATCTCCGTCACCTTGTCCCGCTGCGGCTCCGGACCGATGACCTGGATGAGGTGATACCGGCCATTGAGAATCATGACCTGATTGCGCACGTAAACGGTCCGGCCGGTGCTGTCACGCCAGGTGAACTGCCCCTCGGCGGTCACTTTTCGGCCAATGTCGACGCGTCTCAGCCCGGCCACGGTGGCCCAGGCCGAGTCCCGAAACGGTTGTAGCTCGCGCTCCTTGTCGCGCTGGTACGCGAGCGGGTCGTCACCCATGCTCTTGACGCTGTCCCGGCCGGGCACGACGATCAGCGTGAAGTCCCCACCGACATAACGGACTTGTCCGGCGTCGTTGATGGGCTGCCGCTCGAAGGACGGATCGACGGCGGTGCGGAACCCCTCGGGGTCCGTGCGGATCACGTACCCCTTGGCGGGCGGCTGGCCGCCGGGCGCGGTGGTCTGGGTCTGGGGGCTGGAGGGCGAACCGGTGCGCTCGGTGGTGCCGGTGCCGGGGGTCGGCGTGGTGCGCGGCGCGCTCTTTCCGGCGGGCGACCCACCGCCGTTGTCCGTCGCGTCCTTGGAACCGGACTTGGGCATGAAGAACACGGCGTACGCGAGGGCCGCGACCAGGAGCAGCAGGACGAGCAGGACGAGGGTGCGGCCGAGGGAGCGGGGCGTGTTCTCCCGCTCCGGCGCACGCGTGCGTTCCCGCTTCGGCGTACGAGGCGTACGGGGTTCGGCCCGCAGGGAGACGCCGGGCTCGCTGAACTCCTCGTGTCTGCTCAGCCGCTCCGGCCTGCGGGGCTTGGGCCGGCGCTCCTGCCGGTGGCGGCCGTGCTCACCGGATGCCGCGCGGCGGCGCCGCACCAACTCGCCGCGCCGCCGCAGGATCGGCAGCCGGGTGGCATCGGGCGAGGGCAGCGGGACGACATGGGTGCCCGCGTCCGGCTCGGGCGCGGAGCGGACGATCGAGCGCAGCCAGCCGCGCAGCTCCTCGAAGTCCGGCCGCTCGGTGGGGTCCTGGCGCAGCAGCGACTCGACGACCGGCCGCAGCGGTCCGCACTCCTCGGCGAACGCGGGCGGCTCGCCGCACACCATCTGTACCAGTTCGACCGCGTTCTCCTCCGGGTACGGCGCGTGCCCCTGCACCGCCCGGAACAGCAGCGCGCCCAGTGCCCACAGGTCGGTCGCGGGCCCGATCGGCGGCGCGAGCCGCCAGTTCTCGTGTATCGGCCCGGCCTGCTCGGGTGCCCAGCGCTCGGTGACACCCCCCACGACAGCGATCCGCGTCTGCCGCGCCCGCTCGGCCGCGAGGCGCGTGGTGGGCCCGCGGTACCCGTTCCCGTGCGGCTGCGGCACCACGGCTCCCCAGCCGCCCGCACCGCTCTCCCGCGCGGCAACGCCCGCACTGGCATGTGTCTGCCGCTGCGCGTCGGCCCGCAACGCGTCCGCCCCGGCCCCGGTGGCATGCGGCAACGCGGGCAGTGGCACGGCGGAGGGCGGGGGGCCGGTGGTGGCGGGGGGTGCGGGGGCCACGGGGTGGGGTGCGCTGGCGGAGGTGGGTGCGCCCGGCGGGCGGGAGAGTTCCGGACGCGGGATCCAGCGGCCCGTCACCGGGTCGTACGCCCGCCGGGTCCGCCCGGAGTCCGGGCCCTCCTCGACGGCGTAGGGGCTCGCGGACGCGGTGGTGTGGCCGGTGGTCGGGCCGGTGGCCGGGGTCGCGTCGGGTCCGGTGGCAGGCGTACGCGGTACGCGCGTCCCGCTCACCGGGTCGTACATGTCCCGCTCGATGACCTCGGCGGTCCCGATGCCGGCGGTCCCGGTGTCGGTGGCGGGGGCGTCGCGCCAGACCCCCTCCAACTCGGCCTGCGGGGGCGCCGGACGCTGCATGGGGAGCGCCCCGTCGTCCCCCACGCGCGCGGCGGCCCGCGCCCCGGCGCGGTACGCGGCGATGGCTCCTGCGCGCGTTCCGGCGGCGGTGGAGGTGCCGGGACGGGGCACGAGGGCCTGCCCCTGCGCCATGTGTCCGTCGGCCGCTGGCACGTCACCGTCCGGACCATCACCGTCAGGCCCCGCCGGGGACCAACCCGCGGGCAGCGCGGGCGCCCTGGTGGACGGAAGGGAGGCGGGCCGGGCGGCCGGAGCCGTCGGTGCGGGCGGCCTGAAGGGGGCGTGGGGGTCGATGACATCAGCCCCGTCGGTCACTTCCGTGTGGGGCGCGTCCACCGCCCCGAACTCGTCGTCCCCACCCTCGAACGCCGCCGGCACCACCGCGTAACCGCACAGCGCTTCCTCCGCCGCGCCGACCGCGAGACCGGTCAGCATCACGCGGCCGTCATCGCATATCAACACGGTCCGGGCCGTGATGTTGCGGTGCGTCCAGCCGTGCGCGTGCAGCACCCGCAGCGCGGTCAGCACATCGGAGGCGACCTCCGCCGCACGGTAGGGCGCCATCGGCCGCTCGGCGAGCAGCGCGGCCAGCGGCCGGGCCATGACGAGTTCGCTGACGATCCACAGCGAACCGTCCTCGGCGAACACATCGAAGACCTGGTCGAGCCGGGGATGGTCGGGGATCCGCGCGGCCGCCTGGGCCGCCTCGATCGCGCGCCGCAGAAAAGGATCGGCCGGGCGTCGCTGTGCCCCGCCGCCGAACCCGCCCCCGTACCGCCCGTCCGCGCCCTGCACCTCGGCGTCGACGACCTCCGGCAACGGCACCCGCCGCACCAGGACTTCCTGTCCGCTGTAGGTGTCGAACGCCCGGGTCTCGACCAGTTCGTACTCGTCCGAAGGCGGCAGCGGCAGCCGATAGCGGTCGGCGAGCACCCGACCCGCATACTCGTCCACGACGCCTCCCCAGAGCGCGCTGTCCCCCGAACCCGTCAATTCCGGTCGATTACCGGCCCATTGTGGCTGCGTACGGTCCGCGAGCTCTCACGATACGTGGCCTGCTCAGTCCTTGGGGCTGAACGTGTCGAACGCCGTCTTGCGCAGCGTCGCACACGGCTCGGCGTCCCACTCGGCCGCCTTGCAGGTGATCATGATCGCGTAGCCGTGCGACCCGTCGGCCTTGAAGCCACGGTTGAGCACCCGTACGTGCTGGCCGCTCTGATCCCGCTCGAACGTCCAGTCGGCCACCGTGGGGTAGCCCTTGTACGACACGGACTGTATGCGGACCAGCTTGTAGTTGCTGCTGCTCCCCGCGACCGCGCCGGCGAGCTCCAGCCAGGCCCGCTTGGCGTCGTCGCTCGGGCTGTTGTTGAAGTCGACCTGGACGCGCGGGAAGCCGCCGTTGGCGCTGTATATGCCGCCCGAGTTCTCCCCGGCTGTGCCGGTGCGGTGGAATCCGGCGGGCATGGCCATGGAGAAGTGGAAGTCGGCGTCGGTGACCATGGTGTAGCCGTTGGGCAGCCCGGCCGTGTTGCCGTTCCCGTTCCCGGGCCCCGTGCCAGGGGTCGCGGGCGAACCGGAGGTCTTGCCACCGTTCTGCCCGTCAGTCTGCCCCGCGGGTTGCGCCTGGCCCTGACCGTTGCCCTGGCCCTGCGCCTGACCGTTGCCGGTCTTGCCGTTGCCGTTCTTGTCGCCACCCGCCGTGGCCCCGCTGGACGCGGCCTTGTCGCTCTTGCCGCCCTTGCCGGTCTTGGCCTTGTCGTCACCGCCGCCGCTCAGCGCTATCGCGAGCACCGTGCCGAGCACGGCCAGGGCCGCGACGACCGCGATGATGACGAGCGTGCGGCGCGGCACCACATCGGTGAGCGGCGCCCGCACCGGCGCGGGCGGCCCGGACTGCGCCGGGGGCGCGACCGGCGCCGACCCCATGGACGCGGCCGCCCCGCCAAGGGACTTGGCGGCACTCTTGCCGACCGCCCGGTCCTTCGCCTTCTCCTTGGCGGTGGTCTGCGCCGCCACCGCCGCGTTCCGTACGGACTTGAGCGCGCCCCGCATCCGGTCGGCGGCCGCGTCGGCCACCTCCTTCGCCTTCGCGCCCGTCTCGCCCTTGGGCTCGCCGGGCACGGGCGGCAGCGCGACGACCCGCGTCACCTCGGACGACACCGGCTCCGGCGCGGGCTCCGGCTTCTCCGGGGCGTGGATGACCTCGGTGAGCAGCGCACGCGCCGCCGCGTTGTCGAGCCGCTGCTCGGGGTCCTTGGCGAGCAGCCCGTAAATGACCTTCTCCAGCAGCGGTCCCGCGTTCTGCGGCGGGTCCACCGGCTCGGTCATGACCGCGGTCAGCGTCGCTATCGCCGAACCCTTGTCGTACGGCGGGACGCCCTCCACGCTCGCGTAGAGCAGACCGCCCAGCGACCAGAGGTCGGCGGCCGGACCGGGCTTGTGGCCACGCGCGCGCTCCGGCGAGATGTACGAGGGCGCGCCGACGAGCATGCCGGTCGAGGTGATGGACGGGTCGCCCTCGACCTGCGCGATACCGAAGTCGGTGAGCACGACCCGGCCGTCCTCGGCGATCAGCACGTTGGACGGCTTCACATCGCGGTGCAGGATGCCCTCGCGGTGCGCGGAGCGCAGCACGTCGAGGATGGCGAGCCCGACCTCGGCGGCCCGGCGCGGCGTCAGCAGCCCGTCCTCGCGCACCGCTTCGGCGAGCGACTTGCCCTCGACGAGCTCCATGACGATCCACGGCCGGTCGTCCTCGTCCACTACGTCGTAGACCGTCACCGCGCTGGTGTTGCGGATCCGGGCGATCGCCTTGGCCTCGCGCAGGGTGCGCGTGATGAGCCGACGCTTCTCCTCGTCGTCGATGCTGCTGGGAAAACGCAGCTCCTTGACGGCGACGGTACGGCCCAGCGTCTCGTCGACGGCACGCCAGACCGTGCCCATGCCGCCACGGCCGAGCACATCCCCGAGCCGGTACCGATCGGCCAGGAGCCTGCCCTCGGCCTTACGGCCGGGCTCCTTCCGCTCGTCCCGCTGGGGCTCCCGCGACTGCTCCGCCTCCGACATGCGTCCCCTCTGCGATCCCTGATCCGCGCCCGCACCGACCGCGTCCCGGCCGACGGCTCCCCGCAACTTGCCTCGTGAGGCGGCCCGGTTCACCGCTTTGTCCTGCTTCTCCTGCCGGGGGTCCGGGGGTTGGCCCCCGGGGGAGCGGCACCCGCCCTGGCAGAGCGACCATTGTCTCTCACGCCGGGACCAATGATTGTCCCGGGTCCGCCGTCCGCCAAGATGGCTCCTGGAAGGGGGACGACCGCGATGCCGACACTCCGGACACTGCTCGCCATACCCCCGGCCGGCTCGCTCCGCGGCCCGGGCACCCTGTGCCCGCCCAGCCCCGCGTAGCACCCGGACCACACGGACCCGCAGGTCACGGCGCTCACCTGACCGGTCACCGAGAGCAGGCTGAAGCTCGACGACACCGTGGAACAGCATCTGCCGGGCCTGATACGCGGCCATGGAAACGACGGCCGCCACCTCACCCTGCGCTCCTTGCTCTCCCACACCAGCGGTCTGTTCAACTACACGGCGGAGACCCCGGTTCCGGTTCCGGTTCCACTCAGCCTGCTCGACACCGAGTTCTGCCCGACGCCCACCCCGTAGCCCCCAACTGGGCCCGTCGTCCTACAGCGGCACGATGTCCGGCGCCCCCAGCCGCGCCGCGTCCGCCGTCAGGTCGTCCGGCTGACGCTGCGACTCGCGTTCGGCCTGCACCCTCTTCTCGTAGTGCTCCACCTCCTTCTCGATGTGCTCCTTGTCCCAGCCGAGGACCGGCGCCATCAGCTCGGCGCACTCCCGGGCCGACCGCGTGCCCCGGTCGAACGTCTCGATCGAGATCCGGGTGCGCCGGGTCAGCACGTCGTCGAGGTGACGGGCGCCCTCGTGCGACGCGGCGTAGACGATCTCGGCCCGCAGATAGTCCTCGGCCGCGCTCAGCGGCTCCCCCAGCGACGGATCGGCCACGATCAGCTCGATCAGGTCCTCGGTGAGCGAGCCGTACCGGTTCAACAGGTGCTCCACGCGCACCACATGGAGCCCGGTCCGCGCGGCGATCCTCGCCCGCGCGTTCCACAGCGCCCGGTACCCCTCCGCGCCGAGCAGCGGCACGTCCTCGGTGACGCAGGCCGCGACCCGCTGGTCCAGGCCGTGCACCGCCTCGTCCACCGCGTCCTTCGCCATCACCCGGTACGTCGTGTACTTGCCGCCCGCGATCACCACGAGCCCGGGCACCGGATGCGCCACGGTGTGCTCGCGCGAGAGCTTGCTGGTGGCGTCCGACTCACCGGCCAGCAGCGGGCGCAGGCCCGCGTAGACGCCCTGCACATCGTCCCGGGTCAGCGGGACGGCGAGGACCGAATTGACGTGTTCCAGCAGGTAGTCGATGTCCGCGCTGGAGGCCGCCGGATGCGCCTTGTCCAGGTCCCAGTCGGTGTCGGTGGTGCCGACGATCCAGTGCCTGCCCCACGGGATCACGAAGAGCACCGACTTCTCGGTCCGCAGGATGAGCCCGGTCGTGGAGTGGATCCGGTCCTTGGGCACCACCAGATGGATGCCCTTGGAGGCCCGGACGTGGAACTGGCCGCGCTCGCCGACCATCGCCTGGGTGTCGTCCGTCCACACACCTGTCGCGTTGACGATCTGTTTGGCGTGGATCTCGTACTCCCCGCCTCCCTCCACATCGCGCACCCGTGCCCCGACGACCCGCTCGCCCTCGCGCAGAAACCCGGTCACCCGGGCCCGGTTGGCCGCGTGTGCGCCGTAACTCGCGGCCGTGCGGACCAAGGTGGCCACATACCGCGCGTCGTCCATCTGCGCGTCGTAGTACTGCAGGGCCCCGACCAGCGCTTCCTTCTTCAGACAGGGCGCGACCCGCAGGGCGCTGCGGCGGGACAGATGCCGGTGGACCGGCAGGCCCCGGCCGTGGCCGGACGAGATCGACATCGCGTCGTACAACGCAACGCCCGATCCCGCGTACAGCCGCTCCCAGCCCTTGTGCTGGAGCGGATAGAGGAACGGCACCGGCTTGACCAGGTGCGGGGCCAGCCGTTCGAGGAGCAGCCCGCGCTCCTTCAGCGCTTCTCTCACCAGCGCGAAGTCCAGCATCTCCAGATACCGCAGCCCGCCGTGGATCAGCTTGCTCGACCGGCTGGAGGTGCCCGACGCCCAGTCCCGCGCCTCCACGAGCCCGGTGGACAGGCCGCGGGTCGCGGCGTCCAGCGCGGTGCCCGCGCCGACCACCCCGGCGCCGACGACCAGCACGTCGAGCTCGCGCTCGGCCATCGCGGCGAGCGCCTCGGCACGCTGCACCGGTCCCAGTGTCGCTGTCCTCACGGATGCCTCCCGTTGCTCTGGGTGGTCTGGCTCACAACCTCGATTCTGGACGCGACCACCGACATCGGCCACCGCCTGTGGACAACACTCGGACGGCCACGGGCCCGCAATGCCGCATAACGGTCATATTTACTCTTAGTCTGACATTGCGTAACGCCCATTCTGTCCACAGGGCTTGCGCACCTTGTCCCCTCCGGTTATGGGAAGGACGGTCATCGCATGCCCGCAGACCTCGCCGTCATCGGACTCGGCCACCTCGGCCTGCCGCTCGCCCAGGCCGCGGCCGCCGCGGGCATCGACACCGTCGGCCACGACACCGACCCGCACGTCCTCGCCGAACTCCGCGCCGGGCGCCCCCCGGTCGACGGCTGCCTCACCGCCGCCGAGCTGCGCCGGATGCTCGCGGGGGGCTTCCGTACCGCCGCGGGTCCCGCCGAGCTCGGCCGGGTGCGCACCGCCGTGATCTGCGCGCCCACCCCGCTCGGCGCCGACCGCGCCCTGGACCTCACCGCCGTCGCCGACGCGGCCCGCACGCTGGCCGCGCGGCTGCGCCCGCACACCACGGTCATCCTGGAGTCGGCCGTCCACCCCGGCACCACCGAGGACTTCCTGCGCCCGCTGCTCGAAGCGGGCTCGGGGCTGCGGGCCGGCCGCGACTTCCACCTCGCCTACTCCCCCAGCCGCATCGACCCCGGCAACCGCACCCACGGCTACGCCACCACGCCCAAGGTCATCGGCGGCCTCACCCCCGCCTGCACCGAGTCCGCCGCCGCGTTCTACGGCCGCCTCAGCGACAAGGTCGTCCGTGCGCGCGGTACCCGCGAGGCGGAGATGGCCAAGCTCCTGGAGACCAACTACCGGCAGGTGAACATCGCGCTGGTCAACGAGATGGCCGTGCTCTGCCACGACATGGGCGTCGACCTGTGGGACGTCATCCGGTGCGCCGAGACCAAGCCGTTCGGCTTCCAGGCGTTCCGCCCCGGCCCGGGCGTGGGCGGCCACGGCATCCCGCTCGACCCGACGCCGCTGCCGTACACCGGGCTGCGGATGGTCGGGCTCGCCCGGGAGATCAACGCGCATATGCCGCAGTACGTCATCCAGCGCTCCACCACGCTCCTGAACGAGCACGGCAAGTCCGCCCGGGGCGCGCGCGTACTGCTCCTCGGGACCACGTACAAGCCCGATCTCGCCGATCTGGAGGGCTCCCCGGCCGCCGAGATCGCGGGGCGGCTGATGGATCTGGGGGCGTCGGTGAGCTACCACGACCCGTATGTGCCGGACTGGCGCGTGCGCGACCAGCCCGTGCCGCGCGTGGACTCGCTCTACGAAGCGGCCGCCCACGCCGACCTCACGGTGCTGCTCCAGCACCACCGCACGTACGACCTCCAGGGTCTCGCGGTCAAGGCCCAGCTGCTCCTCGACACCCGGGGCGTCACGCCGGGGGGCGCGGCCCACCGGCTGTAGAGCGGCCGTCGAAATCCCCGTGGCGCCCCGCCCACGCACTGTTACTCTTCGGGTCGCTCAAACGCACAGCCGTTCCCATTTCCATGTGCTCTTCCACGCGCGCGTCCGTGGTGCGCGCGCTTCCTTGACCTCGGGGGGATCCGAAAAATGAGCCAGAACTTTCCACCGCCGCCGCAGCAGCAGCAGCAGCCGGGCTTCCCGGGCTTCGTCCCGGCCCCGCCGCCCGCCCCGGTCCGCGACAACCTCGCGGGCGGTCTGGTCGCCGCGTTCGTGGCCGCCGTCGTCTGCGCGGGCGTATACGGCGGGATCCTCGGCGCCACCAAGCACGAGATCGGCTACGCGGCCGTCGGCGTCGGGTTCGTCGTGGGGTGGGCGGCGGGCAAGGTCGGCGGGCGCAACCCCGCCCTGCCGGTGCTGAGCGCGGTCCTGGCCCTCGGCTCCGTCTACGCGGGCCAGATGTTCGGCGAGGCGATCGTCGCCTCCAAGGTGCTCCACACCGACGCCACGGACCTGCTGATCAACCACCTGAGCGGGGTGAACGAGCTCTGGAAGGCCGACGCCGACCCGCTGACGTTCCTGTTCTTCGGCATCGCCGCGGCCGCCGCCTTCACCGGCTCCAAGAAGGGCGCCGCGTAACCCCCGGCACACGTGAAAGGGCCCGGACCATCCGATGGTCCGGGCCCTTTCACATACGTACTACGTACGTGTGAGTCGACGTCAGCGCTTGTGCTGCGCGTCCGCGACCGTCACCTCGACGCGCTGGAACTCCTTGAGCTCGCTGTAGCCGGTGGTGGCCATCGAGCGGCGCAGGGCGCCGAAGAAGTTCATCGAGCCGTCCGGGATGTGCGACGGACCGGTGAGGATCTCCTCGGTGGTGCCGACGATGCCCAGGTCGACCAGCTTGCCGCGCGGCACGTCCTCGTGGACGGCCTCCATGCCCCAGTGGTGGCCCTTGCCGGGCGCGTCCGTGGCACGGGCCAGCGGGGAGCCCATCATCACGGCGTCCGCGCCGCAGGCGATCGCCTTCGGCAGGTCGCCGGACCAGCCGACGCCGCCGTCCGCGATGACGTGCACGTAGCGGCCGCCGGACTCGTCCATGTAGTCGCGGCGCGCCGCGGCCACGTCCGCGACGGCGGTGGCCATCGGGACCTGGATGCCCAGGACGTTGCGGGTGGTGTGCGCGGCGCCGCCGCCGAAGCCCACCAGGACACCGGCCGCGCCGGTGCGCATCAGGTGCAGGGCCGCGGTGTACGTGGCGCAGCCGCCGACGATCACCGGGACGTCCAGCTCGTAGATGAACTGCTTGAGGTTGAGCGGCTCGGCCGCGCCCGAGACATGCTCGGCCGAGACCGTGGTACCGCGGATGACGAAGATATCGACGCCCGCGTCCACGACGGCCTTCGAGAACTGGGCCGTGCGCTGCGGCGAGAGGGCGGCCGCGGTGACCACACCGGAGTCGCGCACCTCCTTGATGCGCTGCCCGATCAGCTCTTCCTTGATCGGGGCCGCGTAGATCTCCTGGAGGCGGCGGGTCGCGGTGTCCTCGTCCAGCTCGTCGATCTCGTCGAGCAGCGGCTGCGGGTCCTCGTAACGGGTCCACAGGCCCTCAAGGTTCAGCACGCCCAGACCGCCGAGCTCACCGATGCGGATCGCGGTCTGCGGCGACACGACGGAGTCCATCGGGGCGGCCAGGAACGGCAGCTCGAACCGGTAGGCGTCGATCTGCCAGGCGATCGAGACCTCCTTCGGGTCCCGGGTGCGCCGGCTCGGGACGATGGCGATGTCGTCGAACGCGTACGCCCTGCGGCCGCGCTTGCCGCGCCCGATCTCGATCTCAGTCACGTTGTGTGGGCCTTTCCCTCTACGTCTGCGGTCCCAGTATCCCCGACATGTGTGTCCCCGACATACGGGCGAGGGGCGGTCCCCTGTACGGGACCGCCCCTCGGCGACGCCTACGCGCGCGTGGTCGTCGTCAGCGCTTGGTGTAGTTCGGCGCCTCGACCGTCATCTGGATGTCGTGCGGGTGGCTCTCTTTGAGGCCCGCCGAGGTGATCCGGACGAACCGGCCGTTGGTCTGAAGCTCCGGGACGGTGCGGCCGCCGACGTAGAACATCGACTGACGCAGGCCACCGACCAGCTGGTGGACGACCGCGGAGAGCGGGCCTCGGTAGGGCACCTGGCCCTCGATGCCCTCGGGGACCAGCTTCTCGTCGGAGGCGACGCCCTCCTGGAAGTAGCGGTCCTTGGAGAAGGACTTCTGCTCGCCGCGGGACTGCATCGCGCCCAGCGAGCCCATGCCGCGGTACGACTTGAACTGCTTGCCGTTGATGAACATCAGCTCGCCCGGGGACTCCTCGCAGCCCGCGAGCAGCGAGCCGAGCATCACCGTGTCGGCGCCCGCGACCAGGGCCTTGGCGATGTCGCCGGAGTACTGCAGGCCGCCGTCGCCGATGACCGGGACGCCCGCGGCCTTGGCGGCGAGCGAGGCCTCGTAGATCGCGGTGACCTGCGGGACGCCGATGCCGGCGACGACACGCGTCGTACAGATGGAGCCGGGGCCGACGCCGACCTTGATGCCGTCGACGCCCGCGTCGATCAGCGCCTGGGCGCCGTCGCGGGTGGCGATGTTGCCGCCGATGACGTCGACGCCCGCCGCGTTCGACTTGATCTTGGCGACCATGTCGCCGACCAGCCGGGAGTGGCCGTGCGCGGTGTCGACGACGATGAAGTCGACGCCCGCCTCGATGAGCGCCTGGGCGCGCTCGTAGGCGTCGCCGGCGACACCCACGGCCGCGCCGACGATCAGCCGGCCGTCCTTGTCCTTGGCGGCGTTCGGGTACTGCTCGGCCTTCACGAAGTCCTTGACCGTGATGAGGCCCTTGAGGATGCCGTTGTCGTCGACGAGCGGCAGCTTCTCGATCTTGTGGCGGCGCAGCAGCTCCATGGCGTCCACGCCGGAGATGCCGACCTTGCCGGTGACCAGCGGCATCGGGGTCATGACCTCGCGCACCTGGCGCGAGCGGTCCGACTCGAAGGCCATGTCGCGGTTGGTGACGATGCCGAGCAGCTTGCCCGCCGGGTCGGTGACCGGGACGCCGCTGATGCGGAACTTGGCGCACAGCTCGTCGGCCTCGCCCAGCGTCGCGTCCGGGTGGACCGTGATCGGGTCGCTCACCATGCCGGACTCGGAGCGCTTCACCAGGTCGACCTGGTTGGCCTGGTCCTCGATCGAGAGGTTGCGGTGCAGGACACCGGCGCCACCCTGACGGGCCATGGCGATCGCCATGCGCGCCTCGGTGACCTTGTCCATCGCCGCCGACAGCAGCGGGACGTTCACCTTCACGTTCTTCGAGAGGTACGAGGAAGTGTCGATCTGGTCGGGCGCCATGTCGGACGCGCCCGGCAGCAGCAGCACGTCGTCGTACGTCAGCCCGAGCATCGCGAATTTGTCGGGCACTCCGTCGACGTTTGCAGTCATGACACCTTCCCCATGGCCTTGATCGGTGCGGATGTCCATGCTAACGGGCTGGCGCGGTGTCTCATTCCATGAACAAGATCAACCGAATTCTTTGTACGTTCACACGTACGTGCGCAACGGCTACGCGCGCGTGGAGTGCCGTACAGCGAAGTACGGCCACGCGCGCGTAGGGCGGCGTACGGCCAGACGCGTGAAGCGCGGTCGAAGACGCAACCGAAACGTGACGTGAGCGCGCGTCAGGGACTACTGCTCGGCGAGCGCGCGCAGTCGGCTGAGCGCGCGGTGCTGGGCGACCCGGACCGCGCCCGGCGACATCCCCAGCATCTGCCCGGTCTCCTCGGCCGTCAGCCCGACCGCGACCCGCAGCACCAGCAGTTCGCGCTGGTTCTCCGGCAGGTTGGCGAGCAGCTTCTTGGCCCACTCGGCGTCGCTGCTGAGCAGCGCACGCTCCTCGGGGCCCAGGGAGTCGTCCGGCCGCTCCGGCATCTCGTCGGAGGGCACCGCCGTCGAGCCCGGGTGGCGCATCGCGGCCCGCTGGAGGTCGGCGACCTTGTGCGAGGCGATGGCGAACACGAAGGCCTCGAAGGGCCGTCCGGTGTCCCGGTAGCGCGGCAGCGCCATCAGCACGGCGACACAGACCTCCTGCGCGAGGTCCTCCACGAAGTGGCGCGCGTCACCCGGCAGACGGTTCAGCCGGGTGCGGCAGTAGCGCAGCGCGAGCGGGTGGACATGCGCCAGCAGGTCGTGCGTGGCCTGCTCGTCGCCATCGACGGCACGGTGAACGAGCGCACCGATCACCGTTGTCTCGTCGTCGCGCATCGGTC
Organism: Streptomyces sp. BR1; assembly: GCF_052373795.1. Classification (NCBI taxonomy): domain Bacteria; kingdom Bacillati; phylum Actinomycetota; class Actinomycetes; order Kitasatosporales; family Streptomycetaceae; genus Streptomyces; species Streptomyces sp. BR1. Next base: position 2,818,249 of record NZ_CM126252.1, read on the forward strand.
CATGGTGCCCCGGCGTCGCAGACTCCGTGGCACCGCGTCCATAGTTGTGCACCGAAGCGTTATGAGCAGGTGCGCCGGAAGTCATCTCCTGCGCCCTCCCCTCCCGCTCGACCGACTCGTCCCCGAGGAACTCCACACCTTCAAGGATGCGGCATCGCGCGCGAAGCGTCACACGCCGCTCCACGGAGCGGGGGGACGGACCCGTCCGTCGACGACGGACGGGGATCCGGCCGGCCCCGCCGCGACCAGGTCAGCGCACCAGGCCCCAGCGGAATCCGAGCGCCACCGCGTGCGCCCGGTCGGAGGCGCCGAGTTTCTTGAACAGCCGCCTGGCGTGGGTCTTCACGGTGTCCTCGGAGAGGAACAGCTCGCGCCCGATCTCCGCGTTGGACCGGCCGTGGCTCATGCCTTCGAGGACCTGGATCTCGCGCGCGGTGAGCGTGGGCGCGGCCCCCATCTCGGCCGAGCGCAGTCTGCGCGGGGCGAGCCGCCAGGTCGGGTCGGCGAGCGCCTGTGTGACGGTCGCCCGCAGCTCCGCGCGCGAGGCGTCCTTGTGCAGATATCCGCGGGCCCCGGCGGCTACCGCGAGCGCCACACCGTCCAGGTCCTCGGCGACCGTCAGCATGATGATGCGGGCGCCCGGATCGGCGGAGAGCAGCCGCCGGACCGTCTCCACACCGCCCAGACCGGGCATGCGTACGTCCATCAGAATCAGGTCCGAGCGGTCGGCGCCCCAGCGGCGGAGGACTTCCTCGCCGTTGGCCGCAGTCGTCACACGCTCTACACCCGGCACGGTCGCGACCGCGCGGCGGAGCGCCTCTCGGGCAAGCGGGGAGTCGTCGCAGACGAGGACGGATGTCATGGCCGTCCTCCGCAGCTGATGCGCGTCACCTTGAGCCTCCAGGCTGGTTACGTATCGTCACCTGTGCGATTGACGCCCTCGGACACCTGCCCGAGCGCTTCTTCTTTCAACCGCTCCGCACTCTCAACGACGGTCACTCGAAAGAGTTACGGGTCGGACGGGCGCCTTCGGCACTCTACGTGAGGAACCGTGTGCGCCGGGCGCGCATCGCGGGTCACCCGTCGTTCGCTTGGAGGTATGCCCCATTTAGCGGCTTTTCTTCCCTTTTTCTGGTGTCTGTGGCTAGATTCGCAATGAGTCATATTTACATCTACTTACACCGTAGATGTACGTTCGTCGGTACACCCCGTTGATCCGGGGTACCCGGCCCATCCGCCTCAGGCACGGCTTCAAGGGGACATGAGCAATGGCAGATTTCTCCCGCCTTCCCGGACCGAACGCCGATCTGTGGGACTGGCAGCTCCTCGCCGCATGCCGCGGGGTCGACAGCTCCCTCTTCTTCCACCCGGAGGGCGAACGCGGCGCGGCCAGGAGTGCGCGCGAGAACTCGGCGAAAGAGGTGTGCATGCGCTGTCCGGTGCGCGCCCAGTGCGCGGCCCACGCCCTCGCGGTACGCGAGCCCTACGGCGTGTGGGGCGGGCTCACGGAGGACGAGCGCGAAGAGCTGATGGGCCGCGCCCGCAACCGGCTGGTGACCGCCGCGGCCACCGGCGGGGCGGGCGACGGGGGTCACGGCTAGCACCACGCACGCCGAGTTTCGCAGAAACGTTCCTGCGCCGGATGGCGCAGTCCGGAGGGCTGCCGGTCAGTTGCGGGCGGCTGCTCCGGCCAGCTGGTCCAGGGTGGCCGCGACGGCCGGTACCCGGGCCAGGTCGGGCAGGGTGAGCGCGACGATCTCGCGCTCCACGGCCGGCTCGACCGCGACCGTACGGGCACCCTTGGGGCGTACCGACGCGATGGCCAGCTCCGGCAGCACCGCGACGCCGAGCCCCGCCCCGACAAGCCCGATCACCGCCGGGTAGTCGTCGGTGGCGAAATCGATGCGCGGGGTGAAGCCGGACTCCTCGCAGACCTCGACCAGTTGGCGCCGGCAGCGCGGGCAGCCCGCGATCCACGGCTCGTCGGCGAGGTCGCGGATGTCGACCGTGCCGCTCTCGGCCAGCCGGTGGCGCTCGGGGACGAGCCCGACCAGACGGTCGATGAGCAGCGGCCGGACGACCAGGTCGTCCCACTCCTCCGCGGTCGCCTTCCCGTACCGGAAGGCGAGCGCGATGTCGCAGTCGCCCTCGCGCAGCATCTCCACCGACCGCGGCGGCTCGGCCTCGACGAGCGACACGCGCGTGCCGGGGTGCGCGGCGCGCAGGGCGGCAAGCGCGCTCGGGACGAGCGTGGAGGAGCCGCTGGGGAACGAGACCAGGCGCACCCGGCCGGCCCGCAGGCCCGCGATGGCGGCGACCTCCTCCTCTGCGGCCGTCAGCCCGGCGAGGATGCCGGAGGCGTGCCGCACCAGCACCTCGCCCGCCTGGGTGAGCCGTGTCTCGCGGCCGGTGCGCACGAGCAGCGGGGTGCCCGCCGAGGACTCCAGGGCCTTCATCTGCTGGCTGACGGCGGGCTGGGTGCAGCCCAGCTGGCGGGCGGCCGCCGAGAAGGAGCCGGTGGTGGCGACGGCGCGCAGAACGCGGAGATGACGGGCCTCGATCACCCTTCGAGCATAAGGGATGCTTGGAGATCGTGTGGAATATTGGATGGCTGCTTTGAGACAGTCGCGTTAGCGTTCTCCTCATGAAGCTTCTGTCAGTGAATCTGGGCCGCGCCACGGCCGTCGACTACACCGATGCCGAGGGCGGCCTCACCGGCATCGGCAAGCGCCCGGTGGACGGTCCCGTACGGATCTTCCGGCCCGGTCTCAGGGGCGTGGGCGCCAGCGGTGTGGCGGGCGACGACGTCTGCGACAAGCGCCACCACGGCGGCGACCACCAGGCTGTCTACGCCTACGCGCGCGAGGATCTCGACACCTGGGGACGGGAGTTGGGCCGCGAACTGCCCGGCGGCATCTTCGGCGAGAACTTCACCACGTACGGCGTGGACGTCAGCGACGCCCGGATAGGCGAGCGCTGGCGGGTCGGCCCGGACGTGCTCCTTGAGGTCTCCTGCGCGCGCATTCCGTGCCGTACGTTCGCGGGCGCCCTGGGCGAGCAGGGCTGGGTCAAGCGGTTCACGCAGGCCGCGGTGCCCGGTGCGTATCTGCGGGTGATCGAGGAGGGCGAGGTCCAGGCGGGCGACGCGATCGAGGTGGTCCACCGGCCCGAGCACGAGGTGTCGGTGGCGTTCTGGTTCCGCGCGTTCACGACCGAGCGGGAGCTGCTGCCGCGCACCCTGGCGGCCGGTGACGCGATGCCGCCGGAGCGCCACGAGACTGTCCGCAGGTACTTGGAGCAGCAGGGCGCCCGGCAGGCTTCCTGACCCGACGAGCACCGGGCGGGCGCCGGACGAGCACCCGGACAGGCCGTCACACCGCTGTCATACGCGGGGCATTACCGTGCGCGTATGACGACTGCACTGATTACGGGAGCGACAGCGGGAATCGGGGCCGCTTTCGCGCGGCGGCTGGCCACCGACGGGCACGATCTGGTGCTGGTGGCCCGCGACGGCAAGCGGCTGCGGGACCAGGCCACCGAGCTGCACGACCGGCACGGCGTGGAGGCCGAGGTGCTGGTCGCCGACCTGTCCACGGAGGACGGCATCGCGGCGGTCGAGGCCCGGCTCGCCGAGCGCAGGAAGCCGGTCGACCTGCTGGTCAACAACGCCGGGTTCGGCAACAAGGGCCGCTATCTGGACGTGCCCATGGCCGACGAGCTGAAGATGCTCAAGGTGCACATCGAGGCGGTGCTGCGGCTGACCTCGGCGGCGACCGAGGGCATGCGCGAGCGCGGTCGCGGCGGGGTCGTCAATGTCGCCTCGGTGGCCGCGTTCGTACCGCGCGGCACATACGGCGCGTCCAAGGCCTGGGTCGTGCAGTTCACCCAGGGCGCGGCCCGCGACCTGGCCGGTTCGGGCGTGCGCCTGATGGCGCTGTGCCCGGGCTTCGTGCGTACGGAGTTCCACCAGCGGGCCGGGATGGGCACCGACAACATTCCGGGCTGGCTGTGGCTGGACGCGGACAAGCTGGTCTCGGCCGCGCTCTCCGACCTCGCGCGCGGGAAGTCGCTGTCGATCCCCGACCCCCGCTACAAGGCGATGATGGGCGTGGTGAAGCTGGCGCCGCGCGGCCTGCTGGGCGGGCTCACGTCCCGCACCGGCCGCAAGTACGGCCCGCAGTAGGAGTTTCAGAGGCCCGTCGTACGGACGGTCGGGGCCTTCCCGTCGAGCGCGAGCTCGTACGTGGTGCCGTCGTCCCAGGTCACGTGGATGGTGCGGTCCTCGACGCGTAGGGCGCCGACCAGGTCGGGGAGGGGAGCCGGGTGCTCCTCCCCCGTCAGGGAGGCGAGCGCGACGAAGAGCGTCGGGCCGTCCCCGGTCACCCCGTCGAGGACCGCCACGTGTGCGTCGGGGCCGAACTGGGTTGATCCGGCGGCCACTACGCGCGCGTGCGGCTCGTATCCCCCGACGGCGTGCAACTGGCCGGTCAGTCCGGGCCCGGTGACGGCCCACCCCGTCTGGCGTACGCGCGTGCCGGGCGGGGCGCCGGTGACCAGATGGGCCCGGATCTCGGCCCGGCCGTGGACCAGCGTGACGGACGCGGTCCGCACGCCCGGCAGCGGTCGCGCGGCGGAGGCGGCCCAGCCGGGGCCGCCGCCGAGGGGTTCGGCGGGGCCCCGGGCGGTGACCGTGCCGTCGCCGAGGACGAGCCCGAAGTGGTTGTCGCGTACGTCCCCGCAGGTCGGGCCCGTACGGGTCGCATAGGCGAACCGGGCGTAGCAGGGGTCCTCGTCCGGGCCGAGGCGGTGGTCGGTGCCGTGGTTGTGCAGCCGGACGACGCCGTCCGAAGCCGTGGACTGGATCAGGGTGTTGGGCGGACCGAGAGTGATGGCCGCGTCCCCGGTCTCGACGGGCAGCGGCTCCTCGACGGCCGTCCACACCGGGTGCTCCGGCGGCAGAAGCAGCCCGAGGAATCCTTTCGCCGCCCAGTACGGGGAGGCCGGGCCCGAATAGCCCTGGACGATCGGCGCGTACGGGCCGTGCCAGCCCAGGGTGAGCAGCCCCCGCTCGTCGATGGCGCCCCGGCCGGGCTCGCGGTCCAGGAAATACGCGAGGGTGCCGGAGGCGAGGCGGCGGGTGGCGCCGGGGGTCAGCGGGGTGTGGCCGGTGAGCGCGCCGAGCCAGGGGGCCGCGGTGGCGGCGAAGCGATAGGTGAGGGAGCGCCCGTACGGCATGGGGGCGCCGTCGGCGCCGAACATCCGGGTGTGGGCGGCGAGATGGGCGCGCAGCCGGGGGCCGTAGCGGTCGAGGAGTTCCCGGTTGTCACCCAAATGAGCGTGCAGGACGGGATAGAAGTGGAGCGCCCAGCCGTTGTAGTGGTCGAAGGAGCGGTCGGGGCCGTCGCTGTACCAGCCGTCGCCGAGGTACCACTGATCGACGTGTTCCAGCGCGCGCTCGACGGTGGCCTTGGCGCGGTCGGTCTCGATGCCGGCGTCCTGGAGGAATCCTGCGACGGTGAGGCCGAAGAACCACCAGTTGTTGTCGACGGGCGAGGGGCCGAGGGCGGGCAGCAGCCAGTCGACGGCCCGCTGGCGGACGCGGTCGTCGAGCCTGTCCCAGAGCCAGGGGCGGGTGAGGCGCAGCCCGAGGGCGACCGAGGCGGACTCGACGACCGCCTGGCGCACCTCGGCCATGCGCGGCCAGGCGTCCGGGCTCGCGCTGCCCGACTCCCCCGTGGGCAGCGGGTGTTCGGTGCCGGACGCGAGGCCTTCGGCGTAGCGGTCGAGGTGACCGTGCGGGTCGTCGCCATGCGCGCCCGCGATCCGCAGTGCGGCGAGCAGCCAGGTGCGGGCGAACCCTTCGAGGCCGTCGGAGCGGGGTCCGGACCAGCTCGGACGGTCGCCGGGCAGATTGATCAGCCCATGTCTCGGTGAGGCGTAGGGGCGTACGGAGAGGAGGAGTTGATCGGCCGCGTTTTCCCAGTGGCCGCGGGTCCAGCCGGTGTACGGGCTGAGCTCATGATCGAGGGGCGGTGTCGGCATGATGCTCCCCGTCTGTGGACTGCGGCGGAATCTAGGGGGCTTGCTGATCGAACGTCAATGGAATCGGACCGAATGATCGAAACACTTGTCGTTCGATCAGGGTGCATTAGGGTCATGGCCCCAGGACACCGGGCGCCACACTGCGAGGGGGACTGCCGCCGTGCGAGAGAGTGCTGCTGAACGTCACGACCGACTGCTGGAGCTGGTGCGCCGGCGCGGCTCGGTGCGGGTCTCCGACCTGGCCGGGCAGTTGGGGGTCTCCCCCGTGACCGCGCGCCGGGACGTGGAGGCGCTGGCCGTACGGGGGCTGCTCGACCGGGTGCACGGCAAGGTCTCCTGGCCGCACACCCAGGGCGCGCCGGGGGTGCCCGCGCAGGGCATACCCGGCAGTGCGGGCGGTGGCCGCGAACTGGTGCTCGGGATGGTGGCGCCGAACGCCACGTACTACTTCGCCGAGGTCATCCGGGGTGCGCACGAGGCGGCGGCCGCCGCCGGGGCCCGGTTGATCCTGCGGATATCCGACTACCGCCCGCAGGACGACCCGGCGCTCGCGGCCGGGCTGGTGGCGGCGGGGGCGGAGGGGCTGCTGGTCGCGCCGGGCTGGAAGGAGCCGCACGATCCGGTCGAGCACGGGCGGTGGATAGGCGAACTGCCGGTGCCGACCGTGCTCCTGGAGCGGCGCGGGGTGCCCGGAGGCGCCCTGGACGACCTGGACCGGGTCTGCTCGGACCACGCTCACGGGGTGCTCCTCGCCGTACGCCATCTGACCGGGCTCGGGCACCGGGCGCCGCTCCTGGTGGCGCGGTCGGACAGCCCTACGGCGGTCGCGGTGCGGGCCGGGTACCGCCAGGCGCTGGACGCGCTGGGGCTCGACGCACCGCGTCCGGTGATCGGTTCGGTCCCGGCGGAGGTGGACCCGGCCGGGTTCGAGGCGGCCGTGCGGGCGCTGCTGGCGGCCGTGGGCGGCGGGGAGGCGACGGCGGCCCTGGTCCACAACGACGTGGACGCGATACGGATCGTGCAGCGCCTCGCCGAGCTGGGCGTACGGGTGCCGCAGGACCTGGCGCTCGTCGCCTACGACGACGAGGTGGCGGCGCTCGCGGACATCCCGCTGACGGCGGTGGCCCCGCCCAAGCACGAAGTGGGGCGGTACGCGGCGCAGTTGCTGATCGAGCGGCTGCGGGGTGCCTCGGCGGCGCCGGGTGCGGAGCCGCGCCGCCATGTGGATCTGCTGCCGCGTCTGCGGGTGCGGTCCTCGTGCGGGGCGTCGCGTCCGGGCGTCGGGGTGCCGGATGCCGGGGCCGGGCTCGCCCCGGGCTCCGTGCCCGGCGACGGCGCCGACTCCCCCGCGAGTCAGCCCATCACCGTTCACTCCTAACTCGATCATTTTTCGATCATTCGAACTTTCGCTCTTGACTTCGGTCAGGAACGGCTCAAGGATCGCGGCCATCGCCTCGTCCCCTCACGTTCAGGAGCCGTTCCGTGAACCGCAGTTGGACCAGATCGACTACCGCAGCCGTCGCCACCGTGACCGCCCTCGCCCTGCTCTCGGCCTGCGGAGGCGGGGACGGCGGTTCCGACGCGGGCGGCGGCAAGGGCACCGCCGACAAGCCCGTCACCCTCACCTTCTGGGCCTGGCAGAAGGGGTCGAAGGACGTGGTGGACGCGTTCAACGCCTCGCACAGAACCATGAAGGTGAAGTTCGAGGAGATACCGTCCGGCAACGCCGGTGGCTACGCCAAGATCTCCAACGCCGTGCGGGCGGGCAACGCGCCGGACCTGGTCGCGATCGAGTACCCGATGCTTCCCGAGTTCGTCAGCCAGGGCGCGCTCCAGGACATCGGCACGTATCTGACCGACGACGTACGGAAGAAGTTCCTGCCGCAGGCGGTTGATCTGACCACGCTGGGCGGCAAGAGCTGGGCGGTCCCGTTCGACGCCGCGCCGCAGACGTACTACTACCGCAAGGACTTCTTCACCAAGAACAACATCCAAGTGCCCAAGACCTGGGCGGAGTTCCGCACCGCCGCCGAGCAGGCGAAGAAGGCCGATCCGAAGGCGCGGATCGCCACCTTCATGCCGGACGACCCGACCACGTTCGAGGCCATGGCCTGGCAGGCCGGGGCCCAGTGGTTCAAGGCCGACGGCGACACCTGGAAGCTCAACACCTCCGACGCCGCCACCAACAAGGTCGCCGACTACTGGCAGGGGCTGATCGACGACAAGCTGGTGCAGACGGCGGTCTCGTTCAGCCCGGAGTGGACCGCCGCGCTGAAGGACGGCTCGACCGTCGGTTATCTCGGCGCCTCCTGGGGCGCTGGCGTCCTCAAGTCGACGCTGCCCGACCAGAGCGGCAAGTGGGGCGTCGCGCCGGTGCCCACCTGGGACGGCAAGCCCGCCAGCGGCATGCTCGGCGGCTCCACCTGGGCGGTGACCAAGGGCAGCAGGAAGGCGGCGGCCGCCGTCGAGTTCGCCACCTGGATGTCCACCACCGAGGAGGGCGTCAAGGCCCGCATCGCACCGGGCACTTCGAGCGCGTTCCCGGCCGACATCTCGTTGCGCCCGGCCGCCAAGAAGGCGTTCGACGCCGGGTTCTACGGCGGCGAGGACATCTACCAGCTCTTCGACGCGGCCGGTGCCTCGATCAACCCCGCCTGGAGCTGGGGCCCGACCACGGGGACGACCAACACCACGCTGAAGGACCAGTTCGGCAAGGTCTCCGGCGGCTCGGTGAAGATCACCGACGCACTGCGGGCCGCCCATGACGCCACCGTGGCCGAGCTGAAGAAGCGCGGCCTGAAGGTCGAGGGCTGAGCACGTGGCCGGGACGGTCCGGACGGCCGGAGCGGACCGGACGCACCGCGAGGCTCGCGTGAACGGCGCAACCGGAACCGCCCGCCGCCGAGACGCCCGCACCACCCGTCGGCGTACCAACGCCGCCGCCACCGTGCTCCTCGCGCCCTTCTTCGTCCTGTTCACCGCCGTGACCGTCGTGCCGATCGGGTACGCGGTCTGGCTGAGTCTGTTCACCGAGAAGCAGTCGGGGCTGGGGTTCGGTGGGGCGAAGTCCGTGTTCAGCGGGCTCGACAACTACACGGCGGCCCTCGGCGACCGGGCGTTCCGCGACGGGTTCTGGATCCTGCTCGGCTACTGCGTCGTCTACATCCCCCTGATGGTCGGCGGGGCGCTCGTCCTCGCGCTGCTGCTCGACTCGGGGCTCGCCCGCGCCCGCCGCTTCTTCCAGCTGGCGCTCTTCCTGCCGCACGCCGTGCCCGGCATCATCGCCGCGCTGATCTGGGTGTACCTCTACACACCCGGCCTCAGCCCGGTCGTACGGGCGATGGATTCCGGCGGTGTCGGCTTCAGTTTCTTCTCGCCCGACGGCGCCCTCCCCTCCGTGGTCAACATCGCGCTGTGGGAATGGCTCGGCTACAACATGGTGATCTTCTACGCGGCCCTCCAGGCCATCGACCGGACCGTCCTGGAAGCGGCCACGGTGGACGGCGCGGGCGCCTGGCGGACCGCGTTCAGCGTCAAAGTCCCGCTGATCCGCGCCTCGTTGGGGATGGTCGCGCTGTTCACCGTCATCGGCTCGCTCCAGCTGTTCACCGAGCCGCTCATCCTCAACCAGGGCAGCGGTTCGGCGGTCACCTCGACATGGACACCGAACATGTACGCCTACACCGCCGCCTTCGCCCGCAACGACTACGGGCTCGCCGCGGCCGCGGCCGTTCTGCTCGCCCTCACCGCCGCGCTGCTGTCCTTCGCCGTCACCCGCCTCACCACCCGGAAGGGGGCGCGGACGTGACCACCCCAAGCCGCTGGCTCTCCAAAGCCGCCGTCAACGGCGCCCTGCTGCTCTCCGTCGGCTACACGCTCTTCCCGCTCCTCTGGCTGATCACCGCGTCCACCAAGAACACCGGCGGTCTGCTCGGCGGCGACGCGTTCTCCTTCAAGGGCTTCGACCTCGGCAGGAACCTCTCCGACCTGGCCTCGTACAACGACGGCGTCTACTTCCGCTGGTATCTCAACTCACTGCTGTACGCGGGCGGGGGCGCGCTGGTCTGTGCGCTGATCAGCGTCGCCGCCGGGTACGCCTTCGACAAGTACCGCTTCCGGGGCAAGGAGAAGCTGTTCGGGGTGGTGCTGCTGGGCGTGCTGGTGCCCTCCACCGCGCTCGCGCTGCCGATGTATCTGCTGGCCAGCAAGACCGGGGTGGTCAACACGTACTGGTCGGTGCTGATCCCCGTCCTGGTGAACCCGTTCGGCGTCTATCTCGCCCGGGTGTTCAGCGCGAGCTACATCCCCGACGAGGCGCTGGAGGCGGCCCGTATCGACGGGGCGGGCGAGCTGCGCGCGTTCTGGTCGATCGGGCTGCGCATGGTGATGCCCGGGTTCGTGACCGTGTTCCTCCTCCAGTTCACCGCTATCTGGAACAACTTCTTCCTCCCCCTGGTGATGCTCTCGGACCAGAAGCTCTTCCCGCTGAGCCTCGGCCTCTACTCGTGGAACTCCAACACCCACGCCGAGCCCTCGTTCTACCCCCTCGTCGTCACCGGCTCCCTCCTCGCCGTCCTCCCCCTCGTCGTCGCCTTCGTCGCCCTCCAGCGGCACTGGAAGGCGGGTCTCACGGCGGGCAGCGTCAAGTGACCGGACGGACGAACAGCCGGTTACCCATGGACAACGCCCCCGTGAGGAGCTCGAGTTCCACCATGCACCACGCCACTGACAACGGCCCGTCCGACAACGGCCCGTCCCAACACCGCCCCTCCGAAGGCGGCCCGTCCGAACACGGCGCATCCGCACACCGCCCCACCGCACCCGCCCGCCGCCCCGCCGTCCTCCTCGCCATGGGCCCCGGCATCGCCGACCGACTGCTCGCCGAGCGGCACCGCGTCCGCCTCACCACGCTCGCCGAAACCGACCCCCGCCTCGTCGCCCACGACCTCACCTCGCCCACACCCCTCGTGGCAAAGGCGCTCGCGACGGCCGAAGTGCTGCTGACCTGCTGGGGAGCGCCCCGGCTCACCGCCGAGGTGCTGGCCGCCGCGCCCCGGCTGCGGGCCGTCGTGCACGCCGCCGGGTCGGTGAAGCACCACATCACCGACGCGTGCTGGGAGCGGTGCATCGCGGTGACCTCGGCAGCCGCGGCCAACGCGCTGCCGGTCGCCGAGTACACGCTGGCCGCGATCCTGTTCGCGGGCAAGCACGTGCTGCCCGCCGCCCAGCGGTACGCCGAGCTGCGCGCCCCGCACGACTGGCTGCGGGCGTCCGACGGCACCGGCAACTACCACCGCACCGTCGGCCTGGTCGGGGCGTCCCGGATCGGCCGCCGGGTGATCGAGCTGCTGCGCCCGTTCGACTTCCGGGTGCTGCTGCACGACCCGTACGTCGACGCGGTCGAGGCGGCGGAGCTCGGCGTCGAGCTCGTCGACCTGGACACGCTGTGCGCGCGCAGCAGTGTCGTCTCGGTGCACGCGCCCCAGCTCCCGGCCACCGAGCGCATGATCGGCGCCCGCCAGCTGGCCGCGATGCCCGACGGGGCGACGCTCGTGAACACCGCGCGCGGCTCCCTGGTGGACGAGTCCGCGCTGCTCGGCGAGCTGGTCTCCGGCCGGTTGCACGCCGTACTGGATGTCACCGAGCCCGAACTCCCGCCCCGCGAGAGCCCGTTGTACGACCTGCCGAATGTGCTGCTCACCCCGCACATCGCCGGGTCGCTCGGCAACGAGCTGCACCGGATGGCCGACCGGGCGCTCGACGAGCTGGAGCGGTACGCGGCCGGGGTGCCGTTCACCGACCCCGTACTCCCGGAGGCCCTGCACCACTCGGCGTGAGCCATCGACGCACCACTCGGCGCGAGCCACTACGCCCCGCCGCACCCCCACCCGCTCCCCCGTCGCTCACCCACCCCGCCTGGTCAAATCTCACTAAAATGGACGTATCGCTCCACGAGCCAGCCGGGAGACACCATGACATTCGCACAGATAATCGACTTCAAGACCGAGCGGTTCAGCGATCTGGACCAGCTCATGGACCAGTGGATCGAGCTGACCAAGGGCAAGCGGACCGCCTCCCACAACGTCATCGGCAAGGACCGCTCCGACGCGTCCCACTTCGTCGAGATCGTCGAATTCCCCTCGTACGAGGAGGCCATGGCGAACTCGAACCTCCCGGAGACCAACCGGATCTTCGAGGAGATGGTGGCGCTCTGCGACGGTATGCCCACCTTCACGGACCTGGATGTGGTGCGCAACGACCAGTTGAACGCTTCAACCGCCCGCCGGTTCTTCCACGAGATCGCCACCGGCGGCAACCTCGACGCGATAGACGAGGTGTTCGCGCGCGACTACGCCGGCCACGACAGCATCAAGGAGGAGGACACGGTCGTCGGCTCCGACGTGCTGCGCGACGACGTCACCGGGTGGCGGTCGGCCTTCGACTTCGCCTTCGACCTCGACCGGCAGATCTGCGAGGGCGACGACGTGGTGACGCTGTGGACCTGGAAGGCCACCCACAAGGGCGACTTCATGGGCATCCCGGCCACCGGCAAGCAGGTCACCATGACCGGCACCACGATCTTCCGGTTCAAGAACGACAAGATCCAGGAAGGCTGGTGGCACTACGACGCCATGAAGCTCATGAAGCAACTGGGCGCCATGGGCTGAGCCACCGGCCCCCCCGGACGGCCCGAGCCACCGCGAGCCTCCCGAAACCCGGAACCCGGACCCCAGACCCAGAACCCGGAACGGGAAAGGCCCCCGCCCCGCCGAGATGGCGGGAGCGGGGGCCTTCACACGTACTACGTACGTACGCAGCCGGACGTCGTACGACGTCAGTGGCTGTGGCCGTGACCGTGGCCGTGACCGGCGTCGGCCTCTTCCTCGGCCGGCTTCTCGACGACCAGGGTCTCGGTCGTGAGCAGCAGGGAGGCGATGGAGGCGGCGTTCTCCAGGGCGGAGCGCGTCACCTTGACCGGGTCGATGACGCCGGCCTTGACCAGGTCGCCGTACTCGCCGGTGGCGGCGTTGAAGCCGTTGCCCTTCTCCAGCTCCGCCACCTTCGAGGTGATGACGTAGCCCTCAAGACCGGCGTTCTCGGCGATCCAGCGCAGCGGCTCGACGGCGGCGCGGCGGACGACCGCGACACCCGTGGCCTCGTCGCCGGACTTGTCCAGGCCACCTTCGAGGACCTTGACGGCGTGGACGAGCGCGGAGCCACCGCCGGAGACGATGCCCTCCTCGACCGCGGCGCGGGTCGCCGAGATGGCGTCCTCAAGGCGGTGCTTCTTCTCCTTGAGCTCCACCTCGGTGGCGGCGCCGACCTTGATCACGCAGACACCGCCGGCGAGCTTCGCCAGGCGCTCCTGCAGCTTCTCGCGGTCCCAGTCGGAGTCCGTGGCCTCGATCTCGGCCTTGATCTGGTTGACGCGACCGGCCACGTCGGCGCTGTTGCCGCCGCCGTCGACGATCGTGGTGTCGTCCTTGGTGATCGTCACGCGGCGGGCGGTGCCCAGCACGTCCAGACCGGCCTGGTCGAGCTTGAGGCCGACCTCCTCGGCGATGACGGTGGCACCGGTGAGGGTGGCCATGTCCTGGAGCATCGCCTTGCGGCGGTCGCCGAAGCCCGGGGCCTTGACGGCCACGGCGTTGAACGTGCCGCGGATCTTGTTGACGACCAGGGTGGAGAGCGCCTCGCCCTCGACGTCCTCGGCGATGATCAGGAGCGGCTTGGAGGCGCCGGCCTGGATGACCTTCTCAAGCAGCGGCAGCAGGTCCTGGATCGAGGAGATCTTGCCCTGGTTGATCAGGATGTACGGGTCGTCGAGGACGGCCTCCATACGCTCCTGGTCGGAGACCATGTACGGGGACAGGTAGCCCTTGTCGAAGGCCATGCCCTCGGTGAACTCCAGCTCCAGGCCGAAGGTGTTGGACTCCTCGACGGTGATGACACCGTCCTTGCCGACCTTGTCCATCGCCTCGGCGATGAGCTCGCCGACCTGGGCGTCCTGCGCGGAGAGCGCGGCCACGGCGGCGATGTCGGTCTTGTCCTCGATCGGGCGGGCGGTCGCGAGGAGCTCCTCGGACACGGCCTTGACCGCCGCGTCGATGCCCTTCTTCAGGGCGGCCGGGGAGGCGCCGGCGGCGACGTTGCGCAGGCCCTCGCGGACCAGCGCCTGGGCCAGCACGGTGGCGGTGGTGGTGCCGTCACCCGCGATGTCGTTGGTCTTGGTCGCCACCTCCTTCACGAGCTGGGCGCCCAGGTTCTCGTACGGGTCGTCGAGCTCGACCTCGCGGGCGATCGTGACACCGTCGTTGGTGATGGTGGGAGCGCCGAACTTCTTGTCGATGACGACGTTGCGGCCCTTGGGGCCGATCGTCACCTTGACCGTGTCGGCAAGCTTGTTGACGCCGCGCTCAAGGGCGCGACGGGCGTCCTCGTCGAACTTCAGGATCTTCGCCATGGCAGCGGTTCAGCCCTCTCGGAAAACTCGGTTAATGAAAACTGCGCCCCTCGCCGCCCGGCTAGCGGGATGACCAGGGGCGCAGCTCAGGCACATGTGCCGGGTGAAGCGATTACTTCTCGATGATCGCGAGCACGTCGCGAGCCGAGAGGACGAGGTACTCGTCGCCGTTGTACTTCACCTCGGTGCCGCCGTACTTGCTGTAGAGCACGACGTCGCCGACCTTGACGTCGAGCGGCAGGCGCTCGCCGTTCTCGAAGCGGCCCGGGCCCACGGCGAGGACAGCACCCTCCTGGGGCTTCTCCTTCGCGGTGTCCGGAATGACCAGGCCGGAGGCCGTGGTCTGCTCGGCGTCGAGCGGCTGGACCACGATGCGGTCCTCAAGCGGCTTGATGGCAACCTTGGAGCTGGCGGTCGTCACGATCCGGTCTCCCCCTTCGGAGATCTCACGGGGTTAACTGTTTGGGGTGGCGACCAGGTGGATCCGTCGTCGCGGGTGCCGGACCTGCCCGTCGCTGTGTTGGCACTCTCCGGTGGGGAGTGCCAGAAGCGAGACTAGGACGGCGGTTAGCACTCGGTCAAGCGGAGTGCCAAGCCGACGGCCGTGGCGGCCGGATTCGCGAGCGTGAGGGCGTTTTTCCGTTTCGGGTTGTTTCTTACCCATGTGGACTTTGCGACACCGTTTCTTGCCCCCGAATCATCGCCATACGGGCATAAGGGTCCCTAAGGTCGGACGGATGAGGACGATTCGTACGGGCCTTCGGGCGGGCGCGGGCCCGGGGCCGGGGGCGGAGCCCGGGCCGGGGGCGGGCCTTGAGCCGGAGGCCGCGCGTGCGCCGGCGCCCGCGCCCGGCCGGGCTTTCGCCTTGGCCCGGCGTCGCACCGAGGCGCTGCTGCTCGCGCTCGTCGTGGTCGTGACGGTCGGCGGCCACGCCTGCGTGTCGGTGGCGGCGACCGGTGAACTCCCGCGCGCCACCGCCGAGTTCGCGGTCTGCATGACGTTGATCGCACTGTCCGGGCACCTCGTCGTCCGCCGGTTCGCCGCGTACGCGGACCCGCTGATCCTGCCCCTGGCCGTGCTCCTGTCGGGCCTCGGGCTGGTGCTGCTGTACCGGCTCGACCCGGCGTACGCGCGGGCGTACAAGTCGTTGCCGACCGCCTCCGGGCAGCTGATCTGGACGGTCATCGGGCTGGCGGGATGCCTGGCGGTCGTGGCGCTCCTGCGCGACCACCGGCGCCTCCAGCGCTACATCTATGTCTCGATGGCGGTGGCGCTCGTCCTGCTGATGGCGCCGTCGCTGTTCGGCGCGGACACGTACGGCGCCAAGCGCTGGATCTACCTCGGGCCGTTCTCGCTCCAGCCGGGCGAGTTCGTGAAGATCCTGATCACCCTGTTCTTCGCGGGCTACCTCGTCACCCACCGCGACTCGCTGGCGCTCACCGGCCGCAAGGTCCTCGGCGTCCGGCTGCCGCCGGGCCGCCAGATGGCGCCGCTGGTGGCGATCTGGGTGCTGAGCCTGCTGGTCCTGATCTTCGAACGCGACCTCGGCACCTCGCTGATCTTCTTCGGCCTGTTCGTGGTCATGCTGTACGTGGCGACCGAGCGCACCAGCTGGATCGTCTGCGGGGTGCTGATGGCGGCGGTCGGGGCGTACGTGGTCGGCTCGACGGAACCGCATGTCAGGGGCCGGATCGTGGCCTGGCAGCACCCCATGGACGTGTTCCTGCCGCCGGACCAGCGGCCGCCCGGCCTCACCTCCGACCAACTGGCGCAGGGCCTGTTCAGCTTCGGCAGCGGCGGCCTGACCGGTACGGGCCTGGGCGAGGGCCACCCCGAGCTCGTCGGCTTCGCGGGCCGCAGCGACTTCATCCTGACCACGGTCGGGGAGGAGCTGGGGATGGCCGGGGTGATGGCGGTGCTCGTCCTGTACGCGCTGCTCGTCCAGCGGGGCCTGCGCACGGCCCTGGCGGCCCACGACCCGTTCGGCAAACTCCTCGCCACGGGCCTGGCGGCGGCGCTCGCCCTCCAGGTGTTCGTGGTGGTCGGCGGCGTAACAGGCCTGATCCCCCTCACCGGCAAGGCCCTCCCGTTCCTGGCGAAGGGAGGATCGTCCCTGGTGGCGAACTGGTTGATGATCGCGCTGCTGATCAGGGTGAGCGACGCGGCGGGCCGCAGAGCGGCCCTTTAGGGGCGCGGGGAACTGCGCGACAAGCCCCCACCGGCCCGCAGAAAAACGCCCCCCTACACGTAATCCTCCAACCGCCCCACAGTGAACCCCTGTTCCTGAATGCGGCGCAGCATCCGCGCGGCCCGTGCGGCAGGTGTGCCGGGGCCGGTGCAGCGGGCCAGGACGATGTCGCCGGGGCGCAGCCGCGCCCCGGAGCGGTAGCGCAGCGCATCCCCCCGCGCGGACATCGACGCCCGCCACAGCACCAGCGACCGCACCCCACACGACCGCGCCGCCCGCAGGGTGTCCGCGTTGTACCCCCCGGACGGCGGCCGGAACAGCCGCGGCCGCGTCCCGCGCCCGCAGATCTCCGCCCGCTGCCCCTCGTACGGCAGTGCCCGCAGGTCCACAGCGCGGCCGGACGGGGCGAACGTCGAGACCGGCAGTTTCAGCTCGCGCACCATCCGCTGGAGCGCCGGGTCCCGTACGGCCCCGTCGTACGTCACGAAGACGACCTTCTGCCGCTCCGGCAGCGGCACCCGGTCCACCACGAACGGAAGCGCGAGCCGGCGCGCGGGAGGCGCGGGGGCGGGCGGGAGCGGCACCGCGAGCCCCCACCGCCGCGCGGCGGCCTCCCGGCCGCCCCTGCCCGGCGCGACCTTCGCCGCCGCCTTGCGGCCGAGCCGCCCGATCGGGTCGACGGACTGAGCGCAGCCCGCCAAGGAGAACAGCGAGACCGCGAGCGCACCGGCCACCAGCAGACCGGCCAGCCGCCGGTGCGCGCGTGTCATACGTAATCCTCCAGTCTGGCCACCGCGTACCCCTTGTCGGTGACCACCTTCATGACGTTGCGGATCATGTCGGGCATGGTGCCCTTCCAGTCCTCGCGACCGCGGAAATGGGTCAGGATGATGTCGCCGGGGTGCAGGTCGCGGTCCCACTCGCGCCACTCCATGTGATCGGGAAACGCCTCCGCCGCCCACAAGGGCACGGCCTTGACGCCACACGACTGAGCCGCGCGCAGGGTGTCCTCGTTGTAGTTGCCGTACGGCGGCCTAAAGAGCCGGGGCCGTTTGCCCGCCCACTTCTCGATCCTGTCCTGCTGGTCGCAGATCTCGTGGTGCTGCGTCTCGTACGAAAGCGCGGGCATATAGCGGTGGTTGAGGGTGTGGTTGTTGAGGGTGACGCCGAGGCCCTGCATCCGCTTGAAGTACGGGTAGTCGGTGCGGACGAGGTAGTCGCTGAGGAACGCGCTGTAGGGGATGCGCAGTTCCTGCATCATCTTCAGCAGCGCCGGGTCCTTCTCGGCACCGTCGTCGATCGTCAGGAAGACGATCCGCTTCTTCGTCGGCACGGTGGTGAAGACGGGCGGCAGCGAGTCCCCGCCGTCGGTCTCGAACCCGGGCCGGTTGGTGATCTTCGGTTTGACGGCGGGCGGGGCGGGCGCGGCCAGCGGCACCTTGGCCAGCTTCCACTTCCTGGTGGCGGCGACCCTGGCCGCCTGCGCCTCCTTGAGCTGGTCGGAGTAGCCGGCGAGGGCGCGGGCGGCGTCGTTCTGGTACGCCTGCGAGCCGCCGGCGGGCTTGGCCCCGTGCCGCCCGCCGCCCGGCTCCTCGGCGGCGCACCCGGAGGCGAGCGCGGCGGCGACGAGACCGGCGAGGACGAGGCAGGGGGTGCGGTGCCCGTGCGGCGCTCTGCGCGATACGCACGGTCCGTGTGGTCCGGATTCTTCCTTTTGTCGTACAAGCTGCATGCCGCCGCATCCTGTCAGCGCCCGGCCGGATCGCCGGGGCGACACCCGCCACGGGACGCGCCCCGTCCCCCGCCTGGCCCACAATGGGGCAGGTGAACGACCTCGACTCCTTCCGCGCCCTGCTCACCCCCGAGGGCCTGGGCCTGCTGGACTCGCTCCGCGACTACGACCCGTCCCAGGAGCTGGCGGTGGCGACCCGGCTGCGCCGCACGCACGCCCCCGAGCTGGTCTCGGCGGCGCTCGCCCAGGCGCGGCTGCGCCAGCGCGCGGTGGCGAAGTTCGGCGCGGACGACGCGTACCGGATGTTCTTCACGCCCAACGGCGTCGAGCAGTCGACGCGGGCCACGGTGGCCGCGTACCGCGCCGGGGTCTTCGCCTCGCACGGCGTACGCGGGGTCGCCGATCTCTGCTGCGGCATCGGCGGCGACGCGCTCGCGCTGGCCCGCGCGGGCATCGAGGTCCTCGCGGTGGACCGCGACGAGCTGACGGCCGAGGTCGCCCGCGCCAACGCGGCGGCGCTCGGGCTCGCCGGGCTGATCGAGGTGCGGTGCGCGGATGTGGCGGACGTGGACACGTCGGGGTGGGACGCGGTGTTCGTCGACCCGGCGCGGCGCGGCGGACGTGGCCGTATCTTCGACCCCGAGGCGTACTCGCCGCCGCTGTCGTGGGCGGTCGGGGCGGCTCTGAAGGCGCCCTTCGCCGCCCTCAAGATCGCCCCCGGCATCCCGCACGAGGCGATCCCGCCGGAGGCCGAGGCGGAGTGGATCTCGGACGGCGGGGACGTGAAGGAGGCGGTGCTGTGGTTCGGCGGCGGGGCCGCCGAGTCCCCCGGCACCGGCGGGATGCGCGGCGCCGTCACCCCCGGCTCCGTCCGCGCCACGCTCCTGCCCGCGCACGCCTCCCTGTGGACCTCGGCGCCGCTCCCGGCCCCGCCGGTGGGACCGGTCGGGCGGTATCTGTACGAGCCGGACGGCGCCGTCATCCGCGCGCATCTGGTGGCCGAGATCGTCGCGGCGAGCGGCGGCCGCCTCGTCGACGAGACCATCGCGTACGTGACGAACGACGAGCCGTACGACTCCCCGTACACCACCGCGTACGAGATCACCGACGAGCTTCCCTTCAACATGAAGAAGCTGAAGGCGCTGCTGCGTGAGCGCGAGGTCGGGATCCTGACCGTCAAGAAGCGCGGCTCGGCGGTCGAGCCGGAGGAGCTGCGGCGCAAGATGAAGCTCCAGGGGCGCAATTCGGCCACCGTGTTCCTGACCCGGGTGGCGGGAGCACCGACGATGCTGGTCGGACATCCGGTGGCCGCCCCGGCGTAACGCTCGTCACATCCCCTCCTCTTTGCAACTGCTCTGTTGTCACAGGGCGTTGTTAGGGTGCAAGAGATCATCCAGACGTTCGGGGGAGGCGATTTATGGACAAGAAACCTGATCTCGGCGTGCCCCACGAGGACGGGCTCAAGACGCTGGCCCGCGATCTCGACGAGATGCAGCGCCATCTCGACAAGCAGGTCCGCCGGATGGACGGGATCGTCGACCGGATCGAGGCGGGCTGGAAGGGCCCGGCCGGGTCGGCCTACCGCGATCTGCACCGGGGCGCGGCCAAGGACGCCGTGCGCATCCGGGGCGTCCTCCAGGTCATCGAGGAGGCCGTGCGGCTGAGCCGGGACGGGTTCAGCGAGCAGGACCTCGAAGTCCTGGCGCGGATGCGGGAGATACAGAACCACGTCGACGTGGCCCGCGAGGCCGACGCGCTGCAGGCGCCCGAGCCGGGCCCGCGCAGCAGCATCGCCGATCTCTGAACCGTACGAACGCTCAACGGGGGAACAGGGGAACATGCCCGACGACGACCACATAGCCGTCAGCTTCGGCACGCTGCGCGAGCTCGCCGGAGAGCTGGAGGACATCCTCAAGCAGCTCAACGAGAAGCTGGGCTCGCTCTACGACCGTACCGAGAAGGTCGTGCTGACCTGGGACGGCGCGGCCCGCGAGGCGTTCGTCGACGAACTCGACCGCTGGGACCGCGACATGCAGGACCTCCAGGCCCGCCAGGCCTGGCTCCACGAGGTCGTCACCACCGGCCACGCCAACTACGCGTCGGCCCACCGGGCCGTGCTGCGCGGCTGGGGGGCCGCCTGATGGCCACGCCTCCCCCGCCGCAGCCGTCGGCCTCGGCCTCGCCGTCTGCGGGCGACGTCAAGCCCTCGCACCCGGACCCGGGCAAGACGCCCTCGCCGTCGCCGGGCACCGCCCCCGACCCCAACTACAAGCCGCCGCCACCGCCGCCCACCGGCCCCGACGGCCTGCCCAGCGACAAGCGCCGCGAGTGGGAACGGGAGCAGCTCAAGCAGCCGAAGCCCGACGCGAACGGCGGCTTCGACGTGCGGCCGGGCCATCTCTACTACGCCTCCGCGCTCGTACGGGACGAGCAGTTCAACTTCCACAAGGCCGGAAACCAGCTGGTCGAGGACGTCCACAAGCGTCAGGCCGCGGGCAAGGGGGACGGCCCGGACGCGTTCGCCGCCGCGTACACGGACGTCGCCAAGCGGTTCCTGGACGTGTGGGCGCGCAGCATCCAGAGCATCGGCGGTGTCGCCGTCGGCCTCACCACGACGGCCGACCACTACCAGGCCGCCGACTGGGCGGCCGCCGGGATGAAGCACGACGGCCCGGCGCCCCGCCAGGATCCGCCGATCGGCGTCGGCAACACGCACTACGGCCCGGTCGCCTCGATCCAGTGGACCGGTACGGGCGACGGCACCGACGTCCCGTTCCTCGCGGCGCTCGGCGAGATCCCGGACTTCATCGCCTGGGCGATCGAGCCCGCCATCAAGGACGGCCTGCGGCTCGGCAAGACGTACGACATCACGCCGGGCGCCGAGACGGACGACCTGCGCAAGATCGGCGACGCCTGGCACGCGGCGGGCGAGGCGGCCAAGACGTCCGCGCACAACTTCGCGGACATCATCGGCGGCATCACCGACGGCAAGAACAACGACTGGCAGCACGCCATGAACGGCTTCTGCCAGTCGGTCTGGGGCACCACCTCCTGGGGCGAGCCGCGCAGCGAGGACGGCAAGGCCGTGCCCAAGGGCGGTACGGGCCGTGAGTGGCGCACCAACCCCGACAAGGCGCCGGGCGACCGCCAGCCGATCATCGAGATCCTGGTGAAGACCGGCACCGCGGTGCAGAAGATCTTCCACGACGTGGCGCAGGTGGCCGACACCACCCGGGCCACCACGTCACGGCTCGGCGCGGAGGCCGGCAAGGCGACCATCAAGGACATCACCGAAGACCTCGACTTCGAGGAGATGACCAAGCTGGCGGCCAGGATGATGGTCGTGGAGATCGCCATGAAGTTCCGCTCCCACATGGACAAGGACGGGGTCGACCACGCGGTCGACGGTTACCAGAAGGCGTTCCACGAGGCGGCCACCGCGCTCAAGGCGCTGCTTCCGGAGCTGGACGAGGCGTTCGACAGCGCGCCCACGTACCTGGCGGAGGAGGCCAGGGCGGAGGCGTACGGCGCGCGGTCGATGGACGAGTTCAAGCAGAGCCACCGGTGGACCAAGCCGGGCAACACCGACCTGGGCATCTACGACCTGGACCTGGCCTCCACGGAGTGGCTGGAGAACTCGCACACGATCAACAAGCACGTCGGCCTGACCGACGAGCAGCTCGCCCAGCGCCTGCGGGACGAGCTGAAGGGCCCGGTGAAGCCGGAGAGCTCCTGGCCCTACGGTCAGCCGAGGCTGGCGAACGCGTCGACGTTCAAGGACCTGGATTCGGCGCAGCGGGTCACCCAGTACAACATCGACCAGAACAAGCAGGCCATCAGCGAGTGGATCGCGAAGCATCCGGACAAGGGCGCGCCGCTTGAGTTCACCTCCGACCAGACTCCGTACGGCGTGACCGGCCGCAGCATCGACCGGCAGGAGATGCGGACCGACCCGAACCCGGTGGGCAAGGCCGAGGACACCTACGGCGTCAAGACCAAACTTGTCTACAATCCGGATCTCGATCCGCCGTTCACCGTCATGACGTCCATGCCGGTCGTGGGAAAGAAGCCCTGACACCGTGTCATTCCGCCAAGAGACGATCGAGTATTTCCGGCTGGCCGGTGCCAGAACCCTCCTGGAACCGTTCCGGCACGGCACGCTGCCCGGCGATCCCGGGGAATGGCAGCCCGCTCTGGCTCCGCTGATCCGGGGCCTGGCGAATTCCGCGGAGGGGGGCGGCCGGAACCTCTACGAGATCGCGGCCGAACTCCGCCTGGCAGCGGACCTCTTCGCCGCGGCCGCGTCGGATCTGCCGCCCGCCCTGCAACACATTCCCTCGGCGAATCCCGCCGACCGCACCCCGACAGTACTCCGGGAAATCGCGGCCCATGTCGAGGAATGGAACAGCCTCCCCCAAACCGAGGCGACGCCCACGACAAGGGAACTCCTGCTCCGCTTCCCCCGCCTGACCCAGGTGCTGTCCGTCTATTTCGGCCAGGACGGCATCGCGATCTCCGACGAGATGAGCGACGCCACGGTCGAAGAGGGCATCCAGATGTGGATCGCCCGGGTCCACCCCGCCTGCTCCGGCGAACTCCCGGGCGTGGCCGCCGAATGCACCGAGGCACTGGCGCTCTTCCACGACGAGGACACCCTGGACCGCTTCTTCGCCCAGGAACTCGGCGGCGGCTCGGGCGACGCGGACTTCGTGGACTTCCTCCCCCTGCTGGCGAAGCTGTGCATCGCCCACATGAAGGAATTCCACCCTCCGGTCTGGCAGACCGACCTGAGACGATAGGCGACCTGGCAATGCGTAACCGTTCCGCCACCTACCCCGACCGCGCCACCGCCCAATGGGCCACCCAGCACGTGGTGACCCACAACGAGCAGGTCATTCATCGGTGGCTCGGGCAGTCGACCCGGGAGCGGCTCGCCGTCGAGGCCGCTTGGCCGTCGCGGGAGGAGCCGGTCGGGCGGGTGCTGTTGCAGGCCATGATGCTGGCCGGGCGCGGGGCCGTCGAGGTGCGGGCCGCGCGGGTCGTGCTCAAGCGCAGCGACGCCAGCCCGCTCGGCTTCACCGTGCACGCCACCTTCCCCGTCTACCTCTAGAGGCCAGAGCCCTATGTCCCTCAAGCCGCTTGAACACGACCGTAAGTACGGGGAGTTGGATCAGGTTCTGCGGGCCTATCTCGGGCTCGCCGCCGACGATACGCCCGAGACGCGCAGTGTCGCCCTCGATGCCTATCTGCGGCACACCTGGCACACCCGGCCCTGGGCGCTGGCCACCGCCGAGGCGCAGCTTCGGGAGTACGCGAAGAATCCGCCCGGGCGGCTCCGGCTGCGGCTCGGGGAGTTCTATCCCGTGCCCGATGTGGGGCTCGCCGAGTCCGCGATCCAGGCCTGGCTCGTCACGCTGGCCGACCATATTCGGCACAGTGTCGAAGAAGGTGAGGTGCCGCCGCCCGGCGCACCCCTTACCCACTGGGAGTGGCATGCCCGCTTCCCCGAGCTCGGGCAGCTGCTCGGTGGGTGGTTCTCGCAGGACATGCCGGATGAGTTCGACGACCACGACGCCGCCATGGACGACTATCTGGGCAGTACCGCGACCGATCTGGTCGCCCGGCTCACCGGGGAAGTGCACGAACTCCTCGGGTTGGGGCTCGACGAGTCCGGGTACGCCGACGCGCTCGCCGAGCTCGGCATGGAGGTCGACCCGCCCGCCCCGTACGGCCCCGGCGCCTGGCTCACCGGCGTGGCCGAGCGGCTGGTCACGCGAGGTCCGTGAGCTCCTCCGCGTACACCTGGGACAGCGGCTGCGGACCCACGTACTGCTGGCAGTTGCACTGACCGGACTCGAAGCGGACCGGCTTCTTCGACTCGTCCCACGCCACCGGCACCTCGACCCGCTCATGGCACTTGCCCTGCTTGTCGTGCTTGGCGAGGTGGTGGGTGCAGCCGCAGACCGGCTCGGGGGGCCGGTTCGCGGCCTCCACGGCCAGCCGCTCGCGCTTGGCCGCCTCAAGGCGCTCCATCTTGCGCTCGTGGCGGGTGCGCAGCGCGGTGCGCGCGTTGTCGGCCGCCCAGCCGAAGCCACCCATCCAGAAGACGATGAGGACCCACCAATACCATTCCATTTGCTGCCTCTTCCCCGTGAAACGCGCGTCCGTACGTTCCGTACGCGCGTTCAGGATAGGTGCGCCGGCGCCAGGAACCGAAGGGCCCAGCGGCGGTGCTTCAGGGCCTTCGTCACCGCGATCAGACCCATGAGCCAGCACACCAGACCCAGGCCCATCCCGAGGACCACCATCCCGTAGGTGTCGGCGCCGGGCCGGGCGCTCGCCGGGACCGCCACGCACACGTACAGCCCCAGCGCGCACATCAGGCCGCCCGGCAGCAGCCAGCCGAGGACCGGGCCGCCCGCGCGCAGCGCGGCGTCCGCCGGGTTACGGTCCAACTCGGCCCACTGCGCGAACAGTTCCCGGATCCGCGCGTCCTTGCGCACCCCCGCCGCTATCGCGATCGACGTCGGCACGAGGGTGGCCACCCCGATCACCAGGCAGACGAAACCGAACAGCAGCGACAGCGCGTCCAGCGCCTCCGTGAACGCGATCACCGCCGTCCCCGTGAACGCCCAGCCCGTCGCCAGCAGCACCGCCCAGCCCCAGTGCGCCGCGATCCGCCCGGGGCCGAGGAGGCGGCCGAGCAGATCGTTCAGGACGCCCGCCCGGTCGGCCAGGAGCGCGTCACGGTCCGGCCAGGCACGGATCTCCGCAGGTGGCGGCGGGGGTGGGAGGGGCGTGCGCGGTGACATGAGCACGAGATTACCGGCGGTCTCAGGCCCCGCTGAGCCCCGTCCCGCACGCACCAATGGGTAAGTACGCACTTATTAGTGGGTACTTGTCGGGACCCGCGACCCCACCGAGACTCGAAACAGATCAACAACGCGCCCGGAAAAGGAGAGTTCGCGATGAGTTCGGTATCGGTCGTCGGCCTGGGGGCCATGGGGAGCGCCCTGGCGCAGGCCCTGCTCACGGCGGGGCACGACACCACGGTCTGGAACCGCACGCCCGCGAAGGCGGACCCGCTCGTGGAGCGCGGCGCCCGACGGGCCGCCACCGTCGCGGCGGCCGCCGAGGCGAGCGATGTGGTCGTCTTCTGCCTTCTCGGATACGCCGATGTGCACGCGCTGGTCGACACGGACGGCGCCGCGCTGCGCGGCCGGGTCGTCGTCAACCTCACCAACGGATCCCCGGCACAGGCCCGTGAACTGGCCGACAAGGTGCGGGCGCTGGGCGCCGACTACCTCGACGGCGGCATCATGGCCGTCCCCGCGATGATCGGCCGACCCGAGTCCATGGTGCTGTACAGCGGCTCGACGATCGCCTTCGAGGGGCACCGCGAGACGCTGAAGGTCTTCGGCCGCGCGGTCTACCTCGGCGACGACGCGGGCCAGGCACCGCTGCACGATCTGGCGCTGCTGACCGGCATGTACGGGATGTTCGCCGGTTTCCTCCAGTCGGTGGCGCTGGTGCGCTCGGCGGGCGGGGACGTCGAGGAGTTCGCGACGGCGCTGCTCGTCCCGTGGCTGCAGGCCATGTCGGGCGGTCTGCCCGCGATGGCCGCGCAGGCGGCCAAGGGCGAGTACGCGACGACGGGGTCCAACCTCGCCATGCAGGTCGTGGCGCACGACGCGCTCGGCGACCTCGGCCGCGCCCAGGGCATCGGCGCCGACCTCCTCGCCCCGCTCTTCGACCTGATGCGGCGGCGTGCGGCGGACGGGCACGGGGACGAGGACATCGCGAGCGTGGTGGAGCTGCTGCACAAGCGGTGACGGCGCCGGGGTGCGTGGCCGGGCCGCCCCCGTAAGGGCCCGGCCGCCAGCCCCCGTTCACTTCCCCTCGTACGCCTCCCGCAGCCCCGCCACGTCCAGCTTCCCCATCGCCATCATGGCCTTCACCGCGCGGTCCACGCCCGCCGGGTCGCCGCCGCTCAGGATCTCCTGCATCTGGCGCGGGACGATCTGCCAGGACAGGCCGTACTTGTCCTTGAGCCAGCCGCACGGGCCCTCCTCGCCGCCGTCGGCGGTGAGCTTGGCCCACAGCTCGTCGACCTCGTCCTGGTCCTCGCAGGTCACGGCGAGCGAGATGGACTCGTTGAAGCTCCAGTTCTGCGGGCCGCCGTTGAGGGCGGTGTACCGCTGGCCCGCGAGCTCGAAGGTGATCGTCATGACGGAGCCGGTCTTGCCGGGCGCCGCGTCCGTGTACCGCGTGCTGTCGACGATCCGCGAGTCGCCGCCGAAGACGGAGACGTAGTACTTCGCGGCCTCCTCGGCCTGGTCGTCGAACCAGAGGAACGTCTGGATCTTCTGTGCGGACATGGGTGCTGCCTCCCGATCGGCCGGGCCGTCCGGCGGATGCCGGCGGCTGTGAAAGGTAGACTGGGCCCGCCCGGGAAACTCATCGCCCTCCCTGAGCCCGCCCCCGCAACAGCTCCCGCTCCCGCTCGTTGCGCGTCAGCTCCGCCGCCCGGGCGAACTCCGCACGGGCCTCCGTAGCGCGGCCGAGCCGTTCCAGCAGGTCGCCCCGGACGCTGGGCAGCAGATGGTAGGCGCGCAGGGCCGGGTCGGCGGCCAGCGCGTCGACGATCGCCAGGGCCGCCTCGGGCCCCTCGGCCATGGAGACGGCGACCGCCCGGTTCAGCTCCACCACCGGCGACGGGGCGATGGCCGCGAGCCGCCGGTACAGCGCGGCGATCGCCGCCCAGTCGGTGTCCTCGTACGCCGGGGCCTGCGCGTGGCAGGCGGCGATGGCGGCCTGGAGCGCGTACGGGCCGGGCGGGCCGCCGAGTTCGCCCGCGCGGGTCAGCGCCGCGAAGCCGCGCCGGATCAGCAGCCGGTTCCAGCGCGAACGGTTCTGGTCGGCGAGCAGCACCGGCGCCCCCGAGGCGTCCGTACGGGCGGCGGTGCGCGACGCCTGGATCTCCAACAGGGCCGCCAGCGCGTGCACTTCGGGCTCCTTCGGCATCAGCGCCGAAAGGACCCGGGCCAGCCGCAGCGCGTCCTCGCACAGGGCGGGCCGCACCAGGTCATCCCCGGCGGTCGCCGCGTACCCCTCGTTGAAGACGAGGTAGATGACCTCCAGGACGGATCCCAGACGTGCCGCGCGCTCCGGCCCGTACGGCACCTCGAAGGGAACCTGCGCCTTGGCGAGGGTCCGCTTGGCGCGCGAGATGCGCTGGGCGACGGTCGCCTCCTGGGCCAGGAACGCGCGCGCGATCTCGTCCGTCGTCAGCCCGCCGAGCAGCCGCAGCGTCAGGGCGATGCGGGCCTCGGTGGAGAGCACGGGGTGGCAGGCGGTGAAGATCAGCCGGAGCAGGTCGTCGTCGATGCCGTCACCGTCGCCGACGTCCTCGATGTCCGGGTCCCAGGCGGCCTCGTCGAGGTCGCGGCCGATCTCGGCGAGCTTGCGCGCGTACGTCTCGCGGCGGCGCACCAGGTCGACGGCCCGGTGCCTGGCGGTGGCCGTGAGCCAGGCACCCGGATTGTCCGGGACGCCGGTCTCGGGCCACCGCTCCAGCGCGGCGACCAGCGCGTCCTGCGCCAGTTCCTCGGCGATGCCGACATCCCGTACGACCCGGGCGACGGCGGCGATGACGCGCGCGGACTCGATCCGGAAGACGGTCTCGATGGCCTGGACGGCGTCCTGTTCGGTACTCACAGGCAGTCATGAGAGCACCGGCGCCGCCCGGCGGCAATCGGCGGCAATCGGCACCGCAAGCAGTTCTCGGGCTCAGCCCTCGAAGATCTCGCGGAGCTCGGACGTCACCGTCCAGTGGTCCTCGTGGATCGTCAGGAAGCGCTTGACCCACTCCAGGGCCTCGGCGCGGTCCTTGCACTGCATCAGCGCGTAGCCGCCGACGACCTCCTTGGACTCCGTGAACGGGCCGTCGGTCGTCGAGAGCTTCCCGCCGGACCAGGTGACCCGGGTGCCCTGCGCGCTCGGGGTGAGGCCACCGGTGTCGAGCAGGACCCCGGCCTTGGTCATCTCCTCGATCAGGGCGCCCATCCGCTGCATCAGCTCGGCGCTGGGGCCCTCGGCGGGAGTCTCGGCCTCGTTGATACGGACCATCGACAGGTAGCGGGGCATGGTGTTCTCCTCGGGTGGCGAGAGGGCGGTGGTAGCGGGGCTGTTCCCCGCCTCTCACTCCGCCTTCTCACTCATACGTCGAACGGCCGGACCCGGATTCGACACGGCCCGAGGATTTTCCCGGAGATTTTTTCGCACCCGGTTTCGCGGCCCTGCCGGACCCGTCGGACCTGGTCCTAGACGTAGTCCTCCAGCCGCGCCACCGTGAACCCCTGCTCCTGGATGTGGCGGAGCATGTTCGCCGTCATCTCCGTCATCGTGTGGCCCTTGAGCTCACTCTTGCCCCGGAAGTGGGCGAGGATGATGTCGCCGGGGTGCAGCTTCTTGTCGCCGCGCTGGTACTGCATGTTCTGGATCTGCATCGACTCGCGCCACAGCACGATCGCCTGGGGCCCGCACTCCTTGACCGCCGCGCGCGTGGCCTCGTTCCAGTTGCCGTACGGCGGACGGAAGAGCCGGGGGGCCTTGCCGTACTCCTTGGTCAGCTTCTCCTGCTGGCCGCATATCTCGTGCTGCTGCTTCGAACCGCTCTCCGTACGCATGTTGGGGTGCGTCAGGGTGTGGTTCTCGATCGCGTTGCCGAGCGCCTGGAGAGGCTTGAAGTACGCCTTGTTGTTGCTGATGGCCGCGTCGGTCAGGAACATCGTGAAGGGGACCTTCAGGTCCTGCATCATCTCGACGAACTTGGGGTCCTTCTCGGCCCCGTCGTCGAACGTCACGAAGACGATCTTCTTGTCCGTGGGGATGTCGCTGATCACCGGGACCTCGCCCGGCTTCAACTTCACGGGCTTGTCGGCCGGGGGCGCGGGCGGCGCGGGGAAGGGCTTGAGGCCCCACTTGCGGTACGCGGCCTCGTTCGCGGCGCCGTTGTCGTCGGCGGGGGCCGACGCCGAGGGCTTCCCGGGCGCCGCGCTGTCGCCCGTCTTCGCCGGAGAGTCCCCGGAGCCGCCCGACGAACCGGCCGAGCAGCCCGTGGCCAGCAACACCCCGCTGAGGACCAGTGCCGCCGCTGCCGCGCTCTTCTTACCCACTGTGAACCAACCGTCCGAACCGCCGACTCGTATATGCCTGCGTACCCATCGATGCAGAATTCAGGCCCGAGGTTCCACTTCGAGCGACTCGAACCGCCAGCGGTGCACCGCCCGGGTCACCAACCCGCCGTCGGGCTCGGGGAGTTCGGGCAGTTCGGCGTCGTACGCCGCGTCCCACCAGGTGATCACCAGAACGCGGTCCTGGGGCGCCGCGAAGACCTCCCGGCGCACGGGCACGGACGGCAGCGACTGGGCGCGGGCCCAGTCAAGGAGCTCCGCGCCCCGGCCCTCGACCGCCCGCGCCTCCCACATCAGAGCGACCGTCACGAGTACAGGTTCTCCTTGCTGATCTCGTGCACATGGTCGTGATCGTGGTCGTGCGAGTGGCCGGGCACATGCGGGTCCGTCACCGGAAGCGAGGAGTCCGCCGACAGCTCCAGGTCGGAGGCGGGCCGGTTGCGGGCCACCATCTCGGCGCCGAGCGCCGCCACCATCGCCCCGTTGTCGGTACACAGACCGGGCCGGGGCACCCTCAGCCGGATGCCCGCCCGCTCGCACCGCTCCTGGGCGAGCGCGCGCAGCCGCGAGTTGGCGGCCACGCCGCCGCCGATCATCAGGTGGTCGACGCCCTCGTCCTTGCAGGCCCGTACGGCCTTGCGGGTGAGCACGTCGACGACGGCCTCCTGGAAGGACGCGGCCACATCTCGTACGGGAACGTCCTCGCCCGCCCGGCGCTTGGCCTCGATCCAGCGGGCCACGGCCGTCTTCAGACCGGAGAAGGAGAAGTCGTACGCGGCGTCGCGCGGGCCGGTCAGACCGCGCGGGAACGCGATCGCGGTCGGGTCGCCCTCCCTGGCGAGCCGGTCGATCACCGGGCCGCCCGGGAAGCCGAGGTCCAGGACGCGGGCGATCTTGTCGAAGGCCTCGCCCGCCGCGTCGTCGATGGTCGCGCCCATGGGACGCACGTCGGCGGTGATGTCGGGCGCGAGCAGCAGCGAGGAGTGGCCACCGGAGACGAGCAGCGCCATCGTCGGCTCGGGCAGCGGCCCGTGCTCCAGCTGGTCGACGCAGATGTGCGAGGCGAGGTGGTTGACGCCGTACAGCGGCTTGTTGAGCGCGTACGCGTACGCCTTGGCGGCCGAGACGCCGACGAGCAGCGCGCCCGCCAGGCCCGGACCCGCCGTCACCGCGATGCCGTCGAGGTCCTTGGCGGAGATCCCGGCGGTCTTCAGGGCGCGCTCGATGGTGGGGACCATCGCCTCCAGGTGCGCGCGCGAGGCGATCTCCGGCACCACGCCGCCGAACCGGGCGTGGGTGTCCACGCTGGACGCGACGGCGTCGGCGAGCAGCGTCGTCCCGCGCACGATGCCGACGCCGGTCTCGTCGCAGGAGGTCTCGATACCGAGTACGAGCGGTTCGTCAGCAGCCATCAGTCAGTCTCTTCTGTTTCTCGGTCGTGTTCCTGGACGATCAGTCGCATCACGAGCGCGTCGACGTTGCCCGGCTGGTAGTAGCCGCGCCGGAAGCCGATGGGCTCGAAGCCGAAGCGCTCGTAGAGCTTCTGGGCCCGGGTGTTGTCCACACGTACTTCGAGCAGGACCTCGTCGCACTCGAAGGCGGTGGCGTGCTTGAGCAGATCGGTCAGGAGCCGGGCGCCGAGCCCGGTCCCCCACTGGTCGCGGGCGGCGGCGATGGTCTGCACATCGCCGAGCCCGCCGGCCGCCGCGAGGCCCGCGTAGCCGACGAGACGGCCCTCTTCGTCCTCGGCGACCACATAGCGCCGGGTCGCGCCCGGGCCCCGGGCGTGCGCCAGCTCCGACCAGAACATCCCGGCCGACCAGGCGTCCTCGGGGAAGAGGTCGTGTTCGAGGGCGAGCACCGGCGCTATGTCCCACCAGCGCATCTCCCGGAGCGCGACGCCGCTCACTGGGGAGTGACCACCTTGTAGTTCTTGGGCACCTGCGCGTCCGGGCGGCGCAGATACAGCGGCGTGGGCGCCAGGAACTCGGCGCCCGCCGCCAGCCGCTCGGCCGCCAGCGAGGCGAGCGCCGCCGCCGACTGGTGCTCCGGGCCGCGCGCGTCAGGGAACACCTCGGGGTAGAGCAGCGCGCCCGCGCCGACCACCGGCACCCCGGCGACCTGCTCGGCGATGTCGGCGGGCCGGTCGACGGACGGCTCGCCCACCCGGGTGCGGAAGTCGTCGTAGCGCGCCCAGTAGACCTCCTTGCGGCGGGCGTCGGTGGCGACCACGAACGGCCCCTCGATCCCGGAGGCGTAGGCGAGGCCGTCGAGCGTGCACAGGCCGTGGACCGGCACACCGAGCACCGAGCCGAAGGTCGCGGCCGTCACCAGACCGACGCGCAGTCCGGTGTACGGGCCGGGGCCGACCCCGACGACCAGGTCCGTGACGGCGTCGAGCTTCAGCCCGGCCCCGGCGAGCACCTTGTGGACGGCGGGCAGCAGCAGCTCCCCGTGTCTGCGGGCGTCCACCTGACTGGTCTCGGCGACGACGTCCGTGCCGTCGTGCAGGGCGACGGTGACGGCGGGGGTGGCGGTATCAACGGCGAGCAAGAGCACGCGAACAGCCTACGGCCACGGCGCCGGGGGCACGGCGTCCCGCCCTGGCCGCCCCCGGCTGCTACCGTCAGCCGCAGATATATGACCGGCAGGTGTGTTCGTACGAAAGGGGAGCCAGGTGGCACGGAGCAGCTCGGGATTTGTGGCCGGGCTCACCGCGGCGGCGCTGGCCGTGGTCGGCTTCCTCGCCTACCAGGCGTCGGCGAGCGCCCCCTCGAAGGCGGACCTCGCGGCCCCGGGCACCACCGTCTCACCGGCCCCGCACGCCTCGCCCGCCGTACCGCCCAAGGGCTCGGCCCCCGGCAAGGCCGTGACGGCGCTCCCGGAGAACACCGGCGTCGGCCCGCGCACCGTGTACTCGCTGAGCGCCAAGCGCGTCTGGCTGGTCGGCACGAAGGCCCTGAAGGGCCAGCCGCCGAAGAACTTCGACGTCATGCCCGCGACGGTCAACCCGAAGCCCGGCACGTACGCGGTGACCTCGCGCTCCAGCAAGGTCACCGGCTCGGACGGCGTGGAGATCGAGCACGTGGTCCGCTTCACCGCCGTCGACTCCGTGACGATCGGCTTCAGCGCCGCCGTCAACGGCGCGGTCGCCAGCCCCGACCCGAGCAAGCGCACCGGCGGCATCCGCATGAAGCGCGAGGACGGGAACGCGCTGTGGACGTTCGCGACGATCGGCTCGAAGATCGTCGTGGTGCCGTAGCCGATCAGGGGCGCGGGGCTGTGACATTTGCGGCTCCGCCGCGTGGGCGCGAGCAACCCCCACCGGCCCGCAGACGAAACGACCACCTTCAAGACACACCCGAAAGGGTTACGCCGCATCCCGCCGCACGCCGCGTGCATCCTTCTCCGCGGCATCGGCCGAAGGCCGCTCCGGCTCGGCCGGTTTCGGCGGAGTGGAGACCGCGTTCGCGGCCGCGCAGGACGCCAGCAGATCGCTCATCGACACACCCTGCGCGCCCCTGGGCTGCGCCTTGGGCTCCGACACGGTCATGGCGGCCTCCCGGCTCCTGGAGAAGGCGTGGTTAGGTAGACCTAACCAGGTCTCTGCCTCCATGTGACCACGCCCGGCGGGACCCGCGCAACATTTTGCCGACGGCTTGTCGGAACGTACGTATCCCTCTCACATCCCGCGCGCCGCAGCGGACTTCTCCAGGGACTACAGCCCCTCGACGCCGGCGCCCGACCAGCGCGCGCCGAGACCCCGCACGGTGACCGCGCGGCGGTCGTCGTCCGTCTCGCCGACCACGCGGTCGATCACGACGTGCAGCCGGTCCTCGGACAGCTCCTCGACCTTGCCGTCGCCCCACTCCACGACCACCACGGACTCGGGCAGCGAGACGTCGAGGTCGAGGTCCTCCATCTCGTCCAGACCGCCGCCGAGCCGGTACGCGTCGACGTGCACGAGCGCCGGGCCGCCGGTCAGGGACGGGTGGACGCGGGCGATCACGAAGGTGGGGGACGTCACCGCGCCCCGCACCCCGAGGCCCTCGCCGAGGCCGCGCGCGAGCGTCGTCTTGCCCGCGCCGAGTTCACCGGTGAGCAGGACGAGGTCGCCGGGTCGCAGCAGTTTGGCGATCCGGCGCCCCAACTCCTGCATTTCGGCCGGGGAGTGGAGAGTGAGCCGGGTCGTGGCCTCAGCTGCCTGGCTGTGCGGTGCTTCCATACGTGCCAACGTTAGTCGCCTCCGGCACCGCCCCGACCCGCGCCAGCAGGTCCGCGAGGCGGTCGGTGACCGTCTCGGGGTGCTCCAGCATCACCAGGTGCCCGCCGTCCGGGACGATGACGAGCTCGGAGTCGGGCAGCCGGTCCGCGATGGACTCGCTGTGCGAGCTGGGCGTCACCAGATCGCGGTCACCGGCCAGGACCAGGACCGGCACCTCGGCGAAGATCTGGAGCGCCGCCGCCTTGTCGTGGTCGTCGAACGCCGGATAGAACTCCGCGACCACGTCGATCGGTGTTCCTTCGATCATTCGCTCGGCAAACCGTGCGATCGCCGGGTCGACGTCCTTGGAGGAGAACGAGTAGCGCTTGATCGTCCCCGCGAACAGGTCGGCCGTGGCCCGCCGCCCCCGCTCCACCAGCTCCGCCTGCGAGCCGAGCGCCTTCAGGACGCCGGGCAGGATGCGGCGCACCGCGTTCACGCCCGCCACCGGCAGCCCGTAGCTGACCTCGCCGAGCTTGCCCGAGGACGTCCCCACGAAGGCGACGCCGACGACCCGGTCGCGGATCAGCTCCGGGTACTGGTCGGCGAGCGCCATGACCGTCATGCCGCCCATGGAGTGCCCCACGAGCACCAGCGGCCCCTCGGGCGCCGCCGCGTCCAGGACCGCCTTGAGGTCGCGGCCCAGCTGGTC
Source organism: Streptomyces sp. BR1 (assembly GCF_052373795.1). Lineage (NCBI taxonomy): Bacteria > Bacillati > Actinomycetota > Actinomycetes > Kitasatosporales > Streptomycetaceae > Streptomyces > Streptomyces sp. BR1. The sequence goes on from NZ_CM126252.1 coordinate 2,852,787, forward strand.
GATGGTGACGGGCTTGCCCTGGGCCTGCGCCTCGCCGCGCGCGGAGCGGCCGTGGCTGCGCTGGTCCCAGTGGACGGTCCGCACGACCCCGCGCAGCGCGGCCCGCTGGAAGTGCCAGGCGTCCTGGCTGAGGCAGAAGCCGTGCGAGAAGACGACGGTGACGGGCGCGGGCGCCTTGCGGCCGAACAGCCGCCGCCGGCGCGGTCCGTCGCCGTTGCCGGCCGGCTCGACCTCGTCGCTCTCGTAGTAGAGCTCGGTGCCGTCGTCGGAGTACGCGCGCCCCGGCATCCCGCGCAGGGCGCCGTACGGGCCGGTCGCGTCAAGCGCGAGCCGGGCCTTCTTGCGCATGCCGCGCCCGACGGTGAGCCGCTCCACCGCGACCCCGGCCGCCGCGCCCGCCGCCACCACGCCTATCGCGGCGCCGGCCAGGCCCGCCCGGCGCCAGCCGCCCGTGGCCGCCTGCACCACGTCCCCCGCGCTGGTCTCGCTCACCGTGCCGCTCCCGTGGTTCTAGTGATCGGACAGTCGTACGTTCGCTTACCGGGCCCGTACGTTCATTCGCTCAGCTGTCGGAACCGTCGTTCGGATTCTCGTTCAGATAGACGCGCGGAACGCGCGAACCGATCCGCGTGACGATCTCGTACGCGATGGTGTCCGCCGCCCGCGCCCAGTCCTCGGCGCTCGGCTCGCCCCGGTCGCCGGGCCCGAACAGGACCGCGTCCGCGCCCGGCTCGACGGTGTCCCCGTCGAGGTCGACCACGAACTGGTCCATGGCGACCCGGCCCGCGACCGTGCGCACCTTCCCGCCGACCAGGACCGGCCCGCGCCCGGAGGCGTGCCGGGGAATGCCGTCCGCGTACCCGAGCGGAACCAGCGCGAGGTTGGTCTCGGCCCTGGTGACGTAGTGATGCCCGTAACTGACGCCGTGACCCGCCGGGACCTGCTTGGCCAGCGCCACCGACGCGGCCAGCGTCATCACCGGACGCAGCCCGAAGTCGGCCGGGGTGCCGAGCTCGGGCGCGGGGCTGACGCCGTACATCGCGATGCCGGTCCGTACGAGGTCGAAGTGCGACTCGGGGATGGTGAGCGTGGCCGGCGAGTTGGCGATGTGGCGCACCTCGGGGTCGACGCCCTCCTTCTCCGCGTACGCCAGGAGCTCGCGGAAGACCGTGAGCTGGGCGGCGATGGAGGGGTGGCCGGGCTCGTCGGCGCAAGCGAAGTGCGACCACAGGCCGGTGACGCGGACCTCGGGGGTGGCCAGCGCGGCCTGGACGAGCTCGGGCCAGTCGGCGGGCTGGCAGCCGTTGCGGCCGAGCCCGGTGTCGGCCTTGAGCTGGATACGGGCGACGCGTCCGGCGGCACGGGCGGCCTCGGTGACCTCCCGCAGCGCCCACATCCCGCTCACGGACACATCGATGTCCGCCTCGATCGCCTCGCGCCACGGCCCGCCGGGCGTCCACAGCCAGCACAGCATCCGGCCGCCGATCCCGGCCGCGCGCAGCGCCAGGGCCTCCTGCGGAGTGGCGGTGCCGACCCAGGCGGCGCCCGCCTCGACCGCGGCCCGGGCACACGGCAGCGCGCCGTGCCCGTACGCGTCCGCCTTCACGACGGCCATGAGCTGCGCGCCCGGGGTACGGGCACGCAGCGCACGGACGTTGGCGCGCAGCGCGGCCAGATCGATCTCGGCGCGGGCCCGGGTGTGCACTGTCTGAGTCATCGCGGTCATCGCGCCAAGTCTCTCAGAGCTCACACCCGGCCTCAGGAACCGGGCCGGTGCCCCCAGATGTGCACCGCGTCACCCTTGCGCAACACGCCCCACAGCCGCCGGGCGTCCGAGTAGGTCAGATTGACGCACCCGCGCGAGCCGACGGTGGAGTAGACGTTGTCGTAGATCCCGTGGAACGCCTGCCCGCCGCTGAAGAACTGGGCGTACGGCATGGGGGCGTGGTAGATCGTCGACCAGTGGTTCTTGTGCCGCCAGTAGACGGGGTAGGTGCCGGTCCGGGTGGCGTAGCCGGGGCGGCCGGACCGGATGGGGACGGGCCCGAAGTCGACGGTCTTCCCCTTCTGCACCCACATGAGCTGCCGATCCAGATCGACGCAGGCGATGCGGCTTTTGCGTACGGGGCAGTGGCCGGCGGCGTTCGGGCGGTCCCTGGCGGCGAGCAGCCGGATGGTGCCCCAGGTGACGGGTCCGGCGAAGCCGTTGCTGGGCCGGATCCCGCGCTCGGTCTGGAACCGGCGGACCGCGGCGCAGTCGGCGACGGACTGCTTCCCGTCGACGGGCAGCTTGAGCCACCGCTCGACCTGCCGCTGGTAGGGCCCGGTCTGCTTGCTGCACGCGACGGCGCCGACTTCGTTACCGGGCACGTACTCGACGAGCCGCCCGGCGCTCGTCGGCGCGACGGGCTCGACGGCGTCCTCGGCGGGGCCGGGCTCGTAGACGAGAGGCGGCAGCACCTGGTCGGGCGTGTCCATGAGATACGGGATGTCGCCGGGGGCGCGGGGCTCGCCGGGGACGAGGGATTCGAGGCCGAGAGGGGCGGCTTCGCCGGGGGCGGGGGCGCCGGGTCCGTGGGTGCCGGGGGCGGGGGGCGCGGGGGCGGGGCCCGGGTGCGGGGGGACGGGGTAGGAGTCGGCCGGGGCTGCGGTGCCCAGGGCGAGGGTGGCGGCGAGGGCGAGGCCGCCGAGGACGCGTTTGCGTCGGTTGAGGGTGAGGCGTGGCGGGATGCGTCGTTCGCTCATGGGCCCAGCGAACCGTCGGGGCCGGGCGTGTCGCGGACGCCGCGCGGGGCGGGGCGCGCGCCGTCATCCGGCCGGGTCTCTCGCCCCACCCCGCCCCTTCGCCTAAACCCTCCGGGGGTGAAACGCCCCGGCGGGGCGCATCACTCGTACACGTCGCGCCACGCCGACGGCAGCGACGCCGCGACGGCCGAGGCCGTCAGGGGGGCGGCCGACGCCGCACGCCGGGCCGCCAGACCGTGGAGGTACGCCCCCACAGACCCCGCATCCCGCGCAGAAAGCCCCGCAGCCAGCAACGACCCAGCCAGACCGGACAGCACGTCACCACTCCCGGCCGTCGCCAACCACGGCGTACCCGTGGAGTTGACCCGGACAGGCAACCGATCGCCCGGGTCGGCGACAAGAGTGCTCGACCCCTTCAGCAGCACCGTCGCCCCGTACCGAGAAGCCAGCTCCCGCACCGACCGCAACCGTGACGCCTCCACCTCCCCCCGGCTCACCCCGAGCAGCGCCGCCGCCTCCCCGGCATGCGGGGTGAGCAGGGTGGGCGCGGTCCGGGCCCGTACGGCATCGGCGTCCAGACCACGCAACCCGTCCGCGTCGACGAGCACCGGCACATCGGAGGCGAGGACGTCGGCGACCCCGGGCGCGTCCCCGAGGCCCGGGCCGACCACCCACGCCTGGACCCGCCCCGCCTTGGCCGGCGGCCCGTCCGAGACCAGCGTCTCCGGGAACCGGGCCACGACCCCGTCGGCGGCGTGCCCCACGTACCGCACGGCCCCCGCGCCACCGCTCAGCGCGCCCGCCACCGCGAGCACCGCCGCGCCCGGATAGCGCGCGGACCCGGCGACGATCCCGACCACCCCCCGCCGGTACTTGTCGCTCTCGCCCGCCGGCACCGGCAACAGCTGCGCCACGTCCGCGTGTTGGAGCGCCTCGCAGTCCGGCACGGACGGCAGGAAGTCGTCGAGACCGATGTCCACGAGCCGTACGGCACCGGTGTACGCGTGCGCGGGGTCGATGAGCAGGCCGGGTTTGTACGTCCCGAACGTGACCGTCGCGTCGGCGTGCAGCGCCTCCCCGGCCACCTCGCCGGTGTCCGCGTCGACACCGCTGGGGAGGTCGACGGCGACGACGAGCGCGTTGGAGCCGCGGGCCGCGCGGGCCACGGGGACCGCGTCGGGGCGCAGGCCGCCGTGGCCGCCGATGCCGGTGATGCCGTCGAGGACGAGGTCGGCGGCGGCGAGTACGTCGTACGGGTCGTCGGCGACGCGGCCGCCGGCCCTCAGCAGCGCGGTGAGGCCGCCGGGGTGTGCCCTGTCCGGCGCGAGCAGTACGGCGCTGACGCCCGCGCCGCGTCGGGCCAGGCGGGCGCCGGCGTACAGCGCGTCGCCGCCGTTGTCCCCGCTGCCCGCCAGGACGACGACTCTGGCGCCGTACACCCGGCCGAGGATGCCGGCGCAGGCTGCGGCCAGTCCGGCGGCGGCGCGCTGCATGAGCGCGCCCTCGGGGAGGCGGGCCATCAGCTCCCGCTCGGCGGCCCGGACGGTCTCCACGCGATAAGCGATACGCATGGGTCCACCCTTCCGAATCCCGCGCCCGCCTGCCACCCCGACAACCCCGGGAGTCATCCCTCGGGGCTTCGCCCCCGGGAGAACCGCCTCACCCCTCCGCGATCACCACCGCCGACGCCACCCCCGCGTCATGGCTGAGCGACACATGCCACCCCCGCACCCCCAGCGCCTCCGCCCGCGCGGCCACAGTCCCCCGTACCCGAAGGCGTGGCTGGCCGCTCTCCTCCACGTACACCTCCGCGTCGGTCCAGTGCAGGCCCGCCGGCGCGCCCAGGGCCTTCGCCAGCGCCTCCTTCGCGGCGAAGCGGACCGCCAGGGACGCCGTGCCCCGGCGCTCCCCGCTCGGCAGCAGCAACTCCTGCTCCACGAACAGCCGTTGGAGCAGAGCAGGTGTGCGCTCCAGGGACTCGCCGAAGCGCTGCACCTCGGCCACGTCGATCCCGACCCCGATGATCACTCGACGGTCACCGACTTCGCGAGGTTGCGCGGCTGGTCGACCTCGTTGCCCCGCGCCGTGGCCAGCTCGCAGGCGAAGACCTGGAGCGGGACCGTGGCGACGAGCGGCTGGAGGAGCGTCGGCGTGGCCGGGATGCGGACCAGATGGTCCGCGTACGGCACCACCGCCTCGTCCCCGACCTCCGCGATCACGATCGTCCGCGCCCCCCGCGCCCTGATCTCCTGGATGTTGGAGACGATTTTGTCGTGCAGAACAGACCGACCCCTCGGGGACGGGACCACGACCACCACGGGCAGATCGGGCTCGATCAGTGCGATCGGGCCGTGTTTCAGCTCCCCCGCCGCGAACCCCTCCGCGTGCATATACGCCAGTTCCTTGAGCTTCAGCGCGCCCTCCAGCGCCACCGGGTAGCCCACATGGCGGCCCAGGAACAGCACCGTGTTCTTGTCCGACAGCGAGCGCGCCAGCTCCCGTACCGGCTCCATCGTCTCCAGGACCCGGTCGACGTCCTGCGCGATCGACGCCAGGTCGCGGATGACCGCCTGGATCTCGTCGCCCCACTTCGTGCCGCGCACCTGGCCCAGGTACAGGGCCACCAGGTAGCAGGCGACCAGCTGGGTCAGGAACGCCTTCGTGGACGCGACGGCGACCTCGGGGCCCGCGTGCGTGTACAGGACCGCGTCCGACTCGCGAGGGATCGTCGAGCCGTTGGTGTTGCAGATCGCCAGCACCTTCGCGCCCTGCTCGCGCGCATGCCGCAGCGCCATCAGGGTGTCCATGGTCTCGCCGGACTGCGAGATCGCGATCACCAGGGTGCGCTGGTCGAGGATCGGGTCCCGGTAGCGGAACTCGCTGGCGAGCTCCGTCTCGCAGGGGATCCGTGTCCAGTGCTCGATCGCCAGCTTCGCGATCATGCCCGCGTGGTACGCCGTACCGCACGCCACGATCACGACCTTGTCGACCTCGCGCAGCACCGCCGCCGGGATGCGCACCTCGTCGAGCGTCAGCGACCCCGCCGCGTCGATGCGGCCGAGCAGCGTATCGGCCACGGCCTTGGGCTGCTCGGCGATCTCCTTGAGCATGAAGTAGTCATAGCCCCCCTTTTCGGCGGCCGACGCGTCCCAGTCCACGTGGTACGACCGCACCTTCGCGGGAGCCCCGTCGAAGTCGGTGACCGACACACCGTCCCGCCGCAGCTCCACGACCTGGTCCTGACCCAGCTCGATCGCGGACCGCGTGTGGGCGATGAACGCGGCCACGTCCGAGGCGAGGAAGGACTCACCCTCTCCAACGCCCACCACCAGCGGGGAGTTCCGCCGCGCCCCGACCACCACGTCCGGCTCGTCCGCGTGCACCGCGACCAGCGTGAACGCGCCGTCGAGCCGCCGGCACACCTGCCGCATCGCCTCGGCCAGGTCCTCGGTCGACGAGTACGCCTCGGCCAGCAGATGCGCCACGACCTCGGTGTCCGTCTCGGAGGCCAGCGTGTGGCCGCGCTCCTCCAGCTCGGCCCGCAGCGCCGCGAAGTTCTCGATGATCCCGTTGTGGACGACCGCGACCCGGCCCGCGTTGTCCAGGTGCGGGTGGGCGTTGGCGTCGGTGGGGCCGCCGTGGGTGGCCCACCGGGTGTGCCCGATGCCCGTGGTCCCGCTCGGCAGCGGGCCGTCGACCAGCGCCTTCTCCAGATTGACGAGCTTGCCCGCCTTCTTGGCGGCGGCCAGGCCCCCGTCGGCGAGGACCGCGACCCCCGCCGAGTCGTAGCCCCGGTATTCGAGGCGCTTCAGACCGGCGATGACAACATCGAGCGCTGACTGCGCTCCCACGTACCCGACGATTCCGCACATGGCGGCAGCCTACGACCGTACGGGCGCTCCATGGGCGGCACTCGCGCGGCATGCCCGCAGGCGGGTCGGCACGCGACCCACCGGCCTGCCCGCACGCGGGGTTCGCACGTGACCCACCCCACCCCCCACTTCCGGCCGCCACCCCCGACAATGGCCATGTGATCACTTCGCCGCCACGAAGCGCCCACCGCCGGGCGGACTCGACACCGTACGTAGACCTGACCCGCAGCGAGTGGAGCGCGCTGCGTGACAAGACGCCGCTGCCGCTGACCGCCGAGGAGGTGGAGCGGCTGCGCGGGCTCGGCGACGTCATCGACCTGGACGAGGTGCGGGACATCTATCTGCCGCTGTCCCAGCTGCTCAACCTGTACGTGCAGGCCACCGCCCAGTTGCGCGGCTCCCTCAACACGTTCCTGGGCGACGCGGGCAACGGCCACGGCGCCCAGCGCGGCACCCCGTTCGTCATAGGCGTGGCCGGATCGGTGGCCGTCGGCAAGTCCACGGTCGCGCGCCTGCTCCAGGCGATGCTGGCCCGCTGGCCCGAGCACCCGCGCGTGGAGCGGGTCACCACCGACGGCTTCCTGTACCCGATGGCCGAGCTGCAAAGACGCGGCCTGATGTCGCGCAAGGGCTTCCCCGAGTCGTACGACCGCCGGGCGCTCACCCGGTTCGTCGCCGACATCAAGGCGGGCAAGGACGAGGTCACCGCCCCCGTCTACTCGCACCTCATCTACGACATCGTGCCCGGCGAGCTGCTCACCGTGCGCCGCCCGGACATCCTCATCGTCGAGGGCCTGAACGTCCTGCAGCCCGCCCTGCCCGGCACCGACGGCCGCACCCGGGTCGGCCTCGCCGACTACTTCGACTTCAGCGTGTACGTGGACGCGCGCCCCGAGGACATCGAGACCTGGTACCTGAACCGTTTCCGCAAGCTGCGCGAGACGGCCTTCCAGAACCCGTTCTCGTACTTCCGCAAGTACACCCAGGTCTCCGAGGAAGAAGCCCTCGACTACGCCCGCACCACCTGGCGGACCGTCAACCGGCCGAACCTGGTGGAGAACGTGGCGCCCACCCGCGGCCGCGCCACCCTTGTCGTCCGCAAGGGTCCCGACCACAAGGTCCAGAAGCTGTCCCTGCGCAAGCTCTGACTGGCCGGCCAAAAAAACGAGCGGGCCCGCCGGGGAACTCCCCCGGCGGGCCCGCTCGTTGAGCGTACGAAGTACGCAAGAGGCCTAGCCCAGCGCGGACTTCACGACGTCCGCCAGGCGACCGGCCACCGACCGGGCCTGGTCGATGTCGGCGGCCTCGACCATCACGCGCACCAGCGGCTCGGTGCCCGAGGGGCGCAGCAGCACGCGGCCGGTGGAGCCCAGCTCGCGCTCGGCCTCGGTGACCGCGGAGGTCAGCTCGGCGGAGGTGGAGACGCGGGACTTGTCGACGTCCGGGACGTTGACCAGGACCTGCGGCAGACGCTCCATGACGCCGGCCAGGTCGGCCAGCGTGCGGCCGGTCGCGGCGAGGCGCGCGGCCAGCATCAGACCGGTGAGCGTGCCGTCGCCGGTGGTGGCGTGGTCGAGGATGATCACGTGGCCGGACTGCTCGCCGCCGAGCGCGTAGCCGTGCTCCTTCATCGACTCCAGGACGTAGCGGTCGCCGACGCCCGTCTGGACGACGGAGACGCCCTCGCGCTCCATCGCGATCTTGAAGCCGAGGTTGGACATCACCGTGGCGACGACCGTGTTGCCCCGCAGGGTGCCCGCCTCGCGCATGGCGAGGGACAGGACGGCGAGGATCTGGTCGCCGTCGACCTCGTTGCCCTGCGCGTCCACGGCCAGGCAGCGGTCCGCGTCCCCGTCGTGCGCGATGCCGAGGTCGGCGCCGTGCTCGACGACGGCGGCCTTCAGCAGGTCCAGGTGGGTCGAGCCGCAGCCGTCGTTGATGTTGAGCCCGTCCGGCTCGGCACCGATCGTGACGATCTCGGCCCCGGCCCGCGTGAACGCCTCGGGCGAGACGTACGCGGCGGCGCCGTGCGCCTCGTCGAGGACGACCTTCAGCCCGTCGAGACGGTTGGGCAGCACACCGATGAGGTGGGCGACGTACTTGTCGAAGCCCTCCTCGTACGTACGGACGCGGCCCACACCGGCGCCGGTCGGCCGCTCCCACGGCTCGCCCGTGCGGTGCTGCTCGTAGACGCGCTCGATGCGGTCCTCCAGCTCGTCGGCGAGCTTGTGGCCGCCGCGCGCGAAGAACTTGACACCGTTGTCCGGCATGGCGTTGTGGCTGGCGGAGAGCATCACGCCGAGATCCGCGCCGAGGACCCCGGTGAGATACGCCACGGCCGGGGTCGGCAGCACACCGACGCGCAGCACGTCGACGCCCGCGCTCGCCAGACCCGCGACGACCGCGGCCTCCAGGAACTCGCCGGACGCGCGGGGGTCACGACCGACCACCGCGGTGGGCCGATGGCCCGCGAACGTACCCGCCTCGCCGAGCACGTGCGCCGCCGCGACCGACAGGCCGAGCGCGAGCTCCGCCGTCAGATCCGCGTTGGCCACGCCGCGTACACCGTCCGTGCCGAAGAGTCGTCCCACTGCTGTCCTCCATTGCGATCCACCAGGCGCCGCACCCGGACGCCCACCATGGGTGTAAAAACAACGCCGCCCCGGCAGCACCAAGAGTGCTGCCGGGGCGGACGAGAGCCGTACAGGCGGCAGGCGCGATTTAGCGCTTGCTGTACTGCGGGGCCTTGCGGGCCTTCTTGAGACCGGCCTTCTTGCGCTCGACCGCACGGTCGTCGCGGGAGAGGAAGCCGGCCTTCTTCAGCGCCGGGCGGTTGTTCTCGACGTCCGCCTCGTTCAGCGCACGGGCCACACCGAGGCGCAGGGCGCCGGCCTGGCCGGAGACGCCGCCACCCGAGATGCGGGCGATGACGTCGTAGCGGTTGTCGAGCTCGAGCACCTTGAAGGGCTCGTTGACTTCCTGCTGGTGGACCTTGTTCGGGAAGTAGTCCTCGAGCGTACGCCCGTTGATCTTCCACTTGCCGGTGCCCGGGACGATCCGGACGCGGGCGATGGCGTTCTTGCGACGACCCAGGCCGGCGGCCGGCTGCGGGTCACCGAAGCGGGAAGCCATCGACTCGGTGGTGTACTCGCCCTCGACGGGGACCTCGGACTCGAAGGTGGTGACCTCCGCGTAGGTCTCTTCGCCCTCGGTGTCGACGGGGGTCTCGACAGTGGTCTCGGCCACGATGCTCCTCAGATTCTTTTCTGTTTAGGGGGTGGCCGGAACTACTGCGCGACCTGGGTGATCTCGAACGGCACCGGCTGCTGGGCAGCGTGGGGGTGCTGGTCGCCCGAGTAGACCTTCAGCTTCGAGAGCATCTGACGGCCCAGGGAGTTCTTGGGGATCATGCCGCGGATGGCCTTCTCGACGGCCTTCTCCGGGTTGTTCGCCAGGAGGTCGTCGTAGCGCACGGAGCGCAGACCGCCCGGGTAGCCGGAGTGGCGGTAGGCCATCTTCTGCTCGCGCTTGTTGCCGGACAGGTGAACCTTGTCGGCGTTGATGATGACGACGAAGTCACCCATGTCCATGTGGGGCGCATACACAGGCTTGTGCTTGCCCCGGAGGAGGTTGGCGGCGGTGGTCGCCAGACGACCCAGGACGACGTCCCGGGCATCAATGACGTGCCACTGGCGAGTGATGTCGCCGGGCTTGGGGCTGTACGTACGCACGGTCGTAGCCTTCGCTTCTCAGTGGTGGATGGGGTCCAGACACATTGCACCCTGAAGCGATCATGCAGCTGGGGCTCACAATGCCGGGGACGCTGCCCGTATGCGAGCCACTGGTAACTGCTCCAGAGAACCTACGTAAGGGCCCTTCGCGTGAGAACGACCAAGCCAATACGCATAACAAACCAGAAGAATACCCGGGTGCCCCGAGCGGGTCAAAACCGCCAAGGGCCCGACCCGGCCGGATTCGACCGGATCAAGCCCTGGCCTGCACAAACGCCCTAGCGGGCGCGCTCCACCCGGCGCTCGTCCCACACCGGCTCGCTGGTCTCCCGTACGACACCGTCCGAGCCGAAGACCAGATAGCGGTCGAACGTCTTCGAGAACCAGCGGTCGTGGGTGACGGCGAGGACCGTGCCGTCGTAGGACTCCAGGCCGTCCTGGAGGGCCTCCGCCGACTCCAGGTCGAGGTTGTCCGTCGGCTCGTCCAGGAGCAGCGCGGTCGTGCCCGCGAGCTCCAGGAGGAGGATCTGGAAGCGGGCCTGCTGGCCGCCGGAGAGCTTCTCGAAGGGCTGGTCGCCCTGCCGCTCCAGCTCGTACCGCCGCAGCACCGACATCGCCCCGCCCCGGTCCTTGGCGTGCTCCGTCCACAGGATGTCGACGAGCGTGCGGCCGAGGAGCTCGGGGTGCGCATGGGTCTGGGCGAAGTGCCCGGGCAGCACGCGCGCGCCCAGCTTCCACGTACCCGTGTGCGCGACCGAAGGATCGCCCGCCAGCAGCCGCAGGAAGTGCGACTTGCCCGAGCCGTTCGAGCCGAGGACCGCGACCCGCTCGCCGTAGTAGATCTCCAGCGAGAACGGCTTCATCAGCCCGGTCAGCTCAAGGTTCTCGCAGGTCACAGCACGTACGCCGGTACGACCACCGCGCAGCCGCATGGTGATCTCCTGCTCGCGCGGCGGCTCGGGCGGCGGCCCGGCCTCCTCGAACTTCTTGAACCGCGTCTGCATCGCCCGGTACCGCGAGGCCATGTCCGGGCTGATCGCCGCCTGGTTGCGCAGCCGCAGCACCAGCGCCTTCAGCCGCGCGTGCTCCTCGTCCCAGCGCCGCTTCAGCTCCTCGAAGCGCGCGAAGCGCTCCTTGCGGGCGTCGTGGTACGTGGCGAAGCCGCCACCGTGCACCCACACGTCCGTACCGGCCGGGCTCGGCTCCAGGCTCACGATCTTCTCGGCCGCCCGCGACAGCAGCTCCCGGTCGTGGGAGACGAAGAGGACCGTCTTACGGGTCTCCTTCAGCTTCTCCTCCAGCCAGCGCTTGCCCGGCACGTCCAGATAGTTGTCCGGCTCGTCCAGGAGCAGCACCTCGTCCGGGCCGCGCAGCAGCGCTTCCAGGACGAGCCGCTTCTGCTCGCCGCCGGAGAGCGTGCGCACCTGGCGGAACTGCGCCTTGTCGTACGGCACGCCCAGCGCGGCCATGGTGCACATGTCCCAGACCGTCTCGGCCTCGTAGCCGCGCGCCTCCGCCCAGTCGGACAGCGCCTGCGCGTACGTCATCTGCGCGGCCTCGTCGTCGACCGTCATGATCAGGTGCTCGGCCCGGTCCACCTCGGCCGCCGCCGCCCGGATCCTCGGCTGCGACACCGAGACCAGCAGGTCACGTACGGTGCGCTCGTCCCGCACCGAACCGACGAACTGCGGCATCACCCCGAGCCCGCCGCCCACGGTGACGCTGCCGCCGTGCGGCTGGAGCTCACCGCAGATCATCCGCAGCAGGGTCGTCTTGCCGGCGCCGTTCGCCCCGACCAGGGCCACCACCGCGCCCTCCCCCACCCGGAACGAAGCGTCGCCGAGCAGCACCCGCCCGTCCGGCAGGTAGTACTCCAGGTGTGCGGCCTCTACATGTCCCATAGGCGGATTGTCGCCCACGGGGGACTCCGGACCACAACCGAATTAGGATGCGCGCCATGAGCTTTGGGCAAGGGGGACCCTCGTGGGGCCCGGGGGACAACGGCGGCACACCGGACTGGGCTGCGCTCGCCGACGAGGCCGCGGCGCGCAGCCGCCGCAAGCGGTGGCTGCTGATCGGCGGCGGCGCGGTGGCCACGGCCGCCGTCGTGGCGATCGTCGCCACCGCGATCGTGACCACGGGCAGCTCCAAGGACGACAGCAAGTCCGCGAGCGAGCTGCCCTCGCCCCAGACCCTGCCCAGCGACACCGCGCAGCCGCAGCCGTCGTTCTCGTCGGTGGCGCCGCCTCCCCCGCCCAACCCGCACGACTTCATATCCAGCGCCAAGAAGGACAAGGCGCCGCTCAGCGCCGACACGCTCTTCCCGGGCAAGACGCTGAAGATGGGCGACCGCACGTACACCAAGGGCCCGACCGCCCGGACCACCAACTGCTCCTCCGCGACGCTCGGTTCGCTCGGTTCGGCTCTGGAGTCCAACGGCTGCGAGCAGGTCATCCGGGCCACGTACGTGAAGGACGGCGTCGCCGTCACCATCGGTGTCGCCACCTTCGAGACCGAGGCGAAGGCCAACAAGGCCAAGCAGGAGGCGGGCATCGGCCTCGCCCCGCTGGCGGGCGACGGGGTCCCCGGGTTCTGCGACGGCGGCCACTCCGTCTGCCGCAACCTCTCCAACTCGTACGGCCGGTACGCCTACTTCAGCATCACCGGCTACACCAACGGCAAGAGCGTCACCAAGGGTGACAAGAACGCGTTCGCCCCGGGCGACGACCTGTCCGAGTTCACGTTCCGTCAGATCGTCGCCCGGGGCGAGGCACAGGCGTCGGCGGCGGCTGCGGCACCCGCCCGCTGACCACCCGTCAGCAGCAGCCGGGGCCCTCTTCGCGCCCCGGCAGGGTGCGCATGTTGCGGGCCTCGCGGCTGCGCGCGGCCAGCAACTCGTCGGCGGGGTAGCCGACTTCCTCCAGGGTGAGGCCGTGCGGCTTCACCACGTGCACGGACGAGTCCCGCACGGCGGCGGCCAGCACCTTGCCCGGCCACTCCACGCCCCGGTGCCCGTCGCCGACGTACAGCAGCGCGCCCACCAGCGAGCGCACCATGTTGTGGCAGAAGGCGTCGGCGCGGACGGTCGCGGTGACGATGCCGTCCTCGCCCCGCACCCAGGAGAGCTGCTGGAGCGTACGGATGGTGGTGGCACCCTCGCGCTTCTTGCAGTACGCGGCGAAGTCGTGCTCGCCGAGCAGCGCGGTGGAGGCGGCGTTCATCGCCTCGACGTCCAACTCCCAGTCGTGCCACAGCACATGGCCGCGCAGCAGCGGGTCGACACCGCCGGGGTTGTCGGTCACCCGGTACGCGTACCGCCGCCAGATCGCGGAGAAGCGCGCGTTGAAACCGCTCGGGGCCTCCGCGACCTTCCAGATCCGGACATCGTGGGGCAGCCGCCCGGCGAGGCGCCGCAGCAGCTTCTCGCGGTGCTCGGCCCATACGTCCTCGGGCAGATCGACATGCGCCACCTGCCCGCGCGCGTGCACCCCCGCGTCGGTACGCCCGGCGACCGTCAGGTCGTACGTCTGGTCCGACCGCGTCACCGTGCGCAGCGCGCTCTCGATCTCGCCCTGGACCGTCCGCCGGCCGCTGGGCTGCTTGGCCCAGCCGGAGAAGTCCTTGCCGTCGTACGACAGGTCAAGCCGTACCCGGACCCGGCCGGGCTCCACCTCATCACTCACGTAACAGATCCTCTCAGACCGACAGAAAAGCGGAACGGGCCCGTCCCCCGAAGGGAACGGACCCGTCCGTCAGTCGTCGGAACGCTTAGGCGTCCTTGGACTCCTCCGCCGGAGCGGCGTCCTCGACCTCGGCGGTCTTGGCGGCCTCGTCGGCCTCCTTGACGGCGCGCTTCGCGGCGGCCTCGGCCTCGGCGACGGTCGCCTTCTTGGCGATCTCGCCCTCGACCAGCTCGATCACGGCCATCGGCGCGTTGTCACCACGGCGGTTGCCGATCTTGGTGATACGGGTGTAACCACCCGGACGCTCCGAGTAACGCGGCGCGATCTCGGTGAAGAGGGTGTGGACGATGCCCTTGTCGGTGATCGTCTGCAGCACCAGGCGACGGTTGTGGATGTCGCCCTTCTTCGCCTTGGTGATCAGGCGCTCGGCGACCGGACGCAGGCGGCGGGCCTTGGCCTCGGTCGTGGTGATGCGGCCGTGCTCGAAGAGCGACTTCGCCAGGTTGGCGAGGAGCAGCTTCTCGTGCGCGGCGGAGCCGCCGAGGCGGGCGCCCTTTGCGGGACGGGGCATTGCATTCTCCTAGGTGTCTGCCCTGGCCGTATCAGGTACCGGGGTCAGTATCCGAGCAAGGCGGTCGCCTGTCGGAGATCCGGGAGCACCCCCGAAGGGGTGCTTCCGGAAGGGGCGCGGAGAGCTGCGCGATCAAGCACAGCGCACCGCACCCGAGTACGGACCGTGAGGCCCGAGCTCTTAGTACTGCTCGGTCTCGACGAACCCGGCGTCCGCGTCGTCGTCGGCGCCGAAGGCGTCGGCGGCAGCCGTCGGGTCGAAGCCGGGAGGCGAGTCCTTCAGCGCGAGGCCCATGCCGGCCAGCTTCGCCTTGACCTCGTCGATCGACTTCGCACCGAAGTTGCGGATGTCGAGCAGGTCGGCCTCGGAACGCGCCACGAGCTCACCCACGGAGTGGATGCCCTCGCGCTTGAGGCAGTTGTACGAACGAACGGTGAGCTCGAGCTCCTCGATCGGCAGCGCCAGGTCGGCGGCAAGGGCGGCGTCCGTGGGGGACGGGCCCATGTCGATGCCCTCGGCGTCGATGTTGAGCTCGCGCGCCAGACCGAACAGCTCGACCAGGGTCTTACCGGCGGACGCCATGGCGTCGCGCGGGCGCATGGCCTGCTTGGTCTCGACGTCGACGATCAGCTTGTCGAAGTCGGTGCGCTGCTCGACACGGGTCGCCTCGACCTTGTAGGTGACCTTGAGAACCGGCGAGTAGATGGAGTCGACCGGGATACGGCCGATCTCCTGGCCCACCTGCTTGTTCTGGACGGCGGACACGTAGCCGCGACCGCGCTCGACGGTCAGCTCCATCTCCAGCTTGCCCTTGCCGTTGAGCGTGGCGAGGACCAGGTCCGGGTTGTGCACCTCGACACCGGCCGGGGGCGCGATGTCGGCGGCGGTGACCAGACCCGGGCCCTGCTTGCGCAGGTACATCACGACCGGCTCGTCGTGCTCCGAGGAGACGACCAGCTGCTTGATGTTGAGGATGAGGTCGGTCACGTCCTCCTTGACGCCCGGCACGGTGGTGAACTCGTGCAGAACGCCGTCGATCCGGATGCTGGTGACAGCGGCGCCCGGGATCGAGGACAGGAGGGTGCGGCGCAGGGAGTTGCCGAGGGTGTAGCCGAAGCCCGGCTCCAGCGGCTCGATCACGAACCGCGAGCGGTACTCGTCGACGACCTCTTCGGTCAGCGAAGGACGCTGAGCGATAAGCATGTGTGTTCCTTCAGTCGTGGGCGCCCACTATTTGACGCCCTCGGTTTTACTGCGTACTGCAAGGGTACGGGCGGTACCGCCCCGAAGAGCCGTACCGCCCGAAACCTCAAGGCAATCCTTGAAGCAGCCGTGCGTCAGACGCGGCGGCGCTTCGGCGGACGGCAGCCGTTGTGC
Source organism: Streptomyces sp. BR1 (assembly GCF_052373795.1). Classification (NCBI taxonomy): domain Bacteria; kingdom Bacillati; phylum Actinomycetota; class Actinomycetes; order Kitasatosporales; family Streptomycetaceae; genus Streptomyces; species Streptomyces sp. BR1. The sequence continues at coordinate 2,868,766 of NZ_CM126252.1, forward strand.
GGCGTCGGGGTGACGTCCTGGATCGAGCCGACCTCAAGGCCGGTGGCCTGGAGGGAGCGGATCGCGGTCTCGCGGCCGGAGCCCGGGCCCTTGACGAAGACGTCGACCTTGCGCATGCCGTGCTCCTGCGCGCGGCGGGCGGCCGACTCGGCGGCCATCTGCGCGGCGAACGGAGTCGACTTGCGGGAGCCCTTGAAGCCGACGTGGCCGGCGGACGCCCAGGAGATCACGTTGCCCGCGGGGTCCGTGATCGAGACGATCGTGTTGTTGAACGTGCTCTTGATGTGGGCGTGCCCGTGAGCGACGTTCTTCTTTTCCTTGCGGCGCACCTTCTTGGCAGCGCCCTGACGACCCTTGGGGGGCATCTATTACTCCTACGGGAGGTGGTCGGTCCTACAGCGAAGACCGTGTGGTCAAGCGTCCGCTGAGGACTACTTCTTGCCCGGCTTCTTCTTACCGGCGATGGCGCGACGCGGGCCCTTGCGGGTACGGGCGTTCGTGCTGGTGCGCTGACCGTGGACCGGCAGGCCACGACGGTGACGCAGACCCTGGTAGCAGCCGATCTCGACCTTGCGGCGGATGTCGGCCTGGATCTCGCGGCGGAGGTCACCCTCGGTGCGGAGGTTGGCGTCCACGTACTCGCGGATCTTGACCAGGTCCTCTTCGGCCAGGTCACGAACGCGGGTGTTCGGGTTCACGCCGGTGGAGGAGAGGATCTCCTTGGACCGGGTGCGCCCGATACCGAAGACGTAGGTGAGTGCGATCTCCACACGCTTTTCGCGCGGGATGTCAACACCGGAAACGCGTGCCATTCAATGGCTCCTGTGTGTTCGGGGGTCTTCCGCAGAACCACTCCCGACCGCCGTACTAGGTACGTATCGGGTCCCCGGCCCCCGCCGGAGGTGTCGCCGACCCTGTGTGGGCTGGGCGGGATCTGCGTATGTACGTTTTTGCTTGCGTCGCGCGAAGAACTGCGTAAATGCAGGTCGGTCGGCGTGCGTCAGCCCTGGCGCTGCTTGTGGCGCAGGTTGTCGCAGATGACCATGACCCGGCCGTGACGGCGGATCACCTTGCACTTGTCGCAGATCTTCTTGACGCTCGGCTTGACCTTCATTGGATTCAGGTTCTCCGGGTCGTGAGATCTACTTGTACCGGTAGACGATCCGGCCACGCGTCAGGTCGTACGGAGAGAGCTCCACGACGACCCGGTCATCCGGGAGGATACGGATGTAGTGCATCCGCATCTTGCCGCTGATGTGCGCGAGGACCTTGTGACCGTTCTGGAGCTCCACCTTGAACATGGCGTTCGGGAGGGACTCGATCACGGTGCCCTCGATTTCGATGGCACCTTGCTTCTTGGCCACGCTTCGCCTTTCGAATCGGCTACCTTGATCGACTCCCGCGATCGTGTGCGGACACACGGGTACACGAGAGCCGACGCATCAGTCTACGTCAGGGCACCCGAAAAGACGAATCAGTGGAGTTTGCCCTCAAGCGTAGATCGTTAAGCGGCCCGCCCAGGACCGGTCAGCCCAGCGGGTCCGGGGCCGTCGTGACGCCGTACTCCGCCAGCTTCGCCTTGCCGCAGTCCGGGGAGGTCAGGACGATCGGGCCCGCCTCGGTCAGCGCGATCGAGTGCTCCCAGTGCGAGGACCAGGTGCCGTCCGTGGTGATCACGGTCCAGTCGTCCTCAAGCACCTCGGTGCGCGGGGTGCCGAGCGAGACCATCGGCTCGATGGCCAGGCAGAAGCCCGGGACCAGCTTCGGGTTGTGGCGGCCGAGCAGACGGCGCTTGTCCACGTAGTTCAGCAGGTGCGGGTCCATGTGCATCTCGGAGCCGATGCCGTGGCCACCGTACTCCTCGATGATCCCGTACTTGCCGGTCGAGGGGCGGGGCTGGCGGCGGATGTAGCCCTCGATCGCACGGGAGATGTCCACCAGGCGGTTGCCCTTCTTCACCGCCGCGAGGCCGGCCCACATCGACTCCTCGGTCACCCGGGAGAGCTCCAGCAGCTCCGGGGCGTGACCGGAGCCGACGAAGGCGGTGAACGCCGCGTCGCCGTGCCAGCCGTCGATGATCGCGCCCGCGTCGATGGAGATGATGTCGCCGTCCTTCAGGACGGTCTTGTCGTCCGGGATGCCGTGGACGACGACCTCGTTGACCGAGGTGCAGATGGTGGCGGGGAAGCCGCCGTACCCCAGGAAGTTCGACTTGGCGCCGTGCTCGGCGATCACCTTGCGGGCGACCTCGTCCAGGTCCCTGGTCGTGGACCCGGGCACCGCCGCCTCACGCGTGGCCGCGTGGATCGCGGCGACGACCAGGCCCGCCTCGCGCATCTTCGCGATCTGCTCGGGGGTCTTGATCTCCACCATGGCGGCTGACGCCTTTCTGAAACGGATACAGGGGTACGTCAACGATACGGCCACCCGCGCCCGGGTACGGCAACGGCCGCGATGCCCGGTGCGGGCAGCGCGGCCGTGAGCCTGGAAAGGCAGGTGGCGTCAGGCGGTCTTCTCGGCGCGCAGCGCTTCCATCGCGCGCTCCGTGACCTCGTCGACCTTGCCGAGCGCGGAGATCGTCACGACCAGGCTCTGGGCCCGGTAGTAGTCGATGATCGGCTCGGTCTCGCTGTGGTAGACCTCAAGGCGCTTGCGGACGGTGTCCTCGGTGTCGTCGGCGCGCTGGTAGAGCTCGCCGCCGCAGGCGTCGCAGACGCCCTCGGCCTTGGGCGCGTTGTAGGCGACGTGGAACACGTGGGCGGAGTCGGTGCGGCAGATGCGCCGGCCGGCGATCCGCTTCACGACCTCGTCCTCGGGTACTTCGAGGTCGAGAACGGCGTCCAGCTTCACGCCGTCCGTCTTCAGCGCCTCGTCCAGGGCCTCGGCCTGGACGACGTTGCGCGGGAAGCCGTCCAGAAGGAAGCCGTTCTCGGCGTCCGGCTGGGCCATGCGGTCCTTGGCCATCCCGATGGTGACCTCGTCGGGCACCAGGTTGCCAGCGTCCATGTACGCCTTGGCCTGCTTGCCCAGCTCCGTGCCCTGACTGATGTTGGCACGGAAGAGGTCGCCCGTGGAGATGTGCGGGATCGCCAGGTTCTTGGCAAGGAACGCGGCCTGCGTTCCCTTGCCGGCACCGGGCGGTCCGACGAGGACGATTCGCATCAGCGGAGGAACCCTTCGTAATTGCGCTGCTGGAGCTGGCTCTCGATCTGCTTCACGGTCTCCAGACCCACACCCACGATGATGAGGATGCTTGTCCCGCCCAGCGGGAAGCTCTGGTTGGCCCCGAAGATCACCAACGCCATCGTCGGTACGAGCGCGATCAGTCCCAGATACAGCGACCCCGGCCAGGTGATCCGGTTGAGCACGTAGCTCAGGTACTCAGCAGTAGGTCGACCAGCCCGGATACCCGGGATGAAGCCACCATACTTCTTCATGTTGTCGGCGACTTCCTCGGGGTTGAACGAGATCGCCACATAGAAGAAGGCGAAGAACACGATGAGGAGGAAGTAGCTGACGATGTAGTAGGGGTGGTCGCCCTTGACGAAGTTGTCCTTGATCCAGATCGCCCAGCCCGCAGTGGAGTTGGAGAACTGGACGACCAGCGCCGGGATGTAGAGCAGCGACGACGCGAAGATGACGGGAATCACACCCGCCTGGTTGACCTTCAGCGGGATGTACGTCGAGGTTCCGCCGTACGACCTGCGGCCGATCATGCGCTTCGCGTACTGCACCGGGATGCGGCGCTGGGCCTGCTCTACGAAGACCACCAGGGCGACCATGACCAGGCCGACCAGGATGACAGTGCCGAACTCGATCCAGCCCTGGGCGAGGTGGCCCTGCGTCTTGATGGCCCACAGCGAGGTCGGGAAGCTGGAGGCGATCGAGATGAACATCAGGATCGACATGCCGTTGCCGATACCGCGGTCGGTGATGAGCTCACCGAGCCACATGACGGCGGCGGTGCCGGCGGTCATCGTGATGACCATCGTGATGGTGGTGAAGATCGACCGGTTCGGCACGATCTCGCTGGCCACCTGGCAGCCGCTGAACAGCGCGCCCGAGCGTGCGGTGGCCACCAGGCCGGTGCCCTGGAGGATGGCGAGGGCGACCGTCAGATAACGCGTGTACTGCGTGATCTTGGCCGTGCCCGCCTGCCCCTCCTTCTTGAGGGCTTCCAGACGCGGGATCACCACGGTCAGCAGCTGCAGAATGATGCTCGCCGTGATGTACGGCATGATGCCCAGCGCGAAGATCGTGATCTGGAGCAGGGCACCACCGCTGAACATGTTGACCAGGCCGAAGAGGCTGTTGCCCGACTTCGCCTGGTCGACGCACACCTGTACGTTCTTGTAGTCCACCCCGGGGATCGGGATGTGCGTCCCCATCCGGTACAGCACGATGATGCCGAGCGTGAAGAGCAGCTTCTTGCGCAGGTCAGGCGTCTTGAACGCCTGGGCGAACGCGGTGAGCACGGTGCCTCCTGCGACCCCCGCGCTACGTGCGTCAAGGGTGACGGTCTTGAGGTTCGACGGATAGGAATGAGTCAGAGGAACCGGGCGGGCATACCGCACGGAAACTTAGACAGTGCACGCCACCTTACCGGCGACCCTGCCCCCCTAGGAACGACCAACCGGGGATGCCCCAATTCAGAGGCATCCCCGGTCGGATGTTCAGGCCAACGAGCTGTCTCAGACGAGCTCGGTGACGGTGCCGCCGGCGGCGGCAATCTTCTCCTTGGCGGAGCCGGAGACGGCGTCGACCGTCACCTGCAGCGCCACGGAGATCTCGCCCTGGCCCAGGACCTTGACGAGGCTGTTCTTGCGCACGGCACCCTTGGCGACCAGGTCGGCAACGGTGACTTCGCCACCCTCGGGGTAGAGGGCGCCGAGCTTGTCCAGGTTCACGACCTGGAACTCGGTGCGGAAGGGGTTCTTGAAGCCCTTCAGCTTCGGGAGACGCATGTGGAGGGGCATCTGCCCACCCTCGAAGCGCTCCGGAACCTGGTAGCGGGCCTTCGTGCCCTTGGTACCACGACCCGCGGTCTTACCCTTGGACGCCTCACCACGACCCACACGGGTCTTGGCGGTCTTGGCACCCGGGGCAGGGCGGAGGTTGTGGGCCTTCAGCGGGGAGTTCTCCGCCATGTCAGTCGACCTCCTCAACCGTCACGAGGTGGCGGACGGTGTGCACCATGCCGCGGAACTCGGGACGGTCCTCCTTGACAACCGTGTCGTTCAGGCGCTTGAGCCCGAGCGAACGCAGGGTGTCGCGGTGGTTCTGCTTGCTGCCGATGTACGACTTCGTCTGCGTGATCTTGAGGCGGGCCATTACGCACCCGCCCCGGCACGCGCACGAAGCAGAGCCGCGGGGGCGACGTCCTCGAGGGGCAGACCGCGGCGGGCCGCGATCTCCTCGGGACGCTGCAGGCCCTTGAGGGCCTCCACGGTCGCGTGCACGATGTTGATCGCGTTGTCGGAGCCGAGCGACTTCGACAGGATGTCGTGAACGCCGGCGCACTCCAGAACGGCGCGCACCGGGCCACCGGCGATAACACCGGTACCGGGGGAAGCAGGCTTCAGCAGGACAACGCCAGCCGCCTTCTCGCCCTGGATCGGGTGCGGGATGGTGCCCTGGATACGGGGAACCTTGAAGAAGTTCTTCTTGGCTTCCTCGACACCCTTGGCGATGGCCGCGGGAACTTCCTTGGCCTTGCCGTAACCGACACCTACGGTGCCGTCACCGTCGCCCACCACGACCAGCGCGGTGAAGCTGAAGCGGCGACCACCCTTGACAACCTTGGCAACGCGGTTGATCGCGACAACGCGCTCAACATAAGCGGTCTTCTCGGCGGCAGCGCCACCGTCGCGACCCTTCCGGTCCCGCCGCTCGCCGCCACCGGCACCGCTTCCGCGGCGCTGGGGTCCAGCCATTGGATTTACCTCTCTCTGTTACGTCCGTTAGTCCCGGAACCGGGGCTTAGAACTTCAGCCCGGCTTCGCGGGCGGCGTCAGCCAGAGCGGCAATGCGCCCGGCGTACCTGTTGCCACCACGGTCGAACACGACGGCCTCGACACCGGCGGCCTTGGCGCGCTCGGCGACCAGGGCGCCGACCTGCTTGGCCTGCGCGGACTTGTCGCCCTCGCCACCGCGGATCGAAGCGTCCAGGGTCGACGCCGACGCCACGGTGTGACCCTTGATGTCGTCGATGACCTGAGCGGTGATACCGCGGTTCGAACGCGTCACGACGAGACGCGGACGCTCCGCCGTACCCGACACGTTCTTACGGATGCGGATGTGGCGGCGCGCCTTGGCGGCCCGCTTGTAAGCGTCGCCCTTGGCGATCTTCACACCGTATGCCATGGCTTACTTACCAGCCTTTCCGACCTTGCGGCGGATGACCTCGCCGGCGTACTTGACGCCCTTGGCCTTGTACGGGTCGGGCTTCCGCAGCTTGCGGATGTTCGCCGCGACCTCGCCGACCTTCTGCTTGTCGATGCCCTCGACCGAGAACTTCGTGGGCGACTCGACCTTGAAGGAGATGCCTTCGGGCGCCTCGATCGTGATCGGGTGGCTGTAGCCAAGCGCGAACTCCAGGTTGGAGCCCTTCGCCTGGACGCGGTAACCGACACCGCTGATTTCGAGCGCCTTGACGTATCCCTGGGTCACGCCGGTGATCATGTTCGCCACCAGCGTGCGGGACAGGCCGTGCAGGGCCTTGTTCTGACGCTCGTCGTTGGGACGGGTGACGTTGAGAACGCCGTCCTCGCCCTTGACAATCTCGATCGGCGCGGCAACAGCGTGCGTGAGGGAGCCCTTGGGGCCCTTCACGTGCACCGTACGGCCGTCGATGGTGACGTCCACACCAGCGGGAACCTGGATGGGGAGCTTGCCGATTCGCGACATTAGCTTTTCCTCCGTTCCCGACTACCAGACGTAGGCGAGGACTTCCCCACCCACGCCCTTCTTGCCTGCCTGCTGACCGGTCAGGAGACCGTGGGACGTGGAGATGATCGCCACGCCCAGGCCGCCGAGGACCTTCGGCAGGTTGGTGGACTTCGCGTACACACGCAGACCCGGCTTCGAGATCCGCTTGATGCCGGCGATCGAGCGCTCGCGGTTCGGGCCGAACTTCAGCTCGAGGACGAGGTTCTTGCCGACCTCGGCGTCCTCGACCTTCCAGCCGGTGATGAAGCCCTCCTGCTGGAGGATCTCCGCGATGTGCGACTTGATCTTGCTGTGCGGCATCACGACGGTGTCGTGGTACGCCGAGTTCGCGTTACGCAGACGCGTGAGCATGTCTGCGATGGGGTCAGTCATGGTCATGAATTGGCCTTCGGCCTCTCTCGCCGGGGTTTCCTGTATGCGCCATCCCTCTCCCCACTCATGGGCGGGACGGGTGCGGTGCGGGGACCTACGGCGTAGTAAGTCGTACGGGCGGCGGACGCCCAACCCTCCTAGCCTAAGCCATGGAGGGATGGGCCTCCGCCCACCCTTTGCTTACCGAGAGACTCCGGAAAAACCCGAAATTGCGGGGTTTACCAGGAGCTCTTGGTCACGCCCGGCAGCTCGCCACGGTGAGCCATCTCACGAAGGCAGACGCGGCACAGGCCGAACTTGCGGTACACGGAGTGCGGCCGGCCACAGCGCTGGCAGCGGGTGTACGCGCGCACAGCGAACTTGGGCTTACGGGCAGCCTTCGCGATGAGAGCCTTCTTCGCCATCTCGCTTACGCCTCCTTGAACGGGAAGCCGAGGTGACGGAGAAGGGCGCGGCCCTCAGCGTCGTTGGTCGCCGTGGTGACCACGGTGATGTCCATACCCCGGGTACGGTCGATCTTGTCCTGGTCGATCTCGTGGAACATGACCTGCTCCGTGAGACCGAAGGTGTAGTTGCCACGGCCGTCGAACTGCTTCGGCGACAGACCACGGAAGTCACGGATACGCGGCAGCGCGAGCGACAGCGTACGGTCCAGGAACTCCCACATGCGGTCACCACGGAGGGTGACGTGGCAGCCGATCGGCTGACCCTCGCGCAGCTTGAACTGCGCGATGGACTTCCGGGCCTTCGTCACGGCCGGCTTCTGGCCGGTGATCGTGGTCAGGTCGCGGATGGCGCCGTCGATCAGCTTGGAGTCGCGGGCGGCGTCGCCCACACCCATGTTGACGACGACCTTGACGAGGCCGGGGATCTGCATGACGTTCTCGTACGAGAACTCCTCACGCAGCTTGCCCGCGATCTCCTCGCGGTACTTCGTCTTGAGACGCGGAGTGGTGGTGGTAGCCATCAGATGTCCTCACCCGTCCGCTTGGCAACGCGAACCTTGTTGCCCTCGTCGTCGAAGCGGTAACCGACACGCGTGACGACCTTGTTGCCGTCCTTCTCCACGACGAGCTGAACGTTGCTCACGTGGATCGGGGCCTCGGTGGTCACGATGCCGCCGGTCTGCGAACCGCGAGCGGTCTGGCCGGCCTTCGTGTGCTTCTTGACCCGGTTGACACCCTCGACCAGGACGCGGTCCTCGCGGGGGAAGGCCGCGATGACCTTGCCCTGCTTGCCCTTGTCCTTACCGGTGATGACCTGGACCAGGTCGCCCTTCTTGATCTTCATGCTTACAGCACCTCCGGCGCGAGCGAGATGATCTTCATGAACTTCTTCTCGCGCAGCTCCCGGCCCACCGGGCCGAAGATGCGGGTGCCGCGGGGGTCGCCGTCGTTCTTCAGAATGACAGCGGCGTTCTCGTCGAAGCGGATGTACGAGCCGTCCTGACGACGACGCTCCTTGACGGTGCGCACGACGACAGCCTTGACGACGTCGCCCTTCTTCACGTTGCCACCGGGGATTGCGTCCTTGACGGTGGCGACGATGACGTCACCGATGCCCGCGTAGCGGCGACCGGAGCCACCGAGAACACGGATGCAAAGGATCTCCTTGGCACCAGTGTTGTCGGCGACACGCAGTCGCGACTCCTGCTGGATCACGTCTATCTCCTGATCGTCTGCCGGTTCCCGGCCGGGGCTCTCTCACAAGAGCCCCGGCCGAGCCTGGCGGAACTGACTTGAAGGGTTACCCCCTCAAGTAATTACTTGGCCTTCTCGAGGATCTCGACGATGCGCCAGCGCTTGCTCGCCGACAGCGGACGCGTCTCCATGATGAGGACGCGGTCGCCGACACCGGCAGCGTTCTGCTCGTCGTGCGCCTTGAGCTTGTTCGTACGGCGGATGACCTTGCCGTACAGCGCGTGCTTCACGCGGTCCTCGACAGCGACGACGACGGTCTTGTCCATCTTGTCGCTGACGACCAGACCCTCACGGGTCTTGCGGAAACCGCGCTGCTCAGTCGTCTCAGTCACATTCTTCTCGCTCATCAGGCGCTCTCCACCGTCTCGATGCCGAGCTCGCGCTCACGCATCAGGGTGTAGATCCGGGCGATGTCCTTACGGACGGACTTGAGCCGACCGTGGTTTTCGAGCTGGCCCGTCGCCGCCTGGAAGCGGAGGTTGAACAGCTCTTCCTTGGCCTCGCGGAGCTTGTTGAGGAGCTCCTCGTTGCCCAGCTCGCGCAGCTCGGACGCCTTGGTTCCGGCCGACATCACGCCTCACCTGCCTCGCGCCGAACGATGCGGCACTTCATCGGGAGCTTGTGAGCAGCGCGGGTGAGCGCCTCACGAGCAATCTTCTCGTTCGGGTAGGACAGCTCGAACATCACCCGGCCCGGGTGAACGTTCGCGACCCACCACTCCGGAGAACCCTTACCGGAACCCATGCGGGTCTCGGCAGGCTTCTTCGTCAGGGGGCGGTCCGGGTAGATGTTGATCCAGACCTTGCCGCCACGCTTGATGTGGCGGGTCATCGCGATACGAGCCGCCTCGATCTGGCGGTTGGTCACGTACGCCGGCGTGAGGGCCTGGATGCCGTACTCGCCGAACGCAACCGTCGTACCACCCTTGGCCATACCGCGGCGCTTGGGGTGGTGCTGCTTGCGGTGCTTGACCCTACGGGGGATCAGCATGTCGGTCAGGCCTCCGTTCCGGTGCTCTCAGCCGGAGCGGCGGCAGCGGCCTCGGCCTTGGGGGCCTCGGCAGCAACAGCCTGCTGCGGCTTGCGGCCGCGACCGCCACGCTCGCCACCACGGCCACCACGGCCGGCCGGACGCTCGTTGCCACCACGGGCCGGGCGGTTACCCGCACGGGCCGCGGCGTTCTCGGCGCGGACCTCGGCGATGTTCTTGACATCGCCCTTGTAGATCCAGACCTTCACGCCGATGCGGCCGAAGGTCGTCTTGGCCTCGAAGAAGCCGTAGTCCACGTTCGCGCGGAGCGTGTGCAGGGGCACACGGCCCTCGCGGTAGAACTCCGAGCGGGACATCTCGGCGCCGCCGAGACGGCCACCGCACTGGATCTTGATGCCCTTGGCGCCGGCCTTCATCGTGCCCTGCATGCTCTTGCGCATGGCACGACGGAAGGAGACGCGGGAGGAGAGCTGCTCGGCAACGGCCTGGGCGACCAGCTGAGCGTCCATCTCGGGGTTCTTGACCTCGAGGATGTTCAGCTGGACCTGCTTGCCCGTGAGCTTCTCGAGGTCGCCGCGGATGCGGTCGGCCTCGGCGCCACGGCGGCCGATGACGATGCCCGGACGCGCGGTGTGGATGTCCACCCGCACACGGTCACGGGTGCGCTCGATCTCAACCTTCGAGATGCCGGCGCGCTCCATGCCGGACGTCATCATCCGACGGATGGCGACGTCTTCCTTGACGTAGTCCTTGTACAGCTTGTCGGCGTACCAACGGGACTTGAAGTCCGTGGTGATGCCGAGCCGGAACCCATGCGGGTTAACCTTCTGGCCCATTACCGGGTTCCTTCCTTGCTGCTGACGACCACGGTGATGTGGCTGGTCCGCTTACGGATCCGGTAGGCACGGCCCTGAGCACGCGGACGGAACCGCTTCAGGGTCGGACCCTCGTCCACAAACGCCTCGCTGATGAACAGCGAAGAGGCGTCCGTGTGGTCGTAGTTGTGCGCGGCGTTGGCGATGGCGCTGTCCAGCACCTTGCCAACCGGCACGCTCGCGGCCTGCGGGGCGAAACGCAGGACCGCCTGAGCCTCCGTGGCATCCATGCCACGGATGAGGTCCACCACGCGGCGGGCCTTCATGGGCGTGACGCGGATGTACCGCGCCTGGGCCCTGGCTTCCATGGTTGTCCCTTCGGTGTAAGTCATAGTCGTTCCACCCCGCGTTAGCGGCGCTTCGACTTCCGGTCGTCCTTGACGTGGCCGCGGAAGGTGCGAGTCGGCGAGAACTCGCCGAGCTTGTGGCCGACCATCGACTCGGTGACGAACACCGGGACGTGGGTCTTGCCGTTGTGCACCGCGATCGTGTGGCCGAGCATGGCCGGGATGATCATCGAGCGACGGGACCAGGTCTTGATGACGTTCTTGGTGCCAGCTTCGTTCTGGGCGTCCACCTTCTTTACGAGGTGTCCGTCGACGAAGGGCCCCTTCTTGAGACTGCGCGGCATCTAAACCCGCTCCTAGCGCTTCTTGTTCGTCTTGCGGCGGCGGACGATGTACTTGCTCGATGCCTTCTTCGGCGAGCGAGTACGACCCTCCTTCTGACCCCACGGGGAGACCGGGTGGCGACCACCGGAGGTCTTGCCCTCACCACCACCGTGCGGGTGGTCAACCGGGTTCATCGCGACACCGCGGACGGTCGGGCGAACGCCCTTCCAGCGCATACGGCCGGCCTTGCCCCAGTTGATGTTCGACTGCTCGGCGTTGCCGACCTCGCCGATCGTGGCGCGGCAGCGGGCGTCGACCAGGCGGATCTCACCGGAAGGCATACGAAGGTGGGCCATGGTGCCCTCCTTCGCCAGCAGCTGCACGGAGGCACCCGCGGAGCGGGCGAACTTCGCGCCGCCGCCGGGCCGCAGCTCGATGGCGTGGATGGTCGTACCGACCGGGATGTTGCGCAGCGCCAGGTTGTTGCCGGGCTTGATGTCGGCCAGCGGGCCGTTCTCAATCCGGTCGCCCTGCTGCAGGCCACGGGGGGCGATGATGTAGCGCTTCTCGCCGTCCGCGTAGTGCAGGAGCGCGATGCGCGCGGTGCGGTTGGGGTCGTACTCGATGTGAGCGACCTTCGCCGGCACGCCGTCCTTGTCGTGACGACGGAAGTCGATCACTCGGTAGGCGCGCTTGTGGCCACCGCCCTGGTGGCGGACGGTCACACGACCGGTGTTGTTACGGCCGCCCTTGCTGTGCAGGGGGCGGACCAGCGACTTCTCCGGCGTGGACCGCGTGATCTCGACAAAGTCGGCGACGCTGGAGCCACGACGGCCCGGAGTCGTCGGCTTGTACTTGCGGATACCCATTTCTCAGTCCTCGTCCGATATTCGGACCAGGGCGCTCCGTTAGGAGGCCTGGCCGAAGATGTCGATACGGTCGCCCTCAGCGAGGGTCACGATGGCGCGCTTCGTGTTGGCACGCTTGCCGAAACCGGTCTTGGTGCGCTTGCGCTTACCCTGACGGTTGATCGTGTTGACCCCGGTGACCTTGACCGAGAAGACCGCCTCGACGGCCTGCTTGATCTGGGTCTTGTTGGCGCCGGGCGCGACGATGAACGTGTACTTGTTCTCGTCAAGAAGCGCGTAGCTCTTCTCGGAGACGACCGGCTTGATCAGAAGGTCGCGCGGGTCCGAGAACGTCTTGCTGGTGACGACGGCCTCAGTCATCAGGCCTCGCTCCCTTCGGTCTCAGCGGTCTGGGGGCCAGACACGAAGGACTCGAAGGCGGCCTTGGTGAAGACCACGTCGTCGGAGACGATCACGTCGTACGTGTTGAGCTGGCCCGGCTCCAGGATGTGCACCTGGGGCAGGTTGCGGGCGGACAGCCACGCGGCCTCGTCGGCACGCTCGACGACCAGGAGCAGGTTCTTGCGCTCCGAGATCTTGCCGAACAGCGTCTTGGCGGCCTTGGTGGAGATACCACCCTCGACCACGCCGGTGACGACGTGGATACGGGAGTGACGCGCCCGGTCCGAGAGGGCACCGCGCAGGGCGGCGGCCTTCATCTTCTTCGGGGTGCGCTGCGAGTAGTCACGCGGCACGGGACCGTGCACGACGCCACCACCGGCGAACTGCGGCGCGCGGGTCGAGCCCTGACGGGCGCGGCCGGTGCCCTTCTGGCGGTAAGGCTTCTTGCCACCACCACGGACTTCGCCACGGGTCTTGGTCTTGTGCGTGCCCTGGCGGGCAGCCGCGAGCTGAGCGACGACGACCTGGTGGATCAGCGGAACGCTGGTCTTGGCGTCGAAGATCTCCGCGGGGAGCTCGACGGTCCCGGCCTTGTCGCCAGCCGGCGAAAGGATGTCAATGGTGCTCATCGGTTCCTCAAACCCCCTTGGCCGCGGTACGGACCAGGACGAGGCCACCGTTCGGACCGGGGACCGCGCCCTTGATGAGCAGCAGACCCTTCTCCGCGTCAACGGCGTGGACGGTCAGGTTCTGGGTGGTCACACGCTCGTTGCCCATGCGGCCCGCCATGCGGAGGCCCTTGAACACACGGCCAGGGGTGGCGCAGCCACCGATGGAACCGGGCGAGCGGTGCTTGCGCTGGGTGCCGTGACCGGCGCCCAGGCCCTTGAAGTTGTGACGCTTCATGACACCGGCGAAGCCCTTGCCCTTGCTCTTGCCCGTGACGTCGACCTTGACGCCGGACTCGAACACCTCGGCAGTGATCTCCTGGCCGAGCGTGTACTCGCTGGCGTCGGAGGTACGGAGCTCCACCAGGTGGCGGCGCGGGGTGACGTCGGCCTTGGCGAAGTGACCCTTGAGGGGCTTGTTCACCTTGCGCGGGTCGATCTCGCCGAAGGCGATCTGGACCGACTCGTAGCCGTCGATGTCGTTCGTGCGGACCTGGGTCACGACGCACGGCCCGGCCTTGACGACGGTCACCGGGACAACCCGGTTGTTCTCGTCCCAGACCTGGGTCATGCCGAGCTTCTCGCCCAGGACGCCCTTAATGTTCTTTGCCATCTCGCGCGTCACCTCAGAGCTTGATCTCGATGTCGACGCCCGCCGGCAGGTCGAGGCGCATAAGCGAGTCAACCGTCTTCGGCGTGGGGTCGAGGATGTCGATGAGGCGCTTGTGCGTGCGCATCTCGAAGTGCTCGCGCGAGTCCTTGTACTTGTGCGGCGACTTGATGACGCAGTACACGTTCTTCTCGGTGGGGAGCGGCACCGGGCCCGCGACCGACGCACCAGTGCGGGTCACCGTCTCGACGATCTTCTTCGCCGAGGAGTCGATGACCTCGTGGTCGTAGGCCTTGAGCCGGATGCGGATCTTCTGTCCCGCCATGGCTACTTAGTAGTCCTTTGTCTCGTAACGCTCTGGAACCCGGGGGTTCTACTGACTCTGTCTCCGACCCACGCGGTCGGGCGTGTCGCACTCCCTCTACGCAGAAATCCCATACGGGATTTCCCAACCAAGGGGATGCGGGCCGTGGACCTCGCAAGCGGGGGCAGAACACCCACCGGGTGCCTGGCCGGAGCCCCGCTGACACTTCCCGGAAGATTCCCGTACGTCCGCTCCAGCGCCACCGCACGACGAAGCCGTACGACAGATGGGGCGACGAGTACTGTGGGACTCGCTTCCGGTCCTCCCGGCGGGAGGCGCGCAGCATCGGCACTCAACCGAGCAACCCCGACAGTCTGCCATACGGGGCGGCGGCCTGGCCAATCGAGCCGAGGATCGTACCCCACGTCACAGGGCCGGATGCACGGGGCTCGTCCTCGGCGGGTCGGGATCACGGGCGCCGTCACCCACCTGCGGCCCGGCGCGGGCCGGGCGCACGTCCTGGCACGGGATGCGGACCGAGACGCGGCTGCCGGGGTGCGGACCAGGATGCACCCTTGAGCGAGCCGCGCCCGTCACTTCGGCGCGGAGGCGAGGAAGGCATCCGCTTCCGGCTGAAGATACGAAGACAGGTCGGTCAGTACAGCCAGGATTTCCCTCAGCTCGCGCGCCGACTCAGGCATGGCCTCCCAAAGCGACGACTTCCGCGTCAGCACCGACCACAACAGATCGTCGTCATAGAACCCGCCGGCCGCCTGGTTGGGTGCGGTTTCACGCAGGATCCCGAGAGCCAAGGGCATAAGCCAAGGAAGCCCGACGTCCTGAGTGATCAGACGGCTGAGCTCTTCCACCTCCAGAGATCCGATCGGTCGGCGCCTGAGGCGGTGCACCGCCTTGACGAGACCGGTGGAATCCTCCAGAGGATCCGGCCACCGACTGCCCTCCAGTTCCTCCAGTGACCTGTTCCGGTCGATTTCCTTGCTCACGGATATCCCTCTCCGATCGTCATCTATGACCGATGGAATGGAGAAATCCATTCAAGCGGTCAAGTATCTGGGTGGTTTCCTTGTGCTTGCTCACGAGAACTTCCAGACCGCGCCAGGTCATCCCGTCGGACGGTCTCCTCATCTCGTCCTCCAGCGCCCGCCGCACACTGTCGAGGCCATTCCTTGCCTGAGTGAGGTCGGCTATGTGATCGAACGGGGTGCCGTCCGCCTTCCGGGCCACCACTTCGCCGTGCGATTCGCGTCGAGCCGCGTCGTAGTGGTTGTGGTTGGGCTCGGAGTTGATATCACCCACCGGGTCTTTCTTTATGTTTTCAAGCTTCCTGATCGCCTTCATGGCGCCCTCGCCCAGCCCCAGCTCACGGCAGGGGCTGAGACCCCAGGGGTCCGACCAGGTATGCGGGTTATGGACGTACGAGGTCGGGTTCGGGCTGGGCGACAGTCCCAGTGGGTCGCTGGACAGGTACTGAGCACTACTGGGGTCGTAATACCGGAAATAGTTGTAATGCAGCCCCGTCTCCGGGTCGAAGTAATGACCCGGGAACCGGAGTGGGGTATAGGTCGTCGCGGATGACGTCCACGTCGTCGTGCCCCATAGCGTCGACCTCGTGCGCCACGCGATCTCGCCCCGCTCGTCGATCAGCTCGCTCGGTGTGCCCACCAGGTCCGTGACGATGGTGAAGAATCGCTCGTCGATCGCCTCCTGGGAGGGCTCACCGACGCGTTCCGTCTGGGCCATCGGCCGCAGGCCGTCGTGGTCCCAGGTCAGCGTGACCGGGGTCGGCGTCCCTGACCCCGTCGTGGTCTGTTCGCACAGGGTCGACCCGTCCCAGGTGAAGAGCACCCGCTCCCCCGACGCCGACTCCTTCGCGACACGGCGGCCCAGCGGGTCGTACCGGTAGCGCCAGACCACCCCGTCGGGCGTCGTCACCGACGTCAGGCGGTCCTCGGCGTCCCAGGCGTACCGCCAGACGTCCGGCTTGCGGGACAGGCGGGTGCGTCGGCGCAGGATCACCCGGCCCTGTGCGTCGTGCTCGTAGCGGACACCCCCGGCCCGCGTGATACGGGTGCCCGCGTACTCACGCGGTCCCCTCGCCTCCGCCCCCGGATGCGTCGCGGGCCAGGCCGCCTCCGTCTGGTTGCCCGCCGCGTCGTACGCGTACCGCTCGGTCCAGTCGTGGGTGTGGACCGCCGTCACCCGGCCGACCCCGTCCAGGTCGAAGCGGCGCGGGCCGGACAACTGGTCGTCGACCGCGACCAGGTTGCCGTCGGGCCGGTAGGTGTACGCCCGGTGCTGGACCCGGCGGCCCCCCGCGCCCGTCACCGACTGCCCAGTGAGTCGGCCCAGGTCGTCGTACACGTGCGAGACGCCGACCTCACCGACCGCCCGGCTCAGCTCCCGCCCCACTCCGTCGTACGTGAAGGACAGCCTCCGCCCCGACGTCGTCAGGTCTGCCCTACGCCCCGCCGCGTCGTAGCTCCATGCGCTCGCCGCGCCTCCCGGCGTCGTACGGCCGACCCGCCGTCCCAGCTCGTCGTACGAGAACGACAGCCTCCGGCCGTTCACCGTCTCGGCCCTCAGCCGCCCCGCCCGGTCCCGCAGCCACGTCACCGTCGCGTCCGGGTTGGCCGCGAGGGCGAGGCGGTCGGAGAGGTCGTACTCGTAGGTCGTGACGGCGCCGGCCGCGTCCTTGCGGACGACCTGGCCCAGTGCGTTCCGCTCGTATCGGATCGTCTCGCCGAGGCCGTTCGTACGGGCCGACAGGTCACCGGCCGCGTCGTACGAATACGCCAGCACCCGCCCGTCGAAGTCCGTCTCGGACACCACCCGCCCGGCCGTGTCGTACGCGTAACTCCACGTCAGGCCCTGTGGGTTGGCGACCCCGACCAGCCGCAGTTCCGTGCATGAGTACCCCTACTCAGACGTGCGCGTGCGCGTACGCGATGAAGTCGCCCCATGCCTGCGGGGTGAAGCCGAGGCGAGGGCCTTCGATGTTCTTGGAGTCGCGGACGTGCACGAGGTCGGGGGTGGCGGCGATCTCGACGCAGTCCTCGCCGTTACTGCTGTCGCTGTAGCTGCTCTTGCGCCACTCCAGCGCGACCTCGACGCAGTCGTCACCTTCGCTACTGCTGCTGTAGCTGCTCTTGAACCACACCAGCTCGACCACGTCACCTGCTGAGGGCTTACGGATCATGTCTCTCCCAGCGCTTGCTCGATGAAGGCCCGTGACTCCTCCGGTGTCAGAGCCCGGGCCCGGATGATGCCATACCGCAGTTCGAGAACCCGGAGGTACCTCGGGTCGGAGACCGGACGGCCACCGAACTCACCGTCGGTACGGCCCACAGCCGAACCGTCCCCGAACTTGAGCACCTGGATTCGCCCAACAGTTCCCGGGTGGTCCGCCCGAGATGTCGGCATCACCTGAAACTCGACGTACGGCAACTCGGCGACCTCCAACAGGTGTTCGAGCTGGCGGCGCAGCACCATTGTTCCCCCGATGGGGCGGGTCAATGTCACCTCCTCCTGCACAAAGCTGAGTTCAGGCGCGGGGGACCTGCCATAGATGGACTTTCGAGCCATCCGCGCGGACAGCAGCCGCTCCAGATCATCCGGTGAGTACGTGGGCCGCCAAGTCCCCAGCAGCGCCCGCGCGTACTCCTCCGTCTGCAACAACCCATGCAGATTGTGGTTGCTGTAGAGCTGAAGCTCGACCGCCCGGGCCTCCAGCTTCGCCAGTTCCCGGACCTTCTTCGGGTAGCGGGCCTTCTCCACGTCCTTCTTCATGGCCGATACGAGGCCGTCCGCGCCCAGCACCTCGTCCACCTTGTCCAGGAACTCCGGGCGCGGAATGCGCACCCCGCGTTCCACCTTGCGGATCAGGTCCTCGCCGTATCCGATCGCCTCCCCGAACTCCGGCACCCGCATCCCGGCCGCCTCACGCCGGAGTTTGACCTGGCGCCCCACCGCCTCCACCACCGGCGCGATCTCGTCCCCGGGTTCCACGTCCCAGCCGGCCTCGTCCGCACCCTCGCCGTCCGCACCCATCCCGACCACCGCCTCCGCCGTGCCGTCGTACTCGCCGTACAGACAAGACAGAGCGGGACAACAACCGGACAGTCACCGTACGCACCGACTCCGTCACTGTTCACCGTAGGCGCATCCGGCCACGCTCAGTGACGTGAACCAGGAATCCACCCAACTCCCGGCCCCTGCCCGCCACTTCAGCGTTCTGCTGTCCCCCACGCCGCGCGGCGCGCGGCTCGCGCGCCTGCTCGCCGCCGAGTGGCTGCGGACCTGGGAACTGCCGTACGGGACCGCCGGGGACGCGGCGCACATCGTGGCCGAACTCGCCGCCAACGCGGCCACGCACGGCCGCCTCGCCGGGCGGGACTTCCTCCTCGCCCTGCGGGTCGACGGCGGCGTACTCCGTATCGAGGTCACGGACACACGCGGTGACGAACTCCCACGCCCGCAAGCGCCGTCCACCGACTCCGCGTCGGGGCGCGGCCTGCTCCTGGTCGAGGCGCTGGCCACGCGCTGGGGCGTCACCCCCGGCCCGGTCCCCCGCAAAACGGTGTGGGCAGAACTCGGCGTCCCACCCGCCGAGCTCCCTCACTCACACGGGTGAACATCACCGGTTCGACGGCACCCCATGCCCCAACTGCGCGACGAAGCCGCCCGGGGCTCGGCGTCCACGAGAGATCGCCTGCCGCCAGGCTCACCACTCCAGGTGAACTTCACCAACTCGGCCTCTATCGAGCCGTGTTGTGCTCCTACGCTCATGGGAGATCTCTTCCGGCATGTGCCGATGGCAATACCGCTTCCCTCTGCCACCTCACCCTCGCAGGAACCCACATGGTCAGCTCGCCCCACGAGGCGATGCACCGCATCTTCCAGGACCACCCGGGGCTGTTCTCGCGTGTCTCCGAGGTGCTCGGCATCGATTTCACCCCGCCCACCTCGGTCACCGTCCTTCCGACCGACCTCACCGAGCCCCGCCCGCTCGAACGCCGCCTGGACACGTTGCTACGGCTGGAGACGGAGGGCGACGAGCCGCTTCTCCTCGCCGTCGAGGCCCAGGGCAAGAAGGACCCGGACAAGCCCGCAAGCTGGGCGTACTACGCCTCGTACCTGCTCACGAAGTACCGGCTGCAGCCGATGCTGCTGATCGTCTGCCAGGACCGCGCCACCGCCGAATGGGCGGCGCGACCAGTCGTCTTCGGCCCTCGCCAGTGGCCCCTGCTCACCCTGCGCCCGCTCGTCGCGGGACCGCACAACGTGCCTGTGATCACCGATCCGGCCGAGGCCCGCAAGGACCTCGCGCTCGCCACGCTGTCCACGATCACCCACGTCACGAACCCGGACATCGGGACCATACTCAAATCAATGACGACCGTTCTGCGGGACACACCGTCGAACATCGCCGACCCGATCATCGAACTCATCGCACAGGGCCTGGGCAAGTACCCAGCCGCAGAACTATGGAGGAAACTGGTGGCCGTGGACCTCTCTTTCTACAAGTCGCCCCTTTCCCAGGAACTCCGCGCCGAGGGACGAGCCGAAGGGCAGGCCGCAAGTCGGTCTGAGGACATCCTGTTCATCTTGGAGCGGCGCGGCATCGACGTCCCCGACGAGGCGCGGGAACACATCACCACCTGCGACGACCTAGACCTCCTGCGTCACTGGCTCGACCGAGCCCTCACCGCGTCCTCCACCGACGAGGTCTTCGCGGATGAGTAGCCCCGGCACGCCGACACACAGCGCCGGGGCGGGTTCGGTCAGCTCAGACCCGCCCCCGCTTCGACCGAGCTTCTCGCACAGGGCCTCTCCGATGTGCCGACCGCTTCGAAACTGTGGAGGGACCTGGTGATCAAGGATCTTTCGTTCTTCTCGTCGCCGATCTCGGAGGAGATCCGCGCCGAGGCCCGTGCCGAGGGCCGTGCCGAGGGCCGCGCCCAAGGCATCGCCGAGAGCCGCGCCGAGGACATCCTGCACGTCCTGGACCACCGCGGCGTCGATGTCCCCGACGAGGCCCGCGAGCGCATCGCCACCTGCGGCGACCTCGACGCCCTCAGCCGCTGGTTCGACCGCGCGATCACTGCCACGACCGCCGAAGAGATCTTCGCGCAGTAGTAGCCGCAGACCACGCGACCGGCGAAGGCCGGGACTCCCCTTCGCGGGAGCCCCGGCCTTCGCGATCTTCGGCCTGCGGTTCCGGGTGCCACCCGCCGAACTGCCCCTCACCGAGTCGTGACAGCCACGACCCGGTCGTCCGCGATACGGCCGTCCGCGACGCGGCGCCCCACGACATCAAAGGCTTTCCATCCCGGAGGGGAAACACCCTTCCCAACCCCTCCAACCTCCCGTCACTCACACGAGTGACCTGCCCCAACTGGGCTGGATTTCTGGGCAGTTGGGTGGCATATGCTCGCCGCGACAACGCAGCAGCGCAACAGCTGACGCGACAACTCCAGACATGCGTCGGCCCCCGGCCGGGACTCGCAATCCCGATCGAGGGCCTGACCACCGAGGAAGAAGGACGCTTCCCGATGGCTTTCCAGCACCCTAGCGCGCCTTCGCGCGCCATGTCCCCGATTCCCGACGGCACCGCCCGATCTGGTGTCGTCCACGTCAACATCCGGCATACCAGCCGCTACACCGTCGTCGGCAACCACCTCGCCCAGCACCGCGGACTCTCCCTCACCGCGATCGGGCTCGCCCTCCACATCCAGTCGCTGCCCACCGGAGCCCGCGTCGGCATCAAGACGCTCGCGGAGCGCTTCCCGGAGAGCGAGACCCGTATCGCCGCCGCTCTGCGCGAGTTAGAGGCGTACGGCTATCTGGAGCGGACCCGCGAGCGGCTGCCCAGCGGGCGGATCGTCACGCGGACGGTCTCGTACAACCAGCCGGGAGCCGAGCCGGAGGCCCGGCCCGCAGCCCGGCCGGGAGGTGCCTCCCCTCCTGTCCGAGCCACCCCAGCACCCGCGCCGCCGCCGGCACCGCGCGCGGAGCCCGCACCACCGCCACCCGCACCGCTCCCCCACCCCGACACCCCGGACACCCAACACCACCACGCCGCCGCCGACTTACTCTCCGACCTGCGCCGCCACGACCCCCGGCTCCTGCTCGCCGAACGGGACGTCTGCCGTCTCACACCCGGCGTCGCGGCCTGGCTGGAACGCGGGGCCGAGCCCGATGCCGTACGCCGCGCCCTGACGGCGAACCTCCCGGAACCCCTGCGCCACCCGGCTGCCCTGCTCGCCCACCGCCTGGCCGTACTGCTGCCGCCACCCCTCCCCGTGGCCCCGACGGCCGCCCGGACGGATCCGCTCCAGAACTGCGAAGGCTGCGACCTCGCCTTCCGTGCTCCTGCCCCCGGCCGCTGCCGTGGCTGCCGAACCGACCTGACGGAGGCCGCTTAGCGTGAATAAGACGAAGGAAGGCATCGTCCACGACATGTACGGCGAGGACGTGACCATCGCCGACTGGACGATCTCGACGGACGGCCTCCCCCGGTACGCGTAGTCCGTCGCCGGAGTGGCCCCGCCGGAGTGGCCCGCCGCCCCGCAGACAAAGAGAAAGTGGCCACGAAGAAAACTCCGTTCAAAACGAAATGGGCCACAATTCAAACCGCCCCATAATCGAATTACTTCGAGCAACCGGCGACCCTTTCCATCCGTCTAGTTCGGCGACCAAAGAGCCGAAGAATTGGACGGGAACGGGGAACGTACGTGTTCGGAGGAAGCTTCGGAGGAAGCAGGGAAAGCCGGGCCGCCGGAGCAGGCAAGGCCGGTGGGGCGGGTCGGCGGCTTCGGCCGGGTCGGCGTGCCGTGCTCGGCACCGCTGCCGCCGCCGGGGTCGCCGCCGCCGTCGGGTCGTGTTCCGTGCCCGCCTCTCAGCGGCACCGGGACGACAGCCCCACCGCCGCGCCCGGGCAGCCCGTCGCGGCCGGGCTGCGGGCCGTGTTGATGCAGATCGTGGCGCATCCCGACGACGACCTGTACTTCATGAACCCCGACACCCAGCACGCCCTCGACGGCGGCGCCAGGATCGTCAGCGTGTACCTCACCGGCGGCGAGGCCAACGGGGACAACCGGGTCGTCAGCGATCCCTCGACCATGCACTTCGACAAGGCCGCCTACTCCTCCGCCCGGCACCAAGGACTTCGGCAGGCCTATGCCGCGCTGCTCGGGCTGCCGCTCTTCACGCCCTGGCAGAAGGACATCCTCAAGCTGCGCGGCGGGCACACCGCCGAGGTCAACACCCTCGTCCACAACGGCCGTCACGTCGAGCTCGTCTTCCTCAACACCGCCATGCACACCCTGCGCGGCGGCCGCATGGGGTTGCCCAGTCTCTGGGAGGACCGGGCCCTCACCCTGCCCGTCGTCATCGCCACGGGGTCGCCGGTCACCGCCGCCACCCCGTACACGTACGACGAACTCGTCGAGGTCGTCGCCGGGCTGCTCGACACGTACGCGCCCACGCTCGTCCAGACCCTCGACCCGGATCCGGACATCCAGCACAGCACCGAGAAGACGCGGCAGCACGACAGCGAGCAGCCCGGCTACGCCGACCACGCCGACCACACCGCCGCCGCCTCCTTCGCCTGGGCCGGGATGGTGCGGTATGTCTCCCAGGCCACCCAGCAGCGCAAGCCGATCCCCGGATTCGCCGTTACCTCGTATCGCGCTTACTACAACCGGCACTGGCCCAAGAACCTCCCCCCGGACGTCCTTGCCGAGAAGGCCGCCCATCTGGTCCCCTACGGCGGCGCCCCGGACTGGAAGTGCGGCAATCCCGGTGGCTGCGGGGACTACAACGTCGGCGGGAAGCGGCCCCTCACCAACTGGAAGGGGTGGGTCCGCTCGACCCACTACCGCTTCCCCGGGCCCCGGCCCGTCGTCGGCAACGAGCCCGACGGACGCCTCGCCGCGTACGGCGTGCTCGGGCTCCGGGCCGTACGGTGGCGCGAGACCGCGCCCGGCAGCGGACGGTTCGGCGCGCCCGACGACCTCGGCGGCGGGCCGCTCGCGCCTGTACTCGGCGGCGCCGCCCTCAAGGACGGGCGCCAGCTGCTGTTCGGGCTGCGGTTCTCCTCCGTCGCCGGGCGCGCCGGGGCCAACACCCGTGAGGTCGTACTGCTCGAACAGGCCACGCCCGGTGGGAAGTTCACCGCCTGGCGCGGGCTCGGCAACCCCGAACGCGGTGATGATCGCGGGCGCCGCATCGGCTCCCCCGTCGCCGTCACCGCCCCCGACGGCCGCGTCCATCTCTTCCTGCGCAACGCCGACAAGGGTGTCAGCACGCGGATACGCGAAATAAGTGGCTCATGGGGGCCGTGGGTCGATCTCGGGGGGCAGATCGTTCAGGACGGGCTCGGTACCGCCGTCGACTCCGACGGACGCGTCCATCTCTTCGCGCCCGGCTACGACTTCGTCCACCACTGGGCCCAGGACGCTCCCGGGCAGCCCCTCGCGTATGTGAAGAGCGGGCCCCGGCTCCCGCTGGCCGTCGACGCGCCCGCCGCCGTCGGGCTGCCGGACGGCAACGGCATACAGCTGCTCTACCGCACCCTCACCGACCCCCGTAAGACCAAGGGCAAGGGGCTCGCCCCGGCCGACCCCAAGCTCGTCTCCATACGCGCGGACGGGAGCTCGCCCGACACGAACAGCCCGAAGTTCGACGGATACGGGCCCGTCGGCGCGCTCCACTCCCCCAAGGACGGCCTCGTCGTGCTCGGCAAGGACGCCAAGGGGCGGGTCCAGGCGCTGGTCGGGGACGGGCGCCGGACCCGTCCCCCGGGCGTGGTGCCCGTCGACGCGCCGACCCTCCACCTCACCGCACGCGGCCCGGTCGCCGTCGGGCTCGGTGTGGACGGGACGCCCTGGGTGTGGGCGCTGGGGACCGGCGGGACCTCTGTGCACGCCGCCGGATGAACACGTAAGACAGCGCCGGATGGACGCGTAGAACAGCGAAGGGCCCCGCACCTCTCGGTGCGGGGCCCTTCTTGGTGCTCAGCTGTGAGCCACCAGGTCAGAACACGAATTACTTCGTGATCTTGACGACCTGGCCGGCGCCCACGGTCCGGCCACCCTCACGGATGGCGAACTTCAGGCCCTCCTCCATGGCGACCGGCTGGATCAGCGCGACCGTCATGGCGGTGTTGTCGCCCGGCATGACCATCTCGGTGCCCTCGGGGAGGGTAACGACGCCGGTCACGTCCGTGGTACGGAAGTAGAACTGCGGGCGGTAGTTGTTGAAGAACGGCGTGTGACGGCCACCCTCGTCCTTGGACAGGATGTACGCCTGGGCCTCGAACTCGGTGTGCGGCGTGACCGAACCGGGCTTGATGATGACCTGGCCGCGCTCGACGTCCTCGCGCTTGATGCCACGGAGGAGCAGACCGACGTTCTCACCGGCCTGGCCCTCGTCGAGCAGCTTGCGGAACATCTCGATGCCGGTGACCGTGGTGGTGGTCTTCTCGGTCTTGATGCCGATGATGTCGACGGTCTCGTTGACCTTGAGGACACCACGCTCGATACGACCGGTGACGACGGTGCCACGACCGGTGATCGTGAAGACGTCCTCGATCGGCATCAGGAACGGCTTGTCGACGTCACGCTCGGGCTGCGGGATCGACTCGTCGACGGCGGCCATCAGGTTCAGGACCGACTGGCCCCACTCCTTGTCGCCCTCGAGCGCCTTGAGCGCCGAGACCTTGACGACCGGCAGGTCGTCGCCCGGGAACTCGTACTCGGAGAGGAGCTCACGGACCTCGAGCTCGACGAGCTCCAGGATCTCCTCGTCGTCCACCATGTCGGCCTTGTTCAGGGCGACGACGATGTACGGAACGCCGACCTGGCGGGCCAGGAGCACGTGCTCCTTGGTCTGCGGCATCGGGCCGTCGGTGGCGGCGACCACGAGGATGGCGCCGTCCATCTGCGCGGCACCCGTGATCATGTTCTTGATGTAGTCGGCGTGACCCGGGCAGTCGACGTGCGCGTAGTGACGCGACTCCGTCTGGTACTCGACGTGCGCGATCGAGATCGTGATACCGCGCTGGCGCTCCTCGGGAGCCTTGTCGATCTGGTCGAAGGCCGAGGCCTCGTTCAGGTCCGGGTACGCGTCGTGCAGCACCTTGGTAATGGCGGCCGTGAGGGTCGTCTTACCGTGGTCAATGTGACCGATGGTGCCGATGTTGACGTGCGGCTTAGTCCGCTCGAACTTTGCCTTCGCCACTGAGTCCTCCTGCGGAGTGGTTCTGTACGCCTTGCTTCATCGGCGCCAGGTGATCTTTGCTGGGATGCCGGGTCCGGGGGCATTCGCCGCAATACTCTCGCATTGCGGCGAATGCCCCGCCGGACTCCGGTGACAAGCCTAAAGCGGGTGAACTCCGAAGAGTTACTCGCCCTTGGCCTTCGCGATGATCTCCTCGGCGACGTTCCGCGGAACCTCGGCGTAGGAGTCGAACTGCATCGAGTAGCTTGCGCGACCCGAGGTCTTGCTGCGGAGGTCTCCGACGTAGCCGAACATCTCCGAGAGGGGCACGAGGCCCTTCACGACGCGGGCGCCGCTGCGCTCCTCCATGGCCTGGATCTGGCCACGGCGGGAGTTGATGTCGCCGATGACCTCACCCATGTAGTCCTCGGGCGTGGTGACCTCGACGGACATCATGGGCTCAAGGAGCACCGGGGAGGCCTTGCGCGCGGCCTCCTTGAACGCCTGCGAACCGGCGATCTTGAACGCGAGCTCGGAGGAGTCGACCTCGTGGTAGCCACCGTCGAGAAGGATGACGCGGACGCCAGTCATCTCGTAGCCGGCCAGGATGCCGAACTGCATGGCCTCCTGGGCACCCGCGTCCACCGACGGGATGTACTCCCGGGGGATGCGGCCACCGGTGACCTTGTTCACGAACTCGTACGACGCCTCGCCGCCCTCGATGGGCTCGATCGCGATCTGCACCTTGGCGAACTGACCGGTACCACCGGTCTGCTTCTTGTGGGTGTAGTCGTGACGCTCGACGGCCTTGCGGATCGTCTCGCGGTACGCGACCTGCGGCTTGCCGACGTTCGCCTCGACCTTGAACTCGCGACGCATACGGTCGACGAGGACGTCGAGGTGAAGCTCGCCCATACCACCGATGATGGTCTGGCCGGTCTCCTCGTCCGAGTGAACCTGGAAGGAGGGGTCCTCCTCCGCGAGACGCTGGATGGCGACACCCAGCTTCTCCTGGTCACCCTTGGACTTGGGCTCGATGGCGACCTGGATGACCGGGGCCGGGAAGTCCATGGACTCCAGGATCACCGGGTTCTTCTCGTCGCACAGCGTCTCACCGGTGGTGGTCTGCTTCAGGCCCATGACGGCGACGATGTCGCCGGCGCCCACCGCGTCGATCTCCTCACGCTTGTTCGCGTGCATACGGTAGATCTTGCCGATGCGCTCCTTCTTGCCCTTGACGGAGTTCAGCACCGAGGTGCCGGCCTCCAGGCGACCGGAGTAGATCCGGATGAAGGTGAGCTTGCCGAGGTGCGGGTCGCTCGCGATCTTGAACGCGAGGGCCGACAGCGGCTCGTCGTCCGACGGCTTGCGCTTCACGACGGTCTCGGCGTCCTTGACGTCGTGGCCCTCGATGGCCTCGACGTCCAGGGGCGAGGGCAGGTAGCGCACGACCGCGTCGAGCAGGGGCTGAACGCCCTTGTTCTTGAACGCGGTGCCGCAGAAGACGGGGGTCACCGTGGTGTCCCCGCCCTTGCCGGACGCGATGGTGATACGACGGACCGCGGCGTACAGCTGCTCCTCGGTGGGCTCGACGCCCTCGAGGAAGAGCTCCATGATCTCTTCGTCGTTCTCCGCGACGGTCTCGACCAGCTTGCCGCGCCACTCTTCAGCGGCCTCGGTGTGCGTGTCGGGGATGTCGACGACGTCGTACATCTCGCCCTTGGTCGCTTCCGCGGACCAGACCAGGGCCTTCATGCGGACCAGGTCCACAACGCCCTTGAAGTCGGCCTCGGCACCGATCGGCAGCTGCATGACGATCGGGGTGGCGCCGAGGCGGTCCACGATCATGTCGACACAGCGGTGGAACTCGGCGCCGGTGCGGTCGAGCTTGTTGACGAAGCAGATGCGCGGCACGCCGTAACGGTCGGCCTGACGCCAGACCGTCTCGGACTGCGGCTCCACACCCGCGACACCGTCGAACACGGTGACGGCACCGTCGAGGACGCGGAGCGAACGCTCCACCTCGACCGTGAAGTCCACGTGACCCGGGGTGTCGATGATGTTGATGGTGTGGTCGACGTCCTC
The DNA here is from genome assembly GCF_052373795.1 of Streptomyces sp. BR1. Taxonomy (NCBI): domain Bacteria; kingdom Bacillati; phylum Actinomycetota; class Actinomycetes; order Kitasatosporales; family Streptomycetaceae; genus Streptomyces; species Streptomyces sp. BR1. The sequence continues at coordinate 2,896,420 of NZ_CM126252.1, forward strand.
GAGCGGCCAGTGGCAGGTCGTCGCGGCGGACGTGATGGTGATGCCGCGCTCCTGCTCCTGCTCCATCCAGTCCATCGTGGCAGCGCCGTCGTGGACCTCACCGATCTTGTAAGACACACCGGTGTAGAACAGGATGCGCTCGGTGGTGGTCGTCTTGCCCGCGTCGATGTGGGCCATGATGCCGATGTTGCGCACCTTGGCCAGGTCAAGCGAAGTGGTAGCCATATCGGCTCAGTCTTCTCTCGGTCTCGATGTGGGTTGCGACTACCAGCGGTAGTGCGCGAAGGCCTTGTTGGACTCGGCCATCTTGTGCGTGTCCTCACGCTTCTTGACGGCCGCACCGAGGCCGTTCGAAGCGTCGAGAAGCTCGTTCATCAGGCGCTCGGTCATGGTCTTCTCGCGGCGGGCGCGGGAGTAACCCACGAGCCAGCGGAGGGCCAGGGTCGACTGACGACCCGGCTTGACCTCGACCGGAACCTGGTAGGTCGCGCCACCGACACGGCGGGACTTGACCTCAAGCGACGGCTTGACGTTCTCCAGCGCGCGCTTCAGCGTGATGACCGGGTCGTTGCCCGTCTTCTCGCGGAGGCCTTCCATGGCGCCGTAGACGATGCGCTCGGCGGTGGAGCGCTTGCCGTCCAGCAGGATCTTGTTGATCAGCGACGTGACAAGAGGAGACTGGTAGACCGGGTCGATGATGACCGGGCGCTTCGGGGCGGGGCCCTTACGAGGCATTCTTACTTCTCCTTCTTGGCGCCGTAGCGGCTGCGGGCCTGCTTGCGGTTCTTGACAGCCTGCGTGTCAAGCGCACCGCGGATGATCTTGTAACGAACACCCGGCAGGTCCTTCACACGGCCACCACGCACGAGCACGATCGAGTGCTCCTGCAGGTTGTGACCCTCACCCGGAATGTAGGCCGTGACCTCGATGCCGGAGGTCAGACGCACACGCGCGACCTTCCGCAGCGCCGAGTTCGGCTTCTTCGGGGTGGTGGTGAAAACACGCGTGCAGACGCCGCGGCGCTGGGGCGAAGCCTCAAGCGCGGGCGTCTTCGTCTTCTCGACCTTGTCCTGCCGGCCCTTCCGGACCAGCTGCTGGATCGTAGGCACTACTTCTCCGGTTTCTGTGTGCCGTTGGTGAAACTAACCTGGAACGTCGCCGACCCACGCGGTCGGGTGTGTCGAATACTGCAAGCTCTCGCCGAGGGCACGGAGAAAGCGCAGATTGCGGTGGCCGTTGACGAGCTCGTCCTGCGGACGTAGGCACGCAGGGGAGCCCAGGCACACCCCAGGCACAAGGTCTGAGCGTACCTACCTCATCGACTTGGGTCAAAACAAATACCCACACGCGGGACACCCCGAGGGACCGGTGAGACGCGTCTCACCCGGGCCCCTCCTCCGGCGGCTCCGCGCCCCCCTTGCCCCGCTCCCGCCTGGGCGCGGCCAGCCGGGGGATGGTGGGCACCTTGGAGTGCGGACTCTTGCGTACGAGACCGGGGCGCCCGGGGTCGCGCTCGGGCGCGGCGCCGGGCTCCGGAGCACGCCCCTGTTCGACTGCGGCGCCGCCGGGTATCCCGTCGTCGGCCTGCGAGGTACGGGGCTCGGCCTGCTGCGGGAGGTCGCGGCGCAGCGGGATGACCTCGCCCTGCCCTGCGCGGCGGCCCGCCCGGCGTAAGGAACGCGCCCGTGCGGCCGAGGCCGTCTCGTCGAGGGCGCGCTGGTACTGGGCCGCCGCGTCCCGCCAGCCGGCCGCGTACGCGCGCAGCTCGCGGTTCTCCACCTCGGCACGTAACAGGACGACCAGCTCCTCGGCGGAGTGGCGTTCCAGGTGGGCCCCGAGGGCGGCGAGGAGCCCCGGCAGGTCGTCCGGGGGCGGTGGCAGCCCGGCGGGCCTGTCGGGCTCCTCGGGAGGCTCGTAAGGCCGCGGGAGGTCCTCGGGATCGCGGCCCGCACGCCCGGCCCGGTCGCCGCTGGGCCGGGAGATCCCGTCGCTCTCAGCCATGCACGGCTCTCTCTCGCGTCCCCATCGCTGCCAGGCCGTGTCAGCTTACGACTGTGTGCGACCGCGGAGGGGTCACGACTGCGGTTCCGGGTCACCTACAGGGGCGCGGGGAACCGCGCGACCAGCCCAAGACGGCCCGCAGCCGAACAACAAGGCGCCTACCGCGACTCCACGGACCCCCGCGTCGCCGCATCCGGCAGGAACTGCCCCGCGACCTTGATGAACATCGCCCGCTGCTCAGGCGGCACGCCGAGCCCCACCGCGGCCTCCTCCAGAGTGAGCTGCCAGGACGGGGCCGAGGGCCCACGCAGGGCCGGGAGCGGAAGGTCCTCCTCCGTCAGCCGTCCGGAACGGATCAGCATCTCCCGTACAGGCACCTCAAGCACATGCGCGAGGCGCCGCGTCGTCTCCAGGTCCGGCATGCTCTGGCGCTGCAGCAGTCGGGTGACGGCGGCCCGGTGGACCCCGGCCTCGTCGGCGAGGCGCGACCTGCCGCCACCGCGCGGGCTGTCGATGTCGAAGCCGCGCCGACGGATCAGCTCTTCGACCCAGGTCGCGAACCGGTCCAGCTCGCTGGTGGTCATCGTGATCGCCTCCCTCCGAAGCAAGGACCAGACTATCGCGCTTGCGCGCAAGGAATTAATGGCCCGTCCGGCCACCGGTGTAAGGATTTTGTGGCGGGATTCCGGGGCTTGTCGCGCTCATCCCTGTTTGCGTGCACGCTCGCAAGGTCACAGCGTGCGCCCCCGCAACACCCGGGGCCCGTACACCTTACCCAGGGGTAACCTCCCCGTCACCCCCGCGCACCGGCATCCGCACCACCCGTCCGCCGCCCTCCGCGCCGCCGGCGGCGCACGCCATCGCCTCCCGCCAGCCGCTGCTGAACCCGCGCGCCTCCCCGTCGATCGCGATCCGCGCGCCCACCTTCGCCACGACCGCCCCGAGGGTGCGACCGACATCGGCGGTGTACGCCCCGGACTCCCCCGCCTCGGCGGCCACCTCCACCGCGGCCACCACCACCTCCACCAGCCGCTCCTGGGCGCTCATCACCATGGGCCGCAACCGCCTTTCGAATATGCGTTCGACAAGCGCCACCCACGATACGCCGAAGGGCGCCCACCCCGTGTGAAACGGAGTGGGCGCCCTTCGGTTCAGACGTACGCCTTACTGGTTGTACGGACCGTAGTCGTAGTCCTCCAGCGGGACGGCCTGGCCGGAGCCAGTGCCGAACGGCGAGTAGTCGATGTCGTCGTAGCCGACGGCCGAGTACATCGCGGCCTTGGCCTCCTCGGTCGGCTCGACCCGGATGTTGCGGTAGCGGGACAGACCCGTACCGGCCGGGATGAGCTTACCGATGATGACGTTCTCCTTGAGGCCGATGAGGCTGTCGGACTTGGCGTTGATCGCCGCATCCGTCAGGACTCGGGTCGTCTCCTGGAAGGAGGCGGCCGACAGCCAGGATTCCGTCGCCAGCGAGGCCTTGGTGATACCCATCAGCTGCGGACGGCCGGAGGCCGGGTGGCCGCCTTCCGTCACGACCCGACGGTTCTCGGTCTCGAACTTCGAGCGCTCGACGAGCTCGCCCGGCAGCAGCTCCGCGTCGCCGGACTCGATGATCGTCACACGGCGCAGCATCTGCCGGATGATGATCTCGATGTGCTTGTCGTGGATCGACACGCCCTGCGAGTTGTAGACCTTCTGGACTTCGCCGACCAGGTGGACCTGGACCGCGCGCTGACCGAGGATCCGCAGCACGTCGTGCGGGTTGGTCGCACCGACGGTGAGCTTCTGGCCCACGTCGACCGCGTCGCCCTCGCCCACCAGCAGACGGGCACGCTTCGAGATCGGGAACGCCGTCTCGTCGCTGCCGTCGTCCGGAGTGACGACGATCTTCTTGGTCTTCTCGGTCTCCTCGATCCGGATACGGCCCTTGGCCTCCGAGATCGGGGCGACACCCTTGGGCGTACGAGCCTCGAAGAGCTCGACGACACGGGGCAGACCCTGGGTGATGTCGTCACCGGCCACACCACCGGTGTGGAAGGTACGCATCGTCAGCTGGGTACCGGGCTCACCGATGGACTGGGCGGCGATGATGCCGACCGCCTCACCGATGTCGACCAGCTTGCCGGTGGCCAGCGAACGGCCGTAGCAGAAGGCACAGGTGCCGACGGCCGACTCACAGGTCAGGACCGAGCGGGTCTTGACCTCCTCGACGCCCGCGTTGACCAGCGCGTCGATGAGCACGTCACCGAGGTCCACGTTGGCCGGCGCGATGACCTTGCCGTCGACGACGACGTCCTCGGCGAGCATACGGGCGTAGACCGAGGTCTCGACGTCCTCCGTCTTGCGGAGCACACCGTCCTCGCCGCGCACCGCGATCTTCAGCTTGAGGCCGCGGTCGGTGCCACAGTCCTCCTCGCGGATGATCACGTCCTGCGAGACGTCCACCAGACGACGGGTCAGGTAACCCGAGTCGGCGGTACGCAGGGCGGTGTCCGCCAGACCCTTACGGGCACCGTGCGTGGAGATGAAGTACTCCAGAACGGTGAGGCCCTCACGGAAGGACGCCTTGATCGGACGCGGGATGGTCTCGTTCTTCGCGTTCGACACCAGACCACGCATACCCGCGATCTGACGCATCTGCATCATGTTTCCTCGGGCACCCGAGTCAACCATCATGAAGATGGGGTTCGTCTTCGGGAAGTTCGCGTTCATCGCCTCGGCAACCTCGTTGGTCGCCTTGGTCCAGATCGCGATGAGCTCCTGCGTGCGCTCGTCCTTGGTGATCAGACCGCGCTCGTACTGCTTCTGGACCTTCTCGTCCTGCGCCTCGTAGCCCGCGACGATCGCCTTCTTGGCCTCGGGGACCACGACGTCGGAGATGGCCACGGTGACACCGGAACGGGTCGCCCAGTAGAAGCCCGCCGCCTTCAGGTTGTCGAGCGTCGCCGCCACGATGACCTTGGGGTAGCGCTCGGCCAGGTCGTTGACGATCTCGGAGAGCTGCTTCTTGCCCACCGAGTAGTCGACGAACGGGTAGTCCTCGGGCAACAGCTCGTTGAAGAGCGCGCGGCCCAGCGACGTGCGCAGACGGAACGAGTCGCCCTGCTGCCAGGTCGTCTCGCCCTCCTCCTCGACCGGCGGGGTCCACTCGCGCGGCGGCACGGTGCCGATCGGGAAGCGGATGTCGATCGCCGACTGCAGCGCGAGCTCACCGGCGTCGAACGCCATGATCGCCTCGGCCGTGGAGCCGAACGCGCGGCCCTCGCCCTTGGTGTCACGCAGCTCGCCGTCGGTGGTGAGGAAGAACAGACCCAGGACCATGTCCTGCGTCGGCATCGTCACCGGACGGCCGTCGGCCGGCTTGAGGATGTTGTTCGAGGACAGCATCAGGATGCGGGCCTCGGCCTGCGCCTCCGCGGAGAGCGGCAGGTGGACGGCCATCTGGTCACCGTCGAAGTCCGCGTTGAACGCGGTGCAGACGAGCGGGTGGATCTGGATGGCCTTGCCCTCGACCAGCTGCGGCTCGAAGGCCTGGATGCCGAGGCGGTGCAGCGTGGGCGCACGGTTCAGCAGAACCGGGTGCTCGGCGATGACCTCTTCGAGGACGTCGTAGACGACCGTGCGGCCGCGCTCGACCATCCGCTTGGCGCTCTTGATGTTCTGCGCGTGGTTCAGGTCGACCAGGCGCTTCATCACGAACGGCTTGAAGAGCTCCAGCGCCATGGCCTTCGGCAGACCACACTGGTGCAGCTTCAGCTGCGGACCGACGACGATCACGGAACGCGCGGAGTAGTCCACACGCTTACCAAGCAGGTTCTGACGGAATCGACCCTGCTTGCCCTTGAGCATGTCGCTCAGGGACTTCAGCGGACGGTTGCCGGGGCCCGTGACCGGGCGACCACGACGGCCGTTGTCGAAGAGGGCGTCGACCGCCTCCTGGAGCATCCGCTTCTCGTTGTTCACGATGATCTCGGGGGCACCGAGGTCGAGCAGACGCTTCAGACGGTTGTTGCGGTTGATCACACGGCGGTACAGGTCGTTCAGGTCGGAGGTCGCGAAGCGGCCACCGTCCAGCTGCACCATCGGACGGAGGTCCGGCGGGATGACCGGCACGCAGTCGAGCACCATGCCCTTGGGGCTGTTGCTGGTCTGCAGGAACGCGGAGACGACCTTGAGGCGCTTGAGCGCACGGGTCTTCTTCTGGCCCTTGCCGGTACGGATGATCTCGCGGAGGCGCTCGGCCTCCTCGTCGAGGTCGAAGGTCTCCAGGCGCTTCTGCAGGGCAGCGGCACCCATCGAGCCGTCGAAGTACGTGCCGAAGCGGTCACGCAGCTCGCGGTAGAGCAGCTCGTCGCCCTCGAGGTCCTGGACCTTGAGGTTCTTGAAGCGCGACCAGACCTCGTCCAGACGGTCGATCTCGCGCTGCGCACGGTCGCGCAGCTGCTTCATCTCACGCTCGGCACCCTCGCGCACCTTGCGGCGCACGTCGGCCTTGGCGCCCTCGGCCTCAAGCTCGGCGAGGTCCGTCTCGAGCTTCTTGGCGCGGGCTTCGAGGTCCGAGTCGCGGCGGTTCTCGATCTGCTGACGCTCGACGGAGACGTGCGCCTCCAGCGACGGCAGGTCGCGCGTACGGCGCTCCTCGTCCACGAACGTGATCATGTACGCGGCGAAGTAGATGACCTTCTCAAGGTCCTTCGGCGCGAGGTCGAGCAGGTAGCCAAGGCGCGACGGGACGCCCTTGAAGTACCAGATGTGGGTCACGGGAGCGGCAAGCTCGATGTGGCCCATCCGCTCACGACGCACCTTGGCGCGGGTCACCTCGACGCCGCAGCGCTCACAGATGATGCCCTTGAAGCGGACGCGCTTGTACTTGCCGCAGTAGCACTCCCAGTCCCGGGTCGGACCGAAGATCTTCTCGCAGAAGAGTCCGTCCTTTTCGGGCTTGAGGGTGCGGTAGTTGATGGTCTCCGGCTTCTTGACCTCACCGTGGGACCACTGACGGATGTCGTCAGCAGTGGCGAGGCCGATCCGCAGCTCGTCGAAGAAGTTGACGTCGAGCACTTGTCGTCAATCCCTCTTTCGGGGTCGATTCTTCAAGATGGTCTGAGGGGGGTCCGGGGACGACGGGGGCTCTTACGAGCCCCCGTCAGACCCGTCAGACCTCTTCGACGCTGCTCGGCTCGCGCCGGGACAGGTCGATACCGAGCTCCTCCGCAGCGCGGAAGACGTCCTCGTCCGTGTCGCGCATCTCGATGGACATACCGTCCGAGGACAGCACCTCCACGTTGAGGCAGAGCGACTGCATTTCCTTGATGAGCACCTTGAAGGACTCGGGAATGCCGGGCTCGGGGATGTTCTCGCCCTTGACGATGGCCTCGTAGACCTTCACACGGCCGGTGACGTCGTCGGACTTGATGGTCAGCAGCTCCTGGAGGGCGTACGCGGCGCCATAAGCCTCCAGCGCCCACACCTCCATCTCACCGAAGCGCTGGCCACCGAACTGGGCCTTACCACCCAGCGGCTGCTGGGTGATCATCGAGTACGGACCGGTCGAGCGGGCGTGCAGCTTGTCGTCGACCAGGTGGTGCAGCTTCAGGATGTACATGTACCCGACCGAGATCGGGTCCGGGAACGGCTCGCCGGAGCGGCCGTCGAAGAGCTGCGCCTTGCCGGACGGCTGGACCAGGCGGTCACCGTCACGGTTCGGGATCGTGGCCTCGAAGAGACCGGCGATCTCGTCCTCACGGGCACCGTCGAAGACCGGGGTGGCGACGTTGGTGCCGGGGGCGACCTGGTCCGCGCCGATCGACTGCAGGCGCTGGGCCCACTCGTCGGCGAGGCCCGAGACGTCCCAGCCGCGGCTGGCGAGCCAGCCGAGGTGGATCTCCAGGACCTGTCCCGGGTTCATTCGGGACGGGACACCCAGGGGGTTGAGGATGATGTCGACCGGGGTGCCGTCCTCCAGGAACGGCATGTCCTCGATCGGCAGGATCTTCGAGATGACGCCCTTGTTGCCGTGACGGCCGGCGAGCTTGTCACCATCGGTGATCTTGCGCTTCTGCGCCACGTACACGCGCACCAGCTGGTTCACACCGGGGGGAAGCTCGTCGCCCTCCTCGCGGTCGAAGACGCGGACGCCGATGACCTTGCCGGTCTCGCCGTGCGGCACCTTCAGCGAGGTGTCACGGACCTCGCGGGCCTTCTCACCGAAGATCGCGCGGAGCAGGCGCTCCTCCGGCGTCAGCTCGGTCTCACCCTTGGGCGTGACCTTGCCGACGAGGATGTCGCCGGCGACGACCTCGGCACCGATACGGATGATGCCGCGCTCGTCGAGGTCGGCGAGGACCTCCTCGGAGACGTTCGGGATGTCCCGGGTGATCTCCTCCGGGCCGAGCTTGGTGTCACGGGCGTCGACCTCGTGCTCCTCGATGTGGATCGAGGAGAGGACGTCGTCCTGCACGAGGCGCTGCGACAGGATGATCGCGTCCTCGTAGTTGTGACCCTCCCACGGCATGAACGCCACGAGCAGGTTCTTGCCCAGCGCCATCTCGCCGTTCTCGGTCGCCGGACCGTCGGCCAGGACCTGGCCGGCGATGACCCGGGCGCCCTCGTCCACGACAACCTTCTGGTTGACCGAGGTGCCCTGGTTCGAGCGGGAGAACTTGTGCAGGCGGTACGTGGTGTACGTGCCGTCGTCGTTGGCGATGGTGATGTAGTCCGCGGAGACCTCCTGGACCACACCGTCCTTCTCGGCCTTGAGCACGTCGCCGGCGTCGGTGGCGCAGCGGTACTCCATGCCGGTGCCGACGAGCGGCGCCTCGGACTTAATCAGCGGCACGGCCTGACGCATCATGTTCGCGCCCATGAGGGCACGGTTGGCGTCGTCGTGCTCGAGGAAGGGGATCATCGCGGTCGCGACCGACACCATCTGGCGCGGCGAGACGTCGATGTAGTCCACCTCGGCCGGCGGCACGTAGTCGACCTCGCCGCCACGGCGGCGGACCAGGACGCGGGCCTCGGTGAGCTGGAGCTCGTCGTTGAGCGCGGCGTTGGCCTGCGCGATGACGAAGCGGTCTTCCTCGTCGGCCGTGATGTAGTCGACCTCGTCGGTGACCTGGCCCTCGACGACCTTGCGGTACGGCGTCTCGATGAAGCCGAACGCGTTGACGCGGCCGTAGGAGGCGAGCGAACCGATCAGACCGATGTTCGGGCCTTCGGGCGTCTCAATCGGGCACATACGGCCGTAGTGAGACGGGTGCACGTCACGGACCTCGAAGCCGGCCCGCTCACGGGAGAGACCACCCGGGCCAAGCGCCGACAGACGGCGCTTGTGGGTGAGACCCGACAGCGGGTTGTTCTGGTCCATGAACTGCGACAGCTGCGAGGTGCCGAAGAATTCCTTGATCGACGCCACGACCGGGCGGATGTTGATCAGGGTCTGCGGCGTGATCGCCTCGACGTCCTGGGTCGTCATGCGCTCGCGCACGACGCGCTCCATACGAGCCAGACCCGTACGGACCTGGTTCTGGATGAGCTCGCCGACGTTGCGCAGACGACGGTTGCCGAAGTGGTCGATGTCGTCGGTCTCGACGACGATGTTCCGACCCGACTCGCCGACCGTCTCGGTCTCGCCCGCGTGCAGCTTGACCAGGTACTTGATGGTCGCGATGACGTCGTCCGTGGTGAGGACACCGGCGTCCAGCGGCTCATCCGCGCCGAGCTTCTTGTTCACCTTGTAGCGGCCGACCTTCGCGAGGTCGTAGCGCTTCGGGTTGAAGTAGAGGTTCTCGAGCAGCGTCTGAGCGGCCTCGCGGGTCGGCGGCTCGCCCGGGCGCAGCTTGCGGTAGATGTCGAGCAGCGCGTCGTCCTGGCCCTGGGTGTGGTCCTTCTCCAGGGTGGCGCGCATGGACTCGTACTCGCCGAACTCCTCCAGGATCTGCTCGGTGGTCCAACCGAGAGCCTTGAGGAGGACGGTCACGGACTGCTTGCGCTTGCGGTCGATGCGGACACCGACCATGTCGCGCTTGTCGATCTCCATCTCCAGCCAGGCACCCCGGGACGGGATGATCTTGGCCGTGAAGATGTCCTTGTCGGACGTCTTGTCGATGTTGGAGTCGAAGTAGACACCCGGCGAGCGGACGAGCTGCGACACCACGACACGCTCGGTGCCGTTGATGACGAAGGTGCCCTTGTTGGTCATGAGCGGGAAGTCGCCCATGAAGACCGTCTGGGACTTGATCTCGCCGGTCTCGTTGTTGGTGAACTCGGCGGTGACGAAGAGCGGGGCCGCGAACGTGAAGTCGCGCTCCTTGCACTCGTCGATCGAGTTCTTCGGCGGCTCGAAGCGGTGGTCGCGGAAGGTCAGCGACATCGACCCGCTGAAGTCCTCGATCGGGGAGATCTCCTCGAAGATCTCCTCCAGACCGGACTTCGTGGGGACGTCCTGTCCGTTCTCGAGAGCGGCCTCGACGCGAGACTTCCAAGCGGCATTGCCGAGCAGCCAGTCAAAGCTCTCGGTTTGCAGCGCAAGGAGGTTCGGAACCTCGAGGGGCTCCTTGATCTTTGCAAAGGAGATGCGCAGCGGGGCGGTGCTGGCGCCGTTGTTCGTATTGGCGGTCGAGGCGTTGCGCGAGGCGGCCAAGAGGGGGTCCTTCCGAGGGCTCGGACTCACTACGCGCGTACCGGTCCCACGTGGGCACAGAGAAAGACGTTTCCCGATTCAGCCGGAGAAGGCCAGGTCAGGGCGGTTCAATCCGAGGTGCTCAAGCGAGGGCATGCCCCTGGTGACGGGCAGGGGGCAGCTAACAGGCAGCGCAAAGGGACAGTGTAGCCACTCGGCCCACTGATGTCCAGGGCGGATTTTTCGCGACCCTCATTGTTCTTCTCAGTACCTCGCAAGCCACGCGCTGTGAGGCGCACATCGATACTGCCCTCTTCGTCTTCGATCCATGCCTCGGATCCGGATCGATGTGACGACGCGTCCTGAGAATTGCGCGCTGCGTGCGGTTCGTCAAGACCCCTCAGCTCCGCGGAGATCGCTCCGTGACTGCTCGTACGGCTACGAGGCGCACACGGGGCGTACGGCGATGATCACCATACTCCCTGTCGTCCCCCGCGCAAGGCAGCCGTGACGGCGCCGCCCGGGTACGCCGAAGGGCGACCACCCGGATGGGTGATCGCCCTTCAGTGTGTGCGCGTTACACGCCCGAGGACGTCACGCACGAAGAGTCAGAAGACTCACAAGGTCACTTGACCTCGACGGCCGCACCGGCAGCCTTGAGGGACTCGGCAGCCTTCTCGGCGGCCTCCTTGTTGACCTTCTCCAGGACCGGCTTCGGGGTGCCGTCGACGAGGTCCTTGGCCTCCTTCAGGCCCAGGGAGGTCAGCTCACGCACGACCTTGATGACCTGGATCTTCTTGTCGCCCGCACCGGTGAGGATGACGTCGAACTCGTCCTTCTCCTCCTCGGCCTCGGCGGCGGGGCCACCGGCGGCGGGGCCGGCAACGGCGACGGCCGCGGCGGCGGTGACGTCGAACTTCTCCTCGAAGGCCTTGACGAACTCGGAGAGCTCGATGAGGGTCATCTCCTCGAACTGGGCGAGGAGGTCGTCCTGAGAGAGCTTCGCCATGATGGGCGATCCTTCCACTAATTCGGCAGGTGCCGGATGTATATAGAGGCGGGCGTAACGGCCCGCTACGACCCGCGCACTAGGCGGCGCGGATCAATGCGCGAGCCGAATTACTCGGCACCGCCCTGCTCGGCGAGCTTGACGCGAAGCGCTTCCGCGGTGCGGACGAACTTCGACGGCAGCGCCTGGAAGAGCGAGGCAGCCTGGGACTGCTTGCCCTTGAACGCGCCGGCCAGCTTGCTGAGCAGAACCTCGCGGGACTCGAGGTCCGCGAGCTTCTTGATCTCATCGGCGGTGAGCGCCTTACCATCAAGGACACCCGCCTTGATGATGAGGTTCGGGTTGTCCTTGGCGAAGTCACGCAGGCTCTTCGCCGACTCCACCGGGTCACCGGTGATGAAGGCGACCGCGGTCGGACCAGCGAAGTGCTCGTCCAGCGCGGTGATCCCGGCCTGGTTGGCCGCAATCTTGGTCAGCGTGTTCTTCACCACGGCGTACTGGGCGTTCTCACCGAGAGAGCGACGCAGCGTCTTGAGCTGCGCGACGGTGAGACCCCGGTACTCGGTCAGCACGGCGGCGTTCGAGCTCTGGAACGCGTCCTTGAGCTCGGCTACCGATGCAGCCTTGTTGGGCGTCGGCATAGTGCGTCGGCCTCCTTCCGGGTGATGAGGACCGCTCAGAAGGGGCTGCGAAAAACGAAACGCCCCGGCGCAAGTGCACGGGGCGTAGCTCGACCGGAACGAGTCCGGGAACTTTCCACAGTCACCTGCGCGGGTCGTCCGCGTACAGCGGATCCTTCGGCCACCGCCCCCTCTTGCGAAGGCACGGCAACGACCAGCGGTCTTTGGCTTCTGTGGAAGAGTACGTGACGGTTGGCGGATCGAGCAAATCCGGTCGTACGGGACGGTCGGATCCCGTCGTACGGGACGGTCAGGCCGAGCCCGGGGTGCCGTTCTTGCCCAGGTCGCCCAGGCCCTTCAGCATCTCGAACAGGTCCAGGGTGTCGGCCGCCTCGGGGGCCTTGACCTCGGCCTTCGTGCCGTAGTCCGAGTAGTGCGTGGACGTCGTGACCTTGCCCTGGGGGCTGTCCATGTTGACGTCCATCTTGACCGGGTAGCCGTCCTTGTTGACCCAGACCTCGGTGTCGTAGCCCTTGACGCCCGTCTTCTTCATGTTGGCGAGGAGCTGCTCGCGCTCCTTGGGGCCCAGGGTGTCGAGCATCTTGTTGCTCGCCGCCATCTCGTCGATGGTGAGCGTGCCCTTGTAGTGCTCGGTCGCGACCCCGTCCGCCTGCTCGGCGCCCAGGTGCTTCAGGTTGGGCGAGTCGAGCAGCAGGGCGAGCTGCTGGGACGGGTCCTGGTTCATGTTCTCCAGGCCGGACGTCATCGACTTGGTGAGCTGGTCGTTGCCGCCGGACATCTTGGCCGCGGACGCCAGGTCGATCTTGATCCAGTGCTTGCCGTCGAGGTCCTTGGCGGCCTCGGTGCCCATCGAGCTCGCGTCCATGTACATGACGTTGCCGAGCCAGACCATGCGCACCTTGTCGGGGGCGCCCGCCGCCTTGGTCTTGGGCGAGGAGTTGACCACGGTCAGGTCCATCGACGTCGGGTTCCACGCCATGACGCCGGTGACCTGGGTGTCGCCCGCGTCCTCCCCCATGGCGGCCGGCATCGACATGCTCATCCTGACCTTCGCGGACTTCGCGGCCGAGGTCTTCTTGAAGGCCGCCGTCAGCATCTGCTGCGCGTCCGTACGCGACTGCTCGCCCACGACCGGCTTCTTGGCCGCGCCGTCCGCCTTCCTGCCGTCGCCACCGCCGCAGCCCGCGGCCCCGGCCACCACAGCGGCGGCCGTCGCCAGCGAGAGCCCCGCCCTCGTCCATCCGGTCCTGGTCATGCGTCCCACCCCTTGTTTCCCCTGTTCCCCCGTGTCGCGGCCTTCGTTCCCCCGGGTCGCGAGCTTTCCGATCAGGCGTTCTCCCGCCACCGTATCCGACCGCTGTGACAGGTGGGACGGATTAAGACCCGGGCTCAGCCCTGCTGCTGGGTCGGGCTCTTGGGCTTGATCAGGGTCGTGAAGTCCAGGGTGTCGGCGGCCGGCGGGGCCTGGACGTCGACCTTGACGCCGTAGTCCGAGTAGAACGCCGTGGTGTTCAGCTCGCCGTTCTTGGTCGCCGCGCGCTCGGTCTTCTTGACCAGCAGGTCGTCCTTGTCCACCCAGATGTCGACGGTGTCCGTGCTGATGCCGCTCTGGGTCATCTGCGCCTTGAACGCGTCCAGCGTCTTGGCGTCGAGCCCGGAGCTGGAGCCCACCAGCTTGGCGAGGTCGACCGTGCCCGAGTAGTGCGTGGCCTGCACACCGCGCACGTCCTCGGTGCCGACCTTCTTGACGTCGCCCGAGGCCAGCAGCACCTTCACGCCCTGCTGGGGCGTCGAGTTCTGCATCTGGTCCTTCATGACGGCGCCGCTCGGGCCCATCAGCTTGGCCATGTCGTCGTAGCCGTAGCGGATCCAGTGCTTGCCGCCGACGGACTGGGCGAAGGCGGGGCCCATGTTGGCGAAGTAGGCGTCGCGCAGATAGCGGGCGTCGATGCTCTCGGCGCCTATCTGCTTCATCGTCTGGGCCATCGTGCCCTGCGTGTACTTCATGCGCATGGTGCCGGTCATGCCGTTGCCCCACGCCAGGTCGCCCGCGCCCTCAAGGCCCATGGTGGCGCCCATGGACATCGTCACCTCGACCTTCGAGGAGCCGGCCCCGTCGGTCTTCTTCTGCACCGCCTGGAGGGCCGCGACGGGGCTGAAGTCCGAGCTCCCCTTGTGCTGCTCCTTGGCGGGCGCGGCCGAGCCGGAGCCGCTGCCGGACCCGCAGGCGGTGACACCGGCGAGCGCAGCGCCGGCCGCCACCAGCGAGACACACGTACGCCGTACGGACCTGCTGTTCATGCCATCCCCCTCGAATACCTTTTCTTCTGGACATCGACGGTAGCGCAGAGGTCCGACAACCCCGCGGGCGCCCGGGGCAGTTGGGACGCGGCTGCGACAAAGCCCACCCCCGCACCACCGGAACGCGGGCAGCAAAAAAGCCGGGCCCCGCACCTGCGAACAGGTGCGGGGCCCGGCCCGGAATCAGCCGTTAGAGCGGTGAGGCTCAGACCGCGGCCGGGTCCTCCTCGACGAGGAGGTTACGGGTGCGGTTGGAGTCCAGCGCGATGCCGGGGCCCATCGTGGTGGTGATGGTGGCCTTCTTGATGTAGCGGCCCTTGGCGGCGGACGGCTTCAGACGGAGGATCTCCTCCAGCGCGGCGCCGTAGTTCTCCACCAGCTTGGCGTCGTCGAAGGACACCTTGCCGATGATGAAGTGCAGGTTCGAGTGCTTGTCGACGCGGAACTCGATCTTGCCGCCCTTGATCTCCTCGACCGCCTTGGCGACGTCGGGGGTGACCGTGCCGGTCTTCGGGTTCGGCATCAGACCACGCGGACCGAGCACGCGGCCGAGGCGGCCGACCTTGCCCATGAGGTCCGGGGTGGAGACGACGGCGTCGAAGTCCAGACGGCCCTTCGCAACCTCGTCGATGAGCTCGTCGGAGCCGACGATGTCGGCGCCCGCGGCACGCGCGGCCTCGGCACGGTCACCGGTCGCGAAGACCAGGACCCGGGCGGTCTTACCGGTGCCGTGCGGAAGGTTCACGGTGCCACGGACCATCTGGTCGGCCTTGCGCGGGTCGACACCCAGGCGGAAGGCGACCTCGACGGTGCCGTCGAACTTGGTCGAGGAGGTCTCCTTGGCGAGACGAACGGCCTCGAGCGGCGCGTACAGCTTGTCCGCGACGATCTTGGCGTCCGCAGCGCGGAGAGTCTTGCTGCGCTTCACTTCTGCTCCTGTGTTGGTTCAGGCATGGAGTCGTGGTGCGGGCCAGCGCTTGGCCCTACCACTGGAGTTCTGTCGCCTCGCGGCTACCGCCGCGTGGCGGGGAAGGCTGAGATCAGCCCTCGACCGTGATGCCCATGGAACGGGCGGTGCCAGCGATGATCTTGGACGCGGCGTCCAGGTCGTTGGCGTTCAGGTCGGCGAGCTTCGTCGTGGCGATCTCGCGGACCTGGGCCTCGGTGATCTTCGCGACCTTGGTCTTGTGGGGCTCGCCGGAGCCCTTCTCGACACCAGCGGCCTTGAGGATCATCTTCGCGGCCGGCGGCGTCTTGGTGATGAAGGTGAAGGAGCGGTCCTCGTAGACCGTGATCTCCACCGGGATCACCCAGCCACGCTGCGACTCGGTCGCGGCGTTGTAGGCCTTGCAGAACTCCATGATGTTGACGCCGTGCTGACCGAGCGCGGGGCCGACCGGCGGAGCCGGGTTCGCCGCACCGGCGTTGATCTGGAGCTTGATAAGCCCCGTGACCTTCTTCTTCTTGGGAGGCATTGCTCTCTCCGGGTCCTAGTGAGAGTGAACCGCCTGCATCCGATCATCCGGATGGAGGCATACCGCACAACGATAACGGGTATCCCTGTGCGGCTAAAAACCGAGCAGGTCAGACAGGCTTTGAAGAGCCGGTCTGACCTGTTCGGAAGACGGGGTTCCGAGAAGAACCAGTTAAGAACTAGTTCTTCTGGATCTGGTCGAAGCTGAGCTCGACCGGGGTCTCGCGGCCGAAGATCTCGACGAGGCCCTTGACCTTCTTCGAGTCGGCGTTGATCTCGTTGATCGTGGCCTGCAGCGTCGCGAACGGGCCGTCGGTGACGGTGACCGAGTCGCCGACCTCGAAGTCCAGGACCTGGACCTCGACCTTGCGGGCCGGAGCCGGCTTGCCCTCGGCCTCGGCGGCCTCGCGGGCGGCCTTCTCCTCGGCCTCCGGGGCGAGCATCTTGACGATCTCGTCCAGGGTCAGCGGGTACGGGTCGTAGGCGTTGCCCACGAAGCCGGTGACGCCAGGCGTGTTGCGGACGACGCCCCAGGACTCGTTCGTCAGATCCATGCGGACGAGAACGTAACCGGGCAGCTTGTTCTGCCGGACGTTCTTGCGCTCGCCGTTCTTGATCTGGACGATCTCCTCTTCGGGGACCTCGGCCTGGTAGATGAACTCCTCGACGTTCAGCGAGACGGCACGCTGTTCGAGGTTGGCCTTCACACGCTTCTCGTAACCGGCGTACGTGTGGATGACGTACCACTCGCCGGGCAGACCGCGCAGCTCCTGGCGCAGGGCCTCGACCGGGTCGACGGGCGCGGCGGGCTCCGCGGGAGCCTCGTCCTCAGCGGCTTCCTCGACGTCGGCGTCCTCGGACACGACGTCGGCGGCCTCCTCGGCCTCCAGCTCGTCCTCGTCCTCGACGTGGAGCGCGGCTTCCTCGGCCGGCTCGCCCGCCTCGGCGTCGGCAGTCTCGGCCTGGTCCGGGTCCACGGCGTCCGCCGCCTCGACGATGTCGATCTGGTCCTCCACGGACTCCGCCGACTCGATGGCGTCGTTCAGGTTCGGGTCAGACACGTGGCTGCTTCTTCCTGGCTACAGATGGGTGGAACAAATGCGAAAAAGGCGCCGGGTGGGCGCCCTTACGCGGCGGATCAGCCGAAGACGTACTTGACGACGTGCTGGAATCCGGAGTCGATCACGGTCACGATGCCGATCATGATGACGACGAACACGATCACCACGGTGGTGTACGTCGACAACTGGTTGCGCGTCGGCCAGACAACCTTGCGGAGTTCGGCGACGACCTGCCGGTAGAAGAGCGCGAGACGGCCCAGGGGGCCCTTCTTGCCGCGCTTACCGCCCTTGCGGGCCTTCTTCTTGGCGTCCTTGGACTCGGCGGCCTCGTCCTGGGCATCAGGCATGTCGATGGAGCCCACGGCGTCCGTCACGCTTCTCACCTGATTCCGGGTCGTGGCCGTGCCGCGCCCGGTGGAGCCGCACGGCGGTGCATAGAAGTACGTACATGCGCACACATCCTGGCGAAGGTGTGTGTAGCAGGGCCGGAGGGACTTGAACCCCCAACCGCTGGTTTTGGAGACCAGTGCTCTACCAATTGAGCTACGACCCTTTG
Source organism: Streptomyces sp. BR1 (assembly GCF_052373795.1). Lineage (NCBI taxonomy): Bacteria > Bacillati > Actinomycetota > Actinomycetes > Kitasatosporales > Streptomycetaceae > Streptomyces > Streptomyces sp. BR1. Next base: position 2,914,086 of record NZ_CM126252.1, read on the forward strand.
TGGCTCCCCCAACCTACCGCATCCAACCGAGTGCACCGAGTGCCCGGAGTGGATTCGATCGGCGGAGGCCAACGACAGGTGAGTGTACGTGGTCCGGCGCCCGGCGTCGAACAGATAGCTCCTGACAGCTCCGTACGGACGCGATCGACGCACTGTGCAACTGCCCCGTCCGGTCCATGAAACCCGTGTACCCCGGCCCCGACAGGTCTGCGACGATGGCCGTATGAGCGCTGCAACTCCTCCCACCGAGCGCCGGGTGTCCGCCCGTATCGGCGCGATCTCCGAGTCCGCGACCCTCGCCGTCGACGCCAAGGCCAAGGCCCTCAAGGCCGCCGGGCGTCCGGTGATCGGCTTCGGCGCCGGCGAGCCCGACTTCCCGACTCCGGACTACATCGTCGAGGCGGCCGCCGCGGCCTGCCACGACCCCAAGTACCACCGCTACTCCCCGGCCGGCGGCCTGCCCGAGCTCAAGAAGGCCATCGCCGAAAAGACCCTGCGCGACTCCGGCTACGAGGTCGACCCGTCCCAGATCCTGGTGACCAACGGCGGCAAGCAGGCGATCTACGAGGCGTTCGCGGCGATCCTGGACCCGGGCGACGAGGTCATCGTCCCGGCCCCGTACTGGACCACCTACCCGGAGTCGATCCGCCTCGCGGGCGGTGTCCCGGTCGAGGTCGTCGCCGACGAGACCACGGGTTACCGGGTCTCGGTCGAGCAGCTGGAGGCGGCCCGTACGGAGAAGACGAAGGTCGTCCTCTTCGTCTCCCCGTCCAACCCGACCGGCTCGGTCTACACCCGCGCCGAGACCGAGGCGATCGGCGAGTGGGCCGTCGAGCACGGCCTGTGGGTGCTCACCGACGAGATCTACGAACACCTCGTCTACGGGGACGCGGTCTCCGTGTCGCTGCCCGCGATCCTGCCCGAGCTGCGCGACAAGTGCATCGTGGTCAACGGCGTCGCCAAGACGTACGCGATGACCGGCTGGCGGGTCGGGTGGGTCATCGGCCCCAAGGACGTCGTCAAGGCCGCGACCAACCTCCAGTCGCACGCCACGTCCAACGTCGCCAACGTCTCGCAGGTCGCGGCCATCGCGGCGGTCTCCGGCAACCTCGACGCGGTCGCCGAGATGCGCAAGGCGTTCGACCGCCGCCGCCAGACCATGGTGAAGATGCTCAGCGAGATCGACGGCGTCATCTGCCCGACCCCCGAGGGCGCGTTCTACGCGTACCCCTCGGTGAAGGGCCTGCTCGGCAAGGAGATCCGCGGCAAGCGCCCGCAGACCTCGGTCGAGCTCGCCGCGCTGATCCTGGACGAGGTCGAGGTCGCGGTCGTCCCGGGCGAGGCCTTCGGCACGCCGGGCTACCTGCGCCTTTCGTACGCGCTCGGCGACGAGGACCTGGTCGAGGGCGTCTCGCGCATCCAGAAGCTGCTGGCCGAGGCCCGCGACTGAGTCGCTCCTGTCGCCCAACGGTCACCGACTCACGTGAGTCGGTGACCGTTTCTGCGTTCGGGCAAGGTCCCGATCGGGGAAAGGGGCTGTCGGATGTCAGTGGCGTGCGGCAAGATCCTTCAATGGAGCACGTTCGCGACGTAACTGATCTGCCGAAGGCCCATCTGCACCTGCACTTCACGGGGTCGATGCGCCCCACGACCCTGCTGGAGCTCGCCGACAAGTACGGCGTGCATCTGCCCGACGCGCTGACCAGCGGCGAGCCGCCGAAGCTGCGGGCCACCGACGAGCGGGGCTGGTTCCGCTTCCAGCGGCTCTACGACATCGCCAGGTCGTGCCTGCGCGCCCCCGAGGACATCCAGCGGCTCGTACGGGAGGCCGCCGAGGAGGACGTGCGGGACGGCTGCGGCTGGCTGGAGATCCAGGTCGACCCGACGTCGTACGCGCCGATGCTGGGCGGGCTCATCCCGGCCCTTGAGGTCATCCTCGACGCGGTCGACTCGGCGTCGCGCGAGACCGGGCTCGGGATGCGCGTGGTGGTCGCCGCGAACCGGATGAAGCACCCGCTGGACGCCCGCACCCTGGCCCGGCTCGCCGTCCGCTACGCGGATCGGGGCGTGGTCGGCTTCGGGCTCTCCAACGACGAACGCCGGGGCATGGCAAGGGACTTCGACCGCGCCTTCGCCATCGCGCGCGAGGGCGGGCTGCTGGCCGCGCCGCACGGGGGCGAGCTGACCGGCCCCTCCTCCGTGCGGGACTGCCTGGACGACCTGCACGCGTCCCGCGTGGGCCACGGGGTGCGGGCCGCCGAGGACCCCCGGCTGCTGCGGCGCCTGGCCGAGCGCGGGATCACCTGCGAGGTCTGCCCCGCCTCGAACGTGGCGCTCGGCGTCTACGAGAAACCCGAGGACGTCCCGCTGCGCACGCTGTACGAGGCGGGCGTGCCACTGGCGCTCGGCGCCGACGACCCGCTCCTGTTCGGCTCCCGGCTGGCCGCGCAGTACGAGATCGCCCGCCGCCACCACGCCTTCACGGACGCCGAACTGGCCGAACTCGCACGGCAGTCGGTGCGGGGGTCGGCGGCGCCGGACGAGGTGAAGAAGCGGCTCCTGGCGGGCGTGGACGCCTGGCTGACGGCGTAGACGTCGGCGCACCGGCCGTGAGCGGTCGGTGGCCTGTTCGGCCCGCGGAACGGGCGTCCAGGCCCCTCCAGGTGGGCAAGTGCGGGCCGCCGACGGCGCGAACGCGGCACTCTAGTGGCGAGAAAGCACTTACCCACCGGGGGGAGACGTCATGAAGCTCACGGTTTTCGGTGCGACGGGCAGAATCGGCCGGCAGGTCGTCCAGCAGGCGCTGGCCGCCGAACACCAGGTCACGGCGGTGGTACGGGATCCCGCGCGGTGCACGCTCAGCGGACCGGGCCTCGAAATCCTCCGGGGCGACCTCTCCGACCCCGAGAGCCTGCGCCCGGCCGTGGCGGGCCGGGACGCGGTCCTCTCGGGCCTGGGCGCCAACAAGCGCGCGGACGCGGCGGCCGGTATCGCGGCCCGGCTGACCCGTTCGATCGTGACGGCGATGGACGCGGAGGGGACGCGCCGCCTGCTGGTGGTCAGCGCGGGGCCGGTCGGCCCGGACGCGCCGGACGACCCGTTCCTCGACCGCCTCACGCTGACGCTCGTCAACGTCTTCTTCAAGGACGTCTACGCCGACCTGCGCCGGATGGAGTCGGAGCTGGCGTCCTCGGCCCTGGACTGGACGTCCGTACGCCCGGTCCGCCTGGTCGACAAGCCGCTGACCGGCACGTACCGCAAGGCCATCGCCGGGACCCCGCGCAGCGCCCGCAGCATCGGCCGCGCCGACGTGGCCCACGCGATGCTGAGCATGATCGACGACGCGGCGACGGTGAAGCAGGGGGTGTGCGTGGCGTACTAGGTACGTACGTAGTACGTACGGGGGCCTGTGCCGCCCGGCCTAGATCTCCGCGTTCACCGTCACCGGCTCGTTGACCAGCGTCACCCCGAACGCCTGCTCCACGCCCGCGACGACCTCGCGGGCGAGGGCCAGCAGGTCCTCGGTGGTGGCGCCGCCGCGGTTGGTCAGGGCGAGGGTGTGCTTGGTGGAGATGCGGGCGGGGCCGGTGCCGTAGCCCTTGGTGAACCCGGCCTTGTCGATGAGCCAGGCGGCCGAGGTCTTGGTCCGCCCGTCGCCGACGGGGAACGCGGGCGGGGCGACGTCCGCGCCGAGCCGGTCGTGCACGCGCGCGAGGAAGGCCGTGAACTCGGCCTCGCCGAGGATGGGGTTGGTGAAGAACGACCCGGCCGACCAGGTGTCGTGGTCCTCCGGGTCGAGCACCATGCCCTTGCCGGCCCGCAGCTTGAGCACCGTCTCGCGCGCGGTGGCGGCCGGAACGCGGTCGCCCGCCTCGACGCCGAGCGCCCGCGCGGTCTCGGGGTACTTGATCGGCGCGGAGAGCCCGCCCGCGTCCTCAAGCTCGAACCGGACCCGCAGCACCACGTAACGCTCGGGGTGCGCCTTGAAGAGGCTGTGGCGGTACGAGAAGGCGCAGGCGGAGTTGGGGAGCGTGACCGTGGCCCGCTCGACCCGGTCGTACGCGACGACCTCGCTGATCGTGGCGGAGACCTCCTGGCCGTACGCACCCACGTTCTGGATGGGGGTGGCCCCGGCCGACCCGGGGATCCCGGCCAGGCACTCGATCCCGGCGAGCCCGGCCTCGACGGTGCGGGTCACGGTGTCGGTCCAGACCTCGCCCGCGGCCACTTCGAGCCGCGTGCCGTCGAGGGAGAAGCCCGTGGTGGCGATCCGCAGCGCGGTCCCGGCGAACCCCTTGTCCCCGATGAGCAGATTGCTGCCGCCACCGACGACGAGCAGCGGCGTCCGGCTCTCGTCGGCCTCGCGTACGGCCGCGATCACCTCGTCGTCGGTCCCGGCCACAACGAGCCGGTCGGCCGGCCCGCCGAGCCGGAAGGTGGTGAGGGGGGCGAGGGGAGCGTCGTGAAGTACCTGCACGGGGTCCAGCGTACGGGGCGGGTGGTGAGGGGGCGGGTGACCGGGGTCGCGACCCCGACCGGCACATACGCGCGCGTGGCGGCGGGGGGTGTTGTCCGCGGACAACACGGTGCGGTGTCCCGGCCACTACGCGCGCGTAGCCGCTTTCATCCACCACACGCGCGTGAAGGGGGCGGGGGCCGCGCCCCCAGGCCGCGACCCCCGCCTCCACCGACCACTCCCCCGTCACCCCACCAGCACGTCCTCCCGAGCCGCTCCCGACGGCACCTCCGCCTGGGCCGCGGCCGTCCGGCGCGGCAGGCACAGGGCGCTCAGCGCGGCCAGGGCGACCGCTCCCGCGCCCACCCACAGCGCGGGCCGCAGCCCGTCCACGAAGGCCTGGCCGGAGGTGTAGCCGCCCTGGGCCGAGAAGACCGCCGCCAGGACGGCGACGCCGAGCGAGCCGCCGACCTCCCGCAGCGCGTTGTTGGCCCCGGACGCGATGCCCTGCTCCGAGGGCCGCACGCTGGACATCACCAGGTTCGCGGCGGGCGCGAAGTACAGCGCCATCCCGGCGCCGCTGACGATCAGCGCCGGCAGCTGCGCCGTGTACGACACGCTCGTCGACATGATCACGGCGAACCAGCCGAGCCCGACGGCCTGGAGCGCGAGCCCGACCGCCACCACCGGCCGCCCGCCGATCCGGTCGGACAGGATGCCCGCGACCGGCGCGACCAGCAGCGGCATCCCGGTCCACGGCAGCATCCGCAGCCCGGCCTCGGTCGGCGAGTAGCCGAGCACGCCCTGGAGGAACTGGCTGAGCAGGAAGATCGAGCCGAACATCCCGACGTACATCAGCAGGCTGGACAGGTTGATCGCCGAGAACGCGCGGCTGCGGAAGAGCCGCATCGGCAGCAGCGGCGCCTCGGCGCGCATCCCGTGGCGGACGAAGGCGCCGAGCAGCAGCGTGCCGACGATGAGCCCGGTGAGCACGGTCGCGCTGGTCCAGCCGTCGATGTTGCCCCGGATCAGGCTGTAGACGATCCCGAAGAGCCCACCGCTCGCGAGCACCGTGCCGAGGGCGTCGAGCCGCGCCCCGGACCCGTACGACTCCGACAGCCGCAGCCGCGCCAGCGGGAGCGCGATCAGCCCGAGCGGAACGTTCAGCCAGAAGATCCACTGCCAGGAGAAGTGCTCGGTCAGCGCGCCGCCGATGAGCGGGCCGCTCGCGACGGCGAGGCCGTTGACGGCGCCCCATATCCCGAACGCCATCCCGCGCTTGGCGGCCGGGACCGCCGCCGTGAGCAGCGTCAGGGTGAGCGGCATCATGATCGCCGCGCCGACGCCCTGGACCGCACGCGCGGCGACCAGACCGTCGATGCCGGGCGCGAGCGCCGCGGCGGCGGACGCCCCGGTGAAGACCGTCAGGCCGGTGATGAACAGCTTCCGGCGGCCGAACCGGTCACCCAGCGCCGCGCCGAACATCAGCAGGACGGCGAAGGTGAGGGTGTACGCGCTGACCGTCCACTCCAGGTCGTCGAGCGCTCCGCCGAGGTCCTCGCGGATGGACGGCAGGGCCGTGGTGACGACGAGGTTGTCGAGCGCCGCCATGAACCCGGCGACGCTGGTGATGACCAGGGCCCATGCCGCACTCCCGCGACGGGCCGTTCCCGTTCCCTGCTCGGACGTTCCTTGCTCGGACATCGCTTCCCCTGTTGGACGGTTGGTTAGTTATGCATTACTAACTTTCGTGGCCACAGGTATGCGCCGGAACATCGCCACCGCGAGCCCCCTGTGTGCGGCCACCCCCGGAACTACTTCTCCTGCGGGCTCTTGACCTGCGCGGACGGATAGACGTCCGCCCAGACCCGGTGCTCGGGCGGGAACCCCATCGCCACCAGGTTGTTGATGAGCATGCCGTAGGCCAGAAACGTGGTCGTGTCCTCGTAGCCCTCCAGCGGGACGCTGACCGTGTCCCACAGGTCCATCCAGTCGCGCCGGACGGCCTCGCCGAAGGTGTGGTCCCCCGCCGCCTCGGCCGCGGCGACCGCCACGTAGACCTGCATCTGCATGAGCAGCCGCTCGGGCTCGTCGGCGATGACCTGCGTGTACGCGCTCGCCATCGCGTGCACCGCCTCCTCGCCGTGCAACCCCTCGGCCGCCTCGGCGAACATCTTGACCGTGTCCTCCATGCAGCGGTGCGTCGCGGCGAGGAAGATCGCGGGCTTGTTCGGGAAGAGCCGGAACAGGTACGGCTGCGAGACACCCACGCGTTTGGCGATCGCCTCGGTGGACGTTCCGTAGTAGCCGCGGTGAGCGAACTCGCTCATCGCCGCCCGAATGACGCTCTCGCGCCTCTCTTCCGCGCTCATCCTGACCATGCAGCTGAAGTTAGTGGCCAATAACTAACTTTGTCAAGCGGTACGTCGGGACGCGTGCGGGGCGGCTCGTACGGGACGACGAAAGCGGCCGCCGGGGTCTTCCCCGACGGCCGCTCCCGTACCGCTCGTATGCGGGTCAGGCGAGCGCGACCACCGCGCGCGACATGCCCAGGACCTTCTGGCCGGCGCACATCGCGGTCAGGTCGACCCGGACCGTACGCGCCTCGTCGTCCAGCTTGGCCGCGACCTTGGCGCTGACCTCGATGAGCGCGCCCGTGCCGTCGTTCGGCACGACGACCGGCTTGGTGAAGCGCACCCCGTACTCGACGACCGCCGCCGGGTCACCGGCCCAGTCGGTCACGACGCGGATCGCCGAGGCCATGGTGAACATGCCGTGCGCGATGACGTCCGGCAGCCCGACCTCCTTGGCGAACTTCTCGTTCCAGTGGATCGGATTGAAGTCACCCGAGGCACCGGCGTACCGGACGAGTGTGTCGCGAGTCACGGGGAAGGACTGCGCGGGCAGCTCGGTGCCGGCCTCGACGTCCTCGTAACGGATCTTGGCGGTCATCGTCACTCCCCCTCGGCCGCGCGGGACACGAGCTTGATCCAGGCGGTCACGACGTGCTCGCCCGCCTCGTCGTGGACCTCGCCGCGGATGTCCACGATGTCGTTGCCCGCGAGCGACTTCACGGCCTCGATGGTCTGGCTCACGGTGAGCCGGTCCCCCGCCCGCACCGGGCGCCGGTACGCGAACTTCTGGTCGCCGTGCACGACCCGGCTGTAGTCCAGGCCCAGCTGCGGGTCCTGGACGACGACGCCCGCCGCCTGGAAGGTGATGGCGAACACAAAGGTCGGCGGCGCGATCACGTCCGGGTGCCCGAGCGCCTTGGCGGCCTCCGGGTCGGTGTACGCGGGGTTGGCGTCCCCCACGGCCTCGGCGAATTCGCGGATCTTCTCCCGGCCGACCTCGTACGGCGCGGTGGGCGGATAGGTCCGCCCCACGAAGGACTGGTCGAGCGCCATGGGCTCACAACCTCCTGCTGTCGGGACCCCGGGGGTAGGGGTGTCGGCTGGGGACATCTGCTCAGGGTGTGTGGAACGTCACCGCTGAGCAGCGAGGCTACTGGGCGGCTGCGCAGGAACGACGAGAGGCCGCTCCCCGGTACAGGGAACGGCCTCTCGTACGAGCCTGAATGCTAAACCCGTGATTAGCGGGTCTCGCGGTGCGCGGTGTGCGAGTTGCAGCGCGGGCAGTGCTTCTTCATCTCAAGGCGGTCCGGGTTGTTACGCCGGTTCTTCTTGGTGATGTAGTTCCGCTCCTTGCACTCCACGCAGGCCAGCGTGATCTTCGGGCGGACGTCGGTGGCAGCCACGTGAGTGCTCCTTGACGGACGGATAGACGGATGAACGCATAAAAGAGTAGCCGATCGGGAGACCGACCCCACAATCGGCTACTGGTGCTACTTGGAGTAGCGGTGACCGGACTTGAACCGGTGACACAGCGATTATGAGCCGCTTGCTCTACCGACTGAGCTACACCGCTTTGATGATCAAGTCCCCGCTTGTGGGCGGGGACCCTCTCACCAGAGCCCCAATACGGAATCGAACCGTAGACCTTCTCCTTACCATGGAGACGCTCTACCGACTGAGCTATTGGGGCGAGCGATGAAGACATTACACGGTCGGTCGCCGATCGCCCAAATCCGTTTCGCGGGGCCGCCGGGAGGGGCTGGAGAGGCCCGCCGCCGGGGTGGCCCCCGTAGGGGGCGGGTGCGGCGCGCGGGGCGGATGAGGCGGCTCCAGAGGCAGGTGGGGCGGCTGGGGCGGCGGGCGGGCGAGCGCCCTTCGCGAGGGGACGGCCAACGGAATCCTGCGTACGGGCGCACCTGGAGGCGATCTCCGGACGCGGCGCACGGAGGCTCTCCGGGCGAACCCCGGACGTCACCCTGGGCACGACCCCCGGGCGGACCCCGGACGTAACCCCGGGCGCGACCCCCGGGCCACCTCCCGGCCACCCCCTTGGCCCCGCTTCGCCCCACCCGTCCCGTAGGCCACTCGTGCCCACACCGGTACGACTATTTCGCTCCTCCTCGTTGCGCGAGGGGCGCGCCCCTAGGCTCGGATCACGCTGCGTGATCTTGCCCTGAAGCCCCGCGGGGCCCGAGGACCACCTGGAGCGCGATGTCCGACAGCCAGTCGCAGCCGGCGCACTCACCCGGCACCGGGGACGGCCCCGCCGAGGCCGCCGCCACGCTCCTGCTCTCCGGCGCCCGGCTCGCCGACGGCCGGACCGTGGACGTCCGGCTCGGCGGCGGCCGGATCGAGGCCGTCGGCACGGCGGGCAGCCTCGCCGCCCACTTCTCCCGGGTCGACCTGAACGGCTTCCTGCTGCTCCCGGCCCCCGCCGAGCCGCACGCGCACAGCGACACGGCGCTGACCGCGTTCGGCCCCGAGGGGCCGGTCTCGTACGCGGCGGAGGACGTCCAGCGGCGTGCGACCGAGGCCGCGCTGCTCCAGTTGGGCCACGGCGCGACCGCGCTGCGCTCACACGTGCGCATCGACGACGTACGGGGTCTGGAGCCGCTGGAGGCCGCGCTGCAGACCCGCAGGTCGCTGCGGGGGCTCGCCGAGCTCAGCGTGGTGGCGGTGCCCCGGCTGCTGACGGGTGTGGCGGGCGCGGACGGGCTCGCGATGCTGCGGGACGCGGTGAAGATGGGCGCGTCGGTGGTCGGCGGGTGTCCGGATCTCGACCCCGACCCCGCCGGGTACACCGAGGCGGTCCTGGAGATCGCCGCCGAGCACGGCTGCGCGGTCGACCTGCACACCGACGGGGACGACCCGGCGCGCCTGGCCCGGCTGGCCGCGATGAGCGGCGGGCTGCGCCCCGGCGTGGTGATCGGCCCGTGCGCGGGCCTGTCCCGCCTGCCCCGCGAGGCGGTTGCGCGCGCGGCGGACCAACTCGCGGCGGCGGGCGTCACGGTGGTGTGCCTGCCGCAGGGCGTCTGCGGCATGACGGACCGTCAGGGAACACCTCCCGTACGGATGTTGCGGGCGGCGGGCGTACGGGTCGCGGCGGGCAGCGGCGCGCTGCGCGACATCTCCAACCCGGTGGGCCGGGGCGATCCGCTGGAGGCCGCGTATCTGCTCGCGTCCCAGGCGGGCCTGCGCCCCGAGGACGCGTACGGCGCGGTGAGCACGGCGGCCCGGGACGCGATGGGCCTGCCGGAGGTCCGCGTGGAGGCGGGCTTCCCGGCCGAACTCCTGGCCGTACGCGGCGAACGCATCGCGGGCGTCCTGTCCCTCGCGTACAGCCGCATCGTCATCCACCGCGGCCGCGTGGTGGCCCGCACGAGCGCGGTACGGGAGTACTGCGACTCGGCGGCGGCGGTGGCTCTTGACCTGCCTCGGCAGGGGCGGGCGGACGGGGGGCCGTGAGGGGGGCGTACGGGGGTGATCGTTGCGCGTGGCGCCGGGTGCGGGGACCGGTGAGGGGGCGCGGGGCCGGGCGCGGGCATCGGTGAGGGGCGCGGGCCGGGCTCCGGGTGGCGCACCCGCGTGGCCGCTCGCGGGGGCGCGCGAGGCGGCGCACCGGCGTACGGTCGTGAGCATGCGCATTGTCATCGCAGGAGGCCACGGTCAGATCGCGCTGCGCCTGGAACGGCTGCTGTCGGCTCGCGGGGACGAGGTCGCGGGCATTATCCGCAAGCCCGAGCAGGCCGACGCCCTCCGGAAAGCGGGCGCCGAGCCGGTCGTACTCGACCTGGAGTCGGCGTCCGTCGACGAGGTCGCGGCGGCTCTGGACGGCGCGGACGCGGCGGTGTTCGCGGCGGGCGCGGGCCCGGGCAGCGACGCGGCCCGCAAGGAGACCGTGGACCGCGCGGCGGCGGTCCTGTTCGCCGACGCGGCGGAACGCGCGGGCGTACGCCGCTACATCGTCGTCTCCTCGATGGGTGCCGACCCGCGCCACGAGGGCGACGAGGTCTTCGACGCGTATCTGCGCGCCAAGGGCTCGGCCGACGAGGCGGTACGGTCCCGCCCCGGCCTCGACTGGACGATCCTGCGCCCCGGAATGCTCACCAACGACGCCGGCAAGGGCCTGGTCACCCTCGCCGCCGCGACAGGCCGGGGCCCGATCCCCCGCGACGACGTGGCCGCGACCCTGGCCGAACTCCTCGACACCCCCGCCACAGCGGGCCTGACCCTGGAACTGATCAGCGGCTCGGTCCCGGTGACGGTGGCGGTCAAGGACGTGGCGGGCAACTGAGGGAGCCGCCACGGTCCTCGAACACCCGAATGGCCGCTGGCCGCTGGCCGCTGGCCGCTGGCCGCGCCAGGATTCGTTCGTCCGTCAGCGACGAAGCCTGGCCTGCTGCTGATACTCACCGTGGACGTCGACGATTTCCCGGAACAGGTCCGGCAGGTCGGAAAGATCGATATTCCTGGGGTTGGTGGCATAGCTGATCAAGCCAAGCAGTCGGTGCAGGTTGTCGGCCTCCTGCTGCTGGCGCTCCCAGGCAGGGTCGGCAGCCAACTCCCCGCGGTTTTGTGGAGTGGTGCGAAAGCGTTCGTCCCTGGCGAGGCAGTCCCGCAGCGCCTGCGGCCACACGAGCCGCATGGCCTTTACGTCTTCCTGCGGGCCTCGCTCCCGTGAGTCCTCCAGAGCGTTGAGTATCCGAGCCTCGTGCGATCGGTCGACGCGCGCCTGAAGCCCTTCGACGGAAGCGAGCCGGACGGCCAGATCCCGGATCAACTCCCCGTGACGCAGTGCCCAATCCCTCTCGGCACGTCGGCTGCGATGTTCGCGTACGGACTCCACCCGTTCGCTCTGCGTACGAGGCAGGGTGCCGTCGGCACGCTGTGCCCGCGTCAATTGGAGATGCCGGCGCTCCGCCGACTGACGTCCGCTCAGTTCCAGGGCGTCGGCGATGCGCTCCCAGGTGATCCGTTTGGTCCGCGCCAAGGAGATCAACTGGAGCTCATCACTTTCCAGTTTGTCCCGGAGCATACGGATGACCATGAGCGTCGCGAGGATATCCGTTTCCTCGACGTCGGGTTGGATGATCCCGCGAGCCCGCTGGCAGATCCGGTCGTAAGCGCGGGCGACTTCCAACAGCGTTGGTTCGGATCCCGAACTCCCGGGCCGGGAATGCCGCCGAACCCCGCCCGGAGACTCCAGCAACCGCCCCCATGCGCGGTCCCGGTTGTACTCCGCTTCGGGATACTGCGCACGACGTGCGACACGCGTCGTCTTCATGACGACTCCCCTCGTCGTCCTTTGGACGACATATTCGGCGAAGAGTCGCGTTCGGTCGCGCGCAGTCGCGAGGTACCCGATGGCCCTTCGAGGGGGCCTTCGGATGCCGAGCCTCCCGCATGGCGGACCATTCGCGGCCTTCGACGCCACATGGACCGCAGCACCCCGACAACCACTGCGGTGATCGCAAACATCACCTCAGCTATGTAGTGGGCGCCGGCGTCCTTGATGACAGAACTCAACATGACCGAATCTGTGCACGTCACAGACGTGCACATGCCTCCTCACGGTGTCGGCGGTGCCGTAATACGCCGCGCCGGGTCGCCGTATGGATGGCATATGCCAATTCCATACTCACCGCTCGCGGCACGGAACGTCAGATTGCCGTTACAGCCCGACGTCGGGAGAAAGTCTGCCGCTCCTGAAAGACGCGGACCGCCGCCACAGGACTCGCCTCTTCAATCGCCACCCTTCGCCATGGCCACATAATGCGCATTTCACCGATACGAGACGGGAGACGCCCCATGGAAATGTCGTCCGGCGGAGGCGGGGCGCGACTGTCGCCCGCCCTCTCCCCTTTAACGAGCCCCGTCTACAGCGAAGTTGATGGACTCGACATCACCTTCGCCCCGAAAAGGCTCGCACTTGGCGCTCCACGCACCCACGCGGCCTGGATTCCCGGAATCCGACCCCGCCGGGGATCGTTCAACTCACCTCCGGAGCCGAGACCTTCACCGGCGGCCCGAAGTCCCGCCGCGTGGCGGCGCTTTGAATGGCCGCGTCACTATGAGGGCCGCCGAACTTCTGCTCAACGCGCACGACCCCGTGGCCGTCGAGCCGGACCTCGGCGCCGATCACCCCGACCCCGTCGAGGTTGCCCGGGGCGACCGCACCCATCGGCTTCAGTTCGGCGGGCCGAATCCGGCGGACAGCAGCTGTACGTGTCCGACGCCCCCCTCGTCCGCCGTGGTCGACGAGCACACGCCTGCCGCCGCGCGGGGCGGCAGCTGGCAACTCGGCCCGCGTATGGCCCACACGCCCTGGCCAGCCCCCGGATCTGACCGAACGAGAGTGAGACAGCCCACTCACCTTCGACTCCGGTCGAAGATCGCACTCAGACAACGAGAAGACCCCCGTCGAGCTGCGTTTCCGCAGTTCAACGGGGGTCTTGCATCGCGTGGCGGCGCCAGGATTCGAACCTGGGTAGGCTAAGCCGACGGATTTACAGTCCGCTCCCATTGGCCACTCGGGCACACCGCCATGGGATGTCGCCGTGCGGCTCACCGTTTTCGCGGTGCTCCCTGGCAACGACGTAAACGATACCTGATGCCCAGGGGTGCTTCGCCACCCGATTGATCAGCGCTTCGCGCGGGCACGGGTGGCTAGGCTTTGGGGCAGTAGGTCCGGCAGCGAGGCCGTACCCCCACGCACCCGATACAAGGAGCCACAGGACATGGCCGACTCCAGTTTCGACATCGTCTCGAAGGTCGAGCGGCAGGAGGTCGACAACGCCCTCAACCAGGCCGCGAAGGAGATCTCGCAGCGCTACGACTTCAAGAACGTCGGCGCGTCGATCGCCTGGTCCGGCGAGAAGATCCTGATGGAGGCCAACTCCGAGGACCGCGTCACCGCGATCCTCGACGTCTTCCAGTCCAAGCTGATCAAGCGCGGGATCTCGCTCAAGGCGCTGGACGCCGGCGAGCCGCAGCTGTCCGGCAAGGAGTACAAGATCTTCGCGACCATCCAGGAGGGCATCTCCCAGGAGAACGCCAAGAAGGTCGCCAAGGTCATCCGCGACGAGGGCCCCAAGGGCGTCAAGGCCCAGGTCCAGGGCGAGGAGCTGCGTGTCACCTCCAAGAGCCGCGACGACCTCCAGGCCGTCCAGGCACTGCTCAAGGGCCAGGACTTCGACTTCGCGCTGCAGTTCGTGAACTACCGCTGACCCCACGGACGCGCTGTCCGATTTCCGCCAGCACGGCACGGGCGGGGGTCGCAGACTCGATCTCGTACGCGAGGAAAGGAACGTGCGATGACCGTCTACGCGACCCTCGACAGCCCCCTGGGCGAACTGCTTCTCGTCGGTGAGGAAGCCCCCGCCGTCAGGGGCGGGACCGCGCTGGTCTCGCTGTCCATGCCCGGCCAGAAGGGCGGCGCCGCCGTCCGGGACGGCTGGCGGCGGGCGCCGGAGGCCTTCGAGGAGATCGTCCGCCAGCTGCGAGCGTACTTCTCCGGCGAGCTGACCCGCTTCGACATCCCGTACGCGCCCGGCGCGGGCACCGACTTCCAGCGGCAGGTCTGGGCGGAGCTCGACGCGATCCCGTACGGGACCACCACCTCGTACGGGGAGATCGCCCGGCGCCTCGGTGCCTCCTCGGTGAAGGTGCGCGCGATCGGCACGGCCATCGGGCGCAACCCCCTGCTGGTCGTACGCCCCTGCCACCGCGTCATCGGCTCCGACGGCACCCTCAAGGGCTACGCGGGCGGGCTGGAGCGCAAGGAGCAGCTGCTGCGGCTCGAAGGCGCGCTGACCGCCGAAGGCGCGGTTACCGGCGGCGTCGGGCGCCCCGTCGGGTGAGCGACACGCTGTTTCCCCGGCCGCGCGCCGTCGTCGCACCCGGCGCCGTGCACGTACCGGGGTGGCTCCCGCCGGACCGCCAGCGCGAGTTGGTGGCGGCCTGCCGGGAGTGGGCGCGCGGGCCCGTACCCATTCGGCACACCCGGCTGCCGGGCGGCGGTGTCATGTCCGTGCAGACGGTGTGCGTCGGCTGGCACTGGCAGCCCTACCGGTACACCCGCACCGCCGACGACGTGAACGGCCTGCCCGTCGCCGGGTTCCCCGACTGGCTCGCCGCGCTGGGACGCGCCGCGCTGGCCGACGCGTACGACGACCCCGCCGCCGGGGACGGATACTCCCCCGACACCGCGCTGATCAACTTCTACGACGGCGACGCGCGGATGGGCATGCACCAGGACAAGGACGAGCGGTCCGGCGCACCCGTGGTCTCCCTCAGCATCGGCGACAGCTGCGTCTTCCGGTTCGGCAACACCGAGGACCGGGGCCGCCCCTACACCGACGTGGAGCTGGCGTCGGGCGACCTCTTCGTCTTCGGCGGCCCCTCGCGCTTCGCCTTCCACGGCGTACCGAAGGTCCTGCCGGGCACGGGCGGTCCGGCCACCGGCCTGCCCACCGGCCGCCTCAACCTGACCATCCGCGAGACCGGCCTGAGCTGACGAGCGAGTGGAGCGAGTCAGCAGCCTCAGCGGCGCTCTCGCGAGTTGCCGAAGAGTATTCGGTAGACGATCAGCAGCACGAGCGAGCCGCCGATGGCCGACGCCCAAGTGGCGCCGTCGTAGAAGTGGTTGGCAATGGGTCGGTCCAGCCAGCGCGCCGAGATCCAGCCGCCGACGAACGCGCCCGCTATGCCTATGACGGTCGTACCGATCAGGCCGCCCGGATCGCGCCCGGGGAGCAGAATCTTGGCGATCGCTCCGGCGAGCAGGCCGAGGATGATCCAGCTCACGATGCCCATGTCCTGAACCTGCCTTTCATGTGGTGTCGTTCCGGAAGACGTTCCGCGTCCCTTGCCCGGTTGCGCAGATGATTAAGGTGCGGCCCATGACACAGGAGCTGCGCCGCACGCTCGGCGTGTTCGACGCCGTGGTCATCGGCCTCGGGTCGATGGTCGGGGCGGGTATTTTCGCCGCGCTCGCCCCGGCGGCCGGCGCGGCCGGGACCGGGCTGCTGGCCGCCCTGGCGCTGGCCGCGGCCGTGGCGTACTGCAACGCCATGTCCTCGGCGCGGCTCGCCGCCCGCTATCCCGCGTCCGGTGGCACCTATGTGTACGGGCGGGAGCGGCTGGGGCCGTTCTGGGGCTATCTGGCGGGCTGGGGCTTCGTCGTCGGCAAGACCTCCTCGTGTGCGGCGATGGCTCTGACCGTGGGCGCCTACGTCTGGCCGGGGCAGGCGCGGCTGGTGGCGGTGGCGGCCGTCGTGGTGCTGACCGCCGTGAATTACGGGGGTGTTCAGAAGTCGGCGTGGCTGACGCGGGCGATCGTGGCGGTGGTGCTCGCGGTCCTCGCCGTGGTGGTCGCGGTCTGTCTGGGCTCGTCCGGCACCGGGCACCTGGACGTGGGGCTGTCCGGGGGCGGCGCGGGGCTGCTGCAGGCGGCGGGGCTGCTGTTCTTCGCGTTCGCCGGGTACGCCCGGATCGCGACGCTCGGTGAGGAGGTGCGCGATCCGGCCCGGACGATCCCGCGCGCCGTTCCCCTGGCGCTGGGCATCGCGCTGGCCGTCTATGTCGGTGTCGCGGTGGCTGTCCTTTCCGTTCTGGGCGCGGATGGGCTGGGCCGGGCGACGGCGCCGCTCGCCGACGCGGTACGGGCGGCGGGCGTGCCGGCGCTGGTGCCGGTGGTGCGGGCGGGGGCCGCGGTTGCGGCGCTCGGGTCCCTGCTCGCGCTCGTTCTGGGTGTCTCGCGCACGGTGCTCGCGATGGCCAGGGACGGCCATCTGCCGGGCGTGCTGGCCGCCGTGCACCCCCGGTTCCGGGTGCCGCACCGGGCGGAGGTCGCGGTGGGCGCGGTCGTGGCGGTGCTGGCGGCGACGGCCGATCTGCGCGGGGCGATCGGCTTCTCGTCGTTCGGCGTGCTGGTCTATTACGCGATCGCCAACGCGTCGGCCTGGACGCTCGGTTCGGGCCGCACCGGGCGCCTGCTGCCGGCCTGCGGGCTGGCCGGATGCCTGCTCCTGGCCTTCGCGCTGCCGCCGTCCTCGGTGCTGGCGGGCAGCGCGGTGCTGGCCGTGGGGGCGCTCGCGTACGCCGTGCGACGGCGCTGAGGCGACGCGGGCCCCGGTCGGGGCGGTCGAGGCGGGCCCACCGGTCGGGCGGTCGGGCCGGTTGCCCGCGAACCATCCGTCACCCGGCGGGCCGCGGCCTCATATTCGGCGCGCTCGGCGTATCCGGCCGTGGCATCCCGCAGGGAACGGCCGGGACATCTTCTCGTTCTCGGTCATGGCTCCATGGTGGACCACGTCACCGACATCCGGTCCGGAGCCGCCCCAGCCTGTGGATAACTCCCGCCCGCCGACCGGTTGGTGACCGGGCGCCGACCGGGCCGCGACCTCTCTGCTACCGGTTCGGCTAACCGTAGAACGGCTGGTCGGTCGGCACGATCTGCTTGCCCAGCGGGAGCAGCGAGACCGGGATCAGCTTGAAGTTCGCGATGCCCAGCGGGATGCCGATGATCGTGAGGCACAGCATGAAGCCCGTGACGATGTGGCCGAGGGCGAGCCACCAGCCCGCCAGGATCAGCCAGAGCACATTGCCGATGCAGGACGCGGCGCCCGCGTCGGGCCGCTCCACGACCGTGTAGCCGAACGGCCAGAGCGCGTAAAGACCGATGCGGAAGGCGGCCAGGCCGAACGGGATCGTCTCGGAACGTTTCCGATCACGCTACAAGGGCGCTGCGGTTCCGCCTGAACGCGTAACCAGCCGATACTTGTGTTGGCACGCTGTGTCTGCGGAGCGCCCTGGAGAGGTATCGATCATGAAGCTAATCAACCTGCTGCTGAACCTCGTGTGGCTGGTCTTCTGCGGCATCTGGATGGCGATCGCCTACCTGATCGCCGCGCTGATCTGCTTCGTCCTCATCGTCACCATTCCGTTTGGCATTGCCTCGCTGCGTATCGCGGGCTTCGTCCTGTGGCCTTTCGGCCGGACCACAGTGGAGCGGCCGAACGCTGGGGCGCCATCGTTCATCGGCAACGTAATCTGGGTGATCTTCGCGGGTTGGTGGCTGGCACTGGCGCATCTGATCACGAGCATCCCGCTCTTCTTGTCGATCATCGGCATCCCCTTCGGCTGGGCAAATCTCAAGCTCATCCCGATCTCGCTCATGCCTCTTGGACGAGAGGTAGTGCGGTCGGACCAGGGATTCGCCGGGCGTTGATCCCGCCTTGTCCTTGGCGGCGCTGGCCAACGACGGCTGACCGTGATCCCGTCCTGGTCTGCTCTCGTATTCACCCTCTACTCCCAGATACGGTCGAGGGCGTGTCCGGCGTACGTGGGTTGGTCACCCATCGGCGTGCGCTGGTTGATCGCGTGCGACTAGGGGAGCTGGTTCGGGCATGGCGCTGAACGCTGCTCGGGGGGCGGACAAGGGGTTCACTTCGGCGGGGGCGGCACAGGTGATGGCTGCCGCGTGCCATGCCGCTGGGCTCGACCACAGAGGTGCGGAGCTGATCCGCCTTGGCGAGAATGCGCTGTTCCGGCTAGCTTCGGCCCCGGTGATCGTCCGCGTGGCTCGCGGCGTGGAGTGGTTGCCGAAGGCACGGCGAGAGGTAGCCGTCTCGCGCTGG
This sequence comes from Streptomyces sp. BR1, assembly GCF_052373795.1. NCBI lineage: Bacteria > Bacillati > Actinomycetota > Actinomycetes > Kitasatosporales > Streptomycetaceae > Streptomyces > Streptomyces sp. BR1. The sequence continues at coordinate 2,932,535 of NZ_CM126252.1, forward strand.
CTGACCGAGGAGGGGTTCCCCGCGACTCGGGCCATCGAGGACCTGGAGCAACCGCTACTGATCGGCGGGCATCCTGTGACGTTCTGGCATCTGATCGTCGAGGGAGACAGGCAGGCTACGTACGGGGAGCTGGGGGCGGTCCTGCGTGATCTGCACTCGCTGACGGTGCCGGAGCGCCTGGAGCTGCCGCCGTACGAACCGTTCGACAAGGCGGAGCTACGACTTCAACGGGCCGTGATACCAGCTGACGACAAGACGTTCTTGCGGAAGCGGGAACGGGAGCTTCGGGACAAGTTCGCGGAACTGCGCTTCGAGTCGCCGAAGGGGCCTGTCCACGGTGATGCCCACGTACAGAACCTCATGGTGAACGATCGAGGACAAGTAATCCTGATCGACTTCGAGTTCTTCTGCTTCGATCACCCCGAGTGGGACCTGATGGTCACGTCGGTTGAGCATCACAGCCTTCGGTGGCAGACCGATGAGCAGTACGCCGACTTCGTCGCTGCGTACGGTCGGGACCTGTACGACTGGCACGGCTACGAGACGCTGCGCGGCCTGCAAGAGTTCGGCATGACGACCTGGCTCATGCAGAACGTCCAGGAGAGCGAGAGCGTGGCGGCCGAGTACCAGCGCCGGATCACCGGGTTGCGGAACGACGGCGCGCCGCGCGACTGGCATCCGGTCTAGCCGCTACTCGTCGTCCAGCCGGGCGAGCGCTTCACGCACCTTCTCGTCGAACGCGGCCACCACTGGGTTCGTTGCATGGGTGCTGACCTCAGCCTGGAAATCGGTGACGTAGCGCTGGAAGCGAGCGGACTGGAGGGAGTCTCCAGCGTCCACGGCGAGGCTGGCTGTGGTGACGGCGGCTTCAAGTTCGCCGTTCAGTAGTTGGCTCTGGGCAAGCACCATGCGGCAGAAGCCGAGCGTGCGTGCGTACTTCGGGTCGGTGTCGTCCACGGCTCGTTGCGCATGCACGACTGATTCACGGCGCATCTTGAGGTCACGGAAGCAGTGACAGAACTCGCCCATGAGTTCTGCGGAATCGAAGTACCCGAGCCATTCGGGATCAACCGCCGAGTCGACTCGCTCGAAGTAGCGCTCCGCTTCGTTCATTGCCCGGCCTGCGCCGATCGGGTCGTTGGCGTTGGAGCAGGCACGGGCCTCCATCGCTGAGAAGAGCGACATGGCGCGCGGGGTGGCCTTGCCCTTGGCTCCCTCGATGGCAGCTCGGGCCATTTGGATGGCCTGGGCGTGGTTGCCCAGGTAGTTGGCCTGGTGGCTGAGGTTCGACAGGATGCGGGCGCCGAACATTCGGTCGTCGATGACCTGGGATAGCCGGAGTGTCGAAGTCAGGTAGCGGTGTGCGAGACGGTGGTTCCCCGAGTCGTACGCCGTCCACGCGAGAAGCTGAGAGATCTCGGCGGCGGCGCCGAATAACGAGGTGCCCACGCGCTCGCTATAGCTGGCGCTGAGCAGAGGAAGCACCTCATGGCGGAAGTAGTGGCGCAGCGCCTTGTGCCCGTGTCCTCCGCCGAACTTGAAATCGAGCTGCATGAACATGTCTGCGGCCGTTCTGATCGCCAACACGTCGCGCATTCCGACGCGTTGGGAAGCGGGTCTATCAACGCTCACTCCGTCGGGGCGCGCCACCATCCACGACAGGACGGCGGAACTGAGGTCAGCATCCGCGATGATGAGCCCTCCATCCGCCGGTGCCTCGGCTCGTTCCTCGGCGAGCCCGTCAAGCGTGGTCAAGACGTCGGGGACGGTGCTGGGGTAGGCAACCGGCTGGGGTGCAGCCTGTTCGAGTGGTCCGACGAATCCGAGATCAGTCGGCGTAATGCGCCTGCTGAGCTTCGCTCCGATGACCTCTGCCATGATCGCGGCGGTCTGCGGCTGTGCACCGACGCCGTCTCGCCATCGCTGAACGGCGACATGGGTCGTTCCGAGACTCATCCCGCGCTGCTGCGCACGATCACGCATACGTTTCGCGAGTCCCTTGTTCGAGACTCCGGCCTCGGCCATAAGAGAGATCAATTGCGCGTTCGGCTCTCGGCTCATGCTCCCCTGCCAACCCGAGAATGACGGCTTGGGTTTCATCGTGGCACAGCACTTTGGCACCGGGGGGTTCATCGGTGAACCCCCTCTGTATTTGCCTGTGTTCACGTGAACCCCCTCATGAACACTCCCGATCGGCTTGCCGGTGCCCTTCACTCGTGGGCACGGGACGGCGCAGTACCGGGCCCGTCGGACCTCGGGAGGGAACACCGTGACTGCTCACCAGAGCAAACGCAAAGTGGCCGCTCCAGAGGTATCCGTCGTGGACATGGCGGCGCTGGCTGCGGCGACGGGACGTTTCAGGGCGTTGACGCTCTACATCGACTCGCCGGACACGGTCCGCGCCGCACGCGACATGACGCGGGCCACGCTTGACGACTGGCGGCTTGACCGTCTCGTCGATGATGTTCAGCTCGTCGTCTCGGAGCTCGTCGGCAACGTGGTCACCCATGCGGTACCTGACGACTGCTTGTCGCAGCCTGGCGGGGCCCGCAGAGTCGATGTGGTCTACAAGATGTGGCCGAAGTGGCTTTTCGTCGGCGTGGTCGATGAAGACTCGACTCCCCCGGATCTGCCGGTGGGTGGGCTCCTCTGTCCTGAGCTCGCCCCCGACTTCTCCGAGGCTGTCTTGCCCGATACGGGGCGGGGTCTCCTGATCGTCCAGCGTCTCGCGGATGCCGTGTGGTGGACGCGTGGAGAACCAGGCGGCAAGACCGTTTGGGCCCGCTTCGACCTCGACGGTGCGTCTGCCGACAGCTCGCCATAGAGAGCTCCGGCCGCTGCTCCCTAGCACCTCCCCACGCGCGGTCGGGAGGATGCGGCGGTCCGGTAACCGGCCGGGTTTGACCCTCCGGCCGAAGGGTGCGGCCCACGTGAACGGTTGGGCTCCCCTCCCACGCGTGGGCTGCACCCTGCACAACAACCTCAGACCGAGACCGGGCCACCCCATCAGCCCTACCAAAGCGAGGGGTGGCCCGGCAGGGGACACGGCGGTCCCCGGTGCCGATGGTATCCGGGGCCGTTGTGCTGCGCTTCCGGCTTGGCACAAGCAAGTTGACGATGCGTTACCCGATTCCGGACAGAGGTGGACTGTCGTGAGCGGCATTGAGGGTGAGGGTCTGTACGACGGCCTGGACGCGGTCGAGGTGGACGTCGGGCTGTGGTCGCCGGGGGTGGACTACCTGGCGGGCTGGCGTGAGGCCCGGGGGGCGGCGGACCGGTTGAACCGTGTGCTGCTGGCGGCGGGGTTCGGGCTGTCGGAGCTGCGGGCGACCGCTTCGACGATCGGTGACGGGCGTGGGGTGGTGCGGCTGGCGGGGTGGCCGGTGGTGGTGGACCGGCTTGCCGTGCTCCTGAAGTCGGTCGCGGACGGCGACGGCCACGCGTGATGAGGGCCGTTGTGCCTGGTGAGCGGCGCGCGTGGGCACGTCGGCGGGTGGAGAGACTTTGGGCGGTAGCTGCCATGGGGCGAGTGAACAGGGGGCCCTACGCTGGCCCGGCGAATCGGGCGGGCACCTGCCCTGCCCGCGTCTGCGCCCGACGGGCCCCCTGTTCTTGGAGGCTCGCCCCATGGGAGCTGCCTAAAGTCTCGGAGGCCGTCGACCCCCAGCCCCGTGGACACCGGCCCTCGTCGGCCGGTCGACGCGCTACGGCCTTGGGTGCGTGGTGCGGGGCGTCGGGCGTCCGGCCGGGACCGGCGGGTACGCCGCATGCCCGGCCGGGGCGGCCGGGCGGCCCGGCGCGCCGCAGGCGCGCCCTTGAGGAAGTGGAGAAGGTTTCGACCGATCGGCCTCGGAGGTCAGGCGCGGGGACGCCGTGCAGGCTGCTTGTCGGCGGTGATCTTGTAGGCGAGTTCGGCCCGGTCGGCGCCGATGCGGAGTTCTTCGAGGATCAGGGGCCGGTCATTGGTGCCGTGGGTGACGCGGGTGGTGTGCAGGACCGGTGTCGCGTCGGGCAGGCGGAGTGCCGTGCGCTCGTCGGGCAGGGGCATGCTGGCGCGTACCGTCTCGGACCACCACAGCGTGTGCCCGGCCTTCGCCAGCAGGGCGTAGATCGCGGCCGGGGGCGTGTCCGGTGCGTCGGCAAGGCCGGGGATTGCCTCGGCGGTCGTGAAGGGGATCAAGGTGCGGTGCATTGCGCGGGTGCCGGTGGCTGGGTCGGCGAGCAGGCGGTCGCAGCCGAAGAGGGCTTCTTCTTCCCCGAGCTCGAGCAGGGGACCAGTGGTCTTGGTGGTGCGCGAGCGGTAGACGGCCGATTCGTCGACTGTCTCCCATTCGACGCCGTCGTGGGTGAGGAACCGTCCGCCGGTCGTGCGGCTGATCCGGCGCTCAATCATGAGGGCGGGGCGTCCTGTGGAGCGTACGAAGCTGCCCTTGCCGTGCCGGACGTCGATCAAGCCTTCCGCACGCAGGGCGGCAATCGCGTTGCGGACGGTGGGGCGGGAGACCTTGTATCGCTCGATGAGCTGGGCCTCGGAGGGGAGCGGTGCGTCGGGTTCGAACTCGCCGGAGAGGATCGCTTCGCGGATGGCGGCGGCGACCTGCTGGTAGAGGGCTCCGGGGCGCTGAATCTCGCTCATCTGGACACCTTTGTCGTGGGTGTGGTGGGGACGTAGGCACGTCGCACGCGCGACATCACTCGTCAGCATAAGTACTTGCCCAACTCCCGTACAGAGGCGCATAGTTCCAACTGGTAAGGACAAGTGACGTCTGGATATGTCGGGCGTCGTGAGCGGCCTAGGAGGCCAAGAACATGCAGTCCATTCCCGTGGACACGACACGACTGGGTGTACTGCGGTGCGCCATCGCACCCGAGAAGAAGATCGCCAACTCCGAGACCGGGGAGGTCAAGAGGGACCGGGACGGCAACCCGATGTACACGGTGGCGGTCACGGTCCGCCAGGACGCCCGCCGTATCTCGGTGATCGAGATCGCGGTCAGCGGCGAGCCGCGCGGCATCGAGGAAGGACAGGTCGTCAAGGTCACCGGACTGATCGCGTTCGCCTGGGCGATGGGCGAGCGGCACGGGATCAGCTTCCGCGCCGACGCGATCACACCCGTCCCGGCGGCGTTACCGAAGGCGGGTGGGGCGTGATGGGGGCGATCCTGCTCGCGCTGGCGCTCGCCGCACTCGCCTGGGCCCTGGTCCTGGGTGACCTGCTGCGGCGGACCCGTCCGGCCTGGCACTGGTACGTCACCGGCTACCCCGTGACCGCCTGCCGGGTGATGTTCACCTGGCGCAAGGTCGCGATGCTCAACGACCTGTCGGTCTCGCGGCGTCCACCGCGCGGGCTGATCGGGGACGTGATCGTCAAGGGTGACCCGCTGCGGCCGATCGCACCCCGCCTCTCGTTCCCCCGCGCCACCCGCCTGGGCCTGTCGGTGCTCGTGCGCCTGCACCCGGGCCAGACCCCCGCCACCTACATGAAGGCGGCCGACGCACTCATGCACGCGTGGAAGGTCCACGCCGTGCGGGTCACCTCGCCCGAACGCGGCCGCGTGCTGCTGACCGCGACGGCTGTTGATCCGCTGGAGCGGCCCGGCCTGGCCACCGCCCCCGCCCAACTCCTGTCCGCGCTGATCGGCGCGCTGGAGAGCGGCGGCGCCTGGGTCATGGACCTGCGCCTGGTGCCCCACTGGCTCATCACCGGCGCCACCCGCTCCGGCAAGTCCACGCTGCTGGCCCGGCTGATCACCCAATTGGCACAGCAGCCGGTTGCTCTGGTCGGCATCGACTGCAAGGGCGGCATGGAACTCGGCCTGTTCTCACCCCGGTTGAGCGCCCTGACCACGTGCCGACGCGAGGCGGTCGCCGTGCTCGGCGCGCTCGTGACCGACATGCAGCAACGGATGCTCATCTGCCGGGCGGCCGGGGTCCGCTCGATCTGGGAACTGCCCGACAAGCTCCGCCCGGTACCGGTCGTCGTGATCGTCGACGAACTGGCAGAGCTGTACCTCTCGGACGGCACCCGCGAGGGCAAGTCCGAGGCGGAGCAGTGCTCGACTCTCCTGCTGCGGCTGGCGCAGCTCGGCGCCGCGCTCGGCATGCACCTGGTCGTGGCCGGGCAGCGGGTCGGCTCCGACCTCGGTCCGGGCGTCACCGCGCTGCGGGCGCAGCTCGGCGGCAGGGTCTGCCACCGGGTCAACGATCCCGGCACGGCGGAGATGACGCTCGGGGACCTGAACAAGGACGCCGTGGCGGTCGCCCAGTCGATCACCGCCGAGGAACAGGGCGTCGCCGTCTGTACGGGTCCTGATGGCGGTTGGTCCCGTGCGCGCTCCCACATGACGACGACCGAGGAAGCGACGGCGACGGCCCGTAAGTACGCGGCCATGACCCCGGACCTGCCCGCCCTTCACCGCGCTCTCGCGGCGCAGACAGGGGGTGCGATGTGATCAGCGAATCGGCGGCGCTGCCGCTCGTGGTGGTCTTCGGGATCATCTCCGTTCTGCTGGTGCGCTCCCGCGACGTGCGCCCCTGGGAAGCGGTCTGCATCGGCCTGTTCGGCATGTACCTCGGTCAGACCCCGGTCCTGTTCACCATCGACGGGCTCGTGACCTGGTTCCTGCACGGCTTCACCTCCCACTGACCCGAGCAGAAAGGACAGATGACGTCATGCCCATGAGCCGCGTGCGCTGCCCGGCCTGCAAGGGCGAAGGGGCCCGCACCACTTGGACCGGACGACGTCGGCGCTGCCGCGTCTGCCGGGGCACCGGCACCATTCGCTGACCCACCGCACCTGATCACTCAGAGGAGAGCTGTATGGACAACTTCGCGCCGCCCACCACCCACCCGGCCGCTGTGGCGGCCCCCAACGGAAGGTCCCCGCCATCACCCCCGAGCCCACCACGACCCCCACTGACAGGCGCGCCCACCTCGACCGTGCGGCGCGCCTGCGTCAGCTCCCCGAAGCAGACCGCGACGCGATACGCCTCGCCCAAGACCCCCAGTTCGCCCGCTGGCTCGACCAAGTCAGGGCCACCGGCGGCTGCGCCCACCCCATCCACCTCACCGGCTCCACCACTACATGGGACGCGACCACCGGCGAGGTCCTGCATCACTACGACACCCGCAACGAACCCGGCGAACGGCTCTTGATCCGCTGCCGCAACCGCCGCGCGAGCGTCTGCCTGCCGTGCTCCCGCCTCCACGCCGGAGACACCTTCCACCTGGTGCGCGCGGGCCTGATCGGCGGCAAGAACATTCCCCCAGCGGTCCGCGACCGGCCGCGCCTCTTCGTCACGCTGACCGCCCCGTCCTTCGGCCCCGTCCACCGTGCAGGGGAACGGTGCCGACCCCGCCGCGACGGCGGCACCTGCGAACACGGGCGCCCCCTCAGCTGCGGCGCCGCCCACAGCCTCGACGCTCCCCAGGTCGGCCAACCGCTCTGTCCCGGCTGCTACGACTACCCCGCCCACGTGCTGTGGCACGCGCACACGGGCAAGCTCTGGGACCGCTTCACCCGAGGGGTCCGCCGCCACCTCGCCACCTCAGTCGGCCTCACACAGTCCCGCTTCCCCGACCACGCTCGGCTCTCCTTCGCCCGCGTCGCCGAGTACCAGAAGCGCGCCGCCGTCCACGTCCACGCTGTCGTCCGCCTCGACGGCCCCGCCGGACCGAGCGACGAACCCCCGCCCTGGGGCACCGCCGACCGCCTGGCCGACGCCGTACGAGCTTCCGCCCACCGGGTCGTGGCTCGCACCGCGTACAGTCCCGCCGTCGGCGAACTCGCCCTGCACTGGGGTGCCCAGGTCGACATCCGCCCACTGCGCGCCGACGGCGGCGGACCGGACGATGACGCGGTGGCCGCATACGTCGCGAAGTACGTCACCAAGGGAGCGGGCGAGACCGGCGCCGGCGTCGACCACAAGCTCCTGACCTGCGCCGACATCGACACGGCCCCCGCCAACGCGCACGTCCGCACCCTGATGCGGACCTGCTGGCGCCTCGGCAGCCTCCCCGAGTACGCGCCCCTGCGCCTGCGCCCCTGGGCCCACACCCTCGGCTACCGGGGCCATATCCTCACCAAATCCCGGGCCTACTCCACCACCTACGCAGCCCTACGCGCCGACCGAACAGCGCACCAGGGCCACGACGACTCGCCTGGCACCGCCGCTGAGGCTCGCTGGCGCTACACCGGCTCCGGCCACACCCCCGGCGCAGCCCTCATCGCCGCCGGAATCGCAGAAGACCTCGCCGCCAGCCGTGCAGTGTGGCAGGAGGTAGCGGTTGACCGGGGGTGCACCTAGTGGCCGAGACAATCGTGATCTGGACTCCGGACAAGAAGCTGTCTCCGGCCGAGCGAGCACTACTCTTGCGGATTCTCTTCGGGCCGCAGGGGCGCCACTCCAGAACTTCCAAGAGATCTAATGCATCGTCACATTCTGGGAGTACCCTGGGAGTTCAGACAAACGCCCCGGCAGCGGCTGGCACCGCCCCGGGGCTGGCCGACTGATTGGGAGTCGACATGTCCAATCTAAGCACAGCCCTACCCTCAGCCATCGAGACCGCTGCGCGCGGGGTCGGCACACGTACGCTTCGTGCGGTCGACTACCTACGTGTCTCGACGGAAGATCAGAAAAAGGGCTATGGCGTAGCCAGGCAGCGTCGTAAGACGACTCGGCACATCGCGCTCAAGGAGTGGTCCCACGTAGGGACTTACAAGGACGAGGGAGTTTCCGGCTCCTTAGAAGCTGCTGATCGTGATGACCTGAAGCGTCTTATGGAAGACGTCCAGCAGACTCCGCGCCCCTTCGACATTGTGGTCGTGCCGGACGGTCGCGTGATCGGCCGTAAGGGCCGCGCCTTCTGGCGCTGGGTCTGGGCTCTCGAAGACATCGGCGTCTTCGTCGCCGTCGTTGCCGACGACTACGACAACACCACGACTGAGGGGCGCAAGAAGATGCGCCGCGATGCGGACTACGCCGAGACCGAGTGGGAGACGATTCGTGACCGCACTCAGGGCGGGTTACAGGAGAAGGCAGAACTGACGCCAGCCGCGCACATCGGCGGCCCCCCTCCCTACGGCTACCGCGTCGCCGCCAAGGGAACCCCTGGCTCGTACCTCGTGATCGACAAGAACGAGGCGGAGATCATCAGGTACGTATACAGCCTCGCCGTCGGCGAAGGGCTCAATCTCCGCCAGGCCACCATCCGTCTCAACGCTGAGAGGATCAAGACACGCTCCGGTAAGACGTGGACGCGTGACAACCTTCGGGACCGAATCATGTCGACGCCCGTACTGGAAGGCGTCCTGGTCTTCCGTGGGAAGCATGCGAAAACCGATGAGAACGGCCATCCCATCTGGGGCGACTCCGTCAGGATTGTTCTGCCTCGGATCCTGACTGCGGAGCAGAGCGCTGAGTTGCAAAGCAAAGTTGCCGAGACGGCCAAACACAGCAGTGGGAAACGGTCCTTCTATCCCCTGAGCGGCCGGGTCGTGAGTCTCTGCAAGAAGACCTACTCCGGAATCAGCTTCGCATCGGAACGGGAATGCGCACGGTTCTACCGGTGCTCCGGTAATGCGCCCAAAGACCCTGGCCAGAAGTCTTGCGACTGCTCTCGCATTGACGCCGCCGCGCTGGAAAAGCACGTTTGGGAGCACGTTACCGCTATTGCGAGCGACAGCGAGAAGCTTCAAGAGCTGGCTGCTGAGTGGGTCGGCATGGCAGACGGGGACACGGCTGCCCTCGTCGACCGGATCGCTGATCTTGACCAGCAGATCGAGGGAATGAACGCGTCGATCGCCGCCGTCATCGTGGCCACCGCCAAGCAGACCAGGTCGGCAGACGCCATCGAGGCCGCTACGGCCGTCCTGAACGAGGAGCTCCGACAGCTTCAAAACCTGCGCGGCGAGGCGGCCGAATGGCTGACAGAGATGCAGGAGTCGGACCAGCGTGCCCGTGATCTCATCGCGCTGGCGGCCATGGCGAGCGAGTCGTTCCCGGACATGGAGCCGGAGCAGCAAGCGGCCATCCTGTCCATGCTGGAACTGAAGGTCACAATCACCGGGCCCGTGCCCGACGATCGGCGCGGCGGCGTCCCGTGCACCGTGCGGGCCTGGTACGCCGCTGCTGGCCTCGACGTCCCCGCCACCGCACTCTCCGATGATGAGTGGGCCAAGATCGCTCCCCTGCTGCCCAAGGGGCGCAAGGGCACTGTCCGCCGGTCCATGGACGCCATCTTCTACAAGGCTCGCACTGGTAAGTCGTGGCCCAATGCGATCAAGGACACCGGCGCCACGATCCAAGCCTCGAAACACTTCAACGCCTGGATGTCTGACGGCACCTGGGGCCGCGTGAACGCAGCTCTGACGGACGTGGAACGGACCGCCCTTCCTGAGCCTCAGTTACTGCCCTCGATGACTATCGAAGGGCGCCTCGACCCGAGCGCGATGCTGAACCCAGAAGGACTATCCCGAAGGGGATGCCGATGATGGTGATGCACAGCAGGACGCCCGCGAGCACATAGGCCAGGAACATCCAGAAGCCGCACAGCACCAGCCAGATGACGTTCAGGATTGTTTTCACGGGCGGCCTGCCATCTGTTCGAGTCGGGCGATGCGCTCCGCCATCGGCGGGTGTGTCGAGAACATCTTGGAGACACCCTGGCCCGGACGGAAGGGGTTGGCGATCATCATGTGGCTCGCGGTCTCGATCCTGGGCTCGGGCGGCAGCGGGAGCTGCTTGGTGCCCGCGTCCAGCTTGCGCAGGGCGCTCGCCAGGGCCAGCGGGTCGCCGGTGAGCTGGGCGCCGGACGCGTCCGCCTCGTACTCGCGCGAACGGCTGATCGCCAGCTGGATGACGGACGCCGCGAGCGGCCCCAGGATCATGATCAGGAGCATGCCGACGATACCCGGGCCCTCGTCGTCGTTGGAGCGGCCCACCGGGATCAGCCAGGCGAAGTTCACCAGGAACATGATCACGGAGGCGAGCGCTCCGGCGACCGACGAGATCAGGATGTCGCGGTTGTAGACATGGCTCAGCTCATGGCCGATCACCCCGCGCAGCTCGCGCTCGTCGAGGATCTGCAGGATCCCCTCGGTGCAGCACACGGCCGCGTTGCGCGGGTTGCGGCCGGTCGCGAAGGCGTTCGGCGCCTGGGTCGGCGAGATGTACAGGCGCGGCATGGGCTGGCGCGCGGCGGTCGAGAGCTCGCGGACCATCCGGTAGAGCGCCGGGGCCTCGAATTCGCTGACCGGCCGGGCGCGCATGGCCCGCAGTGCCAGTTTGTCGCTGTTCCAGTACGCGTACGCGTTGGTGCCGAGCGCCACGAGCAGCGCGACGATCAGCCCCGTACGCCCGAAGAAGCTGCCGATGACGATGATGAGCGCGGACAGTCCTCCGAGAAGAACGGCAGTCCTCAACCCGTTGTGCCGGCGGTGCACGGTACGCCCTCCAAATGGTGCGGCAGGGGAACCCTTTGCCTGATGGTCCTTCCACTTTCCAGTGGACGCTCCCGTACTGGTCAACGCCAGACGGGCGGCGCTGGTTCCCTTGTGCGCGCTGGAGGGCGGCTCGGCCGTACGGGTGGTGTCAGCGCTGGGCGGGCAGTCCCGCCAGTTCCAGGGCCTTCGGGTCGGGCACCAGCGCGCTGGTGCAGTGCGCGCAGCGGGTGGCGATGCCGGGCACCTGGGAGTAGCAGTGGGGGCAGTCGCGCAGGGCGGCCTTGATGTCGACCGGCTTGTCGCGGTCGAGCCGCGCCTGGACCTTCATCATCGGGACGACGACGAGGAAGTAGAGCACCGCGGCGGTGATCAGGAAGGCGATGGCGGCGGCGATGAATTTCCCGTAGGGAAACACCACGCCCTCGGCCTTGAAAGTCGCCGTGCTGAAGTCGCCGCTGGAGCGGGTGGCGAGGCCGATGAGCGGGGTGATGAAGGCGGTACTGAAGCCGGTGACCACGGCGGTGAACGCCGATCCGACGGCCAGACCGACGGCCATCGTCACGATGTTCCCGCGAAGGATGAAGTCCTTGAACCCGCTCAGCACTGCTGTTGCTCCCTGGTGATGTCCGGTTGCCCGTACGGACGCCGTCGGCGTCCGGGCACGCGTGCGTACACGTACGCGCGTACGACAGTGCCTTGTTCGGGTGCCCGAGTTCAAACCCGGTGCGTGCGAAGGGGCCGATCGGCGTAGTCGGCCTCTCGCGAGAGGCCGACCGGGTGCTCGGGAAACGGGTGCTGAGAAGCGGGCGTCCGGAAGCGGGCGCTCAGAACAGGCTGATCGACGCGAAGTGCAGGGCCACCTGGGGCATGCCCGACAGGGCGATGCCCGCGACGGCCGTCAGCGCGATGGCGACGGTGAGCGGGGCTGGGATGCCGGGACGAGCCGGGCGCGGGGCGGGCGCCGCAGCTGCCTCTTCGGTCCCCTCGGCCCCTTCGGCCTCTGCAACCGCCTCCGGCGCCCGGAACAGCACCGCAGTCCACCGCAGGTAGTAGTACAGGGCGATCACGACGTTGAACGCCATGACGACCGCCAGCCAGCCGAGGCCCGCGTCGACCGCCGCCGAGAAGACCGTCACCTTGGCGAACAGGCCGATGATGCCCGGCGGCAGACCGGCCAGGCAGAGCAGGAAGAAGCCCAGCGCGAGCGCGGCGAACGGCCGCTCGGCGTACAGGCCGCGGTAGTCGGAGAGACGGTTCAGCGGCCGCGTACGGGCGACCAGCGCGGCCACCGCGAACGCGCCGAGGTTCACCACGGCGTACATCAGGGCGTACGCGACGGTGGCGCCGACCTGGGCGTCGCTGGAGTACGCGGCCGCCGCGATCGGTACGAGGAGGTAGCCGGCCTGGCCGACCGAGGACCAGGCGAGCAGCCTGATCGCGCTGTACGCGCGCGTGGCCGACTGCCGCAGCGCCGCCACATTGCCGATGGTCATCGTCAGGGCGGCCACGACCGCGAGGGCCGGGCCCCACACGTCCGCGTACGCGGGGAAGGCGATGACGGTCACCAGGATCAGGCCGGAGAAACCGACCGCCTTGCCGACCACCGACAAGTAGGCGGCGACAGGCAGGGGCGCGCCTACGTAGGTGTCGGGCACCCAGAAGTGGAAGGGCACGGCGGCCGTCTTGAAGGCGAAGCCCACCAGGGTGAGCGCGACGCCCGTCTGGGCGAGCGTGTCCAGCTGGAAGGGCACGTCGGCGAGGCGGTTGGCGATCTCGTTGAGGTGCAGGGTGCCCGTCGCCGCGTACACGAAGCTGACGCCGAGGAGCATCACGGCGGTCGCGGTCACCGAGGAGAGGAAGAACTTCAGGGCCGCCTCGGAGGACAGCCGGTCGCCCCTCTTGAGGCCGACGAGCGCGAAGGCCGGCAGCGAGGCGACCTCAAGTGCGACCACCAGGGTCGCCAGGTCGCGCGAGGCGGGCAGCAGCGCGGCGCCGGCGGCCGAGGAGAGCAACAGGAACCAGAACTCGCCCGCGGGCAGCTTCTCCTTGGTCTCCGTCATCGACAGCAGTGCGGTCAGCAGGGCGCCGCCGAGCACGACGAACTGGAGCACCAGCGTGAAGCGGTCGACGGTGTAGCTGCACGCCTCGGGGTTGGTCGTGAGGCAGAAGGTCGAGCGCGTCGACTTGTGCAGCGGGATCAGGAAGAGCAGCGCGGCGACGAGCCCCGCGACCGCGCCCCAGCCGAGCAGCGGCTTGCGGCTCTTGGGCACGAACAGGTCGGCGACCAGCACGATCAGCGCGACGGCCGCGGTGATCACCGGCGGGGCGATCGCGACCCAGTCGACGGACTGGACGACGCCTGCTGCGCCGGTGACGGATGCGGCGCTTGCGGCGGCCACGGTCACGACTTGCCTCCTGCGAGGAGCTTGTGGACGGCCGGATCGGTGAGGCCGAGGAGGACCGCGGGCCAGAGGCCGGCGAGGACGGTGAGGGCCACGAGCGGGCTCCAGGAGGCGACTTCGTACCCCTGGACGTCGGCGAGCCGCGGCTCCTGCGGCTGGGTGCCCGGCGTGCCCATGCAGACGCGGCGCACGACGACGAGCAGATACGCGGCGGTGAGCAGCGTGCCGACGGCCGCGATCGACATGAAGGTGAGGAACGCGGGGCGGCTCAGACCGTCGGCGGGCTTGAACGCGCCGAACATCGACAGCATCTCGCCCCAGAACCCGGCCAGTCCCGGCAGCCCGAGCGAGGCGACGGCCGCGAAGGCGATCAGGCCGCCCAGGCGCGGGGCCCGGCCGTAGAGCGCGGCGCCGGTCGCGCCGGAGAGGGTGTCCAGGTCGGCGGTGCCGTACCGGTCCTTGAGGGCTCCGACCAGGAAGAACAGCAGGCCGGTGATGAGGCCGTGGGCGATGTTGGCGAACAGCGCGCCGTTGACGCCGGTGGGGGTCATGCTCGCGATGCCGAGGAGCACGAAGCCCATGTGGCCGACGGAGGAGTACGCGATGAGGCGCTTCAGATCGCCCTTGTTGCCCCGCTTGGCCAGCGCCAGGCAGGCCAGCGAACCGTAGATGATCCCGGCGACCGCGAAGGCCGCCAGATAGGGGGCGAACCGGTGCATTCCATCAGGTGCGATCGGCAGCACGATCCGGACGAACCCGTATGTACCCATCTTCAGCAGCACGCCGGCCAGCAGCACCGAACCGACGGTCGGCGCGGCGGTGTGGGCGTCCGGGAGCCAGCTGTGCAGCGGCCACATCGGGGTCTTCACGGCGAGCCCGATCCCGATCGCCAAAACGGCGATGACCTGCACCGATGTGGTCATGCTCCGGCCGTTGTCAGTGGCGAGTGCCACCATGTCGAAGGTGCCGGTCTTCAGCCCGATCAGCAGCAGGCCGAGAAGCATGACCACGGAACCGAGCAGGGTGTAGAGGATGAACTTCCAGGCGGCGGCCTGCCGTTGCTCGCCGCCCCAGCGGGCGATGAGGAAGTACATCGGGATGAGCACCATCTCGAACGCGAGGAAGAAGAGCAGCAGGTCGAGGACGGCGAAGGTGGCGAGGGTGCCGGACTCCAGGACGAGCAGGAGCGCGACGAACGCCTTCGGGGACGGGCCCGCGGGCATCTTGAAGTAGCTGTACAGCGCGCAGAGGAAGGTCAGCAGCGCGGTCAGGACGAGAAGGGGGAGCGAGATGCCGTCGATGCCGAGGTGGATGCGCACGTTCAGCGTGGGGATCCACTTGATGTCCGTCGTGGCCTGCATCGTCGACGGGTGGTCGCGGTCGAAGCCGAGCGCCAGGACGATCGCCGCGAGCAGGATCGCGCCGGTGACGGTCACGCCGTGGCGGAGCACGGCCTGGTCGGGGGACTTCCCCTTCAGCCCGGGCGGGGCGGGCAGGAGCGCCGCGACCGCGCCGAGGAGCGGGCCGACCACGAGGAACGCGAGAAGGAACTGCATCACGGACGCGCTGATATCAATCACGGCTCACGATCCGGCGTTGACGTTGGCAAGGACGACGGCGACGAGCGCCAGGACGGCGGAGCCGGCGAGCAGCGCGCTGAGATAGGTCTGCACATTGCCGGTCTGGGCCTTGCGGACGGCCGCGCCCAGCCAGCGGGGAAGGGCGCCCGCGCCCTGTACGTAGGTGTCGACGACCTCGCGGTCCAGGAAGCGGACCAGCGTGGCGGCGGCGAGCACGGGGCGGACGAACAGCGTCCGGTAGACCGCGTCGAGGTGGAAGCCGGTGGCCGCGTGGCGGTGCAGCGGGCCGAGCAGCAGCCGTCCCGGGTCGGCCGGATCGGGGGCCGAGGCGATGTCGCCGTACGCCGGGGTTTGGCTGGCGATGGCCGCTTCCTCGACGAGCCCTCCGTCCGCCTCCGGGTGGGCGGCGACCGCGCCGAGCGGGGTGCGGGCGGCCAGGGTGCTGGTGTGCCGCCAGGTGGCGTATGTGACGAGCCCGCCGACCAGGGCGACGCCGGTCGACAGGACCGACGTGGTCAGGGCCGGGGTGAGCGCGTGGCCGTCGAACCAGTCGTCGATGTAGCCGGTGGTGAGACCGAAGGCGAGCGACGGGATGGCCAGGACCCAGAGCACGGCGTTCATGGCGACGGGCTGGCGGCCGTGGTCCGGGGCCGGTGAGCCCTTGCCCCGGAAGGCCATCAGCCACAGGCGGGTGGCGTACGCGGCGGTGAGCAGGGCGGTCAGCAGACCGGCGAGCAGCACGATCCAGCCGGTGGCCTCGGGGGCGACGGTGCTGTCCCCGAGGGCGGTGTGCTCGGCGGCCGACAGGACGGCTTCCTTGGAGAAGAAGCCGGCGAAGGGAGGGATCGCGGCGAGCGCGAGCAGGGCGACGGTCATCGTCCAGTACGCGTCGGGGATGCGCTTGGCGAGGCCGTCCATACGGGACATGGCGGCCAGGGAGTTGGTGCCGGCGGCGTGGATGATCACGCCGGCCGCGAGGAACAGCAGCGCCTTGAAGGCGCCGTGCGAGAGGAGGTGGAAGACGGCGGCACCACGGTCGCCGACGGCCAGCGCGCCCGACATATAGCCGAGCTGACCGATGGTCGAGTAGGCGAGGACGCGCTTGATGTCGTCCTGTGCGAGGGCGGCGAGCGCCGAGCCGACCATCGTGACGGCGGCCATCACGGCGAGCACGGTCAGCGCGGCGGCGGAGGCCGCGAAGACGGGGAGGAGCCGGGCCACGAAGTAGATACCGGCGGCGACCATGGTCGCGGCGTGGATCAGCGCGGAGACGGGGGTCGGGCCCGCCATCGCGTCGGGCAGCCAGGTGTGCAGCGGGAACTGCGCGGACTTGCCCGCCACACCCGCGAGGAGCAGCAGGGCGATCAGCGTGGGGTGGTCGATCCCGCCGGTGAGGGCGGCCTGGACGACCCCGGTGATGCGGAACGTTCCGGCGTCCGTGGCCAGCGCGAACAGACCGATCAGGAAGGGGACGTCACCGAGCTTGGTGACCAGGAAGGCCTTCAGCGAGGCGGCGCGGGCCTCGGGGGTCTCCCAGTAGTGGCCGACCAGGAAGTACGAGCAGATGCCCATGATCTCCCAGCCGACCAGGAGCACCATCAGGTCGCCGGAGTAGACGACGAGCAGCATCGCGGAGGTGAAGAGGGAGACGAGAGCGGCGTACGAGGGGTAGCGCGGGTCGTCGCGCAGATACCCGGTGGAGTACAGCTGCACACAGGTCGCCACCAGGCCGACCAGGACCGCGACGAGGACGGCGAAGCCGTCGAGGTGCAGGGTCAGGTCGATCGGGACGGACCCGGTCGGGGTGAGCCGCCGGGAGGCGTCGATCGACTTGCCGCCGCCCTGGTCCACGGCGACGACGACGGCCAGGACGAGCGCGGCCAGCGTCGGCAGTACGGCCAGCGGGCGTACGTAACCGGGAGCGGTGCGGCCGAGCAGCAGTCCGGCCGCGGCGCCCAGGAACGGAAGGAGGGGGACGAGGACGGCGAGGGTCGTGGTGGTCACGCGGCGGCCTCAGCCTTCTGTGCCGGGGCGGCGGGGTCGTCGGGGCCGGAGCCCTCGGCCGTGTCGCGGAGCTTGTCGATGTCCGCGGTGCCGCGGTTGCGGTACACGGCCAGCACGATCGCCAGGCCGATGCCGATCTCGGCGGCGGCGATGGCGATGGTGAACAGGGTGAGCGCCTGGCCGGCGTGGAGGGTGTCGCGCAGCCATACGTCGAAGGCGACGAGGTTGAGGTTGACGGCGTTGAGCATCAGCTCGACGGACATCAGGACCAGGATCGCGTTGCGGCGCGCGAGCACCCCGTACACACCGGTGCAGAAGAGGAGGACGGCGAGAGCGGCCGGATAGATCAGGTGCATCAGCGCTGCTCCTTGTCTCTGGGGGCGTCGTCGCCGCCGCTCTTGCGGGACATGACGATCGCGCCGACGAGTGCGGCGAGAAGGAGGACGGAGAGCGCTTCGAACGGCAGCACCCAGTGCCGGAAGAGGATCGAGCCGGTGACCTTGGTCGAGCCCTGGCCGGGGCCGTCGACGTTGATCCAGGTCGTACGGAAGGCGTCCAGGACGACCCAGAGCAGCGAGCCGGCCGCGGCGAGGGCGACGGCGAGGGCGGCCCACCGGTTGCCCGAGTCGGCGTCCGGGGAGCGGCCGATCGGGGCCCTGGTCAGCATCAGCCCGAACAGGAGGAGGACCACGACGGAACCGACATAGATGAGGACCTGCACCCACGCGATGAACTCGGCGGTGAGCAGGAGGTACTCGACGGCGATGCCGCCGAGCGCCACGACCAGCCAGAGGGCGGCGTGCACCAGTTGCTTCGTCGTGACCGTGAGGACGGCCGCGCCGAAGGTCACGGCGCCGACGAGGAGGAAGGCGATCTCGACCCCGGTCGGGGAGAGAAAGCCGTGGTGCACGGCGTGCGGACCCTGCGCGAGGAGCATCATGCCTGGCCCTCCTCGGGCTTGGGCTCGGCGGCCTTGGTCTCGGGGGCAGCGGCCCCGGCAGCTGCCTCGGGGGACGCGGTGGCTTCGGTGGTCGCGGCTGCCTCGGCCGCTGCGGCGAGCTTCTCCGCCGTCTTGCGGGCCGACGCGACCTCCTTGGGCTCTTCCGCCGCCGGGTCGAGCGCGGGCGGGGCCGGGACCGTCCACATCCAGTCGCGGAGCTTGTCGCGCTCGTGGGTGAGTTCGTGGATGTCCGTCTCCGCGTACTCGAACTCGGGCGACCAGAACAGCGCGTCGAAAGGACACACCTCGATGCAGATACCGCAGTACATGCAGAGCGAGAAGTCGATGGCGAAGCGGTCGAGGACGTTGCGGCTGCGCTCGCGGCCGCCTTCGACCGCGGCCGGGATCGTCTCCTTGTGGGAGTCGATGTAGATGCACCAGTCGGGGCACTCGCGGGCGCAGAGCATGCAGACCGTGCAGTTCTCCTCGAACAGGCCGATCACGCCCCGGCTGCGGGGCGGGAGTTCGGGCTGGACGTCCGGGTACTGCGCGGTGACCGTCTTCTTGGTCATCGTGCGGAGCGTCACGGCCAGGCCCTTGGCGAGGCCGGAGCCGGGGAAGCGGCGGGTGGGCGGAACGTCCGCGGCGTTCGCGGCGCTCGCCGCGTTCGCAGGGTGTGCAGCCATCAGCTGATCGCCACCTTCACGATGCCGGTGAGCGCGATCTGCGCGAGAGCGAGGGGGATGAGCGTGGTCCAGGCGAGTTTCTGCAACTGGTCCTCGCGGAGCCGGGGGTAACTGACACGCAGCCAGATGACGATGAAGGCGAGGACCGCGGTCTTGAGGAGCGTCCACACCCAGCCGAGCCCGTCGGCGCCGAAGGGGCCGTGCCAGCCGCCCAGGAACAGGACGGTGGTGAGGCCGCACAGGACGACGATCCCGGCGTACTCGGCGAGCAGGAAGAGGGCGAAGCGCAGGCCCGTGTACTCGGTGTACGCGCCGAAGATGATCTCTGAGTCGGCGACGGGCATGTCGAAGGGCGGGCGCTGGAGTTCGGCGAGGCCGGCCACGAAGAAGACCAGGGCGCCGACGATCTGCCAGGGCAGCCACCACCACTCGAAGGCGTTGAGGATGCCGGGCAGGGAGACCGTACCGGCCGCCATCGCCACGGAGGCGGCGGCGAGCAGCATCGGCAGCTCGTACGCGAGGAGCTGGGCGGCGGTGCGCAGTCCGCCGAGGAGGGAGAACTTGTTGGCCGAGGCCCAGCCCGCCATCAGCGAGCCGAGCACGCCGACGCCCATGACCGCGAGTACGAAGAAGATGCCCGCGTCGACCACCTGGCCGACCGCGCCCTCGCTCGGGCCGACGGGGATCGCGACCAGGACGAGGAGGTACGGGAGCAGGGCGACGGCGGGGGCGAGCTGGAAGACGCGGCGGTCGGCGTCGGCCGGGACCACGTCCTCCTTCTGCGCGAACTTCACGCCGTCCGCGACGAGCTGGGCCCAGCCGTGGAAGCCACCGGCGTACATCGGGCCGAGGCGGCCCTGCATATGGGCCATGACCTTGTGCTCGGTCTGCCCGATGACGAGGGGCAGGACGAGGAACACGCCGAAGACGACGAGGAGCCGGAGGGCGACGTCGAGTGCGTCGTTCACGCGGGTTCGCCTCCGGCGGGGGTGTCGTGGTCGTCGGGGTCGGGCTCGGGCTCGGCCTTGGGCTTGGCCTCGGCCGACTCGGGTGCGGGCGGCTCCGCCGGCGTGGTCGGCTCTGCGGGGCCATCGGGTTGAGCCGGTTTGGCCTCAGCCTTGGTGCCGGTCCCGGCCTCTGTGTCCGTCGGGCTCGGGGTGGCCGGGGGCTCGTCGAACGCCGGGCGGGGGTTGTTCCAGGGCGCGTCCGTGCTGCGGGTGCGCGGTGGAGGAGTGGCTTCCGGGCTCACGGGCGGCTGCGCCTGGGAGGCCGAGCCGTCTGCGGCACTGCGGCTGCGGCGCGGGGTACGCGGTGGTGCCCCGGCTTCCGGCGCGGTCGGCGCACCGGCTTCCGTGGTCTGCGAGGCCGAGCCCTCCGACGCACTGCGTGTGCGGCGCGGGGACGGAGCAGGTGCGTCCGCCACCGGCGGAGTCAACGCCTCCGGGGCTGCCTCGGACACCGGGGCCGCCTGCGACGCCGAGCCCTCCGCGACCGAGCGGGCGCGGCGGACCGGGCGGTCGCCCGCTGCGCGCGGGGTGCGGGCCGGGCGGTCGCCCGCTGCTCGGGGCGTACGGGCGGGGGCCGGGGGGAGTTGGCCCTTCAGCGGGCCCCACTCGTTCGGGTCCGGGACGCCCGGCGGGAGCATCTGGCGGCGCTTGGGGCCGCCGTGGTCCGACTCCCCCGGCTCCTTCGCGCCCGGCCACGCCTTGGCGACCCGCGCGGCGAGGACGAAGTCCTTGCGCAGCGGGTGGCCCTCGAAGCCCTCGGGCAGGAGAAGGGGGATCAGGTTGGGGTGGCCCTCGAAGTCCACGCCGAACATCTCGTGGGTCTCGCGCTCGTGCCAGGCCGCGCCCGCGTAGACGTCGACGGCCGAGGCGAGGACGGGTGCGGTGTGCGACACGGTCGTACGGACGAGGAGGCGACGGACCCGGCGGCCCTCCAGTGCGACGACGTGGGCGCAGATACGGAAGCCGGTGCCCGGCTCGTCGACCGCGCTCAGCCAGTCGAAGTACGTGCAGCCCAGCTTGTCGCGCGCGATCTCCAGCGCGGCGATCCAGGAGCCGACGGGGACATCGACCGTGAGCAGGCCGTACGCCTCCTCGGCCGTGGCCTCCTCGCCGAAGATCTCCGTGACGGCGTCCGGCAGACGGTCGTACGCGGTCGTGCTCACTGCGTGTCCCCCGCCGTCGGCGTGTCGCCCGAACCGTCGGAAGTGGCCGAGCCGTCCGCAGCCCCACCGGCGAAAGCACCACCCGAAGCGCCCGGCAGCGGAGGCGCCTTGACCAGCCCGCTCGTCAGCTGCGCCGTCGTCGCCGTCGTGCTGTAGCGCTCGCCGAGCGACTCGCGGGCGATCTTCTCCTGGAGCTTGAGGATGCCCTGGAGGAGCGCCTCTGGGCGGGGCGGGCAGCCGGGGACGTACACGTCGACCGGGATGATCTGGTCGACGCCCTTGGTCACCGAGTACGAGTCCCAGTACGGGCCGCCGCAGTTGGAGCAGGCGCCGAAGGAGATGACGTACTTCGGCTCGGGCATCTGCTCGTACAGACGCTTCACGGCCGGTGCCATCTTGTCCGTCACCGTGCCCGAGACGATCATGAGGTCGGCCTGGCGCGGGCCGGGCGCGAAGGGGATCACGCCGAGCCGGATGAAGTCGTGGCGGGCCATCGAGGCCGCGATGAACTCGATGGCGCAGCACGCGAGTCCGAAGTTGAACACCCAGAGGCTGTAGCGGCGGCCCCAGTTGAGGACCACCTTCATCGGCTCGGGGGCCAACCGGGAGAGCACGCCCAGGCGCTGACCCTGTCCGCCCGCAGAAGCACCCGCGGAGGAGCCGTTTTCGGCCACGGTCGGCGTGGGCAGGAACTGAGGATCCGGAGTCGTCACGTCCATTCGAGGACGCCCTTCTTCCATGCGTAGAGCAGTCCCACGGCCAGGAAGCCGAGGAAGATGAACATCTCGACCAGCGTGGCCGCGCCGTATCCGGGGGCGGCGAAGACCGTCGCCCACGGGAAGAGGAAGATCGAGTCGACGGCGAAGATCACGTACAGGAAGGCGTAGACGTAGTAGCGCACCTGCGTGTGCGCCCAGCCCTCGCCGACGGGGTCCACCCCGCACTCGTACGTGAGCAGTTTCTCCGGTGTCGGGACCACGGGCCGCAGCAGCCGCCCGGCTCCGAAGGCCACCGCGACGAAGAGCACGCCGATGAGGGCGAGCAGTCCGACGACCGAGTAGCTGTGGAAGTAGCCCGCCGACAGCTGGGTTACGGTCGGTTCCGGCACGTCCGCCCCTCGCTCCCTGACCTCGTTGCAGTGTGTTCGACGATCTGTACGCACGGGAGTCTAGGCCCTGCTAAGGGCACGGTAAGCAGGTGTCTCACCCAGGTTGCACACCTGGCGCCCGCGCGGCGGTGTCCGGAAGACGACCGGGGGCCGTGTCCTGATCATGTCGGCGTACGGGCCCGGCCGCGCGCGCGGGCGCTCGCGATCCGCGCACGCCCCGCGCCCCGGGGTGGGGTTTTCCCCAGGAAAACGCGCATACCTACCCCATGGCGCCGGACCCGGCGGCCCGGCAGGCTTGGCTCCATGACCAGCACCTTCCGCGACGAGCAGCGACCCGGCCGACGGCCCGGCAGGCCGCACGACCAGGCGTACGACCAGGGACACGAGGCGCACGACGGCACCCCGCCCCCCGTGCGGTTCGCGTACGACGCGTACACCTGGAAGGAGATCGCGCATCTCCTCGCCAATCTACCGATGGCGCTCATCGGCTTCGTCTACGTCGTCGTGCTCGTCTTCACCGGCGCCGGGCTCTCCGTCACCGTGATCGGGCTGCCGCTGCTCGCGGTCGGTCTGGTCGGCGCGCGGCAGCTGGGCAAGCTGGAGCGCGCGCGGGCGCGCGCGCTTCTCGGCGTACGGATCGACGAGCCCACGCCGATCCCGGCGGGCGGGTTGCGGCCGGGCGGGCGCGGCGGCGGTCTGCGCTGGCTGTGGTCGAGCCTCAAGGACCCGGTCGGCTGGCGGAATGTTCTGTACGAGTTCATCCGGCTGCCGTGGGGCGTGCTGACGTTCGCGGTCACGCTCACCGCGTTCTTCGTGGCCTGGCCGTTCCTCGGGCTCATCGCCCGGGGGCTCACCAATGTCGACCGGATGATGGTGCGCGGGCTGCTCTCGCCCTCGGACGATCTGGAGCGGCGGATCGCCGAACTGGAGTCGGACCGCGGGGTGGTCGTGGACACGGCGGCCGCCGATCTGCGCCGGATCGAACGCGATCTGCACGACGGCGCCCAGGCCCGGCTCGTCGCCCTCGCCATGGGGCTCGGCCTCGCCAAGGAGAAGCTGCTCGAAGACCCCGACGCGGCGGCCGCGATGGTCGACGAGGCCCACGGCGAGGTCAAACTCGCCCTCCAGGAACTGCGCGACCTGGCCCGGGGCATCCACCCCGCGGTCCTCACCGACCGCGGCCTCGACGCCGCGCTCTCCTCCGTCGCCTCCCGCTGCACCGTCCCGGTGCGGGTCACGTGCGACGTGCGGGAACGCCCGGCGGCCGCCATCGAGGGCATCGCCTACTTCACCGTCTCCGAACTGCTCCAGAACGTCAGCAAGCACAGCGGCGCGAAGGCCGCGTCGGTCGAGGTGTGGCGGGCGGGCGACCGGCTGCTCATCCAGGTCGAGGACGACGGGCGCGGGGGCGCGCGGCTGGACGGCGGTACGGGCATGGCGGGCCTCGCCGAACGCCTCGGCGCGGTGGACGGGCTGTTCGTGCTCGACTCGCCGGTGGGCGGCCCGACGATCGTCACGGCCGAACTGCCGTGGCGCGCGCGGGGGCCGAAGGAGTAGCCCAGGGCCCATAACCGGGGCCGAGGGTAGGGAAAACCCCCGGTCGTACACGGTGACCGGCTCCATGGTCCGGCTCCGCCGCAACCAGCAGTCTGGATACGTACGGCAGCGCGGTCACCCCGTACAACGCACCACGCACGACCCACCGCGTACGCCCCCCCGTACGCATCCCCCGCGGACAACAGCGTCAGAGACTGAACGGACGGACCGATGATCATGGACACGGAGTACGGGCGGCGGCCGGCTCGGCGGCACTTCCTTCCGCCGGCGCTGCGTGCGCCGCTGGAGGCCCGGACCTTCCGTGAGTTCGGCTATCTGCTGCTCAGCCTGCCGATCAGCATCGTGATGTTCACCTGGGCGGTCACCATCGTGTCGCTGGGCGCGGGGCTGCTGATCACGTTCCTCGGGATTCCGGTGCTCGCGGCCGGGCTCCTCGCGTGCCGGGCGTTCGGCTCGATGGAGCGGACCCGGGCGCGGGCGCTGCTCGGCGTGGACGTCGCCGCGCCGCAGCCGATCCGCTCCAAGGGCGGGCCGATGGGGTGGATCGGGGCCGTCCTGAAGAGCGGCGTCTCCTGGCGCCACCTGCTGTACTCGCTGCTGCACTTCCCGTGGGCGGTGTTCGCCTTCGTCGTCTCGCTGTCGCTGTGGGTGTACGGCTGGGCGCTGCTGACGTATCCGCTGTGGCAGTGGGTCTTCCCCACGTACACCGGGCACGGCGGGATCCAGCTCTACGGCGACGGGACGCACAACTTCTATCTGGACTCGCCGTTCGAGATCACGGTGACCTCGCTCGTGGGGCTTGCCGTGACGCTGGCCGTGCCGTGGCTGATCCGGGGGCTCGCGCATGTGGACCGGGGCCTGGTCGTCGGGCTGCTCGGGCCGTCGCGGCTTGAGGAGCGGGTGGTGGAACTGGAGTCGGACCGGGGCGTGGTCGTGGACACGTCGGCCGCTGACCTGCGGCGCATCGAACGCGATCTGCACGACGGGGCGCAGGCCCGGCTCGTCGCCCTCGCGATGGATCTGGGGCTCGCGAAGGAGAAGCTGACCGAGGACCCGCAGGCCGCGGCGAAGATGGTGGACGAGGCGCACGGCGAGGTGAAGGTGGCGCTCCAGGAGCTGCGCGACCTGGCCCGGGGCATCCACCCCGCGGTCCTCACCGACCGGGGTCTGGACGCCGCGCTCTCCTCCGTCGCCTCCCGCTGCACCGTCCCGGTGCAGGTGGAGGTGGATCTGCCGGGTCGGCCGGTGCCCGCGATCGAGGGCATCGCGTACTTCACCGTCTCCGAGCTGCTGCAGAACGTCAGCAAGCACAGCGGGGCGAACCGGGCCATCGTCGATGTGTGGCGGGCGCAGAACCGGCTGATGCTCCAGGTCACGGACAACGGGCGGGGCGGCGCGGCGGTCGACGGCGGCTCGGGGCTCGCGGGCCTGGCCGAGCGGCTGGGCGCGGTGGACGGCATCCTCATCGTCGACTCGCCCCCCGGCGGCCCGACGACGATCACGGCGGAGCTGCCGTGGCGCGCGTAGGAACGATTTCCCAGCGGGCGTAGCAGCGACTTTCCCAACAACTTTCCAGAGGTCCGCGGGGGCTCCGGCGCGAGCCCCCGCCGGGGTACGCGGGCGTCGAGCTCCCGAACCCCGCCGCTCCCCAGGGCTGGATTTCGCCCGGCCCGGTCCGGATGCTGGGATGCTGGGGTGTGCACAACCACAGGGAGTGCACAGCCGAGCAACACCTAGCGGGGGGCTGCAGATCGTGGAGGACAGGGTGCGGGTCGTCATCGCCGAGGATTCAGTGCTGCTTCGGGAGGGCCTGACCCGGCTCCTGACCGACCGGGGCCACGATGTGGTCGCCGGGGTCGGCGATGGAGACGCGCTGGTCAAGACCGTCGGCGAGCTCGCCGACGAGGGTGCGCTGCCGGATGTGGTGGTCGCGGACGTACGGATGCCGCCGACCCACACCGACGAGGGCGTACGGGCCGCGGTGCTGCTGCGGAAGCTGTACCCGGGGGTCGGGGTGCTGGTTCTGTCGCAGTACGTGGAGGAGCGGTACGCCACCGAACTGCTGGCCGGTTCCAGTCGCGGGGTGGGCTATCTGCTCAAGGACCGGGTGGCCGAGGTCAGGGAGTTCGTGGACGCCGTGGTCCGGGTCGCGCAGGGCGGCACCGCGCTCGACCCCGAGGTGGTGGCCCAGCTGCTCGGCCGCAGCCGCAAGCAGCACGTACTGGCGGGGCTCACGCCGCGTGAGCGCGAGGTCCTCGGTCTGATGGCCGAGGGACGCACGAATTCCGCGATCGCGAGGCAGCTGGTGGTCAGCGACGGTGCGGTGGAGAAGCACGTGAGCAACATCTTCCTGAAGCTCGGGCTCTCCCCGAGTGACGGGGATCACCGGCGGGTACTCGCGGTGCTGACCTATCTCAACTCCTGAACACCTGACACCCTGTCAGATACGGCAGGCGGCCGGACACGGCAGACGAGGGCGGGGCGCGTAGGTCCGGGGACCTAGCACCAAAGAATGAGCTCGACCGAACGAGGGGCGACACGCGGGAAGACGCCGGGGGGCGACTGAACCATGACAAACCAGGACACTGGATCGTCCCAAAAGGGCGTCCACGATGTGACCGGTCCAAGGAAGGCGACCCTTACCGACGTAGGGTGGGCTGTGGAGCGACCGGTACGCCCGGCGCGCCCGAGCAGCCCGTCCGAGGGAGGTCCAGTTCAGTGACCAGCCAGGTCAGTACGCCAGCCGAGCAGGCAGACGGGGCCAATGAGGCCGTCGTCGGGGAACCGCGCAAGCCCGTCGGCGAAAAAGGCGAGAAAGAAGTCAAGCGCCTCGACCGGGTGATCATCCGCTTCGCGGGTGACTCGGGCGACGGCATGCAGCTGACCGGTGACCGCTTCACCTCGGAGACCGCCTCGTTCGGCAACGACCTCTCGACCCTGCCGAACTTCCCGGCCGAGATCCGCGCCCCTGCCGGAACCCTCCCGGGCGTGTCCAGCTTCCAGCTCCACTTCGCCGACCACGACATCCTCACCCCGGGCGACGCGCCCAACGTCCTCGTCGCGATGAACCCCGCCGCCCTCAAGGCCAACCTCGCGGACGTGCCGCGCGGCGCGGAGATCATCGTCAACACCGACGAGTTCACCAAGCGCCCCATGGCCAAGGTCGGCTACACCACCAGCCCGCTGGAGGACGGCACCCTGGACGCCTACCGCGTCCACCCCGTGCCGCTCACCACGCTGACGGTGGAGGCGCTGAAGGACTTCGGGCTCTCGCGCAAGGAAGCCGAACGCTCCAAGAACATGTTCGCGCTGGGCCTGCTGAGCTGGATGTACCACCGGCCCACCGAGAACACCGAGGCGTTCCTGCGCCGCAAGTTCGCGAGCAAGCCGGACATCGCCGAGGCGAACGTGACCGCGTTCCGGGCAGGCTGGAACTTCGGGGAGACCACCGAGGACTTCGCCGTCTCCTACGAAGTCGCCCCCGCGACCACGGCCTTCCCGCCCGGCACCTACCGCAACATCTCCGGCAACCTCGCCCTCGCGTACGGCCTCATCGCCGCCTCCCGCCAGGCCGACCTGCCCCTCTTCCTCGGCTCGTACCCCATCACCCCCGCTTCCGACATCCTCCACGAGCTGTCCAAGCACAAGAACTTCGGCGTCCGCACCTTCCAGGCCGAGGACGAGATCGCCGGTATCGGCGCGGCCCTCGGGGCAGCCTTCGGCGGATCGCTGGCCGTGACCACGACCTCCGGCCCGGGTGTGGCCCTGAAGTCGGAGACCATCGGCCTCGCGGTCTCGCTGGAGCTGCCGCTGCTGATCGTGGACATCCAGCGCGGCGGCCCCTCCACCGGCCTGCCCACCAAGACCGAGCAGGCCGACCTGCTGCAGGCGATGTACGGGCGCAATGGTGAAGCCCCCGTCCCGGTCGTGGCCCCGAAAACGCCCGGTGACTGCTTCACGGCCGCCCTGGAGGCGGCCCGGATCGCGCTCACGTATCGCACGCCGGTGTTCCTGCTCTCCGACGGCTACCTGGCCAACGGTTCGGAGCCGTGGCGAGTTCCCGAGGCGGAGGAACTCCCGGATCTGCGTACGCAGTTCGCCACCGGGCCCAACCACACCCTCGCCGACGGCACCGAGGTGTTCTGGCCGTACAAACGCGACCCGCACACCCTCGCCCGCCCCTGGGCGATCCCCGGCACCCCCGGCCTTGAGCACCGCATCGGCGGCATCGAGAAGCAGGACGGCACCGGCAACATCTCCTACGACCCGGCCAACCACGACCTCATGGTCCGCACCCGCCAGGCCAAGATCGACGGCATCCAGGTCCCCGACCTCGAAGTCGACGACCCGGACAAGGCGAGCACGCTGGTCCTGGGCTGGGGCTCCACGTATGGACCCATCACCGCCGCCGTGCGCCGGCTGCGCGCCCAGGGACAGCCCATCGCCCAGGCGCACCTGCGCCACCTCAACCCCTTCCCGGGGAATCTCGGCGAGGTGCTGATGCGTTATTCCAAGGTGGTGGTTCCGGAGATGAACCTCGGCCAGCTGGCCACGCTCATCCGCGCGAAGTACCTGGTGGACGCGCAGTCGTACAACCAGGTCAACGGAATGCCGTTCAAGGCCGAGCAGCTCGCGACGGCCCTCAAGGAGGCCATCCATGTCTGAGGCGCTGAAGCTGGTCCCCAAGGCCGAGGCCAAGCAGTCGATGAAGGACTTCAAGTCGGACCAGGAGGTCCGCTGGTGCCCCGGCTGCGGCGACTACGCCGTCCTCGCCGCCGTCCAGGGCTTCATGCCCGAACTCGGCCTCGCCAAGGAAAACATCGTCTTCGTCTCCGGCATCGGCTGCTCCAGCCGCTTCCCGTACTACATGAACACCTACGGGATGCACTCCATCCACGGCCGCGCCCCCGCCATCGCCACCGGCCTCGCCACCTCCCGCACCGACCTCTCCGTCTGGGTCGTCACCGGCGACGGCGACGCGCTCTCCATCGGCGGCAACCACCTGATCCACGCCCTGCGCCGCAACGTCAACCTCAAGATCCTGCTGTTCAACAACCGGATCTACGGGCTCACCAAGGGCCAGTACTCGCCCACCTCCGAGGTCGGCAAGATCACGAAGTCGACGCCGATGGGCTCGCTCGACGCGCCCTTCAACCCGGTCTCGCTGGCGCTCGGGGCGGAGGCGTCGTTCGTCGCCCGCACCATCGACTCCGACCGCAAGCACCTCACCGACGTGCTGCGCCAGGCCGCCGACCACTCCGGTACCGCGCTCGTCGAGATCTACCAGAACTGCAACATCTTCAACGACGGCGCCTTCGACATCCTCAAGGACCACGAACAGGCCCAAGAGGCCGTCATCCGCCTGGAGCACGGGCAGCCGATCCGTTTCGGCACCGATCAGCACAAGGGTGTCGTACGCGATCCGGCCACCGGTGATCTGCGAGTTGTCGAGGTCACGGCGGAGAACGAGGCCGACGTCCTCGTCCACGACGCCCACAACCCCTCCCCCACCACCGCCTTCGCCCTCTCCCGCCTCGCGGACCCGGACACCCTGCACCACACGCCCATCGGCGTGCTGCGCTCCGTCCAACGCCCGGTCTACGACACCCAGATGGCCGACCAGCTCGACACCGCCATCGAGCAGCGCGGCAAGGGCGACCTCGCCAACCTCCTCACCGGCAACGACACCTGGACCGTCGTCGGCTGAGGAACAGAGCGAGGGCAACCGGCTGAATCAGTACGGGTGCCCGGCCGGGGAGTCTGCGTGGCCCCCCGGCCGGGCACCCGTACTCATATGCCCATGGACCGTCTCGCGTACCGCGTCAAACGGCGGCTGCTCGGCAAGCCGCTCACCACCGAGCGCATCAGCGACGAGAAGCTGAACAACCGCACGGCGCTCGGAGTGCTCGCCTCGGACTGCATCAGCTCGTCGGCGTACGGCTCCGAGGAGATGCTGCGGGTGCTGGTGCCGGTCGTCGGTGCGGCGGCGTTCAGTCTGCTGATGCCCGTGACCGGCGCGATCCTGTTCGTCCTCGTCCTTCTGACGCTCTGTTACAGCGATGTCGTCACGATCTACACCCGGGCCGGCGGCTCCTACGTCGTCGCCCGGGAGAACTTCGGGCCGGACATCGCGCAGATCGCGGCCGTGGCACTGCTCGTCGACTACATCGTGACGGTCGCGGTCCAGGTGTCGGCCGGGACCAACGCGATCATCTCGCTGGCCCATCTCCTCGGCGGCCAGTGGACCGGCATGGACCACCTCCAACTCCCCATCTCCGTCGGGGTGATCCTCTTCCTGGCGTACGGGAATCTGCGCGGTGTACGGGAAGCGGGGCGGCTCTTCGCGCTGCCCGCCTATCTGTTCATGGCGGCGGTCGCGCTGATACTGATCGCCTCGGCCGCGCGGGGGCTCACGAGCGGACTGCCGCGCGCCGATCTGCACGCCTCCGGCGCGATTCCCATCGGGAGCGCGGGCAGCGGCTGGCTGTACGGGGCCTCGCTGTTCATGGTGCTGCGGGCGTTCGCCAACGGCGGGTCGTCGCTGACCGGGCTCGAAGCGATCTCCAACGGGATCTCGGCGTTCCGCGAGCCGCAGGGGCGCAACGCGCGCCACACGCTGATCGCGATGAGCTGCATCCTGGGCATCCTGGTGCTCGGAGTGTCGACGCTGGCCCACTACACACACGCCGTGCCGTATGCCGACGGCACCCCGACCGTCATCGCGCAGGAGGCCCACTTCGCCTTCGGAGGCGGGGTGGCGGGGACGGCCGGGCTCGTCTTCGTCCAGCTCGCGACCGCGCTGATCCTCTACACCGGCGCCAACACCCCGTTCACCGGCTTCCCGTTCCTCGCGAGCTTCGTGGCCGAGGACCGGTTCCTGCCACGGCAGTTGACCCGGCGCGGGCACCGGCTGGCGTTCTCCAACGGGATCATCGCGCTGACCGTCGTCTCGATGGCGCTGCTCCTGGTCACCCGCGCCAGTGTCGACAAGCTGGTGGCGCTGTACGCGATCGGGGTGTTCACCGCCTTCACCATGGCCGGGGCCGGGCTCACCGCGTACCACCTGCGGCGACGCGAGCGGAGGCGGCGGCTGAAGGTGGCCGTCAACGGGGCGGCGGCGGTGGTCTCGGCGGCCGTCGTGCTGATCTTCGCGGTCACCAAGTTCACCGAGGGCGCCTGGCTGGTGGTCGTGGTGTTCCCGCTCGGGGTGTGGGCGCTGACGCGGATCAACCGCGAGTACCGGCGCGAGGCCGCGGCCCTGAACACCCTCCAGGCGCCGGGCGCCGATCTGCCGCACGGCCGCCGCCATCTGGTCCTCGTCCTGGTCGAGACGATGGACCTGGCGGCCCTGAAGGCCCTGCGGTACGCGCATGAGCTGCGTCCCGACGAGATCCGGGCGGTCCACTTCGCGATCGACGAGGCGCACGCACGGCGGCTCGCCGCGCAGTGGGAGGACACGGCGGCGACCTCGGTGCCGCTGGAGCTGGTGGAGTGCCCGGACCGGCGGCTGCGGCACGCGATGGCGGGACTCGCGGCCCGGACGACCGAGGACGACCGGACGTGGCTCACGGTCCTGGTCCCGCACCGCACGTACACCGGCTTCCTCGGCAGGCTGCTGCACCGGGGCACGGGCGAGGCGATGGCCAAAGCCCTGGAGCATCTGCCGTCGGTGGCGGTGACGGTCCTGCCATTCGACGTCTCGCGGGCGCTGCGGTCGCTGGAGGCGGGGCGGGAGCCACAGCCGGAGTAGGTGCCGGGGGGTGGGCGCTACGCCTGCCGGCGTTACGCGGGCTTGGACTCGCGGGCCGTGTCGTACGCGACGCGGGCCTCCTGCACCTGTTCCATCCGCACCCCGGTCCACTCGGCCAGGGCCCGTACGCGCTCGGCGGCCTCGCGGCCCAGCGGGGTCAGCGAATAGTCGACGCGCGGCGGGATGACCGGCTTGGCGTCGCGGTGCACGAAACCGTCGCGCTCCAGCGTCTGCAGGGTCTGGGCCAGCATCTTCTCGCTGACCCGCCCGACGTGGCGGCGCAGCTCGCTGAAACGGAACGACCGCTCCATCAGCGCGAGCAGGACCAGGACGCCCCAGCGGCTGGTGACGTGCTCCAGGACGAGCCGGTGCGGACACATCGCCTCACGGAGGTCCTCGGTGGGCGCCGTACTGGACGAGGTACTTACTGCCATACCAGTACCTTACTTCAAAGTGGGTACTTACGAAAGGTTAGCGCCAGCCGTACGGTGAGTGTCACGGGTTCCGCACGGGAACCCGGGGTTCCGTATGGGACCGAGAGCCAAGGAGTCAGCAGCCATGAGCATCGTCGTCACCGGAGCCACCGGATCCCTCGGCCGTCTCGTCATCGACGAGCTGCTCGCCGCGGGCGTTCCGGCGGACTCGATAGCCGCCGTCGTACGCAACAAGGAGAAGGCCGCCGAGATCGCCGCGCGCGGAGTGGAGCTGCGGATCGCGGACTACAGCGCGCCCGAGACGCTGGCCGGGGCCTTCCACGCCGGTGACCGCGTGCTGCTGATCTCCGGCAGCGAGGTCGGGCAGCGCGTGGCGCAGCACACCGCCGTCGTCGAGGCCGCGAAGGCCGCCGGGGTCGCGCAGCTCGCGTACACCGGAATCCTGGGCGGGCCCGCCGCCGACTTCACGCTCGCGGACGAGCACCGGGCCACCGAGCAGCTGATCCTCGACTCGGGCCTGCCGTACACGTTCCTGCGCAACGGCTGGTACACCGAGAACTACACGGCCAACCTGGCGCCGGTCCTGGCGCACGGGGCCGTCGTCTCCAACGCGGGCGAGGGCCGCGTGGCCTCGGCCGCCCGCGCCGACTACGCCGCCGCCGCTGCGGCCGTCCTGACCGGCGAGGGCCACCTGGGCAAGGCGTACGAGCTGAGCGGCGACGTGGCGTGGTCGTTCGCGGAGTACGCGGCCGAGGTCGCGCGGGCGACCGGCAAGGAGATCGGGTACCAGGCCGTGGCCCCCGAGGTGCACCTCGGCATCCTCACCGGCGCGGGCGTCCCGGCGCCGTTCGCCGAGATCCTGGTCGATGTGGACCTGGCGATCGAGCGCGGCCGCCTCGCGGCCACGTCCGGCGACCTGGCCCGGCTGATCGGCCGCCCGACGACCCCGATCGCGACGACGATCGCGGCGGCCGTCTGAGGCCCTGAGCGGGCGCGGGACGCGGGGCGGGCGGCCGGTAAACGGATCCGGCCCGCCGATTAAACGGAACCGGTCCGGCCGTCAGGACCGTTTTCGGATATAGGGCATGACAGAAATGGCCCTCTGGCGCTACCTTCAACAAGGTTGACGCGCGCGCAGGGAGGGCCAGTGGCCGAGGAACCGAAAACCGCCGCCGGTGTTGGTGACGCCGGTGAGCAGCGGGCAGGACTGCTGTACGGGATCGGCGCCTACGGGATGTGGGGCCTCGTCCCGCTCTTCTGGCCGCTCCTGAAACCGGCCGGCGCGATCGAGATCCTGGCCCATCGCATGGTGTGGTCGCTGGCGTTCGTCGTCGTCGCGCTGCTCGCGCTGCGCCGCTGGGCGTGGATCGGCGAGCTCATACGCCAGCCGCGCCGCCTCGCGCTCATCGGCCTCGCGGCCGCGGTGATCACCGTGAACTGGGGCGTCTACATCTGGTCGGTGAACTCCGGCCACGTCGTGGAGGCATCGCTCGGCTACTTCATCAACCCGCTGGTCACCATCGCGATGGGCGTGCTCCTGCTGAAGGAGCGGCTGCGGCCGGTGCAGTGGGCGGCGGTGGCGATCGGCGCGGGCGCGGTGGTGGTCCTGGCGGTGGGGGCCGGGCGTCCGCCGTGGATCTCGCTGACGCTGGCGCTGTCGTTCGCCACGTACGGCCTGGTGAAGAAGAAGGTCAACCTCGGCGGGCTCGAATCGCTGGCGGCCGAGACCGCGATGCAGTTCCTGCCGGCGCTGGGGTATCTGGTGTGGCTCGGGGCGTCCGGGAACGCGACGTTCGGGTCCGAGGGCGCGGGGCACTCCGCGCTGCTCGCCGCGACGGGTGTCGTCACGGCGGCGCCGCTGGTGTGCTTCGGTGCGGCCGCGATCCGGGTGCCGCTGTCGACGCTCGGCCTGCTCCAGTACCTGGCGCCGGTGTTCCAGTTCGGCCTGGGCATCCTGTACTTCCACGAGGCCATGCCGCCGGAGCGCTGGGCCGGCTTCTCCCTGGTCTGGCTCGCCCTCACGCTCCTGACCTGGGACGCGCTGCGTACGGCGCGGCGGGGGCGGGTGGCGCTGGCGGCGGCGACGGAGTCCGCGGCGGCGGTTCGTCCGGACGCGGCGCCGACCCGCGAACCGGCGGCTTGAGCCCCTCCCCGCCCCTTCGCCTAGACCCTCCGGGGGTGGGTGGGGGTTGAGGATGGTCTCCCGGGGGCTGCGCCCCCGGACCCCGAGCGGGGCCTGCGGCCCCTGCGCCCCGCTGGGGGCTTCGCCCCCGTGCCCCGCTTGTCTGCGGACCGTGCTGGGTTGCTCGCGCAGTTCCCCGCGCCCCTAACTGCCTAGGGGCGCGGGGAACTGCGCGACAAGCCCCCACCGGCGGTCAGCCGGACCTCACGTCAGCCACGCTGGACGCACGGTCCGCAGACGCGCCACCGCCCGCCCGCCCAGGGCTTTCGGGGAGGGGCGGGGTGGGGGAAACACCCCGCAAGCCCAGAACCGTCACCACCGCCCCCAGCACCACCATCCCCACCGGCACCACCAACGCCGCCCGGAACGCCACCAGGCGGTCGTGGCCGGACGACACCGCGCCGTACACCGCCGTCACCGCCGAGATCCCCACCGCCGACCCGAACTGCGTCGACGTGTGGAGCAGGCCCCCGGCCAGCCCCTGCTCCGACTCCGCGACCCCCGACGTCGCCGCGATCGCCAACGGCCCGTACGCGAGCGCGAATGCCACCCCCGTCAGCGCCAGCGTCGGCAGCATCGCCGCATACGACCAGTCGTCGCCGACCGGCACGAACAGCCCGTACGACACGATCGCCAGCAGGAATCCGCCGAGGATCACCCGCGCGTTGCCGAACCGGTTCACCAGCCGGGGCGTGAGCGTCGGCGCGAGCACCGCGTCGCACCCCATCACCACCAGCGCGAGCGCCGTCCGCATCGACGACCAGCCGCGCAGTTCCTGCAAGTACAGCGTGGCGATGAACTGGAAGCCGAAGAACGAGCCGACGAAGAGCAGGGCGCCCACATCCGCCCGTACCACCGGGGCGTTGCGCAGGATGCCGAGCCGGACCAGCGGCGCCGGGGCGCGGCGTTCGACCGCCACGAACACCCCCGCGAGCAGCAGCCCCGCCGCGAACGACCCGGCCGTCAGCCACCACCCCGCCGCGCCGTGCTCCAGGCGCACGATCCCGTAGGCGAGGAGCACCATCGTCCCGGCCGCCGCACCCGCCCCCGCCAGGTCGAAGTTCCCGCTGCGCGACGGGCGCGCCTCGGCCGGGACCAGTCGTACCGCCGCCGCGAGGAGCGCCCCGGCGAGCAGCACCGGCGCGAAGAACACCCACCGCCAGCCGAATCCGGTGAGCACCCCGCCGATGACCAGCCCCAGTGAGAAGCCCCCGGCGGCCGTCCCCGCGAAGACCAGCAGCGCCCGGTTGCGCTCGGGACCCTCCTCGTACGACGTCGTGATGATCGACATCGCGGCGGGCGTCATGAACGCCGCCGACACCCCGGTCACCAGGCGCGCGGCGATCAGCATCCATCCGGTGGTGGCGAATCCGCCGAGGCCGGAGAAGAGCAGGAAGACCGTGAGCGCGCCCAGGAACATCCGGCGCCGTCCGAGCAGATCGGCGGCGCGCCCGCCGAGCAGGGTGAAGCCCGCGTAGCCGAGCACGTACGCGCTCATCACCCAGGCCGCCTCGGACGTCGAGAGGCCCAGGTCGGACCGGATGGTCGGCACCGCCACCGCGAACATCGCGACGTCGATGCCCTCCAGAAAGATCGTGCCGCAGAGGACCAGCAGCAGCACCCGGGCGCGTACGGGCATGACGACTCCCATCAAGGAGGTACGGGAAGGGGGTGGTTACCAGAACGGTGGTCAGTTCTCTCTTGTAACCACCGACAGCCTGCGGCACGATAACCACCCATGGAAGAAGGCACTTTGAGGTCACCCGGGCACTGCGAAGTAACCGACCCGGCCGCCCCGGACGCCCAGGGCGACACCGATCCCTTCCAGTGGGACACCCGCGAGGGATGCGAGGTGCGGCAGATCCTGGACCGTGTGGCCGACAAGTGGTCGCTGCTGGTCATCGCCCTGCTCGACCGCCGTGTGCTGCGCTTCACCGAGCTGCGCCGCGAGATCGACGGCATCAGCCAGCGCATGCTGACCGTCACGCTGCGCCAGTTGGAGCGCGACGGCCTGGTCAGCCGCACGGTCCACCCGGTGGTGCCGCCCCGCGTCGAGTACGCCCTGACGCCGCTCGGCGGGACCCTGCACCACACCATCCGCTCGCTGGTCACCTGGACCGAGGAGCACCAGAGCGAGATCGCGGCCGCTCGCGCGTCGTACGACGCGTACAACGCCTCGTAACGCCGTCGAGTTCCGGCCAGCGGCCCCGGCGCCCTCTCCAGTCGGTGTCCGGTCGGCGAACTCCCGTGTCCGGAATCCATTCTTGACGGTGGGTCAGACCCTCCTTGAACATCGGGCTCGCGCTTCCGTCCCATCTCCTACGGAACACGGAGCCCCCCATGCGCATGAAACACACCAGGCACACCCTCACCGTGGGCGCGGCCTTCGCCGCCGCCGCGATGACGCTCGGCCTCGCGGCACCCACGGTCCAGGCGGCCCCACCCGCCACATCGACCACGTCCGCCACGCCGAGCGCCGCGACCGCCCCCGACATCCCCGTCGCCAACGTCAAGGCGCACCTCGGACAGTTCCAGCAGATAGCGGACGCCAACGGCGGAAACCGCGCCCACGGCCACGCCGGTTACAAAACCTCGCTCGACTATGTGAAGGGCAAGCTGGACGCGGCCGGATTCACCACCTCCGTCCAGGAGTTCACCTCGTCCGGCGCCACCGGCTACAACCTGATCGCCGACTGGCCGGGCGGCGACACCACCAAGACCGTCATGGCCGGCGCCCATCTCGACTCGGTCGACGAGGGTCCCGGCGTCAACGACGACGGGTCCGGCTCGGCCGGGATCCTGGAGACCGCGCTCGCCGTCTCCCGCGATCGGCTCAAGCCCGCGAAGCATCTGCGGTTCGGCTGGTTCGGCGCCGAGGAACTGGGTCTGGTCGGTTCGAAGCACTACGTCGACAGCCTCTCCGCCGCCGAGCGCGCCAAGATCTCCAGCTATCTCAACTTCGACATGATCGGCTCACCGAACCCGGGCTACTTCGTCTACGACGACGACCCGGCCCTGGAGAAGGTCTTCAAGGACTACTTCACCAAGCTCTCCATACCCACCGAAGTCGAGACCGAGGGCGACGGCCGCTCCGACCACGCCCCGTTCAAGGACGCCGGGATACCGGTCGGCGGCCTCTTCTCCGGCGCCGACTACATCAAGACCCCGGCCCAGGCCCAGAAGTGGGGCGGCACGGCGGGCAAGGCGTTCGACGCCTGCTACCACCGGTCGTGCGACACCAGCACGAACATCGACGACACGGTGCTCGGCCACCAGACCGACGCCATCGCCTACGCACTCTGGCAGCTGGCGTCGTGAGGCGGCCCAGGGACTCCGGGGCGGTTCCCAGGAGCTGACCCCCTCAGCTCTCCTCCCGCGAAAAGCATGCGTGTGCATATACTGCACGCGCATGCTTTCGCGTGCCCACGCTTTGTGTACGGAGGGGACCATGGCCCGCAACTTCCTTTTCCTGCTCGGCAGTACGCGTCCCGGTGGCAACACCGAGGCGCTGGCCCGGCTCGCCGCCGAGCAGTTGCCGTCCGGTGTCGGGCAGCGCTGGCTGGACCTCTCGGCGCTGCGGCTGCCGGAGTTCACCGACCGGCGCCACGACGGCGAGGGGCTCTACGCCGAGCCGACCGGTGACGCCGCCACGCTGCTCGACGCGACCCTGGAGGCGACCGACCTCGTCATCGCCTCGCCCCTGTACTGGTACAGCGTGTCCACCTCGGTCAAGCACTACCTCGACCACTGGTCGGGGTGGATGCGGGTGCCCGGTCTGGAGTTCAGGCCCCGGATGGCCGGGCGGACCCTGTGGGGCGTCACCGCGCTGGCCACCGCCGACCCGTCGGTGGCGGACCCGCTGGTCGGGACCCTGCGCAACACCGCCGCGTACATGGACATGAACTGGGGCGGCGTCCTGCTCGGCCGCGCCAACCGGCCCGGCACCATCGGGGAGGACAGCGAGGCGACGACCCTCGCCAAGACCTTCTTCAGCTCCGAGCCGGCGCCCGCAGCGCACGCATGACATGCGCCACGAGCTCCACGATCCGCTGCTCGTCGTGGAACGGCCGCTTCAGGGCATGCCGGTAGTACAGCGGGCCGTACAGCATCTCCACGGCCAGCTCCAGGTCCGCGTCCGGTGGCAGCTGCCCCTGACGCCGGGCCGCGTCCAGCCGCTGGTGGACGAGGGCGACGCGCGGGGCCACCAGCTCCTCGTTGACCGCCCTGGCCAGCGCCTCCTCGTGCAGCAGCTCGGAGAGGATCCCGGTGTACGCGGGGCCGATCACCGGCGAGGTGAAGAGCCGCATCACGCTGGTGACATGGGTCACCATGTCCGCGTCGATGTTCCCGGTGTCCGGCAGCGGCGAGGCACTGACCACCCCCTCGATCACCGCCTCCAGGAGCACCGCACCCTTGGTCGGCCACCAGCGGTAGATCGTCTTCTTGCTCACACCCGCGCGCGCCGCGACACCCTCGATGGTGACTTTGCCGTATCCGTTTTCCGCGCACAGTTCGAGGGCTGCGGAGAGGATCGCGCGGCGCGATCTCTCGCTCCGGCGCCGGGGGTTGGGGGCGGGACGCGGCGAGTCGGTCACGTGCCGAGTCTACGAGGACGGCCCGTAGCGTATTGACAGCGGAATGGTCTGCTCCAACAATGTGCCGAGGAAACGGTACGTGTCGTGTCGAGCCGCCACGGGGGTCGGCTCGCACGACCGTTCCGTTGTCCGATGCCGTTGCCCCGTTCCGTTGCCCGTCGCATCCGGACGCCCCTCCCGGGTCAGGCCACCGTCACGCCGTGATGTCCTTCGCCGTGAACCGCGCCCACGCCGCCGACCCGAAGACCGCCACGTACAGCGCCTGCAGCTCCAGGTTCTTCACCAGCTCGTCCCAGTAGACGGGCACCCGCAGCAGGTCCGCGAAGGACAGCCAGTAGTGCGGGAACAGATACGGGTGTATCGCGTGCAGCTGGGGTATCTGGTCCAGGATCTGCACGGTGATCAGCAGACCCACGGTCGCCGCCATCGCCGCGACACCGCTGCCGGTGAGCGTGGAGATGAACAGGCCGAGCGCCGCCACACCGGTCAGCGACAGGGCCACCACCCCGGCGATCGCCAGCGAGCGCACCAATCCGTCCGCGAACGATATCTGCGTGCCGGAGATCGTCGTGACCTCGCCGAGCGGGAACAGCAGCGCTCCCACCGCCAGCGCGGACGCGGCCACGACCAGCGTCGCGAGCAGGCAGAACGCCAGCGTCGAGGCGTACTTGGCGAGCAGCAGCCGGGCCCGGCCCGCCGGGGCGACGAGCAGATAGCGCAGGGTCCCGGCGTTGGCCTCGCCCGCTATCGAGTCGCCCGCGACGACGCCGATCGCCATCGGCAGGAAGACCGGGAGGGTCGCGGCCAGCCCGGCGAAGACGAGGAAGAGTCCGTTGTTGGTGACCTGCGAGATGAACGCGGGACCGTCGCCTCCGCTCGGGCCCGCCGTTCCACCGTTGCGGGTCTCGATCTTGACGGCGACCCCGATGAGGATGGGGACGGCCGCCAGTACGCCGAGCAGCGCGAGCGTGCGCCACCGCCGCACCACGGTGACCAGCTCGGACCAGAACAGTCCGAGCGCCCACAGGGGGCTGGGACGCGGCAGCGTCGGCGCCGCCGACGCCACACCCTCGCCCCGGTCCGGGGCGTGGTTCGTGGCATCGGGCGAGGTGGGCGTGGGGGCGGGTGGCGCCGCCGAACCACCGGCCGCCTTCGCGACGTCCGGCTCCCCCGTGACACCGGCCGCTTCCGCCGCCCCCGTCGCCTCCGTCTCAGCCCGCGACATCGAATCCCTCCCCGGTCAGCGCGACGAACGCGTCCTCCAGCGAGGCCCGTTCGACCCCGAAGGCCCTCACTCGTACGCCTGCGTGCACCAGCGCCGCGTTCAATTCCGCCAACTCCACGTCTTCCGGCGGGACTTCGCCGGTCACCCGGTCGCCGTCGACGGACACGTCCGCGATACCGCGCTCCTTGAGGAGCCGGGCCGCGTCGGCCGGGTCCGGTGTGGTGACGGCGAGGCGTCCCCGGTTGCCCGCCGAGAGCTCGGAGACCTCGCCCTGGACGACCAGGCGTCCCTGGGTCATCACCGCCGCGTGCGTACAGACCTGCTCGATCTCGTCGAGGAGGTGCGAGGAGAGGAAGACCGTGGTGCCGTCGGCCGCCAGCTCCCGCACCAGGGAGCGGATCTCGCGCATGCCCTGTGGGTCGAGGCCGTTG
The DNA here is from genome assembly GCF_052373795.1 of Streptomyces sp. BR1. NCBI lineage: Bacteria > Bacillati > Actinomycetota > Actinomycetes > Kitasatosporales > Streptomycetaceae > Streptomyces > Streptomyces sp. BR1. The sequence goes on from NZ_CM126252.1 coordinate 2,973,042, forward strand.
GTCGGCTCGTCCAGGACCAGCAGTTTGCGTGGCTGGAGCAGCGCGGCCGCGAGCCCGAGCCGCTGCTTCATGCCCAGTGAGTACGCCCGCGCCTTCTTGCCGGACGCGGCGGCGAGCCCGACCCGCTCCAGCGCGTGGGCGACCCGGCGCGCGCGGGTGCGGGGGTCGGCCGTCGGATCGGCGGAGTCGTACCGTACGAGGTTGTCCCGGCCGGACAGGAAGCCGTACAGCGCGGGGCCCTCGATCAGGGCGCCCACCTGCGGCAGGACCGTCCGCCCCGCGCGGGGCATGGGGCTGCCGAGGACCCTCGCGGTGCCGGAGGTCGGCTCGATGAGGCCCATCAGCATGCGGATGGTCGTCGTCTTGCCCGAGCCGTTGGGGCCCAGGAAGCCGAAGACGCTGCCGGCGGGCACGGTGAGGTCCAGCCGGTCCACGGCCAGTTGGCCGCCGCGGTATCGCTTGCTGAGGCCGTGCGTCTCGATGACCGATGCTGAGTTCCCCACCCCGCCCCTTCCCTTGACTGGTGCTTCGCCCCAGACCCCCTCGGCTGATCGCCGCTGCCGGGGGCGCTGCCCCCGGACCCCCGCTCCTCAAGCGCCGGAGCCCTGATTTCAAGGGGTGCAAAGGGGGGACCAGATTCAAGTCCCCCCTTTCCCCTTACTACTTCGCGGAATTCGCCGCGTTCACCAGCGCGTCCTCGGTGACCGCGCCCACGTAGACCTTGCCGTCGTCCGTCACCAGCGCGTTGATCAGGCGGGTCTTGTAGACCGTGCCCGAGCCGAACTTGCCCGTGACCTTGTCGCCCAGGGAATTGAGGAACTTCTGGGCCTCCGGCGAGGCACCGCCCTTGCCACCCTTGCCGGAGTGCGCGGACGGGATGCCCTTACCTCCTGGAACGTCGAGGCGGGCGATGGAGTTCCAGCCCTTCCCGATGACGTTCAGGCCCTTGAACTCCTTGCCCTGGTCCTTGCCCTGGGGGGCCTTGCCCGCGTGCGCCTTGCCGTCGTCCTGGGTCACCTTCGCGCCCTTGGGCGGCGTGAAGTCGAACGTCGACGCCGAGGGCTTGGAGAAGTCGACCTTGCTGAACCCCGCGTCGATGACGGCCTTGCCGCCGCCCGCCGGGGCGAGCGTGAACTTCAGCGGCACGCCGTTCTTCGCGTCCACCGCGATCCGGATCGCGCCGATGGTCGAGCCGGACTGCTTCGGCTTGATCACCAGCTGGTACGCGTCCCGGCCCGCCACGTGGACCGTGCCGTCGACCGTCACCGACGTGGTGGGGTCGACCGCCTTGAGGGCCTGCTCGGCCATCGCCTTGGGCGTGGTCGGCATCGACTCGGGGGCCTTGCCCGGGTGCCCCTTCTCGGCGCCGCCGCGGAACTCCTTCTTCCCGTCGGTCGCGCGCTTCGAGTGGTACACCTGGTTCGACGCGCTGTCGTACGCCCACACGTCGGTGCCGCTGTGGATGACGCTGTACTCCGACGCCTTGTCGAGCACCGACAGCTTCTGCTTGTCCTGGCCGTCGGTCGCGACCCGCAGCGTGTGCGAGCCCGAGGCCAGTTCCATCAGCTTGCTGTCGGGCGAGGCCGACGAGCCGCCGCCCGGGCCACCCTTGGGGGCGAAGGAGCCCGCCAGGCCGCCGACGGAAGGGAGCCCCAGGTCCGTGTTGATCTTCACCGTGCCGGAGAGCTGCTGGGCGTCCGACGCGGCGATCTTCTCGATGAGCTGCTGTGCGCTGATCTTCGGCAGATCGGGGTCACCTGAAGCCGCGAGCGCCGGGACCAGCCCGATGGTCGCGGCCGCCACCCCCGCCACCCCGACCGGGACCAGATAGCGCGCTGCCTTGCGGCGGCCCGCGACGAGGTCCCCGGCCTCCTCGGTGGTGTGTGCGCTGTCGTTCGGTGCCATGTGTGCCTTACCTCCGTGGTCGGCGGCGTCCGTCCGTAGTGCTGCGCTCTGTCCACTCCGCGCCGCCATTCTCACCCGAATTGGTCAGGAGTGGTGATTCCCATCTGACCAAATCGGCCGCGTGAACGCGTCAGCCCCCGGGAGCAACCTCGTGTACCTCTCTGGGATGACACAGGCACGCGACACCGCCCCCTTCCAGTAGGGGTAACGCGTCGCGTACCTGTCAGAAGCGTCAAAGGTGTTGAGGTCAGCGGGCGATGAAGACGTAGTCCGCCCGATACGGAACCCCGACGACCGCACCGGTCGAGCATGCGCCCACCGGTGCGACGCCGCCAGCCGTGTCGAGCCGCAGAATCTCGCCCGTACGCGCCAACAGGCCATGACGCGCGCCCGATTGCGTCGCTTGGAGGTCCAACTCCGGGATGTTTCCGTCCCCGTTAGGGGACTTGGTGAGCACCTTTCCGGTGACGGCGCTGGTGTCGGGGGCGATCCATTGCGGCGTACCGGAGTTGGGGGCGGTGAAGGAGTGCCGGATGCCGCCTTCGAGCACGGCCGAGACATCGCGCTGGGCGAACGCCGTCGTACCGTCCGCGCCCTTCTTGCACTCGTACACCTGGCGGCCCCGCACCACGGACACCTGGAAGGCCCCGCCGTCGACCGCCTTGGACAGGTCGTACGGCTCGACCTTGTGCAGCTGCCCGCGGACCGCGCCGCCCGGGAACTCGGCGGTGTGGAGATTGGCGTAGAACCCACTGGGGTCGTTCTTCAGGGAGGCGAGCAGCGCCGCGTCCTTGACGGTGACCGAGCCCGCGACCCGCCGCCAGTTGCCGCCACCCGTGACACTCCCCAACTGCCCGCTGAAGTCGACTTTCACGTCGCCGTTGACCCCGCGTACACCCTGATGGATGTGGAGCATGGTCGGCCTGCCGGTGCCGCGCCACTTCACCGCGAACGTGACCGTGCCGCCCTTGATCCGGACGAACTCCAGCGCGGCGCCGTCCGGGTCGCCGACCGCCGGTTTGCCCGCCACGGGCACCTCGTTGGCGCCGCGCAGACTGGCCACGAAGTAGGTGGCGCCGTCCTCGCGCGCGTGGTCGTTGCCGCCGCCCTTTCCGGCGGCGAATGCCGGGACGATCGCGAAGGCGATTCCGGCGGCGGCCGCCACAGCGGTGGCGCCGACGAGGATGCTCTTGCGATTCCGTTTCATTATCGTTTCCCCCTGTATGCAGATGTTCGTTGACTTCTGCACTGCCTTCGGCTGATGCGTAGGCTTCCGGGCAGGGGTACGGCATCGATCTCAGTCTGGACTCATTCCAACAGTGTGATCTGAGTCACATAACTGTCGATAGAGGTGTTCGAGTGCCACTTGGCCGGAATCCGTACACCTGAGTGAGAGCAACCGGCACCACCAAAGGGGATCGCCATGCTCACCGTCCATCGCATCGCCCTGGGCGCGGCAGCGGGGACCGCCGTCCTCGCGCTCGCCGCCACGGGATGCGGCAGCAGCAACAACAGCAGCAAGACCGAAAAGCCGTCGACAGGCACCACGGCCCCGGCGACCCCGGCCGGCTCCACCCTCACCGCCGCCAAGGTCGACAAGGTCGGCACGGTGGTCACCGACAGCAAGGGGTTCGTCCTCTACCGCTTCGACATGGACACCGCGAAGCCGTCCCACTCGGCCTGCCTGGCCGCCTGCGCCTCGCTCTGGCCACCGTCCCCGGCGCCCGCCGCCGACAAGCTGAGCGTCAAGGGCATCGACAAGGCCCTGGTCGGCACGCTCACCCGGCCCGACGGCAGCAAGCAACTGACGCTCGCCGGCTGGCCGATCTACCGGTACTCCAAGGACGACGAGCCTCGGGAGGCGTACGGGCAAGGCGCCGGCGGTACGTGGTTCGCGATCACCCCGACCGGCGCGAAGGCTACCGGCGACACGGGTGGGGGCACCACCTCGGGCGGCACGAACAGCACCCCATCGAGTGGCTCGGGCTACTGAGTCCGTTCGACTGCGGACCGTGCGTGGCTGGTCGCGCAGTTCCCCGCGCCCCTTGTCGGGCGCGGGGCCTTAACCCGCCCTGTGCACCACCGCGTCGCACAGTTCCTCCAGGGCCGACTTCGCATAGCACTCGGGGAGGGGGGCGAGGGTTGCGCGGGCCTCTTCCGCGTAGCGGACCGTGTCGCGGCGGGCCTGTTCGAGGGCCGGGTGGACCCGCAGGCGGCGCAGGGCCTCCGCGTGGCGGGCGTCGTCCGTCAGGTCGCCGTCGAGCAGCGCGACCAGCTCCAGGTCCTCCGGGCGGCCGTACTGGGCGGCCTGCGCGCGCAGGTGCAGCACCGGCAGGGTCGGGATGCCCTCGCGCAGGTCCGTGCCGGGGGTCTTGCCGGACTCGTGCGAGTCGCTGGCGATGTCCAGGACGTCGTCGGCCAGCTGGAACGCGGTGCCGAGCCGCTCGCCGTACTGCGTGAGGATGTCGACGACCGTCTCGTCCGCGCCGGACATCATCGCGCCGAACCGGCCCGATACGGCCACCAGCGAACCGGTCTTGCCGGCGAGCACATCGAGGTAGTGGTCGACCGGGTCACGGCCGTCGCGCGGGCCCGCGGTCTCCAGGATCTGGCCGGTGACCAGCCGTTCGAACGCCTCGGCCTGGATCCGTACGGCCTCCGGGCCGAGGTCGGCCAGTATGTGCGAGGCGCGGGCGAACAGGAAGTCACCCGTGAGGACCGCGACGGAGTTGTCCCAGCGGACGTTGGCGCTGGCCACCCCGCGCCGCACCTCGGCCTCGTCCATCACGTCGTCGTGGTACAGCGTCGCCAGATGCGTCAGTTCGACCACCACCGCCGAGGGCACGACACCCGGCGCGTAGGGGTCGCCGAACTGCGCGGCGAGCATCACGAGCAGCGGCCGGAACCGTTTGCCGCCCGCCCGCACGAGGTGCTGCGCGGCTTCCGTGATGAAGGGGACCTCGCTCTTGGTGGCATCGAGCAGGCCCGCCTCGACTGCCGCCAATCCGGTCTGGACATCGGCTTCAAGAGCCTGGTCCCGCACGCTCAGCCCGAACGGCCCGACGACGGTCACGAGGGGTACTCCTGTCTGCTGACGATCACACGGATTGTCGATGTGTCGCTGTCTTCACTCAAGTCAGCGTATCCGGTCGCTGTTCGATCACCGTGGGCGCCTTCCCGTCACCCCACGCGCACAGTCCGATGGACCCCGGTATGTTCGTGATCGGCTTATACGATCAGGAGTGGACCTTTTGTCCGAGACGACGACCGACACCGCGCCGGAGCCCGGAGCCGAGCAGCCGCCGACCCAGGACGACCATGCCTTCCTGGGCCACCCGAAGGGATTGCTCACCCTCTCCGGCCTTGAGGTGTGGGAACGTTTCTCCTTCCTCGGCATGCAGGCGATCCTGGTCCTCTACTTCGCCGACACGGTCGCGCACGGCGGCATGGGCATGGACGCGGCCACGGCCGCCTCGGTCTCGGCGGCGTACGGAACGCTCGTCTATCTGGTCTCCGTCGCGGGCGGCTGGCTCGCCGACCGCATCCTCGGCTCGTACCGCGCGGTCCTCTACGGCGGCGTCCTGATCGCCTGCGGCCACTACACGATGGCCGTCCCCACCCCCGCGATGACGTGGGTCGGCCTCGGCCTCATCAGCGCGGGCACGGGGCTGCTCAAGCCCAATGTCGCCTCGATGGTCGGCAAGCTCTACCGCACCGACGACGAGCGCCGCGACGCCGGTTTCGCGCTCTACTACATGGGCATCAACATCGGCGCCTTCGCCGGCCCGCTGATCACCGGCTGGCTCGGCGACCACCAGGGCTGGCACTGGGGCTTCTCGGCGGCGGCGATCGGGATGACGTTCGGCCTCGTCCAGTACGTCGCCGGGCGCGGCCATCTGGCCGGGCGAAAGCACGCGGCGGAGTACGCACTGCCGCCCGAGGGCATGCGCCGGGCCGTGCGCCTGATGGCGGGCGGAGCGGTCGTGGCCGGACTGCTCGCCACCGCGCTGTCGCTCGCCGGATGGCTGACGATGGGCCGGTTCGTCGACGTGCTCACCGTCGTCTCGGTGATCGCGCCCGCCGTCTACTTCACGGTGATGTTCCGCAGCCCACGGGTGGACGCCGAGGAGCGCGCCCGACTGCGGCCCTACCTCGCGCTCTTCGCGGCCTCGGTCGTCTTCAACTTCATCCTCTTCCAGGCGTACTCGACGATGATGCTGCTCGCGTCGTCCAACGCGCGCACGGAGATCCTCGGCTTCCACTTCCCGGCGAGCTGGTACGCCTCGGCGCTCGGCGCGTTCGAGGTGGCCCTCGCACCGGTGGTCGCGACGGTCTGGTCGCGGTTGGGACCGCGTCAGCCGCATGCCTCCAACAAGATCGCCTTCGGTGTGGTCCTGGGCGGGCTCTCCTTTCTGCTGATGGTCGTGCCGACCGCCGGGCACGGCTCCGACACGTACAAGATGGCGGCCTGGTGGATCGTCGGCTCCTATCTGCTGCTCGGGCTCGGTGATGTGCTGCTTGAGACCTCCGGCATGTCGGCGACCACCAAGCTCGCGCCGAGGGCCTTCGCGAGCCAGACGATGTCGCTCTGGTTCCTCTCCCTCGCACTCGCCAACGGCATCCAGGCACAGACCGTGAAGGTGTACGGAAAGGTCTCCAACGCGGCCTACTTCGGGGTCAACGGCGCCATCGCGGTGGCCGCCGGCCTCGTGGTGATCGCGGCCGCGCCCTGGCTCAGACGCACCATGCACCCCGTCCACTGACGTCCCCGCACCCCTTGCCCGAGGTGTTCCGCCATGCAGATCCGCACCGAATTCCCGTACGAGACCCGGCGCGAGGACATCCGTATCCCGCTCGCGGACGGGACGCGGCTGTACGCGCGCGTCTGGCGGCCCGAGACGGACGAGCCCGTCCCGGCGCTGCTGGAATACCTGCCGTACCGGCTCACCGACTGGACCGCGCCACGCGACTGGCAGCGCCATCCCTGGTACGCGGGGCACGGCTACGCCTCCGTACGCGTCGACGTGCGCGGGCACGGCAACAGCGAGGGCCTGCCGGGTGACGAGTACGACGCGCGGGAGCTGGCGGACGGCGTCGAGGTCGTCGAGTGGCTGGCCCGGCAGCCGTGGTGCGACGGCGGCGTGGGCATGTTCGGGATCTCCTGGGGCGGCTTCAACTCCCTTCAGATCGCGGCCCTCGCGCCCGAGCCGCTCAAGGCGGTCGTCACGGTCTGCTCATCGGACGACCGCTATGACAACGACGTGCACTACATGGGAAGTTCCGTCCTGGCGGTGGATATGCACGCATGGGCGGCGACCATGCTGGCCTTCACCGCGCGCCCGCCGGACCCGGCGTACGTGGGAGAGGAGTGGCGGGAGATGTGGCTGCGGCGCCTGGAGAGCGTCGAGCCGTACATCCACACCTGGCTGGCGCACCAGACCCGCGACGAGTACTGGAAGCACGGCAGCGTCTGCGAGGACTACGGGGCGATCGGCGCTGCGGTGCTCGCGGTCGGCGGCTGGCACGACCCGTACCGGGACACGGTCCTCCGCTTCGTGGAACACCTGCCGCCGGAGCGCGTACGCGGTCTGATCGGGCCCTGGTCGCACCAGTACCCGGACCGGGGGCTGCCGCCGGGACCCGCAATCGGCTTCCTCCAGGAGACGCTGCGGTGGTGGGACCACTGGCTCAAGGGCAAGGACACGGGGGTGATGGCCGAGCCGCTGCTGCGCTCCTGGATCAGCGAGTCGCACCGGCCCGCCACGGTCTACGACGAGCTGCCCGGCCGCTGGGTCGGCGACCCGGCGTGGCCGTCGCCGCACGTCACACCCGTTTCGTACGCGCTCGGCGGCGCCCCGGTACGGGTCGACTCGCCGCAGCACACCGGCCTGGACGCGGGCCGCTTCTTCCCGTTCGGCAACGCCGCCGATCTGCCGCCCGACCAGCGCGGCGAGGACGCCCACTCGGCGGCGTTCGACTTCGCGGTGCCCGACGACGGTCCGCCGCTGGAGATCCTCGGGCGCCCCGAGGTGACGCTGCGGCTGCGCATGGACGTGCCGTTCGGGCAGGCGATCGCCCGGCTCTGCGATGTGGCGCCGGACGGCTCGTCCACGCTGGTCACACGGGGCGCGCTCAATCTGTCCGCGCGCGAGGGGCGCGACCGGGTGGACGCGTGGCCGCTGGGCGCCACCCAGGACGTGACGTTTCTGCTCAACGGCATCGGCCACTCCTTCCCGCCCGGCCACCGCATCCGCCTCGCCGTCTCCTCGGCGTACTGGCCGTGGATCTGGCCGCAGGCGGACTCGGTCGGCTTCACCCTCGACCCGGTCGGCAGCTCGCTGCGACTCCCGCTGCGGGAACGGACGTCGGACGCCATCACCTTCGAGGCGCCGGAGCAGTCGGCGCCGCTGGGCGTGGTCTCGCCCGAACCGCTCGACGAGCCGCGCCCCGAACGCCTGGTGATCCGCGATGTGGCCAAGGGCGAGTGGCGCCTGGAGGTGGACCCCCGGTACGGCGGCACCCGGGTCTACCCCGACGGCCTCGAATTCACCGAGGAGGCACGGGAGACGTACACGATCGAGGAGGGCGACCCGCAGTCCGCGCGCACCCGCTCGGACTGGACGATCCGGCTCCACCGGCCGGAGCTGGCCTGGGACGTCACGATCACCACGCGCTCCGAAATCCGGTGCGACGCGGCGGACTTCCTCACCTCCGACGAGGTGGTGTGCCGCGACGGCGGGGAGATCGTGTTCCACCGGACGTGGGAGAAGAAGATCCCGCGCACGGCGGGGTGAGGCCGGGGCGCACACGCCGTGGTGAAGTCCCGCCGCGCGCGCCGTCGATGGTCAATTGACTGCTGCCAGGGCCCAGTTGCCCAGCCCCCGACCTCAGTTGCCTGCCGCCACCGACGCCGCCAGCCTCGGCGAGGCGTACTGCGTGCCGCACACGAAGCGCATCACCGGGCCGAACGACGAGGCCGCCGGAAGGCCCGTGAAGTACAGGCCCGGGACCGTGGAGCGGTAGCCCGCGTCCAGGACCGGCGCGCCGCGCGAGGTGGTGAGCTGGGTGCGCAGGCCCGGGCCGAGGTAGTCGAGCGCGGCCACGTCCATGCGGTAGCCGGTCGCGGCCATCACATGGTCGGCGGCGAGTTCGCGCTGCGCCCCCGTCCCGCCGCTCAGGGTCAGGACCGGGCGCCCGGACTCGATACGCGCCCGCACCACCCGGCGCCCGTCGGTCACCGCGACCCGGCCCGTGAACCGCTCGCGCAGCCACCACGCGCCCAGCGGACCGAGCACCTTGCGCACCAGGTAGTGGCGGGTGGGCGCGGGCAAGTGGCGGAAGTGGGTGGCGTGGTACGAGAAGGCGTACAGCGACCAGGCGCGGCCGAACGGCGAGTCGGGGCTCAGCCGGGGCTGCTGGTCGGGGGCGGCGCCGAAGCGGACGGCCCCGGCCCGGCGCGCCACGATCCGTACGCTCGCACCCGCCTCCGCCATCAGCACCGCGTTCTCAAGGGCCGACTGGCCCGCCCCCACGACCAGCACCTCGCGGCCCGCGAACCGGGAGAGGTCGGCGTGCTGGGAGGCGTGCGAGATCGGGCCGGTGGCGGACGGGCCGTCGGGGACGGCGGCCGCCAGCTCGCGGGGCATCCGGGCCAGGCCCGCGAGCCCCGTCGCGACCACCACCGCGCGCGCTTCGAACGCCTCCCCCGAGTCGAGTTTCAACTCGAAATGGCCGTCTCGGGCGCGGTCCACGGACACCACCCGCACCTGCTCCAGATCGGGCAGCAGCCGCTGCGCGAACCACTGCCCGTACGCCGCGAAGTCCGCCCCGGAGATGAGGTCCCAGTCGGACTCGTACCGTCGTACGCCCGTGTCCGCGCAGAAGTCGACCAGGTCATGGCCCGGTTGGGGCGCGTCGATACTGGACGCGGAAGGCGTCGACTTCAGCACCATGCCCTGGGGCATGTGCTCGCGCCAGCTCACCATCGGCGAGCCGAAGACGCGGACGGGAATGCCGCGCCCGCGCAGATGCGCGGCGCTGGACAGACCGAAGGGTCCCGCCCCGATGACAGCTACCGGACGAATCACGTGAAGTCCCTCCCCAGGGTGTTACGCGTGCGGTGGGTCTAATCGGCCGCCCGGGCGGTCGCGTGGCGCGAGCTCCGCCACAGCTGGTAGAGATGCTCGGCTCCCGGGCGTACGAAGCGGGCGAGCATCGTGAAGAAGGGCCTGGGGTCGTCCCGCGCGAGCCACGCGAGTTCCGTGCCGGAGGGGCGCGCGGGAGCGTGCGGGGTGGTGTAGCCGCTGCGGCGATACGCGATGAGCGCGGGCAGATCGATGTTCTCGACGACATAGCGCCGACCGGACAGCTGTTCGCCCTCCGGGACCGCGCGGCCGGTGAGATGCAGATGCTGCGCCCGCACGACGTCGACGCCCGACTCGTTCTCGAAAAGCCGGAACTGGGCGCCCATCCTCGGGTTGAAGTCGAGGAGCTTGTACTGCCCGTCGCGCCGGTCGAAGCGCAGATCGAGGTCGACGATCCCGCTGAACCCGATCCGCTTCACGAACTGCTCGGCGAGGAGGGCGAGTTCGGGGTTGTCGACGACGTACGCGGTGGCGGTCATCCCGGCGTGCGGCGGCCAGGAGCGCACCTTGACGCCGGTGAACATCGCCAGCGGCGCCGCGTTCTCGTCGAAGTAGGCGTGCACGATCCAGTCCTCGGCCTGCTCGCGCGGCAGATACTCCTGGAGGATCACGCCCGGCCGCTCGCCCCAGCGGCGCGCGAGCGCCAGCAGATGCGCGGCGCTCTCGATCCGGGTGGTGCCCCGCACCGCGGGCCGCTCGCGCCGGACGAACGCCTCGCGGTTCTTGGCGACCACCGGGAAGCGCGCGTGCCGCGCGAAGTCCTCGACGTCGTCGTACGTGTCGGGAAAGGCGGCCGCCGGAGACGGCACCCCGTGCTCCACGCACAGCTCGTGCAGGCCCTGCTTGCTGGCGAGCCTGCGGGGCAACTCCGGGGCCACGGAGGGGAACAGGAAGCTGTCGGCGAGCTCTTTCTGGTGCTCGGCGATCAGTACCGCCGCCTCTTCGTCGGTCGGGACGAGCACGGCCGGGCGGCCGATCCGGCGGCCGATCCGCAGCAGCCCGTCGACCAGCGCGTCCGGGTTCTCGCGGCCGGTGGTGGGCCAGGCGAAGGCGTGCCGCAGATAGCGGGAGTGGGCCGCCGGGGTCCAGCGGTCCTCGGTGATCGCGTACATCGGCACGCCGAGCCTGCCGAGACTGCGAATGGCTCCGACGCCGCCGTGGTGCAGCGGATAGTTCCCGATCTTCACGATCAGTCCGGGCACGGTCCGGTCGGCCGTGAACAGCGCATTACTGCTCGCCACCTGTCCCCCCTCGGGACGCACGGCCCCCTCGCCGCGTTCGTGTCCCGGCAAGGACGGTAAGGGGGAATCAGTCCTTCCGGAGGCGGAGTTTCCGGACATTACGAACTCTTTAGACACTGCCTACGCAACCATCGCCGACGTAACGTGTCCTCCACACCCGTGGAAAGCGAGGCAGGCACAGATGTCCGAGCAGAGCCCGCTCGACCTGGCCGAAGGCGACCCCTTCGGCCCGCACAACCTTCCGTACGGCGTCTTCTCCACCGCCGACGCGCCCGACCACCGCCGGGTCGGCGTCCGTATCGGCGACCACGTCCTGGACGCGGGGGCCGCCGCGCACGCGCTCGGCTCCCCGTACGCGGCGCTGCTCGCGCAGCCGACGCTCAACCCGCTGCTCGCGGCGGGGCGCACGGCCTGGCGCGATGTGCGGCGCGCGCTCACCGCGTGGGTGACGGTCCCGGCGCACAGGCCGGACATAGAGCCTTTGCTGCACCCGCTGGACACGGTCACCCTGCACCTGCCGTACGAGGTCTCCGACTATGTCGACTTCTACGCGAGCGAGCACCACGCCACCAATGTGGGCCGCATCTTCCGTCCGGACGGGGACGCGCTGACGCCCAACTGGAAGCATCTGCCCATCGGTTACCACGGCCGGTCGGGCACGATCGTGGTCTCCGGGACCGATGTCGTACGTCCGCACGGGCAGCGCAAGGCGCCGAGCGACCCGGCGCCGGTCTTCGGGCCGTCGGTGAAGCTCGACATCGAGGCGGAGGTCGGCTTCGTCGTCGGCACCCCGTCCGAGCTGGGCCGGCCGGTGGAGCTCGGCGCGTTCGACGACCACGTCTTCGGCCTTTTCCTCCTCAACGACTGGTCGGCGCGGGACATCCAGGCGTGGGAGTACGTGCCGCTGGGGCCGTTCCTGGGCAAGTCGTTCGCCACGTCCGTGTCGGCGTGGGTCACCCCGCTGGAGGCCCTGTCGGCGGCCCGCGTGACGCCGCCCACGCGCGAGTTCCCGCTCCTGCCCTACCTCGACGACGCGGACGCCGAGGTGCCGGGCGGCTTCGACATCCGCATCGCCGTCGCGATCAACGGCCAGCTGGTGGCCGAGCCGCCGTTCGCGGGCATGTACTGGACCGCGGCCCAGCAGCTCGCCCACATGACGGTGAACGGGGCGTCGCTGCGCACCGGCGACGTCTTCGGCTCGGGCACGGTCAGCGGCCCCGAGCGCGACCAGCGCGGCTCGCTGCTCGAACTCACCTGGAACGGCACGGAGCCGGTCGAACTCGCCTCCGGCAAGCGCACGTTCCTGGAGGACGGCGACATCGTCACAATGACGGCGTGGGCCCCGGGCCCGGACGGGGTCCGGGTGGGGCTGGGAGAGGTGACGGGCCGGATCGCGGGGTAGTCACCTGCGGACCGTGCTGGGTTGCTCGCGCCCACGCGGCGGAGCCGCAAATCGATACAGCCCCGCGCCCCTAGGAGGGCCCGAAGGGCCCATTGAGGGGCGCGGGGAACTGCGCGACAAGCCCCCACCGGCGGCCAGCCAAAGAACCCGGCCGCCCGCCCAGGCCACGCGGCGGAGCCGCAAAATGTCACAGCCGGGAAGGGGCGGGGTGGGGGCTACGCCTCCGCCAGGACGGACAGCACACCCTCCCCATACGTCGCCAGCTTCTTCTCGCCCACGCCGGCGATCGTGCCCAGCTCCTCCACAGAGCTGGGCCGGGCAACGGCGATCTCCCGAAGCGTCGCGTCGTGGAAGATTACGTATGCCGGAACCCCCTGCTCACGGGCCTGCGCGGCCCGCCACGCACGCAGGGCCTCGAAGAGCGGGGCCGCCGACTCCGGGAAGTCGGCCGGGGCCGCCTTCGCCTTGGCCGCACCCCGTGCGCGGGGCGCGCGCTCCGGCTTCGCCGGTTCCGAGCGCAACCTGACCTCGCGCCGGCGCCCCAGCACCTCCCCGCTCGTCTCGGTCAGGACCAGCGTCCCGTACTCCCCCTCCACCGCCACCAGACCCTGCGCCAGCAACTGCCGCACCACGCCCCGCCATTGGGCCTCGGAGAGCTCCTCGCCGATACCGAAGACGGACAGCGCGTCATGGTCGAACTGGATCACCTTCGCCGTCTTGCGGCCGAGCAGGATGTCGATGACCTGGCCCGCGCCGAACTTCTGGCGCCGCTCACGCTCAAGCCGGACGATCGTCGACAGCAGCTTCTGGGCCGCGACCGTGCCGTCACACGTCTCCGGCGGGTTCAGACACGTGTCGCAGTTGCCGCAGTGCTCGGCGGTCGCCTCCTGGCCGAAGTAGCCGAGGAGCTGGGCGCGGCGGCACCCGGCCGTCTCGCAGAGCGCCAGCATCGCGTCCAGATGGGACGCGGCCCGGCGCCGGAACGCCTCGTCGCCCTCACCGCCCTGGATCAGCTTGCGCTGCTGGACCACGTCCTGCAGCCCGTACGCCATCCACGCCGTCGACGGCAGCCCGTCGCGGCCCGCGCGGCCGGTCTCCTGGTAGTAGCCCTCGACCGACTTCGGCAGATCGAGGTGGGCCACGAACCGTACGTCCGGCTTGTCGATGCCCATGCCGAACGCGATGGTCGCCACCACGACAAGCCCCTCCTCCCGCAGGAAGCGGGACTGGTGCACCGCGCGCGTCCCCGAATCCAGACCCGCGTGGTACGGGACCGCCGCCACCCCGTTGTCGCACAGGTACTGCGCGGTCTTCTCCACCGACGCCCGGGACAGGCAGTAGACGATGCCCGCGTCGCCGTCGTGCTCCTCCTTCAGGAAGGTGAGCAACTGCTTCTTGGGGTCGTTCTTCGGCACGATCCGGTACTGGATGTTCGGCCGGTCGAAGCTCGCCTCGAAGTGGCGCGCGTGCGGCATCACGAGCCGGTCGGTGATCTCCCGGTGCGTGACCCGTGTGGCGGTCGCCGTCAGCGCGATGCGCGGCACGTCCGGCCAGCGCTCGCCCAGCAGCGACAGCGCCAGGTAGTCGGGGCGGAAGTCGTGGCCCCACTGCGCCACGCAGTGCGCCTCGTCGATCGCGAAGACCGAGATCTTGGCCCGGGAGAGCAGGTCGAGGGTGGCCTCCACGCGCAGCCGCTCGGGGGCGAGGTAGAGCAGGTCGAGCTCGCCCGCCAGCAGCTCCGCCTCCACCGTGCGGCGCTCGTCGAAGTCCTGCGTGGAGTTGATGAACCCGGCGCGCACGCCCAGCGCGCGCAGCGCGTCCACCTGGTCCTGCATCAGGGCGATGAGAGGGGAGACCACGACGCCCGTACCCGGTCTGACCAGGGCTGGGATCTGGTAGCAGAGCGACTTTCCGGCACCGGTCGGCATGAGCACCACGGCGTCCCCGCCGGCCACCACGTGCTCGATGACCGCGCCCTGGTCACCGCGGAAGCTCTCGTACCCGAAAACCCGCCGCAGCGTCCGCAGCGCCTCGCTCTCGACCACTGCCTCGCCAGCGGCCCCGGCCTCACCGGTCGCCGCGCCCTGCTCGTCCGTCCCGATCATCGCTGCGTCCCCGCCCGTCGTCCTCGTAACTCCACCACCCCTGCCACGATAGGGGCCCGGGCCGACACCCCCCGCCGCCCTCCTGGCAGATCTCCCTCGTACGGGTACGAAACCGCAGGTCAGAGCGGACAAAAAGTTATCCACAGGGGGTGGGGCGGGGGCGCAGAGCAAGGGCCCCGGCACGACATACGCGCCGGGGCCCCGCCGTACCGATCGAACCGGCTACCGGACGAACACCCCCGCCTGGCTCGCCAGGTCCAGGAAGTACTGCGGCGCCACACCGAGGACCAGCGTCACCGCGACACCGACCCCGATCGCCGTCGTCGTCAGCACCGACGGGACCGCCACCGTCGGCCCGTCCGCCTTCGGCTCGCTGAAGAACATCAGCACGATCACCCGGATGTAGAAGAACGCGGCGACCGCCGACGAGACCACACCGACCACGACCAGCGCGCCCGCGCCGCCCTCCGCCGCCGCCTTGAAGACGGCGAACTTCCCGGAGAACCCGGAGGTCAGCGGGATGCCCGCGAAGGCGAGCAGGAAGACCGCGAACGCCGCCGCCACCAGGGGTGAACGCCGACCCAGGCCCGCCCACTTGGACAGGTGCGTCGCCTCGCCGCCCGCGTCCCGTACCAGCGTGACCACCGCGAACGCGCCGATCGTCACGAACGAGTACGCGCCCAGATAGAACAGCACCGACGAGATGCCGTCCGCGTTGGTCGCGATCACACCGGCCAGGATGAACCCGGCGTGCGCGATCGAGGAGTACGCGAGGAGGCGCTTGATGTCGGTCTGGGTGATGGCGACGACCGCGCCGCCCAGCATCGTGATGATCGCGACGCCCCACATCACCGGCCGCCAGTCCCAGCGCATCCCCGGCAGCACCACGTACAGCAGCCGCAGCAGCGCGCCGAACGCCGCGACCTTGGTGGCGGCCGCCATGAAGCCGGTGACCGGGGTCGGCGCGCCCTGGTAGACGTCGGGCGTCCACATGTGGAACGGCACCGCGCCCACCTTGAACAGCAGCCCCATCAGGATCATCGCGCCGCCGATGAGCAGCAGCGCGTCATTGCCCATGGTGCCCGCGAGCGCCGGGTCCACCGTCTGGACCGTGCCGTCGACGACATCCGCGATCGTCGCGTACTGCACCGATCCCGCGTAGCCGTACAGGAGCGCGATGCCGAACAGCAGGAACGCGGACGAGAACGCGCCGAGCAGGAAGTACTTCACGGCCGCTTCCTGCGACATCAGCCGCTTGCGGCGGGCCAGTGCGCACAGCAGGTACAGCGGAAGCGAGAAGACCTCAAGGGCCACGAAGAGCGTCAGCAGGTCGTTGGCCGCCGGGAAGACCAGCATCCCGGAGATCGCGAAGAGGGCCAGCGGGAAGACCTCGGTGGTCGTGAACCCGGCCTTCACCGCCGCCTTTTCGCTGTCGCTTCCGGGGACGGACGCGGCCTGCGCGGCGAACGAGTCCACCCGGTTGCCGTGCGCCTCGGGGTCCAGGCGGCGCTCGGCGAAGGTGAAGATCGCGACGATCGAGGCGAGGAGAATGGTGCCCTGGAGGAAGAGCGCCGGGCCGTCGACGGCGATCGCACCCATCGCCGCGATGTGCGCCTTGGTCGTGCCGTATCCGCCGGCCGCGAGGGCGACGACCGCGGCGAAGGCGGCTGCCAGCGCGACGACGGAGAGGAACACCTGGACGTAGTAACGGCTCTTGCGGGGGACGAACGCCTCGACGAGGACGCCGAGCACCGCCGCACCGACCACAATGAGCGTGGGCGCCAGCTGCGCGTACTCGATGTGCGGCGTCGGGATCTTGTTCACCTTGCCGTCGGCCGCCGTCGTCCACAGGCTGTGGACAGCTGTTGCTGTGCTCACTGGGCCGCCTCCACCACGGGCTTGGGGTCCTTCTTGTGTACGTCGGACATGGTGTGGCCCACCGCCGGGTTGACGATGTCGGTGAGCGGCTTCGGGTAGACGCCCAGGAAGACCAGGAGCGCGATCAGCGGGGCGACCACCAGGAGTTCACGGACCTTCAGGTCCGGCATGCCCTGCACCTCGGCCTTGACCGGGCCCGTCATCGTCCGCTGGTAGAGGACCAGGACGTACAGCGCGGCCAGCACGATGCCGAGGGTGGCGATGACGCCGATCGCCGGATAGCGGCTGAACGTGCCCACCAGGACCAGGAATTCACTGACGAAGGGCGCGAGCCCCGGCAGCGACAGGGTCGCCAGGCCGCCCACCAGGAAGGTGCCCGCGAGCAGCGGCGCCACCTTCTGCACACCGCCGTAGTCCGAGATGAGGCGCGAGCCGCGGCGCGAGATCAGGAAGCCCGCCACCAGCATCAACGCGGCCGTCGAGATCCCGTGGTTGACCATGTAGAGCGTGGCGCCCGACTGGCCCTGGGTGGTCATCGCGAAGATGCCCATGACGATGAACCCGAAGTGCGAGATCGACGCGTACGCCACCAGGCGCTTGATGTCCCGCTGGCCGACCGCGAGCAGCGCCCCGTAGATGATGCTGATCACCGCCAGCACCAGGATCACCGGCGTCGCCCACTTCGAGGCGTCCGGGAAGAGCTGGAGGCAGAAGCGGAGCATCGCGAAGGTGCCGACCTTGTCGACAACTGCCGTGATCAGTACGGCGACCGGGGCGGTCGCCTCGCCCATCGCGTTCGGCAGCCAGGTGTGCAGCGGCCACAGCGGGGCCTTCACCGCGAAGGCGAAGAAGAAGCCGAGGAACAGCAGCCGCTCGGTGCTGGTCGCCATGTCGAGCGAGCCGTTCGCGCGCGCCGCCGCGATCTCGTCGAGCGAGAACGTCCCGGCCACTACATAGAGGCCGATCACCGCGGCCAGCATGATCAGACCGCCGACCAGGTTGTAGAGCAGGAACTTGACCGCCGCGTACGACCGTTGGGTCGCGGCGGCCTGGTCGCCGTGCTCATGGGCGCGGTCGCCGAAGCCGCCGATGAGGAAGTACATCGGGATCAGCATGGCTTCGAACAAGATGTAGAAGAGGAAGACGTCGGTGGCCTCGAAGGAGAGGATCACCATCGCCTCGACGGCGAGGATCAGGGCGAAGAAGCCCTGGGTCGGGCGCCAACGACTGTTGTGGGTCTCCAGGGGGTCGGCGTCGTGCCAGCCCGCCGCGATGATGAACGGGATCAGCAGCGCGGTGAGCGCGATCAGCGCCACCCCGATGCCGTCCACGCCCAGTTCGTAGCGGACGCCGAAGTCCTTGATCCAGGCGTGCGACTCGGTGAGCTGGTACCGGTCGCCGCCGGGCTCGAACCGTACGAGCTGGGCCGCGCCCAGCGCGAGCGTGCCGACCGAGACCAGCAGCGCCAGCCACTTGGCCGCGGTGCGCCGCTCGGCCGGGACGGCGGCGGTGGCGATCGCGCCGACCGCCGGTAGCGCCGCCGTCGCGGTAAGGAGGGGGAACGACATGACTTACACCGCCCTCATCAGCAGGGTCGCGGCGATGAGCACCGCCGCACCTCCGAACATGGAGACCGCGTAACTGCGGGCGAAGCCGTTCTGCAGCTTGCGCAGCCGGCCCGACAGCCCGCCGACCCCTGCGGCGGTTCCGTTGACCACTCCGTCGACCAGGGTGTGGTCGACGTACACCAGCGAACGCGTCAGGTGCTCGCCGCCGCGGACCAGGACCACATGGTTGAAGTCGTCCTGGAGGAGGTCGCGGCGGGCGGCCCGGGTGAGCAGCGAGCCGCGCGGGGCGACGGCCGGGACCGGCCTCCGCCCGTACTGCGCGTACGCGATGCCGACGCCGATCAGGAGCACCACCGTCGTCGCCGCGGTGACCACGCCGGAGCTGATGGGCGAGTCGCCGTGGGAGAGGCTCGTGACCGGCTCCAGCCACTTCACGAACGACTCGTTGATGCTGAACAGGCCACCGGCGAAGACCGATCCGAAGGCCAGCACGATCATCGGGAGCGTCATGGTGCTCGGCGACTCGTGCGGATGCACCTCGTCCTCGTTCCAGCGCTTCTCACCGAAGAAGGTCATCAGCATCACGCGCGTCATGTAGAACGCGGTGATGGCCGCGCCGAGCAGGGTGACCGCGCCGAGGATCCAGCCCTCGGTGCCGCCCTTGGCGAACGCCGCCTCGATGATCTTGTCCTTGGACCAGAAGCCGGACAGGCCCGGGAAGCCGATGATGGCGAGATAGCCGAGACCGAAGGTCACGAAGGTGACCGGCATGTACTTGCGCAGGCCGCCGTACTTGCGCATGTCGACCTCGTCGTTCATGCCGTGCATCACGGAGCCCGCGCCGAGGAAGAGCCCGGCCTTGAAGAAGCCGTGGGTGACCAGGTGCATGATCGCGAAGGCGTAGCCGATGGGGCCGAGGCCGGTAGCGAGGATCATGTAGCCGATCTGCGACATGGTCGAGCCGGCCAGCGCCTTCTTGATGTCGTCCTTCGCACAACCGACGATCGCACCGAACAGGAGCGTGACCGCGCCGACGATGACCACGACCGTCTGGGTGTTCGGCACCGCGTTGAAGATCACGCCGGAGCGGGTGATGAGGTAGACGCCCGCGGTCACCATCGTCGCCGCGTGGATCAGGGCCGAGACCGGGGTCGGGCCCTCCATCGCATCGCCGAGCCAGGACTGCAGCGGCACCTGCGCCGACTTGCCGCACGCGGCGAGCAGCAGCATCACGCCGACCGCCGTGTTGCGGCCCCAGCCGGTCTCGCCGACCTGGTTGAAGACGGTCGAGAAGGCGAAGGAGCCCCAGGTGGTGAACATGACCATGATGGCGATCGACAGGCCCATGTCGCCGACCCGGTTGACCAGGAACGCCTTCTTGGCGGCCGTCGCCGCGCTCGGCTTGTGCTGCCAGAACCCGATGAGCAGGTAGGACGCCAGACCGACGCCCTCCCAACCGACGTACAGCAGAAGGTAGTTGTCGGCGAGGACCAGCAGCAGCATCGCCGCGAGGAACAGGTTGAGATAGCCGAAGAAGCGGCGGCGGTTCTCGTCGTGCTCCATGTAGCCGACCGAGTACAGGTGGATCAGCGTGCCCACACCCGTGATCAGCAGGACGAACGTCATCGACAGCTGGTCGAGCTGGAAGCCGACGTCGGCCTGGAAGCCCTCCACCGGGACCCAGCTGAACAGGTGCTTGTGCACCGCCCTGTTGTCGGCCGAGCGGCCGAGCATGTCGACGAAGAGCGTGACGCCCAGGCCGAACGACACGGCCGCGAGCAGCGTGCCCAGCCAGTGCCCCACGGCGTCGAGCCGGCGCCCGCCGCACAGCAGTACGGCCGCTCCGAGCAGAGGCGCCGCGATGAGCAGCGCAATCAGGTTGTCCACGATTCAGCGACCCCTTACAGCTTCATCAGGCTGGCGTCGTCGACCGAGGCCGAGTGGCGGGAACGGAAGAGCGACACGATGATCGCGAGCCCGACGACGACCTCCGCGGCGGCGACGACCATCGTGAAGAAGGCGATGATCTGGCCGTCGAGGTTGCCGTGCATCCGGGAGAAGACCACGAACGCGAGGTTGCAGGCGTTGAGCATCAGCTCCACGCACATGAAGACGACGATCGCGTTCCGCCTGATCAGCACCCCGGCCGCGCCGATGGTGAACAACAGGGCGGACAGATACAGGTAGTTGACGGGGTTCACTTCGCGGCCTCCTCTTCCCGGCCCAGACGCTCGGCGGAGCGCTGCTCCAGCGCCTTGAGGTCGTTCAGCGCCTCGCTGGACACATCGCGGATCTGGCCCCGGCCGCGCAGCGTCTGGTTGACGGTGAGCTCGGAGGTCGTGCCGTCGGGCAGCAGGCCCGCGACGTCCACCGCGTTGTGCCGGGCGTAGACGCCGGGGGCGGGCAGCGGCGGCAGGTGCTTGCCCTCGCGCACGCGCTCCTCGGAGCGCTCGCGCTGGGTCTTGGCGCGCTCGGTGCGCTCGCGGTGCGTGAGCACCATCGCGCCGACCGCCGAGGTGATCAGCAGGGCGCCGGTGATTTCGAAGGCGAACACGTACTTGGTGAAGATGAGGGTGGCCAGACCCTCCACGTTGCCGTTCGAGTTGGCCTGGGAGAGGCCGTCGAAGTGCTTCAGGGAGGCGTTGGCGAGGCCCGCGATCAGGAGGACTCCGAAGCCGAGCCCGCAGACCGCGGCCCAGATCCGCTGCCCCTTGATGGTCTCCTTCAGCGAGTCGGCGGCGGTGACACCGACCAGCATGACGACGAAGAGGAAGAGCATCATGATCGCGCCGGTGTAGACGACGACCTGGACGATGCCCAGGAAGTACGCCCCGTTGGCGAGGTAGAAGACCGCCAGGATGATCATGGTCCCGGCCAGCGACAGCGCGCTGTGCACGGCCTTCTTCATCAGTACGGTGCCCAGCGCGCCGATGACGGCGACCGTGCCCAGCACCCAGAACTGGAAGGCCTCCCCGGTGGAGGTGGTCGTGGCGGAGACGGCGAGCTGCATCACGCGTCCACCTCCTCGGGCTGCTCCCCGTTGGCGGGCTCGGCGGGCTGCTCGCCCTTGGAGACGGCGACCTGGCGGACGGTGCCGGGCGCAGCCTCGGTGACCAGGCCCCGGTAGTAGTCGCCCTCCGTCATGCCCGGGTAGATGGCGTGCGGCGAGTCGACCATGCCCTCTTCGAGCCCGGCGAGCAGCTGCTCCTTGGTGTAGATCAGGTTCGCGCGGCTGCTGTCGGCCAGTTCGAACTCGTTGGTCATCGTCAGCGCGCGCGTGGGGCACGCCTCGATGCACAGCCCGCACAGGATGCAGCGGGCGTAGTTGATCTGGTAGACGATGCCGTACCGCTCGCCCGGCGAGTAGCGCTCCTCGTCCTTGTTGTCCGCGCCCTCCACGTAGATCGCGTCGGCGGGGCAGGCCCAGGCGCACAGCTCGCAGCCGACGCATTTCTCCAGGCCGTCCGGGTGCCGGTTCAGCTGGTGGCGCCCGTGGAAGCGGGGGGCCGTGGTCTTCTGCTGTTCCGGGTACTGCTCGGTCAGCCGCTTCTTGAACATGGCCTTGAAGGTCACGCCGAAGCCGGCCACCGGGTTCAGGAACTTGCCCTCGGACGAACCCTCGGGCTCCCCCGAAGTCCCTTCCGGTTCCGATGACTTAGACACCCTCGTCCTCCCTTCCGTCACGGTCACTCTCAGTATCGGACCCACCACTGACAACGAGCTCCCGCTCATGCCTCGGGCGTCGCCTGGGCACCGGTGGGAGGGTCTGTCCGGGCAGTGGCGGCACCGGGAATCCGCCCGCCATCGGGTCGAAGGCGGCGGGCTCCTCCTCCGGTTCCTCGGCCTTGCGGCCCCGGAAGACATCGGCGACCAGGGAGATCAGCAGGACGGCGACGACCGCGCCCCCGACGTACAGCACGATCTTGGAGAAGTCGTGGCCGTCGTTGCGTAGCGCCCGCACGGTCGCGACCAGCATCAGCCAGACGACCGAGACCGGGATGAGGACCTTCCAGCCGAGCTTCATCAGCTGGTCGTAGCGGACGCGGGGCAGCGTGCCGCGCAGCCAGATGAAGAAGAAGAGCAGCAGCTGGACCTTGATGACGAACCAGAGCATCGGCCACCAGCCGTGGTTGGCGCCCTCCCAGAAGGTGGAGATCGGCCACGGGGCCCGCCAGCCGCCCAGGAAGAGAGTGGTCGACACCGCCGAGACGGTGACCATGTTGACGTACTCGGCCAGCATGAACAGCGCGAACTTGATCGACGAGTACTCGGTGTTGAAGCCGCCGACCAGGTCGCCCTCGGACTCCGGCATGTCGAAGGGGGCGCGGTTGGTCTCGCCCACCATCGTGACGACGTAGATGATGAAGGAGACCGGCAGCAGCACGATGTACCAGCGGTCGTGCTGCTGGGCGACGATCTGCGAGGTCGACATCGAGCCCGAGTAGAGGAAGACCGAGGCGAACGCCGCACCCATCGCGATCTCGTAAGAGATCATCTGCGCGCAACTGCGCAGCCCGCCGAGCAGCGGGTACGTCGAGCCGGACGACCAGCCCGCGAGCACGATCCCGTAGATGCCGACCGAGGCGCACGCGAGGATGTAGAGCATCGCGATCGGCAGGTCGGTGAGCTGCATCGTGGTGCGGTGGCCGAAGATCGAGACCTCGTTGCCGGGCGGCCCGAAGGGGATCACGGCGATGGCCATGAAGGCCGGGATCGCGGCGACGATCGGGGCCAGGACGTAGACCACCTTGTCGGCCCGCTTGACGATGACGTCTTCCTTCAGCATCAGTTTGATGCCGTCGGCGAGCGACTGGAGCATGCCCCAAGGCCCGTGCCGGTTGGGGCCGATGCGCAGCTGCATCCAGGCGACGACCTTGCGCTCCCACACGATCGAGAACAGCACGGTCACCATCAGGAACGCGAAGCAGAACACGGCCTTGAGGGCGATGAGCCACCAGGGGTCGCGGCCGAACATCGAGAGGTCCTCGGCCGCGAGGAAGGTCGGGGTCACGCTCGCACCTCCGGTACGTGGACGGCGGCGCCCGGTGCCGCGGGGCGGACGGGGAAGTCGGTCACGGCTGCACCTCCGGTGCGGCGGTGGCGGCGTTCTGCGCCGCCGGGCCGATACGGACGACCTGGCCCGGGACCGCGCCCGTGCCGGCGAGGACGCCGCCGCCGGTCGAGTTGAGCGGCAGCCACACCACCCGGTCGGGCATCTCGGTGACCTTCAGCGGCAGTTGGAGCGCGCCCGCGCTGCCGCTCACCTGAAGGAGGTCGCCGTCCTTGACGCCGGTCTCGGCCGCCGTCGCCGCCGAGAGCCGCGCGACGGCCGCGTGCCGGGTCCCGGCCAGCGCCTCGTCGCCCTCCTGGAGCGTGCCGTGGTCGAGCAGCAGCCGGTGGCCCGCGAGGACCGCCTCGCCGTCGCCGGGCCGGGGCAGGGGCAGGGCCGTTTCCAGCGGTTCGGTGGCGCGCGGCCCGTCCCAGTGGCCCAGTCGCTGCAACTCCGCGCGCGCGGAGCGGTTGTCCGGCAGCGCGAAGTGCACATCCATGGCGTCCGCCAGCATGTGCAGCACGCGCGCGTCGGTGGGCGCCAGGCGCCGGGTCATCTGCTCGGGCTTGAGCGCGGCCTCGAACATCCGCGCCCGGCCTTCCCAGTTGAGGAAGAAGCCGGACTTCTCGGCGACGGCCGCGACCGGGAAGACGACGTCCGCGTGCTCGGTGACCGCGCTCGGGCGCAGTTCGAGGGAGACCACGAACGCCCCGGCGAGCGCTTCACGCGCGCGTGAAGCGTCCGGCAGATCGGCCGGGTCGACGCCCGCGACGAGCAGCGCCCCGAGCTCCCCGGTGGCCGCGGCCTCCACGATCTGGCCGGTGTCCCGCCCGAAGCGGTGCGGGAGTTCGCGTACGCCCCAGACAGCGGCGACCTCTTCACGCGCGCGTGGATCGGTCGCCGGACGTCCGCCCGGCAGCAGCGCCGCGAGGGCGCCCGCCTCGATCGCGCCCCGCTCACCGGCCCGGCGCGGGATCCACGCCAGTTCGGCGCCGGTCGCGGCGGCGGCCCGTACGGCCCCGGTCAGCGCGCCCGGGACCGCCGCGAGGCGTTCGCCGACGACGATGACGGTGCCGGTGGCCCGCAAGGCCTCGGCGGCGGCCGCGCCGTCGCCGTCCAGGCCGACCCCGCCCGCCAGCGCGTCCAGCCACTCGGTCTCGGTGCCGGGGGCGGCGGGCAGCAGCGTGCCGCCCGCCTTCTCCAGGCCCCGGGTGAGGTGGGTGGCGAGCGAGAAGGTGCGCTGGCCGTGCTTGCGCCAGGCCTTGCGCAGTCGCAGGAAGACGCCCGGCGCCTCCTCCTCGGCCTCGAACCCGACGAGCAGCACCGCCGGCGCCTTCTCCAGCGCGGTGTACGTGACGCCCTCGCCGGTGAGATGGCCGCGCCCGGCGACCTTCGCCGCCAGGAAGTCGGCCTCCTCGGCGGAGTGCACGCGCGCGCGGAAGTCGATGTCGTTGGTGTCGAGGGCGATCCGCGCGAACTTGGCGTACGCGTAGGAGTCCTCGACGGTCAGCCGTCCGCCGGTGAGCACCCCGGCACGGCCCCGGGCCGCCATGAGCCCGGCCGCGGCCGCCTCCAGCGCCTCGGGCCAGGAGGCGGGCCTCAGCTCACCGTCGGCCTCGCGGATCAGAGGCGTCGTCAGACGGTCCGGCTGCTGCGCGTAGCGGAATCCGAACCGGCCCTTGTCGCACAGCCATTCCTCGTTGACCTCGGGCTCGTTGGCCGCGAGCCGCCGCATGACCTTGCCGCGCCGGTGGTCGGTACGGGTCGCGCAGCCGCCCGCGCAGTGCTCGCACACCGACGGCGACGACACCAGGTCGAAGGGACGCGAGCGGAACCGGTACGCCGCCGAGGTCAGCGCGCCGACCGGGCAGATCTGGATGGTGTTCCCGGAGAAGTACGACTCGAACGGGTCGCCCTCGCCGGTGCCGACCTGTTGCAGCGCGCCGCGCTCCAGGAGCTCGATCATCGGGTCGCCCGCGATCTGCTCGGAGAACCGGGTGCACCGCGCGCACAGCACGCACCGCTCGCGGTCGAGCAGCACCTGTGTGGAGATGGCCACCGGCTTCTCGTACGTGCGCTTCTTGCCCTCGAAGCGGGTGTCCGGGTCGCCGACCTGCATCGACTGGTTCTGCAGCGGGCACTCGCCGCCCTTGTCGCAGACCGGGCAGTCCAGCGGGTGGTTGATGAGCAGCAGCTCCATCACCCCGCGCTGGGACTTCTCGGCGACCGGTGAGGTCAGCTGCGACTTCACCACCATGCCGTCGGTGCAGGTGATGGTGCAGGACGCCATCGGCTTGCGCTGGCCCTCCACCTCCACGATGCACTGGCGGCAGGCGCCGACCGGGTCGAGCAGCGGGTGGTCGCAGAACCGGGGGATCTCGATGCCGAGCTTCTCGGCGGCCCGGATCACCAACGTGCCCTTGGGGACGCTGATCTCGACGCCGTCGATGGTCAGCGAGACCAGGTCCTCGGGCGGCACCGCCGCCTCTCCGCCGCCGGAGGGAGCGCCAGTGGTCACCGTCATGCGTTCACCTCCGTGGTGCGGTGGGGGCCGTCGGCCCACAGGGTCGACCTGGCCGGGTCGAAGGGGCAGCCCTTGCCGGTGATGTGCTGCTCGTACTCCTCGCGGAAGTACTTGAGCGAGGAGAAGATCGGAGCGGCCGCGCCGTCGCCGAGCGCGCAGAACGACTTGCCGTTGATGTTGTCGGCGATGTCGGTGAGCTTGTCGAGGTCGCCCATCGCGCCCTTGCCGGCCTCGATGTCGCACAGCAACTGCACCAGCCAGTACGTGCCTTCGCGGCACGGCGTGCACTTGCCGCAGGACTCATGGGCGTAGAACTCGGTCCAGCGGGTGACCGCCCGCACCACGCAGGTCGTCTCGTCGAAGCACTGCAGGGCCTTGGTGCCCAGCATCGAGCCGGCGGCGCCGACGCCCTCGTAGTCCAGCGGCACGTCCAGGTGCTCGTCGGTGAACATCGGGGTCGAAGAGCCGCCCGGGGTCCAGAACTTGAGCCGGTGCCCCGGGCGCATCCCGCCGCTCATGTCGAGGAGCTGGCGCAGCGTGATGCCGAGCGGGGCCTCGAACTGGCCGGGATTGGCGACGTGCCCGCTCAGCGAATACAGCGTGAAGCCGGGGGACTTCTCGCTTCCCATCGACTTGAACCAGTCTTTTCCCCGATTGAGAATCGCGGGAACGCTGGCGATGGACTCGACGTTATTGACAACAGTGGGGCACGCGTAGAGACCGGCGACCGCAGGGAAAGGAGGACGCAGCCGGGGCTGACCGCGACGGCCTTCCAAGGAGTCCAGCAGTGCGGTCTCCTCACCACAGATGTACGCGCCCGCGCCCGCGTGCACCGTGATGTCGAGGTCGATTCCGCTGCCGAGGATGTCCTTGCCGAGGTAGCCCGCCGCGTAGGCCTCCCGCACGGCCTCGTGCAGCCTCCGCAGTACGGGGACGACTTCCCCGCGCAGATAGATGAACGCGTGCGACGACCTGATCGCGTAACAGGCGATCACCATGCCCTCGATGAGGCTATGCGGGTTGGCGAACAGGAGCGGGATGTCCTTGCAGGTCCCGGGCTCCGATTCGTCGGCGTTGACAACTAGATAGTGCGGCTTGCCATCGCCCTGCGGGATGAACTGCCACTTCATGCCCGTCGGGAACCCCGCGCCGCCACGGCCGCGCAGACCGGAGTCCTTCACATACGCGATGAGGTCGTCCGGTGACATGGCCAGCGCCTTGCGCAGTCCCTCATAGCCGTCGTGCCGACGGTAGGTCTCCAGGGTCCAGGATTCGGGCTGGTCCCAGAAGGCCGACAGAACGGGTGCCAGCAGCTTTTCGGAGCTGCTTCCGTTCCCGTTCCCACTCAGTTCGGCTGCCAAGGTCATCACTCCCCCTCCTCGTCGACCGGGCCCGCCGGGTGTGCGGGGTCGGACGCAGAGGTCTGGTGCGGTGCGTCGTGCGAGCTCAAGTGCTGGGATCCGGGCTGGGGTTCGTCGCGGGCGCCTTCGCCGCGCGGGCCCTCGCCACGGGGGTGGACGACGCGTGCGTGCGGGGCCTCGCCCCGGGCCAGGCGCAGGCCCACCAGGGAGGCCGGGCCCGCGCCCCCGCTCGCCGCGACGGCGCCGGGGCGCTCGTCGGGGAAGCCGGCCAGGATCCGGGCCGTCTCCTTGTAGGTGCACAGGGGTGCGCCCCGGGTCGGCTCCACCGGCCTGCCCGCGCGCAGGTCGTCGACCAGGCGCTTGGCGGACTCGGGGGTCTGGTTGTCGAAGAACTCCCAGTTGACCATCACCACCGGCGCGAAGTCGCAGGCGGCGTTGCACTCGATGTGTTCGAGGGTGACCTTGCCGTCGGCGGTCGTCTCGTCGTTGCCGACGCCGAGATGACGCTTGAGCTCGTCGAAGATGGCGTCCCCGCCCATCACCGCGCACAGGGTGTTGGTGCAGACGCCGACCTGGTAGTCGCCGGAGGGCTTGCGCCGGTACATCGTGTAGAAGGTGGCGACCGCCGTGACCTCGGCGGTGGTCAGGTCCAGCATCTCGGCGCAGAAGCGCATCCCGGTGCGGGTGACGTGCCCCTCCTCCGACTGCACGAGGTGCAGCAGTGGCAGCAGCGCGGAACGGCTGTCGGGATAGCGGGAGATGACGTCCTTGGCGTCCGCCTCCAGCCGGGCCCGGACGTCGGCCGGGAAGTCGGGCGCGGGCAGCTGGGGCATGCCCAGGCTCGTCGGGGTGCTCTCGGTCACCGGTCGACGCCTCCCATCACGGGGTCGATGGACGCCACGGCCACGATGACGTCGGCGACCTGGCCGCCCTCGCACATCGCCGCCATGGCCTGGAGATTGGTGAAGGACGGGTCGCGGAAGTGGACCCGGTAGGGGCGGGTGCCGCCGTCGCTGACGACATGCACCCCGAGCTCGCCCTTGGGCGACTCGACGGCCGCGTACGCCTGCCCGACGGGGACCCGGAAGCCCTCGGTGACCAGCTTGAAGTGGTGGATCAGGGATTCCATCGAGGTGCCCATGATCTTCTTGATGTGGTCCAGGGAGTTGCCGAGCCCGTCCGGACCGAGCGCGAGCTGGGCGGGCCAGGCGATCTTCTTGTCGGCGACCATGACCGGGCCGGGCTCAAGGCGGTCCAGGCACTGCTCGACGATCCGGAGCGACTGGCGCATCTCCTCCAGGCGGACCAGGAAGCGGCCGTAGGAGTCGCAGGAGTCGGCTGTGGGGACGTCGAAGTCGTAGGTCTCGTAGCCGCAGTACGGGTCGGTGCGGCGCAGGTCGTGCGGCAGGCCCGCGGAGCGCAGGATCGGTCCGGTCGCGCCGAGGGCCATGCAGCCGGTCAGGTCGAGGTAACCGACGTCCTGCATACGGGCCTTGAAGATGGGGTTGCCGGTGGCGAGCTTGTCGTACTCCGGCAGGTTCTTCTTCATGGTCTTCACGAACTCGCGGAGCTGGTCCACCGCGCCCGGGGGCAGGTCCTGGGCGAGTCCGCCCGGCCGGATGAACGCGTGGTTCATCCGCAGACCGGTGATCAGCTCGAAGACATCGAGAATGAGTTCACGATCGCGGAAGCCGTAGATCATGATCGTGGTGGCGCCGAGTTCCATACCGCCGGTGGCGATGCAGACCAGGTGCGAGGAGAGCCGGTTGAGCTCCATCAGCAGGACCCGGAGGACCGAGGCCCGGTCCGGGATCTGGTCGGTGATGCCGAGCAGCTTCTCCACGCCCAGGCAGTACGCCGTCTCGTTGAAGAACGGCGTCAGATAGTCCATGCGCGTGACGAAGGTGGTGCCCTGCGTCCAGGTGCGGAATTCGAGGTTCTTCTCGATGCCGGTGTGCAGGTAGCCGATGCCGCAGCGGGCCTCGGTGACCGTCTCGCCGTCGATCTCCAGGATGAGGCGGAGCACGCCGTGGGTGGAGGGGTGCTGGGGGCCCATGTTGACGACGATGCGCTCGTCGTCGGCGCGGGCCGCGGTCCGTACGACCTCGTCCCAGTCGCCGCCGGTGACCGTATATACAGTCCCCTCGGTGGTCTCGCGGGCCGAGGCGGCCGAAGCGCCGGGAGCTTCGCTGGACGTGTTCATCAGCTGTACGACCTCCGCTGGTCCGGAGCCGGGATCTGGGCGCCCTTGTACTCGACGGGAATGCCGCCGAGGGGGTAGTCCTTGCGCTGCGGGAAGCCCTGCCAGTCGTCCGGCATCATGATCCGGGTGAGGGCGGGGTGGCCGTCGAAGACCAGGCCGAAGAAGTCGTAGGTCTCGCGCTCGTGCCAGTCGTTGGTCGGATAGACCGCGACCAGGGACGGGACGTGCGGGTCACTGTCCGGGGCGGTGACTTCCAGCCGGATCAGCCGGCCGTGGGTGAGCGAGCGCAGATGGTAGACGGCGTGCAGCTCGCGGCCCTTGTCGCCCGGGAAGTGGACGCCGCTGACGCCCGTACAGAGCTCGAAGCGCAGGGCCGGGTCGTCGCGCAGGGTGCGGGCGACCTGGACGAGGTGTTCGCGCGCGATGTGGAAGGTGAGCTCGTCGCGGTCGACGACGGTCTTCTCGATGGCGTTGCCGGGGAGCAGGTCCTGCTCCTCCAGGGCGCCTTCGAGCTCGTCGGCCACCTCGTCGAACCAGCCGCCGTAGGGGCGGGAGGCGGCGCCCGGCAGGGCCACGGTGCGCACCAGGCCGCCGTAGCCGCTGGTGTCGCCGCCGTTGGCCGCGCCGAACATGCCCTTGCGTACGCCGATGACGTCGCCGGTGTCGTCCCGCTGGGCCGGGAGTCCGCCGTTCTGGCCCGGGGTCTCGGGACTGCCCGGCGTCTCGGGGGTCTTGGGAGTGTCGCTCACCGCAGCAGCCCCTTCATCTCGATGGTGGGGAGCGCCTTGAGGGCGGCTTCCTCGGCCTCGCGGGCTGCTTCCTCCGCGTTCACACCGAGCTTGGAGCTCTGGATCTTCTGGTGGAGCTTGAGGATCGCGTCGATCAGCATCTCGGGCCGGGGCGGGCAACCGGGCAAATAGATGTCGACCGGAACAATGTGGTCGACACCCTGCACAATCGCGTAATTGTTGAACATTCCGCCCGACGAGGCGCAAACGCCCATGGAGATGACCCACTTGGGGTTGGGCATCTGGTCGTAGACCTGCCGCAGGACCGGCGCCATCTTCTGGCTGACCCGGCCCGCCACGATCATCAGGTCGGCCTGGCGCGGGGAGCCGCGGAAGACCTCCATGCCGAAGCGGGCCAGGTCGTAGCGGCCCGCTCCGGTCGTCATCATCTCGATGGCACAGCAGGCCAGGCCGAAGGTGGCGGGGAAGACGGACGCCTTGCGCACCCAGCCCGCGGCCTGTTCGACGGTGGTCAGCAGAAACCCGCTCGGCAGTTTCTCTTCGAGTCCCATAGGTGCCCCTCAGCCCCTCAGTCCCATTCCAGGCCGCCGCGCCGCCATACATACGCGTAGGCGACGAAGACGGTGAGCACGAAGAGCAGCATCTCCACGAGCCCGAAAACCCCCAGGGCGTCGAAGGTGACGGCCCAGGGGTAGAGGAAGACGATCTCGATGTCGAAGACGATGAAGAGCATCGCCGTCAGGTAGTACTTGATGGGAAAGCGGCCGCCTCCGGCCGGCGTGGGAGTCGGTTCGATGCCGCACTCGTACGCCTCAAGTTTTGCCCGGTTGTACCTTTTTGGGCCGATAAGCGTGGCCATGACCACGGAGAAGATCGCAAACCCTGCCCCGAGGGCGCCGAGCACGAGGATGGGCGCGTAGGCATTCACGCTCCTCGCTCCTTCCAGTCGTCCTTGACCGTTGGACCGCACAGCGGGCTCCGCTGCCACCCCTCCCGCCACGCGAAGTTCGCGTCGCTACGCGAAGATCGCGCACATGTGAGGCAGTTCACAAGCCCGACTGCACCGCATCCTATGCCCGGTGGTCTGTGATCTGCGACACGGGGTACGTCAACGGCTTTGTGATCTCCACCACCTGACGAAGGATCATGAAGTCGGATGAGCAGTGATCTTCACACCCGAAGCGGCCGAGTGATCACAAGGCGTAGCATCCGCCCTTGTTACCGCTGGTCGCAAGGGGTGCGGCACTATCAAGACATGGGCCCTACAGGCAAATTGGCGATGGACTCGTTCGGGTGGTAAAGGATCGCGGCTCACTCATGCGGGTGAAGTGTTCGCCGGAGGGTGGACCTGTGCACGCGTTCACGAGCTCCGGATCGGACTTCGGATCGAGCTCCGGATCGTCCTGAACCGACTCCCGTCGACCCGAAGCGACAAGACAGGTCGACCGGTTCGCCGCCCCGTTGATCACGGGCCGGTTACGGGACGGCCGAGGGGCGGCTACGAAGTGACCTGCGTCACACGATTCGGTCACTGAATAAACCGGGCTTGGCCAATGGTGTGAACGGATGGTAGGCGGCGGGCAATTCGGACCTTTTATAAAAACCACATGATCACAGCCATGATCGCGCCTGCCCGGATTGCCCGTTACGGCGTCAATAAAGGCGCAGAGGAAGCGGATTCGTCCCTTCCGAGCACAACTGTGGCGCAGCACACGTTTCTTGAAGGGAACCGTGAACCCCTGATAGCGGTTGTCCTCATGTCCCACACCGCTCACATACCCAGCCACCGGAAGCCCCGCCGCAGCGCCTCGAAGATGGCGCTCCGGGCCGGAGTTGCCGGTGGCGTCCTCAGCACCCTCGCGGTGGCCGGCGCCACCGGACCGGCGCAGGCCGCCGAGCCGGTGACCGAGACCATCGAGATGCCCACGCTCACGTCCGGGCTCGCCACCACCGCCGCCGCGTCCGCCGAGGCCACCCAGCAGGTCGCCAACGACCTCCAGCTGCAGGCCCAGCAGAACGCGGCCGCCTCCAGCGCCGCCAAGGTCGCCAAGAAGGCCAAGGCCGACGCGGACGCCAAGGCCGAGGCGGAGAAGCAGGCGAAGGCCGAGGCCGACGCCAAGGCGAAGGCGGACGCCGCCGCGCGCGCCTCCCGCTCCTCCGAGCGCACCACGCTCAGCGCGTCGACCGGTGGCAGCAGCTCCACCGTGTCCTCGTCCGCGACCGGCTCCGCCGCCTCCATCGTGGACTTCGCGCTCGCCCAGGTCGGCAAGGCGTACGTCTCGGGTGCCACGGGCTCCAGCGCGTACGACTGCTCGGGCCTCGTGCAGGCCGCGTACCGCACGGTGGGCGTCGACCTGCCGCGCGTCTCGCAGGACCAGTCGGCCACCGGCCGCCAGGTCTCGCTGTCCAACCTGCAGCCCGGCGACATCCTCTACTGGGGCAGCTCCGGCTCCGCGTACCACGTGGCGATCTACGTGGGCGGCGGCAAGTTCGTGGGCGCGCAGAACTCCTCGACCGGTGTGGTCGAGCGCGGTCTGGACTGGGACCAGCCGACGGGCGCGGTCCGCGTTCTCTGACGCGTAGGCACATAGCAGACAGAAACACACATACAGCCAAGGCCGTCACCCGCTCGGGGAGTGACGGCCTTGGCTGTATGCGTCGGCTGTACGCCGACTGGCGGCGGGTCAGGCCTTCGGGGCCACCTTGGAGAGGCCGTTGATGATGCGGTCCATCGCGTCGCCGCCCGTCGGGTCGGTGAGGTTGGCGAGCATCTTCAGCGTGAACTTCATCAGGACCGGGTGCGTGAGGCCGCGCTGGGTGGCGATCTTCATGACCTTCGGGTTGCCGATGAGCTTCACGAAGGCGCGGCCGAGCGTGTAGTAGCCGCCGTACGTGTCCTTCAGGATCTTCGGGTAGTTGTGCAGGGCCAGTTCGCGCTGGGCGGGGGTCGCGCGGGCGTGCGCCTGGACGATGACGTCGGCCGCGATCTGGCCGGACTCCATGGCGTACGCGATGCCCTCGCCGTTGAACGGGTTGACCAGGCCGCCCGCGTCACCGACGAGCAGCAGGCCCTTGGTGTAGTGCGGCTGGCGGTTGAAGGCCATGGGGAGGGCGGCACCGCGGATGGGGCCGGTCATGTTCTCCTCCGTGTAGCCCCAGTCGGCGGGCATGGAGGCGCACCAGGCCTTCAGCACCTCGCGCCAGTCGAGCTCCTTGAAGGAGGCGGAGGTGTTGAGGACGCCGAGGCCGACGTTGGAGGTGCCGTCGCCCATGCCGAAGATCCAGCCGTAGCCGGGCAGCAGCCGGTCCTCGCCCGGGCCGCGCCGGTCCCACAGCTCCAGCCAGGACTCCAGGTAGTCGTCGTCGTGGCGGGGCGACTCGAAGTACGTCCGTACGGCGACGCCCATCGGGCGGTCCTCGCGGCGGTGCAGGCCCATCGCGAGGGAGAGGCGGGTGGAGTTGCCGTCGGCGGCGACCACGAGCGGGGCGTGGAAGGTGACTTCGGTCTTCTCCTCCCCCAGCTTGGCGTGGACGCCGGTGATACGGCCCGTACGGTCGTCGATGACGGGGCTGCCGACGTTGCAGCGCTCGTACAGCCGCGCGCCCGCCTTCTGGGCCTGGCGGGCCAGCTGCTCGTCGAAGTCGTCGCGCTTGCGGACGAGTCCGTAGTCGGGGTAGCTGGCGAGGTCCGGCCAGTCCAGCTGGAGGCGGACGCCGCCGCCGATGATCCGCAGGCCCTTGTTGCGCAGCCAGCCGGCCTCTTCGGAGATGTCGATGCCCATCGCCACCAGCTGCTTGGTGGCGCGCGGGGTGAGCCCGTCGCCGCACACCTTCTCGCGCGGGAAGGCGGTCTTCTCCAGCAGCAGTACGTCGAGTCCGGCCTTGGCCAGGTAGTACGCGGTGGTCGACCCGGCGGGGCCGGCCCCGACGACGATCACATCCGCGGTGTGTTCGGAGAGGGGCTCGGTCACAGCGGGTTCTCCCGAAGACTCGATTTTGCGTGCCGGAATGCACAGGACATGTGCAGTCTATGGGGGGCTGTTGATCGACATCGCGAAGGGTTGCCACGCCATGAGCTCCACCGAGTCCAGTGAAGAGACGTCCCTGCCCGTCGTACGGCTGCGGGTGCCGACCGAGGAGGACGCGTACGCGTGGCACGAGGTGTTCGACGATCCGGAGGTCATGGAGTTCCACGGGGGCGCGTCCGCGGAGCTGTCGGTGTACGCGGAGCTGACGGCGCGGCAGCGCAAGCACGACGCGGAGCGGGGGTTCTGCCTGTGGACCCTCCTGGGCGAGGACGACGAGGTCCTCGGCTTCACCGGGGCGCAGCCGTGGCCGCATCCCTGGGGCCCCGTGGGGGAGGTGGAGATCGGGTGGCGGCTCGCCCGTTCGGCGTGGGGCCGGGGTTACGCGACGGCGGCGGCGCGCGTCGCCATCGACCGGGTGCGTGCCGCCGGGGTCGACCATGTCGTGGCGATGGTCGACGCCCGGAACGCGCGGTCCGTTGCCGTGACGCGGCGGTTGGGGATGACGCTGGCGGAGACGTTCACGACGCCGGTGTCTCAGCGGACGGGGTATTGCTTCCAGCTGTCGCTGTGACGCCGGCTTTTGGCTGCGCGATTCGTCTGCGGGCCGGTGGCGGGCTGGTCGCGCAGTTCCCCGCGCCCCTAAACGTCCGGAGGTGAGCGTCTTTCGGCCAAGTTGGGCCGCGGGGCAACTGCGTCCAACTCCTGAGCCCCCCCACCCCCCTGAGGGGCGCGGGGAACTGCGCGAGCGGCCCAGAACGGTCCGCAGGCGAACGGGATCCCTCGGAGAGTTTCGGGAAGGGGCGGGGTGGGGGTCAGAACACCGACAAGCCCGTCAGGGTCGTGAAGCGGTCCAGGGCCGCGACGCCCGCCACCGAGTTCCCCCGAGCATCCAGCCCCGGGCACCACACGCACAGCGTGCAGTGGCCCGGGACGACGGCGACGATGCCGCCGCCGACGCCGCTCTTGCCGGGCAGGCCCACCCGGTACGCGAAGTCACCCGCCGCGTCATACGTCCCGCACGTCATCATCACCGCATTGATCTGCTTCGCCTCGCTACGGGTGAGCAGCCGGGACCCGTCCGCGCGCAGACCGTGGCGGGCCAGGAAGCGCGCCGCGAGCGCCAGATCCTCGCAGCTCATCTCGATCGCGCACTGCCAGAAGTAGTGGTCGAGGAGCGTGGGAACGTCGTTGGCGATGTTGCCGTACGACGCCATGAAGTGCGCGAGGGCCGCGTTGCGGTCACCGTGCGCCGACTCGGACTCGGCGACGTCCGCGTCGAAGGCGAGGTCCGGGTTGCCGGTCTCCTCCTTCAGGAACTCCAGGATCTCGCTGCTGGCGTCACCCGTGAGCGTCTGGAGCCGGTCGGTGACGACGAGCGCGCCCGCGTTGATGAACGGATTGCGCGGAATGCCGTTCTCGTACTCCAGTTGTACGAGGGAGTTGAACGGGTTGCCCGACGGCTCGCGGCCGACGTGCTCCCACAGGCTGTCGCCGCCGCGCGCGAGCGCGAGGGCGAGCGTGAAGACCTTGGTGATCGACTGCGCGGAGAACGGCCGCTGCCAGTCCCCCACTCCGTACACCTTGCCGTCGAGGTCGGCGACGGCCATGCCGAAGCGGGACGGGTCGACGTCCGCGAGGGCGGGGATGTACGCGGCGGGGGTGCCGCTGCCGATGAGCGGCGCGACGTCGTCCGCGATCCGCTCAAGGACGGCCTGGTAGTCCACGGTGATGTGCTGCCCGACCGGTTACTGGGGCTTGTAGCCGCGGTGCAGGGCCACGACGCCGCCGGTCAGGTTGCGCCAGGCGACCTTCGACCAGCCGGCCCGCTGGAGCTTCGCGGCGAGCGCGGGCTGGTCGGGCCAGGCGCGGATGGACTCGGCGAGATAGACGTACGCGTCGGGGTTGGACGAGACGGCCGTCGCCACCGGGGGCAGCGCGCGCATCAGGTACTCGGTGTAGACCGTACGGAACGGCTTCCAGGTCGGCTGCGAGAACTCGCAGATGACGACGCGGCCGCCGGGGCGGGTGACGCGGAAGAGCTCGCGCAGGGCGGCGTCGGTGTCCTGCACGTTGCGCAGGCCGAAGGAGATGGTGACGGCGTCGAAGGTGTCGTCCTTGAACGGCAGCTTCGTGGCGTCGCCGGCGGTCAGCGGCAGGTGCGGGTGGCGCGCCTTGCCGACCTTCAGCATCCCGATGGAGAAGTCGCACGGGACGACGTACGCGCCGGTCGCGGCGAACGGGAGGGAGGACGTGGCCGTGCCCGCGGCGAGGTCGAGGACCTTCTGCGCCGGGCGCGCGTCGACCGCCTTCGCGACCTCCTTGCGCCACAGGCGGGCCTGGCCGAGGGAGAGCACGTCGTTGGTGAGGTCGTAGTTCGCGGCGACGTCGTCGAACATCGAGGCGACTTCGTGCGGCTGCTTGTCCAGGGATGCGCGGGTCACCCCCACATTGTGCCCCCGGGTCTCCGCCCCGCCGCCCACGCCCCCCGTGTTGCCCGGGGGCGACCCGTTTCGCCTGCGGCGGGCGTCCCCCACCCCACCCCTTCCCGAAACTCTCCGAGGGAGCTCTTTGGCTGCGGATCGTGCTGGGTTGCTCGCGCCCCTTAAATGCGCCCGGAGGGCGCTCCTAGGGGCGCGGGGAACTGCGCGAGCGGCCCCCACCCACCCGCAGACGAACGACAACCGCCGGAGGCTTTCGGGAAGGGGCGGGGTGGGGCTCGATCAGCGGGAGCGATACACCAGCCGACCATCCAGCACCGTCACCACGCACACATCCCCGTCGAACACCGCGAACCGGGCCGCCCCGCCCACCCGCAGCGGCGGCAACGCCGCACCCGCACCCAGGGACGGCGTCCCGGACGGAACAGGCCCGGGCACCACCCCCAGCCCCGACCGCCGCACCGCCTCCACCACCACCCGCGACCGCAACTCCCCCGAAACCGCCACCACTCCATGCGCCAGCAGCCGCTGCACCCCCCGCCGCGCACTCCCGCCCCGACGCGCCTCGTCGACCGGGAAGGAAGGGTCGAGGATCGGCTCCGTGCCCAGCGAGGAAGCCTCGCGCGGGTCCGGGTGATACGCCCGCTCCAGCAGCTCCGAACCGTACGGATTGACCAGGCCGGGCACCAGCACCCCCGGCCACCGCCGCACCCGCGCAGCGGGATACGCGGCCGCCAGCTCCGAGTACGGCCCGATCGCCACCACCACCGCACCCTCGACCACCACGGCGTCCCCCACCGAAGGGGCGTGAATCGTCAGCACAGGAACGCTAGTTGGAGGCCAGGAGCTTCAGCTCGGGGTGCGCCGTCCCGCCCTCGATCGCCGTCGAGGAGATGTGGGACATGACCCGCTCGTCGACCGGGTCGTTCGCCGGGTCGTCGTGGACCAGCAGGTGCTCGTACGTCGTCGCCCGCTGCGCGGGCACCCGCCCCGCCTTGCGGATCAGCTCGATGATCTCCATACGGTTGGAGCGGTGCTTGGCGCCCGCCGAGGAGACGACGTTCTCCTCCAGCATGATCGAGCCCAGGTCGTCCGCGCCGTAGTGCAGCGACAGCTGGCCCGCCTCCTTGCCGACGGTCAGCCAGGAGCCCTGGATGTGGGCGACGTTGTCGAGGAAGAGCCGCGCGATCGAGATCATCCGCAGGTACTCGAAGACGCTCGCCTGCGTACGGCCCTTGAGGTGGTTGTTCTCGGGCTGGTACGTGTACGGGATGAAGGCCCGGAAGCCGCCCGTCCGGTCCTGTACGTCACGGATCATCCGTAGGTGCTCGATGCGCTCGGCGTTCGTCTCGCCGGTGCCCATCAGCATCGTGGAGGTCGATTCGACGCCGAGGCCGTGCGCCGTCTCCATGATCTCCAGCCAGCGCTCACCGCTCTCCTTGAGCGGCGCGATCGCCTTGCGCGGCCGCTCGGGCAGCAGCTCGGCGCCCGCGCCCGCGAAGGAGTCGAGACCGGCCGCGTGGATACGGGTGATGGCCTCCTCGACCGACACCCCGGAGATGCGGGCCATGTGCTCGACCTCGGACGCGCCGAGGGAGTGGATGACCAGCTGCGGGAAGGCCTGCTTGATGGCGCTGAAGTGCTTCTCGTAGTACTCGACGCCGTAGTCCGGGTGGTGGCCGCCCTGGAACATGATCTGGGTGCCGCCCAGTTCGACGGTCTCCGCGCAGCGGCGCAGGATGTCGTCGAGGTCGCGCGTCCAGCCCTTCTTGGTGTCCTTGGGGGCCGCGTAGAAGGCACAGAACTTGCACGCCGTGACGCACACGTTGGTGTAGTTGATGTTGCGCTCGATGATGTACGTCGCGATGTGCTCGGTCCCGGCGTACCGGCGGCGGCGCACCGCGTCGGCGGCCGCGCCCAGCGCGTGCAGCGGGGCGGAGCGGTAGAGGTCGAGGGCCTCTTCGGGGGTGATGCGTCCACCCGCCGCGGCACGGTCGAGGACGGACTGAAGCTCGGCCTTCTCAGTCACCGGAGTGTCCCTTTCGGCGGGGTTCGGACGGACCGCGCCAGCCTACGCCAGCACGCCGACACGGCCTCGGTCCGGGTGGGGCCGAGCCCTTGTTCTCGACCGGCCCCCACTTCTTCACCTACTTCTTCTTCACCAGCGTCGCGTACGGCTTGCCCGCGGCCTCCTCCTGGGAGTCGTACTTGAGGGTGCCGTCCGCGTTGCGCGTGAAGACCAGTGTGGCCGTGCCGCTGGTGCACAGGCCCCCCAGGCGCGGCCGGGACGGGTCCGTACGCTCCTCGATCGTCACCTTGTCCGCCGTGGCGGACACCAGCTTGCCGATCCCGAAGCACTCCACGGTCGTACCGATGAGGGTGATCTTGGACGAGGTGCTCACCACGTCCTTGCCAATGGAGCCCGGCGAGAACACCGCCGTCAGATCGCCGTGCGGCTGCCCGGTCGACGACTCGGTCATCGGGCCCTGCCAGGTCCCCCAGAACGCCTGCGGCAGCGCGGACACCGATCCGCTGCTGTCCCCGGAGGACGAGCTCGGCGGACGCGGGGAGCCCGAGGACGCCGAGCCGCTGGCCTTGTCACTGCCGCCGCCGCGCCCCGGCAACAAGTCGAAGACGAACGCGCCCCCGACCGTCACCGCCGCCAGCGCGCCCGCGACCGCGAGCGCCACCGTGCAGCTGACCCGCCGCCCGCGCCCCCGCTCACCCGGCTCGACCGCCGTGCCCATGGAGAGCGAGACGCGGGGCGGGGCGGCGGGCGGCTCGGGCATACGCGGCCCGGGCACGGCATCGGCGATCCCCGCCCCCGCACCGCCAGCGGCCACCCCGTTCCCGTACGCGTACGAGCCACCGCTCTGCGACGCGACCGGCGCACCGGCCCCGTACGACGCGTCCGGCGGGCCGAACACCCCCACCGACGGGCCGGCGAACGCCACCGGGCCGGGGGCGTCCGTGGCCGGAGCCTCCGGTTCCAGGTCCAGCAGCCGTACCGCCGACCGGCTCACCTCCTCCACCAGCGCGCCCGGCAGCCAGCCGGTGGCGACCAGGGCGGCGGCGCCGGCGGGGGCCAGGGCATGGGCGAGTTCGGCGGGGGCGGGGCGATCGGCCGCCGACTTGGCCAGGCACGCGCCTACCGCCGACCGCAGCTCGCCGCCGAGTCCACCGCCCAGCTCCGGCTCCTCGTGCACCACCTTGTAGAGGAGGGCCGCCGAGGAGTCGCCCGGGAACGGCGGCGCACCCGTGGCCGCGTACGCGAGCACCGCGCCCAGCGAGAACACATCGGCCGCCCCGGTGACCCCCTTGCCCAGGATCTGCTCGGGCGACATATAGCCCGGGGACCCGATCGACACACCTGACGCGGTGAGCGAGGCCGTGCCGTCCGTGGCGCGGGCGATGCCGAAGTCGATCAGCCGGGGCCCGTCCAGCGTGAGCAGCACATTGGAGGGCTTCACGTCCCGGTGGACAAGGCCGAGCGCGTGCACCGCCGCCAGCGCCTCCGCGAGCCCGGCGCCCAGCGCGCGCACCGCGTGCTCGGGCAGCGGGCCGTGCGCGGTGACCGCCTGGGCGAGCGAGGGGCCCGCGACATAGCCGGTGGCCACCCACGGGACCGCGGCCTCGGGATCGGCGTCGAGGACCGGCGCGGTCCAGGCCCCGCCGACCCGCCGGGCCGCCTCCACCTCGTGGCGGAACCGGGCCCGGAACTGCTCGTCGAGCGCGAAGTGCGGGTGGACGACCTTCACCGCGACCGTACGGCCACCGGCGCTGCGGCCCAGATAGACGCGGCCCATGCCGCCCGCGCCGAGTCTGCCGAGCAGCCGGTAGGCGCCGATGGTGCGCGGTTCGTCCGCTTCGAGCGGCTGCATCGCGATCTGCTCCCCCAAGGCGACAGGACCGGGCGACAGGACCGGGACGAAATACCCTGGCCGACCGGCCCGGGCCGTCAAGTACGGTCGAACAGCAGCGTAGAGCGCGACGTGGGCGGGATCACTGGCTCGTGTCGGATCCGAGACGTACGGCGACGAACCGTATCGAACGAATGGTCGTCTCTCCCTGCGGAGATCGCACGAGAAACGCACACTTGGCCTGTAAGCGACAAAACACCTCGGAGCACCGTATGAATCGCCGTCCCGCCGCGCTGATAGCCGCCGCCGTCCTCGGTGCGGTCGTGCTGGTCACCGGCTGCTCGGACGAGAGCAAGCCGGTCAGCTTCGACAGCCCGGGCGCCCAGTCGGCTTCGCCCAAGGCCGGCAGCAAGGCGCCCCAGACGCCGCAGGACAAGAACGCCTCCGAGGTCAGCGCCAAGACGCTGCTGCCGACCGGCCCCAAGGCCGAGTTCACCACGCAGAACACCCTTGAGGACGGCACCAAGATCGGCGTGACCACCCTGCACGGCAAGAAGTCGGGCTTCACCGGCAAGGTGTGGGTGTGGGCGCCGAAGCAGTACTTCGACCCCAAGTACGCCCAGAGCGGCTTCCCGGTCCTCATCGCGCTGCCGGGCGGAAACGGTTACCCCAAGAACTACTGGATGGGCACCGACCTCAAGCTGCAGAGCAGCATCACCGAGTGGTCGAAGGAGGGCAAGAGCGTCCCGTTCGTCGTGGTGATGCCGGTCCTCAACCCGGACGCGAAGTACTACTACGACGGCAGCGACATCCCGGGCCACCCCAAGATGGGCACCTGGATGACCGAGGACGTGCCGGACTTCGTGAAGGCGAACTTCCGCACCTTCAAGTCCCGTGACGGCTGGGCGTTCATGGGCTCGTCCTCCGGCGGCTTCGTCGGCCTGAAGTCGGTGCTCAAGCGCCCCGACCAGTTCCGCGCCGTGATCGCCTCGGGCCCCGACACCGTGCCGGACTCCCCGCTGTGGGCCGGCCACGAGGCCGAGAAGCAGGCGAACAACCCGGAGAAGCTCGCCCAGGCCCTGATCGACAGCAACGGCCCCGAGGTCGACCTCGCCTTCCAGATAGGCACCAAGGAAGGCGGCATGGCGAACCTGAAGGGGTTCATAGACCGGTACGGCAAGGGCCCGGTCAAGACCCATCTCCAGGTCATCCAGGGCGGCAAGCACAACGCCCACACGTACATCAAGGGAATGGGCGACGGGACCATGCAGTGGATCAGCCAGCACCTGATGGCCCCGATCCCGTCGCCCTAACGCACAGAGCACATTCGATTACGCGCCGAGCAGCGCGACCGCCACGTCCGCCGGGAACCCGGTGGTCGGACCGGTCCGGCGGGCGAACTCCCGTACGCCCTCCAGCTGCGCGGCGCCGAACCGGAAGTCCAGCGTCGTGAAGTAGCGCTCCAGGAGCTCCGCGTCGAAGACCTCCCAGCGGGCCGCCTGCTCGGCGACCTTGGCGACCTCCTCCAGGGAGAGGTCACGGGAGGCCAGGAACGCCTCGTGGACCTCGCGCACCATCTCGGGCCGGCGGGCCAGATAGTCCTTGCGGGTCGCCCACACGGCGAAGACGAACGGCAGGCCCGTCCACTCCTTCCACATGGTGCCCAGGTCGTGGACCTGGAGCCCCAGGCGCGGGGCCTCGTGCAGCGAGGCGCGCAGCGCGGCGTCCCCGATCAGCACCGCCGCGTCGGCCTCCTGCATCATCAGGCCGAGGTCGGGCGGGCACGAGAAGTAGTCGGGCTGGACCCCGTACCGCTCGGCGAGCAGCAGCTGCGCCAGGCGTACGGAGGTGCGCGAGGTGGAGCCGAGGGCGACCCGGGCGCCGTCGAGCCGGTCGAGCGGCACCTGCGAGACGATCACGCAGGACATGACCGGCCCGTCACAACCGACCGCGAGGTCGGGAAACGCCACCAGATCGTCCGCGTTGCGCAGGAACTCCACGAGGGTGATCGGGGCGATGTCCAGATCGCCGCGGACCAGCTGCTCGCTGAGCTTCTCGGGGCTGTCCTTGGTGAGTTCGAGGTCAAGGAGGGTGCCCGTACGGGCGAGGCCCCAGTACAGCGGCAGACAGTTGAGGAACTGGATGTGCCCGACCCGTGGCCGGGTGGTTGTTTGGTCCACATCGCGAGACTAGACCTGTCCGGTTTGTCCAGCTACGGCGGGTCTCTTCGTCAGCGCGTCAAAGGCCCGTCAAACGTCCGGGTGACGTGATCTTTCCCTCTACCGCACCCCCGATCCTGCGTGCTACGCTCAGCGCAAGTTGCAGTTTGGTTTCCCTTGCAGTACAGAGCCTGCGGAGCATGTAACCCGCAGGCTTTTGTAGTTTTCAGACTTGTTTGCAGGTTCTGGAGCAGGGCAACCCTTTGGCCCAAGGAGGGCTTATGGCTACCGGAACCGTCAAGTGGTTCAACGCTGAAAAGGGCTTCGGCTTCATCGCCCAGGACGGCGGCGGCCCGGATGTCTTCGTCCACTACTCCGCGATCAACGCGTCTGGCTTCCGCTCCCTGGAGGAGAACCAGGTCGTGAACTTCGACGTCACGCAGGGTCCGAAGGGCCCGCAGGCGGAGAACGTCACCCCGGCCTAGTTGCCCGGGTCGGCGATCGCTGACTAGCAGTACCCAAGGAGCCCTTTCCCGTACGGCGACGTACGGGAAAGGGCTCCTGCCTTTGCGC
The DNA here is from genome assembly GCF_052373795.1 of Streptomyces sp. BR1. NCBI lineage: Bacteria > Bacillati > Actinomycetota > Actinomycetes > Kitasatosporales > Streptomycetaceae > Streptomyces > Streptomyces sp. BR1. The sequence continues at coordinate 3,016,230 of NZ_CM126252.1, forward strand.
GGGCGCCTGGCATTCCTATTCGTACAGTCGTTCTATTTCTTTGGCGTACCGCTCCGCCACCGCCCGGCGGCGGACCTTGAGCGTCGGCGTGAGCACCCCGCCGGCGATGGTGAAGTCCTCGTCCAGGACCGCGAAGGCGCGAATGCGGGCCGGGCGGGAGACCCGGGAGTTGGCCTCGTCGACGGCCTCCTGGACCAGGGCCCGTACGGCGGCCGCGTCCTTCCCCGCGACCTCGGCCGCGTCGACCGTGATCAGCGCGACCGGGTACGGGCGGCGGTCGCCGATCATCACCGCGTGCGAGACGAAACGCGAGCGCTCGATGGCGAGCTCGACCTCGGACGGGGTGAGGTTCTTCCCGGCGGACGTGATGATCAGGTCCTTCTTGCGGCCGGTGATCCGCAGATAGCCGTCGTCGTCCAGCTCCCCCAGGTCCCCGGTGTGCAGCCACCCGTCCGCGTCCAGCACCTCGGCGGTACCGGCGGGATTGGCGTGATACCCGGGGAAGACGTTCGCCCCGCGCGCCAGCACCTCGCCGTCCCCGGCGATCCGCACCTCGCACCCCTCGACCGGCCGCCCGACCGTTCCGTACCGCACGGCGCCCGGGTGGTTCAGCGTGATCACCCCGCCCGACTCGGTCATCCCATACCCCTCGAACACCGCGATGCCGGTGGCCCGCAGGAAGTCGAGGGTGGCGGGGGCGATCGGGGCGCCGCCGGTGAGCGCCCAGCGCAGACGACCCCCGAACGCGGCCCGCACCAGCGCGAACAGCTCCTTGTCGGCGGTCGCGTGGGCCTCGTGCAGCTCGGGCGGCAGCTGGCCGTCGGCGGCGAGCACGCCGAGCCGTACGGCCTCCTCGAAGCGAGCCCTTCCGTTCTCCTGGGCCTCCGCGAGCCTCAGAACGCTCTGGTGCACCTTCTCGAACAGCCTTGGCACGGAGGGGAGATGGGTGGGCTGCGCCTCTGCCAGCTCTTTTATGACGTCCTCGACTCGGCCGCCGAAGTAGCAGAGTTCACCGCCGTAGAGGAGCGTGGAGAACTGGATGAGCTGGGCGAGGAGGTGGGCGAGGGGGAGGTAGAGGTACGTTCTGTCGCCCGGGCCGCCTTCGGTGAGGTGCAGTGTGGCGTCCTGTACCGCGCCCATGTTGGCGTGGGTGAGGCGGCAGCCTTTGGGCGAGCCTGTGGTGCCGGATGTGTAGACCAGGGTTGCGGTGTCCTCTGGGCGGACGGCGTTTTGGCGGGCCAGCAGGTCGTCAAGGGGTGCGTTGGCCCCTTCCCCCAGTACCGCCCATGCGGGGTTTGCTTTCGACTGCGGGCCGGTGGGGGCTTGTCGCGCAGTTCCCCGCGCCCCTGTAGGGCCTCCGGTAGCGCACAGCACACGCAACTCCCGCAGGTCGGGGAGGCGAGGACGTAAGGAGGTAACGCGGGCCGCCTGCGCCGCGTCCTCGCACAGGACAACGCTCGCCCCCGAGTCCTTCAGCACCCACTCCACCTCCTCCTCCCCCGCCGTCGGGTAGATCGGGACGACCACCGTGCCCGCCGCCAGGCAGGCCAGGTGGGTGTGGGTCCACTCGGGGCGGGTTTCGGCGAGGATCGCCACGCGGTCGCCCGGGCGCAGGCCGAGGGCCAGCAGGGCGCAGGCCGTGCGGCGGACCGTGTCGCGGAGGTCGGTGTACGAGGTGGAGGTCCAGGCGCCGTCCGGCGTGCGGAACCGCTGGGCCGGGTGGGACGCGTACCGCTCCCCGACCCACTCCGCGAACAGGGCCAGCGTCCTGGGACGTCGTGTGCTCGGTTCCGTCATATACCCGACGGTAACGACGGGGTTCGGCCGCGCGGGATGACGGGAAACGTCACCCCCGCTGACCGCACCGCTCAATCCCGCTACGGTCGTTGGCCATGGGCAAGGGGACGATCACCGTGCACCATGTACGCGCCGTGCTGCGCGGCGCCGAGCGGCGCCACATCGACACCGTGCCGTTGCTGCAGGCCGCCGGTATCCCCGCATCGCTCCTCGGCGACGACCGGGCGCGGGTGACGCCCGCCCAATTCGCGCTGCTGTTCCGGGCGTTGTACCGGGCGACGGGCGACGAGTTCCTCGGGCTCGGCACGGCCCCGAGCCGCCCCGGCACCTTCGCGATGATGTGTTACGCGTCGCTGGCGTGCCGCGATCTGGGGGCGGCGATGCGGCGCGGGATCACGTTCTACGGCCTCTTCCCGGGCGGCCCGATCCTGTCGCTGACCGTCACCGACACCGGGCAAGCGGTCTTCTCCGTACGAGGTGACCTCGGCGGTCGGGACACGGACCACTTCCTCACCGAGTGCCTGCTGATCATCTCGCACCGGCTGTGCAGCTGGCTGGTGGGCCGCCGGATCCCGCTGCTGCGGGCGTCGTTCGGCTATCCGCCGCCCCCGCACAAGGACGAGTACCCGTCGCTGTTCGGCTGCCCGGTCCGCTTCGGGGACGCGCGTACGGAGGCGGTGTTCGACGCCCGCTGGCTGACCGCACCCCTCGTACGGGACGAGGCGGCGCTGGAGCAGATGCTGCGACGGGCACCCTTCGAACTGCTGAGCCGCAGGGCGTACGGGACGACGGTGGCCGAGCAGGTCCACCGCGACCTCGCCCGGGTCCTCCAGGACTCCCCGCGCCTGCCGTCCCTGGACGCCACGGCGGCCCGGCTCGCCCTCTCCCCGGCGACGTTGCGGCGCCGCCTCCAGCAGGAGGGAACGTCGTTCCAGCAGCTCAAGGACGCGGTGCGGCGCGATGCCGCCATCGCGGGCCTGGCGGAGGGGCACGAGCCGATCGCGGACCTGGCGGCACGGCTGGGCTTCTCCGAGGACACGTCCTTCCACCGGGCGTTCCGCCGCTGGACGGGGACGACGCCGGGGGCGTATCGGCTGGGCCAGTGAAGGTGAGCGGTTCGGTCAGCGCCGTACCTACTGGCGGGTCACTACTGTCTCCCCAACTGCCCCCACCCCACAGGACGTTGGGAGAGCCGCAATGCCCATCCGAACCAGAGTCGCCGGCGCGGTCGCCGCCGGGCTCCTCCTCTCGGCAGCCACCCCCACGGCGTTCGCAGCCGACACCTCCACGAGCCCCGGGGACGTGGTCACGTCGGCCCCCACGGAGTTCCACCCCTTGCCCGGTCAATGGACCAACACCAGTGCCTGGCACATCACTTACCGCTCGACGACGGCCAAGGGCGGCCCGAACGTCGTGTCCGGCACGGTGATCGTCCCCAACGACGGCCGTACGGGACCGCGTCCGCTCGTGACGTACGCGGTGGGCACGGTCGGTATGGCCGACTCGTGCGCGCCGAGCGCGGGATTCCCGTACGGAACGACGATCGAGGCCACCCTGATCAACCAGATCGTGCAGCGCGGCTGGGCGGTCGCGGTGACCGACTACGAGGGCCTGGGCACGCCCGGGGACCACACGTACACGGTCGGCCGGGCCGAGGGCACGGCCATGCTCGACGCGGCCCGCGCGGCCCAGCGCCTCGGCATCCCCGGCGTGGACGCCAACTCCCCCGTCGGCATCATGGGTTACTCCCAGGGCGGCCAGGCCAGCAGCTGGGCGGCCGAACTCCACGACTCGTACGCCCCCGAGCTCAAGGTCAAGGGCACGGCGACCGGCGGAGTCCCGGCCGACCTCCTGAAGGTCGCCCACGCCAACGACGGCGGCCTCGGCTCGGGCCTGATCTTCATGGCGGCGGCGGGCCAGAACGCGGCGTTCCCGGAGCTGAACCTGGACGCGTATCTGAACCCGGCGGGGAAGGCGCTGGTGCACTACTTCAAGTCGAACTGCGTGGCGATCGACTCGGTCGTGGGCTCCTTCAAACACATCACAGACCTGACGGTGAAGAACCCGTTGGACCAACCGGACTGGCAGGCGCGCCTGAACGAGTCCCGCCTGGGCACCCACGCCCCCGACGCCCCGGTGTACCTGTACCACGGCACCCTGGACGAGCTGATCCCGTACGCGGTGGGCCAGGGCCTGAGGTCGGACTGGTGCGCGCGGGGAGCGAACATCTCCTGGCACGCGCTGCCGCTGCTGGGGCACATCGGCGGGGTGACGGTGGGCGCGCTCCCGGCGGCGGACTGGTTGGCGGACCAGTTCGCGGGGCGTCCTAGTGGGAACAACTGCTAGGTGCCGGGGGCCTCACGGATGCCTCTAGGGGCGCGGGGGCTGGGGCGATCTGCTTGGTCCCGGATGCCTTAAGGGGCGCGGGGAACGGCGCGAGCACCACGCGCGGTCCGCACCTTCAAGAGGGTCTAGAGGGGCGCGGGGAACGGCGCAACCAGCCACAGACGGCCCGCACCCAAACGACCGCATCCAGCGAAGCAACGGCGCGGCCCCGATGCGCAAGGACCACGAAGGGGTCCATCCTGGCAACATGCCGATGGACCCCGAAATCGCGGCCATGCTAAAGCAGTACGGCGTAGACGCCCCCGCGCCCGACGCCCCACCCTCCGTCGCCGACATGCGCGCAGGCAACCGCATGCTGTCGCTGGCCGTCGCCCCGGACCCACCGATCGAGGTGGCCGAGGTGACGAACGACAGAATCGCGGGCGTCCCCGTACGCACGTACCGCCCAGAGGCACCAGGCACACCGCCCCCCACCATCGTGTTCTTCCACGGCGGCGGCTTCATCGTCGGCGACCTGGACACCCACGACGGAGTCTGCCGCAGACTGTGCCGGGACCTGGGCGCGGTCGTGGTGAGCGTCGGCTACCGCCTGGCCCCCGAGTTCCCGTTCCCGTCGGGCTTCGACGACTGCGTGGCGGTGACGAGCCATGTCGCGGAGGCGATCGGCGAGTACGGCGGCGGAGTACTGGGCGTGGCGGGCGACAGCGCGGGCGGTGGTCTGGCCGCCGGAGTGGCGCTGGCCTTCCGGGACGAGGGCCGCCCGCTGGCGGCGCAGCTACTGGCGTACCCGTCCACGGACCTGAGCCCCGGCCGCAGCCACGCGTCCCTGACGGAGAACGCCACGGGCTACCTCCTGACGACGGCCGAGGTGGAGAACGACATCGCCCTCTACCTGGGCGAGATGCGAGCCGCCGCCGACTTCCCCCCGGCGTCCCCGCTCCTGGCCACCAGCCACGCGGACCTGGCGCCGGCGGTGATCGGCTGCGGCGAGTACGACCCGCTACGGGACGAGGGCCTGGCGTACGCGGACGCCCTGGCAGCGGCGGGCGTAACGGTCCACAAACACCGCTACCCCGGCCTGATCCACGGCTTCCTCAACTTCGCCGCCCGCTCGAAGGCGGCGGACGCGGCGGTGACGGAGATGTTCCGGGAGTACGGCGAACTACTGAGGCGCAGCGCCTGAAGCGCGCTGGGCGGTCGATTTGGCCGTTGGGGTGGTGGCGGGTGATTCGGGGGGATCAGCCCTGCGGGCGCGGGGAACACGACAGGGCGTCGATGTGCTGTGCCTCGGTCCGAGGACCACCCCCGCATGCGCGGGGGCCACTTGGCGTAGGCGTAGATCGTGAGACCCGAGCAGGGACCACCCCCGCGTGTGCGGGGACCACAGCGGGATGTTCAGGCTGATGGCCTGGATGATGGGACCACCCCCGCGTGCGCGGGGACTACGCGCCCGGGTCACCGTGATCGTTGCCGGGAACGGGGCCACCCCCGCATGCGCGGGGACCACCAGGCCGAAACCGAGGGCGACGGTACGACGTGGGGACCACCCCCCGCAGGCGCGGGGACCACGGCAGCCACGCCTGGGCCGTGTTCACCCACTGGGGACCACCCCCACATGCGCGGGGACCACGTCACCGGCACCGAGTCCATGTGATAGACGGTGGGACCACCCCCGCATGCGCGGGGACCACTCTCTCGAAGCCCTGGAAGAGGCGGTAGAGACGGGACCACCCCCGCATGCGCGGGGACCACAGGGCGCGACCTGGCGTTTCAGGTCGACCCAGCCCCGTTTTTGCTTACTTTCATGGATTCCGACATAAGCCCCATCCCGCCCGCATCCCCCCTTGGGATCAGCCCCGGGCGTGGGTCATCAGGCTAATGGGCGAAGGTGGCCGCTGGCCCGCGTAACCGCAATCTGCCTGCATCTCCGCAAGATCGCCAGGCCTCAACAGCCAACCCCACGCCGCCACTTCACCCCACCCCCTACACCCCCACCTCCGCCCAAACCGTCTTCCTGGGCGGCCGCTCCTCCACCCCCCACGCCGTCGCCAGCGCCGCCACCAGCAGCAGCCCCCGGCCCGACTCCGCGCAGCCGCCCACCGCCTCCGGACCCGGACGGCTCGGGAGGCGTTCGGCCCTGGTGTCCGCGACCTCGATGCGGAGTACCGTGCCGAGTACGAGCCGGAGTTCGAAATCGCGGCCCGGTACGTGGCCGTGCAGCACCGCGTTCGCCGCCAGCTCCGCGACGACGAGCGCGGCCGTGTCGGAGCGTTCGCTCCCGTGCGGGATGCCCCACGCGTCCAACTGCCCGAGCGCCACCTTCCGCGCACTGCTCGCACCCCGGCGCGTACTGCTGAAACGCCGTACGAACTCGGTTGCAGGGGTGGTGATTTGAGGATTCATGTCACCGAGCGTGACGAGATGTGCGTACGCTGAACAGGGGCGTCGGCGCGCCACCGTTTTCCTGTACGGGTACGGCCTCCGCTCTGTACGAGTCATCGGCCGTGACCACGGAGGCAGCCATGGACCTGGAAGAACGACCGGAGTCGGCGATCGAGGAAGACGGTACGTCGGAGCTGTTCATCGCCGTCGGCGAGCAGCTGAAGGTGCTGCGTATCCGCGCCGGGCTCACCCAGCGCGAGTTCGGCAAGCTCGTCGGCTACACCGAAGGTCAGATCTCCGCCCTTGAGCGAGGCGTACGCATCCCCCAGCCCGACTTCCTCGACCGCGCCGATCAAATCCTCAACGCGGGCGGGGTGTTGATCGCCGCGAAGCGCGCGATCGAGAAGGCCCAGGTGAAGGCCCGAGTGCGGCATCCGGGCTGGTTCCGCGACTACGCGAACGTGGAGGCGGAAGCCGTCTCCCTGCACGTCTACAGCGTCCAGGCCGTGCCTGGCCTGCTCCAGACCGAGGCTTACGCGAGGGCGGTCTTCACCCACCGTCGACCACTGCTGGACGAGGCGACGATCGAGAAGCGCGTACTCGACCGCTTGGCGCGGCAGCAGATCCTGGAGCGGTGGCCCGCTCCGACGTTCAGCTTCGCGCTGGAAGAGGCCCTACTGCACCGGCCCACCGGCGGGGCCGCCGTCATGACCGAGCAGCTGCAACAGCTGCTGCGCCTCGGACAGTTCCGCACTGTCGAGCTCCAGGTCATGCCCATCGAGCGGGAGGAACACCCCAGCCTGGACGGAGAGTTCACTCTGTTGACCCCCAAGGGGCGTCCACAGGTGGCTTACACGGAGATCCACGGCTACCCCCGCTTGATCACAGACCCGGAAGAAGTCCGGATCTTCAGCGAGCGCTATGGGATCATCCGGGCGCAGGCTCTCACCCCACGGGAGTCTCTGTCCCTGATCGAGAAGATGCTGGGAGAGCGATGAACACCGAACAGCAGCTCCACTGGTTCAAGAGCAGTTACAGCAGCGGCGAAGGCGGCACTTGCGTCGAAGTCGCCTACGACTGGCGCAAGTCGAGTTACAGCAGCGGCGCGGGCGGCGAGTGCGTGGAAGTCGCGGCCCACCCCTCCGCCATCCACATCCGCGACTCAAAGAACACCCCCGGCCCCGAAATCACCATCGCCCCCACCGCCTGGGTCACATTCATCACGTACGCCACTCGCTAAAACAAAAAAGCGGCTACGCCGATTGGTAATCGGCGTAGCCGCTATCCCATCCGTCACACGTTCTCGAAGCGCCACTTCTGGTTCTCGCGGCCTTCCCACGGCTCAATGGTGAGCTGGGTCTTCTCCGTCTCCTGGCGCAGGGTCACCACGCCGTCCATGTACGGGAAGTGGATCCGGTACTGGCCGGAGCCGACCGGCTCGATCGACCACTGCTGGGGGTACGGCTGCGTCGCGATCAGCGGCGGGAAGATCTTGATCAGGCTCAGCGCGAAGAAGAGCTCGCCGAACTCGCCGCCGTGCAGCTTGCTCTTGAGGTGGTACTGGTTGCCGGGGAGGAATTCGATCTCCCACTGCTGGTTGTCACCCTTGTGGTACGAGTACCCGATGATGGGCGTGTTGGGCTCGGTGCGGGCGTCACGGACGTCCACCACACGGTCGTCGTACGCGACATTCTTGATCACGTACAGACCCGGCGACAGAATGAAGCTCTCGGCCATGAATCCTCCTTGACTGCCAGCGACGGATGTTGATCGAGCGCCCTCAACCTAATCCGCGACGGCCCGTCCCGTAACGGGGGCTTCAAGTCGTGCATCGGAATTCATCTTGGCCGGGGCACAGCACATATCCCCGTTTCCCTTCGACCTGAATTCGGGGACCGTTGGCCAATTCACGCCTTCCCCGACCCGGAAGCCCCGACCCCCTCCCCGCTCACCGGCCGTCAAGACAACAGGCGCGGAACGTACGCCCGCCCCACCGCCTTCAGCCGAAAGAATCCGGCGCCTTCTCAGCCCCCGGGCATCCCCCGGGCATCCAGCGCTCGCCCTCCCGCAGGTTCCCCAGCCCCACCCACGCGAAGTTCATCAGCGTCGCCGCAGCTTCCTTCGCCGAGACCCCCTCAGTCGCGTTCGCCCAGTCCGCCAGGGATTCCGCCGCGCCGACCAGCGCCTGGGCGAGGCCGCCGACGTCTCGGGACGCCAGTTCCGGCTCGGACGAGTGGGCCTCACGGGCCGCCGCGGCGATCAAGACAGTCACGAACGCCACCATCTCCTCCCGCATCACCGTGACCTCGGCGGCGAAGGGTTCCCCGTGCGTACGGGCCTGGCGGTGGAGGACCGCCCAGCCGTCGGGGTTCTCGGCGGTGTGGAGGAAGAAGGCGCGCAGCCCGGCCCAGAGCCGCGCGTCGGCGGGGGCGTTCGGCTCGGCCCCGGCCCGTACCGCGCTCACCAGCGCGCGGGCCTCCCGCCGGATCACTGCGGTGAAGAGTTCTTCCTTGGAATTGAGATAGAGGTAGACGAGTGGCTTGGAGACGCCGGCCACCTCGGCTATCTCGTCCATCGAGGCGGCCCGGTACCCGCGCCGGCCGAAGATCCGCACCGCCGCGTCCAGCATCTGCTGCTCGCGCACGGCCCGCGGCATCCGCTTGGCCTTCCCCGCACCCGCAGCTGCACCCATCTGTCCGCATCCTCCCCGGCGCGCCGTCCTACGTCCGGGTAAGGGTAAGCGCGGGGGAAGTCGGCCCTGTTACGAGGGCCAACGGGCCCTGAAACCAAGCCTGTTACTGCGTCACGCCGTCTTCCTGCGTGCGGTTCGCCTCAAGCTTCGCCTTCGCCGACTCCACCTTGGTGACGATCTGCGCCGACATCTCGTCGCGCTGCTTGCGCAGCAGCACGAAGCTCAGCGGGGCCGAGAGGACCAGGGCGAGCAGCACGACCCAGATGGCGTTGGCGTCGCCCAGACCCGCGGGCATGATCCCGAAGTGGACGAGGGCCGCCACGAACACCAGGCAGCCCATGAAGACGGCGATGCGCATCGCGGTGTACCGGACGGTCGCGCTCGGCTTGGCGATGTTCACTGCTGACCTTCTCTCTGGGTTCGGCGTTCCCTGTCCGTCCAGTGAAGCCTGTCCGTCCAGTGAAGCATGTCCCCTATTGGATCAATTCAGCGGGAGCAGCATGAAGATGTCGTCGCGGTCGTCCCCGGGCGCCACACGGATCGCGCCGGGCACCCGCCCGACCTCCTTGTAGCCGCAGGACGCGTAGAACCGCTCCAGGCCGAGCCCGCCCCGGCAGGTCAGGCGTATCGCCTCGATCCCGTCGAAGGAGCGGGCGGCGTCGGCGACGGCCGCCATCAGCTGCTGCCCGTACCCCTTGCCCTGGTGGCGGGGGTGGACCATGACCGTGTACGCCCAGACCCAGTGCCGCATCAGGCCGTGCGTGTTGTGCGCGATGAAGGTGGCGGCGGCGACCGCCCCGTCCTCGTCGTGGCCGACCAGAAGCCGGACCCGGCCCTCGGCCATCCCCGTCAGGTGCTTGAGCAGCTCGGGGCGTACGTCCTCGGCCGAGACCGGCGGCACGAAGCCGACCGCTCCCCCGGCGTTGGACACGTCGGCCCACAGCGCCAGGACCCCGTCGCGCAGCTCCGGGGTGACGGACGGGTCCAGTTCGAAGGTCAGTGACACAGCGAAGCCCTCAGATCCGCATCGCCTGCGGCGACTCGCGCAGCGCCGGGTCCGGGCCGTCGTACTCGCGGATGATCTCGTACCGGGTGTTGCGCTCGACCGGGCGGAAACCGGCCTCGCGGATCAGGTCGAGGAGGTCGTCACGGGTCAGCTTGTTGGGCGTGCCGTAGTTGTCCGCGTCGTGGGTGATCTTGTACTCGACGACCGAGCCGTCCATGTCGTCGGCGCCGTGCTGGAGCGCGAGCTGGGTGGTCTGCAGGCCGTGCATCACCCAGAAGCACTTGACGTGCGGCACGTTGTCGAAGAGCAGGCGCGAGACCGCGAAGGTCTTCAGAGCCTCGGCGCCGGTCGCCATCGTGGTGCGCGCCTGGAGCTTGTTGCGGACCTTGCCGTCCTGCATGTCCACGAAGTCGTGCTGGTAGCGCAGCGGGATGAAGACCTGGAAGCCGCCGGTCTCGTCCTGGAGCTCACGCAGCCGGATGACGTGGTCGACCCGGTGCCGGGGCTCCTCGATGTGCCCGTACAGCATCGTCGAGGGGGTCTTGAGGCCCTTCTCGTGCGCGAGGCGGTGGATCCGCGACCAGTCTTCCCAGTGGGTGTTGTGGTCGACGATGTGCTGACGGACCTCCCAGTCGAAGATCTCGGCGCCACCGCCGGTCAGCGATTCGAGGCCCGCGTCGATCAGCTCGTCGAGGATCTCGGACGCGGTCAGCCCCGAGATCGTCTCGAAGTGGTGGATCTCCGTCGCCGTGAACGCCTTGAGGCCGACGTTCGGCAGGGCCTCCTTGAGGGCCTTCAGCGAGCGCGGGTAGTAGCGCCAAGGGAGCGTCGGGTGGAGCCCGTTGACGATGTGCAGCTCGGTGAGGTTCTCGTTCTCCATCGCCTTGGCGAGGCGGACGGCCTCCTCGATGCGCATGGTGTACGCGTCCTTCTCGCCCGGCTTGCGCTGGAACGAGCAGTACGCGCACGACGCGGTGCACACGTTCGTCATGTTGAGGTGCCGGTTGACGTTGAAGTGGACGACGTCGCCGTTCTTGCGCGTGCGCACCTCGTGCGCGAGGCCGCCGAGCCAGGCCAGGTCGTCCGACTCGTAGAGCGCGACGCCGTCCTCGCGGGACAGCCGCTCCCCGGCCCGGACCTTCGCCTCCAGCTCGCGCTTGAAGCCCACATCTGTGATGGATGCGGTCATGCGGCGGCCTCCCAAATATCTCCGTACACAGGCCCCACCACCGTACGCCCCCGACTACTCGGGCAGTTCGCCGACCCGGTTCTCCCACTTGGTGGAGAGCACGATGGTCGTACGGGTCCGCGAGACGCCCTTGGTGGAGCCCAGGCGCCGGATGGTCTTCTCCAGGCCGTCGACGTCCGAGGCCCGGATCTTGAGCATGTACGAGTCGTCGCCGGCGATGAACCAGCAGTCCTCGATCTCCTCCAGATCGCGCAGCCGGCGGGCCACGTCCTCGTGGTCGGCGGCGTCCGAGAGCGAGATGCCGATGAGCGCGGTCACACCGAGGCCGAGCGAGGCGGCGTTGACGGTGGCGCGGTAGCCGGTGATGACGCCGGCCGCCTCAAGACGGTTGATGCGGTCGGTGACGCTGGGCCCGGAGAGACCGACGAGCCGGCCGAGCTCGGCGTAGGAGGCCCTGCCGTTCTCCCGCAGGGCCTGGATGAGCTGCCTGTCCACGGCGTCCATATGCCTGAAGCCTTCCATTGTTCAGCAATACCGCGAGTTTAGGTGTAGAATCTAAGGTACACAGGGTCGACGCCCTGTGAATCATTCAGCTGCTTGCATGATTTTCCAGCAGATCAAAGACGATCTTTCAGGAGTGTTGACACCGTGTACACGATCGAGATGGCCTACGCCCGTATGCGCGAGCTTCAGGACCAGGCCAACCGCTCGCGTGCCCACCAGCCCACCGCCGCTCAGCGCCGCGCCGCCAAGCGCGCCGCCAAGAAGCGCTAACCAGGAGGACGAGAGCCGCTTCCGAGCTCTCCCTCCCAACGGCGGTACAAGCTGTGCGGCACGCCTGCCGCGTCCAGCACCCGCCCGGCGACGAAGTCCACCAGATCCTGGATGTGTGTCGCCCCCGCGTAGAACGCCGGAGAGGCGGGCAGCACCACTGCGCCCGCCTCGTCCAGCGTCACCAGGTGCTTGAGGGTCTGCCCGTTCAGAGGCGTCTCCCGCACCGCGACCACCAGCTTCCGCCGCTCCTTGAGCGTCACGCTCGCGGCCCGCTGCAACAGGTCCTTCGAAAGCCCGAGAGCCACCCCGGCCACCGACGCCGTACTGGCGGGCACGATCAGCATCCCGCGCACGGCGTACGAACCGGACGACGGCCCGGCGCCGAGATCCCCGGCGCTCCAGTACCGCACGTCGTCGAGGCGGGCACCGCCCACGTCGAAGGTCCCCGGCTTCCCGTCCGCCCCCCGCGCCAGCCACGTCGCGAGATCGTCGCGCCAGTGCGCGTCACGGAAGGCGATCCCCGTCTCGTCGAGCAGGGTCAGCCGCGAGGCCCGCGACACCACGAGGTCCACGCTCTCGCCCGCGTCGATGAGCCCCCGCAGCACGGCAGCCGCGTACGGCGTCCCGGACGCCCCGGACACCCCGACGACCCAGGGCGTACGAGCCCCCGGCGCTTCTCGCTGACCGTGTATGTTCACCTGCTCCACGTGTCCGAGCCTATCCGGCGGCACGGGGGCGGGAGCGGTCACACCGAGAGCCCGCGGACCAGCAGGTCGAGGAGCGCGCAGACGAACAGCGAGATCCCGATGAAACCGTTGGTGGTGAAGAACGCCCGGTTGAGGCGGGACAGGTCGTGCGGCTTGACGATCGTGTGCTCGTAGAGGAACGCCGCCGCCACGATCACCAGGCCGATCCAGAAGAACGCCCCGGCGTCCGTCGCCAGTGCGTACCAGACCAGCAGGGCCGTGGTGACGGCGTGGCAGACGCGCGCGCCGTACAGCGCGGCCGGGACACCGAAGCGGGCCGGGACCGACTTCACGCCGTCGGCGCGGTCGGCCTGGACGTCCTGGCTGCCGAAGATCAGGTCGAACCCGCCGATCCAGACGCCGACGGCGAGCCCGAGGATCACCGCGTCCCCGGACCACTCGCCGGTGACGGCGAGCCAGGCGCCGACCGGCCCCATCGCCTGGGCGAACCCCAGGATCGCGTGCGGGAAGTCGGTGAACCGCTTCCCGTACGGATAGACGACCATCGGGATCACCGCGACCGGCGCCAGCGCCAGACAGAGCGGGTTGAGCAGCGCGGCCGCGCCGAGGAAGACCACCACGGCGATCAGCGCGCCGGTCCAGGCGGACCGCACGCTCACCGCGCCGGTGACCAACTCGCGGTTGGCGGTACGGGGGTTACGGGCGTCGATCTCGCGGTCGATGATCCGGTTGCAGGCCATCGCGAAGGTGCGCAGGCCCACCATGGCGACGGTGACCAGGAGCAGCTTGACCCAGTGGATCTGCTCGTCCAGCTGGAACATCGCGGTCAGCGCGGCGATGTAGGCGAAGGGCAGCGCGAAGACCGAGTGCTCGATCATGACCAGGCGGAGGAAGGCTTTTGTGCGGCCCGGCTGCGGGACCGCTGCTGCGGAAGCACTCATCACTTGAGGCCGTACTCCTTCCAGCGGCGGTCGACCTTCGCCGCCGTGTCCGGGTCCGACTCGACCATGTGCGGCCAGCCGCCGTCCCGGGTGTAGCCCTCCTCGGGCCACTTCGCCGTCGCGTCGATCCCCGCCTTGCCGCCCCAGAACTGCTGGTAGGAGGCGTGGTCGAGGTGGTCGACCGGGCCCTCCACGACGGTGAGGTCACGGGCGTAGTCGGTGTTGCCGAAGGCCCGCCAGGACACTTCGTGCAGATTGTGGACGTCGCAGTCGGCGTCCACGATCACGATCAGTTTCGTCAGCGACATCATGTGCGCGCCCCAGATCGCGTGCATCACCTTCTGCGCGTGCTTGGGGTACTTCTTGTCGATCGAGACGATCGCGCAGTTGTGGAAGCCGCCCGACTCCGGCAGGTGGTAGTCCACGATGTCCGGGACGATGATCTTGAGGAGGGGGAGGAAGAACCTCTCCGTCGCCCTGCCCAGCGGGCCGTCCTCGGTCGGCGGGCGGCCCACCACGATCGACTGGATCAGGGGACGCTTCCGCATCGTCACGCAGTCGATCGTCAGCGCCGGGAACGGCTCCTGCGGGGTGTAGAAGCCGGTGTGGTCGCCGAACGGGCCCTCGGGCAGCATCTGCCCCGGCTCAAGCCAGCCCTCGATGACGACCTCGGCGTTGGCCGGGACCTGGAGCGGCACGGTCTTGCAGTCGACCATCTCGATCCGCTTGCCCTGGATGAACCCGGCGAACAGGTACTCGTCGATGTCCCCGGGCAGCGGCGCCGTCGACGCGTACGTAACAGCGGGCGGGCAGCCGAAGGCGATCGCGACCGGCAGCCGCTCGCCCTTCTTGGCCGCCACCGCGTAGTGGTTGCGGCTGTCCTTGTGGATCTGCCAGTGCATCCCGATGGTGCGCTTGTCGTGGCGCTGGAGGCGGTAGAGCCCCAGGTTGCGCACGCCCGTCTCGGGGTGCTTGGTGTGGGTCAGGCCCAGGTTGAAGAACGAGCCGCCGTCCTCGGGCCAGGTGAACAGCGCGGGCAGCATGTCGAGGTCGACGTCGTCGCCGGTGAGGACGACCTCTTGGACGGGGGCCTCCTTCACCTTCTTCGGCGGTACGTGGACCATCGAGCCGAGCTTGCCGAACGCCTCGCGCACCCCGACGAAGCCCTGCGGGAGTTCGGGCTTGAGCAGCCCGCCGATCTTCTCGCTGATCTCTTCGTACGCCTTGAGGCCGAGGGCCTTGAGCAGGCGCCGGTCGGTCCCGTACACGTTCATCGCGAGCGGCATCGAGGCGCCCTTGACGTTCTCGAAGAGAAGCGCCGGGCCGCCTGCCTTGTTGACCCGGTCGACGATCTCCCCGACCTCCAGGTACGGGTCGACTTCGGCCTTGATGCGGATGAGGTCGCCCTCGCGCTCCAGCGCGCGGAGCAGCGAGCGGAGATCGTCGTAAGCCATGGGGTCAAGTATCGGGCACCGGTTACCCTGGGCCGGTCACCGGGGCCGCCACAAGCCCCGCCGCCGTTCCCTGGGGGGACCTCCCGAACATGCTCAGGTATCTGCCGTTCCTGCTGGTCCTGGCGCTGTGGATCTACGCGTTCATCGACTGCCTCAACACCCCGGAGAACGAGGTCCGCGGCCTGCCGAAGGTCGTGTGGGTCATCGTGATCCTGCTCTTCGGCGAGGTCCTGCTCGGCCCGATCGCCTGGCTGGTGGCCGGTCGGCCGCGTCGCACCACGGCGCAGCGCGGCGGCTGGACGGCACCGGACGACAACCCGGAGTTCCTGGCGTCGCTGAACAAGCGCGACGAGGACGATCCGAAGGGCCGTTAGCGGCCGATTATTGGCGGGCGACCGCGGCTCGCTCGTACGTGTCGCGCAGCTCGCGCCAGCGCTCCAGGGTCCAGGTCGACCAGTCCTTGGGGCGGCCGTCGAGCGCGTCCGCCAGGAACTCGAAGTGCTGGTGCCACCCGGCCAGGCAGTCCAGGCGCAGGGCGTCCTCGCCCGGGAACTCGTTGGTGAAGCGCAGCACCGTCCCCGCCGGGCCCTCCGGCTCCAGGTGGAAGCGGATGCGGCCGTGCAGGTCCACCGTGTACTCGGCGACCCGCTCCGGGAACCAGGCCGTGACCTGCCCGGAGTGGACGGCATCGGGCTCCCCGTTCAGCCAGCGCAGCGTCACCGCGCCGCCGAGGCGCGGCTCCAGTACGTCGGCGGCGCAGAGCCAGCCGGGCAGGCCCTCGGGGGTGGCGACGGCGGCCCAGACCCGGGTCCTCGGGCGCGGGAGATGGAGCTCGTAGCGCAGGAGCCAGGCGCCGTCGTGGGGCTCGCTGGTGCCATGAGGGATCACGTCCGTCATGTGCGTCATGCCACCAGTGTCACCGAAGCCGGGCCCGAACGCCTGTGCTGACGGTCGGACCCGGCTTCAGAGGCTTCACGCCCGTGTACGGGAGGGGCTGGACGCCCGCGTACCAGTGCGGTCAGACACCCGCGTACGAGTGCTTGCCGTTCACGAAGATGTTGACGCCGTAGTAGTTGAAGAGCCAGCAACCGAAGGCGATCAGCGCGAGCGCCGCCGCCTTGCGGCCCTTCCAGCCCGCCGTGGCCCGCGCGTGCAGGTAGCAGGCGTACGCGACCCAGGTGATGAAGGACCAGACCTCCTTGGGGTCCCAGCCCCAGTAGCGGCCCCACGCGTCACCGGCCCAGATCGAGCCCGCGATGATCGTGAACGTCCACAGCGGGAAGACCGCCGCGTTGACGCGGTACCCGAACTTGTCGAGCGAGGCGGCCGAGGGCAGCCGCTCCATGACCGAGGTGGCGAACCTGCCGGGCTGTCCGCCCGCCGCCAGCTTCGCCTCGTACTTGTCGCGGAAGAGGTAGAGCAGGGTGGCGACGCCGCCGACGTAGAAGACCGCGCCGCAGAAGATCGCGGTGGAGACGTGGATCCACAGCCAGTACGAGTGCAGCGCGGGCACCAGCTGGTCGCTCGCGGTGTAGAGGACGGTGACCGCGAGGCCGAGGTCGAGCAGGACCGAGGTGACCAGCGGAAGGCCGAGCCAGCGCACTTCCTTCTTCATCGCGAGCAGGCCGATGTACACACCGACGGCCACCGTGGAGAAGGTGATGTTGAACTCGTACATGTTGCCCCACGGCGCCCGCTGCACGGACAGCGCGCGGGTGAGCACGCCGCCGAACTCGACGAGGAACGCGAGGACGGTGAAGGACACCGCGATACGGCCGTACAGGTCGCCCTTGGCGTCGCCGCCGGCGGCGCCGGGGCCGTCCGGTACGTCACGGTTGCCGGCGCCGGAGCGGGTGACGACCTTGGGGCGCTCCAGGACCGCGGTGCCGCCGCCCTTCTTGGCGACCTGCACCTTCACCGTGCCGGAGCCGGTCTCGGCGGCGTCCGGGCCCGCGGTGAGCGCGGCCGCCGTGCGGGCGACCTTGCTGCGGCTGCCCAGGATCCACTCGGCCATGTGCGCGAAGAACGCCAGCAGATAGACCGCCATGGCGGAGTAGATCAGGTAGTTGCTGGTGTGCGCGAGGTTCTCGTTGGTGGTGGCGGCGAGATTCACTTCTCAGCCCCTTCGGAGGTGGCAGGTACAGCAGCCTTGTCCTCGGCGGGCTCAGCTGCGGGATCGGGCGCGGTCGGCGCCTCGGGGATGAGCGTGACCGCGAGATCGGCCAGCTCCTCGGGGAGCCTGGCGGACTCACTGCGTCCCAGGCCCGCCATCTCGACGACGGTGACGCCGTCCTTGCCGGTGACGGCCCGGACCCAGATCCGGCGCCGCTGGATGAACAGCGAGCCGGCCAGGCCCGCGATGGCCAGAATCGCGCCGGTCAGCGCGAGCTCGTTGCCCGGCTGCTGCGAGATCTGGAAGCTCGCCCACTGCTTGATGTCCTTGTCGAAGGTGATCGACCCGGCACCGTCGGGCAGGTCCAGGGACTCACCGGGCAGCAGGGTCTTCTTGAGGACCTTGCCGTCGGCGTCCTTGAACGGCTTCATCTTGTCGGTGTCCAGCTGGTACACGTTCTGCGGCAGCCCGGAGTTGACCCCGAGGCTGCCGTGGTACGCGCCGACGTTGAGCACCGGGAAGTCGAGCGCGGGGAACTGGGAGAACATCGTCCCGTTGCCCTTGCCGCCGTAGGTCGGCACGAAGAACGCGGCGAAGCCGAGCTGGTCCCACTTGCCCTTGGCGTCGGTGTAGCCGTCGTACACCTTGATGGCGCCGCTGGAGGAGATGTTGTTGTCGATGGGCAGCAGCGGCACCGAGCCGTGGAAGACGACCTTGCCGCGCCCGTCCTTGACGGTGACCGTCGGCGCGTAGCCGTGGGCCAGGAGGTAGACCTTCGAGCCGTCGACGATCAGCGGCTTGTTGACCTCGATGTCCTTCTTCTTCGGCTTGCCGTCGGCGCCCTCGGAGTACGTGACGTGGGCGACGAACTCGCGCGCGGTGCCGCGGTTGGGCCCGTTGCGCTCGTACGTGGCGTCGAAGCGGTCCAGGGTGAAGCTGAAGGGCGCCAGGTCGTCGCTCTTGAAGAGCGAGCCGGACTTGAAGTCGTCGTACTGGGTGAGGGTGTTGGAGAAGCCGTCGCCCTGGACGATCAGCTTGCCGCCCTCGGACTTGAAGAGCTGGCCGACGGCGAACGCCACCAGGATCAGGATCAGCGAGACATGGAAGATCAGGTTCCCGGCCTCGCGCAGATAGCCCTTCTCGGCGGCGACCGCGTCGCCGACCACATGCGTACGGAAGCGGCGCTTCTTCAGCATCGCGGCCGCGGCCTCGCGGACCTGCTCCGGGTCGGCCTCGGTGCGCCACGTCGTGTACGCGGGCAGCCGGGTCAGCATCCGGGGCGCGCCCGGCGGGCGGCCGCGCAGCTGGCCGATGAACTGCCAGGTGCGCGGGACGATGCAGCCGATCAGCGACACGAACAGCAGGATGTAGATCGCGGAGAACCACACCGAGCTGTAGACGTGGAACATGCCGAGCTTCTCGTAGATCGGCGACAGCGTGGTGTGCCGCTTCTCGAAGTCGGCGACCTTCAGCTCGTCCACCCGGGTCTGCGGGATGAGCGAGCCGGGGATCGAGCCGAGCGAGAGCAGCAGCAGGAGCAGCAGCGCGATCCGCATCGAGGTGAGCTGGCGCCACAGCCAGCGGATCCAGCCGATCACGCCGATGCCGACCGGGCCGTTGGAGAGCTCCTCGGCCGGGGCCGTGGACAGCTGCGCGCCGGCCTCGCCGAGATCGTGCTCGGCGCTCTCCTTGGCGCGGTCCGCCGCCTCGCTCGTTTCCGTGTCCTGCTCCGACGCCCGCTCCGGGGCCGCTTCGGTCCTACTCATCAATCAGACACCCACCTGGAAGCCGTTGGACCACACCTGCACCTGCTGGATGAGCTCCGCCCAGGCACCGGTGAGCAGCAGCAGACCGGTGGCGATCATCATGCCGCCGCCGGTCCGCATCACCCACACGTAGTGCCGCTTCACCCAGCCGAAGGCGCCGAGGGCCTTGCGGAAGGCGACCGCCGCCAGCACGAACGGCAGTCCGAGACCGGCGCAGTACGCGACGGTCAGTATGGCCCCGCGACCGGCGCTCGCCTGGTCCATCGCCAGGACGTTCACCGAGGTGAGCGTGGGACCCAGGCACGGCGTCCAGCCGACGCCGAAGAGGGCGCCGAGTATCGGCGCGCCCGCGAGACCGCTCACCGGCCGCTTGTGGAACCGGAATTCGCGCTGCGTCAGCCAGGGCATCAGGCCCATGAAGAAGACGCCCATCAAGATCATGAGCACGCCCAGGACCTTGGAGATCGTGTCGTTGTACTCCTGGAGCGTCTGGCCGAAGAAGCCGAACAGGGCGCCGCCGGAGACGAAGACGGCGGTGAACCCGAGGACGAACAGACTCGCCCCGGCGACCATCCGGCCGCGCTTGGCCTCCGCGAGATCGGTGCCGGTCACCCCCGTCACATACGACAGGTAGCCCGGCACCAGCGGCAGGACGCAGGGCGAGAAGAACGAGATGAGACCGCCGAGCACGGCGACCGGCAGGGCGACGAGCAGGGCCCCGCTGAGGACCGTGTCGTTCATGCCGGGCGTCGACTGGGCGGCCAGTGCGGTCAGGGACGCGTCCACGAGATCACTTCTCCGCGATCAGCGGGTCGATCATCTGGTGGAGCTTGGTGTCGTCGAGCGCGAGCAGCGCCCGGGCCGCGATCTTCCCGTTCCGGTCGAGCACGATCGTGGACGGAATGGCCTGCGGATTCAGACTTCCCTTCGGGAAGCGGAGAATGAGCTTGCCGATCGGGTCGTACAGGCTCGGATAGTCGACGCCGAATTGCTGCTCGAACGCGACCGCCGGGCCCTTGTCCGTGTCGCGGGTATTGATTCCCACGAACTCGACGCCCTTGGCTCTGGTGTCCTTGGCGACCTTGGCGAGATACGGGGCCTCGGCCCGGCAGGGCGCGCACCACGAACCCCACACATTCAGGACGACGACCTTGCCCTTGAGGTCGGCGACATCGATCTTCTTGCCGTCGACGGTCTCGCCGGACAGGTCCGGGGCGTTGTGCCGGTCGCCCTTGGCGACCGTCGCGATGCCGCCGGTGCCGGTGACGAACTTGGTGTCGCCGGAGCCGCCGGACGTACCGCCGGAGCTGCACGAGGTCAGGGTCAGCGCACCGGCGGCCGCGGCTGCCGTGACCAGCAGGAAGGCGCGACGGCGGGGATGGGCAGGACTCACGGACATGTGAAAAGTTTCGCATGACCGTTTGGGGGATCTTGGGCGCCCCCCTGGGTGCCCGTAAAGACCCTTGTCAAGGCCGTCTAAGAAGTCCTGCCCGTTTCACAGGCTGCCGCGCGGGCCCCCTGGTCAGGCCGTCTTGAGGAACGTGTTCCAGCCGCCGGCGGGCTGCTGGCCGACCCCGAGCGAGCGCAGCTTCGCCAGCACCTTGGGGTCCTGGACGTCGAGCCAGTCGCAGTACTGCCGGAAGGAGACCAGGCGTACGTCCTGCTTGCCCGCCATTCCCTTCAGGGCCTCCTCGACGGCGTCCATGTAGATGCCGCCGTTCCACTGCTCGAAGTGGTTGCCTATGTGGAAGGGGGCGCGATTGGTCTCGTAAGCGCGCTTGAATCCGGCGAGATAGGCCTCGGTCGCCTGCTTGCGCCAGCCCGGATAGTTCGCCGGCGGCGCCTTGGTCGAATTCTTCGACTGGTTGGCGAGGATGTTGAAGTCCATCGAGAGGACCCCGAAGGAGTGCCCCGGGAACGGTATCTCCTGGAGCGGCAGGTCCCACAGGCCGTGGCGCTTGACCGGCCAGACCTGGGTGCCGCCGGGCGAGGAGGCGTCGTAGCGCCAGCCGAGCTTCTGCGCGGTCGGCAGCAGGTTGTCCTGGCCGAGCAGACAGGGGGTGCGGCCGCCGACGAGCTCGCGCTTGTAGTCGAAGGGCAGCGGGTCCTCGTCGTGCAGACCGGTGTTGGTCTTCCAGTTGGTGACGAAGGACATCGCCTGGTCGATCTCGCTCTGCCACTGGGCGGCGGTCCAGTTGGCGACGGTGCCGTGGCCGGAGCAGAAGTGGCCGTTGAAGTGCGTGCCTATCTCATGGCCCTCGTTCCAGGCCCGGCGCACATTGGTCAGGGTCGCCTTGAGGTGCTCGTCGCTGAGGTAGCCGATGTCGGAGGCGCCGACCTTGTTGTTCGGCGGCTGGTAGAGCCGCTTCTTCGACTCGGGCAGCAGATAGAGCCCGGAGAGGAAGAACGTCATCGAGGCGCCGTGGTCCTTGGCGAGGTCGAGGAAGCGGGGGAAGAGGCCGTTGCCGACCTCGCCCGCGCCGTCCCAGGAGAAGACCACGAACTGCGGTGGGGTCTGGCCGGGTTCGAGGGGGACGGGCTTGGGGGGCTGGTGCGGCTGCTTGCCGGTGTCGGCGGTGGAACCGTCGCCGATCAGTTTGGCGTCGGGCTTCTTGTCGGCCCCGCCCTTGCCCGAGCCGGCGCTCCCGCCGCTCGAACCGTCCTTGCTGCCACAACCGGCGATACCCGCCGCGGCGGCGGCACCGAGTCCTAGGCCGAGCATTCCCCTTCGACTGAAATTGCGCATTGCGTCCGTCCCCATCGCATCGTCGTCCTCGGCGTCCACACCGGCCACGGCCGCGAGCGGACAACAGATGAGATGCGGCGGGGAGCGCGATGGTTCCCGGCCAGTCGTACAAATCTTCGCAAATCGTACGGGTCGTCAGAATCCGTACACGTAGGGCGACGAGGGGTGGTTCGGGTGGTCCGGACACGCGGCCCGGCGGAGCGGAGGGCTCCGCCGGGCGGAAACGATTCGCGTGCGGCTGTGGCCCGGCTCAGGCGCCGAAGGCCTTCGCCTTCCCCTTCACGGGCTTGGCGCCCGCGAGCAGGTGCGACGGGACCAGATCGCGCGCGGGCTCGCTGTAGCCGACCGAGACGATCTTGTCGCCCTGGTACGTGAACGTCGTCAGCGAGGCGAGCGTGCACTGCCGCTTGCGCGGGTCGTGCCAGAGCCGGCGCCGCTCCACGAACGAGCGCACGGTCCAGATCGGCAGCTGATGGCTGACCAGAACCGCCTCATGGCCACGCGCCGCGTCGCGCGCGGCGTCGAGGGCGCCCATCATCCGGACGACCTGCTCCACGTACGGCTCGCCCCAGGACGGGCGGAACGGGTTGGTCAGGTGCTTCCAGTTGGCGGGCTTGCGCAGCGCGCCGTCGCCGACGCCGAACGTCTTGCCCTCGAAGACGTTGCCCGCCTCGATCAGCCGCGCGTCGGTGGCGAGGTCGAGCCCGTGCGCCTTGGCGATCGGGGTGGCCGTCTCCTGGGCGCGCTCCAGCGGGGACGCGACGACGTGCGTGATGTCGCGGCCCGCCAGGTGCTCGGCGACCCGGTCGGCCATCTGCCGCCCGAGCTCGGAGAGGTGGTACCCGGCCCGGCGCCCGTAGAGCACGCCGTCGGGGTTGTGCACCTCGCCGTGGCGCATGAGGTGGACGACGGTGATGTCGCCGGAGGTGTCGTTGACGGTCATGCGGTGGCCTCCGCTGCGGCACGGGCGGCGACGGGCAGGGCGGCCGCGATGCGTTCGATCGCGCGCTCGTCGTGAGTGGTCGAGACGAACCAGGACTCGAAGGCGGACGGCGGCAGGTAGACGCCGTTGGCGAGCATGGCGTGGAAGAAGGCGTTGAACCGGAAGGCTTCCTGGTTCCTGGCGTCCTCGTAGTTCCGTACTTCACGGTTGGTGAAGAAGACGGAGAACATGTTGCTCGCGGTCTGGAGCCGGTGGGCGACGCCTTCCTTGGTGAGCGCGGCGCTGACGAGCCCCTGGATCTCCTTGGAGACCGCGTCGACCTTCGCGTACGCGGCGTCGTCGAGCAGCCGCAGCTGCGCGAGACCGGCGGCGGTGGCGACGGGGTTACCGGAGAGGGTGCCGGCCTGGTAGACGGGACCGGCGGGCGCGAGGTGGCCCATCACGTCGGCGCGGCCGCCGAAGGCCGCGGCCGGGAAGCCGCCGCCCATGACCTTGCCGAACGTCATGAGGTCGGGCTTCACGCCGTCGACGCCGTACCAGCCGGCCCTGCTGGTCCGGAAGCCGGTCATGACCTCGTCGGAGATGTAGAGCGCGCCGTTCTTGGCACAGGCGGCCTTGAGCCCCGCGTTGAAGCCGTCGGCGGGCGGGACGACGCCCATGTTGCCGGGCGAGGCCTCCGTGATGACGCAGGCGATCTCACCGGGGTGCGCGTGGAACGCCGCGTGCACCGCCTCCAGGTCGTTGTACGGCAGCACGATCGTGTCGCCGGCCTGGGCGCCGGTGACGCCCGGGGTGTCCGGCAGCGCGAACGTCGCCACGCCGGAACCGGCGGCGGCAAGGAGCGCGTCGACGTGGCCGTGGTAGCAGCCGGCGAACTTGATCACCTTGGCGCGGCCGGTGAAGCCGCGGGCGAGCCGGATCGCGGACATGGTCGCCTCGGTGCCCGAGGACACCAGACGGACCTGCTCGACGGGCTCGATCCGGGCGACGATCTCCTCGGCGAGCGCGACCTCGCCCTCACCGGGCGTACCGAAGGAGGTGCCGCGGGCGACGGCGGCCTGCACGGCCGCGACCACCTCGGGGTGCGAGTGCCCGAGGATCATCGGACCCCACGAGCACACCAGGTCGACGTACTCACGTCCGTCGGCGTCGGTCAGGTAGGGACCCGTACCGGACACCATGAACCGGGGCGTACCGCCCACGGCGCGGAAGGCACGGACGGGCGAGTTGACGCCGCCGGGCGTCACGAGGGACGCACGGTCGAAAAGCGTCTGCGAAACTGGGGCGTCGTATTCGTACGGATAGCTCACACAGGCCATGGTGGCAGAGGCCCGGACGTTCTTGCGGACAGGTGTTTCACCGCACCCCGGTGGGGGAGGTCACTGACACGATGATCGGGTTGCGCGGCGGGGGCCGCGCCGTCTACAAAGCAGTCGGGCTACAAGCAATCGGGTGAAAGATATGCATCGCGGTGGCGGACTGGGCGAGGGGACCGATGACCGGGGTCCCGAGCGCGCCCGTCGGCGGGGACGGCACCGGCGCGACGCGGAGGAACGGGTCGAGCGGATCGAGCGGATCGACCCCGTCACGGGTCCAGGGAACGGGAGCGGCCGAGTGGGGGTGACCTACAAGTACTTCGGCGCGCCCGACGGAGCCACCGCGGCCCGGGTGCCGATCTCGATGCGCCCCGAGGAACTCGGCGGCGACGAGCTCGGCATGGGCGGCATGTTCACCAAGATCAAGCCGGAGACGGTGGCGGCGATGGTCCTCACCGGCATCCAGGGCATACCGCTGCACAAGGTCCCCCCGCTGGAACTCGTCGTCCTGCACCCCGACTACGCGGTGGTCAAACTCCCGATGACGGTGGTCGACCCCCTGCGCGGGGTGGGCGAGGAGACGGTAGGCGCGGCGGCCTTCATCTGGTCCACGGTCCCGGACCGCGGCGGCCCCCGCGACGCGTTCAACGTGTACCAGCTGCTGCACGAGTGGCAGGACTTTTCCGTTCGGCTGCATGAGGCGGGGCATCAGCCTTATTGCCTGGTCTGGCCGTAGCGCGCCGCTCCGAGGCATCACCGGGTAACGAGGGTGGGGATTTTCGAACCCCGCCCTCGTCGCGCGTGCCGGGTCATAAGGCGGCTGTCGGACCCGGGACCGGGCCCCACACCCCCCGCCCCACCCCTTGGAGCTTTCTCCATCCCCCCTCGCACCTGCGACGTACCTACCGCCAATTCTTCTGTAAATGCGAGCTGAACTGGCCTATCTTGTGGCGCATGCAGTCCTACACCATCGGTCAGGCGGCTCGTCTGCTCGGCGTCAGTCCGGATACCGCGCGGCGCTGGGCCGATGCGGGGCGGGTGGCCACCCATCGCGACGAGAGCGGGCGTCGGCTCATCGACGGCCGTGATCTGGCCGCGTTCTCCGTCGAGGTCGCGCAGAACGGCACCGGCGAGGACGACGTCTCGTACACCTCCGCCCGTAACGCGTTCCCGGGCATCGTCACCGCTGTGAAGCTCGGCGATGTCGCGGCGCAGGTGGAGATCCAGGCGGGCCCGCACCGGCTGGTGTCGCTGCTGACCCGGGAGGCCGTCGAGGAGCTCGGTCTGGAGGTCGGCATGCAGGCCACCGCCCGCGTGAAGTCCACCAGCGTGCACATCGACCGCACCTGACGCATCCGACGCATACGTACGCACTCGTCGCTTAGCGGCGCACGCGTCGCCTACGTACGCACCATCGCGTCGTCCGTCACCGGCGCGGCCCGAACCGCATCCAAGGAGTTCCGTCCCCATGACCCGAGTACTCACTCCCCGCCGTGCCGCCTCGGCCGTTCTCACCGCCGCCCTCCTCGTTCCGCTCGCCGCCTGCGGCAGTGACAAGAAGGACGACAGCAGCACGAAGGACACCGGCAGCAGTGCGTCCGGTGCCTCCGCCGTCCCCAAGGCCAACCTCACCGTCCTCGCCGCCGCCTCCCTCACCGATGTCTTCAAGAAGGCCGGCGCCGCGTACGAGAAGGAGCACCCGGGCACCAAGGTGAAGTTCTCCTTCGCCGGGTCGCAGGAGCTCGCCGCCCAGGTCAAGCAGGGCGCCCCCGCCGACGCGCTGGTCACCGCCGACACCAAGACCATGGACGGGCTGAAGTCGGACACCGGCGCCGCCACCGTCATCGCCAAGAACCGGCTGGTCATCGCGACCGGCCAGGGCAACCCGAAGAAGGTCGGCGCGCTCAAGGACCTCGCCGACACCAAGCTGAAGGTCGTGCTCGCCGCCCCCGAGGTGCCGGTCGGCCGCTACAGCAAGAAGGTCCTGGACGCGCAGAAGATCACCGTCAAGCCGGTCTCGCAGGAGCCGAACGTACGGGCCGTCCTCAGCAAGGTCGAACTCGGCGAGGCCGACGCGGGCATCGTCTACAAGACCGACGCCGCCACCGCCACCGCCAAGGTCGAAGCCGTCGACATCCCGGACGCGCAGAACGCGGTGGCCTCCTACCCGGCCGCCACGCTCAAGACCTCCAAGAACGCCGCCGCCGCGGCCGCCTTCGTGCAGTGGCTCAGCACCCCGGAGGCGCAGAAGATCCTCCAGGACGCGGGCTTCCAGAAGCCGTAACCCCCGGGCCCGGCCCGCCTGATCGGGGGACAGGCGGGCCGGACATCCTTCGGCCGGGGCGGAACTCCCCTTCTCTCCCGGCCGGACTCCCTTCCGTCAGGAACTCCCGATGAAACGCTTCAGCGGCCGCCCTCGCCCCTTCACCCGCACCCCCCTCGCCCTCGTCGTGCCCGCGCTGCTCGCCGTCGCGTTCCTGCTGATGCCGCTCGTCGGCATCCTCGCCCGTACCTCCTGGGGCGACCTCGGTACGCATCTGAGCAGCCCCGGCGTCACCGAGGCACTGCGGCTCTCGCTGGTCGTCTCCTTCTGGGCACTCGGTCTCTCCCTCCTCCTCGGCGTGCCGCTGGCCTGGCTGCTCGCGCGCGTCGACTTCCCCGGCAAGGCGCTCGTACGCTCGCTGGTGCTGCTGCCGATGGTGCTGCCGCCGACCGTCGGCGGTGTGGCGCTGCTGCTCGGCTTCGGGCGGCGCGGGCTGCTCGGGCCGTGGCTGGAGGACACGTTCGGCATCACGCTGCCCTTCCACACCTCCGGCGCGGTCGTCGCCGCCACCTTCGTGGCCATGCCGTTCCTGGTGATCAGCCTGGAGGGCGCGCTCGGCGGACTGCGGCCGCGTTACGAGGAGACGGCCGCCTCGCTCGGCGCCTCCCCGTTCCGGGTCTTCACCACGGTCACGCTGCCCATGGTCGCGCCCGGCCTCGCCGCCGGGGCCGCGCTCACCTGGGCGCGCGCGCTCGGCGAGTTCGGCGCCACGATCACCTTCGCCGGCAATCTGCCCGGCACCACCCAGACCCTCCCCCTCCAGGTCTATCTGCTGCTCCAGGACTCCCCCGAGGCCGCCACCTCCGTCTCTCTGCTGCTGCTCGCCATCGCGATGGCCGTCCTCATCGCCCTGCGCGGGAGCTGGACCGGGGGCGCGGCCCGTTCCGTACGCGGGGCGAGTCGGACGCGTCCACATTCGCGTTCGGATTCGTCTGATTCGTATGAGGAGAACGAAGCGGATGCCGCAGAAGTTTCCGGACTTTCCGGAGGTTCCGACTCCGTTAAATCGCCTGCTTCGTACGGCAATTGGGCCCTGCACGCCGACGTCACCGGGTTCACCGAGCTGACCCTCGACGCCGCTCCCGGCACCACCATCGCCGTCGTCGGCGAGAACGGCGCCGGCAAGACCACCCTGCTGCGCGCGCTGCTCGGACTCACGCCACGCGCGCGTGCCGAGCTGCGCCTCGGCGACCAGGACGTCACCGGCCTCGCACCGCACCGGCGCGGCGTCGCCTGGGTGCCGCAGGACGGCGCGCTCTTCCCGCATATGACCGCGCTCGGCAATACCGCGTACGGGCTGCGCGCCCAGGGCGTGGCGCGCGGCGAGGCCCGGCGGGGGGCTCAGGAGTGGCTGGACCGGCTCGGGGTGGGCGCGCTCGCGCACCGCAGGCCCGGCCAGCTCTCCGGCGGGCAGGCCCAACGGGTGGCGCTGGCCCGGGCGTTGGCGGCCAGGCCGAGGCTGCTGCTGCTCGACGAGCCGCTGGCCGCGCTCGACCAGACGACCCGCGCGCGCGTGCGCCACACCCTGCGCACCCATCTCGACGGGTTCGGCGGGGTCTGCCTGATCGTCACGCACGACCCGGTCGAGGCGGTCTCGCTGGCCGACCGCGTCCTGGTGCTCGACGGCGGCCGCGCCCTCCAGGACGCCCCGCCCGCCGAGGTCACCCGGCAGCCGCGCTCCCCTTGGGTGGCGCGGATGCTCGGCCGCAACGCCTGGCCGGGCGAGGCCGCCGCCGACGGGCTGAAGCTGGCGGGCGGCGGGCGGATCGTCGCCGCCGAGCAACTGGCGGCCGGCACGCGCGCGTTGGCGATCGTCGCGCCGGAGTCGGTCTCGGTCCACCGCGACCGGCCCGGCGGCAGCCCCCGTAACACCTGGCCGGGCACGGTCCGCGAGATCACCGCGTCCGGCAGCAGGCTGCGCGTCCTGATCACCTCGGCGGGGGTGCCGGACCTGGTCGCCGAGATCACCCCGGACGCGGCCGCCGAGCTGCGCCTCGCGGAGGGCGTGGCGGTCTGGTCGAGCGTGAAGGCGACGGAGGTCACTCTCGTGGCGCTGTGAGGCGGCGCGCCGCTCCTCGACGAGCCCGGTTCCGTCGGCGTCGGCCGCGTTGTCGGTGGCCGCCTCTAGACTGGGCCGCCTGACTTCATCACGTACGTACGGACATGGGCAGGAGGCGTCGGTGAGGAATCTGACCACCGCGTCCGCCGACCGCTGCGCCGACCCGTCCGGCCCGGCGCTGGGCGAGGCGGCCGGTGTCTTCGGGCTGCTGGCGTCGCCCGCGCGACTGCACATCGTGTGGGCGCTGAGCCACGGCGAGTCGGATGTGACGGGGCTGGCCGAGCGGGTCGGCGGCGCGCTGCCGGCCGTGAGCCAGCACTTGGCGAAGCTCAAGCTGGGCGGGCTCGTGCGGTCGCGCCGCGAGGGCCGCCGGGTGGTGTATCTGGTGGACGACCCGGACGTGGCGGAGATGGTGGGCTGGCTGATAGCCCGCCTGGGCACCCGCCCCGACGCGGGCGAGAATCCGGGACTCGTCCGTGACCTGGGCGCCTGAGCGGCAGACTCCGCTGCAGGTGTTGCGCGCGCTCGACGCCGGGCCGCGCGGACTGCTGGAGTCCGAGGCGGACGCCCGCCTCGCGCTCCACGGCGAGAACGTGCTGCCCACCCGGCGTCCGCCGTCCTGGCCGCTGCGTTTCGTACGGAGCCTGCGCGACCCGTTCACGGCGGTGCTCGCGAGTCTGGCCCTGGTGTCGGCCGCCGTCGCCGCCTGGGGCACGGCGTCGGTGATCGCCGTCCTGGTCGGGGTCAGCTGCGCGCTGCGCGCGGCCGGGGAGTACCGGGCGGACCGCTCGGCGTCCGGGCTGCGCGAGCTGGTGGCGACCACGGCGACGGTCGTGCGCCGCTCGGGCCCGGACGAGGATCCGGCGCCGCGCGAGATCCCGGTGGACCAGGTGGTCCCGGGCGATGTGATCCGGCTCGGCCCCGGCGACCTGGTCCCGGCGGACCTGCGGCTGCTGCGGGCGACCGGTCTGACGATGCATCAGGCGGCGCTGACCGGGGAGTCGGCTCCCGCGCACAAGTACCCGGCCGACGAGCCGTCGTCCGGTGGCGCCTTCACCGGCTTCGACCGTCCCGAGCTGTGCTTCCAGGGCAGCAGTGTGGCCTCCGGCAGCGGTACGGGGGTGGTCGTCGCGACCGGCGCGGACACGCGGTTCGCGCTGGCCTACGGGTCGCGGCCGGGGGGTGCGTGGCTGCGGTGGGGCAGACGGCGGGCGGCTGACGCGACGCCCGGCGACCGTCGGGCCGCCCGGGCCGCCCGGCTGGCGTACGAACGCCGTACGACCGCTTTTGATCGTTCCGTGTACGGGATCTCCTGGATCCTGATCAGATTCATGCTGCTCACGCCGCCGCTCGTCCTGATGGCGAACGCGGCGCTGCGCGGGCGCGGCCTGGAGACGCTGCCGTTCGCGGTCGCCGTCGCCGTCGGGCTCACCCCTGAGATGCTGCCGGTGATCGTCACGACGGCGCTCGCGCGCGGTGCGGCGACCCTGGCCCGTACGCACGAGGTGATCGTCAAGCGGCTGCCCGCGCTGCACGATCTGGGCGCGGTCGACGTCGTGTGCGTCGACAAGACCGGCACGCTCACCCAGGACCGTCCCGTCCTGGACCGCGCGGTCGACGCGCGCGGGGCCGAGGACGCGGACGTGCTGCACTGGGCGGCCGTCAACAGCCTGTGGACGCTCCAGCTCGCCGAGATGCCGAGCACCGACGCCCTGGACGAGGCGCTGCTGGACGCCGCCGCGGGGCTGCTGCCGGACGGGCTCGACGCGCTGGAGTACGACGCGGTCGCCGCCCTCCCCTTCGACCCGGTGCGCCGACTGTCCACCGCCGTCGTGCGCACCCCGGACCGCCTCGGCAGCCACACCCTGGTCGTCAAGGGCGCCGTCGAGGACGTACTGGAGCGGTGCGCGCTCGACGACGGCGAACGCGCGCGCATCACCGCGCTCGCCGCCGCGCAGGCGGACGACGGGCTGCGGGTGCTCGCGGTGGCGCTCGCCGAGCGGCCGGCCCGTACGCGCGCGTACACCGTGGCCGACGAGCGCGGGCTCTCCTTCCGGGGCCTCGTCGCGCTGCGCGACGCGACCGCCGAGACCGCCGCCGACGCGCTCACCGCGCTCGCCCGCAGCGGGGTCGCGGTCAAGGTCCTCACCGGCGACCACCCCGGCACGGCCGCGCGCGCGTGCCGCGAGCTGGGGCTTGAGCCCGGCACCCCGGTCACCGCCGAGTCCATAGACGCTCTCGGCGACGCCGAACTGGCCGGGCTCGCCGCCCGTACGACCGTGTTCGCGCGCTGCACGCCCGAGCACAAGGCCCGGATCGTACGGGTGCTGCGCGAGCAGGGACATGTCACCGGGTTCCTCGGCGACGGCGTCAACGACCTGCCCGCGCTGCGCGCCTCGGACGTCGGGATCTGCCCGCGCGACGCGGTGGATGTGGCGCGGGAGGCGGCGGACGTGGTGCTCGCGGCGAAGGATCTGACGTCGCTGGACCACGCGATCGCGGCGGGCCGCAGGAGCGGCAGCACGATCGCGGGCTACCTCCGGATCACGCTCTCCTCGAACTTCGGCAACGTGATCGCGATGCTGACGGCGGGACTGCTGCTGCCGTTCCTGCCGATGCTTCCGTCCCAGGTGCTGGTGCAGAACCTGTGCTTCGACGCGGCGCAGTTGGCGTTCGCGTACGACCGGCAGGATCCGGCGTCGCTGCGGCGGCCGTTGCGGCTGGCTCCGGGGGAGGTGCTGCGGTTCGTCACCGGGTTCGGGCTGCTGAACGCGGCGGCCGACCTCGCGACGTTCGCGGTGCTGGCGTGGGCGGTGCATGCGGGGGCCGACGCGTCCGGGCAGGCGTCGTTCCACACCGGGTGGTTCACCGAGAACCTGCTGACGCAGGCGTTGGTGATGGTGCTGCTGCGTACGGGCCGTGGGGCGGCGGCGGGTCGTCTCGGGCCTGTGCCGGTGGCGGCGGCGGTGCTGGCCGCGGTGGGTCTGCTTCTGCCCCTCACCCCTGTGGGGGCGGTGCTGGGGATGGGGGCGTTGCCGGTCGTGTACTACCCGCTGTTGGGTGTGGTGCTGGCGCTGTATGCGGCGGGGTTGGCGTGGTGCGGCAGGGGACGCACGGGGTGACCTCCCCCACCCCGCCCGTTCCCTTAACCCTCCGGGGGTGGGCGGGGGGTTGAGGCGGTCTCCCGGGGGCTCCGCCCCCGGCCCCCTTTTGCGGGGCCTGCGGCCCCTGCACCCCGCTGGGGGTGTGTGGGTACGTGGGGCTTCGCCCCGTGCACCCCACTTCTTCTGCGGACCGTGCTGGGTTGCTCGCGCAGTTCCCCGCGCCCCTAAGAGGGCCCGAAGGGCCCATCAAAGGAGGGCCCGAAGGGCCCATTAAGGGGCGCGGGGAACTGCGCGACCAGCCCCCACCGGTCCGCAGATGGACAACCGGCCGCCCGCCCAGGGCTTTCGGGAAGGGGCGGGGTGGGGAAATGCCCGCCGCAGGCGGGGCGCGGGGGGGTCCGGGGCCGAGCCCCGGCAGTCCGCCTCGCCACTGTCACACCCCCCACCTAAAGTCCCCCCATGGCCACCCACAACACCCAAGACATCCGCCTCACCCCCTGGTCCCCCGACGACCTCCCCCTCCTCCAGCGGTCCAACTCCCCCGAGATGACCGCCCACGTCGGCGGACCCGAGGACGAGGAGACGCTGCTCACGCGGCAGTGGAAGTACGTCGAACTCAGCGCACGGCCCGCCACCGAGGGGCGGATGTTCCGGGTCGAGCTCGCCGAGAGCGGCGAAGCCGTGGGCTCCGTGGGGTACTGGCCCCGCGTATGGCAGGGCGAGGACGTGTACGAGACGGGCTACGGGATTCTGCCCGAGTTCCAGGGGCGAGGGCTCGCCGTCGCCGCGATCCGCGCCGCCGCCGACGCCGCGCGCGACGCGGGCGGGCGCCGCCACCTGCACGCCTTCCCCTCCGTCGACAACACCGCCTCCAACGCCGTCCTGCGCAAGGCCGGCTTCCACCTCCTGACCGAGGTCAAGTTCGAGTACCCGCCGGGCCATTGGCTCACCTCCCACGACTGGTGCCGCGACCTGACCCGGACGGACTGACCCGGCCACTCCACTCCTCCACGACGGACCGACTCGGCCACTCCACCCCCCGGCAGGCCACTCCGCGCCGATCGGCCCTTGAACCCCGCGCCGCGCACCCCCTAGAGTCCCCTCCGTACGAGCTAATGGGACAAAATACTTCAACCATTAGCCACCACGCGTCACCCAGGGGGATCCCGTGCTGCTGGCCCACATCAGTGATCTGCATCTCGACGGGGGCGCGCGGGCCGCGCAACGCGCCGCGCGCGTCGTCGAGTTCATCAACGCGATGTCCCGCCGCCCCGACGCCGTCCTGGTCACCGGCGACATCGCGGACCACGGCGCCCCGGCCGAGTACGCCGAGGCGGCCGAACTGCTCGCCCGTATCGACGCCCCCGTCCTCACCTGCCCCGGCAACCACGACGACCGCGCCGCGTACCGCAAGGGCCTCCTCGACCTCCCGGGCGGGCCGAGCACGACAAAGGGCGCCGCCCCGGACCCGTACGCACCCGTCAACCGCCTGCACCGCGTGGGCGATTACGCGATCCTCATGCTCGACTCGACGATCCCCGGCGAGGACCCGGGCGTGTTCGAGGACGCCACGCTGGAGTGGCTGGCCCGCACGCTCGACGGGCTCGGCGACACCCCGGCACTGGTCGCCTTCCACCACCCGCCGTGCGCGATCCACCACGAGTACCTGGACTCGACCAACCTCACCAACGGCGACCGGTTCGCGGAGGTGCTCGCCGGGCGCGACAACATCGCGGCCGTACTCGTCGGGCACGCCCACACCCCGGCCGCGACCACGTTCGCGGGGCGGCCGCTGCTCATCGCGCCGGGCGTGACGTCGACGCTGCGGCTGCCGTGGGAGCCGGGCGAGGGCCTGGTCAACCGCACGTCGCCGCCCGGCATCGCCTTCCACATCCTCGACGCGGACCGGCGGACCATGACCCACTTCCGGGTCGTCGAGTAGCACCCGGAAGCGCACGTCCGGAGCAAGGCCCACCGTAATCCCGCTTGACCGGTGGGCCTTCTTCACCGATATTTATCTGTGTCACGCAGATTATGCGAGACGCAGCAACATCCCCCGACCCTCCGAAAGGCCCTCCATGTCCTCCCCCGTCCTCGTCACCGGCAGCCGCGGCGCCATCGGCTCCGGCCTCGTCTCCCGGCTCCGCGCCGCCGGGCTCCCCGTCCGCGCCGCCTCCGCCGCCCCCGAGAAGCTGGATCTGCCCGACGACGTCGAGACCGTACGGCTGCGGCTCGGCGAGCCCGGCACCTTCCCCGCCGCGCTCGCGGGTGTGCGGCAGGTGTTCCTGTACGCCGACCCCACCCACGTCGACGCGTTCCTCGCCGCCGCGAAGGCCGCCGGGGTCGAGCACATCGTGCTGCTCTCCTCCAGCTCCGTCCTGTACGCGGGCGCCGAGGACAACCCCATCGCCCAGCGGCACCTCGCCGTCGAACAGGCGCTGACCGCCTCCGGCATCGACGCCACGCTCCTGCGACCCGGCGCCTTCGCGGGCAACGCGGCCGGCTGGGCCTGGTCGATCAAGTCGACCGGCACGGTCGAGGTGCCGTACCCGGGTACGCACGCCAGCCCCATCCACCAAGACGACGTCGCCGACGCCGCGTTCGCGGTGCTCACCGAGCCCCGGCTGCGCGGGGCCGCGTACCACCTCACCGGGCCCGAATCCCTCACCGCCGCCCAGCAGATCGCGGCGCTCGGCGCGGCGATCGGCCGGGACATCGCCGTCGAGACGGTGAGCCCCGAGGCGTGGAAGGCCGCGATGTCCGCGTACATGGACGACGCCACCGCCGACGCGCTGCTCGACTACTTCGCCGCGTACGACGGCCGCCCGGACACCGTCACCCGGGGCGTCGAAGAGCTGACGGCGCGTCCGGCCCGTACGTTCGCCGACTGGGCCGCCGAGAACGCGGACACGTTCCGCCCGTAGGCGGCAAGAACCGAAATGCGTGGCCCGGCCCCGTCGCCCGATGGCATCCTGACGGCGTGAACGGACCGGAGATCACCTGCCACTTCGCCCCTGAGCTGCACCTCTTCATCGCGGCCGAGCGCCGCGAGGGGCGTACGGCCGTGGTCACCGACGGCTCGTCGACGCTCGGCCATGTCGTCGAGTCCCTCGGCGTCCCGCTGACCGAGGTCGGTCAGCTGCTCGTCGACGGCCGCGAGGTCCCGGTCTCACACATCCCGCGCGCGGACGAGACCGTCGAAGTGCGCCCCGTCACCCGCCCCCAGCAGGTCCCCGGCGCCCCGCTCCGCTTCCTCCTGGACGTCCATCTCGGCACGCTGGCACGGCGGTTGAGGCTGCTCGGCGTCGACGCGGCGTACGAGAGCGAGGACATCGGCGACCCGGCGCTCGCCGCGCGGTCGGCGGCCGAGAAGCGCGTCCTGCTCTCCCGGGACCGCGGGCTGCTGCGGCGCCGCGAGATCTGGGCGGGCGCGTACGTCTACAGCCACCGGCCCGAGGACCAACTCCGGGACGTACTGGAACGGTTCGCCCCCGTCCTCGCCCCCTGGACCCGCTGCACCGCCTGCAACGCGCCGCTGCGCGCGGCCGACAAGGACACGGTCCGCGAGCGTCTGGAACACGGGACGAGCAGCACGTACGACGTCTTCGCCGCGTGCACGTCCTGCGACCGGGTGTACTGGCGCGGCGCCCACCACTCGCGCCTCGAAGCGATCGTCGACGGGGCGATGGCCGAGTTCGGCGGGGCGGCACACGGCCACTGACGGCCCGTCACGCGAGGGGTTACAGCTCCCCGCCCCGCAGCTGTTCGATCTGCGTGCCCGCGAGCTCGACCGTGCGGTGCATATGGGCGATGAGCAGCGCGATCTCGTCGTCCCCGTACGCGTCGAACATCGCGAACCAGGCCCCGTTCAGCTTCCCCCACACCGCCCCGAACTCGGCCATCCGCTCGGGCACGGCCTCGACGAGCACCTTGCGCCGGTCCTCGGTGTCGCGCCGACGCGTGACGTAACCCGCCTTCTCCAGCCGGTCGACGAGCCGCGTCGCCGACCCGGTGGTGAGCCCGGTCAGCTCGGCGATCCGCCCGGTGGTGACGGGGCCGGGCTCCAGGCCGAGGAGGTTGAGGCACTGGAGATCGGTGGGGTGCAGCCGCAGATGGTCGGCGAGCGCCTGGTTGAACAGGGCGTACGAGGCCATGTAGCGGCGCGACGCGGTGCCGAGCTCACCCATGAGACGGGCACGGTCCTTGTTCTTCTGCGGCATGCAGAAATTGTACGGCGCAGAGGGCAACCAACGGCCGCTCAGTACGCGTACTTGTCCCCGGTCGCCGGAGCCAGCACCCGGTGCGTGTTGTTGTTCGGGTTGCGGTCCCGCGCGCCGCCGCTCCATGAGGTGCTGATGTTCACGACCACCTCGGCCGGGCTGCCCGCGACGCGCAGGTCGAGCGCGAACGGCCGCCCCGCCCCGGCCGCCCGCATCGGTCCGGTCGAGCAGAACACGGTCTCCGGGCTCCCGCGCAGGCACCCCGGAGGCAGCTCCTCGACACCGGCCAGCGGCGTGGAGAACCGCAGCCGCACGGTGGCGTCCGGGACCGCGCCCGGCCCGTGGTTGGACGGCTCGACCCACACGCCGACGCGTCCGTTCCAGAAGGAGACGTGCCCGTGGTACGCGAGATCGGCCTCGACACCGGGTGCGGCGACGGGCGGCGCGACGGCATCAGGGCCCACGGCACGCCCCACCGGATCACCCACACCCTGAGCCGCCCCGGCCGACGGCCCCCACACCGCCGCCAGCGCGACAACAGCCCCCACCCACAAGCCTCTGGACCCCCTGAGCATCCCAAGCATGCCCGAAAGATACCTTTAACGGGTTATATTCCCGTTTCGCCACCCCGACACGGAAAAAGAGGCGGGTCCCCTCATGCCACGCTGACCCCATGCTCGTAGCCCGCTCCATCACCCTCTTCCTCCTCGCCGCCGTCTTCGAGATCGGCGGCGCCTGGCTCGTCTGGCAGGGCGTCAGGGAGCACCGGGGCTGGATCTGGATCGGGGCGGGGGTGATCGCGCTCGGCGTGTACGGGTTCGTGGCGACCCTTCAGCCGGACTCCGAGTTCGGCAGGATCCTGGCCGCGTACGGCGGAGTGTTCGTCGCCGGTTCGCTGGCGTGGGGCATGGTGGCGGACGGCTACCGCCCGGACCGCTGGGACGTCACCGGCGCGCTGATCTGCCTGGCCGGGGTCGCGGTCATCATGTACGCCCCGCGCGGCCGCTGAACGTACGCCCCGCGCGGCCGCTGAGCGAGACGCCCCCGGCACCTTTACTTGGCGTCCGCCTATCCTGGCCGCAATACGATCATCCGCGCGAGGAGTACGCCATGACCGCCACCGGGACCCCCATCGCCGTCGTCACCGGAGCGAGCAGCGGCATCGGTGCCGCCACCGCACGGCAGCTCGCCGCCGCCGGCTACCGCGTGGTGCTCACCGCGCGCCGCAAGGACCGCATCGAGGCGCTGGCCGCCGAGATCAACGAGGCGGGCCACCAGGCCACCGCGTACCCTCTGGACGTCACCGACCGCGCGGCCGTCGACGCCTTCGCCACCGCGTTCCGTACGATCGCGGTCCTCGTCAACAACGCGGGCGGCGCTCTCGGCGCGGACCCGGTCGCCACCGGCGACCCGGCCGACTGGCGCCAGATGTACGAGACGAACGTCATCGGCACCCTCAACCTCACCCAGGCCCTGCTGCCCGCCCTGGACGCGTCCGGCGACGGCACGGTCGTCGTCCTCTCCTCGACGGCGGGCCACGGCACGTACGAGGGCGGCGCGGGCTATGTCGCCGCGAAGAACGGCACCCGCGTCATCGCCGAGACCCTGCGCCTGGAGATCGTCGGCCGCCCGGTCCGCGTGATCGAGATCGCGCCCGGCATGGTCAAGACGGAGGAGTTCGCCACGACCCGCTTCGGCGGCGACACCGAGAAGGCGGCCAAGGTCTACGCGGGCGTGGCCGAGCCCCTGACGGCCGACGACGTGGCCGAGACGATCACCTGGGCGGTAACCCGCCCGCCCCACGTCAACATCGACCTCCTGATCGTCCGCCCCCGAGCCCAGGCCTCCAACACGAAGGTGCACCGGGAGCTGTAAGCGATACGCGAAGTGGGCCGCCGGGCACCCGCCCGACGGCCCACCCGGCCGTTCAAGAACAAACGATCAGCCCTTCACGCACACGACCTGCTTGAGCTTCGCGACGACCTCCACCAGGTCCCGCTGCTGCTCGATGACCTTCTCGATC
The DNA here is from genome assembly GCF_052373795.1 of Streptomyces sp. BR1. Classification (NCBI taxonomy): domain Bacteria; kingdom Bacillati; phylum Actinomycetota; class Actinomycetes; order Kitasatosporales; family Streptomycetaceae; genus Streptomyces; species Streptomyces sp. BR1. The sequence goes on from NZ_CM126252.1 coordinate 3,054,131, forward strand.
GGCTTGTACGCGCCCGGGATCTCGTCCACGACGCCGGAGTCCTTGCGGCACTCCACGCCCCGCGTCTGCTCCTCCAGGTCCCGCGTCGAGAACTTCCGCTTCGCCGCGTTCCGGCTCATCTTGCGGCCCGCGCCGTGCGAGGCCGAGTTGAAGGACGCCGCGTTGCCGAGGCCCTTGACGATGTACGAGCCGGTGCCCATCGAGCCCGGGATGATCCCGTAGTCGCCGGAGCCGGCCCGGATCGCGCCCTTACGCGTGACCAGCAGGTCCATGCCGTCGTACCGCTCCTCCGCCACGTAGTTGTGGTGGCAGCTGATCACCGGCTCGAAGGTCACCTTCGCCTTCTTGAACTCCTTGCGGACCACGTCCTGGAAGAGCGCCATCATGATCGCGCGGTTGTGCTTCGCGTACTCCTGCGCCCAGAAAAGATCGTTCCGGTACGCCGCCATCTGCGGGGTGTCCGCGATGAAGACGGCGAGGTCGCGGTCGATCAGGCCCTGGTTGTGCGGCAGCTTCTGCGCCTCGCCGATATGGAAGTCGGCGAGCTCCTTGCCGATGTTCCGGGACCCGGAGTGCAGCATCAGCCAGACCGAACCCGACTCGTCGAGACAGAACTCGATGAAATGATTCCCGGATCCGAGCGTTCCCATCTGCTTCACGGCCCGTTCCTGACGGAACTTGACCGCATCAGCCACCCCCTCGAACCGCCCCCAGAAGTCCTCCCACCCCGCCGTGGCGAAGCCGTGGAAGCGGGTCGGGTCGACCGCGTCGCCGTGCATGCCGCGCCCGACCGGGATCGCCTCCTCGATCTTGGAGCGGAGGCGGGACAGGTCGCCCGGGAGGTCGTTCGCGGTCAGGGATGTGCGCACCGCCGACATTCCGCAGCCGATGTCGACACCGACCGCCGCCGGGCAGACCGCGCCGTGCATCGCGATGACCGAGCCGACGGTGGCGCCCTTGCCGTAGTGGACGTCCGGCATCACGGCCAGGCCCTTGATCCACGGCAGCGTGGCGACATTGCGCAGCTGCTGCATCGCCACGTCCTCGACCGTCGTGGGGTCCGCCCACATCCTGATCGGGACCTTTGCGCCCGGCACCTCTACGTACGACATAATTCCTCGTTCCCCCGTGGAGCTGATTCATCCGAAAAGTCTCTATGGCGCCAGCATGCGCCCGAAGCGCAATAACCGTCACCAAAGACCACAAACAGGACAGTGGACCGGCGTTCACGGCAGCGCGTGCGATAGACATTGTGTCCAGCGGCCGCCCCCGGGCGGCAACCGTTTTTCTCCCGAAAGGAGCCTGGGAACCGTGCAGCGAAAGGCGTACGTGACCGGTGTGGCGCTCCTCGTGGCGCTGACCGCGGGCTGCTCCTCGGGTTCCGGCGGTGGCGGGCCGAGCGGCGACTCGAAGGCGGGCGCGCCCAAGGCGGCCGCCGCGCAGCCCGGCCGGTACCGGACGCTGCCCGAGCCGTGCCGGGCCGTGAACAAGGGTGTCCTCAAGGACATGCTGCCGGGCGCCGCCGAGCTGCCGGACGACCAGAAGGCCAAGGCGTACGAGGGGGTCGCGGAGCTCACGTACGACACCGACCGGCGCGTCGGCTGCCGGTGGAAGGACGAGTCGCCGGACGGTGTGCGCCGGCTGTACGTCGACTTCGAGCGGGTCGTCTCGTACGACCCGGCCGTCAGCGACGACGACCAGGCGAAGGCGGTGTACGGCAAGAAGCAGACGGCCGCGAAGCTGCCCGCGCCGACGGACGGCGACAAGACCGGCGCGCACACCGGCGGCGCCGGCAAGGGCACCACCGGGCCGGGCACCTCCCCGTCCCCGACCCCGTCGCCGAAGTCCTCCGGGCTGAACGCCCTGAGCGAGGCCGCCACCCCGGCCGCCTCGACGCCCGTCTCCCCGCCCGCCTCCGGCGGTCCCGCGGGTCCGCCCGACGGGCTTCAGCCGCGGGTGCTCAGCGGGCTCGGCGACGCCGCCTTCCTGAACGACGTGCTGGTGACGAGCGGCTCGGCCGTGCAGCGGCGTACCGTCACCGTCGTCTTCCGCACCTCCAACGTGATCGTGACCGTCGAGTACACGGAACAGCCCACCTCCCCGAACGCCCTCGCCCCCGACAGCCAGGAACTCCAGGAGAAGTCCCGGGCCCTGGCCGCCAAGCTCGTCGACATCTTCGGCGAGTAGGCACGTCGAAACCCAGCGAACAGCGAACACCTAAGGACGCGTAGAACCATGCACCGAACCGCCCCGGCCACCACCCCGCGCACGCGGCTCGCCCGTGTGCTCGCCTGCGCCGCCGTCCCCGTGATGCTCGTCGCCGTCGGCTGCTCGTCGGACTCCGGCGGCGGGGACAAGAAGAAGGCCGACGACGGCTCCTCGTCGTCGGCCGCCGCGCCCAGCGGCAAGAAGTCCTCGGCCCCGACCGTGGCGCCCGCGAAGTACGCCAAGCTGCCCGACCCGTGCAAGGCGCTGTCGGAGAAGACGATCGACAACCTGGTGCCGAAGGCGAAGTCCAAGTCGGGCACGGCGGGCAATTCCACGGACGTGGCCTCGCAGGGCACCTGCTCCTGGAACGGCCTGGACGACAAGGGCGTGAAGGGCTCGCAGTACCGCTGGCTGGACGTCTCGCTCAAGCGGTTCGTCTCGGACCAGGCCGTCGGCAGCGGCGACCAGCGCGCGGCCAAGGAGTACGCCCGGGTGCTGACCGCGACAAAGGCGACCGACGGCGCCAAGAACGTGAAGTCGACGCCGGTCAGCGGCATCGGCGACGAGGCGACGGCCTTCTCCTTCGACCTGAAGAAGACCGACGAGGACTTCAAGAACGTGGTCGTCGTGGCGCGTACCGCGAACGCGGTCGTCGTGCTCGACTACAACGGTGCGGGCTACCAGGGCGCGGACACCCCGGACTCCGGTGATCTGATGAAGGACGCGCAGGCCGCGGCCAAGGAGGCCGTCGCCTCGGTCGCCGCCGCGAACGGCGGCGCCAAGCAGTAGTCCAACGGGTAACGAGCCGGGCTCGATACGGAGTCCTGCCCTCCCCTGTGGGCGGGACTCCGTACTCATGTGCCAGGCTTTGCGCGCCGGTTGTCGACAACGGAGGGGGATCGCGGGTGGCCGCGACGCAGCTGACGCGCACGCATCGCATACTCATCGGGGTGGTGGTCGCGGGTGCGGTGGTCATTGCCGGGATCGGGTTCGCGGGTTCTTACGCGGCGGTGCGCGCGCTCGCCGAGAAGAAAGGTTTCGGGAACTTCTCCCTCGTCTTCCCGATAGGCATCGACGCGGGCATCTGTGTGCTCCTCGCGCTCGACCTGCTGCTGACCTGGATCCGTATCCCGTTCCCGCTGCTTCGCCAGACGGCCTGGCTGCTGACGGCCGCCACCATCGCCTTCAACGGCGCCGCGGCCTGGCCGGACCCGCTCGGGGTCGGCATGCACGCGGTGATCCCGGTCCTGTTCGTCGTCGCCGTCGAGGCCGCGCGCCACGCGGTGGGGCGGATCGCGGACATCACCGCCGACAAGCACATGGAGGGCGTGCGCCTCACGCGCTGGCTGCTCTCCCCCGTGCCGACGTTCCGCCTGTGGCGCCGGATGAAGCTGTGGGAGCTGCGCTCGTACGAGCAGGTCATCAAGCTCGAACAGGACCGGCTCGTGTACCGCGCCCGCCTCCAGGCCCGTTATGGGCGCGCGTGGCGGCGCAAGGCGCCGGTCGAGTCGCTGATGCCGCTGCGGCTGGCGCGGTTCGGTGTGCCGCTGTCCGAGACCGGCCCGGCCGGCCTCGCCGCCGCCGGTATCGAGCCGACCCTGCTGCCGACGGCCCCGCCGGTGAAGCCCGTGGTGAGCGCGACGCCCCAGCCGGTCGAGCTTCCGGCCGCGCCCGCGCCCCAGCCTGCGCCCGCCGCGGAAGCCCCCGTCCAGCCCCAGCAGGCTCAGGAGCAGCCCGGGGCCGTCCCCGCGGGCGTTCCCGACGAGAGCCCGTGGTTCGCCGCGCAGCAGCTCTCCCAGGACGCGTACGAGGGCACGTACGACCCGCAGTACGTCGAGGGGCTTGAGCCGACCCCGGTGATGGTCCCGGCGGGCCCCGGCCGCACCCGGCCGCTGGGCAACGCGCCCGAGCATCCGATGCCCGCGCCTATGGCTCACGCCGAGGAGACGATGCCGGAGGATGTCGCGTTCGCCGACCTCGCGTACAAGGTCTTCGTCGAGTTCGTGAACGAGCACAACGACTATCCGGCCGTCGAGGCGCTGGAGATACACCTCGCAGACGGGCATGGCGCGACGCATCCGCGTGGGGCGGCGCTGCTGCGGCGCCTGATGCCGGACTTCAAGCAGCGGTACCACGCGGAGCTTGAGGCCGACCACATCGCGTAGCCCCTCCGGGGCGGTTGTTTTGTCTGCGGGCCGGTGGGGGCTGGTCGCGCAGTTCCCCGCGCCCCTAGGAGGTTGCGGGGCACGCAGAGCCGAAAGGGGGCCCGGGGCTTTCGCCCTGGACCCCCTTCCCGTTACGTACGGCTAGGCCGCGAGCAGCTTCCTCACCCGGTCCGCCCCCACCGCAAGCAGCAGCGTGGGCAGACGGGGACCCGTGTCGCGGCCCACCAGCAAGTGGTACAGGAGCGCGAAGAACGTGCGCTGGGCCGTCTTGATCTCCGGGGGGAGCTCCTTCGGCGTGGCGTCGGCGGAGAAGCCGGCCTGGACCTTCGGGACGCCGTAGACCAGGTGGGTCAGGCCGTCGAGCGACCAGTGGTCGTCGAGGCCGTCCACCAGGAGCCGCAGCGACTCGCGGGCCGCGTCGTCGAGCGTGGCCAGGAGCTCGGTGTCGGGCTCCGAGCGCACCACGGTCCGCTGGTCGGCCGGGACCTGCGTGTTGATCCACGCCTCCGCCTTGTCGAGGCGCGGGCGCACCTCGTCCAGGGAGGAGAGCGGGTTCGCCGGGTCCAGGTCGCTCAGGATCCGGATGGTCTGCTCGTCGTGGCCGGCGGTGATGTCGACGACCGAGGCGAGCGTGCGGTACGGCATCGGGCGTGTGGTGCGCGGAAGCTCACCGGCGGCGGTGCGCACCGCACGCGAGTACGCGGCGGCGTCGGCCGGGAGGACCGAGCCGTCGGCGACCTTCGCCTCCAGCTTGTCCCACTCGTCGTAGAGCCGCTGGATCTCCTGGTCGAAGGCGATCTTGAACGACTGGTTGGGACGGCGCCGCGCGTACAACCAGCGCAGCAGCTGCGGCTCCATGATCTTCAGCGCGTCGCCCGGGGTCGGCACGCCGCCCTTGGACGAGGACATCTTGGCCATGCCGCTGATGCCGACGAAGGCGTACATCGGGCCGATCGGCTGCTCGCCGCCGAAGATCGACACGATCTGGCCGCCGACCTGGAACGAGGAGCCGGGCGAGGAGTGGTCGACGCCCGAGGGCTCGAAGATCACACCCTCGTACGCCCAGCGCATCGGCCAGTCGACCTTCCAGACCAGCTTGCCGCGGTTGAACTCGCTCAGCTTCACGGTCTCCGCGAAACCGCAGGCCGAGCAGGTGTAGGCGAGCTCGGTGCTCTCGTCGTCGTACGACGAGACCGTGGTGAGGTCCTTGCCGCAGCCGCCGCAGTACGGCTTGTACGGGAAGTAGCCCGCCGAGCCCGTGCCGTCGTCCTCGCCCGCAGCCCCCGAGCCCTCGGCGGCCTCCAGCTCGGCCTCGTCGACCGGCTTCTGGCCCTTCTTGGCGGGGGCCTTCTTGGTGCGGTACTGCTCCAGGATCGCGTCGATGTCGCCGCGGTGCTTCATCGCGTGCAGGACCTGCTCACGGTAGACGCCCGAGGTGTACTGCGCGGTCTGGCTGATCCCGTCGTACTCGACGCCGAGCTCGGCCAGGGCCTCGGTCATCGCGGCCTTGAAGTGCTCGGCCCAGTTCGGGTACGCCGAGCCGGCCGGGGCCGGGACGGAGGTCAGCGGGCGGCCGATGTGCTCGGCCCACGACTCGTCGACACCGGGGACGCCGTTGGGCACCTTGCGGTAGCGGTCGTAGTCGTCCCACGAGATCAGGTGACGGACCTCGTGACCGCGCCGCCGGATCTCGTCGGCGACCAGGTGCGGGGTCATGACCTCACGGAGATTGCCCAGGTGAATGGGTCCGGAGGGGGACAGTCCGGACGCGACGACGACCGGTTTGCCAGGCGCACGACGCTCCGAGTCCTCGATGACCTCGTCCGCGAAACGGGAGACCCAGTCGGTCTCGGTGCTGCTCTGAGCCACGGTCGGCACGTCCTTCTTTCTCGTACGCAATGGAGAGGCTGGCGTGCCCATTGTCCCAGACGGAAGCGGGCGCTCAGGGGTTGCGTTGATTACCGGAGAAACGGGAGTGGCCACCATGGGAGAATCGGCCTGTACGTATCCACGCCCGCGCCCGGCGCGCGTGCGGCCAACCGACAGGAAACGGCACCCATGGCATCGGTCCCTTCCCTCGCTTCCACAGTCCAGCAGCGCCTGGCGGACGCCCTCTCGGCAGCCCTGCCGGAGGCCGGCTCCACCGACCCGCTGCTGCGACGAAGCGACCGGGCCGACTTCCAGGCCAACGGCATCCTGGCGCTCGCGAAGAAGCTCAAGGGCAACCCGCGCGAGCTGGCGACGAAGGTCACCGACGCGCTGGAGGCGGGTGACGTTCTGAAGGACGTCGAGGTCTCGGGCCCCGGCTTCCTCAACATCACGCTCACCGACGCGGCGATCACCAGGACGCTGGCCGCGCGCGCGGCCGACGACCGGCTCGGCGTGCCGCTGAAGGAGAACCCGGGCGTCACGGTCGTCGACTACGCCCAGCCGAACGTGGCGAAGGAGATGCATGTCGGCCATCTGCGCTCGGCGGTCATCGGCGACGCGCTGCGCGGCATGCTCGACTTCACCGGCGAGAAGACGATCGGCCGCCACCACATCGGCGACTGGGGCACCCAGTTCGGCATGCTCATCCAGTACCTGATCGAGAACCCCGGCGAGCTGGCCCCGGCCGGGGACGTCGACGGCGAGCAGGCGATGAGCAACCTGAACCGCGTCTACAAGGCGTCCCGCGCGGTCTTCGACTCCGACGACGCGTTCAAGGAGCGGGCCCGCAAGCGGGTGGTCGCCCTCCAGTCGGGCGACAAGGAGACGCTGGAGCTGTGGCAGCAGTTCGTGGACGAGTCGAAGGTCTACTTCTACTCGGTCTTCGAGAAGCTGGACATGGAGATCCGCGACGACGAGATCGTCGGCGAGTCCGCGTACAACGAGGGCATGCCCGAGACCGCCCGCCTCCTGGAGGAGATGGGCGTCGCGGTGCGCTCCGAGGGCGCGCTCGTCGTCTTCTTCGACGAGATCCGCGGCAAGGACGACAAGCCGGTCCCGCTGATCGTCCAGAAGGCCGACGGCGGCTTCGGCTACGCGGCCTCCGACCTGACCGCGATCCGCAACCGCGTCACCGACCTGCACGCCACCTCGCTGATCTACGTCGTGGACGTGCGCCAGTCGCTGCACTTCAAGATGGTCTTCGAGGCGGCGCGGCGCGCGGGCTGGCTGACCGACGACGTCACCGCCCACAACATGGGCTACGGCACGGTCCTCGGCGCGGACGGCAAGCCGTTCAAGACCCGTGAGGGCGAGACGGTCAAGCTGGAGGACCTCCTCGACGAGGCCGCCGAGCGGGCCACGGCGGTCGTGCGTGAGAAGGCCGAGAGGGTGGGCCTGACCGAGGACGAGATCGTCGAGAACGGCCGGTACGTGGGCATCGGCGCCGTGAAGTACGCGGACCTGTCGACGTCGGCCAACCGCGACTACAAGTTCGACCTGGACCAGATGGTGTCGCTCAACGGCGACACGTCGGTCTACCTCCAGTACGCGTACGCCCGGATCAAGTCGATCCTGCGCAAGGCCGACTCCGCGCGGCCGACGGCCCACCCCGAGCTCGCGCTCGCCCCGGCCGAGCGCGCCCTCGGCCTGCACCTGGACGCGTTCGGCGAGCTCCTCACGGAGGCCACGGCCGAGTACGCGCCGCACAAGCTGGCCGCGTACCTGTACCAGCTGGCGTCGCTGTACACGACGTTCTACGACCAGTGCCCGGTCCTGAAGGCCGAGTCGGCGGAGCTGGTGGAGAACCGCCTGTTCCTGTGCGACCTGACCGCCCGGACGCTGCACCAGGGCATGGCCCTGCTGGGCATCCGGACGCCGGAGCGCCTGTAACTCCCGTGCCGGGGGCGGCTGTCGACTCCTGACCTGCGTCAGGTCGACAGCCGCTCCCACACATTCGTATCCAACCGGTACTCGTACGCCGGACGGCCCTTGACGGCGCTGCTGTGGAACGGCTTGCCGTTGTCGTCGTAGACCGGGATCTTCCCGGAGCGGTCGCCGCTGCTCCAGTCCACCTCCAGGTACCAGGTCACCTCGTGCGCGTCGGTGTGCACATCGAGGTTGAGCACCTGCGGATCCGTCGTGGACACCTTGTACGGGAAGTCCGTGGCGGGCACCTTCTCGTCGCCCTGCATGCCGCCGACCGGCTTGGTGCGCGGCTGCGCCGCGTCCAGGTTCACGTCGAAGAAGCCCGGGGTGACGCTGCCCCCGCACCCCGAACCCATCGAGTACGCGGTCCAGTCGAGCGGCGCGTCACGCGTCACGATCTTCACGTGTACGGCGTTGATGACGACCGAGTCGTGGGTCTTGCCGGTCGCGGTGAGCTGGAGCGTCAGATGCCCGCCGTCGACCCCGCCCAGCATCCCGGCCCACGGACGGCTCTCCAGCGGGTTGGGCGGCTTCGGCACCGAGTTCGGCTTCTGGTCCAGCAGATAGAACTTCCCGCACGGCCCGTCCCACTGGTACGAGCTGACGCCGACGCCGAGCGGGGCCTCGGCGGGCGGGGCGGGCTTGCGGGTGACGGGCGCGGAGGGGACGGCGGCGGACGGACTGCCGCTCCCGGACGGGCTCGCCGAGGCCTTGGGGCTCGGCGAGCCGGACTTGAGGGGCGTGCCCTTCGCCGGCCCGGGCCGAGCCTCCTTGGCATCGGCGACGGCCGAACTCTTGGCCCCCGTGTCGTCCCCGTCCCCACCACTCAGACTCGCGAAGGCGGCTGCGGGCACCCCGAGCCCGACGACGACACCGGCGGCGACGAGCGCGAGCCGGGTGCGCTTGCTGATCCGGCCGGTTCGGCGCGGGGGGCTTGGGTCGGCCCGCACGGCCCCGACTTCGGGCAGCACAGCCGGTTCGGGGCCCGGGCCCTCCATGGGCGCTGCGGCGGCCGTCTCCGCAGGAGTCCGGGGGGCAGCCGGGCCGGAACCCTCTGAGGGCGCGTCGGCAACGGCCGGTTCGGGTGGGGCGGTTGCCGCCGTTCCGGTTCCGGTGCCCGCCCGCGCGCGGCGGCGGGCGTCGTCGGCCAGAATCCATCGGCGGTGGAGCTCGACCGACTCGTCCCGGGTGGCGCGGCAGAGCCGGGCCAGGCGGTCGACGGGGGCGTATTCGTGCGGCACGGCGTCGCCGTTGCAGTACCGGTGGAGCGTCGACGTACTCACATGGAGTTTGCCCGCGAGGACTCCGTAACTCTGTCCCGAACGGTCCTTCAACTCCCTGAGAAGCGCAGCGAAATCCTCGGACTCTGCCGTGGCCACGAGCCGTTCCCCTCCCCTGTGCGTCCCGGAACCGCGTTCCAGGGGAAGGATGTTTCCCCAGGTCAATGGGTGTTCCGGCGTTCCAGCTTCCCCCATTGTCCCCTGCTGATTGCGACCGCCGCCGACCGGCCCACAAGGTAGGTGCAGCAACCAGCCAGTCCGGCAGCACGGGGGAGCACGCAATGCGAATCCGCATACGGGTCAACCTGGCGGACTCGATGGCCGCCGCGATGCTGGCCGCTTCGGTGGCCACGTTCATCGCGCTGATCCTCAGTCTTCACGCCTGACCCGCTCGGCGCGTACCACTCACACACCGATCAACACCGACCCACACCGACCAACGGGGAGCTCGATCCACCATGCGCACCAAACTCCGCATCACCGCCGCCGCGACCACCGCGCTCGTGGCCGCACTGTCGCTCAGCGCGTGCGGCAGCGACTCCGGTTCGAAGGCGTCGGACAAGGCGACGTCCTCGCCGTCGGCGTCGGCGCCCGCCACGACCGGCGGTGCCTCGGCCGGGACGGCGGGGGGTTCGGGCGAGTCGGGCGGCACCGGCGGAACCGGAACCGGCGCCAAGCCCGCCCACTCGACCGACAAGCACCCGTCCAAGAAGCCCGGTTCCGGTTCCGCCGGCGGGTCGGGTTCCGGCTCGGGCTCGGGCAAGGCGGTCACGTGCACCGGCAGCAACATCAAGCTGACCGCGACGCCGGTGGCGCGCCCGATCAACCACGTCCTGCTGACGGCGACGAACACCGGGAAGTCGACGTGCTACGCGTACAACGCCCCGGCTGTGAAGTTCTCCAACGCGCAGTCGCCGGTGCCGGTCGACAAGGACACCATCCCGCAGGCGGTGGTGACCCTTGCCCCGGGCGAGTCGGCGTACGCGATGGTGCGGACGCAGGGGGAGCCCGACGGGACCGACCCCTACATGACCAGCCAGGTCGTCGTGTACTTCCAGGGTGCGGTGGGGATGGAGTCGACGGGCCGCTCCGCGTACGCGTCGCTGTCGAAGCCGGTGGGCGTGGTCGACGCCCAGGCGATGGTCACGTACTGGCAGTCGAGCGTGTCCCCGATCGAGGCGTGGTAGTTCCCCACGTGCGCTGCGCCTGCGGCGGGCGGTTTCCCCACCCCACCCCTTCCCGAAAGCCCTGGGCGGGCGGCCGGGTGGTGGGCCAAGGCGGCTACCGGGGGCTTCGCCCCCTGCCCCCGAGGCGGGGCCTGCACCCCGCTGAGGCTGCGCCCCGAACGCCATCGCCATTGCCGTCTGCGACCCGGCGGGGGCTGATCGCGCAGTTCTCCGCGCCCCTGAAAGCGGGCCGTCTTGGGCTGGTCGCGCCCCAAGGAGGGCCCGAAGGGCCCACCAAGAGCCCGTCTTTGAACCTCGGTTGATCTCGTACATCTGCCTCGGTGGAGCGCCCGGTTCGCGCAGGTCTTGGAGGGACCCGCCCGCGCGGCCGTCGCCCCTCCGCCCCAGCCGGGCATCGGGGAGCGACGGGGGTTCAAAGACAGGCTCCAAGTGCCTCAAGCCCCACGAGAAATGGGGCGTGCGGCCGTCCGACTACTGCACGAACTTCCAGTCGACGTAGATTGTGCCCTTGTCCTGGTTTTCGAAGTGCGAGAAGAGAGCGGGCGACATATCGAGGCCCGCGTAGGGACAGCCGGGGCACTCGTCCGTGATGGTCGCGGTCGCGGATTTCCCCTTGTACGTGATCTTTATCTTCTTTCCGCACTGGGCGCTGGGGAATCCGCTGCCGAACTGGGCGGAGTTGAGCGCGACGATGAAGTCACCATCGTTGTTGGTAATGCCACACGCCCCCATCCCAGTGGAGTAGAACGTTGCCCGCGCATGGGAAAATCCTGACGACGGATTGCACCCCGTCGCCTCGCTGGAGGAGGCGTCGGCCACAGTCGCCTGCGGCGAAGGCATCTCCGCTGAATCGGCCGAATCGCCTGAATCGTCCCTCGGCTTCGGTGGCTTCGTGGTGGGGTTCGGGGACGGCGGCTTCGGCGGCTTCGTGGTGGGGTTCGGCGACGGCGGCTTCGGCTGCTTCGTCGTCGGGTTCGGCTTCGGCTGCTTCGTCGTCGGGTTCGGCTTCGGCGGCTTCGAAGTCGGGTCCGATGAACACGACGTTGGGAAGGCGATGTCCGTGTTGTCCGAGGCCGAAGCGGAAACGGTGATCACGGCGGCGGAAGCGGTTGCCAGCAGTGTGCCAAACGCCGCGGCGAGTATTCGTTGTTTTCTCATCGTTCTCTCTCTGAACGTTGCAGCCGGGCGGTGCGCGTCCAGGAGGAGCCACTGCGAAGCGTGGTGCTCGCCCATTCCTCGCGACCACGCCACGGCAGTGCATGACGGTGTGAACCGAAGACCAAAGCGACCTCAGAATGGCGAACCCCGCTAACGCCCTGCTAACCCGCCGCTAACCCGCTACTAACGTGTGTCCAGCAATCCCACGACATGCGACACATGGCAACGGGCCAGCGGCGTAAGCGTAGTTCAGCGAGCCCCCCGCGCTCTGCCGACCGAGGGGGGAAGCCCGCACGGCGGCGGGCGAGCGTGCCGGGCGTCGGGGCGCAGACGGGGGTTCAAAGACAAGCTCTAAGGGGCGCGGGGCTGTATCGATTTGCGGCTCCGCCGCGTGGGCGCGAGCAACCCAGCACGGTCCGCAGACGAAGGAGGGGCCCGAAGGGCCCATTGAGGGGCGCGGGGAACTGCGCGAGCGAGCCAGCACGGTCCGCAGACGAACCACCGCGCGGCGGGGCGCAGGGCGAAGCCCCGCGTACCCACCCACCCGCAGGGGCACGCCCCGCTGCCCACCCACCCCAGCCGGGGTCCGGGGCCGGAGCCCCAGCGGGGTGCAAGGGCCGCAGCCCCCGCCCAGGGTTCCGGGCCGGAGCCCCAGCGGGGTGCAGGGGCCGCAGGCCCCGCGAAAGGGGTCCGGGGGCGTAGCCCCCGGGAAACCCGCCTCAACCCCCACCCACCCCCGGAGGGTTTAGGGAAGGGGCGGGGTGGGGGACAAAGCATCGCCCAGGCGGCGCAGGCCCTCCCCGATCTCCTCCACCCCCGATGTGACGAAGCACAGACGCAACGCCGCCGGATCCGCCGCACCCGCAAAGAACGGCGCCCCCGGCACGTACGCCACATCGTGCGAGACCGCCCGCCGCAACAGCGAAGTCGCATCGCTCCCCTGCGGCAACCGCGCCCACAGGAACATCCCGCCCGACGGACGGTTCCACGTAGACCCCGGGGGCAGGGCCGAAGGAAGGCCCGCCAGCATCGCATCCCGCCGCGCACCGTACGCCGAGCGCACACGGGCGACGTGCGCATCCAGGTCACGGTCGACCAAGTACCGAGCCGCCGCCATCTGCACGACCGTCGACGTATGCAGATCCGCCGCCTGCTTGGCCACCACACACGCCCGCAGCAACGAAGACGGCCCCCGCATCCACCCCACCCGCAACCCCGGCGCCATGATCTTCGAGTAGCTGCCCAGCAACACCGTCCGGTCCGACGCGTCCGCGTACGAGGAGATCCACGGCACCGGATCCCCCTCGTACCGCAGCTCGCCGTAAGGATCGTCCTCGACCACCCACAGCCCCAACCGCGACGCCACGTCCGCGACGGCCCGACGCCGCGAGGCGGTCATGGTCCGACCGGTCGGGTTCTGGAACGTCGGCACGCAGTAGAACAGCTTCGGGCGCTCGCGGAGCACCAGGGATTCGAGAGCCACCGGATCGGGCCCGTCCGCGTCCGACGGCACGGCCACGACCCGCGCCCCCGAGAACCCGAACACCTGCAACGCGGCCAAGTAGCAGGGGTCTTCGACCAGGACCACGTCCCCCGGCTCCACCAGCGCCGCCGCCAGCAGGGTCAACCCCTGCTGCGAACCGGTCGTGATCACCAGCTGATCCGGCTCGGTCGACAGCCCCCGCTTCGACAGCCGCGCAGCCGTCGCGGCCCGCAGCTCCGGGTCCCCCTCGGTGGTGGAGTACTGGAGCGCCGCCCCGGGCCGGTCCGCGAGCACCGACGCGAACGCCGCCGCGATCCCCTCCTCGTCGAACAGCTCGGGCGCGGGCAGCCCGCCCGCGAACGAGATGACCTCGGGGCGGGCGGTGAGCGCCAGGATCTCGCGTACGGGCGAGGACCCGACGGACGCGGCACGCGCGGCGAGCGCGGGAACGGCGGCGGCGTGGACGGACATGAAGCGACCCCCGGGCGGTTACTCAGTCTCACTTACTCGGACTTCCAACTAACCCGGCAGCGTACGCACTTCAGTGCATCCCGCACATAGCCGTCCGCCAGCTGATCACCGACCCCTCACGGCCTCGGCACCCCGATCGGATTCGGCACCGGCAGCACCCCCGTGTCCATGAGGTGGCGGCTCAGCGGCGCCGCCAACGACACCGCCTCCGCCACCCCCTCGGCCCCGAGCCGCGCGACCGGCCCGGCCGCGAGCCGGTCCGTGGCCGACTCGACCGACTCCCGAACCCGTTCCCCCTCCGCCGTCAGCAGCCCCGCCGAGTCCACCAACCCCCGTACCCGCAGCCGCCACACCCCCGCCTCCCACTCCTCCTCGCTCCACCCGCGCGTCACCTGGATCTGCTCCCGCGTGGCCCCACCCGCCGCAACATGCGTGATCCCGGCGTCGAGCCCGCCGAGGCCGTGCTGGGCGAGCGCCATGACGTGCCCGTCCCCCCGGTGCTCGCGCAGCACCGTCGCCGCCAGCCACAGACGGGCGAGCGGATCGGAGGGCCGGGCCACGCCCGACCAGGCGGCCGCGAGCACCCGCCCCTCGTACGTACACCCCTCCGCTGCGCTCTCCAGCACCTGAGTGAGTCGTACGACATCGGCAGCCGGAGGCAACGCCCGCCCCAGCACCGCCGACACCACGTCCAGCCGCGCCGCCAGCACCTCCTCCGGTGACGCGTACGTCCACGCGTCCGGCAGCGCCCGCGCCACCCGTCCCGGCGCGAAGGCGAACGACAGGGCGTGCCCGGCGGGCGCGTCCAGGGGGCCGACCGGGCACAGGCGCCCGGCGAAGTACCCCATGTAGTAGCCCTTGAGCCCGAGCCGCCGCATCGACTCCACCGACTCCTCGGCGAAGTACACGATGCCGTGCAGCGGTTCGACCGCCGCCCACAACCGGCGCGCGAGTATTTCCGGTGAATCAACTGCCATGATCCTGGCTCCCTCCAGCCGTCCCGCCGATCATCATGCGCGGCCCGAACTCGCACCACACCACCTTTCCGGGCCGCCTCTCCCCCACCCCCCACTTGTCCGCCACCGCCGCCACGAGCAGCAGCCCCCGCCCGCCCTCGTCCGCCGACTCCGGCACCCGGGGCGTCCCGCCGCCGCTGTCGTGCACCTCCACTCTCAGCAGCCCGCCCGCGTACAGCGCGAGCCGCAGCAGATACCCGCGCCCGGGCGGTACGCCGTGGACCAGCGCGTTCGTGGTGAGTTCACTGACGCACAGCAGTACGTCGTCGGCGCGCCCGCCGACCCCCCACCCGTCGATCGCCCGGCGGCTGAACTCCCGTGCCGCCCGCACCGATTGCCGCTCCCGCAGCCAGAACCGCTCGGTCACCAGAAGGGGTTGTCCGTTCTCGTTCATGAGACGAGGGTTACGGAGCGTGATTACCGTGATGCAGTGCGCCGACCCGTACAGATTTTTTGTACGGGTTGGGGGTGCGTAACTTACTTATGAGCACGGGGAGTTCGCAGGAATGCACCCAAGTAATCGGCGGCGGCGTCGCAAGAACGCGTCAGCAATGCGGATGGTGGGCGCCCTGGTGGCGCTGTTCCGGGAGTTGGCCGGGCTCACCCAGCGGGAACTCGCCCAGCGGGCTGGGTTGCACGAGGAGACCATCGCCTCGATCGAGCAGGGCCGACGCCTGTTGAAACCTGATCTGGCGCAGCAGCTGGACACCATCCTCAAGACGAAGAAGGTCCTGGAGACCGCGATCGAGAACCTGCCGGAGGTTGACCTGATCCCGGCGTGGGCGGAGCAGTATCTCGACCTGGAGAAGGTGGCCATCGCCTTGTCCTTCTACGAGAACCAGGTACTGCCAGGTCTGCTCCAGCCCGAGAGTTATGCCCGTGCGGTGTTCCGGAGCCGGGTCCCGGCCTTCAGCGAGGAGGAGATCGACACTCAGATCCACACTCGGTTGTTGCGCCAGGAGATCCTGCACCGCAAGGAGCCGCCGACCATCAGTTTCACCATCTCCTATGCGGTGCTGATGGACCGGCTCGGCGGCGGCGAAGTGTACGTGGAGGCCCTGCGGCATCTCCGCCGTTGTGCCGATCTCCCAGGAGTCTCCTTGCAGATCATGCCGCTCGGCAGGCAGTCTCATGCCGCGCTCGATGGCCCCTTCGTCCTCCTGGAAACCCCGGACCACCAGCACCTCGCGTACACCGAGACACAGCGTGGCAGCCAGATCGTCTCCGACCCCGACGAGGTGAGCATCCTTGCGCAGAAGTATGCGATGCTGCGGACGCAGGCCCTCAACACCGAGGAAACTAGGGGCCTGTTGGACCGTTTGCTAGGAGAGCAATGAGTGCCACATTGAAGTGGTTCAAGTCCAGCCACAGCAGCGACGAGGGCGGCAACTGCCTCGAAGTCGCCTTCACCTGGCGCAAGTCGAGCTACAGCGGTAGCGAAGGCGGCAACTGCCTCGAAGTCGGCTACGACTGGCACAAGTCCAGCCACAGTGGCAGCGACGGCGGCGCCTGCGTCGAGGTCTGCGCCCACCCCGCCGCCGTACACGTCCGGGACTCCAAGAATCCGGACGGGCCGTCCCTCACCGTCGCCCCCGCCACCTGGTCGTCGTTCGTCACGGGCGTGCGCTGACCGGGTGACCCGGCCGCGCCGCGCGCGACGACACGCCCTCGGGGTCGGTACTCCTTGAGGCGTGAGCCAGAACGAAGAGCGGTACAGCGGGTCGACCGTCGTACAGGCCCTCGCGGTCCACCCCGGCGGCGGCTGGCTCTTCGTGGGCGGGCCGCACGGGGTCCACCGTATTGCGCTGGGCGACGACGGGCGCCCGGAGGCACCGGCCGAGTGGACGGCCGGGAGAAGGCCGTACGGGGTGGCCGTGCACCCTGCGGGCGGGTACGTGTACCTCACCGACGCCGATCCCGCGCGCCGGATGCTGGGGTGGCAGCCGCTCGATCGGAGCGGGCGCCCGGGGCACGGGACGGGGTGGCAGGCCGTCACCCTGACGCGGCGGCCGGGCGCGCTCGTGGCGCACCCCACGCGCGCGTGCCTGTACATCGCCAACGAAGACGAGAGCGCGCCCGTTTCCTGGCTGCACCTGGATACGGACGGACGGCCGCAGGACGGCGAGACCGTACTCACCTGGCTCGGCGGCCCCCGCCACAAGAGCCTCGCCGTCCACCCGCACGGCACCCACCTGTACGTGGGCGACCCGCAGGCCCGCGCCCTGGGCGTACTGCGGCTACGGGACGACGGCGGCGCGGACGGCGACGGCCCGCTCCCCCTCTGGAAGCTGCCCACGCCCCCGGGCCCGCTCACCGTCCACCCACGCGCGCGGTGCGTCTACTTCACCGAACAGGGCACGGGAACGGTCCACCGCCTCCCCCTCGCCGCCGACGGAACCTTCGGCCAGGAGGCCGCGCCCGAGCGCATGCGCGACGCGGCCGTCCGCGACTGCACGGGCGTCGCGGTCCACCCCAAGGGCACGTACCTGTACGCGAGTTCGGACATCACGCTCACCGTCATCGAACTGGACCCGGCGACCGGCCACCTCAAGGGCCCGCCGATCCCCATGCCTCTGCCCCACCGCGCCCACTAGCCGTCTAGCCGTCTAGCCGTCTAGCCGTCTAGCCGTCGGATCAAGGAACGGTGACCGTGATCTCGTGGATCGAGTTCCGCAGCCCCGGCGGGGGCTGAACCCGCCCCGCGCGGTCGGTGGCCCGTATACGGAGGGTGTGCTCGCCAGGAGCCAGCTCGCGGATCACGGTGAAGGGCTGCCAGGCGGGGTCGGGTCCGGCGGGTTCGAGCCCGACGACGGCCTCCCAGGGCCCGTCGTCCACGCCCACCTCGACGAGCACGACCTCACTCGTACTCCAGGCCCGCCCGATCAACTCAAGCCGCCCATCGGGCAGTTGGCCCCCGTCCTGCGGGCTGAGGATCTTGCTGCTGACGTCGACCTCGCGTACGGGGACGCTCACGGTCTCGCCGGGGAAGACGCGGGTGTAGAAGCGCGTGGTGAACATATGGTCCGGGCGCTCGTCGGAGACGACGATCCGCGTCAGCCACTTCACGGAGTTGGTCCCGAACATGCGCGGGACGACGGCCCGTAGCGGATAGCCATGACGGACGGTCAGCGGCTCGCCATTCATGCCATATGCAAGAAAGACATCGTCCATTGCCGTCTGCAACGGCAGGTCCTTGAGATACGAGAGCCCGTCCACGCCGTCGAAAGACCCCGTGTCGGCGCCTTCCAACCACACATGCCGGGCCGACGCGAGCGGCTTGGCGCGATCCAGGAGCGAGGCCAAGGGCGTCCCTTCCCACTCCAGGTTGGCCACCGCGCGCGTAGGCACGTCAGGATGGAACGGGTTGCCGAAGCACTCGTGGACCGCGGTGAACTTCCGCGTGGGCAGGGCGAGTACGTCGGCGAGGCTGATGGTGAAGGGATTCTCGACGAGCCCTTCGACCGACAGCGACCAGTCGAAGTCGGAGAGCTCGTCTGCGGGTTCAAGGTCCGGGACGCCCATGTGGGCCCGTACGAAAACGGTGTCCACCGGCGTGTAGTAGTCGGTGACATCCGCGAAATCCCGGACGTCCAGGGCCTTTTCCCCCATGCGAGCTCCCTCGTAGTGCTACAACCCCCGGGCGACTTCCGTTGCCCAGTACGTAAGGATCATGTTCGCACCGGCCCGCTTGATTCCCGTCAGGGTTTCCAGGATCGCCCGGTCGCGGTCGATCCAGCCCTTCTCGGCGGCGGCCTCGACCATGGCGTACTCGCCACTGATCTGATAGGCGGCGACGGGCACGTCGACCGCTTCGGCGACCTTGGCGAGGATGTCGAGGTAGGGCCCAGCAGGCTTGACCATCACCATGTCCGCGCCCTCTTCGAGGTCGAGGGCGAGCTCGCGGAGGGATTCGCGGGCGTTGGCGGGGTCCTGCTGATACGTCTTGCGGTCCCCCTGGAGGGAGGAGCCGACGGCCTCGCGGAAGGGCCCGTAGAAGGCGGAGGAGTACTTGGCGGTGTAGGCCAGGATGGAGACGTCCTCGTGCCCGGTCTGGTCGAGGGCGTCGCGGACGACGCCGACCTGACCGTCCATCATGCCGCTGGGGCCCACGACGTGGACGCCCGCGTCGGCCTGGACCTGGGCCATTTCCGCGTAGCGTTCGAGGGTGGCGTCGTTGTCGACGCGGCCGTCGGCGTCGAGGACGCCGCAGTGGCCGTGGTCGGTGTACTCGTCGAGGCAGAGGTCGGACATGACGACGAGGTCGTCGCCGACTTCCTGGCGGACGGCGCGGATGGCGACCTGGAGGATGCCGTCGGGGTCGGTACCGGCGGTACCGGCGCCGTCCTTCTTCTCGTCCTCCGGCACCCCGAAGAGCATGATCCCGGCGACCCCGGCCTCCACGGCCTCCACGGCGGCCTTCCTGAGCGTGTCCATGGTGTGCTGGACGACGCCGGGCATGGCGGTGATGGGGGCGGGCTGGGTGATCCCCTCCCTCACGAAGGCGGGGAGGATGAGGTCGGAGGGGTGCAGCCTTGTCTCCGCGACCATGCGGCGCATGGCGGGGGTGGTGCGGAGCCGCCGGGGGCGGGCACCGGGGAAGGATCCGTAGGTCATGCCACCACGCTACGCCGGTGGGCCCGGGCCTTTTTGCCCCACCCCGCCCCTTCCCGAAACTCTGCGAGAGGTGACGTTCGACTGCGGACCGTGCGTGGTTGCTCGCGCAGTTCCCCGCGCCCCTAAGAGGGCCCGAAGGGCCCATCAGGGGCGCGGGGAACTGCGCGACAAGCCCCCACCGACCCGCAGCCGACCGACAACCGCCGGAGGCTTTCGGGAAGGGGCGGGGTGGGGGCTCCTCAGACCGTCAGGTCGTGCGGCGGCGACGGGCGCCCGGGCGGCGTTCGCTCGGGCGCGTGACGTGCTCGCCCGCCTCCACCGCCGCGGCTCGGCGCGCCGCGCCGAATTCCGCCAGCGCCTCCGCGAGCTTCAGGACCGACGGCTCGGGGGCCATGACGTCGACCCGGAGGCCGTGCTCCTCCGCCGTCTTCGCCGTGGCGGGACCGATACACGCGATCACCGTCACGTTGTGCGGCTTCCCCGCGATGCCGACCAGATTCCGGACCGTCGACGACGACGTGAACAGGACCGCGTCGAAGCCGCCCCCCTTGATCGCCTCGCGCGTGTCCGCCGGCGGCGGCGACGCACGGACAGTCCGGTACGCCGTGACGTCGTCGACCTCCCAGCCCAGCTCGATCAGACCCGCCACCAGCGTCTCGGTGGCGATGTCCGCCCGGGGGAGGAAGACTCGGTCGATCGGGTCGAAGACCGGGTCGTACGGAGGCCAGTCCTCCAGCAGGCCTGCTGCCGACTGCTCGCCGCTCGGCACCAGGTCCGGCTTCACGCCGAACTCCACCAGCGCCGCCGCAGTCTGCTCGCCGACCGCCGCCACCTTGATGCCCGCGAACGCGCGCGCATCGAGCCCGTACTCCTCGAACTTCTCCCGCACCGCCTTCACCGCGTTGACCGAGGTGAACGCGATCCACTCGTAGCGGCCCGTCACCAGGCCCTTCACCGCGCGCTCCATCTGCTGCGGCGTACGCGGGGGTTCGACGGCGATCGTCGGGACCTCGTGCGGCACCGCGCCGTACGAACGAAGCTGGTCGGAGAGCGACGCCGCCTGCTCCTTGGTGCGCGGCACGAGCACCCGCCAGCCGAAGAGCGGCTTGGACTCGAACCACGACAGGCGGTCGCGCTGGGCCGCGGCGCTGCGCTCACCGACCACGGCTATCACCGGCTGGTGCCCGTCCGGCGAGGGCAGCACCTTGGCCTGCTTGAGGACCTGGGCGACCGAGCCGAGCGTCGCGTTCCAGGTGCGCTGGCGCGTCGTCGTACCGGCGACGGTGACCGTCATCGGGGTGTCGGGCTTGCGGCCCGCCGAGACGAGTTCACCGGCGGCGGCCGCGACCGTCTCCAGGGTCGCGGAGACGACGACGGTGCCGTCGCTCGCGCCGACCTCGGTCCAGCAGCGGTCGTTCGCGCTGCGCGCGTCGACGAAGCGGACGTCGGCGCCCGTGGTGTCGCTGAGCGGGACACCGGCGTACGCGGGTACGCCCACCGCCGTCGCGACACCGGGCACGACCTCGAAGGGGATGCCCTCGGCGGCGCAGGCGAGCATCTCGTCGCCCGCGCTGCCGTCGAGGCCGGGGTCGCCGGAGACGGCACGGACGACCCGCCTGCCGGAGCGCGCGGCCTCCATGACAAGATTGGCCGCGTCCCGCAACACGGGGACGCCAGCGGTTGCTGACGTGTCGTCAACAACCGTCAGCTGAGGCGTGTCCACACCTGCCCGCGCATGCGCGCGAACCACGTCGAGCACAGCCGGCTCGGCGATCAGGACATCGGCCGACGCGAGCGCTTCCACGGCGCGCAGCGTCAGCAGTCCCGGGTCCCCTGGGCCGGCACCGAGGAAGGTGACGCACCCGTGCGCGGAGACGGCGGGAAGGTTCGAGGAGTTGGTGGGGCTCAAAGTGCTCGCTCCCCCATAAGACCGGCCGCACCCTTGGCAAGCATCTCGACCGCGAGTTCGCGACCGAGTGCCACGGCTTCGTCGTGCGACATGGGTACGGGACCGGTGATGGACAGCTGCACCAGCGTCGAGCCGTCGGTGGTACCGACGACGCCGCGCAGGCGCATCTCATGAACAACCTGTCCGTCGGCCAGCAGGTCGGCGTACGCACCAACGGGTGCGGAACAGCCGGCCTCCAGGGCGGCGAGCAGGGATCGCTCGGCGGTCACGGCGACCCGGGTGTACGGGTCGTCGAGCTCGGCGAGCGCGGCGGCGAGGTCGGCGTTGTGCGCCGCGCACTCGATCGCCAGTGCCCCCTGGCCGGGAGCGGGCAGCATGGTGTCGACCGGAAGGAAATCGGTCACCTCACCGATCCTGCCGATACGGTTCAGCCCGGCCGCGGCGAGTACCACCGCGTCGAGTTCACCGCTGTGCGCGAATCCGATCCGGGTGTCGATGTTCCCCCGGATCGGCACGGTTTCGATGGTCAGGCCGTGGCTGCGCGCGTACGCGTTCAGCTGCGACATGCGCCGGGGCGAGCCGGTGCCTATCCGGACCGGACGGCCCTCGCTCGCGGCGGCGAGCTCGGTCAGGGTGAGCCCGTCGCGCGCGACCAGCACGTCGCGCGGGTCCTCGCGGACCGGCACGGCGGCCAGTACGAGGTCGTCGGGCTGCGCGGTCGGCAGGTCCTTGAGCGAGTGCACGGCGAAGTCGACCTCGCCGTTCAGGAGCGCGTCGCGCAGCGCGGTCACGAAGACGCCCGTGCCGCCGATCTGCGCCAGGTGCTCGCGCGAGGTGTCGCCGTACGTGGTGATCTCCACCAGCTCGACCGGACGGCCGGTCAACTGCCGTACGGCGTCGGCCACCTGGCCGGACTGGGCCATGGCGAGCATGCTGCGCCTGGTCCCGAGCCTCAGTGCTTTCTCGGTCATGACCGCCCTCGGTTCTTGGCATCGGCGTCGTTCAGATCGGCCCGGGACACGGCGGCGACCGTCTCCGGGTCGAGGTCGAAGAGGGTGCGCAGCGCGTCCGCGTACCCGGCGCCGCCCGGCTCGGCGGCGAGCTGCTTGATGCGCACGGTCGGCGCGTGCAGCAGCTTGTCGACGACGCGGCGCACGGTCTGGGTGACCTCGGCGCGCTGGCGCTCGTCGAGGTCCGGAAGGCGTCCTTCCAGGCGTGCGACCTCGCCCGCGACCACGTCGGCGGCCATCGCGCGCAGCGCGACCACGGTCGGCGTGATGTGGGCGGCGCGCTGGGCGGCGCCGAACGCCGCGACCTCGTCGGAGACGATCGAGCGCACCTGGTCCACGTCGGCCGCCATCGGCGCGTCGGCGGACGCCTCGGCCAGCGACTCGATGTCGACGAGCCGTACGCCGGGGATGCGGTGCACGGCCGCGTCGATGTCGCGCGGCATGGCGAGGTCGAGCAGCGCGAGCCGGACGGGGCCGGTCTGCGCGGGGATACGGGGGGCGGCGGGCCGGGCGCCGGTGGCGTTGTCGACCCAACTGCCGTGCAGTTCCAGGGAGTCGGCGTCCACTGCCTTCGCGTCGGCCGCTTCCGTTACCGCGCTGTACGCGGCGAGGCCCGCGCCGGAGGCGGCGGTGGGCGACGCGAAGTCGACCGGGCAGCCCTCGGGGGCGGCTTGGGCTTCGGGGGCCGCGACGCCGACGGCCTCGGCGACCGCCTGAGCCGTCAGGACCAGACCGGTCGCTCCCGTACAGGAGACGGCCACGTCGACTCGTGTCAGTTCGCGCGAGACGTCGGCCATCGCGACGGCGCGCGCGGCCGTGCCCGACTCGGCCAGGATCTCGACCAGGCGCTCGGCGCGCGCGGGCGTGCGGTTGGCGACGATCACCTCGGCGACCCCGGCGCGCGCCAGCGTCGCGGCGGCGAGGGAGGACATCGAGCCCGCGCCGATCACCAGCGCGCGCTTGCCCTTGGCCCAGGACTCCACCGGCTCCCCGGCGGCCAGCTGCTCCAGGCCGAAGGTGACCAGGGACTGCCCGGCCCGGTCGATGCCGGTCTCGCTGTGGGCGCGCTTGCCGACCCGCAGGGCCTGCTGGAACAGGTCGTTCAGGAGGCGGCCCGCGGTGTGGAGCTCCTGCCCCAGCGCGAGCGTGTCCTTGATCTGGCCGAGGATCTGGCCCTCGCCGACGACCATCGAGTCCAGCCCGCACGCCACCGAGAAGAGGTGGTGGACGGCCCGGTCCTCGTAGTGCACATAGAGATACGGAGTGAGCTCTTCCAGACCGACGCCGCTGTGCTGGGCGAGCAGCGTGGAGAGCTCGGCGACGCCCGCGTGGAACTTGTCCACGTCCGCGTACAGCTCGATGCGGTTGCAGGTGGCGAGCACCGCCGCCTCGGCCGCGGGCTCCGCGGCGAGGGTGTCCTGCAACAGCTTGACCTGCGTGTCCGCCGAGAGGGAGGCCCGTTCGAGGACGCTCACCGGGGCACTGCGGTGGCTGAGACCGACGACCAGGAGGCTCATGCCGGCATCACGGCGGGCATGTCCCCGTCGGGTCCTTTCCGGTCCACGGCGGCGCCGCCGCGCACCACGGGCGCCACTACCTCGGAGACACCGCCGACCTCGGCGGCCGCCGCGTCCTCACCGGCCTTGCGCTGCTCGTGGAACGCGAGGATCTGCAGCTCGATCGAGAGGTCGACCTTGCGCACATCGACACCCTCGGGCACCGACAGGACCGTCGGCGCGAAGTTCAGGATGGAGGTGACCCCGGCCGCGACCAGGCGGTCGCAGACCGGCTGGGCGGCGCCCGCCGGGGTCGCGATGACGCCGATGGAGACACCGTTCTCGGTGATGATCTTTTCGAGGTCGTCGCTGTGCTGGACGGGGATCCCGGCGACGGGCTTGCCCGCCATCGCGGGGTCGGCGTCGATCAGCGCGGCGACCCTGAAACCACGGGAGGCGAAGCCGCCGTAGTTGGCCAGGGCGGCGCCGAGGTTACCGATGCCGACGATGACGACCGGCCAGTCCTGGGTGAGCCCGAGCTCGCGGGAGATCTGGTAGACGAGGTATTCGACGTCGTAGCCGACGCCCCGGGTCCCGTAGGAACCGAGGTACGAGAAGTCCTTGCGCAGCTTCGCGGAGTTGACCCCCGCGGCCGCGGCCAGCTCCTCGGAGGAGACCGTGGGCACGGAGCGCTCCGACAGTCCGGTCAGCGCACGCAGATACAGCGGAAGCCTGGCGACGGTGGCCTCGGGGATTCCTCGGCTACGGGTCGCCGGTCGGTGAGTTCGGCCAGTTGCCACGGTGCTCCTGCGGGATGAGCGAGGCAGGCGGCCATGTGTCCCAGGACCGCCCCGTCGAATGCAGGCTATGTCTTTGTGAACGCGTGCACAAAGATGGTGTCCGCTTTGTCCGAGCAAAGTGACCGGGCTCACGCGAACCGGTGCCGATTTCCGGGAACCGACGACGAGGTCGGACCGTTGAAGTCCCGAAGGGGGCAAAACCGTACACACCTCTCCACGATGTCACCCCCGAACGCGACAAAACGACCTCGATGGTAACCACAACTACCACCGATACCCTAGTTCGTTGCTTCAGGCTCCCAGTGCACTCCTGAGACGCACGGGGTCCACGCGCCAGAAGGTGTGCTGAGCGCCGTCGATCAGGACAACCGGAATCTGCTCCCAGTACTCCTTGTGCAGCGCCTCGTCCTCGGTGATGTCCTTCTCCTCCCACGCCGCACCCGTCTCGGCACACACGCTCTCGACGACGGCACGCGCGTCGTCACAGAGGTGACAGCCGGGCTTCCCGATCAGCGTGACGAGCCGGTCGACGGGGCGGACGGGGCTCGGGGCGGGCTTCTTGGTGCGGCGCAACAAGGGAGTCATGGGTCCTATTCTCCGCCGCGGGGAGGCGAGCCCTCGCGTCTATGCCTCTTTCGTTACGGATTGCCCGTTTAACAGTCCGGTCTCGGAGAGTTCACGCCATCGCATCCCGGCGTGTCGGGTGGGACCGAACAGACTGGCTATGCTCACGACATGGCCGTACTGGGATGGCTCACCCCTCGTAGGCGCTCGGCGACAGCACGCAGCGTGCTGGCCGGTGAGGCCGCAGCCGAGGCAGCCCGCAAGTCCTCGCAGGAACTCGCGGAACTGGCGGAAGCGGAAGCGGAAGCGGGATCTCCCTCCGAGCCGGAGTTCCCGGTGGTCGGGGACTCGCTGGCAGCCGCCTTCTTCGACCTCGACAACACGGTGATGCAGGGCGCGGCGATCTTCCACTTCGGGCGGGGCCTGTACAAGCGGAAGTTCTTCCAGCGGCGCGACCTCGCGCGGTTCGCCTGGCAGCAGGCGTGGTTCCGGCTCGCCGGAGTCGAGGACCCGGAGCACATGCAGGACGCGCGCGAGAGCGCTCTCTCCATCGTCAAGGGCCACCGTGTCTCCGAGCTGATGACCATCGGCGAGGAGATCTACGACGAGTACATGGCGGACCGCATCTGGCCCGGCACGCGCGCGTTGGCGCAGGCGCATCTGGATGCGGGGCAGAAGGTGTGGCTGGTGACGGCCGCGCCGGTGGAGACCGCGACGATCATCGCCCGCCGCCTTGGCCTCACCGGCGCGCTGGGTACGGTCGCCGAGTCGGTCGACGGTGTTTATACGGGCCGCTTGGTGGGCGAGCCGCTGCACGGGCCCGCCAAGGCGGAGGCGGTACGGGCGCTGGCGGCGGCGGAGGACCTGGACCTCACGCGCTGCGCGGCGTACAGCGACTCGCACAACGACATTCCGATGCTGTCCCTGGTGGGGCATCCGTACGCGATCAATCCCGACGCGAAGTTGCGCAAGCATGCGCGGGCTCGGGAGTGGCGGCTGCGGGACTATCGGACGGGGCGGAAGGCGGCGAAGGTGGGGATTCCGGCGGCGGCGGGCGTCGGCGCGCTGGCCGGGGGCACGGCGGCAGCCGTGGCCCTGCACCGCCGCAGGCGGTAGCACCGGGCTTCAGTCCCCCACCCCACCCCTTCCCGAAAGCTCTGGGCGAGCGGCCGGGTTCGTCGGCTGACCGCCGGTGGGGGCTGAGCGCGCAGTTCCCCGCGCCCCCAAGGAGCGCCCTCCGGGCGCATCTGGGGGCGCGGGGAACTGCGCCAGCAACCCAGCACGGTCCGCAGAAGAAGCGGGGTGCAGGGGCCGCAGGCCCCGCGAAAAGGGGTCCGGGGGCGGAGCCCCCGGGAGACCACCTCAACCCCCACCCACCTTCGGAGGGTTTCGGGAAGGGGCGGGGTGGGGCAGCCAACCTCGCCCCTTACCCCGCCACGAACCCCACCACCCCCACCCCCCGCACTCGGCCACATCACACCGACCACCCGGTCATTTTCGATCAGCATCCAGTCATCACACGCTCACAATCCGCTACTTGTTCCGCCCCATAGACGTAACAGAAGCGACGGAATCGACGATTTGAGCAACTGGGTGTAGCGCTCCCTGCACGAAGCGTTATTCTCCTCAGACGCATACCGGAACCCACACATCGCCACGGCGGGTGAACGGTCCCGCACTGCACGTGATGGAAGCTCTGCCTCTGGGAGTCCCGTGTACCCACACGTCGGGGTTGACGCCTCGGGCCTGGCTACGCTGCGCGCAGCGGTCGTCGACCGTCTGCGCGGCTTCGTCCCCACCGCGTACGCCACCGCCCCCGCCTTCGCCACCGCCTCACCCTTCGGTGCCTGCTACGCGCTGGCCGACGGGGGCGCGGCTGTCGGGAGACGGAGCGGCGGCCGCGGCACGGGCACGTCCGCGACGCCCACCGCCCGCCGCCCCAGCGCGGACAGCGACAGCGCCCGCATGATGGACCTCGTCGAGCGCGCCCAGGCGGGCGAGGCCGAGGCCTTCGGACGGCTGTACGACCAGTACAGCGACACGGTGTACCGGTACATCTACTACCGCGTCGGCGGCAAGGCGACCGCCGAGGACCTCACCAGCGAGACCTTCCTGCGCGCCCTGCGCCGGATCTCCACGTTCACCTGGCAGGGGCGCGACTTCGGCGCCTGGCTGGTCACGATCGCGCGCAACCTGGTCGCGGACCACTTCAAGTCGAGCCGTTTCCGCCTCGAAGTGACCACCGGCGAAATGCTCGACGCCAACGAGGTCGAGCGCTCCCCCGAGGACTCCGTCCTGGAGTCGCTCTCCAACGCCGCCCTGCTCGAAGCCGTACGCAAACTCAACCCCCAGCAGCAGGAGTGCGTCACCCTGCGCTTCCTCCAGGGCCTCTCGGTCGCCGAGACCGCGCGGGTCATGGGCAAGAACGAGGGCGCGATCAAGACCCTCCAGTACCGGGCCGTGCGCACGCTCGCCCGCCTCCTCCCGGAAGACGCCCGCTGAGCCGAGCAAACAGCCCGAACACAAAGCCCGGCCGAACACCTCAACTCACCTACGGTGAGCGCTCAGTGGTGCCTCGATCACGCTGTGGTCCGATCATCCTTCGTCCGTAACCCAAGTGCCGCGTCCGTCGTTGTGCCGGATGCAGGCTCCCTGTGGTCACGTCATGTCCACCGCCGCTCACTCGATCGTGTGGATGTGCTCAAGACGTGCAACCTTCCAGGCCCCTTGGGGAGTCGACCGTGATGACGAGAGGAGGTGCCGCCAGTGATCGCGAACGTATCGGCGCACCGGCGGGCGAACGCCTTCGCCCAGGCCCTGGAAGAAGCCTCGGCGGCCCAGCAGCCACCAGCCACCCCGGCCGCCCCGGCCGAACAGGCGGCGGAAGCCGACCTGTTGACCCTGGCGGGCGTCCTCGGCGAGCTGCCCAAACCGGAGCTGGAGCCGCAGGTGAAGGTCGAGCAGCGGGCGCTGCTCGTGGCCGCCATGGAGCAGATGTTCGCCGCGGGCGGTGTCCCCGCCGACCCTCTGGTGCCCGAGCAGCGGACCGGCCGCGGCGCCCACCGGGCGACCTCGCTCCGGAAATTGCGCCCCCGCTCCCGCTGGTCGAAGGGCATCGCTGCGGGCGGCCTCAGCATCGGTGTGGCCGCGGGCGCGTTCAGCGGGGTGGCCGCTGCCAGCTCCGACGCCCTCCCCGGTGATTCGCTGTACGGGCTGAAGCGCGGCATGGAGGACCTCAAGCTCAACCTCGCGGACGACGACACCGACCGCGGGCGCATCTACCTCGACCAGGCCTCCACCCGGCTGAGCGAGGCCCGCCGCCTCATGGAGCGCGGCCGCGCCGGCGACCTCGACCACGAGCAGCTGAGCGAGGTCCGCCGCGCGCTCAGCGGTATGCAGCACGACGTCACCGAAGGCCACCGCCTGTTGCACGCGGCCTACGCGAAGGACGGCTCGCTCGGCCCCATCGCCGCCCTGTCGTCGTTCGCCTCGTCCCACCGCGACAGCTGGAGCAAGCTCCGCGACAAGCTGCCCGCCCAGCTCACCGACGTCGGCGACCAGGTGACCTCGGTCTTCGTGGCCATAGACCAGGAAGTCGCGCCGCTGCGTTCGATGCTCCCGCACGCCAAGACGCGGACGCACGGCCGTACGGACTCGACACCCTCCGGCTCCATCAGTCACACGGCCCGCCCGGCCCCCTCCTCGTCCGCCCCGACGCACGGCACGGCGGGCGGCGACGCCAGGCCCCAGCCGTCCAGCTCGGGCCCCAAGGCGAACGAGGGCCTGCTCGGCGGCAACACCGGCGGCCTGCTCGACCCCCCGTCGAACAGCGCACCGTCGACGCCCGGCTCCACCCCGGCCAAGCCGCCGGTCCCGGACGTCACCCTGCCCCCGCTGCTCCCCGGCCTGCTCCCGGGCCTGGGCCTGCACGGCGAGGACGCGAAGTAGCGGTTACGTGGGTGGGGCGCCCCATCGACCCGGGCGCCCCACTACGTAAACCACCTACGTAAACGGCGTCAGAAGAACACCGACCGCCGCTGCACCAGCAGCTTGTAGAGCGTGTGCTGGATCTGCTCGCGCACCTGGTCCGTCAGGTTGAACATGAGCATCGGGTCCTCCGCCGCCTCCGGCGGATACCCGTCGGTCGGGATCGGCTCGCCGAACTGGATGGTCCACTTCGTCGGCAGCGGCACGAGCCCCGCCGCCCCCAGCCACGGGAACGTCGGCGTCAGCGGGAAGTACGGGATGCCGAGCAGCCGGGCCACCGTCTTGGAGTTGCCGATCATCGGGTAGATCTCCTCCGCCCCGACGATCGAGCACGGCACGATCGGCGTCCCGGCCCGCAGGGCCGTCGACACGAACCCGCCGCGCCCGAACCGCTGGAGCTTGTACCGCTCGCTGAACGGCTTGCCGATGCCCTTGAAGCCCTCCGGCATCACCCCGACGACCTCGCCGCGCTCCAGGAGCGCCTGGGCGTCCTCCGCGCAGGCCAGGGTGTGCCCGGCCTTGCGGGCCAGCTCGTTGACGACCGGCAGCATGAACACCAGGTCCGCCGCGAGCAGCCGCAGATGCCGCCCCGCCGGATGGTGGTCGTGGACGGCGACCTGCATCATCAGCCCGTCCAGCGGGAGCGTCCCGGAGTGGTTGGCGACGACCAGCGCCCCGCCCTCGGACGGGATGTTCTCGACGCCCTTCACCTCGACCCGGAAGTACTTCTCGTAGAAGGGCCGCAGCAGGGACATCAGGACCTGGTCGGTGAGCTCCTTGTCGTAGCCGAACTCGTCGACGTCGTACTCGCCGGTGATCCGCCGCCGCAGGAACGCGAGCCCGCCCGCGACCCGCCGGTCCCAGCCGCCCCGTTCGCCACTGCGGCCCCCGGCATCCGGGACGGGGTGCTGCCCGGCGCGGTCGTCAGCGGCGCCCTGCGGCCCCTGCCCGGCCTCCGTGGCTCCCGGGCCGGACTCCGGCCCCGGGACCGCCTGCTGGCCCGGCAGGGCGCTCACCGGGGCACCGGCGGCCTCCGGGGCCGCCCCGCGCCGCCCGCCGGGCCTGCGTCGGCCCGGACGCTGCGCGCCGGTGCGCGAACGGTCGTCGTCGAACGGAATGACCTTGGCGTCCGCCATCGTGGTTGAGCTCCTCATTCCGTTCCGGGAGTGGCGACAGGGGAAACAGCGGGGACGGCGGGCGGTGTGAACGGCCGGAAGGGCAGATGCGCCACCCGGTCCACCGCGCCGGCCAGGGCGTCCGGCGGCAGCAGCCCCGGCCCCCGGCTGCGCGCGAAGTCGGCGAACGTCTCCGCCGTCGTGTACTTGGGCTCGAAGCCCAGGGTGTCGCGCATCTGCGCGGTGCTGACCACCCGGCCGTGCGTGAGCAGCCGGATCTGCTCCGGCGAGAAGTCGCTCGCCCCCACCGACCGCAGCGCCTGGCCGACCCAGCGCACCGCCGGCAGGAACACCGGCACGGTCGGCCGCCCGAGGCGGCGCGAGCACTGCGAGAGCAGCAGCACGCCGTCGCCCGCCACATTGAAGGTCCCGCTGTTGAGCGTCCCGCGCCTGGGGTCGTGGGCCGCGATGCGCAGGACGTCGATCACGTCGTCCTCGTGCACGAACTGGAGCCGGGGGTCGTACCCGAACACCGTCGGCAGCAGCGGCAGCGAGAAGTACTCGGCGAGCGGCGAGTCGGCGCAGGGCCCCAGGATGTTCGCGAACCGCAGCACGGACACCGCCACATCGGGACGGCGCCGCGCGAAGCCGCGCACATAGCCCTCGACCTCGACGGCGTCCTTCGCGAAGCCGCCGCTCGGCAGCGACTTCGGCGGGGTCGTCTCGGTGAAAACGGCCGGATCGCGCGGCGCCGACCCGTAGACACTGGTGCTCGACTTCACCACGAGACGGCGTACGGTCGGCGACTTCTGGCACGCGCCGAGGAGTTGCATGGTGCCGATGACGTTCGTTTCCTTGACCGCCGTCCGCCCGCCCGCGCCCAGTGGCGTGCCGGTCACGTCCATGTGCACGACGGTGTCCACGGCGTGCTCGGCCAGCACGCGCGCGATGGCGGGCTGCCGTATGTCCGCCCGTACGAAATCGGCTCCGCCCAGATGGTGGCCGGGCGGGACGGCGTCCACGCCGATCACCCGGTCCACCTCCGGATCACGCTGGATCCGCCGCACGAGACGGCCCCCGAGCTGCCGGGCCACTCCGGTGACGAGCACGACCTTCCCCAAGATCAGCGCCTTCCTCTGGCATTCAGGTGCACCTGGGCGCCACCGTAGCGGCTGCGTGTTGCCCGTTGATGACCGCGTGGCTTCGCGTGGCCGAGAAAGTGGGGGCCCACAAAGCGCAGGCGGCGAAAGGGATCCCGGGAAAAGTCAGGGCGGGAAGAGCGTCCGGGATATGCGCGCCGAAACGCACCGCAGCCCTCCCACCGGAACGGCGGAAGGGCTGCGGGACCACGTACAGCTGTCGCTTACTTCTTGTTGCGACGCTGAACGCGGGTGCGCTTGAGCAGCTTGCGGTGCTTCTTCTTAGCCATCCGCTTGCGCCGCTTCTTGATAACAGAGCCCACGACTACCCTCGCTCACTTCTCTTCACTCGGTGCGGGGCGTCTGGGCCCACACGACCTACGAGGGGCTAGCCTACCCGCCAGAGCGGAGAGGTCGTAACCGAGGACGCCGTCAGGCTGTCTCCACCCCCACAAAGGACTCTCGGAGGTACTCCTGAACCGCCTGCTCGGGGACCCTGAAGGACCTGCCCACCCGGATCGCCGGGAGATGACCGCTGTGCACCAAGCGGTACACGGTCATCTTCGACACTCGCATCACCGAGGCGACTTCCGCCACGGTCAGGAACACGACCTCGTTCAGAGGCCTCTGATCAGCAGCCATGACCCACCTGTACCTTCCGCACCCGACGCGCACCGGCTTCCCCTCCGGTGACTCTTCGTCGCTGTGCGCTCACTCCCCAGACTAGGGGCGGGTGGTGCGAGTGGGGAAGAGGAGCTGCCAACGGCCGCCTACTGTGACAGACACGCTCGATTGAGTACATAGCGAGTAAGCGGCCGGTAGTAATCAGACCGCACAGCGTCATCAAGCGGAACGGCTACGGACACCCGCCCCTCGGCCTCTCCGACGAACAGCGCGGGATCGTCCGTATCGGCCAGGCCGACCGCCTCAATACCCAGCTGACCTGCCCCGCAGACCCATCCGTGATCTCCCACGACAAGGTCCGGCAGCCGTCTCCGGAGCCCCGCCGCGGCCCCCAGAGCGACCCGAACCGGCAGCGGTGAGTGGGTGTGTGCGCCGGTCGCACTCCCGGCGCCCCGTGCGCCGGGTTCGCGCACCAGCGCGACTCCCCGTACGTAGTCAAGGTTGTACGTGCGTACCCCGAACCGGGTCGTTATGTCGACACATCGCCCCTGCGCGGGGGTGAGGACATCACATCCGGCCGCCGACAAAGCGTCCGCGAGAGCGGCGTAGAAGGCGAGCAGACGGTGCGGATGCCCGGTTCCGAAGAGTACGGCTCCGCGCCGCGCGGCCACCTCGCGGATGCGTCCGGCGAGGGCGTCGAGGCCCGCGAGGGTGCGCTCGGGGTCGATGACGTCGGGCCCCGACACATGCGCCGGGTCCGGGCTCACCCCGCACTTGTCCGCCATGAGCCGCAGCAAGTCGCCCTCGCCCCAGCCCCATTCGGGGTCGAGCCCCAGGGTGACACGCGGATCCCGGGCCGCGAACAGCCGATAACTCCGCAGGCTCTCCTCCCGCGAGGTCGCCACGGGCCCGGCCAGCCGGGCGGCCAACAGATGCGCCCGAAGCGCCCCGGTACTCAGCACGGGGTCGATGCTCTCGCAGTGGGGAGCTCCGGGGGCCGAATCAGGCCGGAGACCGCACAGTTGGCGTAACGGGTGGGACTAGGGGCCCGAAGGGGCCTCCAAGGGGCGCGGGGAACTGCGCGAGCAACCCAGCACGGTCCGCAGACGAAAGCATCCGGCCGCCCGCCAGAGGGCTTTCGGGAAGGGGCGGGGTGGGGAATCCCCCCTACGCCAACAACCCCCGCAGCGGATACACCGCCCGCCGAGTAGCCACCACCGCCTGGTCCAGCGCATCCGCAGGGTCGTACCCCGACTCCCAGTCGCGCCACAGCACCGCCCGCCCGTCAGTCATCCGCCCCGGCCCCAACTGCCGCGTACGCGCGAACACTTCGTCCCGCCACGACGCGGGGATCACCGACTCCGGCGGGACGGGCGCATGCGCGGCCACCCCCACCAGATGCGTCCACGACCGCGGCACCACATCCACCACGGCGTATCCCCCGCCCCCCAGGGCCACCCACTTCCCGCCCGGAACGTGCTCATGGGCGAGCGCATGGCACGCCTCCTGCACCGCCCGCTGGGCATCCAGCGAGACGGCCAGATGCGCCAGCGGGTCCTCGAAGTGGGTGTCCGCGCCGTGCTGCGTCACCAGCACCTGGGGACGGAACTCGGCCAGCAGCTCCGGCACCACGGAGTGGAACGCCCGCAGCCACCCCTCGTCCCCGGTCCCGGCCGGCAGCGCCACATTGACGGCCGTACCGTCCACGCCGGTCTCCGACGGGAACCCGGTCCCCGGGAACAGCAGCCGGGGATGCTCGTGCAGCGAGATCGTCAGCACCCGGGGGTCGTCCCAGAACGCCGCCTGCACCCCGTCCCCGTGATGCACGTCCACGTCCACGTACGCGACCCGCTCAGCGCCCAGTTCGAGCAGCCGCGCGATGGCGAGCGCCGCGTCGTTGTATACGCAGAACCCCGCCGCCCCACCCGGCATCGCGTGATGCAGCCCGCCCGCGAAGTTCACCGCGTGCGCGGCATCCCCACGCCACACCGCCTCGGCCGCCCCCACCGACTGCCCCGCGATCAGCGCGGACGCCTCGTGCATCCCGGCGAACGCGGGGTCGTCCATCGTCCCGAGCCCGTACGACTGGTCGGCGGCCGACGGGTCCTTCGAGGCGGCCCGTACGGCCGCCACATAGTCCTCCCGGTGGACCAGCCGCAGCGTCGAGTCCCCGGCGGGCGGCGCGGCCACCACGTCGACCACCTTGTCCAGCCCGTACGCCCGCACCAACCCCATGGTCAGCGAGAGCCGTACCGGATCCATCGGATGGCTCGGTCCGAAGTCGTACGCCGTGACGGCGTCATCCCACATCAACAGTGCGCGGCCGCTCATGCCCGCCACCGTATCGGGCGCCCTCCGCGCCGAACGACCTGGCGTACACGAGGGTGAGCAGAACCAGCACCATCGGCACCAGCATCGCGCCCCGATAGCTCCACGCGTCCCCGAGCCCGCCGACCAGCGGCGAGCCGACGAGGAAGCCCACGTAGTTGAAGATGTTCAGCCGCGCGACCGCCGCGTCGGAGGCGTGCGGGAAGAGCCGCCCGGCCGCCGCGAACGTCTGCGGCACGATCACGCACAGCCCGAACCCCAGCAGCGTGAACCCGAGCATCCCCACCCACGGCCCCGGCGCCGCCGCGACCACCGCGAACCCGGCCCCCGCCACGACGGTCCCGAGCCGCACCACGGCGACCGCCCCGAACCGCCGCACGCCATAGTCCCCGGCGGCCCGCCCGAGCAGCGTGGTGACCATATAGACGTTGTACGGGACGGTCGACAGCTGCTCGGAGCTGCCGAGCACGTCCTGGAGGTACTTCGCGCTCCAGTTGGAGACGGTCGAATCCCCGATGTACGCGAAGGCCATCACCAGGCAGAGCGGCAGCAGCAGCCGGAAGACGAGGGGCTGGGCGCTGTCCGGGGTGGCGGGGTCGGCCTCCGCCGCCTCCCCGTCCACGTACCACCGGCTCCCCACCAGACACAGCGGCAGCAGCACGATCACGACCGGCAGATAGGACACGAGCAGCGACAGATCCCAGTGCGCGCCCACCCACGCCAGCGACGCGCCGCAGATCCCGCCGAGGCTCCAGGTGGCGTGGAAGCCGAGGATGATGCTGCGCCCGTACGCGCGCTGGAGGCTGATCCCCAGCATGTTCATGGACGCGTCGAGCCCGCCGACGGCCAGCCCGAACACACCGAGCGAGAGCCCCACTTCCCACATCCGGTCCCCGGCCGCGACTCCTAGCAGCGCCAGCATCACCACCGGCTGCACCCACCGCAGCACGACGCTGGGCGGGACGCGCTTCACCAGCTGCTCGGTGGTGACGCTGCCGACGCCGGCCAGGACCGGTACGGCGGCGAGGAACGCGGGCAGCAGCCCGTCGGATATCCCGTACTGGTCCTGGATCGCCGGGATCCGGGTCACCAGGAGAGCGAACGCGGTGCCCTGCGCGAAGAAGCTGCCCGCGAGGGACGCCCGGCCGTGCCGCAGGCGCGCGTCCGCCGTGCTCCCCGATGTCATGCCCCCAGATGTCATGGCCGCAGAGCTTAGGCCCGCGACCTACCCCTGGGTAGATGGATCACCCGAGCAATTCGCGCAGCTGTGCCATGTCGGAGAAGAAGCCCCGGGCGCCCTGGAGCTTCTCGGCGGGCGTCATGGCGGTGAAGCCGTACACGTCCATCCCGGCGGCCAGCGCGGCCTGCACGCCCAGCGGGCTGTCCTCGACGACGGCACAGCGCGCGGGCTCGACGCCCATACTGGCGGCCGCGTGCAGGAACAGGTCCGGCGCAGGCTTGCCTCGCCCGACGTCCTGCGAGGAGAACACCCACTCGTCCTCGAACCACTCGTCGAGCCCGGTCGTGCGGTGCCCCACCGCGATCCGCTCATGGCTCCCGGACGAGGCCACGCAGTACGGCACCCCGTCCGCGACCAGCTTCCCGAGGACGTCGGCGACCCCTGCCACCGGCTGGAGCTCGCGCTCGAACGCGGCGAAGACGCGCGCGTGGAACGTGTCGTCGAACCCGACCGGCAGCGTCCGCCCGGTCCGCTCCTCGACCAGCTCGTGGACGCGGTGCATCGCGGAGCCCATGTAGTCGCGGATCGAGTCCTCGTACGAGGTGGGGATGCCGAGCTCGGTGAGGTACCCGGCGAGGATCGTGTTCGAGATGGGCTCGCTGTCGACGAGCACGCCGTCGTTGTCGAAAATGATGAGGTCGTAGCGCATGGTTCGACCTTAAACGCCGGTAAACGCAGAAAAGCCCCGTACCGGATCCCGGTACGGGGCTTTTCTCAAAATTTGTTCGGCGGCGTCCTACTCTCCCACAGGGTCCCCCCTGCAGTACCATCGGCGCTGAAAGGCTTAGCTTCCGGGTTCGGAATGTAACCGGGCGTTTCCCTAACGCTATGACCACCGAAACACTATGAAATTTGAACGCTGGCACTGACACAGCTGTTCGTTATTTCAGAACAAACACAGTGGACGCGAGCAACTGAGGACAAGCCCTCGGCCTATTAGTACCAGTCAGCTCCACCCCTTACGAGGCTTCCACATCTGGCCTATCAACCCAGTCGTCTACTGGGAGCCTTACCCTCTCAAGGAGGTGGGAATACTCATCTCGAAGCAGGCTTCCCGCTTAGATGCTTTCAGCGGTTATCCCTCCCGAACGTAGCCAACCAGCCATGCCCTTGGCAGGACAACTGGCACACCAGAGGTTCGTCCGTCCCGGTCCTCTCGTACTAGGGACAGCCCTTCTCAATATTCCTACGCGCACAGCGGATAGGGACCGAACTGTCTCACGACGTTCTAAACCCAGCTCGCGTACCGCTTTAATGGGCGAACAGCCCAACCCTTGGGACCGACTCCAGCCCCAGGATGCGACGAGCCGACATCGAGGTGCCAAACCATCCCGTCGATATGGACTCTTGGGGAAGATCAGCCTGTTATCCCCGGGGTACCTTTTATCCGTTGAGCGACGGCGCTTCCACAAGCCACCGCCGGATCACTAGTCCCGACTTTCGTCCCTGCTCGACCCGTCGGTCTCACAGTCAAGCTCCCTTGTGCACTTACACTCAACACCTGATTGCCAACCAGGCTGAGGGAACCTTTGGGCGCCTCCGTTACTCTTTAGGAGGCAACCGCCCCAGTTAAACTACCCATCAGACACTGTCCCTGATCCGGATCACGGACCCAGGTTAGACATCCAGCACGACCAGAGTGGTATTTCAACGACGACTCCACAACCACTGGCGTGGCTGCTTCACAGTCTCCCACCTATCCTACACAAGCCGAACCGAACACCAATATCAAACTGTAGTAAAGGTCCCGGGGTCTTTCCGTCCTGCTGCGCGAAACGAGCATCTTTACTCGTAGTGCAATTTCACCGGGCCTATGGTTGAGACAGTCGAGAAGTCGTTACGCCATTCGTGCAGGTCGGAACTTACCCGACAAGGAATTTCGCTACCTTAGGATGGTTATAGTTACCACCGCCGTTTACTGGCGCTTAAGTTCTCAGCTTCGCCACACCGAAATGTGACTAACCGGTCCCCTTAACGTTCCAGCACCGGGCAGGCGTCAGTCCGTATACATCGCCTTACGGCTTCGCACGGACCTGTGTTTTTAGTAAACAGTCGCTTCTCGCTGGTCTCTGCGGCCACCCCCAGCTCAGAGTGCAAGACTCATCACCGGTGATGGCCCCCCTTCTCCCGAAGTTACGGGGGCATTTTGCCGAGTTCCTTAACCATAGTTCACCCGAACGCCTCGGTATTCTCTACCTGACCACCTGAGTCGGTTTAGGGTACGGGCCGCCATGAAACTCGCTAGAGGCTTTTCTCGACAGCATAGGATCATCCACTTCACCACAATCGGCTCGGCATCAGGTCTCAGGCTTCATGCTGTCCGGATTTGCCTAGACAGCGCCCTACACCCTTACCCCGGGACTACCACCGCCCGGGCTGGACTACCTTCCTGCGTCACCCCATCGCTTACCTACTACAAGTCTGGTTCGTCGGCTCCACCACTTTCCTTTCCCCGAAGGGTCCGGAACGGCTTCACGGACTTAGCATCGCCTGATTCGATATTGGGCGTTTCAAAGCGGGTACCGGAATATCAACCGGTTGTCCATCGACTACGCCTGTCGGCCTCGCCTTAGGTCCCGACTTACCCTGGGCAGATCAGCTTGACCCAGGAACCCTTAGTCAATCGGCGCACACGTTTCTCACGTGTGTATCGCTACTCATGCCTGCATTCTCACTCGTGAACCGTCCACAACTAGCTTCCGCTGCTGCTTCACCCGGCACACGACGCTCCCCTACCCATCACAGCGGGCGTTGGCCCTCATGCTGCAATGACACGACTTCGGCGGTACGCTTGAGCCCCGCTACATTGTCGGCGCGGAATCACTTGACCAGTGAGCTATTACGCACTCTTTCAAGGGTGGCTGCTTCTAAGCCAACCTCCTGGTTGTCTCTGCGACTCCACATCCTTTCCCACTTAGCGTACGCTTAGGGGCCTTAGTCGATGCTCTGGGCTGTTTCCCTCTCGACCATGGAGCTTATCCCCCACAGTCTCACTGCCGCGCTCTCACTTACCGGCATTCGGAGTTTGGCTAAGGTCAGTAACCCGGTAGGGCCCATCGCCTATCCAGTGCTCTACCTCCGGCAAGAAACACACGACGCTGCACCTAAATGCATTTCGGGGAGAACCAGCTATCACGGAGTTTGATTGGCCTTTCACCCCTAACCACAGGTCATCCCCCAGGTTTTCAACCCTGGTGGGTTCGGTCCTCCACGAAGTCTTACCTCCGCTTCAACCTGCCCATGGCTAGATCACTCCGCTTCGGGTCTAGAGCGTGCAACTCAATCGCCCTGTTCGGACTCGCTTTCGCTACGGCTTCCCCACACGGGTTAACCTCGCTACACACCGCTAACTCGCAGGCTCATTCTTCAAAAGGCACGCAGTCACGACATACGTGCAAGCACGTATGCGACGCTCCCACGGCTTGTAGGCACACGGTTTCAGGTACTATTTCACTCCGCTCCCGCGGTACTTTTCACCATTCCCTCACGGTACTATCCGCTATCGGTCACCAGGGAATATTTAGGCTTAGCGGGTGGTCCCGCCAGATTCACACGGGATTTCTCGGGCCCCGTGCTACTTGGGTGTCTCTCAAACGAGCCGTCAATGTTTCAGCTACGGGGGTCTTACCCTCTACGCCGGACCTTTCGCATGTCCTTCGCCTACATCAACGGTTTCTGACTCGTCTCACAGCCGGCAGACTGTGAAAGAGAGATCCCACAACCCCCACGACGCAACCCCTGCCGGGTCTCACACGTCGTAGGTTTGGCCTCATCCGGTTTCGCTCGCCACTACTCCCGGAATCACGGTTGTTTTCTCTTCCTGAGGGTACTGAGATGTTTCACTTCCCCTCGTTCCCTCCACATGCCCTATGTGTTCAGGCATGGGTGACAGCCCATGACGACTGCCGGGTTTCCCCATTCGGAAAC
This sequence comes from Streptomyces sp. BR1, assembly GCF_052373795.1. Taxonomy (NCBI): domain Bacteria; kingdom Bacillati; phylum Actinomycetota; class Actinomycetes; order Kitasatosporales; family Streptomycetaceae; genus Streptomyces; species Streptomyces sp. BR1. Next base: position 3,093,707 of record NZ_CM126252.1, read on the forward strand.
CCCCGGATCAAAGCCTGGTTGACGGCTCCCCGGGGACTATCGTGGCCTCCCACGTCCTTCATCGGTTCCTGGTGCCAAGGCATCCACCGTGCGCCCTTAAAAACTTGGCCACAGATGCTCGCGTCCACTGTGCAGTTCTCAAACAACGACCAGCCACCCATCACCCCACCAACAAGTAGTGAGTGCACTGGGGCCGGCAACTGAAGACTTTGGCCTTACCGGCCGCACCTTCAGACACCCAACAGCGTGCCCGGCCTCAACCCCTGGTCTGTTCTGTTCCACGCCGAAGCAGTACTGGGAACAACCAGGTGATGATGCCGAATAGTCAACGTTCCACCCATGAGCTGACCGTGCAGAACATTTGCCTGCAATCGGTACTGTGCTCCTTAGAAAGGAGGTGATCCAGCCGCACCTTCCGGTACGGCTACCTTGTTACGACTTCGTCCCAATCGCCAGTCCCACCTTCGACAGCTCCCTCCCACAAGGGGTTGGGCCACCGGCTTCGGGTGTTACCGACTTTCGTGACGTGACGGGCGGTGTGTACAAGGCCCGGGAACGTATTCACCGCAGCAATGCTGATCTGCGATTACTAGCAACTCCGACTTCATGGGGTCGAGTTGCAGACCCCAATCCGAACTGAGACCGGCTTTTTGAGATTCGCTCCGCCTCACGGCATCGCAGCTCATTGTACCGGCCATTGTAGCACGTGTGCAGCCCAAGACATAAGGGGCATGATGACTTGACGTCGTCCCCACCTTCCTCCGAGTTGACCCCGGCAGTCTCCTGTGAGTCCCCATCACCCCGAAGGGCATGCTGGCAACACAGAACAAGGGTTGCGCTCGTTGCGGGACTTAACCCAACATCTCACGACACGAGCTGACGACAGCCATGCACCACCTGTATACCGACCACAAGGGGGGCACTATCTCTAATGCTTTCCGGTATATGTCAAGCCTTGGTAAGGTTCTTCGCGTTGCGTCGAATTAAGCCACATGCTCCGCTGCTTGTGCGGGCCCCCGTCAATTCCTTTGAGTTTTAGCCTTGCGGCCGTACTCCCCAGGCGGGGAACTTAATGCGTTAGCTGCGGCACCGACGACGTGGAATGTCGCCAACACCTAGTTCCCAACGTTTACGGCGTGGACTACCAGGGTATCTAATCCTGTTCGCTCCCCACGCTTTCGCTCCTCAGCGTCAGTAATGGCCCAGAGATCCGCCTTCGCCACCGGTGTTCCTCCTGATATCTGCGCATTTCACCGCTACACCAGGAATTCCGATCTCCCCTACCACACTCTAGCTAGCCCGTATCGAATGCAGACCCGGGGTTAAGCCCCGGGCTTTCACATCCGACGTGACAAGCCGCCTACGAGCTCTTTACGCCCAATAATTCCGGACAACGCTTGCGCCCTACGTATTACCGCGGCTGCTGGCACGTAGTTAGCCGGCGCTTCTTCTGCAGGTACCGTCACTTGCGCTTCTTCCCTGCTGAAAGAGGTTTACAACCCGAAGGCCGTCATCCCTCACGCGGCGTCGCTGCATCAGGCTTTCGCCCATTGTGCAATATTCCCCACTGCTGCCTCCCGTAGGAGTCTGGGCCGTGTCTCAGTCCCAGTGTGGCCGGTCGCCCTCTCAGGCCGGCTACCCGTCGTCGCCTTGGTAGGCCATTACCCCACCAACAAGCTGATAGGCCGCGGGCTCATCCTTCACCGCCGGAGCTTTCCACCCAGAAGCATGCGCTTCCAGGTCGTATCCGGTATTAGACCCCGTTTCCAGGGCTTGTCCCAGAGTGAAGGGCAGATTGCCCACGTGTTACTCACCCGTTCGCCACTAATCCACCCCGAAGGGCTTCATCGTTCGACTTGCATGTGTTAAGCACGCCGCCAGCGTTCGTCCTGAGCCAGGATCAAACTCTCCATGAATGTTTACCGGTAATCCGGTGCACACCACGAAAGAGCGGAACAACCCGGTCGGAATATGACCAGTTGTCCTCAGCGTCCTCGCTGTGTTGTTGCCACCCGCAAGCGGATGGACTTTTCAAAGGAACCTCCAACCCACCATCACTGGCAGGCCGGGGTTGTCAATCTGGCGTTGACTTTTGGCACGCTGTTGAGTTCTCAAGGTACGGACGCTTCCTTTGTTCCCGTTTCCGGGCCCTCCGGGCGCTTCCTTCGTTTCCGACTCTATCAGACCGTTTCCGTTCCGATTTCCTCGGCGCTTTCCAGGTTCTTCGCTCTCGCGTTTTCCCTTTCCGGCGGTTCCGACTCTATCAGATCCCTTCGGGCCTGATTTCCGGTCTCCCGGAGCCAAGTCGGCTTGTCTTCCCGGCTGTTGGGCCGTTCCGACGAGTGAGACTTTAGCGGAATCCTGGCCCCCGATGCCAATCGGGGCTGCGTCCTCTCGAACGCGGAATCCTCATTTCGCAAAAGCGCACGAAAAACGAGACGACGGTGATCGTCGTTCGGATCAAGTGGTTGGTGCGGAATGGCTGTCCGGGGACCGACCGGAGTCGGCGCTCACGTCGGACAACTCGGAGAACACTACGTACGGGCCGAGGGCGTGTCAACCCCGGTCAGGGGGCCTGTCGGCTGGTTCTTTCGGCCGAGGCAAGCGGGGCTGGACGACCGATCTGGGGCGGGTGGGGGCGCGCCTACTTTGGGGCGCATGAGGAGTCTTGTCCGGGTTGCCGGAGTCGCCGTGTGCACCGCGGCCCTGAGCGCCGTGGGGGTCGTCGGGCCGGTGACCTCGTACGCCGCCGACGGGGACGAGCGTGTCGCCCAACTGCGCGCCCGCATGGTCGACACCGTCAATCAGGAGACGCGGCACGAGATCGAGCGGCTGCGGGAGTGCGGGGACGAGGCCTCGCTGGCCGAGGCGGATCGGCTGGAAAGGCTTCTCCGTGACTCGTGTCGGCTGTCGGAGCAGCTGCACTCCGTACGGGCGCCCGTCGCCGGGGGTGCCGGTGTCCGGGGCGCTTCGGCCGCCCCGTACTCGTACGACGAAGAGGAACCCGTCAGCACTACGGCGGTCGTGCTCGGGGTTTCCGTGCTTCTTGTGGGCGGGGGTGCGACCGTCGCCGCCGTTCGGTGGCGGCGACGGGAGGAGTAGGGACGTCAGCCGTTGCCGGAGGCCAGTTCACGGCTGCGGTCGCGGGCGGCTTCCAGGGCGGCGATGAGGGCCGCGCGTACGCCGTGGTTCTCCAGCTCGCGGATCGCGCTGATCGTGGTGCCCGCGGGTGAGGTGACGGCCTCGCGGAGCTTGACCGGGTGTTCGCCGCTGTCGCGGAGCATCACGGCGGCGCCGATGGCGGCCTGCACGATCAGGTCGTGGGCCTGGGCGCGCGGGAGGCCGAGCAGGATTCCCGCGTCGGTCATCGCCTCGACCAGGTAGTAGAAGTACGCGGGGCCCGAGCCGGAGAGCGCGGTGGCCGCGTCCTGCTGGGACTCGGGGACGCGCAGGGTCTTGCCGACGCCGCCGAAGATCTCCTCGGCGTGGGCGAGGTGGGTCGGGGTCGCGTGGCTGCCGGCGCTGATGACGGACATGCCCTCGTCGACGAGGACGGGCGTGTTCGGCATGACGCGTACGACCGGGGTGTTCGGCGCGAGGCGCTCCTCGATGAACGCGGTCGGGATGCCCGCGGCCGCGCTGATGACCAGGCGGTCGGCGGTGACGTGCGGGGTGAGCTCGTCGAGGAGGCGGCCCATGTCCTGGGGCTTCACCGCGAGGATGAGGGTGTCGGCGCGCTTGGCCGCGTCGGCGTTGCTGACGGACTCGACGCCGTAGCGGGTGCGGAGTTCTTCGGCGCGTTCTGGGCGGCGGGCCGTGACCAGGAGGCTGGTCGGGTTCCAGCCGGCGCGGATCATTCCGCTGAGGAGGGCTTCGCCGATCTTGCCGGTGCCGAGCACTGCGACGGTGTGGGTCATGCGGTTGCCCTCCGGGTGGTGCGGGGTCCCGCGGCGGTGCGGGGTCTCTCCTTGTCATCCTCGCACCGCGTGCGGTGGCGGGGGCGGGGTGTCCATCCTGCGGGCCGGTGGGGGCTTGTCGCGCAGTTCCCCGCGCCCCTAACGCCTCTGTCATCTGCGGACCGTGCTGGGTTGCTCGCGCCGTTCCCCGCGCCCCTATGAGGTGCGGCGTCGCAGCGTTGCTGCGCCCAGTACCAGGACCAGTAGTGCGCAGGCGCCGACGATCAGTACGTCCTGGGTGAAGGTCGTCGTTGGGGTCGGGTGGGTTTGGACCTGGGTCATTGCGTCTACCGCGTACGACATGGGGAGGACGTTGGAGATGGCGCGCAGGGCGGGTTGCATGGTGTCGCGGGACGTCAGCAGGCCGCAGAGGAGTAGCTGGGGGAAGATCACGGCGGGCATGAACTGGACCGCCTGGAATTCGGACGCCGCGAAGGCCGAGACGAAGAGGCCGAGCGCCGTGCCCAGGAGCGCGTCCAGCAGGGCGACCAGGAGCAGCAGCCACGGGGAGCCCAGGACGTCCAGGCCCAGGAACCAGACCGAGAGGCTGGTGGCCAGGGCGGACTGGACCACGGCGAGGAGGCCGAACGCGAGGGCGTAGCCCGCGATCAGGTCGCCCTTGCCGAGCGGCATCGCCAGCAGGCGTTCGAGGGTGCCGGAGGTGCGTTCGCGCAGGGTGGCGATCGAGGTCACCAGGAACATCGTGATCAGCGGGAAGATGCCGAGCAGCGACGCGCCGGTGCTGTCGAAGGTGCGGGGCGAGGCGTCGAACACGTACCGGAGCAGCGTGATCATCAGGGCCGGGACCAGGAGCATCAGCGCGATCGTGCGCGGGTCGTGGCGCAGCTGACGCAGCACGCGGGCGGCCGTCGCGAGGGTGCGGGAGGTGTTCATCGGGCTGCCTTCCGGTGAGCGGGAGCCGCAGGGGGTGCCGGGCTGTCGCCGAGGTCCGCCGCGCTGGTGCGCGAGGGCTCCGCGCCGTCGGGCTCCGCGTTGTCGCGGCCTGGGTTGTCGCGGTCCGCCTCGTCGAGGCCCGCCCCGCCGACGTCCGCGCCGTCGACGCCCGCCCCGCCAACATCCGCGCCGTCGAGGCCCGCCCCGCCGACCTCCGCCCCGCCCAGGTCCGCCTCGTCCACCAGGGTCAGGAACGCGTCCTCTACCGTCGCCGCGCCCGTGCGGGTGCGCAGGGATGACGGGGTGTCCTCGGCCAGGATGCGGCCTTCTCGCATGAGGAGGAGGTTGTGGCAGCGCTCCGCCTCGTCCATGACGTGGGAGGAGACCAGGAGCGTGGTGCCGCGTTCGGCGGCGATGGCGTGGAACAGGTTCCACAGGTCGCGGCGCAGGACCGGGTCGAGGCCGACCGTCGGTTCGTCCAGGACGAGGAGTTCCGGGGCGCCGAGCAGGGCGACCGCGAGCGAGACGCGGCTGCGCTGGCCGCCGGAGAGGCGGCCCGCGAGGACGTCGGCGTGCGAGGTGAGGGCGACGTCCGTGATGGCGCGTTCCACGGCCGCCGCGCGGTCGGCCCGGTGGGCTCGGCCGGGCTGGAGGACGGCCGCGAAGTAGTCCAGGTTCTGACGTACCGTCAAGTCGTCGTATACGGACGGCGCTTGCGTGACGTAGCCGACGAGCGGGCGCAAGGCGGGGGCGCCGGCGGGGTGGCCGAGGACCGTGAGGGTGCCCGTGACCTTGGCCTGGGTGCCGACGACGGCCCGCATCAGGGTCGACTTGCCGCAGCCGGACGGGCCGAGCAGGCCGGTGATGCGGCCGCGCGGGACGGCGAAGTGCAGATCGCGCAGGACGGGCCGGCCACCGCGTACGACGGTGAGGGCGCGGGCGGTGACGGCGGCGGGTCCAAGGGGTGGCTCGGCGGGCGACCCGGGGGACGTTTCCCCGGGCCCGCCCGCCGGTGCCGCTGCGACGCGGGCACCTTCGGGCTCATAATTCACCATGTGTTGAATAATGCGCCTGGCGCGGGCGGGCGTCAAGGAAATCGGACATGCGGGGCGGCTCAGCGTGTGGCGGTCCAGAGGTCTACCACGTAGCTCTCCTCGACCGTTCCGTCCGGGAACAGCGCGGACAGCACGCGGTGCTCCTCGGTCAGGAACTCCTGCGCGCGTTCCGCGCCGAGCACCAGGAACGCGGAGTGGCTGCCGAGGTTCGCCAGATGGGTCGTGAGCGGGACGTGGCGCGTCCAGGGGATGCGGCGCTGTACGAAGTCGAAGACCGGCGGGTCCGGCTGGATCTTGCCGTCGCCCCGGGCGCCGTGTGCGCCTCCCCCGCCGTTCGCGCCGAGGTACGCGCGTACGCGCGCGTCCTGGTCGGCGAGCCACCCCACGGTGTGGTCGGTGGTGTTCCACCACACCGCGAGCGTGCCGCCGGGGCGCAGCACCCGGCGGGCCTCCGGTACGGACTTCGCCGTGTCGGTCCAGTGCCAGGCCTGGGCGTACGTGAGGAAGTCGGCGGACGCGGTGGCCAGCGGGAGATGGTTGCCGTCGCCTCGCACCAGGGGGACGTCGGGGAGGGTGCGGCGGAGCTCGGCCGCCATCGCCGCGCCCGGCTCGACCGCGACCACGCGCGCGCCGCGTTCGTGCAGGAGGGCGGTGGCGATTCCGGTGCCCGCGCCGACGTCCGCGACCCGGGCCCCCTTGAGGTCTCGCGTCGCGCTCTCCTCGATCGCGTCCAGGAGGGCGGGCGGATAGGAGGGGCGGTTGGCGGCGTACTGGGCGGCGGCACTGTCGAACGACCGTGCCCGGGTGGTGGGTTCAGGTTCAGAGGCCATGAACCCAGTGTGGCTCGGGGGGTCGGGGGGTTCCCCCCGTCACTACTTCCGCTTCGGCTTCTTCTTGCGGCCCGTCGGGTTCCCCGCCCGGCGTCGCTCGTACGCCGCCACGGCCGCCTCGTACTCCTTGCGGCGCAGGCCCTCGCCCGGGGCCTCCTTCAGGGAGCGGAAGAAGTACGCGAGGAGCGAGCCGACGAAGCCGATCGCCTTCAGGCCCTGGAGGTTGCGCTCGGCGTCGGGGTCGGCCGCGCGCGTGCTGAACCCCTCGTACGTCTTACGGAACGCCATCGCGCTGCACAGCGCGAACATCACCACGACCAGGACGTTCACAAAGCTGCCGGTGTCGGCGATCTGCAGGCCCTGATACGCGAAGCGCAGCACGAAGCACGCCGCGACCGCCGTGGCCAGCGAGCCGACGGCCACGCCGGCGCGGCGCAGCCCGTAGCCGTTGTCGTGGCCGACCCAGGTCGTGCCGAAGAAACGGATGGGCTCGGGCTCGGGGCCGCCCCCGGCGCCGGTCTGCTCGCTCATGGGGTCGATTATCCCCCGACGGCCCACCCGGGCCCCGGACGGCCACGAGCAGCGCCGCGCGGCCCCTGGATCGGCGGACCGCTACGAGCAGGTCACCGTCACATACCCGTCGCTGCCCGTCCGCACATACGCGTCCGACACGTACTGGCCGTTGCCGATGTTGTCCCAGATGTCCGTCGTGCCGTACGGGCCGGAGACCGTCGTCCCGGAGCACTGGCAGTTGATCGGGACGCTCACCCCGGCCGGCAGGACCCTGACCACGGGGTATCCCGTGCCCGGGCCGCTGCGGACGTTCAGGTGCGTGTCGGGCGCCACCGGGTAGCGCCGCGTGGCCGCGTCCGCCGCCATACCCGCGACCTCGGTGTCCGCACCCGCGAGCTCGTCACCAGTCATCTGTATCTCCCCCATCGGCGCCCACAGGCGTCACTGTGCGTACGCACCCCGCACGCGACCCGCAGGCTAGCAAGCCCTTCGGGGCTCGTACGCATCATCGACTAGGCTCCGAGCGTCGCGCTCGGGGACGAACACACGGGGGTGGGCGATGCCGCCGCTGCGCAGCACGGGGCCGGGGCCGGAAGCGGAACATCCGGGGCGCTCCGAGCCTCCGGAGTACGCCGGGCAGTATCTGCTGGAGTCGACGCTCGGCTCCGGCGGCATGGGCGTGGTGCGTCTTGCCGCGTCCGCCTCAGGGCTGCGCCTCGCCGTCAAGGTCGTGCACGCCGAGCACGCCAAGGACCCGGAGTTCAGGGCGCGGTTCCGGCAGGAGGTGTCGGCCGCGCGACGGGTGAGCGGGGCGTTCACCGCGTCCGTCGTGGATGCCGATCCGACGGCCGCGCGGCCCTGGATGGCGACGCTCTACATCCCGGGGCCGACCCTCGCCGAGGAGGTCAAGCGGAACGGGCCGCTCGATCCGTCGCAGGTGCGGCGGCTCGGGGCCGGGCTCGCCGAGGCCCTGCGGGACATCCATCGGGCCGGGGTCGTGCACCGCGATCTCAAGCCGAGCAATGTGCTGCTCGCCGCCGACGGGCCGAAGGTCATCGACTTCGGCATCTCCCGTCCGTACGACAGTGATCTGCGGACCGAGACGGGGAAGCTGATCGGGACGCCGCCGTTCATGGCGCCGGAGCAGTTCCAGACGCCGCGCGAGGTCGGGCCGGAGGCCGATGTGTTCGCGATGGGCGCGGTGCTCGTGCACGCGGCGACCGGGAACGGGCCGTTCGACTCGGAGAGCCACTACATCGTGGCGTACCAAGTCGTCCACAACGAGCCGGACTTGACCGGGGTGCCCGCCGATCTCGTACCGCTGCTGCAGAGCTGTCTCGCCAAGAAGCCCGCGGACCGGCCCACTCCGGACGAGCTGATGGCGGAGCTGCGGTCGGCGGCGTACGGAACGGAGGCGTTCATCCCGACGCAGCGGTTCCGGAATCCGGTGGAGAAGGTGCCGCTGGTTCCCGCGGAGGCTCCGGGGCGGCCGTGGCCCGCGGCCGGCGACGGCGGTGACGACTCGTCGGACATTCCGACGCATCAGCGGGCTGCGCAGGTTCCGTCCGCGCCCCGGCCGTTGCACCACCGGGCCCGGTGGGCGGCCGCCGCCGCCGCGCTTGTGACCGTGGTGACGGGTGGGGTTCTGGGCGTACGGGCCTGGTCTTCGGGGGATTCTGGTTCAGCGGCTCCTGCCGTCGGCCAGGAGGCCCATCGCGCACCGGCGTTCAAGCCGTGGGCCGTGCGGCTGCCGGGCGGCGGCGGTGGGAACCGCACCCCGGCCTGCTCGCTCGCCGGGACCGCCCTCTATTGCGCCGCGCCCGGGGTTACAGCGGCCCGGCTCGATCCGGCCGACGGGCGGGTGCTGTGGTCGGTGAAGGCGCGGGGCGTCGGGGGGCGGGTGTCCGACGACGGGGAGCCGCGCGTGTCGGGTGGGCTCGTCCTGGTCGTCCCGCCGGGCGCGGGGCGCCTGGACGCGCTCGACCCGGCGACGGGTGCGGTGCGCTGGACGCGTCCGGTGCCCGCGCACGCGTCCGTACGCATCGACGACACATCCGTACTGTTCACCGGAACCGGCACCGGTGAGGTGCGGTGCCTGGACAGCGCCACCGGCAAGGAGCGCTGGCACGGGCGGCCCGCCGCGGCGACCGCGCAGTGGGTTTCGGCTCCTGGCGGGACCGCGCTGTACGCCGTCGCGGTGTCCGAGGACGCGGCGTCGTCGCTGGTCACGGCCGTCTCGCCGGGCACCGGCAAGGTGCTGTGGACCAAGCGGCTGGCGGGGGCGTTGGGGCCGGTGGGGGCGTCTGGGTCGGCGCTGTCGCTGCTGGCGGCGGACGCGGACAGCTATACGACGGCTGTCGTACGCCTGGACACCGCGACCCGTTCCGTCCGCCGTACCGCGCTTGCCGCGCCCTTGGATCAGGCGCAGGCGGGTGTGGACGGGGACACGGTGTACGTGTTCGGGGCGGGCGGTTCGTTGCTCGCGGTGGATGCGCGGGCGGGTGTGCAGCGGTGGCGCCTGGAGACGGGTGCGGCCCGTGCCTCTCGGCCGGTGGCTGGTGGGGGCCGGGTGTACGTCACTGGGGCTGACGGGCGGTTGCTGGCGGTGGATTCGGCTCGGGGTGTGCTGGTGGGGCAGACGGATCCGCGCATGGCTGGCGGGCCGAACACGTTCGCGCCCAGCCTGCCCGCCCCGGTTCTCGCCGGGTCCGTGGTGTACGCGAGCGCGCCGGACGGGTCGGTGTTCGGGGTTGCGACGGGGGCGCTGTCGCGGGGGTGAGGCAGGGGGTTGCACAGTCCGGCGGGGCCGGGTTGCCGCTGTGCCCACCCGTGCCGCCCCTAGCGGCACGCATGCCCACAGCGACGGTGGAGGGGGACGGTGCGCGCCCCTGAGGAGGGCCCGGAGGGCCCATTCGGGGGCGCGGGGCTGTATCGATTTGCGGCTCCGCCGCGTGGGCGCGAGCAACCCAGCACGGTCCGCACCCGACCGGATCCCTCGGAGAGTTTCGGGAAGGGGTGGGGTGGGGGAACACCCCGGCGTGGGCCGGGGCGGGGCCGACTTGGGCGTCAGCCCAGTTTCGACACGTCCCGGACCGCGCCCTTGTCCGCACTCGTTGCCATCGCCGCGTACGCACGCAGCGCCGCCGAGACCCTCCGCTCGCGGGACTTGGGGGCGTACACGCCGCCCAGCGCCTGCCTACGGGCCGTCAACTCGGCCTCCGGGACCAGGAGTTCGATCGAGCGGCTCGGGATGTCGATGCGGATGCGGTCGCCGTCCTCGACGAGCGCGATCGTGCCGCCCGACGCCGCCTCGGGCGACGCGTGGCCGATCGACAGCCCCGACGTACCGCCGGAGAAGCGCCCGTCCGTCACCAGCGCGCAGGACTTGCCGAGGCCACGGCCCTTCAGGAACGACGTCGGGTAGAGCATCTCCTGCATGCCGGGGCCGCCCTTCGGGCCCTCGTAACGGATGACGACGACGTCGCCCTCCTTGACCTCCTTGCGGAGGATCTTGTCGACCGCCTCGTCCTGCGACTCGCAGACGACCGCCGGACCCTCGAAGGTCCAGATGGACTCGTCGACGCCGGCCGTCTTCACGACGCACCCGTCCTCGGCGAGGTTGCCGCGAAGGACCGCGAGCCCGCCGTCCTTCGAGTACGCGTGGGCCGCGTCGCGGATGCAGCCGTTCGCCGCGTCCGTGTCGAGCGTCTCCCAGCGCTTGGACTGGGAGAACGCGGTCGCCGAGCGCTCGCAGCCGGGAGCGGCGTGCCACAGCTCGACGGCCTCGGGCGTGGCGGAGCCGCCGCGCACGTCCCACGCGTCCAGCCACTCCTTGATGGAGCGGGAGTGGACGGTGTGGACGTCCTCGTTGAGCAGACCCGCGCGGTAGAGCTCGCCGAGGATGGCGGGGATGCCGCCCGCGCGGTGCACGTCCTCCATGTAGTACGTGGTCGAGGGCGCCACGTTGGGCGCGACCTTGGCCAGGCACGGGACCCGGCGCGACACCGCGTCGATGTCCTTGAGGTCGTACTCCAGCTCGGCCTCCTGCGCGGCGGCGAGCAGGTGCAGGATCGTGTTGGTGGAGCCCCCCATGGCGATGTCGAGCGCCATCGCGTTCTCGAACGCCGCGCGCGTGGCGATGGAGCGCGGCAGCACGGACGCGTCGTCGTCCTCGTAGTACCGCTTGGTGATGTCGACGACCGTGCGGGCCGCGTTCTCGTACAGGGCGCGGCGGGCGGTGTGGGTGGCCAGGACCGAGCCGTTGCCGGGCAGGCTCAGGCCGATGGCCTCCGTCAGGCAGTTCATCGAGTTGGCGGTGAACATGCCGGAACAGCTGCCGCAGGTGGGGCAGGCGTTCTCCTCGATACGGAGGATGTCCTCGTCGGAGACGTTCTCGTTGACCGCGTCGCTGATCGCGTTGATCAGGTCGAGCTTGCGGACCGTGCCGTCGACGAGGGTGGCCTGGCCGGCCTCCATCGGGCCGCCGGAGACGAAGACGGCCGGGATGTTGAGGCGCATCGCGGCCATCAGCATGCCCGGGGTGATCTTGTCGCAGTTGGAGATGCAGATCAGCGCGTCCGCGCAGTGCGCCTCGACCATGTACTCCACGCTGTCCGCGATCAGGTCGCGGGAGGGGAGGCTGTAGAGCATGCCGCCGTGGCCCATCGCGATGCCGTCGTCGACCGCGATGGTGTTGAACTCGCGGGGCACGGCTCCGGCCGCCAGGATCGCGTCGGAGACGATGCGGCCGACGGGGGCGAGGTGGGTGTGCCCGGGGACGAACTCGGTGAAGCTGTTCGCCACCGCGATGATCGGCTTGCCGATGTCCGCGCCGGCTACGCCCGAGGCGCGCATCAGGGCGCGGGCGCCCGCCATGTTGCGGCCGTGGGTGACGGTGCGGGACCTCAGCTCGGGCATTGTCGCTCGTCTCCTCGTTGTGGTGTGACCCCTTCGAGCCTACGCCCCGCCTCCAAGATCTGGACAGTGCGTCCGGATCGCGGGACGCGGTCCCGCTGCCGGAGGCTTTCGGGGGCGGCTCCCCGTCCCCGCAAGGGGCGCGGGGAACTGCGCGACCAGCCCCCACCGGTCCGCAGCCGAACGACCTCTCGGAGAGTTTCGGGAAGGGGCGGGGTGGGGTCCGAACAGGGGGTGCGCAGCCCGGCGGGGACGGGGTGCCGCCCCAGCGGCACGATTGCCCGCAGCTAGGGGGGACGTAGCGGCACGCTGGCCCGCAGCGGCGGACCGCAACGGTCGAGCTAGCCCGGGTCCGTCAGATACCGCTGAAGCGTCGGTGACACCATCCGTACGATCTCCTCCGGGTCCGCCGACGCCAAGGGCTCGACCTTGATGACGTAGCGCAGGACCGCGATGCCGACCATCTGGGAGGCGGCGAGCTCCGCTCGCAGCCGGGCGTCGGGGACCTTCAGATCCGCCGCCACCCGCTCCAGGACCCGCCGCAGCACAAACGCGCGCAGCACCTTCGCCGCGGCCTCGTGCGTGAGGGCCGAGCGGAAGACGGCCAGCAGCTGCGCGCGCGTGGCGGGGTTCTCCCAGACGCCGATGAAGTAGCGGGCCAGGCGCTCGCCGACGCCGTCGATGTCGTCCTCGGCGCCGAGTACCAGCGGCACGAGCTGGACCGGCTCCAGGGTCATCTCGACCGCCGCCTCGAACACCTCGTCCTTGGTGCCGAAGTAGTGGTGGACGAGCGCCGCGTCGACCCCGGCCGCCTTGGCGATGCCGCGTACGGACGTCTTGTCGTAACCGCGCTGCGCGAACTCCGCGCGCGCCGCCTCCAGGATCCGCTCGCGCGCGCCGGGCCCGGCCTCGGCCTGCGCGCGCGGGGGGCGGCCCCGGCGGCGCGGGGCGGGGGCCTCGGAGGTCACCGGCGCACCTTGGAGGCGAGGTGCAGCCGGGTGAAGGCCAGCGCCTCGGCGAGGTCGGCCTCGCGTTCGGCGGCCGACATGGCCCGGCGGGTGTTGACCTCGATGACGACGTGCCCGTCGAAGCCGGTACGGGCCAGACCCTCCAGGAGCTCGGCGCACGGCTGGTTGCCCCGGCCCGGGACCAGGTGCTCGTCCTTGGCCGAGCCCTTGCCGTCGGCGAGGTGGACATGGGCGAGCCGGTCGCCCATCCGGTCGACGAGCGCCATGGCGTCGGTACGGGCGGTCGCGGCGTGCGAGAGGTCGACCGTGAAGTGCCGGTAGTCGTCCTTGGTGACGTCCCAGTCGGGGGCGTACGCCAGCATCTCGCGGTCGCGGTAGCGCCACGGGTACATGTTCTCGACGGCGAATCGCACGTCCGTCTCGTCCGCCATCCGCCAGATGCCGGTGACGAAGTCGCGCGCGTACTGGCGCTGCCAGCGGAACGGCGGATGCACCACGACGGTGGAGGCGCCCAGCTTCTCGGCCGCGGCTCTCGCGCGCTGGAGCTTCACCCACGGGTCGGTCGACCAGACCCGCTGGGTGATCAGCAGACAGGGGGCGTGAACGGCCAGGATCGGCACCTGGTGGTAGTCCGACAGCCGCCTCAGCGCGTCGATGTCCTGGCTGACAGGGTCGGTCCAGACCATGACCTCGACACCGTCGTACCCCAGGCGCGCGGCGATCTCGAAGGCCGTCGCCGTCGACTCCGGATAGACCGAAGCCGTCGACAGGGCGACCTTCGCATCCGGGATGCGCACTACTGGTTCTGCCACGGAGACAGCGTACGGGCACCCACAAGAGGGGCCGCGAGGGGACCGCCGCCTTGGCCGGAACCTGCCGCGCCCGCCCCCATGTCCACGGGTCTCACCCCACCGGCAGCTGGTCCAGATGCCGCAGGATGACGCCCTCGCGCAGCGCCCACGGGCAGATCTCCAGCTCCTCCACCCCGAACAGGTCCATCGCGCCCTCCGCCACGAGCGCGCCCGCGAGCAGCTGCCGCGAGCGGCCCTCGGAGACGCCCGGCAGCCCGGCGCGCTGCTCGGCGGTCATCCCCGCGAGCTTGGGCACCCACTCCTCAAGCGCCTTGCGGCTCAGGGTGCGCTGGACGTACACGCCCTCGGTCGAGCGGGCCGCGCCCGCGATCCGGGCGAGCTGCTTGAACGTCTTGGAGGTCGCGACCACGTGGTCGGGCGTGCCGGAGCGGGTGAACTCGCCGACCGTACGGGCGATCTGCGCGCGTACGTGGCGGCGCAGCGCCCGTACGTCGGAGGCGTCCGGCGGGTCGCCCGGCAGCCAGGCGGCGGTCAGGCGGCCTGCGCCGAGGGGCAGCGAGACGGCCGCGTCGGGCTCCTCGTCGATGCCGTACGCGACCTCAAGAGAGCCGCCGCCGATGTCCAGAAGCAGCAGTTTTCCTGCTGACCAGCCGTACCAGCGGCGGGCCGCCAGGAACGTGAGGCGGGCCTCCTCCTCGCCGGACAGGACCCCGAGGTCGACGCCGGTCTCCTTCTTGACCCGGGCGAGCACCTGGTCGGCGTTGCTGGCGTCGCGCACCGCGGAGGTGGCGAACGGCAGCATCTCCTCGACACCCTTGTCCTCGGCAACGATCAGCGCGCCGGCGATCGTGGCCACCAGCCGGTCGACGCCCTCCGGTCCGATCGCACCGTCCTCGTCGAGGAGTTCGGCGAGCCTGAGCTCGGCCTTGTGCGAGTACGCGGGCAGCGGCGCGGCACCGGCGTGCGCGTCCACCACCAGCAGGTGAACCGTATTCGACCCCACATCGAGGACTCCGAGTCTCATGGGCTGAACGCTACTGCCGTCGCGGACATACGCTTGTCCCGTGCCAAAGACGAAAAAGGCGAAGCCGGGCAAAGCCAAGGCTCCCAAGACCCCCAAGCAGCGAGCGGACGAGCAGGGGGTCGACTTCCCGCGCGCGTGGGTCGAGTTCCCGGACCCGGCCGACGACGAGCAGATCTTCCGCTGCGACCTGACCTGGCTGACCTCGCGCTGGACCTGCATCTTCGGCAGCGGCTGCCAGGGCATCCAGGCGGGCCGCGCCGACGACGGCTGCTGCACGCTCGGCGCGCACTTCTCGGACGAGGACGACGAGAAGCGGGTGGCGAAGAACGTGGCCCGGCTCACGCCCGATCTGTGGCAGTTCCACGACATCGGCACCACGACCGGCTGGACGCAGGTCGACGAGGACGGCGATCGGCAGACCCGCAGGTGGGAAGGTTCCTGCATCTTCCAGAACCGGCCGGGCTTCGAGGGCGGCGCGGGCTGCTCGCTGCACATCCTGGCGCTGCGCGAGGGCAAGGAGCCGCTGGAGACCAAGCCGGACGTCTGCTGGCAGCTGCCGGTGCGCCGTACGTACGACTGGATCGACCGGCCGGACGACACGCGCGTGCTGCAGATCTCGATCGGCGAGTACGACCGGCGCGGCTGGGGGCCGGGCGGCCACGACCTGCACTGGTGGTGCACCTCGGCGACCTCGGCGCACGGCGCGGGCGAGCCCGTCTATGTCACCTACCGGCCGGAGCTGACCGAGCTGATGGGCAAGAAGGCGTACGAGGTCCTTGTGGGGCTCTGTGAGGCGCGCCTGGCGTCCTCGCTGCCGCTGGTGGCCCCGCACCCGGCGGACCCGGCGCGCTGACGGGCGGCGGCTCATTACGGGCTGCCTCATGGCGGGCCCGTCCGTGACGACGTCTGCGGTGCCGACGCCGTGTCCGACAGGCTCGGCGAGGCCGGTGCGGACGAGGCCGACGGGGTCGGGGACGGCGGGCTCGGGGTGGGCGAGGCGGACGTCGGGGTCGGCGTCGGCGTGGGCGGCTGCCGGGTCGGCGTCGGACTCGGCGTCGACGGTGTCCCGGGGGCCGAGGAGGACGGCGAGGACGGCGGGGTGGGCCAGGCGCCCTCCCCGGTGATCCGCACGACCGTGCCCGAGGGCGTCACGCCGAGCCGCGCCGACCAGTAGCCGTGCGGCTCGCGCGCGTGGTTCACGGCGACGTACACGGATACGTTTCCGCCCGGCGACAGCACTCCGGACGTACGGCTGAAGGTGAGCCAGGGCGCGTCCGTCCACAGCGACCACTTCACCGGCGAGCCGCCGGTCGCGGTGATCGTCAGCACCGTCGTACCGCCCGCCGAGCGGGCCGAGACGGAGAGCTCGCCCGGGCCCGCAGGGGCGGAGCCGGTGCTGATCACCTCGACGGAGACATCGGCGGGCGCGCGGCTGCCCGTGCTGACGCGCGGGTCGGGCTCGGCGCGCGCGTTGCCCGCGTTCTGGTAGCGCTCGTACGGGGTCTCCGCCAGGCCGCCGGGGCTGTCGGCCTCACTCGCAGTGATCTTGGCGCCGTCGCGGGTCTCGCCGGTCGCGGGCGCGCCCCGGTAGGCCGCCCAGAGCGCGAACGCGGGGGCCGCCACGACCGTCGCCACCACCGTGGTCGTCACGGCACGCGCGCGCAGCCGGTCTCTGCGGGCCGCGCGGTCCTTGGGGTCCATCGGGAACCCGGCCCGGTCGAAGCGGGGCGCGCCCGCGCGGGTCCTGGGCACATGGAGCATCGCCGTGTACGCGGCCGCGCGCGGCGCCTCGGCGAGCGGCAGCGCGGCCGGGGTCACCGAGGAGCCCGGCCAGGGCCCGGCGGCGCCCGCCCGCTCGGCGGCCCGGCGGCAGCGCGGGCAGTCGTCGACATGGCGTACGAGTTCACGGCGCAAGGCGGCCGAGAGCAGCACCTGGTGGTCGCCGGTGAGCCGGGCCACCGACGGGCAGCCGCCGGTCTCGACGACGGCGAGCGCGGCCCGGGTCCGCTCGACCTCGCAGGCGCCGGCGGCGAGCAGCTCGCGGGCGGCCGGGTAGTTCATGCCGAGCACGGAGGCGACCTCGCGCGCGCCGAGCTGATGGCGCACGGCGAGCTCCAGGGCCTCGCGCTGCTCGGGCGTGGTGCCGGCGGCCTCGGGCCAGGCGAGCAGGGCCAGTTCGCGACGGCGCCGCTCGGCCTCCTCTGCGGAGACGCCCACGGCCGTGCTCTGCTCGCACGGCTCGGCGCGGCCGGTGTGGGCGCCTTTACGCGCGCGTTTGCGCTCGGCGAGCTTGCGCAGACACGACCAGCGCGCCAGCGCGTACAGCCAGGCCCGGCACTCGGCCTCCGGCTCGGGGCAGCGCGCCTGCTGCCGCTCGGAGACGGCGAGCACATCACCGAGGACGTGCACCGCCTCGTCGTGGTCGCAGAGCACGGACAGGCAGTACGTGAACAGGCCGTCGAGATACGCCTCGTAGCGCGCGGGCGGGCGCTGCGCCAACGTCCGGGGCGCACGACGGTGCGCCCGGTGTGCGCCGGTGGTGTGCGTGGGGTGATCCAGACCGCTGCTCTTCACCCGGCGAAAGTAGGCGCAGGATCCAGTGTCCTCGGTGCCGCTTGAGCACATTTACTCCCTACGGGTGAATGTATCCCTCAAAAGGGGACAGGAATCCAACCTTCCATCGCGGAGGATTGCCTTCCCCGGCGCGGAACATTGCCTTCCTCTCAGGCCCCCGCCCGGGCCACCGCCCGGGGCCCGACCGCGTTGTCAGTGGGCGCCGATACCGTGACGTCATGGCTACCCGTACGAAATCCGCGAAGGACCGGCCGTCCTACCGCTGCACCGAGTGCGGCTGGACGACCGCCAAGTGGCTCGGCCGCTGCCCCGAATGCCAGGCGTGGGGCACGGTCGAGGAGTACGGCGCGCCCGCTGTGCGTACGACCGCCGCGGGCCGGGTCTCCACGGCCGCGCTGCCGATCGGCCAGGTGGACGCCCGGCAGGCCACCGCACGCTCGACGGGCGTCGACGAGCTGGACCGCGTCCTGGGCGGCGGGCTCGTGCCGGGCGCGGTGGTGCTGCTCGCGGGCGAGCCGGGGGTGGGCAAGTCGACGCTGCTGCTCGACGTGGCCGCGAAGGCGGCGGGCGACGAGCACCGCACGCTCTATGTGACGGGCGAGGAGTCCGCCAGCCAGGTCCGGCTGCGCGCGGACCGCATCAACGCGCTCAACGACCATCTGTATCTGGCGGCCGAGACGGACCTCTCCGCGGTCCTCGGCCATCTGGACGCGGTCAAGCCGTCCCTGCTCGTCCTGGACTCCGTACAGACGGTGGCCTCGCCGGAGATCGACGGCGCGCCCGGCGGCATGGCGCAGGTGCGCGAGGTCGCGGGCGCGCTGATCCGCGCGTCCAAGGAGCGCGGGATGGCGACGCTCCTGGTCGGCCATGTCACCAAGGACGGCGCGATCGCGGGCCCTCGTCTGCTCGAACACCTCGTGGACGTGGTCCTCTCCTTCGAGGGCGACCGGCACGCGCGCCTGCGTCTCGTACGCGGCGTGAAGAACCGGTACGGGGCGACGGACGAGGTGGGCTGCTTCGAGCTGCACGACGAGGGCATCACAGGCCTGGCCGACCCGTCCGGCCTCTTCCTCACCCGACGGGACGAGCCGGTGCCGGGGACGTGTCTGACGGTGACCCTGGAGGGCCGCAGGCCGCTGGTGGCCGAGGTCCAGGCGCTCACCGTCGACTCCCAGATCCCCTCGCCCCGCCGCACCACGTCCGGCCTGGAGACCTCCCGGGTCTCGATGATGCTTGCGGTCCTGGAGCAGCGCGGGCGGATCAGCGCGCTGGGCAAGCGCGACATCTACAGCGCCACCGTCGGCGGTGTGAAGCTCTCCGAGCCCGCCGCCGACCTGGCGATCGCCCTCGCACTGGCGTCGGCGGCGAGCGACACCCCGCTGCCCAAGAACCTGGTGGCGATCGGCGAGGTGGGGCTCGCGGGCGAGGTCAGGCGGGTCACGGGCGTCCAGCGCCGCCTCGCCGAGGCCCACCGCCTGGGCTTCACGCACGCGCTCGTGCCGTCCGACCCGGGGAAGGTCCCGGCCGGTATGAAGGTCACGGAAGTCGCCGACATGGGGGACGCGCTGCGGGTGCTCCCGCGCGGACGTCGCGCCGAGGCCCCACGGGGGGAGGAAGAGCGCCGGTAGACTTTGCCGTCGAACGTCTGCGACCGGAGGAGTGCAGTGGCAGCCAACGACCGGGCAGCGGGATCCGGCAAGTCCGGCACAGGCTCCGGCAATGAAGCGCTGATGCGTGCCGCGCTGAG
Source organism: Streptomyces sp. BR1 (assembly GCF_052373795.1). Classification (NCBI taxonomy): domain Bacteria; kingdom Bacillati; phylum Actinomycetota; class Actinomycetes; order Kitasatosporales; family Streptomycetaceae; genus Streptomyces; species Streptomyces sp. BR1. Next base: position 3,112,994 of record NZ_CM126252.1, read on the forward strand.
CGCCGTCGCGCCCGGCACCGCACTCCGCGACGGCCTGGAGCGCATCCTCCGGGGCAACACGGGCGGCCTGATCGTCCTCGGCCTCGACAAGACCGTCGACTCGATGTGTACGGGCGGGTTCGTCCTGGACGTCGAGTTCGCGGCGACGCGGCTGCGCGAGCTGTGCAAGCTCGACGGCGCGCTGGTCCTGGACAAGGACATCACCAAGATCCACCGGGCCGGGGTGCAGCTGGTCCCGGACGCGGACATCCCCACCGAGGAGACCGGCACCCGCCACCGCACGGCGGACCGGGTCTCCAAGCAGTGCAACTTCCCGGTCGTCTCGGTCTCCCAGTCCATGCGCCTGATCGCGCTGTACGTGAACGGGGAGCGGCGGGTCCTGGAGGAGTCGGCGGCGATCCTGTCCCGCGCGAACCAGGCGCTGGCGACGCTTGAGCGGTACAAGCTGCGCCTCGACGAGGTCGCGGGCACGCTGTCCGCCCTGGAGATCGAGGACCTGGTGACGGTCCGCGACGTCACGGCGGTCGCGCAGCGCCTTGAGATGGTGCGGCGGATCGCCACGGAAATCGCCGAGTACGTGGTGGAGTTGGGCACCGACGGTCGGCTGCTCTCCCTCCAGCTCGACGAGCTGATCGCCGGGGTCGAGCCCGAGCGGGAGCTGGTGGTGCGGGACTATGTGCCCGAGCCCACGGCGAAGCGGTCGCGTACGGTCGCGGAGGCTTTGACCGAGCTGAACGACCTCACCCATGCGGAGCTGCTCGAACTTCCCATAGTGGCGCGGGCGTTGGGGTACAGCGGGTCGCCCGAGACGCTGGACTCGGCGGTGTCCCCTCGGGGGTACCGGCTCCTGGCGAAGGTTCCGCGTCTGCCTGGCGCGATCATCGAGCGGCTGGTGGAGCATTTCGGCGGCCTTCAGAAGCTGCTGGCCGCGTCCGTGGACGACCTTCAGACGGTCGACGGCGTCGGCGAGGCGCGTGCGCGCAGCGTCCGCGAGGGCCTGTCGCGGTTGGCGGAGTCTTCCATCCTGGAGCGGTACGTCTAGCTGGGCGGGGTTTTGATGCCCCTCCCCGCCCCTTCCCGAAAGCCCCTGGCGGGCAGCCGGGTTCTTTGACTGACCGTCGGTGGGGGTTGCTCGCGCAGTTCCCCGCGCCCCTTGATGGGCCCTACGGGCCCTCCTAGGGGCGCGGGGCTGTATCGATTTGCGGCTCCGCCGCGTGGGCGCGAGCAACCCAGCACGATCCGCGGACAAACGGGGTCCGGGGGCGCAGCCCCCGGGAAACCCTCCTCCGCCCCCACCCACCCTCGGAGAGTTTCGGGAAGGGGCGGGGAGGAGCTAATCCTTCGTGAGCGAGAACGGGGCTCGGGCGACCGCAAGGCCCGGCACCTTCACCTCGGCCAAGTACGTGCCCGGGCCCGGCGTGCCCGGCGGGGGCGTCGCGCAGTGGGCGGCGCTGCGGGTCCGGTCCCACTCCACGGTGTGAGTGATCGTCGACGAACCCGGCACCTGGAACAGCACGCTCCCCGACCCGATCGGGCAGTCGTCCGACGCCCACACCTTCGCGTCGGAGGAGTCCGTCACCACCAGCACCGCACTCGCCGGCCCGAGATCCGCCTTGCAGGTCGAGGACGCCGTGTTCTGGAGGGCGAGTTCGAGCTTGGGCTTCTCGCCGGGCGCGTACGCGTTCTTCACGCTGCGCACCGACAGCTTCAGCTGACCCGGCGCACAGGTCGGCAGCGTGGAACCGGCCGGCACCTGGTGCGCCACGGAGCCGCCGGACCCACCGGACCCCGAACCGCCCCCGTCCGTACCGCCGTTGCCGCTCCCGTCGGACGAGCCACCCGTACCGCCGGAGGAGGAAGCGGAACCGCCCGAACCGGAACCGCCGCCGCTGCCGGAACCTCCGGGCGACTCGTCCCGTCCCCCCGGCGCCGTACTGATCGCGGGACCCGAGCCGCTCGGGCCGGGCGTGATCGAGGGGGCCGGGTGGGCGCCCTTGTCGTTGCTCGTGCCCTTACCGCCGCCTCCGCCACCGGAACTGACGGCCCACAGGATCAGGATCACCGCCAGCGCGAGCAGGGACAGCGCGACTGCCCTCCGTCGCCAGTAGATGGAGGAGGGAAGCGGCCCGACCGGATTGCGCAGAGATCCCACGGACGAAACTCTACGAGAGTTCCGGCGCAACTCCCGCCCCACCCGCCGCTCACCCTTCTCAACTTTTCCGGATCATCATTCCGGAAGTGGATGTTCCATACTGTCCGTCACCATGGACAGCAACCTCTATCGCGACGTCACCGACTTCGCCCACGACACGCCCTCGTGGCTGCAGCACCTCTTCGAGCTCTGGACGGAGGTGGGCCTTGTCCTGTTCGGCGTGCTGTTCGTCGCCGGCTGGTGGCGGGCCCGCCGGGACGGTTCGTCGGCGATGGCGCTGGCTCTGCTCGCCCCACTGGCCACTGCCGCCGCGTACCTCTGCGCCGAGGTGATCAAGTCGTTGATCCACGAGGAACGGCCGTGCCGGGCCGTCAAGGGGGCCGCTGCGCCCCTGATCACCTGTCCGGCCAACGGCGACTGGTCGTTCCCCTCGAACCACGCCACCATCGCGGGCGCCGCCGCCGTCGCGCTCGCGATCGCCTGGCCGCGCATCTGGCGGCTGACCGTCCCGATGGCGCTGCTCATGGCGTTCTCGCGGGTGTACGTCGGCGTGCACTACCCGCACGACGTCGCGGTGGGACTGATCCTCGGTACCGCCATGGCGTTCCTGGTGGCCAAGGTCGGTACACGGCCGGTCACTTCGCTGGTCGAGTCGATGCGTACGGGCCGGGCAGGCGCGGCCGCCTGGTTCGCCGGTCCCGGCGCCCCTCTCCACGCCCGCCGCTAGGGCCACCCACCGCACCCCCGTTCCATGCCAGGATCGGGGGTGCCATGACGACGATGCCGACGACCGACCTCGACACGGTCTCCCCCGCCGCCCTTCACACCCCCGTCATCGGGTGGTTCGACCAGCACGCGCGCGACCTGCCCTGGCGCCGCCCCGAGGCCGGTGCCTGGGGGGTGATGGTCAGCGAGTTCATGCTCCAGCAGACGCCGGTGAGCCGGGTGCTGCCGGTGTACGAGCAGTGGCTGGCCCGCTGGCCGCGCCCCGCCGACCTGGCCGCCGACGCCCCGGGCGAGGCCGTGCGGGCCTGGGGGCGCCTCGGCTACCCGCGCCGCGCGCTGCGGCTGCACGGGGCCGCCGTGGCGATAACGGAACGGCACGGCGGCGAGGTGCCGCCCGACCACGCCCGGCTGCTCGCGCTGCCCGGCGTCGGCGAGTACACGGCGGCCGCCGTCGCCTCCTTCGCCTTCGGGCAGCGCCACGCGGTGCTCGACACCAACGTCCGCCGGGTCTTCGCACGGGCCGTCACCGGCGTCCAGTACCCGCCGAACGCCACCACCGCCGCCGAGCGGCGCCTGGCCCGCGTCCTGCTGCCCGACGACGACGCCCGCGCGGCCCGCTGGGCGGCCGCCTCCATGGAGCTGGGCGCCCTGGTGTGCACAGCGCGCAACGAGGACTGCGCGCGGTGCCCGATCGCCGCGCGCTGCGCCTGGCAGCTGGCCGGCAAGCCCGCCCACGACGGCCCGCCGCGCCGCGGCCAGACGTACGCCGGTACGGACCGCCAGGTGCGCGGCAAGCTGCTCGCCGTGCTGCGGGAGGCCGTGGAGCCCGTCCCGCAGACGGAGCTCGACGCGGTGTGGCACGAACCGGTGCAGCGGGCGCGCGCCCTTGACGGGCTGGTCGCCGACGGCCTCGTGGAGCCGCTCGCGGGCGGGGTCTACCGGCTGCCGCTGACGTAACCGCGCTGCCGTTACATAAGACCGCAGCGCCTGCCACGCACGTAACACCGCGACCCCTGTGTCACAGCCCGCGTCAGGCTGGAAAAGCCCCATACCCCTTGAAAACACGGGCCAAACCTGCGCTGTTACACAACCGATGGCTCTCCGTGCGCCGCCCGACGGCTCTCCCGCACAGGCCCGTGACAGACCGTCCGTAGGTTCAGTCAGGTAAGCGACCAGCAGGACGAGCAGGACAGTCACGGGGACGGAGGCGGTTGAGCATGGCGCAGGGTGAGGTGCTGGAGTTCGAGGAGTACGTGCGTACCCGGCAGGAGGCCCTGCTGCGCAGCGCCCGTCGGCTCGTCCCGGACCCTGTCGACGCGCAGGACCTGCTCCAGACCGCGCTGGCCCGTACGTACGGCCGCTGGGACGGCATCGCCGACAAGGCGCTCGCCGACGCCTACCTGCGCCGCGTCATGATCAACACCCGCACCGAGTGGTGGCGCGCCCGCAAGCTCGAAGAGGTGCCCACCGAGACGATGCCCGACGCGCGCATCGAGGACGGCTCCGAGCAGCGCGCCGACCGCGCCCTGCTGATGGACGTCCTCAAGGTCCTGGCTCCCAAGCAGCGCAGCGTCGTCGTGCTGCGACACTGGGAGCAGATGAGCACGGAGGAGACCGCCGCAGCCCTCGGGATGTCGGCGGGTACCGTCAAGAGCACGCTGCACCGGGCGCTGGCCCGGCTCCGGCAGGAGCTGGAGAGCCGCGAGCTGGACTTCCACGCTCTGGGCAACGCGGAGGGACAGGGCCGGGTGGGCCGCCAGGCCGACCGGCGGGCCGCCCGTGACGAGCTCGACGAAAAGGGGCGGGAGCGGTGCGCGGCCTAGGCAGGGGCAGAGGGGGCGTACTGGCGGCGGGTACCACGGCGATGGCCGGGCTCGCCGCCTTCGGGCTGCTCGCCGCCGGGTGCTCCACGGGCGGTACCGGAACGCGCGACGAGGGCGAGGCGCACACCGACAAGGTGAGCCACGCCACCCCGTCGCCGACCGCGACCACCGAGGCGCCCTTCAAGAAGGTCAACGCGGTGCAGCTGCTCAAGGCCGACCCCAAGGTCAGCGAGCGCGTGAAGGCCGATCTGAAGCCCTGCGTGAAGAGCGAGTACCCGATCGACGTCAGCTACGGCCATCTGACCGGCGCGACCGGCCAGGACGTCGTGGTCAACGTGATGACCTGCGGCGACGCGGTGGGACTCGGCTCGTATGTGTATCGCGCGGACGGCTCCTCGTACGACAATGTCTTCACCTCCGAGGACGCGCCGGTCTACGCGGAGATCGACCGGGGCGACCTGGTGGTGACCCGGCAGATGTACGCCAAGGGCGACAAGCCGGCGTTCGCCTCCAGTGAGATCGTGACCACGTACCGCTGGGCGGGCACCAAGTTCGCCCAGCACGACCAGGTGGAGAACGACTTCAGCAAGGCGGTAGGCAACGACGAGGGCACCGAGGCACCCGTACCGGCCTCGCCCTGACCGCACCCGTACGCAGCAGGCAAGCGCACGCCGAGGAACTGAGAGCAGCACGATGGCCGAGACCCATGTCCTGTTCGTCGAGGACGACGACGTCATCCGTGAAGCCACCCAGCTCGCGCTGGAGCGCGACGGCTTCACCGTGACCGCGATGCCCGACGGCCTGTCCGGCCTGGAGGCGTTCCGCGCCGACCAGCCGGACATCGCGCTGCTCGACGTGATGCTGCCGGGGCTCGACGGCGTGAGCCTGTGCCGCCGTATCCGCGACGAGTCCACCGTCCCGGTGATCATGCTGTCCGCGCGCGCGGACTCCATCGACGTGGTCCTGGGCCTGGAGGCGGGCGCGGACGACTACGTGACCAAGCCGTTCGACGGGGCCGTCCTGGTCGCCCGGATCCGTGCGGTGCTGCGCCGCTTCGGGCACGCGGGCGGGCCGGGTGCGGGCTCCGCCGAGGCCGAGGCGGACACCGAGCAGGGCCTTCTCGCCTTCGGCGACCTGGAGGTCGACACCGAGGGCATGGAGGTCCGCAAGGGCGGCGAGACGGTCGCGCTGACCCCGACCGAGATGCGGCTGCTCCTGGAGTTCTCCTCCGCCCCCGGTACCGTGCTCTCCCGCGACAAGCTCCTGGAGCGGGTCTGGGACTACGGCTGGGGCGGCGACACCCGGGTGGTGGACGTGCATGTGCAGCGGCTGCGCACGAAGATCGGCCAGGACCGGATCGAGACCGTACGTGGCTTCGGCTACAAACTGAAGGCGTGAGGCGGATGGTGTGCCCCGAGGGCGGGAGGCGCGCGTGAGGCGCCCCGCCTTGCGGACCGGTGTCCGCTGGAAGATCAGCATCGCCATCACCGCCGTCGGCGCGCTCACCGTGATGGCGCTGAGCCTGGTCGTGCACAACGCCGCGCGGGTCTCGATGCTCGACAACGCGCGCGACCTCCAGCTCGACCGGGTGCTTTTCGCGCAGCGGATCTACGAGACGAGCAAGCAGACCCGGTTCGGCGCCAAGCTCAACGACCCCAAGCTGCCGCCCGACCTGAAGGCCAAGGCGGAAGCGGGCCGGCGGGCCACGTCCGTGCACGAGCCGAAGAGCGGCGTGCCGGACATCTGGGCGGCCGTGCCGGTCGGCAACGGCGACATCCTGTCGCTGCACAGCACGTTCACCGACCGCAGCTCCAACGTCATATCGGACCTCGACCGCGCCCTCGTCATCGGCTCGGTCGCGGTCGTCTTCGGCGGCTGCGCGCTCGGCATCCTCATCGGCGGCCAGATCTCGCGCCGCCTGCGCAAGGCCGCGGCGGCGGCGACGAAGGTCGCCGAAGGCCATACGGACGTACGGGTACGGGACGCGATCGGCGGCGTCGTACGCGACGAGACCGATGAACTGGCGCGCGCGGTGGACGCGTTGACGGACGCGCTCCAGGAGCGCCTGGAGGCCGAGCGCCGCGTCACCGCCGACATCGCGCACGAACTGCGCACCCCGGTGACGGGCCTGCTGACGGCGGCGGAACTGCTGCCCCCCGGCCGCCCCACCGAGCTCGTACGCAACCGGGCGCAGGCGATGCGGACGCTGGTGGAGGACGTGCTGGAGGTGGCGCGCCTGGACAGCGCGTCGGAGCGGGCGGAGCTCCAGGAGATCGCGCTCGGCGAATTCGTCAGCCGCCGCGTCGCGCTCCTCGACCCCGACGTAACGGTCAGGGTGGTCCACGAATCCTGGGTGAACACGGACCCGCGCCGCCTGGAGCGGATCCTGGGCAACCTGCTCGGCAACGCGGCGAAGCACGGCAAGGGGCCGGTGGAGGTCACGGTCGAGGGCCGCGTGGTCCGCGTCCGCGACCACGGCCCCGGCTTCCCGGAGGCCCTCCTGCGCGAGGGCCCCAGCCGCTTCCGCACCGGCAGCAGCGACCGGGCGGGCCACGGGCACGGCCTGGGCCTGACGATCGCGGCGGGCCAGGCGAAGGTGCTCGGCGCCCGCCTGACGTTCCGCAACGCGGCGCCGGAGGGCACGGGCACCGCGACGACGAGCGGAGCGATCGCGGTCCTCTGGCTCCCGGAGCATGCCCCGACGGCGACGGGGAGCTTTCCGGTGTTGCCGGGGCAGTAGTCCGGACCGGTAGGTGGTCCCAGGCCGGACCGGTACGTGGTCCCCCTGCGGCCCGTCGCGGGCTCGCGCCCTTGGGCCCCCACCCCGCCCCTTCCCGAAACCCTCCGGGGGTGGGTGGGGGTGAAGGGGGTTGCCCGGGGGCTACGCCCCCGGCAGCCGACGAACCCGGCCGCCCGCCCAGGCCACGCGGCGGAGCCGCAAAATGTCACAGCCGGGAAGGGGCGGGGTGGGGTGGGGAATCCACAACGAAGACCCCCGGAGGACAGGTTCCGGGGGCCTTCGGGCTGGGCGGGGAGGAGGGGTCAGACCTTCTCGTGTACGTCCGTGCGGTCCGCGGATTCGGGAGCCGACGCCGAGGTCGGGGCCGCGTCCGGCACCGTGGCCGCAGCCGCACCGGCACCAGGAGCCGCAGGCACCGCGTCCGGCACCGCAGCCACACCCGGCTCCGGCGCATCGCCAGACGGCTTCGGCCCAGCCCCCCGCAGCGGCACCTCCTTCACGAACAGCGCCGCCCCCAGCGCCCCCAGCGCAACCACCGCGCCCAGCAGGAACGCCCCATGCGTACCGGACGACACGGCGTGCTGGTAAGCCTCCCGAAGGGCCGGCGGCAGCTTCGCCAGGCTCGCCGCGTTCAGCTGAGCGGACTTCTCGGTCACCCCGGCGCCACCGCGCGCGGTCATCTCGTCCTGCACCCGGCTGTTGAACAGCGCGCCCATGATGGCGACACCGAACGACGAGCCGAGCGTACGGGCGAGCGTGCTGGTCGAGGACCCGACGCCGATGTCCCGCAGCTCCACACTGTTCTGCGCCACCAGCATGGTGATCTGGAGCAGGCAGCCCATGCCCGCACCCAGGATCGCCATGTACAGACCGGACGTGAGCCGGGTCGTGTCGGTGCCCATCGTCGACAGCAGGTACATGCCGACCGCCACCAGGATGCTGCCCACGATCGGGAACGCCTTGTAGCGGCCCGTCGACGTCGTGACGCGGCCCGCGAAGAGCGAGACGACCGTCATCGACAGCAGCATCGGAAGCAGCAGCAGACCGGAGTTGGTCGCCGAAGCACCCTGCACGGACTGCTGGTACAGCGGCAGGAACAGCACCGCGCCGAACATCACGAACCCGGTGATGAACGCGATCCCCGCCATCAGCGAGAAGTTGCGGCTGCGGAAGATGTGCAGCGGCACGATCGGCTCGGCGGCCTTGGTCTCGACGAAGAAGAACCCGACGAGCGACGCGACGCCGAGAGCGATCAGCTCCATGATCCGGGCCGAGCCCCAGGCGTACTCCGTCCCGCCCCACGTCGTGACCAGCACGATCGCGGTGATCCCGACGGTCAGCAGCACCGTACCGAGGTAGTCGATCTTCGGCTTGGACTTCTTCTTCGGCAGATGCAGTACGGCCGTCACCATCGCGAGCGCGACCACGCCGAGCGGCAGGTTGATGTAGAACGACCAGCGCCAGCCGAGGTGGTCGGTGATGGAGCCGCCGACCAGCGGGCCGCCGATCATGGCGATGCCCATGACACCGGCCATCATGCCCTGGTACTTGCCCCGCTCACGCGGCGGAATCAGCTCGCCGATGATCGCCATGACACCGACGATCAGACCGCCGGCGCCGAGGCCCTGGATCGCCCGGAACCCGATCAACTGGCCCATGTCCTGGGCCATTCCACTGAGCGCGGAGCCGATCAGGAAGACCACGATGGAGCTGAGGAACGCGCCCTTGCGGCCGTACATGTCGCCGAGCTTGCCCCAGATGGGCGTGGAGGCGGCGGTGGCCAGCGTGTACGCGGTGACCACCCACGACAGGTGCGCCATACCGCCGAGGTCACCGACGATGGTGGGCATCGCGGTGCCCACGATCATGTTGTCGAGCATCGCGAGGAGCATCGCGATCATCAGGGCCAGCAGGACCACCCGCACACTGCGCTGCTTGGGTCCCGCCGGTGGAGCCACCGGTCCGGCACCGGCCTCCATAGGTATCTGTTCAGCCATGTTTCCCACTCCCCTGCCCGACACTTACTTGCCGCCCGGCTAGTTACTACTACACTGGGGAAAGTAGACCCCTCACTAGCCGGGCGTCAAGTAAGTTTTCGGGAGAGCTCGATGACCAGTGGAAACCCTCGCCGGCGGGTCAACACCCGCCAGCGGATCCAGGACGTGGCCCTGGAGCTCTTCGGCGAGCAGGGGTACGAGAAGACCTCACTGCGGGAGATCGCGGAACGCCTCGATGTCACCAAGGCCGCGCTCTACTACCACTTCAAAACCAAGGAAGACATCCTGGTGAGCGTCTTTCAGGACCTCACCACACCCATGGACGAACTCCTGGAATGGGGCAGGACCCAGCCCCAGACCTTGGATTCCAAGATCGAGCTCCTGCGACGTTACAGCGACGCCCTCATCGACGCGGCCCCCATCTTCCGCTTCATGCAGGAGAATCAGGCAACGGTCCGTGAACTCTCGATCGGCGAGAACTTCAAGGACCGCGTGCTGGCGATGGTCGAGCTCCTGAAGGACCCGGGCGCCCCCCTGACCGACCAGATCCGCTGCTTCACAGCCCTCTTCTCCATGCACGTGGGCATGCACGCCCTACGAGACCTGGAGGGCGACCCGGAGGAAAAGCGCAAGGCGATCCTGGAGGTAGCGATCGACCTGGTGACGCAGGCGCACAGCGGCGACGGCAGCAGCGCCCCGTAAGGGGCGCGGGGAACTGCGCGACCAGCCACGCACGGCCCGCAGACGAGGGTCAGACGGTGACACCCTCGGCCCGCAGAAAGGCAACCGGATCAACGGCGGAGCCGTAATCCGCCGTGGTCCGCACCTCGAAGTGCAGATGCGGCCCACTGGAGTTCCCGGTGTTACCGGACAGCGCGATCACCTGATCCGTGACCACCGCCTCCCCCACCCGCACATCGACCCGCGACAGATGCGCGTACTGCGAATACGTGGCATCGGCATGCCGAATCACCACGGCGTTCCCGTACGCGGGACCGTCACCCCCGCCACCGGGCCCGGCCTTGACGACGACACCCGCGTGCACGGCCTTGACCGGCGTACCGACAGGCACCGCGAAGTCCTGCCCCGAGTGCCGATGCGCCCACATCGACCCACCGCTGCCGAACGTCGCGCTGAGCGTGTACGAGTCCACCGGGTCCACCCACACCGCGGCCTTCTTCGCCGCCGCCTCCTTGGCCTGCACGGCCGCCTTGGCCTGCGCGGCAGCCTGCGCGGCCACCCCGGCGGCCGGACCGGTCAGGCCAGGAGCGTCCGCACCGGCCGCCACGGCCGCCCCCGTACCCAGCAGGGCCGCGACTCCCACACCCGCCCCCACGACGGCGGCGGACAGACGGAAAGCGGTGCGCTGAGACATACGGGGACATACCTCCGGGCAGGAACGGACGCAGAAGCGGATGCGGAAACGGATATACGGGCAGGCGCAAAACGAGCCAGAACTTGGTAACCCGAACCCCCACCCCGCCCCAAAACGCCCATCTACTACCCAAAGCCGTATCGATCACCGACGGAATCCGGCCCAGCCACGCACCACCCCGCACCCGCGACCTGCTATCGGGCGTAGTAGGGCCCGAACCCCCTGTGCGACTTGTCACCGCCCCCGTCCCCACCAGGGACGTAAGTCCGTCCGTTTCGGGACCAAGGTCCCGCACCCCCCGCTACGCTGACGCGTCGTGGAACCCGGACTGATAGGCACGAAGTCTCAACTGCCGGAGGATGCGGGAGTGTTCGGCATCCCGATCCCGTCGGGCGGGGCCGGGGCGTCATGAACACGTTCCGGGGCGCGGAGCACACGGTCGCCGTGCTGGGGGCGCAGCAGGGCACCGGCGTCCTGATCCGGCCCGAGCTCGTACTGACCTGTGCGCACATCCTCGGCCGGGGCGACGGGCCGTATGTCGCCTTCCCCGGTCTCGACGGTCAGGTCCGGTTCGTACCGCTGTGGGTGGACCCCGACCTCGACGCCGCTCTTCTCCTGCACCAGGACGAGAAGCCCCTTCCCCCGTCCGTCGGCCTCGCCATGGGCGTGATCGCCACCGACCGGCCGATCGCCGACTGCGAGATCATCGGCCTGCCGGACATCCAGCGGTACGACGGCAACCGGCTGGACCTCGACCAGTTCACGGGAACGGTCCTGCCCGTCGCGGGCCGTATGCGCAACTCGCTGACCTTCGAGTTCGACCGCCCTCCGGCGGCCGAGCGGGCCGACGGCACCTCGCCGCTCGCCGGGCTCTCCGGCGCCCCGGTCTTCGCCGCGGACAAGCTGATCGGCATCGTCCAGCAGGTACCCCGGGGGCGCGGCCACCGCCGCGTCGAGTGCCTCGCCCTGTCGACGATCACCAAGAACACCGAGTTCGCCATCGCGTACAGCCCCTTCGACAGCGTCTCGCCGAGAGCGCGCCTCCAGGAGGTGACCAGCAGCCACCCCGAGGACGCCCAATACGAGCGGGATTACGCCCGCGCCCTGCGCGCCCAGTACCGCCGTACCAAGATATTCGGCCTGGACGAGCTCAACAAGCGCGACTCCGAGTGGGACCTGGACACCGCGTATCTGAGCCTGGAGGCCCAGTCGAAGGAGCCGGGCGCGTCCGGGGTCCCGGAGAGCAGCGCTCCGCAGCGCGTCGACGCCCTGCTGGCATCCCGGCCGCGCGTCCTGCTGCGGGGCGACGCGGGCGCGGGCAAGACGACCCTGGTGTGGTGGCTGTCCGCGCACGCGGCGGCGGGCACACTCGGCCCCCAGCTGGCGGACCTCAACGGCCTGGTTCCGTTTGTCGTCCCCCTGCGCACGCTGCGCGCGGCCAGCGGCACGTATCCACTGCCCGGCCAACTCCCGTACGCCGCACGTCTGATGATCGACAGGGCTCCGGAGGGATGGGCCGCCCGGGTCCTGAACGCGGGACGGGCGCTGCTGCTGGTGGACGGGCTCGACGAGGTCCCGCCGGACGCCCGCGAGGAGGCCCACCGCTGGCTCTCGAACCTTCTCTACCGCTACCCGGAGAACCGCTGCGTAGCGACCGTACGTCCGCTCGCGGTCGAGCCGGGCTGGCTGCGGCGCGACGGGTTCGAGGAGCTGCGGCTGCTGCCGATGCGGGACGACGACATCCAGGCGTTCGTGACCGCCTGGCACAACGCGGCCCGCCTGGACGGCGACGCACACGAGCCGCTGGACGAACTGGAACGCGACCTCGCCCACCAGTTCCGCACCAACCCCACCCTGACCGCCCTCGCCCGTACGCCCCTGCTCTGCGCGGTCATCTGCGCCCTGCACCGGTTACGTCAGGGCTTCCTGCCGAAGACGCGCTGGGAGCTGTATCAGTCGGCCCTGCGGATGCTCCTGGGCGAACGGGACGAGCGCCGCAAGGTGGGCGCGCCCGAGCGCATCACCCTCACGGTCGAGGAGTCCACGCAGCTGCTCCAGCGGATCGCGGTGTGGCTGGTCCGGGAAGGGCAGGCGGAGTTCACGGCCGAGCAGGCCGTGCTCCAGATCGAGCGGGCGCTGCCGGGGATGGATCGCGTGAGCGCGCAGGGCTCAGCAACGGAGGTGCTGCGCTACCTGCTGAACCGCACCGGCCTGCTTCAGGAGCGGACAGATGACGTCTACCAGTTCGCCCACCGCACCTTCCAGGACTTCCTCGCGGCGAAGGAACTGGTCGAGGACGACCACATCAAGGAACTGCTTCGGCACGCCACGGAGGAGCCGTGGCAGGACGTGATCCTGCTGGCGGCGGGGCACTGCGGACGCAGTCAACTGGCCGCGTTGGTCAATGGGTTGCTGAAGGTGCGGATCAACCGGTCGGACTTCCTGAGCAGGGCGCCGGAGGTCCACATCTTGGGAGCGCTGTGCGCCCAGCACGCGGCGTGGCTCGACGAGGAGACCCGTGCCCGGGTCAGGCGTTGCGTCGATGCGCTGCTGCCGCCCACCGGAACGCAGGAAGCCCGCTTGCTCGCCCGCCTCGGCCCCACTCTGCTCGATCAGCTGCCCGGGCCGCGAGATGTCGACGAGCACAGCTCAGCCGGGAGCTACACGGCCTTTCTGATCAGCATGATCGGAGGGCCCGAAGCCATCCCGTACGCACGTGCCTGGGTCGGTGTTCCTGCGGCGGCCGGGCTCCTCGCCGGCACCTGGGGCAGCTTTCCCACCGGGGAGTACGCGCGCGAAGTGCTGGCGCGGATCGATTGGGCCGCATGCACCCTGAACGTGACCTCGCGGGAGCATCTCCGAGAGCTTCACACGGTCGCCGGCCTCCAGCGGCTTCAGCTCACTGGGTCCTTCACCGCCGCGGAACTGGCCAGCTCCCTGCGCGACTTGCGACTCCGCATACTCGCCATGGTGGACAACAGAGCCATTTGCGACCTGTCGTTCCTACGCGACGGCAGCGAGCAACTTCAGGCACTCGACGTGGTCCGCTGTCCCCTGCTCGATGACTTCTCCGCGCTTCTCGACCTCCCAGCACTCACCACCCTGAGCCTCACCAAAGCAGGGGTCGACCGGCTGGCCGCGATACCGGCGCTTCCCAGCGTGTCCTCGCTGACTTTCACGGCAGAGGGCGCGGTCGACATGGCCGGGATCGAAGCCTGGCAGGGCTTGTCGTCGCTAAGGGCGGATCGCCTTGCCGACCCGTCCGATCTGCTCAACCGGATCGCGGGAATGCCCGGGATCACCGAGCTGGATCTGTCCTTCATCTCGGCCGAGCAGTTCCTCGCCGCGGATCCCTGCCCCACGGTGCGCAGCCTCGTCCTGCACCTGCCCCTCGGGCGCCTCGACTTCAAGGCCTACGGTCTTGAGCACCTGCCCCAGCGATTCCCCTCGCTGACCCGGCTGGCGCTCCATGGGGTGGTTCACCTGCGGCGTGACGTCACCAAGGCACTCCGCCGTGCCCTGCCCGGGGTGGAGATTCTGATCGGCGGCAAGAAGGTGTCCTGACCGCCCCCGGCCGTACCCACGAAAGCCGTGCTCACCAAAAGGGGCTGCCCCGGCCCCGTACGAAACTCCCGTACGGAATCCGGGGCAGCCCCTTCAAGAAGAGCCCTGGGAGGCTACGCCTCCTTGCTCAGGTTCGGGCCGGCGCCGCCGGCCGCCTGCTCGATCGGGGGGACGTCGGGCAGGGCCGACTTCTCCTCGCCTCGGAAGGTGAACTTCTTCGCGTCGCCCTCACCCTCGGTGTCGACGACCACGATGTGGCCGGGGCGCAGCTCGCCGAAGAGGATCTTCTCGGAGAGGATGTCCTCGATCTCGCGCTGGATCGTGCGGCGCAGCGGGCGGGCGCCCATGATCGGGTCGTAGCCCTTCTTCGCCAGCAGCGACTTGGAGTCCGCGCTGAGCTCGATGCCCATGTCGCGGTCCTTCAGACGCTCGTCCACCTTGGCGATCATGAGGTCGACGATCTGGATGATATCTTCCTCGGTGAGCTGGTGGAAGACCACCGTGTCGTCGACACGGTTCAGGAACTCGGGGCGGAAGTGCTGCTTCAGCTCCTCGTTGACCTTGGCCTTCATGCGCTCGTAGCCGGTCTTCACATCGCCCTGGGCGGCGAAGCCCAGGTTGAAGCCCTTGGAGATGTCCCGGGTGCCGAGGTTCGTGGTCATGATGATGACCGTGTTCTTGAAGTCGACGACCCGGCCCTGGGAGTCGGTCAGGCGACCGTCCTCCAGGATCTGGAGCAGGGAATTGAAGATGTCGGGGTGGGCCTTTTCGACCTCGTCGAAGAGGACGACGGAGAACGGCTTCCGGCGGACCTTCTCGGTCAGCTGGCCGCCCTCTTCGTAACCCACGTATCCGGGCGGGGAACCGAAGAGACGGGAAACCGTGTGCTTCTCGCTGAACTCCGACATGTCGAGGGAGATCAGCGCGTCCTCGTCGCCGAAGAGGAATTCGGCGAGCGTCTTGGAGAGCTCGGTCTTACCGACGCCGGACGGGCCGGCGAAGATGAACGAGCCACCGGGGCGCTTCGGGTCCTTCAGACCCGCACGGGTACGCCGGATCGCCTGGGAGAGCGCCTTGATGGCGTCCTTCTGGCCGATGACGCGCTTGTGGAGCTCGTCCTCCATGCGCAGCAGTCGCGAGGACTCCTCCTCGGTCAGCTTGAAGACGGGAATGCCGGTCGCGGTCGCCAGGACCTCGGCGATGAGCTCGCCGTCGACCTCGGCGACGACGTCCATGTCGCCGGCCTTCCACTCCTTCTCGCGCTTGGCCTTCGCCGCCAGCAGCTGCTTCTCCTTGTCGCGGAGAGACGCCGCCTTCTCGAAGTCCTGGGAGTCGATGGCCGACTCCTTGTCGCGGCGCACGCCCGCGATCTTCTCGTCGAACTCGCGCAGGTCCGGCGGCGCGGTCATCCGGCGGATGCGCATCCGGGAACCGGCCTCGTCGATCAGGTCGATCGCCTTGTCCGGCAGGAAGCGGTCCGAGATGTAGCGGTCGGCCAGCGTCGCGGCCTGGACCAGCGCCTCGTCCGTGATGGACACGCGGTGGTGGGCCTCGTACCGGTCGCGCAGACCCTTGAGGATCTCGATGGTGTGCGGCAGCGACGGCTCGGCGACCTGGATGGGCTGGAAGCGGCGCTCAAGGGCCGCGTCCTTCTCCAGGTGCTTGCGGTACTCGTCGAGCGTGGTGGCGCCGATGGTCTGGAGCTCACCGCGCGCGAGCATCGGCTTCAGGATCGAAGCCGCGTCGATCGCGCCCTCGGCGGCACCCGCACCCACCAGGGTGTGGAGCTCGTCGATGAACAGGATGATGTCGCCGCGGGTGCGGATCTCCTTGAGGACCTTCTTCAGGCGCTCCTCGAAGTCACCGCGGTAGCGGGAACCGGCGACCAGCGCGCCCAGGTCGAGGGTGTAGAGGTGCTTGTCCTTGAGGGTCTCGGGCACCTCGCCCTTGACGATGGCCTGCGCCAGGCCCTCGACGACGGCGGTCTTGCCGACGCCGGGCTCGCCGATGAGCACCGGGTTGTTCTTGGTGCGGCGGGACAGCACCTGCATGACCCGCTCGATCTCCTTCTCGCGCCCGATGACCGGGTCGAGCTTGGACTCACGAGCGGCCTGGGTGAGGTTCCGGCCGAACTGGTCGAGGACCAGGGAGGTCGAGGGGGTGCCCTCGGCCGGGCCGCCGGCGGTGGCGGCCTCCTTGCCCTGGTAGCCGGAGAGCAGCTGGATGACCTGCTGCCGCACCCGGTTGAGATCGGCGCCCAGCTTCACGAGGACCTGGGCGGCGACGCCCTCGCCCTCGCGGATCAGGCCGAGCAGGATGTGCTCGGTGCCGATGTAGTTGTGGCCGAGCTGGAGGGCCTCGCGGAGCGACAGCTCCAGGACCTTCTTGGCACGGGGCGTGAAGGGGATGTGGCCGGACGGGGCCTGCTGGCCCTGGCCGATGATCTCCTCCACCTGCTGGCGGACCGCCTCGAGCGAAATCCCGAGGCTCTCCAGGGCCTTAGCGGCGACACCCTCACCCTCATGGATAAGGCCCAGGAGGATGTGCTCGGTGCCGATGTAGTTGTGGTTGAGCATCCGGGCTTCTTCCTGAGCCAGGACGACAACCCGCCGCGCGCGGTCGGTGAACCTCTCGAACATCGTTAATCGCTCCTCAGAGCGGTCGGGCAGTTAGGGGTCGGTCCCCTCCCTGTCCTTCCGCATGCTAGTCCCGTGGGACGGGACAGCTCATTCCAACTGCCGACATCCGACCCGATCACCCCCGCCCAGGCGGGGAAACTTACTGCCGAACAGCCGACAACTGCTCCAACCCGATGGTGCGAGACGATGTTCCCGCAGGCCAGGCAGATACCCCTGTCTCCAGTACGCCGATGGCGAACGCGAGACGGCCCGACGAGCGTGTCGCCCCTCCCCACTAGGAATGTCTTACCCGTAACGACTGACAGTCCATGCGGCGCGCCCCGCTTCCCTCAGCTAAGGGCGAACACACTTGCGCTGCCGAATGCCTCTGCGCGCCCCCGTTGCCGCAACGGAGCGCGATCGTCCGGAAACTCTGCGTAACTCCGGGACGTTTCAGAAGTTGCTCCGGACATGGCCCTCACCGTGCCCTCCCCCGAGCTGCCGGCTCCGCTCGCGCAGGTCCCCGCGCCCCGCGCGCCGCTCGGCCTTCCGCTCGCCCAGTGGTACGAGCGGGAGCTCGGCTGGGCCGTGGCGGCCGGGCCGCCGGTGCGGCTGCTGACGGGGCTGCGCTTCGACGTGCTCGACGTGCCGGCTCCGGCCGGTGCCGCGCTGCTCAGCCGGTACGCCCATACCGGCCCGGTCGCCCTCATGGGGCGGCGGATGCGGTTCCTGGTGGCCGCGGGCAGCGCGGAGGAGCTGCCGGGGCTGCTCGACTGGCTGGAGTGGGGCGGGGTCGCCCTGGACCTGTCGGCTGTCGGCGCCGACGGCCGGATCACCGCCCCCGTGCCGTCCGGGTGGGACGGCTCGCGGGAGACCGCCGTATGGCTGCGGCCTCCCGAGCCGGGGTGCGAGGTAGAAGCAACCCTTCCGGCTTTCACCGGATTCACCGGACGCAGGGTCGACGGGGGCGGTGGGGGCACCCCCGACCTCGTCCGGCTGGTGGCCGCGGCGGCCACGGAATGCCACCGCGCCCGGTTGTTCCCCACGAAATCGGTAACCGGCTCCGCACTCGCCCCCGAGAGGGCGGACGCGAAGAGGTCGGGTAACGCGGGAACTCAGCCGTTCGCCTTCTCGTAGGCCTCACGGATATCGGCCGGGACGCGTCCGCGGTCGTTCACGTTGTAGCCCTGCTCCTTGGCCCACTTGCGGATCTGGGCCGTGTCCTGGTTGCCGGACGGCGCGATCACGGCGCGTCCCTTGCCCCGGCCGCTCGCGGCACGGCCGGTACGCCGACCGCTCTTCGTGTAGGGCTCGAGCAGTTCCCGGAGCTTGTCTGCGTTCGCGGTGGTGAGGTCGATCTCGAAGCTCTTGCCGTCGAGAGCGAACGTCACGGTCTCGTCCGCCTCGCCGCCGTCGAGGTCGTCGACAAGAAGGACCTGAACCTTCTGTGCCACGGGATTTCCTTTCATCGAAAATGCAGTACGCGGAAAGGAAACCGCTTTTGCCTGGAAAACACAAACCCTCGGGACAGGTTCAGGTGCCCGGCCGAGCGGGAAACGTACGCGATTCGGACATAGGGTTCTGTCGGCTTCCCCAGGGTTCCCGCGATCACAGGTGCAGAAGCATCCGGCTGTTGCCCAAGGTGTTCGGCTTCACTCGTTCGAGACCCAGGAACTCGGCGACACCCTCGTCATAGGAGCGCAGCAGCTCGCTGTAGACATCTGTGTCGACCGGAGTCTCGCCGATCTCGGTGAAGCCGTGCTTCGCGAAGAAGTCCACTTCG
Organism: Streptomyces sp. BR1; assembly: GCF_052373795.1. Lineage (NCBI taxonomy): Bacteria > Bacillati > Actinomycetota > Actinomycetes > Kitasatosporales > Streptomycetaceae > Streptomyces > Streptomyces sp. BR1. The sequence goes on from NZ_CM126252.1 coordinate 3,131,772, forward strand.
AAGGTGAGACAGAAAACCCTGCGCACGCCCAGCCAGCGGGCCGTCCCGAGCAGCTTGTCCAGTACGAGATGACCGACCCCGGAGCCCTTGAAGTCGCGGTCGACGGCGAGAGTGCGCACTTCGGCGAGGTCTTCCCACATCACGTGCAGCGCGCCGCAGCCGACCACCCGGGCATCCGAGTCGCGTTCCGCGACCCAGAACTCCTGGATGTCCTCGTAAAGCGTCACGGTCGCTTTGTCGAGCAGGATCCCCGCGCCGACGTACGCGTCGAGAAGACGGCGTACCGCCGGTACATCGCTGGTCCTGGCCCGGCGGACGGTGACGGCATTTGCAGGGGCATAAGACATGAGCGGACGCTATCGCCCCGGGCCGTCCCCGGTCTCATCGGGCCCGGGCGGGGGCGCGGACTCGGTGTCGGGCGCGCTCTCCATAGGCTGTCCGGCCATCCGTACGGCATCACGCAGAGCTTCCCGCTGCTCCGGCGACATCATCCCGAAGAACGCGACAAGGGCGGCGGCCGGGTTGTCGCTCTGCGACCACGCTTCGTTCATCAGTGCGGCCGCGTAGGCGGCCCGGGTGGAGACGGCGGTATATCGATAGGCCCGCCCGTCGACTTCCCGGCGCACCCAGCCCTTCTGATGGAGATTGTCCATTACCGTCATGACGGTCGTGTAGGCGATGGACCGTTCCTGCTGAAGGTCTTCCAGGACTTCCCGGACGGTGACCGGTCGGTTCCACTGCCAGACGCGCGTCATCACGGCGTCTTCCAGCTCTCCCAATTGGCGAGGCACATCTGCACCATAGTGGGAGATGTCGCGAATGGCTGGTTATTTACGGTGGTGAACAGCAAAAAGAGCGCGCGCCCCGATAAGAGGCGCGCGCTCTTGTCACGCTTACGTGTGCGTGTGCGTACCCGCGTATACGGGTACGCACGGCCGGGCGGGCCGCACGGGCCCGACGGCGGTACGGCTCTCAGGCCTGGCCGGCGGTCGGCTGCTGCTGGGCCGCCTCGGCACGGGCGATCGCGGCGTCGACGGCCGCGTCCTCCTTGCCCTTGTTGGGGCCGCCCTGGCTCTTGACGATCGTCACGATGAGCCCGATGAAGAAGACGGCCATCACCACGGGGGGAACGAGCGCGGAAACGTAGTCCATGCCGACCAGAGTAGCTACCCGGCCGCGCGGGCCGCCGGTGGGGGCGTGGGCTTGCGGCGCGGCGGGAAGACCTCGCCGGGCGTGGGGATGGGGCGCGGCGCCTTGGGCTGCGGCTCGGCCTTGGGCGTCGGCTTCGGCGCCGGCGCCGGCTTCCGGTCGTCGGCCGCGGCCCGCCCGCCCGGGAAGGCGAGCAGACGGGTGCGGGGCCCGGGCGTGGCGGCCGCGAGGCGGGTCCGCACCGACTGCTCGGCCAGGCGCCGGCACCGTTCGAGCAGCGCGGCGGCGACCGGATGGGCGCGCAGGGAGCGCAGCGCCATCAGGTCGTCGGGCTGTGGGTCGTAACCGGCCGCCAGGGCGTCCTGGAGCAGCTCCAGATAGCCGGGCGCGGAGCCGGGCAGGGCGGTGCGGTAACGGGCGAGATCGGCCAGCAGGAAGGCGTGCAGCCGGCTCGCCTCCCGCGTCGCCTCGTCCACGGAGCCGGCGAGCCGCAGGCAGTCCTGGACGTCCGCGTCCGCGAGAGGGGCAGGGTGGAGGGCGACGGCGAGGGCACGTCGGAGCACACGCAGCTCGTCTGCGCTGAAGGCCATTCCGCCGCGGGATCCGTAGGGCGTGGGCATGCGGTGACGATACGTCCTACATGGACAAAATCCGCTTAATGGACGGTGTTCGGCGCGTTGGGCGGGTGGCCGGGCTGTCGCCGGGGTTCCGCGCCCGTGAAGGCCCCCGGCCCCGGCCCGCCCCGCTCAGGTCAACTTCGGCAGCAGGAGCTCGGCGTCCTCGTCCGACAGCTCGATCCCGAACACGTCGGCCAGCACCTTCACCACCTCGTTCGGCTCCAGCTCCCGGCTCTCGGGCAGGCCCGGCTCGCCCGGGCGGACCGTGATCAGCGTCCGGTTGTCCAGGAGGTGCAGCCGGTCCGGGTGCACGCGCTGCACGAAGACGCGGTCGCTGAAGGGCGAGAACGGGCTGCTGGAGCCGAAATGGTTGGTCACCCGGAAATCGGCCGGATACTGCGGGTTGAGCGTGAAGGTGTGCCGGGTCATCCAGCCGTCGCCGGTGTTGTCGACCTGGTCCTCGCCCTCGCGGGCGGGCTGGTAGAGGGTGTACCCGTCGGCGCCGGGCGTGACCTCCCCGCGCCGCAGCCGGTACGCCCAGACCCCGTCCGTGGTGTCCGTCGCGTCGGTCAGCCCGATGGGCTCAAGAGGGCTCGCGCCGAAGCCGATGTCGCTCAGCCAGCGCTTGCCGTCCAGCTCCACGATCACCATGGCGTGCGTCTCGGGCCGCACCTTGGCCGCGCCCATCTGGACCCGGCCCTGGACCGCGAAGAACGTGAAGCCCAGGCGCTCCAGGGCGGCGGCGTAGAGGGTGACGTGCTCGTAGCAGGTGCCACCGCGCGCGTTGCCGATGAGCTTGGCCTGAACCGACGCCAGGTCGAGCGGGCGGTGCTTGCGCAGCACCGCCTCCAGGTTCTCCCAGCGCACCGAGAGCACATGGGCCCGGTGCAGCGCGCGCAGCGTCTCCAAGGAGGGCGAGCGGTCACCTTCGTGACCGAGGTGGGCCAGATAGGCGTCGAGGTCGAGTGCGTCGCCGTTCCACATGCGCGGGCTCCTGGTGTCATCACGTCAATCGCCGAAATACGTACGACGGTTGGAGCGATGCGGGAGGTGGCGGTATTCCGCCGCTGAGCTCGGCCCTTCGGCCTAGGGCCGGGGTCCCTGGGTGCGGGGCCCCGGCCTGGCGTGCGCAACTACAGGCGCGAGATGTTGCGTTCGTACACCAGCCGCAGGCCGATCAGTGTCAGCCACGGCTCGTGTTCGTCGATCACGTGCGACTCGCCCAGGACCATCGGCGCGAGGCCGCCCGTCGCGATGACCGTGACGTCGTCCGGGTCACCGCCGGGGCCGACGAGCTCGCGGGCCATCCGGGTCACGACGCCGTCGACCTGCCCGGCGAACCCGTACACGATCCCGGCCTGCATCGCCTCGACGGTGTTCTTGCCGATCACCGCGCGCGGGCGGGCCAGTTCGATCTTGCGGAGCTGGGCGCCCTTGACGCCGAGCGCCTCGACCGAGATCTCGATGCCGGGCGCGATGACGCCGCCCGCGTACTCACCGCGCGCGCTGACCGCGTCGAACGTGGTCGCGGTGCCGAAGTCGACGACGATCGCCGGGCCCCCGTAGAGCTCGACCGCCGCGACCGCGTTGATGATGCGGTCGGCGCCGACCTCCTTCGGGTTGTCCATGAGGATCGGCACGCCGGTCTTGATGCCGGGCTCGACCAGGACCGCGGGGACGTCGCCGTAGTAGCGGCGGGTCACCTCGCGCAGCTCGTGCAGCACCGACGGCACCGTCGAACAGATCGCGATGCCCTCGATGTTGTCGCCCAGCTCCGCCCCGAGCAGCGGGTGCATGCCCATCAGACCGTTGAGCAGGACCGCCATCTCGTCGGCGGTGCGGCGCGCGTCCGTGGAGATGCGCCAGTGCTCGACGACCTCCTCGCCGTCGAACAGGCCGAGGACCGTGTGCGTGTTGCCTACGTCGATCGTCAGGAGCATCGGTTACTCCGCCTCGCGGAGGTCGAGGCCGATGTCGAGGACCGGGGAGGAGTGGGTGAGCGCGCCCACCGCCAGGTAGTCGACGCCGGTCGCGGCGTACGCGGCGGCGTTGTCCAGGGTCAGGCGGCCCGAGGACTCCAGGAAGGCGCGCCCGGCGACCAGTTCGACGGCCTCGGCGGTCTGCTCCGGGGTGAAGTTGTCCAGCAGGATCAGGTCGGCGCCCGCCGCCAGGACCTCGCCGACCTGGTCGAGCGTGTCGACCTCGACCTCGATCGCCAGGCCCGGGAACGTCTCCCGTACGGCCTTGAACGCCTCGGCCACACCGCCCGCCGCCACCACGTGGTTGTCCTTGACCAGCGCGGCGTCCGAGAGCGACATCCGGTGGTTGACGCCGCCGCCGCAGCGGACCGCGTACTTCTCCAGGGCGCGCAGCCCCGGCGTGGTCTTGCGGGTGTCGCGGACCTTGGCCTTGGTGCCCTCAAGGGCGTCCGCCCACGCGCGCGTGGCGGTCGCGATGCCGGACAGGCGGCACATGATGTTGAGCGCGCTGCGCTCGCCGGTGAGCAGGTCGCGGGTGCGGGTGGTGACGCTGAGCAGCTTCTGCCCGGCCTCGACGCGGTCGCCGTCCTGGACGTGCCGCTCGACCTCGAACTCCTCGGTGCAGACGATCGAGAGGACCGCCTCCGCGATGTGCAGACCGGAGACGACGCCCGCCTCGCGCGCGGTGAAGTCACCGGTGGCGACGGCCTCTTCGGGCACGGTCGCCGCGGTCGTCACGTCCACGCCGCCGTCCAGGTCCTCCTCGATGGCGACGTGCGCGATGTCCTCGACCTGCACGGGGTCCAGGCCCGCCTCGGCGAGCAGCACGGCGAGCGAGGGGTCCAGCCCGCACTCGTAGACGTCCTCGTCGCCGCAGCCGCAGTCGTCGCCGCAGCCGCCTGCGCCGGCGGGGGCGCCGATCTGGATCAGCGGTACGTCCACCGGCTCGGGACGGATTTCGTCGGGGGTGCTCACGGTTACGGCTCCCTGGGGGCGTCGGAGACGGTCGGAGAGACCGTCGGGGGGAAGTCTGCTGAATCGGTACGGCGGAGGTCGAGCGTACGGTCCGGTGTCACCCGTACGACGAGGTGGCGCTGCCAGTCCTGGTCGTCGCGGTCGGGCCGGTCCTCGCGCCAGTGGCAGCCGCGGGTCTCCTCGCGGGCGGCGGCCGCGGCCACCAGCACGCGCGCGACCAGCAGCAGGTTGGTGGTCTCCCACGCCTCCACGCCGGGCTCGGCGGCCTTGCGCTCGTCGAAGCCGTCGGCACCGGCCCGGATCGCCTCCAGACGGGCGGCGGCCTCGGCGAGGCTGTCGGCGGAGCGCAGCACTCCGGCGCCGTTGGTCATGGCGCGCTGGATCTGGATGCGCGCCTCGGGGGCGAGGAGGGGGCAGACGGGGGCGTCCTCGGCGGGGACGGCGGCCTCGGCGGCGGCCACGCGTGCGTGGCCGCCCTCCGCGATGTCGGCCGCGATGCGCTCGGCGAAGACCAGGCCTTCCAGAAGGGAGTTGGAGGCGAGCCGGTTGGCGCCGTGCACTCCGGTGCAGGCGACCTCACCGCACGCGTAGAGGCCGGGAACGGTGGTGCGGCCGCGCAGGTCGGTGCGGACGCCGCCGGAGGCGTAGTGGGCGGCCGGGGCGATCGGGATGGGCTCGGTGACCGGGTCGATGCCGTGCGCGCGGCAGGCGGCGAGGATGGTCGGGAAGCGCTGCTCCCACATCTGGGCGCCGAAGTGCCGCGCGTCCAGGTACATGTTCTCGGTGCCGTGCAGCTGCATCTGGCGCGTGATCGCCTTGGCGACGATGTCGCGCGGGGCGAGCTCGGCCAGCTCGTGCTGCCCCAGCATGAACCGGGTCCCGGAGGCGTCGACGAGGTGGGCGCCCTCTCCCCGTACGGCCTCGGAGACCAGCGGCTGCTGGCCCTCGGAGTCGGCGCCGAGGAAGAGCACCGTGGGGTGGAACTGGACGAACTCCAGGTCGGAGATCTCCGCGCCCGCGCGCAGCGCCAGGGCCACGCCGTCGCCGGTGGACACCGCCGGGTTGGTGGTGGCCGAGAAGACCTGGCCCATGCCGCCGGTGGCGAGCACCACGGCGGGGGCGCGGACGGCTCCCACGCCGTCGTGCTGGCCCTCGCCCATGACGTGCAGGGTGATGCCCGCGGTGCGCCCGTCCTCGTCCCGCAGCAGGTCGAGTACGAGGGCGTTCTCGATGGTCCGTACGGCCTGTTCGCGGACCGCCTCGACCAGCGCGCGCGAGATCTCGGCGCCGGTGGCGTCGCCTCCCGCGTGGGCGATGCGGCGGCGGTGGTGGCCGCCCTCGCGGGTCAGGGAGATCTCGCCGGACTCGTCGGTGTCGAACCGGGCGCCGGTGGCGATCAGGCGGCGGAGGGCGTCCGGGCCCCCGGTGACCAGGGTGCGCACCGCGTTCTCGTCGCACAGGCCCACGCCCGCGACCAGCGTGTCGTCGAGGTGCTGCTGGGGCGTGTCGCCCTCGCCGAGCGCCGCCGCTATGCCGCCCTGCGCCCAGCGCGTGGAGCCCGCGTCGAGCCGGGCCTTGGTCACCACGACGGTGGCGAGGCCCGCGGCGGTGCAGCGCAGGGCCGCGGTGAGGCCCGCGACGCCCGAGCCCACGACCACGACGTCCGCGTCGATGGCCCAGCCGGGGGCGGGGGCGTCCAGCCGTATTCCGGTCGCGGTCGGACCGTCGGTCGTCCTGGTCATTCGGGGGCTCCGAAAGTCAGCGGGATGTTGTCGATGAGGCGGGTGGTGCCGACGCGCGCGGCGACCGCGAGGACCGCCTCACCGGCGAAGCCCTCCTCGGCGTCGCCGAACGTCGCCGGGTCGACCAGCGCCAGATAGTCGAGTGTGATCGGGGGCTCCGCCTTGGCGGCCTCGTCGAGGACGCTCTGGGCGGCGGCCCGCACGACCGCCGGGGAGGGACCTGCGGCCTCCACCGCGTACGCGTCGGCGGCCGCGCGGGCCTCGCCGATCCGGGAGAGCGCGACGGCGCGCCCGGCGCCCGCGCGCGAGGCGGCGGCGCGCGCGTGGAGGGCGTGTTCGGCGGTGAGCCGGTCGCGGGCCGCGAACAGCGCGCGAGAGAGGGCGAGCGCGGTGGTGCGCTCGGCCGTCGACAGGTAGCGGTTGCGGCTGGAGAGCGCGAGCCCGTCGTCCTCGCGGACGGTGGGGACGCCGACGATCTCCACGGGGAAGTTCAGATCGCGCACCATCCGCCGGATCAGGGCGAGTTGCTGGGCGTCCTTCTGGCCGAACAGGGCGAGGTCGGGCGCGGTGAGGTGGAGCAGCTTGGCGACGACGGTGAGCATGCCGTCGAAGTGGCCGGGGCGCGAGGCCCCTTCCAGGCGCTCGCCCATGGGCCCGGCCGTGATGCGGACCTGCGGGTCCCCGCCCGGGTACACCTCGTCCACGGAGGGCGCGAACACGGCGTCGGCGCCCGCCCGTTCGGCGATCTCGCGGTCCGCGTCCAGGGTGCGCGGATAGCGGTCCAGGTCCTCGCCCTCGCCGAACTGGAGCGGGTTGACGAAGACCGTGACCACGACCTGGCCGTCGGGGCCGACCGTCTCGCGCGCGGTGCGGACCAGGGTGGCGTGGCCCTCGTGCAGAGCGCCCATGGTCATGACGACGGCGCGGCGCCCGGCGCGCTCCAGGGCGGCCAGCTCGGCGGCGGTGCGGACCAGTCGGCTCATCGGTTCTCTCCGTCCGCGAGCACGCCCAGCAGGTCCTCGGCGAGCTCGGGCTTCAGCAGGCCGTGGGCGAGTGCCCGGTCGGCGGTCGTACGGGCCATCGCCAGGTATCCGGCGACGGCGGCGGGGGCGTGCTTGCGCAGCTCGGCCACGTGCGCCGCGACCGTGCCCGCGTCACCGCGCGCGACGGGGCCGGTCAGGGCCGCGTCGCCGGAGCGCAGCGCGTTGTCGAGCGCGGCGCCGAGCAGCGGGCCGAGCATCCGGTCGGGCGCCGCGACACCGGCGGTGCGCAGCAGCTCCATGGACTGGGCCACCAGGGTGACCAGGTGGTTCGCGCCGAGGGCGAGGGCCGCGTGGTAGAGCGGGCGGTTCTCCTCCTCGATCCACTCGGGCTCGCCGCCCATCTCGATGACCAGCGCCTCGGCGGCCAGGCGCAGCTCCTCGGGCGCGGTGACGCCGAACGAGCACCCGGCCAGGCGCTGGACGTCGACGCTGGTGCCGGTGAAGGTCATCGCGGGGTGCAGGGCCAGCGGGAGCGCGCCCGCGCGCGTGGCGGGCGCCAGGACGGCCGTCCCGTACCGCCCGGAGGTGTGCACCATCAGCTGTCCGGGGCGTACGGCGCCGGTCTCCGCGAGGCCCTCCACCAGGCCCGGGAGCGCGTCGTCGGGGACGGTGAGCAGCACCAGGTCGGCGGCGGCCAGCACATCGGCGGGCGCCACCAGGGGCACGTCCGGCAGCAGCGCGGCCGCCCGGCGCACGGAGGCGTCCGAAACGCCGGAGACCGCGACCGGGCGGTGCCCGGCGAGCTGGAGCGAGGCGGCGAGGGCAGGGCCGACCCGGCCGGCACCGACGACGCCGACGGTGAGGCGGGCTGGGCGGGTCTCTGGCTGTGCGTTCACGCGGCGGGGGCCTTCCGTTCCAGTCCGCGAGGGGTACCGGACGATTTCCCCGTCATGCTACGCCCAGGTTTCGATAACCCCTGTGGTTGTCCACAGGCTGTGGGTGATGATCGGAACATGGAAGATCAGCAAGGACAGCTCGACAACGAACCCGGCGCGAACGGCAGCGAGCAGGATGCGCGCCGGCGCAGGATCGCGGCGTGGCGCGCCTCCGAGCGCACGCTGTGCCGGATGCCCGGCGAGTTCAGCATGGGCGAGCGGCTGACCGCCCTCGCCGCCGACGCGAGCACTGTGTACGACACCACCGAGATGCCGGACTTCTACGGCGACGGCGTCGTCACCGAGCTGGAGCGGCGCACCGCCGACGCGCTGGGCTTCCCGGCGGCGGCGTTCTTCCCGACCGGCACCATGGCCCAGCAGGCCGCCCTGCGCGCATGGGCCGGGCGCACCGGGAACGCGACGGTGGCGCTGCACCCGCTCGCCCACCCCGAGGTGCACGAGCGGCGCGCCTTCACCACGGTCAGCGGGCTGCGCACGGTCCACCCGACGGACGCGCCCCGGCTGCCCACGGCCCAGGAGGTACGCGACTTCGAGGAGCCGTTCGGCACCCTGATGCTGGAACTGCCGCTGCGCGAGCCGGGGTTCGTGCTGCCCACCTGGCAGGAGCTGACCGACGTGGTCGAGGCGGCCCGCGAACGGGACGCGGTGGTCCACTTCGACGGCGCCCGCCTGTGGGACTGCGTCGTCCACTTCGACCGCCCGCTGGAGGAGATCGCGTCCCTCGCGGACAGCGTCTACGTGTCGTACTACAAGAGCCTGGGAGGCCTTTCGGGCGCCGCCCTCGTAGGACCCGAGTCGCTGATCGAGGAGACCCGCACCTGGCGCCACCGCTACGGGGGCCAGCTCTTCCAGCAGTATCCGGCGGCCCTGTCGGCGCTGGTCGGGCTCGACCGGGAGCTGCCGAAGCTGCCGTCGTACGTCGCCCACGCGCGCGTAGTGGCCGAGGGGCTGGCGGACGGCTTCGCCAAGGCGGGCGTGCCGTGGTTCCGGATCAACCCGGAGGTGCCGCACACCCACCAGTTCCAGGTGTGGCTGCCGTACGAGGCGGACGCCTTGGACGACGCCGGGCTCGGCCAGGCCGAGGAGACGGGCGTGGCGCTCTTCCGCCGCTGGTTCCCCGCGCCCGCGGGCGGGCCGCCCGGGGTCGCGTGCACCGAAGTGACGGTGACGGAGCCGGGCCTTCAGTGGTCGGCGGGGGACGTACGGGACGCCGTGGCCGAGTTCGTACGGAGGTTGGGCTGACGCCGGGCGCTCAGTGGCAGGCCGGGGTGCGGTGGTGGCGCGGGGAGGGCAGGAGGCGGGCGAGGGCGGCGCGCAGGCGACCGTGGGCGAGGTGGCCGGCGAGGACCGCCTCGAAGCGCCGGTAGTCGCGCGCTTCGCGCAGGGTGCGTACGTCGTACGTTCCCGGCAGGGGCGGTGCGGGCTCCTGGAGGCGGGCCGCGCGGTAGGTGTCGAGCATCTGCTGCTGAATGGCGTCCATGCATCCAGGCTGCGCCTGTCCCGGCCGCCCGGCACGTCGATTGACCAGGGGCGTCAATCGACGGGTTCGTTGTCGGTGCGGCGGTGCACCATGGGCGCATGAGCGTGTGCATCGACATCACGGGACTGCCGCCGGAGCGGATCGTTTTCGGGCCCTCTCCCCTGGCGGAGCTGGGCGCCGCCCTGCACGCGCTCTCCGAGCCCGCGCACCACGCCCGGCTGCACGGCTGGATCACCACGACGGCGTGCGGGCTCAAGCCGGAGCTCGCCGACCGGCTGCACGAGGCGGACTTCCTGTGGCGCTCCACCCGCTCCGACATCCTGATGCCCGCCCACCCGCGCGAGACCCTGGCCGAGGAGCTGGACGACCTCGACCGGATGGACGACGAGAAGTACGTGGCGGCGGCGCTGGAGATCTCCTGCGCCAGCCTCTACAACGAGGGGGCGCCGTCCCCGCTGGTCGACGAGCGGATGCGGAACCGGGCCCTGGAGCTCGCGGCCGCGCGCGGCCCCCGCCAAGCCGCCTTCGTCCAGCGGATCCTGCTCGATCCGCCGGGGGCGCGCGCGTGGATACGGCGGCTGCTTGAGGACTGCGACGAGGCGTTCTTCGGCGACACCTGGAAGCGCGTACGGGTCCAACTCGCCGCCGACGCGCGGCACAAGACGGAGCTCCTGAAGCGCAAGGGGGTGGCCGAGGCCATCGGCGCGGTCTCGGGCGCGGTCACGCTCGAAACGTACGAGGGCCGCGAGCGGGTCGTCGTCGACAAGCTCAGCCATGGGCGCACCAGTGCGGCGGGGACGGGTCTGACGTTCATCCCCACCGCTTTCGGCTGGCCGCATCTGTTCGCGCTGCACGCGCCGGGGTGGCAGCCTGTCGTCCAGTACCCGGTGTCCACCGGCGAGTTGGGCGGGTCCGCGCCGGTGGACGTGGTGAAGGCGCGCCTCGAAGCCGTCGCACACCCCATGCGGATGCGGCTGTGCCGCAGTCTTGCGCGGGGGGCGTATACGACGAGCGAGCTGGCGGACTCGTACGGGATCAGTGCGCCTGAGGTGTCCCGGCACCTTTCTGTGATGAAGAAAGCCGGGCTTCTTACTACGCAGCGGCGTGGGCGCTATGTGTTGCATCAGCTGGACGTGGCTGTGGTTGCCCGGCTGGGCAGTGACTTCTTGGAAGGGGTGCTTCGCTAGCCGCCAGCCGCTTCGCGGGGGGCGTGTTTTTCGCCTGCGGCCCGGTGGGGGCTGGTCGCGCGGTTCCCCGCGCCCCTTAGGCAGTCCGCCGCAGCCGGAGAACTGGCTCAGCCACAGTCCTTTAGGGGCGCGGGGAACTGCGCGACCAGCCACCCACGGTCCGTAGACGGCTAGTTGACCCGCAGCAGCAGCTTCCCCGTGGACGTGCGGCCCTCCATCAGGCGGTGGGCTTCGGCCGCCTCCTCCAGGGGGAACTCGGCCGTCACCGGGAGCTTCACCCGGCCGTCCGCCGCCAACGCGAACGCCCTGCCCGCGATCTCGCGCAGGGCATCGGGGGCGCCCTGCGCCAGGGTCAGGATCGAGAAGCCGGAGATCGAGAGGGCGCGGGGGTAGAGCTCGGGCTGGCCGACCTGCCAGGCGGGCTCGCCGCCCGCGTTGCCGTACGAGACGAGCCGGCCGAACAGGGCCAGCGCGTCGAGGCCCCGGCGCAGGGTCTCGCCGCCGACCGGGTCGAGGACGAGGTCGACACCCCGGCCACCGGTGGCACGGCGTACGTCCTCGGCGAAGGTGGAGGTGAGGAACGCGTCGTCGTACCCGTGCTCACGCGCGTACGCGGCCTTGGCCTCGCTGGACACCACGCCGTACACCGCACCCGCGCCCGCGAGCTTCGCGAGCTGCCCGACGACCGTGCCGACGCCGCCCGCCGCGCCCTGGACCAGCACCGTTTCGCCCGCCCGCAGCCGCCCCACCTCGTGGATCAGCGCGTGCGCGGTCGGCAGGACGGTGGGCAGCGTCGCGGCCGTACGCAGATCGACGCCCTCGGGCACCGGGAAGACGGTGGCGGCCGCGACCACGGCGACGTCCGCGTAGCCGCCGCCCTCGGCCATCGCGGCGACCTCCTGGCCGACCGCGAGCCCCTCGACGCCCGCGCCGAGCGCCCGTACCCGCCCGGAGACCTCAAGGCCCGGCACGAACGGCAGGGACGTGACCCGGTAGCCGTCGGAACGGGCCTTCACCTCGGCGAAGTTGACCCCGGCGTACGCCACGTCGATCGCGACCTCGCCCGGCCCGGGCGCGGGCGCCTCGGCCTCGACCAACCGCAGTACTTCCGGACCGCCCAGCTCGCTGACCTGAATCGCACGCATGACGTGGTTCCCCCTCGCCGCATAAAGTGTTCAATGAAGGTCGAACACTCGGGAGTGTATGACCCTCATCGAACACCAGGCAAGGACCGGCTGAAGGAAGGACCAGCAAATGACCCATCGCGCGGCCCCTGAGCACACGCATCCCGAGAAGGTTCCGCTGATCACGGCGCTGGACGCGCTCGGCGACCCCGTCCGCCTCCAACTCGTGCGCGAACTGGCCGAGTCGGAGGAGTGGACGCGCAGCTGCGGCTCGTTCGACGTGCCCGTACGCAAGGCGGCGCTCAGCCATCACTTCGCGGTGCTGCGCGCCGCCGGGCTGGTCGAGCAGCGCGACAACGGGCCCAAGCGGGTGAACCGACTGCGCCGCGAGGAGTTCGACTCCCGCTTCCCGGGGCTGCTGGAACTGGTCCTGCGCGGCGACTGACCGCCGGGGACCGCAGAAAAGCGCCCCGCCGCCAGGGCATGGCCCTCTCCGCGTTCCGCCGGGCCCCCACCGGACCCGCACGCCCGCGGGACGCCTCACTCCGGTCTACAGCCCCCCGGCCCGGACCAGCCCCGTCTCGTACGCGAGGACGACGACCTGGACCCGGTCCCGCAGACCCAGCTTCGTCAGGATCCGGCCGACATGGGTCTTCACGGTGGCCTCCGAGAGGACCAGACGCGCCGCGATCTCGCCATTCGAAAGACCCTGCGCGACCAGCAGCATGACCTCGCGCTCGCGCTCGGTCAGCTTCTCCATCGCGCTTCCGCCGGGCCCGCTCTCCTTGCCGGTCGTCGGCAGCATCGGGGCGAACCGGTCGAGCAGCCGCCGGGTGGTCGAAGGGGCGACGACCGCGTCGCCGCTGTGCACCGAGCGGATGGCGCCGAGCAGTTCGGCCGGCGGGACGTCCTTGAGCATGAAGCCGCTGGCGCCCGCCTTGAGGCCGGAGAACGCGTACTCGTCCAGGTCGAACGTGGTCAGGATCAGCACCTTCGGGTGCTCCTCGGCCGAGCAGATCCGCCGGGTCGCCTCCACCCCGTCCAGCCTCGGCATCCGTACGTCCATCAGCACCACGTCCACGGCCGTGGCACGGAGGATCTCGATCGCCTCCGCGCCGTCGCCCGCCTCCGCGACGACCTCCATGTCCGGCTGCGCGGCGAGCACCATCCGGAAACCGGTGCGCAGGAGCACCTGGTCGTCGACGAGCATCACGCGGATCGTCATCGGGTCCCTTTCATCACGACGTACGGGTAAACGTGGCGTACAGGAAAACAGCGGGGCGTGGAAGCAAGCATGGGGCGCACGGATTGCTAGTGCGCGGGCTTGAGCGGGAGCAGGGCGCTGATGCGGAAGCCGCCGCCCGGACGCGGCCCCGCGTCCAGGGTGCCGCCGACCATCCCGACGCGCTCGCGCATCCCGATCAGACCGTGCCCCTGGCCGTCCGCGCCGCCGTCCTCGTACACCTCGTGCACGGCGCCGCGCCCGTCGTCCTCGACCAGCAGGCCGAGCCCGTCGTCGAAGTAGACGAGCCGCACGCTGGCGCCCGCGTCCGGGCCGCCGTGCTTGCGCGTGTTGGTCAGCGCCTCCTGCACGATCCGGTACGCGGTGAGCTCGACGCCGCTGGGCAGCGGGCGCGGGGTGCCCTCGATCTTGAAGTCCACGGTGAGCCCGGCCGTACGCACCTGCTCGACCAGCTCCTCGATCTGCTCGACGTCCGGCTGCGGCACGTACTCCCCGGCCTCCCGGTGCTCGCCGGTGCGCAGCACGCCCAGCAGACGGCGCATCTCGGCGAGCGCCTGGCGCCCGGTCATGGAGATCGTCTCCAGGGCGATCTTCGCCTGGTCGGGCGCGCTCTCCATGACGTACGCGGCGCCGTCCGCCTGCACCACCATCACCGAGACGTTGTGCGCGACCACGTCGTGGAGCTCGCGCGCGATACGGGCGCGCTCGGCCGCGACCGCGACCTTGGCCTGCGCCTCGCGCTCCTTCTCAAGCCGGGCGGCGCGCTCCTCCAGCTGGGCGAAGTACGCCCGGCGGGTGCGCATCGAGTCGCCGAGGACCCAGGCGAGGACGAACGGGACGGTCATCACGACGGCGACGAACGCGACCTGCCCCGCGCTCATGGTGCTGCTGCCGTCGCCGTACTCGTTCGGCCAGCGCCACATGGCGATCATCGAGGCGACGAGCGAACCGCCGAGCGCGAGCCGCGAGGCCCAGCGCTCGCCGACGGCCGCGGCCGTGTAGATGGCGACCAGCATGGCCATGTCCGCCACGTTCGGCCGGACGTTCAGGGCGAGCTGCGCCAGGCCCATCACTATCGCGAGCACCAGCATCTTCTCGGGCGCCCGCCGCCGCAGCGCGACCACGACACCCAGCCCCGCGGCACAGAGCAACGCCGCCGCGGTCGAGCCGTGGCTGCTGTGGTTGGACACGTACGACATGCCGGAGATCCCGAACAGGAAGACGGCCCAGAGGGTGTCGACCGCGGTCGGGTGTCTGCGGATGAAGTCGTAGAGGCGCTGCACGTAACCCAGCGTAGGGAAGCCGGATCGGTGCATGGGTCAACCGGAGGGTCGATCCGGGTCGCCCGGGCGTACTCCCCAAGGTGGAGGGCCCCTAGCCTTTCCCTGTGAGGTACGAGGTGACGGACGGGTCGGACGGCGTGAGCGATGTGACGGACGAGGCGGTTGCGGGCGACTGGTGTGGCTGGGCCGAGGCGACCGAGCGGGCGTTGTACGGGCCCGGCGGCTTCTATCTCCGGCCCGAGGGTCCCGCGGGTCACTTCCGTACCTCCGTGCACGCCTCTCCCCTCTTCGCCGGAGCCGTCGCCCGGCTGCTCCAGGAGGTGGCGGCGGAGCTGGGCGGGGGCGAGGTCACCTTCGTCGACATGGGGGCGGGGCGGGGCGAGCTGGTCACGGGTGTGCTGGCCGCGCTGCCCGCCGACTTCCCGGTACGGGCGTACGCCGTGGAGCGCGCGGCGCGTCCGGCCGGGCTCGACGCGCGCGTGGCCTGGGTCGCGGAGCCGCCGCAGGGCGTACGGGGGCTCCTGTTCGCCAACGAGTGGCTGGACAACGTCCCCGTCGACGTCGCCGAGGCCGACGCGGACGGTGTGCCCCGCCAGGTCCTCGTCCGCTCCGACGGCACCGAACGCCTCGGCGCGCGCGTGGCGGACGCGGACGCTCGCTGGCTGGAGCGGTGGTGGCCGCTGCGGGAGCCGGGGGCGCGGGCGGAGGTGGGGCGGGCGCGGGACGCGGCGTGGGCGGGGGCGGTGTCGACGCTTTCGGCGGGACTGGCGGTCGCGGTGGACTACGCGCACATGGCCTCCGCGCGGCCGCCCTTCGGCACGCTCACCGGGTTCCGGGCGGGGCGGGAGTGCGCGCCGGTGCCGGACGGGAGCTGCGACATCACGTCGCATGTGGCCCTTGACGCCTGCGCGGGGCCCCGGGGCGAACTCGTCCCCCAGCGTGAGGCCCTGTCCCGCCTCGGTGTGACGGGCGCCCGTCCGCCCCTGTCCCTGGCCTCGACGGACCCGGTCGCGTACGTACGGGCGCTGTCCCTGGCGGGTGAGGCGGCGGAGCTGGTGGCGCGGGGCGGGCTGGGGGACTTCGTGTGGCTGCGGGAGCGGGTGTGACGGGGGTTCGCCTGCGGCGCTTGCCCCACCCCGCCCCTTCCCGGAACTCTCCGAGGGATCCGCGCCACCAGGAGGGCCCGAAGGGCCCATTAAGGGGCGCGGGGAACTGCGCGACAAGCCCCCACCGGCGGTCAGCCGAACACGGGCGGGGGCGAAGCCCCCGAGGGGGTCCGGGCGCGTAGCCCGGGGCGGGGTGGGGGAAACACCCCCCGGCCGGGGATACTGTCGCCCATGACGGAGACCACGGTCGGCATCGGCGGCGCGGCGGAGAGCACCGACATGGTGCTCAACATCGGCCCGCAGCACCCCTCCACCCACGGCGTGCTCCGCCTCCGCCTCGTCCTCGACGGCGAGCGCATCCAGCACGCCGAGCCGGTCGTCGGCTATATGCACCGCGGCGCCGAGAAGCTCTTCGAGGCGCGCGACTACCGCCAGATCGTCATGCTGGCCAACCGCCACGACTGGCTCTCCGCCTTCTCCAACGAGCTCGGCGTGGTCATGGCCGTCGAGCGCATGCTCGGCATGGAGGTCCCCGAGCGCGCGGTCTGGACCCGTACGCTCCTCGCCGAGCTGAACCGGGCCCTCAACCACCTGATGTTCCTCGGGTCGTACCCCCTCGAACTGGGCGGAATCACCCCGATCTTCCACGCCTTCCGCGAGCGCGAAGAGCTCCAGCACGTGATGGAGGAGGTCTCCGGCGGGCGCATGCACTACATGTTCAACCGCGTCGGCGGCCTCAAGGAGGACCTCCCGCTCGGCTGGCTCGGCCGCGCCCGCGACGCCGTCGCCGCCGCCAACTCGCGGATGGACGTGTACGACCGGCTGGTGCTGGGAAACGAGATCTTCCGGGGGCGTACGCGGGGCGTCGGCATCCTGTCGCAGGAGGCCGTGCACGCGTACGGCGTCAGCGGCCCCATCGCGCGCGGCTCCGGCGTCGACTTCGACCTGCGCCGCGACGAGCCGTACCTCGCGTACGGCGAGCTCCAGGACACCCTGCGGGTCGTCACCCGCACCGAGGGCGACTGCCTGGCCCGCTTCGAGGTGCTGCTCGCCCAGACCCACAACGCCCTGGAACTCGCCGACGCCTGCCTCGACCGGCTCGCCGAGCTGCCGCCCGGCCCGATCAACCAGCGCCTCCCGAAGGTCCTGAAGGCCCCCGAGGGCCACACCTATGCCTGGACCGAGAACCCGCTCGGCATCAACGGCTACTACCTCGTCAGCAAGGGCGAGAAGACCCCGTACCGCCTCAAGCTCCGCTCGGCCTCGTACAACAACATCCAGGCCCTCACCGAGCTGCTGCCGGGAACGCTGGTCGCGGACATGGTCGCGATCCTGGGTTCGCTGTTCTTCGTCGTCGGCGACATCGACAAGTAGGCGGCACAAGTAGGCGGCATACAAAAGGACGGGCCCACGCGGAGCGGGCCCGTCCTTTCAGTTGTCGTGTACGGACGTTACGAGATCGCCGACCGCAGCCGGACCACGTCCAGCTGCTCCGTCTCGTCGTGCGCCGTCAGGTCGATGACCTTGCCGACGACCCGCTCGGGGCCGCCCTTGGGGCGCTCCGCGAGGACCTCCTCGCCGACCACGTCGGCCAGGTCCTCCTCCTCGGCCGCGGCTATCGCGGCCCGAGTGGCCTGGGTGGCCTCCTTCTCGGCGGCCTCCTTCTCGGCGTCGGTCCCGAAGAAGTCGAAGCGGCCCTCGGGCCGTACGGCCGGGCGCGCGACATACGGGACGACCGCCGAGGCGACCGGCGCCGGGGCCGCGGGCAGCGCGGGAAGAGCGGCGGACGCCGGGCGTACGTGCTCCCCGCTCCCGGCGGCCGCCGAGCGCTTCCCCTGCGGCTCCTCCGGCTTCGAGGAGTCGCCGGAGTCCTGTGCAGAGTCCCGGGCCGCGTCCGCCTTGCGGGGCTGCTCGATCTGCCGGGGCTTGCCGACCAGTTCGGCCCGCGCGGACTTCTCCGACGCCCTGCGCGCCTCCTCGGCGGCAGCCGCCTGCCGGGCCTCCTGAGCCCGACGTACGTACGGCAGGTTCTCCAGGGCCAGGGACGCGGCCGTGTACGCCGCCGGGCCCGGCAGGCCGGACGTCGCGGGCAGCTCCTTGGGGGCGGCCGCCTCCAGGGCGAGCCGGCGGCGGCCCTCCAGGGCGCTGGCCCGCTCGGTCTCCGCCGTCGCGTACCGACGCAGCAGCGCCGCATGTTCGCCGCGCAGCCCGGCGAGCTCCATGCGCTTGGCGCGGAGCTTGGCGTCCAGGCGGCCGCGCAGCTCGCGCGACTCCTCCAGGTCCGCCTCCAGCTCGGCGATCCGCTCCTCGGTGCGCCACTGGTCGGCGGCGCGCGAGCGGGTCAGCTCGGCGACCCGGCGACCGGCGGCCCGGTCCCAGCCGCGCATCAGCACGGAGCCGGTGACGGCGGCCACCGCGGCGGCCGCGGCGATGCTCCTCAGTGCCAGTGGCTGATCGAACAGCCAGGCGCCACCGGCGCAAAGGACCGCGGCACCGGCGACGGCGGACGGTGGAAGAAGTCTGTGCAGAGGAGGGGAATGGCGGTGGCGTCCACGTGGCATGGCCTGAAATTTACCGTGCGTAGACGCCCAATGGAGCCCCAGCCCGCCAATCTCCCGAATCTTCTTGCCACCCATAGCCAACCGATGGCCGACCGACGGCTTTTCTACTTCTTGATCAGCCCCTTCGACTGGAGATAGTCCTTCGCGACGTCGGCGGGCTTGGCCCGCTCCGCGTCCACCTTGCGGTTCAGTTCGACGAGATCACTGGTCGTCAGCGCCTTGGTGAGCTTCGCGAGTACGTCGGCTATCTCCGGGGTGCCGGCGTCCTTCGCATTGACCACCGGAAGGATGTTGTCGGCGTTCTGGAGCTTCTTGTCGTCCTCAAGGAGGACCAGGCCGTACTGGTCGAGCGTCGCGTCCGTGGTCGTGGTCAGCACCAGCTGGTCGGCACCGTCCTTGACCGCCTGCTTGGACTGCGGGGTGCCGACGCCCTTGGGGTCGATCCCGCTGACGTCGATGCCGTACTTCGCCTTGAGGCCCGGCGCGCAGAACGGCCGGATCGTGCACTCGTCGCCCGCCGCGATCTTGACCTTGACCTTCGACCTGCCAAGATCCGAAAGGGTCTTGAGGTTGTTCTTGGCGGCGAATTCCTTGGTCACCGCGAACGCGTTCTGGTCGACGGCCGCGCCCGACGGGAGCGCCTTCAGCCCGCGCGGACCGGCGATCTTGGTGAGCTCGGCGACGGTCGCCGTGACATCGCTGGAGGCGAGCGGCTTGTCCTTCGCCTTGTCGCCGTTCACCTTGGCGTTGAGGAATTCGGTAAGCGTAGCCGCGTATTCCGGAACGACGTCGATCTCGCCCTTCTCCAGGGCGAGTTCATACAGCTCGCGGTTCTTCACCGTGGTGATCGAGGTGCCGTATCCGGCGTCGTGCAGGATCTGGGCGTAGAGCTCGGCGAGGACGGCGGACTCGGTGAAGCCGGCGGCGCCGACGGTCAGCGAGCCCTTCTTGCCGCCCCCGCCGCTACTCGAACTACTGCCGCTCTTGTCCTTGTCCTTCTCCAGGCTGTCGCCGCCGCACGCGGCCAGCGAACCGGCCAGTGCCACCGTGCCGAGGACCGCACCGGCCGTGCGCAGGATCTTGCTCATGAACGTTCACCATCCGAGAGTTCGAGGAGTCCGAAGGATCTGAAGGGTCCGGCGATTTCGAGGAGGAGTCCGCCGTCGGCTCAGGCGGCCGTGGGCCGTCCGCCGCGTCGCCGCAGCGGGCTGAACAGCCGGTCGGCCACCACCAGCACGCCCTCGACCAGCAACGCGAGCAGCGCGGCGAGGATCGCCCCCGCGACCACCTGCGGTGTGTTGTACGTGGCGAACCCGGCCGTGATGATCCGGCCGAGGCCCCCCAGGCCCACCATCGAGGCGATCGTCGCGGTCGCCACCACCTGCACCGCCGCCGACCGCACCCCGATCATGATCAGCGGATACGCGAGCGGCAGCTCCACCCGGGCGAACAGCTGCGGCCCGGACATCCCCATCCCGCGCGCGGCCTCCACGACCGACCGGTCCACTTCCCGCATGCCCACGTAAGCGTTGGTCAGCAGCGGCGGCACCGCGAAGAGCACCAGAGCGATGATCGTCGGCAGGTACCCCTCCTTGCGCAGCGGGGTGAGCATCAGCAGGGCGAGCACCGCGAACACGGGCACGGCCCGGCCCACGTTGGAGATGTTGACCGCGAGCGCGCCGCCCCGGCCGAGGTGCCCGAGCCACAGGGCGATCGGCAGCGCGATGGCGCAGGCCACCAGGAGCGAGACCCCGCTCACGTACGCGTGCTCGCCGAGGCGGTGCCAGGCGCCGTCCTCGCCCGACCAGTTGGACCCCGTCGTCAGCCAGGTCCAGGCGTCCGCCATGACCCCCATCAGCGCGCCCCCGCCGTCGTCCGTATCCGCGTCCAGGGCGTGAGCAGCCGCTGGAGGCCGAGCAGCAGCAGGTCCGCCACCAGCGCGAGCAGCACGCACAGCACGGACGCGGTGAGCACCTGCGCCTTGAACGTGGACTGCACCCCGTCGCCGATGAGGTTGCCCAGACCGCCCTTGCCGACCACCGAGCCGACCGTGGTGAGCGCGACCGTCGACACCGTCGCTATGCGCACCCCGGCCAGCAGCGCCGGGAGGGCGAGCGGCAGCTCGACCTCGACCAGCATGCGTATGCGCCCGTATCCCATCCCCCGTGCGGCTTCCCGCACTTCGGCCGGGACCGCTTCGAGGCCCGCCAGGATGTTCCGTACGAGGATCGTCAGCGAATAGAGCACCAGGCCGGTGACGACCAGCGACGCCGAGAGGCCGAACACCGGGAGCAGCAGCGAGAACATGGCGAGCGACGGCACCGTGTAGAGCACGGTCGTCAGGGTCAGCACCGCTCCCGCGACCGATCTGCGGCCGCGCGCGAGGAGCGCCAGCGGCAGCGCGATCGCCAGCCCGATCAGCACCGACACCGCCGTGATCCAGACATGCTGGACCGTGGCGTCGGTCAGCTCATGGCTGCGGGAGCGCACGTACTCCCAGCAGATCCAGTCGTTGCGCACCAGACAGTTCTGCGCTGCCACGGTCCCCCACCTCCCCCGTCGGATCTCCCCGAATCCCCCGAACGTATGTCTGGCGACCTTATCCCCGACCACTGACAATCGCCGAGAGCCGGCCGGCGGATCCGCTCATCGCACACAGAGCGGCAACATGGGGTTCACACACGCGGGATCGAACACCGGCCACAATGGGGAACCATGATCCGATTCGAGCATGTCACCAAGCGGTACGCCGACGGCACCACCGCCGTCGACGACCTCTCCTTCGAGGTGGCCGAGGGTGAACTGGTCACGCTCGTCGGACCGTCGGGCTGCGGCAAGACCACCACGATGAAGATGGTGAACCGGCTGATCGAGCCGAGTGAGGGCCGGATATTCCTGGACGGCGAGGACATATCCACAGTCGACCCGGTCCAACTGCGGCGCCGTATCGGCTATGTGATCCAGCAGGTCGGGCTCTTCCCGCACAAGACCGTCCTGGAGAACACCGCGACCGTCCCGCATCTGCTCGGCGTCAAGCGCGCCAAGGCCCGTGAGCGCGCGGCCGAACTCCTCGACCTGGTGGGCCTCGACCCCAAGGTCTTCGGGTCCCGCTACCCCGAACAGCTCTCCGGCGGCCAGCGCCAACGGGTGGGCGTGGCACGGGCGTTGGCGGCGGACCCGCCGGTGCTGCTGATGGACGAGCCGTTCGGCGCGGTCGACCCGGTGGTGCGCGAGCGGCTGCAGAACGAGTTCCTGCGGCTTCAGTCGCAGGTCCGCAAGACCGTCCTGTTCGTCACCCATGACATCGAGGAGGCGGTCCGCCTCGGCGACCGCATCGCGGTGTACGGCGAGGGCCGCATCGAGCAGTTCGACGCCCCGGCGGCCGTGCTGGGCGCCCCCGCGACCCCGTACGTGGCGGACTTCGTGGGCGCCGACCGGGGTCTGAAGCGCCTCTCGGTGACGCCCATCGAGGAGGGCGACCTGGAGCAGCCGCCCGTGGTGCGGCTCGACGACCCGCTCCCCGCCGACCTGGGCGCCCCCTGGGCGGTCGTCCTGGACGGCTCCGGCGATCTGCACGGCTGGATCTCCGCCGAGGCCACCCGGGGCAAGAAGGGCACCGTGCGCGAGCACGCCCGCCGGATGGAGGCCTGGCTGCCGGTCGGCGCCTCCCTCAAGCAGGCGTTCGCGACGATGCTCCAGTACGACGCCGGCTGGATCGCGGTGATCGACAACGCGGAGACGGGCCGGTTCCTCGGTGTGCTCACCCCGGCCCGCCTCCACGAGGCGCTGCGCCGCTCGATCGACGCGGACGCCCAGGACGTCCCGCGTGCGGAAGTCGAAGTGGAAACGATCAGTTCACGCTAAACACGCCAAAGCGGCCGCCGAGGCGGCCGATGATCGTCCCGATGAATTCGATCAGTTGCCGGTGAGACGGCTGCTGATCCACTCCAGGGTCGGCGGGATCTCGCGCCGCCAGGTGTTGAAGTTGTGCCCGCCGCTGTTGAGCGTGATCGACGACACGCGCGCGGGCGACTTCACCTTCTCGATGAACTTCAGCGTCGGCTTCAGGTTGTCCTCGCCCGACTTCGAGCTGGTGACCAGGAACGACGACTTGCCCGCGGGCACGTGGTCCAGGGCCCACAGCAGGTTGGAGCGGTCGCGCTCCTTCTTGTTGCCGTGGAAGAGATCACCGGTGGTCGGGTCGCTGGCGGCCTTGTAGTACGCCGACAGGCCCGCGCTGGCGCCGAAGACCTCGGGGTGGTGGATGCCGATCTTCAGGGCGCAGTAGCCGCCCGTCGAGTTCCCGATGAAGCCCCAGTTCTGGGGCTTGGTGCCGACGCGGTACGTCTGCGAGACAGCCTTGGGGAGGTCCTTGGCGAAGAAGGTCTCGGTCTGCGGGCCGCCCGGGATGTCCACGCACTCGGTGTCACGCGGCGGAGCGACGGTCGGGCGCATCATGACCAGGATCATGGGCTGCGCCTTCTTCTGCTTGACCTGCGCCCATGCCGTCTTCGGGTACCTCAGCCCTTTGATCAGGTTCTCGGCGGTACCGGGGTAGCCGGTGAGGACCACGGCGGCGGGAAAGTTCTGCTTCTCGTACTTCTTCTGGAAGTACTCGGGGGGCAGATATACGTAGGCGGGGCTGGCTATTTTGGACTGCTGGCCCGAGACGACGATCTTCTGGATCTCACCCCCCATGGCGCGGTTGCCGGCGCCCGGGGTGTCGGGCTTCTCCTTGCCCGTGACCTTGATGTCCTTGCTGCCGGCGGAGTGGTCGACCACCACGCCCATGTCCTGCTCCTGACCGAAAAGGTCCGCCCAGGAGCCGTAGAAGAGGAAAGAGTTGTTGGCCGCGAGGCCCACCGAGGCGAAGAGCATCAGCTGCGTGCCGAGGAGCAGGCCGATGCGGCCCACGACGGCTCGCCAGCTGCGCTTGGCCAGTCGCGGCCAGAGCCAGATGGTGAGCCCGAAGAACACCACCGCCAGAACGACGGCGAGTGCCAGGACCGTGTTGCTCGTGAGACCCATGAGTCGTAGAAACTTTCTGACTGAGATTTTCCTGAGACCGAGGGAACCCGCCCCCTGGAAGTGCCGTCCTAGAGGGCGCAAATTGTCCGGAAGACAGCGGCTACCTTGTCACTGTTCCGACAACCAGGATCTCTCGCGGAGTCACGGGAAGCGATGTCTGTCAGGATAGATGGGGACAAAAAGGGTTCGGTTCCGGCCGGCGCGCGCAAAGTCCTCCGCGGACCGCGCCCCGACTCGGTTCCCTCACTGGTCGGCACGGCTGCGACCTTCGTAGGCCTGCTCAACATCGCCGCAGGCATCTTCCCGCGCTTCCGCGCCAGCAGGATGCACGCTGTGACGGAAGTCCTACCGGGCACGACGGGTCCCTTCGCGGCAGCCCTGGCGCTCAGCACCGGCGTCCTGCTGCTGCTCCTGGCCCACGGCCTGAAGCGGCGCAAGCGGCGGGCCTGGCGGGCCGCGGTCGCCCTGCTGCCGATCGGCGCGGTGGCCCAGTTCCTGTACCGGCACTCGATCATCGGCGTGCTGATCTCGCTCGCGCTGCTCGTGCTGCTGGTCCGCCACCGCGACGAGTTCACCGCGCTGCCCGACCCGCGCAGCCGCTGGAAGGCGCTGGCCAACTTCATCCTGCTCGGCTCCGGCTCGCTCGGCCTCGGCCTGGTGATCGTCTCGGTCCACCCGGGCCGGGTCGTCGGCAACCCGTCGATCGCCGACCGTATCCAGCATGTGATGTACGGCCTGTTCGGCTTCGAGGGCCCCGTCGAGTACGCGGGCGACACCAGCTGGACCGTCGGCTACTCGCTGGGCGCGCTCGGCCTGCTCACCGCGATCACCACGATCTACCTGGCCTTCCGCCCCGAGCACCCGGCCGCCCGGCTCACCGAGGACGACGAGCGCCAGCTGCGCGACCTGCTCGCCAAGCACGGCGCCCGCGACTCGCTGGGCCACTTCGCGCTCCGCCGCGACAAGGCGGTCGTCTTCTCCCCCAGCGGCAAGGCCGCCGTCACCTACCGCGTCGTCTCCGGTGTGATGCTCGCCTCGGGCGACCCGATCGGCGACGTCGAGGCCTGGCCGGGCGCCATCGAGCGCTTCATGGACGAGGCCAAGGCGCACTCCTGGACGCCGGCCGTGGTCGGCTGCTCGGAGACGGGTGGCGAGGTGTGGACCCGCGAGACCGGGCTCGACGCCTTGGAGCTGGGTGACGAGGCGGTGGTGGACGCCACGGATTTCTCCCTTTCCGGGCGCGCCATGCGGAACGTACGCCAGATGGTCAAGCGCATCGAGCGCAATGGCTACGAAACCCGCGTACGGCGCGTTCGTGATCTCTCCGTAGGTGAGCTGGAACGGATTCAGCGGGCCGCCGAGGCCTGGCGCGGCACCGACACCGAGCGCGGCTTCTCGATGGCGCTCGGGCGGATCGGCGACCCGGACGACGGCGACTGCGTGATCGCCACCGCCCACAAGGCGGACGACGACGGCTCGGGCGAGCCGGGGCCGTACGGCGACCTGAAGGCCATGATCCACTTCGTCCCCTGGGGTAAAGACGGAATGTCGCTGGAGCTCATGCGCCGCGACCGGTCCGCCGACCCGGGCATGAACGAGCTGCTGATCGTCGCCTCGCTGCAGGCCGCTCCGAAGCTGGACATCGAGCACGTCTCGCTGAACTTCGCGATGTTCCGTTCGGCCCTGGCGCGCGGCGAGAAGATCGGCGCCGGCCCGGTGCTGCGGCTCTGGCGCGGACTGCTGGTCTTCCTGTCCCGCTGGTTCCAGATTGAGTCGCTGTACAAGTTCAACGCCAAGTTCCAGCCACGCTGGGAGCCGCGCTTCATGGTCTACCGCGCCCACGGTGACCTGCCGCGCATCGGCTTCGCGGTGATGCAGGCCGAGGGCTTCGTGAACCTCGCCCTCCCCCGCCCCTTCGCCCGCTTCAGCCGCGCCAACCGCAAGCGCCCGTGCGCACACCTCGCGTCGACGGAGAGCGAGGTACGGGCCGCGTAAGCCTGGCTTGTGGCTTTTAGGGGCGCGGGGAACTGCGCGACAAGCCACGCACGGCCCGCAGCAAACGTCCGACGGACGAAGTCCGAAAAAGGGGCCCGGGGGAAATCCCCGGGCCCCTTTCGTGTTGCCCGCTAAGGCACCGGTCAGGCGTTGACCTTCGCGTCTTCAGTGGCGTCCGCACCAGCCACAGCCTCGACGGCCTGCGGCTTCCGGTCGGACTTCAGCCCGAGAAGCGCAACCACCACGACCAGCAGGAACGCCCCACCCGCGAGCGCGAAGCTCAGCGTGAACTGGCTCTCCTGCGGCAGCGCGGGAATCCCCGGCGGCAGGTGCTGGATCGTCTTGGAGGCGAGCAGAGACGTGATCACCGCGCTGGCGATCGCGCTGCCGACCGACCGCGAGATCGAGTTGATCCCGTTGGCGATACCCGTCTGGTGGTGCGGGACGCTCGCCACGATCAGCGCGGGCATCGCCGCGTAACCGAAGCTGATGGCCACACCGATCACCATGCCCGCGAGGATCACCGACGCGGTGGTGTCGTGCGCGCCGGTCAGCCAGGCGAAGCCGACGACACCGAAGACGGCGCCGATGGTCAGCGTGAAGCGCGCGCCGATGCGGCGGACCAGCATGCCGCCGAACTGGGCGGCGAGCAGCGACATGATCGTGGTCGGCAGCAGGTACTCAACCGAGGCGCGCAGCACGGACGCCGTGAACCCGTAACCGGTGATCTTGTCCGGCATCTGCACCAGGTACGAGACGCCGATGAACTGCGAGAACATCGCGAAGCCGAGCAGCAGTCCGGCCAGGTTGGTGAAGAAGACCGGGCGGTGGGCGAACATCTTCATGTCCACCATCGGCGCCTTGACCTTGCGCTCGACCAGGACCCAGACCACGGTCATGGCGACGGCCGCGGCGAACAGGCCCAGCGTGCGGCCGGAGGACCAGCCCCATTCGTGGCCCTGCGAGATCGGCAGCAGCAGGAGGACCAGGAGGGCCGCCAGCGTGCCGGCGCCCAGCCAGTCGGTGCGCCCGCCGGGCTTGTGGCGCGAGGCCGGGACGCCCGCGACGACGGCCACCAGGGCGACGATCGCGAGGACTGCGGCGAGCCAGAAGACCCGGTGGTAGTCGGGGTGGTCGCCCTGGGTGAGCAGGCCGGCGCCGACGAGCGCGAGACCGCTGCCGAACGCCAGGGTGCCGCTGACCAGCGCCATCGCGCCGTGCAGCTTCTCCGGGCGGACCTCTTCGCGCAGGACGGACAGGGCGAGCGGGAAGATCGCGGTGGCCGCGCCCTGCATCACCCGGCCGACGATCAGCCAGAGCAGCGAGCTGGTGGTGGCCGCCAGGACCGAGCCCGCGACCATCAGGACGAGCACGCCTATGAGCGTGGGCTTCTTGCCGTGCATGTCGCCGAAGCGGCCGAGCAGCGGGGTGAAGACGGCGGCGGACAGCAGGGTCGCGGTGGTGACCCAGCTGACGTTGGAGGTGGAGGTGCCGAGGTCGTTCTGGATGATGCCCAGGATCGGCACGACCAGGGTCTGCATCATCGAGACGACCATGGCGGCCAGCCCGAGGACCAGGACGAGCGCGGGGCCGCCGGTGGGGCGCGCGGGCGCCACGTGATGTGTGGGAGTCACGGTTTCTTCCGTAGGAGTCCGGAGGGATTGCTTGAGGTGGTCGATGCTTGAATACCTCAAGTGCTTGATTACCTCAAGCAACTAGAGTGACGGTAAACCTCAAAGGTTGAGATCGTCAAGTTTCTCGCGGTAAGGTGGCGTCATGTCTGGAACCAGCCGCCCGGCCGCCGTGTCCCACGCCGTGACGAACGACGTGCTCATGGACGCCCTCTGGGACTCCCTGGCGGACTACTACGGCGACTTCACCTCGGCCGCCTCCGAGGTGGGCCTCACCGCCAGCCAGGCCAAGACACTGACCGTGCTGCGCCGGGGCCCCGCCTCCATGCGCTCGCTCGCCACCACGCTGCACTGCGACGCCTCCAACGTCACCGGCATCGTGGACCGCCTGGAGAGCCGCGACCTGGTCCGCCGCGAACCCAGCCCCACCGACCGCCGGGTCAAGAACGTCGTCCTCACCGAGGAGGGCGCCCGGGCCGTCGAGACCGTCCGGGCCGGCATGCACGGCACCCACACCGCCCTGGACGCGCTCCCCGGCGCCGACCGGGGCGCCCTGCACACGCTCCTGCGGCGCCTGACCGGCGGCCCGGGATCGCGTACGGGGTCTGGTCCGGGGACCCTCGGCTGACGCCTACGCTGGACGTATGAGTACGTTGCGCCGACGCGGCACGGTCACCGGGCTGCCCGAGTGGGACCGCTGCGCGGTCATGGGCGTGGTCAATGTCACGCCCGACTCCTTCTCCGACGGCGGCCGCTGGTTCGACACGGCCGCCGCGATCAAGCACGGCCTGGACCTCGTCGCCGAGGGCGCCGACCTGGTGGACGTCGGCGGCGAGTCGACCCGCCCGGGCGCCACGCGCGTGGACGAGGACGAGGAGCTGCGCCGGGTCGTGCCCGTGGTGCGGGGCCTGGCCGCCGAGGGCGTCGCCGTCTCCGTCGACACCATGCGGGCCTCGGTGGCCGAACAGGCCGTCGCGGCGGGCGCGTTGCTCGTCAACGACGTCAGCGGCGGCCTCGCCGACCCGGCCATGATCCCCGCGGTCGCCGCCTGCGGCGCCCCCTTCGTCGTCATGCACTGGCGCGGCTTCAGCCAGGACATGAACAGCCGCGCGGTGTACAGGGACGTGGTCGCCGAGGTCGTCGCCGAGCTCCACGCACGCGTGGAGGCTGTCGTCGCGGGCGGCATCGCCCCCGAGAGGATCGTCGTCGACCCGGGCCTCGGCTTCGCCAAGCAGGCCGAGCACGACCTGGCGCTCGTCGCCCACCTCGCCGACCTGCGCGCTCTCGGCCACCCCCTGCTCGTCGCCGCCTCCCGCAAGCGGTTCCTCGGCCACGTGCTCGCCGGGGACGGCTCCGGGCCGCCGCCCGCCCGCGAGCGGGACGCCGCCACGGCCGCCGTCTCCGCCATCGCCGCGCACGAGGGCGCCTGGGCGGTCCGCGTCCACGAGGTGCGGGCCACCGCCGACGCCGTGCGCGTCGCGCGCGCGGTAGAGGGAGCCACGTGAGTGCCCGTACGGACATCGAGGCCGTCGAGCTCGCCAACACCGCCTTCTACGAGACGCTGGAACGCGGCGACTTCGACGAGCTCTCCGAGCTCTGGCTGAGCGCCACCGACGCCGGGGACACCGCGATCTCCTGCGTCCACCCCGGCTGGCCGGTCCTGTCCGGCCGCGGCGAGGTGCTCCGCTCGTACGCGCTGATCATGGCCAACACGGAGTACATCCAGTTCTTCCTGACCGATGTGAAGGTCGTCGTGCTGACCGACACCGCGCTGGTCACCTGCACCGAGAACATCCTCAGCGGCGGCCCCGCCCAGGACGGCGCCGAGCTCGGGCCGCTGGTCGGCCAGCTCGTGGTCGCCACCAATGTGTTCCGCCGCACACCCGAGGGCTGGAAGCTCTGGTCCCACCACGGCTCGCCCGTCCTGGCGGAAACGGGCGAGGACGAGGATTGAAACAGGGGGCTCGGGGTAGGGGCGGGTACCAGTCCTGACGCCGTCTGTCCATAGCCCCCGTGGGCGAGCGTTGTCAGTGCCCGCAGGTAGATTCGATGGTGGGTAATGAGCCGCCCGCACGCGGCCGTGTCCCGTCTGACCAACGACAGCAGGAGTGATTCGCGTGGATCGTGTCGCGCTGCGCGGCCTCAAGGCCCGCGGGCACCATGGCGTCTTCCCCCGGGAGCGCGAAGAGGGCCAGACCTTCATCGTGGACCTGGTGCTCGGCCTCGACACCCGCCCCGCGGCGGCCGACGACGACCTGACGAAGACCGTGCACTACGGAGTGGTGGCCGAGGAGGTCGTGGACGTGGTCCAGGGCGAGCCGGTCGACCTGATCGAGACGCTGGCCGAGCGCATCGCCCAGCAGTGCCTGAAGCATGCCGGGGTGCAGCAGGTGGAGGTGTGCGTCCACAAGCCGGACGCACCGATCACCGTCCCCTTCGACGACGTGACCATCACCATCACCCGGAGCCGAGTATGACTGTGTTCTCGCACGAGGGTCCGCAGAGCGACCCGACCGTACAGCCGGTGCCCGCCTCGGTGGTCGAGCAGGTGGACGCGGCGGACGTCACCCTGTCCAACCCGAAACGCGCCGTGATCTCCCTCGGCTCCAACCTCGGCAACCGCATGGAGACGCTCCAGGGCGCCATCGACGCCCTGGAGGACACCCCCGGCCTGCGGGTCAAGGCGGTCTCCCCGGTGTACGAGACGGAGCCCTGGGGCGTCGCCCCCGGCTCGCAGCCCTCGTACTTCAACGCGGTGGTCGTGGTGAAGACCACCCTGCCGCCCAGCTCGCTCCTGGAGCGAGGCCAGGCCATCGAGGAGGCCTTCGACCGCGTCCGCGAGGAGCGCTGGGGCCCGCGCACGATCGACGTGGACATCGTTGCCTACGCCGATGTGATCAGCGACGACCCGGTTCTGACGCTCCCCCACCCGCGCGCCCACGAGCGGGCGTTCGTGCTCGTCCCCTGGCACGACGTGGACCCGGAGGCCCAGCTGCCCGGCCGGGGCCCGGTCGCCGAACTGCTCGCCGCGATCGGCCGCGAAGGCGTGCTGCCGCGCGCCGACCTGGAACTGCGCCTGCCCGAGTAGTCGTTAGGCTGCTGACGGCGTATCGGTTCTGGAGACGAAGGGCACTCTTCGGTGAAACAACTGCGGCTGGGCGTACTGGCGGGACTGTTCGCCGTCGCCGGGGTGCTCTCCTGGGCCGGCGCCCGGCTCTGGGACTCGCTGGGCACCCTGCCGAGCGTCCCGCTGGCGGCGCCGATCGTGCTCGCGGTGATCGCGGTGGTCCTGTTCGCCACCGCGCTCTCCATCCGCGCCCGGCTGCGCGCCCAGCGCGAGCGCCGCCCCGGCGCGAAGGGCGTCGAGCCGCTGATGGCGGCCCGCGCGGTGGTCTTCGGCCAGTCCAGCGCCCTGGTGGCCGCGCTGGTCTCCGGCATGTACGGCGGCACGGGCGTCTTCCTGCTCGGCTCCCTCGACATCCCGGCCCGCCGCGACCAGGCGATCTACGCCGGCTTCTCGGTAGCGGCCGGCATCGCGGTAGTAGCAGCGGCGTTCTTCCTGGAACGAGTCTGCAAACTCCCAGAAGACGAGGACGAGGGCAAGGCGCCTGCGGCGCAGTAGGGGCCGCGGGGATCTGGGGTCGCTGTACGTTCCCGGGCGCCTTATAGGGCCGCGGGGTCTGGGGACGCGTATACATCCCCGAGAGCCGTACCAGGGGCGCGGGGAACTGCGCGACCAGCCCCCACCGGCCCGCAGCCGAACACGCGCCCCGGCAAAGCGCTAGCGAGCCATGATCAGGCTCATCGCCTCGGCACGAGTGGCGGCATCCCGAAGCTGCCCGCGAACGGCCGACGTAATGGTCTTCGCACCAGGCTTGCGCACCCCGCGCATAGTCATGCACATGTGCTCGCACTCCACGACCACAATGACGCCCCGCGGTTCGAGGATCTCCATCAACGAGTCCGCGATCTGCGTGGTCAACCGCTCCTGCACCTGCGGCCGCCGCGCGTACACATCCACAAGCCGCGCCAGCTTCGACAGACCGGTGATCTTCCCGTCCGAAGACGGGATGTACCCGACGTGCGCCACACCCACGAACGGCACCAGATGGTGCTCGCAGCTGCTCATGACCTCGATGTCCTTGACCAGGACCATCTCGTCGTGGCCCAGGTCGAACGTCGTCGTCAGCACATCCTGCGGCTTCTGCCACAGACCCGCGAATATCTCCTTGTAGGCCCGCGCCACCCGCGCCGGCGTCTCCTGCAGACCCTCGCGGTCCGGGTCCTCTCCGACCGCGATGAGGAGCTCGCGCACGGCGTTCTCGGCCCGCTTCTCGTCGAACTCGCCGATACGGCCCTCGCCGTCCAGCGTCACCGGGTCGGTCATCTGTGCCTCGTTCCTCGTTGCTCTGCACGGGCGTACGAAAGCGCCGCGCCCCCACAGGCTAAAACCTGGGGGGCGCGGCATGCATTCCGGGTCCGAGGAGCAGACGGTCAGCTCTCGGGACGGTCCTCCACACCCGGCAGCTGCTCGGTCGGGACCGAGTCCGTCGGGGCGGCACCGTTGGCGGTGGACGCGCCGTTGGTCAGCGCCAGCTCCCTGGGCGACAGGACCGGCGGACGGGTCGACGGCGTACGCCGCGACGAGCCCGTCCAGGCCGGACGCGCGGGGCGTCGCACGATCGGGGCGAAGATCTCGGCGATCTGCTCCTTGCCCAGCGTCTCCTTCTCCAGGAGCTGCAGGACCAGGTTGTCGAGGACGTCGCGGTTCTCGACCAGGATCTCCCACGCCTCGTTGTGCGCGGTCTCGATGAGCTTCTTGACCTCTTCGTCGACCAGCGCGGCGACCTCTTCCGAGTAGTCGCGCTGGTGCGCCATCTCACGGCCCAGGAACGGCTCCGTGTTGTCGCCGCCGAACTTGATCGCGCCGAGCCGCTCGGTCATGCCGTACTGCGTGACCATCGCGCGCGCGGTGGCCGTGGCCTTCTCGATGTCGTTCGCCGCGCCCGTCGTCGGGTCGTGGAAGACGAGCTCCTCGGCCGCGCGCCCGCCCAGCATGTACGCGAGCTGGTCGAGCATCTCGTTGCGCGTGGTCGAGTACTTGTCCTCGTCCGGCAGGACCATCGTGTAGCCGAGGGCACGGCCGCGCGACAGGATCGTGATCTTATGGACCGGGTCCGAGTTCGGAGACGCCGCCGCGACCAGGGCGTGACCGCCCTCGTGGTACGCGGTGATCTTCTTCTCCTTGTCGGACATGATCCGGGTCCGCTTCTGCGGGCCCGCCACGACGCGGTCGATCGCCTCGTCCAGCATGTTGTTGTCGATCAGCTTCTGGTTGCTGCGCGCCGTCAGGAGCGCCGCCTCGTTCAGCACGTTCGACAGGTCGGCGCCGGTGAAGCCGGGGGTGCGACGGGCGACGGCCGAGAGGTCGACGTCCGGGGCGACCGGCTTGCCCTTCTGGTGGACCTTGAGGATCTCCAGACGGCCCTGCATGTCCGGGCGGTCGACCGCGATCTGGCGGTCGAAGCGGCCGGGGCGCAGCAGCGCCGGGTCGAGGATGTCGGGCCGGTTCGTGGCGGCGATCAGGATGACGCCGCCCTTCACGTCGAAGCCGTCCATCTCGACGAGCAGCTGGTTGAGCGTCTGCTCGCGCTCGTCGTGGCCACCGCCGAGACCCGCACCGCGGTGCCGGCCGACGGCGTCGATCTCGTCGACGAAGACGATCGCCGGGGCGTTCGCCTTGGCCTGCTCGAAGAGGTCGCGCACACGCGAGGCGCCGACACCGACGAACATCTCGACGAAGTCGGAACCGGAGATCGAGTAGAACGGCACGCCCGCCTCGCCCGCGACGGCGCGCGCGAGGAGCGTCTTACCGGTGCCGGGCGGGCCGTAGAGCAGCACACCCTTGGGGATCTTGGCGCCGACGGCCTGGAACTTCGCCGGCTCCTGGAGGAACTCCTTGATCTCGTGGAGCTCCTCGACGGCCTCGTCGGCCCCGGCCACGTCCGCGAACGTCGTCTTCGGGGTGTCCTTGGTGATGAGCTTCGCCTTGGACTTCCCGAAGTTCATGACCCGGGAGCCGCCGCCCTGCATCTGGTTCATCAGGAACAGGAAGACGACGACGATGAGGACGAAGGGGAGCAGCGAGAGCAGGATCCCCACGATCGGGTTCTGCTTGGAGGGGGAGACCGTGTAGCCCTTGGTCAGGTCCCCGCTGTCGAACTTGCCCTGCAGCTTGTTGGCCAGGCTCGTACCCTGGGCGTCGCCGATGTAGCTCGCCTGGATCTTGCCGCTGCCCTTGACCTTCTGGCCGTCCTTGAGGTCGACCTTGATGACCGACTCGTCGCCGGTGGTGATCTTGGCCTGTTCGACCTGGTTCTTGTCGATCGCCTGGACGACCTCGGAGGTGTCCACCGTCTTGTAGCCGCCCGACGAGCCGACGACCTGCATCAACACGACCACGGCGAGGACGGCCAGCACGATCCACATGACCGGCCCACGGAAGTATCGCTTCACGTCCATCCATACGGAGCGAGAACGCCCCGTCCCTCCTGCCCGTAGGTAAATGCTGCTGTGAGTAAAGACTGTTCTTCGGACGGTACCCCAGCATTGTCACCCGCGGCCGCAAGGGACGGCTGACAAACCCGCCTTCCCAAGCTCCAACGCAGGAAGGGGGCTCTTGGTTCCCGACCGGGTTACCGGCTCAGCCGCCGTAGACGTGCGGAGCGAGCGTCCCGACAAACGGGAGATTGCGGTACTTCTCGGCGTAGTCGAGGCCGTAACCGACGACGAATTCATTCGGAATGTCGAACCCGATCCACTTCACGTCGATCGCGACCTTTGCGGCATCCGGCTTACGGAGCAGCGTGCAGACCTCAAGGGAGGCGGGCTCGCGGGATCCGAGGTTGGAGAGCAGCCACGACAGAGTGAGGCCCGAGTCGATGATGTCCTCGACGATCAGGACGTGCTTGCCCTTGATGTCGGTGTCGAGGTCCTTGAGGATCCGCACGACGCCGGAGGACTGGGTGCCCGCGCCGTAGGACGAGACGGCCATCCAGTCCATGGTGACCGGGGTGGACAGCGCGCGCGCCAGGTCCGCCATGACCATCACGGCGCCCTTGAGGACACCGACGATCAGGAGGTCCTTGCCCGCGTACTCCGCGTCGATCTTCGCAGCCAGCTCGGCCAGCTTGGCGTCGATCTCTTCCTTGGTGATGAGCACCGACTGGAGGTCGGTGCCCATGTCCTTCTCGTTCACCCGGGCCACTTTCGTTGTACGTACGTGAGCTCAGCTCTGCCGGATGACCAGTCTGCCACCCTGGCGCCGTGCCTCGACGCGCCCGGGGAGGTTGATGGCCCGCTGGCCGCGCCAGCCCGTGATCAGCCGGTCGACCTCCTCGACATGGCGGGCGAAGAGCGAACCGGCGGGTGAACCGGCGGTGATGAGCGACGTGCGCAGCACCCGGCGCCGGACGGCGGCGGGCAGCGCGTACAGCTTCTGGCACACCAGCTCGCCCGCGTCGTCGCGGACCGAGGCGTCGGCGTCGGCGGCCCAGGCGTCCAGGGCGTCGGCGTCGTCGCGGGAGAGCTCGGCGGTACGGGCCAGGGCCTCCACGACGCCCTTGCCGAGCGCCTTCTCCAGGGCGGGCAGCCCCTCGTGGCGCAGCCGGGAGCGGGTGTAGGCGGGGTCGGCGTTGTGCGGGTCGTCCCAGACGGGCAGCGACTGGACGAGGCAGGCCTTGCGGGCGGTCTGCCGGTCGATCTGGAGGAACGGGCGGCGGTAGCGGCCGCGCGTACCGGAGACGGCGGCCATGCCGGACAGGGAGCGGGTGCCGGAGCCGCGGGCCAGGCCAAGCAGGACCGTCTCCGCCTGGTCGTCGCGGGTGTGGCCGAGCAGGATCGCGGCGGCGCCGTGGCGCTCTGCGGCGGCGTCCAGGGCGGCGTAGCGGGCGTCCCGGGCGGCGGCCTCGGGCCCGCCCTCGCGGCCCACGTGCACCGTGACGGCCTCCACGGGGTCGAGGCCGAGCGCGGTGAGCCGGACGGCGACCTCGGCGGCGCGCAGGTCCGAGCCGTGCTGGAGGCCGTGGTCGACGGTGATGGCGCCGGCCCGGACGGAGAGCTTGCGGGATTCGAAGGCGAGGGCGGAGGCGAGCGCCATGGAGTCGGCGCCGCCCGAGCAGGCGACGAGGACCAGCGGGTCGCTCACGCGGCCCTCGCGCGCGTGGTCGCGGGGTGCTTCGGGGGAACGGGGGGATTCGGGGGTGTCGTGGGGTGCGCTTGCGTCGGCGTCCTGGAGGACGAGCGCGTCGCGCAGTACGTCGTGGAGTACGCGGCGGACCGCCAGGCGTATCGCCGCGACCGCAGGATGGGGACCCATGTCCGGTGCCCTTCGGTGAAGTTGGGGGGTGCCTCGGGACGAGGGGAAAAGATCGGTCACACAGAGTGCGTAGATGGTGACAGAACCGAGCCGTTACCCGAGCATTGCACGCCTACCCATGCCCTACGGTCCCTCGGATGGGTGATCCTGCGCATTTCCGGGGGACACCAGTGGGCCCCGGGCCCATGGGTACCGTCGGCGCTGTTGTGGTCAGCTCTCCGTCCTGCGGTGCACCCGCGCGACCCAGTCCGCCGGTTTGGCGATCTCCGCCTTGGTCGGCAGCGTGTTCGGCGAGGTCCACACCCGGTTGAAGCCGTCCATGCCGACCTGTTCGACCACGGCCCGTACGAAGCGCTCGCCGTCGCGGTACTGGCGCAGTTTCGCGTCGAGGCCGAGCAGCTTGCGCAGCGCCTGGTCGAGGCGGGAGGCACCCTTGGCACGGCGCTGCTGGAACTTCTCGCGGATCTCGGCGACCGAGGGCACGACCTGCGGCCCGACCCCGTCCATCACGAAGTCCGCGTGCCCTTCGAGCAGCGACATCACGGCGGTGAGCCGGCTCAGGATCTCCCGCTGCGCGGGCGTCTGCACCAGCTCCACGAGCGAGCGGCCGCTGTCGCCCTCCTCGCCCTCGGGGCGGCTGCCGGTGAGCGACTGGGCGGCCTCGCGCAGCCGCTCCAGGACGGTCATCGGGTCGACCTCGGTCTCGCCGAGGAATGACTGGATCTCGCCCTCCAGATGGTCGCGCAGCCAGGGCACGGCCGTGAACTGGGTGCGGTGCGTCTCCTCGTGCAGGCAGACCCAGAGCCTGAAGTCATGCGGGTCGACGTCGAGTTCGCGCTCCACGTGGACGATGTTGGGGGCCACGAGCAGCAGCCGGCCGCCGCCCTCGGCGCCTGCGGGCAGCTCGCGGGTGGCGGGCGCGAACGTCTCGTACTGGCCGAGCACGCGCGAGGACAGGAAGCTCAGCAGCATCCCGAGCTCCACGCCGGTCACCTTGCCGCCGACCGCGCCGAGCACGGCGCCGCCCGGGCTGCTCCCCCGGCGCTCCTGCATCTTGTCGAGCAGCGGCTTCAGGATCTCCCTGAAACCCGCCACATTGGCCTTGACCCAGCCCGCCCGGTCGACCACCAGGACCGGGGTGTCGGCCGGTTCGGCGCCCTCCGGGATCATCCGGGTGAACGCCCGCACATGTTCCTCGGCGGACTTGGCATGCCGGCGCAGCTCGGCGACGACGGCGCGCGCCTCGTCCCGGCTCACGTCGGGGCCCGGCCTCACCAGTCGGGTCGCGGTCGCCACCGCGAGGTTCCAGTCGACCATCTCGGCACCACCGATGCTCGTCATGCGTCAACCGTACGTTGTCCCCTCCTCCAGGGGAGGAGGGTTGACGCCGGGCAGTTACGGGGCGGGGCTCGGCGCGCCGCTGTGGCAGCCGCACCCGGCGAGGGCGGCGGCGAGCCGGTCGAGGGCGCGCTGGGCCGGGTCGGGGCCCGGGGTGTTCGCGGCGAGGAAGGCGAACGCCAGCAGATGCCCGTCGGCGTCGACGACCGTGCCGGCGAGGGTGTTGACGCCGGAGAGGGTGCCGGTCTTGGCGCGGACCAGGCCCGTACCGGAGGAGCCGGCGCCGAAGCGGGCGCGCAGGGTGCCGGTGAACCCGGCGACCGGCAGCCCCGTCAGGACCGGGCGCAGCTCCGGGTGGCCGGGGTCGGCGGCGCGCGCGAGGAGCCGGGTCAGCAGCTCGGCGGTGACCTTGTCGTCCCGGTCGAGCCCGCTGCCGTCGGCGAACCGGGCCGCGGCGGCCTGCGGCAGGTCCAGCTTGGCGAGCCGGTCGACGACCGCGTGCGAGGCCCCCTCGAAGGAGGCGGGCTGCCCGGCCGCGATCGCGGTCTGGCGGGCCAGCGCCTCCGCGATGTCGTTGTCGCTGTTGGTCAGCATCCGCTCGACCAGCGAGGCCAGCGGATCCGAGAGCGTCCGGGCGACCTCGGCGGCGCCCTGCGGGGCCGTGCCGGGCCTGGGGGCCGCGGCCGTGACGCCCCGCCCCTTGAGCAGCGCCGCGAACGTACGGGCGGTGTCCCCCGCCGGGTCCCCGCTGCGCGGCGCGGGCCCGCTGTCCGAGCCGTCCGTACGCCCCTCGTCGGTCATCAGCGCGACGACCGGGGCGAGGTTCTCGTTCGGGCCGATGGGATGCGTCTCGGGGCCGCTGTAGCGCGAGGTGTCGTACGCGAGGGTCGCCTCGGTGACACCCCGGCCGCGCAGGGCGCGCGCGGTGGCGTCCGCCAGGGCGCGCAGGCCGTCCTTGCCGAGCGTGGGGTCGCCGCCGCCGACGAGGGTGAGCGCCCGGCCGTCGGCCGGGGCCACGACGGTCGTGGCGATCCGGTGGTCGGGGCCGAGGGCGGAGAGCGCGGCGACGGCGGTGGCGATCTTGACGGTCGAGGCGGGCGTCATGGCGGCGTCCGCGCGCTCCCCGTAGAGCTGCTTTCCGGTCGCGGTGTCGAACACGGCGGCGGCGGGCTGCGGGCCGAGGCCGGGGGCGCTCAGGAGGGGGCCAAGCGCCTGGGGCAGTCCGTCCACAGGGGCGCCCGAGGGGGCGCTCAGTGCGGCGAGCACGCTCCTCGCACTGGGCGCGGGCGCCGGTGCGGGAGGCGCCTGGCCGTGATGTGCGCCACCTGTCCGCTCGCGGGCGCCGGCCCGGACGCGTTCGGCCGTACGCTGGCCGGAGTCCCATGGACCGGCCGCTGCCACGGCTCCGGCCGCCAGTGCCAGGCCTGCGGCAGCCGCACCCGCCATGAGCTGCCACGTCTTGGGTCCCGGCACCGAGGACCAGCCCCTTTCGCGATCACACACCTGCGTGAGGGACACTTAATCACCAGAACTGCGTCTTGCCGCGAACATGGCACTCCGGGTCAGCACCGGCGGCCCATCCGGCTGAGTGCCCCGGGTCCGCCCGGGGGACGCAGGAACCGTCACAGCTTGTGCTGATCATGGAGGAGAGCCACCCGTGGAGTTCGACGTCACCATCGAGATCCCGAAGGGTTCGCGGAACAAGTACGAGGTGGACCACGAGACCGGCCGGATCCGCCTGGACCGTCGACTCTTCACCTCGACCAGCTACCCCGCCGACTACGGCTTCGTCGAGAACACCCTCGGCGAGGACGGCGACCCGCTGGACGCGCTGGTCATCCTGGACGAGCCGACCTTCCCGGGCTGCCTCATCCGCTGCCGCGCCATCGGCATGTTCCGCATGACCGACGAGGCGGGCGGCGACGACAAGCTGCTCTGCGTGCCGGCCTCCGACCCGCGTGTGGAGCACCTGCGCGACATCCACCACGTGTCCGAGTTCGACCGCCTGGAGATCCAGCACTTCTTCGAGGTCTACAAGGACCTGGAGCCCGGCAAGTCCGTCGAGGGCGCCAACTGGGTCGGCCGCGCCGAGGCCGAGGAGGAGATCAAGGCCTCCTACAAGCGCCTTGAGGCGCAGGGCGGCGCGCACTGACGCGCCTTTGATCCACCACAGCGGGCGGTGCACCTTCCGGGGTGCGCCGCCCGCTGTCGTATGTGGTCATGCGCGCCCACATACTGGGCACACGCATACGTACTGAAGGGGCTGGAGGGAGGCAAGCGGTGGCTGAGCAGCAGGCCGCGCCCGAGGACCGGAAGCCGTCGTCCGACGAGGCGCGCAGCGCGTTCTCGGCCCCCGAGGGGGTGGAGCAGCCCGGACCGCCGGAGGAGGACGCGCCGACCTCCGAGTTCGCCCTGCCGGCCGGTGTCCCGGAGCCCGAGCCCCTCGTCGAGCAGCCCGCCTCCGCCT
This sequence comes from Streptomyces sp. BR1, assembly GCF_052373795.1. Lineage (NCBI taxonomy): Bacteria > Bacillati > Actinomycetota > Actinomycetes > Kitasatosporales > Streptomycetaceae > Streptomyces > Streptomyces sp. BR1. The sequence continues at coordinate 3,170,993 of NZ_CM126252.1, forward strand.
TCGCGCCCCCCAGCACCTACTCGGCCCGCGAGGCGCCGCCCGCGCTGATCACCACCGCCGGGCTGCCGCTGGTGCGGCTCTCCAAGGACGCGCCCTGGCAGGACCGGATGCGCACCATGCTGCGGATGCCGGTGGGCGAGCGGCCGGTGCCCGAGTCGCCCCAGCGCTCCGACGAGGCCGGCCCCGCCGTGCCGCGCGTGCTCGACCTGACGCTGCGTATCGGCGAGTTGCTGCTCGCGGGCGGCGAGGCCGCGGAGGACGTCGAGGCGGCGATGTTCGCGATCTGCCGTTCGTACGGTCTGGACCGCTGCGAGCCGACGGTGACCTTCACCCTGCTGTCGATCACCCATCAGCCGTCGCTGGTGGAGGACCCGGTCACGGCGAACCGGACGGTACGCCGCCGGGGCACCGACTACACGCGGCTCGCGGCCGTGCACCGGCTCGTCACGGACATGACCAGCGACGACCACGACGTCACGCTCGAAGAGGCCTACCGGCGGCTCGCGGAGATCCGCCGCAACCGGCACCCGTACCCCGGCTGGCTCCTCACCCTCGCCGCGGGCGGCCTCGCCGGGGCGGCCTCGGTGCTGGTCGGCGGCGGCGTGACGGTGTTCCTGGTGGCGGCGGCCGGCGCGATCCTCGGCGACCGGCTGGCCTGGCTGTGCGCGGCGCGCGGGCTGCCGGAGTTCTACCAGTTCGTGGTGGCGGCGATGCCGCCCGCCGCGATGGGTGTGGCGCTCAGCCTGCTCGGCTGGGACCTGCGGCCGTCGGCGGTGATCACCGGTGGTCTCTTCGCGCTGATCCCCGGGCGGGCGCTGGTGGCCGCCGTCCAGGACGGCCTGACCGGCTTCTACATCACCGCCTCCGCCCGCCTCCTGGAGGTCGGGTACTTCTTCGTGGCGATCGTGATCGGCGTGCTCACCGTGTTGTACGGGGGGCTCCAGGTCGACGCCCAGCTGAATCCGGAAGGCGCCCTGAGCCCCATCGAGCGGCCCGTCGTGCAGACGCTCGCGTCGATGGCGCTGTGCCTGACCTTCGCCGTACTGCTCCAGCAGGAACGATCCACCGTGTGGATCGCGACGGTGAACGGCGGGATCGCGTGGGTGATCTACGCGTCGATCGCGGTCACCGCGAAGGGGTCGCCGATCATGGCGACGGCTGTCGCCGCCGGCCTGGTCGGCCTCTTCGGCCAGCTGATCGCCCGCTATCGGAACACGTCGGCACTGCCGTACGTGACCGCGGCGATCGGGCCGTTGCTGCCCGGTTCCGCGACGTACTTCGGCGTCCTGGCGATCGCCCAGAACCACCGGGACCAGGGCCTCGCCAGCATCGCCAAGGCGGCGGCGCTGGCGATGGCGATCGCGATCGGGGTGAATCTCGGAAGCGAGATGTCCCGGATGTTCCTGAAAGCCCCCGGCGCGGAGGCCCGGCGGGCGGCGAAGCGCACGCGAGGGTTCTGACGCGCGGTTATTCGTCTGCGGCCCGGTGGGGGTTGCTCGCGCAGTTCCCCGCGCCCCTAGGTAGTCAGGGGCGCGGGGAACTGCGCGAGCAACCCAGCACGATCCGCAGACGAAGCAGGGCGCAGGGGCGCAGCCCCCGGGGAAACCACCTCAACCCCCACCCGCCCCCGGAGGGTCCAGGGAAGGGGCGGGGTGGGGGCCGTCAGCGCTTCGCGTGGCGCCTGCGCTGCGGCGGGCGCTGGGACATCTCCGAGGGGGACGCGGCGCCCGGCCCCGCCTTCTTCGCCTTGCCCCGCGCCCGCAGGAACTCGATCGCGATCGGGATCACCGAGACGAGCACGATCGCCACCAGCATCAGCTCGATGTTCTTGTGCACGAACTCGACGTTGCCAAGCGCCGCACCGAGCAGCGTCACCCCCGCGCCCCACATCGCCCCACCGATCACGTTGAACGTGATGAAGGAGCGGTATTCCATCCGGCTCACGCCCGCGATGATCGGCGTGAACGTCCGCACGATCGGTACGAAGCGGGCCAGGACCAGCGACTTCGGGCCGTACTTCTCGAAGAACTCGTGGGCCTTCTCCACGTTCTCCTGCTTGAACAGCTTGGAGTCCGGCCGGTTGAACAGCGACGGGCCGACCTTGCGGCCGAACAGATAACCCACCTGGTCGCCGAGCACGGCCGCGGCCACCACCAGCAGGCACACCAGCCACAGCGGCGTGCCGATCTTTCCCGTGGTGACCAGCAGGCCGGTGGTGAACAGCAGCGAGTCGCCCGGCAGGAAGAAGCCGATGAGCAGGCCGGACTCGGCGAAGACGATCACCAGCAGACCGGCCAGCCCGAAGGACGAAAGCAGCTGGTCGGGGTCCAGCCAGCTCGGACCGAGTGCGAGGTTGGTCACGGGTTCCGGGCTCCTGGGTCAGGGGTAGGGAGGCGACAGGTGCGTAAGCGCGCGTTGACGGGCCAAAGTTATCAACGCGTTCGGCTCAATCCAGGTTCCAGAGTGTGCCTGGGGATGCGCCGTGCTCGGACCGGTACAAAGCTGTGTCCCAGGATCTCAAGCAGGACCCCAGGAGGAAGACGCGATGGGCATCGAGGATTTCGGCGGCGGGCAGGGTGCGCAGTCCGACGTACTGGTCGTGACCACGAACGACGTACCCGGCTATCAGGTACAGCAGGTCATCGGCGAGGTCTTCGGTCTGACCGTGCGCTCCCGGCACATCGGCAGCCAGATCGGCGCCGGGCTGAAGTCGATGATCGGCGGTGAGCTGAAGGGGCTGACCAAGACCCTCGTGCAGACCCGTAACCAGGCCATGGAGCGGCTGGTGGAGCAGGCACGCGCGCGTGGGGCCAACGCGGTCCTCATGATGCGGTTCGACGTCACGGAGGCGGCCGACGTGGGCACGGAGGTCTGCGCCTACGGGACGGCGGTAGTGATCACGAAGCTCTGACGCGGGACACCAGCCACGCGCATCCGAAGCGAGAGGACGGCCATGGCGTTGCACCGGGGCGGCAGTGACAAGGATCAGGAGCGCGAGAAGGAGGGCGGGCGGCTCGCCCTCAATCCGTTCTTCGGAGACGCCGACCCGGTCGGCACCATGACGTCCGCGCCGCCCCGGCACCGGCTGCCGGACCGGCCGATGGTGCCGTCGACGGCGTACCAGATCGTCCATGACGAGCTGATGCTGGACGGCAACTCCCGGCTGAATCTGGCCACTTTCGTCACCACGTGGATGGAGCCGCAGGCCACGGTGCTGATGGCGGAGTGCCGCGACAAGAACATGATCGACAAGGACGAGTACCCGCGTACGGCCGAGCTGGAGCGGCGGTGCGTGGCGATGCTCGCGGATCTGTGGCACGCGCCGGACCCGGCCGGGGCGGTCGGCTGCTCGACGACGGGGTCGAGCGAGGCGTGCATGCTGGCCGGGATGGCGCTGAAGCGGCGCTGGGCGAAGCGGAACGCCGACCGCTACCCGGGCAAGGACGCGCGTCCCAACCTGGTGATGGGCGTCAACGTCCAGGTCTGCTGGGAGAAGTTCTGCGCCTTCTGGGAGGTCGAGGCGCGCCAGGTCCCCATGGAGGGCAGCCGCTTCCACCTCGACCCGCAGGCCGCGGCCGAGCTCTGCGACGAGAACACGATCGGCGTGGTCGGCGTGCTCGGTTCGACCTTCGACGGATCGTACGAGCCGATCGGGGAACTCTGCGCGGCGCTCGACGCGTTGCAGGAGCGTACGGGGTTGGACGTGCCGGTCCATGTGGACGGCGCGTCCGGGGCGATGGTGGCGCCCTTCCTGGACGAGGACCTGGTGTGGGACTTCCGGCTGCCCAGGGTCTCGTCGATCAATACGTCGGGACACAAGTACGGGCTTGTGTACCCCGGCGTGGGGTGGGCGCTGTGGCGGTCGGCGGCGGAGCTCCCGGAGGAGCTGGTGTTCCGGGTGAACTATCTGGGCGGCGACATGCCCACGTTCGCGCTGAACTTCTCGCGGCCGGGGGCGCAGGTGGTCGCGCAGTACTACACGTTCCTGCGGCTCGGGCGCGAGGGGTTCCGGGCGGTGCAGCAGACCACGCGGGACGTCGCGCGGACGCTGGCGGCGGGGGTTGAGGCGCTGGGGGACTTCGAACTCCTCACGCGGGGCGATGAGTTGCCGGTGTTCGCGTTCACCACGGCGAAGGAGGTCAAGCGGTACGACGTGTTCGACGTGTCGCGTCGACTGCGTGAGCGGGGGTGGCTCGTGCCCGCGTATACGTTCCCGGCGAACCGGGAGGATCTGTCCGTGCTGCGGGTCGTGTGCCGCAACGGGTTCTCGTCCGACCTCGCCGCGATGCTGGTCGAGGACCTGGATCGGCTGCTGCCGGAGCTGCGGCGCCAGACCGGTCCGCTGGACCGGGACGAGTCTGTGGCTACCGCGTTCCACCACTGACCCTTAACGGGTCGCGTACGGGTTCGCCTCCCCCTCCCCCAGTACCCCCACGAACGGCTCGCCCTCCCCCGCGAACACGTACGCGCCCGCCTCGATCCGGGCGATCAGGCCTCTCGTCCATTCCGCGTCCGCGTCTGATGAATGGACCCACATGTTCATGATCTCGCCGATGTGGCCCAGCGATTGGGGGCCGTCCGCCGGGGTGTAGTACTCGGTCACCGAGGTGCGCCAAGTCTCCAGTTTTTCCAGGCGGGCGCGGAGCAGCGTCACCACCTCCGCGCGCGGGAGGTCGACCATGAAGCCGATCGCCGCCGACAGGAGGTCCATTTTCTGGTCGTACGACGTGAGCGCCGCGCGCAGGAGTTTCAGGAACTCCTCGCGGCCGGCGTCGGTGAGTTCGTACTCGGTGCGGGGCGGGCCGCCCGCCGGGCTCGGCGCGATCTCGTGGGCGTGCAGCACGCCCTGCTTCGCCATCTGCTTCAGCGCGTGGTAGATCGAACCGGGCTTGGCGTTGGACCACTCATGGGCGCCCCAGTACTCCAGGTCGTTGCGGACCTGGTACCCGTGCGCCCGGCCGTGCTGGCGGACCGCGCCGAGTACGAGGAGGCGGATCGCTGACATACGACCACCCTAGGGCGCCCGGGCTCCCGGACGGTCAGGCGCCCGCCTCCGCGACCAGCTCGAACGCCGTCTTGCCGTCCAGCGACTCGCGGATGATGTCCGCGTGCCCGGCGTGCCGGGCGATCTCCTCGATCAGATGCAGCATGAGCCACCGCATCGAGACGGACGTGTCCTTCGGGAACCACGGCGCCTCGGGCAGCGGGAAGGTGTCGTCCAGGGACGGCACCGATCGGATGAACTCCGTGGTCTCCGCCGCGACCTCGTCCCAGAAGGCCAGCGTCTGCGGGATCGACTCGCCCTCGACGAGCCGGAAGCTGTCGCCCCAGGTCTCCATCGTGCGCTGCTTCTCGTTCGGCCGCTGCTGCGCCAGCCGCAGCCAGTTGAGCTCCACCTCGGCGACGTGCTTGAGCAGCCCGGAGAGCGACAGCTCGCTGGCGCTCGGGCGGCTCGCGGCCTGCTCCTCGGTGAGGCCGAGCACCACGCGGCGCAGACCGCCGCGCTGGGCCTCGACGAAGGCGAGCAGCGCGCCGCGCTCGTCACCGGGCTGCTCAGAGGGAACGTGAGTGACCATGATCCGTACGCCCTTCCAGGGTTCCTGCCGTGCTGGTGAACACCACGTTAGGGACCAATGAGGTCAGGTTCCGTCCTAGACGGGCGGCGAACCGCGTGCGACTGCGGAACTGTCCGCTGCACAGCCGCCGGGTTCGCCGAACAGCCGGAACCCGCGCTCAGAACGGGAAGTGGCTCCTGCCGTGCTGGACCGAGATCCACTTCTGCGTCGTGAACGCCTCGATCGTCGAGTCGCCGTTCAGACGCCCGAGCCCCGAGTACTTCTCGCCGCCGAACGACACCAGCGGCTCGTCCTGGATCGTCGAGTCGTTGACGTGGATCATCCCGGTGACGATCCGCTTCGCGAACCGCACGCCGCGCTCCACGTTCGCGGTGTGGACGGCGCCGCTCAGTCCGTACGGGCTGTCGTTGGCCATCCGTACCGCCTCCTCCTCGCCGTCGAAGGAGAGCAGCAGCACCACCGGGCCGAAGATCTCCTGGCGCAGCAGCGGGGAGTCGTCGGGCAGGCCCGTCAGGACGGTCGGCTCGACGAGGTTGCCGCGCGTGCGGCCCCGTACGAGCGCGGTGGCGCCCTCGGCGACGGCCTGGTCGACCAGTGAAGTCAGCGCGTCCGCCTGGAAGTTGTTGATCACCGGGCCGATGTCGGTGGCCGGGTCGGACGGGTCGCCGGTCTTGAGGGCCAGCACGCGCGCGACGAACTTCTCGGTGAACTTCTGCTCGATGCTGCGGTCCACCAGCACCCGGTTGGCGGCCATGCAGACCTGGCCCTGGTACACGAATCGGCTGAAAACCGCCGCCTCGACCGCGTAGTCGATGTCCGCGTCCTCCAGGACCACCAGCGCGCTGTTGCCGCTGAGTTCGAGGATCGCCCGCTTGAAGTGGCTGCCCGCGACGGCGGCCACATGGCGGCCGGTGCGGTCGGATCCCGCGAACGAGATCACCTTGGGCACCGGGTGCTCTATCAACGCGTCGCCGATCTCGGCGATGTCCGTGACCAGCACGTTCACCAGCCCGGCGGGCAGACCCGCATCCTCGAAGATCTTGGCGATGAGGCCGCCGCCGACCACCGGCGCGTTCTGATTCGGCTTGATGACGACGGCGTTGCCGAGCGCGAGCGCGGGCGCGACCGACTTCATCGTCACCAGGAACGGGAAGTTGAAGGGGCTTATCACCCCGACGACGCCGACCGGCAGCCGGTAGACGCGGTTCTCCTTGCCGTCGACCGGGGAGGGCAGGATGCGGCCCTCCGGCCGTATCGCCAGCTGTATCGCCTCGCGCAGGAACTCCTTGGCGAGGTGGACCTCGTAACCGGCTTTCAGGCGGGTGCCGCCCAGTTCGGTGACGATGGCCTCGACGATCTCGGATTCGCGTTCCTCGGTGATCCGCAGGGCGCGCTCGAAGACCAGTCTTCGGCTGTACGGATTGGTCTCGCCCCAGCCGGTCTGGGCGCGCTCGGCCGCGCGATACGCCTGGTCGACCTCTTCCACCGTGGCGACCGTGATGGCGGCGAGCTTCTCCCCGTTGTACGGATCGAAGTCGATGATGTCCCAGGACCCACTGCCGGTGCGCCACTCGCCGTCGATGTACTGGTGGGCCAGGTCGGTGAAGAAGGACATGCCATCCCTTACTGCTGCCACTGCGCCGCCACCGTGTCCGTCGTCGCGTCCACTGTGTCCCCCGCTTCTGGTGCACAACCCTGATGTGACGTCATCGTACTGACGTATCAGATGAGTTGGAGTAGTCCACGGAGAAGATCGCGGCTCTCCTCCGGTCCCGGGCTGTCCTTCTGGAGCCGTTCCATCGCCCTTTCGTACTGGGCGACCTCCTCGGGCTTGTCCAGGTAGAGCGAGCTCGTGAGCTGCTCCAGGTACACGATGTCGGAGAGGTCCGACTCGGGGAAGCGCAGCAAGGTGAACGCCCCGCTCTCGCCCGCGTGCCCGCCGAAGCTGAACGGCATGACCTGAAGCGTCACGTTCGGCTGCTCGGACACCTCGATCAGATGCCTCAACTGGCCGCGCATCACGTCCCGTTCGCCGTACGGGCGGCGCAGCGCGGCCTCGTCCAGCACCGCGTGGAACTTCGGGGCACGCTCGGAGACCAGGGCCTTCTGGCGCTCCAGGCGCAGTGCGACGCGGCGGTCGATCTCCGCGTGCGACCCGTTCGGCATCCCGCGCTTGACGACCGCGTGCGCGTACGCCTCCGTCTGCAACAGGCCGTGCACGAACTGCACTTCATAGATCCGGATGAGCGAGGCCGCGCCCTCCAGACCGATGTACGTCTGGAACCAGCCGGGCAGCACATCGCCGTAACTGTGCCACCAGCCCGCGATGTTGGCCTCTTTGGCCAGCCCCAGGAGCGACGCGCGCTCGGCGTCGTCGGTGACCCCGTAGAGCGTCAGCAGGTCTTCGACATCCCTTGCCTTGAAGCTCACCCGCCCCAACTCCATACGACTGATCTTCGACTCGGACGCCCTGATCGAATACCCGGCGGCCTCACGGGTGATGCCCCGGGACTCGCGCAGGCGCCTGAGCTGTGAGCCCAGCAGAATGCGCCGGACCACCGACCCGCTCGACTCTCCTGCGGTCACTTCGCTGTCCCTCCCCAACCGACGGTGCACGGCAGTCTGCCACCAAAACGCTTCACCCCGTACTCAATCGATTACGGAAATGGTCAAGCCCGGAAATCGGCCTCGGGAAGAAATGAGCAACAATCACCACGGGGTGGGACGGGTCCGGCGCGTGCACGTGCATCTGCCCTTGCATCAGGAGCGGGCATTCGGAACCATGGTCCCCGCGCACCTGCGTGCTCGTCTTGTGTCCTGCTGTGCCTAGCGTTCTGTTCTGCTGTACGCCACGTTCGCCTGTACCGCCACGGCCGCGAATCCCGGGAGTGCCTCGCATGGGGACGAATGGATCGACCATGCTGGAGCCGTTGGAGCCTTTAAGGCAGGCCCTCCCGCCCATCGACCCGTCCGCCGTGGCCAGTTCCGCCTCGTGTGCGCTGCCCGCCCGCTATGAAGCGGTGCGCGGAGCAAGACAGTTCACCAAGAAGACCCTCGGCCAGTGGGATCTTTCGGAGCGGTTCGACGAAGTGGCCCTGGTCGTCTCGGAACTCGTCACCAACGCCCTGCGCCACGCGCTGCCCGCCGACACCGCCCGCGAATCCGACGCGCCGCCCGTGCGGCTGCACTTGATGCGCTGGACGAGCCGGCTGGTGTGCGCGGTGCGCGACCCCAGCGTGGACAGCCCGTCCTCGCCCGGCTCGGACGACTGCGACGCGGAGTCGGGGCGCGGCCTGTTCCTGGTGGACTCGTTCAGCGACTCCTGGGGCTGGCACCCGCTCACCGGCACGCTGAGCGGCAAGGTGGTCTGGGCCTTGTTCCGGCTCCAGCCGGTCGAGTGAGACGGCGTCCTGCCGACTGAACCGGCCGTCCCGCGCGGGGCGGCCGGTTTCTTTGCTTCTTGACCGGTCACTGCTTCTTACGGGTCACTCACGGCGGCTGGTCAGTCCACGATCAGGTGGTCGAACTCGCCGTCCTTGATGCCGAGCAGCATCGCCTCGATCTCCGCCCGGGTGTAGACCAGCGCGGGTCCGTCCGGAAACGTCGAGTTGCGGACGGCGACCCTTCCGCCCGGCAGTCTGGCGAACTCCACGCAGGTCCCCTGGGAGTTGCTGTGCCGGCTCTTCTGCCAGACGACACCCTGAAGCTCTGTTGCCGCCATGCCGTTGTACGCGTGGTGCAAGGTCGCTCCCGGGGGATGTGCAGACGTGCATCTGTGAAAGGTCAACTGCCCCGGATCATAGCCGTGTTCATGTGCGCCTGCATGAGCATATGCACGTGCACGCGGGGTGCTCGGGCCGTTACAGTCATTCCTCGTACGCTCCGGGGCACGTCCACTGCGTACGAGCGCGGGCCCTCCCCCACAGAAGAGACGCCTGGCGGGCAACTCTGGTTCAAACCAATGGGCGATGGCGGGGGCAACGTGGTGAAGGCCACTGGCTGGTAGCTTGTCGCGGTCCGGGAAGCGTGGAAGCAAGGGGATTTCGCAGTGCGCAGGCATGTACGTACCGGGGCGGGCGCCGTGGCCCTCGCCGCCTGTCTCGCCCTGGCCGGGTGCTCCAGCTCCGACAGCGGCGGCGACAAGCCCAAGGACAAGAACACCGGCGGCGCGCAGAGCGCCAGCCCCGGCAACGGCGGCGGGCAGAGCGGCGGTGACAGCGCCAAGGTGAGTGCCAAGGACATCGCCGGGGCCTGGGCGACCATCGCGGGCGGCAAGCCCACCGCGCTGGTGATCAGCGGGACGACCGTGGCGCTCGGCGGCGAGCACACGTGCACCGGCAAGGTCAACGACAACGGCATGGCGATGATCGAGCTCAAGTGCGCGGACGGCAACACCGACCGCGTCGCGGGCATGCCCACGCTGAGCGCGGACGGCAAGACGCTCACGGTCAAGTGGGAGAGCGGGACGACCGACAAGTTCGCGAAGTCGGCGCTGGACGGCAAGTTCCCGACGAGCGTGCCGACGACCGGGCTGCCGAAGCCCTGATCTAGGGCCTCTCCGGTGCGGTGTCCTTCACGGACATCGGCGGGGCGGGCGCGGTGAGCGCTTCGGAGAAGTCGTCGAGGGAGCGGAGCAGCAGCCCCGCTCCTTTGCGTACGACACGGTCGGGCACTCCCTCCCCGTCCCACTCCGCCAGCGCCTGCTCGACCTCGGCCCAGTCCGGGACGCGCCGCTCCCGTACCGCCTTCGCGCCCCGCTCGGTGGCGCGGCGCAGCGCCCCGGCGTACGCGGCGGCGGCCGGGACCGGGGTCGCGCCCCTCTCGGGCACATGCGCCTCCATCAGCATCGCGATCCGGCCGAGCTGGCTGACCGCGTGCGCGGCCTCGTCGGCGGCGGCGCGGGACAGGCCCCGGTGGCGTACGGGCTCGTGGGTGGCGCGATCGTGCGCCTCCTGCCAGGCGAGCCGGGCCGCGCGGGTGGCGAGCAGCGCGCGGCGCACCTCGTCGGCGGGGGCCGCGGGGTCGGCGTACCGGGTGACTACGGCGGCCGCGTAACGCCCGCAGGCGGCCAGCCAGTCGGCGAGCCGGGTGCGCAGCCTGGGCGTCTCCCAGGCCGGGTAGAGGGCGTACGAGACCATCGCGAGCAGCCCGCCCAGCAGGGTGAGCAGCACGCGGTCGGGCACGGTCTGCGTCCAGCGCAGCCCGCCCATGCCGAGCAGGAAGACGACGTACGCGGACACGCAGGCGCTGGCCGCCGCGTATCCCGTACGCATCAGCAGGTACATCAGGAACGCGCAGAGCACCGCGAGGGCGGCGGAGAGCGCGGTGCCGGGGTGGGTGAGGCGCACGATCCCGGTGGCCAGGGCGACACCGACGAGGGTGCCGCCGAAGCGGGCGACCGCGCGGGAGTACGTCTGCGAGAAGTCCGGGCGCATCACCATGACCGAGGCCATCGGCGCCCAGTAACCATGGCCCAGCGGCAGGGTCTTGGCGAGCAGATATCCGGCGGCGGCGACCGCGCTGACGCGCACCGCGTGCCGGAAGACCGGGGAGTCGCGGCGGCCGCACTCGGTGCGCATCGTGCGCAGGGCGAGCGGGACCAGGCGGGGCAGGGTGGGCCGCAGCAGCGGCTCGGCGCCGTCGCCGCCGGTGCCCGCGGCCGTCTCCACGACGTCCTTCAGCAGCGCGGTCAGGCGGGTGGCGGCGCGGTAGGCGGGGCCGGAGAGGATCGCGCCGGTGTCGGGCGTACGGAGTGCCGCCTCGGCGGGGGCGGGGATGTCGACGGCCACGCCGTGCCGGATGGCGCGGGCGGCCGCGTCGAGCACGGAGGCGGCGGCACCGAGCAGTTCGCGCACCCGGTCGCGCTCGGGGCCCTCGTCCGGGACGCCGAGCGCGGGGTCGGCGAGCGAGGCCAGGACCGGGCGGATGCGCTCGGCGACACCCCGCGTGCCGTGCAGCTGGGCCGGGCGGCGACGGGCCTCGCGGGGTGTGACGGCGGCGGCGAGGCGGGCGGTCATCAGGGGCTCGGGGTCGAAGGGGGCGCGCGGGTCGTGTCTGAGCCGGCGCGCGTAGTCGGCCTCGGCGGCGAGGGCGTCGGCGAGCGCGTCGCGCTGGGCGCCCCAGCGGCGTACGGGCACCAGCACGATGAGCGCCGCCTGCACGATCCCGCCGACCGCGATCATCGCGGCGTGGCCCGCTGCTGCGGCGAGGTCGGTGGGGAGGGTGACGGTGACCAGCATGATCGCGACGTTCGAGGACGCGATGATGCCGGCGGTCGGGCCTACGGCCCAGGCGAGTCCCGACGCGAACGTCCAAGCGGCGAGCAGGAGCAGGAAGAACGGGGAGTGGGCGCCGACGAGGTAGCCGAGGAAGGTGGAGACGGCGAGGCTGGCGCCGGAGGCGAGGGCGAGTACGGGTCTGGGGCGCCAGCTCCGCTGGAAGGTGGCGATGGCTGCCTGGTAGGCGCCGAAGGCGGAGCTGACGGCGGCGGTGGGGCCGAGCAGTGTGAGGCTGGCTCCGACGACGAGGGCGAGCCCTGCGGCCCCGCGCAGGGCGACGGCGGGCTCCAGACGCCTGCGCTCCACGGTCAGCCCTGAGCGGGCGGTGTGCTTCAGCGACCGGAGCCAACTCATGCCCCGAGCCTAGGACAAATCCCCCACCCCGCCCCTTCCCGAGACTCCGAGGGATCTGGTCGGGTGCGGACCGGGCATCAGGCTGTCGGGGGGAGCGCGCCCCGGCCCGGGGCGCGGTGGGCGCGGTCGGCGGCGGCCACGCCGTCCTGCCAGCCCGCCTCGTCCCACGCGCCCCGCACCCGCGTCCGTACAGTCCGAGGGAACATCTCGTCCGCGCGGTCGGCGACCGCCACCGCGCGCGTGGCGAGGACGGGGAGGAGGGTGTCGTCGGCCGCCGAAGCCGCCGACGACACGTCGCGGGCCGTGGCCGCGAGGAGGTCGCCCAGGCGGTGGGCGTACGCCAGCAGGAACGACTGCCGGAACGTCTTCGTACGCTTACGGCCACCCGCCCGCTGCGCGGCCTCCGCGCGCGTCATCGCCGCCGTACCCTGCACGAGCAGCGAGGTGTAGAGCAGCTCCACCGCCTCCAGATCGGGCTCGAAACCGACGACCGTGGAGAAGCCGAGGTCGCCGTTCCACACCGCACGGCAGTGGTTGGCCGAGGCGACCGCGTCGAGCAGGATCGCCTTGGACGTCTCGTACGGCGCGTCCACCCCGATCCGGCACGCCCCCGGCCCGTCCGCGCGCCGCCCGCCCGCCGCCAGCACCGCCTCGTCGATGCTGTGCAGCGCCATCAGCTCCTGCGCCTTGGCGCTCAGCGCCTCCGCCTCGTCCGGGAACTCGGTCCGTTCCGCCTTCACCAGCAGCGCCCGGATCCGCGTCAGCGCCTTCGGCTCGCCGTGCGGCGGCGGCGCGTGCACGGTGGCCCCCGGCACCGGCCCCACCGGCTCGATCGCGGGCAGCCGCAGCAGCAGCCGGTACAGCTCCAGGACGGCCGTCGCGCGCGTGAAGCGGTCCTCCGCCCGACCGGAGGGCTCCTCCAGCGCCTCCACCTGCTCCCGCCAGCGCGGCGGCAACTGCTCGTACCGCCCCAGCTGTACGCGTACGAGCTCGCCCGCCAGCCGTACGTGCGGCTCCGCCAGCTCGCGGCGGACCATACGGATCACATCCGCCGGCTGCCAGCCCCTCTCCCACGCCCCCGTGATCAACTCCTGGCCGCGCAGGGCGAGTTCCGTGTCCGACGAGGGGTCGGCGGCCAGCAGCGACGCGCCCGTGTCGAGGCCCGCGTCCGTCTCCGCGTACAGCGCGGCGGCCAGTGCCCGCTCGACCGTCGTGTTCCCCGCTGACATCGAAGTGTCTCCCTTGCGTATCCGTGCGCGCCGCGCTCACCAGGGCATTGTCAGTGCCCGGTGTCACACTCGCACTCGTGGACGGAAAGTGGGCAATCGACCCCACCGAGGACGGCGGCGCGCGGCTCGTCGCCCTCGGGCGGGACGGGCTGCCCGAAGGGGCCGTGGTGCACGAGGGCGAGCTGGCCGCCGCCGTGCGGACGCGGCCCGAGGTGACGCGCTGGGTGTGGCGGTCGACCGCCGACATCTACCCGCGCCTGCTCGCGGCGGGCGTGCGCGTCGAGCGGTGCTACGACATCGAGGACGCCGAGCTGCTGCTCCTGGGCCATGAGGGGCGCCTGGGCGAGCCGCGTTCGGCGGCGGCCGCCTGGGCCCGGCTGCACCGCCTGCCCGTGCCGCCGGATCCCCCCGCCCGCGCCGCCGAGCCCGGCCGCCAGTCCCCGCTGTTCGAGCCGCCGAGCGGCACCGGGCTGCCGCTTGAGGCGCTGGTCGAGGTGTACGCGGACCAGCAGAAACGGCACGACGCGGCGGCGCACCCCGGCCGGATGCGGCTGCTCACCGCGTCCGAGTCCGCCGGGATGCTGGTCGCGGCCGAGATGAACCGGGCGGGCCTGCCGTGGCGGGCGGACGTCCACCGCGAGATGCTGCACGGCCTGCTCGGCGAGCGGTACGCGGGCGGTGGCGAGCCCCGGCGCCTGGCCGAGCTCGCGGACGAGGTGTCGGCCGCGTTCGGCCGACGGGTGCGGCCCGATCTGCCCGCCGACGTCATCAAGGCGTTCGCCGAGGCCGGGATCCGTATCACCTCGACCCGGCGATGGGCGCTTGAGGAGATCGACCACCCGGCCGTCGCGCCGCTCGTCGAGTACAAGAAGCTCTACCGGATCTGGACCGCGCACGGCTGGAGCTGGCTGCAGGACTGGGTACGGGACGGACGCTTCCGCCCGGAGTACACCCCGGGCGGCTCGGTGAGCGGCCGGTGGACCACCAACGGCGGGGGTGCGCTGCAGATCCCCAAGGTCATACGGCAGGCGGTCGTCGCCGACGAGGGGTGGCGGCTGGTGGTGGCCGACGCCGACCAGATGGAGCCGCGCGTCCTCGCCGCGATCTCCCGCGACCCGGGGCTGATGGAAGTGGCCGGTCACGACGGCGACCTCTACACGTCGCTGTCCGACCGGGCGTTCTCCGGCGACCGCGAGCACGCGAAGCTGGCGCTGCTCGGCGCGATCTATGGGCAGACGTCCGGCGACGGCCTGAAGAACCTCGCCGCGCTGCGGCGCCGGTTCCCCAAGGCCGTGGCGTACGTCGACGACGCGGCGAAGGCGGGCGAGGAGGGGCGGCTCGTACGGACGTGGCTCGGGCGGACCAGCCCACCTGCGGCCGGTGCGGGTGAGGACGGCGAGGCGGGACTGCCTCAGGAGGCCGAACTGGCCTCCCCCGAGGGCGAGTTCACCCCGGGGTACGCATCGAGCAACGCGCGTGCACGGGGCCGGTTCACTCGTAACTTCGTCGTCCAGGGCAGCGCGGCGGACTGGGCGCTGCTGCTGCTCGCCGCGCTCCGTGCGTCGCTCGCGTCCGCCGGGATGCGGGCCGAGCTGGTGTTCTTCCAGCACGACGAGGTGATCGTGCACTGTCCCCTTGAGGAGGCGGCGGATGTGGCGACGGCGATCCGCTCGGCGGGGGAGCTGGCCGGACGGATCACCTTTGGGGACACCCCGGTGCGGTTTCCGTTCACCACGGCGGTTGTGGAGCGGTACTCCGAGGCGAAGTGAGTGGGCGGCGCTTCGGCTGCGGGCCGGTGGGGGTTGCTCGCGCAGTTCCCCGCGCCCCTAAGAGGGCCCGAAGGGCCCATCAAGGGGCGCGGGGCTGTGACATGTGCGGCTCCGCCGCGTGGGCGCGAGCAACCCAGCACGGTCCGCAGGCGAACAACACCCGCCGGAGGCTTTCGGGAAGGGGTGGGGTGGGGGAAGAAGGGCGACCAGCCCCCACCACCCCGCAGACGAAAGCCAAACAGCGGCGCAGCCCTACCGCAGCATCGTCCACTTCTTGTCCAGGGCGATCGCCTTCAGCTGGGCCATCGTCAAGGCGGGAGCCTCGCGCGTGGACGGGGAGTTCTGGTTGCCCGTGTTGAAAGCGCTGACTACGACCCGCAGGCCCGTCGAGCGGACCGTGTCCACCGTCCACCACACCACGCCCGCGCCGCCCTTCTCGCCCGGGCGCTGGTCCGCGGCCACCCGAGTGCCGTCGGGCAGGGTCCACACCGTGCCCTGGAGGGGCATGTCGCCCATGCCGGGCTGCACGTTGATCTGGACGAGGCTCTTGCCCTTGCCGTCGTTCACGACCACGAACGCGTAGCCGCTCTGGCCGCCCTTGTCCTCGACGGTCAGCCCCTTCGGCATCGACGCGGTCAACTCCCGCTGCATCGCCGCCGAGCTCGGCTCGTTGCCCGGCTCCTTCTCCCGGCTCGGCACCTTCGCCCCCGCCATGACCTTCTGCCACACATCGGCGGTGACCAGCGCCTTCATCTGCGCCCCGGTCAGCGGCGGGTTGACCCGGCTGATCTTCGCGCCCTTCTCGGCGGGCGCGTTGTACTCACTGGCGTCGACCAGCACGCCCTTGGGCGTGAGCAGCGTGGCCCGCCAGTTCTTGGTCTCCTCGCGGCGGTCGGGGTACTCGTACCCCTGGAGCAACATGTACTTGGAGCCGTCCGGCAGCACCTCGGCCGTGCACTGGTCGTAGTCCACCAGCGCCTTGGACGGGCAGGTCACGAACTGCGCGGCGCTCTGGCCCGCCGGGTCGGCCGTGCTCAGCGCGATCCCGACGGCCGCCGCGCCCTTGCCGTCGTCGAGGACGACCGACGCCGTCGGCATGGCGAACTTGTCGCCCGGGCCCGCGCCTTGGCCCATCTCCTGGCTGGTCTTCCCGGCCGGGAGCAGGCTCTTCAGGTTCTTGATCATCTGGTCGGAGGTGACCACCACCCCGTCCGGGACCGACTCCTTCGGCGGCGCCGCTACGGATGCGGTCGCGCCGGAGGCAGAACCGGAGCCTGAGCTGCCGGACGTACCGTCGGTCAACCCTCCCGCCCACGCGCCGCCGAGGCCGACCGCCGCCAGCGCCACCACGCTCCCCGTCACCGTGGCCGCCCGCCTCCGCGCCAACCGGCGGCGGCCGCTTCGCAGGCCCCGGTCGAGCAGCGCACGGCGGTCCTGCGGATCGAAACTGTCGCCCGTGCGGCGCATCGCCTCGCCGAGCTGGTCCTCAAAAGGCATGGTGAACCCCACTCCTTGCGTCGTGATCGAGCTTTGTGATCGAGCTTTGTGATCGAATGCCGGACGTTCCGTACTCCGTGCTCGGTGCTCAGTGCGCCGACAGCTCCGCCAGGCTGGCGCCCAGGTGCTCGCGCAGCTTCGCCAGCGCGCGGACCGAGCGGGTGCGGACGGCGGCCGAGCTGACGTGCATCGCGTCCGCCGTCTCCTCGACACTGCGGTCCTCCCAGTACCGCAGCACCACCACCGCCCGGTCCTTGGGCGCGAGGCGGGCGAGCGCGTCGAGCAGGGCGAGGCGCAGCGCCGGGTCCTCGCCGCTGTACTCGGCGCGGTCCGGCAGTTCCCCGAGGGGGCGTTCGGTGGCCGAGCGCCGCCGTCGGTGGGTGAGAAACGTGCGTACGAGAACGGTCTGGGCGTAGCCGGCCGGGTTGTCGATACGGGCCATCCGGCCCCACAGCGCGTACATCCGGCCCAGCGTCTCCTGCACCAGGTCCTCGGCCAGATGGACATCTCCGCTGGTCAGGAGGCAGGCGGAGCGGAAGAGGTGGTTCGCGCGGCCCGCCGCGAACTCCATGAACTCCTCCGCGCGCGACTGCCGCTGCCGCCCCGGCATTCTCATGCTCCCCCGCCCCCTGTGCCACTTCCCGCCCCTGCACCTCACTGACGCGACGGGGGTCGCGAAATGTTTCACACGAGTTCTGAGGTGGCCCCGTCGCCATCGGGCTCCAGGGCCGCGAGCAGCGCCTCGACCTCCGCGTACCCCTTCGCGTCGCGGCCCTCCAGGGCCGTCAGCGACAGGCGCCACTGCGTGCGCGCCTCGGCGATGCCGCCGCGACCGTGTTCCAGGCGGCCGTACTCGCGGCGGGCCAGGCCCACGGTGTAGCTGTCGCAGCGCTCGGCCGCCTGGTCGATCAGGGCCGTGCAGGTGGTGAACGCCTCGTCCGTACGGCCCAGTTCACCGAGGACCCGGACCAGGCCGACGCCGGACTGGGAGCGGCCGTGCCAGTCGCCGTGCTCGCCGAGGATGCGCAGCGCGTCCTCGAAGTGGACGACGCCGGCCGCCCATTCGCCGAGCGTGATGTGCGCGTAGCCGATGTTGCAGTGGGCGGTGTGGGTCAGCAGGTCGCTGCCGATGCGGCGCCCGGCGGCGAGGCTGCGCTCGTGGTAGCCGATCGCCACGCGCGCGTCGGTGTGCTCATGGAGGTTGCCGAGGTGGCTGAGGATGATCGCCTCGCCGTACGCGTCGTCGAGTTCACGGGTCAGGGCGAGGCTCTGCTCCAGCGGTTCGGCGGCCTCGGCGTAACGGCCCAGGCGCTCCAGGAGCATGCCCCGGTTGGCGAGGGTGCGCTGGGTGCGCTGCCGCTCGCCGAGCTCCCGCCAGAGCGCGATCGCCTCGTCGTTGAGGGCGAGCGCCTCCTCGATCCGGCTGGCCAGGAAGTGCGCCCCGGCGAGGTCGCCGATGGCGTGCGCCTGGGCGACCCGGTCGCCGCACGCGCGCGCGGCCGTCAGGACGAACCGGTTGAGGTGGCGCAGCACGCCGTACCGGCCCCGGTACTGGAGATGGCTGAAGTACGCCCGGACCAGCAGGAACACCGTCGGCGACGTACGCGCGTACCGCTCGGTGAGGGTCTGGACGGCGGGCATCTCGCGGTCGCCCCAGGCCAGCGCGGCCTCCACGTCCGCGAACGGCGCCGCGTCACCGACCGGGTCCGGGACCCGCGCCGGGCCCTCGCGGTGGGGCGGGGCGAGCACGAGGCTGCTCTGCCGGGCGGCCTCGGCGTACCAGCGCAGCGCGCGCTCGACGGCCTCCTCGCGCTCCGCGTCCTGGGCGGCCAGCTCGCGGGCGAAGTCCCGCACCAGGTCGTGCGGCGCGTAACGCCCGTACGAGATCTCTTCGAGCAGCGCGACGTCGACGAGCCGGTCGAGCGCGGCCCCGGTCCGCTGCTCGTCGCAGCCCATCAGTCGGGCGACGACCGGGACTTCGTACGCGGGCAGGTCGAGCGCGCCCAGGCGGCGCAGCGCGAGGGCCGCGTCCCGGTCGAGGGCGCCGAGCGCGACGGCCAGCGAGCGCCGCACGCTCAGGTCGTCGTACTCCAGATGGTCCAGGCGCCCGTCCTCGGCGTCGAGGAGCCCGGCGAGCGCGTCGGGGCTGAGCGCGCGGCGGGCGGCGAGGCGGGCGGCCGCGACGCGCAGAGCCAGCGGAAGGCGTCCGCACAGCTCCACCAACCTGGCCGCACCATCGGGCAGTTGGCGCCCGGAGACGGCCCGGAGCAGCCCCAGGCTCTCCGCCGGGGTCATCGGGGTGAGCGGGAAGCGGGTCGCGCCGTCGAGCGCGGCCAGCGGCGAACGGCTGGTCACGACCACCGCGCAGCCGTCCCCGGCGGGCAGCAGCGGCCGCACCTGCGCGGCCGAGGCCGCGTCGTCGAGGACGAGCAGCGTACGGGTCGGGGCAAGGCGGGAGCGCAGCAGGGCCGCGGCCGCGTCCGGCACGTCCGGGACCTGCCGGGAGTCGACGCCGAGCGCGCTGAGCAGCGCGGAGAGCGCCTGGATCGGCGGGAGCGGGGCGAGCCCGGGGGTCGCGCCGCGCAGATTGAGATAGAGCTGCCCGTCCGGGAACTCCTCGCGCAGCGTGTGCGCCACATGCAGGGCGAGCGCGCTCTTGCCGACCCCGGCCATACCGGTGACCACGGCGATCGGGGCGGCGCTCGGGGCGCTCACGGGGTCGGGGCGGGCCGTGGTGCGCCCCCCGAGCACCGGTGCGCCGGGACCCGCGAGTGCGGACAGCGCGGCGAAGGCGGCGGGGTAGGTGGGTCCGGCCGGGGCGCATCCGGCACGCACGATTCCGGACAGCTCCAGGTCCTTGGCGCCCGGGGACGCGTCCCCCTCGCGGCGCCCGGTCAGCGCGGTGCACAGCGCGGCCACCACATCGGTGCGGCCGGTGAAGTGGGCGGGCCCGGGCGGGAGTTGGGCGGGTGCGGGCAGCTCGACGGGCCGGACGGGCTCGCGCAGGATCTCCTGGTACGCCTCCTGGACGGCGGGACCCGGGTCGACCCCCAGCTCCTCGACCAGGGTGCGCCGCAGCCGCTGGTGCACGGCCAGCGCCTCCGCCTGCCGCCCGGTGCGGTGCAGCACCAGCATCAGCTGCCGGTGGAACGCCTCCCGCAGCGGGAACTCCCCGGTCAGCGCCGCCAGTTCCGGCCCGATCCCCTCATGCCGGCCGAGCCGCAGCTCCGCCTCGTACTTCCACTCCAGGACCAGCAGTCTCGTCTCGCCGAGCCGTTGCACGAGGGCGGGCTCGCCGTCGGCCGGGTCGTAGAGGCCGCCGAGCGGGGCGCCGCGCCACAGGGCGAGGGCGGCGGCGCTCTCCTCGGCCACCACCGGCCAGTCACCCGTGTTGTGCGCGGCGAGGGCCGCGCGCGCGTGCGCCTCGAAGACCTGGGAGTCGAGCTCGCCCGGGTCGACCCGCAGGGCGTACCCCGGCGGCACCGCCCGTACCCGGTCCTCGCCGCCGAGCAGCCGACGCAGCCGGGCGACATGGTTGTGCAGCGACGCGGTCGCGGACGCGGGCGGTTCGTCGCCCCACAGCGCCAGCTTCAGGTCCTCGATCGGGACGACCCGGCCCGGCCGCATCAGCAGGGCGGTCAGCAGGGACCGGATCTTGCCACTTCCGACCGGCTCCCCGCGCACGGTCAATGGCCCGAGCAGGCCGAACCGAATGCACACACCGACCTCCACCGGTTGCCCCATCGACCGTCCAGCGGCTGCCCTCTTGACCGTTGACCGTTGGCCACATGTTAGCGATCTGTTGGTGCCGCCTGGTTTGATCAATGCATCGGTTCCGGCCAGCCGGTGCTCGGTGGATGCCCACACTCGGGGGAGTGTCACCGTCCGGCCGGAGCCGAAGGACAGAGAGATCCTCGGGTGCCCCTTGTGTGGTGCCCGGGGATCTCGTCCGTCCCCGGCCCGCCCCATGGCTGTGGTGACCGCGAGTGCCGCTCGCGCGACGGGCGGGACTTTTTGCGGCAATTTTACGTGGGCGTACAACCTTTGAGCCGGTTCAGGTGTCGGTTGCCGGATCGCTGCGGGCCGGTGGGGGCTGGTCGCGCCCACGCGGCGGAGCCGCACAATGTCACAGCCCCGCGCCCCTGAGTACGGCCCTCCGGGCCGATCACACGCCCTCACCCAGGACTGCCGTTACGTACTGTTCCAGCCTCCTCTCCAACACCTCCTGCGTCAGGTCCGTGCGGCCCAGGTCTCGCCACGGGGTGGCCAGCTTCTCCGCGTCAGGCGCGTAGGTGAGGGCGTCCAAGAGGAGCCAGTACGGGGCGGCTTGGGCGGGATGGGGGGATTCGGTCCAGTAGTGGTGGCGGAACTTCGTCGCCGCGCTTACGCCGTGCAGCAGCGCCAGGGCTGTGGAGCAGTGGGCCACGTCCAGGTCGGCCGGGCCCCAGGAGGTTTCGACCCAGTCGACGACGCCCGTGATGCGCGTCTGGTCGCCCGTGCCGGTGAACAGCACGTTCCCGGGGTGGAAGTCGCGGTGCAGGAAGCGTCCCTCGTACGTGGGCGGCTCCTGGCGCAGGACGTCGATCGCCCGGTGCCAGACGTCGGGGCGGCGGGTGGCGGCGGGGATGCGGACCCGGTCCGCCGAGGTCCAGGGCTCGTACGTGCGGGGGCGGTCGGGGCCCTCCGCCCGTACCCGGTGGATCGTCGCCAACTGGCGGGCGAGGAGGGGGATGCGGTGGTCCAGGCCGTCCTCGTCCAGGCGCACCTCGCCCTCCAGGCGGGTCATGAGCAGGGACGGGTGGTCGCAGTGTTCGCCGTGGGGGTCGGCCGCGAGCAGGGTGGGCGCCGGTACGTCCGTGTCGGCCAGCAGCGTGAGCACCGCCGCCTCGCGTGCGAGGAGGCCGGGTGCGTGGCGGCGGTAGAACGGTTTGGCGAGCGACCGCAGCACCAACTCCCTTCCCTCTTGTGCGCCTTCGGCCTCCGTACGTACGCGTCGCATCTGCGATGTCCACCCGCCCCGCAGCGCCACCGCGTCCCGTACGCGCTCGCCCGCCGGCAGCGTCTTGTCGACCCACGCCCGGGCCAGCCCCCAGCCGTCCGAGCCCAGGTCGTCGAGGACGGCGTCCACGAACCGGGCCCGCTCGACGGGGTTCTCGCGGAACCACACGCCGAGGCGGTGATGCGCGCCCTCGAAGACGAGGTGGCTGACGCGGCTCTCGTTGCCGCAGGTCAGCGCGGTCGCCACCGCCTCGGTGACGGCGTACGGAATGATCTCGTCCATGGCCGGTACGGCCAGCACCGCGCGGGTGCGCAGCGACCGCAGGACGTCCAGGGCGCGGCAGTCGCGCCAGCTGTCGGGTGTGCGGAGGATCTCGGTGAAGCGGGAGACGGGCGCGTCCGGCGGGGTGCCCGGCGCGCCGGGTTCCGCCCCGAACGGCTCGGACCACGCCTCGTCCGCGTACACGGCGGGCGCGCAGAGCCCGATGCCCGCCACCCGGGAGCCGTAGTGCGCGGCCAGGTCGGCGACGGTCTGGCCGCTCATGCTGAAGCCGGTCAGGACGAGGCTGTGCTGCTGCGGTACGTACGCGTCGATCGCCGCCCGCGCCTGTACGAACCGCCGCTCCAGGCTCAACTCGCCGAGTTCGCCGCTGGATTCGCCGTGTCCGGAGAAGTCGAGGGCGAGGACGCGGTGGCCCCTGGCCCGGAAGTCCTCCCCCAGTTCGACGAGCCGCGCCTTGTCGCCGAGTCCGGCGCCGTGGAGCAGGACGACGGTGACGGAGGCGATGGCTCCGGTCGGCTCGGCCGTCGCGCAGCTGATGCGCTCGCCGTCGAACTCGCCCGTGAGCCGTTCCCAGCCGAACTCGCCTATGACGTCCGTCACTTCTGCCACTCCCCTTTGCCGCTTGCGTTGCCCTGAACACCCTAAAACTCACGGTGCGGGCGGCAGCGCTCGGCACAGGGCGTCCAGGGCAGCCGGGTAGGCGTGGTCGGGCGGGGTGGCGTAGCCGACGACCAGGCCGTCCGGGTGCCGCATCCCGGCATCCGTGGCATCCGGATGCCGGAACTCCGCGAGCCCGTCCAGGGCGATCCCCTGCCAGGCCGCGGCCTTCAGCACCGCGCGCTCGGTGCCGGGCGGGAGTCGCAGTACGGCGTGGAGGCCGGCCGCGATGCCGGTTGCCGTGATGTGCGGGGCGCGTTCGGCGAGGGCGGCCACGAGCTGGTCGCGGCGGCCCCGGTAGCGCTGGCGCATCCGCCGCACATGCCGGTCGTAGTGGCCGCTCTCGATGAACTCGGCGAGGGTGAGCTGGTCCAGGACGCTGGCCCACGCCTCGCGCTCGCCCTTGACCGCCAGGACCGGCCCGACGAGGTGGTCCGGCAGCACCATCCAGCCCAGCCGCACCGCCGGGGACAGGCTCTTGCTGACCGAGCCGACGTACACGACCCGCTCGGGATCAAGCCCCTGCACGGCCCCGACGGGCTCGCGGTCGTACCGGAACTCGCCGTCGTAGTCGTCCTCCAGGATCACCCGCCCCCGGGCCCGCGCCCAGTCGGCGACCCCGGCGCGGCGGGCGGGGTGCAGCGGCCCGCCGGTCGGGAACTGGTGGGCGGGCGTGAGGAGGGCGGCGCGTACGCCCTTGTGTTCCACCAGCTCCTCCACGCGCGCGCCCTGCTCGTCGAGGCCGATCGGCACCGTACGTACGTCTGCCGCGGCGAGGACGGACCGGTGGAAGCCGAGTCCGTACGCCTCCACCGCCAGCGGCCCTTGCAGCACGCCGCCGCCGAACAGCAGCCGCAGGGCGTGCGCGAAGCCGGAGCAGATCACGATCCGGTCGGGGGTGGTGCGTACGCCCCGCACGCGCGCGAGGTAGTTGGCGAGCGCGTGCCGCAGCTCCGTGCGCCCCTGCGGATCGCCCGGCCCGAACGCCTCGTTGGGCGCGGCGCCGAGCGCGCGGCGCGCGGCCGCCAGCCAGGCGGCGCGCGGGAACGACCCGGCGTCCGGCTGCCCCTGCCGCAACTGGTGCGCGGGCGCGGGCGCCCGGTACGGCACCTTCTTCGGCACCCGGGCCGCCTTCACCGGCTCCGCGCGCGGCGCGACGCGGGTGCCGGAACCCTGACGCGCGGTCAGCCAGCCCTCGGCGACGAGTTCGGCGTACGCGTCGGCCACCGTGTTGCGGGCGATTCCGAGGTCGGCGGCGAGCGAACGGTACGGCGGCAGCCGCGTCCCGGGCGCGAGCCGCCCGTCCCGTACGGCCTCGCGCAGCGCCCGGATGAGGGCGGCGCGCCGACTGCCGGATCCGGCCAGTTCCACATGGAGGTCGGCACCGATCCGCTCGGCGGAATTGACCCATGAGTCCGCCATGTTCACCGCCTTTTCGTCTGGTCGCCGTGACCTCACCCTAGGCGGGAGCTCCACACTTGAACGCCACCCCCAGTGGTGATGCAGCCCAATATCCCTGATTCCAACGGGACTTGAGCGGGGGTCGAGGTTCCGCCGTACTGGTCAACTGCCCCACCCGCCTGACGGAAACATGGCAGGATTCCCAGCCCTTGGGGTGGGGGGACAGGGGCCGGGGATCGCACTCATGGCATGGGTCGTCTTCATGTCATTCGGCATCACAGGGGAGAGCACGGAATGATCACACGCAGGTCGCTCATCGGGATGGCGGGAGCCGGGGCCGCGGCCCTGTCCCTGTCGGGCTTCACCACCGCGACCGCCACGACCACCAGCCAATGGGACCGGCTGCGGGCGAATCTGACGGGCACGCTGGTGCTGCCGTCCGACTCCTCGTACCAGACGGCCAAGACCGTCGAATACGCCCAGTTCAGCCTCACCAACCCGCAGGCCGTCGTGTACGCGGCGAACGCCAACGACGTGACCAACAGCCTGATTTTCGCCCAGTACCACGACATTCCAGTGGCCGCGCGCAGCGGCGGCCACAGCGGCGGCGGCTACTCGACCACGACCGGCATGATCATCGACGTCTCGCGGCTGAACGCGGTGACGCCCGGCTCCGGCACGGCGACCGTCGGCGGCGGTACGCAGCTGGTCGACGTCGTCAACGGCCTCGGCGCGAGCGGCCTGGCGATCCCGGGCGGCCTGTTCCCGACCGTCGCGCTCGGCGGCTTCCTCCAGGGCGGCGGCGTCGGCCTGCTCACCCGCTCGCACGGCCTGGGCCTGGACAGCGTGACGGCGGCGAAGGTGGTGCTGGCCAACGGCCGCCAGGTGACGGCGTCGGCGACCTCGAACCCGGACCTGTTCTGGGCGATCCGCGGCGGTGGCGGCGGCAACTTCGGCATCGTGACGCAGTACACGGTGACCCCGTCGGCGGTCCCGAACCTGAACTTCGCCGAGCTGACCTTCACCTACGACCACGCGGTCGGCGCGCTGCACGGCCTGACCCAGTGGCTGGAAGGCGCGCCGACGACGTTCGGCAGCCGCTCCAACATCGACCTGTTCGACGCGACGCCGGGCGCCGCGCCGCTGGTGGTGATCCAGGTGGCGTCGGTCGGCACGCGCGCGGAGTTCGACACGGAGATCGCCCGCCTGATCGCCGCGACCGGCACGAACCCCGTCCAGCAGAACATCTACACGGACACGTACCGGTCCGCGATGATGAAGATCTTCGGCTGCGGCACTTACTCGCAGCAGCAGTGCCACAACAACACCTGGGACCCGGCGAACGGCAAGCTCGCCCCGTTCGGCAACGCGCTGGGCCGCGGCCGCCTGCTGAGCGACACGCCCAGCGAGTCCGACTGGGCCCGGATGGTCGGCGTCTTCGACACCGAGCGCACGGCCGGCCACTTCCACATGTTCGAGATCGTGGCGCTCGGCGGCGCCGCGAACACGGTCTCGCGCACGGCGACGGCGTACGTCCACCGCGACAGCACGCTCCTGACGTCGTACTACAGCTTCGCGAACGGCGTCCTGTCCGGCGCCGAACTCGACTCGGCCCAGCGCTTCTGCGACAACGGCTTCGCGGCCGTCGACCCGATCTCGCGCGGCGAGTCCTACCAGAACTTCATCGACCCGAAGCTCCAGAACTGGCGCGAGGCGTACTACGGCGTCAACTACGACCGCCTGTCCTACCTCAAGTCCAAGTACGACCCGTACGGGGTGTTCTCGTTCGCGCAGGGGATCGACTGACCCCCTGACGGAACAGGACGGGTAGGCGTGCGGGGAGGGCCAGGTGGGATTCTCGTCCCACCTGGCCCTTCCGATCAGAAATGAGCTGCACCCCATGATCACCATGCAGTTCTCCGTACGCCCGGGCCAGGGCGAGCCCGACGGCTTCGACCTGGGCGACATGGTCTGCTCCGGCGAACTCGGCGAGGCCCGTTCCACCGGCCACACCCCGGACCAGGGGATGATGATCTACCTGTCCGTCCCGCTCCTGCTCGACGGCGTTGGCGGGTGGCTGCGGGGCCGGGCCAAAACCCTGGAGTTCACCGGCGCGGACACGTCCTTCGGCCTGACCTTCCACAAGGAGAAGCGACACCTCACCATCACCTCGGCAACCGGCCCCATCGGCAGGGCCAACGCCGCAGAACTGACGGCAACAGTCCTCCGAGCAGCGGAACGACTGGCATCCGAGGGCCTGGCCGCCCTCCCCACCACCGACAGCGCCCGCCCGGACTATCTCGCCGCGCTGGACGCGTTCCGCGCGGAGTTCCCCACCACCTGAACATGGTGGACGACTACGACTGCACGGGGCGGTTCGAACGCCATGAACTGGACCCGCCGGGTCGTGATCGCAGACATCAAGACTGCTAAGGGCCGGGCCACCGGAACCAGAGCCTGAACGCCGCCCAACACTCACTCGGAGAGCTCGACCCGCCAGGGCCGCGGCCACTCTCCAGAGGGAGGGGGTGCGCCGGCGATCCCCAGGTCGCGCCGCGAGGACACATAGAAGGCATCACGTGCCGCACTGGCCAGCTGGTGGGCCTTCGTCCACTTGGCGTTGTCAACCGTTCCCTCGCGTACGAGCAGCTCGATCGTCCAGATCGTCTCGTGCCACCGCCGCGCCGCCGCGATCGTCGCCGCGTCCCCGACGAGCAGCACTGATTCCCACTCCTCCGCGCGACGGGACTCGGCTTCGGCGAGCAACGGCAGCCATTCAGCCGGGTCCGCCGGGTCGGCGACGTCGGTGAATCCCTTGGCCGCGCCTATGCGCTGGGCGATGCGGAGTTGGGCCTTCAGAGCATTGGCGTAGCGACCGTACGTCTCAAAGCGCTTCTCGTCCCACCGCTCCTCCCGCTGTCGCTTCCACTTGCGGCGTTCCGTCAGGTTCTGCGTCGCGTACGAGGCCGTCGAGCCGACCACGACACCGATCAGCGCCGGAAGTTGATCAAGAAGCACTGTCGCCCCCCTGAGACCTTCCCAGATCACCTGCGCCTGCCGTCCACAGACTGGAGGCCCATACCCATGAATCCGAGTCGGTCCACCCGCCGTACCAGCCGCACCGTCTTTCAGACAGCCCCCGCCCACGTCGCCCAGGGAGCCAGGGCAGTCGCAGACACCAATGGCCGCACAACGGCCACACATGACGGCGCAAAGATCATGGAGTTTCGCCCCCGCCGGGTCACGGCATGAAAAAACCCCAGGTCACGGCGAGTGAGTCCTGGGGTTAATCCGAGCCGCCTTCGGGATTCGAACCCGAGACCTACGCATTACGAGGTCGAAGACATTCATGCCACGGGATGCCGCACGATGCCCTCTCGTGGCGTTTCGCCTGATCAGAGCACGTGCTCCGGGCTGCCCCATAGTACCTCACGCCGCCCCGTCCAAAGGCGTCTGTCCACCGGCTGTCCACCGGTCCATACGCTCTTGGACCGCCAGACGGCCCCACCGAGGAGACTGCGTTGCAGGCAGTACACGCTCGGGCAGCCCGCCACGCCACCTGTTGTGAACCTACAAGTCGTCGAGTCCTCGCGAACTCTGCTGGGAACAACACCGGCAGTGACAGCAGCAACGTCGCGTCACTTCTTCATGCGGGGCGGCAGCGTTCCTGAGATCCTGCGGCGGCATCACGCGCACTGATTCCTCCACCGTGTCGTCGACCGCCACCAGACGCTGGAGGTCGGCGGTCACTACCCGGTAGGCGTTGCCGAGTTTCAGGACCTTGCACGGGTACTCACCCCGCTTCGCCAGACCGTAGCCAGTAGACCTCCCTATCGAGAGGACCCTGTTCGCCGTCTGTAGGTCCACCGTGGGCGGCAAGGCCATCAGATCCTCACGAGTGAGGGCCGCACCGCCGGCCGCCCCGAGTTGCTCTGTCACCACGCCCTCCCCATGTCCCGGGTCGACGCCGCAGCGTCTTACGCCCCTGGCCGATCATCAGCGTCATCCATACGCACGCGGAAAGAGCCTCCCAGAACAAGAGATTCACCCGTACGAGTGATCACAACCGGTTGTGATCACCTGCTGCAAAGCAGACTCAGTGACGCCGGGGGCCGTTGCTCGGAGGTTACCGGTGGAGTTCACCGGCCGCCGGGGGTACTGGGCCGGAAGGTACGGCCGAATCCGCGCGGACCCTGCTCGCAGCAGGGGAAGAAGAACGGGCTGCTGCCGCACGCGCACCGTCCGCGCCCGGGCTGTGAAGTTCTTGCCGCCAGTCCTTGAACTGTGCGCGGATGCCGTCGACCCGGGCCTGATCAACCCCGTACACCAGGAACTGCCGATCGCTGAATCGACCGACACCGGCCAGCATCTGAGCCAGGACGGTCCTGTCGAAGCCTGCATCCCGCTGGGCTGCGAGTTCGATCAACCGCTCCCGCGAGTACCCGGCCTGGATGAGGGCGTCGACGTCGATGAAGTCACGGACCTCGACCCGGGAGAACAGGGCTTCCATCCTGCCGGCCGCCACATCGTCCCGATGCAGCACCGGCCCCCACTGGCGGCCGCTGGAGGATCTCCGCAACCAACTCGACCTTGGTCTCCTGCCCGCTGACCGGGTCCGAGACCACGAGTCGCACATAGGTTCCCGCCTGCTGGAGGATCTCTACGCGGTATCCGCTGTCGCCCAGAACGGCCACGATCCGCTCCGTGGCTGCGGGCATCTCGCCTCGGCACTCGATCGGAGCGAACGGGTCCACATCGTCACTGAGCCGCTGAACAATGTGATGGGCCTGAACGGCATACCCGCCGGTCAGAGCGAACCCAAAGTCGCCACCCAGCGCTTCCAGGCCGAGACGGATCAGCCGCAGGTGCAGCTCGTCCACTACGCGGCAGACGACCGTCGTGCCACCAGCTCAGGGAACCGGCGCTCCCACAGAGCCCTCGTCGGGACAGGCAGCACGAGCCGACCCCACAGCCTCCGCAACGTGGCGCCATCGAGATACGCCACGGCTTGCATCCCCGACGGGAGCCAGGGCTGGAACGCGGACCGCGAGGTCGAAGGCGAGGTCGACGAGGGCTAGCGTTCGACTGTGCTGCATCCCGCACGGTTGGGCAGCACCAGTCTTCAGCGGCCAGTTGTAAGAGCAGCCTCTGGCGACTGCACATCGCCTCCACCGCCGCCAACATGAGGGAAGCCGACGATCACGATCCGAGATCCAGGACGATCCAGTCAACGCCCTGAAGGTCCACGCCGCGTGGGCTAGCAAATCGCTCCAGGCGTACGCCGTTGACCTCCTGGGATGGTGTCCCTCGTCGTGGTGTACGGGATCAGTGGCCGGGAGTGCGCGGGCGTCTGCCCGGGGCGCACTTCAACGGGTGAGTGCCGCTCCCTGAACACGGTGCGGGCCATCGCGTAACTCTCCTTGGTGAACGGCCAGTTCAACCACGAGGAGTACACGATGGCCCTGTCCCAGTCTGAACTGATACGGCTCCTTGAGTCACTACGCTCGACCGACGGAATCGAGCTCATCCGCGCCATCGCCGAGCGGATGGTGCAGGAGCTGATCGAGGCCGAGGCAAGTTCACATATCGGCGCGGAGTGGAACGAGCACACGCCGACGCGGACCACCGTCCGCAACGGGCACCGCGAGAAGGTGCTGACCACGCTGGCCGGAGATCTGGACCTGGAGATCCCCAAGGTCCGCACCGGCAGCTTCTTCCCCAGCCTGCTGGAGCGACGGCGCCGCATCGACCAGGCCCTCTACGCCGTCATCATGGAGGCATACGTGCACGGTGTCTCCACCCGCAGCGTCGATGACCTGGTCAAAGCGTTGGGCGGGGACAGCGGGATCTCCAAGTCCGAGGTCTCGCGGATCTGCCAGACGCTGGACGAGCCATTGATCGCGTTCCGTACACGCCCGCTCGACCACGTCCGCTTCCCCTACGTCTATCTGGACGCGACCTACTGCAAGGCGCGGGTGAACCACCAGATCGTCTCCCGGGCCGTGGTGGTCGCCACCGGCATCACCGAGGACGGCAACCGCGAGGTGCTGGGCCTCATGGTCGGGGACAGCGAGAGCGAGGCGTTCTGGAAGGAGTTCCTGCGCTCCCTGCGGGAGCGCGGCCTGTCCGGGGTCCGCCTGGTCATCACCGACCAGCACTCCGGCCTGGTCGCCGCGGTCCGCAAGGTCATGCTCGGCGCCGCCTGGCAGCGGTGCAGGGTTCATTTCCTGCGGAACGCCTTCGGCGTGATCGACCGGGATTCCGGTGAGATGGTCGCCGCGACGATCCGCACGATCTTCACCCAGCCCACCGCCGGCCTCGTGCGCACTCAGCTGGACACCGTCGCGGACATGCTCGGCACCCAGTTCCCCAAGGTCAGGGCCATGTTGTTGGAGGCGAAGGAGGATCTGACCGCGTTCGCGGACTTCCCGCCGCGGCACTGGAAGAAGATCCAGTCGACAAACCCGTTGGAACGGGTGAACCGGGAGATCAAGCGCAGGATCGACGTCGTCCAGGTCTTCCCCAACGACGACGCGCTGGTCCGGCTGGTCACCGCCGTGCTCTTCGAGATGCATGACGAATGGATCGCCTTCCCCCGCCGCTACCTCCCCGAAGGCAGCATGGGCGAGATCTACCGCGAACTCCCCGAAAGCGCCCCCGCGCTACCCAACACCCCGAACACGCCCGCACGTTGATCCCCTACACCACAGCAAGGGACACGACCCCTCCTGGCCCGGGGGTGCCATCAAGCCGCGAGGTGAGTGTGGGTGCTCGGCCGCATACAACGTACCCCCGTCAGGAACAACACCCTGTCACATTAGACCCTTGCTGGCGGCACAAGAACGTCAGTTCCCACCCACAGGTGTCGATCTTGCGTGACACCCCCCAGGTGTCGGTGCTCTGTCGGAGACTATCTATGCGGCAATGCAAGACCCAAGAGAGGTGACACCAGGCATGGATGGGATGGCGCGCGACGGTTCGGTAGAACTCCTCAAGTACTTGCACAAGCGACTGCATAACCACTTCCGGAGCCTTCACGAACATCGCCAGGCCCTCCAGCCGGCGGCTCCCGTCTTTGCGCTGGAGCACAGCCTCAGCAGTGGCGACTTCGAGCTGCTTCTGACAGCCGTGCGTGGGGCCGTCGGACAGGGACTCGATGCTCTCTCCCGCACCTGGTGGCTACCCTTTGTAGTTTACGCAGCAGAGATCGGCTATGAGTACGTTGGAGATGAGTATTGGCCTCTCTTTGCTCAGAAGACACCAGGCTGGGAAAGCAGTCCGGGTTGGAGTGTGCCCACCAATCGCCAGCGCATTAAACAATGGTTCAAGCGGTTCGCAACCGACTACGGCGGGGCCGAGCCGAAGGGAGGCTTTGCAGCCAACTTCAACATCATTGCTTGGCCAATCACGCACGCAATCATGCCGGCTGATCTCCAACGGCAGTTCGCGCAGCTTCTGTTTGAGTCAAGCGCGGTATTGACCGCGGAGCTCCTTAGCGATCCCAACGCTCTTGGCGCATGCTTGGCTTCGCGCACGGGTGGATACAGCGAGCGTTTCCAGATTTTCTGCAACAACCAGAGCCTCCTCGGCCAGGTGGCCGCCGCAATGCTCTCAGGCGACGATGAGGACTCCCCGTACCTGGTGCGATCGACACTCACTCGCCTGGTCGACGACCTGACCAACGAAGGGCAGTCACGAACCTGGTTGACCCGTGCCAAGCACTCCGCCAACTTGGTCCGTTCAAGCGGATTCCTCCCTATGAAGTCGAGCACGGGGCCCGCGAAGCGGGGGCGGCCACTTGCGGCCGCCACTAACCCGAAGCTAGTCCTGCGACTGATAGACGGCGGTTGGCGTCCCTCATTGGAGCTGCCGGATCTCACGCCGCTGCAGGCACGGAACGATCAAGTTGGTCAGGAACTTCGGAATTGTCGCCCGAAAATTGAGGGTCGCCGCCAACCGCTTCCCCGCGGAAAACTGCTGTACCCAGGCGAAGTCGCTCTGTCCACATGGCCTCGGCCCGAGAGTCCCATTATCCAACTGGAGCGAGGGTCATCGGCGGTTAACAGTCTGATCGCGGATCATTGCTCCATCACCCAGGGCCCGTGGTGGGTGTTCCGGAAGCAACCGGGTGGGCTAGCCGTTGAGGTCAAGGGAAAATTCGTGCGACCCGGCCACGAATATTGTTTAGTTGGACGACTCGATAGTGAACCGCCCGCGCTACCGTCCGTCGTTGAAGCAACGGTTCTGGCTGAAGGAGTGCACGCCTTCGAGGTGAAGATTCCAGAAGTTATTAGCGAAGTGGAAATCGCCAAGCTTGCGGCGGCCGGGTTGTCAGTGGTGACGGATGTGTCGATTCGGCCCGTGGGGCTCGTCCCTGGGGCTTGGGACGGCGAGGGCGCTGTCGAGTGGCTCGCTGGGGAGCCGGCGCTGCTCGCGGTGCGATCTAGTCAGGCGACGGAAATGTGCGCCGTGACGATCGACGGCAGCCTCCCCATCGTGCTCAAGTGGCCTGCCACCAAGCCCGAGTTGATCTTTGCCCTTGAGGACCTCGCTGTGGGCCCTCATGAGGTGGACGTTGCGCTCCTGAACGCAGGCGCGGGTGCGACTGTTGCAAGCGGTTCGCTCGCAATCACGATCTGCGACCCACACACGAACCTGGATGACTCTACGGAGGGAGCAGGCATCCGGCTGTTCGCCACGCCAGCTCGTCCGAAACTGACCGAGCTCTGGGATGGTGGGGCGAGCCTCTCGATCGACGGTCCGCTAGATACGAAGGCGGAACTCATGATTGCGCTGCGTGACGATGCTGGCAATACGCTGGCACAGGCGCATCACAGTATCTCGCTTCCCTTCAGCGACAGCGCGTGGGAACGGTTGGCAGATCAGGAACTGCACAAGAGAAAGCTACTCGCCGTCTACGACGTGGCCGAGTCGTGCGAAGTATCGGTGTCCCGGAGCGGAGTAGGTTTCGCGTCCCTGGTCTGCGAACGTGGCTTCCATCCGCTCCGCTGGGTGCTTGCCAAGCGGCACAATGGCGGGCACGAGGCACGTCTGATCGATCGGACGGGCAGGGATGACACTCAGGTGCTCCTGTTTCCGGTGGAGACACCTCTGACCGGCGAGCGCCGCGATGCCCGTCGACCAATTGCCGTCCCGGCGAATGGAGGGCTGCTGCAGGCGACGTCTGGCAATGTGACCGCGGCCATCGTCTTGCCACCTGAGCCAAACCGGATGCGCCAGAGAATAAACGACCGTCCGATCATCCGATACTCAGACAAGTCGCTCTCCGAGATGAAGCGACTCGTCTTCAGTCACCACCGATGGCTTCACGCCGATGCGCCGGCAGATCCGTTCACCCGTCATCAGCGGGAACAAGTTCTCAATACAATCACGACGGCCCTCGTATCCCTTGCCGCAGGGAACAGGTGGGCTCATTTGGAACGCAAACGCATTCCTGTCGGTGATCGCAAGCCGCCGGATGTGTTGGACGAAATGCGGGAACTCGTGGGTCAGAATCCGAAGCAGCGTGCTGCGGCTCAGCAGATTGCCAGCCACCTCTGGCAATGGGCGGACTCACCGGCAGCGCTGAGCGGGGGATTCGCCAGTGCGATCCGCATCATCGCTACAGCTAGCGGCA
Organism: Streptomyces sp. BR1; assembly: GCF_052373795.1. Lineage (NCBI taxonomy): Bacteria > Bacillati > Actinomycetota > Actinomycetes > Kitasatosporales > Streptomycetaceae > Streptomyces > Streptomyces sp. BR1. The sequence continues at coordinate 3,204,672 of NZ_CM126252.1, forward strand.
TCGACGATCCGCACACCGCAGCAAACTTCTTGCTTCCTCTTGTGACCAGACCGGGCTCTCTCGCGAGTTGGGACGAGACCGAAAGAGACCAGCTCCTGGACTGTGTGCTGCACTCTCCTGCGCTCATTCGGGCAGCTCGATTCGCTGTGCTCGGGACTGAAGACCTGCGAGAGGCGTCAAACCTGCCGGTTATCGGAGGTAGCCGATGAACATAACTCCGGTCAGTGGTACGCATGCTGCGGAACGGGCGGTCCGTGCGCTGGGGCTGGATGAGACGGCTACTGACCTGTTCTCGACGGAAGCGATATGCGCCTCGCTTCGCCGAGCGGCCTCGTTCCTGTGTCCGGCGACGCCACGTCGACTCGTGGAAGCCGTCCTTGAAGCCATTAGCCCGCTCGACGAGTCCTGCTTGGTTACTCGCGGCCAGGTGGCGGAACAACTGGATCTCTTGGTGTCGATTGGTGACCTGGTCGAACTACCTTGCCAGGAGGATCGTGGCAGTCGCCAGCTCTACCTGGCTCCTCCCTCGTACGTGGCGAAGGCTCCCGGGCAGTACCTCTTGCTAGGCGTACGCCCGAACGCCTCCCCGCTCGTGGATGAGTCTGTGGACGCGGAGGTGCTGTACGAGGGCCATACACGGTCCGTCGAGCTGGACCCCGAGGTGGGTCCTATCCGATTGCGTGCCGCCAGCCTGCGTGAGATCCGGCGTGAGCACTGGCTCAAACACCCGAGCGCGGATCGCGCAGCCGCTGTCGTCGTTGCGATGCGTCAGCGCCTGGACCAGGCTGCAGAATCTGGCCATGTCAGCGGTCTAACAATCATCGATCCTGGGGCGTCAGTTCGCTACTACCGCGGCCGCTGGCGACCGCCCTCGGACGTCGACTCCGGCGACTTCGTTGCTCGCCGGCCCCAGGCCTACGGTGCAGACCTGTGGTGCATAGTACGGATCGAGCGTGGCGCGCCTAGAGCACTTGTGGATCTGCCGGTTGAGGCCTCTGACGCGCCGGCGCACGACGAAGCGTGGCGCTTCCAGGCAGCCATCGATGCCGTGATCGGAAACCCGCAGGTGATGCACGTCCGGCCCACTGCAGGGGCGCCCGGGAGCCGAGTGTTGGACCTGTTCGGGCCCGTGCCCGGCTGGGCTCAGCGCTACCTCGAGCTCATGGGAACCCCTGCCTCACGGACGAGAGGCGCATTGATGTCGTATCGCGTGCCGATCTCGGTGATTGGCGAGATGTCGGCGTTCGTCACTGACATGCTGTGGATGGACGTCAGAGAAGAAGGAGGGGTGGCGTGACAGTGGAAGCGCCAACGATCGCGGAGACGGTCACCAAGATTCAGGCGGCCCTTCGGGACTACATCGAGGCGACCTATCACGTGGGGCATCCCACCGTGATCGATCAGCGTCGTGTGCTGCTCGAACAAGAGGGCGTGCTGTTCCGAGCCCCCTTCATCGAGAGCACCCCCCGCTATCAGACGAACCGAAGTTTTGGTGATCTCGAACTCGCTGCACCTGTCCATGCGCTCTTCGGCAGCTTGACAACACACGTTGGTGACCTGAAGCCACTGCTGTACGACCCGCCCTATACCCACCAGGCCGAGGCACTTGAGTGGACGACTCGTGACGGCCTTAGCCTTGCGGTCACCACAGGTACCGGCTCCGGAAAGACCGAGTCGTTCCTCCTGCCGATGCTGGCGAAGCTCGCAGCAGAGGCGGCGAACAGGCCCGACTCCTTCGCCGCTCCGGCTGTGCGGTCCTTGATCCTCTATCCGATGAACGCGCTGGTGAATGACCAGTTGGGTCGTCTTCGGCTCCTGCTCGGCGATCCGCGCGTCACGGCCCAGTTCAGCGCGTGGGCCGATCGCCCAGCACGCTTCGCCCGTTACACCAGCCGAACCCTGTACCCGGGCGTACGGAAGGTCGAGAAGGACCAGGCACGGCTTCGCTCGATCGAGGATTTCTACGTTCACCTCATCAACCGGGCAGACGACCCTTCGTCGCAGGGGCACGGCGAGGCGGCAGCTCTCATCGACAAGCTGCGATCACGTGGCAAGTGGCCAGCCAAGCCAAATCTGAAGGCCTGGTACGGCGAAAGTGGCTCCCGTTGGAAGAACAAGGATGGGGAATTCGTCCGTGCCGTGCTTCAGCCCAACGACCCCGAACTCCTGACGCGCCACGAGGTGCTCGACGCACCTCCGGATGTCTTGATCACGAACTACTCAATGCTTGAGTACATGTTGATGCGCCCGCTTGAGCGGCCGGTGTTCGATGCGACGCGGGCCTGGTTGGCGAACAACCCTGACGAGAAGTTCCTCCTGGTCATCGATGAGGCCCACCTCTACCGCGGCGCGGCCGGCGCCGAGGTTGCTCTCCTGCTGCGCCGGCTTCGCGCAAGGCTTGGGATCACGCCCGAACGGCTGCAGGTGATCTGTACGAGCGCGAGCTTCGCGAGCCCTGAGTACGCGCGTCAGTTCGCTGCGCAGTTGAGCGGCAAGTCCGAGTCCGACTTTAGGACGGTAGAAGGTCGTCTCGCTCTCCGAGAACTCGCTGGGCCGGGGAGCCTCCAGGACGCTCAAACTCTCGCTGCCGTACCGATGCACGACTTCTACGAGGGTGAAGACGACGAGGCCCGCATCGCCGCTGTTCAGGGGCTCCTGGACTATCGAAAAGTCGCCGTAAAAGAGGGCGTCGCGGTCGGTGAACTGCTGCACAATGCTCTCAGCGGATTCGACCCGATGAATCTGCTCGTCAACGAGACGATGCAGCGGGCACAACCGGTGAGTGAGTTGAGCGCGCTCATTTTTCCGACTGTTGAGACGGAGCTTGCCGATAGGGCTGTATCTTCCCTAGTAGCACTCGGTAGTGCGGCACGACGGTCGGCCGATGACGCGGGTCTGCTGCCATGTCGTGTACATGCATTCTTTCGTGGGCTGCCCGGCCTGTGGGCGTGCCTCGACCCCGATTGTCCAGAGGTTGACCGGGAAGTGCACCCGGACCCGGGGCCGGTTGGCAAGCTTTACGCCCAGCCGCGGGCAACCTGTGGCTGTGGTGCCCGAGTCTTCGAACTGTACACCTGCAGGCACTGCGGCTCCGCCTATGCACGGACCTATACCGACGACGTAATCGAGCCGTCGTACCTATGGCATGAGCCGGGGGGATCGTTCGAGTCTGCATCGGGTTCCATCCCCGAACTCGAGGCACTCGATCTTCTACTTGAGGACCCCTCCGATGGCGATGTCGAGCCCGCCGACATCGATCTCGTTACCGGCCGGCTCAATCCAGAAGAACTCGGTGCCCGCATCCGCAGTGTCTTCATTCCTCGGCTTCGAAGGGGAGAGGTCGTCAAGGGTGACGACGAGGGCAGTGATGGCGAGGCGGAGGCGAACGGAGAGTTCAAACCATGCGGTGTCTGCGGGCAACTCGCCGGATTCGGTCGTTCCTCGGTGCAGGATCACCAGACGAAGGGTGACCAGCCGTTCCAAGCCTTGGTGACACGTCAGCTCGAGGTCCAACCGCCGGGTGCCCAGCCGTACACCGAATTTGCGCCGCTACGCGGTCGCAAGGTGCTCGCGTTCTCCGACTCCCGGCAGGTTGCTGCGCGGCTTGCGCCCAACCTTCAGAGCTACTCGATGCGCGATGCCATTCGGCCGCTGATCTTGCGCGGATGGCAGGAACTGGCGAATCAACCATTCCTGGCGCCGTCGCTCAGCTTGGAACGCCTGTACGTGGCCGTCATGGTCGGAGCGCGAGTGCTGTCGGTGCGGCTGCGGCCGGAACTTCGCCCCATGGAGACCCTCCAGGTCTTGGACACGGTCGCGAAGGCAATCGACAAGGGTGCGCTCTCAGGCAATGTACCGGAGTTGTTCCCACTGCTCACCACCGCCAATCCGCCACAGTCGCTGCTGAGGGCGATGTACGCGACGCTAACGGACAAGTACTACGGGTTGTCGTCCCTGGGCCTTGCATCCCTCCGTGAACGGGTGAACCTCACCGATACGTTGTTGACGGAACTGCCAGACATCGACGGGGTCGCAAGCAACGCCGACACCAAACTCGCGCTCGTTCGGTTGTGGCTGGCGCAATGGAACACTCCAACCCGAGGCATCTGGTTCCCGTCGATGACCGAAGGTGACTGGTGGAGGACAAAGGGCGGCGTCAAGCCGCACACGGGTAAGTTCCAAGCGATCGAGCGTTGGCTCGGTTCAAAGACAGCAAAGAAGAAGTTCGCGGACGACTGGCTGCAGAAACTCCTCACAAACTTCTGCGAACCCGTGGCCGGCAAGTTTCGGTTGCTGGCCCAGCACGTTGCCCTGGAACTCGGCGGCATGTGGGGATATTGTGAGCGCTGCCGCTTCACGCAGCGGCCCTTTCCCGGAACAACCCGGTGCGTCAACTGCGGGCACGATCGCGTTCGCACGCTAGATCCCGACAAGGATCCGATCTTCCAAGCACGGAAAGGCTACTACCGGGCCAGTGCGGCCAGGGCTTTGAGTGACCCGCCCGAGCCACCCTTGAGCATCATCGCCGCCGAGCACACGGCACAGCTCAATGCCGCCCAGTCCGACGCCGTTTTCTCCAAGGCGGAAGAACACGAGTTGCTGTTCCAGGACGTCGACCTCGGCTTGACCCGCCCAGGCGAGCAGTCACGCGCCGCCATCGACGTTCTGTCCTGCACGACCACGATGGAAGTCGGCATCGACATCGGCAGCCTGACCGGCGTCGCGCTGCGCAACATGCCCCCATCACGCGCCAACTACCAGCAGCGTGCAGGGCGGGCGGGGCGTAGGGGCAACGCTGTCGCCACCGTACTGGCCTTCGGAAGCGCCGACACACATGACGACCACTACTTCCGTCAGCCAGCGCTCATGATCCGCGGCGAAGTCGACGACCCAGTACTGACGATGAATAATGACGAAATCGCGCGTCGCCATGTCATCGCCTACCTGCTACAGCGCTATCACCAGGATCGGCTGCCAGCAATCGAGCCCGACGAGCAGCCGCAGCTCTTCGAAGTCCTCGGCACTGTGGAGGCATTCGTAGGGACAGCATCCCCCCTGAATCGGACCGACTTGGAAGAGTGGCTGAGGTCCGAGGAGCATGCGCTGCGTGAGGAGATTGCGTCGTGGCTTCCTTATGAACTGAGTGAGGCGGACCGCGAGGCCGTTCTGAGCGGTGTCGTCACGAACACACTCCGTGAGATCGATAAGGCCCTTGACCTGGACCTCGACGGGAGTCTGCCAGCCACTTCCGAGGGAGATGCCTCACCGGAGCCCGATGAGGTGGAGGCAGAGGGTCCCGCTGAAGACGGCGCCGAGGAGCCGAGCGCCCGGCGGAGCCAAACGAACCTGCTTGATCGGCTGCTGTACAAGGGGGTGCTGCCGCGCTACGCGTTCCCGACGGATGTCGTGGCCTTCCACGTCTTCGATCTTGATCGGTCAACACCGTTCAAGGCCGAGTTCCACTATGCGCCCAGTCAAGGGCTCCCGGTGGCCCTCAGCCAGTACGCACCTGGCAAAGTGGTGTGGGTTGATAACAAGGAGTGGACCTCCGGTGCCATCTACGCGCCGGTCCAAGAGGAACGCTTCCAGGCCTGGCGGGACAAGCTGCTGTACTTCGAGTGCCAGGTATGCCATTACGCCAAGCACTTCCCTCACGACCCGGCAGAGCGTGGGAAAGAGCGTGACTGTCCAGCCTGCGGTGCCGAGGGCAAGTTCGGCAAGGCGAAGAACTGGATGCGGCCGCCAGGCTTTGCGCACCCGGCCGATAAGGCGCCGGGCACAAGCCCAGACGACGCGCCGGCCCGCAGTTACGCCACGCGCGCCAAACTCATGGCGCCCGGTCCGACCGAGGAGACTGCCTGGCAGCGTGTCACCGATCGCATGGCACAGACCTACCGCCGCGAAACCCTGCTCGTCACCAACACCGGCCCACGCAACGAGGGATACACCTACTGCACGCGCTGCGGGCTTATCGAGCCGACTGCGACTGCGACTGGGGTAGTCGTCGGTACGCACAAGAAGCCTTACCCCGACGAAAAGGCTCCTGACTGTCCCGGCACAGGCTCAACACGGGGTCTGGTGCTGGGAACTGACTTCATTTCGGATGTGCTTCTGGTTCGCTTGAAGGTGGCCTCGCCGATCACGTTGAGGCCAGCTCTGCTATCGACACACGTTGCGCTCCGTACGGTCGCTGAGGCGCTGACGATCGCCGCGACCCAAAAGCTCGATATCGAGGCGACGGAACTACAGGCAGAGTTCCGTCCTGCGCTGACTCCCCTCGGTAAAGAAGGCCTTGAGGCCGAGATCTATGTGTATGACACGCTCGCAGGTGGTGCTGGCTTCGCTCGACGGGTCAACGACTACGGAGTGGAAATCCTTGAACTGACGCTGGAGCGACTCGAAGAATGCCCGGCGAACTGCGACGAGTCCTGTTACCGCTGTCTACGCAGCTTCCGTAACCGATTCGAGCACAACCTCCTTGACCGGCACGTCGGTGCCAGTCTGCTGCGCTACCTGATCCACGGAACCCCGCCGAGTCTGGACGAGGAGCGACTCGAACGATCGGCTGACAAGCTCTACGAGGACCTCAACAGCCGAGCGCTCGACGACATTTCCTTCGCTCGAGGGGCCAAGATCGACGTTGAGGGAGTTGGAACGATCACCGCGCCGATCCTGGCAAGGCATGGCGACCAACAGTGGATCCTGGGCGTGCACGGCCCGCTAAGCCCTGATCTGGCGCCAACTGACGGTCTACGTACGGCAATGCAGTCCGGTAACGTACTGGTCCGCCTGATCGACGACATGGTGATCTCTCGCAATCTCCCGTTCGCCAGCCAGCAGGTACTGCAGGCGCTGAGCTGATCTGGACCGCCATCGGCGCCGAGGCGTTGGTGGCGGTCCTGTCGTCGCCAGCCGCAACCGTCGTTCGTGTGACATAGCCCATGAACGGAAAAGAATAGACTTCAGGGTGACTTTGACCGCTGGCTGCGATACCAGGAGGGGGATGTATGCCGGCAGATGACCTCGAAGAGGCCATGGGTGAGGATGACCTCGCAGAGGGGCAAGTGCCGATCACGGCACTACAGGAACATTTCAGCGTGTCGTTTACGCGAATGATCGCCTACGCCGCCGGATGCTCGATAAAACCTCATGAGACCGACTATGAGGGCGTTGACATTACGATCGTTTCATCGACGGAGTACCGCGGTTACTACGGTCCGCAGTTCGAGCTCCAGCTGAAGTGCACCTACCAAGAAAGTCTGCTCAAAGATGACAGCATGACTTGGCGCATGAAGGCAAAGCCGTTTCGGAAATTGACACGCAGGAAACGGTACATCCCCGCCTATCTCGGTGTACTCCTTATCCCACGCGAACCAGAGCCATGGCTACGAACCGATGAATGGGGCTTGTTCACGCGAAGCCGCATGTTCTGGGAATCTGCCGAGAACCTGAGATACGACGCCCCGATCAAGGAGTACCACACGGTACATTTGCCACGTCGCAACCTGTTCACGGGCGAGCAGCTTTTGGGCATAATGAAGACGATCGGCGATGCAGAGGAGGGTTCGCGGTGAACCGATCCATACTCGACAGTTACCGCGATATTGCATCTGCGTTGACTCCTCTTGCTGTCTCCCAGTTCCTGGCTTCTCATGATTGGGAACTGGAACATCAACAGCCCGATGTTCGTCAGGTCTGGCGCTATGGCTCGGGTCACTTGTCCACCGCGCCACGTGTCATGATCCCGCTTGCTACGGACTTCGCAGATTTCATGCCACGCTTCGTGGACGCGCTCGAGTCACTCGGGCACATTCATGACTGGGATGCAGGTCAGCTACTGGAACACGTCATTGCCACACGTGCGGACCTCTTTTTCGTTCGTATCGATCAAGGCATGATTGACGGCACAATCCCCTTCCAGCAAGCCGAAAGGACGCTGCAAGCCATCTACAAGATGATGAGGGCAGCAGCAACCACAACCGCTGACCCTCATCACTCGCATAAGGGACGCCGGCCAGCGGCAGTAGGCGAATTCCTGGATGAAGACGTACGCCTCGGGCACACGAAGCGTGGCAGTTTTGTGTTCACTGTCGTAACACGCCTGGGAGACCCTAGCGCTCAGGCTATCGCCAGCCCCGAGCGGCCAACTATTACCTTCCCTCGGCGGGTCATGGAAACCCTAGCCAGAGGACTTGAGACCACAAAGCGCCTGACGCAATCCTGGGACCAGGAGGCCCTCGAATTGCCAAGCGATCTAGGGCTAAGTGCAGGGCTGGTCGAGTCACTCGAAGATATGTCGCAGCCCGAACACCTTCGTTCGCTGGACTTGTCATTCCAATGGGCAGCAGCTGAACGTAGGCCAGATGTGGGACTAGCAACCATTGTGCTGGACCGCGATGTGATTGATGGGCTCCCGCGAGTCCGGGAGCGGCTCGTACGAAGGGAAGAGCCCACACGACGGGAGACGTTGGTTGGACTCGTCAAATCACTCACGCGGGATGATGCGGCATCCAGCAACGACGAATCAGCAATCATCACCGTAGCGGCGGAGGTAAGTGGCAAAACTCTGCGAGTCCAGGTCCCGCTAGCTGGCGAGAATCACGGCTGGGCAATAATGGCATACAAGCGCCAACTGCCCTTTACGGTGACCGGAGACCTCTCATACGAACGTCGCGCATGGCGTCTGACGGGCGATATCGAAGTCGACTCGAGCTTCCTGCAGCACGTCTCAGGATCGTCAAAACCCGACTTGGGCGAGGCATGAACAAGAGCATTCCAAGCACCAGCGTCCGTCCTCCGCGGGCTGTGCTCCCGGAACCCGGGGTAGCACAGCCCGCGGGCACAAGCGATCGCATGACGACTTCTGTGCTCAAGCATCCGCGCTTGAGTACGAGACGGGTCACGCCCGTCGGTAGTCATCGTGCCGGAGGGCCTCCCAAGCAGCGCGCTGGCCGGCGCCGACGTCTGGAGTAGTGGTAACGGTCTCTTAATCGGAGATAGGGAACATTTCCTCGCCGGGCGCCGGCATTCCCTCTCCTACAGGCAGCGGTACGCGGGCACCGTGCTCCACTGGACGGACCAACCGATGCGAGCGCATGGACTCAAGAACATGCTCCTGTGTGGCCCGCCGTCGGCACCAGCGCTCAAGCCACCACTCTGAGACCTTGGCGTCCGCCTCGGTCAGTTCGGGATTCAACAGGTACCTCGGCTCCTGGTCGACGCCGAGCGAGTAGTCCCGCAGGTTCTCGACCAAAGGAACCCCGTAGAGGATGCGCTCCCGTCCGTGCTTGAGAAGCTCGTTGGCGGGCCAGCCAAGAGCTGCCAGCCCCACTCGGACCTTACGTAGTCGGGGGCTGACACCCTCGCCGAAGAGACTGTTGACCCGGACGAGCGAGCCGCTCAACGTCGAGGCTCGAACCAGGGCGTCGACTGTCTCATCGGAGAAGTGAGAGGTCCCGAAGGACCGTGACCGTCCAAGCTCGTGAAAGCCCATACGGATGTCGCTCTCACCGCCCATGACGTCAGCAGGCCAAAACAGTCGGTTGTACTGACTTGAACCGGTGCCGTAGAGCGACGTGGTTCCGACGAAGGAGAGCCGGGGCTCACGCAGGATCGGGCGGCCGGCCATCGCCGACGCGATCTCGCTCGGGCGTGCATACTTCTCGCGGTAAGCGGACAGAACCTGGGGCGAGACGGCAAGAGCCCCCACTAGCTTCCCCGCCGCTAGCGCGCTGTAGGGCGCCACGGCGCCGCAGACGGTGAGGTCGGCGATGACAGTACCGACCCTCTCTCCACGTGCGCGACGCACCACTCGGCGCATCTGCGAACGGGCCTTAGGATCCGAGAAGGCCTTGGTGAGTCCTTCCATCGTGGGCGGGGAGAGATAGCCTCCAAGCAGGCTGGCGATCTCTAGGGCTTCTGCGAGCGCTGACGAACGCTTGCTCCGAAATAGATCAGTTTCGGCGCGCTCCACCCACGCTTCGCGGTCGATGTTGCGGACCGCACGGATCGTGCTTGCCTGGTGGTGCCTCTGCCGATGCCGATCGGCATCGGCCCGCAACCGAGCGATGACCTCAGGCGTGGGCGCTGCCAGGTCGGTCGGTTGGAGAATCCCGTCACGAAGGAGATCGTCAACGTAGATCTCGCGCTGCTGGCCCTCGATCCGCTGAGCCAGCCAGCCAGCGATATCAGCAGTGGGCTCAGCTTGCACCTGCTCGAGGAACTGATCCGTCTCCCAGCCCATCCAGTGGTCACGCTCGGCAATCTGGACGACGGGGCTGGAGATGGCCGCCAACCCGATCACCGCGTGAAACTCGGTGGCTGCGTCCCGGACCAGGATCGGCATCGAACGGCCAGGCACGGTCGCGTAGGCGTTGGACCATGTGTGGCGGAAGTAACGCCAGATGTCGTGAAGTTTGAATCCGGTCAGCCCACAAGTCGATGAGTCGACGATCTGAACGTAGGGCTTAATGACATCCGCAGACGCGCCGGCGCGCTGAAACGCGTCAGCCAGCTCGCGGCCGTCACGCATCAGGTTGAAGACGGAGACCAATCGGTCGCCATGCTGGTGCGTGCGCTCCATTCCCTCAACGAACCGTCGAACGCTGCTCTTTCTGAGCTGTTCGTCACGGCGGAGGTGCTCCTGACGTCGGATCCGGGCCTTCTCCACCTTGCGGTCGCCGTGGACCGAAGGGGGAGTAAAGACGGTCTTAGACCTGTCCACTCGGACCGTCCAGCCTTGATCCACAAGATCGATGGCGACGTGAGCAGCTGCCGCGAGCAGAGGCTGGTCGTACAGGTTGTTGATCTTGGCTGCCTTCATCCACCGCTCGTGGTCGCCTACGGCTTCAGCCCCCACCGGCGTGCTCGCAAGCTGGGTGCAGAGCCGGGCGAACCCTTGCCGTTCCCCGTGGGAGGCATCGGCCGGAAGGCTGAGAGGGACGAGCTTGGCCTCTTCTTTCATGACTTTTGGAGCATCCGTCCGTAGGTCCTGCTCCACATGCGCAGGAGATCGTCGCAGTTGTGGCCGTCGCGGCTGAGGAGTGTTGTGGTGCGGGCGAAGGACAGGAGGAACAGTTCGAGGGCAGTCCGGAGTTCTCCTGCCGCCTCATCACCCAACTTCTGGAGCGGGCGGTACAACGCTGCGAAGGCAGGGTGGTCAACGTTCAGCGTGACATCGAGCGTGCGCCGCTTCAGAGAAGAGGCGAACATCTTATCGATCGAGAGTTGCTCGGATCCAATCCGGTAACTCAGGGCGCCTGATCCCCTACCCACCGTAGGGATGACAGGTAGATCGACATCCGCGGCCGCCGCTACCCGGCATGACGCCTCCGTGGCCGCTTGAAACTTGACCTCCTCGAAAGCCTGGCGGACACGTGAGTTCAAAAGCCGGGCGATCGCCTCCAACTCCGACCCGAGGGCCTCCTGGAGTACCTGGGAAGGCCGGATTCCCTGCTTGTTGATGGTGATACCAAAGTGCTCGTCGAGGACGGGACCAAACTCGATCTCGCAGCGCCACCAGTCGTCGTAGTTCTCTTTGCGCTTCGCCCCCATAAGGTGCCAGCCGGTCGCGATCTCGCGACCGGCGCGGAGGATGGAGACGCCAGCTCCGCCTACGATGCCACTGCGCCGCTTGGTCGCATTATCCAGGTGATGCCAGTGCTGCACCGGCAGCATCGCGAACCGGACAGTAACGAAGGCCGTCCTGCCCGACGACGCTGCCAGTTCGTAGCGAAGCGGCTCGAACGCCAAGCCTGCGCTGTACCCCTCGATCTTCGCCGTGAGAAGCATGGGATCGACCGGGTCGACCCGCTTCCCATTGAGGGTCAACGTGAGGTCCCCGTTGCTGAGGAAGCGGCGGTAGATGCGTCCAAGGTCCCGCCGCAGCGCACGCTCGAGCCAGGCGAGGCGCTGGTACTCGATACGGTCACAGTGCTGCCAGGTCACCAGGCAGCCCGACCCCGTCGTGACGCCGGGCTGACGGCGAGCCCGAAGATCAACCGAGGTCCCGGCCGCGATGGCGTCAACGTCCAAGCAGACCCGGTTGGCCACCTGACCGTTCTGCCATGAGGTCACCTCTACTCGCCGCGCCTGGCTGAGGGACGCGGCAGGCAGCCCCATGCCGAACCGGCCGAACGACTGCCTTTCGTCGAAGCGTGACGAGCCGCCGAAGCGGAGGCATGCCTCGAGCCGGGAGCGCGACATGCCTTCGCCGTCGTCCTCCACACGGATCTCCGGAAGGCCACCTGGTTTGGGCCTCGTGACCGTGACCGCGACCTTCGTCGCTGCCGCCTGGAGCGAGTTGTCGATGAGTTCTGCGAGGGCGGTCGAGAGGCTGACGTAGCCCGACTCCCGGACTGCGCGGATGAAGTTGGAGGAGACCAGGAGGTCGTCCTTACGTTGCGTCTGCCGGCCCATCGCTTCTCCCGATGACTTGCTCAGATACCTGCGTCGAGAGTAGCTGCATCGAGGCCGCCTGGAAAGCCAGTCATACGGTGCGGCAACGTCACTCAGACCTGGTCACGATCGTGACTGTGATCCGCTTCGTCTTAGCTGGCTCGGTCAGGTCCACGCCTGATCCGTCAGCCGTGAGAAGGCGGACCGTAGGGCGGCTAACCCCAGCAACATGCTGGTAGGGCTCGGCAGATTCGAGCATCACGACCCGGCCCGTACGTTGCAGATCGAACGAGATGCGGTGGCCGGCCGTGTGCATGGTGATGATGCGCTCTGCGACGTCCACCTCTGCCACTGCCTCCCCCACGAGCGCGTCTGGAAGAGGTGAAATGGACTTGAGAGAGTTGACGCCGAGCACCTGGAGCGCGGCGATCTTCTTCCCATTGAGTCGCTCCAGGAGGGATGAGATCTCGGCTGCTGACTGGATGGTGGCCATGTGAGCATCATGACTGAAGAGACAAGCCGTGTGCGCCAAGGCGGTCAGCTGCCGTCTCGAGTATCCACTGCCTTTCCTGCCAGTCTGTGGCGAGACACCCGGTATAGCGGGTTGTCCGTCCTGAGCACGGCAGGGGCCCTGCCCTGATGGCGACGCGAACGGCGTGGAGCCGGATCTTCGCGAGTTTGCCGTTCACCCTGGCAGTCTTGCGGCTGGTATCCAAAGAAGGCACTGCAAGAAGCCCGCCCCGTACGCCTGCTCGGCAAGCCTTGGCCCGACGTTCCAGCCCGAGGACGCGGCGCCAGCAACCGGGCCAACGCCTGCTGGCTCTCAACCGCCAAAGGCCTCACACCTCACAGGCTGTGTCACACCCACCGAACCTAGATGGAAGACCCGGGCACCGGGAGGGTCCTCGTGGACAACCGAAGGGGCCACATCGACGGCTCTGTCTCAGCACCCAATGCCCGCGTCACCCCTGGCATACACAAGCGCCTCATGATTGGGCTGACTGAGCAGTGGGAGACAGCGCTCGACGCCCGGCTGGCAGTGCACTCGGCTCGCCGGTGTGCATCCTCAACGACCTCCTTCGCACACGCGCGTCCGTGATTCGACCTTCTCGCCATCGATCCATGTCAGAACCAAACAGTCCCGACGGCCCCTCGAAGACCGGTGAATTTCACCCATTGGCCAGGGGGTGACGAAGGTTTCTGACGGAGTTTCACGCACGGCTGTCCACCGGTTGTCCACCAGGATCCGTTGTGCCAACCTGGCCTGTCCCCTACCGGCAAGCAAAAGACCAGTTCAGGGCCTTGGCCCGTCGATCTCGTCACAGAATCGAACCTTCGACCTACGCATTACGATGCACAGATAGAGGGTGCCCGATTTGCCGAGATTTCAAGGCCAACAGAAAAAGAAACCCCAGCTCAGACGCCTGAGCTGGGGTTCAATGGAGCCGCCTTCGGGATTCGAACCCGAGACCTACGCATTACGAGTGCGTTGCTCTGGCCAACTGAGCTAAGGCGGCGCGCCGTCCGCACCATGGTGCGATCAGCAACGCGGCCAAGTCTACACAGTTTCCGGGGGTGCTCCTGACCACCCCTGTTCGAGGGACTCCCGCAGCTCAGGTGCACTTCTTGCCGGTGGGCGGGGGCGTGCCCTCCAGGAGGTAGGTGTTGATCGCGGTGTCGATGCAGTCGCTGCCCCGGCCGTACGCGGTGTGGCCGTCGCCCTCGTACGTGAGGAGGCGGCCGGAGGAGAGCTGGGAGGCGAGGGACTGGGCCCACTTGTAGGGGGTGGCCGGGTCGCGGGTGGTGCCGACCACCACGATCGGGGCCGCGCCCTTCGCCTCGATCCGGTGCGGGGCGCCGGTCGCCTTCAGGGGCCAGTACGTGCAGTTCAGGGCCGCCCACGCGAAGCCCTCGCCGAAGACCGGGGACGCCTTGCGGAAGGAGGGGAGCGCGGCGGCGACCGCGTCCGGGCCGGAGAAGGCCGGGGGCAGGTCCAGGCAGTTCACGGCCGCGTTGGCGTACATGAGGTTGGCGTACTTCCCGTCCGCGTCCCGCTCGTAGTACGAGTCGGCGAGGGTCAGCAGGCCGCCGCCGTCGCCGTGCAGGGCGCGGGTGAGGCTGGTGCGCAGCTCGGGCCAGGTCGTCTCGTCGTACATCGCCGCGATCACCCCGGTCGTGGCCAGCGCCTCGCCGAGCGTGCGGCTCTCGCCCGTCTCGATCGGCTTCGCGTCGAGCTCGGCGAAGAACGCCTTCAGCCGCGTCGACGCGTCCGCCACCGACTTCGTGCCCAGGGGGCAGTCCTTGCGCTGGACGCAGTCCGCGGCGAACGACTGGAACGCCGTTTCGAAGCCCGCCGTCTGGTCCCGGTTCATCTCCAGCGCCGGCAGGGACGGGTCCATCGCGCCGTCCAGGACCAGGCGCCCGGTGCGGTCCGGGAACAGCTCGGCGTAGGTCGCGCCCAGGAACGTGCCGTAGGAAGCGCCTACGTAGTGCAGCTTCTCGTCGCCGAGCAGCGCCCGCAGGATGTCCATGTCGCGGGCCGCCTCCACCGTGGAGACATGCGGCAGGATCCTCCCGGAGTGCTTCTCGCAGCCCGCCGCGAAGTTCTTGAACGAGTTCTCCAGCGCGATCTTCTCGGCGGCGTCGTCCGGAGTCTGGTCGACCTGCGTGAACGCGTCCATCTCCTGGCTCGTCAGGCACTCGACGGGCTCGCTGCGGGCGACCCCGCGCGGGTCGACGGCCACCATGTCGTACCGGGCCCGTACGGGAGCGGGGTAGCCGAGCCCCGCGTACTGCTGCAGATAGCCGACCGCCGTGCCGCCGGGGCCGCCCGGGTTCACCAGGAGCGAGCCGATCCGCTTGCCCGGGCCGGTGGCCTTCTTGCGGGCGACCGCGAGGTTCACCGACCCGCCCGCGGGCTTCGCGTAGTCGAGCGGGGCCTTCATCGTGGAGCACTCGAAGCCGGGCACACCGCACGCCCGCCAGCTGAGTTTCTGCTGGTAGTACGTGCGTAGTGCGGCCGACGTCTGCGCGCCGCCCGCCGAGGAGGTGGACGCGGTCGCGGTGGTGGACGAGCTTGAGGACGAGCATCCGGAGACGAGCAGTCCGGCGGTCACGGCGGCGATGGCGGAGGAACGGAGCAGACGCCTGGAGTCCATCCCGGGAGCGTAACCGCCGAGTGACACCAAGTGCCCTGCCCGTCGACGGACGACGGCTCGTACGAGTGAGGCGGTCAACCCGGTGCGCGGGCACCGTCCGTCCCCGGACGCGCACCACGCGTGCCCGTCACCCCGCCCGCAGCGCCACCGTCATCGCCTCCACCGCGAGCAGCGGTGCCACGTTGCGGTCCAGGGCCTCGCGGCAGGCCAGGACCGCCTCGATGCGGCGCAGGGTCGCCTCGGGGCCGGAGCCCCGGGCGATCCGGTCCACCGCGTCCCGCACGTCGGCGTTCGCGAGCTCCGTGCGGGCGCCGAGCTGTATCGCCAGCACGTCGCGGTAGAAGCCGGTCAGGTCGGTGAGCGCGAGATCCAGGCTGTCGCGCTGCGTACGCGTCTTGCGGCGCTTCTGGCGGTCCTCCAGCTCCTTCATCGCCCCGGCGGTGCCGCGCGGCATCCGGCCGCCCGCCTGCGCGCCAAGGGCCTGCTTCAGGTCCTCCGTCTCCTTGACGTCGACCTCCTCGGCGAGCTGCTTGGCGTCCTCGGCGGCGGTGTCCACCAGCTCCTGCGCGGCCTTCAGACAGCCGCCGATGTCCTCGACCCGCAGCGGCACCTTCAGGACGGCGGCGCGGCGGGCGCGCGCGCCCTCGTCGGTGGCAAGGCGGCGGGCCCGGCCGATGTGCCCCTGCGTGGCGCGGGCGGCGGCCGCCGCGATCTCCGGCGCGATGCCGTCACGGCGGACCAGCACGTCGGCCACGGCCTCCACGGGCGGCGTCCGCAGCGTCAGATGGCGGCAGCGCGAGCGGATCGTCGGCAGCACGTCCTCCAGCGACGGCGCGCACAGCAGCCACACCGTGCGCGGGGCGGGCTCCTCCACCGCCTTCAGGAGCACGTTGCCGGCGCCCTCGGTGAGGCGGTCGGCGTCCTCCAGGACGATCACCTGCCAGCGGCCCACGGCCGGGGACAGCTGAGCCCTGCGGACGAGATCGCGGGTCTCCTTGACGCCGATGGAGAGCAGATCCGTACGGACGATCTCCACGTCCGCGTGCGTGCCGACCAGGCTGGTGTGGCAGCCGTCGCAGAACCCGCACCCCGGCGCGCCGCCCAGCGCCCGGTCCGGGCTGACGCACTGCAGCGCGGCGGCGAACGCGCGCGCCGCCGTGGAGCGGCCCGAACCCGGCGGCCCGGTGAACAGCCACGCGTGCGTCATCCTCGACGCGTCGGGCAGCGCCTCACCCGCCGACGTGGCGGTGACCAGCGCGTCGGCGTCGCGCGCTGCGGCGGCCAGCTGCTCCTGCACCCGGTCCTGCCCGACCAGGTCGTCCCACACCGTCATGGCTCACCGCCTCCCGCTCCGCGTGTTCCGCATTCCGCGTCGTGACCAGTACTCCCCGTTACGCACCCCATTGTGGGGCAGGGGTCTGACAATCCCGTCCCGCGCGGCTCACCCGCAGGTCAGCGGCGGCGGCCCCGCCGGTCGTCATCGTCGTCGGCGTGCGGCCCGAGCAGTTCGTCGGCGAGCGTCGGCAGATCGTCCAGCGGGGTCTCCTCGGCCCAGTCCGAACGCCGCCGGGGCCGCGACGGACGCTTCTGATCCGGCTCCGCCCGCAGCTGCTCCGGGTCGACCTGCGGCAGCTCCCGCGTCCGGTCGTTCTCCCGGCCGTCGCCCTGCTCGCCGCGCGCGGCCTGCTCGTCGCGGAAGATGCCGGGCGGGAAGCGGTCCGCGTCCGTGCCCCGTACGGGCTGCCGCGCACCGCGACCCGCGGCCTGCTCGCGTACGGACGGCAGCACAGCCGTCTCGTCGGCGTCCCGCACCGGCGGCAGCACCGTCGTCTCGGCAGCGTCGGCCGGGATCTGCGGCAGGACGGTGGTCGCGTCGGCGTCCGCCTTGGCGTCCCCGGCGGCCGGTCCGGAACCGGCACCCGGCACCCGCACCTCCTGGGTGACCTCGCTGTCGCTCGCAGGCTCGGGGCTCACCACCGGCGTCGGGACCGTGATCTCGGAGTCCGACTCCGGCGCGGCCTTCGCCCTCGCGCGCGTGGCCGACGCCGGAGCCGACTCGGTCACCGTGGCAGCCGTCGCAGCGGCGGCCGCGGCGGCCGCCTCCGCGAGCCGCCGGGCCTCCTCGGCCCGCACCAGCGCCTCCTCGGCCTTGCGCTGCTTCTCCAGGCGGCGCTCCTCCGCCTCGGCGCGCAGCCGGGCCTGCTCCTCCGCCAGCTTGCGCAGCCGCTCCTGCTCGGCCGCGGCGGCCTTGGCCTCCGCCTCGCGCCGTACGCGCTCCTCCTCGGCGAGCCGCCTGGCCTCCTCGGCCTTGCGGCGGGCCTCCTCGGCCTGGCGCTCCTCCTCGCGGCGGCGCGCGTCCTCCAGCTCGCGCCGCTTGCGCTCCTCCTCCTCGGCGCGCAGCTTGGCGAGCTGCTCCTGGCGCTCGCGCTCCAGCCGCTCCTCCTCGGCCTTGCGCGCGGCCTCCTCCTCCGCCTTGCGGCGGGCCTCCTCCTCGGCGGCCTTGCGCGCCTCCTCCTGGGCCTTCACCTCGGCCTCGGAGAGCGGCAGCATCTGGTCGAGCCGATGGCGTACGACCGTGGTGACCGCCTCCGGCTCCTGGCTCGCGTCCACCACCAGGTAGCGGGACGGGTCGGCGGCCGCGAGGGTCAGGAACCCGGCACGTACGCGCGCGTGGAACTCGGGCGGCTCCGACTCCAGCCGGTCCGGCGCCTCCGTGAACCGCTCGCGCGCGGTCTCCGGCGCGACGTCCAGGAGCACCGTCAGATGCGGTACGAGACCACCGGTCGCCCAGCGGTTGATCCGGGCGATCTCGGTCGGGGACAGATCGCGCCCGGCACCCTGGTAGGCGACCGAGGAATCGATGTAGCGGTCCGAGATGACGATCGCGCCGCGCTCCAGGGCGGGGCGCACCAGCGAGTCGATGTGCTCGGCGCGGTCCGCCGCGTACAGCAGGGCCTCCGCGCGGTTGGAGAGACCGGCGCTGGAGACGTCGAGCAGGATGGACCGCAGCCGCTTGCCGACGGGCGTCGCGCCCGGCTCGCGGGTCACCACGACCTCGTGGCCCTTGGCCCGGATCCACTCGGCCAGCGCCTGCGCCTGCGTGGACTTGCCCGCTCCGTCGCCGCCCTCAAGCGCGATGAAGAAGCCGGTGGCGGCCGGGGCCTGCGCCGGGTCGGCGCCGAGCACCGCGTCCCGCAGATCGCGCCGCAGCGGCACGCCCTGCCGGTCGTCGGTCTTGGCCAGGACCACTGCGGCGACCGGCAGCAGCAGCGCGCCGGCCAGCATCAGCGTGAAGCCCGCGCCGCCGTGCGCGAAGACGAAGCCGTCGCCGGCCAGGCGGTGCGGGCCGATGGCGGCGGCGACCAGCGGGGCGAGGATCGCGCCGAGGCCGATCGCGACCCGTACGACCGCCTGGAGGTGATCGGTGGTGCGGGCCCGCCGGTACTCCTCGGTCTCCTGGTCGATCAGCGTGTGCCCGCTGTTGGCGGCGATACCGGCCGCTACACCGGCGCCCAGCGCGATGAACAGGACGGTCGCCGTGTCCGGCACCAGGCCCATCGCGAGCAGCGCGACACCCGTCAGAGCGATCGCGAGCGCGAGCAGCCGCCGCCGCGAAAGCACCGGCAGCACCTTCGGCGCCACGCGGACGCCGACGCCCGTGCCGCCCACCAGCGCGAGGATCAGCAGGGCGAACGCGGCCGGGCCGCCGCCCAGGTCGGCGGCGTGCAGCACGGCGACGGCAGCCGCCGCGGCGATCGCCCCGGCGACCGCGCCGCAGGCCAGCACGAGCAGCGGAACCGCGCCCGTACGCCCCTTGTCGGGCCCGGCGCCGGTCGACGGCCTGCGCAGCCCCTCCAGCGGGCTACGCGCGCGTGGCGTCTGTGTGCCGGGGAGCTGGAGCATCGCCAGGACCGAGACGGACGCGGCGAACAGACCCGCCGCCACATAGGAGCCGAGGGCCGCTTGGTGCAGGTCGAACCAGTCGATGCCCTTGCCCAGGCCCTTGCTCACGAGAGCCGCGACGAGCAGCGCGACGGCCGCCGCGGGCATCGCCGCGAACGTCGTACGCAGCGACAGGCGCCGCAGCGCGTCCACATGGTCCGGCAGGGGGCGCACCGAAGCACCCTCCAGCGGGGGCGCGGGCAACAGCGCCGGTGCCGCGCTCTCCTTGGCAACCGTCCAGAACCGCTCGGCGACTCCGGCCACAAAGGCCGTGACCAGGATGAACACCAGCGCGTTGTCAGGGGTCCAGTCGATCCACAGCGGCGCGACGATCAACAGCGCGGCACGTACGCCGTCCGCCCCGATCATGGTCCAGCGCCGGTCCAGCGGACCAGTGGGCACGGTCAGCGCGGAGACGGGGCCGAGCAGCACCGCCCCGAACAGCACCGTCGCGACGAGCCGGGCGCCGAACACCGCGGCCACGGCGAAGGCCGCACCCCGGTAGCCGCCGCCGAGAGCGTCCTCGGAGACCGCAGCCTGGAGCGCGAGCAGCAGCAGGACGAGTACGGCGAGCGCGTCACCGACCCCGCCGACGAACTGGGCGCTCCACAGCCGCCTCAGCGACGGGATGCGCAACAGCGCGCGTACGGCGCGCTCGCGTGAGTCTGCGGCTAGGGCGTCGGAGGTGGGGCTCACGCCCGTGGGGGTCCCCCCTGCGCCTTCAGAGCTGTGGGGCTGCTCGGCTCGCGTCATCCGCCCAGCCTATCCGGACCCCCCGGGTCCTTGCGGGCCCGCCCGAACATACGGGCGGGCTCCGCCTGCCCATGGCCCCGACCGGGACGATGGACAGGCGGAGCCCGACGAAGCCCTTACTCGGCCGCGGCCGCCTTCTTCGCGGCCGCCGCCGTCTTCTTGGCAGGCGCCTTCTTGGCGGTGGCCGCCGTCTTCTTCGCGGCCGTCTTCTTGGCCGCGGTCTTCTTCGCCGGAGCCTTCTTGGCGGGCGCCTTCTTCGCCGCCTTCTTGGCCGGACCCTTCGCCCGCTTCTCCGCCAGCAGCTCGTAGCCGCGCTCCGGAGTGATGTCCTCCACGCTGTCGCCGGTCCGCAGCGTCGCGTTGGTCTCGCCGTCCGTGACGTACGGACCGAAGCGCCCGTCCTTCACGACCACCGGACGCTCGCTCACCGGGTCCGTGCCCAGCTCCTTGAGCGGCGGCTTGGCGGCCGCGCGCCCACGCGCCTTCGGCTGGGCGTAGATCGCCAGCGCCTCCTCCAGGGTGATGGAGAAGAGCTGGTCCTCCGACTCCAGCGACCGCGAGTCCGTGCCCTTCTTCAGGTACGGCCCGTAGCGCCCGTTCTGCGCGGTGATCTCCACACCCTCGGCGTCGGCGCCCACCACACGCGGCAGCGACATCAGCTTCAGCGCGTCGTCGAGCGTGACCGTGTCCAGCGCCATCGACTTGAACAGCGAAGCCGTGCGCGGCTTCACCGCGTTCTTGCCCGTCTTCGGCGTGCCCTCGGGCAGGATCTCGGTGACATACGGCCCGTACCGGCCGTCCTTAGCCACGATCTGGTTGCCGCTCACCGGGTCCGCGCCCAGCTCGAAGTCGCCGCTCGGCTTGGCCAGCAGCTCCTCCGCCAGCTCCACCGTCAGCTCGTCCGGCGCCAGGTCCTCCGGCACGTCCGCGCGCTGGTGGCCCTCGGCGTCCTTCTCACCGCGCTCGATGTACGGCCCGTAGCGGCCGACCCGCAGCACGATCTGGTTCCCCACCGGGAACGAGGAGATCTCGCGCGCGTCGATCGCACCGAGGTCCGTGACCAGCTCCTTGAGACCACCCAGGTGGTCCCCGTCGCCGTTACCGGCGTCGGAAGCCGCGCCACCCTCGCCCTCACCGAAGTAGAAACGCTTCAGCCACGGCACCGCCTGCGCCTCGCCGCGCGCGATGCGGTCGAGGTCGTCCTCCATCCGCGCGGTGAAGTCGTAGTCCACCAGTCGGCCGAAGTGCTTCTCCAGCAGGTTGACCACGGCGAAGCTCAGGAACGACGGGACCAGCGCCGTGCCCTTCTTGAAGACATAGCCACGGTCGAGGATCGTGCCGATGATCGAGGCGTACGTCGACGGCCGCCCGATCTCGCGCTCTTCCAGCTCCTTGACCAGCGACGCCTCGGTGTAGCGCGCCGGCGGCTTGGTCGCGTGGCCGTCCGCGGTGATCTCCTCGGCCGACAGCGCGTCGCCCTCGGCGACCTGCGGAAGGCGCCGCTCGCGGTCGTCCAGCTCCGCGTTCGGGTCGTCCGCGCCCTCGACGTACGCCTTCATGAAGCCGTGGAAGGTGATCGTCTTGCCGGACGCGGTGAACTCCGCGTCCCGCCCGTCGCTCGCCCGGCCCGCGATCTTCACGGTCACGGAGTTGCCGACCGCGTCCTTCATCTGGGACGCGACCGTCCGCTTCCAGATCAGCTCGTAGAGCCGGAACTGGTCGCCGGTCAGACCCGTCTCGGCCGGAGTGCGGAAACGATCACCCGACGGGCGGATCGCCTCGTGCGCCTCCTGCGCGTTCTTGACCTTCCCGGCGTACGTACGCGGCTTCTCCGGCAGATAGTCCGCGCCGTACAGCTGCGTCACCTGCGCACGGGCCGCCGACACCGCCGTGTCGGACAGCGTGGTGGAGTCCGTACGCATATAGGTGATGAAGCCGTTCTCATACAGCTTCTGGGCGACCTGCATGGTGGCCTTGGCCCCGAAGCCGAGCTTGCGGGAGGCCTCCTGCTGGAGCGTCGTCGTACGGAACGGTGCGTACGGCGAGCGGCGGTACGGCTTGGACTCCACCGAGCGCACGGCGAAGGCCGTGTCGGCGAGAGCGGCCGCCAGGGCTCGGGCGTTCGCTTCGTCGAGGTGGAGGACATCGCTCTTCAGTTGTCCGTCGGGACCGAAGTCGCGGCCCTGCGCAACGCGGCGGCCGTCGACCGTCGCGAGCCGTGCCACCAGCGAGGACGGGTCGGAGGCGTCGCCCGCCCGGCCGGTGGAGAACGTCCCGGTCAGGTCCCAGTACTCAGCAGAACGAAAAGCGATGCGCTCGCGTTCCCGCTCCACCACGAGTCGGGTCGCCACCGACTGGACACGGCCCGCCGACAGCCTCGGCATGACCTTCTTCCACAGCACCGGCGAGACCTCGTAGCCGTAGAGGCGGTCGAGGATACGGCGGGTCTCCTGGGCGTCGACCATGCGCTGGTTGAGCTCGCGCGGGTTGGCGACGGCGTCCCGGATCGCGTCCTTGGTGATCTCGTGGAAGACCATCCGGTGGACCGGGACCTTGGGCTTCAGGACTTCCTGGAGGTGCCACGCGATGGCTTCGCCCTCGCGGTCCTCATCGGTGGCGAGGAAGAGTTCATCGGACTCGGCCAGCAGCTCCTTGAGCTTTCTGACCTGCGCCTTCTTGTCGGCGTTGACGACATAGATGGGCTGGAAGTCATGCTCGACGTCGACGCCGAGACGGCGCACCTCGCCGGTGTACTTGTCCGGCACCTCGGCGGCGCCGTTCGGCAGGTCGCGGATGTGCCCGACACTCGCCTCGACGACATAACCGGGGCCCAGGTAGCCCTTGATCGTCTTCGCCTTGGCAGGAGACTCGACGATGACGAGTCGGCGGCCGCCCTTTGCGGTCTCGCTGGTCGGGGACAACTTCGCTCTTCTCTCCGGTCGGCACTCGGGTGGCACGTACGAGCTGTACGGTCGCTGCGGAGTGTGACGGTACAACCCGCCCCCGTGTCAAACAGCAAAAGCCCGCAGCGGCCACTCGAACGGTAACCCGACTTACGGCGAGTCTGCCGCCCGGACCGCCCGACAACGTTGTGAAAAGCGTTTCGTCCCAGCGCGGAGCCGGCCATCGGCCCGGGCGTCCACCCGGTCGCCGACCTGGGCACCGTCCCGGGGAGAGCGCCGACCGGCCCGGCGCGTCGGCGCGAGTGCCCGGCATGATCGCCGTCGGCCCGCCCGACGCGTCGCCGAGGCGTCATATGCGTGTGAAGCACCACACCCCGGCGACGAGGAACGCCACGCCGAAGACGGTCGCCAGCGCCGCCGACACGGCAGGACTGCCCCCGTCCGCCACCGGCTCGCGATGCCGCACACGCGCTCCCGTCCACGCGAGCAGCGCGCCACCGAACAGTACGAAGACCGCCCCCGCGAACACGGCCGGAGCCGCCTCCGCCCCACCCATCCCGTCCATGGCGCGGATCCTGGCACCCCCGGGCGGAGTCCCGGCGAACTCCAGGTGAACGGGCACACCTCGGCACACCTCCATCCGGCCCAGCGGGGGCGGGAGTGTGTCGAGCGTGTGTCGGGGGCGGTGGGGAGGGTCGCGGGGAGCGGTGCGGGAAAGGGGTTGGGGTGGGGGCATTTGTTGGCTGAAATCGGACCCTGGGGGGGATCCCCTCCCCCCACCCACCCCACTTCCCCCTCCCCGCCCCACGTCACATCACGTCGAGCGTGGCCCGGCGGCGGCTGCCGTGTTCGAAGACGGTCAGCAGCAGCACCGCGAGCACAGCCCAGCCCACGCCCACCGCCAGTTCCGCCCCGACCTGGCGCCATGCGGTAGCGCCGCCCGACGCGATCCGCCGGGCCGCACCCGCCGCATGGGTGAGCGGCAGTACCTCACCTGTCGTACGCATCCATCCCGGCAGGGACGCACGCGGCACATTGGCACCGGTGAGCAGCAGTAGTGCCGAACTGGCCACATTCGACACCAGGAACACGTCCCGGAAACGCAGCCCCAGCGCGCCGAGCGCGAGCCCGAACGCCGAGCACGCGACGGCTGCCGCGACCAGGACCAGGGCGAGCCCGGGCACCGCCCCGGCGGGCAGGCTCAGCCCCAGCACCAGACACGCGGCGGCGAGCGTGAAGGCGCTGACCACCAGCCCGTTGAGGACGTACGGGAGGGCGCGGCCGAACCACAGGGGCGCGCGGCGCCTCGGCGAGAGCAGGACGGCGCCCAGCGTGCCGTACCGCCGCTCGTTCGAGACGGCCATCGTGCCGCCGTACACGCACGCGGTGGAGGAGGCGAGTACGGCGTTTCCTATGAGGTAGAAACGGTCGTCGGCGACGCCGAGTTCCCGGCCGAGGAAGACGAAGAAGAGAAGTTGCAGGACGGGGCCGACCAGCAGGGTTCCGATGAACATGGGCGGGGTGGTCCAGTTGAAGAGCGCCCGGTAGGAGATGGCGCCGCCGACGACCACGAGGCGTCCGGTGCGGATGAGTTGACGCAGCATCGGTGCTCCTAGGCGAGGGCGAGGGTGGCGGCGGCGCGGGCCCGGCGCTCGACCCGGCCGAGGACGGCGACGGCGAGCAGCGCGTAGGCGGCGCCGAGGGCGAGGGCGAGTCCCATCGGCCGGAGCACGTCGCCGCCGGAGGTCGCCGCGTGGACCGCGCGGGAGCCCCAAGTGGTGGGCAGGAACCAGGAGATGGGCCGGGTCCAGCCGGGCAGCGAGCCGATCGGGACGAGCATTCCGGACAGCATCCACACGGGTGCGTCCAGCGGGTTGGCGAGCGCGTTGGCGTTGCGCAGGAGGACGAAGGTGGCCGCGAGGAGCAGCCCCATCATGCCGAGCGCGAGCACGCACACCGGGACGGCGAGGAGGAAGAGGACGGGGTGGGCGAAGTCGAGCGGTACACCGAACAGCAGCCATCCCCAGCCGACGGTGGCCACCATGGCGTAGGTGCCGATGACGGCGGTGGCGAGGGTGATGGGCAGCAGGATCAGCGGCAGCCGGGTCGGGGAGACGACCAGGGTCTCCAGGGTGCCGAGCCAGCGCTGGTTCTGCACGGCCCCGCCGGAGCCGAAGAGCACGGACGACCAGATGCCCATGAGGCCGGCGCCGACGGAGGCGGTGAGCAGCCGGTCGGGGTCGCCGGCGGCGCGGAAGAGGTAGACGGCGAGGGTGGCGTAGACGAGCGGGACCAGGACGGCGAAGGTGATCTCGATCGGCGAGCGCGACATATAGGTGACATGGGTGCGCACGCCGACGCGTACGAGCCGGCCGATCCGCAGCAGCCGCTTCACGCGGTCACCTCGCGTACGGTCGGCCGCGCGGGGGTGCCGGCGTCCTCGACGATCGCGATGTAGGCGTCCTCCAGGGTCGGTTCGCGGGTGACGACCCGGCCGATGCGGATGCCGTCGAGCGCGGCAAGTACCTGTCCGTGCACGTCGGCGCCCCGGTCGGTCTGTACGGTGACGGCCTGTGCGGCGCCCCGGTCCTCGGCGGCGACGCCGCGCACTCCGGGCAGCCGCCGCAGCCGTTCGAGGGCCGCCTCGTCCGCGCCGTACGCCTCCAGCTCGACGACGTCCCGTTCCTGGATACGGGACTTGAGCTCGTCGGGGGTGCCGAGTGCCCGGATGGTGCCGCCCGCGATGACGGCGATCCGGTCGCAGAGTTCGTCGGCCTCGGCCATGTAGTGCGTGGTGAGCAGGACCGTGGTGCCGGCCGCCTTCAGGTCGGCGACGGTGCGGCGCAGGTCGCGCGCGGCGACCGGGTCGACGCCGATGGACGGCTCGTCGAGGAAGAGCACGTCGGGGTGGTGCAGCAGCCCGCGCGCGATGTGCAGCCGCTGCCGCATGCCGCGCGAGTACCCCTCGACGCGCTCGCGCTCGCGCCCGTCGAGCCCAACGAGATCGAGGAGTTCGGCGATCCGCGCCTTCTGTTCGCGCGGCTCGACGCCGTACAGCTCGGCGAAGTAGCGCAGGTTGTCGAGAGCGGACAGCCGCTCGTACAGCCCGCGGTCGCCGCCGAAGACGTATCCGATGCGTCTGCGGACGGTGACGGGGTCGCGCGCCACGTCGTGGCCGAGCACCCGGGCCGTGCCGGAGGTCGGCAGCAGCAGGGTGTTGAGCATTTTGATGGTGGTGGTCTTGCCCGCGCCGTTGGGCCCGAGCAGCCCGAACAGCTCCCCCTCTCCGACGTCGAAGCTGACTCCGCGCACCGCCTCGGTCTCCACCCGGCGGGGCCGCAGCCAACCCGTACGGGAGGTGTACGTGCGGCGCAGTTCACGTACTTCAATCGCTGTCATGTCCACGACGCTAGGGGCGGGTTTCGCCCCCGGCCATTGATTCGGCGCGCCCCGAATCGTCGCCTCCGCGCGCTCGCCGGGCGCCGGGAGGCGAGCCAGAGCCCCAGGCCCGAGGGCCCCGGTGGCCCTGGCCGCCCTTAGCCGACCGCCCGCAGCACGTCCTCGCCCGACAGCAGGGCGAGCAGCGAGCGGCCCGTGTCCGTCAGCTGGTAGTAGACGCTGCGGCCGACCCGGTGCCGGGTGACCACCCCGGCCTCGGCGAGCCCCGACAGATGCTCCGAGACGGTGCTCGGGGCCAGCGAGAGCCGGTCCGCGAGCCCGGCCGTGGTCAGCGGGCCGCCCAACTGCCGCAGCACCGCCGCCCGTCCGCGCCCAAGGAGCATCCCGAGCCGGTCCTCGGCGAGCGCCAGGGGCTCGGGCGACTCCCGCAGCGCGCCCGCGCCGCGCGCCTGGAAGGAGACCGCCAGCACCTCGGGGTCGTCCGTCGAGTAGAGCCGACAGCCCTCGGCGAAGACCAGCGGCACCAGGAGCAGCCGCCGCTCCCCGGCCCGGTACTCGGCGTCTATGTGCTTGGTCAGCTCCAGGACCGGCGGCTCCCACCGGGCCCGTGACTCAAGCCCGGCGAACAGCGCGTCGACGCCCTCGGTCGCGAACGTCCGTGCCCGGACGAGGACTTCGTCTTCGACGAGGCGCCGCATGGTCGGCCACAGGTCGGCCAGCGCCCCCTCCCAGTACGCCTCGTACGCGTCGGCCAGCGCCGCGCAGGCCGCCTCCGGATCCTCGCGGTAGGGCCGCACCAGCGGGTGCTCGTCCAGGTCCGGGTAGTGCTCGGCGAGCTGCGTACGCACGACCTCGGACGGGGTGGCGCGGACCTGGGCGGTCTCCTCGTAGACCGAGTGGGTGCCGGTCGGCTGCGGCAGGATGAAGTCGGGGAAGTTCAGCGGCCCGTCGAGCAGTTGGCGCAGCGGGCGCACGCGCTCGTCCTCGCGGACCACCTCGCGCGCGCGTACCGCCCACTCCTGGTACGGCCAGGAGGGCCGGCGTTGCGGCCGCAGGAGGTGCAGGCTGCAGAACGCCTCCCACAGCGGGCTGACGGCTATGCGGGTGGCCCCGAGCGCCGCTTCGTCCAGCTCGATCCGGATCATGCGTTTCCCACCCCCGTCAGTCCGTCATCCCGTCACTGCCTCTGCCACTTCACGGCCGCCCCGGCCCGCCGCTCCCCCGCGCGGCTCCCGTCAGTCGTCCATCGGCTCCAGGAAGCCCTGTCCGACCAGCATCCGGATCGCCTCCGGAGTGCGGTCGCGCAGCAGCACCGCGTCCTCGCCGAGCAGCTGGGCGATGGCGTCCAGGATCCGCCCGGCGTCCAGCTGGCCGTCGCAGACGCCCGCGAAGCCCGCGCCGACCGTGTCCACCGTGGTGGCCCGGCGCATGCCCCGGTTCTGCCGGAGCACCACGTGCTCGGGGTCCTCGGCGCCCGGCAGCCCCACCTGTTCCTGCACCACCTCGTCGGCGAGGCGGAAACGGGAGGCGAGCAGCGCCGCGTCGTCGTGGGTGCGCAGGTACTCCTGGCGGGCGAAGTGGGTGCGCACGGTGTCGCCGAGCGGCTGCTCGACCGGGTGCGGCCACTCCTCGACGGTGATCGAGGGCTGCTCGGAGCCCGACTTGTGCAGGGTGATCCAGCCGAAGCCGACCGCCTTGGTCTTGCGCGCGTCGAACTCGTCGAGCCACGCCTCGTAGCGCGCCGCGTACTGCTCCGGGTCGGTGCGGTGGTCCCCGGCGTCCCGCAGCCACAGCTCCGCGTACTGCGTGATGTCCTGGACCTCGCGCTGCACGATCCAGGCGTCGCAGCCGCGCGGCACCCAGGAGCGCAGCCGCTCCTGCCACTCCTCGCCCTCGACGTGCTGCCAGTTGGCGAGGAACTGCGCGTACCCCCCGTCGTTGAGCCGTGCCCCCGCCTGCTGAACGATCGAGCGGCACAGATCGTCCCCGCCCATCCCGCCGTCCCGGTACGTCAGGCGCGCGCCCGGCGAGATGACGAACGGCGGGTTGGAGACGATCAGGTCGTACGTGGCGGAGCCCACCGGCTCGTACAGCGAGCCCTCGATCAGCTCCGCCTCGGGCGCGCCGGACAGGGCGAGGGTGAGCCGGGTGAAGGCCAGCGCGCGCGGGTTGAGGTCGGTGGCGGTGACCCGGGTCGCGTGCTGTGCGGCGTGCAGGGCCTGGATGCCGGAGCCGGTGCCGACGTCCAGGGCGGACGCCACCGGCGTGCGCACGGTGAGCCCGGCGAGCGTGGTGGACGCGCCGCCGACGCCGAGCACCATGCCCTCGTCGCGGCCGCTCGCGCCCCCGGCGCCGCCGACGGCGCAGCCGAGGTCGGAGACGATGAACCAGTCCTCGCCCTCCGGTCCGCCGTACGGGCGCACGTCAACCGCGGCCCGCACTTCATCACCGGTACGGGTGATCCAGCCGTCCTCCAGTGCCTCGTCGCCCGGCAGGGCCGCGCGGGCGGCCTCGTACGCGACGGGCTGCTGGAGCAGGAAGAGCCGCACCAGCGTGTCGAGCGGCGATCCGCCGCGCGTGGCGCGCAGGGCGGGCACCGTCTCGCTCCGGGCCAGCGCGGCGT
Source organism: Streptomyces sp. BR1 (assembly GCF_052373795.1). NCBI lineage: Bacteria > Bacillati > Actinomycetota > Actinomycetes > Kitasatosporales > Streptomycetaceae > Streptomyces > Streptomyces sp. BR1. The sequence goes on from NZ_CM126252.1 coordinate 3,233,846, forward strand.
AGGCGGGCGCGCCGAGCAGGTCGAGCAGCCCGTCGGCGGTGAAGTCGGCCGCGATCAGGGCGTCGCGGAGCCGCGCGGCGCGGTCGGGCACGGGCAGGCCGGCGGGCGAACTGGCGGAATCACTGGTCGTACTCACCCGGCCATTGTGGCGGCTGGCACTGACAAACACCCACGGCCCGGCACCCACATGGGTCCGGGCCGTCCGAAAGGGGTGTGTGCGGGGCGTCGAGCCGCTCCACGCGCGCGTGGCGTCCGCCGCACGAGGCACGAGGCCCCGCGCGACGGACGCGCGCGTGGAGATTGGTCTCCGCCGGCGCTACTGGCCGCTCGACGACGCCGAGGGCTTGGCCGAGTCGGACGGCTTGGCCGACTCCGACGGCTTTGCGGAATCCGACGGCTTGGCGCCCTTGGAGGCGGAGGCCGCCGGGGACGCGTCCTTGGAGGCGCCGCCACCGGCCGCGGGCGAGGAGGTCGTGGAGGGCGTCTGCTTCTGGCAGCCGGGCTGCTTCTGCATCGCCTTGCCTAGGTCGCCCGACTCCAGCTTCTTGAGGGCGTCGTCGCTGCTCTTGCTGATGGTGTTCAGCTGGTCGGCGACGCCCTTGAGGCCGTCCGCGAACTTCGCCTGGTCGCCGGTGTCGAGCGCGTCGACCTTCTTCTTGAGGTCGGCGTACGAGGCGGAGGAGGCGCTCAGCTCCTTGGCGGCCTCCTGCTGCGTCTTGTCGCCGTCCTTGACGGGCGGGGCACCGGCCTTGTTGATGCTGTCGGCCAGCGCCTTGTACGCGTCCGAGATCTGCTGGAAGGCCGCCGAGTCCGTCTTCTGGACATCGGCCGGCTTGCTCTCGTCCGCCGTCTGCTTCTCGATGGCGGCGTTGGCGTCAGTGATCTTCTTGATCTGCGGCTGGGCCTGGTCACAGAAGGTCTTGGCCCAGTCATTCACCTTCTTGCCCGAGTCGTCGCTGCTGCACGCCGACAACGCGAGCACCAGTACCGCACCGCCGGACAGTGCGGCCGCAAGCTTCTTGTTCACCGGATCGGTCCCTTCCAAGGCTCTCGGCCCCGGAACATACACGCCAAGTGGGCGACAACCGCGTGTCGTACGCCGGATCTGCTGGCTTTTGCAGCCATTTGCACCAAGGGAGACAAGGCTCACGGCGACCGTGCGGCGGGGCTTCCCGGACAACGCGACGGGCGGACAGTGCGTCAATTCGCACTGCCCGCCCGCTCTTGTCGAGGTGTCGCTAGGAAACGACCGCAGGGTCAGGTGACTTGGCGGTCATCTCATGGTTGCCCTCGTCGCCCACGGCCACTCCGCGCCGCTTGGACACGTACACCGCGCCGATGATGACGGCCGTCGCGAGCACCGCGACAACCGCGCGCACACCGGGGCTGGCGTCCGCTCCGTAGCTGAACTTGACCACGGCGGGCGCGATGAGCAGCGCCACCAGGTTCATCACCTTCAGCAGCGGGTTGATGGCCGGGCCCGCGGTGTCCTTGAACGGGTCGCCGACGGTGTCGCCGATCACGGTCGCGGCATGGGCCTCACTGCCCTTGCCGCCGAAGTTGCCGTCCTCGACCATCTTCTTGGCGTTGTCCCACGCGCCACCGGAGTTGGCGAGGAAGACGGCCATCAGCGTGCCGGTGCCGATCGCGCCCGCGAGATACGAGCCGAGCGCGCCCACACCGAAGGTGAAGCCGACCGCGATGGGCGCGAGCACCGCGAGCAGACCGGGCGTGGCCAGCTCGCGAAGCGCGTCCTTCGTACAGATGTCGACGACTCGCCCGTACTCCGGCTGCTCGCTGTAGTCCATGATCCCGGGGTGCTCGCGGAACTGGCGCCGCACCTCGAAGACGACCGCGCCCGCCGACCGGGAGACCGCGTTGATCGCGAGGCCCGAGAAGAGGAACACGACGGCGGCGCCCAGCATCAGGCCCACCAGGTTGTTGGGCTGTGAGATGTCCATGCTGAGCGTCATCGCGCTGGTCTTGGCGCCCACGTCGCCCACCGCCGTGGCGATGGCGTCGCGGTACGAGCCGTACAGCGCGGCCGCCGCGAGGACCGCGGTGGCGATCGCGATGCCCTTGGTGATGGCCTTGGTGGTGTTGCCGACGGCGTCCAGGTCGGTGAGGACCCGGGCGCCGGCGCCCTCCACGTCGCCGGACATCTCGGCGATGCCCTGCGCGTTGTCGGAGACCGGCCCGAACGTGTCCATGGCGACGATCACGCCGACCGTGGTGAGCAGGCCGGTGCCGGCCAGCGCCACCGCGAACAGCGCGAGCATGATCGACGTACCGCCGAGCAGGAAGGCGCCGTAGACGCTCAGACCGATCAGCAGGGCCGTGTAGACGGCGGACTCCAGGCCGATGGAGATACCGGCCAGGACGACCGTCGCGGGGCCCGTGAGCGACGACTTGCCGATGTCGCGGACGGGGCGCCGAGTGGTCTCGGTGAAGTACCCGGTCAGCTGCTGGATCACCGCGGCGAGCACGATGCCGATGGCCACCGCGACCAGTGCGAGGACGCGCGGGTCGCCGCCGTGGTTCTTGATGGCGGCGTCGGAGACCCCGTCCAACTTGGCGTACGACGACGGGAGATAGACGAAGACCGCAACGGCCACCAGGGTGAGCGAGATCACCGCGGAGATGAAGAAGCCGCGGTTGATGGCCGACATCCCGCTGCGGTCGGCGCGCCGCGGGGCGACCGCGAAGATGCCGATCATCGCGGTGACCACGCCGATCGCCGGAACGATCAGCGGGAAGGCCAGGCCCGAGTCGCCGAAGGCCGCCTTGCCGAGGATGAGGGCCGCGACCAGCGTCACGGCGTACGACTCGAAGAGGTCGGCCGCCATGCCGGCGCAGTCGCCGACGTTGTCGCCCACGTTGTCGGCGATGGTGGCGGCGTTCCTCGGGTCGTCCTCCGGAATGCCCTGTTCCACCTTGCCGACGAGGTCGGCGCCGACGTCGGCGGCCTTGGTGAAGATGCCGCCGCCGACACGCATGAACATGGCGATCAGCGCCGCGCCGAGGCCGAAGCCCTCCAGCACCTTCGGGGCGTCGGCCGCGTAGACCAGGACGACGCAGGAGGCACCCAGCAGGCCGAGGCCCACCGTGAACATGCCGACCACGCCGCCCGTACGGAAAGCGATCTTCATGGCTTTGTGCGAGACGGCCGTGAGATCCTTTTCTGGTTCGCCTTCTCCGGGGGTCGCCTCGCGGGCGGCGGCCGCCACGCGCACATTCGCGCGAACGGCAAGACGCATGCCGACGTATCCGGTCGTCGCCGAGAAGAGCGCGCCGATCAGGAAGAAGGCCGATCGGCCCGCGCGCTGCGACCAGTTGTCGGCCGGCAGCAGGAACAGCAGGAAGAACACCACGACGGCGAACATGCCGAGGGTGCGCAACTGCCGGGCCAGATAGGCATTCGCGCCTTCCTGTACGGCCGCCGCGATCTTCTTCATCGATTCGGTGCCCTCGCCTGCCGCCAGCACCTGACGGACCAGCAGTTGGGCCACGACCAGGGCCGCGAGGGCCACGGCCGCGATGACGATCACGATCAACCGGTTGTCGTCGGTCAGAACCGCGGCCGCGAGTGAAGTGGGGTGATCGAGTTCTTGTGGGTTGAAGAGCCCCGCCATTCGTCCTCCTTGACGCTCAGAGCTCAAGATGTGGACGGATTGTAGGGAGCGGAACACGATCAAAACAGGGCGCGGCCAGCGGAATTGACCTTCAGTTGCTACTCAGCAAATGATCGCGCCACACAAAGGCCCCCGAAAGCGGTAATGGGGCAAAAGCATTGACGCCTCATCCGGGATCGCGAAAATAATCTTTACAACAGAAAAAGGCCCTGCTCAGCAGGGCCTTCACAGCGGGGATCAAGAAAACGGTCAGGGCATGCTCAGGGCATGGCCGGGGCCTCGGTCGTCGGCCAGGTCATGCGGATGACGCCGCCGGACTCGTCCGAAGTGACCTCCACGTCGTCGACGAGGCCGCTGATGACCGCGAGGCCCATCTCGTCCTCGCCGGCGTCGTCCAGCTCGTCCTGGGACGCGGCGTCCCGGGCGCCCGGTGCGGCGCCCTGGGAACCCGTACCGGGCACCTCGTCGCCGACCTCGATGGAGAACGCCTTCTCCTCCTCGGTCAGCACGACCCGCACCGGCGCGGCCACCCCGTATGCCCGGTGCAGCCCGACGGCGCGGCTGCACGCCTCGCCGACGGCCAGCCTCACCTCGTCGAGGACCGCCTCGTCCACTCCGGCCCGGCGCGCCACCGCGGCCGCCACCAGGCGGGCCGTCCGGACATGTTCGGGCTGGGCGCTGAAGCGGAGTTCAACGGTGGCCATGCGATCCCCCTCGGGCATACGGGCGTGCGTCTCAGAGGCCCCGGGCCTTGGTGGGGCCCGGTGCCCCTGTCCTTCCTCCGGAGCCGTCCAGGGACGGCCGCCGTCAGTCGGTCGCGTTGACGGCCTCATCGACCGAGCTGTGGATCGGGAACACCTTGGTGAGCCCGGTGATCCGGAAGATCTTCAGAATGCGCTCCTGGTTGCAGACGAGCCGCAGCGAGCCCTCATGGGCGCGGACACGCTTGAGTCCGCCCACGAGCACGCCGAGACCGGTGGAGTCGAGGAAGTCCACGCCCTCCATGTCGACAACCAGGTGGTAGCTGCCGTCGTTCACCAACTCGACCAACTGCTCGCGCAGCTTGGGCGCGGTATACACATCAATCTCGCCACCGACCTCGACGACCGTACGGTCGCCACCAGGGCCGGACACATTGCGAGTCGACAGGGACAGGTCCACGGATCCTCCAGCACCTTGCTATCGAGCGGCCGCCCCCTGAGTCTCCCCGGCGGAGCCAGAGAACGGATCGCCAGCCGCGATGGCATTCAATCACTTACCAGCAGCCATGCACGACGCCTTCGGACCATTGTCCGTCACGCCAGTGACACACTCGGTGCCGATGGCCAGGAATCAGCACCCCAGAACACCCGCCACGGGCACGGGTGAACGACCCGACCCGGGCACGGTCCTGCACCGGCTCGCCGCGGGTGCGGACCGGGCTGCGCGCATCACTCATACGGAGCACTTGCCCCCGCGCGAGGGCCGCCATGCCGTCTGGCCCCACCGCATCCGCCCAGAAGTGATCAACGCCATTCAGCTGGCGGGCGTCGAGCACCCCTGGGCCCACCAGGCGGCCGCCGCCGAGCACGCCCTGGACGGCGAGTCCGTGGTCATCGCCACCGGCACCGCCTCCGGCAAGTCCCTGGCGTACCTCGCCCCCGTCCTCACCACCCTGCTCGACGGCTCCGAGGCCCCCAACGGACGCGGCGCTACTGCCCTCTACCTCGCCCCCACCAAGGCCCTGGCCGCCGACCAGCGCCGCTCGGTGAAGGCCCTCGCGGCGCCCCTGGGCAACGCGATCCGGCCCGCCGTCTACGACGGCGACACCCCGGTCGAGGAACGCGAATGGGTACGCCAGTACGCCAACTACGTCCTCACCAACCCGGACATGCTGCACCGGGCCATACTCCCCTCCCACCCCAAGTGGTCCTCCTTCCTGCGCTCACTGCGCTACGTCGTCATCGACGAGTGCCACACCTACCGGGGCGTCTTCGGCTCCCATGTCGCCCAGGTCCTGCGCCGTCTGCGCCGTCTGTGCGCCCGCTACGGCGCCGATCCCGTCTTCCTGCTCGCCTCCGCCACGGCGGCCCAGCCCTCCGTGGCCGCCCACCGCCTCACCGGCCTGCCCGTCGTCGAGGTCGCCGACGACGCCTCCCCGCGCGGCGAACTGGTCTTCGCCCTGTGGGAGCCGCCGCTCACCGAACTCCACGGCGAGAAGGGCGCGCCCGTACGCCGCACCGCCACCGCCGAGACCGCCGACCTCCTCACCGACCTGGCCGTCCAGGGCGTACGCACGGTCGCCTTCGTACGCTCCCGGCGCGGCGCCGAACTGATCTCCGTCATCGCCCAGGAACGGCTGTACGAGGTGGACCGCGCCCTCGCCCGCCGGGTCGCCGCCTACCGGGGCGGCTACCTCCCCGAGGAGCGCCGGGCCCTGGAGCAGGCCCTGCACTCCGGGGAACTCCTGGGCCTGGCCGCCACCTCTGCCCTGGAACTCGGCATCGACGTGTCCGGCCTCGACGCCGTGATCATCTCCGGCTACCCCGGCACCCGGGCCTCCCTGTGGCAGCAGGCGGGCCGGGCCGGGCGGTCGGGCGAGGGCGCACTGGCCGTCCTGGTCGCCCGCGACGACCCGCTGGACACCTACCTCGTCCACCACCCCGAGGCTTTGTTCCAGCAGCCCGTCGAGTCGACCGTGCTCGACCCGGACAACCCCTACGTCCTCGCCCCGCACCTGTGCGCGGCCGCCGCCGAACTCCCGCTCACCGAGGCCGACCTGGAGCTCTTCGGCCCGGCGAGCCCGGGGCTGATGCCGCAGCTGGAGGCCGCGAAACTGCTCCGGCGACGGGCGTCGGGCTGGCACTGGACCCGCCGCGAGCGGGCCGCCGACCTCGCCGACATCCGGGGCGAGGGGGGCCGCCCGGTCCAGATCGTCGAGGCCTCGACGGGACGGCTGCTCGGCACGGTCGACGCGTCCGCCGCCCACACCACCGTCCACGACGGCGCCGTCCACCTCCACCAGGGCCGTACGTACCTGGTGAAGCATCTGGACCTGGAGGATTCCGCCGCCCTCGTCGAGGAGGCCAATCCGCCCTATTCGACTGTTGCCAGGGACACCACCTCCATCTCCGTCCTCGAAACCGACACCGAGATCCCATGGGGAGCCGGCCGCCTCTGTTACGGCTCCGTCGAGGTCACCAACCAGGTCGTCTCCTTCCTGCGCCGCAGACTCATCACCGGCGAGGTGCTGGGCGAGTCCAAGCTGGACCTGCCGCCCCGCACCCTGCGCACCCGGGCCGTGTGGTGGACGGTCACCGAGGACCAGCTCGATGCCGCCCGGATCAACCCGGAGATCCTGGGCGGCGCCCTGCACGCCGCCGAGCACGCCTCCATCGGGATGCTGCCGCTCTTCGCCACGTGCGACCGCTGGGACATCGGCGGCGTCTCGGTGCCGCTCCACCCGGACACCCTGCTGCCGACGGTCTTCGTGTACGACGGCCACCCTGGCGGCGCCGGGTTCGCTGAACGCGCCTTCCACACCGCGCGGGAGTGGCTGACCGCGACGCGCGAGGCCATCGCCTCCTGCGAGTGCGAGGCCGGCTGCCCCTCGTGCGTGCAGTCCCCCAAGTGCGGCAACGGCAACGACCCCCTGCACAAGCGGGGCGCGGTGCGCCTGCTCACCGAACTGCTCCGGGAGGCCCCGGCCCCGGAGCCCGTTCCGGAAGCCGGTACGGAGGCGGAGCCGCCGGGCCCGCCCGGGACCTGACCGCCGGGCCGTACGGGCCGAACCTCGCCCGTACGGTCACATCGGCGATCTCCCCGGTCACCGCGCACCGCACCACCTGGCCGCCCTGCGCACCGGCGACCCGGGCCGCCGCGCCGCAGGCGTCGGCCGTGCCCCACAGCGCCCGGTCGGCCGCCGCCAGCGCGGCCAGGTCCGCGGCACCGCCCGCCCGATGCCGGGCCGCGACGGCCTGCCCCAGCGCGAGGACGCCCGCGAACACCACACAGAGCGCGGAGACGGCGACAGCCACCCAGACGGTCGCGAATCCCTGGTCGTTGTGGCGGGGGCGAGGGTGGTGGCGGTCCCGGCGCCAGGGCCGGTGCCGACGCCGCCATCGCCTCACATCACGGCCCTGGCCGCCGTCCCGGAACCCGCTCAGTACCCGGCGCATCCCCGCCCTCATTGCTCCTCCCCGACCGTGTCCTCGGCGAGGGCGGCGGCGTCGGCCGTCAGCGTGAGGGCCAGCGCGCCGGGACCGGGCGTCGGAGCCTCCACCCGGACGCGCCACAGGTCGCCGCTCCGGCCGAGCGTGACCCGCGCCCCGTCCGGCGCCGCCGAGCGCGCGGCCGCCAGCACCGCGCCCTCGGCCTCGGACCGCGCGGCCGCCCGCGCCCCCGCCCTGGCCGCGTCCACGCACTCGATCTGCGCGGCGGCCGCCATCACCGCCCAGAGCAGGGCCAGCGCGAACAACGCCAGCGCAGGTATCGCCACGGCCGCCTCGGCCGTCACAAAGCCCCGGTCAGCGCCTGGGGCCGGTTCGGCCGAACGGGCGCACCCACCTTCAGAACTGGACATTGAGTGCCCTCTCCACCACCGACTGAAGCGCCGAGGAGACGGCTCCGCTCGTCACCACCTTGTAGAGCACGGCCGCGAAGCCGCACGCGGCGATCGTTCCGACCGCGTATTCACTGGTCGTCATCCCGACGTCCCCGCGCAGCCCGTGCGCGGCACGCCGCATCCATGCCTTCATCGCCTTCATCTCAACCCCTTGTTGGTTGCCTGATGTTGCTCGTGTGTGGTGAATCGCCCGCTGTGAACTGCCCGTGGTGGATCCCGTGTGGGTGGCCGCTCGCGTCGCCGGGCTCAGTGCTTGAGCAGCCCGCTCGCCAGGCCGATGACCACCGGCGCCACCCCGGCCGCGAGAAACGCGGGCAGGAAACAGAGGCCCAGTGGGCCGGTGATCAGTACGCCCGCCCGTCTGGCCCGGGCCGCCGTCGTACGGGCCCGTTCGGCCCGACAGCGCTCGGCCACCCGCCCGACCGGCCCCGCCGCGGGCGCCCCCGACGAACCGGCCCGCTCCAGACAGCGGGCCAGCCCCGCCGCGCCCGATATCTCCCCCAACCTCCCCCACGCCTCGGCCGGGTCGCCGCCCAGCCGCAACTCCGCGGCGATCTGCACCAGTCGCCGTCCCACCGGGCCGTCCAGCGACTCCCCGACCGCGCCCGCCGCCTCGCGGGGTCCGGCCCCGGCGGAGAGACAGGCGGCCAGTAGGTCGGCGGCGAGCGGAAGTTCGGGGTCCGCCGCCCCGGATTCGCCACGCGCCCCCTCCGGCTTGCGGCGCCGCCCCCAGCGCCTCACCCCGTACGCCCCCGCCAGCCCGGCCACAGCGCCCGGCACCCCGCCGATCAGTACGTACGCGCCGGCCAGGACCCCCAGTGGCCCGACCCAGTCCCGCAACGGCATCGATCGCCCCGACGCCTGGCCCGGCAGCCACGCCCGCATCCGGTCCCACACCCGGCCGCGCCCCGTGAACAGCACCGCCGCGTCCCCGGTCGCCGCCAGCAGGGCCGCACCCCGTCGCCGGACCGTCCGTTCACGTTTACGGCGCGCCGCCTCCAGCCCTGTCCACAGGAGGAGGGACACCATCGCCGTCACCACCCCCAGCCTGTGGAAAACATCCCGCAGCACTTCGCCGGCCGAGCCCGAGACCGAGCCCGCGAGTCCGGCGTCCCCGAGCCCGGCGGCGGCCACCCGAACCCCGCTCACCCCTTCTCCCCCGTCCTGACGATCCGCGCAGTCCAGCACAGCCCCGCGAACTCCAGCGCTCCGGCCACCACCAGGCAACCGAAGCCGGCCGGGGTGTGCAGCAGTACGCGCAGCGGGCTCGCGCCCATCGCCGTACCGAGCAGCAGGCCGAGGACCGGGAGCAGGGCCAGCAGTACGGCCGTGGTGCGCGGGCCCGTCAACTGAGCGCGCAACTCCTCCTGTTGCTCCCGGTCGGCCCGTAACGCGGCCTCCAGGCGCTCCAGTCCGGCGGCGAGGCCCGTGCCGCCGTCGACCGCCACCTGCCAGCACGCGGCCACCCCGGCGAGTCCTTCCGCACCCGGCTCCCGGGCGGCCACCCGCAGCTCCAACGCCACGTCGCCGCCGAACCTCGCGGCCGCCAGCACCTGCGCCTCGGCCTCGCCCAGCGCTTGTGTGTCCCGGGCTGCCACCGCCAGCGCCTGGCCGGGCTGGCGTCCCGCCCGCAGTTCCCCGGCCACCACGCCGCACCACGCGACCACCTCGTCGCCGCGCCGCCACTTCGCCCGCTCGCGCTCCCGGGCCCGCAGCCACCGCCCCACCAGCGGCACCGCCACCACCCCGGCGGCCAGCGGCAGTACCGAGTCCGCCAGCACCGCCACGACCACCGCGACCGGCAGGCACAGCCACTCCGGCCGTGCCCGGCCGCGCAGCCGCTCCCAGAGCCGCCCCCACGGCGGCTCCTCCGGCTCGACCGCCGCCCCCACGAGCACCAGCCGTGCCCTGCGCAGCCCCTGGTCCCGCCCCACCGAGAGCCAGGCCGCCGCGAACGCGCACACGGCAGCCGCCGAGGCCGGGGTGACCAGCGCGGCCGGGTCCGCCGCCGTCCAGTTCGTCACCACGCACCTCCGAGCAGCACCCGCAGCCGTTCCCAGCCGCGCTCCTGGGCGAAGCCGCCCTTGGCCCAGCGCAGCGCCGGGACGGCCACCACCAGCCCCGCCTCGTCGCGCTCCAGCACCCGCACCTCGGCGACCCGGCGCCGCCCGGCCCTGTCCCGTACGAGATGGAGGACCACCGAAAGCGCCGCCGCCAACTGGCTGTGCAGGGCCGCCCGGTCGAGCCCGGCCGCCGTGCCCAGCGCCTCCAGGCGGGCGGGCACATCCGCCGCCGTGTTGGCGTGCACAGTGCCGCAGCCGCCGTCGTGTCCGGTGTTGAGCGCGGCCAGCAGATCGGTGACCTCGGCGCCGCGCACCTCGCCCACGACGAGCCGGTCGGGGCGCATCCGCAGCGCCTGGCGCACCAGGTCCCGCAGGGTCACCAGACCCGCGCCCTCCTGGTTGGCGGGCCGCGACTCCAGCCGCACTACGTGCGGATGGTCGGGCCTCAACTCGGCCGAGTCCTCCGCCAGTACGATCCGTTCGCGCTCGCCCACCAAGCCGAGCAGGGTGGACAGCAGGGTCGTCTTGCCCGTGCCCGTGCCCCCGCTCACGAGGAACGAGACCCGGGCCTGGATGAGTGCCCGCAGCACCCCGTCCCCGCCCGGCGGGACCGTCCCGGCGGCGACCAGTTCGCCCAGCGAGAACGCCCTGGGCCGCATCACCCGCAGCGACAGACAGTCCGCCCCGACCGCGACCGGCGCGAGCACCGCGTGCATCCGCGTCCCGTCCGGCAGGCGCGCGTCCACCCATGGCCGGGCGTCGTCGAGGCGCCGCCCCGCGACCGCCGCGAGACGCTGGGCCAGTCTGCGCACCGCGGCGGTGTCGCTGAAACGGACCTCCGTGAGCTCCAGACCGGAACCCCGGTCCACCCACACCCGGTCCGGCGCGGACACCAGGACGTCGGTGACGGCCGGATCGGCGAGCAGGGGCTCCAGCGGCCCCGTCCCGACCAGCTCGGAGCGCAACCGCTCGGCGCCGCCCAGGACTTCCGCGTCGCCGAGGAGACGGCCCTGGGCCCGAAGCGCGGCCGCCACGCGCGCGGGGGTCGGTTCTGCGCCGCTCTCCGCGAGCCGTCGGCGCACCGCGTCGAGCAGCGGCCCGGGCGAGCCTCCGAGCCCGCCCGCCGTGCCCCCCGGAGACACATCCGTACTCATGAGACCGCACCTCCCGTCAGCGCCTGCTCCCAGAAGGCCGTGCAGAAGCGGGACAGGGACCCGCGTGTCTGGCTGCCCGGTGGCGCCCCGTTCTCCTGGGCTTCCAAGAGGCCGTATTCCATGGGCAGTTCACCTGCCAGGGGCAGCCCGAGGGCGGCCGCCACCCACTGTTCGTCGAGGCCCGCCGCGTACGGGCCGCGCACCACCGCGCGCAGGTCCCGCAGGACCATGCCGACCGAGGACGCGACGCGGTTGGCGGCGGCGACCGCGCGCAGTTCGCCGGGGACGACCAGCAGGCCGAGGTCGAGCTGGGCGAGCGCCTCGGCCACCGCGTCGTCCACCCGTCTGGGCAGGTCGACGACCACCACACCGCCGCGTCTGCGCGCGGCCGCGAGGACCGCCCGCATCGCCTCGGCCGGGATCACCACCGAGTCGCCCCGGTCCCAACTGAGCACCCGCAGCGAGTGAAGCCACGGCAGGGACTCCTCAAGGGCGCCCCCGGCGACCCGGCCCCGGGAAGCGGCGAAATCCGGCCATCGTCTGCCCTCGGCCTGTTCGCCCCCGAGCAGCACGTCCAACCCGCCGCCCAGCGGGTCCCCGTCGACGAGCATGGTGCGCCGGCCGGCCTTGGCCGCCGTCACCGCGAGGGCGCAGGCCAGCGTGGACGCGCCGGCGCCGCCCCGCCCGCCGATCACTCCGACGGTCAGCGCCTGGCGGCCCACGCCCTCGGCCGCGTCCGCGATCCGGTCGACGAGCCACTGCTCCGCGTCGGGCAGCCGCAAGACATGGTCGGCGCCGATCTCCACCGCGAGCCGCCACACCCCGGGGTCGTCCTGGTCCCGCCCGACGAGCAGTACGCCGCGCCTTCGGGCCGCGCCGCGCACCCGGGGCGCCGCGTCGTCCCCGACCAGAATCAGGGGTGCGCTCTCCCATCCGGCGCTGCGCTCGGGCACCGCGTGGCGCACCTCCGGCTCGGCCCCCGCGGCGGCGCACAGCCGCAGCAGATCGTCGAGCAGCGCCTCGTCCTCGGTGACGATCAGGGGCCTCGCGCGGCGCCCCTCCGCACCCGCCGACCGGTCGGACGTCATGGGTCCGTCCATGATGTCCGCCTCCTCTCACTGCGATTCCTGGCGTCCGCGGACTTCGCGAACTGGAATCACGGTGGAGGCGTTCCGGAAATAAAGTGGATCTTGGTCAAAAGCTGTGGACAACTCGGCGGTTGTGAATATTCCGTTCACCTATACCGGTGACTTCCAGAGCGCACCGGAACCATTACGCTCAGTGACGAGTCAGACCGTGCAGAGGGAGGAGCCATCGCGGCCCGAGGGAGGGGGGAAGGATCGTGCGCGGGACCCGAAAATGTATCCGGACATGCGACGACCCCCGCCGGGGGGGAGAGCGGGGGTCGTCTCTCCGGCCGACTCGGGGGGGGAGGAGCCGGACCGGGTTAGCACGGTCGCGAACGATCCGTGACTTCCATGGTGTACCCGAGAGCCTTCTCAGGCAAACCCACACGCCCCAGCGTACGCCGAATGGTGGGCGCCTATGCTCGCCTTCGTGGAAAACCACTCCTTGCCGCGGACCGCCGCCTTCTTCGACTTGGACAAGACAGTCATTGCCAAGTCGTCGACTCTCACGTTCAGCAAGTCCTTCTATCAAGGAGGACTCATCAACCGCCGGGCCGTGCTGCGCACGGCGTACGCACAGTTCGTGTTCCTCGCCGGTGGCGCGGACCATGATCAGATCGAGCGGATGCGCGAGTACCTGTCGGCGCTCTGCAAGGGCTGGAACGTCCAGCAGGTCAAGGAGATCGTCGCCGAGACCCTCCACGACCTGATCGATCCGATCATCTACGACGAGGCCGCCTCCTTGATCGAGGAGCACCACACCGCCGGCCGCGACGTCGTGATCGTCTCGACCTCCGGCGCCGAGGTCGTCGAGCCGATCGGCGAACTGCTGGGGGCCGACCGCGTGGTGGCCACCCGCATGGTCGTCGGCCCGGACGGCTGCTTCACCGGAGACGTCGAGTACTACGCCTACGGCCCCACCAAGGCGGAGGCGGTCAAGGAGCTCGCCGCGTCCGAGGGGTACGACCTGGCGCGCTGCTACGCCTACAGCGACTCGGCGACCGATGTGCCGATGCTGGAGTCGGTGGGCCACCCCTTCGCGGTCAACCCGGACCGGGCGCTAAGGCGCGAAGCGGCCATTCGAGATTGGCCGGTTCTCGTCTTCAACCGACCCGTTCGGCTCAAGCAGCGGCTCCCCGCGATCTCCATGCCGCCCCGCCCGGCACTGGTCGCGGCGGCGGCCGTCGGTGCGGCGGCGGCCACCGCGGGGCTCGTCTGGTACGCGAGCCGTCGCCGTGCGGGCGCCGCGAGCTGACTCGCGTACACCGGCACGCCGGCCCACGGATGCCGCTGAACACCGGCGGATACCGGCGCTCGACCAGCCGTGACCGTTTGGTCCTGTTTGAACGTAAAAGTAAAGAAGTGCAGCCAGGGGTTCCGCTTCACCGCGGTCAGGAGTACAAATAAGGCAACGGCCCGCGAGACCTGGGACATCCGAGAGGATCACCTTCTACGCAACACGGCCCCACGGACCGAGCATGAACATCGAGCACCCACGCGACGTCGACCCGTCGATTACGGGCCAGCCGCACCAGGTGACGGGCAGAAGTTCCCGACCTGATGGGCAACTATCGAGGACGCTTGGTAACACGGTGAACATGCCAGCGGCGGTACCGATCCGGTACCGCCGCAACCCTTTGCGGGCCCTGCTTTTTTGAGCGCCGCCCTTTGCGGGCCTTGCACCGCAGGTCCCCGCCCCGGCTCCTAAGCCGCTCCGCGCTGCAGCGCCTCGCAGACCGCCGTCGACTCCCGCACACCGAGCTCGACCGAGCGGCCGCAGAACGCGATCCAGGCGGCCATGCCCTCCGGGGTCCCCGACACATAGCCGTCGAGCGCCGCCGCGTACGCCGCACGCCCCTGCTCCGCATGGCCGACCTCGGCCGGGCAGATCGACTTCGGGTCGAGGCCGCTGCCGATCAGCACGATCCGCTCGGCGGCCCGCGCCACCAGGCCGTTGAAGGAGCCGAAGGGGCGCAGGGCGAGCAGTTCACCGTGCACCACGGCGGCCGTGACCAGCGCCGGAGCCGAGGACCCGGCGATGATCAGCTGCGACAGGCCCTCAAGCCGGCCCGCCACCTCGTCCGCGTCCGGCACCGGCAGTTCGATCAGCGGCTCGTCCACCGGCTCGCCGTGCAGCCGGGGCCGGCCCACCGTGTCGGCGGAGTCGGCGGCCGCCACCAGGTGCAGCCGGGCCAGCACCCGCAGGGGCGACTGGCGCCAGATGGAGAGCAGCTGGCCGGCCTCGGCGCTCAGCCGCAGGGCCGCGCCGACCGTGCGCGCCTCGGACTCCGAGCCGAAGTCGGTGCGCCGGCGCACCTCCTCCAGCGCCCAGTCGGCGCCGGAGAGCGCGGCGCTCGCGCGCGCCCCGCGCAGCGCCGCCTCCGAGGTGATCTCGTTGCTGCGGCGCCGCATCACGCGGTGGCCGTAGACCCGGTCGACGGCTTTGCGTACGGAGTCCACGGCGTCCGGTACCCCCGGCAGCGAGCCCAGGGCGACAAGCGGATCGGCGGCCGACGAGGCGTTCGTACTCATAAGTAGGGAGGCTACGCGCCCCGGGCCCACACCCCACCTTCGAGTGGTCTTCTTCACTCGACACCCCTACTTTCCGCAGCGATGCGATTACCGTTGGTGAACATGAAGATCGCTTTCGTGGGCAAGGGCGGCAGCGGAAAGACCACGCTGTCCTCGCTCTTCATCCGTCACCTCACCGCCAACGAGGCCGCCGTCCTCGCCGTCGACGCCGACATCAACCAGCACCTGGGAGCCGCGCTCGGGCTCGACGAGGCGGAGGCCGCCGCGCTGCCCGCGCTGGGCGCACACCTGCCCCTGATCAAGGACTACCTGCGCGGCACCAACCCCCGGATCGCCTCCGCCGAGACGATGATCAAGACCACTCCCCCCGGCCGGGGTTCGCGGCTGCTGCGGATCCGCGAGTCCAACCCGGTGTACGAGGCGTGCGCGCGGCGGGTCGTCCTGGACGACGGGGACATCCGGCTGATGGCGACCGGCCCGTTCACCGACTCCGACCTGGGGGTGGCCTGCTACCACTCGAAGGTCGGGGCGGTCGAGCTGTGCCTGAACCACCTGGTGGACGGGCCCGACGAGTACGTCGTCGTCGACATGACGGCAGGATCCGACTCGTTCGCCTCGGGGATGTTCACCCGGTTCGACATGACCTTCCTGGTCGCCGAGCCGACCCGCAAGGGCGTGTCCGTCTACCGCCAGTACAAGGACTACGCGCGCGACTTCGGGGTCGCGCTGAAGGTCGTGGGCAACAAGGTGCAGGGCCAGGACGACCTGGACTTCCTGCGCGCCGAGGTCGGCGACGACCTGCTGGTCGCGGTCGGCCACTCCGACTGGGTGCGCGCGATGGAGAAGGGGCGCCCGCCGCGCTTCGAGCTCCTGGAGGCGGACAACCGCCTCGCCCTGCAAGCCCTCCAGGACGCGGCGGACGACTCGTACGAACACCGCGACTGGGAGCGGTACACGCGTCAGATGGTGCACTTCCATCTCAAGAACGCGGAGAGCTGGGGGAACGCGAAGACGGGCGCCGACCTGGCGGCGCAGGTCGACCCCGTCTTCGTACTCAATGAGGAACTGGCGGTTCCACAGCCGAGCTGACGGCTCCTCGGCGCGGGCCCGGCTCCCGACCGGTCAGTGCGCCGCGGCCTGCTTGAGGCCCGGCTGGTGGAGCGGCTTGGCCGGCTGGATCGGCGCCGGTACGGCGGGCTGGGCGGCCAGGAAAGCCGTCCAGCCGCCCTTCGGCGCCTCACCGACCTTCAGCTGACGGAACTTGTCGAGTGTCGACGGGTCCTGGGCGTCCAGCCAGTCGGCGAGCTGACGGAACGACACACAGTGGACGTCACGCTTGACGCAGACCGTCTTGATCGTGTCCTCGACGGCCCGCATATAGGTGCCGCCGTTCCAGGACTCGAAGTGGTTGCCGATGATCAGCGGCGCGCGGTTTCCGTTGTACGAGCGGTCGAAGGCCTGGAGCAGGCCGTCGCGCATCTGGTTGCCCCAGTACTCGAACTGGTCGGCATCGCCGGTCATCGCGTTCGACTGGTTCATGTAGAAGTTGTAGTCCATCGACAGCGTCTGGAAGCCCCGGCCCGGGACGGGGACCAGCTGCATCGACAGGTCCCAGACGCCGTTGTCGTTCTTCTTGGGCCACACCTGGTCGTCGACGGCGCTGGTGTCATAGCGCCAGCCGAGCTCGCCGGCGGCCGTCACGAAGTTCTTGCGGCCCTCCAGGCAGGGCGTGCGGCCGCCGATGAGCTCCTTGTCGTAGTCGAACGGAAGCGGCGCCTCCGACTTGAGGCCGGAGTTCGACTTCCAGTTCTTCACAAAGGACTTGGCCTGCGCGATCTCGCTCTTCCACTCCTCCACCGACCAGGTGCCGACGCCGCCGTCGTTCCCGCAGAAGTGGCCGTTGAAGTGGGTGCCGACCTCGTTGCCCTCCTGCCACGCGTCGCGCAGCTGGGTGACGGTGTCCTTGATCCCCTTGAGGTCGTTGAAGCCGATGTCGCTGCTGCCCGGGGAGTGCTTGGGCGCGGTGTAGAGCTCGCGCCTCTCCTCCGGGAGCATGTACACGCCGCTGAGGAAGTACGTCATGGTCGCGTTGTACTTCTTGCCGACCTCGCGGAAGTGGGAGAAGAGCCGCTGGCTGTCCTCGCCCGCGCCGTCCCAGGAGAACACCACGAACTGCGGCGGCTGCTGACCGGCCGCCAGCTTGCGGGGCTTGAGCAGATGGGGCTGGAGTCCGGTGAACGCGGTGGAGCCGTCCCCGATCAGGCGCACGGCGCTCTTCGGGGCGGCGGCACCGGGCTGACCCGCACCGTGGGAGCCCGCCTTGTTGGGGTTGCCCACCGAACACCCGGCGACCCCCGCGACCAGCGCGGCGGCGACGACCCCGGTGGTGATCCTCTTCGTGGCGGCCATCATCCGCCCACCCTCTTCCTCGCAGATCAGCTGATCCGTAGACCCGTAGACCCGCAGATCTCTCGCGCTGAATGCCATCAAATCGCCGCAAAAGTGACATGCAGCGTGAGGGAAGAGGCCGCGACGTGCCGAACGAAAAGCTGCTTATTCACCGTTACGAGTGAATCGTTGCCCTATTTGCCAGGAATGCGAGGCACCGACCTTTACTCTGCATTACGATTCATTTACCGAGAGTTGAGAATCCCGCCGCTGCACGCCGTGACCCACGGCCGCGACCCCACATCCGCGACCGCGCTGCCCCGGAGGAGACGGGAACCATGTCTGCCTGCGTCCCCACTCGCACCCAGCCCCTCACTCACCCCGATCACACGCACCGCCCGCACAGCCCGCCACCCCACGGAGGCCGCCGCCGCTTCCGGATCGCGGGCCGTGACCTGTCCGCATCCGTCACTGTCTTCCTGCTCGCCGTGCCGATGTCGCTCGGTCTCGCCGTCGCCATCGACGCCCCGCTGGAAGCCTCTCTGATCGCCGCCGGTGTCGGCGGAATCGTCGCCGGGCTGCTCGGCGGCTCACCGCTCCTTGTCAGTGGCCCATCCGCCGGACTCACGGTGGTGACGGCCGAGTTGATCCAGAACTACGGCTGGCGCACGACCTGCGCCATCACCGTTCTCGCGGGTCTGCTCCAGATCGCACTCGGC
The DNA here is from genome assembly GCF_052373795.1 of Streptomyces sp. BR1. Lineage (NCBI taxonomy): Bacteria > Bacillati > Actinomycetota > Actinomycetes > Kitasatosporales > Streptomycetaceae > Streptomyces > Streptomyces sp. BR1. The sequence goes on from NZ_CM126252.1 coordinate 3,252,064, forward strand.
TCACTGAGAACCGCGCGCTCCGCGCTCGCGGTGAGCCCCGCCATCGTGCACGGCACCCTCGCCGGCATCGGTGCCGCCATCGCGCTCGCCCAACTGCACATCGTCCTGGGCGGCTCCCCGCAGAGCTCGGCCGTCGACAACGCCCTTGCCCTGCCCGGCCAACTGGCCAAGGTCGGCCCTGCCGCACCCCTCGTCGGGGCGCTCACCATCGCCGTGCTCATCACCTGGCCGCGCCTTCCGGGGCGGATCGGCAAGGTGGTGCGACGCGTCCCGGCCGCGCTCGCCTGCGTGGTGGTCGCCACCGGGGTGGCCGCCTTCGCCGCACCGAGCGTCGCGCGCGTCCAACTGCCCTCCTGGGACGCGCATGTACTGCCCGAGCTGCCGCAGGGGACGGTGGCCGGGCTGGCCGCCGCCGTACTGACGGTGACGCTCGTGGCCAGCCTGGAGTCGCTGCTCTCCGCCGTCGCCGTGGACAAACTCGCCGCCGAGCGAACGGTCGCCGCGCCGCCCCGGGCCGACCTCGACCGGGAGCTGCGCGGGCAGGGCATCGCCAACGCCGTTTCCGGCCTGCTCGGCGGAATGCCGGTCTCCGGAGGCGCGGTGCGGGGCAGTGCGAACGTACGGGCCGGAGCGGTCGGCCGGGCCTCCACCGTGCTGCACGGGGTCTGGGTGCTGCTCGCCGCCGGGCTGCTGGTGGCCGTCCTGGAATGGATCCCGCTGGCCGCGCTCGCCGCACTGGTGATGGTGGTCGGCATCCAGATGGTGTCCTTCGCGCACATCCGCAACGTCCACAAGCACCGCGAGTTCCTGGTGTACGTGGCGACAGTGGCCGGGGTGCTCCTGTTCGGGGTGCTCCAGGGCGTGGCCATCGGGGTCGCGGTGGCCGTCGCGGTCGCGCTGCACCGGCTGACGCGGACCCGGATCACGGTGCGGCCACTGGACGACGGGACGTATCTGGTGTGCGCCCGGGGCCAGTTGACGTTCCTGGCCGTACCGAGGCTGACCCGGGCACTGAACCAGGTGCCCCAAGGGGCCAGCGCCGTGGTGGAGTTGAACGGGTCCTTCATGGACCACGCGGCGTACGAAGCACTCCAGGGCTGGCAGGACGCCCATATCGCGCGGGGCGGTGGGGTACGGATCACCGGGCGCTCCGGGATCGGGGCCTCTCCCGCCCGCCAGGAAGCTCCCACCCAGGCGGGCCCGGCCGACCGGGCCGAGCCGAGGGCCGGGGAGAAGGCCAGGGTTCAGGCCCACGTCCGAGGAAAGGCCGCCGAGGCCGCGTCGGGCGGGCATGGGTGCTGTCGGCCGTGGACGCCGTGGCGCAACCACTACTGCCACGACAAGGCTCCCGCTCAGCGGGCGCATGGGCATCAACTGGCCAGCGGGCTCAGCGCGTTCCAGCGGAACACCGCGCCGCTGGTGCGGGACGAGTTGGCGAGGCTGGCGCGGGAGGGGCAGAAGCCGTCCCAGCTCTTCCTCACCTGCGCGGACTCCCGGCTGGTCACCAGCATGATCACGTCGAGCGGCCCGGGTGATCTGTTCACCGTGCGCAATGTGGGCAACCTGGTGCCGCCGCCCGGCGCCGAGAGTGCGGACGACTCGGTGGCGGCGGCTATCGAGTACGCGGTGGAGGTGCTGCGGGTCGAGTCCATCACGGTGTGCGGACACTCCGGCTGCGGGGCGATGCAGGCACTCCTCAACACCCGGCCGGGCGCCCCGCAGACGCCGCTGGGCCGCTGGCTGCGGCACGGGCTGCCGAGCCTGGAGCGGATGGCCAGCCGTCGGCACGCCTGGGCGCGGATCGCCGGGCGGCTGCCCGCCGACGCGGTCGAACAGCTCTGCCTCACCAATGTGGTGCAGCAGTTGGAGCATCTGCGCCGCCATGAGTCGGTGGCGCGGCGGCTCGCCGAGGGCACGCTGGCGCTGCACGGGATGTACTTCCATGTGGGCGAGGCCCAGGCGTACTTGCTGGCGTACGACGACGTCCAGGAGGTCTTCGAGGGGGTAGGGCCGACGACACCGGCGCAGTCGTGCGCCTGAGCTCACGACATCTCCCGTATCCCCCGCTCTGAGAGCATCCGAGGAAACGTCCGAAAGAATGTGCCTGTGTGCGTGCGTGAGCACGTTCATGAGAACGTCTGACGACGCGCCGACGAGCCGCAACGCTTACAGGTCTAAACCAATTTTCAGGAGACTCTTGTCACCCGGCGATTGGCCTGATGAGCTATGGCCCGGGACACATAGGCACATAGGACGCCCTGGGAAAGGGAGATGTCGTGAGCAACGAAAGCCTGGCCAACCTGCTCAAGGAGGACCGGCGGTTCGCACCGCCGGCCGAGCTGGCCGCGAACGCCAACGTGACGGCGGAGGCGTACGAGCGGGCCGAGGCGGACAGGCTGGGCTTCTGGGCCGAGCAGGCCCGGCGCCTGACCTGGGCCACCGAGCCGACCGAGACGCTGGACTGGTCGAACCCGCCCTTCGCGAAGTGGTTCGCCGACGGCAAGCTCAACGTCGCGTACAACTGCGTGGACCGGCACGTCGAGGCCGGGAACGGTGACCGGGTCGCCATCCACTTCGAGGGCGAGCCGGGCGACAGCCGGGCCATCACCTACGCGGAGCTGAAGGACGAGGTCTCGCGGGCCGCCAACGCCCTTACCGAGCTGGGCGTCCAGGCGGGTGACCGGGTCGCGGTGTATCTGCCGATGATCCCCGAGGCGGCCGTCGCGATGCTCGCCTGCGCGCGGATCGGTGCGGCGCACTCCGTCGTCTTCGGCGGCTTCTCGGCCGACGCCGTCGCCTCCCGTATCCAGGACGCCGACGCCAAGCTGGTCATCACGGCCGACGGCGGCTACCGCCGGGGCAAGCCGTCGGCGCTGAAGCCCGCGATCGACGAGGCCGTGGCGAAGTGCCCGCAGGTCGAGCATGTGCTGGTGGTGCGGCGTACGGGGCAGGAGACCGCGTTCACCGAGGGCCGCGATGTGTGGTGGGACGACATCGTCGGGCGGCAGTCCGCCGAGCACGCCCCGCAGGCGTTCGACGCCGAGCACCCGCTGTTCATCCTGTACACGTCCGGGACGACGGGGAAGCCGAAGGGCATCCTGCACACGTCCGGCGGCTATCTGACGCAGGCCGCGTACACCCACCACGCGGTCTTCGACCTCAAGCCCGAGACCGATGTGTACTGGTGCACCGCCGACATCGGCTGGGTGACCGGCCACTCGTACATCGTCTACGGGCCGCTGGCGAACGGCGCGACGCAGGTCATGTACGAGGGCACGCCGGACACCCCGCACCAGGGGCGGTTCTGGGAGATCGTGCAGAAGTACGGGGTGACGATCCTGTACACGGCGCCGACGGCGATCCGTACGTTCATGAAGTGGGGCGACGACATCCCCGCGAAGTTCGACCTGTCGTCGCTGCGGGTGCTGGGGTCGGTGGGCGAGCCCATCAACCCCGAGGCGTGGATCTGGTACCGCAAGCACATCGGGGCCGACAAGTGCCCGATCGTGGACACCTGGTGGCAGACCGAGACCGGGGCGATGATGATCTCGCCGCTGCCGGGGGTGACCGAGACGAAGCCGGGTTCCGCGCAGCGCGCGCTGCCGGGTATCTCGGCGACCGTCGTCGACGACGAGGCGCGCGAGGTGCCGAACGGGGGCGGCGGATACCTGGTCCTCACCGAGCCCTGGCCGTCGATGCTGCGCACGATCTGGGGCGACGACCAGCGGTTCATCGACACGTACTGGTCGCGGTTCGAGGGCAAGTACTTCGCCGGTGACGGGGCGAAGAAGGACGACGACGGGGACGTCTGGCTGCTCGGGCGCGTCGACGACGTGATGCTGGTGTCCGGGCACAACATCTCGACGACCGAGGTCGAGTCGGCGCTCGTCTCGCACCCGTCGGTCGCCGAGGCGGCGGTGGTCGGTGCGGCCGACGAGACGACCGGGCAGGCGATCGTGGCGTTCGTGATCCTTCGGGGGTCGGCTGCGGAGTCGGACGGGCTTGTGGAGGAGCTGCGGGCGCACGTCGGGGCCACGTTGGGGCCGATCGCCAAGCCGAAGCGGGTGCTGCCGGTGGCGGAGCTGCCGAAGACCCGGTCGGGGAAGATCATGCGGCGGTTGCTGCGGGATGTTGCCGAGAATCGGGAGCTGGGGGATGTCACGACGCTCACCGACTCGTCGGTGATGGATCTGATCCAGACGAAGCTGCCTAGCGCGTCGAGCGAGGACTGACGCCGCCCCCCTGGGGGGGGTTCGTGGAGGCCCAGCTGCGCGTGGTGCGTGGCTGGGCCTCCGGCGTTTTTCCCCACCCCGCCCGTTCCCTTAACCCTCCGGGGGTGGGTGGGGGTTGAGGTGGGAGGGGTGTTCCCCGGGGGCTGCGCCCCCAGACCCCCTTCGCGGGGCCTGCGACCCCTGCACCCCGCTTCGGGGCTCCGCCCCGGACCCCGCTGGGGTGGGTGGGCAGCGGGCTCCGCCCCCGGACCCCGGCTGCGGGTGGGTGGGTGAACTGGGCTGCGCCCCTGCACCCCGCCCGGATGGGTGGGTACGCGGGGCTCCGCCCCTGCGCCCCCCTCGGGGCTCCGCCCCGGACCCCGGCCCCCCACCCGCGCCCCCGCGCCGCACCCGCTCCCACCCCATAAAGTGAAGATCGCCGGATTCATCCCTGCGGCCGCGTAAAGAGTTAGGTAAAGTAAGGATCGCGTCAATGGCGCGACAAGAGGGGTCCCTCGAACGGGGGCCGCGTCGGAGCGATCCGCGAGAGGGATCTGCAAGCGAGACCCAGGTGTGCCGGGAAGTCTGGTCGGCAATGTGCTTTGTCATGCCCGCCGAACCGACCGGAGGTCGTCCCCCGTGGCCGCGCCCGTATCCCGTAATGACACCAGCCGCCGGAAGTTTCTCGGGCGGCTTTCGCTGCCCGAGCGGAACTTTGTCGCCGATGCGCTGCGGGCCGAGACCGTCGGTGGTGTGTTGCTCCTTGTGGCCGCCATCGTTGCGCTGATCTGGGCCAACACCCTTGGGGGGAGTTACGCCAGCGTTCGGGACTTCCACATCGGCATCGGCTCCCTCGGGCTGGATCTTTCCCTTCAGCACTGGGCCGCTGACGGACTTCTCGCCGTCTTCTTCTTCGTCGCCGGGATCGAGCTCAAGCGTGAGCTGGTCGCCGGGGAGTTGCGTGATCCCAAGGCCGCCGCGCTGCCCGTGATCGCCGCGATCTGCGGTATGGCCGTGCCCGCGCTCGTATACGCGCTGGTCAACACCGTGGGCGGCGGGTCGATGGACGGGTGGGCGGTGCCGACCGCGACCGATATCGCGTTCGCGCTCGCCGTGCTCGCCGTCATCGGGACCTCGCTGCCGAGCGCCCTGCGCGCGTTCCTGCTCACGCTCGCCGTTGTTGATGATCTTTTCGCCATTCTGATCATCGCCGTCTTCTTCACCAAGGAGATCGACTTCGCCGCGCTCGGCGGGTCCGTGGTCGGGCTCGCCGTGTTCTGGCTGCTGCTGCGCAAGGGCGTACGGGGCTGGTACGTGTACGTACCGCTGGCCCTGGTCATCTGGGGGCTGATGTACAACAGCGGCGTCCACGCCACCATCGCGGGCGTCGCCATGGGGCTGATGCTGCGCTGCACCCGGCGCGAGGGCGAGGAGCACTCCCCCGGCGAGCACATCGAGCACCTGGTGCGGCCGCTGTCCGCCGGGCTCGCCGTGCCGCTGTTCGCGCTGATGTCGGCCGGGGTCGGGGTCACCGGCGGGGCGCTCGCCGACGTCTTCACCCGGCCGGAGACACTCGGCGTGGTGCTCGGCCTGGTGGTCGGCAAGGCGGTGGGCATCTTCGGCGGTACGTGGTGCGCCGCGCGGTTCACCAAGGCCGAGCTCAACGAGGACCTCGCCTGGCCCGATGTGTTCGCCGTGGCCACCCTCGCCGGGATCGGCTTCACCGTCTCCCTGCTCATCGGCGAGCTGGCCTTCGACGGCGCCGGGGCGCTCACCGACGAGATCAAGGCCGCCGTTCTCATGGGGTCGTTGATCGCGGCCGCCCTCGCGACCGTACTGCTCAAGTTGCGCGTCAAGCGGTATCAGGTGCTCGTGGCGGAGGAGGAGCGCGACGAGGACCACGACGGCATCCCGGACTGTTATGAACAGGACAATCCGGCCTACCACCTGCGGATGGCCGCGATCCACGAGGAGAAGGCCGCCGAGCACCGCCGCCTGGCGCAACTGGCGGGGGCGGGGAGCGACGAGGGCGGCCGTCCGGCATGATCTGACATCTGGGCCGGAGTACGAACATCCGGGCCCGGGAAGACGGGACCGCAGAAGAGGAGAGGGAGTCAGCGAATGAGCGACCCCAGCAACACCGCCGGCGGCGCCGAGCGCAGCCTCGGCCAGCTGGTCGCCTCGGCGACCGCCGAGATGTCCGCGCTGGTGCACGACGAGATCGCCCTCGCCAAGGCGGAGCTGCGCCAGGACGTCAAGCGCGGCGCGATCGGCGGCCTCGCCATCAGCACCGCGGGCGTGTTCGTCCTGTTCTCGCTGCCGGTGCTGAGCTTCGCGGCGGCGTACGGGATCCACAACCTGGGGCTGGGGCTCGCCTGGTCGTTCCTGATCGTGGGCGGGGCGTATCTGCTGCTCGCGGCGCTGCTCGGGCTGCTCGCGGTGACCAAGTTCAAGAAGGTCAAGCCGCCGGAGAAGTCGATCGCCTCGGCCAAGCAGACGGCCTCGGTGCTCGGGAGCGTCAAGCCGCATCCCCGCCCGGTCACGGAAGCGGCCCCCGCTGTGGCACGCTCGTCTGCATGACCGCAACCGATACCGGTAACGGCGCCACGGGCAGTCCCGGCGGCAACGGCAGCCCCGTCCGCATCGACGGCCCCTGGACCCACCGGGACGTGGCCGCCAACGGTGCGCGCTTCCACATCGCGGAGCTGGGCGACGGGCCGCTGGTGCTGCTGCTGCACGGCTTCCCGCAGTTCTGGTGGACCTGGCGCCACCAGCTGACCGCGCTCGCCGACGCCGGTTTCCGGGCGGTCGCGATGGATCTGCGGGGCGTCGGCGGCAGCGACCGCACCCCCCGGGGCTACGACCCGGCCAACCTCGCGCTGGACATCACCGGGGTCGTACGGTCGCTCGGCGAGCCCGACGCGGCGCTCGTCGGGCACGACCTGGGCGGCTATCTCGCCTGGACGGCGGCCGTGATGCGGCCCAAGCTGGTGCGCCGCCTCGCCGTGTCGTCGATGCCGCACCCCAGGCGCTGGCGCTCGGCGATGCTCTCCGACGTCTCGCAGTCGCGGGCGGGCTCGTACGTGTGGGGCTTCCAGCGGCCGTGGGTGCCGGAGCGTCAGCTCGTCGCGGACGACGCGGCGCTGGTGGGGCGGCTGATGCGGGAGTGGTCGGGTCCGGTGGCGCCGGACGACGACGCCGTGGAGGTCTACCGGCGCGCGATGACGATTCCCTCGACCGCGCACTGCTCGATCGAGCCGTACCGCTGGATGGTGCGGTCGATGGCGCGGCCCGACGGCATCCAGTTCAACCGCCGGATGAAGCGCCTGGTGCGGGTGCCGACGCTGCATCTGCACGGTTCACTCGACCCGGTGATGCGCACCCGCAGCGCGGCGGGCTCCGGCGAGTACGTCGAAGCGCCGTACCGCTGGCGGCTGTTCGACGGCCTGGGGCACTTCCCCCATGAGGAGGACCCGGCCGCGTTCTCGACCGAACTGGTCAACTGGCTGAAGGACCCCGAACCCGACCGCTGATCCGGCCAAACGCTCCCGTGAGCGGACAGGAACAGTTGTCTGACGAACAGCCAAATGCCCGGCGCATAGGCCAATTGGCCCCCCGAGAGGCGGTTACCGACCTTGGGGCACGGGCAGACGTCGGGGTATGGGCTGGACGCACGACTACGGTGACGCAGCACGCAACCGCCGCTCGGCCACCGCGCCGATTTCGTACGAGAGGGGCGGCCCGCAAGGTCAGGGCCATGATCCCCAACTCGGGATTCCGCGTATCCTCCGCCGCCGGGCCCGCTGGGTCTCGGCCCGGCTGCGCCATACACGTACGTAAGCGAACGTACGCGACAGAACTTACGGGCGCAGATAGGCGAGGCCCGGGTGGGCCGCGCGGTAGCCGTCCAGGAGCCGTCTGGCGACCTGGACGGAGTCGACCAGCGGGTGCAGGGCGAACGCCTTGACCGCCGTCCGCGCGGACCCGCTCTCGGCCGCTTCCAGGACGCACCGCTCGACCGCCTTCACCGCGCTGACCAGGCCCGCCTCATGGCCGGTCAGCTGGGTGACGGGCAGCGGGCGCGGGCCTGAGGCGTCGATGCGGCACGGGATCTCGATGACGGCCTCGGTGTCGAGGGCGTCGAGCGAGGCGCCGTTGCGCACGTTGAGGATCAGCGTGGCCGCCTCGTCGCGCGCGATGGCACGCATCAGCGCGAGGGCGACCTTCTCGTATCCGCCGGACTGCATGTCGTCGGCGGCGCGCTCGCCCGCGCCCGAGACCTCGCGGTTCTCGTTCATGTACGTGGCCTCGCGCTCGGCCCGCGTACGGTCCCAGGCGTCCCACGCGTGCGCGCCGTCGGCGACGGTCGTGTAGAAGCGCGCCTGCTGGTCGAGGAGGAACGCGCCGCGCGTGCGCTCGGCCTGCTGGTACGCGGCCACGGCCTCGCGGTTGAAGTAGTAGTAGTGCAGATACTCGTTGGGCACCGAGCCGAGCGAGCGCAGCCACTCGGCGCCGAAGAGGCGGCCCTCCTCGAACGAGGTCAGCAGCCTGTCGTCGGCGAACAGGCGCGGCAGTACGTCCTGTTCGCCCTCGTACAGCCCGTGCAGCCAGCCCAGGTGGTTCAGACCCGCGTAGTCCAGGCGTACGGCCTCGGGGTCGGCGCCGACCGTGCGGGCCACGCGGCGGGCCAGGCCCACCGGCGAGTCGCAGATGCCGATGACGCGTTCGCCCAGGTGGCGGGCCATGGCCTCGGTGACGAGACCGGCCGGGTTGGTGAAGTTGATGACCCAGGCGTCGGGGGCGAGCGCCTTGATCCGCTGGGCGACGGCGTCCGCCACGGGCACGGTCCGCAGTCCGTACGCGATGCCGCCCGCGCCGACCGTCTCCTGGCCCAGGACCCCCTCGGCCAGCGCCACGCGCTCATCGGCGGCCCGGCCCGCGAGGCCCCCGACGCGGATCGCGGAGAAGACGAAGTCGGTGCCGGTCAGCGCCTCGTCGAGGTCGGTGGTGGCGCGCACGAGGGGCGCGTCCGGGATGTCGCGCGCCTGGTCGGCGAGGACCCTGGCGATGGCGGAGAGGCGGGCCGCGTCCACGTCGTGCAGCGTGACCTCGGTGATCCGGCCGGGCTCGTGGTCGCGCAGCAGGGCGCCGTACACCAGCGGGACGCGGAAACCGCCGCCGCCGAGGATCGTCAGTCGCATTTCCGGCCTCTCCAGGGTCCAGGGTCGGGCGGGGCCGTCAGGGGGCGGCCGTGCGGCGGGTCAGAGGGCGCACTGCTGGCTGTCGACCTGCTGGTTGGCGGTGCGGCCCAGCTGGACATCCTCGCGGATCTCGGCGGCCGTCAGCGCGTAGCCCGTGTTCGGGTCGTCGAGGGACTTGGCGAAGACGACGCCGTAGACCTTGCCGTCGGGGCTGAGCAGCGGGCCGCCGGAGTTGCCGGGGCGGACCGTGGTGAACAGCGAGTAGACCTCGCGGGTGACGGTGCCGCGGTGGTAGATGTCGGGGCCGGGCGGGGTGATCCGGCCGCGCACGCGCGCGGCGCGCACGTCGTACGGCTGGTCCTCGGGGAAGCCCGCCACGATGGCGCCGCTGCCGCTGTGGGCGGCCCCGGAGGAGAAGTGCAGCGCCGGGGCGCGCAGGTCGGGGACGTCCAGGACGGCGATGTCGCGGCGCCAGTCGTAGAGCACGACCGTCGCGTCGTACGTCCGGCCCTGACCGCCTATCTGGATCTTGGGGTCGTCCACACCGCCCACTACGTGGGCGTTGGTCATCACGCGGCGGTCGGCGAAGACGAAGCCGGTGCCTTCCAGGCGCTTGCCGCAGCTCGGGGCGGTGCCGGTGATCTTGACGATGGAGCTCTTGGCGCGGGCCGCGACCGGGCTGCCCGCCAGCGCCGGGTCGGGGGCCGGGACCTGCGTGATCGACTCGTGTGTGAACGGGGCGAAGACCTGCGGCAGCCCGTTCTTCGCGAGCATCGAGGAGAAGTCCGAGAACCAGGTGTGCGCCTGCTTGGGCATCGCCTTGTCGACGCCGTGCAGGATGCGCGAGTCGTCGACGGCCCTGCCCAGGGCGTTGCCGGGCCGCTGGGGACCCTGCTGGGGGTCGGCCAGCGGGGAGAGCGCGGTGCCGATCAGCCAGGCGACCAGGAGCATCGCGAGGACGTTGACGAGCGCGCCGCCCGTGGCGTCCAGGGCGCGGGCGGGCGACCAGGTGATGTGCTGGCGCAGTTTGTTGCCCAGATGGGTGGTGAAGGCCTGGCCCACGGAGGCGCAGACGATCACGACCACGACAGCGACGATCGCCGCGGTGGTCGACACTTCCCGCTTGTCGGTGAGCTGGTCCCAGATGACCGGCAGCAGATACACGGCGATGAGACCACCGCCGAGGAAGCCGATCACCGACAGGATGCCGACGACGAAGCCCTGGCGGTAGCCGACGATCGCGAACCACACGGCGGCGACCAGCAACAGGATGTCCAGCACGTTCACGGGGTCAGCCTGTCACGCGTGCCAGTCGAGCGGGACCCGCCTGGTGCGATCCCAGGGCCGCTCCCAGCCCGAGAAGTGCAGCAACCGGTCGATCACCCCGGCCGTGAAGCCCCAGACGAGGGCGGATTCGACCAGAAAGGCCGGTCCTGCGTGGCCGCGCGGGTGCACGGCGGTCGCACGGTTGGCCGGGTCAGTGAGATCCGCCACGGGGACGGTGAAGACCCGCGCGGTCTCCGCCGCGTCCACCGCGCGCACCGCGCTCGGCTCGCGCCACCAGCCGAGGACGGGCGTGACCACGAAGGCGCTCACCGGGATGTAGAGCCGGGGCAGCACGCCGAAGATCTGGACCCCTTCGGGGTCGAGGCCCGTCTCCTCCTCGGCCTCGCGCAGGGCGGCGCGCAGCGGGCCGGTGGTCCCCGGGTCGCCGTCCTCGGGGTCGAGGGCGCCGCCGGGGAAGGAGGGCTGGCCGCCGTGCGAGCGCAGCTGGCTGGCGCGCTCCATGAGCAGCAGCTCGGGTCCGCGCGGGCCCTCGCCGAAGAGGATGAGGACGGCGGACTGCCGCCCGTCCCCGCTCTCCGGCGGCAGGAACCGGCTCAGCTGGAGCGGCTCGATGCCGTCGGCCGCGCGCGCGACGGGGTCCAGCCAGGCGGGCAGGCCGTCGCGGCTGACGGCGGGGCCGCTGTCGCCGCCCTTGCGGCCGTCGCCTTTGAACCTGTCGTACGTCCTGCTGGTGTCACTCGCGTGCGTCATGGGCACCCCCGTCGTTCCACCGGTCTCAACGTGCGGGCCGGTCGCATTCGTTCCGTCGCCGTCATCGGGCCTTCGCCGGGGCACCTGTCATCCGGCTCCCAGCGGGGGCGCGGGCAGGCCCGGGTAGTCCGGTGGCGGGGACAGGCGCTGGCCCGGGAGGCCGCCCTTCTCGTACTTCAGGAGCTTCTTCGCCTTCTCCGGGTCCGTCTCGCCCTCCCCGTACGCCGGGCAGAGCGGGGCGATCGGGCAGGCGCCGCAGGCGGGCTTGCGGGCGTGGCAGATGCGGCGGCCGTGGAAGACGACGCGGTGCGAGAGCATCGTCCACTCGCTCTTCGGGAAGATCTCGGCGACCACGGCCTCGACCTTGACCGGGTCCTCCTCGTCCGTCCACTTCCAGCGGCGTACGAGACGGCCGAAGTGCGTGTCGACGGTGATGCCGGGAACGCCGAAGGCGTTGCCGAGCACCACGTTCGCCGTCTTGCGGCCCACTCCCGGGAGCTTCACCAGGTCGTCGAGGCGGCCCGGCACGTTCCCGCCGAAGTCGTCGCGGAGGGCGGCCGCGAGGCCCATGATCGACTTGGTCTTGGCCCGGAAGAACCCGGTCGGCCGGATCAGCTCCTCGACGTCCTCCGGATTCGCCGCCGCCAGCTCCTCCGGAGTCGGATACGCGGCGAACAGCGCGGGCGTCGTCTGGTTGACCCGCAGGTCGGTGGTCTGGGCCGACAGGACGGTGGCGACCAGCAGCTCGAAGGGGTTGCGGAAGTCGAGCTCGGGGTGGGCGTACGGGTACACGTCGGCGAGCTCGCGGTTGATCCGGCGGGCGCGGCGGACCATGGCGAGGTGGGACTCGGGTTTGGCGGCCGTCTGCTTGGCGGTGACCGTCTTTTGGGCGGTGGTGGGCTTCGTGGCGGCGGCGCTCTTGGCAGCCTGCTCCTTGGTGGCGGCCTTCTTGGTGGCGGCCTGGCTCGCCGACGAGGCCTTCTTCGCGGCCGGGGCCGTCTTCGCCGCCGAAGCCTTCTTGGCTACCGGGGCCTTCTTTGCCACTGCTGCCTTCTTCGCCGGGGCCTTCGCGCGCGTGGCCGGGGTGGGCGACGCGCCCGGGGCGGACGGCGGCGTGGACGCCGTCGACGCGGCCCGATTGGCTGATTTTGATTCTTTCGCGGCTTTTTTCGGTTTAGCAGCGGGCTGTTCGCCCACAGCGGAATCACTGCCTGCGGACACTCGTACGGCCCCCCTGGCCTGCGCTCTCACCGGCGAATTGGACACCCGGCCAGCCTAAAGCCACGCACTGACATCCGCCCCGGCCACAGCGAATCAGCACCCCAATCGGCCCCCTGCCGCACAGTCCGGCGCCCGGGTGCGTCATCCTTGTGATTGATCGCACTGTTTACCCCGTCCGGCAAAATGGGGAGCACGGTCCCCTGTACCGGTCGACAAGGAGAGAACTCGTGGACGACGTTCTGCGGCGCGCCCCGCTCTTCGCGGCGCTCGATGATGAGCAGGCCGCGGAGCTCCGCGCCTCGATGAGTGAGGTGACGCTCGCCCGCGGCGACGCCCTCTTCCACGAGGGCGACCCCGGCGACCGCCTGTACGTGGTCACCGAGGGCAAGGTCAAGCTCCACCGCACCTCGCCCGACGGCCGCGAGAACATGCTGGCCGTCCTCGGCCCCGGCGAGCTGATCGGCGAGCTGTCGCTGTTCGACCCGGGTCCGCGTACCGCCACGGCGACCGCGCTGACCGAGGTCAAGCTGCTGGGCCTGGGCCACGGCGACCTCCAGCCCTGGCTGAACGCGCGCCCGGAGGTGGCCACGGCGCTGCTGCGCGCCGTCGCCCGCCGGCTGCGCAAGACCAACGACCAGATGTCCGACCTGGTCTTCTCGGACGTCCCGGGCCGCGTCGCCCGTGCGCTCCTCGACCTGTCGCGCCGCTTCGGCGTGCAGTCGGAGGAGGGCATCCACGTGGTGCACGACCTGACGCAGGAAGAGCTGGCCCAGCTGGTCGGCGCGTCCCGCGAGACGGTCAACAAGGCGCTGGCGGACTTCGCGCAGCGTGGGTGGCTGCGGCTGGAGGCCCGCGCGGTGATCCTGCTGGACGTCGAGCGGCTGGCCAAGCGGTCGCGCTGACGCGGCGGCTTTTGCTTGTACGTACGGGCCCGTTTCCCCTGGTGGGGAGGCGGGCCCGTTGCGTTGTCAGTGGTCGGGTCTAGCTTGGGAATGTGGCTGGGTGCTAGATCAGGCCGTGCTCGCGCAGGTATTCCAGCTGGGCGCGTACGGAGAGTTCGGCGGCCGGCCACAGGGAACGGTCGACGTCCGCGTAGACACGGGCCACCACGTCCGCCGCCGTGGTGTGGCCGTCCTCCACGGCCGTCTCCACCTGGGCCAGCCGGTGGGCTCGGTGGGCCAGGTAGAACTCGATGGCGCCCTGGGCGTCGTCGAGGACCGGGCCGTGCCCTGGCAGTACGGTGCGCACGCCGTCGTCGACCGTCAGCGAGCGCAGCCGCCGCAGTGAGTCGAGGTAGTCGCCGAGGCGGCCGTCGGGGTGGGCGACGACGGTCGTGCCGCGCCCGAGGACCGTGTCACCCGTCAACACGGCCCGGTCGGCGGGGAGATGGAAGCAGAGCGAGTCGGCGGTGTGGCCGGGGGTGGGCACCACCCACATCTCCAGGCCGCCGGTGGTGATCACGTCACCGGCTGCGAGGCCCTCGTCGCCGAGGCGCAACGCCGGGTCGAGGGCGCGTACGTGCGTACGCGTCAGCTCGGCGAAGCGGGCCGCGCCCTCGGCGTGGTCGGGGTGGCCATGGGTGAGCAGGGTGAGCGCGACCCGCTTGCCCATCTGCTCGGCGGTCGCTACAACGCTCCGCAGATGGGCGTCGTCGAGCGGCCCGGGGTCGATGACGACCGCGAGGTCCGAGTCGGGCTCGGCCACGATCCAGGTGTTGGTGCCGTCGAGGGTCATCGCGGACGCGTTGGGCGCGAGGACGTTGACGGCACGGTCGGTGGCGGGGCCGGAGAGCACCCCGCCGCGCGGCTGGCCGGGGAGGGCGGCTGCTTCGGTCACGCCGTGGTGCCTTCCATCGAGCCGTGGGGGGTGGCTGCTTCCGTCATGTGGTCGTTCCTTCGGCCGTGTGGATGCGCTTGGTGAACTCGTCGTGGCCGGGCCAGCTCAGCACGATCTCGCCGTCGTCGCCGAGGCTCGCCCGGGCCAGTACGGGGGTGAGGTCGCGGGTGACCGCCGCCGCCAGGGCCTGGGCGGGGGTGGCGTACGGGAGGAGGGCGCGCAGGGTCGAAACGGTCGGCGGCATCATCAGGAGCTCGCCCCGGTCGTACCCGGCGGTGGCCTCGGCGGGGCCGATCCACACGGTGCGGTCGGCCTCGGTGGAGGCGTTGCGGGTGCGCTGGCCCTCGGGGAGCGCGGCGACGAAGAACCAGGTGTCGTACCGCTTCGGCTCGAACTCGGGGGTGATCCAGCGCGCCCACGCGCCCAGCAGGTCCGAGCGCAGGACGAGGCCTCGGCGGTCCAGGAACTCGGCGAAGGAGAGGTCGCGGGCTACGAGGGCGAGGCGGTCGGCCTCCCAGTCGTCGCCGGTGGTGTCGCCGACGACGCTCTCGGCGTCGGGGCCGGCGAGGAGGACGCCGGACTCCTCGTACGTCTCGCGGACTGCGGCGCAGACGATGGCCTGGGCGTCGTCGGGGTCCACGCCCAGGCTTTCCGCCCAGGTCTCTCTGGTCGGGCCGGCCCAGCCGATGCGGCGTGCGTCGTCGCGGGGGTCCACGCCGCCGCCGGGGTACGCGTACGCGCCTGCGGCGAAGGCCATGGAGGTGCGGCGGCGGAGCATGTGTACGGCGAGGGTGTCCTGCCGTGCGTTTTTGAGGAGGAGGACTGTTGCGGCGCGGCGGGGTTGTACGGGGACCAGGTCGCCGTGGGCGAGGGCGCGGATCCGGTCGGGCCATTCCGGCGGGTACCACTGACCATTGGGCATGGCGGGAGGCTATCCGCTGACGCGCGCATGTTCGAGGCCCCACCTGCCCGTGCCTGGGGCTACGCCCCCGGTCCCCCTGCCGGGGCTACGCCCCGAACCCCGCGCGCCCCGCCTGCGGCGGGCGATTCCCCACCCCGCCCCTTCCCGAAAGCCCTGGGCGGGCGGCCGGGTGGGGGTTGGGGTGGGCTGCCTGGGGCTACGCCCCCGGACCCCCTTGGTTCGGCTGGCCGCCGGTGGGGGTTGCTCGCGCAGTTCCCCGCGCCCCTAACCACCTAGGGGCGCGGGGAACTGCGCGAGCAACCCAGCACGATCCGCACCCGACAAGATCCCCCGGAGGGTCTAGGTGAAGGGGCGGGGTGGGGGTCTTTATTTCGGGCAAACATGGTTCTGCCGGGCTTCTCACCCCGTCCTCAGACGGCTCTCATCAAGCGCCGCGAAGGTGAAGGACATGAGCCTCCCCGAGCACGAGCCGCAGCAGCCGCAGCCGTATCCGCAGGCGTCCGGGGCCTACCCGCCCCCGCCGCCGTACGAGCCCGCCGCGCCCATGCACGCCGGGCCCGGGACCACCATCTGGCCCGGGAACGGGGACGGGGGCACGCCCCCCGGCAACCCCGACAGCCCCCGCCCACGCCGCGCCCGCCGCTCCGTCGGGCTCATCGCCGCCGTCGCCATCGCCGCGGCGGCCGTCGGCGGCGGGACCGCCACGCTCATAGAGCGGTGGACCGGCAACGGCACCACCGCCAGCGCCCCCGGCGTCAGCGGCACCAACGCCTCCAGGAGCACCAACGGCACCGTCGCCGGGGTCGCCCAGGCCGTCTCGCCCAGCATCGTGGAGATCAGCGCGACCTCGTCCTCCGGCGAGTCCACCGGCTCCGGGGTGATCGTCACCTCGGGCGGGGAGATCGTCACCAACAACCACGTCGTCGCCGGGTCCGACCAGGTCAAGGTGCGTACCAGCGACGGCAAGACGTACACCGCGAGCGTCGTCGGCACCGACCCCGACAAGGACCTCGCGCTCATCAAGGTGCAAGGCGCCAGCGGTCTGAAGCCCGCAAGCCTCGGCAACTCCGACAACCTGCGCGTCGGCGACCAGGTCGTAGCCATCGGCTCCCCCGAGGGCCTGACCGGCACCGTCACCAGCGGCATCGTCTCCGCCCTCAACCGCGACGTCACCGTCGCCAAGGAGCAGGGGCAGGGTCAGGGACAGGGAGACACCCAGGGTCAGGGACGCGGTCGCGGTGGCTGGCCGTTCGAGTTCGGTGGGCAGCAGTTCAACGGCGACACCGGGTCCTCGAAGACCACGTACAAGGCCATCCAGACCGACGCCTCCCTCAACCCGGGCAACTCCGGCGGCGCGCTCATCGACATGAACGGCAACATCATCGGCATCAACTCGGCCATGTACAGCCCGAGTTCCGCCAGTGCCTCCAGCTCGTCGGCCGGTAGTGTCGGGCTCGGGTTCGCCATCCCGATCAACACCGTCAAGGCCGACCTCGACAGTCTGCGGTCGGGCAGCGGTTCCGGCGGCGGCAGCGGCGCCAACAGCTGACGCCCGGCGGACGTCCGGCATGCGACGCTGGACAGCGCGAACCCGTACCGCCCCGACACCCGCCTCCGAGGAAGACCCCACACCGATGAGCCCCGCACCCGCCGAGGACGACACCCAGCGCATCCTGATCGTCGACGACGAGCCCGCCGTCCGCGAGGCGCTGCAGCGCAGTCTCGCCTTCGAGGGGTACGGGACGGAGGTCGCCGTCGACGGTCTGGACGCGCTGGCCAAGGCGGAGGCGTACCAGCCCGACCTGATCGTCCTCGACATCCAGATGCCCCGGATGGACGGGCTCACGGCCGCCCGGCGGCTGCGCGGCTCGGGGTCCACCACGCCCGTCCTGATGCTGACCGCCCGCGACACGGTCGGCGACCGCGTCACCGGGCTCGACGCGGGCGCCGACGACTACCTGGTCAAGCCGTTCGAGCTGGACGAGCTGTTCGCCCGCATCCGCGCGCTGCTGCGCCGCAGCTCGTACGCGCCCGCATCTGCCACCGAACAGCCCGACGACAACGTCCTGACCTTCGCCGACCTCCGTATGGACCTCGCGACCCGCGAGGTCACCCGGGGCGAGCGGGTCGTGGAGCTGACCCGTACCGAGTTCACGCTCCTGGAGATGTTCCTGGCCCATCCGCGCCAGGTGCTGACCCGCGAGCAGATCCTCAAGGCGGTCTGGGGCTTCGACTTCGAGCCGTCGTCCAACTCCCTCGACGTGTACGTCATGTATCTGCGCCGCAAGACCGAGGCGGGCGGCGAGCCGCGCGTCGTGCACACCGTGCGCGGTGTGGGGTACGCGCTGCGTGCGGGCGGCACGGAGTGAGGAGACCGGTGCGGTGGTTCCGCGAGCTGCCGCTCAGATCGCGGCTCGCGCTGCTGGTGGCGACAGCGGTCACGGTGGCGGTGGCCGCGGTGGCCGCCGCCTGCTGGTTCATCACCCAAGGCGTGCTGACCAGCCAGCTCGACAACCGGCTGCGCAACCAGGCGGCCAGCTCCGCCAGCGCGGACTACGCCACGGTCCTCGTCCAGACCTGCCGCAGCCCCAACCCCGAGCGGATCCGGCTGCCGGGCAACACCCCGCTGACCCAGGTCGTCTTCCCGGACGGCACGGTGTGCTCCAACCCCAGGTCCGCGCATCTGCCGGTGCGCCAGGCGGACATCGCCGTCGCCACCGGTCCGCGCGAGGACGCCCTGCACACCACGACGGACGGCGCCGGGGTGGAGCGCCGCGTCTACACCCGGGCGGCCCACATCAGCGGCCTCGGCGCGCAGGGCCGGGTGGCCGTCTCCATCGCGGTGCCGATGTCCGACGTGACGACGCCGCTCAACAAGCTGGCGATCGTCCTGCTGCTCGTCTCCGGCATAGGGGTCATCGGCGCCGGCGCCGCCGGTCTCTGGGTCGCCCGCGCGGGGCTCCGCCCGGTGGACCAGCTGACCGACACGGTCGAGCACGTGGCCCGTACCGAGGACCTGACCGTCCGTATCCCCGCCGAGGGCGAGGACGAGATCGCCCGGCTCTCGCGGTCGTTCAACGCGATGACCGCCGCCCTCGCCTCCTCCCGCGACCGCCAGGCGCAGCTCATCGCCGACGCGGGCCACGAGCTGCGCACCCCGCTGACCTCGCTGCGGACCAACATCGAGCTGCTCGCGCGCAGTGACGAGACGGGGCGGGTGATCCCGCCCGCCGACCGCAAGGCGCTGATGGTCTCGGTCAAGGCGCAGATGTCCGAACTCGCCTCCCTGATCGGCGACTTGCAGGAGCTGTCCCGGCCGGACGCCGTACGCGAGGGGCCGCTCGAAGTGGTCGGCTTCCACGACATCACCCGGATCGCCCTCGACCGCGCCCGGCTGCGCGGGCCCGAGCTCACCATCACGGCCGAGCTCGCGCCCTGGTACGTACGGGCCGAACCGGCGAAGCTGGAGCGCGCGGTCGTCAACGTCCTGGACAACGCGGTGAAGTTCAGCCCGCCCGGCGGCACGATCACCGTCGTCCTCGACCGGGGGGTGCTCTCCGTACGCGACCAGGGTCCCGGCATTCCGGCCGATGAACTCCCGCACGTCTTCGAGCGGTTCTGGCGCTCGCAGTCGGCCCGTTCGCTGCCCGGCTCGGGCCTCGGGCTCTCGATCGTGGCCCGTACGGTCGAGCACGCGGGCGGCACCATCGCGCTCGGCCCGGCCCCGGACGGCCCCGGCACGGTCGCCACCATCCGCCTCCCGGGCGCCCCGACCCCGCCGCCCGAGTACACGTGACAAAGCAGGAGGGGCGGCGGGCCAACCGGCCCGCCGCCCCTCACCACAGCTAATACGTGACTACTTCACGACCGTGATCCGGTTCTGGGCCGGCGGGGCGATCGGCGCGGACGCCGAGGAGTTCGCCGCCAGGTAGGCGTTGAAGACGTCCAGGTCGGACGCGCCGACCAGCTTGTTGGTGCCCTGGCCGAGCGCCGTGAAGCCGTCGCCGCCGCCCGCGAGGAACGCGTTCATCGCGACGCGGTACGACTTCGCCGGGTCGATGGCGACACCGTTCAGCTTCACCGTGTCGACGAGGACCCGGGCCGCGCCCGTCTTCGTCATGTCCAGCGTGTAGGTGAAGCCCTTCGAGACCTGGAGGATCTTCGGCTCGGCCTGGTTGCCGCCGCTGACCTGCTGCTGGAGGCCCTGGATCAGCTGGGCGCCGGACAGGCTGACGACGTTCATCATGTTGGTGAACGGCTGGACGGTGAACGCCTCGCCGTAGGTCACCACCCCGTCGCCCTCACTGCCGCTCGCCTTGTAGACGAGGTCGGAGCGGATGCCTCCGGGGTTCATGAACGCGATCTGGGCGCCGCCCTTGTCGTTCGGGGCGAGGCCCGCGAGCTGCGCGTCCGCGATCAGGTCGCCGAGCGGCTTCTCGGGCGCGTCGGAGCCGCGGCCGTTGATGTCGGCCGAGATGTAGCCCTGCGGCCGATTGGCGACCGGCGCGGCCAGCTTGTTCCAGCGGGCGATCAGCGCGCTGATGTCCGGCGCCTTGGCCTGGTCGCGGCTGACGATGTGGTTCACCGACTTCGGCGACTTCACGGCGGTGCGGACGATGTCCTTGGTCCGCTTGTCGTACGTCAGCGTCGTCTCGGTGAACAGCTTGCCGTAGGAGGCCGCCGAGGTGACCATGCGCGGGTTGCCCGCCGGGTCCGGGATGGTGCAGGCGTACGCGGTGTGGGTGTGGCCGGTGATCAGCGCGTCCACCTTGGGCGTGACGCCCTTGGCGATGTCGACGATCGGGCCGGACAGACCGCTGCCGGGGCCCGCCGAGTCGCAGTCGTAGTTGTACGCGTTGCTGGTCGGCAGCCCGCCCTCGTGGATCAGGGCGACGATGGACTTCACGCCCTGCCGGTCGAGCTCCTTGGCGTACTTGTTGATCGTCTCGATCTCGTCGTGGAACTTCAGGCCCTTGACGCCCTCGGCGGTCACGACGTCCGGTGTGCCCTTGAGGGTCACACCGATGAAGCCGATCCTGATGCCGTTCTTCTTCCAGACCGTGTACGGCTTGAGGATCGGCTTGCCGGTCTTCTCGCTGGTCACATTGGCCGCGAGATACGGGAAGTCCGCGCCCGGGAACTTCTTGCCCTTCTCGTAGCAGCCCTCGACCGGGTGGCAGCCGCCGTTCTGCATCCGGGCGAGCTCGACCGCGCCCTCGTCGAACTCGTGGTTGCCGACCGAGGTGACATCGAGCTTGATGTCGTTCAGCGCCTCGATGGTCGGCTCGTCGTGGAAGAGCCCCGAGAGCAGCGGGCTGGCGCCGACCATGTCACCGGCGGCGGCGGTGATCGAGTACGGGTGGCCCTTGCGCGCGTTGCGCAGCGAGGTCGCCAGGTACTCGACGCCGCCGGCCGGTATGGACTTCACCGTGCCGTCGGCCTGCTTCTCGGCCACCGTGCCCGCCGAGCCGGCCGGCGGCTCCAGGTTGCCGTGCAGATCGTTGAAGGAGAGCAGCTGGACGTCCACCGTCCGCGCGGGCTTCGGGTGGCCGTGCCCCTTGTCGTGGGCGTCGGCCGCGGGCATCGCGGCGACGAGCGCGCCGAGCGTGGTGAGTCCCGCGGCGGCCGCCAGGACCCGGCGGCCGGCGCGGCCGCCGCGGTTCTTCCGGGGTGTCGCTGACATCTCTCCCCTAGGTGGTTCAGTGGTCGTCCAGCGTGACGGATGAGGTCCGCCGCCAGCGGAAGCCTAGGGTCAACGCGCGTAGCGCGACAGGGGGATGGGGTTACGGGATGGTTGCCGTTTGGCGGTACGTCAGGTTTTGCCCCCGGCCGCCGTACGCTCGTACACATGACGACTGACCCCGCCGGCCCCGGCCCCTCCGGACGTGAGATCCAGACCCTCGACGAGCTGACCCACCCCCAGGCCCAGGAGGTGCTCGCGCTGCTCGCCGAGGCCGCCCGGGCCGACGGGCAGCAGGCCGTCTCCGAGCAGGGGCGGCTCCAGCTGCGGGGCGGGCGGCGGCCCGGGATCCGCCACTTCCTCCTCACCGTCACCTCCTCCGAGGGCACCGAGCTCATCGGCTACGCGCAGCTGGAGGACACCGACCCGATCGAGGCACCGGCCGCCGAACTCGTCATCCACCCCGCGCACCGCGGCCGCGGCCACGGGCGGGCGCTCGGCTCGGCGCTGCTCGGCGCGTCCGGCAAGCGGCTGCGGGTGTGGGCGCACGGCGGGCACTCCGCCGCCCGCCATCTCGCGCAGGTCCTCGGGCTCACCCTGTTCCGCGAACTGCGCCAGATGCGGCGGCCGTTGACCCCGCTCGACATCCCCGAGCCGGTCTACCCGCCGGGTGTCACCGTACGGACCTTCGTGCCCGGCGAGGACGACACGGCGTGGCTCGCGGTGAACGCGGCGGCCTTCGCGCACCACCCCGAGCAGGGCTCGCTGACCCAGCGCGACCTCGACGACCGCAAGGCCGAGCCGTGGTTCGACCCGAAGGGCTTCTTCCTCGCCGAGCGCGACGACCGCATCGTGGGCTTCCACTGGACGAAGGTGCACGCGGCGGAGAGGATCGGGGAGGTGTACGTCGTGGGCATCCGGCCGGATGCCCAGGGCGGCGGCCTCGGCAAGGCCCTCACCGCGACTGGCTTGCGCCATCTTGCGGGGGAGGGTGTGCCTGTGGCCATGTTGTACGTGGATGCCGACAACACGGCGGCCGTGACCGTGTATGAACGTCTTGGGTTCACCACCCATGAGGTGGATCTGATGTACCGGACCGAGTCCTGACCCTGGCCCCTTCCGGGGGTGGATTCTTCGTCTGCGGACCGTGCTGGGCTTGTCGCGCCCACGCGGCGGAGCCGCAGATGTCACAGCCCCGCGCCCCTACAAGTGCCCGGGAACGTCCAGCGCGGCAGGCCTGACATCCGCGTCAGGGCTCATATTCCTGCACGTCATGTCCTCGTTACCGGGCATTCAGACACGCTTGCGACGCTCAGCCAATGCAGCCCGAGGTGCCCCCCTCCCGGAACGGGACCGCCGCCCGCCCCAAGACGCTGGCTCCTGCCCGCTCCGACGTCCTCTCCGACGCGCCTGACCGCGCCCGGGCGCGGAAGAATGGGTTCATGAGCCAGCAGCCCAGCGCCGAGGTCCACCTCCAGCCCTCCTCCCAGCCGTCGGTCGGTTCCATAGCCGCGCACCGGCCGCACACCCTCGCGGCCGCCGTATCCGACCTGGAGCCGGACATCGACGCGGATCTGGACGCGTACGAGGGCTACGAGCGGGACGGGCAGCCGGTGGACGGCGAGGAGCTGCCGTCGGGGCGGTTCCTGGACCGGGAGCGCAGCTGGCTCGCCTTCAACGCGCGCGTCCTGGAGCTGGCCGAGGACCCGGCGACGCCGCTTCTGGAACGCGCCAATTTCCTGGCGATCTTCGCGTCGAACCTGGACGAGTTCTTCATGGTCCGGGTGGCCGGTCTGAAGCGCCGTATCGCGACCGGTGTCGCCACCCGGTCCGCCTCCGGGCTCCAGCCGCGCGAGGTCCTGGATCTGATCTGGAACCGCTCGCGCGAGCTCATGGCCCGGCACGCCGCCTGTTTCCAGCAGGACGTGGCCCCGGCGCTCGCCGACGAGAACATCCATCTGATCCGCTGGCCCGACCTCACCGAGAAGGAGCAGGCGCGGCTCTTCACGCTCTTCCGCCAGCAGATCTTCCCGGTGCTCACCCCGCTGGCCGTGGACCCCGCGCACCCCTTCCCGTACATCTCGGGGCTCTCGCTCAACCTCGCCGTCGTCGTGCGCAACCCGGTCAGCGGGCATCGCCACTTCGCGCGGGTCAAGGTGCCGCCGCTGCTCTCGCGGTTCCTGGAGGCGTCGCCGCAGCGGTACGTGCCGCTTGAGGACGTCATCGCGGCGCATCTGGAAGAGCTCTTCCCGGGGATGGAGGTGCTGGCGCACCACATGTTCCGGGTGACGCGGAACGAGGACCTGGAGGTCGAGGAGGACGACGCCGAGAACCTGCTCCAGGCGCTGGAGAAGGAGCTCATGCGGCGCCGCTTCGGACCGCCGGTGCGCCTTGAGGTCGAGGAGTCCATCGACCCGTACGTGCTCGATCTGCTGGTGCGCGAGCTGAAGATAAGCGACGCCGAGGTCTATCCGCTGCCCGGTCCCCTGGACCTCACCGGTCTCTTCGGTATCGCGGCCCTCGACCGTCCCGAGCTGAAGTTCCCCAAGTTCGTGGCCGGAACCCATCGGGACCTCGCCGAGGTCGAATCGGCCTCCGCACCCGACATCTTCGCCGCGCTGCGCGAGCGGGACGTACTGCTCCACCACCCGTACGACTCGTTCTCCACCTCGGTCCAGGCGTTCCTTGAGCAGGCGGCCGCCGACCCCGACGTACTCGCCATCAAGCAGACGCTGTACCGGACTTCGGGCGACTCGCCGATCGTCGACGCGCTGATAGACGCCGCCGAGTCCGGCAAGCAGGTGCTCGTCCTGGTCGAGATCAAGGCGCGCTTCGACGAGCAGGCCAACATCAAGTGGGCCCGCAAGCTGGAGGAGTCGGGCTGCCATGTGGTGTACGGCCTGGTCGGTCTGAAGACGCACTGCAAGCTGTCCCTGGTGGTGCGTCAGGAGGGCGACACGCTGCGGCGCTACTCGCACGTGGGCACCGGCAACTACCACCCCAAGACGGCCCGCCTCTACGAGGACCTGGGCCTGCTGACCGCCGACCCGCAGGTCGGGGCGGACCTGTCCGACCTGTTCAACCGGCTCTCCGGCTACTCGCGCCGCGAGACCTACCGCCGTCTCCTGGTCGCCCCCAAGTCCCTTCGGGACGGCCTGGTTTCGCGGATCAACAAGGAGACCGCGCACCACCGCGCCGGACGCCCCGCCTACGTACGCATCAAGGTCAACTCGATGGTCGACGAGGCCGTGATCGACGCCTGCTACCGGGCCTCGCAGGCCGGGGTGCCGGTCGACATCTGGGTGCGCGGGATCTGCGCGGCGCGGCCCGGGGTGACCGGTCTTTCCGAGAACATCCGGGTGCGGTCGATACTGGGGCGCTTCCTGGAGCACTCCCGGGTCTTCGCCTTCGGGAACGGCGGCGAGCCCGAGGTCTGGCTGGGCAGCGCCGACATGATGCACCGCAACCTCGACCGCCGTATCGAGGCACTGGTCCGGGTCACCGACCCGGCCCATCGCGCGGCTCTCACCCGGCTCCTTGAGACCGGCATGGCGGACACCACCTCGTCCTGGCACCTGGGCCCGGACGGGGAGTGGACCCGGCACGCGACCGACGCCGACGGGGTGCCGCTGCGGCACGTACAGGAGATGCTGATAGACGCCCGGAGGCGCCGGCGTGCTACGCCCTGAGAAATCCCCGGGACCGGAGACCGCCGGGGATGTGCTCGCCCCCTATCTCCACGCGCAGGCGGGGGAATTCCTGCGCAGTCTCCGCCTCCACCGCGAGGCGGGACCCGACAACGACGGCACCGAGGAGGCCGCGCGGGCACTGCGCCGCGCCGGCCGCCGCATCGGCGCCACCCTGCACACGTTCCGTCCGCTGCTCGACCCGTCCTGGGCCGACACTTTGCGTACGGAACTGGCCTGGCTCGGTGTGACGCTGGGCGGCGAGCACGCCTGCGCGGCGCGCCTCGCCCGGCTGCTCGACGGGCTGCAGCGGCTCTCCGGCACCCCGCAGGTGCCGCCGCCGCGCGGCGAGGCGGCGGCACTGGCCGTGGGCGCCGCCCGGGCCGGGGCGCTGCTCGAACGGCAGCTGACCCTTGCCCGGACCCGGGCGCACTCGGCGGCATTGCAGGCGCTGGGCTCGTCCCGGTTCCATGCCGTGGCCGACGCGGTGGCGCTGCTGGCCAGCGAGGTGCCGCTGTCCAGCTCGGCGGCCGCGTACGCGGTGGAGGTGCTGCCGCCGGCGGCCGAGTTCGCGGGCAAGCGGCTCGACGAGGCGGTGGCCGGGCTGCCGCTGGCCCGCGCGGCCCATCCGTACAACGCGGAGGCGCTCGTCCAGTCCGGCGAGGCGCAGGACGCCCCCTGGCACCAGGTACGGCTGCTGCTGCGGCTGCACCGGTACGCGCAGGACGTGCTGGGCACCGGGCGCCTGCCGCACGAGGGCGACGACCGGCTCGTGCGGGCGGGGGCCGCGCTCGACCGGCACCGGGACGCGGCCGAGGCGGCCGCTGCCGCCGCTGCCGCAGCCCGCACCCCGCGCATCGCCCCGGCGACCGCGTACGCGCTCGGGGTGCTCCACGCCGACCAGCGCCATGACGTGGAGGCCGCCCGGTTCGCCTTCCAGCGGATCTGGCAGCCGATGGCGGCGGTGACCACGGGGGTGAGCGCCCAATGAACCCGGCGCGCACGGTCCTCGCGGCGGGCTGCGTGCTGTGGCGCCGCTCGCCGTGGGGCGACGGCGGGCTGGAGATCTGCCTCGTGCACCGGCCGAAATACGACGACTGGTCGCTGCCGAAAGGCAAGCTCAAGCGGGGTGAGGACCCGCTCGCGGGGGCGCTGCGGGAGGTTCTGGAGGAGACTGGGCACATCTGTGCGCCAGGTGCCCGGCTGCCCTCCGTCCACTACATCGACGGGCAGGGCCGCCCCAAGGTGGTCGACTACTGGGCCGCCGAGGCGAGTGCGGGGAGTTTCGTGCCGTGCGACGAGGTCGACCGGCTGCTCTGGCTGCCCCCGGCTGCGGCCCGCCTCCGGCTCACCCAGCCCCGCGACCGCCATCTGGTGGACGCGCTCCTGGACGCCCTGCACCGGTCGTGACGGGAGCGCAGCGGGGGCGCAATCGGTATTTCCAAGCGCCCCCCAAGCCCCTGACCGGCACCGGCGCGCTCCCCCCGATCAGTTGAACACAAACCGGTAACGGCCGGCACCGCACTGACCGACACGGTTCACCTTCCGTTCACTCTCCTCCGTTGGCGGCTTCACCTGTTCTGCCTAATTTCGGCCTTACACGGTGTGCGGCGACCCGCCCCACCGGACACCTCTTCGCACGCCGCCGTACAACGAACGGACACCGGCGGCTCCTGGAAGGAACACCCGAAAGTGAAGCTTCAGCGCAAGAACCGGCTCCGCGCCACCGCTCTCGGCGTCATCGCCGTGTCCAGCGCCCTGGCCCTCACGGCGTGCGGCAGCGACAACAACAACGACACCTCCAGCTCCACCGGTGGCACCGGCAAGACCAGCGCCGCCTCCAACATCAAGTGCGACGGCGCCAAGGGCCAGCTCCTGGCCTCCGGCTCCTCCGCCCAGAAGAACGCCATGGACCTGTGGGTCAAGAACTACATGGCGGCCTGCAAGGGCGTCGAGATCAACTACAAGTCCTCCTCGTCCGGTGAGGGCATCATCGCCTTCAACCAGTCGACGGTCGGCTTCGCCGGTTCCGACTCCGCGCTGAAGCCGGAGGAGGTCGCCAGCTCCAAGAAGGTCTGCGCCGCCGGCGGCCAGGGCATCAACCTCCCGATGGTCGGCGGCCCGATCGCGATCGGCTTCCACCTGGAGAACGTCAACAGCCTGGTCCTGGACGCCCCGACGATCGCCAAGATCTTCAACGGCAAGATCAAGAACTGGAACGACGAGGCCATCGCCAAGCTGAACCCGGGCGCCAAGCTCCCGGACAAGGCGATCCAGGCCTTCCACCGCTCCGAGGACTCCGGCACCACGCAGAACCTCGGCAAGTACCTCGGCGCCACCGCCAAGGCCGACTGGCCGTACACCGCCGAGAAGAAGTGGCCGGCCCCGGGCGGCCAGGCCGCGTCCGGCTCCGCCGGTGTCGCCGCGCAGGTCAAGCAGACGGACGGCGCGATCGGCTACTTCGAGCTCTCGTACGCCACCGCCCAGTCGATCAAGACCGTGGACATCAACACGGGTGCCGCGGCCCCGGTCAAGGCCACCCCGGAGAACGCCTCCAAGGCGATCGCCGCCGCCAAGATCAAGGGCACCGGCAAGGACCTGGCCCTGGGCCTGGACTACGCCACCAAGGCCGACAACGCCTACCCGATCGTCCTCGTCACGTACGAGATCGCCTGCGACAAGGGCAACAAGGCCGACACCCTCGGCACGGTCAAGTCCTTCCTGAGCTACACCTCGGGCGACGAGGGCCAGAAGATCCTCTCGGACGCCGGCTACGCGCCGATCCCGGCCGAGATCAACGCCAAGGTCCGCGAGACGGTCGCCTCCCTCTCCTAAGGATCTCCTGGCCGACAGCCGGCGACTGATCCGCCGGCTCGACGCCCCCGGGGCGGGGGCCCCGTCCGGCCCCCGCCCCCTCCATCCGGTGCACCGCCGCCAGGGGACCCATCCAGTCCCCGCCCACAGACCGGAAAGATCATGGCTTCCATAACCACCGACACCTCACCACCGGCGCCCCCGGCACCGGTCCTGCGCGCCAAGTCCACCGGACGCGCGGGCGACAAGATCTTCCTCGGGCTCTCCCGGGGCTCCGGCATCCTGCTGCTCGTCCTGATGGCGTCGATCGCCGCCTTCCTCAGCGTCCGGGCCGGGATCGCCATCTCCAAGGACGAGGGCAACTTCTTCACCACGTTCGACTGGAACCCGGCCGCCGACAAGCCGGTCTTCGGCATCGCGGTGCTGCTCTTCGGCACCGTCGCCAGCTCGCTGATCGCGATGGTCATCGCGGTCCCGGTCGCCGTCGGCATCGCCCTGTTCATCTCGCACTACGCGCCGCGCAAGCTGGCCGCGCCCCTCGCGTACGTGGTCGACCTGCTGGCCGCCGTGCCGTCGATCATCTACGGCATCTGGGGCGCCCTCTTCCTCGTGCCCTACCTCGACGGCATGAACTCCTGGCTCGACACCTACCTGGGCTGGACCTTCGTCTTCCACAAGACCGAGGTCGGCGTCGCGCGCTCGCTGTTCACCGTCGGCATCCTGCTCGCGATCATGATCCTGCCGATCGTGACCAGCGTGAGCCGCGAAGTCTTCCTCCAGGTCCCGCGGATGAACGAGGAGGCCGCGCTGGCCCTCGGCGCCACCCGCTGGGAGGTCATCCGCCTTTCGGTGCTGCCCTTCGGCCGCTCCGGCGTCATCTCCGCCTCGATGCTGGGCCTCGGACGCGCGCTCGGCGAGACGATGGCCGTCGCCACGGTCCTCTCCCCGAGCTATCTCATCTCGCTGCACCTGCTCAACCCGGGTGGCGGCACCTTCGCCCAGAACATCGCGGCGAAGTTCGACGAGGCCAACCAGCTCGGCCGGGACGCCCTGATCGCCTCCGGCCTGGTCCTCTTCGTCCTCACCCTGCTGGTCAACGGCGCGGCCCGCCTGATCATCGCGCGCCGCAAGGAGTACTCGGGGGCGAACGCCTGATGTCCAACGCAGTTGTCCAGGACGCCCGCCCGGCCGCCCCGGCCCCCCGCAAGGGCAGCCTGAGCCGCCGGGGCCTGCCCCGCTGGGCCACGGCCGCCTTCGGCGCCGCCGGCATCGCGCTCGGCTGCGGCATCGGCCTCGTCTTCGGTCTCTCCAGCAAGGTCCAGTGGGGCCTGATCTCCGCGATCCTGTTCGTGCTCATCTCGTACGTGGTCACCTCGGCCGTCGAGAACAAGCGCCAGGCCAAGGACCGCGTCGCCACCTCGCTGGTGTGGGTCTGCTTCATCCTCGCCCTGATCCCGCTGCTGTCCCTGCTGTGGACGACGATCAGCCGTGGCACGAAGGTCCTCAACGGGAACTTCCTCAGCCACTCGATGGCGGGCGTGCCCGGCTTCCAGCCCGGCGGCGGTGTCTACCACGCACTGATCGGCACCCTGGAGCAGGTCGGCATCGCCACCCTGATCTCCGCCCCGCTCGGCCTGCTGACCGCGGTCTACCTCGTGGAGTACGGCAAGGGCGCGCTCGCCAAGGCCGTGACGTTCTTCGTGGACGTCATGACCGGCATCCCCTCCATCGTGGCGGGTCTGTTCATCCTGACCCTGATGCTGATGTTCGAGCTCAAGCCGTCCGGCTTCATGGGCTCGCTGGCACTGGCGATCCTGATGATGCCGGTCGTGGTCCGCTCCACCGAGGAGATGCTCAAGCTCGTCCCGAACGAGCTGCGCGAGGCCTCGCTGGCGCTCGGCGTGCCGAAGTGGCGCACGATCCTGAAGGTGGTCCTGCCGACCGCGATCGGCGGCATCACCACGGGCGTCATGCTCGCCATCGCCCGTATCGCCGGTGAGACCGCCCCGATCATGCTGCTCGTCTTCGGCAGCCAGCTGATCAACACCAACCCGTTCGACGGCGCTCAGTCCTCGCTCCCGTTCTACATCTGGGAGCAGTACCGGGTGGGCAGCGACGCGTCGTACGACCGCGCGTGGGCCGCCGCCCTGGTCCTGATCGCCTTCGTCATGATCCTCAACCTGGTGGCCCGCGGCATCGCCCGCTGGAAGGCCCCCAAGACCGGTCGCTGAAGCGACGATTTCCGGCTCCGCCGGGCGGGGCCACACCAGCGACCCTTTCTCGCACGCCCGAAAGAAGCAGTGATTCAGATGGCCAAGCGAATCGACGTCAGCGGCCTGACCGCGTACTACGGCGCCCACAAGGCGATCGAGGACATCTCGATGACCGTGGAGCCCCGCTCCGTGACCGCCTTCATCGGCCCGTCCGGCTGCGGCAAGTCCACGTTCCTGCGCACCCTGAACCGGATGCACGAGGTCACCCCCGGTGGCCGCGTCGAGGGCAAGGTGCTCCTGGACGACGAGAACCTGTACGGGAGGGACGTCGACCCGGTCGCCGTGCGCCGTACGGTCGGCATGGTCTTCCAGCGCCCGAACCCGTTCCCGACGATGTCGATCTTCGACAACGTGGCGGCGGGCCTGCGCCTGAACGGCTCGTACAAGAAGAACCAGCTGGCGGACGTCGTCGAGAAGTCCCTCAAGGGCGCGAACCTCTGGAACGAGGTCAAGGACCGCCTCAACAAGCCCGGCTCGGGCCTGTCGGGCGGCCAGCAGCAGCGCCTGTGCATAGCGCGGGCGATCGCGGTGGAGCCCGACGTCCTGCTGATGGACGAACCGTGCTCGGCGCTCGACCCGATCTCGACCCTCGCGATCGAGGACCTGATCGGCGAGCTGAAGGAGCGCTTCACGATCGTCATCGTGACGCACAACATGCAGCAGGCGGCGCGCGTCTCGGACCGTACGGCCTTCTTCAACCTGGCGGCCGTCGGCCAGCCGGGCCGCCTGGTCGAGATCGACGAGACCGCGCGGATCTTCTCCAACCCGTCCGTCCAGGCGACCGAGGACTACATCTCCGGCCGCTTCGGATAGACCCCCCGACGTCTGCGGTGCTGCATGGCGGTGCCACCGCAAGACGAAGGGCCCGCCCCCTGGTGTCAGGGGGCGGGCCCGTTTTGCGTCCACGGACCGGTGGGGGCTTGTCGCGCAGGCGAAAACAAAGGGGCCCGGGGCGAAGCCCCGAGCCCCAGATCACGCCACGGCGGCTCAGCCGAAGAAGAGCCGCACCACGTAATAGCTACCGGCAGCCACCAGCGCCGCCGCCGGCATCGTGATGAACCACCCGAGAATGATGTTCTTCGCAACGCCCCAACGAACGGCGTTGACCCGCTTCGTCGCGCCCACACCCATGATCGCCGACGTGATCACATGCGTCGTGGAGATCGGCGCCTTGAACAGGAACGCCGTGAGGAACATGATCGACGCCCCAGTGGTCTCCGCCGCAAACCCCTGCGGCGGATCCAGCTCAATGATCTTGCGCCCGAGCGTCCGCATGATCCGCCAGCCACCCGCGTACGTACCCAGCGAGAGCATCACCGCACAGGAGATCTTCACCCACACCGGAATCGGCGCGTCAGCGCTCTGCACATCGCCGATGACCAGGGCCATCACCACGATGCCCATCGTCTTCTGGGCGTCCTGGAGGCCGTGACCGAGCGCCATACCCGCCGCCGACACGGTCTGCGCGATACGGAAGCCGCGCTTGGCCTTGTGCGGGTTGGCCTTGCGGAACATCCACATGATCGCGCACATCACCAGATAACCGGCGATGAGACCGACGATCGGCGACAGGAACATCGGGATGACGATCTTCTCCAGCACACCCGACCAGATGACATGCGTGCCACCCGCGAGCGCCGCGCCCACCATGCCGCCGAACAGCGCGTGCGAGGAGGACGAGGGAAGACCGAAGTACCAGGTGACGAGGTTCCAGACGATCGCGCCGAGCAGCGCGGCGAAGAGGATGCCCATCCCCTTGTCGCCGGTCGGCGTCTCGATCAGGCCCTTGCTGACGGTGTGCGCGACGCCCTGCCCGAGGAAGGCGCCGGCGAGGTTCATCACCGCCGCCATCGCCAGCGCCGCGCGCGGGGTCAGCGCCCGCGTCGAGACGGAGGTCGCGATGGCGTTCGCCGAGTCGTGGAACCCGTTCGTGTACGTGAATCCGAGCGCGACCGCGATGGTCACGACCAGTGCAAAGGTGTCCACGGAGGTCAGGACTCCTTGACGGCGATGGTCTCCACCGTGTTCGCCACGTGCTCGAAGGCGTCGGCGGCCTCTTCGAGTACGTCCACGATCTGCTTGAGCTTGAGCACCTCAATGGCGTCGTACTTGCCGTTGAAGAGATGGGCGAGCAGCTTGCGGTGGATCTGGTCGGCCTGGTTCTCCAGCCGGTTGACCTCGATCCAGTACTCGGTGAGGTTGGCCATCGTCCGCAGGTTCGGCATGGCCTCGGCGGTCAGCTCGGCCGCCCGGGCCAGGACCTCGATCTGCTGCTCGACACCCTTGGGCAGTTCCTCGACGTTGTAGAGGACGACGAGGTCGACGGCCTCCTCCATGAAGTCCATGATGTCGTCGAGCGACGACGCGAGGGTGTAGATGTCCTCGCGGTCGAACGGCGTGATGAAGGAGGAGTTCAGCTGGTGGAAGATCGCGTGGGTAGCGTCGTCGCCCGCGTGCTCCGCTGCCCGCATCCGCTCCGCGATCTCGGCCCGGGATGCGGAGTCCGCTCCGAGCAGTTCCATCAGGAGCTTGGAGCCCGTGACGATGTTGTCCGCGGATGCGGCGAACATGTCATAGAAGCTCGTCTCCCTGGGGGTCAGACGAAAGCGCACGTGGGGTCCTCGGGGTGCTCTGGATTCGGTCAGGCTGATGCTAGGCGCATCATCCGGCCACGGCTAACCGGCGTACTTCAGTGTCGCCCATCAGGCAGAGTGATCAGCACGGGCCCCCGGCCCGCCCCCAGGCCCGTTCCCCGGGCCACCACCGGGCCCGCTTCCGCGGGATTCGTTACCCTATACCCACGAGGGGTATCCACCCCCTCTTCGCACCACGGGAGGACGCGATGACGACCACCGAGCCCGCCGAGCCGGACACCGTCCTCACGGACCAGCCGCACGCGGTTCACGGCTACCACAAGCAGAAGGACGAGCACCTCAAGCGGCTGCGCCGCATCGAGGGCCAGATCCGCGGGCTCCAGCGCCTGGTGGACGAGGACGTCTACTGCATCGACATACTCACCCAGGTCTCCGCCTCCACGAAGGCCCTCCAGTCCTTCGCCCTCCAACTCCTGGAAGAACACCTCCGCCACTGCGTCGCGGACGCGGCGGTGAAGGGCGGCGGCGAGATCGACGCAAAGGTGGAAGAAGCCACAAAGGCAATCGCCCGCCTGCTGCGCACGTAACGCCGGGGGGCGCCGCTCAGTGCGTGCACCCCGGCCACATGGCCGAATCCCGTCGGGCGGGCCCGGGGGAGGGCATCCGGCCGTACGGGGTTGGCCGGAATCAGTCCCCCGGCACTGCACGCCGCTCCGGCTCGACGTTGAGCACCTCGTCGATCCGGTCGGGACTGAGCCGATCCTCGTCCGCCCCCGCCGCCGCGATCATCAACTCGCCGCACAGCTCGATCTCGACGAGGGCCACGTGGTCCTGGACGGTTGCGCTGCGGAGCCCGGCCACGCACCTCACCCCTCTACCCCTCTTTCTGCCGTCGTCGACTTCCTAGAGTAGGAAGAGGGACACAGCCCGCGCATGGCACGGACGGACCATTTACGCCACCGTCCATGACCGGATTCCGGGACGCCACCGCCGACTCCCCCGCACCCGGCCCCCTACGACCCGATCACTACTCGATCTTCCCCGCGTAGATGTCCCGGTCCGCCGGCAGCCGTACGGCCGCGGGCACCCCGAACCCGTACAGCAGCGTCGTCGAGGCGACCGCGACCGTACGCCCCTGGTTGACGTAACTGAACTGCTGCCGCAGCTTGCGCAGCAGCCCCTGCGCGTCGAAGTACGCGTCGAACGGCACCGCGCCCTTCTGTCTGCCGAACCCTTTCGCCGCGGCGGCCAGCGAGTCGCGCGCGTGCGGACCGGCCGCGCTCGCCGCCTTCGGGATGTCGGCGGTGCCCCGGTAGTGCCGCACCCGGACGCCCGCCAGGTTCTCCTCGCCCACATACGTCACGCCCCCGGCGCCGCGCAGGAGTTCGGCGGCGACCATCGGATCCGTGACGCCGCCGGTGACCAGATTGCCGTCCGGCAGCGACGCCGTGTCGACCCGGACCCATTTGTCGGCGGGCACCCCCGCGCCCCGGTTCTTCATGTACAGCTCGCCCGGCGCGAGCAGTTCGGTGATCGGCAGATGCTCCTCGGCGCCCGCCGCGTCCTTGGGCAGCACCACCTTCAACTGGCCCATGCGGTGCGTGAAGTCGTACACCCCCTCGCCCCGGATGGTCACCCTCGTACCGCCCGACGCCATCTCCATGGAGGTGCTGGCCTTGGAGCTACGGGCGGCCACCAGCCCGTCGACCGCGCCCGCCACCACCTGCCCCGGGTCGGCGGTCCGCCCGTCGGAGCCCCCGGCGCCGCCGGATCCGCCCTCGCCACACCCGGTCACCAGCATTCCGGCGGCCGTCACCCCGGCCACGACGGCACCGGCGAACCCCGCCCCGCGTTTGTGCCGCCGTACCGTCATCGTCGCTCGACCCCCAACCGCCATCCTCAACCGACGCACCACCCGTCTCGCATAACGACCGCGTCCCTGCGGCGGTCACGCTCGGGCCCGGCCCGGGGGTCCGGGCGCGGGTCGCCCTGGGTACCGTTGCTCTGTGCCCCAGCAAGCCTCGGACTCCGAGCACCGGACCACGACGACCGAGCGCGGCAGCTTCGCGCATGCGCGGTGTTCTTGTGGGTGGGTCGGCCCCGCTCGTCGCTCGCGCGACAAGGCGCGCGTCGACGCGTCCGACCACGAGTCATCGGGGTAGACCCCGACCCCTTTGCGCTGTCGTCTGGCCGCGGGCCGGTGGGGGCTTGTCGCGCAGTTCCCCGCGCCCCTATGGAAACCGGCCGTAGGTCAAGTGCGGACCATGCTGGGTTGCTCGCGCAGTTCCCCGCGCCCCTAAATGCTCGGCCACACTTTTGAGGTGCGGGCCATTGGGGAAGGCGTGGCCCATGCATCGGCGTTCTTTGCTCGTCGCCGGGGTCGGGGCCGCCGTGGCCGGGTGCGGCCCCGCCGCCGGCCGTACTGCGCCCACCCCCACCGGCAGGACCAGTTCGGCCACCGTCGACTGGGCCGCCCTCGGGCGCGGGCTGAGCGGGCTGTTCGTGCGGCCCGGGGACGCCTCGTATCCCGTCGCGCGGCAGCTCTACAACACCCGGTTCGACAGCCTGGCCCCCGCCGCCGTCGCGTACGTGGCGGGTGACGGGGACATCCAGGAGTGCCTCGCGTTCGCCCGCGTGCACCGCGTCCCCGTCGCCATCCGCAACGGCGGCCATTCGTACGCCGGTTGGTCGTCCGGCAACGGACGCCTCGTCATCGATGTGTCCAAGCTCGATGAGATTCGTACGGACTCGTCCACCGCCACCATCGGCTCGGGGGCCCGGCTGCTCGATGTCTATCTCGGGCTGGGGAAGGCGGGACGCACCATTCCCGGTGGTTCCTGCCCCACCGTCGGGATCTCCGGGCTCACCCTCGGCGGCGGGCACGGGGTCGCCACGCGCGCGTACGGGGCGACCTGCGACAGCCTCAGCGCCGCCACCCTCATCACCGCCGACGGCAAGAAGGTCACGGCCGACGCGGACCACGACCCCGACCTCTTCTGGGCCCTGCGCGGCGCGGGCAACGGCAACTTCGGGGTGGTCACCGAGCTCACCTTCCGTACGCACGACGCCCCGCAGTCCGTCACCGCGTATCTGACCTGGCCCTGGTCGAAGGCGCAGGCGGTAGTCGAGGCGTGGCAGGAGTGGGGGCCGGACCAGCCCGACGAGATCTGGTCCGCCTGCCATCTCGCGGCGGGCGCGAGCACGCCGGGCTCCCGTGCCGCCCCGACCGTCAACGTCGCCGGGTTCTCGCTGGGCTCGTACGGCGACCTCCAGAACGCCGTCGACCAGCTCGCCGACCGCGCGGGCGCCCCGGCCCCCAGTCTCTCGCTGCGTCGGCACAGCTACACCGACGCGATGCTCGGGTACGCCGGGTGCAGCACGCTCTCCGAGGCCCAGTGCCACCTGGCCGGCGCCGTCCCCGGCCGCACCCCGCAGGGCGCGCTCCAGCGCGAGACGTACGCCGCCCGGTCCGCCTTCTTCGACCGCGCGCTCCCGGCCGACGGCGTACGGGCGCTGCTCGCCCGGGCCGAGGCGTTCGCCGGCGTCACGGCGGCGCAGGGCGGCGGGGGCGGGAACATCGATCTCACCGCGCTCGGCGGCGCGCTCAACCGGGTGGCACCGGACGCGACGGCGTTCGTGCACCGCCGCTCGCGCGTGCTCGCGCAGTACACCGCGTCCTGGCGCCCGGGCACCCCCGGAACGGCCCAGCGAGCGTGGCTGGATTCCACCCATGACGCGCTGAGCCGGTACGCCTCCGGGGCCGCCTACCAGAACTACACCGACCCGCAGCTGACGGACTGGCGCACCGCGTACTACGGAGCGGCCGCACCCCGGCTCGTACGCCTCAAGCACCAGTACGACCCGGGCCGTCTCTTCGACTTCCCGCAGGCGCTGTGAGGCGACGGAGGGCCCTCGGAACTCCCTTACGCCGCCAGGTCGTTCTCGCCGGGACCGGTACCGGCGCCTTTCCCGGGGCCGCTTCCCTTGCCCGCGCGGGACTCGGGAAGGTCCACGGCGAGCCGCAGCGACGCCGTGCCCGCGCGCCGCGACCGTACGAGACGGCCGAGGCGGGGCGAGCGCGCGATCCGCGACACCAACGGGGTGAGCAGCAGCAAGGCGAGCGGCGCGAGGAGCAGGGCGACGGCGGTGCCGAGCGCGAAGCCGCCGACCACGTCGGTCGGATAGTGCACGCCCATGTAGACCCGGCAGAAGCCCTCGGCGATCGCGAGTGCGATCGCGACGGCGCCGAACTTGCGGTGTGCGACGAAGAGTCCGGCCCCGATCGCCATCGCCAGCGTGGCGTGGTCGCTCACGAACGAGTAGTCGGTCTTGCCGTCCACCAGGACGTCGAGCCCCTTGTGGTCGACGAAGGGCCTCGGCCGTTCCACGAATCCCCTGATGGGGATGTTGACGAGCAGCGCGATCCCGGCGGCGAGCGGCGCCCAGACGAGGGCGGCGACCGCGCTCATCGCGCTGTCCCGGTCCTCCCGGCGCCGCAGGCTCCACCAGCACCACAGCACGACGAGGACGAGGGCGAGCAGGATTCCGTACTCGCCGACGAACTCCATGACGCGGTCGAACCACGTCGGCGCGGACTTGGCCAGTCCGTTGATGTCGTAGAGCAGGCTGACGTCCGGGTTCGCCCCGTCCATCGCGAGTTCAGCCATGCCACGGCCCCTTGCCTGTGCGTGTCGCTACCAACCCCCGTGGTCAGTACTCCTGCGGTCACTGTCCACTGAACGGCCTCCGGGGCCCGCGCGTTCCACTCTCCACGGAATGATCACTACGACGTTATCGAAGAGTGACTCATCGTCGCAGCTCAGGGCCATGGCCTGACGGAGTGTTGCGACACTTTCCGGCCATCGCGTACCGCCGGTCACGCGGCCGGCTTGAACGTCGGCAGCGCCGCCGCGCCGTCCTTGGTCACCCGGGTCGCGCCGAAGTAGTCGGGCGCGTCGATCTTGTCGAAGCGGATGACTGCGCCGGTGTACGGGGCGTTGATCATGTACCCGCCACCGACGTACAGCCCGACGTGGTGGATGGCGCGGGAGTTGGACAGATCGGTGGAGAAGAAGACGAGGTCGCCGGGGAGGAGTTCGTTACGGGAGGGGTGCGGCCCGGCGTTGTACTGGTCGTTGGCCACGCGCGGCAGCTCGATCCCGACGCTCTGGTAGGCGGCCTGCATCAGCCCCGAACAGTCGAACCGTCCCCCCTGCTCCGGGGTCCCCTCCCCGCCCCAGAGGTAGGGCGTGCCGAGCTTCTGCTGCGCGTAGTAGATGGCACCTGCGGCCTTCTGGGAGGGGGCGACTCGGGAGATGGGGGCGGCGAAGCTTTTTTCCAGGGTGCGGATGGATTTCACGTAGCCCTGGGTCTCGGGATACGGCGGCACCCCGTTGTACTTGATCACCGCGTACGCGCCCGCGTTGTAGGCGGCCAGCATGTTGCTGCTCTGATCACCCGGCACGTTCTTGACGTACTTGGCGAGTTCGCAGTCGTACGAGGCGGCCGACGGAATGGCGTCCTCCGGGTCCCACACGTCCTTCTTGCCGTCCCCGTTGCCGTCGATTCCGTGCGCTTCCCAGGTGCCGGGGATGAACTGGGCGATGCCCTGGGCATTGGCGGGGCTGACGATCGTCGGGTTCCAGCCGCTCTCCGAGTACAGCTGGGCGGCGAGCAGCGCCGGGTTGACCGCCGGGCAGAGGTTGCCCCACTTCTGCACGATCGACTGGTACTTGGCCGGGACGGCCCCCTTGGCGAGCCCGACCGACCGCCCGCCACCGCCGAGGCCACCGGCCAGACCGGCCGCAGCCGAGTAGGTGCCGACGACGAGCAGCGCGAGGAAGGCCAGGCTCAGCCCGACCCCGATCCCGCCTGCCACCCAGTATTTGCGCACCCGTCAACCCTCCCCCATCGGGGCCCGGTTCACCGCCTGTTTCCCGTCAGCCATGTCGGTGGCGTCTCATTTGGCGTTGAAACCGCTGCAGACGACGCTCTTGTAGTCCTTCGGCCCCTTCACATGCTGGTAGACGACGGTCCATTCGGTCTCCGTGTCCCGGGAGATCGGCAGGGCGGGCAGCACCTTCCCGCCGACCCGGTAGCTGAAGTCGTCGGGGTACGTCAGGTACTTCCACTCCGTCTGGTTGCCCGCGTAGAGGTCGGCCGCCTTGCTCACGAAGCCGAGCTGGCGGTTGGGCGTCCGGGACGTGGGGTTCCCGTCGGCGTCGACCTCGTGGGGCGGCTTCACGGTCATCGCGATGTAGTACGGGGGCGCGCCCGGCTCCTCGTACTTGAGCCGGTAGCCGATCTTCACCTTCCCGGGCGGCACGTCGTCCGTGGGATACATGTCGCCGGTGGTGACCGAGAACTGGAACTGCGTGTCCACCTCTTCCTGCATGGGCAGGCGGCAGCGCTCGGACAGCGCCGAATAGCCGTCGAGCGAGGGCGCCGTCTGCTCGATGTACTGCGGCGGCCCCACCGGCTTGGTGTCCGTGCCGGCCGGTGTGGCGTGCCCCGTCGGCCCCGGCGACTGCGCACCACCCGCCGCAGGCGACTTCGACGCCCCCTGGGCCTGGCCACCGCCGCCGTCCCCCTTCCCACCCGGCAGCATCCGCAACGACAGCGCCGCCACCACCCCAAGCACCGCCGCCACCGCGATCGTCACGATCCACGGGGTGCGGCGGGAGCGGGTCGGCAGGGGGTGGGTGGGGAGTTGGGGGGCCAGGGTGGGGGTGTAGCCGGGGGGCATCGTGGGGGTGCCGTGGCCCGCCGGGACCAGGCCCGCGGCCATCGCGGTGGGCAGGTCGTGCGGCGCCGCCTCGGCCAGGCCCGTCGTGAGCGCCTGGTAGTACGGGTCCTCGGCCAGCGCCGACGTCACCGCGCAGCGCACGATGACCTCCGCCGGAGTCGGCCGCTCGGCCGGGTCCTTGGCCGCGCAGGCCAGGATCAGCGCGGCCAGCTCCGGCTCGACGCCGCTCACGTCGATGGGCTCGTGGACGGCCCGGTACGACACGCCCTCCACCGACCCGGCGCCGAACGGCGCCCGCCCCGTCGCCGCGTACGCGATCGTCGCACCCAGGGCGAAGACGTCCGCCGGGTCGCCGACCTCGTTGCGGATCAGGACCTCGGGGGCCGTGAAGCCGGGGGTGCCGGGGGCGACGCCAGTCTGGGTCAGGGCCGTGTCGGCGGCGCCGCGCGCGATGCCGAAGTCGATGAGCTGGGGGCCCTGCGGGGCCAGGATGACGTTCTGCGGCTTGAGGTCGCGATGCGTCACCCCGTACGCGTGCACGCTCGCGAGTCCTTCCGCGAGCGCCGCGAACAGGCGACGGCAGGTGTCCGGCGGGAACGGGCCCCGGTCGGCGACGGCGCGGCTCAGCGTCGGACCGGAGACGTACTCGGTGGCGAGCCAGTACGGCGGCGCCGCCAGCGACGCGTCGATCAGGTTCGCGGTGTACGCGCTGCGCACCGCCCGGACCGTCTCCGCCTCCCGGCGAAATCGCGCCAGCGCCTCCGGGTGGTCGACGATCTCGTCCTTGATCACCTTGAGCGCCACGAGCCGCCCGCCGGGCGAGCGCCCGAGGTAGACCATGCCCATTCCGCCCGCGCCGAGCCGGGCGAGCAGGGCGTACGTACCTATGTGTGCCGGGTCCTGGGCCTTGAGCGCGTCCACCGGACGACTCTGCCACGCAACTGCCGCTTCCCTCACATCCGTTGACCGCCTTGTGATCACTTGCGGCGTTTGGCGATCCCGTGACGAGCAGAACAGGTGGGAAAAGGAGGGCCGCGACGGCCTGCTCGTGGCCCTGCACTCGCCGTGTCACGTCGATCCGGAGTGCAACGCGGGCGACCACTAGACCCGGCCGTCGCCCCCGCCACCGACCGGCGCCCCGGTCACCGCCGTGTCGATTCCCCGTACAACGGGAGCCTGTCGGTGGTCAGGACGAGGGGGAGCGGTGGGGGCAGCGGGATGTCCTCCCCGTACTTGCCGGGCAAGGTGTCCCGATAGCACCCGTTCTCCGGACGGGTGTGCAGCGCCCAGGTCCCGTGCCGGGGGTCGACGACCAGGAGGACCTTCACCCTGGCGACGGCATACCAGTCGCTCTTCTGCGTGATGCCCCTGGCCTTCTCGGACTTGGAGATGACTTCTACGGCGAGCTCGACGTCCCCGGGGTCCGCGAGCCAGTCCTCGTCCTCGTCCCATTCCACCGGCAGGACGACGAGGTCGGGCGTCACGTAGTCGTCGGCGTCACCCGGCATGGGGATGGAGGAGACTTCGTACGAGCCCAGGCGCTCCGGCAGTGCCTGGTCGATCTGCTGCCGGAGCCGGTAGACCGCTCCCACATGCTTTCCCGGTCGAGGAGGGGACATCACGATGCTTCCCCCCACGATCTGCACGTGCAGACCCGTCGCTTCCTCGATCTTCTCGGCGACTTCACGCAGATGACCCGGGCGCGGGCGGAGCGGCGGCAGCGCAGTCACGACAGATCACCCCACTGACAATCCGCCTTCCGCACGCACTCCACCCAGAGCAGCTCCCCGCGCCCTCGACGCGCGTACGGGGGTGGTACGCGCCCCAGCTGTCCGCGCAGAGCCGTACGAGTTGCAGCCCGCGCCCTCTCTCGACCGGCCCGCCGGGGGCGGTCAGGACTGCTCAACCTCGCCGAGTTGGAGCACCACGCCACCTCCCTGCGCACGGCCTTCACCTCGCATATCCCGGGGATGCTCCAGACCGCCGATCACGCCCGCGAGATCTTCCGCCACGTAATCCCCGCCCCCACGCCGCCCGAGGTGGAGCACCGCGTCTCGTACCGGATCAAGCGGCAGGACGTCATCTACCGCGAGGGCCCGACGCCGTACCGGACGGTCATCCACGAGGCCGCTCTACACATGAACGTCGGCGGCCGTGGCGTGGCTCGCACCCAGTTGGAGCGCCTGCTCGGCACAAGCGAGCGGGACCACATCACCCTCCGCGTGCTTCCGTTCGACGTCGGCGCCTTCCCCGGGTCCGGCCAGTCCATCAACTACCTGGCCGGGCCGGTGCCACAACTGGACACCGTGCAGCTCGACCAGTTCCACGGTCCCGTACTGCTGGATGCCGAAGCACACTTGGACAAGTACCGGCTCCTGCTGGCCTCCGTGGAAGCTGTCGCTCTCAGTCCCGAGAAGTCACGAGACCTGATTCACGCCATCGCCCAAGACCTGTAATGGAGCACTCATGTCCTCCCATGACTGGCAGAAGTCGTCGTACTGCGGACAGGGAGAGTCCTGCCTGCACGTCACGTCCACATGGCAGAAGTCGTCCCACTGTCAGGAAGGCGACGCCTGCGTGCACGTCACGTACGCATGGCAGAAGTCATCCCGCTGCCAGGAAGGCGAAGCCTGCGTGCACGTCACCGCAGGCACAGGAACGATTCTCCTGACCGAGAGCAGCGACCCCGCCGAGGTCGTACTCACCACCACCCCCGCCGCCTTCGCCGAACTGATCTACGCCCTCAAGCAGAACACCGCTCCAGGGCCCGGGATCGAGGTCGTGTTCGGCCCCGAGGAGCAGGTCCGCCTGTACGAGACCGCCGCCCCGGAAACCGTCGTCACGACGACCCGGGAGAAGTGGGACGCCTTCGTGCTCGGCGGCCGGGCAGGTGAGTTCGACCGCTACGGCGAATTCACGGAAGTAGGCTGCGCGAGCTCAGCGGGCTGAGCCCGGCCACTCTTGCGCGGGCGGCAGCACAGGTGTTATGTGCTGCCGCCCTTTTTCCTGCCAACCGCCGGTTTGCGCTTGCGTACGCCCCTGGGTCCTCGCCTAGCGTCGTCACGGGGGCGGCGGGTGGGCCGCACGAGACGGGCGGGGGAGTACGTGTACGCGGAGAGCTGGCAGCGGCTGCTGGACCAGGCGGGGCAGCCCAAGGTCATGTCACTGGCGTCGGCCGGACCGGCGCGCTCCGGCCCCGCCGGGGAACTGAAGCACAGC
This sequence comes from Streptomyces sp. BR1, assembly GCF_052373795.1. Taxonomy (NCBI): domain Bacteria; kingdom Bacillati; phylum Actinomycetota; class Actinomycetes; order Kitasatosporales; family Streptomycetaceae; genus Streptomyces; species Streptomyces sp. BR1. The sequence continues at coordinate 3,294,503 of NZ_CM126252.1, forward strand.
GCCAAGCCGTGGTCCGACGCGGCGGGCACGGCGCACGCCCTCCGCACGGACACCGTCAAGGTGACGACTGGCCTGACCACCGCCCACGCGGGCGCCGAGGCCGGCACGGCCGGGCTGGCCAGCATGGCCGCGCTCAAGTCCGTACTGACGTCCTGGGAAAAGCGGCTGACGGCCGTCCAGACCGAGTGCGGCTCGCTGGAGCCGAAGCTGCGCGAAGTGGCGCGGGCGCAGGGCGAGGTGGACGCGGGCGTGAAGTCGGCACTGGCGCAGTACTCCGCGCCTTCCGGCAAGGGCCGGTGACGGGGGTGCTCACCTGGCAGCAGTTGCACGACCTCAAGTGCTCGGAACTCCTCGATGCCGCCGACGGCTGGGGCGCCGTCAGCACCCAGGCCGACGCGGCCCGGGACCGGATCAGCGACGACATGGTCCGCAGCCTTGAGACCACCCAGAAGGGCGAGGCAGCCACATCCGCCGCCACACGCCTGCAGCGCCTGGACCGCAACTACGACTACATCCGTACGGAATGTGGTCTGGTCCGTACGACCCTGAGCTCACTCGTATACGAACTTGTCGGCTTCCAGGGCCAGTTGAAGGACGCCCTCGACGACGCGGCGAGCCTCGGCTTCACGGTCGCGGCGGACGGCTCGGTGAGCTACCCGGCGGGTGGCCAGAACGTGGTCACGAACCAGCCGAACCCCGGCGGCAGCGTCACGGCCGACACCCCGGTCCTGTCCCGCCCGCCGACCCTGAGCACCCCCCACCCCGGCCTGGTCGACCCCAACCCCAACCGCGCCAAGGCCCAGGACATCGCCGACCGCATCCGTCGGGTGCTCACGGCGGCCCGCCAAGCCGACGAACACTTCAGCACGACCCTGAGCAAGCTGAAGGCCGAGCCGGGACTCGACGTCACCGACGCCATGTGGAAGGACGCGGCGGCGGACCTGGCGGCGGTACGCAAGGTCTCCGGCGACTACCTGAAGAAGACCATCCCCACCGGCGGCACCCCGTCCGACCGCCACGACTGGTGGACCCACCTCTCCCAGTCCCAGCGCGACGAGTACCTGGCCTCGTGCCCGGACATCATCGGCAACCTGGACGGCATTCCGGCCGTCGCCCGGGACGAGGCCAACCGGGACAACCTGCGGCTGCTGATCGGGAAGCTGTCGGGGGTGGACGACGCGGCGGCACGGGCGAAGCTCGACGGGTTGCGGTCGATCGACTGGCAGTTGCACGGCCCCCCGCAGGACGGCGCCCCGCCGATGTATCTGCTGGGCATCGGCGACCAGGGCAATGGTCGTGCGATCGTCGCCTTCGGCAATCCCGACACCTCCCGCAACGTCTCCGCCTACGTCCCGGGGCTGGGCACCTCTCTCGACAAGGGCTTCGCCGAAGGCGACATCAAGCGTGCCCGCAAAACCGCCATAGGTGCTCGGGAGTACGACACGTCCAGCGCGTCGATCGTCTGGCTCGGCTACGACGCCCCGCAGTTCGACGGCGCGAAATTCCTTGATGCCAGCAATTACCTCGACCCCACCAAGCTCGCCAAGAACTTTGAGGTCATGGGCGACCACGACGCCAAGGTCGGCGCGTCCGCGTACAACCAGTTCATGGCGGGAATCTCCGCCACACACGAGGCGGGCGATCCGCACATCACCGCCATCGGCCACTCCTACGGCTCCCTCACGGTCGGCCTCGCCGCCCAGGCACACGGCGGCATTCCCGGCGCCGACGACATCATCCTCGTGGGCAGCCCCGGCACCGAGGCGAAGAACGCCGACGCCTTGGGCGTCGGGCGCGACCATGTGTACGTGGGCGCCGCCAAGAACGACGTCGTGACCCAGTTGCCGAGCAAGGCCGAATTGGGCGGTGCGCTCGGTGGCTACTTCGCGGGCCCCGCCGGCGCGTACGTGGGCCACAAGGTCGGGGAGAGTCTGGGCGGTGGCGGCGGATCCGACGAGCTCTACTTCGGCACCGACCCGGCGAGCCACGAGTTCGGCGCCAAGCGCTTCGCGACGGGGGACGGACCGTTCATCCTCGACCCCGACAAGCTCAACAAGCTCAAGGACGGAGACTTCGAGAATCCCTTCGACGTCAGCGCACACTCACACTATTTCGACCCCGACGAGGACGAGCAGTCCGCCCGCAACATCGCCAAGATCGTCGCCAACCGAGGGAACAAAATCAGCACCCAGGAGCCCCGATGAAGATCCCTCGCCGTGTCTTTGCCGGGCTGCTCGTGCTGGCGGTCACGACCGGATGCAGTCCCCTCTCCGACAAGACCACGCCCGAGAAGAAGCGATCCAACATGGACATGCAACAAGCCGCCGAGCACGCTGACGCGATCACCCAGCAGACTCTGGCCGATATCACGCCGGAACTGCGCTGGAATCACGGACCGTCGAGCGACAGCAGCTGCACCGACGCCACGAACAGCTCCCTGGGCACAGGTTCCGTGAATCGCCGCATCGCTGTCATGACCATCGTCTCCAAGGAACGTCGCGGAAACCTGCTGGGTCTCGTCGAGCGTGACTGGAAGTCCCGGGGATTCAGGATCACGAGTGTCGATGCCGACGAGGACCTGCCGGCCATCTACGCGGTGACCCCGGAGAACTTCCGTATGAGCGTCGCCGTCGGAGGAGAAGGCCAGTTCTTCTTCTCGATCACCACGCCCTGCTTCCCCGAATCCCAGGTCTCCGAACCCACCAGCAAGCCGAACACTCATCACCGCGAGGGCGCGTACCCCCAGCGCCCCGACATCCACGACGACTTCTGGTCAACCCCCACCCCCGGCGCCCCCACCCCTCAGGGGACCATCCCCTCCGCCAACCGGTAGAGCGCCGCCGTCGTCCTGCCGAAGACCACGCTGTACGACACGTCGGGGTCGTCGCCGCCCTGTTCGTAGCCGCCTATGACGCCCTCCACCGCGCCGGCCGCCGTCACCCAGGGGCTGCCGCTGGTGCCGCCGGAGTAGTCGGGGCACTCGATGCGCTGCTGGGTGTCGCCGTACGCCGTGGCGCGGTTGGTGCACGCCTGGGGGCTGTCCGCGTCGCTGGGGTAGCCGGTGACCGTCACCTTGGCGCCGACCGGGGTGTCCGTGGTCAGCGGCGCCCCGCCCACCACGTCCTCCACCTGAGCGCCCGTCAGGGACCCCGCGCCCAGGACCGCGAAGGCCACGTCGTCGTCCTCGTCGCCGTCCTCCTGCCACGCGTCGTCCATGAACTTCGCCTTGACCGGCCAGGTCCCGTACGGCGCCTGCCCGTCCCGGTAGCCGGGCACGAACACCGCGTCGTCCTGGTCGTCCAGGCAGTGCGCGGCCGTGACGATGAGGTCGCGGCCCTCGCTGTGCACCACCGACGCCGTACAGAAGTGGTCCCCGTCCAGCCCGCCGTCGAAGAGCGCGCCCACGCGCGCGGTGGCGGCCGTCGCGGGCGCGAGCACCGTCGTGCCGCCGGTCGCGGCCGCGGCCCGGTACCCGTACGTCGGGATGACCAGAAGCACGGCCACCGCGGACAGAGCGCGCAGCTGGGAGACGTGTCTCATGGGTCAGACACTCTCGCGCGGAGCTGAGAACATCCATGGAACTTTTCTGAGAAGTCTCTGTGAAGTGGCCCGCCCCGGCCCGCCCCCTGGGCCCCACAGGGCACGCCACACCCCCCGCTCCACCCGCTCTCGAACCAACAGCCCCAGAGTGCACCAACGACAGTCATTGCCCGGAGTCACCCTGCGTGATACACAGAGTGACCATACGCGAATCCGTAGAGAACCGGTCCACCGCAGGTCAGGGCGGTGCGACCGGCACAGCTGTGCGGTTTCGAGTAAAGACCGCCGCCAAGTCGACATACCCGGGCGGTTTCATCAGCGAAGATAGAGCCTGACCCATGCCGTGGGGCAGGGGCATCGAACTACCCGACAGGGGCGGTGAGTTACGTGTACCTGGCAGCCGAAAAGGGCGACATCAACACCATCATCGGCGGAATCGCTCCCAACTGGGGGCCGTTCGGGAGCCTGGGCCAAGAGGCCCGCGTGATGGTCGAGGTCGTGATGGCGGTGGCCATTCTGCTGTGCCTCGGCATCGCCGTCTGGGGCGCGGCCAAACAGCGGATCGGCGCGACGGCGCTGCGCGACACGTTCAGCGCGGAGCAGGGCAAGGGCCTGATCGTCGCCGGACTGACCGGGGTCTTCATCATCGGCTCGCTCGGCACACTCTTCACCATCGTGTACGGGATGGCCGTCTGATCCCGTATCGGCCTGACCTGGCGTCAGGTCACCGCCCACCCCGCCGCGTTCGTCCCCACGGGCCCGCCCAGGCCCCCCCTCAACCACCATCCGTCCGTCGTGCCCACCGGCAGAGGTTGCGTCTCCCTGATGTCGAGTCACCACACCGCGCCCGCGCGGGAACCAGCACGGCTACCGTCGTACTACACGAAGTCGTACAGCACGACGGGGCAGCGAGCGGCACAGCGAAGGGGCGAGGGGGAGTACGCGGCATGAGCGTCGGCGACGAGCACGACTCCAGGCGTACCGAGGACCCGTACAGCGATCCGTACAGCACCGTCGGCGGTACGCGCCAGACGCGCACCCGGCTGCCCGAGGGCGAGGGCGGCGACGTCTACGGCGGCGCGCGGCGCCCCGTGCGCACCTCGCGCTCGCTGATCGCGGTGGTCGGCGTGGTGGTCCTCCTGGTCGCCGCGATCGCCTTCGCCAACAGAGGCGACGGCGGCTCCGGCGGCTCCTCCGACGACCCCAAGCAGGCGGGCGCCCAGCCGACGTCGGCGACCGGCACGAAGCCGGTCGAGGGCAAGACCGGCGGCATCGCCTCCGGTTTCCCCCAGACGGAACAGGGGGCGCAGTCGGCGGCGGCCAACTACGCGGTGGCGCTGGGTTCCGACGGCATGTTCAGCCCCGTACGCCGGCACGGCATCGTCGAGTCCCTGGCCGACGCCGCCAGCAAGGACAAGCTCCAGTCCGGGTTCGACACCAACTACTCGCCGGGCCTCAACCAGCAGATCGGCCTGACTGCCGACGGCGCCGCGCCCGCCGGGACGACGTTCGTCAACCGCACGATCCCCGCGGGCACCAAGGTGCAGAGCTACGCGCCGCAGACCACGAGCGTCGATGTGTGGTGCATCGGCATGTTCGGGCTGACCGGCGAGAAGTCCACCAAGCCGGTGACGAGCAGCTGGTTCACGATGACGCTGAAGCTGACGTGGAGCGGGTCGGACTGGAAGGTCCTGGAGACCACCCAGAAGAAGGGCCCGACACCGGTCGCCGGTGACAACGCGGTGTCCGGTTCCGAGGAGATCGCGAACGCGGTCAAGGAATACGGAGGGTTCACGTATGCCCGGTAGCCCTCGCGGCCGTGCGCGGTCTGTCGTCACTGCGGTGACGGTTCTGCACACGGCGGTGTTCCTGTTCGCCGCCCGCGCGGCGGCGGCCCCGACCCCGACGCCCACGCCGTCGGGCCAGTCGCCGTCGCCGGACAAGAGCGGCAACCCGTGCTCGCTCATCTCCGGCCCGGCGCGGGACTACTGCGACAGCGGCTCGCCGTCGCACGGGGTCGCGCCCAACACCGTCGGCCCCGGCGACCCCGCAGACCCCCTCACCTCCCTCTCCAAGGGCTGCGCCGACGCCGCCGTCTGGGTCGTCGACACGCTCTCCAAGTTCGTGAAGACCGCCGCGAAGGTGGACTTCACCAACCCCGCCTTCCTCGGCCGCTACGCCGTCGTGTTCGCCGCCGCGACCATCCTGACCCTCGTCCTGTGGCTGCTGGCCGTGGCCAAGCGGGCGATCCGGGGGGTGCCGCTGACGACCGCGATCTCCGAGGCCGTGGGGTTCCTGTGGCTGACGGTGCTGGCGTCCGCGTTCACCCCGCTGATCCTGTACACCGTGGTCAACGCCACCGACGCCGTCACCGACGTCATCGCGTCCGGCACCGGCGATCAGACCGACGTGTTCTTCGGGTCGTTCTCGGCCGCGCTCAAGAAGGGCACGGACATCGGCGGCGGACCGATCATGCTGATCGTGGTCTCGCTGGTGACCATCGTCGCGGCCGGCGTGCTCTTCCTGGAGCTCTACATCCGCGCACTCCTGCTGTACGTGGGCGCGCTGCTCGGCGTCGTCGTGTACTCGGGGCTCGTCGACAAGAACATGTGGGGCCACGTCCGCCGCTGGGCCGGGATCATGATCGCGATCATCATGGTGAAACCCGTCATCGTGATCGTGCTGAGCCTTGCGGGGGCGCTCTCGGCGGGGAAGGGGCCGGATTCGTTCCAGGCCGTCGTCTCCGGGCTCGCCATCATCCTGCTCGCCATCTTCGCCTCCGCGGTGATCTACCGCTTCGTCCCCGGCTTCGGCGACGAGATCGCCGCCGCCCGCAGCAACCGCAAGCAGGCCACCAGCGGCGCCTCGGCCGCCGCCGTGATCTCCTCCCCGGCGGCCCTCGTCTCGCAGGGCATCAAGACGCACAGCAGCCGGGGCAACCAGAGCAACGCCCAGGCCCGGCCCGCCAACCCGATGTCCGGCGGTGTGGCCGCCCACAGCAGCCGGAGTTCCTCCGGCGGCGGTGGCGGCGGCGGATCTGTCCCCTCCGCCGCACCCTCGCCCCGTAACGGCTCCGGTCCTACCAGCGGCACTCCGCACAGCAGCCGCAACACCGGCAACAAAGGCAACAACAGCACAGGAGGTGGAGGGCGTTGACGACCCAGTCCCATCCGGTCTCGCCCCGCCGCACATATCTGATCGGCCGGGCCAGGCCGTCGGCGATCGTCGGCAAGAACCGCGAGACCGGCGAGATCGCGCTGATCATCGGCGGCGCGTTCCTCGGCATGATGTGCGGACTGCTGGTCCCCGTCCTGTCCCTGCGGATCATGCTGCTCATGGGCTTCCCCATGCTGGCGCTCGCCGCGGTCTACCTCCCGTACAAACACCGTACGTTCTACAAGTGGTTTGAAATCAACCGCAGTTATAAGCGGTCGCTGCGGCGGGGGACCACATACCGCTCCGGCGCCATGGAGGCGGGCGTCGGGATCGACGGGCGCGAGGTCGAGGTCGGGCCGCCGCCCGGGATCGGGCGGATCAGCTGGCTCGCGGCGCCCTTCGGACCCGACGAGATCGCCGTACTGCTGCACGCCGACCGCCGTACGGTGACCGCCGCCATCGAGATCGAGGGCCCGGGCGTCGGGCTGCGCGACAGCGAGGACCAGGAGGCGCTGGTCGACCGGTTCGGCACGCTGCTCAAGCATGTCGCCAACGGCGACGGCTTTGTGACGCGCCTTCAGATGCTGGCCCGTACCCTGCCCGCCGACCCGGACGCGCACGCCAAGGACGTCGCCCAGCGCGGCGACCACGGCTCCCCCGACTGGCTCCAGGAGTCGTACGAGCAGTTGCAGTCGATGGTGTCGACATCGAGCGAGCAGCACCGCGCGTATCTGGTGGCCTGTATGCAGTACTCGCGCGAACTGGCCGCCGAGGCGCACGCCATGGCCCGCGCCGCCCGCCCGCAGCCCGGCCGCAAGCTCGACAAGGACGCCGGGCTCGCCGTCGTCATGGCCCGCGAGCTCACCGACATCTGCGCCCGCCTCGCCGAGGCCGACATCCGGGTACGCCAGCCGCTCGGCCAGGGCCGCCTCGCCTCACTCGTCCATTCCATGTACGACCCGGACCACCCCATCGACCACATCCAGGCGATGACCAAGCGCAACGCCTGGCCCGCCGAGCTGGACGCGGTCGAGCCGACCTACCTCCAGGCCAAGACCCGCGAGTCCTCCACGCGCGCGCCCTGGTGCCACGCCACGGCCTGGGTGAAGGAGTGGCCGATGACCCCCGTCGGCGTCAACTTCCTCGCCCCGCTGCTCGTCCACACCCCGGACGTGATCCGTACGGTGGCGGTCTGCATGGACCTGGAGCCGACGGAAGTGGCGATTGAGCGCATGCTCACCGAGAAGACCAACGACGAGGCCGAGGCCTCCCGTGCGGCGAAGATGAACCGGACGGTCGACCCCCGCGACATCGCCGCCCACGGCCGCCTCGACCAACGGGGTGAAGATCTCGCCAGCGGCGCGGCGGGCGTCAACCTGGTCGGGTACATCACGGTGTCGGCGCGCTCCCCCGAGGCGCTGGCGCGGGACAAGCGCACCATCCGCGCCTCGGCCGGCAAGTCGTATCTGAAGCTGGAGTGGTGCGACCGCGAGCACCACCGGGCCTTCGTCAACACCTTGCCGTTCGCGACCGGCATCCGCCGCTAGCCGAGAGCTGATTGGGGCCCTGCTCATGCGAGATCCGCTCTCCGCGCTCACCAACGCGTTCACCTCCTTCCTCTTCGGGAAGGTGGAGACGACCCGGCTGCCCGTCCGCACCTCCACCGGCCAGGCGCAGGCCGTCTATCTGCCGACGGCCGCCCCGGGCCTCGGCGACTCGGGCGTGATCATCGGCCGCGAGGTCTACAGCGGCAAGGGATACATCTACGACCCCTTCCAGCTGTACGGACAGCAGCTGCCGGCCCCGCACTGGCTGGTCCTGGGCGAGTCCGGCAACGGCAAGTCGGCGCTTGAGAAGACGTACGTCCTGCGCCAGCTGCGGTTCCGCGACCGCCAGGTCGTCGTGCTCGACGCACAGGGCGAGGACGGCGTCGGCGAGTGGAACCTCATCGCCCGCGAGCTGGGGATAACGCCCATCCGGCTCGACCCGATGGCCGCCCTCGACGGCGGCATCAAACTCAACCCGCTGGACCCGGCGATCACCACCACCGGCCAGCTGGCGCTTCTTCGTACGATCATCGAAGTGGCGATGGGTCACGGCCTGGACGAACGATCGGGCTTCGCGCTGAAGGTGGCACACGCGTACGTCAACGAGACCATCACCGAACGCCAGCCCGTCCTCACCGACATCGTGGAGCAGCTGCGCCACCCGGAGGCCGAGTCGGCCGAGGCCATGAACGTCGACATAGACGATGTCCGGGCCTGGGGCCTGGACGTGGCCCTCGTCCTCGACCGCCTTGTCGACGGCGACCTGCGGGGCATGTTCGACGGCCCGACGTCGATCGGGATCGACCTGGACGCGCCGCTGATCGTGTTCGATCTTTCGCACATCGACCGCAACTCGATCGCGATGCCGATCCTGATGGCGATCGTGGGCGTCTGGCTGGAGCACACCTGGATCCGTCCGGACCGCAAGAAGCGCATCTTCCTGGTGGAGGAGGCGTGGCACATCATCAACTCGCCGTTCGTGGCCCAGCTGTTCCAGCGCCTGCTCAAGTTCGGCCGACGCCTCGGCCTGTCCTTCGTCGCCGTCGTCCACCATCTCTCGGACGTCGTGGACGGCGCGGCGGCACGGGAAGCGGCGGCGATCCTCAAGATGGCCTCCACCAGGACGATCTACGCCCAGAAGGCGGACGAGGCACGGTCCACGGGCCTGGTCCTCGGCCTGCCGCGCTGGGCCGTCGAGATCATCCCCACGCTCACACCCGGCATCGCCGTCTGGGACGTCAACGGAAATGTCCAAGTGGTCAAACACCTGATCACCGAGCGCGAACGACCACTCGTCTTCACCGACCGGGCGATGACGGAGTCGGCGTCGACCGACGACGTCCTGGCCCATGAGCTGGAGAGCCGGCTGGAGACAGAGACCGAGCGCCGGGCGGCGCTGCGGGAGCAGCAGATGTCCGGCACGTCACCGCCGTCGGAGTCGACGGTGGCCTGACATGCGGAGACGGCCTGATGTACTGAAGTGGCCCGACCGCGGTTTCATTTGACTCGCCCGACCTGCGCACGTTGCCCTGCCCTGCCGGAGGTTGCCTGACATGCCGGAGCCCCGTTCCCGCGGCGAGGAGCGCGGAATCCCCGATTCCCTCCTCGTCGGGCTGCTCGCGTTCCTGCTCGGCCTCACCGTCCTCGTCTGGTCGTCGACGGGCCTCGCGGGCCTGTTCAGCCATGGCGCCTGGCCGGACGGCGTAACGTTCACGCGCACCCCGACGGCCGTGCGCCAGCTGGTCCAGGCCCCGCACGACCTCCCGGCCGCCTGGCCGGACACCCCCAAGGCCCAGCTCTCCGGCTACGGCCTCTTCTGGGGCCTGCTCATCGGCCAACTCCTGGTGCTGTTCGTCCTGTTCATCTTCGCCCTGGGTACGTGGTCGCGCTGGCGGACGGTACGGGCCCGGGCCAAGACGGCGGCGCGGCTGTCGGGGGATGCGGTGGGGGAGTGGGCCGGGCCGGTGGGGAAGGCCGGACGCGGTGGGCAGGCTGCGGGGCCGGTGGAGGCCGCTCCGGTCGCCGCCCAGGCGTGGCAACCCGAGCCGAAGCCCGTACCGCAGGGGCCGAGCGTGCCGGACGCGGCGAGACAGGCGCGTACTGCCGACACGGCTCCCACGGAGGTGGTGGAGGTCGCGCCCCAGCCCGGCCTCCTGCCCTCACCCCGCGAGGCCCGCCCGCCCAGAGTCGTCTACGGCGGCCCCGACACCCGCCGCCCCACGGCGGTTCAGGCCATCCAGGACGCCGAGGGCCCCGCGCTCGTCATCACCTCCGACCCCACGCTGTGGGCGGAGACGAAGGACGCGCGGGCGAAACTCGGGCCGGTGCATGTGTACGACCCGGGGCACCTCTGCGACACCCCGGCCCGCCTGCACTGGTCCCCCACGAGCGGCTGCGAGGACGCGGAGGTGGCGCTCGCCCGCGCGACCGCCCTGCTGGCGCCCGTACGCCCGCAGGCCCGTATCGACACCGCCATGGCCGACACCGCCGAGACGCTGCTGCGCTGCTGGCTGCACGCCGCCGCGCTGGACAGCCGGGACGGCAAGGCGGTCAAGCAGGTCCACCGCTGGGCCCAGGGCACGGGCGCCCACGAGGCCGTACGCATACTCCGTACGCATCCCAAGGCCATGAGCGGCAGCGCGGGCCTGTTGGAGTCGGCGCTGACCGCGCACCCGGAACGCCGGGAGATCGCCCAGCAGTTGACCTCCCGCGCGCTGGACGCGCTCTCGTCCATCCACATCCGAGAGGCCTGCACACCGAATCGAGCCGATTCGCTGGCCCTGGAATCATTCACGGCCGAAGGGGGCACGCTTTACGTGGTGGGTGAAGCCATTGAGGACCCCCGGTCGCGTCCCGCCGCGATGCCCCTCTTGACCGCCCTCGCCTCAGACGTGGTCGAGCGCGGCCGCCGCATGGCCGAACGGTCATCCGACGGTCGGCTCGACCCACCAATGACGCTTGTCCTGGACGACGTCGCCGCCGTGGCGCCGCTCCCCCGTCTGCCCGAACTCCTGTCGACCGGCGAGAACCAGGGCCTCCCGACCCTGGTCCTGCTCCGCTCGGCCGAACAGGCCAAGGCCCGCTGGACGGAAACGCTGACGCCGTAATCCTTACGTTCGCTACGGCCGGACGATCTCCATCTCGACGTCGTGCGACGCCGGCTCGCCGGGCGCCACGGGCGCGCTCTTGCCCGTCCGTACGAACCCGAACTTCGTGTAGAAGCCCTCGGCCCGCGGGTTCTCCGTGTGTACGTACAGTCGTACGCGCCCGATCCGCGGCTGCTCCAGGGACCAGACCCACTCCACGGCGGCCTCGAAGAGCCGCTCGGTGAGCCCGATGCCGCGGTGCTCGGGCCGTACGAAGACGCCGACCAGATGCGCCTGGTCGGCCTCGATCGCGTCCCCGAAGAAGTCCTCGCCGCCGGCCCGCTCGATCAGCGCGACGACCGTGCCGACCCAGGTGCCGTCGGAGGCCTCGGCCACGAACTGGCAGGCGCCGTCGCCGGTCGCCCGGGCGGTGCGCGCTTCCCAGAAGGAATCGGGCTGGGCGACCGCCTGCTCGGTGGTCTCCAGGAAGGCCACGGGTGCGGCGGGATCGGCGAGCGAGGCGAGCCTCAGCTCCTTGGCCTTGCGCCATTCGTCGGCCCGTACGGGGCGTATCACTTGTTCCATGGCGAGATAGTGCCATGGAACGCAGAAAAGCCCCGCACCATTAATCCTTGCGGATCATGGTGCGGGGCTTCCCGCAATGATTGTTCGGCGGCGTCCTACTCTCCCACAGGGTCCCCCCTGCAGTACCATCGGCGCTGAAAGGCTTAGCTTCCGGGTTCGGAATGTAACCGGGCGTTTCCCTAACGCTATGACCACCGAAACACTATGAAATTTGAACGCTGGCACTGACACAGCTGTTCGTTATTTCAGAACAAACACAGTGGACGCGAGCAACTGAGGACAAGCCCTCGGCCTATTAGTACCAGTCAGCTCCACCCCTTACGAGGCTTCCACATCTGGCCTATCAACCCAGTCGTCTACTGGGAGCCTTACCCTCTCAAGGAGGTGGGAATACTCATCTCGAAGCAGGCTTCCCGCTTAGATGCTTTCAGCGGTTATCCCTCCCGAACGTAGCCAACCAGCCATGCCCTTGGCAGGACAACTGGCACACCAGAGGTTCGTCCGTCCCGGTCCTCTCGTACTAGGGACAGCCCTTCTCAATATTCCTACGCGCACAGCGGATAGGGACCGAACTGTCTCACGACGTTCTAAACCCAGCTCGCGTACCGCTTTAATGGGCGAACAGCCCAACCCTTGGGACCGACTCCAGCCCCAGGATGCGACGAGCCGACATCGAGGTGCCAAACCATCCCGTCGATATGGACTCTTGGGGAAGATCAGCCTGTTATCCCCGGGGTACCTTTTATCCGTTGAGCGACGGCGCTTCCACAAGCCACCGCCGGATCACTAGTCCCGACTTTCGTCCCTGCTCGACCCGTCGGTCTCACAGTCAAGCTCCCTTGTGCACTTACACTCAACACCTGATTGCCAACCAGGCTGAGGGAACCTTTGGGCGCCTCCGTTACTCTTTAGGAGGCAACCGCCCCAGTTAAACTACCCATCAGACACTGTCCCTGATCCGGATCACGGACCCAGGTTAGACATCCAGCACGACCAGAGTGGTATTTCAACGACGACTCCACAACCACTGGCGTGGCTGCTTCACAGTCTCCCACCTATCCTACACAAGCCGAACCGAACACCAATATCAAACTGTAGTAAAGGTCCCGGGGTCTTTCCGTCCTGCTGCGCGAAACGAGCATCTTTACTCGTAGTGCAATTTCACCGGGCCTATGGTTGAGACAGTCGAGAAGTCGTTACGCCATTCGTGCAGGTCGGAACTTACCCGACAAGGAATTTCGCTACCTTAGGATGGTTATAGTTACCACCGCCGTTTACTGGCGCTTAAGTTCTCAGCTTCGCCACACCGAAATGTGACTAACCGGTCCCCTTAACGTTCCAGCACCGGGCAGGCGTCAGTCCGTATACATCGCCTTACGGCTTCGCACGGACCTGTGTTTTTAGTAAACAGTCGCTTCTCGCTGGTCTCTGCGGCCACCCCCAGCTCAGAGTGCAAGACTCATCACCGGTGATGGCCCCCCTTCTCCCGAAGTTACGGGGGCATTTTGCCGAGTTCCTTAACCATAGTTCACCCGAACGCCTCGGTATTCTCTACCTGACCACCTGAGTCGGTTTAGGGTACGGGCCGCCATGAAACTCGCTAGAGGCTTTTCTCGACAGCATAGGATCATCCACTTCACCACAATCGGCTCGGCATCAGGTCTCAGGCTTCATGCTGTCCGGATTTGCCTAGACAGCGCCCTACACCCTTACCCCGGGACTACCACCGCCCGGGCTGGACTACCTTCCTGCGTCACCCCATCGCTTACCTACTACAAGTCTGGTTCGTCGGCTCCACCACTTTCCTTTCCCCGAAGGGTCCGGAACGGCTTCACGGACTTAGCATCGCCTGATTCGATATTGGGCGTTTCAAAGCGGGTACCGGAATATCAACCGGTTGTCCATCGACTACGCCTGTCGGCCTCGCCTTAGGTCCCGACTTACCCTGGGCAGATCAGCTTGACCCAGGAACCCTTAGTCAATCGGCGCACACGTTTCTCACGTGTGTATCGCTACTCATGCCTGCATTCTCACTCGTGAACCGTCCACAACTAGCTTCCGCTGCTGCTTCACCCGGCACACGACGCTCCCCTACCCATCACAGTCCCCGTTGGGGGTATGTACTGCAATGACACGACTTCGGCGGTACGCTTGAGCCCCGCTACATTGTCGGCGCGGAATCACTTGACCAGTGAGCTATTACGCACTCTTTCAAGGGTGGCTGCTTCTAAGCCAACCTCCTGGTTGTCTCTGCGACTCCACATCCTTTCCCACTTAGCGTACGCTTAGGGGCCTTAGTCGATGCTCTGGGCTGTTTCCCTCTCGACCATGGAGCTTATCCCCCACAGTCTCACTGCCGCGCTCTCACTTACCGGCATTCGGAGTTTGGCTAAGGTCAGTAACCCGGTAGGGCCCATCGCCTATCCAGTGCTCTACCTCCGGCAAGAAACACACGACGCTGCACCTAAATGCATTTCGGGGAGAACCAGCTATCACGGAGTTTGATTGGCCTTTCACCCCTAACCACAGGTCATCCCCCAGGTTTTCAACCCTGGTGGGTTCGGTCCTCCACGAAGTCTTACCTCCGCTTCAACCTGCCCATGGCTAGATCACTCCGCTTCGGGTCTAGAGCGTGCAACTCAAACGCCCTGTTCGGACTCGCTTTCGCTACGGCTTCCCCACACGGGTTAACCTCGCTACACACCGCTAACTCGCAGGCTCATTCTTCAAAAGGCACGCAGTCACGACATACGTGCAAGCACGTATGCGACGCTCCCACGGCTTGTAGGCACACGGTTTCAGGTACTATTTCACTCCGCTCCCGCGGTACTTTTCACCATTCCCTCACGGTACTATCCGCTATCGGTCACCAGGGAATATTTAGGCTTAGCGGGTGGTCCCGCCAGATTCACACGGGATTTCTCGGGCCCCGTGCTACTTGGGTGTCTCTCAAACGAGCCGTCAATGTTTCAGCTACGGGGGTCTTACCCTCTACGCCGGACCTTTCGCATGTCCTTCGCCTACATCAACGGTTTCTGACTCGTCTCACAGCCGGCAGACTGTGAAAGAGAGATCCCACAACCCCCACGACGCAACCCCTGCCGGGTCTCACACGTCATAGGTTTGGCCTCATCCGGTTTCGCTCGCCACTACTCCCGGAATCACGGTTGTTTTCTCTTCCTGAGGGTACTGAGATGTTTCACTTCCCCTCGTTCCCTCCACATGCCCTATGTGTTCAGGCATGGGTGACAGCCCATGACGACTGCCGGGTTTCCCCATTCGGAAACCCCCGGATCAAAGCCTGGTTGACGGCTCCCCGGGGACTATCGTGGCCTCCCACGTCCTTCATCGGTTCCTGGTGCCAAGGCATCCACCGTGCGCCCTTAAAAACTTGGCCACAGATGCTCGCGTCCACTGTGCAGTTCTCAAACAACGACCAGCCACCCATCACCCCACCAACAAGTAGTGAGTGCACTGGGGCCGGCAACTGAAGACTTTGGCCTTACCGGCCGCACCTTCAGACACCCAACAGCGTGCCCGGCCCTCCCAGATCGTCTCTCACGTTCCACGCCGAAGCAGTACTAGTGAAATCTTTCCGGAAGTGCCGAATAGTCAACGTTCCACCCATGAGCTGACCGTGCAGAACATTTGCCTGCAATCGGTACTGTGCTCCTTAGAAAGGAGGTGATCCAGCCGCACCTTCCGGTACGGCTACCTTGTTACGACTTCGTCCCAATCGCCAGTCCCACCTTCGACAGCTCCCTCCCACAAGGGGTTGGGCCACCGGCTTCGGGTGTTACCGACTTTCGTGACGTGACGGGCGGTGTGTACAAGGCCCGGGAACGTATTCACCGCAGCAATGCTGATCTGCGATTACTAGCAACTCCGACTTCATGGGGTCGAGTTGCAGACCCCAATCCGAACTGAGACCGGCTTTTTGAGATTCGCTCCGCCTCACGGCATCGCAGCTCATTGTACCGGCCATTGTAGCACGTGTGCAGCCCAAGACATAAGGGGCATGATGACTTGACGTCGTCCCCACCTTCCTCCGAGTTGACCCCGGCAGTCTCCTGTGAGTCCCCATCACCCCGAAGGGCATGCTGGCAACACAGAACAAGGGTTGCGCTCGTTGCGGGACTTAACCCAACATCTCACGACACGAGCTGACGACAGCCATGCACCACCTGTATACCGACCACAAGGGGGGCACTATCTCTAATGCTTTCCGGTATATGTCAAGCCTTGGTAAGGTTCTTCGCGTTGCGTCGAATTAAGCCACATGCTCCGCTGCTTGTGCGGGCCCCCGTCAATTCCTTTGAGTTTTAGCCTTGCGGCCGTACTCCCCAGGCGGGGAACTTAATGCGTTAGCTGCGGCACCGACGACGTGGAATGTCGCCAACACCTAGTTCCCAACGTTTACGGCGTGGACTACCAGGGTATCTAATCCTGTTCGCTCCCCACGCTTTCGCTCCTCAGCGTCAGTAATGGCCCAGAGATCCGCCTTCGCCACCGGTGTTCCTCCTGATATCTGCGCATTTCACCGCTACACCAGGAATTCCGATCTCCCCTACCACACTCTAGCTAGCCCGTATCGAATGCAGACCCGGGGTTAAGCCCCGGGCTTTCACATCCGACGTGACAAGCCGCCTACGAGCTCTTTACGCCCAATAATTCCGGACAACGCTTGCGCCCTACGTATTACCGCGGCTGCTGGCACGTAGTTAGCCGGCGCTTCTTCTGCAGGTACCGTCACTTGCGCTTCTTCCCTGCTGAAAGAGGTTTACAACCCGAAGGCCGTCATCCCTCACGCGGCGTCGCTGCATCAGGCTTTCGCCCATTGTGCAATATTCCCCACTGCTGCCTCCCGTAGGAGTCTGGGCCGTGTCTCAGTCCCAGTGTGGCCGGTCGCCCTCTCAGGCCGGCTACCCGTCGTCGCCTTGGTAGGCCATTACCCCACCAACAAGCTGATAGGCCGCGGGCTCATCCTTCACCGCCGGAGCTTTCCACCCGGAAGCATGCGCTTCCAGGTCGTATCCGGTATTAGACCCCGTTTCCAGGGCTTGTCCCAGAGTGAAGGGCAGATTGCCCACGTGTTACTCACCCGTTCGCCACTAATCCACCCCGAAGGGCTTCATCGTTCGACTTGCATGTGTTAAGCACGCCGCCAGCGTTCGTCCTGAGCCAGGATCAAACTCTCCATGAATGTTTACCGGTAATCCGGTGCACACACACGAAAGAGCGGAACAACCCGGTCGGAATATGACCAGTTGTCCTCAGCGTCCTCGCTGTGTTGTTGCCACCCGCAAGCGGATGGACTTTTCAAAGGAACCTCCAACCCAACCGACAAGCGGTGGGCCGGGGTTGTCAATCTGGCGTTGACTTTTGGCACGCTGTTGAGTTCTCAAGGTACGGACGCTTCCTTTGTTCCCGTTTCCGGGCCCTCCGGGCGCTTCCTTCGTTTCCGACTCTATCAGACCGTTTCCGTTCCGATTTCCTCGGCGCTTTCCAGGTTCTTCGCTCTCGCGTTTTCCCTTTCCGGCGGTTCCGACTCTATCAGATCCCTTCGGGCCTGATTTCCGGTCTCCCGGAGCCAAGTCGGCTTGTCTTCCCGGCTGTTGGGCCGTTCCGACGTCCCAGACTCTAGCGGATTTCCTGGGCGGCTCCTAATCGGGCCGCTCAGTCGATCCCGCTCTCGTCGAATTGAAATTCGGCATGCCGAAATTCATCCCGGACGGGAGATCGTGCTGAGTTGGGTTGCCGCAAATCTGCGGCGGACGGCTGTCGCAGAAACCTTCCGGCCCCGCGACAACTCGAAGAACTTTACGGATCCGGGAGGGGGATGTCAACCCCCGTCAACCGGTTTACGGACGGGCCCCGGACCCCCCAACCTCCGGACCTCCCCAGGTCAGTCGGGGTCGGTCAGTCCAGGTCCGTCAGGCGCCCGCCGGCGTCCGGCTGGGCGTGCTCCACCCGGCGCAGCAGGCGGATCAGCATCTCGCCCAGGAGGCCGCGCTCCTCGGAGGTGAGGTCCTGGAGCAGGTCCTCCTCGAAGTCGGTGGCCATCTCCATGGCCTCCAGCCACTTCGTACGCCCCTCGTCGGTCAGCTCGACGATGACCCGCACCCGGTTGTTCTCGTCGCGGTCGCGCGTGACCAGGCCCTCGCCCGCCATGCGGTCGATGCGGTGGGTCATGGCGGCGGGGGTGAGGCCGAGGCGCTTGGCCAGTTCGCCGGGGCCGAGCCGGTACGGCTTGCCCGCGAGCACGAGGGTCTTCAGGACCTCCCACTCGGCGTTGCTGATGCCGAGGGCCGCGACCTGGCGTCCGTACGCCACGTTCATGCGGCGGTTCAGCCGGCCCAGGGCCGAGACGACCTTCTCCACCTGGGGGTCGAGGTCGCGGAACTCGCGCTGGTACGCGGCGATCTGCTCGTCGAGGGTCGGCTCCTCGGGGCCGGTGGGCCCGCCGGGCTCGGTGGTCTCAGCCATGCCGCGAGTATCGCACGGTACGCGTTGGCGTCTAAGTCCTTGAGTGTGTATTGTTGAGGTCCTAACTTTAGTGTTGAAGTCTTCGGGCCTGAGAGCTTCAGGTTCAAGACCTCCGCTTCAAGGCTTCTGCTTCAGGGCCTCTGCTTCTGGACCTCAAGGTGGTGAGTGTGACCAAGGTGATGGGCGCCGCGATGCGCAAGATCCAGGCGGGGAACGCGCTGAGTGCGTTCGGGCTCGGGTTCACCGTTCCGTATCTGTACATCTATGTGGCGACGGTGCGAGGGCTCGGCTCCTTCTGGGCCGGGATCGTCCTCGGCGTCTTCGCCCTGGCCGCGCTCGTCGCGCTGCTCTTCACCGGCCGGGTCATCGACCGGCGCGGGCCGCTGCCCGTCCTGGTCGGCGCCGCCGTGACGGCCGCCGTGGGCGCGCTCTTCCTCGGCATCGCCTCGAACCTGGTCGCGGTCCTCGCGTCCGCCGCGCTGCTCGGCGCGGGCACCGCGGTCATGCAGCCCGCGCTCGCCACCATGATCGTGTGGTGCTCGGGTCCGGAGTCCCGTACGCGTGCCTTCGCCATGCAGTTCTTCCTGGCGAACCTCGGGCTCGGCATCGGCGGGCTCGTCGGCGGTCAGATCGTCGACGAGAGCCGTCCGTCCTCCTTCACGCTGCTCTTCGCCATCGAGTCCGTGATGTTCCTGGTCCTCGCCGGGATCGCGCTGTCCGTGAAGCTGCCGCACAACGCGGCCATCGGGGACGCGCGGCCCAAGGGCGAGCAGGGCGGGGGCTTCCGCGCGGTGCTCGGGCACGGCGCGATGGTGCGCCTGTGCGTCCTCGGCTTCGTGCTCTTCTTCGCCTGCTACGGGCAGTTCGAGTCGGGCCTGGCGGCGTACGGCACCGAGGCCGCCGGGATCGACCCCGCGACGCTGGGGATCGCGCTGGCCGCCAACACCGGGGCCATCGTCGTCGCCCAGTTCCTGGTGCTGAAGTTCGTCGAGCGCCGCCGCCGCAGCCGCGTCATCGCCGCCGTCGGCCTGATCTGGACCGTGGCCTGGGTCTTCGCCGGGTACGCGGGGCTCGGGCACGGCAGCCAGACGATGGCGACCGCCGCGTTCATCTCCACGTACGCGCTCTTCGGGCTCGGTGAGGCGATGCTGTCGCCGACCGTGGCGCCGCTGGTCGCGGACCTGGCGCCGGAGTCGATGATCGGCCAGTACAACTCGGCGTTCGCGCTGGTCAAGCAGATGGCGCTGGCGCTCGGGCCGTTCGTGGGCGGGCCCATGGGTGCCACGCTGCACGGCCCGTACATCGTGACGTTCATTCTGTTCTCGCTCGGGATCACCGTCCTCGCGCTGCGGCTCGGCAAGCGGCTCACCCTCGCGCAGGACCACCCGATGCTCGCGGCGAAGTCGCGGGTGGTCGCGGTCCACAAGGCCGAGCCCGCCGAAGTCCCGGCCTAGGCCGAAAAGCGGCAGGCGCCGTCTACGTAGTCGCTGTCAGCGTCTACGTAGGCAGTGCGAACTCGCACCACACCGCTTTGCCGCCGCCCGGTGTGCGGCGCGAACCCCAGGACGAGGCGATCGTCGCGACGATCGAGATGCCTCGTCCTGACTCGTCCCCGGGGTCGGCGCGGCGGCGGCGCGGCAGATGGTCGTCGCCGTCCGTCACCTCGATGATCAGTCGGCGGTCGGTGCGGCGCAGCCGGAGCCGCATCGGCGGGGTGCCGTGCTGGAGCGAGTTGGCCACCAGCTCGCTCGCTGCCAGGACGCCCAGGTCGCGCAGCTCGACCGGGAAGCGCCAGGAGGCGAGGACCCCGGACGCGAAGGCACGCGCGCGTGGCGCGGCTTCGACGCCGCCGAGCAGGTCGAGCGCCGCGTTGTGGAAGAGCTCCGCGTTCGGTCCCGTACGGGCCGGGTGCTGGAGGACCAGGACCGCCACGTCGTCGTCGTGCTCGGCGGTCACCCCCAGCGAGCGGATCAGGCGGTCGCAGACGACCTGCGGGGTGCCGACCGCGCCGGACAGCGCGCGCTCCAGGGCGGCGACGCCCTCGTCGATGTCCTCGCCCCTGCGCTCGACGAGACCGTCCGTATAGAGGACGGCGGTCGCGCCGGGCGGCAGGGCGATGGTGCCGGAGGTGTGCAGCCAGCCGCCGGTGCCCAGCGGCGGGCCGTTCGGGTCCTCCGCCCGGTGCACGCTGCCGTCCTCGTGGCGTACGAGAACGGGCAGGTGGCCGGCGGACGCGTACACCAGACGGCCCTCGTTGGGGTCGTGCACCGCGTAGACGCAGGTGGCGATCTGGCTGGCGTCGATCTCGGCGGCCAGGCCGTCCAGGAGCTGGAGCACCTCGTGCGGCGGCAGGTCCAGGCGTGCGTACGCCCGCACCGCAGTGCGCAGCTGGCCCATCACGGCGGCCGCCCGCACCCCGCGCCCCATCACGTCCCCGATGACCAGCGCCGTGCGCCCGGCGCCGAGCGTGATCACGTCGTACCAGTCGCCGCCGACCGCCGCGTCCGTGCCGCCCGGCTGGTAGGTGGCGGCGACGCGCAGGTCGTCGGGCTGCTCCAGCTCCTGCGGGAGCAGGGAGCGCTGGAGCGTCACGGCGGTCTCGCGGTGGCGGCGCTCGCTGGCGCGCAGCCGCTCGGCGGCCTCGGCGTGGTCGGTGACGTCGGCCGCGTGGACGAGGACGCCTCCGCCGCCCTCCCCGCGCGCGGGGATGTCCACAGGCGTGCAGGTGACCGTGTACGAGCCGCCGCCCTGGGCCTTGCGGGACTTGACCGTACGGGGCTTGCCGCTGCGCAGCACCTGGTCCATCAGCGGCAGCAGGCCCAGCTCCTCCAGCTCGGGCAGCGCCTTGGCGGCGGGGGCGCCGGCGGTGCGGGGGCCGAAGACCGTCGCGTACGCGTCGTTGACGTACGCCACGCGGTGCTCCGGGCCGTACACCAGCGCCACGAGGGCCGGGAGCTCGCCGAGGAGGCGGCGGACCGACAGCTCCTCCAGGGCGGGCGCCTCGGGGCCGTCCGTGCCGTCGCCGTCGGGCCAGGTCTCGGCCTCCGGGCCGTACTCACCGCGCGCGGCGGGCACGGAGCCCCGGTCGGTCCGTGCGGCGGCGCGGCGCTGCGTACCGGGGAGCCGGGCGCTCCAACGCGTGAAGTTCACGGATCTCTTGGCCTCGTGTGTCGCTGGCTGCTGGGTCACTCTGTGCAGATGTGGGCCCACCTATGGTCACACGTCCAGTGTGACGGACCGCACTGACAACCGTCAGTTCCCCTGGGGACCGGACGGCTTGGGGCCGGATCCGTGGCCGGGTCCGACGGGCCGCCCGCCCGCCGCGCTCTCGAATTCCGCGCGCGGGTGCTCCAGCGAGCCCAGCGAGACGATCTCCCGCTTGAACAGGCCGGCGAGCGTCCATTCGGCGAGCACGCGCGCCTTGCGGTTGAAGGTCGGCACGCGGCTGAGGTGGTAGGCGCGGTGCATGAACCAGGCCGGGTAGCCCTTGAGTTTGCGGCCGTAGACATGGGCCACGCCCTTGTGGAGGCCGAGGGAGGCGACCGAGCCGACGTACTTGTGCTCGTACTCCTTGAGCGGCCCGCCGTTGACGGAGGCGGCGATGTTCTCGGCGAGCGTCTTGGCCTGGCGCACCGCGTGCTGCGCGTTGGGTGCGCACTCCTTGCCCTTCTCTCCCCCAGAGCCGAAAGCCTGGGAGGTGCCCCCAGACGTGATGTCCGGGACGGCGGCCGCGTCCCCGGCCGCCCAGGCGTGCTCGACGCCCTCGATCCGCAGCTCTGCGGTGCACTTGAGGCGGCCGCGTTCGGTCAGCGGCAGATCGGTGCGGGCGAGGACGGGCGCCGGCTTGACCCCGGCCGTCCACACGACCGTACGGGTGGGGAAGCGGGAGCCGTCGCTGAGCACCGCGACCCGGTTCTCGCAGGAGTCGAGGCGGGTCTCCAGGCGTACGTCGATGTTGCGGCCGCGCAGCTCGCGGATGGCGTACTGGCCCATCTCCTCGCCGACCTCGGGCAGGATGCGGTTGCTTGCCTCCACGAGGATCCACTTCAGGTCCTCGGGCTTGATGTTGTGGTAGTACCGCGCGGTGTAGCGGGCCATGTCCTCCAGCTCGCCGAGCGCCTCCACGCCCGCGTAGCCGCCGCCGACGAACACGAAGGTGAGGGCCGCGTCGCGGATCGCCACGTCACGCGTGGAGGAGGCGATGTCCATCTGCTCGATGACGTGGTTGCGCAGGCCGATGGCCTCCTCGACCGTCTTGAAGCCGATGGCGTAGTCGGCGAGGCCCGGGACGGGCAGCGTGCGCGAGATCGAGCCGGGCGCCAGGACGAGTTCGTCGTACGCGATCTCGACCGCTCCGGTGCCCTCCTCCTCGGTCGCGAGGGTGGTTACGGTCGCGGTCCGCCCGGCGTGGTCGATCTTCTGCACCTCGCCGATGACGACATGGCACCGGTCCAGGACACGGCGCAGCGGCACCACCACATGGCGCGGCGAGATGGATCCGGCCGCCGCCTCCGGCAGGAACGGCTGGTACGTCATATACGGATCCGGGGTGATCACCGTGATCCGGACGGCGTCGTCCCGCAGCCGGGCCTTCAGCTTCCGCTGGAGGCGCAGCGCCGTGTACATCCCGACGTAGCCGCCGCCGACCACGAGAATGTGCGTGCCGGGCGGTGGTTCGGGGCTCGTCCCCCGATTGATCGCAGCCTTCACCATCCCATGAGGCATCCCGTTCCAGGGTTTGTCCACAGGCCCGGCAAATTGTGTGACTGGAGGATGTGGCCGGAAGCAGTGCCGCGTTTTCCCGAAGGTTGGGACAAACATGCAGGTCAGAGCGGGGTAGCTGGCTCATCGCACCGGTCCGAATCGGGAAGGTTCCGGTCCTTGCTCCGATCGGGGTGCACACCGTGCGGAACAACCCTCTTCTGAATTGACTCCGGCTCAACTATGTTCGTACCTCGTCGGGGTGTCGGGTCCGGCCACCCGACTGTCAGGGCGGGGAGTCTCCGGGGGGAGACGTCATTACCGGGGGAACGGTTATGCATATTCAGGACTCTCATTGGCAGGCTGCCGTCGTAGCGTCGGCGGACGGCATGGGACGTACGGGCGGTGGTGGGAGCGCTTCCCGCTCCGCACCGCTGCGCGTGGACGCACAGCGGAATCTGGAGCATGTGCTCCGCGCCGCGCGCGAGGTCTTCGGTGAACTGGGGTACGGGGCACCGATGGAGGACGTGGCGCGCCGCGCCCGCGTCGGCGTCGGCACCGTGTACCGGCGGTTCCCGAGCAAGGACGTGCTGGTCCGGCGGATAGCCGAGGAGGAGACCGCGCGCCTGACCGACCAGGCGCGCACCGCCCTCGGCCAGGAGGAGGAGCCGTGGTCGGCCCTCTCCCGCTTCCTGCGGACCTCCGTCGCCTCGGGCGCGGGCCGGCTGCTGCCGCCGCAGGTGCTGCGGGTCGGCGTGGACGTCGACGAGTCGACGGTGGTCGGCGGGGCGCCGACGCTGGAGCCGGTCGAGCCGCTGGAGGCGATGGCGTCGCTGCCCGCCGAGGCGCGGGTGCCGCAGCAGCGCCAGGCGGGTCTGCCGGGCACGCCCGACCTGCGGGTCGTCGAGCCGCGCACGACGTCCGCCGAGGAGCTCGACGACGCGGGGGCGGCCGAACTGCTCGCGGTCGTGGGCCAGCTGGTGGACCGCGCGCGCGAGGCGGGCGAGCTGCGACGTGACGTGACGGTGGCCGACGTCCTGCTGGTGATAGCGACGGCGGCGCCCTCGCTGCCGGACGCGCACCAGCAGGCGGCGGCGTCCGCCCGGCTGCTCGACATCCTCCTTGAGGGGCTGCGGTCGCGGCCGGCGTGAGGCGCTGACCGCCGGCCGACGGCTTCGGCGGTCCGCCGCCGGTTCGGGGCGAGCGGGCTCCGGCGCCATCGGTTCGGGGCGATCGGACTCCGGCCTTCCGTGCTCGCGTTCGTCGATCCTTCCCCGTACGGGGAGGCGGTAGTACCGCGGTGCGGGAAGTCTCCCCGGATGAGTGGTTGACGCTCCGGGGGCTCCGTCGGGCCGTGGACTCTGTGGGACGCTTGCCCGGTGGTCGGGTCTGAGCGCGCTTACGGGGGCTTCCGCAAATGAACGTTGACGGGCGGGACGAGTCGCTCGGAGGCGGCAGCGGGACGGAGCCGGGCGGGCTGCCCGCCCGGCACGTGCCGAGCCAAGGCGGCCCCGGCGGGCGCCCGGA
This sequence comes from Streptomyces sp. BR1, assembly GCF_052373795.1. Classification (NCBI taxonomy): domain Bacteria; kingdom Bacillati; phylum Actinomycetota; class Actinomycetes; order Kitasatosporales; family Streptomycetaceae; genus Streptomyces; species Streptomyces sp. BR1. Next base: position 3,319,131 of record NZ_CM126252.1, read on the forward strand.
CGGCGACGGCGAGCCCGGCGGGACCGTGCTGCCCGGCCCGTGGGGCTCCGGCCACGAGTCCGACGCCCCGGCATCCGGGCCTGGCGCGTCCGGGTCCGGCGCGGAAGCCAGCGTTCCGCAGCAGCGCGAGCGCGGCACCGGCACCGGCACCACCAAGCCGACCGCGCCCGAGCTCGCCACCGCCGACGCCGAGCTGATCCAGCGGATGCGGGCGGGCGACGACAGCGCGTACGAGGAGCTGTTCCGGCGGCACTCGGACGCGGTGCGCCGCTACGCGCGCACCTGCTGCCGGGACGCGCACACCGCCGACGACCTGACGGCCGAGGTGTTCGCGCGCACGCTCCAGGCGGTGCGCGGCGGGGCGGGGCCCGAGCAGGCCGTGCGGGCGTACCTGATGACGACCGTGCGCCGCGTCGCCGCGTCCTGGACCAAGACCGCCAAGCGCGAGCAACTGGTCGAGGACTTCGCCCTCTTCGCCGACCAGGCCGCCCGTACCTCGGACGGCCGGGACGGCGACACCGTCGACCTGGGCGCGGACGTACGGGCGATGCACGAGGCGGAGCAGTCGCTCGCCCTCCAGGCGTTCCGCTCGCTGCCGGAGCGGTGGCAGGCGGTGCTCTGGCACACCACGGTCGAGGAGGAGTCGCCCAGCGAGATCGCCCCGCTGTTCGGGCTGAGCGCCAACGCCACGGCCGTGCTCGCCTCCCGGGCCCGGGAGGGCCTGAAGCAGGCGTACCTCCAGGCGCATGTCTCCACCGCGCTCACCGAGGGCGGCGACTGCGCCCGTTACGCGGACCGGCTCGGGGCGTACGCGCGCGGCGGCCTGCGGATGCGGGCCGAGCGGGGCCTGAGCAAGCACCTGGAGGAGTGCGCCAAGTGCCGGCTCGCGGTCGTCGAGCTCAAGGACGTCAACGCCGGGATCCCCGCGCTGCTGCCGGTCGCGGTGGTCGGCTGGTTCGCCGCCGGGTACTCGCTCAAGGCCGCCGGGATCGTGGCGGGCGGTGCCGCCGGTGCGGCGGGCGCGGGTGCCGCCGCGGCCGCGGGCGGCGGGAGTTCGTCGGGCAGCGCGGCCGGGGGTGCCGTCGCCTCGGAGGGGCTCGGCGCCCCGGCGAAGGCGGGCATCGCGGCGGCGGTCGCCGTCGCGGTGGCCGCGGGTGTGGTCTTCGCGCTCAGCGGCAACGACACCAAGCAGCCCCCGAAGCCCGAGGCCAAGCCCCCGGCCGTGGTCCCGGTCGTGCCGCAGAAGCCGCCGCCCTCCCCCACACCGGAGCCCCCGGCGCCGCCCGCGCCCGTGCCGCCCCCACCGGTGCCGCCGAAGAAGCCGTCCCCCCGGCCGACGCCCAAGCCCGTCCCCCCGAAGCCCAAGCCGAAGCCGCCCGCCCCGGCACCGAAGCCCACGCCGCCCAAGCCGACGCCTCCTCCCCCGCCGCCACCCCCGGTGCAGACGGTCTACCAGGTCAACCGGCTCCAGTACGGCGTGTTCGGCGACCACACCAAGCCCGAGGTGCGGCTCGGCGAGTCCAGCTGGCTCTGGCAGCGCTGGGGCCTGTCGATCGACGACCAGCCGTACAGCCATGGTGTGACCGTGCACGCGAGGTCGTCGGTGACGATCGACCTCAACCGGCAGTGCTCGGCCTACGACGCGTTCGCGGGGGTGGACGATCTGACGATGGGCCTGGGCGCGGTGCGGTTCTCGGTGTACGGGGACCAGACGCTGCTGTGGCGCTCGCCGGTGATGCACGGCGGCGACCCGGCGGTGCCGGTGCACGCCGACCTCTCGGGCCACAAGACGCTGCGCCTGGAGGTCGAGCCGCACACGCCGTTCGGCTCGGTGGCGCTCGCGGACTGGGCGAAGTCGGTCATCAACTGCCGCTGAGCGCCGAGCTATGAATCGCTGGCCGCCGCTTCCAGCAGCGCCACGACCTCCGTCGTGGAGAGGGCGGCCCCGGCGGCGCTCTCCTCCTCGTACACCTTCGGTCCCAGCTCCTCGCTCAGCCGGGCGCGCAGGGCGTCGAGGGCGGTGCGGTCCGGGACCCAGAGGGGGATTCCGGCGCGCCAGGTGGTGGAGGCGGCCAGGACGCGGGCGGCCAGGCGGAGTTCGCCGAGGTCTGGCAGGAGGCGGACGGCGCCCTCCGCGCAGTGCGCGAGCAGGATCTCGGCGCAGTCGCTCGCCACGGCGGCGCGCAGGGCGGCCGCGAGCCCCCGTACTCCGGCGGCGGGACCCGACTCGGCGCCCGCGACCCGGGCGCCCAGGCCGTCCAGGATCGCGGCGAAGTGCGGCGGCGGGATGGTGCGGGCGCACTCGGCGACGGCACGGTCGTACTCGGCCCGCGCGCCCGCCACGTCGCCCCGGTCCAGGGCCATGCAGGCGCGCAGATAGTGCACATAGGAGGCGGTCTCGAAGACGCTGTAGCGGACGGCGTCCGCCGCCGCCTCGTCGAGAATCACCTCGGCTCCGTCCAAGTCACCCGAGCGATAGGTGAGTTCGGCGATGCGGGCCAGCAGGAAGGGGGACTCGGCGTAAGCGCCGACCTCGCGGGCCAGGCCGAGCGCCTCCTCGTACGCGGGTCGGGCGTCCGCCGGACGGCCGCGCATCATCGCCGCCTCGCCGACGGCGCTGGCCACCTGCGCGCGCATCCAGCGGTCGCCGACGCGGCGGCCGATCTCGCGCAGCTCGGCGAGGTCGCCGTCCACGTCCCAGACGCCGCCGGGCATGTCGATGACCATGTGCGTACGGAACATGAGGCTGACGCCGATCTCCCATTCGCCGCCGTACGCACGGCAGTTGGCGACCACCGCGTCGACGCAGGCGCGCACCTCGGCGGGGGTGTCGAAGAGGAACGCGGCGAACGGCCAGAGCAGGCCGGGGAAGGTCGCCGCCTGCGGCCCGCCCTGTCCGAAGACGGCCTTCAGACGGGCCATCTCCGCCAGGCCCGCCGGCGTACGCAGGGCGTCGGCGGGGGTGGACTCGCCGAGCAGGAAGGTCCGCAGCAGCGAGAGCCGCATGCGCGGCCAGTAGCCGGGCTCGTCGGGGTCGTCCGGCGCCTTCGCGCCCGGCGCCTTCGCGTCGAGCGCGAGGACGCGTTCCGCCCAGGCGGTGCCCTCGGTGCGGTAGTTGCGCAGCCACCAGAACCAGCCCATGGCGAGGGCGAGTTCGGCGCCGCCGACCGGGTCGGGGGCGGTGACGGTGACCCGGTGGAGCACGGCCCGGATGTTGTCGAGCTCGCTCTCCAGGCGCCGGATCCAGGGCAGCTGCCCGTGCGAGCGAAGCAGCGGGTCGGCGGTGAGGACGAGGTCGCGGTAGTACGCGGTGTGGGCGCGGGCGGCCTCGGCCAGCGTGTCCGGCACCTGGGCCGCGCGCTCGGCGGCGTACTCGTGGATGGTCTCCAGCATCCGGTAGCGCATACCGCCCGCGTCGGGGTCCGGCGATGCCACGACCAGGGACTTGTCGACGAGGGCGGCGAGGTCGTCGGTGCAGTCGCTTGTCGATCCGCAGACGGCTTGGGCCGCGGACAGGTCCCAGCCGCCCGCGAAGACGGAGGCGCGGCACAGCACCGCGCGCTCGCGCTCGTCGAGCAGGTCCCACGACCAGTCGACGACCGCGCGCAGCGTCTGCTGCCTCGGCAGTACGGTCCTGCTGCCACTGGTCAGCAGCCGGAACCGGTCGTCGAGGCGGTCCGCGATCTGGCGCGGAGTCAGCAACCGCAGCCGGGCGGCGGCCAGTTCGATCGCCAGCGGCAGACCGTCGAGCCGTCGGCAGATCTCGGCGATGGCCTCGGGGTCGTCGTGCGGATCGAAGTCCGGTCGTACGGTACGGGCGCGCTCGGCGAAGAGGCGGTGCGCGGGGTCGGGCGGCAGCGGCTCGACCGGGCGGACGCGTTCGCCGGGCACACCGAGGGGTTCGCGGCTGGTGGCGAGGATCCGCAGGCCCGGGCAGCGCGTCAGCAGCGTCTCCGCGAGGCGGGCGGCGGCGCCGATGACGTGCTCGCAGTTGTCGAGCACGATCAGGGTGGCGGGGGCGGCGGACAGGTGGTCGACGAGGCGCGCGACCGGGTCGTCGGCGTGCGGCTGTCCCTCGCGTCCCAGCAGCGTGGTCTCGCGCAGCCCGAGCGCGGAGACGACGGCGCCGGGGACGGCGTCGGGGTGCTCCAGCGGGGCGAGTTCGGCGAGCCAGGCGGGGGTGTGGGCGGCGGACTCCTCGGCGAGCCGGGTCTTGCCGGAGCCGCCGGGTCCGGTGAGGGTGACGAGCCGGTGCTCCCTCACGTCCTCGCGGATGGCGGTGAGTTCGGGCTCGCGGCCGACGAAGGAGGTGAGGCGGGGGCGGAGGTTGCCGACGGGCGCGGCCTCCGGTGGGTTCAGCAACTCCTGGTGCAGCTTGGTGAGTTCCGGGCCCGGGTCGGCGCCGAGGGCGTCGGCGAGGGTGCGGCGGGCGCTCTCGTACGCGAGGAGGGCGTCGGCGGTACGGCCCTCGGCGCGCAGGGCGCGGATGAGCTGGGCGTGGAGGGGTTCGTCGTACGGGTGCGCCGCGAGCAGGGCGGTGAGCTCGGCGGGCAGCCGCGTGGTGGCGCCTCTTCGCAGATCCGCTTCGACGCGGTCGCGGAGGGCGGCGAAGTGGCGGGCCTCGGCGCGTACGGCACCGGTGCGGTCGGGGAGGTCGGCGAGGGCGGGGCCGCGCCACAGGTCGAGGGCGGTGCGCAGGGTGCGGGCGGCGGTGTCGGGGTCGCCGTCGGCGAGCTGGCTCGCGCCGGTGCGGGCCAGGTGCTCGAACGCGAACAGGTCCACGTCGTGGGGGCTGTCCACGACGAGGCGGTAGCCGCCGGGGGTGGATTCGATGGTGCCGTGCCCGATCGTTCGCCGCAGTCGGCCTACGAGGGCCTGGAGGGCGGCGGGGGCGTCTTGGGGCGGGTCGTCGGACCAGATGTCGTCGATGAGTGCGGTCTGGGGGACGGGGGTGGGCTGGTCGGCCCTGGCGGCGAGGGCGGTGAGCAGGGCGCGGAGGCGTTGGCCGCCGAGGGGGATGGCTGTGCCGTTGTCGTGGGCTTCGGCGGGGCCGAGGATGTTGTAGGTGTGCGGCACGGGGTCATTGTCGCGTGAGTTCTCCCCACCCCGCCCCTTCCCGAAAGCCCTGGGCGGGCGGCCGGGCGCTTCGTCTGCGGATCGTGCGTGGTTGCTCGCGCAGTTCCCCGCGCCCCTTAGATGGGCCCTTCGGGCCCTCCTTTAGGGGCGCGGGGAACTGCGCGACCAGCCCCCACCGCCGGAGGCTTTCGGGAAGGGGCGGGGTGGGGAATCCGCCCGCCGCAGGCGGCTCACGCCCGTAGCGTCGGCCGACCCGGGCCCACCCCGCTCGCCACCGCCCGCTGCTTCGGCGCAGCCGTGCCCGTCCAGCACGTACCCCGGCGGGACAGCAGGCGGCGGAGCCAGAGTTCGGTGGAGATCAGGTCGGCCAGGCCGTCCAGGGGGACGGGGGTGCCCGTGGCCGCCGCGTGCAGCGCCGTGCGGACAGTGCGGGCCTCGATCAGACCCGCGTCCGCCAGCAGCGGGGCTTCGAAGAGCGCGATCAGGGGGTCCAGAGCGAGCCGCAGGCCCGTGCGGGCCGCCGCCGTGGACGACGCGTGGGACGTGGCACCCCACCCGGGCGGCAACTCCCGTACGCCCGAGCCCGCCAGCACCGACCGCAGGATCGCCGCCCGCGCGCCCGGCTGGACCCGCAGGGCCTCGGGAAGGGCGCGGCAGGCCCGTACGACCTGGTTGTCCAGGAACGGGGCGTGCAGGCGCTGGCTGCGGATCTCGGCGGCCTGCTCCAGCACGCGGTGGTCGGCCGCGTAGCGGGCGAGGGCCGCGCGGGCCCGGGCCTCGCCGGGGCGCAGGACCGTGGCCGGACGGGTCGCCGACGCCATCAGCCGGATCGATACTTCTGCGAGCGCCTCACCGGTGAGCCACCGCGCCGCCGGACCCGGACGCGTCCACGCGAGGGAGGCAAGGGAGGCGTCCAACGGGCTTTCCGCGTCCGCCACTTGGAGGTCCGCGTCGCGCCGCAGCCGCTCGGCCGCCGACTCGATGCCCGTCCGGTACGGCGTACGGGCCAGCTTGCGCGCGGCCCGGTAGACGGTCAACGGGACGAAGAGCGAGTGGGCCGACGGGCCGCCCGCCTTGGCGAGCGCCGCCGCCGGGCGGAGCAGATGGCGGCGCTGACGGTCCATCAACAGATCGGCCAGGCGCGCCGGATGCGCGTCCAGGACCTGGCGCGCCCCGCTGCCCGTGAAGTGGTCCGCGCTGCCCGCCGCCAGCCTGCGGCGGTGGCGTTCGGCGGTGACCAGCGACGGCCCCGGCTCGTCGGTGAGCGGACCCGCCAGCTCCGCGTACGGCAGGGTCTCCTCGCCGCCCGCGACCACCACATGGTGCAGCCGGGGATTGGCCGCGATCGCCCCGGCCCGCTCCAGCTCGGCCTCGGCCCGACGGCCGGGCACGGCAAGGTCGTTGAAGGTCACCGCGAGCAGGCGTTCACCCGCGCCCGTGCCGTGGCCCAGCACCGTGCCGGGCACGCCGGGCAGCCCGGCGGCGAGCAGGGCGAGGGTGGCCGAGGCCGGGCCGCCGGAGAGGTCCGCGCCGATGCCGGGCGCCGGACCCCCGCGCGCGGCACGCCGCTCGGCGGGGCCCATGCCGGGGACGGGCCCGGGGTCCGGCGGCAGCGTCTCGGGGGCGTGGCGCGGCGCGGTGAGTCTCGCGCGTACGGCCCCGACCAGGGCCTCCCGTACGCCGTTGACCGCGCTCTCCTCGTCGACCTGGGCCGCGGCCACGGCGAGCGAGGCGACCGGCTCGTAGCCGGTGATCTCCCGCGAGCCCTCCCGCAGCACCAGCGCGTGGCCGGGCGGAATGCGCCGCACCCCCGCGTACGGGGTCGAGTCGCCGAGCGCCTCCGGTACGTCCGGGCAGGCCAGCAGGGCCGCCAAGTGGCCGATGTCCAGCTGGGCTTCGATGAGGTCGGCGAGCGGCAGGGCGGCCGTGGCGTAGGCGGTGCCGGTCGCCCAGGGCGTGTAGAACACGGGGCGTGCGCCGGCCAGGTCGCCGACGACAGTGACCCGGCGGCCGACCTGCGCAACCGCCGTATAGCTGCCGGGCCACGCCGAAAGGTGCCGCAGTGCGCCCCCGCGTGCCGCGAAAAGGCCGACCCGCAGCTCCTCGTCACTGGCGGCGCAGCAGCCCAGGATCGCGAGCCGGGTGTCCGCCCCCACGCTGACCACCCGGATCTCGTCGGGCCGCCAGTCGCCGACCGCCCAGAGCGGGTCGGGGTCGCCCCACAGCAGCTGGGAGCCGACGGGGTGCACGGTGCGCCCCTCCTCGGGCGCACCCACGGCACCGGCCGTCCCCGCTCCACCGAAACTCGCGGCGACACTGCTCCAGCCCACCAGCCACCGCATCGCCGCCTCCACAGCCTGTGGACAACTCGTCGCACGCGCCGCAGAACCCAGCGGGAGCCGTACTTCCGCGCACTTGCGTGTGGTTCCGAGGTCGCTCGGGACCATGCTGCCATGACAATGGCGCGCGGGAGGGACCTCGGGGTAGCGCGAGCAAAAAGTGAACGCGCCCCCTGGGATGGCCGATTGACGGCCCCGAGTGCGCCCCCGGCACGAGAAGAAACGGTCTTCCCGGTCGGTAACGGACCATCGGTTTTCGGCCAACTTCGGCCCACGCGCGCGTGGCGCACGCCCTGGAGGGGGCATGAAACCGAGAGGAAAGCGGAGGCGGAACAAGCACAGTCCGGGAGGCGCTGTCCGCCTCCCGGACCGGTCCGCCGCCCGCGGGGATTGAGGCGGCGGTGTCCCCCAGCCCACTGGATCCAGTGCAGCGGGCCGACCCACGCACCTCACATGGAAGCGCTCCCCACGCGTAAGCGGCCAGAGCGCACGCACCGCGCACGGCCACACACCCGGAGCACACAGGAGGCGTCCCAAGTCGTCCGGTCGGTAAACAATCTCGCCATCCGGAACACCGCCTCTTAACGCTTGGGATGCGGCGAACTACGCTGGGTGTACTGCTGTTCTCCGCGGGCGGCATATTCCTGGGGGCTCGGCCACATGATTGTGCGGCCGGACGGGACCTCGGGGCGCGGCCCCGGGGGACGCCGTCTGTGTCGAGGGGTGGCGCATGTCCAGGGAGCAACGCGGGCCGAACGAGAAGCTCGGCACCGTTCTCGCCCTCGCGGGAATAAGCAACGCCGGACTGGCACGAAGGGTCAACGACCTCGGCGCACAGCGCGGCCTGACGCTTCGTTACGACAAGACGTCGGTGGCCAGGTGGGTGTCCAAGGGCATGGTCCCGCAAGGGGCCGCGCCCCACTTGATCGCGGCGGCCATCGGCGCCAAGCTCGGCCGCCCGGTGCCGCTGCACGAGATCGGGCTCGCCGACGCCGACCCGGCGCCCGAGGTCGGTCTGGCCTTCCCGCGCGACGTGGGCGAGGCGGTGCGCTCGGCGACCGAGCTCTACCGGCTGGATCTGGCCGGGCGGCGGGCGGGCGGTGGCGGTATCTGGCAGTCGCTGGCCGGATCCTTCGCGGTCACCGCGTACGCGACACCCGCGTCCCGCTGGCTCATAACCCCCGCCGACTCGTCGGTGGCGCGTGAGCACGACGGGGCGGCCGGGACACCGCTGAAGGTCGGCCACAGCGATGTGGCCAAACTGCGCGAGGCGGCGGAGGACGCGCGCCGCTGGGACTCCAAGTACGGGGGCGGGGACTGGCGTTCGTCGATGGTTCCCGAGTGCTTACGGGTGGACGCGGCGCCGCTGCTGCTGGGCTCGTACTCCGACGAGGTCGGCCGGGGACTGTTCGGGGCGAGCGCCGAACTGACCAGGCTGGCCGGGTGGATGGCCTTCGACACCGGTCAGCAGGAGGCCGCCCAGCGCTACTACATCCAGGCGCTGCGCCTCGCGCGCGCCGCGGCCGACGTGCCGCTCGGCGGCTACGTACTCGCCTCCATGTCGCTCCAGGCCACCTACCGCGGCTTCGCCGACGAGGGCGTCGACCTCGCGCAGGCCGCCGTCGAGCGCAACCGGGGCCTGGCGACCGCCCGCACCATGAGCTTCTTCCGGCTCGTGGAGGCACGCGCGCACGCGAAGGCGGGCGACGCACTCGCGGCCGGCGCCGCCCTGAAGGCGGCCGAGTCCTGGCTGGAGCGCTCCCGCGACGGCGACGCGGACCCGTCCTGGCTGGGCTTCTACTCCTACGACCGCTTCGCTGCGGACGCGGCCGAGTGCTACCGCGATCTGAAGGCCCCGCGCCAGGTGCGCCGCTTCACCGAGCAGGCGCTGTCCAGGCCCACCGAGGAGTTCGTGCGCTCCCACGGCCTGCGGCTCGTGGTGAGCGCGGTGGCCGAGCTGGAGTCCGGCAATCTGGACGCGGCGTGCGCGGCGGGCACGCGCGCGGTGGAGGTCGCCGGGCGCATCTCGTCGGCCCGGACCACCGAGTACGTACGGGATCTGCTGCACCGCCTGGAGCCGTACGGGGACGAGCCCCGCGTCGTCGAGCTGCGCGAACGCGCGAGGCCGCTCCTGGTGGCCCCGGCGTAGATCACTTGCGTCACGGGTTTACGGGCGTTGTCAGTGGGCCAGTGCAGTATGTGAATTGCCAGGGGTTCCGGCGGGCGGCGCGGCCGCCGTCGGACCCGGTGTCCTGTGGAGATGCGGCCGGGTGGGAGGTGCTGGGGTGAGCGGGTACGACTGTGACGTACTGGTGATCGGCGGCGGGATCGTCGGCCTGTCGACGGCGTACGCCCTGACGCAGGCCTCGCCCGGGACGCGGGTGACGGTCCTGGAGAAGGAGGACGGCCCGGCCCGCCACCAGACCGGCCGCAACAGCGGGGTGATCCACAGCGGGATCTACTACCGCCCCGGCTCCCTCAAGGCGCGGTACGCGGTGCGGGGCGCGGCCGAGATGGTCCGTTTCTGCGCCGAGCAGGGCATCACGCACGAGGTGACCGGAAAACTCATCGTGGCGACCGAGCGCGCCGAGCTCCCGAGACTGCACGCGCTCGCCCAGCGCGGCCGGGCCAACGACATCCCGGTGCGCGAGCTCGGCCCCGCGCAGATAGCCGAGTACGAACCGGAGGTCCGGGGCCTCGCCGCGATCCACGTCGGCACGACCGGGGTGTGCGACTACGGCGCGGTCGCGGCCCGCCTGGCCGAGCTGTCCGGCGCGCGGATCATGTACGGGACGCAGGCGGTGCGGATATCCCGCCGCCCCGACGCGGGCGTCGCGGTGCGCACCTCGACCGGCGCCGTACTGCGGGCGCGGGCGCTGGTGAACTGCGCGGGGCTGCACTGCGACAGCGTGGCGCGGCTCGCCGGGGACGAGCCCGGGGTGCGGATCGTGCCGTTCCGGGGCGAGTACTACGAGCTGGCGCGGCCCGGGCTGGTGAAAGGTCTCGTCTACCCGGTGCCGGACCCGGCGTTCCCCTTCCTCGGGGTGCATCTGACCCGGGGCGTGGACGGCGGGGTCCACGTCGGGCCGAACGCGGTGCCGGCGGCGGCCCGCGAGGGCTACGACTGGCGCACGATCCGCCCCGCCGAGCTCGCCACCACGCTGACCTGGCCCGGCGCCTGGCGGATGGCGGCCCGGCACTGGCGGTACGGGGCGGGCGAGATCCACCGCTCCCTGTCCCGCCACGCCTTCACGGAGGCGGTGCGGAGGCTGCTGCCCGCGGTGAACGAGTCCGACCTGCACCCGGCACCCGCCGGAGTCCGCGCCCAGGCGGTCCTGCGCGACGGCACCCTGGTAGACGACTTCCTCATCCGCGAGGCCCCCCGCACGATCCACGTCCTGAACGCCCCGTCCCCCGCCGCGACGGCCTCGCTCCCCATCGGCCGCGAGGTGGCCAGGCGGGCACTGGGGGTACTGGGGGCGACGCGGGTGTAGCTGCGGCCTCTGGGGTGCACGGGCCCGGGCACGTAGAATCGGTTCATTGTGTCTGAGCAGCCCCACGCCTCCGCCGCCCGTCGCCCCAAGGGCGAGCCCCGGTTTCCCGGGGGTCCCGTCGCCGATCCCGCCGGGTCGCACCACGAGCGCCGGATCCGGAGTTTCCAGCCGCGCCGCAGCCGGGTGACCACCGGCCAGGGCGAGTACCTGGAGCGGCTGTGGCCGCTGTGGGGGCTCGACATCGACGGGCTGCGCAAGCTCGACCTCAAGGAGATGTTCGACGGGCTGCCCGTCGTCCTGGAGATCGGGTTCGGGATGGGCGAGGCGACGGCCGAGATGGCCGCCGAGGACCCCGGCACCGGAATCCTCGCCGTCGACGTGCACACCCCCGGCCAGGGCAACCTCCTCGGGCTCGCGGAGCGCAACGGCCTCAGCAACATCCGCGTGGGCAACGGCGACGCGATCATCCTGCTGCGCGAGATGCTGGAGCCGGAGTCCCTGGACGGGCTGCGCGTCTACTTCCCGGACCCCTGGCCCAAGAAGCGCCACCACAAGCGCCGCATCATCCAGCCCGACTTCCTCACCCTCGTCGCACCCCGGCTCAAGCCCGGCGCCGTACTGCACTGCGCCACCGACTGGGAGCCGTACGCCGAGCAGATGCTGGAGGTGCTGAGCGCGCACCCGGCGTTCGAGAACACCCAGGAAGACGGCGGCTACGCGCCCCGCCCCGCGTTCCGCCCGCTGACCCGCTTCGAGGGCCAGGGCCTGGACAAGGGCCACGTCGTCCACGACCTGCTCTTCCGGCGCGTGGCCGAGCTGCCCTCCGCCTGACCGCGACCCCATGCGCGGGCCGCACTGTCCACAGGCACCGTCGCGGATTGTCGGTGCGGGTCGTTAGGGTCGTCTGGTGTCGTCCGAATCGCTTCCGCACCGCTCTCCGCCGGGCCCGGTCCAGCCGGTCCCGGACTGTCGCGCGCAGCCGCGGTTCGACGCCGTCCCGGAGCGCGCGAAGTGGCGCTACCGGCCCCGGCGCGACTTCTGGCGCTCCAAGGCCCTGCGGGCCGGCGCGCTGATCACCCTGCTCGCCCTCTGCGGCCTGGTCATCCTCGCCATCGTGCGGGACCAGACGGGCACGGAGGGGTTCCTGGTGGGGCTCGGCCTCGCCGTGCTGCCGGTGCCGCTGCTCGGCACCGCGTTCCGCTGGCTCGACCGGGTCGACCCGGGCCCGTGGCGCAATCTGCTGTTCGCCTTCGCCTGGGGCGCGTGCGCCGCGGCGCTCGTGGCGATCATCGCGAACTCGTTCGCGACCAAGTGGATAGCCACCGCGACCGCCGACCCGTCCTCCGCCGACCACCTGGGCGCGACCGTCATCGCACCCATCGTGGAGGAGAGCGCCAAAGCGGCCGCCGTGCTGCTGCTCTTCCTGTTCCGAAGACGGGATTTCAAGGGGATAGTCGACGGCGTCGTCTTCGCGGGCTTCACCGCGACCGGCTTCGCCTTCACCGAGAACATCCTCTATCTGGGCAACGCCTTCGGCGAGGACCAGGCCAGCCACACCGCCGGGCTCGCCTCGACGACGGCCGCGACCTTCTTCGTACGGATCGTGATGTCGCCGTTCGCGCATCCGCTGTTCACGGTGTGCACGGGCATAGGCTTCGGCGCCGCGGCCCTCGCCTCGGCCCGCTGCCGCTGGCGCCGGATCGGGCTGCCGGTGCTCGGTCTGCTGATGGCGATGGGCATGCACGCGCTGTGGAACGGCTCGTCGACGTTCGGGACGTACGGCTTCTACCTGGTGTACGCGGCGTTCATGGTCCCCGTGTTCGGGCTGCTCACCTGGCTCGCGATATGGAGCCGCCAGCGCGAGCTGCGCACGGTCGCCGCCGAGCTGCCCGCGTACGCGGCGGCGGGCTGGCTCGGCCCCGCCGAACCGCTGGCGCTCTCCTCGATGCGGGCCCGCTCGATGGCCCGCGACTTCGCGCACCGCACCTACGGCGGCCGCCGGGCGGCGCGCACGGTCGCGGAGTACGAGGCGTTCGCGACGGCCCTGGCGTTCCTGCGCCACCGCGCCCACCAGGGCTCGGCGGGAGCGGACTTCACGGCCCGCGAGCAGGAGCTGCTGCACCATCTGTGGGAGCGCAAGGCCGTCGCCGGTCCCGCGCTGCTGTACGCGGCGGGCGCGGCGGGCCGCATCTGGATCCCGCCCCAGCCGCACCCGTACGGCCCCCGCGCCCCGTACAACCCCCCGGCGTCCTACGCCCCGTACGGCTACGAGACCCCGTACGGCACACAGGCACCGCACGGCCCAGGCCACGCCCCCGCTCCCTCCCCCGAGCAGTCCGCGCCGTACAACCCCTACCTGCGCTGACCCCCGTACAGTTGCTGCGCCTTACGCCGACGCGGTCTTCAGCTCGCTCAGCTCCGCGTCCGTGAGCTCCAAGTCGGCGACCGCGACGAGGGCGGGCAGCTGCTCGACCGTACGGGCCGAGGCGATCGGGGCGACGACGGTCGGCTGGGCGGCGAGCCAGGCGAGCGCGACGGTGGCGTGCGCGACCTCGCGCTCGCGCGCGATCCGGTCGAGCGCGGCCAGCACCTTTATGCCCCGGTCGCTCTCAAGGTACTGGCCCGCCTTGCCGGCCCGCTCGCTGTCGACCGCCACGCCCGGGCGGTACTTGCCGGTGAGGAACCCGGCGGCGAGCGAGAAGTACGGGACGGCGGCCAGGCCCGAGCGGGCGGCGGTGTCCTGGAGGCCGCCCTCGTACGTGTCGCGGGAGACCAGGTTGTAGTGCGGCTGGAGGGCGACGTACTTGGCCAGGCCCTCGCGGTCCGCGAAGTCCAGCGAGTCCTGGAGCCGCGCCGGGGAGATGTTGGAGGCGGCGACCGCGCGGACCTTGCCGTCCCGCACCAGCTGGTCGAGGGCGGTGACGATCTCCTCGACGGGGACGGACTCGTCGTCGAAGTGCGTGTAGTAGAGGTCGATGTAGTCGGTGCCGAGGCGGCGCAGGGACTCCTCGACGGCGGCCTTGATCGTGGTGGGCGCGAGGCCCTTGTACGTGAGGTGGGCGCCGACCTTGGTGGCGACGACGACGTCCTCGCGGTTGCCGCGCGCGGCGAGCCACCGGCCGATGATCCGCTCGGACTCACCGCCCTCGTTGCCCGGGGCCCACTGCGAGTACACGTCGGCCGTGTCCACGAAGTTGCCGCCGGCGGCGGTATACGCGTCGAGCACGGCGAACGACGCCGCCTCGTCGGCGGTCCAGCCGAAGACGTTGCCGCCGAGGGCGAGCGGGAAGACGGAAAGGTCCGAGGCACCGAGCGGGCGCAGAGAGGTCATGAGGGGGCAACGGCGTTGTGGGGCACGGGTATTCCGGATACGCGGCCCGATCCGGAACCCGGACGGGAACCCCGGACCGCACCCGACCCGGGGTGGAGCCCCACCCGACCTACGGGTTGAGCCCCTTCGACTGCAGCCACGCCATCGGGTCGATGCCCGTGCCGTCCGGCGTGTGCACCTCCAGGTGCAGATGCGGGCCCGTGACGTTGCCGGTGGCGCCGACGCGGCCGATCGTGTCGCCCGTGCTGACCTGCTGGCCCGCGCTGACCGCGATCGACGACTGGTGGCAGAACCAGAGCTCGGAGCCGTCGTCCAGCTCGATGACCGTGCGGTAGCCGTACGAGCCGGACCAGCCCGCCGACTTGACCGTGCCGCTGTGGATCGCCTTCAGCGGCGTACCGGTCGGGGCGGCGAAGTCGAGGCCCGTGTGGTGGCCGGAGGCCCACATCGAACCGGCCTCGCCGAACGTCGAGGTGATCGTGTACGAAGCGACCGGCAGCGAGTAGCTCTTGGCGAGCTCGGCGAGGCGTTCCTCCTCGGCCTTCTTCGCGGCGGCCTCCTCGGCGGCCTTCTTCTCGGCCGCCGCCTTCTGCTGCGCCGCGGTCTGCGCGGCCTTCGCCTCGGCCGCGGCCTTGTCGGCCGCTGCCTTCTCGGCACTCGCCTTGGCCTCGGCCTCGGCGTTGTTCTGCTGCTGTTCGGCCTGCTGGAGGATGCGGGCGCGCAGGGCCTCGCCCGCGTCGGTGGCGCCCTGCTCGGCCTCGGCCCTTGAGACGCCCGCCATGGTGAGCGGGGCGCTCGCCACGGCCCGGTCGGCCTTGGCGGTCGGGGACGTATCCGGGGTGTCGTCGCCCGCGATGTCCGATATCAACGTGCCCACGCCCGGCAGGGACTTGACGTCCGGGAGCTTGTCGGCGACCGAGTCGGGCAGGGATATGGAGACCGGCGGCTTGGTCTGCGCGCTGGCCATGCCGCCCGCGCCGACGGCCGCGATGACGCCGACGCCGAGGACGGTGGAGCTGCGGGCGAGCCCGCCGCGCTGCTTGGCGACGCGGTGCCGGCCGCGTACGGCACGCAGGGACTCCTCGGTGGGGTCCCACGGCTCCCACACCTCGGTGTCACTGGGCGGGGCCCCGTACAGGGAGACGGGGGGAACCGGCGGGGTGCCGAGGGCAGGCTCGTTGGACGCCACGGGGGCGCACTCCTTTCCTTCCTTCTCGCCTACCGGGTTAGCTGACGGGTTCGGAGCAGGAAGGTCTCCTACGGGCACCTCAGAGAAGTGCGAAGGTGCCCGATTCACCCCAAGTTGGTGGTTCCCCGGTTCCCTTGCGGGATTCGGCGCGTGCGCACGGTGCCGCCTAGGCGACGGCTGGGACGACCGCGCTGCGTTATCGAACGTTAATAGACACCGGGACCTGTTTCCAAGCTGTTCCCGTTGATCCTTAATGACAGTGCGTCAAATGGCGTGCACTGCGGGGCCGTTCGGCTACGAAGGGTTACGAGGCGGCTCGACCGGGGTCATGGCACCACCGGCATCGTCCGGCGCCGCTCAGGCTGGCGCACCCCCGGGCGGCTCACCGCGAGCAGCGCCATGTCGTCGCTCGCGCCCCCGCCCGTATGTCTGCGCACGTCGTCGACGAGCGCGTCCAGCAGCTCCTCCGGACCCGGGAAGATGCGGCCGCGCAGCCGCTCGTGCGGATCGTAGAAGTCGCCCGGGGCCTCGGCCGCGCGGGCCTCGGAGAGGCCGTCGGTGTAGAGCAGCAGCGTCGCGCCGGGCGGGAACGGGTACGCGTCCGCCCGGTCCGGCCACACCCCGAGCTCCGCCATCCCCAGCGGCAGCGCGGGGTCGGCCGGGGTGAGCGCGTCGAGCCTGCCGTCCGCGTGGAGGAGCAGCGGCTCGGGGTGCCCCCGGTTCACCAGGCGTACGCACTCGCGGCCGGGCGGGATCTCGGCGAGCACGGCGGTGGTGAAGCCCTCGAAGGCGTCAAGGCCGTCGCGCCGGGTGCCCTCGCGGGCGAGCGCCCGCTCCAGCCGCCCGGCCACGTCCTCCAGTGACGGCTCCTGCTCGGCGGCCTCCCGGAACGCCCCGATGACCACGGCCACCGCCTCCACCGCCCCGAGCCCCTTGCCCCGCACGTCCCCGACGACGAGCCGCACCCCGTACGGCGTGTCCTGGACGGCGAAGAGGTCGCCCCCGATGAACGCGCCCGCCTGCGCCGCCTCGTAGCGCGCGGCGACCTGGAGTCCGCCGATACGGCCGGACGGCTTGGGCAGCACCGCGCGCTGGGCGGTCTCCGCGATCACGCGCGCGGAGGCCAGGCGCTCGCCGCTGCGGCGCAGGGTGCGGTTGATGACCAGGGCCAGGATCGCGACGGTGAACACGGTGAACAGCTCGCTGACCGCCTCGGCGGTGCTGGGGATGTCGTGGAAGGCGTCGGTGAGCACCACCGCCCCGACGGCGGCCGCGCCGATGACGGCGGTGCCGACCCGGCCGAAGAACGAGGCGGCGATCAGGGGCGCGGCCGAGTAGAGGGCGGCGGCGGTGAGATCGGGCGGCGTCGAGACGTCGAAGACGACACCGACGACGAGGAGCAGCGCGGGCAGGACGCGGACGAGGCCGAGCCGCCGCAGTCGGGCGGCACCCGCCACCTGGTCGAGGCGCCCGGGCCCCTCGTCCTCTCCTCGCTGCCGCACCTGTCGTCTCCCTGCGCGTCCGCCGGGCTGCCGACATTCCGTGCCCCACCCAGGCTGTCGGGCGGCGTGCGCCACGGCGACCGCACCTCGGCCAACCGGGCTACCGGGTCAGTGGCGGTCGGCCCCGGTCGCGATGAGCCTCGCCCGGCACCGTCGGGGCCCGGCGAGCCCCCGTACGCACGTCCCTCTGGCGTGCCGACGGGTCGCAGGGGGCCCGTGCACGGCCGGGACGCCGCCCTTGGTGTGCCCCGGCGCGGACAGCCAGGGCACGGCGACCGGCGGCAGCGGGAACGAGACGCACATCAGCAGCGCGCACGCGGCGAGGAACAGCGGCACGACGGGCACTCTCCGCCGCGTCGCCGCCCCGATCCGGGCCATCGATTCCAGCAGCCCCGCCGCGTGCTCGCGCATGGTAATGGGGACAGTACTTTACGTAAGTGACGAGTTTCTGTGAAACGCCACAGGGCCCGGCACATATGTGCCGGGCCCTGTGGACTTCAGTAGCGGGGACAGGATTTGAACCTGCGACCTCTGGGTTATGAGCCCAGCGAGCTACCGAGCTGCTCCACCCCGCGTCGGTAAACACAACTGTACGGCATGCGGGGAGGTGCTCCGTACCGGATTGGCGTGAGCCACCCCATCGGGCCGGTTCAGGCCGACCAGTGCCCCCGGGACGCGGCGAGCACGAACCCCGGGCCGAAGCCGATGATCAGGCCGTACTGGCGGTCGGCGGGGGCCTGCGCGAAGGTGCGGGCGAGCACGTCGAGGACGGCCGAGCCGCCGAGGTTCCCGTTGGCGGCCAGGCTCGCCCAGGCGTGCCGCAGGTCGCCGTGGTCGCGGTCGCCGTTGAGCCCGAAGCCGACGGCGGCGTCCTCCAGGACCCGGGGCCCGCCGGGGTGGACGACCGCGAACTCCAGCGCCCGGCCGCTGCCGCCGAGCCACTTGCGTACCGCCGGCAGGCTGTCGTTGAGGGCGGCGGTGGCGGCGGAGGTGGAGTCGAAGTGCAACCCTGCGCCCGACAGGCGCCCCTGGTAGCGGTCGATGCTGTCGGGCAGCACGTACTCGAAGGTGTCCTCGATGACGAAGCTCGGCCCGGCCCAGGCGGGGGTGTCGGAGACGACGACCGCGCCCGAGCCGTCCCCGAAGAGCACCTTGTAGATCATCGACTCGCGGCTGGTGTCCGTGTGGTTGTACGTGGCCGTGGACAGGCACTCCGCGACGACGACGAGGACGTGGGAGCCGGGGTGCGCGGCGATGTCCTGGTGCGCCCGGACCAGACCGTGCGCGCCGCCCGCGCAGCCGACGGTGGCCATCGGGATCCGCCGTACGTCGGGTCGCAGGCCCAGCTCCCGTACGAGCGCGACATCGAGGGACGGCACGGTCCACGAGGTGGTGTGGCTGGTGATGACGCAGTCGATGTCGTCCGGTTCCAGTCCGGCGTGCGCGAGTGCCTCCCGCCCCGCCTGCGCCGCAAGCCGCAGCGCGTCCTCGTACGCGGCCCGGTTCCGCTCCTCGATGGTGGCGTTTCCGGCCACGGTCGGAGCGTGCAGCGGGCGGGTGAAACGGCGGGTCCGGACGGTGGTCGCGCGGGCGATCCGCAGATGCGCCTCAAGCCGCGGCCGGTCGGGGTGGGCCCGCCGTATGTCCGCACAGATCTCATCCGTGGCGACTATGTGCTCCGGCAGGACGACGGAGGGAAGGGCTATGTGTACGGGCACGACGGGGCTCCCCTTCGAGAGGCCAACGGGCGAAATATCAACCTAGTTGAGACGGCTGGATTTCGTTCCTCTGAATTCGAACAGAGCCCAGGTTTCGGGGTCGTGCGGTGGTACGGACGGCGCGTACGGGAAGTTCAGCTCGTCAGGGGCGCGCTGAGCATCGGGTGGCGGCTCACGAGCGAGGCACCCGGTGTGTAGAGCAGCAGCATCACGCGGGCACCGGGCGAGGTGACCGGCTCGGCGACGCAGGTGGTGACCCAGCCGGGCCCGTACAGGCTGTGCCGGATGGGGCGTTCGGACCCGTCCGGGTACGGGATCGCGCTCGCCCCGGTCTCCCGGTACAGCGGCCCGGCCACCGGGTCGGCCTGCACCTCGGCCTCCAGGCGGCGCAGCTGGGCGTCGTTGGGCCGCATCTCCACCCCGTGCTGCAACTGCGGCAGCACCATGGGCGCCCACCGGTACTCCCAGTCGGTCAGCACCTCCTCGCGGGCCTCGGCGTCCAGCGCCATCCAGCGCATGGTGTTGTCCGGCACCTCACGGCGCGGGAAGAGGTCCGCGAACTCCTCGTTGTACGCGAGCAGGTTCCAGGCGGCGTCGGTGATGTAGGCCATCGCCCCCTCGATCTGCTCGACGACCCGCTGCCACACGCCGGGCACCGACATCCCCGAATCCCGGTTCAGCGTGTACGGCGGGTACTCGCGCCGCGTGAGCCGCCACAGGAACGTCCACTCCTGCTCGTTGAGCCGCAATGTTCGCGCCACATTCGTCAGGAACTCGGCGGTGGGATTGAGTTGCCCGTTCTCGAACCGGTTGTACGTGCCCGGTGTGCGCTCCAGAAGGACATCCATCTGCTCCTGGCTCAGCCCGGCAACGCGCCGCCCCGGCCCCGCCTGCCTGGGCGGAAACCCGGCCGACTCCGGATGAATGGCGGCACGCCGCTCCTGGAGAAGCGTCTTCAGGGACATACGGTCACGAGCGGCGAGCGGCAAAGCGGGACCTTCGTTCGGCGGGACGGGTGGGTGGGCCGGGGCGGGCCTTGGGCGGGGAGATCGGACTTTCGCTCAGGAGCTGGGGCCTCCGAGGGCTGAATGTTGATGGCTGGATCATTATCTGCAATTCAGCCCCCTGGAAAGGGGGCGGGGTATCCCTCCACACTGGTCCGCACGAAGCCCTCACGGGTCTCGTACGCATCAACCCAGGTGGCAGTGGTTGCCGGGCGTCCGACCGAACGGACGCCGACGCCCGCCGCCCCCGGGATACGGCGACTGT
The DNA here is from genome assembly GCF_052373795.1 of Streptomyces sp. BR1. Classification (NCBI taxonomy): domain Bacteria; kingdom Bacillati; phylum Actinomycetota; class Actinomycetes; order Kitasatosporales; family Streptomycetaceae; genus Streptomyces; species Streptomyces sp. BR1. Next base: position 3,339,049 of record NZ_CM126252.1, read on the forward strand.
CCCCTGTGCCGCGGGCCGGTCGGCGTACACACCCCAGACAGCGGCCGGTGTCGACAATCGCCAACACGTTGCGTCCTCGACACCGGCCGCCCGCGGCGCGCCGGAGAGCACTATTCCCCCGTCTCCGGCCAACCCCGGCATGCGGGCCGGGGTTCCTGAAACGGCCGGTGCCGTGGAGCGCGCCCCCTCGGGCGACACCACGGCACCGGCCGTCTTCGTGGGGGGCCGACGGGCCAAGAACGGCGGAACCCCCGCCGACCTGTGTCGACGGGGGTCCTGACCCCGAAGGGTCCCGGTAGGCCATGTCGGACTCGAACCGACAACCAATGGATTAAAAGACGGGGAGGACGAGTGATGGTGATCAACGGCCCGTGCCAGCTTATGCCGTTGTGGCTGGTCAAGGGGCGCACGGCCTGACCACCAAGGCCGCCCCATGACGCTTGATCCAAAGACATCCGGGCTCACATCGGGCTCACATTCCAGCGGCGTTGACCTGCTCATATGGCAAGACGGCCCGGGAAGCAAGCGTGGTGTCCGGCCGGGACGCCCACTCTCGGCACCGCGCTCTCCGCCCATCTCACCCGCACAGGGTTACGGCCCCACGGCGGGGGCACGTGCCCATCAACAGGGCTGCCGCGAGACCCTCACGCACACCGACGAGGGAGAAACTCCCGCAGCCCTCAAGGTGCTGGGCCAGGGCGTGCGCCCTGCGGGAAGCCGGGGGACGAACTGCGGGGCGCACACGCCGGTCAACCGGAACCACGGCATGCCGGGGGGCACCATCTCATCGGTGGTGCCCCCCGGGGCGAGGTGCGCGCGGCTCCCCTTCCGTCGCGCTTCCTCGCGGTGGCGTCCGCCGGGTCGCGCGCCGCGGGAGATGTGCCCGCGCCCGGAGCTGACGCCGGGCCGGAGCCGTGTCCGTTGACGGGCGCGGCCCCGGCCCCTCCAGTGGAGGTCTGCTGGTCAGGCGGCCGGAACGTGATCGAGGATGTCGAAGTCGGCTCCAAGGCACGGGTGGCGCAGCATCCACAGAGTGATCCTGTGGACGCAGATCAGGCGCAGACGGCCGTTGCGGTCGTCGGCATGGGAGCGCACGTCGGCCAGGGCAGCGACGCCGGTCCCGTCGATGAAGGCCAACGAGCGGAGATCAATGAGGAGGTCTGGTGAAGGCCCATCGAGCAACAGCAGCAAGCTGCTGGTGAGTTCAGGGGTCGTGAGGATGTCGATCTCGCCGCGCAAGGTGGCCAGAGTGGCCGCTCCGTGCGCATATGAGGTCAGCAGGGGAACATCGTCGGAAGCGGGCATGGTGCCCCTCGATCCGGATCGCCGTATAAGGCGCCAACTTGGATCGAGGCAGGTTCACCGAGCCCCAGGCTGACGTCCCCAGCCTACCGCCGCACGGGTGACGTGCACAGCCGCAAATGGATACAGATCATCACCTTCCGTAAAGCGATGCCAGCCGACCGGGCCCGCGCCGCTGCCACCAGGCTTGCGGGCATTGCTCTCGGAAGAGGACCGGGTCTACCCCGAGACAGGGAGGATGAGTGACGGTGATCGACGCCTCGTGCCAGCCGCGGGCCTGTGCGTATGGGCAGTTTCCTTATGGGGCAGTTAGCGCCCCGAGCCGCACCCGACCGGACGCCGCACGCCAAGCTCTGTAGGCGGCGTGCCGCGTTCGTGTGAGGTCTGAGGGAACGCCGTTACCCGTGCTCCCAACGGGCCTAGGGTGAGCCGCGATTCGACCGGGGCCTCGGCTCCTGGTCTGGCGTGGCCCCGCCCCGGAGGACGCATGAACTACCTGCTGCTGTTGCGACGGCGGCCCGTACTGGTGCTCTGGCTCGCGCAGAGCTTGTCCGTCCTCGGAGATCGGCTGTACGCGCTCGCGGTCATGTGGGTGGTGTATGCGTCGACCGGCTCGGCGTCCCTCATGGGCCTGGTCGCCGTCGCGGAATCCGTCCCGTACATCGTGCTGGGGACCGTAGGCCGGCGGCTGGTCACCCGGTTCTCCTCGTTCGCCTCGCTCGCGTGGGTGGACGGGGCACGCGCGGCGGTGGCGGTCGCATTGCCGTTCCTGTGGTCGCCGGACTCGCACGGGTTCGCCCTCCTGCTCGGCGGGGTGCTGCTGCTCGGCACGCTCGGTGCGCTGTTCGACCCGAACCTCGGCGCCCTGGTGCCCGATCTGGTTGAGCCGGAGAAGGTGCAGGAGATCACGGGGCTACTCGACCTGACGGGGCGCATTGCCCGGATCGCGGGCCCGGCAAGTATCGGACTGCTGCTGCTCGTCGTCTCCGAGGTGCAGCTCTTTGCGCTCAACGGGGTCACATTCGCGGTGTCTGCGATGGCGCTCGGCTGGCTGGCTCGCCGGTACGCCACGGCGGCCGACGTCGGGGCGGCCGAGCAGCGGCCCGGCAAGGCACGGTCGGCGGTCCGCGCGTGGCCGGTGCTGCGTGCGCACCCCCGCGTCGGGCTGGCGGTCGGGCTACACGGCGTCGCGCTGTTCTGCTCGGCCGTGACCGCGGTGGGCATGCCCGCGCTGCTCGCCACCCGGTACGGAGCCGGGGCAGCCGTCTACGGGCTGGTGACGGCTGCTGTCGGCGTCGGGGCGCTCCTGGGCAATCCCTTGGCCAGTAACCGGCGTTCGGGTGGCTGGCTGGCCGTGTACTGCGGCGCATGGATGGTGCAGGGTGCCGCGACGGCGTGCATGGGACTGATGTTGCAGCCTCCCGCTTTGATGCTGCTTGCCCTGGTGACCGGCCTGGTCACCCCCGCGACGAGTGTCACCCTGCGGGCGCACCTCGGGGCGTTCGCCCCGGCCGAGCGGCTGCGGCTCATGTCCGTGGACCAGACCGTGATCCGCACCGGGGGCACGGCCGGAATGCTGCTTCTGCCGTTCCTCGTCGACGCCTCGCCACGCGGCGCCTTCGTCGCGGGCGGGGCCATGGTGGCGGGCTCGGCGCTCGCCACACTGCTCGCCTCCTCGCGACTGCTGCGGCCGGACGCCACTGTGCCTCTGCCCACAGCGGAGCGCGGGCGCGCTCTGGCTGCCGAGCAGTGACAGACATCTGAATTCAGCGGCGGGTGCGAGCTTGCCGAGGTCGCCCTTGAGGACGGGCTTGATCCGGATCTTGAGCCGCACCTTGTCACGGCTGGTTGGCTGCCCTTCATCCCGGCCTCAGCCCCCGCAGCGGGCTGATCGGATTACGGGGCAGCGGGCCGCCCGAGCAGCTGGTAGCGAACTGCTACTCCTGCTCCAGCTGAGCCGCTTCAAGCGCGGGCCAGTGATCGCCGGTGACATCTCGTACCACCGGAGTGATGGCCCCACCAAACGACTCACAACGGCGGTCGCACCTTCCGTCGCCCGCGCACATGCGTATCGGCGGTATGCGGCGCGCTGATCACGCTGCACTCGGGGACGACGCGGGCAGCGAGCGTTACGCCGCTGTCGATACGGCAGTTACGGCCGACGGCGACGCCGGGTCCGAGGGAGATGTTGTTGCCGGTCTGGGTGCCGTCGCCGATCAGGGCTCCGAACTGCGCGGTGCCGCATCGGTAGAGGCCCCAGTCAGCTCGCATGATGACTTCACGGTCGGGGCGGCGCATGTTCTCGCACATGTTGATCGCGGCGACGGTGACGGAGGCCGACAGGTGGGCGCCGGCGCCGGTGATCGTGTGATTGATGCCGATGCGATGGCCCAGGACTGAGCCCTCACCGACGAAGGCCCGGGTGACCTCGCAGTTGAAGCCGATCAGAGCCCCTTCCGCCAGGACGGAGCCCTTGCGGACGGTGGTGAACTCGTGGACCTGGACGTGGGGGCCGACGATCACGTCGTCACCAATGATCGCTGTGGGGTGGATGTACGCGGTGGGGTGGACGCGCTGATCGCCGAGGTGGGCCAGGGCCGCCGCGTGCAGGGCGGGCCATTGGGCGAGGAAGTTGGCCAGGTCGTACGCGGCGAGGTCGCCGTACGGAGTGATGGCCAGGGCACCTTTGCTGCTTCCTCGGGCATAGTCGGCCATGTGGACGGAGGGCATGGCTGGGGTTCCTTCCGGGTGGACGGCAGCCTCTGGCGCAGCCGCTAGCATCACGGGCTTCGGGGGTGCCGCCGAGGACGGGAGTGGGTCGTCGTGACGCGACCGCGTGTGGGTGTGGCCGTATTGACCATGGGCAACCGGCCCGCCGAACTGGCCACCCTGCTGGACTCGGTGGCAAAGCAGGACGAGGCGGCGGTCCGCGTCGTGGTCGTCGGTAACGGATCGCCCCTGCCCGACCTGCCCGGCTGGGTCACGGCTGTCGAACTGGATGAGAACCTGGGCGTGTCCGGCGGCCGCAACGTGGCCACGGACCGGCTCCGCGCGTACGGAGACGTGGACGTCCTGGTCGACCTGGACGACGACGGGCTGCTCGTGGACGCGGACGTCGTCCGGCGGATCGCCGACCTGTACGAGCAGGACCCGCGCCTGGGCATCGTGTCGTTCCGGATCGCGGACGAGGGCGGGGAGACGCAGCGGCGGCACGTACCGCGGCTGCGGTCGTCCGATCCGATGCGCCGGGGGGAAGTGACCACGTTCCTCGGCGGCGGCCACGCGCTGTCCATGGCGATGCTGGAGCGGATCGGCGGCTGGCCGGAGGAGTTCTTCTTCACCCACGAGGAGACCGACCTGGCCTGGCGGGCCCTGGACGACGGATGGAAGGTCCTCTACGAGCCCGCCCTGCTGCTGCAGCACCCCAAGACCAGTCCAGCCCGGCACGCCGTCTACTACCGGATGACCGCCCGCAACCGAGTCTGGCTGGCCAAGCGCCACCTGCCCGCTCCTCTCGTCCCCGTCTACCTCGGCACCTGGACCGCCCTCACCCTGGCCCGTACGCGATCGCTCGGGGGTCTGCGGGCCTGGGCGGGCGGTTTCGCCGAAGGGGTGCGCCAGCCGTGCGGCGAGCGGCGGCCCATGCGGTGGTCGACGGTGTGGCGGATGACCCGGCTCGGCCGTCCGCCGGTCATCTAGGCGACCCGTTCGTCCAGCCATTCCGGGATCGCCTCGGGGGTCTTGCGTAGCCACTCCACGTACCGGCGGACGCCGTCGGCGACGGTCACCTTCGGGGTCCAGCCGAGCATGGCCTCCATGCGGCGAGTGGCCGCGTAGCCGCCCAGCGGGTCACCGGGTGGCATGGGCGTTTCCATGAACTGGGCGTTCGGGTGGTGCTCGCGGATCAGCTCCGCGACCTTGCGGATGCTGGTCGGCACGCCCGTACCGACGTTGACTGTCTCCGTGTGGGTCTGCGGCGACACCAGCGCCCGGATGGTCGCCTCGGCCACGTCGTCGACGTGGATCAGGTCGCGGACCTGGTGGCCGCCGCCGTTGAGGTGTAGCGGCAGGCCGAGTGCGGCGCGTGCGGCGAACCAGGCCACCACCCAGGAGTGGCTGCCGGGCTTGACGGTCTGTGGCTCTCCGTAGACGGAGAAGTAGCGCACGACCGTGTACGACGTGCCGACCGCGCCGAGCGTGAGAGCCGTCTGCGCCTCGCCCCACGCTTTGGTGTTCGCGTACACCGACATTGGTCGCACGGCGGTGGTCCGCTCATGGAACTGGGGCGCGATGCGCCCGTACACGGACTCCAGGAGCTGGCGCATGGTCAGCAGCTCCGGATTCTGGGTGTCCTCGGGGTTCCCGTCGCCGTACACGCTCGCGGAGGAGACATATACGAAGCGTCGGACGCGTTCGCTGGCGGCGACGGCGTCCAGGAGGACCTGGGTGCCGGTGATGTTGGTGTCGATGGCCGTACGGGGCTGGCGGGTGCAGGCGGCGACATCCGCGAGGGCGGCCGCGTGGATCACGTAGTCGCACTCGGGCACGAGGCGGCCGACGACGGCCGTGTCCCGGACGTCTCCGGCGATCACGTCGGGGCCGCTTGTGTCGATGCCGAACAGATCGCGGTAGACGTGGTGCGGATAGGCGTCCAGGGTGCACAGGGCGATGGGGCGGGCGCCGAGTTCGCGCAGGCGCGCGGTGATGCGGGAGCCGATGAGTCCGGCCCCGCCGGTGACCAGGACGGTGCGGCCCGCGAGCTGGGCGAGGTGGGTACGACGGTTGTGCACGGCGCCTCCTGCGGCATGGGGTTCACGTCGGGATGGGATGGGTGGCGTCATCCCGTTTCCAGCGCCCGAGCCGATGGGCGCTGGAAACGGGACCACCGGGCGCGCCCGCCGTAGCTCGGGCCACGCCCTGCCGTCCCGCGAGCTGGTGGAGTCGGGGACGGCGCTGAGAGCTCCGGCATCCGGTACTGAGCCGGTGGGGCCCGGATGCCGGAGCGGCCTAGCTCGGCGTCGTGTCCGGTGCCGATAAGACGGTGGTGGGCTGGTCGGCGAAGGGCGCCGACAGATGGTCACGCAGGGCCCACACCGGTCCGGCGAGGCCGACCACGAGCAGGAAGGTCGTCATCCAGGCCACGCCCTCCGAGGCGTGGTGGGGTGGGGCACTGGGTCGGGGCAGGCACATCCGAGTCACGGCTGTCTCCATTACGGAAGGTGAGGAGGACAGCGGCGACCCGCTCAAACGGTGCAGATCCCCGTGCGGGCCGCCGCCTCGTCACCACCGGGTAAGGGGAGCCGCGGCATTCGCGCCGTAACACCCGGTGGCGTATTCGAGTCAACTGCCAGCCCCGCAAGGCGAATAGGACCCAAGATGTAACCCCGCGTCATCCCACGTAACCCAGTCCAGAAGGGACCTGACGGCGATGGACCAGTCAGGGAACGGCATCGCGCGTCTCATCCGGCAGGCATGCGCGGAACGCGGCTGGGGGCCTTCCAAGCTGGCCCGTGCGCTCGGGCTCGCCGCCCAGCGGGGTCCTGACGGCATGTCCCGCCAGTACGCCCGGAAGCTGATGATCGGGGAGCGCAACCCGGACTGGTGGCTCCCCTACGTGATCCAGGTCTTGGACCTGGAATCGGAGCAGGTGGCAGATACCGCAGAGCCGATCGGCCCCGTCGTCGATACCGTGGCTTCAGTTCTGGCTCTTGGGAGGAGCGACGTGGACCGTAGGGGTTTTCTTGCCACTTCCAGCGGCGCAGCCTTGTCCCTGCTCGGCGTGCCGGACCCCGACGCGATCACGCGTCGAGTGCGCAACTCCTCCCCCACGGCCGTCCGGGTCGGCCAGGGGGAGGTGTCCGCGATCCTCCGCATGGTCAAGACGCTGGGCGACAGCGCGGCCGAATACGGCGGTGGCCACGTCAAGAAGATCGCCATCGACTATCTCACCGGCAGCGCGGGCCCCTGGCTGGACGGCCGCTACACCGAGACCACCGGGCAGAAGCTGTACGCCGCCACATCCCAACTCGCCCACCTCATCGGCTGGATGGCCCAGGACGAAGGCGACGACACCAAGCATCAGGCCCTCGCCCGGCACTACTACGCCCACGCCTACCGCCTCGCCGACGAATCAGGCGAGCAGGAACTCGCGGCCACCGCCCTGCGGGGGCTGACCGTGCAGGCCATCGGTCTCGGCCCCAAGCACCGGGCGGAGACGCTGGCCCTGTCGGAGAAGTGCATGGACCACGCCCAGCACCTCGACGACCCCCGGGCGATCGCCTACTACCAGTCGACCCTGGCCGAGGCCGCCGCTTTGAACGGCGACCACGGGCTCGCCACGACATCGCTCGCCGCGTCCCAGACCCAGATCGAGCGCACCGCCACCACGCCGACCGGCGACTCCTGGGCCTCCCACTTCACGATCGGACGCTGGGCCTACGCATCCGGGACGATCCTCGCCAGGATGGGCGACCTGGCCGGTGCCCGTGAACAACTCCACACAGCCCTGGAGATCCACGGCCTCGACCGCCGCCGCTCTCGCGCGGCCGTGCTCGGGCACCTCGGGGAGATCCACCTCCAGGAGGGCGACCTCGACGGTGCCCTCACCGCCTGGACCGAATTCCTGGACTGCGCCGAAGGCGTCCAGTCCATCCGTGTCCGCGACGCGGCTGAAGACATGCGCGTCCGGCTGGCCCGCTACCAGAACGTCTCCGGAGTTCCTGAACTCGCGCAGAAAGCCGCTGTCCTCCTCGCCCGACCGTGACCGACGCGCGCCTTGGCAGCCCACGCCACCAGCAACCGAGTCGCCTTCAGCCAATAGCAGCCACTCGGTTCGCCGAGCCTCCCCTTCTGCGATGCGCTGCCTGTACGACGCGGCAATACGCTGAATCGTCTCCCGGTCTTCCGGCCCTTCGTTGCCCAGCCAGTTTGGGGATTCGTCATCGTTGAGGGCACGACTTGCCGCGATGCGGTAATGAGCGATTCGGGCAGCGGTCTCTACCCAGGTCTCGCGGACATCGGGAGCTACCGCCATACAAGTCGGAACCTCAGGTGAAAGGACACACCGCCCCGCACGCCGTGGCGGGGTTGCCTTCGATCGGGTCGCCCGCCTGCGGCACGGTCAGGCCCCGGTTCAGCAGCCGGATGCAGCCCACCGGCCAGCCTTTGGGTAGTCCTCTTGCTCCGCCCGAGGCCCGCTGACTCCCTGCCATATAGCGACCGGGACTGTCAGGAGCCAATGACTCCTGACAGTCCCGGAATCCGAATGCGGCCCGCGCCGCGAACAACGGCGCGGGCCAGAGACCTTACAGCTGCTTGTTGTAGAGGGTCCATTCCTGGTTTTCGGCGTTGGGCTTGAGTTCCGTGAGGGTCAGCGAACTGTCGATGCCGTTCGCCGTGAAGACGAGCCTCTGGTTCTTACGGCTCACGATGGTGGAGCGGTCCTCCGCTCCATGCAGCAGCCACTGCTGTGAAAGCTTTTGGGAATTGGGCTCCGCCAGCTTCAGCTTCGAGCCATCGCCGCCTATGGCCTCGATGTTCTTGTTCCTGAATGCTGGGTTGGTGGGATCGACGTTCGTGATCGTGTAGACGTCCTCCCCTCCTGCCTCACCCACCTTCGTGATCTTCCACACCTGGTTCGTGTCGCTCGGGTCCCGCGTCCACATCTCGTTCGGGCTGTACGCGTCGAGGTTGGTGTCGTCGCTGTACACCTGGAAGGAGACCTTGTTCAGATCGATGTCCCTGACGGACTCAGGCAAAGGCATCCCGGGCACGCCCCTTTCTCTTCTCGGACCGTCGCCATGCTTTTTGTGGCGGCCCCAACCGTCCCAGGGGCTGGGGTTTCCTGCCCAGTTCTGAATTCAGCCGTAGTGGGGAGTGTCCGTAATTCATCAGCGCGAGGGGTGGCCTGGCCATGCTTTCGAGCCGGGCCGGGTGGATTGTGCCTACGGCACGTCCCACCAGTCGCACGGTGCGTCTCGGCCACGCCGCGTGAGGCTGGTGAAGACCGCCGGTGAGAATGGGGTGGCAGAAACGCGGCACTGAGCATGGCCCGGTGAGTGCCGCGCCCTTGCAATTATCCGATGCCCTTGAGACAAGCTGCCGAATGCCGCGAATAGGCCCTGGACTAAATACTGTTGCGTTGCCGGGTCCTCCGAGAGTTCCTGGCGATGCGTGACCGCAGCCTCCGCACGTCAGCCCGGGGGTGTGCCGATCGCGTCGTTGACGGCGCCGAAGGCCCACTGGCAGCACGCACATTCTTTGCTGTTCGCCTTGGCCGAGAGTGGCCCGGACGTCGAGAAGGATCAGCATTTGACTTCGCCGTAACTGCTGGCCATCCGACCACCACCGACACGTCGCCCCCGTCCATGGGCGAGGGCGACGTGTCGGTCTGGCCTACCGGCCAACCGGCGGTGGGGCGGAAGTAGGGCGGATTTCGGGCCGTCCACCTCACGGGATGCACGTTTCTTCCTCTGCCCTTTCCGGGTATCAGGCGCCGCTCCCTTCCACCGATGTGCCCGTTGTGGCCATCAACGGCACTCATACCGGGCCGCACGACCTGAATGTCAGGCAGTTGTCTTAAGCGCGCCTTCCCGGACCCCTGCGAGCTCGCGGCGGATCTGGGCGGGAATCGCGCCACCGGCGGCAGTGCACGCCTTCGGTGAGCCTGTAGGCGCGGGACCCAGCCGACGCTGGCCGCTGGGTGCCACCCGGCCACTGGCGACCGCCGCACGGTCGGCTCTCAACTCGCTCAGGTAGGCGCCCACATCATCAGGGTCAGCCGCAGGCGTGGGGTCCACGTGCCGGTTCATCAGCTCCGCTCGGTGCGGGCTCCAGGCAGCGCGGATGTCGCTCGGCTGGATCGCGTGGAACTTCGCTGAACGATCGCCCCCCGACTGGTCGTAGAAGCGGCTCACGGCAACAGCGGCATCCCAGCGCACGCATTCGACGACCGCGGGGATATCTCTCAGCACGTCGGTCCACGTGCGTATCAGCGTGGCGGCCTGCTGGTCGGTGGCCATCGTGCGATGGAGACGGCTGTCGAGCGCAGCCGCGTGGTGCAGGAGCGCGGCGACGTGCTCGTGGTTCATCGGGCGAATCCTTCCTGCGCGTTGATGAGTGCAAGTCCTGCGGCAAGTACGTCGCGATGGGGGCGGAGTGCGGCTGCGCGCAGCGGGATGACCGTTGCCCCGCTGTCCGGCGGTGGCGTGCGATCGAGGTCGCCCCAGACCTTCAGCCAGTACCGGGGAGGTTTCGGGCCATCAGCCGGTCCGGTGCGGCTCAGGGCACGGGCGACGAGAGCCTCCACGCCGTGCCGGTCGACCAGGTCCAGCACAGCCCGTTGCTCATCACCGCCGAGACGCCAGCGGGTCGCCACTCCGGCCTCCTGAAGCGCGGAGACGAGTTCAGCCACCCCATCCGGTACGGCAGAAGACGACTGCGTCGCGCGCGACTGCTGTTCTTTGTGTTGCTCTTGGTTCCTTGTGTTCTGGGGGCAGATATCCGATCCCGCCCGGGTCGGCTTCTGGCCCTGGGCGGGGCTGGATTCCGCTCCCCTCGGGGTCGGTTCCCGATCGGGGACACGATCCGGTCCGGGACGGATTCCGGCCCCCCGTCTGCCCGATCCATCTATTGCGGAGCGGAAGTGGCCGACAGCGTGTGGAAGGCGGTACACGGTCTCGCCGCGCGGCCCCCTGGCGCCCTCCACGATCTCCAGCTCGCCCAAGGCGATCAACGTGTCCACGGCCGTCCTCACGCCCGTACGGGAGGCGTTGGTGCACCGCATGAGCATCGTCGTACCGGCGTAGGCGGTGCAGTCAGGGCGGGGGCACTTGTCTGCGATGGCCACCAGGACGAGGCGGGCGATTCCCTTGGCGGCGGACCGGGTCCATACCCAGTCCATGGCGTCGAGGCTCACGCGGTCACCGCCCCGGCGCGATACGACTGAGTACGCTTGTTCATGAGGAAATCTCCGTGCGGCGGTGCGGGGCTGACTTGGTCGTTCGCACCCCGTGCCGCCGTTCTGTCTGCTCGTACGGGTTTCAAGGAGCTCAGAGCCGGATTCGGGGCGCGCGGTCGGCCGGGGCGGGTTCAAGTCCGAGGTAGCGCAGCAGGTCGTAGCGGGTGACGCGGTAGGCGCGGCCGTGCTGGAGGACTCGTACGGGGTAAGTGCCGGTCTTGGCCATGAAGTATCCGTTCGTCCGGCCGAGGGCCAACGCACGGTTGGCCGTTTCCAGACCGGCTCGGACCTCACCGTGCGCACCACCGTCGGGGAGTGGCTCGACGAGTGGCTCGCGGGCAAGAAGACCCGCCGCACGACGACCAGCGGGTACGCCTCGCACATCAAGGTGCACTTGAAGCCCCGTATCGGGCACATCCGACTCGACCGGCTCAGCGTCCGTCACCTGGTCCGCATGTTCGACGCCATCGCCGACGAGAACGAGGTGATCGCGGCGGAGAACCAGGAGCGACGCGAACAGGTCGCGCGCTGCAAGCCGAGCAAGCCGGGGCGGCCCGTCGCGGCCGAGCGGGAACGGCTCGCCGCCGAGCGGGCCAAGCTCGCCGAGATGAAGCCGTTCCGGAGGATCACCGGGCCTGCGACCCGCCAGAGCATCCGGCGCACCCTGCGCGCCGCGCTCAACTCCGCGATCTCCGAGCAGCTGATCATCTTCAACGCCGCCACTCACGTCGAACTCGAATCCGGTAAGCGCCCCAAGCCTCTCCTGTGGACCACCGAGCGGGTACGGCGGTGGCGCGAGACGGGTGAGATCCCGAGCGCGGTGATGGTGTGGACACCGGAGCAGTTCGGCACCTTCCTCGACGCCGCCGAGGACGACCCGCTGTACGCCTTCTTCCACCTCGTCGGCACGCGCGGCCTGCGTCGAGGAGAAGGGGTCGGCCAGGACTGGACCGAGGTCGACCTCGTCGGCGGCAGCATCACACCGGCCAAGGAGCTCGTGGTCGACGGGTGGGACGTGTACGAGTCCGAGCCCAAGACCGACGGCAGCGCGAGCACGATCGCGCTCGACAGCCTGAACGTCACTGTCCTGACGGCGCATCGGCAGCGTCAGGAGGAGATGAAGCGGGCCCGGTTCGCGCGGGGCGAGACGTGGCACGACACGGGCAAGGTCTTCACGCAGGAAGACGGTTCCTGGCTGCACCCCGAGACGGTCTCCGAGACCTTCCGCCGCATCCTCGCGACGACCGACCTCCCGCCCATCACGCTGCGGGACCTGCGGCACGTGGCCGCGACCCTCACCCATGGCGGAGGCGGCGACATCCACGCGGTGAAGGAGACCCTGCGGCACTCGACCATCGCGCTCACGTCGGACACGTATACGAGCCTCCTCCCGGAGCTCGACCGGGAGATCGCAGAGAAGGCCGCCCGGCTCATCCCTCGACGCGCCGCCCGCACCCTCGGGCTCACCTCGGGCTCACGTGGGGCCAGTGACAAGGCCGGACACAGCGAAGCGCCCCGCCCAGGCAAGCCGGGCGGGGCGCTCAAGCGCAGGTCAGCGGGAGTTTCCCCGCACCCGCGTTCGGTAGGCCATGTCGGACTCGAACCGACAACCAATGGATTAAAAGTCCACTGCTCTGCCAATTGAGCTAATGGCCCTTGGCATACCGCACCCCCGCAGCATAGCCCGACAGGGCCCGGAGGCCGATCGGGTATCGGCCTCCGGGCCCGGCGGGGGCTCAGCCGGGCGTCACGGCGTCGCGCCGAACGGAGGCGCGGCCGCGTCCGACGCCGGCACACCCCGCGTCGCGTCCCGCAGGAACCAGCGGCGGGCCGACGCCACCCACCACACCGTCGCGAAGCCCAGGACCGCCAGGACCGCGACCGGGGCGTAGTTGAAGTTCTTCGATGTCACCGGGGACACCTGGGGCAGCATGAACAGGACCGTGATCAGGGCCACCCAGGCGACCGACGCCACGCCGACGGGGCGGGACCAGCGGCCCAGGTGCCAGGGGCCGCGTTCGAAGGCGTCGCCCTTGAGCAGGCGCAGCAGCGTGGGGATCACGTACGCGATGTACAGGCCGATCACCGCGATCGAGGTCACCGCCGCGTACGCCGTCACATTGATCAGATACGGCAGGCCGAGGGCCAGCGCGCCCACCGTCGCCAGCCACACCGCCGCCACCGGGGTGCGGGTGCGGGGGCTCACCGTGTGCCAGACGCGCGAGAACGGGAGAGCCCCATCCCGGGAAAAGGCGTAGATCATACGGGAGTTGGCCGTCACCGACGCCATCCCGCAGAACAGCTGCGCCCCGATCACCACGAGCAGCAGCAGCTTGCCCGTCGTCGCGCCGAGCGCGTCCAGGAGGATCTGCGCGGGCGGCGCGCCGGTCGGCGAGGACAGTTCGCCGTCGTACGACTGGATGGCGTACGTGAAGCCCAGGAGCAGGACGAAACCCGCTATCCACGATGTCCAGATCGAGCGCACGATCCCCTTCGGGCCCGCCGTCGACGCGTCATGGGTCTCCTCCGTCATGTGCGCGGAGGCGTCATAGCCCGTGAACGTGTACTGGGCCATCAGCAGGCCGATCAGGACCACATAGAACCCGCTGCTCCAGCCCGTGTTGTTCACGTAGTGGGTGAAGACGAACTTCGTGGAGCGGTGGTGGTCCGGTACGAATGCCAGCGCGCCCACGATCACTCCCACGCCCAGCACATGCCACCACACGCTCACGCCGTTCAGGATCGCCACGATCCTTACGCCGAAGGTGTTCAGGAGGCCGTGCAGGACCAGGATCGCGGCGAAGAGCAGGATCGTGCGGCCCGGCGTCACCTTGAAGTCCCACTGGAGGTTCAGGTACGCGCCCAGGAACGACGCCGCGCCGAAGTCGATCCCGGCGGTCACCGCGACCTGGCCCAGGACGTTGAACCAGCCCGTGAACCACGCCCAGGCCGCCGCGCTGCGCGGCGGGGCCAGCCGGTGCGCCCAGAAGTACAGGCCCGCCGACGTCGGGTACGCCGAGCAGATCTCGGCCATCGACAGACCGACCAGCAGCGTCATCAGGCCCACCCCGACCCAGCCCCAGGTGATCAGGGCCGGGCCGCCGGTGCTCATGCCGAACGCGTACATCGTCAGGCAGCCGGAGAGGACCGAGATGATGGTGAACGAGACGGCGTAGTTGGCGAAGCCGGACATCCGGCGGGCCAGCACCTGGGTGTAGCCGAGCTGCGCCAGCCGCTCTTCGTCGGACGTCGCGCCGCGCACGCTCACCGCGACGCCGTCCGCCGGACCGAGACCGTCCGGAGCCCCGTGGGCATCCGGATTCGTACTCGCGTCACTTGTCATGCCCCCAGCGATTCCCTCGCCGGGGGCATGCCATGCGCCAATTGTTGGCCGAAACCGTTCCCAGGCGCCTCGGGAGCGTCAGGCGATGTACTTGTACATCTGCCACCCGCCACCGATCCGCACGCGGCCCGCGAAGTTGCCCTTGCCGTCGCCCGCGTAGGACCACAGGACACCGGCGGTGTCGCGGGCCAGGAGGTCCGGACGGCCGTCGCCGTTCAAGTCCCCTGCTCCTACAAGGGAGTTGTACGCCTGCCAGCCATCGCCGACCTTCGTACGCGCCGCCAACTCGCCCTTGCCCGTGCCCGGGTACAGCCACAGGACACCCGACGCGTCACGGGCCAGAAGGTCCGTGAACCCGTCGCCGTTCAGGTCGCCCGCGCCCGTGATCGTGTAGTTCTTCCAGCCCCGGCCGATCTTCACTCGGGACTTGAAGTTCCCGGAGCCGTTGGCCTCGTACAGGTACAGGTCGCCCGTCGATGCCTCGCGGGCGATGAGGTCCGCGCGGCCGTCGCCGGTGAAGTCGCCCGTCGACGTCAGGGAGTCGTAGATGTTCCAGCCGCCGCCGATCCTCGCGTACGGGGTGGAGGGCGTCAGGGCCTTGCCCATCGGCTTGTACGCGCGCAGTTCGCCGCTCGACAGGCGGACCAGGACGTCGTTCGAACCGTCGCCGTCAACGTCCCCGAACGGGACCGCCGCCGTGACCGTGTTCGCGCCGGTCCAGCCACTTCCCGACACCTTCGCGTCGACCCTGCCGTCCTTGCCGCCACGGAAGTCGGCCACGCCCGCCGGGGTGAAGGCGAGCAGGTCGCCGAGACCGTCGTCGCCCACATAGTCGCGCGGGGCCGGAGCCGCGCCGGTCAGGGTGAAGGAGGACTTGGCGAGCACCATCGGGCTCTTCTTGTCGGCGGAGTCGGAGTACAGCTCCCAGGTGTACCGCCCGTTGGTCGCGAGGCGGCCCTTCCTGTCCTTGCCGTCCCACTCGACACTGATCGGACCGCGCGCCCCCATGCCCTCGAAGTCGCGGACCACTCCGGCGTCGTCGCTGCCCTTGCGCAGGATCAGGATCCAACGAGTCGCGGGCCTCGGAAGCCACCAACGGAACGTCGTCGCACCCGACTTGGCGTTCATCGTCGCCGGAACGTCCTCGTCCAGTACCTTCCGGCCGGACTTGGACGTGTCGACGCCGGACGGCACGACATGCGTGTCGCCCGCCGCGTCCACATACGCCACCGCGCCGCCGAACCGGTCGACCGTCCAGCCGCGCCCGGGGCGGGCGTCGGCGGGCTTGCCGACGGTGTGGGTACCGGTCGCGCCGCGTACGTCCGTCACGCTCAGCACGCCGTCCTGCTCCCAGGCGACATAGCCCTCGCCGAGGAGCGCGCTCTCGTGGGCGGGGAGCTTCACCGACTTCTTGGTGACCGTGTCGTACACACCGGAGTTGTCCGGGGCGCACTCCCAGTACACGCTGGTGCCCTGGGCCTGGAGGGCCGGGGCCATGCAGTCGCCGACCACGGCCCGGTCAAGGCGCTTGCCGGTGCGTACGTCGACCGCGTCCACCGTCGCGGGCTCGCCCATGTTCCACAGCGTGCTGCCCGACAGAGCGAAGTCGTTCCCCGACGGGCCCGTGTAGACCGGCTTGCCCGTGTCGAGGTCGGTGACGCGGATGCCGTTGGACTTGGTCGCGACGAAGTGGCCCGAGGCCCGAAGAACGTCGGCCTGTACGTCCAGCTTCCGCCCCGGGAGCTTCGCGCCCTCGTCGAGGACGCGTACGCCGCCGTCGGCCGCGCGGTAGACCAGGCGGCCGTCGCCGGTGGCCTGGAGGTCGGGGGCGCCAGAGGCCGGGAAGTCCTTCGGGTCCGCGCCCCGGTCGGTGCGCGGACCGGCCGTCAGCGGGCCGTTGACCGAGAGGTCCATGCCGCGCAGCCGCGCCTCCGGGCCCTCGTCGCCCGGTACGAGGTCGACCGTGTTCAGGCGGCCCTGGGCCAGGGAGATCCCCGCGACCCGGGTCGGCTGGGTGGACGCGTCGGCGATCTTGGTGGCGTCCAGGGAGGCGCCCACCGCGTACACCGCACGGCGGCCCTCGACCTCGGCGCCGATCACCATCGTGCCGTCCGGCTTGGACCGCGCCATGGCGGTCGCCTTCTCGAAGACGACGCGCTCGCGCCCGCCGTTGAACGGCAGTGCCACCACTCGGTAGTTGAGGTCGGAGTACTGGCTCTCCTTGCCGAGCGGCCGGGCCACCATGACGTAGTCGCCGACCACGCCGAGCAGTTGCGAGCTGTCGTACCCCGGGAGCGTCAGGTACTGGTCGGCCTGCCAGTAGTCCGAGGTCTTCCAGACCGTGGCCTTGCCGTTCTTGGTCCACTGGACCGCTCGGCCGCCGCTGACGACGATCTTGCCGTTGTCGTACTGACTGGCCTCAAGGTGGGTGGAGTCGGCGATGGCCCGCTTGTCGAGCCAGCTCACCATGGTCATCCCGGAGTACTTCTGCTCGACGAAGATGCCGTCCTTGTTGCCCGAGTAGAGCGAGCGGATCACCCCGGCGCCGGAGACCCGCTTCTCCTGGACCTTGCCGTCCTCCCAGAACAGCAGGGACATGCCGAGCTGCCCGTCGGTGACCACATAGTCGCCGAAGGCCCCGGCGAAGAGCTGGCCTGCGGGCAGCGGAAGCGTGCGCTCCGAGCCGTCCTTCATATGGCGCTGGACCACGTGACCCGCGTCGGCGGAGCCGGTGAGGACGAGGGTGTCCGTGCCGGTGGCCCACGCGGTGGTCATGCCCTTGGGCATGGTGACGGGCTTCGTGGCGCCGTCCGCGTACGTCGTCCAGTTAAAGCCGGACTTGGTCCAGCCGGAGAGATAGCCGCTCTCCCCGGCCGCGTTGATCACGGTCGCGTTGGGGTCGGCCTGGCGGTCGGCGGGGATGACCAGTTCGGCGGGCGCGTCCGCCGCGAAGGCCGCTCCCGTGGTCAGCGGGGCGATACCGGCCGCGATCCCGATCGCCGTGACGGTGGCGACCGCGCTGCGTACGAGGGTGTGACGTCTCAAGTTGCTGCTCCCGAAAGCCTTTTGGGCATGGGAGGGGCACGACGCGCGACAAGCCGCGCGGTGCGCGCACGAAAAGCCCCCCGGCTTCCGCAAACCCCCCATACGAGTGATTTGACCCTAACAGGAACCACACAGGTAACGCCGGGGAGATTCCTCTTCCCGTACACGGACAAAGCGGAAGGGCCCGTACCGCACCCAGTGGGTGCCGTACGGGCCCTTCCGCCGTTCAGTTCAGCGTGCGTCAGCCGTTGCGCTTCCAGCGCGGCTTGTCGTCACGGCGGCCGCCGAAGGAGCCGGTGTTGGAGCCGGTGCCACGGTGGTCGTCACGACGGCCGTACGGACGGTCGCCGCCACCGGAGCGGAAGCCGCTCGACGGACGGTCGTTGCGGTCACGGTTGAACGGGCGGTCGCCGCCACCGGAGCGGAAGCCACCGGAGGGACGGTCGCCCCGGTCGCGGTTGAAGCCGCCACCACGGTTGTCGTCACGGCGCTCGAAACCACGGTCGTTACGGTCGCGGTTGTCGCGGTTGAAACCGCCCGACGGACGGTCGTCACGGCGGAAGCCGCCACGGTTGTCGTCACGACGGTCGTCGCGGCGGAAGCCACCGCCACGGTTGTCGTCACGGCGCTCGAAACCACGGTCGTTACGGTCGCGGTTGTCGCGGTTGAAACCGCCCGACGGACGGTCGTCGCGACGGAAGCCGCCACCACGGTTGTCGTCACGGCGCTCGAAGCCACGGTCGTTGCGGTCGCGGTTGAAGCCACCCGACGGACGGTCGTCACGGCGGAAGCCGCCACGGTTGTCGTCACGACGGTCGTCGCGGCGGAAGCCACCACGGTCGCCGCCGCGGTCACCACGGTCGTCGCGACGGGCGTAGTTGCCCCGGTCGTCACGGCGCTCGTACGCCGGACGCTCCTGGGCGACGGGCTCGGCGGCGACGACGGCGGCCGCGACCTCGGCCTCGGCGGCCTCGGCCACCTCGGCGACAGCGGCCTCCGGGTCCTCGCCGCGCTCACGGGCGGAGCGGGCGACCAGACGGTCGGCCTCCTCGCGCAGCTCACCGGCGCGGCGCGTCAGACGCTCCAGCTGCTTGGTGAGCTCGGCGACCTCGCGCTCGGCCTGCTTGGCGGCGTTGTTCGCGGAGTCGGCCTGGACCTCGGTCAGCGAACGGGCACCGGTGATCTCGGCGACCTCGGGGTCGAAGGCGCCGGCACCGCCGACGATGTGGCGCGAGGCGTCGACGCCCGCGTCCTCCATCAGACGGAAGATCTGGCGGCGCTGGTGCGGGAGCGCCAGCGAGACCACGACACCGGAGCGGCCGGCACGGGCGGTACGGCCCGAGCGGTGCAGGTAGTCCTTGTGGTCACCGGCCGGGTCCACGTTCAGGACCAGGTCGATGCCGTCGACGTGGATGCCTCGGGCGGCGACGTCGGTGGCGACCAGCGCGTTGACGTAACCGTCCTTGAAGTCCGCCAGCACGCGGGTACGGGCGCCCTGCGTCATACCGCCGTGCAGCGCGTCGGCCTTCACACCGGCCTCGACGAGCTGCTCGGCGATGCGGTCGGCGCCCAGCTGGGTGCGGACGAAGATGATCGTGCGGCCCTTGCGGGCGGCGATGGCGGCCGTGACCGGCGCCTTGTCCTTCGGCTTCACGACGAGCACGTGGTGCGTCATGGTCGTGACGTTGCCCTGGGCGCTGTCGACCTCGTGGCTGACCGGGTCGACCAGGTAGCGCTTGACGAGCGTGCCGATCTCGTTCTCCATCGTGGCGGAGAAGAGCATGCGCTGGCCGCCGGCCGGCACCTGGTCGAGCAGCTCGGTGACCTCGGGCAGGAAGCCCAGGTCGGACATCTGGTCGGCCTCGTCGAGGACGGCGATCTGGGTGTTCTCCAGCGAGCAGGCGCCGCGGTT
This sequence comes from Streptomyces sp. BR1, assembly GCF_052373795.1. NCBI lineage: Bacteria > Bacillati > Actinomycetota > Actinomycetes > Kitasatosporales > Streptomycetaceae > Streptomyces > Streptomyces sp. BR1. The sequence continues at coordinate 3,358,609 of NZ_CM126252.1, forward strand.
GATGATGTCGCGCAGACGGCCCGGGGTGGCGACGAGGATGTCGACGCCGCGCTCCAGGGCGTAGATCTGGTTGCCCATCGACGTACCGCCGCAGACGACCTTGATCTTCAGGCCGAGCACGTCGCCGTACGGCTGGAGGGCGTCCGCGACCTGCATAGCGAGCTCGCGGGTCGGGGTCAGGATGACCGCGCGGGGCTTCTTCTTCTCGGTGTGGCCGCCGGCGAGCTGCGCCAGGGTCGGCAGACCGAAGGAGAGGGTCTTGCCGGAGCCGGTGCGGCCACGGCCGAGGATGTCCTTGCCGGCCAGGGCGTCCGGGATGGTCGCGGCCTGGATCGGGAAGGGGGTGGTCACACCGTTCTGCGCGAGCTTGCGCACGACGCCCTCGGGCAGACCGAGGTCCGCGAAGGTGACGGTCGGCTCGGCGTCGGCTTCCTCGACCTCGACGACGGCCTCGGCCGCGTCGGAGATCTCGGGGGTCTCGGTGATTACGGTCTCGACAGCCTCGGCGACGACGATCTCGTCGTTCTCGGGCATGACGGTGTGATCAGTACTGGAAATGGACATGCGAAATGCGAAACCTTCCGGAGTCTCGGCACGCGCCCGTCAACTCCGTGATTCGCAATTCGACCGCCTCAATGCGGTCAGCCACGGCTAGGGAGAGTACGCGCCACACGGCGCGCTTCTGTGTCGGCGCCGGGCAATGGGATCAAACGATCTACCACCATACGCACTCACCCCACAGGAGCGCAAACCACTCCTGTGCGATCCACCTCACACCAACCCGCCCGTAACCCTCTTAAGCCGGTCCCACCTGCGGCGATGCCGCCGGTTCGGTCTTGGTGGCGGGGCTTGCGCCCATGTCCCGGAGCGCGGTGTTCCGGGTGTCCGCCGCCGGGGAGGCGGACGGCGAGCTGTCGCTCGTGGGCTTCGGGCTGGCCGGCGGATCGGGGGGCGTGGGGCTGGCCGGCGGGGTCGGCTGGGCCGGCGGCACCGGCGGTTGCGAGGGCTGCTGCGGGGGCGCGGAGTGGGCGCCCGCCGGGGCGCCCGGGGGCACCGGGTTCTGCGGCTTGCCCGGCCGCCCGCCCGGGGAGGTCTCGGCGGCCCCGGACGCCGACCCGCTCGGACGCGGGGCCGCCGACGACCCGCTGGACGGCTTCTCGCCGCGCTTGCCGGGCCGCCCGCGACCGGCCCCGCCGGCCACTCCCGCGACCCCGCGCGTCCCGGCGCCCGCCTCCTCGCGCCCGGCCGAGGCCGAGGGCTTCGGCGCCTTCCCGTCGTCGCTCACACTCATGCAGCCCGCCGACGCCGCGACCACCAGCGCGGTCACGGCCAAACGGACGGGGGCGGACAACTGGCGCACGGGTGGCCTCCACAGGCGCGGGCGGGGCAGGGTCGCCCTGCCCAACTCCCTTTTCCCCGCCGGGGACACGCCCGGGACCCTGCCCGTACGAACGGGATTCCGACGGGTAGCACCCGCCACGGCGCTGACCGGCCGCGCACCTCACCGGCCGAACACACGTTCACCCGACAGCCCGTCAGGCCCCGTAAAGAGGACCGGCTCGCTCAGCCGTACGCCGGAGGTCTCAGCCGCACGCCAGAGGACTCAGCCGTACCCCAGCGCGTGCAGCCGCTCGTCGTCGATGCCGAAGTGGTGGGCGATCTCGTGGACCACGGTCACCTCGGTCTCCGCGACCACGTCCTCCCGCGACTCGCACATCCGCAGGGTGGGGCCCCGGTAGATGGTGATCCGGTCCGGGAGCACACCCGCGTACCACTCGCCCCGGTCGGTGAGCGGGGTCCCCTCGTAGAGCCCGAGGAGGTCGGGCTGGTCGGCGGCGGGCTCGTCCTCGACGAACACGGCGACGTTGTCCATCAGCCGCGTCAGCTCCGACGGGATGCGGTCCAGGGCCTCGGCGACCAGTTCCTCGAACTCCTCGCGCGTCATCTCCAGCACGCCGCCATTGTCACGCATGGGGCGCGGATGGGCAGGGACGGAACGCGCGGGGCCGCGCGGACAGCGGCCCCGAACCCGACCCGGCGGGGCCCGCCGCGAGCCCCCGGGAAACCGTTTTGGCGATGGCGCCTCCCATCCCATATGCTTCTCACGTCCCCGACGCGCTGCGAAGCGCGCAGGTGGGCCCTTAGCCCTCATCGTCTAGTGGCCCAGGACGCCGCCCTTTCAAGGCGGTAGCACGGGTTCGAATCCCGTTGGGGGCACGCAATACCGTGTGCGAGACTAGTGCTCGCACATTGCTTGGTCCTGTGGAGCAGTTTGGAGTGCTCGCCACCCTGTCAAGGTGGAGGCCGCGGGTTCAAATCCCGTCAGGACCGCTGCAGTTCACTTGTGAACTGCGTGGCTGGGTAGCTCAGTTGGTACGAGCGATCGCCTGAAAAGCGATAGGTCGCCGGTTCGACCCCGGCCCCAGCCACAACCGGAAGGCCCCGTCCATCGGACGGGGCCTTCCTCGTTCTCACTCGGTCTCCGTCTCCTGCTCCCGCGCACGCCAGCCGCGTACGCCGAGGACCAGCGCGACCACCGCCACCACGGCCACCAGCAGCGCCCAGTCCGGGACCGCGTCGCCGAACGAGCGGGCCCACTTCTCGGCCGCGTACGAGTCGTCCACGTTCAGCAGCCCGGGCAGCGCCGTCGCCCCGTCGTACGCGAGGAACAGGCCGCCCAGGGCGATGAAGAACAGGCCCGAGAGCAGCGAGGTGGTGTGCAGCTCGAAGCGGCCGAGCTTGATCACCTTCCCGCGCAGCCAGCGGCGCCGGCCGAGCCCGAAGCGCTCCCAGAGCAGCGCGAGCAGGAACAGCGGGGCCGCCATGCCGAGCGCGTACACCGCGAGCAGCAGACCGCCGTACGCCGGGCTGCCGCTCACCGCCGCCACCGTCAGGACGCTGCCCAGGATGGGCCCGGCGCAGAAGCCGGCCAGGCCGTAGACCGCGCCGAGCGCGTACACCGAGACGGCCGTCGTCGGGCGGATCCGGCCGGACAGCTCCGTCATCTTGCGGCTGGCGAAGCCCATGCCGAGGATCTGGGCGGCACCGAGCGCGATGATCAGCCAGCCGCCGAAGAGGACCAGCTGGTCGCGGTGGCCGTAGAAGAGCCGACCGGCATACGAACCCGCCGCACCCAGCGGGACCAGGGTGGTCGCCAGGCCCGCGTAGAAGATGCCGGTGCGGGCGAGAAGGCGGGTCGTCGAGTTGATCGAGTACGCGAAGAACGCCGGGAGCAGCAGGGCGCTGCACGGGCTGAGCAGGGCGAGCAGCCCGCCCAGGAACGCCGCCAGATAGCCGATGTCCGGGGTCACTTCCCGGCCGCCTTCGGCCCGGCGGTCTGCGCGGCCTTGTACTTGGCCGCCTCGTCGATGGCCTGCGCGAAGGTGTCCATCGGCTGCGCGCCCGCCAGCGGGCGGCCGTTGATCACGAACGACGGGGTCGAGCTCGCGCCGAGCGCGTACGCCTCGTCCTGGTCCTTCTTCACCGACGCCTTCGCCGCGTCGCTGTCCGCGTCCCGTGCGAAACGGTCCAGGTCGGCGACGCCCGCCTCCTTCGCCAGCTCGCGCAGCCGGTCGGCGCCGAAGCCCTTCTCCTTGGAGCCCTTGGCGTACGCCGCCGCGTGGAACTGCCAGAACCGGCCCTGCTGCCCGGCCGCCCAGGCCGCGCGCGCCGCCGCCTCCGACTGGGCGCCGAAGATCGGCATGTTGCGCCACTCGACGCGCAGGGTGCCGTCCTGGACGTACTTCTTCACCAGCTCCGGCTCGGTGTCACGGGCGAACTTCCCGCAGTACGAGCACTTGAAGTCGGCGTACTCGATCATCACGACCGGGGCGTCGGCCCGGCCCTGCGCGAGCGGGTCCTTGGCGTCCCGGCGGGCCAGCTTCTCCAGCTCGGGGAAGGTGCCCTCGGGGGCCTCGGCGGCGGTGGCCGAGGCGTCGTTCTTCTTCTGCGAGCCGGAGTCCGACGCCCGGTAGGACGCGACGCCGAGGACGGCGGCGGCCGCCACCACGACCGCGCCGATCACGAACGGCTTGCGCGACGGCTTCCTGGACTTCTGCGACGGCTTGGACTTGGACTTGGGCGCAGGGGTGCCCTGGGACTTGGACATACGGGTCTCCGTGTACGTACTGCGAGAGGGAAGCGGAAAAGGACGGCCGGTCGTGGTGACCGGCCGCCTAGACCCTCAGTACGGAGAGCTCGACGGGTGTGGGCGCGGCGAGCGTGGGCCCGCGCACCGGCGGAATCCGGTGCTCCGCGGCCTGCGCGGCGAAGGCCGCCGGGGCGAACCGCTCCCCCAGCGCCGGGGCCTGGTCGTACGCGGTCCGGGCCCGCACCGGGGCGGCGGGCTCGCCGCCGTCGTGCTTGCCGCTCTGCTTGCAGCCGGGCGAGCTGTCGGCGGGCTGGGCCTGCGCCATCGGCGCGTGCGTGCGCGGCGCGTCGGCGACCGCCGCCGGGGACGGCCCGCACAGCAGCACCGCCACCACCCCGAGCACCATCAGCAGCACGGCCGCGAGGCGGCGGCGCGGGGCGTGGGTGCGGGGCATGCCCGAAATGGTACGGGGTGGACGGGGACGGGCGCCCGAAGCCGGGAACGGCACCCGAAATGCGTTCGCCACTCGTCCGCGCCGGGTGAGATCCTGAATCAGGTATGTCTACTTCCTTCGCCGATCTCCAGACCCTGCTGGCCGAGATCTCGCTGCGCGACGCCCACCGGCTCGGCCGCCGTCTGGACGGCGCCCGCCGTATCAAGAAGCCCGAGGCCCGGCAGGCAGTCCTCGACGAGATCGGGGCCGAGGCCGCCAAGTCCGCCGAGCGCGTCGCCCGGCGGGCCTCCCGCATGCCCGAGGTCACGTACCCGGAACAGCTCCCGGTCAGCCAGAAGAAGGACGACATCCTTCAGGCGATACGGGAGAACCAGGTCGTGATCGTCGCGGGCGAGACCGGCTCCGGCAAGACCACCCAGATCCCCAAGATCTGCATGGAGCTGGGCCGGGGCGTGCGCGGCATGATCGGGCACACCCAGCCCCGCCGGATCGCGGCCCGCACGGTCGCCGACCGGATCGCGGAGGAGCTGAAGACGCCGCTGGGCGAGGCGGTCGGCTGGAAGGTCCGGTTCACCGACCAGGTCGACCAGGACGCGACCTTCGTGAAGCTGATGACGGACGGCATCCTGCTCGCCGAGATCCAGACGGACCGCGAGCTGCGCGCGTACGACACGATCATCATCGACGAGGCCCACGAGCGGTCCCTCAACATCGACTTCCTGCTCGGCTATCTGGCCCAGCTGCTGCCCAGGCGCCCGGACCTGAAGGTCGTCATCACCTCGGCGACCATCGACCCCGAGCGCTTCTCGCGCCACTTCGGGGACGCGCCGATCGTCGAGGTCAGCGGGCGTACGTATCCGGTCGAGGTCCGCTACCGCCCGCTCCTCGAAGAGGACAGCCAGTCCGCCGAAGGTGAAGAAGGGGACCGCGACCAGATCACCGCGATCTGCGACGCCGTCGACGAGCTCCAGTCCGAGGGCCCCGGCGACATCCTGGTCTTCCTCTCCGGTGAGCGCGAGATCCGCGACACGGCGGACGCGCTCAACAAGAAGAACCTCCGGTTCACCGAGGTGCTCCCCCTCTACGCGCGCCTGTCGCACGCCGAGCAGCACCGCGTGTTCCAGCAGCACACGGGCCGCAGGATCGTTCTCGCGACCAACGTCGCCGAGACCTCCCTGACCGTGCCGGGCATCAAGTACGTGATCGACCCGGGCACCGCCCGTATCTCCCGCTACAGCCATCGCACCAAGGTCCAGCGCCTGCCGATCGAGGCGATCTCGCAGGCCAGCGCCAACCAGCGCAAGGGCCGCTGCGGCCGTACCAGCGACGGTGTCTGCATCCGGCTGTACTCCGAGGACGACTTCGCCATGCGGCCGGAGTTCACGGACGCGGAGATCCTGAGGACGAACCTGGCCTCCGTCATCCTCCAGATGACCGCGGCCGGGCTCGGCGACATCGAGAAGTTCCCCTTCATCGACCCGCCGGACCACCGCAACATCCGCGACGGCGTGCAGCTGCTGCAAGAGCTCGGCGCGCTCGACCCGGCGGAGAAGGACCCCAAGAAGCGGCTCACGCAGATGGGGCGCAAGCTCGCCCAGCTGCCCGTCGACCCGCGCCTGGCCCGGATGGTCATCGAGGCCGACAAGAACGGCTGCGTACGCGAGGTCATGGTGATCGCGGCCGCGCTCTCCATCCAGGACCCGCGCGAGCGGCCCTCCGACAAGCAGACGCAGGCCGACCAGCAGCACGCCCGCTTCAAGGACGAGACCAGCGACTTCCTCGCCTTCCTCAACCTGTGGCGCTATGTGCGCGAGCAGCAGAAGGAGCGGGGCTCCTCCAGCTTCCGCCGGATGTGCAAGCAGGAGTACCTGAACTTCCTGCGCATCCGCGAGTGGCAGGACATCTACTCCCAGCTGCGCACGGTCGCCAAGACGATGGGCATCCACCTCAACGAGGACGACGCCCCCGAGCAGCACGTCCATGTCTCCCTGCTCGCCGGTCTGCTCTCGCACATCGGCCTGAAGGACACCGACAAGAACGAGTACCTGGGCGCCCGCAGCGCCAAGTTCGCGATCTTCCCGGGCTCGGCGCTCTTCAAGAAGCAGCCCAAGGTCGTCATGTCGGCCGAGCTGGTGGAGACGTCCCGGCTCTGGGCGCGGGTCAACGCGAAGATCGAGCCCGAGTGGATCGAGCCCATCGCGCAGCATCTGCTCAAGCGCACCTACAGCGAGCCGCACTGGGAGAAGGACCAGGCCGCGGTGATGGCGTACGAGAGGGTCACGCTCTACGGCGTGCCGATCGTCGCCAACCGCAAGGTCAACTACGGCCGTATCGACCCGGAGGCCTCGCGCGAGCTGTTCATCCGCAACGCGCTGGTCGAGGGCGACTGGCGTACGCACCACAAGTTCTTCGCCGACAACCGCAAACTCCTCACCGAGGTCGAGGAGTTGGAGCACCGGGCGCGCCGCCGCGACATCCTGGTCGACGACGAGACGCTGTTCGACTTCTACGACCAGCGGGTGCCCGAACACGTCGTGTCCGGCGCCCATTTCGACTCCTGGTGGAAGCACAAGCGCCACGAGGAGCCCGAACTCCTCGACTTCGAGCGGGAGATGCTCATCCGGGAGTCGGCGCTCGCCGTCACCAAGGACGACTATCCCGACTCCTGGCGCCAGGACCGGCTCAAGTTCCGGGTGACGTACCAGTTCGAGCCGGGCGCGGACGCGGACGGTGTGACCGTCCACATCCCGCTCCAGGTGCTCAACCAGGTCACCGACGAGGGCTTCGACTGGCAGATCCCCGGCCTGCGCCAGGAAGTGGTGACCGAGCTGATCCGCTCGCTGCCGAAGCCGATCCGCCGCCACTACGTCCCCGCGCCGAACTTCGCGACGAAGTTCCTGGAGCGGGCCGTGCCGTTGCAGGAGCCGCTGCCGACGACGCTGGCGCGCGAGCTCCAGCGCATGGTCGGCGTCCCGGTCACGCCCGACGACTTCGATCTGACGCGCGTCCCCGACCACTTGAAGATCACCTTCCGGATCGTCGACGAGCGCCGCCGCAAGCTGGCCGAGGACAAGGACCTGGAGGCGCTCAAGCTCCAGCTGCGCCCCAAGGCCCGTCAGGCCCTCTCCAAGGCCGCCGCGGCCGCCGCCCCGTCCGGCGGGGTCTCCATCGAGCGCACGGGCCTCACGGACTGGACGATCGGCACCCTGACGAAGGTCTTCGAGACCAAGCGCGCGGGGCAGCCGGTGAAGGCGTACCCGGCGCTCGTCGACTCCGGCGAGACCGTTTCCGTACGCCTCTTCGACACCGAGGCCGAGCAGCGCCAGGCGATGTGGCGCGGCACCCGGAAGCTGATCCTGCTGAACATCCCGGTGAACCCGGCGAAGTTCGCCTCGGACAAGCTGACCAACCAGCAGAAGCTCGCCCTGTCCCGCAATCCGCACGGCTCGATCCAGGCGCTCTTCGACGACTGCGCCATGGCCGCGGCCGACCGGCTGATCGCCGAGCACGGCGGGCCGGTGTGGGACGAGGAGTCGTTCCGCAAGCTCTTCGACAAGGTGCGCGCCGACCTCGTCGACACGACCGTGCGCACGGTCGGGCAGGTGCAGCAGATCCTGGCCGCCTGGCAGGCCTGTGAGCGCCGCCTGAAGGCCACGAACAGCCTGGTCCTGATCAACAACCTCCAGGACGTACGGGAGCAGCTGGCGGCCCTGATGCCGGCCGGCTTCGTCACCGCGACCGGCATGCGCCGGCTGCCGGACCTGATGCGCTATCTGGTCGCGGTGGACCGGCGCCTCCAGCAGATGCCGACCTCCGTGCAGCGCGACACCACGCGCATGGAGAAGGTCCACGAGATGCAGGACGAGTACGCGTGGCTCCTTGAGCAGATGCCGCAGGGGCGGCCCGTTCCGCAGGAGGTCCTGGACATCCGCTGGATGATCGAGGAGCTGCGGGTGAGCTACTTCGCGCACGCGCTCGGCACCGCGTTCCCGGTCTCCGACAAGCGGATCGTGAAGGCGATCGACGCGGCGGCGCCGTGATGTCCGTATCGCTGTGAGTGAGTTCGACCGGACCCTCTGACCTGCTGTACAGTCTCTCTCGCAGCCAACGAAGAAAAACGGCCGCGAAACCTGGTCCTGTGGAGCAGTTTGGAGTGCTCGCCACCCTGTCAAGGTGGAGGCCGCGGGTTCAAATCCCGTCAGGACCGCAGTAGGAAGTAGGGCCGGATCCCCTGGATCCGGGCCTACTTCGTTTCCCGCATCGCATCCCGCCGTCTTGACGGCGTCACCTGCCACCGGTACCCAGAGAAGAAGCTGCGGGCCCAGTCCGGAGGTGGCGCATGACGGCGTCGTCCGCGAGGCACGAGACCAGGGCGCTGCTGCGCGCCCATCTGTCGGCCGCGAGCGGCTACCGGCACCACACGGGCCGCTGCCCGGTCTGCCGCAAGCTGCTGCGGCTCGCGATGGAGCCCTCCGCGCTGGAGAACGCCTTGGAGGCGGCCCTGGAGTCCGCGCCGGCGCCCCCCGCGCCGGATCCCGCACCTGTGCGCCCCGAGGACGAAAGTCCCGCCGAGCGGTGACCATTGGCGGGTCGGCGGCGCCCCCGGCGGTGGCAGGCTCTCTACGAGGGAGACGTACGGCGGGACGGATGGGGCTCGCGGTGCGGCGGCGGAGTCCCGGGCGGCGGCTCCGGCGAGGTTCCAGCGGCGCTCCGGCAGTGTGACGGGAGTCACCGAACAAGTTTTGGGAACCGGGGAACTTACGCCGCACCTACAACCCCCCAATTTAATATGTGCAATTGCACCACCCATTCAGAGGTGCGCCGGGGACCCCGGCGAGTACCCCCGCAAGACCCCGCGTACCACCCGGATCGGGCCGGATCAGGGCATAAAAAAAGATCGCGCTGGACCCGGCGGAGTCCAGCGCGATCAATGACGGTGAGCCCGTTGGGGCGGGCCTGCGTCAGTGGAGCTAAAGGTGGGCTGCCGGGGTGGGGGCCCCGGAATGCCCGTTATCGGGGTGTTGTTCAGGCCTCGCTACGCTGCTGCGGAATGCCCGCGAGCAGCGCACGGACCTCTGCTTCGCGGTACCGGCGGTGTCCACCCAGCGTGCGGATGGACGTGAGCTTGCCCGCCTTCGCCCAGCGGGTGACCGTCTTCGGGTCCACGCGGAACATCGTGGCAACCTCAGCCGGGGTCAGCAGCGGCTCGGCATCAGGGGTGCGAGCGGTCATGAGCGGCCTCCTCGGGAGAACCGAACCTTCTCGGTTCTTTCCTCTAAATTCTGCACCTTGACCCGCGTTGCCCGAAATGGCGGACGCGAGCCGAGTCGGTTATAGGACGAACGGCTTGTCCTCGGCACTACAACTACACCATCTGTCCAGCCACGTCGGCCAAACCGATGGAATTGCCCTCCCAGGTGTTCATCAGCGACGGAAGCCGATGGACCATGCCATAGCGGACAGTCACGCCACAGTGACGATCAGTCACAGAGCGATCAGGAGTCATCAGACCCCCCATAGCGTGCAATACCAAGCAATCCGCCCGTAGTTGGACGGAAGGAGCCCTCCCCGGACTCCTTGTCCTATTTTGGCACGAGGGTGGGGGATGGACGCAAGGGCCCAGTAAGTGCGGTCCGTCACGCTTGGGGCAAAGGCCCGTATCAGGACCTACGTCCCGGCGCATACGTACGAAAGACTCACCCGGACGGGGACAACACCCGCCGCGCACGGCGCACGTTCGCCCTCAGTTCGCGAGCCGGCGGTCCCTGACGGCCCGCCAGCGCTCCGTGAAGCGCTCGTACGCCTCGGCCGCCCCCGCGCCGTCCCCGGCCCGCAGCGCGGCGATCCCCTCGGCCACGTCGGCCGCCGAGCGGTCCGCCGCGAGCCGGTCCTCGGACAGCGCGTGCACCAGGCCGCCGTAGTCGAGCTCGACCAGCGAGCGCGGATGGAACTCCTCCAGCCAGCGGCCCACCTCGACCAGGCCCTCGATCAGCGGCCCCTCGTCGATGTGGTCGCGCAGCGTGCGGAGCGCCCGCGCGAGGCGGCGGCGGGCCTGGACCATCGGGGTGCGGTAGCGCAGCACCGGGGGCGCCCCGCTCTCCGCCCGGACATACTCCCGCTCTTCGTCCGAAAACACTGTGAACCAGCTCACAGGCACATGCCAGACCGACGTCAGGATCCACGGCCGGGCGTCCGGGTTCCGCTCGCGCCAACGCTCGTAGTCCGCCGCGGCCTGCCGGCGCACCACCGGCGGCAGCAACGCGTCCAGGACCGGCGCCGGGTACTGGCCCGGCAGCTCCTCCAGGGCCCGCCACCCGCGCAGCCGGGTCCGCCACGGGCAGACGCACACCACCCCGTCCACCTCGGCCACGAACGCGTCCGCGCTCTCGTGGACCGGGACCGCGACCGGCGGCGTCGGCACCAAATCCGCCAGCGCGCGCCGGAGTTCGTCCTGGGCACTGGGGGTACGCCCGCTCTCGGCGTACCGGGCCCAGTGGCCGCGCTCGGGTTCGGGGAAGGCCGCCAGCGGCTCGTACACCCGCAGATAGGACGCGTACGGGACGATCACCGAGGACACCACCGCCATGGGTCGAATCGTCCCACGCGCAGAGCGGACGGGAGGGTGATCCTCGGCACTGCGCCTGATCTACGCGCGCGTAGGACTTACTCTGCTCCCAGCGCGGCCCCGGGCGGGCCGCGACGACGGCCCGCCCCACCCGCACGCGGGCCGCCAACCGCCGCTTCGTACTTGGGAGTCACCACCGTGACCGATGTGACCGACGGCGTCCTGCACACCCTGTTCCGCTCGGACCAGGGTGGCCACGAACAAGTCGTGCTGTGCCAGGACCGCGCCTCGGGCCTCAAGGCCGTCATCGCCATCCACTCCACCGCTCTGGGCCCGGCCCTCGGCGGTACGCGCTTCTACCCGTACGCGAGCGAGGAAGAGGCCGTCGCCGACGCGCTCAACCTCTCGCGCGGCATGTCGTACAAGAACGCCATGGCCGGACTCGACCACGGTGGCGGCAAGGCCGTCATCATCGGCGACCCGGACACCATCAAGACCGAGGAGCTGCTGCTCGCCTACGGGCGTTTCGTGGCCTCGCTCGGCGGGCGTTATGTGACGGCGTGCGACGTCGGCACCTATGTGGCGGACATGGACGTCGTGGCGCGCGAGTGCCAGTGGGTGACCGGCCGCTCCCCCGAGAACGGCGGCGCGGGCGACTCCTCCGTGCTCACCGCCTTCGGTGTCTTCCAGGGCATGCGGGCCAGCGCCCAGCACCTGTGGGGCGACCCGACGCTGCGCGGCCGCAAGGTCGGCGTCGCGGGCGTCGGCAAGGTGGGCCACTACCTGGTGGAGCACCTGGTGGCGGACGGCGCCGAGGTCGTGATCACCGATGTACGTGAGGAATCGGTACGCCGCATCCTCGACAAGCACCCGGGCAAGGTCACCTCGGTCGCCGACACGAACGCGCTGATCCGTGTGGAGGGCCTGGACATCTACGCCCCCTGCGCGCTCGGCGGCGCCCTGAACGACGAGAGCGTCCCCGTGCTCACCGCGAAGATCGTGTGCGGCGCGGCCAACAACCAGCTCGCCCACCCGGGCGTCGAGAAGGACCTCGCGGACCGCGCGATCCTCTACGCGCCCGACTACGTGGTGAACGCCGGCGGCGTGATCCAGGTCGCGGACGAGCTGCACGGCTTCGATTTCGACCGCTGCAAGGCGAAGGCCGCGAAGATCTTCGACACCACGCTGGCCATATTCGCACGTGCGAAGGAAGACGGTATTCCGCCGGCCGCCGCGGCCGACCGGATCGCCGAGCAGCGCATCGCCGAGGCGCGCGGTCTCTGACCCCTTGAGGCAGCCGATCCGCCGACCGGCGAGACAAGACTCACGCCGGTCGGCGGGTCGGACGCCAAGAAGAGGTTAAAATCGCGGTTGACCAGCTAGGAAAGGGCTCCTTGCGGGTCCTGCGAAGTGGCACGTCATGCGGGCGGCGTACCGTATGGCCGCGGAAGCAGGTACCGTTGAAGCCCTACGGACACGGTCTCTCCACGGAGAGCCCGTTCCGACTCATGAACGCGTGTCAAGACTCTGGGGCCGTTGAGCCCCGTCACCGAGGGGGTCGAGCCATGGGGCGCGGCCGGGCAAAGGCCAAGCAGACCAAGGTCGCCCGCCAGCTGAAGTACAGCAGCGGCGGGACTGACCTGTCGCGTCTGGCCAACGAGCTGGGCGCATCGACTTCGAATCCGACAGTGAGCCAACCGCCTAACGCGGAGCCGCTGGAGGACGACGAGGACGACCCGTATGCCCGCTATGCGGACATGTACGGGAACGACGACGAGGACGAGGACGAGGAGTCCGGTCCGTCGTCGCAGCGCCGCGGCGCTTGACTTCGCTGAATCCCTCTTTGGCAGCAGCTCTCGTTGTGGCTGCTCCGAGAACACATCAACCCGGTTCGGGGCCTTCGCCTCGGACCGGGTTCTGTGCTGCCCGGGAAGGGCCCCGTTCTGTGCTGCAAGGGGAGGAGCCTCGCGGCCCCTCCCCTTTCGCTTTTTACTTCGCGTAGTCGCCGGTCAGCGCGGCGCCCGTGGTGTGCGCGCCCCGCTCCGTGATCGCACCGGCGACCCAGGCGTCCACGCCCCGGTCCGCCAGCGTCGTCAGGGCCACGTCCACCGAGTGCTCGGGCACGATCGCGATCATGCCGACGCCCATGTTCAGCGTCTTCTCCAGCTCCAGGCGCTCGACCTGCCCGGCCGTGCCCACCAGGTCGAACACCGCACCCGGCGTCCAGGTCGAGCGGTCGACGGTGGCGTGCAGGTGGTCCGGGATGACCCGGGCCAGGTTGTTGGCGAGGCCGCCGCCGGTGACGTGGCTGAAGGCGTGCACCTCGGCGGTGCGCGTCAGGGCCAGACAGTCCAGCGAGTAGATCTTGGTCGGCTCCAGGAGCTCCTCGCCCAGGGTCCGGCCGAACTCCTCGACCTGCTGGTCAAGCGACATCTTCGCCCGGTCGAAGACCACGTGCCGCACGAGTGAGTACCCGTTCGAGTGAAGTCCGGACGACGCCATGGCGATGACGACGTCACCCGTGCGGATACGATCCGCCCCGAGCAGACGGTCGGCCTCGACCACGCCCGTACCGGCGCCGGCCACGTCGAAGTCGTCCGGGCCCAGCAGGCCCGGGTGTTCGGCGGTCTCGCCGCCGATGAGGGCGCAGCCCGCGAGGACACAGCCCTCGGCGATGCCCTTGACGACGGCGGCGACCCGCTCGGGGTGCACCTTGCCGACGCAGATGTAGTCGGTCATGAACAGCGGCTCGGCACCGCACACGACCAGGTCGTCGACGACCATGCCGACGAGGTCGTGGCCGATGGTGTCGTACACGCCCATCTTGCGGGCGAGGTCGACCTTCGTGCCGACGCCGTCGGTGGCGGAGGCGAGCAGCGGGCGCTCGTAGCGCTTGAGGGCGGAGGCGTCGAAGAGGCCGGCGAAGCCGCCGAGGCCGCCCAGGACCTCGGGCCGCCTCGTCTTCTTCACCCACTCCTTCATCAGCTCGACGGCGCGGTCGCCCGCTTCGATGTCGACGCCCGCGGCTGCGTAGCTGGCACCAGTGGTCTCAGGCATGGCTCTGAAGAACTTTCGTGTCGTACTGCAGGGTTCGTGCGGGCGCTACGGGCGACGCAGGGCGTCGGCCGCCGCCGTCGCGGCGGGGCCCGCCGCGAGCTCGGTCTCCAGAAGCTGCTTGCCGAGCAGCTCCGGGTCCGGCAGCTCCATCGGGTAGACCCCGTCGAAGCAGGCGCGGCAGAGGTTGTCCTTGGGGATGGTGGTCGCCTCGATCATCGCGTCCGTCGAGATGTACGAGAGCGAGTCGGCCCCCAGCGACGTGCCGATCTCCTCGATCGTCATGCCGTTGGCGATCAGCTCCGCGCGGGTCGCGAAGTCGATGCCGAAGAAGCAGGGCCACTTGACCGGCGGCGAGGAGATCCGGATGTGGACCTCGGCGGCGCCCGCCTCGCGGAGCATCTTCACCAGCGCGCGCTGGGTGTTGCCGCGCACGATCGAGTCGTCCACGACCACCAGGCGCTTGCCCCGGATGACTTCCTTCAGCGGGTTCAGCTTGAGCCGGATACCGAGCTGACGGATGGTCTGCGAGGGCTGGATGAAGGTGCGCCCGACATAGGCGTTCTTCACCAGACCGGACCCGTACGGAATGCCGCTGGCCTCCGCGTAGCCGATCGCGGCGGGGGTGCCGGACTCCGGAGTCGCTATCACCAGGTCGGCGTCGACCGGCGCTTCCTTCGCGAGTTTCCGGCCCATCTCGACGCGCGAGAGGTAGACGTTCCGCCCGGCGATGTCGGTGTCGGGGCGGGCCAGGTAGACGTACTCGAAGACACAGCCCTTGGGCTTCGCTTCAGCAAATCGGGAGGTCCGCAGGCCGTTCTCGTCGATGGCGACGAGCTCGCCCGGCTCGATCTCGCGGACGAAGCTGGCGCCGCAGATGTCGAGGGCGGCGGTCTCGGAGGCCACCACCCAGCCGCGCTCCAGGCGGCCGATGACCAGCGGGCGGATGCCCTGCGGGTCACGGGCGCAGTAGAGCGTCTGCTCGTCCATGAAGACCAGCGAGAAGGCGCCCTTGACCTGGGGAAGGACCTTGGCGGCCGCCTCCTCCACGGTCAGCGGCTTGCCGTCGTCGTCGGTCTGCCCCGCGAGCAGGGCGGTGACGAGGTCGGTGTCGTTGGTGGCGGCGACCTGGGTCGCGCGACCGTTCTCCTTGGGCAGCTCGGCGACCATCTCGGCCAGCTGCGCCGTGTTCACCAGGTTGCCGTTGTGGCCGAGCGCGATCGAGCCGTGGGCGGTCGCCCGGAACGTCGGCTGCGCGTTCTCCCACACGGAGGCACCGGTGGTCGAGTAGCGGGCGTGACCGACCGCGATATGACCTTGGAGGGAACCGAGAGAGGTCTCGTCGAAGACCTGGGAAACAAGCCCCATGTCCTTGAAGACGAGGATCTGGGAGCCGTTGCTGACCGCGATTCCCGCGGATTCCTGGCCCCGATGCTGGAGGGCGTAAAGCCCGAAGTAAGTGAGCTTGGCGACCTCTTCACCCGGAGCCCAGACGCCGAAGACGCCGCAAGCGTCCTGGGGGCCCTTCTCGCCGGGGAGCAGGTCGTGGTTGAGTCGTCCGTCACCACGTGGCACGCCACCGAGTGTAGGCGAGATCGATCGCTGGTCCGAATTGGGGATACGGACGAGAAGGCGATGACGGGTGGTTTGTGGCTTCTGCCCAACCGGCCGGAGGGCCGTTTTCCTGGCATTTTCCTGCCGGTTTCCGGTCGGGGCCGGATTTTGACCCCCCGCGGAATGTGACGGAGCTCGCTCGGGGGTGCGAATTCGACCATGGGGGCGGCTGGGGCGGGGTCACTTGCCGTAGTCGGATGAATTCGGGGTTACGGGGGTGACGCGCGTGGTGAGCCGCGTACTCAGGACATCAGCGGAAGCAGTCCGGAAAGGTCCGCGCGCTCGCCGCTCGCCGACACCTGGGCGGCGTCCAGCGCCACCGCCCATTCCGTACGGCCGGTGGCGAGCCGGAGCCAGGTGAGCGGGTCGGTCTCGACGACGTTCGGCGGCGTGCCCCGGGTGTGCTTCGGCCCCTCGACGCACTGGACCACCGCGTACGGCGGCACCCTGACCTCGACCGAGCCGCCCGGGGCCGTCGCCGCGAGGGCGTCGGCGAGGAGCCGGGTGCAGGCGGCGAGCGCCTGGCGGTCGTACGGGATACCGAGCCCGGGGACGGCGTCGTTCAAGTCGTCGGTGCGGAGGCAGAGTTCCACGGTCCGGGTGACCATGGCGTCGCCGAGGGTCATGACGGCACCCGGCCGGGGGAGGACCGGGACCAGCCGACTCTCCGGCGCGTCCGGCAGCCGAGCCCCGATCCGCTCGGCCACCTCGGCGTACAGCGCGTCCAGATCCGGCAGCTCGGCGGCGTACTCCCCGGGGTCTGTGCGGCCCGCGAACGGCCAGTCCAGCAGGGCGAGTTCGCGCTTGGCCGGCTCGTCCTCGTCGAGGGCGCGGGCGATGGCGTCCAGGGTCAGGGCGGCGTGCGCGGCGAGGTCGTGGACCGTCCGGCCGGGGAGGCGGGTGGGCCGGGCCAGCTGATCGGGGGTGAGGGTGCGGACCGCGTCCCGTACGTGGGCGAACTGGGCGAGCACCGCCGCACGGGTCTTCGCCGGGTCGTAGCTGCGGGTGCGCTTCTTGGCCGGAGGCATGATCGAGAGCTTAAGCGGGCGCCTCGGCCTTGGTCGCGTAGTCGCCGAGGCCGTGCTCGACGAGGTCGAAGGCCTCGACGGCGAGGCGGACGGCGTCGGGGGCGATCGCGTCGGCAGAGTCTCCGAGGAGCAGCCGCCGGTGGTTCTCGCTGATCAATGTCGCACGTACGCCCATCAGCTGGGCGGCCGCGACCCGGGCCATGACCTGGTCGCCGGTCTCCTCGGCCAGCACTTCGGCCACCAGGTCGGAGCTGCGGACGAGGGCGGCGTGGGCGCGGGTGAGCAGGACGGGCGTCTCCATGATCAGCCGCAGCAGCTGGAGCACGATCGGTGCGTCGCTCATCCCGATGGAGGGGTCGCGCTCGTCCACGGACCGCAGATAGTGGCGGCGCATGGCCTGGACGGCGGACTCGCCGGGGGTGCGGTCGCGAACGGTACGGGCGGCGTCATGGATGTGATCCTCGACCGGCCGAAGCGCCAAGTCCTCTTTATTTCCAAAGTGGTTGAAGACGGTCATCTTCGACACCTCGGCCGCCTCGGCGATCTCGGCGACAGAGACCTTGTCGTAGCCGCGTTCCGTGAAGAGCTCGATGGCGACGTTCGTCAGCCGCAGCTGGGTCTGGAGCTTCTTGCGCTCACGCAGCCCCATGCCACTGCCAGTGCCGTTTCTGCCGCCGGTCCGCTCGCCAGTCTCCACCATGAGACCAATGTACCAGGATGAATATTTGGCCAGACATAAAAGTTGACTCGGTATAGCTAGATGGGTCATCGTGGAGCCACGACGAGGGCAAGACCCGCTGCCCCGGAGGGGGAATCACCATGTCCAGAACCTTGAGCACACCCATGCCAAAAGTGGCTGAACCGCCCGTAATCGGTCCCGCTTCTCCTCCCATGTCGGAGGGGCGGACGCGGCTCGGCTTCGCCCTCTGCCTGGTGACGATCCTGCTGGCCGTGCTCGACATGAACATCGTGTCGGCGGCGACCGTCCCGATCGTCCGCGACCTCGACCCGGTCCACGGCATGGACAAGATCCCGTGGCTGATCAGCTCGTTCGCGCTCGCCTCGGCGGCCGTACTGCCGCTGTACGGGAAGCTGTGCGACACCATCGGCGCGAAGAAGGTCTTCGTGGGTGCGCTGAGCGCGTTCCTGCTCGGCTCGGCGCTGTGCGGGGCCGCCCAGTCCATGGGCGAACTGATCGCGGCGCGGGCACTGCAAGGCGTCGGCGGCGGTGGCCTGATGAGCGTGACCATGGTCGTACTCGCCCAGCTCAAGGGCCCGGGCGACGGGTCCGGGCGGGGCAAGGGCGGCAGCATCGGCGGGATCGTGGCCGGCGCGGGCATGGCGCTCGGGCCGTGGCTGGGCGGCACGCTCGCCGACCAGGCGAGCTGGCGCTGGATCTTCTACGTGAACCTGCCGGTCGGGCTCGCGGTGCTGGCCGGGGCGGTGGTGGTGCTCCGCCTCCCCGTCGCACCCGTACGCCACCGGATCGACTTCCTCGGCGCGGTGCTCGCGGCGGCCTTCTCGACGTCGTTGCTGCTGGTCACGGAGTGGGGCGGCAAGGACTACGCGTGGACCTCGCCCGTGATTATCGGGCTTGCGGTGGCGAGCATGGCGACGCTGGCGCTGTTCCTGCGCCGCCAGGCCACCGCGGCCGAACCGATCCTGCCGCTCTCGATGTTCAAGGTCCCGGCGCTCCGGCTCGGCTTCGTGATCCAGGGGCTCGTGGGCGCGGCGATGATGGGCACGCTGGTGTACGTGATGATCTACCTCCAGGTCGTCCGGGGCATCGAGGCCACGTCGGCCGGGCTGTATCTGATCCCCATGGCGCTCGGCATGACCGCGGTCGGCTTCGGATCGGAGCGGCTGGCGGGGCGGGGTTGGTCCCAGAAGACGTTCGTGCAGACGGGAACGGTGCTGTCGGCTGTCGCGCTGGCCCTGCTCGCCACGACGGGTGTGTCCACCTCGCTGTGGGCCGTACGGGGTGAACTCCTGCTCATGGGCGCGGGGTTCGGCCTGCTCATCGGCCAGCTGATCCAGATCGTGCAGTCGGCTGCGCCCGCTCGTCAGCTGGGCGTCGCGACGACCGGTGTCCGCTTCTTCCAGACGCTGGGGAACGCGTTGGGGGCGGCGGTGTTCGGGACGGTGCTGAGCCGGGTGTACGCGTCGGAAGGTCCCGGCGGCTCGACGTCGACGATCCGCACGCTGACCGGCGCGGCCCACTCGTCGGGTCTGCATGCCCTGACGACGGGGATGGATGTGGTGTTCGTCGGGGCGGCGGGGGTGATGGTGGTGGCGGCGATCCTGTCCACGAGGCTGCCGTCCCGGACACCGGGGCTTTGACCCCCACCCCGCCCCTTCCCGAAAGCCCTGGGCGGGCGGCCGGGTGGCGGGTTGAGATGGGCTTCCCGGGGGCTACGCCCCCGGACCCCGTTTTGTCTGCGGATCGTGCTGTGTTGCTCGCGCAGTTCCCCGCGCCCCTAAATACCTAGGGGCGCGGGGAACTGCGCGGTCAGCCCCCACCGGCGGCCAGACGAACGTCCAGCCCCCGGCAGGGTTTAGGGAAGGGGCGGGGTGGGGGCGACTACGCCAGCAGCGACGGGATCGTGGCCTCGTGCGCGGACCGCAGCTCGTCCAGCGGCACGCTGAACTCGCCCTGGACCTCCACCGAGGAACCGTCGACCACGCCGATCCGAGTCGCCGGCAGGCCCCGCGCACCGCACATATCCGTAAAGCGGAGCTCCTCGCTGCGCGGGACCGCGACAACCGCCCGACCCGCCGACTCGGAGAACAGGAATGTGAAGGCGGAGACACCGTCGGGAACGACAAGACGCGCGCCGTGACCGCCGCGCAGGCAGGACTCGACCACCGCCTGCACCAACCCACCGTCCGACAAGTCGTGCGCCGCGTCGATCATCCCGTCCCGCGACGCCGAGATCAGGATCTCGCCGAGCAGCTTCTCCCGGTCCAGGTCGACCCGGGGCGGCAGACCGCCGAGGTGGTCGTGGATCACCTGGGACCACGCCGAGCCGCCGAACTCCTCACGCGTGTCGCCCAGGAGGTACAGCAGCTGCCCCTCCTCCGCGAACGCGATCGGCGTACGACGCGTGACGTCGTCGATCACGCCGAGGACCGCGACGACCGGCGTCGGGTGGATGGCGGTGTCACCGGTCTGGTTGTAGAGCGAGACGTTTCCGCCGGTCACCGGGGTGCCGAGCTGCAAACACCCGTCCGCCAGACCACGCGTGGCCTCCGCGAACTGCCACATCACATCCGGGTCCTCGGGCGAACCGAAGTTCAGGCAGTCCGAGATCGCCAAGGGCTTCGCGCCCGACGCGGCCACGTTCCGGTACGCCTCCGCCAGCGCCAACTGCGCCCCCGCGTACGGGTCGAGCTTCGCGTAGCGGCCGTTGCCGTCCGTCGCCATCGCGACACCGAGGTTCGACTCCTCGTCGATGCGGACCATGCCCGCGTCCTCGGGCTGCGCAAGGACCGTGTTGCCCTGCACGAACCGGTCGTACTGGTCCGTGATCCAGGACTTGGACGCCTGGTTGGGGGAGCTGACCAGGCGCAGGACCTGGGCACGGAGCTCCTCCGGCGTCGACGGCCGCGGCAGCTTGCCCGCGTCGTCCGCCTGGAGCGCGTCCTGCCAGGACGGCCGGGCGTACGGACGCTCGTACACCGGACCCTCGTGGGCCACGGTCCGCGGCGGTACGTCCACGATCTGCTCGCCGTGCCAGAAGATCTCCAGGCGCTCGCCGTCGGTCACCTCACCGATGACGGTGGCGATGACGTCCCACTTCTCGCAGATCTCCATGAACCGCTCGACGTGCTGCGGCTCGACGACCGCGCACATCCGCTCCTGCGACTCGCTCATGAGGATTTCCTCAGGAGACAGGGTCGCGTCGCGCAGGGGAACGGTGTCCAGCTCCACGCGCATGCCGCCGGAACCGGCGCTGGCCAGCTCCGACGTCGCGCACGACAGGCCCGCGCCACCCAGGTCCTGGATGCCCGCGACCAGCTTCTCCTTGAAGATCTCCAGGGTGCACTCGATGAGGAGCTTCTCCTGGAAGGGGTCGCCGACCTGGACGGCGGGCCGCTTGGCCGGGCCCGTCGACTCGAAGGTCTCCGAGGCCAGCACCGAGACGCCGCCGATGCCGTCGCCGCCCGTGCGGGCGCCGTACAGGATCACCTTGTTGCCGGGGCCCGACGCCTTCGCGAGGTGGATGTCCTCGTGCTTCATCACGCCGATGCAGCCCGCGTTGACCAGCGGGTTGCCCTGGTAGCACTCGTCGAAGACGACCTCGCCGCCGATGTTCGGCAGACCGAGGCAGTTGCCGTAGCCGCCGATGCCCGCGACCACGCCCGGCAGGACGCGCTTGGTGTCGGGGTGCTCGGCCGCGCCGAAGCGCAGCGGGTCGACGACCGCGACCGGGCGGGCGCCCATCGCCAGGATGTCGCGGACGATGCCGCCGACACCGGTGGCCGCGCCCTGGTAGGGCTCGATGTACGAGGGGTGGTTGTGCGACTCGACCTTGAAGGTGACCGCGTAGCCCTGGCCGACGTCCACGACGCCCGCGTTCTCGCCGATCCCGACGAGCATCGCGTCGTTCTCGGGGACCTTCTCGCCGAACTGCCGCAGATGGACCTTGCTGCTCTTGTACGAGCAGTGCTCGGACCACATCACGGAGTACATGGCGAGCTCGGCGCCGGTGGGGCGGCGGCCCAGGATCTCGCGGATCCGGGCGTACTCGTCCTCCTTGAGGCCGAGCTCCTTCCAGGGCTGCTCGACGTCGGGCGACTCGGCGGCGTGCTTGACGGTGTCGAGGCTCATGCGTTGACCAGCTTCTTCAGGATCGAGGTGAAGAATCCGAGGCCGTCGGTACGGCCCGTACCGATCAGCGGCTCCACGGCGTGCTCGGGGTGCGGCATCAGGCCGACGACGTTGCCGGCGGCGTTGGTGATGCCCGCGATGTCGCGGAGCGAGCCGTTCGGATTGAAGTCCATGTAACGGAAGGCGACTCGGCCCTCCGCCTCCAGCTCGTCGAGCGTGCGCTCGTCGGCCACGTAACGGCCGTCCATGTTCTTGAGCGGGATCTCGATCTCCTGCCCGGCCGTGTAGTCGGCCGTCCAGGCGGTCTCGCTCGTCTCCACCCGCAGCTTCTGCTCGCGGCAGATGAAGTGCAGATGGTTGTTGCGGAGCATGGCGCCCGGCAGCAGGTGCGACTCGGTGAGGATCTGGAAGCCGTTGCAGATGCCGAGGACCGGCATGCCGGCCTTCGCCTGCTCGATGATCGTCTCCATCACCGGCGAGAAGCGGGAGATGGCTCCGGCCCGCAGATAGTCGCCGTAGGAGAAGCCCCCGGCCAGGACCACCGCGTCGACCTGCTTGAGGTCCTTGTCGCGGTGCCAGAGCGAGACGGGCTCGGCGCCGGCGATCCGCACGGCGCGCAGGCTGTCCCGGTCGTCCAGCGTCCCGGGGAAGGTGACAACGCCGATACGAGCAGTCACTTGGACTCCTCGACCTTCACGGTGAAGTCCTCGATGACGGTGTTGGCGAGGAACGTTTCAGCCATCTCGTGGATGCGGGCGAGGGCGGCCTCGTCGAGGGGCCCTTCCACATCGAGCTCGAAACGCTTCCCCTGGCGGACGTCCGCGATCCCCTCGAAGCCGAGACGGGGCAGTGCACGCTGCACCGCCTGTCCCTGCGGGTCGAGGATCTCCGGCTTGAGCATGACGTCGACTACGACGCGTGCCACTGGCACTCCCGTGGTGGTGTGGTGCGAAGGCGGTTCCCTCAGAGTACCCGGCCAAAAAATCTACGCGAGTAGATATCAAGTGCGTCCGATCACGTTCCGGTTTCGGCCCCGACAACACGTGGGAAAAATCCCGGGAAAACCGGTCCACGCACATTGCGATCGGACACGCTGATGCAATTGGCTGGGCTTCACAATGCAATGCCTGCGGCTGTACAAAGGTTTCTCGGGGGAAACCCGAGAGAAACAGCGTTGCTCCAAAACCGCCGGAAGGCCGGGATCGCCGCACGTCAGACACGTGGGGAACGGCGAACCGTAGGAAGGAACCGATATCCGTGGCTCAGCGCGTAGTGGTCACGCTCTCCGACGACATCGACGGCGGAGAAGCGGCGGAAACAGTCACGTTCGGCCTGGACGGGAAGGCCTACGAGATCGATCTCAATCTCGCCAATGCGAAGAAACTGCGTAAGGAACTTGCGCCGTACGTGAAGGCCGGGCGCAAGCAGTCGAGGTCCGGCAGGGCGTTCAAGCACACCTTCGTCGCCCCCGACCCGGCGGCGGTCCGCGCCTGGGCCCGGTCGAACAACATGGAGGTGCCGGCCCGGGGACGCATCCCCAAGAAGGTCTACGAGGCGTTCAGCGCGGCGAGCTGAGGCCGTCCGGGGGTCCGGCACGACCGGCCGGGCCCCCGGACGGCGAGCGGGGCCGGGCCCCGGACTGGTGGCCCCGGCAGCCGAGTTGCATTGCACCCGGGGTGATCAGCTAGAGTCTGGAGCACGCCGAGGGGCAAGGCCGAAAGGCCCGGTCCACCGGAGCGTGCGGGTGTAGTTCAGTAGCAGAACATCCCCCTTCCAGGGGGAAGGCGCAGTGTGCAATTCCTGTCACCCGCTCTGCATCGCTTACCGACCACTGTTGTGGATCAGGTACAGTGGTGTTCGCACCGCCGGTGAGAGCCGAACGGTTGCAATGCGGACGTGGCTCAGTTGGTAGAGCATCACCTTGCCAAGGTGAGGGTCGCGAGTTCGAATCTCGTCGTCCGCTCAGTGAAAGAAGCCCCTGGTCTTGTGACCAGGGGCTTCTTCGTGTCCACGGCATGGAACCCCTTCTGACATTTGTCATGAGGAGCGGTGACAGCCCGCACTGCCCGCCGCCCCGATCCGCCGGAACGCTGGACGCATGGCAGATGTGATCGAGGTCGAGGAGCTGCGGCGTACCTACGCCGGGGGCTTCGAGGCCGTTTGCGGAATCTCCTTCTCGGTGGCGCCCGGCGAGCTCTTCGCGCTGCTCGGCACGAACGGCGCGGGCAAGACCTCCACCGTCGAACTCCTCGAAGGGCTCGCCGCCCCGAGCGCCGGCACCGTACGGGTGCTCGGCCACGACCCGTACACCGAGCGCGCCCGGGTGCGCCCCCGCACCGGCGTCATGCTCCAGGAGGGCGGCTTCCCGTCGGAGCTGACGGTGGCCGAGACCGTACGGATGTGGGCGGGCTGCACCACCGGCGCAGAAAAAGGTGCGCGGCGAAGCCGCTCGTTGAGGGGTGGCGGTCGGGTGGCGGGCGGGACGGTCGGGGAAGCGCTGGAGCTCGTCGGGCTGACCCGGCGTGCCGACGTACGCGTGAAGCAGCTGTCCGGCGGCGAGAAGCGGCGGCTCGATCTCGCGCTCGCCCTGCTGGCCCGGCCCGAGGTGCTGTTCCTGGACGAGCCGACCACCGGCCTGGACGCGGAGGGGCGGCACGACACCTGGGAACTCGTCCGCGACCTACGGGACTCGGGCACCACGGTCCTGCTGACCACCCACTATCTGGAAGAGGCCGAGGCGCTGGCCGAGCGGCTCGCGATCCTCCACGAGGGACGCATCGCGGCCGCCGGGCGCGTCGACGAGGTGGTCGCCGCCCAGCCGTCCCACATCTCCTTCGAGCTGCCCGACGGCTACCACCTCGGCGACCTCCCGCCGCTCGCCCGGCTCGGGGTGAGCAGCCACGAGTGCGAGGGCCGGACCGTACGGCTGAAGACCACCGAGCTCCAGCACGCCGCCACCGGGCTGCTGCTGTGGGCCCGGGACAGCCGGGTCGAGCTGCGCGGCCTCGACGTCCGCTCGGCCTCCCTGGAGGAAGCCTTCCTGCACATCGCCCGGGAACAGGAGTCGAGCCGATGACGACAATGGACGTTTCCCGTACGGATATTGAGGCGCCCTCAGCTGCTGCCGCCACGCCCGCATCCCGCATGAAGGCGCTCGCCCGCGCCGAGCTCACCCTTCTCGGCCGCAACAAATCCGCCCTGTTCACCGCGCTCGTGCTGCCCGCCATGCTCACCTTCTCGATGAGCTCGGCCGTACGCGGGATGGACCTCAAGGACACCGGACTGAAGGTCGGCACGGTGCTGCTGCCCGGGTCGCTCGGCTATGTGCTGCTGTTCGCGGTCTATTCGGCGCTGGTCGGCGTCTTCGTCGTACGGCGTGAGGAGCTGGTCCTGAAGCGGCTGCGCACCGGTGAGCTGCGGGATCAGGAGATTCTGGCCGGGGCTTCGCTGCCCGCCGTGCTGCTCGCCCTTGCTCAGTGCGTGCTGCTCGCGGCGGGGTGCAGTGCGGTGATGGACGTCGGGGCGCCGCGTGCGGTGTGGCTGGCGGTTGTCGGGCTCGGGCTCGGGATGGCGCTGATGGTCGTGCTCGCGGCGGCCACGGCTGCCATCACCCGCAGTGCGGAGGGCGCGCAGATCTCGGTGATGCCGATGCTGCTCGCCTCGATGGCCGGGTCCGGCATGGTGGTTCCGCTGGACGTCATGCCGGACACGGTGGCCTCGGTCTGCGAACTGCTGCCGCTCACGCCGGTGATCGAGCTCATCAGGGGCGGCTGGACCGGCGACCTGAGCGCGTACAAGGTGCTCGGCCTCCTTGCGACGTCGGTGGCCTGGATGCTCCTGGGCGTGTTTGCTGTACGGAAGTGGTTCCGCTGGGAGCCACGGCGCTGAACAGGGGAGATGACGGGGTGCTCGGTCGGATACGTCGCGTGCGCGGCTGGCGGCGGCGCTGGCGGGAGCGCAGCAGGCTCCAGAAGATGGACCTCTACTCGCGCGGCACGCTGAAGGTGATGCTCTGGTTCTTCCTGCTCACCTGGGGCGTGCTGCCGACGCTCGCGGCCGGGACCCGGGACCCGGGCGTCAGCGCCCTGAGCCTGGCGCTGCTCGCGGTGAACATCGCGCAGTGCGTCCTCGGCGCCCGCCGGATCGACCCGGCCTACGACCACTACCTCGGCCACGCTGTCTTCCCCCGGCGCCTGCTCGTGGCCCCGGTCGTGCTGCTCGCCGTCACCACCGCGCTGGTCGCGGCGCTCGCCGCCCTGGACGCCAAGAGCGTGTTCCCACTGCTGCTGATGAACCTGCCGATCGCGGTGATGATCCCGTACACGCTGATCGTGCCGATCCGCACGTTCCTGCTGCACTGTCTGGCGTACGCGGCGCTCACGACCTGCGTCTTCGCGGCGGCGGGAGCGCGGGGCGGCCAACTCCTCGCGCCCGCGCCGATCGTGATGGCGATGGGCGCCCTGATGCTGCCGACGGTGCGGCCGGGCGCGTGGGGGCTGCGCAACATGTGGCAGGCCGAGGAGGCCAAGGACGTACAGGCGCGGCTCGCCGTCGCCGAGGAACGGCTGCGCTTCGGCCGGGACATGCACGACGTACTCGGCCGCAACCTCGCGGTCATCGCCCTCAAGAGCGAGCTGGCCGTGGAGCTGGCCGAGCGCGGGCGTCCGGAGGCGGTGGCCCAGATGGTCGAGGTGCAGCGCATCGCGCGCGAATCGCAACGGGAGGTACGGGAGTTGGTGCGCGGCTACCGCGAGGCGGACCTCGCGGTCGAACTCGACGGCGCCCAAGGCGTGTTGGAGGCCGCCGGGATCGACTGCACGGTCTCGGGCCCGGCCGACGGCCTGCCCGCCGGGGTGCAGTCGGCGCTCGGCTGGGCGGTGCGCGAGGCGACCACCAACGTGCTGCGGCACGGCAACGCCCGCTCCTGCGCGATCCGGCTCACGGCCGCCGACGCGGTGGTCACGCTCGTCGTCGAGAACGACGGCGTCCCCGACCGCGCCCCCGCCGCCCCCGGCTCGGGCCTCGCGGGCCTGCGCGAACGGCTCGCCCCGATGGGCGGCACGCTGGAGACGGCCCGCCCGGGCGACAGCTTCCGGCTGACGGTGACCGTACCGCTGCGGAGTGTGGCGGAGCTGGGCGAGGAGGTGTCCGTATGACCGGGTCCGAGGCTGGGGATGGGGTCGGGGCCGCGCCTTTGCCCGAGTCCGCGGGTGCGCCTACGCGGCCTGTACGTGTCCTGCTCGCCGACGACGAGCACCTGATCCGGGGCGCCCTCGCCGCGCTGCTCGGGCTTGAGGACGATCTCACCGTCGTCGCCGAGGCCGCGTCCGGGCCCGAGGCGCTGGCGATGGCGCGGGCGCACCGCCCCGATGTCGCGGTCCTCGATCTGCAGATGCCGGGCGCCGACGGTGTGAGTGTCGCCACATCCCTGCGGGCCGAACTGCCCGGCTGCCGCACCATGATCGTGACGAGCCACGGCCGTCCCGGCCACCTCAAGCGGGCGCTCGCGGCCGGGGTGCGCGGGTTCGTACCGAAGACGGTGAGCGCGCGGAAACTCGCGGAGATCATCCGTTCCGTGCACGCCGGAAACCGTTATGTGGACCCGGAATTGGCGGCCGACGCGATCTCCGCCGGGGACTCCCCGCTGACCGTCCGCGAGGCGGAAGTCCTTGAGCTCGCGGCCGACGGGGCGCCGGTCTCGGAGATCGCCGAGCGGGCCGGACTCTCCCAGGGGACGGTCCGGAACTACCTCTCCTCGGCGGCCTCGAAGCTGGGCGCCGAGAACCGTCACACGGCGGTGCGTCTCGCCCGCCTCCGGGGTTGGGTATAGTTAGCTGCGCGCTACGGCGCATGCGGACGTGGCTCAGTTGGTAGAGCATCACCTTGCCAAGGTGAGGGTCGCGAGTTCGAATCTCGTCGTCCGCTCAGCGAAAGAAGCCCCCGGTCGGTTCTCCGACCGGGGGCTTCTTCGTGCGCTCAGCTCCAGCTGGTGCCGGTCAGCTGCTCGTACGCCTCGATGTACTTGGCGCGGGTGGCGTCGACGACCTGCTGCGGGAGCGGGGGCGGCGGCTGCTCGGAGTGGCGGTCCCAGCCGGACTCGGCGGAGGTGAGCCAGTCGCGGACGAACTGCTTGTCGTAGGACGGCTGCGCGCGGCCCGGCTCCCAGGTCTCCGCGGGCCAGAAGCGCGAGGAGTCGGGGGTGAGGACCTCGTCGGCCAGCACCAGGCGGTCCTCGCCGTCGACGGTCTCGAAGCCGAACTCGAACTTGGTGTCCGCGAGGATGATCCCCCGGTCGCGGGCGATGTCGCGGGCGCGGCCGTAGACGGCGAGCGTCGTCTGGCGCAGCAGCGCGGCGGTCTCGGCGCCGACCTGGCGGGCGACTTCCTCGTACGAGACGTTCTCGTCGTGGTCGCCGACGGCGGCCTTGGTGGCGGGCGTGAAGATCGGCGCGGGCAGCTCGGAGCCGTTGCTCAGCCCCTCGGGCAGCGCGAGCCCGCAGACCGTACGCGACTCGTCGTACTCCAGGAGCCCGGAGCCGGTGAGGTAGCCGCGCGCCACGCACTCCACCGGGACCATCCGCAGCGACTTGCAGACCAGGGTGCGCCCGGCCCAGTCGGCGGGGGCGCCCTCGGGCAGCTCGCTGGAGATGACGTGGTGCGGAACGATGTCCGCGAGCAGATCGAACCACCAGAGCGAGAGCTGGGTGAGCACCCGGCCCTTGTCGGGGATCTCGGTGGGCAGCACCCAGTCGTACGCGGACATACGGTCGCTGGCGACCATGATCAGGTCACCGGCCTCGTTCTGATAGAGGTCCCGCACCTTGCCCGTGTGGAGGTGGGTCAGGCCCGGGACCTGAATCGGCTCGGGCTTTTCTACAAATCCGGACACGGTTCCTCCGCGTAGATTGATCCAGGAGCGCTTCCGATTCTCTCGCACGCGACGAGTACCCCGGACACGCCCCTGGTCGCGGCCCGCTAGTCCCTCTTGCAGATCCGGTCGAGGAGATTGGCGGTGGCGCGCTGGATGCGGGCGTCGGTGTGGCCGGGGCGGTCGAGGGCCGGGGACCAGGCGAAGGTGCCGGAGGCGAAGACGAGGGCGCCGGAGGGGGCGCGGTAGAGCGAGGTCTCCTGGTGCCGGGTCGCGCCCTCGCTGTCGCGGTACGGGGAGTGGGCGAGCAGGATGCGGTCCTGGTGCTCGGGGAGCGCGGTGCGCGGGTAGTACCGGTCGGCCTCGCCCGCGACGAGCCCGTCGATCTCGTCGCCCTCGTTGGCGCCGGTGGCCTCCCAGAGCCAGTGCTTGGCGTTGCGCACGACGAGCGGCGACGGTTCGGGGACGCGGCCCGCGTACTGGATGCCGAGCAACTGCTGCTCGGGACGGGCGACTTCACGCCACAGTGCGGGCTTTCCGGGGCCGCGCCGCTTGCGGCAGGTCAGCAGCCGGTCGGGGACGCCGGAGGGCGAGGGCGCGAGATCGACCTGCCAGTACAGGGTGTTGGCCGACAGGAAGACGAGCGACGTGCCGCTCTCGCGGGCGAGCTCGACGGTGCGGCGCATGGGGGCCGACCAGTACTCGTCGTGGCCGGGGAAGACAAGGCCCCGGTAGCGGGTCGGATCGATGCGCCCGGCGTGCAGGTCGCGGGTGTCGGCGTACGCGAGGTCGTATCCGTACCGCTCGGCCCAGCGGATGAAGTCGTACGCGTGCCCCACGTGCAGGGGGAGTCCCGCGCCCGCGTACGGCCGGTCGAAGGAGACGGTGATGGCCGCGTCCTCCTCACCGAGCAGCCGCCCGTGCGCGTCCCACGCGTGGTAGAGCGAGGCCCCGGTCCG
This sequence comes from Streptomyces sp. BR1, assembly GCF_052373795.1. Lineage (NCBI taxonomy): Bacteria > Bacillati > Actinomycetota > Actinomycetes > Kitasatosporales > Streptomycetaceae > Streptomyces > Streptomyces sp. BR1. The sequence continues at coordinate 3,388,071 of NZ_CM126252.1, forward strand.
CCCGTCCTCCGGGAAGAGGTTGTAGGCCTGCCAGGTGATGTCGGGGAGCAGGAGCAGCAGATCGGCCGGATGGCTGTCGCGCACGGTGAAGGGGATGTGCGAGCGGTATCCGTCGAGGGTGGTCAGGACGGCTACGTACGCGCCGATGGAGGCGTACGAGGGCACTTGGTACCGCCAGGAGAGCCACCAGTGGTGGCAGGAGACGGTGCGGTCGGCGGCGAGGGGGGCGGGCTGCACGATCCCGGCGAGCCGGGGGCTGGTGGCAATCTTGGCCGCCCCATCTCCCCCGTAGTGCCCGATTCGATAAATATCGACGGAGAACTGCTGAGGCGGATCGACGGTGATGTGGAAGTCGATGGCCTCGCCGGGGGCGACGGCGCCGGTGGAGGCGAACCCCTTGATCTGCTGCCGTACGTCGTCGGCGGTACGGGGCCCGGAGGCGCCGGGCCGGGCTTCGACGTACCAGGGCACCACGTGCCCGGTGTCGTCGAAGTAGTGCTCCCCGCCGCGCAGCCACGGCAGGGGGCCCTGACCAAAGGGATCCGAGACGGCGTGCGCGAGGGCCCCCGACTCCCACCGCCGAATCTGCTCCGCCCCCATGCCACTCCCCTCCCTCTCCCCCGACACCACATCGACCACACGAATACGTCATATGACGCCCGGCCGTTCAGCGACCGGTCTCCAGCACATCACATAACGCACGCACTCCGTCACCGTTCGTCGCGAATTGACGTGAACGGAAGGGGTAGTTCCGGTTTGGGGCGGGGGGCTTCCGCGTGCAGTGGTTCGACTGCGGGCCGTCGGTGGCTGGTCGCGCAGTTCCCCGCGCCCCTAAAGGAGGGCCCGAGGGGCCCATCCAAGGGGCGCGGGGAACTACGCGAGAACCCAGCACGATCCGCAGACAAAACGGGTGCAGGGGCGGAGCCCCCGGCGAGGTGGGGGCAACTCACACCAGCCGGACCGGCTTCTCCGCCCGTACCCCCACCCCCGCCAGCCACCGCCGAAGCGGCTCCGCGTCGCTCTCCTCCAGAAGCGTCAGGACCCGCGACGACAGGTCGCCCCGGCGCTCCCCGTCCACGAGCAGCGCGGGCCCGTCCAGCCAGTCGAGCCCCGGCGACGCCCCCGCCGTGTCGACCGCCGCGCAGCACACCATCGCCGTGACGTGGTCGGCAAGGAGATCGCGCCCGGTGCGCGGCGGCTGCAGAGGAAACAGCGGGACGCAGTCGCCCCACACCTCGGCTATGAGCCGAGGCGGCGAAGAGGCCTCCTCGACGGCCACCGCCGCCTCGATCCCCGCCGCCAGCGCCTCCCCGTCCTGCCCGGCCAGATGCTCCAGAACCCGCGCAAGCGTCGGCGCGACCGGCTCACCGCCCGGCCCCGCCCCGGCCCCGTCCAGCTCGTCCATCCCGTCGAGCACGCGGTGCAGCCGGGCCGCCTCCGCACGCCACTTCCGGTCGACGACTTCCTCCGGGTAGTGCTGCCAGTCCACCGGCGACCAGTCGGGCCCGGGCTCGGCCGGACCGCCGTGGAACAGCCGGGCGGCGAGCAGCGAGGCCGCCTCGTCGGCGGCGCCCGGCTCCTCAAGCAGATCGCACGCGGGCCGCTCCCCGAGCCGGGACGCGAACCCCTCCGCCAGCCGGTCCCGCCGGGACAGCTCGGTCAGCGCCGACACCACACCGGCGTCGAGCCGGGACGGCCACCGCCCCATCCGCCAGGCGGGCAGCGCCACCCGTGTGAGCAGCCGGTCCCAGCCCGCGTAGGCGAGCCCGACCTGCTCCTGGGCGACGATCCGCAGCCCGTAGTCGACGGTCTGCGCCCGCTCGGACGCGGCGGCCGCGACCCCGCGCTCCATCTCGGCGGCATGCGTACGACAGCCGCGCAGCAGTAGCCGGGCGACGGGCCCGACGAACCCGAGCAGCACCCGCCGCACCCGCCCGACGCCGGACCCGCTGGTCACCGCGACGGCGGCGTCCAGGCCCCGTACGAACCGGCGGGCCGAGGCTATGTCGGGGTGCGCGGACGGCCCCGTACCGGCCACGACGGGCGCCAGGATGGCCCGCAGTTCACCGACCCGCATCCACCACAGGAACGGCGACCCGATGACGAGAACGGGCGCGTCGTCGCTGCGGCGACGTATGCCCCGCGCGCCGAAACCTCCCGGCATGCCGCGACCGCTTCGTACGGAATGCGCCGGATGCGTACGGTCCTCAAGCCAGCTGTCGCAGTCCGGCGTGAGGGCTATCGCCGAGGGGGCGGGCACGTCGAGCCGGTCGGCCAGGTCCCGCACCAGCCGGTACAGATCCGGCGCGGACGATTCGGCGAGGTCGACCGTCGGGGAGAGCGCGGGTCTCGCCCGTACGATCACGGCCGCGACCGCGGCGGCGGCCAGCAGCACGGCGACCGCCGCACCCGTCACCGCCCAGCGCGCCGTGTCCCAGCCCCGGCCGTCGATCCGGCCCTGCGCGCCCGCGACGAGCAGCACGACGGCGACCGCCGCCGGCAGCAGAGCGACGGCCAGCGCCCGGCTGCGCACCCGCAGCACGGCCAGCGCCCGCGAGCGCGCCGACCGCGCGCCCGCCTCACCACCCATCCCGGAACCGGACACGGCCGGACGTCACCCCCTCTGCACTGCGTCGGCGTTGCTCACTCCCCCACTGTGGCACCCCCCACTGACATCGCAATGCCGGTGACCCAAGTGCCGGACCGCTCCCGCCGCACCCTAGTTGCGCCCCCGCCACCCGTCATCCGGATGGCCCACCCGTCACCCGATGGAATGGCTTTGGGGTGGGGTTCCGGCCCTGCGATCCGCAGACGAAAACGGGTCCGGGGCGCAGCCCCGACATGGGCCGCGCCCCGGACCAGGGCACGAGGAATCAGGCCGTCACGCCTGCAAGTCCGCCGCCTTCAGCGCGATGTCAGTGCGGTACTGCGACCCATCCAGCCGCACGCGAGCAACCGCCGCATACGCCCGCTCGCGGGCCTGCGCCAAGTCCACCCCGGTCGCAGTGACCGAAAGAACCCGTCCCCCCGCGCTGACGACCGCGTCCCCATCCCGCCGAGTACCCGCGTGCAACACGTACGCATGCGGCGCATCCAGAGCCGCGACCTCGTCCAGACCGGAGATCGGGTCGCCGGTCCGGGGCGTACCGGGGTAGTTGTGCGACGCCACGACGACGGTGACCGCCGCATCGTCCCGCCACGCAAGCGGCGGCTCGGAATCCAGCGTTCCGTTCGCCGAGTTGAGCAGCACGCGCGCGAGGGGTGTCTTCAGCCGGGCGAGGACGACCTGCGTCTCGGGGTCGCCGAAGCGCGCGTTGAACTCGATGACCCGCACCCCGCGCGAGGTGATCGCGAGCCCCGCGTACAGCAGACCGGAGAACGGCGTACCCCGGTGGCGCAGTTCGTCGACGGTCGGCTGGAGCACGCTCGCCATGACCTCGTCGACGAGCTTGGGGTCGGCCCACGGCAGCGGCGAATACGCGCCCATGCCACCGGTGTTGGGGCCCTCGTCGCCGTCGAGCGCACGCTTGAAGTCCTGTGCGGGCTGGAGCGGCAGCACGGTCACGCCGTCCGTGATCGCGAAGAGCGAGACCTCGGGGCCGTCGAGAAACTCCTCGATGACCACCCGGTCGCAGGCGAGCGCGTGCGCGCGCGCCACCTCGACGTCCTCGGTGACGACGACGCCCTTGCCGGCCGCGAGACCGTCGTCCTTGACGACGTACGGCGCGCCGAACGCGTCCAGCGCCTCGTCGATCTCGGCGGGGGTCGTACAGACGTAGCTGCGGGCGGTCGGCACGCCGGCGGCAGCCATGACGTCCTTCGCGAACGCCTTGGAGCCCTCCAGCTGCGCGGCTTCGCCGGAGGGGCCGAAGCACGGGATGCCCGCGGCCCGTACGGCGTCGGCGACCCCGGCGACCAGCGGCGCCTCGGGCCCGACGACGACGAGGTCGCTGTGGAGCGAGACCGCGAGCCGGGCGACGGCCTCGCCGTCCAGCTGGTCCACGGGGTGGAGTTCGGCGACCTCCGCGATCCCGGCGTTGCCGGGGGCGCAGTGCAGCGCCGTCACGTCGGGGTCGAGGGACAGGGAACGGCACAGGGCGTGCTCGCGGGCGCCGCCGCCGATGACAAGGACCTTCACGGCAGCCAGCCTAGCCTCCGTGGCGGATTCTCCCTCGTACGGGTCACCGAACCCCGTACCGCTACTCGTTCGTATATTCCTCCACCACCGTCGCACCGAGCTCGCGCACGATCAGGTCGTGGCCGGAGAGCGCGTTGTCGACGAGATCCGGATCGTCATCCTCCGGAATGTCGTCCTCCGGCCGCACGGGGGGCGCTTCGTGGGTGACGGGGGCGGGCTGGGTCCGTACGGGCGCGGGTGCGGATGCCTGCGGCTGCTGCTGTACGGGGGCGGGGGCGGCCGGGGTGGAGGGCTGGGGCGGAGCGGGGGCCTGGGCCTGGGGGCTGGGGGCTCCGGGACTGTTGAAGCCGCCGGGGGCGCTGTTGCCGCCTCCACCGAAGTTGCCGGGGCCGCTCGGGCTCGGGGAGCCGCCGAATCCACCGGCGCCACCGGATCCACCGCCGAAGTTGCCCGCGGCGGCCGGGGGCTGGGAGCCGCCCGACGGGTCGATGATCGCCTCGACCTTCCACTGCACGCCGAACCGCTCGCCGAGCACCCCGCGCAGCACTTCCTCGCTGCCGCTGCTCGCGAAGTTGTCGCGGGCGCCCGCGTTGATGAACCCGAGCTGCAGGGTGGTGCCGTCGAATCCGGCCACCTGCGCGTTCTGACTCAGCAGGATCCAGGTGAAGCGCCGCTTGTTCTTCACGGCCTCCAGGATGTCCGGCCACATATTGCGTACGTGGACGGCGCTGCCGGGGGCACCGGCGGCCGGGGCGGTCGCGGCGGCGGGAGCCGGCTGCTCGGGGGCCGACGGCTGCCCCGGGGCCGACGCGGAGGGCCAGGCACCGGCGGCAGGAGCGGCTTGGGCGGAGGAGCCGGGCCAGGCGCCCGGGCGCTGACCGCCACCCTGACCGGGCGCGGCGGCACCGGGCCACGCGCCGGGGGCGGGCGCCTCCGGGGCGACGGGAGCGGGCGCCTGGGGCGGCGCGACCGGGGCAACGGGGGCCGCCTGCGCGACCGGGGCCGGGGCCGGGGCCGGGGCCGGGGCGCCGCCGCGAGCAGCGGCCCGAGCAGCCTCGGCACCCCCGCCCGGACCCTGCGCGACAGGCGCGGGCGGCATGGGCGGATGGGCGTCCGCCCCGGGCACGTACCCCATCGCGGGTCCGGAAGCAGCAGGCACCTGGAAGTTGGCCCCGCGCTCCAGCCGGTCGAGCCGGGACTGGACCGAGCGCTCGTCGTCGTACGCGGCCGGAAGCAGCACGCGCGCGCAGATCAGCTCCAGCTGGAGCCGGGGCGAGGTGGCCCCGCGCATCTCGGTCAGCCCCGTATTGACGAGGTCGGCGGCCCGGCTGAGCTCGGCGGCGCCGAACACCGAGGCCTGCGCCTGCATGCGCTCGACGACGTCGGCGGGCGCGTCGATCAGGCCCTTCTCGCCCGCGTCCGGGACGGCGGCGAGGATCACGAGATCCCGCAGCCGTTCCAGCAGGTCGGCGACGAACCGCCGGGGGTCGTTCCCGCCCTCGATGACCCGGTCCACGACCTCGAAGGCGGCGGCGCCGTCCCCGGAGGCGAAGGCGTCAACCACGGAGTCGAGAAGTGACCCGTCCGTGTAGCCGAGAAGAGAAGTGGCCATGGCGTACGTCACACCGTCGTCGGCGGCACCGGCGAGGAGCTGGTCCATGACGGACATGGAGTCACGCACGGACCCGGCACCGGCGCGCACGACCAAGGGCAGCACGCCATCCTCGACAGGAATGCCCTCCCGCCCACAAACATCCCCCAGGTACTCGCGCAGTGTCCCGGGCGGCACAAGCCGGAAGGGGTAGTGATGGGTCCTGGACCGAATGGTCCCGATGACCTTCTCGGGCTCGGTGGTGGCGAAGATGAACTTCAGATGCTCCGGCGGCTCCTCGACGACCTTCAGCAGGGCGTTGAACCCCGCCGAGGTGACCATGTGGGCCTCGTCGATGATGTAGATCTTGTAGCGGCTGCTGGCAGGCCCGAAGAAGGCCTTCTCGCGCAGCTCACGGGCGTCGTCCACGCCACCGTGCGAGGCGGCGTCGATCTCGATGACATCGATGGACCCCGGCCCGTTGCGCGCGAGGTCCCGGCAGGACTGGCACTCCCCGCACGGAGTCGGCGTCGGCCCCTGCTCACAGTTCAGGCACCGGGCGAGGATGCGCGCGCTGGTCGTCTTTCCACATCCGCGCGGCCCACTGAACAGGTACGCGTGATTGACCCGGTTGTTCCGCAGCGCCTGCTGCAGCGGGTCGGTGACATGCTCCTGCCCGATGACCTCGGCGAAGGACTCCGGGCGGTAGCGGCGGTACAGCGCAAGGGACGACACACCTACGAGGTTATCGGGACCCACCGACAACCGGCCCCGCCCAGCCACCCGGCCCGCACTCCGGTTCCACCCCGTAAACGCAAGCGCCCCCCACGCACCCGCCAGAGCCGACCTACCCTTGCTGCCTTCCGGCCCTGGGGGAGTTCAGTCAGATAGCGCCACGTGAGGGGCTCCGCACAGGGTACCCGATCCCGGCGGGGGGAACGAGTTCGCGAGCACCCCTCAGCGTCTTGTATTGTTTGCGGCGGAGGATTCGCCTAGTGGCCTAGGGCGCACGCTTGGAAAGCGTGTTGGGGGCAACCCCTCACGAGTTCGAATCTCGTATCCTCCGCCAGTGCCTCACCGGGCACTACAGAAGGCCCCGCCTGCTTCGGCAGGCGGGGCCTTCTGCGTTCCGTCGTGCATCTGTGGCCGTTTTGGCGGTCCGGGCTTTCGGCGCATTCCAGGGTCCAGGGGTCACCCGCCCCTGGACGAGTGCGATCAGGAGAGCGTGGCGGCCTGGCGCTCCCACTCCGTGATCAGGGTGGCAGCCTGCCGGAAGAGCTTGAGCGCCATCGCGATGTCCCTGCCGGGTGTGCGCAGATCTCGGCTGAGGCTCATGAAGATCTTGAAGACCGCTTCTAGGAGGACGATGCTCTGCAGCCCCTCCCGGATGGAGGCTGACATCCCCATGAGTTGGGTCCGGAAGCCCGACGAATCCCCTCCGGGCGCGCCCTCCGTCGTGGAGACTTCCTGCATGAAGGCGATGACGGCCTTGACGGTTTCGTCCAGTGACGTCATCTTGACCGCGAAGCGCTCGGCGTACGCCCGGAGGTCGGCTGCGGGACCATTGATCTCCCTTGCGTACCTGAGCAGTACCGCCTTCTGAGCGCTGGCCGGGGATCCGGGCTGCCCCAGCGTCGGCAGGAACTCCTCACCGGATTCGGCAATCCGCTGCAGCGCCACGAGCGTCCCGTCCAAGTCCTCGGACATCTCCTCCATCTGTTCCTCGACCACGGTCATGCGCTCCACCAGGCCCGGCGCATTCTCGTCCTCCAGTTCCTCACCTGGTGCGTCTTCCCCGGCCTGTGGCCCGCCGCCCAGCCCGAGCATGATCCTGGCCGGTGCGAGTGGTTGGAACGAGCCGCTCAGGGCCGATTCAAGGGCTGTCTCAAGCTCCTTCCGGGCTTCGATCAGACCACTCCTGCTGCTTGAGAAGTGGATAGTCCTGACCGAGAAGATGTCGAACGGCAGTCGCCCGTGTTCTCCGATGGAGATCGTCGGCTTCCCCGTGGCGTGCCGGACGCCCAGTTCGTACATGACGTTCGGATTGCCGCCACTGACGTCGGCGATCACGATGTCGGCCTGGACCACGTGCCGGCAGATCTGCTCAGTGATGTCACCCGCCTCGGCGATCCCGTCGGCGCGAACCGGCACAAGGCCGTGTTGGGAGCACGCCGGCAGAACGACCTTCTCGAAGATCTCCACCGCGCGCTCGTACGTGTTCCGCTCGTCGCTGCCGTGCTTCGCGTGCCGGTCTCCGATGGGACCGATCACGAAACACGACCAGGTGCGGGGCTGCTCTGCAGAGGGTTCGATCTCGGCGGCGGTCGAGGTCATGACGGTCATGCGTGAACCTCCGTTCCAGAGTGGTGTGTGCGGGGCACCTCGTCCTCTTCGTTGTCGAGAGGGACGGTGTACACAGGCCTTTCCTCGATGCCTAGCGCCCTCAGGAGAAAGGCCGTGGGGATGCGGTACTGGCCGCCGACCCGCAGGACCGGGCACGGAAAGCTGCCGAGGCGGATGAGCTTGTAGCCGGTGGCCGAGCAGATGCCGAGAGCCCGCGCGGCCGTCGGAAGATCGACGGTCAGAGGGAGGTCGAACGCCTCGGCGAAGGACAGGGACCGGCGCCGCCGGGCGCTCACCGGGGTGCTCCGGCCGGGCGGAGAGACAAGATGCCAATCGGCGTTCCCTCACCAGGCCGCCGTGCCCGGTAGACGACGTCCTTCAGCCCCATCCGGTCAGCCAGTGCGTCGAGACGGACGAGTTCGACGGTGGCGGGTGACAGCGTGAAGTGGATCGGTGCCGACAGCCCGTCGTCCCGGTCGGGAGGCGTGACCTCCAGTGCCCAGCCGTCCTCGGGCGGCAGTTCGTCTTCAGCCGGGAGTCCGGCAGTACGTGCTGCGGCGACCGCCGCGATATCGACGACGGGTACCTCCCTGGCCGTGCGGTTACCGAACCGCCACAGCCGACGGCACGCTGCCGTCATCAGGGCGTCCGGCTCTGCCGACTCTCCTCCGGCGGTGTCGGCGAGCGCTTCCAGGAAGCCCGTGGCCGCCTCGGACTCGGCATCGGGCCAGTCCACCCGCAAGCGATCCACAGCGAACCGGACAGCACCCCGCATCCGGGGCAGGGCCAGTCCCAGTGCAAACAGGTGCCAGCGTCCTCCGGTCGCCTCGTCCTTCTGTGCGGCGCGGAGCACCTGGAGCCATATCGACTCAGCCACCTGGCTGTCCCTGGCCCCTTCGTACAGGGCACGGCGTGCTGCTCCCAGCGTGAGGCGAACTGGTTCTCCGGCCATGTCGACCGTGAGCAGGGGATCGTCGGCAAGCTCCCGTTCGATCCCGCGCTCAAGGAAGCTGACGGTTTGCCGTAATCCGCTCATTGCCATGAATCTCCTCCGTTCATGAGGTGGACATGCAGAAGGTGATCGGCGAGTTCGGCAGCAGCCGCCACCACGTCGGCAACCCGGTTCAGCCAGGCTTCGAGGGGCTTGGACGGCTGAGGCACGGCCGGACTCGGTCGCACCCCGCCGTGGTGATGGTGGTGGGTGTGATGGTTGATGCCGCCATTGACCAGGCCGTACACCGCGACGCCTTCACCGACGATCTGTTGCGTGGCCTCGGGTGGTCCTCCGGGCGCCAAGTCGCCCGGAGGATTTGGCCCGCTCACCGGTCTCGCGCATCGGGCGAACAGCTCCCCGGTGCCAGGTAGCGCAGCCCTCCCGACACAGAGCCCATGAACGCGATTCCGTTGCCCACGTGCTGCGTTCCCCGGCCGCCCGCAGAACGCGCTCCCTCGACGTCCGGCAGCCAGTCACTCACGGGCCCCGACTTGTCCGCGAGCGGTCTGCCGGAAGGCACGGGGACGTAGATCCACGCGGGCCGGCGAAACTCCTTGCCCGCCACAGTGGCCTCAACCCGTGTGCAGCGGTCGGGGTGGAGACCGGTGTATCCGCCGACGATCCACTCCTCGTAGACCCGCTCGGAAAGGATCGCGACCAGATGCGTGACCGCCTCGCTCGACCGTGCGAGAGCATCCTTCACCGCCACTGAGTCCAGCAACCTGTGCGTGTCGTTGCGGGCAGCGCCGTTGCCGTCTTCCGGGGCACCCGAGTCGGAGAGGGGCCCCACGTGGACACAAGCCCGGAGTCGAAGCCGGGGCGCGTTGGCCCCCGCGTTGTGCTCGGCGAGAACCACATCAAGGCAGTCAAGGAAAGGCCAGACCACGAGCGGGAGGTAGTCGGGGTCGAAGCCGAACACGAGACCGTCGCCCGAATTGGTGGGGAAGCGCTTGTTCCGAGTCAGTTCTCCGGCTCCGGCCGCGACCAGAGCACGGTCGACGAGTGTGGGGATGCGGCGACTGATTGCGGCGTGCGAGACGGAGGGAAGCCGAGTGAAACCCTCCGCGTCGATGCCGAGAAGCCCCACATACGAGGGCAATGGACGGGCTGAGCTCCAGGGAGGGCATGAAGATTCGACCATGGGCGGTCTCCTCACGGACGGAAAGCGGGAACCCCCCGCGACTGCGGCGGCCGCTCCGAGAGTGCGGGACCGCCAACTCCGCCTGTGGGAAAGGTTTCCCACAGGCTCATCCCCATCCGTGTTTGCCACTCAGAACTCATCCGGCTCCGCGGCGGCCACGTGCAATGCCCGCTTGTCCTTGATGAGGACCTGCTCCCTTCCCAGCGCGATGGCGCCGGTTTCCTTCAGTCGCTTCAGGGCCTTCTGGAGCGTTCGGCGGTCGACGTGGAAGAAACCAGCCAGCACATCCCGCGGACACTCCCTCAGCGCCGGGGGGTTGGTCTCCCCAGCAACCTGCGACAGGAAGACAGCGACTCTGGTGTGCAGTGGCAGGATCCGGTCCTTGAGATGTCTGAGGTCGAGGTCGTAGCCCCAACGCAGCGCCCGGGCATGGGCCTGAGGAGGGATCCCGTTGCGGACCAGGGAGGCGTTGAACTCTCGCACAGAGATGCGGACGGCCGTACCGCGCGTCACAGCCACCACTCGCGCACTGGTGACCCCACCCTCGACCGCGGACAGGTCACCGAGCACCCACGGCGGCTTCCGGCATGCCAGCACCTGCTCGCCGCCGCTCTTCAGGTCGATGACAGCGTTCACCAGCCCGTTCGTCAGCGCCAGGACTTCATCCAGCTCCACCGCCCACGGGATCAGCACCTCCCCTTCGAAGAAGTGGTGCTTCCGCCCCTGGGAAACCAGCCCCAGCCATTGTTCGTCGAACGAATACACACGGACTCCCTCCCTTTGATCCACGGCGGAATCGCCGTGCAGGGAGAGTTCTAATGCCTGGGGCAGCCCTCTCGACGCGGATTCAGTACACGTGCATCCATGCACCGGCGTACGCACCGGAGCGTTCAGCGCTTTACCCGTCGAGCTGCTCCGCGACCATTCACTGGATGGTTCGGAACCCGAATCCCCGTCAGCGGCGGAGTCAGACCGCGACGAGACGCACCCGATCTCCGCACAACTTCGCCATGTCGTCGATGTCGGAGGTGAGCATCACGACCGGCCGCTGCTGCCGCAGCGCCATCTCGGCGACGACCGCGTCGATGGCGTATTTATGGCCGTGCAGGCCGGTGTTCAGCAGGAGCGCGGAGGCAGCTTTGGCGTCCTCGTCACCGATGGGGACGATACGTACCCCGGACAGCACCCACGCGAGTCTCGCTTTGTCCGTCCGACGGTGGGTGGCCTCGATGATGGTGAGCGCGCTGATCACCACTTCCATGCCGCGCTTGCGGGCCTCGGCAACCAGCGCGACGACCGGCTCGTGATCGTCGACGAACTTGGACAGTCCCTCGCAGTCGAGAACGAGGGTGCCCTCATGGCTCAGCTTGCGGCGGGCCACTCGCCCTCCTCGGCGAACACCTCGTCGAAGATCTGACGCGCGCGCACCTGTTCCCGCTCCGAGATAGGCCCCTGACGGCGTTCGTAGTCAGCCAGATACTCGTCCAGGACCTGGCCTCGCAGCTCGCGCTCGACCGCCGCCGCGATGAACGCAGAGAACTCGCGCTTGCCCACCCGCTGCCGGATCGCCTCGGCCGTTCCTTCCGGGAGCGAGAGGCTGACCCTGGTCGCCGGCCCCTCGCCGATGCTGTACGGCGTCTCACTCATGCATCGAGATTATCAAAGGAGTAGGAATCTAGCGAGGCAATCGCGGGATCACCTCGCCGGCCTGCCGGTCGCGATCACGCAGTCTCAGTTCTGGTCTCATTCACCCACGTCCGGGACCGTCCGGAAGGCGGCACACCAACCGCTCCGCCGCAGGTCGGAACGTTCCCGGTCTCCCTCGGACCTCCAGACGAACAGTTGGAAAGCGTGTTGGGGGCAACCCCTCACGAGTTCGAATCTCGTATCCTCCGCTGTTGCTCTCACCGGGCAATAAACGAAGGCCCCGACCGGGAAACCGGTCGGGGCCTTCGTCGTTCCGGGTCGAGCTCGCGGCACGCACGCGGGGGTGGTCTCCTGGAGTTATCCGCAGAAGGACTCCCCGATGCGCTTCAGCCGGACCTCCGTCCTCATACCCGCCCGGTCGCCCTCGCCGACCGGGCCCGGGGGAGGGTTGCTGCCGAAGCGGGATCTCGCGGCGGCCTGGTTGCTCGTCGTTCTGATCGCGGTGCCCGCGTGGGTGCTCACCGTCGGGCAGGCCCGGGACATGGGGGTCGGGCCCGGCACGATGGGGATGGCGCTGCCCCTGTTCCTGCTGCTCTGGGTGACGATGATGGCGGCCATGATGCTGCCGTCCATGGCGCCGGTCGCCATCACCTGGGCGCGGGGCATCGGCCGGCAGTCGTCCGGCTGGACACGGGTCGCCCGTACGACGGAGTTCGTGGGCGGATATCTGCTGGTGTGGACCGCCTTCGGGCTCCTCGCGTACGCGGCCCTGGCCTTCACCGGCGATCTGGTGGGCGACCACCCCACCGCCGGACGCTGGATCGGCTCGGTCGCCTTCCTGCTCGCGGGTCTGTATCAGCTCGGCCCCCTCAAGTACGTCTGCCTGCGGCACTGCCGCGACCCCCTGAGCCATCTGATGCACTACGCGGGCTTCCGGCCGCCGGTCCGCGACCTGCGGGTGGGCGTCCACCACGGTGCCTACTGCGTCGGCTGCTGCGCGGGCCTGATGGTCGTCCTCGTTCCGCTCGGCGTGATGAACGTGGCGGCCATGGCCGCGCTGGCCGTGGTGATCTTCGTGGAGAAACTGTGGTCCCGGGGCCCGCTGCTCGCCCGCGCCGTGGGCGTCGCCTTCCTCGTCCTGGCCGTACTCGCCCCGTTCCAGGGCTGGTTGCTGCCGGGGTTGCAGGGCGCCATGCCGTCGATGGGCGGCATGTGAGTCGCGGCCGCTCAGGCGGTGTTCATGGTCCTCAGGCGCGCGCCCACGGCCCCGCGGGCACGCGCCCGTGGCTCATGGCCGCTCAGGCGCGCCCCTGGACCGCTCCCTCGGTCTCCTCGCTGGTGAAGACGTAGTCGGCCGTCTCGCCGTACGACGCCTCGTAACTCAGCCCGAAGGCGTCGGAACGCCCCGTCGTCCTGCCGACCTCGAATTCGGGAGCGAAGCCGAACATGGCGTTCTTGATCTTCGTGGCGCTGCCGTCGGGACCGATCAGCGGCTCGTAGGAGAGTTCGGTCCTGCCCTCGACCGTGAGGCCGGGCTTGCCCTCGTCCGTGAGCGACACCTTCGCGCGTTCCATGCCCAGGTACTCGCCGTAGAACTGCGAGAGCTGGCCGAACGGTCCGCCTTCACGGCCGGACAGGATGCTCTCCAGCGCATCCGCCTGTTCGTCGGCGGCCGAGCTGTCCACGACCAGGCCGACCTTCCAGTTGCCGGAGGACAGGTTGGACGGGAAGTGGTTGTAGAACGCGAAGTCCACACCGGAGAGGTCCAGGTCGTCGAGATTCCCGTTCTCGACGTGGAAGACGGCCGTGCCCAGGCATTCGGTGCCGCCCGCGTTGTCCCGGGGCCGGCCGTCGTAGGGGCAGCTGCACAACACGGCGCACGAGCAACCGGCGACGTAGGTGCCGGAGATTGTCCACGACATGGCTGCTCCCTTCTTCGAAGGGTGGTTGGCAACATCTGTACTTTTACGCTAATCCCGCCGCATATCCATGTAAACGGCGCATGTAAACGGCGGTGCCGTGGTCGAGGAGCTCGGCAACGTTGTCGGCCATGCGCCGACCGGGCCGGGTCACGTACTGACAGCCGCCCCGCCCCACCTGTCAGCACCCCCGCCAGCCCCTGTCAGCCACCTGCCAACCCCCTGTCAGCGCCCCCCGGCATCGTCTTGCCCATCGAGAACGGCGAGCGGGTCCACACGAGGGGATCCAAAGGGGAGAGCAGATGTCGTACGCCATCCGGGCCGAGGGTCTGGTCAAGCGGTATGGGGACTTTGTCGCGCTGGACGGGGTCGACCTGGAGGTGCCGGCCGGGAAGGTGATCGGGGTGCTCGGGCCGAACGGGGCCGGGAAGACCACCACCGTACGGATTCTGTCGACGCTGATCCGGCCCGACGCGGGGCGGGCCACCGTCGGGGGGCACGATGTGGTGCGCGACCCGGTGCGGGTGCGGCAGCTCATCGGGCTCACCGGGCAGTACGCCTCGGTCGACGAGGCCCTGTCCGGCACCGAGAACCTGGTGCTCATCGGGCGCCTGCTCGACATGCCGAAGCGGGCCGCCAAGGCACGGGCCACCGAACTCCTTGAGCAGTTCTCGCTCACCGAGGCCGCCAGCCGGCCGATCAGCACCTTCTCGGGCGGTATGCGCCGCCGCCTCGACCTGGCCGCGAGCCTGGTCGGACGGCCGCAGGTGATCTACCTGGACGAGCCGACCACCGGCCTCGACCCGCATGCCCGTAACGAGGTGTGGGACGTCGTCCGGGCGCTGGTGGCCGACGGCTCGACCGTGCTGCTCACCACGCAGTATCTGGAGGAGGCCGACCAACTCGCCGATTCCATCACCGTGTTCGACCGGGGCCGGGTCGTCGCCGAGGGCTCCCCGGGCGAGCTGAAGCGGCGCGTCGGCGGGCAGATCATGCAGGTGCGGCCGACGCTGTCCACCGATGTGGCCGCGGTCGCCGGGATCCTGACCGAGCTCACCGGCGCCGCCCCCGCCCACGAGCAGCACACCAGCCTGCTCACCGTCCCCGCCGACAACCCGCTCCTCGTGTCCGCCCTGGCCCGCCGCCTCGACGCGGCCGGAATCGGCGCCGACGAGATGGGCCTGCGGCTCCCCAGCCTGGACGAGGTCTTCCTCGCCCTCACCGGCCGCACCAGCTCCACCGACGACAACACCGGCAACACCACCCCCGAGAGGAACGCGGCATGAGCGCCCCCACCATCACCCCCGCCCCCACGCACGCCCCCGCCGCAGGCGGCCACGCCGCCGCGCCCCCGCTCCGCCTCGGGTTCGCCCGTACCGTCCGGCACAGCCTCGCGCTCGCCGGGCGCAGCATCACCAAGTTCGCCAAGTCCCCGGCCCAGCTCACCGATGTGGTCCTCACTCCGGTCATCTCGATGCTGATGTTCGTCTACCTCTTCGGTGGCGCCATCGGCGGCGGCGACACCCACGCGTACGTCCAGCTGATCGCCCCGGGCGTCATGGTGATGACCGTCTTCCAGGCCAGCATCGGCATCGGCACCTCGCTGAACGCCGACGCGAGCACGGGCATGTTCGACCGGTTCCGCTCCATGCCGATCGCCCGCTCCAGCCCGCTGATCGGCGCCGTACTGGCCGATGTCATCCGTTACGTGGTGTGCCTCGTCACCCTGCTCGCGGTCGCCCTGGTCATGGGCTACCGGATCACCACCGACCCGCTCTCGACCCTGGCCGCGTTCGCCCTGCTGATCGGCTTCGGGCTCAGCTTCTCGTGGCTGTCGGTGTACGTCGGGATGCTGGCCAAGACCCCCGGCTCGGTGTACGGCCTGATGACCGTCCTGATCCTGCCGCTGACCTTCGCCAGCAACGTCTTCGTGAAGCCCGCGACCATGTCGGGGTGGCTGCGGGCCTGGTCGGACGTCAACCCGGTCAGCCTGATGGCCGACACGACCCGCGCCCTGCTCAACGGCGGCGACGTCGCGGGCCCGCTGTTCGGCAGCCTCGGCTGGATGGCCGGTCTGATCGCGGTCTTCTTCCCGCTGGCGATGCGCGCCTACCGCAAGAACGCGGGCTGAACCACGTACGAAGTATCAAGCGACCGGCTGGCCGACCTCCTCGGCCAGCCGGTTCAGCGCGTCCTGCCGCGCCATCCCCGCGCCCACCCGGTACGCCGCCCGGTAGCCCTCCTCGCCGAGCCGCCCCACCAGCCGGTCCACCAGTTCGCGCAGCTCCGGCTCGCCCTCGTCGAAAGCGCCCCGGATGACCTGGCTCATGCCGAGCGCGGTGGCCGCGCCGACCGGGTCGTCCTCCAGGGCGAGCAGCCCGCCCAGCAGCTCCGCGACCCACGCCAGGCCCGCCCCGGCGCCCTGCGCGAACAGCGCGGCGGCGGCCCGGGGCAGCAGCTCGCGGGCCTGGGCCGCCGCGCCCTCGGCCAGCCGGTTCTCCATCCGGGTGCTCACGATCAGGTCCTCGGCGACCTCGACCGCGATCGCCCGGCGCCGTACCAGCGCCTCCAGCTGGTCGAGGACCCCGTTGGCCTGTACGAGGTCGCCCGCGCGGCGGTGCAGATTGGCGAGGCCCACCAGGATGTTGGCCTCAAGACGACGATGGCTGCGCTCCTTCGCCTGCCGCAGCGCGGACTCCAGGTCGCGCCGGGCGCCGTCCAGATCGCCGCTGCGCCGCCGCTCCCGCGCCAGCCTCGCCTTGCTGAGATAGAGGAAGTCCTCGGTGCCGAGCTCGGAGCTGAGCGCCACGGCCCGCTCGAACGTGGCGACCGCCGCCGCGTGTTCACCCCGCAGCGAGTGGTCCCGGCCGACCGGCATCAGGCTCAGCACCAGCCCCCAGCGGTCGCCCACCGCCTCGAAACCGCGCAGCGCCTCAAGCCGGGACGGCTCGCCCGTCCGCAGATCGCCCTGCTCGGTCAGGACGAAGTCGTACGCGAGGTGGGCGCTGGCCCGCACCCACGGATCCGGCGAGTCCAGCGACCGCCGCAGGCTCTCCCGCGCGTCCACGGACTCCTCGTCGGCGAAGGCGAGTTGGGAGACCCGGAGGAGCATTCCCGCCGGATGGAACTCCCGCGCACCGGCGGAATCCACCGAGTCGACCCCGCTCATCAGGGCGTGCGCGACCCCGAGCCCCCGCACCTCGGCGAGGGCCGTCTCCAGCTGGGTGTTCATCCCCCGCACCCCCCAGTACCAGAACATCGCCTCGACGAAACGCGAGGCCAGAGCCCCGTCCCCGGCGGCCACGGCCGTCCGCAGGGCGTGGACGAGGTTGGCGTGTTCGGCGTCGAAGACCGCGATCGCGTCGAGCTGTTCTCCCGTACGCAGCCGGGGTTCATGCTCTTCGGCCAGGGCGAGGAAGTACGCGGCGAAGGGGCCGGTGATGTCGTCGCCGGACGAGGTGAGCCGGGTGGCCGCGTACGCGCGTACGGTCTCCAGCATCCGGTACCGGGGTTCACCCGATCCTTCCGCGTCGGACGCGGTGACCAGGGACTTCTCGATCAGTGCGTCGAGTACGTACAGGACGTCGTCGCTCGAAAGCGCGCCACCGTCCGCGCACACCGCCTCCAGCGCGGCGAGCGTCGCGCCGCCGGGGAAGGCCGACAGGCGGCGGGCGAGGACGCGTTCGGGCTCGTCGAGCAGGTCCCAGCTCCACTCGACCACCGCGAGCAGCGTGCGCTGGCGCGGCAGTGCGGTCCGGCTGCCCGAGGTGAGCAGCCGGAAACGGTCGTCCAGGCGGCGCGCGATCTGGTCCACGCTCATCGAGCGCAACTTGGCCGCGGCCAGCTCCAGAGCGAGCGGCAACCCGTCCAGGCGGCGGCAGATCTCGACGACGGCGCCGACCGTCGAGTCGTCGACCGCGAAGCCGGGCCGGACACTGGCGGCCCGGTCGACGAAGAGCCGTACGGCGTCCGCCTCCGCCGCCACGGCGGGCTCGGGCGTCCCGGTGGGCACGTCGAGCGGACCGAGATGACAGAGCACTTCCCCGGTGATGGCGAGGGGTTCCCGGCTGCTGGCCAGAATCCTCAACTGAGGGAGGCGTTCGAGGAGTTGATCGGCCAACTCCGCCGCCGCCTCGACCAGGTGCTCGCAGTTGTCGAGTACGAGGACGGCGTCGCCGATGTCGAGCAGCTCGGCCATGCGGTCGACGGGGTCGGTCTTCTGACCCGCCTGCCCCGCGTCGTACAGGCCGCCGTCGGTGGAGCCGATCGCGCCGAGTACGGCGTCGGCCAGCTGATCGGCCGCCCCCACCGCGCCCAGCGGCACGAACCACACCCGGCCGCGCGCATGGGCCGGGTCCTGGGTGACCGCCTCCAGGGACAGCCGGGTCTTGCCCGCGCCACCGGGGCCGACGATGGTGACGAGCCGGGAGGCGGTGAGCAGCCCGGCGAGCTGGTCGAGCTCGGCCTTGCGCCCGACGAAGCTGGTCAGCCGCGCGGGAAGCCGGTTGGCCGAGCCCTTGGTCCGGGCGGCGGGCCGCTCCAACTCCCCCCGGAGCAAGGTGAGATGAATTTCCTGGAGTTCAGGGGAAGGGTCGACGCCCAGCTCGTCTCCCAGCCGCTCCCGTATCTCCTCATACGTGGCGAGGGCATCCGACTGCCGTCCCGCCGCCCACAGGGCGCGCATCCGCAGCTCGGCGAGGCGTTCGCTGAGGGGGTGTGCGGCGGCGGCCGCGCCGAGGTCGGCCAGGACCTCGGCGTGCCGGCCGAGCCGCAGTTCCACGTCGAAACGGTCCTCGGCGGCGGTGGCCTTCATCTCGTCGAGCCGCGCGGCGGCGGCCCCGGCGAACGGGGCCTCCAGGACGTCCGCCAGCGCCGCGCCCTGCCACAGCCCCAGGGCGACGGCGAGCGCCGAGGCGGCCGCGTCGAAGCGGCCGGCCGCGAGTTCCCTTCGGCCCCGCGCGGCCGACTCCTCGAAGCGGTGGGCGTCGACGTCCTCGGCGCGTACGGCGAGCCGGTAGCCCCCGGCGCCGGATTCAACGGTCCCGGTCCCTCGCAGCGCCTTGCGCAGCCGGGACACCAGGGCCTGAAGAGCATTGGCCGCATCGGCGGGCGGCTCCTCCCCCCACAGCCCGTCGACCAGGGCGTCCACGGACACCGCGCGCCCCGCGTCGAGGGCGAGCCGGGCGAGAAGCATGCGCAGCCGGACGCCGCCGATGGGAATGGGCGCCGCGTCGTCGCCGTACGCCTGAACCGAACCGAGCAGAACTATCCGCACCGCACATCCCCCAACGCCCTTCGGCGTTCGCCCGGGCCCGGCACAGTTCTATCAAGCGTTCCCATCCGGTGGGAGAAGACAGCCGGGGAGCCTCACGGGCTGCCGGACCGCGAGACGCTGTCGGCGAGCTGGCCCATGAAGTGCTCGACCCCCTGCCCGAACCCGGTCGGCGCGACCAGCACGCCGAACGCCATCACAATGGCCACGGTCAGCCACTGATCGGACCGACTGCGCGCCTGCACGCGCCGCCGTACGCGTACGTAGATGATGACGGCCAGCAGCACCGCCACATTGATCGACAGAATCACTTGGCCGGTCCTCCCGCCAGGCAAGACATCGGACAGCGTCGCTCTCCTGTCCTCAATAGTCCGAACCCGAACGATGCGGCAGCCCAGCAACCAAGGATTGGCGCCAAAGCTCTCATCTGAGGCTTGTTTGCCGGGCATATGACGGGCGGCAGGGACCGCCCGCGCCCGACACCCGTCACCCCGCCTTCGGCGCAGCCCGCATCCCCACGTAACAGCACGCCGTCCCATCCGACAGCGTCGCGAAGACGACCGGCATCCAATCCTCGCTGAAGGCCGCGCCGACGCCCGAGCCCGCGAAGACCGTTGACGTCACCGGGGAGAGGTCGATCTCAAGCGGCGGGGAGAAGTCCTTCATGCCGCCGACGAACTCGTAGCGCAGGTGGCCCCTGCCGTTCTGTGAGGTGACCGTGATGACCACGCCCTCGCGCGCGTATGTGCCGACCAGCGGAGTGAAGTCGATCGCCGGAGGCTCGGCTGCGGGCTCGAAGGGGGCGGGCATCTCCACGTCCGCCAGTTCCGCCAGAAGTTCGCGCATCAGGGTCGCGTAGAGGGGACGCGCTCCGCCGCCGTTCGTGAGGAGGGCCACGGCCACGTTCGCGTGGGGGACCACGCGGAGGTAGGCGTACTGGCCGATGGACGCGCCGTCGTGGCCGTAGCCGGGGTCGCCGGACCAGTCGTACAGGGTCCAGCCCAGGCCCCAACCGTCCGCGCTCACCGTCCACTTGTCGGGGACGTCCACCACTCGGCGCCTCATCGAGGCGGCCGCCACAGCGGACAGCACTCGCGTACCGTCCTGCGCCACGCCGTCGTCCAAGTGCATCTTCGCCAGGCGTACCACGTCCGCCGCGCTCGCTATCACTCGGCCGTACGGGCCCGCCGAGCGCGGCATCAGGTCCCAGGCCGGAGCCGGTGACGGGTCCTGGCCCGGCTCGCCGAGGTGGCCCATCGCCGCGCGGAAGCGCAGCGCCTCCTCGGGCAGGGTCATGGTGTGCTCCGCGCCGAGCGGTGCGAGGAGGCGTTCCTTCAGGGCCTCGTCCCAGGTCCGGCCGGTCAGGACCTCGACGATGCGGCCGAGGACGTTGTAGCCGACGCTGCTGTACGAGACCCCCGTACCCGGCGCGCAGTCGAGCGCCACACCCCGGGCGGCCTCGACGTACTTGGCCAGGCAGTCGTCACCCCGCCCGGTGTCATGCGTGAAGTCGCAGGTCAAACCGCCGGTGTGAGACAGGAGTTGGCGAGTTGTGATCGTCTTCGTGGCGGCCTCGTCCGCTACCGCGAACTCCGGCAGTACGTCCACCACCGGCGCGTCCAGGTCCAGTTCGCCGGTCTCGGCCAACTGCATCACCAGCGTCGCGGTGTAGACCTTGGCGATCGAGCCGAGCTGGAACACCGAGTCGGTCGTGGCCTCCACGCCGGTCCCCCGGTGCAGCACCCCGCTCGCCAGCTCGTGGATCTCCCCGTCGACCAGGACGGCGAGCGTCGCGCCCGGGACGCGGTGGGCGGCGCGCAGCTCCTCGAAGCGGGCCTGCCAGTGAGCGGTGTCGAAAGTCATGACGGTCTCCCCGATCGCATCGCGGCGCGTGCGAGGCGTCCATGCGCCTCACTGGCGAACACTGTACGGAGTCCGCACAGTGTTCGCAACAGTCGCACGGCGTTCGGGAACCGCTCCTTACGCCTTGTCCGCGTCCTCCTCTATGTCGTAGAAACCCTCCCTCTCCCACCGCCGGATCGTCTCGTGGTCCCTCGCCACCACCGCCGCGTCCGTGTGGATCAGATACACCGCGCCCGGGCGTGTGAAGAGGTCCGTGGTGCGGGGGATGTACTCGCCCGCCTTCGGGGCCGGAGCCAGCAGGCTGTGGAAGGACGGGAGGGTGTGCAGCGGGCTCCAGTCCAGGTCGCGACGGAGACGCCCACCCCTCGGGCAGATGAAGCTGACACCGCGAGCCACCCGCTGGAGCGGCGGCGCGGGCGGGCCGCCCCTCGCGTACAGGTCCGGGTCGATCAACGCGTGCACCGCCTCCGCCACCGGGTTGCGCCCGGTCGCCCGGGTGATCGCGGAGAGGTCGGCGGTGCCCTGCGGGCGCGCGGCCGTCTCCACCAGGCGGGGGCCGGCGGGGGTGCCGATCACCTCCGTGTGGGACGGGCCCCACTCGATGCCTACGGCGGTCAGGGACGCGCCCACGTACGCGGTGATGTCCTCCACCGACCCCGGATCCACCAGCTCCGTGTAGTCGTACACCGGTGACGACCCCACCACCGTCTTCACCGACCGCCACACCTCAAGGACGGTGTGGCAGCCGCCCGCGCTCACGCAGTTGACCATGTACTCGTCACCCTGGAGATACTCCTGGACCAGTACGGAATCGTTCCGCTCGCCGTAGATCGACTCGCTGCCCAGCAGCTTCCCCGCCGCCCCGGCCGTCTCGTCCGGATCCGCGCAGAACATCACCCCGTCCGTACCCCCGCTGCGCAGCGGCTTGACGATCACCGGGCCCGAACCGTGCCGCCGCGCCGCCTCCCGGGCCTCGGCCGCCGACGTCACCGCCGCGTGCCACGCCGTGGGCACCCCGGCCGCCGCCAGCGCGCGCTGCATCTCCAGTTTGTCGCGGCGGGCCGCCGCGGTCGCGGGGTCGTTGTGCCGCGTGACGCCCAGCGCGGCGGCGAGGCGGTCGGCCAGGGCCACACCCGAGTCCGTGCCCGCGATCACCCAACCCACCTGGTGGCGGCGCAACTCCGAAAGCAGCGCCGCCCAGTCACCCTCGTACGCGTAACGCGCCCGGTACGTCTCCGGCGCGAACGTCCGCAGATGCGCCTCGGAGCGCTCGGCCCTGTTCTCCACATGCACCGAGCCGATCCCGTACGCCGTGAAGGCCGGGGCCAGCAGCGCGCCGGTGGAGTGGCCGTCCACCACGACCGCCACCCGCTCGTTCATCGTCTGAACCGGCATCGGATCTCCCTCTGTCGGGACTGCTACCGCGGCTCCGCCGCCAACCACTCGCCGTCCTTCATCAGCGTCCGGCCCGCCAGTTCATTGACCTCCCGCCACGCCTGGACGCGGCGGGGGCGGATGCGGAAGTACTGATACGGCTCGTTCTCCTCGCGCGGATCGAACCCCGTCTTCGCGGCGAAGGCGTCCGCCAACTTCTCGTCAAGCGAGCCCTCTTCGATCGGTTCGGCCGCGCCCTCGACCAGGATCACGTCCCGCGTCGCACCGAACGCCAGCCGCACATGGCCGCCCGCCAGCAGGTTCTTGCTGGTCGGCGATGTGCGTACCGTCGAGATGACGACACTCGTGCCGTCCCAGAGGAAGGAGAGCGGGACCAGGTACGGGGTCCCCGTCAAGGATGCCGTCGACACCCACGTATCGACGTCGTCCTCCAACCGCTTCCGCGTGTCCCGGATCCGCTCTTCAAGCGTGCGCGCCGCTGCGATAGTCATGGTCGCGAAGCTACCCCCGAAGCACCGGATCTCACCCCCACAACTCCCGTGCCGGCGGCTGCAACCAGCCGTCCTTCGCCCTCATCCTCGGCTCGATGTCGTCGACCAGCCGCAGATGGCCGTCCAGGTCGACGAACTCGGCCAGTTGGGCCGCGTGGAAGCCGACGGCGGCGGAGAGCGAACTGCCGGGCAGGCAGCCGACCATGATGCGCAGGCCCTCCTGGCGGGCGCGGCCGATGATGCGCAGGGCCGCCGTGAGGCCGCCGCATTTGTCGAGCTTCACATTGACCCCGTCGTACAGGCCGCGCACCCGCTCCAGGTCGTCCTCGGTCTCGAAGGACTCGTCCGCGACGACCGGGATGGTGCGGCGCAGGCCGCGCAGGCCGGGTTCATCCGCGTCGCCGACCGGCTGCTCGATCATGCGGACGCGGTGCTTGACCAGCAGCGGAAGCATCGTGCGCAGAGTGTCCAAGTCCCAGCCGCCGTTGACGTCGACGACCACGCGCGCGTCCGGCCGGGCGGCGCGCAGCTTCTCCAGACGGTGTACGTCGTCGTCGGCGTCCGGGGAGCCGAGCTTGAGCTTGAGGACGTGCGCGGAACGGCTCTCGGCGATCTCCTGATCCAACTGGGCCGGATCTGCAAGGGAGATGGTCGTCATGATCTGGAGCGGCTGGGGCGCCGGGATGCCGAGCAGCCGCCACACGGGCGCGTCGGCCTTCTTGGCCGCCAGGTCCCACAGGGCCGCGTCGAGCGCGTTGCGCGCGGCACCCCGGCCCAGTCTCGACAGCAGCTCACCACGGTCACTCGCGCCGCTCTCGACCAGCGGCCCCACCGCTTCGAGTTCGGCGACGGTTTCCTCCGCCGAAACCTCGAAGAAGCTCTCGAAGGGCGCCCCTTCACCGCGCCCGACATGCTCGCCGTCGCGCAACTCGACGCGTACGACCGTACACGTGAGGTCATGACCTCGGGCGTACGTGTAGGGAAGCGAGAAGGCAATCTCCTGGCGTAACACTGCGAACCGCAAGGAATCCACGCGCCGAACGGTAACCCAGGTTCCGGCATTTTCGACAGGGATGATTGAACTTTTTATCTGTGATCTGTGCAACAGGTGGTTTCTGGCCAGGTCTTGGCTTGTCAATTCCCCGGACGGAGTCAATCCAAAACCGTCGCGAACAGCAGGACCCTTGATCGACCCCCGATGTCCGGCACTGTCAAGGCGACCAAATCGGCCCCGTCCGCGCTCAATTGAAGATCGAGCTGTTGACGGACCACCACGAGCGACGGAACATGATTTGGGTCGGCAAGCGGTTGCTGTCCGGCCGCGGTCGGCAGTCTTGTCATTTCCTATGTGGAAGGAGGCTGATTCTGATGTCGGAAAAGGACTTCATGGGAACGCGCGACAACGAGCAGGACACCACGAAGTGGTAGTTCCCTCTTAGCGACGCGATCAAGACGATAAAAGGCCGCCCGCGCCCTTCCAGCGCGGGCGGCCCTCTCAGCCGAGGAGGGAACGATCCGATGGTCGGCAATCTGCCCGCCACGACCGTGGAACTGCCGCCCGAGTTCTTGAAGGTGGACGGGTCCGACGACACCCGGTACTGGGAGTCCGTCCAGTCCGTGGTGGACCTCGCCGACCGTCGCGGCCGGGACCCCAAGGGCGTTCCGCTGCTGGTCGGCCTGGCTGTCCAGCATCCGGAGTGGCCGGTCAGGGCCGCGGCGATCAGGCTGCTCGCGGTGCACCACCGGGAGGATCCGGCGGCGGCCGCCGCGGTCGCCGGCGGCACCCACGACCCGGTCGACTGGGTCGCCTTCACCTCCCTCAAGGTGATCACCGACCACCGGATACGGGCCGCCGTGCCCGACCTCATACGGATATCCGGCTGGCCCAGCAATTTCGCCCGCGAGGACTTCTCCCGTAAACCGGTGGGCTGCGGAGCCGCGTTCACCAAGCGGGCGCTGCTCACCATTTTCGGCACCCGGGACCCGGCGGAGCTGCGGCGTCTTGAGGACGAGTACTTCACGGATATGCGGGCCCGTATCAAGGCACATGGAGAGCGCCCTCGCCGGACCGAGGACGCGATTCTCGTCCCCGCCGGTCCTTTTCTCGCCGGAACCGCCTCCGCGCAGAGCGGACCTTTCCGTATGACACAGGACGACAATCCGTTACGGGCCGTCGACCTCCCCGCCTACCTCATAGACCGGACCACCGTCACCAACGCCCGCTACGCCGAGTTCCTCGAAGAGGCCGGGGAAAGCGGGGTGTTCGACCACCCGGACCAGCCCGAGGACGGCAGAAATCACCGTCCGGCACACGGCCACGACCCCCGGTTCAACGCACCGGAAATGCCGCAGGTGGGCATCGACTGGTACGACGCCTGGGCGTTCGCCAATTGGGCGGGCGGCTCGCTGCCGAGCGAGCTGCAATGGGAGAAGGCGGCGCGCGGAACGGACGGCCGGACCTACCCCTGGGGGAACACCTGGGATCCGGAGCGGGTGAATTATGTCGAGCGCTCCTACGGGCGGCAGGTGGCCGACCTGGACGAGTTGGAAGCGCTGTTGGTCACCACTACCCATGACGACAACCCCGCACACCCCGTCCTCCCCTCCGACAGCCTCCCCGGCGGCGCGAGCCCGTACGGAGTGCTTCAGATGTCGGGCAACGTATGGGAGTTGACCAGGACCAACTTCTACACCGGCGACGACATGGACCCCTTCTTCAAGGGCCGCCACCCGATGGAGTTCATGAACCGCAAGGACGCCTTCCATGTGCTGCGCGGCGGCACCTGGACCTCGCCCGTCGCCTGTCTGACCACGTTCTACCGGGGCAAGGACCTGATCACCGATCTGCACAACGAGGTCGGCTTCCGCTGTGTGTACGAGGCGGAGTGAAAGGCGGAACCATGCGGCTCACCTCCCTCGGCCACGCCGCCGTGCTCATCGAGACCGATGAGCGGCGCATCCTCGTGGACCCCTGGCTCACCCAGCGCCTCGACCGGTTCTGGGAGCACCACCCGGCCCTGCCCGACGGTCTTGAGAAGGTCCTGGACGGCGGCGTCGACCACATCGTCTTCAGCCACCACCACTTCGACCACCACCATTTCCCGTCCCTGACAAGGCTGTCGGAGGACGGCGAGGTCGACTTCGACGACAGCCCGCACCGGGCCGCCGAGACCGAGTGCGTCTTCCCCGTCGGGCAGGTCCCGCCCCGCTTCACCGCGTCGGGCCTGGGCCATCAGGCCATTCCCTGGACCCTTCGCAGGCTGGGCTTCGAGCGGCTCACGCCGGTCACCCCGGGCGACACCCTCCACCTCGGCGATGTCGTCGTGCGGACCTTCGTCTCCAATGTGCCGTTCCCCGAGATGAGCGTCCTGATCGAGACCGAGGAGGCGGTGGTGATGCTCTGCGGCGACTCGATCCTGCACGAGTCGACCGTCCGCTACTTCGAGCAGCCCGATGTGCGCCCCATCGACGTGGCCTTCGTGCCCGCGCACAGCGTCTCGCCGCCCGGCGTCCTCACCGAGCGCAGGCCGCTGACCGACCCGGACGCGGTACGGGCCCGAGCCGTCGCCAACTTCGACCGGTACGTGTCCACCCTGAACGCGGCCGTCACCGTCCCCTCCTCCTTCGGCTGGAAGGTCAGCGGCGACGGCGAGCAGGACTACGACTGGTGCAACCGCACGATCTTCCCGTTCACCCCGTGGGAAGCCCTGTCCCGGCTGGACGAGCTCGGCCGTGAGGGGCTGCTGTGGGGGCCCGGCCAGATCCTGGAGGTCGCCGGCGGCAAGGCCGAACTGCGCAACGGGCCGCAGATCCCCGGTGGTTACGACTTCGAGGCCGTGTACGCCGAGGTCACCCTCGACCCGGACGCCGAGGTCCCCGCCTTCGACCCCGAGCGCGACCGCACCGGCCGCCAGACCCGCCCCTCGCATCGCCTGCTCACCGAGGTCATGGAGCGGATCGTCGGCACCGACTTCTGGTACCGGGCGCTCGACAGCGGCGCCACCCACACCATCTCGCTCCACGACGACAACGGCTCCACCCACGCGTACCTCCTCGAACCCGTCAGCGGCCGCATCAGCCACCTCGGCGCGGGCCCGGCCCGCGACCACCTCAGCCAGGACAACGGCTACACCGAGATCGCCGCGAGCACCCTCCAGGCGCTCCTGGACGCCGAGTTGCTCTTCGGCAGCTCGTACGGGCTGTGGGCGAGCAACAGCAATCTGCTCTCCGCCGTCTTCCACCACCCGGCGTACTACACGCGCCAGGTCGACCGCGCACTGAGCCAACAGGCCGGTCGCGCATGACGGAACAGCTCGGGACGCGCGTCCTGGTCGAGCACACCAGTGCCGCGCTGCGCGGCAACCCGCTCGGGGATCCGTACGAGCGGCGCATCGAAGTGCTGCTGCCGCCCGGATACGACGAGTCGCGGCGCTATCCCGTCGTCCACTGGCTGCCCGGCTTCGGCGCCAACCCGACGCTGACCGGGCGTCCACTGGCGTTCGGCGAGGCGCCGGCGGACCGCATCCACCGGGCGATGGCGCGCGGCGAGATCCCGGCCGCGCTGATCGCGGTCCCGGACGCGACCACGGCGTACGGCGGCTCGCAGTACCTGGATTCGCCCGCCTGCGGCCGCTACCTCACGTATCTGGGCGAGGTGGTGGACGAGGTCGACCGGCGGTTCCCGACCCTGGCCGAGCCGCAGTGGCGTGCGGTGGGCGGGAAGTCGAGCGGGGGATACGGGGCCGTGGTGGCGGCGATGGAGACCGGGCTGTTCGGGGCGGTGCTCGCGCACACCCCGGACGCCGGGTTCGAGCACAGCTATCTGCCGCTGCTTCCGGGCGTACTGGACACGGTGGAGGCGGCGGGCAGCATCGAACGGCTGCTGGGACAAAGGGAGCCGGGGCCGCACGACACCCCGTTCATGGTCGCCATGAGCATCCTCGCCATGGGCATGTGTTACGCCGACAAGCCCGGCACCACGCCCGCCGAGGCCCTGCCCTGCGACCCGCGCACGGGAGTGTTCCGCCCGGAGGTGTGGGACCGCTGGCTGCGCCACGACCCCGTACGCACTTCAGCAGCGCACATCGGTCGGTTGAAGGCGCTGCGGCTGCTCTACCTCGACACCGGATTGCGCGACGACTACCACATGCACTGGGGCGCCCGGGCGCTGCACGCGGTCTGGCAGGAGCGCGGCATCGCGCACGAGTACCAGGAGCACGACGGCGGCCACCACGGCATCGAGCACCGCTTCCTGACCTCGCTCGCCCTGCTCGGCCGGGTGTGGGGCAGCGCGGGACAGGGGGACTGAATGTGCGGGATCGCGGGCTTCATCAGCCTGGACGGCCCGCGCGAGCGGCCCTGGCTCGGGGCGCTCGGCGCGGCCATGACGGACGCGCTGCACCACCGGGGCGAGTCGGCGGCCGAGCCGTGGATCTCGCCGGACGCCACGGTGATGCTCGCGTGTGTGCGGCTCGCCGTGCGGGACCGGTCGGCCGCCGGGGACCAGCCGATGTCTTCGCCTGACGGCCGGGTCACGCTGGTCTCCAACGGCGAGGTGTACGCGTCCCGCGCCCCGCTGCCCGAGCCGTGGCCCCGGCGCACGCACTGCGACACGGAGTTCGTGTTGCAGCAGGTGAGCGGGGCCGAGGACGCCGGGCCCGTACTCGCGTCGCTGGACGGGATGTTCGCGCTGGCCTGGTACGACGCGCGCACCGGCCGCACCACGCTGGCCCGCGACCACTTCGGGGTCAAGCCGCTGGTGTACTGCCGGGTGGCGGGCGGACTGCTCTTCGCCTCCGAGCCGCAGGCGCTGCTGGCCACCGGGCTGATCGCGCCGGAGGTGGACCGTACCGAGTTCGTACTGCGCTCCTGGGTGCGGATGGACGCGGCGGACGAACGGACCTGGCTGACCGGCATCGACGCGCTCCAGCCCGCCGAATACCTGACCGCCGAGGGCGGGCGGGTGCGGACCGGGCGCTACTGGCAGCCCACTCCGTCCGACGAGCCGGTCGGCGCCGAGGAGATCCGCGCCGCCTTCGACCGCGCCGCCGCGCTGCGGACCGCCGCCGATGTCCCCCGGGCGGCCGTGCTCAGCGGCGGCGTCGACAGCTCGGCGATCTTCGCGGCGCTGCATACGCAGGGCGTGGAGTTACGCCCGTACGTCCTCCAGTACGAGGACGGCGTCGGCGGGTCGGGCAGCGATGTCGAGCACGCGCGGACGGTGGCTCACGAGCATCAAGTGCCGCTCACCGTCGTCGAGTTGTCCCGGCGCGACGCGGTGAAACTGATCCCCGAGGTCGCCGGGCGGCTGACGCGGCCAATGCTGCACGGCGCCGAGCTCGCGATGTACCAGCTGTACGAGCGGATCGCCGCCGAGGGGCAGGTCGTCGTCTACTCGGGCCACGGGGCCGACGAGATGTGGGGCTACCAGGACGGCGGTTACTTCCCCGTGGTCGCCCCCGACGCCCCCACGCATCTGCACGGCCGCCACTACCTCACCCACCGCCTCTACCCGGACGAGCGGCCGGTGTGGGGCGAACTGGTGGAGTGGATGGCGGCCGGGCTCGACGTGGACATGGCCGAGATCAGGGAGCGGGTGTGGGAACGGGTGCTGCGCGAGTACCGGGCGCTCGACACCCTCGACCCGGTCAAACGCGGCCGCCACCATCTGATGCGCCGCTTCCTGGTGTACGTGAACGACATGGTCGACCTGACGTCGTCCACGTACACGCTGGAGGACCGGCCCGTCTTCCAGGACGTGACGCTCGCCGAGCTCGCCTTCCGCTGCCCGGAGCATCTGAAGAGCACGGGGCGGCCCGGCGACCACAAGGACCTCCTGAAGGAGGCGCTGAGCGGGCTGCTGCCGCCGTCCGTCGTGCGGCGCCGCAAACAGGGGTTCCCGGCCCCGTCCGACCCGTCGTACCGCGAGGCGCTGCGGAGTCTCGCGGACGAGCAGGGCATGCCCTTCGGGCTGCCGCAGCCGCCTCAGGCGCTGCGCGCGGCGCTCGGCACCGGCGAGCTCATGTACCTCGCGTCCAGCGCAGCCTGGCTCACCCGAACCACGCTCACAGGGAAGTAGGACAGAACCCCATGGCCTCCACCGAACTCTGGCACTGGCGCACCGCGCCCGACGCGGCCGCCCTGGAGGACGTGCCGCCGCACCTCACGCCCCAAGGGGCCCAGGAGTGGTGCAACTTCACGCTGTGGCACCCCTCCGCGCTGCCCGAGGGGTGCGACACGGCCGTCGGCACCCTGCGCAAGGAGGCGCCGCCCGGGCGCACCGGCCCGGAGGCGGGCCGCTCTCCCTGGTCGGCCGCCAATCCGGCCGCGTTCCGCACCGAGATCAGCGGCCCGGGCCGCAGCCTGCGGCTCAAGCAGTTCCTGTACGACTGGGCGTTCCCGGCGGCCGACCACCCGGCCCTGTGGGGCAGCGAGACCCGGCACTTCCCGATCGGCTCGGGCCGGGTGGTGTGGCTCGGCACGGACTACCTGGGGCATGCGGCGGCGTCGGCGCGGATGCTGCGGACGACCGTCGAACTGTCCGTATTGGAGGGCGAGTTCAGCGGCGAGGAGCTGGTCGGGCTGTACCGGGCGCTGCGGCCCGCCGTCGCGGAGGTGCCCGCGCGGGTGGTGCGTACGCCGTTCAGCGGGCTCAGCTACTGGGCGCGGCACCGGGACGTGGAGATGGTGTCGGTCCCGACCGGCCTGTTCACCTTCCACCGCCGCACCCGGCCGCACGAGGGCGACTGGGTGCCCACGGCGGAGCTCGCGGCCTTCCTCGCGGCGCAGCGCCTTCCGGCCTCCCTCGGCGGCTTCGCGTGCGACAGCGCGGCCGTCTTCGCGGACGCCGACGGCTCCCGTGAACTGGAGGTGATCTACACCTCCGGCGACGGCGACGAGCTGCGGCTCGTACTCCAGCGCCCGGGCGGCGGCCGGATGCCGTTCCCGCCGCAGCGCGAGAAACACCCGGGCCGGGCCAAGGAGATCTCCTTCGACGGCCGCACGCTGTATCTCGCGTACGTGGACGACGAGGTCGGCCCGTTCGACGCGATGTGGCACGACGAGGCCGCCGGGGTCGAGGGCAGGCTGCTCACCAGCGCGCGGACGGGCCTGGACAAGGAGTTCGCGCTCGCGTGCGTACGGGCGGTGCTCGCCGCCGCGCCGCTGACGGGTGAGGGGGCGGTCATATGATCGGCAAAGGACGGGAGTTGACCGACCCGGCGACCGGTGAGGTGTACGCACACCTTCCCGACAGCTCGGCCGTGGAGTGCGCCCGGACCGTACGCCTGGCGGCCGGGGCCTTCGACGGCTGGCAGGGGGCCGGGCCCCGCGATCGCGCGCAGCGGCTGCACGCGCTGGCCGATCTCGTACGCGGGCGGCGCGCCGACTTCGTCGAGCTGGAGCGGCGCGGTGCGGGCAAGCCGGTCGGGCGGATCGGCGGCGAGGTGGACTTCGCGGTCCGCGCGCTGCGCTGGTTCGCCGAGCAGGCGCTGCGGCCGGCGGGCGAGATCCATCCGTCGGGCCCCGGCACACGCGCGTACACCGACCGGGTGCCGCTCGGGGTGTGCGCGGCGATCGTGCCGTCCAACTACCCGTTGCTGATGGCGGCTTGGAAGGTGGGCGGCGCGCTCGCGTACGGCAACACGGTCGTCGTCAAACCGGCCCCGCAGACCCCTCTGAGCGTACGGCTGCTCGTCGAGCTCGGCCGCGAGGCGCTGCCCGCGCATGTGCTGAGCGCGGTGTACGGCGGCGCCGAGGTGGGCCGGATGCTGTGCCAGCTCCCCGAGGTCGCGGCCGTCTCCTTCACCGGCTCCACGGAGGCGGGCCGCGTCGTGGCCGCCAACTGCGGGCGCACGGTCAAACGCGTCTCGCTCGAACTCGGCGGCAAGAACCCCCTGGTCGTCTTCCCGGACGCCGACCTCGATGCCGCCGCGGCCTCGGCGGTCGAGGCGTTCACCGGCAACTCGGGCCAGATGTGCGTCGGCGCGTCCCGTCTGATCGTCCACGAGAGCGTGCACGACGACTTCGTACGAGCCGTCGCCGCGCGGGCGGCCGCGCGCCCCCTCGGCCCGACCGACGACCCGCGCACCGAACTGGGCCCGCTGATCACCCGGGAGGCCGTGGAGCGGATCACCTCGGCGGTCCTGGAGGCGGTGACCGAGGGCGTGCAGGCCCTGTTCCCGCCCGGCGAGAAGGACGTGCGCCCGGACCTCGACGCCCCGCTGAGCGGCGGCAACTACGTCAACCCGGTCGTCCTCGACGAGGTGCCGGACTCGCTGCGGGCCTGGCGCGAGGAACTGTTCGGCCCGGTGCTCGCGGTGCGCTCGTTCCGTACGGAGGAACAGGCACTGAGCCTCGCGCACGACACCGAGTACGGCCTGTCGGCGTCGCTGTGGACGGCGGACGCGGGCCGGGTCGAACGGTTCGCGCACCGGCTGCGGGCCGGGATGCTCTGGTTCAACACCTGGGGCGACACGGACGAGCACATCAGCGTGGGGGGCCTGGGGCAGAGCGGGTACGGGCGGGAGCTGGGGGTGCACGCGGTGGAGCAGTACACGCATACGCGGGCGGTGTGGATCGCGCACGGGGTGGGGTCGGGGGGTCCGGGGTGACTGTCCTTTTGGACTTCCGCAGCGACACCCGGACCGTCCCCGACGCGGCGATGCGGGCCGCGATGGCCGGGGCCGAGGTGGGGGACGACGCGTACGGGGACGACCCTTGCGTGCTGCGGCTTGAGGAGGCGGGGGCGCGGCTGCTCGGGAAGGAGGCGGCGCTGTTCCTGCCGAGCAGCACGATGACGAATCTGGTCGCGGTGCTGGCGGCGGCGCCGGACCCCGGCACGCGGCTGCTCACCGGTGCGCATACGCATGTGGCGCGCATGGAGGACGTGGGGATGCGGCGGTTCGCGCGCGTCGACCTGGTCCCGCTGGTGCAGGGCGACGACGGTGCGCCCGACGCGGACGCGCTGGAGGCGGCGCTGAGGTCGGGCGCTCGCGCCGGTCGGCCGCAGGTCGTGTCCCTGGAGAACACCTGCATGCTGCATACGGGCAACGCGCTGGAGCTCGCGGTCCTGGACCGGCTGGCCGGGCTCGCCCGGTCGTACGGCGCGCATGTCCATCTGGACGGCGCCCGGCTCGCGAACGCCGCCGTCGCGCTCGGCCTGCCGGTCGAGAAGCTGGCGGCGCCTGCGGACAGCGTCACGTTCTGCCTGGCCAAGGGGCTGGGTGCGCCGGCGGGGTCGCTCCTTGGCGCGTCGGCGTCGTTCGTGGACCAGGCGAGGTCGTTGCGGCTCCAACTCGGCGGGACCATGCATCAGTCGGGGGTGCTGGCGGCTGCCGCGCTTTCGGGGTTGTCGGGGGTGTCCCGGCTGGCCGAGGACCATGCTTTGGCCGCCGCCTTGGCCCGGGGGCTCGCGTCGGTGCCCGGGGTGGAGGT
The DNA here is from genome assembly GCF_052373795.1 of Streptomyces sp. BR1. Taxonomy (NCBI): domain Bacteria; kingdom Bacillati; phylum Actinomycetota; class Actinomycetes; order Kitasatosporales; family Streptomycetaceae; genus Streptomyces; species Streptomyces sp. BR1. The sequence goes on from NZ_CM126252.1 coordinate 3,421,299, forward strand.
CGCGGAGCCTTCGTGTCGCACGAACATCGTGACTGTGCGGGTGCGGGGTGTCTCGGCCGTCGAGTTGATGCGGCGGCTCGGGGAGGGGGGTGTTCGGGTGTTGCCGTTGGATGACGGGTGGGTGCGGTTCGTTGTGCATCGCGAGCATCGGCGGGATGCGGTGCCCGTAGTAGTGCGGACTCTGGCGGAGGCGGTTCGGCTGCGGACCGTGCTGGGCTGATCGCGCAGCTTCCCCCACCCCACCCCTTCCCGAAAGCCTCCGGCGGTTGTCGGTCGGCTGCGGGCCGGCGGGGGCTGGTCGCGCAGTTCCCCGCGCCCCTAGGAGCGCCCTTCGGGCGCATTGAGGGGCGCGGGGCTGTGACATGTGCGGCTCCGCCGCGTGGGCGCGAGCAACCCAGCACGGTCCGCACCCGACCAGATCCCTCGGAGAGTTTCGGGAAGGGGCGGGGTGGGGGCCAAGGGGCGCGGGGAACTGCGCGATCAGCCCCGCACGGTCCGCGGACGGACCACGGGGTCAGGCGACCGTCGCGTCCCAGCCGGGCTCGCTCGGAGCGGCCGGGGCCGCGACGGCGGCGGAGGCCGGGGTGGCCGCGAACGCGGCGCCGCCGCACAGGGCGAGCAGGGCGGCGGCGGTGACCGTGACGAGCTGGGTGACGACCTTGCGGCGCATTCGGGGCCTCATATCGCTTTCGTCGGGATGACTGGCAGTTGGCCGGTTTCTTTCCCTTCCGGCGAGCACCATCGTGCCGAGCCCGCACCCCCCGTGTCGTCGAATTCGGCTGGCACAAAACGCTCTGACACGACCGTGCCAGGGCGTACGACCAGGGCTTCCGCACCCTCCGCACAGCCACCCCACAGCCTCGTCAGCGGCGACGGTGACGCATGGTCATGACCATGCCTGTCCGCGTAATGGACGGTGTTTGCGCAGGCGGCGAGTGGTCTACACAATCCACTCGACACAAGATCGCCCTTTGGGGAGGCCGCACGGGCGCCATGTCTTCACGGCGCCTCTTCCCCGCCGCCAGCGTTGTCGGTCCGCTCCACGTGCGAGCCGCTCCAACTCGCGACCGGGGGGAAAACCGTGCTCGTCCCACTTGGGCTGACCGAACGTTCCGACACGCTGTACCGGCTGATTCTCAGACAGCCGGAACTGGGGGTTCCGGGGGTGGTGGACACCCTCGGTAGGCCCGAGGACGAAGTCCGCGGCGATCTGGAGGAGTTGACCCGCCTCTCACTCCTCGCCCCGTCCTGGCGGGCCGACGGGCAGTTGCGGGCGGTGCATCCGAAGGCCGCGCTCGACTCGCTCCTCGCGCATCAGCAGGCCGAGATCGCCCAGCGCCACCGCGCACTCGCCGAGAGCCAGGCGGCCGCGAGCGCGCTGCTCTCGCAGTACGCCGAACTCCATCCGGCCCGTGAGACGCACGAGGCCGAACGTTTCCAGGGCCTCGACGCGGTCCGGGCCAAACTCACGGAGCTGAGTTCGCGCACCCGGCGCGAGTCCGTCGCGTTCATGCCGGGCGGCGCGCAGAGTCCCGCCTCGTACAAGGCGAGCGAGCCGCTGTCGCAGGAGCTGCTCGACCGGGGGGTCCGCATCCGTACGCTCTACCTCGACTCCATCCGCAACGACCCCGCGAGCTTCGAGCACGCGCGGTGGCTCACGGAACGGGGCGGTGGCGTACGTACGGTGCCCGCGCTGCCGATGCGGATGTACATCAGCGACCGGGAGTCGGCGATGGTGCCGATCGATCCGGCCGACTCCACGCAGGGGGCGGTGTTGCTGCGGGAGCCGGGTGCCGTGGCCGCATTCTGCGCGCTGTTCGACGCGGTGTGGGAGACGGCGACGCCGTTCGGGGAGCCGCCCCGCCGTAGCCTGGACGACCCCGGCTCGCAGCCACGCGAGCTACTTCGTCTCCTGGCCCAGGGCTACACGGACGAGGCCGCGGCCCGCCGCCTGGGCATCTCCCTGCGCAGCGAGCGCCGCCTGATCTCCGAGCTGATGGAGAAACTGAACGCGCAGAGCCGTTTCCAACTGGGCCAACGAGCAGCGGAACACGGCCTGTTGTAACCGGCCGGGCTCGTGTTCGTCTGCGGGCCGGCGGGGGCTTGCCGCGCAGTTCCCCGCGCCCCTAACTACCTAGGGGCGCGGGGAACTGCGCGAGCAACCCAGCATGGTCCGCAGCCGAAGACCCCGGCCGCCCGCCCAGGGCTTTCGGGAAGGGGCGGGGTGGGGAAAGAACCCTCAGCAGCCGCAGACCGCACCGGCCGCCACAGGCGCAGTCAGCGGATCCGGGGCCCCGCGCCGCACCCCGTCGACGTCCTCGACCGCGAACCCCTCCCGCGACCAGTACTCGAACCCGCCCAGCATCTCCTTCACCTGATACCCGAGAGAAGCGAAGGCGTACGCGGCCCGGGTAGCCCCATTGCACCCCGGCCCCCAGCAGTACGTGACAACCACACTCCCCGCCGGCAAGACCCCGGCCACGACGTCATCGGTGGGCACATGCACGGCCCCCGGAATGTGCCCCTGCGCCCACGCCTCGGCACTCCGGCTGTCGACGAGGACGAACCCGCCCGCACCGCTCTCGACGTCCGCGTGGACATCGGCGACGTCGGCCTCGAACGTGAAGCGACGATGGAAGTGGGCGGCGGCGACGGCCGGGTCGGCGGGCGGGATGCGCAGCACCTTGGAAACGGTCATGAGCGTGAACTCCTAACGAGAGTTGAGAAAGCTACGAGAAGGAAAATGGCCGCCGTGGCCAAGCCAGGGCCCAGCAGCAGAACCGGCAAAGGGAGCCCCGTGGCGAGCGCACCCAGGGCGACCACCGCACCCGGCACCCGGCTGGCCCGCCGCCCGCTGAGCTCAGCCCAACGAGCCCCAGTCGCCCGCAGATTGGTGCAGCAATAGAGCAGACACAGAACGGCAGACATGGCACCGAGCCCGGGGGGTACGGGCAGGAGACGCCCGGGCGGATGCAACACGACGGCGTACAACACCGCCGCGACGGCGACCGCACCCAGCGCGCCCCCCAGCCGCGTACCCACCACCCCCTCCAACCCCACCCACCCGAACAACAACGGCACCGCCACCACCGCAGCAGACCAACCAGCCGTCGCAGACGATGAGTTGGCGGGCCCGCCCGAGAGGCACCACACCCCCGCCACCCCCAGCACCAGCCACAACCGCACCCGGCCCACCACCCCCGGCGGCGTCCACACCGCCCCCACCGCCAGCACCGCCACCGCCACCACATACGGCTCACGCCCCACGAACCGCCCCGCGCCAAGCGCTACCGCCGCCTGGCCGGTCGCGATCCCCGCGAAGTACAGGGCGTTCATCGCACGCGCTGGACCGGCGCCGAGCCGGGTCCGTACGAACGCGACCGGACCACCCGCAGACGTACCGCCCGCCCGCGCCACCAGCACGCACCACCCGGCCAGTACCACCGCGAGCACCAGCCCGGTCACCGGCGGCACCCGCCCCAGCGCCTCGGGCAGCAGCAGCACGCCGAGCCCGAGCACCGCCCCCAGCGTCCGCGTCGCAGCCGGAGAACCCGTCACCGCGGCCCGCGCCGGACCGACCACCGTCACGACAGCTCGTGGAAGAACAGCGGCACCGACCCCGGCACCTCCGTACCCTCAGGCAGCAATTCGCCCTCCAGCAGCGCCCATTCGGGCATCCGGGTCGCCTGGTTCACCGGCAGGCTCAGGTGGCCCGCCAGGAACGCCGACCAGCCCGGCATCAGCGGCGCCGCCGAAACCGCGACCGCCGCCAAGAGCTCCGCGTGTGCGGCGAGCCGGGACGCGTACTGCTCGCGCGGGGCCGAGGCGCGCAGCAGCGCCAGCTCCCGCAGGTCGTCCGTCGCCCGGTCCACGACCGTGGCGATCGCCGCCGCCGCCCGCTGCGGCGAGAACGCCTCCGCGCCCAGGGCGGCCGCGATCTCGACCGGGAGGGCGTCGCGTTCGGCCCTGAGCGCGTCGGCGCCCCCGGCCGGAACCGTCGAGCCGAAGTCCTGCGCCAGCAGGTCGAGCACCGTATCCGTCCAGCGCTCGATGCCGCCCGCAAGGACCGTGCTCACCGTGTCCGCGAACTCCTTCATGGAGAAGTTGTTCTGCTCCCGCTCGGGACCGGTCAGGCACAGGTGGAAGCGGAGCGCGTCCGCGTTGACGCGGCGCAGGAACTCGCCGCCCCAGATCGCGTGGCCCCGGCTGGTGGAGAACTTGTCGCCCTCCAGGCGGTAGAACTCGTTGATCACCACCTGGGACGGCAGCGTCAGTTCACCCTGCGCCAGCAGCAGCGCCGGCCACAGCACCGCGTGCGAGAACGAGCAGTCGAAGCCGATGAAGTTGATCAGCTGGGTGGACGGGTCGGTCCACAGGCGCTCCCACTGCCCCTCGTCGCCCCCCGACGCCGTCAGCCTCGCCGTCGCCGCCGCGTACCCCCAGATCCCGCTGAACCAGGTGTCGAGGATGTGCCCCTCCCAACCCGGCAGCGGCACCGGGACGCCGTACGTCGCCTCGCGGCTGATCGGGGTCGCGGGCAGCTCGCGCTCGAACAGGCCGTCCAGATACGCCCGCAGCCTCGGCCGCCACTCCGCCTTCGCCTGCGCCGAGGCGTAATAGCCCTCCAGCCGCTCGCGGTAGTTCTCCAGGGGGAAGACGATCCGGCGGAGCGTGGTCGTACGCGGAGTGGTCCAGCACGCCGTGCACTTCGGGGCCGCCAACCCCGCCGGGTCCTGCGGCAGGCCGCACGCCTCGCAGTACACGCCGTCCGACGGCTCGGCGCAGAACTGGCACTCGCCCCGCACCTCCGCCTCGTACAAGTAGCGCGAGCAGTCCTCGCAGTGGAAGACCGGGAGCTCCTGGACCTCAAGGGCGCCCGACTCCCACAGTTCGAGGAAGAAGCGCTGCACGAAGGCCGTGTGGGTCTCGTCGGTGAGCGGGCGGGTGAACCAGTCGTGGTGCATCGCGCCCAGCGACAGCGTCTCCTCCATGCGGTCGCCGAAGAGTTTCGCCGTGCGGTACGCGGTCGAGTCGATCTCGGCGGCGCGGCGCGGGACATAGCAGGAGTGCTCGTCGGAGTAGCCGACGTAGTGGACGTCGTGGCCGGCCTGGCGCAGATGGCGGGTGAGGACGTCGGCGCCGAGGAAGGGGCCGGACAGATGGCCGAGGTGGAGGTCGCCGTTGGGATTCGGCGGGGCGCTGGTGACTACGTACGAGGTCATGAGGTGGGGGTTCCTTCGGAGAAGTCGGAGAAGAGGGTGGTTTCCAGGGGCGGGAGCGCGTACGAGGTCGCCGCGACCACGCGGCTGCGCGGCGGCAGGTCGTCGAGGACGACCGAGTGCGCGCCGATGCGGGAGTCGGCGCCGACGGTGACCGGGCCGAGGACGCTGGCGCCGGTGCCGATGACCACGCGGTCGCCGATCACCGGGTGGCGGCGCGCCCCGGACGGGCGGCGCAGGTCCTTCCACCAGCCGACCGAGCCGAGCGTGACCTGGTGGTAGAGCATCACGTCGTCGCCGATGCGCACGGTCTCACCGATGACCACGGCCGTACCGTGGTCGACGAAGAACCGGCGGCCGATCCGCGCGCCCGGGTGGATCTCGATCCCGGAGACCGCGCGGGCCAGCAGCGACAGGGCGCGGGCGGAGACGCGGTGGCCCCGGTTCCACAGCCGGTGCGCGATCCGGTACGTCCACAGGGCGTGGATGTGCGGGTAGAGCAGCACCTCGGCGCGCGAGCGGGCCGCCGGGTCCTTGGCGAGGACGGTCGCCACGTCCTCGGCGAGCACCGCCCGTATCCGGCGCTTGTCACATGTGGTCATACGGCGCCTCCGGGCGGATCGGGCGGCCCGCGAGGAACCGCTGCGGGCGGTAGGGCTCCAGGAGCTCCTGGACCGCCTTGCCGGGGACGGCCCCGCCCTCGACGATCTCCTTGGCGGCGAGTTCGGCGACGGCGGGCGCGAGCTTGAAGCCGCCGCCGCTGAAGCCGAGTGCCAGGTAGAGGCCGTCGGGGCCGGCCGCGCCGACCACCGGGCGCTTGTCGGGGGTGTAGCCGTCGAGGCCGGAGCGGGTGCCCGCGAGCGGCGCGGTGGCCGCCGCCGGGACCCGGTCCGCGATGGCATGCAGAGCGGACTCCAGCTCGGCCTCGGTCAACGGCTCGACATCGCGGCCGAGTTCGGTGTCCGGCTTGCTGGGGACGCCGAAGTAGAAGCGGTCCAGGCCGTCCGGCCGGAAGTAGCTGCCGGTGGTGTCGTCGATGCAGGTCGGTACGGAGGCGGCCGCGCCGCGCCGCCCGGCGCCGGGCAGTTCGGCCTGGGCCAGGCCGATACGGCGGGCGGTGACGGGGATGTGGATGCCGAGGTACTCGGCGGGCGCCGAGCCCCAGGCGCCCCCGGCGAGCACCACCAGGGGCGCGTCGATGCGGCCGATGGAGGTGAGCACCCCGGTCACCGTGCCCGCGTGCTCCAGGACCTTCAGCGCCCGGATGCCCTCGGAGGGCGAGACGCCGAGCCGGTAGGCGGCGGTGAGCAGCGAGGCGGAGGCGGCCATCGGGTCGGCGTAGCCGCCCTCCGGTTCGTACGCGGCGAGCGCCACGCCCTCGGTCCGCAGCCCCGGGTACAGCTCCTTCAGCTCGGCGGGTTCGATGACCTCGACCCGGCGGTAGCCCGCGGCCTCGGTCGCGGCGGCCGCGTTCAAGCGCAGGTCCGCCGCGTGCTCCTCGCCGACGATCATCACGAAGCCGGTACGGCGGTAGCCGCAGTCCCCGCCGATGACGTCGGACCACTGCTCGAAGACGGGCAGGCTGCGGGCGGCGAGACGGGTGTCGGCGCGTGCGGTGTGGTGCAGCCGCAGCAGGCCGCCGGAGCGGGAGGTGGCGCCCTGGGCGTTGACCCGGCCCTGGTCGCACAGGACGATCCGGCCGATCCCGGCGAGCGCCAGCTGATGGGCGATGGCCGCGCCGATCACCCCGCCGCCGACGACGACCGCGTCGGCGTGCGCGTGGACGATGGGGCTCATGCTCCGGCCACCCCGGCGCTCTCGTCGATCCCGAACTCGGCGGCCCACTTGGCGCGTTCGCGCGCCACCGCGTCGGCGCCGCCCCACCAGATGGTGACGAACCGCAGCTTGGTGTCCCCGTCGTTGGTGAGGTCGTGGTCCTGGAACGGGGTGATGAAGACGGTCTCCCCGGCCCGCACCCGCTGCCGCTCCTCGCCGATCCGCATCACCCCGCTGCCCTCGACGATGAAGAACATCTCGTTCTCGTCGTGGTGGTGCGGTGTGGAGGTGGCGCCGGGCGCGACATCGACCCAGGCGCCGCCCCAGCCGGGCTCGGCCACCGCGTCGGGCCAGGGGAAGATCCGCCGCCCGCTGACGTTGTACGGCTCCTCGAAGACCATGTCGTCGTCGTGAGCGCTGAAGATGTGCATACGTACAGGTCCAATCAGGAGGATGGGTCAGACGGCGACGGGCTGCCGCAGGCGGCTGCGCAGGTCGCGGTGGATGGTGTCGGCCTTGGCGGCCATCTGGCTGAAGGAGGTGGCGCTGCCGATGCCGTGCCGCCACTCGGTGAGACCGTCGAGATAGATCCCGACCTCGCAGTCGTCGGTGGTCTCGGCGCGGTAGGCGCGGGTGACCTCGGGACGGCCGTGGTCATCGAGCCTCAAGTACGGGGTGAACGCGGCCAGTTGGGACGGCATGGCCGCCTCGCGGTAGCCCGTGCAGACCACCACCGCGTCCACCTCGATACGGCCGCGCTCGCCTGTGAAGACCTCCTCGGTCTCCAGGAGCACCCGCTCCCCGTCGGCGTCCAGGCCGGTGATCTCGGTGCGCTTGTGCATGTGCATGCGCTGCCGCCCGGTGAAACCGTCCTGGTAGACCGCCTGGTAGAGCGCGGTGGAAACGTCCGGGTCGACGGCCGCGTAGTTGGTGGCGCGGGCCTGGCCGAGTGCTCGCTCGCGCTGCTCGCCCTCCAGGCCGTAGAAGTAGTCGGTCTCGTCGGGGAAGTAGACCTCGTTGCTGAAGTGGCCGAGCTCGTACATCCGGAAGCCCGCGTGGCGTACCACCGAGTGGATCTCGGCGTCGGGGTGCTGTGCGGCCAGGTGCAGCACGATCTCGCCCGCCGTCTGGCCCGCGCCGATCACCGCGACCCGGCGCAGCGGGCCGAGCGCGGCCAGGGACGGCAGGAGCCGCGAGGCGTGGAAGACGCGCTCGCCCAGGTACGGGCGGAACGTATCCGGCACATACGCCTCGTGGCCGGTCGCCAGCGCCACATTGCGGCCCTCGACAGTGTGCAGCGAGCCGTCCCGGGTGTCGCGCGAGACCACCCTCGCGGACCGCACCCGCCCCTCCACGACAACCGGCTTCACCGCGACCACCTCGCGGTGGTAGTCCACCGGCCCGCGCACCTGCCGGGCCGCCCACTGCACGTAGTCCGACCACTCAAGGCGGCTGACATAGCCGCCCATCAGCGTGAACGGGTAGAAGCGGCCGCTCTGTCGGAGGTAGTGCGGGAAGGTGAAGCGGGAGCGCGCGTCGCGCGGGGTGGCGAAGTCGCGCAGGAAGTGGTGCTGGATGTCGGTGCCGGGCAGCACGAGGTTGGGCTGCCAGGCCGAGTCCGCGGCCTTCTCCAGATAGCGGGCGGCGAGCGGGGCGCCGCCCACCGCGTCGTCGTGGTCCTCGACGGCGGCCGCGAGCGCGATCCCGGAGGGCCCGAAGCCCGCGACGACCAGGTCCTGGACGCCACTCATCGCGCACCCCCGAGGGACAGCGCGGCCAGCGCCGCCGTCAGCGACTCGCTCAGGATGCGGCCCGCCGCGTCGATCTCGTACGCCGTGCAGTTGAGCGGCGGCAGCATCCGTACGACGCAGTCGTCGCGCCCGCCGAGCTCGACGATCAGTCCCCGGCTCACCGCCTCCCACTGCACCCGCTTGGCCAGCGCCGTGGCGGGCTTCCCGGTGGCCGGGTCGGTGAGCTCGACGCCGGTCATCAGGCCGAGCCCGCGCACGTCGGCCACGTACTCGCTGAGCGCGCGCAGGTCCTGGAGGTGGACCATCAGCTGGTCGGCGCGGGCCCGGACGTTCTCCAGGATGCGCTCGCGCCGCACCACCTTCATGGTGGCGACCCCGGCGGCGAACGCGGGCTGGTTGCCGCGGAAGGTGCCGGAGTGGGCGCCGGGCGCCCAGGTGTCGAGCTTCTTGTCGTAGAGGATCACGGCGGCGGGCAGGCCCATGCCGCTGAGCGCCTTGGAGGCGCAGACCACGTCCGGCTCGATGCCGTACTGCTCGAAGGCGAACCAGGTGCCGGTGCGGCCGCAGCCGGACTGCACCTCGTCGACGATCAGCGGGATCCCGAGCCGCCGGGTCACCTCGCGCACCCGCTGGACGAACTCCACGTCGGCCGGGATCACCCCGCCCTCGCCCTGGACGAGCTCCATGATGACGGCGGCGGGCAGCGTGATGCCGCCGTTGACGTCGGTGAGCGCGCGCTCCAGGAAGGCCGCGCAGTTGACCTGGCAGCTGTCGCGCTTGAGGCCGAGGGGGCAGTTGTGGCAGTTGGAGTACGGGAAGAAGTGCACCCCGGGCATTCGGCCGCGTACCGGCTCCTTCTGCTCGACGAGACCGGTGACGCTCATCGCGGCCATGGTGGCGCCGTGGAAGCCGCCCTGGAAGGTGATGACCTCTTCGCGGCCGGTGGCGGTCTTGCAGAGCTTGAGGGCCGCGTCCACGGCGTTGGCGCCGGTCGGGCCGCAGAAGTGGATCCGGGTGCGCTCGCGCATCGGCTCGGGCAGCATGCCGATGGTCAGGTCGGTGAACTCGTCCTTGACCGGGGTCGGGAAGTCGAGCCCGTGGACGAACTCGTCGAGCTGGCGGTGGGCGGCGGCCAGCGGCTCGGGGTGGTTGTGGCCGAGCGAGAGGACGCCCGCGCCGCTGAGGAAGTCGAGGAAGACGTTGCCGTCCAGGTCCTCCACGTAACTGCCCCGGCCGCGGCGGATCGCGATGGGGAGTTTGCGGGGGTAGGAGCGGGAGTTGGACTCGCGGGCGGCCTGGCGGCCCAGGAGCTCAGCGCTGCGGGGGCCCGGCAGGGAGCCGGTGACGCGCGGGCCGGTGAAGCCGGGGGCCGCGTGGTCGACGGTGGCGGTCATGGGGATCGTGTCTTTCCGGTCAGGCGGCGGCGAGGGCGGCGGCGCGGTCGGTGCTCGGGTCGAGGGATGCGGTGAGGCGGCTGGTCAGCGCGTCGGCCAGGGTCGCGGCGCGCAGCGAGAGCAGGCTGAAGGAGCCCGCGTCGCCGATGCCGTGGCTGGACTCGCACAGCCCGTTGAGGAAGAGCGGCGGGACGCCGTCGGCGACCGGCTGGAGCGCGTAGTCGGCGCCGACCAGCAGACGGCCGTCCGGCTCGGCGGTGAACCGGTCCGCGAGTCCGGCCATCAGCGGCGGGCACAGCTCCTCGTGCGGGGCCGGGCCCATGTTGCGGAAGCCGGTGGCCAGCACCGCGAAGTCGACGGTGTCGGTGATCCGCTCGCCGGTGTGCCGCTCCACGAAGTCGAGCGCGACCCGCTCGCCCGCCTCGCGCACCGCAACGGCCTCGTGGTTGCCGCGCACGAACACCCGCTGCTCGCCGTCGAGTTCCTGCTCGTAGATGGTGAGGTAGAGCTCGCGCAGCACGTCGCCGTCGGCGGAGGAGTAGTTGGTGCCGTGCATATAGGCGTCCAGCGCCTTCTTGCCCTCGCGGGAGGCCTGGAAGTAGTAGTCGGTGAACTCGGGGAAGTACCCCTCCTCGCTGAACGGGCTGGTGTCCTTGAGCCGCAGCGAGTGCGAGCGGGTGTACGTGGTGACCTTGGTGCGCGGGAAGCGTCGGCCCAGGTCGAGCGCCAGCTCCACCGCGCTCTGACTGCCCCCGATGACCGCGACCGACTCGGGCTCGCGGCCCTGACCGGCCAGCTCGGCGAGCCGGGGCAGGTACTGGGTGAGGTGGAAGACGCGCGGGGTGCGGACCGTGTCGTACGGGCTGGGGATGTACGGGGTGCGGCCGGGGCCGAGGACCAGGGTGCGGCCCAGATAGCGGTCGCCCGCCATGGTGGTCACCTCGTACAGGCGCTCCCCGCCCGCCTCGACGACCTCGACGGACGCGGCCCGCTGGTTGCAGTCGACCAGGTGCGAGAAGAACGAGGACGCCCAGCGCAGATACCCGGCGTACTCCTTGCGCAGCGGGAACTCCGACGGAAGGTTCAGGTGGCGCAGCAGACGGCCCTGCTCGTGCAGGTAGTTGAGGAAGCTGTAGCGGCTGCGCGGGTTGCGCAGGGTCACCAGGTCGCGGCTGGGGTGGTTCTGGATGTCGGAGCCGTCGAGCAGCATGCCGGGCTGCCACTCCGGGGACGGGCGGGCCTCCAGGAAGCGGGCCGTGAGCGGCGAGTCGCGCTCCTCCAGGGCGATGGCGAGGGCGAGGTTGGCCGGCCCGAAGCCGACGCCGAGGATGTCGTACACCGGGCTCGTCGTGATCGCGGCGCTCATCGTGTGGTGCTCCTTGAAGTGACAGTGGTGAGAGTGGGATTGCCGTCGAAGTCGATGCGCAGCCCGGCGATCCGGCCGGCGGCGTGGACGCGCTGGTCGGTGCGGTACCAGAGCGGGATCAGGGCGAGGTCGGCGACGGCCGTGCGGTCGGCGCGCCGCCAGGCGTCCGCGCGCTCGGCCGGGTCGGTGGCGGCCCGCGCCTTGGCGACCAGGGCGTCGAACTCCGGGTTCGCATACCGGCCTTCGTTGTCGCCGTGCGCGGTGCCGTCGGCGTCGGGCGCGGTGCACGAGGAGTGCAGCAGCGGGAAGAGCATGTTGTCGGGCGTCGGGTAGTCGCACGCCCAGCCCGCCCGGCAGAACCCGGCGGCTGCGAGGGAGGTGCGGTGGTCGACGAGGCCGCGCGCGTCGGTGCGGATCAGCTCGACCTCCCAGCCGAGGACGTCGTGCAGTCCTGCTGCGAGCGCGTGCACCCAGTCGTCGTGGCCCGCGCCCGTGTTGTACGCGAAGTCGACGCGGCTGCCCGGCGGAAGCCCGGCGCTGAGGGCCGCGGTCCTGGCCCGCTCGGGGTCGTACGCCGTCCAGTCGTCCGCGAACTCCCCGCGCGGGGTGTGCGCCTCGCCGAACCAGGGCGAGAGCAGCGAGTGCGCGGGGGTGCGGCTGCCGTGGAAGTACGTGTCGATCAGGCCCTGACGGTCGATGGCCGCCGACAGGGCCCGGCGGGCGTCCAGCGAGTCCATCGGCGCCTGGTGGCAGAACGGGATGAGGTAGAAGAGCCCCGCGCCCTCCTGCTCCAGGAACCCGTCGGATGCGGCGGCCTCGGCGGTACGGGCGGGCGGAATCCTGGCGTAGTCGTACGTGCCGTCGACGAACCGCTCGTACTCGTCGTCCAGGGCCGTGACCGGGTCGAGGATGTCGATCCGGACCTCTGCGATCTCGGGTGCGGGACCGAACCAGCGGTCGTTGCGCAGCAGCCGGATCGACTCGCCGTGCCGCCACGGCTCGGCCATCACGAACGGCCCGTTCCCGACCGGCATGTCGTTGTACGCGGGGTCGAGCGCCGGGCCCGTGCCGCTCGGCACCGGGCTGAAGATCGGCTGGAGGGTCTTCAGGTCGAACTCGACGTCCGGCTCGGCCAGTTCGAAGATCAGCGTGTCGTCGCTGTCGGCGCGGAAGGAGCGCACGCCCGCCAGGTGGTAGGCGGTCTCGGTGTTGGCCGCCGGGTCCAGGGCCCGGGTCAAGCCCCGCACGAAGCTGTGCGCGGTGACCGGCTCGCCGTCGCTGAACACCGTGTCGGTGCACAGGGTGAACGTCCAGACGGTCGCCGTGTCGTCGCTGTGCCAGGAGGAGGCGGTGGCCGGGGCGAGGCGCCCGGCCTCGTCGAGGGCGAGCAGCCCGGTGAACAGGGCCTTGCAGACCAGGATCCCCTCCCCTTCCTGGGCCTTGTAGGGGTCGATGGCGGTGGGTTCCGTGATGCCCATGCGGAACACGGGGTCGGTGGCGTGCACGTACAACTCTTTCCGCTTGTTCTCGCAGGTCAGACGGTTGATGCGGCCGGTACGACCACGACATCGAGGCGTTCGTCGAGGTCGGCGGCGATGCGCTCGACCCGGTCGATGTCGGCGGCCCCGCGGTAGGGCGCGGCCACCGCGAGCGAGCCGGCGATCTCGTACCAGCCCTCGGGGGCGCGCCGCAGCCGGGCGCCTGGCTTGGAGGCCGGGATGTACGAGCGGAAGTACGGGGAGTGGAAGGCGTCGCCGGGGTTGTTGCGGACCAGAGTGCCGGTCCGGTAGGCGAACTTGATGCAGGTGGCGGCGCGCGGGACGGCCGCCCTCGGGACCTCGCCGGTGAGGATGTCGGCACGCTCTGCGGGGTCGTCCCCGGCCAGTACGGCCTTGGCGTAGAGGCGGACCGCGTCGATGCCGTGGACCTCGCGCAGATTGCGGTAGTTCTGGCCGCCGCTCATCCGGGTGGCGAACTCCACGACCCGGTAGCGGCCCTCGGCGTCCTGCCGGAACTCCGCGTTGAACAGGGCGTGTTCGACACCGAGCCCCGCGACGATCGCCTCCGCGACCGCGACCAGACCCGGCTCCTCCTCGGGCGTGCGGAACGGCAGCGTGTAGAAGTCCTCCTCGAAGTACGGGCCCGGCATCTGCATCTTGTTGGTGACGCCCACCAGGTGGAACCGCCCGGCGACGACCACCCCGTCGAGGGTGACCTCCTTGCCCGGCAGGAAGTCCTCCAGGAGCGCGATGTCGGGGCCGTCCATGGGGAAGTAGCCGCTCCACTGCTCGACGAGCTTCATGATGTCGTCGAGCGCCCGCTCCAGGCCGTCCCGGTCGTGGACCAGGCTGACGCCCATGGAGGCGGCGAGCGCGCTGGGCTTCACGATGAAGGGGTACGTGAACGACTCGGCGGCGGCGAGCCCCGACTCGACCCCCGTCACCGCGACCGCACGCGGCCCCGGAAGCCCGTGCCGCTCAAGGAACGCGCGCTGGAGCCGCTTGTCGCGGGAGATCTCGTCGGCCTCCGGGCGCGGCCAGGAGTGGCCGAGCAGCTGGTTGACCCGCGAGGTCACCACGATGTCGCTGTCGTAGAAGGTGAGCGCGCTGGCGATCCCGAGATCGACGGCGGCCTTGGCGCATACCTCCGCCAACTCCTGCGATTCCAGGCCCTTTTCCAGCCGTACGACGGAGGCGAACCGGCCGTCGTCCTCGGCCTCGGCGACCTGGGTGGCGAGATGGATCTCCAGACCCATCCGCTCAAGCGTCTCGATGTGCTCGCGGTGCCACGCGTACGTGTTCCGCATGATCAGCAGGATCTTCACGCCGTCGCCCCCCGGGTGACGACGGTGACCTTCTCGGTCAGCCGCTCGGCGGTGGCGATCGCGGACGCGGTGTCGGCGCCGGTGGTGAGGACCTGGCCGACGCGGTCCCAGTTGCCGCGCAGCTCGCCGACGGTGTCGCCGGGGCGGACGGTGGTCTCCACGTCGATGACGTCGTCGAGCGCCTTCGCCTCCTCGGCGCCCTGGATCTCCACGACCGTGCCGGGCCGCGCCGACAGGAAGCGGGTGGCCGCCGACGTACGCGGGACCGGGCGCCCGGTGAGGGCCGGGATCAGCGCGAACTGCCAGGCCACGATCCACTCTTCGAGGTCGATGCCGAACGCCGCGTCCAGCAGGTCGAAGATCCGGTCACCGCCCATCCGGTTGTGGCTCTCGATGATCTGCGGGCCCGACGGCGAGAGCCGCAGCTCGGTGTGGGCGGCGCCGTCCTTCAGCCCGACCGCGTCCAGGAAGCGGCTCACGGCCTGCTCGATGCGGCGCTCGTCGGCGGGGTCGAGCCGGGCCGGCAGCGCGTGCCCCAGCTCGATGAACCCCTCGCCGCCGGTCAGCTTCTCGGTGACGGCGAGCACGATGTGGCGCCCGGCGAAGGAGAACGTCTCCACGCTGTACTCGGGCCCGGAGATGTACTGCTCGGCGAGGAACCGGCCGATGGTGAAGAACGCGCCCCACTGCAGATCGGTCCGCGCCCGCAGCGCCTCGACATCCGCCCAGGCCGCCTCGGCCTCCTCCGGTCCGTCGATCCGTACGACCCCGAGGCTGGCGGTCGCGTCGACGGGCTTGAGGACGAAGGGGTAGCCGTGCGCGGCGCCGAAGTCCACCAGATCCTGGGCGGAGGCCACTTCGGCGGCGGCGACGGAGAGCGCGCGGACCTCGGGGTTGTCGGATGCAGCCAGGTGGCGGCGCATCGCGTGCTTGTCCCGCAGGAGTTCGGCGACCTCCTCGGAGGTGCCGCCGAGCCCTAGGTGGTCGCTGATCCGGCCGGCCGGGACCAGCCCCGGCTCGGTGATCGAGACGACCCGGGTGAACCCGTACGCCTGGTGGGCCGCCTCGACGAGCGGGCGGGTGGTGGTCCAGTCGGTGTAGTCGGCGATGAGGACGGCCTCGGCGAGCCGCGCGGCCTCCGGCACGAACTGGTCCTTGTGCTGGATCAGTACGAAGCGGATTCCCAGCGCCGCCGCCTTGCGCAGCGTCTGTATCCGGCCGCCGACGACGAGAAGCATGTGATCGGTCATGGCCAGAACTCTGCGGCAGGAATTGCGGCGGGGAAATGCTTTCCGGCTGGCACAAGCGTGCACGGCACGAATGACGCGCGAGGGCCTGCGAAATGGGGCGCTGGCACGAATGTGCCAAGCCGTTTCGTGCCAGCTCAGAGCCCTGGGCAGGGCCCCGACCGGTGGGTTTCATGGTGGCCGTCACCTCCCCGAAAGCCTCCCCCCGACCCCGGTGTCCCCCGGAAGGAGCCCCGCCATGGCGGCGAGCGACGAGCCCCTGCGCCGACGATTGCGCGAACTGCCCAGAAGCGCCTGGGTGATCTTCGCCGGAATGTTCCTCATCAAATTCGGCAATTTCCTCAATGTATTCCTGGTGCTTTTCCTCGTCTCGAAGGGTTTCTCCGCCTTCCAGGCGGGCGTCGCCCTCGGCACGGTCGGGCTCGGCGCCTTCGTCGGCAACGCGGTGGGCGGCACGGTCGCCGACCGCTTCGGGCGGCGCACCGCGATCGCGGTCTCGATGTTCGGCTCCAGCGCGGCGACGGTGGCGGTACCGCTGACCGGCGGCCTGTACACCACGACCGCGCTTGTCGGCCTGGTCGGCGTCTTCGCGCAGCTCTACCGCCCGGCGGCGGGCGCGCTGCTGATCGACACGGTGGCGGAGGAGCGCCGGGTGACGGCGTTCGCGGTGCTCCGGCTCGCCATCAACGTCGGCATGGCGGTCGGCCCGCTGGTCGGCGGCCTGCTGAGCGGCTACTCGTACACCTACGTCTTCCTCGGCGACGCGCTCTTCTCCTTCGCCTTCGGCACCCTGGCGCTGCTCACGCTCCCGGCCGGGCGGCCGGTCGCGCAGGAGGTCCCGGCGGACGCCAAGTCGGCCTCGGGCAAGGGCGGTTACCGCGAGGTCTTCGCCGACCGGCCGTACCTTCTCTTCCTCGGCTCGATGGTCGCGGCGACCTTCGTGTACGGGCAGTCGACGGCCACGCTGCCGCTGCACGTCACGGACGCGGGCTTCGGCAACGGGGTCTACGGTCTGCTGCTCGGGCTCAACGCACTGCTGTGCGTGGTCATCGAGCTGCCGCTGACCAAGTACACCGAGCGCCGCGACCCGCGCCGGGTGATCGCCGCCGGACTCGTGCTGCTCGGTGTCGGCATGGCGCTGACCGGGGCGATGAGCACGGTGTGGCTGCTCGCGCTGACCGTGGCGGTCTGGACGGTCGCCGAGACGGTCTACACCCCGATCGCCAACGCCTACCCCGCCGAGTTCTCGCCCGCGCATCTGCGCGGCCGCTACCAGGGCGCCGAGGGCATCGCCCACACCCTGGCCGGCGCACTCGGCCCGGCCGTGGGCGGTCTGCTCTACAGCGTCTCGCCGCCGCTGCACTGGACGGTCTGCGGAGCCGTGGCCTGCGTGGGGGCGCTGCTGATCCTGGGCGCGAAGCCGCGCGTGCGGGAGGAGGTGTCGACGACGCCGGAGCCGCTGACGACCGCCGCCACCAACTGACGTATCCAGCAATCCACTTCACTCACCGGAGAGCAAAGATCATGACCACCGAGATCGCCCCCGGGACCGGGATCACCCCCGAGTCCCAGTCCGTCCACCGCATCGACATCCCCTCGGCCACCGAGGACCCCGCCGCGTACGTCACCGCGCTGCTCGAAGTCGCGGGCGAGCGCGACCCGTTCGACGTGCTGGCCAAGACGCCCGTGTGGGCGCGGCAGCTCTTCGCCGATCTGCCGACCGAGCTCGCCGAGACGGTTCCGGAGGAGGGCGAGTGGCCGGCCGCGTTCATCGTCGGGCACCTCTTCGACGTCGACATCGTCTACGGCTTCCGCTGGCGTCTGGTGGCCACCGAGGACAACCCGGTCTACCCCGGCTACGACGAGGCGCTGTGGGCCCCGCTGCCCCGGCTGCCGTTCCGCCAGATGCTCGACGCCTGGACCGGGCTGCGCGCCTCCAACGTGGCGCTGCTCGCTGCGCTGCCCGCCGCCGACTGGCAGCGCACCGGCCGCCACGGCGAGCAGGGCGGCGAAACGATGGAGGTCATGATCCGCAAGGTCATCGGCCACGACATCGCGCACATCAACCAGATCTACCGGGCGATCCGCCTGGTGCGCCAGGCGGCCGGACTGGACGTGGCCGAGCTGGACGCCACGTACGAGTCGCTGGGCCTGCGCTGACCCATTTCGCATCACCTCAACTCACTGACAAGGAACAGAAGATGACGACTGCTGCCCTGATACCGGCCCCCGAGACCATCACCTCCGTCGGCCCCGACCTGCGCGAGGAGCTGAGCGAGAAGCGTTACGCGCTGGTGTCGGCCGAGGACCTCACGCTGAGCCCGGAGCTCGCGGCCGCGTTCGACGGCCTCCAGGAGTCCTGGGGCCGGCTCACGCCGGACGAGCACTTCGGCGGCGGCGACCGCGCCGTGCGCACCCGCCGCTACAGCGACTTCACGTACGTCCCCGCCACCGGCGAGCTCGCGCCGCTCGACCATGTCGCGTACTTCCAGAGCGAGGAGATGAACTCGTTCGTCGGCGGCGTGGTGCGCCACTTCGGCGACGTCGAGGAGTCGACGTACCGCAACCCGCTCTTCCAGGCGCTCGTACGGTACGACTTCGACAACCTGCCGATCGAGGACGAGTACCGCGACCGCGCCTGGCAGTGCCAGATCCACCAGATCCGGATCGAGATCAACGCGGGCCAGTACAACGAGCTGGTGCCCGAGGGCATCCACTCCGACGGCTACCCGTGGGCGGGCCTGCACCTGATCTCGCGCGTGGACGTCGAGGGCGGCCACAGCACGGTGTTCACCTGGGAGGAGGAGCCGCTCGCGAAGGCGACCTTCCTGACCCCGCTCGACTCGCTGATCTTCGAGGACCGGGCGATGAAGCACCACGTCACCGGCCTGAGCGCGGCCGAGGACAAGGGCGGCTACCGCGATGTCCTGGCGATCTCGTTCTCGCTGCCGGGCTCGCCGTACGAGACGCTGGTCTGATGAGCGCGGCGGTACTGGCGCTCGCGCCGCAGGCGGTCTCCGCGCCGATGTCGGCGGCGGACGTCCCCCAGGTGATCGCGCTGCTGCGGGCGGCACCGCAGACCGCGTACTGCGAGTGGGAGAACGAGGCGCTCCTGCGGGCCCACCTCGCCCACTCCGCCGAGCTCTGCCGGGTCGTCCGCGACCCGGCGGGCCGGGTCGTCGGGGCGCTGCTCGCGGGCAGCTTCGGGGTACGCGGCAGCATCAGCCACGCCGTGGTCACCCCGACCCACCGCCAGGCGGGCCTGGCCCGCCTGATGGCCCGCGACGCCCTCTCGGCCTTCCGAGCCCGAGGCGTACGCCGAGTCCACCTGGCAGTCCTGGACGGCAACCCGGCGGCGTCCGCCCTGTGGACAGCCGTGGGCTTCCACCCGGCAGCGGGGGAGAGGACGTACGAGTGCGACCTGTAAACACCCGCGAGGCGGCGCCCACGGGCGCCGCCGCCGCGGCCCCTCCCCCCGCCGCTGTGGGCAATCGTGCCGCTGGGGCGGCACGGGTGGGCACAGCGGCACCCCGGTCCCGCCCGGCCGTGCACCCCCTCCGCCCCGTTCCCGCTGGGCTGGCCCAGGCCGTCCCCGTCATGCTCGGCTACGTCCCAGTCGCGTTCGCCTTCGGCGTCCTGGGCCACACCGCCGGGCTCCCGGGCTGGGCCCTGATCGCCATGTCCCTGTTCGTGTACGGCGGTTCATCCCAGTTCGCCGCACTCCAACTGATCGGCGTAGGCGCCGCCCCGTACGCCATAGTCCTCACCACCTTCGTGGTAAACCTCCGCCACCTACTGCTCTCGGCAGCCGTCGCCCCCCGACTGAAAAGCTGGCGCCGACGCGAACAGGCCCTGTTCGCCTACGAGTTGACGGACGAGGCATTCGCCGTGCACTCGGCCCAGTACGGCGACCGCCCGGACCGCCCCAAGGCCGAGGTACTGAGCTTCAACCTCGCCGTACACGCCTCCTGGGTGGCAGGCACAGTCGCGGGCGTACTGGCCGGAGACCTGGTCACCGACGTACGCGCACTCGGCCTCGACTACGCACTGCCCGCCATGTTCATGGCCCTGCTCGCGGCCGGGATCGTCACGGACCGACGGGGCCTGGCGGTCGCGGCGGTGGCGGGCGGCGGCGCGGTCGTCCTGACACTGCTGGGCCTCCAGTACTGGGCGGTGCTGGTCGCGGCGGCGCTGGCGGCGACGTTCGGCCTGGCGATCGCACCGAGCGAACCGCCGGCGGACCCGGCCCAGGCCGATCCAGAAGGAGCATCCCGATGAGCCAGCTCACCCTCGCCCTCACCATCGCCGGAATGGCGGCCGTGACCTTCGGCCCCCGGCTGCTGCCCACCCTCTTCCTGGCGGCGGCGCAACTGCCCCGCCCGGTGGTGGTGTGGCTGCGCCAGGTCCCCCCGGCGGTCATCGCCGCGCTGCTCGCGCCTTCGCTGTTCGTACCGTCGGGCCACCTGGACATCGGCCCGGCCAACTACGGCCTCTGGCTGGCCGTTCCCACCCTGTTCCTGGCCTGGCGCACCCGGAACTTCTACCTCACGATCGCCTTCGGCATCGGCGCACTGGCCGCGCTCCGGCTGGTCACCTCGTAGATCGTGACCAGCCGGAGCGGGCGCTCAGGGGACCCCGGGCCGGTCGGCGTGGCTCGGGTCCGGTGCGCGTTTACGCATCGGGTACGTGGGTCAGCTTGTCAGGGTTGCGGATCGCGTCCACGGAGGTGATCCGGCCACCGTCCACGGTGATCGCCACGATCGTACGGGCACCGTCCCAGTGCCACAGGGCGAGACCGGGCGCGCCGTTGACGTGCGCGAGTCGCAGCCCGTCCGGCGGGACATGGACCCGGGTGAGCGCGATCAGACCGCGCGCCACACTCTCCGCACCCCGCACGATCCCCCGCAGCGCCGTCACCTTGCCGCCACCGTCGCCGCGCCAGACCACACCGGGGTCGAGCAGCGCGACCAGCCGCTCCAGATCGCCCTCCTGGCACGCCTTGCCGAACGCGCTGACCAGCTCCCGCTGGCGGGCGTACCCGGCGGGGTGGTGCGGACGGCTGCTGTCGACATGGCGGCGGGCCCGGGACGCCAACTGCCGTACGGCGGCGGGGGTTCGGCCCACGACGCCAGCGACCTCCTCGAAGGGCAGCCCGAACACGTCGTGCAGCAGGAACGCGGTGCGCTGCGCGGGCGACAGCTCGTCAAGCACAATCATCAGCGCCATCGACACCGACTCGTCCAGCGTGACCCGGTCGGCGGGGTCCTGCTCGTCCGGCGCGTGCTCGACCAGCGGCTCGGGCAGCCACGTACCGACGTACCGCTCACGCCGTACGCGCGCGCTCCCCAGCGCGTCCAGGGCCAGGCGCCCCACGGTCGTCGTCAGCCAGGCCCGCAGATCGCGTACGGCCCCGGGGTCCTTGAGGCCGCGCAGCCGCAGCCACGCCTCCTGGACGCAGTCCTCCGCCTCGGCGAGGCACCCGGTCGTCGTGTAGGCGACCCGCAGCAGCCGGGGCCGCTCCCGCTCGAAGGCGCGGGCCAGACCGTCCTCGCTGGAGAGCGGGCCGCGCCCGCCGGCCGTGCTCACCGCAGCCCCGCGACGCTCGCCCACACCTGTTCGGTGCGCAGCCACTCCCCGAACGACATGGTGCCGCGTACGTCCGGCTTCTCCACGGTGAGCGCGCCCGACCGCAGCGCCTGCCCCACCGGACCGGGCAGCGGCACCGGCATCAGGACCGCCTTGCGGCCGGTCACCGTACGCCAGGTGCGGGCCATCTCCCGTACGTCGGTGTCCTCGGGCCCGCAGATCTCGATACGCCCCCGGTGCGGCACCCCCTCCGCCACATCGGCGACCACCCAGGCGGCCTCCATACAGGCAACGGTCCGCAGCCGCGCCCTGGGCACCGGCACCACCCCCCATTTGGCGGCCGACGCGAGCGCCGAGGCGAGCAGTTCATGGAACTGGGTGGCCCGCACAATCGTCCACGGCACGCGTCCCTCGCGTACCACCCACTCCTGCTCGGCCTTGGTCTGCAGATATCCCATCGGCACCATGTCGCAGCCCACGATCGAGACGCACACATGGTGCTGCACGCCCACCGCGCGGGCGGCGGCGAGCAGCCGCCGCGACCCGTCGACGAGCGTCCGCGCGGCCCCCTTCGCGGACCCGTGCGCGTTGGACGCGTCCACCACGACCTCGCACCCCGACAGGGCGTCGATCAGCCCTTCACCGGTGGTCAGATCG
Source organism: Streptomyces sp. BR1 (assembly GCF_052373795.1). Lineage (NCBI taxonomy): Bacteria > Bacillati > Actinomycetota > Actinomycetes > Kitasatosporales > Streptomycetaceae > Streptomyces > Streptomyces sp. BR1. Next base: position 3,443,119 of record NZ_CM126252.1, read on the forward strand.
ACCTTGTAATCCGGGGACCGACGACTCAAAACCCGTACCCGGTGCCCCCGCGTACGCAACTCCTCGGCGACGCGGCTACCCAGCGTCCCCGTCCCTCCCGCAATGGCGATGTCCATGTCCCTAGGACGACGCGCCGGGCCGGGATGTGACAAGCCAGAACCGCGCCCCCGGTTGGTTGGCGAATACCTGACTGAGTGGACGCGGTGACGTGCCCCTTCAGGGGCGCGGGGAACTGCGCGAGCAACCAGGCACGGTCCGCAGCCGAACGTTCAACCATGCAGGGCGTCAGCGGCCTCCGCATGCCCTTCAGGCTCCAGCTGAACAGTGGAATGGGCAATATCGAAGTGCTCCCCCACGCACCGCTGCAAGCGACGCAGCAGATCCCCGTACCCGTCAACGAGGGCCGCCTCCTTGACCACCACGTGCACGGTAAGCACAGGCATCCCGGACGTCACGGTCCAGCCATGCAGATCGTGAACGTCGACCACACCGCGCTCCTCCAACAAATGCGCGCGGACCACCGCAAGGTCCACATCCTCCGGAGTCGCTTCCAGCAGCACCCGCGCGGAATCCCGCAGCAACCCATACGCCCGCGGCACGATCAGCAGCCCGATCACGATGGAGGCGATCGGGTCGGCCGCCTGCCAGCCCGTCAGCAGGATGACCAGGCCGCCGACGATCACCGCGACCGAGCCGAGCGCGTCTCCGAGTACCTCCAGATACGCGCCGCGCAGATTGAGGCTCTGGTCCTTGGCGTCCCGCAGCAGCCACAGCCCGACCATGTTCGCCGCGAGCCCGCCCACCGCGACCGCGAACATCAGCCCGCCCTTGACCTCGACCGGCTCGTTGAACCGGCCGATCGCCGACCACAGCACCCACACGAAGATCCCGACGAGCAGCAGCGCGTTCAGGACCGCCGAGAAGATCTCGACCCGGTAGAAGCCGAAGGTGCGGCGCGGGGTCGGGGCGCGCTGGGCGAGCGTGATCGCGCCAAGCGCGAGGGAGACGCCGACCGCGTCGGTGAGGCTGTGCGCGGCGTCGGCGAGCAGCGCGAGCGAGCCGGAGATCAGCGCGCCGACCACCTGGATGACGGTGATCGACGCGCTGATGCCGATGGTCCACAGCAGCCGGATGCGGAACGTGCCGCTCAGCGTGCCCGAGGCCGCAGCGGACCCGTGGTCATGGCCCATGCGGCAAGTCGATCACGCCCCGCTGAGCCCCGCGACCGGACGGTCCACCGGCGCGGACGACAGCATCTGGTGGGCCAGCCGCAGCGCGGCCGTGCCCGGGCCGGAGGAGGCGAGGACGGACGGGACGACGTTCGGCAGCGAGCCGCTGCGCAGGTCCACCTCGGAGTAGCGGCGGGCGTTCCGGTGCCAGTGCAGCATGGCCGCGACCCAGTCCTCCAGCTCGCGTGCGTACGCGTCCAGCGCCGCCCGGCCGTCCCGGTCGAGCCCGAACTCCTCGGCCAGCAGCGGGAGTTCATGCTCCTTCACATGGAGGTACTGGCGCATCCGCGAGCGCATGAGGTCGTCGACGATCCCGAGCGCGGTCGGGTAGTCGCAGCCGAAGAAGCGCTCCACGACGAGGACCAGATTGTGCGTCTCGCCCTCGAACTCGATCTCCTTCTGATAGGAGAAGAGGTCGTTGATCAGCATCCCGTAGTCAACGGCCGCGTGCTCAAGCGCCTCCATGGTGCCCGTCCGGAACAGCTCCTCCGGGAGCGCGTCGAAGTGCCGCAGGCGACTCAGGGCCAGGGTCGCTTCGGATCCGAAGGTCTCCCGGCGCATCTCGATGTAGTCGACCGGGTCGGGGATGCGGTGCTGGGCCTGGTTGTGGAGCTCCCACAGCCAGCTCCTCAGCATCACCTCGGGCCCTCGGCGCAACTGCCTGCGCCCGCGCGGGGACATCGGGACGGCCGAGCGCACCCAGACGTCCGCGAGGGCGCGCTCCAACGGGGTCGCGGCGAGCGCCGCCCCGGCCGCCGGATCGTCCACGTCCAGGCAGTCCAGCAGCCGCTCGACGCACAGCCGCGCCCCGACGAGATCGTGTGAACGCCCGTACACCACCGGGAAGTAGTCGTCCGCGTACGTCCCCCAGACCAGCCACCGAGCGCTGAGCTCCAGCTCCTCCAGGGTGGCGTCCGGGTCGAGTGCGGCCGCGCAGAGCGCGATGTCGTAGCCGATGAGCTTACGTTCGTCCCAGATGTCGTCGAGCAGACCCATCCGGTCCGCCCAGGCGACGGACAACTCGCGCGCCTCGGCCAGATGCGGGCTGAGGGTCAGCGGGAACGGCATGTCGAAGTCCGGCAGCAGGGACGGCCCGACGTGCTGCATCGGCACATGGGCGTGGCTGCGCAGCCGGGCCGCGGCCGGGCGGCCGAAGAGGGTCTTGATGTCGAGCGCGGAGGTGCCGAGCACTCCGGCGGCCACCGGCGTACGCGCCCGCGCCTCCTGGTTCATGTACCGGCTGGAGCGCATGTGCCACTCGTGGCCGCCGGACTGCCAGTCCTGGAGGCCCTTCACGTACGCGGCGGCCCGCGCGCACTCCTCGGGGCCGAGCCCCTTCTCCAGGCAGAGCGGCGGGAGTTCGGTGAGCGCGGTGTTCTCGAACTGCTGGAGCCGCGAGGTGAGCAGATCGTTGACGGTCTCGGCGGCTTCCTGCGTCGTACACCCGAGAAAGGTCTCAAGTACCAGGATTCCATTGCTCAGTTCGCCTTCGTCCTCGACCTCCCGCTGATACGAGAAGAGGTCGTTGCGCAGATGGACGCTGTCCGCGAAGGCGTCGGTGAGTACGCGCAGTGGCCGGGAGCCCGCGAGGGCGTGCGGGATCTCGGCGTTCGCCGCGTACTCGACGAGCCCCGCCGACCAGGGAGCGCCGCCCACTTTGCGGCGCATCTCGATGTACTCGACGGGGTTGGCGATCCGCCCCTCGTTGATGTTGACGAGCTCCCACATCGACTCGTTCAGCAGATTGCGGGTGGACTCGGCGAACCGTTCCCGCCAGCCGTACGACATGCTCGGCACGGTCCGCGCCCACAGGTCCGCGAGGCCCTTCTCGACCTGGTTGACCGGCTCGGGGAACCCGTCGGCGAGGTCCATCGGCATGAACGCGGCCAGCCGCTCCAGATACTTCCGGCCGCCCTCGCGGTCGAGCGTGCGCTTGAACGCCTCCAGGAAGTGGTCGTCGAAGAAGAACACCCACACGTACCAGTCGGTGACCAGCGACAGCGCGTCGGCGTCGCAGTCGGGGTGGGTGTACGAGCACAGCAGCGCGTAGTCGTGCGCGTCGAGGTCGCTCTGGTCCCAGATCCCCGACCCCTCCAGCATGCCCATCTCGCGGGCCCACGCGCGCGATTGCGTACGGGCCGCTTCGAGATGGGGATTGAGCCGGGCCGGATACGGCATATAGAAATCCGGCAGGACGAACGGCTGGCTCACTGGGCTTCCCCTCCTGATGGCACCAGTTGGTCCGCCCAGCACTACCCAGGGCGCCCGGGGGCATTCGGGATGGGCGCGCCGGTCATACGAAAGCGTGAGTTCACGAGAACGTGCGTACGAGGGGGTTACGGTCGCCGCGCCCGCCCGGCGCTCCACATCGCCGTCGTGTCCACCTCGCCCGCGATGACCCCCCGCGCCAGCACCGCGATCCGCAGTCCATGCGTACGGGCGTAATCGCGGAAGACCGCGAACGCCTCGTCGACGTTCGTGCGCCAGCGTTCGGCGAGAATTCCCTTGGCCTGTTCGATGACGATACGGCTGGTCAGCGCGGCTCTGAGCTGGTCGCGCTCGATGCGGCCCTGCTCCAGGGCGCGCTCCTGGACGATGGCGACGGCCGCGAGGGCGGCCAGGGCCTGGGCGAGGGCGATGCCGTCGGGCGGGAGGGGGCCGGGGCCGCGCTGGAAGAGGGTCAGCGCGCCGACCGCCCCGCCCCGGCCGGGCGGCCGCAGCGGCAGGGTGTGGGCGACGGCGAAGCCGGTGCGGCGGGCCCGGGCCGTGAAGTGCGGCCAGCGGGCGGCGGCCGCGGGGTGGCCGAGGTTGATGCCGGTGCGGGCGGCGCCGGTGCGGTGGCAGTCCACGCACGGCCCCTGACCGCGTTCGACGGCGAACGCCTCCAGGAGCCGGGTGGGTTCGTCGGAGGCCGCGACGAGTGTGAGCTCGTCGTTGCCGTCGGCGGCCACGACGGCGCCGGAGGCGAGGCCGAGCACGTCCGCGCAGCGCCCCGCGAGGCCCTGGAGGACGCCCGTCATGTCGACGGAGTCCAGGTCGTCGGACAGGGAACCGCTCAAGACGTGGGCCACCTCCACAACCGATTCGGGACGGATGGAACGTTCCCCTGCTTCTGCCCGCAAACAGGCGGGGGCACGCGCGTCCGCGTGCGGGAGCGGGTGCGCGCGCCGATGATCGATGCCATGGCACCGAAGAAGCAGCCCACGACACTGCACCTGGCCCAGCAGCCCGAGGCGGACGAGCTGCTCGGCCGCAGTCCGCTGGCCGCGCTGGTCGGCATGCTGCTCGACCAGCAGATCCCGATGGAGTGGGCCTTCGCGGGCCCGTACACGATCGCGACGCGGATGGGCGCGGACGATCTCGACGCGGCGACGATCGCGGCGTACGACCCGGAGGCGTTCGCGGAACTCCTCAAGGCGAAGCCCGCGGTGCACCGCTACCCCGGGTCGATGGCGCAGCGGGTGCAGCAGCTGTGCCGCTTCCTGGTGGAGGAGTACGGCGGCGACCCCGAGGCGGTGTGGCGGGACGCCGCCACCGGCGCGGAACTCCTCACCCGCCTCAAGGTCCTCCCCGGCTTCGGCGACCAGAAGGCCCGCATCTTCCTGGCCCTGTTGGGCAAGCAGCTGGGCGTCCGCCCGCCGGGCTGGGCCGAAGCCGCGGGCCCCTACGGCGAGTCCGACTGCCACCGCTCGGTAGCCGACATCACGGGCCCGGAAACCCTGGCGAAGGTAAGGGCGTACAAGCAGGAGATGAAGGCAAAGGCGAAGACAAAGGGCGCGTGACCCGGCTCTGTGGCCGCGCCCCTTCAGGGGCGAGGGGAACTGCGCGAGCAACCCGGCACGGTCCGCAGCCGAACACTGACGCGCACACTATGTCGCATTCGCGGCACTTGCCCCAGGATCGCACTGACGCACCATGGCTGCGCCATGAGCCGCTTGCCCGGTAGGCTTTCCGTGTGATCTTCAAGCGCATCGGAAGCGGGCGGCCGTACCCCGACCACGGCCGGGAAAGCACCCGGCAGTGGGCGGACGTCGCGCCGCGCCCGGTCCGGCTCGATCAGCTCGTCACCACGAAGGGGCAGCTCGACCTGGAGACCCTCCTCGCGGAGGACTCCACGTTCTACGGCGACCTCTTCGCCCATGTCGTGAAGTGGCAGGGCGACCTCTACCTGGAGGACGGGCTGCACCGCGCGGTGCGCGCGGCGCTTCAACAGCGCCAGGTGCTGCACGCGCGCGTACTGGAGATGGACTGACCCTTTCGGGCTCTTTACGGCGCATACGGCGCCATCCATTGATCATTTAGTAGGCATCGTCACCGGGCGGCACTACGCTGCCCACATGAGCATGCTCACTCCCCCCGGCATGGGCGGAAAGTACCGCATCACGGGTGACAAGTACCCGCGGATGCGCCGCCCTCGCCGCCGCGGCCGAATCCTGCTCGCGGCGGTCGCCGCCGTCGTGGTCCTCGGTCTGATCGGCTGGGGGACGATCCAGCTCATCGACATCTTCGGCGGGTCGGACGACGCCAAGAAGGACTCCGCGGCGGGCTCCGGCCACGACTGCCCGGCGACCCCGAAGCCGTCCGCCTCGACCGCCACGGCCGCGGCCGCCGCGCTGCCCAAGCCCGCGCAGATCACCGTCAACGTCTACAACGCGACGCCGCGCGGCGGACTCGCCAAGGAGACGGCCGACGAGCTGAAGAAGCGCGGCTTCGCCATCGGCAAGGTCGGCAACGCGCCGGAGGCGTACGACAAGAAGGTCACCGGCAACGGGATACTGCTCGGCGCGCCCGCCGCCACGCGGGGGTCGTTCGCGGTGCTGGGCACCCAGCTGAAGGGCGCGGCGACGAAGACGGACACCCGGGCCACTGGGGACGTCGACCTCATCCTGGGTACGACGTTCCAGGCCCTGGACCCGGAGAAGGACGCGGCGACCGCCCTGGCCGCGCTGGCCAAGCCCGTCCCCGCGTCCTCCGGGAGCTGCTGAGCCGCACCCCGTCAGGGGCGCGGGGCTGTGACATTGTGCGGCTCCGCCGCGTGGGCGCGACCAGCCCAAGACGGTCCGCAGCCGAATAATCAGTGCTTCAGCGATGTCCTACTCGGCCGAGCCGTACATCCGGTCACCGGCATCGCCCAGGCCCGGGACGATGTACCCGTGCTCGTTCAGCCGCTCGTCCACAGACGCCGTAACGACCGTCACCGGCGTACCCGCGAGCTCACGCTCCATGACCTCAACGCCCTCGGGAGCAGCGAGGAGCACCACCGCGGTCACATCGTCCGCGCCGCGCTTGATGAGCTCCTTGATCGCCGCGACCAGCGTGCCGCCGGTGGCCAGCATCGGGTCCAGGACGTACACCTGGCGCCCGGAGAGGTCCTCCGGCATGCGCGTCGCGTACGTGGACGCCTCCAGCGTCTCCTCGTTGCGGATCATGCCGAGGAAGCCCACCTCGGCGGTCGGCAGCAGGCGGACCATGCCGTCCAGCATGCCGAGGCCCGCGCGCAGGATCGGGACCACCAGCGGACGCGGGTACGACAGCTTCACGCCCGTCGTCGGGGTCACCGGGGTCTCGATGTCGACCTGCTCGGTGCGCACGTCGCGCGTGGCCTCGTACGCGAGCAGGGTGACCAGCTCGTCGGCGAGGCGCCGGAAGGTCGGCGAGTCGGTGCGCTTGTCGCGCAGGGTGGTGAGCTTGTGGGCGACCAGGGGATGGTCGACGACGTGGAGACGCATAACCCCACAGTAACCGGGGCAGAGGGCCCTTCGCGCCGTCCGCGCTGGCATCAAACCACCCACCCGGGGGAAGGTGGGAGGGACTGACACACCCGGGGCGGTGCCCACATGGCCAAGCAGCAGGACCGGCGGGACGAAGAGCCGGCCGCATCCGACGCCGACACCGACGCGTACGGCGAGCCCGCCGAGACGGTCGCCGAGCGGCGCCGCCGGCGCGCCCAGTTCCTGCGCGAGCTGCACGAGGCGAAGGCGCTGCGCGACCGGGTCCAGCCGCGCCGCGCCCGCGCGGCCCGTATGCGTCAGGCCATGCGCATGCGAACCTTCCGCTGGTGACCTGAGAACCGGGCTCCACGACGACCGGGAGAAACGACCGGAGAAACGCAACCGCGGAAGAACTCTCGCAACGGCGTTGTTTCTGCAACGATTCCAGTGAAGCCACGGCCGGGGGGACCCCCAACCGGCACGCCTAAGACCAGTGGGAGAGTCACGGTGTACTTCGCCGCACTGCTCGCGCGCACCGAAGACGGGTGGGAAGCGAGCGACACAGAGCTCGACGATGTGGAGACCCTGTCCGACCTCGCGGACCTGGCCCGGGAGGCCACGGCCGAGGGGGCCGACGACACGGTGCTCGTCTTCATCGAGCAGGAGGATGTCTGGTTCGGTGTCGTCCGTTTGGACGGCGAGGAGGACCCGCGCATCTACGTCTCGAACGCCGCAGCAGCCGCTCGTTCCTCGTACGGGGAGATCCTCCTCACCGACGAACTGCTCGGCCGCGATCCGGCCTCCGACGACAGCGCCGACGACCTGGACGCGCTGGACCTCGACGGTACGGAGGACGGCGACCTCGAAGAACAGGAGGAAGTCGACGACGAAGCCGTCGGCGGTCTGGACCCGGTGCCCGCGGGCCCGCTCGGGGACACCGCCATCCTCGCCGACCTGGGCGTGAGCGAGGGACAGCTGCTCACCCTGGACTCGGACGCGCTGGTGGAGATCGCGGACGCGCTGGGAGCGGCCGAGGTCCTGGAGGCCGTCCGCTAGTGGCCGTGGCGCACGATCCCGTACGCGACCCCTGGGCGGAGCCGATGCGCACCGCCCTGGGGGAGGCCGGGCGGGCCGCGCTGGCCGGCGATGTGCCGGTCGGCGCCGTCGTGCTGTCCGCGGACGGCACCCTGCTGGCGACGGGCCACAACGAACGCGAGGCCACCGGCGACCCCACCGGCCACGCGGAGATCGTCGCGCTGCGGCGCGCGGCGGAGAAGACCGGCGAGTGGCGCCTTGTGGGCTGCACGCTGGTCGTGACCCTGGAGCCGTGCGTGATGTGCGCGGGCGCGCTGGTGCAGTCCCGGGTGGAGAGGGTGGTCTACGGGGCGCGCGACGAGAAGGCGGGCGCGGCCGGCTCGCTCTGGGACCTCGTACGGGACCGGCGCCTCAACCACCGCCCCGAGGTGATCCAGGGCGTCCTGGAGGACGAGTGCGCCCGCCAGCTGACGGCCTTCTTCCGCGACCGCTGACGGGGTGGTGAGGGGGTGCTGACGGGGGCCGTGACCCACGTCTCACCCCGCTCGCCGCATACGGATTTCAAACCACGGCCCACCTTGGGCTAAGCTCTCTCTCGGTAGCGTGTCCGAGCGGCCGAAGGAGCTCGCCTCGAAAGCGAGTGTGGCGCAAGTCACCGAGGGTTCAAATCCCTCCGCTACCGCTTGTGAAGGGCCCCGACATCGTCGGGGCCCTTCGTGCATGTCCTGTACGGGTACGCCGAAAAGCCCCGGCCATGGACGGTGGCCGGGGCTTTGGCTTCTCGGGACGGGGGGAGCGGCGTCGGGGGGACAAAGCCGCTCCCCCCGGCGAGAACAGGACCTGCAAGTCCTCGCCGCGTCCAGGGGGAAGCTCGCGGCGCTGACCCCGCAGTGAGGTCCTGTTCCGGGCCCGTGGATTCCTGCCAGATCCCTCGGGCTCTGGAACCATCCTGCTCTCCCGTCACGTCCGTAACGTGCGGCGAAGGGCCCCGAACCGGGGGTCCTTGGTCCTTAAAGACGGGGTGAGGACGCGAGCGGTGTTGGTTAGACTCACGCGATCACGCAGGGGAATCGCACAGGGGATCGGGGAGGGTGCACGCACGTGGACGTGAAGAAGGTCCTGCTCTATTGCGCGGTCGTCTTCGTGCTGTACACGATCATCACCTCGCCGGTGCAGGCCGCGGGCATGGTCCAGACCGGCTTCGAGGGGATCTCGTCGGCGGCGAAGGGCATAGGCAAGTTCATGACAGAGCTGGTGCGCTGAGTTCCGACCCGCCTGGCGCCGGTCCGCCGGCTTCGCCGCTCCTGCTCGTACGATCTTCGAGGGCGCTGACTCGAACGTACGACGGCAAGGAGCACACATGATCCGCCATCTGGTCCTCTTCAAGCTCAACGAGGGCGTCGCGCGCGACGAGCCGCGCGTGGCCGCCGGCGTGAAGGCGTTCCAGGAGCTGGACGGGCTCGTGCCCGAGCTGCGGTTCTGGGAGTGCGCCTGGAACATCACCGAGCGGCCCATCGCGTACGACTTCGCCATCAACTCGGCGGTCGAGGACGCGGCCGCGCTGAAGCGCTACCTCGAACACCCGGCCCACCAGGCGGCCGCCGCGCAGTGGCGCGAGTTCGCCACGTGGGTGATCGCCGACTACGAGTTCTGAGCCGGTACGCACGAATTCCGAGCCGGTACGCACGGATTTCGAGCCGGTACGCGCGAAGGCCCCGCACCCCGTGGTGCGGGGCCTTTCGTCTGGCTTTGTGCCCAACTTGCCCTCAACACGTGGATATACGGTGCTTGCACACAGTGGACATGTCTTGTGATGCTATGACCGCTTTTGACGGATGAGTCGACGATGCGTCGATGGTGAACCGGACCACAGGACCACTAAGGGGTGGCGTTGACCGTGCCGGCCAGTACCGCACCTCAAGTGCCGCCCCAGAACGAGCCCCAGGAGGCCCCCGAGGCGCACCGGGCCCCCCTGAGGCCCAACAGTCGGGGAGCCGACACCCGGGCGCTCACCCAGGTGCTCTTCGGGCAGCTGAAGGCCCTTCGGCCGGGCACACCGGAGCACGACCGGGTGCGCGGGGCGCTCATCGAGGCGAACCTGCCGCTGGTGCGGTACGCGGCCGCCCGCTTCCGGTCCCGCAACGAGCCGATGGAGGACGTCGTCCAGGTCGGCACGATCGGGCTCATCAACGCGATCGACCGCTTCGACCCGGAGCGCGGGGTGCAGTTCCCGACGTTCGCGATGCCGACGGTGGTGGGCGAGATCAAGCGGTACTTCCGGGACAACGTGCGCACGGTCCACGTGCCGCGCCGGCTGCACGAGCTGTGGGTCCAAGTGAACGGCGCCACCGAGGACCTGACGACCGCTCACGGCCGCTCGCCCACGACCGCCGAGATCGCCGACCGGCTGAAGATCGGCGAGGACGAGGTGCTCGCCTGCATCGAGGCGGGCCGCTCGTACCACGCGACCTCCCTGGAGGCGGCCCAGGAGGGCGACGGGCTGCCGGGCCTGCTCGACCGCCTCGGTTACGAGGACCCGGCGCTCGCGGGCGTGGAACACCGCGACCTGGTCCGCCACCTCCTCGTACAACTGCCCGAACGCGAACAGCGGATCCTGATGCTGCGCTACTACAGCAATCTGACGCAGTCCCAGATCAGCCAGGAATTGGGCGTATCCCAGATGCATGTGTCCAGGCTGCTGGCCAGGAGCTTCGCCCGGCTTCGATCCGCAAATCGAATCGAGGCATAACCGGATCGAGTGATCCACCTTCGGCCGAACTTCTGGGCCGGAAAACCGGCACACCCCCCTCTAACTGCGCGGATCCGCACCTGACTTGTCGACATGTCACTACAGCGTGTTGCCGACATGTGACATTCTGCTGGAACCGCGTTTGCCGCAGCTCCGCCTCCGGTATTCAGGTGGAGGCTGCGTTCCTCCGATGGTCGTGGCCACCGCGACCGTCCGCGACCTCAAGGGGGTGGCATGTCCGCAGAACAGGGCAGCTCGAAGGTGCAGGTGCTCACGCTCACGCTCACGAAGAGCGCGCCCGCGCCCGATGTGTGCCAGAGCTCGGAAGCCGCCATCGACTCCGTCGAGGCCGCGGCGACGCTCGGCTTCCCGGAGCCGACCGCTCCCCGGCGCGAGACGGCCGTTCGCCCGTCGACCGGCTCCCGGGACCCCATCGACACCCGGACCCTGTCCCGCTCCCTGTTCCTGCGGCTGGCCGCGCTGGGCGGCGGCGACAGCCCGGAGCGTACGTACGTACGCGACACGCTGATCGAGCTGAACCTGCCGCTCGTGCGGTACGCGGCGGCCCGCTTCCGCTCGCGCAACGAGCCGATGGAGGACATCGTCCAGGTCGGCACGATCGGCCTGATCAAGGCGATCGACCGCTTCGACTGCGAGCGCGGAGTCGAATTCCCGACGTTCGCGATGCCGACGGTGGTCGGCGAGATCAAGCGCTTCTTCCGCGACACGTCGTGGTCGGTACGGGTCCCGCGCCGCCTCCAGGAGCTGCGGCTGGCTCTGACGAAGGCGAGCGACGAGCTGGCCCAGAAGCTGGACCGGTCCCCGACGGTGCCGGAGCTGGCTGCGGTCCTCGGCGTCTCCGAGGAGGACGTGGTCGACGGCCTCGCGGTCGGCAACGCGTACACGGCCTCCTCGCTCGACTCCCCCTCCCCGGAGGACGACGGCGGCGAGGGCTCCCTCGCGGACCGCCTCGGCTACGAGGACGCGGCGCTGGAAGGCGTGGAGTACCGCGAGTCCCTCAAGCCCCTCCTGGCCAAACTCCCCCCGCGCGAACGCCAGATCATCATGCTGCGTTTCTTCGCGAACATGACGCAGTCGCAGATCGGCGAGGAGGTCGGCATCTCGCAGATGCATGTCTCCCGGCTGCTGACGAGGACGCTGGCGCAGCTGCGGGAGGGGTTGATCGCGGACTAGCGCCCCCCTTTCCCCTCCCCCTGGCTGCGGGCAGCTGTGCCGCTGGGGCTGGGGGTCCCCCCTGGTCCTCAAGAGCTTGGGGGAGGGTGGGCGCGCGGCACTCCGCGTGCGCAACCCCGTTCCCGGGTTCCCATTTGACGGTACGTCAGCGACACTGCCCGGATGCGACGTGCTGCGTTGATCGGTGTTGCGGCGGTGGCCACGTTCGGTATGGGCGGGGCGGTGGTCGCCTGCGGCGGGGAGGGTGGCAAGCCGTACGTTGCGCTGGGCGCGGCCGGGCCTACGCCTGCCGTTACGGGGGCGGTGCCGCCGCGCGGCAAGGTGGAGCTGGTTCCGCTGGACGGAAGCGCGGGTACGCCGTCTGCGACTGCGGGCAGCACACCCCGTCCGGGGGCGTCGGACTCGGCTCAGGCAACAGGCGCAGCCCGGCGGGACGGGGGCGCCGCGCGCCCACCCTCCCCCAAGCTCTCAATGAGCAGGGGGGACCCCCACGCCCCTAGCGGCACGCATGCCCACAGCGGCGGGGAGAGTGGGAGCGGCGGGACCGAACAGGCAACCGGTGGCAGCGGCGGGGCCGGGGGCGCCGGTCAGAGTGGCGGAGGCACCAGTGGCAGCGGCGGCGGTACTGGCGGCGGCGGCAGCAGTGGCTCGCCGACGGAACCCCCCGCGCCCGCCGCCCTGAAGGTAGGCGCGATCACCCACACCCCCACCACCCCCCGCTGGTGCGACCGCGTAACCGTCCCGCTGCGCAACACCGGCGGCACGCCCGTCCGGACCGGCACGCTCACCTTCGCGACGCACGTCATCGGGCTGCTCGGGGTCGACTGGGCGACCGTCACGTCCGAACAGCCGCTGCCGACACCGATCGGCGCCGGGGCGGCCGCGTCACCCACGTACACCGTGTGCGTGGACTGGTGGCGGGTCCCCATGGGGATGCACGTGGAGACCCGGGCGGTCACCGCCGACTGGCGGTGACCGGGGGCGTCAGCCGAGCGCCAGCCAGGCGACGCCCGCGAGGACGGCCAGGACGATGATGACGCCCGCGATCAGGCCGACGCGCGGACCGGCCGGCGCCGCCGCCGGGGTCGCCGCCTGGCGGCCCTGCGGCGCGCCCTCGTCGACGAAGGCGCGGAACATCTGGGTGCTGCCCGCGGGGTCGTAGTTGCCCTCGGGGCCCGGGGTGTTGTGTGCCATGCACGGGACCCTAGCGAAGTCCGGGGTTCCGCCCAACCCCCGCCCCCGGACGCACACGCCACCCGCACACCGGACGCGAGCCGTCGGTCGACCGACCCCCACCCACCCCCACCTGCGGGTTGACTTCCCGCATGCAAATTCTTTGCGTCTACTTTACCCACCCTCCTTGCCATTCACTTGCCTTCAGCAACCAATCACCCCTACCCTGCTTATGGTTGCCCTAAGCAACGAGATCACCACCGACCCGGACCGGAGGAGCCCGATGGCCGCGCAGAGCCACTACGAGGAACTGGCCCGGCAGCTCAGTGCCATCGGGGCCGTGAAGCGCGGGCTCGGGCGGATCCTGCCCGCCGAGTGCCCGGCCGGGTCCGCCGCCGTGCTCACCCTCCTCGGGCGGCACGGCGAGATGCGGATGAGCCGGCTCGCCGAGCTGCTCGACGTCGACATGTCGGTGACCAGCCGCCATGTCGCGCACGTCGCAGCCCGCGGCTGGATCGAGCGCGACCCCGACCCCCTGGACAAGCGCTCCCGCATCCTGCGGCTGACCCCCGCCGGGCACGACATGCTCGACGAACTCGGGCGCCGCACCGCGGACATGTTCGCCCACACCCTGCGGGACTGGACCGACGACGAGGTCGGGCAGCTCAACGCCATGCTCGCCCGCCTGCGCGAGAGCTTCGACTGCCGTACGACACCGACGGCAGCGCCCCTTACCCGTACACCCGCCGCACAACTCACGTAACAGACAAGGAAGTTCATGGCCACCACCACACCGGCCGGTGTGCGGGACGGCAGCGCCGCGCACGGGGGGCACCCCTCCGAAGGCGGCGCGCCGATGACTCACCGGCAGATCATGGAGGCGCTGTCCGGGCTGCTGCTCGGCATGTTCGTCGCCATCCTGTCCTCGACGATCGTCTCCAACGCGCTGCCGCACATCATCGGCGACCTCGGCGGCGGCCAGTCCGCGTACACCTGGGTCGTCACGGCCTCGCTGCTCGCGATGACGGCGACCACGCCGCTCTGGGGCAAGCTCTCGGACCTGTTCAGCAAGAAGCTGCTCGTCCAGATAGCCCTGATCATCTACGTCAGCGGCTCGATCGTCGCGGGGCTCTCGGTGAACGCGGGCATGCTGATCGCCTGCCGCGTCGTGCAGGGCGTCGGCGTCGGCGGTCTCTCCGCGCTGGCCCAGATCATCATGGCCGCCATGATCGCGCCGCGTGAGCGCGGGCGGTACAGCGGCTACCTGGGTGCCACGTTCGCGGTCGCGACCGTCGGCGGACCGCTGCTCGGCGGCGTCATCACCGACACCGACTGGCTCGGCTGGCGCTGGTGCTTCTACGTCGGCGTGCCGTTCGCGGTCATCGCGCTGATCGTGCTCCAGAAGACCCTGAAGCTCCCGGTGGTCAAGCGCGAGGTCAAGGTCGACTGGGCGGGCGCGTTCTTCATCAGCGCGGCGGTCTCGCTGCTGCTCGTGTGGGTCACCTTCGCGGGCGACAAGTACGACTGGCTGTCCTGGCAGACCGCCGCGATGGTCGGCGGCTCGGTGCTGCTCGGCGCGGTCTTCGTGTACGTGGAGTCGAAGGCGGCCGAACCGATCATCCCGCTGCGGCTGTTCCGCAACCGCACGATCACGCTGGCCTCGCTCGCGTCGCTCTTCGTGGGCGTGGCGATGTTCTCCGGCACGGTGTTCTTCAGCCAGTACTTCCAGCTGGCGCGCGGTGAGTCCCCGACGATGTCGGGCGTGCTGACCATCCCGATGATCGGCGGCCTGTTCATCGCCTCGACCGTCTCCGGCCAGGTCATCACCAAGACCGGGCGCTGGAAGGCATGGCTGGTCAGCGGTGGCGCGTTCGTCACGGCGGGCCTCGCGCTGCTCGGCACGATGCGGTACGACACCGCGTACTGGCAGCTCGCCATCTACATGGCGCTGATGGGCCTCGGCATCGGCATGATGATGCAGAACCTGGTGCTGTGCACGCAGAACCAGGTCTCCCCGGCCGACCTCGGCTCGGCGTCGTCCGTGGTGACCTTCTTCCGGTCGCTCGGCGGTGCGGTGGGCGTCTCCGCGCTCGGCGCGGTCATGGCCAACCGGGTCACCCACTACGTCAAGGACGGCCTCACCGAACTCGGCCCCAAGGCCGCCGGGATGGCCCAGGGCGGCGGCGGTGGCGGCATCCCCGACCTGCACAAGATGCCCGCGCCGCTGCGGACGGTCATGGAGAGCGCGTACGGGCACGGTGTCGCGGACGTCTTCATGTACGCCGCGCCGTGCACGCTCATCGCCTTCTTCGTGACGATGTTCATCAAGGAGGTCGCGCTGAAGTCCCGCGCGGCCGCCCCGGCGAAGGCCGAGGAAGAGCAGAAGGCCTCGGCCTCGTAAAAGCTCGGGTGTCCCGAGCGGAGGCACCCGATAACGGGGCGGCGGGCAGGGGACGGCCTGCTGCCCCACTCCCCCGCGAAGGGGTCCACGCGCACCGCCCGTGGACCCCTTCGTGCTACCCCTGGCGCTTGGCTTCGATCCCTGCGATCAGCAGATCCAGCGCGAAGACGAAGTCGCGTTCGCGCATCTCGGCCACCGTGTCGCCGCCGCGTGCCTCCATGAGCTCCTCCGCGATCGCGAACTGCTCGTGGATCTCCGGGCGTTCGCGTACGGTGCCCATCGCCTGGGCGAAGTACTCGTCCTCGGTGACCCCGGCCTCCGCGCAGCGCGCGACGAACTGCCCCTCGATCGTGCCGAACCCGTACACGAACTGGAAGACCGCCGAGAGCCCGCCGGTCACGCCGTGCGGCGGCAGCCCGCTGCGGGCCATGATCTTCTGGGCGGCGACCGAGAAGGCCATGAAGTTCGGGCCGATGTTGAGATACCGGCCCATCAGCGGGGACACCCACGGGTGGCGCACCAGGATGGACCGGTAGCCGACGGCGAGCGCGCGGGTCTGCTCGCGCCAGTCGGCGTCCTCGTCCTCGACGTCCGGCACCGGCACCTCGGCCGCGACCGCGTCCAGGGCGAGTTCGAGCAGGTCGTCCTTGGTGTCCACGTACCAGTACAGGGACATCGCGGTGACCCCGAGCTCGCCCGCGAGGCGGCGCATGGAGAACTTCGCCGCGCCCTCGGCGTCGAGGAGCCGGACGGACTCGGCGATGATCCGGTCGCGGTCGAGAGCGGCGGCGGGCTGGCCGGACCGCTTGGCCCGGCCCCCGGTCTTCCCGGCCTCCAGCCACACGCTGGTACGCATCGGATGCTTCGCGCGGTCGGCTGCCGACACCATGGCGTGCCCTCCTCGTAGGTCGTCGTCGGACTGGTCGTCGGACTTCTGTACGTACGACTGTCGTACGCCGTTCGTGCGGCAGTACGCCACAGCCGTCATCAGCCATGGGTTCACGGCGGTCAGCGGCCGCGGCGACCGGCGGAATAGTGCCCTCCGCCGATCACCGCTCCGATGCTATCTAGGCCGCGGGGGCGGCCTGCGGCGCCGGGGTCTGCTCCCTGTCGCCGTCGGATCGCTCGGCGCGGGCGAGGAGGGCCGCCGCGAGCAGGCCGCCCGCGAGGACCGCGACCGCGCCGACCAGCTGGCTGGTCTGGAGGCCGTCGGCGAACGCGTCCGCGATCTTCTCGCGCTCGCCGTCGCTGCCCGCCGCCGCGAGCGCGGCCGGCAGGGAGGCGGCGCCCACCACGGACGGGATCAGCGCCGCGAAGCGGGAGTTGAGGACCGCGCCGAGGACCGCGACGCCGAGGCCGTTGCCGAACTCCGCGAGCGTGCCGTTGACGCCCGCGCCGACGCCCGCCTTCTCCGGCGGGATCGCGCTCATCAGCGTGTTGGCCATGGCGGGCATGGCGACCGCGATGCCCGAGCCCATCACGACCAGGCCGAGCAGCATGCCCGCGTAGTGGTCGCGGCCGAGCAGCGCTATGGACGCGAGGCCCAGGGCGTTGGCCGACATGCCGACCGCGATGGTCTTGGGCGTGCCGAGCTTGGGCAGCAGCCGCGCGCCGACCCCCGCCATGTTCAGCGCGACCACGGCGAGCGCCAGCGGCGCCGTACGCAGACCGGCCTCCAACGGGCTGTACCCGAGCACGAACTGGAGGTGCTGGGTGAGCAGGAAGAGCGAGCCGCCCATGCCGAACGCGACCAGGATCGAGCCCGCGACCGCGCCGGTGAACTTCTGGTTCCGGAAGAAGTTCATGTCCAGCATCGGATACGGGATGGACAGCTCCCAGCGCGCGAAGGCCGCGAGCGCGGCCAGTCCGACCGCCGCCGAGACGAGGACGTGCGTCGAGGTCCAGCCGTGGCCGGGGCCGGAGATGATCGCGTAGACGACGCCGCCCATGCCGATGGTGGAGAGCAGCGCGCCGAGCAGGTCGGGCCGGTCACCGAGGGGGTTCTTCGACTCGGGCACCATGACGAGCACAGCCACGAGCCCAATGGCGGCGACCGGGATGTTGATGAGGAAGATCGCGCCCCACCAGAAGTGGTCGAGCATGAGCCCGCCGATCAGCGGTCCGGCGGCGAAGCCGAGCGAGTTGACGGTGGCCCACAGGCCGATCGCCTTGACCCGCTCCTCGTTGTCGAAGATCTGCACGACGACGGCGAGGGTGGTGGTCATCAGCAGCGCGCCGCCGACGCCCATTCCGGCCCGGGCGGCTATCAACTGCCCGGCGTTCTGCGAGAGTCCGGCCGCGAGCGAGCCGATGCCGAACAGCGCGAGCCCGGCGGCCAGCATCTTCTTGCGGCCGTACCGGTCGGATGCGCTGCCCGCGGTGAGCAGGAGGCCGGACTGGACGAGCGAGTACGCGTTGATCATCCACTGGATGTCGGCGGTGGACGCGCCCACGGAGGTGGTGAGGGAGGGGATCGCGACGTTCAGGACGGTGTTGTCCAGCAGCACGGTGAGCTGGGCGAGGCAGATGACACCCAGAATCAGCCACCGCTGCGGGTGCCGCGAGGGGGCGGAAGTGTTCTCAGCGGCCGTGGCCGTCATGCGGGCTCCTCATGGAGTTGTACAGCGTATGGGGACGTGCCGTACACCGTAAGGGAATCCCTTGTACGGTGTAAAGCGATTTCCCTCGGGACGCTGGCAACTGGGTGGGAGCGGTGGTTGGTTCGTGGTCTGGTCCCCCACCCCGCCCCTTCCCGAAAGCCCTTGGCGGGCGGCCTGGTTCTTCGGCTGCGGGCCGTCTCGGGCTGATCGCGCGGTTCCCCGCGCCCCTGACTGCCCAGGGGCGCGGGGAACCGCGCGACAAGCCCAGCACGGTCCGCAGCCGAAGAGATCCCTCGGAGAGTTTCGGGAAGGGGTGGGGTGGGGGCTACTTCACCGGCGACGTCAGGTCGTAGAACGTCGCACTCCCGACCGTCACCTTGCGGAAGCTGGACGACACCCAGTTGGACAGCGCGCTGTCACCGCCGCCCATCCCGCCCCCGGCGATGAAGTAGTGGATGCGGCCCGAGGCCACGTACGACTTGAACTGGGCCAGCGTCGGCGACGGGTCGCTACCGTTGAATCCCCCGATCGCCATCACCGGCCGCCCGGTGGCAAGTTGGTAACTCGCCGCGTTCTGCGACCCGATCGCGGCCGCCGCCCAGGTGTACCGACTCGCATCCGCCTCCAGCAGAGACCTCGCCCCAGCGCTGACCCGCGCACCATTGAGCAGCCCACCCATGCCACCACCACCGGGCATCCGACCGTTCGCCCCGCCGACAGGCGGCGTGAACGGCCCACCCCGGGGGCCACCTTGACCACCGGGCTGGCCCTGACCGACCTGGCCGCCCGGTTGCCCACCCGGCCGCATGAACTCCCCACCCGGCCCGGGGCCAAACCGACCGCCCCCAGGACGACCCGCCCCCACCGGCCCCGCCGTGACAATCGACCCCGTATGCCCCGTCCGCAGCGTGCTGACCGTGTACGCGAACGGCCCCGCCAGCGACGCCACAAGCCCCACCCCCGCGACCCCCAGCGCCAACCGCCGGTCCAGGCGGCCCGACACCAGCAGCCCCAGCGCCGACACCAGCCCCACCACCAGCAGCGCCCACCGCAACCACGGCACATACCCGGACGTACGCCCGAGCAGCACGTACGACCACCAGGACGTAACAGCGACCACCGCCCCCAGCGTCCCCGCCGCAGCGAGTCGGCTGCGCTCCTCCCACAGGACCGTGGCACCCATGCCGATCAGCGCGGCGACGTAGGGCGCGAGGGCGACCGTGTAGTACTGGTGGAAGATCCCCGCCATGAAACTGAAGATCGCGGCGGTCATCAGCAGCGCCCCGCCCCACGCGAGGAACGCCGCCCGGGCCGTGTCCGTACGCCGTCCCCGCCAGGTGACCACCAGACCCGCCACCAGCAGGAGAAGCGCGGCCGGCAGCAGCCAGGAGATCTGGCCGCCGACCTCGGAGCCGAACATCCGGCCGAGACCGGTCGAACCCCAGCCACCGCCTCCCCGACCGCCGGGACCGCGCCCGCCCCCGCCCACACTGCCCGTCTCGTCGCCGTTGATCCGGCCGAGCCCGTTGTAGCCGAAGGTCAGCTCCAGGAACGAGTTCTTCTGCGACCCGCCGATGTACGGGCGCGAGGACGCGGGCCACAGCTCCACGATCGCGACCCACCAGCCGCCGGAGACCACCATCGCGAGCCCGGACAGGGCGAGTTGGCGGAGCCGACGGCGTACGGACGTCGGCGCGCACACCGCGTACAGCAGGGCCAGCGGCGGCAGGATCAGGAACGCCTGGAGGGTCTTCGTCAGGAACGCGAGACCGACCGCGACCCCCGCCCACACCAGCCACTTCGTCCGCGCGCCCTCCAGCGCGCGCAGCACGCAGTACACCGTGACGGTCATCAGGAGCGCGAGCAGCGCGTCCGGGTTGTTGAAGCGGAACATCAGCGCGGCCACGGGCGTCAGCGCGAACACCGCGCCCGCGATCAGCCCCGCCGCCGGGCTGAACCGGCGCCGTACGGCCGCGTACAGCACACCAGTTGTCGCCACCCCCATCAGCACCTGCGGCAATAGGATCTGCCAGGAGCCGAGGCCGAAGAGGCGTACGGACAGGGCCATCGGCCACAGCGACGCCGGGGGCTTGTCGACGGTGATCGCGTTCCCGGCGTCGAGCGAGCCGAAGAACATCGCCTTCCAGCTCCGGCTGCCCGCCTGGACGGCGGCGGAGTAGAAGGAGTTGGCGTATCCGGACGCGCTCAGGTTCCAGGTGTACGCGAGGAAGGTGACGAGAAGCAGGGCGAGCAGCGCCGGGCGCGTCCAGGCCGGGTCGGCGGGGCGGCCGCGCCAGAGGCGATGCGCGAGGCCCTTCGCGGTGGCCCGGTGCCGGGCCGCCGCGACCCCCTCATGCGCACCGGCCGGGCAGGAGGTCGTGGTCATCGTGCGGTGTCCTTCTGGTCGGGGAGAGACGTGGGGCGGTCCGGGAAGACCCAGGCGCGGAAGAGCAGGAACCGCAGCACGGTCGCCGCGAGGTTCGCCGCGACCAGGACCGCGACCTCGGTGGAGTGCGCGGGCGTGCCGTTCGCGGCGCCGAGGGCGGCGAGCGAGCCGCTGGTCAGGGCGAGGCCGATGGCGAACACGACGAGCCCCTGGGCCTGGTGGCGCATCGCGCGGTCCCGTCCGCGTACGCCGAAGGTGAGCCTCCGGTTGGCCGCCGTGTTGGCGACGGCCGACACCAACAGGGCTGCCGCATTGGCGAGTTGAGGGCCTGATCCCGTACGGAAGAGGGAGTAGAGCGCGAGGTAGAAGAGGGTGGACAGCGCGCCGATCGCGCAGAAGCCGACGAGCTGACGGGCCAGGCCCCCCGGCACCCCGCTGAGCCGACGGTCGCGCGGGTCGTCGCCGAACGGGCGCGCGAGCCGGTCGAGGGGGAGCGCGCCGACCGCGAGGGCGCGCCCGACGCGCCACACGCCCTTCAGGTCGTCGGTCGCGGTCCGCACGATGTGGACGGTCGAGTCCGGGTCGTCGACCCAGTCCACCGGCACCTCGTGGATCCGCAGCCCGGCCCGCTCGGCGAGGACCAGCATCTCGGTGTCGAAGAACCACCCGGTGTCCTCGACCATCGGCAGCAGCCGCTCGGCCACGTCCCGCCGTATCGCCTTGAACCCGCACTGCGCGTCCGAGAAGCGCGCGGCGAGCGACGACTTGAGGATCAGGTTGTACGCGCGCGAGATGAACTCCCGCTTCGGCCCGCGCACCACGCGCGAGGTGCGGCTCAGCCGCGAGCCGATCGCCAGGTCCGAGTGGCCGGAGATCAGCGGCGCGACCAGCGGGAGCAGCGCGTTGAGGTCGGTGGAGAGGTCGACGTCCATGTACGCGAGCACGGGCGCGTCCGAGGCCGACCACACCGTCCGCAGCGCCCGCCCCCGCCCTTTCTGGTCGAGGCGGACATGGCGTACGCCCGTGATCTCTCGGGCGAGGCGCGCGGCGACCTCGGGCGTACGGTCGGTGGAGGCGTTGTCGGCGACGGTGATCCGGAATCCGTACGGTCCGTACGGGAAGGTGCGCGCGAGATGGTCGTGGAGCCGGCGCACGCACGGCTCCAGGTCCCGCTCCTCGTTGTATACGGGGACCACCACGTCGAGTACGGGCCCGCCCGCCGCGCCGACGGGCAGATGCTCCCGGGCCGGCAGAGTGCCCACGCAGATGTCGGTTCGCATGCCACCGACCCTCGCGAGGGCCGCTGTCACACCTGTGTGGCGCGACTGTGCTCAGGCTGTGAGTGCTGCTCCGGTTTTACGTGCTCGGGCTGTGCGGGGTGCGGGAACTGGCCGGTCGGGCACGGCAGATGGACGGCGAAGACCGTACGGCCGGGGGCCGAGCTGACCGTGACGCGGCCGCCGTGCGCGGAGACGACCGCGTGCACGATGGCGAGCCCGAGCCCGGTCGAGCCGTGCGCCCGGGACCGGGAGGCGTCGCCGCGCGCGAACCGCTCGAATACGTGCGGGAGCAGCGCGGGCGGGATGCCGGGCCCGTCGTCCTCGACTTCGAGCACGGCCCACGGGCCCTGGCGCGCCACGCGCGCGGTGACGGTGGTGCCGGGGGGCGTGTGGGTACGGGCGTTGCCCAGGAGGTTGACGAGCACCTGGTGGAGGCGGGAGGGGTCGCCGTGGACGGTGATGGAGTCGTTGACGGGGTCGTTGACGGGGTGCGGGTCGGAGTCGGTGTGCGGGTCGGAGTCGGCCGGCGCGTCGGGGAGTTCGAGGCGCCAGACATGCCCCTGCCCGGCCGCGCGCGCATCGCTCACCGCGTCCACGACCAACGGTGAGAGATCGGTGCTCTCATACGAGAGCGGGCGTCCGGCATCGAGCCGCGCGAGCAGCAGCAGGTCCTCCACCAGGCCGGTCATCCGCTCGGCCTCCGCCTCGACGCGCCCGAGCGCGTGCCGGGTCGCGGGCCCGACCTCCTCCGTACCGCGCCGGGTGAGCTCGGCGTACCCGCGAATGGACGCGAGCGGCGTGCGCAGTTCATGACTCGCGTCGGCGACGAACTGCCGTACGCGCGTCTCGCTCTCCTGCCGCGCGGCGAGCGCGGAACCGACGTGCCCCAGCATCCGGTTGAGCGCCGCACCGACCTGCCCGACCTCGGTACGGGGATCGGCCTCGGCGTCCGGGACGCGCTCGTGCAGGGCCACCTCGCCGCTGTGGAGCGGAAGTTCTGAGACCCGGGTGGCGGTCGCGGCCACGCGCCGGAGCGGGCGCAGCGCGACCCCGACGATGGCGGCGCCCGCGATCCCGGCGGCGACGAGCCCGGCGGCGGTGACGGAGACGACCACGACGATCAGGGTGTCGACGGTGGACTCGACGTCCTTGAGCGGGAAGCCGAGCACGAGGGAGCCGTCGCTCGACCACAGGACCCGGTAGTGGCCGAGGTCCGGCACGGAGACGGTGTGCACTTGCCCGTCCTTGGGCACCGCGCCGAGCGCGCGGAGCTGCGCGGGGTCCGACAGTGGGCGGGGCTCGCGCTCGCCCCGGAAGCTCCGGGCGCCGGTCGCGGGCTGCCCGTCGGGCCCGGTGCGCGCCCCGACGGTACCGATCGGCTGCCCGGGCCCGGCCACGAACCTGAGCCCGTCGCCCTCGGCCCGGGACTCCAGGCTGTGCTGCGCGAACCCCACGGCAGGCCGCAGCGAGTCGTCGAGCTGGCGCGTCAGATTGGACCGCATCCCGATGACCGTGACCGTACCGATCACGGCCGCGACGACCGCGATCAGCGCGACGGCGGAGACGACCAGGCGCGTACGCAGCGTCCACGGCCGGCGCGGACGGCCCGGCCGGGGACGCGGCTGCCCGGGCCGTGAGCCGCCGGGGCGGCGGCGCGGAGGCCCGGGCACCGGTTCACTCACCCGGCTTGATCAGATACCCCGCCCCGCGCCGGGTGTGGATCATCGGCGAGCGCCCCGCGTCGATCTTCCGGCGCAGATACGAGATGTACAGCTCCACGACGTTGGCCTGGCCACCGAAGTCGTACGACCAGACCCGGTCGAGGATCTGCGCCTTGCTCAGCACGCGGCGCGGGTTGCGCATCAGGAACCGCAGCAGTTCGAACTCGGTGGCGGTGAGATGGATGTTGACCCCGCCCCGGGTCACGTCGTGGCTGTCCTCGTCGAGCGTGAGGTCGCCCACGACCAGCAGCGACTCGCTCCGTACGGCCGCCGTGCCGGAGCGCCGGATCAGCCCGCGCAGCCGGGCCACGACCTCTTCGAGCGAGAACGGCTTGGTGACGTAGTCGTCGCCCCCGGCCGTGAGCCCCGCGATCCGGTCCTCGACCGCGTCCTTCGCGGTAAGGAACAGCACGGGCACGTCCGGGAGTTCGCGCCGCAGTCGCCCGAGGACGGCGAGGCCGTCCATGTCGGGCAGCATGATGTCGAGGATGACGACGTCGGGCCGGAAGTCCCGGGCGGCCCGCACCGCACCGGCCCCGTCCCCGGCGCTGCGCACCTCCCACCCTTCGTAGCGCAGCGCCATCGACAGCAGCTCGCTGAGCGCCGCCTCGTCGTCCACGACGAGCACCCGGACGGCGGTCCCGTCCGCCCTCAGCAATTCCGTACGCCCCTGCGGGGAGATGGTGGTCATGCCCCCACCCTGTGAGCGGCCCGTGAGAACACCCTTGGGCGTTTCTGTGAATTACCTGAGAAGTTGCGCGGCGGGGGGGCGCGGGGTGCCGTGACCGGGCGGCGCCGGGTGCCTCTAAGGGGCGCGGGGAACTGCGCGACAAGCCCCCACCGGCCCGCACCCGACAACGCTCCTAAGAGGCCGCGCCGCCCCCGCCGTCCCTCACGAAGTGGTACGCCCGCTCAACCTTGGCGACGTGCAGGCTGTAGCTCTCGTACCACTCGGCGCGCCCGCGCCGCTGCGCACGCTGATGCTCCAACCGCGACCGCCACGCGGCAATCGCGTCCTCGTCACGGAAGTACCCCACGGTGATCCCGAGCCCGCCGGGCGTACGCGCGGACTCGTACCCCAGATACCCGGGTATCTCCGCCACCAGCTCCTTCATGAGCTCGGCGGTCTCTCCGTACCCCCGGTCCCCTTCCGTACGCAGGGAGGTGAACACGACGGTGTAGTAAGGCGGTTCGATACCGGCGACAAGACCGGCCACAAGGTGATCGCTCATGCGGCAACCTTCAGCTGTCAGTGGTCAACGTGTCCATACCCCTTACCGGAAGGGATCCAAAGGGGATCCAACTCTTGACCAACGGGGTACGAGGACGAGCCCGGCTTCCAGAAGGGCTGGTCCGGAGCAGGTTCAGAACAGCTGGTCCTGCGGGTCGGCCCGCCGCCCCCGAAGCGCCCGTACGGGCACGGTCACCCCACCCGACCCGGACCCGGCGGCCCCCACCAGCCCCCACCCGCTCATGAGCCGCGTGTCCAGGACGACCACACGCCCGTCCCCCGTACCGAGATGCAGATCGGGCCCGGCGGCGGCCAGAACGCGCCCGGCGACGGCCCCCTCGGGCACCAGCTCCGCGACCACCCCGCCGGCGGGCCGCAGCCCGGACAGCCCGAACACCCGGGCGTGGTCGACGACGTCGCAGCCCAGCGCCTCCAGCGACTCCGGCCACCCGGCGAGCGCGACGGCCCGCGCGTGCAGCCCCGCCACCTCACCGGCCCGCTCCCCGCCACCTCACCGGCCCGCTCCCCGGCACCGGGCAGAGCGGCCCGTATCGCCCGCTTCTGCTCGTACGAGATCCGGTCCGGCACCCCCAACGCGGCCCGCAGCAGCTCCTCGCAGCGCCGCGCGGCCATCAGCGGCCCGCGTCCGAGCCACGAGAAGGCCACCGCACCCTGCTCCCGCAGCCGGGCGCTGCCGCGCTCCTCGGCGGTGATGCCGACCTTGACGAGCCCGGGCCCGAACCAGGCCAGGTAGACCCGGTAGACCCGAGGATCATCGGGCACCCCGTCGGCGGCGACGGAATGCATCCGGTCGAGCCGCGCGCACTCCGCACACCGGGCCTGCCCACTGCCCCGCGCCACGAGAGCGCCTCCCGGACACGCGTTCCCCCGCGCCCCCACACACGTACGCTCCCCCACCACCCGAAAGCCGATCTCACCCCCGTACGCGATCGCACTGACCCGCCGCTCCCCGGCACCCCGCTCCCACACCAGCCCAGGCCCGTCCTCCCCCCATCGCACCCCACCACTGCGCCACACCCCAGCCATGTCTTCGACGGTAGCGGGGACCACTGACAACGGGACGGGACGCCGGAGCGCGGACATACGAGAAAGGCCCCCCGAATCTCTCCGGGGGGCCTTTCGGCTGTGCACTCGGCAGGATTCGAACCTGCAACCTTCTGATCCGTAGTCAGATGCTCTATCCGTTAAGCTACGAGTGCTTGTTGCGTTTGCTTCCCGGTTTTTTTCTTCCCGGTCGGCGTTGCGGGAACAACATTACATGAACCGCGCCGGGACGCGAAATCCATTCCCCAAACACCCTCTGACCTGCGAAAACGTCTCTGCGTGAGCGAGGGCGGGAGGAGCGGCCCCGGGGCGGCGATGTGCCCGTAAGAGGGGAAATGTGACCGGGGTCACCGGATCTGCGGGTCTCGTACGGGCGTAACCGGCCTCGTCGGGGGCAGCCTCACCAGTCGGCGCCCGAGCCTCACTCGGTCCGCATCCGCCCCCGGAAACGACCGAAGCCCCGGCCGTGAGGGCCGGGGCTCCGGGTCTTGCTGGCGGAGGCGGAGGGATTTGAACCCTCGATGGGCTTTAAGACCCAAACCGCATTAGCAGTGCGGCGCCATAGACCGGACTAGGCGACGCCTCCAGCACACCGTCTCGCGTGCGCGAAGTGGTGCGTGCAGATGATGACACAGCCTTGCTCCGCGTCACCAATCGCACCCCACGGTACTAGGCAGTCGGCCGCCAGGGCAAAGCGTTAGCCGGGCGCGCAACGCGAGGGCGCGCGGCGCGTTAGTCAGGGGGAAGCAGGAGACCCCCCGGCCCCCGCCGACCAAGTACCCGGCCCCTGGAGTCACACGCCCATGTTGCGCCGCATCGCCCTCACCGCCCTCACCACCGCCGCCCTGTCCGCGTCCGGCTCAGCCGTCGCTTTAGCCGCACCACTGCCGCTGCCCACGCTCCCCCTCCTCGACGGCGGCAGCCCCGACCACCTCACGCTCACCGTCACGCACAACGGGGAGACCGACGGGACGTACGAGCTGACGTGTCACCCGGCGGGCGGGAACCATCCGCAGATCAATCAGGCGTGCGACCGGCTCGACCGGGTCACCACCTGGGGCCGGGACCCGTTCGCGCCCGTCGCCCCCAGGGCGGAGTGCACGATGATCTACGGCGGGCGCGCCACCGCCCACATCACCGGCAGCTGGGCCGGACGGCCCGTGGACGCCACGTACCGCAGGACCGACGGATGCGAGATCGCGCGGTGGGACGCGCTCGTGCCGGTGCTGCCCGGCGCACGGTGAGTACGGGTACCCCGACGCGTAGTGCGAGGTGCACTCCGACGCGTCCGGCTAAGCGGTGAGCACGCCCGCGCGGCACCCGCGACACGCCGCCCCGGCCGGACCGGCGGGCGGGCAGGTGGGGGCGGTCCGACCGTTCGGTTCGATCTCCCGGCATACGCCATGGTCACAGAACCTTGGTGAGAGCTCCCCCTCATCCGCCGTCGCGCGGACATCCCCTGCCTTTAGACTCCCTCCCAGTGACAGGCCGCAAGGTGCAGTGGTTCAGGGAGGAAGCGTCGTCGTGAGCAGCAGGCCATCCCGAGGCGCTGCTCGCCTCGCAGCCATACTTGACGCCCTTCCGGACGGGCTCGTACTCGTCAACTGCAACGGCACGGTCGTCAACGCCAACACCATCGCCCTGGAGATGTTCGAGTCCCCGGGCACCGGGCTCGTGGGGCGGGGCGTGCTCGATCTGCTGCCCACCTTCGACTCCAAGCTCATCCCCGGCTCGATGCGCCGCCCCGACTCCGAGGACGAGCAGGGCCGCACCAAGCCGACCCGGATGGTGGCCCGGCGCACCGACGGCAGCGAGTTCCCCGTCGAGGTGACCAGCGCCAACCTGGAGGACGGGCGCGACGCGTACGCCTCGCCGACCTCCACGTACGGCGGCGCGAGCGGACACTTCTCCGGCGACGAGCTCCTGATGATCGTCGTACGCGACCTCTCCGGAACCGTCGACACCGAGGCCGAACTGGCCCGTTCGCAGCGGCAGACCGAGATGATCCTGCGCGCTGCCGCCGAGGGTGTCGTCGGTACGGACACCGAGGGCCGGGTCGTCCTCGTGAACCCCGCCGCCGCGCAGATCCTCGGCTACCGGGCCAGCGATCTCGGCGGCCAGGAGCTGCACCCGCTGGTGCTGCACTCGCGCGGCGACGGCGAGCCGTTCCCGTACGAGGAGAGCCCGCTCGCCGACACGCTGAAGTCCGGCCGCAAGCACCGCGTACGCGGTCAGGTCCTGTGGGCGAAGAGCGGCGCGAGCGTGCCGGTCGACCTGACGACCGCGCCGGTACGGGACGGGGACCTGCTGGTCGGCGCGGTGATGACGTTCACCGACCGCCGCCCGTACGAGGACCAGGCCGCCAAGCACGCGGAGATCCTGGAGCGCGAGACCTCGCGGCACGCCGAGGTCCTGGAGCGGGAGACCTCGCGCTACGACGCGCTGTTCGCCCGGCACCAGCAGCTGCTTTCCGTGCTCGGCGGCTCTCTGCGCGGGCCGCTGGACGAACTGCGGCGCGAACTGTCCACGCTGGCGGCGGACGACGCGGGCCAGCTGTGGCCCGAGGCCAACCAGGTACTTCACCATCTGGCCGCCGGATATGCCCGGATGACGACGCTCGTCGACAACGTCCTCGCCTACCAGCGGCTCGACTCCGGTACGGAGCAGCTGAAGAAGGCGAAGGTGCTGGTCGGGACGGTCGTGACGGCCGGTGTCGAGGGCGCGATCGAGCTGATCGGCCCCGGGCGGGCCCAGTTCGCCGTCCACGCGCCCCCGATCGAGGCCGAGATCGACCCGGCGCGCCTCGCGACCGCGCTGGCGCACCTGGTGGCGGACGTCGCGGGCGTCGACGCCACGGGCAACGCCCCGGTCGCCGCGGGCGGCTACATGGACTCGACGGTCGTGGTCGCGGCGGCGGTGCGCGGCGAGGTCGTACGGATCGAGGTGCGCGGGCCGTACGCCGGGGGCGACCCGGTGCACGAGCCCATCGTCCGGGGCATCGTGGCCGCGCACGACGGCGTGCTCCAGACGGTCGAGGTGCCGGGCATGAGCGGCAGCGCGTACGTCCTCGAAGTGCCGCTGGGGAAGGGCGCCGGGTCGGTGCCCGAGCCTGCGGCGACCGGGGCCGAGATCGCGGTGATGGGCGCCCAGGAGGACGTCCGGCCGAGCCCTCAACTCCCTGCCCAACTTCCCGCTCAACTTCCCGCGCAGCAGGGCGCCCCGGCTGCGGGCAGCGGCCGTCGGCGCGCGCGGCGGGCCTCCACGGACGCGTTCCTGGAGAGCCCGGTCGAGGAGGAGAAGACCCCGACGGGCCGACGGCGGGCCCGTGCCCAGGCCGAGGCCCAGGAGGGCGAGGCCGTGACCGCGCCTGCCGCTGCCTCCGCCTCTGGTTCTGCCGCTGACCACATCCCCTCGCAGCAGGCGGGCGAGGCCCCGACGCCCTCCGAGGACGCCTCCGGTACGGGGCGGCGGCGCGGGCGGCCCAGCCCCGCCGAGGACGCCTCCACGCCCGCCGAGGGCTCGGTCGTCACCGCCGCCGAGAGCGAGCGCCGGCCCGCCGCCGGACGCCCGGCCGCGCTGAGCGAGACCGTCCCGCCGCAGGGCATGGCCGCCGACGCGGACACGCCCTCGGGCCGCCGCGCCCGACGCGTCCTGCCCGCCGGAACGGGCGCTGGAACCGGCAACGGAACCGCCTCCGGGGAGCAGGAGCCGAGCGGCCGCCGGGCCCGACGCGCTCTCGCCGCCGCACCCGCCCAGCCCGAGAACGAGGGCGCGGTACGCACGGCGTTCGCCCTGCCCCCCGCCGAGGCCGACCGCACGCCCCAGCCGACGAGCCCGCTCCCGGCCGCCCCCGATGCCCGCGTCCCGGCGACCGGCCCCGCCGAGGCCCATCGCCCCCTGGGCACCGGCCCGGTCCCGGCCACCGGCGTCCCCGCGACCGCCCCGGCCCACCGCCCCCTCGCGAACGGCCCCGCCGCACCCGTACCCGTAACCCCTGAAGCCGAGCGCACCGCGCTGCCCTCGGCAGCCGGTCGCGGACGCCACGACGCCGTACGCCCCGAGCCCGACGAGCACACCCCGCCGCAGCCGCATCCCGTCGAGCAGCAGCCCATGTGGGCCGTGGGCGGCGCGGTTCCGGCGAGCGGTCCTGCGGCGCCGGGCACCGGCGGCGCCGCGACGCCGCAGCCCGCGCCCGTCCGCCGCCCGCTGCCCGCCGAGGCGGCGCCCGCACCCGCGCCCGACGACTCGCAGGGCCGCTCCATCAGCGTGCGCACGCTCGGCCAGGGCATGCCGTTCGCCCAGCAGAGCACCGGCTCCGGCACCAGCTCGGGCTCCGGGCGGCGCCGCAAGCTCGGTACGCCCCCCGAGGGCGAGCGTGCGGCCCAGCCCGCCGAGGGCGGCGAGCGCCCGCAGGCCACCGCCACGCCCCCCGCGTCGCTCCTCTCACCCCCGTCCGAGGGCCAGGGACGCGCGTACGCCATAGGGGCGCCCGACGAGGGCGCCGAGGGGCCGGAGCCGCTGGACGGGCCCGGTGGCGCCGTCGAGGTCGCCAACCGGCCGCATCCGCGGCCCGTCGACGACGAGTTGCCCCCCGAGCCGCTCGACAACCCGCGCCGGCTGCTCGTCTGGCCCGCGCCCGACGTCTCCACCCAGCAGGCGCTGAGCGACCGTGGCTACCGGCCCGTGGTCGTGCACTCCCGCGAGGAAGTGGACGCCCAGATCGCGGCGTTCCCCGCCGCGCTCTTCGTCGACCCGCTGACCGGGCCGATCACCCGGACCGCGCTCCAGTCGCTGCGCCAGGCGGCCGTCGCCGCCGAGGTGCCGGTGCTGGTGACGGCCGGGCTCGGCCAGGCGACGCGCGAGGCCGCGTACGGCGCCGACCCCGCCGTACTGCTCAAGGCCCTCGCCCCCCGCGACAGCGAACAGCATCCGCCGCGCGTGCTGTTGATCGAGGAGCACGAGGAGATCGCCGTCGCCCTGACGGCGACCCTGGAGCGGCGCGGCATGCAGGTCGCACGCGCATCCACCGACACCGAGGCGGTCACGCTCGCGGGCCAGATGCGGCCGAACCTGGTCGTCATGGATCTGATGCAGGTACGCCGCCGCCGCGCCGGAATCGTCGACTGGCTGCGCGCGAACGGGCAGTTGAACCACACCCCGCTCGTCGTCTACACCTCGGCCGGCCTCAACCAGCCGGAACTCCCGAAGCTGTCGGCAGGCGAGACCGTCCTGTTCCTGGCCGAGCGCTCCACCAGCGCCGAGGTCCAGGGCCGGATCGTGGACCTGCTGGCGAAGATCGGCACCAACTAGCGGCGGGCGGTGGATGTTTCACGTGAAACGCCCATGGTTTCACGTGAAACACCCACCGCCCGCGCTCAGTTACGCCGTGACCGGTCACCGCGGTCGCCTTGTCATCGCAGTTCGGTGACGTCCAGCTCCCCGTCCGCGAACTGCTTCCGGATGACCTTCTTGTCGAACTTCCCCACGCTCGTCTTCGGCACCGCCGCCACGATCGTCCACCGCTCCGGCAGCTGCCACTTCGCGATCGACTCGCCGAGGAAGGCCTTCAGCGCGGCGTAGTCGACGTTCGCGCCCGGCTTCAGTACGACCGTGGCGAGCGGCCGTTCGCCCCACTTCTCGTCGGGTACGGCGACGACCGCGGCCTCGGCGACGTCGGGGTGGGCCATCAGCGCGTTCTCCAGCTCGACCGAGGAGATCCACTCGCCGCCGGACTTGATGACGTCTTTGGCGCGGTCGGTGAGCGTCAGAAAGCCGTCGGGGCTGATGACGCCGACGTCGCCGGTCTTCAGCCAGCCGTCCGCGCTGAACTTGTCGGCCGGGCGGAAGTCCTCGCCGCCCGCGCCGCCGTAGTACGCGCCCGCGATCCAGGTGCCCCGGACCTCCAGCTCACCGGCCGACTCGTTGTCCCAGGGCAGGAGTTCCCCGCCCGGCCCCGTGAGCCGGGCCTCCACGCCCGCCGGGAAGCGGCCCTGGGTGATCCGGTACGGCCACTCCTCCTCGGCCGTGAGACCGGCCGGAGGGTTGGCCATGGTGCCCAGCGGCGACGTCTCCGTCATCCCCCAGGCGTGACAGAGCCGTACGCCCAGCTTGTCGT
Organism: Streptomyces sp. BR1; assembly: GCF_052373795.1. Lineage (NCBI taxonomy): Bacteria > Bacillati > Actinomycetota > Actinomycetes > Kitasatosporales > Streptomycetaceae > Streptomyces > Streptomyces sp. BR1. The sequence continues at coordinate 3,475,009 of NZ_CM126252.1, forward strand.
ACGCCTCCATCAGCGAGGGCGGACAGGCCGCGCCGCCGATGGTGACCCGCGCCATCGACGAGAGGTCGCGCGGGCGCGCGATGACCTCGGCGAGCAGGCCCTGCCAGATGGTGGGAACGGCGGCGGCGTGCGTCGGCCTCTCGCGCTCGATCATGTCGGCGAGCGGCGCGGGCTGGAGGAACCGGTCCGGCATCAGCAGGCTCACGCCGCTCATGAAGGTCGCGTGCGGCAGACCCCAGGCGTTGACGTGGAACTGCGGCACCACGACCAGGCTGGTGTCCTTGTCCGTGAGCGCCATCGACTCGGACATGTTGACCTGCATCGAGTGCAGATAGACCGACCGGTGCGAGTAGACGACGCCCTTCGGGTCGCCGGTCGTGCCGGAGGTGTAGCACATGGCTGCCGCGGTGCGTTCGTCCAGCTGCGGCCAGTCGTACGAGGTGGGCTGCCCGGCGATGAGCTCCTCGTACTCGTGCACCTGCGGACCGGCGCCGTCGATGTCGTCGAGCAGCGAGCGGTCGCCCGGCCCGGAGACCACGATGTGCTCGACCGTCGGCAGATGCGGCAGCAGCGGGGCGAGCAGCGGCAGCAGCGAGCCGTTGGCGATGATCACGCGGTCGGCGGCGTGGTTGACGATCCAGATCAACTGGTCGGCGGGGAGCCGCAGATTGAGCGTGTGCAGCACGGCGCCCATGGAGGGGATGGCGAAATACGCCTCGACGTGCTCGGCGTTGTTCCACATCAGGGTGGCGGTCGCCTGGCCGTCCTCGACGCCGAGTCCGCGCAGGGCGTGTGCGAGCTGCGCCGCGCGGCCACCGACTTCGGCGAAGCTGCGGCGCTGTGGCTCCGCCTCCCCGGTCCAGGTGGTGATCTGCGACTTTCCGTGGATCGTGGACCCGTGGGTCAGGATCCGCGAGATCAGCAGCGGAACGTCCTGCATGGTGCTCAGCACGGCGGCCTCCCGGTGGGCGCTACGGTGCGCCACGTGGCAGTAGGGGTGCCCCCGATTCTGCTCACGTACCGCGCGGTATGTCACTACCCGGAGGTAATGAATCACCCAGGAGACCAAGGTCACGCCATGAACCTGGCCGAAAGCGGAGGCTACTGGCGGTAGCCCGGATCCGGGAGGTGCGGGCGGGACCGGGCCCGGACCTCCGCGACCCGCGGCGACGCCCGTGGGGTCAGCGGACCGGGGCGAGCTCCGGGTCCTCGCGGAGCTTGCCGAGCGCGCGCGAGACCGCGCTCTTGACCGTGCCGACCGAGACCCCGAGCACCTCGGCGGTCTGCGCCTCGCTCAGGTCCTCGTAGTAGCGCAGCACGACCATGGCCCGCTGCCGGTCCGGCAGCTTCATCACGGCGCGCCACATCGCGTCGTGCAGCACCTGCTGGTCGGCCGGGTCCGGCTCCGGCACCGTCTCCGGCTCGGGCAGCTCGTCGCAGGCGAACTCGTCCACCTTGCGCTTGCGCCACTGCGACGTCCTGGTGTTGAGGAGCGCGCGGCGCACATAGCCGTCGAGGGCCCGGTGGTCCTCGATCCGCTCCCAGGCGACGTACGTCTTGGTGAGGGCCGTCTGCAGCAGGTCCTCGGCGTCGCTCGGGTTGGCGGTCAGCGAGCGTGCGGTGCGCAGCAGCACGGGCCCTCTGGCCCGCATGTACGAGGCGAACGACGGGTACGGCGTCGCTACCCGGGAGACGCTGTTGCAGACAGGCGTGGTCATACCTCCACGCTAGGAGCGCCCACTACGCAACGGATCGGCCCCAGGTCGCGAAGCGGGGTCCGCCTCAGGTTGTACGGGTGGGGGTGGCCCCACCTCCTGAAGGTGGAGGACGCCTCCGCGCCCGTCAGGGTTCACACGCCCGACCGGCCCGTACGTCACGGCTCGAACCGCGCGACCGGCGCGTCCACCGTGTTCCGGTCGACCGTCATCCGACGCCCGCCGTGGGACTCGGTCACGTTGCCCGCGTACTGGTGCACACGCCGGTGCGGCCGCCACGCGTCCGCGTGCAGCGACGGCTCCCCGTACACCGAGGACGACGATCCCCACCGCGCGAACCACATCACCGACGGCAGATCGCTCTGCCCGGCCCGCCGCGCCCGCTCCATATGCCGTACGCCGGAGCCCGCGCTGCTGTAGAAGCCGGGCAGATAGCCCTGCCCGCGCACCTCGCGGTTCCACGCGCGCACGAAGTCGAGCGTGGTGCGGGCACACCCCGCGTCGTCCGCGTCATACGCCTCCATGTCCAGATAGAGCGCGCTGCCCGGCTGGATGCCGAGCAGCTCGGCCTGACCGGCTGCCTGCTTCCCCTCCGCCCGGCCCTGCGTCGCCGAGCGACTGCTCATCCGCACCTTCTGCTTGGCCTCGGACCGGACGCACGGCGACTGCGAGCCGACGAAGATCGGCAGCACCCGCCAGCCCATCCCGTCCACGTTCGCCAGCCAGCTCCGGCTGAGGTTGTGCTGGTTGGGGCAGGCCCGCCCGCGCCCGCCGAAGTACACCCCGACACCCTTGTACGACGAGGACCGCCAGGCCTTCATCGTCGCCAGCGCCGGCGCCTGGCAGGTGTCGAACGCGGCCCCCTTGAACTGCACGGCCCGCGCGAGCACGTCGGGCCTGTCCAGCCCGTCGACCGGCGCGTCGACGAACCCGTCGACAGCCTCGTCGTCGAAGGTACGGGGCGCGAGACGGGCCGGTGCGGTGGCGGCAGCGCCGAGTGCCGTGGATACGACGGACGCGACGGACGCCGGTGCGGCGGCGGTTCCGGGTGCTGGGCGAGGTGGTGCGGCCGCCGCAGCGGGTGGGCCGGACATGAGCAGAGCGGTGACGGTGGTGGCCACGGCGAGCGGTGGCGTGACGATGCCCAGGTAGCGGGCCCGGATCGATGTGAGGCTGCGCATAAGGCGAGTGAAAGGCCGTCAGCCCACCTCGGCCAGCGCTCAGCCCTGTGCCTCAGCCGTTCGCGCACAAGATCATCCGTACGCGCGCACCGAACCCTGGGCCGCCGGTGCGGGGCGGGGGTCCGGGGGTCCGGGATCCCGGACCCTTTGAACCCGTGGCCCCTGCCCCTGAGCCCACCCGGACCCCTGACTCCGCATCAGCCCGTCCGCGCATCACCCATCCGCGCCCAGGATCAGCCCGGAGGTCGGCACACCCGTCCCCGCCGTCACCAGGACCCGCTCCGCGCCGGGTATCTGATTGACCGCCAGACCCCGCACCTGCCGCACCGCCTCCGCGATCCCGTTCATCCCGTGCAGATACGCCTCCCCGAGCTGTCCCCCATGCGTGTTCAGCGGCAGCGCGTCCGCCGCCACGAAGTCCGCCGCCTCACCCGGTCCGCAGAACCCGAACTCCTCCAGTTGCATCAGCGCGAACGGCGTGAAGTGGTCGTACAGGATCGCCACATCTATTTCCGCCGGCGTGAGCCCCGACGTCCGCCACAGCTGCCGCGCGACCACCCCCATCTCGGGCAGCCCGGTCAGATCGTCCCGGTAGAAACTCGTCATCCCCTCCTGTCTGCGGCCCGCCCCCTGCGCGGCCGCGGTGATCACTGCGGGCGGACGGCGCAGATCCCGAGCCCGCTCGGCCGTCGTGACGACGATCGCCTGTCCACCGTCGGTCTCCTGGCAGCAGTCGAGCAACCGCAGCGGCTCCACGATCCAGCGCGACGCGGCATGGTCGTCGAGCGTGATCGGCCTGCCGTAGAAGTACGCCGCCGGGTTGGTCGCCGCATGGCGCCGGCCGACGACGGCCACCTGCCCGAACGCCTCGGGCGTCAGACCGTACGCATGGAGGTAGCGCTGGGCGGCCATGGCGACCCAGGAGGCCGGGGTGAGCAGCCCGAACGGCAGTGACCAGCCGAGCGCCGCGCCCTCCGCCGACGGCTCCCGCTGCTGCACCCCCGACCCGAATCTACGGCCCGACCGCTCGTTGAACGCCCGGTAGCAGACGACCACTTCGGCCACCCCGGACGCCACCGCCAGCGCCGCCTGCTGCACGGTGGCACACGCCGCGCCACCGCCGTAGTGCACGCGCGAGAAGAACGACAGCTCGCCTATCCCGACCGCCTGCGCCACCGTGATCTCGGGGCTGGTGTCCATGGTGAACGTGACCATGCCGTCGACGTCGTCGGGGGTGAGCCCGGCGTCGTCGAGCGCGGCCCGCACCGCCTCCACGGCCAGCTTGAGCTCACTGCGCCCCGAGTCCTTGGAGAACTCGGTCGCCCCGATCCCGACGATGGCCGCCTTCCCCCCGAGCGAGTCCGCCCGCCGCACGCTCATACGCCCACCTCCCCAGCAGTGGGGACAGCTCCGGCCCGGGCCAGCGTGAGGGTTACGGTCCCGGTGACGTGGTGGCCGAGCCTGTTGGCCCCGACGACCCGCACCTCCACGGTGTCCGCGCCCCCGCCCGGGTCCGCATCCGGAGCTGGGGTCACCGCCGTGACCGTCCCGGTCAACGTCATGGTGTCGCCCGGGTAGTTGGGCGCCCCGAGCCGTATCCGGACCGTCCGCAGCCGGGCGCCGGGACCGAAGTGGTCGGTGATGTAGCGGCCGACCAGCCCGTTGGTGGTCAGGATGTTCATGAAGATGTCCGGGGCGCCCTTCTCCCGTGCGAGCACCGCGTCGTGATGCACGTCCTGGTAGTCGCGGGAGGCCACGGCCCCGGCGACGATCAACGTCCGGGTGACCGGGATCTCCAGCGGCGGCAACTCGTCACCGACCTTCATGCCACGCCCTCCTCGTCGTGTCGCCCGCAAGCGATCAACTCGCCCAATTCATCGAGCAGTTCGGCCCCGCACCCCAGATACGCGTCGAGCTGCCGTCCCCACAGGAAGTGCCGGTGCACCGGGTGCTCCAGGTCCGCCCCGAGGCCGCCGTGCAGATGCTGGCCCGTGTGGACGACCCGTCGGCCCGCCTCGGACGCCCACCACGCCGCCGTCAGCGCGTGCGCGCGAAAGGGCAGACCCTCGTCCCGCCGCCAGGCCGCCTCGTACGACGTGACCCGTATCGCCTCGATGTCCATGTACGCGTCGGCCGCCCGCAGCAGTACGCCCTGGTTGGTGGAGAGCGGCCGCCCGAACTGCTCCCGGGTCGTCGTGTGCTCCACCGCGCGCGCCAACGACCCCGCGCACACCCCTGCCTGCAACCCGGCGAACGCGGTACGGGCGGTGGCCAGCACGTCCTCGTACGCATCGGCACCGGCATCAGGCCCGTGCCCGCCGACCCGTTCGCCCCGCGCCCCCGAGAGCGTGAGCCGCCCGGCCGACCAGGGCGCGGTGGTCTCGACCGGCGCCACCTCGATCCCGGGTGCTCCGGGTCGTATCAGCCAGAGCACCCGGTCCTCGTCCGGGACCAGTACATGCGTGGCGTCGCGCAGCCAGGGCACCACCGGCACGACGCCGCTCAACTGCCCGTCCGCCGTGGCCCGTACACCGCCCCGTTCGGGGAACGCGCCGGTCGCGATCGCCGTGCCGTCCCGCAGAGCGGGGAGCAGCCGGTCGCGCTGTTCGGCCGAGCCATGGGCCGAGAGCGCCAGCACCCCGTACACACAGCTCGCCGCGAACGGTGCCTGGGCCGTGGTCCGGCCCTGCTCCTCCAGGGCGAGGACAAGGCCGAGCAGGCCCGTCTCCTCGACGGCCGCAGGCAGCCCGGCAGCGCAGAGCGCCTTCCACAGGTCGGGGTCCGTACGCGTCCCGACGGCACTCAGCCGTTCATGGGTCGACAGGTCCCCGAAGATCTCCGCGGCCAGTTCACGGAGGGCCGACTGCTCCTCGGTGGGGGTGAAGTCCATCAGTCGTCACCTCCCCGGAACACGGGAAGGTCCAACTCGTCGTCCACCCGCAGGAATTCGAGCCGCACCGGCATCCCGATCCGCACTTTGTCGTACGGCACGCCCACCACGTTGCTGATCATCCGCACGCCCTCGGCCAGCTCGATCAGCCCCACCGCGTACGGCCCCGGCCCGAAGGCGGGGAAGGGCGGGTGATGCATGACGACGTACGAGAAGACGGTCCCGGTGCCGCTCGCCTCGACGGTGTGCCACTCGGCTCCGCCGCACGCGTTGCACCCCGGCAGCCAGGGGAAACGTAGCTCTCCGCAGCCGTCGCACTGCTGGATCAGCAGCTTGTGGCCGGCGACCCCGTCCCAGAACCCGGCGTTGTCGCGGTTGACGACGGGCCTGGGACGCCGAGCACCTTTGTCGCGCCCCGCATTCCGCTCGACTGGTGTGTACTTCAGCATCCGGAAGCGATGCGTGCCCGCGAGCTCTCCGTTCGCGTGGATGTCCATCCGCGTGGTGACGAAGTGCCCGGTCCCCAGCTTTGTGGTCTTGCGGTCGGAGACCGTCTCGATCACCGCGTCATAGGTGATCCGGTCGCCCGGGCGCAGCTCACGTACGTACTCCTGCTCGCAATCGGTCGCGACCACCGAGGTGAACCCTGCCCCGTCGAGCAGCCTGAACAGCTCGTCGAACGCGCCCGAGCGGTCCGCGCGGTCCGTCTGCGCGGACAGGCCGCCCATCGTCCAGGCCTGGAGCATGGTCGGGGGCGCGATCGCGTCCGGCCCCCGGTACGCCGGATTGGTGTCGCCCATCGCCTCGCACCAGTGCCTGATCATCGGCTCGTTGACGAGGTCCCTGCCGACGCCGACGCTCCCGGTCGCCTTCCCCTCGTACGTCTTCAGCCGCCCGTACAGCCCCTCGCCCGGCCGTCCGCTCAGCCCTGAACCCAGTCCCTCGTCCACCTACCTCCGCCCCCTCTTCATCCCGAGCCGCATCGTCGCGACGATCTCCCGCTGCACCTCGCTCACCCCGCCCCCGAACGTGTTGATCTGTGCCGCCCTGTTCATCCGCTCCAGCTCGCCGTCCCCGAACGCCCCCGGCGAACCACCCCGCACCAGCGCCTCGTCCCCCGCGATCTCCTGGCACATGCGATACGACTCGACCGCGGATTCCGTTCCCATGAACTTCACCCCGCTGGCGTCCCCCGGGGCCAGCGAACCGGCTCCCACATCCCCCACCAAACGCCAGTTGAGCAGGCGATTCGCCGCGAGCCGGGCATGCGTTTCGGCGATCCTGGAACGCACCCAAGTCGAGTCAACCCGGCGCCGACCATTCACCGGATCAGGTGTACGGGCCCGGGTCAGCACCGCCTCGAAGAATTCCTCGGCCTGCATGCCGATCGCGGCGAGCGCGACCCGTTCGTGGTTCAGCTGGTTGGTGATCAGCCCCCAGCCGGCGTTCTCCTCGCCGATGAGGTTCGTGGCCGGGACACGGATCCCGTCGTAGTACGTGGCCGTCGTGGTCAGCCCGCCGACCGTGTGGATCGGCGTCCACGAGAATCCGGGCGCGTCCGTCGGTACGAGGACGATCGAGATGCCCCGGTGCTTGGGCGCCGCCGGATCCGTGCGGCAGGCGAGCCAGATCCAGTCGGCGTTCTGGGCGTTGGAGGTGAAGATCTTCTGGCCGTCGATCAGCCAGTCGCCACCGTCCCGCACGGCTTTCGTACGCAGCGAGGCGAGATCGGTCCCGGCCTCCGGCTCGCTGTAGCCGATGGCGAAGACGAGCTCACCGCCGAGGATCCGGGGCAGGAAGTACGCCTTCTGCTCCTCGGTCCCGTACTTCATCAACGTCGGACCGACCGTGTTCAGCGTGACCATCGAGACGGGCGCGCCCGCGCGGTACGCCTCGTCGAAGAAGACGAACTGCTCGTCGGGGCCGCGCCCCTGGCCGCCGTACTCGACGGGCCAGCCGAGGCCGAGCATGCCGTCGGCGCCGATGCGGCGGAGGACGGCGCGCTGGGCGTCGGCGTCGGCCGGATCGACGCCGACAGCCTTGTCACTCGATCCGTCCGACATCAATGCACGGAAGTACGCCCGCAGTTCGGCGCGCAGGCGCTGTTGGCGTTCGGTGGGGGCGAGGTGCACGGCGACGGCCCTCCGAGGTTCGAGGTCGGGGTCGAGCGGGGGCAGGCGGCGGATCGAGATTTCTGACTGTCCGTCAGATTTACGGTCCGTGTCAATGCCCTCGGCAACCGAACCGGCCTCTACGCGCGCGTGCCGCCCGCCGGGTCGTACGCCCGAGCCGCCCTCCCGCCACGCGCGCGTACGCGGCGCCCGCGCACACGAAACCCCTCACGCACACGAAACCGCCCGGGCAGCGGCGCCGTAGCGCTGCCACCCGGGCGGATTTCACCCCACTGACCCCGGCCCCGACGGGCCCCGGCTCACCAGAGGTGCGTGAAGGTCACCGAAACATTGTCCTGGCGGATCGCCGTGAAGCCGGAGCCGTTGACCTGGGCGGTGTTCGCCTGGTTCGAAGCACCGGAGCCGACCGCCTGCTGCTGGCTGGTCGACGAGTTCCCGTTGTTGTCGTGCCCGACGCCACTTCCGCCGACGGTCGCCACCGCAGCGTTCGATCCATGGTCCGCGAAGGAACCGTTGTCCGCTGCTGCCACCCCTGAGAAGAGCGCCACCGCGATGGGCAGGGCGGCGACGGCGGCGATGACGCGGGCGGTACGGATGCTTGCCATGTCTATTCCTCCAGGAACCAGAAGTACGGCTTGTTCCAAGGCAGTTGGCCGACCACCCCGGACGCTGTGACGACGTCGCGAGATCAGAGTTGCCCACCGAATCCCCGGCGAACCAGTCAATGCGGCACGTTTCGCTCGCAAGCGTGATGACATGTCGATAAACCCCCTGGGCGTCTCCAAAACCCCAGGTGGCTCCTGCCCACCCAGGAGCGTGCGGGCGCACCCTGAGTCCCATAAGGGGAGAAACGTTTCAGCGTGTTTTCGGCCAATCTTTTCCGCCTCCTCCCCGTACACCCCCGGCCATCGGGCCGCCCGCCTGCGACCACCGCTCCGCTCGCACCTCCGCGTCACGACTTCCCTTTTTCGAACACTCGTACGAACATGGATGCATGGCCACCATCGACCGGCATGCCTCCACGCTGGCCCTCGCGCACGCTCTCTCCGTCGCCGAGCGGGGGCTCCCCGTCATTCCGCTGTCCCGCTCGAAGCTGCCCGCGCTGCGCTCGCCGCACCGGGACGAGCCGCAGCCGGCCCTGTGCCGGGGCGAGTGCGGGCTGCCCGGGCACGGGGTGCACGACGCGACCACGGACCCCAGGGCCGTACGCGCGTTGTTCGCGGCCGCGCCGTGGGCCACCGGGTACGGCATCGCCTGCGGTCGGCCGCCGCATCATCTGATCGGGATCGATCTGGACACGATGAAGGCGGGGGCTTCGGGGGAGCCGGACGCGGCGCCGTCATCGCCCGTACCACCGTCGTCCTCGTCCGGCACGCCGCTCGCCGCCGACCCGCCGCCGGAGTCCGTGGCGGCCCTGCAACACCTGGCGTTGCGGCACCTGTTCACGATTCCGGAGACCGTCGTCGTGATCACGCCCAGCGGGGGCCGCCACATCTGGCTGACGGGGCCGCCCGACCGGGTCGTACCCAACTCGGCGAGCCGACTCGCCCCCGGGATCGACGTGCGGGGCGCGGGCGGCTATCTGGTCGGTCCCGGCTCGCTGACCAGCCATGGCGTCTACCGGCTCGCCCCCGGCACCGCCCATCTGGCCCCGGCCCCGTGCCCCCGCGCACTCCTCGATCTGCTCACGCCCCCGGCGCGCGCCCACCATCCCCACGCATACGGCACGGATCGGGGGAACGGGCTCGTCCAGTTCGTACTCGCCGCCCACGAAGGGCAGCGCAACACCCGTCTGTTCTGGGCCGCGTGCCGTGCGTACGAGCACGGGATCGGCGACGTCCTGGCCGACCGGCTCACCGCGGCCGCCGTCCTCACCGGGCTCACGGAACGCGAGGCACGTGCAACGATCGCCTCGGCGGCGCGGCTGACGACGGCGTACTGACACGGTGGATGTACTGACATGGTCGGCGTACTGACACGGTCGACGTACTGACACAAAACACAGCCGATGTACCGGCACAGGCGGCGACCACGTACCGATACGGCTGACGATTGCGTACGGGAGGACGCGGGGTGTCACCAGGCGCGCCCGGCAACCATCGCCGCTGGTCAGCGCCTTGACTCACCTTGATCGTCTGTCACACGTCCGTGACATGGAGCAGACGGTTCGCGTACAGCCACTGCATAGATTTCTTTCTGCAGCCACCGCCCAGCCTCAGCGGCCCCACCCGATAGAGGAGGCGGCATTGCGACTCTCCACCTCCTCACTCATCGCCGGCCCAGATGGCCGCCCCAGCTTCACGGAGTCGTTCATGTCGACCTACACCGCCCGCCGCCGCGTCGCCGTCCGTGCCGCGATCGCCACCGCCGCCCTCGCCGGTACGTTCCTCACCCCGTCGGCCGCCCTCGCCGCCACCCCGGCGGGCGCCTCCGCCGCCACCGGCACCGACAAGTGCACGGCTGTGACGACCATCCCGTCCGTCCACGCGGGGATGACCGTCACGCTGACCAACAGCCTCAAGCAGGGCCCGAAGGCGGCTCTGAAGGACGGCAAGGGCAAGGTCGTCGCGACGGTCGACAAGACCCACGTGAAGGACATGGAGGCCGGGATCGCGATCACCGGCACGAGCCTCGCGGTGCCGACGTTCAACCAGTGGCTCAAGGGCGGCGGGCATGCGACCAAGAACACCCCGTTCCCCAAGATGCCGGGCGACTGCGGCAAGGACCTGGGCGGCGAGACCGCGTACAAGCTGGTCAACGGCGAGACCGTCACCGTGGCCAAGTTCTCGCCCGGGCACTACCGCGCCGAGTTCGTGACCAATGGGCACGTGGTCCTGATCCTCGGAACCGAGAACGAGGGCGAGGAGGGCGTCGACGGTTACGTACACGGGATGCACGTGGCCCTCAGCGCCACCACCGGCAAGCTGCGCTCGGAGTTCATCCACACCCGCTCCGGCTGCACCGTCACCGAGGTCGCCCGCAGCGCCTTCGGCTGGGGCTTCTCGGTGAAGCTGACCAACGGCCCGTCCGGTTGGAAGGCCGAGCAACGGGACGCCAACCTCAAGGTGATGGCCTCCGCCGACCGCACCCACCCGAACGCCGGCCTCGGCATGGGCCTCAAGATCACGGGCGGCGACACCGCGACGCCGAAGCTCGGCCAGCGCACGCAGGGCGGCGACACCCCGTACATGTGGAGCTCGTTCCCGACGATGCCCAAGGGCTGCGCCACCACCGCGAAGCCGACCACGTCCACCACGTCGACCACGTCCTCGACGGACAAGACGCCCACCTCGGCCCCCTCCGCCGACAGCGCGGGCCAGACCACGATCGTCCCCAAGGGCGCGGTGGCGGCGGGCGCGGAGATCAAGGAGCAGGGCACGAGCGACAGGACGGCCCTGTACGCGGGCGGCACGGCCGCCACCGCCCTCGGCGCCGCGGGCTTCACGCTGCTGCGTCGGCGCCGGATGAACCGCGTCTGATGGTGCGGGGGTTGCGCGAGACCGCGTGATTACGTGAAGAGAGTCGCCGCCTGGCCGCTGCCGGACGGCGACAGAGAAGGGGTGCCCCCGAATCGGGGGCACCCCTTCTCAGCTGGCCTCGCAGGCCACGCACGCGGTGGGTGTGGGATTTGAACCCACGGTGACATCGCTGCCACGACGGTTTTCAAGAGGGTGCGCGCTATCGTCGCCATCCCGGCTCTGACCTGGCCGTTTGGCCCGTGCAGGTGTCTGCTTAGGGGGCAGTGGTCCACACCTGGTCCACTGAGTCCCAGCTCAGTTCAGCGACTTCTCGATCGCCTCGAAGATGTCGGCGTCCGTCTCCTTCTGCCACTCCGGCAGCTCAGACCAGTCGGCCACGTATCCGGGCTTGGGGTCCTCGAAGTGCTTGAACATCTGCGCGATCCAGCACGTCGCGATGAACCGGCCCTTCTGCTCTCGTGTGAGCCGTGAAGCATGGCCACCGCTCAAGTTGAGGAACTGGCGCGCCTGCTCGTACGTGGCTCCGGCGGCCTGGCGTTCCCACTCGGGCGTGTCCTCCCACGGGGTGATGTAGCTGGGCTTCGGCTCGCCAGGGAAATGCTCCTTCACACCGGCGATCCACGCTTCCCGGAACACCCGTGCGCCCTCAATCTGCGACATGCCTACCCCTCTCATCACGTCCTGCTCAGTGCGCGGATCTCTGCCCCCAGCTCAGCTACGCGGCTGTCACGAGCCAAGGGACCGAGCTCAGTTCGTAGCGCTTGGAGTCTACGGGCGACGTACCCGGAGGAAGACTCCCGTGCCAAGTCCAGCGCCTCCCGACCGAAGGCAAGTACTTGGTCGGGATCGCGACGCTTCGCACCGATGGCGGCTAGGTCGGCTAGGACAACTCCTCGTCGACGGTATGACTGACCGTGGGCCAATGCGCCTTGTCTCAAGGCTGCGTTGAGGGTCTGCTCGGCCAGATCGAGACGACCAAGCCGTACGTAGCGCGCCCCGCGCTCCTCGGCCAGACGTGAGCCGTCGAATCGAAGCCACCCGTTGTTGTGGCTGGGCCCGGCTAGGTCCGTGACTTCCTCCGCCGCGTCCAGCGCACGCTCACACGCTGTCAGATTGCCTAGGCCCGCATACGCTTCTGCCTGCACGGACGCGACCCAATGCCGGGTGGACAGCGAGCTGTCTCCTCGCCTGGCGATCTCCTCGGCGGCAGAGAGAAGATCGGAGGCTTCTTTGAAGCGGTGGTCGTACAGGTCAACGTACGCGTGCCGGACGAGTGCGCAGGCCCACAGGTCAAACGCCCCTGCCTCTTTGCTGGCTGAAGCCGCGACGGCGTAGGAAGCGGCGGCGTCCGTGTAGCGGTTGCGGTCGAAGGCGAGCTCCCCCGCGAGCTGAAAGAGGTCACCTGCTGCGCTGCACAGCATCGGTACTTCGGCGTCTGGACGCTCGTGGAGCCTGTGGTTCAGGGCGGACAGCTGTTCCTGAACGACCGGGAGCACCACTCCCTTGGAACGTGCTAGTTGGAACACCTGCCATAGGTGGTCGTTCATGCGTAGAAAGCCCGATGAGCTCCCTCGGCGAGCCTCGTCGTCGAGCGCTGCGGCCTGGTCGGTGGGCCGGGCAGCACTGAGAGCTCCGACTATGGCTATCGCACGCAGGAATTCGCGCCGGATCATGTCCTCGGTGTCCCTCGGGGCGTAGCCGCCGCTGAGCGGCGGCGGATCAGACTCCTGGCCTGAGCTTCGCGATTGCGCCACCAGGGCATCTAGTTCGGCAAAGTCGACTTGCAGCACCTCAGCGATCTTTGGGCGTAACGGTGGCTGAGGTTCGGTCTTACCGCTCTCCCATCGGCCGACCGTTGTGCGGTCAACACCGAGTGCATGGGCGAACGTTTCCTGACTGTAGCCCAGGACCTTTCGCCGCTCTGCAAGACCCACGCACGGCCCCTTCCTCCGTGACGCACGCCGTAGGCGGGCAGTCACCCTGAGCATCGGATGTGCATCAAGACTGCCGCATGGATGCCGTGGAGCGCCGACCCTCGTAGCGGTTCCCTTGATATCGCCAGCAATCGAGCGAAGCCAAGCGCATGTCGAGGGGACGCAGTATGAGAACCGGCGACCTAGGCGCGGAGCGGCGCCCGTTGATGACGATTCGTGTGTCGCATGACTCGGGGCGGACGTGGGGGCAGGCGTCCGCTGTCCGTGAGGGCGACCCGGTGTACATCGTGGCCGAGCCGACGCGCTACCCGGCGTGCGAGTGTGCCCGCTGTGTCCGGCGGCGCACGGTGGGGGTCTGGTCTTTGAAGCCCGTGCTGGTGAGGGAGGGCCGGGCGTGAGGCGCTTATGGCGCTTGGTGGGCCGGTTTGCCGGGCCGCTGTTCGTCCTGGTGATCGCGGCCGGTGTCGGCCTGGTCCTGGCCGTGGCGGCCACTTCTCGATGATCTCCCGCCCCCGGTCTCCCGACCGCAAGTGGGTCGTGGCGGGGAACCCGGGGGGCGGGTTGCACCACCTTCGTTGACAGCCACAACACAAGGGAGCAGTCATGGGATGGGGAACCGGCAAGGGCGGCGGCGGTGGCGACGGGAAGCACGCGGGCGGCAAGGACCCGGGGACTTCCAAGCCGTCGCCCGACACCCCGCAGCCCAAGCAGCCGCCGAAGCACGGGAAGTAGAGCGCGAACCGTGATGACGAACCACCGCACCGGAGCGGCTGAGCAGATCGCCATGCGCGGTCTGCTCGGCACGCTCAACGACGAACTGGGCTCGCCGCTCGCGCCGGAGTGGGAGCGCGCGTTTTGGGCCGTGCCCCGGCATGCGTTCCTGCCCGAGACGGTCTGGCTGGGCGACGACCTGACGACCTACGCCCGTGGCACAGCCCCGCAGACGTGGCTGTCCACGGTGTACGCGGATGCCCCCCTGGTGACGCAGATCAACGACGGCAAAGACCCAGGCGACGGCGAGCGTTGGCCGTCCTCATCCGCCTCGGCCCCGTCGATCGTCTTCCGCATGCTGGACCTGCTCCGCGTCCACGCCGGACACCGAGTGCTGGAGATCGGCACGGGGACCGGCTGGAACGCGGGGCTGCTCGCTCACCGGCTGGGCGCGGAGAACGTGACCACGATCGAGGTGGACCCGTCCTTGGCGATCCATGCCGCGCTTGCCCTGAAGCACGCGGGGCTGGAGCCGAGGGTGATCAGTGGGGATGGTGCCGCTGGCTTCCCCGCTGGGGTGCCGTACGACCGGATCATCGCCACCTGCTCGGTACGGCAGGTGCCCCGCGCCTGGCTGGAGCAGACGGCCCCGGCCGGGGTGATCCTCACTCCCTGGGAAACGCCGTGGCTCTGCTACGGGCTGCTGCGCCTGACGGTCGACGGCACGGGGGTGGCGTCCGGCTGGTTCTCACCCCACGCGTCGTTCATGCTCATGCGCAACCAGCGCACCGACCTGCGGATCTACCGCGACGTGGTGCGGGACGAGCATGTACCCGCCCAGTCCGTCACGCTCCTGTCGCCCTGGGCGGTGACGGGGGACGACTGGGCCGCCCAGTTCGCCGTTGGGCTCCAGACCCGCACCGTGTGGCACACCTGGCACGACAATCCCGGCGTGGACGGCGTGGCCTCCCGCCTCTGGCTCGCCGCCACCGACGCGACGTCGTGGGCAGCGGTCGACTGGGACGGCCGGACCGATGAGCGCTTCACCGTGTGGGAGTACGGGCCCCGGCGGCTGTGGGCCGAGGTGGAGGCGGCGTATGCGTGGTGGCGGCAGGTCGGCAGCCCCGGTCCGGATCGCTTCGGCCTGACCGTGGCTCCTCACGGACAGCACACGCCGTGGCTCGACTCGCCGGACCAGCCGGTGCCCTCAACAGGCTGAACCCGCCCGGTCGGTGATCCCGGCCCCCGACAACTGAAGACCGGACCACCCCTTGGCCTGGCAGCACACAGGGTGGTCCGGTCGGAGAGTCCCTGTTCAGGACCCTGGTGCCCGATGGTACCGGGGTCGTCGTCGTGCTCACGCTCGACCGCCCCCAACGTCGCCTATATGCGGCGTAGTTGAGGAACGAGAGGGCGGACGTGCTGGTTCTGTCAGGGGCGGTGTGGGTGGTGCAGGTGGTCACGCGGGGGGCCGGAGTGCCTTTGGCCGGTGTCCTGTTCGGGTTGGGGTCGGGCATGGTCAGGGGGCCGTACGCTGGCCCGGCAACTCGGGCAGGCTTTGCCCCTGCCCGGAATTTGAACGAGTGGCCCCCTGGCCTTGCCCGACGCGGGCCCCGGCCCGAACAGGTGGGTAAAGGCGCTCCGGCCCCCCGCCCCAGCCACTGGGCCACGGCCGACGACTCAGGTCGATCGCGGATTCGGCCGGCAGGCGCGGCTTGGTGGCGTCGTGCTCCTGGCCGTGCGCATGGTCGCCTGCTGGTGGGGTTCGTTGCGGGGCTGGATGGCCCGCTACTTCGGCAATTGCGGCGCGAGCGGTGGGGCCGTCGCGCGGCGGTGGCGGAGACATGGAGCAGAGCGGCGGCACGGCCGCCGCGCCGCGCGGGCCGCGTCAGCGGGCCGCCCTTGATCCAGTAAAGAAACTCTGAACAGCCCTGCTCGCCGCGCTGCTTCGGCCTTGCCGCTTGCCTGCTCCGGTGGTGAGTCCGGTCTCGTCTCTGCGCGCGGCGCAACCAACAACTTTCGGCTCCTGCACTGCACAACCTTGCCTGTTGGCCCCGTTTCGCCAGCGTTCGTCATGCTCTGTGCTCGGGATTGCAGAAATCTGTCCACAGGACATCCGCCCCAGGATGCCTATACGTCACTGACCAGGCGAAACGCGGAAGCGTTATCCACAGGGAGGGGTCCCTTTTAGTGCGCCTTCAATGCGTTTGCGGCGAATCCAAAAGCTGCAAAAGTGGGAAAACGTGCATCGGTTAACTAGGGGCGGAAAGGAGGTGGCGCCTGCAATGCGCTGTGACTCAAGCCACTTCGAGGGGCGAAGTGTCACACCCGTGGGGTCTTCGCACACCAGTAGCAGGTGAGTGGCGGGGGAAGGCCCGGCCGGAAGGGGGACGGGGCATGCGGTGCAAGACCCGAACTGAGATTTCTGCCTGCGGGATGTCACACGGGGTCCGGGATTTCGACCTCTATAGGCATCCGGCGGGATGGGAGCCGGGTGTGTACCACGGAAGTCCCGGTTAGCAAAACCGGGGATTCTCCGGACCCTTGGGGGAGTCCCGTGGGTGAACGAGTGGAGGTGGGCCGGATGGTGCGCGAGGACCGGTTTGTAGCGGCGAAGTGCCGATTCCTTATGTCGGCGGTTCGCCGGGCCCTTGAGCGTGCCGGGTCAGGCGACTGGGCTGGGGGCTTGAGCGGGGGTGTGCTGTGCGCGGGACGGGACGAGTGAGCGGCTCATTTCACCGCAGGACGGGAAACCGGGAACGACCTTCCCGTGGGGCGGGAGTTCGCCCATTCCTGGTTCGACTTGTCTCCGAAGGTGCGGCAGGGTCCACGGTGCGGCGCTGCTCAGGCGGTGCGGGGCGGCTTGCCCGGCTGCTGTCCGGCTTGCCCGCTGAAATGGGCAAGGCCTGTTGGGAGATGGGCAAGCCCCGGGCAAGCCCCGCAGGGGTCATGTGCGGGGTTGAGTGGGTGCGGCAGTGATGAACGGTACGAGTTACAGCAAGGGCGGGGACATGCTGACCGAGACGGAATCGGCTTACCTGGAAGAGCAGTTGGCGGACTTCTGCGTCGCCGTCGCGCAGCTTGCTGAGTCTGTGGCGAAGATGGGATCGGCGCTTGCCGCTATCCGCGTTCCTGAAGCTCGTTGCGGAGCCGAGTGATCTCGTCTTCCATCGCGACGATTTTCTTTTGCAGCTCAGAAAGCGTGTGGGTGAGTCCCACGATTCCGACGGAAAGAACGTTGAATTCGTCGCTGTGGAGTTTGCCGGGAGTGGGATCGAACGGCTCGTCGGTCCCCTCCGCCGATACTTGCTCCCGCTCGGTCCCGGGGTCGGTGCGCACGAAGCTGCCCCGGCTCTGCACCGAGTAGATGAGGTTCTGCTTCTTGAGCAGCCGTAGCGCGTTCTGGACGGTGGAGCTGGCGACGCCGAAGCGCTCTTGCAGCTCGCGCGCCGTGGGGAGCTTGTCTCCGGGGCGCAGAACCCCGCCGTTGATCTCCCGGCGCAAGGCATCGGCCACCTGCACGTAGGGGGGCCGGTCGTCGTCCTGGAGGGGCAGTGTCATGCCCGCAGGATACGGCGCGCAGCGCTACGAGCGATACACGAACGCCCAACGTCCGGGCTCGCGCCATGCGTGCGCTTGTAGCGAGTGTTGCGCTTGTAGTGGTTGTTGTGGTTTGGTTGTTCCACGGCCGAACAAGCGGCCGAACCTGATCGAAGGGGCTCAACAGCCATGGCCATGACGCGTATTCGTGTGGGACTGCTCGACTCGACCAACTTCATGTGCGGCACGCTGTCGGTGCCGAAGTACACCGACGTGGAGAACGGGATCATCGCGACCGACCGTGAGAGCGGTCAGCCGCTCTACACCGTGACGCTCTTCCTGATGGAGGACGACCGCGCGGAGGCAATGAAGATCACCGTGGCGAAGAACGGTCTGCCGGACGGTCTCAAGCCCGGCACGTTCGTGCGGCCGGTCGAGCTGTTCGCCACGCCGTGGGCGCGGATCTTCAACGGCAACCTCTCCGAAGGTGTCGCCTACCGGGCCGCTGGCCTGGAACTGGTCGCCATGCCCGCGATGGCGGCGACCGCCACGGACAACGCCGCCTAGCAGGTTCCCGTGACCGGTGGCCCTGGGCGGGGCGGCGTTCCCCGCTTCCCCGCCCGGCTCCGGCCCCTCTCCCCGCCGTTCCGGGCGGGACACCAAGCCTGAACAATCGAAGGAATCTGCTGGTGAACGCAGTAAACGAAGCGATGGGCTATGCCCGTATCGCGGTGATCGTGGGCCTGCTGGCCTTCGCCGTATGGGCGGTGGTCTGGTCGGTGCGCTACGTGCGGGCCGACAAGATGGAGCGCCGCAGCATCCGTCAGGCCGTACGGATCAGTTGGGGCTGGAAGCGGCTCGCGCAGATGGCCGGGCTGTCGGTCACGGACAAGATGCCGACCGCGCTTGCCTCGGTGATGAACACGGACGGCAATAAGGAGATCAAGCCCCGGGTTCTGACCCCGCGTCTGAAGGTGAAGCCGGACCGGTTCGGCGTTATCGCGCATGCCAACTGCCTGCCCAAGGTGGGCTTGGAACAGTTCCAGAAAGCGGCCCCGTTCCTCGCGGACGCCTGGCGCTGTACCCGGGTGTCGGTCCTGCCGGACAAGCCGGGCTCGGTCATCATCCGGGGCGTGCGGGTCGACCCGCTGATCACCCCCACCACGCACGTCCCCACGGGCAAGCCTCCGTGCGACATCACGGTGTGGGACCTGGGCGTGGACGAGTACGCCATGCCCGTGAGCGTGTCGCTGCGCGATGTGCCGGGGGCGACCGTGGCCGGACTTCCCGGCTACGGCAAGACCTCCTGCATCGTGTGCTTCATCTGCGACCGCGCCCCCTCCCCGCTGGTGCAGATCGCCATGGCCGACGGCAAAGTCTCCAAGGCCCATGAGGGCGACTACGCCGACCTGGCAGGCCGGTTCTTCGCGTTCGTCGGTGACGACCTGGCCGAAGCCAATGCCCTGTTCAAGCGGCTCGTACAGCTCCGCCGTGATCGCTCAGCGGCAATTAAGGATCTCCTCGGCGTCAAGAACATGTGGCACGTCGGCCCGTCCGAAGCGTGGCCGCTGGTCGTGCTGGTCATCGATGAAGCCCACACCTACTTCCGCGACCACAAGGGCTCGGACGCGAAGACGAAAAGGCTCGCCGCGCTGGCAGCGGAGAACGCCCGGCTCGTGGAAGCGCTCGTGAAGATGGGCCGCAGCGTCGGCATCTT
Source organism: Streptomyces sp. BR1 (assembly GCF_052373795.1). NCBI lineage: Bacteria > Bacillati > Actinomycetota > Actinomycetes > Kitasatosporales > Streptomycetaceae > Streptomyces > Streptomyces sp. BR1. Next base: position 3,494,308 of record NZ_CM126252.1, read on the forward strand.
CGTCCTCCTGGCCACGCAGAAGTCCACGGGCGACGCGATCCCCACGTTCATCCGCGACGTGTGCCCGGTGGGCCTGTCCTTCGCACAGAAGACGGCAGAAGCCGCGGTGGCCGCACTCGGCGACGACGTCCGCAACTGGCCGGACGCCAACCCCATCAACCTTCAGGACCCGGCCTATGTCGGCGTCGCCTCGATGTCGAGCCCCGGCCGCGTCGGCTTCACCCGCATCCGCACCCCGGAAGTCTGCGACGCCGACGCCGCCCGCATCGGCGCCGAAACCGCGCACTTGACCCGCGACCCGTCCGCCCTCCTCAAGCAGCTGGCTGCCTCGCGCGGCTGGGACAACTGGGACGACACCACCGACCTCGACTTTCCGGAAGCGGCCTAACTCCCGTCCCTGCCAATCGACTTCGACACCTCGAAGGGAGGTGAACCCCTTATGTCTGAGGACCGGATCACACAGCGCACGGTGACCGTGGTCATGGGCGTCATCGCTGTTCTGGCGTTCGTCTTCTCCTTCGGCAACGTCTGGGCCCTGGCCCTGCGCCTCGGCGTCCCCGGCTCGGTCGCGCCGCTCATCGCCCCGATGGTGGACCTGTCCGTGGTCGGCCTCCTGGTCGCCCTGCGCTACCTGTCCCTGCGCGGCGTCCCGGCCACGGAACTCAAGGCGGCAACCCGTCTGATGCACCTGTCCGGGCTGCTCACCCTCGCACTGAACATCGCCGAACCCCTCGTTGCCCGGCACTACGGACGCGCCGCCGTGGATACGGTCGCCCCTCTGCTCCTGCTCGGCTGGGGCAGTGTCGGCCCGGCCCTCCTGCGCCACTTCCACGCCACCACCCACCCCACCCCGGCCTCGGCAGTGCCCGACACCCCGGAACCGGCCCCGGCGCCCGTCGCGGAACCCGATGTCGCAGAAACGATTCTTCCTGTCGACACGGCATCCGTCCCAACCTCGGAAACGATCGCCACCCCGGAGACTCCGGCCGTGGAGACCCCCCGCCCGGTGGCACCACTGCCCCCGGCCCCGGCTCGGGTCGTGGCTCCGGCGCCCAAGGTCCCGGCGCCCCTGCTGGACACAGCCCGCTCCATCGCGGAGTCCCACCAGGAAGAGCACGGCGAGCCCATCACGGCCGTTCAGCTCAAAGCCCGGCTCGGTGTCCCGCTCCCTCTGGCCACCGCCGCACACGCGGCCCTGACGGCCTGACCCTCCCGCCGGCATTCCGGCGCCTCACCCCGCGCCCGTCCCTGGGCCTAGTCCGTCATGCCCCGAGCAGCCCCAACACGCCCGAAAGCCGGGCTGGCTGCTGCTCGGGGTCCACCCCAGCGAAAGGAGTACCCGTCTCATGGCCCCCGCCGCCCGCCCCCGCGCCCTGCGCCTGCCGCACGTGTCCAGCCTCGCCGTGCGGGACCTCATCGAGCTGGCCAGTACCGACACCTTCGACGCCGTTACCGAGCAGATCCGCAATCTGGGGGGCTGCGCCAGTCCGGTCAACCTCACCGGCTTCACTGAGCACCAGCATGCCGACACCAAGGAACGGGTGCGGTTCTACTCCTCCAGCCAGGAACCCACCGGCCGCCTGCTCACCGCCTGCGGCAACCGCCGCTCCTCGCGCTGCCCGGCCTGCTCGCGCCTGTACGCGGCCGACACGTTCCACCTCATCCGTGCAGGACTGTGCGGCGGAAAGAACGTCGAAGAAACGATTCGCTCCCACCCGCGCGTCTTCGTCACCCTCACCGCCGCCTCCTTTGGCCCGGTCCACAATCGCCGCACCACCACCGGCACCCCGCGCCGCTGCGCCTGCGGCACCCGCCACCAGGAGGACGCGCCCGAACTCGGCACCCCTCTGCGCCCGGCCTCCTACGACTACGCGGGCGCAGTGCTGTGGAACGCCCACGCAGGGGACCTCTGGGGCCGCTTCACCACCTACCTCCGCCGTGAACTCGCCGCCCACTTCCGCATGACGCAGAAGGCGTTCAACGCCGCCGTACGGCTCTCCTTCGCCAAGGTCGCCGAGTACCAGAAGCGCGGCCTGGTCCACTTCCACGCCGTCGTCCGTTTCGACGGCCCCGACGGACACACCACCGCCCCGCCCCCCTGGGCCACCGTGGACGCGTTCAAATCTGCGGTTCCCCACGCGGCCCGCCGGGCCTGGTTCACCCTCGCCTCCGACGCCACCGGAGATCGCATCATCCGCTGGGGTAACCGGATCGACGTACGCGAGATCAAGGCCCTGGGCGACGGCGAACTCACTGACCACAAGGTGGCCGCCTACGTCGCCAAGTACGCGACCAAGAGCGCGGAAGGCACCGGCACCGTAGACCGCACCCTGATGTGCCGCCTCTGCAACGGGCGCGGCCACGTCAAGGCTCCTGACGGCTTCTGGGACGTGTGCGAGTACTGCGAGGGGACCGGACAGGCCGAACCCATCAAGAACCTGGCCGTCAAGCACCACGTACGGCAGATGATCCGCACCGCCTGGAACCTCGGCCACTTGCCCGAGTTCGCCCACCTCAAGCTCTGGAAGTGGGCCCACATGCTCGGCTTCCGGGGGCACTTCTCCACCAAGTCCCGGGCCTACTCCACCACCCTCGGTGCCCTCCGCGACATCCGCCGCGCCTGGCGCATCGCTCAGGCCGACCGCGCCCGCGCCGGACACCCCACCCCCAATGAGGAAACCACCTTCGTCGTCTCCCACTGGACCTACATGGGCACCGGCTACCGCCCCGGCGAACAGTTTCTCGCCGCCCAGACACGCCACGAAATCGCGCTTGCCCTCGACCACGCCGAACGGATCAAGACCGAAGGGGAGGACTGGCAGTGACTACCACATCCTCCAGGAGTGACCACAAGCTCACCCTGGCCGAAGCCCTCGACGAGATCGGCATGTCCAGGGCCGCGTTCTACCGGATGCGCGCCCGTGGCAAGGCCCCCCAGTGCCTCAAAATGCCCAACGGGCAGATACGCGTGCGCCGTTCGGACCTGGACGCCTGGTGGGCAACCTGTGAGGTGCCCGCATGCTGACATACGACGTGAAGATCTGGAGCATCCGCAAGCGCGACAAGGCCACGCCCTACCAACTCCGCTGGCGCGTCGGCATCCGGCCATTCTCCAAGAGCTTCAAGATCAAGGCACAGGCGGACGGCCGCCGGTCCGAACTCCTCACCGCGCTGCGCAACCGTGAGCAGTTCGATACGGAGACCGGTCTTCCCGCATCCGAGACGCAGGCGCTCAAGTCGCCCAGTTGGTTCGCGCACACCTTGGCATACACCGAGATGAAGTGGCCTGGCGCCTCGGCCAAGCACCGCGCGAGCATCGCTGACGCCCTCTCGACAGTGACGCCCCGGCTCGTCAAGGACAGCCGGGGTGCCCCGGCCCCGAAGGTGCTCCGGGCGGCGCTGTATTCCTGGGCCTTCCGCTTCGTCCTGGACGACGAAGGGGCATGGCGTCGGCGCCTGGACGTGGCGACTCCTCCTGAGGACATCGCGGCGGCCCTCGCCTGGATCGGGCGGAAGTCCATGGACATCACCAACCTGAACACCCCTGCCGTGACCCGTTCGGCGCTCGACGCGCTCACGTTGAAGCTCGACGGCAAACCGGCCGCTGACAACACGGTGAAACGCAAGCTGACCGTGTTCAGCAACTGTCTGCGGTACGCCGTAGAGCGTGAGGTCCTGGCGACGTTCCCCCTCTCCAAGGTGGACTGGACGGCCCCGGAGACTGACGACGAAATCGACTTCCGGTACGTCCCTGGCCCCAAGCTCGCACGGAAGCTGATCGACGCTACGGCCAGTCAAGGTGCCCGTGGTCGGCATCTCAGAGCGTTCTTCGGCTGCCTCTACTACGCGGCCAATCGCCCTGGTGAGGCGACCAGCCTCCGTGAGGAGGACTTCACCCTTCCCGAAGAGGGCTGGGGGAAGTGGTGCTGTCTACCAGCACGCCGCGCGTCGGCTCAGCCTGGACGGACACCGGCGAGTCCTTCGACACGCGCGGCCTCAAGAAGCGGGCCCGGAAGGCAACGCGCTCCGTACCGATCCCGCCCGTCCTGGTCGGCATGATTCGCGAGCACATCAAAGAGTTCGGGGCCGCCGAGGACGGACGACTGTTCCGCGCGGTCCAGGGCGGCCACCTGCTGTCCAAGGAGTACGGGGAGGTGTGGAAGGCAGCCCGACTCGCAGCGCTCACCGAGTCCGAAGCCGAGTCCCCCTTGGCCGACGTGCCGTACTCCCTGCGGCACGCTGGCGTCTCCCTCTGGCTTGAGTCCGGCGTCTCCCCTGCGGAAGTCGCCCGGCGAGCGGGCCACAGCATCGCGGTCCTCTTCCGCTTCTATGCCAAAGCCATTCATCGCAATCAGCAGCAGTCGAACGATCAGATCGGCCGAGCTCTTGAAGCTGCTGACGAGACGTAGGCAAGCCCTGCCACCACAGCGACCATGGCGCCGCCTTGCCCACATCAGGCACGGCGGCGCCTTCGCGGTTCACGATTGGCCCCAGACCTACTTTCCCAGTAGATCGTGGAGCAGGGCGACGACCACAACAGCCACTCCAAGTGCCGCGCCCAAAGCTGGGTTGTGCAGCACCAAGTAGACCGTGATGGTCCCGACAAGCATGAGCAGAAGAGTGCGTGTGCTGATCTGGTCCATTTCGCCTTCCATGTAGGTGACTTAGATCCAGACTCAGTGGGTCTCTGGCCGAGTTGACGCCTTCTGACAATCGCTCTGCGATCCCTTACAGTCCCTGACAGGCCATGACGCTAGGTGACACCATGGATGACACCAGGCAGGACGGCTAGGGGGTAGCGGGTGGCACAGTGGCTGATGCCGGATCTACCTGAAGGACCTCTCCGAACCTTCAACCGCGAGCTCCATGACCTGCACCGCAAGGCGGGATATCCCTCGGCTCGCAAGCTCTATCTAGCCGTGGGCAAGATAGTGAGTCACACCAAGATCCATCACGCCTTCACGAAGCCCTTCCTGCCTTCGTGGGGCGTGGTCGATGTGGTTGTCGAGCAGTTGGCCCTCCAGGCCCGTCCGCGCCTCGTTGCTGAAGTCGAGATCAACCGCTTCAAACGCCTGTGGGACAGAGCACACGCCGAGGGCGCCAATGTGTCGCCATGTACTGATAGCGCAGCGACAGCACGCACACCCACTCCTGGCAGGGTGCCCCCTACCTTCCGGGCAGGGATTGAGGTCAACCCGAACAGGCTGATCTGGGATGCGATCACCGACCTACACAAGGCAGGAAAGCCCGTGGGCGTTCCCCAGGTCGCCGCCGAGCTCGATCGACGCGGTCAGCTGGAGCTCTGCGGCGGTGAGGACTACCTCTTCGAGTCCGTGAAGGTCGCCATCAAGGGGGCTTACGAGGCAGGAATGAGCCTTAAGGACTTCGCTCTCATGAACGCACGCAAGGTGCGGGTCGCCTCATTGGCACGCAAGGAACTGCTTGCTTCACTGATCGAACCCGACTCGGATCCCGACCGCGTCCGCAGAGCGTTTGACCGGGTCACTGAGCTGCATCCGCACTGGGTGCGTGGACAGAGCTAGGGACCTTCGCTTCATCAGCGGCTCGACAACGACGCGTCTTCCGCCATTACCCCAATGGGCACCCGAATCGGTCCACACCGGGTCCACACACCATGATCCAAAGCGCAACAGAGGCGGATCAAAGTGAGACAGGCGCCATGCGAAAGGGGCGCCCCGGAAACGGGACACCCCTTCTGACCAGCACACACGCTGATCTGCTGCGGTGGGTGTGGGATTTGAACCCACGGTGACATCGCTGCCACGACGGTTTTCAAGACCGTTCCCTTAGGCCGCTCGGGCAACCCACCCTCGCTCCGGGCCGACCGGCGGCGGAGCGACTACAGACTAGCGGAGGGCGGGGCGGCGGCGGGGAGGGGCCAGTTCAACGGGCCCCAGTTCCCGTAGCCGGTCGCGGTGGAGTACACGCCCACGATCAGACTCGTGCCCGGCCGTCCCAGTACCAGCCGCAGTAGCCGCCGCTCTGCGTGGGGCCGTACGCCCAGGAGTTGGCTCCGGCGGCGCCGTCCGTGGAACTAGGGGGCCGGTGCGGTGCTCGCTTCGGGTGCTCGCACCGCACCGGCCAAGGTGGAAGCACCAGCGTCGTCCCGCGCCGCACCGCCCGGATTGTTCGAATGCGACCTGATTCGGACGGCCGGCGTCCGGCTCCCGCGTCGCGCTCCCGCCGCAGCACGACCCAGATTTGACCCGCCGCCGCATTGTCGCCGTGCGCGCGCCGGTGCAGCATCTCCCTGTCTCGGACAGGGGGTACGAGCGTGTCCATGCCACAGGACTCCGCGCACGGCCGGCCGGTGCTCACCCGCGTACTCGCCGCTCCCGGCCTGCGGGACACCGTCCGCTCGTACGCCGGGTACGCCTACGACCGGGACTCCCCGCAGCGGCGGATGGTCCTGCCGGACACCCTCGCCACCATCAGCCTCGGCCTCGGCGGCGGCATCGTGCGGACGGACAGCATGGTGGATCCGGCCGACTCCGTCAGCGCGCTGTCCCGGGCGGCCCTGCCGGTCATGAACGCGATGATCGGCCACCACGAGGGCGGGGTCCGGGGTGTCGTGGTGCGGATGACGCCCATGGGCGCGTACCGGCTCTTCGGCGTGCCCATGTGCGAATGGGATCTGCCCCATCTCGATCCGGTCCATCTGCTGCCGCGCGTACTTCGGTATCTCCCCGAGCAGTTGGAGGAGGAGGCCGACTGGGGCGAGCGGTTCCGGACGCTGGACCGGGTCCTGCTGCCGCTGCTCGAACGCGGCCCGGCCGTCGCTCCCGAAGTCGAGTGGGCCTGGCGGGAGTTGAACCGTACCCACGGGCGGGTACGGGTGGCCGAGCTGTCCGCCCGTACGCACTGGAGCATCCGGCATCTGGAGCGCCGCTTCCAGGAACAGGTCGGGCGCCCCCCGGCTGTCATCGCCCGCATCCTGCGCTTCGGCCGGGCGATGCGGCTACGGGAGGCCGGGCGGCCGCTGGCAGAGGTCGCGCACCTCGCCGGGTTCCACGACCAGGCCCACTACAACCATGTGTTCAAGGCCATGACCGGGCTCACCCCGACCCAGGTGCCCGGCAGCCTCGCCGACTGGTCCCCGGTGGACAACCTGCTTCCGGCACCGGCCACGCGCGCATAGCGGCTGGCACCGGCCACGCGCGCGTAGTACCTCTGTCGGCCTCTACGTAGAGCTCGACAGGCCTCTACGTAGAGGCCGTCGAAAGCCGAAAGGGCTCCACGATGAGCGGTTCGTGGAGCCCTCCGGCTTATCGGCGCACCGCGCCCATCGGCTCGCCGACGTCAGTTGACGCCGCCAGTTGCCGCCGTCAGCTGTCGCCCTTGCGCTCCCCCAGCGTGACCGTGACCGTCGTCTCCTTGCCGTCCCTCTGGTACGTCAGCTGCACCTGGTCGCCGGGCTTGTGCGTCCAGATCTCGCTGATCAGGGTCGGACCGCCGTCGATCACCGTGTCGCCGAACTTGGTGATGACGTCACCGGGCTTGAGGCCCGCCTTGTCGGCCGGGCCGCCCGCCACGACCGCCGCCGAGCCGCCGGCCGCCTGCGGGGAGATCTTGGCGCCCTGGCCCTTCTCGTCCATGGCGACCGTCGCGCCGATCACCGGGTAGACCGGCTGACCGGTCTTGATCAGCTGCTCGGCGACGTTCTTCGCCTCGTTGACCGGGATCGCGAAGCCGAGGCCGATCGAGCCCGCCTGCGACTGGCCGAAGCCGCCGCTGCCGGCCGACTGGATCGCCGAGTTGATGCCGATGACCGCACCGCGCGAGTCGAGCAGCGGACCGCCCGAGTTGCCCGGGTTGATGGAGGCGTCGGTCTGCAGGGCGCTCATGTACGACGACTTCGAGTTGCCGCCGTCACTGGAGGACACCGGGCGGTTCTTGGCGCTGATGATGCCTGTGGTGACCGTGTTGGAGAGGCCGAACGGTGCGCCGATCGCGATCGCGGAGTCGCCGACGGCGACCTGGTCGGAGTTGCCCAGGGAGAGCGGCACCAGGTTGGCCGGGGCGTTCTTGAGCTTGATGACGGCCACGTCGTAGCCCTGCGCCCGGCCGACCACCTCGGCGTCGTACTTCTTGCCGTTGGAGAACGTCGCCGTCAGCTTGCCGCTGCTCGCGGCGGACGCCACCACGTGGTTGTTGGTGAGGATGTGGCCCTGCTTGTCGTAGACGAAGCCGGTGCCGGTGCCGCCCTCGCCGTCGCCGCCCTGTGCCTCGATCGTCACGACGCTCGGCAGCGACTTGGCGGCGACCGCCGCGACCGTGCCCGGGTCGCGCTTGAAGTCCTTCGGGGTGTCGGAGGCCGAGACGGTGGTCGAGCCCGACGAGCTGTCCTCGCGGTCCGCCGCCCAGTAGCCGATGGCCCCGCCGACGCCGCCCGCGACCAGCGCGGCCACCAGGACGGCCGCGACCAGACCGCCGCCACGCCTGCGCGGCGCCTGCGGCTCGGGCAGGGGAGCGCCCCAGACGGGCCCGCCGCCCTGACCGCCACCGGTCCCGCCGCCGTACGCGGGCAGCGCGGGCGGGGGCGGCGGCCAGCCACCGGCCGCCTGGGCGTGCGCCCCGTCATGTCCTTCGGCGCCGGGCACCGGTCCGGGCAGCTGCGCGGTGACGGGCTCCTGCGCGTGCGTGGCGGTCGTCTCCGACATCGCGTGCGTGGCGGCCGTCTCCGGCGGCGCCTCCTGCGCGGGCTGCACCGCGGTCTGCTCCGGGCCCACCGCGGCCTGGACCGCGGTCTCGGCCTCGCTCCCGGCCTGGGCGGCAGGCTGAGCAGCGGGCCGGCCCTCGGCCCGTACCGACTCCTCGGACGTCACGGCGGGGACGGGAGGCGCGGGCGGTGCTGACGACGGGGCAGGCGGGACGGCCGGGACCGCGGTGCCCTCGTTCTCGGTGCTCACAGCTCTCTCTCCTCGGTTCCACTCGGTCTCGGGGTCGGCACGATCGGTACGGTCGCTCCGTTGCTCGTACGGTCGCTGCGTCGCTCGGTACGGTCGCTACATCGCGGCGTGGGGACGGCGCCACCGACCATGGTGCGCCAGGGGTCCGACAATCGCGTAGTTCGACTGTGCGGACATGTGCACATGTCAGGGCTCAGCTTTTCCCACAACCTGTCGGGCCACTGTAAGCAGGACCTGTGTATCCATGCCCTGCGCCGTGTCCGTGCCCACGTCACCAGTCGCCCGTACGCACCCGCGCAGTGGCACGATGACGCGGTGACCCAAGCACGGCAGCACGACAGGCATTCCTCCCACCGGGCCTCCATCCAGGTGGTGGCCCACCGGGGCGCGTCCGAGGACGCGCCCGAGCACACCCTGGCCGCGTACATGAAGGCCATCGAGGACGGCGCCGACGCCCTCGAATGCGACGTCCGGCTCACCGCCGACGGCCATCTGGTCTGCGTCCACGACCGGCGCGTCAACCGCACCTCCAACGGCCGCGGCGCCGTCTCCGCCCTGGAGCTCTCCGAACTCTCGGCCCTGGACTTCGGCTCCTGGAAGGACAGCGAGGAGAGCCCGGACTGGGGCGACCCGTCCTTCACCTCGGTCCTCACCCTGGAGCGGCTCCTCGAACTCGCCGCCGACGCGGGCCGCCGCATCGAGCTGGCCATCGAGACCAAGCACCCCACCCGCTGGGCCGGGCAGGTCGAGGAGCGGCTGCTGCATCTGCTGAAGCGGTTCGGCCTCACCGATCCGCCGCCCGCCGGGGAGAGCTCGCCCGTACGCATCATGAGCTTCTCGGCGCGATCGTTGCACCGGGTCGCGGCGGCCGCGCCGGACATTCCGACCGTCTACCTGATGCAGTTCCTCTCGCCCCGGCTGCGCGACGGACGGCTGCCCGCGGGCGCCGGGATCGCGGGTCCGGGGATGCGGATCGTGCGCAATCACCCCGGCTACATCGCACGGCTGCACGCGGCGGGCCACAAGGTGCACGTCTGGACGGTGAACGAGCCGGAGGACGTCGAGCTGTGCGTACGCCTGGGGGTGGAGGCGATCATCACCAACCGCCCGAAGCAGGTGCTCCAGCAGCTCGGACGCCTCTGAAAGCGCCCCTGTAGCTGCCCGCTTCCTCACCCGCGTCACCAGTAATACTGGTGACAGGGAGTGCACCGGCGCGTTCGGTCCGTATTCGATCGTTACGAGTGCGTCACCAGACGCCGGTTGGCCGGTTTCCGGTCCAGTCCATTGGGGCATCCACACCGTGGCGTGGGGTGAAGGAGGTCTCGGGGGTGGCGTTGGTGGTGGCACAGGAGGTGCCCACGTCGTCGAGCATGGCCGTGCCCCACGGCCCTGCGGGCGTGGGCAAGGCGAGACACCGGATGCGTGAGCAACTGCTCGGCAGCGGCGTGTCGGAGCCCGTCGTGGACGATGCCGTACTGGTCCTGTCCGAACTGCTCAGCAACGCCTGCCGGCACGGCAGGCCACTGGGCCGAGCCGACGTCGGCGACGGCGACGTGCGGGCGGCCTGGCGTATCGACAAGGCGGGTCGCCTCACCGTCGAGGTGACGGACGGCGGGGGCCCGACCCGACCCATTCCGGCCACGCCTTCGGTGACCGCACGTGGCGGCCGGGGTCTCAACATCATCAGCGCGCTCGCCCAGGACTGGGGCGTACGGGACAGCGCGTCCGGAGAGGTCACGGTCTGGGTGATCATCACCGCCGGGCCGGGACACGGCCACGGCCGCGACAACGGACACGCGCCGACCGCGGACGGCCTCGTCGCGCGCGTGGCACCACTCGGCTTCGACTTCGCGGACGTGTTCGACGACCGCGACTGAGCCGCGCGCCGGGGTACGCGACGGCGACCGGGCCCCGCACCGCGCAACGGGGGCGCCCGCGACCGAGCCCCGCGCCACCCGTCTCCGACTGTGCCGTACGCCGTGGGCCATCCCGTACGGCTAGGCTCGCGCCCGACACAGCGACACCGCACCACCGCAGTCGGGAGAGAGCCACACCATGGCCAAGAAGCGCCCCCAGACCAAGGCCGCTCAGCGTCAGTCAGCCCCTCCGGGGCGGGCCCAGCTCATCGATGGTGAGATTCCGGTCGTCGGCGCCCGGGAGCCCTGCCCCTGCGGCTCCGGCCGCCGCTACAAGGCCTGCCACGGCCGCGAGGCCGCGCACGCCGTGACCGAGCTGGTCCAGCGCCCGTTCGAGGGCCTGGCGGGCGAGTGCGACTGGGTCGCGCTGCGCGAGCTCGTCCCGGCCGCGACCGTCGAGCTGACCCTGAAGGACGGGCTGCCCGAGGGCGTGCCGTCCGTGGCGCTCGCGACCGTCCTGCCGATGGCGTGGCCCGCGCTGCGCCGCGACGACGGCTCGGTGCTGCTCGGACTGCAGAACGACACGCCGTCCGGCGACATCAGCCGCGACCTCGCGGACACGCTCACGCGCGCGTTGGCGGCGGAGCCGGGTACGCCGGTGGCCGCCCAGCGCGTCGACCCGCAGGGCCCCCGCCTCCAGGACCTGCTGGACGCGTCCGCCCCGTTCGAACCCGCCGTGCACAGCGGCTTCGAGTTCTGGGTGCCGGACTCCGAGAACGCCACCCCCGAGGTGACCGCGTCCCTGGAGCGCGCCAACGCGGCCGCGATCCCGACCGTACGACTCACGTCGGTCGACTCGTCCTACTGGTGCGAGACGCCCGACAAGAACCACCTCCGGTGGGTCATGCCGCACCCCGAGGAGCGGCTTCTGGACGCGCTCGCCCGGCTGCACGCGGCGGGCACCTCCTCGCTCGGCGAGGGCACCCGCCTCGTCGGCTCCTTCCGGGCGCACGGCCTGACCGTGCCCGTCTGGGACCTGCCGAGCGCGATGACCGCCGAGGACTGCGAGAAGCCGGCCGCCGCGTTCGCGGAGCGTCTGGCGGGTGCGCTGGCGGTCGACGCGCCGCTCACGCCGGAGGAGCGCAGGGCGCGCGGCGGTCTCACCAACCGCCAGGTGACCCTCAGCTGAGAGTGACCAGTCCTGTCACGGGATGGGTGACCCGCGTCACAACTCCCGGTAGTCGCAGATAAATCGGTGTCCGAATTACCGAGATCGAATTTGCGAATGGCAGATCTCTTGTTACCGTTCTAAGAGCCCGGTCGCTGGTGCATCCCCCGTCGCCAGCGATCGGGCCCTTCCATTTCTTCTGCCGGTTCCCCGCCGCGTCCACGTGCGGGCCGCCCGCTCAACGAGCCGAGGCCGCCGCAGAGTTGGCCGCCCCGTCGGGTGCATTGGAGCCGGACCTCAGCAGCAGAGGCGCGTCGTCGCCCTCTTCGGCGAACTCCGCGACCGCCGAGTACGCGCCAGGTTTTCCCCGCGCCGGTTCCCTCGGCGTCTCGCATGTCCCCGGCTGGTCCCCCGCCGACACGGCACAGTTCGTCTGTACGGTGTGGCCGCGCGGCCCCATCAGGGTGAGCACCGAGCGCAACCGCCCGCCCGTGGCGTTGCGGTAGTACGTGCGCGCCCAGGCGTCCCGGCCCTCGGTGAGCACACAGGTCTGCGCCTCGACGCCCTCGGGCGAGACGAGTTCGGGCCCGCACCGCGCGGCGGCCTCACGCACGGCCGACCCGGCGTCACGCCCGCCCTCGCGCAGAGCCGCCCCCGCCAGGCCACCCCCACGCGCGCGTGGCGACGGCTTCGCGTCACCCCGAACGGCCCCGCCATTTCGCACGGCTCCGGCGCCACCGGGTGCGGCTTCCGGGTCACCGGGCCCCTTGGACCGCGCGGGCTCGGGCTCGGGCCCGTCGGCGGGACCGGCCGAGGCCACCAGTGGCAGCAGCACCGAACACACCACCACGGCGCCGATACCGATCATGCGGAGGTTCATGGCTGCCGGCCCCTCACGTGGAATTCCTGCGGTCGGCCGAAGATATCGACGGGAACCGGGCGCCCGGTTCTCCGCGCGCCCATTTCCCCTGCAAGTCGGGCGCTCTCACACCCGAACGAGTGACACCGGGCTCCCTCGGGAACCCGGCGCCCGCCCCATTCGCTGAACTCAGTACGCGAGCAGGGCCTCCGCCTCCCCGCTCGCCGAATACCGACCGGTCCACGACCGGTCCATCAGCAGGCTCAGTACGCGAGCCGTGACCCACCGTCCGGCGCGCTGGTCGAGGCCGCGACCAGCGCGTCCACCACCGCCTCCACGTCCGGCAGCCAGGGCGCGGCGGTTCCGGGCCGGGGGTTCGTCCCGTTCGTACGAGGCCGGGCGCCCGGCTGAGGAGCCCGTTCCCAGCGCACCTGCCCCTTGCCCGTCTCGGACGGGGGCAGCACCAGATATCCGCCCTCTCCGTGAAAGCGGAGCGAACTCGGCACCCAGTCCTTGGAGTAGAGGAGGTCACCCAGACGTTCCATCGAGTACGGAGCCACCAGCAGCGACCACCGGGTGGGGGTCGCCACCACCGGGCCGAGCCGGACGCGCATCTCGTCGAGCGCGACCAGCGCCCGCGCCCCGGCGACGGCTGGGAGGCTCAGCGCGCACGGCGCCCTGCCGCCGGTCGCGAGGAGTACGGGCGCGCCGGGGCGGTTGGTCCACCACCAGCGCACCAGGCGCTCATCCGTCGACGCCGCGAGCAGTCCCGGGTCGAAGGGGTGCGCCCCCGGAACGGCGCACTCGGGGTCGGGACAGGCACAGCCACGGCCCCGGTCACCGCGGCCACCGGCCGCTTTCAGTCCCACACCTGGGAGTACGGGCCATTTCCACTCGGTCGCGCAGGTCAGCGCGGCGCCAAGCTGAGCAGCCCTTTCACTGCGCCGGAACCGGAGCCTGCGTCGCCTTCCGAGGATCTCGCGCATGAGCGCTCGTTCCTTTCCGTTGAACGCCGAGGTCCACATCACACCATGTGTGCATCACTTCACTGCGCGTACATGCTCTATGAGCTCTGCGAGCCTGCGGTACGGGTAACCCGTCAGGATCGAGCGTGGGCTGTGACCATTAAACGCATGGCGAGGGGTGGCGTGCGCCTGGCGCTTGCCGGCCCTTGTGCAAAAACCCCGCCACTCGGGGATGGGGCGCGACCGTCGACTGTTGAGACGCCCTGGCCCGCCGCCGGGTTCCGGGACACCGTCAACTGCCCCTGGCCATCACCGAGTACGTACCCCGCACGCTCGATATGACGCGCTCTTGAACGCCCTCAGTCGACCCCAGAGATGGGCCATAGGGGGCAATTTTCCGCCAAGTTGAACACCCCATGGACACCAACAATCCCGCTATGACAATGCTGGACATCCCCTCACTTGTGCGTGTACATCTGGATGCATTGATGGCGGCGCAGATTGACATGGGGGTTTGCGATGCTATTGAGCGAAATCAGCCGGTCGGAAAGCCGGCTGCCATGAGCGCCCCGCACCTGCCGAAAGTGGCTGGAATCGATCCAGCCGTTCCGCCCCCCGCGCACACTGCCGCGCCTCTGCCCTCATCCGCCTCCGTCGCCCCCGCCGCCCCCGGCGCGGTGATCCAGGACCGGCTCGCCGCCTGGGTCTCCGACCTCACCACGCTGCACGAACTCACCGAACGCCTCTCCCGCACCAACGTTCTCGACGAGGCCCTGGACGAGTTGCTGCGGGCCGGTGCCGCGCTGGTCGGCGCCCGCCGCGGCCTGGTCGCACTCGAACCCGCCGACGGGCTCGGCCCCGCCGTCACCACCGGCCTCGGCCTCGCCCACGCCGACCTCGGCCACATCGAGACCGTCCCGCGCAGCGCCACCCCGTACGGCAGGATCCTCGACGGACTCCCGGACGCCGACGGCGGCTGCGACCTGGTCGGCGACGTGGAAGCGGACGGGCTCGATCCGCGCCATCGCGAGGTCGCCGCCCGGCTCGGCTACGCCGCCAGCTACGCGCTGCCGCTCGCCACCGACACGGCGGGCCGCCTCGGCGCGGCGGTCTGGCTCTACGACGAGCCCGCCGAGCCCGACGAGCGCCGCCGCCACCTCGTCGGTCTCTATCTGCGCCAGGCCTCCGAGCATCTGGCCCGCCTTGTCGAGCTGGAGCGCGCGCGGACGCGGCTCGCGACCGTCGCCGAGGAACTGCTGCCGAGCCGGCTCCCGCGCGTGGCCCGCGTACAGCTGGCCGCGCGCCATCGCACCGGGCCGCGCGGCGGCGGCGACTGGTACGACGCGCTGCCGCTGCCCGAGGGCGCGCTCGGCCTCGCGGTCGGGTCCGTCACCGGGTCCGGGCCGAGCGCCGTCGCCGCGATGGGCCGGCTGCGGGCAAGCCTGCGGGCGTACGCGGTGATGGAGGGCGAGGACCCGGTCGCCGTCCTCTCCGACCTCGAACTGCTGCTGCGGCTGACCGAACCGGCCCGCTCGGCGACCGCGCTCTTCGCCTACTGCGAGCCCGCGCGCGGCAAGATCGTGCTGGCCGGGGCCGGGCACGCGCCACCGCTGATCGTCGGCGAGCGCCGCACCGAGTACGTGGAGACCTCGCTCTCCGCGCCCCTGGGAATGCTGGCGTGCTGGGAGGCGCCCAGCGTGGAGCTCCAGCCCGCGTCCGGAGAAACGGTGCTGCTGTACACCGACGGGCTGCTCCACCGCACCGGCGAACCGATGGACCGCGCCTTCGCCCGCCTTCACGCGGCCGCCGCGAGCGTCCCGAAAGCGGCCCGCGAGGACCCGGGCGCGATCGCCGACCACGTACTGCGAACCGTGCTCCCGGACGGCCTGGACACGGCCGACGGCGACCACGACGTGGTCCTCCTCGCGGCGCGATTCGAGTAACGCGCGCGTACACGGTGTAACGGGCCCTAGGGCCCTGGACGGCTTTCGGCCCGCCCGTACGATGGACGGAGGTCCAATGTCGTACTAAGTGGAGGCAGACCCGTGGCCGAGCAGCTCACGCCGGAGACCCCGGAAGAGTCGGAAGAGCAGCCGATCCAGCAGCGCAAGAACGGCCTGTACCCGGGCGTGTCCGACGAGCTGGCCGAGAACATGAAGTCCGGCTGGGCCGACACCGAGCTGCGCGGGCTCGCGCCGATCGCCCAGGCCGCCCACACCGCCGACCGGCGTGCCGCGCTCTCCGCGCGCTTCCCCGGCGAGCGCCTGGTGATCCCCGCGGGCAACCTGAAGACCCGCTCGAACGACACCGAGTACCACTTCCGCGCCTCGACCGAGTACGCGTACCTGACCGGCGACCAGTCCGAGGACGGCGTGCTCGTCCTGGAGCCCAAGACCTCCCCGGATGGGACGAGCAGCCACGAGGCGACCATTTACCTGCTGCCGCGCTCCAACCGCGAGAACGGTGAGTTCTGGCTGTCGGGCACCGGCGAGCTGTGGGTGGGCCGGCGCCACTCCCTGGCCGAGGCCGAGCAGCTGCTCGGGCTGCCCGCGAAGGACGTCCGCGAGCTGGCCCCCGCGCTCACCGAGGCCACCGGCCCGGTGCGCGCCGTGCGCGGCCACGACGCGTCGATCGAGGCGGCGCTGACCGACAAGGTCACCGCCGAGCGCGACGAGGAGCTGCGGGTCTTCCTCTCCGAGGCGCGCCTGGTGAAGGACGCGTTCGAGATCGCCGAGCTGCGCAAGGCGTGCGACTCGACCGCGCGCGGCTTCGAGGACGTCGTCAAGGTCCTGGACCGGGCCGAGGCGACCAGCGAGCGCTACATCGAAGGAACGTTCTTCCTGCGCGCCCGCGTCGAGGGCAACGACATCGGCTACGGCTCGATCTGCGCCGCCGGCCCGCACGCCACCACCCTGCACTGGGTGCGCAACGACGGCGCCGTGCGCTCCGGCGAGCTGCTGCTGCTCGACGCCGGCGTCGAGACCACCGAGCTGTACACCGCCGACGTGACCCGCACGCTGCCGATCAACGGCACGTTCTCACCGCTCCAGCGCAAGATCTACGACGCGGTGTACGAGGCCCAGGAGGCGGGCATCGCGGCGGTCAAGCCGGGCGCCCCCTACCGCGCCTTCCACGACGCCGCCCAGCGCGTGCTCGCCGAGAAGCTCGTCGAGTGGGGCCTGTGCGGTGACCTGGACGTCGAGAAGGTCCTGGAGCTCGGCCTGCAGCGCCGCTGGACCCTGCACGGCACCGGCCACATGCTCGGCATGGACGTCCACGACTGCGCCGCCGCGCGCACCGAGACGTACGTCGCGGGCGACCTGGAGCCGGGCATGTGCCTGACCGTCGAGCCCGGTCTGTACTTCCAGGCCGACGACCTGACCGTGCCCGAGGAGTACCGGGGCATCGGCGTCCGGATCGAGGACGACATCCTCGTCACCGAGGACGGCAACGAGAACCTGTCGGCCTCCCTGCCGCGTCAGGCCGACGAGATCGAGGCGTGGATGGCCCAGGTCAAGCAGGGCTGACCAGCCTGATCACCTAGTTGGTCCCGCCGGAAGGGGCGCCGCTCAGGACACCTTGAGCAGCGCCCCTTCCCGCCATTTCAGGATCTTGTCGAAGCTCACCACCGCGCCTCTGCCCGGGCGGTTGCCGAAGTGGACGTGGTCGGCGAGCTGTTCGATCAGACAGAGCCCTCTGCCGTTCTCGGCCATGCTGCTGCCCAATGTGCTGTTCATCCGCGCTGCGGTGCGACGGCCTCGTCGTACGGGAAAGCCCGGCCCCGAGTCTGCGACCTCGATACGGCATTTCTCGCCGTCCAGATACGCGGTCACCCGGTAGGCCGCCGAGGTGCCGGATCCGTCGTCCCCGCCGTGCTCGACCGCGTTGGCGCACGCTTCACCGAGTGCGACCGACAGGTCGTAGGAGATGTCCGGATCGACCCCAGCGGTCTCCATGGTGCCGAGCAGAAGGCGACGTGCGAGCGGAACGCTCGCGGCCTCGCGCCGCAAATGGAGTGACCACCAGATGCTCATGCTCCAGCCTCCTGGCTGCGGCTCGACATACCCCTACGTATTGCCGCAACCCGTGGGTCGTAAGCGCGAACTTGACGTGATAGCGCTCATTCGGCGGATGCGAACACCCAATGCGCCGGTGTATGGGCGCCGGGTGAGGGGCAGTAGCGGCCGCCCCACCAGGGCGCCGTCGGGCGCCCGCCGAGACCGGGACACTCGGCACGGATGTGATCATCACAGGAATACGGAACCTTGTGGACCTGCCGTATGGAGGCGGTAAGCCCAGTGCGATGATGGCCCCGCCATGTCTGCCCGACACGCCCGACACACACACGCAGGCGCCGGTCTCCGGCTGCTGAGGGCCGC
Organism: Streptomyces sp. BR1; assembly: GCF_052373795.1. Taxonomy (NCBI): domain Bacteria; kingdom Bacillati; phylum Actinomycetota; class Actinomycetes; order Kitasatosporales; family Streptomycetaceae; genus Streptomyces; species Streptomyces sp. BR1. The sequence goes on from NZ_CM126252.1 coordinate 3,512,465, forward strand.
GCTGTTCGCCGCGGTCTGCGTCGTGCTGTCCGCGCTCGGGCACGTCCTGGCCGCCTGCGCGACCGTCCCGTGGTGGACGCTGCTCGCCGGGTTCCTCGGGGTGTTCGCGGTCGCCGCGCCGCTCGCCGGGCGGGAGCGCTCGCTCGCGTCCATCGCGGGCGCGCTGGCCGCCGGACAGCTCGGCCTGCACAGCCTCTTCGGCATCGGCCAGCACACCGCGGCCGTCTCCGGCGACGGGTCCACCGGCGACATGTCGCTGCTGAGGCTCGCCGCCAAGCTCGTCTGCGGCCCCACGGCCGCCGCCCAGCTGACGGCGTCGGACGCCCGGCGGATCGTCACCGACGCGGGTCTGCGCCCGCCGCCCGGTGCCGCCGCGCCCGCGCACGAGTCGATGGCGGGCATGGCCTCCATGCCGGGGATGACCGGCCAGGCCTCGGCCCACACCGTCGTCGCCGGACTGCTGCCGTCGCTGCCCATGCTGCTCGGCCACCTGCTGGCCGCGCTGCTCACGGGCTGGCTGATGCGGCGCGGCGAGGCCGCGCTCTTCCGCCTGGCGCGGCTCTCCGCCGAAGCGGCCACCGCCGCCGCACACGGGGCGTGCGTACGTTCCCTGCGCGCCGCTCTCGCGCTCGTACGGGCGCTGCGCGCCGGTCTGCCCGGCGCTCCCGGGCACGGCCCGCGCGTACCGCTGGCGCAGCTCGCCGTCCCCCTGCCGTCGGCCGGGGACGCACTCCAGCACTCGGTGATCAGGCGCGGGCCGCCCTCGGCGTTCGCCCTCGCAGCCTGACGCGGCCCACTCCCGTACGACCGGACGACTCACGTCCCGTACATCCGACGACACCTGTCGCAGGAGTGGTGCCGTGGAGCCCAGCGCATCGCGCGCGTGGGCCGTCCCCACACACCTTCCTGCTCACTGGAGTGTCTTCCGACATGAACGTTTCCCGTCGTCTCGCCGTCGCCGGTGCCGTCGCCGCCTCGTCCGTCCTGGTCCTCGCGGGCCCGGCCTTCGCGCACGTCAGCGTCCAGCCCGAGGGCGCGGCCGCGAAGGGCGGCTACGCCGTCGTCAACTTCAAGGTCCCCAACGAGCGCGAGGGCGCCCAGACCGTGAAGCTGGAGGTCAACTTCCCGGCCGACCACCCGCTGGCCTCCGTGCAGCCCGAGGCGCTGCCCGGCTGGACCGTCGAGGTCACCAAGTCCAAGCTCGACAAGCCGCTGACCATGCACGGCAAGCAGATCAACGAGGCCGTCACCAAGGTGACCTGGAGCGGCGGCAAGATCGAGTCCGGCTACTTCCAGAAGTTCCCGCTCTCCATCGGCGCGCTGCCCACCGACACCGACCAGCTGGTCTTCAAGGCCGTCCAGACGTACAGCAACGGTGAGACCGTCCGCTGGATCGAGGAGCAGAAGCCGGGCGCCGAGGAGCCGCAGAACCCGGCCCCGGTGCTCGCGCTCTCCGCCGCGACCGGCGACCACCACGGCGGCGCGGCCAGCGCGTCCGACGACAAGAAGACGGACGACATGGCCGGTCACGACAAGAAGACCGAGGCCTCGTCCGACTCCAAGAGCAGCGACAACACGGCCCGGGTGCTCGGCATCGTGGGCATCGTCGTGGGTGTCGCCGGTGTGGCCTTCGGTGTCCTCGCGGGACGCCGCCGGGCCGCGTAATCCCGCCCAAGACCCGTCCTCGAACGGAAAAATTCCCCCATGCGCACCAAGTACGCGCCGGCTGCCATCGCATTCGCGGTGGCGGCGGCGCTCACCCTGACCGCGTGCGGCGGAGGCGACGACAAGGCCAAGAGCCCTGTCGCCGACGTCTCCACCGACGCCGACAGCAACAAGGCCGGCACCGTGCTCGACCGGCCGTTCACCAAGCCGGACTTCGTCCTGACCGACACCCAGGGCAAGAAGTTCGACTTCCGTGAGCGGACCAAGGGCAAGCCGACCCTCATCTACTTCGGCTACACCAACTGCCCCGACGTGTGCCCGCTCACGATGAGCAACATCGCCATCGCCAAGAAGCGGCTGCCCAAGGCCGACCAGGACAAGCTCCAGGTCGTCTTCGTCACCACCGACCCCGAGCGGGACACCCCCGATTCGCTCGGCAAGTGGCTCAAGGCGCAGGACCCGTCGTTCATCGGTCTGACCGGCGACTTCCCGACCATCCAGGCCGGGGCCCGCTCGATCGGCATCGGGATCGACCCGGCGACGAAGAAGGACGGCAAGGTCGTGTCGATGCACGGCGCCCAGGTCATCGCCTTCTCGCCCAAGACCGACCAGGGATACGTCCTGTACGGCGACACCGCCACCGCCGAGGACTACACCAAAGACCTTCCGAAGATCATTACTGGAGAAAACCCGTGAACCGCCGCACCACCCTCGTCGCCGCGATAGCCCTGACCGTCGGGCTCGCGCTGACGGGCTGCTCGTCCGACAGCTCCGACAGCAAGCCGAGCCTGAAGGTCAGCCAGGCCTTCATGCCGGAGCCGGTGAGCGCCGACATGGCCGGTGGCTTCCTGGTCGTGAAGAACGACAGCAAGACCGCCGACAAGCTCACCAAGGTCACCAGTGACATCTCCGACGACGTCACGATCCACGAGACCAAGAACCAGAAGATGCAGGAGGTGAAGTCCTTCGACATCCCCGCCAACGGCCAGCTGAACCTCGAACGCGGTGGCAGCCACATCATGTTCATGGCTCTGAAGAAGAAGCCGAAGCAGGGCGAGAAGGTCTCCATCGAGCTGCACTTCGAGAAGGCCGACCCGGTCAAGGTCGAGCTCCCGGTGAAGGAAACCACCTACAACCCGAAGCACCACTGAGGGATGAGGGACTGACAGACGATGACGGCCACCGCCCCACGCTTCGGAACCGCGCCGACCCGGCTGCTGCTGATCGCGGCCGCCCTGTTCGGCGCGCTGTTCGCGACCGCGGCCCCCGCCTCGGCGCACGCCGCGGTCACCGCGACCAACCCGAAGGACGGGGCGGTGGTCGCCACCGCCCCCAAGGACGTCGACCTCACCTTCTCCGAGCAGGTCGCGATGGACAACAAGTCCATCCGCGTCCTGGACCCGACCGGCAAGCGCGCCGACACCGGCGAACTGCTCAACCTGTGCGCCGGCTCCGTCGTCAAGTACGGCGTCGGCCTGCGCGACGGGCTGCCCAAGGGCACCTACACCGTGGCCTGGCAGGCCGTCTCGGCGGACAGCCACCCGGTCGCGGGCGCCTTCACCTTCTCCATCGGCGCCCCCTCCAAGACCACCGTCTCGCTGTCGTCGCCGGACGTCGGCGGCGGTCTCGTCGGGACCCTGTACGACACCATGCGCTACGCCTCGTACGCCGGTTTCATCCTGTTCACCGGCGGCGGCGTCTTCATCCTGGGCTGCTGGCAGCGCGGCGCCACCGTGCGTCCGGTGCAGCGCCTCGTCGTCGGCGGCTGGCTGGCGATGACCGCGGCCACCATCGCGCTGCTGCTCCTGCGCACCCCCTACACCACCTCGGGCCAGCTCTCCGACGCCTTCGACCTGGACGGCCTCAAGGCGGTCCTGCAGACCAAGTCGGGTGCCGCGCTGAGCTCCCGGCTGCTGCTGCTCAGCGCCGCCGCCCTGTTCATCTCGGTCCTGTTCGGCGCGTACGCCAAGCGCGAGGACGAGGAGAAGAAGGACCTCACGTACGGGCTCGCCATCGGCGGATTCGTGGTGGCGGCCGGAATCGCCGCGACCTGGGCGCTCGCCGAGCACGCCTCGACCGGTATCCAGACCGCGCTCGCGATGCCCGTCGCGGTGGTGCACCTGCTGTCCATGGCGACCTGGCTGGGCGGCCTCGCGACGCTGCTCATGGCGCTCCATCTCACCCCCGCCGTCGAACGGACGGCGGTGCGGCGGTTCTCACGGATCGCGTTCTGGTGCGTGGTCGTCCTGGTGTCGACCGGCGTCTACCAGGCCTGGCGCCAGCTCGGCTCCTGGTCCGCGCTCACCGGCACCGGCTACGGGCAGCTGCTGCTCGTCAAGCTCGGCCTGATCGCGGTGCTGCTCTCGGCCGCCTACATCTCGCGCCGCTGGACCGGCCGGCTCTCGGAGCACGCCGCCCCGGAGGCCGAGGCGGCCTCGGTCGTCGAGGAGCTCGCGGCCGAGCCGGAGCTGGAGGAGGAGCCCGAGCCGGTCACCGTGCCGGACGACTCCGCCGACCCCAAGCGCGCCCGTCAACTGGCCCGGCAGCAGGCCGCGATGACGGTCGCCCGCGAGAAGCGCATCCGTAACGCCGACCCGGAGCGCTCCGGGCTGCGGCGCTCGGTGCTCACCGAGGCCGGGGTCGCGGTGGCGGTGCTCGCCGTGGCGACGATCCTGTCGTCGACCGAGCCGGGGCGTACGCAGGAGGCGGCGGCCGCCGCTCAGGCGACCACGCAGGTGGCCGTGCCGGACCGGCCGATCAGCATCCGCATCCCCTTCGACACCGGTGGCAAGAACGGCAAGGGCACGGTCCGCCTCACCCTCGACCCGGGCCGCACCGGCGCCAACGACATGCACGTCTGGACGGACGACGCCGAGGCCAAGCCGCTGGACGCGCCCGAGGTGAAGGTGTCCTTCACGCTGCCCGCCAAGGCGGTCGGACCGCTGCCCGTCACGCCCGAGCGCATCACCAAGGGACACTGGAGCGCGAGCGGCGTCCAGCTCCCGATGGCAGGCGACTGGCAGGTCTCCGTGACCGTGCGGACCTCCGACATCGACCAGACCACCGTCGACAAGAAGATCAAGATCGGCTGAGTACGGACGACATGAGCAAGACCACCAGCTCCACTCCCGAAGCCCCCGAGACCCTGGACATCTCCCGGCGGCGGCTCCTCGGCACGGTCGGCGCGGCGGGCGCGGCCGGTGTCGCGCTGGGCGCGACGGGCGGCGCGCTCGTCCACGCCGCCGTCGAGTCCCCCTCGGATACCGACGAACTGAGCTCCGTCGGCTCCACCGAGGTCCCGTTTCACGTGAAACATCAGGCGGGGATCTCCACTCCGCTTCAGGCCTGCGGCCATCTGATCGCCTTCGACCTGGCGCCGGGCGCCGGGCGCAAGGAGGCGGCGGCGCTGCTGCGGCGCTGGTCGGCGACCGCGAAGGCGCTGATGGCGGGCGAGCCGGCGGGCAACGACACCGGAGTCGCGCTGGACGCGGGCCCCTCCTCGCTGACCGTCACCTTCGGCTTCGGGCGCACCTTCTTCGACCGTACGGGCCTGGTGGCGCAGCGCCCGGCGGAGCTGGACCCGCTGCCGGACTTCTCCTCCGACGGGCTCGACCCCAAGCGCTCCAACGGCGATCTGTGGGTGCAGATCGGCGCGGACGACGCCCTGGTCGCCTTCCACGCGCTGCGCGCGGTCCAGAAGGACGCGGGCTCCGCCGCCCGGGTGCGCTGGCAGATGAACGGCTTCAACCGCACGCCGGGCGCCACCAAGAAGCCGATGACGGCCCGCAATCTGATGGGCCAGATCGACGGCACCGGCAACCCGAAGTCCTCCGACCGCGACTTCGACAAGCGGATCTTCGTCCCCGACACCGGCAAGCCGGCGTGGATGGCGAACGGCTCGTACGCGGTCGTGCGCCGGATCCGGATGCTGCTGGACGACTGGGAGAAGGTCTCGCTCACCCAGCAGGAGCAGGTGATCGGCCGCAGGAAGGCGAACGGCGCACCCCTTTCGGGGGGTACGGAGACGACCCCGATGCAGCTCGACAAGTTCGGCCCGGACGGCAAGGTGGTCATCCCCGACAACGCGCACGCGCGTATCTCGGCGCCCGAGCAGAACGGCGGTGCGGCGATGCTGCGGCGCGCCTTCTCGTACCACGACGGATTCGCCGAGGACGGGGCGCCGGACGCGGGCCTGCTCTTCGTCGCCTGGCAGGCCGATCCGCTGCGCGGCTTCGTGCCCGTCCAGCGCAAGCTCGACCGGGGGGACGCGCTGTCGGCGTTCATCCGGCACGAGTCGAGCGGCCTGTTCGCGGTGCCGGGCGGGCCGCGCGCCGGGGAGTACGTGGGCCAGCTGCTGCTGGAGTCATGAGCCGCAGCAACGGCCTTCGTGCGTGACGGCGGCGCATTAGGGTGACGAGTATGTCCGCCACGCGATACACCTATCTGGGTCCCGAAGGCACCTTCACCGAGGCCGCCCTGCGTACGCTCCCCGAGGCAGCGACCCGCGAGCTGGTCCCGATGGTGTCCGTTCCCGCCGCCCTGGACGCGGTACGCAACGGGGACGCGGCGGCCGCGCTCGTGCCCATCGAGAACTCGGTGGAGGGCGGGGTCACCGCGACCCTGGACGAGCTGGCCGGCGGCGAGCCGCTGATGATCTACCGCGAGGTGCTGCTGCCGATCGCGTTCGCGCTCCTGGTGCGGCCCGGGACCAAGCTGTCGGACATCAAGACGGTGACCGGGCACCCGGTGGCCCAGCCGCAGGTGCGCAACTGGCTGCGCACGCATCTGCCCGAAGCGCTGTGGGAGTCGGCCGCGTCCAACGCGGACGGCGCACGCCTGGTCCAGGAGGGCCGCTTCGACGCGGCGTTCGCGGGCGAGTTCGCGGCGGCGACGTACGGCCTCGAAGCGCTGGTCACCGAGATCCACGACGCGGAGAACGCGGAGACGCGGTTCGTGCTGGTGGGCCGCCCGGCCCGGCCCGCCGCGCCGACCGGGGCGGACAAGACGTCCGTGGTGATCTGGCTGGGCGACGACCACCCGGGCGCGCTGCTCGAACTGCTCCAGGAGTTCGCCGTACGCGGGGTCAACCTGATGCTCATCCAGTCGCGGCCGACCGGAGCGGGCATCGGCAACTACTGCTTCGCGGTGGACGCCGAGGGCCACATCTCGGACCGGCGCGTCGGCGAGGCGCTGATGGGCCTGAAGCGGATCTGCCCGAAGGTGCGCTTCCTCGGTTCGTATCCGCGCGCGGGCGTGACGCCTGCGGACGTACGGGAGCTGCGCCCCGGGACCTCGGACACCGAGTTCGTCGCGGCGGCGGAGTGGCTGGCACGCAGCCAGGACGGCCGGGCCTGAGCTCAAACCTGGCTGGTCCTACCTGCTGATTTTCGTTGTCCACAAAGTTATCCACAGGCGCGCTTCTCGACCTGTGGGTAAGTCGACAACGCAACCGGACAGAGTCGACAAATACCTCTAGTGACGACGCATCCGTCCACAGAAGACCGGGAGGGGCGATGTCAGCCCAATTCCCTCGATCAACTCTTTAGAGCGAGCAATTCCCACCCGAATGAGTGCGTGGAAGAGCTTCGAACGGGGAATCCTCGGCCGCGCACCCGGCTATGGCATGGATCTTCCGGGTGGTCCACAGGCACTCCCCACACCCTGTGGATAACTTTCCCGACCCGCACACCTCTGTGGACAAGTCCCTTGAGCCACAAGGGATTCCGGTCAACGAAAGTCCGGAAAACACCCCTTTTAAGGAAAAAGCACGGCCTTTATTGACGCCCACCCCGATGTCCGTCCTGGAATTTCTCCACCACATTTCTCAATACGGTCAATTCGGGCAAACCGACACGCGGAACAGGCGTGGCGGGGATATCCGGTGGGGTGCCAGGGATCCGCACCGGTAGCCTGGAGGGGTGATTGACCTTCGCCTGCTCCGTGAGGACCCCGACCGTGTTCGCGCCTCCCAGCGCGCCCGTGGAGAGGACGTCGGCCTCGTCGACGCCCTGCTCTCCGCCGATGAGCGGCGCAGGTCGTCCGGCGTCCGCTTCGACGAGCTGCGCTCCGAGCAGAAGTCGCTCGGCAAGCTCATCCCCAAGGCCTCGCCCGAGGAGCGCGCCGAGCTCCTGAAGAAGGCCGAGCAGCTCAAGGCCGACGTGAAGAGCGCCGAGGCCGAGCAGAACGAGGCGGACGAGGCGGCCAAGCAGCTCCTGCTCCAGCTCGGCAACATCGTCCACGAGGACGTGCCGGTCGGCGGCGAGGAGGACTTCGTCGTCCTGGAGACGCACGGCACCATCCGCGACTTCGCGGCCGAGGGCTTCGAGCCCAGGGACCACCTGGAGCTCGGCGAGGCGCTGGGCGCCATCGACGTCGAGCGCGGCGCCAAGGTCTCCGGCTCGCGCTTCTACTACCTGACCGGCGTCGGCGCGCTCCTGGAGCTCGCCCTGGTCAACGCGGCGATCGCGCAGGCCACCGAGGCCGGCTTCATCCCGATGCTCACCCCCGCGCTGGTCCGCCCGCGCGCCATGGAGGGCACCGGCTTCCTCGGCCAGGCCGCCGAGAACGTGTACCACCTGGAGAAGGACGACTTCTACCTGGTCGGCACCTCCGAGGTCCCGCTCGCGGCGTACCACATGGACGAGATCCTGGACGCGGAGAAGCTGCCGCTGCGCTACGCGGGCTTCTCCCCGTGCTTCCGCCGCGAGGCCGGTACGTACGGGAAGGACACCCGGGGCATCTTCCGGGTCCACCAGTTCGACAAGGTCGAGATGTTCTCGTACGTCCACCCGGACGACGCCGAGGCCGAGCACAAGCGCCTCCTGGACTGGGAGAAGCAGTGGCTGACCGGTCTTGAGCTGCCCTTCCAGGTGATCGACGTGGCCACCGGCGACCTGGGCGCCTCGGCCTCGCGCAAGTACGACTGCGAGGCGTGGATCCCGACGCAGGGCAAGTACCGCGAGCTGACCTCGGCCTCCAACTGCGACAGCTTCCAGGCCCGCCGCCTGTCGGTGCGCATGCGCGACACCGCCGACGGCAAGAGCAAGGTCACCCCGCTGGCGACGCTGAACGGCACGCTCTGCGCGGTGCCGCGCACGATCGTGGCGATCCTGGAGAACCACCAGCAGGCCGACGGCTCCGTGCGGGTCCCGGCCGTGCTCCGCCCGTACCTGGGCGGACGCGAGGTCCTGGAGCCCATCGCCAAGTGAGCACCACCCAGCGGAGTCCGTTCCCGTACAAGCTGATCGCGACCGATCTGGACGGGACGCTGCTGCGCTCCGACGAGACCGTCTCGGAGCGCACCCGTGCCGCGCTCACCGCCGCCACGGAGGCGGGCGCGGCGCACATCGTCGTGACCGGCCGGGCGGTGCCCTGGACCCGGCACATCCTGGACGACCTGGGCTACCAGGGACTCGCGGTGTGCGGGCAGGGCGCGCAGGTTTATCACGCGGGCGAGCACAGACTGCTGACGTCGGTGACCCTGGACCGGCAGCTGGCGGGTCTGGCGCTGTCCAAGATAGAGGCGGAGGTCGGCCCGCTGGCGCTGGCCGCGAGCCGTGACGGGCTCGACGGCGAGGTGCTGGTCGGCCCCGGCTACACGGTCCAGGAGGGCCCGCTGCCGGTCGTCGCGTTCGAGGACATCGCCGAGCTGTGGTCGGCTCCGCTGAACAAGGTCTACATCCAGCACCCCGAGCTCGACGACGACGCGCTGGCGGGGATCGCGCGCCAGGTGGTCGGCAGTCTGGTCGACGTGGTGATGGCGGGCGCGGGCGTGGTGGAGCTGCTGCCGCTGGGTCTGAGCAAGGCGACGGGCCTGTCCCTGGCCGCGCGCCGTCTCGGCTGCCGCTCCACCGACACGATCGCCTTCGGCGACATGCCCAACGACATCCCGATGTTCGGCTGGGCCCAGCACGGCGTGGCCATGGCCAACGCCCACGACGAGCTGAAGGCCGTCGCCCACGAGATCACGGCCTCGAACGAGGACGACGGGATCGCCGTGGTGCTGGAACAGCTGATGCCGTAAGGGCTTCGGCTCGGGTGCCGGGCACGAAATCCAGCGCCTGGAAGGTGCGAAGTAAGGGGCGTCCGCTATGGCGGACGCCCCTTACTTGTGCGCCCGGACGGCCCACGCTCTCGCGTGCTCGAAGCGGCCGCCCTCCTCAACCACTGTGCCCGGAGCGCCTCTTCACGGCCAGCGATTTTCCCCTGGTCAGCGGCCAGCAGGCGATCCCGATCGTGAGCGCGACCGCGTGTCCGATGTCGGTGAACGTGCCACCGGTCAGCAGCGGAATCCCGAAGAACGACACCACGCCCGCGAGGTAGAGCCATCGCCACGGCCGGGGCAGCCGGTACACGAGCAGCCCGGCCGACGCGGCCAGCCCGTAGCTGACGCCGATGTCGACGACATGCGCCATCCGCTTGTGCGCCTGGTGGTTCTGGATGCTCCAGAGCACGAACTCCTGGCTGACCAGGGTGGCCGAGACATGGGCGACGGCCACGGTGAAGAGCCAGCGCAGGGTGCCGATCCAGCGCTCAAGGGGCGCGTGGACGATCTCGAAGAGCACGAAGTAGAGCAGGAACGAGGACGGGTTCTCGATCCAGAAGGCGCTGGTGAACAGCGACTGCAGGGGGTGCTTGGTGAGCTCGTGGATGTTGCTGCTGTTGCGGTGCAGCAGATAGTGCTCAAGACCCTCGGTGGAGAGCTCGATGACGATGCTGGTGATCGCGATGATCAGCAGCCAGATGTGCGTCCCCGGCGAGGAGAGCACCCAGGCCCGCACCGGCCGGGCCGGCTCGGGCGCCCGGCGTGTACCGGGACTGTGCAGCGTCGTCATCTCTCGATGATGACCCGGACCCCGCCGGCACCGCCGGACGGGGTTCGGGTCATCACGCGCGTCACGCCACCGCGCGCGTCACTCCTCGCCGGCCAGCTTCAGCGTCCGCAGCTTCTGCCCCGCGTACCAGGTCGCCAGGGCCGTCACCGCTGCCAGCAGGACCACGGCGGCCGGGAGGCCGACGTCCGAGGTGATGATGCCGTTCTCGCCGATCCGCTCCGCCAGCGCCAGCGACCACTGCTGGACGCTCAGGGTCCGCGCGCCCGGCACCAGATTGCCGAACAGGCTCTCCCACACCAGCGCGTAGACCAGGCCGAAGACCACCGCGTGCCGGGTGACCGTGCCCAGGAGCAGGAAGACCGCCGCGTACGCGATGGAGGCGACCAGGGCGGCGACCGTGTAGGCGATCGCGATCTGCTGGCCGTTGCCGTTGAGGATCATTCCGGCGACGAAGGTGGGAACGGCCGAGAAGGCCATGGTCACCGCGATCGCCACGATCAGCTTGGTGAAGATGATCGTCGGCCGTTTCACCGGCTTGGCCAGCAGATAGACGATCGAGCCGTCGTCGATCTCGGGCCCGATCGCGCCCGTGCCCGCGATGACGCCGATCAGCGGCACCATCGTGGCAAGCGCGAACCCGCCGAGCAGATTGGCCGCGACCTGGTCGTCGGCGCCGCTGAACGACCGTACGGCCGCCGCGATGACGATCAGGAGCACCGGCAGCACACAGAGGATCGCGGCCCGGCGCCGGCCGAGCAGGGCCCGGTAGGTGAGCCGGGCGACTGTGGGGTTGTACATGACGCTCACAGCTCCTTTCAGGCCGCTACGAGGTAGGAGAAGACGGATTCCAGCGACTCGTCGGACGGCGAGACCGTCAGCAGCCGGATCCCGTGCGCCTTCGCGACCTGCGGGAGCAGGGTCGTGAACCGCCCGAAGTCGACCGCCTGGATGCGCAGCGCGCCCTCCTTGAGGTCCACCTCGATCCCGGCCGTGGACGGGTCGGCGATCAGCGCGGCGGCGAGCGCGCGGTCGTCGCTGGAGCGGATCAGATAGCGGTGCGGGCGGTCCGTCATCAGCCGGCGGATCTTGCGGAAGTCACCGCTCGCCGCGTGCCGCCCGGCCACGATCACCTCGATGTGCGCGGCGAGCTGCTCGACCTCTTCGAGGATGTGGGACGAGAACAGGACCGTACGGCCCTCCGCGCCCATCCGCCGCAGCAGATCCATCAGCTGCATGCGCTGGCGCGGGTCCATCCCGTTGAACGGCTCGTCGAGCAGCAGCACGGACGGGTCGTGGACCAGCGCGGACGCCATCTTCACGCGCTGGCGCATGCCCTTGCTGTACGTCTGGATCTTGCGGTCCTGCGCGTACTCCATCTCGACCGTGGCCAGCGCCCGTTGGGCCTCCTTGGCCCCGAGACCATGCAGTTCGGCGTTGGCGACGACGAACTCGCGCCCGGTGAGGAAGTCGTACATCGCCTCGCGCTCGGGGACGATGCCGATCTGGCGGTAGACGTCCTCGTTGCGCCAGATGGGGCGCCCGTCGAGCGTCACGCTTCCCGTCGAGGGGGCGAGGAAACCACCCATCATGTTGATGAGCGTGGACTTTCCGGCGCCGTTGGGTCCGAGCAGTCCGGTCACTCCGGGGCCGATCGACATGGTGACGTCGTTGACGGCCACCACGTTGCCGAACCAGCGTGAGGTGTGGTCGATGTCGATGGTGGTCACAGCCCGACCTTCCGGTAGCGGCGCATCAGGACGGCGTACGAGCCGAGGATCAGCGCGAGGACGACGAGCAGGTACACCATGCCCACGCCCGCGTCCGGCCCCGCACGGCCCGGGAAGGCGGAGGTGGCGCCGAGGAAGGCGGTCTGCACCCCGTCGATGAGCGTGATGGGGGAGAAGAGCCCGAGCCACTTGATGACGCCGGTGGACTGCTGGTCGAAGGCGACGCCCTGGACCGCGGAGACCGCTCCGTAGGAGATGGTCAGCACGGCGATGACGGCGGCGACACCGAAGCCGCGGCGCGGGGTGAGCGCCGAGACCACCAGGCCGATGCCGGCGAAGAGCAGCGAGAGCAGCGCCACGGAGACCAGTCCCTGTGCGAACCCCTTGGTCTGGTCCGCGAAGTCGAGTTTGGCGAGCAGCGCGCCCACGTAGAGGACCACGAGGGGCGCCGCCGTCAGGATGAACAGCGCCGAGGCCATCGCCGCGTACTTGGCGAGGACGTAGTCCACGCGCTCGATGGGCCGCGAGAAGTACAGCGGCACCGTACGGAAGCGCAGGTCGCGCGAGACGGTCTGGGGGGCCTGGGCCGCGATGTAGAGGCCGATGACGGCCTGCATGAGGACCGCGTTGCGCGTGTAGTCCACCGGCAGGTCGTGGGCCTTGGTGGCGATGGCGACCGCGACCATGATGGTGGCCGGCACGCACATCACCGCGAAGAGCAGCATCGGCAGCACCTTGGACTTGGCGCTGCGGCCCAGTCCGTAGGCGCCGCGCAGCGACTGCGAGAAGAGCGAGCGCCGTGCGTACGCCCGCCCCAGGCGCGCCCCGTCGTAGTTGCGGTAGCCGATGTTGTGGATCTGGGTCTGTGTGGCCTCAGCCATGGCTGCCGCCTCCGTTCTGCCGTGCGGCCGTCGCGGCCCAGGCGGCGGCGCGCTCGGAGACGGGCTCCGGTGCCTGGGCCGGGGTCTTGAAGACCTCCGCGATGTGGTGGCGGCGCTGCTCCATCCGTACGAGCCCGAGGCCGAGCCCCGCGACGGTGTCGCGCACCACGTCGTACGTCTCCTCGCCCGCCGCCTCGATCAGCAGGATGTGCCCGGCGCCCGGCAGACCGTCCTCCACGCCCGCGTGGAGCGTGAGTCCGGCCTCGGCGAGCGCGCCGCGCAGGGCCTGCGCGCCATCCGGGTACGCGTCGGAGTCGGTGACCTCGACCGCGAGGGTCGTGGTCATCTGGGTGAAGTCGCTCGTGGAGCTGGACCGCAGCAGCTTGCCGCCGTCGATGACCACTACGTGGTCACAGGTGCGCTCCAGCTCGCCGAGCAGATGCGAGGTGACCAGGACCGAGATGCCGAAGTCGGTGTGGATGCGCCGGATCAGCCCGAGCATCTCGTCGCGGCCGACCGGGTCGAGCCCGTTGGTCGGCTCGTCGAGCAGGACCAGCTGGGGGTCGTGGACGAGCGCCTGGGCGAGCTTGACCCGCTGCTTCATACCGGTCGAGTAGCCGCCGATCGGGCGGTACCGCTCCTCGTAGAGCCCGACGTGGCGCAGGGTGTCGGCGGTGCGCTCCCGGGCGGCGGTCACCGGAAGACCCGACATGCGCGCCATGTGCACGACGAACTCGGTGGCCGAGACGTCGGGCGGCAGGCAGTCGTGCTCCGGCATGTAGCCGACCCGCTCGCGGATCGCACTGCCGCTGGTGGCGACGTCGAGACCCAGCACCGCGGCCTTGCCCTCCGTGGCGGGCGAGAGGCCGAGAAGGATCTTGATCAACGTCGACTTGCCGGCCCCGTTGGCACCCACCAGGCCGGTCACACCGGGCCCGATGTCCAAGGAGAGCCGGTCAAGCGCGGTCACCCGGGGGAACCGCTTGCTCAGGCTTTCGGTCGCGATCACATTCACACTTCGACGGTAGTGGCGCAGACCACATCGATCGTCAGACCAGGCGGCTGGATCCATGTCCGACCAGAGAGGTACGGACCCGTAGGGGAAGCCATACGGAAGAGTGACAGGCCCCTGAGAAGCACCTCGAACGGGGCACGGAGTTGTTCACATCCGACTACTTGTCCACAGCCAGGCGCACAGCCCTTGACGTAGCCGCCGGGCATTGTCACATTCATCAGTGTCAAGTTACGCACGCGTACGACGACAGGGGTGTGGGCGCGATGCCAACGGCGGTCAATGCTGAACTCGACAGGCGGCTCGGCGGGTTCAGGGAAGTGCAGCGTCTCGCGTACGAGTGCGCGGAAGCCGTCGCGGCCCAGCTCAAGCCGGGTGTGACGGAGCGCGAGGCGGCGCGGATGCAGCGCAGGTGGCTGCACGAGCGCGGGGTGCGCGACTGGTTCCACCTGCCGTTCGCCTGGTTCGGGGACCGCACCGCGTTCGTGGACTTCAAGATCCCGCTCCAGTTCTTCCCGACCGGCCGGCGCCTTGAGGCGGGGATGCCGTTCATCCTCGACATGGCCCCGGTCTACAAGGGCTTCACGGCCGACATCGGTTACTCGGGCTGCCTGGGCCTGAACCCCGTGCACGACCGGCTCCTCGCCGATCTGGAGGCGCACCGCGAACTGATCCTGCGCGAGGTCCGCGAGAAACGCCCGCTGCGCGAGATCTACGAGGACGTGGACCGCCTCATGGTCCGCCAGGGCTACGCCAACCGGCATCGCGCGTATCCGTTCGGCGTGATCGCGCACAAGATCGACGAGGTCCGGGAGCGCCGCTGGTCGCCGACCGTCTTCGGCTTCGGCACCCAGGCCCTGAAGGGCCTCGCGAGCGACGCGCTGCACGGCCACCGGGACGGCTGGTCCCCGCTGTGGAGCCCCTACAAGTTCTCCGACCACCCGCCCCGGCCGGGGCTGTGGGCGGTCGAGCCGCACCTCGGATTCCGGGGTACGGGCGCGAAGTTCGAGGAGATCCTGGTCGTCACCGACTCCAAGGACCCCGAACAGAGCGCGTTCTGGCTGGACGACGACCTGCCGCATGTGCGGCGCTGGGCCGAGGAGAAGGCGGCGTGAGCGTGGGAGACCGGGCGGGCAGCGGCATCGAGGGCGCGCGCGAGCGCTGGGTGCGCACAGGAGGGATCGAGCTGTGTGTCGCCGAGCTCGGCGACACGCGGCAGCCGACCGTCGTGCTGGTGCACGGCTACCCGGACAGCAAGGAGGTGTGGTCGGAGGTCGCCGTCCGGCTCTCCGAGCGCTTCCATGTGGTGCTGTACGACGTCCGCGGACACGGCAGATCCACCGCCCCCTCCCCGCTGCGCGGCGGCTTCACCCTGGAGAAGCTGACCGACGACTTCCTGGCGGTCGTCGACGCGGTGAGCCCGGACAAGCCGGTGCACCTGGTGGGCCACGACTGGGGCTCGGTGCAGTCCTGGGAGTTCGTGACGGTCAAGCGCACCGAGGGCCGGATCGCCTCCTTCACCTCGATGTCCGGACCGTCCCTGGACCACTTCGGGCACTGGATCAAGACCCGGATGACCCGCCCGACGCCCCGCCGGGTGGGCCAACTGCTCGGCCAGGGCGCCAAGTCCTGGTACGTGTACATGCTGCACACCCCGGTGCTCCCGGAGCTCGCCTGGCGCGGCCCGCTCGGCAAGCGGTGGCCGAAGATCCTGGAGCGCGTCGAGAAGGTCCCCTCCGGCGACTACCCCACCGCGTCCCTGCCCCAGGACGCGGCGCACGGCGCCTGGCTCTACCGGGACAACGTCCGTGCCCGGCTGCGCCGTCCGCGCACCGACGCGTACGCCCATGTGCCGGTCCAGCTGATCACCCCGACCGGCGACGCGTTCCTCTCCGAGCGGCTCTACGACGAACTGGAGCTCTGGGCACCCCAGTTGGTGCGCCGCTCCCTGCCCGCCAAGCACTGGGTCCCCCGTACCCGGCCCGACCGGCTGGCCGCCTGGATCACCGAGTTCATCACCGCCAACGAGGACGGCGTCAGCGCCAAGGACGCCGTCGCCACCGGCCCGTACGCCGACCGCTTCGGCGGCCAGCTGGTCCTGGTGACCGGCGCGGCCAGCGGCATCGGCCGGGCCACGGCCTTCGCGTTCGCCGAGGCCGGCGCGCGCGTCGTGGCCGTGGACCGGGACGCCGAGGGCGCGGCCCGCACCGCCGAGATGTCGCGGCTTATCGGCGCCCCCCAGGCCTGGGCCGAGATGGTCGACGTCGCCGACGAGCAGGCGATGGAGAAGCTCGCCGAGAAGGTCGCCGCCGAGTACGGCATCGTCGACGTCCTGGTGAACAACGCCGGGATCGGCCTGTCCGGCTCGTTCTTCGACACCACCACCGAGGACTGGAAGAAGGTCCTCGACGTCAATCTGTGGGGCGTCATCCACGGCTGCCGGATCTTCGGCAAGCAGATGGCCGAGCGCGGCCAGGGCGGCCACATCGTCAACACCGCCTCGGCGGCCGCCTACCAGCCCTCCAAGGCGCTCCCCGCCTACTCGACCACCAAGGCCGCCGTGCTGATGCTCAGCGAGTGCCTGCGCGCCGAGCTGGCCGGGCAGGGCATCGGCGTCAGCGCGATCTGCCCCGGCTTCGTCAACACCAACATCACCTCCACCGCACGCTTCGCCGGGACCGACGAGGCGGAGGAGAAGCGCCGCCAGAAGAAGTCCGCCCGCCTGTACGGCCTGCGCAACTATCCGCCGGAGAAGGTCGCTTCGGCGATCCTGCGCGCGGTGGTGAAGAACCAGGCCGTGGTGCCGGTGACGCCCGAGGCCCGCGGCGCCCACCTGATGTCCCGCTTCACCCCCCGCACCCTGCGCGCGATAGCCCGATTGGAGCCGCCGCTGTGAGCACCGAGCGCCTCGACGGCGCGGGCCCGGACCACTACCGGATCTCTCCGCGCCGGGTCTCGTTCGACTGGCACGAGACCCCGCTGCACTGGATACCCGACGAGCCCACCGCCACCCATGTGATCAATGTGCTCCACTTGCTGCTCCCGGCGGGCGAGCGCTGGTTCGTGAAGGTCTTCAAGGAAGCCCTTCCCCTGGTCACCGACCCGGTGCTGCTCAAGGACGTCAAGGGCTTCATGGGCCAGGAGGCCACCCACAGCGTCCAGCACACCTACGTCCTCGACCACCTCGCCGAGCAGCAGCTCGACACCACTTCCTATACCCGGCACGTCGACTTCCTCTTCGACAAACTCCTCGGCGAGCGGCCCCCGTTCGGGGCGCCGATACCGACCCAGGAGTGGCTGCGCTTCCGCCTCTCGCTGATCGCCGCGATCGAGCAATTCACGGCGGTCCTGGGGGACTGGGTCCTGCACGCCGAATCCCTCGACCGGGCCGACTGCGACCCCGTCATGCTCGACCTGCTGCGCTGGCACGGCGCTGAGGAGGTCGAACACCGCGCCGTCGCCTTCGACATGTATCAGCACTGCGGCGGCGAGGGCCTGACCCTGTACGCCCGCCGCGTCTACGGCATGGCCTGGGCCGCCCCGGTGCTGCTCTGGCTGTGGGTCTGGGGCGCCCACTACCTCATCCGCCACGACCCCCAACTCGCCGGTCGGCTGCGCTACTCGCTGCGTGAGCACAACCGGGCCGTCCGCAAGGGTCTCCTGCCCACCTGGAAGGACCTCGGCACGGCCATACCCCGCTACTTCCGGCGGTCGTACCATCCCTCGCAGGAGGGCTCGCTGCGCAAGGCCGTCGAATATCTCGCGACCTCGCCGGCGGCCCGCGCGGCGGCGGGTGCGGTGGGCCGCGCCGCCCTGGGGTGAGGGAGACGGTTTGTCCGGGCAGCCAGCAGCACAGTCGTCCGCGTCGGCGGTCCCCATGCGGGTCGAGGTGACGGACCGGTCGCCTGTCCAACTTTCGGTTCCGTCCTCCGTTCCCTCGTCCGTGCACTCCTCCTCCGAGTACCGGATCGAGGATCTGGCCCATGCGAGCGGCGCCACGGTCCGTACGATCCGGGCCTACCAGGACCGGGGCCTGCTGCCCCGGCCCGAGCGGCGCGGCCGGTCCAATGTGTACGGCGACACGCATCTGGCCCGACTGCGCCAGATCGCCGATCTGCTGGACCGGGGCTACACCCTCGCCTCCATCAAGGAACTCCTGGAGGCCTGGGACGCGGGACGCGGGCTCGGCGGTGTCCTCGGTCTGGTCGCCGAGGTCAGCGGCCCCTGGACCGACGAGGAGGCCGCCCGGATCTCCCGGGCCGATCTCGACGCCACCTTCGGCGGCGTGCCCGACGAGCAGGCCGTCCGCGACGCGGTCGAACTCGGCATCCTGGAACGCATCCCCGGCAACGACAGCGAGTTCCTGGTCCCGAGCCCCCAGGAGCTCGCGGTGGCCGCCGAGCTGTATGCCGCCGGTGTCCCCCTGGACGCCATCTCCGGGCATCTGCGCGAACTGCGCGGCCAGGTCGAGCACATAGCGGCCCGCTTCCTCGACTTCACCACGGAACACGTCTTCGCCCGCTATCTGGGCCACCGTCCGCCGACCGACGCCGACGCCGCCGAGGCCGCCGGGCTCGTACGCCGACTGCGGCCCCTGGCGCAGCAGACCGTGGACGCCGAACTCGCCCGCGCCATGCGCCTGTTCGCCACACGCCATCTCCAGCGCCATCTCGGCGCCGCGGACCCGGTCTCCCCGAGCGGCCCCGACCCCCGGCCGGTCACCCTTCCCGCAGACACGGTCAGCGCGGTCGAGTCCTTGGTCGGCCCGGAAAACGTCACGGCGTTCATCTCCGCCGCAGCCCAACGCGAGGTCCAGGCCCGTACGTTGGATGCTCTCACGGCCCACCACTTGTCCACAGATTAGCCACAAGCCCTGTGGATAACCGCACTTGTCTGTGGATCAAACCTAACTGACCGTCATCGAAGCGTGATTGGCGTCACTTCGCGAGCCGCGCGGCGGCGCGGGCGCGCTCCGGGTACTTGGCGGCGCTCCCGGACACGGGGCGGAGCACCCGGACCACGCGGGAAATTGGAGTGCCGGGGACCGGCCGTCCCGGCACCCTGTCCGCATGACCGAAAAGCCGGGCGGAGCACCGGACCGAACACCTGACGACAGACGCACCGTGAAGGTGTCCAAGTACCTGTCGAAACACCTGCGCCATCGGCCCGAGCGGATCGGCATCGCCCTCGATCCGCAGGGCTGGGTGGACATCGACACCCTGCTGCGCGCCGCG
This sequence comes from Streptomyces sp. BR1, assembly GCF_052373795.1. Taxonomy (NCBI): domain Bacteria; kingdom Bacillati; phylum Actinomycetota; class Actinomycetes; order Kitasatosporales; family Streptomycetaceae; genus Streptomyces; species Streptomyces sp. BR1. Next base: position 3,531,818 of record NZ_CM126252.1, read on the forward strand.
GCGGCGCACCACTTCCCCATCAGCCGGGCCGAGCTCGACCACGTCGTGGCCGTCAACGACAAGCGCCGGTTCGCGGTCGAGGGCGACCGGATCCGGGCCAGCCAGGGGCACACCGTCGAGGTCGACCTGGCTCTCCCGGAGGCCGAGCCGCCCGCGTACCTCTACCACGGCACGGTGGCCCGCAGCCTGGACGCGATCCGGGCCGAGGGGCTGCGGCCCATGGCCCGCCACCATGTCCATCTCTCGGCCGACCGCGAGACCGCGACCCGGGTGGGTGCGCGGCGCGGCCGTCCGGTCGTGCTGAGCGTGGACGCCGCGGCGATGCGCCGGGACGGCCATGTCTTCCGGGTCAGCGCCAACGGCGTCTGGCTCACCGACTCCGTACCGCCGAGGTATCTCCGCTTTCCCGGCTGACGCTGGTCGACTTACTGGGCTGACATGATCGACGGCATGGCCCATCCGCATCTGCCCAGCACCGAGAGCGTGGTCACCTCGATCCGCGAGGTCGCACGTACGTACAACCTCGAAGTCGAGGTCACCGACGACATCGGCGCCGACCGCTCCTCGCGCCGCACCTCGTCCGGCGCCTTCGCCGTACTGGACCCGGACGGCTCGCTGCCGCACGAGGCGTTCGTGGAGCTGGGCGGTTCGCCCGTCGTCACCGTGCAGGTCTTCGCCGAGGACGACGCGAAGATCACCGTCGACGGTGTGGAGTTCAACGACGTACCGCGCGACGCCGCCCCCGCCTTCCTCCGCTCGGTCTACGGCGGCCTCGCGTATGTGAAGGGCCGTTTCTTCCCGCCGGGCTGGTGGCTGGTCGTGCCGCTGCCCGGCGACGAGACGTACAAAGAGATCGTCCTCGGCGGCACGCTCACGCCCTGGCTGAGCGGACGCGTGCGCGCGAAGGGCTGAGCGGCGGCCCGGGAGGCGTCAGCGCAACTGGGCCAACCCCTCCAGGGCGATCTGCTCGAACACCTTCCGGTCGGCGGCGAAGTCCGAGTCCGGGATCGGCGCGTGCAGGACGATCTCCGTGATGCCGAGCTCGAAGTGCCGGCCCGCGAAGTCCACGAAGGAGTCGAGCGACTCCAGGACCCGGCCGGGCTCCGGCGTGAAGCCGGTGAGCAGGATCTTGTCCAGTTCGTCCACGTCGCGGCCGATGTTGTCGCAGGCCTCGCCGAGCTTCTTGATCTGGCCGCGGATGGCCTCGACCGACTGCTCGGGCGTGCCCGACTCGAAGAGCTTCGGGTCGCCCGTCGTCACCCACGCCTGGCCGTGCCGCGCCGCCAGCTTCAGCCCGCGCGGACCGGTCGCCGCCACCGCGAACGGCAGCCGGGGCCGCTGCACACAGCCCGGGATGTTGCGCGCCTCGACCGCCGAATACAGGGCGCCCTCGTGCGTCACCGCGTCCTCGGTCAGCAGCCGGTCGAGCAGCGGCACGAACTCGGCGAAGCGGTCGGCCCGCTCGCGCGGCGTCCACGCCTCCTGCCCGAGCGCGGTGGCGTCGAAGCCGTTGCCGCCCGCGCCGATGCCGAGCGTGATCCGGCCGTTCGACACGTCGTCGAGGGTGATCAGGTCCTTGGCGAGGGTCACGGGGTGCCGGAAGTTCGGCGAGGTGACCAGCGTGCCGAGCCGCACCCGGGAGGTGGCGGCGGCAGCGGCGGTCAGCGTCGGCACCGCGCCGAACCACGGCCCCTCGCGGAACGTCCGCCAGGACAGATGGTCGTAGGTGTACGCGGTGTGGAAGCCCAGCTCCTCGGCTCGCAGCCACTCGTCGCGACCGCCGTCGTGCCAGCGGCGTACCGGAAGAATCACAGTGCTCAGACGCATACGTACGACACTAACGTCTCGCTCTGACACTCACGGAGCCGTCACGAGGCTCATGCGGCCGCTGACGGCCGGGGGCGGCGTCGTCGCCCCGGAGCGCGGCCAGAACCGGCGAGGTCGAGCCAGAGTGCGCCCAGCATCGGCGGCATAGGGCTCGAGCGCCCACCCGTACGCCTCATGCGCCCCCCACGCCTCATCCGACCCGGCGCATGCTCTCAGATGTGCGCTCCGTCGCACGCCCGTGCGCTGGTGTACGGGACAATGAACCCGTGACCTCAGCTACCGAGCCTGCCCCTGCCGAGCGCCCCGCCCCCGCCGTCCCCCGCCTCATCGCGACCGATCTCGACGGCACCCTGCTGCGCGACGACAAGACCGTCTCGGACCGTACGATCGCCGCGCTCGCGGCCGCCGAGAAGGCGGGTATCGAGGTCTTCTTCGTCACCGGCCGGCCCGCCCGGTGGATGGACGTCGTCAGTGCCCATGTGCACGGCCACGGCCTCGCCATCTGCGGCAACGGCGCGGCCGTCGTCGATCTGCACGGCGGGCCGGGCGAGCACCGGTTCGTCAAGGTCCGACCGCTGGAGCGCACCGCCGCCCGGGAGGTCGTCGAGATTCTGCGCGCCGCCGCCCCCGGCACCTCTTTCGCCGTCGAGCAGACCGGCGGGATACACCATGAGCCCGCCTATCCGCCGATGTTCATGGACACGGCCACCAGCATCGGGCCCGCCGAGAAGCTGCTGGCCGAGGACGCCTACGCCGCCGACGACCACATCCTCAAGGTCCTCGCCCACCACCCCGAGCTGGCGCCCGACGACTTCCTCACCCTGGCCCGTACGGCCGTGGGCCCCCGCGCCGAGATCACCCGGTCCAGCCCGACCGCGCTCCTGGAGATCAGCGGCCCGGGCGTCTCCAAGGCGTCCACGCTCGAACTGTGCTGCGCCGAGCGTGGCATCACACCCTCCGAGGTCGTCGCCTTCGGCGACATGCCCAACGACGTCGAGATGCTGACCTGGGCGGGCACGTCGTACGCCATGGGCAACGCCCACCCGGACGTGCTCGCCGCCGCCTCCGGCCACACCGTCGCCAACAACGACGACGGCGTGGCGGTCGTCATCGAGCGGATCCTCGACTCGCTCTGAGCCGCCCCCGGCCTCCTGAAGTGCAAGCCGCTCTGGGCCTCACGATCCGTCCGGTTCCCCCTCGACCGGGGTGCTCCGCAGCGTCACCCCGCGCTCGCTCAGCCATGGGACCGGATCGACCGCCGAGCCCATCTCGGGGGTGAGCCGGATCTCGAAGTGGAGGTGCGGGCCGGTCGAGTTGCCGGTGGTGCCGGCCTGGCCGATGCACTGGCCGGTGCTCACACGGTCCCCCTGGTCCACGGTCACCGCCGCCAGATGCGCGTACTGCGAGTAGTAGCCGCCGGGGTGGGCGATGATCACCTCGATCCCGAAGCCGCCGCCGCAGGAGACCGAGACGACCCGGCCCGCGCCGACCGCCCGCACCGGCGTCCCGATGTCCACCGCGAAGTCCTGGCCGGTATGGCGCTGCGCCCAGTGGTCGCCCGCGCTGTCGAATCCGGCCGAGAGCTGGTACGTCTCAACAGGGGCCACCCACGCACCAGTTGGACGGGCCTCCGGTTGATTCTCAAGGCGTACCGCGCCACCGCACTGACCTGCCGCGACGCTCCGGTCGGCCTCGCCCTGGAGCTCCCAGCGCGCCTCCTCCAGGCGGGCGGCGACCGACCTCTTGATGCGTTCGAGCTGGTCCCTGCGGTCCGCGAGATCGTGCCAGGCGGCCTGCGCCCGCCGCTCCGCCGAGGTGAGACGGCCTTCCGCTCGACGCGCCTTCCCGTAGAGCCGCGTCACGGCCAGTTCGGCCCGCCAGGCCAGCCGCTGACCCCGCATCAGCTCCTCCGGGTCGTCGGCGAGCAGCAGCTGCGCGGTGTACGCGATGCTGCCGCCGGTCCGGTACTGGGCGCGGGCCACCCGCCCCATGTCGGCGTGCAGCCGGTCCAGATCGCGGCGCCGGTCCGCAAGGAGCCGCTCGAAGTGCTCTGCCTTCACCCGCTGCGCCTCGGCCGCTCGTCTGCCCTGTTCGTACGCGGTGGTCGCCTTGGCAGCATCCATGTACAGCCGTGCGACAGCCACGCTCGTACTGGGCACATCCGCGGCAGCGGTCGTACTCGACACATCGGGTCCGTCGTCGGCCGTGGCGGCGGGGGTGAGCGGGCCGCCGAGGACACACAGGACCAGCGCGAGGGTCCTGCACCGGTGTCCGAGACGCATGCCCGGATCGTCGCGCGGCCGGGACATGTTTCACGTGAAACACACCTCTCGGCCTTTGCTCCGCCCCCAAGTGGCGTACAAACACCGGGCTTACGGCGAAGCCGCAGCCCGCACCGACGGCGGCGGGATCCATCGGCCAGGCCCTAGAGCGGGGCCTCCCACACCACCGTCGTGCCCCGGCCGTCCTCCCCGGTGCCGGGTCCGTAGGTGCTCGATCCCCCCAGTGCCTCGGCGCGCCGCCCGAGGTTGCGCAGTCCGCTGCGGCGGCCGCCCTCCGGGATGCCGACCCCGTCGTCGGCGACCGTCAGACGTACGCCCGGAGTGCCGTCCGGCAGCTCGGCGGTGGCGTCCACGACGACCTCGATACGGGAGGCCTCGGCATGCCGGAACGCGTTGGACAGTGCCTCGCGCAGGGCCGCGATGAGGTTCTTCCCGGTGAGCTCGCCCACGAGGGCGTCGACCGGCCCGACAAAACGGTGCGCGGGTTTGAAGCCGAGCGGCACGGCCGCCATGTTGATCTCGCGCAGCACCCGGGTGCGCAGGCCGGACGGCGCCTCGGCGGGCCCCTGCTGGAGCGCGAAGATCGCCGTGCGGATCTCCTGGATGGTGACGTCCAGTTCGTCGACGGCCTTGCCGACGCCGACCTGTACCTCGGGCACGACCGACTTGCGCTGGGCTCCCTCCAGCATCATCCCGGTGGCGAACAGCCGCTGGATGACGAGGTCGTGGAGGTCGCGGGCGATCCGGTCGCGGTCCTCGTAGACCGCGAGCCGCTCCCGGTCGCGCTGTGCCTCCGCCATCATCAGCGCGAGCGCCGCCTGCGAGGCGAACTGGGTGGCCAGCGTCCGCTCGGCCTCGGTGAACGGGCGGCCGCCACGCGCGCGGGGCGTGGCCAGCGCACCCAGCACCCGGCCCCCGCTGTGCAGCGGCAGCATCATGCTCGGCCCGTACCGCTGGGCCAGTTTGGTGATCATCCGGGGGTCGGTGGCCGCGTCGTCCACGAAGACCGCCTCGCCGTCGAGCAGCGTCGCCACGACGGGGCTCTCCGGGGGGATCACGACGCCCAGCGACGCGCCGGGATCGTCCGAGGAGACCGCGACGATCTCCAGACCGCCGTCCTCGGCAGGCAGCAGGACGATCCCGGCAGCTGAGTCGGCGAGGTGGCGGGCCTGCTCGGCGACGACCTCCAGGGCGTCGTCCGCGTCCCCGCCGGAGAGCAGCGCGGTGGTGACGGCGACCGACCCGTCGATCCACCGCTCGCGCTGGCGCGCCGCCTCGTACAGCCGGGCATTGCCGATCGCGATGCCCGCCTCGGTGGCAAGCACCCGGACCATGTGGAGGTCGTAGTCGTTGAATTCGGCGCCGTTGTTCTTCTCGGTCAGATACAGGTTGCCGAAGATCTCGCCCTGCACCCGGATGGGGACGCCCAGGAAGGTCCGCATCGGCGGATGGTTCGGGGGGAAGCCCGCCGAGCGCGGATCGGCGGAGATCTCGGCGAGGCGCAGCGGCTCGGGGTGGTGGATCAGCCAGCCGAGCAGCCCCCGGTGACCGTCCGGGCGGCGACCGATCGCGGCGGCGTCCTCAGGCGCGATGCCAAATGTCACGAAGTCCGACAGGCCCTGCCTCGCCTCGTCGACGACCCCGATGGCGGCGTACCGGGCGTCCGCCAGCTCGGCGGCCGTCCCGCAGATCCGGTCGAGCGTGGAGTGCAGTTCCAGGCCGGTGCCGACGGACCGCATCGCCTCCAGAAGCTGCGGCACGCGCGCGGTGAGCTCGGTGGACAGGCCCTGCAGACTTCGGGTGGCCCGGGTCGCCGCTTCGAGCGCGTCATGGTCCTCGATGTCCTGGGGGTCCTTCGGATCCGGCACTGACATGCCCTTGAGCCTAGTAAGTCCCATTTGGCGGGGAAAGTCGGGCCACGCGGCAGACGCGCCGAACGGAGGGCTCGTACCCCAAAAGCCCATGCCCGTACGGGGAGACGGCGCTCAGGACGTCCTGGCCGCCTGCAGGAGGTCGCTGTCGCGTTCCCGCTCCAGCATCCGCCGCAGCTCCCCGTCGACCAAGGCGAGCTCGTCGTACGCCCCGCGCTGCACGATCCGGCCCGCATCGAGCACGACGACCTCGTCGACGGCGTCCAGGCCGCGCAGCCGGTGGGTGACCAGCACGGTCGTGCGGCCCTCCGTTGCCCGCAGCAGGTCCGCGCTGAGTGCGTCGGCCGTCGCCAGGTCCAGATGCTCGGCGGGTTCGTCCAGGACGAGCACGGGGAAGTCGGCGAGCAGCGCGCGGGCCAGCGCGAGCCGCTGGCGCTGGCCCCCGGAGAGACGGGCACCGTGTTCGCCGACGAGCGTGTCGAGGCCGTCGGGCAGGCCGTCCACCCAGTCGAGCAGCCGGGCCGCCGCCAGCGCGTCCCGCATCTCCTCCTCCCCGGCCCCGGTACGGGCGAGCCGCAGGTTCTCCCGTACGGAGCTGTCGAAGATGTGGGCGTCCTGGGCGCACAGCCCGACGACACGGCGTACGTCGTCGCCCGCCAGCGTTGTCGCATCCGCGCCACCGATCCGGTAGTCGCCCTCCCGCACGTCCAGGAAGCGCAGCAGCACCTGGGCGAGGGTGGTCTTGCCGGAGCCCGACGGCCCGACGACGGCGACGCGCTTGCCCGGGGTGAGCGTCAGCGCGAAGTCGTTCAGCGCATCCCGGTTCTGCCCTTCGTACCGGGCGCTGAGCCCGCGCACCTCCAGCGGGAACGGCGATGTCGGCGCGGCGGCCGGCGCCTCCGGCTCCCGTACGGGTACGGGAGCGTCGAGCACTTCGTAGACACGTTCAGCGCTCCGCCGGACACGCTGCCGTGCCTGTACGGCGAGGGGCAGGCCGCTGACGGCCTCGAACGCGGCGAGCGGCACCAGCACGACGACGGCGAGCCGCACCCCGTCCAGCCGTCCCGCGCCGACCGCCTGCACACCGACCAGGGCGGCGCACGCCACGGTCAGCCCGCAGACCAGCGCGGACAGCCCGCTGCCGAGCGCGGTGGCGGCGGCGCCGCGCGACGCGATCCGGGTCAGCGCCGAGTCGGCGTCCTTGACCTCCCGGGCACGGCGGCCGAGCGCGCCCGCCACCGCCAACTCACCTGTTCCGGTAAGCAGATCGGCCACCCGGGTGGCCAGCAGGCCGCGTGCGGGCGCCAGTTGGCGCTCGGCCCGGCGCGCGCACGCACCGCTGACCATCGGCACCGCGACCCCGGCGACCAGCAGCCCGGCCGCCAGCACGGCCCCCGCCTCCGGCAGCAGCCAGGCGGTGAAGCCCGAGGCGGCCACCGACACGACGACCGCCACGGCGGCGGGCAGTGCCCAGCGAAGCCAGTAGTCCTGCAACTCGTCGACATCCGCGACCAGGCGGGACAGCAAGTCGCCGCGCCGAGTGGTGCGCAGTCCGGCCGGGGCGATCCGCTCCAGCCTGCGGTAGACCGCGACCCGTACCTCGGCGAGCATCCGCAGCACCGCGTCGTGCGACACCAGCCGCTCGGCGTACCGGAACACGGCCCGCCCGATGCCGAACGCCCTCGTCGCCGTCACAGCCACCATCAGATAGAGCACCGGCGGCTGTTCGGAGGCCCGCGAGATGAGCCACCCGGACACGGCCATCAGCCCCACCGCCGACCCGAGCGCAAGCGCCCCGAGCAGCAGAGCGAGGGCGAGCCTCCCGCGCAGACCACGGGCGGCTTCGCGCACCCGGGCGAGCACATCCCGGGAGGCACCTTCCCCATTCGGGTCCGGCAGCGGACCATCGCCCGAGGCCACAGGGACGGCCACAGCGGCCCGTACACCGGCCGGACTCGGCACCGCAGCCCGTGCCGCCGACGAGACCGCCGATGTGGGCCGCAGCTCGACCACCCGGTCCGCGACCGCGAGCAGCGCGGGCCGGTGCACCACGAGCAGTACCGTGCGGCCCGCCGACAGCCTCCGTACCGCCTCGACGATGCCCGCCTCGGTCTCGCCGTCCAGCGCGGCCGTCGGCTCGTCGAGCAGCAGGACCGGCCGGTCCGCGAGGAACGCCCGTGCCAGCGCGAGCCGTTGGCGCTGCCCGGCCGACAGTCCCGCGCCGCCTTCCCCGAGCTCCGTCCCGGCGCCGTCGGGCAGCGCGGTGACGAACTCCAGCGCCCCGGCCTCCCGCAGGGCGTCCCGGACCGCCGCGTCGTCCGCGTCGGGCCGTGCAAGCCGTACGTTCTCCGCGATGGTGCCCGCGAACAGATGCGGCCGCTGGGGGACCCAGGCCACCCTCTCCCGCCATTGCTCCAGCGAGAGCGCTGCGAGGTCGGTACCGGAGATCCGCACCCGGCCCTCGTCCGGTGCCACGAACCCCAGCACCGCACCGAGCAGCGTCGACTTCCCGACCCCGCTCGGCCCGGTCAGGGCAACCGTCTCGCCCGGCTCCACCACCAGCGTGGCAGCGTCCAACGACGGCTGTGTACGCCCCGGATGACGAACCGTCACCCCGTCGACCTCGATCAGTACGGGACCGGCCGGGACCGCTCCCGTACCGCCCTCGGGCAGCGGGGTCTCCAGTACCTCGAAGATCTCCTCGGCGGCCGCAAGGCCCTCCGCCGCCGCGTGGTACTGCGCCCCGACCTGCCGCAGCGGCAGATACGCCTCGGGGGCGAGGACCAGGATCACCAGGCCCGTGTAGAGGTCGAGATCCCCGTGGACCAGCCGCATCCCGATACCGACGGCGACCAGCGCCACCGACAGGGTCGCAAGGAGCTCAAGGGCGAAGGACGACAGGAACGCGATCCGCAGGGTCTTCAGCGTGGCCCGGCGGTACTGCGAGGTGATTGTCCGGATCGACTCGGCCTGCGCCTTGGCGCGGCCGAACACCTTCAGCGTCGGCAGCCCGGCGACCACATCCAGGAAGTGGCCCGACAGCCGGGAGAGCAGCCGCCACTGGCGATCCGTCTGTGCCTGGGTCGCCCAGCCGATGAGGGCCATGAACAGGGGGATCAGCGGGAGAGTGACCACGATGGTCGCGGCCGACACCCAGTCCTCGGTGACGATCCTCGCCAGCACCGCCACGGGTACCACCACCGCGAGGCCCAACTGCGGCAGATAGCGGGCGAAGTAGTCGTCGAGCGCGTCCACTCCCCGGGTGGCCAGCGCGACCAGCGAACCGGTCCGCTGCCCGCTCAGCCACTCCGGCCCCAACTGCGCAGCCTTCTCAAGCAGTCGCCCACGCAGCTCCGACTTGACCGCCGCGCTCGCCCGGTGCGCGGCGAGTTCGGTCAGCCAGGACACCAGCCCGCGTCCAACCGCGACCGCCGCGAGCAGCAGCAGGGGAGTCCGCAGCCCGGCCGCGTCGAGGTCGCGCTGGAACGCCCCCACCACCACTTCGGCGATGAGCATGGCCTGCGCGACGACCAGCCCCGCCCCGACCAGGCCGAGGCCGACGACGGCCGCGAGGAAGAGCCGGGTGGCACGGGCGTATCGGAGCAGTCGCGGGTCGATCGGTTTCACGTGAAACATCCCCTCGAAGGGCCAGGGGGCATGTTTCACGTGAAACATGCCCCCCTTTCAGACTCAGTGCGCGTCGGCGATGTGCTGGGTACCGATCCGCTTGCGGAACACCCAGTACGTCCAGCCCTGGTAGAGCAGCACGACCGGCGTCGCGATGCCCGCGCACCAGGTCATGATCTTCAGGGTGTACGGAGTGGACGAGGCGTTGGAGACCGTGAGGTTCCATCCGTCGTTCAGCGAGGACGGCATGACGTTCGGGAAGAGCGTCAGGAACAGCATCGCCACGGCGGCGGCAATCGTGATGCCCGACAGCGCGAACGACCAGCCTTCGCGGCCCGCCTTGATCGTCCCGATCGCCCCGACCAGGGCGAGAACCGCCACGATCATCGCGACCAGGCTCTTGGTGTCCCCGCGCGAGACCTGCGTCCAGATCAGGAACCCGAGCGCCAGCACAGCAGTGGCCAGACCGAGCTTGAGCGCCAGCGCCCGCGACCGCTGCCGGATGTCACCGATGGTCTTCAGCGAGGCGAAGACCGCGCCGTGGAAGGTGAACAGGAACAGCGTCACCAGTCCGCCGAGGATCGCGTACGGATTCAGCAGGTCCCAGAAGGTGCCCACGTACTCCTTGTGCGCGTCGATCTTGACCCCGTGCACGATGTTGCCGAAGGCCACGCCCCAGAGGAACGCCGGGATCAATGAGGTCCAGAAGATGGCCTCTTCCCAGTTGCGCTGCCACTTGTCCTCCGGCCGCTTCGCCCGGTACTCGAAGGCGACTCCGCGCACGATCAGACAGACCAGGATGATCAGCAGCGGCAGATAGAAGCCGGAGAAGAGCGTGGCGTACCAGTCAGGGAAGGCGGCGAAGGTGGCGCCGCCGGCCGTGAGCAGCCACACCTCGTTGCCGTCCCAGACGGGCCCGATCGTGTTGATCAGGACCCGCTTCTCCTTGCGGTCGCGGGCCAGCAGCTTCGTCAGGATCCCGATCCCGAAGTCGAAGCCCTCCAGGAAGAAGTAGCCGGTCCACAGGACGGCGATGAGTACGAACCAGACGTCGTGGAGTTCCATGCCTCGATCTCCTCAGCCTCAGTACGAGAAGGCCATCGGCCGGTCGGGGTCGCGGTCGTCCCCGCCGATCTTGGTGGGCGGGTTCAGGTCGGACTCGGTGAGCTCGGGCGGTCCGGCCTTGACGTACTTCGCGAGCAGCCGGACCTCGATCACCGCGAGGACGGCGTAGAGCAGCGTGAAGACGATCATCGAGGTGAGGACCTCGCCCTGCGAGACACCGGGGGAGACCGCGTCCTTGGTGCGCAGGACGCCGTACACGACCCAGGGCTGACGGCCCATCTCGGTGAAGATCCAGCCCCAGGAGTTGGCGATCAGCGGGAAGCCGAGCGTCCAGACGGCGGCGAACCAGTACCACCGGGTCAGCCGTGAGCCGAGCACCTTGTTCCTGAAGAGGACCAGATGCGGCACTTCGTCGTCACCGGTCCTCAGCCCGGGCGCCAGCATGAACTTCTTGCGGGTGAGCCAGAGGCCCACGACGCCGATCGCGAAGGACGCCATGCCGAAGCCGATCATCCAGCGGAAGCCCCAGAAGGTGACCGGGATGTTGGGCCGGTAGTCGCCAGGCCCGTACTTCTGCTGCTCCTGCTTGTTCACGTCGTTGATGCCGGGAACGTACGAGGAGAAGTTGTTGTCGGCGAGGAAGGAGAGCAGGCCGGGGACCGAGATCTCGACGCTGTTGTGGCCCTTGGCCACGTCTCCGTAGGCGAATATCGAGAAGGGCGCCGACTTGTCGCCGTCCCACAGTGCCTCGGCCGCGGCCATCTTCATGGGCTGCTGCTTGAACATCACCTTGCCGAGCTGGTCGCCGCTGACGGCCGTGAGCATCCCGCCGATCACCAGGGTGACCAGGCCGAGCCGGAGCGAAGTACGCATCACCGGGATGTGCTTCTTGCGGCGCAGATGGATGGCGGAGACGCCGACCATGAACGCGCCACCGGTGAGGAAGGCCGCCGTGAGGGTGTGGAAGACGACGACCAGGGTGGTGTCCTGGGTCAGGACGTGCCAGAAGTCGGTGAGCTCCGCGCGCCCGGTGGCCTTGTTGAGCTTGTAGCCGACCGGGTGCTGCATCCAGGAGTTGGCGGCCAGGATGAAGTACGCGGAGAGGATGGTGCCGATCGAGACCATCCAGATGCAGGCGAGATGGATCTTCTTGGGGAGCTTGTCCCAGCCGAAGATCCACAGCCCGATGAACGTGGACTCGAAGAAGAACGCGATCAGCGCCTCGAAGGCGAGTGGCGCGCCGAAGACGTCGCCGACGAACCGCGAGTAGTCGGACCAGTTCATGCCGAACTGGAACTCCTGGACGATGCCGGTGACGACACCCATCGCGATGTTGATCAGGAAGAGCTTGCCCCAGAACTTCGTCGCTCTGAGGTACTTCTCGTTCTCCGTGCGCACCCAGGCGGTCTGCAGGCCCGCGGTGAGCGCGGCGAGCGAGATCGTCAGGGGGACGAAGAGGAAGTGATAGACGGTGGTGATGCCGAACTGCCATCGCGCCAGGGTTTCCGGCGCCAGAGCCAGATCCACGTCGCTTCTCCTTACATCGCCGTGATCACAGCGGCAGCCTGCCCTCCAATCCCACCGATTACGGGATCAATCAGGGCGCGCTTGTGAACGCGTTCACATTCACAAGCATTATGTCGCACGCGCTTTCGCGACCTTGAAGCGGGGGTACCCCTTTTGACTCCACAGGGCCCACGGTCGCGGACCAGGCCGCCCGACGCCCTGTGAGACGCCTCTTCCCAGCACCTTCAACATATTGTTGAATCCTGGGCCATGCGGATACGGATCTCATGGCCGGGCGGCAGGCTGACCGCCACCCTCGACGAAACCCCCACGAGCTCGGCGCTCGCGGGGGCACTCCCGATCGTCTCCACCGCCCGCACCTGGGGCGAAGAGGTCTACTTCGACACCCCGGTCTCCCCCGCCCTTGAGGCGGACGCGCGGCAGGTGGTCGAGGCGGGCACGGTCGCGTTCTGGACCGAGGGCGACGCGCTCGCGCTGCCCTTCGGCCCGACGCCCATCTCGCGCGGCGAGGAGTGCCGCCTGGCGAGCCCGTGCAATGTCGTCGGCCGGATCGACGGCGATCCGCGGATGCTCGCCACGGTCCGCCCCGGCGACCCGATCCGGGTGGACCGGGTCTAGGACCTTCTGCGACCTGCTAGTTCGCCTTGTGGAAGCCCTCGGCGACCTTCAGGAACAGGTCGTTGGCCTCGGTCTCGCCGATCGTGACGCGCACGCCCTCGCCCGCGAACGGCCGGACCACCACACCGGCCGCCTCGCACGCCGCCGCGAAGTCGACCGTACGCTCGCCCAGGCGCAGCCAGACGAAGTTCGCCTGCGTCTCGGGCACGGTCCAGCCCTGGCCGAGAAGGCCCTCGTACACCCGGGCGCGCTCGCCCACCAACGCGCCGACGCGGCCGAGCAGTTCGTCCTCGGCCCGCAGCGAGGCGACCGCCGCGTCCTGGGCGAGCTGGCTCACGCCGAACGGGACGGCGGTCTTGCGCAGCGCCGCCGCGACCGGCTCATGGGCGACGGCGAAGCCGACCCGCAGCCCGGCGAGCCCGTACGCCTTGGAGAAGGTGCGCAGCACCGCCACGTTCGGGCGGTCCCGGTAGATCTCGATGCCGTCCGGCACGTCGGCGTCGCGGATGAACTCGCGGTACGCCTCGTCCAGGACCACCAGCACATCGGACGGCACCCGGTCGAGGAATCGTTCCAGCTCGGCCCGGCGCACCACCGTGCCGGTCGGGTTGTTGGGGTTGCAGACGAAGATCAGCCGGGTCCTGTCGGTGATCGCGTCGGCCATCGCGTCGAGGTCGTGCACCTCGCCGGAGGTCAGCGGCACCCGGACGGACGTGGCTCCACTGATCTGGGTGATGATCGGGTACGCCTCGAAGGAGCGCCAGGCGTAGATGACCTCGTCGCCGGGGCCCGAGGTGGACTGGAGCAGCGACTGGGCGACGCCGACCGAGCCGGTGCCGGTGGCGAGGTGGGAGACCGGCACGCCGAACCGGTCGGCCAGCTCGTTCATCAGTCCGGTGCATGCCATGTCCGGGTAGCGGTTAAAGCTCCCGGCGGCGGCGATCGCGCTCTCCATCACACCCGGCAGCGGCGGGTACGGGTTCTCGTTGGAGGACAGCTTGTACGCGACCGGGCCGCCGGCGGCCGCGGGCTTGCCGGGCTTGTAGGTGGGGATGCCGTCCAGCTCGGCGCGCAGCTTGGGGCTCGTCTCGCTCACCGCAGGTCCTCCTCGACCGTTCCGTCCATCCGAATACTGCTCACCTTATGAGGATTCGGCGTCCCTGCGAAGAGCCGTGGGCATCCGCCCGGCACAGCCCGCCGCACCTGCGCGGATCCGGCGACCCACGGGCGCACGCGGAGGGGGAGCGCTCCCTGGAAGGCCGCGCGCCGGTGGCTCGCGCCGTGGCGCGCATCCCTCGTGCAGGTGAGTTGAGACCTCTTCGAAACTTCGGGCATTCGGCAGCCGCCCGCCAATCGACAACCGTCACCACAACGCGATGACCACCAACTCCCTTGCAAACCAAGGGCATTAACGATTTACGATCATGCAGAAACGTACCTGTCAACGCGTGCATATGCACCCGGGCCAACTGTCTCCCCTCGCCCTACTATCGGCTCGCCATGACAGCAGCAGGGAAGCACCAGGTGAGCCGGTCGACCGGTCGCCGGCTGGGGCGGGCGGGCATTCGGGACGTGGCCGCCGCCGCCGGTGTCTCCATCACGACCGTCTCAGACGCGCTCAACGGCAAGGGCCGGCTCCCCGACGCCACCCGCCGCCACGTCCGCGAGGTCGCAGACCGGCTGGGCTACCGCCCATCCGCAGCGGCCCGCACGCTCCGTACCGGGAAGTCCGGCTTGATCGGGCTGACCGTGACGACGTACGGGGATGAACCTTTCACCTTCACCGAATTCGCCTATTTCGCCGAGATGGCGAGGGCCGCGACGTCCGCGGCGCTCGCCCGGGGCTACGCCCTGGTCATTCTGCCCGCCACCTCACGCCGCAGCCCCGCGGACGTCTGGTCGAACGTCGCCCTCGACGGAACCGTCGTGATCGACCCCTCCGACCAGGACCCCGTGGTCACCGAGCTCGTCCGCCAAGGGCTGCCGGTGGTCTCCGACGGCCGACCGGCGGGCTCGCTGCCGGTGACCGCCTGGGTCGACAACGACCACGAGGCCGCCGTACTGGAACTGCTCGACCATCTGGCCGCCGCCGGCGCCCGCCGCATCGGTCTGCTCACCGGCACCACCACCGACACCTATACCCGGCTCTCCACCGAGGCGTACCTCAGCTGGTGCGAGCGGGTCGGGCAGGATCCGGTCTACGAGTCCTATCCCGCCCACGACCCGTGCGCGGGCGCCGTCGCGGCCGACCGGCTGCTCGCCCGCCCCGACCGCCCCGACGCCGTGTACGGCCTGTTCGACCCCAACGGCACCGATCTGCTCGCGGCCGCCCGGCGGTACGGGCTGCGCGTGCCCGAGGACCTGCTGCTCGTCTGCTGCAGCGAGTCCACCGTGTACGCGACGACCGAGCCGCCCATCACCACCCTCTCGCTCAAACCCCGCCGTATCGGCACCGCCGTGGTCCAACTGCTCATCGACGCCATCGAAGGCATCGACCACGGTCACCCGATCGAGCAGGTGATACCGACCGAACTCATCATCCGTACGTCGTCGCAGCGCCGTCCGCCGCGTACGACGGTCAGCCCGCCGCGTTCACCCGTCGCGGAGCCCCGAAGGGGTCATGGCCAGGACCCGAACGTGCCGGACAGGAGCACTGAGAGCGATGCGGACAAGGACTAGACCAACACATTGGGGACATAACAACCGGTGAACCCCGGCCGCGCCCCGATTCACCACCCCTGGTGCGTCACACAGCACGAGCCGCATTCCTATGATGGGCGCACGACACCACGGATCCCTGCCCGACCAGGGGGGTCCTCCGGTGTACGGCGGCGCGACGGTGGTGGAGGGGTCGATGACTCAGGGGGCCGGTCAGGGACCCGTGCGGACGGAGACGTTGCGTGACTTCCGGGTGCCTCCGTACGCGCAGAATCCCGCGCATCCCGCGCAGGTTCCCGCGCCGCCCCCGCCTGTCGACATGCCATCGCCCGACGGCATCCACCCGACGGTGGACGCGCACCCCGTCGTGGCCACGCACCCGGCCGAGGCGTACCCCGCGGACATCCACCCGGGGAACGCCTTTCCGGACGACGAGCCGCCGGAGGGCTACACCCCGACCGCGCGCGACCTCCCGGTGATCAACCGGGGGGACACCGTGCAGGTGCGGATCGAGACGGACCCGGCCCCGGCGCCCGTCGCCGACGGCCTCGGGCCGCTGTTCGTCGTGGGCGACGTCCACGGCTACCTCGACGAACTCCTGGCCGCCCTGCGCGAGCAGGGGCTGATCGACATCGACGGGAACTGGGCCGCGGGCAACGCCCGCCTCTGGTTCCTCGGCGACTTCACCGACCGCGGCCCCGACGGCATCGGCGTCATCGACCTGGTGATGCGGCTGTCCGCCGAGGCAGCGGCCGCCGGCGGCTACTGCAAGGCGCTCATGGGCAACCACGAGCTGCTGCTGATCGGCGCCAAGCGGTTCGGCGACACCCCGGTCAACTCCGGCGCGGGCACCGCCACCTTCCAGGCCGCCTGGCTGCTCAACGGCGGCCAGAAGGCCGACATGGACCGCCTCCAGGACGTCCACCTCCAGTGGATGTCCCGCCTCGACGCGATCGAGCAGGAGGACGACCATCTGCTGATGCACTCCGACACCACCGCCTATCTGGAGTACGGCGACTCCATCGAGGCCGTGAACGACACCGTCCACGCGCTGCTCACCCGCAACGACGCCGACGAGTGCTGGGACCTGTTCCGCAAGTTCACCAAGCGCTTCGTCTTCCGGGACGAGGGCGGCCCGCAGGCCGCGCGTGAGCTGCTCTCGACGTACGGCGGACAACGGGTGGTCCATGGCCACAGCCCGATCCCGTACCTGCTGGGCGAAGTCGGCACCGAGGACGGCGAGGAGGACTCACGTCCGGTCGTGGAGGGTCCGCACGTGTACGCGGACGGCCTGGCCATCGCGATGGACGGTGGGGTGACCATGGCCGGAAAACTGCTGGTCGTGCAGTTGCCTCTGCATGACTGACGCGTAATCGGGAAAGCGTCGGCACGGGCGGTAGCAAGGTGATTTCGGAAACACCCTGTCACCCCGTGCCGTAACCGCTCTACCATCGGCTTATCCGTAGCAGGCTCTCCTCCGTTTCCGCCCAATTGCCCGTTCGACAGTCGGGCTTCGCGGCTACGGAGCATCGGGGGATGCACATGAACAGCGCTCCGCACCTGCTGACCGAGGACCGCCCGGAGTTCGAGCGGATCCTCGACGACGCACTGCGCACCGCGCCCGACCGGCCGGAGCTGGCCGGCGTAGGAGTACGGCTCAACACCGAGCAGCTGCGCACCATGGTGCTCAACGCCGGTGCCCTCGTCTCGGCGGCCGCGGCGGCCGAGTACGACCACTACGTCAAGGCGCGCGAGGAGATGCGCGCGCCCTCCACCACCGCGCTCGCATCCGACCGCGGCTCGGTTCTCGCGCCGCCCGTCGTCGACAGCCCGGACTCCACCTCGGGTGCGGGCATCGGCGCGGTCGTCGCGGTGCTGGCACCGGTCCTCGCGGGGACCGCCGCCGCCATCTTCCTGCTGGTGGGCTACATCCTGAAGATGCTCAACCCGGAGCCGGCCTTCGCCGACACCATGCTCACCGCGGGCTGGTTCTTCGGCGCGCTGACCGCTGCCGCGATACTCGCCGCCGCGATCGGCCTGCTGCTCACCGCGCTGCGCAACGGCGCCACCCAGGTCGTCGCCGAGCCCGAGGAAGGCGAAGAGGGCGACGAGAAGGCCCAGGAGGTCTCCCGGGCCCGCGAGGCATGGCGCCATGCCCTGATGGAGCGGGGTATCTACCCGTTCCTGCGGGA
The DNA here is from genome assembly GCF_052373795.1 of Streptomyces sp. BR1. Taxonomy (NCBI): domain Bacteria; kingdom Bacillati; phylum Actinomycetota; class Actinomycetes; order Kitasatosporales; family Streptomycetaceae; genus Streptomyces; species Streptomyces sp. BR1. The sequence continues at coordinate 3,549,485 of NZ_CM126252.1, forward strand.
GGCGCTGGCCGACCCGAGCACCGACCCGGGTGCGCCGGCCCGGCGTCCGGCGCGCAGGATCCCCACGCTCGGCTATGACCGGCCCGACTTCGACAGCCCCGGCGACCCGTCCTCGGACACCCGCCCGAGTTTCACCAGCCCGGACTTCACCAGTCCCGACTTCGGGGGCCCCGAGCACCAGCCGGAGTGACAAGGCATCAAGGCATCGCGGCCGCCTGTTTCACGTGAAACATCCGTACGTTTCACGTGAAACAGGCGGTCCGTACGTCACTCCGCGATCGGCAGATAGACCCGGTTGCCGGACGCTGCGAACTCCTTGGACTTCTCCGCCATCCCGGCCTCGATGTCGTCGGTCGCCAGATCGCCGCCGTGCTCGCGCCGGATGTCCTGCGAGATCTTCATCGAGGTCAACTTCAACCCGGAACCAGCACGGTCATCGCGCGGGAACCAGTCCATGTCACCCGACTGCTGAAATTCGGTTCACAGAGGTCACCTTGCAGGTGATCTTGCCGCTCACCTGGGCTGTGCCTCCGGCTGCGTCCTCGACCTTCTCCCCCGGCGCGACATGAGCCTCAAGCGCCGCGCCCTCAGCCACGCGTGTGCCGTTCACATCGACGAACTCCACAGCAATGCTGTAGTCCGAAGACTTCGAACTGTGATTGATGATCTCCAGCTTGGCGCTGGGAATGGACGTGGCCGGGTCCACATCGCAGGAAGTAATCAACACATCCGCTTCCGGCGGATGTGCCCCTCCGGTCGACTGCACGCCGCTGCTGGTGGAGGTGGGGTTCGTCGGGGTCTTCTTGCTGCTCCCACCGACGGCCAGGACCATGACGACGATAATCACGATGAGCAGGACGACGGCGCTGAGGCAACCGACGAGAACACCGCGACCGAAACGGCGTCTGGGAGGAGCGGGCGGCTGTTGGCCCCAACCTGGAGGCGGCGGGCCGTGCGGCGGCTGTCCGAGTGGCGGTTGCTGCCCCCATCCCTGGGCAGGACCCCCTTTTCCGCCCGCTGGCGTGCCTCCGTTGGGTTCCTGGTCCGGCGGCTGCTGTTCAGTCATCGACCCGGCTCCCTACGAAGGCGTTGCCTCCTCAGCGAACCGCGCCGGGACACTCACACACAGCCGACTCGCGGGTGCTGCGCCGAACGGGTACGCCGGGGCGCCGCCCGGGAAAAGCCATCCCGGGACAGCGCTCGTCAGTCGGATCAGTCCGCCAGCGGCAGGTACACACGGTTGCCGCTCTCCGCGAACTCCTTGGACTTCTGGAGCATCCCGGCAGCGACCTCCTCATCCGTCGAGGTCAGAGCCGCGTCACCGCCGAACCGCTCTGTGATGCTTTGGCTAATCTTCATCGAGCAGAACTTCGGACCGCACATCGAGCAGAAGTGCGCGGTCTTCGCCGGCTCGGCGGGCAACGTCTCGTCGTGGAACTCCCGGGCGGTGTCCGGGTCGAGGGCCAGGTTGAACTGGTCCTCCCAGCGGAACTCGAAGCGGGCGTCCGACAGCGCGTCGTCCCACTCCTGTGCGCCCGGGTGCCCCTTGGCGAGGTCGGCGGCGTGCGCCGCGATCTTGTACGTGATGACACCGGTCTTCACGTCGTCCCGGTTGGGCAGCCCCAGGTGCTCCTTGGGCGTGACGTAGCAGAGCATCGCGGTGCCCCACCAGGCGATCATCGCGGCGCCGATACCGGAGGTGATGTGGTCGTAGGCGGGCGCCACATCGGTGGTCAGCGGCCCGAGCGTGTAGAACGGGGCCTCCTCGCAGATCTCCTGCTGGAGGTCGATGTTCTCCTTGATCTTGTGCATCGGGACGTGTCCCGGGCCCTCGATCATCGTCTGCACGTTGTGGCGCTTGGCGATCGTGTTGAGCTCGCCGAGCGTGCGCAGCTCCGCGAACTGCGCCTCGTCGTTGGCGTCCGCGATGGAGCCGGGCCGCAGGCCGTCACCGAGGGAGTACGTGACGTCGTACGCCGCGAGGATCTCGCAGAGCTCCTCGAAGTTCTCGTACAGGAACGACTCCTTGTGGTGCGCCAGGCACCACGCGGCCATGATCGAGCCGCCGCGCGAGACGATGCCCGTCTTGCGGCGGGCGGTCAGGGGCACGTACCGCAGCAGCACACCGGCGTGGACGGTCATGTAGTCGACGCCCTGCTCGGCCTGCTCGATGACCGTGTCCTTGTAGACCTCCCAGGTCAGCTCCTCGGCCCTGCCGTCGACCTTCTCCAGGGCCTGGTAGAGCGGCACCGTGCCGATCGGGACGGGGGAGTTGCGCAGCACCCACTCGCGGGTGGTGTGGATGTTGCGGCCGGTGGAGAGGTCCATGACCGTGTCCGCGCCCCAGCGGGTCGCCCAGGTCATCTTGTCGACCTCCTCCTCGATGGAGGAGGTGACGGCGGAGTTGCCGATGTTGGCGTTGACCTTCACCAGGAACCGCTTGCCGATGATCATCGGCTCGATCTCCGGGTGGTTGACGTTCGCGGGCAGCACCGCGCGCCCGGCCGCGATCTCCTCGCGGACGACCTCGGGCGAGACGTTCTCGCGGATCGCCACGTACTCCATCTCCGGGGTGATCTCGCCCCGGCGGGCGTACGCGAGCTGGGTGACGGCCTGGCCGGCCCGGCCCCGGCGCGGCTGGCGCGGGCGGCCCGGGAAGACCGCGTCGAGGTTCTTCAGGCCGCCGCGCGGCGAGGTGTGCTTGATGCCGTCGTCCTCGGGGCGGACCGGACGGCCCGCGTACTCCTCGGTGTCACCGCGCGCGATGATCCAGTTCTCGCGGAGCGGGGCGAGACCGCGGCGGACGTCCGTCTCGACGTTCGGGTCGGTGTACGGCCCGGACGTGTCGTACAGCGTGACGTCCTTGCCGTTGGTGAGGTGCACCTGGCGGACCGGCACCCGGAGGTCGGGGCGCGAACCCTCGACGTACCCCTTGTGCCAGCCGATGGACTTCCCGGCCTCGTTCTGGTTCGAGGCAGGCGTGCGTGCGTCCTGAATGGTCATGAGACCTACTCCCTACGCCGGCATTACCCGGTAACAGGTTCGGCGGTCGGCGCAGCCGTTTCCGTACCGTTCGTACGGATTTCAGCGCCCTCTCAGCCCGGTGCTCCGAGCTCCCGCGTGTGCAAAGGTGTCACCACGCTAGCGTCATATCGAGCGCGCTGAACAGAGGGGACCCCCTGTTCTTGCGATGATCTGGCGGTGACGTCAACACAGCACCCACCCGAAGACGCCCACGGACACCCGCACGGCCAGGCCCATGGGCACTCCCACAGCCATGGCCCGGCGGCCCCTGTCTCGAAGCACCTCCGCAAGGTGATCGCCGCTGTGCTGATCCCGTTCTCGGTGGCCGTCGTGGTGGGCCTGGCCGTCCTGTGGCCCGGCGGCACCCCGCCGCACCAGCGCACCGGCGTCGGATTCGACCGCCAGACCCAGCAGGCCAAGGTCGTCGGCATCCAGAAGGTCGACTGCAAGACGGTCAACGCCGGTCAGACCCCGTCCAACGGCGACACCTCGACCGCCGAGGGCCAGGAGGCCAAGCGCGCCCAGCAGGGCCAGTGCGCGAAGGCCACCATCGAGGTCACGTCCGGCAAGGAGAAGGGGCGCACCTTCACCGAGATCGTCCAGCCCGACGCCCCGCGCCAACTCCACAAGGGAGAGGGCGTGATCGTGGCCTACGCCCCCGACGCGCCGCACGATCTCCAGTACTCGGTGACCGATGTGAACCGCCGGTTCCCGATGGCGCTGCTCGCGGGGATCTTCGCCCTCGCGGTCGTGGTCGTGGGCCGGCTGCGCGGGGTGATGGCGCTGGTCGCGCTGGTCGTCTCGTTCGCGGTGCTGACGCTCTTCATCCTCCCGGCGATCCTCCAAGGCTCGAACCCGCTGCTCGTGGCGGTGGTCGGAGCGAGCGCCATCATGCTGATCGCGCTCTATATGTGCCACGGCCTCTCGGCCCGTACGTCGGTCGCTGTCCTAGGCACCCTGGTCTCGCTTGTCTTGATCGGACTGCTCGGCTCGCTCTTCATCGGCTGGGCGTCGCTGACCGGCAACACCGACGACAACACCGGGCTGATCCACGGCCTCTACCCGCACATCGACATGTCCGGCCTGCTTCTCGCCGGGGTGATCATCGGTTCGCTGGGTGTGCTCGACGATGTGACGGTCACCCAGACCTCGGCGGTGTGGGAACTCCACGACGCGAACCCGACGATGGGGCCGCGCGGCCTGTACCGGGCGGGCATCCGGATCGGCCGCGACCACATCGCGTCCGTGGTCAACACCCTGGTCCTGGCGTACGCGGGCGCGGCGCTGCCGCTGCTGCTGCTCTTCTCGATCGCGCAGAGCAGCGTGGGGACGGTCGCCAACAGCGAGCTCGTCGCGGAGGAGATCGTCCGCACGCTGGTGGGCTCGATCGGTCTGGTGGCCTCGGTCCCGGTGACCACGTTGCTGGCCGCCCTGGTCGTCTCGGCGGACCGCCCGGCGGCCTCGGCCGGGCCGATGCGCGGCGGACGCGGGCGCCGCCGCAAGAAGTAGCGCAAGAGGCAGGTGCTCAGCCCGCGTTCTGCTCCTCGGCCAGGATCCGGCCCAGCGCCTCGTCCAGATTCCCGTCGAAGTCGCCGAGCGCGCGCTCCTGCCCGAGCGGTACGAGCTTGTCGGTGCGGTCGAGGAAGGCCACCAGGGATGCCGCTCCGGCCCGGAACAGTGCCCGCTCGCCGCCGACCTGGAGCCGGATGTGGACGTCGGAGAGCTCCTCGGGGCGGGTCGGCGCGATGTGCACATCCCCGTCGCCGCTCGGCGCGTTGATGCCGTCCAGCAGCAACTCCCGCCCGAACGCCCAGGTCACAGGCGCGTCGCCGGCCAGATGGAATGTCATCCGGATCGCGTACGGATCAACCGCGCGGTAGGTCAGCTCCACCGGGATCCTGAACGAGAGCTCCTCGGAGACGAGGAACTTCATCATGACCTCTGCCTCGACCGACTCACGCATCATCTACCCCGCTGTATCCGGATCCGGCCAGGAATGATCCCCTCTGGCCCTCTTGACGCAATCGTGCTGTAAGGGCTAGCAGATCACAAGGAGTGAGATTTCAGATACTGATAGAGAACGCGAGGGAACCGAGCAGTCTCCCCACTTCGCCGCGCAGCTGCTCGATCGCCGGAAGCAGGCGTTCTTGCTGGTGAAGGGGGAGGGAGATGGCCATGGTGGCGGCGCCGGAACCAGCCGTGATGGGGATCGCCGCACACACCGTGCCCACCGCGTACTCCTGTCGTTCGACCACCGGACGCATACGCTCCGTAGCCGCCAGACGGTCAAGCAGAGCGCGGCGGTCCTGTACCGAATAGGGGGTGATCCTGCGGACCGGATGCCGGTCCAGATGGTCCTCGCGGGACTTCTCGTCGAGCTGGCTCAGCAGGCACTGCCCGATCGCGTGCGCATGGCCCGTCTCGCGGAAGTCGGCCCACTCCTCGACGGCGGGCGCCGACGGCGTGTCGGCCACCGCGACGAGCTCGATCTCGCCCTCGCGGTAGACGGCGAAGTAGACGGGAACACCGATGGCGTCGCGCCACTGGGCGAGCGACCGGCTGATCTTGCTGCGACGATTCTGCAGAGCTCCGCCATGCGCCAACCGCTCAGCCGCCTCGCCGAAGACGAACACCCCGTTCTCCCGGCGCAGATAACCCTCATGGGTGAGCGTGCGCAGCAGGTGGTACGCGGTCGGGAGCGGCAGCCCCGCCTCGCGCGCCAGCTGTTTGGCGGGCGCGCCGTCCATATGGGCGCCCACGGCCTCCAGCAGGCGCAACGCCCGCTGGACCGAGCCGATCAGGGTAGGGACAGCGGCGTTCGCAGCCGTGGCCACGGGTCACCCCCAGGCGTGCTGACGGGCAAGAGGCCCGCCCGAGGCAGCAGAGGTTTTTCACCTTAACGGCCGCCTCCGGCGCCACGGGGGTCCGGACGGATCCGTTCCCTCAGCCGGGCTAATCCCTGTGCTTGTTGTACGAGCGCGGTGCCCGATGGACCCGGGCCCGTACGCACTCGGCCCGCTGTCTACCAGTCGCCGCGCGAGGACGAGGAGGAGGACATGAACCTCCGTACGACGTAGATCAGACCGCCGACCAGGGCCACGAAGATCAGCGCCTTGAAGAGCAGTCCGAACAGGAAGCCGACCACGCTGGCGATCAGACCGCCGAACACCGCGAGGGCGATGACGGGCACGGCGACCCACTTCACCCACCAGGGCATCCCCGCGAATATCTCCCGTGTGGCCATCGTCCTTACCTCTTTCGCTCTCTGAAGCTCCTGGAGTCTTGGGCTGCTGCCTTCGACACATCCGATGCTAGGGGCGAGGGGATACCGAACGGGGGCCTCGCAGCCCTTGGACTCCCCTGACCGGCCCCCTAGGGAAAACCGGGGTCGACCCTCAGCTCTCAGGGGGAGAGAAGACGACGAGAACCCTCAGGTCCTCGACGACATGGTGGAAACGGTGCACCACGCCGGCCGGTACGTAGACGACGCTGCCGCGCGCCACCTGCGTGGTCTCCAGGCCCACGGTGATCGACGCGCGGCCGCTCACCACGAAGTAGATCTCGTCCTGGGCGTGCGGTGTCTGCGGGTCTTGGGCCCCCGCGTCCAGCGCGTACAGCCCCGCCGACATGTTCCGCTCGCGCAGAAACTGCAGATACGCGCCGTCGTTGGCGGCGCGCTCCGCCTCCAGTTCGTCAAGCCGGAATTCCTTCATCGCCGTCCGCCCCTGCCTGGTACCGATCACGTCTGCCACGATCAGACACATGAAGAATTTCGTAGTCAAGACGATCGCCAACGCGGCGGCCCTGGCCGTCGCCATCTGGCTGGTCAAGGACATCACCCTGACCGGCGACAACACGGGCAAGAAGGCCCTGACGCTGGTCCTGGTCGCGCTGGTCTTCGGCGTGGTGAACTTCGTCGTCAAGCCGATCGTGAAGTTCCTGTCGTTCCCGCTGTTCATCCTCACGCTCGGCCTGATCACCTTCGTGATCAACGCCCTGATGCTGCTGCTCACCTCGTGGCTGGCCGGAAAGCTCAACCTGAACTTCCACGTCCACGGGTTCTGGACGGCGGTCCTTGGTGGCCTGATCATCTCGATCGTGTCGTGGGCCATGCACATGGTCCTGCCCGACGACAAGGACTGATCCGTGAGCGCGGGTGTGAACCCTGCGGACGCACCGGGCGACGGCACCAGAGCAGTACGGGCCGGTCTTCCCGATCCGGTGGCGTACGAACCCTCGCTGCCCGGGCCGGTGTTCGCCGCCCACTTCCACCTCCCGGGCGAGGCGGTGGGCCCCTACACCTACGGCCGCGACACCAACCCGACCTGGACCCATCTGGAGCGGGCCCTCGCCGAGCTGGAGTCTCCGGACGAGCCCGCCGAGGCGATCGTCTTCGCCTCCGGGATGGCGGCCGTCTCGGCGGTACTGCTCTCCCACGCGCGCGTGGGCGACGCCGTGGTGCTGCCGGACGACGGCTATCAGGCGCTGCCGCTGGTGCGCGAGCAGCTGGCGGCGTACGGCGTCGAGGTGCGCACCGCGCCGACCGCCGGTGACGCCCAGCTGGCCGTCCTGGACGGCGCCGCGCTGCTGTGGATCGAGACGCCGTCCAACCCGGGCCTGGACGTCTGCGACATCCGACGGCTCGCCCGGGCCGCGCACGAGACGGGCGCGCTGGTCGCGGTCGACAACACCCTGGCCACCCCGCTCGGCCAGCGCCCGCTGGAACTGGGCGCGGACTTCGCGGTGGCCAGCGGCACCAAGGGCCTGACCGGCCACGGCGATCTGCTGCTCGGCTATGTGGTGTGCCGCGATCCCGAACTCGCCGCGCGCGTACGGAAATGGCGCAAGGTCGTCGGCGCGATCCCCGGGCCGATGGAGGCCTGGCTGGCCCATCGCTCGCTGTCCACGCTCCAGTTGCGCGCCGACCGCCAGTCGGCGAACGCGCTGGCCGTCGCCCAGGCGCTGTCCGAGCGGGCCGAGGTCTCGGGGGTGCGCCATCCCGGGCTGCCGTCCGACCCCTCGCACCGCCAGGCCGCCGCGCAGATGCGCCGCTTCGGCTGCGTCGTCTCCTTCGACCTGCCCGACCGCGCGCACGCGGAGCGGTTCCTTACGGCACTGCGTCTGGTGGACGACGCCACGAGCTTCGGCGGGGTGCGCTCCACCGCCGAGCGGCGCGGCCGCTGGGGCGGCGACAAGGTCGCGGAGGGCTTCATCCGCTTCTCCGCCGGGGCCGAGGACACCGCCGACCTGGTCGCGGACGTACGCCGTGCACTGGACGAAGCGGCTGCCTCGTAATGGGCTGCGCGCCGGAGCGGCGGGCGGTCCGAGCCTCCCCCCTCCTGGCTCGGACCGCCCCGGTTCCACGCGCGAAGAACCGCGCCACCAAGGCTAGTTGACTCTGTGTCAGTGTCCAATCACAGTAGCGACAGAGACCTATCGACATATTTATAGTTGTGTCCGGCCGGGGACGGTGTGAGGCAGTTTCGGGACGGGAGGGCACCCATGGACCTCGCCCTGCTGCGTACGTTCGTGACGGTGCACCGGGCCGGTTCCTTCACCCGGGCCGCCGCTCTGCTCGGCCTCTCGCAGCCCGCCGTGACCAGCCAGATCCGCACGCTGGAACGGCAGTTGGGCCGCCCGCTCTTCCTGCGCCAGGCCCGGGGCGTGACCCCCACGACCATCGGCGACGAGCTGGCGCAGCGGGCCGCCCCGCATCTGGACGCGCTGGTCGAGATCGCCGAGTCGGGGCTGTACGAGGACTCGGGGATACGCACCCTGCATCTCGCGGGGCCGCCCGAGTTCACCTCGCTGCGCGCACTGCCCGCGCTGACCGCGCTCGTCCCGCAGGGTCTGGCGCTGCGCGCCTCCTTCGGGAACGCCGAGGAGACCCTGGAGGGCCTGGCCGCGGGCCACCACGACCTGGCCATCGCCACCGCCCGCCCGCGCGGCCGGCTGCTCAGCTCGACCCCGTTGTGCGACGAGGAGCATGTGCTGGTCGCGGGTGTGCGCTGGGCCGGACGGCTCGCGCCGAGTGCGCTGCGGCGCGGGGGCCCCGGCGTACTGGAGCACATCCCCGTGGTGGAGGTGCACGAGTCGCTGCCGTTGGTGTCGCGCTACTGGGCCGCCGTCTTCGACACCAAGCCGACCACCGCGGGCACGGTCGTCGCGCCCGATCTGCGGGCGGTCCTGGAGACGGTGATCGCGGGCGCGGGGCTGGCCGTACTGCCGCGCTATCTGTGCGAGGGGGCGCTGGAAAGGGGCGAGCTCGTGGCGCTGCTCGACCCGCCGGTGCCGCCGCTGCGGACGTACTTCCTGGCGGTGCGGGCGGGCACGCTGGCCCGGCCGCACATCGCCCGGGCGCAGGAGTGGCTGCTGCGCGCGGCGGTCGACTGGAGCTGAGCGAAGCATCGACCGGAGCCGAGCAAGTTTCGCGGCCGTCGTCACGGGCCACATTCCTCCCATGACCGTCCGACCCGTGGTCAAGCGCACCGCACGAGCCGTCCTCCTGGACGGCGACGACCTGATCCTGATCAAGCGCACCAAGCCCGGCATGGATCCGTACTGGCTCACCCCCGGTGGCGGCGTCGAGCCGGAGGACTCCACCGTCGTCGAGGCCCTGCACCGCGAGGTGCACGAGGAACTCGGCGCGAAGATCACCGATGTGGTGCCCTGTTTCGTCGACACCGTCGAGCACATCGGCGCCGACGGCGGGGCCACCGGGGTGAAGGTGCAGCACTTCTTCGTCTGCCGGCTCGACTCCATGGACACCTCCCTGCGGCACGGCCCCGAAGTGGACGAGCCGTGCGGCGAGTACGAGATCGTACGGATCCCGTTCACCCGCGTCGGGATCGCCTCCGTCCACCTCGTACCGCTGTCGCTGCGGCACTACCTCGACGGCAACATCGAGGGCGTACGGGCGATGCACGCGCCCGACCTGGGCTGATCCGGGACCGCGCGGCCTCAGTCGTTGGCCGCGACGAGCTCCTCGACCGAGTCGTGCCGGATGCGGTTCGACGGGATCCCGATGTCCCGCAGGGTGGTCACCCCGCTGCGGATCAGGCCGGGCGGCCCCGACACGAAAGCGTCGTACGAATTCCACGGCCCGTACTCGCGCACCGCGTCGGGCAGCCGTCCGGTCAGTCCCCGGCTGGGGCTGTCGGAGATCACCGGCCGCACCGACAGCCAGGAGTGCGCCTGCTGGAGCCGCAGCAGAGTGTCGATGTCGTACAGGTCGTGGTTGCTGCGGGCGCCGTAGAAGACCTCGACCGGCCTGCGCTCGCCGTACCGGGCGACGTCCTCGACCAGCGCCTTGATGGGCGCTATGCCGGTGCCACCGCCCAGGCAGAGCATGCCGTTGTCGGTGCTGTGGTCGACGACCATCGACCCGGCGGGCGGCCCCAGGCGCAGGGTGTCTCCGGGCCGCGCGCGATGGACCAGGGCGCCGGAGACCCAGCCGGCCGGAACCGCCTTGACGTGCAGCGACAGCAGCCCGTCGGCACGCGGCGCCGAGGCCAGTGAGTAGTGCCGCCATATGCGCGGCCACCAGGGCGTCTCAAGGGTGGTGTACTGGCCCGCCAGAAAGGGGTACGGCTGGTCCGGGCGGAGCGTGACCACCGCGATGTCCGGGGTCCGCAGATCGTGCGAGACGACCTCCGCGTACCACCAGGCCGGTGCGCGCCGCTCGTCCTCGTCGGCCGCGTCGATCATGATCTGGGACATCGTCGTGTACGCGCGGATCCAGGCCTGCTGGGTCGCGTCGTCCCAGGTCTTCTCGGCATACCGGACCAGCGCGCCGATCAGCGCCTCGCCGACGGCCGGGTAATGCTCGGGCCGGGTCCCGTACTTGCGGTGGCCCCGGCCCAGTTGTCTCAGATATTCGGTGAGTGTGGCGGTGTTCTCCAGATGCTCGGCGGCCGTGAGCAGCGCCTTGAGCAACCGGTCGCGCTGGGCGTCCATGGCTGCGGGGAAAAGCGTGCGCAGCTCCGGATCGCCTATGAACAGCAGAGCGTAGAAGTACGACGTGACCTTGTCCGCTAACGGTGCGATCTCCGCGAGTGTGCGGCGTATCAGCACAGCGTCGGTCGACGTGGTGGTCGGAGCGTTCATTCCTTGTCTCGCCTCGAACCTCTGGCCGTAGGAACCGACGTCCGGGAGTCCCGTCCCTCCCGTAACGGAGCATGTCAGGTGGACGAGCCGGGCGGGGACAAATAGCAGGAATCCCGGGTATCCGAACCCGCTTTCCCGTTAGGCTCGTTTGACTTGTGCGAGCGCGTAGGCCTCTCGGAGGTCGCCGCCCGTGTACGTGTGGGTGGCGCGCCCGGCGAGATGGTGGTCCGCGTTCACGGCGACGGATACCGGCACCGCAGCGAAGAGTTCCACGTCCGACATGGAGTCCCCGTACGCGACGCAGTCCGCACGGCCGACGCCGAACTCGGCACGCAGCCGCTCCGCGACACCCACCTTCGCGGACGCGTTGAGGATCCCGGCCGGGTCCACGGGCCGGGTGAACGGCACCTCGGGGAAGACAGAGCCATGTGCCGCATGGGCTCCCCAGCCCAGCAGCCGCTCCACGAAGAACGACGGTGAGAGCGAGATGACGGCGCAGTAGTCGCCGCGCTCCCGGATGTCGCGCCATACGTCCTGGATCCCGATGAGCCAGGGCGCCGACGCGAAGGCCGCCGCCACATGGGCTTGGGTCAGCCCGGACCACAGGCCGTGCACCCGCACCGCGTACTCGGGCGGGCCGATCCTGCCCTGGGCCAGGTCCCGCTCCAGCTCGCCGATCTCGTCCAGCAGCCCGAGCTGCCGGGATATCTCGACAGGTGCGGCGGACCCCTTGATGAGGGTGCCGTCGAGGTCGAAGAGATGAAGTCTCGCCATGTACGCCGAGGCTAGTACCCGTGGTTACGGCCCACCGCCGGGCACCCCGGGCAGTGCCCGGAGACGTACACCCGCTCCATGTTTCACGTGAAACAACGCTCTCGGTCCCTGTTTCACGTGAAACATCCGCAGCACGGACTGACAGAGCGTGGCCGAAAGCAACGTCCCGTATACGCAAAACGGTGGACGCGGTAAGGGTTTATCGGACAGCCTGATCTCCATGCCCTCACCGCTCGCCGAGCTTCCGATCCGCCGTCTGACCATTGACGACCTCGTTTCCTGCGCCGACCTCTCCGAGAACCGCGGCTGGCCGCGCGAGGAGCACAAGTGGGGCCTGCTGCTCACTGCGGGAACCGGTTACGGAATCGACGACCCGGAAGGCAAGGGGCTGGTCACGGTCTGCGTGGTCACGTCCTACACGCCGGATCTGGCCGCCATCGGCATGGTCCTGGTGGCCGAGAAATTCGCCCGGCAGGGCGTGGGGCGACGGCTGATGCAGCACGTCCTGGCGGAGCTCGGGGACCAGCCGGTCACCCTGCACGCCACGCCGTTCGGGCAGCCGCTCTATGAACAGCTGGGCTTCGAGGTCACCGGCCGCGTGGAGATGGTCCGTGGCCACTTCCGCCCCTCCGGTCCGGCCCCCACCGTGGCCACCCGCCCCGCGACCGCCGACGATCTGAGCGCCATGCTGCGGCTGGACGCCGAGGTCTTCGGCCGCGACCGCACCCATGTGCTCACCCGGCTGCCCGCCTTCGCCGACCAGCTGCGGGTCGCCGAGGACTCGGGGGGCCTCATTGGTTACGCGGCGGCCTGGCCGAACATGGAGACCCATGTCGTGGGCCCGCTGGTCGCCCGGGACACGGAGACCGCGAAGGCCCTGGTCGCCTCGCTCGCGGCGGGCACGGACCGCCCGCTGCGTACCGACATCGACGTACGTCACGAGGAACTGCTCGACTGGCTGAAGGCAAACGGCCTGGAGCCGCTCGCCTTCAACGCGGTAATGACGCGCAACATCCCGGGTCTGCCCGGCGACTGGACCCGCCGCTTCGCTCCCCTGACGGTCGCGGCGGGCTAATCGGCGCCTTGGCTGAGGGCATCGCGCCGCTACGGAGGCCGGTCCTCAGCCGAGTCGGCGCACGGCCTCCGTGGCGAAGCCGTGGTCCTGGTCCGGGGCTCCGCCGCCCACGCCGACGGCCCCGATGAGCCGGCCGTCGCGGTGGACGGGGACACCGCCCGCGATGAAGAGCAGCGGCCTGTCGAGCGCGGTCGGCAGGGTGTGGAACAGCCCGCCCGGCTGCACCGCGTCGACGAGATCGGCGGTCGCGGCGTTCAGCTGAAGTGCGGTGTACGCCTTGCGGGTGCTGGTCTCGCCCGCGATCAGGACGGCACGGTCGTCCCGGCGAAAGGCGAGCAGATGGCCGCCCGCGTCCAGCACGGTGACAGCGACCGTGACTCCGGCGTCCTCGGCAGCGGCCCGTGCCGCCTCGATGAGCGCTTCGGCGTCCTGGGTGGTAAGCGGGGCGACGGCGATGGGGGTGACGGTCATGAGAGGTAACTCCTTGATGCGGTGGTGCAGTTAAGGCAGTAGGGCGGGTCGGGTTGTCGGCCGGTGGGGGTGTCGGCAGGCGGTCAGCGACGACCGGCGGGGACAGGCACCGGTTCAGGAACGGCGGCGCTTGCGACGACCCGGCCGCCCTCCTTCGCCGTACGCCGTTCCAAGCCGCTGGAGATGACCGCGAGGACGACCGCCGAGGCGGCGAGCGCGGCGCCGACCCAGTTCGGGGCGGTGTAGCCGAGACCGGCCGAGATCACGAGTCCGCCCAGCCAGGCGGAAAGTGCGTTGCCGAGGTTGAAGGCGCCGATGTTCATGGCGGAGGCGAGAGTGGGGGCACCCGCGGCCTGGTCGAGAACCCGCTTCTGCAGCGGCGGCACGGTGGCGAAACCGAGCGCGCCGATCAAGAAGACGGTGACGGCTGAGGCCGTCTTGTCATGCGCGGTGAGGGTGAACAGCGCCAGTACGACGGCGAGTCCGCTGAGCGAGACATAGAGCATCGGCATCAGGGCCCGGTCCGCGAACCGGCCGCCGATCAGGTTCCCGGCGACCATGCCGAGTCCGAACAGGACGAGCAGCCAGGTGACGGAGGAGTCGGCGTAGCCGGTGACGTGGGTCATCATCGGCGTCACGTAGGTGATCGCGGCGAAGACCCCGCCGAAGCCGAGCACGGTCATCGCCATCGCGAGCAGCACCTGCACATTGCGGAACGCGGCGATCTCGTGGCGCAGCCGGACGCCCTCGGCCTTCGGCATGTCGGGGACGAGCTTGGCGACGCCGAGCAGCCCGAGCACACCCAGCGCGGCCACGATGAAGAACGTCGTACGCCAGCCGATCTGCTGGCCGACGAGGGTGCCCAGGGGAACGCCGATCACATTGGCGACGGTCAGACCGGTGAACATCATCGCGATGGCTCCGGCCTTCTTCTGCGGGGCGACGAGGTCGGCCGCGACGACCGAGCCGATACCGAAGAACGCACCGTGCGCGAGGGAGGCGACGATCCGTCCGGCCAGCATGAGCCCGAAGACGGGGGCGACGGCGGAGAGCACATTGCCGACGATGAAGAAGCCCATCAGCAGCATCAGCATGCGCTTGCGGGAGATCTTGGTGCCGAGCACGGTCATCAGCGGGGCGCCGAGCACGACACCCAGCGCGTATCCGGTGACCAGGTAACCCGCGGTGGGGATGGTGACACCGAAGGTGTCGGCAACCTCGGGGAGCAACCCCATGATCACGAATTCGGTGGTGCCGATCCCGAACGCCCCGATGGCGAGGGCTAGGAGCGCGAGTGGCATGGACTCACCTTTCCAGGAGATTGCACGAGCGCCTTACGAGCGTTCACAATAATTGCAGACGCGGGTTAATCGCAAGCGCGGGCTATTGCACTCGTGGCCTATCCTGGTCTCAAGCCGCTCCGGACGGAGGACAGACGCATGACAGCGACGGACCCCGCGCTCACCGCCCTCTCCCAGGGCTGGTGCGCCCTCTCCCTGCTGCACGGGAGGATCGAGGCCCATATCGAGCGGGCCCTGCAGTCCGGGCACCGGCTGAGCGTGCGCGAGTACTCGCTCCTCGACGTCCTCAGCCGCCAGCACAGCGGCCCGGGCGGCCATCTGCAGATGAAGCAGGTCGCGGACGCGGTCGTCCTGAGCCAGTCCGCCACGACCCGCCTGGTCACCCGCCTGGAGGACCGCGGTCTGCTCACGCGGTACCTCTGCGACACCGACCGGCGCGGCATCTACACCGATGTCACGGAGTCCGGTCAGGAACTGCTCTCCGCGGCCCGGCCCACCAACGACAGCGCGTTGCGCGAGGCACTGGACGAGGCCGCGCGGAACCCGGAGCTCGCCCCGCTGGTCCGAGCCGTCGAGGAACTCCGCGTCCCGGCGTAGTCTCCGGGTCATGAGCGATCTTGCGATACGGCCGGCGCAGCAGCAGGACATCCCGACGATCGTGGCGATGCTCGCGGACGACCCACTGGGTGCCCGACGCGAGTCGCCGGACGACCTCACCCCGTATCTCTCCGCCTTCGAGCGGCTGGCCAAAGACCCCAACCAGCACGTGGTTGTCGCCGTACGGGGCGAACGGGTCGTCGGCACGCTCCAGTTGACGGTCGTCCCGGGCCTGTCCCGGCGGGGCGCCACCCGCTCGATCATCGAGGGCGTACGGATCCACGCCGACGAGCGCGGCAGCGGCCTCGGCACCCGGCTCATCGAGTGGGCGGTCGATGAATCCGGGCGCCAGGGCTGCCAGTTGGTCCAGCTGACATCGGACGCCACCCGGACCGACGCCCATCGCTTCTATGAGCGGCTGGGGTTCGAGGCGTCCCATCTGGGCTTCAAGAAATCCCTCTGAGGGCTCGGTGCCTGGCGCGCGACGGAAGCCGTTTCACGCGGCGGAGGACCCATGTTTCACGTGAAACATCACACCCCGCGCCAGCCCTCCGGGTCCACACCTCCCGGTACCGCGTCCCCCGGCCCGTACGGCTCGCGGGTGAAGGCGAACGAGCCGAGGTCGAGATGGCTCACCGTGCCATCAGGGCGGCGCATCGCCCGAAGGATCTCCCCCTGGTAGTAGCCGTTGAGCCCCACCCAGGTGCCATCGGCCAGCGCTTCGAACCGCGCCGCGCGACCGCTTCCGCGCAGCGGCTCCAGCGCCACTCCGCGGTCCTTGGTCAGGCGCAGGCCATAGGCGTAAGTGCCCCAGTACCAGGGGCCGGTGAGCTCCAGCAGCGTGTGGTCGACCTCGGGCAGGGGACTCCAGGGCTCGGGGAGCTTCGGCTCGGCCTCGACGACGATCCGTACGAGATCGGCGGCGACCGTGGCGGCGGGCGTGCCCGAGGTGGCGTTGACGAGCGTGACCGCGCCGACGCCGTCCTCCACGCTGATCCAGAGCCCGGCGACGAACCCGGGCAGCGAGCCGGTGTGCCCGGCAAGGGTGCGGCCGCCGTCCTGCCGGGCCAGCTGCACGCCGAGCCCGTAACCGCCCTGCCAGTCCCCCGGCTCGGGCGGCGCGGACGGCGTGCGCATCTCCCGTACGCCCGCGGCGCTCAGCACCCGGTCGTCGCCCTCGGAGAGGAAGACCGCGAAGCGGGAGAGGTCGGCCGCCGTCGACCACAGCTGACCGGCGGGCGCCATGATGCCCAGGTCCTCGGACGGCTCGGGGAGCAGCACATCGGCCCAGGGGTGCACGGCCCAGCCACCCGCATGCGGGGCGACAGGCTGCACGCTCGTCCGGTTCAGCCCCAGGGGCCCAAGCACCTCGGTGCGCAGCGCCTCTTCCCAGGACACCCCACGGACCGCCTCGACCAGCGAACCGAGCAGCGTGTAACCGGGGTTGGAGTAGTGGTGCAGCCTACCGACCGGATGCAGCAGCGGCTTGTCCCCCAGTACGTCCGAGAGCTCAGGCCGCAGCGACGCCGGACTCCGTTCCCACCAGGGGGCGGGCGTCTCGGCCGCCAACCCCGCACTGTGGCCCAGGAGTTGGGCGATGGTCACCTCACCCACCCCGGTGCCGGGCAGATGCTTCTCCAGCGGGTCGTTGAGGTCGAGCAGCCCCTCGTCGCGCAGCCTCATCACCAGAACGGCCGTGAAGGTCTTGGTGATCGAGCCGATGCGGTACTGGACGTCGGCGTCCGGCCCGTGCCCCTCGACCGAGGTGCGCGAGCCCGTCCAGACGATCCGGCCGTCCCGCACCACGGCGGCGACGACCGAAGGAGCCCTGCCCTCGGACTGGGCGGCGGCGATGCGGTGGATCAGGGCACGCTGCGTGCTGGGCAGCAGTTCATCGGGGGCCGTGGTCATGAGCGGGACGACCCGCGAGTGCGGTGATGAGGTCATGGCCCATGGTCTCTCCCCGCACCAGGGCGGCGTCGACCGGTTTTCTCCCTACACGCATGAGGCGCGTCGGGAGCCTCGGTTGGGGCCCGATCAGGTCTGCGCCATGTCCACGAAGCGCGAGTAGTGGCCCTGGAAGGCGACCGTGATCGTCGCCGTGGGGCCGTTACGGTGCTTGCCCACAATGATGTCCGCCTCGCCCGCCCGCGGTGACTCCTTCTCGTAGGCGTCCTCGCGGTGCAGCAGGATGACCATGTCGGCGTCCTGCTCGATGGAGCCGGACTCACGCAGGTCGGACACCATCGGCTTCTTGTCCGTGCGCTGCTCGGGACCACGGTTCAGCTGCGAGAGCGCGATCACCGGGACCTCCAGCTCCTTGGCCAGCAGCTTGAGGTTACGGGACATGTCCGAGACCTCCTGCTGACGGCTCTCGGAGCGCTTGGAACCACCGGACTGCATCAGCTGCAGATAGTCGATGATCACGAGCTTGATGTCGTTGCGCTGCTTGAGCCGACGGCACTTCGCACGGATCTCCATCATCGACAGGTTCGGGGAGTCGTCGATGTAGAGCGGCGCCTGCGAGACCTCGGGCATCCGGCGCGCGAGACGGGTCCAGTCCTCGTCCGTCATGGTGCCCGAACGCATGTGGTGCAGGGCCACGCGCGCCTCGGCCGACAGCAGACGCATCGCGATCTCGTTGCGCCCCATTTCGAGGGAGAAGATGACGCTGGCCAGGTTGTGCTTGATCGACGCGGCACGCGCGAAGTCCAGCGCGAGCGTGGACTTACCCATGGCGGGACGAGCCGCGATGACGATCATCTGGCCCGGGTGCAGACCGTTGGTCAGCGAGTCGAGGTCCGTGAAGCCGGTGGGGACACCGGTCATCTCGCCGCTGCGGGAGCCGATCGCCTCGATCTCGTCGAGCGCTCCCTCCATGATGTCGCCGAGCGGCAGATAGTCCTCGCTGGTGCGCTGCTCGGTGACGGCGTAGATCTCGGCCTGGGCGGAGTTGACGATCTCGTCGACGTCGCCGTCCGCCGCGTATCCCATCTGCGTGATCTTGGTACCCGCCTCGACGAGCCGGCGGAGCACGGCCCGCTCGTGGACGATCTCCGCGTAGTACGAGGCGTTGGCCGCGGTCGGCACCGACTGGACCAGCGTGTGCAGATACGAGGCGCCACCGACGCGGGTGATCTCGCCCCGCTTGACCAGTTCGGCCGCGACGGTGATCGGGTCGGCCGGCTCGCCCTTGGCGTAGAGGTCGAGGATCGCCGTGTAGACGGTCTCGTGGGCGGGCCGGTAGAAGTCATGGCCCTTGATGATCTCGACGACGTCGGCGATGGCGTCCTTGGACAGCAGCATGCCGCCGAGGACGGACTGCTCCGCGTCGATGTCCTGCGGGGGAACCCGCTCGAAGCCGGACGAGCCACCGCCGTCCCAGGACTCGCTCTCGCTGCCCCGGTCGTGCTGGTCGTCGCGGCCGCGGCCCCGTCCGTCGGCGCGGCGGGGGCGGGAGACGGGCAGACGGTCACCCGGACCGCTGTCGGCCCAGGGGTCGTCCAAGGGCTCGGGAATGCTCACCGGGCCACCTCCTCCCGTCCGCTCCGCGGACCTAGCCGTGCCACTCTTTGTACGGCACGACACTGACAAAACGAGCGGCCCGACTCCGCTTCCGGCGCGTCGGGCGCCGGTCCACGTTAGGCCCGTCGGCACCGTCAGCCAATCTGGTTATCCACAGGCCATGTGGACGACCGACCAGATGCTGTGGAGAACCCCGCAGAACCTGTGCACGGACCGGGGGACAGCACTGTGGACAAAGTCATAGCACCCCCGAAGACACCACCCTGACCTGCGGTTTTTCCATCCACCGGCTGTGGGGGAGAAAAACTTTCCCGGCTGGCCCAAGATCACGACAAACGGCGCACGGCCGAGCCGCGCCCCACCCTTCAGGTAAGGATCCAAAGTCCATTGCATCTCTTACCTGTGGAAGATTAGATTGAGTCCATGACACAGGCCCCAGTGGCACCGAAGGACACCCGGCGCCGACACGACCGCGAGATCGTCTCCCTCGCCGTGCCCGCCTTCGGCGCGCTCGTCGCCGAACCGCTCTTCGTCATGGCCGACAGCGCGATCGTCGGCCACCTCGGCACCCCGCAACTGGCCGGTCTCGGTATCGCGGCGGCGCTCCTCACCACCGCCGTGAGCGTCTTCGTCTTCCTCGCCTACGCCACCACCGCCGCCGTCGCACGCCGTGTCGGCGCGGGAGATCTCCCGGCCGCCATCCGCCAGGGCATGGACGGCATCTGGCTCGCCCTGCTCCTCGGCGCCGCCGTCATCGCCGTCGTCCTGCCCGCCGCTCCTTGGTTCGTCGACGTCTTCGGCGCCTCGGACACGGCTGCCCCGTACGCCATCACCTATCTGCGCATCTCGGCGCTCGGCATCCCCGCCATGCTCGTCGTGCTCGCGGCCACCGGCGTCCTGCGCGGCCTCCAGGACACCAGAACCCCGCTGTATGTGGCCATCGGCGGATTCGCCATGAACGCCGCGCTCAATGTGGGACTCGTCTACGGTGCCGGACTCGGCATCGCCGGCTCGGCATGGGGCACCGTGATCGCCCAGTTCGCCATGGCCGCCGTCTACCTCTCGGTGGTCGTCCGAGGAGCCCGGCGCCACGGCGCCTCGCTGCGCCCGGACGCGGCGGGCATACGCGCCAGTGCCCAGGCCGGAGTGCCGCTGCTCATCCGTACGCTCTCGCTGCGCGCCGTCCTGATGATCGCGACCGCCGTGGCCGCCCGGCTCGGCGACGCCGACATCGCCGCCCATCAGATCATCCTGTCCCTGTGGAGCCTGATGGCCTTCGCCCTCGACGCGATCGCCATAGCCGGGCAGGCCATCATCGGCCGCTATCTCGGGGCGGAGGACACCGAAGGCGCACGGCAGGCGTGTCGCCGCATGGTGGAGTGGGGTATCGCCGCCGGAGTGGGGCTCGGTGTGCTGATCGCCGTCACCCGACCCCTGTTCATGCCGCTGTTCACCAGCGACCACACCGTCCAGGACGCGCTCGTGCCCGCCCTGCTGGTGGTGGCCCTCTCCCAGCCGCTCTCGGGCGTCGTCTTCGTGCTCGACGGCGTCCTGATGGGCGCGGGCGACGGCCCGTATCTCGCCCGGGCCATGCTGCTGACGCTCGCCGTCTTCGCCCCGGTGGCACTGCTGGTCCCGACGCTCGGCGGCGGACTCACCGCCCTGTGGTGGGCGATGACCCTGATGATGGCCGTCCGGATGCTGACGCTGTGGCTCCGTGCCCGCTCGGGACGCTGGCTGGTGACGGGTGCGACGCGCTGAACCGCGTACGTACAAAGATGGCCTCAGGGCACCCGCACGGCCACCGATGTTTCACGTGAAACATGGCGCCCAAAAGCGTCGCAAGGTCTTCGAAGCCGTCCGAAGCTTCAAGGCGTCGTGTTTCACGTGAAACATCGACCGTCGTACCCACAGCAAGAAGGGCCGCACCCCAGGGGGTGCGGCCCTTCTCATGCTCTACCGAGCGCAACGCTTAGGCGGAGACGACCTCGACGCCGACCTTCGCGGAGACCTCGGCGTGCAGACGCACGGACACCTGGTGCGCGCCCAGGGTCTTGATCGGCGAGCCGAGCTCGACGCGACGCTTGTCCACGTCCGGGCCACCGGCAGCCTTGATCGCCGCAGCGACGTCGGCCTGGGTGACGGAGCCGAAGAGACGGCCGGCGTCGCCGGAGCGAACAGCCAGACGGACCTTCGTGCCTTCGAGGCGGGCCTTGATCTCGTTGGCCTGCTCGATGGTGGCGATCTCGTGGATCTTGCGAGCACGACGGATCTGCTCGACGTCCTTCTCGCCGCCCTTGGTCCAGCGGATCGCGAAACCACGCGGGACCAGGTAGTTGCGAGCGTAACCGTCCTTGACGTCGACGACATCGCCGGCGGTGCCGAGGCCAGAGACCTCGTGGGTCAGGATGATCTTCATTAGTCGGTCACCCTTTCCTTATCGCGCGGTGGACGTGTAGGGCAGCAGCGCCATCTCACGGCTGTTCTTCACGGCCGTGGCGACGTCACGCTGGTGCTGCGTGCAGTTGCCGGTAACGCGGCGGGCACGGATCTTGCCACGGTCGGAAATGAACTTCCGCAGCATGTTCGTGTCCTTGTAGTCCACGTAAGCGGTCTTGTCCTTGCAGAAAGCGCAGACCTTCTTCTTAGGCTTGCGCACAGGCGGCTTCGCCATGGTGTTTCTCCTGTGTGATCAAGAAGTGGGGGTACGGGCTGCCCTAGAAGGGCGGCTCGTCCGAGTAGCCGCCGCCGGAGCCGCCGGAGCTTCCGCCCCAGCCGCCACCGCCGCCACCCTGCTGCTGGCCGCCGCCGGCCGGCGCGCTGGAGGCCCAGGGGTCGTCGGCGGGAGCGCCGCCGCCCTGCGGGCCACCGCTGGGGGCTCCGCCCCAGTTGCCGCCGCCCTGCTGCTGACCGCCGCCGTAGCCACCCTGGCCGCCTCGACCGGTGGTCTTGGTGACCTTGGCCGTGGCGTTCTTGAGGCTGGGGCCGACTTCCTCGACGTCCAGCTCGTAGACCGTGCGCTTGACGCCCTCGCGGTCCTCGTAGGACCGCTGCCTCAGCCGGCCCTGCACGATGACGCGCATGCCTCGCTGAAGCGACTCGGCGACGTTCTCCGCCGCCTGACGCCAGACCGAGCAGGTCAGGAACAGGCTCTCGCCGTCCTTCCACTCATTGGTCTGACGGTCGAAGGTGCGGGGAGTCGACGCGACACGGAACTTCGCGACGGCCGCACCGGACGGGGTGAAGCGCAGCTCGGGGTCGTCGACGAGATTGCCGACGACCGTGATGACGGTCTCGCCTGCCATGGGTGAACCTCTCGGCGGGGATTGCTGCTGGCTGCTGTGTTGCTACTCGGAACCCGATGACTTCTGAGCGGAAGCTCAGTGGGTCTCGGGACGGAGGACCTTGGTCCGGAGGACCGACTCGTTCAGGTTCATCTGACGGTCGAGCTCCTTGACGACCGCAGGCTCGGCCTGGAGGTCGATGACCGTGTAGATGCCCTCGGGCTTCTTCTTGATCTCGTAGGAGAGACGACGACGGCCCCAGGTGTCGACCTTCTCGACCTTTCCGTTGCCCTCACGGACGACGGAGAGGAAGTTCTCGATCAGGGGGGAGACAGCGCGCTCCTCCAGATCGGGGTCGAGGATGACCATCACCTCGTAGTGACGCATGTGGAACCCACCTCCTTTGGACTCAGCGGCCACGGTCGTTCCGTGGCAGGAGGGTCGTGATGCGTACGCAACGGTATCCGCGACCACTGACAATCCCGCTCTCAAGAGGGGGACCGCGTACTGGCCAGGGCAGACACCGGTGCAGACCGTACAGAGTACCCGCACATCCGCTTCCGGTTGAAATCCGGCGGTCAGGGGGCAGAATCTGTACACATCGGGTGTGCGCGGCGCTACCCTTCGCCGCGTTCCGCTTCCGCCAGGAGGTGCCCCATGGCACAGGCAATGCGATCGAACTCGTCCGTCGTCTCCCTCTTCGCCACCGACGGCAAGGCCCATCCCCTTCAGGACGCCTTCATGGCGGTGACCGTGCTGCTCGGCGCAGTGGCGTTCACCACGGCCTTCTTCCACAACCTGCATCTGATCAGCTCGTGGGCGGGCCTCGTCGGCATCCTCACCGGTGCGTACGGACAGTTCATCTCGGCGACGACCCGGGAGCGTTTCCTGCTGATCCTCGGCCTCGGCGCCTCCGCCGTGGGCTTCTTCCTGGGCATGGCACACGGCGGCCTGTTCGGCGGTGTGATCGGCGGCTGAGACCTCCTCGCACCCCCAGGGCCCGTACGGCCAGTCGGGGTGCTCCCCGGGCGCAGTAGGCTTCGGCGCGAGAGCCGGAGCCCCTGTACCCATGGGGACACACCTGCCGAGGAGCGCCCCGCATGAGCCTGACCCTGAGGACCATCAGCCGAGAGCAGCATCTGGCTTACATCCAGAGCCTGCCCGCGGCTAGCCACTGCCAGGTCCCGGCATGGGCCGATGTGAAGACCGAGTGGCGCTCGGAGAACCTGGGTTGGTTCGATGCGAACGGCCAGATGGTCGGCGCCGGTCTGGTGCTCTACCGGCAGCTCCCGAAGATCAAGCGGTACCTCGCGTACCTGCCCGAGGGCCCGGTCATCAACTGGTACGCCCCGAACCTCGACGACTGGCTCCAGCCGATGCTGGCGCACCTGAAGCACCAGGGCGCCTTCTCGGTGAAGATGGGCCCGCCGGTCGTCATCCGCCGCTGGGACTCGACCGCCATCAAGTCGGGCATCCAGGACCCGGACGTCAAGCGCCTGCGGGACGTCGAGGCCTCCCACATCGAGCCGCGCGCCTTCGAAGTCGCCGACCGGCTGCGGAAGATGGGCTGGCAGCAGGGCGAGGACGGCGGCGCCGGCTTCGGCGACGTGCAGCCGCGCTACGTCTTCCAGGTGCCGCTCGCCAACCGCTCGCTCGACGACGTCCTCAAGGGCTTCAACCAACTGTGGCGCCGCAACATCAAGAAGGCCGAGAAGGCCGGCGTCGAGGTCGTCCAGGGCGGCTACCACGACCTTGAGGAGTGGCAGCGGCTGTACGAGATCACCGCCGTGCGCGACCACTTCCGGCCGCGCCCGCTCTCGTACTTCCAGCGCATGTGGACGGTCCTCAACAACGAGGACCCCAACCGCATGCGGCTCTACTTCGCGCGGCACAACGGTGTGAACCTGTCCGCGGCGACGATGCTCGTCGTCGGCGGGCACGTCTGGTACTCCTACGGCGCCTCCGACAACATCGGCCGTGAGGTCCGGCCCTCGAACGCGATGCAGTGGCGGATGCTGCGCGACGCGTACGCCATGGGCGCGACCGTCTACGACCTGCGCGGCATCTCCGACTCGCTGGACGAGACCGACCACCTCTTCGGCCTCATCCAGTTCAAGGTGGGCACCGGCGGCGAGGCCGCCGAGTACCTCGGCGAGTGGGACTTCCCGCTCAACAAGCTGCTGCACAAGGCTCTCGACATCTACATGTCGCGTCGCTGATGGTTGCGTAACCTCGTCTCGTACCTCCCCTTCACCGCAGCCACCAGAAAGGTTCCGGATCGTCCATGGCGCTCTCCCTGTACGTCGACACCGCTCGCTGGCGGGCGCACCAGAAGTCCGTGGTCGATCAGTTCCCGGGCATCGTCCCGGTCTGCAAGGGCAACGGGTACGGCTTCGGCCATGAGCGGCTGGCCGAGGAGGTGAGCCGGTTCGGCTCGGACGTCCTGGCCGTCGGCACCACGTACGAGGCGGCCCGCATCAAGGACTGGTTCGGCGGGGACCTGCTGGTGCTCACGCCGTTCCGCCGGGGCGAGGAGCCGGTGCCGCTGCCGGACCGCGTCATCCGCTCCGTGTCGTCCGTCGACGGGGTGCACGCCCTGGTCGGCGCGCGCGTGGTCATCGAGTGCATGAGCTCGATGAAGCGCCACGGCATCAAGGAGGAGGAGCTCGGCATGCTCCACTCCGCCATCGACGACGTGCGCCTGGAGGGCTTTGCCCTGCACCTCCCGCTCGACCGCACCGACGGCTCGGACGCGGTCGAGGAGGTCATCGCCTGGATGGACCGGCTGCGCGCGGCCCGGCTGCCGCTGCACACCATGTTCGTCAGCCATCTGCGGGCCGAGGAACAGGCAAGGCTCCAGCAGCAGTTCCCGCAGACCCGCTTCCGCGCCCGCATCGGTACGCGGCTGTGGCTCGGCGACCACAAGGCGACCGAGTACCGGGGTGCCGTCCTGGACGTCACCCGGGTCGCGAAGGGGGATCGTTTCGGCTACCGCCAGCAGAAGGCCGCCTCCGACGGCTGGCTGGTCGTGGTCGCGGGCGGCACCTCCCACGGCGTGGGCCTTGAGGCTCCGAAGGCGGTGCACGGTGTGATGCCGCGCGCCAAGGGCGTCGCCCGGGCCGGTCTCGCGACGGTCAACCGCAACCTGTCGCCGTTCGTCTGGGACGGCAAGCAGCGCTGGTTCGCCGAGCCGCCGCACATGCAGGTGTCGATCCTGTTCGTCCCCTCCGACTCCCAGGAGCCGAGGGTGGGCGACGAGCTGGTGGCCCATCTGCGGCACACCACCACGCAGTTCGACCGCCTGGTCGACCGCTAGCCGACGCGAAGGGGCCCCTGCCGGCGGCAGGGGCCCCTTCGTCGTTCACCTATACGCCCGGCTGGCGCGTGCCCCACTCCACCCGGGGCCCTTCAGTCAACTGGGCCGCGTGCCGGGGCGGATGCGCCGCCTGTCCCAGGACGAAGACGTCCGGTGCGCCGTCGAGCACCCCGCCGGACGGATCGTCCGCGCCGTCGCGCCGTACGGCGTCCCGCTCGGGCATCAGGATGTCCCGCACGATCACCGCGCACAGATACAGCGTCGCCAGCAGATGGGCGGCGATGGCCAGTTGATAGCCCTCGGGCGGCAGCCCCTGGTGCTTCTCGCCGCTCATCGTGTACGCCAGGTACATCCAGATCCCGAGGAAGTAGACCACCTCGCCGGCCTGCCAGATCAGGAAGTCCCGCCAGCGCGGCCGGGCCAGCGCGGCGAGCGGGATCAGCCACAGCACGTACTGCGGCGAGTAGACCTTGTTGGTGAGGATGAACGCGGCGACGACCAGGAAGGCGAGCTGTGCGAACCGCGGCCGCCGCGGCGCGGTGAGGGTGAGCGCCGCGATCCCCGCACACAGCACGAGCATCAGCAGCGTCGCCAGGTTGTTCACCATGTCGACGTCCAGGGACTTGCCCGTACGCTGCGAGATGATCAGCCAGAAGGAGCCGAAGTCGACTGAGCGCTCCTGGCTGAAGGTGTAGAACTTCTTCCATCCCTCGGGCGCGAGCAGCATCACCGGCAGGTTCACCACCAGCCAGGCCCCCGCCGCGCCGAGCACGGCAGCCCCGTACTCCCGCCATTTCCCGGCCCGCCAGCACAGGAACAGCAGCGGGCCAAGCAGCAGGAAGGGATAGAGCTTGGCGGCGGTCGCCAGCCCGATGAGGATGCCGAAGGCGAGCGAGCGGCCGCGCGACCACATCAGCATCGCGGCGGCCGTCAGAGCGACGGCGAAGAGGTCCCAGTTGATCGTCGCGGTGAGCGCGAAGGCGGGCGCCAGGGCGACCAGCAGGGCGTCCCAGGGGCGACGGCGGTGGGTGCGCGCGACACAGACGGCGATGACGGCCGTGCAGGCCATCAGCATCCCCGCGTTGACCATCCAGTACATCTGCTCGCGGTGCTGCATGGACCCGCCGACGGGCCCGGTGATCCAGGCCGCCACCTCCATGAACAGCCCCGTCAAGACGGGGTATTCGAGGTAGTCCATGTCGCCGTTGAGACGGTCGAAGTACGGGACGAGGTTGTCGGCGAAGCCCCGCCCGACATACAGGTGCGGGACGTCGGAGTAGCAGGCGTGGGTGTACTGGGAGTTCGCCCCCCGGAACCAGGCCCAGTCGTAGCACGGCGCCTTCTGCGCCATCCCCAGGGCGAACATGCCGATCGCGACGAGGGCGATCACCCGCACCGGCGTGAGCCAGTGGCTCGCCCCCCAGGCCCAGCGGCCCACCGGACCGCCCAGCACCTCACTGCCCGCCGCGGCGACCTCGTCCTGCTCCGTGGGCCGTACGACGGGTTCGGCGGGCTCGTCCCGCCGGTCCTCATCCACGCGGGCACTGGTCTCGCTCGTCATGCCGCACATCCTGCCGTACACCTCTGTGGAAAAGCCGAGGGGCGGTGTTTCACGTGAAACATCGCCCCTGACTTTCCACCGTGTGCGCCGGACCGGCTAACCGCCGCCCGGTCCGCCGAAGATATTTCCTTGATTGCCGTTACCCGGTTTGGAGCTGCTGGGTGACGGGTTGCCGGTGGGACCGCCGACGTTGCCGGTCGTGGTGCCCTGGTCGGCTCCGGCGTTGGTGCCGCCGGCGCCGCCGGGTCCGCCGCTGCAGTTCCAGTCCCACTTGCCGCAGGACTTGCTGGGCTTCGGGGACTTCGACGGGGTCATCGACGGAGTGGGCGACGGACTGTCGGACGGCTGCGGGGAGGACGAGGGGGACGGGGCCATGCTCGGGCTGGGCGACATGCCGCCGCCGTACACCTTGTCGCCGATCGCCTCGGGCGTCGGGAAGTCGACGGCCGGGACGCCGTTCAGCGCCTGCTCCATGTAGTCGTGCCAGATGGTGGCCGGGAACGACGCACCGTGGATCTTCTCCTGGCCGCCGGTCCCGAACATCTTCAGGAACTCGCGCTTCTTGTTGGTCTCGTTGTCGTCGAGCCGGTACATGCTGACCGCGGTCGACAGCTGGGGCGTGTAGCCGACGAACCACGCCGACCGGTTGCCGTCGGTCGTACCCGTCTTGCCGGCCACGTCACGCCCGCTGAGCTGGGCGTTGGTACCGGTGCCCTTCTCCACCACGTTCTTCAGGACGTCGGTGACGTTGTCCGCGATCGCGGCGGAGAAGGCGCGGGTCGCCTTGTCCTCGTGCTGGTAGACGACCCGGCCCTGCTTGTTGACCTTGTCGACCGAGTACGGGTCGCGGTGCATGCCGCTGGTGGCGAAGGTGGCGTAGGCGCCGGCCATCCGGATCGCGCTGGGGGAGGAGGTACCGATGGAGAACGAGGGCACGCTGGAGGAGGCCAGGCTGTCCTTGCGCAGGCCCGCCGCCAGGGCGACGTCCTTCACCTTGTCGGTGCCGACGTCCATGCCGAGCTGGACATAGGGCGTGTTCGCGGACTCCTGCATCGCGTACCGCAGGTCTATACCGTAGCTGGGCGGGTTGTAGGACTCACCGCCGTCATTGGTCTGCAGCCACTGCCCGCCGTCCTTGTCGGTCCACACGGTCCCGTCGTAGTTCTTGATCTTCAGCTTGTTCATACCGCTGTAGATGCTCTTCGGCGAGACCGGCGTCCGCTCCGAGTCGCCCTGGTCGGCGGGCCCCTTCGGATCGCGCTTGCCGTACTCCATGGCGGCGGCCAGCACGAAGGGCTTGAAGGTCGAGCCGACCTGCGCACCCGTCTGGTCGGCGTTGTTGGTGAAGTGCTTGGTGGCGTCCTCGCCGCCGTACAGCGCCTTGATGGCGCCGCTCTTGGTGTCCACCGACGCGGCGCCGAACTGTACGAAGGTGTCGTACTGGGGCCGCTTCTTCGGGTCGATGTTCTCCTTGCGGACCTTCTTCACCACGTCTTCGAGCGCCTGGACCTTCTTCTTGTCGAAGGTCGTGTGGATCTCGTAGCCGCCCTGGTCCAGGTCGGCGGCGGTGATGCCCTGGGTGTTGTTGTTCACGAAGTACGCCTTGGCCAGGCTGACCAGATAGCCGATCTGGCCGCTGAGCTGCGCGTTCTTCTTGGGCTTGTCCGGCATCGGGAACAGCTTGTACTTCGCGCGGTCCGCTGCGGAGAGATGCTTGTCCTTGACTTCCTCGTCGAGGATCCAGGCCCAGCGGTTCATGGCGTTCTTGGTGTTCTGCTCCGGCGTGGCCGCCGGGTCGATCTCGGTGGCGCCGGCCGGGTCGAAGTACGTCGCGCCCTTGAGCAGCGAGGCCAGGAAGGCGCACTGACTGGGGTCGAGGTCCTGGGCGTCCTTGCTGTAGTACGTGCGGGCGGCGGCCTGCAGACCGTAGGCGCCGCGCCCGTAGTAGGCGGTGTTCAGATAGCCCGCCATGATCTCGCTCTTCTTCTTGGTCGCACCGACCTTGATCGAGATGAAGAGCTCTTTGAACTTACGGGTCAGCGTCTGCGACTGGTCATCCAGCCGGGCGTTCTTCACATACTGCTGGGTGATCGTGGAGCCACCCTGCGTGTGCCCGCCCTTGGCCATGTTCAGCAGGGCGCGCGCGATGCCCTGCGGGTCCACGCCGGAGTCGGTCTCGAAGGTCTTGTTCTCCGCCGAGATCACCGCGTACCGCATGGCCGCGGGGATCTTCTCGTACGGAATGATCTGGCGGTTGACCTCACCGCCGGTGGCGACCATCTGGGAGCCGTCGGCCCAGAAGTAGACGTTGTTCTGGGCCTGGGCCGCCTGGGCGACGTTGGGGACGCTCACCATCCAGTACGCGACGCCGATCACCACCACCAGCGTGCCGAGGAAGCCCACGCACAGCCCGCTCACAAGCTTCCAGGACGGCATCCAGCGCCGCCACCCGCGCTTGTTGAAGCGCGGGTAGTCGATGAAGCGCTTCTTGCCGGGCCGCCGGTTGCCGGGACCCGCACCGCCGCGCCGGCCGCCGGGGCCCCCCGGACCGCCGCCACCGGGCTCGGCCCCGCGTCTGCGACCGCCCCGCTGGGCGGCTCGCCGCGCCTCGGCGCGCCCACCGGCCGGGCGCTGCTCCCCGTAGGGAGCGGAGGGCGACCCGGTGACGGCGTCCCGGGCGGGGGCCGCGCGGCGGCCGGACGGCTGCTGCGCGGCTCGCCGGGCGGCGGCCCGGCCGCCGCCTTGCGATTCCGGCGGTTTGCGACGGTGCTCGCTCATCGAACGACTACTCCTCGGGCAGGCGAGAGCGCCTGAAAACGACTGGTGAGTTCCGGTCCCCCCGATACACGGACCAGCGCTGCGAGGAGCTCGTCCGCTGCGCACCCGGTATGCCGATGGCGCTGTACGCGCCGACGCCCCCTGACGTCATTCGGCCACCGGTGGTCTGCATGCCGCACAGACTACGCACGGTCAAAACCCGCCTAGGGCCGAAGTTCACCCCAAATCAGGCAAGTTGCTTCCCATGAATTGACGATGTGACGCCGTTCACCATGGCCCCTCTTGTCGCAGGGGCGCCACCGTTCTATCGTCAGGATGTATCGAGTCGATACATCAGCACGGCATAAAGGTCCGCGGCGGCAGAGGAGGCGAAGGGTGAGCAGACGCTCCGGCATCCTCGAATTCGCCGTACTCGGTCTGCTTCGCGAGGCCCCGATGCACGGGTACGAGCTGCGCAAGCGGCTCAACACCTCACTGGGGATCTTCCGGGCCTTCAGTTACGGGACCCTCTACCCCTGCCTCAAGACGCTGGTCGCGAGCGGCTGGTTGATCGAGGAACCGGGCAGCGCTCCCGAGGACGCTCTGGCCGCTTCACTCGCAGGGCGCCGGGCCAAGATCGTCTACCGGTTGACGGCCGAGGGGAAGGAGCATTTCGAAGAACTGCTCTCCCACACCGGCCCCGACACCTGGGAGGACGAGCACTTCGCCGCCCGTTTCGCCTTCTTCGGGCAGACGGAGCGCGAGGTGCGGATGCGCGTGCTGGAAGGTCGTCGCAGCCGGCTGGAGGAGCGCCTGGAGAAGATGCGCGCCTCCCTGGCCCGTACGCGCGAGCGCCTGGACGACTACACGCTTGAGCTGCAGCGCCACGGCATGGAGTCCGTGGAGCGCGAGGTGCGCTGGCTGAACGAGCTCATCGAGAGCGAGCGGGCGGGGCGGGATCAGCGATCCGGCCCGGCCACCGGCTCCGCTCAGCAGGACCACACATCAGGAGAGACGGGCGGCCTGCCCCGGCATCGGGACAGTACCCGGCCGGATCCGTCCGAGGACACCGCCAACTGAAGGCCCTGCGTCCGCAGGACTTCGTCGAGAACACACAGGGAGCAACCGGAATGGGTTCGGTTCGCGTAGCCATCGTCGGCGTGGGCAACTGCGCCGCCTCGCTGGTGCAGGGCGTCGAGTACTACAAGGACGCCGACCCGGCCGGCAAGGTGCCGGGTCTGATGCACGTCCAGTTCGGCGACTACCACGTCAAGGACGTGGAGTTCGTGGCCGCGTTCGACGTGGACGCCAAGAAGGTCGGCCTCGACCTCGCGGACGCCATCGGTGCGAGCGAGAACAACACCATCAAGATCGCGGACGTGCCCACCACGGGCGTCACCGTTCAGCGCGGTCACACCCACGACGGTCTGGGCAAGTACTACCGCCAGACCATCGAGGAGTCCACCGAGGCCCCGGTCGACGTCGTCCAGATCCTCAAGGACAAGCAGGTCGACGTTCTGGTCTGCTACCTCCCCGTCGGTTCCGAGGTCGCCGCGAAGTTCTACGCGCAGTGCGCCATCGACGCCAAGGTCGCGTTCGTCAACGCCCTCCCGGTCTTCATCGCCGGCACCAAGGAGTGGGCGGACAAGTTCACCGAGGCCGGTGTGCCGATCGTCGGTGACGACATCAAGTCGCAGGTCGGCGCCACCATCACGCACCGCGTCATGGCGAAGCTGTTCGAGGACCGGGGTGTCATCCTGGACCGCACGATGCAGCTGAACGTCGGCGGCAACATGGACTTCAAGAACATGCTGGAGCGCGAGCGCCTGGAGTCCAAGAAGATCTCCAAGACGCAGGCCGTCACCTCTCAGATCCGCGACCGCGAGCTGGGCGAGGACAACGTCCACATCGGCCCGTCCGACTACGTCGCGTGGCTCGACGACCGCAAGTGGGCGTACGTGCGCCTCGAGGGCCGCGCCTTCGGCGACGTCCCGCTGAACCTTGAGTACAAGCTCGAGGTGTGGGACTCCCCGAACTCCGCGGGTGTCATCATCGACGCCGTGCGCGCCGCGAAGATCGCCAAGGACCGCGGCATCGGCGGCCCGATCCTCTCCGCGTCCTCGTACTTCATGAAGTCCCCGCCGGTCCAGTACTTCGACGACGAGGCCCGCGAGAACGTCGAAAAGTTCATCAAGGGCGAGGTCGAGCGCTAAGTCTCGGCTTCCGTCCGACTGTTGAGGGTCCCTGTGCCGCACCGGCCCGGGGACCCTCTTCGTATGTGACGCTTGCACACATGCCCGTCGTGCGTGATCTGCGCGTACTCCTGCGCCTGAGGAATTTCCGGCATCTGCTGGCCGTACGGCTGCTGTCCCAGGCGGCGGACGGCGTCTACCAGGTCGCGCTCGCCACACATGTCGTCTTCTCCCCCGAGAAACAGACCTCGCCCACCGCGATCGCCTCGGCCATGGCCGTCCTGCTGCTGCCCTACTCCGTGGTCGGCCCCTTCGCGGGCGTCCTGCTCGACCGCTGGCAGCGGCGCCAGGTCTTTCTGTACGGCAATCTGCTGCGGGCCCTGCTGGCAGGCTGCACCGCGCTGCTCCTCGTCGCCGCCGCGCCCGACCCGCTCTTCTACGCCTCCGCGCTCTGTGTCACCGCCGTCAACCGCTTCGTCCTGGCCGGACTGTCGGCCGCGCTGCCCAGGGTCGTGGACCAGGACCGGCTCATCATGGCCAACTCCCTCTCCCCGACGGCCGGAACACTGGCCGCGACCGCGGGCGGCGGCCTCGCCTTCGGGGTGCGCCTGCTGGTCCCCGTCGACGCCGCGACCGTCCTGCTCGGATCCCTCCTCTATCTCTGCGCGGCCCTGTGGTCGCTACGCCTGGCGCCCGCGCTGCTCGGACCCGACCCGGAGTCGGCACAGCCCGGTGTGGGCACGGCGATCCGTACGACGGCACGCGGCCTGGTCGACGGGCTGCGGCATCTGAGGCGGCGCCCGTCGGCCGCCCGGGTCCTGGCCGCGATGACGCTCCTGCGCTTCTGTTACGGGGCCCTGACCGTCATGGTGCTGATGCTCTGCCGGTACGCCTGGGCCGACGGCACCTCCGACGGACTGGCCCTGCTGGGGCTCGCGGTGGCCGTCTCGGGGGCGGGGTTCTTCGCTGCGGCCGTCGTGACACCCGGTGCGGTGGCGCGGCTGGGTCCCTATGGGTGGATGGCGGTGTGCGCGGCGACGGCGGCGGTCCTGGAGCCCGCTCTGGGGCTGTCGTTCGCTCCCGTGCCCATCCTGATCGCCGCCTTCGTCCTGGGTCTGGTCACCCAGGGCGCGAAGATCTCCACGGACACGGTGGTGCAGTCCTCGGTGGACGACGGGTTCCGGGGCCGGGTCTTCTCGCTCTACGACGTGCTCTTCAACGTGGCCTTCGTCGGCGCCGCAGCGGTTGCCGCGCTGATGCTGCCGCCTGACGGCAAGTCGGCTCCTCTGGTTGTCACGGTCTCCGTCATCTACGCGGCAGTAGCAGTGTTTATGACCCGCTTTCAGCGCGGCGAGTGTCACATGAGGGCCACAGAGTCCCCTCCGGTATCGGGGTTGTCCTAGCGGACCGCTACCTTACGGGCGTCATACATCGCCTGTTTTTCACCAAGGGGGAACCCCGAAGTGTCCACTCCGCCGCCCCAGGGCCAGAACCCGTACGCGCCGCAGCCCAACGCTCCCTACGGCCAGCCGCAGGGCGCAGGCCCGTACGGACCGCCGCAGGGAGGCGCTCCGTACGGCCAGCAGCCGGGCCAGCCCGGAGTCCCGCAGCAGCCGTCGCCCTACATGCACCAGGGCGCCCCGATACCGCACGCGCCGGCGCCCGCCCCGCCGCGCCGCAACGTCAAGAAGATCGTGCGGATCGTCATCGCGGTGAGCGTCCTCTTCGCCGCGGCCGTGGGCTGGTACACCAGCCGCCATGACGCCGACACCGCCAAGGTGGGCGACTGCATGAGCATCGGCAACCCGGCCAGCAC
The DNA here is from genome assembly GCF_052373795.1 of Streptomyces sp. BR1. Lineage (NCBI taxonomy): Bacteria > Bacillati > Actinomycetota > Actinomycetes > Kitasatosporales > Streptomycetaceae > Streptomyces > Streptomyces sp. BR1. The sequence goes on from NZ_CM126252.1 coordinate 3,583,284, forward strand.
GACCCACCCGGACCTGAAGGTCGTGAGCTGCGACGACTCCAAGGCGAAGTACAAGGTCGTCGAGAAGAAGGACGACAACAGCGGCTGCGACCGCACCAAGTACTCGGAGTACACGCAGACGGGCGGCAGCAAGGACTTCACCCTCTGCCTGGAGGACTACAAGAAGTAGTCCGAGGCAGACGCGAGGGGCGATGTTTCACGTGAAACATCGCCCCTCGTCGTACCGCCGTGCCGTGATGTTTCACGTGAAACGAGTCGTGTTTCACGTGAAACATGGCCTCAGCCCTGCGCGGCCCACCACTCCTTGAGCGCCGCGACCGCCGCGTCGTGCTCCATCGGCCCGTGCTCCAGCCGCAGCTCCAGCAGGTGCTTGTACGCCTGGCCGATCGCCGGACCGGGGCTGATCCCCAGGATCTCCATGATCTGGTTGCCGTCCAGGTCCGGGCGGATCGAGTCGAGCTCCTCCTGCTCCTGGAGCTGCGCGATCCGCTCCTCAAGACCGTCATACGCGTTGGACAGGGCACTGGCCTTGCGCTTGTTCCGCGTGGTGCAGTCCGAGCGGGTCAGCTTGTGCAGCCGGTCCAGGAGCGGCCCGCCGTCGCGTACGTAGCGGCGCACCGCCGAGTCGGTCCACTCGCCCGTGCCGTAGCCGTGGAAGCGCAGATGCAGCTCAACCAGCCGCGAGACGTCCTTGACCATGTCGTTGGAGTACTTCAGCGCGGTCATGCGCTTCTTGGTCATCTTCGCGCCGACCACCTCGTGGTGGTGGAAGGAGACCCGGCCGTCCTGCTCGAACCGGCGCGTCCTCGGCTTGCCGATGTCGTGCAGCAGCGCTGCGAGCCGCAGCACCAGGTCGGGCCCGTCCTTCTCCAGCGCGATGGCCTGGTCCAGGACCGTCAGCGAGTGCTCGTAGACGTCCTTGTGCCGGTGGTGCTCGTCGCTCTCCAGCCGCAGTGCGGGCAGCTCGGGCAGGACGTGGTCGGCGAGCCCGGTGTCGACGAGCAGCCGCAGCCCCTTGCGCGGGTGAGTGGAGACAAGGAGCTTGTTCAGCTCGTCGCGCACCCGCTCGGCAGAGACGATCTCGATCCGGTCGGCCATCGCCTTCATCGCGGCGACGACCTCGGGGGCCACCTCGAAGTCGAGCTGCGCGGCGAAGCGCGCGGCCCGCATCATGCGCAGCGGATCGTCCGAGAACGACTCCTCGGGGGTGCCGGGGGTGCGCAGCACGCGCTCCGCCAGGTCCTCCAGGCCGCCGTGCGGGTCGATGAACTCCTTCTCGGGGAGCGCCACGGCCATCGCGTTGACAGTGAAGTCGCGGCGGACCAGGTCCTGCTCGATGGAGTCGCCGTAGGACACCTCGGGCTTGCGCGAGGTCCGGTCGTACGCCTCGGAGCGGTACGTCGTCACCTCGATGAGGTAGCCGTCCTTCTGGCAGCCGACGGTCCCGAAGGCGATCCCGACCTCCCAGACCGCGTCCGACCACGGGCGCACGATCTTCAGCACGTCCTCGGGGCGGGCGTCCGTGGTGAAGTCCAGGTCGTTCCCGAGCCGGCCAAGGAGCGCGTCCCGCACCGAGCCGCCGACCAGGGCGAGAGAGAACCCGGCCTCCTGGAAGCGGCGGGCGAGGTCGTCGGCGACAGGGGACACCCGCAGCAGTTCACTGACCGCGCGGCGCTGCACCTGGCTCAGTGCGCTGGGATTGTCTTCATTGGCGTTCGGCACAACAGAAAAGGGTACGTGCCCCGGCCGACCGGAGCGTCCCCGTTTCCGCCCGCCCCGCGCGGACCGGCTCCGCGGGCGTCCCCGGCGGCTTGAAAAGGCGCCTCGCGCGCCGCCCTGTCACACTCTTCCGATCATGTGGAGCAGTCCACGGCACTTCGCCACAGTCCACCTCGTTACCATGCGTGGACGCAGAAACCGACAACCACCGACACAGCTGACGACGACGAGGGACGGGCGAACGCGTGGCCGAGGCGGCAGATTCTCAGGGGACGGGCCACTCTCCTGCCCGCCGGTGGCTGCGCCGCACTGCGGCGCTGCTGGTCGGCGCACCCCTGCTCGCCGGACTGCTCTCCGGGACGGCCCCCGCGCCGGTGGCCCACGCCGCCGAGAAGGCCGCCGTGGGCCAGGCCGGGACCGGGTCGCGCACCGTCCAGGTGACGCTCGACTCGATGACGCCCAGCGCCCCCGTCAAGAGCGACACGCTGACCATCTCGGGGACAGTCACCAACACGGGCAGGCAGGCCGTCACGAGCGCCCATGTGGGACTGCGGGTCGGCGGGCGGCTCCAGGGCCGCACCACGATCGACGACGCCTCCGAGCGCACCGGCTTCACCCCCGGCGTCGACGCCTCCGAGCTCGGTGACGGGCCCACGGTCAAGTTCCCGAAGCTGGCTCCGGGGATCAGCCGGGACTTCACCCTCTCCGTACCGGTGAGCAAGCTGGGCCTGGACGGGGACGGCGTGTACCAGCTCGGCGTGTCCCTCTCGGGCCAGACACCGAACCAGCAGTACGACCAGGTCCTGGGCATCCAGCGGACCTTCCTGCCGTGGCAGCCGGAGGCCGTCGACGGCAAGAAGTCGCAGCTCACCTACATGTGGCCGCTGATCTCCTCGACCCACCTCACCGCGCAGACGGGCTCGGACGAACAGCAGACGCCGGTCTTCGCCGACGACTCGCTGGCCGCCGAGCTCGCCCCGGGCGGCCGCCTGGAGCGGATGGTCTCGCTCGGCAGCCAGCTGCCGGTGACCTGGGTGATAGACCCCGACCTGCTGGCCGCCGTCGACGCGATGACCCGCAACTACAAGGTCAACTCCGGCGACACCAATGTGCCGGGCACCAATCAGGAAGTGGCCAAGCAGTGGCTGAGCTCGCTTGAGGAGGCGGTGCAGGGCGACAAGGTCGTCGCGCTGCCCTTCGCCGACCCGGACCTGGCCTCGCTCGCCCACCGGGGCAAGGACGTCTCGGGCTCGCTGAGCCATCTACAGGGCGCCACCGAGGTCGCCGAGAAGACCGTCGACACGATCCTGCACGTGACCCCGTCGGTCGACTTCGCCTGGCCCGTGGACGGCGCGGTCGACCCGTCGATCGTGGACGTGGCCACCTCGGCCGGCGCTCACAACGTGATCGCCCGCAGCGACAGCCTCCGTGAGACGGGGGGCCTGTCGTACTCGCCGACGGCCGCCCGGCCGATCGGCGGCGGCACCACCGCCGTGGTCGCCGACGCCCGGCTCTCCACGGCGTTCGAGGGCGACATGTCGAGAGCGGGCAGCTCCACCCTGGCGGTGCAGGAGTTCCTGGCCCAGACGCTGGCCACCGCGCTCCAGAACACCGACACCCAGCGCAGCATCGTCGTCGCTCCGCAGCGGATGCCCTCCGCCAGCCAGGCCCAGACGATGGCGAGCGCCATCCGCGCCCTGAGCGGACAGCGCTGGACCCAGCCGCTCGGCCTCGACGCGGCCGCCGCGGCCAAGCCGGACGCCCACGCCGCCACCCGGGTCCCCAGCGCCTCCTCGTACCCGGGAGCGCTGCGCAAGGACGAGCTGCCGCCGCAGGCGTTCCAGGACATGCGCAGCACCCAGGGCACCCTGGACAAGTTCAAGGTCATCCTGACCGCCCCCGACCGGGTGGTCACCCCGTTCGGCAACGCCATCAACCGCGAGATGTCGACGTCCTGGCGCACCAACCGCGAGGGCGCCGTGGTCTACCGGGCCGGCGTCCAGAGCTATCTGGACAGTCTCACCGACAAGGTCCGGCTCATCCAGAAGTCCACGGCCACCATGTCGGGCCGCAGCGCCACACTCGCTGTCACGGTGCAGAACCAGCTGGTCCAGCCCGTCGACAACCTGGTGCTGCGGCTGGAGCCGAGCAGCCCCACCCGTCTCAAGGTGACCACCAACGACGACGCGAACGGCGGCCAGCAGGTCAAGGTCGACGGCGGGCACACCCAGTCGGTGAAGTTCACCGCCACGGCGAACGCCAACGGCCCCGTTCAGGTGACCGCGCGGCTGTACACCCAGGACGGCACGCCGTACGGCGACCCCATGGAGTTCACGGTCCAGGTCTCCGAGATCACCCCGACGGTGATGCTGGTGATCGCCGGCGGTGTCCTGCTGCTCGTCCTCGCGGGCATCAGGATGTACACCCAGCGCAAGCGCTCGACGGCCCGGAAGGAGAACGGCGAGGAGAACGGGGACGGCGACGGCGCCGAGCCCGGACACGGTGACGATCCCGAGCAGCCGAGTGACCCGACACCGGACACCGGTCCGGAAAGCGGGGCCTCGCCCGGCCCGGGTGAGAAAGTGGAGCATTGAGCTATCGCTATGCCGTGGCCGGCCAGGCCGGGGACGATGAGGTGGGGTATCCATGAACGCGCCGTACGACGGTGACCGCGGGCAGGGCGCGGGCGGCGGCTCCGCGTCTTCCGGGGGCACGCCCCCGGTGCCTCCCTACGCCGGGCAGGTGCCTCCGCCGCAGCAGCCCGCACCGGACCCGTATCAGCAGCAGCCCGTGCCCGACCCGTACCAGCAGCAGCCCGCGGCGGACCCGTACCTCCAGGACGCCTACGGCTACGACCCGTACCGGGCGCAGGACCTGTCCGCCCAGGACCCGGTGGGCGAGGCGCTGTACGACCGTGCCGCGCACCCGCCGCCGCCCCCGGGCACCTACGCCGAGCCGCAGCCGCTCTACCAGCAGCCGCCCGCGCAGCAGTACGCGCCGGACCCCCGGATCTGGGCCCAGACCCCGCCCCCCGAGCCGGACGGGCCGTCGCGTCATCTGCCGTACGGCGACACCGCGGGCACCACGCAGTTCGTGGGCGTCGACGACCTGGTCACCCATTCGGGCGAGGAGCTGCCCGAGCAGGACGCCTTCGCGTACCTCTACCGGGACCAGCAGGCGTCGGGCCCGGCACCGGCCGGTCCGGAGCCCGAGCCGCTGCCTCCCGTGCCGCAGAAGGAGTCGGGCGGCCGCGCCTCCAACCTGCTCAAGTCGAGCGCCGTGATGGCCGCGGGCACCCTCGTGTCGCGGCTCACCGGCTTCGTCCGCAGCCTGGTGATCACCGTCGCGCTTGGCACGTCGCTGCTCGGCGACACCTACACCGTCGCGTACACCCTGCCGACGATGATCTACATCCTCACTGTCGGCGGCGGCCTGAACTCGGTGTTCGTGCCGCAGCTGGTGCGGTCCATGAAGGACGACGAGGACGGCGGCGAGGCGTACGCCAACCGGCTGCTGACCCTCGTCATGGTGGCGCTCGGCGCGATCGTCACGCTCGTGGTCCTCACGGCCCCGCTGCTGATCAAGCTGATGTCGAGCACCATCTCCGACGACACGGCCGCCAACAGCGTCGCCGTCACCTTCGCCCGCTACTGCCTGCCCACGATCTTCTTCATGGGTGTGCACGTGGTGCTGGGGCAGATCCTCAACGCGCGCGGCAAGTTCGGCGCGATGATGTGGACGCCGGTCCTCAACAACATCGTCATGATCGGCACGTTTGGCCTGTTCATCTGGGTGTACGGCACCTCGGGCGAGTCCCACATGGGCGTGCAGACCATCCCGGCGGACGGCATCCGCCTGCTGGGCATCGGCACGCTGCTCGGCCTGGTCGTCCAGGCGCTGGCGATGATCCCGTACCTGCGGGAGACCGGCTTCCGGTTCCGGCCGCGCTTCGACTGGAAGGGCCACGGTCTCGGCAAGACGGTCAAGCTCGCCAAGTGGACCGTGCTGTTCGTGCTCGCCAACCAGGCCGGTGTCCTCGTCGTCACCCAGCTCGCCACGGCCGCCGGAAAGGCGTCGGGCGCACATGGAGCGGGCTTCCTGGCCTACTCCAACGCCCAGCTGATCTGGGGCATGCCGCAGGCCATCATCACCGTCTCGGTGATGGCCGCGCTGCTGCCGCGCATCTCCCGGGCCGCGCACGACAACGACCCGGGCGCCGTGCGCGACGACATCTCGCAGGGCCTGCGCAACTCGGCCGTCGCGATCGTCCCGATCGCCTTCGCGTTCCTCGCGCTCGGCGTCCCGATGTGCAGCCTGCTGTACGCCAACACCAGCACCGAGGCCGCCCGCTCCATGGGCTTCATCCTGATGGCGTTCGCGCTGGGCCTGATCCCGTACTCGGTCCAGTACGTCGTCCTGCGCGGCTTCTACGCGTACGAGGACACCCGCACGCCGTTCTACAACACCGTGATCGTGGCCGCGGTGAACGCCGCCGCCTCGGCCGCCTGCTACATGCTGCTGCCCGCCCAGTGGGCGGTCGTGGGCATGGCCGGCGCATACGGTCTGGCGTATGCCGTGGGCGTCGGGGTGGCCTGGCGCCGGCTGCGCAACCGGCTGGGCGGCGACCTGGACGGCGCGCACGTCCTGCGTACCTACGCGAGGCTGTGTCTGGCGTCCGTACCGGCGGCCGCGATCGGCGGCGCGGTGGGCTACGCGGCGCTCAAGGGCCTCGGCCAGGGCGTGTTCGGCTCGCTGGTGGCGCTGGTCGTCGGCGGGGCCGTGCTGCTCGGAGTCTTCTTCGTCTCGGCGAAGAAGATGCGGATCGAGGAGCTGAACTCCATGGTCGGAATGGTGCGGGGACGGCTCGGGCGCTGAGCCCGCTGCCCGAGCACAACCATCGTCCGCCGCCGTGTGTCGTGCATAGCGCCGGACTGTGGGCACAATTGGCATGACTTTGCATGGCTGGCCGACAGCACGCAACGGATGGGGAGGCAGGAACGACGGTGGCGGAACGTAGCACGGCTGCCGTCGACGTGGCCGACAACAGCGGCGACAACCCGCTGACCGCCAAGGCGGACGGGACCACGACCGACGGGGTGGCGGAATCCATCGATACGGCAGACACGGCGGAGCAGGGCGCCGGCGACACGGGTGGTGAGCGGAAGACCGCCGAACCCTCTATCGCCACACCGGAGCTGCACAGCGGCCACAAGCTCGCCAGACGCTACCGACTCGAAGAGTGCGTCACCCGTCTGGACGGTTTCAGCAGCTGGCGGGCGGTCGACGAGAAGCTCCGTCGCGCCGTCGGGGTCCATCTGCTCCCCGCGGACCATCCGCGGGCGCGCTCGGTGCTGGCCGCGGCCCGCTCGTCCGCGCTCCTCGGGGACCCCCGCTTCGTCCAGGTCCTGGACGCGGTGGAGGAGAACGACCTGGTCTACGTGGTCCACGAGTGGCTGCCGGACGCCACCGAGCTGACCGCGCTGCTGGCCCTGGGCCCGCTGGAGGCGCACGACGCCTACCAGATGGTCACCCAGGTCTCCCAGGCCATGGCGGCGGCCCACCGCGAGGGCCTCGCGCACCTGCGGCTGACCCCTGGCGCGATTCTTCGCACGTCCTCCGGGCAGTACCGCATCCGCGGGCTCGCGGTGAACGCCGCCCTGCGCGGCATCGCCTCCGACACCCCGCAGCGGACCGACACGGAGGCGATCGGCGCGCTCCTGTACGCCGCGCTCACCCAGCGCTGGCCGTACGCCAGCGACGCGTACGGCCTGCACGGCCTGCCCAAGGGGGTCGGCCTGATCGCCCCCGACCAGGTACGTGCGGGCGTCCACCGGGGCCTCTCTGAGCTCGCTATGCGGGCGCTGGCCAACGACGGCGCCACCGCGTCGCGTCAGGAGCCGGCCTGCACCACCCCGGACGAGCTGGTCAAGGCCATCTCGTCGATGCCGCGCATCCGTCCGCCGGAGCCCGCCTTCACGGCGCCGCCGGAGTACCAGCGCACCACGTACCAGCAGGGCACCTACGGCCGCCCGCCCGCCGGGCCGCGCCCGCAGGTCGCCCAGGCCGTGCCCGTCCCTCCGCCGACGCTCCAGGGCCGCACCGGCAAGGTGATCAAGTGGGGCGTCTCGGCGCTCCTGATCGCCGCACTGGGCCTCGGAAGCTGGCAGCTCGCCGACACGCTCCTGGGCCACGACAAGGGCTCCGGCGAGTCCGGGACATCCCAGCAGACGACCAAGACCGACGGCGAAAAGCCCAAGGCTCTGGTGCCACTACGAATCCAGGGCGCCCAGGAGTACGCCCCGGACGGCAAGCCGCAGGACGCCGGGGACGTGGACAAGACGTACGACGGCGACGCCTCCACGTACTGGCGCTCCAAGAGCTTCTACGACGGCCCCGAGATGGAACCGACGGTGAAGCGGGGCGTCGGCATCGTCTACGACCTGGGCTCCTCCAAGGACGTCTCGGCCGCGTCGATAATGCTGCGCTATGGCGGCAACCACACCAAGATCACGCTGTACGCGACCGACTCCTTGTCGCCCTCGACCGCCATCGAGTCGATGAAGAAGATCGCGGCCGTCACGACCAACGGCACCAAGGCGGAGCTGAAGGCCAACAAGCCGGTCAAGACCCAGTATGTCCTGGTCTGGATCACCGCCATGCCCAAGGCTGAGGCCGACCAGTACAGCCAAGCCGGTTACAAGCAGGCCATAACAGACGTCAAGTTCACCGGCTGATCAGAGATCCGACAGCAGGGGGAGGGGGTTCACCGTTGGACGACGCCACACGCGGCGCGAGCGACCAGGATCTTCTGGCCCGCCATGTCGACGGTGACCCCGACGCCTTCGGTGAGCTCGTGCGGCGCCACCGCGACAGACTCTGGGCGGTCGCCCTGCGGACGCTCGGCGACCGTGAGGAGGCCGCCGACGCGGTCCAGGACGCCCTGGTGTCCGCCTACCGGGCCGCCCACACCTTCCGCGGCCAGTCGGCCGTCACGACGTGGCTGCACCGCATCACCGTGAACGCCTGCCTCGACCGGGCCCGCAAGGCCGCTTCCCGCAAGACGTCGCCCGTCGACGACGCGGAGCGCCTGGAGCAGCTTCTGGAGCCCCATGAGTCCGCCGAGGCCCCCGCGGAGCGCTCGGACCTCCACAGGCAGCTGGTGAAGGCCCTGGGGACGCTCCCGGCCGAGCAGCGCGCCGCCCTGGTCCTGGTGGACATGCAGGGCTATCCGGTGGCGGAGGCGGCGCAGATCCTCGAAGTGCCGGTGGGCACCGTGAAGAGCCGCTGCGCCCGGGGCCGGGCCCGGCTGCTTCCCCTGCTCGGTCACCTGCGCAGAGATGCGGGCGATACCCGGGATGGTGGGGATAGCGACGAGCACGGTGGGGGAAGGAACCGGACGCCCGGGACATCCGTCCCACCTGCGTCGGAACCAAGGGACGCAGGACCGAATGATCCTGCTGCTGTGAAGGGCGGAGGTGGGCGCGCGTGACATCCACAGCCGACACGACTCAGCACCCGGACGTCTCGGAGATCTCCGACCTCCACGAGGGCATCCTTCCGCCCTCCCGCACGGCCGATGTCCGGCGGCATCTGGACTCCTGCGACCTCTGTGCCGACGTACACGCCTCCCTGACGGAGATCCGCGAGCTGCTGGGGACCCTGCCCGGGCCTCCGCGTATGCCTGCCGATGTCGCGGGCCGCATCGACGCCGCGCTCGCCGCCGAGGCTCTGCTCGACGCGACGGCGCCCGCCGGTGCGGAAGCACCCGTCAGCGTCGCGGCGAGCGCTGAAGCCGAGCATGTTTCACGTGAAACATCGCCCCAAGCCGTCACGACGGAGGCGCCCACGGCGGACCGTCCGGCCGGGCGCCCCAGGGCCGCCACCGGACCCGGCCGTCCCCGGATGACCAGGCGCCGTCGTACGGCCGTGCTCGGCGCCGTCTTCGGTGCGGCCGCGATCGGCTTCGGCGTCCTGCTGGTCCAGCCGTCCGACAACCACACCACCCAGGCAACCGACACGGCCGCGCCCAAGGCGCAGGAAGCCCAGTTCTCCGCTTCCTCCCTCCCGGCACAGGTAGAGACCCTGCTCTCCTCCCCCCACCCGTCCCTGGAGAGCGCCCCGAACTCCCCGTCGGGCGAGAAGCACCTCGGCGTCACCTCCGACTCCCCGAACGGAGGCGGCGTCAACGTGCCGCCGTGTGTCCAGGCGGGCACCGGGCGTACGGACGCGAGTCCCTTGGCGACGGAGATCGGCGAGTACCAGGGAACCCGGGCGTACCTCCTCGTCCTTCCGCACGCCACGGACAACTCCCAGGTCCAGGCGTACGTCGTCGACGCGTCCTGCGCGAGTACAGCGCCCAACGCCAAGGGCAAGCTGCTGCTGACCCACGCCTATCCCCATCGGTGAGACGCCTCGGGAATGCTCGCCCCGTAGGATCCGTTGGGTGGGGTGAGAGTCCTGGACCGGACCCCGGTAGGCAGTAGGCAGTCCGCAGAGACGAGGAAGAAACCCGTGAGCGACGTCCGTAACGTGATCATCATTGGCTCCGGGCCGGCCGGATACACGGCCGCGCTCTACACCGCGCGTGCGTCGCTTCAGCCGCTGGTGTTCGAAGGCGCCGTCACCGCCGGTGGCGCGCTGATGAACACCACCGAGGTGGAGAACTTCCCCGGCTTCCGCGACGGCATCATGGGTCCGGACCTCATGGACAACATGCGCGCGCAGGCGGAACGCTTCGGCGCCGAGCTGGTCCCGGACGACGTCGTCGCCGTCGACCTCTCCGGTGACATCAAGACCGTCACGGACACCGCGGGCACCGTCCACCGCGCCAAGGCCGTCATCGTCACCACCGGCTCCCAGCACCGCAAGCTCGGCCTGCCCAACGAGGACAAGCTGTCCGGGCGCGGTGTCTCCTGGTGCGCCACCTGCGACGGGTTCTTCTTCAAGGACCAGGACATCGCCGTGGTCGGCGGCGGTGACACCGCGATGGAGGAGGCGACCTTCCTCTCCCGCTTCGCCAAGTCGGTCACCATCGTCCACCGCCGGGACAGCCTGCGCGCCTCCAAGGCGATGCAGGAGCGCGCGTTCGCCGACCCGAAGATCAAGTTCGCCTGGGACAGCGAGGTCGCCGAGATCCACGGCGACCAGAAGCTCTCCGGTCTGACCCTGCGCAACACCAAGACCGGGGAGACCTCCGAGCTGGCGGTCACCGGCCTGTTCATCGCCGTGGGCCACGACCCGCGCACCGAGCTGTTCAAGGGCCAGCTGGACCTGGACGACGAGGGCTACCTGAAGGTCGCCGCGCCGTCGACCCGCACCAACCTGACCGGTGTCTTCGGCGCCGGCGACGTGGTGGACCACACCTACCGGCAGGCCATCACCGCCGCCGGTACCGGCTGCTCCGCCGCCCTCGACGCCGAGCGCTTCCTGGCCGCGCTCGCCGACGACGAGAAGGCCGCCGCGGCCGCCGTCTGACCCCTTTCCCCCACCCCCCTCACCCACACCCCGCAAGGAGGATGCCGTGGCCGGCACCCTGAAGACCGTGACCGACGCCGACTTCGACGAGGTCGTCCTCAAGAGCAACAAGCCCGTCCTGGTGGACTTCTGGGCCGAGTGGTGCGGCCCGTGCCGCCAGATCGCCCCGTCCCTGGAGGCCATCGCGGCGGAGCACGGCGACCAGATCGAGATCGTCAAGCTCAACATCGACGAGAACCCGGCCACTGCTGCGAAGTATGGCGTCATGTCGATCCCGACCCTGAACGTCTACCAGGGCGGCGAGGTCGCCAAGACCATCGTCGGCGCCAAGCCGAAGGCCGCGCTCCTGCGCGACCTCGACGGTTTCCTCGGCGAGTAAGTCTCAGCCGCGCTGTTTCACGTGAAACAGCGATACGGGCCCGGTTCCCTCATGGGGCCGGGCCCGTTCGCGTACGACGGTGGATGCGGCGGCTCGCTACAGCGGCCGCAGGGCCGGTTCCTTCTGAACGGCTCCCAGCAGCCGGTCCAGAGCCAGCTCGACGTCTTCCTTCCAGGAGAGCGTCGTCCTCAGCTCCAGCCGCAGCCGGGGATAGCGGGGATGCGGCCGGACCGTCTTGAAGCCCACCGCGAGGAGATGATCGGCTGGCAGCACACAGGCCGGCTCCCGCCAACGGGCGTCCCCGAACGCCTCGATGGCCTTGAACCCGCGCCGCAGCAGATCCTTCGCGACGGTCTGCACCATCACTCTGCCCAGCCCCTGCCCCTGGTAGCCGGGCATGATCCATGCCGTCATCAGCTGCACGGCGTCGGGCGACACGGGGCTCGTGGGAAAGGCCGTGGAGCGCGGCACATAGGCGGGCGGGGCGTACAGGACGTAGCCCACCGGCACGTCGTCGACATAGACGACCCGGCCGCAGGAGCCCCACTCCAGGAGCACAGCCGATATCCAGGCTTCCTTTTCGAGCTCCGGCGTCCCGGCCTTTATCGCGGCTTCTCCGCTGACCGGGTCAAGCTCCCAGAAGACACAGGAGCGACAGCGTTTGGGAAGGTCCGGAAGGTTGTCCAGCGTGAGCGGTACAAGCCGACGCCCCATGAAGGCTGTTCCTCGCTTCCCTCGCCTGCCGCTCCCTGGGCGGCCGACAGCGCACTCCGTTCCCGGAGGAGACTGCCGACGAAGCCGCCGACCGCCCCGAGGCCAAGCCCCGCTGTCACCAGTTGGGTACGGCTCACCGTACGCATGGCTCCCCGCCCTCCCTTTGAAGTGGCTCAAGGTGGATGTGCCATACCAGAACGCATCGTATCCACCCAACGCCGACGCGCATACCGCGTGAAAGCAAAGGGCGGGCTGTGTTCCGTTATGCATCGGAACACAGCCCGCCCGCTACGACAACTACCCTGGCCGCGACGACGAGAACATCATCGGGTCAGACTTCGTCGCCCTCTTCCGAGTCCTCGGCCAGGCCCTTGTTGAGGACCCGTCCCTCACCCGGGGCGAGGGTGCCGAGGATCCGCTCCAGATCGTCCATCGACGCGAACTCGACGACGATCTTTCCCTTCTTCTGACCCAGATCGACCTTCACCCGAGTCTCGAAGCGGTCCGAGAGGCGAGTGGCCAGATCGGTGAGCGCGGGCGCCAGCCGGGTCCCGGCACGCGGGCCCTTGGCCTTGGTGGCGCTCTTGGGCTCCGAGTTCAGCAGGGTCACGATCTCCTCGACCGCGCGCACCGACAACCCCTCGGCCACAATGCGGTGCGCCAGCCGGTCCTGCTCGTCCGAGTCGTCCACCGAGAGCAGTGCCCGGGCATGGCCCGCCGAGAGAACTCCGGCCGCCACCCTGCGCTGAACGGGTGGCGAAAGGCGCAGCAGACGCAGCGTGTTGGAGACCTGCGGGCGAGACCGGCCGATGCGGTCCGCCAGCTGGTCGTGCGTGCAGCTGAAGTCCTTCAGCAACTGGTCGTAGGCGGCTGCCTCTTCCAGCGGGTTCAGCTGGGCGCGGTGCAGGTTCTCCAGGAGGGCGTCCAGGAGCAGCTTCTCGTCGTCCGTGTCCCGGACGATCGCGGGAATCCGCTCCAGGCCCGCCTCACGGCAGGCCCGCCAGCGCCGCTCACCCATGATGAGCTCATAGCGCTCGGGTGCCAGCTGGCGTACGACGACGGGCTGGAGAAGCCCGACTTCCTTGATGGATGTGATGAGTTCGGCGAGCGCGTCCTCGTCGAACACCTCACGCGGCTGCTTCCGGTTGGGCGTGATCGAGTCCAGCGGCACCTCGGCGAAGTACGCCCCGGCGGGCGCCTCCAGCTCCGGTACGGCCTCCGGCTCGGGCGCCTGGACCGGCAGCGATGTTTCACGTGAAACAGGAGGCGCGGCCAGTGTGGCCACCTTGGCTGCCGCCACCCCCCGCTCCGCGGTCAGTACCGGCACCGACGCCGGGGACGTGGAAGCCGTCCCCAGCGAGGGCGCGGACTTCTCCTGCGGGGCGGCGGGGATCAGCGCACCGAGCCCGCGCCCCAGACCTCTACGTCGCTCACTCACTGGATCCCCTCCGACATGCTGTGCTGGTTGTTCTGACTGCCCACGGGGATGTGCGGCGTCGGGTCGTAGTTGATGCCGACCCCGCGCAGTGCGATCTCACGGGCGGCTTCGAGATACGAGAGCGAGCCGCTGGAGCCCGGGTCATAGGTGAGCACCGTCTGGCCGTAACTCGGAGCCTCCGAGATACGGACCGACCGCGGGATGCTCGTCCGCAGGACTTCCTGCCCGAAGTGGCTGCGTACTTCGTCCGCCACCTGGGAGGCGAGCCTGGTCCTGCCGTCGTACATGGTGAGCAGGATCGTCGACACATGCAGCGTGGGGTTGAGATGGGCACGCACCAGATCGACGTTCCGCAGCAGCTGGCCCAGACCCTCCAGCGCGTAGTACTCGCACTGGATCGGGATCAGGACCTCGGCTCCGGCGACCAGCGCGTTGACCGTCAGCAGCCCCAGGGACGGCGGGCAGTCGATCAGGATGTAGTCCAGCGGCTGCTCGTACGCCTGGATGGCACGCTGCAGCCTGCTCTCCCGCGCCACCAGGGACACCAGCTCGATCTCCGCGCCGGCCAGGTCGATCGTGGCGGGGGCGCAGAAAAGGCCCTCGACGTCATGGACCGGCTGTACGACGTCGGAGAGTGGCTTGCTCTCCACCAGGACGTCGTAGATCGAGGGGACTTCGGCGTGGTGGTCTATCCCCAGAGCGGTGGAGGCGTTGCCCTGCGGGTCGAGGTCGACCACCAGGACCCGGGCACCATGCAGGGCCAGCGAGGCGGCGAGATTGACCGTCGTCGTGGTCTTGCCGACGCCGCCCTTCTGGTTGGCGACCACCATGATGCGTGTCTGCTCCGGCCGGGGCAGCCCCTCGCCGGCACGGCCGAGAGCTTCCACCGCCAGCTGGGCAGCACGACCGATGGGGGTGTCGTCCATCGGGGGCGGTGTTTCACGTGAAACATCCTCCCCCGCTGACTCGGTACGGGGACCGGGGACCGGATCGGTCATCGGTCCCGCGATGTTGGCGTCGGACCGCAAGGATTCACTCTCCTCGACTTCAGGCTCGCAATGCACAGAGCCTGCCATGCCTTCGGGGTGGTGAACCAGCGAGGCCCGGTCTTCTGTGGATGAATCCACCGATGTGGACAACTCCGTAGCCCCCAAGGGGGACTCCAGGGCCCCGCCGAAGGGCTTGCGGTCGCGTGGCGCGGCGGAACGGCCGCGGCTGATGATTCCATGCAGCAGAGAGCGACGTTTCACGTGAAACACGATGCACGCGCCCTGCGGTCAGATGGTTACGACACTCCGAAATGCGTACGTATCGCACCTTCTATGGAGCATCCACCCCTCGGCGGGTCCGACAGTGCGGGTCCGACGGCTCAGCGACGGCGCCTGGTGCGGCCGGTCCTGGCCGCCTTGGCACGCTTGGCGGCGAAGCGCACACCGCCCGGGCTCTCGCCGACCTCGACCCGTACGACCGTCGAGAGCGGGTCCACGACGCCCTCGCCGACCTGAACCACTGAGGTGTTCACCACACCGAGCTTGCTCAGCGCGGCCCGCGCCCCCTGGATCTCCTCCTCGGCGGTGTCGCCCTTGAGGGCCAGCATCTCGCCGTACGGGCGCAGCAGCGGGACACCCCAGCCGGCCAGCCGGTCCAGCGGGGCCACGGCACGCGCCGTCACCACATGCACGGGCTGGAGCGTGCCCAGCACCTCCTCCGCCCGGCCGCGGACCACGGTCACATGGTCCAGGCCCAGCAGTTCCACCACTTCCTGGAGGAAATTGGTGCGGCGCAGCAGCGGCTCAAGAAGCGTGATCTTCAGATCCGGGCGCACCAGTGCCAGCGGGATACCGGGCAGCCCGGCGCCGGAGCCGACGTCGCAGACCGTGACGCCCTCGGGGACGACCTCGGAGAGCACCGCGCAATTGAGCAGATGCCGCTCCCAGAGACGGGGTACCTCGCGGGGCCCGATCAGGCCGCGCTTGACTCCCGCGTCCGCGAGCAGCTCGGCGTACCGGACGGCTTCCGGGAAGTACTCGCCGAATACCGCGCGCGCCTCTTCGGGCGCCTGGGGAAGCTCTGCTGCTGCCTCCGTCACGGGGACCGTCCTTCCGTACCGCGCTTCCCGCGCTGGGGTGGCTGACTATCAGGCTGACAAAGATCGGCCCCGCCTGCGAACAGACGGGGCCGAGAAAGCGATGAACCGCTCAGGCGGGGAGCACGACGACGAAGCGCTGCGGCTCCTCGCCCTCGGACTCACTGCGCAGACCGGCGGCCGCGACCGCGTCGTGCACGACCTTGCGCTCGAACGGCGTCATGGGCCGGAGCTTCACCGGCTCGCCGGAGTTCTTGACCTCGTCCGCGGTCTTGGCACCCAGCTCGGCGAGTTCCGTACGCTTCTTGGCCCGGAAGCCCGCGATATCCAGCATCAGGCGGCTGCGGTCCCCGGTCTCCCGGTGCACGGCGAGTCGCGTCAGCTCCTGGAGCGCCTCCAGCACCTCACCGTCACGGCCGACGAGCTTCTGGAGATCACGGCTGCCGGCGTCGCTGATGATCGAAACCGCGGCACGGTCCGCCTCGACGTCCATGTCGATGTCGCCGTCGAGATCGGCGATGTCGAGCAGACCCTCAAGGTAGTCGGCGGCGATCTCCCCCTCCTGCTCCAGGCGGGACAGGGTGTCGACACCCTCGGCGGCCGGGGTGGTGCCTTCCGTCACGGATGGACTCCTTCTTACTTCTTGGACGGGTGCTTGGGCCGCTGCTGACCCTTGCGCTGTCCGGACTGGGCCTTGCTGCGTGCGGTACCGGAGGCGGGCTTGGCCGCCTGCTTGGCCTTGGCGTTCTGCGGCGCGTCCTGCTTCGCCTCGGACTCCTCGTCCGACGTGCCCTTGTCCAGCGAGGTCTTCGCCTCGTCCTCGGCGTCGGCCGCGCCCTGCTGGGCACCCGACTGGCGCTGGGCCTTGGTCTGGCGCTTGGGCTGCTGGCGCTTGGGGGCCGCGCCCTCCGCCTCGGCCACGGCGACATCGCTCTTGATCACGGAGCCGTCGGCCTGGGCCGCGAAGCCCTGCTTGGCCAGGCCGGTGATGAACTTGCGCTCGTTGTCGTTGCGGTCCGGGCCCTTGGCCACGATCGCCTGGACCACGGCGCGACGGCGCTTGCCCCGCACATCACTGTGGGCGGCGACGCTCTTGCTCAGTCGCTCCAGGTAGCTGGCCTGCGCCTTGGAGCCCGGCGTCGGGTTCTGGTTGATCACGAACATCTGCTGGCCCATGGTCCACACGTTGGTGGTCAGCCAGTAGACGAGGACACCGACGGGGAAGTTGATACCCATCACGGCGAACATGACCGGGAAGACGTACATCAGCATCTTCTGCTGCTGCATGAACGGCGTCTTCACCGACAGGTCCACGTTCTTCGTCATCAGCTGGCGCTGGGTGAAGAACTGCGACGCGGACATCATCACGATCATGATCGCGGTGATCACGCGGACGTCGGTGAGGGTGGCGCCCAGGCTCTCGACCTTGTGCGCGCTGTCCGTGAACTTCGCCGCCAGCGGTGCGCCGAAGATGTGGGCCTTCTGGGCGCTCTCCAGCAGAGGCTGGTTGATGACGCCGATGGTCTTGCCGCTCGCGATGCCCGACAGCACGTGGTACAGCGCGAAGAAGAAGGGCGACTGCGCCAGGATGGGAAGGCACGAGGAGAGCGGGTTGGTGCCCGTCTCCTTGTACAGCTTCATCATCTCTTCGGACTGACGCTGCTTGTCGCTCTTGTAGCGCTCCTGGATCGCCTTCATCTTCGGCTGGAGCGCCTGCATGTTCCGGGTCGACTTGATCTGCTTCACGAAGAGCGGGATCAGACAGATCCGGATCAGCACCACCAGGGACACGATGGACAGTCCCCAGGCCCAGCCCGTGTCCGGCCCGAAGATCGCGCCGTACAACTTGTGGAACTGGACGATGACCCAGGAAACAGGCCAGGTGATAAAGCTGAACAGACTGGCAATCGTGTCCACTAATCAGGCTCCTTGAGCATTGGGCGAGGTCTCTGCGGCCGGGCTGGGCTCGGTCTCAGCGGCGGAGTGCCCGCCCTTGCTGCCGCGCCAGGCGTTGCGCAGCGCCTCGTGCCAACGAGGGCGCTTGCGTTCGGGGACGTAGTCCACGCCGCCCGGCGACCACGGATTGCACCGCAGAATGCGCCAGGCGGTCAGTGCCGTGCCCTTCACCGCGCCATGCCGGTCAATGGCCGTGTACCCGTAGTGGGAGCACGACGGGTAGTACCTGCAGACGGGCCCGAGCAGCGGGCTGATCGTCCACTGGTACAGCTTGATCAGGGCCAGCAGCGGGTACTTCATCGCGCACCCCCTCCCAGCAGCCGCTGTAGGGCGGCGTCCAGGTCTCGGGCCAGCTGTGCTTGATCGGCATCGCCCGCGCCGGGCAATGCTCGTACGACAACCAGGCTACCGGGGGGCAGCTGGGGCAGCCGATCGCGCATCAGATGGCGAAGCCTGCGCTTCACCACGTTGCGCACGACCGCGACTCCCACGGCCTTGCTGACGACGAAACCCGCACGCGTCGGGGGAGCGCTCTCCCCAGGCGCGTGCGGGTCCGTTGCACCGCTGCGTAGATGGACGACGAGAAGCGGGCGACCGGCCCGGCGTCCTCGGCGTACCGCGGTCGCGAAGTCTTCGCGCCGCCTCAGCCGATTCTCGGTAGGCAGCACGTCATGACCTGATTACGCGATTACGCGGACAGGCTGGCGCGACCCTTGCCACGACGGCTCGCGAGAATCGCGCGGCCGGCACGGGTGCGCATCCGCAGGCGGAAGCCGTGGGTCTTGGCGCGACGACGGTTGTTCGGCTGGAAGGTGCGCTTGCTCACTCGGGGGCTCCAGAAGTGTTTCGGTGGTGGCGGGACATCGCCTGGCTGTCACCGTGCGCCCACGAGTAGCTCGCAATACGCCCGAGTGCACCGCTTCACGATCACAGACCGTGATCTTTGCCCATCGGAGGCAGGCGGCAGCAGCCATCGACAACTCGACCTGGTTACGGTACGCGCGACTACGCCATCCGGTCAAACCAGCAGCTCGACGGGCCCCACTGTGCACAGGCTGTGGACAACAACTTGAACCACGTCAGCCGCCCCGACTACCGTGGCTCAACCCTGACTCTTTTCCCTTCTGTCCTTTCCCAGCCCTTCCATCCCGTCCCGAGAACCACACATTCGTGGGACCTGCGAGAGAGCGTGCCTTGTGGCTGACGTACCTGCCGATCTTGCCGCAGTGTGGCCACGAGTGCTGGAGCAGCTCCTCGGAGAAGGCCAGCAGGGCATCGAGCCCAAGGACAAGCAGTGGATCGAGCGCTGCCAGCCGCTCGCCCTGGTCGCCGACACGGCGCTGCTCGCCGTCCCCAACGAGTGGGGCAAGCGCGTCCTTGAGGGCCGCCTGGCCCCGCTGATCAGCGACACCCTCAGCCGTGAGTGCGGCCGCCAGATCCGGATCGCGATCACCGTCGACGACTCCGTGGGCGAGCCCGGCCCGCAGCCCGCGCCGCCGGCCCCGCAGCAGCCCCCGCGCTACCAGGACGACGCCTACGGGCGCCCGGCCGACGACGGCCTGCCCAGCGTGCGGCCCGCCTACCCGGACTACCAGCAGCAGCGCCCCGAACCCGGCTCCTGGCCGCGCGCCCAGGAGGACCTCTCCTGGCAGCAGCAGCGCCTCGGCGGCTTCCAGGAGCGCGACCCGTACGCGACCGCACGCCCCCAGCCGCAGCACGACTACCGCCAGCCGCAGATGCCCGAGCGGCCGCAGTACGAGCAGCAGCCCCAGCCGTACGAGCAGCAGCGCCCTGAGCGGCACGAGCTGCCCGAGCCGCAGGCCCCGCAGCACCCCGGCGGCCCGCAGCCGGGCGGCGGCGCCCCGCGTCCGATGGGCGCGCCGTCGTCCTCCTCGGCCCAGCCCGGCGGTCCGGGCGAGCCGCACGCGCGCCTGAACCCCAAGTACCTCTTCGACACCTTCGTCATCGGCTCGTCGAACCGGTTCGCGCACGCGGCCGCGGTCGCCGTCGCCGAGGCGCCGGCCAAGGCGTACAACCCGCTCTTCATCTACGGGGAGTCGGGCCTGGGCAAAACGCATCTGCTGCACGCGATCGGGCACTACGCCCGCAGCCTGTACCCCGGCACGCGCGTGCGGTACGTGAGCTCCGAGGAGTTCACCAACGAGTTCATCAACTCGATCCGCGACGGCAAGGGCGACACCTTCCGCAAGCGGTACCGCGATGTGGACATCCTGCTCGTCGACGACATCCAGTTCCTGGCGAGCAAGGAGTCGACACAGGAGGAGTTCTTCCACACGTTCAACACGCTCCACAACGCCAACAAGCAGATCGTGCTCTCCTCGGACCGGCCGCCCAAGCAGCTGATGACGCTTGAGGACCGGCTGAGGAACCGTTTCGAGTGGGGCCTGACCACCGACGTCCAGCCGCCCGAGCTGGAGACGCGGATCGCGATCCTCCGTAAGAAGGCGGTGCAGGAGCAGCTCAACGCCCCGCCGGAGGTACTGGAGTTCATCGCGTCCCGGATCTCGCGGAACATCCGTGAGCTGGAGGGCGCGCTGATCCGGGTGACGGCGTTCGCGTCGCTCAACCGCCAGCCGGTGGACCTCGGTCTCACCGAGATCGTGCTGAAGGACCTGATCCCCGGCGGCGAGGACTCGGCGCCGGAGATCACCGCGGGCGCCATCATGGCGGCGACCGCCGACTACTTCGGGCTGACGGTGGAGGACCTGTGCGGATCCTCGCGCAGCCGCGTCCTGGTGACGGCCCGCCAGATCGCGATGTACCTCTGCCGTGAGCTGACCGACCTCTCGCTGCCGAAGATCGGGGCCCAGTTCGGCGGCCGCGACCATACGACGGTGATGCACGCCGACCGCAAGATCCGCGCGCTGATGGCGGAGCGCCGCTCGATCTACAACCAGGTCACCGAGCTCACCAACCGCATCAAGAACGGCTGAACGCGCCGCTGAGCAGAGCCTCCTAGGGTGCCCGGGACAACCGTCCCGGGCGCCTTTTTCGTGCCGTGAGGGCGTCTGCCGGCTGCCATGAGGACGTCTCGCCGCTGCTGTGGGAGCCGCTCGCTGCGAGTCGTGAGGGCGTCCCGTCGAGCCCTGTGAGCCCTCTCGCCGCGTGCCGTGGACGCCTCCCGCCACCGGTTCGTACGGTCCGCCCGGGCCACCGGTGTTCGAATACCCGCTGGTCGGTGGGGGTTCTCCACAGATCGGGGGACTTTTCCCCGTCCACACCCTGGGGACTGTCGAGTTGTCCAGATTGCATCCACAGGCCGACACCCTGATACTCCATCACCCCAGGTCAGCCACCTGTGGATTTGTGTGCGAGCAGCCTCCACAGGCTGTGGACAGAATCTTCGTCCACAGCCTGTGATCAAAGTTGTCCACCGGCGACCCACAGGCTGGGCCCCGTTGCCCACAGCTTCTCCACACCCCTGTCCACTGTTCGGCAACGAAACACCCCCGATCACCGTGTCGAGTGAAAGGCGTCACACCAACGTGGTCGGTTGGGCTGTGGGGAACGTGGGTAAAGCTGGGGACAGCTCTGGGGAGAAGTGGCCCCTGCCTGTGCATCGGGTGTGCAGAACTTTCGGGTGTCCACAGAAGCGGTGAGTTGTCCACCGGCTCCACCCACAGGCGCAGTGGACAAAAAAACGGGCCTGACCTGGGAAAACGGGGTTATCCACGGTTTCCACAGGCCCTACTACTACTCCCACTTAGAGTTAGCTCGGATTTCGCTTCGAAGTGGGGCCTGTGCACAACTTGAGCCCGGCGGCTCCGTGACCCGTCGGCGCGACTTGACCCCGACTCGCACCGAGTGTCAGCGGCGTACGTCAGACTGTTCCCCGGCGATACAGCCGACGACGAATGCCAGCAGGGCGAGCCAGCAACAGCAGGAGGCGGTTCCGGTGAAGATCCGGGTGGAGCGCGATGTTCTCGCGGAGGCGGTGGCGTGGGTGGCCCGCAGCCTCCCGGCCCGTCCGCCCGCGCCCGTGCTCGCGGGCCTTCTTCTGAAGGCGGAGGACGGCGCCCTCAGCTTCTCCAGCTTCGACTACGAGGTCTCGGCGCGGGTCTCCGTCGAGGCCGAGGTCGACGAGGACGGCACGGTGCTCGTCTCCGGCCGCCTGCTCGCCGACATCTGCCGCGCCCTGCCCAACCGCCCGGTGGAGATTTCCACAGACGGTGTACGGGCCACGGTGGTCTGCGGCTCCTCCCGCTTCACCCTCCACACCATGCCTGTGGAGGAGTACCCGGCGCTGCCGCAGATGCCGACCGCGACCGGCACCGTTCCCGGTGAGGTCTTCGCCTCCGCCGCCGCCCAGGTCGCCATCGCCGCCGGACGCGACGACACGCTGCCCGTCCTGACCGGCGTACGGATCGAGATCGAGGGCGACACGGTCACCCTGGCCTCCACCGACCGCTACCGCTTCGCGGTCCGCGAGTTCCTGTGGAAGCCGGAGAACCCGGACGCCTCCGCGGTCGCCCTGGTACCCGCCAAGACGCTCCTGGACACCGCCAAGGCCCTGACCAGCGGTGACACGGTCACCCTGGCCCTGTCGGGCTCGGGTGCCGGTGAGGGCCTGATCGGCTTCGAGGGCGCCGGTCGGCGTACCACCACGCGGCTGCTCGAAGGCGACCTGCCGAAGTACCGCACGCTGTTCCCGACCGAGTTCAACTCGGTCGCGGTGATCGAGACCGCCCCGTTCGTCGAGGCCGTCAAGCGTGTCTCCCTGGTGGCCGAGCGGAACACCCCGGTCCGCCTCAGCTTCGAGCAGGGCGTGCTGATCCTGGAAGCCGGTTCCAGCGACGACGCACAGGCTGTGGAAAGGGTCGACGCCAACCTGGAGGGCGACGACATCTCGATCGCCTTCAACCCGACCTTCCTGCTCGACGGCCTGAGCGCCATCGACTCCCCGGTCGCCCAGCTCTCCTTCACCACCTCGACCAAGCCGGCCCTCCTGAGCGGCAAGCCCGCGCTGGATGCCGAGGCGGACGACGCGTACAAGTACCTGATCATGCCGGTGCGCCTGTCCGGCTGAGCTTGTCCGGCTGACCTGCGCGGGGCGTACGTCTGAGCGGCCGACCCCACAGGTGTGTGCCCGTGTCCGGGCGTAGTCTCGGACGCGGGTACGAAAGCCACAACGTCAAAGGATCATGTGATGGAGCTCGGTCTCGTCGGCCTCGGCAAGATGGGCGGCAACATGCGCGAGCGGATCCGCCGCGCAGGCCACACCGTCATCGGTTACGACCGCAACCCGGACGTCGCCGATGTCCACAGCCTCGAAGAGCTGGTGGGCAAGCTCAAGGGCCCGCGCGTGGTCTGGGTGATGGTTCCGGCCGGTGCCGCGACCCAGTCCACCGTCGACGAGCTCGCCGAGCTGCTCTCCCCCGGCGACGTGGTCGTCGACGGCGGCAACTCTCGCTGGACCGACGACGAGAAGCACGCCGAGGAGCTGGGCCGCAAGGGCATCGGCTTCGTCGACTGCGGTGTCTCCGGCGGCGTCTGGGGCCTGGAGAACGGCTACGCGCTGATGTACGGCGGCGACGCCGAGAACGTCGAGAAGGTCAAGCCGATCTTCGACGCGCTCAAGCCCGAGGGCGAGTTCGGCTCGGTCCACGCGGGCAAGGTCGGCGCCGGCCACTTCGCCAAGATGGTCCACAACGGCATCGAGTACGCGATGATGCAGGCGTACGCCGAGGGCTGGGAGCTCCTGGAGAAGGTCGACTCCGTCACCGACGTCCGCGAGGTCTTCCGCAGCTGGCAGGAGGGCACGGTCATCCGTTCCTGGCTGCTCGACCTCGCGGTCAACGCCCTGGACGAGGACGAGCACCTGGACCAGCTGCGCGGCTTCGCCCAGGACTCCGGCGAGGGCCGGTGGACCGTGGAGGCCGCCATCGACAACGCCGTGCCGCTGCCCGCGATCACCGCGTCGCTCTTCGCGCGGTTCGCGTCCCGGCAGGACGACTCCCCGCAGATGAAGATGATCGCGGCGCTGCGCAACCAGTTCGGCGGCCACGCGGTCGAGTCCAAGAAGTAATCCACAGGCTGTTGGCAGGGCCGGGGGAGGTCGGCGCACCACCATGCACGTCACGCATCTCTCGCTGGCCGACTTCCGCTCCTACGCCCGGGTCGAGGTCCCGCTCGACCCGGGCGTCACCGCTTTCGTGGGCGCCAACGGCCAGGGCAAGACCAATCTGGTCGAGGCGGTCGGCTACCTCGCGACCCTCGGCAGCCACCGCGTCTCCTCGGACGCACCGCTGGTACGCATGGGCGCCGAACGGGCGGTCATCCGCGCCGCGGTGACCCAGGGCGAGCGCTCCCAGCTGATCGAGCTCGAGCTCAACCCGGGCCGGGCGAACCGGGCCCGCATCAATCGATCCTCGCAGGTCAGACCGCGTGACGTGCTGGGGATAGTACGCACCGTGCTCTTCGCGCCCGAGGACCTGGCGCTGGTCAAGGGCGACCCCGGCGAGCGGCGGCGCTTCCTGGACGAACTGGTCACCGCGCGGTCCCCGCGCATGGCGGCCGTCCGCTCCGACTACGACCGCGTCCTCAAGCAGCGCAACACCCTGCTGAAGTCGGCGGCGATGGCCCGGCGCCACGGCGGCCGCGGCATGGACCTGTCGACCCTGGACGTGTGGGACCAGCATCTGGCGCGGGCCGGCGCGGAACTCCTCGCGCAGCGGCTCGACCTCATCGCGACCCTCCAGCCGCTCGCGGACAAGGCGTACGAGCAACTGGCACCCGGCGGCGGCCCGGTGGCCCTGGAGTACAAGCCGTCGGCGCAGGGCGAGGCGACCACCCGCGAGGACCTGTACGGGCAGCTGATGGCCGCGCTCGCCGACGTACGCAAGCAGGAGATCGAGCGCGGTGTGACCCTGGTCGGGCCGCACCGCGACGACCTGCTGCTCAAGCTCGGCCAGCTCCCGGCCAAGGGCTACGCCAGCCACGGCGAGTCCTGGTCGTACGCGCTGGCCCTGCGGCTCGCGTCCTACGACCTGCTGCGGGCCGAGGGCAACGAGCCGGTCCTGGTCCTCGACGACGTCTTCGCGGAGCTGGACGCCCGGCGCCGCGAACGGCTGGCGGAGCTGGTGGCTCCGGGCGAGCAGGTGCTGGTGACGGCGGCCGTGGACGACGACGTGCCGGGCATCCTCGCAGGGGTGCGGTACGAGGTCGCCGGGGGCGAGGTGAGGCGGGTATGAGCGAGCACTCCGGTAACGAGACACCGCAGCCGAAGGTTCCCGAGTCCTCCGGCATCGACCTCGCGCGCGTGGCGCTGCGCGCCGCCAAGGAGCAGGCCAAGGCGCGGGGCGCCGCCGCGCAGCAGAAGAAGCAGGCGAGGCGCGGCGGCGGCCTGCGCTCGGGCGCGCGCGCGGACGGCCGCGACCCGCAGCCGCTGGGCGCCGCCATCAACCGGCTCATCACCGAGCGCGGCTGGGAGACCCCGGCGGCGGTGGGCGGCGTGATGGGCCGCTGGCCCCAGATCGTCGGCGAGGACCTCGCCAAGCACTGCGTACCGCTGCGCTACGACGAGGACCCCGACGAGCGCGTCCTCACCGTGCAGTGCGACTCCACGGCGTGGGCGACCCAGCTGCGCCTGCTCGCGCCCCAGCTGGTGGCGCGGCTGAACGCGGACCTGGGCCATGGCACGGTCCGGATGATCAAGGTCCTGGGGCCGGGAGGCCCGCCCACGCGGTACGGGCGCCTGCGGGCCCCGGGGAGCACGGGGCCGGGCGACACGTACGGGTGAGGCGGCGGCGCCCGCCCCCCGGCCGCGCCGTCACAAGCCGGTCGCCCTGCGCGCCGGTCCGGCCATGGCCGCACGCGGGCCTTACGCGCGCGCGTGCGCGCGTGGCGTGGCGCGGGCGCGAAAAACACCGGCCCGGGGCGTCTGTTGGCGGCCCCCGCGCGCCAGGAAACCGGGCGGTACGGGTGAGGCGTCCCTCACGGTAGCCGGAGGTTGACAGGCCGAAGCGCTGAACGCCCGTGTGAGGCTCTTAGAGCCCCTGCCTGGATATGGGGAGTCGGTAGCCGCCCGCTCAGGGCGGCACATGCGGACTCAGGTACCGGCAAACCCCCATTCATGTCGGCGCTACCGGTAGACTGGTCAATAATCCCGCCCTCCTCGCGGGAACCACCGAATGACGCGGTCGGATGTTGCCACCACGGCACCGCCCGACGCTGACCATCGCTGAACGACGCAGCTGCTCCTGCCTGCCCAGGGGAAGGCTGTGCTGTGCCAGAAAGGGCGCTTCGTGGCCGATTCCGGCAACCCCAACGAGAACACCCCGTCCACTGTCGTCGGCGCGAACGGCGAGGTCACCTCCTCGTACGACGCCAGCGCGATCACCGTCCTCGAAGGCCTGGACGCGGTCCGTAAGCGACCCGGCATGTACATCGGCTCGACCGGTGAGCGTGGTCTGCACCACATGGTGCAGGAAGTCGTCGACAACTCCGTCGACGAGGCCCTGGCCGGGCACGCGGACACGATCGACGTGACGATCCTGGCCGATGGCGGCGTCCGCGTGATCGACAACGGCCGTGGCATCCCCGTGGGCATCCACCCGGTGGAGAAGAAGCCGGCCGTGGAGGTCGTGCTCACGGTCCTGCACGCGGGCGGCAAGTTCGGCGGCGGTGGCTACGCCGTGTCCGGCGGTCTGCACGGTGTCGGTGTGTCCGTCGTGAACGCGCTGTCGACCAAGTTGGCCGTCGAGATCAAGACGGACGGCTACCGCTGGACGCAGGAGTACAAGGGGGGCGCCCCGACCGCGCCGCTGGAGCGGCACGAGGCCACGGACGAGACGGGCACCACGGTCACCTTCTGGGCCGACGGCGACATCTTCGAGACGACCGAGTACTCCTTCG
This sequence comes from Streptomyces sp. BR1, assembly GCF_052373795.1. Classification (NCBI taxonomy): domain Bacteria; kingdom Bacillati; phylum Actinomycetota; class Actinomycetes; order Kitasatosporales; family Streptomycetaceae; genus Streptomyces; species Streptomyces sp. BR1. Next base: position 3,609,924 of record NZ_CM126252.1, read on the forward strand.
AGACCCTGTCGCGGCGCTTTCAGGAGATGGCCTTCCTCAACAAGGGCCTGACGATCCAGCTGACCGACGAGCGCGAGTCGGCGAAGGCCACCGCGGGCGCGGACAACGCCGAGGAGTCGGAGGACGAGCAGGCCCGTACGGTCAAGTACTACTACGAGGGCGGCATCGTCGACTTCGTGAAGTACCTCAACTCGCGCAAGGGCGACCTGATCCACCCGACCGTCATCGACGTCGAGGCCGAGGACAAGGAGCGCATGCTCTCGGCCGAGATCGCGATGCAGTGGAACTCTCAGTACAGCGAGGGCGTTTACTCCTTTGCGAACACCATCCACACGCACGAGGGGGGTACGCATGAGGAGGGATTCCGCGCCGCGCTCACGGGCCTGGTCAACCGGTACGCCCGCGACAAGAAGCTGCTGCGCGAGAAGGACGACAACCTCTCCGGCGAGGATATCCGCGAGGGTCTGACGGCGATCATCTCCGTCAAGCTGGGCGAGCCGCAGTTCGAGGGCCAGACCAAGACCAAGCTGGGCAACACCGAGGCGAAGACGTTCGTCCAGAAGGTGGTGCACGAGCACCTGACCGACTGGTTCGACCGGAACCCCAACGAGGCCGCGGACATCATCCGCAAGGCCATCCAGGCGCAGACGGCACGTGTCGCCGCCCGCAAGGCGCGCGACCTGACCCGCCGCAAGGGTCTGCTGGAAAGCGCCTCTCTCCCCGGCAAGCTCTCCGACTGCCAGTCCAACGACCCGACGAAGTGCGAGATCTTCATCGTCGAGGGTGACTCCGCCGGTGGCTCGGCGAAGTCCGGCCGCAACCCGATGTACCAGGCCATCCTGCCGATCCGCGGCAAGATCCTGAACGTCGAGAAGGCCCGCATCGACAAGATCCTGCAGAACACCGAGGTCCAGGCGCTGATCTCGGCCTTCGGCACCGGAGTCCACGAGGACTTCGACATCGAGAAGCTCCGCTATCACAAGATCATCCTGATGGCGGACGCCGATGTCGACGGCCAGCACATCAACACCCTGCTGCTGACCTTCCTCTTCCGCTTCATGCGGCCGCTGGTCGAGGCCGGGCACGTGTACCTGTCGCGTCCGCCGCTCTACAAGATCAAGTGGGGCCGGGACGACTTCGAGTACGCGTACTCGGACCGTGAGCGCGACGCGCTCGTGGAGCTCGGCAAGCAGTCGGGCAAGCGGATCCGTGAGGACTCGATCCAGCGCTTCAAGGGTCTGGGCGAGATGAACGCCGAGGAACTGCGCGTCACCACCATGGACGTCGACCACCGTGTGCTCGGCCAGGTCACCCTGGACGACGCGGCCCAGGCCGACGACCTGTTCTCGGTGCTGATGGGCGAGGACGTCGAGGCGCGGCGCTCGTTCATCCAGCGCAACGCCAAGGACGTCCGCTTCCTCGACATCTGAGTCGGTCTGTCGCTGACCGCTTCGAAAGGACTTGAGTACCAGCAATGGCCGACGAGAACACTCCCGCGACCACTGAACCCACCGAGGAAGAACCTGTACTGCGCATCGAGCCCGTCGGGCTCGAAACGGAGATGCAGCGCTCCTACCTCGACTACGCGATGTCCGTCATCGTCTCGCGTGCGCTGCCCGACGTACGGGACGGCCTGAAGCCCGTCCACCGCCGGGTGCTGTACGCGATGTACGACGGCGGGTACCGGCCCGAGAAGGGCTTCTACAAGTGCGCCCGCGTCGTCGGCGACGTCATGGGCACGTACCACCCGCACGGCGACTCCTCGATCTACGACGCGCTCGTCCGCCTCGCCCAGCCCTGGTCGATGCGGATGCCGCTGGTGGACTCCAACGGCAACTTCGGTTCCCCGGGCAACGACCCGGCCGCCGCCATGCGGTACACCGAGTGCAAGATGATGCCGCTGTCCATGGAGATGGTCCGCGACATCGACGAGGAGACCGTCGACTTCCAGGACAACTACGACGGCCGTAACCAGGAGCCGACCGTTCTGCCGGCCAGGTTCCCGAACCTGCTGGTCAACGGCTCCGCCGGTATCGCCGTCGGTATGGCCACCAACATCCCGCCGCACAACCTGCGCGAGGTCGCGGACGGTGCCCAGTGGTTCCTGGCGCACCCGGAGGCCTCGCACGAGGAGCTCCTGGACGCGCTGATCGAGCGCATCAAGGGCCCCGACTTCCCGACCGGCGCCCTGGTCGTCGGCCGCAAGGGCATCGAGGAGGCGTACCGCACCGGGCGCGGCTCCATCACGATGCGCGCGGTGGTCGCGGTCGAGGAGATCCAGAACCGTCAGTGCCTGGTGGTCACCGAGCTTCCGTACCAGGTGAACCCCGACAACCTGGCGCAGAAGATCGCCGACCTGGTCAAGGACGGCAAGGTCGGAGGCATCGCCGACGTCCGCGACGAGACAAGCTCGCGCACCGGCCAGCGCCTGGTCATCGTGCTGAAGCGGGACGCGGTCGCCAAGGTCGTCCTGAACAACCTGTACAAGCACACCGACCTGCAGACGAACTTCGGCGCCAACATGCTGGCGCTCGTCGACGGCGTGCCGCGCACCCTCTCGCTGGACGCGTTCATCCGCCACTGGGTGACGCACCAGATCGAGGTCATCGTCCGGCGTACGAAGTTCCGGCTGCGCAAGGCCGAGGAGCGGGCCCACATCCTGCGTGGTCTGCTCAAGGCGCTCGACGCGATCGACGAGGTCATCGCGCTGATCCGGCGCAGCGAGACCGTCGAGGTCGCGCGCGAGGGCCTGATGGGCCTGCTCCGGATCGACGAGATCCAGGCCAACGCGATCCTGGAGATGCAGCTCCGCCGGCTCGCCGCCCTGGAGCGCCAGAAGATCGTCGCCGAGCACGACGAGCTCCAGGCGAAGATCAACGAGTACAACGCGATCCTCGCCTCGCCGGAGCGCCAGCGCCAGATCATCAGCGAGGAGCTGGCGGCCATCGTCGAGAAGTTCGGCGACGACCGGCGCTCCAAGCTGGTGCCCTTCGACGGTGACATGTCCATCGAGGACCTGATCGCCGAAGAGGACATCGTCGTCACCATCACCAACGGTGGCTACGTCAAGCGCACCAAGACCGAGGACTACCGCTCGCAGAAGCGCGGCGGCAAGGGCGTGCGCGGCACGAAGCTGAAGCAGGACGACATCGTCGACCACTTCTTCGTCTCGACCACGCACCACTGGCTGCTGTTCTTCACCAACAAGGGCCGCGTCTACCGGGCCAAGGCGTACGAGCTGCCGGACGCCGGCCGGGACGCGCGCGGCCAGCACGTGGCGAACCTGCTGGCCTTCCAGCCGGACGAGAAGATCGCCCAGATCCTCGCCATCCGCGACTACGAGGCGGCGCCCTATCTGGTCCTCGCCACCAAGTCCGGCCTGGTGAAGAAGACCTCGCTCAAGGACTACGACTCGCCCCGTTCGGGTGGTGTCATCGCCATCAACCTCCGTGAGACGGAGGCCGGTGGCGAGGACGAGCTGATCGGCGCCGAGCTGGTCTCCGCCGAGGACGATCTGCTGCTCATCAGCAAGAAGGCGCAGTCCATCCGCTTCACGGCGACGGACGACGCGCTGCGCCCGATGGGACGCGCCACTTCCGGTGTCAAGGGGATGAGTTTCCGCGAGGGCGACGAGCTGCTCTCGATGAATGTCGTCCGGCCCGGTACTTTCGTGTTCACCGCCACCGACGGCGGGTACGCGAAGCGGACCCCCGTCGACGAGTACCGCGTCCAGGGTCGCGGTGGCCTCGGCATCAAGGCCGCCAAGATCGTCGAGGACCGGGGCTCGCTCGTCGGCGCGCTGGTGGTCGAGGAAACGGACGAAATCCTCGCCATCACGCTCGGCGGTGGTGTGATTCGTACGCGAGTCAACGAGGTCAGGGAGACGGGCCGTGACACCATGGGCGTCCAACTGATCAACCTGGGCAAGCGCGATGCCGTGGTCGGTATCGCTCGTAACGCCGAGGCCGGTCGCGAGGCTGAAGAGGTCGACGGTCCCGAAGGGGCCGAGATCGACGCGGCTGAGGGCGAGTCTGCCGAGGCCGCAGTCGAGGGCATCGAGCCCTCGGCCGGGGAGCACGAGGAGTAAAGCGTGAGTGGAGCCACGGGCGCCGGATCGGCCAGTTCCGGAGCGAACGGTGCCCGTGGCCCTGCCGCGGACTCCCAGGGGGTAACGGTGACCGACACCCGAGGGCCGCAGGCCCGGTCCGACCAGGAGGGGTACGCGGCCGGTCCGCTGCCCGGCGAGCGCGAGAAGCCCGCTTCGGGCACCTCGCAGCCGTACCATCCGCCGCAGGCCTACCCGACGCCCCAGAACGGGTCGCAGGGCGGTCAGCAGCGCATCGGCGGGCAGGCGTCCGCCACCGCACGCCGGCAGCCCCGCACCGGGGCGCGCACGACGCCGCGTACCCGCAAGGCGCGGCTGCGGGTGGCCAAGGCCGACCCGTGGTCGGTGATGAAGGTCAGCTTCCTGCTCTCCATCGCGCTCGGCGTGTGCACGGTGGTGGCGTCCGCGGTGCTGTGGATGGTCATGGACGCCATGGGCGTCTTCTCCTCCGTCGGCGGCACCATCAGCGAGGCCACCGGCTCCAACGAGTCCAACGGCTTCGACCTGCAGTCGTTCCTGTCGCTGCCGCGCGTGCTGATCTTCACCTCGGTGATCGCGGTCATCGACGTGGTGCTCGCCACCGCGCTGGCGACGCTCGGCGCGTTCATCTACAACCTCTCGGCCGGTTTCGTGGGCGGCATCGAGCTCACGCTGGCCGAGGACGAGTAGGCGCGTTTCCCGCACGTCGGACGGGGGCCGGTCATCGATTTTGGGACTGGCCCCCACGTGCGCTAATCTTCAGAGGTCAGCGCGCGGGGGACACCCCCGAAGAGCGCGGCGGGGCTATAGCTCAGTTGGTTAGAGCGCATCCCTGATAAGGATGAGGCCACAGGTTCAAATCCTGTTAGCCCCACAGTGACGAAGACCCCCGGACATCACGTCCGGGGGTCTTCGCGTTGTCGGCGGGCGGGTGTTCGCGGTCCTCGCAGGTCCAGGTGGCAGATCCGGGGCAGGCGCCCCCTACGTACTACGTACGTACAAGGCGACGCCGTACCGACGGGACAACGCGGTTCGTACGGACATGAAGAAGCGCAGTTCGTACGGACATGAAGAAGCCCGGCAACTCGGGGAGTTGCCGGGCTCGTGCGCTCGGGCGGGCGCGGGGAGGTTCGAGGGGCTCAGGGGGACAGGGCGCCTGCGCCGGGGGCGGCGGCGTCTGTGCTGTCGTCGGCTTCACTGCCGTCCGCGCCGTTGCCGCTCTCGCTGTCCTCGTTGGCGGTCGGCAGGTGCCGGGTCGAGGGCGAGGAGCCATGGGCCTCGGCGCGGATGCGCTGCTTCATGGTGGGCGGCAGCGCCGAGAGGCCGGGCAGGGCCCAGGGCGCGATCGGCGTACGGGCCGTGGGGATTTCGCTCCGGTTGTGCGCTACGGCCTGCTGCGGTACAGAAGCGGCGGCCGAGGCCTGGGAGGCGAAGCCGAGGGAGGCGAGGAGGGCGGCGAGCACGCCGATGAGTGCGGTCCACCACGTCGTGAGCTTGCTGGTTGCCATGACTTCCTCGCTTCTGTGCGCTTCTTGGTTGCCCGATTTGCGATGTACCTCATGATGTGTACGGGCGGGGCGGAGCGAGGGTGCGACGCACCGTTATGGGCGGATGTTCCGATGAACTGCACTCGGATGGACCATCACCGATTGATATCGATCGGTGTGTATAGTCGGGCGGCAGAGGTCCCTTACGTCAAGGAAAGACGAGGTCGCGCGGTGAAGAAGCTCCTCCTGGTCGCACTGGCCGCCATCGGCGGGCTCCTCGTGTACCGCCAGATCCAGGCGGATCGCGCCGAGCAGGACCTGTGGACGGAGGCGACCGACTCCGTGCCCGCAGGTTCGGGTGTGTGAGCCCCACAGAGTCCAGTTGCAGAGCCCCGGCCGCCGACGCGGCCGGGGCTCTGTGCTGTCATGTGCCCGGGGCAGCGCCCCCCGTGTTTACCTACGCAAATCAATGGCTTGCACAAGCAAAATTGAAGGGGGCGCGGCGGCATGACGAACCAGCGGGGGAAGGCCCTGGCCGCAGCCGCCGTGGCCGCGTTGTGCGCGCTGACCGCGTTACCGGGCCAGGGGCGGGCGCAGGCCGCGAACGGGCAGGTCGAAGCGGATGCGCAGGGGCGGAGCAGCTCGTACGGCTATGACCCGGGCGCCCAGCCGGTCACCGGCGTCACGAGAGGCCAGGACGGCCCCCGCCTCAAGGCCGGTTCGGTCTACCGGTCCACGATCGGGCCGGGCGCCAAGATCTCCTTCCAGGTCGACCTCGACGGCAGCGGCGACGCCTATGTGTCAGCCGTTGCCGTGCCGAAGCCGGACGTGAAGGTCTCCTTCCACGACGGCATCCAGCTGACCCTGCGGGACCGCGACGGCAACACCTGCGAGTCCAACAGCGCCCTCTTCGGCACTCCCCAGTACCCGAGGCCGATCGCCGCGTACGTCTCCCGGGGCCTCAACCGGCAGCAGACACCCTGTCAGGCAGCGGGCACGTACTCGGTGTTGATCGAACGGATCGGCGACCAGGCGGCCCCCTGGGGGCTTGAGCTGCGGCACGTCCGGGAGTCGAGGGTCGCTTCCGGCGGGCCGAGCACCGCGCCGACGCAGTGGTCCACCGCGTCGCCGCCCGCGCCCACCGGCGGCGGGCGCGACATCCACGGCGGTACGGGCTTCGCCGACGCGCGCTCCATGCCCCAGGGCGAGTGGCGGGACAGGCTGAAGCCCGGCGACACGCTCTTCTACCGCGTGCCGGTCGACTGGGGCCAGCAGCTGTCCGCCACCGCCGTACTGGCCCGCTACGGCGGCAACAAGTACGTGCCGGAGGCGCTCGACCTCCAGCTCTACAACCCGGCGCTCGGACCGGTCGTCGACGCGTTCATCGGCTACGACGGCAGCAGCCCGGCCTCCACCGGCTTCCAGCCGCTCGCGCCGGTGGATTACCGCAACCGGTACTCCAACCTGGGCCCGGCCGGCGCCATGCGCATCAAGGGTGACTACTACCTGGCGGTGAGCCTCAGCCCCGCCCTCGCCGACGCTCTCGGCAACGGGCCGTACGGGGTGACGCTGCGGGTGGACGTAGGCGGCAAGGCGAAGCCGGGGCCCGCGTACGAGGAGAGCGGGCCCGGCTTCGGGACCACCGGCACCGGGCCCGCGTCGGGGACGGCCGCCTCCACCTCCGCCCGTCACGACAGTGGCTCGACCAGGATGCGGCTGCTCGCGGCCGCCGGGATCGGCACGGGCACGCTGCTGGTGCTGGGGCTCGGCGTGTGGACCCTGCTCGCCCGGCGCCGCGCGCTGCCGGTCAGACCTGGCTGAGCGCCCAGAACCCGACGGCGAAGCAGAGCAGCGCGAGCAGGAGGACCGGGACGGCGATTTTCCGGGGCGGGCCGGTGGGGGCGGGGCGCCCGGAATGCCCGGCATGCGGCTGGGGTGCCGGCCCCATGGGACCCACCGGTTCCACCGGCACCATCGGCCCCACGGGCTGAACGGGGCCGGAAACGGGCGGGGTCGGAGTGGGAACTTGCGGGCTCTCCCAGACGTAGCTCTTGGTGACAGGCGTTGGTGCGTAGGAGGGCGGATACGGGGGTGGGGTGACATGGACGTCGGCCGTCGGCGGGGTGGGCAACTGCTGTACGGGCAGCGCTTGTTGCTGCTCCCACTGCTGTGGTGCCTGTTCCTGCGGGAGCTGTGCGGAGGACGGCGTGGCCTGCGCGTCCCACGAGCCCTGCGGGTCCGGCGCACGGTGCGCACCCCGCGGGACCTGGCGCGGAACGAACCCCTCCGGGAGCGGCCCGATCTGGTCGAAGACCTCGACCGGCTCCTCGTCGGACGCGGGGTCCGGCAGCAGCTCCACGGCCGTGGCGAGCGCCTTGCGCGCCCCCGTGGCCGTCCGGAACCTCGCGTGCGGGTCCGGCTGCAGCAGGCCCGCCAGGACCTGCCACAGCGGCTCCGGGATCCCCTTGGGCGCCCCCGGTGTCCCGTACGCCGAGAAGTACTCCACCAGGGCCCGGGCGTCGGGTTTCTGACCCTCCAGCAGATACAGCGCGACGAGCCCGACGGCGAACAGGTCGGCCGGGAAGTCCGGCTCCGCGCCCATGACCTGCTCGGGCGCGAAGTACCCCGGCGTCCCCATCACGAAGTTGGTCTCGGTCAGGCGCGGCTCGCCCTTGCGCAGGGCGATGCCGAAGTCGGACAGCCGCAGATGCGGCCGTCCGGTCCCGGTGGCCTCCAGGAGGATGTTGGCCGGCTTGATGTCGCGGTGGACGACCCCCTCGGCGTGCACCGCGCCGAGGCCGGCGAGCAGCTGGTCGAGCAGCACGCAGACGAAGCGCGGTGGCAGCGGGCCGTAGTCCCCGATCAGATGGGCGAGCGAGCCGCCGGTCACCAGGTCCATGGTGAACAGGACCTTGTCGTCGTCGGCGGCCCAGCTCGCGGGGGCGAGCACATGAGGGTGGTCGATCCTCAGTGCCTGCTCGCGGACGAAGCGCAGCAGCGTGTGCGCGTCGCTCTGCTGGAGGACCTTCGCCGCCACACAGCGCCGGCGGCGGTGGTCCCAGGCGCGCCAGACGGCGCCGACTCCGCCGCGCCCGATCGGGTCGATGAGCTCATACCGACCGGCGAAGACCTCACCCACCTGGCACCCCCGCCCGCATCGGCCGTCAGCTCTGGTGCGCCTCGTAGTGGGCGACCGCCTCGGCGGTGCGTCCGGCGCCGTACACCCGGAGGAACTCTGCCAGTTCGGGGTGGGCGGGGGCGAGGGTGTCGGCCGCGTCGATGATGTCTCCGGCGGCCGCGACCGAGCGGAGCAGCGACTGGATCTCGCGCACCACCCGGCGCACCGTCGGCGCGCCCGAACTGGTCGTGGTCTGACCGGTGTTGGTGAGCACGGAGCCGCCCTGCGACTTCTTGATCTCGTCCATCCGGTCGGTGGCCTCGGCGGCGCTGACGCTGCCGTCCGCGACCTGCCCCGCCAGGTCCTGGAGGGCCTGGACCCGCTGGACGACGGCCGGGTTGCCGATCTTGGCGCGCTGACCGCTCATCAGCTGGGACAGCATGGGCGCCGACAGGCCGAGGACGGCGGCGAGCCTGGCCTGGTTCAGGCCGAGATCGTCTATCAGCCGACGGAAGAGCGCCCCCAGCGGCTCCCCGTACCAGCTCCGCTGGAGCTCCCTGGCTCTTGCGGTCGCTTCCTGTTGTGCTGCGTCCATTGCGCGTCTCCCCATCGCTTCCCCTTGAGGCGCTTCGCTGTCGCGAACCCCGACGAGCATCTTACGGAGAGTGGTCGCCGACCGGGAGTCCCAATCCTTTTGCGGGATACCCCGTTCCACCCGGTACTCTGGTCTGCGCATCACCGTTCCGGGGCCTTAGCTCAGTTGGTAGAGCGCTGTCTTTGCATGGCAGATGTCAGGGGTTCGACTCCCCTAGGCTCCACAGCACGACGACGGCGGGTGGCGTAGACCCTGGTCTACGCCACCCGCCGTCGTCGTAGGTACGGCCACAAGAAGCCGCAGGGGTCAGTGCCTGCCGTCGCGGTCCTCGGAGCCGTACTCGGCCTCCTCCTCGGCCTGCTTGGCCTCGACCTCGGGGTCCAGGACCGCGCGGTCGGCGCCGTCCACCGAGGAGAGCGGGGGGCGGTCGGCGACCTCGGTGGGGGCGGGGGGCTCGACCAGCCAGTCCGGGTTGGCCTGCTTGTCCCACCACTTCCAGGCGGCGACGGCGCCGCCCGCCAGGACGCCGAGCACCGCGAGGCCCTTGACCAGGCGTCCGGCCCGGGCCCGGCGCTGCTGCTTCTTCGCCAGCTTCTGGATCTGGCGCGGCGACACCTGGCCGCGCAGCGCCGCCAGGGCGGCCGTGGAGCGCGCGATCGCCTCCTCGCGCACCGGCTGGGCGGCGGCGACCGCCTGGCTGACGCGGGGGCCCGTGTAGTCGGCGGCCTGGCGGGCGGCCCGGCGGGAGCGGGCGGCGGCCTGCCGGGCGACCTCGTCGACCTTCGGCGGCACGTGCGGCGCGAGGTAGGCGTCGTACTGGAGGTGGGCCTGGCCGCGCGCCTGCTGGGCGGCCTTGGACACCTTGGGCGCGATCCGTACGCGCGCCTCGTGGGCGTAGTGGGCGGCCTGGTTCCTGGCCGAGTCGGTGTAGGGCGCCACCACTTCCGCGGCGTGCACGATGCTGTCCTTCGCCGAGCCGGTCGCGGCGCGCACGCTCTCCATGCGGGTCACGTGATCCTCCTCCTTGGTGGCGGGGTTCAGGGCGGTGCGGGGCGCTCCAGGGAGATGGCCCCGGAATGAGCACTGTGTCGCCTTTCCACCCATCTCGAAATCATGCCTGTCGGACGAGTACCCGGCATGCGAGGAAAGGCATCCGGGTCAAACGGGGCGGCTTCGGGTGACGCGCGGGCGATAAGGCGCAACGGCGGTGCGAGGGGAGCTCGCGCTCGACAATGCCACGGTTCGCCCACGGGCGCGCCCGTTCTACGGGGATCGACGGGCACTCGCGGCTTTTCCTTGCAGTGGGCCACTCCGTGCGAGGATCGTGGGACGTCAGCGCAGTCCAAAGGAAGGCAGACCGTGGCCGAGCAGCTTTACGCCACCCTGAAGACCAACCAAGGGGACATCGAGATCCGGCTCCTGCCGAACCACGCCCCGAAGACGGTCAGGAACTTCGTCGAGCTCGCCAAAGGCGAGCGCGAGTGGACGCACCCGGCGACCGGCAAGAAGTCCACGGACCGCCTCTACGACGGCACGGTCTTCCACCGGGTGATCGGCGGCTTCATGATCCAGGGCGGCGACCCGCTGGGCAACGGCACCGGCGGCCCGGGCTACGAGTTCGCCGACGAGTTCCACCCGGAGCTGGCGTTCGACAAGCCGTACCTGCTGGCCATGGCGAACGCCGGGCCGGCCACCAACGGCTCGCAGTTCTTCATCACGGTGTCCCCCACCGCGTGGCTGACCCGTAAGCACACGATCTTCGGCGAGGTCTCCACCGACGCCGGCCGCAAGGTCGTGGACGCCATCGCGGGCACCGCGACCAACCCGCGCACCGACCGTCCGGTCAACGACGTGATCATCGAGTCGGTCGTCGTCGAGTCCCGCGAGGGCTGACGCCCGAAACGACCCGTTCGAGGGGAACCAACCGCCCCGCCCGTCCGTATGACGTGACGAGCGGGGCGGCGCGGTGCCGTGGAGCCCGCACCCGAGTACGCCGTACCCGCACCTGAGCACAAGGAGCCCGATGGACCAGGCCAGCCTGCCGAGCTGCTACCGGCACCCGGGCGTGCAGACGGGGATCACCTGCACCCGCTGCGAGCGCCCGATCTGCCCGGAGTGCATGGTCAGCGCCTCGGTCGGCTTCCAGTGCCCGGAATGCGTGCGCGGCGGCTCCGGCACGGGGCACGCGCCGACGGCGAACCAGCCACGCACCATGTCCGGCGCGGCGCTCGCGCCCGGCGACCCGCATCTGCTCACCAAGATCCTTATCGGGATCAACATCGCCGTGTATCTGCTCCAGCAGGCGATCGGGGACAGTTTCACCAACGCGTACAGCCTGATCGGATACGCCTCCATGGAGATCGGCGGGCCGCCGGAAGGCGTCGCCGAGGGGCAGTGGTACCGCCTGGTCACCGCGATGTTCCTGCACGGCGGCATCACGCACATCGCCTTCAACATGCTCAGCCTGTGGTGGATCGGCGGCCCGCTGGAGGCGGCGCTGGGGCGGGTGCGCTATCTGGCGCTGTACTTCGTCTCCGGGCTGGCGGGCAGCGCGCTGACGTACTGGCTGGCCGCCGCGAACCAGCCCTCACTCGGCGCCTCCGGCGCGATCTTCGGGCTGTTCGGCGCCACCGCCGTGCTGATGCGCAAGCTGAAGTACGACATGCGCCCGCTGGTCGCGCTGCTGGTGATCAACCTGGTGATCACCTTCAACCCCTGGGGCGGCATCGCCTGGCAGGCGCACATCGGCGGCCTCGTCGGGGGCACGGTGATCGCGTACGCCATGGTCCACGCGCCCCGCGAGCGCCGCGCGCTCGTCCAGTGGGGGACCTGTGGACTGGTGCTGCTTGCCGCGGTGGTCACGGTCATAGCCAGGACCGCCGAGCTCACCTGAGCCGCGCCGCCCGCCCCCGCCCTGTGCGACCGCCAGGGCGGGCACACGGAGTCGGGCTTTCCCCCAAGGTTGTCCACAGTGTGTGCCGGATCTTGTGCATCCGGTGGGGAACAACTGTGCCCCTTGTCGCTGACCTGGGTTTTCCCAGCAGGGACAAGGGGCGGGCCGTGGGCCGGTGTGGAACAGTGGCAGTCACACCGGCGTCAACACGGCAGAGGTTATCCACAGATCGTCTGACCTTTTCCCCAGTGTGGATAGCGCTGTGGATAACCCGTGGGCAAGGCTTGACGAGGAGGCTGCGGAAGGGCTACTTCCACTGCGTGGAGACACCGAAGCCGCCGGCGATGAAGCCGAAGCCGACCACGATGTTCCAGTTCCCGAAGGCCTTCAGCGGCAGGTCGCCCTCGGTCACGTAGAAGAGGACGATCCAGGCGAGCCCGATCAGGAAGAACGCCAGCATCACCGGGGCCACCCAGCCCCGGCTGCCCAGCTTGATGGCGGTGGCCTGCTTGGCCGCCGGCGGCGGCGTGAAGTCGGCCTTCTTGCGGATACGTGACTTCGGCACGAGGAACACTCCTGTCGATGCGCTGCGTGACCGCGCAGGAACTGATGGCTGGGCGGCGGCGGAGGGGCAACGGGGGATCATTGCTGCCCCCAGGCGTCCGTTAGCGTAGTGCTTCCGTGGCGCCGAAGGAGTAAGGGTACGTTGAGCAATTCCGCCGACACCCCACAAGGGCTCCCTGATGAGCCCGCCGGGCCTGGCCGCCGCTTCCGCGCCCGCCCCGTCCGGCTGCTCTCCGCCGCCGTCTTCGCGCTGGCCGGACTGATCTTCGTCACCAGCTTCAACACGGCCAAGGGCACCAACATCCGCACCGACGCCTCACTGCTGAAGCTCTCCGACCTGATCCAGCAGCGCAGCCACAAGAACGCCGAGCTCGACCAGTCCACCGCCACCGTCCGCGACGACGTCGACGCCCTCGCCCGGCGCGACAACGGCTCCACCAAGGCGCAGGACCAGCAGCTGGCCGCCCTCAAGGACGCGGCGGGCACCGAGAAGATCGCCGGCAAGGCGCTCACCGTCACCCTCAACGACGCCCCGCCCAACGCCACGGCCGCCCCCGGCTACCCCGCCCCGCAGCCCAACGACCTGGTCATCCACCAGCAGGACCTCCAGGCCGTGGTGAACGCCCTGTGGCAGGGCGGCGCCAAGGGCATCCAGGTCATGGACCAGCGCCTCATCTCGACCAGCGCCGTGCGCTGCGTCGGCAACACGCTGATCCTCCAGGGCCGCGTCTACTCGCCCCCGTACAAGGTGACCGCCGTCGGCGACACCGGGAGGCTGCGCCAGGCGCTCACCGCCTCCCCGGCGATCCAGAACTACCAGCTGTATGTGAAGGCGTACGGGCTCGGCTGGAAAGTCGACGAGCACAAGGCGATGACTCTGCCCGGCTACTCGGGCACAGTGGATCTCCACTACGCGAAGCCGGTGGGATAGCGCGGGGAGGGGGCGGGCCGGTGTCCGTTGTCTCGGTGCGGCTGGTCGTCAGGACGTTCAGCGAGCTGTGCATCACGGTCGGCGCCCTGATCGTCCTCTTCGTCGTGTACGTCCTGTACTGGACCGGGGTGAAGGCGGACAGCGCCGCCAACAGCCAGATATCCGCCCTGCACCACCAGTGGGCGCGCACGCCCGCCGCCGGCGCGCCCCAGCACCCCTCGCCGCCCGCCCCCGCCCCGTACACCGGCGGAAAGTCCTTCGCCGTCATGTACATCCCCCGGCTCGGCGAGGACTGGCACAAGCCCGTCCTGGAGGGCACCGGGGTGAAGGACCTCCAGAAGGGCCTCGGGCACTACGCCTCCACCGCGCGCCTGGGGCAGCCGGGCAACTTCTCGGTCGCCGGGCACCGCCGCACCTACGGCGACCCGTTCAAGGACTTCCCGGAGCTGCGGCCCGGCGACGCGGTGGTGCTCACCGACGGGACGACCTGGTTCACGTACCGCATCGACAACAAGCCGTTCCGGACCCTGCCGAGCGATGTCGGCGTCATCGACCCGGTGCCCGCCGAGTCGCCGTTCCGCTCGCCCGGCAGCTATCTGACGCTCACCACCTGCGATCCCGAGTGGGGAAGCAGCCACCGGCTGATCGCCTGGGGGCACCTCGACTCCACCCGGCCCGTCGCCCAGGGCAAGCCCCAAGCTTTGGCCAGCTGACCCCGCGCCCACAGCCGTGCCCCTTAGTCTGGTGCGGTAACGATCGTCGGAAGGGACAGCGGACCGCATGTACGGCTGGATCTGGCGGCATCTGCCGGGCAACGCGTGGGTACGGGCGTTCACTTCGCTCGTACTCGTACTCGCGATTGTCTATGTGCTCTTCCAGTACATCTTCCCGTGGGCGGAGCCGCTGCTGCCGTTCAACGATGTCACCGTCGACCAGGGGTTGGGAGCAGCCCGGTGAGCGCACGCGTTCTCGTCGTGGACAACTACGACAGCTTTGTCTTCAACCTGGTCCAGTACCTGTACCAGCTGGGCGCCGAGTGCGAGGTGGTACGCAACGACGAGGTGTCCCTGGCGCACGCCCAGGACGGCTTCGACGGCGTCCTGCTCTCCCCCGGCCCCGGCGCGCCCGAGCAGGCCGGCGTCTGCGTCGACATGGTGCGCCACTGCGCCGACACCGGGGTGCCGGTCTTCGGCGTCTGCCTCGGCATGCAGTCGATGATGGTCGCGTACGGGGGTGTGGTCGGCCGCGCTCCCGAGCTGCTGCACGGCAAGACCTCGCCGGTCCTGCACGAGGGCTCCGGCGTCTTCCAGGGCCTTCCCTCGCCGTTCACCGCGACCCGGTACCACTCGCTGGCCGCCGAGCCCGCCACGCTCCCCGCGGAGCTGGAGGTCACCGCGTGGACGGCCGACGGGATCGTGATGGGGCTGCGCCACCGTGAACTGCCGGTGGAGGGAGTCCAGTTCCACCCCGAGTCCGTCCTGACCGAGCACGGCCATCTGATGCTCGCCAACTGGCTGGTGCGGTGCGGGGACATGGGAGCCGTCGAGCGGTCGGCAGGCCTGGCACCGGTGGTGGGCAAGGCCGCGGCGTGACGGCGGTCCGGCCCGAGCACGAGTACGACCCGCTGACGGATCATCCGGCGGGTCGGCACGGGTCGCCGTGGTTCCGGGCCGACAACCTGCCCGAGGCCGAGCCGGAGCCGTACGCGTACGGCTATGCGTCGCAGGCAGCGGAATCCGACGTCTACGCGCGCGTGCCGGAAGTGGCACCGGAAGCCGACACCTACGCGCGCGTGCCGGACGCCGAGCCGGTGCTCGACGAGGCTTCCGTTCCCATCCCGCTCGACGACTCGACCATGGCGCTGAAGCGAATAGCCGAGCCGCCGGCGCCGCCCACCGGGGGACGAGCGGAGAGACGCAGGGCCGCCAAGGGCCGGGGACACCGGGCCCATGCCGCGGCCGCCAAGCCCGCCGCCCCGGACCGGCCGCTGACCCGTGCCGAGGCCCGCCGCGCCGCCAAGGCGCGCAAGGACAGCGCGGCCGTCGTCGCCAGCCGGGTCATCGGCGAACTCTTCATCACGCTCGGCGTGGTGATGCTCCTGTTCGTCACGTACCAGCTGTGGTGGACGAACATACGCGCCCATCAGCAGGCGGGCAGCGAGGCGAAGAAGATCGCGCACGACTGGGCGAGCGGCAAGGCGCCCGGCGCGTTCGAGCCCGGCAAGGGCTTCGCCATCATGCACATCCCCACCCTGGACGTGGTCGTGCCGATCGCCGAGGGCACCAGCAAGACCAAGGTCCTCGACAAGGGCATGGTCGGCCACTACGGCCAGGGCAGCCTCAAGACCGCGATGCCGGGCGACAGGACGGGCAACTTCGCGCTCGCCGGGCACCGCAACACCCACGGCGAGCCGTTCCGCTACATCAACCACCTCAAGCGGGGCGACCTCGTGGTGGTCGAGACGCAGCAGGCGTACTACACGTACGCCATCACCAGCTCGCTCCCGTCCACGAGCCCCAAGAACGTCTCGGTGCTCAAGCCGATCCCGGTCGGCTCCGGGTTCACGGCGCCGGGGCGCTACATCACCCTGACGACCTGCACCCCCGAATTCACGAGTACGTACCGAATGATCGTGTGGGGCAAGATGGTCGACGAACGACCGCGCAGCAAGGGCTTGCCCGACGCGCTCGCCGGCTGACTAGACGACAGACAGGTGCGGTGGCAGTGAGGACCGAGCACGACGAGCAGCAGACCGAAGCTCCCGCCCCGCCGCAGGCGCGCCGCCGCAGCGCGGTCGCCGGGGTCGTCAGCGTCATCGGCGAGCTGCTGATCACGGCCGGGCTGGTGCTCGGCCTCTTCGTCGTCTACTCGCTGTGGTGGACCAACGTGATAGCGGACCGCGAGGCCGCCAAGCAGAGCAAGGACGTGCGCCGCGACTGGGCCAACAGCGGCCCCGGTGCCCTCGACACCAAGGGCGGCATCGGCTTCCTGCACGTCCCCTCGATGCACAACGGCGAAGTGCTCGTGAAGAAGGGCACCGGCACCGACGTCCTCAACGGCGGTGTCGCGGGCTACTACACCGACCCGCTGAAGGCGGTCCTGCCGCAGGCGGGCGGCAACGGCAACTTCACGCTGGCCGCGCACCGGGACGGCCACGGGGCCAAGTTCCACAACATCGACAAGATAAAGACCGGCGATCCGATCGTCTTCGAGACGAAGGACACCTGGTACATCTACAAGACGTTCTCCGAGCTGAAGGAGACGTCGAAGTACAACGTCGACGTCCTCCAGCCGGTCCCCAAGGAGTCCGGTGTGAAGAAGCCGGGCCGCTACATCACGCTGACGACCTGCACGCCCGTCTACACCTCCGACTACCGCTACATCGTGTGGGGCGAGCTGGTCCGCACCCAGAAGGTCGACGACAAGCGCACCAAGCCGGCGGAGCTGAGCTAGCGCCTCGCCTTCCCGGTTGTCCGCACGGGAAGGCCCCGGCCCCGGTCGTACGTATGGGAAAGCCCCGGCCCTCTCGAAAGGGGACCGGGGCTTCTCGCTGCCGACTCGCGCTCGTCCGTCAGCCGCCGGACGGGCCGCCGAACGGGAAGCCGCCGCCACCGTTCTGGTTCTGACCGCCGAGCGTCGTCAGGACGATCGCGGTGGTGGCCGGGTCGGACGGGGTGTTGGCCGCCGGGGTCTGCGAGGTGACCCTGGCCTTCTCGTCGTTCGAACTGCCCGGTGCGAACTGGATGTTGCTGAACCCGGCCGCGTTGAGCATCTCGGTGGCCTGCTTGACCGTCTTGCCGAACACGTTCGGCACGGGGGTCTGCGCGGGCGTCTGCGGGCCCTTGGAGACCTTCAGGACGACCTGGACGTCCTTCGTCTGGTTGGTGTTGCCCTTGGGGCTCTCGTCGACGACCTGGCCCGCCGGCTTGTCCGAGTCGACGTCCTGGCGGGACACGCTCGTGAACCCGAGGCCGTTGAGCTGCGCCACCGCCGCGTTGTAGTCGGTGCCCACGACGTCGGGAAGCTTCGTCGTCTTCTTCTTGGCGATCGAGAGGGTCACGGCGGAGCCCTTCTCGACCTGCTGGCCGCCCTGGGGGTCCTGGGAGACGACCGTGCCCTCTTCCTGGTCGGACTCGACCGTGGTGGTCTTCACGTCGAAGCCCTTGCCGGTGAGGATCTCCTTGGCGTTGTCCTGCTTCTTCTCCGTGACGTCCGGCACCTCGACTTTGGGCGCGCCGGCCGAGACGACGACCGAGACGGCCTCGCCCTTCTTCAGCTTGCCGCTGGTCGGGGTCTGGCTGCAGACGTTGCCCTTGGGCTGGTCCGCGCAGGGCTCCGTCTTGGAGACGGTCAGCTTCAGGCCGACGTTCGTCGTCAGGGTCTCCGCGGACTTCTGGGTCTCGCCGACGAGCTGCGGCACCGGCACCTGGCCGCTGTCGCCGCCTCCGCCGAAGACCGACTTGCCGATCAGGATCGCGCCGACCAGCACCAGGACGCCCGCGAGCACCAGCAGGATCGTCGAGGTGTGCGACTTCTTCTGGCGGCGGCGGTCCGGGCGGTCGTCGTAGCCGTAGCCGCCGTCGTCCGGGTTGACCGGCGGCAGCATGGAGGTCTGGCCCGCCGCGTCCGCCGGGCGCAGCGCGGTGGTCGGCTGGTCCTGGGGGCCCGAGGTGTACGCGTCGTAGCCGCCGTAGCCGACCGAGCCCATGGCGGCGGTCGCGGCGACCGGCTGGCCGTCCAGGCACGCCTCGATGTCGGCGCGCATCTCGTCCGCCGACTGATAGCGGTAGTCGGGGTCCTTGACCAGCGCCTTCAGGACGATGGCGTCCATCTCGGGCGTGATCTCGGGGTCGAAGTTGCTCGGCGGCTGCGGCTCTTCCCGTACGTGCTGGTAGGCGACCGCGACCGGCGAGTCGCCGACGAACGGCGGCCGCACGGTCAGCAGCTCGTACAGGAGGCAGCCCGTCGAGTACAGGTCGGAGCGGGCGTCGACCTGCTCGCCCTTGGCCTGCTCCGGGGAGAGGTACTGGGCGGTGCCGATGACGGCGGCGGTCTGCGTCATCGTCATGCCGGAGTCGCCCATGGCCCGCGCGATGCCGAAGTCCATGACCTTGACCTGGCCGGTGCGCGTCAGCATGACGTTCGCCGGCTTGATGTCGCGGTGGACGATGCCGGCGCGGTGGGAGTACTCCAGCGCCTGGAGGATGCCGACGGTCATCTCCAGCGTGCGCTCGGGCAGCAGCTTGCGCCCGGAGTGCAGCAGCTCACGCAGGGTGGACCCGTCGACGTACTCCATCACGATGTACGGGATGGAGATGTTGTCGACGTAGTCCTCGCCGGTGTCGTAGACAGCGACGATCGCCGGGTGGTTGAGCGAGGCGGCGGACTGGGCCTCACGGCGGAACCGGGCCTGGAAGGACGGGTCGCGGGCGAGGTCGGCCCGCAGCGTCTTCACGGCGACAGTGCGGCCGAGCCGGGTGTCGTGCGCGAGGTAGACCTCCGCCATGCCACCACGGCCGAGCACCTGGCCCAGCTCGTACCGGCCGCCGAGGCGACGCGGCTCTTCCATAACGTTCCAGCCCTCTCCGTCAGTCCCGACCGCACCCGTGTGTGTGGTCCGGCGGTGTGCTGTTCGCGCATACGCTACCGGGCAGCGGTGGCGGATCCGTCCCTGACCGTCAGCTGATACCGGACCGGTACAGGGCGTGAGCGACGTTTCACGTGAAACGTCGACCGTTTCACGTGAAACATCCCGCACGTCACTTCTTGAGCACCGCCTTCATGACGGCCTTGGCGATCGGGGCCGCCAGGCCGCCGCCGGAGATGTCGTCGCGGTTGGCGTCGCCGTCCTCGACCACCACGGCGACCGCGACCGGGGAGCCCTGGTCGGTCTTGGCGTAGGAGATGAACCAGGCGTACGGCTTCTCGCTGTTGTTGAGGCCGTGCTGGGCGGTACCGGTCTTGCCGCCGACGGTGACCCCGTCGATGGCGCCCTTCTTGCCGGTGCCGTCCGTGACGACGAACTCCATCATCTGCTGGATCTTCTGGGCGTTGGCCGCGGTCAGCGGCTGGCTCAGCTTCTCCGGCTGGGTCTTGGTCAGGACGTCCAGGTTCGGCGCCTGGAGCTGGTCCACCATGTACGGCTTCATCAGCTTGCCGTCGTTGGCGACGGCGGCGGCGACCATGGCCATCTGCAGCGGCGTGGCGCGGTTGGAGGCCTGGCCGATGCCCGCCATCGCGTTCTGCGGGCGGTTGTCCTTGGGGTAGATGCTGGCGTCGGCCCGCACCGGGGTGAAGATCTGGTCGTTGAAGCCGAACTTGTTGGCCTCGTCGACCATCTTCTTGTTGCCCAGGTCATCGCTGATCTTGCCGAAGACCGTGTTGCACGAGTACTGCAGAGCGACCTTGAGGGTGGCGTTCTCGCAGGGGATGTTGCCCTCGTTCTTCAGCTCGCTCGTCGACTGCGGCAGCTTGAAGGGCAGCGGCGAGCGGGTCGCCTCGTCGATGCTGGAGTACAGGCCGTTCTCCAGCGCCGCCGAGGCGGTGACCACCTTGAACGTGGAGCCGGGCGGGTAGGTCTCGCGCAGCGCCCGGTTCAGCATGGGCTTGTCTTTGTCGTCGAGCAGCTTCTGGCGGGCGTCCGAGTCGGCCTTGGCGTTGCCTGCGAACACCGACGGGTCGTACGACGGGGTCGAGGCCAGGGCCAGGATCGCGCCGGTGCGCGGGTCCAGGGCCGCGACCGCGCCCTTCTTGTCGCCCAGGCCGTCGAAGGCGGCCTTCTGGGCGGCGCTGTTGAGGGTGGTGACGACGTTGCCGCCCTGCTTCTTCTCGCCGGTGAACATCGACAGCGTCCGGTCGAAGAAGAGCCGGTCGTCGTTGCCCGAGAGGATCTTGTCCTCGATGTTCTCCAGCTGCGAGGAGTCGAAGGCCTGCGAGTTGTAGCCGGTGACCGGCGACCAGATGGTGCCGTTGTTCCAGGCGCGCTTGAACTTGAAGTCGCTGCCCTGGGTCTCCTTGGAGGAGGTCATCGGCTGGCCGTCGGCCGTGATGATGTTGCCGCGCTCATGGGCGAACCGCTCGATCTGGACGCGGCGGTTGTACTTGTGCGCGTTCAGCTCGTCGGCCCGGACGTACTGGAGCCAGTTGTCGCGCAGCATCAGGGCCATGATCAGGAGCCCGCAGAAGATCGCGATCCGTCGCAGGGGCTTGTTCACGGTCGGACCACCTGGGTCATCTCGGCGTCGGGGGACGGGGCGGGGGCGGGCGCGGGGCGCCGGGCGGTGTCGCTGATGCGGATGAGGATGCCGATCAGCGCCCAGTTGGCGATCACGGAGGAACCGCCCTGTGCCAGGAACGGCATGGTCATACCAGTCAGCGGGATGAGGCCCATGACACCGCCGGCGACCACGAAGACCTGGAGCGCGAACGCGCCTGAGAGGCCGATCGCCAGCAGCTTGCCGAACGGGTCGCGGGCGGCGAGCGCGGTGCGCACGCCCCGCTCCACGATCAAGCCGTAGATCAGCAGGATCGCCATCATCCCGGCCAGGCCCAGCTCCTCGCCGACCGTGGAGAGGATGAAGTCGGCGTTGGCGGCGAAGCCGATCAGGTCGGAGTTGCCCTGGCCCAGGCCCGTGCCCATGGTGCCGCCGGAGCCGAACGACATGATCGCCTGGCCGATCTGCTCGCAGGCGCCGGTGGTCTTGTAGCAGGCGAAGGGGTCCATCCAGGCGTCCACACGCAGCTTCACGTGCGGCTCGAAGGACGCCACCGCGACCGCGCCGACCGCCGACATCAGCAGACCGAACACGATCCAGCTGGTGCGCTCGGTCGCCACGTACAGCATGACGACGAACAGGCCGAAGAAGAGCAGCGAGGTACCGAGGTCGGTCTCGAAGACCAGGATCAGGATCGAGACGCCCCAGATCACGAGGATCGGACCGAGGTCACGCCCGCGCGGCAGATACATGCCCATGAACCGGCGGCTGGCCAGCGCCAGCGCGTCCCGCTTGACCATCAGGTAGCCCGAGAAGAACACCGCGATGATGATCTTCGCGAACTCGCCGGGCTGGATCGTGCCCAGGCCCGGGATCGAGATCCAGATCTTCGCGCCGTTCACCGCCGGGAAGAACATCGGCAGGATCAGCAGGAACAGCGCCACCGCCATCGAGATGTACGTGTAGCGCTGCAGGATCCGGTGGTCCTTCAGGAGCATCAGCACCGCGATGAACAGCGCCACCCCGAGAGCCGTGTACAGCATTTGCTTGGGCGCGTCCGGATGGAAGGAGCCGAACTGCCTCTTGGCCAGCTGGATCAGGCGCGGCGACTGGTCCAGCCGCCAGATGATCACCAGGCCGAGCCCGTTCAACAGCGTCGCCAGCGGCAGCAGCAGCGGGTCCGCGTACGGGGCGAACTTGCGCACCACAAGGTGCCCGACGGCCGCGAGCAGCCCGAGGCCGAGCCCGTAACCGAGCATGCCGGACGGCAGTTTGCCGGTCATGGCCAGGCCCACGTTGGCGTACGCGAACACCGGGATGGCGACGGCGAAGACGAGCAGCGCGAGCTCGGTGTTGCGGCGGCTCGGTGCGTCGATCGCGCCGATGGTGGTCGTGTTGGTGACAACGCTCATGGTGTGGAAAGGCCCCCTACGGCTGCCTACTGCTTACCGCACTGCGGGACCAGCTTCTGCTCTTCCTCCGAGAGGCTGGGGCCGGGCGTGGGAGTGGCGGTGGTCTTGGTTGAACCGGGCTTGCCGGACGGCGACGGTGAGGCCGTCGTGCCGGTCTTCGGCGGGTTCTGGCTCTCGGCGGCGCGCCGCTGTTCGTCCTTCTTGCACGCCGACGCCTGCGTCGACAGCTCGGTGATCTTCGCCTGGGCCTTGGAGAGGCTGCTCTCCGCGATCGTCGACTCGACCTGCTTACGCTGGTACGGCGGCAGGTACTTGAGTTCGATCTCGGGGTGGTCGGTCTCCACCTTCGACAGCTTCACCCACGCCAGATCCTGGCTGATGCCCTGGTAGAGCGCGACGTGCTCGTCCTTGGTGCCGACGAAGTACTGGGTCTGCGTCCAGCGGTAGCCGCCGTACAGACCGCCGCCGACCACGGCGAGCGCGAGCACGATGTAGGCGGATCTCCGCAGCCACCTGCCGCGGCGCGGCTTCACGAAGTCGTCGTCCGTGTAGGCGCCGAAGGCGCCCTCGGGCGGGGCGCCGTAGCCGGAGTCGTCACCGCTGCCGGGCGGGCCGAAGCCCCCCTGCGGCGGGGTCGGACGGCCCAGGCCAGAGGCGCGGCCCGCCGGGGTCTGCATCGCCCCGCCGTCGTTGAGCTGGAGCTGGTTCTCGGCGACCGCGCCCACGATCACCGGGGTGTCGCTGAGCTGACCGGCCAGCGTGTCGCCGGAGTCGACGTCCAGGACGTCGGCCACGATCACCGTGATGTTGTCGGGGCCGCCGCCGCGCAGCGCGAGCTGGATCAGCTCCTGCACGGTCTCCTGCGGGCCCTGGTAGCTGGCGAGGGTGTCCTCCATCGTCTGATGCGAGACCACCCCCGACAGACCGTCGGAGCAGATCAGATAGCGGTCGCCCGCCCGCACCTCGCGGATCGACAGATCCGGCTCGACGTGGTCGCCGCTGCCGAGTGCGCGCATCAGCAGCGAGCGCTGCGGATGCGTCGTCGCCTCCTCCTCGGTGATGCGGCCCTCGTCCACGAGCCGCTGCACCCAGGTGTGGTCCTGCGTGATCTGGGTGAGCACACCGTCGCGCAGCAGATACGCGCGCGAGTCGCCCACGTGCACCAGGCCCAGGCGCTGACCCGTCCACAGCAGAGCGGTGAGCGTGGTGCCCATCCCCTCCAGCTGGGGGTCCTCCTCGACCATCATGCGCAGCTGGTCGTTGGCGCGCTGCACCGCCGTACCGAGCGAGGTGAGGATGTCGGAGCCGGGCACGTCGTCGTCGAGCGTGACCAGGGTGGAGATCACCTCGGACGAGGCGACCTCGCCGGCGGCCTGGCCGCCCATGCCGTCGGCGATCGCGAGGAGGCGCGGACCCGCGTAACCGGAGTCCTCGTTGCCCTCGCGGATCATGCCCTTGTGGGATCCGGCGGCGAAGCGCAGGGAGAGACTCATACGCACCTCGCCCGTCGGCTCGGGGTACAGCCGGTCTTGTCGAGCCACACTGCCCACCCTCCGGTCGGGAGTCCGCCCCGGTCCGTCGTCCGGACCGCCGCGGCTCGCTCGCTCCGCTCGCTCATTGTCGTACTACTTCCGCAGCTCGATGACGGTCTTGCCGATGCGGATCGGCGCGCCCAGCGGAATCGGGGTCGGGGTGGTGAGCCGGGTCCGGTCCAGGTAGGTGCCGTTGGTGGACCCGAGATCCTCGACGATCCAATTGCCGTCCCGGTCCGGGTAGATCCTGGCATGCCGGCTCGACGCGTAGTCGTCGTCGAGGACGATCGTCGAGTCGTGGGCCCGGCCCAGCGTGATGGTCTGGCCCTGCAGCGCCACCGTGGTGCCGGTCAGCGTGCCCTCGGAGACCACCAGCTTGGTGGGGGCTCCGCGGCGCTGGCGGCCGGCGGGCGCGGGCTGCTGGCCGCGCTGCTGCGGCGGCGCGGCAGCAGCGGCGGCGGCCTGCCGGCCGGTCTGCTGGCGGCCAGTGTCGCCGCCCCGGCGCGAACCGCGCTGGGTGACGCGCGTGCCGAACAGGTCGCTGCGGATGACCTGGACGGCCACGATGACGAACAGCCACAGTACGGCGAGGAAACCCAACCGCATGACCGTGAGGGTCAGCTCTGACATTGCCCCCGCTTCACCCTTCGGCTTGCCGGTAAACGATGGTGGTGCTGCCCACGACGATCCGCGAGCCGTCGCGGAGCGTAGCGCGGGTGGTGTGCTGCCCGTCCACCACGATGCCGTTGGTGGACCCGAGATCCTGGATCGTCGAGGGCGTTCCGGTCCGGATCTCACAGTGCCGGCGCGAGACGCCGGGGTCGTCGATCCGCACATCGGCGTCGGTGCTGCGACCCAGCACCAGCGTCGGGCGGGAGATCTGGTGGCGGGTGCCGTTGATCTCGATCCAGCGCCGCACCGGGGAACCCGGCATGGGGCCCGGAGCCGCCGGACGGCGGTCCACTCCCGGACGGGCGGGGCCGCCGTTCCCGCCGGGCGGCGGGGAGGCCGGCATCGGCGGCGCGGCGGCCGGCGGATAGCCGTAGCCGCCGCGGCCCTGGGGGGACTGCGGCGGTGCGGCGGGAGCGGGACGCGCGGGGCCCTGGGGCCGGCCGCCGAACTGCTCCTGCTGGCTGTGCAGGTCCTGCTGGTCGGTGCTGGAGGCGAGGGTGCGGCTGCGCACCCGGTACAGGCCGGTGTCGAGATCCTCGGCCTTCTCCAGGTGGACCTTGATCGGCCCCATGAACGTGTAGCGCTGCTGCTTGGCGTAGTCGCGGACCAGGCCGGACAGCTCGTCGCCCAGCTGGCCCGAGTACGGGCTGAGCCGCTCGTAGTCGGGCGGGCTCAGCTCGACGATGAAGTCGTTGGGGACGACGGTCCGCTCACGGTTCCAGATCGTCGCGTTGTTGTCGCACTCGCGCTGGAGGGCGCCGGCGATCTCGACGGGCTGGACCTCGGACTTGAAGACCTTCGCGAAGGTGCCGTTGACCAGGCCTTCGAGACGCTGCTCGAAACGCTTCAGGACTCCCATGGGGCACCTCCTCCGTCGATGTCGTCCTGGTACTGCTTACTGATCGTATCCACGCGTCGGGAAATCGGCTGGTTCCCCTTCTGTGACCGGTGGACGAGTGTCACCTCTCACACGGATCGTAGAGGTGGCCTCCTGACAGTGTCCCGCACCCGGGGTGCACCGTGGAGGAGTGGGTGGCGACGGTATGGGTTGCCCCGCGGTCCCTGTGACGTTCCTGTGGGTCCCCCTGCCGTCGCGTCGGCCCGTCTCCTCTCCTCCTCTTGTGCCCCCCAGGGCCGCCGGAAACAACGGATGTGAATCCACCCTGCGCAGCGTGCTAATCTTCTCGACGTCGCCAGGGAAACGGACCGGAACGGTTCGAAGAACTGGACACCACTCGGGCGAGTGGCGGAACGGCAGACGCGCTGGCTTCAGGTGCCAGTGTCCTTCGGGACGTGGGGGTTCAAATCCCCCCTCGCCCACAGAACGGAAGCCCCGCAGGTCAATGACCGGCGGGGCTTCCGCGTTTTCGCATGCGCGTTTTCGTGTGCGCTTCTTCGCGGGCGCGTGGCGCGTGACTGTGTACGCGGTGATGTTCCCGTACGTACGGATCGGCGCGGCGGACCGGTCGGGTGGATCGCTACGGAGACTTTCGTCTCGGCGGGGCGCGACCAAAGAGAGCCGCCCGGGCCGGGGTCCGCTGCCTAGGGTGCGGGCGTGGATGTGTCATCGAGAATCCGGGACGGCTTCAGGGACGCCCGACGCCAGCTGGCCGGGCCGGAGCGCTGGACGCGCCGCAGGATCGTCGGCGAGTCGGCGCTCGCCCTGTGCCTCGCGGCCCTTGCCGGCGGGCTGAGCTTCGCGATCCACGGCGGAGTGGTGCTGCCGGGCCTGGAGGCGGCCGCCATCCTCGTCCTGTCGCCGCTGCGCCGCCGCTTCCCCGCCGGTGTGCTGGTCGCCACGTCCGCGCTCTGCGGGGTCAGCCCGGCGGCCACGCTGCTGCTGTTGATCGTGGCCTGCTCGTCGGGGCGGCGGATCATCGGGGCGGGGCGGGCGCTGTTCGCGTTCTGCGGCGGCTTCGCCGCGTATCTGGCGGTCACTCAGATCGCCGAGCACGGGGACGGGCCCCCGCTCCTCCTCGGCCTGTTCGCGGCGCTCTTCTTTATGATGACGGCCGTCGTGCCGGGCCTCGCCAGCCGTTACTGGTACCAGCGGCGCACCCTGTTGCAGACCATGCACGAGCGCAACACGCAGCTGCTGCGCGAGCGCGCGATGGTCGCCGGACAGGCGAGGCTGCGCGAACGCCAGCGCATCGCCCAGGACATGCACGACAGCCTCGGCCACCAGCTCGCGCTGATCTCCGTGCACACCGGGGCGCTGGAGGTCGATCCCGCGCTGACGGGCCGCCAGCGCGAGGCCGTCGGCGTGCTGCGGGAGGCGTCGGTCGCCGCGATGCACGAACTGCGCGAGGTCGTCGGCATCCTGCGCGACGGCGTCGAAGCCCCGGACCACGCCGACGAGGCGCAGCGCGCCGCCCGGGGCACGGCGGGCGTCGAGGCCCTGGTGACGGCCGCGCGGGCGGCGGGCACCACGGTGGAACTGCGGGAGACGGGGGAGCCCCGGCAACTGGCCGCCGCCTCCGACCACGCGGCGTACCGGATCGTGCAGGAGGCGCTCACCAACGCGTACAAGCACGCTCCCGGCGCCCCCATCGCGGTGGAACTGCGCTACGAGCCCGACTCGCTCGTCGTCGAGGTCGTCAACCAGCCGGTGGCCGGGCCGCCTGCGGACGAGGTGGTCAGCGGCGGTCAGGGCCTGACCGGGCTGCACGAGCGGGCCCGGCTGGTCGGCGGCATGGTCCACACCGGGCGCACCCAGGACGGCGGCTTCCGGGTGGCGGGCGTCCTGCCGTACGGGGCGGCGGAGGCGGCGACCTTCGTCGACGCGGGGGACGACTTCCGGCAGCAGCCGCGGGAGTTCCCGCTCGGCGACGGTGGTCCGGCCGGTACGACGCGGACCGGCCGGCACCCGGCCGGCCGGCGCGACGGCTGGGACGTCGACCTGAACGTCGCGGAGAGGGAGTTGGCCATGAGCAGCAGGAGCAGGGGCGGCGGCATCGCACTGGGCTGCGGGATCGCGTTCGCGGCGGTGGTGTTGCTTGTGGTGGCCGCGGGCTTCGCGCTCTTCTTCCTCGCCGGATCGGCGGACAAGGCCATAATCGACCCGTCCGAGTACGAGAAGATCAAGGTGGGCACGGCCGAACAGGACGTACGAAACCGGCTGCCGAAGGGCGACACGTTCCTCACGAGAGGCCTGCCCGGCAAGGGCCCGGTCGAGCCTGCCGGGTCGACGTGCCTGGTGCTGATGTCCTCGGAGGTCGGCGACAGCCTGAAGACCGAGCCGGTGTTCCGGTTCTGCTTCAAGGACGGCAAGCTGATCGAGAAGAAGGCGTACGACGTCGAGCGGTAGCGCGGCGCCAGGACGGGAGCAGGAGTGACGGGTCCACAGACGGGTCCACTCGGTCCGGGCGACACGGGCGGTACGCGGGGCGCGCACGGGCCTCAGGGTCCGCAGAGGCCGCGTAGTCCGCGTATCAAGGTCGTAATCGCGGACGACGAACCGCTGATCCGCGCGGGAATCAGGATGATCCTCACGTCGGACCCGGACATCGAGGTCGCGGCGGAGGCGGCGAACGGCCGCGAGGCCGTCGAGGCGGCGCGCGCCCACGCGGCCGACGTGGTGCTGCTCGACATCCAGATGCCGGTGATGGACGGGCTGACCGCGCTGGCCGAGCTGCGCAGGACGGCCCCCTCGGTGCACGTGATCATCCTCACGACGTTCGGCGAGCGGGAGAACGTGCTGCGTGCGCTGGAGCACGGGGGCGCCGGTTTCCTGCTGAAGGACACCGCCCCGGCCGAGCTGATCCGCGCGGTACGGGCTGCGGCTGCCGGGGACGCCTATCTGTCGCCTGCCGCGACCCGGCATGTCGTGGACCAGCTGGCGACGGGGCGCGCGGCGGCGCGGGGCGAGCAGGCGCGGCGCCGGGTGGGCGTGCTGTCCGAGCGGGAGCGGGACGTACTGGCGCTGCTCGGCGAGGGCCTGTCCAACGCGGACGCCGGAAAGCGGCTCCATATGAGTGAGGCCACGGTGAAGACGTATGTGAGCCGGATCCTGGCGAAGCTGGAGTGCGAGAACCGGGTGCAGGCGGCGCTGCTGGCGCGGGACGCGGGGTTGTAGCGGCCCTCTAGCTAGTGGGTGGGCAGGCGGGGGCTTTGGTCTTCCGGGGGCCCGGCCGGTGGCCGCGCGGTGCGTGGTTTCACGTGAAACATCGGCGTTGGTGGGGGTGACAGCGGCGGTGCGGGCCGTGGGTCAACGGTCGGCAGTGGCGGCCGGACGCAGGCTCTGATCTGGGCGTTCGCCCTTTCAAATAAATGGTTGTAGAGTACAACGTGCATGAGTTGTATAAGCCAACCATTGGAGTCGTGGTGTCCGCCGGTACCGCTTCCAGCCCCCTGCGTCATGTGCTCGGCCATCTCCTCACCCCCCTGCTGATGTGCATCGGGATGGGCCTCGCCTACCTGGGGGCCTTCCACAGCCCGCAGCCGCACGACCTGCGGGTCGACATCGTCGGGTCGGGCCCCAGCGCACAGGTGCTCGCCCAGACCCTCCAGGACAAGGGCGCGGGCGCGCTCGACGTCCGTACCGTGCCCGACCGCGCCGCGGCGGTCCACGCACTCGAACAGCAGCAGGTCTTCGGCGCGTACATCCCCGGTGCGAGGCCCGAACTGCTCGTCGCCTCCGCCTCCTCCGACACCAGCGCCACCGCCGTCGAGAAGGTCTTCACCAAGGTCGCGGCGGCGCAGGACGCGCCCCTCAAGGTGACCGACGTGACCGACCTCGCCAAGGGCGACCCGACCGGGCAGGGCATCTTCTTCCTGCTGGTCGCGCTCAGCATCGGCTCGTACGCGTCCGTCGCGGTGATCGGCGGCGCCGGTGCGGTCCTGCCGCTGCGGATCAGGGCGCTGCTGGCACTGGGCATGTCGTTCCTGGTCAGCGGCATCGGCGCGGTCTTCGCGGGCCCGATGTTCCACCTCGTCGACCACAGACTCGGCGGCGTGTGGGCCATGTCGTGGCTGTACTCGGCCGGGATCCTGCTCATCGGCGTCGGGCTGCACACGTTCCTGAAGCGGTGGACCACGCTCGGCGTGATGGTGCTCTTCGTGATGCTCAACTTCACCAGCTCCGGCGGCATCTTCCGCCCCGAACTCCAGCCCGGCTTCTTCGGGGCGCTGCACGCGTTCTGGAACGGCGCCGGATTCGTCGAAGGCACCCGCAGCCACGTGTACTTCGCGGGCCACGGCCTCGGCGGCCACGTGCTGGTTCTGACCCTGTGGCTGTTGGCAGGCATCGCGCTGGTGGGTGTCGCGGCGCTGGCCGAGGCGCGAGCGCGGCGGGGCGCGGTGGCGGTGCCGGTTGCGGGAGCGGCTGCGGTGAGCGATGGCGTCGCCGACGGCCGGGGCGAGGCCCGGGAAGGTGCCGGGGAGGACGAAGAAGTCGAGGAAGAGCTGGAGGAAGCGGTCGCTGTCTGAGCGGACAACTCCATAGAGAATCCGGGGACAACTCCCGCCGGTGGCCTGCCGTATGGCCGCCGACGGGAGTTATCCACAGGGGGAGACGCCCATCACCCACCGCCTGTACGGTCATGGCAGTCGAGCTGTTGATGTTGTACGAGGACGGGGGAGGCGGCGCGCGATGAGCGATGTCGAGGCGGTGATTCCGGTGCTGCGAGCGGTGCCCGACAGCGGGCAGATCCGGATACCGCAAGTACCGGGTTTCCGGCACCGCAACGGCCGGGGAGCGGACCGCACGCCCGGCTCGCCGAAGGGCGACGGCAAGGCACTGCGCGACCGCGTACCCCGCTCCTCGCACGACGCGCTCGCCCTCTCCGCCGACCGGCCAGACGCCGTCCGCGCCGTCGAGGAGTCGAACCGGGGCCGGGTGGCCGAGCTCACCCCGATCCGGGTCGGCCGGATGGCCGCCTCCCCGTTCGCGTTCCTGCGCGGCGCCGCCGGACTGATGGCCCACGACCTGGTCGGCACCCCGACCACCGGCATCGGCGCCCAGCTCTGCGGCGACGCCCACGCCGCGAACTTCGGCCTCTACGGCGACGCACGCGGCGGACTCGTCATCGACCTGAACGACTTCGACGAAACCGTGCCCGGCCCCTGGGAATGGGACCTCAAGCGCCTCGCGGCCTCACTCGTCCTGGCCGGTCGGGCCGCGGGCGCCGACGAGGACACCTGCCGGGCCGCGGCATACGACGCGGTCGGCGCCTACCGCCGGACCATGCGGCTCCTGGCGAAGCTGCCGGTGCTGGACGCGTGGAACGCGATAGCCGACGAGGAACTGGTCTCCCACACCGACGCCCGGGACCTGCTCGGCACCCTGGAACGGGTGTCGGCCAAGGCCCGCAACAACACCAGCGCGCGCTTCGCCGCCAAGGCGACCCAGCAGAGCCCCGACGGCCACCACCGCTTCGTCGACGCGCCGCCGGTACTGCGCCGGGTGCCCGACGCGGAGGCCGCCGCGGTCGCCGCCTCGCTCGGCGAGTACCTGAACACCCTGTCGGAGGACCGCCTGCCGCTGCTCGCGCGGTACGCGATACACGACGTGGCCTTCCGGGTCGTCGGTACCGGCAGCGTCGGAACACGGTCGTACGTGGTGCTGCTCCTCGACCACCGGGGCGAGCCCCTGGTGCTCCAGGTGAAGGAGGCCCGCCCCTCCGCCCTGCTGCCGCACCTGGCGAAAGCGGGATTCCACGCGCCGGAGGCGGGCCACGAGGGCCGCCGCGTGGTCCTCGGCCAGAAGCGGATGCAGGTCGTCAGCGACATCCTGCTGGGCTGGACCACCGTCGACGAACGGCCCTACCAGGTACGCCAGTTCCGCAACCGCAAGGGCAGCGTGGACCCGGCCGCGCTCGCCCCGGACCAGCTGGACGACTACGGCCGTATGACGGGCGCACTGCTAGCCCGCGCCCACGCACACAGCGCCGACCCCCGGCTGATAGCGGGGTACTGCGGCAAGAACGAAGAGCTGGACGAAGCCGTGGCCGGCTTCGCGGTCCACTACGCCGACCGCACGGAGGCCGACCACGCGACCCTGCTGGCCGCGATCAGGGATGGGCGGGTGGAGGCGGAGCTGGGGGTGTGAGACGGGGGCGGGGAGGGGTGGGGGGGAGGGGGGAGGGAGGGGCCCCACCCTCCGCGCCCGTACGCTGGACCGGTGACGGACGAACCTGCCGAAGAGACGACCGCCCCGACCGCCCCCGCCGAGGCCCCGGAGAACGCGGAGCGGCCCGAGGCCCGGCTGGACAGGGCTGTGCGGGCGGCCGAGCAGGCGCTGATCGAGTTCGAGATCGCCGTGGAGACCTTCCGGGTGGAGGTGGAGAACTTCTCCCGCCTGCACCACCAGAAGCTCGGCCCGATGTACGCCCGGCTCGACGAGCTCGACGCCCAGATCGCCGAGGCCAAGGCCACACTCACCGGCGACCCCGAGGATCTGCGCAAGGCACGCGAGGCACGGGCCGCGGTGCTGCCGATGCCCGGGGTCGAGGAACTGTTCCACGACTGGATGGACTCCGACGGGCTCTCGCCCGAAGCCGCCTCGATGCTCACGGACCAGCCGGTACGGCCGCCGAAGCGGGTGCGGCCGAGCGAGGAGGCGCGCAGGCTCTACCGCGAACTCGCCCGCAAGGCGCACCCCGACCTCGCACAGGAGGACGGCGAACGCGCCCGGCGCGACGAGTTCATCGCCCGCGTCAACGCGGCCTACGGCCGCGGCGACGAGGCCATGCTGCGGGAACTCTCCGAGGAGTGGGCGGCCGGGCCGGTGCCGGAGGAGGCGCGGCCCAGCGAGAGCGAGGAGCTCTACGCCCGCCTTGAGTGGCTGGCCCAGCGCAAGGAGCTGCTCGCCGTGCTGGCCAGGGAGCTGGAGGAGAGCGCGATCGGCTCGATGCTGCGGATGGCGCCGGACGACCCGGACCGCCTCCTCGACGAGATCGCCGAGCAGCTGCTGGCCGAGGTGGCCGGTCGTGAGGCGGAACTCGCGGAGCTGGTGCAGTAGCGTTCCAGGTGACCAGCCGGTACGGGTGCCTGTCGGTACAAGTGACCGGCCGACGCGACTGACCTGCGGGTACGACCGACCTGCCGATACGTACGAGAGAAGGCATGACCCATGAATTTCGCCCAGCTGCCGTCGGTGGATGTCGCCGCCGTGCCGGCCGACGCCCTGGTGCTGGACGTCCGTGAGGACGACGAGTGGGCGGCCGGGCATGTCGAGGGCGCGCTGCATGTGCCGATCAGCGACTTCGTGTCGCGGTTCGGTGAGGTGACCGAGGCTGTCGAGGACGGCCGCCGGGCGTATGTGATGTGCCGGGTCGGCGGGCGTTCGGCGCAGGTCACGCAGTATCTGGTGCAGCAGGGCATCGACGCCGTGAACGTCGACGGCGGCATGCAGGCGTGGAACGGCGCCGGGCGCCCGATGGTCACCGACAACGGCACCCCGGCTTTCGTGCTCTGACGAGCACGTTCTGGCGAAAGCCCGGCGGCCTTCTGGCCCCCTCGTCCAGTTAGGTGAGCGGATGCGCGGCGAGCAGGTCGCCGAGGGCTTCCTCGTGGGCCGCGGCCGGGCCGAGTGACAGCTCCAGTTGCTTGGCCCAGGCGTGGTACCGGTGCAGGGGATAGTCGGTGTCGGCGCCGAACCCGCCGTGCAGATGCTGAGCGGTCTGTACGACTCTGCGCACCCCGTCGGAGGCCCAGATCTTCGCCACCGATACGTCGCCGCTCGCCGGAAGCGCGCCCCCGGCTCCCGTACTGATGCGCCAGGCGGCCTGCCACAGCGTGGCTTCCATCGCACGCAGGTCGATATAACGGTCGGCGGCCTGGACGGCGACCGCCTGGAACGTGGCGACGGGGAACCCGAACTGCTCGCGCTTTCCGGTGTATTCGCTGGTCATCGTCAGCACGCCCTCCCCCAGGCCGAGCGCCAGCGCACAGGTGCCGGTGGCGAGCAGATCACGCAGCCACTCCCATGCGCCTTCGGCGTCGATGACCGCTCGCGCCTCGACACGTACGGAATCGAGGCTGACCTCGGCGAAGCGTTCCCCGCTGGTCGAGAACTGCTCGGCGAGAGTGAGCCCTTCGTCTACGCGGGGGAGCAGGGCGAGCACGGCGCGGCCCTCACCGGTGTGCGCGGGCACGGCGATACGGTCCGCGTTGTGCGCCCACGGCACGGCGGTCTGCACACCGTCGAGCACCCAGCCGCCGTCCCCACTACCGCTTTCGCCTGTTTCCCGGCGAGCGGTGACCCCGAGCTCGGCGGGATCGTGACCGGTGCGTCCGTTGGCGCCGACGGTGAGCACCAGCTCGCCCCGGCCGACGGCCGGCAGCAGCTCCCGCGCCAACTCGGCGCTCCCGTACCGCTCTACCGTCATCGCGACAGCGCTGGTCTCCAGGAGCGGCACCCGGGCCAGCACCTTCGCGGACTCGCGCAGCACCAGGCAGAGGGCGATCGGATCGAGCCCCGCGCCGCCGTACTCCGGGCCGATGACCAGGCTCAGCAGGTCGGACTCGGCGAGCTTGGCCCACAGCGGCCGGTCGAAGTCCTCGGCCACCGCGCCGGGGGTGAGCGCGGGGCTGGGCACCGTGTCGGGCGCGACGCCCGAGAAGACCGCCCGCGCCGCCTCTACGGCCGCCTGCTCCTCCTCGGTGAAGGTGAAGTCCACAGCCCTGTCCTCCCGCATCCCGAATCCTGCACGCGCACCGGATCTGACGGGTCGTCAAGATAGAACAGGTTCTAGCGGATTGGAATGCGGGGGCGACGGAATGTTGAGGCCGCTGAATGCTGAGCAGAGCCTGGGGGCCTCCCCCCCCGCCCCCTCCCCCCAACCCCTCCCCCTCACCTATCGAAGTCCAACTCCACTTCCTTCGTAGCCGGATGAGACTGGCAGGCCAGCACATAGCCCGCCTCCGTCTCGTCCTCCTCCAGCGCGAAGTTGCGGTCCATCCGCACCTCGCCCGAGACCAGGAACGCCCGGCAGGTCCCGCACACCCCGCCCTTGCAGGCGTACGGGGCGTCCGCGCGGGCGCGCAGCACCGTGTCCAGCAGCTTCTCGCCCTCCTGGACCGGCCAGGTGCCGGAGCGGCCGTGCAGGGTCGCGGTCAGCGTGGCGTGCGCCGGGGCCGATGCCGCTGCTGTGCTCTGCACCGGCGCCTCGTCCACGTGGAAGATCTCCTCGTGGATCCGGCCCCGTGCCACGCCCAGTCCGCGCAGGGCCCGCTCGGCGGCCTGGACCAGGCCGAACGGTCCGCACAGGTACCAGCCGTCGACCTCTTCCACCGGGAGCAGCGCGGGCAGCAGCTCCGTGAGCCGTTCCTGGTCGAGCCGTCCGGACGGCAGACCCGACTGCTGCTCTTCCCGGGAGAGGGCGTTGACCAGCTGGAACCGGTCGGGGAAGCGGTCCTTCAGATCGGCCGTCTCCTCCAGGAACATGGTGGACGCGACAGTGCGGTCGCTGCGTATGAGGCAGAACCGGGCCTGCGGTTCGCGCTCCAGCAGCGTTGTGGCGATCGACAGGACCGGGGTGATGCCGCTGCCGCCGACGACGGACACGAAATACCCGGCGCGCGGCTCCAGGATGAAGCGGCCCATCGGCTCCATGACGTCGACGACGTCGCCCACGGCCAGTTCCTTGAAGGCGTACGTGGAGAACTCGCCGCCCTCGACCAGGCGGATGCCTACGCGCAGTACGGGCGGAGCCGGGTGCTCCACAGCGGGTGCGCAGATCGAGTAGGTGCGGCGGATCTCCTCGCCCTCGACTATCCGGCGCAGGGCGAGGTGCTGGCCCGGCCGGTGGCGGTAGGCCTCGCGCAGCTCCGGCGGCACGTCGAAGGTGACGGTCACCGAGTCGTCCGTGAGCCGTTCGACCTCGCTCACCCGGAGTGGATGGAACATCTACAACTCCTTGAAGTGGTCGAACGGTTCGCGGCAGCTCACGCAGCGGCGCAGTGCCTTGCACGCGGTGGAGGAGAACCGGCTCAGCAGTTCGGTGTCGGTGGAGCCGCAGTTCGGGCAGCGCACGCTCAGGGTGAGCGCGACCGGACCTTCGGCGGCGTGGGGCCGGGGCGGCGCTATGCCGAACTCCGCGAGTTTGCGGCGGCCTTCGGCGCTGATGTCGTCCGTCGACCAGGCGGGGGACAGGACGCGGACCACGGAGACGTCGGGTATCCCGTTCTCGCGCAGGATCTGCTCGATGTCGCTGGACATCGCTTCGATGGCCGGGCAGCCGGTGTATGTGGGGGTCAGCTGGACGGTGACCTTGCCGGGCCCTTCCAGGTGGACGCCGCGCAGTACGCCCAGTTCCGCCAGGGTGAGCACGGGCAGCTCGGGATCGGGGACCGAGCCGGCGAGCCGTGCCAGTTCCTGTTCCAGCGGTGTCATCTCGGCCGTGGCCGTGCCGGTCACCATGTCGCCCCCGGGTGGCTGCGGTGCAGGTGCTGCATTTCGGCGAGCATCCGCCCGAACGGCTCGGTGTGCAGGCCCTGGCGGCCGGCTCCGGCGGCCCAGGCGCCGGTCCTCGGCCCTTCGGGGACGGTCAGTGTGGCCTGCTGGAGCACCGCGGTGACGGAGGCGAGCCAGGTCGCTTCGGTCTCCTGCCAGTCGATGTCGACGCCGTCGATCGGCTGGAACATCTCGCCGGTGAACCGCCACAGCGCCTCGCACGCCCGCTGCATCCGCTGGTGGCTCTCGTCGGTGCCGTCGCCCAGGCGCAGGGTCCACTGTTCGGCGTGGTCCTGGTGGTAGGCGACTTCCTTGACCGCCTTCGCGGCGAGCCCGGCGAGGTCGCTGTCGCCTGCGGTCAGCTGTCCGTAGAGCAGTTTCTGGTAGGTCGAGAAGTAGAGCTGGCGGGCGATGGTGTGCGCGAAGTCGCCGTTCGGCTGCTCGACCAGCTGGAGGTTGCGAAACGCCCGCTCCTCGCGCAGATACGCCAGCTCGTCCTCGTCGCCCACCAGGGAGAGCAGCACCCGGGCCTGGCCGAGCAGGTCGAGCGCGATGTTCGCCAGCGCCACCTCCTCTTCGAGGACGGGGGCGTGTCCGGCCCACTCCCCCAGCCGGTGCGAGAGCACCAGGGCGTCGTCGCCGAGGGGCAGCGCGGCGGTAGTGGCCGTCGACGCCGTGTTCGTGGGCTTCGCCGAGGTCGTCACAGGTGCTTCACCCCTTCCGGGATCTCGTAGAACGTCGGGTGGCGGTACGGCTTGTCGCCGGCCGGCTCGAAGAAGGAGTCCTTCTCGTCGGGGGAGGAGGCGGTGACCGCGGTGGACGGCACCACCCAGATCGAGACGCCTTCGGACCTGCGGGTGTACAGGTCGCGCGCGTTGCGCAGGGCCATCTGGGCGTCCGGGGCGTGCAAGCTTCCGGCGTGGGTGTGGGACAGTCCGCGGCGCGAGCGCACGAACACCTCCCACAGCGGCCAGTCGTGTGTGCTGCTCATGCCGTTGCCTCCCCGTTGCTGTGCTGCTTCGTTGCGTACGCGGCTGCCGCGTCCCGGACCCAGACGCCTTCTTCGTGGGCGCGGCGCCGCTGGGTGAGCCGCTGCTCGTTGCAGGGGCCGTTGCCCTTGAGGACGTCCCAGAACTCGGTCCAGTCGATCGTCCCGAAGTCGTGGTGTCCCCGCTCCTCGTTCCACCGCAGGTCGGGGTCGGGGAGGGTGAGTCCCAGCGCCTCGGCCTGGGGGACGCAGATGTCGACGAAGCGCTGGCGCAGCTCGTCGTTGGAGTGCCGCTTGATCTTCCAGGCCATGGACTGCGCGGAGTGGGACGACTCGTCGTCCGGCGGGCCGAACATCATCAGCGAAGGCCACCACCAGCGGTCCACCGCGTCCTGTGCCATGGCGTGCTGTTCCCCGGTGCCCTGGGACAGGGCGAGGAGCAGCTCGTAGCCCTGGCGCTGGTGGAAGGACTCCTCCTTGCAGACGCGGACCATCGCCCGTGCGTACGGCCCGTAGGAGCAGCGGCAGAGCGGGACCTGGTTGGTGATCGCGGCGCCGTCCACCAGCCAGCCGATGGCGCCGACGTCCGCCCAGGTCAGGGTGGGGTAGTTGAAGATCGACGAGTATTTCTGGCGGCCCGAGTGGAGCTTGTCGAGCAACTCGTCGCGGCTCACGCCGAGCGTCTCGGCCGCGCTGTACAGGTACAGCCCGTGGCCCGCCTCGTCCTGCACCTTGGCCATCAGGATCGCCTTGCGGCGCAGTGAAGGCGCGCGGGTGATCCAGTTGGACTCGGGCTGCATGCCGATGATCTCGGAGTGGGCGTGCTGCGCTATCTGGCGGACCAGCGAGGCCCGGTAGGCGTCGGGCATCCAGTCGCGCGGTTCGATGCGCTCGTCGGCGGCCACGGCCGCGTCGAACGCCGCCGCGTACACCGCCGTGTCCTTGTCGTCCGCCGCCTGTGAGCCGTGCGTGTTCGTGCCGGTCTCCGCGGTCACTGCCGTCATCCGAGCCCCCTGCCGAGCTGTCGATTACGGGCGGTCCGCCGGGCCACTCGCTCCCGACCGATCGTTCGGTTCATTGACTTCAATGGTGAGTCGACGGCCCGTAGGGTGTCAACCCTGTGGATAACCCAGTGGAGCCGACCGGGATCGGGGCGGGATGGATTCGTACGACGAGAAGGACGTGCCGGGCCAGGAGGGGCAGCCCCGCCCGCCGGAGCCCGCTGCCGAAAACGCCGGGCCAGCCGTCGGTGCCGAGGCCGTCGCACCCCATCCGACCAGCGAAAACGTGACGCCGTCCGGGACCCCGGAGATCCCCGAGCCCGGCGTCCCCGGCCGTGGCATCGCCGCGCTGTCCCTCCCGTACCAGATCGTGGGTGCTCTCGCGCTCGCTCTCGTCGCGGTCGTCGCGGTCGTCCACATCGCGATGGTGTTTCTGCATGTCGCGCCGTCCAACACGGTCACGAAGCAGCACGGCAAGGTCGTCGACGACTGGATCTATCCCGAGTTCGAACAGAACTGGAAGCTTTTCGCGCCCAACCCGCTCCAGCAGAACATCGCGGTCCAGGCGCGCGCCGAGATCGTGATGCCGGACGGGACGCGCAAGACGACCGGGTGGATCGATCTGTCGGCGATGGACGGCTCCGGCATCCGGAGCAACCCGCTCCCGAGCCACACCCAGCAGAACGAACTGCGCCGGGGCTGGGAGTTCTTCGTGACCTCCCACACCGACGACAACAAGCCCAACGGCCTGCGCGGCGAGCTCTCCGAGCGCTACATCCACCGGATCGTGATGCTCCGCCTCGGCGCGCACCGTGACGGCGGCACCGTCGAGCGTGTACAGGTCAGGTCCGTGACGACGTCCGTGAAGGCTCCGCGGTGGAGCGACGAGAAGATCGACACCCGGCCGTACTACCGGGTCGTCCCCTGGTGGACCGTGACCCCCGCCGATCTCCCGGCCGGTGCCGGAGCCGGCGACGCACGGACGGAAGCCAGCCGATGAGCGAGCCGAAGAACGACTCGATGAGTGAGCCGATGAGCACTCCCGCGCCCCGTGCACCCCACCCGTCTCCCGCGCCGCAGACCCCGCAGCCGCCGCACGCGTCTCCCGCGTCGCCGCAGGCTCCCCCCGTCCCCGAGAGCAAGGCCGCCCTCGCCCTGCGGCGGGTCACCGGCGCCGCTCTCGGCCCGTATCAGAGCGCGGTCGTGCGGATCGGCTTCTCCGCGACCTGGCTGCTGTTCCTGCTGCGCGAGCTGCCGCACCGCCGTGAGCTGTACGGTCCCGACGGGCCGTGGAGCTGGGACATGGCCCACAAGCTCGTCTCCGGCAACCACGCCTTCACGGCGCTGCTGTGGACCGACAGCACGGTCTGGTTCGAGATCGTGTACGCCGTGGCCGTCGTGTCCAGCGCGCTGATGATGCTGGGCTGGCGCACCCGCACCATGTCCGTGCTGTTCATGGTGGGCGTGCTGTCGCTGCAGAATCGGTCCGTCTTCATGGGGGACGGCGGCGACAACGTCATCCACCTCATGGCGATCTATCTGGTCCTGACGCGCTGTGCGCAGGTCTGGTCGCTGGACGCCCGGCGCCTGCGGCGCGCCGCCGCACGCCGCGCCGAGACGGGCGAGAGCGTGCCGGACCGGGTGGGGCCCGTGCTGTGGGCGGTGCTCGGTGTCGCGCTCGCCGCGGTCACTCTCCTCGCCGACGCGGGCTGGGGCTGGCTGCTGATCTTCTGGGGCCTGTGGACGGCCCAGGCGCTGTGGTGGGCGGCCAACCGGTACGCCCAGGGCGAGCCGCGCGACCTCCTGGACGTCGTCGCGAACCTCGCGCACAACGCCACCATGGTGGTGATCATGGCGGAGGTCTGCCTGATCTACGCGACCGCCGGCTGGTACAAGATCCAGGGCTCGCGCTGGCAGGACGGCACCGCGCTCTACTACCCGCTGCACCTGGACTACTTCTCGCCGTGGCCCGCGCTCTCCGACGTGCTCGGCGGCAGCGGATTGATCGTCATGCTGCTCACCTACGGAACGGTCGCCGTCCAGGTGGCGTTCCCGTTCACGCTCTTCAACCGGCGGGTCAAGAACGTCCTGCTGGTGGCGATGATGATGGAGCACGCGGGGATCGCCCTGCTGCTCGGGCTGCCGTTCTTCTCGCTGGCGATGATCGCGGCCGACGCGGTCTTCCTGCCGACCGGTTTCCTGCGCTGGCTCGGCGGCCGCGTCGCCCGGCTGCGTGAGAAGCTGCCCGCCCGCTCGCCGCAGCCGGGGCGTACGGAGGAAGAGCCGCGGCCCCGTACGCTCGTGGCGTGAGCAGCGAGAACAGCCCCAGCCTTCCCTCTTCCGACCAGGCCCGTGCGGACGAGCCGACGCAGTACGACGACGGCTTCGCGCCCGAGATCGGCGTCGGCCCGCATCCGCTGCCCTGGCCTCAGGGGGAGCGCTACGATCCGGAGCTGCTCGCGCACGGCGACCGGCGCAATGTCGTCGACGCCTACCGGTACTGGACGCGCGAGGCGATCGTCGCGGACCTGGACACCCGGCGGCATGACTTCCACGTCGCTGTGGAGAACTGGGGCCACGACTTCAACATCGGCTCCGTCGTACGGACCGCCAACGCCTTCCTGGCGAAGGAGATCCACATCGTGGGGCGGCGGCGCTGGAACCGGCGCGGTGCGATGGTCACCGACCGCTACCAGCATGTGCGCCACCACCCCGACACCGAGTCGCTGACGAAGTGGGCGGCGGAGCAGGGGCTGCCGATCATCGGGATCGACAACCTGCCCGGCGCCGTGCCCCTGGAGCGCACCGAGCTGCCCCGGCGGTGTGTGCTGCTGTTCGGGCAGGAGGGGCCGGGACTGACCGAGCAGGCACGCGAGCACGCGTCCGCCGTGTGCTCGATCGCCCAGTTCGGCTCGACCCGGTCGATCAACGCGGGCGCGGCCGCGGCGATCGCCATGCACGCGTGGATCCAGCGCTACGCCGAGATCCCGGGCCCGACCGGCTGAGAAAGCAGGGCCCGGGCCCGGCTCACGCCTGCCTGCGGACCTCCACCACCCGGAAGCGGTTGGCCACGAACGCCGCGTCGCACAGCGCCGCGTTCGCCGCCGGGTTGCCGCCCGAGCCGTGGAAGTCGGAGAACGCCGCCGTCTGGTTGACGTAGACCCCGCCCGTCAGGTTCAAGGAGAGCTGGGCGGACTCCTCCAGGCAGACCTCCTCGACCGCGCGCTCCACCTCCCGCGATGTCGTGTACGCGCCGACCGTCATCGCGCCCTTGTCGCGCACCGTGCGCCGCAGCAGCTCCAGCGCGTCGGCCGTGGAGTCGACCGCCACCGCGAAGGAGACCGGTCCGAAGCACTCCGACAGGTAGGCGGCGCCCGTGTCGGGGCCCTCCCACTGCTTGCGCGCGCCGTCCTGCTTGACGATGACCGGCGTACGCACCACCGCGTCCGGGAAGTCCGGGTTGCTGATCTCCCGGGAGGCCAGGGCGACTTCACCGAGGCCGGGGGCCGCGTCCAGGCGCTGCTTCACATCGGGGTTGACCAGCGCGCCGAGCAGCGCGTTGGCGCGCGCGTCGTCGCCGAGCAGCCCGCCGACGGAGGCGGCGAGGTCGGCCACCACCTCGTCGTAGGACTTGTCGCCCGCGTCCGTGGTGATGCCCTCGCGCGGGATCAGCAGGTTCTGCGGGGTGGTGCACATCTGGCCGCTGTACAGGGACAGGGAGAAGGCCAGGTTGGAGAGCATGCCCTTGTAGTCGTCGGTGGAGTCGACGACGACCGTGTTGACACCCGCCTTCTCCGTGTAGACCTGAGCCTGACGGGCGTTGGCCTCCAGCCAGTCGCCGAACGCCGTGGAGCCCGTGTAGTCGATGATCTTGATCTCGGAGCGCACGGCCAGGGTCTTGGCGATGCCCTCGCCGGGACGCTCGGCGGCCAGCGCGACCAGGTTCGGGTCGAAGCCCGCTTCCGTGAGGACGGTGCGGGCGATCTTGACGGTGAGCGCGAGCGGGAGCACCGCGCGCGGGTGGGGCTTGACCAGCACCGCGTTACCGGTGGCCAGGGAGGCGAACAGGCCCGGGTAGCCGTTCCACGTCGGGAAGGTGTTGCAGCCGATCATCAGCGCGATGCCGCGCGCGGCCGGGACGAACGTCTTGCTCAGCTCCAGCGGGTCCCGCTTGCCCTGCGGCTTGGACCAGGGAGCCGCGCCCGACGGGGTGCGGGTCTGCTCCTGGTACGCGTACGCCACCGCCTCCAGGCCGCGGTCCTGCGCGTGCGGGCCGCCCGCCTGGAAGGCCATCATGAAGGCCTGCCCGCTGGTGTGCATGACCGCGTGCGCGAGCTCGGGCGTGCGGGCGCCGATGCGCGCCAGGATCTCCACACAGACCAGGGCCCGCGTCTCGGGACCGGCGTCGCGCCAGGCGCCCATGCCGGCCTTCATCGCGGGCAGCAGCACGTCCAGGTCCGGGTGCGGATACGTGATGCCCAACTCGATGCCGTACGGGGAGACTTCGGCGCCCGTCCAGTCGTCGGTGCCGGGCTGGTCCAGGTCGAACCGGGCGCCGAGCAGCGCGTCGAAGGCGGCCTTGCCGTCGTTCTCGTACGCCTTGGGGTGCTCGGGGTGCGGTGACCAGTACGCACGCGTGCGGATCGCTTCGAGCGCCTGGTCGAGCGTGGTCCGGTGGGTCTCGGTGAGCTGCTGGGGGCTGAGCTGAGCGGCCATACGGACCAACTCCTCTTCGAGCTGGGCAGGGACGGGCGGACAGGGTTAGAGTAACCGAACGATCGGTCGGGACAAGGGGGTCCGTCGAACCTGTGGACAACTCATCGGGGAGGATCGCGTCATGACCGCCATCGAAGAGAGCCGGGCCATCGGGCCGAACAGGGCCGTCGCCGTCGTCGGCACCGGGACCATGGGGCAGGGCATCGCGCAGGTCGCGCTGGTGGCAGGCCATCCGGTGCGGCTGTACGACGCCGTCCCGGGCCGGGCGCAAGAGGCCGCCGACGCCGTCGCCGCCCGGCTCGACCGGCTCGTCGAGAAAGGCCGGATCGC
Organism: Streptomyces sp. BR1; assembly: GCF_052373795.1. Classification (NCBI taxonomy): domain Bacteria; kingdom Bacillati; phylum Actinomycetota; class Actinomycetes; order Kitasatosporales; family Streptomycetaceae; genus Streptomyces; species Streptomyces sp. BR1. The sequence goes on from NZ_CM126252.1 coordinate 3,652,856, forward strand.
ATCGGCCGACCGCGACGCCGCCGTGGACCGGCTGCACCCGGCCGACGCGCTGAGCGAGCTCGCGGACGCCGCGCTGGTCGTCGAGGCCGTGCTGGAGCAACTGCCGGTCAAGCAGGAGCTGTTCGCGGCGCTGGAGGACATCGTCGCCGAGGACTGCCTGCTCGCCACCAACACCTCGTCCCTGTCGGTCACGGCCGTCGCGGGCGTCCTGCGCCACCCGGGCCGGTTCGTCGGGCTGCACTTCTTCAACCCGGCGCCGCTGCTCCCCCTCGTCGAGGTGGTCAGCGGCTTCGCGACCGACGAGGCGGCCGCCACGCGCGCGTACGAGACGGCGAAGGCGTGGGGCAAGACCCCGGTGCGCTGCGCCGACACCCCCGGATTCCTGGTCAACCGCATCGCCCGGCCCTTCTACGCGGAGGCCTTCGCGGTCTACGAGGAGCGCGGCGCGGAGCCGGCCACCATCGACGCCGTGCTGCGCGAGAGCGGCGGCTTCGCGATGGGGCCCTTCGAGCTCACCGACCTGATCGGCCAGGACGTCAACGAGGCGGTCACCCGCTCGGTGTGGGAGGCCTTCTTCCACAGCCCCAAGTTCACCCCGTCGCTGGCCCAGCGCCGCCTGGTCGAGTCGGGGCTGCACGGCCGCAAGAGCGGTCGCGGCTGGTACGCGTACGGGGAGGGCGCCGTGCGGCCCGAGCCGCACACCGCCGAGCCCGCCGAGGCCCCCGCGGCCGTCACCGTCGTGGGCGACCTCGGTCCGGCCGCCGAGCTCGTCGCGATGATGCGCGAAGCCGGTATCGACGTGAAGACGGTCGAGTCGGGCGGCCCCTACATCGCTCTGCCCGGCGACGGCCAGCTCGTCCCGGCCGATGGGCGCACCTCCGTGGAGTACGCGGACGTCGTCTACTTCGACCTCGCCCTCGACTACCGGGGCGCCACCCGTACCGCGCTCTCCGCCAGCGAGGACACCTCCACGCGCGCGGTGGCCGAAGCCGTGGGGCTCTTCCAGAAGCTGGGCAAGAAGGTCAGCGTCATCGGCGACGTACCGGGCATGATCGTCGCCCGTACGGTCGCGATGCTCGCGGACCTCGCGGCCGACGCGGTCGCCCGGGGCGTCGCCTCGGCCGAGGACGTCGACACCGCGATGCGCCTTGGCGTCAACTACCCGCTGGGGCCCGTGGAATGGAACCGCAGGCTCGGCCGGGACTGGGCGTACGACCTGCTCACCGCAATGCACCAGCGCTGCCCCGGCGGGCGCTACGCCCCCTCGCTCGCGCTCTACCGGCAGTCGTACAGCAACGGCGAGGAGACCGCCTCATGACCACCGCCAAGCGGGACACATACACCCCGGAGACCCTGCTCACGGTCGCCGTGCGGGTCTTCAACGAGCGCGGCTACGACGGCACGTCGATGGAGCACCTGTCGAAGGCGGCGGGGATCTCCAAGTCGTCGATCTACCACCATGTCTCCGGCAAGGAGGAACTGCTGCGGCGGGCCGTCAGCCGGGCCATCGACGGCCTGTTCGCCGTTCTGGACGAGCCGGGGGCCACGCGCGGGCGCGCGATCGAGCGGGTCGAGTACGTCACCCGCCGTACGGTCGAGGTGCTGATGGCGGAGGTTCCGTACGTCACGCTGCTGCTGCGCGTACGCGGCAACACCAAGACCGAGCGCTGGGCGATGGAGCGCCGCCGGGAGTTCGACCAGCGGGTCTCCGACCTGCTCAAGGCCGCCGCCGCGGACGGGGACCTCCGCTCCGACATGGACATACGCCTGGCCACCCGGCTGCTGTTCGGCATGGTGAACTCGCTGGTGGAGTGGTACCGCCCGCAGCGCGACGGCGAGGCGGACCGCGCCCAGGTCACCGAGGCCGTCGTCCATATGGCTTTCGACGGGCTGCGCAACCGTCCCTGACGTGCGCGGACCGTTGACTGTCCGGTAGATCCAGCTCACCATCCACGGTCATGAATGCCGTGGACGGTCGTGCTGCCGCTGTGTCCGTGTGCGCCATGACGCTGCTCGTGGGGCTGACGGTGTCCGGCTGTTCCGGCGGCGGCGACAAGCACACGGCGCCGAACAAGACGGTGAGCGGGCAGGCGACCGTATCCCCGCAAGCGGCCCCTTCTCTTAAGAAGGGCGACGACTTCGGCTGTCTGACGCCCGAACAGGCGAAGTCGGGCTCGATCGTCTTCAAGGCCACCGACGGGGCCGGGACGGCCGGTTTCTTCACGGGACACGGCAATACGGGGATCGTGCTCGCGCACCAGGCGGACGGCAACGTCTGCCAGTGGAAGGACAAGGCCGTCGAGCTGGGCGGGGCGGGCTTCCAGGTGCTCGCCGTGAACTCCACCGGCGACGACGTCGCCGAGGTCAGTGGAGCGGCCGCCTATCTGCGCGCCAAGGGCGCCTGGAAGCTGCTCCTGATGGGCGCCTCCAAGGGCGGGACCGCCGTCATCCAGGCGGCCACCGTGCTGGAGCCGAGGCCCGACGCGGTCGTTTCGCTCTCCGGCCCCACCGCTTACGGCGCCGACGACGCGCTGGCGGCCGCGCCCAAGCTCACCTCGCCGGTGCTCTACATGGCGGGCGCGGACGACAGCCCCTTCGGGGACGCGGCCGTGCAGCTCAGCAAGGCGAGCACCAAGGCGCCGGAGAACAGGCTCTACGAGCTCAAGGGCGTTGCCGACCACGGGGTTTCGCTGCTCGGCGACGCCAAGAACTGGGCGACGGTGCTCGCCTTCCTCAAGAAGTACTGCACCTAGGGCGCGCCGGGGCCTGGGTCCAGGTCGGTCTCCTCGAAGACCAGCAACGTACGCGTGGACAGCACCTCGGGGATCGACTGGAGCTTGGTCAGGACCAGTTCGCGCAGCGCCCGGTTGTCCGGCGAGTGCACCAGGAGCAGTACGTCGAAGTCGCCGCTGACCAGGGCGATATGGGCGGCGCCCGGCAGCGCCTGGAGCTGTTCGCGCACCGTGCGCCAGGAGTTCTGCACGATCTTGAGCGTGATGTACGCGGACGCTCCCTGCCCCGCCCTTTCGTGGTCCACGCGCGCGGTGAATCCGCGGATCACCCCGTCGTCGAGGAGCCGGTTGATCCGGGCGTAGGCGTTGGCGCGCGAGACGTGCACCTGCTCGGCCACGGAGCGTATCGACGCGCGACCGTCCGTCTGGAGCATGCGCAGGATGTCGCGGTCCACGGCGTCCAGCGGCCGTGCGCCCGCACCCTGGCCCTCGTCGGCCATTTGTTCAGCTGCCATGTCCCCCCGCCTCCCTAGCATGGACGACCTGTCTCTATCCCAGGCTGTGCAGAACCGTTTGTCCACAGGCTCGCGGTGCCTGTAGCCAAAATGCCCTCACGACCGAACAATCGGTAGGTGAGGCGCATCACACTGCCGTGCCTCCTTCCGCTCCCAAGAGGAGGTGCTTCGTCATGACGGTCCAAGAGCTGCCCGGTGCCGGTGCCGCCGCCTACCGGCCCACCCCTCCCCCTGCCTGGAGGCCCCGCACCGACCCCGCCCCGCTGCTCCCGGACCCCGAGCCGTACCGCGTGCTCGGCACGGACGCCCCGCTCGACCGCGCCCTGATGCTGCGGCTCTACGCGGAGCTGGTCCGCGGCAGGCGGTACAACGCGCAGGCCACCGCCCTCACCAAGCAGGGCCGCCTCGCCGTCTACCCCTCCTCGACCGGCCAGGAGGCCTGCGAGGTCGCGGCCGCGCTGGTCCTCCAGGAGCAGGACTGGCTCTTCCCCAGCTACCGGGACACCCTCGCCGCCGTCGCCCGCGGGCTCGACCCCGTACAGGCCCTTACCCTGCTGCGCGGCGACTGGCACACCGGATACGACCCGCACGAGCACCGCATCGCCCCGCTGTGCACCCCGCTGGCCACTCAGCTCCCGCACGCGGTGGGCCTGGCGCACGCGGCCCGGCTCAAGGGCGACGACGTGGTGGCGCTCGCCATGGTCGGCGACGGCGGCACCAGCGAGGGCGACTTCCACGAGGCGCTGAACTTCGCGGCCGTCTGGCAGGCCCCGGTCGTCTTCCTGGTGCAGAACAACGGCTTCGCGATCTCCGTGCCGCTGGCCAAGCAGACCGCCGCGCCCTCCCTGGCCCACAAGGCCGTCGGGTACGGCATGCCGGGCCGGCTCGTCGACGGCAACGACGCGGCGGCGGTCCACGAGGTGCTGGCCGACGCGGTCGCGCGCGCCCGGCGCGGCGGCGGCCCCACCCTGATCGAGGCCGTGACCTATCGGATCGAGGCGCACACCAACGCCGACGACGCCACCCGCTATCGCGTCGACGCCGAGGTGGAGGCGTGGCGCGACCACGACCCGATCCGGCTCCTGGAGGCCGAGCTGACCAGCCGCGGATTCCTCGACGACAGCGAGAAACGGGCTGCGGCCGAGGCCGCCGAGACGATGGCCGCCGCCCTGCGCGAGCGGATGAACGCCGACGCCGAGCTCGACCCCATGGACCTCTTCGCCCATGTGTACGCCGAGAAGACGGCCCAACTGCGCGAACAGGAAGCCCAGTTGCGGGCGGAGCTGGCGGCGCACGAGGAGGGGGAGCGATGACCACGGTCGCGGCGAAGCCCGCCACCATGGCGCAGGCGCTGCAGCGCGCCATGCGCGACGCGATGGCCGAGGACCCCTCGGTCCATGTCCTCGGAGAGGACGTGGGCACGCTCGGCGGAGTCTTCCGGATCACCGACGGGCTCGCCAAGGAGTTCGGCGAGGACCGCTGCACCGACACCCCGCTCGCCGAGGCCGGCATCCTCGGCACGGCGGTCGGCATGGCGATGTACGGGCTGCGGCCCGTGGTGGAGATGCAGTTCGACGCGTTCGCCTATCCCGCGTTCGAGCAGCTGATCAGCCATGTCTCGCGGATGCGCAACCGCACGCGCGGCGCCATGGCGATGCCGCTGGTGGTGCGGGTGCCCTACGGCGGCGGCATCGGCGGCGTCGAGCACCACAGCGACTCCTCCGAGGCGTACTACATGGCGACCCCCGGGCTCCATGTGGTCACGCCCGCCACCGTCGAGGACGCGTACGGGCTGCTGCGGGCCGCCATCGCCTCCGACGACCCGGTGATCTTCCTGGAGCCCAAGCGGCTCTACTGGTCGAAGGCCGACTGGTTGCCGGAAGCGCCCGCGCACGTCGCCTCCATAGGCAAGGCGGTCGTGCGCCGCCCGGGCCGCAGCGCCACGCTCATCACGTACGGCCCGTCGCTGCCGGTCTGCCTGGAGGCGGCCGAGGCGGCGACAGCCGAGGGCTGGGACCTCGAAGTCGTCGACCTGCGCTCGCTGGTGCCCTTCGACGACGAGACGGTCTGCGCGTCGGTGCGGCGCACCGGCCGGGCGGTCGTCGTCCATGAGGCGACCGGCTTCGGCGGCCCCGGCGGCGAGATAGCGGCCCGGATCACCGAGCGCTGCTTCCACCACCTGGAGGCGCCCGTGCTGCGGGTCGCCGGGTTCGACATCCCGTACCCGCCGCCGATGCTGGAGAAGCACCATCTGCCGGGCGTCGACCGGGTGCTCGACGCGGTGGCGCGGCTGCAGTGGGAGGCGGAGAGCTGATGGCCCAGGTCCTGGAATTCAAGCTGCCGGACCTCGGCGAGGGCCTCACCGAGGCGGAGATCGTTCGCTGGCTGGTGGCGGTGGGCGACGTCGTCGCCATCGACCAGCCGGTCGTCGAGGTCGAGACCGCCAAGGCGATGGTCGAGGTGCCCTGCCCGTACGGCGGTGTGGTGACCGCGCGGTTCGGCGAGGAGGGCACGGAACTGCCCGTCGGCGCGCCGCTGTTGACGGTGGCGGTCGGGGAGCCGAGCGCGGCCGCGGCAGAGGCCGAGTCGTCGGAGTACTCCGGGAACGTGCTGGTGGGGTACGGGACGGGGGAGGCCGTGCGGCGGCGGCGCCGGGTGCGTCCGGTACCGGTGGGCGCGCCTGCCGCTGTGCCGGTTGTGCCCGCCGGGCCGCCGGTGTCCGCGTCTGCTTCCCGGGCCGCCGGTGCGCCGGTGGAGGGCGGGCCGGTGGCGGTCATCTCGCCGCTCGTACGGAAGCTGGCCCGGGAGAACGGGCTGGATCTGCGGGAGTTGACCGGGTCCGGGCCGGACGGGCTGATCCTGCGGTCCGACGTGGAGTCGGCGCTGCGGGCCGAGCCCGAGCCGGTACCGGTCGCGGCCGAGCCCGCCGCTGCCGGGACGCGCATACCCCTGCGCGGGATACGGGGCGCGGTCGCCGACAAGCTGGCACGCAGCCGGACCGAGATCCCGGACGCCACATGCTGGGTCGACGCGGACGCCACCGAGCTCATGGCGGCGCGGGCCGCGATGAACGCGGTGGGCGGCCCGAAGATCTCCGTACTGGCGCTGCTGGCCCGGATCTGCACGGCCGCGCTGGACCGCTACCCCGAGCTGAACTCGACGGTGGACACGGCGGCGCGGGAGATCGTACGGCTGCCCTCGGTGCATCTGGGCTTCGCCGCGCAGACCGAGCGGGGCCTGGTCGTGCCGGTGGTGCGGGACGCGCACGCCCGTAACGCGGCCTCGCTCAGCAAGGAGTTCGCGCGGCTCACCGAGGCCGCCCGGGCCGGGACGCTGACCCCCGGGGACCTGACCGGCGGGACGTTCACGCTGAACAACTACGGGGTGTTCGGGGTGGACGGCTCCACGCCGATCATCAACCACCCCGAGGCGGCGATGCTCGGCGTGGGCCGGATCATGGCCAAGCCGTGGGTGCACCAGGGTGAGCTGGCGATACGTCAGGTCGTCCAGCTGTCGCTGACGTTCGACCACCGGGTCTGCGACGGAGGGACGGCGGGCGGCTTCCTGCGGTACGTCGCGGACTGCGTGGAGCAGCCTGCGGTGCTGTTGCGGTCGCTGTAGCGGGAAGAGAGCGCGGCGGGCGGGTTCGGCGGGGCGGTTGGGCAGATTCCGCCGCCCCGGCCCGCTCCCCTGCTCGGGGGCGCGCCCACCCGCTCGGCCGTGGCCCCGCTGCGCCCCGGCAATCCCCCCACACGCCCCCGGCGCCGCATACTGCTGGGATGACGACGCCCTATGACGCCATCGTGCTCGCCGGAGGGGCCGCTCGGCGGCTTGGCGGGGTGGACAAGCCCGGGGTGCGGGTGGGCGGGCGGGCGCTGATCGATCGGGTGCTGGCCGCCTGTGCCGGGGCCGGGGAGACCGTGGTGGTCGGGGGGCGGCGGGCGACCGCGCGACCCGTTTCCTGGGCCCGGGAGGATCCGCCCGGCGGTGGGCCTCTCGCCGCCCTCGACGCCGGGGTTCGGCGGACCTCGGCCCCGCTCGTTCTCGTACTCTCCGCCGACCTGCCCTTCCTCGGTGAACCCACCGTCGAGGCCCTGCTGCGCGAAGTGGGCGAGCGCGAGGGTGTGCTCTGCGTGGACCGTGACGGGCGGGTTCAGCCGCTCGTCGCCGTCTACCGTGCCGAGCCGCTGCGCCGTGAGCTCGCTCTTCTGGCGGCCGAGCACGGGGGGCTCGCCGGGCTTCCCCTGCGCCTGCTGACGTCGGAACTCGATCTCGGTCGGCTCGCAGCCCCCGAACCCCTCGCGTCCTTCGACTGCGACACCTGGGAGGACATCGCGGCGGCCCGCGCCCGGATCAGGGAGCATGGGAACGTGCTGGACGAATGGATCACCGCAGTCAAGAACGAACTGGGCATCGACCTGGACGTCGACACCGGCGTGCTGCTCGACCTGGCCCGGGACGCCGCGCATGGCGTGGCCCGGCCCGCCGCGCCGCTGACCACCTTTCTGGTCGGGTACGCGGCGGCGAAGGCGGGCGGAGAGGGTACGGATGTGGCCGAGGCGGCACGCAAGGCCGCCGCCCTCGCCAACCTCTGGGCCGCCGAGGCCGCTGCCGACGCCGCTGCCGAGAAGGGTGAGTCCACCCCATGACCGGGGCCGATTCATCCGTGTCACCCGTCGACGACGGCGTGGAGGAGGCGCTTGCCCTGGTCAGGAAGCCCGCCTCTGCCCCCGTTCCGGCCCCCGGTGCCCGGGGCCGTCACCGCGCTGCCCGCTGGGGCGACGCCCGGGCCACGGCCGTCCAGGCCGGACGCTCGGTGCCCCGCCGTACCCATCGCGTACCGCTCGCGCAGGCGCTCGGCGAGACCCTGGCCGAGCCGCTGACCGCGCTCACCGATCTGCCGTCCTTCGACACCTCCGCCATGGACGGCTGGGTCGTCGCCGGACCCGGGCCCTGGCGCATCCGGGACGGGGGCGAGGCGCACGGCATTCTCGCCGGGCACGCCGCGCCCGCCCCGCTCGCCGACGGCGAGGCCGTACGGATCGCCACCGGGGCCCGTATCCCCGGCGAGGCGACCGCCGTCATCCGCAGTGAGCACGCCCGTGCGGACGCGGCCAAGGCGCTGCTCCACGCCGAACGGGACGTCGTCACCGGGCAGGACATCCGGCCGCGCGGGCAGGAGTGCCGCTCCGGTGACCAACTGCTGCCCGCCGCCGCGCTGGTCACCCCGGCGGTGCTGGGGCTCGCGGCGGCCGCCGGGTACGACGAGCTGTACACCCTGCCCCGGCCCCGCGTCGAGGTGTTCGTCCTCGGCGATGAACTGCTGGCCGACGGGCTTCCGCAGGAAGGGCTCATCCGGGACGCGCTCGGGCCGATGCTCGGGCCCTGGCTGCGCATGCTGGGCGCGGAGGTCGTCGCGACGCGGCGGCTCAAGGACGACGCGGACGTGCTGCTCGCCGCCGTCACCGGGTCCGAGGCGGACGTGGTCGTGACGACCGGCGGTACGGCGGCCGGACCCGTCGACCATGTCCATCCCGTGCTGCGGGCGGCAGGTGGTGAGCTGCTGGTGGACGGCGTCGCCGTCCGGCCGGGGCACCCGATGCTGCTGGCCCGGCTCGGTGCCGGGAAGTTCCTGGTAGGGCTGCCGGGCAATCCGCTCGCGGCCGTCTCCGCGCTGCTCACTCTCGCCGAGCCGCTGCTGTGGGAAATCGCGGGCCGGGTGGGCGCTGCCGCGCACACCGCCCCGTACACCGCACAGTTGCGCGACGAGGTCCATGGGCATCCGCATGACACGCGGCTCGTGCCCGTGGTGCACCGGGCGGGGCAGGTCGTGCCGCTGCACTACAACGGGCCGGCGATGCTGCGTGGGATCGCGGCGGCGGACGGGCTCGCGGTCGTGGCGCCGGGTGGGGCGCGGGCCGGGCAGGAAGTCGAGGTGCTGGATCTTCCCTGGGCTCAACTGGGCTCGGGGGAAGGGTGTTTCACGTGAAACATGCCGTCCGTGGTGCCGTTCGTAGTGTCGGCTTCGCCTCAAGTCCCGTATGTATGGCTTGTGTTTCACGTGAAACATCGCACCTTGATTCCGAGCGCGGTCTCAACTGCCCTACATCCGGGCGGTGTTTCACGTGAAACTGCCCGGCCAGGACGCGATCGCCCGCCAGGCCGGCGAGAAGCTGGAGACCCGGCGGGTGAAGCTGCCGCGCAGGGTCGTGGACAAGCCGCTGCGGCAGGTCGGCAAGCGGCTGTTGATGGCGCTCAGCGTGCTGATACTGACCACGTTCATCGTGTGGATCGACCGTGCGGGCTACCACGACAACGCCAACGACACCCTCGATCTCCTCGACGCCGCCTATTACGCCACCGTCACGCTCTCCACGACGGGTTACGGCGACATCGTTCCGTACAGCGACAGCGCGCGGCTGACCAACATCCTGCTGGTGACTCCGCTGCGCGTGCTCTTTCTGATCATCTTGGTCGGCACGACTCTTGAGGTCCTCACGGAACGGACCCGTGAGGAGTGGCGGCTCAACCGCTGGAAGGCGAACTTGCGAGATCACACTGTCGTCGTCGGCTTCGGTACGAAGGGGCGCTCGGCGATCCAGACGCTGTGTGCGACCGGGCTCAAGAAGGAGCAGGTCGTGGTCGTCGACCCGAGCGTGAAGGTGATCGAGGCGGCCAACGCGGAGGGGTTCGTCGGGGTCGTCGGGGACGCGACCCGCAGTGATGTGCTGCTGGGGGCCGAGCTCCAGAAGGCCCGTCAGATCGTCATCGCCACCCAGCGCGACGACACGGCGGTGCTGGTCGCGCTGACGGCACGCCAGCTCAACCGGGGGGCGAAGATCGTCGCGGCGGTGCGGGAGGAGGAGAACGCGCCGCTGCTGCGGCAGTCCGGGGCGGACGCGGTGATCACGAGCGCGAGTGCGGCGGGGCGGCTGCTCGGCCTCTCGGTGCTCAGCCCGAGCGCGGGCACGGTGATGGAGGATCTGATCCAGCAGGGCAGCGGGCTCGACCTCGTGGAGCGGCCGGTGAAGAAGAGCGAGGTGGGGCGCGGGGTCCGGGAGACCGAGGACCTGACGGTGAGTGTGCTGCGCGGGCACCGGCTGCTCGCGTACGACGACGCGGAGGCCAGCCCGCTGCGGCTCACCGACCGGCTGATCACGATCGTACGGGCGGGCGGCGGGGCCGCGGAGGGTGCGGCGGAGTAGCGTCGGTCGCATGCATGCGATCACGATTCCTGAGCCGGGTGGTCCCGAAGCGCTGGTGTGGGCCGAGGTGCCCGATCCCGTGGCGGGCGAGGGCGAGGTCCTCGTCGAGGTGGCGGCGGCGGCCGTCAACCGTGCGGATGTGTTGCAGCGGCAGGGGTTCTACGACCCGCCGCCGGGGGCGTCACCGTATCCGGGGCTTGAGTGCTCCGGGCGGATCGTCGCGCTGGGGCCCGGGGTGTCCGGGTGGTCCGTCGGCGACGAGGTGTGCGCGCTGCTGAGCGGCGGCGGGTACGCGGAGAAGGTGGCGGTGCCGGTCGGGCAGCTGCTGCCGGTGCCGGAGGGTGTGGAGCTGACGGTCGCGGCGGCGCTGCCGGAGGCCGTGGCGACGGTGTGGTCCAACGTGTTCATGGTGGCCCATCTGCGGCCCGGCGAGACGCTGTTGGTACACGGCGGCGCCAGCGGGATCGGCACGATGGCGATTCAGCTGGCCAAGGCGGTGGGGGCGCGGGTCGCCGTCACGGCGGGCGGGCCCGAGAAGCTGGCGCGGTGCGCGGAGCTGGGGGCGGACATCCTGATCGACTACCGCTCGCAGGACTTCGTAGAGGAGATCCGCAAGGCGACGGACGGCGCGGGGGCGGACGTCATCCTCGACATCATGGGCGCGAAGTATCTCGACCCGAATGTGCGGGCGTTGGCGGTGAACGGGCGCCTCGCCGTCATCGGGATGCAGGGCGGGGTCAAGGGCGAGCTCAACCTCGGGGCGCTGATGGCCAAGCGGGCGGCTGTGACGGCCACGACGCTGCGGGGGCGGCCTTCGGTGGAGAAGGCGGCGATCGTGGCGGCGGTGCGGGAGCATGTGTGGCCGCTGATTCCGGCCGGGCGGGTGCGGCCGGTGGTGGATCAGGTGGTGCCGATGGCCGATGCGGCTTCGGGGCATCGGGCGCTGGAGGCGGGGCGGCATGTGGGGAAGGTGCTGTTGGTGGTGTGAGGGGTTTTGCCCCCGACCCGCCCCTTCCCTGAACCCTCCGGGGGTGGGCGGGGGTTGAGGTGGGAGGGGGGTTTCCCGGGGGCTGCGCCCCCGGACCCCGCGCGGGCCTGCAACCCCCTGGGGCTCCGCCCCTGGACCCCGGCGAGGGCTGCGCACCCTGCACCCCGCTGGGGGCGGGTGGGGCCGCGTGCCTCGCTGGGGTGGGTGAGCGGGGCTGCGCCCGTACGACCCCGGCTGGGGGCGGGTGGGTGGCGGGGGCTGCCGCCCCCTGCACCCCGCTCGGGGCTCCGCCCCGGACCCCCGTGTGTGGGCTGCGGGTAGCCGGGGCCTCGCCCCGGCCCCCACCACCTACAGGTACGGACCCGACCGCACGCCCGCCCCGTCGTCCTCGTCGTGGGGGGCGCCGGGCGGGAGGGCTCGGCGCATTTGTTCCAGTTGGGCTCGGGCTGCCATTTGCTGGGCGAACAGGGCCGTCTGGATGCCGTGGAAGAGGCCTTCCAGCCAGCCGACCAACTGGGCCTGCGCGATGCGCAGTTCCGCCTCGGACGGGATCGCCTCGTCCGTGAAGGGGAGGGAGAGGCGCTCCAACTCCTCCACCAGCTCCGGGGCCAGGCCGTCTTCCAGTTCCTTGACGGACGACGCGTGGATGTCCTTCAGGCGTACACGGCTCGCCTCGTCCAGAGGAGCCGCGCGCACTTCTTCCAGAAGCTGCTTGATCATGCTGCCGATGCGCATGACCTTCGCGGGTTGTTCGACCATCTCCGTCACCGGGACCTCGCGCGACTCGTCGTCACCGCCGCCGATGGCCATACCGTCCTGTCCGACGACCAGGATGTGGGGGCTGTCCGGCGACTGTTCGTTCCTCGGCATCTCCATGCCGTCCATTCTCTCGCACACGTGCCTCACATCACGTTGTGCCCCCGAAGAGAGGTGATCCACCCCGATTCCGGGAGCTGAACCGCACGTCGTGCTATGGGCGGCGCAGGCGCAGTGCGAGGAAGGCCAGGCCCAGTCCCGTCAGTGCGAGGCCCGCTCCCATCGACAGTACGTGCACTCGTAGCTCGGACGACGTCGAGAGGCGGCCCGGTGACGCTTTTTTGCGGGCGGCGGCCGCCGGGAGCGCGCTCGGCGGAGCCACGGGCGGCGTGGGTGTGGGGACGGCCGCGGGGATCGGCTCCGCCGATGCGTCCGGTACGTACGGGAGGGTCTCCGGCGCCCGGCCCGGACGCGCTCGCCCCTCTCCGGCCTTGCGGCCCGCCAGCCGCTGGTCGAGCGACAGGGAGGGCGTGGCCGGCGCCGGTGACCTCTCGTCCGCGTACGCCGGCGGAGCCAGGAACAGCCCGTTCGCGTACGCCAGCGGAGTCAGGAACAGCTCGTTCGCGTACACCGGCGGGGTCAGGAACAGCAGGCCCGCCAGCGCGGTGCCCGCGCCGAGTGTCCGGAGCCCTGAAGCCATGCAGCCAGCGTCACACGGGCCGACATGTGTGGCATCTCGCGCGCGCCACCCGGGGTACGGGGGCGGCGCGCGCGTCACCGTGCCTACTGCTGCGGCGGGTTGCCCGTCGACACCGTCAGGGAGAACTGGGCTTCCTTCGGGTCCACGTCCACACCCGCCGCCGGGAACTGGGTCACCACGACGTCCTGGCCCCACTGGCCGTTGTCGACCGCGTTGGTGTTGAGCTTCCAGCCCGCGGCCTGGATGCAGGACTTCACCGACAGGATGTCCTTGTAGGTGAAGTCGGGCGCCTGGACCTTCGACGGGTCGAGGGCGGACTTCTGCGGGCTGGTGCACTTGGTTGTGTCCAGCGTGCGGTTGCGCTCCGGGTCCTTGTGGCCCGCGACGGCGGAGCCGGAGGCCTTGGAGTCGCCCGCCTTGCCCGAGTCGCCGCCGCTGTTCATCATCAGCGCCGCGACCAGACCGCCGACCGCGAGGACGGCGACGGCGATCGCGCCGACGATCACGGGCGTGTTCTTCTTCGAAGAAGAACCACCGACGGCCGGGGCGCTCGGGCCGGTCGGCGAGATCGTGTAGGGCGGCGGGGTCTGCTGGGCCATCGGGGCCGGCTGCTGCATCTGCTGCTGCGGGTAGCCGTACGAGGGCTGCGGCGTCGGGGCCGGGGTCGGCGGGCCGTACGGGCTCGCCTGGTACGGCGTCTGGACGCTGCCCTGGTAGCCCTGCTGGGCCGAGGAGTCCAGCGGCGGGAAGACCGCCGAGCCGACGCCCTGACCACTGGAGACCGGGGCGCCGCCGGTGATCACCGGGGCAGCTCCCGTCTGGCCGCTGGCCGAGATACGGGCGATCTCGTCGCGCATCGCGGCCGCGCTGGGGAAGCGCTCGTTCGGGTTCTTCTTCAGCGCGCGGGCGACCAGCGCGTCCACGGCCGGCGGGATGGAGCGGTTGATCGAGGAGGGCGCGACCGGCTCCTCCTGGACGTGCGCGTACGCGATCGCCAGCGGCGAGTCCGCGTCGAACGGGATCCGGCCGGTGAGCAGCTGGAAGAGCATGATGCCGACCGAGTACAGGTCGGAGCGGGCGTCGACGCCGCGGCCGAGCGCCTGCTCGGGCGACAGGTACTGCGGGGTGCCGACGACCATGCCGGTCTGCGTCATCGAGGTGACGCCGGACTGCATGGCGCGCGCGATGCCGAAGTCCATGACCTTGACCACGCCGCGCTTGGTGACCATCACGTTGCCCGGCTTGATGTCCCGGTGGACCAGGCCCATCTCATGGCTGACCTCAAGGGCCGCCAGGACGTCGGCGGTCATCTTGAGGGCCTTGTCGGCGGGCATCGCGCCGTAGTGCTGGATGTCGGTGTGCAGCACCGAGCCGAGCGGCTGGCCCTCCACGTACTCCATGACGATGTACGGCATGGTCGCGCCGCCCAGCTCGTCCTCGCCGGTGTCGAAGACGGACACGATGTTGGTGTGCTGGAGCTTGGCGACGGCCTGGGCCTCGCGGCGGAAGCGCTCGCGGAAGGACGCTTCTCGGCCGAGTTCGGTGTGCAGGGTCTTGATGGCCACCTGGCGGTCGAGCGCGGCGTCGTACGCCAGGTAGACCGAGGCCATGCCGCCTTCGCCGAGGAGGTCGCGCAGCTGGTAGCGCCCGCCCGCGATGGAGCCGCCCGCATAGCGGCCCTGTGCGCCGTCCTGGCTCATGACTGTGCTTCCCCCTTGGCGCGGTGGCCAGTGATGATCCTTGAAATTTTCTAGGCAAGTCTGCCCGAGGGGTACGACACGTCAAGCCGAGTGCCCGTTCCGTGACCGTACGCGCAAGAAGCGTCTCGTAAGCGTTACAGGAATCGCATCGAATTTGCATGGGTACACGCGGAACCGATTGGATGGCCGGTCCATCCCGATCCGGCGCCCCGCGCGAACGCTGTAGCGTGCACTACTGCACAACCAGTAGGACGCAGACCAGCAGGGCACACCGGCAGTACCAGCAGGACCAGGCCGCGACGAGGCAGCAAGGCACTGCGCGTGACCGTAAGACTGTAAGGAACCACCGCTGACGCGGCCAGACACGACGGCGAGGACTGATGGCACCCGAACCCGAGGGAAACGGCGCCGGGATGGCCGATGCGCAGGATCACGAGTCGTGGGTCGGCGGACTCGTCGGTGACGGCCGCTACCGGCTGACCCACCGGCTCGGCCGCGGCGGCATGGCGGAGGTCTTCGCGGCGGAGGACGTACGCCTGGGCCGTACGGTCGCGGTGAAGCTGCTGCGCCCCGACCTCGCCGAGGACCCGGTCTCCAAGGCCCGCTTCACGCGCGAGGCGCAGTCGGTGGCCGGCCTCAACCACCATGCGGTGGTGGCGGTCTACGACTCGGGCGAGGACGTGGTGGGCGGCCAGACCGTCCCGTACATCGTGATGGAGCTGGTCGAGGGCCGCACCATCCGCGATCTGCTGGTGGATGCGGACGCGCCGCCTCCGGAGCAGGCGCTGATCATCGTCTCCGGCGTCCTGGAGGCGCTGGCGTACTCGCACCAGCACGGCATCGTGCACCGCGACATCAAGCCCGCGAACGTGATCATCACGCATGCCGGCGCGGTCAAGGTGATGGACTTCGGCATCGCGCGCGCCCTGCACGGCGCGCAGTCGACGATGACCCAGACCGGCATGGTCATGGGCACGCCGCAGTACCTCTCGCCCGAGCAGGCGCTCGGCAAGGCCGTCGACCACCGCTCCGACCTGTACGCGACCGGCTGCCTGCTGTACGAACTGCTCGCGCTGCGCCCGCCCTTCACCGGCGAGACACCGTTGTCAGTGGTGTACCAGCACGTGCAGGA
Source organism: Streptomyces sp. BR1 (assembly GCF_052373795.1). Taxonomy (NCBI): domain Bacteria; kingdom Bacillati; phylum Actinomycetota; class Actinomycetes; order Kitasatosporales; family Streptomycetaceae; genus Streptomyces; species Streptomyces sp. BR1. Next base: position 3,668,584 of record NZ_CM126252.1, read on the forward strand.
CACCCCGGTTCCGCCGTCGAACGTGTCCGATGTGGCGCCGCCGGAACTCGACGGGCTCGTCATGCGTTCTCTCGCCAAGGACCCGGACGACCGTTTCCAGTCCGCCGAGGAGATGCGCGGCCTGGTCCAGTACGGACTGCAGATGCTCCAGGCGCAGGGCGGCCACACCGGCACCTGGAACACCGGCCCGGTCGCGGTGATGCACGAGGGCGCCCACACCCCCGCCATGGGCATGACCGCACCGACCACGGCCATGGGCCACCCCATGCACGGGGAGACCTCGCAGTTCCGCGGTCCGATCCTGCCGCCGATGAACCCGGACGACGGCGGGTACGACGGCGGCTACGGCCAGGGCGGCTACAACGGCAACGGCTACCACGGCAACGGCGGCCGCCGCCGCGGCGGCCGGGGCAAGGTGCTCCTGTTCGTGGTGCTCGCGATCATCGCGATCGCGGCGGGCGTGGCCTTCGCGATCAACGCGGCGAACAAGAAGGACAGCAACGGGCCGGCCAAGCACCCGACGGTCTCCAACACCCCGTCGCAGTCCGAGTCGCAGACCTCGCCGACCCCGGACGACCAGAGCAGCAAGGGGCAGGACCAGAACACGACGACCGGCGGCAGCGACGAAGAGCCGACCCACCGGCCGTCGCGCAAGCCGCACAAGTCGACCTCGCCGAAGCCGGGGACGAACCAGGGGACGACGTCCGGTACGACATCGGGCACGAACCAGGGGACGACCTCGGGGACGACGTCCGGCACGGACCAGGGCACGAGCACGGGCACCGACTCGGGCACCAGCGCCGGCACGGAGGGCACCAGCACCGGTACGAGCACCGGCACGGAGGGCACCACCACGGGCACTTCGACCGGGACGAGCACGGGCACCACGTCCGGAACGAGCACGGGCACCTCGTCCGGTACGACGGGCACCACTGCCGGGCCGACCGCCGGGGGCCAGAGCGCCGGTGGCAGCACGCCCAAGATCGGGTGACGTCCGGGGCGCGTCGACCGCTGTGCGGCCGCGCGTCCAACGGCGGCTGAATACGGGGCCGTTCGAGGGCTAGCCCGCGAACGCCTCGCAGACCGCCTCGTATTCGCTGGTCCACCAGACCGCCAGGGCCGACGCCGCGGGGAACTGCGGGTCGGCCCTTCGGTCGTGGAGCTGGTAGCGCCAGCGCAGGATCCAGAAGTCGTTGAGCCGTTCCCACCACACGCGGTGGACGGCGGCGGCGAGTTCGGCCGGGTCGGCGCCGGTCGCGCTCCGGTACGCCCGGGCGTACGCGCGTACCTTGTCCAGCTCCAACTCCCCGGCCGGGCGGACGAAGAAGATCACGGCGGCCCGTACCGCCTCCTCCGCGCGGGGCTGGACGCCGAGGCGGTCCCAGTCGACGATCGCAGCGGGTTCCTTGCCCTGGTAGAGCAGGTTCAGGGGGTGGAAGTCGCCGTGCACCCAGCCGCCGGCGGGCTGCGCGGGCGGGCGGCGGTGGGCGTGCTCCTCGATGAGGACGCGGCGTTCGCGCAGCCGGTGTTCGGCGAGCTCGTCGAAGGAGTCGCGGGGGCGGCGCCGGCGGGTGCGGACGAGCAGGTCGTCGATGAGGGCGAAGGTGTCGGCGGGGTCGGCGCTGGCGTGGGTGGCGGGGCGTGCGTCCGCCGGTGCGCTTGTCCGTGCGCCTGTTTGTGCGGTTGTTTGCGAATGCGTGTATGCGTGCGCCTGGATGGGCAGTTGTACGCCCGCGTGTGCGCGCGGTTGTGCGCCCCTTTGCGCCCCTGTCTGCGGGTCCGTCTGCGCACCCGCCTGCGGGTCCGTCGGTGCCGCCGGGGCGCGCCCCTCCATAACCTCTTCCAGGCAGGTGTGTACGAGGCCGAGCAGCGCGCCGAGCCGCCGGGAGCCGACGGCGCCGAGCTGGGCGCCGTCGCGGTGGCGGCCGTGGACCCACGGGTGCAGGGCGTAGCAGCGGCCGCCGAGCACGGTGACGGTCTCGCCGTCGTCGTCCGGCACCGGGGGTGCGACGGGGATGCCGAGTGTCTGGAGGCGGCGGGTGGCGTCGTGCTGGCGGGCGATGGCCTGGTGGTCGCCGTCGAGGTGGTGCTTGAGGAAGTACTCGCCCCGGGTGGTGGCCAGGCGGTAACCGCGGTTGAGGAGGCCCTGGGCGACGGGTTCGCAGGCCAGCGGCTCGCCCAGCGAGGTGTATCGGCGCAGCAGGTCCCTCACGGGCGGGGTTGCATATGAGCGCGGCACGCGCCAGATGTTAGATCACGCGGCGTTGCGCAGGTGTCGCTCTGGGGAATAGTCCAGGGAGTGGACGGTCACGAACTGGGGTTCGATACGGAGGTAGACCGGGTCGAAGTCCTCGCCGTCCACGTGGCGGGGGGCCGGGCCGAACATATCCAGTTCTGCGGGGGTGGGGGTGACGGGTTCGGCGGTGCCGGTGAACTGGACGGACCAGAGGTGGCCGGCGGCCGTGCTTCCGCACGCGGTTTCGCCTGCGCAAAGGTTGTCGGCGCCGTATGCCACGACGCTGCCCGCGCAGGCTTCGTGGTAGCCGAGGCCCGCGTGGATGCGGAGGATGACGCGGCCGTCGACCACGATGTGCCTGGCCGGGGCCACGAAGGGGAGGGCTCGCATGCTGGTGGCTATGCGGCCGTACGAGACTCGGTGGAGGAGGTCGAGTGCGCGGGTTTCCTCGGTGGACATGGGTCCACTCTCGTGCCGGTGCTACACCCTCCGACAGTGCCGGGGGCCCCTGGGGGGCGGGCCCTAGGTCCCGAATCCGCGTCGGCGGCAGGGGGCGCCTGCGGCGGGCTTGTTCCCCGTCCCGCCCCTTCCCGAAAGCCTCCGGCGGGTGTCGTTCGTCTGGCCGCCGGTGGGGGCTTGTCGCGCAGTTCCCCGCGCCCCCAGGAGGGCCCGAAGGGCCCATCTCAGGGGCGCGGGGAACTGCGCGAGCAACCCGGCACGATCCGCAGCCGAAGGGGGCTAATGCCTCTCCGCCTGCAGGCGGGCCACATACGCCGCCGCCTGGGACCGTCGCTCCATTCCCAGCTTCGACAGCAGTGATGACACGTAGTTCTTGATCGTCTTCTCCGCCAGGTGCAGGCGTTCGCCGATCACCCGGTTCGTCAGGCCCTCGCCGATCAGGTCGAGGATCTTTCGTTCCTGCTCCGTCAGGTTCGACAGGCGGTCGTCGCCCTTGCGGGCGCCGCCGTCGCGGAGGCGTTCCAGGACGCGGGCGGTCGCGACCGGGTCGAGGAGGGACTTGCCGGCCGCCACGTCGCGTACCGCCGAGAGCAGTTCGCTGCCCCGGATCGCCTTGAGGACGTAACCGGACGCACCGGCCATAATCGCGTCAAACAGGGCCTCGTCATCGGCGAACGACGTGAGCATCAGGCATTTGATGTCCTCGTTCTGTGACCGGATCTCGCGGCAGACCTCCACGCCGCTGCCGTCCGGTAGCCGGACGTCGAGCACCGCCACGTCCGGACGGGTCGCGGGGATCCTGACCAGGGCATCCGCCGCGGTGCCGGCCTCGCCGACCACTTCGATGTCGTCCTCGACGGAGAGCATTTCGTGGACGCCACGGCGGACCACTTCGTGGTCGTCGAGCAGGAATACGGTGATTTTGCCTGGTTCGCGCACGGAATCAGTCTCACACATTCGCTCTTCCCGTGCCGCAGGTGACCGGGATAACGTGCCGTTGTTCCGGCGGCCTGCAAGGCTGTCATCAGTGCTGTGACCAGTGGTTGTTCCCCGCTTTCCGGATTTACTTGGAAATCCAAGCAAAATCGCAGGTCAAATGGGGTTTCGCAGTAATGCGCAGCACTGGGTAACGTGCCTATGACAGGGCGCTCGCCGGGGCACCTGTCACGCCTGTCCCGGCGAGGCGCACCCACCCCCGTGCACCCGCGACCGGAAGCAGGCGAGGAGCCGCAACTGGCCACACCGGCGAACCCGGGGGCCGGACAGACGGAGGAGCACGCACGTGACCGTGGAGAGCACTGCCGCGCGCAAACCGCGACGCAGCAGCAAGCGCACCGGTAGCAGCGCCGGGAAGGCTGTCGCCGATCCCCAGCTCGTACAGCTGCTGACGCCCGAGGGCGAGCGGGTCGAGCACCCTGACTACGACGTTGACCTGAGCCCCGAGGAGCTGCGCGGTCTCTACCGCGACATGGTGCTGACCCGGCGTTTCGACGCCGAGGCCACCGCACTGCAGCGCCAGGGCGAGCTGGGTCTGTGGGCCTCGCTGCTGGGCCAGGAGGCCGCCCAGATCGGCTCCGGCCGCGCCCTGCGCGACGACGACTACGTGTTCCCCACGTACCGCGAGCACGGTGTCGCCTGGTGCCGCGGGGTCGACCCCACCAATCTGCTCGGCATGTTCCGCGGTGTGAACCACGGCGGCTGGGACCCCAACAGCAACAACTTCCACCTGTACACGATCGTCATCGGCTCGCAGACGCTGCACGCGACCGGTTACGCCATGGGTGTGGCCAAGGACGGCGCGGACTCGGCGGTCATCGCCTACTTCGGCGACGGCGCCTCCAGCCAGGGCGATGTCGCGGAATCGTTCACGTTCTCCGCCGTCTACAACGCCCCGGTCGTGTTCTTCTGCCAGAACAACCAGTGGGCGATCTCGGAGCCGACCGAGAAGCAGACCCGGGTGCCGCTCTACCAGCGCGCCCAGGGCTACGGCTTCCCGGGCGTTCGCGTCGACGGCAACGACGTCCTGGCGTGCCTGGCCGTGACCCGGTCCGCCCTTGAGCGCGCCCGGCGCGGCGAGGGCCCGACCCTGGTCGAGGCGTTCACGTACCGGATGGGCGCGCACACCACCTCCGACGACCCGACGAAGTACCGGGCGGACGAGGAGCGCGAGGCGTGGGAGGCCAAGGACCCGATCCTGCGGCTGCGCACCTACCTGGAGAAGGCGGGCCACGCCGACGAGGCCTTCTTCGCCTCCCTGGAGGAGGAGTCGGAGACGCTCGGCAAGCGCGTGCGCGAGGCGGTGCGGGCCATGCCCGACCCCGACCGGATGGCGATCTTCGAGAACATCTACGCCGACGGGCACGCGCTCGTCGACGAGGAGCGGGCCCAGTTCGCGGCCTACCAGGCGTCGTTCGCGGATGGGGAGGGCAAGTAGCCATGACCGTACAGAAGCTTCCCATCGCCAAGGCGATCAACGAATCGTTGCGCAAGGCCATGGAGACCGACCCCAAGGTCCTCATCATGGGCGAGGACGTCGGCAAGCTCGGCGGCGTCTTCCGCGTCACCGACGGGCTGCAGAAGGACTTCGGCGAGGGCCGGGTCATCGACACCCCGCTCGCCGAGTCCGGCATCGTCGGCACCGCGATCGGTCTGGCCCTGCGCGGCTACCGCCCGGTCGTGGAGATCCAGTTCGACGGCTTCGTCTTCCCCGCGTACGACCAGATCGTCACCCAGCTCGCGAAGATGCACGCCCGCGCGCTCGGCAAGATCAAGCTGCCGGTCGTCGTCCGTATCCCCTACGGCGGCGGCATCGGCGCGGTCGAGCACCACAGCGAGTCGCCCGAGGCGCTGTTCGCGCACGTCCCGGGCCTGAAGGTGGTCTCGCCCTCGAACGCGTCGGACGCGTACTGGATGATGCAGCAGGCCATCCAGAGCGACGACCCGATCATCTACTTCGAGCCGAAGCGGCGTTACTGGGACAAGGGCGAGGTCGACACCGAAGCCATTCCCGGCCCGCTGCACAAGGCCCGTACGGTCCGCGAGGGTTCGGACCTCACCCTGGTCGCCTACGGCCCGATGGTGAAGGTCTGCCTTGAGGCGGCCGCCGCGGCCCAGGAAGAGGGCAAGTCGGTCGAGGTCGTGGACCTGCGCTCGATGTCCCCGATCGACTTCGACGCGGTGCAGGCGTCGGTGGAGAAGACGGGCCGTCTGGTGGTCGTCCACGAGGCGCCGGTCTTCTACGGCGCGGGCGCGGAGATCGCCGCGCGGATCACCGAGCGCAGCTTCTACCACCTGGAGGCCCCGGTGCTCCGGGTCGGCGGCTACCACGCCCCGTACCCGCCGGCGCGCCTGGAGGAGGAGTACCTGCCGGGCCTTGACCGGGTGCTCGACGCCGTCGACCGCTCGCTGGCGTACTGAGGAGTCCCGTGACCATGACTGAAACTTCTGCCCGCTTCCGCGAGTTCAAGATGCCGGACGTCGGCGAGGGGCTCACCGAGGCGGAGATCCTCAAGTGGTATGTCCAGCCCGGTGACACCGTCACGGACGGCCAGGTCGTGTGCGAGGTGGAGACGGCGAAGGCGGCCGTCGAACTGCCCATCCCCTACGACGGTGTGGTGCACGAGCTGCGCTTCCCCGAGGGCACGACGGTGGACGTCGGCGAGGTGATCATCTCGGTGGACGTGGCGCCGGGCTCCGGTGAGCCGGTCGCCGAGGCTGTCGCTGAAGCCGCGGCCCTCGTCACGGAGGCCGCCGAAGAGGCTGAGGACGCCGAGCCCAAGGGCCGTCAGCCGGTCCTCGTCGGATACGGCGTCGCCGAGTCCTCGACCAAGCGCCGTCCGCGCAAGGGGGCTTCGGTTCCCGAGCAGGCGGCGGCCGCGGCCGTCCAGGCCGAGCTGAACGGCCATGCGGCCCCGCCGGTGGCCAAGCCGCTGGCGAAGCCGCCGGTCCGCAAGCTGGCCAAGGACCTGGGCATCGACCTGGCGACCGTGGTCCCCACCGGCCCGGACGGCATCATCACCCGCGCGGACGTCCACGCGGCCGCCGCGCCCGCTCCGGTGGCCGAGCCAGTCGACGTTTCACGTGAAACAACGCCCGTTCCCACGGCGGAAGTTCAGCCCGCCGGTGCCCGTGAGACCCGTATCCCCGTCAAGGGCGTACGCAAGGCGACCGCGGCGGCGATGGTGGGTTCGGCGTTCACGGCCCCGCATGTCACGGAGTTCGTGACGGTGGACGTGACCCGCACGATGAAGCTGGTCGAGGAGCTCAAGGGCGACAAGGAGATGGCGGGTCTGCGGGTCAACCCGCTGCTGCTCATCGCCAAGGCCCTGCTGGTCGCCATCAAGCGCAACCCCGACGTCAACGCGTCGTGGGACGAGGCGGCGCAGGAGATCGTCCTCAAGCACTATGTGAACCTCGGCATCGCGGCCGCCACCCCGCGCGGTCTGATCGTCCCGAACATCAAGGACGCCCACGACAAGACGCTGCCGCAACTCGCGGCCGCGCTCGGTGACTTGGTGTCCACCGCTCGCGAGGGCAAGACGTCGCCCGCCGCGATGCAGAACGGTACGGTCACGATCACCAACGTCGGCGTCTTCGGCGTCGACACCGGCACGCCGATCCTCAACCCCGGCGAGTCGGCGATCCTGGCGGTCGGCGCGATCAAGCTCCAGCCGTGGGTCCACAAGGGCAAGGTGAAGCCGCGTCAGGTCACCACCCTGGCGCTGTCGTTCGACCACCGCCTGGTCGACGGCGAGCTCGGCTCCAAGGTCCTGGCGGATGTCGCCGCGATCCTGGAGCAGCCGAAGCGGCTCATCACCTGGGCGTAGCAGCCCGGCAGTTGACGCAGTCGCGCCCCCGGCCGTTGAACGGCGCGCCGGGGGCCGCGGCTGTTTTCGAGGGCAATCGCGGTCACCTCGGATCTTGACGCGATCTTGTCGCTCCGGCTTGATCTGTAGGCGCAGAATGACTGCGTGGTACCGAAACAGGACAAGCCGTCCCGTACAACGGACGGTTCATCGCGCTCGCGCAACCGCGGCGGGCTCATCTACTCCGCGACGCTCGGCGTCGCCTTCGCACTCATCGCGGCCTGGCTGCTCCTGGTGAACATGCCGCGCGCGCTCGAATCGGAGCGCGACTTCCGGGCCGCCGTCGACTGCCCCGCACAGTCGCAGGCCCAGTCCCGGTCCGCGCCCCCGTCCGACGAGGACTGTCTGCGCTCCGTGCCCGCGCACGTCGACCACACCCGGGACGCACGGCGCAAGACGCCGTCGTACTGGATGTACGTGAAGCTGGCCGACGGGACGACCGACCGGGCCCGCCTTGAGGGGCGCGCCGGGAGCGTGACCCCTGGCCAGGTCCATGTCCGGTACTGGCGCGGCCAGATCCGGGCCGTCCACTTCGCGGACGGCTGGCAGTCCGCCTACGCCGAACCGACCGGCAACTGGCGCGCGTTCGCCGCCTGGGGCCTCGGCCTCGGCGTCTTCAGCACGGGGTTCCTGTGGTCCGCGTACTGGTGGGCCCTGCGCTCGGGCTCCTCGCGCAAGGCCAACCCCTGGCAGGTCGCACTGCCGACGCTGACCGCGTTCGGCGCCGCCGGGGTCGCCGTCGGTCTGGCCCTGCTGGCCGACAGCGTCCAGGACGCCCTGCTCGGCACCGCCGGGGCCGTCGGCGTCGGCCTGGCCGGGTGCCTGCTCACCGGCTTCGTGCTCGCGCGACGGGGGACCGAGGACGACACCATCGAGGTCGAGCCGGTCGCTCCCGGGACCGGCGAGGAGATCTTCCCCGGCGCCGTCCTCGGGGAGGTGCCCTACAGCGCGGGCAACGGCGGTGGCTATCTCGTGACCGGCCCGGGCCTGTTCGCGACCACCCCCGACCCGACCGGCGCGTTCGCCCGGACGACCGTGCCGCGCACCCTCGTCCCGCAGCGCGTCCGGCGCCCGTACTGGACCGACCCCGGCGGCGGCGACTACCCGGCCGAGACGCTGGTCGTGGAGTGCCGGGACGGCGAGACGCCGGTGCTCGTCGTCACGGAGAAGAAGAACGTGGGGTGGGTGCTGGGGGCGCTGGAGAAGGCCTCCGGCCAGAGCACCACGGCCTGAGCCGAGTCGCCGCCACGGCGTGAGCGAATCCACTACCTGAGCGAATCCACTGCAGGGGGCGTCCGTCCCGTGATCCGGACGCCCCTTTCTCACGTACACCCGTTGTATCTATCCTGTGCGCATGCCCGCCGCGCCCCCTTCCGTGAAGCAGCTGTCCGTCAAGCAGCCCCCCGCCGCCGACCGCGTGTACATGCACGTCAAGCAGGCCGTACTCGACCGGCGTTACGAGGGCGGCACGCTGCTCACCGAGGGGGAGCTGGCCGAGGCCGTCGGGGTTTCGCGCACGCCCGTACGGGAAGCGCTGCTCAAGCTCGAAGTGGAAGGGCTGATCCGGCTCTACCCCAAGAAGGGCGCGCTCGTCCTCGCCGTCTCCGCGCAGGAGACCGCCGACGTGGTCGAGACCCGGCTCCTGGTCGAGGAGTTCGCCGTACGCAAGGCGGTGCCCGCGCCCGAGCGGCTGATCACGCGGCTCGAAGAGCTCCTGGCGGAGCAGAAGGCGAACGCCGCGTCCGGGGACCTCGCCGCCGTCGCCGTCACCGACCGCTGCTTCCACGCCGAGATCGTGCGCAACGCCGGGAACGACATCCTGTCGCGGCTCTACGACCAGATGCGCGACCGGCAGCTGCGGATGGGCGTCGCCGTGATGCACGCCCAGCCCGACCGGATCGCCAAGAACATCGTCGAGCACGAGGAGATGCTGGAGGCCATCCGCGCCGGGGACGCCGAGCGCGCCGCGCACTGCGTGCGCCAGCACCTGAGCTGGGTCAAGGTCCTGGTCCGGGGCGAAGCCCGATGAGCGGGCCCGAAGGCAGCGGCCCCGCACGCCCCCGCGATCCGAGCCCGCGCCCCGGCGAACCCGCTCCCCTCGGCGGCCGCCGGGCCCTCCTCGTCTGGGGCATCGGCGTCGCCGTCTACTTCGTCGCCGTCATCTTCCGCACCAGCCTGGGTGTGGCCGGGCTCGACGCCGCCGACCGCTTCCACGTCAACGCCTCCGCGCTCTCCACCTTCTCCATACTCCAGCTGCTGGTCTACGCCGGCATGCAGATACCCGTCGGCCTCATGGTCGACCGGCTCGGCACCAAGAAGGTGCTGACCCTCGGCGTCGTGCTGTTCACCCTCGGCCAGCTCGGCTTCGCGCTCTCGCCCTCGTACGGCACCGCCCTCGCCTCCCGCGCGCTGCTCGGCTGCGGCGACGCGATGACGTTCATCAGCGTGCTGCGGCTGGGCTCGCGCTGGTTCCCGGCCCGGCGCGGGCCGCTGATCGCGCAGGTCGCGGCGCTGTTCGGGATGGCGGGCAACCTCGTCTCCACCATCGTCATCGCCCGCTCCCTGCACGGCCTCGGCTGGACCCAGACGTTCGCGGGCAGCTCGCTGGCCGGCGTCGTCGTGCTCGTCCTGCTGCTGCTCTTCCTCAAGGACCACCCCGAGGGCCATGAGCCCGCGCCCGCCGCGCACGCCGGGGGCGCGTACGTGCGCCGTCAGATCGCCGCGTCCTGGCGCGAGCCGGGGACGCGCCTGGGGATGTGGGTGCACTTCACCACGCAATTCCCGGCGATGGTGTTCCTGCTGCTGTGGGGGATGCCGTTCCTCGTCGAGGCGCAGGGTCTCTCCCGGGGCACGGCCGGTGAGCTCCTTACGCTCGTCGTGCTCTCCAACATGGTCGTCGGCCTGGTGTACGGGCAGCTCATCGCGCGCCACCACGAGGCCCGGCTGCCGCTCGCCCTCGGGACGGTCGGGGCGACGGCCGCGCTGTGGGGGGCCGTCGTCGCGTATCCCGCGCCGCACACGCCGATGTGGCTGCTCATCACGCTCTGCGTGGTGCTCGGCGCCTGCGGGCCCGCCTCGATGATCGGGTTCGACTTCTCCCGGCCCGCCAACCCGCCCGAGCGCCAGGGCACCGCGTCCGGCATCACCAACATGGGCGGCTTCGTCGCGTCGATGACGACCCTGCTCGCCGTCGGCGTCCTGCTGGACGCGACCGGCGACAACTACCGGATCGCCTTCTCCTCGGTGTTCGTGCTCGAAGCGCTCGGCGTCGTACAGATCCTGCGCCTGCGCTCCCGCGCGGCCCACCGCGAACGCGACCACCTGGTGGCGAGCCGGGTGGAGGCGGTCCACGTCACGGTGTGAGCACCCGGACAGGTCCTACGGCGTCACCGCGAAGTGCCGCAGGATCGCCTGCGCCAGCTCCTGGTCGCCCTCGGTCTTCACCCGGTCCACGACCGCGTGCGGGCGCACCCGGCCGCAGGCGAGCCGCATGAACGTCTCCCAGTCCATCGAGAGCGTCGCCAGCGGCCCGAGCGAAGGCGCGCCGTCGATCGTGCCGTGCCCCTCGGCGTCGACCCGTACCGTCCGCAGGAACTCGACCGGCCCGTGGACGTCGAAGACGACCGCCGAGCTCGGCGGGGCGCCCGCGTCCTTGGCGACCACCTTCGGCAGCGTGTGCAGCAGGATGTCGCGGGCCACGTACGCGCCCGGCGAGTCCAGGTTGCCCGGCCTGCCGAGCGCCGTGCGCAGGTCCTGCTCGTGCACCCACACGTCGAACGCCCGCATCCGCAGGGCCAGTTCCAGGGTCTGCTCGGCGCCGAGCGGTGCGCGGACCATGGTGTCGGGCGCCCGCTTCTCTTCGCGCAGCTGCCGCGCCCGGCGGATGACCGTGTACTCCAGCTCCGAGGTCATCTCCGGCGCGGTGTGGTGTCTGCGCACATCGACCTGCATCTCCATGTAGCGCGCGAACTCACTCTGTACGTGGTAGAGATCGCGCGGCAGCGTATGGATCGGCCGTGGGTCGCCGAGCTGCTCGCACTCCATCCCGATGATGTGCGACACGATGTCGCGCACCGACCACGACGGGCACGGCGTGGCGCGGTTCCACTCTCCCTCGACGAGCGGCAGCACCAGCTCGGTTATCGCCTCGATGGAGTGGGTCCAGGCGTCGGCGTAGGTCTGGAGGCTGGGATGGACGGTCACGGGACCCCTCGGCGGTTCTGTACGTACGCGGGCTGGGCGCTGTGGCAGTTAAGTTACGCTGCCGAAAGGCACCCCGGCAGTGCTTTCGTGTGACGATCGTAGGCCCGTGTTGACGACTCGAATGCCAGGACGGTGGTAGTGTGCGCGCCTCTCTCATCCAATTCGGTGTAGACCCCCAGGAACCGGTCGATTCCCGCAGGCAGCGGGCGGCTTCGCTGGTACGGGAGCAGCGGGGCAGCGACCTCGTGGTGCTCCCGGAGCTGTGGACGGTCGGCGCGTTCGCGTACGAGAGCTTCGAGTCCGAGGCGGAATCGGTTTCTGACGGACCGACGTTTTCGGCCATGTCAAAGGCCGCGCGGGACGCGGGAGTCTGGCTGCACGCCGGGTCCGTGCCCGAGCGCGCGGCGGACGGCGGCCTCTACAACACCTCCCTGGTGTTCACGCCCGAGGGCGAGCTCGCGGCCACGTACCGCAAGATCCACCGCTTCGGCTTCGACCAGGGCGAGGCGCTGCTGATGAGCGCGGGCACCGAACTGGCCACCGTGGCGCTCCCGGAGACCGTGGCGGGCCTCGCCACCTGCTACGACCTGCGCTTCCCGGAACTCTTCCGCGGCCTGGTCGACGCGGGCGCCCAGACCTTCGTGATCCCGGCGGGCTGGCCCGCCAAGCGCCTGGCCCACTGGACGCTGCTCGCGCGCGCCCGCGCGGTCGAGAACCAGGCGTACGTCCTGGCCTGCGGCACCGGCGGCACCCACGCGGGCGTCGAGCAGGCGGGCCACAGCGTGGTCGTCGACCCCTGGGGCGAGGTCCTGGCGGAGGCGGGCGAGGGCGAGGAGGTCCTGACGGTGGACCTGGACATGTCGCGGGTCGCGACGACGAGGGAGCAGTTCCCGGCACTGAAGGACCGACGCTTGGGGTGACGGGCTCTTCCGGGGCGCGGGGCGAGGGCTTCGAGGGGAATGGCTCACTCCTCCTCGTGATCGCGCTCCCGCTCCCGCTCGTCCATCCTGATCACGCACACCACCACCGCGATCAGCAGCGCCGCGTCGGCGTCCTCGCGGACGATGTTCACCGCGTACGTCTCGCGCACCCGGAACCAGCGGCGCGAGACATGGGCGAGGAGCTCACCGTCGTACTCCACGGCGAACTCGCGGTCCAGGATCTTGCCCGAGACGTCGAGTTCGGTGCCCTCGACCAGCTGGACGCGGTAGTGGTTGCGCAGCAGGGAGAGGCGCTTGCGGCGGATCGCGGCGAGCGGGCGTTCGTCGCGCTCGATCGTCATCGCGTCCCGGATGCTGAACATCTTCTTCCGCAGGGTGATCAGCACCCGCCCGGTCGGATCCTTCAGCTCCAGCGTGTCCCGCAGCCGCAAAGCCTTGCCGTCGACCAGGAACGCCTGGCGGCCGTCCTCGGTCTCGATCCAGTAGTCGTCCCCGATCGCGAAGATCCTGTCGCGCACCAGATATTTCATGGCGGAATGCGTACCCACGCTTTTGCTGTTGGATGGGGGTATGGCTACACGTGCACGCGTTCGGGCCCCCGAGCTCATCGGCAAGGGCGGCTGGCTGAACACCGGTGATCAGCAGTACACCCTCGCCGACCTGCGGGGCAGGATCGTCATCCTGGACTTCTGGACGTTCTGCTGCATCAACTGTCTGCACGTCCTGGACGAGCTGCGGGAGCTGGAGGAGAAGCACCGGGACACCGTGGTGATCATCGGCGTGCACTCGCCGAAGTTCGTGCACGAGGCCGACCACCAGGCCGTCGTCGACGCCGTCGAGCGCTACCAGGTGCACCACCCGGTCCTGGACGACCCGGAGCTCGCGACCTGGAAGCAGTACGCGGTACGGGCCTGGCCCACGCTCGTCGTGATCGACCCCGAGGGGTACATCGTCGGCCAGCACGCGGGCGAGGGGCATGCTCACGCCATCGCGAAGCTGGTGGAGGAGCTGGAGGCCGAGCACGCGGCGAAGGGGACGCTGCGGCGCGGGGACGGGCCGTATGTGCCGCCGGAGCCGGTCGCGACCGATCTGCGCTTCCCGGGCAAGGCGGTCGTGCTGCCGGGCAGCGGGAACTTCCTGGTCTCGGACTCGACCCGGCACCAGCTGGTCGAGCTGGAGCCGGACGGCGAGACGGTCGTACGGCGTGTCGGCGACGGCGACTTCAAGGAGCCGCAGGGGCTCGCGGTGCTGCCTGGGGGCACCTCCCAGGCTTTCGGCACTGGGGGAGGGCGGGTGATCGTCGCGGACACGGTCAACCACGCGCTGCGGGTGTTCGACCCGGCGAGCGGTGCGGTGGAGCGGGTCGCGGGTACCGGCAAGCAGTGGTGGCAGGGCTCGCCCACGTCCGGGCCGGCCCTGGACGTCGACCTCTCCTCGCCGTGGGACGTCGCCTGGTGGCAGGGCAAGGTGTGGATCGCCATGGCCGGTGTGCACCAGCTGTGGACGTATGACCCGTCGACGGGCACGGTCGAGGTCGCGGCGGGGACGACGCAGGAGGGCCTGGTCGACGGACCGGCCCACGAGGCGTGGTTCGCGCAGCCGTCGGGGCTGGCGGCGACGGAGGACCGCCTGTGGGTCGCGGACTCGGAGAACTCGGCGCTGCGGTACGTGGAGCGCGAGGGTTCGTCGTACGTGGTGCGTACGGCGGTCGGGACGGGGTTGTTCGACTTCGGTCACCGCGACGGTGCGTCCGGGCAGGCCCTGCTCCAGCATCCGCTCGGCGTCACGGCGCTTCCGGACGGCTCGGTGGCGCTGTCCGACACGTACAACCACGCGCTGCGCCGTTACGACCCCGCGTCGGGCGAAGTGACCACGCTGGCCACGGACTTGCGTGAGCCCAGCGACGCGGTGCTCGTCGGGGACGACATCGTGGTGGTCGAATCGGCTCGGCACCGGCTGACCCGTCTTCGTCTGCCGGAGTCGGCGGTACGGGTGGACGCGGTGGCGCACCGCACGCAGCGGGCGGCGACGGAAGTCGCGCCCGGGCGGCTCCAGTTGGACGTGGTCTTCCAGGCCCCGACGGGCCAGAAGCTGGACACGCGGTACGGGCCGTCGACGAGGCTGCTGGTGTCGTCGACGCCGCCGGAACTGTTGCTGTCCGGGGAGGGCGCGGGCTCGGACCTCTCCCGCGAGCTGTCCCTGAACCCGTCGGTGCCGGAGGGTGTCCTGCACGTCTCGGCGATGGCGGCGTCGTGCGACGACGACCCGTCGAACGAGTACCCGGCGTGCCACGTCCACCAACAGGACTGGGGCGTCCCGGTGCGCCTGACCCCAACGGGCGTTGCCCGCCTCCCGCTGGTCCTGGCGGGCCTGGACGGCTGATTCCCCCACCCCGCCCCTTCCCGGCTGTGACATTTTGCGGCTCCGCCGCGTGGCCTGGGCGGGCGGCCGGGTTCTTCGTCTGCGGATCGTGCTGGGTTGTACCTAGGGGCGCGGGGAACTGCGCGACAAGCCCCCACCGGCGGCCAGACGAACGACATCCGCCGGAGGCTTTCGGGAAGGGGCGGGGTGGGGGGTCAGCCCTCCAGGAACGCCACCAGCGCGTTGGCCAGCAGGTACGGGTCGTCCGCGCCGCACAGTTCCCGCGCGCTGTGCATCGACAGGATCGCGACGCCGATGTCGACCGTCTGGATGCCGTGGCGGGCCGCGGTGATGGGGCCGATCGTCGTGCCGCACGGCATCGCGTTGTTGGAGACGAAGTGCTGCCAGGGGACCCCGGCCCGCTCGCACGCCGCCGCGAAGACGGCCCGGCCCGAACCGTCCGTCGCGTAACGCTGGTTGACGTTCACCTTCAGGATCGGCCCGCCGTTGGCGCGCGGGTGGTGCGTCGGGTCGTGGCGCTCCGCGTAGTTGGGGTGGATCGCGTGGCCGGTGTCCGAGGACAGGCAGACCGTGCCCGCGAACGCCCGCGCCTTGTCCTCGTACGTACCGCCGCGCGCGAAGACCGAGCGCTCCAGGACCGTACCGAGCAGCGGCCCGTCCGCACCGGTGTCGGCCTGCGAGCCGTTCTCCTCGTGGTCGAAGGCAGCCAGGACCGGGATGTACTCCAACTCCCCGGCGGACGCCGCCGCCAGCGCCGCCGTCCCCGCGTGCACCGAGATCAGGTTGTCCATCCGCGGGCCCGCCACGAGCTCCTGGTCGCGGCCCAGATACGACGGCGGCTCGATGGAGTGCACCATCAGGTCCCACCCGGTGACCTCGCCCTCGGCCAGCCCCTCCTCCTGCTCCAGGAAGCGGATGAGGTCCCCCTCCTCCACATCGCCCAGGCCCCAGATCGGCTGGAGGTGCTTCTGGCGGTCCAGCTTCAGGCCGTCGTTGGCCGAGCGGTCCAGGTGGATCGCCAGCTGCGGGACGCGCAGCAGCGCGCGGTCCACGTTCACCAGGCGGTGCGTACCGTCGCGCAGGGTCAGGCGGCCCGCCAGGCCCAGGTCGCGGTCGAGCCAGGTGTTCAGGAGCGTCCCGCCGTAGACCTCCACCGCGATCTGGCGCCAGCCGTGCGCGCCCGAGTCCGGCAGCGGCTTGACCCGCAGGTTCGGCGAGTCGGTGTGCGCGCCGACGATACGGAACGGGGTGTGCGCCGCCGCGCCCTCCGGCACGTACCAGGCGATGATCGCGCCCCCGCGCACCACGTACTTGCCACCCGTAGACGCGTCCCACGCGTCCGTCTCCCGCACCTGCTGGAAGCCGGCCTTCTCAAGGCGCGTGGCCGCGTTCGCCACCGCGTGGTACGGCGACGGGCTCGCCGCGAGGAAGGACATCAGGTCGTCGGTGTGGCCGCGGTCGAAGCGGGAGGGTGTGCTCATGGAGCCCAGCATAAGTATGTGTTCCGGAGACCGGACCGGGTGCCGGAAACCGGGCGGTTCGTAGGACAAAACCGCAGCCCGCCGAAGCACAGCACAAGACCGCGGCCCGCGGCCGGGCCTGGAAGGTGGCCCCGCCGCGGGCCGCGGTGGTGAGGAGACGGGCCAGGGGGATCTCACCATCCCCCTGGCCGGTCGGGCGATCCGCGTCGAGGGGAAGCGCCTAGGGCCTGCCCGGTGGATCTTGCCTGGGACGCGGGGGTCTGGCACGCACATCTGCCGCGTTGTCGTCGGTTGCCGACTCCCCCAAGTTCTCGGCTCCGCTCGAACAGGGGGCACCCCCATCGCGTCGCCGCCCTCCTCCGCCTTGCAGCTGCACGCACCAGACCCCCGCTCACCAGCACCGAAAAGTCATCCCGCGCCGAAGGCGGCCAGACCCACCGGACAGACCCTAGAACGCCGACTCGTCCAGCTCCATCAGCGACAGGTCGACCGTCTCGGCCAGCGCACGCGCCGCGCCGACACCCGGCAGCACGTTCGCGGCGAAGAACTTCGCGGCCGCGATCTTGCCCGTGTAGAACGGGACGTCCTTCGCGGAGGCCGACGGAAGCTTCTCGGCCGCGACCGCCGCGCTCTTGAGCAGCAGGTAGCCGACGACGACGTCGCCCGAGGCCATCAGCAGGCGGGTGGTGTTGAGGCCCACCTTGTAGATGTTCTTGACGTCCTCGCCCGTGGCGGTGAGGTCGGTGATCATCGCGCCGACGATCGCCTCCAGGTCCACCGCGGCCTTGGCCAGCGAGTCGAGCGCGCCGCCCAGCTCCTCGTGGCCCGACTGCTCGGCGAGGAACTTCTTGATCTCCTCGGAGAGGAGGTTGAGCGAGGCGCCCTGGTCGCGGACGATCTTCCGGAAGAAGAAGTCCTGGCCCTGGATCGCCGTGGTGCCCTCGTAGAGCGTGTCGATCTTGGCGTCGCGGATGTACTGCTCGATCGGGTACTCCTGGAGGTACCCGGAGCCGCCGAAGGTCTGCAGCGACTCGGCGGAGAGCTTCTCGTACGACTTCTCCGAGCCGTAGCCCTTCACGATCGGCAGGAGCAGGTCGTTGAGGCCGACGAGCGCCTTGGCGTCCTCGCCCGCGGCCTCCTTGACCTGGATCGCGTCCTGGACGGCGGCCGTGTAGAGGACGAGCGAGCGCATGCCCTCGGCGTACGCCTTCTGCGTCATCAGCGAGCGGCGCACGTCCGGGTGGTGGGTGATCGTCACCTTCGGCGCGGTCTTGTCCATGAACTGCGAGAGGTCGCTGCCCTGGACGCGCTCCTTGGCGTACTCAAGGGCGTTGAGGTAACCCGTCGACAGCGTCGCGATGGCCTTCGTGCCGACCATCATGCGGGCGAACTCGATGATCATGAACATCTGGCGGATGCCGTCGTGCTTGTCGCCGATCAGCCAGCCCTTGGCGGGGTGCTGGTCGCCGAACGTCATCTCGCACGTGTTGGAGGCCTTGAGGCCCATCTTGTGCTCGACGTTCGTCGCGTACACGCCGTTGCGCTCGCCCAGCTCGCCGGTCTCCCAGTCGAAGTGGAACTTCGGGACCAGGAAGAGGGAGAGGCCCTTGGTGCCGGGGCCGTGGCCCTCGGGGCGCGCCAGCACGTAGTGGAGGATGTTCTCCGACATGTCGTGCTCGCCGGACGTGATGAAGCGCTTCACGCCCTCGATGTGCCAGGAGCCGTCCTCCTGCTGGATGGCCTTGGTGCGGCCGGCGCCGACGTCCGAGCCCGCGTCGGGCTCGGTCAGGACCATCGTCGAGCCCCACTGCTTCTCGACGGCGATCTGCGCGATCTTCTTCTGCGCCTCGTTGCCCTCGTCGTGCAGGATGCCGGCGAAGGCCGGGCCCGACGAGTACATCCAGATCGCCGGGTTGGCGCCGAGCAGCAGCTCCGCGTACGCCCAGATCAGGGAGCGCGGCGAGACGGTGCCGCCGATCTCCTCCGGGAGGCCCAGGCGCCAGTACTCGGAGTCCATGAACGCCTTGAAGGAGCTCTTGAAGGACTCCGGGACCGGCGCGGTGTTGGTCTCCGGGTCGAACACCGGCGGGTTGCGGTCCGCGTCGGCGAAGGAGTCGGCCAGCTCGTTCTCGGCCAGGCGCGCGATCTCGTCCAGGATGGACTTGGCGGTGTCGACGTCCATCTCGGCGAACGGGCCGGTGCCGTACAGCTTG
The DNA here is from genome assembly GCF_052373795.1 of Streptomyces sp. BR1. Classification (NCBI taxonomy): domain Bacteria; kingdom Bacillati; phylum Actinomycetota; class Actinomycetes; order Kitasatosporales; family Streptomycetaceae; genus Streptomyces; species Streptomyces sp. BR1. The sequence continues at coordinate 3,687,364 of NZ_CM126252.1, forward strand.
TCGCGGCCGAGGACCTCGAAGAGGTTGAACTCGATGTCTCGGAGATTCGACTTGTAGTGCCCCATGGCGACGGCTCCGTAAGCAGGATCGGTTACATCTCTACCAGCAAGTAGCTACGATGATGCTACCCGTCGGTAATAAGACGCAACCCCTCTGGGCACATATGTGGCGCACTACTCTTGCGCCCATGTACGGCTACGACCAGAACCAGGGTGCTCAAGCGCAGTACGCCCAGCCGCAGCAGCCTTCCTACGGGGAGCAGCCGCTGTACCCCGAGCCGTCGCCGCCGTCGCTCGCGGACGCGGTGCGGGCGTTCACCACGGGCTCGCTGTCGGCCGAGGACTTCCAGCAGATCTTCGCGGGCTCGAAGGTCTACTGCCCGCGCGGCGACAACCCCGGATTCCTGGCGCTGCACAACACGCAGCAGCCGGTCATCCCCATGTTCACGTCGCTGAAGGAACTGCGGCGGTACGCGGGCAAGGAGTCCAAGTACTTCGTGATCACCGGGGCCGAGGTCATCGACCTGCTCCCCACGGGGTACGGCTTCGTCCTCGACATGGAGGGCGACCACCGGATGGTCTTCGACGCGAAGGCGGTCGAGCAGATGGTGGACTTCGCGATGCGGCGGATGTACGGCTGAGTCCTGTGTACGGCTGAGGTTTTTTCAGCCGACTTTTACGGGGGTGGGTGCCCCCGGAAGCCCCCTGTAGTCCTCTCGGGAATCGTCGCACCTTGCCGACTGTTCACCATTCAACTACTTTGGATGCTGAGCATCCCGCGAGGAGGGCCGTCCCATGCCTGCTGTGACCGTCGAGAACCCGTTGACCCTGCCGCGCGTGGTCGCGCCCCAGGGTGCGGTGCCGCGTCCCGTGCTCGCCGTGACCACGGCGCCGGGCGGCTTCGAGGGGGAGGGATTCCCGGTGCGGCGCGCGTTCGCCGGGATCAACTACCAGTACCTCGACCCGTTCATCATGATGGACCAGATGGGCGAGGTGGAGTACGCGCCGGGCGAGCCCAAGGGCACCCCGTGGCACCCGCACCGCGGCTTCGAGACCGTGACGTACCTGATCGACGGGACCTTCGTCCACCAGGACAGCAACGGTGGCGGCGGCACGATCATGAACGGCGATACGCAGTGGATGACGGCGGGTTCCGGCCTGCTGCACATCGAGGCGCCGCCGGAGTCCCTGGTGACCTCGGGTGGGCTCTTCCACGGCCTCCAGCTGTGGGTGAACCTCCCCGCCGCCGACAAGATGATGGACCCGCGGTACCAGGACATCCGGGGCGGCCAGGTGCAGCTGCTCACGTCGCCGGACGGGGGTGCGCTGCTCCGTGTGATCGCGGGTGAGCTGGACGGGCACGAGGGCCCGGGTATCACGCACACCCCGATCACGATGATCCACGCGACGATCCGGCCGGGCGCGGAGGTGACTCTTCCCTGGCGGTCGGACTTCAACGGGCTTGCGTATGTGCTGGCCGGTCGGGGCTCGGTGGGCGCTGGGCGTCGGCCGGTGCACATGGGGCAGACGGCCGTGTTCGGCGACGGTGGGTCGCTGACGGTGCGGGCGGACGAGAAGCAGGACGGGCATACGCCGGACCTGGAGATCGTGCTGCTCGGCGGTCGCCCGATCCGTGAGCCGATGGCGCATTACGGGCCGTTCGTGATGAACACTCGCGAGGAGCTCCAGCAGGCGTTCGACGACTTCCAGAAGGGGCGCTTGGGCACGATCCCGGCGGTCCACGGCATGTAGGCCCCTCCCCGCCCCTTCCCTAAACCCTCCGGGGGTGGGTGGGGGCGGAGGCGCTTTCCCGGGGGCTACGCCCCCGGACCCCTTTGCGGGGCTGCGCCCCTGCACCCCCTCGGGGGCTCCGCCCCCTGAACCCCTGGCGGAGCCTGCGACCCCTGCACCCCGCTGGGGTGGGTGGGCAGCGGGGCTGCGCCCCTGGCCCCGTTCTTCGTCTGCGGACCGTGCTGGGCTGGTCGCGCAGTTCCCCGCGCCCCTGAAGGAGGGCCCGAAGGGCCCATCAAGGGGCGCGGGGAACTGTGCGAGCAACCCCCATCGGCTCGCAGGCGACGAACCCGGCCGCCCGCCAAGGGCTTTCGGGAAGGGGCGGGGTGGGGTTCCTCAATCCGTCAGCGACGACCCGCAGTTCCAGCAGAACCGCGCCCCCCGTTCCCCCGCGACCCGGTCGCACGCGGGGCACACCTGGGCCAGCAGGCACGCCGGATCGCCGCCCTCCGTAAGCGCAGGGGCGATCGTCAGGCCCGGCCGGCGCGGGTGGGCCGAGAGGTAGCTCATGCCGTCGAGCCCCGCCGACAGGGCGCGGCGGGAACCCCGGGGGAGCCAGACCGCCGCCAGCGGGCGCAGCTCCTGGGTGCCCGCGTCCGTACGGAGGTGCCCGCCGCCCTCCAGGACGATCAGCAGGACGTCCAGCCGGGCGTCCGTGTGCTCGTCGATGGTGTGGCCGGGCGGCAGCCGCAGCAGGTTGGCGTCCAGGCCGCGCCCGGGCTCGGTGAGCCGCCAGAGCGCACCGGTCGCGTGCAGGGACGCGGCCGCGAGCTCCGCGCTGAGGTCGGTCATCACTCGGGCCGCCTGGTCTTCCTTCACCTTCACCGTGTGAGCCACCGTGTGAAGCCTTCCGTTCCCGGACCGTACGCTTGCTTGTTTCAAGTATTGCAGAGGGCAATAGAGCCCTCAATCGCTTACGCGCCCGGCTGCAGCGGGTCCTCCACCAGGCCCCCTATCCGCCGCACCTCGTCGAACGGGTCCACCGCCAGCTCCCCCGCCGCCTGCGTCAGCGCGCGCAACGCGGGGACCAGCGCTGCCCGAGACTCCGGCGGCAGCTTCGCGACCAGCTCGCTGATCTCGGCCCGGCGGTGCGCCATCACGCGGTCGACCAGTGCGTGCCCGGCCTCGGTGAGGCGCAGGACGACCTCGCGGCGGTTGGCGGGGTTGGTCCTGCGGTCCACCAGGCCGCCCGTCTCCAGGCGGTCGACCATGCGCATGGCGGTGGACGGATTGACCCCCAACGTACCGGCCATGGCGGCCAGTTTGAGCGGTTCGCAGCTGTCCAGGACCACGAGCGCGCGCAGCTGCGGCAGCGTCATGGAGTCGTCGAACGACGCGAGCGCGCGGGCCGAGACGGCGACCAGGAGCCGGGACGCTGCCATCACGGCGACGGTGACGTCCTCGGCCTCGCGACCGAGCCCGTCGTCGAGCCCGTCGTGGTCGGGAGCCGGGGCGGCCTTGTCTTGCGCCATGAGACAGTCATGCCTTTCCTGTGACTATTGCACACTGCAATGGTAGATTCGGGGCCTCGGTCGCACGATACGCATCCCCCGTCCGGCCGCGCTTCGACTGACGGGCAGCGTCGCCCGGCGGCGACCCCCGCCCGGCGACGCCATGGCGGCTAACACTGCCAACTCCCGCTCAGTTACGGAGACTTCCCATGCCGCCCTCGCGTGTCGCGCATCTCGGGGACTTCCATGTCCCGCCACGCGTCGTCGCCATCACCGCGCTGGCGATCCCCGTCGGCGCCGCGTCCGCGCTGGTCGCCGTCGCGCTCCTCAAGCTGATCGCGCTCTTCACCAACCTCTGCTTCTACGGCCGGTTCGCCTTCGGGACGACCGCGCCGCACGGCACCGCGCACCCCTGGCTGCTCCTGGTCATGCCGGTCGTCGGCGGCCTGGTCATCGGGGTGATGGCCCGCTTCGGCTCGGAGAAGATACGCGGCCACGGGATGCCCGAGGCCATCGAGTCGATCCTCGTCGGCGGCAGCCGTGTGCAGCCCCGGGTCGCGGTGCTGAAGCCCTTGTCGGCCGCGATATCGATCGGTACCGGCGGCCCGTTCGGCGCCGAGGGGCCGATCATCATGACCGGCGGCGCGGTGGGTCGCCCGTGTCGACCTCCACGAGGAGCAGCACGTCGAACGCCACTCGCCTTCCGGCTGCGCCGCAGGCGCTCCCTCATAGTGGCTTCGGGTGGAGCACGGCTCGCTGACGAGAGCGTCGAGCCCCGTTCGGCCTCGGTCGACTGACCCACCCGGGCGGACGCCCACGGCGGGCGGCGCGGCACCCGGCGTGGTGCGCTGAGGCCGTGGAGACGACGCGTAAGCCACTGCTGCCCGACGCCGCGCGGCGGACCGCCGCCTGGTGTGTCGTCATCCTGCTCGTCACGGGCGTCGCCGCCGTCGGCGTCTGGCTCTGCGTGGTCTTCAAGACCGCCGTCACCCCCGTGCTGCTCGCGCTGCTCGGCACCGCGCTGCTCGGGCCGGTGTTCCGGTGGCTGCTGAGATTCCGGCTGCGGCGCTCGCTCGCGGCCGGGCTCACCTGCGTCGCGCTCATCGCGGTCGTCGGCGGCACCGGGTACATCGTCGTCACCGCGCTCCTCGACTCCGGCGACCAGATCATCGAGTCGCTGCGGCAGGCCGGGCAGTGGCTGGCCGACCACTTCGGGGTGGCGAGCGGTGACGGGGTGTCCAGCCTCGCCGACAACGCCAAGAAGCTCGTCTCCAAGTTCGGCGCCTCGGCCGCGTCCGGGCTGCTCGCCGGGCTCAGCGTCATCGGCAAGCTGGTCGCGACGGGCGTGCTGTCGCTGCTGCTGACCTTCTTCTTCCTCAAGGACTCCGACCGGGCCGTCCACCTCGCCCACTCGCTCGCCCCGCGCGGCACCGGCCACCTCGTCGAGGCCATGGCGCGGCGGGCGTTCGAGGCCGTGGAGGGGTTCATGCGGGGGACGACGCTCATCGCGCTCATCGACGCGGTGTGCATCACGGTCGGGCTGCTCATCCTGCGGGTGCCCGGCGCGGTGGGTCTGGGCGCGCTGGTGTTCGTCGGCGCGTACATCCCGTATCTCGGCGCCTTCGTCTCCGGCGCCGTCGCGGTGCTGGTCGCGCTCGCCGACCGGGGGGTCGGGACCGCGCTGTGGACGGTGGGGGTCGTCCTCGCCGTACAGCAGCTGGAGGGGCACATCCTGCAACCGGTGATCCAGAGCCGGACCGTGCAGATGCATCCGGCGATGGTGATGATCGCGATCACGGCCGGGGCGAGCGTCGCCGGGCTGCTCGGGATGCTGCTCGCCGTGCCGGTCGCGGCCGCTGGGTTCGGGGTGCTGAGCGAGCTGCGGAAGCGTTACGCCTCGGAGGAGGAGCCGACCGGGTCACCCGGGCCGACCGGGCCCGCCGAACCCCCGGAAGCGCCCGGCTCCCCGGACGCCTCCCCCTCGTAGATCTCGAACCAGATCGACTTCCCCTCGCCCCTCGGGTCCACCCCCCACCGCTCCGCCAGCATCTCCATCAGCACCAGGCCGCGTCCGCTGGACGCCATCTCGCCGGGGCGGCGCTTGTGGGGGAGGTCGTCGCTGGCGTCGGCCACCTCCACGCGCAGCCGGCGGGTGCCCGGGGCGCCGGTGGCCTCGGCGACCAGGAGCGCGTCGCCGTCGGTGTGGACCAGGACGTTGGTGACCATCTCGGAGACCATCAGGACCGCCGAGTCGATCTGATCCTCGTCGGCCCAGTCGTGCAGCAGCTCGCGCAGTTCGCGGCGGGCGCCCGCGATGCGGTGCGGCTCGGCCTGGGCGACGGTCAGCGCGGTGCGGCGGGCGGGGGTCACGCCGGTGCCGGGGGCCGTGCCGCAGCCGCACAGATCGCTGTTGCGGCACAGCAGCAGCACCGCGATGTCGTCCTCGCGGCGGTCGGCCAGCGGGCCCACGGTGTGGTGCGAGGAAGGGCCGTGCACCGCCTGGACCAGGGCGTCCGCCAGCTTCTCCAGGCTGTCGCCGGTGTCCTCCTCCAGGACCGGGCGCAGCCGGGTCCAGCCCGAGGCCATGTCGTGGCCGCCGGTCTCGATCAGCCCGTCGGTGCAGAGCATCATCGTCTCGCCGGGCTCCAGGACGAGCCGGGTGGTCGGGTAGTCCGAGTCCGCCTCGATGCCGAGCGGCAGGCCACCGGCCGTCTGGCGTATGAGGGCCGTGCCCTCGGCCGTACGGATCACCGGGTCCGGGTGGCCGGCCCGGGCGATGTCGAGGGTGCCCGTCAGCGGGTCGACCTCGATGTAGAGGCAGGTCGCGAAGCGCGGGTGGTCGTCCGCCTGCCCGTAGGACTCCCCGTACGACTCGGTGATCCCGGACAGGAAGCGGGAGGCGCGCGAGAGGACCGCGTCGGGGCGGTGGCCCTCGCTCGCGTACGCCCGCAGCGCGATCCGCAGCTGGCCCATCAGGCCCGCCGCCCGTACGTCATGGCCCTGCACATCGCCGATGACCAGCGCGAATCTGCCGTTGGGCAGCGGGATCATGTCGTACCAGTCGCCGCCCACCTGGAGCCCGCCGCCGGTCGGCACATAACGCGCCGCGACCGTCATGCCCGGGATCTCGGGGCCCAGCGTCGGCATCATCGAGCGCTGGAGGCCGAGGGAGAGCTCCCGCTCGGACTCCGCCTCGCCCGCCCGGGCCAGCGCCTGGGCGAGCATCCGGGCCACCGTGGTGAGGACCGAGCGCTCGTCGGGCGTGAACGCCACCGGGTGCTTGAACGCGGCCATCCAGGTGCCCATGGTCTTCCCGGCCACGATCAGCGGCAGGAACGCCCAGGACTGCCGGTCGAAGCGCTGGGCGAGCGGCCAGGTGGCCGGGTAGCGGCGGCGGTACTCCTCGGGGGTCGGGAGATAGATGGCCCGCCCGGTGCGTACGACGTCGGTCGCCGGGTAGTCCGTGTCCAGCTGGAGGTCGGCGAAGGGGCCGTCGTCGCCCGGGTTGTGCCCGTGGTGGCCGATGATCGACAGGCGGTCGCCCGCGACGCCGAAGACGGCGAGCCCGTCCGGAGAGAAGCCCGGCATGGAGAGCGAGGCGGCGACCCGCAGCACCTCGGCGGTGGACCGCGCCTCGGCCAGCGCCCGGCCCGCGTCAAGGAGGAACGCCTCCCGGGAGCGGCGCCAGTCGCCGGTGATGGAGGGGTGCGCGGCGGTGGTGCCGGGCTGCGGCTCTGCGACCTCCTGGAGGGTGCCGACGAGTACGTGGTTGCGGCCGTCGACAGTGTCCCTGAGCAGCGGTTTCGACCGGCTGCGTACGGTCCGCAGCACCCGGCCGTTCTCGTCCATGATCCGCATCCGGGCCTCGGCGAGGGTGCCCTCGGCGACCGCGAGGTGCACGATCCCGTCGACCTCGTTCCAGTCGACCGGGTGGAAGCGGGCGCGCACGGCGGCCTCGGTGAGCACGGCCCTCTCGGCGGGCAGACCGAGCAGGCGGGCGGCCTCGGCGTCGACCGTGACCGTTCCGGACGCGTTGTCCCAGCGCCACAGCCCGGTGGCGATCGCAGCCAGGACGTCCTCGGTGCGCATGATCCCCACTCTATGCAGCCGGATTTATACCGGCGAGAGCTGTACGGCCCGGCCGGTAACCTGGAGGGACTGTTTCCCGCCTGTCACGCGAAGAACTGGATGAAGAAAATGCATCGGTACAGGTCCCACACCTGCGGCGAGCTCCGCGCCTCCGCCGTCGGAGCCGACGTACGGCTGAGCGGCTGGCTGCACAATCGCCGAGACCTGGGCGGCATCCTCTTCATCGATCTGCGCGACCACCACGGCATCACGCAGTTGGTCGCCCGCCCGGGCACGCCCGCCGCCGAGGTCCTGGACAAGCTCTCCAAGGAGACGGTCGTCCGCATCGACGGCAAGGTCGTCTCGCGCGGCGCGGAGAACGTGAACGCGGAGCTGCCGACCGGCGAGATCGAGATCGAGGTCGGCGAGGTCGAGGTGCTGGGCGCGGCCGCCCCGCTGCCGTTCACGATCAACGCGGACGACGGTGTCAACGAGGAGCGGCGTCTGGAGTACCGCTTCCTCGACCTGCGCCGCGAGCGCATGCACCGCAACATCATGCTGCGCTCCGCCGTCATCTCGGCGATGCGCCACAAGATGACCGCGCTCGGCTTCAACGAGATGGCGACCCCGATCCTCGCCGCGACCTCCCCCGAGGGCGCCCGCGACTTCGTCGTCCCCTCGCGTCTGAACCCCGGCAAGTTCTACGCGCTGCCGCAGGCCCCCCAGCAGTTCAAGCAGCTGCTGATGATCTCCGGCTTCGACCGCTACTTCCAGATCGCGCCCTGCTTCCGCGACGAGGACGCCCGCGCGGACCGCTCGCCGGGCGAGTTCTACCAGCTCGACATCGAGATGAGCTTCGTCGAGCAGGAGGACATCTTCCAGCCCGTCGAGAAGCTGATGACCGAGCTCTTCGAGGAGTTCGGCGGCGGCCGCCACGTCACCTCGCCGTTCCCGCGCATCCCGTTCCGCGAGTCGATGCTGAAGTACGGCAACGACAAGCCGGACCTGCGCGCCCAGCTCGAACTCGTCGACATCACCGATGTGTTCGAGGGCTCGGAGTTCAAGGCGTTCGCGGGCAAGCACGTGCGCGCGCTGCCGGTGCCGGACGTCGCGGGCCAGTCCCGCAAGTTCTTCGACGGCCTGGGCGAGTACGCGGTGGAGCACGGCGCCAAGGGCCTGGCCTGGATCCGCGTCGGCGAGGACGGCACCTTCGCGGGCCCGATCGCCAAGTTCCTCACCGAGGAGAACGTCAAGGTCCTCACCGAGCGCCTGGGCCTGAAGGCCGGGCACGCCGTGTTCTTCGGCGCGGGCGAGTACGACGAGGTCTCCAAGATCATGGGCGCGGTCCGCGTCGAGGCCGCCAAGCGCGCCGGCCACTTCGAGGAGGGCGTCTTCCGCTTCTGCTGGATCGTCGACTTCCCGATGTACGAGAAGGACGAGGACACCGGCAAGATCGACTTCTCGCACAACCCGTTCTCGATGCCGCAGGGCGGCCTTGAGGCGCTGGAGAACCAGGACCCGCTGGACATCCTCGGCTGGCAGTACGACATCGTCTGCAACGGCATCGAGCTGTCCTCCGGCGCCATCCGTAACCACGAGCCCGACATCATGTTCAAGGCCTTCGAGATCGCGGGCTACAGCCGCGAGACCGTGGAGAAGGAGTTCGCAGGCATGCTCCGCGCCTTCCAGTACGGCGCCCCGCCGCACGGCGGCATCGCCCCGGGCGTGGACCGCATCGTGATGCTGCTCGCCGACGAGCCCAACATCCGCGAGACCATCGCGTTCCCGCTCAACGGCAACGCGCAGGACCTGATGATGGGCGCGCCCACCGAGCTGGACGAGACCCGTCTGCGCGAGCTGAACATCCAGCTGCGCAAGCCGGTCGCGCGGGAGAAGTAGGCCCGGTCTTCGTCCGCGGGCCGTCGTGGGCTGAGCGCGCAGTTCCCCGCGCCCCTAAGTACCCAGGGGCGCGGGGAACTGCGCACCGGCCCGCAGACAAAGAACCAGGCCCCACGCCGCCGCGCTAGTCGTCGTCCTGGGACGGTAAGTCCGGGGACGGCGGGCCGCACGGGCGGTTGGCGGACTGGCGGTTCGCCTCGCGGACCTTCGCCAGCAGCTCCTCGCGCCGCCGGGCGTCCTCCTCCGCCTGGTGCTGGTCCGTACTCCGTGTCACGGCGTGCACCCCCTCAAGCACGTACCGACTCATGTGCAGCGTGCGCGCGGCCGGGTGAAGCCGCAACCGTTTCGTACATGCGAAAGGCCCGGAATTCCGCTTCCGGGCCTTTCTTCACACACTCATCGCCTACGGGTTACGCGGGCTTCTCCTCCAGACGCGGGAACAGCACCGCGCCCTTCGTCACCGTCGCGCCGACCGGCAGCTGACCCCAGCGGCCCGCGTCCTGCACCCGCTGGTCCGCCAGCGGGCCCAGGTCCGCGACCTCGGCGCCCAGCGAGTCCCACAGCTTCTGCGAGGTGTCGGGCATCACCGGGTTCAGCAGGACCGCGACCGCGCGCAGCGCCTCGGCGGCCGTGTAGAGGATGGTCGCGAGGCGCGCCTTGCCCTCCGCCGACTCGTCCTTGGCCACCTTCCACGGCTCCTGCTCCGTGATGTAGCCGTTGACCTGCTTCACGAAGTCGAAGACGGCGAGGATGCCGCCCTGGAAGTCCAGCTCGTCGCCGATCTTGCGGTCCGCCTCGGCCACGGCCTTCGCCATGCCGTCGGCGATCGCCTGCTCGGCCTCGCCCGCGGCCGTGGCCTCGGGCAGGGTGCCGCCGAAGTACTTGCCGACCATGGCCGCCACGCGCGAGGCGAGGTTGCCGTAGTCGTTGGCGAGCTCGGAGGTGTACCGGGCGGTGAAGTCCTCCCAGGAGAACGAGCCGTCCTGGCCGAAGGCGATGGCGCGCAGGAAGTACCAGCGGTAGGCGTCGACGCCGAAGTGCGAGGTGAGGTCCTGCGGCTTGATGCCCGTCAGGTTCGACTTCGACATCTTCTCGCCGCCGACCATCAGCCAGCCGTTGGCCGCGACCTTGCCGGGCACCGGCAGGCCGTTCGCCATCAGCATCGCGGGCCAGATCACCGCGTGGAAGCGGAGGATGTCCTTACCGATGAGGTGGACGTCGGCCGGGAAGGTCTCGTCGAACTTCGCCTGGTCCGAGCCGTAGCCGACGGCCGTGGCGTAGTTCAGGAGGGCGTCGATCCACACGTAGATGACGTGCTTGTCGTCCCACGGGACCGGGACGCCCCAGTCGAAGGTCGAGCGCGAGATCGACAGGTCCTGAAGGCCCTGCTTGACGAAGTTCACGACCTCGTTGCGGGCCGACTCGGGCTGGATGAAGCCGGGGTTGGCCTCGTAGAACTCGACCAGCTTCGGGCCGTACTCGGAGAGCTTGAAGAAGTAGTTCTCCTCCTTGAGGATCTCCACCGGCTTCTTGTGGACGGGGCACAGCTTGGTGCCGTCCTCGGCCTCGATGAGATCGCCGGGGAGCTTGTACTCCTCGCAGCCCACGCAGTACGGGCCCTCGTAGCCGCCCTTGTAGATCTCGCCCTTGTCGTACAGGTCCTGGACGAACTCCTGCACACGGTCGGTGTGCCGCTTCTCCGTCGTACGGATGAAGTCGTCGTTCGCGATCTCCAGGTGCTCCCAGAGGGGCTTCCAGGCCTCCTCGACGAGCTTGTCGCACCACTCCTGCGGGGTGACCCCGTTCGCGTCGGCCGTGCGCATGATCTTCTGACCGTGCTCGTCCGTGCCGGTGAGGTACCACACCTTCTCGCCGCGCTGACGGTGCCAGCGCGTGAGCACGTCGCCTGCGACGGTCGTGTAGGCGTGGCCCAGGTGAGGAGCGTCGTTGACGTAGTAAATGGGGGTCGAGACGTAGAACGCCTTCGTCCCCTGCTTCTCGGATCCAGTGGCCGCCATGGTCGAAATCCTAACGGGCCCCGGGAGATCCACTCACCCGCATAAAGCGGCGCCGGCGGGTGGAGAGGTCTGCGAAACACCCGTTCCCGTACCAAGGACGCATCCTGGGAGGAGAGGGGGCGGGTACGTGAGCGGGGAACGGCAGAGGGAACACGACATGCGGGTACTGGTCGCCGAGGACGAGGAAGTCCTCGCGGAGCTGGTCGCCACCGGGCTGCGGCGGGCCGGTTTCGCCGTCGACACCGTCTACAGCGGCGACGCGGCACTCGCCTACCTGGGGCTGCACGACTACGACGTGGTCGTCCTCGACCGCGACCTGCCCCGGGTGCACGGCGACGAGGTGGCCCGCACCCTGGTCGCCTCCTCGGCCCGCACCCGCATCCTGATGCTCACCGCGTCCGCGTCGACGGAGGACCGGGTGGAGGGCCTGGACCTGGGGGCCGACGACTATCTGGGCAAGCCGTTCGAGTTCCCGGAGCTGGTGTCGCGGGTGCGGGCGCTGCGGCGGCGGAGTGCGAGGCCGGTGCCGCCGGTGCTTGAGAAGGCGGGGCTGCGCCTGGACACGGTGCGCCGCACGGCGACGCGCGAGGGCCAGGCGCTCGACCTCTCCCCGAAGGAGTTCGCGGTCCTCCAGATCCTCCTGGAGGCGGACGGGGGAACGGTCTCGGCGGAGGACCTTCTCGAACGGGCCTGGGACGCGAACGCGGACCCGTTCACGGGCGCGGTCCGCGTCTGTCTGAGCAAGCTGCGCGGCAAGCTGGGCGAGCCCGCGCTGATCCGTACCGTCCAGGGCGTGGGGTACGCCCTGTGATCCGTACGCGGATCGCGCTGATCTTCGGCGCGGTGTTCCTGGTGCTCGGCGCGGTGCTGCTCGGCGTGGTGAACCTGCTGTCCCGGGCCGGTACGGAGGAGCAGGCGCAGACGATCGCCACGCGTGCGACGACTGTGGGGCTCGCGCAGCCGTTCGCGGCGGCGCGCGGCACCCAGGGCCCGGTGCTCGCGCCGCTGACCGTGCGCCAGGTCAGCCAGGACGTGAGCGAGGCGGCCTCGCAGCAGACGCTGGTGTGGTCGTCGATGGCGCTGCTCGGTGTGGCGCTGCTCGCGGTGGTGGTCGGCTGGTACACGGCGGGGCGGCTGCTGCGGCCGGTGCACACGATGACGGAACGGGCGCGGCGGGTGTCGGCGGACACGCTGCATGAGCGGATCGGCGCGGCGGGCCCGGACGACGAGCTCAAGGAGCTCGGCGACACGGTCGACCAACTCCTGGGCCGCCTGGAGAAGGCGTTCGACAGCCAGCGCCGTTTCATCGCGAACGCGTCGCACGAGCTTCGTACCCCGCTGGCCACCCAGCGCGCGGCGATCCAGATCGGCCTCGACGACGACCCGTCCCCGGCCGACCTCGCCCGTACGCGTACGACCCTCCTCGACAACAACCGCCGCAGCGAGGCGCTCATCGAGGGCCTGCTGATGCTGGCCCGCAGCGAGCGGGGCCTTGAGCGGAGGGAGGACGTGGACTTCGCGGAGGTCGTACGGGAGGAGGCGGCGCGGTATCCGTGCGTGACGGTGACGGTTTCTTCGGCCATGTACGTCTCCGGCAACCGGGCGCTGCTGTCCCGCCTGACAGCCAACCTGCTGGCGAACGCGGTGACGTACCACGAGGACGGTGGGAAGGTCGAAGTGGCGCTGTCCGACGGCGAGTTGACGGTCTCGAACCCGGGGGGTGCGGTGGTCCCGCCGGAGGCGGTTGCGGACCTCTTCGAACCGTTCCGCCGGGGGGAGGGCCGCGACCGTCTGGGGCCGGGGGCGGGCCTGGGCCTGTCGATAGTCCGCTCGGTTGCCGTGGCCCACGGCGGCGCAGCCACGGCGACGCCGCTGGTGGGGGGCGGGTTGGCGGTGACGGTCGCTTTGCCGCGGGCCGGTGGGGGCTGATCGGGTAGCTTCCCCCACCCCGCCCCTTCCCGAAAGCCTCCGGCGGTTGTCAGTCGGGTGCGGCCCGGTGGGGGCTTGTCGCGCAGTTCCCCGCGCCCCTAAATGCTGGTGGCTGAGCTGAGTTCTCCGGCTGCGGCCGACTACCTAGGGGCGCGGGGAACTGCGCGACAAGCCCCCCACGACCCGCACCCGAACAACGACGCAATCAGCCCCGCTGGGCGAACCCCGACAGCACGCCCTTGTAGAACGCCGCGTCCGCCAGATCCCGCGGCGCAGGCCCCGCATGCAGGAACGCGGCATTCGGCGCATCCAGCTTCCGCAAGAAGTCGAACGCCTTGCTGTCGTCGTCCCCGAACGCGACGAACTGCCAGAACACCGCCGCCCCGGAAGCGTCGGCCAGCGCCTGCCGAGCCGCAACCTTCGCGTCCGGCGCCCCATCAGTCTGGAAGACGACCAGCGCGGGCCCGTCGTACTGGCTCTTCTCGTAGTGCTCCACGACCGCCTCGACGGCAACCTGATAGCTCGTCCGCCCCATACGCCCCAGCGAGGCATGCGTCTCGTCGACGACGTTCTCGTACGAGGTGAGGGAGAGGTCGACGGTCCCGTCCAGCTCGGTGGAGAAGAAGACGGTGTGGACGGTCGCGTCCTCGTCGAGGTGCGCCGCGAGCGCGAGCGTCTGCTCGGCGAGGTGCTGGACGCTGCCGTCCTTGTAGAACGGCCGCATCGACCCGGACCGGTCGAGCACGAGGTACACCCGGGCGCGCCGCCCGACGAGCCCCGCCTTGCGCAGCTGCGCTCCGGCGGCCTTGTAGTGCTCGACGAGCCCGGGCGCACGGGACTTGACGCGCGGCAGCGAGAGCGCGGCCTTGGCGACGACGGCCTCGGGCTCCGGTTCGGCCTCAGCCACTACGACCTCGGCCTCGACCAGAACTTCAGGCTCGGCCGGAACCTCGACAACGGCCTCAACCTCGGGCTCGGCCGAAACCACGACCTCAACCTCGGGCTCCGGCTCGGCCTCAGCCACCACGGCCTCGGCCGAAACCTCAACCTCGGGCTCCACGGCCTCGGCCTCGACCACCTCGGCCACGGTCTCGGCATCCGGCACCGGATCAGGCTCGGGCTCCGGCTTGGGTACGGGCGCCGGATCGGGCATCGGCTCGGGCTCAGGCTCCGACTCCGCGGCCCGGGGCTGCGGCAGCTCGGCGGCCGGGACGGCGGCCGGGGCGTCTTCCGTCGGGCCGGACACCGGGGCGTCCTCCGACGGGCGGGACGGGGCCGGGACCGCCGGGCGCGACGGGGCGTCGAACGCCGCCGCGACCAGTTCCTCGGCCGGGGAGAGGTCACGCCGGGCCGGGGCGGGCACGGTCGGGACGGCGGTCTCCTCGGCGGGCGCCGGAACCGTGACGGCAACCGGTGCCGGCTCCTCCACCGAAGCGGAAACCGAGGCCGACTCCTCGACGGCAACGGAAGCCGCAGCCGACGCCGACTCCCCGGCCGACGACGCCTCCGGGGCCGCAGCCGCTACCTCCCCCGACGCGTCCGCGTCACCGCGTCCGAACACTTTGCGCAGCAAGCTCCGAATGCCCATGGGCGAGGCCTTTCGCATAAGTTGGGTGCGATGCACGTCCACGCCGCGTGAGCGGGGGACACGAGCGCGGACACGTAAGGTTAGCGATCCGATCCGGTCATCCTCGGCAGGGGGCGGACGACGTCGTACCGGTTGCGTCCCCGACGCGGCCCCGGCCCCACGACGCCCGCTCCCGCCGGCGCGCGATCTGCCGCCCCGGATCACCCGTGTACATCCACGGCACCCGCGTCACGCGCTCCCGCGCCTGTACGCCGAGGCCGGTACAACCAGCCGAGTGCGCGAGACAGTTGAGCCCGTCGGCCACCGAGCCCGGCCACCCACCCCCCGAGTCCGTGGTCGCACGTGGGAGGGATCTCGGTCACCGGGAGCCCGCTGCCCCAGTGCTGCCGAACCCGTGTACTCGGAGGAGTGCCGGTACTCCTCCACCCGGGCGATCCCCACAAGCGCAGTCGGCGGCGAGTACGTCACCGGCCGCCCGCGGGACCGAGGCCCGCGCCCGGGCCGTGCGCCCGCCGGGCCGGACCGTGCCCGGGCAGACCGCCATCGCGTCCGCCATCGAGTCCCGCTTCGTAACGGGGCTCCAGTTCCAGCAGCGCCGCCTGCCACGCCACCTGGCGGCCCCTGGCCCCCGATGCCCGCAGCAGTGGCCGGGCCAGCCATGCCCGGTAGGGCGCGGACTGCCGGGCCGCCTCCCAGTACGCCTCCTCCAGCGCCGAGTGCACCGTCCCGTACAGCGCCTCCCGCTCCGCGTCCGCCCCCTGCCGGGTGGCGAGCAGCAGCCGCACCCCCAGCGGGTCGCCGCGCAGCGGGCGCACCGCCATGTCGGAGCGCGGGCGCGAGGTCGGCTGGCAGGGGGTGACGACCTCGCCGGTGGCGACCAGGTTCGCGGCGGTGAGGTAATCGCCGTGCAGCACCCGGGGGTTGAGCCCGGCGGCGGTCAGCATCCGGCGCAGCCCGTCCCATTCGCCGTCCACGCTCGGATCGACCATCCACCGGTCCCCGGCGAGGTCCGCGAGCTCCACCACGTCCTGGCGGGCCGCCGGGTGGTCGGCACAGAGCGAGATGAACTGCGGCTCGCGCTCCAGGAGTACGCGCTGGTCGAGGCCGTCCGGCACGCGCAGCGGGCATCCCTCCACCTCGTGCACGAAGGCCACGTCGAGCTCGCCGAGCGCGACCAGGCCGAGCAGGGCGTTGGCGGAGACGGCGACGTGGAGTTGGGTCTCGGTGCCGGGCAGGCGCTCGCGCAGCCGCCGCAGCCAGCCCGGAATGGCCCGGCTGGCGGTCGAGCCGAGCCGGAGCCGGGGCCGCCCGTCGACCCCGGCGGCGGCCGCCCGTACCTCGGTGACCAGCGCGTCCATCCCCGCGAGCAGCGGGCGGGCGCGGCTGAGGACGGTCTGGCCGAGCGGGGTGGGGCGGCAGCCGGTGCGCTCGCGGAAGAAGAGCATGCCGCCCAACGAGTGCTCGATGCGCCGCAGTTGCGTGGTCAGCGCGGGCTGGCTGGTTCCGAGCCGCCGGGCGGCCCGGTGCAGACTGCCGGTCTCCGCGATCGCGCAGAGGGTGCGGAGATGTCTCACATCGAGCTCCATGGCTCCGAGGGTAAAGGGATTGTCATGTCCCGCACCAGACGGCCGAATCCCTTCCGATAGCGCGGAGTTATCGCCGGTTGTCATCATCCCGGGGTGCGCTCCGGTCGCCGACACTCACCGTGGCCCCCGGCGACCCACCGGGGTCCGCACCCACAAGCGGCGCCCGGCGACCCACCGGCAGCCGCACTCTCTGTGGCGTCCGGCAACTCACCGGGCCGCCATGAACGGACGACCAGGAGCCCCCCATGAGACACCAAAGGACCCTCGTCCTCTCCCTGTCCACCGCACTGGGTCTGGCGCTCGCCGGACTCGGGGCCATCCCCGCCAACGCCGCCACCGCGCCTTCTTCGTCGGCATACTCGGCGTACGTTTCGCACGGCTCGACGTACGCCGGTTCCGCCAAGGAGGCCGCCAACAACAAGGCGTTCTACAACGCCGTGATGAAGTCCGTGGCCAAGAAGCGGGCCGCCCACCCGCTCGCGGCCTCCGTCACCGTCTCCTACAGCACCGACAACGCGCCCAGCTTCCGCAGCGAGATAGCCCAGGCCGCGCAGATCTGGAACTCGTCCGTGCAGAACGTCCGCCTTCAGGAGTCCTCCGGCGGCGCCGACTTCTCGTACTACGAGGGCAGTGACCCGCAGGGCTCGTACGCGTCCACGGACGGGCACGGCAGCGGGTACATCTTCCTCGACTACCAGCAGAACCAGGAGTACTACTCGGTCCGCGTCGTCGCCCACGAGACCGGGCACGTCCTCGGTCTGCCGGACCACTACTCGGGGCCGTGCAGCGAGCTGATGTCGGGCGGCGGGCCCGGGCCGTCGTGTACGAACCCGTACCCGGACGCCAATGAGCGGGCGCAGGTGAATCAGCTGTGGCAGTACGGGCTGTCCTCCGCCTTCAAGCCTGCGGCGTGATGCGGTAGCTGTCCGGTCTCGGCGTGCCGTTTGACCGTGCCCGTGCCGTCGGGGGCGGTGTGTCGTACCCCTCTGGCAGCATGAACGGCATGCCGAGTGTCTCTCCCCGCCGCCCGTGTCCGTCCTGCGGCCGTGCCGTGGCTGTCGTGGCGGGCAAGTATGTACGCCATGATCCGCGGCGCGCCTCTGCGGCGGGCGGCGGGGAGTTGACACTCTGCCCGGGATCCAAGGTGCGGGCACCCTTGGATGCGGCGCAGCGAACGCTCGACGGCTTCGAACTGGCCCCCTTCCCCGGCCAGTTGCCCCTGTTTTAACGATCCCCACCCCACCCCTTCCCGAAAGCCTCCGGCGGATGTCGTTCGTCTGCGGCCCGGTGGGGGCTGATCGCGCAGTTCCCCGCGCCCCTGAATACCCAGGGGCGCGGGGAACTGCGCGAGCAACCCAGCACGATCCGCAGCCGAACAACACCCCTCGGAGAGTTTCGGGAAGGGGCGGGGTGGGGGCCAAAAGGGGCGCGGGGAACTCCGCGATCAGCCCCCACCCGCCCGCAGTCGAATCACCGCATCGGCGACGCAATGGCCCGCGCCGCACGGATCTCGTGGCGCAGCGGAGCCAAGACCCCGGTCTCGTCGCCCGGAAGCGCCGCCTGGACCTCCACCAGCGTGTCCGAGGCCCGCAACCCCTCGGCCAGCTCCCGCAGCTCGCGCGACGCATCGGAAACCTCCGACGGCGTCGGCGGGGACGCCCCGTGATTCACACGTACACGCGCAGCGGTCGTCGCGTCGACGATCCGCTCGGCGGCGACGACCAGCGGCCACCACGCCGCCGCCCGCGCCCCCACCGGCGGCGGCTCCGTCAGCGCACGCTGGAACTCGGACCGCACGACCGACAGATCCCGGTAGATCCGGCGACGCCGACGCACCCGCTCCGCATCGTCCCCCACCCCCGCCGCAAACGCGTACTCCACATACGCCGCAGCATCAGCCACCGCGTCCGCCAGCCGGTCACCGATCCGCGTGTGCCAGCTCTCCGGCCACAGCAGATACCCCGCGACCAGCGAGATCCCGCACCCGATCAGGCTGTCCCACAGGCGCGGCAGCACCAGGTGGAACCCCTGGTGGTTGAGGAGGTCGGAGAGGAGCAGGATCACCGGGGTGATCGCGGCCGTCTGGAACGCGTACCCCTTCGCCGAGAACGCCGGGATCAGCGCCGCGAGCACCACCATCACCGGCACGTCCCACCACCCGCGCGGCACCTCGGACAGCACCGCAGCAGCAGTCACCAGCCCGACCGCCGTGCCCAGCGCACGCAGCACCGCCCGCGAGAACACCGACCCGAAGTCGGGCTTGAGGACGAACGTGACGGTCAGCGCCACCCAGTACGAGCGCGGCACCGGCACCAGCGACACCAGCGACTGCGCAAGGCCGATGCAGAGCGCCAGCCGCAGGCCGTACCGCCAGGACGACTCCGAGAACAGGACCGTGCGCGCACCCCGCCGCACCCGGATCCGCAGCGCCGCCGGGCGGCCGAGCCGGTCGTCGACGTTGTACGGGTCGGGGTCCGGCTTGTGCACCACGACGGCCGCGTGACGGAGCGCCGCGTCCACGGCCCGCTCGGACGGCTTCCCCGGCTCGGGCAGCGCGAGGTCGGGGACCGGACCCGTCCGGCCCTCCTCCACCGCTGTCGCCAACTCCCGTACCGCAGAAGGGATTTCGGCAGGCAGCGGACGGCCGCGCAGATGCGCCGCCGGAGCCGCTTCCACCAGCGGGATCACCACGTTCAGCTGCGCCAGCAGCCGCACCAGGGGGCTGCGCCGGCCGTGGTCGCGGGTGCGGCGGGCGAGCACCAGGTCGTACGCGGTGTTGAGCGACTGCGTGACCGCCTGCCGCTTGGCGTCGTACGCCTTGGTGCCCGCCGCCTCAAGGAGATCGGCGGCCGAACGGTACGTCGCGGCGACGGCGGCCCGCTCCGGGACCCGGTTGCGCCACGGCCAGCCGAGCAGGCTCAGCAGCAGCACGAACAGCCCGCCGAGGCTGAGCAGCAGCGGCGCCTTCCACCACGGCGACGGCATCGGAAGCCCGGCCCCGACCACCGCGTTCAGCAGGAGCAGCAGCCCCGATACGGAGGCCACCGCGCCGATCGACGAGATCATCCCGGAGACGAGCGCGACCAGGGTCAGCGCGCCGACCGCGAGCCAGCCGTCCCCGTACACGAGCGTGCCCAGCGTGACGCCGATCGCGCCGAACAGCTGCGGCACCGCGATGTTGAAGACCCGCATCCGGTACGCGTCGGCCGTGTCGCCGATGACCCCGGACAGCGCGCCCATCGACACAAGGGCGCCGTACGCGGCCTGGTCGGTGGCGAAACCGACGGCGAGCGGGGCCGCCAGGGCGATGCCGGCGCGCCCGACGGCGGGCCAGGGAATCGGGGTGTTCTGTGGTCGCAACCCGCTGACCAGCCACTGCGGCGGCGCGAGCCGCACCCGTCCCCGGCCGTCCCGGTCCTCGTCCACGTCGAGCTGATCACCCATGGCATCAGTATGCGATCACTGCGATCGGGTCCTTTTGGGCAGGTCTTGGGCACAATGGATCTTTGTGCGCGGATCGTGAATCGCTGAGCCGTGAAATCTTTTCCACAGGGTGTGGAAAAGATTTCGGGCGGCCCACCGACTACGGGACGAGCAGCGTCTTGCCGCGCGCCCCGCCCGACCGGTTCCGCGCCAGCGCCTCCGGTGCCTTCTCCAACGGGTACTCGGCCTCCACGGGCACGTGCACCTCGCCCGCGAGCGCGGCCTCCGCCAGCGCGTCGAGCAGCGCGCCCGTCGCCGTCAGCTGGAAGTTGACGCCCTGTCCGGGTGCCGCCGCACCCCGGGTGCTCAGCGCGGTCCCGCCCGAGCGCACCAGACCCGCGTACGCGCCGAACGACTCCGCGTCCACCGACACCAGGTCGACCAGCATGTCCACCCCGCCCGTGCACGCCTCCCGTACCGACTGCTCGGTGGTGTCGACGCTCACCGCCGCGCCCAGCGCCCGCATCCGCTCCCGCTCGTCGCCCCGCACCGCCGCCACGACGCGGATGTCGCGCGCGGCGGCCAGTTGGGTGAGCGCGCTGCCGACGCCGCCCGCCGCGCCCACGATCAGCATGGTCGCGCCCGCGTCCAGGGGCGTGGTGGTGCGCAGGATCTCCAGGGCGGTCATCCCCGACGTGGGCAGGGCGGCAGCGGCCCGCAGGGCGAGCCCGTCGGGCACTCCGGCGATCGTGGTGTCGTGCGGCATCGTCACGTACTCCGCGTACGTCCCTGTGCCCACCGGCGGGCGGCCCGCCTGGCCGTACACCGCGTCGCCCACCACGAACCGGTTCTCGCCGGGCCCGACCACGTCCACGCGCCCGGCGAAGTCCAGGCCGAGGACCAGCGGGAAGACATGCGGGACCCGGCCGTCCAGGAGCCCGTCGGCGACCTGCCAGTCGAAGGGGTTCAGGGCGGCGTAGTCGATCTTGATGAGCACTTCGCCGGGTCCGGGCTCGGGCTTGGGCAGCTGGACGAGCTCCGGCTCGGCCCGGAAGGTCTGCACCGCGACAGCGCGCATACGCGTACGCCTCCTGCTCCGCCCCCGGGGACGCTCCGATCCTCGCCCACCCCGGCGCCCGTCGCACCCCGGACCATCACCCTCCGTACAACGACAGGTCCACCAGCAGCGCCCGGTGGTCGGTGCCGCGCACGGTCAGGAAGCGGGACGCCGTGGCCTTGAAGTCCCGGCCGCTGACGAGCACATGGTCGATCTGGGTGCGGAAGGGCGTGGTGCGGTCGGCGGGCCAGGAGTACGTACGGGAGTGGCCGGTGAGGCGGGCGCTGTCGTGCAGGGCGCCCGCGTCCAGGACCGAGCGGAACAGGGCGTGGTCCTGGGTGGCGTTGAAGTCCCCGGCGAGGATCACCGCCTGCCCCTTCGAGGCTGCCGCGAAGTCCCGCACCCGCCCCAGCTCCCGGTGCCACTTCGCCTCCTCGCCCGGCAGCGGCGGCATCGGGTGCGCGAGCTGGAGCCGTACGTCCTTGCCCCCGATCACCGTCACCGCCCCCGGCATCGCCATCTCGGAGGGGATCACGGGCGCGTCCCGCAGCGGGAAGCGGCTGAGGATCGCCGACCCGGCCGAGCCGTCCTCGCGTACGACATCGCGGTACGGGTAGTCGGCCTTCGGTACCCGCTGCTCAAGGCCGTCCGCGCAGACGAAGGCGCACTCCTCGACGAAGACGAGGTCCGGCTTCTCGCGCCGCACGGTGGCGATCAAGTCGTCGGTGGCCCAGCCGAATTCGGTGTTGGAGGTCAGGACCCGCAGCTGGGCGAGGACCTGGCCCTGCGGCCGGGTGGTCTCGGCGCCGTACGGCTGGGTGAACCAGCCGGTGACCGCGAGCGCGAGAACCGCCCACGCCATCCCGGTCCGCCACCGCCCGAACGCGGCGAGCAGCAGCGCGACGGCTCCCGGCACAAGCAGCCACGGCAGGAACGCGAGCAGCTGCGGCACCGGCGTGACCCCGTCGGAGTCGGCGATCCGGCACCCCACCACGGCGCTGACCAGCGCGAGCAGCAGCGCGGCCACGACGGCGGCGGCCCGCCGCCAGGGGTGCCCGCGCCCGGGAGACCGTACCGGCGCGTCCGTCGAGGGCCAGGTCGGGGCGGTGCCCACGGTGTCCAAGTCGATGCCCTCCCGGTCGGCGGGTGCGCGTCAGACCTGAAGTATCCGCCGGGGAGGCCGGGTTGACGAAGGGCCCATGTCTTACGAGCGGCCCACGCGGCCGCCGAACCAGGCCGTGACGGCGAGGGCGAGACCCGCCGCGACCGCGCACCACGCGGTGGTGGACAGGGCGCCGGTGAGCGCGTCGTAGACGTCGGCGGCGACGTCCGGATCCCCGTACGCGGGCAGGTCGGCGATGGTCAGGACGCGGCCGAGGGCGACCAGACCGCGCAGGCCGAGGCCACCTGCGGCGAGGCCGAGTCCGGCGGCGGTGAAGGAGAGTCGCACGGGTCCAGCGAACCCCGGGTTGCCGGTCGGGGCGCGCGGGTGTGGGCTGTATGGGGGAAGAGTGGAGTGGAAGGAGTGCCGCCATGTCCGCACACGCCGCCATGCCGGGACCGGTCCGCACGGGATCGGCGCCCCGTACCCGGCTGCCCTCGGCCCTGATCGCCACGCCGGTGGTCATCGGGATCTTCTACGGCTTCTGGACCGCCTCCATCAACCGCCGGGGCGGTGACGTGACCGCCGCGAACATCGGGCTCGGCCTGGTCTCCGGCATCGTGATCGCCGCTCTCGGCCTGGGTCTGCTGATGATCCAGGGCCGCCTGATGCGCGAGGTCCGGGGCGCGGCGTTCGGCGCGCTGTTCGGCGCGGGCACGGGCTTCCTGTACGCCCAGTCCGGCGAGAGCGTCTTCGGCGCGTCGATGATGGGCGCGTTGCTCGGCGGCGCGATGTTCGCGGCGGCGTTCTACGTGTTCTACACGCGGGAGGACTGAACGCTCCGCTGGGAGGGCGGATATTCGTCTGCGGACCGTGCGTGGCTGGTCGCGCAGTTCCCCGCGCCCCTTAAAGGCGCGGGGAACTGTACTGATCGGGTCAGCCGCCGACCGTCATACGACGGCGCCGCCACCACACCAGACCCCCGCCCGCCGCGAGGAGCGCCGCGGCGATCCCCCCGATGGTGAGGACCTGTGTGCCGGTGCTGGCCAGGCCGCCGCCCGCGTGCTGGGACGGGCCCTGGGCCGGTGGGGTGCTGTGGCCCGGCGAAGGGGCGTGGGTCGCCGGGGTGGAGGGCCCGGGGGTGGGCTTGTGGGTGGGCGTCGGCGTCGGGTTGCCGCCGTCGTCACCGCCGCCCGCGGGCATCTTGGTGTTGCCGCCGAGCAGCATCAGACGGTCGTTGTCGGCGGAGACCGTCATCGCCTTGACGGCCGTCTGCGTGGAGCGCGGCAGCTGCCGGTGCTGGGTGGTGAACTCCGTACGGCTGATGTTGCGCTTGGGGCTCTTGGAGAAGTCGACGCCGCCCATGACGCAGATCTTCTGCTGTCCGGCCATCTCGCACGGGTAGCTGTAGTCGCCCTTGGTGAACGACTTCACGTAGTCGTCCCACGTCTGGCGCGGCGTCCAGCCCTTGTTCTTCCCCTGGATCGGCCACTTGCGGACATCGTTGCTGTTGATGATCGCGTGGTAGTCGGTCGGGGACGCGGCGTCCTGCTGGCGTACGTACTCGGCCGCCACGCGCGCGCTGTAGACGCGGCGCAGGTCCGCGTACTGCGGCGCGGTGTTCACCTTGTGCTCGACGTCGGGGATGACGATCTGGTCGACCAGGCGCTGCGAGGTCTCGCGCTGGGCCGGGGTCAGGTCGCACTTCCCGTTCGGGCTGGGCGTGTTGACCTCGGCGGCGACGGAGTTGACCATCAGCGGCGCGTCGAGGATGTAGAGCCCGTTCTCGTCGGCGCGGACCTTCGCGGGCTTGGGCACGATCCAGTTGCGCACCACGGTCCCGCAGGAGAGTCCGGCGGCCCGCATGGCGTCCCAGTACTGCTTGCCGACGCCCTGGCGCGGGTCCAGGTCCTTGGCGTAGTCGTGCTTCATCTCCAGGTCGGCCTGGAGCAGCACGCGCCCGGCGTCGGTCTTGCCGAACGTCGGGTCCATGATCCGGTCGGGCTGGTCCGGGTTGAGGTTGACCCAGAACTTCTCCGGGGTCAGCGCGAGCCAGGCGAAGTAGGCGTCGGAGATGAGCCTGGCCTTCTCCTGGCCGCCCCAACCGGCGTCCTCCTGCGGCGCCTTGGTGGCCGAGAACGAGTAGTCGACGCCCTTGCCCCGCACCGGCTTGCCGACGTAACTCAGCTCAAGCGTGGAGAAGTCCACCCCACCGGGTCCGCGCACCCGCATGCCGCTCGGGTCGTTGCGCCGGACGGCCTCCAACTGCTTGCGCATGGTCTCCGGGGTGGGCGCCGATCCCTTGATCGCGCCCGTCGCACCGCCGCGCGAGGCGGAGCCTTCGGGCGCGAAGTCGGTGGAAGAAGCCGTGTACTTACCGGGTTTGAAGGTCGCGTTCGGCGTCGACAGATGCTCGTACGTCGTGACCCGGGGCTTTCCGTCGGTCCCGTTGCCGAAGTCCTTGGCGAGGTTGCGGTAGAAGGTCTTGGTGTCGTCCTTCTGCTCCTGGCCGAAGACGCCCCGCAGCCGGTAGTCCTGGTTCTTCGGGTCGCTCAGGACGGCGCGGTCCTTCGGCCCCTGCCCGCCGTCGTAGTTCGGGCCGGACTTGATCTCGACGAGCTCCTTCGTACGCCGGTTGACCGCGTCGTAGATCCGGTAGCGCTTCTCACCGGTCTTGGCGTCGGTGTACTCGATCGGCTCCTGGCAGATCCAGTCCGGCCCGATCAGCCCGAGGTCCTTGACGACCTTGCGCTCGAACGCCTTGCCGCGCGGGTTGCGCCCGGCCATGTCGATGTACGCGTCGTCGAGCCAGCCCTTGAACGTGCCGTACTCGTTCGTCCCGTTCTTGTCGAGGTAGCGCTTGTACGAGGCGTACACCTTGCGCGGGTCGCCCTCGGGCCACTTCTTCGGGTCGTTGCCCGCCTCGCGCAGGATCTTGTCCTGCTCGGCCTGGTCGTCGGGCAGGGTGACGCCGTCCATGGAGGCGCGCTGGTTGAGGTAGTCGTACGAGTCCCAGTCGCTCCTGGGACGCGTGGCGTTCTGGTCCCAGGGCAGGCTGGTGGCCGGGTTGCCGTTCAGGCCGTACAGCTCCTCGCAGGGAACGCCCGGCTTCGGCCGCGTCGCGGCCTCGGCGGTGTTCAGACCGGGCAGCCCGGTCAGGCTCACGGCGCCGGCGCACGAGAGCGCGACGGCCAGGCGCGCCCAAGTGGGCATGCGCCGTTGAGGTATCGGATGGTTCACGATTCTCCAGGGAGCCCAGTGGCGATTGGGTCCGTGTGCGGCACCAGGGGCCCCCGTGCTGTGTTGGAGCCGCACAAGCCCCACAGAGTAGGGCGGGGAGTGGTGGAAGTCCCGGGGATATTGTGGCGTGTACGTGTCAATGTCACCCGACTGCCGGATCGTTACGGTCCCGGGCCCGCGCGGCCATAGGATCCGGACCCATGGACGCGATCGACAGCCCCGAGTGGTCGGACAACCCCCGCCTGAACGACTGGCTGGACCGGCAGCGGGTCGCGTTCCCGGCGTGGTGCGAAGTGCTCGAACAGGCGCCGCGCGTATGGGACTTCAGCCCCGCCTCCCTCGACCGCCTCGAAGACCTGGTGCGCGACCGTTTCGCTTCGTACGAGGCGGCGGACGAGGCGGCCGATTCTCCGTTCATGCAGGTGGCGGCCTGGTACCTGGGGGAGGTGCAGGTGCGCGGCTTCGGCGCGGTGTGGAAGTGCGCGCCCGACCCCGAGCCCGGCCGCCCCGCCAGGCCCCAGCCGCTGGTCACGCTCCCCAAGGACCGCCTGACGGAAGAGGAGTTGGCGGAACTGCAGGAGCGGGAGGACCTGTACGAGTCGGACTGGCCGCTGTGCGACCCGCTGGACGAGCTGTTGGCGCTGTTTCTACGGGACCCGGACAACCACTTGCGGGACGTACTGAGGGCGTACGAAAACGGAGCGAGTTTCTAGAACATATTTCTAGACCAATGGGCCCGGGCGACTGCGTTAAGCTGGCGGCCATGGCGGACGTCATCGCACACCACCGCAGTACCAAGTACGTTCCCACGCCCATGACTTCGGGTCACGGTGGCTAGACAACCACGCGGTGAAGCCACCGTGGACCGGCTGCTCACCACCGCTCTGAGCGTGTACGCGGAGTCCGGCCAGCAGGGTTTCACCGTGAACGCGGTGACCACGGCCAGCGGGGTCAGCCTCGGCAGCCTCTACCACCACTTCGGCAGCTTCGACGGCCTCGCCGCCGCGCTCTACACGCGCTGCATGGAGCAACTGTTCGCGGAGATGACGACGGCGCTGACCCGCGCGCGTACGGCCCGTACGGGGGTGCGGGCGATCGTGACGACGTACCTCCGCTTCACCGAGGAACACCCCGACGCGGCCCTGTTCCTCCACGCCTCCGCGTACTCCGGCTACCTCGCCACCCACACGGAACAGATCCGCGCGGCGAAGGAAAACGCCCTGAAGGGCCTGGTGGACTGGATGCGCCCGAGGATCGAAGCAGGCGAGATAGCCCCACTCCCGGCCCCCCTGATCGACGTCCTGATCCTGGGCCCGGTAGCGGAGACGGCCCGCCGCTGGCTGGCCCCGACGTACACGGGCATAGACCTGGCGGAGGCGGCGAAAATCCTCCCGGACAGAATCTGGCGCTCCCTCCAGCCGGAAAGTCCTTGATCCTCTTCGGTTGCGCTGCGGCGAGGTGCCTTCAGGGGCGCGGGGAACTGCGCGAGCAACCCAGCACGGTCCGCACACGAAATATCGGCACCCCGCGCGGAGCGCCCCGCCCCGTACCCTGGAAGGGACGCACCCCAAGGGAGGGCCACCGTGGCTGAGGACGAAGAGAAGAGCAAGGAGCGCGGCATAGCCCTGCGCGCCGGCTTCTACATCTTCGGCACACACCTCTTCGCAGGCTTCGTCTGGCTCCTCTTCTACGTCGGGCAGCACGCCCACAAGTAGCCGGAAACCCTCCCCGCACCTCCGGTGCGTATGGCACACTCACACACATGACCGACATGCGGTGCAGCACTCTCTGCTGGTGGCGCTCCTCCTAGGAGCGGCCACGTCACACGCATGACCAGGGCCGTTCGACACGGACGGCCCTTTCGCATGCCCCGCATACGCCGTATGCCCCCGCATGCACCCCGCCCCCTCTGGGCGATCCGCGGCCGTCCCCGACACCGCGACCGCACCCCAGAGAGGACCCCAGAACAATGCCGACCCAGCGACTCCTCACCGGCGACCGTCCCACCGGCCCCTTCCACCTCGGCCACTACTTCGGCACGCTCCAGAACCGCGTACGCATCCAGAACGAGGGCGCCGAGGTCTTCCTCGTCGCCGCCGACTACCAGGTGATCACCGACAGAGACCTGGCCGAGAACCTGATCACCCACACAGAGGGCCTGGTCCTGGACTATCTGGCGGCGGGGATCGACCCGACCCGCGCCACGATCTTCAACCACAGCGCGGTCCCCGCCCTCAACCAGCTCCTCCTCCCCTTCCTCAGCCTCGTCTCGGTGGCCGAGCTGAACCGCAACCCCACGGTCAAGGACGAGATCACGCATTCGCGCCAATCCGCCGTCAGCGGGCTGATGTTCACGTACCCGGTGCACCAGGCCGCCGACATCCTGTTCTGCAAAGCCGACGTCGTCCCGGTCGGCCAGGACCAGCTCCCGCACCTGGAGATCACGCGCACGATCGCGCGCCGCTTCAACGACCGTTACGGGTACGTCTTCCCCGAGCCCGAGGCCCTGCTGTCGTCCACTCCCCTCCTGCTCGGCACGGACGGCGGCAAGATGAGCAAGTCCCGGGGCAACTCCATCCCGCTCGGCGCGACCCCCGACGAGACGGCCGCAGTCGTACGCCGCGCCGTCACCGACGCGGACCGCCACATCACGTACGACCCCGCCACCCGCCCCGGCGTCTCCGCCCTGCTCGACATCGCGGCCCTCTGCCAGGCCCGCGACCCGCACGACCTGGCGGCCGAGATCGGCGACGGCGGCGCGGCCCAGCTCAAGCGCACGGTCACGGACTCGGTCAACACCTTCCTCGCCCCTCTGCGCGCCCGCCGCACCGAGCTCGCGCAGGACCTCACGTACGTACGAGAGGTCCTGCGCGAGGGCAACAAGCGAGCGAACGCCATCGCGGAGACGACGCTGGACGAGGTCCGCGCAGCGATGGGCGGCTTCCGCTAGCTTCGGACGTTACGAGCAGGAGCCCGTGCCCAGGGCGTTCAGGTGGCAGGTGAACGAGAACGTGTGGGACACGGTCTCGACGCCGCCGTCGGCCTGGGTGACGTCCGCCACCACCGTGGGACGGTCACCGGAGTTGACCGTGCCGATGTCCACGGTGAGCGGGATGTCGAGCGTCTCGGTGCCGCCGTTACCGGGTTCCGTGACGACTCCCTCGCCGACGTCCACGCCGCCGTCGAACACCGTGCCGCTGACGGTTTCGAGGGCCCCGAGGTTCGTGTGGAGGAGAGCGTCCGCGAGGAAGGTGGGGCGGTGACCGACGACGAGGATGCGGTCGATGCGGATGTCGAGGTTGTCCGCCGCGCCGGCGGTCGGGGCGGCGCTGCCGAGTGCTGCCGCGGTCAGCAGGAGGGCGGCTAGTGCGGAGAGACGGGATCTTGCGTTGCGCATGGCTGTTCCTTCTTTCACGACTACGGGGCCGCGAGTGCGGTGTGCTGTGCGCGAGCCCCGCAGTGGTCGGAGTGTCCTGCGGGAGGGGCACGACGACTAGCCCGGTGAACAGGGCGCGTGGAAGCACGGATAGGGCGTACGTAACCTCGTGCGCCGTCCCACGCCACGGCGTGAACGCCGGTTTCACGCCGGTCCGCACCCTCACCCCGGCGGACGCACGTCGCACTCGAACCACACCGTCTTCCCGCCCCACAAATGCGGCAGCACCCCCCACCGATCCACCACCGACGCCACAATCAACAACCCCCGCCCCGACTCCGGGAGTTCGGCCACTTCGTCGAACAGGGCGGCAGGCCGCCGCGGCGGAGTCGGCAGCTTCGGACAGTCGTCCGTGATCTCGACACGGATGCCATGAGGCCGCGCAAGCAGCAGCACCTGACAGTGGCTGCTCGGCACATGGCGTACGACATTGGCCACCAGCTCGGTCAGCGCGAGCTCGGCCGCGTCGGCCAGCACGGTCATGGACCAGCTGGTCAGATACCGGCGGAGAATCCGGCGCAAATGCCGGGCCGAGTGGTCGCCGACGGTGAGGTTCATCCCGTAGCGCCTCCCAACTTCCGCCTCGGAAGGGTGAGTTGCGTGATTCACGTCACCAGAGTGAGTTGATCTGGTTACGCTCGGCTACGGGCTGAAAAATCAGCTCACAGCGTGCGGTTGGGGGTGACCCTTAGTCATGGTCAACATCCGAGACCTCGATCCCAGCGCCTCGCCGCTGGACTACTACGGTTCCGAATTGCGCCGCAAGCGCGAGGGAGCCGGTATGACCCAGGAACAGCTGGGCAAATGCATCTTCTGCGCCGCGTCGCTGATCGGCCAGATCGAGACGGGCCGCAAGATCCCCACGAGGGAACTCTCCGACCGCCTGGACGCCGCGCTCCTGACGGAGGGCTTCTTCGGCCGTCTGGTGGGGCTGGTCCTGCGGAGTGTGCTGCCCTCGTGGTTCCAGCAGTATGCGGAGATGGAGGCGCGGGCGGCGTTCATCTCGTCGTTCCATGCGCAGCTGGTGTACGGCCTGTTCCAGACCGAGGACTACGCGCGAGCCGTACTCGGTGTCCGGTCCGACAGTGACATCGACGGGCTTGTCGAAGCTCGCATGGAACGCCAGCGCATCCTTGAACGCGACACGCCTCCGCTGATCTGGGGCGTGATGACCGAGGCCGTGCTGCGCCAGGAGATCGGCAGCCGGGCGATCATGCGGGAGCAGCTTCAGCACCTGCTCGACATCCAGCACAGGCATGAGTGGGCGAAGGTGCAGGTCCTCCCTTACAAGGCCGGTGCGCATGCGGGGCTGATGGGCGAGTTCACGCTCCTGCGCTTCGACGACGACCCGGACCTCGTGTACACGGAAGACTTCGTTCAGGGGCACATGACGGCCAACCCACAAGCTCTCAGGGAGGGTTCACTCCGTTACGATCACTTGCAGGCCAGTGCCCTCTCTGTCGAGGACTCGGCCGCACTGATCGCCCGCGTAATGGAGGAGCGTTATGGGGACCAACTACGACCTGACGGGCGCCCGGTGGCGTAAGTCTTCGTACAGCGGCGACACCGGCGGCAACTGTGTCGAGTGCGCGCCCCTCGGCGCCGCCACCTGGCGTAAGTCTTCGTACAGCAGCGACACTGGCGGCGACTGCGTCGAAATCGCCGCCCAGCCCCACCGCATCGCCGTCCGGGACTCCAAGAACCCCGACGGCGGGGCCTTCACGATCAGCCCCGCCGCCTTCACGGCCTTCGTCCGTACGCTCTGAGCCCTGACCGTCAGAGCAGCGGGCCGGTGACCGGCAGTACCACCTGGCACGGGATCGCCCGGGGATGCGCCGGGTCGAGCGCGTTCAGTACGTCCGTGAGCGCGATCGGGTCGTACGCGATCTCTGTGTGATCCGTGCCGTCGAGCACGCACTGATCCTGCACGGTGATGTTGGTGACGTGCGGCCCGGCGGGCAGGAACGCGTTGGTGTACGGGGTCGTGACCTCGTCGTACTTCGTGCCGATGTTCGTGTAGGTCACGCCCGGCGCCGTGCCGCCGCCCGCGTTGAGCGCGGTGACGAAGTCGGAGCCGATCTCCTGCTGTACGCAGGCCGGGCACGCCGGGCCGACCACGAACTTGTTCATGGGTTCGAGGATGTTGAGCCGGCGGCCGAGCTCGGTCATGCCGTCCAGCGTCGTGCCCTGGTTCGTCGCCGAGAGGGCCACCAGCTTGTCGACCTTGGCCGCGCCGCCGAGGTTGTTGAGGTAGTAGCGCGCCATCAGGCCGCCCTGCGAGTGGCCGACGACGTCGACCTTCGCGGCGCCGGTCGCGGCCCGCACCTTGTCGACGAATCCGGCCATGACCGCCGAGCTGTCCTCGATCTTCGCCATGCCGCCCATCGACGAAGTGACGCCCGCGCCGCCGTAGTTGAAGGCGAAGACGCAGTAGCCCTCGTTGGCGAGCAGCGATGCCGCGCCGCGCCAGTTGTCGTTCATGTTCTCGGCTGTGCCGTGGGCGAGGATGACCGGGTTCGGGTGGGCCGCCGAGGGGTGGCACGACCAATCGTTCGCCCCGGGCGGGGCCTCGCCGGGTTTGAGGAAACCGGTGAGGAATCCGGTGCCGAAGTGGGTCTCGACGGGGAGCGTCGTGGTCGCGGCCGCCGCCGGGGTGGCGCTCGCCGCGACCAGTCCGGTCACCGCGAGCGCGGCCGTCACAACGGCTCGGGAAATACGGGAAAGTGGTGCTGATCTCATGTCCAGTACCGTCCCTAGTTCTGGAATGCTCGAATTGAACGAGGGCGAAGTTAGGGTCGGTTTCGGCGACCGGGCAACGGACATTTCCACGCCCGGGGAAAGTCCGCAGTCATGTGCCACGAACCTGTCCGCCGATCGTTGAAACTTGTCACGTGCGTGAGTGCACTCGCGCGGGACAGCCGGTATCACCCCAACTACCAGGCATGTCACGGCTATTGACTCGCGGGTAACATCGGCCCATACTCGGCACTTCCTCGTTGCTTCCCGGGGGAGGAAGGCGTTCGATGGCCGGGCCATGGGCCGCTCTGCCGCGTTTTCTCGCGGCTGAGCTGCGAAAGGAGCAGAGCTCTACCGCCGCTGAGGTAATACGGGAGATCAGACGCCAGGTGCCGGAATTCTCCAGGCCGTTGGACGGTTCATTCGGCTATGCAATCCAGCGCGGAGTGGAAACCGCGCTCGCCGAATTCGCGGACCTCGTGGAGGGCGCGGCCCAGCCCGCCGGGCAGAGCGACGCCGACCGCTGGCGGGTCTACTGGATCCTCGGGCGCGGCGAACTCGCCGAGGGCCGCAGCCTCGACGCGCTCCAGGCCGCGTACCGCCTCGGCGCACGCGTCGCCTGGCGCCGGTACGCGCGCGTGGCCCGCCGCGCAGGGATCGGCGCCGACCAGGTCGTCCTCCTCGCCGAGGCGGTCTTCGCGCACATCGACGAGATCTCCGCCGTGTCCGTACGCGGCTACGCCGAGGCGCAGGCCGACAAGGCGGGCGCGCTCGGGCGCCGGCGCCACCACCTGCTCGGCCGGATCGTCGCGGGCGCGTCCGCGTCCGCACTCGCACAGGCGGCCCTGGCGGCGGGCTGGCCCCTGCCGGACACTGTGGCGTGCGTCGCGCTCGGACCGCCCGCCGAGCGCGACCGCACCCATCGTCGGCTGCCGCCGTCGGTGCTGGCGGATCTGGACGCGCACGATCCGTATCTGCTGGTGCCGGACCCGGACGCGGGGTCTGTGGCCGGGTCGGTCCTCGGGGACGCGCGGCTCGGGCAGGCGCTGGCGGCGCGGGGCGCGGTGATCGGGCCGACCGTGCCGCTCCCGATGGCGGCGGACTCGCTGCGGTGGGCGCGGACGCTGCTGTCCCGGCTGCCCGCGCCGGACGCGTGCGGGGTGGTGCGGTGCGAGGACCACCTCCCGGCGCTGCTGCTCCTGAGCGACCAGCCCCTGGTCAGGCTCTTCACCGACCGCCGTCTGCGCCCCCTGGACGACCTCACCCCGAAGCAGAGCCACCGCCTGGCGACCACCCTGCTCGCCTGGCTCCAGTCGCATCGGGGCAGCGCGCCCGAGGTCGCCGAACGCCTGGCGGTCCACCCGCAGACCGTGCGCCAGCGCTTGCGCCAGATCGACCGGCTCTTCGGCCCTGTACTGGACGATCCGGACGCGCGGTTCGAACTCGAAGTGGCGTTACGTTTCCGGCTGTTGAGCGGGGAGGGCGGGCCGGACGAGGCGGGTGCCGGGCTCACCTCACGTAACCTCTCGTAACCCTTTGTGGCCTTATGTCGCCTCTCCCGTCACTCGCGTGGCGGAACGCCCCACCTCCACTTAGCGTCGGAAAAGGGACTTTCCGCTATGGAGGTGTCGTACGCCATGGGCCGTCATACGGAGGACGCCGTCGAGGAGGCCAGGGCGGCACGGATAGCGGCTGCTTCGGCGCCGGAGGAGAGCGCCGAAGCGGTCATCGGTGACGCGAGTCCGGACGGGCGGCCGTCGCGGGGCGCGGGCGCGGCCGTGGCCGCCGCGCCCCCGCCGTCCCACCTGGGCGCGGCCCATGAACACCGCTGGCTGGTCCTGGCGGTCATCGGCCTCGCCCAGCTGATGGTGGTGCTCGACGCCACGATCGTGAACATCGCGCTGCCCTCCGCGCAGCGCGCTCTCGGCTTCAGCGACGGCAACCGCCAGTGGATCGTCACGGCGTACGCCCTGGCCTTCGGCTCGTTGCTGCTGCTCGGCGGCCGTATCGCGGACCTGGTGGGCCGCAAGGCGGTGTTCCTGACCGGCCTGATCGGCTTCGCGGTCGCCTCGGCGATAGGCGGCGCGGCACCGAGCTTCACGGTATTGGTGATCGCGCGAGCCTTGCAGGGCATGTTCGGCGCGCTACTGGCGCCCGCTGCCTTGTCGTTGTTGACGACAACCTTCACGGACCCGAAGGAGCGGGCGAAGGCGTTCGGCATCTACGGTGCGATCGCGGGCACGGGCGGCGCGGTGGGCCTGCTGCTCGGCGGCCTGCTCACCGAGTACCTGAACTGGCGCTGGTGCCTGTACGTGAACCTGATCTTCGCGGCGTTGGCGTTCCTGGGCGCGCTTCGTCTGCTGCACCCGGGGGCTCCGGCGGACCGCCCGAAACTGGACATCCCCGGCACACTGCTGGTCTCGTCGGGCCTGTTCTGCATTGTGTACGGCTTCTCCAACGCCGAGAAGCACGCGTGGAGTTCACCGCAGACGTGGGGCTTCCTGGCGGCGGGCGGGGTGCTACTGGTGGCGTTCGTACTGTGGCAACTGCGGGCGGCCCACCCTCTGCTGCCACTGCGGGTGGTGCTGGACAGGGACAGGGGCGCGTCGTTCCTGGGAATGTTCATCTCGGGCGCGGGGATGTTCGGGGTCTTCCTCTTCCTCACCTACTACCTGCAACAGGTGCTGCGCTATTCGCCGGTGAAGACCGGACTCGCCTTCATCCCCATGGTGATGGTGATGATCGCGTCGTCGGTGATCGCGCAGAACAAGTTCGTACCTCGGCTGGGCGCGAAGCCGATCGTGCCGCTGGGTATGGGGTTGGGCGCGGCGGGGCTGGTGTGGATGACGGCGCTGGATGTCGACAGCACGTATGCGCCGCATGTGCTGCCGCCGCTGCTGGTGATGGGCCTGGGCATGGGCCTGATCTTCGCCCCGGCGATGAACTTGGCCACGGCGGGTGTCGCCGCCCACGACGCGGGCGTGGCCTCGGCGATGGTCAACACCAGCCAGCAGGTGGGTGGTTCGGTGGGAACGTCGCTGCTGAACACCCTCGCGACGAGCGCGGCCACCCACTACATGGTCGGCAAGCAGCCCACCCCGTCGGTCCTGGCGAAGGCCCAACTGCACAGCTACGCAACGGCGTACTGGTGGTCGGCGGGCTTCTTCGCGCTGGGTCTGCTCGTGACGCTGATCCTGTACCGGAAGGGCCCGCCGCATCCGCATCCGACGGAGGGCGGGGACGCGGGCCCGGTACACATGTGACGCGCGGACGCCGCCTGCGGCGCCTCCGGCGGATGGCGTTCGTCAGCAACCCAGCACGGTCCGCAGACGAACGGGGGTGCAGGGGCGAAGCCCCGCCCGGGGTCCGGGGGCGCAGCCCCCGGGAGAACCCCCTCCACCCCCACCCACCCCCGGAGGGTTTAGGGAAGGGGCGGGGAGGGGCTCAGGCGAACAGGAACGCCGTCGCCGTCGTCGCTCCCAGCGCCGCCCCCGCCGCCACCTGCCCCACCGTGTGGTACCGCAGACGTACACGCGACCAGCACACCGCGACCGTGAGGACGTACGCCACCAGCCACCACACGGAGTGCACCGCGGACAGCAGCGCCACCACCGCCGACGCCACGGCCGCATCCACCGAGATCTTCCAGACCGTGTTCACGACCAGCAGCCCGATCGTCATCACCCACAGCGCGAGCATCGCCGCGAGGATGCCGAGGGGCGCGTCCCACACGACCATGACCAAAGAGCCCGTGCCGATCGAGCCGAGGATCACGAAGAAGATCGGCGCCCGCTTCGTACGGTCGACGACATGACGGTCACCCCAGGTGCCACGCCCGCGCTCCCACTCGATGTATCCCGCCGGGATCAGCCCCGCGCACAACGCCCCCAGGAACCCCCACAACAACCCCGTCCAGTCACCCGCCGCCGCCAGCCCGATCCCGAGCATGCCGACGAGAAGGCAGTTACGGGGCTGAAGGACGTTGGTGACGGCCAGCGCCACCGGGTGACGGGAGGGGTCGTCCAACCCACTCGTACGGCCAGTAACAGTGCTCATGCCGCCGCACCCTCTACCGCCCGCGCCAGCACCCTCCGCGTCGCCTCGGCCGGAATCACCCGGTACGCCGCAGCCACCCGCACCAACCACGCCACCTCACCATCCTGATCGGTCGCATGCTGCGGCTCGACCGCAGCGGCCCGGCCGGCAGAGGCGCCCTCCGCCTTCGCCGAAAGCGCCGCCTTGATCCAGTGCGCCTCCGCCAGCGGCCCGGCCTCGTCACCGGACGCCGGAACGGCCTCCTCCGCCGCCCACTTCGCCGCCCCGACCAACTCGTCCGGCACGTAATGCCGCAGCTTCTCCACCGCGTCCGCGATGTCCGCGGCCCACCGGTCGATCCGCAGGTCGGCGGGCGTGTCGAAGCGCGTCAGCTCACGCAGCAGCGAGGCCGGCGGCTCGAACGGCTGGTCCGGGAACGCCGTCATCAGCTCGTACCAGAGCGGGTGCAGCCGCGCCGACGCGCGCCACAGCCGCACCCGTCGCCACCCCTTGCTGAACGCCGGAATCGACGCGCCGAGCGCGAAGAACGCGAACAGCACGATCTGCGAGGCCTCGGTGATCTCGTCGAAGTGCAGCGCGAAGGACTTGCTCGGCTGGTCGACCACGCTGACCCACAGGAACAGCGTCCGGCTCCCGGTGTACGCCACACCGATGAACATCGCGAACGTCATCATGCCGAGCCCGATGCGCAGATGCCGCCCCTGCGCGTTCGCCGTCGCCAGCGCCCACTGGTACGCGCAGACCGCCGAGGACGCGCCCAAGTACAGGTAGAACACGGTCATGTAGAGCGTCGCGCCCCACTGCCCCGCGTGGTCGGAGACGAACCGGTCGGACGGCACGGACCGGTCCACGACCGTGAAGAACAGCACGGTGAGCAGGATCAGCGTCGCCACGGACGCCTTCGCGGCGACCCGCTGCACGGTCCGCGCGAACCGTACGTGCCGGGGAATCGCGCCCTCGTCCGGGAAGTGCCCGTAGATCGCGACGATGTAGCTGAGGATCGCCAGGATCGCGATGGTGGCGGTGTAGTGCTTGATGAGCACGGCGAGGTCGGTGACCTCACTGTCGTTCAGCGTGATGCGTACGAACTTGGTCTTCGTCCACAGGGCCACGGCGAACCCGGCGTAACAGCCCCACAGGGCACGTCGGCGCTTGTCGTCCTCGTCACCCCACAGGGCGGCGGGCATACGCCACAGGGCGACGGCGGTCATGAGCGCGGCTATGAGATAGCCGGCGAGGTCGAGCGGAGTCATTGGGGGGATTCCTCGGGGGCAGGAATGGGGGAGTTCTTTGTGAGCGGGGGTCGTGGTCTTCGTACGGGGTTACTGGTTCTCAGTCCGTCCGTCGGAACAGGCCGCGGCGGCGGTGGGCGACCGGCCGGGAGAGGGAGTTGGCGAGGCGGCCGACCATGTCGTCGCTGGTCACGTCCATGGCCATCCGGGGGATGAGGGAGGCCCCGAACTCGGCGACGCGTTCGTCGTGGGTGTCGTACTGGGCCCGGGCCTGGACGGTGGCGCCCGAGTTGACGACCCGCTGGATGAGCGAGGTGTCGAAGACGGGCAGCAGGGCTTTGAGCTGATCGGCGTCGAGCGTGGTGCCGTGGTCGAACCACTCGTGGCAGAGCTCGTGCAGGATGACGTGCTGGGTCTGGTAGTCGGTGGGTCGCCGACGGTAGAGCACGAAACTGGTGTTGCCGGACTTCAGCCGCAGTCCACAGGCGGCGTTGACCCGCGCGAGGCGGTCGGGCAGCTCCCGCAGCACGATGGTCCGGCCACGGGTCTCCTCCATGTTCGCCACGAGGGCCGCGATGCTGAACGGAGCGGGAATGGGAAGGTCGGCGAGCCCGGCTTCGCACTCTTTCCGCAGCTCGCGCATGGACATGGAGGCCTCTGGGTCCCTCTGGGCGTAGTCACGCGTGCGTATGGAGAAGCGATCGGTCACGGGTACGCGTATGCCGCGTAAGCGCGATCGACCGGCGCATCTTAACGAACGACTCTGAACACGGCGACGGGGGCGGGCCCGGGTTTTCCGCGTACGCGAGAGGGTCAGGCGGGGGACGGCCCGTCGGGATCCGTGGTGGCGCCCTTGGTCTCCTCCAACAGGGAGAGGGCGAACTGGAGCAGCTCGGCGGAGAGGCCGTCGTCGTCCAGGCCGCGCCCCGCGATGCCGCTGATCTCGCCCGTACGCCGCTTGGCGAGGAACTGGAGCCCCGACACGACGTCGTCGACGACCTCGGACTCCTCCTTGAAGAACCGCCAGTCGACGCCGAAGCCGAGGCCGAGCGCCTTGAGGATGTCCTCGGAGGGGTGGGTGACCTTGCCCGCGAGGATGTTGGAGAAGTAGCTGTGCGACAGGGAGCCGCCGCGCTCCTTCACCAGGTCGGAGAAGGTGCGCCCCGAGACCTTCTCCCCCGGGAAGGTCTTCTCCACCATGTACTCGACCTTCTGCTGCAAGGTCGTCAGCTCAGGCGCGTGAGGCATGTCGGGCGTCCGCGGCATGCGCTCTGCGGCGAGCTCGTCTCCGTCGTCCATCGGGTCCCCACCCTGTCTGGTCAGAACTGGGCTTGCACAAACACTCTACGCCACTGTTAACTCGAAAAAACACGGGCAGGGGGCCACGAGGGGAGTCCCTTGCCCGTGTGAAGGCCCCGCCATGCCCGAAAGCGGGTGTCGTGGTGTTGGTCTTGTTTTTCCCTGCCCGGACATAGGCGTAGCCCTTCGCGACGGGGGATGCACGAAGGGCTACCCGTACATTATGACACCGAGTCAGCCCCGCCGGACAGGCGGGCCGCCGATCGCGTCTGCGTACGTAGGTTGAGGGACCCGGGGGTGCCCGGTCCCGGGAGACTGCGGGCCAACTGACAGTGATACTGGCGGACTTGAACGAGCCCCGCGCGGAACTCCTCACGCGTCCAGCGGGGTTGGGTGATCCTGCTGACACAGGGGGCGGGGGCGGGACGTAAAATCATGGCAATGAGAGACCCCGAAACAGAGAACCGGTCCTCCCCGGCAAGGCTGGTGCGAGAGTTCCACACCACCTTCGGCCTGGACGCCCGCAGCACGCCCACCGAGATCCCGCCCGACCTGGCCGCCCACCGCCGCGACCTCCTGGTCGAGGAGGCCGCGGAGGCGGCCGAGGTCGCGGTCGACGGCCCGCTGCCCCACCTGGCCCACGAACTCGCGGACGTCGTGTACGTGGCGTACGGCACCGCCCTGGTCCACGGCATCGACCTCGACCAGGTCATCGCGGAGATCCACCGCGCGAACATGACCAAACTGGGCCCCGACGGCCGCCCCCTGCTCCGAGCCGACGGCAAGGTCCTGAAGGGGCCGAACTACCGCGCCCCGGACGTGTCGGAGGTCCTGCGCGACCAGGGCTGGCCGGGCACGCCGTAACACCACCCCGCCACACCCCCGGCGCTCACCTCACGCCCCGTTCCTCCACAACTGCTGGGACTGGTCGCTGTCGCACGTGGTGACCATGGGGCCGGGGGTGCCGCCGTAGGGCGGGGCGGCTATTTCCAGGCAGTGGCCGGTCTCCGTGTTCTCCAGGGTCTGGCCGCCCGATGCCGTCGTGCCCACGCGCCAGTGGACGTAACCCGTGCCCCCGTAGCCGCCGTTGCAGGAGCTGAGCTGGGCCGTGTAGTCGTTGACGTTGGGGGCCGACAGGCAGTTCCCGCTGGCCCGGTTGACCAGCTGGAAGGTGCCGCTGCCCGTCGAACGGAGCGTCCAGGTGTCGGCGTAGCTGGCGCTGCACGAGCCGTACCCGGGATAGACGCTTCCGTCGCCGGACACGCACTGGTGGGTCTGGGCGTTCTGGAGGCGGGCCGTCGTACCGGGGGAGAAGGTGGTGGAGGAGGACGGGGGGTCCGCGGGGGGCTTGGGGTCGGATGTCCGCTGGGACGTGCCGGGAGGCTGCTGTTGGCCTCCGTCCGACCCGCCCGTACCGCCCGTACCGCCTGGCTTGCCGCCCGATGCCGGGGCGCCCGGCTGCTGCCCGCCCGGGTTCGTGCCGCCCGGCTGCCCGGTTCCGCCGGGCGGGGGTGTGGCGGCTCCGGACGAACCGGGGGAGGGTGACGTGGATGCCGATGCGGAGGGGGGCGGGGTCGTCTTGCCCGGCGGCATCGGCATGGACGGTACGGATCCCGGCGGGGACGCCGCCGTGTTCGGGCGGTCCGTGCCCCAGGGGGAGTACACGTTCGGCAGGACCGTGACCGCCGTGACCGTACCGGCGACCACCACCACGGGCAGCACGGCCACCATGATCCGCGTACGGCGTGGGCGCGGCTCGCGAGCGGTGGCCGCCTCTTTCGGTGTGACCGTCACCGGCTCGGGGGACGCCGGGAGCGCCGGGACCGTCGCCGGACGCGTCGCCGCCAGCACCGCCTCCGGCGCCGGTACCGACGCCGTGAACTCCGTCCGCCGCGCGATCCGCGCCGCCACGGTCGGCGGCCACGGGCCGCTCTGCGTGGCCACCCGCGCGCTCGTCAGCTCCAGCAGGTCCGTCGCCGAGGGGCGGGCCGACGGGTCCTTGGCCAGGCACCTCAGCAGGAGGTCCGCCAGCTCCGTGTCCACGTTCCGCACCGCGTCGAGGTCGGGTTCCTCGTGCACGATCCGGTACAGCAGATCGAGCCCGCTGCCCTCGCCGAACGGCGCCAGCCCCGTCGCCGCGTGGCCGAGCAGGCAGCCCAGCGAGAAGACGTCCGACGCGCCGGTCAACTGCTTGGCGCCAGAAGCGCGTTCGGGAGCCATGAAGCCGGGCGTGCCGATGACCATGCCGGTCTGGGTCAGCTTGCTCTGGTCGGCGGCGCGCGCGATCCCGAAGTCGATCAGGTTGAGGCCGTCCGTGGTCAGCATGACGTTGGAGGGCTTGAGATCGCGGTGCACCATGTCGAGCGCGTGCACCGCCTCCAGGCAGCGCGCCATCTCCCGCAGCAGCGCCCACAGCGAGTCGGCGGGCAGCGGACCGCCGTGGAGCTCCATCGCCTCGGCGAGGGTGATTCCCGGTACGTACTCGGTGGCGAACCACGGCGGCCGGGCGGTGCGGTCCGTGGCCAGCAGCCGGGCGCTGATGCCGCCCGGCAGTTTGGCCAGGTTGTCCAGCTCCTGCCCGAAGTGCCGCAGGAAACCGGGGTCTTCGGCCACGATCGGCAGGACCTGCTTCACGGCGGCGTAGTGGCCGGGCGCGATACCGAGGTAGACCCGGCCCATCCCGCCCGAGCCCAGCACACCCGCGAGCGGGAACGCGCCTATCTGGCGGGGGTCTTCGGGGGAGAGCGGGGTGGCCCCGCTCCCGCTCAGGTCGAGGGCCGGGCCCTCGGCCCGGGGAGTCCCGTCGGCCTTCGGCAGCAGCCGCAACGTCGACGTCGAAGGCCTCCCGCCCGGCTGCGGAACCCGGCCGTCCCCGGCGAAGCCCCCGTCCGGGACCTCGTCCCGTTTCCTGCCCCCGCGCCACAGCTTCACAGACCGCTCCCCCGTAACAACCGTCCCGTGCCAAGCCCCCGTACGGCGTCGTGCGAACTCGCCCTCGGCGCGGGAGAGTTGTGGCGATGCGGTACAGGTGAGCGTCATGATGCCTGGTTCTAGAACAATATTCTAGTTAGGCAAGTGCGACGGAACTCCCCTTCTGTTCGCCATGGCGCGATGTCCGTGTGGGCTGCCGGTGGCCCGGAGCCCGAAGTGAACAGCGAAACGGCCCGAAACAACCGGATTGCGCCAGCGGAACGTCAAGAGAGATCAGCTCGTGCCGGAGGGGACCGTCGGGGAGCGCCGGGGAACCGGGAAGCCATATCCTCCTCTCGCGGGCGCCCCTGACCTCGGCCGTATCTCCGCAGACTGCTCTGTCCCACTCGTACGCAGCATCTGAGGAGACGGCCCGCATGGGCACCACTCCCGAACCGGCGCAGGACTGCCGCGTGATCAGGGTGACCGGCGAACTCGATCTACTGACCGCTCCACGCCTCGCCGGCAGCTTGGCAAGGGCCCGACGGGGGGCTCAAGTGCCGTACGTAGTCGCCGATTTGAGCGACGTCACCTTCATGGACTGCAGCGCTCTGGGCGCACTGTGCGCGGCGCGGACCGCCTGCCGGGACCGCGGCGGGTGGCTGCGCCTGGTCTACACCAGGCGCGGTATCGGCCTCCTGCTCCGGGCCGTCGACCTCACCGGCGACTTCCCCCGGTACGCCACCGTCGACGAGGCCCGGCGGGGGCGGCCTTCGGTCATGTCCCGTTAGGCACGGGCGGCGGGGCGCCGAGGACGCGGATAGTGTGGACAGTGAGCCGGTGGGCAGGTTGCCCGGGACCCCGGCAGGGCGGATTCCAGTGATCAGCGACGGCATGGCCGACGTGCTCAGGTCGTTGCGTCACGGTGACAGCAACGTTCTGGCGGTCGCCTGCGCGCGAGCCCTGGGGGTCGAAGGCGTCGCGGTGTCCCTGCTGGTCGGGGAGGACCAAGAGGTGGAGCCGCTGTGGCGTTCGCCGGGTCTCACCGCGCGATTCGAGGAGCTGCAGTTCACCCTCGGTGTGGGCCCCGGCCCGGACGCCGCGCGAAGCGGCGCGGTCGTCATGGCGCCGGATCTGCGCGCCGTGCGGTCCGACCGCTGGCCCGCTCTGCTGCCCCAGGTCCGGGAGCTGGGCGTGGCCGGTGTGTGCTGCTTTCCGCTGGGTCTCGGCGGGATCCGGCTGGGGGTGCTGAGCGTGGTGACCTCGATACCGAGCGCCGTCATGCCGGAGCAGCAGTGCGTCGACGCCCTTTCCCTGGCCGCCGCGCTGACCGGGCTGCTCCTGGAGGGCGACGGGAACGGGCAGGCGGCTTCCGGGACGGTCACGGGGGCGCCCAGGGAGTTGCACCGGGCGGTGGTGCACCAGGCGACCGGCATGATCAGCGTCCAGCTGGACGTTTCACTGGCGGAGGCCATGCTGCGGCTGCGGGCGTTCGCCTACAGCCGGGATCTGCCGCTCGGCGACGTAGCCGGGGACGTAGTGGCCAGACGGCTGCGGTTCAACGACGATAGAGACGGGCCCTACTCGCCCGACGGTCGAAAGGGATGATCGGCATGGCCCGCGAACAACGTCTGGCAGAGGTCTTCATGGAGGTCGCCGACTCCCTGACAGACGACTTCGACGTCCTCGACCTGCTCCAGCGCCTGTCGATCCGGTGCGTCGAACTCCTCGACGTCTCGGCGGCCGGGATCCTGCTCGCCGACCCGCTCGGCGAACTGCAGGTCGTGGCCGCGTCCGACGAACACGCCCGCATCCTGGAGCTGTTCGCCCTCCAGCACGACCAGGGTCCGTGCGTGGAGTGCTACCACAGCGGTACGGCCAGGACGAACATCGACCTCAACAGTCCCAGGGCGACGGCGGGTTGGCCGCGCTTCGCCAACCGGGCGCGCGAGACCGGTTACGTGACCACGCACGCGATCCCGCTGCGGCTGCGGGACCGCAACATCGGCGCGCTCAACCTCTTCCAGGCGGCCCCCCACCGCCTGGGCGAGAGCGACATCGCGCTCGCCCAGGCCCTCGCCGGCGTCGCCACGATCACGATCCTCCAGCAGCGGACCCTGGAGCAGTCCCACATCGAGAGGACCCAGCTCCAGACGGCGCTCAACAGCCGGATCCTGGTGGAGCAGGTCAAGGGCATCCTCGCCGAGCGCTGGCAGACCTCGCCGGACCGGGCGTTCTTCGCGTTCCGCGGCTACGCCCGGAGCAATCACCTGCGACTGGCCGACTTCGCCACGTCGATCATCGTCGGCACATTCGACACGGCCGTCATCCCGCTGCCCCTGCCCGAAGAGTGACGGGCGGGGGCCCGTCGCGCCCTGACCCCAGGGGGACGAAGGCGAGGCGGTGCCGGGTGGGCACGCCGATCCGGACGGTGGCCATGGCCGGCTCCCGGGTCCGGCTCCGTGCCCGGTGGACCGTTCCGGCACGGCCACCGGCTGATGGTCGTCACGTGACTCACCGGGTCCGGCTGGAGTGGGGAAGTCCCGTCTGCGGTACGGCGGTTGGTTGCGGGAACGGGAGAATCAGCGCCCAGAGCAGCGGTGGGCCGGTCTGCCGCCACACCGCTCCGATGTCCTGCCAGCCTGCGGACCGGAGGGAGTCGAGGGTCGGCAGGTCGGCCGGGTCCACCAGGGCCGCGCCGAGCGATGCCCGGTGGCCGGTCAGCAGCTGTTCCTGTAGTCGGCAGGCGAGCTCCTGACCCGCGCGGTGCGGGCGGACCAGGACCTTGGAGACCGCGAAGACACGGCCGGAGGCGGTGAGTTGCTCGACATCGTACGGGAGCGTCCCGTCGAACCCGGACCACCACCGGCCGTCGCTTCGCACCGGGAACCCGAAGGCGCACCCCACCAGGCAGTCGGTCTCCGCGATCACGAGGGCGAATCCCGGTCGCCGGATGTCGTCGGCGAGGCGGTGCAGGAAGCCCGTCCGCCGGTGGCTGCGGTACTTCTCGCCGGTCGTCGTCCCGCAGGACTCCGTGTACAGGTCTGCCAGGTCCTCCCGCATGTCCTGGGCCAGCCACCGGCTCACCCGGCGCAGCCGCACCGCTGCCATGAGGTACCGGTCGTCGTACGCGCTCCGGCGGTGCGGCTCCGGCCGGGCTCGGGCCGCCGTCACGGCGTACCACCCGCGACGGCGGAGCCCACGGACGCCAGGCGGCGCAGCGT
Organism: Streptomyces sp. BR1; assembly: GCF_052373795.1. NCBI lineage: Bacteria > Bacillati > Actinomycetota > Actinomycetes > Kitasatosporales > Streptomycetaceae > Streptomyces > Streptomyces sp. BR1. Next base: position 3,731,408 of record NZ_CM126252.1, read on the forward strand.
CACGCGGCACCCCGTGGGTGTCGAAGCCGGTGTCACCGCGAGCGGCCGGTGTCCGAACGGGGGTTCCAGGCGCAGGAATCCGGTGCCGACGAGCCCGACCATCCGGGCCAGTGGCGGGGGCGGATAGTGCAGCCGCAGGGAACCGCCGAGCGCGGCGGCCCGCTGCGCCTCGTACAGGAAGGCGTTGAGTCCGCTCACGTCGCAGAAGGTGAGGGGGGTGAGGTCGACGTCGATGACGCGGATGCCGTCGAGCAGGCACTGTTCCAGGGTCTCGCGCAGCTGCGGCACGGTGGTCAGGTCGATCTCGCCGGCCAGGGTGATCAGCGACCGTCGGCTCGTGTCGTGCCGGTAGACGTTCAGTTGGGGCAGGGGCATGACGCCTCGGATCGGTAGATCTGCCGGCTCCGCCGAGTGGCGGAGCCGGACCAGCGGTCTTTCTCGGCGCGTTGTCGGGCGCCCGGCATGGTTCCGGCCCGGTCCGGCAGGGCCGTACCGCGCCGCACGCCTCGGCCTTACGGGCGGCGTGGACTCAGCACGCCGCCAACCGCCACGGTCCGGCCGGCAGGGGGCCGCCGGGGGCGGTGGCGGTGACCATCAGGCGCAGGGCCTCGGCCCTGGCCGTGGGGGGCGGGACGACCAGCAGGTCCCACCGGCCCCGGCCGGGGGAGAGCAGGCAGATCGTGTTCGGGGTGTGCCGACCGGTGGCCCGGTGCAGTTGGACGACGTGGTTGGCGATGAGCATCCGGCCGGGGAAGTCGGACCACATGGCGGCGTTCACGGTCGCGTGGGCGATCTGGGGCCAGCTGTGCGGCAACGCGCGGATCAGGCGCGGCAGTTCAATGGTCAGGTCGTCGGTGCGGGGCCACCAGGCACCGTCGATGGCGTGCGGGCCGGTGCCGCGCGGTGCGAGGCGCAGGCGTACCGGACGAAGGGACAGCAGGGGGCGGAGTGTCGTGGTCACGGGACAGGTCCTCCAGTACGGGAGACGGGGTTGGCTCTTCGCGGGCTCAGGTGCGGCGGGCGGCGATCCGGTCGGGGGTGGGCCAGTGCACGTCGCGCACCCAGCCGAGGCGCTCCAGGAGGCGGATGACGGCGGCGGACGGGTCGATCTGGCCGCGGTCGACGCCGTGCCGGGCGCTGGTGGGGTCGGCGTGGTGGAGGTTGTGCCAGCTCTCGCCGAAGGAGAGCAGGGCCAGTGGCCACAGGTTGGTGGCCCGGTCGTGGCGCCGGGTGCGGAACGGCCGCTCACCGATCAGATGGCACAGGGAGTTGACGCTCCAGGTCACGTGGTGGAGCAGGGTGATGCGGACGAGTCCCGCCCACAGCAGGGCCGTTGCCGCGCGTTCCCAGGTGCCGCCGATGGCCCAGCCGGCGGCGAACGGCAGGGCCAGCGTGAGGACGCACAGGACCGGGAAGGCGCGGGTGACGGTCCGGATGTCGCGGTCGGCCAGCAGGTCGGGCGCGTAACGGGCGGCCGGGGTCGGGTCGTTGCGAAACAGCCAGCCGATGTGCGAGTGGGCCAGTCCGCGCAGCTGTCCGCGCAGGTGGGTGCCGTAGCGGTACGGGGAGTGCGGGTCGCCGGGCCGGTCGGTGAAGGCGTGGTGGCGGCGGTGGGTGGCGACCCAGCCGATGGCGTCCCCCTGGAAGCTCATCGACCCGGCCACGGCGAGCGCGATGCGTACCGGCCGGACGGCCGTGTAGCCGCCGTGGGTGAGCCCGCGGTGGAAGCCGACGGTCACGCCCAGGCCCGTGACCGTGTAGAGGCCGAGGGCGAGCAGGACGTCGGCGGAGTGGATGAGGCTTCCCCACAGCAGCGGGCCGCCGACGCCGAGAGCGAGGAACGGTACGACGACGATCGCCCCGGTCACCGCCACGGACAGGCGTTCACCGCGGCTGCGTACCGGCTTCGGGCTGTCGTGGGGGAAGGGCGCGGTTTCGTCGTACTCCTGCGACGACGGGGCTTTCACCGCCGGACCGGTTGCAGACGAAGGGGGGAGACTGACGGACATGCACGGCTCCTTGGCCTCGGGGCGGTCGGTGCGTTCGCTGCGGCCGGGGTCCGGGGCTGCGGGAGTCGGGGCGAGGTGGGTCAGACCTGCTGCGAGGTCAGGCCTGCTGTCGGGTCAGGTCGGGCCGGTTGTTCGGGCCGGGCCGGTGGCCGGGTTTGTCGAGACCGACCGGGTCCGGGGTCGAGGGCAGGGCGGCCGATGCCGGGGAGGCGGCCGCGGATTCCCTGCTGAGGAAGGCTCCGAGTTCGCCGATGGTGCTCATCAGGGGTGCGGGGAAGACGACGGTGGTGTTCTTGTCGACGCCGATCTCCACGAGGCTTTGCAGGTTGCGGAGTTGGAGCGCCAGTGGGTGGGCCATCATCGTGTCCGAGGCGTCCCCGAGCGCGGCCGCGGCGAGCGATTCTCCTTCGGCGTTGATGATTTTGGCGCGCTTCTCCCGCTCGGCCTCGGCCTGGCGGGCCATCGCGCGCTTCATGCTGTCGGGCAGCTGGATGTCCTTGAGTTCGACCAGGGTGACCTCGACTCCCCACTCCGCGGTGGCGACGTCGAGGATCTCGCGGATGCCCACGTTGATGCGGTCGGTCTCCGACAGCGTCTCGTCCAGGGTGTGCTGGCCGACGACCTTGCGCAGGGTGGTCTGGGCGATCTGGTTGATCGCGGCGTGCACGTTCTCGATGGCGATGACCGACTTCACGGCGTCCACGACGCGGAAGTAGGCCACGGCCGATACGTCGACGCTGACGTTGTCGCGGGTGATGATGCCCTGCGACTGGATCGGCATCGTGACGATGCGCAGCGACACCCGGTGCAGGACGTCGACGACCGGGATGATCGTCCGCAGCCCGGGAGCGCGGGTGCCGGCCAGCCGCCCGAGCCGGAAGAGCACCCCTTGCTCGTACTGCTTGACGATCTTCAGGGCCATGGCCAGCGCCAGCAGCACGAGAAGGGCGAGGACGACGATGAGCGTGATCAGAAGCTGCATGTGCCGCTCCTTTCTACGAGGACCTGCGAGGACCTACGGATCCTGAGCGGGGTTCCGGACGATGCGCTCCGGATCAACGCCCTTGCCCCTGACGGATCCGGCGTCGCGGACGCAGTCGTCCACGGCCCCCGTCCTGGTGGTCGCGGCGGGCCGGGACGGCGGGCGGATCGGACTCACCCGGGAGCGGGCGTCGGCCGGGCTGGAACCGGCTGAACTGGTACCGGCTGTAGTGGTGCAGCGCGATCCTGTCGGCATGCTGGGCGTTGAGCAGATGGATCATCCATGCCGCTCCGGCGATCAGGATCAGCATGACGGCGATGGTCAGGGCCGTGGTCATGGCGGTCACATCCCCACCAGGAGGCGGCTGGGCCGGGCGGCCGCGCCGACGTGGGTCGAGGAGGCGCCGCCCTCGTACTCCCAGGCTTCCTCGGGGTCTTGCGGCCGGTCGGCGGCCGGCGGGTCGTGGCGGGACGCTTCCGCCGCGACGAGCGCGCTCGCGGTCGGCTGGGGGCCGGTGCCGTCGGTCGCGGCGGCCATGAGCCGGGCGGCCGCGGCGGCGGTGGTCCCCGGCGGAATCACCAGCAGGTCCCAGCGGCCGACGCCGTAGGACAGCAGCAGGAGCTTGTGCGGGTCCTGCTGCGTGAACCCGCCGACCTTCACCACATGGCCGCCGACGGGCACCTTGCGGGGCATGACGGGCCAGTGCTCGGGGTTGACGGCGACGCGGGTGATCCGTCCCCACAGCGGGTCGAGTACGCCGGTGAGTACGGGGAGTTCGCTCAGCAGATCGCGGGAGCGGGGCCACCAGGCGCCGTCCAGGAGCCCACGGGTGGTGCCCGGGGGCTTGAGGGCGAGGCGTACGGGCGGAGTCGCGGCGGGATCGCGCTGGGCCGGGAAAGGAAGGATGGTCGCGGACATGACGCGGACCCGTCTCCAGGCCACTGCCCGCGGACAGTGACACTGGTGTATTCGCTCCCCGAGGACGACGACGGCGCTGAGGCCGGGGTGCGAAGTGCCCTCGGTACTTCCAGCGTACTCCCAGGTAGGGGCCGACGGACCCGTCGCCGACACCAGCTCTCCGGACAGCAAAAAGGCCCGGGTCGATGACCTGGGCCTTGGTTGTGGAGCGAGTGACGGGAATCGAACCCGCGCTCTGAGCTTGGGAAGCTCATGTTCTACCATTAAACTACACTCGCGCGACCGGCTCCCCCGAAAGGGAATCGCATCGTCGCTCACCCTACCCCATGCCAGGCCCCCGGCGTATCAGCCCGGGGGCTTCTCGCGTTCCCGGGGCGGCGACAGGGGTGTGATCCGGCTGCCGGGGTGTGGAGTTGGGGCGTACCTTGAGGGGGTTCCGGGTGCTCGGAGTGCCGCCTGGAAGGGCGTCCCGTTCATCCCTTAATGTGGTGGTTTCTTCGTCCATGCTGGTTGTTGGGGAAGGGACTTGAGCCACTTGATGGACTCGCTGGAACGCACCGTCGTCCGCTGTGCCGAGGGGCATGTCTTCACCACCGAATCGTTCCCGATGCAGCAGCTCGGGGACGCGCGGATCGGGCCCGGGCGGCTGATCCGGTGCCCTCGCTGCGCGCGGCTGCGGCACGCCGTCCCCGTGACGGACGAGCAGCGGTAGACGGTACGCGGTGAGGCGCGCGGGTCTGTCCGATTACGGCAGCCCCGCGCACCCTGCGTATCCTCGGGACGTGCTTCTCTCAGACAAGGACATCCGGGCAGAGATCGACTCGGGTCGCGTCCGCATCGACCCGTACGACGAATCCATGGTCCAGCCATCGAGCATTGATGTGCGGCTCGACCGCTACTTCCGGGTGTTCGAGAATCACCGGTACCCGCACATCGACCCCGCCGTCGAGCAGCCCGACCTCACCCGGCTCGTCGAGCCGGAGGGCGACGAGCCGTTCATCCTCCACCCGGGGGAGTTCGTGCTCGCGTCCACCTACGAGGTCATCTCGCTCCCGGACGACCTCGCCTCCCGCCTTGAGGGCAAGAGCTCGCTCGGGCGGCTCGGGCTGGTCACGCACTCCACGGCCGGCTTCATCGACCCCGGCTTCTCCGGGCACGTGACGCTGGAGCTCTCCAACCTCGCCACCCTCCCGATCAAGCTGTGGCCGGGCATGAAGATCGGGCAGCTGTGCCTGTTCCGGCTGACCTCGCCCTCCGAGTCGCCGTACGGCTCGGAGCGGTACGGCTCCCGGTACCAGGGCCAGCGCGGACCGACCGCCTCGCGGTCGTACCTCAATTTCCATCGGACCCAGGTCTGAGCTGCGGACCCGGGTCCGATTCCTCGGACCAGGTCTGAGCTGCGGCAAGACGGCAAGAACGGTATGAGTGACATGAGCGACGTACGCGAGAACCTGACCTACGAGAAGTTCGGGGGCGCCATCCGCGACCTCGCGCAGACCATCGCGGACGACGGCTACGAGCCCGACATCGTGGTCTCCATCGCGCGCGGCGGCGTCTTCGTCGCCGGCGGCCTCGCCTACGCCCTGGACTGCAAGAACATCCACCTGGTGAACGTGGAGTTCTACACCGGCGTCGGCACCACCCTGGAGATGCCGGTCATGCTCGCGCCGGTCCCGAACGCCATCGACTTCTCCGGCAAGAAGGTCCTGATCACGGACGACGTCGCCGACACCGGCAAGACGCTCAAGCTCGTGCACGACTTCTGCGTCGAGCACGTCGCCGAGGTCCGCTCCGCCGTCATCTACGAGAAGTCGCACTCCCTGGTGAAGTGCGAGTACGTCTGGAAGCGCACCGACGACTGGATCAACTTCCCGTGGAGCGTCGAGCCCCCCGTCGTACGCCGTGAGGGCCAGGTCCTCGACGCGTAGGACAGTGGATACGTGAAAGGGGCCCGGGAGTCTTTTTCTCCCGGGCCCCTTTCACATATCCGTACGTACTAGATCGTGCCCAGCTTGATCAGGCTCAGCAGCGCCACCAGCTGGATCGCGCTCGCGCCCAGCGCCCTCGGCCAGGGCAGGTCGTGCGACTTGCTCACCATCGAGGTGAACAGCGCGCCCGCCGCCAGCCAGGTCAGCCAGCCGATCACCTGGACCAGGCCGTTGTCGCCGCCCAGGAACAGGGCGAGGAGCAGCCGGGGCGCGTCGGTGAGGGACATGATCAGCATGGAGAGGCCGACCGTCGGCTGCCAGGCGCCGTCGCCGCCGAGCTGGCGGGCCAGCGTGTGGGTGACCGCGCCCAGGATCATGCCGCCGACGACGAAGACCACACCGGTGACGAGCACCACCGGGACGGCGTTGGAGAGCGTCGTGTTGATGACGTCCGCGCGGGCCTTGTCGAAGCCGAAGATCGCGAGCAGACCGTAGAGGAACGTGACGAGGAGCGCCGGTATCCACACCGGGTAGTCGCGCATCTGCCAGAACGTGGGGCCCGGGCGCATCACGATGCCCCGGAGCAGGTCCTTCCAGTGCAGCCGCGGGCCCGGCGGGGGCGCGGCGACCGCGCCGGCGCGGTAGGCCGTCCCGGAGCCGTACGGGTCCTCGCCGATGCTGAAGGCCTGGGTGTGGCCGGGGCTGTCCGCGTACGGGTCCTGGGCGTAGCCGCCCCTTTGGCCCTGCTGCCCGTATCCGCCGCCCTGGCCGTAGTCGGCCTGCTGCCCGTAGCCGCCCTGTCCGTACGGCTGGCCCTGACCCTGGCCGTACGGCTGGCCCTGGCCGCCCTGGCCCTGGCCGTACGGGTCGCCGAAGTACTCCGGCTCACCCTGCTGCGGGTACTGCGGCTGCTGCTGCCCGTACCCGTACTGCTGCGCGCGCTGCTGCTGGGGGTCCGGCCACTGCTGCGCCCGGCCCTGCCCCTGCCGCGGTTGTTGTCGCGCGTTCCGGTCGTCCCGGCCGCGTCCCATCCTGAATCCAGCCACGCATTCGAACGTACCTGGTCTGACGGACCGCCAAGCCGGGGCGGCCGGAAGAGACACGGTTTGCGGCTGACCTGTGACATCCCCTAGGGGCTTCTGCTAGGGGTCTCCCGGAGGCGTCTTTCAGCCCCACCCCGCGGTCGTGAATCCCACGAGTGGCTTCGTGTCCCAGCCGCCCCTCGTGCCCGCGTACAGCGTCACCAGATCCTTCGCCTCGCCCCGGTGCGTACGGACGGCGATGTCCGGGATCTTGTCGCCGGTGAAGTCCGCGAGTTGGAGTACGTCGGTCACGGGGGCCGGGCCGCTGCCTGGGAGAGGAGTTACGGGTGGGGCGGCGACGCGGGGTGCGGTGTAGCGGCCGCCGGGGCGGGTCGGGCCGTTCGGGCCGCCGAGGAGCAGGCGGGACGCCGCGCCCGGTGCGGCCGAGGCGCGGACCACCAGGTCGTCGTACCCGTCCCCGTTCACGTCCGCCTTCGGCTCCGGCGCGGCCAGCACGGGCCCGCCGCCCGGGAGCGAGGCGCCCGCCGAGCGCGGGGCGCCGGTGCGGCTGAAGGGGCCGCGCAGGAAGCTGACGCGGCCGCCGGTCGCGGTGACCGCGAGATCGGTGGTCCCGTCGCCGTCGAAGTCGCCGCAGACGGGGTGGTCGGGCCAGTCGTTGCCGAACCGTGCCTGCTCGGGGATCTGGAGCACGACCGCGCGGCCGGTGAGGCCGCCGGGGCCGCCGAAGAGGATCTGGAGGGGTACGGGCGGGCGGCCGATGCCGTTGTACGGCGGGTCGGTGGTGACGATCAGGTCCGCGTACCCGTCCCCGTCCAGGTCGCACGATGCTTCCGCGTCGAACGTGGCGGGCGGCTTGCCGCCGACGGGGGCCGCGTTGCGGCGGGTGGTGAGGATCTGGCGGGTGCCGGGGTCCAGGCCCTTGTCGGCGGTGCCGTAGACGATCGCGATGCCCGGGGCGTCGCCGTAGTTGTCGGCCTTGACCAGGTCGTTGAGGACGAGGTCGCGGTGGCCGTCGCCGTTGAAGTCGTACGGGATCTTGCTGCCGTGCCCGTGCGGTACGGGTCGGAGTGCGCTCGCCGCTGCCTTGGTGGACGTGGGATGCGCGGCGGACGCGTCCGGGCCGCAGCCCACCGCACCCCACAGGGTCGCGGCCATCACCGCAGCCACTCCTGCCACAGCTCTACGTGTACGCACCGGCCTCTTCACGCGCCTCAGAATGCCGCATCTTGGGCCAAGGGTTAAGCGCTGGGTAGTCGTACCGGTGCAGGGAGTATGAATCTGGTTGAAATCGTGCCGATTTACATTCCCGTAGGCCAAGTACCAGCCGACCGTTACATTGCCTACGCATTACCCAGACATCGCATCCGTAACTTTCTTGTTGTCACCGCCGCAAAGGGCTACAGACACGACATAACTGCCGCTCAGTTCACGAGTTACGAGGAAGAGTCACCGATATGCGCGCCACCCGACGCACCCTTCGCACCGCCGCCATCGCCACCGGAGCCATTGCCGCGTTCGCCCTTCCGGCGGGCGCCGCGTTCGCCGCCGACTCGACGCCGGGTCCGGCCGACCAGCCCCAGGTTCTGCCGGGCAGCGACGACCCGAAGCCCGAGGTTCTGCCCGGCACGGACGACGACAAGAAGCAGGACGAGAGCAAGAAGGACGAGAGCAAGAAGGACGAGAGCAAGGACGAGTCCAAGAAGGATGAGTCCAAGAAGGACGACACGAAGAAGGAAAGCCGGTCCTTCGTGAAGTCCGTCAAGCTCGCCGACGGCTCCGTCGCCAAGGTCTACAAGCTCGGCCAGAACCACTACGAGGCCGAGATATGGGCGAACGGGACCAAGCTCGACACCCTTGTCGCGAACGGCTCTTCGGCGACTGGCGAGAACAATGGGCTGCATGTCGTGCTGACGCCTGGCGGCACCGTCTCCTCGTGGGTCGACGGGGGCAAGAAGGACGAGAAGAAGCACGACAAGCGGGAGCAGAAGAAGCAGGAGAAGAAGGACGAGCGCAAGGCCGTCTCCGCCGTGAAGGTCACGATGCCCGACGGGCGTATCGCGAAGCTGATCAAGACCACGGACGGTCCGCGCGTCGAGATCTCCATGCCGAACGGCAATTTCCTCGGCTCGATCGATCTGAAGAACCCGTCGACGCTGAACGACGGTTGGACGTACAAGATCGTGAACGCCGGTAAGGGCGTCTACAAGTTCGTTGTCATCGATGGCAAGAGCGGTGGGAACAGCTGGGTGTACGACTTCCAGGGGAAGCTGATCGAGAAGTACACCGTCCAGAAGGATGGGAAGAAGACCGGTGTGGTGCCCAAGGGTGCGGTTAAGGCCGGGGCCGAGGGTGTCTCTGGCAGCAGCCAGGTGCCGCTCATCGCGGCCGGTGGCGGGATGGCTGCCGCGGGTGCGGCGGGGCTGGGGTTTGCGCTCTACCACCGCCGGGGTCAGCAGCGCTGACGTCCCGTACGCAACAGCGGCCGGTTCTGCCTCGGGGGCAGGACCGGCCGCTGTTGTTTGGTTGTTTGCCGACTGCGGGCCGTCTTGGGCTGGTCGCGCAGTTCCCCGCGCCCCTAAAAACCAGGGGCGTCGGCTACTTCACCGGCTCGGGCTCCGGGGCGGACTCCGCGTCCTCGGACGCTGCCGGGTCCGCCGGGGTCTTCACCGACTCAAGGAGCAGCTGGGCCACGTCCACGACCTGGATGGATTCCTTGGCCTGGCCGTCGTTCTTCTTGCCGTTGACCGAGTCGGTCAGCATGACGAGGCAGAACGGGCACGCCGTGGAGACGATGTCGGGGTTCAACGACAGCGCTTCATCAACACGTTCGTTGTTGATGCGCTTGCCGATCCGCTCCTCCATCCACATCCGCGCGCCGCCCGCGCCGCAGCAGAAGCCGCGCTCCTTGTGGCGGTGCATCTCCTCGTTCCGCAGGCCCGGCACCTTCGCGATGATCTCGCGCGGGGGCGTGTAGACCTTGTTGTGACGGCCGAGGTAGCACGGGTCGTGGTAGGTGATCAGGCCTTCCACCGGCGTCACCGGGATCAGCTTGCCCTCGTCCACGAGGTGCTGGAGCAGCTGGGTGTGGTGGATGACCTCGTACTCGCCGCCGAGCTGCGGGTACTCGTTCGCGATGGTGTTGAAGCAGTGCGGGCAGGTCGCGACGATCTTCTTCGACGACTTCGGCTTCTTCGTCGACTCGTCCTCGTCGTCCTCGCCGAACGCCATGTTCAGCATCGCGACGTTCTCCTGGCCGAGCTGCTGGAACAGCGGCTCGTTGCCGAGGCGGCGCGGCGAGTCGCCGGTGCACTTCTCGTCGCCGCCCATGATCGCGAACTTGACGCCCGCCATGTGCAGCAGCTCCGCGAAGGCCTTGGTGGTCTTCTTGGCGCGGTCCTCAAGGGCGCCGGCGCAGCCGACCCAGTAGAGGTAGTCGACCTCGGACAGGTCCTCGACGTCCTTGCCGACGATCGGGACCTCGAAGTCGACCTCCTTGGTCCACTCGACGCGCTGCTTCTTGGCGAGACCCCAGGGGTTGCCCTTCTTCTCCAGGTTCTTGAGCATCGTGCCCGCCTCGGACGGGAACGCGGACTCGATCATCACCTGGTAGCGGCGCATGTCGACGATGTGGTCGATGTGCTCGATGTCGACCGGGCACTGCTCGACACAGGCGCCGCAGGTGGTGCAGGACCACAGGACGTCCGGGTCGATGACGCCGTTCTCCTCGGCGGTGCCGATCAGCGGGCGCTCGGCCTCGGCCAGCGCGGACGCCGGGACGTCCTTCAGCTGCTCGGGCGTCGCCTTCTCGTTGCCCGACCCCTTTTCTCCATCCGGAGCGGTCTTGCCGCCGCCCGCGAGCAGATACGGGGCCTTGGCGTGCGCGTGGTCGCGCAGGGACATGATCAGGAGCTTCGGCGAGAGCGGCTTGCCGGTGTTCCAGGCCGGGCACTGCGACTGGCAGCGGCCGCACTCGGTGCAGGTGGAGAAGTCGAGGATGCCCTTCCAGGAGAAGTGCTCGATCTGCGAGACGCCGTACACGTCGTCGTCGCCGGGCTCCTCGAAGTCGATCGCCTTGCCGCCGGAGCTCATCGGCTGGAGCGCGCCGAGCGTGGTGGAGCCGTCCGCGTTGCGCTTGAACCAGATGTTCGGGAACGCGAGGAAGCGGTGCCAGGCCACACCCATGTCGGTCTTGAGCGCGACCGTGATCATCCAGATGAAGGAGGTCGCGATCTTCAGGCCCGCGAAGAAGTACGTCAGGTTCTGGAGCGTGGAGACGTCCATGTCCCGGAACCAGGCGACGAACGGGTACGAGATGAAGAACGAGGCCTCGTAGCTGTCGACATGGTGCTGGGCGCCTTCGAGCGCGTGCAGCGTGAAGATGCAGATGCCGACGATGAGGATGACGGCCTCGACGAAGTACGCCTGGCCGATGTTGGAGCCCGCGAAGCGGGACTTGCGGCCCGGGCGGCCCGGGCGGCTCAGCTGCCGGATGACGATCAGCGTCAGGATGCCGAGCGCGGTCATCGTGCCGAGGAACTCGACGAAGACGTTGTACGGTGCCCAGTCGCCGATGATCGGGAGCAGCCAGTCCGCCTGGAAGAGCTGTCCGATGGCGTTGACGATGGTCAGCAGCAGCGAGAAGAAGCCGACCGCCACGAACCAGTGCGCCACACCGACGATGCCCCAGCGGTTCATCCGGGTGTGGCCGAGGAACTCCTTGGCCACCGTGACCGTACGCTGCACGGGTTCATCGGTACGGGTGCCGGCCGGTACGGGCTGGCCGAGCCGGACGAACTGGTAGATCTGCAGGATGGCACGGCCGAACAGCGCGACGCCGACCGCGATTAGGACCAGCGACACAATGATCGCGGCGAGTTGCATTTCGGGGCTCCTCGGGCCTGCGAGGGATTACTAAGCAGTAACTTATTGAGTTCGTTGCTGAGCGTACCCACTTATGCGGCCGCACTGTAGCCGCGCACGCGGTGATCTGTGTCGCTCAGGCCGACCTCAGTGACCATGGTCCGGCATGGGGTGGGGCATGGCTTACACGCGGTGCCTGCGGGCCGTCCGGCTGTTTTGAAATGTCCATCGTGTTATTCAGCCCATACACGGACATAACAATCTAACTTGGTTCGCATGATCTCCGGGCTCACGGCCGCCGTCGCCGCCCTGTTCTGCACGGCCTCGCTGGCCGGATTCCTCCGTTTCGCCCTGCGCCGCCACCGTACTGCGCGCTCCCTGGCCCATGTCCCGCGCCATGGCGGGATCGCGGTCGCGGTGGGCACGCTCGCCGCCGTCGGGGCCGGGCCCGCGCTCGGGCTCGTGGGGTTCGGCGAGGGGGTCGGGCCGGTGATCTCGGCGGGCGGCGCGGTCGCGCTGCTCGGGCTCGCGGGGGATCTGCGGCCGCTCGGGGCGCGGGTGCGGATCGGGGTGCAGACCGCCGCCGCGACCGTGGTGGTCGCCGTGGCGTCGGGGCTCTCGCCGGGGCCGGGCGCGCTCGCGGTGCTCTGGATCGTCCTGGTCACCAACGCCTTCAGCCTCCTGGACGCCTCCGACGGGGCGATGGGGACGGTGGCCGCGGTGACCGCGCTCGGGCTCGCCGTCTGCGCGATCTCCGACAACCTGCCCGGGCTCGCGCTGCTGCTCAGCGTGCTCGCGGCCTCGCTGACCGGGTTCCTGCTGCACAACTGGCATCCCGCGCGGATCGCGCTCGGCCACTGCGGCTCGCTCTTCACCGGGTTCGTGCTTGCCTGCGCGGCCGTGCTCGTCCACACGGAGGCGGATCCGGCGCGTGCGACCGCCTCTCTGTTCGCCTTCACGGCCGTCGTCCTCGCCGACGCGGTGCTGGTCCTTGTCTCCCGGCGGCGGGCCGGGCGGGCCGCGACCGAGGGGGCGGCCGACCACATCGCGCACCGGCTGCGCCGCAGTGGGCTGACCGTGCAGGGGACGGCCGTCGTCCTCGGGCTCGCCGCCTTCGCCGGGACGCTGACCGCGCTGCTCGTCCACGACGGCCGCGTGGCGCCGCCCGCCGTGCTGCCGCTCGCCCTGGGTGCGGGGGTCGCGGTGGTGGCGCTGCTGCGGATCCCGGTGTACGGGGACGAGGCGACGGGTCCGCGTACCGAATCCGCCCGCGAGGCGGCGGCCGAGGGAGCTCCGGCGTGACGTTCCCTCCGCTTCCCCGCGCGCTGTCGGCCATGCGCCGCCTCGGCCGTGTCGCCGGTCCCGGCCCGCTCGGCGCCGACGACGGTCCGCGTCTGGTGCGGCTGCTGCGGCGGTACGAGATCGACCTCGTGCTCGACGTCGGCGCGTACTCCGGCGCGTACGGGACCATGCTGCGGCGCTGCGGGTACGAGGGCCGCATCGTCTCCTTCGAGCCGCTGCGCGAGCCGCGCGCGGAGCTGCGGCTGCGGGCGGCGGAGGATCCGTGCTGGTCCGTGCAGCCGTACGCGCTCGGCCCGCGCACCGGGCCGCTGGTGCTGAACATCGCGGGTGACGCGGGGGTGAGCACGTCGGCGCTGCCGATGCTGGACCGGCACCGCTTGGCTGCGCCGCACACCGTGTACACAGGGACGCGGTGTGTCGACGCGCACCGGCTGGACGCCGTGTGGGAGGCGGTCACCGCGCCGGGCGAGCGGGTGTTCCTGCGGCTGGCCGTGCAGGGGTACGAGCGGGAGGTGCTGCGGGGGGCGGGTGCCTTTGCCGATGAGATCGTCGGGCTCCAGGCGGGGGCTTCGCTGGTGCCGCTGTACGAGGGGGGTGCGGGCTTCGACGACGTGCTGGCTCACGCGCGCGACGTCCTGGGTCTGTCCCTGATGTCTCTGCGACCGGGGCTCGCGGACCCGAGGGACGGTCGCCTGCTCTCCTGCGAGCTGGTGTTGCTACGGGAGGACACCCCCCACCCCGAAGAACAGATCCCGCCGCAGGTCGCCCACGCCGAGTGACAAGCCCCCACCCAACCCAGCACGGTCCGCAGACGAAGACCCCGGCCGCCCGCCCAGGCCACGCGGCGGAGCCGCAAAATGTCACAGCCGGGAAGGGGCGGGGTGGGGGCAAAAGACCGCAGGTCAAAGCGTCGCACCACGTAAGGCGCACATAAAAGTTGAGCCCAGGCGACTCAGCTCTGTTGACGACCCGGGACGGGTGAGGCATCCTTGAGCCAGTTCCACTCAAGATGTCAGTTGGAGGAATCAAAATGGCACGTGCGGTCGGCATCGACCTGGGCACGACTAACTCCGTCGTCAGCGTTCTCGAAGGCGGCGAGCCCACCGTCATCACCAACGCCGAAGGCGCCAGGACCACGCCGTCCGTCGTCGCCTTCGCCAAGAACGGCGAGGTCCTCGTCGGTGAGGTCGCCAAGCGGCAGGCCGTCACCAACGTCGACCGGACCATCCGCTCGGTCAAGCGCCACATGGGCACCGACTGGAAGATCGACCTCGACGGCAAGACCTTCAACCCGCAGCAGATGAGCGCCTTCATCCTGCAGAAGCTGAAGCGCGACGCCGAGGCGTACCTGGGCGAGAAGGTGACCGACGCGGTCATCACCGTCCCGGCGTACTTCAACGACTCCGAGCGTCAGGCGACCAAGGAGGCCGGTGAGATCGCGGGCCTCAACGTCCTGCGTATTGTCAACGAGCCGACCGCCGCCGCCCTGGCCTACGGTCTCGACAAGGACGACCAGACCATTCTCGTCTTCGACCTCGGTGGCGGCACCTTCGACGTGTCGCTCCTGGAGATCGGTGACGGCGTCGTCGAGGTGAAGGCCACCAACGGTGACAACCACCTCGGTGGTGACGACTGGGACCAGCGCGTCGTCGACTACCTGGTGAAGCAGTTCCACTCCGGCCACGGCGTGGACCTCTCCAAGGACAAGATGGCGCTCCAGCGCCTGCGCGAGGCCGCCGAGAAGGCGAAGATCGAGCTGTCCTCGTCCACCGAGACCTCGATCAACCTGCCGTACATCACGGCGTCGGCCGAGGGCCCGCTGCACCTGGACGAGAAGCTGACGCGCGCCCAGTTCCAGCAGCTGACCGCCGACCTGCTTGAGCGCTGCAAGCACCCGTTCCACAACGTCATCAAGGACGCGGGCATCCAGCTCTCCGAGATCGACCACGTCGTTCTCGTCGGTGGCTCCACCCGTATGCCGGCCGTCGCCGAGCTCGTCCGCGAGCTGACCGGTGGCAAGGACGCCAACAAGGGCGTCAACCCGGACGAGGTCGTCGCCATCGGCGCCGCGCTCCAGGCCGGTGTCCTCAAGGGTGAGGTCAAGGACGTCCTGCTCCTCGACGTGACCCCGCTGTCCCTCGGCATCGAGACCAAGGGCGGCATCATGACCAAGCTCATCGAGCGGAACACCACGATTCCGACGAAGCGCTCCGAGATCTTCACGACGGCCGAGGACAACCAGCCGTCCGTCCAGATCCAGGTCTACCAGGGCGAGCGCGAGATCGCGGCGTACAACAAGAAGCTCGGCATGTTCGAGCTGACCGGTCTGCCGCCGGCCCCGCGTGGCGTCCCGCAGATCGAGGTCGCCTTCGACATCGACGCCAACGGCATCATGCACGTGACCGCGAAGGACCTGGGCACGGGCAAGGAGCAGAAGATGACCGTCACCGGCGGCTCCTCGCTGCCGAAGGACGAGGTCAACCGCATGCGCGAGGAGGCCGAGCAGTACGCGGAGGAGGACCACCGCCGCCGCGAGGCCGCCGAGTCCCGCAACCAGGGCGAGCAGCTCGTCTACCAGACCGAGAAGTTCCTCAAGGACAACGAGGACAAGGTCCCCGGTGACGTCAAGGCCGAGGTCGAGACCGCGGTAACCGAGCTGAAGGACAAGCTCAAGGGCGAGGACACCGCGGAGATCCGTACCGCGACCGAGAAGCTCGCGGCCGTCTCCCAGAAGCTCGGCCAGGCCCTGTACGCGGACGCCCAGGCCGCCCAGGGTGCGACGCCGGGTGCCGAAGGCGCCCAGCAGGCCAAGCCCGAGGACGACGTGGTCGACGCCGAGATCGTCGACGACGAGAAGCCGCGCGACGCGAAGGGCGGCGCCGCCTGATGACGGAGGAGACCCCGGGTTTCGAGGAGAAGCCCGACGTCCCCTCCGGCGCACAGGAAGACGCCGAGCCGAAGGCCGCCGACTCCTCCACCAAGGAGGGGAAGGCGGCCCCGGCCGGGGACGCGGCCAAGGAGATCGCCCTGCAGGCCCAGCTGGACCAGGCCCAGACGGCGCTCGGTGAGCGCACCGCGGACCTCCAGCGACTGCAGGCCGAGTACCAGAACTACCGCCGCCGGGTCGAGCGGGACCGGGTCACGGTCAAGGAGATCGCGATCGCGGGCCTCCTGACCGAGCTGCTGCCCGTGCTCGACGACATCGGCCGGGCGCGCGAGCACGGCGAGGTGGTCGGCGGCTTCAAGTCGGTGGCCGAGTCGCTGGAGACGGTCGCCGCGAAGATGGGCCTCCAGCAGTTCGGCAAGGAGGGCGAGCCCTTCGACCCGACGATCCACGAGGCCCTGATGCACTCGTACGCACCGGACGTCACCGAGACGACCTGCGTCGCGATCCTGCAGCCGGGCTACCGGATCGGCGAGCGCACCATCCGCCCCGCGCGGGTCGCCGTCGCCGAGCCCCAGCCGGGCGCGGCGAAGGACGGCAAGGAAGACAAGTCGGCAGACGAGGAGAGCGGTGGCCCTGAGAAGGGCTGACGCAGGGATCGTCCGAGAGGAGGGACGTCGATGAGCACGAAGGACTTCGTCGAGAAGGACTACTACAAGGTTCTCGGCGTCCCCAAGGACGCCACCGAGGCCGAGATCAAGAAGGCGTACCGCAAGCTGGCGCGCGAGTTCCACCCGGACGCCAACAAGGGTGACGCCAAGGCGGAGGAGCGCTTCAAGGAGATCTCCGAGGCCAACGACATCCTCGGCGACCCGAAGAAGCGCAAGGAGTACGACGAGGCCCGCGCGCTGTTCGGCAACGGCGGCTTCCGGGCCGGTCCGGGCGCGGGCGGCGGCACCTTCAACTTCGACCTGGGCGACCTCTTCGGGGGCACCCAGGCCGGGGGCGGCGGTGGCGGCGCCGGCGGCTTCGGCGGCGGGCTCGGCGACGTGTTCGGCGGTCTGTTCAACCGGGGCGGCACCACCGGCACCCGGACCCAGCCCCGGCGCGGCCAGGACCTGGAGTCCGAGGTGACGCTCAGCTTCACCGAGGCGGTCGACGGGGCCACGGTCCCGATCCGGCTCTCCAGCCAGGCCCCGTGCAAGGCGTGTTCGGGCACCGGCGACAAGAACGGCACGCCCCGGGTGTGCCCGACGTGCGTCGGCACCGGCCAGGTCTCGCGCGGCACCGGCGGCGGCTTCTCGCTCACCGACCCGTGCGTGGACTGCAAGGGCCGCGGCCTGATCGCGGAGAACCCGTGCGACGTCTGCAAGGGCAGCGGCCGGGCCAAGTCGTCCCGGACCATGCAGGTCAGGATCCCGGCGGGCGTCTTCGACGGCCAGCGGATCCGGCTGCGCGGCAAGGGCGCGGCGGGCGAGCGCGGAGGTCCGGCGGGCGACCTGTATGTGGTCGTGCACGTCGACAGCCACCCGGTCTTCGGCCGCCGCGACGACAACCTCACCATCACCGTGCCCGTCACCTTCGCGGAGGCGGCGCTCGGCGGCGAGGTGAAGGTGCCCACCCTCGGCGGGCCCCCGGTCACGCTGAAGCTGCCCGCCGGGACGCCCAACGGCCGTACGATGCGGGCGCGCGGCAAGGGCGCGGTCCGCAAGGACGGCTCGCGCGGCGATCTCCTGGTCACCGTGGAGGTCGTGGTGCCCAAGGATGTCGACGGCAAGGCGCGCGAGGCACTGGAAGCGTTCCGTGAGGCGACTGCGGACGACGATCCGCGGGCAGAACTGTTCCAGGCCGCGAAGGGAGCATGAGCATGGACGGCCGACGACGCAATCCGTACGAACTGACCGACGAATCGCCGGTGTACGTCATCTCGGTCGCCGCTCAGCTCTCCGGTCTGCACCCGCAGACCCTGCGACAGTACGACCGCCTCGGCCTGGTCTCGCCCGACCGCACGGCCGGGCGCGGGCGGCGCTACTCGGCCCGTGACATCGAACTGCTGCGTACGGTGCAGCAGTTGTCGCAGGACGAGGGCATCAACCTGGCCGGCATCAAGCGCATCATCGAGCTGGAGAACCAGGTGGCCGCGCTCCAGCAGCGCGTCGCCGAGCTCTCGGCGGCGGTGGACGGGGCGGCGGCCGCGATGCGGCAGCGCGAGGCCCAGGTCCACGCGTCGTACCGGCGCGATCTGGTCCCGTACCAGGATGTGCAGCAGACCAGCGCGCTGGTGGTCTGGCGGCCCAAGCGGCCGTCGGAGTAACGCCAGTACGCAGAAACGACACAGCGGCCCGCACCCTGAAAAGGGAGCGGGCCGCTGTTCTCGTACGGCTGTCAGTCCTTGAGCGCGCCTGCCAGATACAGCAGGTCGGCCATCTCGAACCGGCCGGGCGTCTCGCCGAGCGTGGGCTGCCAGGTGGGGTAGACCTGGTGGTACGAGGACGGGGTGGCCCGCAGCAGAGCGACGAGCGTCTCGCCGATGATCCGGCTGCCGACCGGGCCGAAGTGGCGTCCCCGGTTGCGGACTTCGGCCTCCCTGAGGATGTAGTACCAGAGGTACATGGGCTCGCCGGTGCCCAACTCGGCGTCGCTCAGCGGCACATCGCCGATGGCGCGCGCGATGTCCTGGCCGGACGGCAGTCCGAGCGCCTCGCTGCGCAGCAGGTTCCGTACCGCGAGCGAGGCCACCGGGCGGGCCAGCGCACCCGGCTTCGCGCCCGGCACCGCGCTCACCGGCAGATCGAGCAGCTGCGTGTTGATCGAACCCTGGATACGGCGAGTGGTCTGCGGCCGGAACGAGCGCGACACGTCGAAGAAGAACCGCCAGTCGATCGCGTGCTCGGGCAGCACCGGCCCGCCGCGCAGATCGGTGCGCGGGAGCGCGGGCGCGTCCGGGTTGTCGGGGAAGAGCTTGCCGGAGAACTTCTCGTTGATGCGGTAGGTGGAGCGGATCGTGGAGTGGAAGGCGCGGAAGCCCGCCGCCGAGAACTCGATCGGCATGAACGGCTTCTCGCCGGGATCGAAGAAGCGCGGCCCGTTGTCGACGATGTCGCGCAGGATCGCCGGGTCCACGAAGTTCGGCAGGAACTCGTGCAGGATGATCCACTGGTAGTGCCACTGCACCAGCTGCCGCGCAGAGGCGTACAGGGCCTCGTAGTAGTTGTCGACGTCGAGCAGCTGGTCCAGGGTCGCGCCCGGCTGCTGGGTCGGCGGCTCGTCGGCGGGCTTGGGCGGCAGGCGGCGCCCGAAGGCGTCGGTGATCGTGCCCTGGGCGAGCAGATCCGTGACGTGGTTGTGGAACTTGATCATCTGTAGGTGCAACTGCGCGAGCAGCATGTTCTCGTCGTTGCGCGGATCCCCGATACGAGCCACGTCGCTGTCGATACGGGCGAAGTCCACGCCGTTGGGGTTGATCGCCAACTTCCCCTGCGGCGAGCCGTCGTAGAGATGACGGCTGACGACCGGGCCGCCGCCGTACACGGAGTCCATGTCCAGGCGCGGGGTGCGGAAGTCGGTGATGTCGCCGGGCTCGAAGCGCCCGCCGAGCACGGACAGTACGTCCAGGGTCAGATCGTGGTCGATGAACTGGCCGAGGAAGGTGAACCCCGCCGGGATCTCCGGGGAGAGCTGGCCGTCGGAGGTCGGCCCGCCGTCGGCGATACCTCCCGGCGCGCCGTACTTCAGCGCCAGCGGCAGACCGGTCGCCTTGCGCGGCGCCGGATTCGGGAACATCCGGCCGAAGTCGCCGCTGGTCGCGCTGGGGTTGGCGCGACCGCAGGGGGTGGTGCCGTGGGACGCGGACATGGGTGCATCTCCTCAAGTGGGTGGGTTGGTACGGGTGTTACGGGTTACGCGATGTACTCAGTGGCCCGTTCCCTGCCAGATGCTCACCGCGAGTGCGGCGCACGACGTGAGCGCGGCGATCGCGGGCAGCGGCCAGCGGCCGCGCTCCAGGGCGTCGAGCCGGTCGTCGTGTTCGCCCAGGGTCTTGTCGGTCTGGTCGGCACGCTGGAGCAGCAGCGCCAAGTCGCCCCGGGTGGTGGCGAATCCGACCTCCACCGCGCGCCGCAGCCGTTCCAGTTCGATGGCCACTCCTTCGGCCTGGCCGCTGCTCACCACGATGCCTCCCTCGGTAGGTGCCTGATCAGGACGGCGAGGCGGCGCGACGAGAGGCTGCCCCGGTACCAGTCCAGGAGGTCGACGCCGTAGTGGCGCAGCAGCGCCGCTTCCAGTGCCTCGGCGTTGTCGTCGACGTACACACCGAGGCGCAGCCTTCCCCCAGGCCGAGCCCGGTGTCGCGGCCGTAGGACGCCCAGATCGCCTCGACGTCGCAGGCGGAGGCGCGGTGGCGGTCGAAGCGGCGGGACTGCTGCTCGCCGAGGAGGATCCGCAGCGAGGCGTACGGGTCGTCGCCGCCGAGCGCGCGCAGCTTGCGCGCGGTGTCGCGGGTGAACTCCTGCGGCAGCTCGAAGACCTCGCCGCCCAGTTCGAAGGCCCAGGCGCGGCCGAGCGCTTCGAGTCGCTGGGCGCGGGCCGCGTTGACCCGCGTGACGGGAGTGACAGGGGATGCGGCCATGGGACCTCCATGAAATGACCTGATCCGTAACGGAGTTGAGAGGAAAGGCGGCGTACCCGTGGGGCTGCGCAGCCGATACAGTCGGTGTCACCTCTTCGGGTGAGGCAGGGAATAGTGACCGTGAACGTGGAAGTGGACGAGGGCGAACGACTGGCCGAGCGGTTCGAGGCCAACCGCACCCACCTGCGGGCCGTCGCCTACCGGATCCTCGGCTCGCTGAGCGAGGCGGACGACGCCGTTCAGGAAGCGTGGCTGCGGCTCAGCCGCTCCGATGTGAGCGAGGTCAAGAACCTGGGCGGCTGGCTGACGACCGTCGTCGGACGGGTCTGCCTGGACATGCTGCGCTCGCGCGACTCACGGCGTGAGCTGCTGTACGACGAGCCGGTGCCGCGGCCGTCCGGCGGGTACGAGGAGCCTGGCGACCCCGAGCACGAGGTGCTCCTGGTCGACTCGGTCGGGCTTGCGATGCTCGTCGTGCTCAACACGCTTGCGCCCGCTGAGCGGATCGCGTTCGTGCTGCACGACATGTTCATGGTGCCGTTCGACGAGATCGCGCCTGTGGTGGGGCGGTCCACCGTGGCCACGCGGCAGTTGGCCAGTCGGGCTCGGCGGCGGGTGCAGGAGTCCGCGCCGGTGCCGGACGCCGATCTGGCGCGGCAGCGGGAGGTTGTGGACGCGTTCTTCGCGGCGTCGCGGGCCGGGGATTTCGACGCGTTGCTCGAACTTCTCGACCCCGATGTGGTCGTGCGGGCCGACCGGGCCACGGTCGAGGTCGGTGCGCTGGGCGAGGTGCGGGGCGCGCTTGCCGTGGCCGGGACGTTCAAGGGGCGTGCGCATACCGCTCAACTGGCGTTGGTGGATGGGTCAGTGGGGGCCGTGTGGGCCCCGGCCGGGTGCCTCAAGGTTGTTATCGGGTTCACGTTGGTGGACGGGCGGATCTCCGAGATCTCGCTTCGGGCGGACCCGGAACAGTTGCGGCGGTTGGACCTCGCGGTCCTGGCCGAGTAGTACGTACGAAGTGCGGCCCACGGTCGGCGTTCGCGGGACGGCCGTGGGCCAACACCTTTCGTCTGCGGACCGTGCGTGGCTGGTCGCGCCCACGCGGCGGAGCCGCAAATGTCACAGCCCCGCGCCCCTGAAGGGGCGGAGGCAACCTCATCAGATGGCTACCAGGCCCTCCGACCCCGGCGCCAGACCCCCCGCGCTCGGGGCCAGTACGCCCTGGCTGACTACCCGCGGCGGGTCGTCCTGGACTCCGAAGCCTCGCAGGGGGGTCAGGCCGCCGCTGGCCTCGATTCGGTAGGCCGCTATCGACATCTTGTTGCTGTACGGGGTGCCCTCGGTGTAGTTGGGGAGGCGGGGGTCGGTGATCTTCTCGTCGAAGCCGGCGACGATCACGTACAGGTAGAGGCCGTCCTCGGTGATCGCCATGTCCTGGGTGGCGTGCTGGTCGCGGGAGATGGCCATGTGGCCGTCCGGCGGGAAGAGCGTGAGCTCGCCGGTGTCGCTGATACGGAACCCGGCGATGCTGCCGCTCTGGGCGCTCGCCGCGTAGATCACGCTCGGGTCGAGGACGCTGTTGGCCGTCCAGCAGGTGGTCGCCTCAGTCGTGTCGACCGAGCCGCTGA
The DNA here is from genome assembly GCF_052373795.1 of Streptomyces sp. BR1. Classification (NCBI taxonomy): domain Bacteria; kingdom Bacillati; phylum Actinomycetota; class Actinomycetes; order Kitasatosporales; family Streptomycetaceae; genus Streptomyces; species Streptomyces sp. BR1. Next base: position 3,753,589 of record NZ_CM126252.1, read on the forward strand.
TCACCTGGAGGGTGCCGTCCCGGTTGACCCGGTACGTCGACATCGAGCCCAGGAAGTTGCGGCCGCCGATGATCTCGGTGACCAGCAGGACGTCGCCGTGGAAGGTGGCGGTGAAGGGCGCGGGGCCGTGCGAGTCGTTGCGTACGGGGGCGCCGGCCCGGCCGTACGCGTCGACGGGGAAGACGTCGATGACGTTGGTCTGGCGCTCGGTGGCGACCAGCTGGGTGCCGTCGGGCGTGAAGGAGATCTGCGAGGGGCCCGCGGCGGCGCCGCCCACGAGGTATTGGAGGGAGCCCTCGACGGGGGTGAGCTGGCCGTAGTCGCCGATGGTGAAGCCCGAGATCGCGCCGTCGCCGGAGTTGACCACGTACAGCAGATTGCCGTGCACGGTCAGGCTGACCGGGCGCGTTCCGCCGGACGGGACCCGGCTGATGTGGCGCAGCCGCTCGCCCTCGATGGCCAGCGAGGAGACCTCGTTGCTGCCCGCGTCGACGCCGAACAGGAACCGCTTGTCGTCGCTGATGATCAGGGATGCCTGCGAGACCAGCGGGTCGGACGCGTCCTCCAGGTCATAGCTGCGGCCGACGCCGATCCCGCCCGTCGGGTACGTGCCCTTCCTGGTCAGGGTGCCGTAGATGTCCCGGGCGAAGACCGTCACCGAGTTCCCGGTCTCCTGGTTGCTCATGGCGTACACGAAACCGCCGCGCTTGGGCGGGGCCTGGTTGTCGCCGGGGTGACCGGATCCGAGCTCCGTCACCGCATCAACAGTCACATTGGTTTCCACAGTAATTTCCCTTTTCTGGTGGGGAGTTGTGCGGTTCACACGTCGTAGGAAATTCGCTGGATTCACGGCGGACTTATACCGCCGGGCCCGCCGCGTGCGAGGCGCGCAGGCCGTGCGAGGCGATGTCGTTCGCTATGTCGAGGCCCAGGCGGACACCGCCGATGTTGTGGGTGAGGTCCATTTCGCCGGACGTGTCCGGCGTCCAGCCGTCGTAATTCCAGTGCACGCCCAGGAATACGCGGCTGATGCTGTTCTCCTTGATCATTTCCCAGAGTCCGCCGGGGAACTTGCGGACGACCCGGGTCCGCACGACGCCGTCGGGGCCGCTGTTCACGCCGTCGAGTTCGTCGGAGACGAATTCCAGACCGGCGGCCAGGTTGTCGGGGGCGTACGCGCCCTGGTGGTAGAAGTGCCGCACCGACTGGAAGGCGGCCGCGCCGAAGGTGGCGTGACCGGACGGGTACGAGGGGAACGGGGGCGTCCTGTTCACCCTGCCGCCCGGGTTGTTGGTGTTGGGCGCGCCCAGCGGCAGCCAGTCGGGGTCGGCGTCCGCGCTCAGCGCGTCGACGCCCGTTCCGGCCGGGCCGCCGGAGACGTCCTGCTCGCGCACACCGACCACCGGGCGCCACAGGTCGTAGTAGTACTTGTCGAACCAGGCGAGGATGCCCGCGTCCGCCATCGCCGCGTTGACCAGCGCGAACAGCCGCGCGTTCTGGCCGGTGTCATTGCCCTGGGCGGCCGCGACCCTGCGGATGACGGTGTTGTAGAGCCGGGGCGGTGTGCCCAGGCCCTTCACCCCGTCGTACGCCCAGAACATGCCGGTGGCCGTCTCGTTCTGGGTACGGCGGGAGGCCTGGAGCTCGGCGGGGAGCGTGCCCATCAGATGCGGGGCGATGCCCTTGGCGCGCACCTGGCGCAGGCCCGCGCTGTGCAGCGGGGTGCCGGGCCTCGGGGGAGCGTCGAGGTGGTGGCGCGCGGTGGCCGCGAAGAGGTGGGAGTGGGCGCCGTAGAAGGCGGCGTAGGGGGTCTGGCCGGGGTCGGCCGGGTCCGCGCGGTGGTGCTCCCGGGCGACCGAGTGGACATACCCGTCGTCGCCGAGGCCGGGGTCCTTGGCGCGCAGCGCCAGCAGGGCGCCCGCGACCTTGAGCCCGAAGGCGTGGCCGTCGTCGGTGGCCTGGCCGCCGGTGATCCCGGCCGCGCGGTGGCGGTCGTTGAAGAAGTCCTTCTGCGCCGGGTAAAGCGCGTTCAGGGCCGAGTGCGCGGCGGCCGCGATCGCCGCGTCGGAGGAGGCGCCGACCGGGGCCTGGGGCAGCGAGGAGCCCAGGTAGCAGTCGTGGCCGGGGTGGATGCCGTAGTAGGCGTCGTGCATCGCGAGATGCGTGATCGCCAGTGCCCGGGAGGCACCGCACGGCCCCCGCGAGTTGCCCTCGGACGGGGCGCCCGTGGTGTGGGTCGTGCGGTCGGCCTCCAGGGCGACCGCGTTCCAGTACAGGATCTGATCCACTGGTCAGGTTCCTTTCGCGATACCCCCCGACGTGCTGGTGGTGACGCCGGCGGGGCTGCCGTCCACAGATTTCTGACGGACAGTCAGAGCGCTGCCCCGGACCGTGGTCGCGATGACCAGACCGGCGGCGAGCAGGACCACGTCCTTGAGGACGTACTGGCCTTCGAGCGTGGGCATGTGGTGCGGCCCGCCGAAGATCCGCCCCGGCAGCAGTACGACGGGGGTGAGGATGCCGACGAGATGGACCATGAGCAGCGCAACGGTCGGGCGCATCCACCGCCCGACGAGCAGCAGCACCCCGATCACGCTCTCCAGCGTCGCGACGCAGTCCATGGCGACGGTGGCGGGGACGAGGTGCGGTACGAGCCCGAGGGTGAGCCGGTGCAGGGTCGCGACGACGAGCCCCTGGGCGGGACTCATACCGGGGAAGTATTTGAGAATCCCGAATCCGAGAAGTACCGCGCCCATGCTCAGTCGGAGTACGGAAATGCTGTGCGACACCAGCCAGCGGTGAATTCGGGCTTCTATGTGGTCCGTTCCTGCCATGCTGTCGCTCCTCGTGGCGCGAAGTGGCCGAAGGGGAGCGCAAAGGTAGTCAACGGACGAGGTGGCGTCGACGGTGTGAGAGATGACGGGGTGGCTTACGCGCCAGGGCGTGCAACTGCGGCTTTCCGAGGTTGGGTTGAGCGGACCGCGAAATTCTGAATACGGAAGGCGATCTTACGGGCAACGCAAAGCGGCAGATCCGTCGCCCAGCGGGTGGGCGCAGCTCTGCCGCTGCATCAAGTGTGATCCAGGGTCGCCGAATCCGCAACTCGTCTTCTCGCGGGGGCATTTGGGGCTGGTGCGGCCGCATGGAAAATGGCCCCACCCCGGTGCGGGTGAGGCCATTTCGTAGATCGATTCTCAGTGGATCTCATTACGGTGCACGGACCGCTCGGCCGCGAACACGTCCTCCAGGCGGTACAGCAGCCGTCGGCCCTGCCGGCCCGCGGACTTCAGATGCCCGAGCTGGACCCACTTGCGGATGGTCGCGGGCGAGACGTCGACCTCGGCGGCGGCGAGGTCGCCCGAGACGAGCGTCGCGCTCACGAGGCCCCCTCAAGCGCGGTCTCCACGGCCGTCTCCACCACATGGCGGCAGACCGGGTTCACGCACAGCACCGCGCCGCGCTCCGGGAAGATCCGCAGCGAGACCGAGTCGCACGCGGGGCAGCGCCCGTCCAGGCGGATCATCTGCTCCGGATCGCCCAGCTCCCGGGCGCAGCGCCGCGCCATCCGCCGTGTCTCGTCCGTCAGATGCTCGGCCAGATCGGGGAACTGCCGTACACGGTCGAGGAGTTGGGCGATGCGGCGCAGCCGGGCCGGGACCGGGGCCGGGGGCGCCGGGCGCAGGCCGAGCCGTTCGCGTACCGCCTCCTCCAGCTCGACCACGCCGTCGGTGATGTCCCGGACGGCGTCGGAGATGTGCAGCCGGATCGGGGCGGTGGTGCCCCGCACGGGGCCGCCGCCGCGGCGCTCGCGCAGGCCACCGGTCGACGGGGCGAGCTCCGCGAGGAGTTCGGGGAACCGGCGGGCCAGCGACTGGAGCCACACCGCGCCGTCGGCGTTCATCGCGTCGCCTGCTTCGGGGTCGTCTGCTGCGGCAGCGCGGGCGCGGGCCGCCGTTTGACCTCGCGGCCGTTGCGCCACAGACGGCCGCCGCTGACGCCGTCGAACCAGGTGTGCGCGGGGTCGACGACGACCTCGCACTCCTTGCGGATGGGGCACTGATTGCATGCTCGCAATACCGGTTCTGCCTCGGAGGGAACACGGGTGAATACGGAACGCTGTGGGAGGTTCACGCAGGCGGCGGCCCTGCGCCAGTCGAGGTCATCCGCCGAGCGGGATAAGTCCGAGGTCAAGGGTGTTTTCGGAGTGGTCATGTGTGCGGGCACGTGCAAACCCCTCCCCACGTATGGGAACATGAGTTCGGCAAATTGCGAACGCGTGATCAGGGTGACACGGTGCGTGCGCGTACGCAAGCGGCCTATGCGTGCGGGCGCGCATCAAGTTACGCGCGAGTGCGCCGGCGGTACGCTGTCCCCCGCGACGAGGGAGAACGACCACATGGGTTCGAGCGCACGGGCCGGCGCCCGCAATGAGCAGGGATACCGTGGCGACAGTGGCCGCTCCCATGCGGACGGCCTCGACGAGTTCGCCGCCTGGATCGAGCGGCTGATGCGGCTGCGGCACTACGACATCGACAGCCCGCGCGGTGGCGGCAAGTCGAAACTCGCCGACGACGCGGGGGTGCACCGCGCGGCCGTGAGCCGGCTGTTGCAGCGCCAGAGCATGCCCGACCTGGAGACCATGCGCCGGCTTGCGGGTGTCCTGGACGTACCGCTGCGGGACATGCTGATCCGGTCAGGGCGGCTCTCCGAGGACGATCTGCCGATTGCCGCGGGCCGGGGCGGGCAGGACGAGGATGGCCAGGAGCTGCTGAGTCCCGAGGAGGCCGCGCGGAGAATGGGCGTTCCGCCCGAGCTGCGGGAGCTCTTCGTACGGGTCACGAAGGCGTTCCTGCCGGAGGGTGGCGAGGGGGCCGGCAGCCCGGGGGTGTGAGGGAGGGGCGTGGATGGCGGACTCGGACACGGAACCGGCCGAACAGGACCGGCTGGCCCGGCTGTTGGGCGGCCTGCTGATCGAGCTGGGCGAGAAGGTCAGACGGGCCGGCGTCGACGGCGTACACGTCCTGACCGACGACGAGCTCCAGAGCGAGCAGCTCCGCTGGTTCCAGGAGGGCTGGGAGGAGCAGGCGCGCGCGAGCCGCCGCGTCCGCGAGCAGCCGGACCGGCCAGGCGAGGCGCGCACCGGTGACGACGTATACGACCAGGACGAGGACCCGCCCCGGTACGCGCCCGCCGGGCACCCCGACGACGAGCAACCCGTCACTCCCGGGCGGCTGTTGCAGTTCCCCCAGTCGCCCGACGGGCGCGCCCCGCATCCGCTGCCGATCGTCGGCACCGGCGAGACGCGCGGCAAGGACCTGATGCCGCACCGCCCCCGCTCCCGCTCACGGGGCCGGGCCGGGGACGACGACGAGGGCGGCCCACCGGGCGGCCACCCCCACGTATGAGGTCAGCCGCCGTCCTGCTCCAGGATCCCGGACTGGGCGATGAGATAGCCGAGCTGGGCGCGACTGCCGCTGCCGAGGGCCGCGTTCAGCTTGGCGATGTGCGCGCGGCACGTCCGTACGTTCATCCCGAGTCTGCGCGCGATCGAGTCGTCCACATGCCCCTCCACGAGGAGCTTGGCTATGGAACGCTGGACGCCCGTGATGCCCTCGGCCTTCAGGGAGTACGGGACCTCCTCCTCCCACGGCACCGCGTGCAGCCAGAACTGGTCGAAGACGCCGACCAGATACTGCACCAGGCCCTCGTGGCGCAGTTCCAGCGCGACCCGGCGGTCGCTGCGCGCGGGGATGAAGGCGACCTTGCGGTCCACCACGATCAGCCGGTCGATGATCTCTTCCAGCGTGCGGACTTCGAGCCCGTACGGCGCTATCCGCTCCACATACCCGATCGTCGCCGAGTGATGGCGTGCGGTGTGCTGGTAGAGCGTGCGCATGTCCACGCCGCGGTCGAGCAGCGGCTGGACCCGGCGCAGCCCCGATTCGATGACCTCGGGTCTGCGGCCGCTGCCCGGCTGGATGGTGAGCAGCTCCTTGGTGCACTCGTCGATGACCCGGTCCAGGGTCGTGTTGATGAGCTCCAGGCCCTCAAGGACGGTGATGGCGTTGGTGCTTGCCGCGTCCTGGCCGGTGATGCTCATGAACGGCTCGAAGGTGCTGGTCAGCTGCATCGACAGCTTCCTGCGCTCGTGTATCTCCCGTTCGAGGGGCTGGACGAGCTGGTTCAGGACGACAGAGGGAGGCACCGGGCGCAGTTGCTCGGGGTCGTCCGTATCGGGGCGCAGCAGCGCGAGATCGATGAGACAGGGAGCGGCCTGGGCTTCTGTGCGAGTTATTCCGCCGGTACGCAACGCGGTGCCGTAGAGGGTCTTGCCCATCTCGCACAGGTCTGTAGGGCCATGACTATGTCCGAAGTGCCCCTGATACAACCGGATTACACCCCCCTCATACTCCTGAATTACAGGAACATGATGCCTGGCCTCGCTGGTGGAAGCGCTCAGAGTGAGCCATCGTCTTAGGCGCGGGGGGAGGGAATGATCATAAAGAGGTGGAGATCGGCCATGAGCAGGATGGTTCGAGCACTCAGCGCTATAGCCGTCGTGGCGGCTGCTTTCAGCGCTCTCGCCGTCAGCGGGGAACCGACGTGGGACCAGAAGCCCTCCCAGGGTACGGTCGCGAAGGATCCGACGTGGGACAACAAGCCGGCGACTCGACTCCTGGCGGCTCCAGGCGAGCCGACCTGGGACATCATCGCCAAGGGTGTCGGCGCATGAGCCTCCCGCCGGACGACCGGGTCTTCCGGCGTGAGATGGCCACGGCGTACCGCTCGGGGTGGCATTTCATCGACCTCGTCACGGCCATTCCCCACCGTGGCGATTCGTTGATGGTCACCCTGTTCGGCGAGCCGATCCTGGTCGCGCGTGAGGACGACGAGGACGTTCGTGCCTACCGCTGCCTTCGCAGGCCGCGAGGGGCGCCACAGCCCATTCGCTGTGCCGTGCGGTACGGCATGGTGTTCGTCAACCTCGACCAGCGGGACCACCAGCTGTTCGACCCCGAGTCATCTACCGCCACCCCCCGCAGTGCCTGAAGCGATTCCCCCGTCGTTGTAAATCGCTCAGGCGCTTCCCCCACACAGCGGCGCCATCGTGGACCTGAACACGGTGGCGCCGCTGTGCTGTCCGCGCACATTTCTCGCGTACGGGACCGCGGGCGTACGGGGCCGGCGGCTCAGCCCTTGCCCATCGCCCGCTCCAGGGCGATCTCGATCAGCACCCGGTCCGGGTTCTGCCGCGGCACCCGCCCGTACCGCTCGGCGTACCGGGCGACCGCGTCCGCGATCAGCTCCTCGTCCGTACGCACCCGGGCGCGGCCCTCAAGCGTGGCCCAGCGGCGCCCGTCGACCTGGCAGACCGCGACGCGCGCTCCTTCCGGCCCGGCAGCCTGGACATTGCGCACCTTCCGGCTCGACCGGTTGGCGATCACCCGTGCGATGCCCGCCTCCGGGTCGTAGGTGACGCCCACCGGCACCAGATGCGGGCTGCCGTCCGGGCGCGGGGTGGTCAGGGTGCACAAGTGCCGCTCGCGCCAGAAGCTGAGATAGGCCTCGTCGGGCCGCCGGGGATCGAGAGCGGCACGCGGCTGGATCGTCGTGGTCATGCGCCGAAACCTACGCCGAACCTTGGCCCGCCACCTTGAGCGGAATAGACTCAACTTTATGTACGCTGGATGAGTCATGGAGTCCAATGACCGCTGATCCGAGGAGGAGAGACCGCACGTGGACGCCGAGCTGACCAACAAGAGCCGGGACGCGATCACCGCGGCGAGCAACCGCGCCGTGTCCGCCGGGCACCCCGACCTGACGCCCGCGCACCTGCTGCTCGCGCTGCTCACGGGCGAGGACAACGAGAACATCGTCGACCTCCTGGTGGCCGTCGACGCCGACCAGGCCGCCGTGCGCACCGGGGCCGAGCGGCTGCTCGCCGCGCTGCCCAGCGTGACCGGCTCCACCGTCGCCCCGCCCCAGCCCAACCGCGAACTCCTGGCCGTCATCGCCGACGCGGCGAAGCACGCCAAGGAACTGGGCGACGATTACCTCTCCACCGAGCACCTGCTCATCGGCCTGGCGGCCAAGGGCGGGCAGACGGGCGAGGTCCTCTCCCAGGAGGGCGCGACCGCGAAGAAGCTCCTTGAGGCATTCGAGACAGTACGAGGAGGACGGCGGGTGACCACCCCCGACCCCGAGGGCCAGTACAAGGCCCTGGAGAAGTTCGGCACGGACTTCACGGCCGCGGCCCGCGAGGGCAAGCTCGACCCGGTGATCGGGCGGGACCACGAGATCCGCCGGGTCGTCCAGGTGCTCTCCCGGCGCACCAAGAACAACCCGGTGCTCATCGGCGAGCCCGGCGTCGGCAAGACGGCCGTCGTCGAGGGCCTGGCCCAGCGGATCGTGAAGGGCGACGTCCCCGAATCCCTGAAGAACAAGCGGCTGGTCTCGCTGGACCTGGGCGCGATGGTGGCGGGGGCGAAGTACCGGGGCGAGTTCGAGGAGCGCCTGAAGTCCGTCCTCTCCGAGATCAAGGAGAGCGACGGCCAGGTCATCACGTTCATCGACGAGCTGCACACGGTCGTCGGCGCGGGCGCCGGCGGCGATTCGGCCATGGACGCGGGCAACATGCTCAAGCCCATGCTGGCCCGCGGCGAGCTGCGGATGGTGGGCGCCACCACCCTCGACGAGTACCGCGAGCGCATCGAGAAGGACCCGGCCCTGGAGCGCCGCTTCCAGCAGGTGCTGGTCGCCGAGCCCACGGTCGAGGACACCATCGCGATCCTGCGCGGCCTCAAGGGCCGGTACGAGGCCCACCACAAGGTGCAGATCGCGGACAGCGCGCTGGTGGCGGCCGCGACCCTCTCCGACCGCTACATCACCTCCCGCTTCCTCCCGGACAAGGCCATCGACCTGGTCGACGAGGCCGCGTCCCGGCTGCGGATGGAGATCGACTCGTCCCCGCTGGAGATCGACGAGCTCCAGCGGTCCGTGGACCGCCTCCGGATGGAGGAGCTGGCGCTGAAGAACGAGACGGACGCGGCCTCCAAGGAGCGGCTGGAGCGGCTGCGCAAGGACCTCGCCGACAAGGAGGAGGAGCTGCGCGGCCTCACCGCCCGCTGGGAGAAGGAGAAGGAAGGCCTCAACCGCGTCGGCGAGCTGAAGGAACGCCTCGACGACCTGCGCGGCCAGGCCGAGCGCGCTCAGCGCGACGGCGACTTCGACACCGCCTCCAAGCTGCTCTACGGGGAGATCCCCACCCTGGAGCGCGAGCTGGAGGAGGCCTCCGAAGCCGAGCAGGAAGCGGCCAAGGACACTATGGTCAAGGACGAGGTCGGCCCCGACGACATCGCCGACGTGGTCGGCTCCTGGACCGGCATCCCGGCCGGGCGCCTGCTCGAAGGCGAGACGCAGAAGCTGCTGCGCATGGAGGACGAGCTGGGCCGCCGCCTCATCGGCCAGCACGAGGCCGTCCAGGCGGTCGCGGACGCGGTCCGCCGCACCCGGGCCGGCATCGCCGACCCCGACCGCCCCACCGGCTCGTTCCTCTTCCTCGGCCCGACCGGCGTCGGCAAGACCGAGCTGGCCAAGGCGCTCGCGGACTTCCTCTTCGACGACGAGCGGGCGATGGTCCGTATCGACATGAGCGAGTACGGCGAGAAGCACAGCGTGGCCCGCCTGGTCGGTGCCCCGCCCGGCTACGTCGGTTACGAGGAGGGCGGCCAGCTCACCGAGGCGGTGCGCCGGCGCCCGTACAGCGTGGTGCTGCTCGACGAGGTCGAGAAGGCGCACCCGGAGGTCTTCGACGTCCTGCTCCAGGTCCTCGACGACGGCCGCCTCACCGACGGCCAGGGCCGCACGGTCGACTTCCGCAACACCATCCTGATCCTCACCTCCAACCTCGGCAGCCAGTACCTGGTCGAGCCGCTGACCTCGGAGGAGGAGAAGAAGCAGCAGGTCCTTGAGGTGGTGAGGGCGTCCTTCAAGCCGGAGTTCCTGAACCGCCTCGACGACCTGGTGGTCTTCTCGGCGCTCGGCAAGGACGAGCTGGCGCACATCGCCGAGCTCCAGATCGCCCGGCTCGCCAAGCGACTGGCCGACCGCCGCCTCACCCTCGACGTCACCCCCGAGGCCCTGGCCTGGCTCGCCGAGGAGGGCAACGACCCCGCGTACGGCGCCCGCCCGCTGCGCCGACTCATCCAGACCGCGATCGGCGACCGCCTCGCCAAGGAGATCCTGGCGGGCGAGGTCAAGGACGGCGACACGGTCCGCGTGGACCGGTTCGGCGAGGGCCTGATCGTGGGCGCGGCGACCGGAAAGAAGCTGTAACCGGACGGGCGGGCCGGGATTCGGTCAGCCGTCAGCGGATACCCGTGGCGGGGGTTGCCAGCCCCCGCCCGGCATGGGAGAGGATGACCGGAACCGTACGAAGGAAGATTCACGATGAGCATCGACCCGTCCTCGATTCCGAATTTCGGGGCTCAGCCCGGCCCGCAGCCCGGTGGCGCACCGGCCGGACCCGTCGTCCCCGACCAGGATCTGGTCAAGCAGCTCCTGGACCAGATGGAGCTCAAGTACGTCGTGGACGACGAGGGTGACCTCGCCGCGCCGTGGGAGGAGTTCCGTACGTACTTCATGTTCCGCGGCGAGGACGACCAGCAGGTCTTCTCGGTGCGGACGTTCTACGACCGCCCGCACAGCATCGACGACAAGCTCCAGCTCCTGGAGACGATCGACGACTGGAACCGCCGCACGCTGTGGCCGAAGGTCTACACGCACACCCACGACGACGGCGCCGTCCGTCTGATCGGTGAGGCGCAGATGCTGATCGGCACCGGCGTCGCCCTTGAGCACTTCGTTTCGTCGACGGTGAGCTGGGTGCGCGCCTCGATCGAGTTCGACAAGTGGCTCGTCGAGCAGCTGGGCCTGGAGAAGGACGCCGACGCCGCCGACGGCGACGACGAGGGCGACGCCCCCTCCGAGTGACTCACAGCGCCATCGGGGCGAGCGTCAGCAGATACGTCCCGTACGCGAACGACAGCCCGGCCAGTGCGGCGGTCACCACGGCCGCCGCGCCCGGCCGGGCTCTCGTCAAGGCGCCCGCGAGCGGCAGCAGCAGCGGGAACGCCGGCAGCAGGAACCTCGGCTTGGACTCGAAGAACCCCGAGCCGCCGACGGTGATCAGGACGAGCACCGCCGTGTAGACGAGCAGCGGCAGCGGTGGGCGCTCAAGCAGGAGCAGCGCGAAGAGCAGCAGCCCGGCCACGGTGATCAGCAGCGCCATCGTGTAGCCGAGGTCGACCGGCCCCGTGGCGATCGTCCGGGCGAAGCGCAGCGCGCCCACGCCGAAGTCGAACCGCGATGTCCAGGCCGCCTGGACCGCGAAGTACCCGCCGAGCGGATCACCTTTTCGGGCGCCGACCGACAGGACGTATCCGCACCAGCCGAGCGGAGCCACTGTGCCCGCGACCCACACCCGCCAGTCCCCGGGCCCGCCCCGCGCCCGCCACTGCCGCCACAGCTCGACGGCGGCGGCCGCCGTCACCGCAGCGGCCACCGCGACCGCGTTGGGCCGTGAGAGCCCGGCCAGGGCCGCCAGCGCCCCCGCCCACAGCCAGCGGCGCTCCAGGACCGCCCACAGCGCCCAGGCGGCCAGCGCCGTCATCACGGGCTCGGTGTACGCCATCGTCAGCACGATGGAGTGCGGCAGCAGCCCCCACAGCAGCACGAGGGCGCTCGCCGTGCGCCGCCCGTAGAGCCGCTCCCCGACCGCGTAGATGCCCCACGCCGCCGCCCCCGCCGCCGTCCACGACACCAGCAGCCCGGCCGTGCCGCCCGCCACCGGAAGCACGCTGGTGACCGCCCGCATCAGGCCCGGGTAGAGCGGGAAGAACGCGAGGTCGCTCTGGACCACCCCGCGCGGCCAGTAGAGCGTGCGCCCGTAGCCGTTCGCCGCGATCTTGATGTACCAGTCGGCGTCCCACGCGGTCGCCAGCAGCGCGCGCGGGGAGCGCCCGAGGTGCCAGGCCCACACCGCCAGGGTCAGCATCCCGGTGAGCCGGGCGGCGGCGAAGAGCCCGAGCGCGGGGGCCGCCCGGCGCAGCGCGGTGAGCCGGCGCGGCGCGGCCAGGGCGGCGCCGGACCGGCGTACGGGGGCGGTGATCTCGGCGGACAGGGTGCACCTCCGGGCGCGCGCGTGGTCCTCCCCCGACCTTCGGCGGCACACGGCCGTGGCGCGAGTGCTGGGCAGCCGACCGGGTACAACTGCGCCCGGCCGTCCGCCCGTACGCGTGCAGCCCTAGCCCGCGAGCGCCTTCAGCCGGGAGACGGCCTCTTCGAGCACACTCTCCCTCTTGCAGAACGCGAATCGGACGAAAGGCGCGCCCGCGTCCCGGTGGTCGTAGAAGACGGCGTTGGGGATCGCGACCACTCCGCAGCGCTCCGGCAGCGCGCGGCAGAAGGCGAAGCCGTCGCCGCCGTGGGAGAGCTCCTCGCCGAGGGGGCGGATGTCGGTGGTGACGAAGTACGTGCCCGCGGGCTTGTAGACCGTGAACCCGGCGGCCGCGAGCCCCCCGCTCAGCAGGTCCCGCTTGCGACGCAGGTCCGCGCGCAGCGTGTCGAAGTACGTCTGCGGCAGCCGCAGCGCCTCGGCGACCGCGTGCTGGAAGGGTCCGGAGGCCACATACGTCAGGAACTGCTTCGCCGACCGTACGGCCGTGACGAGCTCGGGCGCGGCCGTCACCCAGCCGACCTTCCAGCCGGTGAAGGAGAACGTCTTGCCCGCCGAGCCGATGGTGACCGTGCGCTCCCGCATTCCCGGCAGCGTGGCGATCGGCACGTGCTCGCCGTCGAAGACCAGGTGCTCGTACACCTCGTCCGTTACGACCAGCAGATCCCGCTCGCAGGCCAGCTCCGCGATCGCGGTCAGCTCCTCGCGGGTCAGTACGGTCCCGGTGGGGTTGTGCGGGGTGTTGAGCAGGATCAGGCGGGTGCGCGGGGTGACGGCGGCGCGCAGCTCGTCGAGGTCCAGGTGGTAGCGGCCCGCGTCGGGGCGCAAGGTCACCGGCACGCGCGTGCCGCCCGCCATCGCCACACAGGCCGCGTACGAGTCGTAGTACGGCTCAAGCGCGATCACCTCGTCGCCCGGCTCCACCAGCGCGAGCAGCGCGGCCGCGATCGCCTCGGTGGCGCCCGCCGTCACCAGGACCTCGCGGTCCGGGTCGAAGGAGAGCCCGTACAGGCGCTCCTGGTGGTCCGCGATCGCCGCGCGCAGCTCGGGCACGCCCGGGCCCGGTGGGTACTGGTTGCCCCGGCCGTCGCGCAGCGCCCGCACGGCCGCCTCCCGGATCTCCTCGGGGCCGTCGGTGTCGGGGAAGCCCTGGCCGAGGTTGATGGAGCCGGTTCGGGCCGCGAGGGCGGACATCTCGGCGAAGACCGTGGTCCCGAACTCGGCGAGGCGTCGGTTGAGCAGTGGGCGCGCGCTGGAGGTCATGGCCGCCATCCTGCGCGGAACCTCTGGACTTGCTCAAGTGTGTGTTCGCCTTCGAGGGCGGCGGGAATCCCCCTGTCACGCACGAGTTCGCGTACGGATCCGCTTCGGATTCGCGGATGGATCCGTGCACGGAGAAGGACGGTGGGGGAGATGGGATATGTCATCGCGGGGGCCGTGCTGGTCCTGATCTGGTACGTCGTCGGCAGGCTGACGCGCGGGAGCAACGCCCGGTGGCGGCGGGGGTGGTACGGGAAGGGATCGGGCTCGTCCTCGGGCGCCGCCAGTTCCAGCTGGTGGGTCGGGAACGGCGACAGCGGTGGCGGTGGCGGCCACTCCGGAGGGCACCACGGGGGGCACTCGTGCGGCGGCCACTCGTGCGGCGGCGGACACTCCGGATGCGGGGGCGGTTCGTCCTGCGGGGGCGGCAGTTGAGGCTCTTCCGGCTGACACGGGGCAGCTGACTGGGCCCGCACGCCCCTTCCGCGCGCCCGGTGGGTCAACACCCGCCGGGCGCTGCCGTGTGCACCCGCTTCTTGAACAGTTGAACCGTGTTGCATCCCAGGGGATGGAAACCCCGCCAAGTTGGGTAAAAACGCTGTGAGCGCCGCCCACTTCATGATTCCCTCGCTGTTGAGAAACGCAGCCCACGGACCCCCGCCGGGCGGACCTGAGCAGGCGGTCCCCCCCCCTTCCCACGCCACGGTTCCGGGGTGACCCCGGTCGTCCACCCTCCACATGTGTGTTTTTGCGGAGCCCACCCATGCTCACGACTCTCAAGACCGTCTACACCGACACGCGTGCGAGTGACCTCGCCTGGGCCCTGGGCCGGGAGCCGCTGCCCGCACTGGCCGTCCTCGACCTCGAACTGTCCGGCGCGAAGCTCCAGTTGAGACTTCTCGGCGCCTCCCACCAGGTGCTCCTGGAGGAGGAGAAGGGCTCCTGTTCGGAGACCGTCGCCTGTATGCCCGGCAGCAGCACACCACTGCCCCTGGGGGTGGCGAAACGTCTCGGGGAGTGGGAGTACGAGTTCGCCGCGCGCGTGGAGACACTGACCGGGGGCTCGTTCGCGGGGCGCGCGCAGGAACTCCTCGCGCTCGTCGCCGACCATCCGCACGGCCTTGCCGGAACGTTCCCGGGCTCGCCGTACGCGTTCACCGCGATGCTGGCGCAGCGCGCGGAGGGCCAGGTCCGCTGGCGCACCTGGCACGCGTATCCGCAGGAAGGGCAGTTGGTGGTCACCCGTACGAGGGTCGGCGTGCGGATGACGGCTCCCGTAGCCCTCTGAAAGCGCGTGCGCGAGGTTGCGCGCGGTGTGCCCGCACGCGGTGCCGACTCGTGCAGGTCCGAGGGGGTGCGGCGCTACCGTGGAGGACGTAATTCCCTCCGCCGTGCGCTAGTTGCACCCTTGTGGGTGACAGGATGCGGGCGAGTCGTGACGTAGCGTTCCCATCATGATCGAACCGTCTGTGCCCGTTCTGCCCTGTGGCATCCCGCCGCCGGCGCCCCGGCGCAGCACCGCGCGGTTCATCGTGCTCGGCATCGTCTTCATCTGCGCCGCCTGCGGACTCGTGTACGAACTCGAACTGGTCGCCCTCGCCTCGTACTTGATCGGCGACTCCGTCACCCAGGCGTCCGTCGTGCTGTCCGTGATGGTCTTCGCGATGGGCATCGGCTCGCTGCTCGCCAAACGGCTGCGGCTGCGCGCCGCCGTCGGCTTCGGCCTCATCGAGGCGGCCCTCGCGCTGGTCGGCGGCTGCTCGGCGATGGTCCTGTACGCGACGTTCGCCTGGTTCGGGGGCGCGCGGTACGCGCTGGTGGCGTTCTCGCTGGCGATCGGCGTGCTCATCGGCGCGGAGATCCCGCTCCTGATGACCCTGATCCAGCGCGTCTCACGGCAGGACGCGGGCGGCACGGTCGCCGACCTGTTCGCCGCCGACTACGTGGGCGCTCTTGTCGGCGGCCTCGCCTTCCCGTTCCTTCTCCTGCCGGTGCTGGGGCAGTTGACCGGCGCGCTGCTCACCGGCGCGGTCAACGCGGTCGCGGGCGGGGCGCTGGTCCTGTGGCTGTTCCGGCGCGACCTCACGCGACGCGCGCGGTGGTGGCTGTTCGCGGCGAACGTGCTGGTCCTCGCGATCCTCGCCACCACCACCGCGCTGGTCGGCGACTTCGAACAGGCCGCCAGGCGCGCGGTGTACGGGGGCCAGGTGCGGGTCGCCGTGCAGACCGGGGTGCAGGAGATCGTCCTGACCGGCAGCCGCACCGGCCACGGCCCCGGCGGCCCCCTCGACCTCTTCCTCGACGGCCGCCTGCGGGTCAGCGGCCGCGATGAGTACCGCTACCACTCGGCCCTGGTGCGCCCCGCGATGGACTCCGGGCCGCACGGGCGCGTGCTCGTCCTGGGCGGTGGCGACGGCCTGGCCGCGCGCGAGGTGCTCCGCTACCGGGGCGTGACCTCGGTGACCCTGGTCGAACTCGACGCGGGTGTCGTCGAGTTGGCCCGCCACGACCCGGCCCTGTCGGCCCTGAACGGACACGCGTACAACGACCGGCGGGTGATCCCGGTGGTTGCCGACGCGTTCGGCTGGCTGCGCGGCCCCGGGCGCGCGACCGGCCCGTACGACGTGGTGATCTCCGACCTGCCGGACCCGGGCATCACGCCGAGCACCAAGCTGTACTCGGAGGAGTTCTTCGGCCTCGCCGCCCGCGTCCTGGCGCCCGGCGGGCGGATCGTGGTGCACGCGGGCCCGGTGGCGACGAGGTCGCGGACGTACTGGACGGTGGAGTCGACGGTACGGGCGGCCGGGCTGCGGACCGTGCCGTACCGCGCGACCGGGCGCCTCACCGGCTTCACGGCGGGCCCCGACCGCGCCTCCGGTTCGACCGCGCCGCACGACTGGGGCTTCGTCCTGGCCTCCGCGAGCGCGGCCCCGACGGCCCCGCTCCCGCCCGAGCTGGAGCCCCTGGCCTACGCCCGCCCGCGCGGCGGCCTGCCCCCGTCGACGCTGGTGCATCCCCGGTACACGGGGTGAGGCGCGGTCGGCCGGCGGGTGCGGGGCGCGGGCGGGTGCCGTGTCGGTGAGGCCGGTGCGGCCGCTCGGGCGTGGCGTTTACGGGGACGCGGCGGCCGCCCCTGAGTAGGCTCGGTTCTCATGGAGCATGAGGTGTTCGTTCCGGTCGAGGCCCCGTCACTGCGCCGCACGCTGCGCGACCCGGCGCGGGTCGCCCGCTGTGTGCCCGGCCTGCAACAGGACGCGGGCGAGCCACCGGTGGCCGGGAGGCTGCGGCTCCGCCTCGACGGCCACACCATCACGTACCGGGGGACGCTGCGGATCACCGAGCTCGACGCCGACGCGTTCGGTGTGGAGGCCGAGGGCACGGAGGTGCGCGGCACGGGCGCCGCGAAGCTCTCCCTCACGCTCCGCCTCGCCCCGGCCCCGGGCGGCACGACCCTGACGTTCACGGCCTCGGCCACGGCGGACGGCCGCGCCGCCTCCGCCCCGGCGGCGGCGATCCAGTCGTCCGGGACGCGTCTGCTGGACCGTTTCGCCTCTGCGCTCGCGGCGGACGCGGAGGGACCGGGCGCGGGGGCGTCGGGCGGCCCGGGCGATGACGTGCGCGGGGACGGGGCCGAGCCGGAACCCGGCGTCCGGGACGCGGCGCCGGAGGCGGACGGCGGGTCCGATGCCGCCGGAGCCGATGCCGATGCCGACGCCGCCGACACCCGCGCCACCGACCCCACCGGCCACGCCGAAGGCGCATCCGTCTTCGACACCGCCGTCCCCCCGCCCGCCCTCGACCCGCTCGCCGAGGAGGACTTCGACCTGTCCGGAGACGCGGACTACGCACCCGCCGAGGCCGCGCACGCGCGGCGGACCATGATCGGGCGCAGCGCCGAGGAGGTCGACCACGCCCCGCCGCGCGGCCGGTACGCGCCCGTCCCCGCGCCCGCCGGTGTCGGCGCGAGCGCGACCCTGCGCTGGGTCGCCCCGGCTGCCGCGCTCGCGCTGGCCTCCGCCGTCGTGGTCGGCCGCGCGCTGCGGCGGCGCCGGTGACACGGCCGCACCCGGGGCGCAAGTAGTGTCGGGTGCGTGAGTAGCGACAAGAGGGTCCGGCTGACGGCCGGCGACGCCGAGTTGACGGTCCGTCCGGACAACGGATGCCGCATCGAGAGCCTGCGCGTCGGCGGTACGGAGCTGCTGCGCCAGGGCGACAAGTACGGCTGCTTCCCGATGGTCCCGTGGTGCGGCCGGATCGAGAACGGCGAGTTCCGCAACGGCGGCACCAAGTACCGGATGCCGCTCAACTCCCCGCCGCACGCCATCCACGGCACCGGCCGCGACACCGAGTGGCGTCCCGCGCGCGTCGGGCGCACCGAGTCCGGCAGCGCCGAGGCCCACTTCACGTACGACCTCGCGGAGCCCTGGCCGTACTCCGGCCGGGTCACCCAGATCTTCGAGTTGTCGGAGAGCGCGCTGACGCTCTCCATGGGCATCGAGACGTACGACGAGTCGTTCCCGGCGCAGCTCGGCTGGCACCCGTGGTTCCTGCGCAACCTCGGCGGCGAGGACGTACGGGTCGGCTTCACGCCCGCGTGGCAGGAGGAGCGCGGCGACGACCATCTGCCGACCGGCCGCCGCATCGACCCGAAGCCCGGCCCGTGGGACGACTGCTTCGGGATGTCCGACGGCGTCGACGTCACGCTCACCTGGCCCGAGCAGCTGGAGCTGAAGGTGACCAGCACCACCGAGTGGGTCGTCGTCTACGACGAGCAGGCCGAGGCGGTGTGCGTGGAGCCGCAGTCCGGTCCGCCCAACGGCCTCAACACCCTGCCCCGGCTCGTCACCCCGGTGGACCCGCTGGAGCTGCGCGCGACCTGGAGCTGGCGCCGCCTGTGACGCCGCTGGTCGCAGGTGTACGGGCCGAAGCGGCGCGCCCCGGCCCGTAAGCTCGTAGGCATGACTGACGTACGCGCTGACCTGCTCCAGCAGATCAAGGACAAGGCCGTGGTGCACGGCAAGGTGACCCTCTCCTCGGGTCTGGAGGCCGACTACTACGTCGACCTGCGCCGGGTCACGCTGGACGGCGCCGCCGCGCCGCTGGTCGGCCAGGTGCTGCTCGACCTCACGGCCGACCTCGACTTCGACGCCGTGGGCGGTCTGACCATGGGCGCCGACCCGGTCGCGACCGCGATGCTGCACGCCGCCGCCGCTCGCGGCAAGACCCTGGACGCCTTCGTCGTCCGCAAGGCCGCCAAGGCCCACGGCATGCAGCGCCAGGTCGAGGGCCCGGAGATCAAGGGCCGCCGCGTCCTGGTCGTCGAGGACACCTCCACCACCGGCGGCTCCCCGCTGACCGCCGTCGAGGCCGTCCGCGCGGCCGGCGCCGAGGTCGTGGCCGTCGCCACCATCGTGGACCGCGCCACCGGCGCCGCCGAGAAGATCACCGAGGGTGCGGGCGTCCCGTACGTGTACGCCTACGCCCTCGACGAGCTCGGCCTTGCCTAAGCCTTGACCTGCGGTTTCCCCGAGGGGGCGGTTGTTTCACGTGAAACGGCCGCCCCCTCGGGCGTACGCAGGGTGGCGATGCCCCGCATAGAGTCTGGAAAGATGGGCCGCGACGATGACGTCGCCCCCAGGTCAGGGCCAGCACATATCGCACACCCCGCACATCACAAGGAGCGGACAGATGCCCATCGCAACCCCCGAGGTCTACAACGAGATGCTCGACCGGGCGAAGGCAGGCAAGTTCGCCTACCCGGCCATCAATGTGACCTCGACGCAGACCCTGCACGCTGCCCTGCGCGGCTTCGCGGAGGCCGAGAGCGACGGCATCATCCAGATCTCCACCGGTGGTGCGGAGTTCCTGGGTGGCCAGTACAACAAGGACATGGTCACCGGCGCCGCCGCCCTGGCCGAGTTCGCGCACATCGTCGCCGCGAAGTACGACATCACCGTCGCGCTCCACACCGACCACTGCCCCAAGGACAAGCTGGACGGCTATGTCCGCCCGCTGCTCGACATCTCGGCCGAGCGCGTCGCCAAGGGTCTGAACCCGCTCTTCCAGTCGCACATGTGGGACGGCTCCGCCGAGACCCTGGCCGACAACCTGGCCATCGGCCAGGAGCTGCTCGCCAAGGCCGCCGCCGCGAAGATCATCCTTGAGGTCGAGATCACCCCGACCGGCGGCGAGGAGGACGGCGTCAGCCACGAGATCAACGACGAGCTGTACACGACCGTCGACGACGCGCTGCGCACCGCCGAGGCGCTCGGCCTGGGCGAGAAGGGCCGCTACCTGCTGGCCGCCTCGTTCGGCAACGTCCACGGCGTCTACAAGCCGGGCAACGTCGTGCTGCGTCCCGAGCTCCTCAAGGACCTCCAGGCCGGCGTCGCCGAGAAGTACGGCAAGGCCTCCCCGTTCGACTTCGTCTTCCACGGCGGCTCGGGCTCCACGGCCGAGGAGATCGCGACCGCCCTGGAGAACGGCGTCGTGAAGATGAACCTCGACACCGACACCCAGTACGCCTTCACGCGCCCGGTCGCGGACCACATGTTCCGCAACTACGACGGCGTCCTGAAGGTCGACGGCGAGGTCGGCAAGAAGTCGACGTACGACCCGCGCACCTGGGGCAAGCTGGCCGAGGCGTCGATGGCCAAGCGCGTCACCGAGGCCTGTGCGAACCTGCGCTCGACGGGTACGAAGCTGAAGTAAGTCTTCGCGGCTTCACGGGCCCGGCGCTCCCTCGGGAGTGCCGGGCCTGCTGCGTTCCCGTCCCGGGTATCGCGAAGAGGCTTCCTGGGGGACAGTGGCGCTGTGGCGGACAGCGTGCGCATGGGGACCCCGGTGGGGCGGTGGGTGCTGTTCACGACCGTGCTCGGGTCCGGGATGGCGATGCTCGACTCGACCGTGGTCAATGTGGCGCTGCCGCGCATCGGCCGGGACCTGGACGCCGACATGGCGGTCCTTCAGTGGACGGTCAACGCGTACATGCTCACGCTCGCCGGGCTGATCCTGCTCGGCGGGGCGCTGGGGGACCGGTACGGGCGCCGCAAGGTGTTCGTGCTCGGCGTCTGCTGGTTCGCCGCCGGGTCGCTGCTCTGCGGCATCGCGCCGAACGCGGGCGTACTGATCGCCGCGCGCGCCCTCCAGGGCATCGGCGGGGCGCTCCTGACCCCCGGCTCGCTCGCCCTGATCCAGGCGAGTTTCCACCCCGACGACCGGGCGCGGGCGGTCGGCGTCTGGTCCGGCCTCGGCGGCGTCGGGGCGGCCGTCGGGCCGTTCCTGGGCGGCTGGCTGGTGGACGGCCCCGGCTGGCGCTGGGTGTTCCTGCTGAACATGCCGCTGGCCGCGCTGTGCGTGCCGGTGGCGCTGCGGCACGTACCGGAGTCGCGGGACGCGCGCGTGCACGCGGGGCGCTTCGACGTACTCGGGGCGCTGCTGGGCGCGCTGTCTCTCGCTCTCCTGACGTACGCGCTGATCGCGGCGCCGGAGCAGGGCGCGTCGCCGGTGGTGATCGGTGCGGCGCTGGCGGGCGTGCTCCTGGGCATGGCCTTCGTACGTCTGGAACGACGCCTGGCCGACCCCATGCTGCCGCCGGAGATCTTCGCGTCGCGGCAGTTCACGGCGGTGAACCTGGTGACGGTGTGCGTGTACGCGGCGTTCGCGGGCTTCTTCTTCCTTGCTGCGCTCCAGCTCCAGGTGGTGGCGGGTTACTCGGCGCTGGGCGCGGGCGCCGCTTTGCTCCCGACGACGGTGCTGATGCTCCTGCTGTCGGCCCGCTCGGGCGCGCTGGGCGAGCGGATCGGCCCGCGTGTGCCGCTCACCGTCGGGCCGCTGCTGTGTGCGGGCGGGATGCTGCTGATGCTGCGGGTGGGGGAGGGGGCGTCATATGTACGTGACGTGCTCCCTGCCGTAGTGGTCCTCGGCCTCGGCATGGTGACGCTGGTGGCGCCGCTCACCGCGACGGTTCTGGGGGCGGTGGACGCGGGGCGGGCGGGGCTGGCGAGCGGGATCAACAACGCGGCGGCGCGGGCGGCGGGGTTGATCGCGGTGGCGGCGCTGCCGTTGCTGACGGGGATGGGGCCGTCGGCGTACCGCTCGGCGACGGAGTTCGGTGCCACGTTCCGTCGGGCGATGCCGGTGTGTGCGGGTGTGTTGGTGGCGGGGTCTGTGCTGGCGTTCCTGACGGTCCGGCGTCCGCCGGTGGCTGCGTGTCATCCGGAGTGCCGGGTGGCGTGCGGGGTGTCTGGACCGCCGCTGGAGCGCGACCGGGGGGTTTGATCCCCCACCCCGCCCCTTCCCGAAACTCTCCGAGGGATCTGTTCGTCTGCGGATCGTGCTGGGTTGCTCGCGCAGTTCCCCGCGCCCCTGACTACCTAGGGGCGCGGGGAACTGCGCGATCAGCCCCCACCGCCGGAGGCTTTCGGGAAGGGGCCGGATGGGGAACTGCCCGCCGCAGGCGGCAACCGGCCCGCACGCGGCCGTACCGCCGGCGCACCAGGCAGACTGGACCGCATGTCCATTCACGAGAACCTGCTCGGCGGCCCCGCCCCGACCCACCTGCCCGACGACCCCGAACCCCGCGAGCTCCTCGCGCAGGGCACGGCCCCCGCCGACGTCGCGGCGAAGTACCCGACGTCCTCCCTCGCCTGGGCCCAGCTCGCCGACGACGCGTTCGACGCGGGCCGCACCGTCGAGTCGTACGCGTACGCCCGCACCGGCTACCACCGCGGCCTCGACTCGCTGCGCCGCGCGGGCTGGAAGGGCCACGGGCCGGTGCCGTGGGAGCACGAGCCCAACCGCGGGTTCCTGCGCGCCCTGCACGCCCTCGCCCGGGCCGCCCAGGCGATCGGCGAGCAGGAGGAGTACGAGCGCTGCACCACGTTCCTGCGCGACTCCTCGCCGCTCGCCGCGGACACGCTGGGCTGAGCCGAGCGCGCCGACACGACGCGTACTGCCCGTACAGATGACGTACGGGCGGTACGCTCGCACGCACAATCGAACAGTCGCATACAGGTCACCTGACCAACCACCACCGCTGGCGCACGAGGCCCCACACCTCTTCCCCCCAACTCCAGCCGCACCATGGGGAGAAGTCCGTCTTGGGGAAGCGAGCAGCCCGCAACGGAGTCCGACGTGACAGGAGCGGCACAAGTCGCCCCCGCACCCGCGCCCGCCGCCGCGACAGACGCCCGGTCCTCCTGGTGGGCGGCATCCTCGGCCTCGCCCTCATCGCGGGCGCCGCACTCGCCGAGTGGCACGGCACCGGGAACGGCACCGGCCCCGAACCCGGCATAGCCGCCGAGTCCCCGCTGGGCGACCGCGCCCCCCTCCCCACATCACCCCCGTCGAAGCCCGAGGGCAAGGACAAGAGCGGCGACAAGGGCGCCGAAAAAACCGACGTCCCCGCCTCCGGCCCCGGCACCTTCACCCCCGCCCAGGCCCAGGGCCGCCCCGTCGGCTCCAGCGGGCCGCTGCGGCGCTACAAGGTCCTCGTAGAGGACGGTGTGGACGTCTCGGCGAGCGAGGCCGCCACCGAGATCCAGGCGATACTCGCGCACCCCCGCAGCTGGGCGGCGCACGGCCGTGGCCGGTTCCAGCTGGTCTCCGGGGACGACGACGCCGACGTGACGATAAAGATCGCCACCCCCGCCACCACGGACCGGCTCTGCGCCGCCGTCGGAGACACCCACGGCGAGCTGAACTGCGAGGTCGTCGGCGGTGTCGTGGTCAATCTGAAGCGGTGGGTGAAGGGGTCCCCGAAGTACGACGGGCCGCCCGCCGAGTACCGGCATCTGATCATCAACCACGAGATCGGCCACCTGATCGGCTTCCACGAGCACATGTCCTGCCCGGGTCCGGGCAAGCCCGCGCCGGTGATGATGCAGCAGATCAAGGGCCTGGACGGCTGCGTCTCCAACGCGTGGCCGTACACCGATGACGGCACCTTGATCACGGGCCCTCCGGTGCCCTGAGCCCTGACGACGGCGCCCCGCCCGTGCTTATGATGCGGGTGGGGACCGGGGCTCCCGAGCCGATGAAGGAAGGGGCGGACCGCTACCCGGACACATCGAGGAGACAGCGATGTCATCAAAGATGTCCGAACCGGTCGAAACGGAAGTCGAAACCGGAGCCCAGAAAGCCGCCGAGGCGGCCGACGCCGCGCCCAATCTGGACTTCGCGGGCACCACCCCGTACGAGGACTACGTCCAGGCGGACGTGCTCACCCACCTCCAGCAGCTGCGCTCGGACGACCCCGGCGAGATGGTCTTCCTGGTGACCACGCAGGTCATGGAGCTGTGGTTCACGGTGATCGTCCACGAGTGGGAGACCGCGTCGCGCGCGTTGCGCGAGGACCGGGTGCCGGTCGCCGTCGACGCGCTGAAGCGGTCCGTACGCGAGCTGGAGGCGCTGAACGCGTCCTGGACGCCGCTCGGCCAGCTGACCCCCGCGCAGTTCAACTCCTACCGCTCGGCCCTCGGCGAGGGCTCCGGCTTCCAGTCGGCGATGTACCGGCGGATGGAGTTCCTGCTCGGCGACAAGTCCGCGTCCATGCTGGTGCCGCACCGGGGCGCGCCGCGCGCACACGCCGAGCTGGAGAAGGCGCTGCACCAACCGAGCCTGTACGACGAGGTGTTGGGCCTGCTCGCCCGACGTGGTTACGCCGTGCCGCGCGCCGTCCTCGACCGTGACCTCTCGCAGCGGTACGAGCCGTCGCCCGAGGTCGAGGCGGTCTGGACGGAACTTTACGCGGGGGACCAGAACGGGGAACTCGTGCGCCTGGGTGAGGCGTTGACCGATGTGGGCGAGCTGGTGTGGCGCTGGCGCAACGACCATCTGGTGGCGACGAGGAGAGCGATGGGCGCGAAGACCGGTACGGGCGGTTCGGCGGGCGTGGCGTGGCTGGAGAAGCGCGCCGCGAAGAACGTGTTCCCCGAGCTGTGGACGGCGCGCAGCCATGTCTGAGTCCCTGGCCGCGAAGGCCGCGGCGCTGGACGCCGCAGACGAACTCGCGAAGCACCGCGAGCTGTTCGCGCTCGAAGACGGCGCGGTCTACCTCGACGGCAACTCGCTGGGCGCGCTGCCCCGCCACGTTCCGGCCCGTATGCAGGAGGTCATCGCCCATGAGTGGGGCGAGCTGCGCATCCGGTCGTGGGACGAGAGCGGCTGGTGGACCGCGCCCGAGCGGATCGGCGACCGCATAGCGCCGCTGGTCGGCGCGGAGCCGGGCCGGATCGTGGTGGGCGACTCGACGAGCGTGAACGTCTTCAAGGCCCTGGTCGCGGCGGTGCGGCTGGCGCCGTCGGACCGGGACGAGATCCTGGTGGACGAGTCGACGTTTCCCACGGACGGATACGTGGCGGCGTCCGCGGCACGGATGACGGGCCGTACGGTACGGGCGGTGTCACCGGCCGAGGTTCCGTCTGCGCTGTCGCCACGTACGGCAGCGATCCTGATGAACCACGTCGACTACCGGACGGGGCGGCTCCACGACCTGCCCGGCATCACGGCCGCTACGCACGAGGCGGGCGCCCTGGCGGTCTGGGACCTGTGCCACAGCGCGGGCGCGCTGCCGGTCGGGCTCGACGCCCACGGGGTCGACTTCGCCGTGGGCTGCACGTACAAGTACCTGAACGGCGGGCCGGGTTCGCCCGCGTACATCTACATACGCGGCGACCACCAGCCGCGCTTCGACTCGCCGCTGCCCGGCTGGAACTCGCACGAGGATCCCTTCGGGATGCGTCCGGAGTACGTGCCGGGTGAAGGCGCGGTGCGGGGCCGGGTCGGTACGCCGGACATCCTGTCCATGCTGGCGTTGGAGTCCGCGCTGGATGTCTGGACGGGGGTCTCGATCGAGTCCGTCCGGGCCAAGTCGCTGGCGCTGACGGACTTCTTCCTGGAGTGCGTGTCGGAGTACGTGCCGGCTGGCCGGGTTTCGTCGGTGACACCGTCGGCGCATGCGGAGCGAGGCAGCCAGGTGGCGCTGCGCTGCGACGATGCGGGCTCGGTGATGACCGAGCTGATAGCGGCGGGCGTAGTCGGCGACTTCCGCCGCCCCGACGTCCTCCGCTTCGGCTTCACCCCGCTGTACGTGGGGTTCGCGGACGCGGAACGGGCAGCGCGAGCGCTGTCGACGGCGCTGAATTAGCCCCACCCCGCCCCTTCCCGAAAGCCCTGGGCGGGCGGCCTGGTTCCTTGGCTGCCCGCCGGCGGGGGCTGATCGCGCAGTTCCCCGCGCCCCCAAATACCCAGGGGCGCGGGGAACTGCGCGAGCAACCACGCACGATCCGCAGCCGAACAACACCCTCGGAGAGTTTCGGGAAGGGGCGGGGTGGGGGAATGCCCGCCGCAGGCGGCAATGTGCAAGATCGCTGGTACCGTCCCTCCCGCCACGCCGCCACCCCCCCCGAACCGAGAGGTCGAGGCATGAACGACTCCGCCGCCGCCCGCGACGCCGCCGAAGCGGCCTCGGCCTTCTCGCATCCCACCGTGGACCCGGACGCGACGGCCGCGTACGGCCCCCACCCCGACCAACTGGTCGACTTCTACGCACCCCGCACAGAAACCACCGACGCCCCCCTCGTCGTCGCCCTGCACGGCGGCGCCTGGCGAGGCGCGTTCGACCGCCGCCACCTCACCCCGTTCGTGGACTTCCTGGCCAGAAGGGGCTTCGCCGTGGCGAGCGTGGAGTACCGACGCGGTGGCCTGCTCCCGCAACAAGGGGGCGGCCCGCTCGCCGGCCGCTGGCCGGAGACGTTCGACGACGTGGCGGCGGCCCTCGACGCCCTCCCCGCCCTCGTCCGCACACACCTCCCCCAGGCCGACCCCCGCCGCACGGTCCTCACCGGCCACTCCGCCGGCGGCCACCTCGCCCTGTGGGCCGCGGCCCGCCACGGCCTCCCCACGGACTCCCCCTGGCACACCCCCGCCACCGCGGCCCTGAGAGGCGTCGTGGCCCTGGCCCCCATCGCCCACTTCACCAAGGCGATCGAGCTGGACGTATGCGACGGCGCGGTGCTCCAACTCCTCGGCGGGAAGAAGGAGTTCGAGGCGCGCCGCGCATACGCCGACCCCGCCGCCCTCCTCCCCACCGGCATCGCCACCACCGTCGTCCAGGGCCGCGACGACGTCGTGGTCCCCCAGGCCGTCGCCGAGGCATACGTCGACGCCGCCGCGACGGCGGGCGAGACCGTAGGCCTGACCCTCCTCGAAGGCGTCGGCCACTTCCCCCTCATCGACCCGTCCGCCGACGCCTGCGCGGTGGTCGCGGAGGAGATCGCCCAGCTCGCGTACTGAGGCCCGCGTACCGAGGCCCGCGTACGAGAAGGCACGTGACACACGTAGTACCTGAGACGGACCCTCCAGAATCCGCACCACAGGGGACGCCCAGCCCGACCCCCCGCGCCTACCGTGGCACCGTGACCGAGACAACCAGCCACATAAGAGCCTCGGGCGGCGGCCCCCGGCGCAGTCCCGAGTACCTGCTTGCCATGGACGTGTTCGGGGGACTGCGCGAGGACCTGTTCAAGGACGCGTTCGCCTACCGGCCGCTGCCGCCGATGCGGACGGACGGGCCGATCACCCGGCGGCTGCCCGGGCGGCTGCGCGGGTGGGCCGCCTGGACCCCGCACGCGGCCGTGCTGTTCGTCGCGTTCATCGCGGCGATGACCTCGTACGCCTCGGGGTCGGGGAGCACCGACTCGCTTCCCTGGGTGCTGTCCGGCCTGGTCACGGGCTTGCCGGTCGCGATGACCCTGGTGCGCCCGGTCGGCGCGTGGTGGCTGGCGTGCGCGGCGACCGTACTGTCGGGGGCCGTCTGGGGCGGCGACCTGGCGGTCAGGCCGTGGACTCCGGGCGCGTTCATCGCGCAGCTCGCCGTGATGGTCGTCGTGGCGCTGCGCACCCGTCCGCGAACGGCTGCCTGGATGTGGGTGCTCACGCTGTGCCTCGGTACGGTGCTGGACTTCACCCACAACCGCGCGTACGGCGGCAACAGCGGCCCGATGGCGATCGCTTCGGCCATCCTGCTGCTGATCGCCGCGGTCGTGAACATCCGCCGGGACGCGGAGCACAAGATCACCGCCGAGCAGTCGGTGACGGCGTTCGAGCGCGACAAGCGGACGGTCCTGGAGGAGCGTACGACCATCGCGCGCGAGCTCCACGACGTCGTCGCGCACCATATGTCCGTCGTCGCCATCCAGGCCGAGGCGGCCCCGTACCGCGTGGAGAACCCGCCGCCCGAGCTGACCCAGGCGTTCGCGACCATCCGCGAGAACGCGGTGGCCGCGCTCACCGAACTGCGCCGCGTGCTCGGAGTCGTACGCGCGGAGGACTACGAGGCGCCGGACGCGCCCCAGCCCACCCTCGCCGACCTCGGCGGACTCCTCGCGAACGTACGCGACGCGGGACTCGATGTGACGAAGACGGTCACCGGCGCGGTGCGCGAACTCCCGCAGGGCGTCGAGCTGTCCGCGTACCGCATCATCCAGGAGGCCCTGAGCAACACCCTGCGCCACGCGCCGGGCGCGGCGGCACGGGTGGAGGTCGCGTACGTGTTGGGCGGCGTCGGTCTGCGTATCGTCAACGGCCCGCCGACGGGCCCGGCCGCCGCCTCACCCGGCAGCGGCCACGGCATCACGGGCATGCAGGAGCGGGTGGCGATGCTGGGCGGCGAGATGACGGCGGAGGCGGTGGCCGACGGCGGGTACGAGGTGGCGGTGTTCATCCCGGTGGCGATGGCGCAGGTCGAGGGAACGACGGCATGAGTACGGGCAACGGTTCCGCTGTCCGGGTCCTGATCGTCGACGACCAGATGATGGTCCGCGAAGGCTTCTCGGTACTGCTCAACGCCCAGCAGGACATCGAGGTGATCGGCGAGGCGGTCGACGGCCGGGAGGCGGTGGCCAAGGTGCGCGAACTCCGCCCGGACGTCGTCCTGATGGACATCCGCATGCCCGAGATGAACGGCATCGACGCGACGCGCGAGATCGTGGCGTCGGACACGGACGCGCGGGTGCTGGTCCTGACGACGTTCGACCTCGACGAGTACGTGTACCAGGCGCTGCGGGCCGGGGCGTCCGGGTTCCTCCTGAAAGACGCCTCCGCCCGCCAACTGGCCGAGGGCGTACGGGTGGTGGCCTCCGGCGACGCCCTCCTCGCGCCGTCCGTGACGCGCCGCCTCATCACCGAGTTCGCCCGCGTCACCCCGGCGCGCCGGACGCCTGCGGGCGCGGTGCACGTGGAGGAGCTGACCGACCGCGAGACGGAGGTCCTGATCCTGATCGCCCAGGGCCTCTCCAACGCGGAGATCGCGGACCGCCTGGTGGTGGCGGAGTCGACGATCAAGACCCACGTGAGCCGTGTACTGGTGAAACTGGGCCTGCGGGATCGGACCCAGGCGGCGGTGTACGCGTACGAGACGCGCCTGGTCACCCCGTCTTAGGCCCCTCCCCGCCCCTTCCCGAAACTCTCCGAGGGATGTCGGTCGTCTGCGGACCGTGCTGGGTTGCTCGCGCAGTTCCCCGCGCCCCTAGGTATTTAGGGGCGCGGGGCTGTGACATTTGTGGCTCCGCCGCGTGGGCGCGACCAGCCCCCACCGGCCCGCAGACAAAGAACCCGGCCGTCCGCCCAGGGCTTTAGGGAAGGGGCGGGGTGGGGAAAGAAGCCCCGCATGGACTCCTTCGCCCCCACCGACCCCAACTTCGTCGCCAACCCCTACCCCGCGTACGCGGAACTCAGAGCCACCGGCCGAGCCCTCCACCACGCACCCACCAACCAGTGGCTCATCCCCCACCACGCAGACGTCTCCGCCCTCCTCAGAGACCGCCGCCTCGGCCGCACGTACCTGCACCGCTTCACCCACGAGGAGTTCGGCCGCACCCCACCGCCCCCCTCCCACGAACCGTTCCACCGCCTCAACGACAACAGCATGCTCGACCTGGAGGCCCCGGACCACACCCGTATCCGCCGCCTCGTGCAGAAGGCGTTCACGCCCCGGACCGTGGCGGGCCTGACCCCGTACGTACGCAGAACCGCCGCCGCCCTCGTGGCCGCGGTCGTCGAGAAGGGCGGCGGCGACCTCCTCGCCGAGGTCGCCGAACCCCTCCCCGTCGCCGTGATCGCCGAAATGCTCGGCATTCCCGCCCAGGACCGCGCCCTCCTGCGCCCCTGGTCGGCGGCGATCTGCGGGATGTACGAGCTGAACCCGGACGAGTTGACGGCGACGCGCGCGGTCCGCGCGAGCCTCGAATTCGAGGCGTATCTGAAGGAGTTGATCGCCGCCCGCCGCAGCAACCCCGCCACCGACCTGATCACCTCCCTCATCTCCGCCCACGACGAGGGCGAACGGCTCAGCGAGCAGGAGATGATCGCCACCTGCGTACTGCTCCTGAACGCGGGCCACGAGGCCACGGTGAACACCACCGCGAACGGCTGGTGGACCCTCCTGCGCCACGAGGACCAGCTCGCCGCCCTCTGCGCCGACCCCGCCCTCCTGTCCACGGCTGTGGAAGAACTCCTGCGGTACGACACCCCGCTCCAGCTCTTCGAACGCTGGGTCCTGGAGGACATCGAGGTCGGCGGCACCACGATCCCCCGGGGTTCGGAGGTGGCGCTCCTGTTCGGCTCGGCCAACCGCGACCCGGCCGTCTTCGACCACCCCGACACCCTCGACCTGACCCGCCCCGACAACCCCCACATCACCTTCGGCGCGGGCATCCACTACTGCCTGGGCGCGCCGCTGGCCCGTATCGAACTGACGGAAGTCTTCAACGAGTTGCTACGCCAGGCCCCGACCCTCCACCTCTCCACCGACCCGTCCCGGGCTCCGCACTGGAAGCCGGGATATGTGATCCGGGGCCTGGAGAGCCTGATGGTGGAGGTCTAGGCCCCACTCCAGCGGACCTCGCCGTCGACCACGACGTCGGACGCGGTCAGGCCGAGGGCGCGGGCGACGGCGATGGAGGCGTGATGTCCGGGATGGATGTACGCGACGAGTTCGTCCACCCCTTGCGTACGCAGCCAGTGCGCCATGGTGAGCACCCCCTCGCGCGCGTAGCCGTTGCCCTGGTGGTCGACGCCGATCACCCACGCGAGCGCCGCCTCCAGGTGGTCGGTGGCCGGGCGGTGCAGCGTGGCCTGGACCGTGCCGACCAACTGCCCGTCCGACGCCCGGCGCAGCATCCAGTTCAGCCACCCCTGCGTGCCGTCCGGCGACCTTCCCGCCGACTGTCGTACGTACCGGGCTTCGAGCTCGGCGAGCTTGCTGGGGGCGCCGCCGGTCCAGGTGTGCAGCCGGGCGTCGTCGAAGACGGACACCGCTTCACGCGCGTGCTCGACGCGCAGTGGCTCCAGGCGGAGGCGTGACGTTACGAGGGGAGCGGCGGCGATCCAGGACGCGGACATCGGCGCACTGTAGCCCCTTCGGGGAGCTTCCCCACCCCACCCCTTCCCGAAAGCCTCTGGCGGATGCCGGTCGTCTGCGGACCGGTGGGGGCTGAGCGCGCAGTTCCCCGCGCCCCTAGGCAGTTAGGGGCGCGGGGAACTGCGCGAGCAACCCAGCACGGTCTGCAGACGAAGAGGGATGCAGGGGCGAAGCCCCGCAAAAGGGGTCCGGGGGCCCCGCCCCCGGGAAAAACCACCTCCACCCCCACCCACCCCCGGAGGGTTCAGGGGAGGGGCGGGGAGGGGCTGGTCTGGCGGGGGAGCGTCAGGGTCCAGCCTCCCGGGCCCACCGTCCACGTCCGGCTCCGGACCGGGCCCGTGATCACTTGGTCCGCCCGGTAGCGGAACCCCAAAGGGGACGCGCACGAGGACACCGTCACCGAGCGGCCCGCCTCCGTGCAAGCACGCTCCCGCCCCTCCACCACCACCCGCGCAAAACCCGCGCACGCCGACGCCGACACCCCCGTCAGGGGCTCGTCCGCCAGGAGCACCCCGTCCACCTCCACCCGCAGCCGCAGAGTCACGGGAGCGGGACGCGAAGGGCCGGGCACCAGGGTCCGGACCAGCGAGCGCCACACCGTGGGCGCGGGCGGCACCGGGACGGACACGCGCACACCCCCCAGCACCACCCCACCGCACTCGTCCACCAGCAGATCGAGCCGGCGCGGCTCGCCCTCCAGAACCGCCCGCGCCGCCGCGACCGCGCCCGTCGGCACCCCCAGTGACCTGGCAAGTTCCAGGGAAGGGGCGGTCCCGACCGGGACCAGGGACAGGGCGAGGCCCGCCAGGTCACGCTCCTGTCGCAGCAAAGTCACCGTACGTAGCAATGTGCGGTCGTCGCCGACCACGACCGGGCGCCGCGAACCCCTGCGAGACAGGGCCCGGGAAAACTCCTCCACCCCCTCCGGCCAGCATATTTTCGCCTGCGCACCCGCGCACAGCACATCCTTCGCGATCCGTACGGACTCGCCGTCGATACGGCGGGCGACCGGGTCGATGACCACCAGTAGCTGGTCGGCAGCCGACACTTCGGTCCTTCCTCGGGTAGCATCTTTGTGCAAGAGCCCCTTGCGCTATTGCGCCAGGGGCTTCGTCTATTCCGGGGCACATTGGTGAGGCGGCGGACACGCCCCTGACCTTGGACATGCCCCGCCCGGAAGGGGTGTACGCCTGTGCCCGCACTTGTGCTGCTCGGTGCTCAGTGGGGTGACGAAGGCAAGGGAAAGGCCACCGACCTCCTCGGTGGATCCGTTGACTATGTAGTGCGCTACCAGGGCGGCAACAACGCCGGCCACACGGTCGTCGTCGGCGACCAGAAGTACGCGCTGCATCTTCTCCCTTCCGGGATCCTCTCGCCGGGGTGTACCCCGGTCATCGGCAACGGAGTCGTCGTCGACCCGGCGGTCCTGCTCTCCGAGCTGAGCGGGCTGAACGAGCGCGGCGTCGACACGTCCAAGCTGCTCATCAGCGGTAACGCTCACCTGATCACCCCGTACAACGTCACCCTCGACAAGGTGGCGGAACGGTTCCTCGGCTCCCGCAAGATCGGTACGACCGGTCGCGGCAT
Source organism: Streptomyces sp. BR1 (assembly GCF_052373795.1). Lineage (NCBI taxonomy): Bacteria > Bacillati > Actinomycetota > Actinomycetes > Kitasatosporales > Streptomycetaceae > Streptomyces > Streptomyces sp. BR1. The sequence continues at coordinate 3,786,093 of NZ_CM126252.1, forward strand.
CGGCCCGACGTACGCGGACAAGATCAACCGTGTCGGTATCCGCGTCCAGGACCTGTACGACGAGTCGATCCTTCAGCAGAAGGTCGAGGCGGCGCTCGACGGCAAGAACCAGCTGCTCGCCAAGGTCTACAACCGGCGCGCCATCGAGGCCGGGAAGATCGTCGAGGAGATGCTCCAGTACGCGGAGCAGATCAAGCCGTTCGTGGCGGACACGACGCTGATCCTGAACAACGCGATCGACGAGGGCAAGGTCGTCCTCTTCGAGGGCGGCCAGGGCACGCTCCTCGACGTCGACCACGGCACGTACCCCTTCGTGACCTCGTCGAACCCGACCGCGGGCGGCGCCTGCACGGGTGCGGGCGTGGGCCCCACGAAGATCAGCCGTGTCATCGGCATCCTCAAGGCGTACACGACCCGCGTCGGCGCGGGCCCGTTCCCGACCGAGCTCTTCGACCAGGACGGCGAGGACCTGCGCCGTATCGGCGGCGAGCGCGGTGTCACCACCGGCCGCGACCGCCGCTGCGGCTGGTTCGACGCGGTGATCGCCCGCTACGCGACCCGCGTCAACGGTCTGACGGACTTCTTCCTCACCAAGCTGGACGTCCTCACCGGCTGGGAGCAGATCCCCGTCTGTGTCGCGTACGAGATCGACGGCAAGCGCGTCGAGGAACTCCCGTACAGCCAGACCGACTTCCACCACGCGAAGCCGATCTACGAGATGCTGCCGGGCTGGTCCGAGGACATCACCAAGGCCCAGACGTTCTCCGACCTGCCGAAGAACGCGCAGGCGTACGTGAAGGCGCTGGAGGAGATGTCCGGCGCCCCGATCTCCGCGATCGGCGTCGGCCCCGGCCGCACCGAGACGATCGAGATCAACTCGTTCCTGTAGGCGACAGGTGTGCTGCGAGGCCGTCGGTACGTGTGTACCGGCGGCCCCGGCGTCATGTCGGCGGGCGTCAGTCCGTCTTCGTGAACGCCACGAACGCGGTGGAGCCGAGGGAGGGGGATGGGGGCGAGGAGGGGCCGCTGCCGGAGCCGCTGAGGGCGTGGATCACGAGCGGGCGGACCACGAACCAGCCGAGCAGCAGGGCGGCCAGGACTGCGACGGCGATGCGGACGCCCCTGCGGGAGCGCTTGTTCGGCCCACTCATGTGGCCCCGGTTTGGCAGCGGAGGCGTGTAGGCCGTAGGCGGCGGCGGAGGCGGGTCGGCCCGGCCGGATGCCTCCGGGATGGGAACCGGCGGCCGGAACGTCTGCGCGCGGCGTCGTGAGGGCGGCACCGGCGACAGGTCGGCGTCCAGTAACTCCATACTCTGCCGGGCCAGTTGGGCCAGGAGCGCGGGTGGCAGCCAGTCATGCGCCGGGACATCGCCCGCCGTGGCCTCGGCCAGTTGCTGCGGTGTCGGGCGACGGGCCGGGTCTTTGTGCAGACACGCCTGTACGAGGGGGATCAGGGACTCCGGAACGCCCCTCAAGTCCGGCTCACCGTGCGCGATGCGGTACACTAGGGCCGCCGCGTGGCCCTCCGACAGCCCGCCGAACGGGGCCCGGCCCGTTGCCGCGAACGCCAGCACCGCCCCCAGGCAGAACACGTCGCTCGCCGCCGACACCCGCTCGCCACGGACCTGTTCGGGCGACATGAAGCCGGGTGAGCCGATGACGATGCCGGTGCGGGTCAGATCGCCGGTCCCGGAGAGCGCGCGCGTGATCCCGAAGTCGATCACGCGTGGGCCGTCCACCGCCAGCAGGATGTTGGCCGGTTTCAGGTCGCGGTGGACCAGGCCGGCGGAGTGGATCGCCGCCAGCGCGAGGGCCAGGCGATTGGCCAGGACGAGCAGGGAATGTGACGGCAGTGGGCCGAAGTCGCGGTCCACGACGGTCTGGAGGCCGGGACCGGCCACGTACGACGTCGCGACCCAGGGGACCGGCGCCGAGACGTCCGCGTCCAGGACGTGCGCGGTCCACTCGCCGCCCACCCGCCGCGCCGCCGCCACCTCGCGCGCGAACCGCTGCCGGAATTCCGGCTCGTTCGCGTACTGCTCCTGTACGAGCTTCACCGCGACCGTACGTCCGCCCGCCGACCGGGCCAGGTAGACCCGGCCCATGCCCCCGGCCCCGAGCCTGCCGAGCAGCCGGTACGGGCCGATGTGCGACGGATCCCCCGCCACCAGGTCATCCATGAACGGGATGGTGGCACAGTGGGGGTGGGCGCGGCAGGTCAACGCCCGTACCCCGTATGCCAGATCGCGTTCCCACCCGTATCGCCCCGCCCCGGAGGATCGTTCAGCCAGGCGTGATCATCCGTCAGCTGCTGCTCTGCTTCGGTACGGCCGTGGCGCTGAGCCCGATAGGCGCGCAGGTGTACGCGGGCATCGGGGTGTGCCCGGTCAATCCCGTCCCGCCGAAGGTGGCCGCGCCCCACGTGGTGCCGCCGAGGGTCCCCCGCGCCCCCGACCCCGTACTCGTCCCCGCTCCCGACCCCGTCCCCGCGCACCCGCGAGTGCCGCCGGCACCCGTGACGGCGACGCCCCGACCCGCCGCACCGGCGTCCCACCAGAACCCGGCACCACCGCAAGGGCCCGCCCCGCACCCCACCAGGCCGCACCACGCCCCGTACCACCCCGCCGCCCAACAACGCCCCGCCCCGGCCGGTTTCTCCACGGTCACGCTCATGCTCGTCGTCACCACTCCGGCCGTACTGGCGGCCGCAGTTCTCCGCCCCCGATCCCGTTCCGGAGCCCGCTAGTGTCGCAATGGCTAGTTCTCGTGATCGCCCTGGTGCTCGTCTGCGCCGTCGTCCTCACCGCCACCATGCTGCGGCACCGCCGGGTGGCCGAGGGCGAGGACACCAGTGAGACGCCCGACGTCATCGAGTACATGGTGATGATGGTCGGCGTCGTGTACGCCATCGTGCTCGGCCTCGCGATCGCGGGCGTGTGGGAGGCGCGCGGCCAGGCCGACGACTCCGTACGCCGTGAGGCCCAGGCCCTGTACGAGGTCGGCCAGCGGGTCGACGTCTACCCGCCCGCCGTCCGCGACCGCATCCGCGGCGAGATCGACGCGTACGCCGCCCACGCCGTCAACGCCGAATGGCCCCTCATGGTCAAGGGCGAGGAACCGTCGCCGAAGGGCGCGCAGCTGTTCGCGGCCGTACGCACCGACGTCACCCACCGCGCACCCGCCAACGACATCCAGTCGCAGGCGTATCAGCCGCTCCTCGACCAGATCGCCATCGCCGACGACGCCCGGCACACGCGGCTCGACAACGCCGGGTCCACGCTGCCGGGGGTCGTCTGGTTCGGCCTCGTCGTCGGGGCCGTGGTGACGATCGGGCTCATCTTTACGCTCCAGATCCGGCGCTCAGGAAGGGAGTTGCTGCTCGCCGGTGTCTTCAGCGGGCTGATCGTCTTCCTGCTGTTCCTGGTCTGGAGCTTCGACGCGCCGTTCGGCAGGTCGGGCACGGACTCGGCGGACCCGCTCCGCGAACTCGTCCCGACCGCCGCCGCGCCTCAGACCGCCCAGTCGACGAACTGAGCCCAGCTGTCCGGGCTGACCTCGAAGGTCGGGCCGTCTGTGACCTTGCTGTCGCGTACGTGGACGGCGTGGGCGCAGGCGGCCACCTCGACGCAGTTGCCGCCACCGCTGTCGCTGTACGAGGACTTACGCCAGTCGAAGGCCACCTCGATGCATTCGCCACCACTGTCGCTGCTGTAGCTGGACTTGAACCACCGCAGGGTGTTGCTCATGTCTTCTGCTCTCCTGCCAACCGCTCGATGAGACCCAGCGATTCACGAGGACCCAGGGCCTGTGCCCGGATCTTCGCATAACGCTGGGAACAGGTGCTCACCTTCGCGGGATCGGCGATCAGCAGGCTTTCGCCCTGCACTTCCAGGAAGACTAGACGGTCGTGTTCCGGGGTCTCGACCACGTTCATCTCGCCTCGGTCGCCTGCATACTCGCCGTCGAGCCCGCAGTCCATCGGTAGCACCTGGACCGTGACGTTGCGCCTCCGCGCGCACTCCGCCAGGTACTGCATCTGGCCGTGCATGATCTCCTCGCTTCCGATCGGCCGCCGAAGGACGGACTCCTCCAGGATGAGCTCGATGAGCGCGGGCGGCTCCCGGTCGAAGAGCGCTTTACGAGCCATCCTTGCCTCGACCAGCTCCTCCACCCGCTGCTCCGACAGGAGTGGGTACCCGCCGCCGATCAGCGCCCGCGCGTAGTCCTCGGTCTGGAACAGGCCGTGGATGACGAGTGTGGCGTACAGGTACAGGGCCAACGCGGCCTGCTCCAGCAGCGAGTAGTTCTGGAACTGGACCGGATACTTCTCCATTCGCATCAACGGCCGTGCATCCTCGAAGATCCCCAGGCCCTCCCCCAACACCTCTTCCAGCTTCACCAGCATCAGGTCGCTCGCGGGCTGTGCGAGTGTTTCCATGGCGCTGATCGCCGCGCCGGAGAACCCCGTTTCCTGGCCGGTCCGCTCCTGCGACCACCCCTTCCGCTCGCGCAGCCGCCGAGCCACTTTGGCCACCATCCGGGCCGTCGGACCTGCGGTGTTCTTGTTTTCTGCTCGCGCCATAAATCTCGCCGCCTCGAACTCAACCGGTCTCAACCGGTCTCAACTGATCCCCGCCGAATTCAACTCAATTCAAGGGGAGTTCGGGCTGGACAACCGAAACCCGACGGTCCCCGAGAGCCAGGGGAAACGCTAGCGGGACGGGCCGAAGCTGTCCTTATGGATACGCGAAACGGTGAACTAAACCTCGTCGCGAAGCCGGACTGGATTCCGTCGTCCGGCTTCCAACTCAGAAAGGCGGGAGTGTATTTCGACGCCGTACGGGTCGACGGTGACGACGGGCGGCGGGTCGCGGACGCGCTGGAGGTGATGACGGGCGGCGACCCCGGCCCGATCGTCGCGGAGGCGACCGGGCGGCGCGGCGTCTACTTCCTCGTGGCGCCCGGCACCACGGCACGCCACAGCTGGCCGCCCGGCGCGACGCGCTTCAACGCGGCGGCGGGGAGGGTCAGTTACGTGCCCGTACCGGCGCTGCGGGGCCGGACCTGGCCCTTGTCGTGGCGCTGCCCGCCGTACGAACAGGACCGCTTCGTCCACGCGATGCTGCTGCTGTCGGTGGTACGGGAGCTGCTGGCCGTGGCCTGACGACAACGCCCCTGCCGGGTGTTCCGGCAGGGGCGTCGGGGTGCCCGGAATTCACCGGGACGGTCATTCGGTCATTCGCTCACGGTCAGCACTGGACCCAGTTCCAGTCGCTGCCGCTCCAGCCGCCGTTGTCGTAGTCGTGGTTGTAGGTGTCGCCGGTCATGTGGCAGCCGTTGCCGGTGTTGGTGATGTCCGCACGGGCGTGGAACCACTTGTTGGACGACCAGGCCCCCAGCCACACGTGCGGCGAGTCGACGAACGTGCCGTAGTTCTGGGCGGGGACGTTCGTGTTGAACGTGATGTGGTAGCTGTTGTCAGGGTCGTAGATGGCCACGCCGATGTTGGCGTTGAACTGCTGGATGTAGGGCACATAGCGCGCGAACGCGGCGTAGCAGCCTTGGTCGTAGAAGTGCTGCACGTTGCCGATGTGGTTTCCGGCGCTGTCGTGCAGCGACTCCACGTCGATCAGGAGCAGGTTGCTGGACCGGCAGCTGGTCTCGGCGCCCGCCCCGGCGGCCTGCGCGCCCGTCGTGTTGACCGCCGTGAGCGCCAGCGCCGCGATCCCGAGCCCGATCGCGCGCTTGAGTTTCGAACCTGGCTTGAATGAACGTACGTTCATGACTGTCCCCCATCAAGTTCGGTGGTGGTGCCGGTACTTGCGGGGGACAGCCTGACGTCTGGGGCCACTGGTGCGCGCCCCGTCGGTCCGACTCTTTGTTTGATTCTTAACGTCTTTGCCGGGAGGCTACTGCTCCGCGACCTTGTCGTACGTCAACTGGTCGCCGTTGTCGTCGTTCCGGCGGTTCAGGCGGCCGTCCGGTTCGATCGTGAGGGTCGTGGCCGCGCCCGGGGAGCAGGAGCCGGACGGGCCGGACTCGACGGTCGACGGGCCGAGGTGGAGCGGGCCGTTGGGGTCTGTGGGCGCGGCCAGCTTGGCGCGGAAGACGCAGTGGTAGGTGCCGCCGGTGTCCAGCGGGCCGTCCGCCATGAGGGTCAGTACGGTGTCGCCGACCTTGCCGGGCTGGAGTACGAGTCGGCGGGTGCTGGTCCCGCCGGCGCTGTCGATCGCGCCGGACCAGGTGCCGAGGTACTTCTGCGGGATGTCGCCGCTGCCGGTGGACGGGCTGGGGGTGGGGGTGTCGGGCGCGGTGGAACTGGGCGTGTCGGAGGGGGTGTTGGGGACCTGCGACGTCGCCGACGGCGGGGACTTCTTGTTCTCGTCCTTGCTGTCGTCGCCGTTCATGAAGGCGTACACCGAGCCGCCCGCGCCCAGGGCCACCACCAGCGCGACGACGACCAGCGCGACCGTCGACTTGGTGCTGCGGCGCGGGGGCTCCTCCGGCGGGAGCGGGGGCGGGCCGTAGCCGGGGGTGGGGTACGGGTGCGGATAGCCGTATCCGGCGTGCGGGTTCGCGTTCACGGGCGGGCCGTAGCCGTGGTGGGGCGCGGGCTGGGAGGTGACGGTGGGGGTGTGGGTGGCCGCCGGGGCGGGCCAGGCGGCGGGGGCTGTCGGCGGTGGGGGCGGGGCTATGGGTTCCTTCGGTTCCTTCGGTACGAGCGGGGTCTGTCCCGTACCGCCCTCCGGGTTCTCTATCTCCAGCAACTGGACGGCGTGGGAGCCGAGTTGGGCGACGAGGGCGCCGGGCAGCCAGGGACCCTTGGGCTGGTCGTCGTGGCCCAGCCGCTCCAATATCGCTTCCAGGGACGGGCGGGCGGCCGGGTCCTTGTGCAGACAGTCCCGTACGAGGTCGCGCAGCGACTCCGGGACGCCGTCGAGGTCCGGCGGCTCCTGCGCGATCCGGAACATCAGCGCGTGCACGCCGCTGGCGGTGCCGCCGAACGGGAGCTTGCCGCTGCTCGCGTACGCGAGGACGGAGCCGAGACAGAAGACATCGCAGGCGGGGGTGACGCGGTCGCCGCGCACTTGCTCGGGCGCCATGAATCCGGGCGATCCGACGAGGGCGCCGGTGCGCGTCAGCCCGGCATCGGTGACCGTCTCCAGCGCCCTGGCTATGCCGAAGTCGATGACGCGGGGGCCGTCGATGGTGATCAGCACGTTCGAGGGCTTGAGGTCGCGGTGGATCAGCCCGGCGGAGTGGATGTCCTGGAGTGCGTGGGTGAGGCCTCGGGCGAGGACGCGTACGGAGTGCTGGGGGAGGGGGCCGTGGTCGCCGCCGACGACTTCCTGGAGGCTGGGCCCGGCGACGTATCCGGTGGCGACCCAGGGTGTGGGTGCCTCGGTATCGGCATCGAGGACGGGCGCGGTCCACTGGCCCCCGACCCGCCGTGCGGCCTGCACTTCCTGCCTGAACCGCCCGCGGAATTCCTGCTGCTCGGCGAGGTCCTGCCGTACGAGCTTCACGGCGACGGTGCGGCCGCGCTCGGACCGGGCGAGGTAGACCTGCCCCATCCCGCCGGCGCCGAGCCGCGCCAACAGCCGATACGCCCCGATCCGCTGCGGATCCCCGGACTCCAGTTGCTCCATGTCCGCCCGTCGCCTCCCCCCGCTCGAACGAGCTCCAACGGGCTGAGGATAGTGCGCCCTGCTTCGTCTGCGGACCGTGCTGGGTTGCTCGCGCAGTTCCCCGCGCCCCTTAGATGGGCCCTTCGGGCCCTCCTGGTGCTGTGACCGGGGCTGGTATTACTGGGGCATGGAGGAAGAGACCGCACGTTCCGCGATCGACACATTCATCTCCGCGTTCAACGCCTCGGACGACAGCTATGTGACCGCCCTGCTCTCCCAGGCCCTGACCTCGGACGTGGTCTTCTGGGGGCCGTTGGGCCGCAGCGAGGGAATCGCGGCGGTCGAGCGGTTCGTGCTGGACATCCGGCGCCACCCGGCGGGGACCGGCACGATGGTGCGCTGCTCGGCGGTGGACATGCCTGACGAATGGGCCCGGTACCAGTGGGTCTTCACCCTGCCTGACGGAGGCCCCCGCCTGGCGGGAACGGATGTCGTCCACCTTCGACGGAGCCTCATCGACCAGGTCATCGTCTTCGCGGGCGAGATCGAGCCGTTCGGCTCCTGAGTCATCTACCGAGGAGCGGGGCCGGGGGCGACACCCTGCCGAGCCACGGCCCGTACGCCATACAACCTGGCCATACCCACCCCCACCTGCGACTACCTACCCTGGCCCCATGACCCCTCATGTCGAACCCGACCCCCGGGCCGGCGCGGCCGTGAAGGCCGCCGACCGTGCGCACGTGTTCCACTCCTGGTCCGCCCAGGGCCTGATCGACCCGCTCGCCGTCGCCGGCGCGGAGGGTTCGTACTTCTGGGACTACGACGGAAACCGCTACCTCGACTTCACCAGCGGCCTCGTCTTCACCAACATCGGGTACCAGCACCCCAAGGTCGTCGCCGCGATCCAGGAGCAGGCGGGCAAGCTCGCCACCTTCGCCCCCGCCTTCGCCGTCGAGGCGCGCTCGGAGGCCGCACGCCTCATCGCCGAGCGCACCCCCGGCGACCTCGACAAGATCTTCTTCACCAACGGCGGCGCCGAGGCCGTCGAGAACGCCGTCCGGCTGGCCCGCCTGCACACCGGCCGCCACAAGGTCATGAGCGCTTATCGGTCGTATCACGGGGCCACCTCGACGGCCATCAATCTGACCGGCGACCCCCGGCGGTGGGCCTCCGACACCGGGTCCGCCGGTGTCGTGCGCTTCTGGGCGCCCTTCCTCTACCGGTCCGCCTTCTACGCCACCACCGAAGCCGAAGAGTGCGCCCGCGCACTCCAGCACCTCGAAGACACCATCGCCTTCGAAGGCCCCGGCACCATCGCCGCCATCATCTTCGAGACCATCCCCGGCACCGCCGGGATCATGACCCCGCCTCCCGGCTACCTCCCCGGCGTACGCGAGATCTGCGACAAGTACGGGATCGTGCTCGTCCTCGACGAGGTCATGTCCGGCTTCGGCCGCACCGGCGCCTGGTTCGCCGCCGATCATTACGGCGTCACGCCCGACCTCATGACCTTCGCCAAGGGCGTGAACTCCGGGTACGTCCCCCTCGGCGGCGTCGCCATCTCCGCCGAGATCGCCGCGACCTTCGACAAGCGGCCGTTCCCGGGCGGACTCACGTACTCCGGCCACCCCCTCGCCTGCGCCGCAGCCGTCGCCACGCTGAACGTCATGGCCGACGAGGGCATCGTCGAGGCGGCCGCCCACATCGGCTCGGCCGTCCTGGAGCCGGGCCTTCGCGAGCTCGCCGCCCGCCACCCCTCGGTCGGCGAGGTGCGCGGCACGGGCGTGTTCTGGGCGCTTGAGCTGGTCAAGAACCAGGAGACGCGCGAGCCGCTCGTCCCGTACAACGCCTCCGGCGCCGACGCCGCCCCCATGGCCGCCTTCGGCGCCGCCTGCAAGAAGAACGGCCTCTGGCCCTTCATCAACATGAACCGCACCCACGTCGTCCCGCCCTGCAACATCACCGAGGCCGAGGCCAAGGAAGGCCTTGCCGTCCTGGATGACGCCCTGGCCGTCGCCGACGAGTACACCGAGTAGGAACACATACGTACGGCCCGGAGCGAACGTTCCGGGCCGTATTTGCGTATCTGCGCAAGAATGTGCCAGGCTGCCGCCTGCCGCAGCCGGTGTGTTCCACCCCGGCCTGATCCTCCCAGTTCGTACGGTTCTCCCGATGAAGCCGATGACGCCGATGAAGCCACAGACCTCCTCCCGGCGGCCCGTCTGGATCGATCTGGCGGTCGCCGCGGCCGTTCTGGTGCTCGGCTATCTCGTCCTCCAGGTCGGCAAGGGCACCACCGTCAGCTTCGACCCGGCGGACGTCGCCACCACCGACACCAGCCCGGCCCGCCTCCCGTACGACGCCGCCCGCTCGCTGCTGCGGATGTTCGTCGCGCTTGGGCTCTCGGTGTGCTTCACCTTTGTGTACGCGTACGCCGCCGCGAAGAGTCGTCGGCTGGAACGGGTCCTCGTTCCCGCCCTCGACATCCTCCAGTCCGTCCCCGTCCTCGGGTTCCTGACCGTCGCCGTCACCGGGTTCATCGCCCTCTTCCCCGGCTCCCTCCTCGGCCTCGAATGCGCGTCGATCTTCGCGATCTTCACCTCGCAGGCCTGGAACATGACCTTCAGCTTCTATCGCTCGCTGATCACTCTGCCCCGCGAACTCGACGAGGTCTCGCGGTCGTTCGGGTTCACCCGGTGGATGCGGTTCTGGCGGATCGAGCTCCCGAACGGGGCCATCGACCTCGTCTGGAACGGGATGATGAGCTTCGCCGGAGGCTGGTTCTTCCTCGTCGCCTCCGAGGCCATCAGTGTCGGCAACAAGGCGTACGCGCTGCCCGGCGTCGGCTCGTACGCCGGTGCCGCGATCGCCGAGGGCGACCTCGGGAAGATCGGCTGGGCCATCGCCACCATGGCCCTCCTGGTCATCGGCGTGAACTTCTTCTTCTGGCGGCCGCTGACCGCATGGGTGGAGAAGTTCAAGAACGAGCAGTCCGAGGCGAGCGAGGTGCAGCGCTCGGTCGTTCTTGATTTTCTGCGTCGCTCCAACTGGCCGGGGCGGATCGCGCGTTGGACTCGGCCCCTTCGTGAAGGCCTCGGGCGGGCCGCCCGCGTCCTCGGGCGTGACGACCGGCCCCTCGCCCACGACCCCGCCCGCCGCCGCCTCGGCGACCTCGTCTTCGGCACGGTCGGCGTCCTGCTCACCGGATGGGGGCTGTTCCACCTCCTCCGCTACCTCCACGAGCGCACCGGGCTCAGCGTCTTCGGCGAACCGTTGCTGCTCGGGCTCGCCACCCTCGCCCGCGTCGCCGTGCTCGTGACCGTCGCGACGCTGGTGTGGGTGCCGGTCGGGGTGAAGATCGGATTCTCGCCCCGGCTCGCCCGGATCGCCCAGCCCGTGGTGCAGGTCCTCGCCAGCTTCCCGGCCAACTTCCTCTTCCCGCTGGCCATGTGGGCCTTCCTGCGCACCGGCGTGGACATGAACGTCGGCTGTGTCCTGCTGATGGCGCTCGGCGCCCAGTGGTACATCCTCTTCAACACCATCGCGGGCGCCATGGCGATCCCGTCGGACCTGCGCGAGGCGATGGACGACCTGGGTGTACGCGGGCGGCAGCGCTGGCGGCGGCTGATCATCCCGGGGATCTTCCCCTCGTACGTCACCGGCGGGATCACCGCGTCCGGCGGCGCCTGGAACGCCTCGATCGTCTCCGAGGTCGTCACCTTCGGCGGTACGACCCTGACGGCGAGCGGGCTCGGCGCGTACATCTTCCACGCCACCGAGAACGGCGACTTCCCCCGGCTGATCGCGGGCGTCGCCGTGATGAGCCTGTACGTGGTGGCGCTCAACCGGCTGGTGTGGCGGCGGCTCTACCGGTACGCCGAGACGCGTTACTCCCTCTGATCGAGCCAAAGGAGATCTCTGTGGTCGACACCTCTGTGGGTGAAGTCCTGTTGCGCGCCCAGGCGTTGACCAAGTCGTACGCCGGAGCCGACGGCGAGCTCCCCGTGCTCGGCGGGATCGACCTGGAGATCCGCGCGGGCGAGATCGTCGCGCTGCTCGGCAAGTCCGGTTCCGGCAAGTCCACGCTGCTGCGGTGCCTGGCGGGGCTGGTTCCGGTGAGCTCGGGGGCGGTCGCGTACCGGGGCGAGCCGCTGACCGGCGCGAACCCGGGGACGGCGATGGTCTTCCAGACGTTCGCGCTGCTGCCCTGGCTCACCGTGCAGCAGAACGTGGAGCTGGGGTTGGAGGCGAAGGGCGTACCGGCGAAGGAGCGGGCCGCCGCTGCCGTGCAGGCCATCGACCTCATCGGGCTCGACGGGTTCGAGAGCGCGTATCCGAAGGAGCTCTCCGGCGGGATGCGCCAGCGCGTCGGGTTCGCCCGGGCGCTGGTGGTCGAGCCCGATGTGCTGATGATGGACGAGCCGTTCTCGGCGCTCGACGTGCTGACCGCCGAGAACCTGCGCGGCGAGCTGATGGAGCTGTGGGAGTCGGGGCAGTTCCCGACCCGGGCGGTGGTGCTGGTGACGCACAACATCGAGGAGGCCGTCCTGATGGCGGACCGGGTCGTCGTCCTGGGGGCGCGGCCGTACGGCACGATCCGCGAGACGTTCACCGTCGACCTGCCCCGGCCGCGCGACCGCCAGAGCGCGGCCTTCGAGCGGATCGTGGACGCGATCTACGAGGTGATGACGGGGCGCGCGAAGGACGTGCCGAAGCTCTCGGAGCCGGGCACGGGCCGCCGCACGCCGGGCAACACGCCGGTGCCGCCCGCTTCCGTCGACGGCCTCTCCGGGCTCGCGGAGATCGTGGCGCAGCACGACGAGGACCGCGCCGAGGTGGCCGGACTCGCGGACGAGCTCGGCCTCGAAGTGGACGACCTGCTGCCGCAGATCGACGCCCTGGAACTGCTCGGTCTGGCCGAGGTCGAGGGCGGGGACCTGGCGCTCACCGAGCTGGGCTCCGCGTTCGCGCGCGCCGACGTCCAGGAGTCCAAGCGCCTCTTCGCCCAGGCGGCGCTCGCGGTCCCGCTGGTAGCGGTGATCACCAGCGGTCTGACCCGCGCCCCCGACCAGTCGCTGCGCGCCGGTTTCTTCCGCGATCTGCTCGCCCACCACTACACCAGCGAGCAGGTGGACCGGCAGCTGGAGACCGCCACGGACTGGGGCCGGTACGCGGAGCTGTTCGGCTACCACGCGGATACGGAGGAGTACCGCCTGGACATGTGACCGTAATAGTCCCCGCCGCCTGGCCTATCGTGTGCGGGATAGCCGCGGAGGGGAGGGACGCCCATGGGCAACGGATCAGGCAACGGTCACGGCACCGGACCAGGCACCGGTTCCGGCGTGAATCGCAGCACGCTGCGCCGCCAGATCGCCGACGCGCTGCGCGACGAGATACTGGCCGGGCGTCTGCGGCCCGGTGAGGAGTTCACCGTCAAGCAGATCGCGGAGCAGTACGGGGTGAGCGCGACCCCCGTCCGCGAGGCGCTGGTCGACCTGACCGCGCAGGGGCTGCTCGACTCCGACCAGCACCGGGGCTTCCGCGTCCACGAGTTCTCCGTCGAGGACTACAAGGGCATGGTCGAGGCCAGGTCGCTGATCGTGAACGGGATCTTCCGCAAGATCACCGAACTCGGCGCCGCCCACGGCCCCGCGCTGGTCTCCGTGCGCCGCCGCGCCGAGGAGGCCTCCCGGGCCGCCCGCAGCGGCGACCTCAACATCCTCATCGGCTACGACCTCCGCTTCTGGCGCGAGCTCGGCGCCCTCGCCGGAAACCCGTACATCTCGGACTTCCTGCACCGGCTGCGGATGCAGTGCTGGGTCTTCGCCGTGCCGTATCTGCGCGGGCGCACCGACCTCACCGACTGGCTGTGGAGCGGCCACGGCGACCTCGTGGACGCGGTGATCGCGGGCGACGGCGACGCCGCGTTCGCCGTGATCTGCGCGTACAACACCCACTCGCTGACCTGGGCGGAGCGGCTGAAGCGGTGACCGACGGCCGCCCCCTCGACCTCTCGGTCGTCGTCCCCGCGTACAACGAGGAGCGGCGCCTCGGCCCCACCCTGGACGCGATCCGCGACCATCTGCACTCCTCGCCGCTGACGTGGGAGCTGATCGTCGTCGACGACGGGTCCGGGGACGCCACCGCCGACATCGCCCGCGAGGCCGCCGCCCAGGACGCGCGGATACGGCTGGTGGCCGCCGGGCAGAACCGGGGCAAGGGCCACGCCCTGCGCCTGGGCGTCGCCGACTCGCGGGGCGCGCGCGTCCTGCTCACCGACGCCGACCTCGCCACCCCGGTCGCCGAGCTGGACCGGCTCACCAAGGAGCTCGACGGCGCCCAGGCCGCCGCCGCGATCGGCTCGCGCGCCCACCCCGAGGCCGACATAGCGGTCCACCAGAGCCGGGTGCGCGAATGGCTGGGCCGCATGGGCAACCGCCTCATACGGGCCGTCGCCGTCCCCGGCATCCACGACACGCAGTGCGGCTTCAAACTCTTCGACGGCGACAAGGCCCGCGCGGCCTTCGCTGATGCCCGCCTCGACGGCTGGGGCATCGACGTCGAGATCCTCCAGTACTTCCGCCGCCACGGCTGGCCCGTCGCCGAGGTCCCGGTCCGCTGGTCCCACCAGGAGGGCTCGAAGGTGGGCCCGGCGGACTACGGCAGGGTTCTGCTGGAACTGGTCCGCCTGAAGGCGAGAGCGGCGAGCCGCACGAATGCGGCGCTCCTGGCGCTATTTCTCCTTACGTCGATCCTGCTCTACAAGAACCTGTGGACGGACCTGGGGCGGGGCTATCTGGCCGACTCGGGGCAGGACCAGAACCAGTGGGAGTGGTTCTTCGCGGTAACGGCTGACAACGTTGCGCATCTGCGGGACCCGCTGTTCACCACGCTGCAGAACTACCCCGACGGCGTGAACCTCATGGGCAACACCCCCATGCTGGGCCTGTCGGTCCCGCTCGCGCCGGTGACCCTGACCCTCGGCCCGACGGTGACCTGGGCGCTCGTCCTCACCCTGGGCCTGACCGCCACCGCGTACGCCTGGTTCCGGCTCTTCGCGAGGTGGGTGACCAGCGATCCATGGGCCGCCGGGCTGGGCGGGGCGTTCGCCGCGTTCGCGCCGCCGATGATCTCGCACGCCAACGCGCATCCGAACTTCTGCGTGCTGTTCATGATCCCGCTGATCCTCGACCGCGTGCTGCGGCTGTGCGCACCGGCGGCGAACGTACGCCGGGACGGGGTGCTGCTCGGCCTGTTCACCGCGTACCAGATCTTCCTCGGCGAGGAAGTCCTGCTGCTCGCCTCGCTGGGCATCCTCCTGTTCGCGCTGTCGTACGCGCTGGCTCGCCGAGACGTCGCACGCGAGGCCTGGCGCCCGCTGGCGACGGGGATCGGGGTGGCGCTCCTGGTCTTCCTGCCGCTGGTCGCATACCCGCTGACCTGGCAGTTCTTCGGCACCCAGAGCTATCACTCGGTGCTGCACGGCGACAGCGCGGGCAACAGCCCGCTGTCCTTCCTGCGCTTCTCGGGACGCGCGCTGCTCGGCGACGAGTCGGTCGCGGACAAGCTGGCGCTGAACCGGACCGAGCAGAACGCGTTCTACGGCTGGCCGCTGATCGCGCTCGCCTTCGCGATCACGGTACGGCTGTGGCGCCACGCACTGGTGAAGGCGCTGGCGTTCACGGCGGTGGCGGCGGCGGTGCTCTCGCTCGGCCAGAGGATCCGCATCCCGTACACGCATGTGGTCCTGCCGGGCCCCTGGCGCGCCCTGGCCCACCGCCCGCTCTTCGAGTCGGTGATCGAGGGCCGGGTGGCGATGATCTGCGCACCGGCGCTGGGGGCGTTGGTGGCGCTGGCGGTGGGGAGGTTGATGCGTTCCTCTGCGGGCCGGGTGAACCGTTCCGTCGGCCTCGCGGCCGTGGCGGTGGCGCTGCTGCCGATCGTGCCGACACCGCTGCCGGTGAACGAACGGGCGCCGGTGCCGGAGTTCCTGGCGGACGGGTTGTGGCGTACGTATGTGAAGCCCGGCGAGTCGGTCGTCACGGTGCCGGTACCGGACCCGACGGCGGCGGACGCGCTGCACTGGCAGGTGAAGTCCGGCCTCGGCTTCCCCCTCCCCGGCGGCTACTTCAACGGCCCCTGGGGCCCCGACCACATAGGCATCTACGGCGCCTCCCCCCGCTGGACCTCCAACCTCCTCCGAGACGTCCGCTACGGCGCCCCGATCCCCGACATAGGCGAGGCGTGGCGAGCCCAGGCTCGCGCGGACCTGGAGTACTGGAAGGCGGGGGTGGTCGTACTCCCGCCACAGGACAACGAGGACGCGCTGTACGAGACGGTGTCGAGGTTGCTGGGGCGGCAGGGGCGGCGGGTGGGTGGGGTGTGGATGTGGGATGTGGGTCGCTGAGTTTGCAGGGGGTGCAGGGGCGCAGCCCCGCAAAGGGGGTCCGGAGGGCCCTTCCAGGGGCGCGGGGAACTGCGCGACCAGCCCCGGCCCGCAGACGAAGCGGGTTGCAGGGGCGAAGCCCCGCGTACCCACCCACCCCATGGCGGGGTGCAGGGGCCGCAGGCCCCGCGAACGGGGTCCGGGGGCGTAGCCCCCGGGCAACCTCCTCCACCCCCACCCCCGGAGGGTTCAGGGAAGGGGCGGGGTGGGGGCAGCACACGCGGGGGCACCGCGCAGGCGCCCGGCGCGAGGGGTGTGCGGGTGGGCACCCGGGGGCGCGGACGCGCGGTCCGGTGCGCCGACAGGGGCGCATGGGACGCATGAGTCGATGGCTTCGCGTCGCGTTGAAGCGCCCCCCACACCTGAGTTGACGGGCGAGCTTCGCGGAGCGTGCCCGGCGGACTACGCTGTCCCGACCATCGCGACCTCGTAAGGAGCCCCGTGGCCTGTGACTTGTGGCTGGTCCCCCTTGTCGACGTGCTGTGCCACAGCCCCGACAACCCGTTCGCCGAGGAAATCGCCTCGTACGACAAGGCGCTCGGCGAGGCCGGGCTGCCGCCCGTGCCCGTCTTCGCGTACATGCCCGGCCTCTCGGGCGACGTGGCCCCGGTCGCGGGCTTCGACTACGACGCGCTGCACTTCCTGCGCCGCGCCTACCTCCTCCAGCTCTGCCGCCTCGCGGTGACGCCGGTGGACGAGCTGGGCGGCGACTACGAGCAGCTCCTGGAGATGTTCGAGACGACGGCCCAGCAGTCACATCTGGTCTGGCACTACGACCACGCGGGCGCGTACGTCCCCGTCGACTTCGCCTCCCCGCTCGCCAACGAGGAACTGCTCGCCGGGGGCGGTCCGCTGGGCTCCACGCACGGGCTGCTGCGCGAGCTGGAGTTCGTGGCGCCGGCGATCGGCATAGACCCGGCGAACCCGCCGATGGCCCCGGCGCCGCCGGACCGCCCGACCTCGCTCGAAGAACCGGCGGGCCCGATCCCGTACGACGAGAGCCCCTTCGCACGGGAGCGGCACGTGTGGCTGGGGCTGCACGCGGCGGCGACGAGGTCGCTGGCGCAGGGCTCTATGATCATCTTCAGCTGAGGGTTTCGTGGTCGGGTGGGGGATGTCGCCGGGGCACCATCGGCCCCACGCCTGACCGTAAACTCCGCGCCACTTGGCGGGAGTAGGACCGGGTCCATGGCACAAACGACGAGCGCTCAGAGCGCCGCCCCGGCCCGCTTCTCCGACGTCAAGGGGTGGTTCTGGCCCGCCGACCAACTCCTCTTCGACTGGTTCCTGGCCCGTCAGGAACGCCAGGAACTCCACGGTGACCTGCTGGAACTCGGCGCGTACCTGGGCAAGAGCGCGATCTTCATGGGGTCGTACCTGCGCGAGGACGAGACGTTCACGGTCTGCGACCTGTTCGACTCGCCCGCGCCGGACGACCCCAACAGCGAGGAGATGGACCGCTCGTACGCGACGCTGACGCGCCGTGCCTTCGAGGCGAACTATTTGTCGTTCCACGACGATCTCCCGGTGGTCGTCCAGGCACCGACGTCGGTGATCGCGGGCCGGGTGTCTGCGTCGTCCTGCCGCTTCATCCACGTAGACGCCTCCCACCTGTACGAGCACGTCCACGGGGACATCGAGGCGGCCCGTTCGCTGATCGCCCCCGACGGGATCGTGGCGTTCGACGACTTCCGGGCGGAGCACTGTCCGGGGGTCGCGGCGGCGGTGTGGGGTGCGGTGGCCACGACGGGGTTGCGCCCGATCGCCATCACCGGGACGAAGCTGTACGGCACGTGGTCCGACCCGGCCCCGGCCCGGGAGGAGCTCCTGACCTGGCTGTCCGGCCGGTCGGACATGTGGCACGGGGTGGAGGAGGTGGCGGGGGCTCCGCTGATCCGGATCGACGGGAAGAAGGCGAAGCCGCCGACGCCGCCGAAGTCGAAGCACGGGGGCGCAACCCCCTCGACGGCGAAGGCGAAGCCCCCGGCCCCCCGCCAGCCGTTGACCCGCCGCCTGGCGAGGACGCTGCTCCCCCGCCGCTGACGCGGACGGATCCCCCACCCCACCCCTTCCCGAAAGCCTCCGGCGGATGGTGTTCGTCTGCGGCTGGATGGGGGCTGATCGCGCAGTTCCCCGCGCCCCTGAATGGGCCCTTCGGGCCCTCCTTTGATGGGCCCTTCGGGCCCTCTTAGGGGCGCGGGGAACTGCGCGAGCAACCCAGCACGAACCGCAGAAAAACGGGGGCGCAGGGGCGAAGCCCCGCGTACCCACCCACCCCAGCAGGGGGCCGAAGGCACGCCCCCGCGTACCCACCCACCCCAGCGGGGGGCAGGGGCCGCAGGCCCCGCCAGGGGTTCAGGGGGCGGAGCCCCCGAGGGGGTGCAGGGGCGCAGCCCCGCCTGGGGTCCGGGGGCACCGCCCCCGGGAAACACACCCTCACCCCCACCCACCCCCGGAGGGTTTAGGGAAGGGGCGGGGTGGGGGCGAAACCGGTTAGCGCGGGGGCTCCGGCGGGCGTTGGCGGGGCATGTTCGGACGGGTGCCCGGGGGGAGGGGGAAGCGGCCCGGGCCCGGGGCCGCGTCCGGGCGGGGCGTGGCCGACGCCAGGGACTGCATCACCAGCGGCGCCGGGCCCGAGCGGAATTCGACCATCCAGTCCGCCGTCTCGGACCGCACCAGCTCCGTCACGTCCTCCGTGAAGCGGCGAAGGACCACCAGACACCGCTCCGCCGCCTCACTCGCCGTCCCCTCCGTCGGCCCCAAAACCTCCCGCACACTCTCCGACGCCCAGTCGAACTGCAGCCCCTGCAACCGCCGCTGCACCGCCTGCGCCGTCGCCACATCCCGCATCCACCCGGATGTGAGCCCGAAGTACCGGTCGCAGGCCAGGCACGCCGCGCCGAGCAGCAGCGACACGTAACCCCACCCCGACGCCCCCGACAGCGCCCCCGTCACATCGAGCAGCGGCAGCCCCGCCCCGGCGATCGCACCCGCCGCCGTGCACACCCGCAGCACCCGCGCGCCCCGCCGCTTCCACAGCCGGTCCGCGAGGTACCACTCGGCCGTGCGCAGCGCGCCCGTCTCCACCCACCGGTACAGCTCGTCGAGGCGTTCCGCGGGCTCGCCCCAGTCGCCGAGCGGGAACGGGCGTCCGGTCAGGTCGCCCTCGTCCCGGGGCGGTCCCGGCGGAAGCCCCTCGGGCTGCATCTCCGGCTGGCTCACCCGGCGCTCCCTCCGCGGTGCGTAATCGACCCTGCGTAATCGACCTTCTCGACGTTCAGACGCGTAACGTACAGTCACGTATGCGTCGTGTTGCGTAACAGTCCGTAGCCACCTGTTACGCGGTCAGCCCGTGATCAGCCCTTCCTACCGCCGAATGGTGGGAGTCAGCCCCGATATCCCGGTATTTCCCCCCGTAAGTGGGCCCTGATCCGGCGCGGTGACGACGCCCGACTCACTCGAAAGAGTTGTGGGGCAGGCGCCGGGGAGACCACGTAGGCTCGGAGGGAACCGAAGCGGCACATGACACGCGACAAGACGGAGTGCACCGTGATCCCTGGTGGCGGCCAGCCCAACATGCAGCAGCTGCTCCAGCAGGCGCAGAAGATGCAGCAGGACCTCGCCCGCGCGCAGGAGGAGCTCGCGCGGACCGAGGTCGACGGCCAGGCGGGCGGTGGTCTGGTCAAGGCGACCGTGACCGGCTCCGGTGAGCTGCGCGCCCTCGTCATCGACCCCAAGGCGGTCGACCCGGACGACACCGAGACCCTCGCCGACCTGGTCGTCGCCGCCGTACAGGCCGCGAACGAGAACGCCCAGCAGCTCCAGCAGGACAAGCTCGGCCCGCTGGCCCAGGGACTCGGCGGCATGCCGGGCCTGCCGTTCTAGACCCGATAGGCACGCGATAGACCCGCACGGGTCCGCCCTTATGCGGCGCCCGCGCACCAACTACCGTAAGCACGGTATCGATCCAGCTATTGATCGACCAGATCGACTCGATCCACGAGAGGCAGTCCGTTGTACGAAGGCGTGGTCCAGGACCTCATCGACGAGTTGGGCAGGCTGCCCGGCGTCGGTCCCAAGAGCGCGCAGCGGATCGCCTTCCACATCCTCCAGGCCGAGCCCACCGACGTACGCCGGCTCGCGCACGCCCTGCTCGAAGTGAAGGACAAGGTCCGCTTCTGCGCGGTGTGCGGGAACGTCGCGCAGCAGGAGCAGTGCAACATCTGCCGCGACCCGCGCCGCGACCTCTCCGTCATCTGTGTCGTCGAGGAGCCGAAGGACGTCGTCGCGATCGAGCGGACCCGCGAGTTCCGCGGCCGCTACCACGTCCTCGGCGGCGCCATCAGCCCCATCGAGGGCGTCGGCCCGGACGATCTGCGCATCCGCGAGCTGCTCGCCCGGCTCGCCGACGGCACGGTCACCGAGCTGATCCTGGCC
Organism: Streptomyces sp. BR1; assembly: GCF_052373795.1. Taxonomy (NCBI): domain Bacteria; kingdom Bacillati; phylum Actinomycetota; class Actinomycetes; order Kitasatosporales; family Streptomycetaceae; genus Streptomyces; species Streptomyces sp. BR1. The sequence goes on from NZ_CM126252.1 coordinate 3,806,604, forward strand.
ACCGACCCCAACCTGGAGGGCGAGGCGACAGCGACGTACCTCGCCCGGATGATCAAGCCGATGGGCCTGAAGGTCACCCGGCTGGCCAGCGGACTCCCCGTCGGGGGAGATCTGGAGTACGCGGACGAGGTCACGCTCGGGCGGGCCTTTGAAGGAAGGCGACTTCTCGATGTCTGACGCAACGCTGCACGCGGCCAACCAGGATCCGGACTCCTTCGCGGTCCAGATCGCCGACCAGGTCGAGTCCTTCATCGTCGCGGTCACGGAAGTGGCCAAGGGTGACGAGCCGGACAGCGCGGTGCCGTTCCTGCTCCTTGAGGTCTCGCAGCTGCTCCTGGCCGGCGGGCGGCTCGGCGCGCACGAGGACATCGTCCCGGACGAGCGCTACGAGCCGGACCTCGGCCCGGAGCCGGACGTCGACGACCTGCGCGAGCGCTTCGCGGCGCTGCTCGAACCGATCGACGTGTACTCCGAGGTCTTCGACCCGTACGAGCCGCGCAAGGCGCCCGTCGCCTGCCGCATCTCCGACGACCTCGCCGACGTCATCACCGACCTGCGCCACGGCCTCGCCCACTACCGCGCGGGCCGCACCACCGAGGCCCTGTGGTGGTGGCAGTTCTCCTACTTCTCCAACTGGGGCTCCACCGCCTCCGCCACCCTGCGCGCCCTCCAGTCCCTGGTCGCCCACGTCCGCCTCAACCAGCCCCTGGAGGAGCTGGACGGCCTGGACACGGACGAGGACCTGTCCGAGGAGTCCCTGGCGGACGAGGCGGGCCGCGTGATGGCCGAGGAGATCGCGGGCCCGCTGGGCCTGCGTACGGTCAAGTAGCCGTATGTAGAGGGCAGTTGAGCGTACGTATCGCCTCTTTGGTCGTACGTACGCTCAGCTTGCCGCCTCCTTCCACACCTCCCGCACCCGCTCCCGCAGCCACCCGTGCGCCGGGTCGGCGTCGTTGCGCGGATGCCAGGCCATCTCGATGCGGACCGGCGGGAGTTCCAGCGGCACCTCGAACGTCCTGAGCCCGAGCGCGGCCGGGCGGTGCTCGGCGGTCCCGGCCGGGGTGAGGCAGACCAGATCGGTCTCCGCGCAGAGGAACAGCGCGGCGGTGTGCGTGGGCACCACCGCCGACACCCGCCGCCGCAGCCCGAGTTCGGCGAGCAGTTCGTCGACCGGCCCGCGCACCCGGCCCTTGCGCGACACCCCGATGTGGCCGGCGGCCGCGAACGCCCGCGCGGTGATCCGCTTGTGGGCGAGCAGCGGATGCCCGGCGCGTACGGCCCCGAGCAGCCGCGTCTCGCCCAGCCGCTCGCTGAGCACTTCCGGGTCGGCCCGGCCGGGCACCCCGATCTCCAGGTCGAGCCGCCCGTCCCGCAGCGCCGGGGCGTCCTCCAGGGACTCCGATACGAAGGTGAGGGTCACCCCGGGCGCCTGCCGGGACACGGCCGTGACCAGCCGGGCCGCGAACGAGGCGAGGACCGCCTCGTTGGCCTGAACCGTGAACGTCCGCGTCAGCGCGCCCGGTTCGACCACCGGCCCGGCGGCGAGCACGGCCCGCGCCTGCTCGACGACGGCCTTGACGCGCGGCCGCAGCCCGACGGCGTACGGAGTCGGCACGAGCCCCCGCCCCGCCCGCACCAGCACGGGGTCGCCGAGCGCCTTGCGAATGCGCCCGAGGGTCCGGCTCATCGCGGGCGCGGACAGATGCAGCCGGGCGGCGGCGCCGGTGACGCTCTCCTCGTCGAGGAGCACGTCGAGGGCGAGGAGGAGATTGAGGTCGAGGGCGGGCGTTACGACGGTTTCGATGAGGTGACCCCGATCACGGGGGAGGCCGTGAACAAGCCCCCCAGCCAGCACAGTTGCGTACGAGTAAAGGAATACATGCAGGGATTGCACTGGAGTTAATCAGCTATCCCGCAGACGCTGACGCCATGACACCCAACGCAACCAACACGACGGACGTCCTGGCAGTGGTCAGCCAGAGCGGCCCGACGATCACCTTCTTCGACGCGACCACGTACGACGTACTGGACGTGCTCCAAGTACCCGCCGAACCCCACGAGTTGTGCTTCGACTCGGCGCGACGGCTGCTGTACGCGGCGATCACGTACAAGTCCGGCTACTACCACGCCAACTCGGGCCGGGCGAGCGAGCTCGTGGTGATCGACGCCGATGCCCGCCGGATCGTGGACGTCGTCGACCTGACCCCCGACCACGCCCCGCACGGCCTGGGTCTCGACCCGTCGGGTGACCTGATCTGGGTCTCGGTGGAGGCGACCGAATCCGAACCCGGCGGACTGATCGCCCTAGACGCGACGACACGCGAACGGGTCCGCCGGATATCCGTCGACGCCCCCGGCCCGCACTGGTTCGCGCTGACGCCCGACGGCCGCCGGGCCTATTCGGCCAACAAGGAGGCCCCGTTCGTCTCGGTAGTGGACCTCGCGTCGGGTGCGCTGGAGACCCGCATCGAGGTCCCGGGCAGCGAGGGCATAGCGGCTTCGCTGGACGGCCGTTACGTGTATGTGGCGGCGCTCAAGGGCGAGTTCGGCCCGGGCGCGGTGACGGGGGCCGGGGTGCGGATGATCGACACGGCGACAAACCGCGTCGTACGAGTGCTGCCGACCCAGGGCACGGTCTTCCCCGTCCACGTCACACCCGGCGGCCTGCTCCTCGCAGGCGAACTCCGCCCGGCCGAGGGCCCCGACGGCCCACTGGGCACCCAGGGCCCGGGCCTGCTGCACGTGTACGACGCGGAGGGCGATCCGCTGGGCGAGGTGGAGGTGGGCGCCTTCCCCCTGACGATCACGTCATCTCCGGACGGCACGCTCGCGTACGTGTCAGGGGTGCTGTCGAGCACGGTGACAGTGGTGGACCTGCCGACGATGAAGGCGGCGCGCACGCTCACGGTGGAGCGCACGGGCGAGCCGGGGGCGCATGGGCTCGCGTACATCCCGCGACCCTGACCGCCGCCCATATCCCCAGCTCGTCCCGGAGCTTGAGCCACGAGCCCCGAGCTCCAAAACCAGGGTTTGGGTTGTTGTTTTGGAGATGGGGCTCCCCCCAACCACCCATGCCTGTACAGAAGTTGAAGCGCGTCACCCACAAGTGTGACTTTCCGTAGTCAACTTGCGCCGTAAAGTAAAGGCGTCCTAGGTTCGCGGCAAAGGAAAGGCCCCGGCCGGTGCTAACGACACCGGGCCGAGGCCTGTCTACGAATTGAGTCGAAGCTCAACGTAGACCTGACCGACGTATCGAAAAAGGACTTCGATCGTGGCTTACGCCGAGCTTAGTGCCGCACTGCCCACCCCCGCACACCCCATGGCCAATCCGGGCTACGGAAAACGCCTTGCGGGTGACGAAGACCCGGCTGTGGAAGCGGACTTCGCGCATCTGTCCAGGCGTGGCACCGAAATCGCCCGGTTCATCGACGCGCTCGAAGAGGGCGCGGCGATGGGCTACAAGACCCTCGCCAAGCACCACCCCGGGCACGGCCAGCAGGGCTGCCGGGTGGCGCTCAAGGAACTCAGCCGTGCCGGTCACCTGCGCCGGGTGAAGGAGCACCTCACGCTGGAGGACAGCTCCATGCGGTGGGTGACCAGGACTTATTGGTCGCGCATCGCGCGTTCGGAGGCGTGGTGTGCGGAGTTCGTACGCAGTGTGAACGGTATCGACGTCACCGCGGAACGGCGGGCGGGTTTTGCCCGCGCACGGGCGGCGGAAGAGGCGGAAGCGGACGAGGAACCGCCGTCCGCCGGAACGCCCGAGCACGCTGAGCCTGCCAAACCCGCCGAGTCTGCCGAGCCCGCGCGCTCGAACGCGTACAGGACGCTCGCCCGACTCGGCGGCGCCGAGCCGCAGATGACGCTCTCCGGCGCCGAATGCGTCGCCCTCGAATCCCTGGCCGCCGAGTGGCTGGCGCGGGGCGCGACACCCGAACACCTCATCCGCACACTGACCGCCGGCCTGCCGCAGTCCGTGCACAGTCCCGGGGCGCTGGCCCGTAACCGACTGGAGAAGAAGATGCCTCCGAAGAAGACGCCCAAGGGCAAGGGCCGTGCCCGGGTCACGCGCGTGATCATGGCCTGCATGCTCTGTGACGAGGACGAACGGACCTCGCCGATCATCGACGGCCTGTGCCCCGAGTGCTCCCGCGAGGAAGAGCCGGAGCCCGTGCGGCCGGACAGGCCGAGGGTGCCCGCCACCTTCCTGCCCGCGCACCGGCAGTACCGCTGACCTGCCGACCGGCCTGGACGCCGGGTGGCGGCGTACCGCATCAGCGCCTGGCAAGAGAAGGAGACCTATCGTGGAGGAGAGTCCCGTGCAGCGCAGTGGCGAAGTGGAAAGAGAGCCTGACATGGCCCGTAACGTCACCATCGAGATGGATGAGGACTTCCTCGCCGACCTGCGCAAGGTGTTCGGTGTGGAGACGGACGAGGAGGCGGTGAAGGAGGCCGCCATGCGGCTGGCCAAGTACGTGCGCCGCCAGGACTTCATCGACGACATCAGGTCGGGCAGGATCACCCTGCAGTACGACCTCCCGAACGAGCACGGACAGGGGTCGTCGGCGGCGTGAGCGAGCGATACCTCATCGACAAGTCCGCACTCGCGCGCTGGGAGCAGGATGCCGTCGCCGACGTGCTCGATCCGCTCCATGAGCGAGGACTGCTCTGCGTCGCGGGCCCTGTGTACATCGAGGTCATGTATTCGGCACGCGACGGGCAGGATGCCCGGAGGGTGCGCGAGCAATTACGTGGGTTCGACTATCTGCCGTGCCCCGACGAGGTGTGGGACTCCGCGGTCGAGACCCAGGACAAGGCGATCGCGAAGGGCAACCACAGGGCACTTTCGCTCGCGGATCTGGTGATCGCGGCCATTGCCCAACGTCATCAGGCCACTGTCCTCCACTATGACCAGGACTACGACCAGATCGCCGAGCTGACCGGTTATCCGAGCCGATGGGTCGTCGAGGCGGGGTCGGCCGACGGGGGTGGGTGAGGCTGCTCGTTGTCGGGACACGGTCGGTGCTCCGGCGCGATGATGGGCCGATGGCAGCAGCAGGGCAGCCAAGAGCGTGGCTGTGGGCGGGAATCGGGCTTCTGGCGGCGGGGTCGGTGGCGCTCGTCTGACCGGATGACAGCTCATGGCGACGATGACGCCGGGGCGCTCGGCGTCTGTAACACCCTTGCCGGGCTTTACCGTGCAGTCGGGGTCGTGGACCGGGCCATCCCGCTCTATGAACAGACACTCGTTGGCCGCGAACGCGTCCTCGGTGATGACCACCCCGACACCATCACCGCGCGCAACAATCTCGTGGACGCCTACCAGGCGGTGGGGGATCTGGAGCGAGTCTCCACGCTGCGCAAGCGCTGCGGCTGATGGGCGAGGATCATTCGGACACGCCACCGCACTGGCCAGCCTCGCCACGCCCCACAGGGGGCGGACGATCCGGCGCGGACGGTGCCGCTGTACAAAGGTGGGCGCGCGCCGGGCTCACCCGCGCGCTGGGTGCGGACCACCCGCGCACCCGAATCGTGCGCATGCAGCTGGCCCGCGTCACCGCGCCCGACGACCCCGCCCTGTGACCCCGCCCACACCCACGCGTACCCCCTGGTGGGGCGGGGCAGGGGACCCGGCGCGAGCGGGGCGGGTCCGGGGCTTTCCGGGGTTCCCCCCACCAAGATCATGTCGTGAGCGGGACATCTCACGATGTGGCACCACCCGGGCGGATCCGGCCCGCTCGTTAGACTGAGCCGACCGCAGTAATGGACTGAGCGAGGAGCGCACGTGGGCCTTGTCGTGCAGAAGTACGGAGGCTCCTCCGTTGCCGATGCCGAGGGCATCAAGCGCGTCGCCAAGCGGATCGTGGAAGCCAAGAAGAACGGCCACCAGGTGGTCGTCGTGGTTTCCGCGATGGGCGACACGACGGACGAGTTGATCGATCTCGCCGAGCAGGTATCTCCGATGCCGACCGGCCGGGAATTCGACATGCTGCTGACCGCCGGAGAGCGGATCTCCATGGCACTTCTGGCCATGGCGATCAAAAACCTGGGCCACAAAGCCCAGTCGTTCACGGGCAGCCAGGCCGGCGTCATCACCGACTCGGTCCACAACAAAGCGCGGATCATCGATGTCACGCCGGGGCGCATTCGCACCGCGCTCGACGAGGGCAACATCGCGATCGTGGCCGGGTTCCAGGGCGTCAGCCAGGACTCCAAGGACATCACCACGCTCGGGCGCGGCGGGTCGGACACGACCGCCGTCGCCCTCGCCGCGGCGCTGGACGCCGAGGTGTGCGAGATCTACACCGATGTCGACGGCGTGTTCACCGCCGATCCCCGGGTCGTGAAGAAGGCCCGGAAGATCGACTGGATCTCCTTCGAGGACATGCTGGAGCTGGCCGCGTCCGGCTCCAAGGTGCTGCTGCACCGCTGCGTCGAGTACGCACGCCGTTACAACATTCCGATCCATGTGCGCTCGTCCTTCAGCGGGCTGCAGGGCACCTGGGTCAGCAACGAACCGCGAGGGGATCAGCAGGTGGAGCACGCCATCATCTCCGGAGTCGCCCACGACGTCTCCGAAGCGAAGATCACGGTGGTCGGCGTCCCCGACAAGCCCGGCGAGGCCGCGGCCATCTTCCGTACCATCGCGGACGCCGAGATCAACATCGACATGGTCGTCCAGAACGTGTCGGCCGCGTCGACCGGGCTGACGGACATTTCCTTCACCCTGCCCAAGGCCGAGGGCCGCAAGGCCATCGACGCGCTGGAGCGGGCCAAGGGCACCATCGGCTTCGAGTCGCTGCGCTACGACGACCAGATCGCCAAGATCTCGCTGGTCGGCGCCGGTATGAAGACGAACCCGGGCGTCACGGCCGGGTTCTTCGAGGCGCTCAGCGACGCCGGGGTCAACATCGAGCTGATCTCGACGTCCGAGATCCGTATCTCGGTGGTCACCCGCGCCGACGACGTCAACGAGGCCGTCCGCGCGGTGCACTCCGCCTTCGGCCTGGACTCCGACTCCGACGAGGCCGTGGTCTACGGAGGCACCGGACGATGACCCGCAAGCCGGCGCTCGCGGTCGTCGGAGCGACCGGGGGCGCCGGCGCGGTGCTGCTCCAGATCCTGTCCCAGCACGCGGACGTCTGGGGCGAGATCCGGCTGATCGCCTCCCCGCGCTCGGCGGGCCGCGTGCTCGCCGTGCGCGGCGAGGACACCGAGGTCCGGGCGCTCACCGAGGAAGCCCTCGACGGTGTCGATGTGGCCGTTTTCCTGGTGCCCGAACCGGTCGCCGCCCAGTGGGCGCCGGTCGCCGCCGCCAAGGGCGCGGTGGTCGTGGACACCTCGGCGGCCTTCCGGATGGACCCGTCGGTGCCGCTGGTGGTGCCCGAGGTCAACCCCCATGCCGTACGGCTGCGGCCGCGCGGCATCGTGGCGTCCCCGCACTGTGTGACGCTCGCGCTGATCGTGGCGGTGGGCGCGCTGCACGCCGAGTACGGGCTCAGCGAGCTCGTCGTCTCCACGTATCAGGCCGTCAGCGGAGCCGGGCGGGCCGGCGTCGCGACCCTGCGCGACCAGCTCTCCCTCGTCGCCGGTACGGAACTGGGCACCGCGCCCGGCGATGTGCGCCGGGCCGTGGGCGAGGACACCGGGCCGTTCGCCGCGCCGGTCGCGCTCAATGTGGTGCCGTGGTCGGGCGATCCGGCCGACGGCGGCTGGTCGACCGAGGAGCTGGGGCTGCGCGACGAGACCCGCAAGGTGCTCGATCTGCCGCGCCTGGCGGTCGCCGCGACCTGCGTACGGGTCCCGGTCGTCACCACCCACTCGGTCTCCGTGCACGCCCGCTTCGAGAACGAGGTCGAGGTGGCGCGGGCGAACGAGATCCTGGCGACCGCCCCGGGCGTCGTCCTCTTCGACAACCCGGCGGTGGGCGACTTCCCGACACCCGCGGACTCGGTCGGCACCGACCCGGCCTGGGTCGGCCGGGTGCGGCGCTCGCTGGACGATCCGCACGCCCTCGACCTGTTCGTCTGCAGCGACAACCTCCGCAAGGGCGCGGCCCTGAACGCCGCGCAGATCGCGGAACTCGCGGCGGGCGAATTCACGGCGGAACAGCGCATGAACTCCACGGAGAACTCTGCGGGCAACTCTGCGGCAAAGTAGCCACGAACTTTGTAGGATCTGTGAACGCTCTGTGAGCAAGTCGCTGGTCTGTACCACTTGAACTGCGCCGTTGCCCTGTTACACGATTCATTTCCGTGTCCCTGCAACCGGCAGCCCGGCATGGAGCGTCTATGCGGTCGCCCATTCAAGGTGCCGTAAATATTGGGGCATTGGGGAAGAGCGAGTACGCATGAGGGCATTTGTCGCACTGTCAAAAACGGTGTCGTACGCGTACAACCCTGACGGGGGGAAGCGTGTCCAACTGGCGTGGCAGAGGTACTCGACATCACCGCGCTTCCGGTGCGGGGCGCGATGGTGCGCCCGCTCCGGCGGCCGCGCACGCCCGGCGGCATGCCGGTGATCGCCCCCATGCCGGCGGCGCGCCCCACCCGGGTGCCCGCGCAGTCCTCGACCCGCGAGGGCGCTGACGACCTCATGGCTGCGGGTACCACCGTCGACCACCTCACCGAGACGTACCGCGCGCACTACCGCTCGCTCCTCGGCCTCGCCGCCCTGCTGCTGGATGACACCGCCTCGTGCGAGGACGTCGTCCAGGAGGCGTTCATCCGCGTCCACTCGGCCCGCTCGCGCGTGCGCGACCCCGAGAAGACGCTCGCGTATCTGCGCCAGACCGTCGTCAACCTGTCCCGCTCGGCGCTGCGCCGCCGCATCCTCGGGCTGAAGCTGCTCTCCAAGCCGATGCCGGACATGGCGAGCGCGGAGGAGGGCGCGTACGACCAGCTGGAGCGCGACGCCCTGATCAAGGCCATGCGCGGCCTCCAGCGCCGCCAGCGCGAGGTCCTGGTGCTGCGCTACTTCGCGGACATGACCGAGTCGCAGGTCGCCGAGACGCTCGGGATATCCCTGGGCTCGGTGAAGGCGTACGGCTCGCGGGGGATCGCGGCGCTCCGGATAGCCATGGAGGCCCCGGCATGAGCGCCCGGCGGAACTGGGGATTCGGGGAGGCGGGCCGTCGTCGCGAGGACGGTGTGCAGGGGTCTGACGGTGTCCATGGGGACGACGGGCTGCGTGGGCCTGATGGTGTCCGTTGGGACGACGGCGTACGTGGGGACGTGCGCGGTGACGACGGTGTCCGCGAGGACCACGGCGTACGTGGGGACGTGCGCCGGGAGCACGGGTATCCCGGTTTCGACGGGGATCACGGGGAGAGTACGTACGGGCCCGACCGCCCTCTGGACGACCGGACTGGAAACGGAATTGTGAACGACCCCTTCCCACCTGGCCTCACGCCGGACGAACTCGCGCTGCGGCGGCTGCTGCACGGCGCGGTCGACGGCATGGAGCCCGCCGACGGAGCCCTGGACCAGCTGCGCCGGGCCGTCCCGGCGCGCCAGGCCCGCAAACGGCAGGCCGTGGTCGGCGCGGTCGCCGCGGCGCTCCTGATCGGCACCGCGATCCCCGCGTTCCTGCACGTCGCCAACACCTCTTCCTCCTCCGAGGACCGGCCCGCCATCGCCGGACACGGCCAACAGGACCAGGGCGGCACCGGCGCCGCGCCGGGTGTGGAGGGCGGTGGACGGGGGGCCGAGAAGCCCTCCGGCCGGATGACCCCGAGCTCGGTGCCCGGCTCGACCGTGAAGCCCTCGGCGAGCGGCACGACGCCGCCGGGCGCGTCCGCCGCCGGTGCGAGCGGGCCTGTCGGCGGGCCCGCCGTCCCAGGGTCACCGGTCTGCGACGCGACCGAACTCGGCGTGAAGTACGCGAAGGTCACCAAGCCGGATGCGGATGGGAAGGTCTACGGCACGTTCCGCGTCGCCAATGTCTCGCACTCGCTCTGCCAGGTCAGCGGCGCGGGCAAGGTCAACTTCCAGGCGCTGGGGGCGGCCGACGCGTCCCGGATCAGCGTGGTCGACCACGCCTCGGGCGATCCGGCGGCCGGGCTGCCCGATCCTTCGCAGGAGGCGACGGGGCTGGTGCTCAAGCCTGCGGCTGCGTACGAGGTGAAGTTCGCGTGGGTGCCGTCCGAGACGTGTCCGAAGCCGCTGCCTTCGCCTGCGCCGTCCACGTCCCCGGCCACGCCCAATGGCTCGACCAGTGGTGCGGGTGGTGGGACGCCGTCCGGTGCGCAGACCCAGCTGGGGGCTGGTGATCCCGGGACGCCCACCGTCTCCTCGGACGGGAAGGTTGCGGTGACGCATGTCGCCGAGCCGGGTGCGCCTTCTGCCGAGGCGACGATTCCGAATGCGTGTGCCGGGACGATCTATCGGACCGGGGTGCTTGCCGCCCCCGTCCCGGCTGCCCCCTAGCGCCCTCGCGGGCCCCTTGCGGACGGCTCCTCTCGGAGGGGGAGGAGCTGTCTTGCAGGGTGGGCCCTTCCGGGGGTGCGGGTTTCGTCTGCGGACCGTGCGTGGCTGGTCGCGCAGTTCCCCGCGCCCCTAAGGGGTTGGGGTTCGGGGCGTCTTGAGCCTCAGGCCGAGCCCCGTGCCCCTAGCGGACCGGGGTTGAGGCCGTCTCTGGGCTCAGCCCCAGTGCCGCGTCCTCTGCCGCCTCCGCCTCCCTGCGCAGCAGGCGGAACCACATGAAGAGCACGAAGCCTGCGAAGACGAACCACTCGCCGGTGTAGCCGAGGTTCTGGAAGGCCTTGAGGTCCAGGCCGGTGTTCTGGGGCTTGGCGGCCGGGACGGGCTTCATTCCGGGGTCGGCCTTCGTCAGCGTGACCCAGCCGTCGTACACCTCGTACGGCACCAGGTTGACCAGCGACGCCGCGCTGATCATGCCGAGCTGGCCCTTGGGGAGCCCGCCCGACGCGTTCACGCCGTCCGTGCCGGGCGTCTCCGACGCCTGGAGCGCGCCGGCGACGGTGACCTCGCCGGTCGGCGGCGCGGGCGCGTTGGTGCCCTTGGGCAGCCAGCCGCGTACGACGGGCAGCGCCTTGCCGCCGTCGGTACGCAGCAGCGTCAGCACGTACGAGCCGCTCTTGCCGTCGACCTGGCGGTCCGGCACCAGGAACTGCTCGCCGTACTTCCCGGTCGCCGTCGCCGCCCGGCCGGACGTCTTCTGGTCCACCGGCAGCAGCTCCCGCAGCGGCACGGCCTTCTGCTCGGCGGCGCCGGGCTGCTTCTCGGCCGCGTTGTGCGACTGCACACGGTCCTCGAAGCGGCCGAGCTGCCAGGACCCCATGAACACGCAGAACGGGATCGCCAGCAGGACGAAGACGTTGATCCCCCACCAGCGAGGGGTCAGCAGGAACCGGTACACACCCCCACGGTACGGAACCCTCCCGGCGTGCCGGTCACGGGGTACGGGCTCGGGCCCGCTCAGCCGATGCCCAGATGCCTCCCCGCGAACTCCAGCTCCAGCCTGACCTGCTTGATCCGTTCCTCCACCACCAGCGAGCCGTGTCCCGCGTCGTACCGGTACACCTCGTGCACCGCGCCCCGGGCCGCGAGGCGGTCCACGTAGTTCTCGACCTGGCGGATCGGGCAGCGCGGGTCGTTGACGCCCGCCGAGATGTAGACGGGGGCCTTCACCGCGTCCACATACGTCAGCGGCGAGGACGCCTCGAAGCGCTCCGGGACCTCCTCCGGGGTGCCGCCGAGCAGCGTGCGGTCCATCGCCTTCAGCGCCTCCATCTCGTCGTGGTACGCCGTCACGTAGTCCGCGACCGGCACCGCGGCGAGCCCGAGCGCCCACGCGTCCGGCTCGGTGCCGAGGCCGAGCAGGGTCAGATAGCCGCCCCAGGAGCCGCCCGCCAGGACCAGCCGCGACGGGTCGGCGAGGCCCGAGGAGACGGCCCACTCACGGACCGCCGCGATGTCCTCCAGCTCGATGAGCCCGACCCGGTGCTTGAGCGCGTCTGTCCACTCCCGCCCGTACCCCGTGGAGCCGCGGTAGTTGACGCGCACCACCGCGTACCCGTGGTCCACCCAGGCCGCCGGGCCCGCAGCGAACGCGTCGCTGTCGTGCCAGGAGGGGCCGCCGTGGATCTCGAAGACGGTCGGGAACGGGCCCTCGCCCGAGGGCTGCTGGACCAGCGCGTGGATCCGGCCGCCGGGGCCCTCCACCCACGCGTCCCGCACCGGGACCGAACCGGGCGCCTTCATCCCCGGGGGATCGAGGACGATCTTGCCGGTGGTGGAGCGCACTTCGGAGGGGCGCGCCGCCGACGACCACAGGTACTCCACGGAACCGTCGGGCCGGGCGGTGGCGCCGGACACGGAGCCGGCCGGGGTCTCGACCTCGATCAGCTCGGGGGCCGCCAGGTCGTAGCGGAACAGCTCGCTGCGGGCCTCGAAGCTGTGCATGACGAGCAGCGCCGAGCCGTCCGGGTACCACTCCGCCGAGACGTCGCCGGGCAGTTCGAGGGCGAGGTCGATCTCCTCGCCGGTCGCCACGTCCCACACCATGGGCTCCCAGCGGCCCCGTCGCTGGTGCGCGATCAGCAGGCGGGTGTCCCCGGCCAGCGGCGCGAAGCCGAGGACCTCCAGGCCGAGCTCGTGGGTGCCGCCCTGGGTGTCGTCGAGCTCGGCGGCCGTCGAGCCGTCGAGCCGCACCACGCGCAGCGCCGAGTGCATCGCGTCGCCGTGCTCGGTGTGCTCCATGGCGATCAGCGTGCCGTCGTGCGAGAGATCGCCCACTCCGGCCGACTCGCGGTGCCGGTAGATCTCCACGGGCGCGGCGCCGGGCCGTGCGACATGGATCGTCGAGCCGTCCTCGTCGGTGGAGCGGCCGACCACCGCCGTGCCGTCCCGGCCGAGCGCGAGACCACCGGGGTAGGAGGGCTCAAGACCCGGTACGGCCGGCTCGTCGTCGCCCCCGCCGAAGGGCTGGCGCAGCCACACACCGAACTCGTCGCCGTCGGTATCGCTGAACCACCAGATCCACTCGCCGTCGGGCGTCAGCACCCCGTCCGTCGTCCCGTTCGGCCGGTCCGTCGCCTGGCGCTGGGCGCCGGTCGCCCGGTCCCATGCGTACAGCTCGTACGTCCCCGTCGCGTTCGACACGAACAGCGAGCGGTCCGGGGCGTCCTCCGCCCAGTCGGGCAGCCCGACCCTGGGCGCCCGGAACCGCTTCTCCCACTCCGGCATCTCGTTCATGGACCCATCATGCGCCGAGCCGCCGACAAACCGCCGACGGCCTCCGCAGCCTGTGGACAACTCCCGGACACCGGGGTGATGTGACAGACGTCACGGCCCGCCCGGGTGGGCGTCGGCCGTGACGTCTCGTCAGGTTCCGGGGCGGGTCCCCGGTGCGTTCCGGGTCAGGCGCCCGGTGCCGTGGTGTGGTGCGGCTGGGCCGGAGCGGCGTGCTGGTCGACGGGCGTCGACGGGATCGTGCGGGGCGTGGCCTCGGCGGCCGGGCCCGGCGCCGCTCCCGCGTCCGTCGACTCCTCCTTCATCGCCCGCGTCTCGCTCTTGAGGATCCGCAGCGACTTGCCCAGCGCCCTCGCGGTGTCGGGGAGCTTCTTGGAGCCGAAGAGCAGGATCAGCACCACCGCAACGATCAGCAGATGCCAGGGCTCAAGGCCATTGCGCAGGAACATCCCGTGGTCCTCCCGTTCTCAGCGAGACTTGCTACATTGCGCAACTGTACAACCAACATGACACGGATGAGGGCGTACGGATGGCAGGCAGCCACAAGGCGGGACACGCGCGCGGCGGCGGTCGGGGAGGTGGCGCCGACGCGCCGCCTGTCCGCAAGCGCCGGCGCCGCGGTGTGCGGCTGGCGCTGGCTGTTGTGGTGTCGTTCGTCGTGCTCGCCGTGGCCGGGGCCGGCTGGCTCTACTTCCAGCTCAACGGGAACATCAACACCTTCGACGACGGCGGCGTCTCCGGCGACCGCCCGGCTGCCTCGACCAAGGGCCAGAACGTGCTGGTCATAGGCTCCGACTCACGCGCCGGGGACAACGTCCAGTACGGCCACGGCCAGGGCGACATCGGCCGCTCGGACACCGCGTTCCTGATGCACGTCCACGCCGACCACAAGCACGCCACGGCGGTCTCCATACCCCGCGACTCCCTGGTCGACGTGCCGCCCTGCAAGCTGCCGAACGGCCAGTGGACCAAGGAACAGCACAATGTGATGTTCAACTCGGCGTTCTCGGTCGGCGACACCATCAAGGGCAACCCGGCCTGCACCCAGAACACCGTCGAGAAGCTGACCGGTCTGCGCGTCGACCACACCGTCGTCGTGGACTTCGCGGGCTTCGCCAAGATGACCCAGGCCGTCGGCGGCGTCCAGGTGTGCCTGCCCAAGGACGTGTACGAGGGCGACCTCAACCCCAACCGCCACTCGCGTGGCGAGAAGATCTTCGACAAGGGCGTCCAGGACGTCTCCGGCCAGAAGGCGCTCGACTACGTACGCATCCGTCACGGCATAGGCGACGGCTCGGACATCGGCCGTATCCAGCGCCAGCAGGCGTTCATCTCCAGCCTCATGAAGAAGGTCAAGTCGCAGGGCTTCAGCCCGACGCACCTGCTGCCGCTCGCCCAGGCCGCCACCAAGTCGATGACCGTCGACCCGGGCCTCGGCTCCGCCGACAAGCTGATCTCCTTCGCGATGTCGATGCGCAACATCGATCTGCACAACACCAAGTTCGTCACCCTGCCCTGGCGTTACGAGGGCGCGCGCGTGGCCGTGGTGAAGCCGCAGGCCGACGCCCTGTTCGCGGCGCTGCGCGCGGACCGGACCGTCGACGGCAAGGACGCGGGCGGCAAGAGCGGCGAGGGCAAGCAGGAGGACGTCAACGCCAAGAGCCCGAGCCCCACCCCGCCGTCCGGCGCCGGGATCTCGGTCGCTGTCTACAACGGCACCACCGTCAAGGGCCTCGCGAGCCGCGGCGCCGACGCCCTGAAGGCGGGCGGCTACACGGTCACCGGCACCGCGACCGCCGCCACCCACGACTTCGTGCACACGGTCATCGAGTACGGGCCGAACGACAAGGCCCACGCCGACGCCCTCGCCCAGCGCTTCCCCGGCGCGCTGCTGCGCTCGGCCAAGGCCCCCGGGCTCAGCGTCATCCTGGGCTCGAAGTACGCCGCCGACCCGACGGCGACCCCGGCCGCCACCCCCACCGCCGTACCGTCCGAGGTCGCCGCGAAGGCCCGCTCGGCCGACGACAGCGTCTGCTCCAACCTCTCGTACGGGTGATCCGGCCGCTCGTCCGGACAAGCGCCTTGGCTTGTCCGGATAAAGCCCTCAGCCCGTACGGATCAAGCCTTTCGTTCGGGTAAAGCAACCCCAAGGACGGGTAAAGCAGTTCGTCCGCCGTACGCCCGCGCCTCACAACTCGTTCACATTCGGCTCATAGCTTCGCGGCCATGAGACCCATGGGACACAAGCCCCGCAAGGCGCTGACGGTGGTGGCGCTGGCCTCCGCCGTCGCGGCGGGCAGCGCCGTCACGGCCAACTCCGCCCCGCAGCACGGCGGTCACCCGTTCCCGGGCAAGGGCGGGCAGATCCACAACGTCATCTACCTCCTCGGCGACGGCATGGGGCGCACCCATGTCACCGCCGGCCGCGAGCGCTACTACGGCGCCCAGGGCAAGCTCAATATGGAGCGCCTGCCCTACACCGGCGCGGTCGCCACGTACGCCGTGGAGAAGGGCACCAACCAGCCCGCGCTCGTCACCGACTCGGCCAGCTCCGCCACCGCCTGGTCGTCCGGCGTGAAGACCTACAACGCCGCGCTCGGCGTGGACGCGTACGAGAAGCGCCGCGCCACGCTCATGGAGCAGGCCAAGAAGGCGGGCTTCGCCACCGGCAACGTGTCGACCGCCGAGATCACCGACGCGACCCCGGCCGCCCAGTTCAGCCATGTGCTGCTGCGCGGTTGCCAGGGCCCGGTGTACTCGGACGCGGCCTGCCTGCCCAAGAACGCGGACGGCAGCTACGAGAAGGCCCCGGCCGACAAGACCCTGATCACCCCGGTCGCCGAGCAGATCGCCCGCAACGGCACCGCAGACGTCGTCCTCGGCGGCGGCCTCGCCCGCTTCGAGCCCGACGACCAGAAGGCGCTCCAGGCCCAGGGCTATCAGGTGCTCGGCAGCTTCGGCGACCCGAGCCTGCCCGCCCAGACCGCCGCGAGCCAGAAGGTCGCCACCAAGGCCGACCTCGACGCGGTCAAGGGCAAGAAGGTCGTCGGCCTCTTCAACCGCGGCAACCTCACCGTCGAGCAGGCCAAGGCCGGGCTCCCGGCGGACGCCCCGCAGAAGAAGGAGCCGACGCTCGCCGACATGGCGAAGAAGTCGATCGACCTGCTCGACGGGCGCTCCAAGAAGGGCTTCTTCCTCCAGATCGAGGGCGCCCAGATCGACAAGCGCTCGCACGCCAACGACGCGGCGCAGACGCTCGCCGAGGTCAAGGCGTTCGACGACGCGGTCAAGGCCGCGTACGACTTCGCCAAGAAGGACGGGCACACGCTGGTCATCGTGACCGCCGACCACGAGTGCGCGGGCTTCAACATCATCGAGAAGGGCACGTACACCAACGCCGAGGCCGTCGCGCCCCCGGCCAACGTGGACGCGGGCAACCCGGCCAACAACTCGACGCCTTCGCGCGCCACTTCCGGCGCCAAGGACCCGGCCCGCTCCTCCGGCATCCTCAACGGTTCCGGCTCCGGCGACGCCAAGAACTTCGCCCCGGCCACCTTCCGTACGCCGGACGACCCGGCGAACGTCAAGGACGGCAGCCCCGAGGCGAGCCTCTGGCTGACCTACCTCTCCGGCAACCACACCGGCGCCGACGTGCCGATCTACGCGTACGGGCCGGGCGCCGAGCGGTTCGCGGCTAGCCAGATCAACACCGAGCTGTACGGAAAGATGTACCGCTCGCTGTTCGGCACGGCACCGCGCGGCTGACGCCAAGTACCGATCTCCGGGCGATGTTTCACGTGAAACGGGCTGTTTCACGTGAAACATCGCCCAACGGGCGCCTGCTGAGCGCCAGTTGACCCACTCCATTCGTAGGAGAACGCAGTGAACCGTCTGATCCGCCCGGCCGCGCTCGCCCTGGCCGCGCTCGCCCTCACCACCGCGTGCTCGGGGTCCGGCGGCACCGGAGACAAGACCGACAATGGGCAGCAGGCCGTCCGGGCCGATCAGGCGGCGGCCCCGGCCGTGACCTTCCCCGCACCCCGCCCGGCCCCGTCACCTGCAGCAACCCTCGCCAAGATCCCGGCGAAGGGCGAAGTAAGCATGGAACAGGGCCCGTTCACGGACCGGGTGAAGGTGACCTCTCTCAAGCTGAGCGGTGACAAGCCGTCCGTCACCGGCCACTTCGCCATCACCTCCGACGTGAGCGATGTGCTCGCGCTCGAACTGCGCGCCGCTTTCTACGACGAGCGCGGCCGTCTGGTCGGCACCGGCAGCTTCCAGTACGCGGAGGAGGGTGAGGCGGGCGAGGCCGCGCACGGGAGCCCCGGGCACGCGGGCCCCCGCGCGGAGGGTGCCGGAATCGACTTCACGGCCGCGCCGAAGACCCCGCTGACGGGGACCCCGGCGAGCGCGGTCCTGTCGATTCCGGTGCTGGTCAACGAGTAGACCTCAGAGCGCAGTCGACGCCGCACCTGCGAGGTTCTCGGGGTTCGTGATCGCGTAGATGTCGCTCACGCGCTCGCCGTCCTCCGACGGTTCCACGACGAGGACCGAGAAGAGCCTGTCGCCGACGAAGACCAGGACGACGAGCAGCGCCATCGAGACGGATTCGGTGCGCTCGGCCGCGTCCGCCGCCGGTTCGGCCGTGAGCAGCGGCTCGCCCGTGACCAGCGGTTCGGGCAGCCACGGCCCCACGTAGGTCTCGCGCCGCCGCCCGATCTCGTCCTGCCCGGACCCTCACCGCAGTCCATGCCGCCGCGCCACCAGCCGCTCGGCGGCGGTGCGGGGCAGCAGGCGGCGCAGCGCGAAGACGAGCGGCGCGTTGCTGCCGACCGCGTACAGCGGCTTCGGCCGGGCGGCCTCGATCGCCTTCACGACGGTCGCGGCGACGGTCTCGGGCGAAATCCCGGTCGCCTCGTTGGAGTTGAGCGCGGCGAGCATGGTGCGGTACTCGGCCGCGAACGGCGAGCCGTCGCCGATGTACTGGGTGCGCCGCTCGCTGATCCCGGTCCGGATCGCGCCCGGCTCGACGGTCGTCATCCCGACCCCGTACGGCGCCACCTCCCGCCGCGCCGCGCTCGCGAAGCCCTTGATCGCCGCCTTGGACGCCACGTACGAGGAGCGGTACGCGAGCGGGAAGCTGGCCAGCATCGAACCGACCATGACGACCCGCCCATAGCCCCGCTCGCGCATGCCCGGCAGCAGTAGTTGCGTGAGCCGTACGGCGCCGAAGACGTTGAGCCGGAAGACGCGCTCGACCGCGTCCATGGGCAGCTCCTCGAACGGCCCGTTCTGGCTCTCGCCCGCGTTGTTGACGAGCACGTCGACGTGTCCGGCGGCGGCCGCGCACGCTGCCACGGACGCCTCGTCGGTCAGATCGAGCGCCAGGTACTCCACGCCGGGCACCGGCCGGTCCACCTTCTCCGGGTCCCGGCTGGTCCCCAGCACCCGGTACCCGCGCGCGACCAGCGCGGCGGCGACGGCCGCGCCGATGCCCGAGGAGGCCCCGGTCACAAGAGCGACGCGCCCGCTCACCCCAGCCTCCGCACCAGCGCCCGCCCCGCGGCCCGGCCCGAGAAGATGCAGCCGCCGAGGAACGTGCCCTCCAGGGCGTTGTACCCGTGCACCCCGCCGCCGCCGAACCCGGCGACCTCACCGGCCGCGTACAGACCGTCGAACGGGGTCCCGTCCGGCCGTACGACCTGCGAGTCCAGCGTGGTCTCCAGCCCGCCGAGCGTCTTACGGGTCAGTACGTGCAGCCGTACGGCGATGAGCGGCCCGTGGGCCGGGTCGAGCAGGCGGTGCGGCTTGGCGACCCGGGTGATGCGGTCCGGCCAGTACGCGCGCGCGTTGCGCATCGACATGACCTGGAAGTCCTTCGAGTAGTTGTTGCCGATCTCGCGGTCGCGGGCCACCACTTCCCGTTCCACCTGGTCGAGTTCGAGCTTGGGGCCGGGGGAGATCGCGTTCATGCCGTCGACGAGGTCGGGCAGGGTGCGGCGCACGACGAAGTCCTCGCCGTGGTCGAGGAACGCCTGCACGGGTCCGGGCGCCCCCTTGCGTACGCGCGAGAGCACCAGCTTCAGGTCCTTGCCGGTGATGTCGGGGTTCTGCTCGGAGCCGGAGAGGGCGAACTCCTTCTCCACGATCGACCGCGTCAGGACGAACCAGGTGTGGTCGTGGCCGGTGGCGACGATGTGCTTGAGCGTGCCCAGCGTGTCGTGGCCGGGGAAGAGCGGCGCGGGCAGCCGCCGCCCGTTGGCGTCCAGCCAGAGCGAGGACGGCCCCGGGATGATCCGGATGCCGTGACCGGGCCAGACGGGGTCCCAGTTCTTCAGGCCCTCGGTGTAGTGCCACATCCGGTCGCGGTTGACGATCGAGGCGCCCGCGTCCTCGGTGATCCCGAGCATCCGCCCGTCCACGTACGCGGGCACGCCGGTGACCATGGACTGCGGCGCGGGCCCCATCCGCTCGGCCGGCCAGTTCTGGCGGACCAGGTCGTGGTTGCCGCCGATGCCGCCGGAGGTGACGACGACGGCCTGGGCGCGCAGCTCGAAGTCACCCTCCGTCTCGCGCGAGGAGGCGACCCCGCGCGGCTCGGCCGACGGCACGAGGACGCTTCCGCGTACGCCTACGGCCGCCCCGTTCTCGACGACCAGATCGTCCACGCGATGGCGGTACCTGAAGGTGACCAGCCCGCGCGCGGCGGCCGCGAGGACGGGCTCGCGGAAGACACGGACGACCTCCGGGCCGGTGCCCCAGGTCAGATGGAATCGGGGTACCGAGTTGCCGTGCCCGCCCGCCGTGCCCGCGCCGCGCTCGGCCCACCCGACGTTCGGCGTCACACGCAGCCCTAGCCCGTACAGATAGCTGCGCTTCTCGCCGGCCGCGAAGTTCACGTACGCCTTCGCCCATTGGCGCGGCCAGTGGTCCTCGCGCTCGCGGTCGAAGCCGGCCGAGCCCATCCAGTCGGCGAGCGCCAGCTCGTACGAGTCCTTCACGCCCATCCGGCGCTGCTCGGGGCTGTCGACGAAGAAGAGCCCGCCCAGCGACCAGAACGCCTGGCCGCCGAGGTTGGCCTCGTTCTCCTGGTCGACGACGAGGACCTTGCGGCCCGCTCGGACGAGTTCGTACGTGGCGACGAGCCCGGCGAGTCCGGCTCCCACGACGATGACATCGGCGTCGTCACTCACGGAAATCTCCTAGGAGGTAGGCGAGTTGGGCACGATCGGGGTGCTGTAGGCGTTGAGTACGTGGAGGAAGAGGGCTTCTCTGCGCGCGCGTACGGCGTCGCTCGCGGGGTCGAGGAGGACCTGTACGGCGGTGCCGTCGTGGACGGCGACGAGCGCCTGGCCGAGGGCGTCCTCGTCGGCGACCCGCCGCCCGGCGCGCTCCAACGCGCTGATGACGACGGGCAGTACGGCGTCCTGAACGGCCTGTTCCCGCGCGGCCATCACGCGCCGCAGGCCCGGGTTGCGCAGGGCGTGCGCGGTGAACTCGGCGGTGACCCGGTACCAGGCGTCGTCGACCGGAATCGCGCGCAGCGCCGCCCGTACGGCGTCCTCGGGCGCGGCCGCCGACACCTCGGCCAGCGCGGCGCGGACGTCGTCGAGCATGCGCGTCGAGCGCTCCTCCCACATGGCGAGGAACAGCTCGTCGAGCGAGGAGAAGTTCGAGTAGAAGGCGCCGCGCGTGTATCCGGCCCGCTCACAGATCCGCTCGACGGTCGACCGGCCGAAGCCTTCCTCGGCGAACACTTCCAGCGCGGAGTCCAGCAGCAGCCGCCGGGTCCGCGCGCGGCGCGTGGTGACGCGGCGGGGGGCGGGCGGTTGTGCGGGAGCGGCGGACACGGGCATGGGCGGTCCCTCCTCTTCGATACACGAACGTATCGGATGCGTTCATGTATCGACAAGGGCCCTGACCTGCCCGGTCTCCGGGCGTGTCTCATTGTCGGCCCCACTGCCGTTTGTCGTGATTCCGTCCTGTACAGGTCCGGGTCCCCGCAGCAGGGTGCTCACCGTCGGCAGGGCGGCGACGTCGGGGGACGGACGAGTGCCAGGGACGGATGGGGAGTGAGGAAACGATGGTCGAGTCGGCCGGCGCACAGGACCCCGGGCCCGAGGGCGCGGGCTTCGCGTACCACCCGATGGAGCGGGAACTGATCGTGATCGGGCGGGTGGGGACGGCGGGTCCGGACTCATCGGCTCTCGACATGTTCCTGACGGACCAACAGCTCACCCTGGAGCCGCTGTTCGGCGGTGAAGCGCGGGTACGGGAGTCGCTGGCGCAGCTGCCCGGGCACGGCGAGGAGGTGCCCGACCTCTCGCTCTTCCACCGGGTGCGCGGCGGTGAGGACCGGATGGACGAGCTCGCGTCCCGGCTCGCGGGCCTGCCGGGGATCGAGACGGCGTACGTGAAGCCGAGTGCGCTCCCGGCGCGCGGGAACGGCGACCCTACGTATGACGACGCCACGTATGACAGCGACAGCGAGGCCGACGACGGCCGTAGGGAGAAGGAGGGCGTGGCCGCCCCCGACTTCAGCGGCCGCCAGGGCTATCTCGGCCCGGCCCCCGAGGGCGTCGACGCGGCCTGGACCTGGCTCCAGGCGGGCGGCTCCGGCGACGGCGTGAGCGTGGTCGACGTCGAGGGCGCCTGGCAGCTGAGCCACCGCGACCTCGGCCCCAAGCTCGCCGGGATGGTCGTGGGCACGCCCGTCGAGGATCTTGCATGGCGCAATCACGGCACGTCCGTGCTCGGCGTGCTCGGCGGCAGCCGCACCGGCAGCGGGACGCTCGGCATCGTCCCCGAAGCGGTCCTCGCGGCCGCCTCCCCGCACGGCATCGGTACGGCCCGGGCCATCACCGAGGCCGCGGACCGCCTTACCCCCGGCGACATCCTGCTGATCCCGCTGCACCGCCCGGGCCCGCGCTTCGGTTATGAGGCCGGTGACGACCAGCGCGGCCACATCCCGCTGGAGTGGTGGCCGGACGACTTCGCGGCCATCCGGTACGCGACGGCGCGTGGCGTGGTGGTCGTCGAGGCGGCCGGCAACGGCTCGGACAGCCTGGACGACGCGCTCTATGAGACCCGCCCGGACGGCTTCCCGGCCTGGTGGCGCAACCCGTTCGACCCGGCGGGCCCCTCTTCCGGCGCGATCGTGGTCGGCGCGGGCGCGCCCCCGCCGGGCACCCACGGCCGCGACCACGGCCCGGACCGCTCCCGCCTCGGCTTCTCCAACTTCGGTACGCGCGTGGACGCCCAGGGCTGGGGCCACGAGGTCACCACGGCGGGCGGCTTCTGGAACCGCCCGGGCGAACTCCAGGGCGGCCCGGAGGAGGACACCTGGTACACGGACGCGTTCTCCGGCACCTCACCGGCGGCGGCGATGGTCGCGGGCGCGATCGCCGCGCTCCAGGGAATGTTGCGGACAGCGGGTTTGAGGCCGCTGACACCCGTATACGTACGTGACGTATTGCGCGCGACCGGCTCGCCGCAGCGCGAGGCACCCGGCCGGCCGCACTCGCAGCGCATCGGCAACCGCCCGGACCTGCGGGCGGCGGTGGCCCACCTCGTACCCCGGCAGTACGCGGAAGGTCTCGCCGAACGTTTCGCGGACGAGGTCCTGCCGCACCCGCGCGAGAACGCGTCGAGCCTGCGCCTGTACGTCAACGGGGCCTGGCGCACCCTCACTTACCCCGAGCCGCACGTCCGCCAGGCGGTCCACACCGCCTTCGCGGGCGCCCGGCCCCGCGTACACGTCCGGTACGCCGACGACGAGGTCGTGGGCGTGATCGTCATGGGCGAGAGCACACAGTGACGCGAGTGACCCGAGATCCGGAACCCGAGTGAAAGGTGAACGAGAGATGAGCACCTTCGCACCTACGAGCATGGGCGGCGGCATCGGCACGCAGCCGTTCGGCACCCAGGACCCGAGCCAGCAATTCGGCCAGCCCCAGCAGCAGTTCGGCCAGTCCCAGCAGAGCCAGATCCCGCAGCACCTCCAGCAACAGCTGCAACAGCTCGGCCAGCAGCAGCCGTTCCAGTCGCTGCTCCAGCAGTTCGGCCAGCAGCCCGGACAGCAGGTCCAGGGCCAGGTTCAGCCGCAGATGCCGTTCTTCGTGGCGTACGCGACGGCCGTGCAGGCCCCCATCGCCCCGTTCCCCGGCATCCAGGCGACGATGACGCTCCTGGTCAACGGCCGCCCGGTGCGCCTTGAGCACCCGAGCCAGTTCATCATCGAGAGCGTCCTGGCGGCGTTCCGCTACGGCCAGCACGTACGGGTCGCGTACGACGACAGGATGCAGGTCAAGGGGATAGAGATCGAGGCGTCGAAGCCGATGTAGCAGCAAGGGGGTTGGGGAACCCGGGCCGCGAAGAGGGCGGCCCGGGTTCCTTGCATGATGCCCCGGTGTCCCAGGGTCTATCCGTCGATTCCGTCGATTCCGTCGATGAGCTCGGCGACGGCGCGGGCGGACCAGTGCCCGGCGGCGCCGGGGCGCGCGGCGACGTACGAGGCCACGGTACGTACGTCCCAGGCCCCCGCTTCGAGCAGCCCTCGTCCGAAATGCCGCAGATAGTCGGCGGAGGGCAGGGTCCAGGGCACGTCGTCGAGGGCCCAAGGGGCGGTGAAGGTGAGCAGGGGGATCCCGTCGAGGTGCCCGGCGTACAAGAGCGTCTCGTACCGCCCGCTGCCGAGGGCGGCTCTCCCGGACGCCAGCACTTCGGCCAGATCGAGATCCCCGTCCGGCTCCCGGAACATCTCCTGAGCGGCGATGTCGGAGAACTGTCCCGCCGACACGAGATGCGCCCGCGCGTATACGAGCCCGTCGGCGGCGGGATCGTAGAACGCCCGGCCGCCACCCCACACGGGCGACTCGGTGGCGAAGTACACGACCCCGGGCAGCTCCACGGCCATGGACTCCACCGGCAGCCGCCGGTCCCGGCACCCCGGGTACACCCGCGTGGTCCCGGGCAGCGGCCCGCCGCGAATGTAGTAGCCGAGCCGTTCGAGGAACATGTTCGACCCGTACGAGGTGTACCAGACGAGTCCGGGCGACCCGGTCCCGCCGAACGGACCGGGCTCGACGGTGCGCGCGGCATTGGCGTGGCTCACCCGCCCATAGTGCCAAGGCGCGGGCGGCGGCTTGCGCTTTCCGCAACGTCAACTCCTACCGTCGTCTGTGTGGCCGGAAAGACCGGCCGGTGATGGGAGGCACGCCATGGCCTGGTCGATCGCGGACGTGGCCCGGATGTCCGGGGTGACGTCCCGGACGCTGCGGCACTACGACGAGATCGGCCTGCTGCCGCCGGCGTGGATCGGGAGCAACGGGCACCGCTACTACGAGGAGGCGGACCTGCTGCGGCTCCAGCAGATCCTGCTGATGCGGGAGCTGGACCTGGGGCTGCGCGAGATCGCGGCGGTCCTGGACAGCCAGGCGGACCGGGTGGCGGTACTCCGCGAGCACCACGAGCGCCTGCTGGCCGAACGCGACCGCTTGGCGACGCTGGCCCGAACGGTGGGCCGCACCATCACGGAACTGGAGAAATCCGAGGACATGGAGAACGGCATGACGAAGATCAACAGGCCGGAGAACCTCTTCGAGGGCTTCGACCACACCCGCCACGACGAGGAGGCCCGCGAGCGCTGGCCCGAGCACTACGAGCAGTCCCGTCAGGCCATCGAGACGATGACCCCCGAGGACATGGAGCGCTGGCAGCGCGAGGTGACGGCGCAGATGATCCGCATGGCGGAGTTCATGGCCGCCGGCACCCCGGCGACGGACCCGGCGGTCCAGTCCGAGATCCACACCCACTACCAGGGCATCTGCCACTTCTGGACCCCGAACGCAGCCGCGTACAAGGGCCTGGCCCAGACGTACGTGGACGACCCCCGGTTCCGCACGAACTTCGACAAGGTGGCGGAGGGGTTGGCGGAGTACCAGCGGGATGCGATGACTGCGTATGCGGAGGGTCGGCTCAGCTGAGGTTTCTGGGGGCGGGGGTATTGCCGGGGGGCTGCAGACCCCCGGGCCCGGCCGATCCCGCCCAGAATGAGTGCGGGTCGGCTGCCATGTGGTCTAGTCCATACTGCGGGCACCCGTGCGCGATGGAATAATCGTCTGCATGACGAGAACTCTTCAGAGTGTCTACGCCGCAGTCCGCAGCATGCTGTCGGGCATCGAAGGGCTCGACGGCGCGGACGTCGTCGGCAATGGCCCGCACGACGCCGGCTACCCCCATGCCGAAGTCCGCGACGGCGCCGTCCACTGGGTGGTGCTGGAGCGCAACAAGGAAGTGGAGCGCCGCGCAACCGGGGACCTGGACGAGTTTCTGTACTGGGCGGCCCTGCACACCACCCGTGACGCCGCCTCCCGCTGGGAGCTCGACCACCGTGGTCTGCTGCCCGGCTGCGGCGACACCCGGGTGGGGTGGCTGGCCAAGCAGGTCCAGCTGCTGGGGCTGGTCCGGCCCGAGTGGGCGGACAGGTTCCGGGCGCAGATCCCGCAGCAGTGTCCGGGAGTGCGCCTCAAGGATGTGGACGCCTATCCGGTCGGGGGTCGGTCGTGAGGCTGTGGCGGCGCGGGCAGAAGCAGGAGCGGTCGGCGGGGGGAGCGGAGGTGTGGGACCGGTTCGGGAGTCCGCTGGGGAGGTTCGCGCACCCGGAGGGGACGCCGTTCGCCCAGCGTTCCCTGCCTCCCATCTACGTGGGGTGCGGGTACCACGTGTACAGCTGGATCCGGCCGTGGAGTCAGGAGGACGTCGAGAAGTACGGCTTCATCCAGGCTGGCAAGGTCGCTCCCTGGTTTGAGCAGCCGGGGGGCGGCACGCAGTTCATGCTCCCAGAGGGCATCTCGGTGCAGTGGCTCATCGACCAGGGCTACATCCGTGAGGAACCCGTGCGGTGATCGAAGCCGATCGCTGATCAACCGGAGGCCGCTTGGCATCCTCGGTTTCCCCGTGCCCGTAAGCTTCCGGCGCGTCGGCAGCCTGTGGACCTTCCGGGGCTCTGGTCTGTTCGCGCCCCGCGTGTCACCCTGCCGCACGTCCGCCGAAGAGCCCTGTCCTGCGCAGCGTCCCCGGCCACTTGCGGGCACCCGGAACAGGTCACACCGTCGTCCCGACAGACAAGGAGATGGCCATGAGCGACCGCAACGGCAGTGAGCAGTCAGGGACCTCTCAACCCCAGGTCACCATCGTCAACGACGCGGCAACGGCCCCCGCCGAAGGGGTCGTTCGGCGGCCTCACCTCGCGCGGGGGCAAAGCGCCAGCGCCCGGGCCGTGGGCGCGTGCCTTCACGCCGGCATCGCGCTGAGCCGGGCCGAGCTCGTGCCCAAGGAGAGTGTCGCTAGGGCTGCCAACGGTGTTCGTCTATCTCGTCAGGCTCTCGCCGAGCTCGCCAAGCATGCTCCTGATCCCGCAGCCGACGCCCGGGGTGCGAGGAACGCCGCGGCCGCAGCGGCTGTCGCTGCCCAGGAGGCTCGGTCCCACGGCGGGGCGAACGAGCTTTCCGAGGCCGCCTATCGTGCTGCGATCAAGGCATCTCGGACTGCTGGCGCCGCCGCAGGGAGTGAGGGGTTGGGGCGGAACGAAGCGCTGAACGCGGCGGCCGATGCGGCCGAGGCCGACGCCGTCGCCGCGGCCCTGGACGCGGGCTGGATGTAGAGATCGTCACCCTGTCCGGGCACCTGCGGAGTTGGCCCGGCGCCCGGCCTGGGTGGCATGTCACGGGCGCGGTGATCAGTACCCGTCGGACCCGCTCGCCAACTACCGCAGGAACAGCCCGAAGGCGTCATCAAGCGACCAGCTCTGCCAGCACACAGCGAACAGCCCGACGGCGGAAATCAGGGCCATCATCAGGTTCTGCCCCTGCTCCGCCCAGTCGTGGATCATCAGGACGAAGTAGATCAGGCTGAGTATCAGGCCGCTGACGAGGGCGATCGGGGTCAGGAGGCCGACGGTCAGGCCGAGGCCGAGGGCCAGTTCCGCGTAGGCGACGACGTACGCCATCAGCTTCGGGCGTGGCTTCACCACCAGGTCGAAGCCACGGCGTACGAAGGGCCAGCGGTGCTTCTCCGCTATGCCCGCGGCCCAGCGGATGCCGCCGCCCGCGAACCACTGCTTCTTGTCCTTGTGTCGCCAGCTCTCCAGCCACCACAGCCCCAGGCCGATGCGGAGCACCGCGAACCACTCGGGGCCACTCAGCCAGATCGTCTGCATCTCGTTCCCCTCACTCTCGCCCTCACCGTGCTGAACTGACGAATCGTCAGTTCAGCGTTCCTTCGCCCGCCCCGCAAGAGGTGCGGCACCTGATTCGCCCTTGTCCCCGAGGAGGCGGCCCCATACCCTGAACCTGATGGGTCGTCAGATTTAGCCGGTGAGCCGGCGGGCAGTCTGGGGGTACAGGGTGGTCAGCGACCTGAGCGGTGCCAGGGAGATTCCCAGGGTCATCAGCGTGGACGATCACGTGATCGAGCCTGCTCATCTCTTCGAGACGTGGCTCCCGGCGAAGTACCGCGACAAGGGGCCGAAGCCCTTCACCGCCGGCATCGGGGATCTGCAGTACATCGGCGGCAAGTACCGGTTCACCACCGACCCGGAGGGTCAGATCACCGACTGGTGGGAGTACGAGGGCCTGCTCTTCCCGTACAAGCGGATCATCGCTGCCGTCGGGTTCTCCCGTGACGAGATGACGCTCGACGGCATCACCCGGGAGCAGATGCGGCAGGGCTGCTGGGACCCGAAGGCGCGGCTCGCGGACATGGACCTCAACCATGTCGAGGCGTCGCTCTGCTTCCCGACCTTCCCCCGGTTCTGCGGCCAGACGTTCGCCGAGGCCAAGGACAAGGAGGTCGGGCTCGCGTGTGTGCGGGCGTACAACGACTGGATGGTGGAGGAGTGGTGCGGGGACAGCGGTGGCCGGCTGATCCCGCTGTGCCTGATCCCGCTGTGGGATGTCGATCTCGCCGTCGCCGAGGTCAGGCGCAACGCCGCTCGGGGCGTACGTGCGGTGACCTTCAGCGAGATTCCGACGTATCTGGGCCTGCCGTCGATCCACTCGGGCTACTGGGACCCGTTCTTCGCGGTGTGCGAGGAGACCGGCACGGTCGTCAACATGCACATCGGCAGCAGCTCGCAGATGCCCGCCGCATCGCCCGACGCTCCGCCCGCCGTGCAGGCCTCGCTGAGCTTCAACAACGCCATGGCCTCGATGATGGACTTCCTCTTCAGTGGCGTGCTCGTAAAGTTCCCGCAGCTCAAACTGGCGTACAGCGAAGGGCAGATGGGCTGGATTCCGTACGCCCTGGAGCGCGCCGACGACGTCTGGGAGGAGCACCGGGCGTGGGGCGGGGTCAAGGACCTGGTCCCGGAGCCCCCGTCGACGTACTACTACCGGCAGATCTTCTGCTGCTTCTTCCGCGACAAGCACGGCATCGAGTCGATCGAGACCGTCGGGGTCGACAACGCGACCTTCGAGACCGACTACCCGCACGTCGACTCGACCTGGCCCCACACGAAGCAGGTCGCCGCCGACCATGTGGGCGGGCTTCCGGAGGACGTGGCGTACAAGCTGCTGCGCGGGAACGCGATTCGCATGCTCGGGCTGCCGCTCGACCAGGACCGGGCGGACGTCGCCTCTGCCTTCGAGCGCTGATCGGGGCGCGCGTCGGCCGACGGGGCCACAACGCTACGGTTCTTGTGGCACCCCTCGGAGAGGCGATCGGATGACGAATCCCGTTTCAGAGGCCTTGATCACCCTGGGGCGCGGCTATGTGCGCCGCGCTCCCGGCTCCCTCGCCAAGGCGCCGCTCGCCGCGCGTTACCTCGATCCGCAACTCAGGGATCACCCGCGTCGACGTGTCGTCGACACGGACTTCGGGGCCAAGTTCGCTGTCGATACCCGGGACTTGATCCAGCGGTACATCTACCTGTTCGGGGTGTGGGAGCCGCATATGACGGGCTGGCTTCGGCGTCGGCTGCGCCCGGGGGACGGCTTCGTCGACGTCGGGGCGAACATCGGCTACTTCAGCGTGCTCGCCTCGAAGCTGGTCGGGGAAACGGGGCGGGTGGTGGCGATCGAGGCCTCGCCGCTGTTCCATCAACAACTGCTACAGCAGGCCGAGTTGAACGCATGCGCCAACATTCGGGCGGTCAATGCCGCTGTCTCGGACAGCCGGAAGACGCTGAAGTTCGTCCTCGCCAGCCCGTACAACCTGGGTGCGAACAGCATCGTTCCGTACGAGGGCGCCGCCGAGTCGACGTTCGAGATGGAGGCCGTTCCCCTGCCTGATCTGCTCGACCCTGCGGAGATCGCTGCCGCGCGGGTGATCAAGATCGACGTGGAGGGGGCGGAGGGAGGCGTCGTCCGGGGGATGGCTCCTCTGCTCGACAAGCTCCGGCCGGACGCCGAGATCACCGTCGAGGTGACGCCCGATCGCATGGCCCAGCTGGGCGACTCCGCTGATGAGCTGCTGGACACGATGCGGGGCCACGGGTTCAACGTCTACCGGCTCGCCAACGAGTACGCGCCGGAGAGCTACCCGGGGGCGCTGCGTGGCGCGCCCACCGTGCCCGTTCGTTGGCGGGGGCCGGTCGTGGGTGAGAGTGATCTGATCTTTTCCCGGGCGGACGCGGAAACGCTTCCCTGACGAAGGACAGCTGGGCTCGGCGTTCACTCCTCGCATCACGGTCAGCCATGCGGTGGAACAGCGGGATCGTCTACGAGGTGCCCATCAACCGGTAGCGGGGTAACGCCAGTTGAAGTGGGCGAGCGCTCGCGCTCGGGATTCCACGACCGCCATGCGGGCGTCCCGCTCGGCGGCTTCGGTGTGTGTCGCCTGGCTGGTCGCCTGGCCGGGCCACTTGCGGTACAACAAGCCCACCTCGGGGGTGAACCAGCCGCGGCTCGTGGCGTTCAGGGCTAGCAGCAGCCCCGTGTCCTCCGACGCCGGCAGGGCCATCCAGCCGCCGAGTGCGACGAGCAGGTCGCGGCGGACGAACAGCGTCGCCGGGTGGACCTGTGCGCGGAAACCGTTCGCCTTCCAGTATTCGAGGACCGTGCCGCGCTCGATCGTGCCCGGCTCGGGGTCTCCGGGGAAGCCGACGTGGGAGCCGTCGGGCATCAGGTCCAGGACGCGCGAGGTTGCCCAGCCGATGGTGGGGTCAGCCTCCAAGGCGGCGAGGTCGCGGGCGAGCGCGCCCGGCGGCAACTGGTCGTCGGCGTCCAGGATTTTGACGTACTCGCCGTCCGCATGGGCGAGCGCGATGGTGCGGGCGACGCCCGGACCGCCGGGGCGTCCCTGCCTGAAGGTGACCCGATCGTCGTCGAGGGGAACGTGCGGGGCGACGTCGTCGCTCTGGCCGTCCTGCTGGATCACCCAGTGCCACTCCCAGCCCTCGGGGAGTTCCTGCTCGCAGATCGACTTGTACGCGTCAGTGAGGAAGTGGGCCGAGGGCCCATGGACAGCGGTGATGAGGATGATGCGCCGACGCACGGCGTCACCACCTTTCCAGGGGAGTGGTGAAGTGCAGTTCCGTGCGGTCGCCGGGCAGCGTCACCTCCGTGACGTCCACCACCCGGTCGTTGATGTCGACCGACGTCTTACGGAGGATCAGGACCGACGTCCCGGGCGGCAGTTCCAGTTCCTCGGCCTCTTCGGGCGTCGGTGGCCGTGCGGTGACGCGTTCCTCGACGTGGTCGAGCTCGATCCCGACGGTGTGGAGCTGGCTCTGGGTGCCGCCCGGCCACGGCTCCTTCGTCTGGTCCAGGAGGTCGGGGTTCGCCTCGATCAGGAAGCGCGGGATGCAGGAGGTCACCAGGTTGAAGGGCGCGCTTTCGGCGGCGTGCCGCGTGCGGTAGCTGCGCTCCAGGAGGGCGGTTCCCTCGGGAACGCCGAGGGCTTCCGCGAGGCCCTTCCCGGCCTTGATCTCCCGGTAGGCCGCGTGGAAGACGAGGTCGTCGACCTTCAGGCCGGTGTCGTACTCGGTCGCGCCCGTCTCCAGCCTCGTGGTCACGGGCTGGCGCGCGCGGTCCTTCTCCCATTGGTGGCGGCAGTTGTGGCGCAGCGCCGAGGTGCGGGGGCGGCGGACGAAGTTCCCCCGGCCGTGCTGCTTCTCGATCAGCCCCTCGTCCCGCAGCAGCCGCAGTGCGTCGCGGATCGTCGGCACGCTGCGCTTGTAGGTCTCGGCGAGCTTGGTCTCCGGGGGCAGACGGTCTCCAGGCCTCAGTTCACCGGTGCGGATGGACTGCCGAAGCTCGTCCGCGATCCGCTCGTACGCCACGGCCATGGGTGCTCACCGTCCTGTTGCCCGACATGATCACCCTACGACTCCTCAAGAGGTCTTGACGAGTGGAGAGCGGATGAGCGCCTGGGGTGAGGGGGCGGTTCCGTGCAGGCCCCGCTGCTCGCCCGCACATAACGAAGGGAATGAGGAGGCGGAGATCGGGCCCGGTTCGCTGACAAGCGGGCCGCCGGGCCCGATCTGCGTTATGCCTAGCTATTGCCTTGGTGTGGGCCAAATCCGCTGTATCGAAAAGCGCTTCGCAATGCCCACAGAAAACGGAAGCGCCCGATCGCTGGCGACGGGGGATGCGCCAGCGATCGGGCTGTGTCCAACAGTAACAACGCTGTACGCATGGCGGGAATGGGCTGCCCACCTGCATCGATGAGTTGTGACTGGGATCACATCACGTGGTTACTCGTCGCAGGGAGGCGAGTACGAGAGACGAGGTAGATTCTCACGCCATTTATCCGGCGTCAGGACGCCCCGAGTGGTCGAGCAAATGCGGCTGATGGCCTGGTCGGCGTCCAAGTTCCACAGCCGGACCGTATCGCTGCCGCTCGACACCCCGAGCATGTGGCTGTTGGGACTGAACGACAAGAAATTTCCTGTCTTGGCGTTGGGGCTCATCGATTGACCGATGGGAGCGGCCTCGGACGGGTGGCCGACGTTCCAGAGCCGGACCGCGTTGTCGTTGCCGCCGCTTGCCAGGGTGCGGCCGTCCTGGCTGAACGTCAGCGATACGACCGCTTCGGTGTGGCCGGTGAGGGGTGAGCCCAGCCGGGCCGCCTTGAGCGGGTCGGTGATGTTCCAGAGGCGGACCGTGTCGTCGTCGCTGCCGCTGGCCAGCGTATGGCCGTCCGGACTGTAGGAGAGTGCGTTGACGGGGCCGAGGTGTCCCGTCAGGGGCTCGCCGAGTGGGGCGACACGGCGCGGGTCGGTCACGTTCCACAGCCTGATGGTGGCGTCCGCGCTGCCGCTGGCGAGAGTCCGGCCGTCCGGGCTGAAGACCAGGGAGTTGACGTAGCCCTTGTGACCGGAGAGCGGCGTGCCGAGGGGGAGGGGCCGAGACGGGGTGCCGACGTTCCACAGCTGGATCGTGCGGTCGTCGTAGCCGGTCGCCAGGGTGCGCCCGTCCGGGCTGAACGCCAGCGCGTCGGGGCCGGAGAACCGTGTGCGCAGGGCGAGGGGCGACCCGTAGGAGCTGGGCCGGGTCGGATCGGTGACGTTGTACAGCTGCACCACGTGGCTTCCCATCAGCACCGCGAGTGTGCGGCCGTCGGGGGAGAACGCCAGCGAG
This sequence comes from Streptomyces sp. BR1, assembly GCF_052373795.1. Lineage (NCBI taxonomy): Bacteria > Bacillati > Actinomycetota > Actinomycetes > Kitasatosporales > Streptomycetaceae > Streptomyces > Streptomyces sp. BR1. The sequence goes on from NZ_CM126252.1 coordinate 3,839,398, forward strand.
CGCACCTCACTGTCCCCGGGCGTGAGCGGCTCGCTCAGCGACACGGGCCGGTCGGGAGCCGCCACATTCCACAGCCGGATCCTGTGGTCGCGCGCGGCCGTGGCGAGCACCCGCCCGTCCGGGCGGAACGCTCCGATGCGGCCGATCATGTCCGACGTCGGTATCGACCACAGGCGGACCTTGCTGTCGCCGCTCCCGGTGGCAAGGGTCCGGCCGTCGGGGCTGAAGCCCAGGGCGTACATCTCGCCGCTGCTTCCCGCGAGAGGTTCGCCGACCTGTGACGGGTATGCCGGATCGCTGACGTTCCACAGGCTCGCCGTGCTGTCCGCGCTGGCGGCGCCGAGCTTGCTTCCGTCGGGGCTGAAGGCCACCGACCAGATGGGACCGGTGTGGCCGGTGAGCGGTGTGCCGAGCGGTGCCGCGTGACGTGGGTCGGCGACGTTCCAGAGCCGGATGGTGTCGTCCGAGCCGCCGCTGGCGAGGGTATGGCCGTCGGGGCTGAAGGCCACGGAGTGCACCGTGCCCGTGTGGCCGGTCAGCACCGTGTCGATCGGCACGGGTCGAAGCGGATCCGCCGTGTCCCACAGCCTGATCGAGCCGTCGTCACCACCCGCCGCCAGCGTCCGCCCGTCAGGGCTGAACGCGACGCAGCGTACGGCGGCGGTGTGGCCGGTCAGGGGAGCACCGAGCGGCTGCGGACGGCTGGGATCGCGTACGTCCCACAGCCGGACGGTGTGATCTTCACTGGCGGAGGCCAGGGTGTGTCCGTCCGGCCTGAAGGCGAGGAGGTAGATCGTGCCGCCGTGGCCGGTCAGGGGAGCGCCGAGCGGTTGCGGACGGCTGGGATCGCGTACGTCCCACAGCCTGATCGTGCCGTCGTCCGAAGCGCTGGCGAGGGTGCTGCCGTCCGGGCTGAAGACCGCGCTGCTCACCCAGCTCGTGTGGCCGGTGAGGGGTGCGCCCAGCGGCTTGGGCCGGGCCGGGTCCGCCACGTCCCACAGCCGGACGGTGCGGTCGTAGCTGGCGGTGGCCAGGATCTTGCCGTTCGGGCTGAACGAGGTGAGGTAGACGGCTCCGGTGTGGCCGAGGAGCGGAGTGGCCAGCGGAGCGTTCACGATCGAGATCAGCCGGTTGTTCGTCCCCTTGTTGTCGGGCCGCAAATGGTGGGCCACCAGGGCGAGCTGGGCGGAGAGCGACGGGTCCGTGTGCTGGGCCCGATCGGCCTCGGCGACCACCTGCTCGAACACGGCGTCGTCCCGCTGCTGCCGTGCGACCCACGCCGAACAGACGGCCAGGATCGCCAGGACGACCAGCGCCGATATCGCACTGCGGCTGACCCAGACCGTGCGCTTGCGCAGCCTGACCGAGGCGGCCAGGAACTCCACGGCGTTCCGGGTCAGGAAGGTGTCACCGGCGGATTTCGCCCAGGTGTGGGCCTGTTCCAGACGGGAACCCCGGTAGAGCAGCGAGGTGTCCCGCTTCGAGTCCTCCCAGGCCCTGCCGTCCTCCTCCAGCCGCTGGCGCAGCAGATGGTCGTTCCTGTCCTCGTCGATCCAGTCGCGCAGACGCGGCCAGGCGTGGAGCAGCGCTTCATGGGTGATCTCCACGGTCTCCGCGTCGAGTGTCACCAAGCGGGCGCGAACCAGCGCTTCGAGGGACTCCTCCGTCCTGTTGGGGTCCGTCGACTCCTCCGCCAGCTGGCGTCGCGTACCCCGCCTACGGGTGGCCTGGGTGTCCTCGCTCAGCTTGACCAGCCTGAGCAGGAGCAGTCGCGCGGCCGTGCGTGCCGCCGGGTCGAGGCTCGACCAGGCGCGCTCGGCGGTCGCCGCCACCGCCCCCTGGATTCCGCCCGCCGCGCGGTAGCCGGCCAGCGTGAGCCGGCCCGCCTTCCGCCGCTGCCAGGTGGCGAGGAGGGCGTGGGAGAGGAGCGGCAGCGCCCCCGCGTCGTGCACCCCGCGGGGGCCGTCGGCGCTCACTTCCCGGATGATCAGCTCCGCCAGTCCGGATTCGAGCTCCATGCCCACGGCCTTGGCCGGGCCGGTCACCGCTTCGCGCAGCTCCGTGGTGGTCAGCGGCCCGAGCACCATGTGCCGGTGTTGCAGCGCGTCGGCCAGTTCGGGATACCCGAGGCACCGCTCGTAGAAGTCGGCGCGTATGCCGAGGACGACGAGCATGGGGGCCGGCTCACCGGAGTCGGTGGGCGTGCACGCGGCGTGGAGGAGCTGGACGAACGTACGCCTACTTGCCTCGTCGGAGCAGAGGGTGAACGTTTCCTCGAACTGGTCCACGATGACGACCGGAGAGGCGGGGGAAGAGCTTTCGCGATGCGCCCATGCCGTGACGGCCTCCCGCACGGCGTGCGCGAACTGCGGAGTACCGGGCTCGTCCCCGGCAGAGATGACGGGTGCAAGTTCAGGTATCCGGCGAGCGAGCTCCACGAGGGGATCGGCTCCCGGCACGAGCTGAAGTACCTGCCTCGCCTTCTCTTTGCTCTGTCCGCCGTTCTGCAACGCGGGCACCAACCCGGCGTTCAGCAGGGAGGACTTTCCCGCTCCCGAGGCGCCCACGAGCATGACCAGGCCGCCCGTCTTCTCCGCCGCGCGGAGCTGAGCGACGAGGGCGTCCCTGCTTCGCTCCCGGCCGAAGAACCACCGGGCGTCCTGCTGACGGTACGAAGCCAGGCCCCGGTACGGGCACACGCCACCGGGCACGGCCACGGCTTCGGCCGGGGGCCGCTCGTCCTCTTCGGCGGGTGACGCGGGGCGATCGCCGACCGGGTCGGCAACCGCGCGCTCCCACAGGCGCTGCCACTGCGCCAGGTCGTACAGGCCCGTGGACACGGGCGCGGGCCGCGAGCGCCGTGCCTCGGGAATCAGGACGTGCAGCACGACTGCGAGGGCGATGAACTGGGCAGGCACGTTCCTGGCACGTCGCCAGTCGCTGATCCGCTGGGCGGACACCCGCACGGGCCGCCCTCGTTCGTCGACGCGCTGAAGCCGGACGACTGCCTCGGCCACGCGCTTGAGGGGAGGGTTGCCGGCCTCCGTGTACAGCAGCGCGAGACGTTCCGCGAAGGCCGTGCGTGCCCCTGAGTCGGAACTCAAGGTCTCCACTCCTTACTTCCCCCGCGCCTGACATCCGGACCGGAAAACTCACCCTATACGGCTGACCTGCGGTTAAGCCGTGGGATCGATGCCAGAGCCTCCTCTGTGGGAGCCGCAGCTGGCAGGATCTCGACGCAGCAGCGCACCAACCGGGCAACGCCCGGACAGGCCACCGGCCCGGCGCTCGAAGAGACAGCTCATGATGCCGCATGTTCTCGGTCAGCTTCGATTCGGAGTCCCGAGACGGCGGCGACGGCCTCGCCGCGTGAGCAAGAGGGATCCGTGGAGCCCAGCCCTATGCGGATGGCTGGTGCATCAACCACGGGTCCGGCATTCCTTGATCCGTGCCACACCGGCGCGGATCGACGCCGACCGTATGGTCCGGCACCGGTCCTCACAGGGGAGGGACCGGTGCCGGACCCATGCGGTCCGCCGTGAATGCTCCTGTCGGCCGCAGAAGGAGCCGACAGCAGACGACGCCAAAGAGGCCGTTCTTTCGGGGGGCGGCCTCTTTGGCGTCCGCCTGTACGTGCTCCCCGGGCGGTCCGGAAACACATCAGGCCCGGTACTGATCTCTCAGTACCGGGCCTGATGTGGTCTTGCAGCTGTCGGGGTGGCGGGATTTGAACCCACGACCTCTTCGTCCCGAACGAAGCGCGCTGCCAAGCTGCGCTACACCCCGATGCCGCCCGTTGTCCTGGCGACGTCGTTTACTTTAGCCCACCGGCGGCCGGAGACGAAATCCGGTTTACGCGGGCCTCGGGGCGGGGCTGCGGCAGGGGAACCGCGCCCCCCTACTCCCCCGCCACCAACGTAAGCAACGTCGCCTCAGGCGGGCACGCGAAGCGGACCGGCGTGTAGCGGTTCGTGCCGCAGCCCGCCGAGACGTGCATGTACGAGCGGTGGCCGCCCGCCTCGTGGGTCGAGAGGCCCTTCACCCGGGCCGTGTCCAGGTCGCAGTTCGTGACCAGCGCGCCGTAGAAGGGGACGCACAGCTGGCCGCCGTGGGTGTGGCCCGCGAGGATCAGGGGGTAGCCGTCGGACGTGAAGGCGTCCAGGGTGCGCAGGTACGGGGCGTGGACCACCGCGATCGACGCGTCCGCGTCCTTCTCAGGGCCGCCCTCGACCAGCGCGTACCGGTCCCGCTTGATGTGCGGGTCGTCCAGGCCCGTGAAGGCGAGCTCGAAGCCGCCGGGCAGCTTCAGGCGGCCCCGCGTGTTGTTCAGGCCGACCCAGCCGGCGGAGTCGAACGCGTCCCGCAGGTCCTCCCACGGGTTGTGGACGACGCCGACGGCGGGGGCGTTGCCGTTCAGGCCGTGCCTGCCCTGGGCCTTCTCAAGGAGGTAGCGGGCCGGGTTGCGCAGCTTGGGGCCGTAGTAGTCGTTCGAGCCGAAGACGTACACGCCCGGGAACTCCATCAGGGGCCCCAGCGCGTCCAGGAGCTCCGGTACGCCCTCCTGGTCCGACAGGTTGTCGCCCGTGTTGACCACGAAATCCGGGCGCAGGCCCGCCAGCGACTGCAGCCACGCGCGCTTCTTGCGCTGGCCGCTCACCATGTGGACGTCGGAGATCTGCAGCACCCGCAGCGGACGCGCCCCGCGCGGCAGCATCGGCACGGTCACCCGTCGCAATCGGAAGGACCGGGCCTCGATGCCGGCCGCGTAGGCGACGCCGGCCGCGCCGACTGCCGTGATTGCCAGGGGTACTCCGTATCGCGCGCGCATGCGCCCATCGTTGCAGACGTACGTATGACCAAGAGCCGCGGTCCGTTCGGCGTCCCGCTCGCGACCCGCCCGTACGCCCCGTACGAAACTCGCACGCGCCCCCGCCCCGCCACCTGACACACTGGGGCGTATGACCACGCTCAAGGCCACGCTCAAGGACGACCTCACCACCGCCATGAAGGCGCGCGACGAGCTGCGCTCGTCCACGCTGCGACTGACCCTCACCGCCATCGCCAAGGAGGAGGTCGCGGGCAAGAGCGCGCGCGAGCTCTCCGACGAGGAGGTGCTGAAGGTCATCGCCAAGGAGGCGAAGAAGCGGCGTGAGGCCGCCGACGCCTTCGAGCAGGGCGGCCGGGCGGAGTCCGCGGCGAAGGAGCGGGCCGAGGGCGAGATCCTCGACGCGTACCTGCCCAAGCAGCTCTCCGACGACGAGCTCGGCGCGATCGTCGCGGACGCCGTCGAGGAGGCCAAGGCCGCCGGGGCCGAGGGGCCGCGCGCCATGGGCGCCGTCATGAAGATCGTCAACCCGAAGGTCTCCGGCCGCGCCGACGGCGGCCGCGTCTCCGCGATCGTGAAGCGTCAGCTCGCGGGCTGACCGCAGCCGTACATACGTGAAGGGGGGCACCCGGTTTTCCCGGGTGCCCCCCCTTCACGTACAGCCCCTTACGGCCAGTTCCCCCCGATCGCCCCCGTGTCCCCGCCGATCACTCCCGGCGGGATCGAGATGCCCGGGTTCGGCGGGACCGTGACGCCGCCGCCCGGCTTGTTGTCGCCGGGGCGGTGCTTCTTGCCGCCGCCCTTGCCCTTGTTGCCGTTGTCGTCCCCGGCGGGCGGGGTCTGGCCCTGCGGGTCGGGGATGTTGACCGTGGTGAAGCTGGGGGCCGGCTGGCCGCTCAGGGCGCCGCTGACGGCGTCCTTCCAGATCGGGCCGGGGACCTGGCCGCCGTACACCTTCTCCTGGTACTCGCCGCCGATGGTGATGTTCTCCATCTCGACGCTCTGCGTCGGGCTGCCGACCCACACCGCGCCCGACATGTTCGGCGTGTAGCCGACGAACCAGGCGTTCTTGCGCTGGTCGGTCGTGCCGGTCTTGCCCGCGTTGTCGCGGTCGGAGAGACCGGCCTGCTTACCCGTACCGGAGTCGGTCACACCGCGCAGCAGCGTGTTGATGGAGTCCGCGGTGTTCTGCGACATCGCCTGGCTGCACGAGGACTTCGGCACCGGCAGCGCCGTGCCGTCCGCCTTCTTGATCGACTCGATGGCGACCGGCGTGCAGTACGTGCCCCGGTTGGCGAAGGCCGCGTACGCGCTCGCCATGTTCAGCGGGGAGATACCGGTGGAGCCGAGGGTGAGCGCCGAGGGCACCATCGGGAGCTTCGTGCCGTTGCCCTGCACCACGTGCAGCTTGTCCGTCATCTGGGAGACCGGGCACATGCCGATCTCGCCGAGCATCTGCACGAAGTACGTGTTGACCGACTTCTCCATGGCGGTCTTCAGCGGGTACGGCCCGTGCTCGGACTCGTTCTCGTTCTGCAACTGCTCGTTGTTGGTGTTCACCCACGGCTTGCCGCTGCACGTCTGGACGGTGGCCGGGTAGTCCATCTCGTACGGCGACGGGTACTGCTGCGTCGGCGGCTTGCCGCCCTCGATCGCGGCGGCGGCGAGGAACGGCTTGAAGGTCGAGCCGACCGGGAAGCCGAAGTTCGAGCCGCCCATCTGCTTGTTGACCGAGAAGTTGATCTGGGTCTCGTTCGCCCCGAAGCCGTACGGCCGCGACTGGCCCATCGCCAGGATCTTGCCGGTGCCGGGCTGGACCAGCGTGACGGCGGTGGCGACCTTGTCCGTCTGGTAGACGTGGTCCTTGATCGAGTTCTGGGTGGACTGCTGGGCCTGCGGGTCCATGGTCGTACGGACGGTCAGGCCGCCCTGGTTCCAGAGCTTGGCCCGCTCCTCCTTGGTCTTGCCGAAGACCGGGTCGGAGAGGAAGACCTCGCGTACGTAGTCACAGAAGAAGCCCGCGCCGCTGACGGCCGTGATGCAGCCGTTCTTCGGCTTGGAGACCTTCAGCTTGATCGGCGTGGCCTTGGCGCGGTCGGCCTCGGCCTGCGAGATGTCCTTCTTGTCGGCCATGCGCTGGAGGACCACGTCACGGCGCTTCTTCGCCTCGGTGGCGTCGTTGACGGGGTCGTAGCGGCTCGGCGACTGGACGATGCCCGCGAGCATGGCGGACTCGGGCAGCGTCAGGTCCTTGGCGGACTTGGAGAAGTAGCGCTTGGCCGCGGCCTCGACGCCGTACGCCTGCTGCCCGAAGAACGTGATGTTGAGGTAGTTCTCCAGGATCTTCTTCTTGCCGAGCTCTTCCTCGACCTGGATCGCGTACTTGAGCTCCTTGACCTTGCGGCCGAGGGTCTGCTGGGTGGCCTCGGCGACCTTGTCGGGGTCGTCGCCGGCCTCCTCCACGAAGACGTTCTTGACGTACTGCTGGGTGAGGGTCGAAGCGCCCTGGGCCACGCCGCCCGACGTCGCGTTCTTGTTGAGCGCGCGCAGCACGCCCTTGAGGTCGATCGCGCCGTGCTCGTAGAAGCGCGCGTCCTCGATCGCGACGATCGCCTTCTGCATGTACGGGGAGATGCCCGTGAGCGGGACCACCGTGCGGTCGCGCGAGTACACCGTCGCGATCGGACCGCCCTGGTTGTCCAGGATCGTGGTGCGCTGACTCAGCGGCGGGGTCTTCAGATTGGCGGGGATCTCGTCGAATCCCTCGACCGTGCCCTTGGCCGCGAGACCGAGCGCGCCGAACGCCGGCAGCGCGATCCCCGCGAGCACCGCTCCGGAGAGCACACTCACTCCGACGAACTTGGCGGCCTGCTGGGTCCCGGTCAGACCACCGCCCGAGCGCTTCTTTGCCATGGGGGCAGCCTACGTTCTCATTCGCCGGACACGGGTCAATGCTCTGGCCTAAGCTGCTCTCAACTGTCACAGCAGTGCGGTTGCGCATCAACTCGGTGTTTGACTTTCCGCAAGAGGGCGATTGCCCGGTATCGCTGTCCGTTTACGCCTCATGCGTCATCAGGCGTCCGTTGTGGCTCAACTGAAACGCCCCGGTTTGCCGGGATTCTCACGCATGTCCCCAGCTCACTCCGTTGGGTGATCTGCCGCGTACGCATAGTCCGTTCGGACCATTCAAGATTGGGCCCGAAGGGGGTGTTGCGCTGTGCCCACCTTCCGTAACGTCCTCAACTGGCAGCGGTGAATATGCCTCTGCCGCCGTGGGGGAGCCTCGATTCGGGAGAGGACGGCGCCGGCATGGGCTGGGTAACCGACTGGAGTGCGCAGGCAGCCTGCCGCACTACCGATCCGGACGAACTGTTCGTACAGGGTGCGGCTCAGAACAGGGCCAAGGCGGTGTGTACCGGATGCCCGGTACGGACCGAGTGCCTCGCGGACGCACTGGACAACCGCGTCGAATTCGGCGTGTGGGGCGGAATGACGGAACGGGAGCGGCGCGCGTTGCTGCGCAGGCGCCCCACCGTCACTTCCTGGCGCCGCCTTCTGGAGACGGCGCGTACGGAGTACGAGCGCAGCACGGGCATCCTGTCCGTGGGCGTGGACGACGACGAGGCGTACGGCTACCGGCCCCACGCCATGGACGAGACCTACGCCGCCGTGGGGTAGCCCACGGCGTCATACCCGTACGACACGTACGTACGACCTCTACGTACGGGTCAGAGAGCTCCGGCCTTCTCGTTCTGGGTCGCGAGCCGTTCCCCGATGGCCCGGAGCCCGGCGAGATCGTGTACGTCGCCGGGCAGGGCGGCCACTTCGGCCACCGGGACTTCGGGGTGGAGCGCGGTGAAGCGGTCGCGCGTGCGCTGTTCGCGTGCGAGCACCTGCATCCGCTCCGCGTGCAGGCGCAGCAGACCGGCGGTCAGCCGGTCGACCGACACGCCGTCGGGTCCGGTGGTGGAGGAGGGGACTTCGGGAGAGGGACCACCGGTGCCACGATCCTCAGCCTTCCCGTCCATCTGATCGACAATGCGGCCGTCGACAAGATTTTCCCCATCGGAGCCTTCGAGACCGTCCGTACGGTCCTCGTCGAGGCTTTCCGCCGCCGCCAGTGCCCGCTGCGCCGACAGTCGCGCAGCGCCGCTGCCGTGCACGCGGTTGAGTACGAGACCGGCGAGCGGCATCGAGTCGGCCGCGAGGCGCTCCACGAAGTACGCGGCCTCGCGCAGCGCGTCCCGCTCCGGCGCCGCGACCACCAGGAAGGCCGTGCCCGGCGCCTGGAGCAGCCGGTAGGTGGCGTCGGCGCGGGTGCGGAAGCCGCCGAACATCGTGTCCATCGCCGCCACGAACGTCTGGACGTCCCGCAGCAACTGGCCGCCGAGCAGCTTGCCGAGCGTGCCCGTCATCATCGACATGCCGACGTTGAGGAACTTCATCCCGGCCCGCCCGCCCATCTTGGCGGGGGCCATCAGCAGCCGGATGAACTTGCCGTCCAGGAACGACCCCAGCCGCTTCGGCGCGTCCAGGAAGTCGAGCGCCGAGCGCGACGGCGGGGTGTCGACCACGATCAGGTCCCACTCGTCGCGCGCCCGCAGCTGGCCCAGCTTCTCCATCGCCATGTACTCCTGCGTGCCCGCGAAGCCGGCCGACAGGGACTGGTAGAAGGGGTTGGAGAGGATCGCCCGGGCCCGCTCGGCATCCGCGTGCGCCTCGACGATCTCGTCGAAGGTCCGCTTCATGTCGAGCATCATGGCGTGCAGTTCACCGGCGCCCTCGACGTCCTTGACCCGGCGCGGGGTGTTGTCCAGCGAGTCGATCCCCATCGACTGGGCCAGGCGCCGGGCCGGGTCGATGGTCAGGACGACCACCTTGCGGCCGCGCTCGGCGGCCCGCAGCCCGAGCGCCGCCGCGGTCGTCGTCTTGCCGACCCCGCCGGAGCCGCAGCACACCACGATCCGCGTCTTCGGGTCGTCCAGCAGAGGGTCGATGTCCAACGGCGCGGCCGTGTCCATGCTCACTTGCCCACCCCGGAATTCCGCAGCTCGGCGGCCAGGCGGTAGAGCCCGGCCAGATCCATTCCCTCACCGATCAGCGGCAGTTCGTGCACGGGCAGCCCCAACTCGCCCACCACCTCCCGCTGTTCGCGTTCCAGCTCCACCCGCTCCGCGTGCTCGGCGGCCTCCTGGAGCAGCGGCGTGACCAGCTTGGCCGAGCCGGTGACCCCGGCGCGGGTGAGCGCCTTGGCGACCTCCTTGCGCCGGTCGCCGGTGACGCCCCGTACCGCCTCCTCGTCCAGGAGGTGCGGGCGGACCATGTTGACGATGACGGCGCCGGTCGGCAGCTCGGCGGCGCGCAGCTCGGCGATGCCGTCGGCGGTCTCCTGGACCGGCATCTCCTCAAGCAGCGTCACCAAGTGCACGGCTGTCTCAGGGGACTTGAGGACCCGCATCACAGCCTGCGCCTGATTGTGTATCGGCCCGATCTTGGCGAGCCCGGCGACCTCGTCGTTGACGTTGAGGAAGCGGGTGATCCGCCCGGTGGGCGGTGCGTCCATGACCACATGGTCGTACGCGTACCGCCCCTGCTTGTCCTTACGCCTCACCGCTTCGCACGCCTTGCCGGTCAGCAGGACGTCGCGGACGCCGGGCGCGATGGTGGTGGCGAAGTCGATGGCGCCGAGCTTCTTGAGCGCCCGGCCCGCCGAGCCCAGCTTGTAGAACATCTGGAGGTAGTCGAGCAGGGCCCGCTCGGCGTCGATCGCCAGCGCGTACACCTCCCCGCCGCCGGGCGCCACGGCGATCTTCCGCTCCTCGTACGGAAACGCCTCCGTCTCGAAGAGCTGTGCGATGCCCTGTCTGCCCTCGACCTCGACGAGGAGCGTGCGCTTGCCCTCCGTCGCGAGGGCGAGCGCGAGGGCAGCGGCGACCGTGGTCTTGCCGGTACCGCCCTTGCCGCTGACGACCTGGAGCCTGCTCACACAGTCGAGCCTAACCAGTCGCCCGACGGCCTACGCATGAGGCTGCCTCCGGCAGCGGCTACAGTCGGCCACATGACCAAGTGGGAATACGCGACCGTGCCCCTTCTCGTGCACGCGACCAAGCAGATTCTGGACACCTGGGGCGAGGACGGCTGGGAGCTGGTCCAGGTCGTTCCCGGGCCGAACAACCCCGAGCAGCTGGTGGCCTACCTGAAGCGGGAGAAGCAGGCATGAGCGCGGTGGAGGCGAAGCTGGCCGAACTCGGCCTGACCCTGCCGGAGGTCGTACCGCCGCTGGCCGCGTACCAGCCGGCCGTGCGGTCGGGTGTGTACGTGTTCACGGCCGGGCAGCTGCCCATGGTCGACGGCAAGCTGACGCTGACCGGGAAGGTGGGCGCGGAGGTCACGGCCGAGGAGGCGAAGGACGCGGCGCGTATCTGTGCGCTGAACGCCCTCGCCGCGGTGAAGTCCGTCGCGGGTGACCTCGACCGGGTTGCGCGCGTCGTGAAGGTCGTGGGCTTCGTGGCCTCGGCCAGCGACTTCACGGGCCAGCCCAGTGTGATCAACGGTGCGAGCGAGCTGCTTGGCGCGGTTCTGGGCGACAAGGGTGTCCACGCCCGCAGCGCGGTCGGCGTCGCGGTCCTCCCGCTCGACGCGCCGGTCGAGGTCGAGCTCCAGGTCGAGCTGGTCGACTAGCCGGTCGCCTGCGGCGGGCGATTCCCCACCCCGCCCCTTCCCGGCTGTGACATTTTGCGGCTCCGCCGCGTGGCCTGGGCGGGCGGCCGGGTGCTTTGTCCGCGGACCGTGCTGGCTTGCTCGCGCAGTTCCCCGCGCCCCTCAGGTACTTCGCCGCAGCCGGAGAACTCGGCTCAGCCACAGCCCTTCAGGGGCGCGGGGAACTGCGCGAGCAACCGGCTACGGTTCGCAGACGAAGCCCGGGCCTGGTTATTCGCAGCCGCAGGACTTGCGGATCACCAACCGCGACGGGAACTGCTTCAGGCGTTCCCGGCGCGAGCCGGCCACGCGGAGCGCGTCGTCCAGGACCAGGTCCACCGCCGCGCGGGCCATCGCGGGGCGGTCGGAGGCGACCGTGGTGAGGGGCGGGTCCGTCAGACCCGCTTCCTTCACGTCGTCGAAGCCCGCCACCGCCAGCTCGCCCGGCACATCGATACGGAGTTCACGGGCAGCCCGGAGCACGCCGATCGCCTGGTCGTCGGTGGAGCAGAAGATCGCCGGGGGCCGCTCGGGCCCGGAGAGAATGTCCAGGGCGACCCGGTACGCGTCGTACCGGTTGTACGGGGCCTGAAAGAGGCGGCCTTCGAGGGAGCGGCCGGACTCGACCATCGCCCGGCGCCAGCCCTCGACGTGGTCCGCCACGGGGTCGCCGACCGCCGGGGTCGATTCGACCCCGCCGAGGCACGCCACGTACGCGTGACCGTGTTCCAGAAGATGGCGGGTCGCCAGCTGCGCGCCGCCGATGTCGTCCGTGACGACCGCCACGTCGTCGATCGCCTCCGGCCGTTCGTGGAGGAGCACCACGCGCGCGTCCCAGGCGTCGATCTCCGCCGCCGCGCGCTCGCTGGGGCCCTGGCTGACCAGGATCAGACCGGCGACCCGCATGCCGAGGAAGGCCCGCAGATAGTGGACCTCGCGGTCGTCCAGATAGTCGGAGTTGCCGACCAGGACCATTTTTCCGCGCTCGGCGGCCGCCTGCTCCACCGCGTGCGCCATCTCCGCGAAGAACGGCTGGCGCGCGTCCGGGACGATCATGCCTATGAGGTCCGTGCGCCGGGATGCCATCGCCTGGGCAACCCGGTCGGGCCGGTAGCCCAGCTCCTTGATCGCGGCGAGTACCCGCTCGCGCGTGGCCGGGGCGACCGGCCTCGGTCCGTTGTTGATGACATAGCTGACGACCGCGGTCGACGTACCCGCCAGTCTCGCCACATCATCCCGCGTCACCTTGGCCACGAGCGGGAGTCTACGCGGGGTGACCTACCTCTGGGCAGGGCGTACGGAGGCTTCCTCCGCCTCCGTACGAACCGGGACCGGTGCGGAGGCCACGGATTCCGCGGCCGCCTTGGCCTTGGCCTGAGCCGCCGACTTCGCCTTGGCCTCCTCGGCCGCCCGCTCGACCTTCTCGGGCGTCACGAACCGGTATCCGACATTGCGGACAGTGCCGATCAGCGACTCGTGCTCGGGGCCGAGCTTGGCCCGCAGCCGCCGTACGTGGACGTCGACCGTGCGCGTACCGCCGAAGTAGTCGTAGCCCCAGACCTCCTGGAGCAGCTGCGCGCGCGTGAAGACCCGGCCGGGGTGCTGGGCGAGGTACTTCAGGAGCTCGAACTCCTTGAAGGTCAGGTCCAGGACCCGGCCCTTCAGCTTCGCGCTGTAGGTGGCCTCGTCCACGGACAGATCGCCGTTGCGGATCTCCATGGGGGAGTCGTCCGAGGTGATCTGCTGGCGGCCCATCGCGAGCCGCAGCCGCGCCTCGACCTCGGCGGGACCGGCGGTGTCGAGCAGGACGTCGTCGATGCCCCAGTCGGCGGTGACGGCGGCAAGGCCGCCCTCGGTGACCACCAGGAGCAGCGGACAGCCGGGCCCGGTGGAGCGCAGCAGCTGGCACAGCGACCGGACCTGCGGCAGATCGCGGCGGCCGTCGACAAGGATGACGTCGGCACCCGGGGTGTCGACGAGGGCCGGGCCCTCGGCGGGGGCCACCCGTACGTTGTGCAGCAGCAGGCCGAGGGCGGGAAGCACCTCCGTCGACGGCTGGAGGGCATTGGTCAGGAGCAGCAGGGAGCTCATCGCGCCCCACCTGCCCAGGTCGTCGACTTCGTATCGTGCACGGTCTGCTCGCCCATAACGTCGGTTCCTCCTCGGTCCCTGCGAGGACGTTTACGGCACTGCTTCGTACTACTGGTACTTCTTCCCGTACTTCGTACGGTCGGCTCCCGCGCCCCCGGAAGCCTTGCTGAGTCTTCTTTGTGAGCCTTCGGTCACCTGCCTGTAACAACGGGCCGGAAACGCAAAAGGACCCGGGGGCTGCGCTGCCCGGATCCTCTGCCGAGCAGAATAGCCCACATGAGTTCCGCTTCAGAGGGCCGATTTCACACTGTGGATGTTTCCTCGATCACCAGGGGACCTCGGCGGGCCACTCTGCGCACCTCGGACGGCGTGCCGATCGAGGCCGTTCACGACCCGTGCGCAGCGGGCAGAACGGATACCGCGATCGTGGTCGCGCACGGCTTCACGGGCTCGGCCGACCGCCCCGCCGTGCGGCGTGCGGCGGGGGTGTTCGCCCAGTACGCGGGCGTGGTGACGTTCTCCTTCCGGGGCCACGGGCGCTCCGGCGGGCGCTCCACGGTCGGCGACCGCGAGGTCCTGGACCTGGCGGCGGCGGTGGAGTGGGCGAGATCACTCGGGTACGCGCGCGTGGCGACCGTCGGGTTCTCGATGGGCGGTTCGGTGGTGCTGCGGCACGCGGCGACGCACAAGGGGAGCACGGAAGCGTGCCCGGCGCACACGGATGCCGCGGTTTCCGTGAGCGCGCCCGCCCGTTGGTACTACCGGGGGACCGCGCCCATGCGGAGGCTGCACTGGCTGGTGACCCGGCCCGCCGGGCGCCTGGTCGGCCGCCTCGGCTTCGCGACCCGGATCGACTCGGAGGAGTGGGACCCCGTTCCGCTCTCGCCGGTCGAGGCGGTCCCGCTGATCGCGCCGACCCCGCTCCTGATCGTCCACGGCGACCGCGACCCGTACTTCCCGCTGGACCACCCCAGGATGCTGGCGGCGGCCGGACCTGGGCTGTTGTGGCTGGAGGAGGGCATGGGGCACGCGGAGAACGCGGCGGACGAGGGGCTGCTGCGCCGGATCGCGCACTGGCTGTCGGTGGCGTAGCCCATCATGGAGCCCGACGAAAGGAGTGTCGCCATGGCAGCGGGAACCATCCGCTTCTGGGCCGCGGCCAAATCCGCCGCCGGTGTCGCCGAGGAGCCGTATACGGCGGACACGCTGGCTCAGGCGCTCGACGCGGTGCGCGAGCGCCACCCGGGCGAGCTGACCCGCGTACTGCTCAGGTGTTCGTTCCTTGTCGACGGCGACCCCGTCGGGACCCGCGAGCATGAGACCGTACGGCTTGCCGAGGGCGGCACGGTCGAGGTGCTCCCGCCGTTCGCAGGAGGGTGACCCCCCAGTCATGAGCGATCAGCAGTACCCGCCGTATCCGTACGACGAGCGATATCCGCAGTACGACCAGTACGGGCAGCCGGTTCAGCAGCAGTCGTACGACCAGTACCAGCAGTACGACCAGTACGGTCAGCCGCTCCAGCAGCAGCCGCTCCAGCAGCACCAGCAGGCGCAGCAGTCCGGGCAGCAGCAGTTCCCGCACGACCCGTCGTACCAGGAGCAGCAGCAGTACACGCAGACCTGGGAGGGCCAGACCTGGGACACCCAGTACCAGCCCACGGTCCAGCCGCAGCCCGTACAGCAGCCTGTGCAGCAGCCGGTCCAGGGGCAGTACGCGCAGGCGTACGCGCAGCCCGCCGCCGACACCGCGTATCTGCCGCCGCAGACGGGGTCGGCCCCGCTGCCCCCGGAGGCACCGGTCCGCGAACCGGCGCCCGCCGAGCCCGCCCGGGCCGACGGCCCCGCCTACAGCTCGCCCACCACCATCGGCAGCACCCGGATCACCGACGCCCAGCGCGCGCGTGCCGAGGGGCGTTCGCCGATCATCGCGCCGGGGATGCAGCCCGCCGCGCTCACCGCCGTCCTCGGCCTGCTGCTCGCGGCCGGGGCCGCGCTCGGGCACTACGCGCTGGTGGCGCCGCTGGTGCTGCTCCAGGCGGTCACGGCCGCGGGATGGTTCCGGCTGAACGGGATGTGGCCCGCCCGCCAGGGCATCGCGCTCGCCTTCGCGGGCGGCCTGGTCGCCGACGTGGCGCTCCTCGCGGTCGGCGACGACCACGGGCCCGCCGCGATCCTGGGCACGCTCGGAGTGTGGGTGCTGCTCACCCTCGTCCTCCAGCTGCGCAGCCACGCGGACCCGGACGAGCGGATGTACGGCCTCATGGCGTCCGTCACCTCGGCGGCGCTCACGGTCCTGGCGGCCGGATACCTCGCCGCGATCCCGCACGCCGTCTCCGTGGGCGCGGTCGCGGTGGCCGTCGCGGTGCCCGCGCGCGCGTTGCCGCTGCCGGGCCCCGTCTCCGTCGCCGTCTCGCTGCTCGCGGCCGCGGGCGCGGGGATCGCGGTCGGGCAGATGACGGACATCGGATCCTCCGGCGCCCTGCTGGGCCTGGCGGCCGGGGTGTGCGCGCTGATCGGGCTGCGGGTGGCCAGCTACGACTACCCGTCGCGCTTCGTGCACATGACGGCCGGAGTGGCAATGCCGCTCACCGCGGCTGTTCCCGCTTTGTATCTGATCGGTCGAGTGATCGGGTAATTCCGGCGGTTAGGCTCGCATCCGTACGACCGGACAACCGGGCCGATCAGCAGTGGGCTTGATCGCCGGGCGGATTGAACGACCACGGGTGGGGGACACGTACGCAATGCGCGCACTCCGAATATGGCTGATCGTCGCGGTGGTCCTCGGCGGCCTCTTCGTCGCCGCGGACCGCATCGCGGTCAATGTGGTCGAGTCGAAGGTGGCCGACCGGATCAAGAGCAGTCAGGGGCTGAACGCCACCCCCGACGTCTCCATCACCGGGTTCCCCTTCCTCACCCAGGCGCTCGGCAAGGAGTTCGACGAGGTCGACGTGCGCCTGGGCGGCGTCACCGCCACCGCCGACGGCCACTCGGTGAACGTCACCGAGGTCAAGGCGAAGCTGCACGACGTGAAGGTCAACAGCGGCTACTCGTCCGCCACGGTCGTACGCGCCGACGGCTCGGCCCGTATCTCCTACGCCGACCTGGCGAAGGCCGCGCCCAAGGGCGCGACGGTCTCGTACGCGGGCGCCGAGCGGGCCGCCAAGGGGCAGATCCAGGTCGGCGGGCAGCTGACGGATCTGCTCGACGGGGCGGGGGTGCAGGTGCCGCCGAGCCTGCGGCTGCTGCTTGCCGGTCGTACGGTCAGCACGTACAGCACGGTGACGATCGAGGGCGGGTCGACTGTGCGGGTGCGGTCCGAGGGGCTGCCTAAGCTCCCCGTTCCCGGGTTCGACGAGAAGCTTCGTAAGGCTGTCGACTACGACCTTCAGATCGCGGGGATGCCGCGGGGTATCAAGCTCGACAAGGTCGAGGCTTCGAAGGATGGGCTGCTGTTCACTGGGACCGGGACCAACGTCTCCCTGGCGGGGTAGCCCCCGGGGGGCCGTGTTTCGTCTGCGGGCCGGTGGGGGCTTGTCGCGCCCGCGCGGCGGAGCCGCAAATGTCACAGCCCCGCGCCCCTAAAAACAGGGCCCGGGCACCCCGTAGGCGCAGCCAGTAGCCGGATTGTGAGACAGACGCGTCCGGCAGGTAGATGGCCGACAGGGTGAGGCCCCCCGGACCGCCATGAAAGGCGGTCTTCGGCCAATCTCGTCCCGGATCATGGACGATCGTGTCTCAAAATACGACACACCGGTGACAGGGGTGCGGTCGCGTCCCTACGATCGGGGCTATGAAGCGACAGGCGGATCTCACGAAGCGGCGGGCAGTCGACCTGTGCCGCGTCGCCGCCATGCTCTGTCGCCGCGCCTGAGCGGAACGCTCAATTCCTGCATTCCCCCAGGCCCTTTCGGGCGGTCCGTTCCGTTCCGGATCGTCAGGGCCCGTGCCGCAGCACTCCGCGCACGCACACAGCGCACCCGCACCCCGCGCAACCCCGCCGCATACTGCCCCGGAGGAGAACCCGCATGAGCCGCAGCGACGTCCTGGTAGACGCCGACTGGGTCGAGGCCCACATCGACGACCCGAAGGTCGCCCTCGTCGAGGTGGACGAGGACACCTCGGCGTACGACAAGAACCACATCAAGAACGCGATCCGGATCGACTGGACCAAGGACCTCCAGGACCCGGTCCGCCGTGACTTCATCGACCAGGAGGGCTTCGAGAAGCTCCTGTCGGCGAAGGGCATCGCGAACGACACGACCGTCGTCCTGTACGGCGGCAACAACAACTGGTTCGCCTCGTACGCCTACTGGTACTTCAAGCTCTACGGCCACGACAGCGTCAAGCTGCTCGACGGCGGGCGCAAGAAGTGGGAGCTGGACTCGCGCGACCTGGTCGACGGTTCGCAGGTCCCGAGCCGCCCGGCCACCGAGTACAAGGCCAAGGCCCAGAACTCCGCGATCCGCGCCTTCCGCGACGACGTGGTGGCGGCCATCGGCTCGCAGAACCTGGTCGACGTGCGCTCGCCCGACGAGTTCAGCGGCAAGCTGCTCGCCCCGGCCCACCTCCCGCAGGAGCAGTCGCAGCGCCCGGGCCACGTCCCGTCCGCCCGCAACATCCCGTGGTCGAAGAACGCCAACGACGACGGCACCTTCAAGTCGGACGACGACCTCAAGGAGCTGTACGCGGCCGAGCAGGTCGACCTGGCGAAGGACACCATCGCGTACTGCCGCATCGGCGAGCGCTCGGCCCTGACGTGGTTCGTGCTGCACGAGCTGCTCGGCGTGACGAACGTCAAGAACTACGACGGTTCGTGGACCGAGTACGGCTCCCTCGTCGGCGTGCCGATCGAGCTCGGCGCCAACAAGTAACTCCCGCACACCATTCAGACCGTAGACCGTAAGGAAGAGCCATGTGTGGAGCGAAGGCAGGCGGCCCCGACGCCTCGACGATCAAGCCCGGTGAGACCACGATCCAGGGCCAGGTGACCCGCGACGGCGAGCCGGTGGTGGGTTACGTCCGCCTCCTGGACTCGACCGGCGAGTTCACCGCCGAGGTCCCGACCTCGGCGACGGGCCAGTTCCGCTTCTACGCGGCCGAGGGCACCTGGACCGTCCGCGCCCTGGTCCCCGGCGGCCAGGCCGACCGCAAGGTCGTCGCCCAGCAGGGCGGCCTGGCGGAGGTCGCCATCGCCGTGTGACGGCGGGCACCGCATGAACCGGCCGGAGGGCCGCGCCCCAGGGGGTTGGACGCTTACCTGGACCGGGTGCGGCCCTCCGTGCCGTTTCCGGGTGGCCGATCCGGTCGTACGCTGGACTTATGTTGGCCCGTCGGCGCCGCGAGTACTTCTGGCTGATGGGCGGATGCCTGGTCCTGTTCGTGTCCGCCTGGGGCTTCGTACGGCTGTGGTCGGTGCCGGCGGCCGTCGCGATGTGCGTGGTCGCGATGGTGATCCCGCCGGTCGCGGCGATGGTGGCGAACCGGCGCGGCCCGGACGACCGCTGGTGGGACGACCCGTCGGGGGACCCGAAGTCCGACGAGTGGTGGGACGAGCTGGACGGGAAGAAGAAGTACTGACGCGCGCGTAGGGGCTCGTCAGTACACCAGTGCCTGCGTGTCGTCCTTCATCACTTCCTGTACGAAGACCTGCGCTCCCGCGATCCGTACGCCCTCCAGGACGTCCTTCTCGGTGATGTCGCGCCGGACCGCGCACTGGGTGCACAGGGTGATCTGCCCCGCCGCCAGGATCGACTCGATCAGGTCGGGGAGCGGTGCGGCGTGCGGGAGTTCGAACTCCGCGGCCCGGCCCGGCAGCGCGAACCACGACGACTCGCCGGTCAGCCAGAGCGAGACCTCGACCCCGCTGGCGACGGCGACCGCCGCCACGGTGAACGCCTGCGAGCACCGCTCGGGGGCGTCGGCCCCGGCGGTCACCTTGATCACGAGCTTCTTCGCCATACGCGGAACTGTATGCGTACGCCGCGCGCGCCTCGCGGTGCACCTCACAGAGAGCGCCGTGGCCGAACCCATTAGGCTGGGGTACGGCCCTTTACTGCCCACACGCTCATCCGAGGAGCACCCCGTGCTTGAGGCTTTCTTCGAAACCCTGCTGGTCCTGGTCTGCGTCGGTGTCCTCGCCTTCGCCGGTCTGGCCGTGAAGAAGCTGTACCAGGGCCAGCGCTGACCGCGCCCCAGCCGCAGACGTAACGAAAGACTGATCGAAGCCTCATGATCGAGATCCCGTCCGACCTGAACCCGGACCTCGTCCCCCTCGCCTTCCTCCTCGGTACGTGGGAGGGCGCCGGCGTCACCGACTTCCCGGGTGCCGAGAAGGCCAATTTCGGCCAGTCCGTCACCTTCAGCCACGACGGCCGGGACTTCCTGGAGTACGTGTCGCACTCCTGGATCCTCGACGCCGAGGGCGACAAGGTGCGGCCGCTGGAGTCCGAGTCCGGCTACTGGCGCATCGACAAGGACCGCAAGGTCGAGGTCGTCATGGTCCGCGACCAGGGCGTCGTGGAGATCTGGTACGGCGAGCTCGCCCACCAGAAGCCGCAGATCGACCTGGTCACCGACGCCGTGGCGCGCACCGCCGCCTCCGGCCCGTACACCGGTGGCAAGCGGCTCTACGGCTACGTCAAGAGCGACCTGATGTGGGTCGGCGAGAAGGCGACGCCCGAGGTCGAGCTGCGCCCGTACATGTCCGCGCACCTCAAGAAGGTCGTCACGCCCGAGGAGGTCGCGGCCATGGCGCGCGGTCTCGGCGACCTGCCCGACGACGGGATCGCCTTCTTCAAGTAGGCGGTCAACAGCCGGTACGTATCCGCGATCACGTCGGTAATGCCGCCGCGGCTCCTACACTGGGCCTGTGGTGACCACCGACTGGCAGAGCGACCTCCGCAGGCGCGGGTACCGGCTGACCCCCCAGCGCCAGCTCGTGCTGGAGGCCGTCGACGTACTGGAACACGCGACGCCCGACGACATCCTCACCGAGGTGCGGAAGACGGCGGGCGGCGTGAACATCTCCACCGTGTACCGGACCCTGGAGCTCCTGGAGGAGCTGGGTCTGGTCTCGCACGCCCATCTGGGCCACGGCGCCCCGACGTACCACCTGGCCGACCGCCATCACCACATCCATCTGGTCTGCCGGGACTGTACGTCGGTGATCGAGGCCGATGTGGACATCGCGGCCGAGTTCACCGCCAAGCTCTGCGCGACCTTCGGCTTCGAGACGGACATGAAGCACTTCGCGATCTTCGGGCAGTGCCGCAAGTGCGCCGAGGCGGCTTCGGCCGCCGGTTCGAGTCCGGGTTCAAGTACCGCGTCGTAGGCTTGCGTACATGCAGCGACATTCAACGACCAGCCCTCTGCTGTCCCTGCCCGGCGCCGTGCCCGCCGAGGCGCCGGACGAGGGTGTCGCCGCGCACTACGGCGACCTCTTCCGTGAGCAGCGCGCACTCGCCGACGGCGCCGGCTTCGTCGATCTCTCGCACCGCGGTGTCATCACCGTCACCGGCGACGACCGCCTCGGCTGGCTGCACCTGCTGCTCACCCAGCACGTCAGCGATCTGCCGCCGGGCCTGGCCACCGAAGCGCTGATCCTCTCCGCGCACGGCCACGTCGAGCACGCGCTCTACCTGGTCGACGACGGTACGACGGTGTGGGCGCACGTCGAGCCCGGTACGCAGCAGGACCTCATCGCGTACCTGGAGTCGATGAAGTTCTTCTACCGCGTCGAAGTCGCGGACCGCACAGATGAGTTCGCGGTGGTGCACCTGCCCGCCGGGTCCATCGCCGAGGTCCCCGCCGACACGGTCGTACGGGAGGCTCCGCATGGGCGGGACCTCTTCCTCGCGCGCGCCGACCTGGAGAAGTTCGCGGCCGAGCACGGGCCCGCCGCAGGGATCCTGGCGTACGAGGCGCTGCGGGTGGAGTCGCACCGGCCGCGGCTCGGCCTGGAGACCGACCACCGTACGATCCCGCACGAGCTGGGCTGGATCGGTACGGCCGTGCATCTGCAGAAGGGGTGCTACCGGGGGCAGGAGACGGTCGCCCGGGTCCAGAACCTCGGCAAGCCGCCGCGCCGCCTGGTCTTCCTGCACCTGGACGGCAGCGAGGTGCTGCTGCCGGCGCACGGGACGCCGCTGCGGGTGGCGTCGGAGGGCGACGAGGGCCGTCAGATCGGCTTCATCACGACCTCGGCCCGCCACCATGAGCTGGGCCCGATCGCCCTGGCCCTGGTGAAGCGGAACGTACCGCTGGACGCGGAGCTGCTGGCGGGCGGGACGGCGGCGGCCCAGGAGGTCGTGGTCGAGCCGTAAGGCTGGACCTACACCTCCACCAGCACCGTGAACGGGCCGTGGTTCGTCAGGGACACCCTCATGTCCGCTCCGAACCGGCCCGTTTCCACCGTCGCGCCCAGCGCTCGCAGCTGCGCCACCACCTCGTCCACCAACGGCTCGGCCACGTCGCCCGGTGCCGCCGCGTTCCAGGTGGGGCGGCGGCCCTTGCGGGCGTCCCCGTACAGGGTGAACTGGGAGATGACCAGGAGCGGCGCGTCGACGTCCGAGCAGGACTTCTCGTCCGCCAGGATCCGCACCGACCACAGCTTCCGCGCCAGCTGCGCCGCCTTCTCGGCCGTATCGCCGTGGGTGACGCCCACCAGCACGCACAGGCCCTCGCCCACGATCTCGCCGACCGTCTCACCGGCCACGACGACGCTCGCGCCGTCCACCCTCTGTACCACCGCTCGCATGAGGCCCAACCTATTCCACCGGCCAATCCAGCCTCACGGGGGCCGAACGGGTGGTGTGTGTCTGCATATGCACCACTGGGAGTGGCACGATGCTGACAGGCGGTGCGATCCCTTGCGCACCGGTCGAGGGGACGGTAAGACGCATGAGCATTTCTGGCGGCGGGCCGCAGTCGCCCGGCCCCGTATCGCTGACCCGGACGAGCCCGAGGCCGGAGCGGTCGGCCGTCGCGCGACCGCCCGTACAGCGTGCCGGCGACCATCTGCCCGTACCGAGAACATACGATCTGACCACCTTGCGGCTGCCGGAGCTGCGGACGCTGCGGCGTCAGTCGCAGCGCGACGAGGCCGACCTCAGCTATGTGCGGCGGCTGCTGCACGGCCGTATCGACATCCTGCGGGCCGAGCTCGCCCGCCGCACCGGTCCGCACACGCCCGTGGTGGACCGGCTCTCCGAGATCCTGGCGGACGCGCCCTCCTCGCACCGGGCCTCCGCCCGCCACGTCACGCTCTCCACGCCGCGCAGCGCCGAGTACCGGCTCCTCGCGGCGGAGATGGACGCCGAGGTCCAGCTCTCGGACCTCGACGCGCGTACGGACGACGAGCTGCACACCGCGATGGGCCGCCTCATCCGTTACGAGCAGCAGGTCTCGCGGCGCCGTCAGCACCTCCAGCGCACGGCGGACGATTGCAGTGCCGAGATCGCCCGCAGGTACCGTGAAGGGGAAGCACAAGTAGACGACCTGCTCATCTGACCGACGATTCCAAGGTCACGGGGCGGTCCTGCCCTGGAAGGCCCCGTCATGAGCACCGACACCGTCATACCCCCGGTCCTCGCCGAAGTCGTACGTTCCGGTTTCGTCGAGGGCCATCATCGGGGCTCGCTGGTGGTGCTGGCGGCCGACGGCAGCGTGGAGCTCGCGCTCGGCGACCCGGCGGCGCCCGTCTTCCCGCGCTCCAGCAACAAGCCCATGCAGGCCGCGGCCGTACTGCGGGCCGGGCTCGACCTGTCCGGGGAGCGCCTGGCGCTCGCCGCGGCCAGCCACTCCGGCGAGGGCTTCCACCTCGACCTCGTCCGCAAGATGCTCGCCGAGCACGGGCTGACCCCGGACGACCTCCAGACCCCGCCCGACCTGCCGCTCGACCCGGCCGAGGCCGAGACGTACCTGGCGGCGGGCCACGTACGCGACCGGCTCACCATGAACTGCTCCGGCAAGCACGCGGCCATGCTCGCCGCCTGCCGCCTCAACGGCTGGGACGAGGCGTCCTACCTGGACCCGGCCCACCCGCTCCAGCAGCTCGTCCACGACTGCGTGGAGTCGGCGGCGGGCGAGCCGGTGGCGTCGGTCGGCACGGACGGCTGCGGCGCGCCCCTGATGGCGATCAGCCTTACGGGCCTGGCCCGCGCGTTCCGTACGTTCGTGCTCGCCGAGCCCGGAACGCCCGAGCGCCGGGTCGCTGACGCGATGCGCACCCACCCCGAGTACGTGGCCGGCACCCGCCGCCCCGACACCTGGCTGATGCGCGAGGTGCCCGGCGTGCTGTCGAAGATGGGCGCGGAGGCGGTCCAGGCGGTGGCCCTCCCGGACGGCCGCGCCCTGGCCTTCAAGATCACCGACGGCTCGGCCCGCGCGCTGGGCCCGGTCCTGGCACGTGCGCTGTCCCTGGTGGGCGTGGAGGGCCCGGTGGTGGACCGCATCGGCGAGGCCCCGCTGCTGGGTGGCCCGGCGCGGGTGGGGGAGATCAGGGCGGCGTTCTAGGAGGCCGATGCGGTCCCGCGCGCCTTTGCTTTTGTGTGGGCGCGCGGGCGTGTGGGGGCAGGCGCGTTCCCGGGTCACTCAAGGGGCGCGGGGCTGTGACATTGTGCGGCTCCGCCGCGTGGGCGCGACCAGCCCCCACCGGCCCGCAGCCAAACGACCGCACCCCCAAGCCCGTT
Source organism: Streptomyces sp. BR1 (assembly GCF_052373795.1). Lineage (NCBI taxonomy): Bacteria > Bacillati > Actinomycetota > Actinomycetes > Kitasatosporales > Streptomycetaceae > Streptomyces > Streptomyces sp. BR1. Next base: position 3,863,701 of record NZ_CM126252.1, read on the forward strand.
CCACTGAGCGGAAATTCAGGCGACAGCGCACAGGCCCGCTGCCTAGCGTGCCCGTATGAGCCCCGACGTACAGGCCCCCGACGTACAGGTCGGCATAGGCATCCGCAAGGTCACCGAAGCCGAGTTCACCGACTGGATGAAGGCGGTGAACGTGGGCTTCCTGCGCCCGCCCGTCGTGACCGAGAACGACGCGGCGGCCCGACGGGCGAAGACCGACCTCGCCCGCACGCAGGGCGCCTTCGACGGCGACCGCTGCGTGGCCACGTTCCGTACGTTCGCCCAGGAGCTCACCGTCGTCGGCGGCGCCGCGATCCCGACGAGCGCGGTCACCAACGTCACCGTCTCCCCGACGCACCGCCGCCGCGGCCTGCTCAGCCGCATGATGGCGAACGAGCTCGCGGAGGCGAAGGAGCGCGGCGACGTGGCGGCCACGCTCATCGCCGCCGAGTACCCGATCTACGGCCGCTACGGCTTCGGCCCGGCCACCTCGACCGCCGAGTGGGAGATCGAGGTCGGCCGCACGGGCCTGGACCCGCGCTGGTCCGGCCCCGAGGACGGCGGCCGTATCGACCTGGTCACCTCCGAGGACGTACGCAAACTCGGCCCCGAACTCTTCGAGCGCTTCCGGGCCGTCCAGCCCGGCACGGTCAGCCGCCACCAGCACTGGTGGGACCTGAACACGGGCGCGACCCGCCGCGACGACGAGCCCTGGACCGAGCGGTTCTGGGCGCTCTACCGCTCGGCCACGGGCGAGGCGGCGGGCCTGGCGGCGTACACGTGCGACGCGACATGGACCGACGCCAAGCAGCCGCTGAACACGGCGACGGTCAAGGGCCTGATCGCCCTGACCCCCGCCGCCGAGCGCGCGCTGTGGCACTTCGTCTGCTCGATCGACTGGATCACCAAGGTCCGCACGGGCTACCGAGCCCCCGACGACCTCCTCCCGCACCTCTTCCCGGACCCGCGAGCGGCCCGCGTGGTGACGCATGCGGACTTCCTGTGGATACGGCTGCTGGACGTGGTACGAGCCCTGGAGTCCCGTACGTACGAGACGACGGAGACCTTGGTCCTGGAGGTAGTCGACACGGCGGGCCTGACCGGCGGCCGCTACCGCCTGGCCGCCACCCCGTCGGGCGCGACCTGCGCCCCCACCTCCACGCCACCGGATCTGACCCTGGACGTACGGGAGTTGGGGACGCTGTACCTGGGCGACGAGTCGGCGGTACGGCTGGCGGCGCTGGGCCGGGTGGCGGAGGGGACGCCGGGGGCGGCGTCCCGGGCGGACGCTTTGTTCCGGACGCCCCGGCGCCCGTGGTGCCCGGACATGTTCTGAGGCTCTGAGGCTTCCGGAGGGGTCAGTTCAGGCTGGGCTGGACGATCAGCACGGCCAGGATCACCGCGCCGGCGGTGGTGCAGGTGTGGTTGTGGCCCTTGTGGCCGATGCTCAGCAACACCAGCGCCACCGCGCCCATGACCCCGAACTGCCACTGGACGAACTGGTCGAGGCCGACGGCGAAGATGGCGAACGCGAGCGTGATCAGAGGCATGGAGTCCCTCCCCTAGAGGTCCGTCGGGCCCTTCGGGACCCGGGTGGTGCGGGTTGGTGCAGATGTGCTGTTGCGGCCAACTTCGGGGAACTGTCCCCAAGTTGGCGGACAACTTAGGGAAGTTGTCCCGTACGGCGAAGACCCATAAACCAACTTCACAACAACTCCCATAAGCTGTCGGGGAGTTGTAGCGTTCAGTTGTGACTTCGGAACCGGACGTGACGGACGGCGCCGCCCGGCGCTCGCCCGACGAGGTGGCCGCCGCCCTGCGGGCCCGTATCCGCGCGGGCGAACTCAAGGTCGGCGAGAAGCTGCCGACCCAGGCCTGGCTGTGCGACCACTTCGGCGTGGAGCGGACGGTGGTCCGCCAGGCACTCCAGCAACTGCACGCCGCCGGCCTGATCACCGAGGGCCGCAGAGGCGCCCCGGCCCGCATAGCCAGCGCCACCCCGTCGGCCTCCCGCCCGGCGGACGAGGAGCCAAAACTGACGGCGGCGGTCCTGAGCCCACGGGTGGCGGAGGCTTTTCGGGCGAGGGAGGTGCGGATCGATGCGGTGTGTCTGACCACGGAGACCCTGAACCTGGCCCTCGGCGGACCGCTGGGGGCGATCCATGCGGGGCAGTTCCGGCCGGACTCGGTGAAGGTGCGGGTCCTGCTGCCGGACCGGGGGATCAACCTGGCGTTCCCCAGACCGGTGAAGAGATCCGTGCTGGAGGACGACAGGCTGGTCCACGAGCGCTGGCTGAATCAGCGCAACACCCAGGGGATGGTCCTGCGCGACAATCTGGAGTCGCTGCACATCATCGAAGGCATCGACGTGGACATCGAGTTCCAGGCGCTTCCCATGACCTCGCCCGTCAAGCTCTATCTCCTGAACGGCTCCGAGGCCCTGTTCGGCTACTACGACATCACGCGCCGCGAGCAGCCGATCGCCGACACCTCGGTCGAGATCTTCGACTCGCTCGGAAACGAGTCGCTGATGTTCCAGTTCATGCGCAGCGCGGGCGCGCGGGACGCGGCGTTCGTCGAGCGGTCGCAGCGGTGGTTCGACGGGCTCTGGAACACGATCACTTCGCGGTTGAGACTGACGTAATGACAACCGACACGTTACGTTCTGTCCCCCGGTGGTGTCCGTGATCGAGGAGTTGAAAGGCCTCATCGCGAAAGCCGAATGCGTCCTCTTCGACTTCGACGGTCCCGTCTGCCATCTCTTCGCCCGCCACACGGCGGCGGAGGTGGCCGGTCGGTTGGTCCGCCAGGTGGGTGCGAAAGGGGTACGGGTGAACGCCTCCGGGGATCCGCACGCCGTACTGAAGGCCGTGAACGAACTGCGTCCGGACGGCATCCTGGTGGGCGAGGTCGAGGAGCAGCTGACGCGGGAGGAGGTGACCGCCGCGACATGCGCCGTGCCGACCCGCCACGTCGACGATCTGATACGCGCCTGGCGCGACGTTGGCGCGAGGCTGGCCATAACGACCAACAACTCCCCGCGTGCGGTGGAGTGTTACCTGACCGCTCATGGGCTCATCGACTGCTTCGCCCCGCATATCCACGGCCGCACGACCGATCTGCGCCTGCTGAAGCCCGACCCGTACTGCCTCCATCAGGCGCTGGACTCCCTGGGCGCGCGTCCCGCCGAGGCGCTGATGATCGGCGACACCCTGACGGACTGGGACGCCGCGCAACGCGCGGGAGTTCCCTTTCTCGGGTACGTGCGCAACGACCGGCGCGCTCGGGAACTGCGCGCCGCTGGGGCGCCGCTGGTGGTCACCTCGCTGGCCGATGTGCTCGAAGCGGTCAGGGGCGCCGGGCGGACCTGAGCCGCCGGTGGGCGGCCGTTCCGTCTTCGCCATGGGGTTCTCCAGGTTCGCTTTCGGTTGGACCGAGCCGAGTCAGTCCAACTGGACCGAAATGCTGCTGACTTGCTATGTCCCCTGGCCGTCAGATCCCTTAACCCGCAACCGGATCGGTGTTCCAATCTGACTGAAAGTGGTATGCCGACGGTGGGCGGCAAGTACGGTCACGGGTGTGGCCAATGAGCGAGTCGGCAAGGGGACAGGACGGCCGTTCCAGCGGGTCGCGGATGGCCTGCACGCCAACCTGACCGACGGCACCTACCGCGTCGACGACCTGCTGCCCTCGGAGCGGCAGCTCGCCGACAGGTTCGATGTGTCACGGGACACCGTGCAGCGGGTCCTGCGGGAGCTGCGCAGCGAGGGGTGGATCGAGCCCGAACAGGGCCGGGGCCACCGGGTCGTCAAGTCGCAGAGCGTCCACTCACCCGACCGTCCGCGCCCGGTGGCGGTGCCGGGCCGCACTGAAGTGGGCGACCTCGACTTCCGTATCGACGAGGCCTTCAAGGCGGCGGACGTGCGTCTCGATGTCTACAGCCTCACCTCCGAGTCCCTGGTCCGGCACATCCAGAGGCAGACGGAACGCATCACGCAGAAGAGGATCACCCCCAGCAGTATCGAGATCCGGATGCTCCTGCCGGTCAAGGACATGACGCTGGCCTATCCCCGGCCTGTGGAGGGTGGCGACAACGCGCGGCTGCTGGAGCGGCTGTTCGGGATCATGGACGACAGGGTGCGGTCGCTGCGGACCTATCTGCGTGAGCTCAAGAGCGCTGAGCTGGAGGTGAACGTCGAGGTCAGACACACCCCGGTGACCCCCACGTTCAAGCTCTATCTCCTCAACGGCAACGAGGCGTTGCACGGCTTCTACGAACTGATCGACCGCTCGATCTGGGTGGACGACGATGGCGAGGAGGTCCAGGCCACGGACCTCCTGGGGGTGGGCGCGACGATGATCCACTATGTGCGGAGCGAGGATCCCGGCGCCCACGGAACCCTGTTCGTGAACGCAGCGCAACGCTGGTTCGAACGGCAGTGGGAGCACTCACTCCCCAGCGGTACAGGTCGGACGCCGGGATCCATTGCGGGGCGCGGCGGCGGCTAGGGTCGGCATCGTCAGGGCAGCGCCGTCGAGCGAACCAGGAGTGGCCCGAGTGGCCGGCAGTCCTCAGGTGACCGGTCTCCCGGTGCCGGGCGGTTCGCCGTCCGACGTGTACGGCGCCTTCGTGCGCAACGCGCTGCGCGACGGCACGATGAGCCGCGGCCATCACCACCACAATTTCTTCGCCAAACTCGACGAGTCGATGGCGAGGCTGCTGGACCGCGAGCCGGGCGAGTCGGTCACCGTACGCACGCGCGCCCAGGGCGTGCTCGCAGTCGTCATCAGGACCTGGCCCGACGAGGGCCGGATCCTGGACGCGCTCCAGGGGTGTCTGCGGCACATCCCCGCGCGGCTGATGACCTGCGGCGACACAGCTGTCCACAGCTATGTGGAAGGGGTGCCGCTCTCCGCGGTCCGTCCCGGCGCCACTCCGCTGGACCCCGACCTGGTCGATGCGCTTGCCCGGATCTTCGCCGGTCTGACCAGGGTCCCCCGGTCCGCCCTACCGCCACTGCCGTCGGCCTGGCCGCGCGACGGCGACAGTACGGGATTTCTGCGGCGGCTCGCCGCACTGGCCGACAGTCAGGTACGGCAGCCCAACTGGACTGAATTCGGCGGCCTGTTCGCCGCGCTCGGTGTCCCGCACGACGTCATGTCCTCGTATGCCGAACGGCTGCCGGTGCTGACCTCCCGGCCGTTCGCGCTGCTCCACACCGATCTGCACCGGGACAACGTGATCGTCCCCTTCGGCGCTCGGCCACCGCTCATCTGCGTCGACTGGGAACTGGCCTCGTACGGTGACCCCTTGCACGACCTAGCGACGCATCTCGTGCGGATGCGCTACCCCGCCGACCAGTGGCACCAGGTGGCGGCCGCATGGCGCCGAGCCATGACGCGCGAGTGCCCCGAAGTCACCGCCGCCATGGATCAGGAGCTCGGGCACTACGTCGACTTCGAACGGGCTCAGTCGGTCTATCCGGATGTGATGCGTGCGGCCCGTAGACTCGGCGCCGGCATCGAACCCGAGGGGCTGAGCGCGGCCGCGCTCAGCGTTCGCGACGCCCTTGAACGGGCCAGGGTTCCGTTGAGGCTCGGCGAGGTACCGACGACGGCCGAGGTGGCGGACATCCTTCACCGCTGGCACACAGCCCGCCCGCGGTACCGACGGTTCGACGCGGAGCTCGCGCCGTCCCCGGCGTGGCGGCGGGCCCCCGGAACCGCGGAGAGGGTGCGCTTCCCCGACGCGGCGGTGTGCGAAGCCCTTGCCGCCGAGTGCGCGGCCGGTCCGGAGCAGGTGTTCAAGGGGACGGGCCATCGCAACACGGTCGTCCGGGTGCGGCGGGCCGCCGATGCCGTCGTGATCGTGCGGCGTCGGCTCGGCGGGGACGGGGTGGGGTTCGAGGACCTGGGACGCCTGGACGAGAGCGAGGTTCTGCGTGCTCTGGAGCTCTTCTGTAAACGGGTGCGCGCTCCCCGACTGCTGGCCGCCGGTTCGACGGGGCCCGGCGAGACCTTCGCGGTCCACTCGTACATCGGCAGCACCACCCGGGAGCCGCGGCATCCCACGGACGGGCTGCTGCCGAACGAGGCGGACGACCTGGTGGACCAGCTCTGCGATCTGACCCAGGTGCCGGTCGACCGGTTCGGCGGCGAGCCGCGCCCCGAGGGTTTCTACGGCTGGCTGTGCGACCGGCTCGCGGCCCTGGTGACGCGGATGCCGAAGGAGACTCTGCAACTCGCGCGCGTCCTTGGGCTGCCGGACGCCGAGCGGCTGCGGGAGATCATCGTCGGGCGCCGAGTGACCGAGCGGCGCGCGGTCCTGCTGCACGGGGACCTCAACCCGTGGAATCTCGTGATCGGCCCGGAGCGTGGACTCGCCCTGATCGACTGGGAGATGGCCATGGTCGGCGACCCCCTCTATGACCTGGTACGACATCTTCATCTGACTCCGCACCGGCCGTGGATCCGGGACCGGATGTACCGGCGCTGGTCCGGACGGCTGGGCGAGGACTACACCAAGGGGTGGGCGGAGGACGCCCGGTTCTACCGCTGGATCGAGGTGGTCCGCTCGGCTTACGTCGATCTCCATCGGCTCACGGCGGGCACGGGTCTGGAGGCCCCCAACGTCCGCCGTGCGCTGGCCGATTACCAGCACACCGTCATGACCGCCACATCGGCGCTGGGCCTGCGCGCCCGGCAGATCGCCAACCCGTACCTGGCGAAGGCGCTGCCCGGCGGGGGGAGTGCGACGCGGCGGCGGTGAGGATGCGGCGTCCACCTCAACCCACCTACACCTCCAACAGCACCTTCCCCACCACCCCCCGCCCCTCAATAGCCGCATGCGCCTCCCCCGCCCGCTCCAGCGGGAACACCGCGCCGATCACCGGGTGCAGGCGGCCCGCCGCAGCCTCGGACAGGGCGTGGGTGACCAGGTCGACGCGGCGGCCAGGGGTCAGTTGGACGTCGGCGATGCCCAGCAGCGTGATCGCGCGGGCGGTCGCCTCTTCCGGGGTGATCGGGGCGAAGCCGCCTGTGGGGGCGCCGTGGGCGGAGAAGCGGCCGGCCGTTGCGGTCAACGGGAAGGCCTGGGCGCCCAACTCGCCGCCCACCCCGTCCAGGACCACGTCCGCGCCCGCCTCGCCCAGGGCCTCGCGGGCGTGCGACGGCCAGTCCGAAGACCCCGCGTCGATCACCTCGTGCGCGCCCAACCCCCGTACTAGAGCCAACTTTTCGGCGCCCCTCGCCACCGCCACCACCCGCGCGCCCCGCGACCGGGCCAGCTGGATCAGCAGCGTGCCCATGCCGCCGGACGCTCCCGTGATCAGGACCGTCTCGTCCGCCTTCAGGTCTGTGAGGTCCAGGAGGGCCAGGGCCGTCACGCCGTCGTGGACCAGCGCCGCCGCCTCGCGCAGGCCCACGCCCTCGGGGACGACGGCGAGGTGGTCGGCGGGGACGGCGGCCAGGGACGCGTAACTGCCGGGCGAGACGGCGGCGACCACCCGGCGGCCCGTCCACACGGCCGGGTCCACGCCCGGGCCGGTCGCCGTCACCGTGCCCGCGACGGCGCCGCCGGGCACGTACGGCGGCGCCACGTCGAAGTACCCGCCGAACTCGCCCGCCCGTATCTGCGTCTGCACGAAGAGCGTGTCGATGTGGTCCACGGCCACGACCACCTCGTCCGGTCCGGCCACCGGGTCCGGCAGCTCCGCCGGAACCAGTACCTCCGGGCCGCCGAACTCCTTGACCTGTGCCACGCGCATGTCGATCCCCAACTTCCGTCGATCACTGAGTACGACGTGAGTCTTTGACCTCAAGCGCGCTTCAGGTCAAGCACCGATCGATTGCTCTGCCCGTACGCTCGACGTCATGGGTTTGCGGGAGCAGAAGAAGCAGCAGACGTACCAGTCCGTCTCGGACGTGGCGATCGCGCTCTTCCTTGAGAAGGGGTTCGACAACGTGCCGGTCGCGGAGGTGGCGGCGGCCGCCGGGATCTCCAAGCCGACCCTCTTCCGCTACTTCCCGGCCAAGGAGGACCTGGCCCTGCACCGGTTCTCCGACCACGAGGACGAGGCCGCCCGAGTCGTCGCGCAGGGCCGCGTCGACGGGCTCGCGCCGCTCGCCGCCCTGCGCCGCCACTTCCTGGCGGGGCTCGACGGCCGCGATCCCGTGACGGGGCTGAACGACGACCCGCGCGTACGGGCGTACCACGGGCTGCTCTACGGCACGCCGAGCCTGGTGGCGCGGCTGTTCGCGTACCAGGGCCGGGCCGAGGACGCGCTCGCCGCCGCCCTCGGCGCCGACCTCGGGGCGCGCCTCGCGGCGGGCCAGATCGTCGCCGTGCAGCGGATCCTCGCCGAGGAGAACTGGCGGCGAATCCAGGCGGGGGAGAGTGCGGAGGATGTCTATACGGCGGCCGTGGAGGCGGCGGAGGACGCGTTCGCACAGTTGGGGGAGGGGCTGGGGGAGTACGCCTGACACGCCCGCCTTCTGGGTGATCTTTTGTTACTGAGTTAAAAATTTAACCGGGTTGCGTTATGGTGGATGCCATGACGTCACTCGACCGCGAACTCGCTCAGGAACGGGCCTACCACCAGACCTGCCGCGCGGCCCTGACCGGCATGGTCGAGGGCGCGGACGTGCAGGTCATTCACGGCGAGAACGCGTTCGCCTCGGGCGCGGACGCCGAAGTGCTCGGCTATCAACTCCGCAGCTGGGCCAAGGAGTTGAGGGAGGAGCCGGACGGGCCGCTGTTCTTCGGGCGGCTCGATTTCGCACCGGCCGGAGCGGATGGAAAAGAAGCCGACCACGCCGGGCAGAGCTATCACATCGGGCGCCGCCGCATCAGCGAGCACCCCTCCGCGCCGCCGCTCGTCGTCGACTGGCGGGCGCCGGTCTCGCGGACGTTCTACCAGGCCGGCGCCCGCGACCCGATGGGCGTCGCGGTCCGCCGCCGCTTCGGCTGGGCCCCCGGCAGCCGGGGCGCCGCCGAGGACCTGACGAGTCTGGAGGACGAGCCGCTGGGGACGGCATCCCACGCCCCTGACCTGGCAGAAGCCCGCCCCGGTACCCCCGACGACCACGACCCGATCGCCGCCCGCCCCGGCACCATCCTCGCCACCGAGATCGAGCGCCCCCGCGTCGGCCCCATGCGCGACATCGCCGCCACCATCCAGCCCGAACAGGACGACCTCGTACGCTCCGGGCTCGACCGGTCCATCTGTGTGCAGGGCGCCCCCGGCACCGGCAAGACGGCCGTCGGGCTGCACCGGGCCGCGTATCTGCTCTACACCTACCCGCAGCGCATCCGGCGCGGCGGACTGCTCGTCCTCGGGCCCAACCGGACGTTCCTGCACTACATCGCCCAGGTCCTGCCCACCCTCGGCGAGGCCGGGATCCGGCAGTCGACGGTCGACGAGGAGATCGCGCGCGTACCGGTCCGGGCCGTGGACGAGCCGGGCACGGCGGCCGTCAAGCACGACGCCCGGATGGCGCGGGTGCTGCATCGCGCGCTCTACGCGCGCGTGGGCGCTCCCGAGGCGCCCGTCGCGGTGCCGGACGGCTCGTACCAGTGGCGGGTGCCGCTGGGGCGGCTCACCGACATCGTCGAGGCGGTACGGGCCGAGGCGCCGCCGTACGCGGTCGGTCGCGAGCGGGTCCGCAGCCGGGCCGTACGGGACATCCAGCTCCAGGCCGAACACCGCGCCGGGCCCATGAACAACACCTGGCTGCAACGGATTTCACGCGCCCGCCCGGTCTCCGCCTTCGTGGACACCGCCTGGCCGAAGGTCACCCCCGAGGAGGTGCTGGCGGCCCTGTTCGGCGACCCGGACGCGCTGGCGGCGGCCGCCGACGGCATCCTCACCGCCGATGAGCAGAAGCGCCTGCTGTGGCCGAAACTGCCGCGCTCCTACAAGTCGGCCAAGTGGTCGGCGGCCGACCTCGTCCTGCTCGACGAGCTCGCGGGCCTGGTCGAACGGCCCGAGGGGTACGGGCACATCGTCGTCGACGAGGCCCAGGACCTCTCGCCGATGCAGTGCCGCGCCATCGCCCGCCGCTCCGGCTTCGGCTCGCTGACCGTGCTCGGCGACCTGGCCCAGGGCACCACCCCGTGGGCGGCGCGCGACTGGCCGGAGCAGATGGCGCATCTGGGCAAGCCGGACGCGCGCGTAGTGCCGCTCACGACCGGCTTCCGCGTCCCAGCGGCGATCGTGGCACTCGCCAATCGTCTCCTCGGCGAGCTCGGCGTCTCCGTACCGCCGTCGCGATCGCTGCGCCGGGACGGCGAGTTGACGACGACGCGGGTGTCGGACGTACGCGATGGAGTGGTCCGGTCCGTACGGGCGGCGCTGGCGCGCGAGGGGTCGGTGGGCGTGATCGCGCACGACGCGGAGGTGCCCGCGCTGCGCGAGGCGCTCGCGGCGGCGGGCGTGGCGACGGCCGAGCCGGACGACCTGACGGCGGCGGCGCGGGTGACGGTCCTGCCCGCGACGGTCGCGAAGGGCCTGGAGTACGACCATGTGGTGGCCGTCGAGCCCGCGGCGATCGCGGAGGCGGAGGAACGGGGTCCGCATCGCCTGTACGTGGTCCTGACGCGGGCGGTCTCGCGCCTCGACGTGCTGCACAGCAGGCCGCTGCCGACGGCACTGGCCGCGTCGGGTGGGGACAACCTGCCGTATTCATAGGGCGATTGGTGCGCGACGGGTGTCGGGTCACTATGTTGTGGAGCGTTCAAGCAAGGATCGAGCAAGCGCGACCCGCGACCGCTTACCTCTCCTGGGGGGCTCCACAGCCATGTCCACTTCTCCCGAATCCCCGGCGTCCACCTCGGCCGCCGCTCTGCCCGGCTACACACCCGGCACCTGGACCATCGACCCGATCCACTCCGAAGTCGCCTTCTCCGTACGCCATTTGGGCATCGCCAATGTGCGCGGCCGGTTCGACGCGTTCGACGCCGAGATCGTGCTCGCCGAGGACCCGCTGGAGTCCTCGGTCACCGCGACGATCCAGATCGCGTCCGTGTCGACGGGGCACGAGCAGCGCGACAACCACATACGGTCGGAGGACTTCCTGCACGCGGAGGAGTTCCCCGAGATGACCTTCCGCTCGACCGGCATCCGGGCGGTGGACGGTGACGGCTTCCTGGCCGACGGCGAACTGACCGTGCGCGGCGTCACCCGCCCCGTCACCCTCGACCTGGAGCTGATCGGCTTCGGCAAGGGCTACGAAGGCCGTTCGGTTGCGGGCTTCTCCGCGTCCACCCAGATCAGCCGCAAGGCGTTCGGCGTCCACGGCGGCGCGGGCGGCGCGGCGCTCGGCGACACGGTGAAGATCACGCTGGAGGTGGAGGCGGGCCAGGCCTCCTGAGCGCGAGTCCGGGCGATGCGGCCCCCGCCCCCTAGTCGCGCGTGGCGCGGCACACTTTTGCAAGCACCTGCTTGCAAAAGTTAGCGGGGAGGGGGCAGTATCGGGGTATGGCATCGCTCAACGTCGGCAATCTCGGCGAGTTCCTGCGCGAGCAGCGGCGCAATGCGCAGCTGTCCCTGCGGCAGCTCGCGGATGCCGCCGGGGTGTCCAATCCGTATCTGAGCCAGATCGAGCGCGGGCTGCGCAAGCCGAGCGCGGACATCCTGCAGCAGCTCGCCAAGGCGCTGCGGATCTCCGCCGAGACGCTGTACGTGCAGGCCGGGATCCTCGACGAGCGGTCGCCCGAGGCGGCCGGGACGCGCAGCGTCATCCTCGCCGATCCCTCGCTCGACGAGCGGCAGAAGCAGGTGCTGATCCAGATCTACGAGTCCTTCCGCAAGGAGAACGGGCTCGACGCACCTGAGAAGGCCGCTGGCGACGACGGCGATGCCGAATCGGCTCCCCAGGGCTGATCCACGTACCGATCCGGGAGGAAACCAGCATGGCCGTCACCGATGAGCTGCGTAATGTCCTGACCGACCCGAAGCCGGGCTACTTCGTCGCGGGCGCCCTCGACCTCGGCGTCAAGCAGGCCGCGAAGGTCCCGGCGCTCGTGGAGCGGTTCCAGGCCGAGGTCCCCGCGCGCATCGACGCCGTACGCAACACCGACCCCAAGGCCGTGCAGGACAAGGTCGTCACCCGGGCCAAGGAGGCGCAGGCCGCCTTCACCACGAAGGTGAACGAGGTCGTCGGCACCCTCGACGGCGATGTGAAGAAGCTCGGCGACTCCGTCCAGCACTTCGCGCTCCAGGTCGTGGGCATCACCGCCGAGGGCCTGGTCAAGGCGCGTGAGCGGTACGAGGAGGTCGCCGAGCACGGCAAGGGCGTCGTCAAGGAGTGGCGCGGGGAGGCCTCCGAGGAGATCTCCGAGATCGGCCAGGCCGTGGCGCCGAAGGAGTCGGAGCCGGAGGCGGCGGACTCGCCCGAGCCCGCCGCCTCCTCGTCCTCGTCGGAGGGCTCCGACGCCAAGCCCGCCGCCAAGAAGACCACCGCGCGCAAGAGCGCCGCGAAGAAGACGGCGGCCAAGCCCGCCGAGTGAGGGACCGGCGCGGCTGCCGGTGCCGGGCCGGTGCAGGGGCCGGTTCCGGTGGCGGGCACGTTTTCGTCGCCCGGTGCGTTTGACGGGTACCTTGGCCGCGTAGGGACGACCCGTACGGAAGGTGGTGGACAGCCGTGCTGATGCAGGGTTTCGCGGGGTTCATGTGGCTGTTGAGTACAGCCCTGACCGCATTGAGCCTTTTCGCGCTCGTCGACGCGGCCTTCCGCCGGGAAGACGCGTTCCGCGCGACGGACAAGCAGACGAAGCCGTTCTGGCTGATCATCCTGGGCATCGCGCTGCTGGTCAGCGTGCTGTTCCCGCTGCTGTCGTTCCTGCCGATCATCGGCGCGGTGGCCGTGATCGTCTACATCGTGGACGTACGTCCGGCGGTGCGGCAGATCTCCGGCCGGGGCGGTCGTGGCGGCGGTCGCCGGGGCGGCTCCAGCAGCGACGGTCCGTACGGGCCGTACAACGGCGGACGGTAGGCCCCCGGGGCTCTTAAGGCTCCCCGCCTCAGTCCGCGCCGCTCCCCGCCCGCTCAAGGAGCAACACCGCCACGTCGTCGGTGAGTTCGCCGCCGTTGAGCTCGCGGGCCTCCGTCACGGCCGCCTCCAACAGGGCCTCGCCGCGCAGGCCCGCCGTGAGGCGGCGGTTGATCATGTCGAGCATGCCGTCCTGGCCCAGGCGTTGGCACGGGTCGCCCTGGCCGGCGCGGCCCTCGATCAGACCGTCCGTGTACATCAACAGGCTCCAGGCGTCACCCAGTTCGACCCGGCGGCGCGGCCAGCGCGTCTGCGGCAGCAGGCCGAGGGCCGGGCCGCCGCTCTCGTACGCGAGAAGGCTCGCGGGACTGTCCGCGCGGGTGACCAACGGGGCCGGGTGGCCGGCGAGGCTGAGTTCGGCGCGGCGGCCGTCGGGGGCGATGTCGACCGTGCAGAGCGTCGCGAAGATCTCGTCGCTGTCGCGCTCGTGCTCCAGTACCTGCTGAAGAGTCGTCAGAAGGGCGTCGCCGCACAGGCCCGCCAGCGTCAACGCCCGCCAGGCGATGCGGAGTTCGACCCCGAGCGCGGCTTCGTCGGGGCCGTGGCCGCAGACGTCGCCGATCATGGCGTGGACGGTGCCGTCGGGGGTGCGGACGGTGTCGTAGAAGTCGCCGCCGAGCAGGGCGCGGGAGCGGCCCGGGCGGTAGCGGGCGGCGAACCGCAGGTCGGAGCCGTCGAGGAGCGGCGTCGGAAGCAGACCGCGCTCCAGGCGGGCGTTCTCCTGCGCGCGCAGCCGCGACTCGGCGAGCTTGTACTGCGCCATATCGGCGCGCTTGCGCTCCACCGCGTACCGGATGGCGCGGCTCAGCACCTTGCCGTCCAGCTCGTCGCGGAACAGGTAGTCCTGCGCGCCGACGCGGACGGCTTCCGCCGCGCGTTCGGCGTGCGTGGAGGGCGTGAGCGCGAGGACCGCGTGGCGCGGGGCGAGGACGAGCAGATGCCGCAGCGCGGCGAGTTCGTCGTCGGGGTCGCGGCCGGGCAGTGCGAGGTCGAGCAGGATGCAGTTCACGTCATCGGTGAGCAGCCGCTCGGCCTCGGTGAGATTGCGGGCGGTACGGATCCGCACCCGCGTCCCGGCGGTGTGCAGCAGCTCGGACACCGCGAAGGGGCCGACGGGGTCGTCCTCGATGACCAGCAGGTTGAGGGCGCCCGTCCCCGCGAGGGCACCCGTCTCGACCTGGACCGAGCTGATCGCCCCCACACCGTCCCCGGGACCGCACGCCCCCGGCACGACGGGCGCGGCCGGGTCCGCCGCCCCGGCCAGGGGGTTCCCGGCCGGGGGCGTCGGAGGCCATATCTGAGGTGCGGGCATCGTTCCGGTCCTTCCCTCCCCCCGAGGGCGCCGCGGAACGCGAGCCACGTCCGCCAGTTCCGGACCTTAGCCGTACACGGCTGCGCAGCGGAATGGCGAGCGGTGACTGTTCGGCAAATGCCCATCGGCATATGCCGCATGCCTCACTTGTCCGGGCGGACGACCCCCAGGATCGGCATCGTGCCCGCGCCCGTGATCGTCACATTCCGCCCCGGTCGCGGGGCGTGCACGATCGCGCCGTCGCCGATGTACATCCCGACGTGCGTCGCGTCCGCGAAGTAAATGATCAGATCGCCCGGCCGCATGTCCTTGATGTCGACATGCGGCAGTTGTGCCCATTGCTCCTGCGAGGTGCGCGGGATGCCCCGGCCCGCCGCGAGCCAGGCCTGCGAGGTCAGACCGGAGCAGTCGTACGTCCTCGGCCCCTCCGCGCCCCACTCGTACGGCTTGCCGATCTGGTCGGTCGCGAACTTCACCGCCCGCCTGCCCTGCTCGCTCGCCTTGCCGTTGATCTCCCGCAATATGCCCGAACTCAGCCAGTCCGTCTGGGCCTTGAACTGCTGCTCCTGCTCCAGCTGGGCCAGCCGCTCGCGCTCCTTCGCCTCCAGCTGGGACTCCAGCTTCTCGGCGGCCGCGATCTTGCCGGTGATCTCCTTCTTGGCGGTCTCCTTCTTGACCCGGTTCGCCTCCAGCTTCGTCCACTGGGCGGAGGCGTCCTTCGAGTACTGCCCCAAGTCGCTCTGCGTGCGGTTCAGTTCGGCCAGCATCCCCTGCGTGGCCTGCTGGCCCTCGCGCAGCCGGTCGGCGCCGTCCAGGAACGCGTCCGGGTTGCCGCTCAGCATCATCTGCGCGCCGAGCGGCAGCCCGCCCGTGCGGTACTGCAGCCGGGCCGCGGCGCCCGCCTGGTCCTTGAGCTGCTTGATGCGCTCCTCGCCCTTGACGATCGCCTGGGCGATCTTCACGATCTGCGCGGACTGGACCTTGGTCTGCTCCTCGGCCTGGTTGTACGCCTCGGTCGCGACCGCCGCCTGCCGGTACAGCTCGTCTATGTCCTTGCGTACGTCGTCGAGGCTCTTCGTCCCCGGAGCGGGCGTCGCCGTGGTCGTCGGCTCCGGGCTCGGGCTCGGCGCGGCGAACGCCGTGGTCGGCATCGCCAGCACGGTCAGGGCGCACACCACGGTGATCGCGGTGGCCAAACGGCGTTGGTGCACGAAAATTCTCCCCCTCCGGACATCCGGAATCCCCAGTCCCACATCAAGCACGTCACGTACATCGAGCACGTGACGCAAGCGCACATCACACATCCGCAGGTCACGCGGAACGCGGATGTGATTAACCGTCAGTAACATCTCGCAACGTCGCGATGGTGCCACGCCGTTCGCCAAAACGACAGAGGCGGACGGCACCTGACGGGTCACTCCCCGCATGTGGGACGAACGGCACGACGTGTGCGTTCCCCGTGCGGGGGTGACGTGTGGAGTGACCGGAGCCGTTCGCGCGTACGCCAGCGCAGGGTCACCTAACCGGGCCCCCGCCCGTCACCCCCGAGGCGCCAGCGCTTGCCACTCCACGGTGACCTCCCCCTGGCGCCAGCGCCTGGGCCCGTCCGTGAGCGGCCAGTCCGCCGCCAGGTCCCGGACCGCCCTCATCCAGCGCTGGCGCGCGCCCAGCGACGCGTACGGGGCCGCCGCAGCCCACCCGCGGTCGAAGTCGCGCAGGAACGCGTGCACCGGCTCACCCGGCACATTGCGGTGGATCAGCGCCTTCGGCAGCCGTTCGGCCAGGTCGGAGGGGCGCTCCAGGGATCCGAGCCGGGTAGCGAACGTCACCGTGCGCGGGCCGGACGCGTCCAGCGCGACCCACACATGCCGCCGCCCGATCTCGTCGCACGTCCCCTCGACGAGCAGCCCGCCGTCCGCGAGCCGGGCGCACAGCCGCGCCCAGACCGCCGCGACCTCGCCCTCCTCGTACTGCCGCAGCACGTTCGCGGCCCGGATCAGCAGCGGCGGCCGGGGCGTCGGCACCTCGAAGCCGCCGTGGACGAAGGTGAGCCCCTCGCGCTCGTACGGCTTCGCGGCGGCGACCCGGGCGGGCTCGATCTCGATCCCGACGACGGAGACGGCGGGCGCTGCGGTGCGCAGCCGCTGGAGCAGTTCCACGGCCGTCCAGGGGGCGGCTCCGTACCCGAGGTCGACCGCGATCGGCGCGTCGGCGCGGCGCAGCGCGGGCCCGTGCGTATCGGCGATCCAGCGGTCCATGCGGCGCAGCCGGTTGGGGTTGGTGGTGCCGCGGGTGACGGTGCCGACGGGCCGGCGGGGAGCGGGTGGAGCCATGTCCTTGAGCCTACGGCGACCACGTCACCGGGCCCGCCGCACCTCCGGCCGGAGCCCCTCCCGGCCCCCTCCCCGGGCAAAATTTTCGGCAAACCGGAAAGAAACGAAGGCAAGCGGAAATGAAAAAGAGGGTTCCGGTGGTTACGCGTTCTTGAGGGGACGCCCGCGTCCCTTCCGCGCCATGCCCCCTGTCGAGCGAGTCCAGTCGCAGTCCAGTCGAGGAGGACGTCGACCGTGAGCCAGTACGTGTCCCGGTTCGCCGGCTCCCTGGCGGGGCCGCCCCGGCTCCGCCTTCCCGGCGGCCACCGCAGGCCGCGCCGGATCGCCATGCTCAGCGTCCACACCTCCCCCCTGCACCAGCCCGGCACGGGCGACGCGGGCGGCATGAACGTCTACATCGTGGAGCTCGCCAAGCGCCTCGCCGAGATCAACATCGAGGTCGAGATCTTCACGCGCGCGACCACGGGCGGGCTCGCCCCGACCGTCGAGATGGCGCCCGGCGTACTGGTGCGGCACATCGACGCGGGCCCGTACGAGGGCCTGGCCAAGGAGGAGCTGCCCGCGCAGCTGTGCGCCTTCACGCACGGTGTGATGCAGGCGTGGGCGGGCCACCGCCCCGGCCACTACGACCTCGTCCACTCCCACTACTGGCTCTCCGGCCACGTCGGCTGGCTCGCCGCCGAGCGCTGGGGCGTCCCGCTCGTGCACGCCATGCACACCATGGCCAAGGTCAAGAACGCGGCGCTCGCCGACGGCGACACGCCCGAGCCCGCCGCGCGCGTGATCGGCGAGACGCAGATCGTCGACGCGGCCGACCGGCTGATCGCCAACACGGCGGAGGAGGCGGACGAGCTGGTCCGCTTCTACGACGCCGACCCCGGCAAGGTCGCCGTCGTCCACCCCGGCGTGAACCTGGAGCGCTTCCGCCCCGCCGACGGCCGCGCCGCCGCGCGCGCCCGCCTCGGGCTGCCGCAGGACGCCCTGATCCCGCTCTTCGCGGGCCGCATCCAGCCGCTGAAGGCGCCGGACATCCTGCTCAGGGCGGTGGCGGTGCTGCTGACCGAGAACCCGTCGCTGCGCTCGCGGCTGGTGGTCCCGGTGATCGGCGGCCCCAGCGGCAGCGGTCTGGCGAAGCCGGAGGGTCTGCACAAGCTGGCCGCGCGGCTCGGCATCTCGGACGTGGTGCGCTTCCATCCGCCGGTCGGCCAGGACCGCCTCGCGGACTGGTTCCGCGCGGCATCGGTGCTGGTCATGCCCTCGTACAGCGAATCCTTCGGACTCGTCGCCATAGAGGCACAGGCGGCCGGGACCCCGGTCGTGGCGGCCGAGGTCGGCGGGCTGCCGGTGGCCGTGAAGGACGGCACGACCGGCTTCCTCGTCCCCGGCCACGACCCCGTCGACTACGCGCGCGCCCTGCGCCACTTCGTCGACGACCCGGTGCTCGTGGACCGGATGGGCGCGGCCGCCGCCCACCACGCCCAGTCCTTCGGCTGGGGCACGGCGGCCTCGGCCACGGCCGACGTCTACACCGCGGCGATCCACGAACACCGCCGTCGCGTACGCTCGCACCATGGCTGACGCGCGGCAGGTCATCGACGAGTTCCTCAAGGGCGCCGAGCTCGAATGGGAGACCCCCGAGCCCGGTTCGTACGTGGTGAAGCTCCCCGGCACCCGGAAGCTCTCCACGACGTGCTCGCTGAAGATCGGCAACCACTCGCTCTCCGTGAACGCGTTCGTGGTCCGCCACCCCGACGAGAACGAGCCGGGCGTGCACCGCTGGCTCCTGGAGCGCAACCTGCGCCTGTACGGCGTGAGTTACGCGATCGACAGCCTCGGCGACGTCTACCTCGCCGGCAAGCTCCCGCTGGCGTCGGTGACCCCGGAAGAGCTCGACCGCCTCCTCGGCACGGTCCTGGAGGAGGCGGACGGCTCCTTCAACACGCTCCTTGAGCTGGGCTTCGCGTCGGCGATCCGGCGGGAGTACGAGTGGCGGGTGTCGCGCGGGGAGTCGACGCGGAACCTGGACGCGTTCGCGCATCTGACGGGGCAGGCGAAGGACTGAGTGGCCGTCAGGCGGTGACGGGGGCGGGCGAGTCGGCGCGCTCCTCGGTAACGGCTTCGTTCGAAACAGCGGTCTCTTCCGGCAGTCCCCGCATCAAGAGCCAGTACCCCAGCGACGCCACCGTGCCGAGCACCGCGCACGCCGCCCACAGCCATCCGGCCCCGTACCGGTCGATGACGAAGCCCGACATCAGCGGTGCGATCAGCGCGGCCACCGACCAGGACATCGTGTAGACGCCCTGGTAGCGACCCCGGCCGTGGACGGGGGAGAGGCGGACGACGAGTCCGGTCTGGGTGGGCGAGTTGACGATCTCGGCGAGCGTCCAGACGCAGATGGTCAGCGCGTACACCGCGACCGAGCCCGCGAAGGCGGTGAGCCCGAACCCGTACCCCGCGAGCAGCGACGAGACGATCAGCAGACGGCGGGCGTCGCGGTGCTCGATGAAGCGGGTGACGGGGATCTGGAGGACGACGATCATCACGCCGTTGACGGCGATCGCCATCCCGAAGTCGGAGCTGCTGAAGCCGTCCGTACCCATGGCGACCGGCAGACCCACGTAACCCTGCTGGAAGATAAGGGAGATGAGGAAGGAGAGCCCGACGACGCCCATGTAGCGCCCGTCACGGAAGACGGTGCCGAGGCTGACGGCGGGTTCGGTGGCCTTCTCCTTCTGTGTCCGCTCCGGGCGGGACTCGGGGAGCTTGAGGAAGACGAGCACGGCGCAGACGAGCGTCATCGTGGCCTCGACGAGGAAACCGGCGCGATAGCTGTACTCGGCGACGAGGCCCGCGCCCGCCGACGAGAAGGCGAAACCGAGGTTGATCGCCCAGTAGTTGAGCGAGAACGCCCGCATCCGGTCCTCGGGCTTCACGATGTCGGCCATCATCGCCTGCACCGCCGGGCGCGAGGCGTTGGACGCCATGCCGACGAGGAAGGCGACGCCAGCGATCGCGACCGGGTCGGTCATGAACCCGAGCAGCGCGACCGAGAAGGCGGTCGACATCTGGGCGATCATCATGGTGGGCCGCCGCCCGAGCCGGTCGGTGAGGACGCCCGCGCCGATGGACGAGATGACCCCGCCGAGCCCGTGCAGCGAGGCGACGAGACCGGCGTACGAGGCGGAGTAGCCGCGGTCGAGGGTCAGGTACAACGCCATGAAGGTCGCGACGAAGGCGCCGAGCCGGTTGATCAGCGTGCTGGTCCACAGCCACCAGAACTCCCGGGGCAGACCCGAGACGCTCTCGTGTGCGGCGCGTCTGAGACTGGCGACGGACATCGTTTCCCCCGAAGATGTGTAAGTGGCGCAAGTAATATCGGCAACTTACGGTTCAGGTGTCCCGACCCGCCACTGAATTGACGCTTCCAGTCAATCGAGGGGGTCCGGCGTCCGCAGTCCGAGACGACCGGGGGGCGGCCGTCCCTGCGCGCGCGAGGCGCCTCGAACGTCGATTACGCTCGGACGCATGGCCGACGCACCGTACAAGCTGATCCTCCTCCGCCACGGCGAGAGCGAATGGAACGAGAAGAACCTGTTCACCGGCTGGGTGGACGTCAACCTCACCCCGAAGGGCGAGAAGGAGGCGGCGCGCGGCGGTGAGCTGCTGAAGGACGCCGGCCTGCTCCCCGACGTGCTGCACACCTCCCTCCAGAAGCGCGCGATCCGCACGGCCCAGCTGGCGCTGGAGTCCGCGGACCGCCACTGGATCCCGGTGCACCGCTCCTGGCGCCTGAACGAGCGCCACTACGGCGCGCTCCAGGGCAAGGACAAGGCGCAGACGCTCGCCGAGTTCGGCGAGGAGCAGTTCATGCTGTGGCGCCGCTCGTACGACACCCCGCCGCCGGCGCTGGCGGACGGCACGGAGTTCTCGCAGTCGGACGACGCCCGTTACGCGTCGATCCCGCCGGAGCTGCGCCCGCAGACCGAGTGCCTCAAGGACGTCGTCGTCCGCATGCTGCCGTACTGGTACGACGGCATCGTCCCGGACCTGCTCGCGGGCCGCACGGTCCTGGTCGCCGCGCACGGCAACTCGCTGCGCGCCCTGGTCAAGCACCTGGACGGCATCTCGGACGCGGACATCGCGAGCCTGAACATCCCGACCGGCATCCCGCTCGTCTACGAGCTCGACGCCGACTTCAAGCCGGTCAACCCCGGCGGCACCTACCTCGACCCGGACGCGGCAGCGGCGGCGATCGAGGCGGTCAAGAACCAGGGCAAGAAGTAGCGGCACCCGCCTTACGGCTCCCTACGTACTACGTACGTAAGAGAAAGGCCCCCGTCCTTTGTGGGCGGGGGCCTTTCTCCTAGCGCGTCAGGCGGTTGGCGGCCGTGGGATCAGCCGCAGGAGCCGCCGCACTGGCAGGAGCCGCCGGACTGACAGCCGCAGGAGCAGCCGGGGCCGCACTGGCAGCCGCTGCTGGGGGCGGGCTGGATGGTGGGGGAAACGGGCATGGTCCCTCCCGGGGGTAGGCGTGCCTTACCGGTATTCGAAGACTCAACCCTGTTCATGCCCGCGCCCAAGGGCGCATCAACGGCGCATTCGCGCAGTGGGGGCAATGCGTGCCCTGGTGCGACTCGATGCGCCCCCTGTCACGCGACCCGCCGTGCGCCCTGTACAGCCCTTGGCTACGCGCCCTCGACCTGCACCGGGGGCTGGAGCTCGTCCGCGTGCTCGCCGGTCACCAGGTACACGACGCGCTTGGCGACCGATACCGCGTGGTCGGCGAAGCGCTCGTAGTAGCGGCCGAGGAGGGTGACGTCGACCGCCGTCTCGATGCCGTGCTTCCAGCGGTCGTCCATCAGGTGCTGGAAGAGCGTGCGGTGCAGGAGGTCCATCTCGTCGTCGTCCTGCTCCAGCTGGAGCGCCAGGTCGACGTCCTTGGTGATGATCACCTCGGCGGCCTTCGCCATCAGGCGCTGGGCGAGCTGGCCCATCTCCAGGATGGTGGCGTGCAGGTCGCGCGGGACCGCGCGCTCCGGGTAGCGAAGGCGGGTCAGCTTGGCCACGTGCTGGGCCAGGTCGCCCGAGCGCTCCAGGTCGGCGCTCATCCGCAGCGAGGTGACCACGATCCGCAGATCCGTGGCGACCGGCTGCTGGCGGGCCAGCAGGGCTATCGCCCGGGCCTCCAGGTCGTGCTGGAGATCGTCGACCTTCTGGTCGGCGGCGATCACGCTCTCGGCGAGCTTGAGGTCGGCGTCGAGCATGGCCGTCGTGGCGCGCCCGATCGCCGACCCGACAAGGCGGGCCATCTCGACCAGGCCCTCGCCGATCGAGTCAAGTTCCTCGTGGTACGCGTCCCGCATGGGTGTGCCCTTCTTTCGACGACTCCGGGGGGGCCGGGGGCGGCTGTGACCCCCACGCTCCCACGTTCCGTGGGTTACGCGTCCGATTCGGCCACACCAAGTGAACCGGCACTATCACCATGGTGAACTCTGGGCGACGAACGTTCGAGCAGGCACCCGGATGGCTGGGAGAGTGTCAGTGCGGCCGCATAACCTGGATGCATGGACGTGAACGCGGCGGTCGCCGCAGCGGCAGCGATCGCCGGGTTGTGCACCGGCGTCATCGCCATGCTGGCGTTCCGCTGGAGCGAGCGCGACCAGGCGCGGCCCACCCGGACCTCCCTGCACACGGACGCGGTGCTACCGCCCGGCGTGGACACCGTGCTGTCGGTGCTCCGCTCCTCGGCGGTGGTGCTCGACGAGAGCGACTCGGTCGTCAAGGCCAGCTCCGCCGCGTACGCGCTGGGGCTGGTCAGGGGCGGAAAGCTGGCGGTGGAGCCGATGCTCCACATGGCCCGGGACACCCGCCGGGACGGCGAGATACGCCAGGTCGAGCTGGACCTGCCCCGCCGGGGCACCGGCCGGGGCGAGGCGCTGGCGGTCTCCGCGCGCGTGGCGCCGCTCGGCTCGCGGCTCGTACTGCTCCTGGTCGAGGACCTCACCGAGGCCCGCCGCATAGAAGCGGTCCGGCGCGACTTCGTCGCCAACGTCAGCCATGAGCTCAAGACGCCGGTCGGCGCGCTCTCCCTGCTCTCCGAGGCCGTCATGGACGCCTCGGACGACCCCGAGGCGATCACCCGCTTCGCGGGCCGCATGCAGATCGAGGCGAACCGGCTGACCAACCTGGTCCAGGAGCTCATCGACCTGTCCCGGGTGCAGAACGACGACCCGCTGGAGGACGCCGAGCCGGTCCGGGTCGACGAGCTGGTCGCCGAGGCCATCGACCGCTCCCGCCACCCCGCGTCCACCAAGCAGATCACCATGGCCGCGGGCGGCACCGCCGACCTGTACGTCTGGGGCAACCGCGGCCAGCTCGCCGCCGCCCTCGGCAACCTCGTCGAGAACGCGGTCAACTACTCCCCGGCCAGGACGCGGGTCGGCATCGCGGGCCGCCGCGTGGCCGCGCCCGGCGGGGACCTGATCGAGATAGCCGTGACCGACCAGGGCATAGGCATCTCGGAGAAGGACCGGGAGCGCGTCTTCGAGCGCTTCTACCGCGTCGACCCGGCCCGCTCCCGTGCCACCGGTGGTACGGGCCTGGGCCTGGCCATCGTCAAACACGTGGCCGCCTCGCACGGCGGGGAGGTCACCGTGTGGAGCTCCGAGGGACAGGGCTCCACCTTCACCCTGAGGCTCCCGGAGGCCGGCGCGGTCCGTGACCGCGCCGCTCCCTCCGCCGACACCGCAGGCCCGGACGACGACGCCGTCGACGAGCCGTACGACACCTTCCCCCCTGCCGCGCACGACTCCCACACTGTGCTCCCTGCCCCGGAGGTCCTTCCGTGACCCGAGTGCTCGTCGTCGAGGACGAGGAATCGTTCAGCGACGCCCTGTCCTACATGCTCCGCAAAGAGGGTTTCGAGGTCGCCGTGGCGGCCACCGGGCCCGACGGGCTGGACGAGTTCGAGCGCAACGGCGCCGACCTCGTCCTGCTCGACCTGATGCTGCCGGGGCTGCCCGGCACGGAGGTCTGCCGCCAACTGCGCGGCCGCTCCAACGTCCCGGTGATCATGGTGACCGCCAAGGACAGCGAGATCGACAAGGTCGTGGGCCTCGAAATAGGAGCCGACGACTACGTCACCAAGCCCTTCTCGTCCCGTGAGCTCGTCGCCCGCATCCGCGCGGTGCTGCGCCGGCGCGGCGAGCCGGAGGAGGTCACCCCGGCGGCGCTGGAGGCCGGCCCGGTCCGGATGGACGTGGACCGGCACGTGGTCACGGTCTCCGGCGGCAAGGTCGACCTGCCGCTGAAGGAGTTCGACCTCCTGGAGATGCTGCTGCGCAACGCGGGCCGCGTGCTGACCCGTATGCAGCTGATCGACAGAGTCTGGGGCGCGGACTACGTCGGCGACACCAAGACCCTCGACGTCCACGTCAAGCGCCTGCGCGCCAAGATCGAGCCGGACCCCGGTGCGCCGCGGTACCTGGTGACGGTGCGGGGTCTGGGCTACAAGTTCGAGCCGTAAACACGCGCCACGCGCGCGAAGCTGCAAACACGCGCGAGGCCGTCATCACGGGCCGCATATGAGGAGGGGCCCCGGACCGAAGTCCGGGGCCCCTCCTCATGCGTACGTGTACGTCAGTGACCCGCGCCCGTGGTCGGGGTGCCCGAGGGCTTGCCGCCCTTGGACGGGGTGCCGGACGGCTTGCCCGACGGCTTGCCGCCCTCCGGCTTGCCGCTCTCGGTGGCGCCCGGGGTCGTGGTGGCGCCCGGGGCGCCCGGCGTGGCCGCGGGCTTGGGGAGCTCGCTCGGGCCGTAGCCCTGGAAGTAGCTCGTCGCCGGGATCACGTAGGCGCGCAGGGTCACCTCGCCGGCGGTGCTCAGCTGGAAGGTGACCGGCTGGGCGTCGCCGTTCCTGGCGGCCTCCTTGCCGTTCTCGATCACGGCGGAGGCGTTGTCCTTGCCGCCGATGAGCAGCGAGCCGTGCGCGGGGACGGTGAGCGCGCTCTGGCCCTTGGCGGGGGACAGCTTCACCGCGGCGCCCGACGCCGACAGCTTGACCGCGTCGAGCGTCTGCGCCTTGTCGCCGTTGTTGAAGATCGTCGCCGTGATGACGGCGGGACCGGCGGCGTCGGCCTTCGGCTGGGTCAGGACGGTCGCGTTCTGGATCTTGATGTCGCCGACCTTGACGGCGGCGTTGTCCGGCTTCACTTCGAGCGTCTGCGCGTCGTTGCCCGCCGAGCAGGCGGCGACAGAGGCGAGCGAGAACGCGATGGCAGAGGCGGCGAGGGCGCCGCGTCGAAGGCTGCGGCTCACGGCGGCGGCAACTCCTTGGACGTAAGGACATCTAAAGGACGGCTAAGCATGTGTCAGCTGGCTTAGGTTACCGAGCCGCCCCGCCGCCCCCGCACCCGACCCGCCCCTGAGGTCCGGTCCGCCGCACCCGACCGCGCACCGGGTTGTCGATCACGGCGACGATCATCCCGCCGCGAGCGCCCCCGGCCGTGCCGCAAGGCTGCCGCACCCTTCCTGATCTCCCCGTTTCCTTACGCCGTTCACATATCCCCGGTGATCAATTCTCCGGACCGCCACGCATTCCTTACCGAAAACGTCCCGGGAGTTCCTGGGAGGTTCCCGGGAAGCGCCCGGGAACTCTCCGTCCGGCATCGAGTGATCAATTCACGAAAAAATCGCGGGAGCACCCGAACGAGTGAGCGGTTGTCGAACGGAGCAGTGGAAGTTCACCGCTTGGAAGCCGACAAAACGGGACGTTCGGCCCTGCGGAAGGGGGTTGCGGAGCGTGCGTCGGGCATGTTTCCCTTGCCCCGAACAGCGGCTCCGACCTGCGGATACCCCCTCCCGTGAACCCTCCGCAGCACGTTCGTGTTGCTGTTGTCAAGCCCCGAGATATGCCCTGACCTGCGAAAACGCCATTCAGAACACGCTGTTCTCGTGTTACCCTGGATAGCCACGGAAGGGGTACCTGTCACATGACGTTCAAGGTTGGCGACACCGTGGTCTATCCCCATCACGGGGCCGCGCTGATCGAGGCCATCGAAACTCGCCAGATCAAAGGCGTGGACAAGACCTACTTGGTGCTCAAGGTCGCCCAGGGCGACTTGACGGTGCGCGTACCCGCGGACAATGCGGAGTTCGTAGGCGTGCGCGATGTGGTCGGTCAGGACGGGCTGGACCGGGTCTTCGAGGTGCTTCGCGCACCGTACGCGGAGGAGCCCACCAACTGGTCCCGTCGCTACAAGGCAAATCTCGAAAAGCTCGCCTCCGGCGATGTCATCAAGGTCGCCGAAGTGGTGCGCGACCTGTGGCGTCGCGAGCGCGAGCGCGGACTCTCCGCAGGTGAGAAGCGCATGCTCGCCAAGGCGCGCCAGATCCTGGTGAGCGAGCTCGCACTCGCTGAGAACACCAACGAAGACAAGGCCGAGGCCCTCCTCGACGAGGTTCTCGCGTCCTGACACCGGGAACCCGGGGGCGCCGCCCCTGGAGGACCCGCATTGCCGCGGTGCCCGCTGACCAGCAGTGATCATGCTGCTGTGTCGCCGGGCGCTGCGGCATGTTCGGACATATTCGTACGTACGTAGTGCTACGTACCGTACCGCCCCCGTACTCGGCCCGCCTCGTACGACGGCGGGCCGGGCCCGGGCCGCTTGCTCGACCGGTCGTCACGGAAGGGGCCGGTCAGGGCGTTGCGCCCGGCACTCCCCCAGCCACCGGCCGGGGGTACCCCCAGGCCATACCCATGTCGCCGGAGGACACAAACCTTGTCTGAGGAAACGCGCGTTTTCCGCACCGCCGCGGTGATTCCCGCGGCCGGCCGCGGCGTGCGGCTCGGCCCGGGCGCCCCCAAGGCGCTCCGCGCGCTGAACGGCACTCCCATGCTCATCCACGCCGTCCGGGCGATGGCCGCCTCCCGCGCGGTCTCGCTCGTCGTCGTCGTGGCCCCGCCGGACGGCGCCACCGAGGTGAAGAACCTGCTGGCCGAGCACGCGCTGCCGGACCGCACCGACTTCCTCGTGGTGCCCGGCGGCGAGTCCCGCCAGGAGTCCGTCAAGCTCGGCCTGGACGCGCTGCCGCCCGGCATCGACGTGGTGCTCGTGCACGACGCGGCCCGCCCGCTGGTGCCGGTCGACACCGTCGACGCGGTGATCGAGGCCGTACGGGACGGGGCCCCGGCCGTCGTCCCCGCGCTGCCGCTCGCCGACACGGTCAAGCAGGTCGAGCCGAGCGAGGACGGCGCGCCCGAGCCGGTGCTCGCCACGCCCGACCGCTCCCGGCTGCGCGCGGTGCAGACCCCGCAGGGTTTCGACCGCGCCACGCTGGTCCGCGCCCACGAGAGCGTCACCGACAACGTCACCGACGACGCGTCCATGGTCGAGCAGCTGGGCCTTCAGGTCGTGGCCGTGCCCGGCCACGAGGAGGCGTTCAAGGTGACCCGCCCGCTGGACCTGGTCCTCGCGGAGGCCGTCCTCGCCCGCAGGAGGGCCAACGATGGCTTCTGAGTCCTCTGGGGCCCCTGTGGCCCCCGCCCCGGGCGGCAGCCCGAAGGTGATGCTGCCGCAGGTCGGCATCGGCACCGACATCCACGCCTTCGAGGAGGGCCGCGAGCTGTGGTGCGCGGGGCTGCTCTGGGAGGGCGAGGGCCCGGGCCTCGCGGGCCACTCCGACGCCGACGTCGTCTCCCACGCCGCCTGCAACGCGCTGTTCTCGGCGGCGGGCCTCGGCGACCTCGGCGCCCACTTCGGCACCGACCGCCCCGAGTGGTCCGGCGCCTCCGGCGTCACGCTGCTCACCGAGGCCGCCCGGATCGTGCGGGAGGCGGGCTTCGGCATCGGCAACGTGGCCGTGCAGGTCGTCGGCCCCCGGCCGAAGATCGGCAAGCGGCGCGACGAGGCGCAGAAGGTGCTCTCGGACGCGGTCGGCGCGCCCGTCTCGGTCTCCGGCGCCACCACCGACGGCCTGGGCTTCCCCGGCCGCGGCGACGGCCTCGCGGCGATCGCGACGGCGCTGGTGTACCGGACCGGATGAAGGCATTCCGGCCGGCGGGCCGAAAAGTCCCGTAAGTCCCATTCTGTACGCGCCCGAAAGACCCGCGCGTACAGGCCCGCCACCACCTGCGGAAAAGCTTCCGGAAAAGCTTCTGTCACACTTCGGTGCCCCGCGCCTCAAGGGTCGCGGGGCACTGCTACGGGGCCACTACCCTGGACTCGTGACTATTCGCCTGTACGACACCAGCGCCCGGCAGATCCGCGACTTCACCCCGCTCACGCCGGGCTGTGTCTCGATCTACCTCTGTGGCGCGACCGTGCAGGCCGCACCGCACATCGGACATGTCCGGTCCTACCTGAACTTCGACATCATGCGCCGCTGGTTCCAATACCGCGGTTACGACGTCACGTTCATCCGCAACGTCACTGACATCGACGACAAGATCATCGCGAAGTCGGCCGAGCAGGGCCGCCCTTGGTGGTCGATCGGCTACGACAACGAGCGCGCCTTCAACGACGGCTACAACGCGCTGGGTTGCCTGCCGCCCACGTACGAACCGCGGGCGACCGGGCATGTGCCCGAGATGATCGAGATGATGCGCACGCTGATCGAGCGCGGTCACGCGTACGAGGCGGACGGCAGCGTCTACTTCGACGTGCGCTCCTTCCCCGACTACCTGGCGCTGTCCAACCAGGACATCGACGATCTGCGCCAGCCCGCCGAGGACGGCATCACCGGCAAGCGCGACCCGCGCGACTTCGCCATGTGGAAGGCCACCAAGCCGGGCGAGCCCGACTGGGAGACGCCCTGGGGACGCGGCCGTCCCGGCTGGCACCTGGAGTGCTCGGCGATGGCCCACAAGTACCTGGGCAGCGCCTTCGACATCCACGGCGGCGGGCTCGACCTGATCTTCCCGCACCACGAGAACGAGATCGCGCAGGCCAAGGCGTTCGGCGACGCGTTCGCCGCGTACTGGGTGCACAACGCCTGGGTGACCATGAGCGGCGAGAAGATGTCGAAGTCGCTCGGCAACTCGGTCCTGGTCTCGGAGATGACCAAGGTGTGGCGGCCCATCGTGCTCCGCTACTACCTCGGCACCCCGCACTACCGCTCGATGATCGAGTACAGCGAGGAAGCGCTGCGCGAGGCCGAGTCGGCGTTCGCGCGGATCGAGGGCTTCATCCAGCGGGTCGTCGAGAAGGCCGGGGGAGCGGTGGAGCCGGCCGCCGAGGTGCCGCCCGCGTTCGCCGAGGCCATGGACGACGACCTCGGTGTCCCGCAGGCGCTCGCGATCATCCACACGACGGTCCGCCAGGGCAACAGCGCGCTCGCCGCCGACGACAAGGAGGCGGCGATCGCCCGCCTGGCCGAGGTCCGGGCGATGCTCGGGGTCCTCGGTCTGGACCCGCTGGACCCGCACTGGGCGGGCGAGGCCGACCGCGGCGAGGATCTGCACGGGGCCGTCGACACGCTCGTACGCCTGGTGCTCGAACAGCGCGAGGCGGCCCGAGCCCGCAAGGACTGGGCCACCGCGGACGCCATCCGCGACCAGCTGACCCAGTCCGGCCTGGTCATCGAGGACAGCCCCAGCGGCCCCCGCTGGACCCTCGGGCCCCGCTGACGGGGAAGCGCGATGTGCCGCCCGGGCGACTGGGCGGCACACTTCATATACGTACGTACGCAGGACCCACGGACGAAACGACGCCCCGTAGGTCGCAGAATCACGGAAACAGGTAGGTCATGGCCGGGAACAGCCAGCGCAGGAACCGCCGCACGTCCAACAAGAAGGGCGCTACGGTCGGCAGCGGTGGCCAGCGACGCCGTGGCCTGGAGGGCAAGGGCCCCACGCCCAAGGCCGAGGACCGCAAGAAGCACAAGAAGAACCGCATCGCCACCGCCAAGGCCAAGCAGGCCGCGAACCGCCGTCCGGCCCCGCGCCGCGGCGGCGTCAAGGGCACGTCCGAGATGGTCGTCGGCCGCAACCCGGTCTTCGAGGCGCTGCGCGACGGCGTCCCGGCGATCACGCTCTACGTGCAGCAGTACATCGACAACGACGAGCGCGTCCGCGACGTCCTCAAGCTCGCGGGCGAGCGCGGCAACATCAACCTGATGGAGGCCCCGCGCCTCGAACTCGACCGGATGACGAACGGCCTGAACCACCAGGGTCTCGTCCTCCAGGTCCCGCCGTACGAGTACGCGCACCCGACGGACCTCCTGGAGGCCGCGTACGACAACCACGACCAGCCGCTGATCGTGGCGCTCGACGGGGTGACCGACCCGCGCAACCTCGGCGCGATCGTCCGCTCCACCTCCGCCTTCGGCGGCCACGGCGTGGTCGTGCCGGAGCGGCGCGCGGCCGGGATGACGGCGGGCGCCTGGAAGTCCTCGGCGGGCACCGCCGCCCGTACGCCGGTCTCGCGCGTCACCAACCTGACGCGCGCCCTGGAGGACTACAAGAAGGCCGGTGTCACGGTCGTGGGCCTGGCGGCCGACGGCGAGCACACGGTCGAGTCCCTGGAGGCGCTCGGCGGCCCCGTCGTCATCGTCATCGGCAGCGAGGGCAAGGGCCTGGGCCGCCTGGTCGGCGAGACCTGCGACTACCGGGTGCGGATCTCGATGCCGGGCGGCGCGGAGTCGCTGAACGCCGGTGTCGCGGCGGGCATCGTGCTGTACGAGGCGGCGCGGCGCCGCAAGGGCTGATGTGCCGGGTGCCTACGCGTGCGCGCGCGTAGGCACCCCCGCGGTCCACGCGCGCGTGGACGCAATCGCTGCTCCATAGGGCCGACGGCCGTCCGGCGTACATGATCTTGACGGGCCTCGGACAGATCGCCCCCGTCAAGGCAGTGTCCTAAACCTCCATCACTCGGTTAGATGAGTGTGGACACCAGAACGCCCCGGCCCGGGTTCGACGATCAGCCTGCCCTGAGTATGGTCAAGGTGGACGCCGACCCCGCGCAGGTCATCGTCAACCACGCCAGCTTCCGAGTGCACTTCGCCCCGAAGTCCATGCCCAGGCGGACGCTCGCGGACCCGGCGAGGATGCCGACCGCCGGTGCCGGGCGCCGCCGGGCGCCGGTGGTGTGGAGCGGCCGGGCGGCGCCCGGGGCGACCGGGCTGCTCCAGGCGGTCCGGGGCCTGGACGGGCCGGGCGCGTTCGACGCGGGCGCGACCCAGACGATCCCGCGCATCGACGACACCATGCCGACGCCGGTCGTCGTCGCCCCGCGCGCGCCGCTGGGCGACGCGGGCGTGGCCGAGACGGCCCTGCTCCAGGCGGTACGGACGCCTTCGTACGGCCAACAGCCGTACGGGGACGACGAGTTCGACCTCTACGAGCCCGGCGACGACGAGACCGAGGGCGCCGCGCGCGGCCAGCGGCACGGCGCGGACCCGGTGCGGCACGCGTACTACCCGGGCCGCCGGATGAACCTCGGCGTGGTCCTGCTCCCGCTGCGCGTCTTCCTCGGCTTCATCTCCGTGTACGCGGGGATGGGCAAGCTCTGCGACCCCGTCTACTTCGACGGCGGCGAGCGCGGCTCGATGATGAAGTGGCTGAATTCGCTGCATCCTTGGGCCCTTGCCGAGCCGCTGCGCGCCTTCGCGCTCCAGCATCCGGTCGGGGCGGGTCTTTCGGTCGCCTTCCTCCAGATCGTGGTGGGCGTGCTGACCATGCTGGGGCTGTGGCAGCGGGTCGCGGCGGTGTTCGGGGCGCTGCTGTCGGCGGTGCTGCTGGTGACGGTGAGCTGGCAGACGGTTCCGGCGTACGACGCGCCGGACTTCATCTACCTGGCCGCCTGGTCGCCGCTGATCGCGGCGGGCGCGCCGGTGTACTCGCTGGACGCGCGGCTCGCGGGCGAGGCGTGGCGGCGGCTCGGTCCGCGTTCCACGCTGTGGGAGCTGCGGCGGCGGGTGCTGCGGCGCGGGACCGTGATGGCGACGGTCGTGGTCGGCCTGACGCTGCTGATCGGCTCGCTGCTTGGCGGGGCGGTCCGTTCCACCGAGATGGTGACGGTCCCCGGTCCCAACTCCGACCCCACCAACTACCTGCCGGGTACGCCGTTGGCGCCGGAGCCGTCGGCGAAGCCGGTACGGCATGCGTCGCCCCGGCCGTCGGTGAGCGGCTCGGCGTCTCCTCACCCCTCGAAGCGTCCTGGAACGTCGAAGGCGACGGTTCATGACTCCGGGACGGTGGGGAGTGTGCCGTCCCAGACGCAGGGCACGGTGGGCCGCAGGCCGTCGACGTCGCACCACACGTCCCCGGCGGCCCCGTCGACGACCTCGGCGGGCCCGACGTCCTCGGGCTCGACGGGTTCGTCCCCGTCGTCGTCGGGCACGTCGGGCGGTAACCGGAACCCGATCGGAGGCCTGCTGGGCTGACGCCCGGTCCTCCCCACCCCGCCCCTTCCCGAAAGCTCTGGGCGAGCGGCCGGGTTGTCGGCTGACCGCCGGTGGGGGCTTGTCGCGCAGTTCCCCGCGGCCCCTAAGAGAGGGCCCTGCGGGCCCTCCTAGATGGGCCCGCAGGGCCCTTTAAGGGGCGCGGGGAACTGCGCGAGCAACCCAGCACGATCTGCGGACAAACGGGGGTCCGGGGGCGCAGCCCCCGGGAGACCACCCTTACCCCCACCCACCCACCCCCGGAGGGTTTAGGGAAGGGGTGGGGTGGGGTGGGGTGGGGTGGGGTGGGGGTCAACTCCGTTGGGACGACAGTTCCTTCGCCGCCTCCGTCAGATCCTTCGCCGTATCGATCGCCCGCCAGTACGCCCCGTGCGGCAGCGGATAGCCGGCCAGGCGGCGCTCGCGGGCCAGGCGGGGGAACGTGGTGCGCTCGTGGTCGCCACGGTCGGGGAGCAGGTCGGTGAAGGCCGCCGAGAACACGTACACACCCGCGTTGATCAGATACGGCGACGGCGGCGACTCGATGAAGTCCGTGATGTGACCGAACGCGTCGGTCTCGACCGCGCCCCACGGAATCCGCGGCCGGGCCAGGGCGAGCGTCGCGGTGGCGTCCCGCTCGCCGTGGAACGCGGCCATCTCCCGCAGGGAGAAGCGCGTCCAGATGTCACCGTTGGTGGCGTACCAGGGCCGGTCGGGGTGCGGCAGACGCGCGGCCGCGTACTTGAGGCCGCCACCGCGCCCCAGGGGCTCCCCCTCGACCACGGTCGTGACGCGCAGCGGCAGATCCGCCGAGGACAGCCACTCCTGGAGCACACCGGCGAGATGGCCGCAGGAGATCACGGCGTCGGTGACGCCCTCCGCGGCCAGCCAGGCAAGCTGATGGCCGATGATCGGGGTCCCCGTCCCGGGGATCTCGACCATCGGCTTGGGGCGGTCGTCGGTGTACGGACGCAGTCGTGAGCCCTGGCCGCCCGCCAGGACCACGGCCTGCGTCGGGAAGGTCGAAGTCGTGCTCGCAGTCATGCCGTGAACCCTATGCCGTGAACCGTGTGCGGTACGGCTGGGACGGCCGCTCAGGACTCCTGGGCCACGCCCGAGGCGAACGACGTGTCGCAGACGGGCCGCGAGTACGACTGGGCCTTGGCGGGGCCGTACTGCTCCACGGCGGCCCGGCCGAGCGCCCGCGCGATCGACATGCAGTGCTTGGCGAGCGACGGGCGGCGCTCGACCTCGCGCTGGAGGTGGGTGAGGGCGGTGGCGGGGTCCTTCTCCTGGAGCTCCACGAGGAGCGCGTCGCGCAGGACGTCCTGCGGGGCACGGGACTTCGCGCGTACGGAGACGTCCTCGGCGGAGGCGGTCAGCAGCTGCGAGTCGCTGGTCCCGGCCCAGTTGACCCGGGTGACCGCGAGCGTCCCGGACAGGACCAGGACGACGGGCAGGACGAGAGCTAGGGTGCGGCCGATTCGGCGGGCTGTGTGCGTCACGGAGGCGAGCGTAGCGGGGAGTAATGATTTGGCGACATTTAGTCACCCGGTCGGGGGATGGTTCGAGGCGGCGTTTCGAATCCGGTGTTGACGAACAGAGTTCGAAATGGCCGTTGTGCCGGGGTATTTGTCGACACGCTCCGGCCGGATCCCCCGCAGATGGAGGGCCCCGCACCCAGGTAGGTGGGTGCGGGGCCCGCTGACGTGCCGCCGTACGTCAGTCGTTGAGGCGCCAGACGCTCAGGCGTCAGTCGCTGAGGCGCTCGCCCGTGGACGTCGAGAAGACGTGGGTCTCGCCCGGGCGCGGGACGACGTGGAGCTGGGTGCCCTTCTCCGGGACCGATCGGCCGTTCACGCGGACCACGAGGTCCTTCTGCTCGCCGCCGACCTCGGCGGTGCCGTAGACGTAACCGTCGGCGCCGAGCTCCTCGACCACGTTCACGGTCACGGCGAGACCGGCCGGGGCTTCCTCCGAGTCCTTGGTGAGGGACTTGGCCACGCCGCCGTTGTGCTCGACGATGTCGAAGTGCTCGGGACGCACGCCGACCGTCACCGTGCGGTCGCCCTTGTCGGCGGCCGCGGACAGCGCCTCGCGGCTCACCGGCACCACGCTGTTGCCGAACTTCACGCCGCCGTCGGTGATCGGGACCTCGACCAGGTTCATGGCGGGGGAGCCGATGAAGCCGGCGACGAAGAGGTTGGCCGGGCGGTCGTACATGTTGCGCGGCGAGTCCACCTGCTGGAGCAGGCCGTCCTTGAGCACGGCCACGCGGTCGCCCATGGTCATGGCCTCGACCTGGTCATGGGTGACGTACACCGTGGTGATGCCCAGGCGCCGCTGGAGCGAGGCGATCTGCGTACGGGTGGAGACGCGGAGCTTGGCGTCGAGGTTGGAGAGCGGCTCGTCCATGAGGAAGACCTGCGGCTCGCGGACGATCGCGCGGCCCATCGCGACGCGCTGGCGCTGACCGCCGGAGAGCGCCTTGGGCTTGCGGTCCAGGTAGTCGGTGAGGTCGAGGATCTTCGCCGCCTCCTCGACCTTCTTGCGGATCTCCGCCTTGTTGACGCCCGCGATCTTGAGCGCGAAGCCCATGTTGTCGGCGACGCTCATGTGCGGGTACAGCGCGTAGTTCTGGAACACCATCGCGATGTCCCGGTCCTTCGGGGGGAGGTGCGTGACGTCGCGCTCACCGATGCGGATGGCGCCGCCGTTGACGTCCTCCAGGCCCGCGAGCATCCGCAGGGAGGTGGACTTTCCGCAGCCCGAGGGGCCGACGAGGACGAGGAACTCGCCGTCCTCGATCTCGATGTCGAGGCCGTCGACCGCGGGCTTGGTGGAGCCCGGGTAGATCCGCGTCGCCTTGTCGAACGTGACAGTGGCCATGGGAGACCTGTCCCTTCACCGGCAGGAACGTGCCGGACGATCCGAGTAGAGGGAGAAGTGGTGTAGTCCACCTGGGTGGACTGGGACGAGACGCTACCCGCAGATGTCCGCTCTGTCAGCAGTCGGAGGAACGGGATCTCGACGGGACCCGGCGGACCGAACTCCGTGGAGCGCCGAATCGGGCTCTGTGTAGAGTGAGGGAGCCCTTCGTACGCGGGCCGTTCCGGTGGGAGTCTCCGGTGGGACGAACGCGCGCGATGCCGCCTTAGCTCAGTTGGCTAGAGCGCTTGACTTGTAATCTTGAGGTCGTCGGTTCGATTCCGACAGGCGGCTCCATCGCACCACACCGCACCACCCTGTCCCGGACCGATCATGGTCCGGGACAATTGTTTTTCCGGGGCCGTGGTGCGGGTGTGCCGGGCGGGGCAGAGGGGTCAGAGGGGGCCACAGGGGTATGAGTCGTCGTTCCAGCGGGCTGATCGGGGTCTGGGCCGAGGCGCAGCGGCAGCAGCAGCGCCAGCAGGAGGCCCAGCGCCGGGCGTCGGTACAGCAGCAGCGGCAGCGCGAACGCGAGCAGCGGGCACAGGAGCGGGACGCCGCGCGCGCCACCCGCGAACAGCAGGCGGCCTACCGCCAGAGCCGGGAGGCGGACGCGAGGCTGCGCACCCAGGAACTGGACGCGCAGGTCGAGGCGCTGACGGGCCTGCTCGCGGCGGGCTGCGCCGCGCCGCCGTTCTCCACCGGCTCGCTGCGGCGCACGCAGCAGAGCATCGAGCCGTTCTCGCCGGGCGCGCTGGCGCAGCCGATCCCGATGCCGGACCCGGCCCGCTACCAGGCGCAGGGCGGCGGCTGGACCGCCAACCGCCGCGCCCAGTCCCAGCAGGAGGCCCAGGCCCGGTACCAGCGGGACTGGGACGCGGCGCAGCTCGCGGAGACCGAGCGGCGCCGCCAACTGGCCGAGTACCGGGCCCAGTACGACGCCTGGGCGGCCACGCGGCAGTCCGAGCTCCAGGGTCACAACCAGGGCGTCGACGAGCTGGTGACCGGACTGCGGGCGGCCGAGCCGGGCGCGGTGGTGGAGTACTTCTCGGCCGCCCTGTACGCGGCGGACGGCTGGCCGGAGGGTTTCCCGCGCACGCTGTCGTGCTCGTACGACCGGGGCGCGAAGCAGCTGGTGCTCGACTGGGAGCTGCCCTCCTTCGACGTCGTTCCGGAGGCCAAGTCCGTACGGTATGTGGCCAGTTCGGACGAGGAGCGGGAGTCCGCGCGACCGGCGACGCAGCGGCGGGCGCTGTACCGGGACACGCTCGCCCAGAGCGTGCTGCTCGTGGTGCGGGACCTGTTCGCGGCCGACGAGTACGGCGTACTGGAGTCGGTGGCGTTCAACGGGTACGTCGACGACGTCGATCCCGCGACCGGGCGGCGGGCCGAGATCTTCCTGGCCACGGTGATGGTGGACCGGGCCGCGTTCCAGGGCCTCCACCTGGCGCATGTGAGCGCGGTGGACTGCCTGGTGGACGCGTTGCACGGGCAGCTCTCCGCCCGTCCCGACCAGCGCGCGGCCGTACGTCCGGTGCGCCGGCCCGGCGAGCTGGGCGCAGGCGTGGTCTCGCACGGCAGCGACGAGGACGAGCCCGATCTGTTCGTGATGGACCCGATCGAATTCGAGGTCCTGGTCGCGGAGTTGTTCCGCGCGCGGGGCATGCGGGCGGTGACCACGCAGCGCTCGAACGACGGCGGCGTCGACGTCGAGGCGCTGGACGCGGACCCGATCAGCGGCGGCCGCATCATCGTCCAGGTCAAGCGCTACCGGAACACGGTCCCGCCGACGGCCGTACGCGACCTGTACGGCACGGTCCAGGGCGCCGGCGCCAACAAGGGCGTCCTGGTGACGACTTCGGGCTTCGGCCCCGGCTCGTACGCCTTCGCCCAGGGCAAGCCGCTGACGCTGGTGTCGGGGGCGGAGCTGGTGGAGCTGCTGCACGAGTGCGGGCTGCGGGGGCGGCTGGGGGAGCGGGGCGAGCGTCCCGCGACACCGACGCCGACGCTGGTGGACACGCCGCTGGCCCCGCCTCCTTCGGAGTCCGAGGAGGACTTCAACGTCCTGGGCATGACGTGGGCGGGGCCGGTGGCGCTGGATGTGTGCGTGCTGGTGTGCGCGGGGAACCGGGTGCTCGACGACGACCACTTCGTGTTCTTCAACAACCGTGAGGTGCCCGGGGGTTCGGTACGGATGGTGCCGGGCGCGGTCGAGGACCGGGCGGCGGTCCGCGTCGCCTTCGACGCGCTCCCGCCACGCGCGGACCGCCTCGTCCTGGTCGCCTCCGTCGACCCCGAGGTCAACCCGGACGCGGACCTGTCCGGCTTCACCGACGCGGGGATTTTGCTGCGGGACGCGTCGGGCTCGGAACTGGACCGCCTCCCGGTCTCGGACGGCCGCGCAGGCGAAACGGCCCTGGTCCTGGGCTCGTTCCGCCGCCGAGCGGGCGACGACTGGGACTTCGTGTTGGGGGGCCGGGGGTACACGGGCGGCCTGGAGGCGCTGATCGGGGACTTCGGGATAGAGGTGGAGTAGGGGGCGCGGGTTCCGTCTACCTGGCTGTGCGCAGCCGTGCCGCTCCCTCTCCTTCCGCCGCCGCTGTGGGCATGCGTGCCGCTAGGGGCGTGGGGGTCCCCCCTGCTCATTAAGAGCTTGGGGGAGGGTGGGCACAGCGGCACCCCGTCCCCGGCCGCGCCGCCCCCTGTCTGAGCCCGCACCCCGTCTCGGCCCGCACCGCCTCAGTGCCGCCCCGAAACCCGATCAGCAACAACCGCCACCCGGTCCGTACGGGCCGACCGCGCCGACAACTCCCGCCGATCCGCCCCCCGATACGCCGCGTACATCCCCTGAACAGCCACCCACCGCAAAGGCTCCGGCTCCCACCGCCGGACCCGGTGGTTGACCCACGGCAGCGAGGTCAGCTCGGTGGGGCCGCCCTGACCGGAATCCTGGCGCACCAGATCCCGCAACGTACGCGCGGCGAGGTTGGCCGTGGCGACGCCGGACCCGACGTAACCGCCCGCCCATCCAAGGCCCGTCGACCGGTCCAGCGTGACCGTCGCGCACCAGTCGCGCGGCACCCCCAGCACCCCCGACCACGCATGCGTCACGGCGACCCCCGCCAACTGCGGGAAGAACCGGATCAGGATCTCCCGCAGTGCCTCGACCGTCGCGGGCTGCGTACGCCCGTCGTTGTCCGTACGGGACCCGAACCGGTACGGCACCCCGCGCCCCCCGATCGCGATCCGGTCGTCGGCGGTGCGCTGCGCGTACATGTACGCGTGCGCCATGTCGCCCAGCGTCTCGCGGCCCGCCCAGCCGATGGAGTCCCACAGTTCGGCCGGCAGCGGCTCGGTGGCGATCATCGACGAGTTCATCGGCAGCCAGGAGCGGCGCTGGCCCTTCAGGGACGCGGTGAACCCCTCGGTGCAGCGCAGGACGTACGGGGCGCGCACGGTGCCGTATGGGGTGACGGCGTGCTTGGGGCGTATCTCCGTCACCGGCGTCGACTCGTACACCGTGACGCCCAGCGCCTCGACGGCCGCAGCCAGTCCCTTGACCAGCTTCACGGGGTGGACGCGGGCGCCGTGCGGTGTCCAGCCGGAGCCGACGGCCCCGGCGACCCGTATGCGCTCGGCGGTCTCGCGCGCCCCCAGCAGCAGCCGGTCCTTCTCGCCGAACTCCAGCTCGGCGGCGTGGAACGCCTTGAGGCGGCTCAACTGGGCGGGCGTATAAGCGACTTCGAGCACCCCGCCCCGATGGACATCCGCGTCGATCGACTCCTCGGCGGCGACCCGGACGACCTCGTCGACGGTGTCGTTCATGGCCTGCTGGAGGCGTACGGCGGCGTCGTGCCCGTGCAGCTTGGCGTACCGGTCGCGGCCCGCGATGCCGTTGTACAGCCAGCCGCCGTTGCGCCCTGAGGCGCCGTAGCCGCAGAAACGGGCTTCGAGGACGGTGATGTTGAGGAACGGGACGGCTTTCTTGAGGTAGTACGCCGTCCACAGCCCCGTGTACCCGCCGCCCACGATCACGACGTCCGCCGTGGCGTCGCCGGTCAGGGGCTCGCGAGGGGCGGGGATGCCGTCCTGCGCGTACCAGAAGGAGATACCGCCGTTGATCGTGCGCGTGCTCATGGGGGTTGTTGGTACACCGCGTACGAACGCGTGTCCAGAGACGGAATCCGCAGGACTTTGGTCCCTGCGGGTCGGGACTTCCGGCGCGCCGGACGCGTTCGCGCGGCACATAGCTTCAGTATGAACGGGTTTGAGGTTTATGTTCGATGCTGGGAGAGATGGCTCGTATGACGACGGTACGCAAGGTTCGCCGGACGGCGCTGGCGCTGGCTGTGGCGGCGACGGTGGGTATCTCGGCGGCGGCGTGCGGCAGCGATTCGGGTTCTTCCAGCTCCTCCTCGGCCGCCGGGGAACTGGCCGTGAAGACCTCCCCGCACGCGGCGAAGCTCGCGAAGCTGCCCGCGAAGGCGGAGGGTGCGGAAATCGTCGTGGGCAGCCCGCAGGCCGCGCACACGATCACGGTGTACGAGGACCCGCGCTGCCCGTACTGCGCGAAGTTCGAGACCTCGGGCGCGGTGCCGCTCACCGACCTCGCCGCGGCCGGGAAGATCAAGATCCGCTACACGATCGCGTCCTTCCTCGACCGCAACCTCGGCGGCGGCGGATCGGAGCGGGCCGCGAACGCGCTGCGGGCGTCGGTGGACGCGGGCAGGTTCGCGGAGTACCACGCCGCCGTCTTCGCCAGCCAGCCCGAGGACGAGGCGACCGACGGCTACACCGCCGACAACCTGCTGCGTATCGCCGACAAGGTCCCCGGCCTGCGGGGCGCGGCCTTCGACAAGGCGGTCCGCGAGAGCACGTACAAGGAGTGGGTGGCCTCGGCCGAGAAGGCGTTCGAGAAGTCCGGCGTGAACTCCAGCCCGACGGTCCTCATCGACGGCAAGCGCCCGCCGGGCAACGGCGCGGCGATCCTGGACGCGGACGCGTTCGCGAAGGTGCTCAAGGACGCGGGGATCGCCTGATCTGCCGGAGTACGCGGGCCGGGTCCCACGTCTCCCGTCCTCGTACGAGGGGGTAGCAGGCCAGCCCGATGAGCACGGCGGTGAAGTGGCCGAGGTCGGTGAAGGTGCGGCCGGTGATGAGCGGGACGGCGTAGAAGGCGAGCAGGGCGACGAGGTAGAGATACCGCCAGGGTGCCGCGATCCGGTACACGAGCACGCCTTCCACTCCGGCCAGGGCGTAACTGACCCCGATATCAAGGGTGTTGACGGCGTGGTGCGGGGCGATGCCGTGCCGGATCGCCCACAGCAGGGCGCCCTCGCTGATGTAGGTGGCCAGGACGTGCGCGAGGACGACGACCACGAGCCAGCGGCGGGTGCCGAGCCAGCGTTCGGCCTGGGCGTGGAAGACGGAGTACAGGACGGCGTACGGGAGCCAGTGGCCGCCGTCGATCCACAGGGCGCTGGTGATCAGTACGCGTACGGGGTTGGTCGACAGCTCATGGATGTTGGTCGACCGCTGCCGCAGGAAGTCGCGCTCGAACTCCGGGGACATGTGATGCAGCGCGATGGTGGTCACGAACAGCACGGCCAGCCAGAGGTACGTGCCGGGGGCGCTGCGGACGTAACGCCGGGCGGCGCGCAGGGGTCGGCGCAGGGCTGTGCGCAGGGCAGCGCGCGGGGCCGTGCGCGGGGCGCCGCGGGGGAATCGGCTCATGGACCGATTCACGCACGCGGGTAGGGTCGGGCGGGTGATCGACATTCCGGAAGAACTGGTCGAGACCCTGACGGAGTTCAACGGCGAGGAGGGCGGCGCCTTCGCGGCCGCGCTGCCCGGCCGGGTGGAGGAGTTCGCGGCGCGCTGGGGGCTGCGCCCGGACGGGCGCCCGATGCACGGGATGTGCGCGCTGGTGCTGCCGGTGACGGCGGACGACGGCACCCCGGCGGTCCTCAAGCTCCAGCTGGTGGACGAGGAGACCGAGGGCGAGCCGGTGGCGCTGCGGGCGTGGGGCGGAGCGGGCGCGGCCCGTCTGCTGCGCCACGACGAGGCCACCGGCACGATGCTGCTCGAACGCCTCGACCACGAGCGGCAGTTGACGACGGTGGCCTCCCGGGATGCGGTCGTGGTGATCGCGGACCTGCTGTCCCGGCTCACGTCCGCACCGGCCCCGCCCGGGATGCGCCGCCTCGGGGACATCGCCGCCGGGATGCTGGAGGAGACGCCCCGGGCGGTACGCGAGCTCAGCGACCCCGCCGAGCGGCGCCTTCTGGAGGACTGCGCGGCGGCCGTACGGGAGGTGGCCGGTGAACCGGGCGACCGGCTGCTGCACTGGGACCTCCACTACGAGAACGTGCTCGCCGCCGAACGTGAGCCGTGGCTCGCCATCGACCCCAAACCGCTGGCGGGCGACCCGGGCTTCGAGCTGCTGCCCGCGCTGGTCAACCGCTTCGACCCGGCCGAGATGCGCTGGCGCTTCGACGCGATGACGGAGGTACTGGACCTGGACCGCGCCCGGGCCCGCGCGTGGACGCTGGGCCGGGTGCTGCAGAACTGCCTCTGGGAGATCGAGGACGAGTGCGGGCTGGAGGCCGAGCAGGTGGAGCTGGGGCGGATGGTGCGGGGGTGGTGACGGGCGGCAGGGCACCGGGGGCGGGGCCGTCTCCGGTGCCGTGTCCAGCGCCCTCTCCGGCGCCGTGTCCGGCTCCTCCCGGGTGCCCTCCGACTGCCCTCCGGCTGCCTGTCCGGAAACCGGAATGCCCGCGACCGCCCCGCGACCCCCGGATTACGCTACGCCCATGATTCGCACCGCGACGCCCGCAGACATCCCCGTGATCCACGCCATGGTCCGCGAACTGGCCGAGTACGAGAAGTGCCTGGACGACGCGAAGGCGACGGAGGAGCAACTGCACGAGGCCCTGTTCGGCGAGCACCCCGCGGCCTTCGCCCACATCGCCGAGACCGACGACGGCGAGCCCGCGGGCTTCGCGCTCTGGTTCCTCAACTTCTCGACGTGGCGCGGGGTGCACGGCATCTACCTGGAGGACCTGTACGT
The DNA here is from genome assembly GCF_052373795.1 of Streptomyces sp. BR1. NCBI lineage: Bacteria > Bacillati > Actinomycetota > Actinomycetes > Kitasatosporales > Streptomycetaceae > Streptomyces > Streptomyces sp. BR1. The sequence goes on from NZ_CM126252.1 coordinate 3,905,768, forward strand.
ACGCCCCGACCGGCGCGGCGGCGGCCACGGCAAGGCCCTCCTGACCGAACTGGCCCGCATCTGCGTCGAGCGCGGCTACGGCCGCCTGGAGTGGTCGGTCCTGAACTGGAACACCCCGTCGATCGCGTTCTATGAGTCGTTGGGGGCGCGGCCGCAGGACGAGTGGACGGTTTATCGGTTGGCGGACGAGGCGCTGGGGAAGCTGGGTGCGGCGACCAGCTGATCGAGGAGCCTGTGCGCGTCCGCGATGCCCAGGGCGCCCAGCTCCACGTAACCCCGCCCGCTGCTGGTGACCAGCGGGCGCACCCGGGCGGCCTGGGAGTCGGTGACGCCCGCGCGGGTGAGGGCGGTGCGCAGCAGGGCGGCGATGTGCTCCGCTTCGGCGAGGGCGTTCTTGTACTGGGCCATGGGGATCATGAGCGCCGTCCTTTGCTGTGAGGGTGCCGCCGGATCTCCACGTTGCAGTCGGAGACCGTGGAGCCGTCGCCCGCGCGTCGCGCGGTGGCCCGCTCCTTTGGGTGAGGACCACGCTAGGGAGGAGGCTGCGTCGGGCCCAAGGAAGTTCTACGGGGTTCTATGCAGACTGCGGATCGCCGTGGATCACCCCAGCGAGTCCACGGCGGACGTGATCAGCGCTCGGGCTTCGGCCCCGTAGACGGCCAGTCGCGAGTACTCGCCGAATGCCTTGAGGTACTGGCGGATCTCGGCAGGGGTGGTGACGTTCACGCGGGCCGTCAGCAGTTCCGCTTCCGCTTGCTCCTCGTCGTAGACCGTGAACGTCTCGATCATCCACATGCGGCGTTCGGCGGAGAACGGGATCACGCCGAGGGAGACGGATGGGAAGGCCATCGCGGCCAGCAGGTAGCCCAGTTGACCGGCCATCGTCTCGGCGTTGCCGACACGGTGGCGCAGGACCGATTCCTCCAGCACGAGGGCAAAGCGGTGGTCGCCCTCACGGACCACGCGCGCCGACCGGTCCAGGCGGGCCTGGACGGCCTCGGCGACATCGTCGGGCGTCTCGTGGAACTGACTGATGGAACGCATCAACGCCGTCGCGTAGGCGTGTGTCTGGAGAACGCCGGGGACGACGTTGCAGCAGTACGTACGGAACACTCGCGTCCGTTCGTACAGTGGGATGTACGACTCCTGGAGCCGGCGCAGACCCGAGCGCTGGACCCGCCGCCACTCCACGTACATGTTGTCCGCGGAGCGGGCGGCGGCGATCAGGTCTACGGCCTGGTCCTCGGCGGCGCAGGCGAGGCACCAGGCGCGGATGTCGTCGTCGGAGGGCGGGGTGACCGCGTTCTCCAGGCGGGACACCTTTGAGGGGTACCAGCCCGTACTGGCCGCCACCTGGCGGGCCTTGAGCCCCGCGTCCCGGCGGATCTCCCGCAGCCGGTCGGCGACGAGCTTGCGGGCGTCCTCGACGCTGGATGATGCGGGCGCGGGCATGGTGTGGGTGAGTCCGTCAGGTGGGGTCGGTCGGAGTGGTCGATCAGATCCGGTAGTCCGCGTGTGGTGTGGCCCGCTCCCAGACGGCCTCGAAGGCGGTCGCACAGAGCTTCGCCACCTCGGGGCGTTCGTCCAGCTCCGGGCCTGCCGAACTGCCCGTTCCGGTGAAGTGGTTCCACATGACGACGCGTTCGTCGAACAGCCAGAAGTCGTTCCCGGGAAGAGCGATGTCCGATGCCTGGCGGCGTGGAAGCCAGCGGACCGACTCCCCTGCCGCCAGGTTCTGGTACGTACAGCCGTGCTCGTACGCGATGTACTCGCTCACCGGTTCCGAGACGATGCGCGCGCGGCGGAAGACCACGCCGCGTGCGGTCGCGTCACGTACCCAGGTGTGGAAGTCGTTCCACCAGGTGGCGGGGTCGGGGTCCGGGCGCCAGCCAGCCCGCCAGGCCTCGAACTCCGCCGCCTCCTCGCCGATCCCGTATCCGTCCCGCATCTCCAGATGGACGGCCGAACGCCGGGTGTTCGCGAGAAGGTCAACGAACTCCGAGTCGGTCTGCGACATCACATGCCTCCCTCAGAGCGTCCACCATGCGGATCGGTAACCGCAGCACCGCTTCCGTTTCGGGGATCGAACCCGTCTCACGGCACCGCTCAAGGAGCGCTTCCCCGGCCTTCCAGCCCTGAATCACGATCTCCTTTGCTTCGTCGTCCACCCACGCTGTCGGGCACTGGGTTCCGTTGGTGTTCGGGTCCTTGGCGATGAACAGTAGCGCCATGACTGCCCTCCACATGTGTGCCTGTTCCACGGTGTTCTACGAACGTGGCGGGTCGGGTGGCGAGCGTCAAGGGCGCACGGGCGTACGGAAGTTGAGCTCGTGGGGTCGTCAGGGAATCAGCACCACCTTGCCCGTAGTCCCCCGAGTCTCCAGCGCCCGATGCGCCTCCGCCGCCTCCGCCAGGGCGTAGCGCTGGACCGCCGGGCGGAGGCGGCCCGTTGCTGCCTCCGTCAGCGCCCGGGTTTCCAGGGTGCGGAGCGGGTCGTCGCCGCCTGCTCGGGACAGCATCGCGGGGCCCAGGACGCTCTCGGACGTGATCGCGCGCTCCGTCAGGTACTCCTCCGTGAACGTCAGGGGGCCGCCGTCGCGGATTCCCTCGCTCGACCAGCCGTAGATCAGGTGGCGGCCGCCGGGGCCCAGCAGGTCCACCGCCGCTCGGGCCGTGGGGCCGCCCACCGAGTCGAAGACCGTTGTGGCGTCGGACGTGAGGAACTCGCGGATCAATTCCGGCCAGTTGGGGAGCAGGTAGTCGATCGCCAGGTCCGCGCCGTTCTCCCGTACGCGTGTCACCTTCTCCGGACCGCCCGCCAGGCCCACCACCGTCGCGCCCGCGTTCTTCGCGTACTGGACCAGCAGCGTGCCGATGCCGCCCGCCGCCGCCAGGACGATGGCCACCGAGCCCGGGCCCAGGTCCGCGAACTGGACGATTCCCATCGTCGTACGGCCCGTGCCGATCATCGCGACGGCCTCGGCGGGGTCGAGGTTCGGGGGGATCTCGTGGAGCCGCGCGGCGTCGACGACGGCCAGTTCGGCGTAGCCGCCGGGTGCCATGCCGAGGTGGGCGACGACCGGCTTGCCGAGCCAGGTGGGGTCGGTGCCCTCGCCGAGCGCGTCGACCGTGCCCGCGACCTCGCGGCCGGGGATGGTAGGCAGGGTGGCGGGCGCGGGGTACGGGCCGGTCAGGCCCTCGCGCAGGGCCGTGTCGAGCAGATGCACCCCGGCCGCGGCTACGGCGATCCGCACCTGGCCGGGGCCGGGGACGGGGTCCGCCGTCTTCTCGTACATGAGGTTCGAGGCCGGGCCGAAGGCGTGGAGGCGGATCGCGTGCATGGGGCTGCTCCTTGCTCCTGTTACGGGGTGTGGCAGCCCTACCCTCCGACCTCAAGTGCGCTTGACGTCAAGCGGAGTCAAGCCGACCTGAGTGTCGTCAGGCGCAGACTTCGCACCGCCAGTGCCGCCGCCTCGATTCCGCTCGTGAACGCCACCTCCGAGAGCACCCCGGGCGCCGCGACCATGTCGCCCGCGACGTACACGCCGTGGCCCCGGTCGATCGCCGGGCGGTCGCGCCAGGTCGTACCGGGGAGGTCGACCGCGCCCGTACGACCGGCCGCGAGCGCGTCGCGGCGCCAGGTGACCCGCTGGCGCCAGCCCGCGAACGCGGAGTCGAGCAGCCGCTCCCCGCGCGCGACGCCGTCGGCCTTCGACTCGTGCGGGGCGATCGGGAACTGGGCCTGGATCAGCTGGTGTCCGGCGGGGGCGAGGGTGCGGCCGTGGGCGGTGAAACGTTCGATCCAGCCGGGCGCCTCCAGGTCGGAGACGATGAACGGGTCGCCCCGGCGCGTGGTGAGCCCCAGGTCGAGCAGGGCGGTACGGCCGCTCGTCCAGCGCAGCGAGTCGTCCCCGAGCAGCCGCCGGGCGGCCTCAAGGGAGGTGGCGATGACGACGGGGCCGTGGTCGTCGGGAAGCGCGTCCACGCGCGCGGTGGTCTCCACCTGCACACCCAGCTCCCACGCGCGCGTGGCCATCCTCTCCACGAGCGCCCCCCAGCCGCCCACCGGATACCGCGCCTCCGGCGGCAGCGCGGCGGCCCGGTGCAGCCGTTCCTGGACGAACGCGGCGGAGAGCGAACCCGGATCGTGGTGGAAGACCGCGACGGCGGCGTAGTGGGCGGCCGCGCGGGCCGCCTTGGCGCCGACGATCTGAGCCGCCCAGGAGGCGAAGTCCTGGTCCACCGGGGCGAGTTCCGGACTCTGCCGGGCCAGCTTGAGCAGGGCCAGCGGCGGAGTGTGGCGCAGGGTGCCGTCCCAGTGGAAGCGGAATCGCGCGGCTTCCAGCGGCGGTACGGAGGCGACGGGCCCGAGCAGGCCGCGCCGCTTGAGCCAGGCCCAGTGCGGACCGCCGTTGTAGAGGGCGTGCGGACCGTCGTTGGTGAGGTAGGGACCCTCGGCCGTACGCGCGCGTCCGCCCAGCGTGTGGTGCGACTCGTACAGGTTCACGCGCGCACCGGACTCGGCGGCGGTGATGGCCGCGGTGAGCCCGGCGAGGCCGCCGCCGATGACGGTGATCCGGTCCATGCTGCTCTCCTGTCGCTGTACGGGCACTCACCGTTAGAGACGGAGAACGGTAGGTGGAATGTGACAGGCGGCTGAATGTGGCAGGTAAGGGGCGGGGCGGTTGTCAGTGGTGTGGTCCAGCATGGAGCCATGGCGAAAAGGGCGAGGGAAGTGACGGCGGTGCGGCGACCGGAGGTGCGGCTGCCGCCGCTGGCGCCGCACGGTCCGGCGGAGCTGGAGACGGAAGGGGACTACGACGGCCTGGAGTTCCGCAACCTGGACCTCTCGGGTCAGGGGGGCAACGGTTCGCGGTTCATGGACTGCGGCTTCTACGGCTGCGTCCTGGACGAGACCCGGCTCGCCGGCGCGCGCCTCATCGACTCGGTGCTCTCGGGCGTACGGGGTGTGGGCACCGACCTGTCCCGCGCGTCCCTGCGGGACGTGGAGCTCCACGACGTCCGCATGGGCGGGGTCCAGCTGCACGGCGCGGTCCTGGAGCGGGTCCTGATCCGCGGCGGCAAGATCGACTACCTCAACCTGCGGGACGCGGAGCTGCGGGACGTGGTCTTCGAGAACTGCGTGCTCTCGGAGCCGGATTTCGCCATGGCGCGCCTGGACCGGGTGGCGTTCGCGGGCTGCGAGCTGCGGCGGGCGGACTTCACGGGGACGCGGATGAAGGACGTGGACCTGCGGGGGGCCGCGGTCCTGGACATCGCCCGGGGCGTGGACCGCCTGGCGGGCGCGGTGATCACGCCTGCGCAGCTGGTGGACCTGGCACCGGCGTTCGCGGCGGAGGTGGGGGTGCGGGTGGTGGGGTGACGTGGCCTTTGGGCGCGGTGTGCGGGCTGGGGCCGGGCGGTGGTGCTGGGCGCGGTGTGCGGGCTGGGGCCGCGCGCCCGGTTCTGGGTGCGGTGTGCCCGTCGGCCCGGGCCCGCGCTCGGTTCTGGCTGAGGTGCCGCGCCCGTACGGCTAGTCCGTCAGGCGGGGGAAGCGGGACTGGATGGTCCAGATCGCGGGGTTGTCGGCCAGGTCCTCGTGCATGTCCGTGAGGTCGGCGATCACGTCGTGGAGGAAGTCGCGGGCCTCGCGGCGCAGGAGGCGGTGGCTGAAGGTGAGCGGGGGCTCGTCGCCGGGCATCCAGTCCGCCTCGACGTCCACCCAGCCGAACCGTCGCTCGAACAGCATCCGGTCCGTGGACTCGGTGAAGTCGATCTCGGCGTACTGGGGCCGTGACGAACGGCTGCCCCGGGGGTCGGTGTCCAGTGCCTCTACGGTGTCGCACAGGGCCCAGGCGAAGTCGAGTACCGGGACCCATCCCCAGGCTGTGGATACCTCGCGGTCCGCGTTGGTGTCCGCGAGGTAGACGTCGCCGCAGAAGAGGTCGTGGCGGAGGGCGTGTACGTCCGCGCGGCGGTAGTCGGTCTGTGGGGGGTCGGGGAAGCGGTTGGAGAGGGAGTAGCCGATGTCGAGCACGGTCGATGGTCCCACGGATGGGGGGTGGCCCCCTTCCGGAGCCCCCGGGGGTTGCCGCCTGCGGCGGGCGGATTCCCCACCCCGCCCCTTCCCGAAACTCTCCGAGGGATCTTGTCGGCAGCCGAAACACCCGCCCGCCCGGGGCGTTACGGCAGCAGGCGTTGCTCCTTCGCCACCGACACCGCCCCCGCCCGCGTGTCCACCCCCAACTTCTCGTAGATCCGGCCCAGATGCGTCTTCACCGTCGCCTCGCTGATGAACAGCGCACGCGCGATGTCGCGGTTGGCGAGGCCCTGGGACAGCTGGGCCAGGATGTCGCGCTCGCGGGAGGTGAGCGAGGGGCGGCCCGCGCCCCGCATGCGTTCCATGACGCGGCTCGCCACCGGGGGCGACAACGTCGTACGTCCCTGCGCCGCCGCCCGGATCGCCGCGAACAGCTCCTCCGGGCGTTCGGCCTTCAGCAGATACCCCGTCGCCCCGGCCGCGATCGCCCGCGTGATGTCCGCGTCCGTGTCGTAGGTGGTCAGTACCAGCACCCGCACCCCCGTCGCCGAGATCCGCCGCGTCGCCTCGACCCCGTCGATGCCCGGGCCGAGTTGGAGGTCCATCAGGACCACGTCCGGCCGCTCCTTGGCCGCCGCCGCCACTGCCTCCTCGCCGCTCCCCGCCTCCCCGACCACCTCGATGTCGGGCTCGCTGCCGAGCAGGGCGAGCAGTCCGGCCCGTACGACGGCGTGGTCGTCGCACAGCAGGATCCGAATCCGTACGGGGTTCACAACCGTTCCTCCGACTCAGAAACAGAATCCGGTGACAACGGGATCGACGCCGACAGCACCGCCCCTTCCCCCGGCGCCGACTCCACCGTCAGGCTGCCCCCGAGCTGCCGCACCCGCGCCCGCATCGCGGGCAGCCCGTGGCCGCGCCCGTCCCGGCCGCCCCCGGCCTCCGGCACCACGAAGCCGCGGCCGTCGTCGGCGACGTCCAGCACGATCTGGTCACCCAGATAGGTCAACGTGAGCGCGGCCGTCTGCGCGCCGGCGTGCTCGCGTACGTTCGCCAGCGCCCCCTGCGCGATCCGCAGCAGCGCGGACTCGACGCGGTCGGGGAGGGCGGTGGGTGTTCCGTCGACGTGCAGTCGTACGACAAGACCGGCCGCGGAACCGGCCGACTCCGACTCCCGCGTCGCCAGTGCCCGCAGCGCCTCCGGCAGGCTTCCGCCCGCCGCGAGCTCCGCGGGCGCGAGGTCGTGGACGAAGCGGCGGGCCTCGGCGAGGCTGCGTTCGGCGATCGACTCGGCCGTACGGACGTGGCGGCGGGCCGCCGCCGGATCGGACTCCCAGACGCGGTCCGACGCCTGGAGCAGCATCTGCTGGCTGGACAGGCCCTGGGCGAGCGTGTCGTGGATCTCCATCGAGAGGCGCTGGCGCTCGGCGAGGGTGCCCTCGCGGCGCTCGGTGGCGGCCAGTTCGCGCCGGGTGCGCAGCAGGTCGTCGATGAGCAGGCGCTGGCGGTCCGCCTGGCGCTGCATATGGACGAACACGGCGGTGGCGACGGCCGCGACGGCGGGCGGCGCGAACACGAGGTTCGGGTCGAAGCCGTCGGCCAGCATCAGCTGCGCGGCCACGACGAACGCGGTCAGGAGGGTTACGAGGACCAGCGCGGCCCGGGTCGGCAGGGTCCGCAGGCCCGTGTAGAACAGCGGCACCGCGCACCACGCGAAGCTCGGCGCGAGCACGACCAGGATCATCCAGACCGCCACGACGACGCCGAGCCACACCGACCGCCCGGGCGTCGGCCGCGACCCCGGAGCCGAGGCCAGTACGTACGCCGGGCCCAGTACGTACAACACCGCCAGCACGACCGAGAGCGCGACGATCCACGGGGTGCGGGGGTCGCCGGGGTGGCGGATCAGGAAGCGCGCGAGCGAGGCGGCGAGGAGCAGGAAGAAGGCGGCGTGCATGACGGCGGGCAGCCACCGCTCGTCGGCGGCGGTCGTCCCCGCGTCCTTGGTCCCCACACCCGCCTCCCGCTTCTGACCTGCGCGTACGTACGTATCCATGCCCATCCTGACCCGGCCGGGCCACCCTCGCATCAACCGATCGGATGACGGGTGGGTCCACCGGTACGGGAGCGGGGACGAGCCGGTACGCCGACGGGGTGAGGCGGGGTCCGGGCCCAGGATCGAAGCATGGACACGAACCGCATCACCAGCCGTAACAAGAAGATCCTCGTCGGCGCGCTCGCCGCAGCCGCCCTCGGCGCCGGAACCTTCGGCGCGGTCAGCGCCAACGCCGCTCCTGCCGCTCCGGCCGCACCCGCGAAGGCCGCCGACCCCGCGCCCCGCGACCTCACCACCTCCACCCACCTCACCGTCGACGCCGCCATGAAGGCCGCCGACGCCGCCCTCGACGCGGCCCGGCAGGACAACCAGCGCGTCTCCGTCGCGGTCGTCGACCGGAACGGCAACACCGTCGTCACCCTGCGCGGGGACGGGGCGGGCCCGCAGTCGTACGAGTCGGCCGGGCGCAAGGCGTACACGGCGGTCTCCTGGAACGCGCCCACCTCGGTCCTGGCGGGCCGCCTCGCCCAGGCCCCGAACCTCAAGGACATCCCCGGCACCCTCTTCCTCGCGGGCGGCGCACCCGTCCAGGCGAAGGGCGCCCCGATCGCGGGCATCGGCGTGGCCGGGGCCCCGAGCGGCGACCTCGACGAGAAGTACGCCAAGGCGGGCGTGGCGGCCCTCACCAAGTAGCCCGCCCGGGCCGGGGCCACCCCGACCCCGGCCCCCACACCCCGACCACAGCCACCCCGTGGCGCGCTCACCCCGCACCCCGGCCACCACAGGGCTCGGGCTCCCCGCGCCCGGACCCCCACAGCCGCGCACCCGGGCCCCGCACCCCGCACCCCGGATCCCCAGCGCCCCCACCACGGGGCTCGGGCCCCCTGCGCACCCCGGATCCAACCGCCCCCCCCACTCCGGGGCGAGCGCACCCGCCCCTCGCCCCCCAACCCCCAACCGCCCCGGCACCGGGGCCAGGGCACCCCGCCCCCCACCCCCGTAGGATCAACCGTGTGGATCACCCCAGCGCGATACGTCGGCTAGCCATCCCCAGCACGGCCATCGCCCTCGTCCTCGCCCTCACCGGCTGCACCGGCGGCGTCGAGGGCAAGCCGGGTGCGGCCGGGGTGGGGGACAAACTCTTTCCCAAGCTGGGCAACGGCGGCTACGACGTCGAGCACTACAGCCTCGCCCTCGACTACGACCCGGCCCGCAACCACCTCACCGGCACCGTCACCCTCACCGCCCGCGCCACCCAGAACCTCAGCGCCTTCAACCTCGACTTCGCGGGGATGGACGTCGGCTCGGCGACCGTCGGCGGCAAGCGGGCGGACGCCAACCGCGCGGGCGACGAACTGACCCTGCGTCCGGCCGACGAGCTCAAGAAGGGCGCCGAGTTCAACGCGAGCGTCAGCTACTCCGGCACCCCCAAGACCCTCACCGACCAGGACGACTCGCACGAGGGCTGGCTGCGCAACGCCGACGGCGCCCTCGCGCTGGGCGAGCCGTCCGGCTCGATGGCGTGGTTCCCGTCCAACAACCACCCGAGCGACAAGGCCACGTACGACATCAAGGTCACCGTGCCGCAGGGGCTGCGGGCGATCTCCAACGGCGAGCTGAAGTCGATGTCGACGGCCAACGGGCGGACGACCTTCGCGTGGCACACCGGCGAGCCGATGGCGACGTATCTGGCGACGGTCGTCATCGGAAAGTACGACATCAAGGAATCCAAGACACCGTCAGGAATCCCCGTCTACACGGCAGTTGACCCGGCGACCGAGAAGGATTCCGCCGCGGTCGTCGCCGAACTGCCCGAGATCCTCGAATGGGAGAAGCTGAACTTCGGGCCGTACCCCTTCTCCTCCACCGGCGTCGTCGTCGCCCCCAAGGGTTCCGCCGAGTACGCCCTGGAGACCCAGAACCGCCCGGTGATACCGGTCGACCAGCTCGACGTCCCGACGCTGGCCCACGAGCTCGCCCACCAGTGGTTCGGCGACTCGGTCACGCCGAAGAAGTGGGGGGACATGTGGCTGAACGAGAGCTTCGCGACGTACGCGGAGTGGCTGTGGAGCGAGGACCACGGCGGTGAGTCGGCGCAGGCGCACTTCGACGAGCAGTACAAGAAGGGCGCCGACGACAACATCTGGGCCTTCCCGCCCGCCGCGCCGCCGTCGGCCGCGCACATCTCGGACGAACCGGTGTACCAGCGCGGCGCGATGGTGATCCACCAGATCCGCAAGGCCGTCGGCGACGATGCGTTCTACGACATCGTGCAGGGCTGGGCGAAGGACCATCGCCACGCGAACGCCTCCACCGACGACTTCACCCGTTACGTCGAGGAGAAGTCCGGCCACGACCTGACGGACCTGTGGGACACCTGGCTCTACGGGGACGGCAAGCCCAAGTCCCCGTAGAGCAAGGCGAGTTGATCCCTCGGGGCTACTTCACATTGACGGCGGTCCAGGTGGCCGCGACCGTCTTGTACTCGGTGCTGGTGGCCCCGTACAGATCGGAGGCGGCCTTCAGCGTGGCGGTGCGGGCCTTCGCGTAGTTGGTCGTCGACGTCATGTACGTCGACAGGGCCTTGTACCAGATCTTGTACGCCTTGGTCCGGCCGATCCCGGTGACCTTGGAGCCGTCGTACGTCGGGGAGTTGTAGCTGACGCCGTTGATGACCTTCGCGCCGCTGCCCTCGGACAGCAGGTAGAAGAAGTGGTTGGCGACGCCGGAGGAGTAGTGGACGTCCTTGTTGCCGACGGTCGACGACCAGTAGTCGGCCGACTGGCCGTCCTTGCTGGGCTTGTCCATGTAGCGCAGCGGCGTGCCGTTGCCGTTGATGTCGATCTTCTCGCCGATGAGGTAGTCACCGGGGTCGGACGGGTTGTTGGCGAAGAACTCCACCGAGGTGCCGAAGATGTCGCTGGTGCCCTCGTTCAGACCGCCGGACTCGCGGCTGTAGTTGAGCTTGGCGGTGGCGGCGGTGAGGCCGTGGCTCATCTCGTGCCCGGCGACGTCGAGCGCGGTGAGCGGCTTGCGGTTGCCCGCGCCGTCGCCGTACGTCATGCAGAAGCAGCTGTCGTCCCAGAACGCGTTGACGTACGCGTTGCCGTAGTGGACCCGGGAGTACGCGGCCTTGCCGTTGCCCGCGATGCCGTTGCGGTTGAGCTCGGTCTTGTAGAAGTCCCAGGTCACGGCGGCGCCGTAGTGCGCGTCGACACCGGCGGTCTCGCGGTTGCCGGGCGTGCCGTCGCCCCAGGTGTCGACGGACTTGGTGAACAGCGTGCCGGTCCCGGAAGAGCCGCCCTTGAGGTCGTACGTCTTGTGCCCGCCGCGCCCCGCGTCGGTCAGGCTGTACGTGGACCCGCTCTTGGTCGTCCCGAGCGTGACCTTGCCCGAGTACTCGCTGGTCCCGGTGCCGGTGTCGATGGCCTCGTACGCGTAGAGCTGCGCGCCGGTGGCGGCGTCGGTGATGACATGGCGCTCGCTGGGGGTGCCGTCGGGCTGGGTGCCCCTGATGATCGCCTCGTACGCGAGGACGGGCTTGCTGTCGGCGGCCCAGACGACCTTACGGGCGTTCTTGGGGGCGGCCTTGAGGGAGACGCCGGAGGTGGCGACGGCTATCCGCGCGTCGGAGGCCTTGCTGACCCCCTTCACGCTCCCGTCCTTCTTGGCGTGCACGACGAGGTCGCCGCCGAGGACGGGCAGGCCGTCGTAGGTGCGCTCGTAGCGGGTGTGGACGGTGCCGTCGGCGTCCTTGATGACATCGCGGACGACGAGCGCTTCCTTGGTGCCGAGCCCGATCTGGCGGGCGGTGGCGGTGGCGGCGTTCTGCGCGTCCTGCAACGCGGCGGCCCGCGCCGACACGCTCAGCGGCAGCGCGGTCGCCCCCGCCTCACGGTTGGCGGCGCCGGCGGTGGCGCCGGACTGGACACCGACGACGACCATGGCGGCGGTGGCGGCAAGTGCGGCGGCACGCAAAGTAGTTCTCACCTGGGGGTCTCCTTCACTCGATCCGTGGTGCGTGGGGGGTGGTGCGAGTGGTGGCGCCCGTTCAGTTGTTTTTGCGGTGGGTACGGCAGCGATGGGTACGGCAGCGGTGGCTGCTGCGTGTGGTGCGTGGGTGGAGCGTGCCAGCCGATGACTACTTTTTGACAGTGTGCCGACAAATATTTGACCGGAATCTGTCCGTCAGGAAGTGAGCCGTGTCCGGTTAGCGACGTGATCGGGGTCTACTTCACGACCTACCACGGCTCGACGAAGAAGATCATCGGGATCCTCGACTCCGACGGCAACCTGTACATCGCCGGCCGCGTGATCACAGAGCAGAAGGACCTGTCGTACTAGGAAGCGTCCCGCGTCTTTGAAACTGAGAAAGCCCCCGGCAACTGCCGGGGGCTTTCGTCCGTCACGCCGCTCAGACGTTGACGCCGAAGTCCTTGGCGATGCCGACCAGGCCCGAGGCGTAGCCCTGGCCGACCGCGCGGAACTTCCACTCCGTGCCGTTGCGGTACAGCTCGCCGAAGACCATCGCGGTCTCGGTGGCGGCGTCCTCGCTCAGGTCGTAGCGGGCGATCTCGGCGCCGCCGGCCTGGTTGACGATGCGGATGTACGCGTTGCGGACCTGGCCGAAGTTCTGCGAGCGGTTCTCCGCGTCGTAGATGGAGACCGGGAAGACGATCTTGTCGACGTCGGCGGGGAGGCCCGCGAGGTTGACGTTGATCGACTCGTCGTCGCCCTCGCCCTGGCCGGTGGTGTTGTCACCGGTGTGGACGATGGTCTGGTCCGGCGTCGACTTGTTGTTGAAGAAGACGAAGTGCGCGTCGGAGTAGACCTTGCCCGTGGCGTTCACCGCGATCGCCGAGGCGTCGAGGTCGAAGTCGGTGCCGGTGGTCGTGCGGACGTCCCAGCCGAGGCCCACCGAGACGGCGGTCAGGCCCGGGGCCTCCTTGGTGAGCGAGACGTTGCCGCCCTTGGACAGGCTTACAGCCATGGGATGTCCCCTTCATCGTGATGCGGGCTACGGCCGTTCCCGAAGCTACCGTCACCCCTCTTAACGTCAGCGGGGGAGGGGGAGGTTCCAACTCGCTTTACTTTCTTTACGTTCTTTTCGCGGCGCGGATCCCGTCCGCAAAAGCGGATGACGTGTCCCCGTCCACGAGAGACCATGGACGGCATGTCCGGGCCCTACTTCATCCGCGGCTCCGTCTCCCTCCCGGAGGCCGAGCTCATGTGGCGTTTCTCGCGGTCCTCCGGGCCCGGCGGGCAGCACGTCAACACCAGTGACTCGCAGGTCGAGCTGCGGTTCGACCTGGCGCGTACGGAGGCGTTCCCGGAGGTCTGGAAGGCGCGGGCGCTGGAACGGCTCGCCTCTCGGCTGGTGGGGGGCGTCGTCACCGTACGGGCCTCCGAGCACCGGTCGCAGTGGCGCAACCGGGAGACGGCGGCCGTCCGGCTGGCCGCGCTGCTCGCCGAGGCGACCGCGCCGCCGCCGAAGCCGCGCCGCGCGACGAAGATCCCTCGCGGGATCAACGAGCGGCGGCTGCGCGAGAAGAAGGCCCGAGCGGACACGAAGCGCGGCCGCAGCGGGCGGGACTGGTAGGTGCCCCTCCCCGCCCCTTCCCTAAACCCTCCGGGGGTGGGTGGGGGGTTGAGGTAGTAGGGGGTTTCCCGGGGCTTCGCCCCGGACCCCTTGCGGGGCCTGCGGCCCCTGCACCCCGCCTCGGGGGCTCCGCCCCCTGAACCCCCTTGGGACCTACCCCAACTGCCGGTACCTGCCCCGGAAATACGACAGCGGCCCCCCCTCCGCGCTCGGCAGGTCCACCCCCAGCACGCGTGCGATGACCAGCGTGTGGTCGCCCGCCTCCACGCGTTGTTCCGTGCGGCACTCCAGGGTCGACAGGGCGCCGCCCACCAGGGGCGCGCCGCTGATCGGGCCGCGCTTGTACGGGATGTCGTCGAAGAGCAGGCGGTCGCTGATGCGGCCCTTCATCGCGAAGCGGCCCGCGACGTGGCGCTGGCTCTCCGCCAGGACCGAGACCGCCCACAGCGGCTGCTCCGCGAGCAGGTCGTCCATGCGGGAGCCGTTGCGTACGCTCACCAGGACCAGGGGCGGGTCGATGGACACGGACAGGAACGCCGTCGCCGTCATGCCGACGTCCTCGCCGCGCGGGCCGGCGTCGGCGTCGTGGGCGGTCACCAGGACCACTCCGGAGGCCAGCCGGGACATCGCGGCCCGGAACTCGTCGTTGCTCACCCCCTCAGCATGCGGGTTCTGCGCCGGGAGGGACGGAAGAGCTCGGAGAAGGTCTGTCTGCAACACGTACGGAACGCTAGTCTCCGGGGTCCACCCCGCACATCGGCCCCTGGGACCAGAAGAGGCGCGGATCGAGACCTAGGGCTGCGTCGGAAGTCCTAGGACCTGGGAGCATTTCCCATCGAATCCGACCTTTCCGGCTTCCCTCGTGCGCGCCGTCGACCCGGCCCCGCCCTGGACCCGTTCCCCCCACTCCCGCACCCTCCTGCAAAGTCGACCGTCCGTTCGAGCGCCCACCGGCCCCAAAAACCGGCATTAATGCCCGTTTGCTGGAGCGAACACAAACAGCCTTCGCGGGCGGTGATTCCACCCCTCTCATCACCCCATGTGACTTGAGTCACAGAGTGCAGTAATTGTTGACCCTGTGTACCGAGTGGGCAGCTCGCTGTGATTCAGTGACGGGGACACTGCACGAAAAGCGCCCACAGACGCCTACAGAGAAGTCGCGCCGATCAAGAATCCTGGAGTTGCTGTCGAGGTCTCGGGGAGAGCGAGCAATGGAGACCGAGTCGGAGCCGTACGTCCGTCTTGCGACTCTGCGGCAGCTGCATCAGGTGGTCACCGACCTGAACACGGCCCGCAGTCTGGCGGACACGCTGCAGACCGTCGCCGACGGCGTCATCGCCGGGCTCGGATACGAGCTGGCCTGCGTCAATCTCGTACGCCCTGACGGGGATCTGGTCGTTGCGGCCTTTGCCGGCAACGCCGCTGCCGAGGCTCTGATCACGGGCCGCGTCGGCTCGCGTGCGTCCTGGGAACGCCGGCTCACCATGGGCGAGGGCTGGGGCGATCTGCGGTTCATCCCGCACACCGAGGGCTGGGTGCTCCTCGAAGACGACGTGCCGCAGTGGTACACCGAAGGGCCCGAGCCGCGCTTCGAGGACGAGTGGCACCCCCAGGACCGGCTCTACGCGCCGATGTACGCGTCGGGCGGCGGGCGGGAGCTCCTCGGCGTCATCTCGGTCGACAAGCCGCGCAACGGGCGGCGCCCCGGCGCGTGGGGGCGCGAAGCGCTCCAGATGTACGCCTCCCAGTCCGCCATTGCGATCAGCAACGCCCGGCTTCGCGCAAATATGCAGCGCGCTCTGGTCCGCCTGGAGCGCGAGCAGCAGGCGCTGCGGGCCAGCGAGGAGAGCTTCCGGCAGGCCTTCGAGTACGCGCCGTCCGGCATGGCCATCGCCGAGATGGGCGGTGACCAGCACGGACGTCTGCTGCGCACCAACGACGCGCTCTGCCGGCTGCTCGGCCGGCCCGCCTCCGTGATGCGCCGCTACTCGTTCGCCGACCTCGTCCACCCCGAGGACATCGGTCTGCTGCTGCGCACCTCGGCCGAGGGAGGACGCGCTGAGCTGCGGCTCGGCCGCCGCGACGGCACCTACGTCTGGGTCTCGCTGCGCAACTCCGTCGTCGCCGATACCGCCGACGGTCCCCGTTTTCTGCTCACCCATGTAGAGGACATCGAGGAGCGCAAGCGGCACGAGCTCCAGCTCGCCCACCGCGCCTCGCACGACTCGCTCACCGGCCTCCCCAACAGCGCCGAGCTGCGCGCCCGCCTCTCCGCTCGCCTGTGCCAGCGGCCGTACGCGGTGGGCGCGAGCGCCGTGGAGGCGCTGGACGCGGCGTACGGGGCGCACGACGGGCGGGGCGAGACGCCCGGGCACGCCGTGTGCGCGCCGGGCGGCTTCGATTTCGAGGCGGTGCCGGGCGGCGGCCCCTTCGACCACCACGTCCACACCGTGGCGCCGCCCGAGGGCGGCGTCGACGACGGCAGCAAGGGCCTCGCCGTCCTCTTCTGCGACCTCGACGGCTTCAAGTCGATCAACGACCGGTTCGGCCACAACACCGGCGACGCCGTCCTCATCGAGGTCGCGCGCCGGCTCACCACCGGCGTACGCGACGGGGACACGGTCGCCCGGCTCGGCGGCGACGAGTTCGTCGTCCTCGCCGACGGCCTGGGCGCGGCCGACGCCGCCGACCTCGCCGTGCGGCTGCGCAACGCGATCATCCCGCCGATAAGGGTGGACGGCCGCGCGGTCCGGGTCGGGGCGAGTTTCGGCATCGGCTGGGCCAGCTGCGGGATGTCCGTGGAAGAGGTCCTGCGCTCCGCCGACCAGCGGATGTACATCGAGAAGCGCTCGCGCTCCAAGGTGCACCGCCGCGCCGGGTAGCCGCCGGTCAGCTGTACGCCCTTTGGCCGTACGGTCGAGGGGCCAGCCATGATGTCGGCCGTTCGGGGTAGGCTCGGCCGGTCGGCGACGGCTGGCGAACAGTGAGGAGTGACCCCGGATGACGCCCGGCAACAACGGCGCGAGCACGCCCGAGGACGACGATCCGTTCGGCTATCTGTACGCGGACGGGCAGGCCTCCGGCGCCACCCCGCCCCGCACCGGCGGCTACGGCTACCCGGGCCCGGCCGCCCCGCAGCAGCCCGGCGTGCCCAGAACCTCGTACAACCAGGTGCGTACGGTCGGCGAGCGGCAGTACGGGCAGGTCCCGCCGCAGCAGCAGTACGGCCAGCAGCCCTACGGCCAGCCTCCGCAGCAGTACGGTCAGCAGCAGTACGGGCAGCCCACCGCGCAGTACGCCGCGCCCGAGACGTACCCCGGCGGTGCCCCCACCCGCCAGGGGCCGCCGTCCGACGGCGGTCACGGCGGTGGCCGCGGTGGCCGCGGACCCAACACCAAGGGCCTGCTGATCGGCGCGGTCGCGGTCGTCGCGGCGGTGGTCATCGGCATCGGCGTCGCGCTGCTCAGCAACAGCGACAGCAAGAAGGACGACAACACGGGCGGCAAGCAGCCGTCCGGGGCCGCGTCCAACAGCGCCTCCAACCAGCCGACCGACACGCCGTCGAACTCGGCCTCCGCCCCGGCGCAGGACCTGCCCAAGCAGGACGCGGCGACGCTGAAGCTCGGCGGGGGCACGGTGCTGGCCAAGGACGTCAAGGGCGCGCAGGGCACCGGCGGCGCGTACGTCAACGGCTTCAACCAGATCGGCGCCTCGCTGACCTGGCAGGCCGATCTGCCGTCCGACGGCGGTTACTTCCTCTACGTGCGGTACGCCAACCCGGCGAAGGAAGCGAACGCGACGGTCACGGTCAACGGGCAGCCGAACGCTCAGCCGATCCGGCTGGGGAACTTCATAGGGTCCACGGACCCGAACCTTGAGAAGAACTGGCAGACCACCTGGACCCAGGTCACGCTCAAGAAGGGGTCGAACACGATCAAGTTCTCCTGTGAGCAGGGGAATCAGTGTGACGCGATTTTCGACTGGGTCGAGATCAGTAAGACGAAGAAGTAGCTTGCTGGTTGGGGTTGTTGGGTCGCTGCGGGCCGGTGGGGGCTGGTCGCGCCCACGCGGCGGAGCCGCAAATGTCACAGCCCCGCGCCCCTAAAGATGCGGGGTTGCGCCTCAGCCCGTAGGCGAGTCATGCAGGGGGATCACCTTCACCCTGCCCAGCAACTCCCCATACGCGCCCCCGTCGTACTCCCCCGCCACCGGTGACAGAACCGTCGCCGCCGACAGCGCCACCGCCCGCGTCAGGCGGTCCGGCCACGGCAGGTTCTCCACCAGGGACGACAGCAGGGCCGCCACCGCCGAGTCGCCCGCTCCCGTGGGGTTGCCGTGGACCGGGGCCGGTGGGGTTGCCTGCCAGATTCCGTCCGGGGTGACCGCCAGCATGCCCTCGGCGCCGAGGGATGCGACCACCGCGTGCGCGCCCCGGCGGCGGGCGTCCCGGGCCGCGCGCAGGGGCTCGCGGGAGCCGGTGAGGCGGGCCAGTTCGTCGGCGTTGGGCTTGACCAGGTCGGGGCGGGCGGCGAGGCCCCGGCGCAGGGGTTCGCCGCTGGTGTCCAGGAGGACCGGGACCCCGGCCGTGCGCGCTCGGCGGATCAGGTCCGCGTACGCGCCCACCGGCACCCCCGGCGGCAGGCTGCCGCAGAGCGCCACCGCGTCCGCCTCCCGCAGCAGCGGCTCGTACGCCGCCAGGAACGCGTCCCACTCGTCGGCCGTGATCTGCGGGCCCGGCTCGTTGAGCTGGGTGGTGTCACCGGTGGCCGTGTCCACGACCGCGATCGTGCGGCGGGTCGTCCCGGCGACCGGGACCAGCGCGTCGACGGGCGCCAGCGGAGCGAGCAGTTCGCGCAGGACCGCGCCGGTGCGCCCGCCCACGAAGCCGGTGACCACGCTCTCGTGGCCGAGCCCGGCCAGCACGCGGGCGACGTTCACGCCCTTGCCGCCGGGCCGTTCGGTGACCTCGTCCACGCGGTGGCTGGCGTGCGGGACGAGGGCCGGGACCCGGTAGGTGATGTCGAGCGCGGTGTTCAGCGTGACGGTGAGGATCACGAGGTGATCATGCCAAAGACACCACGGCCGGGCCCAGACCCCGTAACCGGTTCCGAGGAGCGGGAGTCCTGGAGGGCGCCCGTCCCCGGAGCCGCCATCGGGTCAGGCGCGGCCCGGCTCCACGATCCACTCGCCGCGCCGCATCACGCCCCTGACCGTGAACTCCGCGTCCAGGACCACCAGATCCGCGTCCTTGCCCGGTTCGAGCGAGCCGACCTTGTCGTATACGCCGAGCAGGCGCGCCGGATTGGCCGAGATGGCGCGGACGGTGTCCTCGACCGAGAGGCCGTCGATCGTCACCGCGCGGCGGAACGCGCGGTCCAGGGTGAGCGTGGAGCCCGCGATCGAGCCGCCCTCGACGAGGCGGGCGACGCCCTCCTTGACCTCGACCTCCAGCGGGCCGAGGTGGTAGAGCCCGTCGCCGAACCCGGCCGCGTCCATCGCGTCCGTGATGAACGCGGCCCGGCCCGCGCCCTTGTGGTGGAAGGCGAGTTCGAGGGCCGCGGGGTGCAGATGCGTGCCGTCGTTGATCAGCTCGACGGTGATCCGCTCGTCCTCCAGGAGCGCGGCGATCGGGCCGGGCGCGCGGTGGCCGAGCGCGGGCATCGCGTTGAAGAGGTGGGTTGCCACGGTGGCGCCCGCGTCGATCGCCTCGACGGTCTGCTCGTACGTGGCGTCGGTGTGGCCGATGGCCGCGACGACGCCGTGCTCGGCGAGCAGCCGTACGGAGTCGAGGCCGCCGGGCAGTTCGGTGGCGAGCGTGAACATCTTCGCGGTGCCGCGCGCCGCGTCCATCAGCTTGCGCACCTCGGCCGGGTCCGGGTGGCGCAGCAGGTCCTCGCTGTGCGCGCCCTTGCGGCACGGCGAGATGAACGGGCCCTCGAAGTGGATGCCCGCCAGGTCCCCCTGCTCGACGAGCTCGGACAGGAGTCCGGCGCGCTGGGCCAGATAGTCCATCTCGCCGGTGACGGTGGAGGCGACGATGGTGGTGGTGCCGTGCAGCCGGTGGGTGTGGACGCCCTTGAGAACGTCCTCGACCGTGCCGTTGGTGAAGGAGGCGCCGCCGCCGCCGTGTACGTGCATGTCGACGAAGCCGGGGACCACCCAGTGGCCGGACAGATCGACGCGGGGCGCGTCGTCCGGCGCCGAACCGGCGATCTTCCCGCCCTCGACGATCACGCGTCCGTTCTCGACGACGCCGGTCGGCAGGACGACGCGGGCGCCGGAGAGAACCTTGCTAGCGGCCATCAGGCGGTTACCTCCGTGGAAGGGGGAGTGGGGGCGTCGGGGTGCTCGGTGAGCAGGTCCCAGGCGAGCAGGCCCGCGCCCAGGCAGCCCGCCGTGTCGCCGAGGGCCGCCGGGACGATCGTGGGCAGCTTCTGGAACGTCACGCGCTCCTGGACGGCCGCCCGCAGCGGTACGAACAAGGTTTCCCCGGCTTCGGCGAGTCCGCCACCGATGATCAGCGTGCGGGGGTCGAGCAGGGTGAGCGCGGTGACCAGGCCGTCGGCGAGCGCGTCGACCGCGTCCTGCCAGACGGCGATCGCCTTCGGGTCGCCGGACTCGACGGCCTTGGCGCAGTCCGCCGCGTCCGCGTCCGGGTCGCCGCTGGCCTCGGCCCACGCCTGGGTGACGGCGGAGGCCGAGGCGAGCCGCTCCAGGCAGCCGCGCTGGCCGCAGCCGCACCGGATGCCGCCGGGGCGCACCACGATGTGGCCGATCTCGCCCGCGTAGCCGTGCGCGCCCGGCTCGATGCGGCCGTCGATCCCGATGGCCCCGGCGATCCCGGTGCCGAGCGGGATGAACAGGAACCGGTCGGCGCCCTTGCCCGCGCCGATGCGGCCCTCGGCGAGGCCGCCGGTGCGCACGTCGTGGCCGAGGGCGACCGGGATGCCGTCCAGGCGCTCGCTGAGCAGGCGCCGCATCGGGACGTCGTGCCAGCCCAGGTTGGCGGCGTAGACCGCGATGCCGTTCCCGGCGTCGACGATGCCGGGCACGGCGACGCCCGCCGCCAGCGCGCTCTCGCCGAGGTGCCGCTCGCCGTACGCCCGCAGCTCGGCGGCGAAGTCGAGGATGCCCTCGACGACGGCGTCCGCGCCGCGCTCGCGGCCGGTGGGCCTGCGGGCCTCGTGCAGCAGGCTGCCGTCCACCCCGATGAGGGCGGCTTTCATCCCGGTGCCGCCCACATCCAGGGCGATGACGTGTCTCACGGGGGACAGTCTGGCTCGTTCACCCATGAAAGGTCTAGTCCACTCACCGTGTGACGGGTAAGCGTTTTCCCAAGTCCCGTACGGATTGGGGGCGTACGCGCGTTCGCCACGCGGCAGAAGTTGCGGAAGTGAGACCCAAGTGGTGTAGACCTCAGCCCCGGCTGCGGGAGAAGATCGCAGCTCATGTAGACAGGACGTTGCGAACAGGGCGTTCACGGGGGAACGACTGGCAACAACGAGGGTGGAGCAGTACACGTGCAGCGGCGACGCTTGGCAGGGACGACGGCGGCGGTTGTCGCACTCGGTATGACGGTCGGCCTCTCCGGATGCGGCAGCGACAGCGGCTCCAAGAGCGTCACCCTCAAGCTGGTCGCCGCCGACTACGACATCGCGGGCGGCGACTCCACGAAGGCGTACTGGCACAACGTTGTCAGCGAGTTCGAGAAGAAGAACCCCGGCATCAAGGTCGACGTCTCCGTCTTCTCCTGGGACGTCGTCGACGCCAAGGTCGCCGAGATGGTGAAGGCGGGCAACGCCCCCGACATCGCGCAGATCGGCGCGTACTCCGACTACGCCGCGAGCGGCAAGCTCTACGCCGTCGACCAGACGCTCTCCATCCCCGTCCAGGCCAACTTCCTGGCGCCGCTGGCGGACGCGGGCGAGATGAAGCGCACCCAGTACGGCATCCCGTTCGTCGCCTCCACGCGGCTGCTCTTCTACAACAAGACGCTGTTCAAGAAGGCGCACATCGATCCCCCCACCACCTGGGCCCAGCTGGAGGCCGACGCCAAGGCGCTGAAGGCCAAGGGCGTCAAGACCCCGTTCGCGCTGCCGCTCGGCAGCGAGGAGGCCCAGGCCGAGACGATGATGTGGCTGCTCAGCGGCGGTGGCGGCTACGTCAACCAGGTCGCCGGCTATGACATCGACTCCCCGGAGAACGTCAAGACGTTCCAGTGGCTGAAGAAGAACCTCGTCCAGGAGGGCCTTACGGGTCCGGTCGCGCCCGGCAAGCTCAACCGGCAGGCCGCGTTCGACGCCTTCGCCAAGGGCGACGTCGGCATGCTCAACGGCCACCCGTCGCTGATGGGGGAGGCCCGCAAGAAGGGCGTGGACTACGGGATGGTCCCGCTGCCCGGCGTCGAGGGCAAGGCCAAGGCGTCGATGGGCGTCGCCGACTGGATCATGGGCTTCAAGCAGAACGGCCACCGCGAGCAGATCGGGAAGTTCCTGGACTTCACGTTCAACGACCAGAACGTGTCGACGTTCGCGGACAAGTACGACCTGCTGCCCGCGACGCGCTCGGCGTCCCAGGCGATGCAGAAGGACGGCAAGCACCAGGACCTCGACCAGTTCCTGGCCGCCCTGCCGACCTCGGAGCTGCCGCCGGTCGGCAAGACGTCGTGGCCCAGGGTCAGCGAGGCGATCAAGAAGCGGATCGGCGCGGCGGTCCAGGAGAACGACGACCCGAAGGCGGTCCTGGAGGGCATCGCGAAGGTGGCCCTGGACGCGGAGAACGCGGAGTAGGCACGGGGTGGGTTCGTCACCGCGACCCGATACGTTGGATCGTATGACCGACAACCCCCTCGGCGAGCGCGAGAAGGCCGTGCTCGCCATGGAAGCCCGTTCCTGGGCCGGCCCCGGCGCCAAGGAGCGGGCCGTACGGGAGCGGCTGGGGATCTCGCCGACCCACTACTACCAGCTCCTCAACGCCCTCCTCGACGACGAGCGCGCCCTCGCCCACGACCCGGTCACGGTCAACCGCCTGCGCCGCGTGCGAGAGGCGCAGCGCGAACGGCGTTCGTGAAGTCGAGCGACGACGTTCGTGACGCGGAGGTCATGGCGGCACCCGGCCACGATGTTCGTCACGCGTTGGCCATGGCTGCGTCAGGACCCCGCCGCTAGGGTCGTGGCATGGGCAGCCAACCGCACCCCCTGCCGACCCCTGCCACCTCCGCCGGACGCGACGCGCTCGCCGCGATCCTGGCGACGCCCGAGCGGGCCGTGGTCGCGCTCGACTTCGACGGCACGCTAGCCGAGATCGTCCCCGACCCGGAGCAGGCCCGCGCCCACCCCGGCGCCGTCCCCGCGCTCGCCGCGCTCGCGCCCAAGGTCGCCTCGGTCGCGGTGATCACCGGGCGTCCGGCGGGTGTGGCCGTACGGTACGGGGGCTTCGCGGGTGTCGCGGGCCTGGAACACCTCGTCGTGCTCGGCCATTACGGGGCCGAGCGCTGGGACGCGGTCAGCGGGACCGTGCACGCCCCCGCCCCGCATCCCGGTGTCGCCGCCGCGCGGGCCGAACTCCCGGGCGTACTCGATACGCACGGGGCGTGGCGCGGTACGTGGATCGAGGAGAAGGGGCAGGCTGTCGCGGTCCATACGCGGCGGGCGAGCGACCCCGAGGCCGCGTTCGCCGCGCTGCAGTCCCCGCTGGCGTCGCTTGCCGCGCGGCACGGGCTGATCCTGGAGCCGGGGCGGCTGGTCCTGGAGCTTCGCCCTCCGGGGATGGACAAGGGGATGGCGTTGGCGGAGTACCTGCGGGAGGTGGGGGCGGGTTCCGTTGTGTACGCGGGGGACGACCTGGGCGATCTCCCCGCGTTCGCGGCGGTGGAGAAGCTCCGTTCGGACGGGGTGCCGGGTCTGCTGGTGTGCAGCGGCTCTTCGGAGGTCCCCGAACTGGCGGACCGGGCGGACGTGTTGGTGCCGGGTCCGGGGGCGGTGGTCGCGTTCCTGTCGTCCTTGGCGGACCGCCTTTAGCTCCCCCACCCCACCCCTTCCCGAAACTCTCCGAGGGATCTCTGCGTCTGCGGACTGTGCTGGGTTGCTCGCGCAGTTCCCCGCGCCCCTTGATGGGCCCTTCGGGCCCTCTTAGGGGCGCGGGGAACTGCGCGACCAGCCCCCACCGGCTCGCAGACGACCGACACCCGCCGGAGGCTTTCGGGAAGGGGCGGGGTGGGGGAAATTCAGCGCGGCGCGGCGGAACGCAGCGCCTCCACCTGGTCCAGGAACCACCGCTGCGGCGGCAACGCGGTGGCCGCGGCGGCCAGTCGCTTGGTGCGGGCCGCACGTTCCTCCCCCGCCATGGACAACGCCTCGTGCAGCGCAGAAGCCGTCGCGGACACGTCGTACGGGTTCACCATCAGCGCGTCGGCCTCCAGCTCCTCCGCCGCCCCCGCCTCCCGCGACAGCACCAGCACGCACCCCTCGTCGGACACCACCGGCACCTCCTTGGCGACCAGGTTCATCCCGTCCCGGATGGGATTCACCAGCGCCACATCCGCCAGCCGATACGCCGCCAGCGACCGCGCGAAGTCGTCCTTGACATGGAGCACGACCGGGGTCCAACTCGGCGTTCCGTACGTCGAGTTGATCGAGTCGGCCACTCGGCCGACCTCCGCCGTGTACTCCCGGTACACCCCCAGATCCTGCCGCGACGGATACGCGAAGGCGACATGCACCACCCGCTCCCGCCACTCCGCCCGCTCCTCAAGCAGCTGCCGATACGCCAGCAGCCCTCGCACGATGTTCTTCGACAGCTCGGTGCGGTCGACCCGCACGATGGCACGGCGACCCGCGCCGATCTCCGCCCGCAGCGCCGCCATCCGCGACTCCACGTCCGGCTCATGGGCGCGCCGCCGCAGGAAGTCGGCGTCCGCGCCCAGTGCGTGCACCCCGATCCGGGTGGAGCCGGTTCCGCCCAGCACATCCGTACAGCAGCGCGTGAACGCGTCCGCCCAGCGGTGGGTGAGGAAGCCGAGCCGGTCCGCGCCGAGCATCCCGCGCAGCAACTGCTCGGCCACGTCGTCCGGCAGCATCCGGAAGTACTCCACCGGCGCCCACGGCGTATGCGAGAAGTGCCCGATCCGCAGATCGGGGCGGAGTTCGCGGAGCATCCCGGGGACCAGGGCGAGGTGGTAGTCCTGGACCAGCACCGCCGCCCCGTCGGCCGCCGCCTCCGCCAGCGCCTCCGCGAACGCCCGGTTGTACGTCTCGTACGCCCCCCACTGACGCCGGAACTCCGCGTCGAAGACCGGCTCCAGAGGCGTCTGGTACAGCATGTGGTGGACGAACCACAGCACCGAGTTCGCGATCCCGTTGTACGCGTCCGCGTGCACGGAGGCGTCGATGTCCAGCATCCGCACACCCGGCTCGGCCACCCCGCGCCGTACGGCCTCCCGGTCGCCGTCGCCGAGCGCCGAGCACACCCACAGCGAGTCCGCGTCCTGGCCGATCGCGGAGAGGCCCGAGACCATTCCGCCGCCGCCGCGCCGGGACGTGAGCGTCCCGTCGTCGCCGAGGGCGTAGGAGACCGGGCCGCGGTTGGACGCGACGAGGACCTGGGCAGCGCGCGCGGAGACCATGGACACGAACCTAGCCCGAAGCGGAATGCCTCAAACGTACGAACGGCGGCACCGACTCCTGATGGACACGCCGGCTTACGCCGCCCGATGCACCGCGTACTCCGAGATTTCCCTCATCGGCGGCCGCTCCTCGGTGTCCACCGGGTACGTGCGCGGCACGAATCCGTCCTCGCCGCGCTCGAACTGGGTCAGCGACGGGCGGACCAAGTGGGCGCGGGAGAGCCGGAGTTGGGCCGTGCGGTAGATCGCGGCCGCCATCCGGCCGAGCGCCTGGCCGTCCTGATGGCGGTGCTTTCGTACGCCCACGTCGACCTGGGCCAGCGCGTCCAGGCCCACCGTGTGCAGCGCGTCGACGAGCAGCCCCAGCTCCACTCCGTAACCGACCGGGAACGGCAGCCGCTCAAGCAGCGAGCGCCGGGCCGCGTACTCGCCGCCGAGCGGCTGGACGAAACCGGCGAGCTGAGGCCAGTGCAGGTTCAGCAGCGGGCGGGCCACCAGCTCGGTCACCCGGCCGCCCTGACCTGCGGCGGAGCCCAGCGGGCGGTCGTACATCGCCTTGACGAAGTCCACGTCCGGGTCGGTCAGGAGCGGGCCGACGATCCCGGACACGAAGCCCGCGTCGAACTCCTTCAGGTCCGCGTCGACGAAGCAGACGAGGTCACCGGTGGTGACCAGGAGCGAGCGCCACAGGACCTCGCCCTTGCCGGGCAGTGCCGGGATGCGGGGCAGGATCGCGTCCCGGTGCACGACCCGGGCACCGGCGGCCGCGGCGACCTCGGCCGTACGGTCGGTGGAGCCGGAGTCGATCACCACCAGCTCGTCGACCAGGGAGACGTCCTCGGTCATCAGCTCGCGCCGGATCGCGGCGACGATCTCGCCGACCGTGGCCTCCTCGTCGAGCGCGGGCAGCACCACGCTGACCGTGGTGCCGCTGCGGCGCTTGGCGGCCATGATCCGGTCCAGCGGCCGGTCGGCCGCGGACCAGGAACGCCTGCTCAGCCAGCGCTCCACCTCTTCCAACACGAGCCGGAGCCTCCTTGTGCGGTGTTTTTGTGATCCATCTCGCGGTTCGGACGACTGTCTCAACCGTCCATGCCTTCGGTTACAGTCTTGAACAACGCGGATGACCGTCGCATGTCGGGGTCGTCGCGCGAACAAATGCCCGGGTCCTGGACCCGGTGCCACAGCGCTCATCCAGAGGGACTGAGGGAACGGCCCGTTGAAGTCCCGGCAACCCTCCTGCCGACCGCGAGGTCACGGTGGGGAAGGTGCCAATTCCGTCTCATGGCGAAATGCGCCATGGGGAAGATGAGGAGAAAGGGCCTCGCCATCATGGCTGTGCACACTGTCGACACCGTCGCAAACGCCTCCAGCACCGTGAACCTCGGACCCGCCGTCGCGCTTTCCTGCCGGGAATGCGGCGAGCGCTTCGACCTCGGCCCCATCTTCGCCTGCGCCCTGTGTTTCGGGCCGCTCGAAGTCGCGTACGAACTTCCGACGGGTGACCCCGAGGCGCTCCGCGCGCAGATCGAAGCGGGCCCCGACAACATCTGGCGCTATGCGCCGCTGCTGCCCGTTCCGGCCAATGTGGCTGAAAAGCCCAACCTGAATCCCGGCTTCACCAAGCTCGTCAAGGCCGACAATCTCGCCCGCGAGCTCGGCGTCACCGGCGGCCTTTACGTGAAGGACGACTCCGGCAACCCGACGCACTCCTTCAAGGACCGCGTCGTCGCCATCGCCGTCGAGGCCGCCCGCGCGTTCGGCTTCACCACGCTCTCCTGCTCCTCCACCGGCAACCTCGCGGGCGCGGTCGGCGCGGCCGCCGCCCGGGCCGGCTTCCGCTCCTGCGTCTTCATCCCGCACGACCTGGAGCAGGGCAAGGTCGTCATGGCCGCGGTGTACGGCGGCGAGCTGGTCGGCATCGAGGGCAACTACGACGACGTCAACCGCTTCTGCTCCGAGCTCATCGGCGATCCGCTGGGCGAGGGCTGGGGCTTCGTCAACGTCAACCTGCGGCCGTACTACGGCGAGGGCTCCAAGACCCTCGCGTACGAGATCTGCGAGCAGCTCGGCTGGCGGCTGCCCGACCAGATCGTCATCCCGATCGCCTCCGGCTCGCAGCTGACGAAGATCGACAAGGGTCTCCAGGAGCTGATCAAGCTGGGCCTGGTCGAGGACAAGCCGTACAAGATCTTCGGCGCCCAGGCGGAGGGCTGCTCGCCGGTCTCCACCGCCTTCAAGGCGGGCCACGACGTCGTACGGCCGCAGAAGCCGAACACCATCGCCAAGTCCCTGGCCATCGGCAACCCGGCGGACGGCCCGTACGTCCTGGACATCGCCCGGCGCACCGGCGGCGCGGTGGAGGACGTGAACGACGAGCAGGTCGTCGACGCGATCAAGCTGCTCGCCCGGACCGAGGGCATCTTCGCCGAGACGGCGGGCGGCGTGACGGTCGGTGTCACCCGCAAGCTCATCGAAAGCGGGCTGCTCGACCCGGCGCTCACTACTGTCGTCCTCAACACGGGGGACGGCCTCAAGACCCTGGACGCCGTGGCCCCGACGACCGGCCCGACCGCGACGATCCGCCCGAGCCTGGACGCGTTCCGCGACGCGGGCCTCGCCCACTGACCCACCGGCCACGGAAAGGCAGCACACCATGAGCGTCAACGTCCGCATCCCCACCATTCTCCGCACGTACACCGACGGCAGGGCCGAGGTGGCCGCCGAGGGCGCGACCCTCGCCGAGGTCATCGCGGACCTGGAGAAGAACCACACCGGGATCGCCGCGCGCGTCCTGGACGACCAGGGCAAGCTGCGCCGCTTCGTCAACGTGTACGTGAACGACGACGACGTCCGGTTCGAGCAGGGCCTGGAGACGGCCACGCCGGACGGCGCCGGCGTCTCGATCATTCCGGCCGTCGCCGGAGGCTGACCGTCAAGCACAGTGCCGGAGGCTGCTGAGCCAGCTGAACCGAGGGCGAATCACTCGCCGTCGCAGCACGCAGAGTTACCTGAATTGCCCCCTCCGCAAGCTAAGCGGAGGGGGCAATTCAGTGTGGTTGAGCGCGGTACAGTGGGGAAGTCCCCTTCGTTGTGCGTGCCACGTGCATATGAGAACGCGACGAACCGGCGTCGAGAAGCAGTCAAAGTGTTCGAGCAAATTGCTCCTTAAGTGCGCTTTGCCCGGCCCGACTTGCCCCGGAATGCTGGAATACACGGCATTCCGCTCCTCACCCCTGCCCGGAATTCTCGTCCGATTGACCTGTTGCAGAGGGCAGTTGGGCAGATACATTCAGCCGCGGTCGACGCGTTCCGGCGCACACCCTCTCCTGTCGGAGGGTGCAGGTCTGACCCGGGTCCGCGAAGTGTGGTCCCGTGCAAGGGCCAGTAATAGGGGAGTTAGGCATGGCTCAGGGCACCGTCAAGTGGTTCAACGCGGAGAAGGGGTACGGCTTCATCGCGGTCGACGGTGGTGCGGATGTTTTCGTCCACTACAGCGCGATCCAGATGGACGGCTACCGCACCCTTGAAGAAGGTCAGCGAGTCGAGTTCGAGATCTCGCAGGGCCAGAAGGGTCCGCAGGCGGACATGGTCAAGCTCGCCGTCTGATCTCGGCGCGATCGGCCACCGACGCACTCACGCCGTGGGGCCCGCATCCTCTGTAAATGGATGCGGGCCCCACGTGCGTGTCCGAGCGCCGGAGCGCGCGCCGGAGCCCGTCCCCGACCGGGGGACTGTGCTGGGACGGCCTTGCACTCTCCTGGGTCGAGTGCTAATCATTGGCGTTAGCACTCTCCTGGTGAGAGTGACAGAAGGACTGGGTCGGCGAGGCCCGCAGGCCGGGTGGGGCAAGGAACCACACGGGCAGGCAGGCCGTCCGTCGCGGGCGCCCACACAGTCCCTTGCCATCCACCCCAGTCCGGGAGGACCACTTCACATGGCCAAGATCATCGCGTTCGACGAGGAGGCCCGGCGCGGCCTGGAGCGCGGCATGAACCAGCTCGCCGACGCCGTCAAGGTCACCCTTGGCCCCAAGGGTCGCAACGTCGTCCTTGAGAAGAAGTGGGGCGCCCCCACGATCACCAACGATGGTGTGTCCATCGCCAAGGAGATCGAGCTGGAGGACCCGTACGAGAAGATCGGCGCCGAGCTGGTCAAGGAAGTCGCGAAGAAGACCGACGACGTCGCCGGTGACGGCACGACGACCGCGACCGTCCTGGCCCAGGCGCTGGTCCGCGAGGGCCTGCGCAACGTCGCCGCCGGTGCCAACCCGATGGCCCTGAAGCGCGGCATCGAGAAGGCCGTCGAGGCCGTCTCGGGCGCCCTGCTGGAGCAGGCGAAGGATGTCGAGACCAAGGAGCAGATCGCTTCGACGGCCTCCATCTCCGCCGCCGACACCCAGATCGGCGAGCTCATCGCCGAGGCCATGGACAAGGTCGGCAAGGAAGGCGTCATCACCGTCGAGGAGTCCCAGACCTTCGGTCTGGAGCTTGAGCTCACCGAGGGCATGCGCTTCGACAAGGGCTACATCTCGGCGTACTTCGCGACCGACATGGAGCGCATGGAAGCCGCGCTCGACGACCCGTACATCCTGATCGTCAACTCGAAGATCGGCTCGGTCAAGGACCTGCTGCCGCTCCTCGAGAAGGTCATGCAGTCGGGCAAGCCGCTCCTGATCATCGCCGAGGACGTCGAGGGCGAGGCCCTGTCGACCCTGGTCGTGAACAAGATCCGCGGCACCTTCAAGTCCGTCGCCGTCAAGGCCCCGGGCTTCGGCGACCGCCGCAAGGCGATGCTGAACGACATCGCCATCCTCACCGGCGGCACGGTCATCTCCGAGGAGGTCGGCCTCAAGCTGGAGAACGCGGGCCTGGACCTGCTGGGCCGCGCCCGCAAGGTCGTCATCACCAAGGACGAGACCACCATCGTCGACGGTGCCGGTGACAGCGAGCAGGTCGCCGGTCGCGTGAACCAGATCCGCGCCGAGATCGAGAACTCGGACTCGGACTACGACCGCGAGAAGCTGCAGGAGCGCCTGGCGAAGCTCGCCGGCGGTGTCGCGGTCATCAAGGCCGGTGCCGCCACCGAGGTCGAGCTCAAGGAGCGCAAGCACCGCATCGAGGACGCCGTTCGCAACGCGAAGGCGGCCGTCGAGGAGGGCATCGTCGCCGGCGGTGGCGTGGCCCTGCTGCAGGCCTCCTCGGTCTTCGAGAAGCTGGAGCTGTCGGGTGACGAGGCGACCGGCGCCAACGCCGTGAAGCTCGCCCTGGAGGCCCCGCTGAAGCAGATCGCCGTCAACGGTGGTCTTGAGGGCGGCGTCGTCGTCGAGAAGGTGCGCAACCTGGCCGTCGGCCACGGTCTGAACGCCGCGACCGGCGAGTACGTCGACATGATCGCCGAGGGCATCATCGACCCGGCGAAGGTCACGCGCTCCGCGCTGCAGAACGCCGCGTCGATCGCCGCGCTGTTCCTGACCACCGAGGCCGTCATCGCCGACAAGCCGGAGAAGGCCGCCGCGGCCGCTCCGGGCGGCATGCCGGGCGGTGACATGGACTTCTGATCCTTCTCGAAGGATCGGCAGCCCGGTTACGTACGGAGGGCGGCACCCCACGCCGGGGGTGCCGCCCTCCGGCGTGTCAGCAGGTTCCGTCGGTGACGCGCGTCCTGAGCACCGCCTGGCCGTTGCCCAGCGGGGTGACGGTGAGATGCATGCAGAACGCCGCGTCCGTGCCGGGGCCGGTGATGTCGTACGCCGACGGGTCCTTGCCGTGGCCGCGCAGGACGACGGGGTCGGTGAACCACTGGGCCGCGTCGGTGTTGTTCATGGCGTCCTCGATCGTCCGCGCGTAGTCGTTGCCGGAGAACGCCTCCGACGGATCGATGTTGCGCTGGGTCGACCCGTCCAGGTCGTGTGCCGCTTGATGGACCGCGTCCCGCAGTTCGCCGCTGCTCCAGTGGGTCTGGTCGTTCACGACGTAGATGCCGACGCCGACGACGACCAGGGTGAGGACGATGAGCGCGAGGCCCACGGGGTTGGCGGGGTTGTAGGCGAAACGGCCGTTGATGCGGGTGAAGACGGGTTCGGGTTCGCGGTCGGACGTGGTCATGACGAGATCGTAAGGCGACCGCCACGCACGAGAGTTGCCGCCCCGGTTACGTCAGCGCCGCCCGCAGATGCCCGTCCGCCCGCTCAAGGCGCCGCGTCGCCGTCGCCGCGTCCACGTCCGCCAGCAGCATCAGGATCGCGGTCTTCACCTCGCCGTCGGCGGCCACCAGGGCCGACTCGATGGCGTCGTCGCCCGCCTCCGTGGCCAGCGCGACGATACGGCGGGAGCGGGCGCGCAGCTTCTCGTTGGAGGCGCGTACGTCGACCATGAGGTTCCCGTACGTCTTGCCGAGGCGGATCATCGTGATCGTCGAGATCATGTTGAGGACGAGCTTCTGGGCGGTGCCGGCCTTCAGGCGGGTGGAGCCGGTGAGCAGCTCCGGGCCGACCACGACCTCGATGCCGTGCTCGGCGGCGGCCGCGAGCGCGCTGTCCGCGTTGCAGGAGAGCCCGATGGTCAGGGCGCCCAGCGCCCGCGCGTGCTGGACCGCGCCGACGGCGTACGGGGTGCGGCCCGAGGCGGAGATCCCGACTACGGTGTCGTCGACGTCGAGCCCGAGCCCGTCCAGGTCGGCCGCCGCCAACTCCCTTGAGTCCTCGGCCCCTTCGACCGCCTCGACCATCGCGGACGGGCCGCCCGCGATGAGCCCGACGACCCGCGAGGGGTCGGTGGCGAACGTCGGCGGGCACTCGCTGGCGTCCAGGACGCCGAGCCGCCCGGCGGTGCCCGCGCCCGCGTACACCAGGCGCCCGCCGCGCGCCATCCGCTCGGCGGTGGCGTCGATCGCGACGGCGATGCGCGGAAGCTGGGATGCGACGGCGGCCGGGACGCTCGCGTCCTCGCCGTTCATGATGCGGGCGATCTCGGCGGTCGGCAGCCGGTCGATGTCGGCGAGCTCGGGCCGGAACGCCTCGGTGGTCAGCTGGGCCAGCTGGGCGCGGAGGTCCCCGTACGCGGAAGTCATGGAAGTGCGCTCTCTCCGTACGTGTGCGAGGGCACCCGGGGTCAGCGGGTGCGCGGGCCGTGGCGGTGGGCGAGTGCTTCGTACGACGCGGCGAGGGCCGGGGCCGCCGTCTCGTACGTACGCTGGGCGATGCCGATGAACAGGCAGTCCACGACGAGGAGTTGACTCGTCCGGGACGACATCGCGGCCGGGCGCAGCTCGCTCTCGCGGGCGGTCGAGGTGGTCAGTATGTGGTCGGCGTACTGGGAGACAGGGCCGTCCGGGCGGCCGGTGATGGCGACGGTGGTGGCGCCCCGGTCGAAGGCGACGCGCAGCGGCTCGATGACGTCGCCGGTGGAGCCGGAGTGGGTGATGGCGACGGCGGCGTCGCCGGATCTGAGCTGCACGGCGTTGGTGACCGCGAGGTGCGGGTCGGTGTGGGCGTGCGCGATGAGCCCGATCCTGAGCAGCTTCTGGGCGAGGTCCTGGCCGACGAGCGAGGAGGCGCCGACGCCGTAGATGTCTACGCGGCGGGCCTGCGCGAGGGCGGCGACGGCCGCGCCGAGCTGAACGGTGTCGAGGGCGGCGGCGGTGTCGGCGAGGGTCTGCTGCTCGTCGTAGGCGAGCTTGGCGACGACGTCGGCGATCGGGTCGTCGACCGCGATGTCGGCGGTGACGGCCGGGGCCCGCCCCGACTGCTGCTGGGCCGCGAGCCCGGCGAGCGCGAGCCGCAGATCGCGGTAGCCGGGGTAGCCGAGCAGGCGGGCGGTGCGGACGACGGTGGCCTCGCTGGTCCCGGTGAGCTCGGCGAGCCCGGTGACCGTGAGCGCGGCGCACCCGGCCGGATCCTGCGCGACGGCCTCGGCGACGCGCTGCATCGAGCGGGTCATGGAGGGCGCGAGGGTGCGCACCTTGGCCGCGAGGGCGGCGGGCGCGGGAGGTGCGGTGCCGCCGGTGAAAATTTCCTTCACGTCATCGGTCACCCCTGGAAGGTATTTTCGCGCGGGGGCCGGGTCAAGGGTGCGGGCAGCGGGCCGACCGGGGCGGGGGTTCTCACTGGGGCCATCGGGGTGACAATGAGGGAATGGACGACGTCGACCCCCTGGAGCAGTCCCTGCACGCCGCACGCGCTCTCGTGCTGGCGGATCTGGCCGCGCGCGACGTGGCCCAGGCCGATGTGGTCTCGCTGGTCGAGGACGCGGTGACGCACCGCCGGTGGTGGGTGGAGCAGTGGCCGGACGGCGCGGAGTTCGTGGCCGGTCTGGTCGCCCAGGACGTGCAGGACGCGCTCCTGGAGAAGTACGGACGCTGGCCCATCTGCCCGGTCTGCGACGCCGGGGACCCGCACGCGCTGGACGTGGAGCCGGAGCTCGGCCCGGACCCGCACTGGGTCTGCGGCAAGGCCGGGGTGACGGTGGCCCCGGTCGGCGGCCTCGGCACGGGCCCGGTCGCGTGACGGTCTACATCGACCCGCCGACCTGGCCGGGCCACGGCCGCCTGTGGTCGCACCTGGTCAGCGACGTGTCGTACGAGGAACTGCACGCCTTCGCCCAGTCCATCGGCTGCCCGCCGCGAGCGTTCGAGCGCGACCACTACGACGTCCCGTCGGAGCACTACGAGGACGCGGTGCGGGCGGGCGCGGTGCAGATCGGCTCGAAGGAACTGGTGCGCAGGCTCACGGCGGCGGGGTTGCGGCGGCCCAAGGGTCGGGCCACCGCGTAACGCGTCAGGCGTGTTCCGCCACGGACTCGGTCTTCGCCGGTACGGAGCGGGCCACCACCCGCGAGCGGGAGTTGTGCAGGCGGAGGGAGACCGCGACCAGGGCCAGGGCCGCCAGGGTCATGGCTGCGCCCGACCACGCCGTCGCCCGGTAGCCGAGGCCCGCGCTGATGACCGCGCCGCCGAGCCAGGGGCCGCCCGTGTTGCCCAGGTTGAAGGACGACGTGGTGGTGGCGCCCGCCAGGGTGGGGGCGGCGCCGCCGACGTTGAACATGCGGGCGTTGAGCGCCGGGGCCGTGTAGAACGCCGAGACTCCGAGCAGGAACGACAGAGCGATCGCGGCCACCGGGTGCGCGCCGAGCAGGGCCAGGGCCACCAGGAACACCGTCGAGGCCGTGATCCCGCTGAGCAGCACCCCGAAGAGGTGCGCGTCCGCGACCCGGCCGCCGATGGTCGTACCGATGAGCGCGCCCGCGCCGAAGAGGCCGAGGATCGCCGGGACCCAGCCGGAGTCGACATGGGCGACGTCGGTGAGCAGCGGCTTGAGGTAGCTGAACGCGCAGAACACGCCGCCCGCCGCGAGCGCCGTGATCGCGATCGAGAGCAGGACCTGCGGGTCGCGGTAGATCCGCAGTTCCGTGCTGAGCTGGGGCTTCTCCGCCGGGAGCGGGATACGGGGGATGAGCGTCACGATGCCTACGAGGGCGATCGCGGAGGCCGCGCCGACGGCCCAGAACGCGGCCCGCCAGCCCAGATTGTCGCCGAGCACCGCGCCGAGCGGGACGCCGAGGACGTTGGCGATCGAGAGCCCGCCGATCATGACGGCCATGGCCCGGGCCCGCGCGTTCACCGGCACCATCGCGATCGCCACGGCCGCGCCGACCGCCCAGAACCCCGCGCAGGCCAGCGCGCTCAGCACCCGGGAGACGAAGAGCAGCGCGTAGTTCGGGGCGAGCGCGCCGCCGACCTGGCCGAGCCCGAACGCCGTGATCAGCGCGATCAGCGTGGTGCGGCGCGGCAGCCGCAGCGTCGCCACGGCCAGCAGCGGCGCACCCACCACCATGCCGATCGCGAACGCCGAGATCAGCAGCCCGGCCTGCGGGATCGACACGTCCATGTCGTCCGCGATGGCCGGCAGCAGCCCGGTGAGCATGAACTCACTGGTGCCGAGCGCGAAGACGGAGAGGCCGAGGATGTAGACGGCCAGCGGCATACGGGGGCGGGCCGCTGAGTCGGGGAGGGTTCCGGGCGCGGCGGCGTGATCGGCGGGGGAGGGCATATCAGGTGTGAACAGGGCTGATGCCCATGACATTCCCGCCCCCCGAGCCCCATGCGTATCTCTTACGTCAAGAGCTCCAGCTCCGACGCCAGGTTCTCCCGGGCCCGCGCCTCCCACTCCCGCATGCCGTACGGCGTACGGAACAGCCTCGGCAGATCGAGCAGCTGGCGCAGGACCGCCGCGCGGCCCGCCCGGAACGCGTCGTCCGGGACGAAGGCGTACTCGGCCCGGACCGCCGCCGCGTACGCCGCGTACTCCTCCGGGTCCCCGGCCAGCACCGCCAGGTCCGCGTCGCACAGGACCTCGCCGTTGGTGTCGCCCTCGTGCGGGTCGTGCGTGACGGTCAGGCGGACGAGCCGGGCGACCTCGGCGGTGGCCTCCGGGTCCAACCCGGCCTCGGGCAGGGCGCGTTCGGCCAGGGCCGCGCTGCGCTCCTCGTTCTCCGAGCGGTCCGGCCGGTACACCGCGTCGTGGAACCAGGCCGCCAGCCGTACGAGCTCGGTGTCCTCGGCGTACTCCGCCAGCGTGTCGACGTGGGCGAGGACCGCGGTGAGGTGAGCGGTGGTGTGGTACTCGCGGTGCGGCTCGGCCCAGGCGGCGAGCAGGCGGTCGGCGTACGGGGCCGGGTCGGGGGCCTCGCCCTGTCGGGCGGCGCTGAGGGTACGGGCCCAGCGGGCGCGGAGGTCGTCGAGGTCGTCGCGATCGGTGGGGTCGTCGAGGTCGGCCATGGGGCGAGCGTAGTCATTCCTCCCTCGGGGTATCCCCCGCACCCGGTCGGGGGACTGCCGGATGGGGGCGGCGGGCCCGGTCCGGGAAGGTGGTCGCATGGTTGCTTCCGTTTCCCGCAGGAGCCTGCTGGGCGCCGGTGCCGGTGCCGTACTCGTGGCCGCGACCGGTGTCCCGGCGGTCGCTGGACCCGCGCCGACCCCGTCCTCCGGGGGCGTGCGGCTCTCCCTGCCCGCCCCCACCGGCCCCCACCCCGTCGGCACCGTCTCCCTCCGGCTCGTCGACCGGAGCCGCCGCGATCCCTGGGTGAGCGCCCGCCCGTACCGTGAGCTGATGGTGAGCGTGCGCTACCCGGCCCGGGACGTACGCGGCCACCGGCCCGCCCCGCAGATGCTCCCGGGCGCGGCCGCCGACTTCGGCCGGCTCAACTCGCTGGACGGGGTGCCGAGCGGCAAGGTCGACTGGGCGGCGACGCGCAGCCACGCGTACACCGGAGCGCCCGTCGGACACCACGGCCTCCCCGTGGTCCTCTACTCGCCCGGCGCGGGCGACCCCCGCACCCTCGGCACCACGCTCTCCGACGAGCTCGCCTCGCGCGGCTACGCGGTGGTCATGATCGACCACACCTATGACGCCGGGGCGGTCGAGTTCCCCGGCGGCCGGGTGGAGCGCACGGTGTTGCCCGAGGAGTACGCGAAGGCCGACAAGGCGGGACCGGCGGCGGTCACGGCGCTGCTGAAGAAGGCCGTGGAGGTCCGGGTCGCCGACACCCGTTACGTACTGGACCGGCTCGGCGATCTGTCCGCCGCCCTGCCCGGCGGCTCGCGCGGCACCCTGAACCTGTCCGCCGTCGGGATGTTCGGCCAGTCCGCGGGCGGCTTCACCGCCGCGCTGACCATGCACGACGACCGGCGGCTCAAGGCCGCGCTCAACATGGACGGCGTCATGGGCAACGTCCAGAACGACGACGACCCGGCTAACCCCTCCCCGGTCGGCACGGACGGCCTGGACCGGCCGCTGCTGCTGATGGGCAAGCAGGGCAACGACCACCACACCGTCCCGTCCTGGGGCGCCACCTGGGACCACAGCACCGGCTGGCACCGCGACCTCATGCTGTGCGGCGCGGAGCATGCGAGCTTCACCGACTTCCAGTCCCAAGTGCCGCAGATCGGACGGGAGTTGGGGCTGACGCCGGAGACCGTCGCGAAGAACGTCGGCACCGTCGACCCGGCCCGCTCGGCCGCGGCCCAGCGGGCGTACGTATCGGCGTTCTTCGACCGCTGGCTGCGCGGCGGGGACGGGG
Source organism: Streptomyces sp. BR1 (assembly GCF_052373795.1). Classification (NCBI taxonomy): domain Bacteria; kingdom Bacillati; phylum Actinomycetota; class Actinomycetes; order Kitasatosporales; family Streptomycetaceae; genus Streptomyces; species Streptomyces sp. BR1. The sequence goes on from NZ_CM126252.1 coordinate 3,943,163, forward strand.
GTCTCTTCGACGGCCCGTCGCGGCGGTGGCCGGAGGTGCGGTTCGTCAACTGAACGCATACGTACGGAAGGTGGCCCCGGGGTCGGAAACCCCGGGGCCACCTTCCGTATACGTACGGCTCACGCCGCCTTGAAGGTCCGCAGCCGCAGCGAGTTGCCGACCACGAAGACCGACGAGAAGGCCATCGCCGCGCCCGCGATCATCGGGTTGAGGAGTCCGGCCGCCGCGAGGGGGAGGGCGGCGACGTTGTAGGCGAAGGCCCAGAACAGGTTCGTACGGATCGTGCCGAGTGTGCGGCGCGAGAGGCGGATGGCGTCGGCGGCGGCGCGCAGGTCGCCGCGGACGAGGGTGAGGTCGCCCGCCTCGATCGCGGCGTCCGTGCCCGTGCCCATCGCCAGGCCCAGATCGGCCTGGGCGAGCGCGGCCGCGTCGTTGACGCCGTCGCCGACCATCGCCACCGAACGGCCCTCGGCCTGAAGGCGCTTGACCACGTCGACCTTGTCCTGAGGCATGACCTCGGCGATCACCTCGTCGATGCCCACCTCGGCGGCGACGGACTCGGCCACCGCGCGGTTGTCGCCGGTGAGCAGGATCGGGGTGAGGCCGAGGGCACGCAGCCGCCGGATCGCCTCGGCACTGGTGTCCTTGACCGCGTCGGCGACCTCCAGGACCGCCCGCGCCTCGCCGTCCCAGGCGACGAGCACGGCCGTACGTCCGGCCGCCTCGGCGGTGTGCCGGGCGCGCCCCAGGTCGGCGGGGAGGGTGATCGCCCACTCGGCGAGCAGCTTCTCGCGGCCGACGAGGACCGCGTGGCCGTCCACGATGCCCTGGACACCGAGGCCCGCGATGTTGGCGAAGTCCTCGGGGGTGGGGAGGGTTCCGACGCGTGCGGCGGCTCCGTCCGCGATGGCGCGGGCTATGGGGTGCTCGGAGACGTGCTCCAACGCGCCTGCCAGGCGCAGGACTTCGGTCTGTGTGGTGTCGGGGGCGGTGTGGATGGTCTGGAGGGTCATACGGCCGGTGGTGACGGTGCCGGTCTTGTCGAGGACGATCGTGTCCACGCGGCGGGTGGTCTCCAGGACCTCGGGGCCCTTGATGAGGATGCCGAGCTGGGCGCCGCGTCCCGTACCGACCATGAGGGCGGTGGGGGTGGCCAGGCCGAGGGCGCAGGGGCAGGCGATGATCAGGACCGCGACCGCGGCCGTGAACGCGGCGGTCAGGCTGTGGCCGCTGAGCAGCCAGTACGCGAGGGTGCCGAGCGCGAGGGCGATCACTACCGGGACGAAGACGGCGGAGATACGGTCCGCCAGGCGCTGGGCGGCGGCCTTGCCGTTCTGGGCGTCCTCCACGAGGCGGGCCATCCGGGCGAGTTGGGTGTCGGCGCCGACGCGGGTGGCCTCGACGACCAGGCGGCCGCCGACGTTCAGGGTGGCGCCGGTGACGGGGTCGCCGACGGTCACGTCGACCGGGACGGACTCGCCGGTCAGCATCGACGCGTCCACCGCGCTGCCGCCCTCGACGACCGTGCCGTCCGTGGCGATCTTCTCGCCGGGGCGGACGAGGAAGCGGTCGCCTTCGCGCAGGTCGGTGATGGGGATGCGGACCTCGGTGCCGTCCGCTGCGTTGAGTACGGTCACGTCCTTGGCGCCGAGTTCGAGGAGCGCCTGGAGGGCCGCGCCCGCCTTGCGCTTCGACTTCGCCTCGAAGTAGCGGCCGGCCAGGATGAACGCGGTGACGCCGGCGGCGGCTTCCAGGTAGATGTCGGAGGCGCCGCTGCCCGCGTTCGCGGTCAGCTCGAAGCCGTGGCGCATGCCGGGCATTCCGGCGTCCCCGAAGAACAGGGCCCACAGGGACCAGGTGAACGCGGCGAGCGTGCCGACGGAGATGAGCGTGTCCATCGTGGCCGCGCCGTGCCGTGCGTTGGTGAGGGCGGCCTTGTGGAACGGGTACGCGCCCCAGACGACCACCGGTGCGGCGAGCATGAGGCTCAGCCACTGCCAGTTGTCGAACTGGAGGGCCGGGATCATGGCGAGCGCCACGACGGGGACGGCGAGGGCGGTCGATATGAGGAGGCGCTGCCGCAGGGCGGCGAGGGCCGTGGCGGCGCGGGTCTCTGTGGGGTCGGCCACCGTCGACGTCTGCACGTCCGTGCTGGGTGCGCCCGCCTGCGGCGGGCCGGACTTCCCACCCGCCCGCCCGTTTGAAGGGGTTGCGACAGCCCGGGTCTCTCGTGGGTGCGCACCCGCCGTCGGCGGCTGCGGCGTGCGTGCCCTCACCGGCTCCGCCGTGTACCCCGTCTTGACCACCGTCGCCACGAGATCCGTCACCTGCGTCCCGGCGCCGAAGGCGACCTTCGCCTTCTCGGTGGCGTAGTTGACCGTCGCCGTCACGCCGTCCATCCGGTTGAGCTTCTTCTCGATGCGGGCCGCGCAGGACGCGCAGGTCATGCCGCCGATGGCCAGCTCGACCTCGTCCACCGGTGCGGTGGTCTCGGCGCTTGCGCTTGCGGTGCTGCTGCTCATGCGGCGGCCCTCTCTCGATCAGCTGCGGGGTAATACCCCTGGGGGGTATATCTGCTTGCGAGTACAGATATACCCCCACCCCGTATGAAACACAAGGGGGGCGGGGTGGTGGACGGCGTCAGTCCTGGTGTCGGCGGTGTGGGTGCGTACGGCGGCGCGTAGGCTGGTATTGGACTAGACCTGTTGACGTGTGGACAGCCGAGGAATTGGGGTCAGATGAGCAACCGCGCACTGCTTGAGGTGATCGCTCTCGACGCGCAGGACGCCGTCGCGGCGCAGGCGGGCGGGGCGGACCGCCTTGAGCTGGTCACCGACATGGCGGCCGACGGGCTGACCCCGTCCCGGGAGACCTTCGCGGCGATCCGCGCCGCCGTGGACATCCCGCTGCGCGTGATGCTCCGCTCGGCGGACGGCTTCGCTGCGGGGGACGTGGACGCGCTGGTACGCGACGCGCGGGCGCTGCGGGCCGAGGGCGCGGAGGAGTTCGTGCTGGGGTTCCTCGACGACACCGGGGCGCCGGACATGGCGGCGGTGCGGGCGCTGGTGGCGGAGCTGGACGGGTGCCGGTGGACGTTCCACCGGGCGATCGACCGGGCCGCCGACCGGGACGGGCTGCGCAAGGAGCTGGCGGGGCTGCCGGGGCTCGACACGTATCTGACGGCGGGTGCGGCGGGGGGTGTCGACGAGGGGCTGTCGACGCTGGTCGCCGAGGCGGCGCGGTCGGGCGAGCCCGGTTACGAGCCGCGCATCCTGGTGGGCGGCGGGCTGCGCCTCGGCCACCTGCCGGTGCTGCGCGGCGCGGGGGTCGACGCGGTGCACATCGGCGGCGCGTCGCGCCCGGGCGGGTGGGCCGGCCCGGTGGCGGCGTCCGCGGTCGCGGAGTGGCGCCGGGCGCTGGACGGGTAGTCCCCCCACCCCGCCCCTTCCCTGAACCCTCCGGGGGTGGGTGGGGGCTGAGGTGCGTTTCCCGGGGGCTTCGCCCCCGGACCCCGTCGCGGGGCCTGCGGCCCCTGCACCCCGCTGCGGGGCTCTGCCCCGGACCCCTGCGGGGCGCTCCGCCCCGGACCCCTTCGTGGGGCCTGCGGCCCCTGCACCCCGCTTCGGGGCTCCGCCCCGGACCCCTCGGGACGACTACTTCCCCACCCCCACCTCCACTCCGGAAACCGTCGCCACAACGCCCCCCTCCTCCACCCGCACATCCCGGACCTGCAACGCCCGCGCCTCCCTCGGCAGGGTGAACGAGAACGACAGGCGGTCGGAGAGCTCCGGGGGGCGCATCGCTATCAGGCCCGTGATCAGTTTCGGGTCGATGCCGATCTTCGACAGGAGCCAGGGGTGGTCGGCGACCACGTCGACCAGGTTGACCTGGGTCAGCTGCGACACGAACCGGGGGGTGCCGACGAGTTCGTGGAGCTTCTGCTCGTTCTGGAGGGCCAGGTCCACGTCCTTCTGCGGGACTCCGAGCCGCTTCACCACCGCCGGCACCGACAGCAGCGCCTTCACCCGCGCCGTGTCCCGGCTGATGAGGTCGGCGGACTCGCGGTGCAGGGTCAGACCCCGGTTCCGGCCCGGGCGGTAGGTGGCGACGCCCGGCATGTCGAGGCTCATGCCGTCGATGTCCGTGGACAGGCCGCTGGTGCCGACGAGCCGCACCTGGGCCTCGGCCCGTACGCGCAGCTCCTGGCCCGCGATGCTCAACTTGCCGTCCGCGCCGACCGTGTTATCGCTCACCCGGCTGAACTTGAGCTGTGAGGCGGTCAGTTCGCGGTTCATGTCGTCGAAGGACAGGGTGATCCGGCCGTTGAGGTCGCCGATGACCGCGCTGCGGATGTCGTTCGGCAGATCCCCCGTCAGCCTGATGTCCCGCGCACTGGCCTGCACCTTGGTGAGCGACACCCGGTCGGCGGCCACATGCGGCACGGTCACGTCCACCCGGTCCAGGTGCTTGTCCAGGACCTGGGTGAGGAACGGGAAGCCGTGGATGTCCACCTGCGGGGCGGCCGCGAGGTGGAGTTCGTCCTGGAGCGCCTTCTGCGCCTTCTTCTCCGCGTACATCGCCGCGCACCGGTCCGCGAGCACCAGGAACCCGACGCACACGACCAGTGCGAACAGCAGCTTGGCCAGGCGGGGGAAGACGGCGAAGGGGCTGCGCCGACGCCGACGCCGTCGACTGCGCCTGCCCCGGCGGCCGTTCCCGGAGCGCCGGTGGTCGGGCGGGGACCACGGGTCGTCCTCCGGCTCGGCGTACATGATGCCGAGGTCGAGGGGGAGGATCCGGGGTGGTGGCGCGGGGTCCAGAGCGGGGTCGGGGTCGGCGAGTGCCGCCAGCTCGTCGTACGGATTGCGGGGACGGGACGGCATGCGTGTGGGGGGTCGCATCAGCTCATCCCATCACACGCACCCCATTCGTATGTAAGTGCTACCAGTGGTACGTCCGAAAGCGGCGGCTGCTACCCGCAATGTGATCGTTCACGGAAACCGCCCTTCCGGAAGCGTCACTGTGATGATGTGGCCTTCTGCGTCCGAGTCCGAGTCTGAGTACGAGTACGAGTCCAGGGAGGCCGCCGTGTCCCGAACGCCGCAGGAGATCTTCGAGAGCCACGTCTACGCCGGTGCCGTGACCCGGAATGCCGACGCCCTTGCCGAGAACTTCACCGTGGACGGCGTCTTCGAGGCGCCGCTCATGCCTGCCGGCGCCGCCTTCCCCCGGAGGTTGGTCGGTCGCGAGGAGATCCGTGTCGGGATGGCGGCGTACTACGAGCAACAGGCGAAGGACGTCCGCTCGCCGAACCTTGAGAAGTCCCGGTATGTACTGCACACCACCGCCGATCCCGACGTGTTCATCGCCGAGATCGACACGGTCTTCGACGGGGACGGGGACGGAGGTGACGTGGCTGTCTCGCTGGTACAGATCTTCCGCATCCGCGAAGGGAAGATCGCTCGCCTGCGTGACTATTTCGCGCCCGAGCTGATGAGCTGAGGGCCCAGGACACGCACCTCCGCCCACACCGTCTTGCGCGGCACCGGACCCTCCTCCGCGCCCCAACGCGCGGCCAGGGCCGAGATCAGCAGTAGTCCCCGACCTGACTCGGCGACCGCGTCCGGGTCCCTCGGCGAAGTCCCTACCGGGAGTCGCCGATCCCCCCGCGCATCCGTCACCTCGATCCGCAGCACGCCCTCTTGCAGAGCGAGCCCCAACTCGAAGTCGCGGCCGGGTACGCGCGCGTGCAGCACCGCATTGGACGCCAGCTCCGCGACGAGCAGCGCGGCCGTGTCCGACGCGTCGCCGCGTCGCGGCACGCCCCACTCGTGAAGCTGTTGGACGGCAAGCAGCCGCGCCAGCCGTGCACCGCGCCGCGTGGCGGACAGTCTGCGCCTGAACATACGTACGGTAGTGGGCAGTTGGGCGGTCACAGTTCCGTTTTCGGGGTGCATGGGGCCACAGTGGCGGCGTCCGCACGCCCATGACCAGGCCAGAAGCGCGTACGCCGCGCGAGCGTACGCGGCCGTGCGGTAGACAGTACTGCCAACACCCCGTAACGCTGGGTGAGTTGAGCGCGAGGAGATCCACTCACCGGGAGGTGGCCGGATGGCCTGGGAGCACGAGGGACACGACGGCGAACCCGACGTGTCGGACAGCCTGCGGACGTTCGGCGCGGTCGTCCAGGCCCTGCGGGAACACGCGGGGCTGAGCCGCGAGGACTTCGGCCAGTTGGTCGGGTTCTCCAAACACACCGTCGCGTCGGTGGAGTTGGGCCGCCGCATGCCCGACCGGGTCTTCATCGAGCGCGCCGAGGCGGCTCTCGGCAACACGGGTGCTCTGCGCAAGGCCGCCAAGCACCTCAACCGCCAGCCCGGCCTCGCCGCGTGGTTCCGCCGCTGGGCCCGCCTCGAACAGCACGCGATCAGCCTGTACACGTACGAGTCGCGGCTCGTGCCGGGCCTGTTGCAGACGGAGTCGTACACGCGGACGCTGTTCGGCGAGCGAGTGCCCCTGCTCACGGACGCGCAGGTCGAGGCCCAGTTGACCGCCCGACAGGAACGGCAGCAGCTTCTGCGGGATCGCCCCAACACCTCGTACAGCTTCATTCTCGAAGAGCACGTCTTCCAGCGGCGTACGGGCGGTCCGGACGTGACCCGCGAGCTCATCGATTACGTCCTGGAGTGCGCGTCCCCACGGCACATCCAGCTGCAAGTCATGCCGCTGGCCAGGGGCGTTCATGCTGGACTGGATGGGCCCATTCAGCTCCTGGAGACTCCGTCAAACCGGTGGTTCGGTTACTGCGAGGGGCAGGAGAGCGGCCAGTACATCTCTGATCCCAAAGTCGTCAGCACGCTCCACATGCGGTATGCGAAACTGCGCACGCAGGCCCTCACCCCCGAGGACTCCGCGAGCCTGTTGGAGCAACTGCGAGGAGCGTTATGAGCACCACCGAACTCGCCTGGTTCAAGAGCAGTTACAGCAGTGGCTCCGGCGACAGTTGCGTCGAAGTCGCTCTCGCCTGGCGCAAGTCCACGTACAGCAGCGGCTCCAGCGGCGACTGCGTAGAGGTGGCCGCCTGCCCGGCCACCATCCACGTCCGCGACTCCAAGAACCCGCAGGGCCCGGCGCTCGCCCTGTCGCCGGCCGCGTGGGCGGAGTTCGTCCCGTACGCGGCCGGCTAGGAGCGGGCTACTTCCAGATCAGGCCCTTGCCGATCGTCATGAACGGGTCGCCCCAGTACTCCGCCGATGCGACCTTCGTCGTGGCCGACGGGGCCAGCGCGATCGCGCAGCCCTCCTGCGTCTTGCCGTTCGTGAAGCCCTGCGGCAGCGAGTCGGAGGAGCACTTCTCGAACTTGCCGATGATCGTCAGGTCCTGCGCCTCGGTGCCGTCCCCGAGGTGGCCCTTGATGTGGCCCACGGAGGCGTACTGAAGGTCGGTGGTGCCGACGTTCTTGACCGAGTAGTGGATGTAGTACGGGACCTTGCCCGCCGCCTTGTCGCCGAGCTTGAGCGGCGCCAGGTCGGCGGGGGCGCCCTTCTCGATCGAGGTGACGGTCAGCGCGATCTCGCCCTTGGTGGTGGTGCCGTACTTGAACGGGAACTGCGCCGCCTCGCCGATCTTGAACTGCTGCCCGCCCTTGGCGTCACCGGCGGCTCCGCCCTGATCGGCGGGGGCGCTCGGCTGGGTCGACGGCGACGCGGGCGAAGTCGGCGCGGACGTCGGGCTCTTGGTCGCCCCGTCCGCCGTGCCCTTGTCGTCGCCGTTGCAGGCGCTCAGCGCCAGCGAGCCGACGACGACCAGACCGACCGTACCCAGCGTTGCCTTGCGCATGGCGAAACTGCTCATGGTGCGTACTCCCCCGTGACTGCGAATGGCTCGCGTTGACTGTGGAACGCCTGTGGCGCTCTCTGCGAACAGAGTTCCTAGTCGAGGAGCGACCGGCTCCGCCATGCCGATGACCGATTTGCGTGGCCCCGTGGCCGATTCATGACCGCTTCAATACCAAAGCGGTACGAGGCCCGTACGTATCGGCCTGTACCGCCGAAGCTCCGGCCAGGTGCAGATCAGCACCTGGCCGGAGCTTCGGGAGTACCGGGTCTACTGGACGAGGATGTTCAGGCGGGCGCGCAGGTTGCTCGACCAGTTGATCTCGCCGCGCACGTCGACGTACCCGCCGCCGGGCGACACGTTGTCGATGCGCATGACCGCGTCCCCGATGAACGGAGCGCCCGAGGAGGACAGCTCGGTGATGGAGACCATCACCACGCTGCCCGGAGTGATGGCGGAGATGAACACCCGCCAGCGGAAGACACCGTGCGTGGTGATGTCCGCGTACCACCCGGACGCCTCGGTGACCGCTTCCTTCTGCGCGACGGACGGTTCGGCCTTGACGGTCTCCGGTTCCGCACTGCTCATGGGTATCCCCTCTTTCCAGAGGCAGCGTTGACTTGTCTGGGGAGCCTGGGCGAGACCGGTCTGGTCGTACAGGGGGCATTCAAGCCATTTCGCGTCGGTACACGTGGGTTACGTGTGCTTTCGTAGACCGATGCCGATCAGTGAATTGCCCTCCCGTTGATCAACGAGGGCAGCACGGTGCGGTGGCCCCACGGAGGCCACCGCACCTGCCGGATCACACCTGATCTCGTGCCCACTCAAGAAGAGGGCAGACCCCTACCCCCGATCCAACCCCCGAAGCCGCAGCACCCCCCGCCAAGTCCACCCCGCCTCCAGGACCGTGTCCCGCAGGGCGGTCCTCATGTCCGAGGTGTTGACGCGCAGCGTCTCGACCCGGTGGCGGCGGCCGTCCGGCCCCCGCTCGTACGTCCACTCCTTGTGGAAACCGGACGCCGGACCGCGGTGGTATTCGCGCTCCTTCGCGTCCCACCGCTCTTCGAGCGCCCGCACCTCGCGCCGCACCGGGTCGAAGCGCATCCGGATCCTGAGCCGCAGGTGCAGCTCCTCGATCCGCCACTCCGCCGTCAGGTCGGCCTTCTCCTGGGCGGTGGCACCGCGTATGCGGTACGGCACGTCCGGGCCGTCGAGCGCGAGCAGCGCCTCCCGGACCTGCGTGGTCCAACGAGGTGTGACGCCGCTCTCGGGGTAGCGGGTGCCCGTCAGTCTGTCGAAGATCCCCATCGCGCTCTGCTTCTAGTAGGTGGCGAGTTGGGACGGCAGCGGTGCCGCGTGGCAGACCGTCAGGCCCGACACCGCTCGGGTCAGGGCCACGTACAGGCGGCGCAGGCCCGTGCGTTCGTCGGGCTCGCCGTCGACCACGGCGGCGGGCTCGTCGAGGACCACGTAGTCGTACTCCAGGCCCTTGGCCAGCGACGCCGGGACCAGGGTGAGACGGGACTCGGACGTCGTCTCCTCGCCCGGGGCCAGGAACACCATCCCGGCCGCCGTCAGCGCCTCCGCGAGCGCCGGTACGCGCGCGTCCGCCGCGATCAGGCCCGTCGAGCCCTCGTGCGCCAGCGCCTCGCGGCAGGCCGCCAGGACGTCCGCGTCGAGATCCGTGGACTCGCGTACGGCCAGCGCCCCCGGTGTCTCACGGACCGACTCCACCGGTGTCAGGCCCGGCGAGATCGACGGGAGCAGCCGGGACGCGTACGCGATCACCTCGCGCGGCACGCGGAAACCGGCCGTCAGCTCCTCCACGACCGCCTCCGCCTTGCCCAGATGGCGCAGCGCCTCGTCCCAACTCCCCGTCGCCCAGGGCGTGGTGCCCTGCGCGAGGTCGCCGAGGACCGTCGCCGAGCCGGTCGAGCAGCGCCGGCCGACCGCCCGGTACTGCATCGGGGAGAGGTCCTGCGCCTCGTCGATCACCACATGGCCGAGCGAGTGGGTGCGCTCCACCAGGTCGTTCGCCTCGTCGATGAGGACCGCGTCCGCCGCCGACCACTTCGCGCTCTTCACGCTCCGCGCGGGCCTGTCCCACAGGATCGTCTTCTGCTCGTCGGCGCTGAGCACACCCTCCGCGTTCGCGGCCAGGAACTCCGGGTCGCAGAGCAGCCGAAGGACCAGCTTCGCCGGGTCCACCTGCGGCCAGACCGCCTTGACCACGGCCTTCACGGCCGCGTTGCGCGCCACCGCGTCCTGCACCCGGTCGTCCGGCGCCTCGCCCGCCTGCTCCATGCGTACGAGAACGGCGTGCGCGATGCGCTGCGGCAGGGCCTCGTGGGCAGCGCCGTAACGGATGTCACGGTCCGTCAACTCCTGGACGATCTCGGCCAGTTCGTACGCCGGGACCCGCCAGCGGCGCGAGCCGCGCACCACCATCAGCGGCTCGGTGGGCAGGGTGATGTGCGAGCGGACCGCCCGGCTCAGCACCTCGGCCATCCGGGCGTCGCCCTTGACGATGGCCGCGGGCGCGTCGTCGATCGCCCGTACCTCGACGTGCGCCACCAGGTCGTCCACCGTGGCCTGCTTGACCTCCAACTCGCCGAGCGCGGGGAGCACTTGCTCGATGTAGTGGAGGAAGGACGCGTTCGGTCCGATCACCAGCGTGCCGGTGCGGGCCAGGCGCTCGCGGTGCGCGTAGAGCAGATACGCCACCCGGTGCAGGCCGACGGCCGTCTTCCCGGTGCCGGGACCGCCCTGCACACACACCGAACCGGAGAGCCCCGACCGTACGATCTCGTCCTGCTCCGGCTGGATCGTCGCCACGATGTCCCGCATGGGACCGACGCGCGGCCGCTCGATCTCCTGCTGGAGCAGCTTGCTGGTGCGCGCGGTCTCCGCCGGGTCGCTGAGGTGCTCGTCCTCGTACGCGGTGAGGTCGCCGCCGGTGTAGCCGAAGCGGCGGCGCAGGCCGATGTCCATGGCGTCCTTCTTGGACGCCCGGTAGAACGGCTGCGAGACCGGCGCACGCCAGTCGATCACCATCGGGTCGCCCTCGGCGTCGTGGACATGGCGGCGGCCGATGTAGAACCGCTCGCCCTCCGCGCCCTCGGCCTGGTCGGCGCCCGGCGCGTGCAGATAGTCGAGGCGGCCGAAGAAGAGCGGGGTGTGCGAGAGGTCGGCGAGCGCCTTGACGCGGTCCTCGATCTGGCGCTCCAGGACGGCGGCGTTCACCCAGTTCGCGGTGACGTCGCGGATGTCCAGGGCCTCCACGTCCTCGCGCATCGCCCGCAGGGCGGCGCGGGAGGACGTGAGGTGGGCGCGCTCGCGCGCGAGCGGGTCGGTGTCGTGGCCGGGTTCGTCTACGGGTGCGTGCGCGGGCACGGTGCTGCCTCCGGGCTTGCGGTTCACGGTTCGCGGGTCGGCGTACGTCAGGGCGGCCGGCCGGTTTCCGTCCGGGCGGCGGCGCTCCTCGCGAGGAGGCGGGAAGGGGAGATTGTAGTCAGCGGGCCGGGGGCGGTCGAACGGTTTTCCGGCGGCCGGAGGCTCGGCCAGCTCGTTCTCCGGGGTGACCCCTAGGGATCGGGGTCCTACCCGTAGGGGATGGGGTTGGACCAGAGGTGGACATGGGGAGGGTGTGGGTTCACCCCGCAGAGCGATGCAACAGGCGTGGCGGGAAACCATCATTGAGTACATGAGCACCGTGACCTTCACCCCCGCGTCCACCGCCCACTCCGACAGCCACAAGGGCCACCACGGCCACCCCGTCGGCAATGCTCTGCGCGCCGCCAAGGCGTTCGCCGGGGCCGCGCTGAGCGTCGTCGTCCTCGGGGAGTACTCCGAAGAGGCGGGCGTGCGCCGCCGCCGCTGAGCCTGACGGGACGGGGCCGCACGGTCCCCTAGGGTCGCGGCCGTGAAGTACCGGACCGTGACCACACGTTCACTCCCCGCAACACGTCTCCCTCTCGCAACAGGCGCGCTGTCGCTCGTCCTCGCCCTGTCGCCCGTCGCGCTCGCGGCACTCTGTATCGCCCTCCGGATCCCCATGGCGGACGCCCTGGTCTACCGGGCGGAGGGCGCGGCCGTCGCGAACGGCACCGATCTGTACGGCTTCACCGTCACCCCGTGGCATCTGCCCGCCACCTACCCCCCGTTCGCCGCCCTCCTCTTCGTCCCGGCCACCTGGCTGCCGCTCCCGGCGCTCAAGGTGGCCTTCGCCGTCGGGAACGCGGTCCTGCTCGCCCTCCTGGTGCGGCTGTCCTGCCGTTTCGCCGGGATCGCGCCGCGCATCGCGCCCGTACTCGCCGCCACCGCCGTCGGGCTGTGGCTGGAACCGGTCTTCCAGACGCTCCTGTTCGGCCAGATCAACCTCGCCCTTGCCTGCCTGCTCCTGTGGGACCTGACCAGGCCGCCGGGGACGCTGGGCAAGGGCGTCGCCGTCGGTGTCGCAGCGGGCATCAAACTCACACCGGCGATCTTCATCTTCTACGCCCTGCTCAGGGGCAGAAGACGCGAGGCGGCCACGGGCGCGGCCGCCTTCGCCGCCACCGTGCTGCTGGGCGCGCTCGTGCTGCCGGGCGCCAGCGTGGAGTTCTGGACGCGGCGGCTCTACGAGACCGATCGCGTCGGCAAGGCGTGGATCGTCGACAACCAGTCGTTGCAGGGGCTGCTGGCCCGGCTGCTGCACACGCCCGCGCCGGGCGCGGTGTGGTGGGTCGCGGCGGTCGCGGTGGCGGTCGCGGGCCTGTGGACGGCCCGGCGTACGGACGAGCGCTGGGGCGTCCTCGTCGTCGCCGTCACCGCGCTGCTGGTCTCGCCGATCAGCTGGTCGCACCACTGGGTGTGGTGCGTCCCGCTGCTCGCGCTCCTGCTGGGCGAGGGTCGTGTGCGTATCGCCGTGGCCGTCGCGGTCGTCTTCACCGCCCGCACGCTCTGGCTGGTGCCGCACCAGGGGGCCCTGGATCTCCATCTCCCCTGGTGGCAGCAGCCGTTGGCGTCCCCGTACCCGCTGTTCGGGCTCGCGGTGATCGGCTGCGCGGCGGTACGCGCGCGGGCTCAGCCGATGTCGCCCGCGAGCAGGTCGTCCGCGTCGACGATGCGGTACGCGTAACCCTGCTCGGCCAGGAAGCGCTGGCGGTGGGCGGCGAAGTCCTGGTCGATGGTGTCGCGCGCGACCACCGAGTAGAAGTGCGCCTGGTGGCCGTCGGCCTTCGGGCGCAGGACGCGGCCGAGGCGCTGCGCCTCCTCCTGGCGGGAGCCGAAGGTGCCCGAGACCTGGATGGCGACGGTCGCCTCCGGCAGGTCGATGGAGAAGTTCGCGACCTTGGAGACGACGAGCACGCTGATCTCGCCCTGGCGGAACGCGTCGAAGAGCTTCTCGCGCTGGGCGTTGGAGGTCTCGCCCTTGATCACGGGCGCCTTCAAGTGCTCGCCCAGCTCGTCGAGTTGGTCGATGTACTGCCCGATGACGAGGATCTGCTGGCCCGCGAACTTCCGTACCAGGGCCTCCGTCACCTTCCGCTTGGTCGCGGTGGTCGCGCAGAAGCGGTACTTCTCCTCGGTCTCGGCGGTCGCGTACGCAAGGCGCTCGCTGTCCGTGAGGTTGACGCGGACCTCGACGCAGTCGGCGGGCGCGATGTAGCCCTGCGCCTCGATCTCCTTCCACGGCGCGTCGAACCGCTTCGGCCCGATGAGCGAGAAGACGTCCGACTCGCGCCCGTCCTCGCGTACGAGGGTGGCGGTGAGCCCGAGGCGGCGGCGCGCCTGGAGGTCGGCGGTGAACTTGAAGACGGGCGCGGGCAGCAGATGCACCTCGTCGTAGACGATCAGACCCCAGTCGCGCGAGTCGAAGAGTTCGAGGTGCGGATAGACGCCCTTACGCCGGGTGGTCAGCACCTGGTACGTGGCGATGGTGACGGGCCGGATCTCCTTGCGCGTCCCGCTGTACTCGCCGATCTCGTCCTCGGTCAGCGAGGTCCGCTTCACCAGCTCGTGCTTCCACTGCCGGGCCGAGACGGTGTTGGTGACGAGGATGAGGGTGGTGGCCTTGGCCTGAGCCATGGCACCCGCCCCGACCAGCGTCTTTCCGGCGCCACAGGGCAGTACGACCACACCGCTGCCGCCGTGCCAGAACCCCTCGACGGCCTGCTTCTGATACGGGCGAAGGGCCCAGCCGTCCTCGGCGAGCTCGATGGGGTGCGCCTCGCCGTCCACGTAACCGGCGAGGTCCTCGGCGGGCCAGCCGAGCTTCAGCAGGGTCTGCTTGATCTGGCCGCGCTCGGAGGGGTGCACGGCGACGGTGTCCGCGTCGATCCGGGCGCCGACCAGCGGAACGATCTTCTTGGACCGCAGGATCTCTTCCAGCACGGGCCGGTCGGTGGTGGTGAGGACCAGACCGTGGACCGGGTGCTTGCTGAGGGTGAGGCGGCCGTAGCGCGCCATGGTCTCGGCGACGTCGACGAGCAGCGCGTGCGGCACGGGGTAGCGCGAGAACTCGACCAGCGCGTCCACCACCTGCTCGGCGTCGTGCCCGGCCGCGCGCGCGTTCCACAGGCCCAGCGGGGTCACCCGGTAGGTGTGGATGTGCTCCGGCGCCCGCTCCAGCTCGGCGAAGGGCGCGATGGCACGACGGCAGGCGTCGGCCTGCTCATGGTCGACTTCCAGGAGCAGGGTCTTGTCCGACTGGACGATCAGTGGCCCGTTCACGCGGTGCACCCTCATTCCGTACGTACGTGGAGGCGGCGAAACCTCCAGTGTGCCTGAGCCGGGGGGAATGCGGGGCGGTCCCTTGGTGGCGCCGGGTTTTCCGGCTTACGTCTCACGCCGAGTCGTCGGCCAGCTCCGCGACGCCGGTGATCCGGTGCAGCGGATACGTCCGCACCTCGTCGGCGGTGTGGTCGTAGCCCGTCACGAAGCCGCCCTCGACGCGGACCGGGGCGATGACGCGCTGGCTGGCCGCGCCGTCCGCGTTGACATAGCCGATCCAGACGGCCGAGCCGGTCATGGCCGCGGCCTGGACGGTGGCCAGGGTCTCGGCGGGGGTGGTGCGGGGCAGCGTGCCCTGTTCCGCGGGCGCGGCCGTGGTGCTCGGCGGCTCCTTGCGTACGACCGTGGCGGCCTCGTCGCCCGCGCGGATCGCCCGTACCGCCGCGCCGAGCAGAGTGTCGTCCGGCAGCGGCGGGCCGTCGGGGACGGGGACGGGCGGGGTGCGGGGCGGGGTGCGGCGGGTGTCGGCGCGGGCGATCACCACATCGCCCTCGGCGGACTCGGCGGCCGGGGCGTACCCCATCGCGCGCAGCAGCTCCAGGAGGGAGGCGGGGTCGGCCTGGGCGGCCAGCACGGTCGGGGCGAGGCGGCGCAGGCGCAGCGCGGCGGACCGCTTGTCGGCGACGATCTCGTCGAGCAGCGCGTCGTCGTCGCAGCGTACGTACGAGGAGGCGGCGCCGACCCGCAGGTGGCCGTGGCGGCGGGCCACGTCGTCGATGAGATAGCTGAGCGGCTGCGGCACCGGCGTACGGCTGTGCGCGGCCAGGAACGCGTGCAGATCGGAGGCGGCCTGCCCGGCGTCCAGCGCGCGCCGCACGGAGGCGGGCGTGAACCGGTAGACCGTCGCCCCACCCTTCGACTCGATGTCCGCGAGCACGTTCAGGGTCGCGGCGAGCGGGCGCCGCAGCGGGCCGGGCGCGACGGCGGTGAGGTCGGCCTGGAGCAGGACGTGGTCGACGGGCTCGGGCAGATGCGGCGCGAGCGCGGCGGCGGCGGAGAGGCCGAGGAGGGTGGTGCTCTGTTGTGATGCGGCGGGTTCGATGAGCGCGCGGCCGTGGGCGGAGAGCGCGCCCCGGCCCGTGATGCCCAGCAACTCGCCCTCCTCCAGCGTCCATTGGGCCAGCTTGGAGCGCAGGTCCTCGGGGCCGGTGCGGGTCGGGTGCTCCCAGCGCAGCCGCTCCAGCAGCGTCCCGGGGTCGGGGGCGGCGCCCTCGGGGAGACGGGCGAGCAGGGTGAGGACGCGGTGGCGTACCTCGGGGGCCGGGGAGCGGTCGAGGTCGGGGCCGAGCGCGGACAGGGTGCGGCCGCGGGTGTCCTGGCCGCCGACGAGGCCCGGGGTGCGGGTCGCCGAGAGCCAGGCGGCGGCGAGGCGCGACCAGCGGTCGGCGGGCGGCAGCTCCAGCCAGTCGTCGCAGGCGGGCGTGGGCGCGTACCGCTCGTCGGCCTCGCCGTCGGAGGCCAACAGTCCGGCGGCATAGGCGAGTTCGAGCCAGAAGGCGGCGGTCTGCTCGGTGGTGTCGAGCGCCACGGCGGTCCGCTTGAGATCACGCACGCTCAGGCCGCCCGCGCGCAGTACGGCCGGGCCGCCCTCGTCCCACTCGGCCAGCAGGTCCTCGATCATCGTCAGCGCGGTCAGGGCCTGGCCCGCCGCCGTGGTGTCGACGATGCGCGGCGCGTACTCGCGCGCCGGCGCGACGGCGGGCGCGACCGGCTCGGGCGCCCGGTGCGCGCGCCCGGCGCGCAGATGCAGGGCGACCTCGCGGGGCAGCACGAGGGTGCGGGCGGAGGTCGGCAGCAGCAGCCCGTGGTCCCGCAGCCAGCGCACGGGCGGCGCGGGATCGGCCGACACCTCCCCGTACGGCGGCCCCCACACCAGCCGGTCGAGCACGCCCAGCGCTTCGGGCGGCGCGGTGTCCAGGAGCTCCGACATCCGCCGCCGGTCGGTGAAGAGCGAGGTCAGCGAGGCGACGGCGGAAACGGGGTCATGGGTGGCGGCCAGCCCGACGGCCTGCAGGATCTCCTGCACCCGCCCCGGCGACATCCCGGCCGTGGCCTCGGCGACGGTCGGGCCGAGGCCGGTGGGGGAGGGGTGCGCGGGGGAGGGCGCGAGCAGTTCGCGGGCGGTACGCACGAGCCGCAGCCGGTCGTCCGGCCCCCACACGAGCGCCTGCTCCCGCAGTTTGTTCAGCGCACCGGGCAGCGCGGCCTCGATCTCCCGGTCTCCGTCGTCGCCGCTGAGCAGCGCGAGCAGTACGTCGTACGGCGCCGGGTCGGGCGCGACGGCCAGCGCCTGCGCACTCTGCAACGCGAACCGGTCGAGCCGCTCCAGGGCCCGTACGACGGAGGCCCGCGTCCCGGCCCGGGTGGCGAGCTGGGTCAGGTCGCCGGGTACGGGGTTGAGCAGGTCGGGGCGTGCGCGGAGGAGGACGGCGAGGGAGGAGTCGGGGCGGGAGCGGAGGGCTTCGGCGAGGGTGCGGGGGGTGGGGGTGGCCGGGCTGGAAGTGGCCGTGCCGGAGGTGCGGCCCGCGCCCGTCGTACCGGCGGCCGTGCCGTACTCGTCGCCGGTCGCTCCGGTTGTTGCTTCGGGCACGTGCGCCTCCTGGTTGCGCTCGCCGGTCCCCATCCGCCCCACGGTAGCCGCTGCACGCTACCGTCAGGGCAGGGAGGCGGCGGCGGGCCCCGGCGGGGCGGGTCGGGGCACGGAGGGGAACGGCGTGGGGATCGAGAGCGACCAGCTGGTCTACGACTATCTGAGCCGGGTCGGCGACCTGGCCCAGCAGCGGCAGCTGCCGTCGGGGACGCGGATGCGGCTGGTGTCGTCGCTGCGGGACGAGATCGACCGCAGCCGGGCGAAGTACGGCAGTGACACCCCGGCCGCGGTGCGCCGGATCCTGGGGCGGCTGGGTACGCCGGACGAGGTGGTCGAGTCGGTCGCCGTGGGCGGGGAGTACGCGGCGCCGCCCGAGGTGGAGGCGGCGGGACGCGGGGTGCCGGGGCAGCGGGACGGGGGGAGCGGGCGGCCCCGGGAGCGGGGGCGGCCGAAGCTGTTCCCGCGCCCGCGCGCGTCGTCGCCCTCGGCGGGCGTGGCCGAGCCGTCCCCGGGTGCCGCGTCGCCGCCGCACCTCGCGGGCATGGACGAACTCGCCCCGTCCGACGGCGAGCCCGACTGGTGGCGCGTCGAGCAGGGCCCGTTCGGTGGCGGGGGGCCCGGGGACTCGGTGGCGGGGTTCGTGGGCGGGGTGGAGATCCCGGAGATGTTGAAGCAGCCGGGGAAGGAAGGGGAGGGCGAGGAAGAGCCGGAGGAGGAGTCCGATGAGGCGGTGGAGCTGGACTCGGAGCCCGACCCCGAACCGCCGCCCCGGACCCGGAACTGGCGCGCCCTGATCCCGTCCAAGCGCTCCGAACGCACTCGGCCCGGCCTGACCAACCCGTTCCTGGTGCTCGCGGCGGTGCTGCTCGTGGGCGGGGCGCTGTTCGGCAACCTGTACGCCCTGGGCGGCGGTTGGCTCCTCGCGTACCTCTCGCGGCGGCTGACGCCCGCGGAGAAGAAGTGGGGCGTCCTCGGCCTGCCCGCCCTGACCCTGGTCGGCGGCCTGGTCTGGCTCTGGGGCCGCCAGGACGGCCGCTGGGGCGCGCCGATAGCCCAGGGCGCGATGGGCGACGCGGCGTCGGGAATGTGGCCGTGGCTGCTGCGCATAGCGGCGCTGTCCTCGGCCCTGTTCATATTCTGGCGCTCACAGCGCCCCCGGTGATGCCCGCACCCCACCCCTTCCCCAAGCCCTCCCCCACCCCCCCTCAGCCCCCACCCACCCCCGGAGGGTTTAGGCGAAGGGGCGGGGTGGGGCTCGGCACAATGGGCGGTATGGCCTCCCGTACCCCCACCGTCGGATTCGACCTCGACATGACCCTCATCGACTCCCGCCCCGGCATCCACGCCGTCTACACCCGGCTCGCCGAGGACACCGGCACCTACATCGACGCCGACGCGGCCGTCGGCCGGCTCGGGCCGCCGCTCGAATGGGAGCTCGCGCACTGGTTCCCGGAGGACCAGGTCGAGGAGATGGCCCGGCGCTACCGTGAGATCTACCCCACATACGCCATCACCCGCACCCCCGCCCTCCCCGGCGCCGACGACGCCATCCGCGCCGTCCAGGAGCTCGGCGGCCGCGCGATAGTCGTCACCGCCAAGAACGCCCCGCAGGCGGCGATGCACCTCACCCACCTCGGCATCGAGCCCGACGAACTGATCGGCGGACTATGGGCCGAGGCCAAGGCTCAGGCGCTGCGCGCGCACGGCGCGGAGGTGTACGTGGGTGATCACACCGGCGACGTACGCGGGGCGCACACGGCGGGCGCGCTCTCGGTGGCCGTACCGACCGGCCCCATCGGCGCGGACGAACTGCGCGCGGCGGGCGCGGACGTACTCCTCGCCGACCTCACGGAATTCCGTCCGTGGTGGAAGACGTACGCGGCGAACGGCCACACACGCGGCTAGGCCGCGCCCCGCCCCGACCGTCGTACCGACGTCACCACACCCGCCGCCGCGATCAGGAACCCCACGCCCATCAGCATGCAGACCCAGTACGCGGCGGGAGGGAACCTCGACGTGTGCAGGAACAGCGGCGCCACCGTGACCAGCGTGGCGAGCGCGCCGACGAAGAAGACGATGACACCGGCGCGAACCAGCCGGTCCCCGGTGTTCGACTCGTCGCTGGCCGAATTCGCTTGGGTTTCGTTACTCACTCGGTCAGGGTAGTTCCCTGCCCGTAAGGACCTGCCGGGACGTCTTGTCAGCAGCCTCTGGACCATTAGCCTTGGTGTCGGCGGGTCCGAAGGCGACCCGCTGCAGTGCTATCCAGAGCCGTTTTTCCGCGGCGCCCCGAGCATCCGACGACGAGTACGAGGACGAGGACAGACGTGCCTACCGGCAAGGTCAAATGGTTCAACAGCGAGAAGGGCTTCGGCTTTCTCTCCCGCGACGACGGCGGTGACGTCTTCGTGCACTCGTCCGTGCTCCCCTCCGGGGTGGAGACGCTCAAGCCCGGCCAGCGCGTCGAGTTCGGCGTAGTGGCAGGCCAGCGCGGTGACCAGGCTCTTTCGGTGACGGTCCTCGACCCGGCGCCCTCGGTCGCGGCCGCACAGCGCCGCAAGCCCGACGAACTGGCCTCCATCGTCCAGGATCTGACGACGCTCCTGGAGAACATCACGCCGATGCTGGAGCGCGGCCGTTACCCCGACAAGGCCGCCGGCAAGAAGATCGCCGGTCTGCTGCGGGCGGTCGCGGACCAGCTCGACGTGTAAGGCGACGGGTAAGCCCGACCCGTAAACGCCTGAGCGCGCATTACGAGTTGGACAACCGTTTATACGAAACTCAGCGCATCGCGGCCGAGGGGCGGAACAAGTCCCTCGGCCGCGGCGCGTGTGAGCAGTCCGCGCACCGCCGCGTAGCCGTCCTCGCCGAGGTCGGCGGTGAACTCATTGACGTAGAGCCCGATGTGCTGGTCGGCCACGGCCGGGTCCATCTCCTGGGCGTGCTCGCGTACGTACGGACGCGAGACCTCCGGGTCGTCCCAGGCCATCCGCACGGACGAGCGGATGACGGCGGCCAGTTGGCGCAGCTTCTCCTCGCCGAGCGAGCGGCGGGCGACGATGGCGCCGAGCGGGATGGGCAGCCCGGTGGTGTTCTCCCAGTGCTCGCCCATGTCGGCCAGCGAGTGCAGCCCGTACTCCTGGTACGTGAACCGGGCCTCGTGGATGACGAGTCCGGCGTCGACGCGTCCGTCCCGTACGGCGGGCATGATCTCGTGGAACGGCATCACCACGACCTTGCCGACCCCGCCGGGGACGACATCGGCGGCCCAGAGCCGGAAGAGCAGATACGCCGTCGAGCGCTCGCTCGGCACGGCGACCGTCTTGCCGGTGAGGTCGACGCCGGGCTCCCGGGTGAGAACCAGCGGGCCGCAGCCGCGCCCGAGCGCCCCGCCGCAGGGCAGCAGCGCGTACTCGTCGAGCACCCAGGGCAGTACGGCGTACGACACCTTCAGCACGTCGAAGTCGTCCGAGCCGCGCTCGGCGATGCCGTTGGTGATGTCGATGTCGGCGAAGGTGACGTCGATGCGAGGGGCGCCCGGCACCCGGTCGTGGGCCCACGCGTCGAACACGAAGGTGTCGTTGGGGCAGGGCGAGTAGGCGATGCGCAGCGGCTCAGTCATGACCGTTCCAACTCTCCAGTACGGGCGGGAGCTTCCCGAAAGCGTCACCGAGCGCGGCGAGCGCGTCCCCGATCCGCCAGGCGGAACGGTCCCGCGGGCCCACGGCGTTGGAGACCGCCCGGATCTCGACGACCGGGATGCCGTGCAGCGCGGCCGCCTCGGCGACGCCGAACCCCTCCATCGCCTCGGCCCCGGCGCCGGGGTGGCGCTGCGTCAGTGCGGCGGCGCGTTCGGCGGTGCCGGTGACGGTGGAGACGGTGAGCACGGGCGCGTACGCGGCGCCGGTCGCGGTGGCGATCGCCTCGGCGAGTGCGGCGGGCGGCAGATGGACCGACCGCCCGAAACCGAGCTCTTCGACATCGAGATAGCCGTCGGGCGTGTCGGCGCCCAGATCGGCGGCGACGATCCGCGAGGAGACGACCAGCGACCCGACGGGGGCCAGCGGCGCGAACCCGCCGCCGATCCCGGCCGAGACGACCAGGCCGTACGGGGACGGGGCCCGGGCGAGCGCGGTCGCGGTCGCGGCGGCGGCCGAGGCCGGGCCGACACCGCCGACGACGGTGTCGAACGCGGAGCACGCGCGCGTGACCGCGTCCCGCTCTGCGGGAACCGCGGTCACGACCAGCACGCGCATGTCAGCCGTCGTCTCAGCTGTCTTCGCGCTTGAGCGTGAAGCTCCAGACCGACTTGGGCTTGTTGTTGTCGTTCACCTGGATGATGTTGATCTTCTTGCTCTTCGGCGCGGCGCCGCCCTGCCCGCCCGTCGCGAAGACGTCCGCGTTCGGGAAGGAGCGGTACGTCTGCTTGGAGGGCTCGGTGATCGGGGCGCCGTCGAGGACCGCCACCCACTTGTCGCCGTTCTCGACGACGTCCGGGTCCACGCCCAGGCGCAGCGTCGCGCCCGGCGAGTACTTGATCGTCTTCGACGTCTTCACACTGCTCAGGCAGGTGGTGAGCTTTTCGTCCGACAGGACCTTGCCGTCGTTGCGGCAGGTGGCCTCGGCGTTCACCGAGGTGTTCCCGACCGTCACGGTCGCGAGGGGCGTCGGCTTGTCGCAGGCGGAGAGGACGAGGAGTCCGGCGGAGACAGCGCCGAGGGCGATGCCGGCCCGACGGGCCTTACCAGAGGTGAACGCAACGGTCATGAGCCGAAGGCTATCGGTCCGCCGTGATCACGCCACGCGCGGGTGTGGCGTGCCGCGCCGAGCGGCCGTCAGCAGCCCTCGTACGGACGTGGCGAAGCCCACCGCGAGCAGCCCCGCGGCGACCGACATGCCGAGCACTCCGTTGAGCGGCAGCGCGATCCCTATGGCGCCGCCGAGCACCCACGACATCTGGAGCGCGGTCTCGGACCGGGCGAAGGCCGAGGTGCGCACCTCCTCGGGCACGTCCCGCTGGATCATCGCGTCCAGGGACAGCTTCGCCAGCGCCTGGGTGAACCCGGCGGTCGCGCCGAGCACCGCCATGAGCACGCCACTGAAGAACGCCGCCGCGCACACGGACGCGCCGAGCGCGGCCATCAGCACCATCACGATGATGATCTCCGGGCCCCGGGAGCGCAGCATCGAGCCCGCCGCCGTGCCCAGCGCGTTGCCGACGCCCGCCGAGACGCCGACGGCGGCGAGCGAGACGGCGGCGCTCTGCCCGGCCAGCGGGTGCTCGCGCAGCAGGAAGGCCAGGAAGAAGATCAGGAAGCCGGACAGGGCGCGCAGGGCGGCGTTGGCGACCAGCCCGTTCAGCACGGCCGTGCCGACCGTGCGCAGGCCGGGCTTGCGGGCCGCCCCGCCGTGGTCGACCAGCTGCGCCTTGCGCTCGCCGAGGGACGAGTCCACCTTGTGGTCGAGCGTGAACGCCAGGAACGTGCCCGTCACGAAGATGCAGAACGCCCCGTAGAGCGGCCATTCGGGCCCGACGTGGTGGAGCCCCGCGCCGATCGGGGCGGCCGCGGCGGTGGCGAGCAGCCCGGCGAGTGTGACCCGCGAATTGGCCTTGACCAGCGAGAACCGTGGCGGCAGCAGCCTCGGTACGACGGCGCTGCGCACCACTCCGTACGCCTTCGACGCCACCAGGACGCCGAGCGCCGCCGGATACAGCTCAAGCCCGCCGGTGGCGACCGCGCCCGACATGGTGAGCGCGAGGAGCGCGCGGGCGAGCATCGCGCCCGCCATCGCGGCGCGCCGCCCGTGCGGCATCCGGTCCAGGAGCGGGCCGATCACGGGGGCCAGCAGGGTGAACGGGGCCATGGTGATCGCCAGATACAGCGCGACGCGCCCGCGGGCCTGGTCGGTGGGGACGGAGAAGAAGACGGTGGAGGCGAGGGCCACGGTGATCATGACGTCACCGGCGCCGTTCACGGCGTGCAGCTCGATCAGTTTGCCCAGGCCCGACTCCCCGGCGCCGTGCGCGTGCGTCGCCTTGCGGATGGAGCGGGCAGTTCCGGTGAAGGGCAGATGCAGCGCGCGGCCGACCTTCCGGCCTGCCTTGCGCAGGGGACTCGTTCCGTCCGCGGACCTTGCCGTTGCCACCCAGTCATAGTGCCCCAAGCCCGTACGACCTGTGCGGACCGAGCGGGGATTCGGACCGGCAGGTGGGCCACGGGCCACGAAGGGGGTAGCGTGACAGGCGCGCCGCCCGCGGCTGCTCATGGCCGCGCGCCTCTCCGCGATCCCGCAGAATGGATGGCAGAAGGCGCGCCTCTGACAGCTCTACGGCCCGGGCGCGGACGTCGACGCGGCCCCCTGGTCCGCTCCGTCCGCGACTCGTACGTACGCGGTCCCCGGCGCACCCGTGAGACGGCGTAGGAGAGAAGCGAGACCTGTGAGTGCTGCGACGACGCGAAGCCGTACCCCTGACCGCCTGTGCGCCGAAGCGGTCGATCTCGCCCGGGAGGCGGCGGAGGAAGCCGCCGCGCCGGGCGTGGTCGGCGAGCACGTCTCGGCCGTGGCCGAGGGTGACCGTGTAGTCACGCACTTCTTCGAGTGCAAGGAGCCGGGGTACCGGGGCTGGCGCTGGGCGGTGACGGTCGCGCGGGCCTCCCGCTCCAAGCAGATCACCCTCGACGAGTCCGTGCTGCTGCCCGGGCCCGACGCGCTCCAGGCGCCCGAATGGGTGCCGTGGAGCGAGCGCCTGCGCCCGGGAGACATGGGCCCGGGCGATCTCCTCCCCACCGAGGCGGACGATCTGCGCCTGGAGCCCGGGTACTCGGGCGAGGAGGAGCCGCCGCCGAACTCCGCGGTGTCCGAGGAGCTGGCGGAGCGGGTCGAGGCGGAGGACGCGGAGCTGGTGTCGCGCCCCGGCACGACGCGCGGCTCGATCGCGTCTCTCGCCGAAGAACTCGGCATGCGCCGCGCGCGTGTCCTGTCCCGCTACGGCCTGCACACGGCGGCGGACCGCTGGGACGAGGCGTTCGGAGCGAAGACCCCGATGGCCCAGGCGGCCCCGGCGTCCTGCATGACGTGCGCGTTCCTGGTCCCCGTGGCGGGTTCCCTCCGCCAGGCCTTCGGTATCTGCGCGAACGAATTCGGCCCGGCGGACGGCCGTGTGGTGTCCCTGTCGTACGGCTGCGGCGGCCACTCGGAGGCGGCGGTCATGCCGAAGCCCCCGCGCCCGTCCCCCCCGGTCCTGGACACCCTGGGCGCGGATGTGCTGCCCCTGCGCCCGTCCCCGGACAGCGGCTCGGTCCCGGAGGCGACGGACGAGCCGTCGGAGGAGCTGGGGCACTCCTGATTCGCCGGGGCGGCGGCTTCCGCGTGCGGTGATCCGTCTGCGGGCCGGTGGGGGCCGATCGCGCAGTTCCCCGCGCCCCTTGGCCCCCCACCCCGCCCCTTCCCGAAAGCCTCCGGCGGCCAGACGAACGGGGGTGCAGGGGCGGAGCCCCGCTTGCCCACCCGCCCCCAGCGGGGTCCGGGGCGCAGCCCCCGGAGAACCCCCTCACCCCCACCCACCCCCGGAGGGTTCAGGGAAGGGGTGGGGTGGGGGAAAACCCGGTCGGTCCACGACGCGGTACCTTCAGCCCACGGTGTACCGACAGGCAGATGCGGAGTGTGGGCGCGTGATCGTGAAGGCGACGGGGGTCGAAGGGGCCGATCCCTTCGGGACGGCGCGGCTGCGGCGCGGCGTGGTGGACTCCTGGGCCACGGCTCCCGCCCGCTTCCGCGAGGACGCCAACGCCGAGGAAGACCTCGCGCTGGGCGGCTACCGCGACCGCCTCGTCGTCGAGTTGGCCCAGAACGCCGCCGACGCCGCCGCACGGGCCCGCGTCCCCGGCCGCCTGCGCCTGACCCTGCACCCCGGCGCCCCCGGCGAACAGCCCGTACTCGCCGCCGCCAACACCGGCGCCCCCCTCGACGCGGCCGGCGTCGAATCCCTCTCCACCCTGCGCGCCTCGGCCAAGCGCCAGGACGGCGACGCGACGGGCGCCGTAGGAAGGTTCGGCGTCGGCTTCGCCGCCGTCCTGGCCGTCAGCGACGAGCCCGCGGTCGTCGGACGCACGGGCGGGGTCCGCTGGTCCCTGGCCGAGGCCCGCGACCTGGCCGCCGAGGCGGCGAGGTTCAGCCCGGGCCTGGGCGACGAACTGCGCCGCCGCGACGGCCACGTACCCCTGCTGCGGCTCCCGCTGCCCGCCGAGGGCACCGCCCCCGAGGGCTACGACACCGTGGTGGTCCTGCCACTGCGCGACGAACCCGCCGAGGACCTGGTCCAGCGCCTGCTCGCCGGGATCGACGACGCCCTGCTCCTCACCCTGCCCGGACTCGTCGAGGTCGTCGTCGAGACCCCGGACGGCTCCCGCGTACTGCGGCGCTCCGAGCACGACGGTTACGTACACATCGACGACACCAGGGACGGCCTCAACCGCTGGCGGACCGTCACCGACCACGGCCCGCTCGGCCCGGACCTCCTCGCCGACCGCCCCGTCGAGGAACGGCTGCGCCCGCACTGGTCGGTCACCTGGGCTGTCCCCGTCGACCTGGACGGCGCGCCGCAGCGCCCGCGCACGGCGCCCGTCGTGCACGCCCCCACCCCCACCGACGAGCCCCTGGGCGTCCCCGCGCTGCTCATCGCCTCGCTGCCGCTCGACACCGCCCGCCGCCACCCGGCCCCCGGCCCGCTCACCGACTTCCTGGTGCAGCGCGCCTCCGACGCGTACGCGAGGCTGCTCGGCGACTGGCTGCCCGTCTCGACCGGCACCGTCGACCTCGTGCCGGGCCCGCTCGGCCGGGGCGAGCTGGACGGGGCGCTGCGCGCGGCGATCCTGGAGCGGCTGCCCCGTATCGCCTTCCTCGCCCCGGCCGCCCCCTCCGAAGAGCTCACCGCGCTACGGCCGTTCGAGGCCGAGGTGGTCGAGGGCGCGGGCGCGGACACCGTGAAGGTGCTCGCCGAGGTGCTGCCGACGCTGCTGCCCGCAGGGCTGGAGCGCCGGGCCGAGCTGCGTACGCTCGGCGTCGGCCGGCTGCCGCTGGGCGACGCCATCGAGCGCATCGGCGGCGCCGAACGCGCCCCCGAGTGGTGGTATCGCCTCTACGACACGCTGGCCGGGGTCGACCCGGACCGGCTCTCCGGCCTCCCGGTCCCGCTGAGCGACGGCCGTACGGCGATCGGCCCCCGCCAGATCCTCCTGCCCCTGGAACAGACTCCCTCGGACCTGGCCCGCCTCGGCCTGAAGGTCGCGCATCCGGACGCCGCGCACCCGCTCCTGGAGAAGCTGGGCGCCCTCCCGGCCACACCCCGGGCCGTCCTGACGACCCCTCAGGTGCGCGCGGCCGTCGCCGCCTCGCTCGACGGCGGCGAGATCTGGGACGAGGACGCGCTCGACGCCGACGAACTCGCCGACGCCGTCCTCGCGTTGGTACGCGACGCGGCGCTCGAACCCGGCGACGAGCCCTGGCTGGGCGCCCTCGCGTTCCCCGACGAGGACGGCGAGCTCGCGCCCGCCGGTGAACTCGTCCTTCCCGGCAGCGCGTTCGCCTCGGTGATCCGCGAGGGCGAACTCGCCGAGGTCGACCGCGAGCTCGCCGAGCGCTGGGGCGAGCAGCCGCTGGCCGCGTGCGGGGTGCTGGCCACGTTCGCCCTCGTACGCGCTAGTGACGTCGTCCTCGACCCGGACGAACTGGAGCCGCGCGACGGCGACTTCGCCGAACCCGACGACGCCGGGCTGCTGGACGCGGTCGACGTGTGGTGCGAGGACGTCCTGGACCGGCTGCCGCACACGCCGGTGCCGCCGGTGGCCACGGAGATCGTGGCCGTACGCGACCTCGACCTGGTCGCCGACGACGCCTGGCCGCGCGCGCTCGCGCTGCTCGCCCAGCCGCCGCTGCGCGACGCGCTGACCCAGCCCGTACGCATCCTGCTGCCCGACGGCACGACCGAGAGCGTGCGCCCGTACACCGCGTGGTGGCTGCGCGGCCACCCCGTCCTGGGCGGCCGCCGCCCGGCGGGCCTGCGCGCGGCGGGCTCCGACCCGCTCCTCCTCGGCCTGTACGAGTCGGTCGACGCGACCGGGTTCGAGGACGAGCAGGTGCTGCGGGCGCTGGGTGTGCGGACGTCGGTGGCGGCGCTGCTCGACGAGCCGGGGGGTGCGGCGGAGCTGCTGTCGCGCCTGGCGGACTCCGATCGCCCGGTGTCGCCCGCCCAACTGCACGCTTTGTACACGTCCTTGGCTTACCTGGACCCCGACCAGGTGACGCTTCCGGACGAGTTGAGGGCGGTCGTGGATGGTGAGGTGCGGGTCGTGGACGCGGCCGACGCGGTGGTCGCGGACGCGCCGGATCTCCTCCCGCTGACGTCCGGGGTCCCGCTGCTCCCGGTCGCCCCGTCCCGGGCGGCGGACCTGGCGGAACTGTTCCAGGTCCCCCGGCTCGGGGAGACGGTGTCGGCGGAGGTGTCTTCGGAGGGGACGGAGCGGGAGGTGCCGGAGCCGGTGCGGGTGTTGCTGGGGCCGTCGACTCCCTCCACCTACATGGAGCATGAGGAGCTCCTGGCGGGCGGGGTCGAACTGGACTGGCGCCGTACGCCCGATGGCACGGTGCACGCCGCGACCCTGGAGGGTGTGGCGGCGGGCCTGTCCTGGACGACGTCCCAGTGGCCGCGTCGCTTCGAGGTGGCGGCGCTGCTGGAAGACCCGTCCAGGACGGCGGAACTGGCGCAGTCGCGCTGGTTCGACTAGGCCCCACCCCGCCCCTTCCCGGCTGTGACATTTTGCGGCTCCGCCGCGTGGCCTGGGCGGGCGGCCTGGTTCTTTGGCCGCGGGCCGGTGGGGGCTGATCGCGCCCACGCGGCGGAGCCGCAAATGTCACAGCCCCGCGCCCCTAACTACCTAGGGGCGCGCGACCAGCCACGCACGGTCCGCAGGCGACCCCCCCCGGCTACGCCGGGAAGCGGCGGTCCACCCACCTCCAGGCGAACTCCAACCCCACCGCCCCCACCACCGCGATCCCCACCGCGGCCCACGGCAACGTCGTGCCGACGAGCTTCAGGGCGAAGAAGGTCTGGAGCCACGGCACCGCGAGGACCAGGAGGAACGCCACACCCATCGCCGCCACCAGGCAGATCCGCCACCATGTGTACGGCCGCGCGATGATCGCCAGGACCCACATCGAGACCAGGAACAGGGTCAGGGTGGCCGCGCTGGTCTCGGCCTCCCGCGCGCCGTCGCCCACGTAATAGTGACGCGCCAGCAAATACGTCGCGAACGTCGTCACCGCCGCGATGGCACCACCCGGAATCGCATACCGCATCACCCGCCGCACAAAGTGCGGCTTCGCCCGTTCCGTGTTCGGCGCCAGCGCCAGGAAGAAGGCCGGGATGCCGATCGTCAGGGTGGACAGCAATGTCAAGTGGCGGGGGAGGAACAAGTACTCCACCTGCGTGCAGACCACCAGCAGCGCAAGGAGCACCGAGTACACCGTCTTGACCAGGAACAACGTCGCCACCCGCGTGATGTTGCCGATCACGCGGCGCCCCTCCGCCACCACCGACGGCAGCGTCGCGAAGCTGTTGTTCAGCAGGACGATCTGGGCCACCGCCCGCGTCGCCTCGGAGCCCGACCCCATCGAGACGCCGATGTCCGCGTCCTTCAGGGCCAGGACGTCGTTGACGCCGTCGCCCGTCATCGCCACCGTGTGGCCCCGCGACTGCAGCGCCGCCACCATGTCCCGCTTCTGCTGGGGCGTTACGCGGCCGAAGACGGCGTTCTCGTCCAGAACCGACGCCATCTCGGACTGCTCCGACGGCAGTTGACGCGCGTCCACCGTGTTCGACGCCCCCGGCAGCCCCAGCTTCCCCGCCACCGCGCCCACCGACACCGCGTTGTCCCCGGAGATCACCTTCGCGTGGACGTCCTGCTCGGAGAAGTACCGCAGGGTGTCGCCCGCGTCCGGCCGCAGCCGCTGTTCCAGCACCACCAGCGCCGCCGCCCGCGCGTCCGTCGCGACCTGCGGATCGTCGAGCTCACGCCCCGCCCGCGCCAACAGCAGTACCCGAAGCCCTTGTTCATTGAGCGAGTCGATCTCCGAGAGGGAGGGATCACCTGTCGGCAGCAGTACGTCCGGGGCTCCCAGCAACCACGTCGAGTTCTCCCCGTCCCCCTCGCTGAACGCCGCCCCGCTGTATTTACGCGCCGACGAGAACGGCAGCGACTCCGTGCACCGCCACTCCTCGCTGTCCGGATACGCGTCGATGATCGCCTGGAGCGACGCGTTCGGACGCGGGTCCGACTCGCCCAGTGCGCCGAGCACTTTGCGTACGTACGCCTCGTCCGTGCCGTTCAGCGGCCGCAGCTCGGTGACGTCCATGCCGCCCTCGGTGAGCGTGCCCGTCTTGTCGAGGCAGACGACGTCCACGCGCGCGAGGCCCTCGATCGCGGGCAGCTCCTGCACCAGGCACTGCTTGCGGCCGAGCCGGATCACCCCGATCGCGAAGGCGACGGAGGTCAGCAGCACGAGACCCTCGGGGATCATCGGGACGATGCCGCCGACCGTGTACGCGACCGACTGCTTGAAGTTGTCGTCCTTGACCACGAGTTGGCTGATGACCAGGCCTATCGAGGTCGGGATCATCAGCCAGGTCACGTACTTGAGGATCATCGAGATGCCGGAGCGCAGCTCGGAGTGGACAAGCGTGAAGCGGCTCGCCTCCTCCGCGAGCTGCGCCGCGTACGCCTCGCGCCCGACCTTGGTCGCGGTGAACGCGCCGCCGCCCGCGACCACGAACGAGCCCGACATCATCTTGTCGCCGGGCTTCTTCAGTACGGGGTCGGCCTCGCCCGTGAGCAGTGACTCGTCCACTTCGAGGCCGTCCGTCTCGACCACCTCGCCGTCGACGACGACCTTGTCGCCCGGCCCGAGCTCCACCAGGTCGCCGAGGACGATCTCGGAGGTGGAGATCTCGGCCGCGCGCCCGTCGCGCCGCACCGTCGGCTTCGCCTCGCCGATCACCGCGAGCCCGTCCAGGGTCTTCTTGGCGCGCAGCTCCTGGATGATGCCGATGCCGGTGTTGGCGATGATCACGAACCCGAAGAGGCTGTCCTGGAGCGGCGCCACGAACAGCATGATCGCCCAGAGCACGCCGATGATCGCGTTGAAGCGGGTGAAGACGTTGGCGCGGACGATCTCGGCGGTGGACCGGCTGCTGCGGACGGGTACGTCGTTGACCTCGCCCCGGGCGACGCGTTCGGCCACTTCGGCGGTGCTCAGCCCGGTGGCCCGGCCTGCTGCCGGGGACGGCGGCTGGACGGGGTGGACGGGGTCGAGTTCCGCCCCGGCGTCGATATTGGCGCGCTGCGTCATGTTTTCGACGGTACGGCGGTAATACCCGCTTCACCTGCCGGGAACGTCGAACATCAGACCCAGGGAGGAGACGAATGGTCCTGCGGCGGTATGCCGGGGCCCCTACCTGGCCAGGGTCCTACTGACTTTCGGCCCTTGCGGCCAGCTCGGCCGCGTGCCGCTTCAGTGCCGCGTCCCGGCCCCGTACGTACCAAATGCCGATGAGACCGAGACCGCCGCCGGCGAGGCACGTCCACAGCCACCACAGATGGCCGTGGTCGTCGAACCAGCCGTAGAACGGGAGCTGGACGAGGAAGAGGACGAACCAGAGGATCGTGCCGCCGGTGATGGTGGCGACGACGGGCCCTTCGAGGGGCTCGGGTGCCTCGTGTTTCGGTGTCCACTTCGCCATGCGATCAGTGTAGGGGGAGGGGTTGTGGGGGTCTGTGGACTGTCCACGGACCCCCAGAAGCCCAGTCGCCGCAGGCGTCTACGCGCGGAGATAGCGATCTTCGCCTTATGTATTCATACTGAAACGGCTTACGGCTGACTCGTTTTGTTCGTTGAAACGTCCAAAGAAGTTCGGGTTAAGGCCGGATTCCCGCTTTTCTTTCCCTGCCCGCCCCGTCTCACGACTGAGGTTCCGCATGTCCCCCTCGGCCACCGCCAAGGTCGACTCCCCGCCGCCGGCCCCGCTGCCGCCGGTCAACGGCTTCGACCGCTTCTTCAAGATCACCGAGCGGGGTTCCACGGTCGCCCGGGAGATCCGCGGCGGCTTCGCCACCTTCTTCGCGATGGCCTACATCATCGTGCTGAACCCGATCATCCTGGGCAGCGCGAAGGACATGTACGGGCACCAGCTGAACGGGGGTCAGCTGGTCACCGCGACCGTCCTCACGGCGGCGTTCACGACGCTCCTGATGGGTGTCATCGGCAACGTGCCGATCGCGCTGGCGGCCGGGCTCGGGGTGAACACCGTGGTCGCGCTCCAGCTGGCGCCCCGGATGAGCTGGCCGGACGCGATGGGCATGGTCGTCCTCGCGGGCTTCGTGGTGATGCTCCTGGTCGCCACCGGGCTGCGCGAGCGCGTGATGAACGCGGTGCCGCTCGGTCTGCGCAAGGGCATCGCGATCGGCATCGGCCTCTTCATCATGCTGATCGGCCTGGTCGACTCGGGCTTCGTCTCCCGTATCCCGGACGCCGCCCACACCACGGTCCCGCTCCAGCTCGGCGGCACCGGGCATCTGCTCGGCTGGCCGGTCCTGGTCTTCATCCTCGGCGTCCTGCTCACGCTCGCGCTGCTCGTCCGTAAGATCCCGGGCGCGATCCTGATCTCCATCGTCGCGATGACGGTCCTGGCGATGATCATCAACGCGGTCGCCACCGTGCCGTCCTGGGGTCTGACCACCCCGAAGTGGCCCGGCAACCCGGTCGCCAGCCCCGACTTCGGGCTCGTCGGCAAGATCAGCCTCTTCGGCGGCTTCGACAAGGTCGGCGTGCTGACCGGCACGCTCTTCGTCTTCACGGTCCTGCTCTCGACGTTCTTCGACGCGATGGGCACGATCATGGGCATCAGCGACGAGGCCGGGCTGACCGACGCCGAGGGCAACATGCCCGGCATCAACCGCGTCCTGTTCGTCGACGGCATCGCGGTCGCCTCGGGCGGCTTCTCGTCCTCCTCCGCCACCACCTGCTTCGTGGAGTCCACGGCGGGCGTGGGCGAGGGGGCCCGTACCGGCTTCGCGAACGTCATCACCGGCGGGCTCTTCACGGTCGCCCTGTTCCTCACGCCGATCGCCACGATGGTCCCGTCCCAGGCGGCCACGCCCGCGCTGCTCGCGGTGGGCTTCCTGATCCTGTCCGGCTCGATCCGGCAGATCGACTGGGACGACTGGACGATCGCGATCCCGGCGTTCGTGACGATGGTGATGATGCCGTTCACGTACTCCATCACCAACGGCATCGGGATGGGCTTCCTCACCTTCACGATCCTGCGCGTGGTGGCGGGCCGCTTCCGCGAGGTGCCGGTGGCGATGTACGTGGTGTCGGCGGTGTTCGCCTTCTACTACATGATGCCGGCGCTGGGTCTGACGTAACCCGTGGCGCGTCAAGCCACCCCGTAGAGCTTCTCCGTCTCGACGGTGGCGGCCTGAAGCCGTACGTCGAAGTCGTCGCGAATGAGCGTCCGGACCACATAGTCCTGGACGCTCATTCCGCATCTGGCGGCATGCTGCCGGAGCCGTTCGAGCAGCTCACCGTCTATCCGCAGGCTGAGCACGCTGGTCCCCATGGGACGAGGGTCGCCGTACGCACGGCCCCCGCGCGTCACTTTCCGGATGTGTCTCACTCGTATGGGTGATGCGAGTGGTATTTAGCCAGAGTAATGAGTTAGTCTAATGAACATGTCTGACCTGTCCCACGGCAGTGACGCCGACGTCGCCGCCGTGAACTCCCTGCGCTCCGCGGTCATGCGGCTGAGCCGACGCCTCAAGCACCAGCGCGTCGACGAGTCGCTGAGCCCCACCGAGATGTCGGTGCTCGGCACCCTCGCCCGCTGCGGCTCGGCCACCCCCGGTGAGCTGGCCCGCAAGGAGCACGTCCAGCCGCCGTCGATGACCCGCATCGTCGCGCTGCTGGAGGCGAAGGGCCTGGTCAGGCTGGAGCCGCACCCCGACGACCGCCGCCAGAAGGTGGTCAGCCAGACCGAAGAGGCCGAGGCGATGCTCGAAGAGAGCCGCCGCAAGCGGAACGCCTGGCTGACGACCCTCGCGGAGGGCCTGGACGAGGACGAGTGGGCGAAGCTGCGCGCCGCCGCACCCGTACTGGAGAAGCTCGCACACCTGTGAACTGACTGCGCACGCTAGGAGGCGAACCCCTTTGAGTTCGGGACCCGGAGCAGACTCCGCCCCCGCACCGAAATCCACCCACGACACGGCTGCCCCCGGCAGCAGACGAGGGACGTTCTCCTCCCTCGCGATCCGCAACTACCGGCTGTTCTTCTCCGGTGCCATCGTCTCCAACATCGGTACGTGGATGGCGCGGATCACCCAGGACTGGCTGGTCCTCCAGATCACCGGCTCCTCGGTGGCGGTGGGCATCACCACCGCCATGCAGTTCCTGCCGATGCTGCTCTTCGGGCTGTACGGCGGCGTCATAGCGGACCGCTTCGCCAAGCGGACCATCCTCTTCGTGACCCAGAGCGCGATGGGCCTCGGCGGCCTGTTCCTGGCGGCCATGACGCTGTCGGGCCACGTCCAGGTCTGGCACGTCTACCTGACGGCGTTCTTCACCGGCCTGGTGACGGTAGTCGACAACCCGACCCGGCAGTCCTTCGTCTCCGAGATGGTCGGCCCCGACCAGGTCCGCAACGCGGTGAGCCTGAACTCGGCGAACTTCCAGTCGGCCCGTCTGGTGGGCCCGGCGGTGGCCGGTGCGGTGATGGCGGCGGTCGGCCCCGGCTGGGCGTTCCTCGCCAACGGCCTCTCGTTCCTGGCCCCGCTGACGGGCCTGGCCCTGATGCGTACGGCGGAGTTGCGCCCGACGAAGCCGGCGCGCCGGGGCAAGGGCCAGCTGCGCGAAGGACTCGCCTACGTCTCGGACCGCCCGGAACTGATCTGGCCAATAGTCCTGGTCGGTTTTGTGGGCACCTTCGGCTTCAACTTCCCGATCTGGCTGAGCGCGTTCGCGCGGGACGAGTTCCATGGCGGCTCCGGGATGTACGGCCTGTTCAACAGCCTGATGGCCATCGGCTCCCTGATGGGCGCGCTGCTCGCGGCCCGCCGGGGCACGACGCGGCTGCGGCTGTTGGCGGGGGCGGCGGGAGCGTTCGCGGTCCTGGAGATGGTGGGCGCCCTGGCGCCGTCCATGACGCTGTTCGTGATGCTCCTGATCCCGATCGGGATCCTCGGCCTGACGGTGAACGTCACGGCCAACGCGTCCGTCCAGATGGCGACCGACCCGGAGATGCGGGGCCGGGTGATGAGCCTGTTCATGATGGTCTTCACCGGCGGCACCCCGCTGGGCGGCCCGCTCTTCGGCTGGCTGACGGACGCGTACGGCGTACGCATCAGCCTCGCGCTCGGCGGCCTGATCTGCGCGGTCGCGGCGGCGGGTGTCGGCCTGATGCTGGCCCGCGCGGCGAACCTGCGACTGAAGGTGGACCTGCGGCGGGGGCGGCGGCATGTGGAGTTCGTACCTCGGGAGAGGCTGGCTACGGCGGCGTAAGGGGGGGCGGGGAGGTGCGGGGCCGGGGCGTGCGTCGGCCCCGGACCCGGGCGGGCTTGGGGTGCGGGTCCGGCCCCAGACCGTGGCGGGGCGTGCGTCGTCCCCGGACCCGGGGCGAGACTGGTCCCATGAGACTCTTCGTCGCCGTACTGCCGCCCCGGCCGCAGCTGGCCGAACTGGGCCTGGTCGTGGACGAGTTGCACGGCCTGCCCGGCGCGCACGGACTGCGCTGGGCGGGCCGCGACGGCTGGCACCTCACGCTCGCGTTCCTCGGGGCGGTGGACGAGGCGGTACTGCCCGACCTGCACGCCCGCCTGTCCCGGGCGGCCCACCGCACGCCCCCGTTCGAGGTACGCCTGCACGGGGGCGGGCGCTTCGGGGACAAGGTCCTCTGGGCCGGGGTCGCGGGCGAGCTCGACGCCCTGCGGCTGCTTGCAGAACGCGCCGACGCGGCGGCGCGCCGGGCGGGCATCGCGATGGAGGAGCACCGCCGGTACACCCCGCACCTGACGCTCGCCCGCAGCCGCGTGGGCGCGGACCTGCGCCCGTACGCGTCGCTGCTCTCCGGCTTCGAGGGCACGGCGTGGCAGGCGTCCGAGCTGGTACTGGTCCGCAGCAACCTTCCGACGGAGGGGGTGGCGGGGGCGCAGCCGCGGTACGAGGCGGTGGGGAGGTGGGCGCTGGGGGCGGGCGCGTGACGGGGTCCGCGCGGGTGTTCGTTACGCTCATGAGCGTGAACCCGAAGACCAGGAACCGGATCATGGCCGGTGTACTCGTGCTGATGTTCGTCGTGGTGGCGGTGGCGGCGGCCCGCGGCTAGGCAGTTTCCCCCCACCCCGCCCGTTCCCTTAACCCTCCGGGGGTGGGCGGGGGTGAAGGTGGTTACCCGGGGGCTGCGCCCCCGGACCCTCTTGCGGGGCCTGCGGCCCCTGCACCCCGCTCCGGGGCGGCGCCCTGTAACCCACCCACCCCAGCGGGGTCCGGGGTTGAGGGGCCGCAGGCCCTGCCGGGGGTTCTGGGGGCGGAGCCCCCGAGGGGGTGCAGGGGCGCAGCCCCGCCCGGGGTCCGGGGGCGTAGCCCCCGGGAGAACCACCTTCGCCCCCACCCGCCCCCGGAGGGTTTAGGGAAGGGGTGGGGTGGGGGACTACCAGGCGAACGCCTCCGGCGACGGCCCCGGGCCCGGGAAGATTTCGTCCAGGCCCGTCAGGACCTCCTCGTTCAGCTCCAGCTCCACCGCCCGCAACGCGGACGCCAGCTGCTCAGCCGTACGGGGGCCGACGATCGGGCCAGTCACGCCCGGACGGGTCAGCAGCCACGCCAACCCCACCTCCCCCGGCTCAAGCCCATGCTTGCCCAGCAGATCCTCGTACGCCTGCACCCGCCCCCGTACCACCGGATCCCTCAGCGACTCCGCCGCCCGCCCACCCGTGGACCGAGAGCCGCCACCCTCGCGCTCCTTACGGAGGGCACCCCCGAGAAGGCCGCCGTACAGCGGGGACCACGGGATGATCCCGACGCCGTACTCCTGCGCCGCCGGGATCACCTCCATCTCGGCCCGCCGCTCCGCGAGGTTGTACAGGCACTGTTCGCTCACGAGCCCCAACCGCCCGGTCCGCGCGGCTACTTCATTGCCTTGCGCAATCTTGTACCCGGGGAAGTTGGACGTGCCCACATACAGCACCTTCCCTTCCCGTACGAGTACGTCCATCGCCTGCCAGATCTCCTCGAAGGGGGTCTGACGGTCGACGTGGTGGAACTGGTAGATGTCGATGTAGTCGGTCCCCAGCCGCTTCAGGCTGGCCTCGACCGACCGACGGATGTTCACCGCCGACAGCTTGTCGTGGTTCGGCCAGGCGGGAGCCCCGTCGGCGGCCATGTTCCCGTACACCTTCGTGGCCAGGACCGTCTTGTCGCGGCGCCTGCCGCCCTGCGCGAACCACGACCCGATGATCTCCTCGGTGCGGCCCTTCTCGGCGCCGAAGCCGTAGACATTGGCGGTGTCGAAGAAGTTGATGCCGGCGTCCTGCGCGGCGTCCATGATGGTGTGGCTGGCGGCCTCGTCGGTCTGCGGGCCGAAGTTCATCGTCCCGAGGACGAGTCGGCTGACCTTGAGTCCGGTGCGTCCGAGCTGCGTGTACTTCATGAGGTCCTAGCGAACGCCTTGAAGTGCGCTCCAAGCAAGCACCACCCCGCGTTCACCACGCCCTACCAGGCGAACGCCTCCGGGGACGGGCCCGGCCCGGGGAAGATCTCGTCCAGCCCGGCAAGGACCTCCTCGCTCAGCTCCAGCTCGACCGCCCGCAGCGCGGACGCCAACTGCTCGGCGGTACGGGGGCCGACGATCGGGCCCGTAACCCCCGGTCGGGTCAGCAGCCACGCCAGCCCCACCTCCCCCGGCTCAAGCCCATGCTTGCCCAGCAGATCCTCGTACGCCTGCACCCGCGCCCGTACGACCGGATCGCCGAGCCCGGCGGCGGCCCGCCCCGCCTTGATACGCGCCCCGTCCCCGGCCCGCTCCTTGCGCAACGCACCCCCGAGCAGCCCCTGATGCAGCGGGGACCACGGGATGATCCCGACCCCGTACTCCTGCGCAGCCGGAATGACCTCCATCTCGGCGCGCCGCTCGGCGAGGTTGTAGAGGCACTGCTCACTCACGAGCCCCAACCGCCCGGTCCGTGCGGCTACTTCATTGCCTTGCGCAATCTTGTACCCGGGGAAGTTGGACGTGCCGACGTACAGGACCTTCCCTTCCCGTACGAGTACGTCCATCGCCTGCCAGATCTCCTCGAAGGGGGTCTGACGGTCGACGTGGTGGAACTGGTAGATGTCGATGTAATCGGTGCCGAGGCGCTTCAGACTCGCCTCCACCGACCTCCGAATATTGACCGCCGACAGCCTGTCGTGGTTCGGCCAGGCCGGAACGTTCCAGGGGGTGCCGTCCTGGACCATGTTCCCGTAGCCCTTGGTCGCCAGCACGGTCTTGTCCCGCCGCCCGCCCCCGCGCGCGAACCACGCCCCGACGATCTCCTCGGTGAGCCCCTTGCGTTCGGCCACGCCGTAGATGTTCGCGGTGTCGAAGAAGTTGATGCCCGCGTCCTGCGCGGTGTCCATCAGACGGTGGCTCTCGGCCTCGTCGGTGTGCCCGCCGAAATTCATCGTGCCGAGGACGAGTCGGCTGACCTTGAGTCCGGTGCGTCCGAGCTGTGTGTACTTCATGAGACACCAGCGAACGCCTTGAAGTGCGCTCGAAGCAAGGGCGTTGGGGCGGGCGGGTGCTCAGTCCCTGGGGAAGTCGTCGGTGGTGAGGGTGAGTCCGACTGGGGTCTGGGTGAGGTCGACCTCGTCGCCGAAGTCGAACGTGACCGTGCCGTGGTACTCGTCGTCCTTCGGCAGGGTGTGGAGGTGCCACTTGCCGGTGTACGGGTCGACGATCAGATAGGCGGGGACGCCGGCAGCGGCGAACGCGGCCTTCTTGGAGCCGTAGTCGTTGGGGGCGGTTCCCTTGGAGATCACCTCGGCGACGAATTCGACGTCCTCGTAGCGCCAGCGGCCCTTGTCATCCCGGGCCGCGCCGTCCTTCATTGCTACGACATCGCAGGCGAAGCCGTTGAGATGGCCGGGGAAGTCGATGCGGACGTCGGAGGCCATGCGTTTCCGTGGGTACTTGGTGCGCAACTGCTCAATGAGGTCGAGAATGATCTCGAAATGGACCTGCCGCTGCGGCGCCATGAAGATATTTCCCCCGACGATCTCGGTCTTGTAACCCTCGGGGACGGGCATCTTCTCGATCCACTCGAACATCGCGTCCAGAGTGAGCTCGTCGTCGCTGTCGGCCATCTCGATCCTGTCGGTCTGTACGACGGTCATCGTGGCGCTCCTCCCCGGCCGTCGCTCTGCCGCGGGCCGGCCACGCAGTACAACGATACGCACGGTGACCGGGTCACGGGCTGTCGAACACGGGTTTGCGCGCCCGGATACGGATCAGGCTCCCCCCCGAACCAGCTCGCCGCATCCAGAAGGGGAACGCCTTTTCGGGCAGTGCACGCTCGAACCGCTCGCTCGCGAGAGCGTCATCCTGACCGTTGCCGTCCGCAATGAATGTCATCTGTGCGTCGACATGCATACCCGTGTCCTGCGCGGGCTCGGCGCGGACGACGGCCTCGTCGACGCCCTGCGCGAGCAGCGGGCGCTGCCCGATCAACGCCTCGAAGCTGTACGGCAGTTCACGCTCGCCGTGCTCGCGGCCGCCGGAGGAGTCGACGACGATGCCGTCCAGGTGTTCCTCGACCACGGGTACACCCGCCAGAACGCCCTGGAGGTCGTCCTCGGCATCGGCACCTACACGCTGTCGACCTTCGCCAACCGGCTGACCAAAGCCGGGGCGTAAGCGGCACCCAGCCCCCACGCCTGATGCATCGCGTCCGCGAACGCCGCCGCGAGCTTGTGCTCGCCGGACGCCGCCGGGTGCGTACCGTCGTACGTGTCGTGGTGGATGTCGTACGACGGCGGGACCGAGGCGAGGAGCAGCGGTGAGGACGGCGAGTCCAGGTCGGCGACCGCCTTCGCGAGGAGCTCGTTGAAGCGGGCCACCTCGGCGGCGAAGGGGGCGTCCGTGTCGGCCCGTACGTTCGGTATGACCGGCAGCAGGACCATGCGTATCGACGGGTTCGCCGTCCGCGCCTGTGCCACGAAGCGGCGGACGTTCTCGGCCGTCTGGCCGCTGTCCGTGTAGAAGCCGAGGTCGATCAGGCCGAGCGACACCAGCAGGACGTCCACCCCCACCGCCGCCTCGCCGATCAGCGGCGCCATATGGAGCCAGCCCTCGCCCCACCCGGAGAGGTGGCGCCTGGCGTCGGCCGGGAAGGACGGGTCGCCGTACTCGTACGACACCGGCGCCCCGGCCGTCGTGTCGAACAGCTCGGTGCGCGGGCCGACGATCTCGTACGGGCCGTCGAAGGACGTGCTCAGGTGCTGCCACATCCGGTAGCGCCAGGTGAAGTCGCCGGCGCGTCCGATGGTCATGGAGTCGCCGACGAACATGAAACGCATGGGGTCATGATGTCGGATCACTCGGAGGCCCTTCGAGGGGCTGCGACGTGACGATGGACACTCGGGGGCATGCGTTTCCCGATGTTCCCGATGCCTTCGCTCCTCCGGGCCGCCGTGAGCGCCGCCGGGCTGGTCGTGCTGGCCGGCGGCACGGCCGCCGCCGACGACGGAGGGTTCACCATCAAGGACCCCCGGATCAAGGAGTCCAGCGGCCTCGCCGCCAGCCGCGCGCACCCGGGCGTCTACTGGACGCACAACGACAGCGGCGACGGCCCGTACGTCTACGCCGTCGACTCGAAGACCGGCGAGACCGTCGCCACGATCACCATGACCGGCATCGGGCGGCCGCGCGACGCCGAGGCGATCTCGGTCGGCACCGACGGGAACGTCTACGTCGGGGACATCGGCGACAACCTGGGCGGTGCCTGGGACCACGTGTGGATCTACAAGTTCCCCGAGCCCGCCGTGCTCAAGGACGCCACCGTGCGGGCCACGCAGTACGTCGTGAAGTACGCCGACGGGCCGCGCGACGCCGAGTCGCTCATGGTCCACCCGAAGACCGGACGCATCTACATCGCCTCCAAGAAGGAGGGCGGCGGCGGGCTCTACGAAGGCCCCGCGCGGCTCTCCACCTCCGGCACGAACGTGTTCCGCCGGATCGACGAGGTGCCCTGGGTCACCGACGGCGCCTTCTCGCCGGACGGGACGAAGCTCGCGCTGCGGGGGTACTACTGGGCCGCCGAGTACGACTGGGTCAACGGCAGGCTCGGCACCCGGCACGCCGTCGAGGCACCGCTGATGCGGCAGTCGGAGTCCGTCACGTACACGCTCGACGGGAAGGCGCTGCTCTTCGGGTCGGAAGGGGAGTCGAGCCCGGTCGCGCGGGTGCCGGTGGTGACCGGGGTGGGCGCCAAGTCCCCGTCGGGGAAGGGGAGTTCGTCATCTGACGACAGCGACTCCCGGAACAGCGACCTCGTGTACGGGGCGCTCGTTTTCGCGGGGGCCACGGCCCTGTGGCTGGGCGGCCGGAGGTTGTTCCGCCGGAAATAGGCCGATGGGGCGAGCGAGATGAAGTCCGCCCGCCCCACCCGCATCACTCATCTCAGAGCTGGTCGATCACGTAGTCGATGCAGGCCGTCAGCGCCTCGACGTCCGCCGGGTCGATCGCCGGGAACATCGCGATGCGCAGCTGGTTGCGGCCGAGCTTGCGGTACGGCTCGGTGTCGACGATGCCGTTGGCGCGCAGCACCTTGGCGATCGCGGCCGCGTCGATCTCGTCCGCGAAGTCGATCGTGCCGATGACCTGCGACCGCTTGGCCGGGTCGGTGACGAACGGCGTCGCGTGCTTGGACTCCTCGGCCCAGCCGTACAGGGCGTTCGAGGACGCGGCGGTGCGGCCGGTCGACCACTCCAGGCCGCCCTGGCCGTTGATCCACTTCAGCTGCTCGTTGAGCAGGAAGAGCGTGGAGAGAGCCGGGGTGTTGTACGTCTGGTTCTTCAGCGAGTTGTCGATCGCGGTCGGCAGGCTGAAGAACTCCGGGATGTGACGGCCGGAGGCGTGGATGCGCGCGGCGCGCTCAAGGGCTGCGGGCGAGAACACCGCGAGCCACAGACCGCCGTCGGAGGCGAAGGACTTCTGCGGGGCGAAGTAGTAGACGTCGCTCTCGGTGATGTCGACCGGGAGGCCGCCCGCGCCCGAGGTCGCGTCGACCAGGACGAGCGCGCCCTCGTCGGCGCCCGCGACCCGCTTGACCGGGGCGGCGACGCCGGTGGAGGTCTCGTTGTGGGTGAGGGCGTAGACGTCGACGCCCGCCTCGGCGGCCGGCTCCGGGTGCGTACCGGGCTCGGAGGCGATCACGGACGGCTCGGCGAGCCACGGCGCGAGCTTCGCGGCCTTGGCGAACTTGGACGAGAACTCGCCGAAGTTCAGGTGCTGCGACTTGTTCTCGATCAGGCCGTGGGTGGCCACATCCCAGAAGGCGGTGGAGCCGCCGTTGCCCAGGATCACCTCGTAACCCTCGGGCAGGGAGAACAGGTCCCGTACGCCCTGGCGCACTTCGCCGACCAGGTTCTTGACCGGGGCCTGGCGGTGGGAGGTGCCGAGGAGCGAGGTACCGGTGGCGGCCAGGGCGTCCAGCGCCTCCGTCCGCACCTTGGAGGGGCCCGCGCCGAAACGGCCGTCGGCGGGCTTCATGTCAGCGGGAATCTGGATCTCAGCCACGAGCGCAGGGTATCGGCACGCGGGGGAGCGCGCGGCCCGGGTCCACCCCGCGAGACGCGCCGCGCGCCGTGGCCGCCGCGCGCCCGTCTGCGGCGGGCCCGGAGGGGCAGGCTGTTCCCCATGGAGATCCCCAGGGGCGATACGGAACGTACGGGTGATACGGAACTTACGGGTGTTTCTCCGGCATCGGGCGCGTTGGAGCGGGCGCTGCGCGAGGCCGTGCGCGGGGAGGTGGACTTCTCGGCGGGCGCGCGGGCGCTGGTGACCATGGACGCGTCGAATTACCGGCGGGTGCCGCTCGGGGTGGTGGCACCCCGCGACGCCGAGGACGTGGCGGCCGTGCTCGCTCTCTGCCGGGAGCACGGGGTGCCGGTGGTGCCGCGTGGTGGCGGCACCTCGATCGCGGGGCAGGCGACCGGGACGGGTGTGGTGCTCGACTTCACCCGGCACATGCGCGGCCTTGTGTCGGTGGACGCGGAGGCGCGTACGGCGGTGGTCCAGCCGGGGCTCGTCCTGGACGTGCTGCGGGACGCGGTCCGGCCGTACGGGCTGACCTTCGG
This sequence comes from Streptomyces sp. BR1, assembly GCF_052373795.1. NCBI lineage: Bacteria > Bacillati > Actinomycetota > Actinomycetes > Kitasatosporales > Streptomycetaceae > Streptomyces > Streptomyces sp. BR1. The sequence continues at coordinate 3,985,800 of NZ_CM126252.1, forward strand.
GCCCGACCCGTCGACCCGCAGCCGGTGCACGCTCGGCGGGATGATCGGCAACAACGCCTGCGGGTCGCACTCGGTGGCGTGGGGGACGACCGCCGACAACGTACGGGCGTTGAGTGTCGTGAGCGGTGGTGGCGAGCTGCTGCGGCTCGGGCAGGGCTGGTCCGGCGGTCCTGCGGGACTGCCTGGTTTTGTCGGGCGCCACCTTGCCGCCCTGCGCACCGGCTTCCCGTCCGACCTGCCGCGCCGGATCTCCGGATACGCCCTGGACGCGCTGTTGCCCGAGCGCGGCACGGACCTGGCGCGCGCGTTCTGCGGCAGCGAGGGCACGCTCGGGGTGGTGACCGAGGCGACCGTACGGCTGGTGCGGGCGCCGGTGGCGCGGGCGCTCGCCGTGCTCGGGTACGCGGACGAGAGCGCGGCGGCCGAGGCCGCGCCCGCGCTGCTGCCGCACGGGCCGCTCACCGTCGAGGGCATGGCCGCCGACCTGGTGCGCGGCCACACCGGGCTGCCGTGCGGCGGGGCCTGGCTCTTCGTCGAGACGGGCGGCGACTCGACGGCCGAAGCGGCCGCCCGGGCACGGGAGTTGACGCGGATCGCCGACCCGCTGGACGCGGCCGTCGTCACCGACGCGGCCGGGCAGCGCGCCCTGTGGCGCATCCGCGAGGACGCGGCCGGGACGGCCACCCGGATGCCGGACGGCAGCGAGGCGTGGCCCGGCTGGGAGGACTGCGCCGTACCGCCCGCGCGGCTCGGCGCGTATCTGCGCGACTTCCGGGCCCTGCTGCGCGAACACGGCCTGCGCGGCACGCCGTACGGGCATTTCGGCGACGGCTGCGTCCATGTCCGCATCGACTTCGACCTGATGAGCCGGGCGGGCATCGCGCGGTTCCGGCGGTTCTCGGTGGAGCTGGCCGAGCTCGTGGTCGCGCACGGTGGTTCGCTGTCGGGCGAGCACGGCGACGGGCAGGCGCGGGCCGAGCTGCTTCCGGCGATGTACGGGGACGAACTGGTCGCGCTCTTCGGCCAGTTCAAGGATCTGTGGGATCCGGCGGGCGTGATGAACCCGGGCATCCTGGCGCGTCCGGCCCGGCTCGACGAGAACCTGCGCTTCGAGGTGCTGCCGAGGCGTCCGGTGGAGGTGGAGTTCGGCTACCGGGACGACGAGGGCGACTTCTCGGCGGCGGTGCGGCGGTGTGTGGGGGTGGCCAAGTGCCGTACTACAGCCGGTAGTTCGGGGGTCATGTGTCCGTCGTTCCGGGCGACCGGTGAGGAGGCGCACTCGACGCGGGGGCGGGCGCGGCTGCTGCACGAGATGCTGGCGGGCGAGATCGTCACCGACGGCTGGCGCTCGGAGGAGGTACGGGACGCGCTCGACCTGTGCCTGTCCTGCAAGGGCTGCCGCAGCGACTGCCCGGTCGGGGTGGACATGGCGACGTACAAGGCGGAGTTCCTGCACCACCACTACCGGGGGCGGGTGCGGCCCGCCGCTCACTACGCGATGGGGTGGCTGCCGCGCTGGCTGCGGCTGGCGGGGCCGTGGGCGCGGGTGATCAATGCGCTGGGGCGGGTACGGCCGCTTGCGGCGCTCGCGAAACGGGTGGCGGGGATCGCGCCGGAGCGGGCGTTGCCGGTGCTGGCGAGGCGGACGTTGCGGAGGTGGCTGCGGGGGCGTGAGGTTTTTTCGGGGCGGCCGGTCCTGCTGTGGCTGGACACCTTCACCGACCACCTCTCGCCGGAGGTCGGCCGGGCGGCGGTGCGGGTGCTGGAGGCGGCGGGGATCGGGGTCGAGGTGCCCGGGGGTCGGGTGTGCTGTGGCCTGACCTACGTATCCACAGGCCAGCTGACCCGCGCACGAGGCGTCCTCGGCCGCACGCTCGATGTCGTGGAGCCGCTTCTCGATCGCGGTCTGCCGGTCGTCGTCCTCGAACCGAGCTGCGCGGCGGCGCTGCGGACCGATCTGCCGGAGCTGCTGCCGGACGACCCGAGGGCGGCGCGGCTGGCGGCCTCGGTGCGTACGTTCGCGCAGGTCCTGGAGGAGTGCGCGCCGGACTGGGTGCCGCCGGTGGTCGGGCGTCCGGTCGTCGGGCAGACGCACTGCCATCAGCACGCGGTCCTCGGGGACGCCGCCGAGCGCCGGTTGCGGGAGCGGGCCGGGCTGACAGGGGAGCTGAGCGGCGGCTGCTGCGGGCTCGCGGGGAACTTCGGCTTCGAGCGGGGCCACTGGGAGGTGTCGCTGGCCTGCGCGGAGGGCGAGCTGCTGCCGTCGGTACGGGCGGCGGCGCCCGGCACGGAGGTCCTGGCGGACGGCTTCTCCTGCCGTACGCAGCTGGAGCAGCTGGCCGGGCAGCGGGCCCGGCATCTGGCGGAGCTGCTGGCGGAACACCTGGAGTAGGGATCAGGTGTCTGGGGCGCCACTTACATGAGTGCTTACAGTGGATGGGAACGCATCATTCCGCTCGCGCAGACAAATGACTGTACGAGCGGACACGGATGGTGCAATATTTTATATACCCAGTCCATTGCAGTGCACTCACTCAGGAGTCCCGGTGACCAGTCCGTCCGCCGCCGCAGAGCCGAACGCCACCACGGCGGCGACCGTCTCCACGCCGGAGGCGGCGGGCGGGCCCGGCGCCGCACGCGGACGCCGGGCGGCGCTGGCGCCCGTGGCGCTGGTGATCTCGGCGGGCGTATCGGTCCAGTTCGGCTCGGCGATCGCCGTGATGCTGATGCCGAGGGCGGGCGCGGCGGGCGTGGTCACCCTGCGCCTGGCGGCGGCCGCGCTGGTCCTGCTGGCCATCTGCCGCCCGAAGGTGCGCGGGTACTCGCGCGCGGACTGGGGCACGGTGGTCGCCTTCGGCGTCGCGATGGCCGGAATGAACGGCCTCTTCTACCAGGCGGTCGACCGCATCCCGCTGGGCACGGCGGTGACGCTGGAGGTGCTGGGCCCGCTGGCGCTGTCGGTACTGGCTTCGCGCCGCCTGGTGAACTTCGTCTGGGCCGGTCTGGCGCTCGCGGGTGTGGCGCTCCTGGGCGGGGGAGCGGGCTTCGGGTCGCCGGACATCGCGGGGGCGGCGTTCGCGCTGGGGGCGGGGGCGTGCTGGGCGGTGTACATCCTCTTCAGCGCCCGTACGGGCCGCCGCTTCCCGCAGGCGGACGGGCTCGCCCTGGCCATGGCGGTCGCGGCGGTGTTGTCCCTGCCGCTGGGCGCGGTGGAGTCGGGCGCGAAGCTGCTGGTTCCTTCGACGATCGGCCTGGGCGCGGCGGTGGCGATCCTCTCGTCGGTCCTCCCGTACACCCTGGAACTCCTCGCCCTGCGCCGCCTCCCCGCCCCCACCTTCGCGATCCTGATGAGCCTGGAACCGGCCATCGCGGCCACGGCAGGCTTCCTGGTCCTGCACCAGTCCCTCTCCGCCACGGACGCGTTGGCTATCGCCCTGGTCATCGGGGCAAGCATCGGGGCGGTGCGGTCGCAGGTGGCGCGGGGGCGGGGGGAGTAGGCCGCGCTCGGCCAACCCCGTCAAGGGGGCATTCCCGAGGGGGACTTGAGCCCCCTCGCCCCACTCCCACGCCCTGGTAAAAAACAATGCAAGCACGCTTGCTTGTTTTACGTACCGCTGCCATGCTCCCGGACACGCACCGCAGTATCCCCACCCGAAGGGAACCGCACCCGTGGCCGATCCGACGATCGCCGTGCTCGATGATCTGCGCGACGAAGGGGAGGAACTCGACCGGCTCGTCGGCGAGTTGGACCCAAGCGAGTGGGCGCGGGGCACCGCCGCCGAGGGGTGGAGCGTCGCCCATCAGATCGCGCACCTCGCATGGACCGACCGGGCCGCGTTGCTCGCCATGACCGACGCCGAGGCCTTCGCTGTCGAGGTCCAGAAAGCCGCCGCCGACCCCGACGGCTTCGTCGACGACGGTGCCGAGGAGGGGGTCCGGCTCGGCCCCGGTGAACTCCTCTCCCGCTGGCGGGACGGGCGGGCCCAGCTCGACCACGTGCTCCGCACCGCACCCCCCGGCGCCCGTTTCCCCTGGTACGGGCCGCCCATGTCCACCGCCTCCATGGCGACCGGGCGGCTGATGGAGACCTGGGCGCACGGCCAGGATGTATGGGATGCGCTCGGCCGCACCCGTGAGCCCACCGCCCGGCTGCGGCACATCGTGCGGATCGGGGTGCGGGCTCGGGACTTCGCCTTCGCCGTACGAGGACTGGCCGCGCCCGCCGAAGAGTTCCGGGTCGAGCTCGCCGCTCCGGACGGCGAAGAGATCTGGACGTACGGGCCCGAGAACGCCGAACAGCGCGTCACCGGCCCCGCCCTCGACTTCTGCCTTCTCGTCACCCAGCGCGTCCACCGCACGGACACCGCCATCGAAGCCGTGGGCCCCGACGCCGACCGGTGGCTCGACATCGCCCAGGCCTTCGCGGGTCCGCCCGGGCCGGGACGCGCGCCCAAGGGGGCCTGAATGATCCCGGAGCGCCGTCCCCTCCGTATCGGTAACTTCTCCGGCTTCTACGGTGATCGCTTCGACGCGATGCGCGAGATGCTGACCGGAGGGCCCCTCGACGTCCTCACCGGGGACTACCTCGCCGAGCTCACCCTCCTCATCCTCGGCCGCGACCGCCTCAAGGACGCCCGCCTCGGCTACGCCAAGACGTTCCTGCGGCAGTTGGAGGAGTGTCTGGCGATCGCGCACGAGCGTGGAGTGCGGATCGTCGCCAACGCGGGTGGGCTCAATCCCGCCGGACTCGCCGATGCCATCAAGGAGTTGGCGGGCCGTGTCGGTGTGCCCGCGCGCGTCGCGTACGTCGAAGGTGACAGCCTGCCCCTTCCCCCCGGCGCCCTCACCGCCAACGCCTACCTCGGCGGCGCCGGCATCACCGCCTGCCTCGCCGCCGGGGCCGACGTCGTCGTCACCGGGCGGGTCACCGACGCGGCCCTGGTCACCGGGCCCGCCGCGTGGTGGCACGGGTGGGGGCCCGAGGAGTACGACCGGCTCGCGGGCGCGGTCGTCGCCGGGCACGTCCTGGAGTGCGGCACGCAGGCCACCGGCGGCAACTACTCCTTCTTCGGCGACCACGACATACGCCGCCCCGGTTTCCCCCTCGCCGAGATCCACGCCGACGGCAGTGCCCTCATCACCAAACATCCCGGCACCGGCGGCGTCGTCGACATCGGTACCGTCACCGCGCAGCTTTTGTACGAGACCGGGGGCGCCCGGTACGCCGGGCCCGACGTCACCGCCCGGCTCGACACCGTACGGCTGGCAATGGACGGGACCGACCGCGTGCGCATCACCGGCGTGCGCGGTGAGGCCCCGCCCCCCACCCTCAAGGTCGGCCGCACCCGCGTCGGCGGCTGGCGCAACGAGGTCGTCTTCGTCCTCACCGGACTCGACATCGAGGCCAAGGCCGCGCTCGTCAAAGAGCAGGTGGAGGATGCCTTCATACGTTCCAAATCCCGGCCCCATGAGGTGTGTTGGGAGCTCGCCCGCACCGATCACCCCGACCCCCACACCCAAGAAACCGCCAGCGCTCTCCTCCGGCTCGTCGTCCGCGACAGCGACCCCGACGCCGTCGGGCGTACGGTCACCGGCGCCGCCATCGAGCTCGCCCTCGGCAGCTATCCGGGCTTCCACGTAACGGCTCCACCCGCCAAAGGCACCCCGTACGGGGTCTTCGAAGCGGCCACCGTCGACCGCGAAGCGATCGCGCACACCGCCGTACTCCCGGACGGGAAACGGGAGTTGATACCCCCAGCTACACACACCCGCCCACTCGCCGACGTCCCCGAACCCCCGCTCCCCGCCCCACCACCCCCCGGGCCGACCCGTCACGAACCCCTCGGACGAGTCGCGGGCGCCCGCAGCGGCGACAAAGGCGGCGACGCGAACATCGGCGTATGGGTGCGCACCGACGACGCCTGGGCCTGGCTCGCGCACACCCTGACCGTAGACCTGCTGAAGCAACTGCTCCCCGAGTGCGCCCACTTGGATGTGGAGCGGCACACCCTCCCCTACCTCCGCGCCCTCAACTTCACCGTCCACGGCCTCCTCGGCGAAGGCGTCGCCTCGCAGGCCCGGTTCGACCCGCAGGCCAAGGCGCTCGGCGAATGGCTGCGCGCGCGGCGTCTGGACATCCCGGAGGCACTGCTGTGACCGTCCTGCCCACCGCACTCGACACCGCCGGGGCCGAGTACGCGGCCCATCGCGAGGCCATGCTCGGCAAGCTGGCCGAGCTCGACGCCGAGCACGCGAAGGCGCTCGCGGGCGGCGGCGTCAAGTACACCGAACGCCACCACAAGCGGGGCAAGTTGCTCGCCCGAGAGCGTATCGAGCTGCTGCTCGACCCGGACACGCCCTTCCTGGAGCTGTCGCCGCTCGCCGCCTGGGGGAGCGAGTATCCCGTCGGCGGCTCCATGGTCACCGGGATCGGGGTCGTCGAGGGCGTCGAGTGCCTGATCACCGCCAACGACCCGACCGTACGCGGTGGCGCCTCCAACCCGTGGACGCTGAAGAAGGCGCTGCGGGCCAACGAGATCGCGTACGCCAACCGGCTCCCGTGCATCAGCCTCGTCGAGTCCGGCGGCGCCGATCTGCCGTCCCAGAAGGAGATCTTCATCCCGGGCGGCGCTCTGTTCCGCGACATCACCCGGCTCTCCGCCGCCGGGATACCGACGATCGCGGTCGTGTTCGGGAACTCCACCGCCGGTGGTGCGTACGTGCCGGGGATGTCCGACCACACCGTAATGATCAAAGAGCGGTCGAAGGTGTTCCTCGGCGGGCCGCCGCTGGTGAAGATGGCCACCGGGGAGGAGAGCGACGACGAGTCGCTGGGCGGCGCCGAGATGCACGCCCGCACCTCCGGGCTCGCCGACCACTACGCCGTCGACGAGTACGACGCCCTGCGCCAGGCCCGCCGCATCGTCGCCCGCCTCAACCACCGCAAGGCACACCCGGACACACAAGTCGCCTACGACCCGCCCAAGTACGACGAGGACGAGCTGCTTGGCATCGTGCCCGGGGATCTCAAAACCCCCTTCGACCCGCGCGAAGTCATCGCCCGGATCGTCGACGGCTCCGACTTCGACGAGTTCAAGCCGCTGTACGGGACCAGTCTGGTCACCGGCTGGGCCACCCTCCACGGCTACCCCGTCGGCATCCTCGCCAACGCCCAGGGCGTGCTGTTCAGCGCCGAGTCGCAGAAGGCCGCCCAGTTCATCCAGCTCGCCAACCAGCGCGACATCCCGTTGCTCTTCCTGCACAACACCACCGGCTACATGGTCGGCAAGGAGTACGAGCAGGGCGGGATCATCAAGCACGGCGCCATGATGATCAACGCGGTCAGCAACTCGAAGGTGCCGCATCTGTCGGTCCTCATGGGTGCGTCGTACGGCGCCGGGCACTACGGGATGTGCGGGCGCGCCTACGACCCCCGCTTCCTCTTCGCCTGGCCGAGCGCCAAGTCCGCCGTCATGGGGCCGCAGCAGCTCGCCGGAGTGCTGTCGATCGTCGCGCGCGCCTCCGCGCAGGCCAAGGGGCAGCCGTACGACGACGAGGCGGACGCCGGGCTGCGCGCGATGGTCGAGCAGCAGATCGAGGCCGAGTCCCTGCCGATGTTCCTCTCCGGGCGGCTCTACGACGACGGCGTCATCGACCCCCGCGACACCCGCACCGTCCTCGGCCTGTGCCTGTCCGCCGTCCACACCGCCCCCGTCGAAGGCGCCCGCGGCGGCTTCGGCGTCTTCCGGATGTGAGCCCCCAGATGATCACTTCCCTCCTTGTGGCCAACCGGGGCGAGATAGCCTGCCGGGTCTTCCGCACCTGCCGTGACCTGGGCATCTCCACCGTCGCCGTGCATTCGGACGCCGACGCGCACAGCCCGCACGTACGGGAGGCGGACGCGGCCGTGCGGCTGCCGGGGGCCGCGCCCGCCGAGACGTATCTGCGCGGCGACCTGATCGTGAAGGCGGCGCTCGCGGCGGGCGCGGACGCCGTGCACCCCGGGTACGGGTTCCTCTCCGAGAACGCCGACTTCGCGCGGGCGGTCGTCGACGCCGGCCTCACCTGGGTCGGCCCGCCGCCCGCAGCCATCGAGGCGATGGCTTCGAAGACCCGCGCCAAGGAGCTGATGGCGGCGGCCGGAGTGCCGCTGCTCGCCCCCGTCGACCCGGCGAAGGCCACCGACGCCGATCTGCCGCTGCTCCTGAAGGCGGCTGCGGGTGGGGGCGGGCGCGGTATGCGAGTGGTACGTGAACTCGCCGTGCTGGCAGGCGAGTTGGAGGCCGCCTCCGCCGAGGCCCGGTCCGCGTTCGGGGACGGCGAGGTGTTCGCCGAGCCATATATCGCGCGCGGGCGGCACGTGGAAGTCCAGATCATGGCTGACGCGCACGGCACGGTGTGGGCGCTCGGTACCCGGGACTGCTCGCTCCAGCGCCGCCATCAGAAGGTGATCGAGGAGGCCCCCGCGCCCGGGCTGCCCGAGGCGCTGCGGACCCGGCTGCGCACCGCCGCCGTGGCCGCCGCCCGGACCGTCTCGTACCGGGGTGCGGGCACGGTCGAGTTCCTGGTCGACGCGGACGGCCGGGCGTACTTCCTGGAGATGAACACCCGCCTCCAGGTCGAACACCCCGTCACCGAGGCCGTGTTCGGGATCGATCTGGTCGCGCTCCAGCTCCAGGTCGCCGAGGGCGCCGCCCTGTCCGCCGAGCCGCCGCAGGCATCCGGCCACGCCATCGAGGCCCGTCTCTACGCGGAGGACCCGGCGCACGGCTGGACCCCGCAGACCGGCGTCCTGCACCGCCTGGACATCCCCGGCGTACGTCTGGACCGGGGATACGGCGACGGCGACACCATCGGGGTCCACTACGACGCCATGCTCGCCAAGGCGATCGTGCACGCCCCGACCCGCGCGGCCGCCGTCCGTAAACTCGCCCGCGCGCTCGAACTCGCCCGGGTCCACGGCCCCACCACCAACCGCGACCTGCTCGTACGCACCCTGCGCCACCCGGACTTCACGGCCGCGCGCCTCGACACCGGCTTCTACGACCGCCACCTCACGGCCCTCACCGAGCCGCGCGAGGGCGAGTCGTACGCCGCCCTCGCCGCCGCCCTCGCCGACGCGGCCGGGCGGACTCCCCGCTTCGGCGGCGGCTGGCGCAACCTCCCGTCCCAGCCCCAGGTCAAACGGTACGGCGACCACGAGATCCGCTACCGCCTCACCCGGGACGGGCTCACCGCCGAGGACTTCCCCGGCGTACGCCTGGAATCCGCCGAGCCCGGCCGCGTACGCCTCGAAGTCGACGGCGTGGCACGGGATTTCGAGGTCGCCCGCCACGGCGATCAGGTGTACGTCGACACCGCCTCCGGCGCGTACACCCTCACCGCACACCCCCGCTTCACCGACCCCGCCGAACTCGTCGCACCCGGATCGCTGCTCGCGCCCATGCCGGGCGTGGTGGTCCGGGTCGCGGACGGGCTCGCCGAGGGGGACCTGGTGCGGGCGGGGCAGCCGCTGCTGTGGCTGGAGGCCATGAAGATGACCCACCCCGTCACCGCCCCCCACTCCGGCACGCTCACCGCGCTCCACGCCGTCCCCGGCCGCCAGGTCGAGGTCGGCGCCCTGCTCGCCGTCGTCCAGGACGAACCCGAAGCACAGGAGGACCAGCCGTCATGAGCTCAGTCAAAGCCAGTGTCATCGAGAGCCAGGAGCTCCAGGATCTGCGTTCCGCCGTGGCCGCGCTCGGCAGGCGGCACGGGCGGGGACACGACCGTGAGGTGCTGTGGGCCGAGGCCGCCAAGCTCGGCTACCTCGGCGTGAACCTCCCCGAGACATACGGCGGCGGGGGCGGCGGGATGGCCGAACTTTCCATAGTCCTGGAGGAGTTGGGGGCGGCGGGCTGTCCGCTGCTGATGATGGTCGTCTCGCCCGCGATCTGCGGCACGGTCATCGCCCGCTTCGGTACCGAGGAGCAGCGTTCAAAGTGGCTGCCCGGGCTCGCCGACGGCTCGCTCACCATGGCCTTCGGCATCACCGAACCCGACGCCGGGTCCAACTCGCACCGCATCACCACCACCGCCCGCCGCGACGCGGAGACCGGCGGCTGGATCCTCACCGGGCGCAAGGTCTTCATCTCCGGCGTCGACATCGCGGACGCCACCCTCATCGTCGGCCGCACCGAAGACGCCCGCACCGGCAGCCTCAAGCCCTGCCTGTTCATCGTCCCGCGCGAGACGCCCGGCTTCGAGCGCTCGCAGATCGACATGGAACTCCAGGCCCAGGAGAAGCAGTTCGAGCTCGTCCTCGACGAGGTGCGGCTGCCCGCCGAAGCGCTGGTGGGCGACGAGGACGCGGGCCTGCTCCAGCTCTTCGCCGGGCTCAACCCCGAGCGCATCATGACCGCCGCGTTCGCGATCGGCATGGGCCGCTACGCACTGGGCAAGGCCATCGCGTACGCCCGTGAGCGGCAGGTGTGGAAGGCGCCCATCGGCGCCCACCAGGCCATCGCCCACCCGCTCGCCCAGGCCCACATCGAGCTCGAACTCGCCCGGCTGATGATGCAGAAGGCCGCCGCACTCTACGACGCGGGCGACGACATGGGCGCGGGCGAGGCCGCCAACATGGCCAAGTACGCGGCCGCCGAAGCCTGCGTCAAGGCCGTCGACCAGGCCGTGCACACCCTCGGCGGCAACGGCCTCACCCGCGAGTACGGGCTCGCGGCGCTGATCACGGCGGCGCGCGTGGCCAGGATCGCGCCGGTCAGCCGCGAGATGATCCTCAACTATGTCTCGCATCAGACGCTGGGGCTTCCCAAGTCGTACTAGCCGTACTAGGACGTGCCCCCATGGTCTTCCACAGCGAGTACCCGGCCGTCCCGGCCGTCGACGAACCCATCCACCAGGCGGTCCTCGGGCACGCCGTGCCCCGGCACGGCGACGCCACCGCCCTGATCGACGGCACCGACCCGACGGGCGCCACCACCGTCTCGTACGCCCTGCTGGACGTCCAGCACCGCCGGGTGGCCGCCGCCCTCGCCGAGGCCGGGCTCGCCAAGGGTGACGTCCTCGCCCTGCACAGCCCCAACTCGGTGCTGTTCCCCGCCGTGTTCTACGGCGCCACCAGGGCCGGGGCGTCCGTGACCACCGTCCACCCGCTGGCCACGGCCGAGGAGTTCGCCAAACAGATCGCCGACTCCTCGGCCCGCTTCATCGTCACGATCGCGCCACTTCTGGAGACGGCCCGCCGGGCGGCCGAACTCAGCGGGTCCATAGCCGAGATATTCGTCTGCGACCGGGCGGACGGCCACCGCTCGGTGCTCGACATGTTCGCCTCCACGGCGCCCGAACCCGAGGTGTCGATCGACCCCGGCGAGGACATCGCCGTACTGCCGTACTCCTCGGGCACCACCGGCGTCCCCAAGGGCGTCATGCTCACCCACCGCTCGATCGCCACCAACCTGGCACAGCTGGCCCCGGTGTTCCCGATGAAACCCGGCGACCGCATCCTGGCGGTCCTCCCCTTCTTCCACATCTACGGCCTGACGGCGCTGCTCAACGCCCCGCTGCGGTACGGCGCCACGGTGGTGGTGCTGCCCCGCTTCGACCTCGACCAGTTCTTGGCGGCGATCGAACGCCACCGCATCACGGGCCTGTATGTGGCCCCGCCGATAGTGCTGGCGCTGGCCAAGCACCCGTCGGTGGCGCAGTACGACCTGTCCTCCTTGGAGTACGTGGTGAGTGCGGCGGCGCCGCTCGACGCCCAGCTCGCGGCCGCCTGCTCGGCCCGCCTCAAACTCCCGCCGGTCCGCCAGGCGTACGGCATGACCGAACTCTCGCCCGGCACCCACGTCGTCCCGCTCGCCGCCGTGAACCCGCCGCCGGGCGCGGTCGGCAAACTGCTCCCCGGCACGGAGATGCGCATTCTGTCGCTGGACGACCCGGAGAAGGACCTGGGCGTCGACGAACCCGGCGAGATCGCCATCCGGGGCCCGCAGGTCATGAAGGGCTACCTCGGCCGCCCCGACGCCACCGCCGAGATGATCGACGCGGAGGGGTGGGTGCACACGGGGGATGTGGGCCAAGTGGACGGCGAGGGATGGCTGTTCGTGGTGGACCGCGTGAAGGAGCTGATCAAATACAAGGGCTTCCAGGTCGCCCCGGCCGAGCTGGAGGCCCTGCTCCTCGCCCATCCGTCCATCGCGGACGCGGCGGTGATCGGCGTGTGCGACGAGGACGGCACGGAGGTGCCGTGCGCTTATGTGGTGCGCGCGCCGGGTGCGCCGGACCTTTCGGCGGACGAGGTCATGGCGTACGTGGCCGAGCGGGTGGCGCCGTACAAGAAGGTGCGCAGGGTGGAGTTCATCGGCGAGGTGCCTCGGGCGGCGACGGGAAAGATCCTGCGACGCGAGCTTCGGGACCGCGAGAAGGGTGAGGCGTGACATACATCGGCAGTTCGCAGGACCGGGGCATCCGCACCCTGACGCTCGACTCACCGGCCAACCGGAACGCGCTGTCGGCCGGGCTGGTGGGCGAGTTGGGGGAGGCGCTGGCGGGGTGCGCGGCGGACGCGGACGTACGGGCGGTGGTGCTGACCCACGCCGGCTCGACGTTCTGCGCGGGCGCCGACCTCAAGGCACCACCGGACCCGGCCGCGTTCGTGGCGCTGATGCGGGCGGTGGTGGAGCTGCCGAAGCCGGTGGTGGCGCGCGTGACGGGCCACGTACGGGCGGGCGGGCTCGGCCTGTTGGGGTCCTGCGACATCGCGGTGGCGGGCCCGGAGTCGACGTACGCCTTCACGGAGTCCCGCCTCGGCCTCGCCCCCGCCGTGATCTCCATGCCGCTGCTGCCGCGCATGGACCCTCGGGCGGCGGCGCGGTACTACCTGACGGGTGAGCGCTTCGGTCCGGAGGAGGCGGTGAGGGCGGGCCTGCTGACGTCGTGGGCGCAGGATGTGGACTCGTGTGCTGTGCCGATCCTGGAGGGGCTTCGCAAGGCATCCCCGGGGGGCCTGGCGGCATCGAAGGCGCTGGTCACGGCTACGGTGGTGGAGATGTTCGACCGCTGGACGGAAGACTTGAGCGCGCGTTCGGCGGCCCTGTTCGCCTCGGCCGAGGCGAAGGAGGGCGTGACGGCGTTCCTGGAACGACGGGATCCGGAATGGGTGCGATGACGTCTGCGACCGCCTCCGCCAAGGAGCCGAAGCAGGACCGCAGCCGGGCGACGCGCCAGCGCCTCCTGGAGGCGGCGGTGGCGTGCCTGGCGGAACGGGGCTGGTCGGGCTCGACGGTCTCGGTGGTGGCGGAACGCGCGGGCGTCTCGCGCGGCGCGGCCCAACACCACTTCCCGACGCGGGAGGACTTGTTCACGGCGGCGGTGGAGTACGTGGCGGAGGAGCGCTCCACAGCCCTGCGAGCCCTGGGCCCCACAGACCGCCCCACAGTGGTGGCCCGCCTGGTCGACCTGTACACGGGCCCACTGTTCCGCGCGGCACTGCACCTGTGGGTGGCGGCATCAAATGAGCCGCAACTACACGCGCGAGTACGTGAGTTGGAGGCGAGGGTGGGCAGGGAATCCCACCGCATCGCAATATCACTGCTGGGAGCGGACGAATCGGTCCCGGGTGTACGCGAAACGGTCCAGGGCCTCCTCGACATGGCGAGGGGCCTGGGCCTGGCGAACCTGCTGACGGACGACAAGGCGCGACGGGAACGGGTAGTGGCGCAGTGGTCGAGGCTGGTGGAGTCGGCGCTGGCGTGAGTGGGGGGAGGGGGTTGGGGGCGCCGACGCGCCCCCAACTTGTCACGCCTTACGAGTTGTTCTCAGCATCCTCACAAGCCTTGGCCTGCCGGCGAAGGTCCTCGGCATCCTGGTGCGCCTTCGCGGCGGCAGTACGGTCGCCCAGCGCGTTCAGCTCATCGGCCTTCCGGTCCAGCTGAGCGGCCTGCTGCCGCAGCTCCGCCGGCGCACAGTGGATCACCCCACCGGCGACGGAGGCCTTGACGGGGGCGGCCTGCGCGGGAGCGGCGGTAACGGCTATACCACCGGCAAGCAGAGCGGCGGCGAGGACGGTGGTCACGGTGCGACGCATCGTCGTACTCCAAATCCCGGGCCGTGGGGGCCCGTTGTGGGGGGGGGACTGGTCCGTGATCGACTTTACCTGGGGTTGGGGTGAAACGATCAAGGGGACCGAAGCGTCGATTTAATTCGGTTGTCGGGCCCGCAGGGCTTTCCTAATGTGTGGGGCACACGAGAAGGGAGGTGGTTCGGCAGATGTATGAATACCGGACGCGTGAGGTGACTGCGGGCTAGCGCCTGTCAGTCGCACTCTTTGTGCGGTGCCGGCTTGCGCCGGCCAATCCCAGCAGTCACCGACCCGCGGGCTCGCCGGTACGTCCGGCCGGCTTCTCTTCGGAGGAACCCGAGCCCGCGGGTTTCTGCGTGCCAGGACCCGGATGACTTACGGGCTTAGGCGTTCTACCCGCCATGCCCCCGGAGCCTCCGCCGCGTACCGCAGTCTGTCGTGCAGGCGGTTTTCGTGGCCCTGCCAGAGTTCGACTGTCTCCGGCACCACCCTGTAGCCGCCCCAATGCGGGGGGACCGGGATCTCCGGGCCGCCCTCGGGGTACTGGGTCGACAACTCCTCGTACTGGTGCGTCAGTACGTCTCGTGACGCGATCACCGTCGACTGCGCGCTCGCCCAGGCGCCCAGCTGGGAGCCGTGGGGGCGGGTGCGGAAGTAGGCCTCGGTCTCCTCGCGGGGGACCTGGGTCGCCGTGCCGGTGACGATGATCTGGCGGGCGATCTGGTGCCAGGGGAAGAGCAGTGAGATGTGCGGGTTCGCCGCCAGTTCCCGGGCCTTGCGGGAGGTGTAGTTGGTGTAGAAGACGAAGCCTCGTTCGTCGTACGCCTTCAGCAGGACCGTGCGGGTCGAGGGGCGGCCGTCGGGGGTCGCCGTGGCGACGACCATGGCGTTCGGCTCGTGCAGTCCGGCGGTGACGGCCTCCTTGAACCAGCGCGCGAACTGGGCCATGGGGGTGGCGGCGAGGTCCTCCTCGTCGAGGAGTGTCGTGCGGTACTGGCGGCGCATGGCGGCGGGGTCGTGGTCGGTCACGGCGTCATCCTGCCGTACCCCGTCGAGGGCGTGGCGGTGTCTTCCGGCCGTACTCCGTCGAGGGCGCGGCCGAGCTCCGTCGAAGGCGCGGACGCGTCTTCCTGCCGTACACGTGAATGGCACGGCGTGTCAGTTTTCCCGGCACCGAGGGTCGCCAACCCTCCTCGCGGCAAATGGCGCAGTGTGCCGGATGTCACGCTTCCCCGCACCCGTTGAACCCGCCAAACTCTGCGCTGGGCCACTGTGGCCCCCCTACGACCCGGTGGGTGATTTCGCCGCCGCACGGGGCATGACGGGGGAAGGGGCGCCCCCTGCCCGACCCATTTCCGCGCATCATGAGGAGCCGCCTGATGTCCGACTTCGTACCCGGACTTGAAGGAGTCGTCGCGTTCGAGACGGAGATCGCCGAACCCGACAAGGAGGGGGGCGCCCTTCGCTACCGTGGCGTCGATATCGAGGACCTCGTCGGCCATGTGTCGTTCGGGAACGTGTGGGGGCTGCTCGTCGACGGCGCCTTCAACCCGGGCCTGCCGCCGGCCGAGCCGTTCCCCATTCCCGTCCACTCCGGTGACATCCGTGTCGACGTGCAGTCCGCGCTCGCGATGCTCGCGCCGGTGTGGGGGCTGAAGCCGCTGCTCGACATCGACGAGCAGACCGCCCGCGACAACCTGGCCCGCGCCGCCGTCATGGCGCTCTCGTACGTGGCCCAGTCGGCGCGCGGTCAGGGGCTGCCGATGGTGCCGCAGAAGGAGATCGACAAGGCGGAGTCCATCGTCGAGCGGTTCATGATCCGCTGGCGCGGCGAGCCCGACCCGAAGCATGTGAAGGCCGTCGACGCGTACTGGACGTCGGCCGCCGAGCACGGCATGAACGCGTCGACGTTCACCGCGCGCGTCATCGCCTCCACCGGCGCCGACGTGGCCGCCGCGCTCTCCGGTGCGGTCGGCGCGATGTCCGGGCCGCTGCACGGCGGCGCGCCCTCGCGCGTCCTCGGCATGATCGAGGAGATCGAGCGGACCGGCGACGCCACCGCGTACGTGAAGAAGGCGCTCGACAAGGGCGAGCGCCTGATGGGCTTCGGGCACCGGGTGTACCGCGCCGAGGACCCCCGCGCGCGCGTGCTGCGCCGCACCGCCAAGGAGCTGGGCGCGCCGCGCTTCGAGGTCGCGGAGGCGCTGGAGAAGGCCGCGCTGGAGGAGCTGCACGCCCGCCGCCCCGACCGGGTGCTGGCCACGAACGTCGAGTTCTGGGCCGCGATCACGCTGGACTTCGCGGAGGTCCCGGCGCACATGTTCACGTCGATGTTCACCTGCGCCCGTACGGCGGGCTGGTCGGCGCACATCCTGGAGCAGAAGCGGACGGGCCGTCTGGTGCGCCCGTCGGCCCGCTACATCGGCCCGGGCCCGCGCGACCCGCGCGCGGTGGAGGGGTTCGAGGGCATCGGGGCCTGAGCCTCTGAGTGCATGGCCCTTGCGTCCGTACGGACGTTGTACGCGCGTGGCGCCGCCCCGGGGACGGGGGTGGCGCCACGCGCGCGTGCGGCGTCTATCGCGTGCCCGGCCGTTCCCCCGCACTGCGCTCCACGCAGAACTCGTTGCCCTCCACGTCGGCCATCGTGACCCAGCCCGATCCGTCGGGGCGGCGGTGGTCCCCGGCGACGGTGGCGCCGAGCGCGAGCAGGCGGGCGACCTCCTCGTCGCGGGTGCGGTCCTCGGGCTGGAGGTCGAGGTGGACGCGGTTCTTGACCGACTTGGTGTCCGGGACCGTGACGAAGAGGAGCGCCGTGGACCCGGCCGTGACCAGCGCCTCGGGGTCGCCGGGGAAGTCCTCGTCGGAGAGGCTGCCGTCGAGGGCCGCGGCCCAGAACGTGGCCAGGCGGTACGCGTCGGCGCAGTCGAACGTCACATGACGTATCAGAGAGGTCATGGCCGTCACTATGTGCGCGACGGGTGGGTCTGGAAAGACGTGTGTTTCCGGACTTCCCGGCGATCAACGGGCATGGCCGGGACGGGGAGGTGCGCGGGCGTGCGAAACACCGTGGGCGTGGGCACGTGAATCGTTTCCGCGACGGAAAACGATCCCTCTGCCGAAGTGATTTCCTTGAACTCGGTGTGGGATGCGTCACGTTCCAGTTGAATGATCTGACGCGCGTCGGTGCGTCGGCGTGACGCGGCGACACGTCCTGCAGGGGGTGCCAGGATGAGTGCTTCCCGGAGCGAGACCACCAACGCCCTCGGTCCCGACGAACCGGACCGGGAGGGCGGGGGCACCGGCGGCCCGCCGACGGCCGAGCCCGAGCACGGCGGCGATCTGCTGGCCGCGCTGCTCGACGGCATGGACGCCGCGCTGTGCGCGTTCGACGCGGGCGGTGCGGTGACGCACTGGAACCGCGAGGCCGAGCGGATCCTCGGCTGGAGCGCCGAGGAGGCGGTCGGGCGGCAGGGCTTCGCGGGGTGGGCGGTGCGCGCCGCGGACGCCGGTGAGGTGGAGGGGCGGCTGATGGCCGCCATGGACGCGCCGGGCCGCGTGGTGCACGAGTTCGCGCTCCTGAAGAAGGACGGCGGCCGCGTTCTCGTACGGACGCAGTCGGCCGGGGTGCGCGGCGGCGACGGCAAACCGGCCGGGGTGTACTGCGCGTTCAGCGAGGTGCACGCGCAGATCGACCTGGAGCGGTCGATCGCGCTGAGCGAGGCGCTGTTCGAGGACGGGTCCTGGGGTGTGGTCCTGGTCGATGTGGATCTGCGGCCGACCGTCGTCAACGCGTACGCGGCGCGCGCGCTCGGGACCGGGCGGGTCACGGTACTGGGGCGGCCGCTGGGCGAGTTGATCGTGCAGGGCGTCGAGGAGCTGGAGGGCGCGCTGCACCATGTGCTGTCGGAGGGCGCGCCGACGTCGCCGACCGAGCTGTGGGTGACGCTGCGGACGGCCGAGGGCGAGCGGCGGCGCTGCTGGCGCAGCGGGTTCCTGCGGCTCGCCTCGCCGCTGGCGGAGGAGCCGGTGCCGCTGGGGGTCGCCTGGCTGTTCCAGGACGTGACGGACGCGAAGCTCGCCGACCAGGAGTCGGACCGGCTGCGGTTCCGCTGGAACCAGCTGTACCGGGCCTCGCGCGCGGCGGCGGAGTGCGAGGACCCGGTGGAGGCGGCGACCTCGTATCTGGACTTCGCGCTCGCCGGGTTCGCGGATCACGCGCTGGTCGATCTGGTGGTGGGCGAGGACCGGCTGCTGCGGATGGCGGCGTCCCCGGCGAGCGCGCCGGGCCCGGTCGCGCCGGTGGTGGGCGGCGGCATCCCGGTCGGGTACGCGCCGGGCCACCCGGCCCTGCAGTCGGTCGACCGCATCGGTTCGGTACGGGCGAGCGGGGGCGCGGGGGCGCAGACCTGGGCGCAGGAGCGCCAGTGGCCGCCGGACGCCCGCCATGCGCTGTGCACGGTCCTGCGCAGCCGGGGGCGCACGCTGGGGGTGCTCACGTTCCTGCGCGGCCCGGGCCGCCCGGCCTTCGAGCGCCCGGACGCGACGTACGCGGAGAGCGTGGCCGTACGGGTGGCGGTGTCGCTGGATCTGGGGGAGGCGCTGGGGGCCGAGCCCCGTCGCTGAGCCCCGTCAAGGCCCGCCCGGCTCACGGCCGCAAGCGGAAAGGCTTGCGGCCGCGAGCAGAACGGCCTACGGCCGGAAGAAGATCCGCTCCCGGTACTCCGCCATGACCCGCCCGTTCCACTCGTGCCCGCCGTCCACGTTCCCCGACCGCAGCAGCGGCGGCTCGATGCCGCGCTCGGCCAGGGACTCGGCGGCGGCCGCCATCATCGCCTGCATCAGCGCGCTGGTGACCACGGTCGAGGCGGGCCCGAAGGGGGCCTCGACGCCCTCGTGGGTGAGCTCCGCGTCCCCGATCGCGATCTTGCTGTCGAGGACGATGTCGCAGTGGTCGCGCAGGAACGTGCCGGAGACGTGCCGCGACTTGGTGCCCTCGGCGTACGCGACCGAGGTGACGCCGATGACCTTGAGACCGAGGGCGCGCGCGTTCATGGCCATCTCGACGGGCAGCGCGTTGCGGCCGGACAGCGAGATGATCACGACGACGTCGCCGGGCCGGGCGGGGCTGGAGTCCAGGACCGCGCTCGCGAGGCCGTCGACGCGCTCCAGGGCGGAGCCGAGGGTGGCGGGCATGACGTCGACGCCGACGGTGCCGGGGACGGCGAGCAGGTTCATCAGGGCGAGTCCGCCGGCCCGGTAGACGACGTCCTGGGCGGGCAGTGAGGAGTGGCCGGCGCCGAAGGCGAAGAGGCGGCCGCCCGAGGCGACCGCGTCGGCGACCGCGGTCCCGGCGGCGGCGATGTTCCCGGCCTCCTCGTCCCGTACCCGCTGGAGCAGCCCGATGGCGGCGTCGAAGAACTGACCGGCCAGTTTGCTCTCGCTCATCGCCTGGGCCCTTTCCGGGGTGAGAATCGGTGGGGTGGGTCGGGGGGAGTGCGCGGTGGGAATGTCGGTGCCGCCGCACACGTTGCGGTCTGGACCATTCCCGTGTCAATACGCCCTGCCGCGCGCACCGGCGCACGGCGGGGCGGGCCGGGCGCGGGCGGACGGCCCCGGTGTCGCGCGGGCCGGTCCTCCGCCGGGGCACGGTTGTCAGTGGTATGCGTCAGAATTGAGCCAGGGCCAGCGCACGAGTGCTTTTACCAGTCACAGCATCGAGGGGCACGTATGTCCGGACTGATCGACACGACGGAGATGTATCTCCGCACCATCCTCGAACTTGAGGAAGAGGGTGTGGTCCCCATGCGCGCCCGGATCGCCGAGCGCCTCGACCAGAGCGGGCCGACGGTGAGCCAGACGGTCGCGCGCATGGAGCGCGACGGTCTGGTGCAGGTCGCCGGGGACCGGCACCTGGAGCTGACCGACGAGGGCCGGCGCCTGGCGACCCGGGTGATGCGCAAGCACCGCCTCGCCGAGTGCCTGCTCGTCGACGTGATCGGCCTGGAGTGGGAGCAGGTGCACGCCGAGGCCTGCCGCTGGGAGCACGTGATGAGCGAGGCGGTGGAGCGCCGCGTCCTGGAGCTCCTGCGCCACCCCACCGAGTCGCCGTACGGCAACCCGATCCCGGGCCTGGAGGAGCTGGGCGAGAAGGCCGAGGCCGACGCGTTCCTGGAGGACGGGATCATCAGCCTGAACGAGCTGGAGGCGACGGCCGACGGCATGACCGTGGTCGTGCGCCGTATCGGCGAGCCGATCCAGACGGACGCGCAGCTGATGTACACGCTGCGCCGCGCGGGCGTGCAGCCCGGCGCCGTGGTCAGCGTGACCGCGTCCCCGGGCGGCGTCCTGGTCGGCAGCAGCGGCGAGGCCGCCGAGCTGGGCGCGGACGTGGCGTCGCACGTCTTCGTGGCCAAGCGGTAGGCCGCGTACGTACACCGTGGATCTGTGTGCGGGGGCGGGGCCGGGAGAGGGATTCCCGGCCCCGCCCCCGTTTCCCTTGGGGCACAAGGGAGTTGAGTAGATGTCCGGTCCTGGGCGGGTGCCCACGATTTCCGGTCGGAACGGCAGCGGTCGGGCGGATCGCGTGCCAGGCTGTCTTGAGGCATATGACCTGAAGGGTGTACGGCCGGGGAGGTGAGGGGATCGTGCGGACCGCCCCGGCTTCCCGTGCCCGCGCCGGTGACGCAGAGGGCCCCGACGCCTTGCGGCGCCGGGGCCTGCCCTCCCCGGTGCTGACCCGGAGCCCCGAGCTCTCGGGGTCAGCTCCCTCGGGTCGGCCTCTCGGTCGCCCGATGGCCGCCCGCCTCCCGCAGAAGATCTCCCCTCGGCGCGGGCCGTCAATCCTTGAGTCGGGTCACTCGAACGAGGGGTGTTGCGCGAGAGACGCCAGTTTTCGAATAGAGGTTCGATACCCTGCCGTGAACTGACCTCGGAGCTCGGGGGCTGAAGGGGGTGCCAGGACACATGGTGCGACGCATCGACGTGACGGGATCCGATGGCGTACGCCTCGCTGCCTGGGAGTTCGCGGACCCGCCCAAGGGCCGCCGGGAGTCCGACCCGGCGTCCGGGGTGCTGCTGCTCCACGGGCTGATGGGCCGCGCGGCGCACTGGGCGGCCACGGCCCGCTGGCTCGCCGAGCGGCACCGCGCGGTCGCCCTCGACCAGCGCGGCCACGGCCGCAGCGACAAGCCCGCCGAAGGGCCCTTCACGCGCGAGGCGTACGTGGCGGACGCCGAGGCCGCGATCGAACAGCTGAGCCTGGCCCCCGTCACCCTCGTCGGCCACTCCATGGGCGCCCTCACCGCCTGGCAGCTTGCGGCCCGCCGCCCCGACCTCGTACGGGCGCTGGTGATCTGCGACATGCGCGCCTCGGCGCTCGGCGCGGCCTCGCAGCGCGAGTGGGAGGACTGGTTCAAGTCCTGGCCGGTGCCGTTCGCGACGCTCGCGGACGTACGCAAGTGGTTCGGCGAGGACGACCCCTGGGTGGAGCGGCCAAGTCCGGCCCGGGGCGACTTCTTCGCCGAGGTGATGGCCGAGCGCGCCGACGGCTGGCGCCCGGTCTTCTCGCGCCGCCAGATGCTCAGGTCCCGCGAGACCTGGGTGTACGACGCGCACTGGGAGGAGCTGGCGCAGGTGCGCTGCCCCGCGCTCGTGGTGCGCGGCCTCGACGGCGAGCTCGGCCGGGCCGAGGCCCAGGAGATGGTCCGCCAGCTGCCGCTCGGGCAGTACGCGGAGGTGGCCGATGCCGGCCATCTCGTCCACTACGACCGGCCGGAGGGCTGGCGCGAGGTGGTCGAGCCGTTCCTGGAGGAGACGGCGGGCCACCCGGTCCCGTCGTCACCCTGAACTCAGCTGTGCGGCTTCGGTGTTGACGGGGGCGCGGGCGTCGCCCACACCGGGTACTGCTCGCCCGGCTGCATGTTCTCGTACAGCTGGGGGACCGTCACCAGCGTGTAGCCCGCGGCGCGCAGGCCCGTGATGATGCCGGGCACGGCGGGCACGGTCCATGGCAGGACGTCGTGCAGCAGGATCACGCCGCCCCGCCGCGCCCGCTCCAGGACGAGTTTGCGTACGAGCTCGGTGGTGCGGTTGTGGTAGTCCGTCGCCGTCACGTTCCACAGGATCTGGGAGAGCCCGAGCGCGCGGGTCGCGCCCGTGACGCGGGCGTCGGTGAGGCCCTTGGGCGGCCGCATCAGGGTGGGCTTGTGGCCGGTGAGCTGCTGGATCACCTGCTGCGTGAGGCTCAGCTGGCGCAGCACCTCGGCCTCGGGCAGCCCGGTCAGGACCGGGTGCGTCCAGGTGTGGTTGCCGATCACATGCCCCTGGGCGGCGATGCGCCGTACGAGATCGGGATACGTGTGTACGGGCTTGTCGCCGACCAGGAAGAACGTCGCCCGCACGCCTTCCTTGCCGAGTATGTCGAGCAGGTTCGCGGTGTACGGGCCGGGCCCGTCGTCGAAGGTGAGCGCGATGCACTTCGCCGCGCGGCACAGCGGGGTGTACGGCAGCGGACCCGGGCCCTGGGCTTCGGGGCGGTCGTGGAAGCCCGGGCTCTCGTCGCCCTCGTGCACATGCTGCGCGGTGTCGGCCTTCGGCGCGTCCGAGACCCGCTCGCCGGTGGCGCAGCCCACGCCGAACAGCAGTATGGAGGCGGCGAGCCCGGCGATCATGGCTCTCGGGGACACTCGATACGCGGTCACACAAAAGATCTACCCATGCTCGTCCCGGCGCGCATGCGGACGTCACCCGGCGGAGTGACCGGGAGCCCCGCCGGGCCACGAGTGCGGCCCGGCGGGGTCGGGGATCAGCCCCGGCTGACCGCGAGCAGGATCTCCGGCAGCCGCTTCGCCGTACGCGGTGCGGCCGCGCGCAGCCCCGCGTACGCGATGAGCAGCGCGTAGACCGCACCGGCGGGCAGGACCATCCACTGGGCGCCGTTCCCGGAGACGTGCAGCCAGATCGTCAGGGCGATCATCGGCAGGCACAGCAGACCGCTGGTGACCATGCCGCCGAGGATGGCGAGGAAGGCGATGCCGCCCTGGCCGGGCGCCACGTTCTTGCGGCTGTCCTGGGGAATCGAGTACGGGAACGTCGCCGAGGCGAACGCACCCGTCGCCAGCATCGCGCCGAGCAGCGCGAAGGAGAGCCCCAACGCCTCCGGGAACGCGGCCCACTTGCCGGTCAGCGAGCCCGTCACCACCGCGACCAGGACCGTGTACGGGGCCGTCACCAGGAGGATCGCCAGGGCGCGGGCGCGCAGCTCCAGATACGCGTCCCGGGAGGACGAGATCGTCTGGACGACCATCCAGAACGCCGAGGTGTCCTGGCCGAACTGGTTGTACATCTGCGCGCCCAGCATGAACGCGCCGAACGTGGCGAAGTACACCGAGCCGTGGCCCTGGAGGGCGTTGAAGACCGGCACGATGAGGCCGATGGCGAGCGAGGTGATCCAGGACGCCTTGGTCTTGGGGTCGCGCCACACGTAGCGCAGGGTGCGCAGCATGACGGTGCCGGTGCGGTTCTGCGGCAGCAGTCCGGCGAGTCCCGGCTTGGACTCCTTGCGGGCGGCGTCGGGGCGCAGCGTGGAGCCGTCCGGGGTCGTCATCAACTGGGTGAGCGAGCGCTGCCAGGCGTAGAGCAGGACACTCAACGCGACGGCGGTGAGCAGGAGTTGGATCGCCATACGGCCGTACGATCCCTGGCTCGCCGAATCCACCGCGCCGATCGCGGCGGCCGGCGGCACCCAGCGGATGACCTTCGCGGCCGGGTCGAGTGCGGACAGGCCGCCGGAGTCGCCGAGCTTCTGCATGCCGAAGTTGACGAACTGGAAGCCCACCGCGATCACCAGGCCGCTGAGCACCGCGAGGTCGCGGCCCTTGCGGGAGGTCAGCAGCCGGGTGTTGGCGGCCGCGACCGTGCGGGCGAGCGCCACGCACACCAGGATCGTCAGCGGCACCGCGACGACCGCGACGAGGGCGGCCACCGCGCTGTGCGCGACCGCGATGCCCGAGCCGAGCACCAGGCAGAGCGTGAACAGCGGCCCGATGCCGACGAGGGACGCCGCGAGCAGCGCCGCGATCAGCGGGCGCGGCCGCAGCGGCAGCATGACGAGCCGGGTCGCGTCCAGGGTCTCGTCGCCGCTCGGGAAGAACAGCGGCATCACGGTCCAGGCGAGCGCGAGGACGGCGGTGGCGAGGACCGCGACCGTGCCCGCGTGCGCGTTGTCGCGCAGCGCGAGCAGGCCGATCAGCTGGAGGGCCGCGAAGAGCAGGGCGAGCACGGCCGAGACGATGTAGGCGGTGCGGCGCCCGCCGGACTGGCGCAGCCCGTTCTTGAGCAGCGAGAGCTTGAGCCGGACGAAGACGGGGGTGAGCGGGACGGTGCCCACGGGGGCGGGCGTCGCTTCGGCGGTCGTGGTCATCGCGCCGCACCGCCGCCCAGCCAGTCGAGCGCGTCGCCGGCGTCCCGGTCATGGGCGCCCACGAGTTCGAGGAAAGCGTTCTGCAAGGAGTCGGAGCCGCCCCGGACCTCGGCGAGGGTGCCCTGGGCGCGGATGCGTCCGGCGGCCATCACGGCGACCCAGTCGCACAGCGACTCGACGAGCTCCATGACGTGGCTGGAGAAGACGACGGTGGCGCCGGAGGCGGTGTAGCGCTCCAGGACCCGGCGGATCGTCGCCGCCGAGACCGGGTCGACGCCCTCGAACGGCTCGTCCAGGAACAGCACTTCGGGGTTGTGGAGCAGCGCGGCCGCGAGCCCGATCTTCTTGCGCATACCCGTCGAGTAGTCCACGACGAGCTTGTGCTGGGCGCCCGCCAGGTCCAGGACGTCCAGGAGCTGGGTGGCCCGCTTGTCGACCTCGGCGCCCGGCAGCCCGCGCAGCCGCCCGGTGTACGCGAGCAGTTCGCGTCCCGAGAGGCGCTCGAAGAGCCGCAGCCCCTCCGGCAGCACGCCGATCCGCGCCTTCACGGCGACCGGGTCGCGCCAGACGTCGTGGCCGCCGATCTCGACGCTGCCCATGTCGGGCCGGAGCAGCCCGGTCACCATCGACAGCGTGGTGGTCTTGCCGGCCCCGTTGGGACCCACGAGGCCGATGAACTTCCCCGCCGGGAGCTCCAGATCGATCCCGGCCACGGCGATCTGCTCGCCGAAGCGCTTCCACAGACCCCGCACCCGGACGGCGGGCGGGGTGCCCGGTACACCGCCCGCGGTGTCGGAAGAGTCACCGAATGTCTGGTCCGGCATGGTGCTGCCTTTCGTCCCCGTCCGTACGTCTGTCCGTACGTCCACGGGGACCAGCCTACGAGCGGCGCAACCGGGCGGAGGCGGCCTCACGGCCACAGGCGTAGGCAAGCGGACTGATCAATTCCTCCGCATCGGGCAGCCAGCGGTTGGCCGGGGTGGGGCGCCGGGCCCACTGGACCGCGCCATGGCCGCCGACGCGGGTCGGCGGGGCCGCCACGTAATGCCCCTCGCCCCGGGTGATCAGATCGATCGAGGCCGCCGTCCAGCCCAGCTTGCGTACGAGATCGGGGACCTTCACGCCGGCTCCGGGCAGCACGAAGAAGAGCATCCGGCGGTCCGGGGTGCAGGTGACCGGGCCGAGGGTGAGCTCCATCCGCTCCATCCGGGCAAGCGCGAGGAAGCCCGCCGACTCCGGTACGTCGATCGCGTCGAAGGTCCGTCCGGTGGGCAGCAGGATCGACGCCTTGGGCTGCTTCGACCACAACCGGCGGGCGGCGACGGCGCTGCCGGTGGCCTGGGTCGCCCAGTCCGGCCGGGACGGGTGCGCGCCCGGCGAGGGGCAGGCGGCATCGCCGCACGAGCAGTGCTCGACCCCTTCGGCCGCCTCCAGCCAGGTGCCGGGGAACACGTCCCAGTGCCGCTCTTCCGCGTACCGCACCGCGCTGTCGAGGAGCTGGTCGCCGCGCTGCTTGGGGATCTGTGCGGCTTCCGTGCCTGTGATGGTCTCTTCCACGCAGAACTCAACTACCGCCATCACCTCGGGTTACGGGCGCGCCGCTTGCGGGGCAGGAGCATCGATCCTGCATCCGGGGCGCATGGGTGCATGGACGGGGGCGCGCGCGAGGTCGCACCTCTCGTTGCGGGTAGGCACATGCGGGGGGATCCCACAGAAACACGGCAATGCCACAGAGGTACGACCGTTCGGCCATTTATGCGACAAGTCGTCCGATTTCCTGTGCATTTCCTGGTTCCAACGCTTTCCTTCGGTTCCTTCGCATTCTCTGCCTTTTCGCAGGGCAGTGATCACAGGAGTGATCAACTGCCGCCTCAGGGGGTTCACATGGCAGCCAGGCCTCTAGTCGCCCGCCAGCCCAATGAACGGCTGCAGGCGCTCATCCAGGAAGCCGGGTGCTCCAACGCGGGTCTCGCCCGGCGCGTCAACATGGTCGGCGCCGAACGCGGGCTCGACCTTCGGTACGACAAGACATCGGTGGCGCGCTGGCTCCGCGGCCAGCAGCCCAGGGGACGGGCGCCGGGGATCATCGCCGAGGCGCTCGGGCGCAAGCTCGGGCGGACGGTGACGATCGACGAGATCGGCATGGCCAACGGCAAGAACCTGGCGTCGGGGGTGGGCCTGCAGTTCTCGCCCACCGTCCTCGGCGCCATCGAGCAGGTCTGCGAGCTGTGGCGCAGCGACGTGGGCCGCCGCGACTTCCTGACCGGCTCCACGGTCGCCGCGTCCGCCCTCGTCGAGCCGAGCCGCGACTGGCTGATCACCGGGGCGGACGCGCAGGTCGCGCGGAGCGCCGGGCAGCGGGTCGGGGTCGCGGACGTCGACGCGGTACGGGCGATGACCGAGGCGCTGGTCGAGCTCGACCACCGGTTCGGCTCCGGGCATGTCCGCCCGGTCGTCGTCCACTACCTCAACAGCGTGGTCTCCGGGCTGCTCGCGGGCTCGTACCGCGAGACGGTCGGGCGCCAGCTGTTCGCGGCGGTGGCGCGGCTCACGGAACTGGCGGGCTACATGGCCGTCGACACCGGCCAGCCGGGTCTGGCCCAGCGCTACTACATCCAGGCCCTGCGGCTCGCCCAGGCGGCCGGGGACCGCGGCTACGGCGGTTACGTGCTCGCCGCCTCCATGAGCCACCTCGCCGCGCAGCTGGGCAACCCGCGCGAGATCGCCCAGCTGGCCCGGGCCGCCCAGGAAGGTTCCCGGGGCCGGGTCACCCCGCGCGCGGAGGCGATGTTCTTCGCGGCCGAGGCACGCGGCCACGCGCTCCTGGGCGACGCGCGCACCTGCCAGACCGTGGCCGGGCGGGCGCTCGCGGCGATGGAGGCGGCGTCGGCGGACTCCGGCGACGACCCGTCCTGGATCGCCCACTTCGACCACGCCTACCTCTCCGACGAACTCGCGCACTGCCACCGCGACCTCGGCCAGCCCGAGGCGGCGGCGCGGCGCGCCGAGGAGTCGCTGGCGGGCCACCCCGAGACCCGCGCACGGCGCCGGGCGATCGGACTCGTCCTGCTGGCCACGGCCCAGGTCCAGCAGCGCGAAGTGGAACTGGCCTGCGCCACCGGCACGCGCGCGGTGGACCTCCTGTCCACCCTGCGCACCAACCGGGGCGCGGACTACCTGGACGACCTCCAGCAGCGCCTTGAGCCGTACGCGGACGAGCCCGCGGTACGGGAGTTCGGGGCGCGCCTGGAGTTGCAGGCGGCGTGAGGGGCGAGCCGCGCCCCGTGAGGGGCGCGGCTCGCAGGCGTGCGATACGGCACGGGAAGCGCGCCGGTGGGAACCGGAGGGAGCGCGTCGGGCGTCCCGGGACAGGTGGGCGTGGCACCCCGATGGGGGACCCGGTAGCGTGACCCGACGTTCCGTAGATCCCACGCGTAGGAGTCCCGGTGACGCAGAGCCGACAGGGTGACGAGCCGCAGCTGCCCGCTGTACGGCCCGCACACGAGGGCGTCGTGCTGCCCGCCGAAGGATCCGCCCCCTGGCCCCCGGCCCCGCAGGCGGCGCCGCCCGCCGGGCAGTCCTGGGGCCAGCCGTGGGGCCCGGAGCGGCCCGAGCAGCCCGCGCAGGCCCCGGCCGCGCAAGGGCCCGCGACCGTCTGGGCCCAGCCGCTGCCCGCCGAGACCACGGACGCCACGCAGTACATCCCGCCGGTCCCGGCGTCCGACAGCGGCTCGGAGGCGACGCAGTACCTGAGCGCACCCCCGCCCGGCGCCTCGGAGGCGACCCAGTACATCGCGCCCCCGC
Source organism: Streptomyces sp. BR1 (assembly GCF_052373795.1). Taxonomy (NCBI): domain Bacteria; kingdom Bacillati; phylum Actinomycetota; class Actinomycetes; order Kitasatosporales; family Streptomycetaceae; genus Streptomyces; species Streptomyces sp. BR1. Next base: position 4,014,101 of record NZ_CM126252.1, read on the forward strand.
CCGGCGCCTCCGAGGCCACGCAGTTCATCGCGCCCGTGCCCCCGGCCCCCGGTGCCTCGGACGCCACCCAGTACATCGCTCCCGTCCCCGGCCCGGCCGGTGCCTCGGACGCGACGCGGTTCATCGACCCCGTGCCCCCGGCCCCCGGCGGCGCGGAGGCCACCCAGTTCCTCGCGCCCGTGCCCCCGGCGCCCCCGGGCGCCCTGCCGCCGGAGACGAGCGGCGCCGCCGCGACCCAGTACCTGCCGCCGGTCCCGGCCGCCTCGGCGGTCCCCGCGCCCCCGCAGGACGCCCCGTACGGCATACGCCCGGGCGCCCCCGGGGAGCGGCAGCCTCCCGCCGAGTTCGACAGCCTCTTCCGCACCGACGGTGCGCCGCAGCCCCAACGCGGCGGCGAGACCCAGCAGTTGGGCCGGTTCAGCACGGCCCCCTCGGTCCAGGTGCAGCCGCAGTCGCAGCCGCCGCAGTTCCAGCAGCCGCCGTCGGCCCAGCAGTACCAGCAGCAGCCCCCGCCGCCCGGCGACTCGTACGCGTACGACTCCTACGACGACGAGCCCCGGCGCCGCTCGCGGCTCGGCATCATCGCGGCCGCCGGCGTCGGCCTCGCGGTCGTCGGGCTCGGCGCCGGGTACCTCCTCAGCGGGGGCGGCGGCGACAGCAAGAAGGACGACAACACCCCGATCGCCGCGACCACGCCGACCGCCGGCGGCGACAGTGGCGCAAAGCCCGGCGACGACCCCGCCAAGGCGCAGGCCGTCGAGCTCGACAAGCTCCTCGCCGACAGCAACAACAGCCGCGACGCGGTGATCGGCGCGGTCGCGAACATCCGCAACTGCGACAAGCTGGACGTGGCCGCGTCCACGCTGCGCGACGCGGCCAAGCAGCGCGGCGATCTGGTCACCCGGCTCCAGCAGGTGGCCGTCGACAAGCTGCCGAACAACGCCAAGCTCACCGCCCAGCTCACCAAGGCGTGGCAGGCGTCCGCCTCCGCCGACAACCACTACGCCTCCTGGGCCGACCAGTCCGGCAAGGGCAAGGCCTGCAAGCACGGCGGCCACGCCCGTTACGGACCGGAGGCGGCCCAGGGCGACCGCTCCAGCGGCGAGGCGACCGTCGCCAAGCAGCAGGCGTCGGGCCTGTGGAACGCGATCGCGGGCAAGTACGGCCTCACGAAGCGCTCCTCGTCCCAGCTCTGAGGCGTCCGGCTCAGAGGTTCACCGCTCTGAGCCTCCCCGCCGTACGGACGGGCGCGCGTCAGCCCAGGGCCGACGCGTCCTCCAGCGTGCCGCTCACATCCGTGAAGCCCTTCTTCGCAGCCACCAGGCGCCCGTCCTTCACCACCTGGAACGTCACGTCCCGGTTGACGATCCGGGGGAAGTCCGGCGCCGCCAGCATGTCTTCGAACTTCCACCGCAGCGTCGGCGTCAGCCCGCCCGTGTCCACGCTGACGCCCTTGTTGAGCGCCCGGACCAGGTCGTGCGCGGCGACGTCGTTCTGGTCGAGGGACTCGATGACCCGCTTGAGGACCGTGTAGGCGATCCACGTCGTCTGCACGCCCGCGTCCGCCGCGTCGATCGTGTCGTCCCGGAACGCCTGCTCCCGGATGACCTCCTGCATCGGCGCCCAGCGCGCGTCGCCCGCCTCCGGGTACCAGCCGGTGACGTACGCGCCCTCGAACGGCCCGTCCTTGCCGCCCGTACGGTCCACCAGCGGCTGGCCGACCGAGCCGAGCACGGAGGCGACCTGCACCTTCTGGTCGTCGCTCTCCACGCGCCGGAAGGAGTCGAAGAACGTCTCGGTGCGATCGCCCAGGACCGCCGTCACGCACCCCTTGCGGGCCTGGTCGGCCGCCGCCTTCTTGCCGATGCGGCCCGGCAGTTCGGGGTCCGCCCCGGCCTTCACGAGCGCGTCCTGGGCCTGCTGGGTGTAGTCGCCGGCGTCGTCGGCCGTGCGGATGTCGGCGGCCTGGCGCTTATGGGCGGAGGACAGGCCCTCGTTGAGGAGCTGGGGCAGCAGGTCGCCGGAGACGGTGTCGGGCCGTACGAGCGCGACCTTGTCGCACCAGAGTGCCAACTGCTTGCCGCTGCCCGCCAGGAGGGTCGCCTGGCCGCCGTTGACGGGGTAGGAGAGCGCGCTGGAGAACTCCTCGTCGGAGACGCCGTAGCCGCCTATGTAGGGGATGCCGGCGGCTTCGAGCGGGGACATGAAGGCGCGGCCGTACTGGCTGTAGGAGCCGACGACCGCGATCGCGTGCGCCTTCACCGCCTGGCGGGCGCACTCGGCGGCGCCTGTCGCGGTGTTCTGCTCGTTGCAGGTGAGGACGTCGAGGCGGTGGCCGTCGATGCCGCCGTGTGCGTTGACCCAGCGCGCGTACGCCTTCGCCATGGAGGGCATTCCGGGCATATTGGTCGAGCGAGTGTCCGCAGGAGCCCATGTCATCACGGTGACAGGCTCCCTGGAGCCCCCCGCGGCTCCAGGGAGTGCGCCACAGCCGGAGAACAGCGCGGCCCCGGCCGCCGTTGACGCGACGACTAAGACAGCCGTCACGGACTTCCAGGGGCGGGAGGAGGAGGAGCTGCGCCATCCGGTCATGTCCCTGCACAATTCCGCCTCATGGGTAACAGCGCAGTGGGCATTGGTCAACGCTCGGTGACGCTCAGGTGAATTACGGGGGCATGGGACGCCCCGAACAAGGGGAACGTACGATCGAACGCGTGCAGCAAGGTTCAGCCAGCTCTTCCCGTCGCGGCCGTCGCTCCTCCACCATGGGCGGCATGCCGTTGAATGACATGCCGTGGTGGCGCTGGCGCGCGAACGTGCGCTCGGCGCTGCACATGCTCTCCGACGAGTCCTTCCACCAGGACACCTGGCTGGCCGGGCGGGAGGGGTACGGGGACATCACCGACGCCGTCTACCGGCTGGTCGAGGACACCTGGCTGGACAACTGGTCGGCGGAGAAATACGTCGGCACGGTCTTCCGCGACTCCGGCGAGGCCGCGCTGGTGGACGTGGCCGTGCTGCGGGTGCTGCGGATCATGCACCAGGTGGGGGCGGACGCCCCGATCTCGGCGTTCCTGGCCCACCACGGCTGGCCCGAGGCGGTCCGCGCGGCCCGCGAGGCGCATGTGCGGCTCGCGGTCAACGACGCGGACGACCCGGACGCGGCGCCCCGCTCCCTTGAGGTCCTGCGCATCCAGACGCGCTCGGCCTGAGCCTCCTTGGGGGCGTCCACGTACGGGTCCGCATCCTGAGCGGTGACCAGCGGCACCGGCCGCTTGTGGCATCCTGCCTGGATGACTGACCAGTACGTCCTCACGCTCTCCTGCCCGGACAAACAGGGCATCGTGCACGCCGTGTCGAGCTATCTCTTCATCACCGGCTGCAATATCGAGGACAGTCAGCAGTTCGGAGACCGCGACTCGGGTCTCTTCTTCATGCGCGTCCACTTCTCGGCCGAGGCTCCGGTGACCGTCGACAAGCTGCGCGCCAGCTTCGCGGCCGTGGGCGACTCCTTCCAGATGGACTGGCAGATCCACCGCGCGGACGAGCGCATGCGGATCGTCCTGATGGTCTCCAAGTTCGGCCACTGCCTCAACGACCTGCTGTTCCGCTCCAAGATCGGCGCGCTGCCGGTGGAGATCGCGGCGGTGGTCTCCAACCACACCGATTTCGCCGAACTCGTGTCCTCGTACGACATCCCCTTCCGCCACATCCCAGTGACGAAGGAGACGAAGGCGGCGGCCGAGGGCCAGCTGCTCGATCTCGTACGGGAGGAGAACGTCGAGCTCGTCGTGCTCGCCCGCTATATGCAGGTCCTCTCGGACGACCTCTGCAAGCAGCTGAGCGGCCGGATCATCAACATCCACCACTCGTTCCTGCCGAGCTTCAAGGGCGCGAAGCCGTACCACCAGGCGCACGCGCGCGGGGTGAAGCTGATCGGTGCCACCGCGCACTATGTGACGGCGGACCTCGACGAGGGCCCGATCATCGAGCAGGAGGTCGAGCGCGTCGGCCACGAGGTCACCCCCGACCAGCTCGTCGCCATCGGCCGTGACGTGGAGTGCCAGGCGCTCGCGCGGGCCGTGAAGTGGCACGCGGAGCACCGCATCCTGCTCAACGGCCGCCGTACGGTCGTCTTCGCCTAGCAGGCCACCTTCACAGCCTGCTGAGCGACGCCGTCGCGAAGAGCACGTCCCGGACCGCCTCGCGGTCGCCGCGCCGGCCCGCCGCCGCGTCCTCCGGCGGGACGTGCCCCGCGGCGAGTCGGCAGAACTCCACGCCGTCCACGGCGATATGGGCCACCACGTGGTCGGGCGAGCCCTTGGCGGCGGGGGAGTCGAGCGCGATGAACCACTCGCCGCCGCCCGCGCCCTCGATCTCCAGCCGCAGCGAGCGGCCCGGCGCGCCCGCCGTCACCAGACCGCGCGCCGGAGCGGCGAGGCCCGCGCGGCGGCGGGCCGCGAGCGCGCTCGGCAGGATCCGCGCCGCCAGGTCGATCATCTTGTGCAGATGCGCCCCGGACGGCGGCTCGTACGGGTAGTCGACGGCGTCCGCGATGTCGCCCGCGTGGATCCAGCACTCGAAGGCGCGGTCGAGGAACGCGTCCTTGAGCGGCAGCGCGAACTCGCCGTAGGGGACGTCCAGTTCGGCCACGCCCCGGCCCGCGAACGACACCGTACGGATCAGGCTGTGGCTGTGCTCGCGCCACGGCTCGCGCACCGCGCGCGTGAGCGGGAACCGCGTGGCGGTCCAGAACGCCTCGGTGCGCGCGGTCGGGCCGGCAGGCAGCGAGGTGCCCGCCGGGTCCTCCAGGCCGAGCGCGGTCGCCACCAGACCGTCCACCGCCATCAGATGCCCGATCACCCCGGCCACGGTGGTGCGGCGGCTCACCTGCCGCTCGTGCTCGAACCACTTCAGCCGCACCGGCGCATGCCACTCCGCATCGCCGAAGTCATTGAGCAGCGAGTCCAGACGAGCGGTCTCCGCGTCGTACGGAGCGGCCCAGTCCGGCACCGGGATACGGGCCGGGCGCCGCCCCAGACAGTTCTCAAGCACCCGGGACCGCAGCAGCGGGTCCAGGTCCAGGCTGCGGTCGGTGTGCAGCAGCCCCACCGCGTCCCGCAGCCGCAGCGCCTCCTCCGCGCAGGGCGCGCACTCGGTGAGGTGCGCCTCGACGGCCTCGGTCTCCTCGGTCGAGCACGCGGCGAGCGCCCACGCCCCGAGCAGGGACTTCAGCACGGCGTGCGAGCGCACGACGGGCTCGGCCCGGACCGGCTCGGGGACCTTCGTGGGCATCGGCTCGGGCATGGCCGGGGGAAGCTCCTCGATGTCGTCGGCCGCGCGGCGCGGTGGCGGTATGCGCGGCGTGCCGTTCTCGTCGTCGGGCAGCGCCGGTCCGTGCTCCACCGGCCCGTTCACCGGGCGCGTCCGTAACCGGGCGGCGCGGAGCCCTCCGGCGGGCGGGTGTTGGCGGTGGACAGCAACTGGAGCCCGAGCCGCAGCCTGCGCCGGGCCTCGTCCTCGGTGATCGCGAGGTCGGCGGCGGCCTGCCGGTAGTTGCGGCGGCCGTGGTACGCGAGTTCAAGCGCTTGGCGCAGGGGTGCGGGCATCGACGTCACGATGTAGTCGGCGCGGGCTGCGGCCGAGGCGCGCAGGACCTTCGCCTCCAGCTCCTCGGCGGAGCCGCCGCCGTGCTCCGCGTACTGCGCGGCCTCGGCCTGGCGCAGCCGCAGTACGGCCTGGCGCTGGGTGAGCCTGGCGACCCAGGACCGCATGGACCCCTGCTTGGGGTCGTACGCGTCCGGGTTCTCCCACACGTACCCGAACACCTCGCGGGTGATCTGGTCGGCGGCGGAGTCGTCACCGAGGACGCGGTGGGCGAGGCTGTGCACGAGTGAGGCGAACCGGTCGTACAGCTCGCCGAGCGCGGCCGCCTCGCCGCGCGCCAGGCGCTGCTGCATCCTGCGATCCCAGCGCGGTGGTGCGTCCTTCGCCATGCGGCTCCCCAACCGTGTGCCGTGTTGCCCGTTCCGTACCTTTTGTCCGTGCCCCTGTGCACTCGTGTCCCTTCGAATGTAGTGCGGGGGTCCGAAAGACGCGCTCGTTTGCAGCAAGTGCGCCCCCGAAAGGGCAGGTCGTGGTAAGGCGCGAGGGGTTTCGTACGGCCCGCACCGGGCAGTCGCGCAAGGGACGGACGGGGACCGACTGCACAGAGAGGTCCGGACGCGTGACGCTGATGGTGAACGAGACCGAGCAGGGCGGATGGGCCGTGGTGCGCGTCCAGGGCGAACTGGACCTGGTAACGGCACCGCAGGTACGCCAGGCGGTCCACGAGGCGGTGGCGGCAGGCCGCCGAGACCTGGTCCTGGACCTCTCCGGAGTCCTCTTCTGCGACTCCAGCGGCGTGGGCGTCCTGATCGCCTCCCGCCGCCTGATCCGCTCCTGCCAGGGCCGCCTACGCCTGATCCTCCCTGCGAGGGGAGCGGTAGAGGGCTCCCACGTAAACCGAGTCCTGGCCGCACTGGGCGTGCGCCGCCTGTTCGACGTGTACGGGGACGTGGAGGCGGCAGCGAGGGACGAGGCCGAGCCGCTGTCGGCGTGAGGTGAGATCGGGAGGGGCACCGACAGCTGAGCTCTGTCGGCGCGAGATGACGTCGGGGGCCACCTACGCTTTTAGGGGCGCGGGGAACTGCGCGATCAGCCACACACAACCCGCACCCGGCAAAACACCCTCACCCCCCAAACCGCTCCCGCAACACGTACTTCAACACCTTCCGCAAGGTGTCATTGCGAGGCAGCGACGCCACCACCTCAAGCTGCTCCGGCAACTTGTGCGTGGCCAGCCCCTCCCCCCGCAGGAACGCGGTGACCGAGCCAAGGGTCAACTCCCCACCCCCCGCCGCAAGTTCGACCACCGCACAAACCCGCTCCCCGCGATCCGGATCCGGCAGCCCGATAACCGCCACATCCCCAACGCCCGGATGCCGATGCAGCAATTCCTCGACCTCCGCCGCGGAAATGTTCTCCCCCTTGCGGATAATGACGTCCTTGAGCCGCCCGGTAAGCACCAGATGCCCACTGGCGGTCAGGTGACCAAGATCCCCGGTCCTCAAATACCCATCCGCGTCGAACGCGGACGCGTTCTGCGAGGAATCCAGATACCCCCGACAAACAGCCTCGCCCCGAAGCCGCACTTCCCCATCCACGATCCGTATGGACATCCCCTCGGGCGGACGCCCCTCGGTCGTAGCCAGGTCGGACTCGCTGTCATCCGGCGACCCCATAGTGATCATCGGGACTTCGGTCATCCCGTACCCATGGGCAAGCCGACACCCCAACTCCCGCACCACGGCGTGGTAAACAGAGGGCGGCTTGGGCGCACCCCCACCCGCGAGCAGCCGCAACGTAGGAATGATCGGCACCCCCGGCTGCCGACGCTGCTCAGCAAGGAACATCGAGTAGAACGCGGTGGACCCACCCGCAATCGTCACCCCATGCCGCCGATACGACCCCAACGCCTCCGGCAACGCGAAATGCTCGAACAGGACGGCAGGAAAGCCGTACAGAAGCAGCATCACGGTGTAATCGGGCCCACCGATATGGGCATATGGAAAGGCCACAGAGCCGACGTCATCCGAAGTCGGACGAAGCGCATGCGCCAAACACGCCCCACCCGCCAGCAGCGACCGATCGGTATGCAACACACCCTTGGGCGCGGAAGTGGTCCCCGACGTCCAGTAGATCCACCGCACAGAAGTACCGTCGACGGGCGGCGGAGGCAGCACACCAGGATCCCCATCCGGCAGCACGTCGTACGCGGAGAAAACACCCCGCGCCCCCACCCGCCGAGCCATCGCCACATAATCGAACCCCCGCCAAACCCCCGGCACCGCGAAGAACTCCGCCCCCGACTCCCGCAGCGCGAACCCCACTTCACGCTCCCGGTAGTACGGGATGACGGGCGACTGCACGGCCCCCAGCCGGGCCAGTGCGAACGACAGCAGCGCCGTCTCGATCCGGGTCGGCAGCTGCCAGGCCACCACGGTCCCGGCCCGCACCCCCATCCCGTACAGCCCGGCCGCCACCCGCTCACCCCGCGCGCGCAGCTCGCCGAAGGTGAGGACGCGGTCGTCGGCGAGGAACACGGGCCGGTCGGGGGTGAGCGCGGCGCGGCGCTCGACGAGCTCCCAGAGCGTGCGGGAGGCGCCGAGTTCATGTGCGGTGTCGTTCATCGCCGTACTCCTCGCTCCTGGGAACGTCGGAACGTAACCCTCATAACTGACGGAACGTCAGATCGGTGCGGAGAGCGTAGGCCCGCACCGCTTGTCGGTCCATAGGTGCGCGGCTAGCCTGCTATCTGACGGACCATCAGATAGCGCCACCAGACAGCAGCCCGACGAGGGGTGGAGGCCGCCGGTGAACCTCACGTACGGCGCGGAGGACGAGGAGTTCCGGGCAGGGCTCAAGGCGTGGCTCGCGGCCGTGCTGCCGGGGTTGCCGCCCAGGCCGGACCCCTCGGACTGGCCCGGGCGGCGCGCGTACGACACCGGCTGGCAGCGGAGGCTGTACGACGCCGGGTACGCCGACGTGCACTGGGACGCCTCCCCGACCCGGCGGCTGATCTTCCTGGAGGAGACCGAGCGGGCCGGGGCGCCCTATGTCGGCGCGAACTTCGTGGGGCTGCTGCACGCGGGCCCCACCATCGCCGCCGAGGGGACGCCCGGGCAGCGGGCGCGCTGGCTGGCGCCGGTGCTGCGCGGGGACGAGGTGTGGTGCCAGGGGTTCAGCGAGCCGGACGCGGGCTCCGACCTGGCGTCGCTGCGCACGCGCGCGGTGCGCGACGGGGACGCGTACGTCGTCACCGGCGCCAAGATCTGGACCTCGCACGCGGAGGTCGCCGACTGGTGCGAATTGCTCGTCCGCACCGACCCGGACGCGCTCAAGCACCGGGGCATCACCTGGCTCGCGATGCCGATGGACGCACCCGGCGTGACCGTGCGCCCGCTGCGCACCCTCGCCGGGTCCGCCGAGTTCGCCGAGGTGTTCCTCGACGAGGTGCGCGTCCCGGTCGCCAACCGGGTCGGCGCCGAGAACGACGGCTGGCGCGTGACCATGGTGACGCTGTCGTACGAGCGGGGCACGGCGTTCGTCGGCGAGGTCGTCGCCTGCCGTCGCGTCCTGGCGGAGATCGCCGCCGAGGCGCACAAGAACGGCCGCTGGGACGATCCGGTGATCCGGCGCCGACTCGGCGGTCTGTACGCGGAGTTCAGTGCGCTCTGGCGGCTCATCCAGTGGAACGTCAGCGAGTCCGAGCGCGGTGGCGGCGCCCCCGGCGCCGGCGGCTCGGTCTTCAAACTCCGCTACTCGCACGCCCGCCAGGACCTGTACGACGCGGCCGCCGCCGTCCTCGGCCCCGACGCGCTCGACCTGGACCGCGAATGGACCCTCGACCGCTTGTCCTCCCTCTCGTACACCATCGCCGCCGGCACCTCGCAGATCCAGCGGAACATCGTCGCCGAGCGCATCCTCGGCCTGCCGAAGGGACGCTGATGGATTTCCAACTGAGCGATGACCAAAGGGCGTTGAAGTCCAGCCTGCGTGCGCTTCTCTCCCGGCGACTCGACCGCGAGACGCTGCGGGCGGGGCTCGACCGCGGGCTGTGGCGGGAGCTCGGCGCGGCCGGGTTCTTCGCGCTGCGGCTGCCGGAGGAGGACGGCGGGGTGGGGCTCGGGCTGCCCGAGGCCGTGCTGCTCTTCGAGGAGGCCGGGCGGGCGCTGCTGCCCGGGCCACTGATCGCCACGCATCTGGCGGCGGGGGCCGTCGAGGGCGCGGCGGAGGGCGAGACGGTGGTGGCGGCGCCGGACGGCGGCCTGGTGGAGTGGCTGGCGGAGGCCGACGTCGTACGGGGAGACGTCACCGGTGCCGAGCCGATCCGCTCGATCGACCCGCTGACACCGCTCCACCGAGTGCCGGGCGCGGACGGCTCCGCGGAAAGCGCGCTGCTCACCGCCGCCGAACAGCTCGGCAGCGCGGGCCGCACCACCGAGATGGCGGTCCAACACGCCCGAGAACGCGAGCAGTTCGGGCAGCCGATCGGCGCGTTCCAGGCCGTCAAGCATCTGTGCGCGCAGATGCTGGTCCGTACGGAGGTCGCGCGCGCGGCCGTGTACGCGGCCGCCGTCACCGGGGATCCGGTGGAGATCGTGGGCGCCAAGCTGCTCGCCGACGAGGCGGCCGTGGAGTGCGCGCGCGACTGCCTCCAGGTGTACGGCGGGATGGGCTTCACCTGGGAGGCGGACGTCCATCTGCATCTGAAGCGGGCGTGGGTGCGGTGCGAGCGCTGGCCTCCCACCGCGCTCGCGCTGGAGCTTCAGGCACGGGCACTGGAGGAGTCGGCGGCCGGGATCGCATAAGGCGTCCCGGATGGCGAACCGGTGTGTCTCGTAAGGTATTACGCGTGACGAACCGGTCTGTCTCGTAAGGCGAACCGGGGTGTCTCGCCAAGCGCCCACGAGCGTGGATACACAGTGTGTGGCCGGAGTCTGACGGAGCATTGGCCGAAGGGTGATGGATCGTCACCGAGCGTCGATATCGGGTTGTGTCCTTCAAGGGACCCGTCACGGCCCGGAGTCGGGGCCGCCCTCGGGTACCCTCCGTGGGGTGCGATCCCCCAGGCATCCTGCGTGCCCTTGTTCGACCCCCCGCAATGTGCGTCGCACAGTATGCACCACGCGTACTCCTTCGCGCTGGAATATGCCCGAAGCGCTTGTTGCGGTGACTGTACGTCAACCATGCTGTCTCGTACGGAAATCACGTTCTGTGAGCTTCACGAGGCGCGAGGCGATGTGTCCGCCGGTTCGGATGGTGTGAGCGGTGCAGGTGCTTCAGGTTCAGTTGGAGGTCGGAGCCGACCCCGCCGAGGTGGGGCGCGCTCGCAGATGGGCCCGCTCGCGGTTGGCCGGGTCAGGGATAAGGCTCGACGAGCCGCTCGCCGAGACCCTGATCCTGCTGATCTCGGAACTCGTGACCAACGCCGTGGTGCACACCGGCTGTCCGGCCGTGCTGCGGATGCTCTTCGGACCCGTCGGCGGGCCGGCCGACGGCGGAACCGTCCGCGTGGAGGTGGCCGACAGCAGCGCACGCGCGCCCAAGCCGCGCCACGCGGACGGGGACGACACCAACGGCCGCGGCCTGGAGCTGGTCGACGGCCTCGCCGACCGGTGGGGCTGGCAGCCGGAGGGCGCGGGCAAGTCGATCTGGTGCGAGGTGGACCGCGGCTGTGGCGCGGGGGGCGGCTGTGAGGCCGACAGGGGCGCGCCGGAGCTCGCGGGCGGGGCGTTCGAGCCGGGCGTGTACGAGCCGTCGTGCGCCGTCACAAATCGGGCGTAAGCGGCAAAGCTTTCGCTAGGTGTTGACGCGCAGTGGTGCTCTGATCACCCTTGGGTGAGCGATTCGTCGCGAGGGGACGCCGAGGGCGTGGACTGGTCCATGTTCCGTTCCGGGTCGGTCCTGGTTCTCCTCGGCGAGTGCGGGTCGTGGCTCGGCGTCGGCTCAGGGCAACGCTCTTCAGGGCATGAGGAGCTGGGCATGCGCGCGGAGCCGGGTGGCGGCCGTGGTGCCGTGCTCGGGGTGCGCATGACGCGCCGCCACCCGTGGAGGGTTCCTCTCAGAGAACGGCGACGGGTGCGACCGGGCTCCCCGTGGCGCCGACGAACGGTTCCGGCATCGCCGACAGCAGGAACGCGTACTGCCCCTCTTCCGCACAGGCTGTGGACAACTCTTCGAGATTCCAGTTCTGCCCCTGGAGCATGCCCATCTCGACCAGATCGAGGGCGTGCACCGGCAGCCACAGGTTCTCGATCTCCGGCGGGAAGATCTCGAAGGTGAGCGTGTCGTTGGCGACCGCCGCCGCATCGCGCGCGTGGAACCACTCGGGCGTACGGATCGAGAGCCCCGGCGACGGAAAACCGTACCCGTGCTTGTCGCCGCCGAGGCAGAGCTGGATCTGCCCGGTGCGTACGAGCACGATGTCGCCCGCACGGACGGTGACTCCCGCCAGCTCCTCGGCCGCGTCGAGGTCCTCGGGGGTGACGGCGTGGTCCCCGGGCAGCCGGTCGAGGCCGTGGGCGCGCGCCACATCCAGCAGCACCCCGCGCGAGATGATGTGGGTGAGCTTCTCGATGCCGCTGAACTCCGCCCCCGCGTGGGCGGTGATGGTGCCGGCGGGGCGGCCGTTGTAGATGCGGCCGGAGTGCGAGACATGGGTGAGCGCGTCCCAGTGGGTGGCCGCCTGGAGGCCGAAGGTGACGGCGTCGTCGCTGGTGGCGACGGTGCCGGGGCCGAAGATCTCCTGGTTGATCTGGACCATGGTGTGGAGCGGGTTGACCCGGCCGGGGATGAGGCCGGTCTGGACGCCGTTCTGCTCCAGGGGCAGCGCGAGCGGGATGCGGCGGCCGGTGCGGACGGTGGCGGCGGCGTCGCGTACGACATCGTCGGTGACGAGATTGAGGGTCCCGATTTCATCGTCGGGCCCCCAACGTCCCCAGTTGTTAAGGCGCTTGGCGATGTCCAGGAACTCGGCGGGCATCGGCATAAGAGTCCTCCCCGGGGGTTGTCTTCCGGCGTCCGCCGGGCCATAAAATCTAACGGTCCGTCAGAAACCGCGGGAAGGGGCCGGCATGGGGAACTTCTTGGCAGGCAAGGTGGTCGCCGTGACCGGCGCGGGGCGCGGCATCGGCCGCGCGGTGGCGCTGGCGGCGGCGGCCGAGGGGGCCAGGGTCGTCGTCAACGACTATGGCGTCTCGGTCGAGGGCGCCGAGCCCACCAGTACGGTCGCCGACGCGGTGGTCAAGGAGATCGAGGCGGCGGGCGGCGAGGCGGTCGCCATCGCGGACGACATCTCGACGATGGCGGGCGGCCAGCGCATCGTGGACACCGCGCTGGCCCGGTGGGGGCGGGTGGACGGGGTGGTGTGCGTCGCGGGCATCCTGCGCGAGCGCATGCTCTTCAACATGACGGAGGAGGAGTGGGACCCGGTGGTCGCCACCCATTTGAAGGGCACCTTCACCGTCTTCCGCGCGGCCTCCGCCGTGATGCGCAAACAGGGCTCCGGCACCCTGATCGGCTTCACCAGCGGCAACCATCAGGGGAGCGTGGCGCAGGCCAACTACAGCGCCGCGAAGGGCGGGGTGATCTCGCTGGTGCGCAGCGCCGCGCTTGGGCTGCACAAGTACGGGGTCACGGCGAACGCGGTCGCGCCGGTCGCCCGTACGCGGATGTCTGCCAACGTTCCCATGGAGCTTACGGAGATCGGCTCGCCGGAGGATGTGGCGGCGTTCGTGGTCTACCTGTTGAGCGACCGCGCCCGCTCGGAGGGCATCACGGGGCAGGTGTACACGGTCGCGGGGCCGAAGATCGCGGTGTGGGCGCAGCCGCGGGAGCTGCGGGCGGGGTACGTGTCGGACGGCCCTTGGACCCCGTCCCGGATTGCGGAGTTCCTCCCGGGGACGGTGGGGGTGGATCCGATGCCGATGCTGGCGCGGCTGGAGGAGATGGCACGCGCAGCGGAACGGGCGGAACGCCCGAACGCGTAGGAGGCCCCACCCCGCCCCTTCCCGAAAGCCCTGGGCGGCCGACCGACAACCGCCGGAGGCTTTCGGGAAGGGGTGGGGTGGGGGAATTTCCAGCGCACGAACGAGAGGCGATGGTATGGACTTCGGGTTCTCCCTCGACGACGAGGCGTTCCGGGCGGACACGCGCGCCTGGTTGGACGCGCATCCCGCCGAGGGCACCTCCCGCACCTGGGAGCGCACCCTCGGCGCGGCCGGATGGATCGGCCTCGGATGGACCGAGCGGCACGGGAACCGGCAAGGCACCCTCACCCAGCAGGTGGTCTGGGCCGAGGAGTACGCCCGTACACCCAACACCCCACCGCGCCTGGGCCACATCGGCGAGAACCTGCTCGCCCCCACCCTCATCGCGTACGGCACCAGCCAGCAGAAAGAACGCTTCCTGCCCCCCATCGCCCGAGGCGAGGAGCTCTGGTGCCAGGGCTACAGCGAACCCGACGCCGGCTCCGACCTCGCGGCGGTCCGTACCACCGCCACCCGCGACGCCACCGGCGCCTACCGCGTCACCGGCCAGAAGATCTGGACCTCGCACGCGCACGACGCCGACTGGTGCTTCGTCCTGGCCCGCACCGAACCGGGCTCGCGCCGCCACCACGGCCTCTCCTTCCTCCTCGTCCCCATGGACCAGCCGGGCAGGATCGAGGTCCGGCCGATCCGGCAGATGACGGGGACGAGCGAGTTCAACGAGGTCTTCTTCGACGGCGCCCGAGCCGAACCCGATCACATCGTCGGCGCCGACGGCGACGGCTGGCGCGTCGCCATGGCCCTGCTCGAAGTGGAACGCGGAGTGTCCACGCTGGTTCAACAGATCGGATTCGAGGAGGAGTTGGAGGGCGTTCTGAGGCAAGCGGGGGACATCCGCGACCCCGTCCTCCGCGACCGCCTCGTACGCCAATGGGCCGACCTCCGCGTCATGCGCTGGAACGCGCTGCGCACCCTCGGCGCCCCCGACACCGCCGCCCCCAGCGTCGCCAAACTGCTCTGGGGCGGCTGGCACCAGCGTCTGGGCGAGCTCGCGATGGCCGTACGGGGCGCGGAGGCCGCGGTCGGTCCGTACGACTGGAGCGAGGAGCGGCCGTACGAACTCGACGCGCAGCAACGCTCGTTCCTCTTCTCCCGCGCCGACACCATCTACGGCGGCTCGGACGAGATTCAGCGCACCATCATCGCCGAGCGCGTGCTCGGCCTGCCGAGGGAGGCTCGGGGCCAGTGAGAGGTGTTCTGTTCGATGGCACGCGGACGCAGGTGGTGGATGATCTGGAAGTACGGGGTCCGGGGCCCGGTGAGGTCCTGGTGGCTGTCGCCGCCGCCGGACTCTGCCACTCCGATCTGTCGGTGATCGACGGGACGATCCCCTTTCCCGTACCCGTGGTGCTCGGCCACGAGGGCGCGGGCGTGGTGGAGGCGACAGGTGAAGGCGTCACCCACGTCGCCCCCGGCGACCGCGTCGCGCTCTCCACCCTCGCCAACTGCGGTGCCTGCGCCGACTGCGACCGGGGGCGGCCCACGATGTGCCGCAAGGCCATCGGACGGCCCGGGCGGCCGTTCTCGCGGGGCGGGGAGGCGGTCCACCAGTTCGCCGCCAACTCCGCTTTCGCCGAGCGGACGTTGGTGAAGGCCGTGCAGGCGGTACGGATCCCCAACGACGTGCCGCTGACCTCGGCCGCGCTGATCGGCTGCGCGGTGCTCACGGGCGTGGGGGCCGTACTGAACCGGGCGCGGGTCGAGTACGGCGACACCGTCGTCGTCATCGGCACCGGCGGCATCGGCCTCAATGTCATTCAAGGCGCTCGGATCGCGGGTGCGCGCACCATCGTCGCGGTCGACACCAACCCGGCGAAGGAATCGGCCGCCCGCACGTTCGGCGCGACCCACTTCCTGGCGTCGGCGGACGGCGTACGCGAGGTGCTGCCGACCGGCGCCGACCACGTCTTCGAGTGCGTCGGCCACCCAGCCCTCGTCCGCAGCGCCGTCGACCTGCTCGACCGGCACGGCCAGGCCGTCCTGCTCGGCATGCCCGCGCCGACCGCCGAGGCGACGTTCGCGCCCGCCGCGATGTTCCTGGACAAGTCCATCCTGGGCTGCCGGTACGGGAGTTCACGCCCCCAGTACGACATCCCGCGCTACGCCGACCTCTACCGCTCGGGCGCGCTGCTCCTGGACGAGCTGGTCACCGAGGTGTACGCGGTCGAGGACTTCGCGAAGGCGGTGGACGACGCACGGCAGGGGCGGGTGGCTCGGGGGGTGCTGACGTTCTGAGCCCCGGGCTCAGCTGTGTGCCCCCGCCCGGAACGTACGTCGGTACACCGTCGGTGGGACGCCCAGCGCGGTCTGCAGGTGCTGGCGCAGCGAGGTCGCCGTGCCGAATCCGGCCGCGCGCGCTATTTGATCCACGGACAGGTCGCTGGACTCCAGGAGGTGCCGGGCGCGTTCCACCCGCTGCTGGGTGAGCCACTGGCCGGGGCTCAGGCCCGTCTCCTCACGGAACCGGCGCGTGAACGTCCGTACGGACATGGCCTCCTGCTCGGCCATGTCGCGCAGCTGGATCGGCTCCTCCAGGCGTCCGAGCGCCCAGGCGCGCGCGGTGGTCGTGGTCGCCAACTGGGGCTCGGGGAGCGGGCGTTGGATGTACTGGGCCTGGCCGCCGTCGCGGTGCGGCGGCACCACCGTGCGGCGCGCCACCTCGTTGGCGACCGCCGCGCCGTGGTCGCGCCGGACGATGTGCAGGCACAGGTCGATCCCGGCGGCGACGCCGGCCGAGGTCAGCACGTCCCCGTCGTCGACGAACAGCACGTCCGGGTCGACGTCGACGTTCGGGAAGAGCTCCTGGAAGTGCTCGGCGTGCATCCAGTGCGTGGTGGCGGGCCGCCCGTCGAGGTACCCGGCGGCGGCCAGTACGTAGCTGCCGGTGCAGATGGAGACCATGCGGGTGCCGGGGCGTACGCGCGCGAGGGCGTCGGCGAGTGCGGGCGTGAGCACGCCCTCCTCGTACACCGGGCCGAGCTCGTGCGAGGCGGGCACCACGATGGTGTCGGCCTCGGCGAGTACCTCGGGTCCGTGCTCTACGAGTACGGCGAAGTCGGCGTCGGTCTGGACGGGGCCCGGTGGCCGTATCGAGCAGGTGGTCACGGTGTAGAGCGACTCCCGTGCCCCGTCCTCGGCCCTTGCCCGCCCGAAGATCCGCTGCGGGATGCCCAGCTCGAAGGGGAGCAGGCCGTCGAGGGCTAGGACGGCGACGTGGTGGGGGCGGGGGTGGGTCACGGGCGGCGGCTCCTTCCGGGGGAGGCTTCACGGACAAGTGTGCGCCGGGTTCGGTGGGGTGAGTTCCCCCACCCCGCCCCTTCCCGAAACTCTCCGAGGGATCTGGTCGGCTGCGGATCGTGCCGGGTTGCTCGCGCAGTTCCCCGCGCCCCTTGATGGGCCCTTCGGGCCCTCCTCAGGGGTGCGGGGGCCCGTGGCCCGATTCCTGCGAACCGTGGCCATCCGGCCACTCGTTCGGGCCGGGCGGGGCCGGGAAGCTGGGTGGCATGCCCCAGACAAGCGTCGCCGCGCCCCCGTCCCGTATCCACCGCGCATGGTTCGTCGCCGCCGTAACGTTCGTGACGATCATCGGCGCGGCCGCCTTCCGGTCGCTGCCCGGGCTGCTGATCGATCCGCTGCACGGGGAGTTCGGGTGGTCGCGCGGGACGATCGGCGCGGCGGTGTCCCTGAACCTCGCGCTGTACGGGCTCACCGCGCCCTTCGCCGCCGCCCTGATGGACCGGTTCGGCATCCGCCGGGTCGTGGCGGTCGCGCTGACCGTGATCGCGGCCGGGTCCGGGCTCACCGTCTTCATGCACTCCGCCTGGCAGTTGATGCTCTACTGGGGCCTGCTCGTGGGCCTGGGCAGCGGGTCGATGGCGCTGGCGTTCGCCGCGACCGTCACCAACCGCTGGTTCACCGCCCGCAAGGGCCTGGTCACCGGCATCCTGACCGCCGCCTCCGCCTCCGGGCAGCTGATCTTCCTGCCCGTGCTCTCCTGGCTGGTGGAGCACCACGGCTGGCGCCCGGCCGCCGTCACGGTCGCGCTCGCCGCGCTCGCGGTGGTCCCGTTCGTGTGGCTGCTGCTGCGCGACCACCCGGCGGACGTGGGCCTCGCCCCGTACGGCTCGGACACGTACGTCGAGAAGCCCGCACCCGTGCCCGGCGCGGCGACCCGCGCGCTGAAGGTGCTCGCCCGGGCCGTACGCACCGGACCGTTCTGGCTGCTCGCGGGCACCTTCGCGATCTGCGGCGCATCCACCAACGGCCTGATCCAGACGCACTTCGTGCCCGCCGCGCACGACCACGGGATGCCCGTGACGGCCGCCGCCGGACTGCTCGCGGTCATCGGCGTCTTCGACGTCGCCGGGACGATCTTCTCCGGCTGGCTCACCGACCGCTTCGAGTCCCGCCGCCTGCTCGCCACGTACTACGCCCTGCGCGGCATCTCGCTCCTCTTCCTGCCGATGCTGCTCGCGCCCTCCATCCATCCACCGATGCTGTTCTTCATCGTCTTCTACGGCCTGGACTGGGTCGCCACCGTCCCGCCGACGCTCGCGCTCTGCCGTGAGCACTACGGCGACGACAGCGCCATCGTCTTCGGCTGGGTGCTCGCCTCCCACCAGGTCGGCGCGGCCGTGGTCGCCTTCCTCGGCGGCCTCGCGCGCGACGCCTTCGGCTCGTACGACATGGTCTGGTACGGCTCTGGCGCGCTCTGCGCCGTGGCCGCCCTGATGGCCCTGGTGATCCGCCGCCCCGGCTCCCGCACCCCCTCTTTGCCGGAACCGGCGCTCGCGTGATCCCCTCTGAGGGAAGGGGGTGCGCGCATGCGGACACAGAGGATACGTACGGGGACGGCTCTCGCGGCCCTGCTCGCCTGCGCCACGCTGGCGGGCTGCGGAACGGAGCGGTCTGACGCGGGCGCGGCGCCGACCCCGTCCCCGGTCCAGTCCTCGGCGACGCCGGAGAACTGCGACACGACGGACGACGGGGCCGGTACGCCGGGCCCGCCGACGGACGAGGACACGGGCACGCCCGGTCCGCCCACGGACGAGGACACGGGCACGCCGGGCCCGCCCACGGACGAGGACACCGGTACGCCCGGCCCGCCCACCGACGGTCAGGTCACGGACGGCGCCGGGCCGTGCGGCGAGGCGGGCTGGTACGGCATGACCAAGGACTTCATGACGTACTACACCGCCCACGCCACCAAGGCGGACGACGGCCAACTGGAATCGGTCACCGACGTACGCGTACGCATCGCGGGCAAGATCAACATGACCGTGGCCGAGGTGACCACCGACTTCCGCCCCGAGGCGACCTACGCGGCAGACCGAGTGGCCGAGGTCTTCGCAACCTGGCGCAAAGAGGTATATGGCGACCACGGCACGGTGACGGTGGTGACGAGCGAGCGGAAGCCGATGAGTACGAAGGTGTGGTGACGGGCCACTTCTCGGTGCCGGGTGCCCTACATGGGGCGCGGTTCGCTGCCGGGTGCCTACTAGGGGCGCGGGGAACTGCGCGACAAGCCACGCACGGTCCGCAGACAAGAGACGGCCATATAAGGGGCGCGGGGAACTGCGCGACCAGCCACCCACGGTCCGCACCCGAAGGGTCACCCCACTCGCTCCGCGAGAAACGCCTCCCAAGTCCGCTCCCCCCGCACGGCCCCCTCGCCCGCGAGGTTCTCCCCGGCCCGATAGGCCCGCCCCGCCTTACCGGGCATCGGTACGGGCAGAAGCGGCCGCCGCTTACCAACCGCCGCCAGATACGTACGGGCAAGCTCCCCCATCCCGTACACCTTGGGCCCCGCCAGATCGGGAACCAGCCCAGCGGGTGAGGCGAGCGCGAGCTCGACAAGCCGCGCGGCCACTTCACCCGCGTCCACCGGCTGAAGCCGCACCGCACGAGGCACCGGCACCACCGGCAACTTCGCCATCTTCGACATCATCCCCAGCACCAGGTCATGGAACTGCGCGGCCCGCAACGTAGTCCACGGCACCCCACACCCCGCCACAGACCGCTCCGCCTCCAACTTCGACGCGAACCACCCCAACGGCACCCGATCCGCCCCGATGACCGAGATGTACACCAGATGCTCAACCCCCGCCCGGGCGCAGGCGCGCGTGAGGTTGGCGGTCGCCTCGGCATCACCCTTCGGCCCACCCGCGAGGTGCAGCACGACATCGGCCCCGGCGACGGCCTCGTCGACACCCGAGGAGGCGAGCAGGTCACCGGTGACATACGAAACCCCGTCCGCCCCCGCCCGCCCGTGCCGCGTCAGCACCCGCACCTTGCGGTCGGCGTCGCGCAGGAGCGGGACGATGTGCTTGCCGAGGGTGCCGGTGCCGCCGGTGACCAGGATCGTTGACGTCATTGCGTTCTCCGGGAGTTGTGCGGACCGGGGGCGTTGCGCGCCCGGTCGTAGTCGGTACGTTTTCGGGGTTCTGCTTTTCTGACACGCCCCGATTGAGGAATGTGACGATGGACGAGCACGCATTGCCGGCCGAGCGTTTCGAGGCCGACCGGGCCCATCTGCGCGCGGTCGCCTACCGGATGCTCGGCTCGCTGAGCGAGGCCGAGGACGCCGTGCAGGACGCCTGGCTGCGCGTCAGCCGGGCCGATGTGAGCGATGTCGAGAACATCACCGGCTGGCTGACGACAATCGTGGCGCGGGTATGTCTCAACGTGCTGCGCGCGCGGAAGTCACGGCCCGAGGAGTCCTACGAGGCGGACGCCGTGCCCGACGTGGCCGCCGGGCCGCAGGAGCGCGTCGACCCCGAACAGGAGGCGGTGCTCGCCGAGTCGGTGGGCCTGGCGCTGCTCGTGGTGCTGGACACGCTGGCGCCGGACGAGCGGCTGGCGTTCGTCCTGCACGACATGTTCGCCGTGCCGTTCGACCAGATCGGCCCGATGATCGAGCGGACCCCGGCCGCCGCCCGCCAGCTGGCCAGCCGCGCCCGCCGCCGGGTCAAGGGCAGCAGCCCGGCACCCGCGGCCGACCTGGCCCGTCGGCGTCCGGTCGTCGACGCCTTCCTGACCGCGATACGCGGCGGGGACTTCGAGACGCTGGTCACCCTGCTCCACCCCGACGTGGTGCTGAACGCGGACCGCTGGGTCATCCCCACCCCGGAACCGGTGGTCCTCGACGGCGGCCACACCGTGGCGAAGGCCGCGATGGCCGCCATCGGCCGGGCGCAGTTCACCGGAGTGGCACTGGTCGACGGGCAGGTCGGCCTGGCCATGGCTCCCTACGGCCGTCTGGTCATCGTGCTCTGCTTCACGATCGTGGACGGCGCGATCACGGAGATCGACGTCATCGCGGACCCGGACCGTATCGCCGGGATCGAGATCGCGGCACTCGACGCCCAGGACAGGCTCTAAGCGCTGTTACGGGGTGAACCGCCCGAACCTGCCCCGGTGGAACAGGAGCGGTTCACCCTCGGCCGCGCCGCCGAGGGCCTCCACACGGCCGACCACGATCAGGTGGTCGCCGCCGGTGTGCACGGTCTGGATGCGGCAGTCGACCCACGCCGGTACGGAGTGCAGGCGCGGGGAGCCGGTCACGGGGGCCGCGTCGTAGCCGACGCCCGCGAACTTGTCGGCGCCGCTGACCGCGAACGCCCGGCACAGCGGCCCCTGTTCGGCGCCCAGGATGTTGACGCAGAAGACGCCAGCGCGCGCGATGCGCGGCCAGGTCGTCGACGTACGCCCGACCATGAAGACGACCAGCGGCGGGTCGAGGGAGAGGGAGGCGAAGGACTGGCAGGCGAAGCCGGTGGGGCCGGCGTCGTCGTGGGCGGTGACGACGGTGACGCCGGTCGCGAAGTGGCCCAGTACGCCACGGAACTCGGCCGGGTCGACGGGCAGCCGCTCGTCGTCGCGTACGGCCCGTAACGCGGGCCGGGGAAGGGCTTCGACGGGCTCGGCGGCGGCAGTGGCGGCCGCGCCGACGGACCTCAGGTATCGGACGACGGTCGCCGCCATCCCTTCGTGTCCCATCATAATTTTCATTGAACCTGACGGTTCGTCAGATTGGAAGTCTTACAGGCCCCGGTACTTGGGTGTCCGGCGCTCCACGAAGCTCGCCACGCCCTCCTGGGCGTCCTGGGTGGTCATGTTGATCTCCTGAGCCGCCGCCTCCGCCGCGAACGCGGTCGTACGGTCGCCGTCCAGCGACGCGTTCACCAACTGCTTGGCCAGGACGATCGAGCGGGTCGGACCGGCGGCCAGGCGCTGGGCCCACTCCCCGGCGACGGCCGCGAGCTCGGCGTCGGGCACCACCCGGTTCACCAGCCCCATCCGCTCCGCGTCCACCGCCCGCACCGCGTCCCCGAAGAACATCAACTCCTTGGCCCGCTGCGGCCCGACGAGACGCGCGAGCAGATACGCACCACCGCCGTCCGGGACGAGCCCACGCCGTACGAACACCTCGATGAACTTCGCCGACTCGGCCGCCAGCACCAGGTCGCAGGCGAACGCCAGATGCGCGCCGATACCGGCCGCCGTGCCGTTCACGGCCGCGATCACCGGCTTCTCGCAGTCGAGCACGGCGGCGATGAGGCGCTGGGCCCCGAGCCGGATGGTGCGGGCCACATCACCGGGCACGCGCTCACCGCCCCCGGACGAGCCACCACCGCCCGGCCCGGCGCCCCGCAGATCCGCCCCCGCGCAGAACCCCTTCCCCGTCGCCGTGAGCACGACGGCCCGTACAGCCGGGTCGGCCGAGGCGTCCGCGAGCAGCGCGATCACGCGTTCCCGCTGGTCCCAGGTGACGGCGTTCATCGCCTCGGGCCGGTTGAGCGTGATCCATGAGACGCCGTTGTCAGTGGTGTGCAGGACCATGTCCGTGGGAGGCACCCCGGCGGAAGGAGAGCTCATGTGCACACCACCAGCGCGTCGAGCGCCACCGCGCCCTGCCCGCGCTCCAGGACCACCAGGGGATTGATGTCCAACTCGCGGATCTCGCCGCCCAGTTCCAGCGCCATGCGCTGCACCCGCAGCACCACTTCGACCAGTGCGTCGACGTCGAGGGGTGGTCCGCCGCGTACACCGTCGAGGAGCGTACGGCCGCGCAGCTCGGCGAGCATGTCGCGGGCCTGCTCCTCACCGAACGGCGGTACGCGTACGGCCGCGTCGCCCAGGACCTCGACCAGGACCCCGCCGAGACCCACGGTCACGGTCGGGCCGAAGAGCTGGTCGTGGGTGACGCCGACTACCATCTCGACGCCCCGCGCCACCATCTGGCAGACGAGGACACCGTCGAGGTCGACCTCCTCGTACCGGGCGATGTCGGTCAGCTCGCGGTACGCGTCGCGCACCTGGCTCGCCGACGTCAACCCGACCTTGACCAGGCCGAGTTCGGTCTTGTGGGCGAGGCGGGTGCCGGAGGCCTTCATCACCACCGGGTAGCCGACCTGCCCGGCGGCGCGTACGGCCGCCGCCGCGCTGGTCACCAGCTGCTCGCGCGGCACCCGGATCCCGTACGCCCGCAGCAGCTGCTTCGCCGCGTGCTCGCTGAGCTGCTGCCCCGGCCGCATCAGCGCCTGCGCCTTGCGGAACGAGGGGGACGGCACGCGTGGCGCCTCGTCGAAGGGCGAGCGGTAGGCGGCGGTGAACCGGTGGTGCCCGAGGTAGGCGTGTACCGCCCCGATGCAGTTGGCGAACGTACGGAAGGTGGCGACGCGGGAGGAGCCGAGCAGCGTCTCGCGGTAGGCGGCCTCGGTCCCCACCGGCGAGCCCCACACCACGCACACCAGCTTGTCCGTGCGCTCCGCCGCGTCCACCAGATCCCGCACCAGCTTGTCGCTCATCGGCGGGAACGGGCCGGTGACGGGGCAGATGAGCACGCCCACCGCCGGGTCGGCGAGGATCGCGTCGATGATCTTCGGCCCGCGCCAGTCGCCCACCGGGTGGCCGCCGTTGTCGACCGGGTTGGCCACGTTCAGATATGACGGTATCCACTCGTGCAGCTCGGCCTGCTTGGCGTCGGAGAGGGTGGGCAGGGTGAGCCCGGCCGCCGTCGCGAGGTCCGCGAAGTGCGCGCCCGTACCGCCCGAGATCGAGTAGACGACGACGCCGTCGGCGACGGGTTTACGGGCCCGGGCCAACAGGGCCGAGGTGTCCTGGAGTTCATCGAGACCGTCGACGCGGATCACGCCGTACTGCCGCATCGCCGCGTCCACCACCTGGTCCGCGCCGGTCAGTTTGCCGGTGTGGGAGGCGGCCGTGCGCGCGCCGGTCTCGGTGCGGCCGACCTTGACCGCGACCACGGGCACGCGCGCGCGTGCCGCCCGGTCGGCGGCGAGCAGGAATGAGCGCCCGTCCTTCAGGCCCTCCAGGTAGCAGGCGATGGCGCCGACCTCGGGGCGCTCGGCGAAGTACGAGATGAAGTCGGCGGTTTCGAGGTCGGCCTCGTTGCCGGTGGGTGCCCAGTGGGAGAGGCGGATGCCGAGCTCCTGGAGGGCGAAGAGCGGGCGGCCCTGGTGGCCGGACTGGGTGATCAGGGCGATCGCGGGTCCGTCGAGGTCGTCGCGGAAGCGCTCGAAGGCGTTGAGGTTGGTGTTGGGCCCGAGCAGCCGCATCCCGGACCGCGCGACGGCCGCCGCCAGTCTCTCCTGTGCGGCGGCGCCGTCCTCGCCGCTCTCGGCGAACCCGGAGGCGAACGCGACCGCGAACTTCACCTTGGCCTCGGCGAGTTCGTCGATCAGCGGCAGCGGGTCGGCGACCAGGAGCACGGCCAGGTCCACCTGCTCGGGCAGGTCGGCGACGGACGCCGAGCAGGCGAGCCCGAAGACCGATTCGCGCGTGGGATGGACGGGATGGACCCGGGCGCCCACTCTCTCCGCCCAGGCGATCAGCTGGCGGGTGATCCCCGTGTTGGGGCGGCCCTCGGCGTCGGAGGCGCCGATCACGGCCAAGGACTCGGGCCGGAAGAACCGGTCCAGGTCGGGCACGGGCGCGTACAGCGGGCGGCCGCTGACGTCCAGGTCGCCTTCGGCCGCGGCCGTGCCGTGGACGGCGCCGTTCCCCGGCTGCTCGCCGCAGGCGACCACCCGTGCGCGGAAGTCGGTCGTGAGGGTGCCGTGAGTCGATCCAAGCATCGTTCCGCCCGCTCCTGGTCGATGGCCAACATGGCTCTTGCGTAACTGGCAAGTAACTGACGCATAGTCAGATTACAGACCTGACGACCAGTCAGGAACCGTCGTGCGGGCAAAGGCTGTTGAGGGCTCACCGAAGGCTCCGGAACACGCGGAGGTCCCGCCGGGTACGGATCCCGTACCCGCCCGGGTGCGGGATACCCGTCGGCATTGCGCCAACTACGGGGCGGGACCGCCGGTGTTCAGGAGGACGGTTCAGGAGGAGGCCGCGATCGCCTTCGCGATCTTGCGCGCGTCGATGCCGAGCTCGCGCAGCATCCCGCTGATGGGGTTGGTGAACCCGGTGAAGTGGAGGCCGGGGGCGTCGGGCGCGGTGCGGCGGCCGTGGGCGGTGGGCAGGCCGCGCCCGTCGAGTACGCCGAGGTGGCCGACCAGGCCCTCCAGGGCGCGGCGGTACCCGGTGGCCGCGACGACGACCTCGGGCGAGACCACGGTGCCGTCGGCGAGGACGGCCTTGGCGCCCTCGAACGACTCAAGCGCTGCCACCGGCTCCACCCGCCCGCTCTGCACGGCGGCGATCAGGCCGACGTCCTGCACGGGGATCGCGCCTTCACGTACGCGCGCGTAGAGGCCGGTGGTGGGCCGGGGCAGCCCCTTCTCCGACAGGTCGGGCACCGAGAGGCGGCACACCGCGTCGGCCGCCCGGTCCACCAGCGGTACCGGCAGCCGCCGCACCAGGATCCCGGACGCCTGCGCGGGCCAGCCCGCTGTGGTGCGGCGCAGGATGTGCGGCGCGGTCCGCACCGCGAGCCGCACCCGCCCGGCCCCGCCCTCGACCAGGTCGACGGCGATCTCGGCGCCCGTGTTGCCGCTGCCGACGACGAGTACGTCCTTGCCCGCGTACGGGGCCGGGTCGCGGTAGCGGCCGGCGTGCAGCAGCTCCCCGGTGTACGCGTCGGCGCCGGGCCACTCGGGCAGATACGGCGTGTGGTTGTACCCGGTCGCCACCACGACGGCCCGCCCGGTCAGCCGCCGCCCACCGGTGGCATGCAGCAACCACCCGCCATCAGCCCGCTCGACCCGGGAGACCTCGACCCCCGTGACGGTCTCCAGCTCATGCACGCGCGCGTACGTCTCCAGATACCGCACCAAGTCGTCGCGGCCGACCCACCGCCCGAAGGAGCGGGGCATCTTCAGTCCCGGCAGCGCGGAGAGCCGGCGGGTGGTGTGCAGATGGAGCCGGTCGTAGTGGCGGCGCCAGGAGGCCCCGAGGGCGTCGGACTTCTCCAGGACGACGGCCCGTATGCCCCGCACGCGCAGTGCGGCGGCGACGGCGAGCCCGCCCGGGCCGCCCCCGATGACGTACACAGGACGAGTGGGGTCGTTGGTGGCCATGACAGCTGAGCGTAACGGCGCAGCTACTTGATGGGTCTCGGTCAAGACCTGAATCGGTTACGAATCAATCACGCTCCGCAGTCCATCGTGGTCGGGCGGTGGGAGGGTGGTGGACGGATGGTGCGCGCGAGTCGCGAAGTGCGCTCCTTGCGCGCACCCTTGCGCGAGCCGTCGGTGTCCGCTGAACTGACGTACTGTCAGAAACAGGAGACCAATCCACATGATCCACGACTGGGCGGAGCAGGGGCGGAACGCGATGATGGGTCTGATCTCCCTGGTCGCCCTCTTCGCGATGTCGTGGCAGACCTGGTCTCTCGACCACACGATCGGACTCTTCTGATGCCCATGCCGATGATCCCGTTCCCCGACGCGAGCGTGCCCGAGACCGACGCCTTCACGCGCGCCTACTGGGACGCGGCGGCCGCCGGCCGCCTGCTGATCCGCCGCTGCGCGGCGTGCAAGCGGGCACATCACTACCCCCGTGAGTTCTGCCCCCACTGCTGGAGCGAGGACGTCACCTGGGAACTGGCAAGCGGCCGAGCCACGCTGTACACCTGGTCGGTCGTCCACCGCAACGACCTCCCCCCGTTCGACACCCGCGTCCCCTACACCGCAGCGGTGGTCGACCTGGCGGAGGGCCCACGCATGATGACGGAGGTGGTGGGCTGCGGGGAGTCGGAGCTGAGGGTGGGGATGGAGTTGCGAGTGGATTTCCGGGGGGCGGGGGAGGGGTTGGCGGTGCCGGTGTTCAGAGCACCTTAAATACGGGCTGGCGGTGGGCGCCCCTTTAGGGGCGCGGGGAAGTGGGGTCCGTTGCGATCCCGGCCACCTACAGGGGCGCGGGGCTGTGTCAATTTGCGGCTCCGCCGCGTGGGCGCGACCAGCCCCCACGATCCGCACCCAAAAAACAACGCACCCAGCGCGGAGCGCTCACCGCCCAAGAACAACCGTCCCCGACGAGCAGAACCACCCACCCGTCCCCGACGCAACGGCCAGTTCCGGAAGGCGGCCAGCCTTCAAGACCTGCCCCGCGCCCCCCTCCCCCCGCAACTGCGTCACCGCCTCCACAATCAAGAACAACCCCCGCATCCCGGGATGGCACGCGGACAACCCCCCACCATCCGTGTTGACCGGCAACGCCCCGTCCCGAAGCAGCCGCCCCTTCTCCACGAACGCCCCACCCTCCCCCTTCCCGCAGAACCCGAGGTCCTCAAGGGTGACGAGCGTCATGTACGTAAAAGCGTCGTAGATCTCGGCGACATCGACATCACCGGGCCGAACTCCCGCCCGCTCAAAGGCGATACGCCCGGACACCGCAGCCGGTGACACGGTGAAGTCCTCCCACTCGGACATGGCCGTATGCGACATGGCCATCCCCGAACCCAGCACCCACACAGGCGCCTTGGCGCAATCCGCCACGTACTCCTCCGCCGCGAGCAGCACCGCACACCCCCCGTCGGACCGGAGGCAGCAGTGCAGCTTGGTGAACGGATCGGCGATCATCGGCCCGGACAGGACATCGTCGACGGTGATCGGATCCCGGAACATCGCGTCGGGGTTGGCACCCGCATTCGCCCGAGCCTGCACCGCGACCTCCGCCAACTGCTCGACGGTGGTCCCGTATTGATGCATATGGCGCCGCGCAGCCATCGCGTACTTGGCGATCAGAGTGTGCCCGTACGGCACCTCGAACTGCAGCGCCCCGCGCCCACCGAACGACAGATTGGACGTACGCCGCCCGGCCTTGATGTCGGCCCGCGCAGTGGACCCGTACACCAGGAGCACGGCATTGGCATGCCCGAGGGCGATCGCGTCGGCGGCATGCGCGGCCATGACCTCCCAGGTCGCCCCGCCGACCCCCGTCGAGTCCAGCCATGCGGGCCGCAGCCCCAGATACTCGGCCACCTCGACAGGCGCGAGCGTGCCCAGGCCCGCAGAGCCGAAGCCGTCGACGACGCTCCGGTCGAGCCCGGAGTCGGCGAGCGCCCGGCGGGCGGCCTGGGCGTGCAGGGCGTACGGGGTGAGGTCGTCCACGCGCCCGGTGTCGGAGAGGGCCACGCCGACGACGGCGACCTTGCGGGGGAGGGCTCCAGCCATGAATCTGACGGTACATCAGATAAATCGCTCCCGGGGTCGGGCGGATGAATCTGATGTACCGTCAGATCGATTCGCCGAGCCGCGCCGGGCCACCCGCACAACACCGCCCCGCACCGCGCCAAGCGGCTCGCTCCGCCGCAGGGAGGACATGACCGCCATGGACGTCGACTTCACCGACCCGCAGCGGGAAATCCGCCGCACCCTCCACGACCTGCTCGCCAAGCGCTGCGGCCCCGACGAGGTCAAGGCGGCCGTACGCACCGCCGAAGGCCACGACGCGACCCTGTGGCACCGCCTCTCCGCCGAGCTCGGGCTGCCGGGGCTCGCCGTGCCCGAGGAGTACGGCGGAGTCGGCTGCGGCCCCGCCGAACTCGCCCTCGCCTGCGAGGAGACCGGCCGCGCCCTGCTGCCCTCACCGCTCCTGGCGACCGCCGCCCTCGCCGCACCGCTGCTCCTCGCCCTCGGCACCGAGCCGCAGAAACGTGCCCACCTGCCCGCCCTCGCCCGGGGCGAGCTCACCGCCACCCTCGTCGTCCCCGGCGGGAGCCTCCCGCTCGCCCTCGGCCTGACCGGCGAGAACACCGACGGCACCTGGGCGGGCGGCGGCCGCGCCGGGGGCGTACAGGCACGGCAGACCGACGGACGCTGGCAGCTGTACGGCGAGGCCGACCAGGTCCTCGACGGCCACACCGCCGGCCTCCTGATCGTCGCCGCCCACACCGGCGGCTTCGCCCGCAGCCGCGCCCGCCTCTTCCTTGTACGAGGGGACGCCGCCGGGGTGAGCCGGACCCGCCGGACCGCCCTCGACGAGACCCGCACACAGGCCCGGGTGCAATTCAGGGATGCCGAGGGGGAGTTGCTGGGTGCGGATGACGGGCCCGACCATCTGACGGCCCTCACGCACACCGGCCGCACCGCCGCCACCTGTCTCGCCGCCGAGGCCGTCGGGGCCGCCGCGCAGGCGCTGGAGCGGACCGTGGCGTACGTCAAGGAGCGCGAGCAGTTCGGGCGGCCCATCGGGTCCTTCCAGGCGGTCAAGCACCGCCTCGCCGACCGGTACGTACAGGTGCAGGCGGCGCGTTCGGCGGCGTACTACGCGACCTGGGATCCGTCCGCGGGCGGCCTCGCGCTCGCCCAGGCCCTGGAGGCGCTGCGGGCGACGGCGGCCGAGGCGGTCCAGCTGCACGGCGGCATCGGCTTCACCTGGGAGCACGAGGCGCATCTGTACTTCAAGCGCGCGGCCTCCGACGAGCTGCTGTTCGGCCCGCTCCATCTGCTGCGCGCGCACGCGGCGGCCGGGGCGGGCCTGTTCACGACGGCCACGCGCGCGAAGGCGGTCCTCTGATGGCCCCGGCGCCTTCCGGCTTCGCCGCCCGGCTCGTCCAGAAGGTGTCCGCCACGCGCGCGTTCGCGAAGGTCGCGCCCCGCTTCGTCCCGGCGATGGACCGGGCCGTCCACCGGCTCACCCGGGGCAAGGTGCTGCCGAGCGCGCGCATGCTGCCCGGGGTCGTGCTCAGCGCGCGCGGGGCCAAGTCGGGGCTCGTACGCACGACTCCGCTCGCCTGTATGCCGGAGGAGGGCGGGACCTGGCTGCTCGTCGGGTCCAACTTCGGGCGCCCGGGGCATCCGGCCTGGACCGCCAATCTGCTGGCCCACCCGGATGTCTCGATCAGCTGGAAGGGGCGGGACATCCCCGTGCGGGCGCGGCTCCTGGCGGGTGAGGAGCGGGCGGCCGCCTGGCGGGCCGCGCTGGCGTTCTGGCCGCCGTACGCCGCATATCAGGCGCGCGTCGAGCGCGAGATCCGGCTCTTCAGACTCGTCGTGAGGGAAGCCGGGAAGGAGAACGCCGGCGGGGCTCACCTTGGTGAACCACCGCCGGCGTGACAGGACTTGGGGCGAAAAGCCCCGGGGATCACCGCGCGGGCGTCATCCACGCGCGCGTCACGGTGACCGCTGCTGCTCCAACCGCGGGTGCGGCCACGCCTACTTCGTAGGCTTCTTGCCGGTGATGCCCAGATGCACGAGCAGCGCCAGGTTGGGCTTGAGCTCGGCCTGTTTGACGCCCCAGGTCTGGAAGCCCTTCTGGTGCGAGGCGACCGCCGCGAGCATCGCGACGATGGAGCCCGCCATCGCCGCGGGGCTGACGTCCTTGTCGACCTTGCCCTTCGACTGGAGCTCCTTGACCGCGTCCGTAAGGGAGTTGTTCACGGAGTTGAGGATCTTCATGCGGATCTTGTAGAACCGCTTGTCGCCCTCGGCCGCGCCCAGGTCGACCACGCGGAGGATCGCGTCGTTCTTGCGCCAGAAGTCGAGGAATCCCTCGACGAGTTCCTCCGCCGTCTGCCAGCCGGCCTTGCCGACCCAGGAGCGGCCCTCCACGAGGGAGGTCAACGCCGCGCCCTCCTTGGCCATTTCCTCCGCGATCTCCAGGACGGCGCCCTCGACGTCGGGGAAGTACTGGTAGAAGGTCGCGGGTGAAGTACCCGCCTTCCGGGCCACGTCGATGACTTTGACGTCCCGGTACGGCGAGGAGCTGAGCATCTCGCTGAGGCAGTCGAGCAGCTTCTGCCGCGTCGCCTGGCCGCGTCGGCCGGCCACGCGGCCGTCGACGGTGCGTACTTGTCCTGTCATGCCGTCAGCTTACCGAGGGGTGATCGGAGCGCGATTCGGCCGACTGCAAATGGGGGCCGGGGGTTGACGGGGGCGTTGATCGGGCCGCCGGTTCGAGAGGGCGTCCGCCACTCGAATGGTGTTATCAACAGCCTGTGGACACGTTCTGTGGACAACCCGTGCGGGAAAAGGGCGTACGCGGCTAAAGTGATCGGAAAGTAGATCGCTTGTTCGATTAATGCCGCTGCGAGGCAGGGGAGCGGCCGTTAACTTCACCGCGTAGAGGCACGGCGCAACAGGCACCTGAGCCGGGCCACCCCAGGAAGGAACCAGGCGCATGGACGGATTTCCGGAAGGCGCGCCGTGCTGGGCCGATGTGACGCTGCCCGACCTCGCGGCGGGCAAGCGCTTCTACGGCGCGCTGATGGGCTGGACGTTCGACGACGACGCCGAGGAGCAGTACGGCTTCTACACGAACGCGTTCAGCGGCGACAAGCGCGTCGCCGCCCTCGTCCCCAAGCGCGACGGCCGGATGCCCACCGCCTGGGGCGTCTACTTCGCGACCCCCGACGCCAAGGCCCTCGCCGTCCGCATCAGAGCGGCGGGCGGCCAGCTGGTGACGGATCCGGTGGCGGTTCCTCCGTACGGGACGATGGCGGTGGCCGCCGACCCCGGCGGCGCGGTCTTCGGCCTGTGGCAGGCGGGCAGTCACACCGGCTTCGAGAAGATCGGCGAACCGGGCGCCTTCTGCTGGACCGAGGTCTACGCGCGCGACCCGGAGGGGGCGGACGCGTTCTACGAGGCGGTCTTCGGCTTCGAGGGCCAGGACCTGGACGGGACGGACGGCGACTTCCGCACCTGGTCCCCGGCGGGCTCCGAGCCCGGCCCCGACACCGCCTTCGGCGGCCGCAGCCTGCTCGGCGACAGCTTCCCGGCGGAGATGCCCGACCACTTCCTCGTGTACTTCGCGGTGGGCGACTGCGACGCGAGCGCCGCGTCCTGCGTCAATCTGGGCGGCAGGATCATCGCCGACCCGTTCGACATTCCGTACGGGCGGATGGCCGTCATCAGCGACAACCAGGGTGCCAGTTTCGCGATCCTCCAGCAGGACCGGCCCGATCGGTAAGAGGACGAGTCCGATCCGTAAGGGAGTGAAGGGTGTCCGGATCGAGGGGAGACATCCCGATCAGGGCACGGGTTGGCCACCGGACACCTCCGGCAGGAAGAATCGGGGTGCCGCGTGAGACGCTGCACGGGGCCTTGTTGTGACGCGTTGATTTCTTTACTTAAGGCCCGTACGGGGAGGTGGCAGGCAAGTGGAGCAGCTCACGCAGCACGACCCGAGGCGGATCGGCCCCTTCGAGGTGCTGGGACGGCTCGGTGCCGGCGGCATGGGGCTGGTCTATCTGGCGCGCTCGGCGTCCGGCCGCCGCGTGGCGATCAAGACGGTGCGCACGGAGCTCGCCGAGGACCAGCTGTTCCGGGTCCGGTTCACCCGTGAGGTGGAGGCGGCCCGGGCCGTCAGCGGCTTCTACACGGCGGCCGTGGTCGACGCCGACCCGCGCGCGGCCGTGCCGTGGCTGGCCACCGCCTATGTACCGGCGCCCTCGCTGGAAGAAATAGTGAATGAGTGCGGGCCGCTGCCGGCCCAGGCGGTGCGCTGGCTGGCGGCCGGCATCGCCGAGGCGCTGCAGTCCATCCACGGGGCGGGCCTGGTCCACCGCGACCTGAAGCCGTCGAACGTCCTGGTGGTCGAGGACGGCCCCCGCGTGATCGACTTCGGTATCGCGTCCGGCGTCTCCAACACGCGCCTCACCATGACGAACGTGGCCGTGGGCACGCCCGCGTACATGTCGCCGGAGCAGGCCAAGGACTCCCGCAGCGTGACCGGCGCGAGCGATGTCTTCTCGCTCGGCTCGACCCTGGTCTTCGCGGCGACCGGGCACGCCCCCTTCCACGGCGCGAACCCCGTCGAGACGGTCTTCATGCTGCTGCGCGAGGGCCCGGACGTGACGGGGCTTCCGGACGAACTGCGTCCGCTCATCGAGTCCTGTATGCAGATGGAGGCCACGCTGCGGCCCTCGCCCGAGGACCTTCAGGCGCAGCTGGCCCCGCACCTCTTCGGCGGCTCCGACGACAGCGGCACCGCGTCGGCCTGGCTGCCGGACCGCTCGGTGGCGATGATCGAACAGCGCCGTGGCGGCGGGCGGCCGAAGCCCGTCCCGGTCCCGGTGGACCCCTCGCCGCCGCCCAGGCCCGTGTACGAGCCGCCGCAGCCCTCCCGGGTGCCGCAGCCGTCCGCGCTCTCCGTGCCGGACGGGCCGGTGCGGCTCGCGGGCGCCAAGGTGCCGATCGGGCCGGGCCCCCGGGTCGCGGACGCGGCGCGCGCGGTGGCCGAGGCGAGCCCCGCGACCGGGTGGGTCAGGGTCCCGGCGGGCCAGGCGCACGGCAGACCGGACGCTCCCGTGACGAACGGCGCACCCGCGACCACCGCGCCGCCCGTCCCCGCCCCGGCGCAGGCCCCCGACGGGCCCGGCCGCTGGCGCCCCTGGCGGTTCCGTATGTCCAACGACGTGTGGGGCACCCCCGCCGTCGCGGGCGACCTGCTCTATGTCACCTCCTTCGAGGTGCACGCGCTGGATGTCGCCAGCGGCAGGCGCCAGTTCAAGACCCGTGACGTGGCCTGGGCGATGGCCGTGGAGGCGGGCCGCATCCACGCCTCGGACGGCCCGACGCTGTACGCGCTCGACGCGGCCGACGGCCGCGAGCTGTGGCGCCTGCCCACGGATGCCTGGGTGTACGCCCTGCGCACCGACCGGGGCACGGTTGTCACCTCCACGCGCGGCGGCGGCGTACAGGCCTGGGAGGCCGCCAACGGCGAGAAGCTGTGGGAGATCACCGGCGCCCAGACCGACTTCGAGACCCCCGAGGCGGGCCCGGTCATCCACGAGGGCACGGTGTACGTGTGGCAGGACGCGCGGCTGCGCGCCCTGGACGCGCGCACCGGCGTCGAACGCTGGTCGTACCCGGTCGGCGACGCGGCCTCGTGCGGCGGCGTCCCGGTCCGCCTCGCGCCCGCGCAGGACGGGTACGTCTACGTCTCGGCGGGCACCAGGGTCCTGTCCATCGACATCGCCAGCGGCCACGTCCGCTGGCACTTCGAGGCCCCGGCGGTCTTCCTCTGCCCGCCGACCTTCGCGCCCGGCCCGGCGGTCGCGGGCGGCGGGGTGTACCTGGCGGACTACCTCGGCACGGTGTACGCGCTCGACGCGGCCACCGGCAAGGACCGCTGGCGCATCGCGACCGAGTCGCGCCAGTCCGTCGAGCCGGTCCTGGTCGCCGACGGCAACATCCATGTGGGCAGCGGCAGCGCGCTCTACACCCTGGACGCGGTCACCTCCACCCCGAAGTGGCGCTTCGCGGCGGGCGGGGAGGTCGTGGGCACGCCGGTGGTCGCCGACGGCCGCATCCACTTCGGCTCGGCCGACCACTGCCTCTACACCCTGGACGCGGCGGGCGGCCAGCTCCGCTGGAAGCTGGCGACGGGCGGCGAGATCACCGGTTCCCCGGTGGCCCGCAACGGCGTCGTCTACGCGTGCAGCAAGGACCGCTGTGTGTACGCGCTGGACGCGGTGAAGGGGACGGCCACGTCGGGCAGGTGAGCCCGGCTTCAACTCCCGTAAGAACAAAGGCGGTTCCGGCGACCCGTCCCTGTGTTGCCCGCCCGATCACCGCACCCGGAATCCACCCCGCCGCCGCCCGAACAACTCCGCCTGCCGCTCCGGAGGCAGATTGCCGAGGGCGATCAGATGGGGGGCGTGGGCGAAGGACTGGGTGCGGGCGGGCTCGTGGGCGGACCAGAGGGCGCGGACCGTGCCCTGTACCGCCTCCGTCGGGTACCCCGCGACGACCTCCGCGCACCGCACCGCCGCCGCCACCTCCTCGCCCGCCGGGGTCACCTCGCTGACCAGGCCCGTCTCGTACGCCCTTCGGGCCGAGACCCGCTCGGCCGTGCCCATCAGAACGAGCCGGGCCACCTCGCCGGGCGGCATGCGCAGCGCCAGGTGGACCGACTCGTACGCGCTGACCATCCCGTACGTCGTATGCGGGTCGAAGAACGTCGCGTCCTCGGCAGCGATCACGAACTCCGCCTCGCCGAGCAGATAGAACGCCCCGCCGCACGCCATACCGCGCACCGCCGCGATCACCGGCTTCCAGAGGTCGTTCGCCTTCGGTCCGATGGTGAGCAGGGGGTCGTCGATCGCGTACGGGGACGATGGCTGGGGGACGACGGCCGAGCGGTCGATGCCGGTGCAGAACGCCTTCTCGCCCGCGCCCGTCAGGACGATCGCCCGTACTTCGTCGTCGTAGCGGAACTCCCGCCAGGCGGCGGCCAGTTCGGCGGCGGTCGCGAGGTCGATGGCGTTGTGCTTCTCGGGGCGGTCGAGGGTGACGACCGCGACGCCGGACTCCTTGTCCCGCTCGATGCGCAGTGTCATGAGCGCTCCAGGAGCCAGCGCGGCACGGTGACGCCGTCGGTCCCGGTGAACGCGACCTGCACGCGCGCGCCGATCCGCAGCCGCGCCGGGTCCACCGAGTCCAGCGGCGCGTCCGCCGCCGCGACCACATTGCCGACGAGCCGGATCAGCGGATCCTCGGCGAGTTCGACGACGACGGCGTTGTACGGGGCCTGGGCGGCGTAGGCGGGCAGGAGGGGCGGATGGGGCAGGACGTACGACCAGATGCGGCCGCGTCCCGACATCCTGCGCCACTCGCTGTCGAAGCAGTGGCAGTGCGGGCAGCACGGCCGGGGCGGGAAGCGCAGCCGCCCGCAGTCGGGGTTCACGCAGGCCTGGACGCGCAGTTCGCCTTGGGCGGCGTACGTCCAGAAGGGGGCGCCGTCGTCGTCGGGAACGGGGTTGAGCAAGGGCGCGGGCGGCTGTGTCGCTGTCATCTCAACTCCTGAGCAGAAGGGCCGAGGTGGGTACGCCCTCACCGGCCGTGACCAGGCAGGTGGCGGCGTCGGGCACCTGCGCGGTGGAGGTGCCGCGCAGCTGCTTCACGCCCTCGTTGATGAGGTTGAAGCCATGGACGTACGCCTCGCTGAGCCCGCCGCCGCCGGTGTTCAGCGGCAGCCGCCCGCCGATCTCCAGGGCGCCCCCCTCGGTGAAGGCGGCGCCCTCGCCCCGGCCGCAGAAGCCGTAGCCCTCCAGGGAGAGCGGGACGAGCGGGGTGAAGGCGTCGTAGATCTGGGCGACGTCGACGTCCTCGGGCCCGAAGTCGGCCTGCTTCCACAGGTGCCGGGCGGCGGTCCAGGCGGGCCCGGTCAGCGGGTCCTCGTTCCAGTAGTTGACCATGCCGTGGTGCTGGGCGGGCAGCCCCTGGGCGGCGGAGTGCACGTAGACGGGCTTCTGCCGGCAGTCGCGCGCACGCTCGCCGGAGACGACCACGCACGCCAACGCCCCATCGGTCTCCAGGCAGTTGTCGAAGAGGCAGAGCGGCTCGCTGATCCAGCGGGAGGTCATATACATGTCGCGGGTGAGCGGGCGCTCGTACATGATCGCGGCCGGGTTCTGGTTGGCGCGGTTGCGGCAGGCGAGGGCGACGTTGAAGAGGTGGTCGCGGGTGGCGCCGTACTCGTGCATATAGCGGCGGGCCAGCATGCCGATCTCGTCGGCCGGTCTGAGCAGCCCGAAGGGGCGCGTCCACTGGGCGGGCGTGGGGAGTTGGACCGTGGTGTTCTTCCACGGTCGCGGCCCGCTGCCGCGCTTGCGCGAGCGCCAGGCGACGCCCACATTGGCCTGTCCGGTGGCGACGGCGGCGGCGAGATGGGCGACGGTCGCGCACGAACCGCCGCCGCCGAAGCCGACCTTGCTGAAGAAGGTGACGTCCCCGGCCCCGATCGACTTGGCGACCTCGACCTCGTCGGTCTCCTCCATCGTGTACGAGGCGAACGCGTCCACCTCGGCCGGGGAGATCCCGGCGTCGTCGAGCGCGGCGAGGATGGCCCGGCAGGCCAACGCCTTCTCCGATTCGGGCAGTTGGCGGGCGAACTCCGTCTGCCCTATGCCGACTATCGCCGTCGCGTCCTTGAGCATCGACACCCGCCACCTCCGCGATCGCCGTACGACATCGCACGGCTGCTGACAGCTGACAGCGAGGAAGGCTACAGCTAATCTGACGGGTAGTCAGCTAGCGCGGTGGGAGGGCTTGCCATGCGGGAGGACGAGGGTGGGCGGGGGGACCTGGAGTGGGGTTCCGTCGGGAGGCTCGTGCGGAGCGCGGCCGAGCGGTACGGGGCGCGGGAGGCGGTCGTCGAGGGCCGCACCCGCATCTCGTACGCGGAGCTGGGCGAGCGGGTCGAACGGGCGGCGGCCGCGTGCATGGCGGCGGGGGTCTCGCCCGGCGACCGGGTCGCGGTGTGGGCGCCGAACACGCTCGACTGGATCGTCAGCGCGCTGGGCGCGGTCACGGCCGGGGCGGTCCTCGTCCCGCTGAACACGCGGTTCAAGGGCGCGGAGGCGGCGTACGTACTGGCGCGCAGCCGGGCGAAGCTGCTGTTCGTGACGGGAACGTTCCTGGGGACGTCGTACGTTGCCATGTTGCGGCGTGCGGCCGCCGAGGGAGCCGGCTCGTCCGGGCCGCTGCCCGGTCTTCCCCACCTGGAGCAGGTGGTGGTGCTGGCGGAGGACGCGCCGGACGACTTCCGGGCGTGGAAGGACTTCCTGGCGGCGGGGGAGCCGGTGGGGACGGCGAATGTACGCCGTCGGGCGGATGGGGTGGATTCGTCCTCGCCCTCGGACATCATCTTCACGTCCGGGACGACGGGGCGGCCCAAGGGGGCGGTGATCACGCATGCGCAGACGCTGCGGTGCTACGACATCTGGAGCGAGCTGGCGGGGCTGCGGGAGGGCGACCGGTACCTGATCGTCAACCCGTTCTTCCACACCTTCGGGTACAAGGCGGGGATCATCGCCTGTCTGACGCGGGGCGCGACGATGGTGCCGCAGCCGGTGTTCGACGTCGGCGCGGTCCTCGCGAACATCGCGGCGGAGCGCATCTCGGTCCTGCCCGGCCCGCCCACCCTCCACCAGCAGCTCCTCGACCATCCGGCGCGCGCCGCCCACGACTTGTCGGCGCTTCGGCTGGTGGTGACCGGGGCGGCGGTGGTCCCGCTGCGCCTGGTGGAACGCCTGCGGACGGAGCTGGGGATCGGGACGGTGCTCACGGCGTACGGGCTGTCGGAGGCGAGCGGGATCGTCACGATGTGCCGCCGGGGCGATGCGGCGGGGGTGATCGCGTCGACGTCGGGGCGGGCGATACCGGGGACGGAGGTGCGGGTGCTGGCGGCGCCGGGTTCAGGGACTTCGCCGGGCGCGCCGGGGGAGATCCAGGTGCGTGGATTCAACGTGATGGGCGGCTACTTCGAGGACGAGGCGGCGACGGCGTCCGCGATGACGGCGGACGGGTGGCTGCGGACGGGGGACGTGGGCGTCCTGGACGCGTCCGGGAACCTCCGGATCACCGACCGGATCAAGGACATGTTCATCGTCGGCGGCTTCAACGCGTACCCCGCCGAGATAGAACAGGTGCTCGGGCTGCACCCCGGGGTGGCCGAGGTCGCGGTGATCGGC
This sequence comes from Streptomyces sp. BR1, assembly GCF_052373795.1. NCBI lineage: Bacteria > Bacillati > Actinomycetota > Actinomycetes > Kitasatosporales > Streptomycetaceae > Streptomyces > Streptomyces sp. BR1. Next base: position 4,052,585 of record NZ_CM126252.1, read on the forward strand.
GTCCCGGACCCGCGCCTCGGGGAGGTCGGCAAGGCGTACGTGGTGCCGCGCCCCGGTTCCGCCCTGACGTCCGGCGAACTGATCGCGTGGGCGCGGCGGGAGCTGGCGAACTACAAGGTCCCGAGGGAAGTGGAGTGGGTGGGGGAACTGCCGCGCAACGCGAGCGGGAAGGTCCTGAAACGAGAACTGAGATCCCCCACCCCGCCCGTTTCCTGAACCCTCCGGGGGTGGGCTGCGCCCCCGCCCCCCGCCGTATTCCAGTACTGCGGACGCGCCGCCTGACAGAGGGAAGCCCCGCCGTTCCATAAGGGCTGGAGTGGCGGGGCTTCCTGGTGGTGCTCTTGCGGTCAGGAGCCGAACTCTCCTGCCTTGAGGCTTCCTACGAAGGAAGAGAACGCATCCACACGGAAGGCCAAGGCCGGGCCGTTCGGTGCTTTGGAGTCACGGACGGGGACGATACCGCTCGTGACGACAAGGTTGGCGGCAACCTCTACGCAGTCACCACCGTTGTTGCTGTACGAAGACTTGAACCAGCGCGGAGATTCGGTCGTCACGATTTGCCCTTTCGTACCTGCTCGATCATGGCCACAGACGCGGCCTGCGACAGCGATTCGGCCTGCAACTGATGGTAGGCCGTCAACATGGGCTCCACAGACGCGCTCTCGCGGTCCAGGTTGCCCTGCGCCTGGGACTCTGCGTAGCAGATCACGGACCGATCCGGCAGAGTCAGGAGGTTAACCGGCAGGTCAAACGTGCGACGCTCGCCGATGTCGTACGGCACCAGCTGGAGCAGCGTGTTCGGCAACTCGGCGAACTCGACCAGCCGAGCCAGCTGGGCGTCCATGACGGCTACCCCACCGACAGTACGGCGGATACAGCTTTCGTCCATGGCCACGAAGACCATGGGAGGGCGGGGACGCATCAGAGCTGCTTGGCGCTCCGCCAGGAACGAGACGCGATCAGCTGCCTGTTCAGGCGTGATGGCACCTCGCCGTACGGCGCTGTCGGCCAGGACCCGCGCGTACTCCGGTGTCTGCAACAGGCCCGGAACGATCCCGATGTTGTACAGCCGCAGCTCCACGGCCCGAGCCTCGTACTTGACGTACTCCGGGAACCCCTCCAGCAGGGAGCCTTGACGCATCTGCCGGTACTCGCGCTCGAACGCATCCGCAGTGCCCTCAAGGCCGAACGCCCGGTCTGCACTACGCGAGAAACGGAGAGTCGGAGGCTTCCGACCAGTTTCAACCGCCGAAATATGCACACTGGAATATTCCGTGCGTTCGCCGAGCTCGTCCTGTGTCCAGCCGCGTGCCTCCCGCAGGCTGCGCAGACGCGCCCCATATGCCGCCTGTGGCGAGGCGTCCGGCCTTAACTCCTTGCGGTTCAAGGGTGGTTCACCAACCTTTCGTTCTCTCTCCGCAGGTTGAATGGTCCCCACGTGGTGGGCCACGCTAAATCCCCCGGTAGTGATGGTGCTACGGAGAGGAGTGGCCGTGTCCCGTGAGAATAGGGCCGCCGAAAGCACACAGCCGACGGCCCGTCCCGCCTACTGGGCCGAGGTGTTCGCTGACGTGTCTGTGATCCCTGTCAACGTGCCCGCAGTAGCGGCAAGGGCGTCCGCTGGGGCATTGAGCGGGTGGTGCTGATGTGGGCGCTTCCGATGGGGATGCCGACAGGGCCGGAGTACGGCTCAGTGCCTGTCAGTGCGGTGGACCCAACGTACGGCCTGGAGCCGGTCGGTGCGCCGGGGTGCGATCACTGCGACGCCTGGCGCGCGAGCCGTGAGGCGGCCCGGGAAGACCGTGATCACCACCGGGCCCAGCGGACGAACACGGAGCTCACGCGCCACCCGGACAGTGAAGTGACGCTGACGGCCCGCTGTACGTCCGGGGACGGCTGCCGGTGGGAGCTGGACGCGACAGCCGATCTCGACGCCGGGGGCCTCGCGATCATCGAGCACACGACGGAAACGGGTCATGGGACCTTCACGCGCAGCGTGGAAGATGTGGCGTGTGTGGTGTTGACCGACGCGCAGGAACAAGCCTGCCGACTGGCGGCGAACCGGCGACCGACAGCGAGGCCGTCGAGGAGCACGCGCGAGCCAGCCATCCCTGAAGACTCCCGACCCCCGGGTGAGGCCCACTTTCAGGGTGGTCCCGTCCTGCCGGGGTCGGGTTGTGAGCCCTCGTCCGGTCGCACGCCCCGTGAAGCGGAGACGGTCGGGCGGGTCAGCAAGTGCACAGCGACGCGCGGAAAGCCCGCAAGTCGACCACTTTAGGAGGCAACAGCCTTGACGCTCAAGGAAGTACTCCAGCGACAGGCCGTCATCCACAACGGTGGTAACGGCGACAACGGCGACAGTGGCGACGACAGCGACGGCGGAGGGGGCAACCCGTCGACAGGCGACAGTGACGACGGGCGCGACTACCACCACGGCCACTAGTCTCGCCTGATCTGAGGGGCCGACCTCTCCCAGGGGTCGGCTCCTGTCATTGAGAGGACAAGTCGATGACCGGAAGCGGTCCATTCGAAATTCCTGACCACATCCCCGTGACACCTACGTCTCAGCGGCTCGTACTGAACCGGCGCGGTTCCACGGTGTGGGACGTGGAGACGCCCACGGGTCGCGTCGTGATCAAGCTGGGCTATGCGAGCAAGACGCACGCGTGGACGGCATTGGCGCCCGCCCGTGAGGGCGTCATCCTGCAAGCCCTGAGCACAGCCGGGGTGACGTATGGGCAGTGGGACCAGGGCACTTGGAACGTCCAGCCGTGGCACGCGGGCACGGACCTGCAACACCTTTGGGAACCCCACAGGACCCGCGACGGTGTCTCCCGTCCGCCCCTGTCGGACGCTCTCGCATGTGCGCGAGCCCTCGCCGAGCTGCACGAGCGGGGCTATGTCCACGGCGACGTGCAGCCCGCGCATCTCCTCGTGAGGGACGAGCCGGCGCGGGCAGCCGTTATCGATCTGGCCCTGGCCCGCGGAGCCGAGATTCCCGAGCGGTTCGACTTCGCGTATCGGGGCTGTCTGGTCCACTACGAGAGTCCCGAGATCTCCCGCCGAATTCTGGAAGACGGCTCGGCGGTGCCGACGCGAGAAGCGGACGTGTACGCGCTGGGAGCAACCTTGTTCATGGCGGCGACCGGATGGCGCCATGTCGAGTACCCCGACGACGCGTCGCGGCCAGTGCAGCGGCACGCGATCGTCAACGGCTCGCACCGCCCGGTGAACGTCGCAGGCTCACTCGGAGCGCTCGTCACCGACATGTTGAGGTACCACGCCGAGGACCGCCCCACGATTCAGGACGTCTGCAAGGCCCTGGAGCAAGCAGCAGCGTAGGAAGTCGGAGCCACGACCGCCACAGCGGCAGCCAAGCCCGCCGAGAAGCCCAGCGCGGCAGCGTCCAAGCCGTCCGGCATCCCGTCGCCGGACTCTGGGCCGCGGACCCGCCAGGAGCGCGGCTCGGAGCCGGCCGGGAGCACAGCCAAGGTGCCTGAACCATCGTGGGACTCGGCTGCCGTGATGGCGGTGCGGGCGCCTGGCGACAGTCCCGATTCGCGACCCACCAGCGGTGCATCCCGGATACAAACCAGAGCCCCGCGGCACGTCCGGCCGCGGGGCGCCTGGTCCCCCGTTGGGGGCGCGCATCCCCAAATGCGCGCCCCCGGCCTCCCCCGAGGCCCTATTCCTTTGGCGTTCCCCCGTTGTCCCCCGTTCCCCCCGTTTTCCCCCGTATCCCCCGTACGTTCCCCCCCCGGAGAGGACTCCCCCGTACCTTCCCCCGTACGTCCTCTCCGGTGGGGCCCCCGTACGTCCCCCGTACGCCCCCGTGTTCCCCCGTGGGCCCTCGGCCGCGACGACCCCCCCTCCGACGTCGCCGCGGCCGACCCCCGCTTGCAGGTGGCTACGCTTCCTCGGAGCCCGCGTGGTTCTCGTCGGGCTTGAGGACGGCCGTGCCGATCAGGCCCGCGTGGTTCTCCATGGGCTTGACCGGGCCGCCGCCGATGAGGCCGGCGTGGTTCTCCATCGGCTTCATCGCGCCGTCGTCGCCGAGCAGACCGGCGTGGTTCTCAAGGGGCCGCACGACGCCGCCGCCGATGAGTCCCGCGTGGTTCTCCATGGGCTTGACGGTGCCGTCGCCGATCAGGCCCGCGTGGTTCTCCATCGGGCGGACCGCGCCGGAGCCCGTACCGGAACCCGGCGGGTTCCCGGCGTGGTTCTCCTGCGTGGTGGTGTCACCGATCTCCGTCTTGTTCGCGTCACTCATCGTGTTCAGCTCCCCTGAGTTTCCTGCATGTCGTGCTTGTGTGAACCGGTGCCCGCCCGGCGGCTCCCCCGAGGGTCGCCGGACGGGCACTTAAGGGCCGTCCACAGTAGCGGGGACGCCCACCGCCGATCCGCCTGCCCCCCGACGCGGCGGATCGTTGAGTAAGAGAGTGCCGAGGCTCGATAAACGATGGCTAAACGGCTCCGGCAGGGGACGATGAGCCGCCCCCCGCCGGACCGTTCGTGGTGCCGAAACCGCTGGTTACGCCGCTGCCATCGGGCTCAGCAGCTGTCGTACGTCCTTCGCCTCCGCCGCGCCCGTCGACTCGTAGATGGCAAGCGCCTCGCGCCAGCAGGCCCTCGCGCGGTCGGCCTGGCCGAGCTGGTCGAGGGCGCGGCCCAGTGTTGTGAGCACATTGCCCCGCATCCACTCGCCCCCGATGCACCGCAGCGCGAGCGCCTGCTCGGCGTGCTGGGCGGCCCGGGCGGGGCGCCGCGCCGCGAAGTGGGCCTCGGCGATACGGAAGTGGGTCGTGCCCTCCCACAGCCGCTGCCGGTTGTCCTGGAAGACCCGCAGCGCCTCGCCGAGTTGGCCGAGGGCTTCGTCGAGGCGGCCCGCCCGCGTAAGGGCGATGCCGAGCGCGAAGCGGCCGTTGGCGACCCGCAGGGCGTGCCCCATCTCACTGAAGATGTCGAGGCCGCGCTGGGCGAGCTCGACCGCGCTGGACGTACGGCCCATGTTCACGTGGATACGGGAGAGGTTGCACAGCGCGCTCGCCTCGCCCGGCCGGTTGCCGTCCGCGCGGTAGTTGTCGATGGCCTCCTGGAGGAAGCGCTCACCGTCGGCGTGCCGGTTCTGGTAGAACGCGATGATCCCGCGGTCGTTGGGCGCGACCCCGGCCGGCATCGGGTCGCCGGCCTCCTTGGCGAGCAGCGAGGAGACCCGGGCCTCCTCGTCGGCCTGCTCGAAGCGGCCCGAGACGAGCAGGACCGTGGAGAGCGCGAGCCGGGCCCGCCCCTCGGCGCCCGCGTCGCCCGCCTTGTGCGCGGTGTCGCGGATCGCGGCCGCCGTGGTCTCGTACTGCCGCGAGTTGGCGCCCGACTCGGCGAGGTCCTTGGCGGCCCACAGCAGGTCCACCGCGCGCCGCAGCATCGCCGGGTCGCCCGCGCACTGGTGGACGCACGCCAGCAGGCAGTTGGCCTCGGCGTACAGCCAGTCGACGGCCTCGTGGCCGTCGGCGAAGGCGAGGCCGGGGTAGCGGGTGGGGGCCAGGTGCCCGACGAGCCGGTCGCCGGGGCGCTCGATCGCGTACACCCGGGCCGCCGTCGCGAGGTAGAAGTCGAGCAGCCGGGACATCGCCGCGTCCCGCGCGGACGGCGGCTCCTCGTCGCGCTCGGCGCATGCACGCGCGTAGAGCCGTACGAGATCGTGGTAGCGGTAGCGGCCGGGGGCCGCGGACTCCACCAGGCTGGTGTCGACGAGGGATTCGAGCAGGTCCTCGGTCTCCTGCCGGGGCAGGTCGAGTACGGCGGCGGCCGCGGCCAGCGAGATGTCCGGGCCGTCGGGCAGGCCGAGCAGCCGGAACGCGCGGGCCTGGGCGGGCTCCAGCTGGCCGTAGCCGAGCTCGAAGGTGGCCTTGACCGCGAGGTCGCCTGCCTGGAGCTCGTCGAGGCGGCGGCGCTCGTCGGCGAGCTTCGCCGCGAGGACCGAGACGGTCCAGGTGCGGCGCGAGGCGAGCCGGGAGGCGGCGATACGGATGGCCAGCGGCAGGAAGCCGCAGGCGGCCACCACATCGAGCGCCGACTGCCGCTCCGCGCCGACCCGTTCCTCCCCGACGATCTTCGTGAAGAGCTGAAGGGCCTCGTCCGGGGACATCACGTCCAGGTCGACGAGGTACGCCCCGGCCAGGTCCAGCATCCGGATGCGGCTGGTGACGAGCGCGGCGCAGCCCGCCGTGCCGGGCAGCAGCGGACGCACCTGGGCCGCGTCGCGCGCGTTGTCGAGCAGGACCAGGACCCGGCGGCCGTCGAGCGTGGAGCGGAACAGGGCCGCGCGCTCCTCCAGCGAGTCGGGGATGGCGCGGTCCGGGGTGCCGAGCGCGCGCAGGAAGGAGCCGAGCACGGTCTCCGGCTCGCTGGCGCGCGGCGCGGTGCCCTGGAGGTCGACGTAGAGCTGGCCGTCGGGGAAGTGCGGGCGGGCCGCGTGGGCCACGTGCACGGCGAGCGTCGTCTTGCCGACCCCGCCGATACCTGCGAGCGCGGAGACGGCCATCACCGTGGTGTCGGCGGTGGCGAGGCGCGCGGTGAGCTCCTGGACGAAGGAGGCGCGGCCGGTGAAGTCCGGCACGGAGGCCGGGAGCTGGGCCGCCTTGACCGGCGCGGGCGGGGCCGGGGCCTCGGCGGGCCGGGCCAGGTCCTCGTCGGCCTGGAGGATGCGCTGCTGGAGGCGGGCGAGCTCGGGGCGCGGGTCGACGCCGAGCTCGTCGGCGAGCAGCCTGCGCGTGTCCGCGTACACGGCAAGGGCCTCCGCCTGGCGCCCGCTGCGGTACAGCGCGAGCATCAGCAGCTCCCGCAGCCGCTCGCGCAGCGGGTGCGCGGCGGTGAGCGCGGTCAGCTCGGAGACGGCCTCGGCGTGGCACCCGGCGTCGAGCTCCATGTCGAGGCGCGTCTCGATGAGCTGGAGGCGCCACTCGCTGAGCCGGGTCCGCTCGGTGTCCGCGTTGGGCCCGGGCACATTGGCCAGCGGTTCGCCGGTCCAGATCGCCAGCGAGGACCTCAGCAGCTCGCGGGCCCGGCACGGGTCCCCGCCCGCCCGCGCCTTCTCGGCCTCGGCGGCCAGTTCCTGGGCGCTGGCGAGGTCGAGGACCCCGGAGGCGAGCCGGATGGCGTACCCGCCGGACTCGCTGACGAGCACGCCCGGGCCGAGCGTCTTGCGCAGCCGTGAGGCGTACGTACGCACGGCGGCCAGCGCCTGCGACGGCGGTTCGTCGCCCCAGATGGCGTCGATCAGCTCGGCGGCGGTGGCGGTGCGGCCGTCGCGCAGCAGCAGCGCGGCGAGCAGCGCCTGCTGCTGCGGCGCGCCGGACGGCAGCGCGTCGGTCCCGCGCCAGGCGCGCACGGGTCCGAGCACGCCGAAGCGCAGGCCCTCCTGCTCGGCCTGACCGGTGTCCGCTGCCGGGACCGGAGTCCTCTGCTCCGGAATGCGCGGCTCGCCGTTTCGGTCCATAGCGACCCCCTGTGCCCCCGTAGCGCTGGTAATGCCCGTGCCAGTCTGCCCTGTCCATGGCATGCGCGTCAGCTACGGGTGACGCTCTGCACAAGGCCTCTGCACACAGTCGTTACACGTCGACGGCGCCTGTCGACAAGGCGGTCCAGGGGATGGACAGCCGTCGTGGGCCGGGAAGCGTGGGATTAATGGCCGAGGAGGGACGGGCGAGTGGCCGAGGTACGACCGGTGCGGGAGATTGCGGGGGGTGTGCGGGTCGGGGCCGGGTCCGGGGTGGCGGTCGTGTGCGAATAGCTGACGGATCGTCAGATCGAGGCTACCGTGAAGATTTATGGAGAACGTCACGGAGACGGCGACGGAGACGGCCATGACGACTGCCCAGGAGACCGGCGCGGAGACGGGGACCGGCGGGGAGGAGACCTTCCCGAGGATCATCTCGGTGGACGACCACACGGTGGAGCCCGCGCACGTCTGGCAGGACCGGCTCCCGTCCAAGTACCGCGACATCGGCCCGCGCGTTGTCCGGGCCCCGCTCAAGGAGATGACGTTCCTCGGCGGGAAGTTCGCCCCCGTCATGGGCGCCCCGGGCGACGAGGGCCCGATCGGCGACTGGTGGGTGTACGAGGACCTGCACCGCCCGCTGACGCGCCTGGACACGGCGGTGGGTTACGCACGGGACGAGATCCGCCTCGAAGTCATCACCTACGAACAGATGCGACCGGGCTCGTACAGCGTCCCGGAGCGGCTGGCGGACATGGACGTCAACCACGTCCAGTCGGCGCTGTGCTTCCCCACCTTCCCCCGCTTCTGCGGCCAGACGTTCACGGAGGCGGCGGACCGCGAGCTGGGGCTGCTTTCGGTACGGGCGTACAACGACTGGATGGTGGAGGAGTGGTGCGGCCCTGCCGCCGAGGGGCGGCTCATCCCGCTCACCCTGATCCCCCTCTGGGACGCGGAACTGGCGGCGGCGGAGGTGCGGCGCAACGCGGCGCGCGGGGTGCGGGCGGTGGCGTTCTCGGAGATACCCCCGCACCTGGGGCTGCCGTCGGTCCACGGTGACGAGTGGGACCCGTTCCTGGCGGCGTGCGACGAGACGGGCACGGTCGTCGCGATGCACATCGGCTCGTCGTCGAGGATGCCGTCGACATCGGCGGACGCCCCGCCGGCGGTCGGCTCGACGATCACGTTCGCCAACTGCTGCTACTCGATGGTCGACTGGCTGATGAGCGGCAAGTTCGAGCGCTTCCCCGGGCTGCGCGTGATGTACGCGGAGGGCCAGATCGGGTGGATCCCGTACATCCTGGAACGCGCGGACGTGGTCTGGGAGGAGAACCGCGCCTGGGGCGGAGTCGCCGACAAGGTCCACCGCCCCCCGTCGGAGCTCTTCGCGGAACACGTCTACGGCTGCTTCTTCGACGACGCGTTCGGCCTGCGCAACCTGGGCGCGATAGGCATCGGCAACGTCCTGTACGAGACGGACTACCCGCACTCCGACTCCACCTGGCCGAAGTCGAAGGAGGTCGGCGAATCCCAGATGGCCCACCTGCGGCCGGACGTGGTGGAGCGGATCGTCCGGGGCAACGCGATCGAACTGCTGGGGCTGACGGGGGAGGGACTGTGGGCGGGGTGAGGCGCGTGTGACGCGCGGAGGGTGACGCCGGGCGGGGTGCCGGATGCGCTGCGGCCCGCGTGACGCGCCCTCTTGGCCCCCGACGGTCTTGTACCGCACCCCCGCCCCCGCCACCATCCCCGTATGACTCCCCAGACCATGACCCCCGCCGAAGCCGACAAGATCCTCGCCGACAACTTCGCGCCCTGGGTGCTGGAGCTCGGGCTCGGTGTCGTCGAAGTGGACGCCGGGCATGCCGTGTTGCGGTTGCCCTGGGACGCGCGGCTGGCGCGGGACGGGGGCGGGCTGTCGGGGCAGGCCATGATGGCCGCGGCCGACACCGCCACCGTGATCGCGATCTCGGCGGCCCGGGGGGCGTACGGGCCCATGACCACCGTGCAGCAGTCGACGTCGTTCCTGCGGCCCGTCGTCGACGCCGACGTCCTGATCGACGCCCGGGTCGTCAAGCTCGGCAAGCGGATGGCCTTCGCCGAGATCGGCCTCATGGTGGACGACACCGTCGTGGCCCGCGCCTCCACCGTCTACGCCCTGCTGGGGTGAATCCCGGCCCCGCCCCGCCTCTTGCGTGACGATCCGTCAGCTATCACCATGGGCCCGTCGGCTCAGGGCTGACGGATCGTCAGATACGTGGAGGCGGCGGACATGGCGGCAGCAGCGGAGCACGGGCTCGTCCACGGGATGCAGCTCCCCATCCAGTCCCAGAGCACCCTCTTCGCCGAACCGTGGGAAGCCGGCGCCACCCCGGACGATCTCGCCGAGGTGGCTCGCGCCGCCGACCGCGCCGGGTTCCACTACCTCGCCACCTGCGACCACGTCGCCATCCCGCGCCGCCTCGCGAGTGCGATGAGCACCACCTGGTACGACCCCGTCGCCACCCTCGCCTACCTCGCCGCGATCACCACCCGCACCCGTCTCCTCAGCCATGTCGCGGTCGTCGGCCTGCGCCACCCCCTGCTCACCGCGAAGCAGTACGCGACCCTCGACCACCTCAGCGGCGGCCGGCTGATCCTCGGGGTCGGGGCCGGGCACGTACAGGAGGAGTTCGAGGTCCTCGGGGTCGACTTCGCGCAGCGCGGGGCCGTACTCGACGAGAGTGTCGACGCGCTCCGGGCCGCGCTCGGGCCCGAGGAGTACCCCGAGTTCCACGGCGACCGGTTCGACTTCGCGGACCTCGGGCAGCGGCCCCGGCCCGTGCAACAGCAAGTGCCCATCTGGGTCGGCGGGTCCTCGCCCGCCGCCGTCCGGCGCGCCGCGCTGCGCGGTGACGGGTGGCTGCCGCAGGGCGACCCCCGCGACCGGCTGCCCGAGCAGATCGCGCGGATACGGGAGCTGCGGGAGCGGCACGGCGTCGAGCGGCCGATCGTCATCGGCGCCATCGCCGAGCCGCTGTACGTCGGCGAGGCCCGGTGGAACCTCGGGCGCCGCACCCTCAGCGGCAAGCCCGACGCCCTCGCCGACTCCCTGCGCGAGTACGCCGCCCTCGGCGTCCACCAGATCCAGCTGCGCTTCCGCTCCCGCAGCCGTACCGAACTCATCGACCAGATCGCGGCGTTCGCCGCCGACGTGGCTCCACACCTCACCACCTAGGGAGTACGGCATGGGCAAGCTCGACGGGCGGGTCGTCCTCGTCACCGGCGCGGCACGCGGACAGGGCGAGCAGGAGGCGCGGCTGTTCGCGGCCGAGGGCGCCAAGGTCGTCCTCGCGGACGTACTCGACGAGCAGGGCGAGGCGATCGCGAAGGAACTCGGCCCGGAGGCGGCGAGGTTCGTCCACCTCGATGTCGGCCGGGAAGAGGAATGGGTTGCTGCCATCGCCTCCGCCAAAGAGGCTTTCGGGCACATCGACGGGCTCGTCAACAACGCCGGGATCCTCCGTTTCAACGAGCTCGTCTCGACGCCCCTGGAGGAGTTCCAGCAGATCATCCAGGTCAACCAGATCGGTGCGTTCCTCGGCATCAAGTACGTGGCGCCCGAGATCGAGGCGGCCGGGGGCGGCACCATCGTCAACACCGCCTCGTACACGGCCCTGACGGGCATGGCGTACGTCGGCGCGTACGCCGCCACCAAGCACGCCATCCTCGGCCTCACCCGGGTCGCGGCCGTGGAGCTCGCGGCGAAGGGGATCCGGGTGAACGCGGTGTGCCCGGGGGCGGTGGACACCCCGATGACCAACCCCGCGGCCCTGGACCCGACCGCCGACCCCGAGGCGGCCAAGGAGGCGGTGGCCGAGCTGTACAAGAAGCTGGTGCCGCTGGGGCGGATCGGGCGGCCGGAGGAGGTCGCGGCGCTGGCGCTGTTCCTGACCAGCGAGGACTCCGCGTACATCACGGGCCAGCCGTTCGTCATCGACGGGGGCTGGCTGGCCGGGGTGAGCCTGTTCTGACTTGTCGTCAGGTATTGACGACGCCGGAGCCCGGTGGAACAGTCGCCGTATCGCATAGATCTGACGACTCGTCAGAAACGCTGACAGGGACGGTGAACCTCCTTGGAATTCGGACTGTTTGTACAGGGATACGTGCCCGTGGCACGCTCGTCGGTCGACCCCCAGGCGGAGCACAAGGCGCTGATGGAGGAGACCGAATACGTCATCCAGGCGGACAAGTCCGGCTTCAAGTACGCCTGGGCCTCCGAGCACCACTTCCTGGAGGAGTACTCGCACCTGTCGGCCAACGAGGTCTTCCTCGGCTACCTCGCCCACGCCACCGAGCGCATCCACCTCGGCTCGGGCATCTTCAACCCGCTGGCGGCGGTGAACCACCCGGTCAAGGTCGCCGAGAAGGTCGCGATGCTCGACCATCTCAGCGAGGGGCGCTTCGAGTTCGGGTCCGGGCGGGGTGCGGGCTCGCACGAGATCCTGGGGTTCATGCCGGGGGTCACCGACATGAACCACACCAAGGAGATCTGGGAAGAGACGATCGCCGAGTTCCCCAAGATGTGGCTCCAGGACGAGTACGTGGGCTTCCAGGGCAAGCACTGGTCGCTGCCCCCGCGCAAGGTCCTGCCCAAGCCGTACGGGAAGTCGCACCCGGCGATGTGGTACGCGGCCGGGTCGCCGTCGTCGTACGCCATGGCCGCGAAGAAGGGCCTGGGCGTCCTCGGCTTCTCCGTCCAGAAGGTCTCGGACATGGAGTGGGTCCTGGAGCAGTACAAGACGGCGATACGGGAGGCGGAGCCGATCGCGGACTTCGTCAACGACAACGTGATGGTGACGTCGACGGCGATCTGTGCGGAGACGCACGACAAGGCGGTGGCTGTCGCGGCGGCGGGCGGTCTGAACCGTCTTCAGTCGCTGGTGTTCCGCTACCACGACACGTTCCCCCGGCCGGAGGGTGTGCCGGAGTGGCCGGAGCTGCTGCCGGAGTATTCGGCCGAGATCATCGAACTCCTCATCGCGGAGGAGCTGATGATCTGTGGTGATCCGGACGAGGTGACTGCGCAGTGCAAGCGGTGGGAGCAGGCGGGGGCGGATCAGCTGTCGTTCGGGCTGCCCATCGGCGTCCCCTATGAGGACACCATGAACACGATCCGGCTGATCGGGGAGCATGTGATCCCGAAGATCGACACGGATCCGGTCCATCGGACTACGCGGTTCCGCGACGCGGCGTAGGTGGTTGGAGGTTCGTCTGCGGGCCGGTTGGCGCCTGCGGCGGGCGAATTCCCCACCCCGCCCCTTCCCGAAAGCCCTGGGCGGGCGGCCGGGTGGGGGTCGGGGTGGGCTGCCGGGGGCTTTGCCCCCGGACCCCCTTGGTTTGTCTGCGGGCCGGTGGGGGCTGGTCGCGCAGTTCCCCGCGCCCCTGAATACCTAGGGGCGCGGGGAACTGCGCGAGCAACCCAGCACGATCCGCAGACGAAAGCGGGGGTGCAGGGGCGAAGCCCCGCGTACCCACCCACCCATCCCAGCGGGGTTCGGGGCGGAGCCTCGTAGCGGGGTGCAGGGGCCGCAGGCCCCGCCGGGGGTTCGGGGGCGTAGCCCCCGGAAAGGCCCTCTTCCCTCCACCCCCACCCACCCCCGGAGGGTTTAGGGAAGGGGTGGGGTGGGGGCCAAAGAACGCGGGACGGCGGCCTCCCGGACGTCGGACCGTGACCACCCCGGCCGGAGGCCACCCGGCGGCGGCCCGCCGCGCGTGCCCCGGCCGGGGCACACCCACGTTCCGTGGACGACCAGAAAGGGACAGCATGCTCGACCACCTCATCCGCCACGCGACCGTCGTCGACGGCACCGGCGCGCCCGCGTACACCGCGGACGTGGGCATCCGCGACGGCCGTATCGTCGGCATCGCCGACCCCGGCACCCGAGCCCCCACAGACGCCCGCACCAGCGAAGACGCCACCGGCCTCGTCCTCGCCCCCGGCTTCGTCGACCCCCACACCCACTACGACGCCCAGCTCTTCTGGGACCCGTACGCCACCCCGTCCATGAACCACGGCGTCACCACGGTCGCGGGCGGCAACTGCGGCTTCACCCTCGCCCCGCTCCACCCCGACCGCCCCGAGGACTCCGACTACACCCGCCGGATGATGGCCCGGGTGGAGGGCATGGCCCTGAAGGCGTTGGAGGAGGGTGTCGACTGGGGGTGGTCGTCATTTGGCGAATACCTCGACGCCCTTGATGGGCGTATCGCCGTCAACGCCGGGTTCATGGTGGGCCATTGCGCCCTCCGCCGATACGTCATGGGGCCCGACGCCGTCGGCGGACAGCCCACCACCGACCAGCTGAACGCCATGCTCCGGCTCCTCCACGACGCCATGGACGCCGGTGCCTGGGGGCTCTCCACCACCCAGTCCACCACCCACTCCGACGGCGACGGCCAACCCGTGGCCTCCCGGCACGCCCGCCCCGCCGAACTCCTCGCCCTGGCCCGGGCGGTCGGCGAGCACGAGGGCACCCAGATCGAGGCCATCGTGGCGGGGTGCCTCGATCAGTTCTCGGACGACGAGATCGAGCTACTCGCCGAAATGTCCGCCGTCGCCGGGCGGCCGCTCAACTGGAACGTACTCACCGTCGACGCCGCCGTCCCCGCCCGCGTCCCGCGCCAGCTCCTCGCGAGCGAGCGCGCCCGCGAGGCCGGTGGCCGCGTCGTCGCGCTGACCATGCCGATCCTCACCCCGATGAACATGTCGCTCGGCACGTTCTGCGCCCTCAACCTCATCCCGGGGTGGGGAGACATCCTCAACCTCCCCGTCCCCGAGCGGATCGAGAAGCTGCGCGACCCCGACATACGCGCCGAGATGCTGCGGCGGGCCAACAGCAAGGAGGCCGGGATCTTCCGGCGGCTCGCCGACTTCGGGCGGTATGTCATCGGGGATACGTACTCACCCGCCAACGAAGGCCTGACCGGGCGCGTCGTGCGGGACATCGCGGGCGAGCGCGGCCAGGACCCCTTCCTCTGCCTCGTCGAGATCTGCGCCAATGACCGCCTGCGTACGGTCCTTTGGCCCATGCCGAGCGACAACGACCCGGCGAGCTGGGCGCTGCGCAAGGCGACCTGGGAGCACGAGGACGTCCTGCTCGGGGGCTCCGACGCTGGCGCCCATCTGGACCGGATGTGCGGCGCCCCGTACACCACGCGTTTCATCGGCGACTGTCTGCGCGGGCGCAAACTGCTGCCGCTGGAGCGGGCCGTGCAGATGCTCACCGACGACCCGGCCCGGCTGTTCGGGCTGCGCGAGCGCGGGCGGATCGAGGTGGGTTTCCACGCCGACCTCGTCCTCTTCGACCCGCAGCGGATCGACGCGGGCCCGGCCACCCTCGTCCACGACCTGCCGGGCGACAGCCCGCGCCTGGACGCCAAGGCGATCGGCGTGGTCTCGGTCCGGGTCAACGGCGTCGAGACGATACGCGACGACGTGGTGACGGGCGCGGTCCCGGGTACCGTCCTGCGCTCGGGTCGCGACACACGGACGGTGGCCACCAAGTGAGCCTGCACGAAGACAAGTTGTTCATCGGGGGCGAGTGGGTCGAGCCCGATGGCGGGCATTACGAGATCCTCAATCCCGCCACCGAGACCGTCGTCGGGCTCGCGCCCGAGGCCAGTCGCGACCAGGTGTACGAGGCTGCCGCCGCCGCGCGCGAAGCCTTCGCCACTTGGTCGCGGACCACGCCCGAGGAGCGCGCCGCCGTCCTCGACCGCGCGGCCGACCTGATCCAGCGCGACTTCACCCCGTACGCCGAACTCGCCCGCGCCGAGACCGGCGCCACTACCGCCACCGCGCGCGGTATGCAGGTCGCGGTGGGGGTGTCGCGCTTTCGCCGGTACGCGAAGGGCGCCCTCGAACCGGTCGAGGCGGCGGTCGTGCCGCAGGTGAACGAGGCCGGGCCGATGGGGAAGGCGGGCGTGTTCGGCGCCATGACGATCCGTCAGCCCGTCGGGGTCGTCACCTGCATCACCTCGTACAACAACCCCTGGGCCAACCCCGCCGGCAAGGTCGCCCCCGCGCTGGCCATGGGCAACACCGTGGTGGTCAAACCCGCGCCCCAGGACCCGCTGTCCGTCTTCCGGATGGCGAAGGCGCTGGAGGAGGCGGGTGCGCCACGGGGTGTGGTGAACGTCGTCACCGGTTCCGCCCCGGCCGTCGGCGAGGCCGCCGTCGACTCCCCGGACGTCGACATGGTCAGCTTCACCGGCTCCACCGCCGTCGGCCGCCGTATCGCCGAGGTGTGCGGCCGGGGGATGAAACGCCAGCTCATGGAGCTCGGCGGCAAGGGCGCGGCGGTCGTCTTCGACGACGCGGACCTGGGTGCGGCGACCATGGGCATCGGCACCACGTTCTCGTTCTACAGCGGCCAGATCTGCACGGCCCCGACGCGGGTCCTGGCCCAGCGGGCGGTGTACGAGGAGCTGATCGCCCGACTCGCCGCGTACATCGGGCACTTGCCGGTCGGTGACCCGGCCGCGCCCGGCACGGTGGTGGGTCCGGTGATCTCGGCGGCCCACCGCGACCGTGTCGAGTCGTACGTGGAACTCGGCCGCAAGGAGGGCGCGCGGGTGGTCGCGGGCGCCGAACGCCCCTGCCTTGACCGGGGGTTCTACGTCGCCCCGACCCTCCTCGCCGACTGCACCAACGACATGCGGGTGGTGCGGGAGGAGATCTTCGGGCCGGTGGTGGTCGTGGTGCCGTTCTCCGACGAGGAGGAGGCGGTGGCGCTCGCCAACGACAGCGAGTACGGCCTGCTCGACTACGTCTGGTCCGGGGATGTGGCTCGCGCGTTCCGGGTCGCGCGGCGGTTGCGTGCGGGGGGTGTCGGAGTGAACACCGTCGCCCGCAACATGGAGGCGCCGTTCGGGGGGTTCAAGATGAGCGGGGTGGGGCGGGATGTGGGTTCGTACGCGCTGCATGCGTACGGGGAGACGCAGTCCATCGTGTGGCCGGGGTGAGCGTTTCGCTTCGCGGTGAGTTGCTTGGTCTGCGGGCCGGTCGGGGCTGGCGCCCGTCTTCCCCCACCCCGCCCCTTCCCGAAAGCCTCCGGCGGAAGTTATCCGTCTGCGGCTCCGCCGCGTGGGCGCGACCCGCCCCCCACCGGCCCGCAGCCGAAATCCGCACCCCCCCGCGGAGCGGAAGCGGGCGTGTCCGGGGCCCGTGGCCGGGCATACGCTGGGCATGAGCGGAAGGGTGATCCCATGTCCACAGGATTGGCCGACAACGTCAGGAAGTACCGCCGCACGGCCGGGCTGAGCCAGGAAGGTCTGGCCGAAGCTTCCGACCTGTCACTGAGCACCGTTCGAAAGGTCGAGCAAGGCGGGCACGGCAGTATGGAGACTCTTGCAGCTCTGGCCCGTGCGCTGGGGGTCTCCACATCGGCGTTGTTCGCTACCGAGGCGCCAAGGTCCGTGCTCGGCCCAGAAGATGAAGCGAACCGGCGCTACCTAGCGGAGCTGCGACGGGCTCTGATGCCCGCTGTAGGGCTCTCTGCTCCCCTCTCCGTCCCCGAAGAAGCCGGGGAGCCGTCGGCGCTCCGCAGGGGCGTACAGGAGGGCCACGCACTCTACTGGGCGGACCAGTACGGGGCGGTTGCGAAGCGTCTCCCGTTGCTACTACGCACCTCCGAGGCTGCCGTGTCTGCCCTGGACGGCGAGGAGCAGCAACACGCGGTGATCGCCCGCTGTCACGCACTACTGCTCACCGGCAAGTACCTGACACAGGTACGGCAGTACGACATGGGCTATTTCGCATTGGTGGAAGCGATCAGGCTTGCCCGTGAGACCGGCCAACCCCAGTTGGCGGCAACGGGAGTTGTGGGGCTCTGCTGGCTGTTGCTGAGGCAGGACAGGTTCGATGAAGCAGAGCAGCTGGCGGCGCAGACGGCGGCGGACATCGAGCCTCGCATGTCAGAGGCGACCCCTGCCCGCCTCGCTGTGTGGGGCGAACTGTGGCTCAGGGTCGCGTCAGCCTCCGTGCGGAACAACCGGCCGGACGTGGCGCAGGAAGCCCGCAGGACGGCAGCGACGGCCTCTAGTGCGCTGAACGCCGAAGACGAGAGTTTCCCCCAGCACTGGGGCGGTTTTGGCCCCGTCACGGCGGAGCTGAAAGCCGTTGAGGACCTGTCCCTGGTGGGTGATGCCCGGGGTGTTCTCCGGCGCTCCGATGACGGGATCTTGAGCGGCAAGGCGCTGCGGAACTACGGCAGGCCGACAGCGCCGAACTGGGGTCGCCACCGGCTCGATGTGGCCCGCGCGCACGCCATGACGGGCTCGCATCAAGACGCCATGGACGAGCTGACACAGCTTCGCCGTACGTCCGGCGAGTGGCTGACTCATCAGCCGATGGCCCGGTACGTCATGGCCGATCTGCTCAAGACGCGCAAGCGGACCCTCACCCAAGAGATGCGGAGCATGGCGACTCATCTTGGGGTCGCCGGTTAGGCGCTGCGGAGCGTGATGGTTCCAGCAGTGATCTCCCTCAACTACCGTGCTGCACACGTGGATTGGGCGATGCTTCGGCCATAGCTTCTCGGTATCCCAGCGTCGAGCGGACCAGGGGCCGAGATGGTTCACAGAACGAAAGCAGACCACCAGCGCAGGCGGGACCTTGCCGACACTTCGGCGGGTATCTGGACCCCCACCATGGGGACGTACGCGGTGGACACGACGAGCGGCCGGATCGGTGAGGTACGCAAACTGTTCGAGGGGTCCGCGTACCTCGCGCCGCCCGGCGGTGGCGCCGAGTGGACCGTGAACCCGGCTGACTTGCGGTCCCCGAACGACGCCGAGGTGTGGCAGGCGAAGGTGTGGACGCGTCCGGCGGGGTCGCGCTGATGTGGGCTGCGGTACCGGCGCCCAGGTGGGTGCCCAACCCGGGCGTGATCGTCATGGACACGGCGTGCGGGCGGCTCGGGAAGGTCATTGCGTGGGACAGCGACAAGCGCATGGTCACACTGGTACCGCCGGACGGCGGGGAGCGGTGGGAGACCGATGCGTTCCGCCCGGCGAACGAGCCGGAGGGACAGCGATAACCACCACCCCCGAGCGCATACGCAGACAGGCCACGCGCCCATAGGCTCCCGGCCCCGGGGAGGTCCGCTCAGTACCCGCCCCCCTGCTACGGATGGTGTGGCGCGAGTGGCAGTGGGCCTGTCCCGGCCGGGGGTCGGGGCGAGCCCCCGTCCGGCTGTTGCGCCTTCCCATTCCCGTGAGACGTGGCGGCCGGACGGGTTGCACGGACCATGAACCCAACTACAGAGGAGCACCCCATGGGTGGACAGCACGGCGGCGGTTCCGGAAGCGGTCAGGGTGGAAGTCAGCAGGACGACAGCAACAGCGGCGCCAAGCACGGGGGCGGCGGCTCCGACGAGGGAGGCAACACGTCTGACGGTTCCGGCCCCGCAACGGGTAAGTAGGTACTCGTGACCGAACGCACAGAGGAGGCGGGCCTTTCGGGGCTCGCCTCCGCGCTCGTAGAGGCGGGCGCGCTGACTCCTGAGTGGCTGCCGACATTTGAGGCAGTACCCCGTGAGCTGTTCGTGCCTGACCGCATCTGGCCGGGCATCGCGGACGGCACCGAGCAGGCGGCGTTGGTGGACCGGGCCAAGGACCCCGGCGGGTGGTTCAAGGCGGTGTACTCCGACATCCCGCTGACCACGCAGTGGGACGACGGACGGCACAGCGGTGACGGACTGGGAGCCACGCCGACAAGCTCCAGTTCCATGCCGCGCATGGTCTTCTCGATGCTCGCTGACCTGGACGTGCAGGAAGGACACCACGTTCTCGAAATCGGTACGGGCACAGGCTGGAACGCGGGTCTTCTCGCTGCCCGGCTGGGCGGCGGGAACGTGGTCAGCGTCGAGTACGACGAAGACGTTGCCAAGAACGCCGGGGAGAACCTTCGGGCCGCTGGTCTGGCCCCGCTGGTCATCGTCGGTGACGGCCGGTTGGGCTACGTGGCCAGCGCGTCGTACGACCGGGTCATCGCTACATGCTCGGTCGGGGAGGTGCCCCGAACCTGGATCGAGCAGACCCGGCCGGGCGGGATCGTCGTCACCCCGTGGGGAACGGACTACGGCGGCGAGTACATCGCGCGCCTGACCGTCGCGGACGACGGCACAGCGAGCGGCCCCTTCACCCGCTCCAGTGCCTTCATGCGCCTGCGACAGCACCGAACAGTACGCCCGCCCTTCGACGCCTATCTCAAGGGTCAGCAGTGGCCCGCAGACGGCACCAGGACCGCGACCGCCCTTTCCCCCGCTGATATCGGCGGGTGGCTCGAACAGTTCGTGATCGGACTACAGGTCCCCGGGGCGTTCTGGCGTGCCGAACGGTACGACGACGGCTCTTACACACTGTGGACGTACAGCACCGACACCGGCTCGTGGGCGTCGGCCGACTACGAGCCAGGAGCGAGTGAGTACGTGGTGGTCCAGTCCGGTCCGCGCCACCTGTGGGACGAGACGGAAGCCGCCTACCGATGGTGGGAGGAACAGGGGCGCCCCGGCTTCACCCGCTTCGGGCTCACCGTGGACGGCGACGGCGAACGGGTATGGCTCGACGCACCGGACAGTCCGGTACCACTCCGGAGCGCGTAGCCTCGCGTCCCTGAAGAGAGGGCCCGAAGGGCCCATCTAAGGGGCGCGGGGAACTGCGCGAGCAACCCAGCACGGTCCGCAGACGACCTGCAACATCCGCCGTACGGCGGCTAGTCGCCCAGGAACACCGGGTTCGTAAAGGCCGCCAGCGGGCCCGGCAACCCCGGTACCAGTGGGGCGTGGCGGAGCTCGGCGCGTACGTACGTCGCGTACGACGGTGTCGTCTGCCACTCGGCGGAACCCGTTCCGGACGACGGCAGTGGGGTCGTGAACAGGGTGCCCTGGTCGGTCACGAAGGAGACCGTGCAGCCGGGCGCGCCGGTGGCCTCCAGGCGCACGGTCACCCGCTCGTCCCGCTCCGCCCGCAGCCGTTCGCCGATGCCCGCGTGCTGACCGTGTCCGCCCGACGCGCCGAAGGACAGCGACACCGCCGACGACTCGGCCACGTACGAATGCCCCGCCTTCAGGCCCGCCTGGATCGCTGGCCGGGACAGCTCGTCCGCTAGCACGACCGTCTGGGGGCCGCCGATGCGGTCGGGATCGCGGTGGGCGTCGCTGTTGCCCATCGCGGGGGTCCAGGCGCCGCCCGAACGGGCCGCCACCGCAAGGGTGTTGTCCCACTCCGCCAGCGTCACCTCGTCGTCGGGGGTGTACGGGCCGTTCCACACCTCCACCGCGTCCGCCTCGCCGAACCCGAACTTCCAGTTGCAGCCGACGCAGGTGGCGTGCGGATGGGCGGGGACGACCAGGCCGCCCGCGCGGCGGATCTCGCGCGCGTAGTGGCCGAAACGGTTGTCGCGGGCCCGGTAGCGCCAGTCGATGAAGGTGCCCGGATCGGTGCCGAGTGCCACCACGTGGCCGTTGCGGGTGGTGATCTCCTCGCCGGTGAGGATCAGCAGGTCGTCGCCCCACAGGCCCTCCCACGCCGGGTGCGAGGCGTGGGTGTTGTGCTCGGAGGTGTTGATGAAGTCCAGGCCCGCCGCGCGCGCGAGCGCCGCGATCTCGGCGGGGGTGCGCCTGCCGTCGGAGTACCAGGAGTGCATGTGGCAGTCGCCCCGGTACCAGGCCCGGCCCCGGCCCTTGGCCCGCGTCGGCGGGTACACCGGCGTCGGTGTGGTGCCGCGCTCGCCGAACCTCAGCGTGACCGTCACCTTGTACGGCAGGCCCTGCGGCGCGACCGTGTACGGGCCGAGCGCGATGTGCCAGGTCCCGGCGCGCACCGGGCCCGGGATGTACCCGGGGGTCGCCGCGTCCGCCCGGATGAAGAACTCGGTGCGGGCGCCGCCCGACCAGCCCCGGAAGCCCCGGCCGCCCAGATCGGTGCCGCGCTCGTCGAAGACGCCGATGTCCAGCGCGTTGTTCTGTGTCCCGGCGGGCACGGTGGCCTTCTCGTACGTGTACGAGACCGCCAGCTCGCGCACCCCGCGCGGGACCTCCACCGGGAGGTAGACGAAGTCCGGCGCGCCGGGCGGCAGGGTGCCCGTGACGACCCGGGTCCGGTCGCCCGTGCCGCCACCGCTGCTGCCGCCGCCGTCGCCGGGGGCCGCGTTCGCGAAGCTCACGGTTCCCAACGTAAGCGCGGTGGCCGCTCCCGTCACGAACAGTCCGCGCCGTCCGATCGATCTGTCGTGGGCGCTGTATTCGGCCGTGTTCTCGGGTCTGTTCTCCGGTCCGGTCATACCCGGTACTCCCAGCGGGATGGAAGGGGTGCCTGACAGTTCCTGCCCACAGTCGTACGCTCGCGTGAACTCCCGTACAAGGTGCGGCGGTTGGCGAATGACCGACCCGTGGCGGTTCATGGCCGGTTCGTGGCCCGTACTGGCCGTATGGCTCCCTTGCACCCTTGACCGCGCGGGGATAAGAAGAGGCATGCGTATCGCCACCACGATCTTCCTCACCGACGAGACGATCACTCCCGTACGGATCGCGCGCGAGCTGGAGGAGCGCGGCTTCGCGGGCCTCTATCTGCCCGAGCACACGCACATCCCCGTCGAGCGGATCTCGCCGTACCCGGCCGGCGGCGAGCTGCCGCGCGAGTACGGCCGCCTCCTCGACCCGTTCGTCGCGCTCGGCCAGGCGGCCGCCGTCACCGAGACGCTGGGGCTCGGCACCGGGGTCACGCTGGTCGCCCAGCACGACCCGATCGACCTGGCCAAGCAGGCCGCCACCCTGGACCACCTCTCCGGCGGCCGCCTCACGCTCGGCATCGGCTACGGCTGGAACCGCGAGGAGGCCGCCGACCACGGCGTCGAGTGGTCCTCGCGCCGCGAGCTCGTACGGGAACGGGTGGCCCTGATGCGGGCGCTGTGGGCCGAGGAGCCGACCGCGTACCAGGGCGCGTTCGGCTCGGTGCGGGCCAGCGACGCCTACCCGAAGCCCGTACGTGGCGGAGCCCCGCGCATGCTGGTCGGCGGCTCGCCCGGGCCGAAGCTCTTCGCGCACATCGCCGAGTACGCGGACGGCTGGATGCCGATCGGCGGCGCCGGGTTCACCGAGTCCCTGCCGCAGCTGCGCCAGGCGTGGGACGCGGCGGGCCGCGACCCCGGCGACCTCACGATCGTCCCGTACGCGGTGGCCCCGAACCCCGGCAAGCTCGCCCACTTCGAGGAGCTGGGCATCGACGAGATCGTGGTGCTGCTGCCGTCGGCCGACGAGGTGACCGTGCTGAAGGCGATGGACGAGTACGCGCCGTATCTGTGAGCGGCTTCGGCGGCCCGGCCTCTGGTGCTTGAGGCCGGGCCGCCGCGCTTCTCAGCCGAGCGGAAGGTCCAGGTGGGACGGGTCGTCGGCCGGTGAGGTGATGGTGATCGAGCCGCCGGGGGCGTTCGCGTCCCCGTAGAACGGGTCGACCGTGTCCAGGACCAGCATCAGCCGGTGCTCGGCCGGGACGTCGTACCCGGTGGCCTGGAACTCGATGTCGACGCTGACCGGACGGCCCGGGGTGTGGTCGAGCCGGGTGAAGGGCGCGTGCGTGACGATGTGCGCGTTGCCGTCCCGGTCGACGTCGAAGAGGTGGGCGACGAACGTCGACGAGGTGTGCGTCGCGGTGTACGTGAGGTGCAGCCGCGGGATGCCGCGCAGCCGCGCGCCCGAGGGGTAGCGGCCGGTCACCCAGACCGCGGCGTCCGTCCGGTCGATGTCTGGGGTCGGGTAGATCTTCGGGTTGCCCGCGATCTCGTCGTTGCCGGTCTTGATGATCTCGTCGGCGACGGTGGCCGGAGTGTCGGTGCCGACGCGGAACTCGCTGCTCCAGCCGGTCTCCGGCTTCTCCGCGAGCCCGCCGTCGCTCTCGTGCCTGCCCCGGCCGTTGCCGTTGACGGCCGTGCTCGTCAGATACAGGCGGTCGGTGACGTCGGTGACCGCGTCCCAGTCGTCCCTGAGCTCCAGCTCCTCGTTCCACATGATCTGGCCGAGCACCCGGCCCTCGGTGCCGATGCCGTTGGCCGCGCCGTTCAGGTGGTGGTCGAACCACCTGTGGGCGTCGGCCCAGATGCGGTTGGGCAGCCCGAGCATGCCGGTCATCTCCGGGCCCGAGTGGTCGCCTATGGACAGGTCGATGCGGCGGGGGCCGGTCAGCGCGGTGAAGGTGCGCAGCACCTGGTTGGCCGGGAACAGCGTCTCGTGCCAGGCGTTCGCGTAGAAGACCGGCACCTGGCGCTCGTTGAGCCGGTCGACGTAGGTGTACGGGGAGCGCTCGCGCGCCCACTCCAGGGTCTCCTCGACGTTCTGGTCGGCCAGCACGTCCTTGAAGGCCTGTTCGGTGCGCTTGCTGAGGCGGGCCCGCTGGGCGGCCTGGCGCAGCAGCCGCACCGACTCCACATGGCGGGTGCTGTTCTCGTAGAACGCCTCGCCCAGATCGCCCCAGGTGCTCAGCGCGGCCACCGCGTCGACGCGCGGGTCATGGGCGGCGACCAGCTGGCTGATGCCCGAGCCGTACGAGTCGCCGAGGAAGCCGGTCTTCGTCACCGGGCCCTTGACCTGGTCGATCAGATACGTGAGCGCCGCGCGGCCGTCGGCCACGTCCTTCGGGCCCGCGACCTCGACCTCGCCGCCGGAGGCCCCGCCGAACTGGGCGAGCCCGAAGCCGCGCGGGGTGTACGCGAGGACGTGGTAGCCCTTGAGCGCGAACTTGGTGGCCTGCACCGCGTACACCAGCCAGCCGAAGTCGGTCCACGGCGCGGGCATCACGATCGCCGGGCGCGGCTTGTTGCCGGTGTGCCGCCACAGCGCCCCGGCGAGCTTCACGCCGCCCTCGCCGGGCACCTGGACCTGGGCGAAGGTGAGCAGCGAGAGCGCGCGGGTGACCTCGTCGGCGCGCGCGGGCGAGAGGTGCGCGGTGTCGCCGCTCCTGAGCGCGGCGGCGAACTGGGTGAGCGATGCCTCGTCGAGCTCCGGGTACAAGCTCACTGGTTGCTCTGAAGTCACGTCGGTACCGTCCCACTTCGTCGGAGGTGCGGGATGTGGACTGTGCTTCGTTCTCAGGGCCCGGGCGCCATGGCGTGCGCGACCCTCAGTATCGGGGCGGCCACACAGCAGGACCCGCCGTATTCGGCACATTGGCGGGAATTGCGCGCCCCGCCGACTCGTCCGGGCCGCGAGCAGCCGCCGCGGCACCGCTCGTATGCTCGGGTAATGACTTCCAGCGCGCAGCGACCGCAGGCAGACGCACCGACCGCCAACGCGATGCGGCGCGCGCTGAAACGTGCCCGCGACGGCGTCGCGCTCGACGTCACCGAGGCCGCGGTGCTCCTCCAGGCGCGCGGCGAGGACCTGGTGGACCTGACCGCCTCGGCCGCGCGCGTGCGCGACGCGGGTCTTGAGGCGGCGGGCCGGCCGGGGGTCATCACGTATTCGAAGAGCGTCTTCATCCCGCTCACCCGGCTGTGCCGCGACAAGTGCCACTACTGCACCTTCGTCACCGTCCCCGGCAAGCTGCGCCGGGCCGGGCACGGGATGTTCATGTCGCCCGACGAGGTCCTGGACATCGCCCGCCGGGGCGCCGAACTCGGCTGCAAGGAAGCCCTGATCACCCTCGGCGACAAGCCGGAGGACCGCTGGCCCGAGGCCCGCGAGTGGCTGGACGCGCACGGCTACGACGACACGATCGCCTACGTACGCGCCATGTCCATCCGCATCCTGGAGGAGACCGGCCTGCTGCCGCACCTCAACCCCGGGGTGATGTCCTGGACCGACTTCCAGCGCCTCAAGCCGGTGGCGCCGAGCATGGGCATGATGCTGGAGACGACCGCGACCCGGCTGTGGTCCGAGCCGGGCGGCCCGCACTACGGCTCCCCGGACAAGGAACCGGCCGTGCGGCTGCGGGTGTTGGAGGACGCGGGCCGCTCGTCGGTGCCGTTCACCAGCGGGCTGCTCATCGGGATCGGCGAGACGTACGAGGAGCGCGCCGACTCGCTGTTCGCGCTGCGCCGGGTGGCCCGGGCCTACCACGGCATCCAGGAACTCATCATCCAGAACTTCCGCGCCAAGCCCGACACGGCGATGCGCGGCATGCCGGACGCCGACCTCGACGACCTGGTGGCCACCGTCGCCGTCGCCCGGCACATCATGGGCCCCTCCGGCTGCCTCCAGGCGCCGCCCAACCTGGTCGCGGGCGAGTACGCGCGCCTGATCGGTGCGGGCATCGACGACTGGGGCGGTGTCTCGCCGGTCACCATCGACCATGTGAACCCCGAGCAGCCGTGGCCGCTCATCGGCGAACTGGCCGCGCGCTCCGCCGAGGCGGGCTTCGAGCTGCGTGAACGGCTGTGTGTGTACCCGGAGTTCGTGCAGCGCGGCGAGCCGTGGCTGGACCCGAGGCTGCTGCCGCACGTGCGGGCGCTCGCCGACCCCGGGACGGGCCTGGCCAACCCCGACGCACCCGTGCGCGGTCTGCCCTGGCAGGAGCCCGACGAGAGCTTCACCGCGACCGGCCGCACCGATCTGCACCGCACCATCGACACCACCGGCCGCACCCACGACCGCCGCGACGACTTCGACGAGGTGTACGGCGACTGGGAGGCGCTGCGCGAGGCCGCCGCCCCGGGCATGGTCCCGTCCCGCATCGACACCGACGTACGCCAGGCGCTTTCCGTGGCGGCGGACGACCCCACCAAGCTCACCGACGACGAGGCGCTGGCGCTGCTGCACGCCGACGGCCCGGCGCTCGACGCGCTCTGCCGGATCGCGGACGAGCTGCGCCGCGATGTGGTCGGCGACGACGTCACGTACATCGTCACCCGGAACATCAACTTCACCAACGTCTGCTACACCGGCTGCCGCTTCTGCGCCTTCGCCCAGCGCCGCACCGACGCCGACGCGTACACCCTCTCCCTCTCGCAGGTCGCCGACCGGGCCGAACAGGCGTGGGAGGTGGGCGCGGTGGAGGTGTGCATGCAGGGCGGCATCCACCCCGACCTGCCGGGCACGGCCTACTTCGACATCGCGCGCGCGGTGAAGGAGCGGGTCCCCGGCATGCATGTGCACGCCTTCTCCCCGATGGAGGTCGTCAACGGCGCCACCCGCACCGGCATGTCGATACGGGAGTGGCTGAGCGCGGCGAAGGAGGCGGGCCTCGACTCGATCCCCGGCACCGCCGCCGAGATCCTCGACGACGAGGTCCGCTGGGTCCTCACCAAGGGCAAGCTGCCCACGGCGACCTGGATCGAGGTGGTGAAGACCGCCCATGAGCTGGGCATCCGCTCCTCCTCCACGATGATGTACGGCCATGTGGACCAGCCCCGCCACTGGCTCGGCCACTTCCGCACGCTGGCCCGCATCCAGCAGGAGACGGGCGGTTTCACGGAGTTCGTGACGCTGCCGTTCATCCACACCAACGCGCCGGTGTACCTGGCGGGCATCGCGCGCCCCGGCCCGACGATCCGCGACAACCGAGCGGTGACGGCGATGGCCCGCCTGCTGCTGCACCCCCACATCACCAACATCCAGACCAGCTGGGTGAAGCTGGGCACCGAGGGCGCCGCCGAGATGCTGCGCTCGGGCGCCAACGACCTGGGCGGCACGCTGATGGAGGAGACCATCTCCCGGATGGCGGGCTCCAGTTACGGCTCGTACAAGTCCGTCCAGGACCTGATCGCGGTCGCGGAGGCCGCGGGCCGCCCGGCGCGGGCGCGCAACACGCTGTACGGGGAGGTGTCCGAGGAGCGGCAGCGCACGGCGGCCGCCTCCGACGGGCATCTGCCGGAGCTGCTGCCGGTGTTGGAGGACTGAGGGCTGTCGCCTGCGCCGGGAGATCGCATACTGATCCCATGGCGGCAGGCAAACCCTCGATGCAGGAGCTGATCCGGCGGCGCAGACGGGCCGGATTCGTCGGCCGGCGCGGCGAACTCGCGCTGTTCCGCGAGAACTTCGAGTTCCCGCCGGACGACGAGCGGCACCGGTTCGTCTTCCACGTCCACGGTGCCGCCGGCGTCGGCAAGACCTCGCTCGTACGCGAACTGGAGCACACCGCGCGCGAGCGGGGCGCGGTGACCGCGTACGCCGACGAGGCCGTCAACAGCGTCCCCGAGACGCTGGCCGCGATCTGCGCGCACTTCGCCCGCCAGGACCGCCCGCTGAAGGCGCTGGAGCGGCTGCTGGCCACCTACCGCCAGCGGCGTTACGAGGCGGAGTCCGCGGCCCTCGACGGGCCCCCGCCGCCCCCTTCGCCTTCGCCGGGCCGCCGTCTCGCCGCGCAGGCGGGGTTGGTGGGCCTCGGTATGGTGCCGGGCGCGGGGGCTGTCGCGGGTGGCCTGGACGCGGACCAACTGGCTTTGGGCGCTGACAGGTTGAGGGCGGCTCTGAGTGCCCGCTTCGGTAAACAGGAGGACGTCCAGCTGGTCCTGGACCCGCTCCAGGTGCTCACTCCCGTACTGGTGACGGAGCTGGGCCGGATCGCGGACGAGGTCCCCTGGATCACCCTCTTCTTCGACACATATGAACGCACCGGCCCCTTCCTGGACACCTGGCTGCGGGATCTGATCACCACCGAGCGGTACGGGGCGCTGCCCGCGCAGGTGGTCGTCGTCCTGGCGGGCCAGCGGCGGCTTGACCCGGTGTGCTGGGCGGACAGCGCGGACCTGGTCGCGGAGCTGTCGCTGGACCTGTTCACCGAGGCGGAGGCACGCCAACTCCTGGCGACGAAGGGCGTACTGGACGAGGAGATCGTCCGGGATGTGCTGCGTCTGTCGGGCCGCCTGCCGGTCCTGGTCTCCACCCTGGCCGAGAACCCGGGCGATGCCCGCGCCCCGGGTGCCACGGCCGTGGACCGCTTTCTGAAGTGGGAGGCGGATCCGGTCCGCCGGGCTGCGGCGCTCGCGTGCGCGCTGCCCCGCCGCATCGACGAGGACGTGTTCCGGGCGGCGGTCGACGAGGACGGTTTCCGGGACGCGGTGGAGGCGGACGCGGCGGGCCTGTTCGGCTGGCTGTGGTCGCTGCCGTTCGTGAGCGACCGGGGCGGGCGCGCGCAGTACCACGCGGTGGTGCGTACGGCGATGCTCGGCGTCCAGCGCACGGGTTCGCCGCAGCGCTGGAGCGAGCGCCACCAGCGGCTGGCGGAGGCGATCGCCCAGCGCCGGGAGGCAGTGGCCGAGGAGCTGCCCGCGCGCCACCTGTGGGGCCAGGAGGAGTGGCGCGAGCTGCGCCTTGAGGAGTCGTACCACCTGTTGTGCGCCCGCCCGCAGGCCGCCCTCGCGCGCGTGCTGCGCGACGGCGTGGACGCCTGCGACGCCGGGTCCGCCGTCGCCCGGCGCTGGGCCAGGACGCTCGCCGAGGCGGGCGAGGACGCGGACGCCGAACTGCTGCGGCGCTGGGGCGCGGACTGCCTGGCCGCGCTGGATGACGAACAGGCGGGCGCCGTCCGGATGTTGGGCCTTCTGCTCGCCAGTGGCAAGCTTTCGCCGGAGGGCCGGGCGAGTGCCCATGTCGCACGGGGCCGGGAGCTGCGTCACGCGGGCGCCCACCAGGAGGCGCTGGACGAGTACGACCGGGCGATCGCGCTCGACCCGGAGCGGGCCCGCGCCCACTACGGCCGCAGCGTGGTGCGCAGCGCCCTCGACGGCCCGGAGGCCGCGCTCGACGACATCGCCCGGGCCTGCGCACTGGCCCCGGACGACGCGTACTACATCGGCTACCGGGGCGACATGTACCGCAGGCTCGGCCGTTTCGAGGAGGCGCTGGCCGACCTCGACCGCGCGATCCTGCTCGACCCCGGCGACGCCTGGGCCCCCGCCAGCCGGGGCCGTATCCGCCACCAGATGGGCCTCCTTGAGGGCGCCCTGGCCGACCTGAACCGCGCCCTGGAGCTGAACCAGGACTACCTGTGGGCGTTGGTCCGCCGCGCCCAGGTCCGCCACGGCCTGGCGGATGTGGCGGGCGCGCTGGCGGACCTGGACCGCGCGGAGCGATTGTCCACGGACACCGCCTGGGTCGTCGGTGTCCGAGGCGACATCCTGCGCACGGCGGGCCGCCACGGCGAGGCGGTGGCCGAGTACACCCGCGCCCTCGCGGCCGACGAGCAGTACGCGTGGGCGCTGGGCAACCGCGCGATGTGCCTGGAGGAACTGGGCCGCCACACGGAGGCGCTGGCGGACTACGACAGGGCGCTGGAGGTGGAGCCGTCGTACACCTGGGCGCTGATCATGAGGGCGAGGGTGCGCTCGGAACTGGGCGACGCGGAAGGCGCGTTGGAGGACCTGAACCGTGCGGTGGGCCTGAGCGGGGACGACGTCTACGCGCTGACCTGGCGAGGCAGGATCAACCGCAGGCTGTGGCGCCCGGAGGAGGCGTCGGAGGACCTGGACCGGGCGGTACGGATCGCTCCCGGCGCGGTGTCACCGCTGGTGGAACGGTCGTTCCTGCGCGCCCAGTCGGGCGACTGGGCCGGCGAACTGACGGACCTGGACGGCGCGGTGGCGCTGGCAGGCCCCTCCGACCGTGGCATCCGCCTCCTGCGAGGCGAGGCGCACTGGAGGGCCGGCCGGTACGAGGCCGCGCTCGCGGACTGCCGGGCGGCGGTGGAGGAGGAGCCGGGGGAGGCGCAGGCGGTGGGGGCGCTGGGGGAGGTGCTGCGGGGTCTGGGGCGTGTGGAGGAGGCGTACTCGTACGTGGACCGTGCGGTGCGCCTGTCCCCGGAGGAGGGTGGGATGTGGGCGGTTCTGGCCGCAACCCACCTCGCCCTGGACCGCCCGGCGGAGGCGCTGACGGCCCTGGACCGGGCGATCGAGCTGGACCCGAACGTGGGGTGGGCGCGGGGGAGTCGGGCGAGGGTGTGGTTGAGGGCGGGGTTGATGGAGGGGGTGGTGGCGTTTATGGATCGCGGTGCGGCGGAGCTGGAACGCTGCCTGGCCCTCCTCGACGGCCGCGCGGAGCGATCAGCGGACCCCGGCACCCCCGAGGGCATCGAAACCCTCTGCGCCACCCACCGCGCCCAGGGCAACCACGCGCTGGCAGTGGCTTTGGCAACCCGCTTGCCGGGGGAGCGGGGCGCGTACCACCACGCGATGGCGTCGAGCCGCGCGGGCATGGCCTCGCCCCCGTGGGCGGAGGCGGGCGACGGGGTGGTGGCGGTGTGCGCACGGGGCGAGTGGGCCCGGGCGGACGAACTGGTGTCGGAGCTGGTGCGTACCACCGGGGCGTGGGAGGAGTTGATGGAGGCAGTGGAGGGGGTGGGGGAGCTGGCGCTGTGCGAGGCCATACCGCCCGGGGAACTGTCCCCCCGAGCGAACCGCTTGCGCACGGCCCTACGGGAGTGCCCCCTGCCCCGCCCGTTCCCGTAAGCCCTGGGCGGGCGGCCGGGGTCGGGGGCGGTCCCCCGATAGCCCACCCACGCCTGGAGGTTCAGCGAAGGGGCGGGGTGGCTCGTTGGCGCCTGAGGCGGATCACCTCGTCGACACCGTCGGGCGGGCAGAAGTCTTCGGGGTGCCGGGGCGGGTGCAGCCAATAGGCGCCCGGGCGGGCGGTGCGGTGTACGGCGGGGACGCCGAGCACGGACTCACCCCGCAGGGATGTTGGATAGCCGAGAGCTGTCGGCCCGTACGCGTCGAGAGCTGGAGAGCATCCGGTACGCAATCCGCCTCGCCGAGGCGTGAGAGGAGACGGACGTGGCCGAGGGTCTGTCTGCGGTGGCGCACTTCCTGTACGAGGCGGGCACGCTCAAGCAGGCGCGTCGCACGGGATGGTGGATGGCCGGTGTCCGCGATCCGGAGAGCGTCGCCGAGCACTCCTGGCGGACCGCCCTCATCGCCACGATCATCGCGAAGCTCGAAGGGGCCGACCCGGCCCGCGCGGCGTTCCTCGCGGTGTGGCACGACACCCAGGAGACCCGCGCGGGTGACGTGAACCACCTCGGGAAGAAGTACTCGGCGGGCGCCGCGGATCCCCGGGTGGTCACCGCCGACCAGACGGCCGGTATGCCGGAGGTGCTGGCGTCGGCGGTGCGCGATCTCGTCGACGAGTACGAGGCGAAGGAGTCGCCCGAAGCGGTCTGCGCCCGCGACGCCGACAAGCTGGAATGCCTGCTCCAGGGCATCGAGTACCGGGCCCAGGGCTACGAGCACGCCCAGCGCTGGATCGACAACAGCCGAGGCCGCCTCGTCACCGCCACGGCGATCCGCCTGGCCGACGAACTACTGGGTCAGAACTCCCTCGACTGGCTGCGCAGGGCACTCGGGGAGAAAGAGGCGTAGCCGCGCGACGGTGGGTCAGTGCGGGACAAAAGTTGTTCAAAGGGCGACACTTCGCATAACCATCGCGGTCTTATTCGCCCCCCACCCAGTCGATTACAGTGCTGCGCCATGAGCGCAGCAGCCACTGGACCGGCCACGTCCATATGGGGCCGCACCGAGCAGCAGGACTTCCGCAGCCGGGTCCGCGGGAGTCTCCTCGGCGGCGCGATCGGTGACGCGCTCGGCGCCCCCGTCGCCCACCTCACCCTGGACGCGATACGCGCCCACCACGGCCCCGAGGGCGTCACCACCCTGACCCCGGCGCCCCCGCCGCTCCCGGTGGCCCCGCCGAGCCCACCCACCGACCCGGCCGCCGCATCCACGGCCACCGGAGGCCGAATAACCGCCTCCACCCAGCTCACCCTCTTCACCGTCGACGGCCTCATCCGCGCCCAGGTCCGCCGGGACACCGGCGCCTGGCATCCGCCGACCGATGTGCACCGTGCGTACCTCCGCTGGGCCGCCACCCAGCGCGACTGGGGGCCGGACGAGCGGCGCAAGGACAATGGGTGGCTCGCCGCGCAGGAGTGGCTGTACAGCCGCAGGGACCCGGCGCGGCCCTGCCTCGTCGGGCTCGGGGACGACGTGATGGGCACCCTCGACCGCCCCAAGAACCCCGACGCCCGCGATCCCGCCGCCCTCACCCGCTCCGGCCCCTTCGGCCTGCTCGTCGGCTGGGAGCCGCAGCTCGTGCTCCAGCTCGCCGTCGAGTGCGCCGCCCAGACCCACGGCGCCCCCGCCGCGTACCTCTCGGCCGGCGCGTACGCCGTCATCGTGCACGGCCTGGCCCGGGGCGAGTCCCTGGACGCGGCCGTCCAGCGCACCCTCGCCCTGCTCGCGCAGCGCCCCGGCCACCAGCCCGTCACGGACGCCCTGAAGCACGCGCTCGGCGCCGTACGCCAGGGCATGCCGAGCCCCGGCCTGCTCGCCACGCTCGGCGAGGGCCATCTCGCCGAGGAGGCGCTGGCCATCGCCGTGTACTGCGCCCTGGTCGGCGAGGACATCCGCCACGGCCTGCTCCTCGCCGTCAACCACGACGGCCCCTCCGACGCCACCGGCTCCCTCTGCGGCACCCTCCTGGGCACCCAGCACGGCGAGACCGCCCTGCCACCCGGCTGGCTCGCCGAACTCGAAGGCCGCTCCACCGTCCTCGAACTCGCCGACGACTTCGCCATGGAGATGACCCAGGGGCCGGCCCTCCACGGCCCTGCCGTCAACACCCCCGGCTGGCTGGCCCGTTACCCAAGAGCATGACCTATCAGCTGTCCAGCACCCTCGCCTCCCCCGCCTGCGCGGGCACCACGGCCGCCGAGCCCCGACCGTCGTCCCCGTCCGAGTCGATCCGCGCCAGCAACGCGTCCCGCTCCGGTGTGTCCTCCGGCCTGACCAGGCCGATCAGGACGTACAGCACCAGCGAGATCGCCAGCGGCACCGACACCTGGTACTGCAGCGCCACACTCGTACGGTCCGAGCCGTCCAGGTGGTAGTTGACGAAGAAGAACGCCACCAGACCCGCCGCCCAGCTGGTCAGCGCCGCCGTCGGCCCGGACTTGCGGAACGTACGCAGCATGCCCAGCATGAACGGGATCGCGATCGGGCCCATCAGGCCCGCCACCCACTTGATGACGACCGTGATGATGTCCTTGAACGCGGGCGAGTTGACCTGCGTGGCGATCGACATCGACAGGCCCAGGAACACCAGGGTCGAGATACGCGCCGCCAGCAGCCCCGCCCGCGGGTCCCAGCCGCGCGCCCGCCGGGAGAGCGTGGGCGCGATGTCCCGTGTGAACACCGCCGAGATCGCGTTCGCGTCCGAGGAGCACATGGCCATCGTGTGCGAGAAGAACCCCACGATCACCAGGCCGAGCAGTCCGTGTGGCAGCAGGCTCTCGGTCATCAGGGCGTACGAGTCCGACGCGTCCGGCTTCTTCGCGTGCACCAGGAGCGGGGCGCACCACATGGGGAAGAAGAGGACCAGCGGCCAGACCAGCCACAGGACCGCGGAGAGCCGGGCCGAACGGGTCGCGGAGCGGGCCGAGTCGGTGGCCATGAAGCGCTGGGCCTGGTTCCACATCCCGCCGTTGTACTCGAACGTCTTGATGAACAGGAACGCGAGCAGGAACGTGACGGTGTAGGGCCCGGCCGTCGGGTGCGCGTGCCCGCTCGGCAGCTTGTCCCACACCGTCCACAGCGCGCTGAACCCGCCGAGCTTGCCCATGGTCGCGACCAGCATGGCGACCCCGGCGCACAACTGGATGACGAACTGGCCCAGTTCGGTCAGCGCGTCCGCCCACAGTCCGCCGACCGTGCAGTAGACGGCGGTGATGCAGCCGGTGATGAAGATGCCCTGGGTGATGGTGACGCCGGTGAAGACGGAGAGCAGCGTGGCGATCGCCGCCCACTTCGCGCCCACGTCCACGATCTTGAGCAGCAGCCCGGACCAGGCGAGCGCCAGCTGCGTGGAGACGTTGTAGCGGTTCTTGAGGTATTCGAGCGGTGAGGCCACGTGCAGCTTGGAGCGCAGCCGGTTGAGCCGGGGTGCGAAGAGTCTCGCGCCGATGCCGATGCCGACCGCGATGGGGAAGGACCAGGTGACGAAGGACGTCACGCCGTACCGGTACGCGATCCCCGCGTACCCCGTGAACATCACCGCGCTGTACCCCGACATATGGTGCGAGATGCCCGACAGCCACCACGGCATCCTGCCGCCCGCCGTGAAGAAGTCGGAGACGTCGTCGACGCGCTTGTGCGACCAGACGCCGATCGCCACCATCACACCGAAGTAGCCGATGAGCACGGCCCAGTCGAGACTGTTCATGTCCCCTCCGAAGTTCCGTCTTGTGAACACGGATGTACGCAGGTGTACGTGCGTGCTCTTCTCTCAGTACGACCGGATCGGCGATGTCCCGTGTGGGAGAGGGGACTTTCCAGGGATTGAACCGCCCGTTCAACGGCGCGGTCAAGAGTAAGGATGGTTATGTACATGAACTTGGGTCATTAACAGGAATAAGCGAACGGCCGCACGGGATGCGGGTCCCATGCGGCCGGGGAAGTGGGGAAGGCCGACTACCTCATCAACTCACCCGCGTTCACCAGCAGCGACTGCCCGGTGATCGCCCTCGCCCGGTCGGAGGCCAGGAACACCACGGCCTCGGCCACGTCCCCGTCCGTCGCCAGGTCCGGCAGCGCCATCCGCTCGGTGAGCCGGCCGAGCACCTCGGTCTCGGGCACCTGCTCGGTGTGCGCCGTGAACTGGACGTACGCCTGGACCGGCGGCCCCCACATCCAGCCCGGCAGCACCGTGTTGACCCGGATCCGGTGCGGTCCGAACTCGCGCGCCATCGAGTACATCGCCGAAGTCAGCGCACCCTTCGACGCCGCGTACGCCGCCTGCCGCACCTGCGAGGGCGCCGCCACCGCCGACTGTGTGCCGATCACGACCACCGACCCGCCGCGCTCCTTCAGCGCCGGCAGGCAGGCCCTCGTCATACGAAGCGTCCCCAGCAGGTTGACGTCCAGGACGGCCTGCCACGTGGCGAAGTCCGCGTCCTCGACTCCGCCGAAGTAGCTGTCCCAGGCCGCCACATGGACCACCGCGTCGATCCGCCCGAACCGTTCCACCGCGAGCGCCGCCAGCGCCTCGCACTGGGTCTCGGAGGTGATGTCGGTGGGTTGGTACGCGGTGTGCGCGCCCTCGGGGTCGATCTCGTGGGCCGCCTTCACCAGGTTCGCCTCGGTGCGCGCCCCGAGCACCGCGTTGCCGCCGTCCCGCACCACGGTCGCGGCGACCTGGTGGCCGAGCCCCGCGCCGACCCCGGACACGACGACCGTCTTCCCGTCCAGCAACATCCGGTGCCTCCCGGCTCTGGCAGTTCTTCTGACGGGGCGTCAGAGTAGGTCGATCCGCAGCACGAGGGAAGGGGAACGCAGTGGGCGAGGAGACCAGGAGCGACACCTACGCCGAGCTCGCGGCCGTCGGGCCCTACGGCGTGCACCCCGGGCACGCGCTGATCACCATGGTCGAGCCGCACCCGGGCCACGAGTACGCCTACAACCGCTGGTACGAGGACGACCACTACTACGCGGGCGCCATGGCCATGCCCTGGATGTACGCGGGCCGCCGCTGGGTCGCCACCCGTGACCTCCAGGAGCTGCGCTACCCGGAGAAGTCCGCGATCGCCCAGCCGGTGACCGCCGGGTGCTATCTCTCCACGTACTGGATCACCGAGGGCCGCTACGACGACCACATGAAGTGGACCGTCGGCATCAACAAGCGGCTCAACCGGGACGGCCGCGTCTACCAGGACCGTACGCACGTCTTCACCGCCTTCCAGGACCATGAGGCGACCGTCTACCGGGACGGGGCGGCGGGCCCGCGCGACTACCACGCACTGGACCACCCTTACGCCGGGCTGGTGTTGGAGGTGATCGACGCCGAAACAGCGGAGCAGCGCGGTGAGTTGGTCGAGTGGCTGCGGTCGCGGCATCTGCCCCGGCGGCTCGCCGGTGGGCCCGCCGCGATGGTGACGCTCTTCGGGCCCACCCCGCTGCCCGGCGACCGTATGACGTACGTCAGGCAGGTCGAGGGGGTCGGCACCCGGCTCACGCTGCTGTGGTTCCTGGAGCGGGAGCCGGGGGAGGTCTGGGCGGAGCACTTCGCTGGGCTCGGCGCCGAAGTGGGGGAATCGGGGCTCGGGCGCGTCGAGTTGGTCGCGCCGTTCGTTCCCACCGTGCCGGGGACCGATCGGTACGTCGACCGGTTGCGCTGACCGGGCCGCGCGGGGAGGCGTACGGGCCCGGGCAGCAACCAGCCCCCTCGGCCAGGACGGCGGACCAGTCGAGAGGGCCTTGCGCGGGTTGAACTACTGCGGGTTCTGCGGGTGGTGCTCCGTACTGCGTTACGGGCGGCCGATGTCGAGGACGAAGGCCGACCAGGTCTCCGGGGCGAAGTCCAGAATCCCGAGCTCGGGGTTCTTGGAGTCGCGGACGGACAGCGTCTGGCGGTTCTGCGTCTTGACTTCCACGCAGTCGCCGTTCACTGCGGAGTACGACGATTTGGTCCACTCCGCGAACGCGTCACGCTGAACAGGCATGGTAACTCCGATGGTTGTGCCGGTTTGTCTGGGTGTGGTGCACCCTGTCGCTGTTCCCAGCGACTGTGCGTGCGACGCTACGCCGCAACATCACCTGGGGCAGGGGGTGTTCACCCATTCGGGCGGCATATTCCATGGAGGTCTTTTTAGTTGGGACCGCGTAGGTGTAGGGTGCGCGCCTCGCGGCCGACGACGTCTCCCGGGCCGATATCGCGTCAATCCCGGTAGCCGTCGGCCACCTCGTGGATGAACGCCCGGGACAGCTCGGCGCTGAGCGCTTTGGCCCGCAGATGCTCGTACATGACCGTGTAGCTCTGGACGTCGTTCGCCTTCTCCAGGTAGAGGTCGCTGGTGACGCCCTCCAGATAGACGACGCTGGCGTCGAGCGCGTCATGGAACTCCAGGATCGCGAACTTGCCGTACATGCCCGGGTGCGCCCCGGCGTCGTACGGCAGCACCTGGAGCGTGACGTGCGGCTGCTCGCTGAGGTGGGCGAGGTGTTCGAGCTGGGCCGTCATGATCTGCCGGTTGCCGACGACGCGGCGCAGCAGGGCCTCGTCGATCACCGCCCAGAAACGCAGCGGGTTCACCGGGTCGGTGAGGCGATCCTGGCGTTTGAGCCGGATCTGAATGCGTTTGTCGACGTCGGTGGAGGTGGCCTCGGGCCACATGCCCTCGATCACCGCCTGCGCGTACTCGCGGGTCTGGAGCAGCCCGGGCACGATCAGCGACTCGTAGACGCGCAGGCTCGCCGCGTCCGTCTCCAGGCCGATGTAGACGCTGTACGGGATGTCGCCGAAAGCGTGCCACCAGCCCTGCTGCCGGGAGTCCTTGGCCATTTGCATCAGCGAGTCGACGATCCGGTGGTCGTCGACCTCGTACACCCCGCACAGATCGCGGACATCGCGCTGGCTGATGGAACGGCGGCCGTTCTCCAGGCGGCTGATCTTCGACTGGGAGACCAGCAGGCGCTCGGCGACCTCCTCGGCCGTCATGCCTTTCAGCTCGCGGAGCCGACGGAGCTCCTGGCCCAGTCGGCGTCGCCTGACGGTGGGATTGACGTTGGACGCCACGGGAACTGCACCTCCGGCTGCGGCACTTCGCTTTTTCTCTGCTCTTCCGCTCAGCAGACTGCCACCAATGTTCGTGGCCCCGCTGGGAAATGGCCACACACGGTGGGGCATTGGCTACCGGGGGTACGAATTCTTTCTCGCGATTCGGTACGGGAAGCGGGTGCCGGAAGTCGCCGAGTGGCACCCGAAGACGCGAAGCGGGCGCCCGAAAGCGACCGGCGGGCGTCGAATAGACGCAAAGCGCGCGGGACCGGCGATGGCCGGCCCCGCGCGCCCGTGCTGCGGCTCCCGAACCGGGTCGTGAGGGGGACGTCGGTGCGGCGGGTCGTACGGGTGGTGCGGGTCGTTCAGGTGGAGCGGGTGTGGTGCTAGTGGGCCACGGCGCGGGCCATGCTGCCGCGGCGCGGCTGCATCGGAACCCCGGGTGCCGTCGCCGTCGCCGTCGGGCGGGTGCCCGCCGTGGGTCCTGCGCCGGTGCCGTTGGTGTTGCGGCGCGGTGCCGCGCCCACACCGTTCTGGACGTCCATCACGGCGTGCGCCACGAGTCCGCCCATGGGGTCGTGCCTGATCAAGTCCCGGAGCCGGGAGCGGGATGAACGCCCCTCGTTGCCCGGGTACAGGTGCTTGCCGAGCCCGACCGCGTGGGCCAGTGCGGCAAGCGCCGCGGTCCGCGGGTCCGGCGGTACGCCGGTGCGGATCGCACTGTCCAGCCGGGACCTGATTTCCCGGCTGATCGCCGTGTCCGTCGCCTGGTAGCGAGTCGTCGGCAGCACCCCGCACATCTGGCCGGCCACGGCATGAACCATGCCGCACCTCTCCAGATGCGAGAGATACGTCTGGCGCAGCCCCAGCCGGGGCCCGCCGATCCAGTGGACGGCCCGGACCGGACTGCCGCGCCTGCGCAGCAGTTCCAGTGCGGAGTCCAGTGTCGGATCTCCTGTCGGCCGTGCCATCACCACGGCGATACGATCCCCGTCTGGGGCTATCCGTCCTGCCAGAGCCAGCTCTACTAGCTGTGCTCCGGCGAGGCCGAGGTCGAGCGACTGCGGCTGCGCTGTGGTACCCGTGGCCGGGTCCAGAGCGAGCAGCAGAAGCTCCTCCGGAATTGTTCTGCGGCTCCTGCCCATCCATGCCTCCCCGCGTGGATGAATGACAGGGTGACCCCTCTCACATTCATCTGTCGAGAGCGCCTGGGCGGTAAGTACGGGAACCGACAGGTATGTCGTTCTCGTCTAGCCACTGGGGTCGACCCCGCACACAGGACACTGGTAGATGGTTCGGACAGGTTCGGACGGCGCTCAAGGGCGCCGGGAGGAGGCATCGGTGGCGGGCGAGTCCCCCGACAGGTCGAAGCAGCAGCAGTCGTCGGGGGAGACGACTCCGGGCGAACGCGATCCGCGTGTAGCGGTGTTCGGGGCCGGGGACGGCCCCACCCGTACGTCCGGTTCCCCGGCGGAGGGGTCCGCCAACGGGTCCACCAACGGGTCCGCGTCGGGCAAGGCCGGAGCCAACGGTTCCGCGAACGGGTCCGTGAACGGATCGGCGAAGTCCGCGAACGGGTCCGCTCCCGAGCGCGCCGAGGACGGCGGCTCCGCTTCCGCCTCCGCTCCCGTGGACCAGGCGACCGCCGTGTTCCGCGCCCCGCGCCAGGAGGACGCCGAGTCCCGCGACACGCGTCTGCGGGCGGCCGTGGCGGCGTGGGTCGCCACGGACGGCGAGGAGGACGCGGACGCCCCGGCCGACGGCGACACGCCGAGCGCCGACGCCGATGTGAAGTCCGAGTCCGGCCCCGCCGGGCCCGACGACGTACGCGAGACCGCGCCCGCGCCCGCGGCCACGCCTGGTGACGAGCCGAAGCCGGAAGCCGAGGCGAAGCCCGACGCTGCCGCGAAGCCCGAGGCCGACGCCGAGCCCGTCGCTTCTGCGAAGCCGGACGCGGGGAGCAAGGCCGAGAGCAAGTCGGACGTGGATGCCGAGCCGGTCGCCGAGGCCGAGCCCGACAGCAAGTCGGGCAGCAAGCCGGACGCCGAGCCGAAGGCCGACGCGAAGCCGAAGGCCGACGCCGAGCCCAAGGCCGACAAGCCCGCCCCCGCCCCCAAGGCCGACGCTCCCAAGGCCGCCGAAGGCGACGACGCCGACAAGCCCGCCCGCGCCGCCTCCTGGGGTGCGAAGCTCTCCCCCGGCAGCGAGGTCGACGACAAGGCCGAGGACAAGGCCGGCGACGCCGTCGACCAGCCCACCGCCGTCTTCAAGGCCGTCCGGCCCCCCGTCGTGGACCAGCCGACGACCGCCATCCGGCTGCCGTCCAAGGACAAGGGCAAGGGCACGGGGAAGCCGGAGTCGGACTCCGAGCAGACCAGCACCTTCGTGCCGCTGCGCTCCGACGACGTACGCCCCGCCGGGAAGGCGACCGAGGTCAAGCCCGACGGTGAGGCGAAGGCCACCAGCGCCTCCGCCCCGTATGTGAAGACCCCCACCTCGCCCCGCATCCAGGTCCCGGACGCCGCCCCCGCGCTGCCCGAGGCCGCCGAGCGGACCCGGCAGCAGCCGCTGCCGCCGAAGCCGCCGCTCGATCTGCTCGCCGAGCTGACGAACACGCCGCCCCCGGCGCAGACCCCGGTCCGTACCGTGGTCCGGCGGTTCAAGATCTGGACCCCGCTGGTCATCCTGCTGCTGGTCGTGTTCGCGGTCGTACAGTTCGTACGCCCGCTGCCGGACCCGGCGCTGAAGATGACCTCGGCGGCCCAGTACACCTTCGACGGCTCGGCGCCGCGGCTGCCGTGGCCCACCGAGGGGCAGGGCCTGATCACCGTGTCGGGGCTCGGCACGGTGGGGCAGTTCGGCGAGGAGAAGCCGGTCCCGATCGCCAGTGTCACCAAGTCGATGACCGCGTACATCATCATGCGCGACCACCCGATGAAGCCCGGTTCCAAGGGCGCCTCCATCCCCGTCGACAAGCTCGCGGAGAAGGAGGGCGGCTACAACAAGACCGGCGACGAGTCGACGGTGGACACCATCAAGGCCGGTGACAACCTCTCCCAGAAGGACGCGCTCAGCGCGGTCATGATCCCGTCCGCGAACAACGTGGCACGGCTCCTCGCGCGCTGGGACGCGGGCTCCGAGGCGGCGTTCGTCAAGAAGATGAACGACACCGCGAAGGAGCTCGGGATGACGAACACCACGTACACCGACCCGTCCGGTCTGAACGCCACGACCGTCTCCACGGCGGTCGACCAGGTGAAGCTGGCCACCGAGCTGGTGAAGATCCCGGCGCTCGTCGACATCACCAAGCAGCCGACTTGGACCGACCCGTCCGGCAAGCTGTGGCGCAACTACAACACCCTCGTCCCCTACAACGGCGCGATCGGCATCAAGACCGGTTCCACCACCAAGGCGGGCGGCAACCTGCTCTTCGCGGCGACCAAGGACGTCGGCGGGACCAAGCAGACGATCGTCGGCGCGGTCTTCGGCCAGCACAAGGGCATCTCGATCCTCGACACCGTGAACAAGGTGAGCAAGGACGTGCTGATCGACACCCGCAAGAGCCTCACCTCGGCGACGGTGATCAAGAAGGACACGGTCGTCGGATACGTGGACGACGGGCTCGGCGGCAAGACCCCGGTCGTCGCCACCAAGGACCTGACCGTCGTCGGGTGGCCGGGTCTGAAGACCACGATCGCGCTGACGGCGACCGACGCGAAGGTGCCGCACTCCGCGAAGGCGGGCACGGTGATCGGCAAGCTGACCGTGGGCTCCGGCGCCGGCCAGGTCTCCGCGCCGGTGGCCCTCCAGAAGGCGCTCGCCGAGCCCGGATTCGGGTCGAAGCTCACTCGTCTGGGCTGATCGACAGCGGCTGAGCACAAGGGCGCCCCGGTCTCCGGTGGCGCCCTCGTGCTAGCTTCGGTCAACTGGAGGACGCGGGGCGGCGTCCCTATGAGCGACGGGGCGAGAGACGTCCCATGAACGTGACAGTGTGAGGCGGGAGAGCCGCAGTGACCACCGCTGAGCCGACGCCCGCGCGCGCCGACGGCAGCAGCCCCGCCGAACCGGAGGGGCGAATACAGGACACGAACGAGGACCGGGACGTGAGCACCGACAGCGGCCTGGACACGCGCGTGGACGAGGACGCCCCCGAGGCGGACCGCAGGCTGCTGTGCCGGGTACGTGCGCTGATGCTGAAGCATCCCGTCTGGTCGATGACCGCGGTCGCCGCCGTCGGGCACGTCCTGTGGTTCCTGTTCTTCGCCAACAGCGGCGGTGACCTCGCGGCCCAGGACGCCTGGGCCGAGTTCGTCGGCCGCCACCCGGCGTCCGCGTACAACCTGGCCTGGTACGGCGGGATGCACCCCGTCTCGTACAGCGTGGTGTCGCCGTATCTGATGTCGGTGCTCGGCGTCCGGACGACGATGATGATCGCCGGGACCGTGTCGATGGCGCTGACCACGCTGATCCTGGTGCGGGTGCGGGCGGTGCGCAATCCGCTGCCGTGCGCCTTCGCGGCGCTCTTCGCCTTCCTGTGCAACGCCACGTCGGGCCGGGTCACCTTCGGGCTCGGCACGATGTTCGCGCTCGGCGCGGTCGCGGCGGTCTTCTGCTGGCCGCACAAGTGGCGCACCGAGCGCTGGGCCAAGGGCGCGGTCGCAGCCCCCCTGGCGGGCCTCGCGACCGCCAGCAGCCCGGTCGCCGGGCTCTTCCTCGGTGTGGTCGCGGCCGCGCTGTTCCTGAACGGGCGTCGCCCGGGCGCGTACGCCCTGGGTGTGCCGCCGGTCATCGTGGTGGCGCTCTCCGCGTGGCTGTTCCCGTTCTCGGGCACCCAGCCGATGTCGCTGGCCAGCACCTCGCTGCCGTTCCTGTTCGCGGTGATCGTGCTGGTCATCGTGCCCAAGGAGTGGAAGACGGTCCGCACCGGCGCCGCCGTCTACGGCATCGGCACGCTGCTGACCTGGCTGATCGACTCGCAGATCGGGTCCAATGTGACCCGGCTCGCGATGCTCTTCGCGGGCGTCATGTTCCTGGCCGCCCTGCCGTACGTGGTGCCGCGCTCGCGCAAGTGGTACGTCCTGGTCATCGCCTTCGCCGGGATGAACTTCTGGATCGGCTTCAAGGCCGTCGACGACATCGTCCGCACCCTGCCGGCCGCGTCCTGGGCGCGCGAGCTCGCGCCGCTCGTCGACCAGCTCCAGGAGGTCGGCGCCGAGCGCGGCCGCGTCGAGGTCGTGCCCGCCTCCAGCCACCGCGAGGCCTCGGCGCTCTCCCCGTACGTCAACCTCGCCCGCGGCTGGAACCGCCAGGCCGACATGGAGCGCAACCCGCTCTTCTACGACGACACGCTGAACTCGGCGAGCTACCGGGGCTGGCTGGACCGCTGGGCCGTCCGGTACGTGGTGCTGCCGATGGGCCCGCCGGACGGCAAGGGCGACGAGATGGAGGCCAAGCTCCTCAAGGACGGCCAGCCGTACCTCAAGGAGCTGTGGCGCAACCCCAACTGGCGCCTGTTCGCGGTCACCGACCCGACCCCGCTCGCCGACCCGCCCGCCGTCGTGCAGCGCGCGGACGAGGGCGAGCTCACGGTGATCGTGAAGTCCCCCGGCCGGATCCTCATCCGTATCCCGTACTCGCCGTGGCTGAAACTGGTCGA
The DNA here is from genome assembly GCF_052373795.1 of Streptomyces sp. BR1. Classification (NCBI taxonomy): domain Bacteria; kingdom Bacillati; phylum Actinomycetota; class Actinomycetes; order Kitasatosporales; family Streptomycetaceae; genus Streptomyces; species Streptomyces sp. BR1. Next base: position 4,096,251 of record NZ_CM126252.1, read on the forward strand.
CGAGAAGGGGAAGGGCGTGGAGCCCCCGCAGGAGACGGCCGCGTCCAAGCGTCGCGCGCACGGCGTCCCCAAGACGTACGACAACCCCAACGGGTGCCTGTGGAAGGCGCCGGAGGATGCGGCGGGGGACGAGTGGACGGAGCTCCTCGCCCCGAAGGCGGGCACGTACCGCCTGGCCGCCCCGTACAGCCTCCGCCGAGGCACGGCCTGCCCGGCGGAGCTGCGCCCCCACCACTGAGTGGCCCCCACCCCGCCCCTTCCCGAAACTCTCCGAGGGATCTGGTCGTCTGCGGATCGTGCTGGGTTGCTCGCGCCCACGCGGCGGAGCCGCAAATCGATACAGCCCCGCGCCCCTGATGGGCCCTTCGGGCCCTCCTAGGGGCGCGGGGAACTGCGCGACAAGCCCCCACCGGCGCTCAGACGAACGACATCCGCCGGAGGCTTTCGGGAAGGGGCGGGGTGGGGAAACGCCCGCCGCAGGCGGCGACCGGCCCGCAGGTTCAGCCGCAGCCGCAAGCTCCATGGCGCCCGCCATGTACCCGGGCCAGGGATGACGGGCGGGCCAGGGACGACGGGGACGCGGCCGGGGACCCGCCCTCGTGCACCACCCGACCCCCCACCAGCGTCAAGCGAACCCCCACCCCCGACACCTCCGGGACCGGCACCCGCACCACATCCCGGTCAAGCACCACCAGATCCGCCGCCATCCCCGCCAGCAGCCGCCCACTCAACCGCTCCATGTGGAGCTGATACGCCGTCCCGGCCGTATGCATCCGCAGCGACGACGCGCGCGTCAGACCCTCCAGCTCCGGATACAGCGCCCCCTCACTCGCCTCCGCCCCCTCCCGATCGACCGCCGTACGGACCTGGTTCCAGGTCTGGAGCGGGTCGACCGGCCAGTCCGAGCCACCGGAGAGCAGCGCCCCGTGGCGCTCCAGGCTGCGCGCGGGGTACAGCAGACGATGCCGCGCCGCCCCGATGTACGGCAGCAGCGCCTCCATCGTCCAGATGTCCCGCATCGCCCACTGGAGCTGCATGCACGCGACCACGCCCAGTGGCGCGAACCGCCGGTAGTCGGCGGGGTCCACGAGCTGGAGGTGCGCGATGGTGTGGCGGTTGCCGCGAAGCCCGTTCGCCCGCACCGCCGCCTCGTAACCGTCGAGCGCCGTCCGCACCGCCCGGTCCCCGATCGCGTGCGCGTGCAGCTGCCAGTCGGCCCGGTCGAGGACGGTCGCGAGGCGGCCGTAGTCGGCGGCGGAGACGTACAGGTCGCCCCGGTGGTCCGTCGGCCGGCCCTCCGCGTCCAGGTACGGCGACAGCAGTGCCGCCGTCTGCGACGGGTACTCGATCACCCCGTCCAGGAACACCTTGGCCGTGCCGAACCGCAGCCCGGGCACCTGCCCGTACCGCGTCCGCAGCTCGCGCAGGTGACGCAGCGCCCCCGCCGGGTCCTTGGCCAGGTCCGGGCCGATCAGGAGCGCGGGCACGATCCGCTGCGGCAGCCGCCCGGCGGCGGCGAGCGCGGCGTACGTGTCGAGCTGATGGGTCTCCACCGACGCGTCCATGAACGTGGTGATGCCCGACGCCGCCGCCTGCGCGAGCACCTTGGCGCAGGCGTCCACGAGCTGGGCCCGGGTGGGCGGCGGGATGACTCTGGTCAGGAGGTCCTGCGCGGTGTCCTTCAGGAGGCCGCCCGGTGTGCCGTCGGGGTCGCGCACGATGTGGCCGCCGGACGGGTCGGGGGTGGCAGCGGTGATCCCGGCGAGGTCGAGGGCGCGCTGGTTGGCCCAGGCGTTGTGCCCGTCGTCGCCGATGAGGGCGATGGGGCGGCGGGTGGGGAGCGCGTCGAGCATCCGGTGGTGCGGGACGGTCCCGGCGGGGAGCAGCCCCACCGGGTTCCAGTCCTCGACGACCAGCCAGCCGTCGGGCTCGTGGGAGGTGTCTGCGGCCAGGAACTCCCGTATCCGGTCCTGGAGTTGGGGGACGGTCAGAGTCGCGCCGTCCAGCGACGGGTGGAGGCTGCGCTCGCCCGCGTTCAGCGGATGGGCGTGGCCGTCGTGGATGCCGCTCATGACGGTCGCCCCGCGCGCGTCGACCAGCTCGGTGTCCCGCCCGATGAAGCGCTTCAGCGCCGCGTCGGTGCCGGTCGCGAGCACCGTACCGTCCCGCCCGACGGCGACGGCCTGCTGGATGGGCGCGTGCGCCTCGCCGGTGAGCACGCGCGCGTGGTGCACGACGAGCGCGGCCGAGCGCCGCTTCGAGGAGGCGGCGGAAGCGGGGGAGGCGGTAGAGACGGTGGACGCCGCGGCCGCACCCAGGGCGGTCGCGAGGACCCGGCGGCGGGAGGGCTGGGAACTGCTGCTACGCATGGCTGCTCCTGGGGGTGAGGACAGGTGGTGAGGGCCGATGAGGGGGGCGCTGCCCGCCCCGACCCCTGCGGATGGGACCCGACCCTTCGCGATTAACCCCTTAACCACCAGCGCACCAGCACAGCTGATTCCCTCCGTGAACTCCCCTTCCCCCAACGGATTCCGTACGCTGTGGCCCGTGCCCCGAGTGACCCTCGCCGAAGTGGCCCGCGCGGCCGAGGTGTCCACCGCGACCGTCTCCAACGCCCTGAACGGCACCGGCCGCATGGCCGATTCGACGCGTGCGCGGGTGCGCGCGACCGCCGCCGCGCTCGGGTACGGCGAGCCCCCGCCGCGTACCCTCGGCCTCGCCGTCACCACGTACGGCACGCTCTCCTGGGACTTCGCGGGCATCCCGTTCTACGCCCGCGCGATCAGCGCCGCGACCGCCGCCGCCCACCGGCGCGGATACGCCCTGATCGCGCTGCCCGCCGGGCCCGCCGAGGCGCTGTGGCGGACCGTGCCGGTGGCCGGGGTGGTGCTCCTGGACAGCCCGGCCGACGACCCCGTCGTGCGCGTGCTGCGCGAGCGGGGGCTGCCGCTGGTCTTCGACGGCCGCCCGGATCGGCTGGGCGCGCGTGAGGCGTGGGTGGACAACGACCACCGGGCCACCACGTACGAGGTCCTGGACCATCTCGCCTCGCGCGGCGCCCGCCGGATCGCGCTGATCGCGGGCCCCGGCGAGGAGCACTACACACGCAGCTGCCTCGCGGCGTACGAGGAGTGGTGCGCGGCGCACGGCAACCCGCCCCGGGTGGTGCCGCTGGACTTCGCGGACAGGTCGGGCCGCACCCTGGACGCGCTACTCGGCACCAAAAAGGACCCCCCGGACGCGGTGTACGGGCTCTACGACCCGTGCGGGCACCGGGTGTTGGCCTCGGCGGTGCGCTGCGGCCTCAAGGTGCCGCGCGACCTGCTCGTGGTGTGCGCCAGCGAGGACCCGGCGTACGGGACGACCGCCCCGCCCGTCTCCACCGTGTCGCTCGCCCCGCACCGCACGGCGCGGGCGGCGGTGTCGGCCCTGGTGGACCTGGTCGAGGGCGCGGCCGATGAACGGGAGCAGATGATTCCGGCACGGCTCATGCCGAGGGAGTCGTCGCTGCGGGGGGCGACGACTCCCTCGGGTGCCGCCGGGTAGGCGGCGCCGCTGCTCAGACGACGCGCGGCGTCCAGCCGCTGTCGTCCCAGAAGCGGAGCTGGCGGGACTTGGTGGGGTGCGCGACACGGGGCCCGGTCGGCTCGCCCAGGATCAGCGTGCTCGGCCGGTCCGGCGAGAACACCGGCCAACCCGGGTCCCCCGTGCGGGCGAAGGACGCCACCGCGTCCATGAACGCGTTGCTGACCCCGCGTTCACCGAGCCCGTCCCCGCACTCGGGGGCGTTGTCGGCGATCCCGTACGTGCCGAACAGGAACGGCGAGGTGTGCTCGTGCGGGGTGCCGAACCAGGGCGCCCGGGCCGGGTGCGCGAACTCCATCAGATACCCGGGCGCCGACCCCGCACGGGCATGCCGCTCGGCGAAGCGGATGTCCAGGTACCGGAAAAGCCCGTCGCCCCACACGTCGGTCCACAACGACACGGGATCCAGCGGCAGTCCGTCCGCGAGCGCCGCCGCCCGGTACGCGTCGAGGCACCCGTCCACCAGCGAGTCCGGCACCTCCGAAGCGCCCTTGAGCAGCACTCCGCGCACGGCCTCGCGCAAGGAGGCGTCGTCGGTCGGCGCCGGGGTGGGGATCGGCGAGCCGGGGCCGGTGTAGAAGGAGCCTTCCGTGCGGGTGTGGATGGAGAGCACCGGCAGCGCGGGTGTGGGGAGTTGATGGTCGAAGCCGTGCATCCAGCGCCCGTCGACGACCGGGCCCCGGTACTCGCGCCCGCTGCCCAGTACGCGTCCGGCCGGGCCGCCCGCGAAGAGCGCGCTCCAGGCGGCACGGAGCGCGTCGGCGGGGACCGTGCGCAATCCCCGTACGGAAGTGCCCAGTCGGGCCGCCAGCTCCTCGTACGCCCGACGCGCGTCCGGGACGGTCAGCGAGGTGGCGGGCTCCCAGACGTGGCAGGCGCTGATCGGGACGATCCGCCGCACGATGTTCCGTACGTCCGCGCGCAGCGCCAGCTGCCAGGCCGAGGCGCCGCCCGCCGAGGTGCCGCTGAGGGTGATGTTGTGCGGGTCGCCGCCGAACGCCTCGGCGTTCTCGCGCACCCAGCGCAGCAGGGCCGCCTGGTCCTGGAGGGCCCAGTTGGCGCAGTCGCCGGTGGCGTCGTCGGTCAGCTCCTCGTGGTAGCCGAAACCGAACGCTCCCAGGCGGTAGTTGAAGGTGACCACGACGAGGTCGCCGCGTGCGGCGAGCCTGCTGCCGTCGTACGTGGGCAAACTGCCCGCGCCGACCTGCCAGCCGCCGCCGTGGATGTAGACCAGGACCGGTCGGCGGCCGTGGGTGTCGGGGGTCCAGACGTTGGCGTAGAGCGCGTCCTCGCGGCTGTCCGGGTCGAGGACCTGGGTGAACGCGGGCGCGAACCGGGTGGCGTCGCGCACCTGCCGCCACGGCTGCGGCGGCCGGGGCGAGGCGAATCTGAGCGGCCCCACCGGGGGGCGCGCGTAGGGCACCCCCCGGAAGGCCACCGTCTCGCCGGTCCGCGCCCCGGCCACCGGCCCGGCGGAGGTGTGCGCCACCACCGGGCTCGGAGCGTTCGCGGCGGCCGTCCGGGTTCCGACGAGGGCCGCGCCCGCCGTGGCGGCGAGCACGGTTCTCCGCCGTATCGCGGGATTCGCCACCTCAGCCGCCCTCGGGCACGAACCGGATGCCGTAGTCGCGGATCCAGGTGTCGAGGTCGACCATGCGCTCCATCACGGCGCGCCCGCTGTAGGGGCCGCCGATCGAGTACGAGCCCTCGGGCTTCTCCAGGAGGCGGCGCAGCCCGGCCGGGTCGACGAGGTCCAGGACGGGCGAGTCGCCCGCCGCCAGGTCCGCGATCCGCCCGCGCAGGGCGCGCTCGTACTCGATGTCCTGGGTGGACGGGTACGGGCTCTTCTTGCGCTGCACGATCGAGGCGGGCAGCACGTCCTGCGTCGCCGCGCGCAGCAGGCTCTTCTCGCGGCCGTCGAACGTCTTCATCGCCCACGGGGTGTTGAAGACGTACTCGACCAGGCGGTGGTCGCAGAACGGCACCCGGACCTCCAGGCCCACCGCCATGCTGATCCGGTCCTTGCGGTCGAGCAGGAAGTTGACGAAGCGGGTCAGATGCAGATGGCTGATCTCCCGCATCCGTGCTTCCTGCGGGCTCTCGCCCGGGAGCGCCGGGACGTCGGCCAGGGCTTCCTTGTAGCGCTGGTCGATGTAGGCGCCGAGGTCGAGCCGGTCCCACAGGCCCGTGGTGCGCAGCGCGTCCTGTCCGCCGGCCCGGCGGTAGGGCAGATGCCAGGGGAAGGTGGCCGCCGAGACGGCCTCCGGGTCGTGGAAGTGGCTGTAGCCGCCGAAGAGTTCATCGGCGGACTCCCCGGACAGGGCGACCGTCGAGCGGGCCCGGACGGCCTGGAAGAGGAGGTAGAGCGAGTACTCCATGTCGCCGGTGACGGTCGGCAGGTCGAGCGCGCGCAGCACGGAGGCACGCACCTTCGGGCTGAGCAGTTCGGCGTTGTCGAGGACGATGTCCTCGTGGTCGGTGCCGATGTGCGCGACGGCCTCCCGTACGAAGGGCGCGTCCGGCGCCTCCCACACCGCGTTGGCCTCGAACCGCTCGGCGTGGCCGGTGAAGTCGACGGAGAAGGTGCGGATCCGCTTGCCCTCGGGGGCGAGTGCGCGGGCGGCGAGCGCGGTGACCGCACTGGAGTCCAGCCCGCCGGAGAGCAGCGAGCACAGCGGTACGTCGGAGACCAGCTGGCGGCGCACGATGTCGTCGAGCAGCTCGCGCACATGCCCGACGGTGGTGTCGAGGTCGTCGGTGTGCGGGCGCGACTCCAGCTGCCAGTACCGGATCTTCTGCACCCCGCGCCGGGATATGCGCACCATGGTGCCGGGCCGCACCTCGTACATGCCCCGGAACACGGCGTGTTCAGGAGTCATCGTCAGCCCGAACACCTCGCGCAGACCCTCGGCGTCGACGACCGCCTCGGCGAGCGGATGCGCGAGGATCGCCTTGGGCTCGGAGCCGAAGAGCACGCCGTCGTCGGTCGGGTAGTACAGGAGCGGTTTGACGCCCATCCGGTCGCGTACGAGCAGCAGTTCCTCGGTGCGGGTGTCCCAGATGGCGAACGCGAACATGCCGTTCAGGCGCTCGGCGAACGACTCGCCCCACTCCAGATAGGCCCGCAGCACCACCTCGGTGTCGCTGGCGGTGCGGAAGCGGTGGCCCCGGGAGGTCAACTCCTGCCGTAATTCGGGGAAGTTGTAGACCTCGCCGCTGTAGGTGATGACCGCCTGCGGGGTGCCGCTCTCCCCGGAGGTCATCGGCTGGCGGCCGCCCTCGATGTCGATGACGGCCAGGCGGCGGTGGCCGAGCGCCGCGTGCCGGTCGGTCCACACCCCGCCCGCGTCGGGCCCTCGGCAGACCATGGTGGCGGTCATGGCCCGGGCGCTGTCCTGGTGCTCGCTCACGTCGTGGGAGTAGCCGACCCACCCTGCGATGCCGCACATGTCTGGGACCCCTCTCTCGCCGTCAGGCGTACGTGTAGAAACGGCGGTGGTCGATGACCTCGGCGACCGTCTTGGTGTGCCAGGGGTAGAGCGGGGTGCTCGGGTCGGCGACCTCGGGGGTCGGCTCCTGCGGCAGGTAGTGCGGCACGTCCGGGTGCTGCTCCTGCCAGTCGCCCCAGATCTTGTCGATGAAGCAGTGGTGCAGGAAGAACACCGGGTCGTTGGGCGAGGAGATGTACATCATGTGCCCGCCCACCCACTGGTGCCCGGCGCCGTGCAGCTTCCCGGCCGGGGGCTCCCAGGCGAAGTTGGTGTAGCCCTCAAGGTGGTTTCTGAAGCTGTTGTACGGGGGTGTGCTGCCGGAGGTGTAGTTCCACGGCGGGCAGTCGTAGACCGGCAGGTCCATGGTCTGCTGCAACTGCTGGGGCGAGGGCAGCGAGGGCAGCTTCTGACCGATGCGGCGGATCAGGAACTTGCGGTCGTCCACGGTGTAGTGGCCGTTCAGCGCCGGGCTCTCGGGGCCCTCGGGCTGCACGTTGACCTTCAGCTCCCACCCGTTGGGGTAGGCGAACGGGCCGGTCATCACCATGCCGTCGTCCGGACGCCCGTCACCGCCCATGAAGTCGTCCTGCCACAGCGGCGAGTCCTTGGACTGGTCCATGGTCCAGTCCCAGTACGGCAGGGTCACCGACGGGTCGACCCGGCGCAGCTCCTTCTCGAACTCCATCAGGTACTGGCGGTGCCAGGGGAAGAAGCCGGGGTTGATGTGCCCGACCCGCTTGCCGGTGTCCTTGTCCAGGTAGTCCTGCGAGTTCACGTCGACGTGCAGCTTGACGAACCTGTCGTAGATCCCGCGCCGCTTGATCTCCAGGACGGCCTTGATGAACCGCCGCCGCTCGCTGCGCGACAGGTCCAGGTGGTTCCTGCGGACGTGCGTCATGGCCTTGTTCCTCAATCTCGCGGGATCACATGGAGTGGTGGGAGGCGGCGTCGCCGAGCGGTACGAGGTTGGCGCCGTGCAACTCGTCCACGGCGGCCCGCGCGGCGTGCAGCGGCGTCTTGGCGACCTCGTAGTGGCACAGGGCACTCAGATAGGCGCCCTCCCCGAGCTTCATCAGGGAAAGCGGCCTGCCGTCTATGGACACGGCGTGGTCGTTGCCCATCCGGGTGACCCGGATGGTGCGGCCCTTGTAGGTCTCGGTGTGGTCGTCACCGTGGGCGACGGGCGCGGCGGCGACGGCATCGCCGGACCCCGTCCCGTACACGGCGATCCCGGCGGCCCCGGAGAGCCCGGTGACAACGGTGGCGGCGACGGCGCCGCGCTTGATGACATCGCGACGGTTGAGCATAGGGCGACCTCTCGAAGATGGGGGTGGGGGGGCGCGGGCACCCGCGGTGCGGTACGGGTGCCCGCGCCCCTGACGCCCTTAGGGGCGCGGGGAACTGCGCGACCAGCCAGAGACGGCCCGCAGCCGATCAACTACGCAGCCCTACGGGCTACTTCTCCAGGCAGAACTCGTCGATGGGGTAACCGACATGCCGGTCCTCGCTGGGGAGGAAGCCAAGAACGGTGTCACCGGGCTTGAGCTCGGTGCTGTTGAGGACCACACCGCCGGGGCCGAGCACCCGTACATGCCAGTCGTCCTGAAGAATCAGATTCACCCGCTGCCCGTTGGGGGCAACCGCGTCGATCGAGATCAGCGGCCGGGACTCGATCTTCACGCGGCCCACGGTGACGAGCCGCGTCTGACCCTTGATGTCGACGGCCAGCACCTTGCTGCCCGCCTTCAACTCACTGAGGTAGTTGGTCCGCTCGTCCTTGGACAGCGTGTACGAGTGGATCGCCCCCGCGTTGACCCGGAACGGCCGCGTCGGCATGTACGGCAGCGGATGCGTCTCGCTGACGCACAGGATCATGCCCTTGGAGTGCGAGCCGACCAGGATGCCCTCGTCCTCGCGGAAGTACGTGCAGGTGTCGACGCAGGCGCGCTCGCCCATGCCGATGTGCTCGGTCTTCTCGACGGTGAGCTCGACGAGGTCCAGGTCGGGCACGTCGGCGGTCGCGGCGGCCTTCAGCTTGGCCGCGTCACCGACCGACGCCGGCGCCATCATCACGCCGTCGGAGCCGTGCTCCAGGACACCGAAGATGATCTCGGCCTCCTCCACGTCCTTGGCCACCGTGATCATGCTGCCCTTGGCGCGCGCGGCGGCCGCGATCACGATCTCCAGCGGGATCTTGGTGGGGTCGCGGAAGAGCAGCACGCTCCACTTCTCGGTGCGCGCCGACTCGCAGGCGTCCTCCAGGGTGGGCGCGTCGATGATCTCCACGAAGCGCCCGAACTCGATGTCCGGGTACGTCAGGGCGAGTTCGGCGGGGGTGACGCCGTGCACGGCCGGGTCCACGATGACCACGGAGGCGTCGCCGAACTCGGCGGGCAGCTCCTTGCGCGGCAGCAGCACCTTGGTCAGCGTCGGCGGCAGGTCGGCGAAGTCGGCGGGGTCCTCGGCGACGATGCCTTCGAGCCGGTAGTGCAGGGCCTCCTGGAGGATGGCCTCCTTGGCGTCGCCGAGCGAACGGGCGTCGAGCCAGCTGATCTTCATGGGGAGAACTCCTCTTAAGAGACGGTGGTCAACGGGGCGGTGCGGTCATCGGCGGGCGCGTTGGGCGCCGGTACGTGGTCGGCCGGCACCTCGCGGCGCGCGGCGGGGTGGATGAGGCGGGACACCTTGGCGGCCATGGCCCCGGGGTCCGGCGCGAGGAAGACGTTGCGGCCCATCGCGACCCCGGACGCGCCGCCGCGCAGCGCCTCGTCCACATAGGCGAGTACGCGCTTCTCGTCGGGTTCGCGGGGGCCGCCGACCACGACGAGGGGGACGGGCGAGGCGCTGGTGATGTCGCGCATCTCGCCGATGGTCTCGGCGCAGACGGTCTTGACGATGTCGGCGCCCAGATCGGCGGCGAGCGAGGCCGCGTGCGCGATCAGCGCCGGGTCACGGGGGTTGGTGATCTTCGGGCCGCGCGGATACATCATGGCCAGCAGCGGAACGTTCCAGCGGTCGCAGGCGTCGCCCACCGCAGCCAGGTCCGCGATCTGCTGCCGCTCCTGGGCGGAGCCCAGGTTGACGTGCACGCTGACCGCGTCCGCGCCGAGCCGCAGGCACTCCTCGACGCTGGCGACCAGGTACTTCTCGTCCGGGTCGGGGGCGTGCACGGTGCTGGCACTGAGATGCACGATCAGCGACGTACGGGCGAAGCGGGCCGAGTCGACATAGCGCAGGCTGCCCTTGTGCAGCACCACGGCGTCCACGCCGTTCACGGCGAGCTGCCCCACCAGATGGTCGAGCCGGTTGCCGCCGGTCACCGGGCCGTCGGTGATCGAGTGGTCGAGCGGCACGATCAGCAGCCGCTCGCCGCCGTGGCGGTGCAGCCGCCGCAGCCGCAGCTTCCGGGCGAAGGAATGGGTCAACATCATCGAAACCTCCCCTGTGGGGGTCAGGCCGGTACGGGTGTGGTGCACCCGGGTGCGGCGTCGAGCTGGGCGAGACCGAATTCGTCGTGCAGTACCTGAGCTGCGCGTACGGCGTCGTCGTCCGGGACGGTCACCGAGATCCGCATCTGCGAGGCGGAGACCGAACTGGGCGTAATGGCGGCGGACTTGAGGCAGGTGAGCAGGCGCGCGGTGCTGTCCGGGCGGCTGAGCAGTCCCGTACCGACGAGGGACAGCTTGGTGATGTTCGCGTCGCATTCGAGCGGGCGGCCCGGGGGTCCGGAGCGACGGGTCAGGAAATCACGGAGCGGCTTCACGTCGTCGGTGTGCACGGTGATGCCGATGCTGACCCCGGTGCTCTCGTCGGAGAGCGCCGCCATGTCGACGGGCAGGGACTCCTCGGCCAGGAACGCGAAGACATCGGCCGCCGCGTCCACGTCCCCCGCGTCGAAGCGCAGGTTCACCCGGGCCACGTCGGAATCGAGCACCACTCCGGTGACGGTCGTGCGTGATTCGAGCATGTCGCTTTTCGTCTCCTCCCTGGCAGCGATCACGGTTCCGGGTCCGGTCCGTACGGAGTGCCGGACATGGATGTCGACACCCCGGAGCGCTGCTAGTTCCACGGCACGTGCGTGCATGACTTGCGCGCCGGCGAACGACATCTCGGCCATGACGCCGACGTCGACGACCGGCAGGATCGAAGCGGAGGGCAGGATGCGGGGATCGGCAGTGAAGACACCGTCGACGTCGGTGTAGATCTCGCAGTGGGCGGCGCCGAGTTCGGCGGCCACGGCGACCGCCGTGGTGTCCGAACCGCCGCGCCCCAGCGTGATGACATCGCGCCGGTCGGTCAGCCCCTGGAACCCGGCGACCACCGCCACCGCGCCCCGGTCCAGTACGTCGTTGATCGCCTCGGTGTCGACGGCGACGATCACGCCTCGGCCGTGCGCGCCGGTCGCGAGGATTCCGGTCTGCGCGCCGACGAGGGAGACGGCCGGGACGCCGATCCGGTGCAGGGCCATGGCGAGTACGGCCGCCGACGCGCTCTCTCCGGTCGCGAGGAGCTGGTCGGTCTCGCGGTCGCCCGCGTCCGCCCCCACCGAGTGGGCGAGGCTGAGCAGTTGGTCGGTCATGTCGCCCCGGGCGGAGACGACGACGGCCACCGGCTGTCCGCTGCCGTATACGGCCGCTACGCGCTCGGCCACCGCACGGACCTGCCCCAGCGAGGCGAGCGAGCTGCCGCCGTACTTGTGCACCACGGGCGGGACGCCGCCCGCGCCGTTCGGGAGAACCATGAAGCAGTCCTTTCCTGCGGATTCGGCGAGGCCGTTGCCTGGTTCCCCGTGCCGTGCTGTGCCGGCCCCACCGCCGAAGACGCTCCCGTGGACCGGTATCGGCCAGGTTTCACGCGGATATCGCGATGCGCATGGCGCGATAACGCACACGAAACGTGCCGCGAACGCATGCGAAATGCCCCGCGCCTTGAGGCACGGGGCATTCTCCGGAGGTGCGGTGATCAGGCCCGGGACAGCGGATATCAGGCCTGGGACAGCCTCAGCGCCGCCTGGAGGCGGAGGTTGGACTGCTGGAGGCTGTTCAGCCGGGTGCGGATCGCCCCGGACTGCTCGCTGCGCGCGCTCTTGAGCGTACGCAGCGAAGGCTGGCGGACCAGCGAGAGCGAGGCGGCTGAGGACGGGCGGACCGGGACCGGCGCCGCCGGCCGCCGGGGGCCGTCCAGGGACGGATCCTCCACCAGGATCGCCTGCTCCAGGGCGCGCAGCGATTCCCCCGGGTCGATGCCCAGCTCCACCGAGAGGAGCGTGCGGGTCTCCCGGAACTGCCGCAGCGCGTCCGCCTGCCGCCCCGAGCGGTACAGCGCCAGCATCAGCTGGGCGCACATCTGCTCGCGATACGGGTTCTCGGCGACCTGCCGGTACAGCTCCCCGACCACCTTGCGATGGCGGCCCATCTGCAGCTCCAGGTCGACGCACTCCTCCAGGACGGAGAGCTGCTCCTCGCGCAGCATCGTCGCGGCCTGCCGCAGCACCCGGCTCTCAAGTCCCGCCGCCACAGGCCCCTTCCACTGTGCGAGCGCCGAGCGGAACAGGTCCACCGCCTGCTCGGGATGGCCGTCCCGGGCGGCCCTGCGGCCGAGGCCCGCGAGGTGCTCGAAGCGGGCCAGGTCGAGTGCGGTGTGCGGCAGCCGGATGCGGTATCCGGCCGGATGGGTCTCGATGATGTCCCCGATGCCGCCGCCCACGAACTGGCGGCGGATGGCGGAGACGCAGATCCTCACCTGCCCCTTGGCGGAGGCGGGCGGGGTGTCCTCCCAGATGGCCTCCAGGAGCCGTTCGATCGGTACCACGCGGTCCGCTTCGAGTAACAGCGTGGCCAGCAGGGCCTGTTGGCGGAAGCCGCCGAGGCGGACCTTGTGGCCCGCGCACTCGACTTCGAGCGGCCCCAGTATTCGGAAGGTGAACGGTTCTTGGTCGCGCGCTGACTGCATTGGGCTGAGCCCCTCCCCACGTCGGCGGTGCACCATCACTTTTCGTCCCCCCAAAAGAAGCCGGTCCGTCGTGGCGGCCGGCCTCCGGGTGCGGCGGTCCGGCCCGGCCAATGCGGTAGCCGGGCGGAGCGCGTACAGCAGGATTTCAGATCGTCGTTGGAGCCTGGGTGGAGGCACCCGGTTGCGGTGCTGCCGGGGCCGGTGCTTCGGCGGGTGCGGGCTTGTTGATCCGCAGGGAGAGCGCCAGCATGCCCATGGCGAGCACACCGACGGTCAGCGCCGCGTAGCCCACGCCGTGCGCACCGCCGAGCGAGAAGCCGGAGGCGCCCGCGACACCGCCGAGGCTGATGCCGATGTAGATCGTGCTCTGGTGCAGTCCGAGGACCATCGGCGCGGACTGCGGTGCTGCGGCGACCGTGCGCAGCTGCTGCGGCACGTTGATCATCCAGTGGCACACGCCCCACGCGGCGGCCAGCACGAAGGCCGCGGCCATGTTGCGGGCGAGCAGCGGCGTGAGGGTGGCGGCCACCACCAGCAGCGGAGCCCCGAACCGGATCGTGCGTACCGCGCCGATACGGTCGGTCAGGCGTCCGGTGAGGAGGTTGCCCGAGACCGCGCCGATGCCGAAGCAGAGCAGGATCAGCGAGGTGCGGCCCGCGTCGCCGTCGGTCGCCTGGTCCATCACCTGGTCCACGTAGTTGTAGACGGTCCAACTGGTGCTCAGGCACAGCAGCGTGGCGAGCAGGGTGACCAGCACCTTCGGCTGGCCGAGCGGCGCGAGCCGGGCGCGCAGGGTCGTCGCGGCCTGGCCCGGCAGGTCGGGGATGGTCGACGCGATGCCGACGGTGGCGACCACGGTGAGACCCACCACCAGCCACAGCGTGGCGCGCCACCCGGCCTGGTCGCCCAGCCAGGCGCCGAGCGGAAGCCCGAGCACGATGGCCGCGGTGAGCCCGCCGACCACCAGGGCGGTGGCCCGGCCGCTGCGCTCGGGCGGGGTCATCGCCCGTGCTGTGGCAAGGGAGTTGGCGGTGTACATCGAGGCACCCGCTCCGGCCACCACACGGCCGAGCATCGCCCACGTATAGCCCTCGGCGACCGCGGTGAGCGCGTTGCCGACGGCGAAGACGGTGAGCGCGCCCAGCAGCAGCTGGCGGGGCGGGCGGTGGCCGGTCGCGGCGGCCAGCATCGGCCCGCCGATCGCGTACGCCAGGGCGAACGCGGTGATCAGCCAGCCGGCGGTGGTCCGGGCCACGCCGAAGTCGTCGGCCATCGGATCGAGGATGGGCGCGATGACGAAGGTGTCGACGCCCATCGCGAAGTTTCCTACCGCGAGGACGAGTAATCGCAGACGCACAGTGGCTCCTTGAGTGGGTACGGGGAGGGGGACACGGGTGGGGTCACCCGTCGGGCAGGAGCTTGAGTCCGGCGTTGCGGCCGAGGCCCAGCCGGTCGATGAGTTCGATGCACAGCAGCGCCATCTGCTCCAGGACGCGCGCGTTGTGCAGGTCCCCGGCGTCGAGGCCGCGCAGCCCCGCCCGGTCGATCAGCTCGATCACGGGGATCTTGGCCTCGTAGTCGTCGCCCGCCACGAACACGTCGAGGTGGGCGCCGTCGAGCCGGCCGGAGAACAGGGTGGCCGCGCACGAGGTGTTGAACGCCTTGACCACGGACGCCTGCGGCGCGGCCTCGGCGATCAGCTCCGTCATGCTGGTGGCGGGCGTGCGGTCCGGCAGTGCCCCGGCCGCCTCCACCGGGTTGGTGGTGTCGATGAGGATCTTCCCGGCGAGCGCCGATCGGTGCTCACCGACGAAGCCGAGCACGTCGTCGGCGCCCACGGCGAGGGTGATGAGCTCGGCGCGCAGGGCGCTGGCGACGTCCCGGGCGACGACCGTGCCCGGGGCGCCCGCGCCCGCGTCGGCCGCCGCCCGCACCGCGCGGTCCCCGCACCGGTCGGCGAGCTGCACGGTCTCCCCGGCCCGGGCGAAGAGATGGGCGGTGGCCCGGCCCATCGGGCCCGCGCCGATCACGCTGATGTTCACGCCGGGACCTCGCTGCGCCGTGCCTGGGGGGCGATGTTGTGGTTCACGCGGAAGAGGTTGGCGGGGTCGTACCGCTCCTTGAGCGCGGCGAGCCGGTCGTACGCGTCGGGGGTGAAGGCGCTGCGCACATGGTCGGCCCCCGCCGAGGCGTCCAGGAAGTTGAGGTATCTGCCCCCGGTGGCCCACGGCGCCATCGCGTCGACGAGGAGGTCGTCGGGGCCCGCCCCCATGTCCCGGGGGCCGCCGGGGGCGACGGTGAAAAGGCAGTAGTCGGCGTCCCGGTTGCCCACCGCGTTGTCGTGCCGCACCGGGTTCGCGAGCGCGCCGCCGAGGTGGCGCAGCTCGACCAGGCCGAGCGTGCACCCGGAGTCGGGACCCGCGTGCGCGAGCAGCCGGTCGGCGGCCTCGCGGTCCAACGGGCCGAGCATCGCGGTGCGTTCGTGATACGCGTACGGAACGGTCGGGTCGCCGTGCACCGAGGCGATCTCCGTGTACGGCATCTCCCGTACGGTGTCGAGCAGCCGGGGGCCCGCCTCGCGCAGCGTCCACACCAACTGCTCGCCGTCCCGGGCCGAGCCGGTGAACGCGATCCGCACCTGGGTGACGAAGCGCCCGCGCAGCTCATCGGGCAGCGCCGGGTCGTCCGGGAAGCGGACCAGGGCTATCGAGGAGGTCATCTCGCGCGGCACCCGGGCGGTCCATTCCAGCCAGGTGCGCAGCACCTCCGGGGCCAGCGCCCCGTCGAAGCTGAGGCACCCCCCGTACAGCCTGCGCACCGGCATCAGGCCGATCTCCAGCGAGGTGACCACACCGAAGTTGCCCTTGCCGCCGCACAGCCCCCAGAACAGCTCGGGCTCGCGCTCCTCGTCGACCACGCGTATCCCGCCGTCGGCGGTCACCACGTCGATGCTGCGGATGTGGTCGGCCGCGTAGCCGAAGGTGCGGGCCAGCACGGCGAGGCCGCCGCCGAGGGAGTACGAGACGGCGCCGACCAGCGGGGACGAGCCGTTGAGCGGCGCCAGGCCGAACGCGGCGCCCTCGTGGATGACCTGCTCCCAGCGCACCCCGGCCTCGATGCGCGCGCTGCCCCGCTCGGGCGCGATGCGCAGCCCGGTCATCCGCCGGGTGGAGATCAGCACCGCGCCGTCGGCGGCCATGGCCGGGCCGTGGCCGGTCGCCTGCACCGCCACCGGCAGCTTCCGGGCGGCCGCGAACCGGACCGCCGCCGCCACGTCCGCCGCTCCCGTCGCCCCGACGATCAGCGCGGGCCGGTGCTCAAGGAGCGTGTTGAAGCCCGCGCTCTCCTCGGCGTGGCCCGGCTGCCCGGGCAGCAGTACGGGCCCGCGCACGGCGGCGGCGAGCCCGGCCGCCTCGTCGGCGCCTATGGGCGGGGTGTGCTGGACGGCGGATCGCACGGCAGAAGCCTCCTGTGTCGGCAGGGGAGCCCGGGCCGCCGACGGCGACCCTGTGCGTAAATCGTCGGCGCAGGGGCACCGCCGCCTCCATCCCGAGATGTGGGTGTCCTCACGGCGGGACCCCCCTCAAGTGAGGGGGTGTGCGCGGGGGTTGCAGTGGGGGAGCATGGAGGGACGACTCGCACGCAACGAGACGCGTAGGTGCCGAGTCGCGCACCCGACGAGGAGTGACCGGTCCCGTGACTGCGCCCAGGAACGCGAACGCGAGCACCGCCCGAGCCATCGACGCGCTCCTGGCGGACATCCGCACGGCCCCGGACGCCCTCGCGCTCTTCGCCACGGCCTCCGACCATCTGCGCCGGCTGCTGCCGTACGACGCGGCGGTGTGGCGGGCCACCGACCCGGTGACCGGCATGATGACCTCGCCGATCCGGGTGGAGAACCTGACGCCCGAGGGCTGTTCGGTGTACTGGGAGTCCGAGCTGCTCACCGAGAACATCAACCTGTTCCGCGATCTGGCCCGCGCCACCGTGCCGGTGGCCGGGCTGCGCGAGGCGACCGGCGGGCTGCCCGGCCGCAGCACGCTCTACCGCGACTTCCTCGCGCCGCGCGGCCTGGACGACGAGCTGCGCGCGGTGCTGCGGGTGGGCGGCCACCCCTGGGGCCAGGTCAGCCTGTTCCGGGCGCAGGGCGCGCCGGCGTTCGGCGCCGACGACACCTTCGTCGTACGGGAGTTGTCGGCGGCGATGGCCAAGCGGCTGCGCTCGTTCACCGAGCCCTCCGCCGAGCCGACCCCGAGCCGAGGCCCGGGCCCCGGCCTGCTGCTCTTCGACGCGGGCGGCCAGCTCCTGTCCGTCAACGACGAGGCGCGCGAGCTCCTGGACGACCTCGTCCCCGGCCCCACGACCCCGACCCCCCTGGGCGTCCGCGTACCGGCGTGGATGCACAGCACGGCGAGCAAGGCGCGGGCGATCGCGGCGGGTTGGGACAAGGGGAGCGCCCGCGTCCGGGTGCGCAGCAAGGGCGGCCGCTGGCTGGTCTGCCACGCCTCGTGCCTGCGCGGCGCGGACGGCGAACTGGGTGTGTCGGCGGTGGTGATCGAGCGCGCGTCGATCTCGGAGGTCGCCCCGCTGATGGTGAAGGCGTACGAACTGACCGACCGCGAACTGGAGATCACCCAGTACATCGCGCGGGGCCTGGGCACGGCGGAGATGGCCGGGAAGCTGTTCCTCTCCCCGCACACGGTCCGCGACCATGTGAAGGCGATCTTCGAGAAGGTGCGGGTGTCGAGCCGGGGCGAGCTGGTGGCGAAGCTGTTCACGGAGCACTACGCGCCGCTGGCGGAGGAGTCTGAGGAACGGGTGTGGGGGTGAGGGCGCGGCTCGACGGGCGTCCGGGATGGTTCCCGGGCGGCCCGGGAACGGCTTGAAGTCGCCGTACACACCTCCCACTCATCTCTTCCACACAATCCACACATGTGTTTGACTCAGAAAGTCCGAAAGGGCTCGGAAGGCTGGTGGCGGACGCGCCCGGGGGGAGGCTGTCGTGGCGAAGAGGACGTCCGCTGCGGCGGCACGGTGGGGAGCGGGCGACTCCGGAGCGCTGGAGATCCTCGAACTGCTCGCCGCGCAGGCGCCGTTGCAGGAGATCGACGAGGTGCTGCTGCGCGTCCACGACCGGGGTGCGTCGGCCGACGAACTGGCGCGGATCCATCGGGCGGGACGGCTGGGCCGCACCGTACACGGCCTGCTGAGCGGCCGCCGACGACGTGAACTCGACCTGGCCGCCCTCATCGAGACCTCGCGCGACCTGATGGGCGCGTGCGATGTGGACGGCCTGCTGAGGGTGGTGGCACAGAGGGCCCGCCAACTCCTGGACGTGGACGTGGCGGTGGTGACCCTGCTGACGTCGAAGGACGGCGATTCGGTCGTCCGGGCGTCGGCCGGAGTCTGCAACTCCTTCCACACGGGCATCCAGTTGACGGGTGGCCGTGGCATCGGCGCGGTGGTCCGGGCCACCGGCGCGCCGTTCTGGACGTCCGACTACCTGACCGAGCCGGACATCGACCACGACCCGGCGCTCGACGCGATGGCGGCCCGCGAGGGCGTGCGCTCGGTCCTCGCCCTGCCGCTCCACCACGACGGCGGCAGCGTCGGCGTGCTCTACCTCGGCCAGCGCGAGGTCCGCCCCTTCGAGCCCGCCGAGGTAGCCCTGATGGGCTCGCTGACGGACCTGGCGGCTGTGGCCATCGACAAGGCCCAGTGGGTGGAGCTCTACAACGCCGAGGTGGCCAAGCTGGAGGAGCACAGCGCGCTGGCGATGGAGACGATCGAGGCGGAGCGCCGACTGGAGGTGGTACGCGACCACATCCTGGGCCTGGCCCTGTCCGCCCGGGGCCTGGCGGCGCTGGCGGACGAGGTCGGCATCCTCCTGGACGGCGAGGCGATCGTCCGCGACCACCAGGGCGGCGTGGTGGCAGGCCGCGAGTCCGCCTTCCCGGCCCCCCAACTCCCCGCCCCGGCCCCGTCTCCCCGCCCCCCGGTCCTCCTGGACGGCGGAGTCTGGCAGGCGTCGGTCTGGGCGGGCACGACGTGGCTGGGCCACCTCCTGTTCCGCCCCCGCACCCCCCTGGACCCGGAGGGCGAACGCATCCTGGCCTACACGGCACAGGCGTCGGCGGTGGCGCTGCGGATGCGGGCGGGGGCGTCGGAGCTCATTGGGCCGCATTGAGGGATCGGCCCCGCCGGGGCGAAGCCGGTCGTCTCAGGGTTCGCCCAACACGCGTCGGGCGTCGGCGACGACCCGGTGAGCCTCGGCCCCGTAGACCGCGGACTCGCTCAGGGTCTGCCATACCCGGAGATAAGTGGCGACGCTGTCGGCGTCGTCGATCCACAGCTCGGCGTGCCAGTCCTCCACGACCACGAGCCGCTCGTCGTAGACCCAGAAGCTGTTGCCCGGCCAGATCTTCAGCGACGCCGTGAAGGGGACGATGCCCAGCTCCACGGTGTCCAGGCCGATGACGCCGGAGAGGTGGTGCAGCTGGGCGGCGAGCACGGACGGCGGGCAGACCAGGGACCGCAACGCGCCTTCCCACATCATGATCCGGTACTTCCGGCCCGGCCGGTACAGCCCTTCCTGCCGCTGGATCCGGGCGCGTACGGCGTCCTCGGTGTCTCGCGGCGACCGCATCAGGTCGGCGTGCCGGTTGAAGGTGTGCCGGGCGTACTCGGGGATCTGCACCATGCCGGGGACGAGGACGTTCTCCCAGATGGTCAGGACGCGTGTCCGCTCGTGCTCCACCGTGACGGCGTCCTGCACGGGCCGGTGTCCCGAGGCGAGTTGGCGACGCCACGACCGGATGTGCGACTCGAACCCCCGCAGCCGGGCGAGCAGTTCTTCATAGGTGCCGGGCTGTCCGGTTCCATCCGCCCAGGCCCGCAGGTCCTCGGCTGTCGCCGTCTGTTTGCCGTTCTCCAGCTTGCTGATCTTGACCTTGGTCCATCCCGACCCGAGCCGCTCAGCGAGCTGAGTACCGGTGAGCCGACCTTCAGGCGCCGTGAACCGGAGTTCCCGGAGCCGGATCCCGAGATCCTCGCGCGCTTTCTGGTAGTCCGTGCTCACCGGTACTCACCTGCTTACTCCTCCTTCGCGGCCAGCTCGGCCACAAATTGCCTGTTCGGGGTGGCGTAGTGCTGCGCCACGTCACGCAGCCGGTTGTACTGGTTGACGCGCGCCGGTTCGGTGATCAGCTCGGCGCCCGTGAGGTTGTCGTCGTCATCGAACAGGCACAGCGCGACGATGTGGGAGTCGAAGATCCAGAAATCCTCGTCCGGAAGGTCTGCACGCCTGGCCTCGTCGCGCCACATGTTCCGGACTTCCTCACCGAGCTCGGTGTTGTGCTCGGCATGCGCCAGCAGGTACAGCTGGCCCTCGGTCGGCGGGTTGTCGACGATCCGGACGCGCCCGACGTACGCGCCATCCCGCGTCTTGGCGCCGATCGTACGAGCCCACGGTGAGTCCATGTCCCATGTCGGCGTCTCACCCCGGGCGAATTGGGCGTAGGTATCGGTCGCCTGGTCCGACGCGTAGCCCTTGCGCATCTCCAGGTGCCAGGCGCTGTGCCGGAAGTTCTCGAACATTCGGGCAAACGTGTCCGGGCCGAGGACGCGCGGTTCGGTGTCCCGGTCCTTGGGACCGAAGTCGATCAGCGTGTTGCGCGGCACCACGACCGGGATCTCGTCCTCGTCCAGGTGCTGGAGCTGGGCGATGTCCTCGGGGTCGGTGAGCCGGGGGCCGTGCACGATGACCTCACCCGTGTCCAGGTCTTCGTGCACAGCGGGACAGGAGCCGCCACCACTGCCGGTGCCGTTGAAGCGCAGCCGTCGCGCCATGATCAGTTCCTTTCGTCGAGGACTGATCCCGTAAGCATCATGCAGACCAACGCCCCGTGGGTCCGGTTGGTTCGGCCTTCGTGAATAACATCGCGCAACTCCGCCAGGTGGTCAAGAAACTTCGAGTAACTCGCGTGGTGTCGATCAACTCGCCATCCGTACCTTCCGGTTCATGGCAATGCAGATCAATGCATCGGAGTCTCACGCGGCAACCGAGCTGCTACGGGCAGCGCTGAACCGTGCGGGGATCGTTCTCCCGTCGCTGGGTACCGACGACGGATCATCCCTGGGGCTCGTCACCTTGGGGCGCGTGCGCCCCGACGTGGCGGTCCGGCTGGCCGCTCGTCTCGACATGGGGCAGGACGTATGAACGGGGCCGTGGAAACTCGGCGCGCGGCTTCCGACTGGCTCGCGTCCGCGCACCCCACACCTGCGACGGCGTGGCTGGAGTGGCAGCGGGGTGGCATCGCGATGCTGCCGACGGGCCGAGCCTTCGACACGGTCCGCGTCTCCGCCGCGATCGTCCACGCGGCCGCGCAGAGCGGCGACTCGGGCGCCGTCGGCGCGTACCTCGCCCGCGTACTGGACGGACCCGTCATCCACGACGCCTACGACACGAGCGTCTGGTACTACGCCCTCGTGCCGCCGGGCAGCTGCGCCCACCACCGAGCCCCCGACGCGACACTGCTCGGCCCCGACCCGACCTGGCTCGGCGTCCCCGCCGTACACCGCACCGCCCGCCCCGGGGTGTACTGGCTGCTCCCGCCCCGCCACCGCGCGGACCACTGCGCACCGGCAGGCGTGGACGAGGTGATCCACCACGGGCACCACCGCGTCACCGAGTGGGGCCCAGGGCCGGGCGGGCCTGACCTGGACACGATCGAGCGGGGCTGCCGAGACCTCCTCGACGGGCCGACGGACCACGCGCACGACCTGGCCGCCGCGACAGAGTCGACCCTCCGCGCCCGCGGCTACCTCATGCTGCTGCTCCCGGTCCTGGAGGACGCCGAGGCGCGGATTCCCCCCGGCGATCCCGCGCGCAGCCGCGTCCTCCTCGCCGTCACCGAGGCGAAGCGCCAACTGGACCTGGACATACGGGAAGCCGACCCGGCCCGCCAGTACGCACACGTACGGCGCCTGGTCGACTGCTGCCACGGCTACGTGAAACTCCTGCGCGAGCTCGACGCGCGGGCCTCTGCCCGGTGAATGGTGAACACGGCGAAGGGCCGGACCGGGAACACGCCCCGGTCCGGCCCTTCGCTGTACATCACCTGCTGAAGCCTGTGCCCCCGGCAGGATTCGAACCTGCGACACCCGCTTTAGGAGAGCGGTGCTCTATCCCCTGAGCTACGGAGGCGGGGCTACGTGCGGCCGCCGCTGTGGGCAGCCCAGGACAGGGTAGCGGATGAGGGCGGGGGAGCGGGGTGGGCGGGTCGGGGGGTGCGGAGCAGGACCGCGCTCACCGCCGCCGCCAGCAGCATGAACGCCGCCGACACCACCAGGCACAGGTGGATCCCGTCGACGAAGGCCAGGCCGAACGCGTGCAGCATGCGCGGGGTGGACGCGCCCAGGTCGACCGTGTGGACCGCGCCGAAGCCGCCGCCGTCGACCGCGGCCACCACCCGGTGCCGCGCATCGGGCGCCACACCCGCATCGGACAGGCGGCCCGGCAGCGCCGCCGTCACCTTCGTCGTGAGCAGCGCGCTCATCAGGGCCGGGCCGAGCGCCCCGCCGACCTGGCGGAACGCATTGCTGCCGGCCGCCGCCATGCCTGCGAGCTGCTGCGGCACCGCGTTGATCGCCGTCGCGGTCATCGGCGCGAACACCGCCCCGAAGCCCACCCCGAGCATGATCAGGCGCCAGGCCAGCCCGCCGAACGACGTCCCCGCGTCTATCGACGTCAGGGACAGCAGTGAAGCCGTCGCCAGGAGCAGACCCCCCGTGATCAGCACCCTCGCCGACACCCTGTGCATCACCTGGCCGAACACCGGGCCCGCCACCATCGCCGGGAGCGTGAACATCAGCATCCGGTACCCCGCGTCCAGCGTCCCCAGCTGCTGCACCTGGCCCAGGAAGAGCGAGAGGACGAAGATGAAGCCGATCAGGCCCAGGAAGCTGATCATCGCTACCAGCGCCGTCGCGCTGAACGCCGCACTGCGGAACAGTTTCAGGTCCAGCATCGGGCTGTCGCTTCGGCCCTCGACCACCACGAAGGCGATCAAGCCCAGCCCCGCCAGGACCAGCGCCACCACCACCCTCGTCTCGCCGAACGACGAACTCCCGCCCTCGATCACCCCGTACACCAACGCCGTGATCGCGACCGCGGCCGTCAGCTGGCCGGGCCAGTCGAGTCTGCGGCTGCCCGCCGCGCGCGAGTCGGCCACCAGCCGGGCGGCTATCGCCATGGTCAGCAGCGAGGCCGGGACCGGGGCCAGGTAGATCCAGCGCCAGGACGCGTGCTCCAGGATCACGCCGGAGATCATCGGGCCGACCGCCAGCGCGCCCATCAGGGACGCCGTCCACATGCTGACGTACTTCGCCCGCTCACGCGGGTCGGGCACGGCGTGGCTGATCAGTCCGAGCGTGGCGGGCAACAGGGCCGCGGCTCCCACGCCGGCCAGCGCCTGCCCCGTCCACAGGACCGCGACACTGTGCGCGCTCAGCGCGACCGCCGCTCCGACCGCGCAGAACACCAGCCCCGCCTGGAAGACCTTCCGCCGCCCGTACACATCGCCGACGACACCCGCCGTCAAAATGAGCGCCGCCATCGGCAGGACGAAGGCGTCGGTGACCCAGGACAGGTCGGCCGTCGACGCGTCGAGTCCGCGCTGGATCGTCGGCAGGCTCACCGAGACCGTGGTGACCGGCAGATAGGCGACGAAGACGCCCACACAGGCCATGACGAGAGTGGCGGCACGACTGTCGCGCCTCGTGGCATTCACTCGGGCTCCTTTACGCGTACGGTTACGTCCTCGGTATGCGCATACGTACGCGCTCGATAGGCATCAACTGCCCTCCCCAAGGGCGGAATTCACCTACCGGAATCTGCTCAGGACTTCGCGCTCACTTCCGTCAGATGGCAGCGCTCGATCCGTCCGCCCGTCACCGTGAACCGCAGCGCGATCGGATTCGCGGCCCCGTCCCCGGCGCCCCCGCACGCGAATCCCGTGACCACCGCGTCCTGCCCCAGCACCAGGAAGTCCTCGTCCGGCGCGAACACCTTGTCCAGCGTCGCGAAGAACCGGGAGACGGCCGACAGGGCGGCGTCCGGGCCCAGATCGGCCGCGTTCGGGGCGCCCGGGGCGAGGAAGTCGACGCGGTCGGCGAAGAGGCCGAGCAGGCCCGCCGAATCCCCGGCGCGCTGCCGGGCGAAGAACGCCTCGACCACTGCCCGGGTGGGCTCAGCCGATACAAACGACCCTGATTCGACGGGGTGTTGGGGCATCTCGATCCTCTCGACTCGGTGCGTCCACTCTGCGCCCGTACGTATACAGAAGTCCAACATCTACATCGTCTGCGCACCATAATCAGCAGTTATGGAACTGCGGCAGCTGAAGTACTTCGTCACCGTCGCCGACTTGGCGAGCTTCACCAGGGCGGCCGACGCGCTGCATGTCGCCCAGCCCGGCGTCAGCGCACAAGTGCGGAAGCTGGAGAAGGAGTTGGGGCACGACCTCCTCGACCGGTCCAGTCGTACGGTACGGCTCACCCCCGTCGGCGGGATGCGGCAGGCGATCGACGAGCTCAGCGGGCTGGTACGCGGCCGCGTCACCCTCGGCACCGTCGTCTCCATGGGCCGCACCATCGATCTGCCCGGGCTGCTCGCCTCCTTCCACGAGGCGCACTCCGGGGTGGAGATCGGGCTGACCGAGGACAGTTCGGAACACCTTGTGGAGGCTCTGCTCGGCGGGCGTCTCGACCTCGCCGTCATAGGCTGGACGGCCGGAGCCGCCCGGCCGCCCGGCGTCACGTTCCACGACATCGTCAACGAACCGCTGGTCGTGGCCGTCAGCCATCAGGATCCGCTCGCCGCGCGCGCGAGCGTCGGCCTCGACGAGCTCGCCGACCGCGCCCTGATCTGCCTCACCCCGGGCACCGGGCTGCGCGCCACCATCGAGGCCGCGTGCGCCTCGGCGGGGTTCAGTCCGCGCGTCGCCTTCGAGGCCGCCGACCCGCACGTCCTCGCTCAACTCGCCGGACGCGGCCTGGGCGTGGCGATCATCCCCGCCTCCCTCGCCCGCGCCAACGCGGCGGTCGTGCGGGTCGTCGAGATCGTCGGACCGCGCCCGTACGGCTGCCTCGCCCTCGCCTGGCGTACGGACGGACCCACCAGCCCGGCCGCCGCCGCACTCATCGCCCACGCCCGCGCCCGGTTGCCGGAGGCGACCTGACGCCGTCGCGCGCGTACGCAAGAGCGGGAACTCCGTCAAAGTCGGGCCGATAATCCGCCTCAATTCCTCATAGCTGCGGAACGACTTCGGATTTCCGTCCGCGCTCCGCAAGAGTCGAGGTCGGTAGGACTCGCACCCTGGGGGAGCAAAAGGTGACCAGTGTCCGCACATTACGTACGTACCTCCGCACATTTCCGGCGGCGCAGCAGCCGGACTGGCACGGCCGCGCGGAACTCGGGCGCGTAACGGAAGAACTCGCCTCGCTGCCGCCGCTCGTCGCCGCCGGTGACGTCGACGCGCTGCATGCGCGGCTCGCCGCCGTCGCGGCCGGGAAGGCGCAGGTCATCCAGTCCGGCGACTGCGCCGAGGACTGGGCCGAGGCCGGTCACGGCGATGTCGCCCGCAAAGTGGGGCTGCTCGAAATGCTGGCCGGGGTCATGAGGATGGCCTCGCACAAGCCGGTCGTACGGGTCGGACGGCTCGCCGGGCAGTACGCCAAGCCGCGTTCCCGGCCGACCGAGGTGGTGGGCGGGGTGGAGTTGCCGGTGTATCGGGGGCACATGGTCAACGGGCCTGAACCCGACCCGGAGGTGCGCCGACCCGATCCCACTCGGATGCTGACGGGTTATCAAACTTCATGTGCAGTGGTGGAGTTGCTGGGGTGGAGTGAGCGGCGCGGCCGGATTCCGTATGACACGCCCGTGTGGACCAGTCATGAAGCCCTGCTCCTCGACTACGAGCTGCCGCTGGTGCGTCGCCAGGAGGACGGGCGGCTGCTGCTCACCTCCACCCACTGGCCGTGGATCGGCGAGCGCACCCGGCAGATGGACGGTGCGCATGTCGCGCTCCTAGCCGCCGTCGCGAACCCGGTGGCCTGCAAGGTCGGGCCCGGCATGACCGTCGGGGAGCTGCTCGCCCTGTGCGACAGGCTCGACCCGCAGCGCATACCCGGCCGCCTCACCCTGATCGCCCGCATGGGGGCCGACCGGGTCGGCGAGCGGCTGCCCGCGCTGGTCGCGGCCGTGCGCGCGGCGGGCCATCCGGTCGCGTGGCTGACCGACCCGATGCACGGCAACACCGTCGGCGCGCCCGACGGGCTCAAGACGCGGCTGGTGAACACGGTCGTACGGGAGGTCGTGGAGTTCCACCACGCGGTCACCGGCGCGGGCGGTGTGGCGGGCGGTATGCATCTGGAGACCACGCCGGACGCGGTCACCGAGTGCGTCACCGATGCGGAGGGGCTGCACGAGGTCGGCGACAAGTACACGAGCTTCTGTGACCCCCGCCTCAACCCGCGCCAGGCGGTCGCGGTGGCCTCTGCCTGGCTGGGCTGACCCCGTCGCGGCGAGGCGCATATGTTGTGGGGTGCGCCGCCCGTATCCGCCGTAGCTCGTCGTATCCGCCGTCACAGGAGGGCACCCCGTGCCGCACCCTCATACCCCGGCCTCCGCCGAAGCGCTCCTCACCGCGCCCGGAGCGCCCTTCGCCGTGGAGCGCGGGGCGGACGGGGTGCCGGTTTATGTCGCCGGGCCACGGACTCTGCGGGAGTTCGTGGAGGTCACCTGGGCATACGGTGACCGGCCGTTTCTGGTGGCGGAGAGCGGGACGTACACGTACGCGGAGTTCTTCGCGGCGGCCTCCGCCCTGGCCCGGCGGCTGGTCGGGGTCTATGGGTTGCGGCGCGGTGACCGTGCCGTCGTGGCCATGCGGAATCTGCCCGAGTGGCAGGTGGCTTTCTGGGCCACGCAGCTGGCGGGGCTTGTGGCGGTGCCGCTGAACGCCTGGTGGACCGAGGACGAGTTCGCGTACGCGCTCGACGACTGCGGGCCCGCTGTGCTGCTCGTCGACGGGGAGCGGCTGGAGCGGGTCGCGGGGTGGGCGCGCGGGGCCTCGGTGCCGGGCATTGTTTTCGAGGGCGTGGGTGAGCTTCCGGAGGGCTTCGAGGCGTACGAAGGTATGCCCGACCTGTTGGAGCTTGCGGCGGCCGAGCCCGACGCCGGGCCGCCCGACGTGCCGGTCTCGCCGTCCGACGACGCCACGATCATCTACACCTCCGGCACCACCGGGCGGCCCAAGGGCGCCGTGGCCACGCACCTCGCGCAGGCCGGGGCCGCGATGAACCCCCGCTTCCACGCCGCCATGTCCCTCCTCGGACGGGGTGAGGTGCCGGGACAGGGGCCCGCGCCGGTGTCCCTGGTGACGTATCCGTTCTTCCATGTGGCGGGCTTCAGCGGGTTCTACTCCGTGATGGGGTCGGGCGGCACGCTGGTCATGATGCGCAAGTGGGACGCGGGGCGGGCGCTGGAGCTGATACGTGAGCACGGGGTGACGCATTACGCGGGCGTCCCTACGACTGCCCTTCAACTCCTCGACGCGGCGGAGGAGTCGGGTGACCCGATGTCTTCGCTGCGAATGTTCAACACCGGTGGGTCCTCCGCGCCGCCCGGGTTGGTGGGGCGGCTCACCTCGCGGTACGGGGAGCGGATCGAGCCGCGCAATGGGTACGGGCTGACCGAGACCAGTGGGGGAGTGCTGGCGAACTTCGGTGCGGAGTACCGGGGTTGGCCCGACAGTGTGGGGCGGCCCACGCCCACCACCTTGGTGCGGGTCGTCGACGTCGTGGGGCGGGATGTGCCGGACGGGTCGGTGGGTGAGCTGTGGCTGCGTTGCCAGTCCAACATCCGGGGGTACTGGAACGATCCGGCCGCCACCGAACTGGCCTTCGTGGACGGGTGGTTCAGGACGGGGGACCTGGCGGTGCTGCGGGACGGCCGGGTCGCCGTCGTCGACCGGATCAAGGACATGGTGATCCGGGGTGGGGAGAACGTGTACTGCGTGGAGGTGGAGGCGGCGTTGTGCGGCCACCCCGCGGTGCTGGACGCGGCGGTCGTGGGGGTGCCGCATGCGCGGCTTGGGGAGGAGGTGGGGGCGGCGGTGCAGGTGGGTGGTGTGGTGACCCCGGACGAGCTGCGCGCCCATGTGTCCCGGACGCTGGCGGCCTTCAAGGTCCCGACGCAGGTGTTGATCGGGCGGGAGCCGTTGCCGCGGAATGCGACGGGGAAGGTGCTGAAGCGTGAGCTCCGGGCGCGGTTTTCCCCCACCCCACCCCTTCCCTGAACCCTCCGGGGGTGGGTGGGGGTGGAGGTGGTTCTCCCGGGGGCGGTGCCCCCGGACCCCCGGGCGGGGGCTGCGCCCCCTGCACCCCGCTACGGGGCGCTGCCCCGGACCCCGGCCGGGGTGGGTGGGAAGCGGGCTGCGCCCCTGCACCCCAGCGGGGCCTGCGGCCCTGCACCCCGCTGCGGGTGGGTGGGGTAGCGGGGCTGCGCCCCTGCGCCCCGTTTGTCTGCGGATCGTGCTGGGTTGCTCACGCAGTTCCCCGCGCCCCTAAGAGGGCCCTTCGGGCCCGTCAAAGGAGGGCCCGAAGGGCCCATTCAGGGGCGCGGGGAACTGCGCGACCAGCCCCCACCCACCCGCGGACGACCGACATCCGCCGGAGGCTTTCGGGAAGGGGTGGGGTGGGGGGAAAGCCCTCAGCCACGAGTGACCCGCACCCGGTAGTTCCCCAGCTCATCCACCCCAAGAACCGCCACCCGCACCCCCCGCTCCCGGTCAGTGAAATGCTCCCCGGGAGCAAACGGCGCGTCGGAGAGTTCCGCCTGGACGTTGGGGCGGCGGGTGCAGCCGCCGCTGTCCTTTGTGCTGTCCGCGACCGTGATGGGGCCCCGGCCCGTGTCGACGTCCGTGTTGACCCGGTAGATCAGGACCCCGGGCTTGCACACCGCCTCGTCGTTGCCTCCCCGCGTGCGTACCTCCAGCGCGTAACCGGACTCGTCCGACAGCGGGACGAAGACCAGCTTGCGGCCGGTGCCGGGGGCGGAGAGCGGGGTCAGGACGTACTCCGTCGTGCCCGGCCGCGACGCACAGTTGACCTGGGAGTTGTCGATCCAGCCCAGCTTCCACTTGTGCCAGCCGAGCATGTCGTTGTTGGCCCCCCAGTCCTCGGACATGATGTCCCAGTGGCCGACCGCGCCCCCGCCCTCGGGGGTGTACAGGTCGGGCAGCCCGAAGACGTGGCCGTTCTCGTGCGGCAGCACGCGGTAGCCCGTCTCGCGGTACGAGCCCGACCCGTCGTCCTGACGGCTGTAGACGAACGACGTGTTGGAGAGCGGCACCCCGTCCGCCACCGGCGCGTCCTCGTTCCCGGAGAAGGTGACGGACAGGACCGTGTCCAGCGCCGACGGCCCCGCGTTCGGGGTCATCAGGATGTTGACCAGGTCGTACTTGGCGAAGTTCACCCGTGAGCCGGCCGCCGCCACGATGTCCTTGACCAGCCGGTGGTAGCCGGGCTCGTACGGCGCGCCGCGCTCTATCCCGTACGCCGAGAACGCCTGCGGCATCCGCAGCCACTGCGGGATCGGGGCCTCGGGGCGGTAGTCGAGCCGACCGTACGACGCGGTGCGGAACCACTGCGTGGTCTGCGGGACGAACTCCTCGTACCGGCTCAGCGCCGACTGCGGACCCGGCGCGTCCGGGAAGTCGACCATCAGGGTGAGGGCGCGGACCGTGCCGGTGGAGTGCGCGTAACCGGGCGGGGTCGGCAGGCCCTCCGACATCTGCACGCCCATCGTGGCGCTGATCCGGCACGGGCCGAGCGCCAGATCGCCCCCGGAGGCCACCGGCCCCGCCGACGCGCGCGAGGGGGCCACGAGCGTGGTGCTGCCGGACGTCATCGAGGCAAGGACCACGGCGGCGAGCGCGGCGCCAGCGAGGGTGCGGCGCCGACGAGGGTCGCGCGGCCCGCCGGATATCGGACGGCGGGGCCCGCCGGACTCCTCCATACGTACGTCCATACGCACGCCCGCCTTCGGCCGTCCGGCAGCAGGCCGGTCCCTGACTGCGCTCGTGCGATCACCCTGTGTCGGGCGTGTCGCGGGCGCGCGCTGGGTGGGCCGCGCGTGTGGTTTTCCGATTCGGAAGGTGTGACTCAGGTCACATGAAACTGGCCGACCGGTCGGAAATAACCGGGGAGCCTTTCCCCGTTTGCACCTGTGTCCCGCCGAAACGGGGAGAGCTTCCCCGCTTCGGCAATCTGATCGGAAAAGCTTCGAAGGAGTGCGTGTCGTGTCCACCGCCACCGCTGCCACCGCCGCAGAGCCCCGCCGCGCCCCGCGCCCGCGGGCCGACGCCCTGCGCAACCGGGAGCGGATCATCGCGGCCGCCCGCGAGATCTTCGTGGAGGAGGGCGCCATGGTGCCGCTCGACGAGATCGCGCGGCGCGCGGGCATCGGCAACGCGACCCTCTACCGGCACTTCGCGGACCGCGCCGAGCTGGTCACCAGCGTGGTCCTCGCCGTGATGGAGCGTGTGGCGGTGGCCGCGGAGACGGCGGCGGCCGAGGAGTCGGACGCCTTCGCCGCGCTGCGCCGGTTCGTGTACGCGGCGGCCGACGAGCGCATCGGGGCCCTGTGTCCGATGCTCTCCGAGGGCTTCGAGCGCAACCTGCCGGAGCTGGAGGCCGCGCGTGACCGCCTGGACGGGGCCGTCACGGACCTGATGGCGCGGGCGCGGCGCAGCGGCCAGCTGCGCGACGACGTCGCCGTGGGCGATCTGATGGTCGCCCTCTCCCAGCTCACCCGGCCGCTGCCGGGCACCGCGTGCCCGGGCATCGACGGGTTCGTCCGCCGCCATCTGCAGCTGTTCCTCGACGGGCTGATGGCCCCGGCGCGGTCCCAGCTGCCGGGCAGCGCGGCGAGCCTCCAGGACCTCAGTCAGATGCAACCGGGCACGACCGCGTAACCGAGCAACTACCAAGCAGCACCCGAGACTTCCGTACGCACTCCGCAGACTTCAGCACTCCGCTTTCAGCACAACGCGTCCCAAGGTGGCTACACCCATGTCGAAAACAGCTCAGGCTCCGGCCGTGGACCTCGCTCCTGACCCCAGTCGCTGGAAGGCCCTCGCCTTCATCGCGCT
Source organism: Streptomyces sp. BR1 (assembly GCF_052373795.1). NCBI lineage: Bacteria > Bacillati > Actinomycetota > Actinomycetes > Kitasatosporales > Streptomycetaceae > Streptomyces > Streptomyces sp. BR1. The sequence goes on from NZ_CM126252.1 coordinate 4,127,491, forward strand.
CGCCCAGTTGATGGTCGTGCTCGACGCGACGATCGTGAACATCGCCCTGCCGTCGGCCCAGAAGGCCCTCGACATCTCCGACGGCAACAAGCAGTGGGTCATCACGGCCTACGCCCTGGCCTTCGGCGGACTCCTGCTCTTCGGCGGCCGCATAGCCGACCTGTGGGGCCGCAAGCGCACCTTCGTCGTCGGTCTGCTCGGCTTCGCCGCCGCGTCCGCGCTCGGCGGCGCGGCCACCGGTGAGGCCATGCTGCTCGGCTCGCGCGCGCTCCAGGGCGCGTTCGGCGCGCTGCTCGCGCCCGCCGCGCTCTCCCTGCTCGCGGTGATGTTCACCGACGCCAAGGAGCGCGCCAAGGCGTTCGGCATCTACGGCGCGATCGCCGGTGGCGGCGGCGCCGTGGGCCTGATCCTCGGCGGCTTCCTCACCGAGTACCTGAACTGGCGCTGGACGTTCTTCGTCAACATCCCGTTCGCGATCATCGCGGCCGCCGGTGCCTACTTCGTCATCCGTGAGCCCTCGGGCACCCGCAACCGCTCGCCGCTGGACGTCCCCGGCGTGGTCCTGTCCACCCTCGGTCTGGTCTCCCTCGTCTACGGGTTCACCCGCGCCGAGTCGGCCGGCTGGTCCGACACGCTGACCGTGGGCATGTTCGTCGCGGCGGCCGTGCTGCTGCTCGCGTTCGTGGCCACCGAGGCCAAGGTCAAGCACCCGCTGCTGCCGCTGCGCGTGGTCACCAACCGCAACCGGGGCGGGGTCTACCTCTCCCTGGGCCTGGCGATCATCGCGATGTTCGGCCTCTTCCTCTTCCTGACGTACTACCTCCAGGTCGTGAAGGGCTTCTCGCCGGTCAAGACCGGCTTCGCGTTCCTGCCGATGATCGCGGGCATGATCACGGGCTCCACCCAGATCGGCGCCCGGCTGATGACCCGGGTCCCGCCGCGCCTGCTGATGGGTCCCGGCTTCCTGACCGCCGGCATCGGCATGCTGATCCTGACCCAGCTGAAGATGGACACCTCGTACGCCGGTCTGATCCTGCCCGCGCAGATCCTGCTCGGCCTCGGCATGGGCACGGCGTTCATGCCCGCGATGTCGCTGGCCACCATCGGTGTCGAGCCGCGTGACGCGGGTGTCGCCTCCGCGATGGTCAACACATCGCAGCAGGTCGGCGGCGCCATCGGCACCGCCCTCCTGAACACCATCGCGGCCTCGGCCACCACGGCCTACGTCACCTCGCACGCCGCCACCGCCAAGAGCGTGGAGCTCCTGAAGCTCCAGGCGATGGTGCACGGCTTCACCAGCGCGATCTGGTGGGCGGTCGGCATCCTGTTCCTCGCCTCGGCGATCGCGGTCACGCTGATCACCACGGGCAGCCCGGGCTCGGGTCCGGTCTCCGGTGACGGCGACGCCGTCGAGGACGAGGTCCGCATCCCGGTGGTCGCCCACTGACCCCGGCCTGAGGCCGCGGGCCTCACACCTTGGTACGTACGGTGCGTACGTACGTAACGCACCACGACCTGCCCTGGTTCCTCAGCGGAGCCAGGGCAGGTCCGCGTTCGCGTCCTTGGGCTGCAGGCCCTCGGCGATCAGGCGCATGATCTGGCCCAGCTGTTCGGCCTGTTCGGGTGTGAGCCGGTCGAACATCGCCTGGCGTACGGCGGCGACATGGCCGGGCGCGGTGCGCTCCACCACCGCGAACCCCTCGTCGGTGAGCGCCGCGAACTGGCCGCGCTTGTCCGAGGGGCAGTCCTCGCGGCGCACCCAGCCGTTCTTCTCCAGGCGCGCGATCGCGTGCGAGAGGCGGGAGCGGGTGATCTTGGCGCCGATGGCCAGCTCGGTCATCCGCAGCCGCCGTCGGGGCGCCTCGGAGAGCTGGATGAGCAGCCCGTAGTAGATGTGCGGCATTCCCGCGTCACGCTGGAGCTGGCGGTCCAGATGGTCTTCGAGGAGCGTGGTGGCATGGAGGTAGGCGCGCCAGGTGCGCTGCTCGTCGTCGGTGAGCCAGCGCGGCTCCTCGGCGGGGTTGGTGGTCATGGACTCCACTGTACGACTACTCCTTGAAAGTTGAACTAGATGGAGCTAATCTCGACGACAACGAAAACTTTAGAGTTCAAGTAGATCTCTTCAGTGGCCAGTAGACAGGGAGTCCGCCATGACCGCCACCTCCGCAGTCGACCCCGGCGCGACCATGGGTGCTGCCCGCGAGGGTGGCGCCGCAGGGCGGATGCCCGCCCTCTACCTCTCGCACGGCGCCCCGCCGCTCGCCGACGACGCCCTGTGGCCCGGCCAGCTCGCCGCGTGGTCCGCCGCGCTGCCGAAGCCGAAGGCGATCCTGATGGTCTCCGCTCACTGGGAGGAGGCCCCGCTCGCGCTCGGCGCCGTGGAGACCGTCCCGCTGGTGTACGACTTCTGGGGCTTCCCGGAGCACTACTACCAGGTCACGTACGCGGCCCCCGGAGCCCCGGAACTCGCGGACAGTGTACGGAAGTTGCTGCGCGGCGCAGGAACGCCGGTCCAGGACATCGAGGACCGCGGCCTCGACCACGGCGCGTACGTCCCGCTGGTGGAGATGTTCCCGGCGGCCGACATCCCGGTCCTGCAGATCTCCCTGCCCACGCTCGACCCGCAGAAGCTGATGGACATCGGCCGCAAGCTCGCGCCGCTGCGCGAGGAGGGCGTACTGATCGTCGGCAGCGGGTTCTTCACCCACAACCTGGCCGCACTGCGCCACCAGGGCGGCCAGGTGCCCGCCTGGTCGGCCGAGTTCGACGACTGGGGTGCGCGGGCGCTGGCGGCGGCCGACGTGGACGCGCTGCTCGACTTCGAGCGCAAGTCCCCGGCGGGCCGCCTCGCCCACCCCAGGACCGAGCACTTCGCCCCGCTCTTCGTGACACTGGGCGCCTCGGACGCGTACGGCGAACTGGACGATCAGCGCAGCGTCATCGACGGCTTCTGGATGGGGCTCGCCAAGCGGTCGGTGCAGTTCGGCTGACGCGCGCATGAGGCAACGGTGTGCAGCAGCCTGTACTTCGTAAGAAGTACGGGCTAAAGCTCCTTCTCGTACCAGGCGACGTCCCAGTAGCGGTCGAACTTGCGGCCCACTTCCCGGTACGTGCCGACGTGCGCGAAGCCGAAGCGGGCGTGCAGGCGCGCCGAGGCCTCGTTGGGGAGCGTCACGCCCGCGTACACGCGGTGGACGTCCTCCTTGCGCAGGGCCTCGAAGAGCGCTTCGTAGAGCAGCGAGCCGACGCCTCGGCCCCCGGCGTCGGGCGCGAGGTAGACGCTGGCCTCGACCGAGGTCGAGTACGCGGCCTTCGGCCGGAAGGCGCTGCTCGTCGCGTACCCGAGAATTCGGGCAGTCTGGACATCCTGAGCAACCAGAAGGCGGTGCGGGCCGTCTTCAGGGTGGGAGCGCAGCCACGAAAGACGCTCCTGCGGGGTGAAGGCGACCGTGTCGAATGTGATGGCGGTCTCACGGATGTAGTGGTTGTAGATCTCCGTGAGGGCCGCTATGTCGGCCTCGGCACCGGGCCTGACCTGCACCTCTGTACGTCCTTGCGGCATCCGTCCTCCGTCCGTGGCGGCACAGGGTACTGCATGATCACGAAAATCGATGGGCGGGACGGGAATTCTGTCCGGATTCCAGCCGTTGTTTCCATCGGATGCAGGGCACCCGCGAGGGTGTCGCGACCTACACAGCAAGGGAGCACGCATGGCAACCCGCGCCGTCGCCCGCAGTCGGTCCGCCAGCAGCGGATCCGAGTCGGGGAGCAGTGTTCGCGCCGTCAGCGGGGAGATCGCCGACCGCGACCTGGTCGGGATGTACCTCGACGAGATCGCGCGCACGCCGCTGCTCGACGCCGCCAAGGAGGTCGAGCTCTCACAGATCATCGAGGCGGGTGTGTTCGCACGCCAGATCCTCGACGGTGAGGTGGAGAGCAAAGCCGGCGGTGCCAGCCCCGAGGAGCTTCAGGCGCTCGTCGCCGAGAGCGAGCGCGCCAAGGACCTCTTCATCCGTTCCAACCTGCGCCTCGTGGTCGCCGTCGCCCGGCGCTACCCGAGGGCGGGCCTGCCCCTGCTCGACCTGATCCAGGAGGGCAACGCGGGCCTGGTGCGCGCGGTCGAGAAGTTCGACTACGCGAAGGGCTTCAAGTTCTCCACGTACGCGACGTGGTGGATCCGCCAGGCCATCACGCGCTCGATAGCGGACCAGTCCCGTACGATCCGCCTGCCCGTCCACCTGGTGGAGGAGCTGGGCCGGATCCGCCGGGTGCAGCGCGAGTTCAACCGGGAGAACGGGCGGGAGCCCGAGCCGACCGAGGTCGCCGCGGAGCTGGGTTCCACGCCGGAGCGGGTCATCGACGTCCTGGACTGGGCGCGCGACCCGGTCTCGCTCAACATGTCGGTCGACGACCAGGGCGAGACGCAGTTCGGCGACCTCCTGGAGGACACCTCGGCGATCTCCCCCGAGCAGTCCGTCCTCACGCTGCTGCGCAGCGAGGAGCTCGACGACCTGATCGGCAAGCTGGACCAGCGCACCGCCTCGATCATCAAGATGCGCTACGGAATCGTGGACGGCCGCGAGCGCACGCTGACGGAGGTCGGCAAGGAGCACGGCCTCACCCGCGAGCGCATCCGCCAGATCGAAAAGCACGCGCTGCTCGAACTGAAGAAGATGGCCAGGGACACGGGCTTCGACGCGGCGGCGTAAGCCGCACCCCGTTCCCGCCCCCCAGACGAGCCCCCGACACCCTCCCCCCCCTGGTGCCGGGGGCTCACCCTTACTCCGGCTGCGGTCCCGCCGCCCGGGACAGCCGCGCCCCCAGATCCGCCAGATACGCCGTCATCTCCACCGGCTGGGCCACCGCGAACTCGCAGTCCACCAGCGCCAGTCGGATCGCCAGCCACTCCGGCGAGTCCGCGACCCGCGTCCGCAGTCGGCAGCGGGATTCGCCGAGCGGCTCCGGGGCACCCATCGAGCGGGGCAGACGGGCCGTCACGAAGTCGGCCGGGGCCTCGAAGGTGACATCGAGGTCGACCATCGGCTGCATCCGCGACAGCGACCGGCTCACGAACTCCGCGGGGTCGCGCGCGGGCAGCTCCCGGGGCGCGAACCGCGCCCCCGTGGCGAACGGCTCGGCCACCCGGTCGACCCGGAACGTACGCCAGTCCTCGCGCTCCACGTCGTACGCGACGAGGTACCACCGCCGCCCCGTCGACACCAGCCGGTACGGCTCGACCTGGCGGCGCGACTCGCTGCCGTCGCCCTTGCGGTACGCGAACCGCAGCCGCTCCTGCCCGGTGACCGCCGACGCCATCACGGTCAGCGTGTGCGGGTCGACGGTCGCGCTGTCGCCGCCCCACCCGCCGGTCAGCGGCATCGTCGCGGCCTGGAGCGTGGCGACCCGGTGGCGCAGCCGGGACGGCAGCACCTGCTCCAGCTTGGCCAGTGCCCGTACGGACGCCTCCTCCACCCCGTCGACCGCGTGCCCCGCGCCCGCCCGCAGGCCGACCGCGATGGCCACCGCCTCCTCGTCGTCGAGGACCAGCGGCGGCATCGCCTTCCCCGCGACCAGCCGGTATCCGCCGTCCGCGCCCAGCGTCGCCTGGACCGGATAGCCGAGCTCGCGCAGCCGGTCGACGTCCCGGCGCACGGTGCGCCGCGAGACGCCGAGCCGGTCCGCCAGCTCGCCGCCGGGCCACTCGCGGGGCGTCTGGAGCAGGGAGAGGAGCTGGAGCAGCCGAGCCGGGGTGTCCGTCATGGCTCCAGGGTCCCAAAAAATTAGGACGCACTCTGACCTATATGGGGTCTAGCGTTCCTCTCATGACCTCAACGACCAGTCCCCCAGAAGACGCGACCTCAGCCGCAGCAACAGCAGCGGCGGCTTCGGCCGACCGCCGCCGGTGGTTCGCCCTGGCCATCGTGATGACCGCGGCCTTCATGGACCTGGTCGACGTCACGATCGTCAACGTGGCCATCCCCTCGATCCAGAAGGACACCGGGGCGACCTTCGCCTCGATCCAGTGGATCACCGCGGGATACGCGCTGGCCTTCGCCGCAGGGCTCATCACCGGCGGCCGCCTCGGCGACATCCACGGCCGCAAGAAGCTGTTCCTCATAGGCATGACCGGCTTCACCATCGCCTCCGCGCTGTGCGGCTTCGCCGCCAACCCGGAGATGCTGGTCGCCTCCCGCATCCTCCAGGGCGGCATGGCCTCCCTGATGGTGCCTCAGGTGCTCTCGATCATCCACGCGACCTTCCCGGCGGAGGAGCGCGGCAAGGTGTTCGGCATGTTCGGCGCGGTCATCGGCCTGGGCGCGGTCTCCGGCCCGATCCTGGGCGCGCTGCTGACCGAGTGGAACCTGTTCGGTCTCGAATGGCGCCCGATCTTCCTGATCAACCTGCCGGTCGGCATCGCCGGTCTGATCCTGGGCGCCAAGTTCATCTCCGAGTCCAAGGCGCCGAAGGCGCTCAAGCTCGACCTCGTGGGTGTCGCCCTCGTCACCCTCGGCCTGCTGATGCTGCTCTACCCGCTGACCCGCGGCCGCGAGCTGGGCTGGCCGCTGTGGGGCTATCTGTCGATGGCGGGCAGCCTGGTCGTCTTCGGCGCGCTCGTGGCGTACGAGAAGGTCAAGGCGCGCCGGGACGGTTCGCCGCTGGTGGAGCTCTCGCTGTTCCGCGTGAAGAGCTTCGCGGCGGGCATCGCGGTGCAGATGACGTTCGGCATAGCGATGGGCATCTTCTTCCTGGTCTGGACGCTGTACATGCAGATGGGCCTGGGCTGGAGCGCGCTGCGCGCGGGTCTGACGGGCGTCCCGTTCTCGATCGCGATGTCGGCCGCGGCCGGTATGTCGGTCCAGTCGCTGGTGCCGAGGTTCGGCCGCAAGGTGCTCCAGGCGGGCGCCCTGATCACCGGTCTCGGCCTGCTGATCTACATCTGGGAGGCGCACCACTTCGGCATGGACATCGCCTCCTGGCAGATGGCGCTGCCGCTGGTCGTGCTCGGCATCGGCATGGGCCTGATCGTCGCCCCGCTCACCGACGCGGTCCTCTCCGAGGTCCCGCAGGAGCACGCGGGTTCGGCGTCCGGCCTGATCAACACGGTCCAGCAGATGGGCAACGCGCTGGGTCTGGGCCTGGTGTCGGTGGTCTTCTTCGGCTCGATCAGCGACCACCTGACGCTTGCGGAGGTCGGCCCGGCGTTCTCCACCGCGTTCCAGCGCTCGCTCTGGGTCGTGGCCGGGGTCTGCGCGGTGATCTTCGTAGGCATGTTCCTGCTCCCGGCGAAGCCGAAGCAGCACTTGGAGGGTGGCGCGGAGGATGCCTCCCCGGAGCCCGCGAAGGAGCCCGCGCTCACCCAGTGAGCCGCGAGGCTTTAGGGGCGCGGGGAACTGCGCGACCAGCCACGCACGGTCCGCAGTCGAAATACCCGCACTCCCGGCGTAGCGCACGGGGAACGTAAACGGCGGGTCCGAAGGCCACAGTTGGCCTCCGGACCCGCCGTTTCGCTTGCCCTGAAAAATAATCAGGCGGCCACCGCGTCGCGCTCCGCCTGCTCCATCCTCGCCCGCCCCTTCTTCCCCGTACGGATCGTGTAGAACATCAGCCCACCGAGGACCACGAACGGGAGCGCGTTGGAGACGCCGACCATCGTGTCCGTGTCGAGTACGTACACCAGCGCCGCCTTCACGCTCGCCTCGGCCAGGAACGCGACGCCCCAGATCACCGTCAGCTTGCGCTGGCTCCGGCGGAAGCCCGGGTACTGGTCCCACATCGCGTTCCACTTCGCCACGCCCTCGCGCGTGCCGTCCGTGGCGAACTTGCGGCCGAAGTAGAACATCAGCGGCCGCTTGAGCGTCAGGCTGACCAGGAAGGCGAGGCCGAGCAGACCGGTCAGCGCCGAGTCCTTCAGGAACAGCAGCTTCGCGCTGTTGTACGCGAGCGCGCTCACCGCGCTGAGCAGCAGCGTGATCAGGATCATCATGCCGAACTCGTCGACGCGCCGGTGGAGCGCGAAGTAGAGACCTATCTCGGCCACCGGCCAGGCCGAGATGAGCAGCAGCGCGGGCACCTCGCTCATCCCGTGATCGGTGAGCATCCCGTAGGTGATCCACGGCAGGACGACGCTGAACAGGATCGTCGGACCCCACGTGAGCAGTATTGCCCTGCCATTACCGGCACTGGACATGCCGAACTCCCTTTCCCCCGCCCGACCGGTCGTGGTCGGATCGGCGGAAGCATAGAGAGCGTAGGGGGGTTGGCGGAAATTAGACCCCGGGGGAGCCGGGAAAAGTGGGTGACGACTCGTCAGGAGACGTGTGCCAGGCGTTCCATCGCCCTGCGCGCCGCGTCTTCCGACGCGTACACCTCGCACATATGGCTGCCGTCCGGCGTCGCCGTGTGCTCGACTTCCCACAGGCTCAGCTCGGTGCCGTCGAGCAGCAGGAACGCGTGCTCGTAGAGGATGACGCCGCCGTCCCGCCGGTCCGTGCGGCCCTGGCCGCCGAGCGCGCGGGCGATCTGGTGGGCGAGGGCGCCGCGCAGCAGCCGGGCGACCGGCTCGCCGGGGCGGTCCGGGTTCTCGGCGCGGCGCAGCAGCCGGCGCGCGTGGTCGGCCGAGTCGTCCGGCACGTACACCCGCGTCGCCCCGGAGGACTCCACCGGCGCGAGATCGCGCAGGGGCTCCAGGCCGTGCCAGCTGTCGAGGCCGTCCACGCCGTCGAGGACACCGAGGTAGCCCAGGTATCCCACGTGCCCCGGGCCCGTCGTCGCGCCGAGCCGGGCCGCCGCCAGCCGGGCGCTCTCCTCGTCCGCGTACAGCTCGTTGCCCCGCTGGTGGACGAGCTCCCAGAGGGTGACCGTGGTGCCGTCGAGCAGGAGGTACGTGTGGCGGTACGTCTCGCGGCTGAGCCCGGGTCGGCCGGGGCCGCCCGAGACGTGCAGCGAGGAGTGGAGCGACGTGGTGTGCGCGAGCGCCGAGTCGAGGCTGTCGACCAACTCGTCCGGCAACTCGAAGGAGTTCAGCGCGCGGCCGAGCAGACCGGCGACGTGCTCCTCGGCCGTTTCGTACTCGCACTCGTTGGGCACCAAGGCGTCTCCCCGCCGTAGCTGTTCGTCACGTAGAGGGTGCTCAACGTAGCCCCTGCGCGCGGTTTGCGCAGGGGGCATGGCCGAAACATTCCCATCGGCTTGGAACGGAAACGGGCGGCGCTCCGGGGTTCGCACCGGATCACCGCCCGTCGGGGCCAGCCGCGCCGGCTAGGCCGCGCTGCCCGCCTGCCACTCGCTCCAGCCCATGTTCCAGCCGTTCAGGCCGTTGTCGGGGGCGATGGTCTTGTCGGGCGAGTTCTTGACCGTCACCACGTCGCCGATGAGCGTGTGGTCGAAGAACCACTTGGCGGAGGTGTCGCCCTGGGCTCCCTGGACGTCCCGCAGGCCCACGCACCCGTGGCTTGTTCCCTCGTTGCCGAACGGGTCGCCCTTGTACCAGTAGTTGCCGTGGATGAAGGTCCCCGACTCGGACAGGCGCATCGCGTGCGGCACGTCCTTGATGTCGTACTCGCCGCCGAAGTTGACCGTCGCGCCGTTCATCCGCGTCTCGGTGAACTTCTCCGAGATCACCATCTGGCCCTTGTACGTGGGGTGTTCGGGGCTGCCCGTCGAGACCGGGATGGTCTTGATCGTCTTTCCGTCCTGCTGGACGGTCATCTGCTGCGTCTTGGCGTCGACCGTGGAGACCTGGTTGCGGCCGATGGTGAAGGTGACTGTCTTGGACTGCACGCCGTAGACGCCGTTCGCGCCCTGCACCCCGTCCAGGGCGATCTTCATCGTCACCTTGGACCCGGCCTTCCAGTAGTCCTGCGGCCGGAAGTCGAGGCGGTCGGCGCCGAACCAGTGGCCGACCACCTGCTGGCCGCTGCTGGAGGTGACCGTGATGTGCGACTGCACGGCCTTCTTGTCGGTGATCTGCTTGTCGAAGTTGAACGAGACCGGCATGCCGACGCCGACGGTGGAGCCGTCGTCCGGCGTGTACGTGCCGATGAAGCTGTTCTTCGTCGTCACCGTGGTGAAGGACGAGTTCTCGGTCGCGGGGCGGCCCTTGTCGTCCTTGCCGGTCGCCATGATCTTGTACTGGGTGCCGCGGTCCAGCTTCGCGGTGGGCTTCCAGGACAGTCCGTCGGCGGCGAGCGTGCCCTCCACGGCCTTGTTGGTCTGCGCCTCGACCATGGTGACCTGGGTGAGTTTGCCGCCCTGGGCGGTGACCGCGGTGCCGTTGATACCGGCGTTGGACGACCCGTTCTTCGCCGAGATCGTGATCTTCAGGGTGGAGGCGTCCTTGGCGGCCGCGGCGTCCGAGCCCTTCTTGTCGTCCTTCCCGGCACCCGACGCGCTGCCCTCGCAGGCGGTCAGGGTCAGGGCGCCGAGCAGCAGCGCGGACACGCCGGCGATTGCCCTGAGCCGGTTGGTGCGCCGAAGCTGCTGGGTGCGGGGCTGCGGCTGCGCGGCGGTGTCCGGCGAGATCACGGGCTGCTCCATCTGTGCGTGTGTTACTCCAGTACGTGCACAGAGCACCCATATACGTGAATTGGTTGCGAGAATGGTGTGTGACTCAGGCCACATTCATTCCTTCCGGCGGGCTCAACTCCCGTACAAATCCCGGTAAGACGGGAATGTCCCACCCGCTCCGGCCACGCCCTCGGCGGCGCGGACGGCCTTGGTGATCGCGCGGGCCACCGCGTCCGCGCCTGCCGCGAGGACGTAGTTGAGGTCGAGCGGCGACAACGGCTCCCCGCTGCCGGTCGCGAGGGCGAACACCGTGTCGCCGTCGTGCATGAGGTGGACCGGCCGGATCGCCCGGGCCATGCCGTCGTGCGCGATGCCCGCGAGCTTCTGGGCGTGCGGCCCGGTGAGCGGCGCGTCGGTGGCGACGACCGCGAGCGTGGTGTTGAGCGGCGGCATGCCCATGGCGGCCCGGCTCTCGTCGATCCGCTTCAACGCGGCCTCGTGGACGGCCGGTTCGGGATACGTGAGGTGTCCCTCCAGGCCGTAGAGGGCGCCGGTCGCGGGGTCGAGGACCGAGCCGACGGCGTTGACGACGACCAGTGCGCCGACCGTGGTGCCCGAGGTGAGCTTGATGCTCGCGGTGCCGACGCCGCCCTTGAGGCCGCCCACGACGGCCCCGATTCCGGCGCCGGCATTGCCCTGTTCGACCTCGGCCGTGGCCGCCGCGACGGCCGCGCGGCCGGTCGCCGCGTCCGGGCGGGCACGCCAGTCGCCGCCGCGCCCGAGGTCGAAGAGGCACGCGGCCGGGACGACCGGAACGACCTGCTCCGGCTCGGGCCCCACCCGTACCCCGCGCCCCTGCTCCTCCAGCCAGGCCATCACACCCCCGGCCGCGTCCAATCCGTACGCACTGCCGCCCGTCAGGACGACGGCGTCGATGCGCTCCACGACATTGCGCGGGTCGAGCGCGTCGGTCTCCCGGGTGCCGGGCCCGCCCCCGCGCACATCCACGGCCGCGACGGCCCCCGGGGCCGGGGCGAGGACGACGGTCGTACCGCTGAGAGCGCGCTCACCCGGAACGCGCGCGTGCCCGACGAGGATGCCGGGCACGTCGGTGATCGAGTCGGTCATGGTGCCCGACGGTACGCCTGCGGGGGCGCGGGGGAGGGGCTTGCGCGTTACTCCGGTGCGGGCCGCTCGGCGTCATGCCTGCGCCGGGCTTTCGCCGGTACGTCGGCTCAGCGTCGCCCCGATGGCCACGGTGGCGGCCGCGACCAGGCCCGCGAACAGGACCGCCCGCTCACCCGCGAAACTGCAGGCCAGGATGGCCAGCGCCGAGACGGGCAGGGTCAGTTGCTGGGTCGTGGTGCGCTTGAAGTGGCGGGCGTGCAGCGCCCAGACGGTCAGCATGAACACAGCGGCGGGCACCGTGACGGCGGCCGACGCGGCGGCGGTCGAGATGTGCGCCTTGCCGACCCGCTGCTCCACGGCGACCTCCATCCCCGCGCCGATCGCGGCGGCCGAGCCGAGGAGGACGGAGTGCCCGTACCCCCAGACGAACGCCTGCTGGTTGGAGGTGAGATGCCCGGCGATGGGCACCGCGAAGTAGATCCACCACGCGGCGAAGACGATCAGCAGCCCGCCGCCCGCGAGCGGCAGCAGATCCCCGAGCGCGTCGTGCTCGTCGAGCGCCTGCTGTACGGCGACGGTCGCGGCGGACACCGTCTCGCCGAGCACGATCAGCGTGAACAGGCCGTACCGCTCGGCGATGTGGTGCGGGTGCCAGGTGGTCTGGGTGGTGCGCTCGGCGATCACGGGTACGGAGAGTTCGGCGGCGGCCAGCACCACGAACACCCATGACCGGGCGGTGTGCGGCACGAAGAGCAGCCCGACCCAGCCCAGCTGGCACACCACGAGCCCGGCCGCGTACCGCAGGGCCATCCGGCGCTCGCCGGGGCTCGCCGCGGAGCGGGCGGCGCGCAGCCACTGGCTGGTGAGCGCGAGCCGCATCACGATGTAGCCGACGATGCAGACCCCGTAGTCGCCGTTGTCGAAGGCGCGGGGCACCCCGGCGGCGAGGATGAGCACACCCGCGATCTGTACGAGGGTGACCACCCGGTAGAGCGGGTCGTCGCTGTCGTAGGCGGAGGCGAACCAGGTGAAGTTCATCCACGCCCACCAGATGGCGAAGAAGACGGCCAGATAACCGGCGATCCCGTGGCCGACGTGCCCCTCGGCGAGCGAGTGGACGAGCCGGGCGCCGGCCTGGGCGACGGCGACCACGAAACAGAGGTCGAAGAAGAGTTCCAGGGGGGTCGCCGCGCGGTGTTCCTCGTGGCGACTGCGTGCGGTCATGCGAGGCATGGGGCCTAGGAGACCAGATGGGGTGGGCGGGGAATCCCGTAACGCGCCGCCGTGGGGATTCTCGTGGTGCGCCGCCCGTGGATTCCCGTAACGCGTCGTAGGGCCCATCGGCCCCATGGGTCCCCTGTGCGGCGGGACCTTGGGCAGGGCGAAGACGCGACATTGGCCTCTCACCTCTCCCCTTCCCCAGGCAGAGCCTTGAGGTATCAGGACTCGTCTCACCCCCCTGGGATCCACCATGAGTTCCGCACTTCAAGACCGGCCCGCGCAGCTGGAAGCGGGCATCCCCGGCCCGGACCGCGACCAGTACCGCCCCGATCGTGACCAGTACCGCCCCGGCCGTACGATCACCGACTGGGAGCCGGAGAACGAGGCGTTCTGGCAGTCGACCGGCCGCAAGGTCGCCCGTCGCAACCTGTGGATCGCCGTCCCCGCCCTGCTCGTCGCGTTCGTGGTGTGGCAGGTCTGGTCCGTGACGGCGACGAACCTCAGGGACGTCGGCTTCGGCTTCAGCACCTCGCAGCTGTTCTGGCTGACCGCGATCCCGGGGCTCACCGGCGGCACGGCCCGCATCCTCTACACGTTCCTGGGCCCGATGATCGGCCAGCGCCGCTTCACCGCGCTCTCGACGGTCGTGCTCGTGGTGCCCCTGATCTGGCTGGGCGTGGCGATCCAGAACCCGGACACCCCGTACGCGGTCATGGTCTCCATCGCGGCCCTGTGCGGCATCGGCGGCGCGAACTTCGCCTCCTCCCTCGCCAACATCGGCTTCTTCTTCCCGAAGGCGGAGAAGGGCAACGCGACCGGCATCAACGGCGGCCTCGGCAACCTCGGCGTCTCGGTGGTCCAGCTGGTCACCCCGATCGTCATCACCTCGTCCGTGATCGCGCTCGGCTCGGCCCAGCACAAGGCCGACGGCACCCCCGTCTACCTCCAGAACGCGGCCTTCCTGTGGGTGCCGGTCCTGGTGATCCTCGCGGCCGTCGCCTGGTTCGGCCAGAACGACCTGAAGGTCGCCGCCACCCCGTTCCGCCAGCAGAAGATCATCTTCCGCCGCAAGCACACCTGGCTGATGACCTGGCTGTACGTGGGAACCTTCGGCTCGTTCATCGGCTTCGCGGCCGCTCTGCCGCTGCTGATCAAGACGACGTTCCCGGCGTACTCGATCGCCACCTACGCCTGGATGGGCCCGGCCCTGGGCGCGCTGGCCCGCTGGGCGGGCGGCTGGATCGCGGACCGCCTCGGCGGCGCTCGCGTCACGGTCCTCTCCTTCCTCGGCATGGCGCTCTCGATCATCGGAGTGATCAACTTCCTTCCCGCCGGGTCGGATTCGGGAAACTTCTACGGCTTCTTCGCCTGCTTCCTCTCCGCCTTCCTCTTCTCCGGCATCGGCAACGGCTCGACGTTCCGGCAGATCCCGGTGATCTTCCGCAACCGGCAGGTGAAGGGCCTGGAGCCCGGCACCCCGGAGTACGCGAAGGCCCTGAAGCAGTCCGAGGTGGAAGCGGGCGCGGTGACCGGCTTCACCTCCGCGATCGCCGCGTACGGCTTCTTCTTCATCCCGGCGATGTTCGCCAACTTCGCGGTCACCAGCGCGATGTGGGGCTTCGTGGCCTTCTACGCCAGCTGCGTCCTGGTCGCCTGGCACTACTACGCCCGGCGCTCGGCGGAGGCCCCGTCCTGACCGAGGCCACCGGCTCCTCATCCACCCCCTCAGAATTCGGAAGGCGCACGCCATGACCGTGACCGCAGGCGAAACGACGAACGCGACGGTGGAAGGGGCGGAGGCGACCGGCGACGCCTGGCGCGGCTTCGCACCCGGCCCGTGGAGCGACACCATCGACGTCCGCGACTTCGTCCAGCGCAACTACACCCCGTACGAAGGCGACGCCGACTTCCTCACCGGCCCCACCCCCCGCACCACCGCCGTCTGGGACCAGCTGCTCGCGATGTTCCCGACGGAGATCGCGAACGGCGTCCACGACGTCGACACCCGCACCCCCTCCCGTATCGACGCCTTCGCCCCCGGCTATGTCGACCCCGACCAGGACCTCATCGTCGGCCTGCAGACCGACGCCCCGCTCAAGCGCGCCATCATGCCCAACGGCGGCTGGCGCATGGTCGAGAGCGCCCTCAACTCCTATGGCTACGAGGCCGACCCCGACGTCCGGGACATCTACACCAAGCTGCGCAAGACCCACAACGACGGCGTGTTCGACGCCTACACACCGGAGATCCGCGCCTGCCGTTCCTCCGGCATCATCACGGGCCTGCCCGACGCCTACGGCCGGGGCCGCATCATCGGCGACTACCGCCGCGTCGCCCTCTACGGCGTCGACCGCCTCATCGCGGCCAAGCGCGCCGACCAGGACGCGCTCGCCCACGAGTGGCCCAGCGAGAACGTCATCCGCGACCGCGAGGAGACCGCCGAACAGATCCGGGCCCTCGGCGAGCTCAAGTCCATGGCGCTCTCCTACGGTTACGACATCTCCGGCCCCGCCACCACCGGCCGCGAGGCCGTCCAGTGGCTGTACTTCGGCTATCTCGCCGCCGTGAAGGAGCAGAACGGCGCGGCCATGTCGATCGGCCGCATCGACGCCTTCCTCGACATCTACCTCCAGCGCGACCTCGATTCCGGGACCCTCACCGAGTCCGAGGCCCAGGAGTTCATCGACGACTTCGTCATCAAGCTCCGCATCGTCCGCTTCCTGCGCACCCCCGAGTACAACGAAGGCTTCTCCGGCGACCCGACCTGGGTCACCTGGTCCATGGCGGGCCTCGGCGAGGACGGCCGCCCGCTGGTCACCCGTACGACCTTCCGCGCCCTGCGCACCCTCTACAACCTCGGCCCGGCCCCCGAGCCCAACCTCACCGTCTTCTGGTCCCACCGCCTTCCCTCCGGTTTCAAGGAGTACGCCGCCAAGGTCGCCATCGACACCAGCGCCCTCCAGTTCGAGTCCGACGAGCTGATGCGCCCCAAGTACGGTGACGACACCGCCATCGCGTGCTGCGTCTCCGCGATGGCCGTCGGCAAGCAGATGCAGTTCTTCGGCGCCCGCGTCAACGTCGCCAAGGCCCTCCTCTACGCGATCAACGGCGGCCGCGACGAGAAGACCGGCGCCCTCGTCGTCGAGGGCTTCGAGCCGATCACCGACGAGTACCTGGAGTACGAGACGGTCGCCGAGCGCTACGACCTGATGCTCGACTGGCTCGCCAGGACGTACGTCCACGCGCTGAACGTCATCCACTACATGCACGACAAGTACGCCTACGAGCGCATCGAAATGGCCCTCCACGACCGGGAGATCCTGCGCACGATGGCCTGCGGCATCGCCGGTCTCTCGGTCGCCGCCGACTCCCTCTCCGCCATCAAGCACGCCCGCGTGAAGGTGATCCGCGATGACACCGGTCTCGCCGTCGACTACGAGATCGAGGGCGACTACCCCGCCTACGGCAACAACGACGACCGCGCCGACGCCCTCGCCGAGCGCCTGGTGCACGACTTCATGGAGAAGGTCCGCCGTCACCCCACCTACCGCGACGCGGTGCACACCCAGTCCGTCCTGACGATCACCTCCAACGTCGTGTACGGCAACAAGACCGGCCACACCCCCGACGGCCGCCGCGCCGGCGCCCCCTTCGCCCCGGGCGCCAACCCGATGAACGGCCGCGACCGGCACGGCTACATCGCCTCCGCCCTCTCCGTCGCCAAGCTCCCCTACGACGACGCCGAGGACGGCATCTCCCTGACCAACACCATCACCCCCGACGCCCTGGGCCGCACCCCCGAGGAGCGCGTCGCCAACCTCGGCGGCGTCCTCGACGGCTATATGGCGAGCGGCGGCTTCCACATGAACGTCAACGTCCTCGACCGCACCACGCTTGAGGACGCCGTGGCCCACCCGGAGAACTACCCCCAGCTGACCATCCGGGTCTCCGGATACGCCGTCAACTTCGTACGCCTCACCCGCGAGCAGCAACTCGACGTCATCAACCGCACCTTCCACGGCGCGCTGTAGCCCGAGCAGTTGGCCCGCCCGGCCCGAGCAGTGAGGAGTCCGTCATGACCGTGCTGACCGGACGGCCCGAGGGGGTGGTGGCCCCGGCCGCCACCCCGGCCGCCGCCGCGACCCGCCGCCCCGCCGAGGGCTCGGTCCACTCCTGGGACCTGTCGACGGGCGTCGACGGCCCCGGCAGCCGCTTCGTCACCTTCCTCTCCGGCTGCCCGCTCACCTGTCTGTACTGCCACAACCCCGACACCTGGCGGATGCGGGACGGCACCCGCACCTCGGCCGACGACGTGATCGCCGAGGCCCGCAAGTACACGGCCTTCATCGCGGCCGCAGGCGGCGGCGCGACCGTCAGCGGGGGCGAACCCCTGCTGCAACCCGTCTTCACCGGCGAACTGCTGCACCGCCTGAAGCACGAGCTCGGCCTGCACACCGCGCTCGACACCTCCGGCTTCCTCGGCGCCCGCGCCACCGACGCGCTGCTCAGGGACGTCGACCTGGTGCTCCTGGACCTCAAGTCCTGGGACCGGGACACCTACAAGTCGGTGACCGGCCGCCCCCTGCGGCCCACCCTGGACTTCGCCCACCGCCTCGCGGACCTCGGCCAGGACGTCTGGGTACGGTTCGTCCTAGTCCCCGGGCTCACCGACGACCCCGCGAACATCGAGGGCGTCGCCGCCTTCGCCGCCTCCCTCGGCAATGTCTCCCGCGTCGACGTCCTGCCCTTCCACAAGCTCGGCGAGGCGAAGTGGCAGGCGCTCAGGATGCCCTTCACCCTGCACGACACGCCGTCCCCGACCCCTGTCGAGGTCGCCGCCGCCCGGGCCGTCTTCACCGCCCACGGCCTGCACGCCATCTGACTGAAGGGTTCACCCCACCGCCTGTCAAAACAGGTGAAACCGTCCCATAGCCACCTACGGTGGCCAGGTGACCGAGCCTCCCGCAGCATCGCCGCCCGCCGTCGCGCTGCGCGCGACCGTGGCCGGTACCGCCGTCTCCCTTCTGCTGATCCTCGCCATCTTCTTCGGCAGCCGCCGGCTCAAGGACTTCGACTCGGCCCTGATGCCGTACGCGGTGGCCACCGTCTTCCTCGCCTTCGGCGTCGCCTACCGCTACACCGTCTGGATCTCCTCCCCGGGCGCCCGCCGCCTCTTCAAGCAGGGCTGGCGCAGCCTGTTCTCCGCCGCCAACTTCCGCCGCGCCCCCACCGCCCTGCCGAGGATGGCCGCCACCTATCTCGGCTTCCAGAAGTTCCTCGGCGCCCGCTCGCACGCCCGCTGGGGCGCCCACCAGCTGATCTTCTGGGGCTGTCTGCTGGCCGCAGCGATCACGTTCCCGCTGACCTGGGGCTGGTTCACCTTCACCACCGCGACCGGTTCCGGACCCGGCTACGAGATGCGGATCTGGGGCGTGAAGCTGCTCGGTTTCGACTCGCTGAACATCGTCGGCTGGCTGATGTTCCACGGCCTGGACATCGCCGCGGTCCTGGTCATCCCCGGTGCCTCGTACTTCCTGTGGCGCCGGATGAAGGACCGGGGCGCGATCACCGGCCAGCGGTTCGCCTACGACCTGGTCCCGCTGCTCCTGCTGATCGTCATCTCCGTGACCGGGCTCCTCCTCACCTTCTCGTCGATCTTCCTGCACGGCGGGGGCTATCAGTTCCTGGCGCTGCTGCACATGGTGACCGTGGTGCTCACCCTCATCTACATCCCGTTCGGGAAGTTCTTCCACATCGTCCAGCGGCCGGCCGCCGTCGGGATGCAGCTGTTCAAGTACACCGCCCGCCAGAACGAGCAGGTCTTCCACTGCCGCCGCTGCGGGCAGCCGATCGACACCGCTCCTTACGTCGAGAACCTGCGGGGCACCATGCGCGACCTGGACCTCGGCTTCGACGCCTGGGCCGAGTACTGCCCGCGCTGCAAGCGGGTGCTGCGCGGCACCGCGTACCTCTCGCACGTCAAGAAGGGCTACAAGTGACCCGGCACGTCCCGCTGGACCCGTCCATCGCCCCGCCCGGCACCCGCAACTTCCGCGACGCGGGCGGCATCCCGGCCGACCAGTGGCGCGCCGACCAGGACGGCGAGACCCTCGTCCCCACCCACTGCTGCTTCTGCGGGGTGCAGTGCGGGATGTATCTCCGCGTCGACAGCGGCGGCAAGGTCTTCGGCGTGGAACCCCGCAACCACGACATCAACCGGATGCGCCTGTGCCCCAAGGGCATCAACGCGTATCAGCAGGTCAACCACCCCGACCGGCTGACCGCCCCGCTGTTGCGCCGCTCCCGTGACGAGCCGTTCCGGGAGGCCTCCTGGGAGGAGGCGCTGGACTTCACGGTCGCCGAGATCCGCCGCATCCAGGCCGCCCACGGCAACGACGCCTTCGGGCTGCTCGGCGGCGCCAGCCTCTTCTCCGAGAAGACCTACCTGGTCGGCAAGTTCGCCCGCGTCGCGCTCAAGTCGCGGCACGTCGACTACAACGGCCGGCTGTGCATGGTCTCCGCCGCGGGCGCCAACAAACTCGCCTTCGGCATCGACCGCGCCGCCAACCCCTTCTCCGACATCCTCCTCACCGACTGCCTGCTCATCGCCGGGTCCAACGTCGGCGAGTGCTTCCCCGTCATGACGCAGTACGTGTGGGGCGCGCGCGACCGGGGCGCCACCCTGATCGTGATCGACCCGCGCGAGACGGCGATCGCCCGCACCGCCGACATCCATGTCGCCCTCAAGCCCGGCACCGACTCGGCCTTCTTCAACTCCCTCCTCCACGTGGTCATCAAGGAGGAGCTCGACGACGAGGGCTTCGTCGGCGCCAACACCACGGGCTGGGAAGAGGTCCGCGACAAGGTCGCCGAGTATCCCCCCGAGCGGGCCGCCGAGATCTGCGGGATCCCGGCCGCCCAGATCGTCGAGGTGGCCCGCACCTTCGCCCGCGCCCCCAGGGCCATGGCCTGGCACGCCCGGGGCATCGAGCACCACTCGCAGGGCGTGGAGAACTGCCTCTCCGTCATCAACCTCTGCGTCGCCACCGGCAACCTCGGCAAGCCCGGCTCCGGTTACGGCACCATCACCGGCCAGGGCAACGGGCAGGGCGGGCGCGAGCACGGCCAGAAGGCCGACCTGCTGCCGGGCGGGCGCTCCATCACGAACCCCGAGCAC
Source organism: Streptomyces sp. BR1 (assembly GCF_052373795.1). NCBI lineage: Bacteria > Bacillati > Actinomycetota > Actinomycetes > Kitasatosporales > Streptomycetaceae > Streptomyces > Streptomyces sp. BR1. The sequence continues at coordinate 4,147,523 of NZ_CM126252.1, forward strand.
CGCCGGCAGATCTGCGAGATCTGGGGCATCGAGGAGTCCGAACTCCCGCCCGCCGGAACCTCGATGATGGAAATGGTCCATCAGATGCGCCGCCAGGAGATCCGCGGCCTGATCGGTATCTGCAACAACCCCTTCGTCTCCCTCCCCAATTACGCGACCGTCAAGGACGGCTACGACACCCTCGAATTCCACGCCCAATTCGACTTCTTCCTCTCCGAGACCGCGGCCAACGCGCACGTGGTCTTCCCCGTCACCACCTGGGCCGAGGACGAAGGCGTGATGGCCAACGCCGAGGCCCGGGTCGTCAAGCACAACAAGGCCCAGGAACCCCCCGCCGGAGTCCGCACCGACACCTGGGTGATCTGCCAGCTGGCCCAACGCCTGGGCGCGGGGGACAAGTTCAGCTTCCCCGGCTCGCGCGAGGTGTTCGACGAGCTGCGCACCGCCTCCGCCGGAACGGTCAACGACTACTACGGCATCACCTACGAACGCCTGGAGGAGACCGGCGGGATCGCCTGGCCCTGCCCCTCCACCGACCATCCGGGCACCCCCCGCCTCTTCGAGGACGGCAAGACCTGGCACCCCGACGGCAAGATCCATATGCAGGTGATCGAGTGGCACCCGCCCATGGACCCGTACGACGACGAACACCCCCTCTCGCTCACCACCGGCCGGACCGTCGCGCACTTCCTCTCCGGCAACCAGACCCGCAGGCTCGGCGCCCTGGTCGAACAGACCCCGCGCCCCTGGGTCGAGGTGCACCCCTCGCACGGCTTCCGCAACGGCGACCCGGTCCGCGTCGTCACCCGGCGCGGCAGCGGGGTCTTCCCCGCCCTGGTCACCGAGGCGATCCGCCCCGACACCGTCTTCATCCCGTACCACTGGCCGGTCCCCACGTCCGCGAACGCGCTGACCATCGACGCCCTCGACCCCCGTTCCAAGATTCCCGAGTACAAGGTCTGCGCCTGCCGCATCGAGCCCGGCGAGCGGATCGACGAGGTCCCGGCGCCCCCGACCGCGCCCGGCCAGGTGGCCTACCCGGCGACCCAGGTCTCCCGCACCGATCCGCTGCCGCCCACGTCCCCGCAGGGCCGTGGCACCGCCGAGAGGAGCTGACGCCCGCGATGATGGGCAGAACGATCTTCATCGACCCGGGGCGGTGCATCGGCTGCCAGGCCTGTGTCTCGGCCTGCCGCGAGTGCGACTCGCACCGGGGCAAATCCATGATCCATCTCGACTACCCCGACGAGGGGCACTCGGTCGCCTCCCTTCCCACGGTCTGTATGCACTGCGAGGACCCGGTCGCGCCCTGCGCCGAGGTGTGTCCCGCCGACGCGATCCTGGTGACCGCCGACGGTGTGGTGCAGCAGGCCGACACCACCCGCTGCATCGGCTGCGCCAACTGCGTCAACGCCTGCCCCTTCGGCGTACCGAAGATCGACCTCCAGGCGAAGCTGCAGATGAAGTGCAACCTCTGCTACGACCGCACCGCCTATGGCCTGGCCCCCATGTGCGCCACGGTCTGCCCCACCGGCGCCCTCTTCTACGGAACCCTTGAAGAGCTCCAGGCCGAGCGCCCCGGCGTCCGTGTCGCCGACTCCTTCACGTTCGGCGATGTCGTCGTCTCCACCGGAGTGGCGATGGTCGTGCCCGCCGACAAGGTGCAGTGGCCGGTGCCCGGTGGCCTCCCGGTCGTCGAGGTGAACGGGAGGGCGGTTCGATGAGCACGCCGGAACAACCACCTTCGGGCCAGGAACCGGTTCCGGGACCAGATCCTGAGCCGGGCCCGGAACCGGTGCCAGGACCAGCCCCCGAGCCGGGGCCGGCACCAGCTGGGGGACCGGCGTCGGGAGCAGACCAGGCACCTGCTGCCGAACCAGGTGCGAGGCCTTGGCCGGACCCCGCGCAGGAGGCGCTGCGCGACCGCGTCTCCGCCGACTCGCTGACCACCCGCCGCGACTATCTGCGGATCGTCTCCACCGTCTCCTGCGGGCTCGCCGTCGGCGGTGTCGCCGTCGCCGGGGGAGTGCTCCACCGGCACGGTGACAGCGACGACGCCCCCAAGGCCAAGCGCGTCGCCGAACGGCTCGGCCCCGGCGAGTCCATCGCCTTCCGCTTCCCCGGCGAGGACGACCGCGCGGTCGGCGTACGCCTCAAGGACGGCACCCTCGTCGGCTACTCCGCCGTCTGCACCCATCTGGCCTGCGGGGTGCTGTGGCGCGCGGACCGGGGCACCGAGGGGGAGCTGTACTGCCCCTGCCACGAAGGGGTCTTCGACGCCCGGACCGGCGAGGTGACCGCCGGGCCGCCGCCGCGTCCGCTGCCGAAGGTGCTCCTCGTGGAGGAGATCGACGGCAGCGTCTGGGCGGTGGCCACCACCCGCTCCGGAGAGAGCGTCAAGGACGCCATGTGCCGGCAGTTCGGAGACAAGCGCCCGGACATGGCGGCCCGGATCGGCTGCTCCGGGACACGGGCCCAGACCGAGAAGGACGAGCGGACATGAAGAGCGAGCGGACATGAGTGCCGACGGTGGTACGGGGATGGGTATGGATGCGGCCGGCGGCGACGGGACGGTCGCCCCTCGGCCGCAGTACACACCCGGCAGCGCACAGCCCCGGCTCAACCGTCCGGTGCGGGACCGGTACCCCCAGATCCGTTCCACCAGCGGGTACGGCGACCCTCGGATCCGCCGCACCGGTCCGGGACCCGGTGCGGGCACCGAGCAGGAGCCCGAGCGGTCCTCGAAGCTCAGCGCCCGCCTCGCCCTGGCCATCACCGTGGTCATCGGCCAGCTCTGGGGTCTGACGGTCGTCGTCGACGAGTGGATGAAGGGCGCCACCGGAACCGCCTGGTGGGGTGCGGGCTTCCTGGGCCTGTCGTTCGTCGTGGTCCTCGGGCTGTGGCTGCTGGACCCGAGGGATCGCTGAGGGTCCGGTACCGGAGGCCGGGCCGGGGCCAGGGATGGGGGCGGGACTGGTCCCGTCGCCGACGCGGTGTCGCCGTACCCTGGAAGCATGAGTACCGCCCCCGCCCCCGGACCGCGCGATGCGAAGTCGGCGCCCGACCCGAAGCCCAGGCCCGCGCTGGTCTTCGACGATCCGCTCGACCAGCAGTCGTCGGACGACACGGACCGTGGGTGGGGTGAGCGGGCCCCGGCCGGTGGCAGCGCGGCCGACCTCGCGCGCTTCCTCGACGAGAAGCCGCCCCACCACATCTGACAGAGCCGCCGCAGGAGTGTTACGGCGCGCTGTGCCCCGAGCCGCGCTGGGAGACCAGGGCGTCGCGGATCTCCTTCAGGACTTCCAGCTCGCTGACCTCCAGGGTCTCCTGGACGCCTTCCTTCGCCCGGTCCCGCTGGGTCTTCTTGGCCAGGTACTTGGCCATCGGCAGCACCATCAGGAAGTACACGACGGCCGCGGTGATGATGAAGGTGAGCACCGCGCTGAGGACCGAGCCCCACATGATCGGGATACCCGAGACCGCCTCGCCCGTCTTCGGATCGATGTCGCACGGCCCCTTCAGGCATGAGCTGTAGCTGTTCAGGTCCTTCGTGCCGAACGCGCCGATCAGCGGGTTGATGACGCCCTTCACGACCGAGTTCACGACGGCGGTGAACGCGGCGCCGATGACCACCGCGACCGCCAGGTCGACCACATTGCCGCGCATCAGGAAGGCCTTGAAGCCGTCCAGGACACCGCCGCCCTTCTTCTCGTCGGTCACGAGTGAACCTCTCTTCGCAGGTGCAGGGGGTGGAGCAAATCGTTCCGCAACCTACGTCAGCGCATGGCCGGGATGTCCAATCCAGGTACGCAAACAGGTGACTTGACAGGATGTCAGTGCTATTCATATGATTCAGCGCAGGGTCACCGCCAGCCGGGCCGAGGCTCCCGCGCCGACGAGCGTGGTCGCGGTGGCGCGGGGGACGGAGAGGATGATCAGCGCTCCGCCGTCCGGCGAGGGGTCGTGCGGTCGGGGCACGTCGGTGACCCGCACGCCCGAGGCCACCACCCGCGCCGCGCCCCCGCCCCCGCCGCCCGAGCGTGAGTCGGGCGACGCGATCACATCGACCCGGTCGCCGGGCCGCAGCAGCCGGACCGTCTCCGCGTCCGCGATCCGTACCGGTGCGGACACCACTTCGACGGCCTGGTGCGCGGGTTGTCGCGGCGCGGCCTGCTGGTGGACGCCCGTGCTCGCGGTGTTCGCCGTATCGCTGACGCGCGGGGCCGCGCGGCCGGGCCCGCCCGCACCCGTGGCCGCCAGGGCCGCTGCCGCCACGGCGAGTCCGGCGGCCATCGCCCGCCGCCGGCGTCGCACGGCCCGCCGCAGCCGGTGTCTGCCGCCGCGCACCCGCAGCGGCGGGAAGGCGGGCACGCCGAGCGGCTCGGGTGCGGCGGAGTGGGCGGGGGAGGGTGTGGGCAGGGCAGGGGGCATGGACATCGTGGGTCACCACCGATCGTGCGGAGCGAGTGCTGCTCGAACGCTCCTCACGATCCCCGCCCCGCCAACTTCCCGCTGAGCCCTGTGGATTGCTCCCCGATTGTGGATAACTCCCTCACCCGTTCGAGCGGATGGCGCGTCGAGCGGGCGGGGCTTCGTGCGGATGGTGCTTCGTGCGGACGGGGCGGCGGATTCGCTACGGCAGCCGGATCCCCGTGTCCAGCCCGTCCAGCGCCCGCGCGCACAGGCAGTCGCGGCCCTCGCCCGCCGGCAGCGCGGCCACCGCGTCGAAGAGCACCGTCCGCAGCCGGTCCACATTGGCCGCGAAGACCCGCAGCACCTCCTCGTGGGAGACGCCCTCGCCCGTCTCGGCCCCGGCGTCCAGGTCGGTCACCAGGGTCATCGACGTGTAGCAGAGCCCCAGTTCACGGGCGAGAACGGCCTCGGGGTGCCCGGTCATGCCGACCACCGACCAGCCCATCGCCGCGTGCCACCGCGACTCCGCGCGCGTGGAGAACCGCGGGCCCTCTATGACGACCAGCGTGCCGCCGTCCACCGGCTCCCAGTCCCGCCCGCGCGCCGCCGTCAGCGCCGCCTTGCGGCCCTCGGGGCAGTACGGGTCGGCCAGCGCGACATGGACGACGTTCGGGATCGAGCCGTCGGGCAGCGGGTAACCGTCGTAGTACGTCTGCGTGCGCGCCTTCGTACGGTCGACGAGCTGGTCCGGTACGAGCAGGGTCCCCGGCCCGTACTCGGGCCGCAGCCCGCCCACCGCGCACGGGCCGAGCACCTGCCGTACGCCCACCGACCGCAGGGCCCACAGGTTGGCGCGGTAGTTGATGCGGTGCGGCGGCAGGTGGTGGCCGCGGCCGTGCCGGGGCAGGAACGCGACCCGGCGCCCGGCGATCTCGCCCAGGAACAGGGAGTCGCTGGGGCTGCCGTACGGGGTGTCGACCTGGATCTCGGTGACGTCCTCAAGGAACGAGTAGAAGCCCGAACCGCCGATGACGCCGATCTCTGCGTTAGCCATGCGGAGCACACTAGCCGGGGCCGCCGGACGCCAAAACGTGCGTACGGACGCCTACGCGCGCGTGGATCGCGCCCCCGTACGCGCGCACCTCGCGGACCCGTACGCGCGCGTGCATCACCGCAGGTACGCCGAAGACCCCGCCGTACGTGACGGCGGGGTCTTCGGTTGGTCTGGAGCGCGCGACCCGGTGGGTCAGGCGGCCGACGACGAGCTGGTGGAGCTCGACTGCGTCGAGGAGGACGCGGCCGGCTTCGAGTCGGAGCTCGACGACGTCGACGGCTTGGCGGCCGAGGACGACGCGGGCGTGCTGCTCGACGACGCGCCGCGGCTGTCGTTGCGGTAGAAGCCGGAGCCCTTGAAGACGATGCCGACGGCCGAGAACACCTTCTTGAGGCGTCCGTCGCAGTTCGGGCAGACGGTCAGGGCGTCGTCGGTGAACTTCTGCACCGCTTCAAGGCCCTCGCCGCACTCGGTGCACTGGTACTGGTAGGTCGGCACTGTGTCTTCCTCCTGGCACTCTCACTCGATGAGTGCTAACGACGGTCCATAGTGACGTATTCCGCTGGATCAGTCCACCGTCACGGGAACTCGGTGACCGACGCCACTACGCGCGACGGTCCGGCTTTCGGCGCGCGGCGCGAGCCGCGAACGCAGGGATACCAGCGTGATCAGGGCCAGCGCGGTGCCCGCGAGCGGCACCAGGAAGCCCGCGCTGGAGCCGTGGGCGTCGGCGAGACGGCCGGCCACCGTGACCGCGCCGGCCTGGCCGAGCGCCACCGCGCCGGTCAGCCACGTGAAGGCCTCGGTGCGGGCGGAGGCCGGGACCAGGGACTCGACCAGCGTGTAGCCGGTGATCAGGGCCGGGGCGATGCAGAGGCCGACGATCAGGCCGAGGCCGCCGAGCAGCACCGCGGAGTGCATCGCCCAGAGGCCGGAGGCCGCCAGGGTCAGCCCGGTGTAGCCGGCGATCAGACGCGTCCGGGGCGCCGACTTCCAGGCGATGGCGCCGCACGCGATGCCCGCCAGCATGTTGCCCGCGGCGAAGATCCCGTACAGCAGACCGTTGGCGCCGGGGTTGCCGATCTCTTCGGAGAACGCGGTCAGCGAGACCTGCATGCCGCCGAAGACCGCGCCGATGCCCAGGAAGGACACGGCCAGGACGCGCACACCGGGGATGGAGAGCGCGGAGACGTGCTCCACGCGTGCGTGGCCCGCGATGTCGCGGCTGGGCTGCGGCTGGGTGCGGTGCTGGGAGGCGAAGAGCAGGCCGCCGACCAGGGTCAGCGAGGCTTCGGCGATGAGACCGGCGGCCGGGTGGACGCCGGTGCACAGCGCGGTGGCGAGCACCGGGCCGATGACGAAGGTGAACTCGTCCGTCACCGACTCGAATGCCGCGGCCGTCGACATCAGGGGCGAGCCCTCCAGCTTGGCCGCCCAGCGCGCCCGCACCATCGGACCGACCTGCGGCACCGAGGCACCGGTCGGGACGGCGGCCAGGAACAGCGCCCACAGGGGGGCGTCGGCCAGGGCCAGCGCGATCAGTACGGAGCCCGAGGCGGCGTGCACGAGGACGCCGGGCAGCAGCACGGCGCGCTGGCCGAACCGGTCGGCGAGCTTGCCGCCCTGCGGCGCGAAGAGCGCCATGGAGACACCGGTGACGGCGGCGACGGCGCCCGCGCTGCCGTAGGAGCCGGTGGTGTGCTGGACGAGCAGCACGATGCTGATGGTGAGCATCGCGAAAGGCTGCCGGGCGAAGAACCCGGGCAGGACGAACGACAGAGCGCCAGGAGTGCGCAGGAGCTGCCCGTATCCGGGGCGACGCTCAGAAGTGACCGTGGATGCCACGGTCCTTGCCTTTCTGCCGCCTGGTAGCGCGCCCCTGGTACGGGTGAGTACGGGCGTTGCCGAGAGCTGTCCTCATGCGCGGAACTGCGGTAGATGCCGGGGCTCACTGCGAGAGCCTCCGACCGCCATACGGTCGCGCCAGCTCTGCGTCAGGCAGAGTTGGTCGATCAGTGGTGTGCCTTCATGCTACAGGGGGAATCGGATCTGCGCCTGAGAAAGCGCGCAGATGGCCGAGATCACACCTGTGATTAACCGGATCTTCGCCCGGTTGTTCCCTGATTCGATGGACGCGAGACGACTCCTCCCGGCGATCCGAGGTGCCCAGCGGCCCGGCGGGCCTCAGCGGCCCGGCCGCCGGCCACGCGGCGCCACCGGCCACCCGGCGGCCCCGCCGCCCTAGCGGCCCGACGCAGCCGTGCCGCCCGCCCCCAGCCACCCGGCCAGCTTGCCGCCCTGCCCGACCGCCCGCAGCCGGGCCTCGGCCGCGTCCCGTACCGGGTCCGTCGCGATCACCAGCAGTTCGTCGCCGCGCCGCAGCACGGTCGTGGGCCCCGGTACGAAGCTCTTCCCGTCCCGTACGACCAGCGTCACCGCGGCGCCCGGAGGCAGTCGCAGCTCGTGCACCTCGACGCCGTGCATCTTCGACTCGTCCGGGATCGCCACGGACAGCAGATGGCCGCGCAACCGCTCCAGCGGCGCCGACTCGATCCCCAGGTCGGAGGCCGCCTCGGTCTCGGAGACCCGCAGCTTGCGGGCAAGCCAGGGCAGCGTCGGGCCCTGGACGAGGGTGTAGACGACGACCAGGACGAAGACGATGTTGAAGACCCGCTGGCTGCCCTCGATCCCGGAGACCATCGGGATCGTGGCCAGGATGATCGGTACGGCGCCGCGCAGCCCCGCCCAGGACATCAGGGCCTTCTCCTGCCACGGCATCTTGAACGGCAGCAGGCTGACCAGGACCTCAAGGGGCCGCGCCACCATCGTCAGGACGAGGCCGATGATCACCGCGGGCCAGAAGTCGCCGGAGAGCTTGTGCGGGGTCACCAGCAGGCCGAGCAGGACGAACATGCCGATCTGGGCGATCCAGCCGAGCCCGTCGGCGAAGCCGCGCGTGGCGGGCCAGTGCGGCAGCTTGGCGTTGCCCATGATCATCGCGGCCAGGTAGACGGCGAGGAAGCCGGAGCCGTGGGCCATGGCGCCCGCCGCGTACGCGGTCACCGCGATGGCCATCACGGCGATCGGGTAGAGGCCGGAGGCGGGCAGGGCCACGTGCCGCAGTCCCCAGGAGCCGAGCCAGCCCACCGCGAGCCCGATCCCGGCGCCGATCGCCAGCTCAAGGGCGATCTTCCCGGCCAGCAGGTACCAGGAGTCCACCGGGCCCGGCGTGGAGAAGGCGACGACCAGGATGACCACCGGGGCGTCGTTGAAGCCCGACTCGGCCTCCAGGACGCCGGTGATCCTCGACGGCAGCGGCACCTTGCGCAGCACGGAGAAGACGGCCGCGGCGTCCGTGGAGGACACCACCGCGCCGATGATCAGTGACTGCCGCCATTCGAGCCCGACCAGATAGTGCGCACCGGCCGCGGTGACCCCCACGCTCACCGCGACACCGACGATCGACAGCACGATCGCCGCCGGCAGGGCCGGACGGATCTCCTTCCACTTGGTGCCCAGACCGCCTTCGGCCAGGATCACCACCAAGGCGGCATAGCCGATGACCTGGGTCAGTTCGGCGTTGTCGAACTTGACGTCGAAGATCCCGTCCTGCCCTATCGCGACGCCTATGCCGAGGTACAGGAGCAGGCTGGGGAGCCCGCTGCGCGAGGAGATCCGCACCGCCGCGACGGCGATGAGCAGGACGAGCGAGCAGATGAGCAGAAGCTCGTTGAGATGGTGGACAGTCAGTGGCCGATCCTTCCCCTCACGCGCCGTCAGGCGCCCTCACGTACAGGCGCCGGAACGTTTCTTCAGTCACCTGTTACTTCGTTACCTTACCTAATCTTTGACGAGTTCTTTACGCGCGGCCTTGATGCGACGGCGCTCCGACGCCCAGACGACGGCGGTCCGATGCTCGTAAAAGACACCGCGTCCGGGGCTGTCAGTGGCTGCGCCTATGGTTGCTCCAGCACCTAGGACCACCCTGCCCCTCGAAGGACAGCGATGCCCGCCAACACAACCGCCCCTTCCGCCAAGACGAAAGTCAGGAAGAAGGGACGCCGCGCCCGCCTCCTCCTGATCGTCCTGGTGCTGGCGCTCGTAGCGGGTGTCGGGTACGGCGCTTACTGGGGCGTGAGCACCGTGCGCGCCTCCTTCCCGCAGACCACGGGATCCATCCAGCTCAAGGGCCTGTCGGGGCCGGTCGACGTCAAGCGCGACGACTACGGAGTGCCGCAGGTCTACGCGGACAGCGACACCGACCTCTTCATGGCCCAGGGCTTCGTCCAGGCCCAGGACCGGTTCTGGGAGATGGACGTCCGCCGCCACATGACCTCCGGCCGGCTCTCGGAGATGTTCGGCAAGGACCAGGTCGAGACGGACTCCTTCCTGCGCACCCTCGGCTGGCGCCGGGTCGCGCAGCAGGAGTACGACACCAAGCTGTCACCGCAGACCAAGAAGTACCTCCAGGCGTACGCCGCCGGAGTCAACGCGTATCTCAAGGGCAAGAGTCCCAAGGAGATCTCGGTCGAGTACGCGGCGCTGGACTTCGTGCACGACTACAAGATCGAGCAGTGGACGCCGGTCGACTCGGTGGCCTGGCTCAAGGCGATGGCCTGGGACCTGCGCGGCAACATGCAGGATGAGATCGACCGCTCGCTGATGACGAGCAGGCTCAGCCCCCAGCAGATCAAGGATCTGTATCCGCCGTACCCGACGGCCACGCACCGGCCGATCGTCGACCAGGGCTCGCTCAACAAGACCACCGGCAAGTACGACCCGAACCGCGAGCCGGGCACCGGCACCGCCCTCCAGGGCACTCCCGAGGGGGCGACCCAGGGCGCGCAGACGCAGCTCGCGCGGCTCTCCGACAACCTCGACAAGATCCCGGCGCTGCTCGGCCCCAACGGCAGCGGCATCGGCTCCAACTCCTGGGTCGTCTCCGGCAAGTACACGACGACCGGTATGCCGCTGCTGGCCAACGACCCGCACCTGGCGCCGATGATGCCGTCGCTCTGGTACCAGATGGGTCTGCACTGCCGGACCGTCTCCGCGACCTGCGGCTACGACGTGGCGGGCTACACGTTCTCCGGGATGCCCGGCGTGGTCATCGGCCACAACCAGGACGTGTCCTGGGGGTTCACCAACCTCGGCGCCGATGTGACGGACCTGTACCTGGAGAAGATCTCCGGCAACACCTACACGCTCGACAACCAGCAGGTGGCCCTCAAGACGCGTGAGGAGGTCATCAAGGTCGCGGGCGGCAAGAGCAAGACGATCACCGTGCGCGAGACCAACAACGGTCCGCTGGTCTCCGACCGCAACGACGAGCTGGAGAAGGTGGGCCAGAAGGCCCCGGTGACCACCTCCGCGCCCGACCGGGGCGAGGGGTACGCGGTGGCGCTGCGGTGGACCGCCCTGGACCCGGGCAAGTCCATGGACGCCGTCTTCGAGCTGGACCGCGCCAAGGACTTCAAGTCCTTCCGGGCCGCCGCCAAGGACTTCGAGGTCCCCTCGCAGAACCTGATCTACGCCGACACCAAGGGCCACATCGGCTACCAGGCGCCGGGCCGGATCCCGATCCGCGCCAAGGGCGTGGACGGCACCATGCCCGCCCCCGGCTGGGACTCCAAGTACAACTGGAAGGGCTCCATCCCCTTCGATGCGCTGCCCTACGAGTACGACCCCAAGCGCGGCTACATCGTCACCGCCAACCAGGCCGTGATCGACGACAAGAAGTACCCGTACCTGCTGACCAAGGACTGGGGCTACGGCACCCGCAGCCAGCGGATCAACGACCTCATCGAGTCGAAGACCAAGGACGGCGGGAAGATCTCCACCGAGGACATGCAGAAGATGCAGATGGACAACAGCAGCGAGATCGCCGCGCTGCTGACGCCCGCTCTGCTGAAGATCGACGTGTCCGACCCGGCCGTACGGGAGGCTCAGAAGCTCCTTGAGGGCTGGGACTACACCCAGGAGTCCGACTCCGGAGCCGCCGCCTACTTCAACGCGGTCTGGCGCAACGTCCTCAAGCTGGCCTTCGGCAACAAGCTCCCGAAGGAGCTCCGGGTCAAGGGCGAGTGCCTGTACGTCCTTCCGCCGGTCGGCTCCGGCCCGGTGGACGACCCCAACGCGCGCGTGCGGGAGTGCGGCGAGCGCGACGCGGACTCGGCGCAGCCGGACGGAGGCGACCGCTGGTTCGAGGTGGTGCGCCGCATCTTCCCCGACCAGAAGAACGTCTGGTGGCAGTCGCCGGGCAGCCGTCTGGACAAGGCGACCACGACCCGCGACCAGCTGCTGGCGCGCGCCATGAAGGACGCCCGCTGGGAGCTGACGGCCAAGCTCGGCAAGGACGTCACCACCTGGAGCTGGGGCCGCCTGCACCAGCTGATGCTGAAGAACCAGACGCTCGGCACCGACGGGCCCGGCATCGTCAAGTACCTCCTCAACCGCGGCCCGTGGAACCTGGGCGGCGGCGAGGCGGCGGTCAACGCCACCGGCTGGAACGCGGGAGGCGGCGACTACGGAGTGACCTGGGTGCCGTCGATGCGGATGGTGGTGAACCTGAAGGACTTCGACAAGTCGAAGTGGATCAACCTCACCGGCGCCTCGGGCCACGCCTACAGCGCGCACTACTCGGACCAGACCTCCAAGTGGGCCAAGGGCGAGCAGCTTGACTGGTCGTACACCGCCAAGTCGGTCGACACCGCGACGGTGGACAAGCTCACTCTGAAGCCGTGAAGCGGGTCACCCCCTTCGGGGTGACCACGGCGTGAACGGGGTGGTCGTGCGGTTCCTCCGGGACCCGGGCGACCACCTCGTCGTCGTAGAGGAGCACCACGCGCGCGGGGTCGTGCCCGGCGGCCGCGATCCGGGCGAGCACCCGGTCGTACGAGCCGCCGCCCCGGCCGAGCCGCATACCGCGCGCGTCGACGGCGAGGCCGGGCAGCAGCACCGTGTCGGCCTCCAGGACGGCCGCCGGGCCGAGGCGGGTGCCGGTCGGCTCCAGGAGTCCCCGAGAAGCCCGTACGAGGCCGTCGGCGCCCTCGTACACGGCCCAGTCCAGGTCATTGTCCGATTGCAGTACGGGGAGCAGGACGCGGACGCCCCGCGTGCGGAGTGCGTCGAGCAGTGCGCGCGTGCCGGGTTCGCGCCCCACCGACACGTACGCGGCCACCGTGGTGGCCGCCGCGAGCTCGGGGAGTGCCAGCGCCCGGCGGGCCAGGGCCTCGCCCGCTTCGCGGACGTCGTCGTCCGTCAGAAGGCGCCGAACGCCCAGGAGTTCCCCGCGCAAGAGGGCCTTTTCGGCTGCACCATCACTCACAGTGTTTTCACAATCCCCTCAAATGACTGGTTATGAGAGCGAATTAACCGGAGGATAATCTTCCGCCCATACGCAGCGGTTAGTGTGCTGCGCATGACTCAGTCGCCCCCACGGATCACCAAGGCTGTCATTCCGGCGGCAGGCCTCGGCACCCGGTTCCTGCCGGCCACCAAGGCCACGCCCAAGGAGATGCTGCCGGTAGTCGACAAGCCCGCGATCCAGTACGTGGTCGAGGAGGCGGTCGCCGCCGGTCTCTCGGACGTCCTGATGGTCACGGGGCGCAACAAGCGGCCGCTGGAGGACCACTTCGACCGCAACTACGAGCTCGAAGAGGCCCTCTCCCGCAAGGGCGACGAGGCCCGGCTCGCCAAGGTCCGCGAGTCCAGCGACCTCGCCAACATGCACTATGTGCGCCAGGGCGACCCCAAGGGCCTCGGTCACGCCGTGCTGTGCGCCGCGCCGCACGTCGGCGACCAGCCCTTCGCGGTGCTCCTCGGCGACGACCTCATCGACGCGCGCGACCCGCTGCTCTCCCGGATGGTCGAGATCCAGGAGCGCGAGGGCGGCAGCGTGATCGCCCTGATGGAGGTCGAGCCCGACCAGATCCAGATGTACGGCTGCGCGGCCGTCGAGCCCACCGGCCACGGCGACGTCGTACGGGTCACGGGCCTGGTCGAGAAGCCCGAGCCCGCGGACGCGCCGAGCAACCTGGCGATCATCGGCCGGTACGTCCTCGACCCCGCCGTCTTCGCGATACTGCGCCAGACCGAGCCGGGCCGCGGCGGCGAGATCCAGCTCACCGACGCGCTCCAGCAGCTGGCGGAGGACGAGAAGGTCGGCGGCCCCGTGCACGGCGTGGTCTTCAAGGGCCGCCGCTATGACACCGGCGACCGCGGGGACTATCTGCGCGCCATTGTCAGACTCGCGTGCGAACGTGAAGACCTGGGCCCGGACTTCAAGGCCTGGCTTCGCAGTTATGTCACCGAGGAGATGCAGGCACCGTGAGCAACACGATCTGGTCGGTCGACGAGCACCTGGAGGACGTCCTCGCCGCCGTCAAGCCGCTCGAACCCATCGAGCTGCAACTGCCCGACGCCCAGGGCTGCGTCCTGGTCGAGGACGTCACGGTGCCCGTCGCCCTGCCGCCCTTCGACAACAGCTCGATGGACGGGTACGCGGTGCGCGTCGCCGATGTGGCGGGCGCCAGCGAGGAGTTCCCCGCGGTGCTCACGGTGATCGGCGACGTGGCCGCGGGCAGCGGCGAGCTGCCCGCCGTCGGTCCCGGTCAGGCCGCCCGGATCATGACCGGCGCCCCGCTGCCGCCCGGCGCCGAGGCCGTCGTCCCGGTCGAATGGACCGACGGCGGTACGGGCGGAGGCCCGGCCACCACCATGCGCCCCGCAGGCGCCGCGCCCGAGGGTGCCGGCGGCGAGGTCCGGGTGCACCGCCCCGCCGAGGCCCGCGCGCACGTACGCGCGCGTGGCAGCGACGTCCAGGCGGGCGACCTGGCGCTCGCGGCCGGGACGGTGCTCGGGGCGCCCCAGATCGGCCTGCTCGCCGCCATCGGCCGTGGCAGCGTGACCGTGCGCCCGCGCCCGCGCGTGGTCGTCCTGTCGACCGGCAGCGAACTCGTTCAGCCCGGCGAGGAGTTGGGTCAGGGCCAGATCTACGACTCCAACAGCTTCGCGCTCGCCGCCGCCGCGCGCGAGGCGGGAGCCATCGCCTACCGGGTGGGCGCGGTCACCGACGACGCCGAGGTCCTGCGCGCCACCATCGAGGACCAGCTGATCCGCGCCGATCTGCTGGTGACGACCGGTGGGGTCAGCGTCGGCGCGTACGACGTGGTCAAGGAGGCGCTGTCCTCGGTGGGCGACGAGGACGAGCCGGGCAGCGGGATCGACTTCCGCAAGCTCGCCATGCAGCCCGGCAAGCCCCAGGGCTTCGGCTCGATCGGCCCCGACCACACCCCGCTGCTCGCCCTGCCCGGCAACCCGGTCTCCTCGTACGTCTCCTTCGAGCTGTTCGTACGCCCGGCGATCCGCACCCTGATGGGTCTGCCGGACGTGCACCGGCCACGCGCGCGTGCCACGCTCAGCGCCGACAAGCCGCTGTCGTCCCCGGCGGCCAGACGCCAGTTCCTGCGCGGCACGTACGACGCGAGCGACGCCACCGTGACGCCGGTCGGCGGCTCCGGATCGCATCTGATCGCGGCCCTGGCACAGGCGGACTGCCTGATCGTGCTCCCCGAGGACGTCACATCGGCGGAGCCCGGCACGGAGGTCGAGGTGATCCTGCTCGGCTGAGGGGGCCGGGGTGGCGGTAGCGTGTCTGCCCACACAGGCCGGACCGGGAGCGCCACACACCATGAGTACGCAAGGCAGGCTGACCCACATCGACGAGGCGGGCGCGGCCCGTATGGTCGACGTCTCCGAGAAGGACGTGACGGCCCGCACCGCGCGCGCGAGCGGACGCGTGCTCGTCTCGCCCCGCGTCGTGGAGCTGCTGCGCGGTGAGGGAGTCCCCAAGGGTGACGCCCTGGCGACCGCCCGGATCGCCGGGATCATGGGTGCCAAGCGCACCCCGGACCTGATCCCGCTCTGCCACCCGCTGGCGGTGTCCGGGGTGAAGCTGGACCTCGCGGTCGCGGACGACGCGGTGGAGATCCGGGCGACGGTGAAGACGACCGACCGCACGGGCGTCGAGATGGAGGCGCTGACCGCCGTGTCGGTGGCCGCGCTGACCGTCGTGGACATGGTGAAGGCCGTGGACAAGGCGGCCGTCATCACGGACATCCGGGTCGAGGAGAAGACGGGCGGCAAGTCGGGCGACTGGACCCGCCCGGAGGCGGACGGGGGCACGCCGTGAGCACCGCGACCGACCCGGCCTCCGGCTACCGCGCGCTCGTCGTCACCGCCTCCAATCGCGCCTCCGCCGGGGTCTACGCGGACAAGGGCGGCCCGCTGGTCGCCGAGGGGCTTGCGGAACTGGGCTTCCAGGTCGACGGCCCCCGGGTCGTGCCCGACGGCGACCCGGTCGAACAGGCGCTGCGGGCCGGGGTCGCGGAGGCGTACGACGTCATCGTGACCACCGGCGGCACCGGCATCTCGCCCACCGACCGCACCCCCGACGCCACCCGCCGCGTCATCGACTACGAAGTGCCCGGCATCGGCGAGGCGATCCGCGCCGAGGGCCTGGCGAAGGTCCCGACCGCCGCGCTCTCACGGGGCCTGGCCGGGGTCGCGGGCGGCCGCACCCTGATCGTGAACCTGCCGGGCTCCACCGGCGGCGTACGCGACGGCCTGGCGGTCCTCGGGCGGCTGCTGACGCACGCCGTCGACCAGATCCGGGGCGGCGACCACCCCAGACCCACGGGGAGCCCAAGCTGAACGTCCCATCGTGGCCGGTCGAGCTGGCGGACGGCGAGGTGGTCCTCCGCCCCATAAAGCTGCGCGACCAACGGGCCTGGCGCGAGGTGAACCGGCGCAACCGCGAGTGGCTGCGCCCCTGGGAAGCGACCATTCCGCCGCCGGTGCCGGGCGCCCCGGCCGCCCAGCGGCCCACGTACCGGCAGATGGTCCGGCATCTGCGCGCCGAGGCGAACGCGGGCCGGATGCTGCCGTTCGTGATCGAGTACCAGGGCCGCCTGGTCGGTCAGTTGACCGTCGCCGGGATCACCTGGGGCTCCATGTGCTCGGGGCACGTCGGGTACTGGATCGACCGCGAGGTGGCGGGCCGGGGCGTGATGCCGACGGCCGTCGCACTCGCCACCGACCACTGCTTCCGTACGGTCGGACTGCACCGTATGGAGGTCTGCATTCGGCCCGAGAACGGGCCGAGCCGGCGGGTGGTGGAGAAACTCGGATTCCGCGAGGAGGGCCTGCGCCCGCGCTATCTCCACATCGACGGTGGATGGCGGGACCATCTGGTGTACGCGCTGACGGCGGAAGAGGTGCCGGAGGGGCTGCTGCACAGGTGGAAGCAGGCGCGCCGGGCCCACCACGAGAAATGAAATATACGTTCGAATTCGATTGCCTATGTTTGTTTCGTTCCACCGAACCGATCTGAAGAATCACAAAAAAAGCCAGTGATATCAGCCAGATCGTGCGACACACCGGCTCAATTGGCGTATCCCGTCGCGCCCGTCCCTCTACCGTGTGGGGTGTGAGCAGCAGCGGCCTCATTTACGCAGTCATCGTCGGGGCCTGGGCCGCCTACTTGGTGCCGATGTGGCTCCGCAGGCAGGACGAGCTCAATGAGGCCCGTCCGACGGAACGCTTCAGCACTGCCATCCGGCTGCTGTCCGGACGGTCTGCCATGGAGCGCCGGTACGCCAAGGAGCTGCGGCAGCGAGGTTCTGGCGCCATCGCACCCGACGCCGACCCGGACGCGCCCACGGAGTCCCTGGGGGACCCCGCAAGCGGCGCCGACGTCCGGGACTTCGACGTGCCCCGGACGCACCCGACGGGCACGGGGAGTGCGCGGCGGGAGGAGACGGCGTCCTCCGAGGCCGCCGCCCGCCACGAGGACACTTCCCGGGGCGAGCGGGGCGAGGACCGGGCATCCGGCAGGGAGCACCGGGACGAGCGGACGGGTGCGGGGCGCCGGAGCGAGGAGCGGCCCGAGGGCGCGCGGCAGGACGCCGGGCGCCGGCGCACCGGCCGTCCCGCCGATGCCGCCGAACGCGCCCGCCGCGCCCGGCGCAGCGCGGTCCTGGCGCGCCGTCGGCGTACGACGGTGATCCTCTTCCTCACGTTCACGCTGGGCACGGTCGTGGCGGCCGTGGGCGGCCTTGAGTTCCTCTGGGCGCCCGCCGTCCCGGCCGTACTGCTCAGCGCGTACATCGTGCATCTGCGGGCGCGGGAGCGGCGGCGGTTCGCGTTCGTCATGGACCGGCGCCGGGCCGAGGTCGCCGCGCAGCGGCTGCGCGAGCGCCAGCCGCGCCGCCAGCCCGCCGCCGTGGCGGAGACCGAGGAGGAGCCGGAGCCCCACCCGGCCCCCGAGCCCGAGCCCGTCGTCTCCCCGCAGGAGGCCGACCGGCGCGCGCTGGTCGAGCAGACCGACCACGCGGAGTGGGTGGACCAGCAGCGCGAGCGTGGCCCCGAGCGCGGCGACAGCTGGGAGCCGGTCCCGGTGCCGCTCCCGACGTACGTGACGGCCCCCGTCGCCCCCCGCGCCACCGGCAGCATCGACCTGGGCGCCCCGGACACCTGGTCCTCGGCCCGCTCCTCCACGGCGGACCCGGCGGCCCCGGCCACCCCGGCACCCCGTCAGCGCACGTCCCCAAGTCGCCGCCGGACCCCGCTCTTCGACCAGTACGCGGAGCAGGACCGCCCCCGCGCGGCCAACGAGTGACGCCCGTCTCGCCCACCAGCGGGGATCGGATTTCCAAGCACCCCGATCGGGGTGCTAATGTTTCACCCGTTGCAAGGGCCTGTGGCGCAGTCCGGTAGCGCACCTCGTTCGCATCGAGGGGGTCAGGGGTTCGAATCCCCTCAGGTCCACAACAAAGGCCGTTCGCGGGTTCACCTGCGAAGGGTTCACGAGATCCCGGTCAGACGGTCATCGTCTGACCGGGATCTCGTCGTTTCAGCCTCTTCTTGTGTGAAAGTCAGCCTGCCGGGCCGCCGGGAAGCGCGGCGGCGCGTGTCGGAACGGGCCGGGGGTGGAGATGCGGACATGCCGCGGGGACCGCAGGCGTGGAGGCAGGCTCCTGCGGTCTCGCAGCATGTCGGTCTTCAGTTATGGGGCGGTGGCGGACTCAGGGACTGCGGCTGAGGCTCTGGGGGTTCGGTGTGGGCCTCTCTTCGGCCGTCGGGTAGGGGATGAGGGACTCGCCCGGTTCAAGGTCGAGGCCGGTGACGGGGCTCTTCCTGCTCGCGATGAGGTAGCGCTCCAACTCGATGATGTTCTCGACCATGACGGTGATGGCGGCGAGCAGTGTCTGGGCGACGCGGCCTCGAGGCTGTCGCTTCTCTCGGGCGTGCAGGGCGGCGTCGACGGATTTGAGGCGGCCGTTGCCGCCTTCGATGTGGGCGCGCAGTGTCTGGTAGGCCAGGGCCCACGACGGGGTCTGCCAGGGCAGTTCCTGGCGCATGCGAGGCATGACGGATGCCTGCATGGTGACGGAGGACTGGCGGCAGCACTTGGGGCGGTCGGCGAGGGGGATGTCCGGGGGCTGGACGGCGGGTCGGCCGGCAGGGTGGGAGGCGCGTGCCTTGGGGACGTCGAGGTGGATGACGACCGGTACAGGCCCCTTCTTTCGTGCGCTGCCCTCCTCCCGTTCTTGTGCCCAAGGGCAGTTGAGCTTGGTGAGAGGGCAGGCGAAACGCTCGGTGCCGCGCTCGTCGAGGGTGTCCTTGCGGGTGAGCGCGTACGGCTCGATCTCCTGCAACTGCTCTCGCAGGGGGATGCGCTCGCGCTCGTTCTTGGCGCTGCGGATCTGCTGGTAGAGGTCGAGCAGCCGTCGTGGGGTGAGGGGGCAGAAGAGGCGGCCCACCTTGGCGATGGCGCCTTGGTGGTAGCCCTCTGCCTGGTCGGACACCTGGGTCTTGGAGAAGTCGAGCACAGGCATGTAGCCGAGGGCGCGCATCGGCTGGTGGAAGTCCTTGGGGAAGAGCTTCGTGTAGGCCCGGTCCGCCGCCGTGAAGCCCCGGAGCTTGGTGAGGTGGGCCAGGACCGTGTGCACGTAGCGGGCATGACGGCCCATGTCCTTCTCGGGGGTGTGCAGCACCATGCCGAGGATCAGCTGCGGGTAGCGGCCGGCCAGGCCAGGGTCCGCGTGCGCGGCGATGGCGAGGGTCGCGCTGTAGCCGAACTCCCGGCCCCCACCTCCCTTGTAGTGCCAGTTGGCGCTTGCCTCGAGCGCCGAGCGGCGGCGCGTGTGCGGCCGCGCCCAGGTGGGCACCGCCGTCGTGTCAATGGCTGTGTCGCCGTGCCAGTGACGCATCAGTCCCTTGGCGAAGGCTGTGCGCACGGGTGCGGTGACCAGACGGTTGGCGAGTTCCTCCAAGTGCCGCAGGGCCTGCTCGCCGCTCGCGCCGTTCCACTGCGCGGCGATCTTCCGGCCTTCCGCCCGGGGAAGTCTGCTGCGGCGCTGGTACGGGGCCGGGTCGAGCAGCCAATTCATGCGGCTCCAGGCGCGGTGGAAGCGGTTGTACAGCGCGTTGACCGCGTCTTGGTCCTCGATGTCACAGGTGGGGATGGAGAGTTCGGCTCGCAGTCGCTCGCTGGTGCAGAAGGTGATGATCTCGAAGGCGTCATCCAGATTGGTGCTGGCCTTCTCGTAACTTGCGCAGACCAGCCCGAGCAGGACGAGGCGAACGGGGTAGCCGGGCGGACCGGGCAGTCCCGCGAACCGGTCCTCGACCACGGCGATGACACCGCTGCGCTGCAGCATCCGTCGGAGCTTCATGACCTTGCTGTCGGGCAGCTGGGACGGTTCGTGTGAGCGCGGGTAGGGGCGGCGGGGGCGGCCGTTCCCTGCTTGGTAGCGCGGGTCGTCGGCGGGCGTCCTCATGCGCAGCCCCGCAGCATCCGGGCAGTGGCTTCGGCGGTCAGAGGTGGAACCCAGGCCCGGTAGGGGGCAAGACCTGCGGTCGAGGCCATGCCTGCTGCGGCGGCGATCACATCCTCCGGCACGCGCTGCCGCAGCAGCTCCACGATCCAGGTGCTGCGGAGCCGCGCGAGTTTCAGATCGGGGAGCCCTGCGGGGCTCTTTATGGTCCGCTCGACCCAGTTCGAGATGCCGTTCTTCGGGTCGGCGGCCTGGCGTTGGGGCAGGAACAGGTATCCATCCCCGGCGGCGCGGGCCTGGGCTGCGAGGTCCTCCTCCCACATGGCCCGGCAGACCACGACTCGATCGCTGCCCGGTGCCGTGACCGCCACGGCTTCGGACGGCAATACGGTGACGTCGCTGCCCCGTACGGCCAGTACCTCACGGCGTGCAAAGCCGCAGCCGGCTCCCAGCGCCAGCAGGGAGAGCGCGCTGCCACCGAGCCCGGCAGCGGGTGGCAGGGCGCGTGCCCACATCAGGAAGCGGGCGAGCTCCGGTGGCGTGTACGGATCGGGACGCTGCCGGGCGGCACTCATCCGGGGAGTTGGCCTCTGCCCGTACTCCAGCCACAGCAGCGCCTCACGGATCCTCAGCAGGATGGCCCGGTAGGTCTGCACCGAGCTGCCTTTGAGTGCGGTCTGCGCGAGCAGGAACCGCGTCATGGTCTCCGGTGCCAGCCAGGCCAGTGGGTCACGTGCGATACCGGCACGCTCGGCGAACACCGCCAGGGCGGAGAGCACCAGCATCAGCTTCGGTACCGGGTAGGGGACCGAATCGCAGGCCGCGGCGGCCACCATCCGCACGCCGTCGGCGACCAGCGGCCACTCCGCAGGCTCTTGCGACGGCGTGTAGCCGAGGATCGCGCCGCTCAATTCCGACTCCAAAGGGACACACCACGAGAAATGGCTACACAAGTAGCCGCCTGTGTCGTGAGTGTGCACTTCGACCGTCAGGAGCGCATTCGCATGACCGGAGGCAGAGGACGCAGTGTGCCGCCCAGGGGGCTGGCCAGGGATCCGGAGAACTGGCCCGAGGCGGTGATCCCCGACCACCCTCAGGCAAGGGTGGTGCAGGGCATTGCATGCGCTCTGACCAGGCATATGGAGCGGAACGGGCTCGGGTTGAGGCGAGTCGCGATGCTCAGTGGCGTCAACCGCCAGGCAATCGCCAACCTCGTCGTCGGCAGCAGTTGGCCGGACGTCGCGACGTTGAGCCGACTGGAGGACGCGCTCGGCATCGGGCTGTACCCGGGGGTGATTGGTCCGGGTTCGGGGCATTGCTGAACCTCCGCTCGCCCGCGGTATGTACGCAGGCAGGGTGAAATCGGCCCAGCAAGTCCTCGGAATGCTCCATCTGTGGGATACGCTCCGAGGGCATGCTGAAGCCCGTTACAGGGGGTCTCGTGCACTGGTGCCGCTGAGCTAGTCCCTCGGCGGCACCGCCTTTTGTTCGGCTATCGCGTCGGCCAGTTGGTCGACATCACGCCGTCTTTCTCAACCACTCGTTAGGCGGCCTCCTGTGTCTCTGAGCGCGCCCCGGAATACAGGCCCGGCCCGACCTTGCAAAGGTGGCCTTCGTCGGCCAGCTTCTTCAGCGCCGAGCGGATGCTCTCGACCTGCGTCCGCTTGGGATTGGCGCGGCCCAGAGCGATGGTCACGTCCTTGGCGCGAAGAGGGCGGTCCGCACTCGACACGAGCGTGACAATGCGGCTGCTCACTGGTCCGAGCGGACGTGGCTTGCCGTGGCGCCGTGACCTCTGTTCCGGCACTCGCTTCGGAGGCGCCCCGGCAGCTGGGGCAGTGGGGGTGTCGGCGCAGGGAGCACCTTCGTCCGATGGCTCGTCCTCTGGCTCCGTGAGCGGTGGCTCATGCGACTGCGTTGCTTCGGCGTGTGGAGAGTCCGGTGCCGCGTCATCCAGTAGCGATTGCACTGTCCGTCGCGTAATGGCCAGGTGAGCGAGGCGCTCTTCCAGACAAGCCACTTGGGTGCGCAAGTGATCAATCGCTTCCCGGACTTCGCTCTCCTCTGCGTTCAGGCGCTTGAAGAGTGTTTCGCCCGTCACTGCGGCTCCCATCAACGACTATCTCGCATAGCCCTGTTCATGGAAGGGCTGAGTTAGGCGACTGCGACGCCCCAAACTGTAGGGGGCAGGCGCAGCGTTGTGGGCATCATGCGGTCCTCATTCACCCGGGAGAGATCAACTGCCCTACGTACGTTGCCGCCAGCTCCCTCCTTGTTCTGACCAGTGCTGGTCGGGACTGTGCTTGGCATGCTCAACCACACGCCAGTGTCAGTTGGTTGGTCTAGCGTCGATACCCATGAACACGCAATCCTTCTGGAGTGCGCTGGCGGATGCGCCTGTGCTCTCTCCTGTGCAGCAGTCTGTCGTTGCCGAAGCCGTGGCCCGGCTGCGTGCCCCCGATACCGGGGCCCGCTTCTTCTCCCGGCCCGACCTGTCCGACGCGGTCCGCCACCAACTGATCCGGGACACATTTGACCGCCAGGTACTCAAGGCCATGCTCGCCACCCCTGTCGTGACCACTGAGCACCTGCTGGCGGCAGCGGAGAAGCTCGGTGCCGAGACCGTCCTGCTCGACATGGCACGGTCCCGCTGGGACCTTCCTGACGCCCAGTTACGGCTCGTCTCGCTGCTTGACCACGCCGCCGCACGCCGGGTAGCCGAGACGTGGCAGCACTTCGGTCCGGAGATTCGGGAGGCGCTGATTCTCGCTGCCGCACGGGAGCCCGAGGAACTGCGTGCATTGACAGAGGAGGGGCACCCCCTCAGCGATGCGGACCAGGAGAAGCTGCGGGCCGTGGCGAAGAAGTGGCACGACGATGTCTGGGCCCTCCTCTCGGCCGAACCGGCCGCACGCCAGTGGCCCGCACTGATCGCGGACGAGCAAAGCGGAGAACTCATCACCGGCTTGCTGCTCAGGCGCGCCGAGAACATCGACGACCCCACCCTGCTGGCCTGCCTCCGAGCGGCGTTCCCCGAAGACGCCGCGGATGATGAGGAAGACACCATCTGGACCGTATTCCTGCCGCTCAGCAGACTTTCCGATGTGGTCTCACGGCACCCTCGAGCACTGGTCCTGTACAGCTCGGTGATCGGCAAGATCGCATCCTCCGCTGCGGCTGCCCTCTTCACCGAGGCCAGGGAGAAGGGGGTGCGGGGTACCGGCTGGAAGTCCCTTGAGCGCTTGGCCGACTTGTGCACCGCGCCGGGCGTCCTCCAGGACGCCGCCGACTGCCTGGCCGAAGCCTCAGCACCCCAGTGGTCCTCCCGAGGCCGGCACGACCCGGAATGGATCGCCGCCAGGTCCGCCGCTGCCGACGCTCTCGTACGCAATCCACTCTGCCCAAGCGCTGCCCTGGTCGCTCTGGCGCCGTTCCTCGGTGCGGAGACCGCCGCCCGGTTCGTCGGACATCCTGATGAGGGGGTCCGGGAGGCGGTCGCCCGCATCCTCGAAAAGGCGACCGAGCAGTCCATGAGGTCTGTGCCCACCACTGCCTCGTCGCCCCGTAAGCGGCCAGTGCACCTCGCCGTGCCGTCGGACGACGCACTGGCCGAGAGCGCAGACCCGCAGGCCGCACTCGCTGCCTTCTTGCCACTGAGGGGGACGGCCGCCCAGCGGCGGGAGACTGCGCTCGCGATTCTCGATTCCCGTCACACCACGGCCGTACATCTGCGGGAGATTCCAGCTGTACTGGCCCTCTCCAGCACCGCCCAGGCGGCTGCGGTGGCCGCGCTCGTGCAGGCAGAGCTCGGCGATGACGCGACGGCATGGGAAGCGTTCCAGAGCGCTCTGCACCGGATGGTGCCCAATGCCACCAAGACTGTGGGGGCGCTGATAGCCGAGGCCGTCGGCAGCGCGGGGCTGGACTGAGGGGGACGCTGCGTACTCCCGGGGCTGTGAGTTACGGCCCCGGCTGCGGCGGGCCCTGCACGTGGGTCAGTCCAGGGTGATCGGCCCGTCGGGCAGCCAGCCGTCCAGGTATCCGTCAACGAGAACAGTCGTAGTCGAGAGTTCGTGGCCCTCCAGAAACGTGGGGAGGCTGGTTCGCGGAACCCAGCGGGCGGGGCTGTTCAGGGCAGGACGTTCGGCGCTGCGATCTGTCCTGGCGATGAAGTAGCGCGCTTCGGCGCGGGGCGAGTTGCCAGACGGTGGAGGCGCCCACAAGTGTCCGGTGATCGTTCCCCGCCGCACCGGCTCGCCGTCTATGACATTACTCGTGAGCTGGGCAGCTGCCTCGCCGTACAACTGTCGCGGCCTGACTGCACGCCGGGGCAGGGCCCATGCTCCATGCGCTGCATCTGAGGCGGGCAGCAGCGCGACGCACTGGCTGACGTCAATGAGAACGAGAACGGCATGGCGGCGGAACCGAGGAGCTGGAAGGCGCATTCCCTGATCGTGTGCTCTGGCTGTATGAATAGCCAGCCGGATGGTGCGGATGGAGGAGCACCATTGCGCCATCTAGACGCTGTACCGGTCCGATTCACGCGGAAAGTGCTCTGCCCGCCCCGGAACCTGGCGGCTCCGGGGCGGGCAGCGTACCGACGGGCGTGCTCGATGGCCGGTCAGATGAGGGTGTTGTAGGTGTTCCAGCCGGTGCCGATCTTGGTACGGGTGGCGAACGGGTCCGCGGGGTTGCCGGTGCCGCGGTAGTGCCAGAGTCCGCCGTCGCGGTCGACGGCTATCAGGTCGGCCTTGCCGTCGCCGGTGGTGTCGCCGACGCTGACGATGCGGGTGTAGGTGTTCCAGCCGCCGCCGATCCGCGCACGGGTCGCGTAGGGCGCGGCGGGGTTGCCGGTGGCCTTGTAGAGCCACAGGACGCCGTCGCGGTCGCGGGCGAGGAGGCCGGGCTTGCCGTCGCCGGTGAGGTCGGTTCCGCCGCTGAGGTCGGTGTAGATCTGCCAGCCTCCGCCGATCTTCGTGCGGGGCGCGAAGGGGGCGGAGGGGTTGCCGGTGGCCTTGTAGAGCCAGAGCACGCCGTCGCGGTCACGGGCGACGAGGTCCGCCCTGCCGTCGCCGGTCAGGTCGCCTGCCCCGGTGATCGAGCTGTAGATCTGCCAGCCTCCGCCGATCTTTGTACGGGGTGCGAAGGGGGCGGCGGGGTTGCCGGTGGCCTTGTAGTACCAGAGGGTGCCGGACGCGTCGCGCGCCACGAGGTCGCCGGTGCCGTCGGCCTGGAGGGTGGAGAGTTTGGTGACGGTGTCGTAGGTCTGCCAGCCGCCGCCGATCTGGGTACGGGCGGTGTAGCGGGAGGGGTCGCCGGTGGGGCTGGACTGGTACTGCCACAGGACTCCGGCGCGGTCGCGGCCGTAGAAGGCGGCGCGGTTGGAGGCCGGGATGGTGCCGGTCTTGAACCACAGGTCGCTGTCGGTGCTGCTGTACTGCACGTCCTTGCCGTCGAGGACTTGCAGCGTCCCGTTCAGGTATCCAGCTGAAAGTCCCCAGGCGGCGGTCAGGCGCAGGGATTCGACGGGCCGGGTCGCTCCGCCACTGCTCCAGGTGTGGTCGGGCAGGTCGAGGTAGAGGGAGCCGTCCGCGCCGATGGTCCAGGCGCGGGGGGTGTAGGTGGTGCCGTCGCCGGAGTACTCCACGTGCAGGGCCTGGGCGAGTTGGCGGGCGGTGTAGCCCTTGTCGGCGATCTCCTGGGCGGTGAACAGCCAGCGGGTCCGGGTCGCGGCGGGCGGGGTGTGCATGGTCATGACCGTTTCCAGCTGGATCTCCACCGGCTGGGTGACCCCTGTGTCGACGGGGATGCTCGGCTGCCAGCCGGAGCCGTGTCCGGGGGAAGTCCAGGTCGGGTTGATGAACGGCTGCCCTACCTTCACAGTGGCCGTGGCGCTGGCGCCTTTCTGGCTCAGGATGCGGTCGGTGGCGCCGTCGACCAGATAGGCGTCGACGTACAGCTTTCCTCCCACGTGGCCGTCTGCGGCGACGTGGAGGTGGGTGGTGCCTGCGGTGAGGGTGGCGCCGGGGATGCCGTCGTGGTCGCTGTCCTCCTTGCCGAATCTGGTGAAGAGGGGCCGGGTGGCGCCGAGGTAGGTCATGGGGACGCGGACGCCGGTGTCGTCGGTGACCGTCAGGTGGTCTTCGCCCTGACCGGCGAGGGTGAAGAGCAGGTAGCTGTCCGCGGCGGGCGGGTTCTTCAGGGTGATGTCGATGTCTGCTGCGGTGCCGTTGACATCGATGCTGTCCGGGGTCTGCAGGGACAGGGATGGGGAGTCCAGGGCGGTGTCCGCCAGGGCGGTGTCCAGCGGGGTGACGCCGAGTGCGGTACCAAGGGCCGCTGCGGTGAGGGCGGCGCGGTGCCGACGCTCGAGACGCATGGGGATGTCCCTTTCAGGAGCGCCGCCCGAGTCGTTCGGGCGGCGGAGAAGGAGCGGTGAAAGGCGGCACGAATTGTGTACGCGCATGCGCGCGCAGGGAGGTCCGTGCCGCCTCGGTGGCCGAGAGGGGTGCCGGGCCCCTGGTCGGGGCCCGGCACTGGGTCACTAGCTGTAGTTGTTGAAGAGGTGGACGCGGTCGAAGGTCCAGTTGCCAGGGGCAGCGGACCAGCCCGGCTGGGGGTCGCTGAACCCGTTGCCGTTGGAGCGCCAGGTGAACATCTTCACTGCGCCGTTGTCGTAGCCGTACATGGCGGCGATGTCGTCCTTGCCGTCGCCGTCGAAGTCGCCGGCGACGATCTTCATGTTGGGGTAGTAGTAGTTGCCCGGCGGGGCCTGCCAGCCCATCTTCGGGTTGTCGAACTTTCCGCCGCTGGTGGCGTTGCTGACGAAGGTGTGGATGGCGTCTCCGCCGTCGGCCTGGTCGTACCAGGCGGCGATGTCGTCCTTGCCGTCGCCGTTGAAGTCGCCTGCGACGATGTGGGTGCGGGCGAACTGGAAGTTGGTCGCTTCCCAGGAGGAGGTGCGGTCCTGGAAGCCGCCGTCCTCGCGGGCGAGGAAGCTGTGCAGCTGCACGTGGTTGTCGCTGTAGCCGTAGAGCACGCCCAGGTCGGAGCGGCCGTCGCCGTTGAAGTCCCCGACTGTGAACTTCATGTTGTTCACGTTGTAGTTGCCCGGCGCGGAGTACTGGGAGGCGAGGGGGGCGTTGAAGCCGCCTCGGATGTCGGCGGTGAACGTGAACAGCTGGTCGCTGCCGTTTCCGTAGGAGTACCAGACCACGAGGTCGTCGCGGCCGTCTCCGTTGAAGTCCCCGGAGCGCATGGTCATGTTCCCGAAGGCCCAGTTGCCGGGGCCGCTGCCCCAGGACGCGGTGGGGGCCTCGAAGCCTCCGTCGGCCTTGCCGAGTGCGGTGAACAGTTTGACGCTGCCGTCGCTGTAGCCGTACAGGGCGGCCATGTCGGCGCGGCCGTCGCCGTTGTAGTCGCCGGTGGCGAACTTCATGTTGCTGGCGTTCCAGTTCCCCGTCGGCGAGGTGTAGGAGGCCAGGGGCGGTGCGGTGAGCGTGCCGTCCGAGCTCGACAGGAAAGTGTGCATCCCGTCGTGGCCGTCGCCGAAGTCGTACCAGTCCGCGAGGTCGTCGCGGCCGTCCCCGTCGTAGTCGTGCTGCAGCGCGGTGCCGCTGGACCACTTGGCGTGCCCGGCGAAGTCGTACAGCACCAGGTTGCCGCGGTCCTGCAGCAGGGCGTAGCCGTTGTCCGTGCCGGCGGCGGCCTTCCAGACCACCTGGCCGCCGGAGTTCTGGACGGCGAGGACGCCGTCCGCCTGCATGACCGCCTTGCTGCCTGCATCCCCGGCGGGCGAGGCCCACAGGGTCTTGCCGGCGTTCGAGGTGATCACGAGGCGGTTGCCGGTGAAGGCGAGCTTGGCCGAGCGGGACTTGAAGCTCTGCCCGTCCGTGATGACGGTGCCCGCGGGGATGCGGATGCCGCCGGTGGAACCGTCGATCACGAAGCTGCTGCCGAAGCCGGTGACCTTGGTGCCGTCACTCTTGCCCGCCCAGCCGACCATGGTGTTGTCCGCCTGGCGCGCCCACAGATCGGGGACCTTGTCCCCGGTGACGTCCCCAATGGAGCTGAGGGTGGGGTACTTGGCGGTGGTGTAGCCGGAGCCGATCTTCGCCGAGTACCGGGAGTCGAGGCTGCCCCACTTGGACAGGTCGAGTATCTGCTTGCCGGACTGCACGTCCTTGATGCCCTGCCCGTACGAGACGTACAGGTCACCGTTTGCCTTGTCGCGCAGCCACAGGTCGGGCAGTCCGTCCCCGTTGATGTCGCCCGGTGCAATGACGGTGTAGTTGTTCCATCCAGTGTCACCGACCGCGAGCGGGGAACTCAGGTGCTCGTTGCGGTTGCCGTAGTAGAGGTAGAGCAGATCGCCCTCCTGTACCAGCAGGTCGGGCTTGCTGTCGCCGTTGATGTCGCCGGGGGCGACGATCTGGTCGGCGTCCTTCCAGTGGTCGTCCGAGGTGAAGCACGTCAAGTCGTCGGCCTCGGGGCAGTCGACGGTCAGTGCGGTACCGACCGCGGCCGTGCCCAGGCCGGTCTGCGTGAGGGTGCCGTTGCCGTCGTTGGCATACGTCCACAGCTTCTTCCGCTTCTCGGCCTCGCTGTACTCCAGGGAGACGAGGTCGGTAGCGCTGTCCTCCCGCCATCCACCGCGATAGGTGATCTGCGCGCCGGTGAACGCCTTGCCACCGCTGGAGGCGGCGGAGAACTGACCGTTGTTCTGCCCCGCGTAGGTGAGCAGGGTGCCGTTGGAGTCGACGCTCCAGATGTCGTTGTTGCCGTCGCCGTTGAGGTCGCCGGGCTGGTCGCGCTCGCCGCGGGTGTTGGCGTAGTAGAGGTAGGAGGTGGGGTCGGACTGGTTGCCGGCGGCGTCGACGCTGTAGGCGTAGACGAAGTGCGGCCCCTCGCCCGGCGGCTTGATGCGCGCGGAGATCTTGCCGTTCTCGCAGGCGCCGAGCGTTGCCTTGTGCTGGGAGGCGTCGGTGTCGCTCCACCACCAGATGGAGTCGACGTCGTTCACGCCGTTGGGGTCGAACGTGAAGCAGCCTTCGTCCCGGGCCCGGCCGGTGGTGGCGGGCCTGCCGTCCTTGCCGTCCGGGAACTGGACCGAGTTGATGACTGGCGGCTTGGAGGGCCGGGTGCGGTCCACGGAGAACTTGCAGGTCTTGCTCGCCGAGGACGACGCGCCTTGGTTGTCGGTCGCCGTCACGTTCCACGTGTAGTCACCGGTGGGCAGGTCGGCGTCCGCGACCGGCAGTGTGGCGACGGACCAGTTCGTGGCGTCGACCGTCTTCTGGAGGAACGGCTTGCTCTCCCCGGTCTTCGTCACGGTGAAGCGGGCGTGCAGCGGGCCCGCGTCGGGCTGCTTGACCCGGGCGTACAGGCTGACGTGCGTGTTGCCGACAGCGCTGCCGGCCTCGCAACTCGTGTGCGGGAAGGTGCCCAGCTTGTCCGGTGCGTCCGGCACCCTGTTGTACAGGGTCTCCAGCACGGCGGACTTGGGGTCGAACTTCTTCCAGCTGAAGGTGTCCTCCTCCGGCTGGTCGCCCTTCTCGTCCTCGGCCGTCGCGCTCAGCCCCAGGGTGATACTGGCCCTGCCCTGGTCGGCGACCGTCTTCATCTTCGGCGTGACGTCGAATTCGAGGTTGCCCGCCGGGCAGGAGGTGCTGCTCCAGCCCTTGGCGTCGTCGACGGTCTTCAGCGGCTCGCTGCCGATCCGGCCGGGCTGGTTGTTCCAGTTGGTCTTGCGTGAGATCGGGCCGGTCTCCCACAGCTGTACGGGGCGGGCCTGGCAGGACCACGACCACACGTTCTTGATCCGGAACGTGGACTTGACGACCTTCGCGCCCTTGAGCTTGGCGGTGTCCATCTGGAAGAAGGACCGCGAGACCCCGTCCGTCTCGTGCTCGAACCCGACCCGTGCCACGTCCTTGGCGTCGTAGTAGGAGTTGGTGGGCCACTTCTTGTA
This sequence comes from Streptomyces sp. BR1, assembly GCF_052373795.1. Classification (NCBI taxonomy): domain Bacteria; kingdom Bacillati; phylum Actinomycetota; class Actinomycetes; order Kitasatosporales; family Streptomycetaceae; genus Streptomyces; species Streptomyces sp. BR1. Next base: position 4,177,800 of record NZ_CM126252.1, read on the forward strand.
GACGCGGGTCCAGTGCTGACGCTCGCTGTAGCTGCTGCCGCTCCACGGCGGGTCGATGTACACCGGGTACTTGGTGTCCGACGCGTTCAGCAGCGAGCGGTCGGGGACGATGCTGAGGGTGTTGCCGCTGAGGCTGGTGGGCATCAGCGAGTTCTTGGCACCGGCCTGCTGGTCGAACGACGAACCGGGTGCGGGTGCGGCTGCCACCAGCGGGGCCTTGACCTCGCCGCTGTTGACGGCGGTGGAGTCCCACATCACCGGGCGTGGGCTGGAGAACACCGTCTGCCCGGCCGGGTCGACGGCCGAGACGACACCGGTGTCGTCATCCTTCGACACCGTCAGACCAGAGGCCCGCAGGGAGTACTTGACCGTCTCAAGCGCCGGGTTCTTGGCCGCTTCGGCGGTCTTGACCACCAACAGCTGCGAGAACCCGTCGACTTCGGCCTTCAGCTGCATGTCGACGCCGGGCAGTACCTCTGCGTACGTGGCGACATTCCCCGCGAGCGTCGGCTTGGGCAGCTCGCTCGGCCAGCCCAGCGTCAGGGTGCGGCCGTCCCGTACGCCCGTCAGCAGCGGACCCGTGCCGCCGCCGGAGAACACCACGCTCACCGTCGACGCCTTCGGTACGACACTGCCGTCGGCGGCGAGGACCAGCGTGGGGTCGGTGGCGACCCAGCCGCCGTCGCGGAAGACGCGGATGGGCGAGCCGTAGCGCTTGACGGAGAACGTGCCGTCCGGGTTCGCCCACTCGTCCGACGACTCGGTCCGCGCCGAGACCACCTCGGCGGGCTGACCCGATGCCTGGGCCGCGGCCAGAGCCCGGTCTTCCTCCGGCAGCCCACTGTCGGAGGGCGTGTCCGCCGCCGCAGCTGCGCGCGCCTGCGGGGAGGCGCTTGCGGAGACCGGGACCAAGAAGCTCGTCGCCCCGACAGCGCCGCCTATTCCGACGGCCAGTAGGCGTCTGAGCCGACGTCGGGAGGCATGCCCCCGGCGTGAAATCGACATTACGCGACCCTTCACATGTACATGGAAAATAAGCAGCACTTTATAGCCCGGGATCGGGTGGCCTAAAGCGGGGTTGGTAATTTCTGTTCGGTGTGTGATCTAGCTCGCCGGAGCGGAGAAAACTCCTCATATAAAGAGCAGATAAGTGGTCAAACGGGACGCTCTGCATCTCTTTGACGCGCGACTGACCTGCAAGGTTGTACGGAGAGTGCCTTGACGTTCGCCCTCTGAGTTGATAGCGGACTGTCGCCGATATCTTCAAAGCTGACGCATAGGTTCGGTGGTGGGGGAAGTCGGGCGGTGAGGGGCGCCTTGATATCGTTCGGCCGTCATTTTTGAATTGTGCGAGGGGTGGAGCGTGGCCAGATTTGGCATGCGCGGGCTCACGGTCGCTTTGGCCGTGGCCACAATGACGGGGGCGTTGCCGACCGTGTCGGTCGCGGCGACGGCCCCCGGTCCGAAACTACCGGGGCTGGTGCAGCCCAAGGCCGTTCCGGTGACGAAGGTCGCCGCGGGCGGCGCGCAGCGGCGCGACGATGCCGCGCTGCACAGTTGGAAGGGGGCGCCGAAGGTCACCTGGCCGTCGGCGGGATCCACCGACATCGACCTCACACGTACCGGAACGCGGCGTGCGCCGGCGGCAGCCGTACGGGGCGCTGCCAAGCTCCCCGTCACCGTGGCTCCCGCGGACCCCAAGGCACGCGGGGGCAGCCGCCCGGCCAAGGTGAAGGTCGCGGTCGCCGACCGCACCAAGGCGCGCCAGGCAGGCGTCGAGGGAGTCCTGCTGTCGGTGGGCCGCACGGACGGCGCCACGAACGGCGGTCCGGCCGAAGTGAGCGTGGACTACTCCTCGTTCGGAGCGGCGTACGGCGGTGACTGGGCCAGCCGCCTGCGGCTCGTGCAGCTGCCCGCCTGTGTGCTGACCATGCCGGACAAGGCCGAGTGCCGTACACAGACGCCGCTGGCCACCCGTAACGACGCCAAGTCGCACACGTTGACCGCCACTGTGACGGTGAACCCGCAGACTGGCTCCGGCACTTCCTCACGGTCGGGCCTCATGGGTGCGATGGCCAGCGGCGCGACCGTCCTGGCAGCAGCCGCAGACGCGACGGGATCCAGCGGCGACTACAAGGCCACCTCCCTGCAGCCGTCCGGCTCTTGGACGGCTGGCGGTTCCAGCGGTGCCTTCACCTGGAACTACCCGCTCGGGACTCCTGCTGTGCCCGGCGGGCTGCAGCCGAAGCTGAGCCTCGACTACTCCTCGCAAGCCGCCGACGGACGCACCTCGTCCACCAACAACCAAGCTGACTGGGCGGGTGACGGCTGGTCGCTGCAGCCGGGTTTCATCGAGCGGCGCTACAGGCCCTGCGACGACGACAAGGACGGCGGGACCAACAGCTCCAAGGTCGGCGACCTGTGCTGGCAGTCCAACGACAACGCGACCCTGTCGCTGGGCGGCAAGAGCACGGAGCTGGTCTACCAGTCGGGCAAGGGCTGGCACCCGGCCTCCGACTCCGGTGAGAAGGTCGAGAAGCTGACCGACTCGGACTACAAGACGGCCAACGGTGACAACAACGGTGAGCACTGGAAGGTCACCACGACCGACGGCACCCAGTACTTCTTCGGCCTGAACCGGCTCCCGGGCTGGCGCGACGACAACCCGGCCACGCCCGCCAAGGACCCGGACCCGGTCACCAACTCGACGCTGACCGTGCCGGTTTTCGGCAACCAGTCGGGCGAGCCCTGCTACGACTCCTCCTTCGACTCCGCCTCCTGCGACCAGGCCTGGCGGTGGAACCTGGACTACGTCGTCGACCCGCACGGCAACGCGATGGCGTACTACTGGAACAAGGAGACCAACAACTACGCCCGGAACATGTCGCTGACCACGGGCAAGGGCACCCCGTCCAAGTACAACCCGGCGGGCTACCTCGACCACATCGACTACGGGCTGCGCTCGAACGCCGTCTACACCGGCAAGGCGATGGGCCAGGTCTCCTTCGGTGTCAGCGACCGCTGCCTGAACGACTGCGCCTTCGACGAGGCGCACGCCGCGAACTGGCCCGACGTTCCGTTCGACCAGTTCTGCAAGGACGGGGACGACTGCAAGGGCAAGGGGTCGCCGACGTTCTGGTCCCGCAAGCGACTGACCACCGTCACCACCAAGGTGCTCACCGGCGGCGCGTACAGCAACGTCGACTCCTGGACCCTGGACCAGGACTTCCCCGACGGCGCGGGCGACGGCATCCACCGCCCGATGTGGCTGAAGTCCATCACCCGTACCGGCCTGGCGGGCGGCACCGCCCAGCTGCCGCCGGTGACGTTCAAGGGCCAGGGCCTGTCCAACCGCGTCGACAAGACCGGGGACGGGCTCGCCCCGTTCTTCCGTATGCGGCTGAGCCAGATCACGACCGAGACGGGCGGCACCATCGGTGTCACCTACGCGGAGGACCCGGACTGCAGTCCGACGAGTCTGCCGCCGACGGACGGGACGAACACCACCCGCTGCTACTCGGTGAAGTGGCCGTACGAAGGGGAGAAGGCCAAGCGGGACTGGTTCGTCACCTACCCCGTCACCCAGGTCCTCCAGGGCGACAACCTCGCCGAGACCCCCGACGTCGAGACCGACTACAGCTACCTCGGTGGCATGGCCTGGACAAAGAGCACGGACGAGTTCACCAAGGCCGAGGACCGTACGTATTCGGTCAACCGGGGTTACGGCCAGGTGCAGACCCGTACCGGAAACCCCAACGCGGCCCGGACGCTGACCCAGACGCGGTACTTCCGGGGCGTCGACGGTGCCGATGTCGCCGACTCGTCGGGGGCGAAAGTCACCGACCGCGAGCAGTTCGCGGGCATGGTCCGTGAGAAGGCCACCTACAACGGTGACGACACCGGCAAGCTAGTCTCCGCCACCTCGTACACCCCTTGGCGCTCGGCGGTGACCGCCGCCCGTTCCCGCAGCGGTCTGCCGGACCTGGAGGCGTACCAGACGGGTACGGAGTCGGAGCGGACTCGTACCACCGTGAGTGGCAGCGAGCGGACCACGAGGCTCACCCGCGCCTTCGACGAGTACGGCATGGTCACGAAGGTCTCCGATCTCGGTGACGAGGACAAGACCGGCGACGAGACCTGCACCACCACCAGCTACACGCGCAACACCGGCACCTGGATCCTGAACAAGGTCTCCCGGGTCCTCACCAGCAACGTCACCTGCGACACAGGTGCGCTCTTCCCGCAGAACCTGGTCAGCGACACCCGCACCTTCTACGACGGCGCCACCTCGATCACGGCGGCCCCGACCAGAGGTGATGTCACCAAGACGCAGAAGGTGAAGGGCGACGGGGCCGGATACGACGGCACCGACGGCGGTTTCGACACCGTCTCCAGCACCCCGGCCACCTGCGGCACTGACGGCAAGCAGCTCTGCTACGACCAGTACGGCCGCGCGCTGGCCGTGACGGACCCGTACGGCAAGACCACGACGACTGCTTACCTCCCCGCCGAGGGCGAACCGGCCACCAAGACGACGGTGACCAACGCGCGCGGCCAGGCCGTCACCAACACGGTCGACCCGCTCCGCGGTCTGCCGACCAGCGTGACGGACATCAACAACGCCGTGACCACCACGGCCTACGATCCTCTGGGCCGCACCACCGGCGTCTGGCTGCCCACCCACACCCAGGCCGCCTTCCCGCAGTACCCGAACTACAAGTACGAGTACCTGGTCCGCAACGACGGCCCGGTCGTCGTCACCACGGGCAAGCTCAACAGCCACTCCGCCTACACGACCAGCTACGACTTCTACGACGGACTGCTGCGCCCGCGTCAGACCCAGGCCATCGCGCCGGACGACTCCGGACGCGTGGTCAGCGAGACGTTCTACAACAGCCGTGGCGAGGCGTGGTGGTCCTCGGGCACGTACTGGGCCGAGGGCAAGGCCGAACCGGTCCTCGTGACCGGCAAGACCACCACCTACCCCAACTCGACCGAAACCGAGTTCGACGGGGCTGGACGCCCCACCGCCGTCATCTCCAAGCACCTAGGGGACGAGACCAAGCGCACCACCACCAGCTACACGGGTGACAGCACCACCGTCACCCCGCCGCAGGGCGGCACCACGACCAAGACGGTCGTGGACGCGCGCGGCCGCAAGACAGCCGTCTACAACAACGGCGACCCCAAGCCGGCCGTCAGCTACACCTACAACAGCCTGGGCCAGCTCGCCGAGGTGCAGGACGCCGTGGGCGCCAAGTGGACATACGGCTATGACCTGCGGGGCCGCCAGGTCCGCGTCGACGACCCCGACAAGGGGACTTCCACCACTACCTACGACCAGGGTGACCGGGTCACGGACGTCAAGGACGCCCGGGGCATCACCCTGCACACCGACTACGACGACCTAGGGCGGCGCACCAAGCTCACCCAGGGCACCACGGTGCTGTCGGAGTGGACGTACGACGGCGCGGTTAACGGCAAGGGCAAGCCCTACACGGCCACCCGCTACGTCGACGGTAAGCCGTACACGAACACCAACCTGTCCTACACCCTCAACGGTGACCCGGTCGGCATCCAGGCCACCATCCCCGACAGCCAGGGCGCCCTGGCCGGCACCTACAAGTGGGTCACCGCCTACGACGCGGTGACGCGCCTGCCGCAGTGGACCCAGCAGCCCGCCATCGGCGGCCTGCCCCTGGAGAAGCTGTACTACGGCATCACCAACAGCACCGACGTGCCCGACACCCTCTACGCCGGCAGCGACCCGATCGTCTCCCACACGCTGTACGACCACTACGGCCGCACCCAACGTGAGGAATACGGGGCGCTCGGCAAGAAGGTCTACGCCTCCTACACCTACGACGACCACACCAGCGCGCTGACCAGCGTGACCACCGACCGGGACCTGGGCCCGGCCCGCATCGACGACACCCGCTACACCTACGACCCCTCGGGCAACATCACGTCCATCACCACCGGCTCCGGCCAGGACACCGCCCGCACCGTCGACACGCAGTGCTTCGTCACGGACAACCTGCGCCGGATCACGGAAGCGTGGACGGCCACCGACCAGTGCAAGACCGTGCCCACGACCGCCTCGTCCGCGAGCGTCGGCGGCCCGGACGCGTACTGGACGTCGTACACCTACGACGCGGTCGGCAACCGCCAGACGGAGACGCAGCACAAGACGGCGGGCGGCCCAGCCACCGACGCCGTCCGCACCTACGCGCCCCCAGCCGCAGGCAAGCACGCGCTGCCGCAGGTCACGGAGACCGGCCCCAACGCCCACACCGAGACGTACGGCTACGACCAGGCGGGCAACACCACCAGCCGCAAAACCGGCACCACAGCTGACCAGACACTGACCTGGGACACCGAAGGCCACCTCGCCACCGTCACCCAGAGCGGCAACACCACCAGCTACCTCTACGACGCCAGCGGCAACCGCCTCACCCGCACCGACTCCACCGGCACCACGCTCTACCTCCCGGGCGGCAACGAGCTCCTGCTCAAGTCGGGCACCGTAACCGGCACCCGCTACTACAGTTACAGCGGCAAAACCGCCGCGGTCCGAGCCGCAGGCCAGCTCACGTTCCTGCTCTCCGACCCGCACGGCACCACCACCAGCCAGATCGACGTCACCACCCAGGCGATCACCCGCCGCAGGACCACCATCTTCGGTGCCCCGCGCGGAACCACCCCCACCACATGGGCTGGCGACAAGGGGTTCGTTGGAGGCACCAAGGACACCGACACTGGCTTGACCCACCTCGGTGCCCGCGAGTACGAGCCGAAGACGGGCCGCTTCATCAGCGTCGACCCCCTCCTCGAAACCGACAAGCCCCAATCACTTAGCGGCTACACGTACGCTGAGAACAACCCGGTCGCGGCATCGGACCCCAGCGGGATGTCGTCCTTCAGCTGCAACATGGACACCGGCAGCTGCCCCGATGGGACAGAAGAAGCGGAACGGAATAATCAGCCGGTATTGACCGGAACCACTCCCGCCCCGTCCCCCCGGCCGAAACTGCACCCTGCCTGGCACGTCACCGTCCCACAAAAGTATCGATACGAAGTAAACGGCGTGTGTGTTTACGCCATGGCTAGTAGCTGCGATCGCGTGGAGCCCACACCTTCGGTGGCAGAAATACCCGACCTGCCGTGCCCGGCCGGCGACCCTGGGTGGCTCTGTGATATCAGGAATTCCTACTACAAGACCGCGATGATATTCGGCCCCATGGTGGGCATGGTCAGCGCCAGCCGCGGCTGGGGTGGTAGAGGAAAGGGGCGGACGGGCACCCCTAATGAGAGCGGAGGTAAGCCCACGCAATGCTTCCTTGCTGGCACCCTGGTTCTCATGGGGGATAAATCAACCAAGAAGATCGAAGAAGTCAAGGTAGGTGATGAAGTACTCGCCACCGACCCTGAACGGGGAATGACTTCGAAGCGTAAGGTAACAGCCCTCGTCATCACTGAAGGCGACAAGCACTTCAATGAGCTGACCATCGCGACCGCCGATGGCCCGAAGAAGCTTACGGCTACTCGCGAGCACCCTTTCTGGGTCAAGTCCGAGCGTCGCTGGGTAGTGGCGGGCGAACTCGCGTCAGGTATGACCCTGCTCACTGATGACGGCGCGACTGCCTCTGTTCAGGCAAGCCGCTCATACAGCAAGCATGCACGTACATATAATCTCACCGTCGCCGATGTCCACACGTACTATGTACTTGCGGGTAGCACTCCAGTGCTCGTCCACAACACCTGCGGCTTGATTGAGCTGGGGCCGGGTGTTGATTCTGCTGAGGCATTGAAGGGTTTCAATCCCCCAGGGCCCGAGATCGAGTACGTCTTCGAACCGGGGACGCGAAAGTTCGTGACGGGCGATCCATCCCATCTGAAACTTCCTGGCAGTCCGCACGAACAGTTGGCCCGATCGATTGGCGCCGATGAGGAGACCGTGCTTGGTGGCACTATCTATCGAGATAATGGACGCCTAGTCTTCACGGAGAGTAGTGGTCATTACGGACATAGATGGACTGACACGCAACGCCAGCAATTCCATAACTTCCTAGAGGATTATGGGGTTGAGTATGAATACAGCCCATGGGGGTAACGTGAATAAATGGATCCCAGTAATCTATCGTGGTAACGGGGCTTGGATTGGGGTCATGCCCAACGGGGAAATGGGTGTTGGGATTGAAGCCGAGGGGCGAGTATCCCTAAAGGCGTCAGGATTCACTCCCATGTGGCCTTTTATGGAACAGGGGCTTTCGGAATGCCTGCAAAATCTGCGCAGCGCTTGGACCGCGCGGCCAGTTGCAGGGCTGCCGCGTCCAGAGAGTCTGATTGAGGAGACAGTCAGGTCGGCGTGGGCTTCTGGTCGGCCATACTGGATGCACCTTTCCGTATCTTGGGTCACGGAAATGGTTGACGATCTTGGCTTTGATCGTCAAATCATCCGGGATCTCGTCGTCGAAATGCTGCAATCGGACAAGCTGACTCCCGAGTTGCGTGAATGCGTGATTCGTGCGTCTTCAAGACTTGCCCGTGACGGTGAGGGAAATTCGTGAGATGTATGATCCCGTGAAGGTTCGCCAAGGAGTCTGGCCAGCGAGCTGTGGATTCTGCCGGTAAGCGAGACGGATAACCGGCTTCGTTGGTGCATTTTCAAATCCGGAGACCAGTGATCGTTTAGTGCTCTGGCGAGGTCTCTGGGATTTCGGGGCAGGGCTCCACCTAGTGTTGATGTCGGGTGGAGCCCTGAATCATTTACGTTATCGTGTCGGAATCACGTTAATCCAGGCTCTGTCCGGCTATCGCATTAGCTAATGTTGGCCAGCTGAGTCGTCTGTCGAACGCGATCGGCGAGCAAGTGTTTGAATGGTGCTTTCCAGTGCATTGTTCAACGGCGACGCGCCTGGACGGGCGGGTGGGCGGCCTTAAAGTTCCATGCAGGCTGAACCTTGTTGGTGGCCTCCACTGGCTGATACACGGCTGTGGCTGGCCCGATCACCCGTTTCGCGCTCCCCGTCCTTCCTCTATTTGGCCGAGCATGCGCAAGCCCTATGCGCGGCGGAGCACTGAGTGACCGTTGTGGTGGCCGCCCCTACGTAATGTGCCTCTGTGTTCTGGTCGACGCATGCGCCGCCAGGCGTCTGTGATGGCTGTGGCGAGTTTGGGCAAGGTGGGGTAGTCGTACATACGAACAGGGCAAGGTCGGCTGCATGTTCCCCGTTGGCGCGTGACCCTTCCAGGGATTTGGGAAAACGCCTCGATGAGGTTGGGAAGCCTGAGCTGGAGTCAGCCGTATCCCCAGCTCACCCCCACCCGCGAACGGCCCACAACAACAGGGAAGAGCCCCTGTCGGAGAGATCCGGCAGGGGCTCTTCTTCGTGTGCCCGGACAATGCGATGGGTGAGCGGGGGCCCAAGGGCCGCCCCGGTGGGCGCCCTTGGGGTGTGGGCTCCGTCTCACGCGAGCGGCTTCGCGTAGCAGCGGCTGCTCGGGTATTCGCGGTAGTGGCCGAACTTGGTGCAGGGGGTGTAGCCCGTGGAGGTGTACAGGGCTATCGCCTCCGGCTGCCTGTTGCCGGTTTCCAGAACCATGCGGGTGCGGCCGGCGGCGCGGGCGTCGGCTTCCAGGGCGGCGAGGATGCGGCGGGCCAGGCCCAGGCCGCGCGCCTCCGGGATGACGTACATGCGCTTCAGCTCGGCGTCGCCGTCGGAATAGCCCTCGTCGTTCTTGTCCTGGGTGCGCCAGCCGCCGGTGGCGATCGGGCGCTCCTCCGCGTCGTACGCGATGAGGTACAGCCCCTTCGGGGGTACGAACATCGAGGCGTCCAGCGGTGTGGCGTCGCCGTCGTCCCCGTAGCGCTCGATGTATTCGAGCTGCACCTGGTCGTTGAGCTTGATGGCGTCCGGGTGGTCGTACCCGAGGGTGCGGATGTTCATGCGTTCCAGCGTACTTCTATGCAGGCGATCACGATGACCGGGTGGGTATGGTGCCCCGGTGCTCACTGTTACCTCTGTGAATGTAAATGGGCTCCGCGCCGCTGCCAAGAAGGGCTTCCTGGAGTGGCTGGCCGGGACCGACGCCGATGTGCTGTGCCTCCAGGAGGTACGGGCCGAGCCGCAGCAGCTGACGGCCGACGTACGCGAGCCCGAGGGGTGGCACGTCGTGCACGCGCCCGCCGCCGCCAAGGGCCGGGCCGGGGTCTCGCTCTACACCCGCCGCGAGCCCGAGCGCGTACGGGTCGGGTTCGGCAGCGCGGAGTTCGACGGCAGCGGGCGGTATGTCGAGGCGGACCTGCCCGGCGTCACCGTCGCCAGCCTGTACCTGCCCTCCGGCGAGGTCGGTACGGAGAAGCAGGACGAGAAGTATCGGTTCATGGGGGAGTTTCTGGCGTATCTGAAGGAGCTCCGCGCGCGGGCCGCCGCCGATGGGCGCGAGGTCGTCGTCTGCGGTGACTGGAACATCGCCCACCGCGAGGCCGACCTCAAGAACTGGCGCGGCAACAAGAAGAACTCCGGCTTCCTGCCGGAGGAGCGCGAGTGGATGTCCCGCGTCTTCGGCGAGCTCGGCGACGGGGCCGGGAGCGACGCCGGTTACGTGGACGTCGTGCGCGGGCTGCACCCCGAGGAGGAGGGCCCGTACTCGTGGTGGTCCTACCGCGGGCGCGCCTTCGACAACGACACGGGCTGGCGCATCGACTACCAGGTCGCCACGCCCGGGCTGGCCGCGCGGGCGGTCAAGGGGTTCGTGGAGCGGGCCGCCAGCCATGGGGAGCGGTGGAGCGACCATGCGCCGGTCACTGTGGCGTACGAGCTCTAGGCGTACGTACGAGGTGTACGCGCTGTAGGCGTACGGGGGTCACGTGGTCGGTCCCTCGCCCGGGCCCTTCGCCATGTGGCGGTCCAGGGCCATGGAGAGTTCCGCCTCGACCACGTTCTTGGCCAGCGGGCGCAGGGCGGCGATGTCCTGGTCGGGGGCGTGGGCGCGCAGCAGCGTGAGGAAGAGGCGGGCCAGGGCGTCCGCGTGGGTGCGGACCTCGCGGCCCGCCGCCAGGACCGCCGCCAGCGGGACGCCCTCGCGTACCAGCGCGGCCGAGACGTCGAGCAGTCGGCGGCTGATGTGGACGATCTCCTCGCCGTCGACGGCGAGGTAGCCGAGGTCCAGTGCGGCCGCCAGGTTCTCCGGGGTCACCTCGCCCGCGAAGTGGTCCGCGAGGGCTTCGGGGGTCAGCCGGACCGGGGTCTCCTCGGTCGGCTCGACCAGGCCCAGCGCCTCGCCCGCGTCCCGGCCGGACTCGAACGCGGCGGTCAGGTCGGCGATGCCGGAGAGGGTGTGGCCGCGCTCCAGTAGTGCGGTGATCGTGCGGAGGCGGGCCAGGTGGTGGTCGTCGTACCAGGCGATACGGCCCTCGCGGCGGGGCGGCGGGATGAGGCCGCGCTCCCGGTAGAAACGGAGGGTGCGCACGGTGATGCCTGCCTTGGCGGCCAGCTCGTCCATGCGGTACTCGCGGGGCGGGGCGGGGTCGACTGCGGGCCCCTGCGGGGTGCGGGCGGGGTCGACTGCGGGCGCCCCGTGCGTGCGGGCGGCTTCGGCCCGGGCGTCTGCGGGCACCCCGTGCGTGCGCGGAGCCTCGGTCCCGGCGGCTGCGGGCACCCGCTCTGCGCCGGGGGCCTCGGTGCCAACGGGGGCTTTGCCCCCCGCCCTCCCGTTCGGCTGCGGGCCGTCGTCCGCTGCAGGGTGGGGCGCAGCGGGGCTGGAGCCGTCCTCCGGTGCCGCGCCGCCCGTGGCGGAGCCATCGTCCCCCACGCCTGCTCCTCCGTCTGTCACACCCGCCAGCCTATGTTGTACCGCCGGTAACTTTCCCCGGCTGACCCCTACCGCTCGGTATGCCGCTGCTCTACTCTCCCCATTGTGCCAGTGATTACTGGCAGAGTCGCTACGCACGGACAAACGGCATGGAGGCGGTGGCATGGTCCAGCACGAGCGCGACCACGAGCACGTTCGCGTCGCGGTGATCGGATCCGGGTTCGGGGGGCTCGGGGCTGCCGTGCGGTTGCGGCGGGAGGGGATCACCGACTTCGTGGTCCTTGAGCGGGCCGACTCCGTGGGTGGGACCTGGCGGGACAACAGTTACCCCGGGTGCGCCTGTGACGTGCCGTCGCATCTGTACTCGTTCTCCTTCGCGCCCAACCCGGACTGGCCGCGTACCTTCTCGGGGCAGCGGCACATCCGGGCCTATCTGGAGCACGTCGCCGACACCTTCCGGCTGCGGCCCCATCTGCGCCTCGGGCATGAGGTCACGATGATGCGGTGGGACAGTGAGCAGCTTTGGTGGGTCATCGAGGCCGCCAATGGGGTCACCATCACCGCCGATGTTGTTGTGTCGGCCACCGGGCCGCTCTCCGATCCCAAGATCCCTGACATCCCCGGGCTCGACACCTTTCCCGGCAAGGTCTTCCACTCCGCCCGCTGGGACCACGACTACGACCTGCGCGGCAAGCGCGTCGCCATGATCGGGACCGGGGCGTCCGCCATTCAGATCGTGCCTGCGATCCAGCCCCAGGTCCGTACGCTCACGCTCTTCCAGCGCACCCCGCCCTGGGTCATGCCGCGCGTCGACCGGGCCATCAGCGCGCCCGAGCGGTGGCTGCACCGGCAGCTGCCGTTCACCGGGGCCGCGCGGCGTGGACTGCTGTGGGGGATACGGGAGTTGCAGGTCAGCGCGTTCACCAAGCGGCCCAATGAGCTGGGGCTCGTCGAGTCGCTGGCCAAGCGGAACATGGCCCGGGCCATCAAGGACCCGGCCCTGCGCGCCAAGCTGACCCCCGACTACCGCATCGGCTGCAAGCGGATCCTGCTGTCGAGCGAGTACTACCCGACGCTCGCCAAACCCAATGTCGATCTGGTCGCCTCCGGGCTCGCTGAAGTGCGCGGGTCCACCCTCGTCGCCGCCGACGGGACCGAGACCGAGGTCGACGCGATCGTCTTCGGCACCGGGTTCCATGTCACCGACATGCCGATCGCCGACCGCGTCGTCGGCGCCGACGGGCACACGCTCGCCGAGGCGTGGAAGGGCGGCATGGAGTCGCTGCGCGGCGCCACCGCCGCCGGGTTCCCCAACTGGATGACGATCATCGGGCCCAACACCGGGCTCGGGAACTCCTCCATGATCCTGATGATCGAGTCGCAGCTCAACTACATGGCCGACTACCTGCGGCAACTCGACGTCCTCGGCGGGCGCGTCGCCCTCGGCGCCCGGCCCTCCGCCGTCGGCGTCTGGAACCGGCGCGTCCAGGAACGGATGAAGCGGACCGTGTGGAACACCGGCGGCTGCACCAGCTGGTACCTGGACCCCAGCGGCCGCAACACCACCATCTGGCCCGGCACGACCGGAGAGTTCCGCAAGGAGACCCGTGCGGTCGATCTCGGGGAGTACGAGGTGATCCGGGCCAGGGCCGCCGAGTCCCAGGACAAGCCCGCGCCCGCCAAGTCCCGTACACCCCGCCGGAAGCCCAACACCCCCGAGGCGGTGGCCTCATGAGCCCCGTCCGTACACCCCACGTCACCACCGGCCCCTACGCCCCGCCCGCCCCCGCCCGTACGCTCACCGCCGTCTCCGTCGACGGCGCCCGGCTGCACGTCGAGGTGCACGGGCCCGAGGGTGCGCCGGCCGTCGTCCTCGCGCACGGGTGGGCCTGCTCGACCGCCTTCTGGGCCGCGCAGATCCGCGCGCTGGCGGGGGAGCACAGGGTGATCGCGTACGACCAGCGCGGTCACGGACGTACGCCCGCGCACGCCGTCTGTTCCACCGGGGCGCTCGCCGACGACCTGGAGGCGGTGCTCGCCGCTACGCTCGCGCCGGGCGAGAAGGCCGTGCTCGCGGGGCACTCCATGGGCGGCATGACGCTGATGGCGGCCGCCCGGCGGCCAGGGCTTCGCGAGCACGCGGCGGCGGTGCTGCTGTGCAGTACGGGCAGTTCACGGCTGGTGGCCGAGTCGCTGGTGGTGCCGCTGCGGGCGGGGCGCGTCCGCACCCGCCTCACCCGCGCCGTCCTCGGCTCGAAGGCCCCGCTCGGCCCGGTCACGCCCATAGGGAAGAAGGTCCTTCGTTACGCGACGATGGGCCCGGGCGCCGCACCGGACCGTATAGAGGCGTGCGCCAGGATCGTGCACGGCTGCGACCGCAGGCCCCGGTACGCCTGGTCGCAGGTCCTGAGCGAGCTCGAACTGGACGATCTTGTACGGGAGTTGAGGGTGCCTGCGGCCGTTGTTGCGGGCACGGCCGACCGGTTGACCCCGCCCGTGCACGCCCGGCGGCTCGCGGCCGCGCTGCCCGTCTGCGCGGGGCTCACCGAGCTCACCGGCGTCGGGCACATGACTCCGGTCGAGGCACCGGAGGTGGTCACGGAACGCATCCGTGAACTGGTTCGTACGTATGTGACGGTGACCGTGACGGTCGAGGAGGACGCGGTATGAGCAGGGTGAGCCTTGAAGGACAGGTCGCGGTCGTCACCGGCGCCGCCCGGGGAGTCGGCGAGCTGCTCGCCCGCAAACTGTCGGCGCGCGGCGCCAAGGTGGCGCTGGTCGGCCTGGAGCCGGACGAGTTGAAGCGGGTGGCCGCGCGGCTGCACACCGAGGCGGAGTCCTGGTTCGCGGACGTCACCGACCACGAGGCGATGGCGCGGGTCGCGGGCGAGGTCAAGGAGCGGTTCGGCAAGGTCGACATCGTGGTCGCCAACGCGGGCGTCGCGTCGGGCGGGCCGTTCGTGGACTCCGACCCGGAGGCGTGGCGGCGGGTCATCGAGGTCAATCTGATCGGCGGCGCGGTGACGGCCCGCGCCTTCCTGCCCGTACTGATGGAGAGCCGGGGCTACTTCCTGCAGATCGCCTCGCTCGCCGCGATCACTCCGGCGCCGATGATGACGGCGTACTGCGCGTCCAAGTCGGGCGTGGAGGCGTTCGCGCACAGCCTGCGGGCCGAGGTGGGCTACAAGGGCGTACGGGTCGGGGTCGGGTATCTGTCCTGGACCGACACGGACATGGTGCGCGGCGCGGACCAGGACGAGGTGATGCGCGAGCTGCGGCAGCGGCTGCCGTGGCCCTCCAACCGCACGTATCCGCTGGGCCCGGCCGTCGACCGCATCGTGGCGGGCATCGAGCGGCGGTCCTCGCATGTGTACGCGCAGTGGTGGCTGCGGGGGATGCAGTCGGTGCGGGGGTATCTGCCGTCGGTCATCGGGGCCGTGGGGCAGCGCGAGATGCGGCGCTTCGAGCCCCGGCTCTCGGGGGTCGGGCGGGGGCTCGTGGGGGCCGGCGGAGCCGCCGACGAAGAGGAACGGGTGGTCCGTCACCGACCGTAATCAGCCGAAATGCGTGCTGTGTCCCTGCGTGCCACGCTGGTCGAGGTCCAACCCCCTCACCCATTCACGGGAGTACACCTCATGGGTATCAAGGACGAGATGCAGGGCAAGGCGCAGCAGGCGAAGGGCAAGATGCAGGGCAAGAAGGGCGAGGCGCAGCAGCGGGCCCAGCAGGCCCAGGAGAAGTCCCAGGGCAAGAACCAGGAGGAGACCCGGCGGGCGCAGCAGGAGGCCCAGGACCGTTTCGACATGGACTACGACGTGTAGCGCTCGCGCGCAGCGACACGAAGTGGCGCACCCCGGTACGCGGGGGTGCGCCATTTTGTGCGTGCGCCCCATAGGAGCGCGGGGAATTGCGCGACCAGCCACGCACGGTCCGCAGGTGAAAGGGGAGGGCGGCGCGCCGCGCAGCGGCGAGGGAGGCCCGGTCTAGCGAGGTGGCAGCTTCGGGCGGCGCCGGTCCGGGGTGTTCGTGTAGTCCGGGGGGACCGCCGCCGGATCGCCGGTCAAAAGATCCAGCGCCAGCTGCACCGCGTCGTCCAGCTGAGCGTGGCGCCCCTCCGCCCAGTCCAGCGGCGTGCGCAGGATCTCCAGGTCCGGCTCGACGCCGTGGTTCTCGATGGACCAGTGGTACTGGTCGAACCACGCCGCGTTCATCGGCACAGTGATCACCGTGCCGTCGCCGAGCGTATGGCGCCCGGTCATACCGACCACCCCGCCCCAGGTCCGCTGCCCGACCACCAGCCCGAGCCGCAGCAGCCGGAACGCCGCCGTGATCATGTCGCCGTCCGACGACGTCGCTTCGTCGGCCAGCGCGACGACCGGCCCGCGCGGCGCGTTCGAGGCGTACGACACCGGCTGGGCGTTGCGGGTGAGGTCCCAGCCCAGGATCTTGCGGGTCAGTTTCTCGATCACCAGCTCGCTGATGTGCCCGCCCGCGTTGCCGCGTACGTCGACGATCAGCGCCGGGCGGGACATCTCCAGGCGCAGGTCCCGGTTGAACTGGGCCCAGCCCGACCCGCCCATGTCCGGGATGTGCAGATAGCCGCACTTCTCGCCGCTCAACTCCCGTACGACCGCCCGGCGTTTGGCCACCCAGTCCTGGTAGCGGAGAGGGCGTTCGTCCACCAAGGGCACGACCGCCACCCGTCTCGATCTGCCCTCGCCCTCCGCCGGTTGGAACGTCAGCTCCACCGTCGTACCGCCCGCGCCCGCAAGGAGCGGATACGGTCCCGTCACCGGGTCCACCGGGCGGCCGTCGACATGCGTGAGCACCGCGCCCTCGCGGATGCCGGTGCCCGCGAGCGGCGAGCGCGCCTTGGAGTCGGAGGAGTCGCCGGGCAGGATGCGGCGGACCATCCAGCCGTCGTCCCGGGGGACGAGGTTGGCGCCCAACAGGCCCTGCGGGCGCTGGTAGTGGGGCGGACCTTCGTTGCGCCGCGCGGCCGACACGTACGCGTGCGAGGTGCCCAGTTCGCCCAGGACCTCGCGCAGCAGGTCCGCGAACTCGTCGGGGGAGGCGACCCGTTCGACCAGCGGGCGGTACTGGTCGAGGACCGCGTCCCAGTCGATGCCGCACATGTCGGGCTCCCAGAAGTAGGAGCGGATGACGCGGCCCGCCTCGTCGTACGCCTGGCGCCACTCGGAGGGCGGGTCGACCTCGTGCAGGATGCGGCGCAGGTCCAGGTAGACCGTGGAGTCGGTGTCGCCGGACTCGGTGGCGGGCACCGCCCGCAGATCGCCGTCGTCGACGACTACCAGACGGCTGCCGTCGCCGCTGACCGCGAACCAGTCGAGGTGGTCGACGAGTTCGGTCTTGCGGGCCTTGGTGATGTCGAAGTGCTCCAGGGTCGGGCGCCCCGAGGTGTCGGCCGGGTTGGCGAAGGTCTCGCCGAGCGCGCCCGAGATCGGCCAGCGCAGCCACACCAGACCGCCGCCGGAGACCGGGTACAGCGCCGAGTACTTGGAGGCCGAGACCGGGAACGGCGTCACCCGGCTCTCCAGGCCCTCCACTTCGACGGTGACCGTGCCGTCGCCGTTCTCGTCGAGCGGGTCGAGCCCGCCCGCCGCCGGGCGTCCGTCCGGCAGCAGCGCGAAGGGCGACGGGGTCGCCGAGGAGAGCGGGACCAGATACGGGCGGCAGCCGAGGGGGAAGGAGAGGTCGCCGGTGTGGACGTCGTAGACCGGGTCGAAGCCGCGCCAGGAGAGGAAGGCGAGATAGCGGCCGTCGCGGGTGAAGACCGGGTTCTCGTCCTCGAAGCGGCCGTTGGTGACGTCCACGATCACGCGCGCGCCGGGACCCGCGATCCGGGCCATCTTGATCTGGCGCAGCGAGCGGCCGATGCCCGGGTGCGACCAGGTCAGCCAGTGGCCGTCGGGCGAGAACGCCAGGTCGCGGACGGGGCCGTTGATCGAGCGGATCAGCTCGGTGACCTCGCCGTTGGACTCCTCGCTCGCGTCGATCAGCAGCAGACGGCCGTCGTGCGAGGCGATGGCGAGGCGCTCGCCGTCGGAGTCGGAGAGCAGCTCCAGGACATGGCCGAGTTCCCCGGAGGCCAGCCGTCTGGGCTCGCGGTCGCCGCTGGCTCTGGGCAGGTACGCGATCTCGACGGCGTCCTCGCCGTCCGCGTCCGTCACATACGCCACCTGCCCGCCGGTGCCCAGCATCTCGGGCAGCCGCACCCGTACGCCCGCGGTGTCGGTGATCGTGCGGGCCGGGCCGTCGCGGTGGGTGAGCCAGTACAGGCTGCCGCGCACCACGACCGCGCTGGCCCGGCCCGTGGTGTCCACCGAGAGCGCGTCCACATGGTTGGCGGCGGGCACCTGGTAGGTGCGCCGGCCCGCGCGCGGACCGCCCAGGCGGACGTCCAGGCGGCGCGGGACCGTGTCGGGGGCGAGCGAGTCGACGACCCACAGGTCGCCCGCGCACTGGTAGACCACCCGCCGCCCGTCCGAGGAGGCGTGCCGGGCGTAGTACTCGTCGTGGTCGGTGTGGCGGCGCAGGTCGGAGCCGTCGGGCAGACAGGAGTAGAGGTTGCCGACGCCCTCGTGGTCGCAGAGGAACGCGATCCGCCCGGCCACGAACATCACCGACTCGATGTGCCCGCCGATGTCCTTCAGCAGCCGCTCCCCGTGCAGCCACAGCCGGCCCATCGCGCCGCCCCGGTACCGCTTCCAGGCGGCGGGCTCGTGCGGGGGTTTGCCGGTGAGCAGCAGGGTGCGGCGCTCGCCGTCGAGGTCGGCGACCGCGATGTCGGAGACCGGCCCCCAGGGCAGCCGCCCGCCGGGGGAACCGTCGGTGGGGACGCTGTAGGCCCAGGAGAAGTACGAGAAGGGCTGGCCGTGCGAGGAGACCGCCAGGATGTGGCCGTCGGGGGTCCAGCCGCAGACCCGGGCGTCGGAGGAGCCCCAGTAGGTGAGCCGCCGGGCCGGGCCGCCGCCGACCGGGGCGAGATGGATCTCGGGGTCCAGGCTGCGCCAGGTCGTGTACGCGATCTGGCTGCCGTCGGGGGAGAAGCGCGGGTGGCTGACCTTGGTGCGGTCGACCGTGACCCGCCAGGCCCTGGACGGGCTGTGGCCGGCCGGGACGAGGGGCGCGACCCACAGGTCGTCCTCGGCGGCGAAACAGAGCAAGTCGTCGTGCAGATGCGGGAAGCGGAGGTACGCGCCCTCGGTCACGGGCGCCTGCTGCTGGTCGTCCACCGTTGCGTCGCTCACTTCTCAATGCTTTCCGCGCGGCGGGGGTGCGGCAACTTATGAACCCCTGACACTTGTGGCGGAGGACACATGCGAAACGATTTCGTTTCGCTCGCCGACAGGGCTACCCTCGGACGAGTACGAAACCGTTTCGCACGGATGGGAGGTCGAGAATGGCGAGCAGGCTCACGGCCGAACGCGAGGCAGAACTGTACGAAGCCGTACTCGACCTGCTGCGCGAGGTCGGCTACGACGCCCTGACGATGGACGCCGTCGCCGCCCGTACCCGCTCCAGCAAGGCCACCCTCTACCGTCAGTGGGGGAACAAGCCGGAGCTCGTCGCGCGGGCGCTGCGGCACAACAAGCCGGTGAGTCTCCATGAGATCGACACCGGCTCGCTGCGCCGCGACTTCCACGAGCTGGTCGGTCTTGAGGACGACTGCAAGCTGGAGAAGGACTCCGCCCTGATGCGGGGTCTGATGCGCGCCGTCCATGACAACCAGGACCTCCACCAGGCGCTGCGCGAAGTACTGATCGAGCCGGAGATCAACGGGCTCGAACAGGTGCTGCGGCGCGCGGTGGACCGCGGCGAGGTCCGCGCGGACTGTCCGGCCCTTCCCTTTGTGATCCATATGCTGGTCGGCGCCTTCGTGGCCCGGCAGCTCGTCGAGGACAGACCTGTCGACAAGGCCTTCCTCTTCGACTACATCGACGCCGTGGTTCTCCCCGCCCTCGGCGATCCCGTCTAGCTCCCCACAAACCTGCCCCACCTGACGTACGCCGCTCTCGTCGTCGGGCTGGTTATCCACGCCCTGTAAGCCAACGACCGACCGGGAGTACGCCCTCGTGGCCACGTTCCTCTACCGACTCGGCAGATTCGCCTTTAGGCGCCGCCGCTATGTCGCCCTGGTGTGGGTGGCGCTGCTGTTCCTCGCCGGATTCGGCGCCGCGTCCGCCTCCACTCCTTCCGCCAGCTCCTTCTCGATGCCCGGCACCGAGGCCCAGAAGGCCTTCGATCTGCTGGAGAAGCGTTTCCCCGGGGGGAGCGCCGACGGCGCCACCGCCCGCATTGTCTTCAAGGCCCCTTCCGGCAAGACCATGAACGACGCGGCCGAGAAGGCCCAGGTCGACAAGGTCGTCGCCGATCTGCCCAAGGAGTCCAAGCAGGTCGCCTCCGTCACGGACCCGTACAAGGCGAACGCCGTCTCCAAGGACGGTTCGACCGCGTACATATCCGTGAAGTACAAGGTCAACGGCATGGCCTTGGAAGAGCACGACAAGAAGTCGCTTGAGGACTCCGGCAAGGCCGCGCAGAAGGCCGGGCTCACCGTCGAGATCGGCGGTGACGCGCTCCAGGCCAAGCCCGAGACGGGCTCCGGCGAGATCATCGGTGTGGTGATCGCCGGCATCGTCCTGATGATCACCTTCGGCTCGCTGATCGCGGCCGGACTTCCGCTGATCACCGCCATCATCGGTGTCGGCATCGGTGTCTCCACGATCACCGCGCTCGCCAACGTCCTGGACCTCGGCAACACCACCTCGACGCTGGCCTCGATGATCGGCCTCGCGGTCGGCATCGACTACGCGCTCTTCATCGTCTCGCGCTACCGGGCCGAGCTCCGCGAGGGCCGCGAGCGCGAGGAAGCGATCGGCCGGGCTGTCGGAACCGCCGGTTCCGCCGTCGTCTTCGCCGGTCTGACCGTCGTCATCGCGCTGTGCGGCCTCGCGGTCGTCAACATCCCGATGCTCACCAAGATGGGCGTGGCCGCGGCCGGTACGGTCGTGATCGCCGTGCTGATCGCGCTCACCCTGATCCCGGCGGTGCTCGGCTTCGCGGGCAAGCGCGTCTTCGGCCGCCGCACCCGCAAGAAGATGGAGGCCGGCACGGTCGAGGCCGCCGGCGAGGCCAAGCCCAACATGGGCACCCGCTGGTCCAGCTTCGTGCTGCGCAAGCCCATCTGGGTGCTGCTCGCCGGTGTGCTCGGGCTCGGCGCCATCGCCATCCCGGCCGCCTCGCTGGAGATGGGTCTGCCGGACGACGGCTCGCAGCCGACCTCGACGACCCAGCGCCGTGCCTACGACACCCTCTCCGACGGCTTCGGCCCGGGCTTCAACGGCCCGCTGATGATCGTCGTGGACGGCGCCAAGGCGTCCGGCGGTGCCAAGGCGGCGGCCGACAGGACGTCGGACACCATCAAGAAGCTGCCGGACGTGGCCGCGGTCATGCCGCCCGCGCTCAACAAGGACGGCGACACCGCGACCATCACGGTCATCCCGAAGTCGAAGCCGTCCTCCACGGACACCGAGGACCTGGTCCACTCGATCCGTGACGCGGGCACCGGCATCAAGTCCGACACCAAGGCCGAGGTCCTGGTCACCGGCGCGACCGCGATGAACATCGACTTCTCGCAGCGCATGAACGACGCGCTGCTGCCCTACCTCGGGCTCGTGGTCGGCCTCGCGTTCCTGCTCCTGATGGTGGTCTTCCGCTCGATCCTGGTTCCGCTGAAGGCGGCCCTCGGCTTCCTGCTCTCGGTGGTCGCCGCCCTCGGCGCGGTCGTCGCGGTCTTCCAGTGGGGCTGGCTCGGCGGGCTGTTCGGGGTGGAGAACCCGGGCCCGATCATGTCGATGATGCCGATCTTCATGGTCGGTGTGGTCTTCGGTCTGGCCATGGACTACGAGGTCTTCCTCGTCACCCGCATGCGGGAGGCGTTCGTCCACGGCGAGCGTCCCGGCCAGGCGATCGTGACCGGCTTCAGGCACGGCGCCCGGGTGGTCACCGCCGCCGCGGTGATCATGATCGCGGTCTTCTCCGGCTTCATCGGGGCCAGCGACCAGATGATCAAGATGATCGGCTTCGCCCTCGCGATCGCGGTGTTCTTCGACGCGTTCGTGGTGCGTATGGCCATCGTCCCGGCGGTGCTCGCGCTGCTCGGCTCGAAGGCCTGGTGGCTGCCGAAGTGGCTCGACAAGGTGCTCCCGAACGTCGACGTCGAGGGCGAGGGCCTGAAGGCCCACGCCGAGAAGGCGTCCGACGGCGACGAGGACCGCGAGCTGGCGCGCGTCTGACCCGACGCCGCCCCTGGACGCCCACGGCCTGTGGGGACGGGACCGTGGGTCGCCCAGCCGGCCCCCTACGCATCACGCGTGGGGGGCCGGCTCTCTTCGTACGTACGCTCTCCTACGCCCGGCCGCTGGATGCGGGCGTCACGCTGTACGTACGCCGCAGGAAGCGGACCAGTGGCGAGCTGTCGAACTGGACCACCGCGACGCCGTCCGCCGAATGGAACTCCAGGACGGTCTGGGCCCGCCCGCACGGCCACACGCCGACGTCGCCGCCGCGCGCCGGGCCGCGCAGACCGGCCTCCAGGAGCGAGCGCGGGAAGACCCAGTCGTTGCCGCCGGGGAACTCGAAATGCACGGTCAGCGGGTCCTCGGCCGGGTCGTAGCGCAGGGAGACCGGGACGGGTCGGTGGTGCGGGGCGTCCGTGACGATCCTCGCTCGGGCGTGCTCCTCGACGGCGGGGGACATCGGTCGCTCCTCACGCTCGCTGTGCGCAGCTTTTCATGTTCTTTGTCATTAAATGTCGCATATTTTCGGGGGCGCGCCGGGCGGGCGAGCGCTTGTTATTAGTCATCCGTACGCTCTTGCGAGCCATTCGCAGGTGCACGACTATCATCAAACGGCTCAGCCCCCCGATCCCGTCGACCCGGCCCTTGCGGAGACCACCCATGCATGTCCCGGACGGATTCATCAACGCCCCCGTCTCCGCGGTAGCCGGAGTCGGCGCGGCCTGCGCGATCGCCGTCAGCCTGCGCGGGGCGCGGCGGGAACTCGACGAGAAGACGGCCCCGCTCGCGGGCCTGGTGGCGGCGTTCATCTTCGCCGTCCAGATGCTCAACTTCCCGGTCGCGGCGGGCACCAGCGGCCATCTGCTCGGCGGCGCGCTCGCGGCGATACTCGTCGGCCCGTACACCGGTGTCCTCTGCGTCTCGGTCGTCCTTCTGATGCAGGGGATCCTCTTCGCCGACGGCGGTCTGACCGCGCTCGGCGTCAACATCTCCGACATGGCGATCACGACGACCGTCGTCGCGTACGCCGTCTTCCGCGGTCTGGTCAAGGTGCTGCCCCGCAAGCGGCGCTCGATCACCGTCGCCTCCTTCGTCGCCGCGCTCGTCTCCGTACCGGCCGCGGCCCTCACCTTCACCGCGATCTACGCGCTGGGCGGCACCACCGACGTCCCGATCTCCAAGGTGCTCACCGCGATGGTCGGTGTGCACGTCCTCATCGGCATCGGCGAGGCCGCGATCACCGCGCTGACCGTGGGCGCGGTCATCGCCGTGCGGCCCGACCTCGTCCACGGGGCGCGCGGGCTCACCGTCCCGCTGCAGCTCCGCGTGGGCGGCGAACTGATCGACGCCCCCGCACCCCAGCGCGTACCCGCCGCCGCGCGGTCCACTCGCCGGGTGCGGGCGGTGTTCGTCTTCGCCGCGCTGCTGCTGGCCGGATTCGTCTCCTTCTACGCCTCCGCCTCGCCCGACGGCCTGGAGAAGGTGGCCCACGACAAGGGCATCGACGTGAAGACGAAGAAGCACGCCTCCGAGGGTTCGCCGCTGGCGGGCTACTCGGTCAAGGACATCGGCAACAACCGGGTGGCCACGGGCCTCGCGGGCATGATCGGCGTCGGGGTGACCGTGGGCGTCGGCAGCGGCATCTTCTGGGTCGTGCGCCGCCGCAAGGGCACCGCCGCCGACGCCACCCCCACCGCGATCCCCGAGAAGGAGACGGTCTGACATGGGCGCGGGCCACGCGCACAAGCTCTACCGGCAGGACGCCTCACCGGTCCACGACCTGCCCCCGCACTGCAAGATCGCGGCCAGCTTCCTCTTCGTGATCGTGGTCGTCTCGACCCCGCGCGAGGCGATGTGGGCCTTCGGTCTGTACGCGGTGCTGCTCGGCGTCGTCGCGACGGCCGCCCGGATCCCGGCGGGCTTCCTGCTCAAGCGGCTCCTGATCGAGATCCCGTTCGTGGCGTTCGCGGTCCTGATGCCGTTCGTGGTGCCCGGGGACAAGGTGCATGTGCTCGGCCTGTCCCTGAGCGAGAACGGTCTGTGGGGCGCGTGGAACGTGCTCGCCAAGGGCACGCTCGGGGTCGCGGCCTCGGTGATCCTGGCCTCCACGACCGACCTGCGGGCGCTGCTGCTCGGCCTGCAGCGCCTGCGGCTCCCGTCCCTGCTCGTCCAGATCGCCTCGTTCATGATCCGCTACGGCGATGTCATCACGGACGAGATGCGCCGTATGTCCATCGCCCGCCGCTCGCGCGGCTTCGAGGCGAAGGGCGTGAAGGCCTGGAGCGTGCTGGCCAAGTCGGCGGGCGCGCTCTTCATCCGCTCGTACGAACGCGGCGAGCGGGTGCATCTGGCCATGGTCAGCCGCGGTTACGCGGGCTCGATACCGGTCATCGACGATGTGACGGCGACCGGTGCGCAATGGCGTTACGCGGCGTTGCTCCCCGCGTCGGCTCTAGTCGTCTGTCTGTTGGGGTGGACCCTGTGAACAACTCTTCCGCGACTGCTTCCGCTCCCGCCTCGCTCGAAGTCAGCGGGCTCGCCTTCGCCTATCCGGACGGCCACCAGGCGCTGTTCGGCGTCGATCTGACGGTCGCGCGCGGCGAGCGCGTCGCGCTGCTCGGGCCGAACGGCGCCGGCAAGACCACCCTCGTCCTGCACCTCAACGGCATCCTCACGGGCGGCGCGGGCACGGTGAAGGTGGCCGGTCTGCCGGTCGAGAAGCGCAACCTGGCCGAGATCCGGCGCCGGGTCGGCATCGTCTTCCAGGACCCCGACGACCAGCTCTTCATGCCCACGGTCCGCGAGGACGTGGCGTTCGGGCCGGCCGCGTCGGGGATGCGGGGGGCGGAGCTGGAGGCGCGGGTGCGTACGGCTCTGGAGCGGGTCGGGATGGCGGAGTTCGCCGACCGGCCGCCGCACCACCTCTCCTTCGGCCAGCGCCGCCGCGTCGCCGTGGCGACCGTGCTCGCGATGGAGCCGGAGATCCTGGTCCTGGACGAGCCGTCGTCCAACCTGGACCCCGCCTCGCGGCGTGAACTGGCCGACATTCTGCGGACGTTGGATGTGACTGTCCTGATGGTCACGCATGACCTGCCGTATGCGCTGGAGCTGTGTCCTCGGTCGGTGATTCTCAGTGGTGGGGCGATTGCTGTGGACGGGAAGACTGCGGATGTTCTGTCGGACGAGGAGCTGATGCGGACGCATCGGCTGGAGCTGCCGTTCGGGTTCGACCCTCGGGCGGCGTCTACGAAGGCGTAGCGCTTCGCGCCCCTTGGCCCCCACCCCGCCCCTTCCCTAAAGCCCTTGGCGGGCGGCCGGGTTGTTCGTCTGCGGGCCGGTGGGGGCTTGTCGCGCAGTTCCCCGCGCCCCTAACGGCTACGGGCGGGCGTCGACTGCTGCTCGTACCGCCCTCACCAAGGCCTGCGCGCGCGGGTCCGCCGTTACGTTCTTCTGGTGGCCGTTGGTGACGTAGCCGAAGGCCACGCCTGATTCGGGGTCGGCGAAGCCCAGGGAGCCGCCTCGGCCCGGGTGGCCGAAGGAGCCGGGGGACAGGAGCGGGGACGCGGGGCCGTGGAGCATGAAGCCGAGGCCGAAGCGGGTGCCCACGACCAGGACCCGGTCCATCCCGGCCGACTCCTCCGTACGCGCGAGCGCGACCGTCGCGGGGGCGAACAGACGGCGGCCGTCCACCTCGCCGATGGTCGCCGCGTAGATACGGGCGAGTCCCCGGGCGGTGGATATGCCCGCCGACGCGGGGAGTTCGGCGCCTCGGTAGACGGGGTCGTTCTCGTCCGGGAGCGGGTCGATCGCCCCGAACGCCCGGCGGGTCAGCGACGTCGGGTCCGCGTACGCCTCCACGACCGAGCGCTTGGGCCGTGTCGTGATCGCCCCCGCCACCTGCGGCGTCTCCACCGGGCCGACCCGGCCCACCCGGTGCGCCTCCTCGTCCGGCAGGCCGATCCAGAAGTCGGCGGCCAGCGGGCGGGAGATCTCCTCGGCGACCCAGCGGCCGATGGTGCGGCCGGTGACGCGGCGCACCAGCTCGCCGAGCAGCCAGCTGTACGTCTGGGCGTGGTAGCCGTGGTCGGTGCCGGGCTCCCAGACGGGTGCCTGTGCGGCGACAGCGGCCGGGCCCGACTCGCCGTCGGCGGCCTCGGCGGTCGTGAGGGGGCGGTCCAGTACGGGTACGCCGGCGCGGTGCGAGAGCAGATGGCGCACCAGGGTGCGGTCCTTGCCGTTGGCCTTGAACTCGGGCCAGTACGCGGCGACGGGCGCGTCCAGGTCCAGCTGGCCGCGCTGGTGCAGAAGGAGCGGGACCGCTGCGGCCACGCCCTTGGTGGCCGAGCGCACGATCTGGACGGTGTCGACGGCCCAGGGCGCGGTGCCGTCCACATCGCGGGTGCCGCCCCACAGGTCGACGGTCTTCCGGCCGTGGTGGTAGACGGCCACGGCCGCGCCGCGCTCGCCGCGCTGCTCGAAGTTACGGATGAAGGCGTCCCTGACCGACTCGAACCCCGGGTCCACGGTGCCCCGCACGTCCACCACTGCCACTCCCACGTCCCCGGTGCGCCCTTGCTGACGCACGCGGTCCATTCAACGTGGTGAGCTGAACCGATTCTTCCCCGCCCCTGCGCGGCGACCGGCTTCGTGGGTGTTCGGCTGCGGATCGTGCTGGGTTGCTCGCGCAGTTCCCCGCGCCCCTAAAGGAGGGCCCGAAGGGCCCATCAAGGGGCGCGGGGAACTGCGCGACCAGCCCAAGACGGTCTGCAGCCGAAAAACGGGGTCCGGGGGCGAAGCCCCGCCGGGGTCCACCGGGGCGCCCCCGGGAAAACCGGTCAGCCAGCCCGAAGCATCAGCCCGATCCCCACCACCATCAGCCCCGCCGCCGCGATCCGCGGCGCCCCGAACCGTTCCTTGAAGAAGACCGCGCCGATCGCCGCCCCCACGATGATGCTCGACTCCCGCAGCGCGGCCACGGGAGCCAGCGGTGCGCGGGTCTGGGCCCACAGGACCAGGCCGTACGCCGTCATGGACAGCGCCGCCCCGAGCAGACCCCGTACCGCGTACGGCCGCAGTTGCGCCCACAGTGCGCCCCGGCGGCTGTACCAGGCGTACGCCGGGATCAGCAGGCCCTCCAGGATCATCAGCCACGCGATGTAGCCGATGGGGGTGTGAGCGGCGCGTACGCCCACGCCGTCCACCACCGTGTACGACGCGATCGAGAGGCCGGTCGCGAGCGCGGCGAGCAGCGCGGGCCAGTGCGGCCGCGCGCCCGAGCCCCGGATGCCCCACAGGGCGACCCCGACCAGGCCCGCCGAGGCGACGGCCACCCCGGCCGCCTGCCACGCGTTCAGGCTCTCGCCGACGAAGGCCACCGCGAGCACGGTCACCACCAGCGGCGCCGTGCCGCGCGCGATCGGATACATCTGCCCGAAGTCGCCCAGGCTGAACGACCGCATGAGCAGCACCTGGTAGCCGATGTGCAGCAGCGCCGAGGCGATCAGATACGGCCAGGCGCCGCCGGACGGCACCGGCGAGAACGCCGCCAGCGCCGCGCCGATCACGGAGGCCCCGCCGCCGATCAGGGTGAACGCGACGAGCTGGTCCTTGATCGCGTGCGCCATCGCGTTCCACGCGGCATGCGTGAAGGCGGCCACCAGCACCGCGACGACAACGAGCAGGCTCATATGCGGGTGTCCTGCGCGTACGGGGGTTGCTGTGAGCTCATGGACCTGGACGCTAGCGGTGGTTGTACGGGCCACGCGACGACGTTTTCGTCACAGCGGGCCCCCGACCTCACCCCGCCCGCAACACCGACGCCACGATCGGACCGGCCGCGTCCCCGCCATGCCCGCCGGACTGGACCAGGGCTGCGGCCGCGAGCCCGTTGCCGTATCCCGTGAACCAGCTGTTGGACTTGCCCTGTCGGTCGACCTCGGCCGAGCCGGTCTTGGCGCCCTTGGGCCCGGGCACCCCGGACATCGCGTTCGCCGCGGTGCCGTTGGTGGCCGCCGCGTGCATCATCTGCCGGAGCTGGTCCGCGAGCGCGCCGGGCAGCCGCTGCGCGGTGGCCAGTTCGCGGTCGTCCAGGGCCTTCGGCACGATGATCGGCTGCTGGAAGCCGCCGTTGATCACGGTGGCCGAGACGGACGCCATGTCGAGCGGGCTCATCTGGACCTTGCCCTGACCGATGTACGAGGCCGCCGTCTCCACGCCGGACGACTCGGGAACGCTGCCGTCGAAGGACTTCACCCCGCCGAGCTTCCAGTCCTGGCCCAGGCCGAAGTAGTCCCGGGCGGTCTGGCCCAGCGCGGTCCCGGCGATGTGCTTGCCGTTGAGCGGCTTCACCGGCTTGATGAAGGCGGTGTTGCAGGACCGGGCGAAGGCGTCGGTCAGGGTGCCGTGCGGGATGGTGAAGTCGTTGAGGTTGTGGAAGGTGTAGCCCTCCCACGGGACCGTCGCCGGGCACTCCACCGGCTGGTCGGCGCCGCCCACCCCGTTCTGGACGATCATCGCGGCCGTGATGATCTTCATGGTGGAGCCGGGTGCGACCGCGGCCTGGAGAGAGGCCGGGAAGCCGTCCTTCCGGTTGTCCGCGACCGCCCGTATCTCACCGTTGTCCGGCTCGATCGCCACCACCGAGGACTCGTCGAACCGCTTCACGGCCTGCTCGGCGGCCGCCTGGACGTCCGCGTCCAGCGTCGTCGTCAGCTTGCCCGCCCTGCCCTTGGCCAGGGTCAGCAGCGTCCGGTTCGGAGTGCCCGCGTCGCCGCTCTCGATCGACAGCTCCACCCCCGGCGTGCCGTTGACCTTGGCGCCGTACCGCTGCCGCAGCGAGTCGAGGACCGCGCCGAGCGAGGGGTACTTCTCCTTCGTCAGCACCCGCCCCTGCCGGTCCACGGCCTCGATCTCGGGGTTCTTCGCCGCCCCCGTCGTCAGCTTCTCGCCCGCTTTGAGCTGCGGGTGGACGACGCCGGGCTTCCAGTCGACCAGCGCCTTGCCGGTGGTCAGACCGCGTACGACGGTCAGTTGGGACGTGTACGTCAGGGGCGCGGTCCTCCCCTCGTACGCGACCTCCGCCTTGACCGTGTACGGCACGGTCGCGCCGGTGGCCGGGGATGCGGTGATCGTCACCTTGTCCACATGGGCGTCGTCGTGGAAACCGGCGAGCGCGGTCTGCGCGGCCGCGTTGTTGTTGGTCAGCACCGAGGCGGCCGCCGTGTCCCCCTTCGACCAGGCGTCGAAGAACGCCTGCGCCGTCTTCGTCACCTCGTCCCCGCTCGGCGGGCCGGTCCGTTTCGGCGCCGCCTGGGTGTGCACGGCCGGGGACGAGTCGTCCCCGGCCAGCATCTCGTAGCCGCCGTAGACGACGCCCCCGCCGACCACCAAGAACGCTCCGCCGACTATCGCGGCCTTCGCTCCACTGCGCATCGCAGCCCCTCCCCAGGAGGCTCTTGAACATGTTCAAGAGCATTGCTTGAGAGGCACTGTACGTGACACCAGTGACACCGAGCGGCTCCCGTTACCGGAACGCGACGCTCACACCCAGGTATCCAGCCACATCCGGTTCCGCCAGGAATCGAGCGGGATCGCGGTCCCGGTGTACAGCGGCCAGAAGTAGATGAAGTTCCAGACGATCAGCAGGACGAGCACGCCCGCGCCGATCGCGCCGATCGCCCGGCGGCGTTCGTCCGAGCCCGGTGGCCCGATGATCGCGCCGATCATCATCGCCACCGCCAGACACAGGAACGGCACGAAGACGACCGCGTAGAAGAGGAAGATCGTGCGCTCCTGGTAGAGGAACCAGGGCAGATAGCCCGCCGCGATACCGCAGGCGATCGCGCCCGCCCGCCAGTCGCGCCGGAAGATCCAGCGCCACAGCACGTACAGGATCGCGACGCAGGCCGCCCACCACAGCAGCGGCGTGCCGAGCGCCAGCACCTCGCGCGCGCACTTGTCGGCGGTGTTCGAGGGGCAGCCGTCGGTGCCGGGCGACGGGCTCTCGTAGTAGTACGAGACCGGGCGGCCCAGGACGATCCAGCTCCACGGGTTCGACTGGTAGGTGTGCTTGTCGGTCAGATTGACGTGGAAGCTGTAGACCTCGGACTCGTAGTGCCAGAAGCTGCGCAGCGACTCCGGCATCCAGCTCATGCCGAACTGCGGCAGGCTCACATCGCCGATCAGCGGCAGCTTCACATGGTCGGGGGACAGGCCCGCGCGGCCGTGCGCCCAGTCCCGGAAGTAGCCCTTGTCCGTCATGAACCAGCCGGTCCAGGAGGCCATATAGGTCGCGATGGCGACCGGCACCGTGGAGACGAACGCGGGGAACACGTCCTTCTTGAGCACCGTGCGGTACGGCCGCACCGCGCCCGCCGTCTTCCGGGCGCCCGCGTCCCACAGCACCGCCATCACGAAGAAGAAGACCAAAACGTACAGGCCGTTCCACTTGGTGCCGCAGGCGAGGCCGAGCATCACGCCCGCCGCGAGCCGCCACGGCCGCCAGCCGAACCGCAAAGTGGCGGCCACCTGCGCGTCGGGGCGCAGCTCGCCGTCCTCGCCCTCGGGCAGCGCCGCCGCGAGCCGGGCCCGCGCCCGGTCCCGGTCGATCAGCAGACAGCCGAAGGCCGCGAGCACGAAGAACATGACCACGAGGTCGAGCAGGGCCATCCGGCTCATCACGAAGTGCAGCCCGTCCACCGCGAGCAGCAGGCCCGCCAGACAGCCCAGGAACGTCGAGCGGAACAGCCGCCGCCCGATCCGGCAGAGCATCAGCACCGAGAGCGTGCCGAGCACCGCCATCACGAACCGCCAGCCGAACGGGGTGAAGTCGAACCACTTCTCGCCGAGGCCGATCAGGTACTTGCCGACCGGCGGATGCACCACATAGCCGGGGTCGGCCGGGATGGTCACCGACGAGGGGTCCTGGATGATCGACTTGTCGATGTCCTTGGGCCAGGCGGCCTCGTAGCCGTGGTTGATCAGCGCCCAGGCGTCCTTGGCGTAATACGTCTCGTCGAATATCACCGCGTCCGGGCTGCCCAGCTTCCAGAACCGCAGCAGCCCCGCCACCAGGGTGACGAGCAGCGGCCCGACCCACCCCGACCAGCGCACGAGGTACCCGGCGGCCGTCGGGGGCACCCGCAGCACCGACCACAGCTGCCCGGACGGGCGGGTGTAGGGCGGCACCAGGCGCTCGCGCAGCCCGGTTCTCGGCTGTGCGGAGTAGCCGAAGCGGCGCAGCCGGTCCTGCCAGCCGGGCGGAGCGTCGCCGGCGGCCTGCCCCTCAAGGGTCTGTGGCGCTGTACTGGTCACCGCGCCATCGTAGGGAAAGCGCCTGTGCGAGTCCCGTGGCCGGGCCCGATCCCGCCCGGGCGACCCCGGGTGCCCGGGGCTGGGAGGATGGCGGGGTGACCGGAACACTCGTACTCGCAGGGACCCCCATCGGCGACATCGCGGACGCGCCGCCCCGACTCGCCGCCGAACTGGAGCGGGCCGACGTCGTCGCCGCCGAGGACACCCGGCGGCTGCGCGGCCTGACCCGGGCGCTCGGCATCCACACCTCGGGGCGGGTCGTCTCGTACTTCGAGGGCAATGAGTCCGCCCGTACGCCCGAGCTCGTCGAGGCGCTGGAAGGCGGCGCGCGCGTGCTCCTGGTGACCGACGCCGGGATGCCGTCCGTCTCCGACCCCGGCTACCGCCTTGTGGCCGCCGCCGTGGAGAAGGACATCAAGGTCACGGCCGTGCCCGGGCCCTCCGCGGTGCTCACCGCGCTCGCCCTGTCGGGGCTGCCCGTCGACCGGTTCTGCTTCGAGGGCTTCCTGCCGAGGAAGGCGGGCGAGCGCCTGGGGCGGCTGCGCGAGGTCGCGGACGAGCGCCGCACCCTCGTCTACTTCGAGGCCCCGCACCGCCTGGACGACACCCTCGCCGCGATGGCCGAGGTCTTCGGCGCCGAGCGCCGCGCCGCCGTCTGCCGCGAGCTGACCAAGACGTACGAGGAGGTCAAGCGCGGGACGCTGAAGGACCTCGCCCAGTGGGCCGCCGAGGGCGTACGCGGCGAGATCACCGTCGTCGTCGAGGGCGCCGCCGAGAGCGGACCCGCCGAGCTGGACGCCGAGGAGCTGGTCAGAAGGGTGCAGGTGCGCGAGGAGGCGGGCGAGCGGCGCAAGGAGGCCATCGCGGCCGTGGCTCTCGGTGCGGGTCTACCCAAGCGCGAGGTGTTCGACGCGGTGGTGGCGGCAAAGAACGCGGCACGGGCGGCACCGGGGGACGGTAAAGGACTATCGTGAAACGTAACGCGAAAAGTAAAGCTCAGGCCGCAGACCGGGGCTTTTGCCTAGGAAAGGCCAAGACGGCACCAACACTCGACAGCCCCTGATGCGTTTTGGCGGCGAAAGGCGTCCCATGGATCGGGGACGTTCTCCGCCCCCGCTTCGCAAGGAGCGCTCGCAAGAGCTTGTCCAGCGGACAAGAGGAGCCGGCACATGAGTGAGATCGCTGAGACCACTGCGCACGAGGAGTACGCGTTCGCGTGCATGCGGTGTGGGTATGGCTGGGAACAGGCGTACGAGATCGAGCACCACGTGGACGGGAAGGGCCAGCCCTTCGTGGTCTACAAGGCGGACGGGGAACGGGTGCCGTCGCCGCTGTCCCAGCCCACCTGCACGAACTGCGGCGGACACGTGGTGCGCACCCTGCGCGCCGGCCGGGTCTCCAGCGTGACGCAGTGGCTCACGCACCACTCCACACACCAGGCGCCGGCCGGGCCGATCGGCTCCGGCGGCGACCCCGAGCCGGACCGGCCCAAGCCGGCCGCGGCGGCGGAGCCCGCGGCGGACGAGGCCGCGACCGACACCTCCCACCACTGGCACCTCTCCGACCTGCTGCACCCCTTCCACCACCACAAGAAGTGACGGCCCGGGGGCTTTCATAGGATCGGCACCATGAGTGCCGCCAAGGATGCCCCGCCGCCGCTGCCCGAACCGCTCGGGATCGCGGTCGCCGACTCGCACACCCATCTGGACATGCAGGGCACCACCGTGGAGGAGGCGCTGACCAAGGCCGCCTCCGTGGGGGTGACGACCGTGGTCCAGGTGGGCTGCGACGTGAAGGGGTCGCAGTGGGCCGCCGAGACGGCCGCCGCGTACGACAGCGTGTGGGCCGCCGTCGCCCTGCACCCCAACGAGGCGCCCCGGATCGTCCTGGGTGACCCTGGGGGCACCTCCCAGCCCCCTGGGGCTGGGGGAGGCTGGTCCCGCCAGGGGGCGCGCACCCCCGGCGGCGACAGCGCCCTCGACGACGCGCTCGGCGAGATCGACCGGCTCGCCGCCCTCCCGCACGTGAAGGGCGTCGGCGAGACCGGCCTCGACTACTTCCGTACCGGAGCCGAGGGAATGGCCGCCCAGGAACGCTCGTTCCGGGCCCATATCGAGATCGCCAAACGGCACGGCAAGGCGCTCGTCATTCACGATCGCGAGGCGCACGCGGATGTGCTGCGCATTCTGCGCGAAGAGGGTGCCCCGGAACGCACGGTCTTCCACTGCTATTCCGGTGACGCGGAAATGGCGGAACTCTGCGCGAAATCCGGCTACTTCATGTCCTTCGCCGGAAACATGACCTTCAAGAACGCCCAGCCGCTGCGCGACGCGCTCGCCGTGGCACCCCTCGAACTGGTCCTGGTGGAGACCGACGCGCCCTTCCTCACCCCGGCGCCGTACCGCGGACGGCCCAATGCGCCGTATCTCATTCCGATTACGGTACGGGCCATGGCCGCGGTGAAGGGCCTCCACGAGGACGCGCTGGCCGCGGCCGTCGCGGAGAACACTGCCCGCGCATTCGATTACTGAGGGATAACGGCCGATGCCCCCCGGGTGGCCGAACGTAGGGTAGCGCGACGACGCTCCGTAGTCGAATCGCTTTGGAGAGTGACAGAGGCTCCGCTAATGTCCCCGCCTCGACGGGACGATCGGCCGGACCTCTGGAGCACCGTGAGCACTTCGCAGGGAAGTCACAGAGCCGCGCGCGGCGGCCGCCGCGCCGCCACCAGAACGGCCGAGGCGCCGCCTCCGGCCTTCGACGCCCACGAGACGGTGGCCGCACCCCGGCTGCCCCGGCAGGGCGACGGCCTGGAAGGGGGCGGCCAGGACCCCGCCGACCCCGACCCGGCCGACCCCGGTGGACGGGCCGGGGCGCGGCGGGCCGCCCGGCGCCGCCGGACCCTCGGCGCCGCCCGCCCCGACGCCCTGCGCCGGCTCATCCCGCAGGCCCTGGTGGTCGCCTTCCTCGCGGGCGGCACCTCCGCGTTCCTCGCCAACGACAAGGCCGTACGCCTCACCGTCGACGGTGTCCCGCGCACCCTGCACACCTTCGCCGACGACGTCGACGAGCTCCTCGCCGACCAGCACGTGGCCGTCGGCGACCACGACATCGTCGCCCCGGGCCGCCACGAGGCCCTGACCAGCGGCGACGAGGTCGTCGTCCGCTACGGCCGGCCCGTCGCCCTCACCCTCGACGGGGAGCGGCGCCAGGTGTGGACCACCGCGCAGACCGTCGACGGGGCGCTGCGCCAGCTCGGCGTACGGGCCGAGGGCGCCTACCTCTCCGCCTCCCGCTCCTCCGCCATCGGCCGCGCCGGAATGGGCCTGGACGTGCGCACCGAGCGGCAGGTCACCTTCCTCGCCGACGGCCGCGAGCGCACCATCCGCACCAACGCGGCGACCGTCGCCGAGGCCGTCGCCGAGGCCGGGATCTCCCTCCAGGGCGAGGACACCACCTCGGTGCCGCCGTCCGCGTTCCCCCGCGACGGCCAGACGATCACCGTCATGCGCATCACCGGCACCCGCGAGGTCCGCGCCGAGCCGATCCCGTACGAGGTCGAGAAGACGAAGGACGAGTCGCTGTTCACCGGCACCGAGGTCGTCGACCGGCCCGGCCAGCAGGGCCTCAGGAAGGTCACGTACGCCCTGCGGACCGTCAACGGGGTGCGGCAGAAGCCGAAGAAGGTGGCCGAGCAGGTGGTACGCGGGCCCGTCACTCAGACGGTCCGCGTCGGCACCAAGCCGCTGCCCAGCTCGGTCGGCGGCGCCGACCACCTCAACTGGGACCAGCTCGCCCACTGCGAGTCCGGCGGACGCGCCGGCGCGGTCGATCCGACCGGGAACTACGGCGGGCTCTACCAGTTCGACGGCCAGACCTGGCACGCGCTCGGCGGCAGCGGCCTGCCGCAGCACGCGAGCGCCTCCGAGCAGACGTTCCGGGCCAAGAAGCTCTACGTGCAGCGGGGGTCGAGCCCGTGGCCGCACTGCGGCCGTAGGCTGTATCGGTGAGCACCACTGAGCCCGACGCCCTCCTCGGCCCCGCCGACATCCGTGAACTGGCCGCAGCGCTGGGCGTACGCCCCACCAAGCAGCGCGGTCAGAACTTCGTCATCGACGCCAATACGGTCCGCCGGATCGTCCGGACGGCGGAGGTACGGCCCGACGACGTCGTGGTGGAGGTCGGGCCCGGCCTCGGCTCGCTGACGCTCGCGCTCCTGGAGGCGGCGGACCGGGTGACGGCCGTCGAGATCGACGACGTGCTCGCGGGCGCGCTGCCGTCCACGATCGCGGCCCGGCTGCCCGCGAAGAAGGACCACTTCGCGCTGGTCCACTCCGACGCGATGCTGGTCGAGGAGCTGCCCGGCCCGGCCCCGACCGCGCTGGTCGCGAACCTCCCGTACAACGTCGCCGTGCCGGTCCTTCTCCACATGCTGGGCCGCTTCCCGACGATCGAGCGCACCCTGGTCATGGTCCAGGCGGAGGTCGCCGACCGGCTCGCGGCCAAGCCCGGCAACAAGGTGTACGGCGTGCCGTCGGTCAAGGCCAACTGGTACGCGGACGTCAAGCGTGCCGGGTCGATCGGCCGCAACGTCTTCTGGCCCGCGCCGAACGTCGACTCGGGCCTGGTCTCCCTGGTCCGGCGCGCGGAGCCGGTGAAGACCACCGCCACCAAGGCGGAGGTCTTCGCGGTCGTGGACGCGGCCTTCGCCCAGCGCCGCAAGACCCTGCGGGCCGCGCTGTCCGGCTGGGCGGGCTCGGCGGCCGCCGCCGAGGAAGCCCTGGTCGCGGCCGGGATCTCGCCGCAGGCACGCGGCGAGGCGCTGACCGTCGAGGAGTTCGCCCGGATCGCGGAGGCCAAGAAGTGACGGTGACGGTCCGCGTCCCCGCCAAGGTCAACGTCCAGCTCGCGGTGGGCCCGGCCCGCCCCGACGGCTTCCACGACCTGGCGAACGTGTTCCTGGCGGTGGGTCTGTACGACGAGGTCACGGCGACGCCCGCGTCCGAACTGCGGATCACGTGCTCCGGCCCGGACGCGGACAAGGTCCCGCTGGACGGTACGAACCTGGCGGCGCGGGCGGCGGAACTCCTGGCAGCGCGGTACGGACGCTCGCCCGATGTCCACCTCCACATCACCAAGGACATCCCGGTGGCGGGCGGTATGGCGGGCGGCAGCGCTGACGGCGCGGCGGCTCTGGTGGCGTGCGACGCGCTGTGGGGCACGGGCGCGGCCCGTGCGGAGCTGCTTGAGATCTGCGCGGAACTGGGCAGCGACGTCCCGTTCAGCCTGGTGGGCGGGGCGGCACTGGGCACGGGCCGCGGCGAGAAGCTCTCCGTGCTGGAGGTCGGCGGCACGTTCCACTGGGTCTTCGCGGCGGCGGACGGCGGTCTGTCGACCCCGGCGGTGTACGCGGAGTTCGACCGCCTCAGCCCGAACGCGGCACCGCCGGAGGCGAACGGGTCCCTCCTGGACGCCCTCCGCACGGGCGACGCGAAGGCCCTGGCGGCCACGCTGACCAACGACCTTCAGCCCGCCGCGGTGTCATTGCGCCCATCCCTCACGGACACCCTGGCGGTGGGCACGAAGGCGGGCGCCCTGGCGGCCCTGGTCTCGGGCTCGGGCCCGACGACGGCGTTCCTGGCGGAGGACGAGGCATCGGCGCGGAAGATCGCGGACGCCCTCACGGCATCCGGCACCTGCCGCTCCGCGAGGGTGGCCGCCTCACCCGCACCCGGGGCGACTGTTGTGGCTGCCTGAGCCACAGGTCGTTCTTCGCCTGCGAGCCGGTGGGGGCGAGCGCGCAGTTCCCCGCGCCCCTGGGGGGCACCGCACAACGTAACCTTGGGGGCGATTCAGCCCCACTGCGCAGGAGTGAAATGGCCGTCAACCTGGTCAATGTCGAGGCAGTCAGCAAGGTGTACGGCACCCGTGCCCTGCTCGACGGTGTCTCCCTCGGCGTCTCCGAAGGGGATCGGATCGGGGTGGTCGGGCGTAATGGCGACGGCAAGACCACCCTCATCCGGATGCTCGCGCAGCTGGAGGAGGCCGACACCGGGCGGGTCACGCACGTGGGCGGGCTGCAGCTCGGGGTGCTCACGCAGCATGATTCGCTCGACCCGAACGCGACCGTCCGGCACGAGGTCATCGGCGACCTCGCCGACCACGAGTGGGCCGGTAACGCCAAGATTCGCGACGTGCTCACCGGGCTCTTCGGCGGGCTCGATCTGCCCGGGTTCGAGAACGGGCTCGACACCGTCATCGCCCCGCTCTCCGGCGGTGAGCGCCGCCGTATCGCGCTGGCCAAGCTGCTCATCGCCGACCAGGATCTGATCATCCTCGACGAGCCCACCAACCACCTGGATGTGGAGGGCATCGCCTGGCTGGCCCAACACCTTCAGGCCCGCCGCTCCGCGCTCGTCTGCGTCACCCACGACCGGTGGTTCCTCGACCAGGTCTGCACGCGGATGTGGGACGTCCAGCGGGGGTCCGTCTACGAGTACGAGGGCGGGTACTCCGACTACGTCTTCGCCCGCGCCGAGCGGGAGCGGATCGCCGCCACCGAGGAGGCCAAGCGGCAGAACCTGATGCGCAAGGAGCTGGCCTGGCTGCGGCGCGGTGCCCCCGCCCGTACCTCCAAGCCGCGCTACCGCATCGAGGCCGCCAACGAGCTGATCGCCGATGTGCCGCCGCCGCGCGACACCTCCGAGCTGATGAAGTTCGCCAACGCGCGGCTCGGCAAGACCGTGTTCGACCTGGAGGACGTGACCGTCCAGGCCGGGCCGAAGGTGCTCCTTAAGCATCTGACCTGGCAGCTCGGCCCGGGCGACCGGATCGGTCTGGTCGGGGTGAACGGCGCGGGCAAGACCTCGCTGCTGCGGGCGCTGGCCGAGGCGTCCCGTACCGACGGGGAGACGCAGCCGGTCGGCGGGCAGATCAAGGTCGGCAAGACCGTGCGGCTCGCCTATCTCTCGCAGGACGTCACCGAACTCCCGGCCTCGCTGCGGGTGTTGGAGGCCGTGCAGCAGATCCGGGACCGCGTCGACCTCGGCAAGGGCCGGGAGATGACCGCCGGGCAGCTGTGTGAGCAGTTCGGGTTCAGTAAAGAGAAGCAGTGGACGCCTGTGGGCGATCTGTCCGGTGGTGAGCGGCGGCGGCTTCAGCTGCTCCGCCTCCTCATGGACGAGCCCAACGTCCTCTTCCTCGACGAGCCCACCAACGACCTCGACATCGAGACGCTGACCCAGCTGGAGGACCTGCTCGACGGCTGGCCCGGCTCGATGGTCGTCATCTCGCACGACCGGTTCTTCATCGAGCGCACCACCGACCACGTGTGGGCGCTGCTCGGCGACGCGTCGCTGCGGATGCTGCCGCGCGGCATCGACGAGTACCTGGAGCGGCGCAAGCGGATGATCGAGGCGGCGGCCCCGGCCCCCGCGCCGGTCGCCGCCAAGCCGGCGGGCACCGCCTCGGCCGCCGACAGCCGCGCCGCCAAGAAGGAACTCCAGCGCATCGAGCGGCAGCTGAACAAGATCTCGGACCGCGAGACCCAGCTGCACGCCCAGATCGCCGACAACGCCACGGACTTCGAGAAGGTCGCGAAACTCGACGCGGAGCTGCGCGAACTCATCGGCGAGCGCGACGAGCTGGAGATGCGTTGGCTGGAACTCGCCGAGGACGCGTAAGCGCGTCACACAAGCGTTAAGTCGCGTTACGGAAGCGCAGGCGTCGTAAGGATCCGTAAAGAGCGCGTGGAAACTGCATAACAGGCGCATCACAGGCCGGTCCGCCCTTGGGAACAGGGGCGGACCGGCCCGTTGTTCGAGGGGCCCGAGTGATAGAAAGAAGCCCCGCTCGACTGACGCAAAGTGTGCGGGACCATGTCCGATTCCGCTCCGGAAACGCGGGGGAGTCCGTTCGGGCAGCGGTCCGCACGAAGGGGGATACACGCTGTGACCCAGCCGCCCAGCCAGCAGCCGCCGCAGGGGGGCTTCGGGGCACCCACGGACCCGCCTCCGGGGACGCCCGTGCCGCCCGCACAGCCGCCGCAGATGCCGCCGCCGCCCGCGGGCCCGCCGCCGGCGATGCCGCCCGCGCCGCAGGGCGCCCCGGCCGCGATGCCGCCGGCGCCTCCGCAGGGCGCCCCGGCCGGCGCCCCCGGTTACGGCTACCCGCAGGCGCCCACGCCGGGTTACGGCTATCCGCAGGCCCCGGGCCAGGCCGGTCCGTACGCGCAGCAGCCGGGTCCGTACGGCCAGCAGAGCGGTCCCTACGGCGGTTACCCGACGCAGCCGCAGTACCCGGGCGCGCCGATGCCGGATCAGCCGGGCGGCGGGCGCAACCCGTTCAAGGGCAAGCCCGCCGTGATCATCGCCGCGGCCGTGGCCGGTCTGCTGGTCATCGGCGGCGGCGTGTACTTCGCCACCAAGGGCGGCGGCGACGACAAGAAGCCGGTCGCCAAGAGCAGCCAGGACGCCAAGCCGTCCGGTTCGCCCTCGGCCGACCTCGGTGACGGCAAGGGCGACGGCCGCACCGGTTCGGACGACCTCAACGCGGGCCGCAAGGACGGCGAGGCGAAGGTCTGGCTCCAGGAGAACGCGACCCAGCTGACCCAGAACGGCGCCGAGCAGTCCGGCCCGTGGGTGGTCGGCGACACCGTCGTCAAGGCGATGTACAAGGAGGTCACCGGCTATTCGGTGGCCGACGGCAAGCAGAAGTGGAGCGTGCCGCTGGACGCTCCGCTGTGCGGGGCGCCGCACGAGACCACCGCCGACGGCAAGATCGTCCTCGGTGTGCAGGAGAACAACACCAAGAACGCCAAGTGCAACCAGCTCCAGCAGGTCGACCTCGCGGCCGGCAAGGCGGGCTGGAAGGTGCCGGTGCCGTCGGAGGGTCTCTTCGACATCATGACCAGCTTCGACATGGCGATCAGCGGCAACACCCTGGCGGTGGCCCGGATGGGCGCGGTCAGCGGGTTCTCGGTCACCGACGGCAAGAAGATCTTCGGCGGCACGAAGGACGGCAACTGCCGTGCGGACGCGTTCGCGGGCGGCGCCAAGCTGCTCGCGGCGGGCAGCTGCACGGTGGGCGACGACACGCAGGCCATGGACCAGATCCAGGAGCTCGACCCCACGTCCGGCAAGGTCAAGTGGACCAAGCAGTTCCCCAAGGGCTGGAAGGTCGCGCGGGTCTTCTCGGTCGACCCGGTGGTGGTCTACCTGACCAACAAGGACAAGAAGCAGTACAACATCACGGCGTTCAAGCCGGACGGCTCGGTCCGCTCCGAGATGGACAGCAAGGACAGCTTCCAGCCCGAGTGCCCCTGGGCGATCATGGAGCGCGATCTGCGCGGCTGCCTCGGCACCGCCGCCGACGCCAACACGCTGTACCTGCCGACCGAGCCCAAGCAGGGCGGCGGCGACGGCTACAGCCGGACCAACGCGGTCGTGGCGTTCGACCTCAACACCGGCAAGGAGAAGTGGCGTTCGAGCCCGGGCGACGGCCGCACGATGCTGCCGCTCCAGGTCGACGGGGGCAAGCTGCTCGCGTACATCGCGCCCACCACCGAGCAGGGCGGCGCGGTCGCGTCGATCGCGCCGACGGGCGGCAAGCCCAGCGTGGTGCTGCAGAACCCGGCGTCCACCGCGTCCATCGAGAACGGTTTCTTCTCCAAGCACGTGGCCTACTCCGGCGGCCGGTTCTTCATCCTCAACGGCCGGGTGTCCAGCCCCAAGGGCGACACCAAGGAAAAGGCCCTGATGGGCTTCGGCAACTGATGAACGCGCCCGCTTCCGTCCCCTCCCTTTCCGCAGAGGTACGTACGTCATGAGTCAGCCCCCACAGCCGCCGCAGCCCCCGCAGCAGCCGAGCGACCAGCCGCCGCAGGGCTTCGGCGCGCCCCAGCAGCCCCCGGCGGGCGGCTTCGGCGCCCCGCAGGAGCCCCCGGCGGGCGGCTTCGGCGCTCCGACGCCGCCCCCGGCCGGCGGGTTCGGCGCGCCCACGCCCCCGGCGGGCGGTGCCACTCCGCCGCCCCCGGCGATGCCCCCGACCCCGCCCGCGCAGCCGCCCGTCCAGGCCCCGCCCGGGTACGGCTACCCGCAGGCGGCGCCCCCGGCGCAGCCGGGCTACGGCTACCCCGGCCAGCCGCAGGGCCAGCCGGGCGCGCCCGGGTACGGCTACCCGGGCCAGCCCGTCACCCAGCCCATGCAGCCCGCGGGCCCGGGCGGCGGCGGCAAGAAGCTCAACTCCCAGACCACGATCATCATCGCGGCGGCCGTCGCGGTGGCGCTGATCGTCGGCGGCGGCATCTGGTACGCGAGCAAGGACGACGGCAAGAAGGACGAGTCCAAGTCGTCCGCGGGCACCACCGGCGGCAAGGATGCCAAGGACGGCGGCTCCACCGGTGGCGGCGGCACCGAGAAGGCCCCCGCCGACGTCACCTCCAAGGTGCTCTTCCAGCTGCCGCAGCCCAAGGTCGACGACCTCACCGCGGTCAAGGGCTCCTGGCTGACCGACAAGGTGTACGCCAAGTCCGGCGTCAACGAGATCGTCGGCTACGACCCGGCCAAGGGCACCCCGGTCTGGAAGGTGCCGCTGCCGGGCGCGGTCTGCGCGGCCAGCAACCACGTGAGCGCCGACGGCAGGACGGCGATCGTCTACGAGGGCCCCAAGGCCGCCGGCGAGAAGTACGCGCGCTGCACCGAGGTCGCCGCCCTCGACCTCGGCGCCGGCAAGCTCGCCTGGACGAACACCACCAAGGACGGCGACCGCAAGACGGCGTACGAGGAGGTCACGCTCGGCGCGGGCACCGTCGCCACCGGCGGCTCCTCCGGCGGCGCCGCCTGGGACCTGGCCACCGGCAAGCTGCTCTGGCAGCCGAAGGAGACCACCGACCAGTGCAAGGACGCCGGTTACGGCGGCGGCGACGCGCTGGTGGCGGTCCGCAAGTGCGGCGACTACGACAACCCCACGGTCACCGTGCAGCCGCTGAACCCGAAGACGGGCGCGCCGATCACCTCGTACAAGATGCCGGCCGGTGTCCAGTACGCGCACATCGTCTCCGCCAAGCCGCTGGTCGTCGCGGCCGACGTCGGCGACACCGCCGGTGACGGCAGCGGGATCTCGGACTTCTTCTCGATCGACGACAAGAGCGGCAAGCTGCTCGCGCGCATCCCGGCGCCGGGCGCCAAGTACGCGGGCCGCTGCGACTCCACCATGGTGGAGAAGTGCTCCTCGCTCGCGGTGGGCGGCAACAAGCTGTTCATCCCGACCGAGAAGCACGACGGCGCGACGCCGGACGGCGGCCAGTCCAACGAGATCGTCGCGTTCGACCTGGCCACCGGCCAGCCGGTGAACGGCAAGGCCGACGCGGGCGACGGCAGCTCGCTGATGCCGCTGCGCATGGACGGCAACGACGTCATCGCGTACAAGAACCCGCCGTACGACAAGGGCAGCCAGGTCGTGAAGATCGACGGCGGCAACTTCAAGCAGACCGTGCTGATGCAGAACCCGGCGGACAAGTCGGTCCGGGACGTCGTCAGCGTGTTCTCGCCGGAGTACGCCGAGGTCGTCTACGGCCAGGGCAAGCTCTTCATGTCGCAGGTGCTGCTCTCCAAGCCGAGTTCGTCGTCCCTGGACGAGAAGCGGTTCCTGCTGATCGGCCTCGGCGTGGGCTGACAGCGCGTCAACATCCCGGTGGCTGGGGCCCCGGCCGCGGAGTGCTCCTCCGCGGCCGGGGCCCTTTGCTCACCTGGGTGAAACCGGATGTCCGGCAAGTAGTCCTGAATGGCGGGGATTTCGGCAATCCGGGCGTCTTCTCACCGGTAAGGGGCGCGCGACGTCGAACAAGCGTGTAGCTTGCCGGGGCAGGGAAGGGCCGGGCCAGGGGGTTGGCAACGTGCCCCGGGGGGATGGGGGTTGCTCGATGGGCGTGCGGCTCATGGTGGTCGACGACCACCGACTGCTCGCCGAGGCGCTCGCCTCGGCACTGAAGCTCCGCGGGCACCGGGTGCTCGCGGCGGCCGCGCCGGTGGCCGGGGCAGCGGAGCTGGTGGTGTCACGGGCGCCCGAGGTGTGCCTGCTCGGGACGGCCGCGCCCGCCGAGCCGGGTGCCTTCGACCCGATCGTGCGGATCAAGCGGGAGCGGCCGCAGGTGGCCGTGGTGGTGCTCGGCCCGGTGCCGAGCCCACGCGGGATCGCGGCGGCGTTCGCGGCGGGCGCGTCCGGTTACGTACGCCATGACGAGCGCATAGAGGGTGTGGAGCGCGCCATGGTGAAGGCCAGGGCGGGTGAGGCGGCGGTGGCGCCGGGGCTGCTCCAGGGCGCGTTCGCGGAGCTGCTCAACCCGGCGGCGCAGCCCGACGACGAGGGGCAGCGGCTGCTCCAGATGCTGACCCCGCGCGAGGTCGAGGTGCTGGTGCGGGTCGCGGACGGCGAGGACACCCGGCTGATAGCGGCCGGGATGGGCATCGCGCCGTCCACCGCGCGCACCCATGTGCAGCGCGTCCTGATGAAGCTGGGGGTCGGCTCCCGCCTGGAGGCGGCGGCGCTGGCCGCGCGCACGGGCCTGCTCGACCGGGCGGTGCCCCCGGCGGGCTGAGCCCGCTTGTTCTGTTCGGTGTGGGCGCGACCGCGTGGCGGTCGCGCCCACAGCCGTTTGCGCCCACGTGCACGCGCGTCTTTGTCGTTCCCATTGACTGATGCTGTTGGCTCGTGGTTATTTATGTTCGGTTCTGTTTGATGGAGGTGCAGGTGAAGAAGACGTCGACCCGGCTCGCCGACGGCCGTGAGCTGCTCTACTACGACTCGCGGGACGACGTCGTACGGGACGAGGCGGACACCCGGCCCCTCGACCCCGTCTCCACCGCCTCCGAGATCCGCCGCGACCCCCTGCTCGGCGACTCCGTGGCCATCGCCTCACACCGCCAGGGCCGCACCTACCACCCGCCCGCCGACGCCTGCCCGCTCTGCCCCTCGCGCGAGGGACGGCACGGCGAGATCCCGGCCGCCGACTACGACGTGGCCGTCTTCGAGAACCGCTTCCCCTCCCTCGCCGGGGAATCCGGCCGCTGCGAGGTCGTCTGCTTCACCCCCGACCACGACGCCTCCTTCGCCGACCTCACCGAGGAGCAGGCCGCCCTGGTCCTGGAGGCATGGACCGACCGCACCGCCGAGCTCGCCGAACTCCCGCAGGTGAAGCAGGTGTTCTGC
Organism: Streptomyces sp. BR1; assembly: GCF_052373795.1. NCBI lineage: Bacteria > Bacillati > Actinomycetota > Actinomycetes > Kitasatosporales > Streptomycetaceae > Streptomyces > Streptomyces sp. BR1. The sequence goes on from NZ_CM126252.1 coordinate 4,222,457, forward strand.
TTCGAGAACCGGGGCGCCGAGATCGGCGTCACGCTCGGCCATCCGCACGGCCAGATCTACGGCTACCCCTTCACCACCCCGCGCACCGCCCTGATGCTCCGCTCGCTCGCCGAGCACCGCGAGCGCACCGGCGGGCGCAACCTCTTCGACGACATCGTCGACCGCGAGCTCGTCGACCGCGTACGGATCGTCCTGGAGGGCGAGCACTGGGTCGCCTTCGTGCCGTACGCCGCCCACTGGCCGTACGAGGTGCACCTCTACCCCCGCCGGCGCGTCCCCGATCTGCGGGCCCTGGACGAGGCGGCGCGCACAGAGTTCCCACAGGTCTATCTGGAACTCTTGCGGCGCTTCGACCGGATCTTCGAGGACGCGCAATCGCCCACGCCGTACATCTCGGCCTGGCACCAGGCTCCGTTCACGGAGTTCCCCGAAGGGGTCGGCCGGGATGAATTCGCGCTCCACCTTGAGCTTTTCACCATTCGCCGTACTTCCGGCAAGCTGAAGTTCCTCGCGGGTTCCGAGTCCGGCATGAGTGTGTTCATCAATGACGTGCCGCCGGAGGCCGCGGCCCGGCGACTGCGAGAGGTAGCGAGTTCATGAGCGGGAAATACCTGGTCACCGGTGGCGCCGGTTATGTCGGCAGCGTGGTGGCGCGCCATCTGCTCGACGCGGGCCACGAGGTGACCGTCCTCGACGACCTCTCCACGGGCTTCAGGGAAGCCGTCCCGGCGGGCGCCGCGTTCATCGAGGGCCGCGTCCAGGACGCGGTCCGCTGGCTCGACGGCTCGTACGACGGAGTGCTGCACTTCGCCGCGTTCTCGCAGGTCGGCGAGTCGGTGGTACGGCCCGAGAAGTACTGGTCGAACAACGTCGGCGGCACCCTGGCCCTGCTCGACGCGATGCGTGCGGCGGGCGTGCGGCGGCTGGTGTTCTCCTCCACCGCCGCCACCTACGGCGAGCCCGTCTCCGCGCTGCTCACCGAGACCGACCCGACCGCCCCCACCAGCCCGTACGGCGCCTCCAAGCTCGCCGTCGACCACATGATCACGGGCGAGGCGGCGGCCCACGGCCTCGCGGCGGTCTCGCTGCGGTACTTCAATGTGGCGGGCGCGTACGGCAGTTGCGGCGAGCGCCATGACCCCGAGTCGCACCTCATTCCGCTGCTGCTCCAGGTCGCCCTCGGCAAGCGCGAGGCGATCTCGGTGTTCGGGGACGACTACCCGACCCCGGACGGCACCTGCGTCCGCGACTACATCCATGTCGCCGACCTCGCCGAGGCCCATCTGCTCGCCCTTGACGCGGCCACCGAAGGCCGGCACCTCATCTGCAACCTGGGCAACGGCAACGGCTTCTCGGTCCGCGAGGTGATCGAGACCGTGCGCAAGGTGACCGGGCACCCGATCCCGGAGGTCGCCGCCGCCCGCCGGGCCGGTGATCCGGCGGTCCTGGTGGCCTCGGCCGCCCGCGCCCACGAAGCCCTCGGCTGGCAGCCGTCCCGCGCGGACCTCGCGGGGATCGTCGCGGACGCCTGGGCGTTCGCGCGGAGCCTGGAGGACCTGGATGACTGAGACTAGTGGGGCCCAAGTGGCCGAGGTCGTACGGGACTTCGAGGAGCTGTACGGATCGGCTCCTCAGGGCGTCTGGGCGGCGCCCGGGCGGGTCAACCTCATCGGGGAGTACACCGACTTCAACGACGGCTTCGTGATGCCGCTCGCCCTGCCGCACACGGCGGTGGCGGCGGTCTCCCGGCGCACCGACGGGGTCGTCCGGCTGCACTCGGCGGACATGGACGGCGGAGTCGTACGGCTCGACGCCGCCGGTCTGGAACCCCTTTCCGGCGGCGGCTGGGCCGCGTACCCGGCGGGGGTGGTGTGGGCGCTGCGCGAAGCGGGGCACCCGGTGACGGGCGCGGACGTCCACCTCGCCTCCACCGTCCCGACCGGCGCGGGCCTCTCCTCGTCGGCGGCCCTCGAAGTGGTCACCGCTCTCGCGCTCAACGATCTCTACGAACTGGGGCTCACCCGGCCCGAGCTGGCACGCCTGGCCCAGCGGGCCGAGAACGCCTTCGTGGGCGTGCCCTGCGGGATCATGGACCAGACGGCGTCCGCGTGCTGCGCCGAGGGACAGGTGCTCCACCTGGACACCAGGGACCTCTCCCTCCGCCAGGTCCCCTTCGACCTCGCCGCCCACGGGCTCCGGCTCCTCGTGGTGGACACCCGCGTGAAGCACGCGCTCGGAGACGGCGCGTACGCGGAACGGCGCGCCGCTTGTGAAGCGGGCGCGCGGGCGCTCGATGTACCCACCCTGCGCGCGATTGACCACTCGCACCTCCCGGATGCGCTGGCCAGCCTCGATTCCGAAACCGTCCGCCGGTGCGTACGCCATGTCGTACGCGACAACGAGCGCGTCGAGCGCGTCGCGGCCCACCTTGCGGCGGGCGATCCGCGTGCGGTCGGCCCGGTCCTGACCGAGGGTCACGCGTCCCTGCGGGACGATCTGCGGGTCTCCTGCGCCGAGTTGGACCTGGTGGTGGACACCGCCGTACGGGCCGGGGCGCTCGGGGCGCGGATGACCGGCGGCGGCTTCGGCGGCTCGGCGATCGTGCTCACCGACGAGTCGGTCGCGGACACGGTGGCCAAGTCGGTCCAGGAGGCGTTCGCGCAGGCCGGGTACACCGCGCCCAGGATCTTCCCGGCGATCCCGTCGGCGGGCGCGCGCAGACTGCTCTGAACTCCTGCGTCACACCAGCCGCTTGGTCAGGATGAACTCCGTGATCCCGGGCGGGTAGTCGGGCACCTCGCCGACCACCTCGTAGCCCTGCTTGCGGTAGAAGCCCGGGGCCTGGAAGTCCCAGGTCTCCAGGCGGGCGTGGGTGCAGCCGCGTTCGGCGCGGGCCGACTCCTCGGCCCTGGCCAGGAGTTGGCTGCCCAGGCCCGCGCCCCGGTGGACCTCGTCGACCCAGAGCAGTTCGACGTGCAGCCAGCCCGCCCAGGTACGGCCCGCCAGGCCCGCCGCCAGAGTGCCCTTCTCGTCCAGCGCCCAGACCTGGAGCGGGACTTCGTCCTCGGCGGGGGTGCCGCGCAGCGCGCGCAGCACGGGGGAGCGCTCGGTGTTGGTGTCCCGCAGCCGCATACCCAGCAGAATCCGCCGGGCCTTGTCCACTTCCGTCTCGAAACGAAACATGCGCCCCACCCTAAACACCCTGGTCCCTCGGTCCGGTCAATCAGTTCTGCAAAGTACCTTCCGCTTCCGGCCCACGGCCCTACTCTGATGCACAGCACCGGTGGGGGCCGGTGTTGATCAGGGGGCGAGACAGTCGGGTACGACGCCCGGGGTGGGGTAGCAGTCAGTCCACGGCGGCGGCCGCGCGACTGCCGTTTCCCCCTTCCGGGCGCCGTGCCCGTACCGGTCCGTTCCCCGACGCATGGGGGTGGTTGTGGTTCGTATCCGGGTTCTCGTGGTGGATGACCACCGAATCTTCGCGGAGTCGCTGGCCGCGGCCCTGGCGGCCGAGCCGGACGTCGACGTCGCGGCGGCCGGCAGCGGCCCGGCCGCGCTGCGCTGCTTGGAGCGCGGCGCCGCCGAGGGGCGCCGCTTCGACGTGATGCTCGTCGACGCCGACCTCGGCGCGCTCGCCGGGGCGCCGGTGGCCCGCGCCGTGCCGGACGGCGGCGGCGCCGACGGTCTGGTGGACGGCATCTCGCTGGTCGCCGGGGTCCGTTCGGGCCAGCCCGCCGTGCGTACGGTGGTGCTCGCCGAGAAGGACGACCCGCGCCGCGCGGCGCTCGCGCTCCAGGCGGGGGCGTCCGGCTGGGTCGCCAAGGACTGCTCGCTGCAGCGCTTGCTCGCGGTGATCCGGGGGGTGCTGCGGGACGAGACGCATCTGCCGCCCGCGCTGCTCACCGGTGTCCTACGGGAGCTCACGGCGGCCCGCAAGCACCGCACCGAGAGCGAGCGCCTGGTGGAGTCGCTGACTCCGCGCGAGCGCGAGGTGCTGCGCTGCATGGTCGCCGGGCTCGGCCGCAAGGCGGTCGCCGAGCGCCTGTTCCTCTCCCCGCACACGGTCCGTACGCATATGCAGAACGTGCTGGGCAAGCTGGGTGTGCACTCCACGCTCGCCGCCGTCGCGCTGGCGCGGCGGGCCGGGGTGGGGCCGGTCGACCTAGCCGGGGATGTTGTCGAACGGGGCGGTCAACTGGCGTAGCAGCCCCGCCAGTTCACCCCGCTGGGCGCGCGACAGCTGCGCCAGGATGGCCCGCTCCTGCTCCAGGAGCCCGGCCAGCGCCTGGTCGGCCCGGTCGCGCCCCTCGGGGGTGAGGCGGACCAGCACCCCGCGCCGGTCGCTGGGGTCGGGCAGCCGCTCGACCAGGCCCTTCTTGGTGAGCCGGTCGATCCGGTTGGTCATGGTGCCGGAGGTGACCAGCGTCTGGGTCAGCAACTGCCCAGGTGAGAGCTGGTACGGGGCGCCCGCGCGGCGCAGCGACGTCAGGACGTCGAACTCCCAGGGCTCCAGCTGGTGCTCGGCGAAGGCGAGCCTGCGGGCCCGGTCGAGATGGCGCGCCAGCCTGCTGACGCGGCTGAGCACCTCCAGCGGCTCCACGTCGAGGTCCGGGCGCTCGCGGCGCCATGCTGAGACCAGTCGGTCGACCTCGTCCTCCATGACGATCAGTGTAGAGGGTCTGTCGATGTGAAGTCTCTTGACGTCAAGATATATAAACCCCCACCATTGGGCATGGAGGGGCCGGGACCCTGTTCCGCTTCGCCCAGCCGTACCTGCAAGGGGGCTCGAACATGCATTCCGATTTCGTCCCGGAGTCCGTCGAGACACCGCCCCGGGAGTTCACGGGGCCGACGGCCCTGACATCCACTCCGCTGCCCGCGCCCGTCTGGGACCCGCAGCAGTATCTGCACCACTCCGGCCACCGCACCCGCCCGTTCCTCGACCTGCTCACCCGTATCCCGGCGCTGCCCGGCGCGGGCACGCCCGGCGCGGCCGCCGCCGACACGGCCGCCGCCGGGACCGGCCCGTCCATGATCGGCCCGTTCGGCCTCGGCCGCACCGGTCTCGCCGGGACCGGCCGCCCGGCCGGATGGGTGCCCGGCCAGGGCCGCGGCGCGTTCGGCGCCGGGGGCCGGCGCCCGCCCCGTATCGCGGACCTGGGCTGCGGCCCCGGCAATGTCACCGCGCTGCTCGCCGACCGCTGGCCCGACGCCCGGATCACCGGCTTCGACCTCTCGCCCGAGATGCTCGCCCAGGCCGACAAGGACCACGCGGGCACCACGGCGGGCGGCGGCTGGCTGGACTTCCGCCCGGCCGACCTCGCCCACTGGACGCCCGAGGAGCCGTACGACCTGATCGTCTCCAACGCCGCCCTGCAATGGGTCCCCAACCACCCCGAGTCCTTCGCCCCCTGGATCGACGGCCTTACGCCCGGCGGTACCCTCGCCTTCCAGGTGCCCGGCAACTTCACCTCGCCCAGCCACGCCCTGCTCGGCGAGCTCTGCGAGTCCCCGCGCTGGCGCACGCGCCTGGGCGACCACGGACGCCGCTATGTCCACATCCTCGAACCCGCCGACTATCTGCTGCGGCTCAACGACCTCGGCTGCGAAGTCGACGTCTGGGAGACCACGTACTCCCAGCTGCTGCCCGGTGAGGACCCCGTTCTCGACTGGGTGAAGGGCACGGCGCTGCGCCCGGTCCTCACCGAACTCGGTGACGACGAGGAGGCGGTCGCCGCCTTCCTCGGCGAATACCGCGACCTGCTGCGCGCGGCCTATCCACCGGGCCCGCACGGCACCGTCTTCCCGTTCCGCCGCATCTTCGCCGTCGCGCGAAGGAAGGACTCCTGAATGCTCGCCGCTGTCGACCACGTCCAACTGGCCGCCCCCATAGGCAGCGAGGACCTGCTCCGTACGTACTACGAAGGGGTGCTCGGCATGACCGAGGTCCCCAAGCCGCCGGTCCTCGCGGCCCGTGGCGGCTGCTGGTTCGCGTACGGTCCGGTCCAGCTCCACCTGGGTGTGGAGGAGGACTTCCGCCCCGCCCGCAAGGCCCACCCGGGGCTGCGCGTCACGGACATCGAGGCGTACGCGCGCCGCCTGGAGGAGCGCGGCGCCAAAGTGGTCTGGGACGCCGACCTGCCCGGGCACAAGCGGTTCTACTCCGAGGACCCGGTCGGTAACCGGCTGGAGTTCCTGGAGCCGTTCTAGAGGGTGCATACGAGTGCCCCGCCGCCGGAAACCCGGCAGCGGGGCACTCACGCGTATCGCTCGTATCGCTTAGTACAGATCGCGGTACGTGTTCCAGCCGTCGCCCAGCTTCACGCGGGACTTGAAGCCGCCGTAGCCGTTCGACTCGTAACGGAACGCCTCGCCGCGGGAGTTGGTGGCCACGAGGTCGGCGCGCCCGTCGCCGTTGATGTCACCCGGGGCGGCGATGTTCTTGAACTGCTGCCAGCCGCCGCCGATGTAGACGCGCGAGGCGAACGGCGCGGACGAGTTGCCCGTGCCGGGGTACAGGTAGAGGCGGCCGTCGCCGGTGCGCGCGACGATGTCCGCGAGCCCGTCGCCGTTGATGTCACCGGCCCCGACGATCTTGTCGTACGCGTTCCAGCCGCCGCCGATCCTGATGCGCTGGGCGAACTGGTAGCCGTTGCCGTAGCCCCGGTACAGGTACAGCGTGCCGGAACCGTCGCGGGCGAGCAGGTCGTTCTTGCCGTCGTTGTTCAGGTCGCCCGCGCCGACGAGGGTGTTGTACTGGCCCCAGCCGCCGCCCGCGTCGCCGTGGGACGAACCGATGTAGAGGTGGCCGGAGTCCCACTGGAGCACATCGCCGTAGATCGAGCCGCTGAGCGAGGCCGCGAAGGCGATGTGGTCGGCGTCCGCGAAGTCGCCGGTGGGGCTGGACTGGAAGCGCTGCGAGAGCTGCCCGTTGTACATCGTGTAGTAGTGGTACAGCGTGCCCTTGGTGTCCCGGCCGATGATGCCGCTCTTGACCGGGGTGGCGTTGGCGCCCGAACCGCTGAAGGCGTGGGTGCTCTGCCAGCCCGTGCCCATCTTGGTGGGGCCGGCGAAGTTGCCCTTGCCGTCGGAGGCGTAGAAGTACAGCGTGCCGCTGTTGCTGCGGGCGACGAGGTCCGCGTAGCCGTCGCCGTTGCCGTCGTCGATGGAGATGAGCTGGTTGTACGCGTCCCAGCCGCCGCCGATGCGCACGCGCGGCTTGAACGGGGCGGAGGCGTCGCCGGTGCCCGCGTAGAAGTACAGGTCGCCGCCGGGCGTACGGGCCACGACGTCGCCGAAGCCGTCGCCGTTCATGTCGTTCACGCCGACGAGCTGGTCGTAGGCCTGCCAGCCGCCGCCGACCTTGATCCGGCTCCCGAACGGGTCGCCGTGGGCGGTGCCGGTGCCCGGGTAGAGGTACAGGTCGCCGCCGGGCGTACGCGCCAGCACGTCGCCCTTGCCGTCACCGGTGAGGTCGGCGGCGCCGACGACCTTGTTGTAGGCGTTCCAGCCGCCGCCGGACCAGGTCGGGTACGAGGCGCCGTTGTTCGAGACGTCGGCGTAGAGCGACAGGGTGCCGTCCGCGCCCAGGGTCAGCAGCTCGGGGCTGCCGTTCCCGTCCAGGTCGCCCGGCGTGATGAGGTCCTTGTAGGTGCCGAAGGAGTTGGCGAATTCGGCGTTCTCCTTCTCCGTCCAGGTCTCCAGGTACGTCTTGCTGTTCAGGTCCCGGTAGAGCAGGTCCGTATAGCCGTCCTTGTTGAGGTCCAGGCGCGGCTTGGCCGGGTGGGCGGCCGCGAGGGCCGACGCCCGTACGCGGTGCTTGGGCAGCGCGGCCGACGGCTTGGCGGCGGCGGGCCTGGCGCTCTCGGTGGTGGTGTGCGGCGCGGCCGGCTTCGTGTCGGCGGTGGCGGTGCCGGAGAGCAGCATGCCGGCCGAGAGCGCGAGGGCGGTGCAGGCCGCGAGGCGGCCGGCGCGCGGAATGCGCACAGAAGACAAAATTCCCCCCAGGGAATATGCGTGGAACCGGGTCGAAATTCATCGCGGCGCGGTCGAAGAGCGGCGCACGCGGAACATTCCTCGCGGGGCATCCACGGCGCTGTTCTGCGCACGCGTAGCCGCTCGCGTGGGAATGCGAATTCCCCCCCGGGAATGTGCGTGAAGCTTACAGCTGTTGCGCGTGTGGTTGAAGAGGAAAATGGGCCATGGAGGAAACCCCCGATGGCCGCCCCGTGAACCGCTGCCGTCCCGGCTGCCGCCGCCTCAGTTCTTGCGGTGCCCTATCAGCCGCGGCTTCTGCTCCAGGCCGTCCAGGCCGTGCCACGCCAGGTTCACCAGATGGGCGGCGACCTCCGCCTTCTTGGGCTTGCGCACGTCCAGCCACCACTGGCCGGTGAGCGCGACCATGCCGACCAGGGCCTGCGCGTACAGCGGAGCGAGCTTCGGGTCGAAGCCGCGCGCCTTGAACTCCAGGCCGAGGATGTCCTCGACCTGGGTCGCGATGTCGGAGATCAGGGACGCGAAGGTGCCGGTGGACTGCGCCACGGGGGAGTCGCGCACCAGGATCCGGAAGCCGTCGGTGTACTTCTCGATGTAGTCGAGCAGGGCGAACGCGGCCTGTTCAAGGAGCTCGCGCGGATGCCCGGCGGTCAGCGCGCCCGTCACCCCGTCCAGGAGCGAGCGCATCTCGCGGTCGACCACCACCGCGTACAAGCCCTCCTTGCCGCCGAAGTGCTCGTACACGACCGGCTTGGAGACACCGGCCTTGGCGGCGATCTCCTCGACCGAGGTGCCCTCGAAGCCCTTCTCGGCGAAGAGCGTGCGACCGATGTCCAACAGCTGCTCCCGGCGCTCCGCGCCCGTCATCCGGGTGCGGCGGGTCCGCCTGGGTCTGTCGGGGCCCGCCGGACCGTTGGTGCTGGTCGCGCGGGTGGTGCTGGAGTCGGTCGCCACGTCCTCCATCATGCCGCCTCTGCGGCCTTCTCCTTACGGGAGCTCTCCTCGTGGGCCTTCTCCATGCGCCGCGAGGGGGCGCCGGGCTCGCTGCGCTTGGACTCCAGGCGGGCCTCGGTGGGCCAGCGCACGTCGTACGCCCAGCCCAGCTGCTCGCACCAGCGGATGATGCGCGCGCTGGAGTCGATCTGGCCGCGCATCACACCGTGGCGGGCCGAGGTGGGGTCGGCGTGGTGCAGGTTGTGCCAGGACTCGCCGCACGAGAGGACCGCCAGCCACCACACGTTCCCGGAGCGGTCACGGGACTTGAAGGGGCGCTTGCCGACCGCGTGGCAGATGGAGTTGATCGACCAGGTGACGTGGTGCAGCAGCGCGACGCGGACCATCGAGCCCCAGAAGAACGCGGTGAACGCGCCCCACCACGACATCGTCACCAGACCGCCCACGATCGGCGGAATGGCAAGGGAGAGGATCGTGTAGTAGACGAAGTCGCGCGAGATCCGGCGGATCGCCGGGTCCTTGATCAGGTCGGGCGCGTACTTCTCCTGCGAGGTCTGCTCCTCGTCGAACATCCAGGCGATGTGGGCCCACCACAGGCCCTTCATCAGCGCGGGCAGCGTCTCGCCGAACCGCCACGGAGAGTGCGGGTCGCCCTCCGCGTCGGAGAACTTGTGGTGCTTGCGGTGGTCGGCCACCCAGCGCACCAGCGGGCCCTCGACGGCCATCGACCCGGCGACGGCCAGCGCGATGCGCAGCGGGCGCTTCGCCTTGAACGAGCCATGGGTGAAGTAGCGGTGGAAGCCGATGGTGATGCCGTGGCAGCCCAGGTAGTACATGAACACCATCAGGCCCAGGTCCAGCCAGCTCACACCCCAGCCCCAGGCCAGCGGCACGGCCGCGAGCAGCGCCACGAACGGCACGACGATGAAGAGCAGCAGCGCGATCTGCTCGACGGACCGTTTGCTCTCGCCCCCGCGGGTCGCGGAGGAGTCCGGCGGCTCGGTGGCCGGCTCGATCAGGTCGGGGCTGGTGGTCATGGGGCGTCCCCCCGGGGGGTTAAGTGAAGAAGACGAGACGCCTGGCTACGGATGCGTAACCTACGGCGACGTAAGTATGGCAGTGACCCGGCCCCGTACAAGAGGGCAGTGGACTGCGCCGCGCGGAGGGACACCTATCCTGGGTGTCGTCGGACAGCGCGGTCCGCAAGCCTCCAGTACCCCTCCAGACGTGCTCAAACACTGCAAGGAGCCGCACCTGTGAGCAGTGCCGACCAGACCCCCGCCGCCAGCCCCGAGCTTCGCGCCGACATCCGCCGACTGGGTGACCTCCTCGGAGAGGCCCTGGTGCGCCAGGAAGGCCCCGAGCTCCTGGAGCTCGTCGAGCGCGTCCGCGCGCTCACCCGTACGGACGGTGAGGCCGCCGCCGAGCTGCTCGGCGGCACCGAGGTGGAGACCGCCGCCAAGCTGGTGCGGGCCTTCTCCACCTACTTCCACCTCGCCAACGTCACCGAGCAGGTGCACCGCGGCCGTGAGCTGCGCGCCCACCGGGCCGCCGAGGGCGGGCTGCTCGCCCGTACCGCCGACATGCTCAAGGACGCCGACCCCGAGCACCTGCGCGAGACGGTCAAGAACCTCAATGTGCGCCCGGTCTTCACCGCGCACCCCACGGAGGCGGCCCGCCGCTCCGTGCTGAACAAGCTGCGCCGGATCGCGGCCCTCCTGGAGACGCCGGTCACCGAGGCCGACCGGCGCCGCCTGGACCTGCGGCTCGCCGAGAACATCGACCTCATCTGGCAGACCGACGAGCTGCGGGTGGTCCGCCCCGAGCCCGCCGACGAGGCGCGCAACGCCATCTACTACCTGGACGAGCTGCACGCGAACGCGGTCGGCGACGTCCTGGAGGACCTGGCGGCCGAGCTGGAGCGGGTCGGCGTCGAGCTGCCCGCCGGAACCCGGCCGCTCACCTTCGGCACCTGGATCGGCGGCGACCGCGACGGCAACCCCAATGTGACCCCGCAGGTCACCTGGGACGTGCTGATCCTCCAGCACGAGCACGGCATCAACGACGCGCTCGAACTGATCGACTTCCTGCGCGGACTGCTCTCCAACTCGATCCGGTACGCGGGCGCCACCGAGGAACTGCTCTCCTCGCTCCAGGCCGACCTGGAGACGCTGCCCGAGATCAGCCCCCGCTACAAGCGGCTCAACGCCGAGGAGCCCTACCGGCTCAAGGCCACCTGCGTGCGCCAGAAGCTGGTGAACACCAAGGAGCGCCTGGCCAAGGGCACCCCGCACCAGCCGGGCCGCGACTACCTGGGCACCTCCGAGCTGCTCGCGGACCTCACCCTGATCCAGACGTCGCTGCGCGAGCACCGGGGCGGTCTGTTCGCCGACGGCCGCATGGACCGCACGATCCGCACGCTCGCCGCGTTCGGCCTCCAGCTGGCCACCATGGACGTACGCGAGCACGCCGACGCGCACCACCACGCGCTCGGGCAGCTCTTCGACCGGCTCGGCGAGGAGTCCTGGCGCTACGCCGACATGCCGCGCGAGTACCGCCAGAAGCTGCTCGCCAAGGAGCTCCGCTCGCGGCGCCCGCTGGCCCCGACGCCCGCCCCGCTGGACGAGGCCGGGCAGAAGACGCTCGGCGTCTTCGGCACGATCACGGAGGCGTTCGAGCGGTTCGGGCCCGAGGTGATCGAGTCGTACATCATCTCGATGTGCCAGGGCGCCGACGACGTGTTCGCGGCGGCCGTGCTGGCCCGTGAGGCCGGGCTCGTCGATCTGCACGCGGGCTGGGCGAAGATCGGCATCGTGCCGCTCCTGGAGACCACGGACGAGCTGCGCGCGGCCGACGTGATCCTCGACGAGATGCTGGCGGATCCGTCGTACCGCCGTCTGGTGTCGCTGCGCGGCGACGTCCAGGAGGTCATGCTCGGCTACTCCGACTCCTCCAAGTTCGGCGGCATCACCACGTCGCAGTGGGAGATCCACCGCGCCCAGCGCCGTCTGCGCGATGTGGCGCACCGCTACGGCGTACGGCTGCGGCTCTTCCACGGCCGCGGCGGCACCGTCGGCCGTGGCGGCGGCCCCTCGCACGACGCGATCCTGGCGCAGCCGTGGGGCACCCTTGAGGGCGAGATCAAGGTGACCGAGCAGGGCGAGGTCATCTCCGACAAGTACCTCATCCCGTCGCTGGCCAGGGAGAACCTGGAGCTGACGGTGGCGGCCACGCTTCAGGCGTCCGCGCTGCACACCGCCCCGCGCCAGTCCGACGAGGCGCTGGCGCGCTGGGACGCGGCGATGGACACGGTGTCCGACGCGGCGCACGCGGCCTACCGCAAGCTGGTCGAGGACCCGGACCTGCCCGCGTACTTCTTCGCCTCCACGCCGGTCGACCAGCTCGCCGAGCTGCACCTGGGCTCGCGCCCGTCGCGCCGCCCGGACTCCGGCGCGGGCCTGGACGGCCTGCGGGCGATCCCCTGGGTGTTCGGCTGGACGCAGTCGCGGCAGATCGTGCCGGGCTGGTACGGCGTGGGCTCGGGCCTGAAGGCGCTGCGCGAGGCGGGCCTGGACACGGTGCTCGACGAGATGCACGAGCGCTGGCACTTCTTCCAGAACTTCATCTCCAACGTCGAGATGACGCTGGCCAAGACGGACCTGCGGATCGCCCGCCACTACGTCGACACGCTCGTCCCCGACGACCTCAAGCACGTCTTCGCGGACATCGAGGAGGAGCACGCGCTCACCGTGAGCGAGGTCCTGCGCATCACCGGCGGCGACACGCTCCTCGGCTCCCATCCGGTCCTCCAGCAGACGTTCGCGATCCGCGACGCCTACCTGGACCCGATCTCCTACCTCCAGGTAGCGCTCCTGGCCCGCCAGCGAGGAGAGGCAGAGCGCGGCGAAACCCCGGACCCGCTGCTCGCCCGGGCACTGCTGCTGACGGTGAACGGGGTTGCGGCGGGGCTCCGTAACACGGGCTGACCCGGACGGTCGAACGAACGGCCGGTATCCGCGCCCATCACACGATGTGATGACGGGCGCGGATACCGGCCGCTACCGTTGTGCTCCAAGACCAGAATGCCGTCCATGGGAGCAACCATGACCGCCGAGCCCGCACACGACTGGTCGCGGCCCCCGCTGGACGGGTACACCGTGGACGACCTTCTGACGTTGCCGGACCTCCCGCGCCACACTGAGCTGATCGACGGGAGCCTGGTTTTCGTGAGCGCACAGCGACTGTTCCGCTCTGCTGTGATCGATCTGCTCGTCAGTGCCATCCGGCCGGTGCTGCCCGAGGAACTGCGGATCGCCCGGGAGATGACCGTGGTGCTGGACCGGCGCAACGGTCCGGAGCCGGACATCTGCGTGGTGCGGGCCGACTCCGTCAAAAGCCTGGACCAGACCAGCTTCGCCGCCTCCGACCTCTTGCTCGCGGTCGAGGTGGTGTCCCCAGAGTCGGAGTCGCGGGACCGGGACACCAAGCCCCACAAGTATGCGGCTGCGGGCATCCCGCACTTCTGGCGGGTCGAGAAGGTCGGCAAGGACGAGGTCCTGGCACACGTCTACGAACTGGACCCCGTGACCCGTAGGTACGTTCACGCGGGGATCCACCGGAACCGGCTGAAGGTCGGCGCCCCCTTCGACGCGGACATCGACCTCACCCGGGTCCGGCACTTCTAGCCCTACGAGTTGTACGTCGACTGCGCCCGCTCAAGGCCCTCGATCACCAGCGCCTCCACGGCGTCGGCCGCGCGGTCCACGAAGTAGTCGAGTTCCTTGCGTTCGGTCGACGAGAAGTCCTTGAGGACGAAGTCGGCGACCTGCATACGGCCGGGCGGGCGGCCGATGCCGAAGCGGACGCGGTGGTAGTCGGGGCCGAACGACTTGGTCATCGACTTGAGGCCGTTGTGGCCGTTGTCGCCGCCGCCGAGCTTCAGGCGCAGCACGCCGTAGTCGATGTCGAGTTCGTCGTGGACGGCGACGATGTTCTCGACCGGCACCTTGTAGAAGTCGCGCAGCGCGGTGACCGGACCGCCCGACAGGTTCATGTACGAGAGCGGCTTGGCCAGGATCACCCGGCGGTTCAGCGGGCCCGCCGGGCCGATGCGGCCCTCGACGACCTGCGCGCGGGCCTTGTGCGCCTTGAACTTGCCGCCGATGCGGGAGGCGAGCAGGTCGGCCACCATGAAGCCGACGTTGTGCCGGTTGCCCGCGTACTCGGGGCCGGGGTTGCCGAGCCCCACGACCAGCCAGGGGGCGTTCGCTTCCGTGGTCATCTGTGCTGCGTCTCTCCTCGCGTGACGACAAGAAAAACGGGGTGGCGGGCCGCAGTGGCCCGCCACCCCGTCAGGCAGAGCGTACGGCTCAGGCCTCGGCGGCCTCGTCGCCCTCGCCCTCGGCAGCCGGCTCCTCGGCCTGCGCGGCCAGGATCTGGATGACGACGGCCTCGGGGTCGATGGCCAGCGTGGTGCCCTTGGGCAGCGCGATGTCCTTGGCGTGGATGGAGGCGCCGGCCTCCAGGCCCGCGATGGAGACGGTGACGCCGGTCGGGATGTGGGTGGCCTCGGCCTCGACGGTCAGCGTGTTCAGCACGTTCTCGACCAGGAAGCTGCCCGGGGCGAGCTCGCCCTCGGTCTCGACCGGGATCTCGACGGTGACCTTCTCGCCGCGCTTGACGAGCAGCAGGTCGACGTGGACGAGGTAGCCCTTGATGGCGTCGCGCTGGACGGCCTTCGGGATCGCCAGCTCGTTCTTGCCCTCGATGTCCAGGGAGAGCAGGACGTTCGGGGTACGCAGGGCGAGCAGCAGCTCGTGGCCCGGCAGGGTGACGTGGACCGGCTCGGAGCCGTGGCCGTAGACGACCGCGGGAACCTTGTTCTCACGGCGGATGCTGCGGGCGGCGCCCTTGCCGAAGCTGTTACGGACCTCAGCGGCGAGCTTGACCTCGGACATGTGCACTCCTCGTATAAGCAGGTGGATAAAGATGTGGCGGTTACCCGGCCACGACTGGCCTGCTACGAAGAGCGCGTCGATAACGGACCGCCGTACCGATACGGGTACGGCCTCCCTCGCCGAGCAACTCGATGAGTCTACCCGGCCGGGAGGCCGCACCCAAAAGGATCTTCTTGGACCCCGGAGGATCCCGGTGCCTACTGCTCCTCGAAGAGGCTCGTGACCGAGCCGTCCTCGAAGACCTCGCGGATCGCGCGGGCGATCGACGGGGCGATCGACAGGACCGTGATCTTGTCGAGCTCCAGGTCGCTCGGGTCGGGCAGCGTGTTGGTGAACACGAACTCGCTGACCTTGGAGTTCTTCAGGCGGTCGGCGGCCGGGCCCGACAGGATGCCGTGCGTGGCCGTCACGATGACGTCCTCGGCGCCGTGCGCGAACAGGGCGTCGGCGGCGGCGCAGATGGTGCCACCGGTGTCGATCATGTCGTCGACGAGCACGCAGACGCGGCCCTTGACGTCACCGACGACCTCGTGGACGGTCACCTGGTTGGCGACGTCCTTGTCGCGGCGCTTGTGGACGATCGCCAGCGGCGCGTCCAGGCGGTCGCACCAGCGGTCGGCGACGCGCACGCGGCCGGCGTCCGGGGAGACGATCGTCAGCTTGGAGCGGTCGACCTTGGCGCCCACGTAGTCCGCGAGGACCGGCAGGGCGGTGAGGTGGTCGACCGGGCCGTCGAAGAAGCCCTGGATCTGGTCGGTGTGCAGGTCGACCGTGAGGATGCGGTCGGCGCCGGCGGTCTTCAGGAGGTCGGCGATCAGGCGGGCCGAGATCGGCTCGCGGCCCTTGTGCTTCTTGTCCTGGCGGGCGTACCCGTAGGACGGCACGATCACCGTGATGGAGCGGGCCGACGCGCGCTTCAGCGCGTCGATCATGATCAGCTGCTCCATGATCCACTTGTTGATCGGAGCCGTGTGACTCTGGATCAGGAAGCAGTCGGCGCCGCGCGCCGACTCCTGGAAGCGGACGTAGATCTCACCGTTGGCGAAGTCGAAGGCCTTCGTCGGCACGAGGCCGACACCCAGCTGGTGCGCGACCTCCTCGGCCAGCTCGGGGTGGGCGCGGCCGGAGAAGAGCATCAGCTTCTTCTCGCCGGTCGTCTTGATCCCGGTCACAGCACTGTCTCCTCAGAGGTGTCATCTGCTGCTGAGCCCGCGCGGTCCCTTGGCGACGAGCCAGCCGAATCGTGTGCGTCTATCACGGTACGCCGTGCCAGGCGTAGGTGTTTCCGGTCAGTTTTCCTGGGCGACGTCTTCGGAGGCGGCCGAAGCCGCCTGCGCGGCCGCGCTGCCCGGACGCTTGCGGGCCACCCAGCCCTCGATATTCCGCTGCTGGCCCCGGGCGACGGCCAGCGAACCGGCCGGTACGTCCTTGGTGATGACGGAGCCCGCGGCGGTGTACGCGCCGTCCCCGACTGTGACAGGAGCAACAAACATGTTGTCCGAACCCGTCTTGCAGTGCGAGCCGATCGTGGTGTGGTGCTTGGCCTCGCCGTCGTAGTTCACGAAGACGCTCGCGGCGCCGATGTTGGTGAACTCGCCGATGGTCGCGTCGCCCACGTACGACAGGTGCGGCACCTTGGTGCCCTCGCCGATCGTCGCGTTCTTGGTCTCGACGTACGTGCCGATCTTCGCCTTCACGCCGAGGCGGGTGCCCGGGCGAAGGTAGGCGTACGGGCCCACGGACGCGCCCTCGCCGACCTCGGAGTCGTACGAGACGGCGTTGTCCACGCGCGCGCCCGCGCCCACCTTGGTGTTGGTCAGGCGGGAGTTGGGGCCGACCTCGGCGCCGGAGCCCAGGTGCGTCGTGCCGAGCAGCTGGGTGCCCGGGTGGACGAGCGAGTCCTGCTCGAAGGTGACGGTGACGTCGACGAAGGTGGTCGCCGGGTCCACGACGGTGACGCCCGCGAGCATCGCGCGCTCAAGCAGGCGGTCGTTGAGCAGGCGGCGCGCCTCGGCGAGCTGGACGCGGTTGTTGATGCCCAGGATCTCGCGGTGGTCCCCGCCGACCGAGGCGCCGACGCGGTGCCCGGCCTCGCGCAGGATGCCGAGGACGTCGGTGAGGTACTCCTCGCCCTGGCTGTTGTCGGTGCGCACCTTGCCGAGCGCGTCCGCGAGCAGCGCGCCGTCGAAGGCGAAGACGCCGGAGTTGATCTCCTTGATGGCCCGCTGGGCGTCGGTGGCGTCCTTGTGCTCGACGATCGCGGTGACCGCGCCCGACTCGCCGTCGCGCACGATCCGGCCGTAGCCGGTGGAGTCCGGGACCTCGGCGGTCAGCACGGTGACGGCGTTGCCGTCCGCCTCGTGCGTACGCGTCAGCTCCGCCAGCGTGGCGCCGGTGAGCAGCGGGGTGTCGCCGCAGACCACCACGACCGTGCCCTCGATGGACTGGCCGAGCTCCTCCAGCGCCATCCGGACCGCGTGGCCGGTGCCGTTCTGCTCGTACTGGACGGCGGTGCGCACCGAGGCGTCGATCGCGCCGAGGTGGGCGGTGACCTGCTCGCGGGCATGGCCGACGACCACGACCAGGTGCTCGGGGTCGAGCTCGCGGGCGGCCGCGACGACGTGGCCGACGAGCGAGCGCCCGCAGATCTCGTGCAGGACCTTGGGGGTGGCCGACTTCATGCGGGTGCCCTCACCCGCTGCGAGGACGACTACGGCGGCCGGGCGAATGGCGCTCACGGGTATGCCCTTCGGCTTTGGGTGGTGGACATCCGCAGGATACCGGGGGGTTCGTAGGCGGAAATCCGGGTGGGGGCCGTGGGCCGGAAAAACAACCGGGTCCCGACCTCTTAGGTCAGGACCCGAACTGCGCTGGCTCCCCCGCCAGGACTCGAACCCGGACATAAGGCACCAAAAGCCTCAGTGCTGCCAATTACACCACGGGGGATGGAAACCGGATCGGCCGGACATTACGTCAGGTCACCGGATCGGCACCCCACACTATGCCGTACCAAGCGCCTTCCGTGCGACGGTGTCGATCACCTTGATCACCGCCCGATCGCCGCGAAGGCGGCCGAAGTCGCCGGAAAATCGCTGGCGGGCGCCCGTAGGCTGGGAGGTATGACCGCAACGGGGGCAGACCACGTCGCCGCGGGGACGACCTCCCGCGGCTGGTGGTGGTGGGAGCGGCGGCGCAGTGCCGTCCTGGACATAGGGCTCGGGCTGGCGTCCGCGTTCGAGTGCGCACTGGAGGGTGTGAAGTTCGCCGGGGACGCGGGGGTTCCCGTTCCGGTCGGGGTGCTGTTCGGCCTGTTCGCCGGGGCCACGCTGGCCGCGCGGCGGCGATGGCCGGTCGCGGTCGTCCTGGTGTCGATCGCGGTGACCCCGGCCAACATGGGCTTCCTGCTCGGCATCGTCGGGCTCTACACGCTCGCCGCCTCCGAGGTGCCGCGCCGGATCACCGCGACGCTGGCCGGAATGTGCCTGGCGGGGACGTTCATCGTCACCTTCGTCCGGATGAACCAGAGCGTCGACGACGGCGCCTTCAGCGGCGGGCGCTGGCTGGTGCCGCTCTTCTCCGGCGTGATGTCGCTCGGCCTGACCGGGCCGCCGCTGCTCCTCGGGCTCTACATAGGCGCCCGCAGACGGCTGATGGAGTCGCTGCGCGAGCGCGCCGACTCACTGGAGCGAGAGCTCTCGCTGCTCGCCGACCGCGCCGAGGAGCGCGCCGAGTGGGCCCGTACGGAGGAACGCACCCGGATCGCCCGCGAGATGCACGACGTGGTGGCCCACCGGGTCTCGCTGATGGTGGTGCACGCGGCAGCCCTCCAGGCGGTGGCCCGCAAGGACCCGGAGAAGGCGGTCAAGAACGCGGTCCTGGTCGGCGACATGGGCCGCCAGGCGCTCACCGAACTGCGCGAGATGCTCGGGGTGCTGCGTACCGGCGAGCCGGTGCGGCGGGCCGAGGCGCCTGTCCCGCTGGCGGCCGTGGCCTCGGCGGCCGCCGCTGCCGCCGCCGCTGCCGAGGAGGGGCCGTGCCTGGCGGACATCGAGGCGCTGGTCGGCCAGTCCCGGGAGGCCGGGATGGTGGTCGAGCTGGCGGTCCACGGAGAGGGGCGCGCGTATGACGCGCTGGTGGAGCAGACCGCGTACCGGGTCGTCCAGGAAGCACTGACCAACGTCCACAAGCACGCGGCGGGCGCCAAGGTGATGGTGCGCCTGGCCCACCGCGAGGACGAGGTCGCCATGCAGATCGAGAACGGCCCGGCCGACGGCGCCACGGCCGACGCCGGGCTGCCCAGCGGCGGCAACGGCCTGGTCGGGATGCGCGAGCGCGTGATGGGCCTGGGCGGTGTGTTCGTGTCCGGTGTGACGGACGCGGGCGGCTGGCGGGTCTCGGCAGTGCTGCCGGACCGGGCGGGCTGCCCGGACTGAACCGCTTCCGTACGTACTCAGCCCGCCGACGTCAGGCGGACCGGCTGGACGCCGGTGACCAGGGTGTTCAGGGCCACGTCCAGATCCGCGCCGAGGTACCAGTCGCCGGTGTGGTCGATGCTGTAGACGCGGCCCTCGGCGTCGATGGCGAGGACGGCCTGCTGCTCGCCCTCCTCGCCGAGCGGGGCGAGTTCCGTCCCCAGGGCGCGGCCCAGGTCCGCGAACGTGCGGGCGAGGTGGAGGCCCGCGACGGGGTCGAAGCGGACGGTCGCGGGGGCGTTGTGGCGCCCGGGCCCCGGCGAGGTCAGCCGCAGCCCGCCGAACTCCGCCCACGCCTCGACGGCGGCCGGGAACACCGTGTGCCGGTGCCCGGCGGGCGAGGCGTGCGAGCGCAGGACGTCGGCCCAGGCCTCGGCCTGCCTGATGTCCCAGCGGCCGGGGTGCCACCCGGCGGCGCGCAGGGCCGCGTCGACGGGGACGGGGAAGCGGGTGGTGGAGACGTCCGGCATCGCGGTCGGTTCAGCCCTTCTCGGCGGGGTCGACGGCACGCACCCCGAAGTGGGCGAGGAGCGCGGTACAGGAGCGGCAGGGCGGCGCGTAGCTGCCGTGCAGCGGGTCGCCGTCCTCGCGGATGCGGCGGGCCGTCAGCTTGGCGTGCTTGAGCGCGCGGCGGGCCTCGCCGTGCGTGAGCGGCTTGCGGGCGGCGCGCTTGGAGCGGCCGGATTCGAGCGCGGCGAGCCGGCGCGAGAGCAGGATCGCCTCCGGGCAGCGGCCGGTGAACCGTTCGCGCTGGCCGCTGGTGAGGGTGTCGTGGAAGTCCTGTACGAGCGGGTGGAGGGCGGGCGGTGCGTCGCCCTTGCCCGCGGTGCAGGTCAGCGTCTCGCCCCGGACGCTCAGTGCGGCGGCGACGGCGGGGAGGATGCCGTCGCGGCGGTGCCGGAGCACGGGCGCGGACGCGGTGGTGGCGCTCCACTGAAGGCGTGGGTCGCCGGTGCGCGGGTCGCCCGTGGCCGTACCCGATATGTCGGTCGTTCCGTGCATGGTGCTGGTTGTCCCTCCCCGTTGCCGACGGGTTCGGCCGCCGGTTGTCAACGCCCCCGTTAACGCCCCGTTGAGGGAACAGACTGCCAAATGTGCCCAGTGGTACGGAAGCTGGGGCACTGCTACGAGAAGGTCCGTGTCGTCACGGTCGTCGCTCGGTGACCTGCTTGTGACAGCTGGTCACAGTGGGGCGGGGACAGAGGTGCGGGGCAGGGACCCGGTATTGCCCCACCGCATAGTCTGGTCCTCACCAGCCAGACGCAGCAGGACGCACGCAGGGGGCATCCGCCATGACGACAGGTCGGCTCGGGCACGCCGCGCCACCCAACGCGGCCTATGCCGGGCAGGTCGTGAACTTCCCGGACCCGGTCCGCGCCGCCCGGCACCCCAGAGGGGTGCGGGTGGACGGGAACGGGCACCCGGACTTCTCCGCGTACGCGCGCGCGGTCGCCGAGATCGCCGAGCCGCCGGAGGGCTTCGGCGTGGACGAGCTGCGGCTGACCGACTACGTGTCGGCCAACGCGGCGCTCGCCGCCGACGGCCACGAGCTGTGGGACACCATCCCGGCGGTCGCCACCCCGCACGGCTGGACCTGGCACCACGTGCCCGGCACCCGCCGGCTCGAACTGGTCCCGGTCGAGGTGAAGGCCCTGCTGCGCCACCACGGCGGTCTGGCGACGGCCGACGTCGACCAGGACAAGCACGGCACCCGCCCGCTCCAGGAGACGCGCCCGGCGCACTTCGGGGTGCCCAAGCACCTGGTCTCGGTCACCGAGTCCCAACTCCTCGGCGTCGAGGAGGACTTGGGCTACCGGCTGCCGGGCGCCTACCGATCCTTCCTGAAGGCGGCGGGCGGCTGCGCCCCCGTCGGCGCGGCGCTCGACGCGGAGCTCGGGCTCCTGGTGGACCAGCCGTTCTTCACGGTGCGGGACGAGGCGGCGGTCAACGACCTCGTCTACATCAACAAGTGCCTGCGCGACCACCTCACCAAGGACTACCTGGGCGTCGCCTTCGTCCAGGGCGGCATCCTCGCGGTGAAGGTCCGGGGCCAGGCGGTCGGCTCGGTCTGGTTCTGCGCGTACGACGACGCGCGCGACCGGGACGGCTGGACCGTGCAGGAGCGCGTGGAGCGCCTGCTGCTGCCCTGCGGGGCCGACTTCGACGAATTCCTGGCACGGCTCGCGGGCAACCCGCCGGAGCTGGAGACCGTGGCGAACCTGATGGTGGACGGCGGCTTCGCGCGCGCCGTGCCGGTGGGGGAGTGAGTGTGATGGTGACCTTCGCCCAGGCGCAGGAGCGCGCGGAAGAGTGGATCAACGGCGATGTGCCCGCGTATCAGCACCGTGAGGTGCGGGTGCGGGAGTTCGAGCTGGGGTTCGTGGTGTGGGCCGAGGACCGCGCCGACGGCCCGTCCTCGGACGGCGGCCGCCAGCGGCTCGTCATCGCCCGAGACAGCGGGGAGGCCACGCTGTGGCCGGGCCTGCCGGTGGGTGAGGTGATCCGCCGTTACGAGGAGGAGTACGGGGTGCCGTCCGACGCCGGGGACGCGGTGCCCGCGCCGCCGCCCGAACGCATCGACCTGAACCAGACGTCGTTCCTGCTGACGCCGCCGGAGTGGTTGCAGGAGGCGGCGGACCGGATCGGGATTCCGGACCGGCGTGGGGAGTCGGTGGGCGGGGGTGCCGGTGTCGGTGCCGGTGCGCCGGTCGGGCCTGCCCGGGCCGAGGCCCCGGGGGCTTCTGTGGCTGGGCCGCAGTCGACGCCCGCGCCCGCCGCGCCCGTGCCTGGGCCGCAGTCGGCGCCCGCGCCCGTGCCCGCCGCGCCCGCTCCTGTGCCGGCGCCGTCGTCCGCGTCGGCTCCCGCGTGGCCCGCGCCGGTTGGCGAGGCGCCTGCCGGGGCGACCCCGTGGGCCGGGACGGACACCAACGCCGGGTCGGACGACGGTTCCGTACCGCTGCCCGCGACCGTGTTCGCGCCGCCGCTGTCGGGCTCGGACGCGGACGACACCCCGCCGCCGAGGGCGTTGCCCGAGGCGAAGACCGCCCTGCTCCAGGGCGGCAGCCAGCTTCCGCCGACGGCGGTGGCCCCGGCCCTGGACCCGCACGCGCCCCGCCCGGGCGCGCCGGTCGGCCAGCCGCCTGCGGGCGTCCCGGGCGCGGCTGTTCCCGGTGCGCCGGTCGGCCCGGGTGCGCCCGTCAATCCGGTCGTCCCCGCCAATCCCGCGACCCCCGCCCCCGTCTCCGCCGCCGACATCGCCGAGGCCGCCACCAGCAAGGCGCCGCCGCCGCGTGCGGCCCGGGGTGCCACTCCGCCGCCTCCCGGTGCGCCCGGTGTGCCCGGGGCTCCGGCCGCGGCGCCTCCGTACGTGGCGACGCAGCTGGTCTCGCAGCTCGGGCCCGACGGACCGCAGCCGCCCGGGCCGCCGGCGCCGCCTCCGCCCGGGGGCGGGGTCCACCACGCCGCGACGATGCTCGCCGACCCCAGCCAGCTGGGCCCGGCCGGACCGGGTGCCCCGCAGCCGCCCGGCCCGCCCGGCGCCCCCGGTGCCGGTCGTCCCGGCGCGCCCCAGCCGCCCGGTCCTCCCGGTGTGCCCGGCGCCCCGCAGCCGCCCGCGGCTCCCGGTACCCCGCCCGGTGGCGACGCCCACTACGCCGCGACCATGCTCGCCGACCCCAGCAAGCTCGGCGGCCGCCCCGGCGCGCCCCAGCCGCCCGCCCCGCCGGGCGCTCCCGGTGCGCCCGGCGCACCCGCTCCCGGTGCTCCCGGTGGCGCGGTGCACCAGGCCGCGACCATGCTGGCCGGTCCCGCCCAGATGGGCCCCGGCGCGCCGCAGCCGCCCGGCCCCGTCCCGCAGGCGCCCGGTCCCGTACCGTCGCCGCCGCCCGCGTACGGCTATCCGCAGCAGCAGCCCACCGGGCTGCCGACGGTCGGGCCCGGCTACCAGGCCGTGCTGCGCTACCGCGCGGCCGACGGGTCCGAGCAGCAGCTCATCCGGCGCTCCGCGCCCGGCATCCCGCACCCCGAGTGGCAGATCTTCCACGAGCTGCGCGGGATGAACGTGCCCCCGGACCACGTCCTGGAGCTGCACACCGAGCTCGCGTCGTGCGAACTGCCCGGCGGCTACTGCGCCCGGATGATCCGGGAGACCTGGCCGCAGGTGCGGATCACCTCCGTCGCCCCGTACGGCACCGACCACGCCTCGCGCCGCCAGGGCGTCCAGCATCTGCTCACCCACCAGGGCGAGCTGGCGCAGGTCGCGGACGGCCCGGCCCGGCCGCAGCCGGTGCGCGCGCCGCTGCCGCAGGTGCAGCCCGCGCCGCCGCTCCCGCCGGAGGGTGTCGCGCACGAACTGGGCGCCGCCTTCGGCCCGCAGGGCGTCTTCCGCTTCGACCAGCGGGCGGTGTCCCGCCAGGGCGTGCCCGAGGTCGTCGCGATGACGCTGATGTGGGCGGGCCTGCCGGTGGACTTCGGACCGTTCTTCTGGGCGCAGGCCGTGCCCGGCCAGCCGGTCCCGACGCTCGCCGAACTCGCCGTGCAGCGCCAGGTGCAGCCCGCGCCGGACGCCGGCTCGTACCTCGTCATGGGCTCCGACTTCGGCCGCGCGATCTGCGTCCAGTACGGCACGGCGAACATCGTCGCGGTGCCGGTGGAGGCGGGCCCGGGCGGCCAGTCGGTGCCGCCGCAGTTCGTGAACTCGGGACTGCCCGAGTTCGTACGGTGCATGGCGCTGCTCGGCAACATGTGGCGCCTTCGGTACGGGCTCAACCCCGAGCAGGCGGGCCGCTGGACGGTCGACTTCCAGGCCCAGCTGGCCGCCCTCGACCCGGCGGCGCTCGCGTCGCCGGAGAGCTGGTGGTCGGTGCTCCTGGAGCAGTTCTGGGACGGCCTGCTCTGATACGTACGTAGTACGTAAAGAGGTTGGTACGACGAGGCGTTCACCGCACCGAGCGGTGGGCGCCTCGTCGCCGTTTCCGGTTCTGCTGCTTATTGGCGCATGCTTGACCGTTACGTATGGGCGGAGTGTCGCGTTATGACCACTTCGCTTCGATCCAGCAGGATGTGCGCCGGAGAGGCCGCAGAGCTCGGAGAGGGACGGCAAGGATGAGTGCAGCGCCTGGGTCACCGCAGTCACCGCAGGGCTTCGCCGTCGCGCGCGGCGGCCGCGGCTACCGGCCCGACCAGGTCGAGCGCCGCCTCGCCGCCGTCGGCGCCGAACGCGACGCCGCGTGGGAGCGGACTGCCCGGCTCACCGTCCTCGCCAAGCGGATGGAGGCCGAGGCGACCGCCCTGCGCGACCGCGTCGCCGCCCTCGCGCCGCAGTCGTACGAGGCGCTGGGCCGCCGCGCCCGCACGCTGTACGCGCTCGCGGTCGAAGAGTCCGACGCGGTACGCGCGACGGCTCACGAGGAGGCGGCGTCCTTGCGTGACACGGCGGACGCGACCGGCCGCCTGGCGCGCGACGAAGCCCGTACGTACGCGGAGGCGGTCCTCGCCGAGGCCGAGGCCCGCGCCCAGCAGACGCTCCTGGCCGCCCGCACCACCGCCGACGACCACACCAGCGAGGCCCGCGCCGAGGCGACCGAGCGCCGCGCCGAGGCGACGGACGCGCTACGCGAGGTCCGCGACCGAGCCGCCAGCACCCTGGCGGACCAGGCGAGGGACCACGCCGAGCGCATCGAGGCCCTGGCCCGCGAAGTGGCCGCGCGAGAGGCCGAGTTGGACACCCGCCACGCCGAACTCCTCGCCCTGGCCGAGGCGGAACTGGCCGAGGCCGAGCGGGTCCTGACCCAGTCCGAGGAGCATGCCCGCCACGGCCAGGAGGACGCGGAGGCGCGCGGCGCGGAACTGATCGCGGCAGCGGGGGTACGGGCCGAACGCATTGCCCGAGAGACGGACCGCATCCTCCGCGAGCACGCGGAGACCCGAGAGGAAACGGTCGAGCACATGGCCCACGTACGCAACAGCCTGGCGGGCCTGACGCCCCGGACGCCTTAAGGGGCGCGGGGAACTGCGCGACAAGCCCAGCACGGTCCGCAGACGAACCGCCTTACAGCCCAGGGTGGATCATCGGCGGGCTCCCGCCAGGATCCACCCCTCCACCGCCTCGTACCGCTGCCGCTGCGCATACACATCGCGCCGGCTCAGGACCGTCCCCAGCCACCCCGCCACGAAGCCGAACGGGATGGACACGATGCCCGTCGTGGTGAACGGGAACCAGTTGAAGTCATGGGTGGGGAAGACGGACTGGGGCGACCCGGACACCAGCTTCGTCCCGGACATCACCACCAGCGTGAACACCGTCCCGCCGATCAGCGTCCACAGCAGCCCCGCCCGCGTATAGCGCCGCCAGAACAGCGTGAGCACCAGCGCCGGGGCGAGCGCGGACGCGCCGAGGCAGAACGAGACGGTGACCAGCGGCTGGAGGTTGTGGTGCTGCGTCGTCGCCGCGAGCAGGAGCGCCGGGATGCCGACGGCGAGCGCGGCGAGCCGGGCCGTGTTCGTCTCGGTCGTCCCCCGCACCCCCGACCGCCCGCGCAGCCCGTGCGCGATCAGGTCGTGGGCGAGCGTGTTGGCGCACGCCAGGGTCATCCCGGAGATCGAGGCGAGCAGGGTCAGGAAGATCGCCGTGGCCACGGCGGTGAACAGCACGGCCCCCGCCGTCGAGGCGTGCGGCCCGATCAGCGCCTGGCTGGTGAGCAGCATGGACGTCTTGCCCTGCGGATCCGCCGCCGTGATGGCGTGGCGCCCCACCACGGCCGCCGCGCCGACGCCGATGACGATCAGCGCCAGGCAGATCACCGCGACCGCCGACACCGCCCAGGACAGCGAGCGCCGCACCGCGCGGGCGTTGGGCGCGCTGTACATGCGCATGGTGATGTGCGGCAGACAGCCCCCGCCGAGCACCACCGTCAGCTCGGAGCTGATCATGTCCAGCTTGTCGCCGCCGAATTGGAGCCCGGAGGAGAGGTACGCAGGCCCCGCGCCGCTGCCCCGCGCGGCCTGGCCGAGCAGCCGCCCGGGGCTCCAGCCGTACCGGTGCAGGATCAGACCGGCGACGGCGAGCGAGGCGGCGGCCAGGACCACAGTCTTGACGGCCTGGATGAAGGCGGTCCCCTTCATGCCGCCGATCGCCGCGTACCCGATCATCAGCAGCCCGAGCATCACGATGATGCCGGTCTTGAACGCGGACGCGTCGAAGCCGAGCACGAACGCGATGAGGTCGCCCGCGCCCGCCAGTTGCACCACCATCAGCGGCAGCAGCGCGGCGAGCGTGACCAGGCACGCGGTGATCCGCACGGCGGGGCCGGGGGTGCGCCGGGTGAGCACGTCGCCCATGGTGAACTGCCCCGCGTTGCGCAGCGGTTCGGCCAGCAGGAACATCAGCAGCACCAGCGAGAGCGCGGTGCTCAGGGTGAGCACGATCCCGTCGTACCCGGTGAGCGCGATGACCCCGACCGTACTGAGCACGGTGGCCGCCGAGATGTAGTCCCCGGCGATGGCGAGTCCGTTACGGAGTGGGGAGAGCGAGCGGGCGCCGGTGTAGTACTCGGTGAGGTCGTCGCGGTCGGGCGCGGTCATCACACAGAGCAGCAGCGTCACGCTGATCACCGTGATGAACGCGATCAGCGACATGGCCTGGGAGTCGGATCCGATCATCGGGCGGCTCCGTCCGTGTACCGCCGGGCGTTCGGCACGGGCCGCTCGGCCTGGTGCCGGATCGCGGCGGCGAGCGGATCGACGGTCCGCTGCGCGGTCCACTCGTACACGGCTATCGCGGCGATCATCACCGGCAACTGGCAGAGCCCGAGCAGCAGCCCGGCGGTGAGCCCACCACTGACCTGATGCCCGAGCAGCCCGGGCTCGTACGCGGAGAGGACGAGGAAGAGCACGAAGTACCCGAGGGCGGTGAACGTGGAGACGCGCCGCAACAGACGGTAGGCGGTGCGCAGTTGGCGGATGTCGGGGGACGACCGGTGATGCGACATCGGCTGCTCCTTGCAGGGGGGCGGCGAGCGCTGGGGAATGGCGGCGAACTTACCGGTCGGTATGGAGTGATGGGGAGCCCTCGGCGTGAAGTTTTCGGCAAGGACTTGTGGTTACCCTGGGTAAGGTTCGAGGTTCGCCTGCGGACCGTGGCGGGTTGCTCGCGCAGTTCCCCGCGCCCCTAAGGGGGTTGGGGCCCGCGCGTCTCGGTGCTGGGGCCCTATAGGGGCGCGGGGAACTGCGCGACAAGCCCCCACCGGCCCGCAGTCGAAAGCGCCGCCTACAACTCCGCCTCGTGCTCCGCGAGCACCGGGAACCGCCGAGGCGCCAGCAGCAGCAAAATCAGCAGCGCCACTACGGCGGCCAGCGCCGCACCCACGTACACGTGATCCACCGCCGTCGCGACAGACCGCCGCAGATAGTCGACGGCCGACTCGCTCAGCCCAGAGGGATGCGCCAGCGCCCGCGAGGCCGAGTCGAGGTCGGTGGGCAGCCCGGCCACGGGCGCGGAGGCCAGACGCCCGGTGATCGTCGCGTTCGCCACCGCCCCGAACAGCGCGGCGCCGACCGACTGCCCCACCTGTCGGCAGAACAGCACGGACGCCGTTGCGGTGCCCCGCTCCGACCAACCCACAGACGACTGCACCGCGATGATCAGCGGGAGTTGGAACAGCCCCAGCGCCCCACCAAGGGCCAGCATGATCAGCGCGGGCTGCCACGCATGCCCCGGGAACGGCAGCAGTGGGAACGCCGCCAGGATCAGCGCCGCCAGCGCGATGCCGATGACGGCCGAGTCACGGAACCCGATCCGCGTGTACACGCGATTGGAGAGCGCGGCCGACACCGGCCAGCTGAGCGTCATCACCGAGAGGACGAAGCCCGCCGCGATGGGGCTGAGGCCGAGCACCGACTGCGCGTACGTCGGCAGGAAGACGGTCGGCGCCACCATCAGCAGCCCCAGCGCCCCCAGCGCCAGATTGACCGCCGCGATACTGCGCCGCCGCCACACCCACCCGGGAATGACGGGCTCGGCGGCCCGCCGCTCGACGACCACCGTGACCACACCAAGAGCGGCGCTCGCGGCGAACAGACCGAGTGAAGGCGCCGACAGCCACGACCAGGCCACCCCGCCCTGGACCAGTGCCGTCAGCAGCAGCGCGCCCGTCGCGAACACGCACAGCGCGCCCGCCCAGTCGATCCGGGGCCGCTCGGCGGGCTTGTCCCTTACGGGCTCGACGAGGTGACGGACGATCAGCCACAGCGCCACCACCCCCACCGGCAGGTTGATCAGGAAGATCCAGCGCCAGTCCGCGTACGAGGCGAGGGCGCCGCCGATAGCCGGTCCGGCCACCGCCGACACCGCCCAGACCGTCGACAACTTCGCCTGGATCTTGGGGCGTTCCTTGAGCGGGTACAGATCGGCCGCGACCGTCTGGACCGTGCCCTGGAGGGCGCCGCCGCCCAGGCCCTGGAAGACCCGGAAGGCGATCAGCGCGGCCATGTTCCAGGCGACCGAGCAGAGCACCGATCCGGTGAGGAACAGGATGATGCCCGCGATCAGCACGGGCTTGCGGCCGAAGGTGTCGGAGAGCTTGCCGTACACCGGCAGGGTGACCGTGACGGCGAGCAGATAGCCGGAGAAGAGCCAGGAGAAGACGGAGAAGCCGCCGAGGTCGCCGACGATCTGCGGGACGGCGGTCGACACGATGGTCCCGTCGAGCGCGGCGAGCGCCATGCCCAGCATCAGGGCCGCGACGACCGGGCCGCGCCCCTTGGCGGGGACGGCGGAGGCCGTCGCGCCGGGTATCGCGTGCGTACTCCCGCCGGACCCGCCGGATCTCCCGCCCCGAGTGGTCACCCCAAGATCCCTTCATGGTGCACGTATTGGGCCGGGTCCACCTTCTCATCCGGGCCCTGAGCGGCGACAGAGACCGGGGCGGGTGGAGGGGTCTCCGGAAGAGGGTGGAGAAGACCCTTACTGATCTCCGCCCTTGGGTGGAGAGCCCCTAGGGGTCACTCCCTACTTGGGGTCGGGTGCCGTTCGTCCTGGCGGAGGACGAGAAGCGGGGGCGCGGTTCTTTAACGTGGTCCTACACCGCGGCCACGGGGGGCGCGGTGGACGGGGTAGGGAAAACCCCCGGTGGAAGACACCGCCGGGCACCAGGGCGCCGGACTCCCGCGCTCGACAGACTCAAGACGTAGACGAAACGACGTACGCCACGACGACGTACGACGCGATCAAGCCGTACGAACGCGATCAGGGCGTACGTACGACGCGTACCGAACTGACTCGCACCGAGGAGAAGAACCGTGACAACGGCTGTGACCATTCCCAGGCACGGGGGTACTGAGGGGCGGACCGCTGTCGCGGCTCGGGCGCGCCAGGTCGTCAAGGCGTACGGGTCGGGGGAGACCAAGGTCGTCGCGCTCGACCACGTCGATGTGGACATCGCCCGCGGGCAGTTCACCGCGATCATGGGCCCGTCCGGCTCCGGCAAGTCCACGCTGATGCACTGCCTGGCCGGGCTCGACACCGTCACCGGCGGGCAGATCTACCTGGACGAGACCGAGATCACCGGCCTCAAGGACAAGAAGCTCACCAAGCTGCGCCGGGACCGGATCGGCTTCATATTCCAGGCGTTCAACCTGCTCCCGACGCTCAACGCGCTGGAGAACATCACGCTCCCGATGGACATCGCGGGCCGCAAGCCCGACCGGGAGTGGCTGGACCGCGTGGTCGAGACCGTCGGCCTGGCCGGCCGCCTCAAGCACCGCCCGACCCAGCTCTCCGGCGGCCAGCAGCAGCGTGTCGCGGTGGCCCGCGCCCTCGCGGCCCGCCCCGAGATCATCTTCGGCGACGAGCCGACCGGAAACCTGGACTCCCGTGCGGGCGCCGAGGTACTGGGCTTCCTGCGCCGCTCGGTCGACGAGCTGGGCCAGACCATCGTGATGGTCACCCACGACCCGGTCGCCGCCTCATACGCGGACCGCGTGCTCTACCTCGCGGACGGCCGGATCGTCGACGAGATGTTCCGCCCGACCGCCGACGCCGTGCTCGACCGCATGAAGGACTTCGACGCGCGGGGGCGGACGTCGTGACCGTGCTCAAGACCTCGATGCGCAACTTCTTCGCGCACAAGGGACGGATGGCCCTCTCGGCCGTCGCGGTCCTGCTCTCGGTGGCGTTCGTGTGCGGCACGCTCGTCTTCACCGACACCATGAACACCACCTTCGACAAGCTCTTCGCCGCCACCTCGGCCGACGTCACCGTCAAGCCGAAGAACGCGAAGGACGACGACCGGCCGCAGACCGGCAAGCCCGAGACGCTGCCGGCCTCGGCCCTGGAGCAGGCGCGCGGCGCGGCCGGGGTGAAGTCCGCCGAGGGCGGCGTCTCCAGCATGAGCGTGACGGTCGTCAACTCCAAGAACGAGAACATGGGTTCCTCCAACGGAGGCCCCACCATCGCGGGCAACTGGACGCAGAACGACCTCAAGGCCATGGAGATCACCTCCGGCCACGCCCCGCGCGGGCCGACCGAGGTGATGGTCGACGCGGACACCGCCGACAAGCACCACCTGAAGATCGGCGACGAGCTGCGCACCATCGCGGTGACCGGCGACTTCACCGCGAAGATCACCGGCATCGCCTCCTTCAAGGTCACCAACCCGGGCGCGGCGATCGTCTACCTGGACACGCCCACCGCCCAGCGTGAACTGCTCGGCCGCACCGGCCTGTTCACCAACATCTCGCTCACCGCCGCCCCCGGCGTCAGTGACGAGCAGCTGAAGCAGAACGTCACCGCCAAGCTCGGCGCCGGGACGTACAAGCTGGAGACGGCCGCCGAGGCCAAGGACTCCGGCCGCGACTCGGTCGGCTCCTTCCTCGACGTCATGAAGTACGCGATGCTCGGCTTCGCCGGAATCGCCTTCCTCGTCGGCATCTTCCTGATCATCAACACCTTCTCGATGCTGGTCGCCCAGCGCACCCGCGAGATCGGTCTGATGCGGGCCATCGGCTCCAGCCGCAAGCAGGTCAACCGCTCGGTGCTGGTCGAGGCGCTGCTGCTCGGCTTCTTCGGCTCGGTGCTCGGTGTGGGCGCGGGCGTCGGCCTGGCCGTCGGCCTGATGAAGCTGATGGGCTCGATGGGCCTGGAGCTGTCCACCGCGGACCTCACCATCAAGTGGACGACCCCGGCGATCGGCATGCTGCTCGGCATCGTCGTCACCGTCCTCGCCGCCTACCTCCCGGCCCGCCGGGCGGGCAAGATCTCCCCGATGGCCGCGCTGCGCGACGCCGGTACGCCGGCGGACGGCAAGGCGGGCATGGTCCGGGCCATCATCGGCCTGGTCCTGACCGGCGCAGGTGCTGCCTCGCTCTACGCGGCGGCGCACGCCGACAAGGCCAGCTCCGGTGCGGGCGTCCTCGGCCTCGGCGTGGTCCTGACCCTCATCGGCTTCGTCGTCATCGGCCCGCTGCTCGCCGGCGGTGTGGTGCGGGTGATCAGCGCGCTGGTGCTGCGGATGTTCGGCCCGGTCGGCCGGATGGCCGAGCGCAACGCGCTGCGCAACCCGCGGCGTACGGGAGCGACCGGCGCCGCCCTGATGATCGGTCTCGCCCTGGTGGCGTGCCTGTCGGTGGTCGGCTCCTCGATGGTCGCCTCGGCCACGGACGAGCTCGACAAGTCGGTCGGCGCGGACTTCATCGTCCAGGCGGGCAACGGCCAGCCGATCGTGCCGCAGGCGGCCGACGCGCTGCGCCGCACCCCGGGCATCGCCCATGTCACCGACTACAAGGCCGTGGACACGAAGATCACCTCGCCCGACGGCAGGACCGGCGATGAGACGCTGTCCGCCGCGAGCCCGACGTACGCCCAGGACCTGCGGCGCGTGATCGTCTCCGGCACGCTGGCCGACGCGTACGGCAAGGACGCCATGTCGGTCGGCGACAAGTTCGCCAAGGACCACAACGTGAAGGTGGGCGACTCGCTCACCGTCGCCTTCAAGGGCGGCAGGACGGCGAAGCTGAAGGTCGCGGCGATCACCTCGGACGACACCAATGTCGACAAGGGCGCGATGTACACCAACGTCACGACCGCCGAGCGCTATCTGCCCGCCGACCGGGTGCCGAAGAACATGATCATGTTCGCCAAGGCGCAGGACGGCAAGGCCAAGGAGGCGTACGCCTCCCTGAAGGACGCCCTCAAGCCCTACCCGCAGTACAAGGTGCAGGACCAGACGGACTTCAAGAAGGACCTGAAGGACCAGATCGGCCAGCTCCTGAACATCGTCTACGGCCTGCTGGCCCTCGCGATCATCGTCGCCGTCCTCGGTGTGGTGAACACCCTGGCCCTGTCGGTGGTCGAGCGGACCCGGGAGATCGGCCTGATGCGCGCCATCGGCCTCTCGCGCCGCCAGCTGCGCCGGATGATCCGCCTGGAGTCGGTGGTGATCGCGCTCTTCGGCGCGCTGCTCGGCCTCGGCCTCGGCATGGGCTGGGGAACGACCGCGCAGAAGCTGCTGGCCCTGGAGGGCATGGGTGTCCTCGACATCCCGTGGCCGACGATCATCACGGTCTTCATCGCCTCGGCGTTCGTGGGCCTGTTCGCCGCCCTGGTCCCGGCCTTCCGGGCGGGCCGCATGAATGTGCTCGGAGCGATCGCGAGCGACTGAGCCGCCGTACGGGGGTCGGCGGGGCGCGCCCCGGGGAGTTCACCGCGAACTCCCCGGGGCCGCTTCATGTCCGGGGCCGGGTCACGTCTGGCGTTCGAGGAGTACGTATCCGTACGCGACACCCGTCATCGCGTACCGGGCGGACGGGTGCAGCTGACGCGCGTACTCCAGCGGGTCGCCCGCCCAGCCCGAGGTGTTGTCGAGCGCGATGTACTCCGGGATCACCCGCCGGGCGTCGCCGACCCACAGGACCCGGCAGCGGGAGGTGAGCCGGGAGATCGGCCCGACGTTCGCCTCGACGGTGGCGCCGTCCGGGATCCGGTCCAACATCCGCTCGCGCGCGCTCACTTCGGTGCTCTTGGTGTACGTGGCCGACTCGGTGAGGGCGGCCAGCGGCAGCGCGGTGGTCAGCGCGAGGGCGGCGGCGGCCGCGGCGGCGGGCAGCTGCCGGGCGTAGGTGCGCAGCCATGGGCGCGGGCTGCGGCGGCCGCTGTCCACGGCGTCGGCCAGCGCCAGCGCCAGGATCGGCATCAGGACCGCGCTGTAGTGCCAGTCGGTCGACCAGTAGTGGTCGTCGGAGGAGAGGAAACGCCAGCCGATCGTCGGCACGGCGGCGAGCATCAGCGGTGAGCGCAGCGCGAGCAGCCCGGTGGGCAGCAGCAGCCACAGCAGGGTGCGCAGCTTGGTGCCGGAGGCGGTGAACGGCCCGGCGCCGCTGGTCTTGCTCCAATAGTCGTACGCGCCGGTCGAGTTGAAGGCCGGTATCACCACCGTGAGGGTCACCGCGACGGCGGCGATCCCGAAGGCGGCGACCCCGGCCGCGTACGCGGCGGTGCGCCGCGAGGTCCGCCGGGCGCGCAGCGCGACCACGGCCGCGAGGGCCGCCACCGTAAGACCCAGGTCCTCCTTGACCAGGACGAGCGGCAGCGCCCAGCAGAGCGCGGCCCGCCAGCGCCGGGCGAGGACCGCTTCGAGCGAGAAGGCGATCAGCGGCACCGCGAAGCAGATCTCGTGGAAGTCGAAATCGGCGGCGCGCTGAAGGCCCCACGACAGTCCGTAGGCGACGCCGAGCGCGAGCCCGGCGCCCCGCCCGAGCAGCCGCGCGGCGGCCCGGGTCACCGGCACCGCCGACAGCGCGAAGAGCGCGGACTGGGCGATCAGCAGCGTGACGGGGGTGGGGAAGAGCCGGTAGGCGGGGGCGAGCAGCGCGGTGACCGGGCTGAAGTGGTCACCGAGGATGTTCGCGCCCGGCCCCTTCAAGTCGGCGACGGGCGCCCGCAGATGGGCATAGCCGCGTATGGCCTGCTCGAAGATCCCGAGGTCCCAGGAGAGCGTCTCCATCCGCCGGAACCGGAGCACGGAGACGGTCGCGTACGCGGCGAACAGCGCGGCGGCGAGGAGGTACGGGTCACGGGCACCGGGTATACGGCGGCGCCCTTTTGATCCTGCTTCGTCGGATATATCGGCGTGCTGAACCCTGTTTTCGGGCAGCGTGAGGAGAGCTCCGTGCACGGTGAGGTCCTTGGGTCAGCGGATGCGGGGCGAGTTCTTCGGGGTGGGGGTGGCGGTCGTGGTGCCCGTCGAGGTCCGGCCGGGCGAGCCGCTCGGTGTCATCGGCGGCGGGTTCGACGCGGACGGGGTGGCGTGGCCGGTCGTGGCGGGAGGGGTGGCGGACAGGTCCGGGCGCCGGGACCCCGGCCGGTTCGACTCGGACCACGACGGTGACTCCGACGGCGGCGCGGGCGACTCAGTGACCTGCCGGGTCGGGGTCGACGGATTGGCCGGAACCGTCGTGTCCGGCCCGCTCTGGAGCCGTACCGCCGCCAACGCACCCGTACCGGCGACCACGCACACGACACACGCGGCGGTCGCGGCCAGATTGCGGCGGCGCCGGCGCAGCCCGCGCTCGGCGACCTTGGCGGGCGGCTGCGGCACCGCGCGCCGCCCGCCGTCGTCGGCGGCCCGCTTCAGGGCCCGGGCCAGCGCCGGATCGCGCTCGGGGCCGTCGCCGGGCGGGACCGGCCTGTTCTCAGACACCTTGCTCCTCCTCGGAGGTGAGGTGGGGCCGCAGCGCGGCGCGCGCACGGGAGAGATGCGTCTTCACGGTGCCGGTGGACAGGCCGGTCTCGGCGGCCACCTGCTCGACGGTGAGATCGCAGACGTAGTGCAGGACGGCGACGCGCCGCTGGCGCTCGGAGAGCAGCCGCAGCGCGTCGACGAGGGCGACCGAGGAGGGGTCGGGGCCGCGCTCGGCCTCGGGGCGGCCGCCGCTGTGCAGCAGCCAGGCCTCACCGGCGCGGCGGCCGCGCCGCCAGCGGCTCACCGCGAGCCGCCAGGCGACGGTGCGGATCCACGCCTCGGGCCCGGCCTCGCGCAGCAGCTTCGCGCGGCGCCCCCAGGCCCGTACGAACGCCTCCTGGACGACGTCCTGGGCCTCGTGGAGGTCGCCGGTCATGAGGTAGAGCTGCCCGACAAGCCGGGTGACCGAGTGAGCGTAGAACTCCTCGAACTCGTCGTCGGTCAAAGCGGCTCCCGTCGGCTGGACAGACCTGTCGGCGGACAGGTCTCACGGGATGTACGCCTGACGGCGGCCGTCCGGTTGACAGGCCGCCGTCATTTTTTTCGGAAGTTCTTCAGAGGGGCGTCAGAGCTGCTGGAGCCCCCGCTTGAGCCGCTTGGCGAGCGGGCGCTCCACGAACCGGTGGACCAGCCAGGCCATCAGCAGCATGAACACGATCAGGCCGCTGACCAGCGGGATCGGCCGCACATACGGGGAGAGCGAGCCGATGATCTCCCAGCCGATGTACTCGTGGAGCAGATAGAGGGGATAGGTCAGCGCGCCCGCGTACGGCAGCCAGCGCCACTGGATCCGGTTCAGCTTCCCCGTCGCGACCAGGCCCATGATCGCGAAGCACGCGGCGATCACCAGGGGCACCGGCCAGTACGGCATGGGGTGCGCCAGGCGCTGCTGCGAGTGGTGCCACGTGGCATGGGCGGCGGGCAGCGCGGCGGCGGCGCAGAACAGCACGATGCCGGTGAGCATCAGGTTCGGCCGGAACCGGTACATCAGATAGAACGCGACACCGGCGATGAAGTACCAGCTGTTGTCCGGCATCACGATCATCCGGAGCGTGCTGTCGTCGGACTGGTAGGTGAGCGCGCTGGCCACCGCCCAGACGGAGCAGAAGACGAGCAGGCGGCGGTAGGTGAGCCCGCGCCAGGCGACCACTGCGAACAGCAAATAGAACCGGAGTTCGGCGAAGAGGGTCCAGTAGACGCTGTCCACGTGCTCGACGCCGAGCGGCTCCTGGAACATCGTCAGATTCGTGGCGACGTCGGAGAGCGAGAGCGGCCTCATCCCGCCCGGAACCGCCGCCACCACGATCGTGGTCGCGATCACCGCGAACCAGTACGCCGGGTAGAGCCGCACCACGCGCGAGACGAAGAACGACTGCAGTGGTTTGCCCCACGTGCTCATACAGATGACGAAGCCACTGATGAGGAAGAAGAGCTGTACGCCGAGCCAGCCGTAGGCGGAGACCGCGTAAGTGGCCGGGAACCGGGCCCTGGAGTCTGTTTCCGGCCATCGTCCGCTGAGCGCCATGTAGTGGAACATCACCACGGTGAGGGCGGCGAGGAGACGCAGTCCGTCGAGCGCGTAGATACGGCTCGGCCGGGCCCCCTCGACGGCGGGGCCGGTGCGTTGCTGGGTGCCGGTGCTCGGGAGCGCCGGCTCGGGCTGAAGGAGCGCTGTCCGCGCCTGGTCGGGCATGTCGAGCGGGTTCCCCTCGGGCACTGATGTCATGGCCTGCGCCGCGACGCCGCCGTCTGGCTCGGGGCGAAAGGCACGTCCGCCGGAGCCTATGGCGTTCCACAAGATTTGCAAAGGCTCACCCTTTGCTCAGGACTATCACGAGCGGAGTGATTCGGCCCACCTGAGCTGGTCGAGAGGTGTACGCGGGCGACTGTCGGTGGTGCGTCGTACGCTGGAGACCCCCGGCCCGTGTGACGTGTCGGGTGGTTCGCGTTGCCCTCTCCCCGGGATGGATGCCCTTCATGAGCCTGCACGGCCTGCTGGACGCGGTGGTACGAGACCCGGCGCTCGCCGAAGCGGTGAAGGCCGCCACCGACGGCCACCGGATGCATGTCGACCTGGTGGGCCCGCCCGCCGCGCGCCCCTTCGCGGTGGCCGCCCTCGCCCGCGAGAGCGGGCGCCCGGTGCTCGCCGTGACCGCTACCGGCCGGGAGGCCGAGGACCTGGCGGCGGCGCTGCGCTCGCTGCTGCCGCCGGACGAGGTCGCGGAGTACCCGTCGTGGGAGACGCTGCCGCACGAGCGCCTCTCGCCCCGCAGCGACACCGTGGGCCGCCGGCTCGCCGTGCTGCGGCGCCTGGCGCACCCCCGGGACGACGACCCGGCGGCGGGCCCGGTGAGCGTGGTGGTCGCGCCGATCCGTTCCGTACTGCAGCCGCAGGTCAAGGGGCTCGGCGACCTGGAGCCTGTGGCGCTGCGCAGCGGGCAGTCGGCGGATCTGAACGAGATCGTGGAAGGGCTCGCGGCCGCCGCGTACTCGCGGGTCGAACTGGTCGAGAAACGCGGCGAGTTCGCGGTCCGCGGCGGCATCCTGGACGTCTTCCCGCCGACCGAGGAGCACCCGCTCCGCGTCGAGTTCTGGGGCGACGACGTCGAGGAGATCCGGTACTTCAAGATCGCCGACCAGCGCTCCCTCGAAGTCGCCGAGCACGGCCTGTGGGCGCCGCCCTGCCGTGAGCTGCTGCTCACCGACGACGTACGGACCAGAGCCGCCGCGCTCGCCGAGGCGCACCCGGAGCTGGGCGAACTGCTCGGCAAGATCGCCGAGGGGATCGCGGTCGAGGGCATGGAGTCCCTCGCGCCGGTCCTCGTCGACGACATGGAGCTGCTGCTCGACGTACTGCCCAAGGGAGCGATGGCCGTCGTCTGCGACCCCGAGCGGGTGCGCACCCGGGCCACCGACCTGGTGGCGACCAGCCAGGAGTTCCTCCAGGCCTCCTGGGCGGCGACGGCCGGGGGCGGGGACGCGCCCATCGACGTCGGCGCGGCCTCGCTGTGGGGCATCGCGGACGTCCGCGACCGGGCCCGCGAGCTCGGCATGATGTGGTGGTCGGTCTCGCCGTTCGCGGCCGACGACACCGACCTGGACGACGAGACGCTCAAGCTCGGCATGCACGCGCCCGAGACCTACCGGGGCGACACCCAGCGGGCGCTGGCCGACACCAAGCAGTGGCTCGCCGACGGCTGGCGTGCGGTGTATGTCACGGAGGGCCACGGCCCGGCGTCCCGCACCGTCGAGGTCCTGGGCGGTGAGGGCATCGCCGCGCGACTGGACGCGGATCTGGCCGAAATCAGCCCCTCGGTCGTCCATGTCGCCTGCGGCGCCATCGACCACGGGTTCGTGGACGCGGCCCTCAAGCTCGCCGTGCTCACCGAGACCGACCTCACCGGCCAGCGTACCGCCGTCAAGGACCTGGGCCGGATGCCGGCCCGGCGCCGCAAGACCATCGACCC
Source organism: Streptomyces sp. BR1 (assembly GCF_052373795.1). Taxonomy (NCBI): domain Bacteria; kingdom Bacillati; phylum Actinomycetota; class Actinomycetes; order Kitasatosporales; family Streptomycetaceae; genus Streptomyces; species Streptomyces sp. BR1. The sequence continues at coordinate 4,261,036 of NZ_CM126252.1, forward strand.
GCTCACCCTCGAAGTCGGCGACTACATCGTGCACGAGCAGCACGGCGTGGGCCGCTACCTCGAAATGGTGCAGCGCACCGTGCAGGGCGCCACCCGCGAGTATCTGCTCGTGGAGTACGCGCCCGCCAAGCGCGGCCAGCCCGGCGACCGGCTCTACATCCCCACCGACCAGCTGGAGCAGGTCACCAAGTACGTCGGCGGCGAGGCCCCCACGCTGCACCGGCTCGGCGGCGCCGACTGGACCAAGACCAAGCAGCGCGCCAAGAAGGCGGTCAAGGAGATCGCCGCCGACCTGATCAGGCTGTACTCGGCGCGCATGGCCGCGCCCGGCCACGCCTTCGGCTCGGACACCCCCTGGCAGCGCGAGCTGGAGGACGCGTTCCCGTACGCGGAGACGCCCGACCAGCTCTCCACCATCGCCGAGGTCAAGGAGGACATGGAGAAGACGGTCCCGATGGACCGCCTGATCTGCGGCGACGTCGGCTACGGCAAGACCGAGATCGCGGTCCGCGCCGCCTTCAAGGCCGTCCAGGACGGCAAGCAGGTCGCGGTCCTGGTGCCCACCACGCTCCTGGTCCAGCAGCACTTCGGCACGTTCTCCGAGCGGTACTCGCAATTCCCGGTCAACGTACGGGCGTTGAGCCGCTTCCAGACGGACACCGAGGCGAAGGCGACCCTGGAAGGGCTGAAGGACGGCGCCGTCGACGTCGTCATCGGCACCCACCGCCTCTTCTCCTCCGAGACCAAGTTCAAGGACCTCGGCCTGGTCATCGTCGACGAGGAGCAGCGCTTCGGCGTGGAGCACAAGGAGCAGCTGAAGAAGCTCCGCGCCAACGTCGACGTGCTGACCATGTCCGCGACGCCCATTCCCCGTACGTTGGAGATGGCGGTCACCGGCATCCGCGAGATGTCGACGATCACCACCCCGCCGGAGGAGCGCCACCCGGTGCTCACCTTCGTGGGCCCGTACGAGGAGAAGCAGATCGGCGCCGCGATCCGCCGCGAGCTGCTGCGCGAGGGCCAGGTCTTCTACATCCACAACCGGGTCGAGTCCATCGACCGGGCGGCCGCGCGGCTGCGCGAGATCGTCCCCGAGGCGCGGATCGCCACCGCCCACGGCCAGATGGGCGAGAGCCAGCTGGAGCAGGTCGTCGTCGACTTCTGGGAGAAGAAGTTCGACGTGCTCGTCTCGACCACGATCGTCGAGTCCGGCATCGACATCTCCAACGCCAACACGCTGATCGTCGAGCGCGGCGACAACTTCGGCCTCTCCCAGCTGCACCAGCTGCGCGGCCGTGTGGGCCGTGGCCGCGAGCGCGGCTACGCCTACTTCCTCTACCCGCCGGAGAAGCCCCTCACCGAGACCGCCCACGAGCGCCTGGCGACCATCGCCCAGCACACCGAGATGGGCGCGGGCATGTACGTGGCGATGAAGGACCTGGAGATCCGCGGCGCCGGAAACCTGCTGGGCGGCGAGCAGTCCGGCCACATCGCGGGCGTCGGCTTCGACCTGTACGTACGCATGGTGGGCGAGGCCGTCGCCGACTACCGGGCCCAGATGGAGGGCGGCGCCGAGGAGGAGGCGCCGCTGGAGGTCAAGATCGAGCTCCCGGTCGACGCGCACGTCCCGCACGACTACGCGCCGGGCGAGCGCCTGCGCCTCCAGGCCTACCGCGCGATCGCCTCGGCCAACTCCGAGGAGGACATCAAGGCCGTACGCGAGGAGCTCACCGACCGCTACGGCAAGCTGCCCGAGCCGGTCGAGAACCTGCTGCTCGTCGCGGGGCTGCGGATGCTGGCGCGGGCCTGCGGGGTCGGCGAGATCGTGCTCCAGGGTTCCAACATCCGCTTCGCCCCGGTGGAGCTGCGCGAGTCCCAGGAGCTGCGCCTGAAGCGGCTGTACCCGCGCACGGTGATCAAGGCGCCCACGCGCCAGATCCTGGTGCCGCGCCCGACGGCGGGCAGGATCGGCGGCAAGCCGGTGGTGGGCCGCGAACTGCTCGCGTGGACCGGGGAGTTCCTCACCACCATCCTGGGGTCGTAGTCGGGGCGGTGGCCGCCCGTGCTGTGCGCGGGCGGCCACCGCCCCGATCGGAATACGCCTTCGCGCCGCTCTGGCCGCCGGATCGCCGGGTAGGACTTCATAGGATTGCCGGGTTCCGCCAACTCCTGTGAGGACGGCCCGCTGTGTTGCGTACGTACCGAATTGCCCTGCCCGCCGCGCTGCTCGCGACGGCACTCGCTCTCACCGGCTGCTCCGATTCCAAGTCCGACTCCGGTAAGGACAAGTCCGGTGCGCCCGCGCCCGCCGGGCCCGCCGCCAAGGGGACGGCGCTCGCCGCCGTCGACTCGCTGCCCGTCAAGGGACGCGCTGCCAAGACCGGCTACTCCCGTGACCAGTTCGGCAAGGGCTGGACCAACGACTCCAACGGCTGCGGCACCCGCGAAGACATACTCAAGCGGGACCTCAAGGACGTGAAGCTGAAGGACAAGTGCGACGTCGCGTCCGGGACACTCAACCAGGACCTGTACACCGGCCAGAGCATCAAGTTCGTGCGCGGCGCCAGCAAGGTCGACATCGACCATGTGGTGGCGCTCTCGGACGCCTGGCAGAAGGGCGCCCAGCAGTGGGACAAGACGAAGCGGGTGGCCTTCGCCAATGACCCGCTGAACCTGCTGGCCGTCGACGCGAGCGCCAACCGGCGCAAGAGCGACGGGGACGCGGCGACCTGGCTGCCCACGTTCGCCGGCGGCCGCTGCCCGTACGTGGCCGACCAGGTGGCGGTCAAGGTCAAGTACCAGCTGTGGGTGACGGACGCGGAGAAGGCCGCGATGAAGAAGGTGCTCACCGAGTGCCCGCAGCAGAAGGTGCCCACGGGGTGAGGGCCGACGGGCTGAGTGCGTGAGGGGGTGACGGGCCCGGTCCCGCGCGGGCCGGGCTGCCGCCTCAGCCCGTCTTCACCCAGTCCTGGCAGCCGTTGCTCTTGAAGTACGCGTCGCCGGCGTCGATCGTCACGATCGCCGTGCCCGTCACGTTGTCGTTCGCGACGATCGAGTCCATGCCGTGCGACGCGTCCTTGGCACGCTCCCAGTAGCACTTGTCGTCCGTGTTCCCCGTCGACTTGTACGTCCCGGGCGCGATGTCGACGCCCACCTTGAACATGCCCCCGGCGCCCTTGAGGGTGGTCTTCGGGGTGCCCGTGGCCTTGGGGTCGACGAGCTGCCAGTCCTTGCATCCGCTCGTCTTGAAGATCTTGTCGCCCGCCGCGACGGTGACGTAACTGGTGCCCGTCACATTGTCGTTGGCGATGATCGCGTCCGTGCTGCCCGAGGCGTCCTTGGCGCGCTCCCAGTAGCAGCCGTCCTTGTTGCCGCTGCTCGCATAGGTACCGGGCTTGATGTCCGAGCCGACCTGGTAGCTGCCGTCGCCGCCGATGCCCTTCGGCTTCTTGGCCTCCGCCTTCTTGGGCGTGTCCGCCTTCTTGGCCGCGTCCTGCGTGGTCGCGCTCGTCGAGGACTTGTCGTCCGAGCCGCCGCCGGAGCCGACCGCGCCGCCTATCGCGATCACCGCGACGACCGCGCCGACGCCCGTGAGGACCTTGTGGCGGGCGAACCAGTTGCGCTGCTTCTGCTGAGACATGGCGGAGCCTTTCCGACGGGCCCGATGGGCCGTTCGAACCGATGGGTTAATCACAACAGAGACTGTGAACCGAGTCAACATGATTCACAAGGTTCCGCGTGTTCACTTCCGTGTATGGATCGCTTGTTCGGTGCTCGCTATGCTGGACGCCACAACAGACGAGGGGAGTCGGGCCCGTGCCGGACAACGCAGCAGAGGTGACCGCTGCCGGAATCGCCCGGCTCGCCGGGGTGGGCCGGGCGGCGGTCAGCAACTGGCGGCGCCGCCACGCCGACTTCCCCAAGCCCGTCGGCGGCACCGAGACCAGCCCGGCCTTCGCGCTCGGCGAGGTCGAACAGTGGCTGCGCGACCAGGGAAAACTCGCCGAGGTCCCGCTCCGTGAACGCGTCTGGCAGCAGCTTTCCGGTCACCCCGCCGGCGCCGTCGCGGGCCTGGTCCACGCGGGCTGCGCGCTTCTTGTCGTACGGGAACGGCCCGAGCAGTGGTTCCAGCTGACCGCGCTCCCGGATCAGCAGATGACGGAGCTCCTCGCGCACCTCCTGACGGAGGTCGCGGTTCACGGCCTGTCTGTGAACACCTCGGGTGCCATGACGACCCCGGATGCTGTGAACACCCTGAGCGCCGCCGATCTCGCCCCCTCGGTCCCGCTGCTGCGCGGGGTCGGGGAGCTCGCCGCCGAGCTGGGGGCCCGGCAGACCTTCGAGTTCCTGCTCGGCCGCCATCTCGACGCCAACCCGCGCCAGTACACCCTCACCCCGCCCGGCCCCGCCGAGCTGATGGCCGCGCTCGCGCTCGGCTCGGCGGCGGGCTCCGTGCTCGACCCCGCGTGCGGCACCGGCACGTTGCTGCGTGCGGTCGAGCACGCCGACGCGGTGTATGGGCAGGACGCCGACCCCGATCTCGCCGCGCTCACCGGGCTGCGGCTCGCCCTGCACGGCCGCGCCGAAGTGCGCACCGCCGCAGCCGACTCGCTGCGCGCCGACGCCTTCAGCGGCCTCGCCGTCGACGCGGTCCTGTGCCACCCGCCGTTCAACGAGCGCAACTGGGGCCACGACGAGCTCGCGTACGACCCGCGCTGGGAGTACGGACTGCCCGCCCGCACCGAGTCCGAACTCGCCTGGGTGCAGCATGCGTTGGCGCGGCTGCGCGAGGGCGGCACCGCCGTGCTCCTGATGCCCCCGGCCGCCGCCTCCCGCCGCTCGGGCCGCCGTATCCGCGCCGGGCTGCTGCGCAGGGGCGCGCTGCGTGCGGTGATCGCGCTGCCCGCCGGAGCCGCACCCCCGTACGGCATCCCGCTCCACCTCTGGGTGCTGCGCAGGCCCGGTGCGGGCAGCCCGCCCGCGCCCGAGCTGCTGCTCGTCGACGCCGCCGGGCTGCCGGGCGCGGCCGAGGCGGGCCGCGACAAGCTGCCCTGGCAGGCCGTGCAGAGCGCGGTCCTGGACGCCTGGGCGCCGTTTGAGCGGGACGGCACCGCCGGGGAGCAGCCCGGGCTGAGCCGGTCGGTCCCGGTGCTCGAACTCCTCGACGACGACGTCGACTTGGCCCCCGCACGCCATCTGCCGCCCCCGGCCGCGGCGGGCGGCGCCGACGCGCTGGACGCCGTACGCGAGGAGCTGGGCGCGACGCTGCGGCGCACCGCCGAGCTCACGCCCCCGCCCGCACCCGCAGCCCCGCACCCGGGCGCCCGGCTTCCGCTGACCACGGTCGGTGAACTCGCCCGCGCGGGCGCCCTGGTGCTGCGCTCGGGTGGCGCGGGCACCTCCGTGTCCGGCGTGCCGGTCCTCACCGAGTACGACGTCCTCAACGGCACCGCCCCCTCCGGCACCCTGCCCGACGGCCCCGCCGAGGAGCCGGTCCTCACCGCACCCGGCGACGTCGTCGTCCCGGTGCTCGGCGGCGGCGCCGTCGCCCGCGTCGTCGACGAGGCCACCGCCGGGGCCGCGCTCGGCCGGGGGCTCCAGCTGCTGCGGCCCGAACCGGCGGCCCTCGACCCCTGGTTCCTCGTCGGGTTCCTGCGCTCCACCGCCAACAACCGGCAGGCCAGCAGCTATATGACGACCGCGTCCCGGCTCGATGTGCGCCGCCTCCAGCTGCCCCGCCTGCCGCTGGCCGAACAGCGCGGCTACGGCGAGCGGTTCCGCGCCCTGGCCGCGTTCGAGGACGCGCTGCGGCTCGCCGGCAGGCTCGGCGAGCAACTGGTGCAGGGGCTGCACGACGGGCTCACGGACGGGGTCGTACGGCCCGAGTAGATCCGGACCGATCAGTTCCGCCCCAGGCCCTCTGACCTGGGTGGACCTGACCGGGCGTCACCTTTACGCTCTGGTCAGCCATGTACGTACCGCCCTGTCAGGAGCACAGATGCAGAGCCCCGCGAGCGTGAAGGTGATCACCGTTCGGGTGGTCTTCTCCGTGCTGGTGGTGCTCACCCTCGGGCTGCTGGCGTGGACGGCGATGCTGCGGCTCGCCATCGTGCGGCGCACCCGGCGCGACTGGGCCCTGTTCTGGGCCCAGTTGACGGTCAACCTCGGCTGTCTGTCGATGCTGCACACCCACTTCAAGGACACCTGGGTCTCCAACCTGGGCATGGCGGTCCTGCTGCTCCAGGGCCTCGCGGTGGTCGTCTACTACCTGATCGCCGACATCCACTTCCACCAGCGCCGTGTCCCGGAGCCGCCGCCGTCCTACCCCCCGATGCCGCCGTCCCCGCGCATCCACCAGGTCCAGGCCGAGCTCGACGAGTTGAGCAGCCTGCTGCGCCAGGAGGAGGGCAGGTGATCGCCGGGCGCGTGATCGCCGGGCGGTACGAGCTGGCGGGGCTGCTCGGCCAGGGCGGGATGGGCCAGGTGTGGACCGCGTACGACCAGCGTCTGGACCGGCGGGTCGCGGTGAAGCTGCTCCGGCCCGACGTGGTGGCGGGCGCGAGCGCCGCCGACGAGACGCGGCGCCGGTTCGTGCGCGAGTGCCGGGTGACCGCGCAGGTCGACCACCCGGGCCTGGTCACCGTGCATGACGCGGGCAGCGACGGGGACGACCTCTATCTCGTCATGCAGCACGTCGAGGGCGCCGACCTCGCCGACCATCTGGCCGAGCACGAGCCGTACCCCTGGCCGTGGGCGGTGGCGGTCGCGGCGCAACTGTGCGCGGTGCTCTCGGCGGTGCACGCGGTGCCGATCGTGCACCGGGACCTCAAGCCCCGCAATGTGATGGTGCGGCCCGACGGCACAGTCACCGTGCTCGACCTCGGCGTCGCCGCCGTCCTCGACCATGACACCACCCGCCTCACCCGCACCGGCTCGCCCATCGGCTCCCCGGCGTACATGGCGCCCGAGCAGGCGATGGGCGGCGCGGTGGGCCCGTACACCGATCTGTACGCACTCGGTGTGCTGCTCCATGAACTGCTCAGCGGAAACGTGCCGTTCGCGGGTTCCACGGCGCTCGGTGTGCTGCACCGCCATCTGTACGAGCCGCCGCTGCCGGTCCGCCAGGTGCGGCCCGAGGTGCCCGAGCCGCTGGAGGCGCTGGTGCTGCGGCTGCTCGCCAAGGACCCGGCGCACCGGCCCGGCTCCGCGCAGGAGGTGTACGAGGCGCTGGCCCCGCTGCTGCCGATGCGCGGGGCGCCGTCCGGGCGCCCGCTCGACCCGACCCGCCCGTTCCTGCGCCCGCACGCCCCCTGGCCCGACCGCGCGGCGACCCCGGTCCCGCCCCCGGCGCCCGCGCCCCGTCCCGCCCAGCCCGATGTCGCGGGCGCGGTCGACGAGGCCAAGCGGCTCCTCGGCGAGGGACGGATCACCCAGGCCGTGGACATCCTCGGCGCGATCCTCCCGGCCGCCGCCGAACGGCACGGCGAGGGCTCCCCGGTGGTGCGGATCCTGCGCAAGCAGTACGCGGCGACGCTGATGGACGACGGCCAGTACGGCCGCGCGCTGCCCGCGCTGCGCCGCCTCGCCGAGGAGCGCGCCGCCGAGGCGGGCCCGGCCGACACACAGGCCCTGGCGTTCCGCCATGACGCGGCGCTCTGCCTGGAACAGCTCGGCGACCCCGCCGCCGCGCTGGCCGAATACCGCGCGGTCCTGCCGTACTTCGAGAGCCCGTACGGCACCGGCGACCCGGCCAGGGCGGCCGAGATCCGCCACCGGATCGACCAGTTGGTCCGGGTTTCGGGGCTTGCGACCCGCTCCTGACCTGCGCCTTCGGAACGTAGTCTTCTCCCCGGTGCCCGGCCTTCACCCGGAACTCCCGGCGGCGGCCCGGGCATCGCCGTATCGCAGACAGGAACCGGGGGATCCGTTGCCCAAGCACCGCATATCCAAGAAGCACCGCACCCTCGCCATGGCTGCGGGCGGCGTCCTCCTGCTCGGGGCCGGCGCGCTCACCGCCCAGGCCTCCTCGTCGAGCGGAGCCGCCGCGCCCGCCGCCCCCGCCCGGCCGGTGGCGCTCGCCAAGCCCGCCGCCTTCACCGGCCGCGCCTTCGACACCTGCACCGCGCCCACGCTCGCGCAGATGAAGGCGTGGAAGACGGCCTCGCCGTACGGGGCCGCCGCCGTCTACATCGGCGGTAAGAACCGCGGCTGCGCCCAGCCGCAGCTCACCGCCTCCTGGACGAAGTCGGTCTCGGCGGCGGGCTGGAAGCTGATCCCGCTGTACGTGGGCGCCCAGCCGCCGTGCAAGTCCGGGAGCAACCCGGAGAAGATGACCGCCGCCAGTGCTGCCTCGCTGGGCGCCGCCGACGGTGCGGACGCCGCCGCCAAGGCGTCCGCGCTCGGCATGCGCCCGGGCGGCGCGGTCTATCTGGACATGGAGGGCTTCGACAAGACGAACACCTCCTGCAAGCAGACCGTGCTCACCTACACCCGCGCCTGGAACAAGGCCCTGCACGCCAAGGCGTACCGCACAGGCTTCTACGGCTTCGTCTCCTCCAGCGCGACCGCCGTCGCCGCCGAGTCGCCTGGCACCGACATGCCGGACGCGATCTGGTACGCGGCGTACGACGGCACGGCGTCGACGACCACCGACTACCCGTTCGGCACGAAGTGGGCGGGCCACCGCCGGGGCCACCAGTACGCGGTGGAGAAGAAGGAGACGTACGGCGGCGTGACGCTCACCGTCGACCACAACGCGTGGGACTCGCTCGTGGCGGTCGTCGCCAAGTAGCGGGCGGGACGCGGCGGGTCAGGGGCGGATATCCGTCCCCGACCCGCCGTTTTTCGCGTACCGATCAGGAGGTGGACCGCCGCCTGCGTACGACCGTGAACGCCCCCACCCCCATCAGTCCCACCAGCGCCGCCGCCCCCGCCGCCGACCCGGCCTTCAGGCCCGGCGGGCGGAAGGTGCAGGAGACGGTGGAGGGGGACGCCTTGCCCGTCAACTCGACCGACACCAGGCCGAGATACGACTTCGCGGGCTTCGACGCGCCCCCGTCGGCGGCACACCGCCAGCCCGCGACGCGCGGCATCGCGAACACCGCCGTGCCGCGCGCCCCGGCGGGCAGCGTGGCCCGGACGCCGCTGTCCGTGACCTTCACCTCCGTGGCCCCGGTCGCACGGAGGTGGTCCACCGCCGCCGTCAGCGCGCTCCGGTCCAGGCAGCCGATCTTGGCCTTCTTGTACGCGGGCTTCAGGGCCACCCCGGACGACGCACCCGTGGAGACACCCAGCGGGGCGAGGGCCGCGCGGCGCTTGGGGGCGCCGCCCCGGAACTCGACCCACTTGCCGGTGCCGAGCCGTGCCCAGCCGGTGTACTCGGGCGCCCACAGGAACACCTCCTGCCCGGCCGCACACCCCTGCGCGACCGTACGCGGCAGCGAGTACACCCGCGCCCCGAGCAGCATCTCCTGATTCCGGAACGGTGAACTCCCGTACTTCGGGCTCCTGTTGGCGCCCCGAACCGTCACCAGCGGCGGCACCGGGGCGCGGGTGAGCGTCGGCGCATGCCCCTTCTCCGTGTGCACCCGCGCCCCCACCGCGAAGATCGCATCGGTGACCGGGTTGTCCAGGCTCTGCACGGACCGGCCGCGCGAGGTCCAGCCGCCGCCGAGCGCGGTCATCGTCTTCGTCAGGACGTCCGGGGTGAGGCTGCTGTAGTACGAGGAGCCCTCGCCGCCGATGAGGAGCGGGTCGTTGCCGGTGATCTGCCGTCGGCCCGGGTCGGTGCGGTAGGCGGGCCAGCCGTCGGCCCTGCTCACCGCCGCCTCGCGCTGGTCGTGGGCGGTGCCCCACGCCGGGTAGCTGTCGAGCCGGTGCAGCCGCTCCCGGTCGCCGTACGCCACGGTCACCGCGGCCTGCGCGGTCTGGGCCCCGGCCATCAGCAGCACCGCGACCAGGACCACACCCCGCCGCCCCCGGGCCCGCGCGGCGAGCAGCAGACCGCCGAGCGCGAGCGCGAGCCCGCCCGCGAACATCGGATACGACCAGGCCGAGACCAGATCGCTGAAGGCCGCGCCGAGCGCGATCACCGCGAGCACCCCGCCGCCGCCGAGCAGCGCGCGCCGCCCGGGCAGCCCGTTGGCGACCGACAGCCAGGCGGCGATCACCAGGATGCCGCTGAGCACGAACGTCTGGCGGTACGGGCTGCCGTTGGGGGTCTGGAAGGCGTGCCAGGCCAGGTGCGTCGGCTTCCACTGGAAGGAGAGCGCGACGAGCAGCGCGAGCCCCGTCCACGCGTACCGCTCCCGGCTCTCCACCCTGGAGTTGAAGGCGAGGGTGCAGGCGAGCAGCAGGGCGCCGGTGCCGAGGAAGAGCGCGGGGCTGGAGAAGCTGTAGGTGGCGGGCAGCCACCGGGCCAGGAAGTCGCTCCACGGGACCGGCGCGAACTCCTTGCTCCAGCCCGGATACGCGTGCTTCGTGCCCAGGAACACGGTGAACAGGATGGGCGCCGAGAGCCCGATGCCGAGCGCGGTCGAAAGGCCCGCGCGCACCAGCGCCCCCACCCGCGCGCGTACCTCCGTCTCCTCCAGGAAGAGCCGAAGGAGCAGGACCAGACCGGCCCCGATGGTCGCCATGTACGCGGTGTAGAAGTTCGCGATCCAGGCCAGCGCCACCACGACCGGGCCGATGAGCCAGTGCCACCGCGTCCGGGTCCTCGCCCACTCGCCGACCAGGCAGAGCATCGGGAACGCGATCAGCCCGTCCAGCCACATCGTGTTGTACGTGGCCTCGACGACCGACCAGCCGCACAGCGCGTACGAGGCCCCGAGCACCCCGGCGACCCAGCGCCGCCCCGCCCCCGGCCGCAGCGCGAGCAGCAGCACGGTCATGGCGACGGCCGCCGCCGCCATCTTCAGGACCGTGATCACGTACACCGCGAGGTCGATCTCGTCGCGCGGGAAGAGGCCGACGAGCAGGGCGAACGGGCTGCCCAGATACGTACCGACGTCGGGCAGGAACGACGTCCCGTAGCCGGACTGCCAGTTGACCAGGGCGCCGCCGTGGGCGCGGCCGTGCAGCAGGTCCCACAGGTGGGCGTGGAACGGCACGAACTGGTTGCCCAGGTCGTTGACGCTGCGTGTGTGCCGCCCGAAGGGGAAGGTCCGGGCGACGGCGTCGGCGGCGCAGACCGCGACCACGGTGATCAGCGCGGCGAGCCCGGCGGCCCGCGCACGGGGGCGGCCCGGCCCGGCGGGCACGGCCGGGGCGGCGTGGGGAAGCTGGACGGCTTCGAGAGTCGGCATCGTCTTCGGGATCCTCTGCTGTTCGCTGCCCTCGAATATGCCGGACCGGTGCACGTAAATCAGCGGTCCAGAGGTTCAGTTCACTTAATCGACGCGTCGTCGTCATTCGGTGAATCCGCCCCCGACGTCTGGCCCCGCTGTTCTTCGTTGACTGCCACAGCCGTACTCCGTATCGACGGGGGAGAACCGTGCTCATCTCGATTGTCGTGCCCTGCTTCAACGAAGAGGAGATCATCGGCCGCTTCCATGATCAGGTGACCAAGGAAATCTCCCGGCTGGACGCGGAATTCGAACTTCTCTATGTCGACGACGGCAGCGCTGACCGTACGTTCCCGCTGCTCCAGGAGATCGCCGCCCGCGATCCGCGCGCCCGCTATGTCTCGTTCAGCCGGAACTTCGGCAAGGAGGCGGCGATGCTCGCCGGGCTGCGGCACGCCACCGGCGACGCCGTGGTGATCATGGACGCCGACCTCCAGCACCCGCCGGAGCTGATCGGCCGCATGATGGAGCTGCACGACCAGGGCCACGACCAGGTGATCGCCCAGCGCACCCGCAAGGGCGACCGCGTCACCCGCACGCTCACCGCGCGCCTTTACTACCGGCTGATCAACCGCCTGGTCGATGTGGAACTGGTCGACGGCGTGGGAGACTTCCGCATGCTCTCGCGCAGGACGGTCGACGCGGTACTCGAACTCACGGAGTACAACCGCTTCTCCAAGGGGCTCTTCGCCTGGGTCGGATTCCCCACCGTCACGTTCGGTTACGAGAATGCGGTACGGGAACAGGGGCGTTCCGCCTGGACGTTCGGAAAGCTGCTGAACTACGGCCTGGACGGGGTGATCTCGTTCAACAACAAGCCGTTGCGGGCAGCCGTCTATCTGGGCATGCTGCTGCTCGGGATCGCCACGGCGTATTCCGCGTGGATCGTCGGTGTCGCCATGGTGAACGGCGTCGACACCCCCGGATATGTCACCCTGCTCGTGGTGGTCACCGCGCTCGCCGGAGTCCAGATGGTCATGCTCGGCGTGGTCGGCGAATATGTCGGCCGTATCTATTACGAGGTCAAGCGCCGTCCGCACTTCCTGGTCCAGGCGACGAACACCCAGGCCCAGACCCCTGCCGTCCCGCAGCAGCCCGACCGCCAGCACCCCGACCGGGAGTTCGCCCGCCGATGAAGCCGGGAACCGCCACCCAGATAGTCCGCTTCGCCCTCGTCGGGGTGGTCAACACCGGTACGTACTACGTGCTTTACCTGCTCTTCCTGTCCTGGGTGCCGTACGTCGTGGCCCATGTCACGGCGTTCCTGCTCGCCATGGTCGGCTCGTTCTTCCTCAACTCGTACTTCACCTACCGCACCCGGCCCACCTGGCGGAAGTTCCTGCTCTTCCCGCTCACCAACGCGGCCAACTTCGTGATCACCACGACCGGGATGTACGTGCTGGTCGGCGTGCTTGGCATGAGCAGCACCTGGGCGCCGCTGATCGCCGCGGCGGCCGCGATTCCGGTCACCTTCGTCCTCTCCCGGACGATCATGCTGCGGCCCGAGACCCCCGGGGCGGCCGAATCGTTGGGCGAATCAGTGGCCCGGGCCACTGAGACTGCCTAGGGCCTGTCCGGTGGATCTGGCCTGGGACGCGGGGGCGTGGCACGCCCATCTGCGGCGTTGTCGTCGGTTGCCATGGCTCCGCCATGCCGCCCTCCTCCGCCTTGCAGCTGGACGCACCGCGCCCCCGCTCACCAGCGCCGAAAGGCATTCCGGACGGAAGGCGGCCAGATCCACCGGACAGGCCCTAACATCGATCACCGCAAGGTCATCAGGTCGCTGCACTGTCGCACGATCCGCCGGGAGGCTCCTTTGCACCGCCGCCGTCGCACCGCACTCGCCCTCTCCGTCGCGCTCCTCGGCGCGGGCCCACTTCTCACCGCCTGCGGCAGCGAGGCCCACCCGGGCGCCGCGGCCGTCGTCGGAGGCGACCGGATCGCCGTCTCCGCGCTCCAGGACCAGGTCAAGGACGTCCGTACGGCACAGCAGGCCTCGCCCCAGGCCGCGCAGCTGATCAAGAACACCGGCCAGCTCAGCCGCGCCAAGCTGCACGGGCTGATCTTCGACAAGGTGCTCGACCGGGCCGCCGCCGACGCCGGGGTCGGTGTCAGCCGCAAGGAGCTCCAGGACGCCCGGGCCGCGATGGCCCAGCAGGCCGGCGGCGCGCAGGCGTTCGCCGACATGCTCCTCCAGCAGCGGGGGGTCGCCCCCGACCAGATCGACGACGCGGTGCGCGAGCAGGTCCAGCTGACCAAGCTGGCCGCCGCGACCGGCGCGGACCTCGGCACCCCGCAGGGCCAGGCGGCCGTCACCAAGACGCTCGCGGACGCGTCGAAGGCGCTGAAGATCGACGTCAACCCGCGGTACGGCACCTGGGACAACAAGGCGATCCAGCTCACCGACTACAAGACGCCGTGGCTGACCCAGGTCACCAAGACCAAGCCGGACCAGCCGGCCCAGGACGCCGCCGCCACCGGGTGACGGATCGGGGCCGGACGGGTCGGGGTAGGTTCGAGAGGTGACTCTCGAAGAACCCGGCCGCGTCGTCCTGCTCACCGCCAGCCACCGCGTGGCGCCCGGGCTGCTGTCCTGGCCCGCGTGGCAGACGCTGCGCGCCGCCGACCGGGTGCTCTGCGCCGACCCCGCGCACCCTCAGCTGCCGTATCTGCGCGAGGCGGGCGTCGAGGTCACCACGGCCGCGCCCGCCGCGCAGGAGCTGGTGGAGGAGTGCGCCGGGGGTCGGACCGTGGTGGTCCTGCAGTCCGGCGAGGGCGACCGGCGGCTCACCGACGGCCTGGCCCGGCTCGCCGGTTCGGGCCGGGTCTCCATGCCGGACCTGGAGCTGCTGCCCGGCTCGTACGACCTGCCGGGCGCCCGGCTGCTCGACCTGGTCCAGGTCATGGACCGCATCCGCCGCGAGTGCCCGTGGTCGGCGCAGCAGACCCACAAGGGGCTGGCGAAGTACGCGCTTGAGGAGGCGTACGAACTGGTCGAGGCCGTCGAGGAGGGCGACCGCGACGAGCTGCGCGAGGAGCTGGGGGACGTGCTGCTCCAGGTCGTCTTCCACGCGCGTATCGCGGAAGAGGACGAAGAGGAGCCGTTCTCGGTCGACGACGTGGCCGGGACCATCGTCGAGAAGCTGATCCACCGCCACCCGCACGTCTTCGGCGACGAGCGCGCCGAGACGCCCGAGGAGGTCAAGGAGCACTGGCTGCGGCAGAAGGCGGCGGAGAAGCAGCGCGAGTCGGTGACCGACGGCGTCCCCGTCGGCCAGCCCGGCCTCGCGCTCGCCGCGAAGCTGGCGTCCCGGGTGCGCATGGCGGGCCTGGACGTCCCGCTGCCCACCGGCGAGGGCATCGGCTACCGCCTGCTCGCCCTCGCGGTCGCGGCCGAGGCCGACGGCACGGACCCGGAGGCGGCCCTGCGCGCGGCGGCCCGCGCGTACCGGGACGCGATCCGCACGGCGGAAAAGGCCTGACGGCTGTGCAGCCCTCGACTCCGCCCGGCCAGGATCCGGCCTCGGCCGACCAGAACCCCGGCTCGTCCGGCCAGGACCCGGTCGCGCCCGCTCATGGCTCGGCCCCGGATGCCGCTCCTCGTTCCTGCCCGTCCGGCGAGGACCCCGCTCCGGAAATGTTCACCTGGGAGTTCGCCACCGACCCCTACCCCGCGTACGGCTGGCTGCGCGAGCACTCGCCGGTGCATCGCACCAAGCTGCCCAGCGGTGTGGAGGCGTGGCTGGTGACCCGGTACGCGGACGCCAAGCAGGCGCTCGCCGACCAGCGGCTCTCCAAGAACCCCGCGCACCACGATGAGCCCGCGCACGCCAAGGGCAAGACGGGCATCCCGGGCGAGCGCAAGGCCGACCTGATGACCCATCTGCTGAACATCGACCCGCCGGACCACACCCGGCTGCGCCGCCTCGTGTCGAAGGCGTTCACTCCCCGTACGGTCGCCGAATTCGCGCCCCGGGTACAGGAACTGACGGATGGTCTGATCGGCCGGTTCGCGGAGAAGGGGGAGGCCGACCTCATCCATGAGTTCGCGTTCCCGCTCCCCATCTACGCGATCTGCGACCTGCTCGGCGTGCCCCGCGAGGACCAGGACGACTTCCGCGACTGGGCGGGCATGATGATCCGCCACGGCGGGGGCCCGCGCGGCGGTGTCGCCCGCTCGGTGAAGAAGATGCGCGGCTATCTGCTGGAACTCATCCACCGTAAAAGGGAGAATCCCGGCGACGACCTCATCTCGGGTCTGATCCGGGCGAGCGACCACGGCGAGCACCTCACCGAGAACGAGGCCGCCGCGATGGCCTTCATCCTCCTGTTCGCCGGTTTCGAGACGACCGTGAACCTCATCGGCAACGGGATGTACGCGCTGCTGCGCAACCCCGACCAGCGCGAGCGGCTGCAAGCCTCGCTCGCGGCGGGCGAGTCGGACCTGCTGGACACCGGCGTCGAGGAACTGCTGCGCTATGACGGCCCGGTGGAGCTCGCCACCTGGCGGTTCGCCACGAGTCCGCTGCGGATCGGCGGCCAGGACATCGCGGCGGGCGACCCGGTGCTCGTCGTCCTCGCCTCCGCCGACCGCGACCCGGACCGGTTCGAGGATCCGGACAGGCTCGACCTCGGCCGCCGCGACAACCAGCACCTCGGATACGGGCACGGCATCCACTACTGCCTGGGTGCGCCGCTGGCCCGGCTTGAGGCGAAGGCGGCGCTCGCGACGTTGCTGCGGCGCCTTCCTGACCTGCAGCTAGGGGCGGATCCTGCCGATTTGCGCTGGCGCGGCGGACTCATCATGCGCGGACTGCGCACACTCCCGGTCGAGTTCACACCCCCGTCGCACCGCCGGTAACCTGACGGTCCGTCAAAACTGTGACTTTCGCGTTATCGCGGGTGCATCGACTTGTGACAAGCGTTCGAGTAGGGCTACGTTCACCCCTCGACTCGGCAACCGGTTCACCAACCGGCTCCGCAGTCACCGACGTAGTCACACGGAAGGCCACAGCATGCGCTCCGGGAACGGACGTCACCGACGACCTCGCCAGGCTCCCGCCCTCGTCGTCGCGGCAGGGGTGACGGGCTCCGCCCTCGCGCTGCCGCTCTTCGCGGCCAGCGGCGCGAACGCGGCCTCGGCGACTACCTGGGACCGGGTCGCCGAGTGCGAGAGCGGTGGCTCGTGGAGCGCCGACTTCGGCAACGGCCTGTATGGCGGGCTCCAGCTCTCGCAGGAGACCTGGGAGACGTACGGCGGCACCGCGTACGCCGAGCGGCCCGACATGGCCAGCCGCGCGCAGCAGATAGCCATCGGCGAGAAGGTGCTCGCGGCCAAGGGCCCGAAGGCGTTCACCAGCTGCACCGAGGTCTCCGGGCTCACCAGCGGCGGCGGTACGCCGGCCGTCGACCCGGGCGCGACGCCCTCCCCGGCGCCCACGACCCCGGACGACGACGCGACGCCGTCCGCGCCCGCGAAGAAGACTCCGGCGCCGAGCACGCCCTCCGACTCCGCCTCCACCGCGCCGAAGCCGTCCACGACCCCGTCGACGGACAAGGACGGCAAGACGGGCTCGACGCCGTCCGCGCCCGCCAAGAAGACCCCGGCGCCCACCACGCCCTCCGGCTCGACGCCCGGCAAGCACCGCGGCGCTCCCGACCCGGCCGAGACCGGCGCGCCCGCGACCACCGTCCCGGGCACCACGGACGACACCCATGAGTCGCAGCCCCGCGCCTCGCGAGGTGACGCCGACTCACGTACGGCGGGCGACGCCACGACGGCGCCCGGCGACTACACCGTCCGCGCCGGCGACAGCCTGTGGGACATCTCGCGCTCGCACAAGGTCGAGGGCGGCTGGTCGGCGCTCTACAAGGCGAACCAGAAGACGATCGGCTCCGACCCGGACCTCATCCTGCCCGGCCAGAGCCTTGACCTGAACCCGACAAAGACGGACAACCCGACCATCACTCACGGGTAGTTCAGGGGCGTATGTCCACTTCTGCGCAAGTGAGACATGAGTCTCTTTCCGCCAACTGGTGTGCCCCGTACGTCCGGTACGTACGGGACGCCCCTCACCTGCGGAAACAGGCGATACGGAAGGGTGGCCGCGGGCGATTTCTCCCCGATGTGCCCCTTTGAACATCGGGGGTTGGTGTGTTTACGGTCGGAGCGCTCGTCACCACGAGCCCCTCCGACCGGAAACGCCGAATCCTGCCGTCGGTCGCGGGGGAACAGTCGACGCTTGACGCGCCGTAGGCAGGAGCGGGGGACCCAAGGTAAGTGCCGGGCCCGGCCGTTGAAGGACGCACGCCATACGGCGCGACGTACGAGACGGCCATGGACCGGCTTGGGGTGAAGACGTGCCGAAAGGCGCGACCGGGCCACTCACTCGCCCGAACCCGACAGCTCACCTCGCAGGCGTCGGTGAGGAGACACTCCATGCTGCTTTCCGGCAAGGGCAAGCACCGTCGCCCCAGCAAGGCCACCCGTATCGCCACGCTCGCCGGTGTCACCGGCGCGGCCGTCGCCGCCCCGCTGATGGCGACCGGCTCGGCCTCCGCCGCCTCCGTCGCCACCTGGGACGCGGTCGCCCAGTGCGAGTCCGGCGGCAACTGGTCCATCAACACCGGCAACGGCTACTACGGCGGCCTGCAGTTCTCGCAGTCCTCCTGGGCGGCCGCCGGCGGCACCCAGTACGCCTCGCGCGCCGACCTGGCCACCAAGGGCCAGCAGATAGCCACCGCCGAGAAGCTGCTCGCGATGCAGGGTCCGGGCGCCTGGGGCTGCGCGGGCGCGGGCAACCTGACGTCCGGTGGCGCGTCCCCGAACGTCGACACGTCGGGCTCGTCCTCTTCTTCGAAGCAGGCGGCTCCGAAGGCCGCCCCGAAGAAGGCCGCGCCGAAGGCCGCACCGGCCCCGCAGCGCGAGTCGGCCCCCGCGTCCCGTGGCGAGTCCCGCCCGGCGCCGGTCAAGACGGGCGACGGCGAGTACAAGGTCGTGTCCGGCGACACCCTCGGCTCCATCGCGGACGCGCACGGCGTCAAGGGCGGCTGGCAGAAGCTGTTCGAGCTGAACAAGGACGTCGTGAAGGACGCGAACCTGATCTTCCCCGGTCAGCAGCTCCACCTGAGCTGAGCGGTTCGGCTGCGGACCGTGCTGGGTTGCTCGTGCCCACGCGGCGGAGCCGCAAATCGATACAGCCCCGCGCCCCTAGGAGGGCCCGAAGGGCCCATTTGAGGGGCGCGGGGAACCGCGCGACAAGCCACAACGGACCCGCACGGACCGCGCAGCGGCCCGCTCAGCTGAAAGCTGAACCCGGGCCGTGGGCGGACCCCACACAGACTCCCGCCCCGACGCGTCATCCCCCGTACGCGTCGCGGCGGGGCTTTGTTTCGTTCAGGAACATTTTGCCCCCCGTTTCGTCCCACGGGCCGGTCGGTGGACTGGCCGATGCCCTGGAGACGGTTAGGCTCAGGGGTGCCGGACCACGCGGCCCGGCGTATTCGCGTCACATCCCAGAAGGAGATGCTCGTGCCGTCCATCGACGTCGTCGTAGCCCGGGAAATCCTGGACTCCCGAGGCAACCCCACGGTCGAGGTCGAGGTCGGCCTCGACGACGGCAGCACCGGCCGTGCCGCCGTCCCCTCGGGTGCCTCCACCGGTGCCTTCGAGGCCATCGAACTGCGTGACGGTGACCCCAACCGTTACCAGGGCAAGGGCGTCGAGAAGGCCGTCCTCGCCGTGATCGAGCAGATCGGCCCGGAGCTCGTCGGCTACGACGCCACCGAGCAGCGCCTGATCGACCAGGCGATGTTCGACCTGGACGCCACGGACAACAAGGGCTCGCTGGGCGCCAACGCCATCCTCGGCGTCTCCCTCGCCGTCGCGCACGCCGCCTCCGAGGCCAGCGACCTGCCGCTCTTCCGCTACCTGGGCGGCCCCAACGCGCACCTGCTCCCGGTGCCGATGATGAACATCCTCAACGGTGGGTCGCACGCCGACTCCAACGTGGACATCCAGGAGTTCATGATCGCCCCGATCGGCGCGGAGTCCTTCTCCGAGGCCCTTCGCTGGGGTGCCGAGGTCTACCACACCCTCAAGAAGGTCCTGAAGAACAAGGGTCTGTCGACCGGCCTCGGTGACGAGGGCGGCTTCGCCCCGAACCTGGAGTCCAACCGCGCTGCCCTGGACCTCATCCTTGAGGCCGTCAAGGAGGCCGGCTACACCCCGGGCAAGGACATCGCGCTGGCGCTCGACGTCGCCGCGTCCGAGTTCTACAAGGACGGCAAGTACGAGTTCGAGGGCAAGTCCCGCTCGGCCGCCGAGATGACCGAGTACTACGAGGAGCTCGTCTCCGCGTACCCGCTGGTCTCCATCGAGGACCCGCTGTACGAGGACGACTGGGCCGGCTGGAACACCATCACCTCGCGCCTGGGCTCCAAGGTCCAGATCGTCGGCGACGACCTGTTCGTCACCAACCCGGAGCGTCTGGCCCGCGGCATCGAGGAGGGCTCCGCGAACGCCCTGCTCGTCAAGGTCAACCAGATCGGCTCGCTGACCGAGACCCTGGACGCCGTCGAGCTCGCCCAGCGCAACGGCTTCAAGTGCATGATGTCGCACCGCTCCGGCGAGACCGAGGACGTCACCATCGCCGACCTCGCGGTCGCGGTGAACTGCGGCCAGATCAAGACCGGCGCCCCGGCCCGCTCGGACCGCGTCGCCAAGTACAACCAGCTGCTGCGCATCGAGGAGATCCTCGACGACGCGGCGGTGTACGCGGGCCGCAGCGCGTTCCCGCGCTTCAAGGGCTGACCCGTCTGACGGGCTGACCAGTCCTGACATGGGCCTACCGCCCTGTCGTACGTACGTCCCCGGCCGCGGTCCCGTACCGTGTCCGGGGACGTTGTACGTACGTGAGGGGAGCGGGGCGAATGGCCAAGGGCAACCGGGACCGGTTCTCCACGGCGGCCCGGCTCAAGGTGCTGGGCGAGCAGACGGCCGCCCGGGTCTACCGCTCCCAGACCAAGCGCCAGGCCCGCCGCTCCCGGCTCACCGGCCGGGCCGCGCTGCTCGCCCTGGTGATGTGCTCGCTGGTGGTGGCGCTCGCGTACCCGATGCGGCAGTACGTGTCGCAGCGCGGCGACATCACCGAGCAGCGCCGCAAGGAGCGCGAGGCGGCCGCGCAGGTCGAGCGGCTGCGCGACGAGAAGGCGCGGCTCCAGGACGACGCGTACATCAAGCGGCTCGCCCGCGAGCATCTGCACATGCAGTTTCCGGGCGAGACCGGCTACACCGTGACCGACCCGGCGGCCGGCAAGGAGCGCCGCGACGGCAAGGCCGCGACCGGCCGCGCCTGGCACTCGAACCTCTGGGACGGCGTGGACAAGGCCGACCGCCCGGCCGACTGACCCACCCGACCCACTCCAGCGACAGCCAGCTATAGATAGAGACAGAAACCCAGATGCACACCCCTCCGCCCCAGACGCCGAGCACCGAGCCGACCGCCGCGGACATCGCCGCGTTCGAGGAGCAGCTGGGCCGCCCGCCGCGCGGTCTGCGCGCGATCGCGCACCGCTGCCCGTGCGGCAACCCGGACGTGGTCGAGACGGCCCCCCGGCTGCCCGACGGCACGCCGTTCCCGACGACGTACTACCTGACCTGCCCGCGTGCGGCGTCGGCGATCGGCACCCTGGAAGCCAACGGCGTCATGAAGGACATGACGGAGCGTCTGGCGGCCGACCCGGAGCTGGCCGCGGCCTACGCCGCCGCCCACGAGGACTACATCGCCCGCCGCGACGCCATCGAGGTCCTGGAGGGCTTCCCGAGCGCGGGCGGCATGCCGGACCGGGTCAAGTGCCTGCACGTCCTGGTCGGCCACTCGCTGGTGGCCGGGCCCGGGGTGAACCCGCTGGGCGACGAGGCGATCGCGATGCTGCCGGAGTGGTGGGCGAAGGGTCCGTGCGTGAACCCCTGCGTGCCCGGGGAGTCCGACAAGTGACGACGACACGGGTCGCCGCGATCGACTGCGGCACGAACTCGATCCGCCTCCTGGTCGCGGACGTGGACCCGGCGACGGGTGAACTGGCCGAGCTGGACCGCCGGATGACGATCGTGCGCCTGGGCCAGGGCGTCGACCGCACCGGCCGCCTCGCCCCCGAGGCCCTGGAGCGCACCTTCGCGGCGTGCCGCGAGTACGCGGCGGTCATCAAGGAACTCGGCGCCGAGCGCCTGCGTTTCGTGGCCACCTCCGCGTCCCGCGACGCCGAGAACCGCGACGACTTCGTCGCGGGCGTCCTGGACATCCTGGGCGTCGAGCCCGAGGTGATCACCGGCGACCAGGAGGCCGAGTTCTCCTTCACCGGCGCCACCAAGGAGCTGCACAGCGACGGGGACTACCTGGTGGTCGACATCGGCGGCGGCTCCACGGAGTTCGTCGTCGGCTCCCGGCACGTCCGCGCGGCCCGCTCGGTCGACGTCGGCTGCGTCCGTATGACCGAACGCCACCACCCCGGCGACCCGGCCACGCCGGAGCAGATCGCGGCGATAAGGGCGGACGTGGAGGCGGCCCTGGACCTGGCCGAAGAGACGGTCCCGCTGCGCGAACCCCGCACCCTGGTGGGCCTCGCGGGCTCGGTGACGACGGTGGCCGCGATCGCCCTCGACCTCCCCGAGTACGACTCCACGGCGATCCACCACGCCCGCATCCCGTACGCGCGCGTGAAGGAGGTGACGACCGGCCTCCTCGCCTCCACCCACGCGGACCGTGAGCGGATCCCGGTCCTGCACCCGGGCCGCATCGACGTCATCGCGGCGGGCGCCCTGGTCCTGCTGGCGGTCATGGACCGTACGGGCGCGGAGGAGGTCGTGGTCAGCGAGCACGACATCCTCGACGGAATCGCCTGGTCGATCGCCTGAGAAGGCATTTGATGGCCTGACCTGCGCTGACGCGGACGAGACGAAGCGCCCCCGGCGGGATGCACCCGCCGGGGGCGCTGCCGTGCCGTGCTTGTCACCCCGGCCGGCATTCTGCCCGTGCCCTTCACCCAGAAGGCTCGTTTGCAGGCTATGAAGAAGATCATTTCATCCGCCGCACTCGCCGCCGCCAGCCTTGCCCTGGCCACCCCGGCAGCCCACGCCGCACCCGCCCCTGCCCCTGTCGCAACTTCCGCCGTGGCAACCGCACAAGCGGCCCTGGCAGGATTTACCGCCGCCCTCCCCGACCCTCCGAAGTCGGAGGTCGACCTTGTCGGCAAGACGGTCTTCGGACTCCTCCCGAAGTAGGCCGTCCGGCTCGGAGCAGAGGTACGTACGCGATGTGACAGCCCGCCCCGCAGCATCCGGGGCGGGCGGTACGGCTTCGGAAGTCCCCAGGTGGGCCCCTCGACGGCCCTGGAAGGGCCCTTCGGGGCACCCCCGCCGAGAAAGTTCGTGAAGTTCTTCACAAGGAAAACCCGCTGGCGGAGGCCATTTCGGGGTCCTGGAGGTCTCTTATGGGGGCCTTACGGCTCAGGAGGGCGCGGAACGCGTCAACGTTGGCGTGTTACGTGCGTGTGTCGCGGGGGCGTGGTCTAGCCCGTACAACACTGTGAGGGCCAGTTCAGGAGGGGTGAACAACGTCCCCCACTACACCGTGGTTCCCTCCGGACGCCATGACCTCGGTCACGTGGGCCGCGAAGTGTAGCAGAGGGCTCGTCAGACCTTGTGAAGGGGCGCACGAGCGAGGGGTGTGAGGGGGGTGGATACTCGATGGCATGAGCACCACGGAGCGTCCCCGAATCCTCGTCGTAGGCGGTGGGTACGTAGGCCTGTACGCGGCACGGCGCATTCTCAAGAAGATGCGCTACGCCGAGGCGACCGTCACGGTCGTCGACCCGCGGTCGTACATGACGTACCAGCCCTTCCTCCCCGAAGCCGCCGCAGGCAGCATCTCCCCGCGCCACGTCGTCGTCCCGCTGCGACGCGTCGTGCGCGGAGCCGAGGTGCTCACCGGCCGTGTCACCAGCATCGACCAGGACCGCAAGGTCGCCACGGTCGCGCCGCTCGTCGGCGAGGCCTACGAGCTGCCCTTCGACTACCTGGTGATCGCGCTCGGCGCGGTCTCCCGCACCTTCCCGATACCCGGCCTCGCCGAGCAGGGCATCGGTATGAAGGGCGTCGAGGAGGCCATCGGGCTGCGCAACCACGTCCTGGAGCAGCTGGACAAGGCCGACTCCACGACCGACGAGGAAGTCCGCCGCAAGGCGCTGACCTTCGTCTTCGTCGGCGGTGGCTTCGCCGGTGCCGAGACGATCGGCGAGGTCGAGGACATGGCCCGCGACGCGGCCAAGTACTACACCAACGTGAAGCGCGAGGACATGCGCTTCATCCTGGTCGACGCCGCCGACAAGATCCTCCCCGAGGTCGGGCCGCAGCTCGGCACCTGGGGCAAGGAGCACCTTGAGGGCCGCGGCGTCGAGATCTATCTCTCGACCTCCATGGACTCCTGCGTCGACGGCCACGTCGTGCTGAAGAACGGCCTTGAGGTCGACTCCAACACCATCGTGTGGACCGCCGGCGTCAAGCCGAACCCGGCCCTGGCCCGCTTCGGCCTGCCGCTCGGCCCCCGCGGCCACGTGGACGCCCAGCCGACCCTCCAGGTCACCGGCACCGACTACATCTGGGCCGCGGGCGACAACGCCCAGGTCCCGGACCTCGTCGGCCGCAAGGCGGGCAACGAGAACGCCTGGTGCCCGCCGAACGCCCAGCACGCGCTGCGCCAGGCCAAGGTCCTCGGCGACAACGTGGTCTCCGGTATGCGGGGCTTCCCGCAGAAGGAGTACAGCCACGCCAACAAGGGTGCGGTCGCCGGTCTCGGCCTGCACAAGGGCGTCGCGATGATCGTCATGGGCAAGATGAAGATCAAGCTCAAGGGCCGTCTCGCCTGGTACATGCACCGTGGCTACCACGGTCTGGCCGTGCCCACCTGGAACCGCAAGATCCGCGTCTTCGCCGACTGGACCCTCGCGATGTTCCTGAAGCGCGAGGTCGTCTCGCTCGGCGCCATGGAGACGCCGCGCGAGGAGTTCTACGAGGCCGCCAAGCCCGCTCCGGCCCCGGCCGCGAAGGTCGAGGAGAAGGCCAAGGCCTCCTGACCTCGGTCGCATGAGCAATACCCCGAAGGGGCCGTCCGCCATCCGTGGTGCGGGCGGCCCCTTCGGCGTGCCGGCCACCGATGGGCGACCCCCTCGGCGTGCCCGATCACCGGTGGCCGCTTCCGATCACCTGTACGCCGGTCCTGTACGCCCGTGGCGCTGTAGCGGGATGACCGATGGCCGGGGCACTGTTGTCCGGGGTGCCGGGCAATCGTGGGTTCGACTTCACGGAGGTGTGGACCATGGCCGACGCCGCTTCGCGGCTGACCGCTCTCGCCGACAAGCTCCTCGGGGAGCCGCTTCCGGTCCGGATCCGCGCCTGGGACGGCAGCGAGTCCGGTCCCCCCGGCGCGCCGGTCCTCGTCCTGCGCCACCGCCGCGCCCTGCGCCGGCTGCTGTGGCGGCCGGGCGAACTGGGCCTGGCCCGCGCCTGGGTGGCCGGTGAGCTCGACATCGAGGGCGACCTCTACCTGGCCCTCGACCTGATCGCCGGACTGCTCTGGGACCGGGGCGCCCACCCCGAGGACGCCGTCCATCCCGTACGCGACCCGAGGCTGCGGGCCGCCGCCCTGGAGCTGGTGAGGCTCGCCGGGCCGCTGCCGCCGCCCGCCCCGCCCGCCGAGGAGCTGCGCCGCCGCACCGGCCGCCTGCACACCAAACGCCGCGACAAGCAGGCCATCAGCCACCACTACGACGTGGGCAACGCGTTCTACGAGCTCGTCCTCGGGCCCTCGATGGTCTACTCCTGCGCGTACTGGAGCGAGGGCGGCACCCTGGAGGACGCCCAGCGCGACAAGCTCGACCTGATCTGCCGCAAGCTCGGCCTCAAGGAGGGCGAGCGGCTGCTCGACGTCGGCTGCGGCTGGGGCTCGATGGCCATCCACGCCGCCCGCCACTACGGCGTCCACGTCGTCGGCATCACGCTCAGCGCCGAGCAGGCCGCGTACGCCCGCAAGCGCATCGCCGGGGAGGGCCTGACCGACCGGATCGAGATCCGCGTCCAGGACTACCGGGACGTCGACGACGGGCCGTACGACGCGATCTCGTCGATCGGGATGGCCGAGCACGTCGGCTCCGAACGCTATCGCGAGTACGCCGACGACCTGTACGCGCTGCTCGCGGACGGCGGCAGGCTCCTCAACCACCAGATCGCCCGCCGCCCCGAGCGCGACGAAGCGGCGTACCACGTGGACGAGTTCATCGACGCGTACGTCTTCCCCGACGGCGAACTGGCGCCGCTCGGGCGGACGTTGTCGACCTTGGAGGAGGCCGGGTTCGAGGCGCGGGACGTGGAGGCCATCCGCGATCACTACGCCCTCACCCTGCGCCAGTGGGTAGGCAATCTGGAGGCGGGCTGGGAGCGGGCGACGGGGCTGACCAGCCCCGGCCGGGCGCGCGTCTGGCGGCTCTACATGGCCGCGTCCGCGCTGTCCTTCGAGCGCAACCGGATCGGCGTCAACCAGATCCTGGCCGTGAAGCCCCCGGCGGGCGGCGCCTCGGGAATGCCGCTGCGGGCGCGCAGTTGGGGGAGCCCTGCGTCGTAACTCCGTACGTGACGTGGGAAGGACGAAGGGCCCGGGACGACGAACGCCGTCCCGGGCCCTTCCCCCATCCGTACTGCTACTCCGTCTTGATCGCCGTCAGCATGTTCAGGCGGGCGGCGCTGCGGGCCGGCCAGAGGGCGGCAAGGACGCCCACCAGGCCCGCGAGGAACAGGAAGAGCGCGATCCGGTCCCACGGGATGACCAGCGCGTACTCCGGGACCGAGCCCTTGATGGTCTGGCCGATGGCCCAGGCCAGGAAGGTACCGAGACCCACGCCGATCACCGCGCCGAAGACCGAGATGACGACGGCCTCCAGGCGGATCATGCGCTTGACGCGGCGGCGGTCCAGGCCGATCGCCCGCAGCATGCCGATCTCCTGCTGGCGCTCGAAGACCGACATGGCCAGCGTGTTGACCACCCCGAGGACGGCGATGAGCAGCGCCATCGCGAGCAGGCCGTACATGATGTTCAGCAGCGTGTTGATCATGCCGCCGAACGTGTCGCGGATGTCCTGCTGGTCCATGAAGCTGATCGCCGGGTTGTCGCCGAGGGCGTTGACCAGCGCCTGCTCATTGGCCTTGGTGGCCCCGCCGTCCATCTTCACGAACACCTGGCGGATGAACGGCCGGGTCTCGTGCGGGTCGAGGACCGTGGTCGAGGCGAGGACCGAGGACAGGAAGTCCTGCTTCTTGAAGACCGCGCCCACGGTGAGCTGCGCCGTCTTCTTGTCGTCGAACTCGACGGGCAGCCGGGTGCCGACCTTCCAGTCGTGCTCGGTCGCGGTCTCGTCGTCGACGGCGACCTGGCCCTTGCCGAGGGTGGCGAGCGAGCCGGAGACCGTCTCCAGGCGCATGACCCGCTCGATGTCGCCCGGCGTGACACCGGCGACTTCCTGGTGCGAGTCGCCGAGCTTGAGGTACGAGGACTGCTTCGGCGAGACCGCCGTGACGCCCGCGGCCTTGCGCAGCTCCGGCACCACGGACTTGTCCAGGTCGCCGCCGCTGGCCATCTGGACCATGTAGTCGGCCTTGATGTTGTCCGTCGTCGTCTTGTCGATCGACTTGCCCAGCGTGACGCCGAGCACCGACAGACCGGTGACCAGGGTCAGGCCGATGGCGAGCGCGGAGGCGGTGGCGCCGGTGCGGCGCGGGTTGCGGACCGCGTTCTGGCTGGCCAGCTTGCCGGAGACACCGAACATCTTGGCCAGCGCCGGGCGGACGAGCGCGATGACCGGGCGGGAGAGCAGCGGGATCAGGATGATGATGCCGACCAGGGCCAGGAAGGCGCCCAGGCCGATCATGGTCTTGCCGTCCTTGCCGGTCGCGGCACCCGAGAGGACCGCGCCCGCGCCGAGCAGCGTGATGATCGCGCCGATGGTGTTCCGTACGACCAGGGACTTGGTGGTGGCGACGCCGTGCACGCTGTTCATCGCGGCCACCGGCGGGATCTTGGCGGCGCGCCAGGCGGGCAGCAGGGCGGCGATCAGGGTGACCAGGACGCCGACGGCGAGCGCGGCGATGACCGGGGTCGACGAGACGATCAGCGAACCGGCCGGGAGCTTGATGCCGAAGGCGTCCATGCCGGAGCGCAGCCCGACCGCGAGGCCGAGGCCGAGCCCGAAGCCGACCGTGGAGGCGAGCGTGCCGACCACCAGCGCCTCGGCGAGCACCGAGCGCCGCACCTGCGAGCGCGAGGCGCCGACGGCACGCATCAGGGCGAGCTCACGGGTGCGCTGGGCGACCAGCATGGTGAAGGTGTTGGAGATCAGGAAGACACCGACGAACAGGGCGATCGCGGCGAAGGCGAGCAGCGTCTGGCTCAGCGCGCTGAGGCCGTGCTCGATGTCGCTGGCCTCCTGGTCGGCGAGCGCCTGGCCGGTCTTGGCCTCGGCGTGCTCCGGCAGCAGCGGCTTGACCTCGTTGAGGATCTTCGTCGCGTCGGCGCCGGGCTTGGCGGAGATGTTGACGTTCTGGAAGAAGCCGGGCTTGAGGTACAGCTTCTGGGCGACATTGGTGTCGAACAGCACCAGGCTGCCGCCCGCGTTGACCGCGCCGTCCTCGGTGGTGAAGACACCGGAGAGGGTGTACGTCTTCACCGGCCCGTTGGTGGCCACCCGCACCCGGTCGCCGACCTTGTACTTGCCCTTGTCGGCGGTGTCCTTGTCGAGGGCGATCTGGCCGTCCTGGACCGGCCCCGAGCCGTCGGCGAAGGTGTACGAGGGGTCCTTGCCGTCCTTGCTCGGCGAGAAGTTGCCGCCCTTGTTGGCCCAGCCCTGCCCGATCAGCTTGCCGTGCTGGTCGGCCACACCGGCGAACCCGTCGACGCGCCCGTTGACGGACGAGACCCCGTCGAGCGCCTCGATCTTGGCGACGGTCTGCTTGCTGACGCCCGGGTCCTGCTTCTCGTCGTCGCGGTTGTGGTACGAGGTGACGGCGACGGCCACGTTGTCGTAGCTCTTGGCCGACTGGTTCTTGAAGGCGCTCTTGAGGGTGTCGGTGAAGACCAGCGTGCCGGAGACGAAGGCGACGCCGAGCATCACGGCGAGCACGGTCATCAACAGCCTGGCCTTGTGCGCCAGCACGTTGCGCAGGGCGGTTTTGAACATGGGCTTTCTCAGTCCTGGGGGAGTGCGAACAGGGCGGTGGCTGGGGCCGGTCGGCCCGTGGTTCAGCTCGTACGACCCTTCGCGTCGAACTCCTTCATGCGGTCGAGCACGCCGTCGGCGCTCGGGTGGAGCATCTCGTCCACCACGCGGCCGTCGGCGAGGAAGATCACGCGGTCCGCGTAGGAGGCGGCGACCGGGTCGTGGGTGACCATGACCACGGTCTGGCCGAGCTCGCGCACCGAGTTGCGCAGGAAGCCCAGGACCTCGGCGCCGGAGCGGGAGTCCAGGTTTCCGGTCGGCTCGTCACCGAAGATGATCTCGGGCTGGGAGGCGAGCGCGCGGGCCACGGCCACGCGCTGCTGCTGGCCGCCGGAGAGCTGGGTGGGGCGGTGGGACAGACGCCCGGACAGGCCGACCATCTCGATGACCTTGGCCACCCACTCCTTGTTGGGCTTGCGGCCCGCGATGTCCATCGGGAGCGTGATGTTCTCGGCCGCGGTCAGCGTCGGCAGCAGGTTGAACGCCTGGAAGATGAAGCCGATCTTGTCCCGGCGCAGCTGGGTGAGCTGCTTGTCCTTGAGCGAGCCGAGCTCGGTGTCGCCTATGCGCACCGACCCGGAGCTGAACGAGTCGAGCCCGGCCACGCAGTGCATCAGCGTCGACTTGCCGGAGCCCGAGGGGCCCATGATCGCGGTGAACTCGCCCTGGCGGAAGTCGACCGACACCCGGTCGAGCGCGACCACCTGGGTCTCGCCCGCGCCGTAGACCTTCGACAGCTCGGTGGCGCGGGCGGCCACCGCGGTGGCGCGGTGTGCGGTGGGGATGGTGGTCACGGAGGACTCCTGTCAGGACGCGGTGCTGGGGACTACTCCATCCTCGATGCCGTCGCACCCCCGGAACGTCAGTCCCTGTGCCCGTTCTCCGGCCCACTTGAGTCTTATGCGAGCACTACTCGCCTCCTCCTGGGGTATGACGCCACCCCTGAGAGACCCCCGGCGGCGCCGGTCGCTGCGGGGGTGCGCGCGGGGGCGTCGAATTCGCGTCATTCCGTTACGTACAGTCCGGCTGACCGGTATGCCCGCCAACCGCCTCCGGCATGTGCCGGAGCCATCGTCGGGTGGCCTGACGCACCCTCAGACGCCAATAAAATAAGACAACATCGGCCATCGTTCCGCCGTGTGAGGGACGCGTCCGGATAGGCTCTTCGGGCGAACGTAAGAACCGCGCGACCAGCCCGGATGGTGGAAAGCAGACACGGCGAGCTTAAACCTCGCTGGCCCTCGGGCCGTGCCGGTTCAAGTCCGGCTCCGGGCACCTCACGCCCCCTCGGGGAGCTAAGCAGAGAACCGTTAATTCGGTGGGCGGAAGTACCGTATTTCGGCGAATGGGTGGCGTCCGGGTAAACACTTCCGCAAGGTTCCCGCCACCGCCGCGCCCCACCGCCCGCTCCCGTCCCGGGCGTCCCGCCAGGCACGGCCCGGGGATCCGGGGCCGTCCGCGCGCTCCGCCGCACCCGGGACCCGCCCCCGTGGCACTCTTGTGACCGTGGAACCCTGGTGTGAGTCGGATGTGGCGCGGAAAGATCCTCCCAGAGCACTAGGGTGAATGTTTTGCGTTCCCATTACCCTTGACGTCAAGGCCGCGCTCGGTGGCCATGGAGGAGTGAGATGAGGAGCAGCAACCCGGTCTTCTCGCGACGGGGGTTCAGCCGCGACAACGGCTACGCGGGCTTCAACACCGCGCCGCAGGCCGGGGGCAACCCGTACGCGCAGGCCCCGTACGGCCAGCCGCAGGCGAACCCGTACGCGACGAACCCCTACGCGCAGCAGGACACGCAGTACGGCGCCCCGCAGGCCCCGGCCCGCGGCAACGTGATGACGATGGACGACGTCGTCTCGCGCACCGCCATCACGCTCGGCGTCGTCGCGCTCGGCGCGGTGCTCGCCTGGGCCCTGCTGCCGGTCTCGACGACCAGCTACGGGCTGGCGGTCGGCGCGGCGCTCGTGGCGTTCGTCCTCGCGATGATCCAGAACTTCAAGGCGAAGCCCGTCCCGGCGCTGATCATCGGCTATGCCGCGTTCGAGGGTGTCTTCCTCGGCGTCATCAGCGAGATGTACAACGAGCGCTGGTCCGGCGCCCCGTTCCAGGCCGTGCTCGGCACGCTGGCGGTCTCCGGCGCCACGCTGTTCGCGTACAAGCAGCGCTGGGTCCGCGTGACCGCGCGCTACGCCCGTATCGGTATGACCATCGCCATCGCGTTCGTCGTGGTGACGATGGTCAACCTGCTGGTGGTCGCCTTCGGCGGTGCCAGCGGCGGGGGCCTGCGCAGCTTCGGCCCGCTCGGCTTCGCGGTCGGCGTGCTCGCCATCCTGATCGGCTGCTTCTTCCTGACGCTCGACTTCAAGCAGATCGAGGACGGCATCACCTACGGCGCCCCGCGCGAGGAGTCGTGGCTGGCCGCGTTCGGTCTGACGATGTCGCTGGTCTGGATCTACCTGGAGATGCTGCGTCTGGTGGCGATCCTCCAGGGCGACGACTGACGCCCGCTCAGCCAAGCGCGAAGGGGCCCGTCCGGCAGTCGCCGGGCGGGCCCCTTCGCGTCGGCCTTGTGGTCGTCGGCCTTCGGGTACGGGGGATTCCTACCTCTCCTAGAGCAGGCGGCGCGCGGCCCGCCGCAGGTCGTACTCGTGGATGATCGCCTTGGCGTGGCCGTACGCGAGATCGTGCTCGCTCCTTAGCCAGCTGACCTTCTCCTCGAACCGTACGAGGGAAGGGCCTTCGTCGACGGTGCGGAGCCAGTCGGAGACTTCACGACCGGTGCAATGGGGGATGCGGGAGAGCAGGTTGCGATGGGTTTCTTCGGAGAAGACTTGGGACATCGGCGCCTCCGGACGCATTGCCTGGGGGTCTCCCGTTCGGGCGGAGCCCGGAGCGCGGGAGAGGGTCCTTCACGTCACCGTGCCTGAGCGTTCGCGTATTGGCAACAGTCCCGGAGCGGCGCGTAGGGTCGCGGCGTGCTAGATGTGACCCCGCTCCTCGCCGCGACCGACCGCTTCGCCGACCGCCTGCGGGCCGCCCCCGAGAGCCGCCTGCGACGCGGCGCCGCCGCCGAAGGCCTGGCCCTGGCCAGGGAATTGTCGGCCCGGGCCCAGCGCCTGGAGACCCCGTCCTGTGAGCCGCACGTGATGCCGGATGCGGGCGCCTTCGCGGTCGCGGACCAAGTCTCGGTAGCGGGCCGCGATTTGGCCGAGGCGCTGCGGAGCACGACAGCGGCCTCGTCCGAGATGCTGGACGAGGCCGTGGGGTTGATCGAGGAAGCCGCGCAGCGGGCTTTCCAGGGCCGCGGCTCCGGGCCCCGCTAGGGGCGCGGGGAACGGCGCGACCAGCCCCGCACGGTCCGCAGCCGTACAGGCCCTTCACGAGCCCCTGCGGGCCCGTACACACGCTACAGCGACGCGATGACCCGGTCCGCGAGGATGTACACGCTCTCCTCACCGCAGGAGAACGTCAGAGCGTACGCACCGGAAATCCCCGACCCGCCCAGCAGCACCGGCGACTCCCCCTCGCGCAGCGCCTCGGCGAGACGCTCGGAGGTCTCCCGGTGACCCGGGGTCATACACAGCGTGGTGCCGTCGGCGAACACGTACACATCGAGCGTGCCGAGCGGCCCCGGCCGCACGTCGGTCAGCGCCGTACCCGTCTCGGCCAGCGTCTCCAGACGCGAGACCGTGGACTCGTGGTCGGCCACGACGGGCGTCTGGACCGGGACGAAGTCGGGGTGCGAGGGATGCCGGCGGCGGGCGGCCGCGAGCTCCGGGGAGTCCTCGGGGAACTCCTCGTACGGCTCCACGCCCAGCTCCGTGGCCTCCAGGCCGGCGAAGTCGGACTGCCGGGGCAGGAACAGCGCGGCGTCGTCGCCCAGGCCCGCCAGGCCGCCCAGGAGCGACGGGGTGTCCGCCGCGTCCCGCGCCTCCTGCGCGGCCCAGAACGCGCGCGCCTCGGCCAGCTCGCGCTCGCGCTCCTCGGCCAGCGCCTCGGCGACGGCCGCGCGTATCTCGGCGAGCGGGGTCTCGGCGCCGCGTGCCTGGTGGGGCACGGTGGCGGAGAGGGGTGCGCGGTCGGCCGCGAGGTCGGCGCGCAGCGCCACGACCTGCTTGCGCAGCCCATGGGCTGCGTGCAGGGCAGCGGCGCCCACGGCCGTGGCAGCGGCCGTGGTCAGCAGCAGGGCAAGAGACATGGCGCTCACTGACTTACTCCCGGATTCAAACGATTCCCCGACTTCCTACATCAGCTTGTCGTGGGCCCGCTCGTCCTGTCAGTGCATTACGTCACGAAATGGGCAGGTCTTTCTGCCCGAGGTTTAGCCCAGAAACGCCGTGACCTGCGGGAATGCCTCTCCCCCGGGACGTACGTCACATCCTGGGGGAGATTCGGTCACGAACCGGTGGCGCAGCGGTTGAAAGGTGTCAGCACAGGCCGTCAGGCAGGGCTGTCGGCTCGGCCGCTCGATCAGCTGAGGCGCTCGCTTCTTTGGTCGCGCTTCGCTTCCGCTGCGGGCAGGTGCCGTCCTCGTTCCTCGGACGACCCCTACCCTCCGCTGCAGCTCAGCTCAGCCGCTCGATGACCATGGCCATGCCCTGGCCGCCGCCGACGCACATCGTCTCCAGACCGAACTGCTTGTCGTGGAACTGGAGGGAGTTGATGAGCGTGCCGGTGATCCGGGCGCCGGTCATGCCGAAGGGGTGGCCCACCGCGATGGCGCCGCCGTTCACGTTCAGCTTGTCGAGCGGGATCTCCAGGTCGCGGTACGACGGGATCACCTGGGCGGCGAACGCCTCGTTGATCTCGAACAGGTCGATGTCGCCGACGGTGAGCCCGGCGCGCTTCAGAGCCTGCTTCGACGCCTCGACCGGGCCCAGGCCCATGATCTCGGGGGACAGGCCGGTGACACCGGTGGAGACGATCCGCGCCAGCGGGGTCAGACCGAGCTCGCGGGCCTTGGTGTCGCTCATGATGACCAGCGCGGCGGCGCCGTCGTTGAGCGGGCAGCAGTTGCCGGCGGTGACCAGGCCGTCGGGGCGGAAGACGGGCTTGAGGCCCTGGACGCCCTCCAGGGTGACGCCGGCGCGCGGGCCGTCGTCCTGGCTGACGACCGTGCCGTCCGGGGTGGTGATCGGGGTGATCTCCCGCTCCCAGAAGCCGTTCTTGATGGCGGCCTCGGCGAGGTTCTGCGAGCGGACGCCGAACTCGTCCATGTCCGCGCGCGTGACGCCCTTGAGCCGCGCCAGGTTCTCGGCGGTCTGGCCCATCGCGATGTACGCGTCCGGGATCAGGCCGTCCTCGCGGGGGTCGTGCCAGGAGGCGCCCTCGCTCTGGGCGACGGTGGCCGTACGGGCCTCGGCGTCGGCGAAGAGCGGGTTGTGCGTGTCGGGCATCCCGTCGGAGCTGCCCTTGACGGACCGCGACACCATCTCGACACCGGCGGAGATGAAGACATCGCCCTCGCCCGCCTTGATGGCGTGCAGCGCCATACGGGAGGTCTGGAGCGAGGACGAGCAGTAGCGGGTGATCGTGCAGCCCGGCAGGTGGTCCATGCCCATCTGCACGGCCACGATCCGGCCGAGGTTGTGGCCCTGCTCGCCGCCGGGGAGGCCGCAGCCGAGCATCAGGTCGTCGATGTCGCGCGGGTCCAGCTCGGGGACCTTGGCGAGGGCGGCCTGGATGATCGTGGCGGTGAGGTCGTCCGGGCGGACGTCCTTGAGGGAGCCCTTGAAGGCGCGGCCGATGGGGGAACGAGCGGTCGAAACGATCACGGCTTCGGGCATCACGGCTCCAGAGGCTAAGCGGGCTGGCTCTCTGGGAAGTTACCCGTACGTACGTAATTGGTCATCGCCCGACGCGTGTGATGCGGACCTCTTTTCTAAGCGCCCGCTCAGCCCCCCGCGCCCCTGACTACCTAGGGGCGCGGGGCTGTGACATTTGCGGCTCCGCCGCGTGGGCGCGACAAGCCCCCACCGGCCCGCAGCCGACCGACGACCGCCGGAGGCTTTCGGGAAGGGGTGGGGTGGGGGCCCAAGAAGCGGGAACTACTTCGCCGTGTCCTTGGCAAGGAACGCCAAGAGGTCCTGGCGGCTCACCACGCCCGACGGCTTGCCCTCGACCAGGACGATCGCGGCGTCCGCCTCGCCGAGCACGGCCATGAGCTCGGCGACCGGCTCACCCGACCCCACCTGCGGCAGCGGTGCGCTCATGTGCTTCTCCAGCGGGTCGGAAAGCGAGGCACGCTGGGCGAAGAGGGCGGACAGGAGCTCCTTCTCCACCACCGAGCCGATGACCTCCGCGGCCATCACATCCGGATGCCCCGCGCCCGGCTTCACGATCGGCATCTGCGAGACGCCGTACTCGCGCAGCACCTCGATCGCCTCCCCGACCGTCTCCTCGGGGTGCATGTGGACGAGGGACGGCATCGCGCCCTCCTTGTCGGCGAGGACGTCGCCGATGCGGGCGGACGGGCCCGCCTCCTCCAGGAAGCCGTGCCCGGCCATCCACTCGTCCGAGAAGATCTTGGACAGGTAGCCGCGGCCGGAGTCGGGGAGCAGGACGACGACCACGTCGTCCGGGCCCAGGCCCTCCGCCACCCGCAGCGCCGCCACGACCGCCATGCCGCAGGAGCCGCCCACAAGCAGGCCCTCCTCCTTGGCGAGGCGGCGGGTCATCTGGAAGGAGTCCTTGTCGGAGACGGCGACGATCTCGTCCGTCACCTCACGGTCGTACGCCGTCGGCCAGAAGTCCTCGCCGACGCCCTCGACCAGGTACGGACGGCCGGAGCCACCGCTGTAGACCGAGCCCTCGGGGTCCGCGCCGACGACCTTCACCGAGCCGCCGGAGACCTCCTTGAGGTACTTGCCGGTGCCGGAGATGGTGCCGCCGGTGCCGACGCCCGCCACGAAGTGCGTGATCTTCCCGTCGGTCTGCTCCCACAGCTCCGGACCGGTGGTCTCGTAGTGCGAGCGCGGGTTGTTCGGGTTGCTGTACTGGTCCGGCTTCCAGGCGCCGGGCGTCTCGCGCACGAGGCGGTCAGAGACGTTGTAGTACGAGTCCGGGTGCTCCGGGTCGACCGCCGTCGGGCAGACGACGACCTCGGCCCCGTACGCCCTCAGGACGTTGATCTTGTCGAGCGACACCTTGTCCGGGCAGACGAAGATGCACTTGTAGCCCTTCTGCTGGGCCACGATCGCGAGACCGACACCCGTGTTGCCCGAGGTGGGCTCGACGATGGTGCCGCCCGGCTTGAGCGCGCCGCTCTGCTCCGCCGCTTCGATCATGCGCACGGCGATACGGTCCTTGACCGAGCCGCCGGGGTTGAAGTACTCGACCTTGGCCAGGACGGTCGCCTGGATGCCCGCGGTCACACTGTTGAGCTTCACCAGCGGGGTATTGCCGACGAGGCTGATCATCGAGTCGTGGAATTGCACCGTTGTCTCCGGGGTCTCCGTGATGGTGCCGCCAGCGTATGCGCACAGTGCGGGCGTGTTCACCTCACGGCGTGATTGAGCGACACCTGTCACCGGGCAGGTAGCTGATGTACGGCTCCTAGGAGGTGGCCAAGGAGGTGGCGGTGGCTGGGAGTGTGTTGACCGGTTCGGCCGGGTCGCGGGCGCGGGTGGCGCGCCGCATCGCGGCCGGGGCGGCGTTCGGCGGGGGCGGCATCGGCCTGATCGGGGCCGCGGCGGTCGGCGTGCTGCTCGCGGAGGCGGCGCTGGCCAAGCGCTCGGTGCGGGGCGGCAGCGCGCCGCACCCGCCGAGCGCCGACGGTCTGTACGGGGTCGCGTACGCCAACGGCTCGCCCCCGCTGCGCCTGGGCATCCTGGGCGACTCCACGGCGGCCGGCCAGGGCGTGCGGAGGGCCGGGCAGACGCCGGGGGCGCTGCTCGCCTCCGGGCTCGCCGCGGTCGCCGAGCAGATGGTCACCCTGCGCAATGTGGCCCAGCCGGGCGCCCAGTCGGACGACCTGGACCGCCAGGTCTCGCTGATGCTCGGCGACCCGGTCCGCATCCCCGACGTGTGCGTGATCATGATCGGCGCCAACGACGTCACCCACCGGATGCCGCCCACCACCTCGGTACGCCATCTGGCGGGCGCGGTGCGCCGGCTGCGCACGGCCGGGGCCGAGGTCGTCGTCGGCACCTGCCCCGACCTCGGCTCGGTGGAGCCGGTCTACCAGCCGCTGCGCTGGCTGGCCCGCCGGGTCTCGCGCCAGCTCGCCGCCGCCCAGACGATCGTGGTGGTGGAGCAGGGCGGCCGGACCGTGTCGCTCGGCCATCTGCTCGGCCCCGAGTTCGAGGCGAACCCGCGCGAGCTGTTCGGCCCGGACAACTACCACCCCTCGGCCGAGGGCTACGCGACGGCCGCGATGGCCGTACTGCCCACGCTGTGCGCCTCGTTGGGGCTGTGGCCCGACGCCGACCAGCTGGAGGCGGACCGCGACGAGGACATCCTGCCGGTCGCCAAGGCCGCGGCCGAGGCGGCGGCGGAGGCCGGTACCGAGGTCAGCGGCGCCCGCGCGCCCTGGGCGCTGCTCAAGCACCGCCGCCGGCGGCGCCTGCCGCCCGCGACCGAGCCGTCCACCGCGCACCCGGCGCACCCGGCCCACCCCTGATCCGGCGGACCGTCAGCAGGGGCCGCCTTCGGGTGCGTTGGTCGCGGAACTGGTACGAGCGCGACACGTTGGCGCAGCACCCCCTTAACACGGGTACGGCACATTGGTGGATGTCGGCGGGGGAGACCCCGGCGGCACCACCAACGGCGTCATGGACCTCCGGAGCGGCTCCCGGACCTCCGACGCCCAGGACGCGGTGACCGGCCCTGACCCGGGACCGTGTCCCTCGCGGGGACCGCCGTCGTCCCGCCCCCCGGGCGACCGGGGGTGCGGCGGTCCCCGCGCTCAGCTTCTTCCCGTACGTACGAGAGCTCGGTTACGTACGAAGGCGTCCGGGTCTCAGTCCGTGTCGCCGCCGCGGTCGCGGCGGGGCCACGGCCAGGGGCGGGTGGCGTGGACGGCGTTGACGCCGAGGATGCCGGCCCAGGTGACGAAGAGACCGCTCAGCCCGGCGTTCACGGCGCCGATCGCGGAGAGCGGGATGGCGAGGATCAGCGAGATCATGCCGAAGCCGAAGCGCTCGCCGAAGCTGATGTCGCCGTCGTTGTGCGCGGCCGGGCGGCCGCCCCGGGCCACCACCATCTGCTGCTCGGCCAGCTGGCGCCGCACCCGGCGGTCCACCGTCCCGTCGACGCGCTGCTCCACCTTCTCCAGGAACGACTCCAGGAGGGCGCTCTCGTACTCCGGGCCCAGCTCCCGCCGGGCGTGCAGGGTGGCGTCGAGTTCCTTCTTCAGCTCGGCGTCCTGAAGCGGACCGTTCCTGAGCTCAGTGTCGCGGGCTTCCATGCTTTTACGGTACGCAGCGGTCGGCACGGGCACAGTGGGGGTAGCCCCCGTACTTGCCCGGCTGCATATGGTCATGCAGAGTGCGGGGCGACTGAATATTCTGGGTGTGGCACATCTGGACAGAGGAAGGGGGCCGGCATGAGCGACAGCCCTGCCGCGCGGTTGCAGCAGCTCTTCGAGGGGCGCCGGCTCACCCCGACCCAGCGGCGGATCGCGCACAGCATGGTGCGCCGCGCCGCCGACGTGCCGTTCCTGTCGAGTGTGGAGCTCGCCGAACTCGCCGGTGTCAGCCAGCCGTCCGTGACCCGCTTCGCGGTCGCCCTGGGCTTCGACGGGTATCCGGCCCTGCGCCGCCATCTGCGCGAGGTGGCGCCGGTGGCGGCCCCTTCGGGGGACGAGGACGGGTACAACGAGTACCAGCAGGCGGTCCAGGCGGAGATCGAGAACCTGCGGCATCTGGTGGGGCTGCTGGCCGATCCGTCGCCGGTGGAGCAGGCGGGCCGGTTGCTCGCCGCCTCCCGCCCGCTGCCGGTCCTGGGGCTCCGGGCCGCCTCGTCGCAGGCGCGGGGCTTCGCGTACTTCGCGGCGAAGGTGCACCCGGATGTACGGCTGCTCGACGAGGGCGGGTCGATGCTGGTCGACCGCGTCGACGCGGCGGTTCGGGCCGGGGCGTCGGCGCTCCTGTGCTTCGCGCTGCCGCGGCATCCGAAGGAGGTCGTGGAGACGCTGTCGTACGCGCGGTCGTCGGGTCTGACGGTCGTCACGGTCGCCGACTCCGCGTTCGCCCCGGTGGCGCGCTTCAGTGACCTCCTGATCCCGGCGGCGGTCGGCACGGGCCTGGCCTTCGACACGGCCTGCGCGCCGATGCTGCTGGGTCGTGTGCTGCTGGAGGCCATGTGCGACGACCTCCCCGACGCGCAGGCCCGCCTGGAGGACTTCGACGCGGGCGCCGCGGCGCGTGGCCTGTTCGTGGAGTAACCCTGCGGACCGTGCTGGGTTGCTCGCGCAGTTCCCCGCGCCCCTCAATACCTAGGGGCGCGGGGAACTGCGCGATCAGCCCCCGCCGGGCCGTAGACGAACGACATCCGCCGGAGGCTTTCGGGAAGGGGCGGGGTGGGGGATCCGCTAGAACAGCAGCGCATCCCGGGCCGCACCCCCGGCCTCCGCCACGATCTCCGACACCGCCTGGGGCGGACGCACCACCGCGAACCGCACACCCTCCGCCGACGCGGTGAAGCCGTAAACCCCCGGCCTGGCAAGGCTGTTGTACGCGTAGTGGTGCGCGAAGTAGTACGCGCCCGTGTCGAGCACGGCCACATAATCGCCCTGCTCCAGCAACGGCAGCGCCCGCTCGCGCGCCAGCAGGTCCCCCGCGAAGCACGCCGGACCGGCCACGTCCTGGACGACGGGCGGGCCGGACTTGGGGCGGCCCTTCGGGTCGTACGCGGCGATCCGCAGCGGCCACGAGGCGGGCGCGTACACGGTACGGGCCGCGATCTGCACGCCCGCGTGGGTGACCGCGACAGGACGGCCCCCGGACGTCTTCGCGTACTCCACGCGCGCGAGCACCGTCCCGTGCTTGGCGAGCAGCGCCCGGCCGAACTCGGTGACCAGCGCGTACGACCCGTCGAACAGACCGGGGACGCGCTCGCCGAGCAGCCGTGCGTACTCCTCGTACGTGGGCGTCTCCTCGTCCGAGCGGAAGTTGACCGGCAGCCCGCCGCCGATGTCGAGCGTGTCGATCTGGCGGCGGCCCACGCGCGCGTTGATCTCCTCGGCGAGCTCGAAGACCACCCGTACGCCCTCCGCCATGAGCGACAGCGGCACGCCCTGCGAGCCGGAGTGGGTGTGCAGACGGGTCAGCCAGGGGCGGTCCGCGTACGCCCGCACGATCCACTCGCGGGCCCCCTCGTCCCGTAGCGCGACGCCGAACTTCGACGTGGCCGTCGCCGTCGACAGGGCGTCGATGGACCCCGCGCCCAGCTGCGGGTTGATCCGCAGGCCGAGCGGCGAGGCGGTCGGGGCGGCGGCCACGAGCGCGTCGAGGCGGGCCAGTTCCTGCGGGTTGTCGGCGTTGACCGCGATGCCGAGGGCGAGGGCCTCGCGCAGCTCGGCGGGGGTCTTGGCGGGGGAGTCGAGGACCGTACGGTCGGGGCCGACCCCGGCGGCGCGGGCCAGCGCCAGCTCGCCGGGGCTGGCGACCTCGGCGCCGAGCCCCTGCGCGGACAGCAGCCGCAGGACCGGCACCAGCGGGCACGCCTTGACGGCGAACGCGTGCAGCACGGGCGCGGTCGTCACGGCCGCGAACGCCGAGGTCAGCGCGGCCGCGCTCGCCCGGATGCCGGTGACGTCGAGCAGGGCCGCGAGCGGCGCCCCGGGGCCGACCGCGCCCTGTTCCACGGCCGCCCGCACCGCCTGCTCGCGCCGCGCCGCCGCGTCCGTGCCGGTCATGGGCATGTCCGTCATGGGATCAAGCCAATCACCGGGTGCGCCGACGCGCAGACGTACCGATGTATTGACTAGTTCTATTCAGCCAGCGAGGATGTGAATATCTGAGTCACGTCGTGAGGAGGCCTCGCCATGTCAGGACCCCGCCCCGTACGGGCACCGCGCGGTACGGAACTGAGTGCCCTGGGATGGCAGCAGGAAGCCGCCCTGAGGATGCTCCAGAACAACCTCGACCCCGAGGTCGCCGAGCACCCCGACAAGCTCGTCGTCTACGGCGGCACCGGCAAGGCGGCGCGCGACTGGCGCTCCTTCGACGCGATGGTGCGTACGCTGCGCACCCTCAAGCAGGACGAGACCATGCTGGTCCAGTCCGGCCGCCCGGTCGGAGTGATGCAGACCCACGAGTGGGCCCCGCGCGTCCTCATCGCCAACTCCAACCTCGTCGGCGACTGGGCGAACTGGGAGGAGTTCCGGCGCCTGGAGGCGCTGGGTCTGACCATGTACGGCCAGATGACGGCCGGTTCCTGGATCTACATCGGTACGCAGGGCATCCTCCAGGGCACGTACGAGACGTTCGCGGCCGTCGCGGCGAAGAAGTTCGGCGGCACGCTGGCCGGGACGATCACGCTGACCGCCGGTCTGGGCGGCATGGGCGGCGCCCAGCCGCTCGCCGTGACGATGAACGACGGCGTCGCGATCTGTATCGACGTCGACCCGCGCGCCATCGAGCGCCGTATCGAGCACCGCTACCTGGACGTGAAGGCCGACTCCGTGGAGCACGCGCTCCAGCTGGCGGTCGAGGCCCGCGACCAGCGCAAGCCGCTCTCCATCGGCCTGCTCGGCAACGCGGCGGAGCTGCTGCCGCGCATGCTGGCCGAGAGCGCGCCGATCGACATCGTCACCGACCAGACGTCGGCGCACGACCCGCTGTCGTATCTGCCGGTGGGCGTCGACTTCGACGACATGGCGTCGTACGCGGCGAAGGACCCGGCGGGCTTCACCACCCGTGCCCGTGAGTCCATGGCGCGGCACGTGGAGGCCATGGTCGGCTTCATGGACGCCGGTGCCGAGGTCTTCGACTACGGCAACTCGATCCGCGGCGAGGCCCAACTGGCGGGCTACGACCGGGCGTTCGCGTTCCCCGGCTTCGTCCCGGCGTACATCCGTCCGCTGTTCTGCGAGGGCAAGGGCCCGTTCCGCTGGGCGGCGCTTTCCGGTGAGGCGTCGGACATCGCCAAGACGGACAAGGCGATGCTGGAGCTGTTCCCGGAGAACGAGTCGCTGCACCGCTGGATCAAGATGGCGGGCGAGCGCGTCCACTTCCAGGGGCTTCCGGCGCGTATCTGCTGGCTGGGTTACGGCGAGCGGGACAAGGCGGGCGAGCGCTTCAACGACATGGTGGCGTCGGGCGAGCTCGCGGCCCCGCTGGCCATCGGCCGCGACCACCTCGACTGCGGCTCGGTGGCGTCCCCGTACCGCGAGACCGAGGCGATGCTCGACGGCTCCGACGCGATCGCCGACTGGCCGCTCCTGAACGCCATGGTCAACGTCGCCTCCGGCGCGTCCTGGGTCTCCATCCACCACGGCGGCGGCGTCGGCATGGGCCGCTCCATCCACGCGGGCCAGGTCACTGTGGCGGACGGTACGGCGCTCGCGGGCGAGAAGATCCGGCGCGTCCTGACGAACGACCCGGGGATGGGCGTGATCCGGCATGTCGACGCGGGGTACGACATCGCGGAGTCGGTCGCGGACGAGCGGTCGGTACGGGTCCCCATGCGGGAGGGTGACGCGTGACGGGGGGCACCCCGTCGACCCCGGGTGACCCCGTCCCCGGCTCGTCGGTCGGCTCCATGCCGGTGGGGGCTGGTCGCGCAGTTCCCCGCGCCCCTCAAAGCGGGGTGCAGGGGCCGCAGGCCCCGCCGGGGGTCCGGGGGCGTAGCCCCCGGGAGAACCCACCTACCCCCACCCCCACCCACCCGCGGAGCGTTTCGGGAAGGGGCGGGGTGGGGGAATCTCCCTCGTTCCACGACATGTGGCGGGACCTCGCCCCCATCGGGCGGGACGCCGACACCCGTGGGTATCGGCGGTTCGCGTGGACCGGCGCCGATGCCGAGTGCCGCGCGTGGTTCCGGGCGCAGGCCGAGGCGCGGGGGCTGACGTACGAGCTGGACCGGAACGGGAACCAGTGGGCCTGGGACGGGGACCCGGCCGCCGGGGACGCCGTCGTCACGGGGTCGCATCTCGACTCCGTGCCCGATGGCGGGGCTTTTGACGGGCCCCTCGGCGTCGTGTCGTCGTTCGCCGCCCTCGATGAGCTCCGGCGGCGCGGGGTCGTACTCACCCGCCCCCTCGCCATCGTCAACTTCGGCGACGAGGAGGGCGCAAGGTTCGGCCTCGCCTGCGTCGGATCGCGGCTCACCTCGGGGCAGCTCACCGTCGAGGCCGCGCACCGGCTGCGCGACGCCGACGGGGTCAGCCTGCCGCAGGCGATGGAGCGGGCCGGATACGACCCGGACGCCATCGGGCCGGACCACGAACGCCTCGCCCGCATCGGCGCGTTCGTCGAGCTCCACGTCGAACAGGGCCGCGCGCTCGACCTGAGCGGCGACGCCGTCGGCATCGCCTCGGCGATCTGGCCGCACGGCCGCTGGCGGTTCGACTTCGCGGGCGAGGCCAACCACGCGGGCACCACCCGCCTGGTGGACCGGCGCGACCCGATGCTCACGTACGCCGAGACCGTCCTCGCCGCCCGCCGCGAGGCCGAACTCGCGGGCGCGGTCGCCACCTTCGGCAAGATCTCCTGCGAGCCGAACGGCGTCAACGCCATCCCGTCCCTTGTACGCGGCTGGCTGGACTCGCGCGCCGCCGACCAGGCGACCCTCGACACCGTCGTCACGGCGATCGAGCAGGCCGCCAAGGAGAGGGCCGAGCGGGACGGTGTGGACCTGACCGTCGTACGGGAGTCGTTCACGCCCGTCGTCGAGTTCGAGCACGCCCTGCGCGACGAGCTGGGCAAGATCCTCGGCGGGCACACCCCCGTCCTCGGCACGGGCGCGGGACACGACGCCGGGATCCTCTCCGGGACGATCCCGACCGCCATGCTGTTCGTACGCAACCCCACCGGCGTCTCGCACTCCCCGGCCGAGTACGCCGGCGAGGACGACTGCGTCGCCGGGGTGATCGCACTCGCCGATGTTCTGGAGGGCCTGGCGTGCAGGTGACGTCGTACTGGCTGGAGCACGCCTGGCTCGACCCCGAGGTCGAACCGGGTGTGCTGGTGGAGGTCGCGGACGGGCGGATCTCCGTCGTACGCAAGGGAGTCGAGGCGCCGCCCCCCGGCGCCGAGGCCCTGCGCGGCCTCACCCTGCCCGGCCTCGCCAACGCCCACTCGCACGCCTTCCACCGGGCCCTGCGCGGCACCGTCCAGGTCGGCTCGGGCACCTTCTGGACCTGGCGCGAGGTCATGTACACGATCGCGTCCCGGCTGACCCCGGAGTCGTACTACGCGCTGGCGCGCGGGGTGTACGCGGAGATGGCGCTGGCCGGGATCACGGCCGTGGGCGAGTTCCACTATCTGCACCACGCGCCCGGCGGCACGCCCTACGACGACCCCAACGCGATGGGCGAGGCGCTGATCTCGGCCGCGCAGGAGGCCGGGATCCGCATCACGCTCCTTGACACGGCGTATCTGTCGTCGGGCTTCGGCGAGGCGCCCTCCACCCACCAGCTGCGCTTCTCGGACGGGAACGCCGAGGCGTGGGCGGAGCGGGCCGCGCTGCTGAAACCGCGTGACGGCGTACGTCTGGGAGCGGCGATCCACTCCGTACGGGCCGTGCCCGCCGACCAGTTGGGCACGGTCGTCGAGTGGGCGCGCGAGCGGGGGGCGCCGCTGCACGTCCACCTCTCCGAGCAGGTCGCCGAGAACGAGGCGTGTCTGGCCGCGCACGGGTGCACGCCGACGCGGCTGCTCGCGGACCACGGGGTGCTGGGGGAGCGGACGACGGGCGTGCACAACACTCATCTGACGGATGAGGACATCGCGCTGATCGGGTCGTCGGCGACGGGCACGTGCATGTGCCCCACGACGGAACGCGACCTCGCGGACGGCATCGGTCCGGCGGTGGAGCTGGAGCGCGCCGGATCCCCTCTCTCGCTGGGCAGCGACAGCCACGCGGTGATCGACCTGTTCGAAGAGGCGCGGGCGATGGAGCTGAACGAGCGGCTGCGGACGCGTACGCGGG
Organism: Streptomyces sp. BR1; assembly: GCF_052373795.1. Taxonomy (NCBI): domain Bacteria; kingdom Bacillati; phylum Actinomycetota; class Actinomycetes; order Kitasatosporales; family Streptomycetaceae; genus Streptomyces; species Streptomyces sp. BR1. The sequence goes on from NZ_CM126252.1 coordinate 4,305,795, forward strand.
GGCACTGGACTGCCGCGCAGCTGCTGCGCGCGGCGTCGCCGTCCGGGCATGCGGCGCTGGGCTGGAGCGACGCTGGTCGTCTCGAAGTCGGGGCCCGTGCCGACTTCGTGACGGTCGCGCTCGACTCCGTCCGTACGGCGGGGCCGGTGGCTCGGCTGGGCGCGGAGACCGCGGTGTACGCGGCGTCGTCGGCGGACGTCCGCCACACGGTGGTCGCGGGCCGCCCCGTGGTCCGCGACGGCGTCCACACGACGATCCCGGACGCGGCATCAGCCTTGACGGAAGCAATCGCGTCCCTACGGGAGTGACCCCCACCCCGCGTTCCCGAACCCCTCCGGGAGCGGCCCCCACCCCACCCCTTCCCTAAACCCTCCGGGGGTGGGTGGGGGGTGGAGGAAGGTTTCCCGGGGCTCCGCCCCGGACCCCGGGCGGGGCCTGCGGCCCCTGCACCCCGTTTGTCTGCGGACCGTGCCGGGTTGCTCGCGCCCACGCGGCGGAGCCGCAAATCGACACAGCCCCGCGCCCCTAACTACCCAAGGGGCGCGGGGAACTGCGTGACCAGCCCCCACCGGCCCGCAGACGAACGACACCCGCCGGAGGCTTTCGGGAAGGGGCGGGGTGGGGAAAAACCATCGAGAGGAACCCATGACCACCAGCACCCTCATCACCAACATCACCACCCTCGTCACCAACGACCCCGCCCTCGGCAAAGGCCCCCTCGGTCAGATCGAGGACGCCGCCGTCGTCATCGACGGGAACGTCGTCGCCTGGGTCGGCCGCGCCGAGGACGCGCCGGACGCCGACCACCGCCACGACGCGACCGGCCACGCCGCGATCCCCGGCTTCGTCGACTCCCACTCCCACCTCGTGTTCGCCGGCGACCGCACCCAGGAGTTCAACGCCCGGATGTCGGGCCAGGCGTACAAGGCGGGCGGGATCCGGACCACCGTCGCCGCCACCCGCGCCGCCACCGATGAACAGCTGAGCGCCAACGTCGCGCGGTATATCGGCGAGGCCCTGCGGCAGGGCACGACCACCTTCGAGACCAAGTCCGGGTACGGGCTCACCGTCGAAGACGAAGCCCGCGCCCTGCGCATCGCCGCCCAGCACACCGATGAGGTGACCTATCTCGGGGCTCACATCGTGGGCCCCGAATACGCCGACGACCCCGCCGGATACGTCGAGCTCGTCACCGGCGAGATGCTCGACGCCTGTGCCCCGTACGCCCGTTGGGTCGATGTGTTCTGCGAGAAGGGGGCGTTCGACGGGGACCAGGCCCGGGCCGTCCTCCTCGCCGGTCAGGCCAAGGGGCTCACCCCCCGCGTCCACGCCAACCAGCTCACCTACGGCCCCGGCGTCCAGCTCGCCGTCGAGCTGGAGGCGGCCAGCGCCGACCACTGCACGCACCTCACCGACGCCGACGTCGACGCGCTGGCGAACGGCCGGACGGTGGCGACGCTGCTGCCGGGCGCCGAGTTCTCCACGCGCGCGCAGTGGCCGAACGCCCGGCGGCTGCTCGACGCGGGCGTGACCGTCGCGCTCTCCACCGACTGCAACCCGGGCTCGTCCTTCACCAGCTCCATGCCGTTCTGCATCGCGCTCGCGGTACGGGACATGGGGATGACCCCGGACGAGGCCGTCTGGGCGGCGACCGCCGGTGGCGCGGCGGCGCTGCGCCGCACCGATGTCGGCCGGATCGCGCCCGGTGCCCGCGCCGACCTCGCGCTGCTCGACGCGCCCAGCCACGTCCACCTCGCCTACCGGCCGGGCGTGCCGCTGATCAGGGACGTCTGGCGTCAGGGAGTCAAGTGCGCGTAGCTCCTGGGGTGGGTGTCCAGGTACTCCGCGAACGACTGCGCCTTGTGGCCGGTCAGCCGGGGCACGATGTCCGAGACGGCCGCCATCTCGCCGGTCGCGATCGCCTCGTACGAGCTCACCCAGCCGGTGACCTCCCAGTGCTCGGCGCCGTAGCCCGCGCGTGAGGCGAACGCCTCCTCGCGGGTCTCGGCCGCGTACGTGATCTCCCGGCCCGACACCCGGCTCAGCTCGCGCGCCGCGTCGGCGAGGGTGAAGGCCTCGGGGCCGGTGATGTCGTAGGTGGCCCCGGCGTGCTCGGAGGCGTCGCCGAGCAGGACTGCGGTGGCCACGTCCGCGATGTCCTTGTGCGCCACGGCCCCGACCCGCCCGTCCCCGGCCGGGCCCCGGATCACCCCGTCCGCCCCGGCCATCGCGGCGATCCCGGCGAGATAGAGGCTGTCCCGCAGGAACGTGTACGCGAGGCCCGAGGCGCGGATGTGCTGCTCGGTGTGCCAGTGGTCGCGGGCGAAGGTGAAGGTGGCGTCGGGGGCGGCGCCCAGAAACGACACGTACACGATGCGCGGGACACCGGCGGCGACGGCCGCGTCCACCGCCGTGACATGGTCGCGCACCCGGTCGGGCGCCTCGTGCGCCGACACCAGGAAAAGCGTGTCGGCCCCGGCCAGCGCCTCCCGCATCGCCGGGCCGTCCCCGTACGCGGCGGGCGGCGCCTTCACCGCGCCGGGCAGCTCCGGCAGCCGCGCGGGGTTGCGCCCGAGCAGCCGGGACGCCACCCCCTGATCGGCGAGCCGCCGGGCCACCCGCCCGCCGATGGCCCCACCGGCTCCGGTGACGGCGATGGTTCCGGTCATGGTGATCTCCTCATCGGGTACTGATCGTTATCGTGCCGCAGGCACTCATGAGTCGCACGCTTAGAGTGGGCCGATGAAGACCATCGGCCTGATCGGCGGCATGAGCTGGGAGTCCAGCGCGGAGTACTACCGACTTCTCAACGAGCTGGTACGCGAACGGCTCGGCGGACTGCACTCGGCCCGCTGCGTACTGCACTCCGTCGACTTCGCCGAGATCGAGGAACTGCAGAGCGCCGGGGAGTGGGAGCGGGCCGGGGAGATCCTGGCGCAGGTCGCCAAGGGCGTCGAGGCGGCCGGTGCCGATCTCGTCCTCATCTGCACCAACACCATGCACAAGGTCGCCGACCAGGTCGCGGCCGCCGTCTCCGTGCCGCTCCTCCACCTCGGCGACGCCACGGCGCAGGCCGTACGGGACCGGGGCATCCGGCGCGTCGGTCTGCTCGGCACCGCCTTCACCATGGAGCAGGACTTCTACCGCGACCGCCTGCGCGCCCACGGCCTCGACGTCCTCACCCCGGACGAGGCAGGGCGCGCGCTGGTGCACCGCGTCATCTACGAGGAGCTGTGCCTCGGCGTGGTGAAGGACGAGTCGCGGCGCGCCTACCAGGACGTCATCGCGGCGCTCGTCGGCGAAGGGGCCGAGGGCGTCATCCTCGGGTGCACGGAGATCGAGCTGTTGATCCGTCAGGAACACAGTCCGGTACCGGTGTTCCCCACCACACGCCTCCACGCGGAGGCCGCCGTGACGGCCGCGCTCGAACCCTAGAACGGACCCCGCCCGCCATCTTCACCGTACGGTCACAAGAGCGGGTTCCTCCCTATCGTCCCGACATTTCGACCGGTACCTTCCTTGGCAGCGTGCTCAGGGGGAGACCGGGGGGTCGAGTTGAGCGGTGGACGCGGTGGCCGTATCAGGGTCGTGAGACCCGGCGAGCTGAACGCCGGCGAGCTGGAGATATGGCGCGACATACGGGCGAAGTCGGGCGCGCCCGCGAACCCTTTCATGGAGCCCGAGTTCACCCTCGCCGTGGCGCACGTCCGCCACTCGGCGAGGGTGGCCGTGGTCCACGAGGACGGTGAACCCGCCGCGTTCTTCCCCTTCGAGAAGGGCGCGCTGGGGCGGGGACGGGCCATCGGATTCGGCGTCTCGGACTGTCAGGGGATCGTCGCCCGGCCCGAACTCGCCATGGAAGCAAGGGAGTTGCTGCGGGCCTGCTCCCTCTCCGCCTGGGAGTTCGACAATCTGGAGGCGGGGCAGAGGCTGTTCGTGCCGGACGCGGCCGCCGCGTATCCGTCGTTCGTGGTCGACGTCGGCGCGGGGTACGAGGCGTACGAGAGCGGTCTGCGCGTCCGCTCGCCCAAGTTCTTCAGGACCACCACCGCCAAGGAGCGCAGGCTCGGGCGGCAGGCGGGCGATCTGCGGTTCGTCTTCGACGAGCGGGATCCGCGTGCGCTGCGGCAGCTGATGGAGTGGAAGTCCGCGCAGTACCGCCGCACCGGCCGCCGCGACCGGTTCGCGCAGGAGTGGATCAGCACCCTGGTGCGCTGTCTCGCGCACACCGACGCGCCCGGCTGCGCCGGCGTCCTGTCCGTCCTGTACGCCGCCGACCGGCCTGTCGCCGCGCACTTCGGACTGCGCTCGCGCACGGTGCTGTCCTGCTGGTTCCCGTCGTACGACCCGGAGTTCGCCAAGTACTCGCCCGGGCTCGTGCTGCATCTGCGCATCGCCGAGGCGGCGGCCTGGGCCGGGATCGGCATGCTGGATCTGGGGCGGGGGGCCGCCGAGTACAAGGACGCGCTGAAGACCGGGGAGATCCCGGTGCACGAGGGCGCCGCGGTGCGGCCGGGCGCGGGCGCCGCGCTGCACCGGCTCGGCCGCGAGCCGTCCCGCCGCGCGCACGCCTTCGTCCGCGCGAGGCCGGGGCTCGCGGCTCTCGCCCAGCGCACGCTGAAGCAGGCGGGACGCCTGCGGCGCGGGCACTAGCCCCGTCATCGCACCACCCGCACCGCCCGGAGGATCACGGGGGAGTCGCATGTCACGTCGCAGTACCGCACACAGAGCACACGCGCCCTGCCTGCCGGAGGCCGAGGAGATCGTCCGGGAGCACGGTGTCCACGGGGGCATCGGCGTCGGCGAGTTGGACCTCGACGGGCTCGACGGCGGGGTGCTCTCGCTGACGCCCGCACCCGGCGGTCCGCCGATCGCCCATGGCGAGGTGTACGTCCTCGTACGGTTGCGGGGGCGCCCGGTCGGCACGGTGATCGGGCGGGTCAGGGCGGGCGAGGACGCGGCGGAGGTGCTGGCGGCGGCGGCCCGTAAACAGCTGGCGGGGCATGTCCCGGAGGACCGGGCGGTGGCAGACGAGATACCGGTGGCCGGGGAGCAGACGGCCGGGCCTGGCGGCCGGTCCCCGGCCCCGGACCCCGCGCGGCTGCCCCGCGCCACCGTCGTCGTCGCCACCCGTGAGCGGGCCGGGCAGCTCGCCCGCGCGCTGGACTCGCTGCTCGTGCAGGACCATCCCGACTACGAGATCGTTGTCGTCGACAACAACCCCGTCACCGCCCAGACCCGCGAGCTCGTCGAGAGCGGCTACGCGGCACGGGGAGTGCGTTACGTCCGTGAGCCCGTGCCGGGGCTCGCCGCCGCGCACAACCGGGGCGTCGCGGTGGCCGACGGAACGATTCTGGCGTTCACCGACGACGACGTGGTCGCGGACGGGCAATGGCTCTCCTCGCTGGCCGCGCCCTTCGCCGCCGACCCGCGCCTCGGCTGCGTCACCGGACTGATCCTGCCCGCCCGGCTGCGTACGCCCGCGCAGATCCTCCTGGAGAGCCACGGCGGGTTCACCAAGGGCTTCGCGCCACGCCGCTTCGACCCGGCCCGGCCGCCCGCCGACGAGCCGCTGTTCCCGTTCACCGCGGGCAGATTCGGCTCCGGTGCCAACATGGCGTTCCGGGCCGACGCCCTGCGCGCCGTGGGCGGCTTCGACCCCGCCACCGGCACCGGCACCCCGGCCAGGGGCGGCGACGACCTGTACGCGTTCGCGCGGATCGTCGTCGCCGGACACCGCCTCGGCTACACACCCGAGGCGCTCGTCTGGCACCACCACCGCGAGACCTGGCAGGACCTGGAGAACCAGGCGTACGGCTACGGCGCCGGGCTCACCGCGTATCTCACCGCACTCCTCGTCCGCCGCCCCGCCCTGCTCCCCGCGCTGCTCAGACGGCTGCCGCGCGGCGCGGCCCACGCCCTCACCATCAGCGCCCACCGCGAGGCGGGCGAGCAGTCGGTGCCGGGCGAGCACGGCGCCCAGGACTACCCGTGGCCGCGCGGCCTGTCCCGCCTGGAGCGCCGGGGCATGCTGTACGGCCCGCTCGGCTACCTCCGGGCGCGCTACCGGGTCCGTGGCCTGCGCCGACCGTGGGAGCCGACCCGATGACGCGCGGGGACGCCACCGCCACCACGGGGACGGGCCGCTCCCGCATCCCCGTCCTCCTCTACCACGCCGTCATGGACGACCCGCCGGCCTGGATCGCCGAATTCACCGTCACACCACGGCAGTTCGCGGCCCACCTCGACGCGGTCGTGGCCAGCGGACGCACCCCGGTGACCGTGGGCGCGCTGGCCGACCACTTCGCCGGACGGGTGCCGCTGCCGCCCCGGCCGGTCGCGCTCACCTTCGACGACGGCTTCGCCGATCTGCCGGGCCCCACCGCCGACGCGCTCGCCGCCCGCGCGTTGCCCGCGACCGCGTACCTCACCACCGGCGCGATCACCCCGGGCGGCCGCTCGCTGCTGCCGCCCGCGCCGATGATGACCCTGGACGGGGCGAAGCTCCTGGAGCAGTACGGGATGGAGATCGGCGGCCACACGGTTTCGCACCCCCAGCTCGACACGCTGACCGCCAAGGCCCTGCGGCGCGAACTCACCGACTCCAAGGCCGTGTTGGAGGACGCGCTCGGCCACGCGGTGGCCCATCTCGCGTATCCGCACGGCTACAACAGCGCGGCCGTGCGCCGGGCCGCCCGAGCCGCCGGGTACGAGAGCGCCGTGGCGGTGCGGCACGCGCTGAGCTCGCACACCGACGACTCGTACCGCATCGCCCGCCTGATCGTCCGCCGCACCCACACCGCGGCGGACGTCGAGGCGTGGATGGCGGGCGAGGGGGCCCGGGTCGCGCCGTACCGGGACTCGGCGGCGACCGTGGGATGGCGGCTCTACCGCAGGGCGAGGGCGGTGGCGCGGGGGCCGGTTTTCGCGGGGTGAGCGCGTCGCAACGGGACCGTACGACAGCATCACAAACGCGAAGGATGTTCCTATACTTCGCTGAAGGGGACAGCCAGGGGACGGCGGCGTGACGGCCGCACCACATCTGTGGGGGGAGTCGCACTGTGCAGCAACGCGTGCCCGCGCCGGTGACCGAAGGCAGTGCGCTGCCCCCGGGCAAGGGCGGTGACAGTGGGGCGGACGGCTCCGTACGCGTCCCGAAGTGGCTGTCGCCGGAGCTGATGCGACCTCAAATACTGTTCACCTGGCTGCCGTTGGTCGTCGCCACGGCGCTGTGGCTGTACGCGCTGCCGCACATCGACTACCGGCACATGGGCGACTGGGGCCTGCTCGACAAGCTGCCCCTCGCCTTCTTCCTCTCGCTCGTCGTGCTCACCGCCGGGTTCGTCGTCAGTCTGCGCCGGGCGGGCACCGCGCCCTGGTGGCCCGGCCTGTACAGCGTGGCGCTACTCTTCGCCCTGAAGGCGCCGACCGCGATCCTGTACAACTCGGTGCGCTACCCCTGGGCCTCCAAGCACGACGCGGTCGTCACGCATCTGCTGGTCAACCAGGAGCTGCACCCCAACACCCCGCTCTCCGGCAACATGGCCGCCTACGACCAGTGGCCCGGCTTCTTCACGCTCAACTCGGCGCTGGTGCGCGCCTTCGGCGTGGAGACCACCCAGTCGTATCTGAACTGGGCGGCCCTGTTCTACGGGGTGATCCTCATCCCCGTCCTGGTGCTGATCTACCGCACCTTCGCCGAGGACTGGCGGCTGGTGTGGACGGGCGTCTGGATCTTCGAGGTCGCCAACTGGGTGGGCCAGGACTACTTCTCGCCGCAGGGCCTCGCCCTCATCCTGCATCTGTCCGTACTCGCCGTGGTCCTGCGGCACTTCGTACGCCCGGGCGCCGCCGGCGACCTGCGCTCGCGCGCCAACCTGGATCCGGCGGCGGCCTCCGTGCCCCCGCCCACCACGGCCCGCCAGCGGGCGGTCTGCGTACTGATCCTGGCGCCGCTGATCGCCGCGATCAACTTCACCCACCAGCTCACGCCGGTGATGCTCTGCGTCTGCCTCTTCGCGCTCAACCTCACCCGCCGCTACCGCAACCCCGGTCTGCTCGTCGTCACCGGCGTGATCATGCTGATCTGGGATCTGACGATGGGCCGCAAGCTGTTCGTGGAGACGCTGGACTCGCTCAAGGAGTCCGCGGGCAACCTCCTCAACAACTCACGCGCCGGGTACGCGGGTGAACTCACCGGCCCCGGGCCCGTGTTGCAGGGCCGGGCCGATGTCGTGATGGTGCTCGTGGTGGCCGCGCTCGCCGCCTTCGCCGTGCTGACCCGGCGCAAACTGCTCAAGAGCGCGCTGCCGCTGCTGCTCATCTCGATCGCGCCCGTACCCATGTTCGCGATCAACGACTACGGCGGCGAAATGCTCTTCCGGGTCTATCTGTTCGGCCTGCCCGGCGCCGCGTTCTTCGCCGCCGCCGCCCTGGTGCCCCCGCCGGGCGGCGCCAAGGAGCCCGTACGGATCCGGATCGGCCCCGTCGCGCGACGGCGGATCGCGGCCGTGGCGCTGCCCGCCGTGCTGCTCGCGCTCGTCGCCGGGTTCCTGCCCGCGTACTACGGCAAGGAGCGGATGTACTACACACCGCCCGCCGAGACCGCGCTGGTCACCCGGGTGATCGACCAGGCCCCGCGCGGCTCGCTGATCCTCGCCGCGACCGGCTCGTTCCCGATGGCGCTGCACCGCTACGACCAACTGGAGCACTGGTTCTTCGTGGAGCAGACGCTGCCCGAGAACATCCGGATGCTGAAGGATCCGGCGGGGTTCCTGGTGCCGCAGCTGCCGAAGGACGGCAGACCCGCGTTCGTGCTACTCACCCGCACTCAGGACACCTACACCTCCGGCGAGGGACTGCTGCCGCCGGGCGGCTTCCAGGAGCTGAAGACCAAGCTGGAGGCGTCCCCGCTGTTCCATGTGATCGACCGCAACGCGTACGCGACCGTCCTGGAGTACCAGCCCCGACGACCTTGAGGAGTGTGCTGCCGTGAGTGTGAACCAGAACAGCATCCGCGTCGCCGTGGCGCTCTCCGGCTGGGTGGCGCTGGCCGCGACCCTGTTGCCGGACGCCTGGCCGGCCCGCTGGATCCCGGTGCTGCTCTTCGTCACGTTCGGGCCGGGCTTCGCGCTGCTCTATCCGCAGCCGGGTGCGCTGCGGCCGGGCGCGCGTCTGGAGGCGCTGGCGCTCGCGGCGCCGCTCAGCCTCTCATTCGGGGCGCTGGTGTCGACGTGTCTGTTCCTGGTGAAGGGGTTCTCGGCGACGGCGTTCCTGATCTCGCTCGCCGTCTTCTCCTCGGTCGCCGCAGCCTTCCCGGGCCTCCCGCTGCCCGCCGCGACGCGCGGAGCCGCCGAGCGCACGCGCGCGAGGCCCGACGCCCGCAAGTAATCGGGGTCGTCAACTCCCGTACCGGCGACGGAAACCCACCGCCACCGCCGCCACCGCGCACAGCCCCGCGAAGACCGGCAGCGCGGCCCCCGCGAACGCCTCCTGCCCCGCCCACCCCGCCACCGCGAGCACCCACACCACCACCGAGGTGAGCCGCCAGTGCGCGCCCAGGGCGATCAGGGTCACCGTGACCAGTGCCAGGCAGAGCACCTGGAGGGCGATGGGCAGACAGCGCTCGGCCCCGGCGGGCGAGTCCAGCCCGGCCACGTCCGTGAGCAGCCGGGTCAGCGGCCCGTGCCAGGGTCCGGCCAGCGGGTCGGGCCGTACGCCGAGGATCAGCGGCGCGGTGTGCAGGGCGGCCACCGTCACCCCGAGCCCGGCGGCGAGCAGGCCCGGCCGGGCCCGGTAGAGCGAGACGGCCGCGCTGCACACCACGATGAGGAGCACCCCGGCGGTGAGCGAGACGGGCGGCAGCGCGCGCAGCAGCCCGGGGCCGTCGACGCGCTCGGAGCGGATCTCGGCGGCGCGCGACAGCGGCACCCAGAACAGCCCGGCGGCCAGCCCCAGGAGCAGCCACAGCACGGTGGTGAGCAGCGACTCGTCCCCGCCGTCCGCCTGTTGAGCCGGAACGGTCCGCAGATGCAGTGTGGTGGCGGTCGCGGCGCCGGGCGCGCTCACCGGGACGTAGACGGGGATGCCGAGCGCCGGGGTGCCGGTGTCGAGGCCGCCGCTGAGGTAGGCGGTCTGGGTGGTCCAGCGCGTCCCGTACTCCTTGGCCTCCTCGGTCCGCGCGAGCGCCGCCTTGCGGGCCCAGCTCGTGCCGTACTCCTCGCCTGTGCGCTTCGTACGGGGCGTACGGACGGTGGCGCGCCCGGCGAGGGCCGCGCGCAGGCCGGGTGCGGAGACCAGTGCCATGCCGGTCATCGACACCAGGACCGCCCAGCCCGCGCCCTCGATGCCGGTGGTGCCGAGCAGGACCGCCGCGCTGCCGAGGACCAGCGAGCACATGGTGCCCTGGAGCAGGGCGAGGACGCCGGTGCGGCCCTGGACGCGGAGCACCGCGATGTAGAGCTCGACGGCGACCCGGGGCAGCGCGGCCGCCGCGAGCAGGCGCAGGACGAGGGTGCCGTGCTCGGCGTAGTCCGCGCCGAACGGGGCGAGGATCTGCCGGGCGAAGACGATCAGGAAGAGGACGACGGGGACGAGCAGCAGCGACATCCGCCGCAGTGACGCCCGTACGCCGTCGGCGAGGCGGTCCGGGCTGTGCGAGGCGTGCGCGGTGAGCGAGGAGGCCATGTTGATCGCCATGAACTCCATCGTTCCGCCGACGGTGTACGCGATATAGAAGAATCCGTTCTGCGTGGCGCCGAACCGGACCGCCACCATCACCGGCAGCAGGTTGATCATCGCGAGCGAGAAGAGCGCGCCGACCGAGTCGCCCGCCAGGAAGCGCCCGATCTCGCGCAGCTCCGGCACCGGCCGGTCGCGGTCGGCGCGCTCCTGCGCGGGGATCAGCCTGCGGAAGATCAGCCAGCCCAGCGGCAGGATCGACAGGGCCATCGCCACCGTCCAGGAGACGAAGACGCCCAGGGCCAGGCCGGCGAAGGCGGCGAGCAGCAGCAGCTTGCCGAGCGAGAACACCGCGTTGCCGACCGGCACCCAGATCGCCTTGCGCAGCCCGGTGAGCACCCCGTCCTGGAGGGTGAGGATCGACCAGGCGACCGAGGCGACGGTGAAGAGCGCCCCGGCCGCGAGCCCGCCGAGCGGTGCGTACGAGGCGCCCCACAGCGGCAGCGTGAAGAGGAAGCCGACACTGGCGACGGTCACCACGACGGTGCTCACGATGTACGCCCGGACGACCAGCGGCCCGGTCGAGCGGCCCGCGCGCGGCACATAGCGCACGATCGCGCCGGTCATGGTGGTGGCGGTGATCGAGGCGAGCAGCCGCATCGCGGCGATGGCGGCGGAGCCCTGGCCGACCGACTCCTCGCTGTAGTAGCGGGCCGCGACCAGCCAGAACCCCAGGCCCAGGGCGGCGGAGACGGCCGTGGAGAGCATCAGGGCGTAGGCGTTGCGGAACATGGAGTCGCCGCTGCCGCCCGGTGGCTCGTCCACGGAGTCCTTGACCTCCCCCGCGTCCCCGACGGCGTCCCGGCGTGCGTCGGACGTGGTGTCAGACACCGGCGGGGCCGCCTCTCGCGGGCCGGGCCCCGGACTCCTCCAGGACCCGGACGGCGAGCTCGGCCTTCAGCGGGTCGACGGGCAGGGCGTGCCGCGCGAACCAGCGCGCGGCCTCGGGCTCGGGGGACGGGTCGGTGAACGCGCCGCCCGCGTAGTCGTCGAGCGGCGGGTCGTAGAGGTAGCCGACGGTGATCCGGGCCTCGGCGAGGGCGGCGCGGGCCGCGTCCCGGTCCTCGACGAGCAGCGGCACCCGGAACAGCGGCTGCGCGGGCCCCGGCCCCGGCCGCGCCCACTCGGTGGCGAGCAGCCGCTCGGTCCCGGCCCGGTGTGCGTCCAGTACGGCGTCCAGGCGCGCCATCTTGCGGCCGATCCTGGCCAGCCGGAGCCTGCCCGCGCCGGTGCGGTAGTCGTGCATGTCGACCCGCACCCAGGAGTGGAAGGCGGCCAGGTCGGGCGCATCGGCGACGGCCCGTCCCAGCTCGTCGGGTCTCAGCGCCATCCGGATGTCGTCGCGCTCCTGGAGCCCGAGCATCCGCAGCACCGCCCAGGCGGCAGGCGCGAGGTGTGCTCCCCGTACGGCCGCTTCCGCGTACGGGCGTATCCAGTAGGCGAGTTCGGCCGTACGGCGCGACGGTTCAAGGAGCTCGTCGCGGGTCTTGACCAGGGCCTCGCGCAGCCCCGGGTCGGCGACGGCCAGGAAGCCGCCCGCCTTGGCGGCGGTGTGCTTGGAGAGCGAGAACACCGAGGCGTCCCCGAACGTCCCGACCGCCCGCCCGCCGACCTCGCTGCCGATGGCGTGCGCCGCGTCCTCGATGAGCGCGATCCCCAACGCGTCGCATTTGGCGCGCAGTTCGGGCGCCGGGTCCGGGTTCCCGTACAGATTGGTGGTGAGGACGGCGGTCAGGTCCGGCCAGACGTCCTCGGGGACGGCGGCCGGGTCGATCGAGCCGTCGCGCGGGTCCAGCGGCGCCTGCACGGGCCGCAGCCCGGCCGCGAGCACCACGAAGAAGATGACGTCGTCGTTGACGGGCGACATCAGGACGCGCCCGCCCGGCGCGCACCAGTGGCGCAGCGCCACATACAGTCCGAGCCGGCAGGACGGCACATACAGGCATGCGCGCCCCAGCCGGTCCCGCATGGTCTCTTCGAGCGTCGAGCACGTGGTCTCGTACGGCATGAGTCCCCCCAGACCCCCCGGTTGCCCCGCGCTCAATGTGACCCAGACCGCACGGTTCGTCAACAATGAGTGAGGCATGCCCAGGGCAATGTCCGGGCAACGCGCGAGGCCCGTCCCCAAGAGGAACGGGCCCTCGGACAGGCGTGCAGACAGGCGGTTGCCGCTCCGCCGTCACTCTTCGACAGTCAGCCCCTTGCGCAGCCGCGACAGCGTGCGCGCGAGCAGGCGGGACACATGCATCTGGGAGATGCCGAGCTCCTCGCCGATCTCGGACTGGGTCATGTTGGCGACGAACCGCAGCGACAGGATCTTGCGGTCGCGGTGCGGGAGTTCGGCGATCAGCGGTTTCAGCGACTCGATGTACTCGACGCCTTCGAGGTCGTGGTCCTCGTAGCCGATCCGGTCCGCGAGCGCGCCCTCGCTGTCGTCCTCCTCGGGCTGGGCGTCCAGCGAGCTCGCGGTGTACGCGTTGCTCGCCGCCATCCCTTCGACGACCTCTTCCCTGCTGATGCCCAGGCGTTCGGCGAGCTCGCCCACCGTCGGTGAGCGGTCCAGCTGCTGGGCGAGTTCGTCGCCCGCCTTGGCCAGGTCGAGGCGGAGCTCCTGGAGGCGCCGGGGTACCCGGACCGACCAGGAGGTGTCGCGGAAGAAGCGCTTGATCTCGCCGACGATCGTCGGCATCGCGAACGTCGGGAACTCCACGCCGCGGTCGTGCTCGAACCGGTCGATGGCCTTGATCAGGCCGATCGTGCCGACCTGGATGATGTCCTCCATCGGCTCGCTGCGGGAGCGGAAGCGCGAGGCGGCGAACTTGACCAGGGCCAGGTTGAGTTCGACGAGCGTGTTGCGGACGTACGAGTACTCGTGGGTGCCCTCTTCGAGGGAGTCGAGACGTGCGAAGAGCGTCTTCGACAGCGCCCGCGCGTCCAGCGGGGCGATCTCGTCGTACGGAGGGATCTCGGGAAGATCCTCCAGTCCTTCGAGCGGGGGGTGCGGCATGTGCGGTGCCGACGTATCCAGGGATTCGTCGAGCCGGGGTGACATGGGGTCTCCTCATCGTTCTCGGCATATGGCTGCCGATGCCCATACGTGGTGATGCGGTGTGCGGCGCCTCCGTGGCCGGTCGCGTTGAAAAGCTGTCTCTACTACCCCTACCCGCTTTGGTTGTAAGCCCGCAAGGCTGGAATGTCCGTGTATGTCCGGTTCATTGTGTTGTTCCGCTTCCAGCGGGCGTAGGGAAGGCGTAGTGTTCTCGGGGAGTCCGCGTGTACAGAGCCGTATGCCGTCATATGCACGGAGAGGTGCGTCACGTGTGACGGGGAACACGGCCACCGCATCTGCGGGCAACGGCGAACCACGGCGAAGAGGGACGGGCATGGACCGCGGCACGGTCGGCAGCGCGAATCGGGGCCGGCTGGAGGTCGGCGTCAGGTCGCACGGCCGCAGCGAGATCTTCACGCCCGTCGGCGAGTTGGACCACCACACGGCCGAACTGCTCAGCGAGCCGCTGGAGAAGGCGGTCGAGGCGGGCCGCACCCGGCTCGTCGTGGACTGTTCGCGGCTCGACTTCTGCGACTCCACCGGACTGAACGTGCTGCTCGGCGCCCGGCTGAAAGCCGAGGCCGCCGGGGGCGGGGTGCACCTCGCGGGCATGCTCCCCGTGGTGGCCCGGGTCTTCGAGATCACCGGCGCGGAAGCGGTCTTCACCGTGCATGATTCGCTCGATGCGGCACTGGACGACTGACCCCGGCGCGGCGGGGCAGGAGACCAGACTCAAGACGTTGGCATTCGGCGAATCGGTGAGGTGAAGCGCTGATGAGCACCACCCGGCAGCATCCGCCGGGCGACTTTGGCCCCGAGCCGGACGGAGCTGCTCCGGCCGCGGCCTCGCGCGTCCTCGCACTGTACGGCGCCAGCGGCATCGTGCCGCTCGCACGCGACTTCACCCGGCGGGCGCTGCACGACTGGGGCTGGCTCCCGGCCGCCACCGCCGAGGGGCGCGCGGCCGCCGAGGACGTGCTGCTCGTCGTCTCGGAGCTGGTCACCAACGCTTGTCTGCACGCCGAGGGCCCCGAACAGCTGCGGGTCTCGTGCACCCCGAAGGTGCTGCGCCTGGAGGTCACCGACCGGGGCGCCGGACAGCCCGCGCCGCGCACCCCGCACCGCGCGGGGCGGCCCGGCGGCCACGGCATGTTCATCGTGCAGCGGCTCTGCCTGGACTGGGGGGTCGTACGGACCCCGGGCGTGCCCGGCAAGACGGTCTGGGCGGAGCTCGCGGCGCCGGCGTAGCGCTCCGGCGTCGCGCCCGCGCGGAACGCTCGGCGCCGTGCCCCGCGCGGGGTGTCGGCGTCGCATCGCGCGTAGAACCCTCCCGCCCAGAACACTGGCGTCACTCCGGTGTGTTGTGTGTCTTCCCTCGACAAGGTCCCCGGCGTACCTTGACGGCCAATCTGATGTGCCGTCAGTAACTTGAACGGCCTCGGGAACGAGGGAAATTCGAGGTGTCGCACGTGTCGTACCAGAAGCGGACAGCACTCGCGCTGGCGGCGGCCGTGGCGGGCCCGGTGGTGCTGATGGCCGCCCCGGCCGCCCATGCCGACGTCGTGGACGTCAACTACAACTGCGAGACGCCGATCGGCGCCAAGAGCGCCGTCTCGCCCATCGACATCAAGGCGGTCCCCAGCGGCAGCGCCTACAAGCTGACCATGTCGTTCCAGAAGGGCGTCTCCTCCAGCCCGGTCGCGCTGGGACCTGGCGCGATGAACCCGAGCGCGGTCGTCGATCTGGGCGGCGCGGACAAAGGCACGGTCGCGGTGGCCGGGCCCGCCAACTCGGCCGAGATCCCCGCCAACAGCCCCATCAAGATCAGCGACCTGAGCGGTACGTACACGCCCAAGGCGTCCGGCAAGGTCACCTTCACGGCCTCGGTCCTCACCATCAAGGCGCTGGGCACCGTCACCACCTGCAAGCCCGGCAACAGCCCCGGGCCCTCGCTCTCCCTCGACGTCAAGGCCGCGCCCGGCGCCCCCGCCGCCGACTCGCTGCCCAAGACCGGCCCGCTCGACTCGACGGTCGCGCTCGGCACGCTCGGCGGCACGGTCCTGCTCACGGGCGCTGCCGGGGTGCTGTGGCTGACCCGGCGCGGGCAACGGGTCTGACCTGCGCACCCGGGCCGAGCCGATACGACGGGGAGCCGCCGATGCCGCCACACCCGATCCGCCTGGCCGCTCTCGTCGCGGCCCTCGCCCTCTTCGTCCTGGACGCCCCGGTCGCGCGCGCGGCCGATGCGGACTGGAGCGCCGCGCCCGCGCCGGGCGGCGGCTCCCGGCCCACCGGCGACGGCAGGCCGTACTTCTATCTGGAGGGCGCACCCGGCTCCGTACTGGAGGACAAGGTCGCGCTCACCAACCCGACCGGGCACCCGCTGACCCTGCGGCTGCGCGGGGCCGCCGCCGACAATGCGGCCACCGGCGCCGTCACCTTACGGCCCGACGCCGACCCCTGGATCGCGTTCGCCGCCGCCGACGTGCGCATCCCGCCGCACACCCGGGCCGACGTACCGTTCTCGGTCACGGTCCCGGCGGGCGCGCAGCCCGGTGATCATCCGGCGGCCCTGGTGGCGTCCGGCGGCGGCCGCGAGGCGCGGGTCGGGCTGCGGCTGCGGGTCGGCGGCCCGACGCTGGCCGCGCTGACCGTCGAGGACGTCACTGTCGACGAGGGCCGGTCCCTGATCCGATACGCCCTGGTCAACCGGGGCAACACCACTTTGACCCCGAGCCTGGCCGTGCGCGCCGACGGGATCGTCGGGCATCCGCTGCGGCGCGCGGCCCGACCGCTTCCGCTGGAGCTGCTGCCCGGCCGCCGCGTCGAGCTGACCGAGCCGTGGCCGCATCCGCCCGCCCTGGACCGCGTCGAGGTCCGCCTCACGGTCACGGCGGACGGGGGCGCGCGCGGCGAGGCGTCGGCGTCGGCGGTCTTCGTGCCGTGGGCGCCGGTGGCGGGCGTCTCGTGCGTCTCGTGCGTACTGGCGGGGGGCGCGGCCTGGTGGTGGATCCGGCGGCGGAGAGGAGCGGCGTCGTGAGGCCGCGTACGAGGGCGATGGCGCTGGTCACGGCCGTACTGCTGCTGTTTTCGACTCTCGCGGCGGCGAGCGCGAGCGCGGATGACGGTAAGCCGGTCGTGACGCTCGCGCAGAAGGAGGCGGCGAAAGGGGCCGATCTCACCGTGAGCGGGACGGGCTGGCGGCCCGGCGCCCTGCTGATGCTCCTGGTGTGCGGTCAGTCGAGTCCCAGCACGGGCGTGATCGGCGGCACCAACTCCTGCGCCAACGCCGACGGCCGCGCCGTCACCACCGACGCCAAGGGCGCCTTCAGCAAGCCGGTGCCAGTGGCCGCGCCCCCGAAGCCGTGCCCGTGCGTGGTGCATGTGGCGACGGTGACGGGTGAACAGGACGCCGTGGACGCCGAGTTGACGATCACCGGCCATCCGGTGGCGCCGCTGCCCACCCAGACCGACGGCGGCCGTCTCGCCGTCCTGACCACCCCCGACCTCCGGGGCAGCGGCGGAATCCTCACCTGGTTCGGCGCCCCGCCCTCGCGCACGCTCGTCCTCACGGTCGGCAACCTCGGCTCCGCCCCCGTCAAGGACCCCGTCTTCCAACTGGGCACCTCCCACGGCGTGTTCGCGCCGCAGTGGGAGGACCGGCAGTGGAAGGGCACGATCAACCCCGGCCAGAAGGCCGAGGTCAAGCTGGGCTTCGAGCTGTCGGCGGGCGCGCACGGCGACTACCAGGTCTCGGTGAAGTACGCGCAGAAGGTGCTCGCCACCCAGCCGTGGGGAGTGGGCCGCCCCTGGGGCGTCACGCTCTTCTGGATCCTGCTCTGCCTGGTCGTCCCGGCGGCGGTGTTCCGCATCGGCATGGCGGTGGTGGACAAGGTACGCCCCAGCGGGGCGGGGCATGCGCGGCGCGGCCGCGGCGGCCGGGGCGGTGGCGATCGGGACGGCGTCGCCCGGGCGGATGGCGGCCGGGCCGGTGGTGCCCGGGCCGGTGGCGGCCGGGTCCGCCTGCGCCTGCCCGTCCGCCGGGCCGCGACCGACCCGGCCCGGCCCCGGCCCGGGGCCAACGGCATCGACCCGCGCCCCGGTACCGCCGACCCCGCCACCGACCCCCGCGCACCTACGGCGACGACCCGGCTGCCGTGGTTCACCCAAGACTCCGCACCGACCGAGAAGAGTCCGAACACCCCCACGACGAAGGGAAATCCGTGACCACGCAACGGAGGATGAGCGCGGCCGGTGTCGCGCTGATGCTCGGCGGCGCGGGGATCATTCTGGCCGCCGTGCCCGCCCGGGCGGCGGCAGAGGTCTCCTACGCCACCGAGTGCATCCCACCACCCATCTCCGGCCTGCCCCCCGTCGAGGGCACCACGAAAGTGCAGATCACCGCGCCCGCCGAGGCGAAAGTGGGTGACGAGGTCGATGTGGTCTGGAAGACCACGCAGGCCGCGTCGAAGAACCCCGATGTGCTCGATCTGGAGAAGGACACGGTCAAGCCGACCGGCACCCTCAAGGTGGGCGGCGCCCAGAGCGCCGACCTGGCGATGGAGGGCCCGAGGCAGAACCCGCCGATCCCCAAGAACAGCCCGATGGTCCTGCCCGACATGACGGCCAAGCTGAAACTGACCAAGGCGGGCGACGTCACGCTCACGCCCGACAAGTACAACATCAACGTCAGCAAGCCGCTCTCGACCGATACGAAGTGCTCCCCGAAGGCGGCCGTCGGGGTCGCCGCCACGATCAAGGTGACGGACGGGGGCGGGAGTTCGTCCGGAGGTACGACGACGTCGGGCGGTAGCACCACCTCCGGTGGTACGAGCTCCGGTGGTACGACCACGTCCGGCGGTACGACTGCTGGCGGCACCACCGGCGGAACGACGACGTCCGGCGGTACCACCGGCGGCACCACGTCCGGAGGAACCACCGGCGGAACCACCACAAGCGGCGGCACCACGGCAGGCGGAACCACCGGCGGTACGACGACCGGCGACACCACCACCGGCGGCACCGGTGGCCAGTCCGACTTCCCCGGCAAGGAAGTCGCCGTCACCTTCGAGTGCAAGAGTCCCGGCCCGCCCAGCATCGCCTCCAAGGTGACGATCGACGCCAAGAAGAACGGCGGCTCGTACGACCTCACCGTCAAGACCGCCAAGGGCGTCATGACCAGCCCGGCCTCGCTGCCCGCGGGCGCCCTGAAACCGTCCATGCAGGTCACCGTCGGCGGCGCCGACAAGGGCTCGGTCGCGGTCGCGGGACCGCCCAACTCCGGCCCCCTGAACGCCGGTGACCCGGTCAGCCTCAACGACATGACCGGCACCTACAAGCCGGGCGCGAGCGGCAAGGCGACGCTCAGCCCGGGCACCCTGACGATCGACGTCACCCTCGGCGGCTCGAAGATCAATATCCCCTGCGCGGTCAAGGGCACGGCGCCCGTCTCGCTCGAACTGGACACCACGGCCCAGCCGGGCGGCACTTCCGGCGGCACCACGTCCTCCGGCGGCGCCACGGGCGGCGCGAGCACGTCGTCCGGGGGCCTGGCCCAGACCGGCGCGTCCGACCACGGCGCCCTGCGCGCCCTCGGCCTGATCGCCGGCACCGCCGTCCTGCTCGGCGGCGCGGTCTTCACCTTCACCCCGTGGCGCCGCCTGCGCGGCACCCGCTGAGCGCTCACGTCGCGTACGTACGCACGTACGCGAAAGGGCCGCCGCACCCGTAACAGGTGCGGCGGCCCTTGGCGTTCAGCGGCGGAGCTCGCGGGGGCGCTTAGTGAACGGCGCCCATCAGCTCCTTGACCTTCTTGCGGTACATCCAGACCGCGAAGCCGGCGACCAGCGCGAGGGCGGCCTCCAGGGTGACGACGCCCTTGCCGTCCAGGTTGACGCCGCCGATGGAGAGCAGGCTGGTGGTGGCGTCACCGGCGGTGACGGCCAGGAACCAGACGCCCATCATCTGCGAGGCGTACTTCGCGGGAGCCATCTTCGTGGTGAGCGAGAGGCCGACCGGGGAGAGCGTCAGCTCACCGACGGTCTGCACGAAGTAGATCGCGACCAGCCACATCGCGGCGGCCTTGTGACCGCCGTCGGCGATGGTCAGCGGCGCCAGGAACAGGAAGAACGAGGCGCCGATGAGGGCCAGACCGGAAGAGAACTTCACGATCGTGCTCGGCTCCTTGCCGCGCCGGTTCAGCGCGAGCCAGAACCAGGCGAAGACCGGGGCCAGGGCCATGATCAGAACCGGGTTGACCGACTGGTACCAGGAGACCGGGAAGCCCCAGCCGAACACGGAGTTCTTGGCGGAGCTCTCGGCGAAGATCGACATGGTCGATCCACCCTGGTCGTAGATCATCCAGAAGACGGCCGCGGCGGCGAAGAACCAGATGTACGCGGACATCTTCGACTGCTCGCCGGCGTCCAGGTCCTTGTCGCGCTTGATCTTCACGAGCACCCAGACCGGGATGACCAGACCGGCGATCGCGATCGGCACCAGGAGCCAGTTGAGCGTGTAGTGGCCGGAGGCCACGACGGCGATGTAGAAGGCCGCGGCGACGGCCATCCAGATCAGGCCCTTGCGCAGCGTCGAGGTGCGCTCCTCGGCGCTCAGCGGCTTCGGGGTGACGGCGGAGCGCTCGCTCAGGCTGCGGCTGCCGATCAGGTACTGGCCGAGGCCCAGCGCCATGCCGAGAGCGGCGAGCGCGAAGCCGAGGTGCCAGTTGACCTTCTCGCCGATGGTGCCGATGACCAGCGGCGCGGCGAAGGCGCCGGCGTTGATGCCCATGTAGAAGACCGTGAAGCCACCGTCGCGGCGCGGGTCGTCCGGGCCGTCGTAGAGGTGGCCGACCATGGTCGAGATGTTGGCCTTGAGCAGACCGGAGCCGATCGCCACGAGGCCGAGGCCGGCGTAGAACAGTCCGGCCGACGGCAGTGCCAGCGTCAGGTGGCCGAGCATGATGACCACGCCGGCGATGGCGACGGTCTTGCGCGGGCCGAAGACGCGGTCGCCGATCCAGCCACCCGGCAGGGTGAGCAGGTAGACGAGCGACAGGTACACCGAGTAGATCGCGGTCGCGGTGGTCGCGCTCAGGTGCAGGCCGCCGGGAGCCACCAGGTACAGCGGAAGCAGTGCCTTCATGCCGTAGTAGGAGAAGCGCTCCCACATCTCGGTCATGAAGAGAGTGGCCAGGCCGCGGGGGTGGCCGAAGAAGGTCTTCTCGGCGGTGGTGCTGGCCGAGTCCTTCGTCAGGCTGGACGCCATGGTCGATCCTTGCTTGCTCGGGACGCGCGCTTCGTGAGCGATGGTCGCGCCCGGTGGGGGGTGGCCGGCACCGGCAGGGGAACCGCCCCA
Organism: Streptomyces sp. BR1; assembly: GCF_052373795.1. Taxonomy (NCBI): domain Bacteria; kingdom Bacillati; phylum Actinomycetota; class Actinomycetes; order Kitasatosporales; family Streptomycetaceae; genus Streptomyces; species Streptomyces sp. BR1. The sequence continues at coordinate 4,326,940 of NZ_CM126252.1, forward strand.
CCCCTACGCCCGAGGGGTTTCGCTCCGTTGGTGACGGAAGCGAGAGGACGGACCCACCGGGATCCACGCCCGGGGCGCATCTTCGCGCCCGGGGCCCGGCCCATAGGTCATTCACTGTCTTCGGAACCGGAAATTCCGGTCCCTGTGCAGAAAAGAGACCTTTGGCGCGCCAAGCAGGCCAAAGGTCCCCGAGTTAGTGCTAAAGGCGTTGAGACACCATACGACACCACACAGGCGCAAATGGAAGGACTTGAGACATGGATCACAGGCGTCGCTGGAACCATCTGCCCACATTCCAAGGTGGTTAACAGGATCGCATCCCAGAGCCGCAGGGGCGGACCAAGAAAAGACGATCAAGAAAAGGCCATTGGGCGATCAGGAAGCGGTCGGGAGACGGTCCTTCGGGGCGCCTTCGACGATCAAGAACGGATTACCTGCCGCCCCCGGGCAGGCCGCTGACGGGTTCGACGGACGGGCCCTCCCGCTCGCGGACTACCATCACCCCCATGACCCGTGTACTGCTCGCCGAGGACGACGCGTCCATCTCGGAGCCGCTGGCCCGCGCACTGCGTCGGGAGGGTTACGAGGTCGAGGTCCGCGAGGACGGCCCGACCGCCCTCGACGCCGGACTCCAGGGAGGCGCCGACCTGGTCGTGCTCGACCTGGGGCTGCCCGGCATGGACGGCCTGGAGGTGGCCAGGCGGCTGCGCTCCGAGGGCCACACCGTCCCGATCCTGGTGCTCACCGCCCGCGCGGACGAGGTGGACACCGTGGTCGGCCTCGACGCCGGCGCCGACGACTACGTCACCAAGCCCTTCCGGCTCGCCGAACTGCTCGCCCGCGTCCGGGCCCTGCTGCGGCGCGGTGCCACCGAGCCGGTGCCCCAGCCCGCCACCCACGGCGTGCGGATCGACGTCGAGTCGCACCGCGCCTGGATGGGCGACGAGGAGCTCCAGCTCACCGCCAAGGAGTTCGACCTGCTGCGGGTGCTGGTGCGCGACGCGGGCCGCGTGGTCACCCGCGACCAGCTGATGCGCGAGGTCTGGGACACCACCTGGTGGTCCTCGACCAAGACGCTCGACATGCACATCTCGTGGCTGCGCAAGAAGCTCGGCGACGACGCCGCCAACCCCCGCTACATCGCCACCGTGCGCGGCGTGGGCTTCCGCTTCGAGAAGAGCTGACGACCGGTGGGCCGACGTGGTGGGTCGGCCCGCACCGTACGTCCTGGGAAACTTGAGCCATGCGCCGCCGACTGATCAATTCCACGCTCGCCGTGGTGCTCGTCGTGATCGCCGTCTTCGGCGTCTCGCTCGTCATCGTCGAGACCCGCACCATCAGCAGCAGCGCCCAGGAGAACGTGAACTCCGAGGCGCTGCGCCTGGTCAGCGTGATCGACAGCCGGATGCTCGCCAACGAGGCGGTCGGCCCGTCGGCGCTCAGCGAACAGGTCGGCCCCCAGCGGTACGCGCGCGTCGACATCCCCGGCCGCGAGGCGATCGAGCTGGGCACGCGGCCCGACGGCTCGGTCATCCGGGGCACCGCCAAGGGCGAGCGCGGCGAGTCCGTCCTGGTCGAGGAGTCCCGCTCCACGGTCACCCGCGAGGTCGGCCGCACCCTGCTGATCATCGGCGCGGTCGCCCTGCTCGCCATCGTCTCCGCCGTGCTCCTCGCCGTACGCCAGGCGAACAAGCTGGCCTCCCCGCTCACCGACCTCGCCGAGACCGCCGAACGCCTCGGCTCCGGCGACCCGAGGCCGCGGCACAAGCGGTACGGGGTGCACGAGCTGGACCGGGTCGCCGATGTCCTGGACTCCTCGGCCGAGCGGATCGGGCGGATGCTCACCGCCGAGCGGCGTCTGGCCGCCGACGCCTCCCACCAGCTGCGCACCCCGCTCACCGCGCTCTCGATGCGCCTGGAGGAGATCGCCCTCACCGACGACCTGGACACGGTCAAGGAGGAGGCGACGATCGCGCTCACCCAGGTCGAGCGGCTGACCGACGTGGTGGAGCGGCTGCTCACCAACTCCCGTGATCCGCGCATCGGATCGGCCGTCGTCTTCGATCTGGACGAGGTGGTCAAGCAGCAGCTGGAGGAGTGGCGCCCGGCCTACCGCAGCGCGGGCCGCGCGATCGTGCGCTCCGGCAAGCAGGGGCTGCGGGCGGTCGGCACCCCGGGCGCGGTCGCCCAGGTCCTCGCCGCGTTGATCGAGAACTCGCTGATGCACGGCGGCGGCACGGTCGCCGTGCGCACCCGCGTCACCGGCAACCAGACCGTCGTCGAGGTCACCGACGAGGGCCCGGGCGTACCGCCCGACCTCGGGGCGCGGATCTTCGAGCGGACGATCAGCGGCCGCAACTCCACCGGCATCGGCCTGGCGGTCGCCCGCGACCTCGCGGAGGCGGACGGCGGACGCCTGGAGATGCTCCAGCAGCAGCCCGCGGTGTTCGCGCTGTTCCTGAGCCGGGTGGCGCGCGGTCCGCGGGAGCCGGAGCCGACGATCAGATGACCGGATTACGACCCTGAAGTGTGGCGGGCGTACGGCTGCGGGGTCTCGCCCAGAAAGGATTCGGCGGTCTGGACGGCCTCGCGCGCGGGCAGCGCGCGGAAGACCCAGGTGCGGTACGACCAGAACCGGAACACGGTGCCCAGGCCCAGGCCCACCACGTTCTTGGCGATGTTGTCCGCGACCGTCGAGGTGTAGCCGAGGCCGTAGTGCGAGAGCGCGAGCACACCGTTCTCGATGACCAGGCCGATGCCGCTGAACAGCAGGAAGAGCATCAGCTCCCGGCTGCGGCGGCCGCTGTCGGTGTCGCGGTAGGTCCAGTAGCGGTTGCCGACGTAGTTCGTGGCGATGGCCACGGCGGTGGCGATGACCCCGGAGCGTACGACCGCGAGGTCGGCGGCGTGCATGCACAGGTTGAAGACGATCGCGTTGACGACGAAACCGATGGCGCCGACGGCACCGAACTTCGCGATCTCCCGGGCGAGCAGCTGCAGTCGCGTACGCAATGCGCCCCGTTCACTCATGGTGATCGCCCAGCCCCGTTCGAATCGGTGGTGTTTTCGGCGGCGCGTTTCGCCGCGGCCAACCTGGCCATGCTAACCAGCCCCCCAGGGCATTGCTCGTGGACGCCCGCAAATCCCGGCCACCCCCGCGCTCCCGCACGCCCCGGACCGGCTCCTTCCGGGGGTCCCAGGGGCGGCGGATACCCTGGGGGTGTGACGTTCCCGGTAGTCGGCATGGTCGGCGGCGGTCAGCTCGCCCGTATGACCCACGAGGCGGGCATCCCCCTCGGCATCAGATTCAAGCTCCTCAGTGACACCCCACAGGACTCGGCGGCCCAGGTGGTGAGCGATGTCGTCATCGGCGACTACCGCGACCTGGACACGCTGCGCGCCTTCGCGCGCGGCTGCGATGTGATCACGTTCGATCACGAGCATGTGCCCACCGAGCACCTGCGGGCCCTGGAAGCGGACGGCGTCGTCGTCCGCCCGGGGCCCGACGCGTTGGTGCACGCCCACGACAAGGGGGTGATGCGCGCCCGGCTCGACGAGATCGGCGCCCCCTGCCCCCGCCACCGCATCGTGGCCGACCCGGCGGACGTGTCCGCGTTCGCGGCGGAGGGCGACGGCTATCCCGTCATCCTCAAGACCGTGGTCGGCGGCTACGACGGCAAGGGCGTGTGGTTCGTACGCTCCGAGGCGGACGCGGCCGACGCCTTCAAGGCGGGCGTCGACGTCCTCGCCGAGGAGAAGGTCGACTTCGTGCGCGAGCTCGCGGCGAACGTCGTCCGCTCGCCGTCGGGCCAGGCGGTCGCCTACCCGGTGGTCGAGTCGATCCAGGTCGACGGCGTCTGCGACACCGTGATCGCCCCGGCGCCCGATCTCGCCGAGCAGCTTGCGGGCCAGGCCCAGCAGCTGGCGCTGCGTATCGCGGACGAGCTCGGTGTGGTCGGCCACCTCGCGGTCGAGCTCTTCGAGACCCGCGACGGCCGCATCCTCGTCAACGAGCTCGCGATGCGCCCGCACAACTCCGGCCACTGGACCCAGGACGGCGCGATCACCTCGCAGTTCGCCAACCACGTCCGGGCCGTGCTCGACCTTCCGCTGGGCGACCCGCGCCCGAGGTCGAAGTGGACGGTCATGTGCAACGTGCTGGGCGGCGACTACCCGGACATGTACTACGCGTATCTGCACTGCATGGCACGCGACCCGCAGCTCAAGATCCATATGTATGGCAAGGACGTGAAGCCCGGCCGTAAGGTCGGCCACGTCAACACCTACGGCGACGACCTCGCGGACGTACGCGAGCGAGCCCGTCACGCGGCGGACTACCTCAGAGGAACGATCACCGAATGAACAGCGCGTCCCCCGTCATCGGCATCGTCATGGGCTCGGACTCCGACTGGCCCGTCATGGAGGCCGCGGCCCAGGCCCTGGCCGAGTTCGAGATCCCGTACGAGGTCGACGTCGTCTCGGCCCACCGGATGCCGCACGAGATGATCGCGTACGGCGAGCAGGCGGCGGACCGCGGCCTCAAAGCGATCATCGCGGGCGCGGGCGGGGCGGCGCACCTGCCCGGCATGCTGGCCTCGGTGACCCCGCTGCCGGTGATCGGCGTCCCCGTGCCGCTGAAGTACCTCGACGGCATGGACTCGCTCCTGTCGATCGTGCAGATGCCGGCGGGCGTGCCGGTGGCGACCGTGTCGGTGGGCGGTGCACGCAACGCGGGCCTGCTCGCGGCCCGTATCCTGGCCGCCCACGACCCCGAACTCCTCGCGCGCATGCGGGAGTTCCAGCAGGAGCTGAACGACCAGGCGACGGAGAAGGGCAGGCGTCTTCGTACGAAGGTGGAGTCCGCGGCGTCCTTCGGCTTCGGAAAGTGAGCACGGTGGACCACCTCGCGCGAGCCCGTACGCTGCTGGCCCAGCACCCCGTCGTCGACGGCCACAACGACCTGCCCTGGGCGCTGCGCAAGCAGGTCCGCTACGACCTCGACCGGTGCGACGTCGGCCGCGACCAGAGCGGCCGCCTCCACACCGACATCCCCCGGCTGCGGGCCGGCGGGGTCGGTGCGCAGTTCTGGTCGGTGTACGTACGCACCGACCTGGCGGGCGACGACGCGGTCAGCGCGACGCTCGAACAGATCGACTGCGTCGACCAGATGCTCGCGCGCTACCCCGGTGACCTGGCGCCCGCGCTGACGGCGGACGACATGGAGAAGGCGCGGGCGGCGGGCCGTATCGCGTCGCTGAAGGGTGCCGAGGGCGGCCACTCCATCAACAACTCCCTCGCCACGCTGCGGGCGTTGTACGCGCTGGGCGTCCGCTATATGACGCTCACGCACAACGACAACACCCCGTGGGCGGACTCGGCGACGGACGCGCCGGGGGTGGGCGGGCTCTCGCCGTTCGGCCACGAGGTGGTCCGGGAGATGAACCGCCTCGGCATGCTCGTCGACCTGTCCCATGTGGCGGCGACGACGATGCGGGACGCGCTGTCGACGTCGGTGGCGCCGGTGATCTTCTCGCACTCTTCGGCGCGGGCGATCTGCGACCACGCGCGCAACATCCCGGACGACGTGCTGTCGTTGCTGCCGTCCAACGGCGGGGTGGCGATGGCGACGTTCGTGCCGAAGTTCATCCTGCCGGCGGCGGTGGAGTGGACGGCGGCGGCGGACGAGAACCTGCGGGCGCACGGGCTGCACCATCTGGACACCACGTCCGAGGCGATGGCGCTGCACGCGGCGTTCGAGGCGGCGCATCCCCGGCCGATCGCCACGGCGTCGACGGTGGCCGACCATCTCGACCACATGCGGGCGGTCGCCGGGATCGACCACATCGGCATCGGCGGCGACTTCGACGGCACGGCGTTCACCCCGTCGGGCCTGGACGACGTCTCCGGCTACCCGAACCTGATCGCGGAGCTCCTCAGCCGCTCCTGGTCGGAGTCGGACCTGGCGAAGCTGACGTGGGGGAACGCGGTGCGGGTGCTGCGGGATGCGGAGTCCGTGGCGGAGGGGTTGCGGGGTCGGTCACCGTCGAACGCGACGCGGGAGTCCCTGGACGGGTAGTTCCCCCCACCCCGCCCGTTCCCCTGAACCCTCCGGGGGTGGGTGGGGGTGGAGGCGGTTTTCCCGGGGGCGGCGCCCCCGGACCCCTTCGCGGGGCCTGCGGCCCCTGCGCCCCGCTTCGGGGCTGCGCCCCTGGGTGAGAGGGTCTGCGTTCGGCTGCGGATCGTGCTGGGTTGCTCGCGCAGTTCCCCGCGCCCCTAGGTAGTCAGGGGCGCGGGGCTGTGACATTTGCGGCTCCGCCGCGTGGGCGCGACAAGCCCCCACCGGCGCGCAGCCGACGAACCCGGCCGCCCGCCCAGGCCACGCGGCGGAGCCGCAGAATGTCACAGCCGGGAAGGGGCGGGGTGGGGGAGAAGCGCGGAGCCCCCCGAACGGCTCGTTCGGCGCGACCTCCCGCCGGGGCCGTGTGAGGGTGGGGCTACTGCCGTCGCCGATGCCGAACCGGGAGACCGTCATGGCAGATCTGCAGGACGAGGCCGACGTCGCCACCGCCGGGATAGGCGCACCGGACCGCCCCATCACACGTAAACGGGGCCCCAAGAACGCCCCCGACCCCGACATACCCGACGCCTCCACCGCGAGGAAACCCGCCCGCCGAAGGTCCCGGAAGCCCGACCCCGCGCCCCCGCCCGTGGAGCCCGAGGCCGAACCCGAGCACTTCGACTCCGACGTCCTCGCCCGGGCCCGCGCGGCCCTGCGCGCGCACCCCGTCGCCGACGGGTACAACACCCTCGCCCAGATCCTCGTGAACACCCCGTGGCACGACGTCGAGCTCGGCGAGAGTTCGCTGGACACCGACATCCCCCGGCTGCGGCACGGCGGCGTGGGCGCGCAGCTCTGGTCGTTGATGGTCCCGGCCGACTGCCCCGACCCGGTCAGCGCCACCCTCGAACGCATCGACCGGCTCCGTACGCTCGTCGAGGCATGCCCCGAGGGCCTGCGGCTCGCGCTCGCCGTCGGCGACCTCGCCGACGCCCGTAACCACGGCCGTATCGCCTCGCTCTTCGGACCCGTCGCGGTCCACGCGCTCGGCGACTCGCTGGGTACGCTCCGGGCGTACCACGCGCTCGGCGTACGCGCCGTGGCGCTCACCTCCACCGTCAGCTGGACCCGCGCGGGCCTCACCCGCTTCGGCGAGGAGGTCGTACGGGAGCTGAACCGGCTCGGCATGGTCATCGACCTGTCCGGCGCCGCCCCGGAGACCATCCGCCAGACCCTCGGAGCCGCCAAGGCCCCGCTGGTCTTCACCCGTTCGGCCGCCCGCGCCCTCACCGACCACCCGCTCAACGTCAGCGACGAACTCCTCGCCGCGCTCCCCGAGAACGGCGGCGTCTGCCTGGTGAGCCTCGCCCCCGACCAGGTCGCCCGCCCCGGCCGCGCCGCCTGCGTACAGGATGTCGCGGACCACATCGAGCATCTGCGCGACGTCGTCGGCACGGGCCACATCGGCCTTTCGGGCGCGTACGGGCTGCCCCCGGGCTCCCCGCGCACCCTCGGCCTGGAGGACGCGTCCTGCTACCCGGTACTGATCGCCGAGCTGATCGAACGTGGCTGGGAGGAGGCGGAGATCGGCGCCCTGACCTGGGAAAACCTTGCCCGCGTGATACGTGACGTGGACTTCGCAGCCCGAGCGGCGCAACCCCGAAGGGGACCGTCAACGGCGACGATCGAGGACCTGGACCCGAGGTAAGCGTCGACCCGAACCATCAAGGGGCGCGGGGAACCGCGCGACCAGCCACGCACGGTCCGCACTCGAAATGACTCACGTGCGGCGCGCAGCGCGATAAGCCCTCATCTTCGCCCTGCTGCCGCACACAGCCATGGAGCACCACCGACTCCGCCCCGCAGGACTGCGGTCGTAATACGCCCAGTGGCAGTCGCTCGCCTCGCACGCCTTGAGGCGCCCCCACGTCCCGTCGCCCGCCGCCGAGGCGATCGCCGCCGCGACCCGGGCCACCAGCGAGCCGGGGTCGACGGGACGCAGGGCGGCCGAGCCGTCCGCGTCCACCGCGACCACCAGCGGGGCCGCCGCGAGCAGCCGGTCGAGCGGGGTCGCCGGGACCGGCGGGTGGCCGCCGTGCACCAGGCACACCGCCCGCAGCGACTCCCGCAGCTCGCGGGCCGCATCGAGCTCGGCCGCGGAGGCGTCATCGAGCCCGAGCGCCGCGCGAGCCTCCGCCGAGGACAGCGAATCCACTCCGCTCTCCAGGTCCAGCGTGTTGACCAGCGCCTCGATCAGCGCGAGACCGCCGGGCGCGGGTGCCCTCTCCGCCATGGCCGAACCTCCTGCCCACTAACTGCTTGCGACGTTACCTCTTGTGCGCGACCATCTAGTAACGGTTACCGGTTGATGGTGTTAGCCAGTAACACCCTCGGTCGATCGCGTACCCAGCAACGGAGGAGCACCATGCCCATCGCCAAGCTCGGCAGCGTCGTCCTCGACTGTCCCGACCCGCGCGCCCTCGCCGCCTTCTACGCCGCGGTCCTCGGCGGCGAGCCGGTCGAGGAGGACGGGTGGATCGACCTCGCCGTCCCCGGCGGCGCCGGGCTCGCCTTCCAGGTGGCCCCGGGGTTCGTGCCCCCGGCCTGGCCCGCGCCGGACCGCTCGCAGCAGTTCCACCTGGACCTGACCGTCGACGACATCGACAAGGCCGAGGCGCAGGTCCTGGCGTTGGGGGCCACGGTCCTCGAAGTCGGCGACCCGGGCCGCACCTGGCGCGTCTACGCCGACCCGGCGGGCCACCCCTTCTGCCTCTGCGCCTGCTGAGCCAGACGACTTACGCGCGCGGTCGCCCCATCGCCCGGAACGTCCAGCCCGCCTCGCGCCACTTCGCCGCGTCCAGCGCGTTGCGCCCGTCCAGGACGATCCGGGCCCCGGCCACCTCGCCCAGCGCCGCCGGGTCCAGGTCGCGGAACTCGCGCCACTCGGTGAGGTGGAGCACCACATCGGCGCCGCGCACCGCGTCCAGCGCCGTGTCCGCGTAACCGAGGGTCGGGAAGAGGCGGCGGGCGTTGTCCATGCCCTTGGGGTCGTAGACGGTGACCTGGCCGCCCTGGAGGTGGATCTGGCCGGCCACGTTCAGGGCGGGCGAGTCGCGTACGTCGTCCGAGTCCGGCTTGAAGGCCGCGCCCAGGACGGCGACGCGCTTGCCGAGGAAGGAGCCGCCGCCGAGCGCCTCGCGGGCCATCTCCACCATCTGGCCGCGGCGGCGCATGTTGATGGAGTCGATCTCGCGCAGGAACGTGAGCGCCTGGTCGGCGCCGAGCTCACCGGCGCGGGCCATGAACGCCCGGATGTCCTTGGGCAGACAGCCGCCGCCGAACCCGATCCCGGCCCGCAGGAACTTCTTCCCGATCCGCTCGTCGTGCCCGATCGCCTCGGCCAGCTTCACCACATCGCCGTCGGCGGCCTCGCACACCTCGGCCATGGCGTTGATGAACGAGATCTTGGTGGCCAGGAACGAGTTCGCGGAGGTCTTCACCAGCTCGGCCGTCGGGAAGTCCGTCACCACGAAGGGCGAGCCCTCCGCGACCGGCACCCCGTACACCTCGCGCAGCAGCTTCTCGGCGCGCTCGCTCTCCACGCCGACCACGATCCGGTCGGGGTGCAGCGTGTCGTTCACGGCGAAGCCCTCGCGCAGGAACTCCGGGTTCCAGGCCAGCTCCACACCCTCCGGCAGCGTCTCGGCGAGCCGGGCGGCCGAGCCCACCGGCACCGTCGACTTGCCGACGACGAGCGCGTCCCGGCGCAGATGCGGCACGAGCGAGCCGAAGGCGGCGTCGACGTACGACATGTCGCAGGCGTACTCGCCGTGCTTCTGCGGAGTGTTCACACAGACGAAGTGGACGTCGCCCCAGGCGCCGACCTCCTCCCAGGAGGTTGTGAACCGCAGCCGCCCGCTGGAGCCCTCGATGCCCGCGACATGCCGCTGGAGCAGTTCCTCAAGGCCGGGCTCGTACATGGGCACGCGGCCCTGCCCCAGCATCTCGATCTTCTCGGGGACCACATCCAGGCCGAGCACCTCGAACCCCAGCTCCGCCATGGCCGCGGAGTGGGTGGCCCCGAGATATCCGGTGCCGATCACAGTGATCTTGAGGGCCATGCGGTGCTCCTGGAAAGTACGGGCTTGAGGGCGCTGCCCGAGCATAGTCGGGGCCCTGCGGCGCCTGTGATCCGCACTGATCACCGGCGATCGCGGTCTGTCGTCAAACTCACGTATGCCCCGAGGCGTACACCCCACTAAAATTGAGGTTACTTAACGGTAGTTAGCGTCTTGGGGAGTGAGTCACCTTGGCCGGAACGGCTGATTTCGACCTGTACCGCCCGTCCGAAGAGCACGACATGCTCCGCGACGCGATCCGCTCGCTCGCCGAGGCGAAGATCGCGCCGTACGCGGCCGAGGTCGACGAGCAGGCCCGCTTCCCGCAGGAGGCGCTGGACTCGCTGGTCGCCAACGACCTGCACGCGGTCCACGTCCCCGAGGAGTACGGCGGCGCCGGTGCCGACGCGCTCGCCACGGTCATCGTGATCGAGGAGGTGGCCCGCGTCTGCGCGTCCTCCTCGCTGATCCCGGCCGTGAACAAGCTGGGCTCGCTCCCGGTGATCCTCTCGGGCTCCGAGGACCTCAAGAAGAAGTACATGACGCCGCTCGCCAAGGGCGACGGGATGTTCTCGTACTGCCTCTCCGAGCCGGACGCGGGTTCGGACGCGGCGGGCATGAAGACCCGCGCGGTGCGCGACGGCGACTACTGGGTCCTCAACGGCGTGAAGCGCTGGATCACCAACGCGGGCGTCAGCGAGTACTACACGGTGATGGCCGTCACCGACCCCGACAAGCGCTCGAAGGGCATCTCCGCCTTCGTCGTCGAGAAGTCGGACGAGGGCGTCTCCTTCGGCGCCCCGGAGAAGAAGCTCGGCATCAAGGGCTCCCCGACCCGCGAGGTCTACCTCGACAACGTCCGCATCCCCGCCGACCGCATGATCGGCGAGGAGGGCACCGGCTTCGCCACGGCGATGAAGACCCTGGACCACACCCGCATCACCATCGCGGCCCAGGCGCTCGGCATCGCCCAGGGCGCCCTCGACTACGCCAAGGGCTACGTCCGCGAGCGCAAGCAGTTCGGCAAGCCGATCGGCGACTTCCAGGGCGTCCAGTTCATGCTGGCCGACATGGCGATGAAGGTCTCGGCCGCCCGCGCCCTGACCTACCAGGCCGCCGCCGCCTCCGAGCGCGGCGACGCCGACCTCACCTACCTCGGCGCCGCGGCCAAGTGCTTCGCCTCCGACATCGCGATGGAGGTCACCACCGACGCCGTCCAGCTCCTCGGCGGCTACGGCTACACCCGCGACTACCCGTGCGAGCGCATGATGCGCGACGCGAAGATCACCCAGATCTACGAGGGCACGAACCAGGTCCAGCGCATCGTCATGGCGCGCAACCTGCCGTAAGCACACCCTGTCATACGAGTCGGGCCCGCATCCGGCATTCGGATGTGGGCCCAACTCGCTTTACGCGTACGTCAGTTGGTGCCGGAACGGCGGCGGCGGGCCACGAAGACCGCGCCCGCGCCGACGACCACGGCCGCGCCGCCCGCCAGCGCCAGCTGCGGGGTCGCGGAGGACGTGCCGGTGGCCGCGAGGGTGCCGGTGTTCGTGGTGTTCAGCGGGGTCGTGGACGTGGCGCTGGACTGCGTCTTGGTGTCCGGGGTGTTCGCCTTGCCCGTGGTGGGCTTGGCCGGGTCGACGTCGCCCGGCTTGGTGCCGGCGGGCAGGATCTCGAAGGAGTACTCCGTGAGGTCCGGCGTGCCGCCGCAGGACTTGTCCTTGTTGACGTAGTCACCGGCGACGAAGGCGATGCCCGGGCCCGCCGGGGCCTTGGCGTCGACCTTGAGGCGCAGCTTCATGTCGTAGTGCGTGCCGTCCTTGAGGCCGTTGATCACGCCCGCGCGGTGCAGGCTGTCGACGTCCTTCCAGCCGCCGGACGCGGCCGTCGACCACTGCAGGTGCAGCAGGTCGTCGGTGACCTGGTAGCCGCTCTTGTCGGTCGCGTGGAGGTACGTGAACGGCCAGAGCTTGTCGATGTTCTTGCCGGTGCCGTTGGTGACCCGCAGCGAGAAGTTCGCGGTGGTACCGGCGACGATCTTCGACGGCAGACCGGTGACGACCGTGGTGAGCTTGGGGTCGGGCTCGCACGACGGGTTCTCGGCGGCCTTCTTGGCGTCTGCGAGCGCCTGGTCGGCGGTCTCCTTGGCCGACAGGGCCTTCGCGGTGGCCTTCTGGGCCTTGTCCAGCGCCTGCGCCGCGGCGACGTCCGCGTCATCGGCCTCCTTGGCGGCCGCCTTCGCCTTGGCGTCGGCGGCCTTCTTGGCGGCGTCCGCCTTCTCGGCGTCCTTCGCGGCCTCTTCGAGGACCTTCTGCGCGGCGGCCCGGTCCTCGGGCTTCGCGTCGGCGGGCAGCGCGGCGAGAATGTCGGCCGCGTCCGTCACGGCCTTGTCGGCGGCGGTCTTCGCGGCGGTCGCGGCGCCCGCCTCCTTGTCGGCGGCCTTGGCCTTCACATGCAGGGGCGAGGTGGCGGCCGTCGTCGCGTCGAAGGCCTTCTGGGCGACGTCCTGCGCGGCGAGCGCGTCGTCGTACGCCTTCTTCGCCTCGGCGGCGGCCTTCTCCAACTCCTCGATGGTCGGCTTCTTCTGGGCCTGCGTCTGCGCGGCCGGCTGTGCGTCGGCGAGCGCGGTACCGGCCGAGAGGATCACCACGGGCGCGGTCACAGCGGCCGCGACGGCCGTCGCGAGAACACGGCGAATCTTCACTTGTGCCCTTTTCTGGGTCCGATTCCGGGTACTAGGCAAGGGCCGACCCAGAATATGAATGCGTGAATGCGCGTGATCGTATGACCGCGACAAGGGGGTCAGATAGGGGTTTCTTTACGCCAAAAGCCCCGCCTGGCCGACCGGAGTGGCGGGCAAAGCGGGGCAATGGCGGGCAGTTGTGCAGAGTGCCTGTGTTTTCTCTGTGAGTCTTGTCGCGCGGGGGCGAGGAGTCCGTTTGGCCGGGCGCTACCGGGACGCCGTCACCGTGACCTTCTGGTCGTTGTTGAGCTCGTTCACCAGCTGCTTGACCTTGGTGGTGTCCCAGAGCAGGGACGTCTGCGGGCCGTCGCCGGAGATCGGCATGTTCAGGGACGTGCCGCCGCCGCTGGTGATGCCCTTCATGGCCCAGAACATCTCGCCCAGGTCGGTGAGGCCCATGTCCTTGTCGACGATCAGCGTGTCCAGGCCCGCGCCCACCACGGGGTAGAACTTGAACGGGTTGAGCAGCGTCGTCGGGGTCGCGGTCTGCGCCGCCAGCGCCGACAGGAACCGCTGCTGGTTCTTCGTCCGCTCCAGGTCACCGGCCGCGTAACCGTGCCGGTTGCGGACGAACGCCAGGGCCTGCTGGCCGTCGAGGGTCTGCTTGCCCTTCTTGAAGTCGGCGCCGGAGTCCTTGTCCTTGATGTCCTGCGGGATGTCGAGCTCGACGCCGCCGACCGCGTCCACGATGTTCGCGAAGCCCGCGAAGCCGATCTCGGCGTAGTGGTCGATATGCAGTCCGGTGTTGGCCTCGATGGTGCGCACCAGGAGCTCGGGGCCGTCCATCGCGTACGTCGCGTTCAGCTTGTTGTGGCCCTTGGCCGGGAACAGCTTGCCGGACTGCGAGCCCTTGAAGCTGGGGATCGCGACCCAGGAGTCACGCGGCAGCGAGACCATCGTGTTCCCGTTGTCGCCGGTGTGCAGGATCATCATCGAGTCGGTCCGCTTGCCCTCGGCGGAGCCGGTGTGCAGCTTCTGCTTCTGGTCCTGGGACAGACCCTCGCGCGAGTCCGAACCGACGATCAGGTAGTTCGTGCCCTTGCCGTCGGCGGGCCGGTCGATGACCTTGGACAGGTCCACCTCGCGGCGCACCTTGCCGTCGGCCCAGAAGTACGTGCCGGCGCTCACGCCGATGATGGTGACGACGAGGACCAGCGAGCCGATCTTGATCCGGCGCTTCCAGTTGGGGCGCGGCTTGGCGGAGGCGCCGCCGGGCACGCCGGGGCCCTGGCCGCCGGGGCCGCCCCCGCCGGGACCGCCCGGGCCGCGTCCGGACGGGGAGCCGTAGACCTGGCCCTCGCTGTAGCCGTCGTACGAACCGGGCGCGGGCACAGTGCTGCCGTACTGCTGCTGTCCGTGATCCTGGCCGTAGCCCTGGCCGTCGTCGTACGGGGGCTGCTGCGGCGGGACCGGGCGCTGCGGGCGCACGGGTGTGGAGCCCACGGGCCGCTGCACATGGCGCATGACACGCGGGCCCTCCGGCTGCGCGGAGGAGCTGCCGCGGCCGTAGCGCTCGCCGCGGTCGTCGTCGGACCATCCGTCGTTCATGCCGTCAAGCATGCACGGGTGCGCCGCGTGTCTGACAGGGCGGGTGGGGATCCGGGACCGGGCTGTTGCACAGCTGATGCAATGTGCGCGGCATGCGCGGGCGCGGTGCCCGTGGGGTGACCGCGGTTCGAGCGCGCGATGACCGTGCGGAGTGTGAGCGGTGCGTGCGCTGAGTGCACGCGGTGAGAGTCCGTACGGGCCCGCATAAGCTGGGCGGTATGACTGATCTTCCGGGCAAGCCGACCTCGGCGTCCCGAACCACCCTGAGCCACATCATGACCGGCCATGACACGAACCTTCTCGGTACCGTGCACGGCGGCGTGATCATGAAGCTGGTGGACGACGCGGCGGGTGCGGTCGCGGGCCGCCACTCCGGCGGTCCGGCGGTCACCGCGTCCATGGACGAGATGGCGTTCCTGATGCCCGTCCGGGTCGGCGACCTCGTCCATGTGAAGGCCCAGGTCAACTGGACCGGGCGGTCGTCGATGGAGGTCGGTGTACGGGTCCTCGCCGAGCGCTGGAACGAGTCCACTCCGGCGCAGCAGGTGGGGTCGGCGTATCTGGTGTTCGCCGCGGTCGACGCGGACGGGAAGCCTCGGTCTGTTCCGCCCGTGCTGCCCGAGACGGAGCGGGATGAGCGGCGGTATCAGGAGGCTCAGATCCGTCGTACGCATCGGCTTGCTCGGCGGCGGGCGATTTTGGAGCTGCGGGAGAAGCGGGCTGCCGAAGGCCTGGACGACTAGCGCCGTTGCTGGTTGCGGTTGTCGCTTGGCTGCGGGCCGTCGTGGGCTGGTCGCGCAGTTCCCCGCGCCCCTAGATTGCTCGGCCACTGAGCGCCTGCGGGCCTCAAAGCCCTGCAAGCCTTACGGGCACACCACCTCGTCCCCCGTTACCGCCTCGAATTCGCCCGTGGGCGTCGGTTCTGCTCGGACCGGCGTCGCGCCCTTGAAGTCTGTGCCTGCCGTTACCTTCAGCATTTGGCCCAGGCCCTTTACCGGGTGGAGGTCGCTGCCGGGGAGGGCCGCTGCGAGGGTTTTTGCCGAGCGGTCCCAGCGGGGGTCGTATTCGATGACGGTGTGCTGGAGGTCGCGGGTGCCGCCGGACATCGGGGTGCCTGTTGTTTTGAAGCCCGTGGCGCGCAATGCGTCGTCCACTCGGCGGCCGAGGCCGTCCGTGCGGGTGCCGTTGTAGATCTGGACCCGGATGTGGTCGGGGGACACCTCGACCATCGCGCCGGACGCGGTCGGCTGCGGCTGCCCCGGGCCGTCCTGCTTGGGCTTGTGCGGGGGCGTCAGGGGGCGGTCGTCGCGCAACCCCGCGAACAGCTTCTGCGCCTTCGCCGGGTCCCACTTCACCGTCGACCCGATGCCCTTCACCGGGAAGCTCATCTGCCCGATCGGCACGGTCGTGAACTCCGACGACGCCGGGGAGAAGCCCCGCATCGTGCGGCCCAGGGACAGGATCTCCTCGGCGCCGAAGCCCTGGTCGGCCCGGACCGAGGAGAGCAGCGTGGTGGCGACCTCGCGGAACTTCACCGGGTTCATCAGCACGCCCGAGCCCGTCGCCTTGTGGATCAGCGCCGCCATGAACTTCTGCTGGCGCTGCATCCGGCCGAGGTCCGCCGACCCGTCGGTGTGCCGGGAGCGTACGTACTGGAGCGCCTGCCCGCCGTCGAGCTGATGCGTGCCCGCGCTCAGGTCCAGGCCCGTGTACGAGTCCTTCATCGGGCGGGCCGTGCAGATGCGTACCCCGCCGATCACGTCCACCGTCTTCATGAAGCTGGTGAAGTCGACCTCCAGATAGTGGTCCATCTTGAGGCCGGTCATGTGCTCGACCGTGCGCACCGTCAGCGCGGGCCCGCCCTCCGCGTACGCCGCGTTGATCTTGATGGGATGCTGGTTGTGGTGCTCGCCGGTGTTCTGGTCGATGTGCTCGGGGACCTCCGCGTAACTGTCGCGCGGGATGCTCACCACGCTCGCGTGGTCATGGTCCGCCGAGATGTGCACGATCATCATCGTGTCCGTGCAGTGGCAGGCCGCCCCGCCCAGGCGGTACTTCTCCTTCTCCTCCGGCGTGATCTTGTCCCGGCCGTCCGTGCCGACCAGCAGGATGTTGGTGCCGTGGCCCCCCTGCGGCCGGTTCTTCATGTCCTTGAACGGGTCCACCCGGCCGATCCCGCCGTCCAGGCTGGTCACCACGGCGTGGCCGACCCCGCCCGCGCCGAGCACCAGGACCGAGAGGGTCGTCGCCATCCGCATGCCCCAGCGGGGCCGCTCGTCCTGCTGTCTGCTGCGGGGCCGGTCGGTGCGCGGAGCGGGGCGGGGGGAGCGGGAGGGGGGCGGCGTGGGCACGGGGACCTCCGCGGGCGAAAGGGGGATATGTGGCACCGTAAGCCCATACGATCTGCGACAACGGCCGCCGCCCCGGCCGCGCGCAACCGTGTCCCCCGTTCGCGGTAACGTGAACCACGATGAACGCCACGCACCCCGCCGTTTCCGTGATCATGCCGGTCCTCAACGAGGAGCGGCATCTGCGCAACTCGGTCCGCCACATCCTGGAGCAGGAGTACGAGGGCGAGCTGGAGGTGGTGATCGCGCTCGGCCCGTCCACGGACCGTACCGACGAGATCGCCGCCGAGCTGGTCCGCGAGACAGCGTCCCACCCCCGGGCCCGCGTCCACACCGTCCCCAACCCCACCGGGCGTACGCCGGCGGCCCTGAACGCGGCCATCAAGGCCTCGCGTCACCCGATCGTGGTACGGGTCGACGGGCACGGCATGCTCTCCCCGAACTACATCGCCACCGCCGTCCGCCTCCTCGGGGAGACCGGTGCGCAGAACGTCGGCGGCATCATGCACGCCGAGGGCGAGAACGCCTGGGAGGACGCGGTCGCCGCCGCCATGACGTCGAAGATCGGTGTCGGCAACGCGGCCTTCCACACCGGCGGCTCGGCGGGCCCCGCCGAAACCGTGTACCTGGGTGTCTTCCGGCGCGAGGCGCTGGAGCAACAGGGCGGCTACAACGAGGAGTTCATCCGCGCCCAGGACTGGGAGCTGAACTTCCGTATCCGCGAGGCCGGCGGTCTCATCTGGTTCTCGCCCGAGCTGAAGGTCCAGTACCGGCCGCGCCCCAGCGTGCGCGCGCTCGCCAAGCAGTACAAGGACTACGGCCGCTGGCGCCATGTCGTGGCCCGCTACCACGAGGGCTCCATCAACCTGCGCTACCTCGCCCCGCCGACCGCCGTCTGCGCGATCGCGGCCGGTGTCGTGGTGGGCGCGGTGCTCACGCCGTTCGGCTTCGTGATCCCGGCCGGGTACCTCGCCGCGATCGCGGCGGGCTCGCTCCCGGCGGGCAAGGGTCTGCCGCTCAAGGCCCGCCTGCAGATCCCGGTGGCCCTCGCCACCATGCACATGTCCTGGGGCTACGGCTTCCTGACCAGCCCGAAGGCGCTCGCCAAGAAGGTCATCGCGAGCCGCCGCCCGTCGGTGCGGGTCTGAGGCGACACACGCGTACGACGTGAAAAAAGGGGGCGCCCGGTGCTGAAAAGCACCGGGCGCCCCCTTTCCGTTCCGTGCGCCGCGCCTACCAGCGGTAGGGCTTGTACACGTCCATGCACTCCTTGTCGTTCGCGCCGTTGACGTTCTCCACGTCCTTCAGCGGATCGGCGTTGTCCTCGGCCTTCTTCGGGTACGTGGCGCCGGTGCGCCAGTCCGAACCGACGGTGAGGGTCAGCGTGGAGACGTCGGCGGAGACCTTCACCGCGCTGGAGGGCAGCTCCATCGCCTTGGCCACCGACAGCGCGTCCGCCTTGCCCTGCGCGCCCGCGCTCTTCGGGTAGGTCAGCGTGGTGGTGGTCGCCGAGCCACGGGTGTCCGAGGCCTCCGCCTTGAAGAAGCCCTTGTTCTTCAGGGTGTCCTTGACCGTGGTCGCCCGCTTGGGAGTGGGCGCCGCGCCGTCACCGCTGGTGCCGTTGACGACCGTGACCGCGAGCGAGCCGGCCGGCGTCGCCGCCGGGCCCTTGTCCTCGGTCTTGGCCGGGGCGTCGTCCTTCTTGTCCAGCGGCTTGTCGTCGCGCAGCATCGACCACAGCGCGTCGGCGGCGCCGGGCTGCGGCAGCACGTGGTCCTTGTCCTTGGGGTCCTCGATGCGCGGCATGGTCAGCATGTTCATCCGGTCCATCGACACGCCCTTGAGCTCCATGCCGAGGTCGTAGAGCTTCTTGGGCGTGCCGATCTCCCGGGAGACCTGGAGCGCCTTGGTGGCCGTCTCGGCCAGCCCCATGATGCGCCCGGGGTTGCTGAACGCGTTCTGCTTCTTCAGGTTGCGGATCACCGAGTTGAGGTACATGTGCTGCGCCTTGGCGCGGCCCAGGTCGCTCTCGAAGGCGTGCCGGGTGCGCAGCCACTGCAGCGCCTGCTCGCCCTTGACGGTGGTGGTGCCCGCCTTCAGCCGCAGATGCGAGCCGCCGGGCACGTTGGGCTTGGGCCCGTCGTACACGTTCTCCTTGACGCACACGTCGGCGCCGCCGACCGCGTCCGACATCGACACCACGCCCGCGAAGTCGACCATGATCCAGTGGTCGATGTAGACCCCGGTGAGCTTCTCCCAGGTGTCCAGGACACAGCCCGCGCCGCCGCGCCCCAGCGACTCGTTGATGACGGTGTTGGTGGCCGGCACCTTCTTCTTGGTCTTCTCGTCCGTGCACTCGGGGATGTCCACCCGGGTGTCGCGCGGAATGCTGACCACCGCGGCGCTCTTGCGGTCCGCCGAGAGGTGCAGCAGCATCTGGACGTCGGCGAGCGGCGGGGCGCCGACGCTGTCCTTGGAGCCGCCCAGCTTCAGGTTCTCCGCCGTGTTACGGCTGTCGGAGCCGATCAGCAGGATGTTGAGCGGGGTCTGGCCGTCGGCGTTGGCCGCGGACTTCTTGGCGTTGGAGCCGCCCGCGCTGCGGTCACCCTTGCGGATGTTGTCGCTGAGGTGCTGGTAGTACAGGTATCCGGCGCCGGCCGTCCCGAGTATGAGCAGCGCGAGCGTCGAGGCGACCCACCGCAGTATGCGGCGCTTGCCCTTCTTCTTCACACGCTTGCGCGGTCTGCCGCGCCGGTGCCCGCCGCCGTCGGGCGACGTCTGCTGCTGCGGCCCCGACTTCTCCGGCCCCGACGGGCCGTCCCCGGACGGCTGTTGACCGGACGACTTCTCGCCGTCGGCCTCCTCGCCGTACAGCGACTCGTCCCAGCCGAGCTGGCCGGCGTGCTGGACGCGCGGTCGCGTCCCCTCCCCACGCACGCTCTTCTGCCCCACCCCAATACCCCCTGTCTCAGAGAGTCCCCGTGGCCTCGTGGGCCGGGAACCCGTTGTCACTTTGCGCAGACCGACTTGTCGGCTTCGACCTTCTGGATGCCCTCGGGCGCCTTGGAGGGCGCCGCGATGGGAATCCCGGCGCCCTTGAAGTCCGCGCCGAGGGTGAGCTCCATGGGAGCACGCCCCACCGCGTCCTTGGTGCCGGGCTTCAGCGCACTCGCGGGCAGACCCATCAGATCGGCGAGCTCGCGGGCCTGGTCGGCCTGGTTCGGCGCGTACACCAGGGTGGTGTCGGCCAGTTTGGCGGGAGCGTTCCCGCCGTTGTCGGACTTGAGTACGCCCTTGCTGTTCTGCAGCCAGAGCAGTGTCTTGGAGGCGGAGCCCGGCTGGGCACCGCCGTTGAGCACCTGCACGCGCACGGCGGACGCCGGGGCGCGGGTGCCCTTGAGGAGCGCCGCCTGGGCGTCCTTGGCCGCGTTCTCCTTCTTCTTCACCTCGGTGAAGGAGATGTCGGACTTCATCATGCTGAACACCTGCGGCGCCTTGGTCGGGTCGACGACCACGGTCTTGCGCACCTTGCCGTCGGCCGGGTTGTCGATGACCGGGAGGGTCGCGAAGGTGACGTTCTTCAGATCGACCTTGCTGAGGTCCTGCGCGAGGCTGGTCAGCTTCTTGATCGACCCTATCCCGGAGTCGACCGTGAGCGCCTTCGTCGCCGCGTTGGCCAGGCTGAACACCTTGGTCGGGCTGCTCAGCGTCGAGTCCGACTTCATCTGCCGCATCATCGAGCCGAGGAACTGCTGCTGCTGCTTGATCCGGTCGAGGTCGCTCTCGTTGCCGAAGCTGTGCCGCGTCCGTACGAACGCGAGCGCCTGCTCGCCCTCGATCTTGCTGACGCCGGCCGGGAGCTTCAGATGCGACTTGGGGTCGTTCACCGGCTTGGCCAGGCACACCTTCACGCCGCCGACCGCCGTCGACAGCTCCTTGACCGCGTTGAAGTCGGCCATCATGAAGTGGTCGACGTCGAGCCCGGTGAGCGCCTTGACCGTACGCATGGTGCAGCCCGGGTCGCGGCCCTCCTGGCCGAGGCTGGTGTTGAACCGGACGTTCGACTCGCCCGGGACGTTCTTGGTGGAGCCGTCCTTCTGCTTCGTCGGGCACTCGGGGATGTTCGTCACCAGGTCACGGGGGATGGAGAGCGCGGTCGCGTTCGTCCGGTCCTTGGAGACGTGGAAGAGGATGTTGGTGTCGGCGTGGCCCTCGCTGCCCTGGTCGCCGTACCCCTCGTTGCCTTTTCCGGTGCGCTTGTCCGTGCCGATGATCAGGATGTTGACCGGCCCGTCGGACGTGGCGTTCTTGTTGCCCGCGTCACCGACGTCCACCGTGTTCAGGTTGTTGTTGAAGTGCTGGTAGAGCAGGTACGCGCCGGCCGAGCCCGCGACGAGGACGAACCCCATCACGCCGCCGGTCCACAGCAGCACCTTCTTCTTGCGGGACGCCTTGGGCTTGCGCTTGCGGCGGCCCTCGCCGGGCGCGCCGTCCTCGGGGGCCTTGTGGCCGCGCCGGTTGTCGCGCTGGCCGGGGACGTCGCGCTTGGCGGAACCGCTTCTGCCGGGGGCCGAGGATCTACGGGAAGAAGCGCCGGCCGACGGGGACGACTCCGGTCCGGAAGGACTCAGTCGCAATTCGTAATTGCCCGTCTGCGGGTTGAGTACCCACTGGTCTGCCGGGTCGACTTCATCCGCCCGCCCACGGCTCTGCGCATCCACGGTTGCCTTAGTCCTCCGTCGGTGCCACGCGAGACACTTCCCCCAAAGCGCTCTGTCGTTCGATCGTGCAGTGCGCGGCCCCGGGGGCCACAAGCACCGGGTCGCGTCACACTATCTGCCCAGTTGAGCGAAGAGCGACGGCCGTGACAAATTCCACGCCCCTTACAACCGGGCAATCCGCCCAATCCGCATCCCCGCTCGTTCTCCGTTGGCCCACGTTTTACCCGCACATGCCTACGGCGGCATTCGAACCGGGGTACGTGGGCGCGGGGCTCGCGGACGGCGGATCGTCGGGCTTGTCGTCCGTCGAGGAGCCGTCGGCGCCTTCGGAAGTACGGGCGCCGTGCTCATCGCCGTCCCCCTTGCTGTTCCTCCGCGCGGTCCCCGGCGCCACGTTCAGCGGCCGGTCGTCGCGCAGTTGCTGGAAGAGCACCCGGGCGTCCGGCTGCACCAGTTCGTCGCGGTTCGAGTCGTACGCGTACGGCTGGCGCGGCACGGTCAGAAACTGCACCTTGTCCGTCGGGATTCCCCGCATCCCGCGCACAAGGTCGTACAGATCCCGCAGTGAATTCAGCCCCGGGTCGGTGGTGAGCGACTTCGTCATCGCATCGAGCACCGGATAGAGCCGGGTCGGATTGAGCAGTACGCCATTGCTCTGCACCTTGCGCACCAGCGAACCGAGGAACTGCTGCTGGCGGTCCATGCGTTCGGTGTCGCTGCCGTCACCGAATCCATGCCGGGAGCGCACGAATCCCAGCGCCTGCTCACCGTGGAGTGTCTGACGGCCCGCGGGGAGTTTCAGATGCGCCAGACGGTCGTCGACGGGCTGCTTCAGACACACCTCGACCCCGTCGACCGCGTCCACCATGTCCTTGAACCCGCTGAAGTCGACGACCATGTGGTGGTCGACCCGGATTCCGCTGAACTTCTCCACCGTACGAATGGTGCAGGCGGCGCCGCCGAACTCGAACGCCCAGTTGAACTGGGCGAATTGGGCCTTGGTGCGGGTGCCGTCCGGCTTGAGGCAGTCGGGGATGTCGGCCATCAGGTCGCGCGGCAGCGACACGGCGGTGGCGGACCTCCGGTCCGCCGCCAGGTGCAGCAGGATCGTGGTGTCCGAGCGCTGACTGCCGCCGTCGTCACGGCCGTACGCGCTGTTGTTGCCCGCGCGCGAGTCCGAGCCGATGAGCAGCAGGTTCTGCGCGTCGCCGTTGCCCGGCGGCGGGCGCTCCTTCTCGTAGCGCTCCAGCTCGGCGGCGGCCGTGGTGTCGGTGCGGATGTTGTGGTCGAGCTTGTTGTAGAACCACCAGCCGGTACCGGCGGCGGCGAGCACGAGGCAGGAGACGCCCACGGCGGTCCAACGCAGCCAGTGGGAGCGGCGGTTGGAGCCTTCGGTGCTTTCGCCGTCTTCGTCGGCGGGCGTCGGCCCGGTGTCCGTGGCGCTCGCTTCCGGCGCGTGTTCAGGCTGTGTCGGCGTGTCCGGCTTCGGCTCGTCCTCGGCCCGGTGGTCGGGCCCGGGCGGAGTGCCGGCACTGTCGGTCACGTCGGCGTCCATCCTTCACGGGGTCGGCGGCGCGCGGGATGCCGCCGGGGCACCCCGGTAGACGGCCGTCACCCGCGCTTGGTTGTGTGCTCACCGCCGATCATGTACCGAGGGCCGGGCCGGGGCCCGGGGGACTCGGCCCCCTGTGAGCCACAAGGGTGGCGCCGAACTGCTTTTCCCATCGGGGCGTCGGCGTGTGCGCGAGCGGGCGGCCCATCGGACGGTCCGTCAGATGTGCCCGGCCGGACAGGTCGATCTGCCCGGCCGGTCCATCAGGCGAGCCTTGGAGACACACCGGGGCGAGCCCCGAAGGCCCACCGGGTGCTGCCCTGCCTCACACCGCCCGGTGCGTGACCCGCTCGCTCTCGATCCGCTTCTCCAGGCCGCCGTCGGCCAGTTGGTCCAGATTGCGGCAGAGCACCACCGAGCCGCCCGAGGCCAGCGGCGCGTACAGGCCGCGTGCCAGGCCCTCCCAGCTGTCGTACGGGAGCGCCGAAAGCAGCCGCGAACCGGGCTCAAGGCGGAGCTCGGCCGCGTCGGCGCGGGCGCGCTCGACGAGTCCGGCGGCGCTCAGTTCGACGGGGCCGATCGCGAGCGCGGGCCCGGCCGGGTCGACGGGGGCGTACGGCGCGAACCGGTCGCCCTGGCCCGGCACCTCGACCGCGTAGTCCTGGAACCCGGCGGGCGCCTGCGGGAAGCGGCCGCCGAGCGGGCGCAGCGCGAGCGCGACCCGCTCGCCGGAGCAGGCGCGGGCCGCCTCAAGCGCGTCCGGCCCGGCCACCACGAGGTCCGCGCCCGCCGGGTCGCCGCCGATCTCGACGGCCACGCCCACCGAGTGGGCGGCGAGCAGCCACACCGCGCTCTGCCAGTGCGCGGGCAGCAGCAGCGCGAGCCGGTCGCCGGGCTCGGCGGCGAGGTCGCCCTGGAGCAGATTGGCGGTCTTGGCCACCCAATTGGCGAAGGTGGCCACCGACAGTTCCACGCGCTCGCCGGTGGCGTCGTCGTAGAAGGTGACCAGGGGGCGGGCCGGGTCCGCGGCGAGCGCGGATCGCAGCAGGTCGGCGGGGGTGCGGTCGCTGGCGTTCACGCGGCAAGCGTACGGGTGCGGGCGGGGCCCGCGCCGGGGGGCGCCGCCGTCCGCGTACACCGGTTCGGCCGACGGTCCGTCAGTTCTGGGATGGACAGATTTGTACGGTTATGTTCAGGATCGTCACCATGCGTGCTCTCCTTGCCTCCTCGATCGGGGTCGCGTGCGCCACCGCACTCGCCCTGCCGCTCGCCGTCCCCGCCGACGCCGCCGCCCGGCCCGCGTCCGCCGCGTCCCCGGCCGCCGAACCGCTCGGCTCCACCCAGTCGCTGCCGCTCGTCCCGATCGGCGCCACCGACCGGACCCTGGGCGCCGCTCGCGCCCAGGGTCTGCCGGAGCGCGACACCGAACCCTTCTCCCTGGTCGGCGTCGTGTGGGACGACGCGAAGACCGAACTCCACGGCACGGTCCAGGTCCGTGCCCGCGCCGCCGCCTCGCGTACCTGGTCCGGCTGGCAGGACGTCGACACCCACAACCAGGAGCACGCCCCCGACCCCGGCAGCCCCGAGGACGACGCCGCCCGTATCCACGGCGCCACCGCCCCGCTGTGGGTCGGCGACTCCGACGGCGTCGAGGTGCGCGTACGTCCCGAGGCGCCCGGCGGGAGCGCACCGGCGGGCTCGCTGCCCCGGGGGCTCCACATCGACCTGGTCGACCCGGGCGCGGACCCGGACCTCGGCGACGGCGGGGGCCAGGACCGCGCGTTGGCGCCCGAGGCCTTCGCCGAAGGCGCTGCGGGGACGCGCGCGGCGGCGCGTCCGTACATCGGCCCGCGCCCGCGCATCATCACGCGCCGGGGCTGGGGCGCCGACGAGAGCCTGCGCGAGTCCGGTTACGTCTACACCGACCGGGTCAAGGCGGCCTTCGTCCACCACACCGCGTCCGGCAACAACTACCGCTGCTCGCAGGCCGCCTCCGTCCTGCGCAGTATCTACCGCTACCACGTCAAGAGCAGCGGCTGGCGGGACATCGGCTACAACTTCGCCATCGACAAGTGCGGGAACATCTACGAAGGCCGCGCCGGTGGTGTGGCCAAGCCCGTCCTCGGGGCGCACACTCTCGGTTTCAACACCGACTCCATGGGCATCGCCGTCCTCGGTACCTACACGTCGACCAACCCGTCCTCCGCCGCGCTCGACGCGATCGCCAAGCTCACGGCCTGGAAGCTCGGCATGTACGGGGTGAACCCGACCGGCACGACCCATCTGACCTCGGGCGGCGGCAACCTCTACCGGAAGGGGCGCAGTGTCAGACTCAACGTCATCTCCGGACACCGCGACGGCTTCGCCACCGAGTGCCCCGGCACGCGCCTCTACAAGAAGCTCGGCAAGGCCCGCTCGTCCTCGGCCCGCCTCCAGGGCCGCTGAGGGGGGCCGGCCCGGCCGGCGCCGCCCGGGGCAGGGGCTCGGTGAACCGTCTGCATAAACTGGCCGGCCGTAGTTGAACGCATGATTCCGCCCGGCCCCAGCAGGAAGCAGAGACGACAGGTGACTGAAGCGATCCTCCTGGTCGGCGGCAAGGGAACGAGGCTGCGCCCGCTCACGGTGAACACACCGAAGCCCATGATCCCGGCGGCGGGCGTCCCGTTCCTCACCCACCAGCTGGCCCGCGCGCGGGCGGCGGGCGTGGAGCACATCGTCCTGGCGACGTCGTACCTGGCGGAGGTCTTCGAGCCGTACTTCGGCGACGGCTCGGCGCTCGGGCTGCACCTGGAGTACGTGACGGAGGTCGAGCCGCTGGGCACCGGCGGCGCGATCCGCAACGTGGCGTCGCGGCTGCACTCGGGCCCCGACGACCCGGTCCTGATCTTCAACGGCGACATCCTGACGGGCCTGGACATCGGGGCCCTGGTCGACACGCACTCCTCGTCCGGGGCGGACGTGTCCCTCCACCTGACGCGGGTGGCGGACCCGAGGGCGTTCGGCCTGGTCCCGACGGATGCGGACGGCCGGGTCCAGGCGTTCCTCGAAAAACCGCAGACGCCGGAGGAGATCGTCACGGATCAGATCAACGCGGGGGCGTATGTGTTCCGCCGCTCGGTGATCGATTCGATCCCGGCGAGGCGGGTGGTGTCGGTGGAGCGGGAGACGTTCCCGGGTCTGCTGGCGGCGGGCGCGCATTTGCAGGGCATGGTCGATTCCACCTACTGGCTGGACCTGGGCACCCCCCAGGCCTTCGTACGGGGTTCGGCCGACCTGGTCCTGGGCCGCGCCCCGTCCCCGGCGGTCCCCGGCCGCTGCGGCGACCGCCTGGTGCTTCCGGGCGCGGTGGTGGCGCCCGACGCGAAGCTGACGGGCGGGACGGTGGTGGGCTCAGGGGCCCGTATCGGCGAGGGCGCGCGGGTGAGCGGCAGCACGGTGCTCGCGGACGCGGTGGTCGAGCCGGGCGCGGTGATCACGGACTCGCTGATCGGGGCGGGGGCCGTGGTGGGGGCGCGGTGCGTGCTGTCGGGTGCGGTGGTGGGCGACGGCGCGTCGATCGGCCCGGACAACGAGCTCCGGGACGGGGTACGGGTGTGGTGCGACGCGGTGCTTCCGGCGGGAGCGATCCGCTTCTCCTCGGACGAGTAGCCCCAACCCCCACCGGCGGCCAGCCGACCGACAACCGCCGGAGGCTTTCGGGAAGGGGTGGGGTGGGGAAAGCCAGACCGGGGCGGAGCCCCGGAACAGTAACCTCGGGAGCGTGGCCGGTCGCTTTGCTCCCCGTACTCCCACCCGCACCACCGTGCGCGGCGGAGAAGTCCGCGTACCCCCGGCCGTGCCGACGCCCCGGCCGGCCGTCGCACCCGGACGCAGTCGGCGGTACGCACCACCCGGACCCCTGGACCTCGGCCTAACCCTCGGCCCCCTACGCCGCGGCCCCGCCGACCCCACCTTCCGGGCCGCCCGGGACGGGGTGTGGAGGGCGTCCCGGACACCCGAAGGGCCCGGCACCCTCCGCGTGACCGAGCAGGCCGGCGCCATCGAGGCCGAGGCGTGGGGCGAGGGCGCGGATTGGCTGCTGAGCCACCTCCCCGGGCTCCTCGGGGACGGGGACGACCCCGAGGCGTTCGCCCCGAGACACCGCCTCGTCGCCGAGTCCGCCCGCCGCCGCCCCGGCCTGCGCCTGAGCCGTACCGGCCTCGTACTGGAGTCGCTGATCCCGTCGATCCTGGAGCAGAAGGTCACCACGGACGAGGCGTACCGCGCGTGGCGGCTGCTCGTACGCAAGTACGGCGAGCCCGCCCCGGGCCCGGCCCCCGACGGGATGTACGTGATGCCGGACGCCCGCACATGGGCGCTGATCCCGTCCTGGGAGTGGCACCGCGCGGGCGTCGACGCCAAGCGCTCCTCGACGATCCTGCGCGCGGTACGCGTCGCCCGCCGCCTGGAGGAGGCCGTCGCGCTGCCCCAGGAGGAGGCGGCGGCCCGGCTGCACCTGGTCCCGGGCATCGGCCCGTGGACCAGCGCCGAGACGCTGCAACGCGCGATGGGCGCCCCCGACCTGGTCAGCGTCGGGGACCTCCATCTGCCGGGCATCGTCGGCTACGCCCTGGCGGGCGACCGCACCGCCGACGACGCGGCGATGCTGGAACTCCTCGCCCCGTACGTCGGCCAGCGCCACCGCGCCACCCGCCTGATCCTCCTCAGCGGCCGCACCCCGCCCCGCCGAGCGCCCCGGATGTCACCGCGCGACATCGGGGCGCTCTAGGGCCTGTCCGGCCGGGCCGCACCGAAAACGCGCCCCGCGCCGAAGCGGCCGGATCCACGGGGGACCGGTCGACGCGGTGCTCAGCGCACCTCGATGAACGCCCCCGCGTCCCGCGCGGGCCGTTCCTTCGGCGGCTCCGCCGCGCGCCCGACCGCGACCGCGCCCATCGGGTCCCAGTTCGCGGGCAGGTCGAGGACCTCGCGTACGACATCGCGGCAGAACATCGTCGACGACACCCACGCCGACCCCAGCCGCTCACCGGCCAGCGCCACCAGGAAGTTCTGCACGCCCGCGCCCGTCGCGACCACGAACATCTCGCGCTCGGCCGTTTCCCGGCGCTCGTCGCCGTAGGTGTGCGAGCCGTCCATCACCAGGCAGGGCACCACCAAGTACGGCGCGTTGCGCAGGACTTCGCCCCGGCGCACCCGCTTGGCTATCGACGCCTCGGACTTGCCGTCGCGCCGCAGGTCCGCGATCCACGCGTCCCGCATCGCGTCGAGCAGCCGGGTCCGCGCCTCGGCGGACTCCAGCAGCACGAAGCGCCAGGGCGTGGTGTGGTGCGGCGCGGGAGCCGTCACGGCCGCCGCCACCGCGCGGCGGACCGCGCCGGGGTCGACCGGGTCGTCGGTGAACGCCCGGACCGTACGCCGCTGGGTGACCGCCTCCCGTATCGCCTCCGACGTACCGAGGCGGAACATGTCGTCGGGCGCCGAGCGGACCAGCGCGCGGGCGCCGCCCTCGGCGGACGCCGAGACGAGGTGGGAAAGGCCGCTGACCACCGCGACCGGGAACCCGTCGGCCTTGCCCTTCACCAGGTCGCCCGCGGCGGCCAGTTCGTCGGCGTGCGCCACGATGGTCGCGACCAGTGGATTGCCGTACGCGTCCGTGCCGCCGCGCAGGTCGTCGAGGACCCGCACGCCCGCGGCGCCGATCGCCACATCGGTGAGCCCGCTGCGCCACGGCCGCCCGAACGTGTCCGTCACCACGACGCCCACCTCGACGCCGAGCGCGGCCCGCAGCCCGGCCCGGATCGCCTCGGCCGAGGCGTCGGGGTCCTCGGGGAGCAACAGGATGGTCCCGGCGGGGGTGTTGGAGGCGTCGACCCCGGCGGCGGCCATGACGAGCCCCTGCCGGTTCTCGACGATGCGCAGGGTGCCGCGCCGGGCCACCACCCGTACCGTCTCGGCGTCGATCGCGGCCTCGCGGTCGTCGGCCCGTACGATCCGGCCCTCCGCCTTGGAGACGATCTTCGACGTGACGATCAGGACGTCGCCGTCTGCCAGGTCCGGCGCGGCGGCGGCGATCAGCTTGGCGAGGTCGTCGCCCGCCCGCACCTCGGGAATCCCGGCCACGGCCCGTACCCGGTACGAGGGCGGCACAGCCGCGATCTCGTTGTCCGCGCCAAGGCCCGCGCCTGTCCCGTTGTCCGCGTCCGCGCTCACGCCCGTACCTCCTCGGCCAGGGTCAGCGCCTCGCGCGCCATCGCGGCCGTCGCGTCCAGGTCCGTCATCAGCAGCGGGACCGCGCGGCAGCGGATGCCGGCCGCCTCGACGGGGGCGACGGCCGCCGCGTCGGCGGTGTCGACCAGCCAGCCGTCGAGCAGCCCCGACCCGTAGTGCTCGGCGACCGCCGAGGCCGTGGACTCGACGCCGACCGCGGCCAGCACCTTGTCCGCCATGCCCCGCACCGGCGCGCCCCCGACGATCGGCGAGAGCCCGACCACCGGCACGCCCGCGTCCGCGATCGCCCCGCGGATGCCGGGCACGGCCAGGATCGTGCCGACGCTGACGACCGGGTTGGACGGCGGGAAGAGGATCACGTCGGCGGCGGCGATCGCCTCCAGGACGCCCGGCGCGGGCTTCGCGGCCTCCGCGCCGACCGGCACCACGGCCGTCGCGTCCACGGACGCCCGCATCTTGACCCAGTACTCCTGGAAGTGGACGACCTTGCGCCCGCCGTCTTCCTCGATGGCGACATGCGTCTCGACCCGGTCGTCGGACATCGGGATCAGCCGCACGCCGGGCTGCCAGCGGGCGCAGAGCGCCTCGGTCACCGCGCTCAGCGGGTAGCCCGCGCCGAGCATCTGCGTACGGACGATGTGGGTCGCGAAGTCGCGGTCGCCGAGACCGAACCACTCCGGGCCCACCCCGTACGCCGCGAGCTCCTCCTTGACGTGGAAGGACTCCTCGGTACGCCCCCAGCCCTGCTCCTCGTTGATGCCACCGCCCAGGGTGTACATCACCGTGTCGAGGTCGGGGCAGACCTTCAGTCCGAACAGATGGATGTCGTCACCGGTGTTGCCGATCACCGTGATGTCCGCGTCGGGCGCGGCCTGCTTGAGGCCACGCAGAAAACGGGCACCGCCGATGCCGCCGGCCAGAACCACAATGCGCATACGAAGTAGTTTGTCAGGCGGGTACGACATTCTGGGCGGCGGCTGTGGACTGACTCGCGTGCATGGGCATTTCGGTCAGGCCGGGGTAATAAATGTGCAGGCTGATGGCCGGTTCCAGGGAGTCGTTGACCACGTCGTGGGCGTAGCCGGGCGCGAAGACGCGCTGCGCGCCGGGGGAGAGGGCGCGGGTGCCGCGCTCGGTGCGCTCGCTCAACTCGCCCTCAAGGACGGTCAGTACGCCGGACGACTGTCCGTGGTCGTGCAGCCCGCTGCTCTGCCCGGGCACCCAGGACAGCAGCCAGACCTCGTAACCGGGTCCCGTACGCAGCCGGTGGTACCAGCGGCTGGTGGCGTCGTACTGGACGAGCGGGGCCCACTGCGTACGGTCCGCCGCGATCGAGCGGGCCAGGCCGACGAAGTCGGCGACGGTCGTGGGGTGCTCGCGGGCGGGCTGGAGGAGGTGCAGGACCTCAAGGATGTCGCCGGCGATCTGAAGGTCGCTGTCGCTGTTCATGGGTGCGGTGGTTCCTCGGCAGAGACTTGGGAAGCAGTGCGGGGGTCGCAAGGCGTGTCGCGGTCAATGGCGTGTCCGTGTCGCGATGTCGTGTCGCGGGGGATCGCAAGGGATCGCGGGGCCCGTCGGGGCGTGGGCGCGGGAAGCGCCGGAAACGCGGAGCTGGAGCGCTACGGCATCAACAGCTGGAACAGCAACAGCGCGCCTGGACAGCGCTGCGGAACCCACGGACGTGGGTCGCGAAGAGCGCTGTGGTCGCTGGCATGTCCTCAAAGGTGACCAAGAAGGGCCCGGCTGTCAACCCAATACCCGATTTGGCCGTAATGTTTCACCTCATCCGGTTACTGCGCACGGAGAAAGGTTTGTGCACAACCGCCGCCGGAGATGTGGCGCTGCGACTGTGCGCACAAACGCCGTTGTGTTCTTGTGATCGGACTGTGATCCGAGTCGCTTCCTCCGCTCGGGTGCAACAAGATCGATATTTGGCTCGTCCCTCAGTGCAGGTGGACGAGGTGTGATTGGGCCAATGGCATGTGTCATGGTTTTTGCCGATTTGAACACTTTCTGTATGGCCTTGGTTCCGCAGAGTGAATACCGGGCCCAATAGCAGATCTCGGCTTGACTGGCCCGGATCGGCGCACTTGTAATTTCACTCGTGTCGTTCGCCCGAAATCGGTAACGGCAGCATCACGGGGCAGCAAAGACAGACGAGGGGTGCACATGACCGAGGTGTTCCAGGAGCTGCTGGTCGACGATGTGGACGAAGAACTCGGCTGGCAGGAGCGCGCGTTGTGCGCCCAGACCGACCCCGAGTCCTTCTTCCCCGAGAAGGGCGGCTCCACCAGGGAGGCGAAGAAGGTCTGCCTCGCCTGCGAAGTCCGCTCCGAGTGCCTCGAATACGCCCTCGCGAACGACGAACGCTTCGGCATCTGGGGCGGACTGTCCGAACGCGAGCGCCGCCGCCTGAAGAAGGCGGCGGTCTAGTTTTTTCCGGGGGCCAAGCCCTCTCCGGAACCCGTCCGGCACCTGTCCGGACCTGCTCCGGACCCCCTCCGGTCCCACCCGGCCTCCACAGGCGGCGGACTGCCGCGTTCCTCAGCCATTAGTGTGGGGCGCTGCCAGTCAGCACAGCAGCCTCCGGGGCCCAACCCCCGGACCCCGGCCGGAGGGGCCCGTACCTCGATGTCCGTGCACAGCCAGTCGACGGCCCCGTATGCCGAGGCCGCGACTCCCGAGTTCCCCAGACACGTCGTCACCGCCGTGCTCGTCTCGCACGACGGCGCCCGCTGGCTGCCCGACGCCCTCGCCGGGCTGCTCGGCCAGGAACGACCCGTACAGAACGTGTACGCGGCCGACACCGGCAGCGCCGACGACTCCGCCCGCCTGGTCACCGAGGCCCTGGGCGCCGAACGCGTCCTGCATCTGGCCCGCCGCACCGGCTTCGGCGCCGCCGTCGACGAGGCCGTCCGCTCCGCGGGGGTCCTTGGCCCTGAGGAACTGCCGTATCTGAAGCGCCCCAGCGGCTGGGACCCCGTCTCGCGCAGCTGGCGCGACGACACCTACGACCTGCCCGAGCTGCCGCACGGCGAGCCCGTGCAGTGGCTGTGGCTGCTGCACGACGACTGCGCCCCGGAGCCGGACGCGCTCGCCGAACTGCTGCGCGTCGCCGACTCCGACGCGTACGCCGCGGTCGTCGGCCCCAAACTGCGCGGCTGGTACGACCGCAAGCAGCTGCTCGAAGTCGGCGTCTCCATCGCCCGCAGCGGCCGCCGCTGGACGGGCCTGGACCGGCGCGAGCAGGACCAGGGCCAGCACGACCAGGTCCGCCCGGTCCTGTCCGTCTCCTCCGCCGGCATGCTGATCCGCCGCGATGTGTGGGAGGAGCTGGGCGGCTTCGACCGGCGGCTGCCGCTGATGCGCGACGACGTCGACCTGTGCTGGCGCGCGCACGCCGCCGGGCACTCCGTCCTCGTCGCCCCCGAAGCCGTCGTACGGCACGCCGAGGCTTCGGCCCGCGAGCGCCGGACCGTCGACTGTGCGGGCCGCTCCGCCGTCGACCCGCACCGGGTCGACAAGGCGGGCGCCGTCTACACGATGCTCGTCAACTCCCGCCCGGCCGCGCTCCCGTACGTCTTCCTGCGGATCGTCGTCGGCACCCTGCTGCGCACCCTCGCGTATCTGGTCGGCAAGGCGCCCGGCCAGGCGGTCGACGAGATCATGGGCCTGTCCGCGACCCTCTTGCGGCCCGAACGGATCCTCGCCGGGCGGCGCAGGCGCGCCAAGAGTTCGGTGGAGGCGAGCGAGCTGCGGCCGCTGTTCCCGCCGCCCGGCGCCACCGTGCGCGCCACGGTCGAACAGGTCGCCTCCAGTCTCGGCGCGGGCACCGAGGACACCGGCGGCTCGCGGCACGGCGCCGTCGAGTCCGGGCCGGGCGGCGACGACGCGGACTTCCTGGAGATCGAGCAGTTCGCGCGGCTGAAGAAGATCGCCCGCAAGCCCGCGCCCGTGCTGTTCGCGCTGCTCCTGCTGATCTCGCTGGTCGCCTGCCGCCAACTGCTCGGCGGCAACGCCCTCACCGGCGGCGCCCTGCTGCCCGCGCCCTCGGGCGTCGGCGACCTGTGGGGCCGGTACGCGGACGCCTGGCACCCCGTCGGAACCGGCGGCACCCAGAGCGCGCCGCCCTACCTCGCGGTGATCGCCGCGTTCGCCGCCCTCTGCTTCGGCTCGACCGGCTTCGCACTGACCCTGCTGCTCGTCTGCTCGGTCCCGCTGGCCGGACTCACCGCCTACTTCGCCTCGCGCCCGCTCGTCGAGTCCCGGCTGCTGCGCGCCTGGGCCGCCGTCGCCTACGCCTTCCTGCCCGCCGCCACCGGCGCGCTCGCCACCGGCCGTCTGGGCACCGCCGTCCTGGCCGTCCTGCTGCCGCTGATCGCCCGCGCGGGCGTCACGGCCGCGGGCTTCCGCGGCGAGGGCCGCGGCTCCTGGCGCGCGACCTGGACGTACGCGCTGCTGCTCACCGCCGCCATGGCGTTCACCCCGGTCGTCTGGCCGCTCGCGGTGCTCCTGGGCCTGGTGGTCCTCGCGCTGCGCCGCGACGACATCACCGCGTACGGACTGCGCTTCCTCGCCGCCGTCGGCACCCCGCTCCTGGTCCTCGCCCCCTGGTCGCTGACCCTGCTGACCGGCCCGTCCGGCTTCTTCCGCGAGGCCGGTCTGGAGTACGGCAAGGGCGCGGCCTCCGGACTCGACCTGCTCGGCGCCAGCCCTGGCGGCCCCAAGACGGTCGGCGGCCTGCTGCTCATCGGCTTCGTGCTGGCCGCGCTCGCGGCACTGCTGCGCGGGGAGCGCGAGTTCGCCGTCCGTACGGCCTGGGCGGTCGCCCTGACCGGCTTCCTGTTCGCCGCCCTGTCCAACAACAACGGCTGGGCCGGCCCGGCCACCCTCGTCTACGGCCTGGCCCTGATCGCCGCCGCCGTGCTCGGCGCGGAGGGCGCCAAGGAGCGCGTCGCCGCCCATGGCTTCGGCTGGCGCCAGCCGGTCGCCGCACTGATCGCCCTGGCCGCCCTGGCCGCACCGCTGATCGCCGCCGTCGGCTGGATGCTGAGCGGCGCCGACGGCCCGCTGGAGCGCCGCGACCCGGTGCAGGTGCCCGCGTTCGTCGCGGAGGAGAGCGGCACCCGCGACCAGGCCCGCACCCTCGTCCTCGGCGGCACCTCGCCCGCCAAGGTCTCCTACACCCTGGTCCGCGGCTCCGGCGGCCGCCTCGGCGACGCCGAACTCGCCGCCTCCGGGGGCAGTGACCCGCGCCTGGACAAGGTCGTCGCCAACCTGGTCGCGGGCTCCGGCGCCGACCAGTCCTCCCAGCTCAGCGGCTTCGCCGTGCGCTACGTCCTGGTACGCGACGGAGCTCCCCGCGAGTTCGGCCGCGTCCTCGACACCACCCCCGGCCTCAGCCGCCTCAGCCAGCTCGACGGCAGCGCCCTGTGGCGGGTCGACCGCCAGGTCGCCCGCGCGGTGATCATGCCGCCCGCCTCGGGTGCCGCCGCCTCGGCCTCCTCGGCCGGATCGGCCCAGGCGGGCGCCGCCGAGCCGGTGGCCGTCGCCGCCGACCCGGTCGACGTCCACACCAAGATCCCGTCCGGCGCCGACGGCCGCGTCCTGCGGATCGCCGACCGGGCCGCCCCCGGCTGGACGGCGAGCCTCGACGGCAGGCCGCTCAAGAAGACCACCGTCGACGGCTGGGCCCAGGGCTTCCAACTCCCCGCCGAAGGCGGCCGGTTGGACATCACCTACGCCGCCCCCTTCACCCACACCGCGTGGATCTGGGCGCAGTCGCTGCTCGCCCTGGTGCTCGTCGTGCTCGCCCTGCCGGGCCGCCGGACCAAGATCGACGACGACCTGCCGGAGGAGGAGCAGCCGGTACTGCCCCCCGCCATGGAGGGAGAGGGCCGCCGCGCCCGCCGCCTGCGCGCCCAGGCCGAGGCTGACGCGGCCGCAGCCGACCTTGCCGACGCGGGCGACCCCGCCGACGCGGGCGGCCACGACTTCCCGCCCCCGCCCGCCGAGGCCCCGCAGACGACCCCCGAGCCCGACCCGTACGCCGCGCCCCCGTACGCCCCCGAGATCCCCCAACAGCAGCCGTACGGCGGCGAGTGGGATTCCGCGACCTACGCGGGCGCCGAGTACCCGCAGCAGCAGTACGACCCGTACCAGCAGCACCAGTACCAGCAGTACGACCCGTACCAACAGCAGCAGTACCCGCAGCAGAACGCGGCGTACGACCCCTACGGATATGGCTACGGCGGCGAGCACCCCGACCCGGCGCAGGGCGAGGCCGGACGCATCCCCGGCCAGGACCGGGGGCACGAGACCGAGCAGCCGCACCGCCCCGACGGGAGCAACCAGTGAACCGCAGCACTCTCTCCCTGATCGCGGCCGCGGTGGCCCTCGCCGCCGTCACCGGCTTCGCGGCCGTCACAGCCCCCGGCGGCGGCTCGGTGAAGGCCGGCGCCAAGGGTCCTGCCCGGCTGCCCGTGGAGCGCTCCAGCCTGCTGTGCCCGGCGCCCAGCCTCTCCGAGCTCGCCGAGACGACGTACACCACGTACACCCCCAAGGGCAGCGGTGACGACACCGGCGGCAGGACGGCCACGCCCGGCACGGCCGCGCTGAAGCCCGCCGGCACGCCGCTCACCGACGACACGGCGACCAAGCCGCCCGCCGATAAGGGCGACAAGAGCGGGAAGGGCGACAAGAAGGGCAAGAAGGACAAGCCTTCGGAGAAGCCCGACCCCAACAAGGCGGTCGTCACCCTCAAGGAGCCCGGAAAGCCCGCGTCCGCCACGGCCAGCGGCTCCGACGCACCCGCGCTCACCGGCTCCGCCGACGGCCTGCTCGCGCCCGGCTGGGCCGCGCAGCAGACCACGGTGGTGTCGGGGGGCGACACGCGCGCGGTGCTCGGCACCCGCTGCACCGCACCGGACACCGACTTCTGGTTCCCGGGTGCGTCCACCGCCAAGACCCGCCAGGACTACGTCCACCTCACCAACCCCGACGACAACGCGGCAGTCGTCGACATCGAGTTGTTCGGCAAGGACGGCCCGGTCAAGACCGAGGTGGGGGAGGGGATCACGGTCCCCGCCAAATCCAGCGTCCCTGTTCTGTTGTCAACGTTGACCACGGCCGCGGCCGATGACCTGACCGTTCACGTGGCGACCCGCTCCGGGCGGGTCGGCGCGGTCATCCAGGCGTCCGACGCGAAGGCCGGAGCGGACTGGCTGCCCGCGTCGGCGGACCCGGCCGCGAG
This sequence comes from Streptomyces sp. BR1, assembly GCF_052373795.1. NCBI lineage: Bacteria > Bacillati > Actinomycetota > Actinomycetes > Kitasatosporales > Streptomycetaceae > Streptomyces > Streptomyces sp. BR1. The sequence goes on from NZ_CM126252.1 coordinate 4,363,511, forward strand.
CCAGGTCCTGCCGGGCATCCCGGCCGACGCCACCGATGTGCGCCTGGTGGTGCACGCCAAGGGCACGGACGACGCCGATCTCAAGGTGCGGCTGGCGGGCGGGTCCGGCAGCTTCACCCCGGCGGGTCTGGACACCGTCCATGTGAAATCGGGGATGACGGCGTCCTTTGATCTGAAGAACGTCACACGGGGTGAGGCGGGTTCCCTGTTTCTCACCCCGACTTCGGATGGCGGAAAAACGCCCATCGTGGCGGCGCTGCGCGTAGTGCGCGGAACGGGTGACAAGCAGGAGACCGCATACATTCCGGCCACCGCGCCGGTCGGCGACCGGTCGACCGCGGCCGACAACCGGGCCAAGGGCTCGACGCTGGCGCTCACCGCGCCGACCGCCGCCGCCACGGTCAAGGTCACCGCGTCGCCCGGCACCGAGGGCGGCGAGCCGCAGACCAAGACGTACACCGTCAAGGCCGGCACGACGCTCGCGGTGGACCCGCCGGTCCCGGCCGGGCTCAAGGGCTCATACGCGCTGACCGTCGAGACCCAGCCGGGCAGCGGCCCGGTCTACGCCTCCCGCACGCTGGCGCTGCCGCAGGACGGCATCCCGATGTTCACCGTGCAGACGCTCCCGGACGACAAGGCCACGGTCGCGGTCCCGGCGGCCAAGCAGGACTTGTCGGTACTGGACGACTGAGGGGCGGGGGCGGGCGCTGTGGTGCGTGCCCCCGCTCGGGGCCGCCCGTCCGTGAACGGGTCAGTCCTGTCCGTAGCGCGGATCGACCGATTCCGGTGCGAGGCCGAGGAGTTCGGCGACCTGCTCGACCACGACCTCGTGGACGAGCAGGGCCCGCTCGTCACGGCTCTTGGTGCGGATCTCGACCGGCCGCCGGTAGACGATGATCCGCGCGGGCGACCCTTTCGCGGCGGGCAGCGCGCGTCCGAGCGGCACGGCCTCGTCGCTCCAGCTGTCGTCGTCGCTCTCGGGGAGCGGCACGTCGGAGACGAGGAAGTCGACGTCGGCGAGTTGCGGCCAGCGCCGCTCCAGCCGCTCCACCGAGTCCCGTACGAGGTCGCGGAAGGTCTCCGACCGGCTCGCCGAGAGCGGTACCTGGGGCGGCGCCACGGGTCCGCGCATCCCGCGGCCGTGGCGGTCTCGGCGGCGCGGTCGCGGGCCCGCCGGTACGGAGTCGGGGCCGGAGCCGATGTCGGAACGGGAACTGTCCATCACTGACGCAGCGTAGCCCTCCGGGGCTCCCTGCGATCGCGGCGGCGGCCCGTGGAAGGCCATGTCGTGAGATGACCATTTCGCTCCCGCTTGAGAGCGATTACCGGCCCATACAAGACAGCGGATTTCACGCCGTTTGACCGGAAGATTCTCAAGTGCGGAACGTAATCGGTCCCGTCACACACCGTGTCGCTCTCTTCCCGTGCAGGTCAGCCCAGTTGCTCCAAGAGCCGCTGTGCCCGGGCTCACACCGCGACACGGTGGAGTGACCCGGTGGAGAGTCGTCGCGGCCCGCTCAAGAGTGCGGTACCGTCCAACGTCGTGAGCCCTGTACGTCGCTGTTCGCGCACTGCGTGCGGCCGCCCTGCCGTCGCGACACTGACGTACGTCTACGCGGACTCGACCGCAGTCCTCGGCCCGCTCGCCACCTACGCCGAGCCCCACTGCTACGACCTGTGCGCCGAGCACAGCGAACGCCTCACCGCGCCACGCGGCTGGGAGGTCGTCCGCCTGACCGACTCCTCCGCGCCGAGCCGCCCCAGCGGCGACGACCTGGAAGCGCTTGCCAACGCGGTACGCGAGGCGGCCCGCCCGCACGAACGCGCCGCCGAGGCCGGTGGCGGCCGCTCCGCCGACCCGATGGAAGTCACCCGCCGGGGCCACCTGCGCGTTCTGCGGTCACCGGAACCCTGAGCCTTCCGTACGGAGTACGGGTTGCGGGTTGCGGACGTGGGGCGCTGGCGGCTCCGGACTCGTGTGACGGGCTTTCGGTCGACCGCGACCCTGTGTGGCAGGGCTTCCGGATGACCCCGACCCCACGCGGACAGGGCTTCGGACGACCCCGACCCCCTGCGCACCCCCGCGTTTTCCACAGGTTTCCGAGCCGTCCTCCACAGGGGTCGCGGCCCCGACAGTCCCAGCCGGTAGCCTCGGTCCAGGGGGCCGCATGCCTCCCCAGGTGACTTCAGAAGGGTTGGACCGTGGCTGCTGATCTGTCGCAGATCGTGAAGGCGTACGACGTCCGCGGGGTGGTGCCGGATCAGTGGGACGAGTCCCTCGCGGAGTTGTTCGGGGCGGCCTTCGTGCAGGTGGTCGGCGCCGACGCGATCGTGATCGGCCACGACATGCGCCCGTCGTCGCCTGGCCTGTCCGCCGCCTTCGCGCGCGGTGCCGCTGGTCAGGGCGCGGATGTCACCCTGATCGGCCTGTGCTCCACGGACCAGCTGTATTACGCGTCGGGGATGCTGAACCTGCCGGGCGCGATGTTCACCGCGTCCCACAACCCCGCCCAGTACAACGGCATCAAGCTCTGCCGCGCGGGCGCGGCCCCGGTCGGCCAGGACACGGGTCTGGCCGAGATCCGTACCCTCGTCGAGACCTGGACCGAGTCGGGCGTACCGGAGGCGGCCGGGCGGATGGGCACGGTGAGCGAGCGCGACACGCTCACCGACTACGCGGCCCACCTCAAGTCCCTGGTCGACCTCGCCGCCATCCGCCCGCTGAAGGTCGTGGTGGACGCGGGCAACGGCATGGGCGGCCACACCGTCCCCACGGTCTTCGACGGCCTGCCGCTGACCGTCGTCCCGATGTACTTCGAGCTGGACGGCACCTTCCCCAACCACGAGGCCAACCCCCTCGATCCGGCCAACATCGTCGACCTCCAGGAACGCGTGCAAGCCGAGGGCGCGGATCTCGGCATCGCCTTCGACGGCGACGCGGACCGCTGCTTCTTCGTCGACGAGCGCGGCGAAGGCGTCTCCCCGTCCGCCGTCACCGCCCTGGTCGCCGCCCGCGAACTGGCCAAGCACCCCGGCGGCACGGTCATCCACAACCTGATCACCTCCTGGTCGGTCCCGGAGGTGGTCCGCGAACACGGCGGCACCCCCGTCCGCACCCGCGTCGGCCACTCCTTCATCAAGCAGGAGATGGCCAACACCGGCGCGATCTTCGGCGGCGAACACTCCGCCCACTACTACTTCAAGGACTTCTGGAACGCCGACACGGGCATGCTGGCCGCCCTCCACGTCCTGGCCGCCCTGGGCACCCAGAAGGCCCCGCTGTCCCGCCTGGTGGCCGCCTACGACCGCTACACGGGCTCCGGCGAGATCAACTCCACCGTCACCGACCAGGCCGCCCGCACCCAGGCCGTCCGCGAGGCCTTCGCCGGCAGGCAGGGCGTCACCATGGACGACATGGACGGCCTCACCGTCACCACGGCCGACTGGTGGTTCAACCTCCGCCCCTCCAACACCGAACCCCTCCTCCGCCTCAACGTCGAAGCCCGCGACGAACCCACCATGGCGAAGCTGCGCGACGAGGTTCTCGCGCTCGTACGGGGCTAGAACTGCACCGCATCGGTACGGGGCTGGGCGATGCTGCCTGGCGACGCCTAAGCGCGCGTGCCCGGCCCCGGGCACCGTCGCAGGACGGTCTGCGCGAGGCCGCCCCGCCCCGGCCGATGACGCCACCCGGGGAGCCCGGGCGTCCCCCCGGCGGTAGGCTGACGAGGCCTGATCCACCGACGCGTCCGCGCACGCGTCCACGTATACGAAGACGTCCCGGAAGGACCCCCATGCCGCTCGAAGCCGGCCTTCTCGACATCCTCGCCTGCCCCGCCTGCCACGCGCCGCTGAAGGACGCGACGGCCGAGGAGACGCCCGAGCTGGTCTGCACCGGCAAGGACTGCGGCCTGGCGTACCCGGTCCGCGACGGCATCCCCGTGCTCCTCGTGGACGAGGCCCGCCGCCCGGCGTGACGCCGGCCCGTACCTCGCGCACGGCCCGCACGGGCTCTGCCCGGCGCGGCGCCTGAGCCCACAACCGAGTGACCCGGAACCCCGATCCCACCCCGGAGGCCGCCGAACATGCTCGATGAGTCGCTCCTCGACGCGCCGGAAGCCCTGGCCCGCGCCGACCGCCGCGGCCTGCTGCGCGGCGCCGCCGAGGCCGGCGCCCGCGTCCGCACCGCCGCCCGGCACGCCGTGGAGGCGGGCATCACGGAGCTGCAGCCCGAGGGCCGCCCTCGAGCCGTACTCGTCGCGGGCCCCGGCACCGCCGCCGCAGGTGTGGCGGATCTGGTGACGGCGCTGGCGGGCGCCTCCGCCCCCGTCACCCACCTCGCCTCGACCGGCGTGGCGGCAGCCGCGGGCGCGCTGCGCTGGAACCTCCCCGGCTGGGCGGGCTCGGTCGACCTCCTCCTCATCACGACGACGGACGGCAGCGAGCCGGGCCTGGCGGTCCTGGCCGAGCAGGCGTACCGCCGGGGCTGCACGGTCGTGGCCGTCGCCCCGAAGAGCTCCCCGCTCGCCGAGGCCGTCGACGGTGTGCACGGCCTGGTCGTGCCGCTGGCCACGGCCCCGCACGAGCTGTACGAGGACGGGACGACCCCGGCCGCCGCCCCCAGCGCGCTGTGGGCCCTGTTCACCCCGATCCTGGCGCTGCTGGACCGCCTCGGGCTGATCTCCGCGCCGCCGGAGACGCTGGAGAAGATCGCCGACCGCCTGGACCGCACGGCGGAGCGCTGCGGCCCGGCCATCGCCACGTACAGCAATCCGGCGAAGACCCTCGCGACGCAGCTCGCCGACTCGCTCCCCCTCATCTGGACGGAGGGCGAAGTCGCCGTCCCGGCGGGCCGCCGCTTCGCGACCGTACTGGCCGAGCTCGCGGGCCGTCCCGCACTGGCCGGTGAGCTGCCCGAGACCCTGGCCTCGCACGGCATCCTGCTCGCGGGGTCGCTCGCGGCCGGAGCCGACCCGGACGACTTCTTCCGCGACCGCGTGGAGGAACCCGCCGCGCTGCACGCCCGTGTCGTACTCCTGCGGGACCGCCCGGCAGGCGGACTTTCCGCCGCCCCGGCCGCGCGCGAACTCGCCCTCAGCCACGAGGCGCAGATCAGCGAGCTGGAGCCCGAGGAGGGCACCGAGCTGGAGTGCCTGGCGGAGCTCCTGGCCGTCACGGACTTCGCGACCGCCTACCTGGCCCTGGCATCGACACCGCTCCCGACGTGACCCGGCGCCCGAAGCCGTGTACCAGCCGATCTCGGAGGTCGTGACCGAGCCCATGCGGGAAGCCGTACAGGAGTCGGCGTCGGGCGGCGTCACGTGCCGTCGGCCGACGGCACACCGGAATCCGTAAGCGATCACAAGCGATCACGTGAAAGAGACCACGCGAACCATGGACCGCCTCGCCAACACCGTGCGCCCCTACGCCTGGGGCTCCACCACCCTCATTCCAGAACTGCTCGGCACCGCTCCCACCGGCGAGCCCCAGGCAGAGATGTGGATGGGCGCGCACCCGGGCGCACCGTCCCGCGTCGACCGTGGCACGGGCGAGGTCCCGCTCTCCGACGTGATCGCGGCCGATCCGGCGGCGGAGCTCGGCGACGCGGCCGTTGCCAAGTTCGGCCCCCGTCTTCCGTTCCTTCTCAAAGTGCTGGCGGCAGGCGCCCCCCTTTCCCTTCAGGTCCACCCCAACCTCGGCCAGGCACAGCGGGGTTATGTCGCCGAGGAGAGCGCGGGCGTTCCGCTCGACGCCCCGCACCGCAACTACAAGGACGCCAACCACAAGCCCGAACTGATCTGTGCTCTGACAACGTTCGAGGGCTTGTGCGGGTTCCGCGCTCCGCAGGAATCCGCGGACCTTCTCGCCGCGCTCGATGTGGACTCCCTCAAGCCGTATGTGGATCTCCTGCGCGCCCACCCCGAGGACGCGGCGCTGCGCGAGGTCCTGACGGCCGTACTGACCGCGGACCCGCGGGACATGGCGGCGACGGTGACCGAGGCGGCGGCCGCCTGCGCGCGCCTGGGCGGCGACGCGTACGACGCGTACGTCTCGCTCGCCCACCACTTCCCGGGCGACCCGGGCGTCATCGCGGCGATGCTCCTGAACTACGTACGGCTCCAGCCCGGCGAGGCCCTGTTCCTCGGCGCCGGCGTCCCGCACGCGTATCTGAGCGGCATGGGCGTGGAGATCATGGCCAATTCGGACAACGTGCTGCGCTGCGGCCTGACCCCGAAGCACGTGGACGTCCCCGAACTCCTGGGCGTCGTCAGCTTCGAGGCGGCCGACCCGGGTGTGCTGCGCCCGGAGGCGTCGGTGATCGGCGAGGAGGTGTACGAGACCCCCATCGACGAGTTCCGCTTGTCCCGTTTCGTACGCGCGCAGGGCGCCGCTCCGACGGACCTGTCGGCGCCCACTCCGCAGATCGTGCTCTGCACGGCGGGCGCGGTGGAGATCGGCGACGTACGGCTGACCCCCGGCCGGTCGGCCTTCGTCCCGGCGGGCGAAAAGGTCGAACTGTCCGGTACGGGTACGGCATTTCGGGCCACTGTCGTGGCCTGATGCAACAATGTGCCGCCGTATGGCGGCACCTGGGCAGCCGCGACACCGACGAAGGGAACACGTGCACCCATGAGTGCGTCAGGCGGAACCAAGGCGATCGTGGCGGCGCTCGGCGCCAACGTGGCGATCGCGGTAGCCAAGTTCGTGGCGTTCCTCTTCAGCGGCTCCTCGTCGATGCTCGCGGAGAGCGTGCACTCGCTGGCCGACTCGGGAAACCAGGGCCTGCTGCTGCTCGGCGGCAAGAAGGCGCAGCGTGAGGCAACGCCTCAACACCCCTTCGGTTACGGCCGGGAGCGCTACATCTACGCGTTCCTCGTCTCGATCGTCCTGTTCTCGGTGGGTGGCATGTTCGCCATCTACGAGGGGTACGAGAAGGTCAAGCACCCCCACCAGATCGACGCCTGGTACTGGCCCGTCGGCGTCCTGGTCTTCGCGATCGTCGCGGAGGGCTTCTCCTTCCGTACGGCCATCAAGGAGTCCAACGAGACGCGGGGCTCGCTTTCCTGGTCGCAGTTCATCCGCCGGGCGAAGGCCCCCGAACTCCCCGTGGTCCTCCTTGAGGACTTCGGCGCTCTCATCGGACTCGTCCTCGCCCTCGGCGGCGTGGGTCTCGCGCTGGCCACCGACGACGGCGTCTGGGACGGCATCGGCACGCTCTGCATCGGCACGCTGCTGATCCTCATCGCCCTCATCCTGGCGGTCGAGACGAAGTCCCTCCTGCTCGGCGAGGCGGCTGGCACGGAGGAGGTCGAGAAGATCCGCACGGCGATCGTCGACGGCGACACCGTCACCTCCGTCATCCACATGCGGACGCTCCACCTGGGCCCGGAGGAACTGCTGATCGCTGCCAAGATCGCGGTCCAGCACGACGACACGGCGGCAGAGGTCGCCCAGGCCATCAACGCGGCGGAGGCCCGGATCCGCGAGGCCGTCCCGATCGCCCGGGTGATCTACCTGGAGCCCGACATCTACAGCGCCGCCGAAGCGGCCGCGGGCCCGGACCCGGCGGCGACGCCCGGCGGCACGGGCCACTGAGGCGCTCGACCGCAAAATTCCCCAATCTGTCGCCCGGGACGGGCTGGGGGCGGCTGGGCCGATCGGTGTAGATTCGTGACCAGAGCCAGACGTCGCTGCTGATGGCGGTTGGTCGGTACGCCACGCGCACCGGCCGAGGGAGAGAGGGCCTCCGACGGACTGCGCTGCGAGCGCGACCGGGCACCCCAGGGTGCCCACGGATACTCAGGTGTACGCCGGAGTGTCCACCCGGGCATTCCGTTGTCCGCGTCAGGTACCCGCTGGTGCCGACGTGGCACTCCGTGTGCCCAGGTGCGCCCGCAGACCTTCCGTACCCACCCTCGACCCACCCACGAGGAGCAGCTCGCCATGACGACTGTCGCCGCCGGCCAGGACTTCAAGGTCGCCGACCTCTCCCTCGCCGCCTTCGGGCGCAAGGAGATCACCCTCGCCGAGCACGAGATGCCCGGCCTGATGTCGATCCGCAAGGAGTACGCCGCCACCCAGCCGCTCGCCGGCGCCCGGGTCACCGGCTCCCTGCACATGACGGTGCAGACCGCCGTCCTCATCGAGACCCTCGTCGCCCTCGGCGCCGAGGTCCGCTGGGCGTCCTGCAACATCTTCTCCACCCAGGACCACGCCGCCGCCGCCATCGCGGTCGGCCCGAACGGCACCCCCGAGAACCCCCAGGGCGTCCCGGTCTTCGCCTGGAAGGGCGAGACCCTGGAGGAGTACTGGTGGTGCACGGAGCAGGCCCTCACCTGGCCGAACACCCCGACCGGCGGCCCGAACATGATCCTGGACGACGGCGGTGACGCCACGCTCCTGGTCCACAAGGGCGTCGAGTTCGAGAAGGCCGGCGCGGCCCCGGACCCGTCCACCGCGGACAGCGAGGAGTATGGCTTCATCCTCACCCTGCTGAACCGCACCCTCTCCGAGAACCCGAAGAAGTGGACGCAGCTGGCGTCCGAGATCCGCGGCGTCACCGAAGAGACCACCACCGGTGTCCACCGTCTCTACGAGATGCACCGCGACGGCACCCTCCTGTTCCCGGCGATCAACGTCAACGACGCGGTCACCAAGTCGAAGTTCGACAACAAGTACGGCTGCCGCCACTCCCTGATCGACGGCATCAACCGCGCCACCGACGTCCTCATCGGCGGCAAGACCGCGGTCGTCTGCGGCTACGGCGACGTCGGCAAGGGCTGCGCGGAGTCCCTGCGCGGCCAGGGCGCCCGGGTCATCGTCACCGAGATCGACCCGATCTGCGCCCTGCAGGCGGCGATGGACGGCTACCAGGTCACCACGCTCGACGAGGTGATCGACAAGGCCGACATCTTCGTCACCACGACGGGCAACAAGGACATCATCATGGCCGCGGACATGGCCAAGATGAAGCACCAGGCGATCGTCGGCAACATCGGTCACTTCGACAACGAGATCGACATGGCCGGCCTCGCGCAGATCCCCGGCATCGTCAAGGACGAGGTCAAGCCGCAGGTCCACACGTGGACGTTCGCCGACGGCAAGGTCCTCATCGTCCTCTCCGAGGGCCGCCTGCTGAACCTGGGCAACGCGACCGGCCACCCGTCGTTCGTGATGTCCAACTCGTTCGCGGACCAGACCCTGGCCCAGATCGAGCTGTTCACCAAGCCCGAGGAGTACCCGACCGACGTCTACGTGCTGCCCAAGCACCTCGACGAGAAGGTCGCCCGCCTCCACCTGGACGCGCTCGGCGTGAAGCTCACGACGCTCCGCCCCGAGCAGGCCGCGTACATCGGCGTCGAGGTCGACGGCCCGTTCAAGTCGGACCACTACCGCTACTGAGCCACCACCCCGGCGGAGCCTGTCGGACCCTCAGTGAGGGTCCGATGTGCCCGCCGGGACCGGTCGGTTCGGCTGCTCGGCCGACTCGGCTCTTCGGCTGCCGGGCCGGCTCGGTCGGACCACCTCGTACGGGTACGGACGCTTGGGCACGGCCACTTGGGCCGCCCTGAGTCCGCAACCGTGACTTGGTGACAAGCCCCGGCCGTACAGCCTCAGCGCACCAGAGCAGCTGCACAGCCTCAGCGCGCGGAGCAGACGTACAAGTCAGGCCCCCGGACCCCCGTGCCGGGGGCCTGACTTGTACGTCTGCTCCGCGCGCTGAGGACAACGGTCCACCCCTACGCCCCCGAGGACCACGAGACCCCATGCCCCGCGGCCGGTATTCGCTCCACGATCCGCACGACCACACCCCCCTCGGCGAAGAACACTTCCACTGCGCACCCGGCCCCTCCGGCTGGCGCTACGTCTCCCAGATCACCACCCCTTCCGGCGAGCCCGCGGGCTCCGTCGACCTGGCCCTCGACGACCTCGGCCGCCCGATCCGTCTCGAACTCCACGCCGGCGGCTGGCAGGTGCGGGGTGCCGCCCTCGACGGCGTCACCTGGGTCCGCACCGACCCCACCGGCGCTCACGCAACCGAAGGCAATGTCCCCGCCCACGCCTTCACCGGCACGTCCCCGGCATTCCTCATCGCCACGTCACGTCTGCTCCGCCTCACCCCCGGTTCCCCCGCGACACGCGTCCGCCTCGTCGCCTTCACCGACCCGGTCCTGGCCCCCCGCACCCTCGACCAGTCCTGGGCCTTGCTGAACAGTGAAGCGCACCCCACTGACAACGGCCCCCTGACCGTGGACGAATACCAGGTCAGCGCCCTGGACACGGGGGAGCAGCACACTGTCCACATCTCCGGCGACGTGGTCCTCGCAGCGCCGGGAATCGAGCTCGAATCCCTCGAAACCCCGCCGTCGGCCTGGGCACCCTAGGCAGGCGGTACGAACCCGGTGACGGGCGCCGCGCCAGCCGCCGTCCCGGTCTCTTGCACGGGCTTCGGCCACGGCGCGGGGGTCGACTCCGGTCCTGACTCCGACCCCTGCCCAGACTCCCTCGCCTGCCCGACCCCCGGCATCGCGGGTGCGGCCACGACGGGTGGCACGCCCTGCTCCCCGGGAGCCGCAGCTGCACTCGGCGCGGCCCAGCCAGGGGCTCCGCCTCCGGCACGTGTGCCACGCTCGACAAAGGCTCGTTGCGCGGCCCCCTGAGCCACGCCGTGCGCGCCCCAACCAGCCGCAGTGCCGCCCCAACCGCCGACCGCTTCGGCACCGCCGACACCATTCGCCCGTGCCGCCCCGAACGCCCGCCGCGCGTCCCGCGTCTGCCGCTCGCTCATCACCGCGGCGAGATACGCGGCCGGAGGCACGCCTTCCGGAGCGGGCACCCCCGTACGCGCCACCAAGTCGTCGGCCAGCCGGACCGCCATCGTCCAGCTCACCTGCGCGTCCAGCTGCCCCATGCGCGTCAGGTACTGCCGCAAGGCCAGCCACAGCGAGTCCGGCACCCCGGACAGATCGAGCCCGGCGAAACGTCCCATCAGCCAGGGCGGGGGAGGAGGCAGGGTCGAGGCCCGCCCGGCAGGCACCCTCTCCCGTACGACCAGCGTCCCCGCGAACACGTCCCCGATCCGCCGCCCCCGCTCCGACACCAGCGACGCGATACAGGCGACGACCCCGAACGTCAGCAGGATCTCCACGACCCCCATCGCCCCGCGCACGAGCGCGTGCCGGAACCGGATCGGCCCGCCGTCGTCCCGCACCACCCGCAGCCCACACGCGACCTTCCCCAGCGACCGCCCGTGCGAGAGGGTCTCGACCGCTATGGGCGCGCCCACCAGTACGAGGACGAACATGGCGACGGATATCGCCGCGCGCGCAGCGTCGTCGAGCGAAGCGGTCGCCAGTAGCAGCGCGAACGAGACCACCAGGTAGGCGGTCCAGGCCACGGCCATGTCGATCACCAGCGCGAGCGCGCGACTGGGCAACCGCGCGGGACGCAGCCCCAACACGACCGCATCCCCCGTGACCAGCGCACTCACCGGCATCCACCCTTCACCGCACGTGACCCTGAGCGACGACCTTCCCGGCCCCCTGGAAGCATCAGTCTGCCAAGCTGACCAGCAGCGCGCCGCAGTAGTAGTACGGACCGTACGCACCCAGTGCCTGGAGCAGCAGCCGACCATGGACCTCGATGTCTTCGTCACCGCCCACCACCCCGAGTGGGACCGACTGGAACACCTCCTGCGCCGCGGCCGCCGCCTGACCGGCGCAGAGGCCGACGAACTCGTCGCCCTCTATCAGCGCACCTCGACGCACTTGTCGCAGATACAGTCTTCGGCCCCGGACCCGCAGCTCACAGCCCGCCTCACTCAACTCGTCGCTCGCGCCCGCGCCACCGTCACGGGCACACGACGGGCCACCTGGCGCGATGCCGCCGTCTTCTTGGCGGCCGGTTTCCCTGCCGCCGTCTATCGCGCGCGTAGATGGTGGATTCCGGCGGCCCTCGTCTCGACGGCTCTTGCCGCGATCATCGGCTGGTGGATCGGCACCCACCCCGAGGTGCAGTCCTCCATCGCCGCCCCAGGGACGCTCCGGGACATGACGCGCCCTGGTGGTGAGTACGAGACGTACTACTCAAGCCACCCCGCTGCGTCCTTCGCCGCCCAGGTCTGGACGAACAACGCGCAGGCCACAGCGATGTGCCTGGTCCTCGGCGCCTTCCTGGGCCTTCCCGTCCTGTGGGTCCTGTTCTCGAACATGCTGAACCTGGGCGTCGGCATCGGCCTCATGTCGTCGGCTGGCCGCCTGGATACGTTTCTGGGCCTGGTCCTCCCGCATGGCCTCCTGGAACTGACCGCCGTCTTCGTAGCGGCCGGTACAGGGCTACGCCTTGGCTGGACCGTCATCGACCCGGGCCCCCGGAGCCGCCGCGACGCACTCGCCGAGGAGGGTCGCGCGGCCCTGGGCATGGCCATCGGCCTCGCCCTGGTCCTCTTCGTCTCCGGCGTCATCGAAGCCTTCGTCACCCCGTCGAGCCTGCCGACCTGGGTCCGCATCACGATCGGCATCGCCGCGGAGGCGGCATTCCTTGCATACGTCTACGTACTCGGCGGCAGAGCGGCACGCGCGGGCGAGACGGGTGACGTCGAGGCACCGGGCCGAAGCGCCGCGCTCCCCACCGCCGCGTGATGTGCGTACGACCCCTCTGACCTGGTACTGTCCTCTTCGCCCACAAAAACCGTTGACACGGTCGGAGTGGGGAGGTAGATTCAAACGGTTGCGCGGAGCTGGACAAGCTCAAGCGCACTGGCTAACATCTCTCTCGCTCTCACCGGAAATTGAATTTCCGAAGAGCCACCCCCGATTTGATTCGAATCAAGAAGCCGATTCGCTCGGCCGAAATGATTCTGATAGAGTCGGAACCGCCGGAAAGGGAAAACGCGAGAGCGAAGAACCTGGAAAGCGCCGAGGAAATCGGAACGGAAACGGTCTGATAGAGTCGGAAACGAAGGAAGCGCCCGGAGGGCCCGGAAACGGGAACAAAGGAAGCGTCCGTACCTTGAGAACTCAACAGCGTGCCAAAAGTCAACGCCAGATTGACAACCCCGGCCTGCCAGTGATGGTGGGTTGGAGGTTCCTTTGAAAAGTCCATCCGCTTGCGGGTGGCAACAACACAGCGAGGACGCTGAGGACAACTGGTCATATTCCGACCGGGTTGTTCCGCTCTTTCGTGTGTGTGCACCGGATTACCGGTAAACATTCATGGAGAGTTTGATCCTGGCTCAGGACGAACGCTGGCGGCGTGCTTAACACATGCAAGTCGAACGATGAAGCCCTTCGGGGTGGATTAGTGGCGAACGGGTGAGTAACACGTGGGCAATCTGCCCTTCACTCTGGGACAAGCCCTGGAAACGGGGTCTAATACCGGATACGACCTGGAAGCGCATGCTTCCGGGTGGAAAGCTCCGGCGGTGAAGGATGAGCCCGCGGCCTATCAGCTTGTTGGTGGGGTAATGGCCTACCAAGGCGACGACGGGTAGCCGGCCTGAGAGGGCGACCGGCCACACTGGGACTGAGACACGGCCCAGACTCCTACGGGAGGCAGCAGTGGGGAATATTGCACAATGGGCGAAAGCCTGATGCAGCGACGCCGCGTGAGGGATGACGGCCTTCGGGTTGTAAACCTCTTTCAGCAGGGAAGAAGCGCAAGTGACGGTACCTGCAGAAGAAGCGCCGGCTAACTACGTGCCAGCAGCCGCGGTAATACGTAGGGCGCAAGCGTTGTCCGGAATTATTGGGCGTAAAGAGCTCGTAGGCGGCTTGTCACGTCGGATGTGAAAGCCCGGGGCTTAACCCCGGGTCTGCATTCGATACGGGCTAGCTAGAGTGTGGTAGGGGAGATCGGAATTCCTGGTGTAGCGGTGAAATGCGCAGATATCAGGAGGAACACCGGTGGCGAAGGCGGATCTCTGGGCCATTACTGACGCTGAGGAGCGAAAGCGTGGGGAGCGAACAGGATTAGATACCCTGGTAGTCCACGCCGTAAACGTTGGGAACTAGGTGTTGGCGACATTCCACGTCGTCGGTGCCGCAGCTAACGCATTAAGTTCCCCGCCTGGGGAGTACGGCCGCAAGGCTAAAACTCAAAGGAATTGACGGGGGCCCGCACAAGCAGCGGAGCATGTGGCTTAATTCGACGCAACGCGAAGAACCTTACCAAGGCTTGACATATACCGGAAAGCATTAGAGATAGTGCCCCCCTTGTGGTCGGTATACAGGTGGTGCATGGCTGTCGTCAGCTCGTGTCGTGAGATGTTGGGTTAAGTCCCGCAACGAGCGCAACCCTTGTTCTGTGTTGCCAGCATGCCCTTCGGGGTGATGGGGACTCACAGGAGACTGCCGGGGTCAACTCGGAGGAAGGTGGGGACGACGTCAAGTCATCATGCCCCTTATGTCTTGGGCTGCACACGTGCTACAATGGCCGGTACAATGAGCTGCGATGCCGTGAGGCGGAGCGAATCTCAAAAAGCCGGTCTCAGTTCGGATTGGGGTCTGCAACTCGACCCCATGAAGTCGGAGTTGCTAGTAATCGCAGATCAGCATTGCTGCGGTGAATACGTTCCCGGGCCTTGTACACACCGCCCGTCACGTCACGAAAGTCGGTAACACCCGAAGCCGGTGGCCCAACCCCTTGTGGGAGGGAGCTGTCGAAGGTGGGACTGGCGATTGGGACGAAGTCGTAACAAGGTAGCCGTACCGGAAGGTGCGGCTGGATCACCTCCTTTCTAAGGAGCACAGTACCGATTGCAGGCAAATGTTCTGCACGGTCAGCTCATGGGTGGAACGTTGACTATTCGGCACTTCCGGAAAGATTTCACTAGTACTGCTTCGGCGTGGAACGTGAGAGACGATCTGGGAGGGCCGGGCACGCTGTTGGGTGTCTGAAGGTGCGGCCGGTAAGGCCAAAGTCTTCAGTTGCCGGCCCCAGTGCACTCACTACTTGTTGGTGGGGTGATGGGTGGCTGGTCGTTGTTTGAGAACTGCACAGTGGACGCGAGCATCTGTGGCCAAGTTTTTAAGGGCGCACGGTGGATGCCTTGGCACCAGGAACCGATGAAGGACGTGGGAGGCCACGATAGTCCCCGGGGAGCCGTCAACCAGGCTTTGATCCGGGGGTTTCCGAATGGGGAAACCCGGCAGTCGTCATGGGCTGTCACCCATGCCTGAACACATAGGGCATGTGGAGGGAACGAGGGGAAGTGAAACATCTCAGTACCCTCAGGAAGAGAAAACAACCGTGATTCCGGGAGTAGTGGCGAGCGAAACCGGATGAGGCCAAACCTATGACGTGTGAGACCCGGCAGGGGTTGCGTCGTGGGGGTTGTGGGATCTCTCTTTCACAGTCTGCCGGCTGTGAGACGAGTCAGAAACCGTTGATGTAGGCGAAGGACATGCGAAAGGTCCGGCGTAGAGGGTAAGACCCCCGTAGCTGAAACATTGACGGCTCGTTTGAGAGACACCCAAGTAGCACGGGGCCCGAGAAATCCCGTGTGAATCTGGCGGGACCACCCGCTAAGCCTAAATATTCCCTGGTGACCGATAGCGGATAGTACCGTGAGGGAATGGTGAAAAGTACCGCGGGAGCGGAGTGAAATAGTACCTGAAACCGTGTGCCTACAAGCCGTGGGAGCGTCGCATACGTGCTTGCACGTATGTCGTGACTGCGTGCCTTTTGAAGAATGAGCCTGCGAGTTAGCGGTGTGTAGCGAGGTTAACCCGTGTGGGGAAGCCGTAGCGAAAGCGAGTCCGAACAGGGCGTTTGAGTTGCACGCTCTAGACCCGAAGCGGAGTGATCTAGCCATGGGCAGGTTGAAGCGGAGGTAAGACTTCGTGGAGGACCGAACCCACCAGGGTTGAAAACCTGGGGGATGACCTGTGGTTAGGGGTGAAAGGCCAATCAAACTCCGTGATAG
The DNA here is from genome assembly GCF_052373795.1 of Streptomyces sp. BR1. Classification (NCBI taxonomy): domain Bacteria; kingdom Bacillati; phylum Actinomycetota; class Actinomycetes; order Kitasatosporales; family Streptomycetaceae; genus Streptomyces; species Streptomyces sp. BR1. The sequence continues at coordinate 4,379,436 of NZ_CM126252.1, forward strand.
CTGGTTCTCCCCGAAATGCATTTAGGTGCAGCGTCGTGTGTTTCTTGCCGGAGGTAGAGCACTGGATAGGCGATGGGCCCTACCGGGTTACTGACCTTAGCCAAACTCCGAATGCCGGTAAGTGAGAGCGCGGCAGTGAGACTGTGGGGGATAAGCTCCATGGTCGAGAGGGAAACAGCCCAGAGCATCGACTAAGGCCCCTAAGCGTACGCTAAGTGGGAAAGGATGTGGAGTCGCAGAGACAACCAGGAGGTTGGCTTAGAAGCAGCCACCCTTGAAAGAGTGCGTAATAGCTCACTGGTCAAGTGATTCCGCGCCGACAATGTAGCGGGGCTCAAGCGTACCGCCGAAGTCGTGTCATTGCAGTACATACCCCCAACGGGGACTGTGATGGGTAGGGGAGCGTCGTGTGCCGGGTGAAGCAGCAGCGGAAGCTAGTTGTGGACGGTTCACGAGTGAGAATGCAGGCATGAGTAGCGATACACACGTGAGAAACGTGTGCGCCGATTGACTAAGGGTTCCTGGGTCAAGCTGATCTGCCCAGGGTAAGTCGGGACCTAAGGCGAGGCCGACAGGCGTAGTCGATGGACAACCGGTTGATATTCCGGTACCCGCTTTGAAACGCCCAATATCGAATCCATTAATGCTAAGGCCGTGAAGCCGCCCTGGAGTCTTCGGACAAAGGGGAGTGGTGGAGCCGCTGATCCAAGGTGGTAGTAGGTAAGCGATGGGGTGACGCAGGAAGGTAGTCCAGCCCGGGCGGTGGTAGTCCCGGGGTAAGGGTGTAGGGCGCTGTCTAGGCAAATCCGGACAGCATGAAGCCTGAGACCTGATGCCGAGCCGATTGTGGTGAAGTGGATGATCCTATGCTGTCGAGAAAAGCCTCTAGCGAGTTTCATGGCGGCCCGTACCCTAAACCGACTCAGGTGGTCAGGTAGAGAATACCGAGGCGTTCGGGTGAACTATGGTTAAGGAACTCGGCAAAATGCCCCCGTAACTTCGGGAGAAGGGGGGCCATCACCGGTGATGAGTCTTGCACTCTGAGCTGGGGGTGGCCGCAGAGACCAGCGAGAAGCGACTGTTTACTAAAAACACAGGTCCGTGCGAAGCCGTAAGGCGATGTATACGGACTGACGCCTGCCCGGTGCTGGAACGTTAAGGGGACCGGTTAGTCACATTTCGGTGTGGCGAAGCTGAGAACTTAAGCGCCAGTAAACGGCGGTGGTAACTATAACCATCCTAAGGTAGCGAAATTCCTTGTCGGGTAAGTTCCGACCTGCACGAATGGCGTAACGACTTCTCGACTGTCTCAACCATAGGCCCGGTGAAATTGCACTACGAGTAAAGATGCTCGTTTCGCGCAGCAGGACGGAAAGACCCCGGGACCTTTACTACAGTTTGATATTGGTGTTCGGTTCGGCTTGTGTAGGATAGGTGGGAGACTGTGAAGCAGCCACGCCAGTGGTTGTGGAGTCGTCGTTGAAATACCACTCTGGTCGTGCTGGATGTCTAACCTGGGTCCGTGATCCGGATCAGGGACAGTGTCTGATGGGTAGTTTAACTGGGGCGGTTGCCTCCTAAAGAGTAACGGAGGCGCCCAAAGGTTCCCTCAGCCTGGTTGGCAATCAGGTGTTGAGTGTAAGTGCACAAGGGAGCTTGACTGTGAGACCGACGGGTCGAGCAGGGACGAAAGTCGGGACTAGTGATCCGGCGGTGGCTTGTGGAAGCGCCGTCGCTCAACGGATAAAAGGTACCCCGGGGATAACAGGCTGATCTTCCCCAAGAGTCCATATCGACGGGATGGTTTGGCACCTCGATGTCGGCTCGTCGCATCCTGGGGCTGGAGTCGGTCCCAAGGGTTGGGCTGTTCGCCCATTAAAGCGGTACGCGAGCTGGGTTTAGAACGTCGTGAGACAGTTCGGTCCCTATCCGCTGTGCGCGTAGGAATATTGAGAAGGGCTGTCCCTAGTACGAGAGGACCGGGACGGACGAACCTCTGGTGTGCCAGTTGTCCTGCCAAGGGCATGGCTGGTTGGCTACGTTCGGGAGGGATAACCGCTGAAAGCATCTAAGCGGGAAGCCTGCTTCGAGATGAGTATTCCCACCTCCTTGAGAGGGTAAGGCTCCCAGTAGACGACTGGGTTGATAGGCCAGATGTGGAAGCCTCGTAAGGGGTGGAGCTGACTGGTACTAATAGGCCGAGGGCTTGTCCTCAGTTGCTCGCGTCCACTGTGTTTGTTCTGAAATAACGAACAGCTGTGTCAGTGCCAGCGTTCAAATTTCATAGTGTTTCGGTGGTCATAGCGTTAGGGAAACGCCCGGTTACATTCCGAACCCGGAAGCTAAGCCTTTCAGCGCCGATGGTACTGCAGGGGGGACCCTGTGGGAGAGTAGGACGCCGCCGAACAAATTTTAGCCTCAGTCCCCGACCGTTCCGGTCGGGGACTGAGGCATTTTTGTGTTCAGGACCCTTTTCCTTTGAGCCCTATGGTCTGCCCTCCGCTGTCAGAGCCGGCCCGCCGCCTTCAGTTCCAGATACGCGTCGGCCAGGGCCGGTGCGAGTTCGTCCGGGGTGGCGTCCACGACGGTGACGCCGTGGCGCGTCAGCTGTTCGGCTGTACGACGACGCTGTTCCTGGGTCCTGCTGGCCGAGGCGGCATCGTAAACGGCGTCCACGGTGCCGCGGGCCTCTGCCATCTTCTTGATGTGGGGGTCGGCGACAGCGGCGACCAGGACCGTGTGGCGCTTGGTGAGCTGCGGGAGTACAGGGAGCAGGCCCTCCTCGACGGGCGCAGCGTCCAGGCTTGTCAGGAGCACGATCAGTGAACGCCGAGGCGCATTGGCCAGTGCGGCGGCGCTCAGGCCGAGGGCATCCGTCTCCACCAGCTCGGGTTCGAGCGGTGCGAGCGCGTTGACCAGAGCGGGCAGGAGCTCGCCGGCGGCGCGGCCCTGGACCTGGGCGCGCACGCGGCGGTCGTACGCCAGGAGGTCGACGCGGTCGCCCGCGCGGGAGGCGAGCGTGGCGAGGAGCAGCGTCGCGTCCATGGCCGCGTCGAGCCGGGGCACGTCTCCGACGCGGCCCGCCGACGTTCGTCCGGTGTCGAGGACGACAAGAATGTGGCGGTCGCGCTCGGGGCGCCAGGTGCGTACGGCGACGGTGTTCTGGCGGGCGGTGGCGCGCCAATCGATGGAGCGGGTGTCGTCGCCGGGGACGTAGGGGCGCAGGCTGTCGAACTCGGTTCCCTCACCTCGGGTCAACACGCTCGTGCGGCCGTCGAGTTCGCGGAGCCGTGCCAGCCGGGACGGGAGGTGTTTGCGGCTGGTGAAAGGCGGCAGGACGCGCACGGTCCAGGGGACGCGGTGGCCGCCTTGCCGGGAGGCTAGGCCGAGTGGGCCGTACGACCGGATGGTGATCCGCTCGGAGTGGCGGTCGCCTCGCCGGGTCGGGCGCAGGGTCGTGGTGAGACGGCGGCGTTCGCCGGCCGGGATCTTCAACGTATGCCGGGAGGCGGCCTGTTCGGCGCCGGACGGCCAGCTGCTGGGCAGCCAGGCGTCGCGGAGCTCGGCGCGCAGGGGGCGGCCCGAGGGATTGGTGATGGTGAGGACGACTTCGGCGGCGTCACCCAATCGAACTGACGTATCACCGTTTCGGGTGAATTGCAGCTTTCGCACTGGCGCGGCGAGGGCGTAGTCGCACATCATTGCGAGTGTGAGGGGGGCGTTGACCGCGAGCATTCCCGCCCAGCTCGGGGCCAGTACGCCAACGGGGACAGAGCCGAGTGCGGCGAGCAGAGCGGTGCGTCCGGTGAGAGCCACGGCCGCCGCCTCAGCGGGGGACGGGTACGTGAGCGAGGACCGAGGTGATGACGGAGTCGGCGGTGACGCCCTCCATCTCCGCCTCGGGCCGCAGCTGGATGCGATGGCGAAGTGTGGGGAGGGCCAAGGCCTTTACGTCGTCGGGGATGACGTAGTCCCGGCCCGTGAGCCAGGCCCAGGCGCGAGCGGTGGAGAGCAGAGCGGTGGCGCCTCGGGGGGAGACACCGAGGCTGAGCGAGGGGGATTCACGCGTGGCACGACAGATATCGACGACATAGCCGGTGATCTCGGCGGAGACCGAGGTCTTGGCGACGGCAGCGCGCGCCGCTTCCAGATCCGCGGCGCCCGCGACAGGGCGGACTCCGGCGGCTTGGAGGTCGCGGGGATTGAAGCCCTCCGCGTGGCGGGTGAGGACATTGATCTCGTCCGCGCGGGAGGGGAGAGGCACCGTCAACTTCAGCAGGAAGCGGTCCAGCTGGGCTTCCGGCAGGGGATAGGTGCCCTCGTACTCGACCGGGTTCTGCGTCGCCGCGACCAGGAACGGTTCGGGGAGCGGTCGCGGCGTGCCGTCGACGGTGACCTGACGCTCCTCCATGGCCTCCAGGAGAGAGGACTGTGTCTTCGGCGGGGTGCGGTTGATCTCGTCCGCGAGCAGGAGGTTGGTGAACACCGGGCCGGCCTGGAAAGAGAACTCGGCGGTGCGGGCGTCGTAGATGAGCGAGCCCGTGACATCACTGGGCATCAGATCGGGGGTGAACTGTACGCGCTTGGTGTCGAGTTCGAGAGAGGCGGCGAGCGAGCGCACGAGGAGCGTCTTGGCGACGCCGGGGACTCCTTCGAGCAGCACATGACCGCGGCAGAGCAGGGCCACGACAAGGCCCGTGACGGCGGAGTCCTGGCCGACCACGGCCTTGGCGATCTCGGTGCGCAGGGCCTCCAGGGAGGCGCGGGCGCTGTCCGGGTTCGCTGCGGTCGCCGGGGTTCGGTCGCTCATGAGGTGCGTACCTCTCTTTCGAGGGCGTCGAGTTCGTCCGCGAGGCGGACAAGTGCGGCATCGTCTGCCGGCGCCGGGCCGAACAGCAGGACCTGAAGGTCCCGTTCGGTGGCGGGGAGGCGGGCGGAGACGGCGGGGACGAAGAGTTCGGGCGCGTGCGCCGCCGAGGCGGGCACGCCGAGAAGGGGGGCCAGACGCATGCGGGTGGCCGAGCGCAGGGCGTCGGCCGCGCGGTCGCGGGCGTTGGCCTTGCGGTAGAGACGGGCGCGGCCCTCGGTCGCCTCGGACGCTCGGACGGCGACCGGCAGTTGCTCGGTCACCAGAGGGCCGAGGCGCCGGGCGCGCCAGATGGCGGCGAGGACTGCCGCGAGGGCGAGTTGGAGGGTGGCCCAGAGCCAGCCGGACGGGATGAGGTCGAAGAAGCTGCGGCCGCCGCCATCGGTGGCCGAGACATCGGCGAGCGAGGGGAGGTACCAGACCAGATGAGGACGGGAACCGAGGAGCTGGAGGGCGAGCGAGGCGTTGCCCTGCTTGTCGAGACGGTGGTTGTAGAGGATGTCCGGGGCGCCGAGCAGAACGGTGTCACCGTTGGCGGGTGTCTCCATCCGGAGCAGAGTGGGCAGCCCGGCGGCCGGGTAACAGGCGTCGCTTGCCTGCCCGTTGGCCGAGTAGCGGACGCCGCCGGTGTCGGCGCTGCCGGCGCGTACGGCCGGTGCCAGGGAGCAGGCTGGCTCGCGGGCGCTCACGGAGGCCGATTCCTCCTCGTGCACGCCGGGGGCGAGTACGAGGAGGGAGGCCGACCTTGGCGACACCAGGAGTGTGCGGCCGCCGGACTCGGCGGTGGCGGCGTGGAGTTGGCGTTGCTGGGGCTCGGTGAGCAGGTCGGGGACGGCGACCAGGAGCGTGGTGTCTGGGCCGGTGGCGCGGGTGGCCTCGTCGAGGGTGGTGACCACGCGGGTGGAGACGCCCTGGTTCTTGAGGAGTTCGGCGACTGCGCGGCTGCCGTAGCGGTCCGCGGAGCGGGGGTCGAGGCGGCCGTGCTGGTCACCGGAGCGGGCGGCGGCGAGTGCGATGCCGGCGGCGAGGAGGATGACCGCGGCGAGGAGCAGTCCGCGCGTGCGTGTCCAGATCTGACGGGGTGTCGCGGCAGTGGACGTGCGGTCGGAGGGGGAGAGGGGAGGAACGGCTGCGGAGGCCTGTGCGTGGGTCACTCTGCGGCTCCCCGAGTGGCCCCCTGCGCGGCGTGGCCCTGGGCGAGGGCGCTCAGCTCCGGTTTGGTGCGTTCGAGATCAGTGTCGAGGTCACGCAGACGGTGGTACGCGGCCTCGTTCGCCGTACGGCCTCCGTATGTGACGTCGTCGAACTCGCGGGCCGCGGTGCGGAGTCGGTCGGCGTGGGCGGGCAGCGGGCGGGCTGCCTCGGCGGCCGCTTCGTCGGCGGTACGACCGGGGCGCGGGTCGAGGAGGGCGCGCTCCTCCAGGGAGCGGACGACGGCCCGCATCCGTTCCTGGACGGCTTGCGTCCAGCGGTGGGCGTCCGCATGGGCCTCGGCTGCCGCGCGGTGCTCGGCGGCGCTGCGCGGGCCGTCCTCGAAGACCGAGCCACCGGCCGACGCGGTGCGCTGCGGGGTGCCGAGCCGCCACCACAGGGCCGCGACGAGGGCCAGGACGAGGAACACTATGACGACCAGGCCGAGCGCGCCGCCGGGTGCCGCGCCCGAAGCGGCGTCGAAGAGGCCGCCGACCCAGTCCCAGAAGCGGTTGAGGGCGCGTTGCAGGAGGTTGGGGTCGTTCTCGTGGTACATCGGCTTGGACAGTTCGCGCTGCGCCGCCTCGCGGGCCGGCACGCGCGGAGTGTCCACCGGTGGCTCGCCGCCCCCATGGAGCAGTAGCCGCACCATGGTTGTGCCCCCCGTTGCGGACACCGCATCAGCTCCCGGGAGTCTCGTAGCCCGGCAGGTTCGCGGCGCGGGCGAGGTCGAGGTCGAGCGCCTCGCGGCGGATGCGCTGGTCGATGTAGAGCAGCGCGGTGACGCCGGCGGAGATCGGGTAGGTGATGGCCGCGCCGATGACCGCGCCGATCCCGGTGATGATCAGGAAGGGCCAGCCGTAGTCGGAAGTGGCGCCGCCGAAGAGGCTGTTGGCGCCGCCGTCGTCCACCACGGTGCCGATCACGGTGAACGGGATCGCGATGATCATCGAGACGATGAAGGTGAGGAGCAGCGTCAGCAGCGTGATGCCGAAGATCCGCCACCAGGCCCCGCGCACCAGCTTGGCCGACCGGCGCAGGGACTTCACGAGACCCTGCCGCTCCAGCATCAGCGCGGGGGCGGCGAGACTGAACTGGATCATCAGCCAGACGACGACCACGAAAGCTCCCAGCCCCCCGAGTGCGGCCAGGCCCACACCCGCGTCGGACCCGATGAGCAGGCCGGGGAGGATGCCGATCCCCACGATCGCACCGGCCATGAGCGGCATCAGGACGAGGAGGCCGAGCAGCGTCAGCAGGCGGGGGCTCGCCTCGGCCCAGGCTTCCCGCAGGGTCACGGGGCGGCCCAGCACGGAGCGGCTGATCACCACGGTGAGCACGGCCGTGACGAACAGGGTGCCGACCAGGCCCAGGACCGCGATGGGCAGCAGGCCGAGCATGCTCGATCGCAGGGAGTCGAAGGCCTGGTTGATGGCTTCGGTGCCCGTGGCGTTGGGATCGATCTCCGGCGCGGCCGGGAGCAGGTAGTGCTGGGCGAGGATGTTCCCGAACTCGGTGATCACGGCGACGGTGAGCGTGAGGCCGAGGACCGTGCGCCAGTGGGCGCGCATCGTCGACACCGCGCCGTCGAGGATCTCGCCGACGCCGAGCGGGCGGAGCGGGATGACGCCGGGCTTGGCGGCCGGCGGCCGGCCCCAGCCGGAGTTCCAGCCGCCGGGAGCGGGAGGCTGACCCCATCCGCCGCCCTGGTGGGGCCCTGGACGGCCCGGCGGAGGCAGCGGAGGACCCTGGCCCGGTGCGCCGGCCGGAGGCGACCACTGGCCCGCCGGAGGCTGGTTCCGGGACCACTGCGACGTCGCGCGGGCCCGGTCGGAGGGCTCGGGCGGGCGGGGCGCGCCGGAGTCCTCGCCGTCGGAGGGGGCCGATCCGGGCGAAGCCCAGCCCGGAGAGTCGTTCACGGTCGTCCACCTCGTGGCTTGGTCGCGGGACCGGCTCGGCGAGCCGGCTCCTTCGGGTTGGCAGCCATCGTGCCATGCGGTTCGGGGCAGTGGACCGGGCCCTGTATCTCGTTGGCACCTTCAATTGTCGGCGGCTCACCGGGCAGACTGGGCGGATGGCTGATCAGGACGTGCGATCCACCGTGGGTGCAGAGCCGCAGGGACTGCCCCAGCTGCGTTGGGACGAGCCGCCCGAAGGGCCGGTGCTGGTGCTCCTCGACCAGACCCGGCTCCCGGCGGAGGAGGTCGAGCTGGTCTGTACGGATGTGCCGGGGCTGGTGCGGGCGATCCAGACGCTGGCGGTGCGCGGGGCGCCGCTGCTCGGGATCGCCGGGGCCTACGGAGTGGCGCTGGCCGGGGTGCGCGGCTTCGACGTACAGGAGGCCGCTGTGCTGCTGGCGGGGGCGCGGCCCACCGCGGTGAACCTCGGGTACGGGGTGCGGCTGGCCCTCGGGGCGTACCAGGCAGCTGCCGAGAAGGGCGCGGGCCCGCAGGAGGCCGGGGCGGCGGCGCTGGCGGCCGCGCGGGCACTGCACCGGGCGGACGCGGAGGCCAGTGCCCGGATGGCGGCCCACGGTCTGGCGCTGCTCGACGAGCTGCTGCCCGGCGGCAGCCACAGCGTGCTCACGCACTGCAACACCGGGCGGCTGGTGTCGGGTGGCGAGGGCACCGCGTTCGCGGTCGCGCTGGCCGCGCACCGGGCAGGTCGGCTGCGGCGGCTGTGGGTGGACGAGACACGGCCGCTGCTGCAAGGGGCCAGACTGACCGCGTACGAAGCGGCTCGCAGTGGAATGGCGTACAGCTTGCTGACTGATAATGCCGCGGGTTCACTGTTCGCGGCGGGAGAGGTGGACGCTGTTCTGATCGGGGCGGACCGGATCGCTGCCGACGGCTCGGTGGCGAACAAGGTGGGAAGCTATCCGCTCGCCGTACTCGCCAAGTACCACCATGTGCCGTTCATCGTGGTGGCGCCCGTGACGACGGTGGATCTTCAGACGCCCGACGGGGCGGCGATCGAGGTCGAGCAGCGGCCCGGGCAAGAGGTGACGGAGCTCACCGGACCGCAGATTTCGGCGGCCGGGTGGGGGACCGGCGGCGGACTGCCCGTGGCGCCGCTCGGGACGCAGGCGTACAACCCCGCCTTCGATGTGACACCCCCCGAGTTGGTGACGGCGATCGTCACCGAGGAAGGTGTGCTCTCCCCTGTGACCGGGGGCGGGCTGAGAGTGCTGTGTGCCAGGTCACGCCAGGTAACGATTAGCTAATGGGATGATGACGTTTATGAAGGGACGCGTCCTTGTCGTCGACGACGACACCGCGCTGGCCGAGATGCTCGGCATTGTGCTGCGTGGAGAAGGTTTTGAGCCGTCGTTCGTAGCGGACGGCGACAAGGCACTGGCGGCATTCCGTGAGGCCAAGCCGGACCTGGTGCTGCTGGACCTCATGCTGCCCGGACGGGACGGCATCGAGGTCTGCAGGCTGATCAGGGCCGAGTCCGGTGTGCCGATCGTGATGCTCACCGCCAAGAGCGACACCGTGGATGTGGTGGTCGGCCTGGAATCCGGGGCGGACGACTACATCGTGAAGCCGTTCAAGCCGAAGGAGCTCGTCGCCCGTATCCGGGCGCGGCTGCGGAGGTCGGAGGAGCCGGCGCCGGAGCAGTTGGCGATCGGCGATCTGGTGATCGACGTGGCGGGTCACTCCGTGAAGCGGGACGGGCAGTCCATCGCCCTGACCCCGCTGGAGTTCGACCTGCTGGTCGCGCTCGCCCGTAAGCCGTGGCAGGTGTTCACCCGTGAGGTGCTCCTGGAGCAGGTGTGGGGGTACCGGCACGCGGCGGACACGCGGCTCGTCAACGTGCATGTCCAGCGGCTGCGCTCGAAGGTCGAGAAGGACCCCGAGCGCCCGGAGATCGTGGTGACCGTCCGTGGTGTCGGTTACAAGGCCGGACCGAGCTGACATGTCCCGCGGCGGTGCTGCTCCGAAGCCCGGGAAGCCCGGGGTCCGTGGGGGGCGGGCTGCTGGTGAGGGACGGAAGACGTCTTGGGGCGGGCGGATCCTCCAGGAGGGGACGCCCGGCAGCCCTGTGCTGCGCCTTTTCGTGCGCTGGGTGCGGCGTCCGCTGCTGCCCGCGCTGCGGCTGTGGCGGCGCAACATCCAGCTGCGGGTGGTCGCCTCCACCCTGCTGATGTCGCTGGGTGTGGTGCTGCTGCTCGGGTTCGTTGTCATCGGTCAGGTGCGCAACGGACTTCTGGTCACCAAGGAGAAGGCGGCCGAGAGCCAGTCGGCGGGCGGCTTCGCCGTGGCCAAGGACAAGGCGAGTGCTCCGGCGGCGCCGGGCGGGCAGGACGACGGCAGCTCGGACGGACGGGCCGGCAGTTCGGTGACCTGGCGCAGTGAGCTGGTGACCCAGCTCGCGAGTGGCGGTCAGGGCGCGTTCTACGTGGTGGCCCTGAGCGCCGACTCCGAGGACTCGTGGTCCAGTAACCGCGGGCCGCGCGCCTCGGGCGGGGTGGACCCGGTCGCGAGTGTGCCGCAGAGCCTGCGGAACTCGGTCGACGTGGGGACGGGCGCGTACAAGACGTACGCCTCGATCAAGTACCTCGACGGGCAGGAGCCGAAGCCGGGTCTGGTCATCGGCACCCGGCTCAAGGACGTCGACGGACAGGCGTACCAGCTGTACTACCTCTTCCCGCTGGCGCAGGAGGAGAAGACGCTGAGCCTGGTCAAGGGCACCCTCGCGACCGCGGGGCTGTTCCTGGTGGTGCTGCTCGGGGCGATCGCCTGGCTGGTGGTGCGACAGGTCGTGACACCGGTGCGGATGGCGGCGCAGATCGCCGAGCGGCTCTCCGCCGCCAAGCTCCAGGAACGCATGAAGGTCACCGGCGAGGACGACATCGCGCGGCTCGGCGAGGCCTTCAACAAGATGGCGCAGAACCTCCAGATCAAGATCCAGCAGCTGGAGGAGCTGTCGCGGATGCAGCGCCGGTTCGTCTCGGACGTCTCGCACGAGCTGCGTACGCCGCTGACGACCGTACGGATGGCCGCAGACGTCATCCATGACGCGCGGGTCGACTTCGATCCGGTGACGGCGCGGTCCGCCGAGCTGCTCGCCGGGCAGCTGGACCGGTTCGAGTCGCTGCTCGCCGATCTCCTGGAGATCAGCCGCTTCGACGCGGGTGCGGCGGCGCTGGAGGCCGAGCCGATAGACCTGCGGGACGTCGTACGACGGGTGATCGAGGGCGCCGAGCCGCTGGCCGAGCGCAAGGGCACCCGGATACGGGTGGTCGGCGACGACCAGCCGGTGGTCGCCGAGGCGGACGCCCGGCGCGTCGAGCGGGTGCTGCGCAACCTGGTCGTCAACGCCGTGGAGCACGGCGAGGGCCGGGACGTGGTGGTGCGGATGGCGACGGCCGGCGGCGCCGTGGCGGTCGCCGTGCGCGACTACGGCGTGGGCCTGAAGCCCGGCGAGGCGACCCGGGTGTTCAACCGCTTCTGGCGGGCCGACCCGGCACGGGCCAGGACGACCGGCGGCACCGGACTCGGGCTGTCGATCGCGGTCGAGGACGCGCGGCTGCACGGCGGCTGGCTGCAGGCCTGGGGCGAACCCGGTGGCGGCTCCCAGTTCCGGCTGACGCTGCCGCGTACGGCCGACGAGCCGCTGCGCGGATCGCCCATACCCCTGGAGCCGGAGGACTCGCGTTCCGCCCGCGAGCGGGCCCGCCAGGGTGCGGCCGCCGGGCAGGGCAACGGGCTGCGGCTGACGAGTGTGCCGGTCCAGCCGGTCGCCGACCGTTCTTCGCTGCCCGTGCCGCCCCGGCCCCCGATACCGCCCAGGACTTCGGGTCCGGCCGCCGATCCGACCGCGCTGCCCGGTGGCGGCGGGGCCCGGGTGGTGCCCCGGGTCGCGGACGGGCGCGCGGAAGGCGAATCCGTACCATCGCAGGCTGCTGACGCAGCGGCTGCCCCGGCAGTCGCGGACCAGGAGGAAACGGCTCGTGGGCGCTGATCCGGGGAGGGGGCTCGGCCGTCGGCTGCGGTCCGCCGCGCTGCTCGGCTGTGGCGGTGTGCTGGTGGCGGGCTGTGCGTCGATGCCCGACAGCGGGGACGTGCACGCGGTGCAGGCCTCGCAGCGGGCCGACTCGCAGGTGCAGGTGTACGCGGTGCCGCCGCGCGAGGGGGCGGCGGCCGACGAGATCGTCGCCGGATTCCTGGAGGCGATGACCAGTGACGACCCGCAGTTCGCGACGGCCCGCAAGTATCTGACGCCGCAGGCCGCGCGCGCGTGGAAGCCGGATCTGGCCACCACGGTGCTGGCCGACGGGCCGAACCCGGAGCCGAACCGGACCAACGACAAGGGCGACAGTTCGAGTTTCACCTTCACGGTCACAGGAAAGCCGGTGGCCGTGGTGGACAAGCAGCACGCCTACCAGCCGGCCCGGCCCAAGACGACGTACAACGAGACGATCCATCTCGTACGGGAGAGCGGGCCCGGCGGCAAGGAGTGGCGCATCGACTCGCTGCCCGAGGGGCTGCTCCTAGGGCAGTCGGACTTCCAGCGCATCTACCGCTCCGTCAACAAGTACTACTTCGCGTCCGGTCAGGAACGGCTGCTGGTCGCCGATCCGGTGTATGTACGACAGCGCAATGATCCCGAGACGCAGATGAACCTGGTCACCCAGACGGTCATGACCGTCCTGGAGGGTCCGACCAACTGGCTGCGGCCGGTGGTGAGTTCACGCTTCCCGAGCGGTACGGAGCTGAAGGAGGGCACCACGGCGCTGTCGTTCGACGACCGCAACGCGCTGAAGGTGCCGCTCAACGAGCGGGCGTCCAATGTCGGCGGTGCGCAGTGCCGCAAGATGGCGGCCCAACTGCTGTTCACGCTGCGGGATCTGACGGCGACCCGGGTCAGCCAGGTGGAACTGGACCGGGCCAACGGCTCGCAGCTGTGCGTGCTCAGCGGCGACCAGGCCGACTACGCGCCGGACCACATCTCCCCCAATCCCGGGCAGTACTTCCTGGACTCGCAGGGGCGCCTCGCGCGGATGCGGGACACCGTGCGCGACAGCACGGACAGCACCGACACCAGCGGCGGTACGGACGGCGACGTCGTCACCCAGCAGGTGGCGGGGCCGCTCGGCAGGGGCGAGCAGAAGCTGCGTACGGTCGCGGTGGCGCGGGACGAGCGGCAAGCGGCGGGTGTGGGCACGGACGGCCGTTCGCTGTACGTGGCGTCGATCGTGTCCGACGGCGAGCTGGTCAAGACGCTGGTCACCAGCCAGAGCAAGGACCCCGCGAAGGACGGGCTCTCGGCGCCGAGTTGGGACGGGCGCGGCGATCTGTGGGTGGCCGACCGGGACCCGGACCACTCCCGGCTGCTGCGGCTGGAGAAGGGCGCGGGCCAGCCTCAGGAGGTCGATGTCGCGGGTCTGAACGGTGCGCGCATCGAGCAGGTGCGGATGTCGGCGGACGGCGTGCGGATCGCGCTCCTGGTGGCCGAGGGCGGCCACACCACGCTGCGGATCGGGCGCGTGGAGCGGATCGGCGACCCGGAGCACCCGCAGGTCTCCGTCGTGGAACTGCGCCCCGGCGCACCGCAGATGGAAGACGTGACGGCCGTGTCGTGGGCCGGACGCAGCCGCCTCGTCGTGGTCGGCAAGGAGTCCGGCGGGCTCCAGCAGCAGCTGCGCTATATGCAGACGGACGGCTCGACGTCGGCCGCGGGCAATGTGCCGGGGGCCAACCGGGTGACGGAGATCGCCGCCGCGGACGACGAGCGGCTGCCGCTGGTGGCGCACTCGAAGGAGGACGGCATCGTCCGGCTGCCGCCCGGTGCGAACTGGAAGACCGCGGTCAAGACGGGCTCCTCGCCGGTCTACCCGGGCTGACGAGCGCGCCTCTCGCGCCGGGAACGCGCGTTGGCGCAGGGAAACCGAAACCCGCCCCGCTGTCCACAGGACGGCGGGGCGGGTTTTCCACAGGGGTGGCCGGGTCGCCTTCCTGTTGGCAGAGTGGGTGCCATGCGGGGATGGTGGCAGGAGATCTCCGGGCTGGTGCTGCCTGTTGCCTGCGGTGGCTGCGGCAGTCCCCGTACGGCGCTGTGCGAGCGGTGCACGGCGGCGCTGCTCGGCGTGCGGGCGCGGCGGGTCCGGCCGGCCCCCGAACCCGCGGGGCTGCCGGTGGTGTACGCGGCGGCCGAGTACGAGGACGCCGTACGGGCGGTGCTGCTCGCGCACAAGGAGCGCGGGGCCCTGGGGCTGGCCGGGGTCCTCGGGCAGGCGCTGGCGGGCGTGGTGCGCGCGGTCGCCGGGGTGTCTCGGGACGGGCCGCTGCTGCTCGTGCCGGTTCCCTCGGCGCGCAGGGCGGTGCGGGCGCGCGGGCATGACGCGGCGCGGCGGATCGCCCTGGCGGCGGCGCGCGAACTGCGGCGCACGGGGACGGACGCGCGCGTGGCGGCCGTGCTGCGGCAGCGGCGCGCGGTGCTGGACCAGTCGGGGCTGAGCGCCCCGCAGCGGCTGGCGAATCTGACCGGAGCACTGGAGGTGTCGGCGGGTGGTGACAGGCTCCTGGAGGGCGGTCGGGTGGTCCTGGTGGACGACCTCATGACGACCGGGGCGTCGTTGGTGGAGGCGGCGCGCGCGGTGGCCGTGGCGGGTGCGGCGACTGTGCCCGGGGCGGCGGACGGCGGCTCGGCGTACGCCGTTGGGGGACGCGTGCGGCGGTCGGCGGCGGCTGCTGTCGTGGCCTCGACGCCGGCGTCTTTCGAAATAAACCGGAACTGACAGCGAACTTGCATCGTTGCAGGTAGTGAGAGGGGAAAAACACCTGAACGGAGGTACGTGCGGGTAGCGGGTGCCGACATCCGTCCGACCGAGCTATGTTCGGTTGTGAGGAATGGCGAGAGCCGGCCTCGCTGAATGCACTGCCTCGCGTCCGGGTAGGTCCCCGGCCCCGAGGTTGGTGGGGTGGCGATCTTCCCGACGGGGGAGGAGGAGGTGAAAGTCGCCCAGTCCGAGGCTCCGGTGCCACCGGAGTCTGGTGCAAGAGGGAGATGCTCCGCAGTGAAGGCGGAGTGATCCGGGAACGGAGTTCTGCGTGGACATCGTCGTCAAGGGCCGCAAGACCGAGGTGCCCGAGCGGTTCCGCAAGCACGTGGCCGAGAAGCTGAAGCTGGAGAAGATCCAGAAGCTCGACGGCAAGGTAATCAGCCTCGACGTCGAGGTGTCCAAGGAACACAACCCGCGGCAGGCCGACCGTTCCGACCGAGTGGAGATCACGCTGCACTCGCGTGGCCCCGTGATCCGGGCGGAAGCGGCGGCAGGCGACCCGTACGCAGCCCTCGACCTGGCCACCGGCAAGCTGGAGGCGCGGCTGCGCAAGCAGCACGACAAGCGCCACACCCGCCGGGGCAATGGACGGCTGTCGGCCGCCGAAGTGGCCGACGTCGTGCCGGGCGTGGCTCAGTTGAACGGAAGCGGTGAGCCGGTGGGCGGTTCGCTGGAGGAGCGCGTTCCCACCACTCGGATGGGCTCGCTCGAAGTACAGGGCGAAGGCCCGCTGGTGGTCCGCGAGAAGACCCACCTGGCAGCCCCGATGACGCTCGACCAGGCGCTCTACGAGATGGAGCTGGTCGGGCACGACTTCTACCTCTTCGTCGACTCCGAGACGAAGCAGCCCAGTGTCGTCTACCGACGGCACGCCTACGACTACGGCGTCATTCATCTGGAAAGTGACCCGCTCGCCGGTGAGGACGCGAGCGGCGCCGGCGGTGCGCTAGGCGGATGACCAGGTGGGCGGCGCGCTGAACGGACGAGTGCGGCGCGCCGTACGACAGTGTGGTGGTGCCCCGGGAGTGCTTGTGCGCCCCCAGGGGCATCACTGTGCGACCACTGGACCACCGCTCTGTCGGCCGGGCATGAAATCATGGCGTCGCACGCCAACCGCTGCTCCGTGGAGCGGGGTTGGTGCAGCCACACCAACTCGGGCCATGGCCTTCAGGGGGAGGAACGATGGCGGACAGCTTCGGGCCGGTGCACGACGGGTCGGCCCCGGACGGTTCTGACGGGGCTCCCACCGGCATGGAAGCGGCCGGGTCGCGCAAGGAACCGATCCGTGTCCTGGTCGTCGACGACCACGCGCTCTTCCGCCGGGGACTGGAGATCGTGCTGGCCGCCGAGGAGGACATCCAGGTCGTCGGCGAGGCGGGCGACGGTGCGGAGGCCGTGGACAAGGCGGCGGACCTGCTGCCCGACATCGTCCTGATGGACGTACGGATGCCCCGGCGCGGCGGCATCGAGGCCTGCACCTCCATCAAGGAGGTGGCCCCCAGCGCGAAGATCATCATGCTCACGATCAGCGACGAGGAGGCCGACCTCTACGACGCGATCAAGGCGGGGGCGACGGGCTACCTCCTCAAGGAGATCTCCACGGACGAGGTGGCGACCGCGATCAGGGCGGTGGCGGACGGCCAGTCCCAGATCAGTCCGTCGATGGCGTCGAAGCTGCTCACCGAGTTCAAGTCGATGATCCAGCGCACCGACGAGCGTCGGCTGGTGCCCGCGCCGCGGCTCACCGACCGTGAGCTGGAGGTGCTGAAGCTGGTGGCCACGGGGATGAACAACCGGGACATCGCCAAAGAGCTGTTCATCTCCGAGAACACCGTGAAGAACCATGTCCGCAACATCCTGGAGAAGCTCCAACTGCACTCCAGGATGGAGGCGGTGGTGTACGCGATGCGCGAGAAGATCCTGGAGATCCGCTAGCCGACACCGTTAGCCATCGCTGCTGGCCACCGCCCCCTCACGGCCTTCCGGTCAGCCCGCCGCAACCGCGACCGCCGCCGTCAGCGCCCGGGCTATTTCCGGGGTGTCGGTGCGCTCGATGCGTACGGCGTCGCAGCCCACCCAGCTCGCCGCCTCCAACAGCGCCTGCGCCATGGGTTCTATCCCCTTCGGGGATTCCAGGGAGACCTGCTTGGCCACCAGGGTGCGGCCCTCGCGGGCGGGGTCGATTCGGCCCAGCAGCCGGCCGCCCGCCAGCAGCGGCATCGCGAAGTAGCCGTACACCCGCTTGGGCTTGGGTGTGTAGGCCTCCAGGCGGTGGCTGAAGCCGAAGATGCGCTCGGTGCGCGCGCGGTCCCAGATGAGCGAGTCGAACGGCGACAGCAGCGTCGTACGGTGGCGGCCGCGCGGCTCGGCGGCCAGCGCCTCCGGATCCGCCCAGGCGGCCTTGTCCCAGCCCTGCACCGTGACCGGCACCAGGCCCGACTCGGCGATCACCGCGTCCACCTGCTCGCCCTTCAGGCGGTGGTAGTCGGCGATGTCCGCGCGCGTGCCGACGCCCAGGGACCGGCCCGCCAGCCGTACGAGCCTGCGCAGGCACTCGGCGTCGTCCAGCTCATCGTGGAGGAAGGCCTCCGGGATGGCGCGCTCGGCCAGGTCGTACACCCGCTTCCAGCCGCGCCGTTCGGTGCAGACCACCTCGCCGTACATCAGCGCGCGTTCGACGGCGACTTTGGAGGCCGACCAGTCCCACCACTCGCCCTTGTTCTTGGCGCCGCCCAAGTCCGTTGCCGTCAGTGGGCCTTCGGCCTGGAGCTGCTTGATCACCTGCTCGTACGAGCCGTCCGGCAGCTCGTGGTTCCAGTGCGGGCGAGAGCGGTAGGCGCGGCGGCGGAAGGCGAAGTGCGGCCACTCCTCGACGGGCAGGATGCAGGCCGCGTGCGACCAGTACTCGAAGGCGTGGCCGTCCCTCCAGTACGCCTCGTCCACCGCCTTGCGGCCGACGGCGCCGAGGCGGGCGTACGGAATCAGCTCGTGCGACCGGGCGAGCACGGAGATGGTGTCGAGCTGCACCGCGCCCAGGTGCCGCAGCACGCCGCGCACTCCGCCCCGGCGGTCGGGGGCGCCGAGGAAACCCTGGGCGCGCAGGGCGATGCGGCGGGCCTCGTCGGCGGAGAGTTCGGCGGTGGGGCGCGGCAGGCTGGTCATGTTCCGCACGATAGACGGCGGCACTGACAACGGGCCCTGGCGCAGGCCGCCCACGGCACGGAACCCCTGACTCCGCCCGCGCGCCCGTCCGACCCGGCCCCGGCCCGTGCGCACCCTCCGCTCACCCCCGTGCCGACACCTACGCG
This sequence comes from Streptomyces sp. BR1, assembly GCF_052373795.1. Taxonomy (NCBI): domain Bacteria; kingdom Bacillati; phylum Actinomycetota; class Actinomycetes; order Kitasatosporales; family Streptomycetaceae; genus Streptomyces; species Streptomyces sp. BR1. The sequence continues at coordinate 4,397,590 of NZ_CM126252.1, forward strand.
CGCGTCACCCCCGAGACGGCAGGTACGCGCGCGTGGTGGGCAGGCCGAGGTCGCCGGGGAGCAGGCCGCCCACCCAGCAGTCGCGGCGGGTGCCGCCGTGGACGAGGGCGGCGCGCAGGGTGCCCTCCATGGTGAAGCCCGTCTTCTCGGCCACCGCGCGCGAGGCCGCGTTGCCGACCTCCGCGCGCCACTCCAGGCGTTCGACCCCGGCCGACTCGAAGGCCCAGCGGGCCGCCGCCAGCGAGGCCTCGGTCATATAGCCCCGGCCCCGGTGCTCCTTCGTCGCCCAGAAGCCCAGCTCGGCGACGCCCTCGCCGCGCCGCATCACGCCGGCCATCGCCACCAGAGCGCCCTCGCGAGTGCCGGCCTCCCCCTCGGACGTGTCCCGTAGGCGCACCGCGAAGGTGTAGTCGGAGTCGTCCCGCCAGCCGCCCGGGCCGAAGGTCTCGGTGAAGGAGACCGCGTGCTCGCGCAGGTAGGGCGAGGGGACGGTGGTCCAGCGCTGGATGTCGGGGTCCTGACAGGCCGCGTACACCTCGTCCGCGTCCTGCGGGCCGACGGGTCGCAGGATCATGCGCTCGGTGCTGAGGGTGACTGGTTCCATCGGCCGATTCTCCGTGCGAGGGCGGAACGGGCGCCAGGGCTTTTCACACGTTCCCGACACTTCCGGGCAGGTTCCCGGCACCTTCCGGGCCCGCTGTCCGTTGTCGTAATGGCAGACCTCCCGGCGCGGGCGGGTCCTCGCATACGATGGCCGTTGCTCAGAAGTAATCAACCGTACTCGACCGCGCCAGGCCCGACCGGCAAGGAGACCAACCCCCGTGTCCGTCCTTTCAAAGCTCATGCGTGCAGGCGAAGGCAAGATCCTGCGCAAGCTGCACCGCATCGCGGACCAGGTCAACTCCATCGAAGAGGACTTCGTGAACCTCTCCGACGCCGAGCTCCGTGCCCTCACCGACGAGTACAAGGAGCGGTACGCGAACGGGGAGAGCCTGGACGACCTGCTCCCGGAAGCCTTCGCCACCGTCCGCGAGGCCGCCAAGCGCGTCCTCGGCCAGCGTCACTACGACGTGCAGATGATGGGTGGCGCGGCCCTGCACCTCGGCTATGTCGCCGAGATGAAGACCGGTGAGGGCAAGACCCTCGTCGGCACGCTGCCGGCGTACCTCAACGCGCTCTCCGGCAAGGGCGTCCACCTGATCACGGTGAACGACTACCTGGCCGAGCGCGACTCCGAGATGATGGGCCGGGTGCACCGCTTCCTCGGTCTTGAGGTCGGCTGCATCCTCGCCAACATGTCGCCCGCCGAGCGCCGCGCGCAGTACGCCTGCGACATCACGTACGGAACGAACAACGAGTTCGGCTTCGACTACCTGCGCGACAACATGGCGTGGTCCCAGGACGAGCTCGTCCAGCGCGGCCACAACTTCGCGATCGTCGACGAGGTCGACTCGATCCTGGTCGACGAGGCGCGTACGCCGCTGATCATCTCCGGCCCGGCCGACCAGGCCACCAAGTGGTACGGCGACTTCGCCAAGCTGGTCACGCGCCTCACCAAGGGTGAGGCGGGGAACCCGCTCAAGGGCATCGAGGAGACCGGCGACTACGAGGTCGACGAGAAGAAGCGCACCGTCGCCATCCACGAGCCCGGCGTCGCCAAGGTGGAGGACTGGCTGGGCATCGACAACCTCTACGAGTCGGTCAACACCCCCCTCGTCGGCTACTTGAACAACGCCATCAAGGCGAAGGAACTGTTCAAGAAGGACAAGGACTACGTCGTCATGGACGGCGAGGTCATGATCGTCGACGAGCACACCGGCCGTATCCTCGCCGGCCGCCGCTACAACGAGGGCATGCACCAGGCGATCGAGGCGAAGGAAGGGGTGGACATCAAGGACGAGAACCAGACGCTCGCCACGATCACCCTGCAGAACTTCTTCCGCCTCTACAAGCGCCACGACCAGGAGGGCAAGGAAGAGCCCGGCCTGTCCGGCATGACCGGTACGGCGATGACCGAGGCCGCCGAGTTCCACCAGATCTACAAGCTCGGTGTCGTCCCGATCCCGACCAACCGCCCGATGGTCCGCAAGGACCAGTCCGACCTGATCTACCGCACCGAGGTCGCGAAGTTCGAGGCGGTCGTCGACGACATCGCCGAGAAGCACGAGAAGGGCCAGCCGATCCTGGTCGGCACCACCTCGGTCGAGAAGTCCGAGTACCTCTCGCAGCAGCTCTCCAAGCGCGGCATCCAGCACGAAGTGCTGAACGCGAAGCAGCACGACCGGGAGGCGACGATCGTCGCCCAGGCGGGCCGCAAGGGCGCCGTCACGGTCGCCACGAACATGGCCGGCCGAGGCACAGACATCAAGCTCGGCGGCAACCCGGACGACCTCGCCGAGGCCGAGCTGCGCCAGCAGGGCCTGGACCCGGTGGAGCACGTCGAGGAGTGGGCGCACGCGCTGCCCGCCGCCCTGGAGAAGGCCGAGCAGGCCGTCAAGGCCGAGTTCGAAGAGGTCAAGGAACTCGGCGGCCTCTACGTGCTGGGCACCGAGCGGCACGAGTCGCGCCGTATCGACAACCAGCTGCGCGGCCGCTCCGGCCGCCAGGGCGACCCGGGCGAGTCCCGCTTCTACCTGTCGCTCGGCGACGACCTGATGCGCCTGTTCAAGGCCCAGATGGTCGAGCGCGTCATGTCGATGGCCAACGTGCCGGACGACGTGCCGATCGAGAACAAGATGGTCACGCGCGCGATCGCGTCGGCCCAGTCCCAGGTCGAGCAGCAGAACTTCGAAACGCGTAAGAACGTTCTGAAGTACGACGAGGTGCTGAACCGTCAGCGCGAGGTCATCTACGGCGAGCGCCGCCGCGTCCTGGAGGGCGAGGACCTGCACGAGCAGGTGCAGCACTTCATGGACGACACCATCGACGCCTACATCCAGGCGGAGACCGTCGAGGGCTTCGCCGAGGAGTGGGACCTGGACCGGCTGTGGGGCGCCTTCAAGCAGCTCTACCCGGTGAAGGTCACCGTGGAGGAGCTGGAGGACGCGGCGGGCGACCGCGCGGGCATCACCGCCGAGTTCATCGCCGAGTCCATCAAGGACGACATCCACGAGCAGTACGCGGCGCGCGAGGAGCAGTTGGGCTCCGACATCATGCGTGAGCTGGAGCGGCGCGTGGTCCTCTCGGTGCTCGACCGCAAGTGGCGCGAGCACCTCTACGAGATGGACTACCTCCAGGAGGGCATCGGCCTGCGGGCGATGGCGCAGAAGGACCCGCTGGTCGAGTACCAGCGCGAGGGCTTCGACATGTTCAACGCCATGATGGACGGCATCAAGGAGGAGTCCGTCGGCTACCTGTTCAACCTGGAGGTCCAGGTCGAGCAGCAGGTCGAGGAGGTCCCGGTCGAGGACGCCGAGGTGAAGGCCTCGCTGGAGAAGGAGGACGCGGTGCCCGCCGGGGTCGCGCGTCCCGAGATCCGGGCGAAGGGCCTGGACGCCCCGCAGCGTCCGGACCGGCTGCACTTCTCGGCGCCGACGGTGGACGGCGAGGGCGGGGTCGTCGAGGGCGACTTCGACAACGGCGACGACGAGCCGTCCCGCTCCGAGGCGGACGGGATGACCCGCGCCGAGCGCCGCAAGGCCCAGAAGGGCGCCGGCCGCCGCCGCAAGAAGTAGCCGTAAGGCCTGAGAGTCACCGGGTGGGGCCGGGCACCGCATGGGTGCCCGGCCCCACTTCTACTGCCGCGCAGCGCCAGCGCAGATCGGCGCCCTGCTCCAGGCGGAAGGCCATGGCGCGGACGCGGTCGCCCGCGCCGATACGGGCGAACGCCTCGATGACGCCTGCCTGGGGCACGTACTCGTCGCAGTGCCGCACCACCGGCTGCGAGACGGCCCCCAGGGGGATCGCCGGGGCGAGGAGCACCAGCTGCTCGTAGGCCTCGCCGACGGTGTGGCCCAGCATCCAGTGCACGGGCCGTCGGCCGCTGAGCACGGCGAGCAGGCGCTCGGCGAACCAGTAGCGGGGCAGCCGCTGGCGCCGTGCGTAGACGCTGGTGACGTCCCCGGGCCTGGCGGGGCCGACCCTGCCGTGGCGCCCCGCGGGCCTGGTCCGGTCCGTCCGCGCCGCGCCCGCTCGCGTCCTGTCGGTCCTGTTCATCTCCGTCGCCCCCTTTGATACCGGCGAGTAGCTTTCTGTTGGGGATCTTGTACGGGGGCGGCGACGCGGGTCGCAAGGGCGGCGGGGCGGGCGCCCGGGGCCTCCGGAGATTCACCTATCTGGGTGATGGAGGGCCCAGGAGGGCCGGTGGGGGCCGGGGAAGCGGCCGTCGGCCCTCCGATACCTGCAACCCCGTACGGGCAACCCGAAGGGGGACTCCCGCACGTATCCTGAGTGCGTCTTCCGACGAGAAAAGAGCGGCCTGTCATGCGCGTGTACCTCCCCCTGACCCTCCCTGGTCTCGCGACGGCGCACACGGCGGGAGAGCTCGGCTCCGGGCCGCTGACCGCCTACGCCGTCACGCCCGGACTGCGCGAGTGGTACGTCTCGGACGACATCGAGGAGCTGGAGTACGCGGCGCTCAGCCGGGCCGCCGCGGCCTCGCTGCGGCTGCTCGCCGGGGACCCGCAGGCCGCCCGGCGCCGGGTCGTGGTCGCCCTCGACGTGCCCGACGGGGCCGCCTCGGCCGACCCGGACCGGGGACTGGACGCGAGTGCGCTGGGCGAGGTGCGGATCGCCGGGCCGGTGGCGCTGGCCAAGGCCGCCGCGGTGCACGTGGACTCCGACGACGCGGTGGCGGACGTGACCGCTGCGGCCGACGCGCTGGGCGCGGCCGACCAGGGCGACGACGACGCCCAGTTCACCGTCGACGGGGCCGAGGACCACGAACTGCTGTGGTTCGGGGTGCAGGAGATTCCCAACCTGATCGGCTGACCTGCGGTTTCCATCTGCGGGCGGCGGCCGCGCGGTCCGTTGTCAGTGGGGGTGGGTACCGTTTCTGGCATGGGGAAGCGCACGCATCTGGTCTGGGACTGGAACGGCACACTGCTCGACGACATCGGGGCGGTCATCGAGGCGACCAACGCCGCCTTCGCGGAGCTCGGCCTGGAGCCGATCACGCTGGAGCGCTACCGCGAGCTGTACTGCGTGCCGATCCCCCGCTTCTACCAGCGGCTGATGGGGCGGCTGCCGTCCGAGGCGGAGTGGCTGGTCATGGACGAGGCCTTCCACAAGCACTACTGGCTGCGCGCGGACGCCTGCGCGCTCACCCAGGGCGCGGCCGAACTACTCGCCGACCGTTCGGCGTCCGGGCTCGGCCAGTCGCTGCTGTCGATGGCACCGCACGAGCATCTGGTGCCGATCGTGCGACGGCACGGCATCACGGAGCACTTCCTGCGGGTGGACGGGCGCACCGGCCCCTCCCACGGCAGCAAGGCCGAGCACATGGTGCGGCATCTGACGGCGCTGCGGGCGGCGGACGAGGCGATATCCGCCGACCGGATCGTGGTGATCGGGGACGCGGTGGACGACGCCGTGGCCGCCGCGCACATCGGGGCGCGCGCGGTGCTGTACACCGGGGGATCGCACAGCCGCGACAGCCTCGCGGAGGCGGGCGTGCCGGTCGTGGACACGCTCGCGGAAGCGGTGGCCGTGGCGGAGCGCCTGGCGGGCTGACGCCGCCAGGCATCCCACGCCCGGGGCCCGGGCCGTCCGGCCCGCCCCCGACGCCTACGTCACCGGCGCCTTCGCCCGCAGCACCGTGAGGAACTCCCGCATCCACGTGGAGTGGTCCGGCCAGGCGCGGGCGGAGACCAGGGTGCCGTCGACGACCGTCTCCGTGTCGCGGAAGGTGGCGCCTGCGGCCTGCATGTCGAGTTCGAGGGCGGGGTACGCGGTGACCCGGCGGCCGGTGAGGCCGCCGATCGCCGCGGTCAGGAGGGGACCGTGGCAGATCTGTGCGACCGGCTTGTCCGTGTCGAAGAAGGCCTTGAGGATCTTGCGGAGCTCGGGGTCGTTGCGGAGGTATTCGGGGGCCCGGCCGCCCGGAATCACCAGTGCGGCGTACTGGCCGGGGTCGACTTCGGAGAAGGCCAGGTCGGCCGGCCAGGTGTAGCCGGGCTTCTCGGTGTACGTGTCGAAGCCCGGCTCGAAGTCGTGGACGACGAACTGGAGCTTCTTGCGGGCGGGGGCGGCGATATGGACCTCGTAGCCCTCCTCGCGCAGCCGCTGGTAGGGGTACAGGACCTCCAGCGACTCCGCCGCGTCGCCGGTCACGATCAGGATCTTGGCTGCCATGGGTGCTCCCGGGGTCGACCGTGCGTACCTGATGCGTACGGGAATCGTCGTGCTGTGCGACATGCTCCAAGACGTTCTGTGCGCCGTCCCGCGCGCGGGGCTTCGCTTGGCGCGAAATCCCCTGTCCGGCGGGGGGCCCACGGCGCTGCCCACCGTGCCGCTCCGCGCACGGTGCGTACGCCGCAAACGTGCCCCTGTCCGGCCTGTTTGCCAAGAGTGCGGACCCGGCCTCCGCGTCGCTGTCCAGAGTGTCAAACTTCGGGGCCTGCTTTTGTACACATACGGCTCATGACGGGTCGGGGGGGCGGGGCGATAGCCTTGACCCGTGATCAGCGCGATATCCCGCAGGGGCACTGACGCCCCTGCCCTGCGCCCGGAGTGCCACAGTGCCCGGGCTCTCGCTGATTCCCGCTACCCGGGCCCTTCGCCGAAGATGGCCAATAACGACCCGGGCATCTCTCATCGCGGCATAACGTCGACTCCGACCGGACACCCCGCGTCGAGGCGTTGCGTCGCTTCGCATACCTACGTCACGCAACGGCGCGCGACAGGAGCCAGAGGACATGCAGACCAAGCTGGACGAAGCCAAGGCCGAGCTGCTCGCACGGGCCGCCCGGGTAGCTGAGAACAGCCCGGTGGGGGGTCCCGGCGGTCTGGGGGGCGCCCCCCAGGACCGGGCAGCCACTACCGGGTCCACGGGGGAGGAAGGTCCGGGCCAGGACGCCGTTCTCGGGTTCCTCCAGCGCTACTACCTGCACACCGCTCCGGAGGACCTGGCCGACCGCGACCCGGTCGATGTCTTCGGCGCTGCTCTCTCGCACTACCGGCTGGCCGAGAACCGCCCCCAGGGCACGGCGAACGTCCGGGTGCACACCCCGACGGTCGAGGAGAACGGCTGGACGTGCAGCCACTCGGTCGTGGAGGTCGTCACCGACGACATGCCCTTCCTGGTGGACTCGGTCACCAACGAGCTGTCCCGCCAGGGCCGCGGTATCCACGTGGTCATCCACCCCCAGGTCGTCGTCCGCCGTGATGTCACCGGCAAGCTGATCGAGATCCTGGAGACCGGCGCCCAGACCGGCTCTCTGCCGCACGACGCGCTCGTCGAGTCCTGGATCCACGTCGAGATCGACCGTGAGACCGACCGCGCCGACCTCAAGCAGATCACCGCCGATCTGCTGCGGGTGCTCTCCGACGTCCGCGAGGCCGTCGAGGACTGGGAGAAGATGCGCGACGCGGCGCTGCGCATCGCCGAAGAGCTGCCCAAGGAGCCCAAGGCCGGGGACCTGCGGGACGAGGAGGTGGACGAGGCCCGGGAGCTGCTGCGCTGGCTCTCCGACGACCACTTCACCTTCCTGGGCTTCCGCGAGTACGAGCTGCGCGAGGACGACTCGCTGGCGGCCGTGCCCGGCACCGGTCTCGGAATCCTGCGCTCCGACCCGGTCCACGCGGGCGACGACAGCCACCCGGTCAGCCCGTCCTTCGAGCGGCTGCCCGCCGACGCGCGCGCCAAGGCCCGCGAGCACAAGCTCCTGGTGCTCACCAAGGCCAACAGCCGCGCCACCGTGCACCGGCCCTCCTACCTCGACTACGTCGGGGTGAAGAAGTTCGACGAGAACGGCAACGTCGTCGGTGAGCGCCGCTTCCTCGGCCTCTTCTCGTCCGCCGCGTACACCGAGTCGGTCCGCCGCGTCCCGGTCGTGCGCCGCAAGGTCGCCGAGGTGCTGCGCGGCGCGGGCTTCTCGCCCAACAGCCACGACGGCCGCGACCTGCTCCAGATCCTGGAGACCTACCCGCGCGACGAGCTGTTCCAGACCCCCGCCGACCAGCTGCGCGCCATCGTCACCTCGGTGCTCTACCTCCAGGAGCGGCGCCGTCTGCGCCTCTACCTGCGCCAGGACGAGTACGGGCGCTACTACTCGGCGCTGATCTACCTGCCCCGCGACCGCTACACCACGGGCGTGCGGCTGCGGCTCATCGACATCCTCAAGGAAGAACTCGGCGGCACCAGCGTCGACTTCACCGCCTGGAACACCGAGTCGATCCTCTCCCGCCTCCACTTCGTGGTGCGGGTGCCGGCCGGCACCGAGCTGCCCGACCTCACCGACGCGGACACCGACCGCATCGAGGCCCGCCTCGTCGAGGCCGCCCGCTCCTGGGCCGACGGCTTCTCGGACGCGCTGAACGCCGAGTGCGGCGAGGAGCGCGCCGCCGAGTTGCTGCGCCGCTACGGACACGCCTTCCCCGAGGGCTACAAGGCCGACCACTCGCCGCGCGCGGCAGTGGCCGACCTGGTCCACCTTGAGCAGCTCACCCACGGCCGCAGGGACTTCGCGCTCTCGCTGTACGAGCCGGTCAACGCGGCCCCCGGCGAGCGCCGGTTCAAGATCTACCGCATCGGCGAGCAGGTCTCCCTGTCGGCCGTGCTGCCGGTGCTCCAGCGGCTCGGCGTCGAGGTCACCGACGAGCGCCCGTACGAGCTGCGCTGTGCGGACCGTACGCACGCGTGGATCTACGACTTCGGTCTGCGGCTGCCCAAGAAGATCAACGGCAACGGCGACTACCTCGCCGACGACGCCCGCGAGCGCTTCCAGGAGGCGTTCGCCGCGACCTGGACCGGGGCCGCCGAGAACGACGGCTTCAACTCCCTGGTGCTGCGCGCCGGGCTGAGCTGGCGCCAGGCGATGGTGCTGCGCGCGTACGCCAAGTACCTGCGCCAGGCCGGCTCGACCTTCAGCCAGGACTACATGGAGGACACCCTCCGCGACAACGTCCACACCACCCGGCTGCTGGTCTCGCTCTTCGAGGCGCGGATGTCGCCGGACCGCCAGCGCGCCGGCACCGAGCTCATCGACGGCCTCCTGGAGGAGCTGGACGGGGCGCTCGACCAGGTCGCCTCGCTCGACGAGGACCGCATCCTGCGCTCCTTCCTCACCGTCATCAAGGCGACGCTGCGGACGAACTACTTCCAGAAGACCGCCGAGGGCAACCCCCACGCGTACGTCTCGATGAAGTTCGACCCGCAGGCGATCCCGGACCTGCCGGCGCCCCGCCCGGCCTTCGAGATCTGGGTGTACTCGCCGCGCGTCGAGGGTGTGCACCTGCGCTTCGGCAAGGTCGCGCGCGGTGGCCTGCGCTGGTCCGACCGCCGTGAGGACTTCCGTACGGAGATCCTCGGCCTGGTCAAGGCGCAGATGGTGAAGAACACCGTCATCGTGCCGGTCGGCGCCAAGGGCGGCTTCGTCGCCAAGCAGCTCCCGGACCCGTCCGTCGACCGCGACGCGTGGCTGGCCGAGGGCATCGCCTCGTACAAGACGTTCATCTCGGCGCTGCTCGACATCACCGACAACCTGGTCGCGGGCGAGGTCGTCCCGCCGGCCGACGTGGTGCGCCACGACGAGGACGACACCTACCTGGTGGTCGCCGCCGACAAGGGCACCGCGACGTTCTCGGACATCGCCAACGAGGTGGCCGTCTCCTACGGCTTCTGGCTCGGCGACGCGTTCGCCTCCGGCGGCTCCGCCGGATACGACCACAAGGGCATGGGCATCACCGCGCGCGGTGCCTGGGAGTCCGTCGAGCGGCACTTCCGCGAGCTCGGCCACGACACCCAGACCGAGGACTTCACGGTCGTCGGCGTCGGCGACATGTCCGGTGACGTGTTCGGCAACGGCATGCTCCTGTCGGAGCACATCCGGCTGGTCGCGGCCTTCGACCACCGCCACATCTTCATCGACCCGAACCCGGACGCGGCGATCTCGTACGCCGAGCGCCGCCGGCTGTTCGACCTGCCCCGCAGCTCCTGGGCCGACTACAACAAGGAGCTGCTGTCCGCGGGCGGCGGCATCCACCCGCGTACCGCCAAGTCGATCCCGGTCAACGCGCACATGCGCGCGGCCCTCGGCATCGAGCAGGGCGTCACCAAGCTGACCCCGGCCGACCTGATGAAGGCGATCCTCAAGGCGCCGGTGGACCTGCTGTGGAACGGCGGCATCGGTACGTACGTGAAGTCGAGCGCCGAGTCGAACGCCGACGTCGGCGACAAGGCCAACGACGCGATCCGCGTCAACGGCGAGGACCTGCGGGTCAAGGTCGTCGGCGAGGGCGGCAACCTGGGCCTGACCCAGCTCGGCCGGATCGAGTTCGACCGCAACGGCGGCAAGGTCAACACCGACGCGATCGACAACAGCGCGGGCGTGGACACCTCCGACCACGAGGTGAACATCAAGATCCTGCTCAACGGCCTGGTCGCCGACGGCGACATGACCGTCAAGCAGCGCAACAAGATCCTCGCCCAGATGACCGACGAGGTCGGCAAGCTGGTGCTGCGCAACAACTACGCGCAGAACGTGGCCCTCGCCAACGCGGTCGCGCAGTCGCCGTCGCTGCTCCACGCGCACCAGAGGTTCATGCGGCGCCTCGGCCGCGACGGGCACCTTGACCGGGGCCTGGAGTTCCTGCCGAGCGACCGCCAGATCCGTGAGCTGCTGAACAGCGGCAAGGGTCTGAGCCAGCCGGAGCTCGCCGTCCTGCTCGCGTACACCAAGATCACGGTGGCCGACGAGCTGGTCCACACGGACCTGCCGGACGACCCGTATCTGCAGGGGCTGCTGCACGCGTACTTCCCGCAGCAGCTGCGCGAGAAGTTCCCCGAGGCCATCGACGGGCACGCGCTGCGCCGCGAGATCGTCACCACGGTCCTGGTCAACGACACGGTCAACACCGGTGGTTCGACCTTCCTGCACCGGCTGCGGGAAGAGACCGGCGCGTCCCTGGAGGAGATCGTCCGGGCGCAGACCGCGGCCCGCGCGATCTTCGGCCTGAACGGGGTGTGGGACGCGGTCGAGGCCCTGGACAACAAGGTCGACGCCGGCGTCCAGACCCGGATCCGGCTGCACTCGCGCCGCCTCGTCGAGCGCGGCACGCGCTGGCTGCTCAACAACCGGCCGCAGCCGCTCCAGATCGCCGAGACCATCGCCGACTTCGGCGAGGGCGTCGAGAAGGTCTGGTCGGAGCTGGCGAAGCTGCTCAAGGGCGCGGACCTGGAGTGGTACCAGTCGATCCTGGACGAGCTGACCGCCGCCGGGGTGCCCGATGAGCTCGCGCGCAGGGTCGCCGGGTTCTCCTCGGCCTTCCCGACGCTCGACATCGTGGCGATCGCGGCCCGCACCGGCAAGCAGCCGCTGGCCGTCGCCGAGGTGTACTACGACCTCGGCGACCGGCTGCGGATCACCCAGCTGATGGACCGGATCATCGAGCTGCCGCGGGCCGACCGCTGGCAGTCGATGGCCCGAGCCTCCATCCGCGAGGACCTGTACGCGGCGCACGCGGGTCTCACCCAGGACGTGCTCTCGGTCGGCAACGGCAAGTCGTCGCCCGAGCAGCGGTTCAAGGCGTGGGAGGAGAAGAACGCGGCGATCCTGGGCCGTGCCCGCACCACGCTGGAGGAGATCCAGGGCTCGGACGCGTTCGACTTGGCGAATCTGTCCGTCGCCATGCGGACCATGCGGACGTTGCTGCGGTCGCACAGCTAGTACGAGCTGTACGCGCGCGTACGTGCGTGGGGGCGTCCACTTTTGTGGGTGCCCCCTTCCGCTTACGCGGGGACCTGTTGTTCGTCTGCGGGCCGGTGGGGGCCTGTCGCGCAGTTCCCCGCGCCCCTCAAGCCGGGCGGGATGCCGTCGCTCGCCACAGACGGCGGCAGGACAGTGCTGCCGCTGTCAGCAGCAACGCATTGCGCGTCGCCATCAGGGCCGTCCCCAGCGCCGTTCCCGCCATCACCTCCCCGTACAGCGTCGGGAACGCCAGCGCGCTCAGGGCCGTTGTGGGGAGTAGGAGGAGTGCTACCGGGCGTTGGGTCGTGTGGCGGGAGGTGAGGCAGACGGCCGAGAGGCCGAGCAGCCAGATCAGGTACTGGGGGCTGATCACGCGGCTGGTCACGGTGAACAGCAGGACCGCGCAGAGCGCCGCGTCCGCCGGGGTCGCCGCCGTCCAGCGCCACGCCCTGACCCGCCACAGCAGCAGCCAGCAGAACGCGGCGGTGGTCAGGGAGAGCGCGAGGGCGGCCACGCTCGACACATACGGGCCGATGAACTCCATGGCCCCGTACCGGTAGACGACCCTGCCGGGCCAGTGCAGCAGCAGCCGGGCGAGCTGGAGGGCGGTGCCGCCGACGGATTCGATCTGCACGCCCCGGTTTCCCTGCTGGCGCAGGAAGTCCAGGCTGTTGCTGAAGCCGAGGGCGAGCACGGCGAGCAGGGCGGTGGCCGAAGTGAGAGCCGCCGTCCAGGACGCGCGCGTAGTGCGGCCGCGCGGGGTGCCGAGCAGGGTGAGGGCGGGCCAGACCTTCACCAGCGCGCCGATCCCCGCGAGCGCCCCGCCGAGCCGGGGCCGACGCCGTACACAGAGCAGCGAGCCCACGGCCAGGGCGGTCACCTGGACGTCGTAGCGGCCGTACGGGAGGTGCAGCAGCAGCGGCAGGCCGCCGACCCACGTCCAGGCTCCGGCGGGGCTGCCGCCCGCGCGGGCTCCGGCCCGTACCAGCGCGAAGGCGATGAGCGCGTCGGCGGCCAGGGTGATGGCGACGAACGCCTGGAAGAAGGTGAGGAACGGCAGCAGGGCGGGGGAGAGGATGACCGCGCCCGCGCCCGGCGGGTACTGCCAGGTGGAGTCGCCGTACGGGAAGTGGCCCGTGATCAGCTGGTCGTACCACTGGCGGTAGAGGACGTACACCTCGCCGGTGACCCCGCCGACGCCGATCGAGTCGTCGACGAGGAGGTAGAGCATCAGCGCGCGCGTGGCGAGCCAGGCGGCGGCGACGGCGGCGTACCGGGTGCGGCGGCCTGCGGCGCCCGGGTCGGGGGCGGCGGACGGGGCGGGGATGCGCAGCTGCTGGATCGTCATCGATCAGCAGTTTAGGCAGATTTGCCCTATTTCTTCTTGGTGTACTCCTCGTACGCGTCGACGACCTCGTCCGCCGGGCCGTCCATCCGCAGCACGCCCGACTCCAGCCAGATCGCCCGGTCGCAGGTCTGCTTGATGGTGCCGTTGCCGTGGCTGACCAGGAAGACCGTGCCCGCCTCGGCGCGCAGCTCCTCGATCCGCTCCTGGCTGCGCCGCTGGAAGCGGGCGTCGCCGGTGGACAGGGCCTCGTCGATCAGGAGGACGTCGTGGGACTTGGCGGCGGCGATGGAGAAGCGCAGCCGGGCGCCCATGCCCGAGGAGTACGTACGCATCGGGAGCGAGATGAAGTCGCCCTTCTCGTTGATCCCGGAGAACTCGACGATGTCGTCGTAGCGGTCCCGGACCTCCTCGCGGGACATGCCCATGGCGAGGCCGCCGAGGGTGACGTTCCGCTCGCCGGTCAGGTCGTTCATCAGGGCCGCGTTGACGCCGAGCAGGGACGGCTGGCCCTGGGTGAAGATCTTGCCCTGGGCGGTGGGGAGCAGGCCCGCGATCGCCTTGAGCAGGGTCGACTTGCCCGAGCCGTTGGAGCCGATGAGGCCGATCGCCTCACCCTTGCGGGCGACGAAGCTGACGCCCTTGACGGCGTGCACCTCGCGGATGCCCGGGGTGGCCCGGCGGGAGGCGATCCGGCTGAGCGCGGAGGTGGCGCTGCCCTTGCCCTTGCTGGAGCCGCCGTTGACCTTGTAGACGATGTGCACGTCCTCGGCGATCACGGTGGGGGCGCCGAGCACACGCGGCTCGCTCGGTGCTTCGGGTGCTTCAAGGGTGTCGGTGGAGGTGGTGTTCTCAGCCACGGCCGTACTGCTCCTCTGCCTTCCAGAAGTAGATGAACCCGGCGACCAGGGCGACGATCGCCCAGCCGCCCGCGGCGACCCAGATGTGCGCAGGGAGCTGCTTGGCCTTGAAGCTGTGGATCAGCGCGAACCGCATCAGGTCGATGTAGACGGCGGCCGGGTTGTACTCCAGGACCTTCACCACGCCGTGCGGCAGCGAGCTGCGGGTCATCAGGAGCGGCAGGCTCCACATGACGCCTGAGACGTACATCCAGGTGCGCAGGATGAACGGCATCAGCTGGGAGATGTCCGGGGTCTTGGCGGCGACCCGGGCCATGGCCAGCGAACAGCCGGTGTTGAACATCGCCTGGAAGGCCAGGACCGGGACCGCGAGCAGCCAGGACGCCGACGGGTACACACCGACGCAGACCATGATGATCGCAAGCGCGGCCATCGAGAACAGCAGCTGCTGGAGCTGCTGGAGCGCGAGCGCGATGGGCAGTGAGGCGCGCGGGAAGTGCAGCGCGCGGACCAGGCCCAGGTTGCCGCTGATCGCACGGGTGCCCGTCATGATCGACTGGGCGGTGAAGGTCCAGATGAAGACGCCGGTGACCAGGAACGGGATGTAGTCCGGGACGCCCTGCTTGGTGCCCATCAGGATGCCGAAGATGAAGTAGTAGACCGTCGCGTTCAGCAGCGGGGTCATCAGCTGCCAGATCTGGCCCAGCTTCGCCTCGCTGTACTGCGCGGTGAGCTTGGCGGTGGCGAACGCCGAGATGAAGTGGCGCCGCTCCCAGAGCTGGTGCAGGTAGTCGCGCAGCGACGGACGGGCGCCGCTGACGGTGAGGCCGTACTTGACGGCCAGTTCGGCGCCGGTCAGGCCCTGGTCGGGGTCGGCCGGCCGGGTGTCCTGCGCGGAGGCCGGCGGGGCCGGCGGTGCTGCGGTCTGACTCACAACGGTCGCTTTCGACGTGGCTTCGCGGACGGGGGGCTTCGCGGGCGACGGGCTTTACGAGTGTTACGAGAAGTTCGTACGGGTTCGTACGAGCTCTTGCGGCGCCTTACGACGGGACGGGTCCGTATCGTCGTAACGGTGAGAGTAGGGCGTGATCACGTCGCAACGCAACCGTCTCGTCGTATCGCTATGCTCAAGACATGACCAACTCGGACGCCGCCGGAACGGAAACCCCACGTCGCACGCCCGCCGGAGCCGCCGTGCTCCGCTCGGACGTGACGGAGGCCATCCGCAAGGCCGTGTTCGAGGAGCTGGCGGCGGTCGGGTTCGCCCGGATGTCGATCGAGGGCATCGCGCGGCGGGCCGGAGTCGGCAAGACGGCCGTCTACCGGCGCTGGAAGTCCAAGCTGAGCCTGGTCCTCGACCTGGTGTCCGCGTTCGCCGCACAGGGGCTTCCGGTGCCCCACACGGGCTCGCTCTACGGGGACATCCGGGCGCTGCTCGCGGTGGCCTCACTGGCCCTGCGCCACCCGGTCGCCTCCCAGGTGATCCCCGACCTCCTCGTCGAGTCCGTACGCCACCCGGAGATCGCCGACGCCATCAAGGAAGCGCTGCTCGACGGCCAGAAGGGCGTCGCGGCGGTCGTGGTCCGCGAGGCCGTCGAACGCGGCGAACTCCCCGAGGGCGCCGACCCCGACCGAGCCCTCGACCTGATCGTCGGCCCCCTGTACTGGCGCCTAGTGGTCGTACGTGGGGATCTCCCGAAGGGCTACCTGGACGACCTGGCGAAGTCGGCGGTGGCGGCACTGGGGGCGACGGCGCGCGCGTAGGGGCGGCCAGCGCTTACATCGGCCCGCACATCAAGGGGCGCGGGGAACTGCGCGACAAGCCCCCACCGGCCCGCAGACGAAACACACCGCTCCCAGGTCAATACGCCACGCGAGCCAGCACTTCTCCGCTGCGCGGATTGAACGCAACCACCACGGCCTCCCTCGGCAACCGCTCAGCGGCAGTGAGCAACAGCCAGTGCACCCCATACCGCCGCGCGATCCACGCGCGCGTGGCACGAGACGTCGACGTCGCCAGATACGTCGTCACGTCCGCCTTGCGACGGACGCGTTCGGACTCCGCCAGCGCCGGATCGGGCCACACGGGCGCGACCAGGAACGGCCCGTAACCCGGCAACGAACGGACTACGTAGTAGTCGTCCGCAAGCACCGTCGAACCCGGCGGAATGTGCCGAGCCGCCCACCCGTACGTGTCCCAGCGCGGCGGCCGCTCCACGCCCCGCACACCCAGGCCCGGCGCGAGCGCCCCCGCCTGCGCCCAGAAGAACCCCAGACACGCCCCCGCCGCCGCGAGCGGGGCCAGCACGCGGCGGGCCGTCGACCACGGACGCGGCCGGGCCAGCTCGACGGCGAGCGCGACCTGCGCCGGGACCGGGGCGAGGGCGAGCAGCCGCCCGTACGTGTAGTGGCCGCTGGCCCAGCCGTACAGGACGACCAGCAGGAACAGCACGGTCATCGGCGCCAGCGGGTCGCGGCGGTCGCGGCGCAGGCGCAGCAGTAGCGCGGGCACGCCCAGCAGGACGATCAGCCAGTAGCGGCCGGTCGGATTTTCGTACAGGGCCCTGTGCATGGAATCGATGCCGGTGTCGCCGACGAGTGTGAAGATGTCGCAGTACGGCCAGCTCACCGCCACCACGAGCGCGGCCGCGCCCGTCAGCGCCCAGCGGGCGGCCGCCGCGCGATGCCACGCCCCGCGCCGCGCGACGGCGAGCCCGGCCATGCCGAGCACCGCGCCGATCGAAGTGATCGGGTGGACGAGGACGACCACACCGGTGAGCACGCCGAGCGCCGCGTACTCCAGCGGGCGGGCGGGCCCGGCGGACCGGGCGGCGGTCGGGGATGAACGTTCCGTCGCCGTCACGCGACCCGTCACGCGACCCGTCATACGACCCGCCATCGCCCAGATGTGGAAGGTCAGCCCGATGGCGAACGTGCTCGGGTACGACAGGTTCCCCGTCATCGACAGCAGCCCGAGGAACCCGCTCCACCACGTCACATCGGTGCCCCACAGCACCACCGAGAAGGCCAGCGCGAACACCGGCGCCCATGGGCGGCTGGAGAACAGCCGGGTGAAGCGGCCGAGCCCGGTGATCAGGACCAGCAGATTGAGCGGCCCCCACAGCCGCACCACCACCCGGCCCGGCAGCTCGGTGAGCCGGGCGAACAGCCCCTGGACCAGCGAGTACGGCGAGTAGTACGGGCTGCCCGCGCCCGGCAGGTCGGCCATCGGGTGGGCGGGGTGCAGCAGGTCCGCCCGCAACCGTTCGACCACGGCGGCGTGCGTCCCGAAGTCGCAGCACATCGGCACCCGCCAGGCCGCCACCGACACCACCACCCAGAACAGCCCGCCGAGGACGAGGTACGGCGTGATGCGCCAGTTCGGCCCGGCCGGGGGCTCGTCGGCGGGCCGGGCGGGGGCGCGCCGGGGCGCCGGAAGGCGGGCGGGGCCGGTGGGAGGAAACGTGCGCACAGGTCATCGGTTCCTTGGGGCCGCGCTTCTGTCCCGGCATCCCGCGCCGATCACCCGATCAGCAGTCGGTGCGTCAGGAGCCGGCGAGTCGGCGGTCCTCGACTTCGAGGGCCAGGCGGCCGGACGCGTCCGCCCGCACGCTCAGGCCGCCGGGGTAGTGCCCGGGGGCGAGGTCCAGCGCCGCCGGGACCTCGTGCCGAGCGCCGTCGGGGTGGACCAGCCAGGCCTCCCACCGGTCCGCGTCCGGCGCCCGCACGCCCCGGGGAACGGCGTACGGCGCACGCGGCACACCGGTCAGCCCGGACAGCGCGACCCGCACCGCGAACCGGCCCCCGTCCACCCGCACCCCACAGACGAACTCCGCCCCCGACCGCGCATGCCGCACCGCCAGTTGCGTGGGATGCGGCCCCGGCCCGTACACCGGTCCCCCGAGCTCGACCGTGTCCGCGTCCACAGGCCGATGCGTGTCGACCACAGCCCCGTACCGCCGCACGGACACCACGACCCGCCCCTCCCGCGCCCCGATCAACAGCCGCCTCCCATCCGTCAGTTCCTGCACCAGAGCCGGGTCACCGCACCGCTCCAGCGGGCGCAGCGCGGCTCGTCGGATCGTCCCGGCGCCGCCCCCGGCACCGGCGAGCACCACGCCCACCAGCCACTCGCCGTCGCCGAGGCGGGCCGGGTCGAGGGTCAGCTCGAAGCCCGATCGGGCCTGGTCAGCGGGCTGCGAGGGTGCGTTGTCAGTGGTGGGTGGCAAGCTGATTGCACGGACCGGGAAGCGGTGAAGTCGGCGGCCGCCGCGCTCCTGGCCCAGTGCCAGCAACAACCTGCCCGGGCCTGCGTTGCGTACGTACGCGAAGCCGGTCAGCCGCAGGGTTCCGTCCGGCCGCCGCTGAACTCCCGACAGCCGGGCCACCACCGGCAGTTCGCCGCGTCGCACCCGCGCGGCGCGCCCGGTAAGCGGCCCCACTCCCGGATACGTCACCCGGCCCGCCCGCACCGGGAAGACGCCCACCCCGTTGGCCTGGTCGAAGGTCAGCACCTCGACCAGCTCGTCGAGCCGGTTCTCGCGTACGAGCTGCCACTTGACCCGCAGGTCGGGGGAGAGACAGCGGGTGGCGTCCGTGCCCGCGCGCTCCAGGAAGGCCCGCGCGCCGGTCATGAACGCCTCCCGGTAGTCCGGGCCGCCCAGCGGCAGGCCCTGGAGGAAGTAACCGAAGTCGTCCCCCAGACAGGAGGTGTCGTAGCGGCGGCGCTGCTCGGGCAGGGCCCCGGCCAGGAAGCGGCTGACGTCCTCGCAGCCCGCGATCCGGTCCCGGACGCCCTGCGGGTCCGTGCGCCGCTGGGTGATCGAGCCCTCGCGCACCCGCCAGTAGTAGACGTGCTCGCTGACGACGTCGACGGCGTCAGCGAGGAAGTGCGCCGGGATCACCACCGGCGTGTCCTCGTACAGCCTGCCCACCGGAAAGGAGAAGGCGTGACGGTCCCAGAACGAACGGCGGAACACCTTGTTCCAGGCGACCCGGTCGGTGAGCAGCCGGGGGTCGCGGGTGATGTGGGTGCGCGGCCGGTCGGCGGTCAGCCAGCGGTACTGCCAGGCCTGGCGGCGGCCCCCGGCGTCCAGGCGCCACACATTGCCGGAGGCGAAGTCCGAGCCGGACGCGTCGAGGGAGGAGGTCAGGCGGGCATACGCGTCGGGCGCGAGCACGTCGTCGCTGTCGGCGAAGGCGAGATATTCGGTGCCGGGGGCGGTGTGCGCGACGCCCGTGTTGCGGGCGGCGCTCAGTCCGGCGTGCGGTTGGCTCAGCCAGCGGAAGCGGGCGTCGCGGCGGGTGAACTCCTCGGCGATGCGCGGGCTGTCGTCGGTCGAGCCGTCGTCGACCACCACCACATCGAGGGCGCCCATCGTCTGCGTGGCCAGCGACGCCAGGCACTCCTCCAGATACGCGGCCACGTTGTGGACGGGCACGACCACGCTCAGCCTCGGCGCGGTGGCCGTCGCGGCGAGCGCGTTCGTCGCAGCGGGCGCCTCGGGGGACACAAGCGCCTTCGGGGGAACGGCGTGCGGTGGGTTCACGCCAGGTCAACCCGGCCTCACCGTACTGGTTACCGATGCTGACCCGATCGGGTGAGAGGGCGTATGGAGGGCCGTGACCGGTGGTTACGCTCGGCTGCCATGTCGCGCTCGCGCCCCCTCTTCAGCGTCGTCGTCCCGGTCCACCGCGTGCAGGGCTTTCTGCGCGCGACCCTGGAGTCGGTGCTCGACCAGTCGTACGGGGACCTGGAGCTGATCGTCGTCGACGACCGCTCGCCGGACGGCTGCGGCGCGATCATCGCCGAGTGCGCCGAGGCCGACGCGCGCGTGCTGCCCCTGGCCCTGTCCGTCCACCAGGGTCCGGGCCCGGCCCGCAACGCCGGGGCGGCGCACGCGTGCGGGGACCATCTGCTCTTCCTCGACGGCGACGACCTGCTCCTGCCCGGAGCGCTCGGGGCGCTCGCCACCAGGCTGCGGGAAAGCGGCGACGACGCCTTGGACGTGCTGCGGTTCGGGCACGAGCGGAGCGACTGGTGGGAGCGGGTCACTCCGGGCGCCCCGCCGTTCCCGGACGCGCCGAGCCCGCCGGTTGCCTGGAACCGGCTGTTCCGGCGTGAGTTCTGGCTGCGGCACCAACTCGCCTTCGCCGACGGGCCGTACGAGGAGATCGCCCCGGTCGTACGGGCCGAGCGGCTGGTCGCCTACGGGCGCGCGGCCTCGCTCGACCGGGTCTGCGTGCGCGTACGGGAGCGGCGCGCCGGGGGCTTCGCGGCCACGCCGGGGCGCGGGCACTTCCGGGTCCTGGACGCGTACGCGCCGCTGCTCGCCGCCGACCCCGGGCTGCGCCCGACGGCGGCCGCGCACCTGCGGGCCGTCCGGGACGACCCGGGCCGCATCCCCCCGGCCGGCCGCCGCGCCTTCCACCACGCGGCCGACCGCCTCCTCGACGGCGCCCTCGGCCCGTACACCGTTCATCGAGCACAGCAGGTAATCGATCAACGGAAAGGAGCGGCAGGGGAGTTGGTCGGGCGCGCCAAGAAGAGTGCGCGCGCCCGCATTCTGCGTACCGCCTATCGCGCCGATCTCCACCGGCCGCTCGATCCGCATCTCGTCGTCCACGGCGCGTACTGGAACCGGGGTGTCACCTGCAACCCCGCAGCCATCCATGCCAAGGCGCGCGAACTCACGCCTCAGCTGCGGCACTTGTGGGTGGTGGGGGCGAGGTACGCCGAGCGGCTGCCGCCCGGGATCGATTACGTGGTGGCGGGGTCGCGGGCGTACTGGCGGGCCATGGCGACGGCCGCGTATCTCGTGAACAACTCCAGCTTTCCGGGCGGGTTCACCAAGCGGCCCGGACAGGTGTATCTCCAGACGCATCACGGCACGCCGCTCAAGTCGATGGGGCTTGACCAGCGGCGTTACCCGGCGCTCGCGGCCACCATGGACTTCGACAAGATCCTCGCCCACGTCGACCAATGGGATTTCAGCCTCTCCGCCAACCCCCACTCCACCGAGATCTGGGACCGCGTCTACCCGTCGTCCTCGTACACGCATCTCAACCTCGGCTACCCGCGCAACGACCGCTATTTCACGGCTACTTCGGACGAGATCGCCGCTATCCGCGCCTCGCTCGGCATCGAGCCAGGAAGGCGGGCGATCCTGTACGCGCCCACTCACCGCGACGGGCGGACGGACGGGTTCGCATCCCCGCTCGACCTGGCCGCTTTCGTACGGGAGCTCGGGGACGAGTACGTCCTGCTGGTGCGGGCGCACTACTTCCACGGGACGTCGGCCGCTCTGCCCGAGGACCCGAGGCTGCTCGATGTCACCGGCCACCCCCGCGTCGAGGACCTGTGCCTGGCGGCGGACGCGCTGATCACCGACTACTCGTCGCTGATGTTCGACTACGCCTGCCTGGACCGGCCGATCGTGGTGCACGCCCCCGACTGGGCCGCCTACCGGGCCACCCGGGGCACCTACTTCGATCTGCTCTCGGGGTGCCCCGGCGAGACCCCGGGCGCGGTCGCCACCAGCGACGACGAGCTGATCGGGCTGTTCCGCGAAGGGGCGTGGGACACGGATGCGACGGACAAGCTGCGTACAGCGTTCCGGGTGCGGTTCTGTCCGTACGACGACGGGCGCGCGGCGGAGCGGGTCGTGCGCCGCGTCTTCCTCGACGAGGAACCGCCCCAGCCCGCGCCCGCCCCCATGCCGAGCCCCGCCCCGCCCCCTGGCTCCGCGCCCCCGTCACCCGGATGGACGGGCTGAGGTGACCGGCCCCGGGCTGGGGGGTTGAGCACGCGTGGGGCGGGAAGCGCCCCGCCCGTCGGCAGGAAGGTACTCCCCGTATGACGCCCCGCCTCAGCGTCGTCGTCCCCGTCCACAACGTCGAGGAGTATCTGGGCGCGTGTCTGGAGTCGCTGGCCCGGCAGAGTCTCGACGACCTCGAAGTGGTCCTGGTGGACGACGGCTCCACGGACGCCAGCGCCGCCGTCGCCCGTGAGTTCGCCGCGCGGGACGAGCGGTTCACCGTGGTCGGCAGGGAGAACGGCGGCCTCGGCGCCGCCCGCAACACGGGCGTGCGGCACACCGCGCCCGGCGCCGAATACCTCGCCTTCGTCGACAGCGACGACGTACTGCCCTCGCGCGCCTTCGAGTTGCTGGTCGGCTCGCTCGACAAGTCCGGCTCCGACTTCGCGTCCGGCAATGTGCTGCGTCTGGGCGCGGGCGGACGGCTGCGCCAGCATCCGCTGTTCACCGAGCCGATGCGCTCGACGCGCCGCGCCACCCATGTGACCGACTACTGGCCGCTGCTGCTCGACCGGATCGCCTGCAACAAGGTGTTCCGCCGGGAGTTCTGGGACGCGCGCTCGTTCCCGGAGGGTGTCCTTTACGAGGACATCCCGGTCATCCTGCCCGCGCACTTCGCCGCCCGCTCGGTCGACGTGCTCCAGGACGCCGTCTACTACTGGCGTTTCCGGGACAGTTCGATCACCAACAAGCGGGCGGTCGTCCGCGGGGTGGCGGACCGGACGGCGGCGGTGCTCGGGGTGAGCCGGGGGCTCATGGGGACACCGGGGCACAAGAAACGTTACGACGAGTCCGTGCTGCGCGAGGACCTCTGGTACTTCATGCAGGTCCTGCCCGACGGCGACCCGGCGTATCAGGAAGCGTTTCTGCGGTACGCGGGTGAATTCACCGATCAGGTGGATCCCGAGGTACTCGCCGGGCTGCCGCTGCACCACCGGGTGAAGTGGCATCTGGCCTGCGAGAAGCGGCTCGAAGAGCTCGTCGCGCTGCTTGAGTTCGAGCGCCGCAGCCCCCGTACGCACCGGGTGCGCGGGGTGCGGCGGCGCAGCGCCGAGTACCCGGCGCTCACCGCGCCCGTCCCGCGCGACGTCCTCGCGCTCGCGCCCGGGGACCTGCCGCTGGAGGCCCGGCTGACCGGCGCCGGGTGGCACGAGGGCACGCTCAAGCTGACCGGGTACGGTTACGTCCGCAATGTCCCGGCGCAGGTGCGGCGGCACGCGCTGAAGGCGGCCTGGCTGCGCACCCCCGACCGGCGCGCGCTCCCGTTGCGCCTGCGGCGCGTCAACGACCCGTCCATCACGGCCCGTTCGGGCCAGGAACTGCACGGTTACGACTGGGCGGGATTCGAGATCACCGTCGATCCGGCGCGGCTGCTCACCGAGGCCGCCTCCACCACCTGGAAGCTCGTCCTCGGGGTGCTCGGCCATGGCGTCGCGCGCCGGGGCGGGGTCGCGGACGAGGGCGCGCACCTCGGCGTGCACTACCTCGACGAGCACACCCGTGTCGTCCCGGTCTTCGTGAACGGCCGGTTCCAGCTGACCGCCGAGCGCGTCCACACCTGGCTGACCGGCCACGACAGCCACGACGACCGCCTCACGCTCACCGGCGAGACGACCACCCGGGCGGTGGCCCTGCGGCTCGGCCACTGGCACTCGGACGCGGCGATCCAGGTGCCACTGGCGCGCGACGGCGGCCGTTTCACCGCCGAGGTGCCGCTCGACGAACTCGCCCAGGTGCGCGGCCGGGGCCCGGTCAGGGCCCCGCACGGCGAGGCGCGGCCCGCCGACTCGTACAGCGTCCAGCTGGTCAGACCCGACGGCAAACGCCTCGCCGTCGCCGCACCCCCAGGGCTCCCGCTGGGCCGCCACAAGGCCCCCGGCGGCCGCGAACTCGCCGTCACCGTCAGCGCCTGGGGCAACGCGCTCGTCACCGACCAGCTCCCGCACGCGTTCGCGGAAAGCATCGTCTGGACCGACAACTCGCTGGTCGTCGAGGGGTGTTACGGCGGCGGCGAGGATCTGCCACTCCGGCTCTGTCACGCCGCCACCGAGGAAGAGGCCGAGCTGCCGGTGCGGCACGCGGGCGATCGGCTGCGGGTCGAGTCCGCGTACGAGGCGCTGACGCTGCTCACGGACGGCACCTGGCAGCTGTACGTCGGGGACGCGCCGGTCCGGGTCCCGGTCGCCGCGCACCCCGGTCTGCCCGCAGCGCGAAGGATCGGCGGACGGGACTTCTCCGTCGAGCGCCGCAGCCACGACCAGCTGGTCCTCGTCGTCTCCAAGGGGGCGTCGGCGTGCGCGAGTTGAGCATCGAGGGCGCCTGGGTCAGCGAACCGCAGGTCTTCCTGGACAGCCGGGGCAGCTTCCACGAGTGGTTCAAGGAGGGCGACTTCCACTCCGCGACCGGCCACGCGCTGGGCCTCGCGCAGGCCAACTGCTCGGTCTCCGCGCGCGGCACCCTGCGCGGCGTCCACTTCGCCGATGTGCCCCCTGGCCAGGCGAAATACGTGAAGTGCGTACGGGGAGCGGTCCTCGACGTCGTCGTGGACCTGCGCACCGGCTCGCCCACCTTCCAGCAGTGGGAGCCGGTCCTGCTCGACGACCGCGACCACCGGTCCGTCCATCTCGCCGAGGGCCTGGGCCACGCCTTCATGGCGCTGACCGAGGGCGCCACGGTCGTCTACCTCTGCTCCCAGGGGTACGCGCCCACCCGTGAACACGGCATCCATCCGCTCGACCCCGACCTCGCGATCGAGTGGCCGACCCATCTCACCCCGCTGCTCTCGCCCAAGGACGCGGGGGCGCCGAGCCTGGCCGAGGCGTTGGACCGGGGCCTGCTGCCCTCGTACGCGGCCTGCACGGCCTGGTACGCGCGGCAGCGGGCGGCCCTGATCCCGGCCCAGCAGTGACGTTCAGGCGGCCGAGCCCACGCGCTCGGCCGCCACGAGCGCGGGCAGCGCCTCGGCCAGCGCCTCCCGCCAGTGCCTGATCGGCGCGAGGCCCGCCTCGCGCCAGCGGTCGTGGCCCAGGACGCTGTACGCGGGGCGCGGCGCCGGGCGCGCGTAGGCCGCGCTCGTGGTGGGCCGCACCCGCGCCGGGTCCGCGCCGAGCAGCCGGAACGTCTCGCGGGCCAGCTCGCACCAGGTGCCGTGGCCGCCGCTGGTGCCGTGCCAGTACCCGGCGGGCGCGGTGCCCGCGAGCGCCGCCTCGCCGAGCCGTACGAGCCGGTCGGCCAGGTCCGCCGTCCAGGTGGGCTGGCCGCGCTGGTCGTCGACCACGTCCAGGTGCTCGCGCGCCGACTCCAGCCGGATCATGGTCCGTACGAAATTGGCGCCGCCCGCCCCGTACAGCCAGGCCGTGCGCACCACATGGCCGGAGTGCGGCAGCAGCGCGCGCACCGCACGCTCGCCCGCCAGCTTGGTCCGCCCGTACGCGGTGCGCGGGGCGGTCGGCGCGGACTCCGGGTACGGGCTGGTGGCGTCCCCCGCGAAGACGTAGTCCGTGGAGACATGCAGCAGGAGCGCGCCCGTCTCGGCGCAGGCGCGCGCCAGATGTTCCGCGCCCTCGCCGTTGATCCGCAGCGCCTCCGGCTCGCGGGTCTCGGCGTCGTCGACGGCCGTCCAGGCGGCGCAGTTGACGACGACGGCCGGGCGGGCCGCCGCGACCGCGTCCCGTACCGCCGTGGCGTCGGTGAGATCGAGCGCCGAGCGGTCGGCGGCGTGCGTGGGGCGGTCCGCGAGCCGGGCCACCACGTCCCGGCCGAGCATCCCGCCCGCGCCCGTGACCAGCCAACTCCCGCTCACAGGGCGGCCTTCGCGCGCAGCGGCTCCCACCAGGAGCGGTTGTCGCGGTACCAGGCGACGGTCTCGGCGAGCCCTTCGGTGAAGTTCCGGCGGGGCGCGTAGCCGAGCTCGGCGCGGATCTTGGCGCAGTCGACCGAGTAGCGCCGGTCGTGGCCCTTGCGGTCCTCGACGTACTCGACCCGGTCCCAGTCCGCCCCGCACGCCGTGAGCAGCAGTCCGGTCAGCTCCTTGTTGGTGAGCTCGGTGCCGCCGCCGATGTTGTAGATCTCGCCGGGGCGCCCGCCGGTCCGCACCAGCTCGACGCCCTGGACGTGGTCGTCGATGTGCAGCCAGTCGCGGACGTTCAGCCCGTCCCCGAACAGCGGCACCGTGCCGCCGTCGAGCAGCCGGGTGATGAAGAGCGGGATCACCTTCTCCGGGAACTGGTGGTGCCCGTAGTTGTTGGAGCAGCGCGTCACCCGTACGTCCAGGCCGTGGGTGCGGTGGTACGAGAGCGCCACCAGGTCGGCGGACGCCTTGGAGGCCGCGTACGGGGAGCTCGGCCGCAGCGGGTGCTCCTCGGGCCAGGAGCCGGAGGCGATCGAGCCGTACACCTCGTCCGTGGAGACCTGGACGAACGGGCCGAGCCGGTGGCGCAGTGCGGCGTCGAGGAGCGTCTGGGTGCCGAGCACGTTCGTCGTCACGAACTCGGCGGCGCCCAGGATCGAGCGGTCGACGTGCGACTCGGCGGCGAAGTGCACCAGCTGGTCGTGCTCGCCCACCAGCTTGTCCACCAGGCGTGCGTCACAGATGTCGCCCTCGACGAAGGCGAAGCGGGGGTGGGCGCGGACCGCGTCGAGGTTGGCCGGGCAGCCGGCGTAGGTGAGCTTGTCGAGGACCGTCACGGCGACGCCGCCGGGCCCCGCCGGGCCGAGCAGCGTACGGACGTAGTGCGAGCCGATGAACCCGGCGCCGCCGGTGACGAGGATGCGGGATGTGGTCGTCATGCCGAGATCTGCACCTTGCTGTGGTCACCGAGGACGAGCCGGTGGGCGGCGGGGATGTGCGGGGCCGGGGTGATCTCCACGTCGCGGCCGATGAGGGATGCTTCGATACGGCCGACGCCGTGCAGCGACGAGCCGCTGAGGACGATGGAGTACTCGATCTCGCTGTCGGTCACCCGGCAGTTCTCGGCGATCGAGGTGGACGGGCCGATGTAGGAGTTCTCCACCACGGTGTGCGGCCCGATGATCGCCGGGCCGACGATCCGCGAGCCCCGCACGGTGGCGCCCTTGCCGATCCGCACCCGGCCGATGATCTCGGTGGCGTCGTCGACCGAGCCCTCGTCCTCAGGGGTGAGCAGCTCCAGGACCGAGCGGTTGACCTCCAGCATGTCCTCGACGTTCCCGGTGTCCTTCCAGTAGCCGGAGATCACCGTCGAACTCACCTTCAGGCGCTGGTCGATGAGCCACTGCAGCGCGTGCGTGATCTCCAGCTCGCCGCGCTCCGACGGGTTGATCGCGCGTACGGCCCGGTGCACGGCCGGGGTGAAGAGATAGACGCCGACCAGCGCGAGGTCGCTCTTCGGGTTCAGCGGCTTCTCCTCCAGGCGCGCGACCCGCCCGTCGGTGTCCAGCTCGGCGACGCCGAACGAGCGCGGGTCGGGCACCTTGGTGAGCAGGATCTGCGCGTCCGGCCGCTCGGCCCGGAACTCGTCGACCAGATCGGTGATCCCACCGACCACGAAGTTGTCGCCCAGATACATCACGAAGTCCTCGTCGCCCAGGAACTCCCGGGCGATGAGCACCGCGTGCGCGAGGCCGAGCGGGGCGTGCTGCGGGATGTAGGTGACACGGAGCCCGAACCGCGAGCCGTCGCCGACGGCGGCCCGGATCTCGCCCGCGGTGTCCCCGACGATGATGCCGACGTCCGTGATCCCGGCGGCCGCGATCGCCTCAAGGCCGTAGAAGAGCACCGGCTTGTTGGCGACCGGCACCAGCTGTTTGGCCGAGGTGTGGGTGATCGGCCGCAGCCGGGTGCCGGCGCCGCCGGAGAGTACGAGTGCTTTCACTTCAGACCACCGGATTCCGAGAGGCGAGGGACAGGTAGTGAACGACGGCTGAAGCCGGGGATTACGCCTGGTGGTGAACCATACGGGTGATTCACCGCATGGTGCTTTTGCCCAAGATCCGCAGGCGGAGCAACTGCCCCGGGGTGAAAGTGCTTTGATCGCTCCGGCGCGTACCGTCCGGTGGTTGATACGTTCGGCCGCCATGAGCGCGCAGACATTCGGGATGAACTGGGACGTACGGCGGGGCAGGGTCCTGGTCGGGGCCGTCGCCGCGGTCGGGTTTCTCGCCAAAATGGTGCTCGCGGCGAACACCCGGGGGCCCGCCGACGTCTACTTCTTCTCGCAGTTCGCACGGCACATCGAGAAAGTCGGGCCGATCCGCATCTACGCCCATCCGATGCGGGGGCTGCCGGTCTACAACCATCCGCCGCTGGCGGGCTGGATGCTCCTCGGGCTCGACCGCATCGCCCGGCTCGGCGTCGAGTTCGGCACCCTCATTCGTACGCCCGCGTGCCTGGCCGACTTCGCCGCCGCGCTGCTGGTGTTCGAAATCGTACGGCGGCGGCGGTCCGTACGGATGGCTGTCGCCTGCGGAATCGGCGTGACCCTTTCGCCCGTTCTGATTCCCGCCTCGGGATATCACGGGAACACCGATTCGGTGGCGGTGACCTTGGCGCTGGCCGCCGCCTGGCTGCTCGCGGACCGCAAGTCACCGCTCGCCGCCGGGGTGTGCGCGGCGGTCGCCGTGAGCATCAAGTTCGTGCCCGTGGTGGCGCTGCCCGCGCTCGCGGTCGCGGCCTGGCGCGGTGGGCGGCGGGAGTTCGCGCGCTTTGCGGCGGGGCTCGGCTCGGTGCTGCTCGTGCTGTGGGGGCCGGTTCTGCTGACCGTGCCGGGCGCGCTGCGGGCCAACGTCCTCGAATACAAGGGCGGCAACTTCCGGTTGTGGGGGATCGTCAAGTTCGCCGACTGGCTGGGCTTCACCAATGAGTCGATCGCCACGCTGCGCGGCCCCGGCCACTTCGTGGTGGTCCTGATCTGTGTGGCGGCGGGCGTCTGGCCGGCCTGGCGCCGCCCGGACCGGCTGCCGCTGGCGGTCGCGGTCACCCTGAGCGTATTGCTGCTGCTCAGCACCGCGTCCGGCGTGCAGTACCTGGCCTGGCCGGTCGCCGCGCTCTTCGCCGTGGGCGTCTGGGAGGGCCTGGCGTACAGCGTGCTCGCCGGGGTGCTCGCGTCCTGGGTCTACACGATCCAGAAGCCCACCCGCTGGACGTACGACCAGCAGGTCCTGGGGGCGTACGCCTGGGCGGCGCTGCTCCTCGGGATCGCCTCCGGGTACCGGGCGATCTTCGCCGACCACAGGGCACAGCCCGCCGGGACGACCCCCCTCGCCCCGGCGCCGCGCGCCGAGCAGACCCCCACCTCCGTCAACTGACCGCCCCGCAAAGGTCCCTGGAGACGCCCGTGCAGGAAATCCCCGCCCCCGCCCGCAGCCCCCGGATCGGCATCCTCGTCGTCGCGTACAACGCCGAGACCACTTTGGAGAAGACCCTCGACCGCATTCCGGTCGACTTCCGCTCCCGTATCGCGGAAATCCTGATCCTCGACGACGCCAGCCACGACGGGACCTTCACCGCCGGATGCCGCTGGTCCCAGGCCGAGGGAATGCCGCAGACCGTCGTCATGCGGCACACCAAGAACCTCGGATACGGCGGGAACCAGAAAGCGGGATACGCGCTCGCGGCGGAACGCGGGCTCGACATCGTCGTCCTGCTGCACGGCGACGGGCAGTACGCCCCCGAATTGCTGCCCGAGATGGTCGCGCCCCTCGTGAACGGCGACGCCGACGCCGTGTTCGGCTCCCGCATGATGCACAAGGGCGGGGCGCTGCGCGGCGGAATGCCGTTCTACAAATGGCTGGGGAACCGGATTCTCACCCGTCTGGAGAACTCGCTCCTCGGCTCCCGGCTCACTGAATTCCACTCCGGCTACCGCGCCTACAGCATGGCCGCGCTGCGGGGGCTCCCCATCGAGCGCAACACCGACGCGTTCGACTTCGACACCCAGATCATCGTCCAGCTCCTCGACTCGGGGATGCGGATCCAGGAGATCCCCATCCCCACCTATTACGGCGACGAGATCTGCTATGTGAACGGTCTGAAGTACGCCAAGGACGTGGTGAAGGACGTCCTCGAATACCGGCTCGCGGTCAAGGGGTTCGGCACCTGCCCGTGGATTCCGAAGCCCGACGGATACGCCTTCAAGGAGGGCGACGGCTCCTCGCACTCCGTCATTCTGGAGCGCATGCGGGGCCTGCCGCCGGGCCGCGTCCTCGATCTCGGCTGCTCCGGCGGCCTGTTCGCCGAGCGGCTTGAGGCGATGGGGCACGAGGTTACCGGCGTCGACTGCGTCGAGGTGGCGGGGGTGCGCGAGAAGTGCTCGCGGTTCTTCCTCGCCGACCTGGAGGAGGGGCTGCCGGAGGGCGTCGGGCGCGGTTACGACTATGTGGTGGCCGGGGACGTCGTCGAACACCTCTCCCGGCCCGAGCGCGTCCTCGCCGAGATGGCCGGTGTGCTGCGGCCGGGCGGCCAAGTGCTGCTCTCCGTACCGAACTTCGGGCACTGGTACGCGCGCCTTCGCGTCGTCCTCGGGGTGTTCGGGTACGACCGGCGCGGCATCCTCGACGAGACGCATCTGCGCTTCTTCACCCGGGCCAGCCTGCGCCGCACGGTCCGCGACGCGGGGTACGACGTCCTCCATCTGACCTCGACCGGCGCGCCCTTCTGGGCCCTGCTCGGCGGGCGCGGTCTCAAGGGGGTCCTCGCCTCGGCGCTCGGCGGGATCTCGCGGCTGCTGACCCGGCTGCGGCCCACCCTGTTCGGCTATCAGCACGTCGCCGTTCTCACGCCGCACGCGGCCGAGACGATCATCGCCGGGGAGCACGTCGATGTACAGGACATCCTCAACCGTCAGTACACCCCCGCCGACCGCGTGGGCGTCTGAGCCCGCGTCGCCGCCTGTGTCCGAAGTCCCGGTCAGGAGACCGCTGTTGAACCTGCCCAGCCTTGCCCTGCTGCTGTTCGCGGTGTTCTCCTCGGCGGGCGGCCAGATCATGCTCAAGCACGGGATGCGCACGGCGGCCGCCGCCGTGGAGCGGGGCGGCGGCTCGATCGCGCTGCGGGCGGCCACCAGCCCGTGGATCGTGATCGGCCTGGTGGTCTTCGCGGTGTCGGCGGTCGCCTGGATGTCGACGCTGGCCCGGGTGCCGCTGTCGATCGCCTACCCGTTCAACGCGCTGGGCTATCTGCTGATCGTGCTGGCCAGCTCCACCGTGCTGCATGAGCGGACGTCGGTGTGGACGTGGGCGGGCTCGCTGCTCGTGGTGGTCGGGCTCGTCACGGTGATGGCCGGCCAGCAGGGGTGACCCGCCGGGCGCCGCTCTGGCCGGGCAGTGGCGCCACGGCTCGCTCCATCGGTGTCGGCGCGTCGGCCTCCTCGCCGAGGAAGACCGTGCGCACCACCCGCTCGGCGGCGCGCCCGTCGTCGTACGCGCAGAACCGCTCCCGGAAGGCGGCCCGCAGCACCGCGTTGGCGTCGCTGCTCCAACTCCCGCTCCGGAAGCAGGAGATGAGCTCGTCCGCACTGGTGGTGACCGCTCCGGGAGTGTCCCCGGGGCGGCCCGACAGCAGGTCGAAGCAGACGCCCCGGACCGTGCGGTAGACCTCCCAGTCGGGGGCGTGCACCACGATCGGGCGGTCCAGGTTGGCGTAGTCGAACATCACCGAGGAGTAGTCGGTGACCAGCGCGTCCGCGGCCAGGCACAGGTCCTCGACGCGCGGGTGGTCGGAGACGTCGAGCAGCCCGGGGTGCTCGGGCAGGGCGGCCGACGTGTAGAAGTAGTGGGCGCGGACGAGCAGTACGGTGTCCGGGCCGAGCGCGTCGGCGACCCGGGCCAGGTCGAGCGCGCTGTGGAAGCCGCGCTCGTAGTCGCGGTGCGTCGGCGCGTAGAGGATCGCGCGGCGGCCCGGCGCGATGCCGAGGGTGCGGCGGACGGCGGCGATGTCCTCGGCGGTGGCCGTGGCGTACACGTCGTTGCGGGGGTAGCCCGTCTCCAGGTGCTTCACCGCGCTGGGGTATGCGCGCGACCAGGTCTCGGTGGTGTGCGCGTTGGCCGAGAGGGAGTAGTCCCAGCGGTCCACCCGGGTCAGGAACCGGCGGAAGCTGAATCCCTTGGCGGCGGCCGGGTGGGCGAGCTGGTCCAGGCCCATGCGCTTGAGCGGGGTGCCGTGGTGGGTCTGGAGATGGATCTGGCCGGGCCGCTTGACCAGGTGGTCGGGGAAGTTGACGTTGTTCACGAAGTACGTGGCACGGGCCATGAGCCGCCAGTACGCGCTCGTGTCCGGCACCACGAACGCGTGCCCGGCGGCCGCCTCCGCCTTGCCGACCACCCATACGCCCTTGATGTGCGGGGCGAGCCGGGCGGCCGCGCTGTGGATGGCGGCCGGATTGCAGCTGACGCCCCGGTTCCAGTACGCGGCGTACACCGCGAGCCGAGGGTCGAGCGGGAGCAGCCGCTGGAAGCGGTAGTAGTGACGAAATGCCGTGCGCAGTACGGACTTTCGCAGGCCACGCGCGCGTGAGCGCAGCCTGCGACGGCCCGCCAGGGCCCCGTCCAAGGCGGCCAGCGCCCACGGCCGGCCCTCGGTGAAGAGGCGGGCGCGGAGCCCGGCGCGGCCGCCGGGGGTGCGGTGTCCGGCCGGGCGGTGGGTCCGGCAGAACGCGGCCACCGCCCGCACATACGCGGCCCGGCCCCGGCGCCCGCCCGGGTACAGCTTGAGCAACTCCCGTACCGCCAGGGCGTACAGCGGTCCGCGCAGCTTCTCGGTGCCGGGGCGCTCGGCGGTCTCGGTGAGCAGCCGCGCGTACTCGGCGACGATGTCACGGCGGTCGACGCGGGGGCGCGCCACGGCCCGCTGCCCCCGGTGGTCCACGCACGGCGTCGGCAGGCACGCCACCGACTCGGCCGCCATCAGCGTCGTCAGCGCGCACCTTGCCTCGGCCCGCTCGCCGGAGCCGAACGACAGGCCCTCGGCGCGCCAGAACGTGCGGCGCACCGTCCGGTTCCAGCTCACCGGGGCCACATCGAGCAGGCCCGGTCGCGCGGCCGCCGAGGTCACCGCGTCCCCGGCCGCCCGCAGCACGTCCAGGGAGCGGCTGGGTTCGGGGGTGCCGAGGAACGGCGTACGGAGGTGGCCGAACAGCAGCACATCCGGCTCACCGGCCTCCTTCAGCCGGTCCGCGAGCGCGGCGAGCGCGCCCGGGAGCTGGACGAGACCCGGCTCCAGGAAGAGCAGATAGTCGCCCTGCGCCTGCCCCGCCCCCGCGTCCCGACGCTCCCCGGCGCTCACCGTCAGCGGCAGGTGTACTGCCCGCACCCGGCGGTCGGCGGCGGCCAGTTCGTCGAGCAGGCGCCCCGAGCCGTCCGTCGAGCCGTCGTCGACGCCGATGACCTCGACATCCCCGTACGACTGGCCAAGCACCGACTCCAGGCACTCCCGCAGCTGTCCGCGGACGTCGTGGACGGGCACGATGACGGTGAAACGGGGCAAGGAGGGACCTCTTCCGGGGTCGGGGGATGACAGGGGGGTCAGACCAGGCCCGCGAGTTCGCGCTGGGCCGCGGCCGAGCGCAGGACGGCCGAGGGGGCCGGGCGGCGGTCCTCGACGGGGACGAACGCGGGCAGGTTCGCGCTCTGCCCGAGGAAGACCCGGCGCACCACCCGCTCGGCCGCGTGCCCGTCGTCGTACGGACAGAAGCGGGCCCGGAACGCGGCCCGCAGCTGGGCCGAGCGGGAGCCGCGCCAGTGGCCGGTGGAGAAGATGTCGATCAGCTCGTCCTCGGTCCTGGCGACCGCGCCCGGCGGGAAGGCGCGCAGGTCGAAGTAGGTGCCGCGGGCCGCCTCGTACGCCTCCCAGTCGTCGCAGTGGACGACGATCGGGCGGTCCAGGTTGGCGTAGTCGAACATCAGGGACGAGTAGTCGGTGAGCAGCGCGTCGGCGGCGAGGCAGAGCTGCTCGACCGACGGGTGGGCGCTGACGTCGATGACCCGGGGGTGGGTGTCGTCGCCGGTCAGCGGGGCGCCGTAGGAGAAGTGGGCGCGGGTGAGCAGGACGAAGCCGGGGCCGAGCCGGCGGGCCACGCGCTCCAGGTCGAGCGGGAGGTGCTGGCTGCGCCGGTAGTCGCGCGGGGTCGGGGCGTAGAGCACGGCGGTGGCGTCGGCGGG
This sequence comes from Streptomyces sp. BR1, assembly GCF_052373795.1. NCBI lineage: Bacteria > Bacillati > Actinomycetota > Actinomycetes > Kitasatosporales > Streptomycetaceae > Streptomyces > Streptomyces sp. BR1. The sequence goes on from NZ_CM126252.1 coordinate 4,431,590, forward strand.
GATGCCGATCAGCTCGCGCAGCCGGGCCACATCGGCGGCGTTCGCCTCCTGGAAGACGTCGTTGCGCGGGTAGCCGTATTCGAGCGTGGTGTAGCCCGAGGGGTAGGTGCGCTCCCAGGTGAGGGTGGAGTGCACATTGGCGGAGAGGCTGTAGTCCCACTGGTCGGCGCGGGCGACCAGGGCGGCGAAGTCCGTGTCGCGGGCGGCGGCCGGGCGGTCCATCAGATCCAGGCCCATCGTCTTCAGCGGGGTGCCGTGATGGGTCTGGAGCAGCGTCTGGCCGTCCCGCTTGACCAGCCGGTGCTCGAAGTCGGCATTGCTGACCAGGTACTTGGCGCGGGCCAGCGCCGTCCAGTACGCGAAGGTGGCCGGCCGCAGCTTGCGGGTGGCGGGCGGCACGGTGTGCACATGCTCGGGCGCCGCGATCCAGGCGGTCCGCACCCGGGGCACCAGCTCGCGCACCTTCGCCTCGATCGCCGCCGGGTTGCAGGCGTACCCCCGGTTTCCGTACGCGGCGAAGACCGCCTCCTCCCGCAGCGGCAGGCGCAGTTGGACGCGGTAGTGCAGCCGCAGCACGGCGGCGCGCAGCATTCGTCCGAGCGCCGGGGTGTGCCGCACCACGCGGGCGCGCAGTGCCCCCAGCGCCCCCAGGCTGCGATACGTACGGTGGGCGCCGAGCCGGACGAGCCCGTGCCGCACCCGTACGCGCAGGGTGCGCGGGCCCGCACCGGGGGAGCGGTGGCGGCGGTACTGGGCGCGGGCGCGGCGGAAGAACTCGGCCCGGCTGCCGCGCGGCAGCCGCACCCGGGTGGTGAACACGGTCAGGACGTGGTCGGCCATCTTCCGGAAGATCAGCGGCCGCCAGCAGGCCAGCTCCGGGCGGGAGTCGATGAACGCGAAGACCCGGTCGTACTGGTCGAAGAGGTCGAAGTGGCGGTGGCTGGTGGTCGAGAGGATGCTGCCCTGGCGGCGCTGGTGGTAGTGGACGCAGACGCGGTCGAGCGTGGTGAGCGAACCGGCCGCCATCAGCGCCGGATACGTCCACGGCGCGTCCTCGTAGAAGCCGGGCGCGAAGCGGAAGCCCTGCTCCTCGACGAACTCGCGCCGGTACGCCTTGTTCCAGACCACGCTGAGCAGCTTGAGCAGCCCCGGCCGGTCGGCGAGCGTGCAGGTGGCGGGCCCGGTCTCGGCGAGCTGGGCGGCCGACTTGTTGCGGACCCGCTCGCCGTTCCAGTACGTACGCGCGTAGTCGTAGACCAGCACGTCCGGGTCGCCGGTCTCCTTGAGGCGGTCGGCGATGGCCTGGAGGGCGCCGGGGGTGAGGGTGTCGTCGCCGTCGAGGAAGACGATGTAGTCGCCGGTGGCGTGGGCGAGTCCGGCGTTGCGGGCGGGGCCGAGACCGGTGTTGACGTCTAGGTGGACGGCGGTGACGCGGCGGTCGCGGGCGGCGAGTTCGTCGATGACCGCCCCGCACGCGTCCGGTGAGCAGTCGTCCACCGCGATCAGTTCCAGGTCGTCGTAGGACTGACTGAGTACCGAACCCAGGCAGTCGTGGAGATACGCCTGGACCTTGTACACGGGAACGATCACGCTGAACCGGGGCATGGCCCGTAGAACGGCGAATGCCGCGAGCGGGTTACGCCGCTCGCGGCAGACGGGGTAAAGCCGCGGCGGCTATTTGACGGCGCCCGCCATCACCCCGGAGACGAACTGGCGCTGGAAGGCGAAGAAGACGGCCAGCGGGATGACCATCGAGACGAAGGCGCCGGGCGCGAGGACGTCGATGTTGTTGCCGAACTGCCGTACCTGCTGCTGGAGGGCGACCGTGATCGGCGGGTGCTTGGAGTCCGCGAAGATCAGTGCGACCAGCATGTCGTTCCAGACCCACAGGAACTGGAAGATGCCGAGCGAGGCGATGGCCGGGCCGCCCAGCGGGAGCACGACCCGGGTGAACAGCCGTATCTCGCCCGCCCCGTCGAGCCGCGCGGCCTCCAGGAGCTCGCGCGGGATCTCCGCGAAGAAGTTCCGTAAGAGGAAGATCGCGAACGGCAGTCCGAAGGCGACGTGGAAGGTGATCACGCCGACCGTCGTCTCGAAGATCCCGATCTTGCCGAAGAGCTTGGCGACCGGTACGAGGGCGATCTGGACCGGGACGACGAGCAGGCTCACGACGACCATGAACCACCAGTCGCGGCCGGGGAACTCCATCCAGGCGAAGGCGTATCCGGCGAGCGAGCCGATCACGACGACCAGGACGGTGGCCGGGACGGTGATGATCACCGTGGAGAGCAGCGAGTCGGTGACGGTCTTGTTGTCGAGCAGGGTGGAGTAGTTGTGGAAGGTGAGCTGGGAGGGGTGGCTGAAGATCTTCCACCAGCCGCTGGAGGCGATGTCGGAGGGGCCGCGCAGCGAGGAGAGCAGCAGCCCGACGGTCGGCATCAGCCAGAACAGCCCGACCAGGATGAGGAAGACCCGCATCGCCCCGCCGCCGGCGCGGGCGGCGATCCTGGCGGGCAGCGACTGCTTGGCCCGGACGATTCCGTCGACAGCCGTCATCGCCGCGCCTCCCGCCGCATCCTGCGGATATTGAAGAGCATCACCGGCAGGACCAGGATCAGCAGCAGTACGGCGATGGCGCTGCCGATGCCGAGGTCCGCGTCCGTGCCGAACGAGGAGCGGTAGAGCTGGAGCGCCAGCACATTGGCGTCGGCCTGGCTGGAGCCCGGGGCGATGATGAAGATCAGGTCGAAGATCTTCAGTACGTTGATCACCAGCGTGACCAGGACGACCGCGAGGACGGGCGCGAGCAGCGGCACCGTCACGCGCCGGAACACCTGCCACTCGTTGGCGCCGTCCACCCGCGCCGCCTCAAGCAGCTCACGCGGAAGCCCCGCGAGCCCGGCCGCGATCAGCACCATCGCGAAACCGGCCCACATCCAGATGTACGAGCCGATGATGGCCGGGGTGACGAGGTTCGGGCCGAGCCAGTTGACGCCGTTGTACGGCTCGTGGAAGTTGCTCTGCGGAAGCCGGAGTCGGGCCCCGTCGGCCTTGGCGGGGAGTGTGAACGTGCCGTCCGAGCGGGCGGTGGCGGTGGCGACGACCGAGCCGTCCTTCACGGCCTCGATCTTGAGGCCCTTGAGGCCGAGCTCCTTGGGGTCGACGACGTTGGGGGTGCCGCCGCCTCCCCTGGTGAAGTCCAGCCAGGCCGTACCGGTGATCTGGCCGGGCTCCGGCTGTGCGGCCTTCGCGGGCTTGGCCGAGGACGGCATCTTGTCGGCGGCCACTCCGACGAGCGGGAGCAGCGCGGGCTGCCCGGCGTGGACCACGTCCTTCGTGATGAACGAGCCGCCGCCGCCCGCCTTCAGGGGCGCGGAGGGCAGTGGATGGGCGCGCGGGAACCCGGCGGACTGCGCGAACGTGTCGTGCACGCCCACCCAGACCGCGTTGGCGACGCCCCGGTCCGGGTCCTGCTCGTACACCAGCCGGAAGATGATCCCGGCGGCGAGCATCGAGATCACCATCGGCATGAAGACGATCAGCTTGAACGCCGTTCCCCAGCGCACCCGTTCGGTCAGGACGGCGAAGATCAGGCCGAGCGCGGTGGCGATGGTGGGCGCGCAGACGACCCAGATCGCGTTGTTCTTGACCGCCGTACGGATGGTGTCGTCGGTGAAGAGCGTCTTGTAGTTGTCGAACCCGGCGAAGCCGTCGCCGGACTGGTCGAAGAACGAGCGGTAGACCGAGTAGCCGATCGGATACACGACGAGCGCGCCGAGCAGTACGAGCGCGGGCAGCAGGAATCCGGCGGCGAGGTACTTGCGCGTGCCGGTGACGCTGCGGCGCGGACGCGGGGCGGCGGCACCGGCGGTGGGCGCGGTGGTCATCGCCGGATCAGTTCTTGTACGCCGCGGCCGCGTCGGCCTCCAGTTCGGCCTGGGCGCCGGTGACGTCCTTGGGGTTCTTCAGGAAGTCCTGAAGGTCCTTCCACTCGCCCTTGCCCGGGGTCCCGCCGAAGGACTGCGGGGCCTGGTCGGACATGTCGAACCGGACGTCGTCCCCGGCCCCGACGAGCGCCTTGGCGATGTCGCGCTGCACGTCATTGGGATAGGCGGCCAGGTCGGTCGCCTTGTTGGGCGAGACGTAGCCGCCCGCCGCCGCCCAGATCTTCGCCGCGTCCGGGGAGGCCAGCCAGGTCAGCAGGGCCTGGGCGCCCTTGGTGTCCTTGAGCGCCACGGCCGCGTCGCCGCCGGTGACGACGGGCGCCTTGGCGCCGACGGCCGGGAACGGGAACACCTTGGCGTCGGTGCCGATCTTCGCCGAGGTCTGCGCGATGTTGACGCTCACGAAGTCGCCCTCGAAGACCATGGCCGCCTTGGGCTGGTCGCCGCCGGTGAAGGTCTGGGTGACGGAGGCCGGGAACTCGGTCTGCAGGGCGCCGGTGGTGCCGCCAGCGATGAGATCCGGCTTGCCGAAGAGCTGGCCGAGGGTGGTGAGCGCGTCCTTGACGGACGGGTCGGTCCACTTGATCTTGTGCTGCGCGAGCTGGTCGTACTTGTCCGGCCCCGCCTGCGACAGGTAGACGTTCTCGAACCAGTCGGTGAGGGTCCAGCCGTCGGCGGCGCCCACGGAGACCGGGGTGACGCCGGAGGCCGAGATGGTGTCGGCGGTGCTGAGGAAGTCCTTCCAGGTCTTGGGGACTTGGGCGCCCGCGGTCTCGAAGACCTTGGTGTTGTACCAGACGAGGGACTTGTTGGCGGCCTTGAAGTACACGGCGTACTGCGTGCCGTCGACCTGCCCCAGGTCGCGCCACACCTTGGCGTAGTTCTTGTCGAGCTGCGCCTTGGCGTCCGCGCCGACGGGCTTGAGCCACTTCTTCTGCGCGGCCTGCTGGATGGCGCCGACCTGCGGGAGCATGGCGACGTCCGGGGGGCTGCCACCGGCGATCTTGGTGCCGAGGAAGTTGACGATGGGGTCCTGGGCGGGGACGAAGGTGACGCTCGCCCCGGTACGGCCCTCGAACTCTTTCAACACCTTCAGGAAGTTGGCCTGCTCGGGCCCGGTCCAGACGGCGGCGACCTCGATCTTCTGGCCGTCGAGCCGGGGGAGTTGTAGGGCGGGGGCGGCGCCGCTCTTGGAGGGCGGGAGTGTGCCCACACCACCATTCGCCTTCTTGTCGCTGCTGCACGCGGTGGCGACGAGGGCGAGCGCGCCGATGGCGGCCACCCCTGCCAGTCCTATCCGACCTGTCCGACCCGTACGCATGAGCTGTCCGCCTCTCGCCGCCGAGGTCGTCCCGTCCGGACAGTCCTACGCCGGGCGCGGGGGCCCCGCAATACCGCTCTCGCCCCCAACGGGCCGATCGTGATGGGCTCGTGACGTGGCGTCAGGGAGGTTTGGTCCCCACCCCACCCCTTCCCGGCTGTGACATTTTGCGGCTCCGCCGCGTGGCCTGGGCGGGCGGCCGGGTTCGTCGGCTGGCCGCCGGTGGGGGCTTGTCGCGCAGTTCCCCGCGCCCCTGACTACCTAGGGGCGCGGGGAACTGCGCGAGCAACCCAGCACGATCCGCAGACGAACGGGGTCCGGGGGCGCAGCCCCCCGGGAAACCCCCCTCAACCCCCACCCGCCCCCGGCAGGGTTTAGGGAAGGGGTGGGGTGGGGGTTAAAGCGCCGCAGGCGGGGTCGCGTGGACCAGCCTCGCCGCCCGGTCGAGCGCACTCGCAAGCAGCGCCAAGTCCGTCGGCCCGTTGCCGAGTTCGCGTACCGGCCGGCGGGCCGGCGGGTCGCCCATGCGCTCCCACTCCAGGGGCACCACCGTGGGCCGCAAAGTCGCCGTACGCGGTATACGCCCAGTGACCCGCCCACCCTGGAAGGGCGTGACAACACCGTCCGCCCCGAACAACCGCCCCCGCCCGGGCGACGGCTCGTCCGGCGAAGGAGCGACGGGCGGCGCATCCAGCCGCACCACCTGACGTACACCCCGCGCCAGCTCCGTATCCGCCGTACGCTCCGCCCGCGCCGACGTCGCCACCAGATGCACCCCCAGCCGCTCCCCGTCCCGAGCCACCGCTTCAAGCGCCCGCACCACGGACCCCGCCGCGGGCCGCCCCGGGCTGCCGAGCGCGGGTGCGACCAGCGCGTCCAGGTCGTCGACGAGGACGACGAGACGGGCCAGCGGCGGCGGCCCCGCCTCCGTACGCGTACGGGCCAGCGGGCGCAGCCGCAGCGTGCTGGTGGACGGCCCGTCCACATCCCCGCGCTGCTCGGATCCGTGCTGCTCACCGACGGATCGCCCGGCCACCTCCTGCGCGTCCGAGGCGGCCCGCGCCACCCACTCCGCGAACCCGACGCCGTCGAGCAGCTCGGCCCGCCGCTTCAGCTCCGCCCCGAGCGCCTGCGCGAACTCCCGCATGCGGACGGGGTCGGAGGCCACCAAGTACGTGGAGACATGCGGGAGTTCGGTGCAGGCGCGCAGGCCGTCGCCGCGCTCCCCGCCCGCCCCGTCGACCAGGATCATCCCCAGCCGGTCCGGCCGCGCCCCGGCCGCGAGCGACGCGGCGACCGCCCGCAGCAGCTCCGTACGACCGCTGCCCGCCGGTCCCTCGACCAGCAGATGCGGCCCGTCGGACGCGAGGTCGACGCCGACCGGGCCGCGCGGCCCGGTGCCGAGCACGGCCGCGCCGTCCGGCGCCGACTCCCAACGCGCCATCAGGGACGCGGGCGTGGCGCGCGCGAGGCCCAGCTCGTCGAGCAGCCGGGACGAGGGCGGCAGGGCCACCGCAGGACGCGCCCGTACCGCTGAAGCGTCGCCCGCACGCAACGGCGCGAGCGCCCGCGCGAACCGCTCGGCCCACGCCGCCGAGACCGCGTCGACCACCGCCACCGTGCCGTGCCCCGCCGGACGCCCGCCCGCCGTGCGCACCAGCCGCAGGGCGGTGGCCACATCGCCGCTGAGCAGTGCTGCCGCCCCGCACTCGCGGAACGCCAGCGACACCGCGCACGCCGACTCGTACGTCGCCTCCACCGGCGACGTCGGCGAGGCGGGCGGTGCCTCGGCGAGACAGAGCAGATGGATCCCGGCCGCGCCCCCGGCCGACGCGAGCCGCGCGGTCGTCTCGCGCAGCACCGACGAGCCGGGGTCGCCGTCGACGATCACCACCGTGTACGGACCCGAGTAGCGGCGGGTGGCGTCGGCGATCGCGGACGCCTCGGCCGAGGCCCAGGTCGGGCCGAGCGGGCTGTCGTCGAGGCGCCGCACGAGCTCGGTCGTACGGGCCGTGGCCTGCTCCCGGTCGTACGCGAGCAGCAGGCGGCAGTCCTGGCCGTGCCCGGGCCGCACATGCGGGAGCCAGCCCAGCCAGCCCCATTCCGCGGTCCGGGTCTGGAGGCTGCGGCCGCGTTCCGTACTGATGAGGACGATCTCCAGGTCGCCCGGCGAATGCAGCGCGGCCAGCTGGGCCACGACCGCCCGCGCCAGACCGTTCAGCCGGGGGCGGGGACCGGCCAGGCCCAGCGAGCCCGCCTCGCGCAGCCCCACGGTGACCGGCACGGCCGCGAGCTCGCCCCGGTCCGCCGTGCCGACCCGGACCGCCAGCGCCTCCTGGTGCCCGGGCCGCCGCTCCCACAGGCGCGGCCCGGGGCCGAGCGCGGTCAGCAGCAGCGCGGCCGGGTCGGGCCACCGCTCGGGCGCGGGCGCGACGCCGGTCGGCGCGGCCTCGGCCTGCACGGGAGCCGGTTCGTACGCGGCCTCGCCCCGGCCCCCGGCCAGCCGCCGCGCCCAGGCGCCGAGCCCGCCGCGCCGCCGGGGCACCCCGTCCTCGACGCGCGCGTGCTGCACCTCGTCCGGCACGCGCGTCCCCCGCGCGGGCGTCCCGCCCCGACGACCGCCCGCGTCGCCGCCTCGCGGTTCGGTCGTGTCCCCGTACGGCTCGGCGACTCGCGGGTCGTACCCGTCGTCGTGGCCGGGCTGCTGCGGAACCTCCGCCTCCTCGCCGTACCAGCCGCGACCGTCGCCCGCGCGGCCCTGGCCGTACGCCGTGGAGCCGCTCGGGGCGTGCGGATGGCCGCCTTCCGCCGCGTACGGATCACCGCCGCCGGGACCGTACGTATCGCCGCTTCCCTGGCCATAGGCCCCGGGCGCCGTGCCCGTGCCATGAGTGGTCGGTCCGTACCCCGAAGGCGGACCGGAACCCGGCTCCGTGGACACCCGCTGGCCCGGAACGCGCCCGGCCTCCATGCCGTACGGAACCGAAGGTGTTCCAGGACCGGGGCCCGCCCCGACAGCCGAACCCTCCCCGTACACCTCGCCCCCGACCACGGCCTCCGGCGCCCCGGGCACGGCCACCCGCACATGCCCCTCCCCGTCCGGCACCGTCGCCAGCGCGTCCGGGGACGGGGTGCCGGGGCTCAGGCGCAGGGCCGACTCGCCAAGCCGCAGCAGCGCGCCCGCGGGCAGCCGCACCGGGTGCGGGCCGACCGGGGCGCCGTCCACGCGCGTGCCGTTCGTCGAGCCAAGGTCGGCCACCGCGACCCGGCCGTCCTCGCCGACCGTCACCGCGCAGTGCAGCCGGGACACGTCCGGATCGTCCAGCGGCACGTCCGCGTCCGCCGAGCGGCCGATGCGGATCTGGCCGCCGTGCAGCAGATGGACCCCGCCCGCGTCGGGTCCGGCGATCACGCAGAGCCGGGCCTGGGCGGCCTCCCCGTGCTCCGACGCGTACGCCGCGTACGAGGCGGAGGCCGCCGGGGACGAGGAGGGGGAGGAGAGCGCGAGCACCGCGCCGTCGACCAGCGGGGGCTCGCCGAGGACCCGGCGCTGCGGATCCAGCCGCTCGCGCCCCGCGTACAGCACCACCGCGCTGGAGACCTCGGAGCCCGACGCGGCCGTGGCGAGGCCGGAGGCGACGGCCGCGAGCGTGGTCCCCGCGGGCGCGGTCACGAGCACGTCGCAGGCGCGCGCCGCAGCGTGGCCGCTGCGCGGCGCGAGGACGGTCAGCCGGATCTGCATCGCCTCGGCGGTCCCTTCTGCGCGGGGGTGCCGGGCCAGGAGGGAAACGCCCTTGTGATTCCCCCCACCAGGCACACATGTCGTGCTGAGGGCATCCTCGCACCTGCCACTGACAACACGCCCGTCACCCACCTCCAAGTGATCTTGAATGATCGGCTCTCGACGCAAATGTGGCCGCAAAGTGGCTGGTTGCGCACCCCGCCGGAATCGACCGCGCCGCTTCGGTACGGCCGTTCGGCAACCTTCCGTGCGACGGTGACGTCTTTCCTTCGAACAGCCAGAACGTGTGAGCCCGCGTCGGCACAGCCGACGGCACTACAGTGGGCCGCCCGGGGCACCCGTCCGGTGCACCCCGGATCAGCCAGAACAGCCAGACCAGCAGGGAGCGCATGACGTGCGGCCGGTAGGCAGCAAGTACTTGCTTGAGGAGCCGCTCGGACGTGGCGCCACGGGCACGGTCTGGCGCGCCCGCCAGAGAGAGGCCGCGGGCGCCGAGGCGGCCGTGGCCGGCCAGCCCGGCGAGACCGTCGCGATCAAGGTCCTCAAGGAGGAGCTCGCCAACGACGCCGACGTCGTGATGCGGTTCCTGCGCGAGCGCTCGGTGCTGCTGCGCCTGACGCACCCCAACATCGTGCGCACCCGCGACCTCGTCGTCGAGGGCGACCTCCTTGCCCTGGTCATGGACCTGATCGACGGCCCGGACCTGCACCGCTACCTGCGCGAGAGCGGCCCGCTCACCCCGGTCGCCGCCTCCCTGCTCACCGCGCAGATCGCCGACGCGCTCGCCGCCAGCCACGCCGACGGCGTCGTCCACCGCGACCTGAAGCCCGCCAACGTCCTGCTGGACGAGCGCGACGGCGCGATGCACCCGATGCTCACCGACTTCGGCATCGCGCGCCTGGCGGACTCCCCGGGCCTGACCCGTACGCACGAGTTCGTCGGCACGCCCGCGTACGTGGCGCCGGAGTCCGCCGAGGGCCGCCCGCAGACCTCCGCCGTCGACATCTACGGCGCCGGGATCCTGCTGTACGAGCTGATCACCGGGCGTCCGCCGTTCGCGGGCGGGACCGCTCTTGAGGTGCTGCACCGGCACCTGAGCGAGGAGCCGCGCCGCCCCACGACCGTGCCCGGCCCGCTGTGGACGGTCATCGAGCGCTGTCTGCGCAAGAACCCGGACGAGCGGCCCAGCGCCGAGAACCTCGCGCGCGGACTGCGTGTCGTCGCGGCCGGCATCGGGGTCCACTCGACCCCGGCGCAGGTCGAGGCGGCCGACGGTGTGGGCGCCCTGCTCGCGCCCGACCCGGCGCCCGCCGCCGTCCCCGGGACCCCGGGCGCGGCCGACCCCACCCAGGTCCTGCCGAGCACCACGCGCGCGTACGACCCGGCCGCGCCGACCTCGGTGCTGCCGAACACGGGCGCGGCGGACCCGACGTCGGTCCTGCCCGACCGGAACGCCGCCGACCCGACCGCGGTCATGCCCCCCGTACCGCCGGGCCAGCCCGTTCCGCAGGGCCAGTACAACCCGCAGCAGCCCGAGCAGCCGCACCCCTGGCAGTCCCAGCTCCAGGCGGCCCGCGACCGCAACGAGCAGACGCAGCTCCAGTACCTGGACCCCGCCGAGGACCCGCTGCGCCGCCGCCCGCACCGCCAGCAGCAGCCCCCGCAGCCCCAGCAGCAGCGTCCGCCGCAGGGCCACCGGCCCGGGCCGCAGCAGTACGCCCCGCAGCAGCCCCAGCCGTACCGCCAGCAGCCGCAGCCGTACGCCCAGCCGCCGCAGCATCAGCAGTACGCGCCGCAGCCCCAGCACCAGCAGTACGCGCCCCCGCAGCAGTCCCATCCGCCCCAGCAGCCGCAGGCCCCCGCGCCCCGCGAGCCGCGCCGCCGCAGCGCGAACCCGATGCACATCCCGGGGCTCGGCTGCCTCAAGGGCTGCCTGTTCACCTTCATCCTGCTGTTCGTCGCGGGCTGGCTGGTCTGGGAGCTGACCCCGCTCCAGGACTGGGTGGCCCAGGGCAAGAGCTACTGGCAGGCGATCGGCGACGCGATCGACAAGGTCACGGGCTGGATCGGCGAGCTGGGCGGCAAGTCCGGCGGCTGATGAGTCGCGTACGAGGGCCGTACGTAAAACCCCTCGTACGCACCTCGTACGCGGTCCAGGACACCCACTTCATCTATATGTCGACTTCCAGGGGGTGATTTCCCGCTCGGAAGTGAAGGTTGGCGTCCCGGCCGCGTAGCCTCGGCGTGCACAGCCAGCCGCTGAGGGAGCAGTCTTGGCACGGAATATCGGCAGCCGGTACACCGCCCACCAGATCCTGGGGCGGGGCAGCGCCGGCACGGTGTGGCTAGGCGAGGGGCCGGACGGGCCCGTCGCCATCAAGCTGCTGCGCGAAGACCTGGCCGCCGACCAGGAGCTCGTCGGCCGCTTCGTGCAGGAGCGCACCGCGCTGCTCGGCCTCGACCACCCCAACGTCGTGGGGGTACGCGACCTCGTCGTCGACGGCAACGACCTCGCCCTGGTCATGGACCTGGTGAGGGGTACGGACGTACGCACCCGGCTCGACCGCGAGCGGCGCCTGGCCCCCGAGGCGGCGGTGGCGATCGTCGCGGACGTCGCCGACGGCCTGGCCGCCGCGCACGCGGCCGGAGTCGTGCACCGGGACGTGAAGCCCGAGAACATCCTCCTGGACATGCAGGGCCCGCTCGGCCCCGGCGGCGCGCACCCTGCCCTGCTCACCGACTTCGGCGTGGCCAAGCTGATCGACACGCCGCGCCGCACCAAGGCGACCCGCATCATCGGTACGCCGGACTATCTCGCCCCGGAGATCGTCGAGGGCCTGCCGCCGAGGGCGGCGGTCGACATCTACGCCCTGGCGACGGTCCTCTACGAGCTCCTCGCGGGCTTCACGCCGTTCGGCGGCGGCCACCCCGGCGCGGTCCTGCGCCGCCATGTCACCGAGACGGTCGTGCCGCTGCCGGGCATCCCGGACGAGCTGTGGCAGCTGATCGTCCAGTGCCTCGCCAAGGCTCCCGCCTCGCGCCTGCGCGCCTCGGAACTCTCCGCGCGCCTGCGCGAACTCCTCCCCCTGGTCGCGGGGATGCCCCCGCTGGACGTGGACGAGCCGGGGTCGGAGGAGCCCGAGGAGCCCCCGTACGAGGAGCCCGCGCCCCCGTCCGGCTCGCCCCGCCGGGGCGCCGTGCCGCTGGTGCCGGGCGCGCCCCTGGACTCCAACCGGGACACCCACACGAGCATGCGCGTGCCCGGCCCCGACGAACTCGCGGGCGGCCCCCTGGGCACGGCCCGCGCCCCCCGCCCGGCCGGCACCCCCCGCCCCGGCTCGGCCCGCCACCGCGCGGACCAGCTCCGCAGACGCCGCATCGTCCTGGGCGCCTCGGCGGCCGCCCTGACCGCGGCCCTGGGCATCGGCGCCTGGCTGGCCGTCTCCGGCGGCGACGACAAGCCCCCGCAGGACTCCAAGCACTCCGCGCCGACGACGCCGTAACCCCGGGGCCCCGCGGCCGTGCCGGGGCACAGGGGGAAACGTCCTTGCGCGCAGCCGTTACGCTGGACCCGTGGCAGTCGTCGATGTATCCGAAGAGCTGAAGTCCCTCTCCTCGACCATGGGGTCGATCGAGGCCGTCCTGGACCTCGACAAGCTGAGGGCAGACATTGCCGTGCTTGAGGAGCAGGCCGCCGCGCCGTCCCTGTGGGACGACCCGGAGGCCGCCCAGAAGATCACGAGCAAGCTTTCGCACCTCCAGGCCGAGGTCCGCAAGACGGAGAGCCTGCGCGGCCGCATCGACGACCTCGCGGTGCTGTTCGAGCTCGCCCAGGAGATGGACGACGCGGACACCCTCGCCGAGGCCGAGACCGAGCTGGTCTCCGTGCGCAAGGCGCTGGACGAGATGGAGGTCCGCACCCTCCTGTCCGGCGAGTACGCCGAGCGCGAGGCCCTCGTCAACATCCGCGCCGAGGCCGGCGGCGTCGACGCCTCCGACTTCGCCGAGCGCCTCCAGCGCATGTACCTGCGCTGGGCCGAGCGCCACGGCTACCCGACCGAGGTGTACGAGACCTCGTACGCGGAAGAGGCCGGCATCAAGTCGACCACCTTCGTGGTGAAGGCGCCGTACGCGTACGGAACGCTCTCCGTCGAGCAGGGCACCCACCGCCTCGTGCGCATCTCGCCCTTCGACAACCAGGGCCGCCGCCAGACCTCGTTCGCGGGCGTCGAGGTGCTGCCGGTCGTCGAGTCCAGCGACCACGTCGAGATCGACGAGTCCGAGCTGCGCATCGACGTGTACCGCGCCTCCGGCCCCGGCGGCCAGGGCGTCAACACCACCGACTCGGCCGTGCGCATCACGCACCTGCCGACCGGCATCGTCGTCTCCTGCCAGAACGAGCGCTCGCAGATCCAGAACAAGGCCAGCGCCATGAACGTCCTCCAGGCCAAGCTCCTTGAGCGCCGCCGCCAGGAGGAGCAGGCGAAGATGGACGCGCTCAAGGACGGCGGCAGCTCCTGGGGCAACCAGATGCGTTCGTACGTCCTGCACCCGTACCAGATGGTCAAGGACCTGCGCACCGAGTTCGAGGTCGGCAACCCGCAGTCCGTCCTGGACGGCGAGATCGACGGATTCCTGGAAGCGGGAATTCGCTGGCGCAAGCAGCAGGAGAAGTAACCGGCGGGAAGGTGCCGCCGCGTTTTTGAGGCTTTGTCGACAAGGGAACTGCCGCTCACCGAGCGGCAGTTCCCTTGTTTCGTCACAGTTGCAACCCCATGTACCGGACAACTGGCGCCATTTGCGACATCGATCCCTAAACGACCTTGACGTGATTCTTAGGTGTGCGGAAAGGTGGCGCGCGGCATGCGTATATCCGGGGCGCGTGTGACGGGGGCGACGCAAGCGGCCTCCCCCGGTCCCGCGGCCCCCGGGCGCTGCCCCATGACGATTCAGCTACTGGGGGTAGCAGACATATGACGAAGAAGACGCGGCTGCGTGTCGCGCGGATAGCCGCCGGCGCGGTGATCGCCGCCGGCGCGTCCCTGACCGCTGCGGGGGCGGCCTCGGCCGTCGGTGTCGACGTGAACATCGGTGGCCTCAGCGCCAAGGCCGAGGTCAACAAGAGCGGCGTCGGCGTCGGCGTCCAGGGTGAGACGGACGGCGGCACGGGCACGGTCGGCGGCATCGGCGGTGTCGACACCGGCGGTTCGTCGAGCACCGGTGGTACGTCCACGACCGGTGGCAGCACCACGGGCGGCTCGACCGGCGGTTCGTCCACCACGGGCGGCTCGTCCGCGACCGGTGGTTCGTCCTCCACGGGCGGCAGCACCACGACCGACGGCGGCTCGTCCAGCACGGGCGGCTCGTCGTCGACCGGCGGCTCGTCGAGCACCGGTGGTACGTCCACGACCGGTGGCAGCACCACCGACGGCGGCTCGACCACGGGTGGCTCGTCCACCACGGGCGGCTCGACCGGCGGTTCGTCCACGACCGGTGGCAGCACCACTGGCGGCTCGACCGGCGGCTCGTCCACCGGTGGCACCTCGTCCACGGGCGGCACGTCGAGCACCGGCGGCACCTCGTCGACCGGCGGCTCCACCACGGGTGGCTCGTCCACCGGCGGCACGTCGTCCACGGGTGGCTCGTCGACCGGCGGCTCCTCCACCACGGGCGGCTCGTCCGCGACCGGCGGCTCCTCCACGGGTGGCTCCGCCACCTCCGGCGGCTCCTCCGCGACCGGCGGCACCGGCGGCTCCAGCACCGGTGGCTCCACCTCCGGCGGCACCTGCACCGTCTCGCTCGACGGCGCCAGCTGCCCGGACAACACCACCCCCGACAGCGGTGGCTCCAAGCCGGTCGAGCAGGGCAAGGCCAAGGACGAGCTCGCCGAGACCGGTGCGGGCGAGACCACGTTCCTGCTGGTCGGCGCCGCGACGATGATCGCCGGTGGCATCGGCTTCCGGATCATGCCGCGCCTGGTCGGCGGCCGTACCGTCGCCTAAGCGTCACGGACGGTAGTCACCAAGCAGTACGCAGATGGGGCCCGGGGTGCAATCCAGCACCCCGGGCCCCACCTGCGTAAACGCCTTAAAGCTCGCTACACACCCTGGTGGGCCAGCAGGGCCACCGCGGCCACCAGCACCACGAGCAGCGTCACCAGGGCCACCGGGCTCAGGCCGCCCCAGGGGCCTTCCTGCTGGAGCCGCTCCCGGTTGGCCCGGCACACGGGGCAGCGGCCCTCGCTGACGGGCGCCGCGCAGTTGGCGCACACCAATCGGTCATAGGTCATGCGCTTTCCTCCTCCCGCGCGGCGGAGCCGCTGCATGCACGTACTGCTCCGCACAACGCTCAGGGAAACGCAACCGTTCCCCCTACCACTGTGCCAGCTCCCGCGCGTTTCGGCGCGCCCCGCCCGATTCTGCACCCGCAGGGGAGCCCGAGGACGCCCCGAAGCGATCCGTCAACGGGACATAAGGCGCATCCCCGGAACATCCTCGGACGGCGCCTGCGCGGCCGAGGCGGGTTCGCGTAGTGTCACGCACACCTATTCCCGGCGACCGTGGTGCACCGTGATCCGATTCGACAACGTCTCCAAGACTTATCCCAAGCAGAGCCACCCCGCTCTGCGGGACGTCTCCCTCGACATCGAGAAGGGTGAGTTCGTCTTCCTCGTCGGTTCGTCCGGCTCCGGGAAGTCGACCTTCCTCCGACTCATCCTGCGCGAGGAGCGCGCCAGCCAAGGCCAGGTGCACGTGCTCGGCAAGGACCTGGCCCGGCTCTCCAACTGGAAGGTGCCGCACATGCGGCGCCAGCTGGGGACCGTCTTCCAGGACTTCCGGCTGCTCCCGAACAAGACGGTCGCCGAGAACGTGGCCTTCGCCCAGGAGGTCATCGGCAAGCCGCGCGGCGAGATCCGCAAGGCCGTGCCGCAGGTGCTCGACCTCGTCGGGCTCGGCGGCAAGGAGGACCGGCGCCCCGGTGAGCTCTCCGGCGGTGAGCAGCAGCGCGTCGCCATCGCGCGGGCCTTCGTCAACCGGCCGATGCTGCTGATCGCGGACGAGCCGACCGGCAACCTGGACCCGCAGACCTCGGTCGGCATCATGAAGCTCCTGGACCGGATCAACCGGACCGGGACGACCGTGATCATGGCGACCCACGACCAGAACATCGTCGACCAGATGCGCAAGCGTGTTATCGAGCTCGAAAAGGGCCGTCTCGTACGTGACCAGGCGCGCGGCGTCTACGGCTACCAGCACTGATGCGCTGAGCATCGAGCCCGAAAGCACGGAAAGGCTTAACCAGTCGCCATGCGCGCGCAGTTCGTACTCTCGGAGATCGGCGTCGGTCTCCGCCGCAATCTGACCATGACGTTCGCCGTCATCGTCTCCGTGGCCCTGTCCCTGGCCCTGTTCGGCGGTTCGCTGCTGATGCGGGACCAGGTCAACAACATGAAGGGCTACTGGTACGACAAGGTCAACGTCTCGATCTTCCTCTGCAACAAGGCGGACGCCGAACAGGTCGCCAAGTGCTCCAAGGGCGCCGTCACCGCCCAGCAGAAGAAGGACATCGAGGGCGACCTGAAGAAGCTGGACATCGTCCAGACCGTCACGTACGAGTCGGCCGACGAGGCGTTCAAGCACTACAAGGAGCAGTTCGGCGACTCCCCGATGGCCGGTTCGATCACGCCGGACCAGATGCAGGAGTCGTTCCGGGTCAAGCTGAAGGACCCCGAGAAGTTCAAGGTGGTCGCCACCGCCTTCGCCGGGCGCGACGGCGTGCAGTCGGTGCAGGACCAGAAGGGCATCCTGGAGAACCTGTTCGGGCTGCTCAACGGCATGAACGTGGCGGCCGTCCTGGTCATGTCGGTGATGCTGGTCGTGGCGCTGATGCTGATCGTCAACACGGTCCGGGTGTCCGCGTTCAGCAGACGGCGCGAGACCGGCATCATGCGCCTGGTCGGTGCTTCGAGCTTCTACATCCAGGCGCCGTTCATCATGGAGGCCGCCTTCGCCGGAGTGCTCGGCGGCATCGCCGCCTCCGGGATGCTGCTCGTGGGCCGTTACTTCATGATCGACCACGGCCTCGACCTGTCGCACAAGCTGAATCTGATCAACTTCATCGGCTGGGACGCGGTCCTGGCCAAGCTGCCGCTGGTCCTCGCGGCGAGCGTGCTGATGCCCGCCCTCGCGGCCTTCTTCGCGCTCCGCAAGTACCTCAAGGTGTGACACGCGCCCCGGGCGCCGTAGGGGCAACAGCCCCTGCGGCGCCCTCGCGTTGTCCTAGACTCGACGCCATGTCAGGTCCGGACCGCTGTCCCAGGCCCCGCGGAGTCCGCCGCGGGGCGACTCTGACCTTGGTCTTCGTCTCGGTCCTCGCGACCGCCGCCGTGACCGGCTCGCTGCCCCGGGCCGACGAACGCGGCACCCCGCTGCGCGCCCGCCCCGCCTCGGCCGAGGCCCCCGCCTCCGACGGCGGCGAGGACGTGGCCCGCGCCGCCGCCGAGGCCGTGGCCGACGGCAAGTCTCCAACGGCTGCCGCCGCCGAGGTCGTCAGCCGCAGCGGCGACCGGTGGGGCGCGGTCTACGACCCGAGCGCCTACGAGCAGTTCGAGGACGCCCTCGACGGCCGCTACACCGGCGTCGGCCTGTGGGCCCGGCGCACCGGCGACGGCCGCGTCGAGGTGACCCGCGTCCAGCCCGGCGGACCGGCCGCCCGCGCCGGGATCGAGGCGGGCGACCGGCTCCGTATGATCGACGGCCGCGCGGTCGACCAGCGGCCGGTCACCGAGGTCGTCTCGCTGCTGCGCGGCGACGGGGCCGCCGCCGGCAGCCGGGTCGTGCTCGGCATGGAGCGGGCCGGGCGCACCTGGGCCGAGTCGCTGCGCCGGGCCCTGCTCACCACCGAGGCCGTGACGGTCAGCGAACTGCCCGGCGGGGACGTGATGATCAAGGTGGCGGCCTTCACCAAGGGCTCGGGGGAGCGGGTGCGCACGGCGGTCCGCGAGGCCCCCGAAGGCGCCGGAGTCCTGCTCGACCTGCGGGGCAACACCGGCGGCCTGGTCGACGAGGCCGCCTCGGCCGCCTCCGCCTTCCTCGATGGCGGCCTGGTCGCCACGTACGACGTGCACGGCAGGCAGCGCGCCCTCTACGCGGACCCGGCGGACGGCGCCGACACCTCGAAGCCGCTGGTCGTCCTGGTCGACGGCGGCACCATGAGCGCGGCCGAGCTGCTGACCGGGGCCCTCCAGGACCGGGGCCGCGCGGTCACCGTCGGCTCGCGCACCTTCGGCAAGGGCTCGGTCCAGATGCCGACCGACCTGCCGGACGGCTCGGTCGCCGAGCTGACCGTCGGCCACTACCGCACCCCGGCGGGCCACAGCGTGGACGGGAAGGGGATCACCCCGGACGTACCGGTCACCGAGCGGGCCAAGGAGCGGGCCGAGACAGTATTGAGTGGCCTCGGGGGGCGGTCGTAGTGCGAAAATGGCCGCACTATGGCTAAGGCAAAAGACAAGGACAAGGGCAGCGGGCGCAAGCTGGTCGCGCAGAACAAGAAGGCGCGGCACGACTACACCATCATCGACACCTACGAGTGCGGTCTCGTGCTCACGGGCACCGAGGTGAAGTCGCTGCGCCAGGGACGGGCGTCGCTGGTCGACGGGTTCGTCCAGATCGACGGGGGCGAGGCCTGGCTGCACAACGTCCACGTGCCGGAGTACGCCCAGGGCACCTGGACCAACCACAGCGCGCGGCGCAAGCGGAAGCTGCTGATGCACCGCGCCGAGATCGACAAGCTGGAGTCCAAGTCGCAGGAGTCGGGTCACACGATCGTGCCCCTCGTCCTGTACTTCAAGGAGGGCCGGGCGAAGATCGAGATCGCGCTGGCGAAGGGCAAGAAGGAGTACGACAAGCGCCAGACGCTGCGGGAGAAGCAGGACACCCGCGAGACGAACCGCGCCATCGCGGCGGCCAAGCGGCGCCAGCGCGCGTAAATGTCCTGGCGGGCCGCCGTCCGCTTCGCGTACGATGGCTTCAGCGCCGCCCCCCGGGGTGGAGCACATTGTTAACAAAACATGGGGATGATCGGTTTCGACAGCGGATGTCGAAGCAGGGGAAGCGTGTCGAGGAAGCGGCAATGATCTCGTAAACCATATGTCGCAACCAATAATCGCCAACACCAAGCGCGATTCCTTCGCCCTCGCTGCCTAAGTAGCGACTTGCGAAGTGTCAGCCCGGGGGTGATCCCGACCCGGATCCTGGCATCATCAAGGGATCTAAACTTCTGAGCCCGGTCACGGGGCCCAGGAGGAAATCAAACAGTGGCTGAGCCCGTCGGAGACTTGTTCGCGTGATCTCCGGGGCTGAGAAAATCGCAGCGAACTGCACACGGAGAAGCCCTGATTCCGCACCGTTGGACGCGGGTTCGATTCCCGCCATCTCCACAATTCCCATGTGAGGCAAAGGCCCGGCTGCATCAAGCAGCCGGGCCTTTGTCGTACGTACGGTACGCAGCCGCACCCATCACCGGCGCCGAGCCGGACCCGCCGCACACACCACCGTCGCCAGCGCCGCCGCGCACCCCGGGGCGAGGTAGGCCGTCGTCGTGCTCGTGTGGTCGGCGAGCCAGCCGCCCGTGGCCGAGCCCAGTGCTATGCCGCCCAGGATCGCGGTGACCGCGAGGGTCATGCCCTCGTTCAAGCGGCCCTCGGGGGTGAGCCGCTGGACCAGGGTCATCCCGGTGACCATGGTCGGCGCGGTGGCCGCGCCCGCGAGGAGCAGGGCGCCTGCCAGGACGAGGAGCGAACCCGTACGGGCCGCGAGCAGCGGCAGGCACATCAGGGCCGTCATCGCGCCCGTGCAGACGAGGAGACGCCGGGACACCGCGCGCGCCGGGCGGACCGACCCGTAGACCAGGCCCGCCACACACGACCCGGCCGCCTGGAGCGCGAGGACCGCGCCGCCCGCAGAACCGTGGCCGAGCCGGTCCGCGTACGCCAGCGTCACCACCTCCATCGCGCCGAACACCGCGCCCGTGGCGAGGAAGACGGCGAGCAGGGCGGGCAGCCCGGGGGAGCGCAGCGGGGAAGGCGCGCGGTCGGTGCGCGCGGCGACCGGCGGTTCGGTGGAGCGCTGGGCCGCGAAGATCAGCATGCCGGTCATCAACAGGACCACGCCGGTGAGCGTGCCCGCCTCCGGGAACAGCGCGGTGCACAGGAACGCGGCCGCCACCGGGCCGAGCATGAAGCACAGCTCGTCCACGGCCTGTTCGAAGGAGTTGGCGGTGTGCACGGCGGCCGCGTCGCCCCGGTGGACATGGGCCCAGCGCGCCCGCGACATCCCGCCGGTGTTGGGGGTGGTGGCGGTGGCGGCGTACGCGGCGAACAGCGTCCAGTCGGGGGCGTCCAGGCGTACGCAGAGCAGCAGGGCCAGTGAGCCGAGCGCGGCGATGGCGGTGGCGGGCACGGCGACCCGGGCCTGGCCGAGCCGGTCGACGAGGCGGGCCGTCCAGGGCGCGACGATGGCGGTGGCGGCGAGGCCGGTGGCGGTGACGGCGCCGGCCAGGGCGTACGAGCCGCGCGACCCGGCGATCATGATCACGGCGCTGACGCTGAACATGCCCATCGGGAGCCGGGCGATGAGGTTGCCGAGCGTGAAGGCACGGGCGCCGGGGACGGCGAAGAGGCGGCGGTAGGGGGCGGCCCAGCGGGCGCGCACTCGGGCACGGGGCTCGGGCTCCTCCCGGTACTCGTGGTGCGGGACCGGCTCGGCGAGGACGAGCGTGGAGCCCGACATGGTCATCAGTTGCGGCATGCAAAAGAGCCTCGCCGCAGGGGTGTTGCGGCGTCCAACACCTGATCCGGGCCCATTCACGCACTTTTGTTGTGAACGGCTCTGCGGTTGACTTGGCGGGTGCCCCAGGACATCGACCCCCGACTGCTGCGCGCGTTCACCGCGACCGCCGAGGAACTCCACTTCACCCGCGCCGCCGCCCGCCTCTTCGTCGCCCAGCAGGCGCTCAGCCGGGACATCCGGCGGCTCGAACGGGAGCTGGGTGCCGAGCTGTTCGTGCGGACCACGCGCGCGGTGGAGCTCACCGCCGACGGTACGCGGCTGCTGCCGCACGCCCGCCGGGTGCTCGCCGCCCACGACGAACTCCGCGCCGCCTGGGCCGCCGAGGCCCGCCCGCTGATCGTCGACATCGGCGCACCGGTCGGCACCGGCCACCGGGTGCTGACCCGGGCCCGGGAGGTCGCGCCCGGCCCCGAGTTCGTCGTCCGCTATCTGACCGGGCTCACGGGGGCCGCGGCCGACATCCTGGCGGGCCGGGTCGACGTCTCGTTCGGCCGGGTAGCGGGTCTGGAGCCGTCGGTGCTCGCGGGGCTGGCCCATCAGCCGGTGCGCTACGAGCGGATGGCGGTGCTGCTGCCCGACGACCACCGGCTCGCGCACCTGGCGGAGATCCCGGTCGACATGCTCAAGGGCGAGACGCTGTACGCGGGCGTGGGCAATCCGGCCACCGCCGAGTGGACCGACCTGGCGGCGCGGCTCTTCGCCGGGCGGGGGGTGGAGCTGGCGCCTCCGTTCCCGGAGATCTCCGGTGAGGAGGAGTTCACCCGGGTGGTGCGCGGGCGCGGCTGGTCGGTGCTGGCCAGTATGGACTTCCTGGCGATACCGGGGATGACGCTGCGTCCGCTGACCGCTCCCGTACCGCTGTCACCGGTGTCGCTGGTGTGGCGCAAGGGGCTGCGGCACCCGGGTCTGGAGGTGCTCCGGGAGGTCGCCAATGGCATGGCAACGGCAAATGGTTGGCTTGAAATCCCCCAGAAAAGTTGGCTTCCCGGCGTCGATCTGTCGCTCATGTCCCAGTGATGCCCATCTGGTGCCTTCCACAGGATGAGCAACACTTGGCGTACGAACACGGGTGTCACTGGGGTGCGCTACATTCATCCCCCGGGTGCGGTGTGGTAGTGGGGGCGCGCGGAACGGATGTGGTCCGGTCCTGCTGCAATGCCCGCCGAGTCGTGCGCGCAACCCGCGAATCATCCAGGTGGGAAGTGCGTACGCAAAGTGGACAATTGGCGAAAAGAAGCCCCTCAGGGGCAGCCCGGGAATCGTGCCGAGAAGCCCCGTGGCCCGCTCGACGACTTGACGATGGAACTGAGCGTCCCCAAAGGGCAGTTCGGCGGCCCGGCGACGAAGCCGGTGCCGACGGCTGACCAGGGCGTCCCGCCGAAGCCCGTACCGACGGTCGACCGGGAAGCGACGACCAGGCTGGTTCCGCTGGCGAAGCAGGTGCCGACGGCCGACCCGGGCGCGCCGACGAAACCGGTGCCGGTCGCGCATCAGACACCCGCGACGCAGCCGGTGTCGGTGACGAAGCAGGCACCCCCGGCGCAGCCGATCCCGAAGGCGGGCCAGGCTCCGGCGACGGAGCCGATACCCGTCTTCCAGCAGTCGACGGCGCCGCACCAGGTTCCGGCGTCGCCCCAGGTCCCGACGGTGCAACACGTTCCATTTGCGAATCAGGCACCGGCCGCGCACCAGGCTCCCGTCCCCAACCTCGGCCCCATTCAGCCCGCCGAGGCCGACGGACCCGTGTTCGTCGACGAGAGCGGCCGCCGGGGCAAGAAGCTGCGCGGGCTCGGCTGGCTCTTCGGCCTGGCCTGCGCCTGCTACGCGGTGATGCTCGTCGCCAGCCTGCTGGGCGGCAGCTCCCGCGCCCCCTGGCTCGGCATACCCGGCCCGGCCGCCAAGGACAAGAAGCCCGAGACGATCAGGGTCACCCCCGCGCCCACCGAATCCGCCACCCAGCCGCCCCTCGGAGCCAAGCCGCACGCCTCCGAGAAGGGCAAGCCGCACCCCAAGGCCAGTGCCTCCAACGGCGCCAAGGCCACCCCCAAGCCGGGCAAGTCCGGCCGCCCCGGCAAGTCCACGGCCACCCCGCACCCCGGCGCCTCGCAGACCGCGAAGCCGCCGACGGGTGGCCACTCGGCAGGTCCGGGTCTCCCCACCGGCCCCACCGGCAGCCCCTCCGGTCTGTCGTGGCCGACTCCGCACACTGGAGCCAGCACGTGAACGCCCGCCGTACCCCCGGACGTCGAAGACTTCCGATGCGCTATCTGCTGCCCCTGCTCTTCCTCGTCGCGCTCTTCGCGATGCTGATGCTGCGCGGGTACGTACACAACGAGATCCTCGCCGACCACCGAATACGCCCCGACGCGGCCACCGACCAGGTGCCCGAGCGCATCCTGGACGGCGGCCCGGTCATCGACGCGCGCGGCCCCGGCAAGCCGACGAGCCTCGACATCCCCAAGCACAAGCTCGTGCTCACCTTCGACGACGGCCCGGACCCCACCTGGACCCCGAAGGTGCTCGACGCGCTGAAGAAGTACCACGCGCACGGCGTCTTCTTCGTGACCGGCGCCAACGCGGCCCGCTACCCCGACCTGATCAAGCGGATGGTCGACGAGGGCCACGAGGTCGGCCTGCACACCTTCAACCACCCCGACCTCTCCTACCAGTCGCACGCCCGCATCGACTGGGAGCTCGCGCAGAACCAGCTGGCGCTCGAAGGGGCGGCGGGCATCCGCACATCCCTCTTCCGCCCGCCGTACTCGTCGTTCGCGGACGCGATCGACGACAAGAACTGGCCGGTCATCAAGTACGTCGGCAGCAGGGGCTACATCACCGCCCTCGACTCCACCGACAGCGAGGACTGGCAGCGCCCGGGCATCGACACGATCATCAAGAACGCGACGCCGAAGCACGGCAAGGGCGCCATCGTCCTGATGCACGACTCCGGCGGCAACCGCTCGCAGACCGTGGCCGCGCTCGACACCTTCCTGCCCAAGCTCCAGGGCAAGGGCTACACGTTCGTCAACCTCACCGAGGCGCTGAACGCCCCGAGCGCGCACACCCCGGTGACCGGGATGGACCTGTGGAAGGGCAAGGCGTTCGTCTTCGCCGTCCAGGCGGCCGAGCACACCACCGACGTCCTGGTGGGCGGGCTCGCCGTGATCGGCGTGCTGGTCTTCGCCCGGTTCGGCCTGATGCTGATCCTGTCGTTCCTGCACGCGCGCAAGGTGCGCAAGCGCGGGTTCCGCTGGGGTCCGGAGGTCACCGAGCCGGTCTCGGTGATCGTCCCCGCGTACAACGAGCGCGAGTGCATTGCCAACACCGTGCGCTCGCTGATGGCGAGCGATCACCCCATCGAGGTCCTGGTCGTCGACGACGGCTCCACCGACGGCACCGCCGACATCGTCGAGGCGATGCGGCTGCCGAACGTCCGGGTGATCCGCCAGGCCAACGGCGGCAAGCCGTCGGCGCTCAACAACGGTCTGCATCACGCCCGTTACGACATCGTCGTGATGATGGACGGAGACACCGTCTTCGAGCCGACGACCGTACGCGAACTGGTGCAGCCGTTCGGCGACCACCGGGTCGGCGCGGTCGCGGGCAACGCCAAGGTCGGCAACCGCGACTCGCTCATCGGCGCCTGGCAGCACATCGAGTACGTGATGGGCTTCAACCTGGACCGCCGGATGTACGACGTGCTCGGCTGCATGCCGACCATCCCCGGCGCGGTCGGCGCCTTCCGCCGCACCGCCCTTGAGCGGGTCGGCGGCATCAGCGAGGACACCCTCGCCGAGGACACCGACGTCACGATGGCCATGCACCGCGACGGCTGGCGGGTGGTGTACGCGGAGAACGCGCGCGCCTGGACCGAGGCCCCCGAGACCGTCCAGCAGCTCTGGTCCCAGCGCTACCGCTGGTCGTACGGAACGATGCAGGCGATCTGGAAGCACCGCCGCGCGGTCTTCGAGCGCGGCCCGTCCGGCCGCTTCGGCCGCGTGGGCCTGCCGCTGGTCTCCCTGTTCATGGTCCTGGCCCCGCTGCTCGCGCCCCTGATCGACGTCTTCCTCCTGTACGGCATCGTCTTCGGCCCGACCCAGAAGACGATCATCGCGTGGCTCGGCGTGCTGCTGATCCAACTGGTCTGCGCGGCCTACGCGTTCCGACTGGACCGCGAACGCCTGACCCACCTGGTCTCGCTCCCGCTCCAGCAGATCCTCTACCGCCAGCTGATGTACGTGGTGCTCCTCCAGTCCTGGATCACCGCCCTCACCGGCGGCCGCCTGCGCTGGCAGAAGCTGCGGCGCACGGGTGTGGTCGAGGCGCCGGGGGCGATGAACAAGCAGCGCCGCCCCGCCGAGACCCAGGACCGGAGGCCCGTCGCGTGACCGCGCACATCCCCCAGCCGTACGTCGAGGTGCCCGAGGCCATGGCGGCGCATGCCGGGGCGAAGCCCAAGGCGGCGTCCGGCCGGGACCGCTATCTGGACCTGCTGCGCTCGCTCGCCCTGGTCCGGGTCGTCGTCTACCACCTGTTCGGCCTCGCCTGGCTGTCCATCGTCTTCCCGTCCATGGGCGTGATGTTCGCGCTCGCCGGGTCGCTGATGGCGCGCTCGCTGAGCCGCCCGGCCTGGAGCGTCATCCGGGGCCGTCTGCGCCGTCTGCTGCCGCCCATGTGGGCGTTCGGCGCGATCGTCCTGACCGGGATGTTCGCGGCGGGCTGGAAGCCGGACAAGGCCCAGGGCCTGTGGTGGTGGGCCAAGCTCTTCAACTACGTGGTGCCGTTCGGCACGCCGCCGTTCCCGTGGACGGTCGGCAGCAAGAACGGCCTGCTTGAGCAGACCTGGGCCGTCCAGGCTGCGGAGCCGCTCTGGTACCTGCGGGCCTACCTGTGGTTCGTGCTCGCCTCGCCGCTGCTGCTCAAGCTGTTCCGCAAGGTGCCGTGGGCGGTCCTCGCCGCGCCGCTCGCGCTGACGGCGGTCCTCGGCACCGGCGTGGTCACCATCCCCGGCGACACCGGCTCGGTGATCACCGACTTCGTGACGTACGCGGCCTGCTGGGTACTCGGCTTCGCGCACCACGACGGCCTGATCCAGCGGATGCCGCGCTATCTGCTGGTGTCCTGCTCGGCGATGGTGATGGCGTTCGGCCTGTGGTGGGCCTCCGGGCATCCGACCAAGGACGGCTGGGACCTCAACGACATCCCGCTCGCCCAGGCCTTCTGGTCCTTCGGCTTCTGCGCGATCCTGCTGGCGTACTCGCCGTCCTGGCAGGCCCTGCCCGGGAAGCTGGCCCGCTACGACCGCCTGGTGACGCTCTCCAACAACCGGGCCGTCACGATCTACCTCTGGCACAACGCCCTGATCGCCCTGGCGGTCCCGATCCTCGACCAGCTGTGGAACATCCCGTACATCGGAACCCGGTTCGACGGCTTCTTCACCCAGACCTACGACGAGTGGATGTTCGTCCTGGTATGGCCGCTGATAGGCGTGATGATCCTGTCGACGGGCTGGATCGAGGACGTGGCCGCGAAGCGCAGCCCGAGGCTCTGGCCCGACGGCCGGTCCAAGGGACGGAAGAAGCGCTGAGCGCTTGAACGACGAGGAGGGGCCCGGACGTTGCGTCCGGGCCCCTCCCGCATGCTCGGTGGCCGCGCCCCAGTCCCGCTCTGTTCGACTGCGGACGCACGGCCCGCCACGCCCCCACCCCCCGACCTACAGTCGAGCGCACCCTCACCGCACCCCCCGTCCCCTCGTGAACACAAGGTTGCCCGGCGGTCACGCGGCGGCACGGGGGCGAAACCCCGCGTCC
Source organism: Streptomyces sp. BR1 (assembly GCF_052373795.1). Lineage (NCBI taxonomy): Bacteria > Bacillati > Actinomycetota > Actinomycetes > Kitasatosporales > Streptomycetaceae > Streptomyces > Streptomyces sp. BR1. The sequence goes on from NZ_CM126252.1 coordinate 4,458,259, forward strand.
CTACCGTCGGGTGTCTGGAAACGAACCCTGCGCACCGCATGGCATCGCGGCGACACGATCGATCATGGAGGCGTCATGAGTGGCCGTTGGATCCAAGAGTGGGATCCGGAGGACGAGGTCTTCTGGCGGGAGTCCGGGGAGCGGATCGCCCGGCGCAACCTGCTCTTCTCCGTCTTCTCGGAGCACATCGGGTTCTCCATCTGGTCCATGTGGTCGGTCATGGTCCTGTTCATGGGGCCCGCGTACCACGTCGACCCGGCCGGGAAGTTCTTCCTGATATCCACCGCCACCGCCGTCGGCGCGGTCGTACGGATCCCGTACACCTTCGCCGTCGCCCGGTTCGGCGGCCGGAACTGGACGATTTTCAGCGCCCTTTCGCTCCTGGTGCCCACCGCCGCCGCTTACGTCGTGATGGAGCCCGGGACCTCGTACGCGACGTTCATGGCCGTCGCCGCGCTCGCGGGCATCGGCGGGGGGAACTTCGCCTCGTCGATGACCAATATCAACGCGTTCTACCCCCTGCGGAAGAAGGGGTGGGCCCTTGGGCTCAACGCCGGGGGCGGGAACATCGGGGTGCCCGTCGTGCAGCTCGTCGGGCTGCTCGTGATCGGGACCGCCGGGGCCACGCATCCACGCATCGTGCTCGCCGTGTACGTGCCGCTCGTCGTGGCCGCCGCCGTCGGGGCCGCCTGGAAGATGGACAACCTCGCGCCCGTCAAGAACGACACCGGGGCCGCGCTCGAAGCCGTACGGGACCGGCACACCTGGATCATGTCGCTGCTCTACATCGGCACCTTCGGGTCGTTCATCGGCTACAGCTTCGCCTTCGGGCTCGTGCTCCAGACGCAGTTCGGGCGCACCCCTCTCCAGGCCGCCTCGCTCACCTTCATCGGGCCGCTGCTCGGCTCGGTGATCCGGCCCATCGGGGGTTCGCTCGCCGACCGGGTCGGCGGGGCCAGGATCACGCTGTGGAACTTCGCCGCGATGGCGGTGGCGACCGGGGTCGTGATCTTCGCGTCCGTCGAGAAGTCGCTGGGCGTCTTCCTCGTCGGGTTCATCTCGCTGTTCGTGCTCGGCGGGCTCGGCAACGGCTCCACGTACAAGATGATCCCGGCGATCTTCCAGGCCCGTGCGGTGTCCAAGGGCATGGTGGGCGAGGACGCGGCCGCGTACGGGCGGCGGCTGTCCGGGGCGGCCATGGGGCTCATCGGGGCGATCGGCGCGCTCGGCGGCCTCGGCATCAACCTCGCCTTCCGTCAGTCCTTCCTGTCCAACGGCACCGGAACCGCCGCATTCATCTCGTTCCTCGCCTTCTACGCGGTCTGCTTCACCGTCACCTGGGCCGTATACCTTCGCTTCCCGGTGGCGAAAGCCACCGAGTCGGAGCGGGTTTACGCCGGGGTGTAATAGAACACACGGACAGCGCCGCGCCGGTCCTTGCCGTAACGCCAGGGAAATGCGCGTGAACCGGGCCTGTCATGGGGGGTTGGCAGGCTCGGGCGACCCGCCGCACCACCCCACTGGAGAGCTGCCATGGTCGACACACCTCACGGGCCCCGGCCCCTAGCCGGGTTCACGGTCGGGGTCACCGCCGCCCGCCGCGCCGACGAGCTCGGGGCGCTGCTCCAGCGGCGCGGCGCGGCCGTCGTGCACGGGCCCGCCCTGCGCATCGTGCCGCTCGCCAACGACAGCGAGCTCCTTTCGGCCACCAAGGAGCTGATCGACGAGCCGCCGCACATCGTGGTCGCCACCACCGCGATCGGCTTCCGGGGCTGGGTGGAGGCGGCCGACGGCTGGGGCCTGGGCGAGCCGCTGCTGGCCCGGCTTCGCGGCACCGAACTGCTCGCCCGGGGCCCCAAGGCCAAGGGCGCGATACGGGCCGCCGGGCTCACCGAGGAGTGGTCGCCCTCGTCCGACTCCATGGCCGAGGTCCTGGACCGCCTCCTGGACCACGGCGTGGAGGGCCGCCGGATCGCGGTCCAGCTGCACGGCGAGCCGCTGCCCGGCTTCGTGGAGGCGCTGCGGGAAGCGGGCGCCCAGGTCGTCGGCGTGCCGGTCTACCGCTGGCTGCCGCCCGAGGACATCGGGCCGCTCGACCGCCTCCTCGACCTCACCGTGGCGCGCGGGCTCGACGCGCTCACCTTCACCAGCGCGCCCGCCGCAGCCTCCCTGTTCACCCGGGCCGAGCAGCGCGGGATGCTCCCCGAGCTGCTGGGCGCGCTCGACCGCGAGGTGCTGGCCGCGTGCGTCGGGCCGGTCACCGCGCTGCCGCTGCAGGCCCACGGGATCAAGACGGTGGCGCCCGAGCGGTTCCGGCTCGGGCCGCTGGTCCAGCTGCTCTGCTGTGAACTTCCCGCCCGCTCGCGGGCGTTGCCCATCGCCGGGCGCCGGGTGGAGATCCGGGGGCACGCGGTCCTGGTCGACGGCGAGCTGCGGCCGGTGCCGCCCGCCGGGATGTCCCTGCTGCGCACCCTCGCCCAGCGGCCCGGCTGGGTCGTCTCCCGCGCCGACCTGCTGCGCGCGCTGCCCGGCTCGGGCACCGACGAGCACGCCGTGGAGACCGCGATGACCCGGCTGCGTACGGCCCTTGGCGCGCCCAAGCTCATCCAGACCGTGGTCAAGCGCGGCTACCGGCTGGCCCTTGACCCGGAGTCGGACGCCAAGTACGCGGATGAGTAGAAGCGCTGAGGCGCGGCAGGAGGGGTTCCGGGCTCGCCCCCGGGCGGGCACTCTGGGGGAGAGCACTCACCGGTAACCCCCATAGGCGGTGACGCATGTTGCGGTTCGACTCCGGGCGGATCTGTCTGGATCTGGTGGCGACCGGGGCGTACGACAGCGATCAGCTCGACAGTGCCGGGCGGCTGGGACAGTGGCTCCTGGGCACCGGTCTGGTGCCGGCCGGGACCCCGCTCGACCGGGCCGACGGTGCCTGGCTGGTGCGGTTCGCCGAACTGCGGGACCAGATCGGGCAGTTGGTGTACGCCGAACTCACCGGCCGGGGTGCCGGCGCCGCCGCGGCCCTGGAGCGGGTCAACGCCCTCGCGGGCGCCGCACCCCCGGGCGTACGTGCGATCCGGGGCGCCGACGGACGCCTCGTGCGCACCTTCAGCGGAGCCCCCGACTGCACGGCGCTGCTCGCCGTGGTCGCCCGGGACGCCGTCGAACTGCTCACCGACCCCCAGGACCGGTCCCGGCTGCGCCAGTGCGAGGGCGACAACTGCTTCCGGCTCTATCTGGACACCTCGCGCGGGCGGCGCCGGCGCTGGTGCTCCAGCGAGGTCTGCGGCAACCGGGAGCGCGTCGCCCGCCACCGCCGCCGCGCGGCCGTCGCGGCCACTTCGTGAATGCGCGAGCCCCCGCCCCGTAACAACGCGGGTCCCATTCCGTACCGCCGGTAAGCCTGTCACCTCGTAAAACGCTTAAAGCGACCTATGTACTGCCTTTAAACCTCTCCCGTCCCACCCGTGCGAAAAAACTTTCCCGGGCGTTGAATGGGATCAGCCGGAGCTCCGTATGGAGGGACAGGAGCCCGCCGCAGTCGCGGCCGGGCAGGGTCTCGACCGGGAGGTTCTGGTGCGCAAGGATGCCGCCGTGGCCGATGACCGTCCGCAGGGCGCCCGGCACCGCTCCGTTCCCGACGAGGAGCTGATGCGGGCGCTCTACCGTGAGCACGCGGGCCCGCTGCTCGCGTATGTGCTCCGTCTCGTCGCCGGCGATCGCCAGCGTGCCGAGGACGTCGTGCAGGAGACGCTCATCCGTGCCTGGAAGAACGCCGGTCAGCTCAACAGAGCCACCGGTTCGGTCCGCCCCTGGCTGGTGACGGTCGCACGGCGCATCGTCATCGACGGCCACCGCAGCCGGCAGGCCCGGCCGCAGGAGGTCGATCCGTCGCCGCTGGAGGTCATGCCCGCGGAGGACGAGATCGACAAGGCGCTGTGGCTGATGACGCTCTCGGACGCGCTCGACGACCTGACGCCCGCCCATCGGGAGGCGCTGGTCGAGACGTACTTCAAAGGACGTACCGTCAATGAAGCGGCCGAGGTGCTGGGCGTACCGAGCGGGACCGTCAGGTCCCGGGTGTTCTACGCCCTGCGGTCCATGAAACTCGCGTTGGAGGAACGGGGGGTGACGGCATGACCACGCCGGAGTACCAGTCCGAACACGAGGCGGTCGCGGCGTACGCGCTCGGCATCCTCGACGGCGCCGAGGCCACGGCCTTCGAGGCCCACCTGGCGGGCTGCGACCTGTGCGCGGCCGAGCTCGACCAGCTCGGCGGCATGGAGCCGCTGCTCGCCACCCTGAAGGAGTTCCCGGGCCCCGCCGAGCGCCCGCTGCGCCCGGCCCCGCCCAGCATGAGCGAGCGCCTGATCAGCGAGGTCGCGATCGTGCGCGCCAAGCGCCGGCGCCGCACCCAGTACCTGGTGGCGGCCGCGGCCGTGCTGGCCATCGGCGGCCCGGCGGTCGCGGTGGTGGCCACGTCCGGCAACGACAGCGGCACCTCGATCAGCGCCGAGCCGCACCCGACGAGCCCCGCCGAGGACGCGTTCTTCAACCACATGCACCAGAAGGTGGCGGCGACCGACGCGACGACCGGTGTCACCGCGACCGTGGGCACCGAGCCGAAGGCGTGGGGCACTCACACCGTTCTTGAGCTCAAGAACGTGAAGGGTCCGCTGAAGTGCAGCCTCATCGCCGTCGGCAAGAACGGCGAGCAGGAGACGGTCACCACGTGGGCGGTGCCCAAGTGGGGTTACGGGATCAAGGACAGCCCGAACAAGGAGGCGGAGTACCCGCTGTATGTGCACGGCGGTACCGCCATGAACCGGGACCAGATCGATCATTTCGAGGTCCGCACCCTCGACGGCAAGGCGCTGGTGGACGTGCCCGCCTGAGCGACGAGCCGGCATGTGACCTGATCCGTGACCGATCAGCGGCTGGTCACCGCCTGACAGACCCGCCCCCTTCGCGTACGGTTGACGGCTGCCCAATGCACGTCAGAAGGGGGCCTCGGTGGCCGCGCAGGAAGCCGCTGTCGACTCGGTCAGAGATCGCGAGATCGGAGTCGAACAGGAACACCTGGACAAGGTGTACCGCCGCCTTGAGGAGAAGATCCACGAGGCGGAGTTCCTGATGAACGACGCCGCCAAACGCGGCCAGGTGGGCACGCCCGGCGCGCTCGCCGAGCGGGACGCCCAGGTCTTCCGGGCCGGGATCCACCTCAACCGCCTGAACAACGAATTCGAGGACTTCCTCTTCGGCCGGATCGACCTGCTGCTCGGCAAGGACGGCAAGAAGGGCCCGGACGGCGCCTACACGGCCGTGGAGCCCGCCGAGGGGGCCGTGCGCGAGGAAGCGGGCGCCAAGTACGCCGACATCGCCGAGACGCTCCACATCGGCCGTATCGGCGTCCTCGACTCGGACTACGCGCCGCTGGTCATCGACTGGCGGGCGCCCGCCGCCGCGCCGTTCTACCGCTCGACCCCGGTCGACCCCGGCCGGGTCGTACGCCGCCGCGTCATCCGCTCCAAGGGCCGCAAGGTGCTCGGCGTCGAGGACGACCTGATGCGCCCGGAGCTCAACGCCACGCTCGACGGCACCGAGCTCGCGGTGATCGGCGACGGCGCCCTGATGGCCGCGCTCGGCCAGGCCCGCAGCCACACCATGCGGGACATCGTCGCCTCCATCCAGGCCGAGCAGGACCTGGTGATCCGGGCACCCGCCGCCTCCGTCACGTACGTGGAGGGCGGCCCCGGCACCGGCAAGACGGCGGTCGCGCTGCACCGCGCCGCGTATCTGCTCTACCAGGACCGCCGCAGGTACGCGGGCGGCATCCTGATCGTCTCGCCGACCCCGCTGCTCGTGGCGTACACCGAAGGCGTGCTGCCCTCGCTCGGCGAGGAGGGCCAGGTGGCGATCCGCGCGGTCGGCAACCTGGTCGACGGCGCCGAGGCCACCGCGTACGACGAACCGGCGGTCGCCCGCATCAAGGGCTCGTCCCGGATGCTCCAGGTGCTGCGCAAGGCGGCCCGGGGAGCGCTGGAGACGGGGGAGCCGGGGCGGAACCGGACGCGGCGAGGAAGCCGGGGTACCGCTCCGGCGACGCCCGATGCCGGACAGCTCGCGCTCGGCGAGGAGCCGCAGGCCGAGAAGGCGGCGACGACCCCCACCCTGCTGCGCGTGGTCGCCTTCGGGCGCCGCGTCGAGCTGGAGAACGAGGAGCTGCGGCGCATCCGCCAGAACGCGCTCGGCGGGACCGCGCCGGTCAACCTGCTGCGCCCGCGCGCCCGCAAGCTGCTGCTCGACGCGCTGTGGTCCCGCTCCGGCGCGGCCGGGCGGCACACGGACCCCGAGCTCGCCGCCGAGCTGCGCTCGTCGTTCGACGACGACATCAGCTCCGAGGACAGCTTCATCGAGTTCCTGGACGCCTGGTGGCCCGAGCTGACCCCGCGCGGGGTGCTGGCCGCGATGGGCGACGAGCGGCGTCTGGGCCGCTGGGCGAGACGGGTGCTCACGCCCGGCGAGACCCGGCGTCTGGCGCGCTCCCTGTCCCGGCTCGACGCCAAGGGCCACGGCCCGCTCTCCGTGCACGACGTGGCGCTCCTGGACGAGCTCCAGACGCTGCTCGGCACCCCGGCCCGGCCGCGCAAGAAGCGCGAGTACGACCCGCTGGACGCGCTCACCGGCCTTGAGGAGCTGATGCCGCAGCGCGAGGAGACCCAGCGCGAGCGCGCGGAGCGCCTGGCCCAGGAGCGCACCGAGTACGCGCACGTCATCGTCGACGAGGCGCAGGACCTGACGCCGATGCAGTGGCGCATGGTCGGCCGCCGGGGCCGCACGGCCACCTGGACGGTCGTCGGCGACCCGGCCCAGTCGTCCTGGTCCGACCCGGACGAGGCGGCCGCCGCGCGCGACGAGGCGCTGGGCTCGCGCCCGCGCCGCCGCTTCGAGCTGACCGTGAACTACCGCAACCCGGCCGAGATCGCCGAACTGGCCGCGCGCGTCCTGGCGTTGGCGATGCCGGGCATGAAGTCCCCGGCCGCCGTGCGCTCCACGGGCGTCGAGCCGCGCTTCGCGGTCGTACGGGATGATCTCGCCCAGTCGGTACGGGACGAGGCGGCCCGGCTGCTGGACCAGGTCGACGGCACGGTGGGTGTGGTCGTCGCGATGCGTCGGCGCGAGCAGGCCGCGCGCTGGCTGGCGGGCCTGGGCGAGCGCGTGGTGGCGCTCGGCAGCCTGGAGGCGAAGGGTCTGGAGTACGACGCCACCGTTGTCGTATCGCCCGCCGAGATCGCCGACGAGTCGCCCGCCGGACTGCGGGTGCTGTACGTGGCGCTGACCCGGGCCACCCAGCAGCTCACGGTCATCGCGGGCGAGCGCGACGAGCCGGACGCGAACGGGGTGCCGGACCTGCTGCGGGACTGACGGGGTGCTACGGGGCGGGCTGAGCCGACCCGGTACTGAATCCGAGTCAACTCGCGATGCTTGAATCACTTGCCGGGGTGGTTTGTTAGCCTGGGTACGGCACCGGCTCGATCCAAGCCCCCGGGCCCAACCTTAGTCGCCTAGAGCGACCACTTGCCGCGAGGCGAGCATGGCGGGTCGGTGTCTTCAACGTGAGCGACAGGCCCACGTCATCTTCCGATGGCGTGGGCCTGTTGTGCTTTCCGGGTTCTCCACCGGGTGTTTTCGGGGCTTCCGCCGGACGATCGACTCTCGTATGGTGGAAACTGTTTTCCGCAGGACAGACCGCGTTACCGGCTACCCGCCGGTAGGTGCGAACATCGGATGGCGTTGCCCGGCAACAGCCGGCGCGGCGCTAGCAACGAAGCTAGGGAAAGCAGAGGAACCCGGTCATGGCAACGGCGCCCAGCGTCTCGTACTCGATGACGGTCCGGCTGGAGGTGCCCGCCAGCGGAACGGCGGTCTCCCAGCTCACCACGGCCGTGGAGTCCTCCGGCGGTTCGGTCACCGGCCTCGACGTGACCGCCTCCGGCCACGAGAAGCTGCGGATCGACGTCACCATCGCGGCCACCTCCACCGCGCACGCCGACGAGATCGTCGAGAAGCTGCGCGGGATCGAGGGCGTCACCCTCGGCAAGGTCTCCGACCGTACGTTCCTGATGCACCTCGGCGGCAAGATCGAGATGGCGTCCAAGCACCCCATCCGCAACCGTGACGACCTCTCGATGATCTACACCCCGGGTGTCGCCCGGGTGTGCATGGCGATCGCCGAGAACCCCGAGGACGCCCGCCGCCTCACCATCAAGCGCAACACCGTCGCGGTCGTCACCGACGGCTCCGCGGTCCTCGGCCTCGGCAACATCGGCCCGATGGCCGCCATGCCGGTCATGGAGGGCAAGGCGGCCCTCTTCAAGCGCTTCGCCGACATCGACGCCTGGCCGATCTGCCTGGACACCCAGGACACCGACGCCATCGTCGAGATCGTCAAGGCGATCGCCCCCGGCTTCGCGGGCATCAACCTGGAGGACATCTCCGCGCCGCGCTGCTTCGAGATCGAGGCACGCCTGCGTGAGGCCCTGGACATCCCGGTCTTCCACGACGACCAGCACGGCACCGCGATCGTGGTGCTCGCCGCGCTCACCAACGCGCTGCGCGTGGTCGGCAAGGGCATCGGGGACGTACGGGTCGTCATGTCCGGCGCGGGCGCGGCCGGTACGGCCATCCTCAAGCTGCTCGTCGCGGCCGGCGTGAAGAACGCTGTCGTCGCCGACATCCAGGGCGTCGTCCACTCGGGCCGCGCGGACCTGGCGGGCCCCGAGGCGGGCTCCGACATGGCGGCGCTGCGCTGGATCGCCGAGAACACCAACCCGGAGGGCCTGACGGGCACTCTGAAGGAGGCCGTGGTCGGCGCCGACGTCTTCATCGGCGTCTCCGCCCCCAACGTCCTGAACGGCGACGACGTGGCCGCGATGGCCGACGGCGCCATCGTCTTCGCGCTCGCGAACCCGGACCCGGAGGTCGAGCCGGGCCTCGCCCGCCAGACCGCCGCCGTGGTGGCCACCGGCCGCTCCGACTTCCCGAACCAGATCAACAACGTGCTGGTCTTCCCCGGCGTCTTCCGGGGCCTCCTGGACGCCCAGTCCCGTACGGTCAACACGGACATGATGCTGGCCGCCGCGACCGCGCTGGCGGACGTGGTGACCGAGGACGAGCTCAACCCGAACTACATCATCCCCTCGGTCTTCAACGACAAGGTCGCGGGAGCGGTCGCGGGAGCGGTGCGCACGGCGGCCCAGGCCGCCTTCTAGCGTCCGGCGCGTCGCGGGATGCGGGGTTGTGGGGCCGCCCGTAGGGTGGCGGACCATGACCCCGCATCCGCTCCGGCGGTTCCATTCAGTCTCCGCAGAGTCGACGGAGCGTCACCAACAGCAGGTTGTGGCGCTTTTCGTGTGACTCCGGAGGGTGCCGGATTGGCTTTCCCGCCACAGGTGGGGGCAGGATGCTCCCCCAAGGACTTCGTCCAGGGGGAACCCCCAAGGACGCGAGCGTCGTGAGAACGGACCCGGGTCCGGGGACTGACCGAGGACCCTGGCAGCATCGGCTTCGATCTCACGCCTCACAGGCAAGAAGAACACGGGAGTAAGAACATGAACCGCAGTGAGCTGGTGGCCGCGCTGGCCGACCGCGCCGAGGTGACCCGCAAGGACGCCGACGCCGTTCTGGCCGCGTTCGCCGAGACCGTCGGCGAGATCGTCGCCAAGGGCGACGAGAAGGTCACCATCCCCGGCTTCCTGACCTTCGAGCGCACCCACCGTGCCGCTCGCACCGCGCGCAACCCGCAGACCGGTGAGCCGATCGACATCCCGGCCGGCTTCAGCGTGAAGGTCTCCGCGGGCTCGAAGCTCAAGGAAGCCGCGAAGGGCAAGTAAGCGTTCCCTCTTGCGGACCGCTTAGCAAAAAGACGAAGGGCGGCCACCCCCGTGGAGGGGGGTGGCCGCCCTTCGGCGTACGCGGCGTTTCGTCTGCGGGCCGGTGGGGGTTGCTCGCGCAGTTCCCCGCGCCCCTGAAGGGGCGCAGCCACAGAGCGGGGTGCAGGGGGCCCGGGGCGTAGCCCCCGGGCCCCCCTCCCAGGGTTAGCTGAGCGCGCCGTTCGGGAGTTCCACCTTCGCGCCGAGCTCCACCAGCTTCTCCATGAAGTTCTCGTAACCCCGGTTGATCAGGTCGATGCCATGGACCCGGGACGTGCCCTGGGCGGCCAGCGCGGCGATCAGGTACGAGAAACCGCCCCGGAGGTCCGGGATCACCAGATCGGCGCCCTGGAGCTTCGTGGGGCCGCTCACGACCGCGGAGTGCAGGAAGTTGCGCTGCCCGAAGCGGCAGTCGGACCCACCGAGGCATTCACGGTAGAGCTGGATGTGCGCGCCCATCTGGTTCAGCGCGGAGGTGAAGCCGAGCCGCGACTCGTACACCGTCTCGTGGACGATCGACAGACCCGTGGCCTGCGTCAGCGCCACGACCAGCGGCTGCTGCCAGTCGGTCTGGAAGCCGGGGTGGACGTCCGTCTCCAGGGCGATCGACTTGAGCGAGCCGCCGGGGTGCCAGAAGCGGATGCCCTCGTCGTCGATCTCGAAGGCGCCGCCGACCTTCCGGTACGTGTTCAGGAAGGTCATCATCGACCGCTGCTGCGCGCCGCGGACGTAGATGTTGCCCTCGGTCGCGAGCGCGGCGGACGCCCAGGAGGCGGCCTCCAGGCGGTCCGAGAGCGCCCGGTGGGTGTAGCCGCCGAGGCTGTCGACACCGGTGATCCGGATGGTCCGGTCGGTGTCCATGGCGATGATCGCGCCCATCTTCTGCAGTACGCAGATGAGGTCCTCGATCTCCGGCTCCACCGCGGCGTTGGAGAGCTCGGTCACACCCTCGGCCAGGACGGCCGTGAGCAGCACCTGCTCGGTCGCGCCCACCGACGGGTACGGCAGCCGGATCTTCGTGCCGCGCAAACGCTGCGGCGCCTCCAGGTACTGGCCGTCCGCCCGCTTCTCGATGGTCGCGCCGAACTGCCGCAGCACCTCGAAGTGGAAGTCGATCGGCCGGCCGCCGATGTCGCAGCCGCCCAGGCCGGGGATGAAGGCGTGGCCGAGCCGGTGCAGCAGCGGGCCGCAGAGCAGGATCGGGATCCGCGAGGACCCCGCGTGCGCGTCGATGTCGGCGACGTTCGCGCTTTCGACATGCGACGGGTCGAGAATCAGCTCGCCGGGCTCCTCGCCGGGGCGGACGGTCACCCCGTGCAGCTGCAGCAGGCCGCGTACGACGCGTACGTCGCGGATGTCGGGCACATTGCGCAGCCGGCTCGGACCGCTGCCGAGCAGGGCGGCGACCATCGCCTTCGGCACGAGGTTCTTCGCGCCGCGGACGCGGATCTCGCCCTCCAGCGGGGTTCCGCCGTGGACAAGCAGTACATCGTCTGTGCCGGTCATGAATCTCGCGTTCCGGAATCGTCGGGCAGGGGGCCAGAGAAAAGGGTAAGGGGCCTGGACCCATGTCCCGTAAGGGCGAGGGGGCTTCGCAACCGTAATGAATTTGCCACAACACGCTCCGCTCAAGGGAGTTCTGCGCAGCGTCACCGCGCTCCGTGGCCGGAACCGGTCGCGCCCCATTGCTGCCGTGCGCTCCCCGCCGGGGCCGAAGATGCGGGATCATGTCCGCATGACCGAGGTGTCCTCGCTCACAGGGCGGCTGCTCGTCGCCACCCCCGCCCTCGCGGATCCGAACTTCGACCGCGCGGTGGTGCTGCTCCTCGACCACGACGAGGAGGGCTCCCTCGGCGTGGTCCTGAACCGTCCGACCCCGGTCACCGTCGGCGACATCCTGGAACCGTGGGCCTCGCTCGCGGGCGAGCCCGGGGTGGTCTTCCAGGGCGGCCCGGTCTCCCTCGACTCCGCCCTCGGCGTCGCCGTCATCCCCGGCTTCGAGGGCCCTTCCCCAAGCTCTCAACTTCGTTCGAGCAGGGGAGACCCCATTGGCTGGCGCCGGGTGTACGGGGCGATCGGTCTGGTCGACCTGGAGGCGCCCCCGGAACTGCTCGCGGCGGCCCTCGGCTCGCTGCGGATCTTCGCGGGCTACTCGGGCTGGGGCCCGGGCCAGCTGGAGGACGAGCTGAGCGACGGGGCCTGGTACGTGGTGGAGTCCGAACCGGGCGACGTCTCCTCACCGGAACCGGAATCGCTGTGGCGCGCGGTACTGCGCCGCCAGCGCAGCGAACTGGCGATGGTGGCGACGTACCCCGACGACCCTTCGCTCAACTGATGCCGCCGCGCTTCAGTACGCTAGGAACTTATGAGCACTCTTGAGCCCGAGCGCGGGGCAGGTACGGGGACCCTCGTAGAGCCGGTACCGCAGGTATCGAACGGCGACGGCGACCACGAGCGCTTCGCCCACTACGTCCAGAAGGACAAGATCATGGCGAGCGCGCTCGACGGCACCCCCGTCGTCGCGCTCTGCGGCAAGGTCTGGGTGCCGGGCCGTGACCCGAAGAAGTACCCGGTCTGCCCGATGTGCAAGGAGATCTACGAGTCCATGGGCGCCGGTGGCGACAAGGACAAGGGCGGCAAGGACAAGAAGTAGGTCCTGCCCGGCACGTAGGTCCTGCCTGACACGTAGGCCCTGACCGGTCCGACGGACGGCCCCCGGGGGGCGCGCTGCGAGGTGCGCCCCCGGGGGCCGTGCGCGTTGCGTCTACCGTGTGGCGCATGGCGATGACTCCTGCGGATGTGGATGCGGCTGCGGCTCTGATCCCGGCACCGGTCTCCGTCGACGGCCCGTGGCGCTGCGCCTTCGTCCTGGCGCCGGACACGGCGCTCGCGGCGGGCCCCGGCACCGAGGGCGTGGCTCGCTGGCTGCGCTCCACGGTGGGCGCCGCGCTCGCGCGCGAGCTGCCGCCGGGCGAGGCGGGCACGCCGGGCGGCATCACCCTGCGCGTCGACCCCGCCCTCGCCCCCGAGGCGTACCGGCTCACCGTCACGTCGTCCGTCGAGATCGTGGGCGGTAGCGCGGCCGGGGTGTTCTGGGGCGCGCAGACCTTGCGTCAGCTGCTCGGGCCCGACGCGTACCGCAAGGCGTGTGCGGATCCGGGCGCCTGGCGCGGCATCACGCAGCAAGTCATCGAGGACGCGCCCCGGTTCGGCTGGCGCGGCCTCATGCTCGACGTCTCACGCCACTTCATGCCCAAGGACGGCGTGCTGCGTTACCTCGATCTGCTCGCCGCGCACAAGCTCAACGTCTTCCATTTCCACCTCACCGACGACCAGGGCTGGCGCATTGAGATCGAGCGCTTCCCGAGGCTGACCGAGGTCGGAGCGTGGCGTTCACGGACCAAATACGGCCATCGCGCGTCCCAGTTGTGGGACGAGGAGCCGCACGGCGGCTACTACACCCAGGACGACATCCGCGAGATCGTCGCGTACGCCGCCGAGCGGCATATCTCGGTGGTTCCGGAAATCGACATCCCGGGCCACTCGCAGGCGGCCATCGCCGCGTACCCCGAACTCGGCAACACCGACGTCATCGACACGAACCGCCTCTCCGTCTGGGACACCTGGGGCGTCAATCCGAACGTACTCGCCCCCACTGACAACACCCTCCGCTTCTACGAGGGCGTACTCGAAGAAGTCCTCGAACTCTTCCCTGCGGCCACTTCGCCGTTTGTGCACATCGGCGGCGATGAGTGTCCCAAGGACCAGTGGAAGGCGTCCCCGGCCGCGCAGGCGCGCATCAAGGAGCTCGGGCTCGCGGACGAGGACGCGCTCCAGTCGTGGTTCATCCGCCACTTCGACCGCTGGCTGGCCGACCGGGGCCGCCGGCTCATCGGCTGGGACGAGATCCTGGAGGGCGGCCTGGCGCCGGGCGCGGCCGTCTCGTCCTGGCGCGGGTACGCGGGCGGCATCGAGGCCGCGCGGGCGGGCCACGACGTCGTCATGTGCCCCGAGCAGCAGGTCTACTTGGACCACCGGCAGGCAAGCGGACCCGACGAGCCGATGCCCATCGGATACGTACGCACGCTGGAAGACGTCTATCGCTTCGAGCCCGTTCCACCGCAGCTCACTGAAGCGGAGGCGGCGCATGTGCTCGGCACGCAGGCCAATGTGTGGACCGAGGTGATGCGGGACCAGGCGCGCGTGGACTACCAGGTGTTCCCCCGGCTCGCCGCCTTCGCCGAGGTGGCCTGGTCGGCGCTGCCGCCGCCCGGAGAGCGCGATTTCGCCGCGTTCGAACGGCGAATGGAGGCGCATTACGGACGACTTGCCGCGCTGGGCGTCGACTTCCGCCCGCCCGGCGGCCCGTTGCCGTGGCAGAAGCGCCCGGGGGTGATCGGACGCCCGATCGACGGGTCGCCCCCAAACGTGTGAGCCGGGGCGCAACACAGGGGCCCGGCGCCCGGGATCCTGGAACCGTGAGCCGTGACCGCCCCGTACGGATAAGTCGTACAACACCTGCGAATTCGGACCATTCCCCTTGTGGCGGACGGATCTGTCCTTCGCGGACCCTGGCGTCGGTCGGCTCGGAAGATGTGCCAGAGTTGCCACGTCCGGGCTGTGAGCACGTACGGTACGGCCAGCACGCAGCCGCACAGCCAGACACCGTCGGGACAGTCGGGACAGCCGGGAGACCGGGAAGGGGCAGCTGGGTTGACCACGCACGCACCGCAGCAGGCGCAGTCGGTGACACTGCCGGCCTCGCTCGACGAGGCCGTGGCGGCGCTCGCCGCCATGCCCGCCGCCGTGCCCGTCGCGGGCGGCACCGATCTGATGGCGGCCGTCAACCGGGGTCTGCTGCGCCCCGCCGGCCTCGTCGGGCTCGGCCGGATCAACGAGATCCGCGGCTGGCAGTACCAGGACGGCCACGCGCTGCTCGGCGCCGGTCTCACGCACGCCCGGATGGGCCGCCCGGACTTCGCGGCGCTCATCCCGGCCCTCGCGGCGGCCGCGCGCGCCGCAGGACCCCCGCAGATCCGCAACGCGGGCACCCTCGGCGGCAACATCGCCTCGGCGGCGCCCACCGGTGACGCCCTGCCCGTGCTCGCCGCGCTCGAAGCCACCCTGGTCATCGCGGGCCCCGAGGGCGCCCGCCGCGAGATCCCGGTCTCGCACCTGCTGGCCGGGCGCGAGATGCTCGCCCCCGCCGAACTCATCGGCCACGTCAGCGTGCCGCTGCTGCACGCCCCGCAGGTCTTCCTCAAGGCGACCGGCCGCACCGGCCCGGGCCGCGCCACCGCCTCGGTCGCGGTCGTCCTGGACCCGGCCCGGCGCGGGGTGCGCTGCGCGGTCGGCGCGATCGCCCCGATGCCGCTGCGGCCGCTGGAGGCCGAGCGCTGGATCGCCTCGCTGATCGACTGGGACGGGGAGCGCGCGGCGCTGGCCCCGGAGGCGCTGAACGCCTTCGGCGAGTACGTGGCCGCCGCCTGTATCCCGGACCCGGCGCCCGCGGCCGACGGCACCCCGGGCCCGGCCCTGTCGCCCGCCGTACTGCATCTGCGGCGCACGGTCGCCGCGCTGGCCCGACGAGCACTGGGGAGGGCGCTGTCGTGAGCGACGACCACGAGCGTGAGCACGAGCGCGGTACGGGGGGCTGGCAGCCGGTCCCGCAGGGCGACTACGACGACGGCGCCACCGCTTTCGTCCAGCTGCCCGCCGACCTCGACGCGCTGCTCGGCGGCGACCCGCTGGCCGCGCCCGGCCACGGCTATGTGCCGCCGATGATCGTGCCGTTGACGCCCGCCGCAGCGACCGACCCGGCCGCGACCGGCACCTGGAGCATCCCGACGCCGCTGCCCGAGCCGGACCGGGGCGAGGGCCAGGTGCGCTCGGTGCAGTGGCCCGACCCGGCCGCCGTGCCCGCGCCCCCGCGGCCCGAGCCGGACCCGCTGGGCGACCCGCTGCCGGACCGCCACGCCACCGGCCAGTGGACGTTCCAGGACGACTCCGCGCTGACCGGCCAGTGGACGATCCCGGTCGCCCAGGGCGAACTGCCGGATGAATCGGGCGAATTCAGTACATCCTCGCTCATCGAGCAGTGGGGTACGACGCCGCCCGCGACCCTGCCCGGCGGCGCGCCCGCGCCCTGGGCGACCCCGCACCCGGAGCCGGAGCCCGTGGTGGAGGCGCCTGCCGCCGCCGAGCTCCCGGCGGAGCTCGACGCGCCCGTACGGGACGAGCACGCCGTCTCCTGGCCCGCGCCCGGCCCCGGCTCGACCCTGGGCGGCGCCGAGCCCGCCCCGTGGTCGGCCGCGTTCACGCCGGACGTACGGGAGCCGGAGCCGCACGCCCCGATGGCGCACGAGCCCGACCTGCACGTACTGCCGGACGCGCAGGAGGACGTGCACGGCCACGCGCGCGAGGACGTCCACGCGGAGGTCCGCGAGGAGTCGGACGCGGTCGTCGACGAGGAGCCGCAGCCCGACCCCGTTCCCGTCGCCGAACCGGTCCACGCCCCCGAGCCCCAGGCCCACCAGCCCCTGCCGCAGCCCGTGGCCGTCGGCGGGCCTCTGCCGGAGCCCGAGCACGTACCGGACCCGCTGCCCGAGCCCGTACGGGAAACGGAACCCGAGCCGGAGACGGATCAGGAGCCGGTCCCGGACCTGGCCCCCGCCGCCGACCTGGAGCACCCGCGCGCCTCGTACGTGCTGCGCGTGAACGGTTCCGACCGGCCGGTCACCGAGGCGTGGGTCGGTGAGTCGCTGCTCTATGTGCTGCGTGAGCGCCTGGGCCTCGCCGGGGCCAAGGACGGCTGCTCGCAGGGCGAGTGCGGCGCGTGCAACGTGCAGGTCGACGGCCGTCTGGTCGCCTCCTGCCTGGTGCCCGCGGCGACCGCCGCCGGGTCCGAGGTGCGTACGGTCGAAGGCTTGGCCGTCGACGGCGAGCCGTCCGACGTGCAGCGCGCGCTCGCCGAGTGCGGGGCCGTGCAGTGCGGTTTCTGCATCCCCGGCATGGCCATGACCGTCCACGACCTGCTTGAGGGCAACCACGCGCCCACCGAGCTGGAGACCCGGCAGGCCCTCTGCGGCAACCTCTGCCGCTGCTCCGGCTACCGGGGCGTGCTCGACGCCGTACGCGAGGTGGCGGCCGGGCGCGCGGCGCAGGCGAACGAGGCGGCCGGAACCGACGAGAACGCCGGATTCCCGGATGAAGCGCGCATTCCGCATCAGGCAGGCCCCGGGGCCGGCGGCGTCCAGCCCCCGCACACGCACGACGGAGGCATGGCGTGAGCAACGACGCAGCCACCGCGACGACCGCGGCGGTCGACGGGGCGGGCACCGGCCAGGAGCGGCAGGCCACCCCCGGGCACGGGCTCGGCGCCTCGCTGCGCCCGACCGACGCGCGCGCCAAGACCGAGGGCACCTTCCCGTACGCGGCCGACCTGTGGGCCGAGGGCCTGCTGTGGGCGGCGGTCCTGCGCGCCCCGCACGCCTCCGCCCGTATCGTCTCGATCGACACCTCGGCGGCGACCGAGATGCCGGGCGTCCGGGCCGTGGTGACCCACGCCGACGTGCCCGGCGACGCGGCCCACGGCCGGGGCATCGCGGACCGCCCGGTCTTCGCCGCCGACGTCGTACGCCACCACGGCGAGCCCATCGCGGCCGTCGCCGCCGACCACCCGGACACGGCCCGGCTCGCCGCCGCCGCGATCGCGGTCGAGTACGAGGTCCTGGAGCCGGTCACCGACCCGGAGAAGGCGTTCGCGGCCGAACCGCTGCACCCCGACGGCAACTTGATCCGCCACATCCCGCTCCAGTACGGCGACCCGGACGTCACCGGCGAGGTCGTGGTGGAGGGCCTGTACCGGATCGGCCGCCAGGACCCGGCCCCGATCGGCGCCGAGGCGGGCCTCGCGGTGCCGCGCCCCGACGGCGGCGTCGAGATCTACACCGCGTCCACCGACCCGCACGCCGACCGCGACCTGGCGGCGGCGTGCTTCGGCCTGGACCCGGAGCGCGTGAAGATCGTGGTGACGGGCGTACCCGGCGCGACCGGCGACCGCGAGGACCTCGGCTTCCAACTCCCGCTGGGCCTCCTGGCGTTGCGCACCGGCTGCCCGGTGAAGCTGACGGCGACCCGCGAGGAGTCCTTCCTCGGCCACTCCCACCGCCACCCCACGCTGCTGCGCTACCGCCACCACGCGGACGCGGAGGGCCGCTTGGTGAAGGTGGAGGCTCAAATCCTGCTGGACGCGGGCGCGTACGCGGAAGCGTCGTCCGAATCCCTGGCGGCGGCGGTGGCGTTCGCCTGCGGCCCGTACGTAGTCCCGCACGCCTTCGTCGAAGGCTGGGCGGTCCGTACGAACAACCCGCCCTCCGGGCATGTCCGGGGCGAGGGCGCGATGCAGGTGTGCGCCGCGTACGAGGGCCAGATGGACAAGCTCGCGACGAAGCTGGGCATCGACCCGGCGGAGCTGCGGATGCGCAACGTACTGGCGACGGGAGACCTGCTCCCGACGGGCCAGACGGTCACCTGCCCGGCCCCGGTGGCCGAACTGCTCTCCGCTGTACGGGACTTCCCTCTGCCGACCCTCCCCAAGGACGACCCGGAGGACGACTGGCTGCTGCCGGGCGGCCCCGAGGGCGCGGGCGAGCCGGGCGCGGTGCGCCGGGGTGTCGGCTACGCGCTGGGCATGGTCCACATGCTGGGCGCGGAGGGCACGGACGAGGTGTCGACGGCCACGGTCAAGGTGCAGGACGGCGTGGCCACGGTGATCTGCGCGGCGGTCGACACCGGCCAGGGCTTCGCGACGCTGGCCCGCCAGATCGTCCAGGAGACGCTGGGCATCGAGGAGGTCCACGTAGCCCCGGTGGACACGGACCAGCCCCCCGCGGGCGCGGCGACGCACGGCCGCCACACGTGGGTGTCGGGCGGGGCGGTGGAGCGCGCAGCAAAAATGGTGCGCACCCAGCTCCTGCAACCCCTGGCGCACAAATTCGGCATGTCGACGGAGCTGCTGCAGATCGCGGACGGCAAGATCACGTCATACGACGGTGTCCTGTCGACGACGGTCACCGAGGCGATGGACGGCAAGGAACTCTGGGCCACGGCCCAGTGCCGCCCGCACCCCACCGAGCCCCTGGACGAGACGGGCCAGGGCGACGCGTTCGTGGGCCTCGCGTTCTGCGCGATCCGCGCGGTGGTGGACGTGGACATCGAGCTGGGTTCGGTACGGGTGGTGGAGCTGGCGGTGGCGCAGGACGTGGGCCGCGTCCTCAACCCCGCCCAGCTGGCGGCCCGTATCGAGGCGGGCGTGACACAGGGAGTGGGCACGGCCCTGACGGAGAACCTCCGCACGGCCCGAGGCGTCATCCGCCACCCCGACCTCACGGGCTACGCCCTCCCCACGGCCCTGGACGCCCCCGACATCCGCATCGTGAAGCTGGTGGAGGAGCGAGACGTGGTGGCCCCCTTCGGCGCGAAGGCGGCGAGCGCGGTACCGGTGGTGACGTCCCCGGCGGCGATCGCGTCCGCGGTCCGCGCGGCGACGGGGCGGCCGGTCAACCGGTTGCCTATTCGGCCGCAGGCTGCGGTGGTGGTGGGGGGCTAGCGGGCGGCTGCTCGGTGGCTCGCCGCCGCCGAGCAGTGCAGGTGCCGTTCGCGGGCCAGCCGTAGCCAGAGACTACGAAGCGACAGCGGCAGCCGTATGGCTGGCAAGGCTTGACAGGCCCGAGGGAACCCCGGGGGCTCGATCGACAATCCGCAAAGCTTCCCGCAGTAGGCGGCGGTTTCTACCTGAGCTGATTGTGTCGAGGAGTGCTGAAATCTCGTAGATCTCTCCTTCGGCTTCGCTCCATGCTTTGAGTGCCGTGTAGCCCTGCAATAGGCCGATGCGGTACAGCATGACGCCCCGGGGCGTGGCGTGTTCGAGGGAGTGCTGAAGCGTGGGAATCGCCCCCCGCAGGTCCCCGAGGCTCATGAGGGCGTGCCCGGAATGGCCCACGACTTCATCGGCATTGACCCACCATGCCCAGCCAGGATCACGTGGACTCAGCGACTCTTCGAGCTCTCCGCGCGCTGCGTCCAGGTCGGCCATGGCCCGCTGACGATCTCCTGTCTGGGCAAGTGCCCGGCCCCGTCTGACCCGTGCGAGGAGTGCTACGCGTGGGGGAATCCGGCGCTGGGACAAGAGTTCATCGGCGATACGCCGCGTTTCGCCCGGACGGCTGCATTCGGTGTCGAGCATGGCGAGCATGTCAAGCGCGAACCACTGCATCGCCCGGTCTCCGGCGTGCCGGGCGAGCATGTGCGATTCGAGGAATGCCCTACGAGCGTGCTCACGTTCGCCCGAATCGAAGAGGAGCCATCCCGCGACTTCGGCGGCTTCGGATACGGCGGAGAGATAGCCTGACTGTTCCTTGTCCGGGATTTCCCCGGAGTCGAGCTTGCGCTGTGCAGAGCGCCAGACTTGGACGGCAGCGGGTGCCACGGTGTCTCCGCCGTATCGGTCGGTATGCCCGAGAAGGTACGCGGCACTGGCTTTCATCTGCGCGATGTCCTTAGCCGGTCCGGGAGGCGCCTCCGAGACGGAGAGCGGCGTTTTCGGCATCGCGAGTGCAGTCAATTCCCCACTGACTTCAAGGAGTTCTTCCAGCGCTTCGGCCAACTGCGCAGAGGGGTGCTGGCGGCCGTTGGCCACGCGGGACAGATAGGCCACATCGTAGTTGAGAGCGCGGGCGGCGCCCCGCAGGCTCAATCCTCTGTCGGTGAGCAGTGCGCGGAGCCGGGTTCCGAAGTCGGCGCTCATGCGCTCCCCCTGGTGTTGACCGTCGTCTCCAGAGTAGCCGTCAACGGCTGTCAACTCCCGCCAGTGCAGGCCTCATGGCAAGGATGGTGAGACGGACCCCTGCGACCGCTGACACGGACCCGGGGCGTGGCCCACGCTTCGAAGGAGCGCAGACTCATGCACTGTATCGCCCAGTTCCTCGAACTGCTGTGGCGGTTCTCCCGACCCTCTGTGGGCCGTCACCGGGCGGCCGTCCGGGCACCGGTCGCCGAGTACCCCGATACGCCGACGTCGCCCTTGCCGCGTGTACGTGTGGGGCTGCGGGTGCCGGTGCTGCGGGGTGAGGACAGTGCACTGGTGCGCCCGTATCTGGCGGCGTACGAGCGGCAGGAGAAGGAGGGTGAACAGACGTCCCGTCGCCGGGTGTTGCTGCTCGCGCTGCACGGCATCGACGTGGGCCCGTGCGTCATCCACGGGGTGGCGGTGGGCCGGTGAACGCCACGGACGAGATCGCGTGGCAGAGGCGCGTGACGGAGGAGACGCAGCCGGTCGGGCTGGGATTGTGCTGGGAGCCGACGCCCGGGAGCACGGCCCGCAACTGCACGTTGGGCAACGGCCATGCCGGGGACCACTTCCACGAGTACTCGGGGGTGCGGTGGGACCACAGAGGCGGTCGGTCGTGACCGCGTCCGGGCGGCGCGAGCCGTATGCGCTGCTGACACTGCGGGTGTCGCGGGACGGCGGGCGGACCTGGGGGCCGCAGCGGGTGATCCCGAGCATTGCCCCGCTCACGCCGCTGCTCACGAGCCAGTGGCCGCTGTGCGAGTGTCCTCGCTGCGCCCCGGGACCGCCACGGGTGGTGCGGCTCGCGGTGGGCGTCGCTCCGATCACCGGCGCGGACGTACTAGAGGTCCAATGGTCCAGGGGTCGGAATGGTGTTCTGTGCGGTGGCCGGGAACATCAGCCAGGCGCCGCCGCTGATCAGAACCAACGTGACCATCCCCAGGGCGAGGCGCAGTAACCCGAGGGCACCATCCCACTCATGGGGTGCTCCGAAGGCGATCCACAGGCCCAGGGTGATGCCGAGAAGGAGCGCGGCCACGGCGCAGGTGCGACGCCAGACGAGGTTCATGCGCCCATGTTCGCAGCCGAGCTCCTGGGAGTGCGTGGTCCGGTCGGTACCGGCGTTCCGGACACGTCTTGGAGTGGGTAGGCGGGCGGCTGGGCGGGACGACTTCGTCCCGCCCAGCGTTACGTCAGACGTGCTGCTGTTTGGCGGCCGGGGGCAGGAGGCAGGGAGTCGCGACGATGAGCACCAGCAAGTTCTCGGTTACATCCCCGGCCGATACGAAGTGGTGCTCCTTGGGGTGGGTGGCGTCGACCAGATTGGCTGGATCCTTGCTCGGGTCGGACCGGTAGCCCTGGATCTTGAAGCCCTGGTCCTTGAGCGTGTCGCGGATGGCCCGGATGGCTTCCGCGTGCTGGGCGCGGGGGAGCGTGGCTCGTACCGAGTAGTGCAGTGTAAAGCGGCCATCGTCGGCGGACTCGCCGTTTTTGCCGATGCAGTTGCTGTAATCCGCTGTCGGGTTGGCGGTCTTGGGATCCAGCGTGGCCTTCGCCGTACGGGTCATGGAGTCGGTCCAGTGCTTAGCCCACTCCTCCGCCTTCTCCTTGCTCATACGGGGCAGCGGAGCATTGGCTTCCTTCTTGTCAGACATGCAGCCTCCCAGCAGCAGCGCCAGCGCCAGCGCGGCAGCGCTCCGGCGTAGTAGGGGTGTGGTCCTGAGCATCAGCCCGTGCCTCCGTTCTCTGGCTGCTTGCCCGCGATGATGCGGCCCTGATTCTCCAGGCTTTGGCTTCCGTCGTCCCAGTAGCCGCTGTGGCCGCTGGTGTCGACGTACATCCGCTGTGCCCCGAATCCGGAGTCTTTGGGGTCGGCGCCGAGAGACGCGCCCGAGAACAGGTTGGAGACGAAGTCGTCGCTCGCCGCGGCGACCCACAGGTGCCGTGGGTCTATGTGTAGCTGGTCGGCGCGTTTGACGGTCATGCCGGGACTCCCGAGTACTACCGCGTCGTCGGCGCCCAGGCCGTCCCCTCCGACGTCGGCGGCGCCCACGGTGGTGGAACCGTAGCTGTGGCCCAGCACAGTGAGGTGGGTGGGCCGATCGCCTTGGTGCGCGGTGCGCAGGCCGTGGTTGAAGTCCCGCAGTCTCCCGGCGCCCTCCTTGGCCCGGCCGTCCGTGGTGATGCCCCGGAGGCTCAGATCGGCGGAACCCACGCTGTCCGTATTGAGTTCCGGGGCGTTGTAGTCGAGCCAGGACACCACCGCGACGTCTTTGGTGCCATTGGTGCCGTTCCACCGGCCAGCCGCGCTCTGCAATTTGCTGGCACGGTCGATATCGCCGCCCGCGCTGTCCAGTTGGTGACTTGTCCCAGGAACGAAGACGGCCGTGTGCTTTGCCGTATCAGGGTTGCCGACTGAGATGACCGCCGTTCCGTCTTTCGAGAGGCCGTACTTGAGCAGATAAACCTGCTTGTCCGGGGGCGCCACATCCGCTTGGTTCAGCTTGTCCTTGAGCTTGCTCAGCGAGCCGTACAAGTACCGGTCGTGGTAGCCGAGGCTGCCCTCGCGCAGCGCGTAGTCGTTGAGCTGCATGTCCAGGGTCGTGCGGTTCGCCGCGTCCCGGGTGGTGGTGGGCAGGCCGTCCAAGTGGCCGATCTGCTCGGGGAACGCGGCGAGGTACATCTGTCGCTTCTCCAGGTCCAGCCCGGACCACCAGTCCGCCGTCTGCTGAGGGTTCTTCCCGTCCGGGATGGCCTTCTTGTCGATGCCGAGGAATTCCCCGACCCGTACGGCGTCCTCGCGCGCGTGGTCGGCGCCGTAGCGCTTGTCCAGGTCGAAGGGGTCGATCTGGTAGAGGAGTTCGGCCGCTTGGGTGCAGACGGTCGAGGCTTCCAGAACAGCCGCGTCGATGCGGGCCCGGAAGCCGCCGAGTCCGGCGTTCGCCTGCTGCTGTACGCCTTGGTAGTCCGGGTCGTTGTGGTACTTCGGATCGACCGCTTCCACCGCCTCCACCCAGCCGTCGTCCCGGACCTTGTGCCCGGCCTTCTCCGCGTCGGCGACCGCGTTGCGCAACTTGCGCTGGGATTCCTGCATACGGGTGCTGAGCGCGCTCAGGACGGCGTGGATGAGCTGGGCGTCGGTCTTCCCCGTGCCGAGCTTGCTCTCGGTGGCTTCCAGTGCAGCGAATCCGTAGTCGGCGCCGACACCGGCCCAACCGACCTTGTGCAGCGGCCCCGATACGTGCCTCCCACTGCCCGTCTGGGTATCACCCAGCTTCTTGGCGAGATTCCGCCACGATTCGGCAGCGGCTTCCAGCTCGGCGAAGCTCTGATGGAGCAGTTGGGCGAAGAGTTCCGACATGCTGCGGTCACCAGCCCTTGAAGCAGTCGCCGACGTGTATGTCGTTGACGCTGTGATGGTCGGCGAGTAGACGCAGCCCCTCGGCGTGCTCGGTCAGCCGCCCCTGCAACGTGGTGAGCGCATCGCCCCAGCCGGTGCCGGTGGCGTCCAGCCTGGCCCTGACCGGCCATGCTTTCAGTGAGGCAGCGGCGGCAGCGGTGTCGTCGATCGCCTTCTTCAGTATCGGCCGCAGATCGGTGACCAGACTGTCGGCCGCGCCTGCGGAGGCTTTGAGCTCGCTTGCGGAGATGTTGAGGTCATCCGCCATTGGTTCTTCCCTCCCCCTGAGTACACGCGCTGCCGGGCCTGCCTGCTCACATGGCGCGAGCTCTGCCCTCCCGGCCCGGGCGTCCCCCCCTGTGACTGTGAGAACGACCGTAATGTGCGCCCTGCGCGCCTGCGCAAGCGCGAACCATTGCCTGACCGAAAAAGATGCGGTCGCGCTTAACACCGATGTGGCCACCCGCGCAAGAGCCCCGGGGCTCAGTCGGCTCAACAGCCCACCTGTGCATGGACTCAGAGGGAAGAGGGAGGCTGCCGGGTGTCAGTGGTGCTGGCTACAGTTACTTTTAGAGGCGCGGGGAAACAGGGACGGGGAAACGGGGAGGCGGCTGTGGCGCAGAACGGTGGGGACGGCGGGGACATCGCGCCCGGGGTGACCGCGCTGGCACCGGTGCTGGGGCTGATGCCGGGCATCGGTGCGGCGGCGGGCGCCGCCGTGGTGGCCGCGGCGGACCTGGCCCGCGAGGCCGAGTCGATGATGACGTTCAAGAAGCGGGTCGACGGGCTGCTCACCGAGCTGAACGAGTCGGAGGCCTCGTCGACCAAGATCGGCGCCGACCGCCTCGCCAAGTCGGAGCTGGGCCCGGACGACTTCAAGGAGAGCGCCTTCCTGTACGGCGCGTACGAGGTCGTCCACGAGCGGATCGGCCAGCTCTCCAAGGCGCTGGGCATGCAGATCGAGGGCCTGTGCATCGCCGTACTGGCGGCGGAGAACGGCTACGACGGCGTGGATGCCGACGTCCGTGACCGGATGCGCGCGATCAGCGGTGAGCTGCAGAAGCAGTACCAGGAGTACGGGCCGGGGCCGTCGGGGACCTCGACGCCGGGCACGCCGCCGCAGACCACGCCGGACAAGGGCGCGACGGGCGGCACGATCTGATGTATCCGTACGTGGCGATGGTCGCGTACGCGACGGGGGACGACGGGAGTCGGGGAATGGCGGTGCGACGAGATGGCTGAGAACAAGGACCAGGGCGGCGGGGACGCTCCGGGCGAGGCGCCGAAGGCGCTGCTGGTGGAGCGTACGGACTTCGAGACCAAGTCCCACCAGGAAATGTGGGCCATGGTCCAGGGGATGAAGGGCGACTCCGCGGACGGCCTGGCCAAGAAGCTGACGAAGGCGTCCACGACGATCACGAAGATCGGTGACGACCTCAAGCTGCACATGAGCCGGGTGGTCTGGCAGGGCGAGGGCGCGAAGGCGTTCACGGACTGGGGCCACGACGCGGCCATGGCCACGCTGGAGCTCGGCAAGTACAGCCAGGACGCCTCCGGTTGGCTCGCCTCGGTCTCCCACGCCATCACCCAGGCGAAGTCGGCGGTCCCGGCGTACGACCCGGCCCTCAAGCAGCAGGCCACCGACACCCACAACGAGTTCATCGCGGCCCACCACGACCCCGACAGCCAGCAGGAGGCGCGCGACGCGTCGACCAAGCTGGCCGGGCTCAACCAGAAGATGGAGGGCCAGCGGCAAGACGCGATCCGCGAGCTGAAGCGGCTCTCGGATGTGTATGTGCAGTCGGGCGAGCAGGTCGCCGCGCTCCGCCCGCCGGTGTTTCCGCCGCCGCCGGCGGCGTTTGTGCCGCCGGACTACGACCGCCAGGGGATGCAGTACGTCCAGGGTGGCCAGACCTCCTCTGCCCGAGGGGGCCGGACTTCGACTGCGCAGACCGGCGGTCACCTCTCGACCCCCTCGGCGACGACGCGCAGCACTTTGGCGACGCCACACACCGTGACCCCGGCTGGGCTGACGACGACTCCAACTCACGTACCTGACCATCCTGTTGGTACGGCGATCGATGGCGTCAAAACACTGCCGCCGCCCGCTCATGTCGCTCCCACCGGTCCGGTCACCACCCCCGCCCCGCCGACTGTCGGCAGGCCGGACGTCGGTCCGATGCCGCCCATTGGGATCCCGCCCACATTCACCGGAGGCGGGAAGAACGGGCTGCCGGAGCCCGGTGTCCCGGGGGGACGGCAGGCGACGACCGGCGGCCTCCGTGGCCCGGCGCTCCCGGGGCGGAGCACCGTGGGCGGCCTGCCGCCGAGCGCGCCGCGAGAGACCGGCATCGTCGGTGGCCGCCCCGTGCCGCCCGGTCAGGGTCGGCCGACGAGCGGCATCCCGCGCAGCACCGTCATCGGAGAAGAGGGGCGCCCGGGGCCCCAGGGGAGCACTCAGGGCCGTCCGCCGATGGCCCACGGCCCTGGCGGCCACATGGGCGGCGGTGGCGGGAGCCGGTCCGGCTTCTCCGGCGGACGTCGGCTGGCGGGCGAGCCCGGCGGCATCGTCGGCGGTCGCCCCACCGAGCCCGGCGCCCGGAGCGGTCGCCCGTTCACGGAGGGCGGCTCGGGTCTCGTACGCAATGGCGCTGCCGAAGGCGAACCGCGAGCCGGTCGGTCCGGTGGCCGGGGGATGATTCCGCCCGGCATGCACGGGGCCGCCGGGCGGCGGGACGAGCGCGAAGGCGAGCGGCCGGACTACCTCACCGAGGACGAGGAGACCTGGCAGCAGAGCGACCGCCGTATTGTGCCGCCTGTAATCGACTGACCTCCGCGAAGGAAGCGCATGCCTACCAGCAGCCATCGAGCAATGAGGCACGGCCGTGCCGTGTCCGTCGTCCTTGGGGCGCTGCTGGTGGGCGTTGCCGCCACGCCCGCGCATGCCGAATCGGTACGTCAGCAGCAGTGGCATCTCGATGCGATGCAGGCCGAGGACATGTGGAAGGTCAGCACCGGCAAGGGGGTCACGGTCGCTGTCGTCGATACCGGCGTCGACGACAGTTTGGCCGACCTCCAAGGTCAGGTGCTTCCCGGTCTCGATCTTTCGAAGCAGGGCGGTGACGAACACACTGACAGCAAGGGCCATGGCACCGCGATGGCCTCCCTGATCGCAGGCACTGGCAAGAGGTCGGCGGCGGATGGCGCATATGGCCTGGCCCCCGGGGTGAAGATCCTGCCCGTCAGGCTGCCGAAGGCCGATGAGGGGTCGAAGCTTGCGGACGTCCCTATGTTCGTCAAGAAGATGAGCGAGGGCATTCGCTACGCAACGGATCACGGCGCCAAGGTGATCAATGTTTCGCAAGGTGCGCCGGAGGGGTCGGACGAGCTCACCAGCGCGGTGAAGTACGCCTTGACCAAGGGAGCCTTGGTTTTCGCCGCTGCGGGCAATAGCGGGGACACGGGTAACCGGTTGGAGTATCCGGCTGCCACGCCGGGCGTCGTGGGCGTCGCAGCCGTCGACAAGAAGATCGAGGCGACCAAGGAGTCCGAACACGGCTCACAGGTCGATCTCGCGGCTCCAGGCGAACAGATCGTCAGTGCGTGCACCGGCGGTACGGAGATCTGCTCCGGACACGGTACGAGCGGGGCCACCGCCCTAGCCTCCGCCTCCGCCGCCCTGATCTGGTCCAAATACCCCCAGTGGACCAACAACCAGGTCCTCCGCGTCATGCTCAACACCGCAGGCGGCCCCAAGAACGGGGACAAGCGCAGTGACTACATCGGGTACGGGGTCGTCCGCCCCCGTATCGCGCTGAAGACCCCCGGCGACCCGGGCCCGGCGAACGAGTGGCCGCTGCCCGACCTCGCGGCGGCCAACTCGCCCTCCCCGGCCGCCCCCGCCTCCCCGTCCCCGTCCACCTCGGGCAAGCCCGCGCCCGCCACGGCCGCCTCGGATTCCGGGTCGGGTGGGGGAAGCAACACCGGCCTCTGGGTCGGCGTGGGCGCGGCGGGGATAGTGGTCGCGGCCGTGGCCGTACTGCTCGTACGGTCGCGACGCCGTACGGCATAAAGCAGCTGGGTACATCACGGCCACGGGCAACAGCCGTCGGCGACCGGTCAACCCGCCACCCCCGTCCCAGCCATTCAGGTGGGACGAAACGGCCATGAACTCCCATAGCCGGACCGTGTGCTGGCGCGAACCCCTGCCCCTCCCTACCGTATGGAAACGGTAAAGACCTGTCCTGGAGGTCGGCGAGCGGGGGACCCGTATGTCGTTCGAGGAAGAGTGGCGTCAGGCGCACGCCAATGCGGCTGCGAACGCCGCAATGCGCTTGAACGGCGCGGGTGACCGACACACGGACCGCGCCACCGATCTCATCGTGCGGCGCGACGACCTGGGCGTCGTCGGCGGGGACGCGTACAAGCTCCACGACAGCCTCAAACGCGACGGCCACCACGCCCACGAGTCCACCCACACCGCGGCCACCGCCCTCACCACCCGTAACTTCGCGTGCGGCGCGGAGCTGGCGAGAGTCCGCGACAAATGGGACAGCCAGCTCAGGACGCTCCGCGACGCGTGCGCGCAGATCTCCAATCACCTCGACTACTCGATGGCCGCGCACGCCAAGGACGACGAGCACATCGGCGGCGAACTGCTCGCGGTGTCGCGGATCAACGCGTACTTGAAGTAGCGGGAGCGCAAAGGGACTTCAGGAACTCGGGAATTCACGTACATACATGCTCACTTACGAAGACGTCACCAACGCCCCCGTCGACCAGCTCAAGGCTGCCGTCGACGACTGGTCCGAGATGGCCACCCGGCTCAAGACCCTCGCCGAGGAGGCTCGTAAGGGCCTGAAGGCGCATGCCGACAAGGCGGACTGGGCGGGAGTGAACGCGGGCGTCAGTCGGCAGTTCATCGGCAAGACGGCCAAGGAGTTCGAGGACGCGGCGGCGCAGGCCAAGGGGATTCATGCCGTACTGGCCGACGGATGCGAGGCGTTCAAGCGGGCCAGGGACGAGTTACGGACCCTCGTCGACGGGTCGGAGAAGGCGGGCATCGTCGTCGACGCCCGTGGACACGTCACCACCCGCTACTCCGTCTCCGGCGAGTACGCCGCCCGGCACGCGGCGCCGGGCGTCTCCATCGATGTGAGGCGGCAGGACAACGACGCCGTCGCGCAATGGCAGCGCCGTATCAAGGCGATCGTGGAGGAGTGTGGCGAGGCGGACGAGTCGTTACGGCGGGCGCTGGCGGCGAACGGCGGGGGCGAGCGCGACTTCGCCGCGCCGAAGTACAGCGGACTGGAGGACGAGAAGGCGGCTCGGGCCGTCGAACTGGCCGGTAAAGCAACGGGAGTTGGGGGCGTCGCGCGTAACGCCGAGGCCCTTCGCCAACTCCAGGAGCTCGTGCACGACAACGCGAAGGATCCGGAGTTCGCCACCGCCTTCTACCGTCGGCTGGGCGCGGACGGCACGCTTGAGCTGTACACGAAGATGTCCCTGGACGCGACGGGCCTCGGCGCGGCCGGGCGGGACAGGGTCGCGATGGTGCACGGTCTCCAGGACGACATGGGCGAGATGCTGGCCGCCGCTACGGATCCGAAGGCGCGCGGCCACCTCGATGGCACCTGGACCCTCGACATGATGCGGGCGGGCCACAAGCGCATCGATATCCCCGGGGTCACGAGCATCGGCGCGAAGGTGTACGGGTACCAGGCGCTGGGTGCGTTGTTGCGGCACGGCCGGTACGACAAGGAGTTCCTCGTCCCCATCGGGCGCGACATGGTCGGGATGGAGCACCAGGACCCGGGCATCTGGGAAGGGAACCTGCCCACGGCCCAGGCGATGGCCTTCAACCTCGACAAGGGCGGCGGCCGCGGCTTCGACCCCATGACCGGCCTGATGCAGGCCATGGGCCACAACCCGCAGGCGTCCGCGGCCTTCTTCAACGAGCCCGTACGCGAGGACAGCAACGGGGACGGGATCGTCACCACCGACGACGAGCCGGTCTCCGGTGACCAGGGGCGCCCCCAGGGAATGGTCGACTACGCCCTCGCCCGCAAGCCCACAGCGGACTGGTTCGACAACGCGCCTACTGATGGCCCCCTTCCCACTCCGCTCCAGACCGCGACCGGCAACGCGCTGGAGGCGGCGGTTACGGGACGGGTCGCGGGGGACACCCACGCGAGTCCGGTGGAGCACACCGAGGCGATGGCGAAGGTTATGGAGCGGGTGGTGGCGAAGGTCGGCGACGATCCCCAGCTGCTGGAGGACGGCGATGACGGGCTGCCCGGTCAGCTGACCGGTATGGCAGGGAACTTCGGGAACATGGCGGCCGAGTACATGCCGGACATGCAGAAATCCATTGAGAACGGTGCCCGACTGCACCATACGTTCGGGCATCCCGCCGCATTTCAAGCCCGGCAACTTCAGGACTTCCTGGGAGCCGTCGCGCAGGACCCGGACGCCTATGGGGCGATGAAGACTGCCCAGCAGGCGTACACCACCACCTTGGTGCACAGCGTTGTCGAACATCGGGCTCAGTATGACGAGCTGGATCAGGCTGTACGAAACGCAGTGCATCCAGGCGGTGTGGTTGCCGGAATCATGTCGGAGGCCCGAGCCGAGGCCGTGCACGATCAGCATTCCGCCGACGATGAGGCATTCAACAAGGCGGTCGAGAACAAGTTGAAGTGGAGCGATCGCATCATTGATATGGCAGGCAGCAAATACATCGAAATGCTCCCTGTCGGTGGCGATGTCGTCGAGTGGATTAAAGACGACGTCAACGAGGCCGCCCTTGAGAGCGCCAAGAAGGACACCACCGATGAAGCCCGAAGGGAAGCCGCCGACGGGTACCTCGGGGCGCAGACCGCCGCGAAGAGTTCTGCGGAGGCGGCGGTCCGATCGGCCTGCAAGGGGTCAGGAATGAGTCAGACGAACATCGACAATCTGGCCGGAGCCGCATCCACCGAAGCATCTGTCGCGCACACTGTCGGAGCTACGCGGAAACTGGCCGCTCGTGGCTGATCGCCGCAGGCGGCGCCTTGCTCCCATGATCGTGGTCGTCGCGCCGATAGCCCTGATGTTCACCTCCGGGTGTGGTGCGTCCGCACCGGACATCCCCAAGGCCGCCTGCTGGGGCGTGTTCGGTCCGGAGGACCTACGGGCGCTGGTCGACAAGGGCTCCGACGTCACGTATCGGCAGAATCAAAGCGTCCGAATCGTCTACCCGAACGCCCGGGCGGCGACGTGCACTGTGGCCGCCAAGGACGGCCCGTTGGTCGGCGTCACCGTGGAACGTTCCAGGGACAAATGGGGTGAGTCCAGCGGTAAATGGGAAGGCGCCGGTCTCGATGCGGCGAAGGTTGGTAAGCCAGCCGTCGTCACGCGCACGGAAGCGAATCAGTACGTCACCTGCGACCGCTCCGCATTCCGCCGACCGGCGACCGCGTGGGACCCCAATGCCGAGCAGACCCTGCATCTCCGGATCGAGGCGCATCGCGCGCCCGATGCGGAGGCGAGCCGCACCGCGCTGAAATCCATGGTCGATGATCTCGCGCGGTACGTGCATGGTGAACTGGAGTGCGGCAGGAAATAGCGCGCTCGCGCCATATGGAGGCCGTGGCGGGAATTGAACCCGCGTTACTCGCTTTGCAGGCGAGCCCCTGAGCCACTCGGGCACACGGCCGTGTGCTGACTTCTTTGACCGTAGGGGGTGGGGGCGGGCGGGGGAAGGTGCGGCGGTGGGGTGCAACAGGACTGCCATGTTGCGTTCATGTGGTGGGGGAGTGGTCCGTGGGGCGTACGACCAAATGCTGAGCCGACGTACCTTCTTTTGACAGGGGTCATTCGCGCTGTTGCCTCTTACTCTGGGGCCATGAGTGCCCTTGAATCCCCTGACACCCACGTCGAAGTCGAAGCCCTGGATCGTGGAGTTCCCGCGCCGCGTTTTGACGGCGTGCTGGGCAAAACGCATCGGGCGCTCAGCATCGGGACCATCTCCGTCGTACTGCTCATCGCCTTCGAGGCGACCGCCGTCGGGACCGCGATGCCGGTGGCGGCGCGGGAGTTGGACGGGGTGTCGTTGTACGCGTTCGCCTTCTCCGCGTACTTCACGACCAGCCTGTTCGGGATGGTCGTCGCCGGGCAGTGGGCCGACCGGCGGGGGCCGCTGGGGGCGGTCGCGGTGGGGGTGTCCGCGTTCGGGGCGGGGCTGTTGCTGTCGGGGACCGCGGTGAACATGTGGACGTTCATCGGTGGGCGCGCCGTGCAGGGGCTCGGGGGCGGGCTCGTCATCGTGGCGCTGTACGTCGTGGTCGGGCGGGCTTATCCGGAGCGGCTGCGTCCGGCGATCATGGCGGCGTTCGCGGCGAGCTGGGTGGTGCCGTCGGTGGTCGGGCCGCTCGCGGCGGGGACGATCACCGAGCGGCTGGGGTGGCGGTGGGTGTTCGTCGGGATCCCGGTCCTGGTCGTGTTTCCGCTGGCCCTCGCGCTGCCCGCGATACGCCGGATGGCCTCCGGGCCTGCCGATCCGGACGCGCCGGTCGAGCCGTTCGACCGGCGGCGGATCCGGCTGGCGCTGATGATCTCGCTGGGGGCGGGGCTGTTGCAGTACGCGGGGCAGGATCTGCGGTGGTTGTCGCTGGTGCCGGCGGTGGCGGGCGGTGCGCTGCTGGTTCCCGCTGTCGCGGGGCGGCACGGGCTGTTGCCGCGCGGGACGTACCGGGCCGCGCGGGGGCTGCCGTCGGTGGTGCTGCTGCGGGGGATCGCGGCGGGGTCGTTCATCGCGGCCGAGTCGTTCGTACCGTTGATGCTGGTGACGCAGCGGGGGCTGTCGCCGACCATGGCCGGGTTCTCGCTGGCGGCGGGCGGGGCGACGTGGGCGCTCGGCTCGTACGTACAGGCCCGGCCCTGGGCCGAGCCGCATCGGGAGCGGCTGATGGTGGTGGGGATGGTGATGGTGGCCTCGGCGATCGCGTCGGCGCCGAGTGTGCTGATACCGGCGGTGCCGGTGTGGGTGGTGGCGGTCGCGTGGGGCGTGGGGTGCTTCGGGATGGGGATGGTGATCGCCTCCACGAGCGTGCTGCTGCTTCAGCTGTCGGCGCCGGAGGAAGCGGGGGCGAACTCTGCGGCGCTGCAGATCTCGGACGGGCTGTCGAATGTGCTGCTGCTTGCGGGGGGTGGGGCGGCGTTCGCTGCGCTGGGGGGTGGGGCTGTGGGGGGTGCTCATGACGTGGTGGCGTCTGCGTCCGCTGGGGCCGCGGGGCATGGTGGGGCGTTTGCGGTGGTGTTTCTGCCGATTGCGGGGGTGGCGTTGGTGGGGGCGTGGGTGGGGCTGCGGTTGAGTTCCCCCACCCCGCCCCTTCCCTGAACCCTGCCGGGGGCGGGTGGGAGTGAGGGCGGTCACCCGGGGGCTACGCCCCCGGACCCCTTCGCGGGGCCTGCGGCCCCTGCACCCCGCTGGGGTGGGTGGGTGAGCGGGGCTCCGCCCCGGACCCCCCGTTCGTCTGCGGATCGTGCTGGGTTGCTCGCGCAGTTCCCCGCGCCCCTCAGAGGGCCCTTCGGGCCCATCAAAGGAGGGCCCGAAGGGCCCATTCAGGGGCGCGGGGAACTGCGCGACCAGCCCCCACCGGCTCGCAGGCAAACGCACCCGGCCGCCCGCCCAGGGCTTTCGGGAAGGGGCGGGGTGGGGGACCGCCCCGCCGTTGTGAACCCGCTCTCACCCCGCCCCCCACCCGCCCCGCCGACCCCGGATCAAGACCGCCCCACCGGTAAGGTGGCCCGGTTGTCGTACGTAACAACCGGCCCGCGACAACCGCCCCGCCGCCCCCGACCGCACGAACCGGAGACCGTGACTACTACCGCCTCCCACCACCTCTCACCCGCCTTTCCCGGCCGCGCCCCCTGGGGTACGGCCAACAAGCTGCGTGCCTGGCAGCAGGGGGCGCTGGAGAAGTACGTCCAGGAGCAGCCCCGCGACTTCCTCGCCGTCGCCACGCCCGGCGCCGGCAAGACGACGTTCGCGCTGACGCTCGCGTCGTGGCTGCTGCACCACCATGTCGTGCAGCAGATCACCGTCGTCGCGCCGACCGAGCACCTGAAGAAGCAGTGGGCGGAGGCGGCGGCGCGGATAGGCATCCGGCTCGACCCGGACTACAGCGCGGGGCCGTTGAGCAAGGACTACCACGGGGTCGCCGTGACGTACGCCGGTGTCGGCGTGCGCCCCATGCTCCACCGCAACCGGTGCGAGCAGCGCAAGACCCTCGTCATCCTGGATGAGATCCACCATGCCGGTGATTCGAAGTCCTGGGGTGAGGCTTGCCTCGAAGCCTTTGATCCGGCCACCCGGCGCCTCGCCCTCACCGGTACCCCCTTCCGCTCCGACACCAATCCCATCCCCTTCGTCACGTATGAAGAAGGCAATGACGGGATTCGGCGCTCCTCCGCCGACTACACCTACGGCTACGGCAACGCCCTCGGCGACGGCGTCGTGCGGCCCGTCATCTTCCTCTCCTACAGCGGCAACATGCGCTGGCGCACCAAGGCCGGTGACGAGATCGAGGCGCGGCTCGGGGAGCCGCTGACCAAGGACGCCATCTCGCAGGCCTGGCGCACGGCGCTCGACCCGCGCGGCGACTGGATGCCGAACGTGCTGCGCGCCGCCGACCAGCGCCTCACCGAAGTCCGCAAGGGCATCCCGGACGCCGGCGCCCTCGTCATCGCCTCCGACCAGGACTCCGCCCGCGCCTACGCCAAGCTCATCCGGGAGATCACCGGCAACAAGGCCACCGTCGTCCTCTCCGACGACAACGGGGCCTCCAAGAAGATCGACGAGTTCAGCGCCAACGACTCCCGCTGGATGGTCGCCGTCCGCATGGTGTCCGAAGGCGTCGACGTTCCCCGCCTCGCCGTCGGCGTCTACGCCACCACCATCTCCACGCCCCTCTTCTTCGCCCAGGCCGTCGGCCGTTTCGTACGGTCGCGGCGGCGCGGCGAGACCGCCTCCGTCTTCGTGCCCACCATCCCCACCCTCCTCGGCTTCGCCACCGAGATGGAGGTCGAGCGCGACCACGTGCTCGACAAGCCGAAGAAGGACGGGGAAGAGGACCCGTACGCCGAAGAGGACAAGCTTCTCGCCGAGGCGGAGAAGCAGCAGGACGAGGACACCGGCGAGCAGGACATGCTCCCCTTCGAGGCCCTGGAGTCCGACGCCGTCTTCGACCGGGTCCTGTACGACGGCGCCGAGTTCGGCATGCAGGCCCACCCGGGGAGTGAGGAAGAGCAGGATTATCTCGGTATTCCTGGGCTTCTTGAACCCGATCAGGTGCAGCTGCTGCTCCAGAAGCGGCAGGCGCGGCAGATCGCGCACAGTCGGCAGAAGCCGGCCGAGCAGGCCGATCTGCTGGAGATCCCCGCCGAGCGCCGGCCCGTGGTCTCCCACAAGGAACTCCTGGAGCTGCGCAAGCAGTTGAACACGATGGTCGGCGCGTACGTCCACCAGAGCGGCAAGCCGCACGGCGTCATCCACACCGAGCTGCGGCGTGTCTGCGGCGGCCCGCCGAGCGCCGAGGCCACGGCCGGGCAGATCCGCGAGCGGATCAAGAAGGTGCAGGAGTGGGCCACCCGGATGAAGTGACGGGCCGGGGTTGACTCCCGTACGCCCAAAAGCAGTTCGTGGTGATGGCGGGGCCCGGGTGCGACTCCGGGCCCCGCCCACTTCACCCGTGGGGACGGGGGTGGAAGCGAGGGTCCGGCCCCCACGGTCGGCCCCCGCACACCTCCCAACAGTAATGGGAAGGCAAAGTCCCCCGCGCGGACCAAGGTCCCGCGCGCCCTGGACTTTGGTCCCGAACCGGGATCAAAACCCCGGCTTGTCAAAGGTCGCGCCCGGATTCTGGACGAGGGCTTCCGCTGAGCGGGACCGATCGCTACTGTCCCGCCATGCAAACGCCCCGTGGCAGCGCCGCCGCGGAGCGCAGCCGGTGCCATGGCCTGCCGGCGGCCTCTGTGCGCGTCGCCGCGGGACCGGTGTCGCGATTCCCGCAGAGAGCCGCCGACGACTCACCATAAGGAGTGGGCGTCGTGACCGCGGAGACCTCCCAGACGCTCGACCGGGGACTGCGTGTCCTCAAGCTGCTCGCCGACACCGACCACGGCCTGACCGTCACCGAGTTGTCCAACAAACTCGGCGTCAACCGGACGGTGGTCTACCGTCTGCTCGCCACACTGGAACAGCACGCCCTCGTACGACGTGACCTCGGCGGCCGCGCCCGGGTAGGACTCGGGGTCCTGCGGCTCGGCAGGCAGGTCCATCCGCTCGTACGGGAAGCGGCCCTGCCCGCGCTGCGCTCGCTCGCCGAGGACATCGGGGCGACCGCGCACCTGACCTTGGTCGACGGGTCCGACGCACTCGCCGTCGCGGTCGTCGAGCCGACCTGGACCGACTACCACGTGGCGTACCGGGCCGGGTTCCGCCACCCCCTCGACCGGGGCGCGGCGGGCCGGGCCATCCTCTCCGCCCGCCAGGCCGGCGGCCTCGTCGACCCTGGCTTCACCCTCACCCACGGCGAACTGGAGGCCGGGGCCAGCGGCGCCGCCGCGCCCCTGGTCGGGGTGACCGGCATAGAGGGAAGCGTCGGCGTGGTGATGCTCGCGGACGCGGTGCCCGAGCGGGTCGGCCCCAGAGTGGTGGACGCGGCCCGGGAGGTGGCGGACGCGCTGCGGTGAGGGCGGGGGCCGGGGCGTGTCGCGGTGATCGAGCCGAGCCCCGGTCCCGGCTCCGGTGTGAGCCGAGCCCCGGTCCCGGCTCGCACCCGGCCCCGAATCGGGCCCGCGCCCCCGGCCCCCGTAGCCGTCGGACCTCGCCCGATACATTGGATCCGTGCACCCCCGTCACTCACGCCTCCGCAACCTCGCCATCGGCTCCGCCCCCGTCGTGGCGCTGCTGGCCGTCGCCGGCTTCGCGCCGCTGCCGTTCTCGGTGGCGCAGCCGGGGCTGACCGCGAACGTGCTCGGCGACGACAATGGCACCCCGGTGATCACCATCCAGGGCAGACCGGCCCGGCACACCACCGGTGAGCTGCGCATGACGACCATCGAGGCGACCGGGCCGTCCGCCGAGGTCGGGCTCTCGGACGTCGTACGGGCGTGGTTCCGCACCGACCGGGCCGTCATGCCGCACGACTCGGTCTATCCGAGCGGCGGCAGCGACAAGCAGATCGCCGCGCACAACCAGGCCGAGATGAAGCAGTCCCAGGACAGCGCCACCGCGGCCGCCCTGAACCAGCTCCACCTCAATGCCGGCCAGGTCAAGGTCTCCCTCAACCTCGCCGACGTCGGCGGCCCCAGCGCCGGGCTGCTCTTCTCGCTCGGCATCATCGACAAGCTCGACGGCAACGGCTCCGGCGGCGAGCTCACCGGCGGCAGGGTCATCGCCGGTACGGGCACGATCGACGCCGACGGCACCGTCGGCGCGGTCGGCGGCGTCTCGCTCAAGACGCAGGCGGCCCGGCGGGACGGGGCGACCGTCTTCCTCGTACCGAAGGCCGAGTGCTCCGACGCCAA
The DNA here is from genome assembly GCF_052373795.1 of Streptomyces sp. BR1. Lineage (NCBI taxonomy): Bacteria > Bacillati > Actinomycetota > Actinomycetes > Kitasatosporales > Streptomycetaceae > Streptomyces > Streptomyces sp. BR1. The sequence goes on from NZ_CM126252.1 coordinate 4,496,009, forward strand.
GGCCGAGCTGCCCCACGGGCTGCGGCTGATCCCCGTCACGACCCTGTCGGGCGCGGTGTCGTCCCTCAAGGCCCTGGACAAGGGCGGGGACGTCCCTAGCTGCTGACGGGGGTCTCCGAAGGTCTCAACTGCCGGTTTCCATCCGGTAGTTGTACGTCCATGGTCCGCCATACCGGGAACACCAGCGGGCTCAGTGTCGTCGCCAGATACAGCCCGCCCACCACGAGCAGCGCCGTCCGCACCCCCGCGCCGTCGACCAGGAGCCCCGCGCCGAGGCCGCCGATCGGCATCGTCGCCTCGCAGCCCGCGGTCATCGCCCCGGAGACGCGGCTGCGCAGCTCCTGCGGGACGCGTTCGTAGATCACCGTCGTCAGGATCGGGTTGAGCATCCCGCCCGCGATCCCGCCGAGCGCCATCGTCACGGCGAGCGGCAGTGTCGAACCGGTCAGCGCGGCGACGACGAAGCGGGGCGCGCCGCACAGCAGGAAGCTCGCCGTGAACACCGCGCGCCTGGGGAAGCGGTGGCCCACCACCCCGTACAGCAGCGCCCCGAGCAGGCCGCCCGCGCCGAACGCGGCGGTGAGCAGGCCGAGTTGGGTGGCACCGCCGAGTTCCTGTTCGGCGTGCACGGGCAGCAGGACCGCGTTCCAGCCCTGGTCGAGACCGTTGGTGATCATCACCATCAGGACGACCCCGAGGAGCAGCGGGGTGCGGAGCAAGTAGGCGTATCCCTCGCGGAGTTCGGCCTTGTAGGTGGCCAGGGAGACCGGCGCCGCGTCCCGTGCCGGGTCGGCCGTGCGGATGCCCCGGATCCCGAGGGCGACGAGCAGCGCGGACGCGCCGAACGTCAGCGCGTCCAGGAGCAGTACGGACTCCGCGCCCACCCACGCGATCAGCACTCCCGCCAGCGCCGCCCCCGTCATCCGCGCCCCGCGCGACACCGCGTCGAAGAGGCTCGCGGCACGGGTCAGGGTCGTACCGGCGCGCTCGGCGAGGTCGGGGACCAGGACATAGCGGGCGGTACGGCCGGGGGTGGCGGCCAGTCCTTGGAGCGCCATCAGGGCGCACAGCATCCAGAAGTGGAGCGCGCCGGCGTAGTGCAGCAGCGGGATCGCGCCGATCGCGAGCGCGCAGACCAGATCGGAGCCGACGCTCACCCGCCGCCGCCCGAGCCGGTCGATCACCGGGCCGCCGATCACCGCCGAGACGACGATCGGCAGGGTCGCGCAGAACGCCACGACCCCGGCCCGCCCGGCGCTCCCGGTGGTCTGGAGCACGAACCACGGGACGCCGATCAGCGTCAGCGAACTGCCCGCCGTGGAAATGGTGTTGGCGCTCAGCACGGCCGCCAGCGGTATCCGGCTCCCTTGAATTCCCCCGTTGTCGCCCATGGTCAGAGGCTCCTGCGCGGGAAGGCGTGCAGGTGGACGCGGACCTGTGCGGTGTCCTCGTCGTCGGAGTGCGGCAGGTCGTAGTAGCTCTCGACCAGCTTGTGCGCCTTCTCGGTCAGCTCGCGCAGCTGCTCGGCGGTGAGCCGCAGCGTGAAGTCGCTCAGGTCCGAGCTGAGGGTCCAGTCCTCGGACCAGTCCCGCGAGGTGCCCAGCCAGGTCGACAGCTCCTGGGTGTGGATGGTGGCGACCTCGTGCAGGAAGAGGTCGGCGGCGCCGCGCACCTCGGGGTCGGAGCTGGTGCGCAGGTCGTCGCGCATGCTGGTGCCGCCGTGCGCCGCCTTCCACCAGCGCTCGCGGCCCTTGCCGCGCTCGGGGTCGTCCTCGACGAAGCCGTGGGCGGCGAGCTGGCGCAGGTGGTAGCTGGTAGCCCCGCTGGACTCGCCGAGTTTCTCGGCCAGTTGGGACGCGGTGGCGGGCCCGTCGTGCCGCAGCGTGCCGAGCAGGCGGATGCGCAGGGGATGGGCCAGACCGCGAAGTGCCCGCGCGTCGAGCATGCGCTCGCGGGGCTGGGGGCTCGGGGATTCCGTCATGCCGGGACCGTAACCTTGCAAAGGAAGCATTGCAAGGGTTTCTTTGCAAGGAACCCTTTGGGCAGCCCTGCGGACGCGCGCCCGCCGCGCTGCTCACCCCTTCCGGATGAACCCCTGCTCCACCAGCCACTCCTTCGCCACGTCGTGCGGATCCCGGCCGTCCACGTCGACCTTGGCGTTGAGGTCCTGCGCCACCGCAGTCGTCAGCTTGGCGGTCACGGGGTTCAACAACTCAGCGATCACCGGGTACTTGGCGAAGGCGGCGGAATGCAGCTCCGGGGCCGCGTTGTAGTTGGGGAAGAAGTGGCGGTCGTCCGTCAGTACGTCCAGGTCCATCGCCTTGATGCGGCCGTCCGTCGTGAAGACCTCGCCCAGCAGGCAGGAGCTGGACTTCGACACCTGGGTGTAGATGATCCCGGCGTCCATCTTCTGGATGTTCCCGGCCGGGATCGACATCCCGTACGCCTTCTGCATGCCCGGCAGCCCGTCGTCCCGCGACGCGAACTCGTTCTCCACGCACACCGTCACCGCCGACGGGTCCTTCTTCGCCAGCGCGGCCACGTCGGACAACGTCTTGAGCTGGTACTTCGCGTTGTTCCGCTTGCTGATGGCCAGTGCGTACGTGTTGTTGAGCGCCGACTGCGGCAGCCAGGTCACACCGCCGCGCACATCCGCGTCCCGTACCGCCTGCCACTGCGCGTGCGGGTCGGTGATCGGCTTGCTGTTGCCGAGATACGTGATCCACGCGGTGCCCGTGTACTCGTACATCGCGTCCGCGTCGCCCTTGGTGATCGCCTCGCGCGCGCTGATCGAGCCGGGCAGGTTCGTACGGTCGACGACGTCCGCCCCGGCCGCCTTGAAGACCAGACCGGCCATCTGGCCGAGGACGATGTTCTCGCTGAAGTTCTTCGAAGTGACCGTCAGGGAGGCGCCCTTGAGGGGGTGGCCCTGGCCGATCGAGCCGGGCTTCACGTCGTCCACCATCGGCGACCCGCTCTTCAGCCCGCAGCCGGCGGGGAGGACCGCCAGCAGGACCAGAGCTCCCGCCGCCCGTCTCGTACGTACGTGATCCATCACCCCACCTCCAGCCCGCGCGGTGTCAGCGCCACCTCGGCCAGGGACGCCAGCCAGTCCACCAGGAGGGCGAGGGCGACGGTGAGGACCGATCCGAGGACCAGGACCGGCATGCGCTGGGTCTGGACGCCCGAGGTGATCAGGTCGCCGAGGCCGCCACCGCCGCCGAAGGTGGCGAGGGTGGCCGTGCCGACGTTGAGGACGAGCGCCGTGCGTACGCCCGCGAGGATCAGCGGGACGGCGAGCGGCAGTTCGACCCTGGCCAGGGTGCCGAGCGCGGACATCCCGATGCCGCGCGAGGCCTCCACCAGCTGCGGGTCGATCGCGCGCAGGCCCGCCACCGTGTTGGAGAGCACCGGCAGCACCGCGTAGATCACCATGCCGACGATCGCCGTCGACGGGCCGATCCCGAGCCAGATCACCAGCAGGGCGAGCAGTCCGATCGCCGGGGTCGCCTGGCCGATGTTGGCGACGGCCGTGACCAGCGGGGCGGCCCGGCTCAGCCCGCGCCGGGTCAGCGCGATGCCGAGCGGGATCGCGACGAGCAGCACCCAGAAGGTGGAGATCGCGGTCAGCTTCACGTGCTGCCAGAGCCGGAGTTGGACGTTTCCGTTGTCCAGGGAGTTCTTGGCGATCGAGTCCAGGTGGACGTTGGTGATCCAGAGGAAGGTGATCAGCAGGACCACGGCCAGGACCGCCGGCAGGAACACCAGTTTCTGCCAGGTGATCCGGCGGGGCGGCGGCGCGGGCGGCGGGGCCGGTTCTTCCTCCTCGTCACGGAAGGAGTGGCCCCGTACGTCGTGCTCGCCCGGCGGGCGTTCGGGTGCGGTGCTCATCCGTCCGCACCGCCGTCCGCCCCCTCCAGCTCCTGCTCGGTCAGCTGGTGGCGGGTCTCCTCCAGGTCGTGCTGGTGCTCGATGGCGGCGAGGCGGTCGGCCTCCAGGAGTTCGTGCACGGAGTTCATCAGGGTCTCCATGTCGACGACGCCGATGTACTCGCCGCGCCGCCCGGTCACCGCGACCCGCCCGCCGGAGTCGATGAGCACAGCCTCCAGGGCGTCGTGCAGGGTCGCGTCCCGGGTCACCGTGTCGTGCACCAGCTGCCCGGCCCGCGCGAGCGACCCCTTGGCGCGCATGAGGTCGCCGCGCCGCAGCCATTTGTACGGGCGTGCGCGCCGGTCCAGCATCAGGAGCTCGTTGTGGGGGCCGCTGCGGAGCTTGTTGAAGATCGACTGGAGCGGATCGTCGACGGTGACGGTCGGCACGTCGGCCATCTCCACATCCCGTACGCGCGTGAGGTTCAGGCGCTTGAGCGCGGCGCCCGCCCCGACGAATCCCGACACGAAGTCGTCGGCCGGGTTGGTGAGGATCGCCTCCGGGGTGTCGAACTGGGCGATGTGCGAACGCTCACGCAGTACGGCGATCCGATCGCCCAGCTTGATCGCCTCGTCGAAGTCATGGGTGACGAAGACGATGGTCTTGTGCAACTCGTGCTGGAGCCGGATGAGTTCGTCCTGGAGGTGGTCCCGGGTGATCGGGTCCACCGCGCCGAACGGCTCGTCCATCAGCAGCACGGGCGGATCGGCCGCCAACGCCCTTGCCACGCCCACCCGTTGCTGCTGGCCGCCGGAGAGCTGGCGCGGATAGCGGCCGTGGAACTCGCGCGGGTCGAGCCCGACCAGGTCGAGCATCTCCTCCACCCGGTCCTTCACCTTCGACTTCGACCAGCCGACCATCTTCGGCACGAGGGCGATGTTCTCGGCGACCGTCATGTGCGGGAAGAGCCCGGAGGACTGGATGGCGTAGCCGACCTTGCGGCGCAGCTTCACCGGGTCGATGCGGGTGACGTCCTCGTCGTTGATCCGGATGCGACCGGACGACGGTTCGATCAACCGATTGATCATCTTGAGCGTCGTCGACTTACCGCAGCCGGACGGCCCCACGAAGATCACGGTCTCGCCCGCCTTGATCTCCATGCTGACGTTGTCCACGGACGGGTTCGGGTTGCCCGGATAGCGCTTGGTCAGGTTCTCCAGCTCGATGGAGGCGCCGGACGTACTGGCTTCGGTGGTCTCGGACGGCTCAGGCACGGATCCCCCTGGGGATGGTCAGTCGGCCGATCAGGACGTACACGGCGTCGAAGAGCAGCGCGAGCACCACGATCCCGAGCGTGCCCGCGAGCACCTGGTTGATCGCGTTGGCGCTGCCGAGCGAGGCGATACCGCGGAAGATCTCGTTGCCGAGCCCGGGGCCCGAGGCGTACGCGGCGACCGCGGCGATGCCCATCAGCATCTGGGTCGACACCCTGATCCCGGTGAGGATCGGCGGCCAGGCCAGCGGGAGTTCGACCCGTACGAGCCGGGCGGGCCGGGACATCCCGATGCCCTTGGCCGCGTCCACCAGCGCGGGGTCCACCCCGCGCAGGCCGACGATCGCGTTGCGGACGATCGGCAGCAGCCCGTACAGCGTCAGCGAGATGACCGTGGGCGCGACCCCGAGCCCCACCAGCGGGATCAGCAGGCCGATCAGGGCGAGCGAGGGGATGGTGAGGACCGTCGAGGTGGAGGTGACGGCGAGCGTGCCCGCCCAGCCGCTGCGATACGTGAGCACGCCGATCAGGACCCCGAGCACGGTCGCGATCACCATGCACTGGAAGACGGCGCTCGCGTGCTGGAAGGCGTCGGTGAGCAGCTGCTGGTGGCGGCTGGACAGATAGCTCCAGAAGCTCACGCGCGCTCACCTCCCCTCAGCCTCTGACGGAGTCCTCCGCTGCCTGCTCCACCAGCGGGATGAACCGCAGCGGAACGGGGTTCTCCATGACGATCGCCGTGGAGGCCCGGACGATGCCATCAAAACCGACGACCCGGTCGATCACCCGCTGGAGATCGGCGTTGGAGCGGGCCACCAGACGGCAGAGCATGTCGCCGTGGCCGGTGGTGGTGTGCAGTTCCAGGACCTCCGGCACGGTGGCCAAGTGCGCCCGTACGTCGGCGCCCTGGCCCTGTTTGATCTCCAGGGTCGCGAACGCGGTGACGGGGTAGCCGAGCGCCGCCGGGTCGACGTCCGGGCCGAATCCCCGGATGACTCCATTCGACTGAAGCCGGTCGAGCCGCGCCTGGACGGTGCCGCGCGCCACCCCGAGGCGCCGGGACGCCTCAAGGACCCCGATACGCGGCTCCCTCGCCAGCAGCACGATGAGCCGCCCGTCCAGATGATCGATCGCCATGACGCCCTCCGGATGGTCATGATGTACAGAACGCCCGCTCATACTGGCCAGTCGCTGGTCAGTATGACCAGTGGATACACAAACTATTGCGCACCTTGCGGTACGGGGGGAGCCTGCCGCTATGACTGAGACCATCGATCACACGCCCGACACCGCGCGGCAGGCCGACCCCTTCCCGGTGAAGGGAATGGACGCGGTCGTCTTCGCCGTGGGCAACGCCAAGCAGGCCGCGCACTATTACTCGACCGCCTTCGGCATGAAGCTGGTCGCCTACTCCGGACCGGAGAACGGCACCCGCGAGACCGCCTCGTACGTCCTGACGAACGGCGCCGCCCGGTTCGTGTTCACCTCCGTCATCAAGGCGGCCACCGACCACGGCCGCTTCCTGGCCGACCACGTCGCCGAGCACGGTGACGGCGTCGTCGACCTGGCCATCGAGGTCCCGGACGCCCGTGCCGCGTACAAGTACGCCACCGAGCAGGGTGCGACCGGCCTCACCGAGCCGTACGAGGTCAAGGACGAGCACGGCACGGTCGTGCTGGCCGCGATCGCCACGTACGGCAAGACCCGGCACACCCTGGTCGACCGGTCCGGCTACACCGGCCCGTACCTGCCCGGCTTCGTCGCGGCCGCCCCGATCGTCGAGCCCCCGGCCAAGCGCACCTTCCAGGCCATCGACCACTGCGTGGGCAACGTCGAGCTCGGCAGGATGAACGAGTGGGTGGCGTTCTACAACAAGGTCATGGGCTTCACGAACATGAAGGAGTTCGTGGGCGACGACATCGCGACGGAGTACTCGGCGCTGATGTCGAAGGTGGTGGCCGACGGGACCCTGAAGGTGAAGTTCCCGATCAACGAGCCGGCCATCGCCAAGAAGAAGTCCCAGATCGACGAGTACCTGGAGTTCTACGGCGGCGCGGGCGTCCAGCACATCGCGCTCGCCACGAACGACATCGTCGCGACCGTGCGTGCGATGCGGGCCGCGGGTGTGGCGTTCCTGGACACCCCGGACTCGTACTACGACACGCTCGGCGAGTGGGCGGGCGAGACCCGCGTGCCCGTCGAGACCCTGCGCGAGCTGAAGATCCTCGTCGACCGCGACGAGGACGGCTACCTTCTCCAGATCTTCACCAAGCCGGTCCAGGACCGCCCGACGGTCTTCTTCGAGATGATCGAACGCCATGGTTCGATGGGCTTCGGAAAGGGCAACTTCAAGGCGCTCTTCGAGGCGATCGAGCGGGAGCAGGAGAAGCGCGGGAACCTGTGACCCGTAACTTGCCCTGCGCTTACGGTACTTGAGTTACGGTCAAGACCCTGCGGCCCCCACGGACCTGACCCGTGGGGGTCGCAGTACGTCTGCGGGCGATTGCGCCTGCGGCGGGCGCTTCCCCACCCCACCCCTTCCCGAAAGCCTCCGGCGGGTGTCGTTTCGGCTGGCCGCCGGTGGGAGCTTGTCGCGCAGTTCCCCGCGCCCCTTGATGGGCCCTTCGGGCCCTCCTAGGGGCGCGGGGCTGTATCGATTTGCGGCTCCGCCGCGTGGGCGCGAGCGACCCAGGGCACGGTCCGCGGCCGCCCAGATCCCTCGGAGAGTTTCGGGAAGGGGCGGGGTGGGGGAATTCAGGGCTTGCGCCTGGAGGGCTTGCCCGGTGCCGTCGGCTTCTGCGAGCTCGATCCCGAGCCCGTGTTGCCCGACGCAGACGATCCCGACGACCCCGACGGCGCATCCGGCACGGACCCGTACATGTCCTTCGGCCCACCCTCCGGCAAATCCCCCAGCGCCTCCAGCGCTTCGCGCGCCTTCGGCGCCGCCAGGGCCGAGAAGTACGGGTTGGTGCGCAGGGACTCGTCCAGGTCGCGGCGGGCCGGGCCCGACTGGCCCAAGTCGCGCTCCATCAGGCCCCGGTGGTACGAGGACGCGGCCGTGCGCGCGCCCTTCTCCGCCGCCTTCTTCGCGTACCCCAGCGCCTCCTCCACGTCCCCGGAACGGTACAGCGCCCACCCCAGCGCATCCGCCACCGCCGCACTCGGCGCGCGCTTCCACTCGGCCCGCAGCCGCTCCACCGCCGCCTCGGGCGAGCCGTGGTCGGTCTCGAAGCGGGCGAGGACGAGCGTGTCGCTCACGCCGTGCCCGTCGTCGGCGGCGGCCCGGACGCGCAGCCGCTCGTACTGGGCGCGGGCATCGGCGCCGAGCCCCTGCGACTCGTACAACTCGCCCAGTTCCAGGATGTATTCGGGCCGGGGCAGCCGGGCCACCGCCGTCGCGTAGTCGTGCCGCGCGGCCACGGCGCGGCCGAGCGCGAGCTCCGCGCGGGCCTTGCCGGCCAGTGCGGAGGTCGCACCCGGATCCGTGCGCAGCGCCGCCTCGTACTGCGCCAGCGCCTCAGCGGGCTCGCCCCGGTCCCACGCCAGGTCCCCCAACTCCCGCAGGCAGTCCGCCTTCTGGACCGGCGTCGAGGCGTACGCGGCGGCCTCGGCCAGCGACGCGGCCGCGTCCTCCCGCCACCCCCGCTCCCGGTACACCGCGCCCGCCTCGGCCAGCGCCAGCGACCCGCCGCGCAGATCGAGCAGCTGCTCCACCGACTTGCTCGCGGCCTTCAGATCGCCGACGCCCGTGTACGCCTCGATCAGCACCGGATACACCGCCCACCGCTTCGGATTCCGCCGCTGCACCGCCTCGGCGAGCGTGCGCGCGCCCGCGTAGTCGTGCCGTGCGTTGGCGAGCGCGGCGAGGCCCGTCTGCGCGTCGAGGTTGCCCTTCGCGGCCGTGCGCACCGCGAGCGAGCGGCGCAGCGCCCACTCGGCGCGCGGGTAGTACGAGGAGTCCGCGCCCCGCAGTCCGCGCCCCAGGTAGGCGGAGCCGAGCACGGCCCAGGAGGCGTCGTCGGCGGGATGGGTGCGCACCCACGCCCGCCGGTCCGCGATCAGCGCCGTCAGATCGGCGGCCGCGGCGGGCATTCCCGCGCCGACCGCGGTGAGCGCCCGCGCGGCCGGTCCGGGGGCGGGCGGCGGCGCGTCCGCGCGGCCGGCGGCCAGGCGCGGCAGGACCACCAGGACCCCGGCGGTCAGCAGCGCGGCCACCGCCGCGCCGATCATGGTGCGCCGCGCGGACCTGCCCGGCGGCGGCGCGGCGGGCTCCAGCGGCGTCGGCCTCGGGGGCGGCGGCAGCGTCAGGGTCCGCGTGCTCGGCGGCCATTCCTGTTCGGTCTCCATGCCGATCACTGTGCGTCCATACGAAGAGCACATCCGGCGTGCGCCCGCCGGACCACGCGGGGTTCACACCGATGGCCCCGGGTGCCAGGCTGGGATCATGAACGCTGGAGCCGAGCCCGTCGCGTCCCAGGACCTTCTCGTACGGCTGCGCGCGGGTCTGCCCGCCGACGTGGTGATCACCGACCCGGACGTCACCGCCTCGTACGCCCACGACATGGCGAGCTTCTGCGCCGCCGGTGCCCCGGCCGTGGTCGTGCTGCCGCGCACGGTCGAGCAGGTGCAGCACATCATGCGCACCGCCACCGAGCTGCGCGTCCCGGTGGTGCCACAGGGCGCCCGCACCGGGCTTTCGGGCGGCGCCAACGCCTCCGAGGGCTGCATCGTGCTGTCCCTGGTCCGGATGGACCGCATCCTGGAGATCAGCCCGGTCGACCGGGTCGCGGTCGTCGAGCCGGGCGTCGTCAACGCCGTGCTCTCCCGGAAAGTCATGGAACACGGGCTCTACTACCCGCCGGATCCCTCCAGTTGGGAGCAGTGCACCATCGGCGGCAACATCGGCACCGCGTCCGGCGGCCTGTGCTGTGTGAAGTACGGGGTGACCGCCGAGTACGTGCTCGGTCTGGACGTCGTCCTCGCCGACGGACGCCTCCTGGAGACCGGCCGCCGCACCGCGAAGGGCGTCGCCGGATACGACCTGACCCGGCTCTTCGTCGGGTCCGAGGGCAGCCTCGGGATCGTCGTGAAGGCCGTCCTCGCGCTGAAGCCCGCGCCGCCCGAACAGCTCGCGCTCGCCGCCGAGTTCCCCTCCGTGGCCGCCGCCTGCGACGCGGTCTGCGCGATCATGGAGCGCGGCCATACGCCGTCGCTGCTCGAACTCATGGACCGTACGACCGTGCGGGCCGTCAACCGCACGGCGCACATGGGTCTGCCGGAGAGCACCGAGGCGCTGCTGCTCTGCGCCTTCGACACCCCGGACCCGGCCGCCGACCTGGCCGCCGTCGGGGAGCTATGCACCGCCGCCGGGGCCACCGAGGTGGTGCCCGCCGAGTCGGCCGCCGAGTCCGAACTCCTGCTCCAGGCACGGCGGTTGGCGCTCACGGCGCTGGAGACCATCAAGCCCGCCACGATGATCGACGACGTCTGCGTACCGCGCTCCCGGCTCGCCGCGATGCTGGACGGCACCTCGGCCATCGCCGCCAAGTACGACCTGACCATCGGCGTCTGCGCACACGCGGGCGACGGCAACACCCACCCGGTCGTCTGCTTCGACGCCGCCGACGAGGACGAGTCGCGCCGCGCCCGTGAGTCCTTCGACGAGATCATGGCGCTCGGTCTGGAACTCGGCGGCACGATCACCGGCGAGCACGGCGTGGGCGTGCTCAAGAAGGAGTGGCTGGCGCGCGAACTCGGGCCGGTGGGCGTGGAGATGCAGCGCGCGGTGAAGCACACCTTTGACCCGCTGGGTCTGCTGAACCCGGGCAAACTGTTCTGAACAACCGTTACGGCAGTGTGCGCCCGCGTCACGCACCCTCCTCCGGCCGGGACTCGTCCGAGGGCCACGGGTCGTTGAGGTACAGCTCCTCGGCGCGGCTGCGGCCCGTCGTCGGCGCGAGCAGCTCGGCCAGGCCGTCGTCGATGCCGAGCTGCTCGGTCTCGGAGCCCGGCGGGACCACCCGAAGGGTGCGCTCCAGCCATGCCGACACCTGCGCGGACGGCGCTTCCAGCAGCGCGTCCCCGTCCGGCGAGCTCAGCGCGACCAGGATCACGCTGCGCCCGTCCACCTTCGTCGGCCAGATCCGCACATCGCCGTGACCGCACGGCCGGAACACCCCCTCGACCAGGAGCTCCCGGGCGAACGTCCAGTTCACCGGGTGATCGGAGCCGATGTGGAAGGTGATGTGCACGGCGTACGGGTCGTCGGTGCGATAGGCCAGCCGGGCCGGCACCGGGACGCTGCGCTCGGGCGACAGGACGAGTTTGAGCTCCAGCTCGCGTTCGACCACGGTGTGCATGACATGTGTCCTTTCCTCGTACGGGCCCGGGAGCGGGCCGCACAAGGAGGGAGCGGGGTCGTACGCGACTATGACGCGACTTCGGGTGACTTTTTTCGGCGGGATTTCCCGTTCGTCCGATGACCGAATCGTGATCGGTACGGACGGACCCGCCCGGGGGTGGTCGCCCGTCTGGTAGATGTGGACCCTTGTATTGACGAGGCCCACGAGCAGATACGGGACCACGGTGATGAGCGCCCCCACCCCGGCCACCGGCGACGGCACCCCTGTCGCCGGCTTCTACCCCGATCCGTCCATCCCCGGATACGTCCGGTACTGGAACGGCGCCGCCTGGGTGCCCGGAACGAGCCGGCCCGCCCCGGCCGACGGTGAGGCCATGCCCGTGCCGCCGCCCGGCGCGGCCCCGGCGGCACCCGCCCTGGCCTCGGCCCCGCCGACGCCGATGCCCGCGCCCGCCCCGGTTCCGCTGGTCGAGGAGACCGGCCCGGTCTTCCTCGACGAGCCCGAGCCCGAGCCCGTCCCCCCGCACGGGATGCGGCCCGGCCCGGCCCCGGTCTGGCAGGCCGACGCGTCGCACCAGTCGGGGTTCGGGGACGACGCGGCGCGGCGGGTGCTGTGGGGCCAGCCCGACCCCCGGGCGCTTCCGCAGGCACAGCCGCAGCCGGGGCCGACGCCGACGGCGGCTCCGCTTCCGGCTTCGGGGCCGCAGTCGCAGCCGGGCCGGCCGCAGCCCGTGCAGCCGTTGCCGCTCCAGCCGCTTCCGGCTCAGCCCCTGCCCGCGCAGCCCGTCGATCCGCGTGCGGCGGGCGATCCGCGTCGGGCCGAGCCCGATGTGCGCCCGGCGGCCGTGGAGCCCGGCACGGCCCGCGCCGCGCTCCCGTCGCCCCCGGTGACACCGGGCTACCCGGCCGCGCCCCAGCCCGTAGCACCGCAACCCGCACACCACGCGGCCCCGCAGCACACCGCACCCCCGCAGCCCGCCCCCGCCCAGCACGCCGCACCCCAGCCCGCCGCGTCCCCGATGACCACCGGCCCCGGTGGTGGTGCGGCCTCCTGGGCGCAGCAGGTGCATCAGCTGGCGCGGCCCGATGAGCAGCGGGGGGCGGGGGAGCCCGTCGTACCGTGGAAGCCGCCCGTCGAGGACCCGTTCCTGCGGGCCGCCCGGGCCCAGGCCGAGGCCCGGCCCGCAGGGCCCGGGCGGCGGCTGGCCGCGCGGCTCGTCGACACCGCCGTGCTCGGCGTGGCCGTCGCCGCGCTCGCGGTGCCGCTGGGCGTGAAGGCCGCCGACCACATCCAGGAGAAGATCGACGCGGCGAAGCTGTCCGGCGAGACCGTGACCGTCTACCTCCTCGACGGCACCACGGCCGGCTACCTCGGCATCGTGCTCGGCGTGTTCCTGCTCCTCGGTCTGCTCTACGAGGCGCTGCCCACCGCCAAGTGGGGCCGCACACTGGGCAAGCGGCTGCTGCGGCTCCAGGTGCGCGACATCGAGTCGCACGAGCCGCCGGCGTTCGGCGCCGCGCTGCGCCGTTGGCTGGTGTACGGGGTGCTCGGTGTGCTCGCGGTGGGCGTCGTCAACGTCCTGTGGTGCCTGTTCGACCGACCGTGGCGCCAGTGCTGGCACGACAAGGCGGCCCGTACGTTCGTCGCGGGCACCTGACGGGAGCTCCGCGCGGGACACCCGAACGGGCCCCGTACCGTTGCGGCGCCCGACCCCTCGCGGTGCACTGCGGACATGAGCAACGAACCGCCGCCCGGCCAGCCGCCCGAGGACGACCCGTTCCTCAAGAAGCCATCGGAGCCCACTGCGCCCGGCGGCGGCGAAGGCGTGCCCCCCGGCGGCACCCCGCCCGGAGGCGGTACTCCACCTCCGGGCAGCGGCGCCCCTCCCCCCGGCGGCGGCCCGTACGGAAACCCTCCCCCCGGCGGCCCGTACGGCACGCCACCTCCCGGTTCGCCCTATGGCAGCACCCCGCCGCCGTACGACGCGTACGGCGGCGGGAGCCAGTACGGCGCTCCCGACCCCCTCAGCGGGATGCCCCCGCTCGCCGACTTCGGGCGGCGCCTGCTCGCCCGCATCATCGACGCCCTGATCGTCGCGATCCCGCTCGGTCTGCTGGAGTGGGCGACCTCCGGCCGGTACATGTACGAGTCGAAGAGCGGCGACAGCACGTCCGACGTGGTCTCCAAGGCGTACACCGGCAGCGGTCTGGCGTGGACGCTGATCGGGATCGTGGTCTACCTCGGCTACGACACCCTGATGCTGAAGCGGGACGGCCAGACCGTCGGCAAGAAGCTGCTGAACCTGCGGGTCGCGATGCTCAACGACGGCAGCGTGCCGACCACGAGCGCCGGTCTGACGCGCACCGCCGTGCTCTGGGTGCCGGCGCTGCTGTGCTGCCCGTGTCTGTGGCAGATCATCCTCATCATCACGATCCTCACCGACAAGCCCTACAAACAGGGCCTGCACGACAAGGCCGGGAAGACGGTGGTGGTCTCAACAGCCCACTGACGCCGGCCCTTTGGGCCCGCCCGACCTCAGCTTCGTACTGAGTCGGCCGGCACCCGCACCCCCGGCTCGGCGCGCTCACCCACGGCGGCGGCGCGGTTCATACGAACCGTGCGCGCCGCTTTCGGGATGGGCACCGTCACGGCGACCAGGAGCCCGAGCAGCAGCGCCGCGAGCACTATCACGCCCACTCCGACACCCGAGTCGGTCTGGGAGAGCAGAATCATGGCCACGGTCGAGAACACGACGGTGGCCGAACCGTAGGCGAGCTGTGCTGCAGTCGGACGCGGCATGGCGGTATCCGTCCTCGGGGGAAGGCATCGGATGGGGCGGGTCTCTCGACCGGGCAACCGGATCGCACTGTCAAGCGACTCTACGTCGGACCTTGCCCTGACGGAACCGTTGGTAAGCGTGACCTAACCCACGGTGCCGGTGCACAGGGGGCGCACGGAGTCATTCAGCCGGTCCGACTGGTGGGACAGGCGCATCAGTTGTCCGGGTTGGGTAGCACATCGGAAGCGTTCGGATACCGGAACTACCCGTCTGCATAATGTAATTACCCAAGGCAAGTCAAGATCTGTCTTTTCTTTGGCAACTCCGGTCCAATGTCGTCACTTGAGACGCGTGCCGCGCACCGGAGACCTGACCCCTCACCCCCCGGTCCGTGCTTGCGGCCGCGGGGGAGGACATCATCAAGTGACCAGCAACAGACGGGCGGTCAGAGCTGCCGCCGTGCTCGTGGCCATCGCCACGACCGGCGCCATAGGCTCGGCGTTCGCCACCGCCCAGGCCGACTCGAAGGCCCCGGCCGACAGGGCCCCGGTCGCGGTGCAGCGCCAGGACCCCGGCACCAGTGCCGTGAAGCACATCGACAACATGCCGGGCCCGTTCACCAAGCAGCTTGAGCAGCAGCGCCAGTTGGCCCTGGAGAAGGTCATCTCGGGCGAGAAGAAGGTGCAGCAGCGCGGCGCCTCCAAGGTCGTCCAGCTCGACGACAAGAAGTACGTGGAGCTCGGCCGCCAGCGCACCGACAAGATCTTCACGATCCTGGTGGACTTCGGCGACAAGGTCGACAACACCACGATGTACGACCCGGACGGGCCGACCGGCCCCAAGCCCCCGGTCGTCAAGTACGGCGGCACCCCCGGCCCGGCGCACAACACGATCGCCCAGCCGGACCGCACCAAGGACAACTCCACGGCCTGGCAGAAGGACTACAGCCGCCAGCACTTCCAGGACCTGTACTTCGGCACCGGCAAGAACGCCGACGGCACCGAGAAGCACTCGCTGAAGACGTACTACGAGAAGACGTCTTCCGGGCGCTACTCCGTCGACGGCCAGGTCACCGACTGGGTCCGGGTCCCGTGGAACGAGGCCCGCTACGGCTCCAACTACTGCGGCCAGTCCAACTGCTCCAACGTGATGGACCTGGTCCGCGACGGCGTCAACGCCTGGGTCGCCGACCAGAAGGCCAAGGGCCAGACCGCCGAGCAGATCAAGGCGACGCTGTCCCAGTACGACCAGTGGGACCGCAACGACTACAACCACGACGGCAACTTCAACGAGCCCGACGGCTACATCGACCACTTCCAGATCGTCCACGCGGGCGAGGACGAGTCGGCCGGCGGCGGCGCGCAGAAGACCGACGCCCTGTGGGCGCACCGCGGTTACGCGTACGGCACGGACGCGGGCAAGACGGGCCCGGCCAACAACAAGGCCGGCGGCACGGAGATCGGTGACACCGGCATCTGGGTCGGCGACTACACGATGCAGCCGGAGAACGGCGGCCTCGGCGTCTTCGCCCACGAGTACGGCCACGACCTCGGTCTGCCGGACCTCTACGACACCACCAACACCGCCGAGAACTCGGTCGGTTTCTGGTCCCTGATGTCGGCCGGCTCCTGGCTCGGCAGCGGCAAGGACTCGATAGGCGACCTGCCGGGCGACATGACCGCCTGGGACAAGCTCCAGCTCGGCTGGCTCGACTACGCCAAGGCCAAGGCCGCGACGAACTCGACGGTCAAGCTCGGCGTCTCGGAGTACAACACCGACAACAAGCAGGCGCTCGTCGTCGAGCTGCCGCAGAAGCCGGTCACCACGACTGTCGTGAAGCCCGTCGAGGGCACGAAGCAGTGGTGGAGCGGGATGGGCGACAACCTCAACAACACCCTGACCCGCTCGGTCGACCTGACCGGCAAGTCCAAGGCGTCCCTTGACCTTTCGGGCTGGTGGGACATCGAGAAGGACTACGACTTCGCGTACGCGGAGGCCTCCACGGACGGCGGCGCCACCTGGACCGCGCTCGACGGCACCGCCGACGGCCAGCCGATCACCCGTGACGGCAGCGACAAGCCGGCCCTGACCGACGCCTCGGGCACGTACAAGAAGCTCTCGTACCCGCTGGACGCCTACGCGGGCAAGAAGATCGACATCCGCTTCCGCTACCAGACGGACGGCGGCGCGGGCGGCAAGGGCTTCACGGCCGACGCCATCTCCGTGACGGCGGACGGCGCCGCGCTCTTCACCGACGGCGCCGAGGGCGACGACAACGGCTGGACCTCGAAGAACTTCTCCCGCATCGGCGAGTCGTTCACCAAGGACTACCCGCAGTACTACATCGCCGAGAACCGCCAGTACGTGTCGTCCGACACCACGCTGAAGGTCGGCCCGTACAACTTCGGCTTCGCGAAGTCCCGTCCGAGCTGGGTCGAGCACTACGCGTACCAGCCCGGTCTGGTCCTGTGGCTCTGGGACCTCTCCCAGAAGGACAACAACGTCTCGGCCCACCCGGGCCAGGGCCAGATCCTGCCGATCGACGCCCACGCCAAGCCGCTGAAGTGGGCCGACGGCACGCTGATGCGCAACAAGATCACGCCGTTCGACGCGGCCTTCAGCTGGTACCCGACGCAGGCGCTCACCCTGCACAAGGCGGACGTGGCGACCACGGTCCGCTCGCAGCCGGGCGTGCCGATGTTCGACGACCACCGGGGCACCTACTGGTACGCGGAGAACCCCACGGGAAGCGTGAAGGTTCCTGACACCAACACCCGGATCACGATCGTCCAGCAGCCCAAGGACGGCTCGACGATCACCGTGAAGGTTGGTCCGTCGACCAAGTAGTTTTAAAAACCGCAGGTCAAACCATGATCGGCCGTCGCCCTCTAGCGGGCGGCGGCCGATCGTGTTTAGGTGCGTCTTACCAGTCCTTATTGACACGACGTCTCACGGGGGAGCGGTACGCCATGCCTGGCGGAGGTTTCAGCAAGCTGCCGAACGGCAGCGTCATCGTCGCGCTCACCTTGCCCTCTCCGGCCGGAGAAGGCCGCAAGGTGCGCGTGCTCGTCCATGCGGCCAACCGGGCCCGCGCCCTGACCAGGCTGCGGAACCTGGGCCTGCGCGCGGTCTACCTGCGCGGCAACACCGAACCACCGACCCCGGACGAGATCACAGCCGTCCTGCACCACCCGGACGGCCTCCTGTGGCGCACGACCCCCCAGAACGAGGTGGACGAGCTCTGGCACCCGATACGAGCGCTGCTGAGGCCGTAGAGGGGCGCGCAATGCGGTGCTGGGCCACCCGGATCCCCTAGGGGCGCGGGGAACTGCGCGACCAGCCCACGATGGCCCGCAGACAAATGACAGCGCCTCGGCCGCAGGCCGCCGTCAGGACACCGGCTTGCCGGACAGCTCCGCGCCAGCGGCCCGCATCTCCTCGATGGCCCGAGCAGTCGAATCCTCGGCGACCCCGGCCGTCAGGTCGAGCAGGACATGGGTGGCAAAACCCTCATGCACCGCATCCAACACCGTCGCCCGCACGCAGTGATCCGTAGCGATCCCGACCACATCCACCTCGGTCACCGACCGCGCACGGAGCCAGTCCGCCAGCGGCACCCCGTTCTCGTCCCGCCCCTCGAACCCGCTGTACGCCGCCGCGTACGCCCCCTTGTCGAAGACCGCGTCGATCGCCCCGCAGGCGACGGCCGGGGCGAAGTTCGGGTGGAAGCCCACCCCCTCCGTCCCGGCCACGCAGTGCGCGGGCCAGGAGTCGACGTAGTCGGGGTGCGCCGAGAAGTGGCCGCCCGGCGAGACATGGTGATCGCGGGTGGCCACCACATGGCGGTAGACGGACCCGGCCGCCTGGCCGATCAGGTCGGTGACGGCGGCGGCCACGTCGGAGCCACCGGTGACCGCGAGGCTGCCGCCCTCGCAGAAGTCGTTCTGAACATCTACGACGATCAACGCGCGGTGCATGTCGGCTGTCCTTCGGTCAAGGTGGCTGTTCTACGAGCGTAGAGACTCAGCCCCCGGTACGGCAGGGGGCAATTGGGGTGCAAAGGCGGCCCGGATCGGCGGCGTCACGCGTACTCCGTCGGAATCACAGCTTCCCCCCGCGACAGCTGGATCGCGGACATCGGCAGCGCGCCGCGCGCCGCGATGTGCCGCTCGCGGGCGGCGTCCAGCGGCTCCCGGGCCACCACCTCGCCGCCCTTGACCAGCTCGACGAGCAGCTGCCGGTCGGCGAGCTCCGCCGGAACCGGCCCGGTGCCGACGACCTCGGCCTCGGCGACCCCGTCCGCGTCGGCCCGCCGCGCGGCCCACTTGCGGCCGCCGATCGACGTCTTGCCGCCCGTCGACTTCTTCGCCACCGGCACCAGCGGAGCCTTCGGGTCCGCGCTCTGGGCGCGGGCCACCAGCTTGTAGACCATGGAGCAGGTGGGGTGCCCGCTGCCGGTGACGAGCTGGGTGCCGACGCCGTACGCGTCGACGGGCGCGGCCGCGAGCGAGGCGATGGCGTACTCGTCGAGGTCCGAGGTCACCACGATCTTCGTCTTGGTGGCGCCCAGTTCGTCGAGCTGCTGGCGCACCCGGTGGGCGACGAGCAGCAGGTCACCGGAGTCGATCCGGACCGCGCCGAGCTCGGGACCGGTGATGTCGACGGCGGTACGGACCGCCTCGGCCACGTCGTAGGTGTCCACCAGGAGGGTCGTGCCCCGGCCGAGCGAGTCCACCTGGGCCCG
Source organism: Streptomyces sp. BR1 (assembly GCF_052373795.1). Classification (NCBI taxonomy): domain Bacteria; kingdom Bacillati; phylum Actinomycetota; class Actinomycetes; order Kitasatosporales; family Streptomycetaceae; genus Streptomyces; species Streptomyces sp. BR1. The sequence continues at coordinate 4,515,037 of NZ_CM126252.1, forward strand.
GAAGGCGTCCCGCTCGCTGTCGTGGAGCAGGGTGAAGGCGTGCGCACTGGTGCCGACGGTCGGGATGCCGTAACGGAACCCGGCCGCCAGGTCCGAGGTGGTGGTGAAGCCGCCCACGTACGCGGCCCGGGCGGACGCCACCGCCGCCAGCTCATGGGTGCGCCGGGCGCCCATCTCGATCAGCGGGCGCCCGGCCGCCGCGGCCGACATCCGCGAGGCCGCGGCGGCGATCGCCGAGTCGTGGTTGAGGATGGAGAGGATCACGGTCTCCAGGAGCACGCACTCCGCGAACGACCCCTCGACCCGCAGGATCGGCGAGCCCGGGAAGTAGACCTCGCCCTCCGGATAGCCCCAGATGTCGCCGGAGAAGCGGTAGGAGGCGAGCCATTCGAGGGTGGGCTCGTCGACGATGCCGCGCTCGCGCAGGAAGCCGAGCACGGCGGCGTCGAAGCGGAAGTTCTCGACGGCGTCGAGGACCCGCCCGGTGCCCGCGACCACGCCGTAGCGGCGTCCGTCCGGCAGCCGCCGGGTGAAGACCTCGAAGACGGAGCGCCGGTCGGCGGTGCCGCCGCGCAGTGCCGCCTGGAGCATCGTCAGCTCGTACTGGTCCGTGAAGAGGGCGGTCGACGGCACGTCCACCGGCAACCCGAGGTCCGCAGTGTTCATGGCAACGGATGCTACTCCTTTAACGTCAGAGTGACGATTTCCGGGGCCCGTTTGTGCGACTGCGACTTCGTAGTGGCAGCATGGGGTGAGTGAGGCTGTGATTCCCGGGGGACAACCCCCGGACCCCCGGCAAGAAAGACGAAGGCGTCCCGAGACGTGAGTGTTGCCCCGGTCGAGATCGAACGGCCCGAGTCGGCGGAGGAGACCTTCGCCGTCCCCGAACCCGATGTGCCCTGGGTGACGCTCGTCCACAACGACCCGGTCAATCTCATGAGCTACGTGCAGTACGTCTTCCAGTCGTACTTCGGCTATCCCAAGGACAAGGCCCGCAAGCTGATGCTCGACGTGCACCACAAGGGCAGGGCCGTGGTCTCCAGCGGCAGCCGCGAGGAGATGGAACGCGACGTGCAGGCCATGCACGGCTACGGGCTGTGGGCGACGCTCACGCAGGACCGCAACTGATGGCCGGCCTCTTCGAGGCGGTCCCCGGCGGCGGCGCGGCCGTCGCCCTGGACGAGGTCGAGATCGCCATCCTGCGCTCCCTCTCCGTACAGCTCCTGGAACTCATCGGCCCCGGCGACGAGCCGGTCGAGGGCGAGGACCCGCTGGCCGCGCTCTTCGCCGAGGGCCCCAGCGAACCGCCCGCCGACCCGGCGCTCGCCCGGCTCTTCCCGGACGCGTACGACAGCGGCGAGAGCGATGAACTGCGCGAATCCGCCGCCGAGTTCAGACGGTTCACCGAGAACGACCTGCGCGCCCGCAAGCGCGACGACGCTCTCGCGGTCGTCCGTGCCCTCGACTCGCTGACGCCCAAGGGCGACGGCGGCGCGGTCCTCAAGCTCTCCGCCGACGACTCCAAGCGGTGGCTGGGCGCGCTCAACGACCTGCGCCTGACGATCGGCACGCGCCTCGACGTCAGCGACGAGGACGAGGGCGGCGACCTGTACCGGCTGCCGGACGAGGACCCGCGCAAGCCGATGGTCATGGCCTACCTCTGGCTCGGCGGCCTCCAGGAGACGCTCGTCGAGACGCTGATGGCCTGAATGGCCTGAACGGTCACTCGGGGGATGGCCGGTGGCGGCCGTTTTCCTCCTGTTCGCTCAGCGGACGCTCAAATCCGCATAACGATCCGATTACCGCAACGCCATAGTTTGCTTATCGGTACGGCCTTTGTCCGGTTCTTCGTGTGGCGTGCGCCACAACCCCGTCTGTGGATCATCGGTAAAGCCGTGATAAATCTTCACGACCACCCAGGGACGCCACCCATGTCCCCGGGGGCGCTTCGACCGGCTGATCGCCGGTGGCACTCCATCCACATCCGGGGGGATCAGGACCTGATCCGCGGCTTCGACTACCGAAGCGGGCGGGTCAGCATGGAGAAAGGCGCACCACCATGACCTCAGTGCAGGTCGACAAGCAGGACGACCGCTCCGGCAATGAGGCCGTGGGGACCGCCCACGACGCCGCCGAGGGCGAGGGATACCAGCGGGGCCTCGGCGCCCGCCAGATCCAGATGATCGCGATCGGCGGAGCCATCGGCACCGGGCTCTTCCTCGGCGCGGGCAAGGCCATCTCGAAGGCCGGCCCCAGCCTGATCCTGGCCTACGCCATCGCCGGCCTGGTCATCTTCTTCATCATGCGCGCGCTCGGCGAGCTGCTGATGTACCGCCCGGTCTCGGGCTCCTTCTCGGAGTACGCCCGTGAGTTCGTCGGCCCGTTCTGGGGCTATGTCACCGGCTGGACGTACTGGCTCTTCTGGGTCGTCACCGGCATCACCGAGGTCACCGCGGCCGCGCAGTACATGGCCTTCTGGACGCACAACGACGTCCCGCAATGGCTGTACGCGCTGGTCTTCACGCTGATCCTGTACGCCGTGAACCTCATCTCCGTGAAGCTCTTCGGCGAGCTGGAGTTCTGGTTCTCGATGGTCAAGGTCACGGCCATCGTCGGCATGATCCTGATCTGTGCCGGCATCCTCACCGTCGGCTTCTCGGACGCGGCCGACACCGCCACCGTCTCCAACCTCTGGAACGACGGCGGCTTCTTCCCCAAGGGCATCGGCGGCACGCTGATGACCCTGCAGATCGTGATGTTCGCCTTCCTCGCCGTCGAGCTGGTCGGTGTGACCGCGGGCGAGTCCAAGGACCCCGAGAAGACGCTCCCCAAGGCCATCAACACCGTGCCGTGGCGCATCGCCGTCTTCTACATCGGCGCCCTGATCATGATCCTCTCGGTCGTCCCGTGGCACGAGTTCAAGCCGGGGGTGAGCCCCTTCGTCGCGGCCTTCGAGAAGATGGGCCTCGGCGTCGGCGCCGCGATCGTCAACTTCGTCGTCCTGACCGCCGCGCTGTCCTCCTGCAACTCGGGCATGTACTCCACCGGCCGCATGCTGCGCGACCTCGCGCTCAACGGCCAGGGCCCGAAGTTCTTCACCAAGCTCACCAAGAGCGGCACCCCGCTGGTCGGCACCACGGTCTCGGCCGCGCTGATGCTGGTCGGCGTCTGGATCAACTACAAGGCGCCGGGCAAGGCGTTCGACTACGTCGTCTCCTTCGCCACCATCTCCGGCATGTGGGCCTGGATCATGATCCTGGTCTGCCAGATCCGCTACCGCGCCAAGGCCGACCGCGGCGAGCTGCCCCAGTCCACCTTCCGGGCTCCGGGCGCCCCGTACACCAGCTGGTTCGCGCTCATCTTCATCTTCATGGTCATCGTGATGATGGGCATCGACAAGGACTCCCGGGTCTCGCTGTACTGCGCCCCGCTGTGGGGCCTGATCCTGGGCGTCTCGTACCTGGTGCTCAAGGCGCGCAACCCCGACAACAAGGCGTTCGCGAAGCGCTCGTAACCGGTCGCTTCTCAGCATTCGGGCCGTCTCGTACCACTCTTCGGTACGGGGCGGCCCGTCTGTTTATCCTTGCGCTCATGCTGACCCTCACCCAGGCGCTGTACGACCGGATCGTCGGGCACGCCCGCGCCGACCACCCCGACGAGGCGTGCGGTGTGGTCGCCGGCCCGGCCGGCACCGACCGCCCCGAGCGCTTCATCCCGATGCTCAACGCGGCCCGCTCGCCCACGTTCTACGAGTTCGACTCGCAGGACCTGCTGAAGCTCTACCGCGAGATGGACGACCGCGACGAGGAGCCGGTGATCGTCTACCACTCCCACACGGCGACCGAGGCGTACCCGTCCCGTACGGACGTGACGTACGCGAACGAGCCCGGCGCGCACTACGTGCTGGTCTCCACGGCGGACGCGGACGGCGCGGGCGACTTCCAGTTCCGCTCGTACCGGATCGTGGACGGTGTGATCACCGAGGAAGAGGTCAAGGTGGTGACGGCGTACTGACGCCGTCCCGGCGGGGGAGGGGCGGGGTGGTGTCCCGCCCGCATCCTGAGCCGATTCCGTCCGCCAGCTGAGATCACATTCCGGGAAGCGGACCGGGAATCGATACGATGACCGCATGGTTCCCCACGACGTGAGCGAAGAGAAGCCGAGCAGCCCACTGCTCGTGGCGCGCCTGCACGTCGACCTGTGCCGCCTGGCGAGCGCGATGTGTCCGCGCCCGAGCGCCGCCTGAGCGGCAGCCGCACGCGTACCACTCGTACGTCCGTACTTTCGCAGCACCCGCGCCGGTCGCGGGCCCTTGCCCTTCTCCCTCTTTCGATCTCCCGACAGGAGCCCACGTCATGGCCATCGAGGTCCGCATCCCGACCATCCTCCGCACCTACACCGACGGCGCCAAGGCGGTCGAGGGCAGCGGCGCGACCCTCGGCGAGCTCTTCGCCGACCTGGAGACCCGCCACAAGGGCATCCAGGAGCGGATCGTCGACTCCGGCGAGCTGCGCCGGTTCGTGAACGTCTACCTCAACGACGAGGACGTCCGCTTCCTGGCGGGCATCTCCACCGAGCTGTCGGACGGCGACAGCGTGACGATCCTGCCGGCCGTGGCCGGCGGCATGGTCTGAGGCCGAACGCCGTCATGCGCTACGACTCCGCCCTTGCCGCGGTCGGCAACACGCCGCTGGTGCTGCTGCCCAGACTCTCCCCGTCGGAAGACGTCCGCATCTGGGCCAAGCTGGAGGACCGCAACCCGACCGGCTCGGTCAAGGACCGCCCCGCGCTCCACATGATCGAACAGGCCGAGAAGGCGGGCCGGTTGACGCCCGGCTGCACCATCCTGGAGCCGACCAGCGGCAACACGGGCATCTCGCTGGCGATGGCGGCGAAGCTGAAGGGCTACCGCATGGTCTGCGTGATGCCCGAGAACACCTCCCAGGAGCGCCGCGACCTGCTGAAGATGTGGGGCGCGCAGATCATCCCGTCGCCCGCGGCGGGCGGCTCCAACACGGCGGTACGGGTGGCCAAGGAGCTGGCGGCCGAGAACCCGTCGTGGGTGATGCTCTACCAGTACGGCAACCCGGACAACGCGGGTGCGCACTACGCGACGACGGGTCCGGAGATCCTGGCGGACCTCCCCTCGATCACCCACTTCGTGGCGGGTCTGGGGACGACGGGCACGCTGATGGGGGTCGGCCGCTACCTGCGCGAGCACGTCCCCGGCGTCCAGATCGTCGCTGCCGAGCCGCGCTACGACGACCTGGTCTACGGCCTGCGCAACCTGGACGAGGGCTTCGTCCCCGAGCTGTACGACGCGTCGGTCCTGACCAGCCGCTTCTCGGTCGGCTCGGCCGACGCGGTGACCCGCACCCGGGAACTCCTCCGCGAGGAGGGCATCTTCGCGGGCGTCTCCACGGGGGCGGCGCTGCACGCGGCGATCGGCGTCGGCAAGAAGGCGGTCAAGGCGGGCGCCTCGGCCGACATCGCCTTCGTGGTCGCCGACGGCGGCTGGAAGTACCTGTCGACGGGCGTGTACACGGCGGAAACGACGGAAGAAGCGATCGCGACGCTCCAGGGCCAACTCTGGGCGTAGCGGTGCGGGCCGTCTGTGGCTGGTCGCGCAGTTCCCCGCGCCCCTGACTGCCTAGGGGCGCGGGGAGCTGCGCGAGCAACCCAGCACGGTCCGCGGACGAACGAACGGGGGGGCGTAGCCCTCGGGAGACACCCTCAGCCCGCCAAATACCGCACCTGATCCCACACCACCGGATCCACCACCCCCACCCGCCGGCGGAACTCCCACACCGCCACATCCCGCAGCTCATCCGTCTCCAGGAAGCTGGGACGCCCCTGGGCGTCGCCCACAGTCCCCGGCGGCAGCGGAATCACCCCCGCCTGCTCCTCATGGAACTTGCTGGTGATCTTCGCGACCAGCGCGCGGTCACCCCGTACCGACAGGACCAGGCAGGGCCGGTCCTTCGAGCCGGGCCCGTCCTCGTACGGAACGTCCGCCCACCAGATCTCCCCCGGCGCAGGACCCCGCTCACGCCCCCGGCGCGGACCAGGGCGCCCCGGAGGACGCAGGCGCCCCCCGGGCCGGGAAGGCCGCCGCGAACGCCCCCGCCCGTCCACCACGGCGGCCCCCAGCGCGACCACCACGACGGCGAGCACCGCGAGCCACCAAGACGTGTCCATACCGCAGACGTTACCGGCGCCCACCCCACCGCGCGCGCCCCGCCCACACACCGCCCGAACCGGTGACAGCGCAGGTGAGTTCCCCCACAACGGCCCGCCACCGAGGAGCGACCGGCAGCGTGGCGCCTTACGCTCGACGGACCGCACGACCTCCCGCCGCCCTCCTCGTCCCCTTGCCGCTCCCGGAGGTTCACGCTCCATGAAGCTCACCGTCGTCGGCTGCTCCGGGTCGTTCCCGTCCGCGGAATCGGCCTGTTCGAGCTACCTCGTCGAGGCCGACGGCTTCCGGCTGCTCCTCGACATGGGCAACGGCGCCCTGGGCGAGCTGCAGCGCCACATCGGTCTCTACGACCTCGACGCGATCTTCCTCAGCCACCTCCACGCCGACCACTGCATCGACATGTGCGGCTACTTCGTCGCCCGCTACTACCGCCACGAGGGCGGCCGCTGCGCCCCCATGCCGGTGTACGCGCCGGAGGGCGCCGAGCAGCGGCTGACCACGGCGTACGCCGACACGCCCTCCGCCTCCTCCATGAGCGAGGTGTTCGACTTCCACACGCTGAAGTCCGGCTCGTTCGACATCGGCCCGTTCGCGGTCCGTACGGAACGGGTCTGCCACCCCGTCGAGGCGTACGGCATCCGGATCGAGCACGGCGGCGCCTCCCTCACGTACTCCGGCGACACCGGCGTCTGCGAGGCGCTGCACGAGCTCGCCGACGGCACCGACCTCTTCCTCTGCGAGGCGTCCTTCACGCACGGCAAGGAGGACATCCCGGCCCTGCACCTCAACGGCCGCGAGGCCGGCGAACACGCCGCCCGCGGCGGCGTCGGCCGCCTGGTCCTGACCCACATCCCGCCGTGGACGGACGGCGACGTCAACCTGGCGGACGCCCGCGCGGTGTACTCCGGCCCGGTGGAACTGGCGGTTCCGGGAGCGGTGTACGAGGTCTGAGAGCGCGTACGCGAAGAAGGGCCCCCGGAACCGAACGGTTCCGGGGGCCCTTCCGCGTATCACCGACGAGGCTTACGCCTTCGTCAGGTCCTCGACCTCTTCCTCGGGCTCACGGCCCGGGGTGGTGAGGTTGAACTTGATGATCGCGAAGCGGAACACGAAGTAGTAGATCGCCGCGAAGACCAGGCCGATCGGGATGATCATCCATGGCTTGGTCGCCAGGTTCCAGTTCAGGACGTAGTCGATCGCACCGGCGGAGAAGCTGAAGCCGTGGTGCACGCCGAGCGCCCAGGTGACGGCCATCGAGACGGCGGTCAGGATCGCGTGGATCACGTACAGGACCGGCGCGATGAACATGAACGCGAACTCGATCGGCTCGGTGATACCGGTGACGAACGAGGTCAGCGCGAGCGAGATCATCATGCCGCCGACGGCCTTGCGGCGCTCGGGGCGGGCGCAGTGCGTGATCGCCAGGGCGGCGGCCGGCAGCGCGAACATCATGATCGGGAAGAAGCCCGACATGAACTGGCCGGCGGTCGGGTCGCCGTGGAAGAAGCGCGGCAGGTCGCCGTGCCACATGGCACCGCTGGAGTCCTTGAAGTCGCCGATCTCCTGCCAGGCGACCGTGTTCACGAACTGGTGCATACCGATCGGCAGCAGCGCGCGGTTGACGACACCGAAGATGCCCGCGCCGACGGCGCCGAGGCCGGTCATCCACTCGCCGAAGTTGGTGATGACATGGCCGATCGGCTCCCAGACCAGGCCGAACAGCACACCCATCGCGGTGCCGACGAAGGCCATGAGGATCGGGACGAGGCGGCGGCCGTTGAAGAAGCCGAGCCAGTCGACCAGCTTGGTGCGGTGGAACCGCTGCCAGATGACGGCGGCCAGCAGACCCATGATGATGCCGCCGAAGACCTTGGGGTCGTTGTACGTCGCGGCGACGTCGACACCGTTGTTGGCGGTGGTGTTCACGACGGCGTCGGTCACCGGGAACGCGGTGAGCACGTTCTTGTAGACCAGGAAGCCGACCAGGGCCGCGAGCGCGGTGGAGCCGTCGGCCTTCTTGGCGAAGCCGATCGCGATGCCGACGCAGAAGAGCAGCGGCAGGTTGGAGAAGACCGCGTCGCCGGCGGTCGCGAAGACCGTGGCGACCTTGCCCCAGCCGAGGCCGTCCTTGCCGAAGACATCGTCCTGGCCGAGGCGGAGCAGAATGCCCGCGGCCGGCAGTACGGCGATCGGCAGCTGCAGGCTGCGACCGACCTTCTGCAGACCCTGGAACAGGCCGGCACCCCGCTTCTTCGCGGGCGCCGCCGTGGCGGTTGCCGTACTCATCAACTTCCTCCAGTTGGCAAGGCGCCGCCCGGGGGACATGGAAAAGCTCGGGGGGACGGCGGCGTCTCAGGGGGGAACGCGGTTAAGCCCGCGTGGTCTACACCATTGAGTGGTGTAGACCAGTTGTAGCACGGTGAGGGTTAGATAAGGAACCTGCAATTTCTGTGGGGTGGGCCATACATTCCGGCAAGCCGGACAAAGGCCCCGGACCACAGGGTCCAAGGCCTTTGCTGAAGGGCTCTTCGGTTATGCCGCCGTTATTGCGACGCGACGCCGCCGTTATGAAGTGACCTTGCGTATCCGTACGTTCCGCTACCCGTATCCGAACGGCTCACGCCTTCGTGACGTCCCGTTCCATCTCCTCTTCGAGCTCCTCCGGCTCACGGCCGGGCGTCGGGAGATTGAACTTGATGATCGCGAAACGGAAGAGCGCGTAGTAGACGACGGCGAAGCACAGGCCGATCGGAATGATCAGCCAGGGCTTGGTCGCCAGATTCCAGTTGATGACGTAGTCGATGAGACCGGCCGAGAAACTGAAGCCGTCCTTCACGCCGAGCGCCCAGGTCACCGCCATCGATACGCCGGTGAGTACGGCGTGGATCGCGTACAGCAGCGGGGCGATGAAGAGGAACGAGTACTCGATCGGCTCGGTGATACCGGTGACGAGCGAGGTCAGGCCGACCGAGAGCATCAGGCCCGCGACCTGTTTGCGGCGGTGCGGCTTGGCGCAGTGCGCGATGGCGAGCGCGGCGCCCGGCAGCGCGAACATCATGATCGGGAAGAAGCCGGTGGTGAACTGGCCCGCGTTCGGGTCGCCCGCCAGGAACATGCTGATGTCGCCGTGCACCACGGTCCCGTCCGGCTTGGTGTAGCTGCCGAACTGGAACCAGATGGGCACGTTCAGGAACTGGTGCAGACCGATGACGAGCAGCGCGCGGTTGGCGACGCCGAAGATGCCCGAGCCCAGGGCCCCGCGGCCCCGCAGCCAGTCGCTGAAGTGCTCCAGGCCGCTGCCGATCGGCGGCCAGATCCACAGGCAGAGCGCGGCGAAGCCGATCGCGACGAACGACATGATGATCGGGACGAGTCGGCGGCCGTTGAAGAAGCCGAGCCAGTCGACCAGCTTGACCCGGTGGTAGCGCTGCCAGAACCAGGCGGCGAGCAGCCCCATGACGATGCCGCCGAAGACGCCCGGGTTCTGGAACGTGAAGGGCGCCACCGTGCCGTCGTTCGCCTGGCACCCGGCCGCGATCGCCTTCGCCCCGGCGAGGCAGTCCTTGGGGAACTGGTGCAGCACGTTGTAGTAGACGAGGAATCCGGCCACGGCCGCGAGCGCGGTGGAGCCGTCCGCCTTCTTGGCCATGCCGATGGCGACGCCGATGCAGAACAGCAGCGGCAGGCCGATGTTGGCGTCGAGCAGTGCGCCGCCCGCGCCCGCCATGACCTTGGCGACGTCGGTCCAGCCGAGGCCGTCCTTGCCGAACACGTCCGGCTGGCCGAGGCGGTTGAGGATGCCGGCGGCGGGCAGGACGGCGATCGGCAGCTGGAGGCTGCGGCCCATCTTCTGGAGGTTCTGGAACGCGCCGTTCCACCACTTCGGCCGGTCCACTGCCGCGCTGTCCGCGCTCATCGGCGACCCTCCGTCCCGTCCGTCCCGCCGGAACAAGCCAGTTCCGGGATGCGTTGCACACTGGTGTAGACCAGTTGCGGTATCGTCCGGAGCCTGGCCGCACGGGCGCGGTACCGGTGATCGTCATCCTTGGCCAGGGCGCCGGGGCTCGCTCGCGTAACTGGGCCAAACGTGCGTTACGGTGACAAAGCGGAACTGCGGTCGTACGGGCCTCCGGTCGTACCTGCGGTGCGCCGCCACAACGGTCTTTGAAAGAACTGGGAGACAGACATGGCCAGCAAGGCTGAGAAGATCGTCGCCGGGCTCGGCGGTATCGAGAACATCGAAGAGGTCGAGGGCTGCATCACCCGCCTGCGCACCGAGGTCATCGACCCGAGCAAGGTCGACGAGGCCGCCCTGAAGGCCGCGGGCGCGCACGGCGTCGTCAAGATGGGCACCGCGATCCAGGTCGTCATCGGCACCGACGCGGACCCGATCGCGGCGGACATCGAAGACATGATGTGAGCGACGCGTCGCTGTGAGGGGGCCTTCCCGGGACGGGAGGGCCCCTTTTCGCGCGCGCCCCTTGATGGGCCCTCTAGGGCCCTCATTAGGGGCGCGGGGAACTGCGCGAGCAACCCCCACCGGCGCGCGGACGAACGGGTTCCGGGGCGAAGCCCCCGGAACGGGGCATGGGGCGAAGCCCCGAAAGGGGGGCCGGGGGGCACGCCCCCAGGAGCGAGACGCCCACGAGCTACGCTCGGGGCATGTCTCGTATCGACGGCCGCACGCCCGAACAGCTCCGCCCCGTAACCATCGAACGCGGATGGAGCAAGCACGCAGAGGGCTCCGTCCTCATCTCCTTCGGCGACACGAAGGTCTTCTGCACCGCCTCCGTCACGGAGGGCGTCCCCCGCTGGCGCAAGGGCAGCGGCGAGGGCTGGGTCACCGCCGAGTACTCGATGCTGCCGCGCTCCACCAACACCCGCGGCGACCGCGAGTCCGTACGCGGCAAGATCGGCGGCCGTACGCACGAGATCTCCCGCCTCATCGGCCGCTCGCTGCGCGCCGTCATCGACTACAAGGCGCTCGGCGAGAACACCATCGTCCTGGACTGCGACGTCCTCCAGGCCGACGGCGGCACCCGCACCGCCGCGATCACCGGCGCGTACGTCGCGCTCGCCGACGCGGTGGCCTGGGCCCAGGCCAAGAAGCTGGTCAAGGCCAACCGCCAGCCCCTGACCGGCACGGTCAGCGCCGTCTCCGTCGGCATCGTCGACGGCGCCCCGCTCCTCGACCTCTGCTACGAGGAGGACGTGCGCGCCGAGACCGACATGAACGTCGTCTGCACCGGCGACGGCCGCTTCGTCGAGGTCCAGGGCACGGCCGAGGCCGAGCCGTTCGACCGCAAGGAGCTCAACGCGCTGCTCGACCTCGCGACCGGCGGCTGCGCCGACCTCGCGGCGCTCCAGGTCGAGGCACTGGGCCGCACGCTGGGCGAGTAACGGGGGCAACCCGGGACCGCCTCCCCGCGTCCCCACCCATACGGGCGTACGGGCCGAACCCGTACGCCCGTCCGTGCACCCAGGGGAGGACGCACATGCGCCGCAGCATCGCACTGGCCACCGTGGCCGCAGCCCTCACCGTCTCTGTGGCGGGGTGCGGGGCGGTGGACAAGGCGATCGACTGCGTACGTACGGCCGACGCGATCGCGTCCGGCGTCGACGACCTCGGCCGTGCGGTGGCGAACGCGACGGACGACCCGGCCAAGGCGGATCAGGCCCTGGACAACATCGACAAGGACCTGTCGTCGCTGAAGAGCAAGACGGGCAACGCCGACCTCTCCAAGGCGGTCGACAACCTCAACAAGGCGGTCGGCAACGTCCGTTCGGCGATCAAGAACGGCGACAACACGCCGGACATCGGTCCGGTACGGGACGCGGCGAAGGAAGTCGGCAAGGTCTGCACACCGTGACGTGCGGCGCGCCCCCGATACTGGGGGCATGACCCGCCTGATCCTCGCCACCCGTAACGCCGGCAAAATCACCGAGCTCCGCGCGATCCTCGCGGACGCCGGACTGCCCCATGAACTGGTCGGCGCCGACGCCTATCCGGAGATCCCCGACGTCAAGGAAACCGGCGTCACCTTCGCCGAGAACGCGCTCCTGAAGGCCCACGCGCTGGCCCAGGCCACCGGACTCCCGGCCGTCGCCGACGACTCGGGCCTGTGCGTGGACGTATTGAACGGCGCCCCCGGCATCTTCTCCGCCCGCTGGGCCGGCACGCACGGCGACGACAAGGCCAACCTGAACCTGCTCCTGGCCCAGCTCGGCGACATCGCGGACGACCACCGCGCGGCCCACTTCGCCTGCGCGGCGGCCCTGGCGCTCCCGGACGGCACGGAACGAGTAGTCGAGGGCCGCCTCCTGGGCACCCTGCGCCACGAGCCCACCGGCAACAGCGGCTTCGGCTACGACCCGATCCTCCAGCCAGAGGGCGAGACCCGCACCTGCGCCGAGCTGACGGCAGCGGAGAAGAACGCGATCAGCCACCGAGGCAAGGCGTTCCGGGCGCTGGTACCGGTGCTGCGGGAGCTGTTGGGCTGAGGCACAGCACATAAAAACGACCTGCGCATCGATCCTTTGATCCGCAGGCCGATCGCAGTGCGGCGGAAGGGATTCGAACCCTCAAGCCCTTTCACAGGCCACAGATCCTAAGTCTGCTGTGTCAACCGTTGCACCACCGCCGCTGGCCGCATGCCATGTTACCGGGGCAGGCGGCTGCGGTGGATCCGGCGGGTGCTACCTCGGTCTTGAGCGCGCACCTCCGCGGCACCAGCTGCTGGTGATGGCATGGCAGTTGGGACAGAGCAGGCGCAGATTGTGCGGCCGGTTGTCGCATGGGTCGCCGTTGATGTGATCGACCTCAAGAGTCATGGGCATTCCGCGCCACACCGGATCGGTTCCGCATTCCGAGCACACTTCGGGAATACCGATCTCATGCAGCGCCCGGATCACGCCGGTGCGGGCCGCCCGTGAGCTGAATGCAGGACCTCAGAGCCCCAGATCCTTGATGATCTTGGCTACATGGCCCGTCGCCTTCACGTTGTACAGCGCGCGCTCGACCTTGCCCTCCTCGTCCACGATCACCGTGGAGCGGATGACGCCGGTCACGGTCTTGCCGTACAGCTTCTTCTCGCCGTACGCGCCGTACGCCTCCAGGACCTCCTTCGACGGGTCGCCGACGAGGGTGACCTTCAGGGACTCCTTCTCGCGGAACTTCGCCAGCTTCTCCGGCTTGTCGGGGGAGACGCCGATCACGTCGTAGCCGTGGCCGGCCAGGAACGACAGGTTGTCCGTGAAGTCGCACGCCTGCTTGGTGCAGCCGGGCGTGAGGGCCGCCGGGTAGAAGTACACGATGACCTTGCGGCCCTTGTGCGCCGCCAGCGAGACCTCGTTGCCGTCCGCGTCGGGCAGGGTGAAGGCGGGGGCGGTGTCGCCGGGCTGGAGTCGCTCGCTCATGGGGGTCTTCCTCCGGAAGGGCCGAGGTGTGGGGCGTACGCGGACAGAGCCTAATGGGGGCCTGTGACAGTGCATCGGCGGCGGAGCTGACAGACTGTGGACGACGGACAACCCATGACAGCGACGGAGGCGGCGCAGTGTCGGAAGCCAGGACCCCTGCGCAGATCGAGGCGGACATCAGGAGCCGGCGGGATCAGCTCGCGGTGACCCTCGACGAGATCGGTGTGCGGCTGCACCCCGCGACGATCGTCGGGGACGCGAAGGCCAAGGTCGCCTCGGCCGTGGACCGGACCGCGGGCCGGGCCTTCGTCGCCGTGAACAAGACCGTCTCGGACGTGAAGGCCCAGTTCGTGAGTGAGGACGGCGCACCCCGTATGGAACGCGTCCTCCCGGCCGCGCTCCTCGCCGTCGGCCTCGTGGGCCTGCTCGCCATGTCCTCGTCGAAGTCGTCGGCCAAGGCGGCGAAGGCCGCCAAGAAGAAGCGCGGCTGACCCCGCGCGCTCCCTCCCGGGCCCATCTGCGTTCGCCCTTCGGCATACGCCGCGTGCACGGGCAGGTAGGTTCGAGTCCGTGAGCGAGAACACCCACGACAAGCTGCCCATCCGGATGCTCCACGACCGCGTGCTGGTCCGGTCCGACACCCCCGAGGGCGAACGGCGTTCCGGCGGCGGCATCCTGATCCCCGCCACCGCCGCCGTCGGCAAGCGGCTGGCCTGGGCCGAAGTGGTCGCGGTCGGCCAGAACGTCCGGACCGTGGAGCCCGGCGACCGGGTGCTGTACGACCCGGAGGACCGCGCCGAGGTCGAGGTGCGCGGCATCGCCTACGTACTGATGCGCGAGCGCGATCTGCACGCCGTCGCCTCGGAGCGCGTTTCCGAGGATTCGACCGGGCTCTATCTGTAGGCCGGGTTCGTAAAAGGGCTGGTGGTCCTTGTCACCAGCCCTTTTTAGTTGCCCTTTGCTATCTTTGAAAGCACCTAGTAGCACCCCGACGAGACGCGTCGTACCGGGTCAGGACAAGACGACGCACCCCACGCGCGCACGCCCGTACGCGCGTGAACGTCTCTCGGAGGTGCCTGTCATGGCCTGGGTTCTGCTGCTCGTCGCCGGTCTGCTCGAAGTCGGCTGGTCGATCGGGATGAAGTACACCGACGGTTTCACCCGGCTCGGGCCGAGCGTTCTGACCGGCGCCGGGATCGTCGCCTCGATGCTGCTGCTCTCGCAGGCCGCCAAGACCCTGCCCATCGGCACCGCCTACGGCGTGTGGGTCGGCATCGGCGCGGCCGGTGCGGCGGTGCTCGGCATGGTGGTGCTCGGCGAGCCCGCCACCGCCGCCCGGATCTTCTTCGTCTGTCTGCTGCTGGTGGCGGTGGTCGGGCTCAAGGCGACCTCCGGCCACTGATCAGCTCGTACGCGTACGGGGCTGGCGGCGCGGGCGGTCCGCGCCCCCGGCCGTCGTCCCCGTCGTCGTGCCCTGGGCCGCCCCGCCGGTGCCGCCCGTGCCCGCGGTCGTGCCGCCGGTGGTGGTGCCGCCGTCCGTGGTGCCGCCGTTGGTCGGGCCGGTGGTCGTGGTGCCGCCGTCGGTGGTCCCGCCGTTGGTCGTGCCTCCGTTCGTCGTGCCGCCGTTGGTGGTCCCGCCCTGGGTCTGCCCCTGTGTCTGGCCTTGTGTCTGCCCTTGGGTCTGGCCCTGCGTCTGACCTTGCGTTTGTCCCTGGTTCTGGCCTTGGTTCTGGCCTTGGGTCTGGCCCTGGTTCTGCCCCTCGGTCTGGCCCTGGTCCTGACCCTGGTTCTGCCCCTGCGTGTTCTGGTTCGGGTTCGGCGCCTGCGTCTCGACCGGCGGCGGCACCGCCGCGCCGTCCTGGAGCTGGAGGTCGAAGTCCTGCGGCTCGGTGCCCTTGAGGGCGGCCGCGGTGTACTGCGCCCACACCTGCGCGGGCGGCCCGCCGCCGTTCATGCGGTCCTGGCCCAGGGCCCCGTACAGCGGCTTCTGGACGGCCGTGTCGGGGTCCTGGCCCATCACGGCTACGACAGTGGCCAGATCGGGCGTATAGCCCGCGAACCAGGCCGCCTTGTCGTCCTCCGCCGTGCCGGTCTTGCCCGCCGCCGTACGGTTCGCGGCCTGCGCGGCCGTGCCGGTGCCGCCCTCGACGACGCTCTGCAGGATCGAGGTGGTGGTGTCGGCGGACTCGCGGCTGACGGCCTGCTTGCCGTCGTTCGACGGCAGGTCCACCTTCTCGCCGTCCTTGGTGACGGACTCGACCAGCGTGTACGTGCCGTGCTTGCCGTGGTTGGCGAGCGTCGCGTACGCCTCGGTCATGTCCAGGACGGACGCGGTGGCGGTGCCGAGCGCGATGGCCGGGCCGTTCGGCATGTCGGGCGTGTTCGACGGAATGCCGAGGGAGACCGCGGTCTGCCGGACCGTCTTCGGGCCGACGTCCACGGCCATCTGCGCGTACACCGCGTTCACCGACAGGTCGGTGGCGGTGCGGACGGTGATCGGCCCGTACGTCTTGTCGTCCTCGTTGGCGGGGTTGAACGGAGTTCCCGACCAGCCTTGTACGAAGCGCTTGTTGGTGCCGTCGTAGATCGTGTTGGGCGTGATCGTCCGCCCGTCCTGCGTCTTGGAGGCGTTCTCGACGGCTGAGGTGAACACGAACGGCTTGAAGGTCGAACCGACCTGGTAGTCGCGCCGGGTCGCGTTGTTGACGTACTGCTTGGTGTAGTCGATGCCCCCGTACATCGCGAGCACCTTGCCGCTCGCCGGGTCGATGGAGGCGCCGCCGACGCGGACGTTGCGGTCGACCTTGCGGTCGGCGCTGACCTTGGACATCACCTTGTCGTCGACGGCGGCGACGAACGCGTCCTGCTTGGCGCGCTGGAGCGTGGTGGTGATCCGGTAGCCGCCCTTGGCCAGGGTGTTCTCGTCGATGATCTTGTTGTTGGTGAGGTAGTCCTTGACGGCCTCGACCACATAGCCGCGCTGCCCCGCCATCCCGGCCGCGGGCCGCGCCTTGCCCGGCACCGGGAAGGTGGCGGCGGCCCGCTCGGCCGGGCTCATCCAGTCCTTCTTGACCATGCCGTCGAGCACGTAGTTCCAGCGCGCCACGGCCTTGCCCTTGTTCTCGGGGTGCGCGACCACGTCGAACGCGCTGGGGGCGTTGAGCAGCGAGGCCAGATAGGCGCCCTCGGCGGTGGTGACCTTCTCGATGTCCTTGCCGTAGTAGGCCTGGGCGGCGGCCTGGATGCCGTAGGCGTTGCGGCCGAAGTAGCTGGTGTTGAGGTAGCCCTCCAGGATGTCCGCCTTGCTCACCTCGCGGTTGAGCTTGATGGCGATGAAGAACTCCTTCCACTTCCGGCTGATCGTCTGCTCCTGCCCCAGGTAGTAGTTCTTCACATACTGCTGGGTGATGGTCGAGCCGGACTGCTTGCCCTTGCCGGTGAAGGTGTTCCAGGCCGCGCGGACCATGGCCTTGGGGTCGACGGCCCGTTCGGAGTAGAAGTCGCGGTCCTCGGCGGCGAGCACGGTGTGCTGGACGGTGAGCGGGATCTGCGCGAGCTTGACGTTCTCGCGGTTGACCTCGCCGTCGCGCGCGAGCTGGCTGCCGTCCGCGTACAGGAAGACGTTGGACTGGGCGGTCGCGGTGGCGTTGGCGGGCGGGATGTGGACGAGCGTGTAGCCGGCGATGAAGCCGCCGATGAGCAGCAGGGCGATGACCAGGACGGTCCCGAGGACCCAGCGCCAGCTGGGCAGGAACCGCCGCCAGCCGGTGCGCTTCCGCTTGCCGCCCGGCGGGCCGCCGTTCGCCGGGTCGGGGCCGGGTGCCGCGTCCGGCCCGCCGGCCGTCAGGTCCCGAGGGGCCCAGCCGGGCTGTCTCGGCCGGGCCGGCTGCTCGTCGTCGCTCATGTCCCTCTCGCCACTGCGGGTGTCGGAATCGCGTCGTACGCCCATATTGCACGTCCGGCCGGGGAAAAGCCGTCGCGCTGGAGCGCCCGCCGGAACTAAGGTCGGGCACTTTGGCACCTCGGACTCGGTGAGGAGGCGGCACGTGCGGCTGTACGCGGTCGTCGCGGCGGGTGGCTTCCGTCGCTATACGACCTACCGGATCGCGACGGCGGCCGGGGTGTTCACCAATACGGTCTTCGGCGTCATCGTGGCCTACACCTATATGGCCCTGTGGAAGGTCCGTCCGCATCTCGGCGGCTACGACCAGTCCCAGGCCCTGACCTATGTGTGGCTCGGCCAGGCCCTGATCATGACGGTCGCGATGATGGGCGGCGGCTTCGAGGACGAGCTCATCGAACGCATCCGTACGGGTGATATCGCGATCGATCTCTACCGCCCCGCCGACCTCCAACTGTGGTGGCTGGCCGGTGACGTGGGCCGGGCGGCGTTCCACCTGCTCGGGCGGGGTGCGGTGCCCATGGCGTTCGGGGCGCTCGCCTTCGATCTCGCGCTCCCGGCCGACCCGCTGCGCTGGCTCGCGTTCCTGTGCGCGGTCTTCCTGGGCGTCGTGGTCAGTTTCGCGATCCGTTTCCTGGTCGCGCTGTCCGCGTTCTGGCTGATGGACGGGGCGGGCGTCGCGCAGATCTCCTGGCTCGGCGGGATGTTCTTCTCCGGCCTGGTGCTGCCGCTCAACGTCTTCCCGGGCACCCTCGGCGAGGTGGCGCGCGCGTTGCCGTGGTCCGCGCTGCTCCAGATCCCGGCCGACATCCTGCTCGGCCGCCACACCGGCTGGGGCCTGGTGGCGGCGTTCGCGTTCCAGCTCGGCTGGGCGGCGGCGCTGCTCGGCGCCGGACGCCTGCTCCAGGCGACCGCGACGAGGAGGGTGGTGGTGCAGGGTGGCTGAACGCACGATTCAGGGACCTCTTGAGGACGTACGCGGCGTCGACGCGCCCCACGGGCTCCCGCCCCGCAGCCGCTTCCGTAACGCGGCCGACGGCATCCGCGCGTACCGCCTGATCGCCGGGATGTGGATCCGCTCCACGATGGCGTACCGGCTGTCCTTCGCCATGACCACCTTCGCCAACTTCGCGGCGACCGGGCTCGACTTCGTGGCCATCCTGCTGATGTTCTCGCACGTGGACGCGCTCGGCGGCTACTCGCTGCCCGAAGTGGCCCTGCTGTACGGGGCGTCGGGGACCGCGTTCGGCCTCGCGGACCTGGCGATGGGGTCCATGGACCGGCTCGGCCGCCGGGTGCGCGACGGCACGCTCGACACCCTGCTCGTCCGCCCGGTGCCGGTGCTCGCCCAGGTAGCCGCCGACCGTTTCGCGCTGCGCCGCCTCGGCCGTATCACCCAGGGGCTCCTGGTCCTCGGCTACGCGCTGCTCACCCTCGACATCCACTGGACGCCGCTGCGGGTGCTGATGATCCCGCTGATGCTGCTGAGCGGCGGGGTCGTCTTCTCGGCGGTGTTCGTGGCGGGCGCGGCCTTCCAGTTCGTCGCGCAGGACGCCTCCGAAGTGCAGAACTCCTTTACGTACGGCGGCGTCACGATGCTCCAGTACCCGCCGACGGTGTTCGCGAAGGACATGGTGCGCGGCGTGACGTTCGTCGTCCCGCTGGCCTTCGCCAACTGGCTGCCCTCGATGTACGTACTGGACCGGCCGTATCCGCTCGACCTGCCGACCTGGCTGGCGTTCGCGCCGCCGGTCGTGGCGGTGGGGTGCTGCGCGCTGGCGGGAGTGGCGTGGCGGGCCGGACTCAGGTCGTACCGAAGCACAGGAAGCTGACATGAATTCAGATGACGCATACTCAGATTCAGCAGGCTCGGACCTCATCGAACTCGACGGCATCGAGAAGGTCTTCGAGGTCCGCCGCAAAAGCGGGCGGTTGAAGCGGGAGAAGAAGCAGGTCAGGGCGGTCGACGGGATCAGTTTCCGGGTCGCTCGTGGCGAGATGGTCGGCTACATCGGCCCGAACGGCGCGGGCAAGTCCACCACCATCAAGATGCTCACCGGCATCCTGACCCCGAGCGCGGGCCGGGTGCGGGTGGCGGGCCTTGACCCGTCGCGCGAACGGACGCGCTTGGCCCAGCGGATCGGCGTGGTCTTCGGCCAGCGCACCACGCTGTGGTGGGACCTGCCGCTGTACGACTCGTACCGCCTGGCCCACCGCATGTACCGCATCCCGGACGCCCGCTTCCGCGAGAACCTGGACCGCTGCGTCGAACTCCTCGATCTGGGCGAGCTGTTGGACGTGCCCGTACGCCAGCTCTCGCTCGGCCAGCGGATGCGCGGCGACATCGCGGCGGCGCTGCTGCACGACCCGGACGTGCTCTACCTGGACGAGCCGACGATCGGCCTGGACGTGGTGAGCAAGGCGAAAGTACGGGAGTTCCTGAGCGACCTGAACGCCGAGCGCGGCACGACGGTCCTGCTGACCACCCATGACCTCACCGACATCGAGCAGCTCTGCAAGCGCGTGATGGTCATCGACCACGGCCGTCTGGTGTACGAGGGCGCGCTGGCGGGGCTGCACGAGGTGGGGGAGAGCGAGCGGACGCTGGTGGTCGACCTGGAACGCGAACTTCCGCCCATTGACGTCCCCCACGCGCGCGTGGTGAAGGTCGAGGGTCCGCGTCAGTGGCTCGCTTTCCCGGCGACGTCGTCGGCGGCGCCGCTGGTGGCGCAGGTCGCGGCGGAGTACCCGCTGGTGGACCTGTCGGTGCGCGAGCCGGACATCGAGTCGGTGATCGCCCGGATGTACGCGGATCGGGACCGCTATTAGCCGGGGCCTTTATTAGGCTGACGATATGACGAATGAACCTTCGGGGGCCGGGCTTCCCGAGATGCGTGCGTCCGACGCGGAGCGCGAGCGGGTGGCCGAGGCGCTGCGGGAGGCGGTGGCCGAGGGCCGCTTGGACATGGAGGAGTTCGAGGAGCGACTTGAGGCGGCCTACAAGGCGCGTACGCACGGGGAGTTGGCGCCGCTGGTGCGGGACCTGCCGGCGCCGGGCGGGAGCGGCGCGGCGGCTGCGGTGTCCTTGCACAAGCCCTCCGGCGAGGGTTCCGCCGAGGTCGACTGGCCGTCACGGATCGGCGGCACGGCCACCTCGCGGGGCGCGTTCGCGCTCTGGGGCGGATTCGGCCGCCGGGGTACGTGGACGATCGCCTCGAAGTTCACCGCGTTCGCGATGTGGGGCGGCGGCGAGATCGATCTGCGCGAGGCCCGCTTCGAGTCCCGCGAGACCGTGATCCGCTGCTTCACGATCATGGGCGGCATGGGCGTGACGGTCCCGCCCGAGCTCACGGTCAGGGTCCGGGGTTTCGGCCTTATGGGCGGTTTCGGCGACCGGGCGACGGGGGAGGGCACGCCGGGTTCACCGAGCGTGACGATCACCGGATTCGCGCTGATGGGCGGGATCGGGGTGGAACGCAAACTCCGCAAGGCGGCGAAGCGCCAGCTCAGGGAGTCGGGCGGGGCGGGTCGCGGCGAGGTGGAGGGCGAGGGCCCGCGCAAGGAGCTGGGCTGAGGGCGCCGGTTCCTTGCACTTGTCCGTGTAGGTGAGACCGGGAACTCCACGTGCGTCCCGGGAGTCCCTGAGGTAGGGACAATTGCGTACGGGGTGGTGCGCGCGGCGCGGACGGGCGGAGTGATGGAACGTACTGATGCGGCATCGGCCTCGGCGTCGGCCGGCCCGAGACCGGCCGATGCGGGGGCGCTCGGGTCTCCGTTCTCGTACACGGAGGCGGACGAGGAGAAGCGCCGGGGCGTGCGCCGGATGAAGGCGACGGCGACGGGCCTGCTGCTCTTCGTGGCGCTGGTCTTCGCCCTGGCGACCTGGGCGGACCGCTCGGGCGCGGGCCCCTGGGCGGGCTATGTGGCGGCCGCGGCCGAGGCGGGCATGGTGGGCGCGCTGGCGGACTGGTTCGCGGTGACGGCCCTGTTCCGCCACCCGCTGGGCGTCCCGATCCCGCACACGGCGATCATCCCGAACAAGAAGGACCAGCTGGGGGTGTCGCTGGGCGCGTTCGTAGGCGAGAACTTCCTCTCTCCATCTGTCGTCCGTACGCGCCTCGGCGCCCTGGGAATCGGCAGCAGGCTCGGGGCATGGCTGGCGGAGCCGGCGCACGCGGACCGGGTGACGTCGGAGCTGGCGACGGCGTTGCGGGGTGCGCTGACGGTCCTGCGGGATTCGGACGTCCAGGCGGTGGTGGGCGAGGCGATCACGCGCCGGGCGGACGCGGCGGAGGTCGCCCCGGGGATCGGCAAGACCCTGGAGAAGGTGGTCGCGGACGGCGGCCACCGCAGGGTGGTGGACCTGGTCTGCGCGCGCGCCCACGACTGGCTGGTGCTGCACGGGGACTCGGTGATGGACGCGGTGCAGGGCGGCGCGCCGGGCTGGACGCCGCGTTTCGTCGACAGGAAGGTCGGCGAGCGCGTCTACAAGGAGCTGCTGCGCTTCGTCACGGAGATGCGGGACATGCCGACGCACCCGGCGCGCGGGGCGCTGGACCGCTTCCTGGCGGACTTCGCGGCGGACCTGCAGTCGGACACGGACACGCGCGCCAGGGTGGAGCGCCTGAAGTCGGACGTCCTGGCCCGCCCCGAGGTCCAGGACGTGATCGCGTCGGCGTGGTCCTCGGTCCGCTCGATGATCATCGCGGCGGCGGAGGACGAACGCAGCGAGCTGCGCCTGCGGGCGCGCGCGTCCCTGCTCTCCCTGGGCGCCCGCCTCTCCACGGACACCCGCCTCCAGCAAAAGGTCGACGGCTGGCTCCAGGACGCGGCGGCGTACGTGGTCTCGACGTACCGCGCGGAGATCACGTCCCTGATCACGGACACGGTCCGCTCCTGGGACGCCACGGACACCTCCCGAAAGATCGAGGCCCACATCGGCCGCGACCTCCAGTTCATCCGCATCAACGGGACGGTGGTGGGGGCGCTGGCGGGGCTGGTGATCTTTACGGTTTCGCGGGTGGTGGGGGGGTAGGGGGGCGGGGGGTTTGGGGGTGCGGGGGCGCCTCCGGCGCGGCTGGTGGCACGCGGCGCCGGTCGAGTGGGCCCGGCCCGGGCAACGGGGCGGCGCCAACGGGCTCACCCGGGATTGGTGCGTCCCCGATCCCCGGCAGCTCCGGGGCCTTGCTGGGCGCGTGCTCGCAGTCCTGTCCCTGCTCTGCACCGTCACGCGCCCAGCCACCCTGCGGGGAGTTGCATCACTACGTACGTAGGGGTCGCATCCGGCGTTCAGTTGGTTCCGCGATTTCCGAGATTTCCGGGATTCCCCCGGACTTCCGGCTTCCCGGTTCCGCCGGTGCAGCCAGCACTAGCGAGTACTGCCGAGTACGGCTAGGCGGCTTTCCGGGTGACGGCCCAGGAGGCCACGGCAACCCCACCCGCCACGGCGAACACGGACGGCCAGGCGCCGACCTTCTTGGCGAGCGGATGCGACCCGGCGAAGGCGGCCACGTACGCCGTGGTCAGCCCGACGGCCGCCTTGGTCCCGGCGGCCTGCTTCCACTCGCGCGCGGCGAGAACCCCGGCGGCGGCGAGCGCGACCCCACCGAGCTGCCGCTTCTTGGTCCACCGCGCGACCCCGTACCCCCCGACGAGCCCACCCGCCGCTATAGCCGCTGCCGGAACCTTAGCCATCTCTGCCTCCTGCGCCTGCCTCTACGGACTGTCCGCTCCGAGGCTAATAGCCCACCGCCGCCGACTCGCATCCGGTCCACCTCATCGGGCCCGCTAGGTCCGCTCCCGGATGCGCTACATCCGCCCCGCCCGCAGCGCCCCGACGAAGTCCGCCCAGGAGGGGTCGGCGAAGGTGAGACGGGGGCCGTGGGGGCGCTTGGAGTCCCGGACGGCCGCCCCGCCCGCGAGGAACACCGCCTCCACGCACTCACCGCCGGATCCGTTGCTGTAGCTGCTCTTGAACCACCTTCCGCTGTCCGTGGACTCCACCCGATGCATGTCGTCGTAACTCATCGAAGCTCCCTATGGGTCCGGTCGAGGAGGGCGCAGCCGACTACGACCAGTCCTTCCGCAGCGCCGCGACGAACATCTTCCAAGTGGGATCGGTGAACGTGAGCTGCGGGCCGCAGGGGTGCTTGGAGTCGCGTATGGCCGTGCCCAGAGCAGTGAACGATGCCTCGACGCATTCCGTACCACTGCCGCCACTGTACGAGGACTTCACCCAGCGGACGTGTTCCTCGTCGTGATCCATCAAAGCTCCTTGCACGCCCGATCGAGAAGCGCGGCCGATGCTTCGATGTCCAGCGCCTGCGCGCGCAAGTATTCGAACGCCAACTTATAGCGCTCAAGTTCTTCGGGCTTCTCCATGAACAAGCCACCGCCGATGATGTCCACGTAGACGACGTCGAGTTCGGCCGTGGGACCACCGAGGATGACGAAGCTTCCGACGGCTGCGGCATGGGCGCCACTGGCGAAGGGCAGTACCTGAACGGTGACTTGTGATTGCTCGGCGCGCGTACGCAGATGTACGAGCTGCTCGCGCATGACATCGCGCCCACCGACCATGCGACGAAGAACGGCCTCGTCGACCACGGCCCAGATGTGCGGTGCGTCCTCACGAGCCAGCAACTCCTGCCGTTTCATACGGATGTCGACCATGTGCGCGATCTCCTGCTCCGAGCAGCGCATCTCGGAGGCGCGGTGCACGGCCTCGGCGTACGCGCGGGTCTGGAGCAGGCCGGGAACATACATGCAGGCGTAGTGGTCCTCGCGGACCACCTCGTCCTCCAGCGTCAGCATGAGATTCATCGACTCGGGAATCGGGTCGGCGAGCGACCGCCACCATCCTTGGATCTTCGCGCCCTTGGCCAACTCGACGAGTGTCAGCCGTTCCTGTTCGGAAGCGTCGTACTGGCGACAAAGAGCATCAACCGTCGGCCACTTGACGGTCCCTTCCTTGGTCTCGTAGCGACTCAGGGTGGCTTTGGAGACACCGACGAGCGCCCCTGCCTCCTCCAAGGTGAAGCCCTTGAGCTCACGCAGCCGACGTAGGTCGGCACCGAGCTGGCGCCTTCGGGTGGTCGGTCCAACAGCCATGTCGTGACCCTTCATGTCGATCTACCCGAGCGTGCCCGGCGCATCGCGATACGGGCAAGACAGCGCACGCCGGGGGCGCATTTGATCCAGTGTGCTCCTTCAACTCGCTTGTGAGAGTTCCATATTGAGAGTTCCACTGTCACGCTGGAGTCCGTTCGCAAGTGGAAGGGTGGCTCAGTGGATGGATGCAGGTTCAAGGTCCGCAGGAAGCCGTGGGATCTGCCGTTCCTGGCGGAGCCCGAGGAACTTCGGGGGCTGCGGAACGTGGTGCGGTTACACCTGGGCGTCTGGGGGCTGCCGCACATGATCGATGCCGTCCAGCTGTGTGTGACGGAGCTCGTCACGAACGTCATCACGCACGTCGGCTGCGGCACCCCGACCACCCTGGCGGTCTCGATGAACGGCGGCT
Source organism: Streptomyces sp. BR1 (assembly GCF_052373795.1). Lineage (NCBI taxonomy): Bacteria > Bacillati > Actinomycetota > Actinomycetes > Kitasatosporales > Streptomycetaceae > Streptomyces > Streptomyces sp. BR1. Next base: position 4,540,072 of record NZ_CM126252.1, read on the forward strand.
TCCTGCGCCTCGAAGTGACCGACCCGGACGTACGGGCCCTGCCGACGCTCCTCGCGGCCACCGAGGGGGAGGAGTCGGGGCGGGGCATGGCTCTGGTGGACGCCGTGGCAACGCGCTGGGGTGTCGTTCTGCGGGCGGACACCAAGGTGACGTGGTGCGAACTGGCCACGGGGCTGCGGTCGGCGGATGACCATGTCGACGGTCCTCAAGTTGCCAGTGCAGAGGCACTGTTGGGGCTGTACTGCACGCAAGCCGCCAGAGCGGACGCCCGTCCGCTCAGCGTGGCCGTGGCAGAGGAGGCGACGATCGGGGTGATCGCAGACCTCCTCCACTGGCTGCACGCTCATGGCTGCGACCCCGACGCGGCGCTGGGTCAGGCCCAGATGCAATTCACGACCGAGGCACTGGGCAACTAGGGAACCAGAGGCCGGATCAACCCGCCGCGATGTGGGCGTAAGTCCAGACGTCGGCCGGTAGTTCATTGTGGAGGCGCCACGTTATGGCCATCGGTTTGCTTCCCTTGTGTTCGGCGTACGTTGCCGGACCCAGCAGCATCCACGGCTGGGACTTGCCGATGTCGTTGTCCTTGTAGCGGCGCATGAAAAGCATCACGTGGCTGCCCTGCTCGACATGCTTCTGGTAGCGCCGACCCGTGGGTGAGTTCGCCGCCGTGGTGCTCTGCGACTCCCAGTGGAACTGGGTGGGGCTCAGCGCGAAGTCCTTGTACCGGATCGACGGGGAGAAGTCCTTCTCGTTCTTCTCCAGCGTGATCAGCAGGGCATCCGTCTTGAGGGCGTCCACCCACGCCACGCCTTGCGCGAACGATCCCGGCATTTGGCCGCCGAGTTTGGCCACACCGAGGGCGGCCAGGATCTCCGAGCGGTTGTACGAGCTATGGATCTTCAGGGGGAGCCCGTGGTGGGGTCCTGCCAGGTCGAGCGGCAGATGGTCCGTACGCTCGTGGATGTGCGCCAGCACCTGACGGAGCTCACTGCGTAGTGCGACCTGCTGGCGCAGCGAGTCGAACCCCTCCTGGTAGCTGGAGAATCCGCCCGCCTTGTCCCACAGGTTGAAGAACAGCATGCGGGCATAGCCCTGATGCGTGGCGTCCAGCTCGGCGTACGCGGGCGCATCATCTTCCAGCAGCCTGGTGTACGCCTCGACGCGCTCGCGGTCGTCGGCGTGCAGGAACGCGTGGACGCGCTTGAGGAGTTGCTCCTCGCCGGGCGGCGCGTCTTCCGGGATGAGATTCGCGTAACGCAGTATCCGCGTCCAGGAGTTGGAGCCCTTGTAGAGCTCCTTGATCTCTCGGCGGCTCTCGGTGAGATAGCCCGACAGGCCTAGCTCGGCGAAGTCCTTCACTTCGGAGGCGAGGACCTTGATGCCCGCCTTGAGCTGCGTACGGACGTTGTCCAGGACGATGTCCTTGGCGACGCCTTCGAGCATGATCTGACAGCCGGAAGGAAGCTGCGGGAAGTCTCGCTCCAGATTGTCGACCAGGCGGTTGCGCGACAAGCTCGTCAGGGCGCGAAACTGTTCCTCGAAGCGGAATTCGGCGCGGTGCTCACCGATGAAGTCGAGGACGGTCAGGACCGGCTTGTTCGGGGTGCGGCGCAGGCCACGGCCCAGCTGCTGGAGGAAGACCGTCGCACTGTTCGTCGGCCGCAGGAGCAGCAAGGTGTCGACATCCGGAATGTCGAGCCCTTCGTTGAACAGGTCGACCGAGAAGATCACTTGAAGGGGGCCGTTGCGCAGAGCGGCCAGCGCGTTGTCCCGCTCGGAGGGAGAAGAGTCACTGTCGAGGGCTATGGCCTTGATGCCCGCATCGCGGAAGAAACCGGCCATGAAGCGGGCGTGCGCCTTGGTCACACAGAATCCGAGCGCACGCATGGACTCGGGGTGGGAGATCTTCTGCTGTATGGCCTTCACGACCAGTCGGGCGCGAGCATGATTGCCGGTGTAGACGTCACCGAGCTCGGCAACGTCGTACGAGCCCTTCTGCCAGCTGAGGGTCTTGAGGTCGGTGCCGTCCGGGATGCCGAAGTAGTGGAACGGGCACAGCAGATCGTTGTCCAGTGCCTCCCACAGGCGCATTTCGGCGGCGATACGGCCGTCGAAGAACTCGTCCTGGACGTTCAGCCCGTCCATCCGCTCCGGCGTGGCTGTCAGGCCGAGCAGTTCCGCGGGCGCGAAGTAGTCGATCACCTGCCGATAGGTGTTCGCGGTCGCATGATGGAACTCGTCGATGACGACGATGTCGAAATGGGCCGGGTCCAACAGCGACAGGCGCTGCTCGGTGAGGGACTGGACGCTGGCGAAGACGTGCTTCCACTCGCTCGGCTGCTCCCCGTTGTGCAGGAGCTCCCCGAATGAAGCGTCGTCCAGGACCTCGCGGTAGGTTCGCCGAGCCTGCTTGAGGATCTCCTTGCGGTGCGCCACGAAGAGGAGTCGCAGGTCCTTGCCCCTGGTGCGGAGCAGATCGCGGTAGTCCAGCGCGGCCATGACGGTCTTGCCGGTGCCGGTCGCGGCCACCAGCAGATTGCGGTGCCGGTCGTGGACCTCCCGCTCGATGGTGAGCCGTTCCAGCATGTCGCGCTGATGCGCGAAGGGGCGCACTTCGAGCCCGGAGAGGCTGATCCGCGTCTCACTTGAGCTGGTGGTGCCGCCTGCCAGCCCAAGCGCCTCGTCCAAGCGCTCGGCGTCCGCATCCGGGTCGTACGGTTCGAACGCGCTGCTGCTCCAGTACGCGTCGAAGGTGGACTCGAACTTGTTGAGGACGTCACGGGTGGCGACCGAGGACAGTCGTACGTTCCACTCCAGGCCATCGAGGAGCGCGGCCTTGGAGAGGTTGGAGCTGCCGACGTACGCGGTGTCGAAGCCGGTGTTGCGTCTGAACAGCCACGCCTTGGCGTGCAGGCGGGTGGAGCGGATCTCGTAGTTGATCCGGACCTCGGCGCCGAACTCCCGCACCAGCCGGTCGAGCGCGTGCCGGTCGCTGGCGCCCATGTAGGTCGTCGTGATGACCCGGATGGGTACGCCGCGCTCCTTGGCGGCGCGCAGCGAGTCCTCCAGTACACGAAGCCCGTACCACTTCACGAAGGCGCAGAGCAGGTCGACGCGGTCCGCCGTGGCCAGCTCGGCCCGCAACTCGCTGCCGAGGCTGGGGTCTTCGGGCGCGTTGGTGATGAGAGCCGTCTCGGAGAGCGGGGTGAGCGGTCGCATCGCGTACACACCCGGGGCCTCCTGCTCGGCGAGGGCCAGCAGCTGGCGCGGGCCGTCGACGATGACGTCCTCGGGATCCGCGCCCGGATGCGCCGATGCCGCATCCCTGGGGGATGCGGCATCCGGCAGCGAGGGCCCTTCGGCAGCGAATGAGGAGAACGACGCCATGATGTGGTTGGCCGCGGCCACCTGCCTGTCCTGCGGAAGCTCCCGCAACTTCCGCTGCACGGCCGCGGCGACGAACCGCGCGAGCACATGGGGCGAGGACTCCTGGCTGACCTCGCCGTCGACTACCTTCCACCCGTCGGTGGTGAGGCCATCGATCTGCTCTTGCACCTGCTGCGTGATCAGCTTCTCGTACACGCCGGTGATCGGCTGCGTGAAATCCCCCGAGTCCGCCACGGCCTCTCCCTGGGTCGCTGGGTCATTCGATTCCGTTGCGACTCAGTTTTAACAAAGACCACTGACAACCCCGACAGCGGCCGTCACATTGACCCGTGGCACTCCCCATAAGCAACCCCAGACCCACACCAGCAATCCGCCCCCCGCCGCGGCGGCCACGCCACCGCTCGCCCCCGGGCCGCCAGCGTCGTGGCGTACTGGGGTAGGAGGTCCGCGTTGGACGGGGACGAGGACTCTGATGCTGCGAAGGCTTCGTAGGACGGGACCGTGCCTGTCACGATGCCCAGGTTGGCTGTCCCCGTGGCCGACAGTTCTCGTAGCGATGCCTCGATGTCCAGCAAGTGGGCCGCGTGGGTGGGGTATTCGGACTGGAGCTCCGGGTACGCCGTGAGGAGTTCCGTCAGTTCTGGTTCCGGCCAGTGCAGGACCGCTACCGGGAACGGGCGGGACAGCGCCGCGCGGTACGAGCCCAACTCCGTGCGCAGGCGGGCCAGTTCCGCCTTGAGTTCCGCCGGGTCGTTCGAGCCCAGGGACCACAGGCGCTTGGGGTCGTGGAGTTCGTCCAGGGTGATCTCGGCGCGGTGCAGGCGGTCCGCGAGGTCGTCCCAGGTGTCGTGGTCGAGGGCGAGCAGGCGGCGTACGCGGTGGCGGGCCGTCAGCAACGACTGGGTGGGGTAGGGGATTTCCGTCGATGCGTCGGCCGTGGGGACGAAGAGCGTCAGTGCCGTTGTCAGGGTGGTGTGGGCCGCGTCCAGCTCGTCGTGGGTCTCCAGCGTCTCCGCGATGATCTCCCACGGCGCCGGGTCCCGGGGGGCCGCGATGCGGATGCCCTCGATCATCGCGCGCGCCTCGGCCTCGTGCCCGTACTCCCAGAGGTTGGCCGCCTTGAACGCCTTGATCAGGGTGGGGTGCTCCGGCTCGGATGCCAGCAGACGGTCGTAGAGCGTGGTGGCGCGCTCGCGGTCGCCGGCGAGTTCCAGATGGGCCGCGGCCTGGAGGAGGAGCGGTTCGTGGTCCTCCGGGTACTGCGTCGCGGTGCGCAGCAGACGCTCGGCTTCGGTGGTGTGATCGGCAGGCGTGTCGGGGCGCATGAGGGACACCGTACTGCTGTGCGGGGTCCCGGCGGAGGGGTGTTCCGGCCCTGGTGAGTTGACGGGGCAGCCCTTATGGTGCGCGCGTGCGGACGTCGATGTGGGTGCGGAAGCGGATGCCGAAGCTTTCGCCGGTACCTGTGGTGGTGCATGGGCGTGGGCGCTTTCGCCGGGTGCCCTTGCGTCGGCAGTACGCGTACGTACGTCCAGCCGCGCGCCCCGCGCGCGTGCCTTCGGCATCGAGCCCCCGCCTCCTCGCCCGCGCCCTCTGGAGCGGCGCCGAGCTCGCAGTCACCCTCGGGGTCGTCCTGCTCCTGCTCGTCGCCCATCAGCTGTGGTGGACCAACCGGGAGGCGCGGGCCGAGGCGCGGCACACCGTGCACGCTCTGGAGAAGGAGTGGGGGCAGTCCCATGCACCGACGGCCGCCCCAGCCGCTCCCTCACCCCACCCCGCCGGGTCGCCCGCCTCCGCCCCCAGCAGGCCCACCCCCGACGACCGCCCCCAAGGCGCCCAGGCGTACGCCGTCCTCCGTATCCCCTCCCTCGGCATCACCGCCCCCATCGCCGAAGGGATCAGCAAGCACGGGGTGCTCGACAAGGGGTACGTGGGGCACTACCCCGGCACCGCCCAGCCCGGCCACGTCGGGAACTTCGCGCTCGCCGGGCATCGCAACACGCACGGCGAGCCGTTCCGGTACATCAACCGGCTGCGGCCGGGCGACCGCGTCGTCGTTGAGACGCGTACCGTCGTTTTCACCTATCTGGTGGACAGTTCCCTCAATCAGACGTCCGCCGGTGACAGCGGTGTTATCGCTCCCGTCCCGCGCAGCAACTTCCGTACGGAGTACGGGTACAGCGGGCCCGGGTACTACGTCACGCTCACCACCTGCACTCCGGAGTTCACCTCCCGGTACCGGCTCGCGGTGTGGGGGAAGCTCGCCTCCGCGCGGCCCCGCTGAGCCTGCTCAGGAACGTTCCCGCAGCACCAGCGCGAGCACCGCCCCCGGGACCGCCAGCCCCGCCGACACCCACAGCGCCGCGTTCACCCCGGACGGGGCCACCGCGATCGTCAGGGCGACCCCGGCCGACGAACCGATGTACCGGGCCGTGTTGTTGGCGCCCGACCCCATCGCCGCGCGGTCGGCCGGTACGGACTCGACGGCCAGGCGGGGCAGTGCCGCGTTCAGCAGGCCGCTGCCGACGCCGCCCACCACCAGGCCGGGCACCAGCCGCCACAGCGTGCCGCCGGTCGGCTGCACCGCGCCCAGCATCGCCAGGACGCCCACCGCGTGCAGCGCGAAGCCGATCGCCAGCTGATGGCGCGCGGCGACCCGGCCCGCCAGGCGCCTGGCCTGCAACGCGACCACGAACGCGAGGCCCGACCAGAGCACGAACAGCCAGGCCGCCGACATCGGGGACGTACCGCGTATCTGGTGGAGCAGGTTCGGCAGGCAGCTGAACAGGCCGATCACCGACAGGCCGGTGAACAGTGCCGCCGCCGACGACGCCAGGAACTCGGGGCGGCGGAAGAGGGCGAGGTCGATCGTCGGGGTGGCCGCGCGGCGCTCCACGCGCGCGAAGGCGACCGCAAGCAGTACCGCCGCCGCAAGGAGTACGCCGATGGGCGCGCGCAGCCAGCCGTCGCGGCCCAGCGTCAGCGCGCCGATCAGGGCGGTGAACGCGAGCGCGAGGGTCAGCGCGCCCGCCCAGTCGGGGCGTCCGCCCTCGCGAGGCGCGCGGGACTCGGTCAACGCGCGCGTGGCGGCCGCGAAGGCGAGCAGGGCCGCCACGGCCAACACCGCGTACGCCAGGCGCCAGTTCACCGTCGCCAGGCCGCCCGCGAGCAGCGGGCCGACCGCGATGCCGCCGCTGACGAACGCGCCCCACACCCCCGTCGCCCGAATCCGCGCGGCCCCGGCCGGGAACGCGGCGACCAGGAGGCCGAGGCTGCTCGCCAGGATCGCCGCGCTCGCCGCGCCCTGGGCGACCCGGGCGAGCGTGAACGTCAGCGTCGTGGGCGCGACGGCGCCGAGCGCGATCGTGATGCCCAGGGCGAACGTTCCGGCGAGGAAGATCCGGCGCCGCCCGTAGTCGTCGGCCAGGCTGCCCGCGACCAGGAGCAGCGCGGCCAGGCCCAGCGGGGTGCCGTTGAGGAGCCAGGCCTGGGCGGAGACCGGGGTGCCGAAGGACGCGGTCATGCCGGGGAGCGTGAGCATCGGGGCGGTGTAGTTCATCAGCGCGACGGCGGTGGCGGCGCTGGTCGCGGCCAGGGTCGCGGCCGCCCCCTTCGGGGGAGCGTCGGTCCGCGACGCCGTCGCCGTCTCGGTCGGTATGTGCACTGTCTCGCCGGTCATGGGTCCCGAACTCCAGGGCGTAGCGGTATCAGTAGGTTCAATCAATGAACTTGCATACGTGGGCGACCTTAGCACGCTCGGTTCGTTCATTGAACCCTCGGCGGTAGACTGATTCCATGGCTCTCGGTAAGGACTACGCCTCCCAGGAGTGCTCCATCGCCAGCGCGCTGGAGATCGTCGGCGAGCGCTGGACGCTGCTGGTCGTACGGGACTCGCTGTACGGCGTACGCAGGTACAACGACTTCCTCGTCCATCTGCGGATCCCGCGCGCGGTGCTCGCCGCGCGCCTCCAGACGCTTCTGGACGCCGGGATCCTGGAGAAGCGCCGCTACCAGGAGTCGCCGCCGCGCGACGAGTACGTCCCGACCGAGCGCGCCCTCGCCCTGTGGCCCGTGCTGCGTTCGCTCGGGCTCTGGGGGCGCCAGAACATCCCCGGGACCGTGCAGATGCGCAGCTTCCACCACGCGGGGTGCGGTACGGAGCTCGGCGCGTACGGGGAGTGCCCGGCGTGCGGGGTCGCGGTGGCGCCGCGGGACGTGGAGATGCGGCCGGGGCCCGGGCTCAACCCCGACCCCGAGGACTGGGTCAGCCGCGCGCTGCTGGCACCCCGGCGCCTGCTCCAGCCGCTTGAGGCCGACCACACCTGACCGCACCCGTCTGACCGCACCCGCCTGGCCGCCCGGACCCGTTGTCGGACCCGTCGTGTATAACGGCAGAAGAGTCAGAAATAGTCGGACAGACGCTCGGGCGACGCTTGAGCGAGGGTTTGAACGAGGGGGGTAAGCATGACCGGCACGACGCGTTTCGCGCGGCCCGCCTTCCGCCTGCCCTCCCTCCCATCGGTCCGCCTCACCTTCAGCCTGCTCGTCTTCCTCCTCGTCGAGGTCCTGCTCATCGGCGGCGGCACGCTGTCCGGGGCCGTCGCCCTGGCCGCCACCGCCGCGGCCGGCTCCGCCCTCGCCGCCTGCGCGACGCTCGCGTCCCGCGCGGTGCCCAGGGTGGCGCGTACGCGTATACGCACCGCGATACGTGACCGGGAGCGGCGCACCGCCTTCCTTCCGCAGCGCGACCCCGACGCCTCCGGACGGCCGCGGCCCCGAGCCCCCGGCCGCCTCGCGCCGACGGCCGCGTAGGGCTCCGCTTCTTCCTGTCGACACGACACCCCTGTACGCAGGGGTCCTGTCGACCCTTGCCTTGGTGCCCTCTCCCGGTCCGTCACGCCGACGTCATATGACTCAGAAGTGACTCCGGAGGCTTTCCATGTCCGTTTTCGCCACCCTGGTCGGGCACCTCGCCGACCTCGTCCAGCCGCTGTTCCACGGCGCCGCGGCCGCCGCCGCGATCGTGCTGTTCACCATGTTCGTACGGCTCGCCGTCCATCCGCTGTCGCGGCAGGCGGCGCGGGGGCAGAAGGCGCGGGCCGCGCTCCAGCCGCGCATAGCCGAGCTGCGCAAGAAGCACGGCAAGGACAACGAGAGCCTGCAGAAGGCGATCATGGAGCTGCACGCCGAGGAGAAGGTCTCGCCGTTCTCCGGGTGCCTGCCGAGCCTTTTGCAGATGCCCGCGTTCTTCCTGCTGTACCACCTGTTCTCCAGCACCAGCATCGGCGGTGAGCCGAACGCGCTGCTCGACCACACCCTGCTCTCCGCCCCGCTCGGCGGCCGATGGGCGGACGCGCTCGGCCACGGCGGAATCGTCGGCGGGCAGGGTCTCGTCTACCTCGGGCTCTTCGTGCTCGTCGCCGGGGTCGCCACCTTCAACTACCGGCGTACGAAGCGGCAGATGGCGGTGACGCCGATGGTCCCGGCCGATCAGCAGGAGGCCATGCCGGGGCTCGGGGCGATGACGAAGTTCATGCCGCTGATGTCGTTCGGCACGCTGATAACCGTGGCGGTCGTGCCGCTCGCGGCCGCGCTGTACGTGGTCACGAGCACGACGTGGTCGGCCGTCGAGCGGGCGTACCTCTACCGGGACGCGCGGCCCGGCGCCGCCGGTGACGCGACTGCTCTCAGACCGGCGTAGCCCGACGTACGCCCTGGTCCTCCCTGGTTACGGTCCAGTTTGTGAACGGGGTCTTGCGGAGTGGACGTCGACCTTGGAGGATCGAACGATCCTCCGATGGCCGCTACCCATCGGCCGGGCCACGCTCGACCATAGGGAGACAGACCATGAAGCTGCTGCGCGTAGGCACGGCGGGCAATGAGCGCCCCGCGCTGCTCGCCGCCGACGGGACCCTGCGGGACCTGTCCGGACTCGTTCCGGACATCGACGGTGACCTGCTCTCCGACGAGTTCGCCCTGGACCGGATACGGGCCGCGGCGGACACCGGGGTGCTGCCCGCGCTGGACGCGGCCGGGGAGCGGATCGGGCCGCCGGTCGCCGGGATCGGCAAGGTCGTGTGCATCGGGCTGAACTATCACGACCACGCGGCCGAGACCGGCGCGGCCATTCCGGCCGAGCCCGTCGTCTTCTTCAAGGCGGCGGACACGGTCGTCGGGCCGAACGACACGGTCCTGGTGCCGAGGAAGTCGGTCAAGACCGACTGGGAGGTCGAGCTCGCGATCGTCATCGGCCGCACGGCCCGCTACATCGGGGCCGACGAGGACCCGCTGGCGCACGTCGCCGGGTACGCGGTCGCGCACGACGTGTCCGAGCGCGAGTTCCAGATCGAGCGCGGCGGCACGTGGGACAAGGGCAAGAACTGCGAGACGTTCAACCCGCTGGGCCCCTGGCTGGTCACCCGGGACGAGATCCCGGACCCGCAGGCGCTCTCGCTGCGGCTGTGGGTCAACGGCGAGCTGAAGCAGAACGGGTCGACGGCGGACCAGATCTTCCCGGTCGCGGAAGTCGTGCGGTATGTCAGCCAGTTCATGACGCTGTACCCGGGCGACGTGATCAACACCGGCACCCCGGCGGGCGTCGCCATGGGGCAGCCGGAGCCGAAGCCGTATCTGCGGGCGGGGGATGTTGTAGAACTGGAGGTCGAGGGGTTGGGAAGGCAGCGCCAGGAGCTCAAGGACGCGTAGGCTGGCGCTATAAGGAGGGCACCATGACTGTCGCGCAGTCCGAGCAGACCGAAGTGGCGCTTGAGGAGTTCGAGGCGTTCGATGCCGCGGCTCCGGAAGGTTTCCATGTCGAGCTGATCAACGGGAGGGTTCTGGTGACTCCGGCTCCGGACGGCGATCACGATGAGAACGTCATGTCCGTCGGGGACCAGATTCGGTCGCGCCATCCGCAGCTGCGCATGTACCAGGAGCGCGGCTTGGCCGTGCCTGCGTACCGGGCCGGTCGGGCGCGGGTAGACGGCGCGGTCACCCCCGTCGGGTACTTCCGAGGGCAGCCGTCCTGGTCGGACCCTGCGGGGGTCCTCATGGTCGTCGAGGTGACGTCCGGGCGCGAGCAGGACGCCGAGGTCGACCGTATCGACAAGCGCGATGCGTACGCTCAGGCCGGGCTCCCCGTGTACCTCCTCATCGACCGCCACCGCGGCGAGGCCGTCGTGCACTGGGACCCGGAGAACGGGCACTACCAGCATGCGTCGACGGCCGCCTTCGGCGCCAAACTGGCCCTGCCCGAGCCGTTCGGATTCGACCTCGACACCTCCGAGCTCGCCTGACGGCTCAGGCGGCCGACGGCCCCCTTAGCCCGCCACAAACCCCCGCAACCCCTCCACCACCAGCGCATGGTCGTCCACCTGCGGGAGGCCCGAGACCGTCACCGTGCCGATGACGCCCGTGTCCGTCACCCGTAGGGGGAACGAACCGCCGTGGGCCGCGTATACGGCGGGGTCCAGGCGGGAGGAGGCCTCGAACGTCGTGCCCTTGGCGCGGAAGCGGGCGCCGACCAGGTACGAGCTGGACGCGTACCGCTCCGTGACGCGGCGCTTGCGGTCGACCCACGCGTCGTTGTCCGGGGTCGAGCCCGGCAGGGCGCAGCGGAAGAGCTGCTGGGCGCCCCGGTGGATGTCGATCGTGACCGGGGCGTTGCGAGCCACGGCGAGCTGCCGCAGGAGCGAGCCGAGCGCCCACGCGTCCTCGTACGTGAAGCGCGGGAGTGTCAACTCGACCTCCTGCGCCTCCAGTTCGGCCATGCTGAAATCGGGGTCGAAGACGGGTGTCGTCACAGTGCCACCTCCACCGTCACGCCCTCGCGCGCGGACCTGCGTGCCGCCTCCAGTACGTCGAGCGCCGCCGCCGCCTCGTGCGCGGCGACCGGCGGTTCGCCGCCCTCGCGCAGGGCCTTGGCGATGGCCGTGTAGTACGCGGGGTAGTCGCCCGGCGCGGTCTCGACCGGGCGGCCGCCGCCCGTCAGCGGGGACTCGCCGGAGCCGACCCGGCCCCACATCGCCTCCGATTCCAGGCCCCACGGCTGCCCGGCGACCGGTCGCTTCCCGTCCCGCAGCGCCGCCTCCTGCGGGTCGAGCCCGTACTTGACGTATCCCGCCGACGATCCCAACACCCGCATGCGCGGGCCGAGTTGGGCGGTCGTCGCGCTCACGTACAGATGCGAGCGCACCCCGCCCGCGTGCGTGATCGCGATGAACGTGTCGTCGTCGGCCTGGGCGCCCGGACGGCGTACATCCGCCTCCGCGTACACCCGCAGCGCCGGGCCGAAGAGAACGAGGGCCTGGTCGACGAGGTGGCTGCCCAGGTCGTACAGCAGGCCGCCGATCTCCGCCGGGTCGCCCGACTCGCGCCAGCCGCCCTTGGGCTGCGGGCGCCAGCGCTCGAAGCGGGACTCGAAGCGCTGGACCTCGCCGAGCTCGCCGGAGTCCAGGAGCGCGCGCAGGGTCAGGAAGTCGTTGTCCCAGCGCCGGTTCTGGAAGACGGAGAGCAGCAGACCGCGCTCCTCGGCGAGGGCGGCGAGGCCCCGTGCCTCGGCGGCCGTGCCCGCGACCGGCTTGTCGACCACGACGGGCAGGCCCGCCTTGAGGGCGGCGGTGGCGATCGGCACATGGGTCTTGTTGGGGGACGCGATCACGACGAGGTCGAGGCCCGCGTCGGCGAGGTCGTCGGGGGAGTCGGCGAACCGCAGCCCCTCGCCGAACTCGGCGCGGGCCTGTGCCCGGCGCTCGGGGCTGGACGTGACGACCGTGTCGAGGGCCAGGCCCTCGGTCGCGGCGATCAGCGGGGCGTGGAAGACGGATCCCGCCAGGCCGTAGCCCACGAGTCCGACGCGGAGGTCAGAGTCCGTACGAGCATTCATGCGCCCCACTTAAGCAACGCTGTTGCCAAAGTGCAAGCGCAGGAGACAATGGGGGTGTGAACAGGAGTAACCCGAGAGCATCGGGAACCTCGGGAGCCAATCTGCCGGCCCTGCGCAGCCACAACGCCGCGCTGGTGCTCGATCTGCTGCGCACGGCCGGGGACGCCGGGATCAGCAGACTGGAGCTCGCCGAGCGGACCGGGCTCACCCCGCAGGCCGTCAGCAAGATCACCGCACGGCTGCGGGCGGAGGGCACGGCGACCGAGGCGGGCCGCCGCGCCTCGACCGGCGGCAAGCCGCGCACGGTGCTCAAACTGGTGCCGTCCGCCGGACACGCGATAGGACTGCACCTCGACCGCGACGAGCTCACCGCCGTCCTGGTCGACCTCGCGGGCACGCTGGTCGGCGTGCGGACCGTGCCGCTCGACTTCGGCGCGGGCCACGACACGGTCGTCGAAGCCTCCGCCCGCGAGGCCGAATCACTCATCGGGGGCCGCCGGGTGCTCGGCGTCGGCGTCGCGAGCCCCGGCCCGCTCGACCACCACACCGGCGTGCTCCACCGCGTCACCGGCTTCCCGCTGTGGAACGGCTTCCCGCTGCGCGACGCGCTCGCCGACCGCCTCGGCCTGCCGGTCGTCCTCGACAAGGACACCAATGCGGCGGCCCTGGGCCTCGCCCTGCGCGGCCCGGCCGACTCCTTCGCGTATCTGCATCTCGGTACGGGCCTGGGCGCGGGCTTGGTCCTCGGCGGCACTCTGCTGCGCGGCTCGCGCACGGGCGCGGGCGAGTTCGGCCACCAGACGATCCTGCTCGGCGGCCCGGCCTGCGGCTGCGGGGCGCGCGGCTGCATCGAGGCGCTGTGCCTGTCGTCCGTGGCGCGCGGCGACATCGCGGCCGCCGCCCGCTTCCTGGGCGTCGGCGCCGCGAACCTCGTCGGCCTCCTCGACATCGACCGCGTCCTGCTCGGCGGCCGTACGGTCATGGGCGCGCCGGACAGTTTCGTACGCGGCGTACGGGCCGTCCTGGAGGAACGCGCCCGCCGGGGCGGCGGCGACGCCCGAGCGATCCCGGTGTCGGTGACCCCGGGCGGCCCGCACGCGGTGGCGGAGGGCGCGGCACGGCTGATCCTGGGGCCGGTGTTTGGGCACGGGGCGGCGGGGCCGGGTCGGCGGCTCGCGGGAGATGCGATGCGGTTGGGCTGAGGCTCTCGTACGTGAGGCGGGCCGAGGCCCTCGTAGGTGGTGCGGGCTGAGGTCCTCGTACTGACGCCGTGTCGCTGTTCCGACAGAACGATATTGGGCTGATCAGGTGGATTCGCGGGGCTGAACCGTCGGTGGCGGGCGTGGCTGCGGCGGGGCTTCGCGCGCGCGTGGCAGGGTCCGGAGGCACGAACGCCTGCGACCAGCAAAGGCCCCTCATGCGACTGCGCAACGCCCTCGCCATCGGAATGACCGCGGCCACGGCCCTGTCCGGGACCTCCGCCGCGACGGCCGACGAGAGCGAGCCGCGCGGCCGCCACGGGCACGCCTCGCTCTTCGCCGCCAACCAGCCGGTCTGCGGGGACAAGGACGGTCCCGACTTCCCGTTCGACACCCGGATCCATGGCGGGCCCGCCGAGTACCACCCCGGTGGCGGCGCCCAGGTCTGGTACGTCGACCTCACCAACACCACCGCCCGCACCTGCCGCAACATCCACCCCGTCGTCGTCCTCGTCGACCGGGACCGGACGCTCAAGAACTCCCAGGCCAAGATGGAGTTCTTCGATACGTCGGCCGGGCGCCCGCACCCCGTCCCGTTCGAGCGGACGGACGAGGACGAGCACATCGGGGTGTTCGACGACGGGTTCCCCGGGTTCGTGATCGGTGCGGGGCAGACGGTCACGGTCAAGGTCCGGCTCGGGTTCACCGCCGACACCCGGGCCAACCAGGTCACCGTGAACGCGGCGGTCGTGCAGCGGCGGGGCGACAACGGGGAGTGGGTCGGGGAGTCCGGCGGGTACCGGTTCGGGATCGCGCCGCCGGGTGCGGTGGCGCCGCCTTCGTCCGAACTGGCCGAGCTGGGTGACGAGGACGACCTCGACGAGCTGGACGAGCTTGCCGAGACCGGGGCCCGTTCGCCGGTCGGGCTCGGGGGCGTGGCCGGGGGGCTGGTTCTTGGGGGTGGGGCGCTGGTGATCGGGTCTCGGAGGTTGCGGTTGCGGTTGCGGCGGCGCTGAGGTCGTGCCCGGGCCGACGGGTGCGGCGCTGTCGGCGTTGGGGCCGCAGCCGTGCCCGTACGCCGTGAGCCCGCATGCGAACATCCCCCTCGTGGACTACCCGAACGATCAAGCCCCCGGCGCCCCCGTCCGCTCCGGCATCCCCGAGCACGGGCGCATCCCCAAGTACTACGCCGTCAAGGCCCAAGTGGCCGCGCTCATCGACGAGTTGGGGGAGGGCGGGCTGCTGCCGACCGAACGCGATCTCGCCGTACAGTACGAGGTCGCCCGCGAGACCGTACGCCAGGCGCTGCGCGAGCTGCTGCTCGAAGGGCGACTGCGGCGGCAGGGGCGGGGCACGGTGGTGGCGGGCCCGAAGCTGGAGCAGCCGCTGTCCCTTGCGAGCTATACGGAGGGGGTGCGGCGGCAGGGGCGCCGCCCGGGGCGCGCTTTGATCTCCCTCGACCGGTTCCCGTGCCCGGCTGCGCTGGCCGCCGAGACCGGGCTCTCGCTGGGGGAGCCTGTGTGGCACATGGAGCGTGTGCTGCTCGCGGATGACGAGCGGGTGGGGCTGGAGAGTACGTATGTGTCTGTGGGTCGGGTGCCGCGTCTGGATGTGGAGTTCGAGCCGGACTCGTCGTTCTATGCGTATCTGCATGACCGGCTCGGGATTGTTTTCGGGGATGCGGATGAGCGGATCGAGACCGTTCTTGCCACGCCTCGGGAGGCGCTGCTTATCGGTACCCCGCCTGCGTTGCCGATGTTGCTGATTCATCGGGTTTCGCGCGATACGGCGGGGCTGCCGCTGGAGCGGGTGCGCACGTTGTACCGAGGGGATCGGTTCTCGTTCACCACGCATCTGGGCGGGGGCGGTTCTGTGTAGTCGGGCGTCTGCGGGCCGGTGGGGGCTTGTCGCGCAGTTCCCCGCGCCCCTAGGAGGTGGGGGTGCTGTGTCGTGTTGCCTGCGGATCGTGGGTGGTTGCTCGCGCAGTTCCCCGCGCTCCTTGTAGGGCCAGGCACTTTGTATAACAGACTCGTAACGGGTCTAGGCCAAACTTGAAGGGGCGTTCACCGTCCCGTCGTCGGGTGGACCCCTTTGGTCCACCCGCCCCGAGGACTGTTCACCGCGTGAGAGTCATCGTCGTTGGAGCCGGCGTGGTGGGAACCATGCACGCCTGGCACGCAGTGGAACGCGGCCACGAGGTCGTACAGATCGAGCGTGAGAGTGAGGCGCGCGGGGCATCCCTGCGTAACTTCGGGCAGATATGGGTCAGTGGCCGCGCCGGGGGCGAGGAGTTGGAGACCGCTCTGCGGGCCCGGGAGCTGTGGGAGGGCATCGGGGAGCGGGTTCCGGAGCTGGGGTTCCGGGCCTGCGGCTCGCTCACCCCCGTACGTAACGACCTCGAACTCGCCGTCGCCGAGGCCGCGTTGGCGCGCGAAGACGCTGCCGCCCGTGGGTACAAGCTGCTCACCGCCGACGAGGCGCGGGCCGTCAACCCCGCACTGCGTGGCGAATTCGCGGCCGCCCTGTGGTGTGAGCGCGATGCCGCTGTCGAGCCTCGTACCGCACAACTCGCGCTCAAAAAATCGCTGTTGGAGTCCGGGCGGTACACCTTCCTCGGAGGGCGTGAAGTCCGTGAGGTCATCGGTGAGAATGCCGTCCGCGACGATCACGGTGATGTCCACACCGGCGACGCCGTCGTCCTGTGTACGGGCGCGTGGCTCGGCGGGCTCGTGCGTGAGCTCGTGCCCGATCTGCCCGTTCGTCGCGTACGGCTGCAGATGATGCAGACCGAGCCGCTCGGCGAGACGCTGACCACGTCCGTCGCCGACGCCGACAGCTTCCGCTACTACCCGGCGTACGCGAGCGGCGCGCTCGACGCGCTCAACGCGGGCCAGGCGCAGGATCCGACGGCCGCCGCGCACAAGATGCAGCTCCTGATGGTGCAGCGCGCGGACGGCGGGCTGACGATCGGCGACACGCACGAGTACGAGCACCCCTTCGCCTTCGACGTCGTCGAGGAGCCGTACGAGCATCTGGCGCGCGTCGTCGAGTCCTTCCTCGGCCGCCCGATGCCGAAGGTCCGGCACCGCTGGGCCGGGGTGTACGCGCAGTGCACCGACACCTCCCGCGTCGTCCACCGCCAGCAGGTGCGTGACGGGGTATGGCTGGTGACCGGGCCGGGCGGACGCGGGATGACCTGCTCCCCGGCGATCGCCGAGCGGACCGCGAACGAGCTGGGCTGGTAAG
Organism: Streptomyces sp. BR1; assembly: GCF_052373795.1. Taxonomy (NCBI): domain Bacteria; kingdom Bacillati; phylum Actinomycetota; class Actinomycetes; order Kitasatosporales; family Streptomycetaceae; genus Streptomyces; species Streptomyces sp. BR1. Next base: position 4,556,791 of record NZ_CM126252.1, read on the forward strand.
GGAGTTGAGTGGCGTGACCCATACGTACAAGCTGGTCGTTCTTGACATGGCTGGCACCACCGTCGCCGACGGCGGGCTCGTCGAGCAGGCCTTCGCGGCCGCCGCCCGGCGGCTCGGCGAGGATCCGGCCGAGATGGTCGACTACGTCCGCGCCACCATGGGCGAGTCCAAGATCTCCGTCTTCCGGCATCTGTTCGGCACCGAGGAGCGGGCGCAGACCGCGAACACCGCCTTCGAGCAGGCGTACGGGGAGCTCGTCGCGGGCGGTCGGATCAGCGCTCTGCCCGGCGCCCGAGAGGCGATCGAGCGGCTGCGCGGCGAGGGGCGCACGGTCGTCCTGACCACCGGATTCGCCCGCGTCACCCAGGACGCCATCCTCGGCGCGCTCGGCTGGCGCGACCTCGTCGACCTCACCCTGTGCCCGGCGGACGCGGGGGGCCGGGGGCGGCCTTACCCGGACATGGCGCTGGCGGCGTTCCTGCGCACCGGCGCGGTGGACGGGGTGCGGGAGATCGCGGTGGCCGGTGACACCTCGTACGACATGCTCAGCGGGGTGCGTTCCGGCGCGGGCATCGTCGCCGGGGTGCTGACCGGCGCCCATGACACGGATGCGCTGCGGGCGGCGGGGGCGACCGATGTGCTCGGCTCGGTGGCCGAGCTGCCGGACCTCATCGCGCGGGCGGAAAGCTCATGACCGGCGGCGGCATACGGTTCGACGGGGTCAGCGTCGTCTACGACGGGAACACCGTCCTCGACTCGCTCGACCTCACCGTCGAGCCCGGCGAGGTCATGGCGCTGCTCGGGCCGTCCGGGTCCGGCAAGACGACCGCGCTGCGGGCCGTCGCCGGGTTCGTACGGCCCGCCGCCGGGCGGGTGTTCATCGGCGGCCGGGACGTCACCGCGCTGCCGCCGCACCGGCGCGGCATCGGAATGGTCGTGCAGCAGTACGCGCTCTTCCCGCACATGCGCGTCGCCGACAACGTCGCGTTCGGGCTGCGCGCCCAGAAGGCGCCCCGGGCCGAGATCCCCGGGCGGGTCGCCGAGGCGCTGGAGATGACCGGGATGTCGGCGTACGCGCGCCGCTATCCGCGCGAGCTGTCCGGCGGCCAGCAGCAGCGCGTCGCCATCGCGCGCGCCCTCGCCATCCGGCCGGGCGTACTGCTCCTCGACGAGCCGCTGTCGGCACTCGACGCCCAGCTCCGCTCCGGGATGCTCGCCGAACTCGCCCGGCTGCACCGCGAGTTGCCGGACGTCTCGATCCTCTACGTCACCCACGACCAGATCGAGGCGCTGACCCTGGCCGACCGGATCGCCGTCATGGACCGGGCCCGGCTGCGGGACTGCGGCACACCGCAGGACCTGTACCGGCGCCCTCGTACGGAGTTCACCGCGTCCTTCGTCGGCAACGCCAATCTGCTGCCGGTGCGGGTGGGTTCGGGGTACGTGTCGTTCGGCGGCACCTCGCTCGCGGTCGCCACGGACGAGGTCGCGGTGGGGGCGTCGGCCACGCTGTGCGTACGGCCGCACCTGGTCGGCCTGGGCGATGGCCCCAACGCCCTGCGCGGGCGGATCGCCGAGGTCCAGTGGCGCGGGTCCACGCATCGCCTGTACGTGGACGTGGCGGGCCACCGCATCAAGGCGGACCTGCGCGAACTGCGCGCGACACCGTCCTTGGGTGACGAGGTCACGCTCCACTTCGCGTCGGAGGACGCGGTGCTGCTGGGTGCGGGGGTGGCGGGTGATGGCTAGGTCCCGGACGCCTATAGGGGCGCGGGGAACTGCGCGACCAGCCACGCACGGTCCGCAGTCGAATGACCGCCCCTCCAGCGGAACGCTCGACGCCAAGTCACAGAGACTGGTGCCGAGTTGGGCATGGGCGCTTCCCCCCGTCCTCGTCCTCGGACTCACTTTCCTCTACCCCCTCGTCCTCGTCGTCAGACAGTCACTGACCCCCGACGGCGCGGACGGGATGTCGCTGACCCCGTACACAGACGTCTTCGCGTCCCACGCGTTCCGCGACGCACTCACCACCACGGTGTGGCTGGCGGCCGGGTCGACGGCCGGATGCGTCATCCTCGGGTTCACCCTCGCCCTCGTCATCGCCTTCGTCCCCTTCCCCGGCGGAAAGGCCGTCGCGCGGTTCATCGACGTCTTCCTCTCCTTCCCGTCGTTCCTGATCACGCTCGCGCTGCTGTTCATCTACGGCACGGTCGGCATGGCCAACGGGATGTGGACGGATGTGACCGGCGCGCACAGCGGGCCGTTCCAGTTCCTGACCACACCGTGGGGCGTACTGCTCGCGGAGATCACGTACTTCACGCCCTTCGTGATGCGGCCGCTGCTCGCCGCGTTCTCCCAACTGGACACCGCACAGCTGGAAGTGGCGTCGTCGCTCGGCGCGCGGCCCGCGCGGATCGTGCGGCGGGTGATCCTGCCCGAGGCGCTGCCCGCGCTCGCCGCCGGCGGCTCGCTCGTCCTCGTCATGTGCCTCAACGAGTTCGGCATCGTGCTCTTCACCGGGGCGAAAGGGGTCACCACCCTCCCCATGCTCGTCTACAGCAAGGCGATCCTGGAGTCGGACTACCCGGCCGCCTGTGTCGTCGCCGTCGTCAACATCGCGATCTCCGTGGGCCTCTACGGCCTCTACCGGGTGGTGAGCCGACGTGTTGGTGCATAGCCGCGGTGGCCGCTGGGCCACCTGGACCGTCTTCTTCGTCCTCTTCCTGCCGATCTTCGCGCTGCCGCTGCTCGTCATCGTCGCCGCGTCGTTCGCCACCAACTGGCCGGGCGCCTTCCCGTCCGGCTTCACCACCACCCACTACGACGCGGCCACCACCGGCGACTCGCTCCAGGCGCTCACCACCAGCCTGGTCACGGCCGTCTCCGCCAGCCTGCTCGCGCTGACCGTCGGGGCGTGGGCGGCGCTGGCCGCCGCCTCGCTGGGGAAGCGGGGCAAACGGGCCATGGACGCGCTGTTCGTGCTGCCCGTCGCCGTGCCGTCCGTCGTGGTCGGCCTCGCGGTCCTCGTCGCGTTCTCCAAGCCGCCGGTCCTGCTCAACGGCACGCGCTGGATCGTGATCCTCGCGCACACCGTTCTTGTCACGGCGTTTGCCTACCAGTCGGTTTCGGCCGCCATCGTGCGTCTGGACCCGATGTACGAGCAGGCCGCTGCCAGCCTCGGCGCCCGGCCCGCGTACGTCCTGTGGCGGGTCAGGCTGCCGCTCCTGCTGCCGTCCCTGACCGCGGCCGCCGGGCTCTGCTTCGCCCTGTCCATGGGCGAGTTGAGCGCCACGATGATGCTCTACCCGCCGGACTGGACGCCCCTGCCCGTACAGATCTTCGCGGCCACCGACCGTGGCTCGCTCTTCACCGGCGCGGCCGTCGCCGTGGTCCTCATGGGCACGACGCTGCTCGTCCTGCTCGCGGTCTCCCGTATCCGTACCAAAGCCAGCTTCAGATAACAGGCTTCAGACAACAGGAGTTCGAAACGTCATGCGCACAAGCCCCCTTAAGCCGATCGCCGCCGTGACCGGCAGCCTCGTCCTCGCCGCCACCCTCTCCGCCTGCGGCGGCTCCTCCTCCGCCGACTCCAAGGCGGACGAGAAGGTCGTCACCGTCTACAGCGCCGACGGCCTCAAGGGCGAGAAGGGCGACGGCTGGTACGACAAGGTCTTCGAGGACTTCGAGGCGAAGACCGGCATCAAGGTCAAGTACGTCGAGGGCGGCTCGGGCGAGATGGTGCAGCGCGCCGTCCGCGAGAAGTCCAACACGCAGGCCGACGTGCTGGTCACGCTGCCGCCGTTCATCCAGCAGGCCGACGCGAAGGGCCTGTTGCAGCCGTACGTACCGGTCGGCGCCGACAAGGTGCCGGACGCGCAGAAGAACGCCAAGGGCAAGTGGACGGCCGTCGTCAACAACTACTTCGGCTTCGTCTACAACAAGAAGGAGCTCACCCAGGCCCCCAAGACCTGGGAGGAGCTGCTCGACGGCAAGTACAAGAACAAGCTCCAGTACTCCACCCCGGGCGTCGCCGGTGACGGCACCGCCGTCGTCATCAAGGCGATGCACGACTTCGGCGGCAAGGAGGCCGCCATGGAGTACCTGAAGAAGCTCCAGGCCAACAACGTCGGCCCGTCCGCCTCCACCGGCAAGCTCGCGCCCAAGGTCGACAAGGGCGAGCTGCTCGTCGCCAACGGCGATGTGCAGATGAACTACGCCCAGGCCAAGACCATGCCCAACCTCGGCATCTGGTTCCCGGCGACCGGCACCGGCAAGCCGACCACCTTCGCGCTGCCGTACGCCGCCGGTCTCGTGGAGGCGGCCCCGCACACCACCAACGGCAAGAAGCTGCTCGACTTCATGCTGACCGAGCAGGCGCAGCAGGAGGTCAGCGCGATCGGCGGCGGCTTCGCGGCCCGTACGGATGTCAAGGCCACCGACGCCAACGCGACCGCGCTCGCGCAGCTGATGCAGGGCGTCGAGATCTTCAACCCGAACTGGCTCGACATCAGCACGCACCTGACCGAGTACGTGGACGCCTGGAAGTCGGCGACCGGCAGCTGATCCCGGGTCGCGCGCGATCCACCAGGTGATCGACCAGGTGAAGATCCGTGCATCTTGACTAGGCTGGGCGTTGTCGGCACCGCACAGCGTGGTGCGACCGGCATCGCCCAGCCCCCGCGCCCACCGGCGCACACCGCAGGAGAGTCCGCCTCATGGCAGAGCGCAAGCCGATCGAATCCTGGCTCACCGACATGGACGGGGTCCTCATTCACGAGGGCACGCCGATCCCGGGTGCGGACGCCTTCATCACCGGGCTCAAGGAGTCGGGCAAGCCCTTCCTGGTACTGACCAACAACTCGATCTACACCCCGCGCGACCTCCAGGCCCGCCTCGCGCGGATGGGCCTGCACGTCCCCGTCGACAACATCTGGACCTCGGCGCTGGCCACCGCGAAGTTCCTGGACGACCAGCGGCCCGGCGGTACCGCGTACGTCATCGGCGAGGCCGGTCTGACGACCGCGCTGCACGACATCGGGTACGTCCTGACCGACCACGAGCCGGACTACGTGGTCCTGGGCGAGACCCGTACGTACAGCTTCGAGGCGCTGACCAAGGCGATCCGGCTGATCAACGGCGGGGCGCGGTTCATCTGCACCAACCCGGACGAGACCGGGCCGTCCACCGAGGGCCCGCTGCCCGCGACCGGTGCGGTGGCCGCGCTGATCACCAAGGCGACGGGGAAGAAGCCGTACTTCGCGGGGAAGCCGAATCCTTTGATGATGCGGACGGGGTTGAATGCGATTGGGGCGCATTCTGAGACCAGCGCGATGATCGGTGACCGGATGGACACGGATGTCCTGGCCGGACTGGAAGCGGGGATGCAGACGTTCCTCGTGCTGACTGGGCTTACTCGGCCCGAGGATGTCGAGAATTTCCCGTTCCGGCCGTCTACTACTGTCGACTCGATCGCCGATCTTGTGAAGCTGATCTAGTCGCTGCGGGCCGGTGGGGGCTTGTCGCGCAGTTCCCCGCGCCCCTAAAGGCAGGCGTCCGGGCGCGTCCGGGATGGTGGGATGCCCCCGCGCCCCTAAAGACAGCCGTTCGGGCGCGTCCCGGATGCGAAATGAACCCGCGCGCGTGAATCTTCCTTCTAGGAGGTTCACGATGCGTTTTCGAGAGGTCACGCTCTGTGCGGCTGTGGCGGTGGCTGCTGCTGTGATGCCGGTGTCCGGGGCTGCGGCGGAGTCCGAGCCGCACGGGTCGGTGACGGTGACGCCGTCCACGATCGCGCCGGGCGGTGAGGTGGACCTGCGGGTCAGTGTGTGCAGCGGGCGGCAGGCCGTCGGGACCTCGGAGGCCTTCGTGGCGCAGGCGAACTTCGCGCCTGCCGCCGACGGGGGCCTCTTCGCGCAGGCCAGGATCCGCTCCGACGCCCAGGCGCGCGACTACGACATCTGGGTCAACTGCAAGGACAGCGCAGGGCAGGCCGGCGGCCGGGTCACGGTCGTCCGCGGCGGCAACCGCGACGGACACGACGACCATCACGGACGTCCGACCCCGCACGCCCCCGTTCACGCGGGCGGCGGCGGCACCGCCCGGCTCGCCTCGGACCACCAGCCCACCGAGCAGGGCCCGGGCACCAAGCACGCCGTGATCGGCCTGGCCCTGGCGGCCGTGGCGGCGCTCGCCGTGGCGGGCCGGGGCGTACGGCGCCGGCGCCGTAGCGACTGAGGCGCCACCCGTGTCCAGCGAGCGCGCGTCCGGCACCGGGCGGCTGCTCACCGGGGTCGCCTGGGCGGTCCTGCTGCTCGGCCTGTGGCTGTGGGGCCGCGAGGTCAGCGACGGCCCGGGCGGCAGCTCGGCGCCGACCACGGGCGATGTGGCGGCGGTGGGGCGCCCGCTGGGCGTGGCGCTGCCGCCCGCGCACGACCCGGTGACGGCGGCGCCGCCACAGCGTGTCGAGATCCCGTCGATAGGCGTGACCGCACCCGTCGTGCCGCGCGGCCTCGACACCTCGGGCGCGGTCGATCCGCCGCCGTACGGCCGGCCGGGCACGGTCGGCTGGTACGCCGCCGGGGCCCAGCCCGGTGCCCCGGGCGCGGCGCTGCTCGTCGGCCATGTCGACACCGAGAGCAAACCGGCCGTCTTCTACGGCCTGAGCGCCACCCGCCCCGGCCAGAAGGTCGACGTGGTCCGCGCGGACGGTTCGGTCGCCGAGTTCACCATCGACGACGTACGGGTCTTCACCCGCGACCGGTTCGACGCGCACAAGGTGTACGGGCCGCGCGAGGGGGGCCGCGCCGAGCTGCGGCTGATCACCTGCGGGGGCACGTACGACCGCAAGGCGCGTACGTATACGGCGAATGTGGTGGTCTCCGCCTATCTGACGGATGTACGGGCGCCGCGTACGGCGGCGGTCAAGTCCTGAGCGCGCGTGGGTAGTTGGACCGGGCACCTGGCCCGGCCGACGGCCCGCTCCCCCCGGAGCCGCCGGCCGGGCTGGTCCTCGACCGTGGGCGCGCGGGCTGCGGGAGAAGCCCGGCGCCGCCACGGGAGGCTCAAGGGGAACGGCGTCGCACTGCGGCCGGGGCTGGGGCCGACGCGACCACTGTAGAACCGGTGTGCGCTTTCGGCCTAGGCCCGGATAACGCCAAGTCGCCTTCCGTGTGCGCTCGGTGGGGATCGCGTCGGTACGGGACGTCCGGGTGTGCCACGATGGATCGGGGGAAGCGTCCGGGGAAGCACGTTTGAGGGGGATCGGATGTTCCGGAGCTGTGCGCGGGCGGGCGCGGTCGCTGTGGGCGCGGCGCTGCTGCTGACGTCCTGCTCGTCGTCGGACGGTGGCAAGAAGCCGACGGTGGCGCAGCAGCCCAAGTCGGTCGACCCGTTCTGGGTCAACCCGGACGGCAACGCCTCGCGGCAGGTCGCGACGTACCGCAAGGACGGCGACGACTCCAACGCCGCGCTGATCTCTAAGATCGCGGAGCAGCCGGTCGGGGAGTGGATCGGTCCGGAGAACCCGGAGTCGGAGGCGAAGGGCTTCACGGAGGCCGCGGCCAAGGCCGACCGTACGGCGCTGCTCGTGCTCTACAACATCCCGCACCGCGACTGCGGCCAGTTCTCCAAGGGCGGGGCGGCGGACGGGGACGCGTACCGGGCGTGGGTGGACAAGGTGGCCGCAGGGATCGGTGACCGGGGCGCCACGGTGGTCCTGGAGCCGGACGCGGTCCTGCACCTCGTGGACGGCTGCACCCCGCCCCAGTTCGCCGAGGAGCGGTACGACCTGCTGAAGAAGGCGGTCTCGCGGCTGAAGCGGCAGCCGGGGGTGAAGGTGTACGTGGACGCGGGCAACGCGGGGTGGCAGCAGCCGGACGCCCTTGACGACCCGCTCCGTCGGGCGGGCGTGGACCTCGCCGACGGCTTCGCGGTGAACGTCTCGAACTTCCAAACAACAGCCGCCAGCAAGGACTTCGGCCACAAGCTCTCCACGAAGCTGTCCGGCAAACACTTCGTGATCGACACCAGCCGCAACGGCAACGGCCCCTATACGGGCGGCGACCCGAAGGAGACGTGGTGCAACCCGCCGGGGCGCGCGCTGGGCGAACGCCCGACGACGCACACGTCCGACCCCTTGGTGGACGCGTACGTCTGGGTCAAGCGCCCCGGCGAATCGGACGGGGACTGCAAAGGTGGTCCGAAGGCGGGGGAGTGGTGGGCGGAGTACGCGCTGGGGCTGTCGCGCAACACGAAGTAAGCCCCACCCCGCCCCTTCCCGAAAGCCTCCGGCGGGTGTCGTTCGTCTGCGGCCCGGTGGGGGCTGGTCGCGCAGTTCCCCGCGCCCCTGGGTAGTTAGGGGCGCGGGGAACTGCGCGAGCAACCCAGCACGGTCCGCAGCCAAAGTGGGGTGCAGGGGCGGAGCCCCGCTTACCCACCCGCCCCAGCCGGGGTCCGGGGCGCAGCCCCGGGAGACCCACCTCCACCCCCACCCACCCCCGGAGGGTCTAGGTGAAGGGGCGGGGTGGGGCTCAAGCGCCGGAGGCGCCTACGGCACCTCCACCCACACCGCCTTGGACGGCACACCCTCCCCGTCCGTGACGAACAGCATGTACCAGCCCGGCGGGACCAGGTTGCGGCTCTTGGGGACCGTGACCTGGACGCCGTCCGCCGTCTTCGAGACGTCCAGCGCGATCGACCGCTGATCGATGTCCGTGACGTGCGTCGTCGCGCTCGGCCGGATCAGCCGCGCCGTCTTGATCGACGCCGCGTCCTTGGACTTGTAAGTCCCACTCGCGCCCAGCGCAAGCGACTTGGGCCCCTCGCCCAGGTCCGGCTGCTTGCCCTTGCCCTTGTACAGATACGGCGGCGTATAGATCTCGATGCGCTGCTCGAACACGCCCGGCTTCGTGTCGTCCTTGTCGGCGAAGAGCGAGTCGCCGCCGAACGTCACGACCCGGCCGTCGGGGAGAAGGATCGAGCCCGAGTGGTAGTTGCGGCCGACCTCCGGATCCGCCACCCGCCGCATCGTGTTCGTCTTCGCGTCATAGATCCGCGCCTGGTGCAGATTGGACCCGCCCCGGCCCCGGTAGTCCTTGGAGCCGCCGCTGATCAGCATGGTGTCGTCGGGCAGGACCGAGGTCTCGGGGTAGCGGGTGCCCTCCGAGAGCGAAGGGCCGTCCTTGAAGGTCGGGTTCGGGTCCTTCAGGTCCACGATCCGCGTCTTCTTCGACGACTTCGCCGACTCGCCGACACCCCCGCCGCCGATCACCATGTACTTCTCGTCCTGCGCCGGCGGCATGAGCACCGTGCCCGACGTCTCCATCTCGGCCGCGTCGCTCAGCCCGGGGATCTTGGTGAACTTGTTGCTGTCGAAGTCCCAGATGCCCGGGTCGCGCCCGACGTTGTCCGGCCCGTACCCCGCGTTGGAGCCCGAGTAGAACAGCTTGCCGTTCTGGAGCAGGAACACCGCCGGATACGTGGGGAACTGCATGATCCCCTTGGTGTACGTCCACTTCTTCGTCTTCGGGTCGTACACCTCGTTCTTGCCCGGCACCAGCTGCCCGATGTCGTCCAGGCCCGACAGCGCCAGGACCTTGCCGTCGGCCAGCGTGGTCAGCGTCGGGTACCAGCGCGCCTCGTTCATGGGGTCGACGGTGATGTACCGCTCGGCGACCGGGTCGAACTCGTACGCGTCCCGGATCCCCTGGAAATCCTTCTTGTCCAGGGCGAGCTTCTGCGCGATGCCGTACACGTTGCGGGTGTCGGAGCCGGTGAGGCCCTGGATGCGGTAGTTGTCCTCGGTGCCGGTCTCGTGCTCGGTGCCGGACTCCTGGGCCTCGACGTAGATCCGCCCGAGCCCGGCCTCCGTACGCAGGAACTTGCCGGTCTTCTTGTCGAAGGTCTTCTTGGCCCGCGAGACGAGGACGGGGTCCTTGGAGACGAACGTCTTGCCGTTGGACTTGCCGGTGAACCGGGTGCCCGCGGGCAGCGTGATCGGCTTGTCCGGGTCCTCGTTGTGGACGATCATCAGGCCGCCGGCCTTGGTGACGTCGCCCTTGAGCTTCTCGTACCGCTTGGTGCCGCCCGCGATCAGCAGATTGCCGTCGGCCAGCTGGGTGTGGCCGGTGCAGAACAGGTCGTTGGGCGTGTGGATCTTCTTGAAGGTGTTCTTCTCCGGGTCCCACAGCACCGTGTCGAACTTCTTCGCGTCGAAGTTCTTGGCGTTGTTGCCGGAGCCCGCGACCAGCAGGATCTTGCCGGTGTGCAGGAGCGCCGCGTGGATCGTGTTGAGGCGGAACTGCTTGGGCATGTCGACCATGTCCCAGTGGCCGTTGTCCGCCTTGTACCCCGGCTGGTTGATCTTGTAGTCGTGGTACTGGTCCGTGGAGAACCGGTACAGCCAGGGCCCGTTGGCGCCCGCGAGCGCGAGGACCACCGCCGTACCGATCGCCCAGCGGCGGGTACGGCGGCTCGGACGGTATCTCATGGGTTACGTCCCCCAAGCACGATCTGCACGGTCTGGTCGTCGGCCGGTCCGTCCGTCCCGGGCCCGGCCTGTGACCTGGGCTGAGGGAGCGGCTGAGGTCCGGCCTGGGCCTCGGGGGCCGGGGCCCACTGCGGGCGCTGCTGCGGATGCGGCGGCTGCGCCTGAGTCGGCGGCGCGGGCGGCCCCGAGCGGCGCCGCTTGCCGCGCTTCTTCTTCTCCGCCCGTACGGTCCACCGCCAGCCGATGATCGGCGCGGCCGTGATCAGCAGGGCAAGGGCGGCCCAGGTGATCATCGCGGGGTGGCTGTGGCCGTTGAAGAGCGAGGCGGTCAGCGAGCCGCCGAAGACCACGATGAAGAACAGGTGGATGCGGAAGGTGCCGAAGAGCGTGTCCGGGCTGGACGAGTCGCCCTTGGGCGTCACCACGAAGGAGCTCTTGCGGCGCAGTACGGCGTCCATCAGCGAGCGGGCGTAGATCGGCGCGGAGAGCGCGGACATCACCATGCCGGCGATCCCGCCGGAGCCCTCCGGCTCGTGCGGCGAGACGTTGTGGCGCCGGTTCCAGATGTAGAGCCCGATCTGGAGGGCCGAGGCGTTGCCGTACAGCATCATCCAGATGACCGGGTCGATCTGCACACCCGAGGCGCCCAGGCCCAGGAACAGGGCGCAACTGAGCGCCGCCAGGATCCAGTTGAGGGCCGACATCGGGTAGAAGATGATCATCATCGTGTAGTTGAAGAGCTTGCCGACGGGCAGCGTGGTGAAGCCCTTCCAGTACTGCTTGAGGATCGTCTCGTACGTACCTCTCGACCAGCGCAGCTGCTGGGTGAAGAAGTCGGTCCAGGCGGACGGGCCCTCGCCGACGGCCAGCACGTCCGGGGTGTAGACCGAGCGCCACTTGTTGCCGGTCGCCGGGTTGCTGTGCCGGTGCATCTCGAAGCCGGTGGCCATGTCCTCGGTGATCGAGTCGTACAGGCCGCCGATCTGCTTCAGCGCGCTGATGCGCACCGCGTTGCTGGTGCCGACGAACATCGGCGCGCCGTACTTGTTGCCCGCGCGCTGGATCAGCGCGTGGAAGAGGAACTGCTGGGACTCGGCGGCCTTGGTGACGAACGTGTCGTAGTTGCCGTAGACCTGCGGGCCGATGACGAAGCCGACGTCCGGGTCGCGGAAGTAACCGAGCATCCGCTCCAGGTAGTTGGGCAGCGGCACATGGTCGGTGTCGACCGAGGCGAAGAAGTCGTAGTCGCCGCCGTGCGCTTCGAGCCAGGCGTTGTAGTTGCCGTGCTTGGTCTTGGCGCGGTGCGGGCCCTTGGGCTGGTTCCAGCGGGATATGCCCTTGCGGGAGAAGTGGTGCACCCCGAGGCGCGCACAGACCTCCTTGACCGCCGGGTCGTCGCCCTCGTCGAGCAGCCAGACGTGCATCAGGCCGCGGTGGCGGATGCGGACCGCCGCCTCAAGCGTCTTGGTCACCATCTCCAGCGGCTCCTTGCCGGGCACGAAGGAGGTGAGGAAGGCGACCTTGGTGCCGGTCTCGGGCACCACGGGAATCGGATCGCGGGCGACCAGGGTCGCGTGCGCGTTCGACAGGACGTTCATCGTCCGGAAGAGCTCGATCAGTCCGATCGAGACCAGCATGACGATGTCCAGGACCAGCAGGGACTGCGAGGCGTGGTCGCGCTTGGTCCAGTGCTCCGGCTGCATCAGCCAGGCGAACAGGCCGAGCGAGACCAGCGGGGCCGCGCCGAGCAGCAGGGCCGCGCGTATCCGGTGCGGCTCCTGCGAGAGCAGCGACCGGTACTGCACGCGGTACGGCTTCGTCGGATCCGGCTGGGTGAGCGGGCCGGCGAGCCTGCTGTAGTGCTCGTAGTCGTAGCGGGGCAGGGACTTTTTCAGCCGCTGCCGCGCCGCTCCGGCCCGCAGATGCGCGGGGATCCGGAGCTGGGTGGTCTGGGACGGGTCATCGTGTTGCCGGGCGCCGGTCGGCGTCGACGTCATGAGTCATCCCCCCGCACGCAAAGGTCCGCTTGCGTGTGTGTCGTGTTCCTGCGTCCGCGTCGGTCCCCCTCGACCGGCGCGGACGTACTGATGGTCAGTCAGGGGCGGGCCGCACCCTTGTTCTAGACATGGGACGTGACCCTTCCGGTTGCATGATGCCTTCATCGGCACCGCTTTATGAACGGGGCCCCCACCCCGTGGTCCGCGCAACCGGGACATTCCCCTCCGAATCGCTCGCGCGGCGTCCCATGCCCTCCAACTGATGGAGCCGCGCACCCCCTTGGGGCCAATGGCCCCCCAGTCAGGTTTCTATGTCGACCGGCTTGATCGCAAGGGTGAAACAAGCTGTTTACCGGTCATACACGGGCTTTACGGGGCGCTTGTGCAGGGCGTACGGATTTCGGGTAGGGCTCCCGTGGCAGTGCGACGCGCCGCATGGCCCCATGGGCGCGGGCGTACGCCCGGGAAAACGACCGCGACCCCCTCACCGATGGTGAGGGGGTCGCGACTGTCTGTGCGCCGCCAGGGACTCGAACCCCGGACCCGCTGATTAAGAGTCAGCTGCTCTAACCAACTGAGCTAGCGGCGCTTGCTGACAACGAGAACTCTACCGGACGCGGACGGGTGGTTCTGACCGGCGCCACGCGGTGAGATGTTCGTTTCATCCGTTTTGATCCGTCAAAATGCGATTTGTGCGGACAGTTGGAAAGCTGTCGCCCGTGCAGAAGCGCAGAAAAGATCTTCAAAGGCCACGAGAACTCCGGGAGCGGCAGGTGACGCGTATGGCGGCGGGGCTGGAGTTGCCGCAGTTCGAGGAGTACGAACCGGTGGGTGCGTGCGGGTGCGCGGGGTGCGCGGAGCGGCGGCGCCCGGCCGCCCGCCCGCTCCGCGCCGGCGGCGCCCGCGCGATTGTCCTGGCGACGGCGGCGGGGGTGGTCCTGAGCGGGACCGCGACTGCGGCCGCCGTGGACGGGGCGGGCCGGGACGTCGGCGTCGGCCGGGACCGGGGTGCGGGCCGGGACGCCGCGCCCGGCCACAGCGCGGCTGCGGCGCGTTCCGGCCCGCCCGGCCACGCCTCCGCCGCCGGGCGCCCCGGCCACCCCGCCCCCCACGACCGCGCCCGCGACGGCGACGGGGCCACAGGCCAGGACGACGAGCCCGTCACCGCGCAGGGTGTGACCAGTGCCTTGCACGGGAGCCCGGGCGGTGTGGGCGGGCTGACACCGTCGCGACGGCTTCAGCCGATGACGCGGGCCGACATCGTCAACCGGGCCAAGAAGTGGGTGAGCGCCCAGGTCCCGTACAGCATGGACGAGTACTGGTCGGACGGGTACCGCCAGGACTGCTCCGGCTTCGTCTCCATGGCCTGGAACCTCGGCACCAACGAATGGACCGGCAGCCTCGCCACGTTCGCGGTGCGGATCACCAAGGACGAGCTCCAGCCCGGCGACATGCTGCTCTTCCACAACCCCGACAACCCGACCCGAGGCTCGCACGTCGTGATCTTCGGCGGCTGGACCGACTACACGCACACCTATTACGTCGCGTACGAGCAGACGCCCCCGAACGCCCGCAAGCAGCCCACCCCGTACGCGTACTGGAGCAACTCCACCCGCTATCTGCCCTACCGCTACAAGGGCCTCAGCAACGGAACCTTCGGAGCCGCCCCGGCCACCGCGACGGACAGCGCCCCCGACAAGCCCGTGACGGACAAGCCCTCCGCCGCCTTCCCGGGCGCGGGCTCCTTCGGGCCGGGCGCGAACAACAGCAGCGTCACCCGCCTCGGCCAGATGCTCGTGGCGCGCGGCGGCAAGCGCTTCTACACCGAGGGCCCCGGACCGCGCTGGGGCGACGCGGACCGCCGGGCGACCGAGGCGTTCCAGCGGGCGCAGGGCTGGACCGGCGCGGAGGCCGACGGGCTGCCCGGCCCCGACACCTGGAGCCTGCTGGTCAAGGGCACGGGCAAGGACATCCCCGCCGCCCGCACCCCCTCGACCGTGACCCCGGCGTCCTTCGTGACCGCCGCCGGCTACCCCGGCGCGGCGTACTTCCGCCCCGGTCAGTCCAGTGCGTACGTGACCGAGCTCGGCCGCCGGCTCGTGCTGAAGGGCTTCGGCCGCTACTACACATCCGGCCCCGGACCCGACTGGGAAGAGGCAGACCGCCGCAACGTCGAGGCGTTCCAGCGAGCCCAGGGCTGGCGCGGCGCCGAGGCCGACGGCTACCCCGGCCCCGAGACCTGGCGGCGGCTTTTCGCATGACGGAGGTATCGATGCAGCAGCAGACGACGAACGTGACGGACGGCGGCGGCGACGGCGGTGGTCCCGGGGGCACCCCGGGCCGCCGGGTCGCGGTGATCAAGGGTGAGGCCACCGCCGAGATCCCCGTGCACCTGCTCTTCCGGGACGACACCGGCACCGGTCCCGTGGTGCCGCAGCCCCTCGCCCCGGTCCCGGCCCGCCGTGCGGCCCGGCCCGCGCCGCCGGCCGCGCCCGCTCGGCCCGCGACGCCCGGTGACCCGGGGCTCGTCGAGCGGCCCGGGCCCGTGCTGCCCGGGATGGTCGCGGTCGGGGCGGGAGTCGCGGCGCTCGCCGGGTGCGCGGCGGTGATCTGGTCGGCCCGGGTGCTCCCGGCCGCGCTGACCGGGGTGCCGCGCCTGCACTCGTATACGCAGGGAGGTACGGGGATCGGCCCGACGCGCTGGGCGCTGCTCGTCCTCGGCGTGGCTATCGCGGTCGTCTGCTTCGGCGGGCTCGGGCGGGGCCGGGTCGGATACGCCTGGGTGCTGTCGCTCTTCGGCGACTACCGGGGGAGCGTGCGCCGCACGGGGCTGATGTGGACGAACCCGCTGCTGCTGCGCCGCCGGGTCGACGTACGGCTGCGGCACTGGCGCAGCGAGCCGATGCCCGCGGTCGACGCGGACGGCACCGCGCTGCGGGTGGTGGTCCTGGTGGTGTGGCGGGTCAGGGACACCGCGCGGGCGGCGCTCGCGGTCGAGGACCACGTCGTCTATCTGCGCGAACAGGTGGAGGCGGCGATGGCCCGGGTCCTCTCGCAGCTCCCGGCCGACGCCTTCCACGAGGACGCCCCGACCCTGCGCGACGCGGAGGCCGTCGGGGACGCGCTGACCCGGCTGCTCAAGGCGGAGGTGGCGCCGGTCGGGATCGAGGTGTACTCGGCGCAGCCGACCGTGATCGAGTACGCGCCCGAGGTCGCGGCCGCGATGCGGCGGCGGCGGATCGCGGCGATCGACGCGCGGCACCGCGAGACGGTGCTGACCTCGGTGGTGGACGCGGTGGAGGACACGGTCACCCGGCTCACCTCGCGCGGCCTGGTCGAGCTCGACGACTACGAGCGCAGGGCGCTGGTGAAGGACCTGACGGTGGCGTTCTACACGGGCAGGGGTGGGGCGGAGGGAGCGTAGGGGAGAGGTTCGGGCGAGTGGGAGACCCGGCCGTGTGATTGGTCTGGACATGTTCAACTGGCGTGAATAGTCTGGTAGTTGGTCCAGACCAAGACTGGACCATGCTCCATCACGGACGCGCGCGTGCCCGATCCCGGAACTCCCCCACGTTCTCCAGGAGCGTCAGCATGCGGAAAAAGAAGCTGAGCGCGGCCGTGGTCGCGCTCGTGGCGGCGGGGACCTCCCTGCTGGCCACTTCGACCGCGAGCAGCCACGGCTACACCGATCAGCCACTGAGCCGCCAGAAGGTGTGCGCCAACGCCCACGACTGCGGCGAAATACAGTGGGAGCCGCAGTCCGTCGAGGGGCCGAAGGGCTTCCCGGACGCCGGTCCCGACGACGGCGCGATCTGTTCGGGCGGCAACAGCAGGTTCGCCGAGCTGGACGACCCGCGCGGCGGCACCGGCTGGCCCACGACCCAGTTGACGGCAGGTCAGACGTACACCTTCCGCTGGCAGTTCACGGCCATGCACGCCACGACGGACTTCAAGTACTACATCACCAAAGACGGCTGGGACCCGAGCCAACCGCTCACCCGGGACGCACTCGACCCGCAGCCGTTCCTGACCGTCCCCTTCTACGGTCAGCGCCCGCCGTCCACGCTCTCCCACGAGGGCACGCTCCCCGCCGGCAAGACGGGCCGCCACCTGATCCTCGCGGTCTGGACGATCGCGGACACGGGCAACGCGTTTTACGCCTGCTCGGACGTGCAGTTCTGACGTCTGGTTCTGCGAACGGCGATTGCCCGGCTCGCTCGTGGTGAGCCAGCCGGGCAATCGTGTACGTGTGGTGACTACGCCACCAGCTCACCCTCCGGCGCCTCGGCCTCGACCGGTGCGGGCTCCGCCGCCGGGGTGCCGCGCAGCAGCGCCACCGCCAGGACCGCCGTGCCCAGGAGCAGCACCGTGCCGCCGACCGCCGCGTACTGCATCCCGTGGACGAAGGCCTCCCGGGCCGTCGTCACCAGCGCGTGGTCGGCGCTCGCGACGGCCGCGCCCAGGGTCTCGCGGGCGGCGGGCGGAGCCGAGTCGGGCATGTCGGAGCGGTAGACCGCGGTGCCGATCGAGCCCAGGACCGCCATGCCGAGCGCGCCGCCGAACTCCTGGCCGGTCTCCAGGAGCGAGGCCGCCGAGCTCGCCTTCTCGGCCGGGGCCGAGGCCAGCGCCATGTCGGAGACGAGCGCCATCACCGTGACGATGCCGCTGGCGATCACCGCGGCGCCGGTCAGGACGAGCCAGAGGGAGTCGGTGCCGGTGAGGGCGAGGATGCCGTAACCCGCGCCGCCGATGACGAAGCCGGACGCGATGACCGGGGCCTTGCCGACCTTCGCCGCCACGGCCGTCGCCGTCGGGGCCGCGATGCCCACCGCGACCGAGGGGGCCAGTGACCACAGGGCCGCCTCCATGGTGCCCATGCCGAGCACCGACTGGAGGTACTGCGTGGTGAAGTACGCGGAGCCCATCATCGCGAAGGCGGCGACGGCGTTGAGCGAGATCCCGGCGCCGAAGACGCGGTCGCGGAAGAGTTCACGGCTGATCATCGCGTCACGCTTGGTGCGCTGGCGGCGGACGAAGACCCAGCCGATCGCGAGGCCCGCGGCCACCGAGAGCAGTCGCGTCCAGCCGAATCCCTCGGCCGCGAACTCCTTCAGCCCGTACACCACCGGCAGCACCGCGCCCATCGACAGCGGCACGCTCAGCAGGTCGAACTTGCCCGGCGCCGGGTCCTTGAACTCGGGGACCAGGATGGGGACGAGGACCAGCAGGAGCAGCATCGCGGGCACGTTGATCAGGAACACCGAGCCCCACCAGAAGTGCTCCAGCATCACGCCGCTCATCACCGAGCCGAGCGCGATGCCGCCCGCCATGGCGCCCGACCAGATGCCGATCGCCTGACCGCGCTGCTTGTCGTCGCGGAACATGTTGCGAACCAGGCCCATGGTGGAGGGCATCAGGGTGGCCCCGCCGACGCCGAGCAGGGCGCGGGCCGCGATGAGCATCTCGGCGCTGGTCGCGTACGCCGCCGTCACCGAGGCGAGGCCGAACGCCGTCGCCCCGATCAGCAGCAGCTTGCGGCGCCCGATCCGGTCACCGAGCGACCCCATCGTGATGAGCAGCCCGGCGAGCGCGAAGGCGTACACGTCGAAGATCCACAGCTGCTGGGTGGCGCTCGGGTCCAGCTCCCGGGTGATCGACGGGATGGCGAAGTAGAGGACGGAGACGTCCATCGAGACCAGGAGGAGCGGCAGCAGGAGGACGACGAAGGCGGTCCATTCCTTGCGGCCGGCGCGGAGGCCGGCCGGGCTGCTCGGGCTGTTCGTGCTCGGCGAGTGCGTCATGGCAGGAACTGTACGGCTGTTTAAAACGCTTGTCTAGAACGAATGTATAAGACATGTGTACGGCCCCTTCCGGAGGTGCGGGAAGGGGCCGTACGCAAGGCAGTCGGGGTCTTGGTGGGCTAGGGCTTGGGCTGCCAGGGAGGGGTCTGATTCCACCCCCACTGAGGCACGTGGGAGCCGGTCCCCTCCACCGGCGGCGGGTTCGGCCCGGAGTAGAGGAGTGCCATCCGGGTGCCCCACTCGATGTAGTACGCGAACACCGCGCGGAACTCCGGGTCTTCGGCGAGCCCCACCTCGTCCGCCGAGTCCATCAACAGCGCGATCCAGCGCCGCCGTTGCTCCTCGGTGATGCCCCGGCCGAGGTGGCGCGCGGCCATGTGGTCGTGGCCGCCGTGGGAGGCGGTGTAGTCGGCGGGCCCACCGAAGACCTCGGCGAGCCAGACGGCCACGTGGTGGGGGTGCTCGGCCGGAGCACCCGCGAACACCGGCGCGAGCACGGGGTCCTTGTGCACATGCCCGTAGAACACCTCGGTCAGCCGGTCCAGGGCCGCTTGGCCACCCATCCACTCGAAGATGCTGGGAGTGCCCGGAGTGCCGTCGCTCATACGCTGTCTTCACTCTCCTGTGCCGGTGGTGCCGATGACTCCGCCTGACGGTCGGGCCCCTGGGCGCGCACCTCTCGCACCCGCTCCAGGGAGTCGCGCAGATCCCCGAGCCAGTCGTCGGTGTGACTCTGCACCAGTCGTACGCACCAGGCGAGCGCATCACTACGACTGCGGGCGACCCCGCCGGCGACCAGAGTGTCGAGCACCTGCCGCTCCGGCTGCCGCAGCCGGGTCATGACGGGCGCGGCGACATGCGTGAACAGAGCCCGCCGCCCCCCGCACTCCGCCCCCCAGGACACCTTCCGCCCATACCGCTGCTCGGCCTCCCGCGCCACGGCGATCCGCTCGTCCCGCGTGCGCTCGCGAAACTCCTGGATCCGCCCGTCGAACGCGGCGTCCCGCTCGACGGCGGAGACCCCATCGCCGACCTCGGGCTCGGGGATACGCCCGATGACGGTGATCTCCTCCCGATCGACCACCACCTCCACCAGACGCTCATAGACATCGTCCGGTATGCGGCCGGAAAACCAGCCGCGAAGCTGCTCGTGCTGTTCGGCTGTAATCATGTAATCAACGTTACTCAGGCATGGCGGTTTGCCAAGGGTGTTCACCGTAAGGGAACGCGGGCCGTATTGGTCCAGACCTAGTTACGGTTCCTCGGTAAGAACTCCACCCCCGGAGACAGCCCCACGCTCTACGCCAGCGACCAGGACAGCTACGTCATCCAAGGCCGGAAGGTCTTCGCCGACGAACTGCTCATGCAGCTCGATGTACCCGAAGGGCAGACGGTCGTCGAGGTGCCGACCGAGCTGTTCGAGCACCTGACCAAGGACGGCCAAGTGTCCGGCGAGATCAGGAAGTTCACCGCCCCGATCATGCTCGTCACAGAACAGGGCACGTGCGTGCTCCAGGGCCCCGAAATGCACGATCCTGAAGCCCTCGGTCAGATGCGCCTGCCCGACTACGAGACCTGCATCGAGGTCCCCAGGTCCTCGATCACGGCCCTGTTGGAGGAAGACGATGGACCTGATCACTCCTGCTCAGCGTGACGAGCTGTTCAACAGCTTCGAACGCGACGCCTTCCACCTGGAGCTCAGAGACGACTACGGCTCGCCCATCGAGGACACGCCGTACGCCCGATGGCAGCGGGGCGAACCCGATGACTACGCCTGGCTCGACGAGTGGATGGCCTTGATGAAGCGGGTCACCGGCGAAGGCAAGACGGTGCGCCGCGTGCGGGTGGTGTCGGAGCCGCACAGCCAGTACGTCACGTGGGAGCGCTCGCTGACCCACCTCAACATCGACGTCGGCGAGGACATCCGGTGGCTACCGCGGCACAGCTTGCCGGGCGGCATCACCTTCCCCGTGGACGGCGATGACTGGTGGCTCTTCGACGACCGGGTGCTGGCCGTCGGCCGCTTCGACCTGGAGGGCCGTGTCCTGGGTTCCGAGATCATCGAGGACCCCGACACGGTGGCCGCATGCGTCCGCGTACGCGACCTGCTCTGGGCCGATGCCATTCGGCACGTCGAGTACAAGCCCTGATCCATCAGTGAGTCACCAAGCACAAGAAGCACGAGAGGCGCTAGGTGCCCGGCTTCGCGGATTCCGCAAGGATGCGGGGTTCGCCAGCGGCCGGGCATTCGCCGTGGCCACGGGGTGGGCGGAGTCGAAGGTCTCCCGGCTTGAGAACGGCAAGCAGAACCCCAGCGAGGCCGACATCCGCACCTGGTGCGTCACCACCGACCGGCCAGAGCAGATCCCCGACCTGATCGCGACCGTCCGGCGCATCGACGAGCTGTGGCTGGAGTGGCGCCGACAGCTGGAGCCCGGCGCGGAAGAACGACAGAAGAAGGCCTTGCCGGTCTACGCCAGGACGAAGGTCTTCCGCATCTGGCACCCGACGCTGGTGTGGGGAACGCTCCAGACGGCGGAGTACGCGGCGGAGACCTTCCGCCAGGTCGTGGACTACTACGAGATCCCCGACGACGTGGAAGCCGCCACGGCCAAACGACTGGAACGACAGCAGTACCTGTACCGAGGCGACCGGATCTTCAACGTCGTCCTCGGTGAGCAGGCGCTCTACACCAACTTCGGCGGGCCAGAGGTGATGTTGGGGCAGCTCGACCGCTTGCTGGCGGTGATGCGGCTGCCCCGGATGAGCCTGGGCGTCATCCCGCGCTCCGCACCCATCGGTATCTGGCCTGGCAACTCGTTCTCGATGTTCGACGACAAGCTCGTCCTGGTGGAGACCTACTCGGCGGAGTTCTCCGTCACGCAGCCCCGAGAGATCGAGCTGTACACCAAGGCGTTCGCCCTCTTGAAACGATCAGCCGTCTACGGCACCACGGTCCGGGACCTGATCCTCGCCGCCATCCAGCACTTCGATCAGATGCCGAGGGACTAGGCAGTCGCGATGCAGAGGCGCCCGGAGGTCGAGCCGTGACCAACACCGAGCAGCAGGATGCCGCAGTCACCGACCCGAAGCTGCTGGCAGCGATGTTCGCCGACGCCGTTGGCCCCCGCCAGCATCCGACCCCCGAAACGACCGCAACCCCCTCACCATTGGTGAGGGGGTTGCGACTGTCTGTGCGCCGCCAGGGACTCGAACCCCGGACCCGCTGATTAAGAGTCAGCTGCTCTAACCAACTGAGCTAGCGGCGCCTGCTGACAGAGAAAATACTACCTGGTCCGCGGGGGTGCTCCTGACCACCCGCAGGCGGGACCCGCCCTGGGCGCGGACCGGGCGCGGGGCGGGGAAACGACACGCCTAGATCGCCAGCGACAGCACCACCGGAGCCGCCCGGCGGTTCAGGGTGTCGGCTGCCGAGCGCAGGCGGTGGGCGTGTTCGATCGGCATGGAGAGCGCCAGGCAGCCGACTGCCGAGCCTGCCGTGAGCGGGACGGCCGCGCAGACCGTGCCGACCGCGTACTCCTGGAGGTCCAGGACCGGGACCGTCGCCGGCTGGGCGTCCAGTTTGGAGAACAGGATCCGCTCGTTGGTGATCGTCCGGGACGTCAAGCGGGCGATCTTGTGGCGGGACAAGTGGTCTCGGCGGCCGTTCTGGTCCAGCTGAGTGAGCAGGCATTTGCCTACCGCGCTCGCGTGGGCCGCCGAGCGGAAGTCCACCCACTCGTTGACCTTCGGGGCGCGCGGCCCGTCCGCGTACTGGGTGATCTTCACCTCGCCGTCGATGTACCGGCTGATGTAGACCGCCGCGCCGACCGAGTCGCGCAGCTCGGTGAGGGTGCTCTGGAGCTTGGCCTCCAGGGCCTGCTGGCGCACGGCGCCGGAGCCGAGGAGGACCGTCGAGTCGCCGATGACGTACGCGCCGTCGGCGACCTGCTCCACATAACCCTCGCAGCGGAGCATCAGAAGAAGTGAGGCGAGATGTGCGGTCGGCAAACCGGTCTCTCGTGCGATCTGGACATCCGTCACGCCGCCGGCGTGCTTGGAGATCGTCTCCAGGACGCGGAAGGCGTACTGCACCGAATGGAACGGCGCGGTCGGCTCGGGCTTCAGCGCCACGGTTTCCCCCTAGCAGGTCGAGACCGCAAGCTTGCCCAACCACGATAACCGCCAAGACCCCTTTCTGGTGGGGGTGTTGACGAGATTGATGATGCGCCCCGGCCGTTACGCTGGGGCGCATCCCTATGGCATATGCCAACGGCACGGTCTATGGCTGGAACCTGAGGTCAGAGCACCGCACCCAGGAACTCGCGCGTACGTTCGTGCTCTGCTCCCGCAAAGATTTTTTCCGGTGGACCCTGCTCGATGACCTTCCCGGAGTCGAACATCATCACCTCGTCCGAGATGTCCCTGGCGAAATTCATCTCATGGGTGACGCACAGCATGGTGATGTCGGTCGTCGTCGCGACATCGCGCAGGACGTCCAGGACCCCGGCCACGAGCTCCGGGTCGAGCGCGGACGTCACCTCGTCGAGAAGCAGCACCTGGGGGCGCATGGCCAGGGCCCGCGCGATCGCCACCCGCTGCTGCTGCCCGCCGGAGAGCTGCCCGGGCTTCGCGTCGCCCCGGTCGCCGAGCCCGACGAGGTCGAGCAGGTCCTTCGCGCGCGCGTGCGCTTCGTCGGGGGTCAGTCCGAGCACCCGTACCGGTGCTTCGGTGATGTTCCGCAGCACGGTCATGTTGGGGAAGAGGTTGAACTGCTGGAAGACCATCCCGATCTTCTTGCGGGCCTCGCGCCGCTCCTTCTCGGCGGCCGGAAACAGCCGGTCCCCATTGACCCGGATCGTCCCGGAGTCGGGCGTCTCCAGGGTCATGAGCAGCCGCAGGATCGTGGTCTTGCCGGAACCGGACGGTCCGATCAGCGTGACATGGCGCCCGGACTCCACCGAGAAGCACAGGTCGTCCAGGACCGTCGTGCCGCCGAAGCTCTTGGTGACGTTGTCGAAGGTGATCAGGGGGTGGTCGGGTGCATGGTCAGCGGGCAAGGCGGCGCTCCAGGGCTCGTACGAGAAGGGATGCCGGGTAGGCGATGAGGACGAAGGCGACACCGACCACGGTCAGCGGCTCGGTGTACTGGAAGGTCGACGCCCCTTCGAGGCGCGACTGCTGGAGCATCTCCAGCACGCTGATCCCGGCGAGCAGCGGAGTGTCCTTGAGCATCGAGATGACGTAGTTGCCGAGCGCGGGAACGATTCGGCGGACCGCCTGCGGCAGGATCACCGCGAGCCACGTCCGGTGCGCGGGCAGGCTGAGCGCGGTGGCCGCCTCCCACTGGCCCTTGGGTACGGCGTCGATCCCGGCCCGGTAGACCTGCGCGGTGTACGTCGAGTAGTGCAGCCCGATGGCGAGGACCCCGGTGGTCAGCGTGGAGAACTTCACGCCCCACTCGGGCAGCACGAAGAACAGGAAGAACAGCTGCACCAGCAGGGGCGTGGTGCGGATGAACTCGGTGACGGCGGCGACCGGCCACCGTACGAGCCGGGCCGGGGAGCGCAGGCCCAGCGCCCACACCAGCCCCAGCGAGAACGAGATCAGCGAGCCGAGCGCCAGGATCTGGAGGGTGACGAGCATCCCGTCCCACAGGCGCGGCATGAAGTCCCAGACGGCGGACCAGTCCCAGGACGAGTGGTGCGCGGTGGCGCTCACTTGGCCGTCACCCCCAGGTTCGCCTTGGCGCGGCGCTCAAGTGCCTTCATGCCACGGGTGATTGC
The DNA here is from genome assembly GCF_052373795.1 of Streptomyces sp. BR1. Classification (NCBI taxonomy): domain Bacteria; kingdom Bacillati; phylum Actinomycetota; class Actinomycetes; order Kitasatosporales; family Streptomycetaceae; genus Streptomyces; species Streptomyces sp. BR1. The sequence continues at coordinate 4,580,861 of NZ_CM126252.1, forward strand.
GAAGGCGAGGACGAAGTAGATGACGAGGGTGACGCTGTAGATCTTCGCGCTGTCCTGGGTGGCCAGGCGTACGAGATAGGCGGCGAAGGACACATCGCCGACGCCGAGGAGCGACACCAGCGCGGTGCCCTTGAGGAGTTCGATCAGCAGGTTGCAGAACGGCGGGAGCATCTCCGGCACCGCCTGCGGCAGCAGGATCAGCCGCATCCGCTGCCAGGGGGTGAAGCTGAGTGCGATGCCCGCCTCGCGCTGCGCGCGCGTCACCGAGTTGAGCGCGCCCCGCACGATCTCGGCGCCGTACGCCCCGTACGAGAGGCCGAGGGCCAGGACGGCCGCCCAGATCGGCACCAGCTGCCAGCCCACCAGTGGGGGCAGCACGAAGAACAGCCAGAACATCAGGACCAGGGCGGACATGCCCCGGAAGATCTCGGTGTAGCAGGCGGCGAGGAAGCGGACGAGCCGCGAGCGGTGCGTACGGGCCATGCCGATGCCGAAGGCGACGGCGGCGGCGAGCGCCGCGCTGTACACGGTCAGCTGGACCGTGATCCAGATCCCCGGCAGCACCCAGTGCTGCCACAGTCCCGCCGTCATCGGCACAGCTCCTTGGCGGTGAGGGTGGTCATCTCGGTCTTCGTGAAGCCGAACGGGCGCAGGATGCGGAAGAGTTCGCCGCTGCCGCGCATCTTGTGGAGCTCGGTGTTGAAGGCGTCGCGCAGCGAGGTGTCGGTGGGCCGGAAGGCGAAGCCGCCGCCGTCGACCTTCTTCTTGCCGTCGACCACGGCGGCGAACGGCGCGGTCGCCTCGGCCCTGCTGCTCTTCTTCACCACCGCCCGGGTGGTCAGCGCGGTCCCGGCGAAGACGTCGACGCGGCCGGACTCGACGGCGTTGAGACCGGCGACCTGGTCCTGGAGGATCACGATGTCCTTCTCCGGGAGCCCGGCGGCGACCGCGTACTTGATCTCCGCGTAGCCGGTGCCGGTGGCGAACCGGGCGCGGGTGCGCACCACGTCCTCGTACGTGTGCAGGTTCTTCGGATTGCCCTTGCGCACGATGAACGAGTCGAGCATCTGGTACTCGGGGTCGGCGAAGAGCACCTGTGCGCACCGGTCCTTGTTGATGTACATCCCGGCCGAGACGACGTCGAACTGCTGGGAGTTGAGGCCGGGGATCAGCGAGGAGAAGTCGGTGGCGACCGGCTGGACGCGGCCGATGCCGAGCCGCTTGAAGACCACCTTGGCGAGTTCGGGCGCCTCGCCGGTGAACTTCCCGTCCTCGTCGACATAGCCGTACGGGACCTCGCCGGCGATCCCGAGCCGGACCGTGCCCTGCGATCTGAGCCGCGCGAGCGCGTCGCCCCCGGGCACTCTTGAGCAGCCGGCGGCGGCCGTGGCGGCGGCCCCGGCGGCGGAGGCGAGGAGCGTGCGCCTGCGGATCTGGTCTCTCGGTCGTGTTCCAGCCATGGCGGCGCCGCTACCCGCCTTCCACGCCGCCATGCGTACGGGTCCCGTATGCCTGATTGCGTACGGGTTTCACTGTTCCAGCGCGTGTGCGGCCCGTAGCACCAGGTCGTCGCGGTGGCGCGCGGCGACGAGTTGGAGGCCGATGGGAAGCCCCGCCGAGTCCGTGCCGACCGGGACCGTCACCGCGGGCTGCCCGGTCATGTTGAAGGGGTACGTGAACGGGGTCCACCCCGTCCACCGCCGCAGCCCCGACCCCCTCGGCACCTCCACGCCCGCCTCGAACGCGGTGATCGGCAGCGTCGGGGTGACCAGCAGGTCGTACGTGCGGTGGAAGCGGGCCATGCGGTGGTTCAGCTGGGCCTGCACCTCGGTCGCCGCCAGATAGTCCACGGCCCCGATGCGCGCGCCCTGCTCGGCGATCTCCCGCAGCCCGGGCTCCAGCGAGGCCCGCCACGCGGACGGCAGCTGCTGCGCCACCCGGGCCGCCCCCGTGAACCACAGGGTGTGGAAGGCGGCGACCGGGTCGGCGAAGTCGGGGTCGGCCTCCTCCACATACGCGCCGAGGCCCGCGAGCCGGGCGACGGCGGCCCGTACCGCCGCCGCGACCACGGGGCGCACGGCCACCTGGCCGCCGAAGTGCGGCGAGTAGGCGATGCGCAGACCCTTGACGCCCTCGGCGAGCAGCGGCGAGACGGGCTCGGCGGCGCGCACCGACCAGTCGCGCCAGTCGGCCCCGCAGATCACGTCGAGCAGCAGCGCCGCGTCCGCCGCGCTGCGGGCCAGCGGCCCGATGTGCGCGAGCGAGCCGAACGGGCTCGCCGGGAACAGCGGCACCCGCCCGTACGTCGGCTTCAGCCCGACGACCCCGCAGAACGAGGCGGGGATGCGTATCGAGCCGCCGCCGTCGGTGCCGAGCGAGAGCGGCGCCGCTCCGGCCGCGACCGCCGCCGCGCTGCCGCCGCTCGACCCGCCCGCCGTGCGGTCGGGGTCGTGCGGATTACGGGTGATACCCGACAGCGCGGAGTCGGTGGTCGCCTTCCATCCGAACTCGGGCGTCGTGGTCTTGCCGACCAGCACCGCCCCCTGCTCGCGAAGGCGTGCCACGGCGGACGCGTCCACGTCCCAACTGCCCTTGGTGCCGGCCCCTTTGGAGCCGCGCAGGGTGGGGCCGCCGGCCATCGGGAGCGTGTCCTTCACGGACACCGGCACCCCGTCGAGCAGCCCCAGCGGCTCGCCTTTCCGGCGTCGCTCGGTGGCCGCCTCCGCCTGTGCGAGGGCCTGCTCGGCGTCGACCCGTACGAACGCGTTGATCCGTGGCTCTACGGCCTCGATCCGGTCGAGCACCGCCGAGGTCGCCTCGACGGGGGTGAAGTCTCCTTTGCCGTATCCGTCCAGGAGTTGACGGGCAGTCAGATCGGCGAGTGCGGCGGTGCCTGTCGTCGGCTCAGTCATGACCGGGTTCGTACCCGCGTTTGCTGATCGACAGTGGCAGGGGTCGGGGGCCGGTCGGGGAATAAAACGGAGACACCCTCCTGTTCGGCTGTCGTACCCGTACGGCACGAACTGGAGGAGCGGACCGGTGGACGTGGACGACATTCGAGGGACGGCGTTCGGGACCGCGCCCGTGCCCCTGTCCGTACTGGACCTGGTGACGGTCGGCAGCGGCTACACCGCGACGCGGGCCCTGCGCACCAGCGTGGAGATCGCCAAACTCGCCGAGCGGCGCGGCTTCACCCGCCACTGGGTCGCCGAGCACCACTCCATGCCCGGCGTCGCCTCCTCGTCCCCGGCTGTGATCCTCGCCCACCTCGCCGCCCACACCGAGCGCATCCGGCTCGGCTCGGGTGGCGTCATGCTGCCCAACCACGCGCCGCTGGTGATCGCCGAGCAGTTCGGCACCCTGGAGGCGCTGGCCCCGGGGCGGATCGACCTGGGTCTGGGGCGCGCGCCCGGCACGGACGGCGCGACGGCCGCGGCCCTGCGCCGGACCGACCACCTCAACGAGGGTGCGGACGAATTCCCGCAGCAGCTGGCCGAGTTGACGCGTTTCCTGGACGACGACTTCCCCGACGGGCACCCCTACGCCCGCATCCACGCGGTGCCCGGCCCCGTGCAGGGCCCGACCGGGCGGCCGCCGATCTGGCTGCTCGGCTCGTCCGGCTTCAGCGCCCGGCTCGCCGGGATGCTCGGGCTGCCGTTCGCGTTCGCGCACCACTTCTCGGCGCAGAACACGGTGCCCGCGCTCGACCTCTACCGCGAGTCGTTCCGGCCCTCCGAGGTGCTGGACGCGCCGTACGCGCTGATCGGGGTCTCGGCGCTCGCCGCCGACGACGAGAAGGAGGCGCGCCGCCAGACGCGCACCAACGCGCTGTCGATGCTCCGGCTGCGCACCGGCCGCCCGGGCCTGGTGCCGACCCCGGAGGAGGCGGAGGCGTACGCGTTCAGCCCGCTGGAGCGGGAGTTCGTCGACGGCTGGCTCGCCAACGTCGTTTCCGGGACCGCCGACCAGGTCCGCGACGGGCTCGACGCGCTGCAGAAGCGGACCGGCGCGGACGAGCTGATGCTGACCGCGAACGCGCACAGCCCTCAGGCTCGGCTGCGCTCGTACGAGCTGATCGCGGACGTGTACGGGGCGCCCGACCTGACGTAAAACCTGGGTTTCGCATGGGTGGTGGTCCAGCTCGTTCACCGGCCCGCCCAAGATCCATAAGACACCCTTAAACCGCTCGTCACCGATGGTGGCGGGCGGTTCGTGCGTGCGGCACACCTCCCTGACGAGCGGTTTCGCGTTCAAATTGGTCTAGTCCTCAATTTGGTTCAGACCATTGACGTGTCCCGGTCGTGATCGCTATCACTTCTCCAACCGCCGTTCCGCTCACCCCCCTCGGAGGCCCGTCCGTGTCCGTCCGCAGACCTCTAGCCGCAGCCCTCACCACCGCGACGCTCGCCGCCGGTGCCCTGGCCGCGTTCGCGGGCCTCGGCCCGGCCGCCGCCTCCGCCTCGGACGCCCAGACCGTCGCGGCCTCCACCGGTGGCGTGAAGATCGCGTACTACGACCAGTGGAGCGTGTACGGGAACGCCTTCTACCCCAAGCAGCTCGACACCCGTGGCATCGCGGGCAAGCTGGACGTCATCAACTACTCGTTCGGCAACATCCACCCCACCGACCTCACCTGTTTCGAGGCCAACAAGGCGGCGGGCGACGACAGCAACGCGAGCGCCGGTGACGGCGCGGGCGACTCGTACGCCGACTACCAGAAGTCCTTCAGCGCCGCCGACAGCGTCAGCGGGGTCGCCGACACCTGGAACCAGCCGATCGTCGGCGTCTTCAACCAGTTCAAGGAACTCAAGGCCAAGTACCCCAAGCTGAAGATCAACATCTCGATCGGCGGCTGGAGTTACTCCAAGTACTTCTCGGACGCGGCCAAGACGGACGCCAGCCGCAAGAAGCTGGTGGCCTCCTGCATCAAGCAGTACATCCAGGGCGACCTGCCCGCCGACCAGGGCTTCGGCGGCCCCGGGACCGCCGCCGGGATCTTCGACGGCATCGACATCGACTGGGAGTACCCCGGCTCGCCCGACGGCCACCTCGGCAACCACTACGCGGCCGAGGACAAGCAGAACTACACGCTGCTGCTCGCCGAGTTCCGCAAGCAGCTGGACGAGTACGGGGCCGCGCACGGCGGCAAGAAGTACCTGCTGACGGCGGCGATGCCGGCCGGCCAGGACAAGATCAAGAACATCGAGACCGACAGGGTCGGGCAGTACCTCGACTACGCCAACATCATGACGTACGACATGCACGGCGCCTGGAACGGCAACGGGCCGACGTACCACCAGTCGCCGCTCTACTCGGGCGCCAACGACCCCACCGACGTCATCAAGCCGGGCACCCAGAAGTACTCGATCGCCAACGCGGTCGACTCCTGGCTGGACGGGAACGCCGCGTACGGCATCGCGGGCGGCTTCCCCGCCGACAAGCTGACGCTGGGGTACGAGTTCTACTACCGGGGCTGGAAGGGCGTCCCGGCGGGCAGCGCCAACGGCCTCGCCCAGACGGCGACCGGCCCCTCGGCCGCGCGTCCGCTGAGCCAGCAGCCCGGTATCGCGCACTACAAGGAGCTCGGCGGTATCGTCGACAACCCGGCGACGACGTTCTGGGACGACCAGGCGAAGGCGTCGTACTTCTACAAGGACGGCGAGTTCTTCACCGGCCTGAACCAGAAGTCCATCCAGGCGCGGGCGGACTACGCGCACAGCCGGGGGCTCGCGGGCGCGATGATGTACTCGCTGCTCGGGCTCGACGACCAGACCACGCTGCTCAACCAGATCGTGACGGCGGTCGGTTCGTCCCCGTCGTCCACCCCGGACCCGACGACCCCGCCCACCACGCCGCCGACCACCCCGCCGACGACGCCCCCGACCACCCCGCCGACCACGCCGCCCACGAGCGGGTGCACGGCGACGGCCTGGGACAAGGCCGGGGTCTACACCGGCGGGACGCAGGTCTCGCACAACGGCCACAACTGGAAGGCCAAGTGGTGGACGCAGGGCGACGAGCCCGGCACCACCGGCGACTGGGGTGTGTGGCAGGACCTGGGCGCCTGCTGATCCGAACTGGGGCCACCTGAGGGCCTGTTGACCCGACCAAGGCCCCCCAAGGGGGAAGCCGCCTCACCCCGTGCCGGGGGTGGGGCGGCTTCTTTGCGTCCTGCCGTGGCTTCCTACGCCCGGCAGCCCGCCGCCAGCATCACCGCGATATGTTCCGGGGCGATCGCGCGGGAGTACAGCCAGCCCTGGCCCGTGTCGCAGCCGATGCGGCGCAGGCGCTCCGCCTGGTGGGCCGTCTCGACGCACTCCGCCGTCACCGTGAGGCCGAGGCGGTGGGCGAGCTGGACCATCGCCTCGACGATCGTCTCGTCGGCCGGGTTGGGGTGCGCGCCCCCCTCGTCGTACTGGAAGCCCCGCACGAACGATCCGTCGAGCTTCAGTACGGAGACGGGGAGACGGCTGAGGTAGGCGAGGTTGGAGTACCCGGTGCCGAAGTCGTCGATCGCGATCCGTACGCCCATGTCGGAGAGCGCCTGGAGCGCCTGGAGCGGGCGGCCCGCCGAGCCCATGACCGCCGACTCGGTGAGCTCCAGCTGGAGCAGATGCGGGGCCAGGCCCGTCTCCGCCAGGATCTCGGCGACGTCCGCCACCAGGTCGGAGTCCCAGACCTGGCGTACGGCGACGTTGACGCTCACGAAGATCGGCGGCACGCCCGGGTGGTCGATCTGCCAGCGCCGCGCCTGCCGGCAGGCCGTGCGCAGCACCCAGCGGCCGAGCTGGACGATGGAGCCGTCCTCTTCCGCAATTCCGATGAACCGATTCGGCGCAAGTGTGCCGAACTGCGGATGGTTCCATCGCACTAGTGCTTCCACACCTTGTACGACCCCGTCGGCCATGCCGACGAGCGGCTGGTACTGGAGTCCGAACTCGCCCCGGTCCACGGCCGGGCGCAGCGTGGAGGAGAGCGCCTGGCGGGTCATGCGGTGGGCGTTGCGCTCCGGGTCGAAGAGCGTCCAGCGGGCCTTGCCGTCGGCCTTGGCCCAGTACAGCGTGGTGTCGGCGTCCTGCATCAGGCCCGTCGCGGTCGTCCCGGCGACCACCCGCTCCACCACGCCGATCGACGCCGAGACCGACAGGCGCTGCCCGGCCAGGTCGAACGGCTGCTGGAGCGCGGCCAGTACGGACTTCGCCAGGTCCGCCAGCTGCTCGGTGCCCGTCGAGTCCTCGACCAGGACCGCGAACTCGTCGCCGCCCAGGCGCGCCACCAGGTGCCCGCCGCTGCGCGCGTATCCGCTCTGGTCGGCGCAGTGGGTCAGGCGCGCGGCGACGGCGGAGAGGAGGCGGTCGCCGATGCGGTGGCCGAGGGTGTCGTTGACGGCCTTGAAGCCGTCGAGGTCCAGGTAGCAGATGCCGATCCGGCCGGTGCCGCCGCGCCCGTACGTCGAGGCCTCAAGCGCGCCCGCGAGCCGCTCGAAGAACAGCGTGCGGTTGGGCAGCCGGGTCACCGGGTCGTGCATCTGGAGGTGGCGCAGCCGGGCCTGGAGCTCGCGTCGGTCGCTGATGTCGGTGATCGAGAGCAGCACGCAGGTGCTGTCCGGCACGGGCGCCACCGTCACCTCGGCCCAAAGGGAGTGCCCGTCGGGGTGCTTGAGGCGGCGGGTGCAGCGGAACCGGGAGTGGCTGCCGCTGAGCACCTCGCGGTAGATGTGCCAGGTACGGGCGTCGGCGGCGAGGTCGACGAGGTCGGCTGCGGCCTGCCCGCACAGCTCGGCGGGCTCGGCGGCGAGCAGCGCGGCCAGCGCGTCGTTGGCGGCGACGACCGTGCCCTCCCGGTCGACCACGGCCATCGCGAGATGCGCCGCGTTGAAGGCGGCGCGGTAGTCCTGCGGCTCGGCCGCGCTGAAGTCGCGCACCTCCGTCGTGAGGTGGTCGTGCAGGTCGGCCGTGGTGAGGTCGTGCGGCTCCGCCGTCGTACGGTCGCGCAGCTCGGCGGTGGTGCGGCCGACCGCGTGACGTTCGGGCGGGCGGCCGGAGGGCCGCTCGAAGGTCTCCGGATGACGCTCTGTGACCGGCGGCCGGATCGTCCCGGGGGCTGATCCCGGTCCTTCGGGGGTTCCGCTCACCGCTCGCTCCCGCTGTGCATTCGAGTCGTACAGAGATGTGGTCGGGGCCGTCGACCGGGTGGAGGACAGCCGCCCGGGGCTGAATCCACGCAGGAAAGTGTGCCGATCATAGAGGCAGGCGCAGCAGCCGATCCAGCTCCAATGCCGTGATCATGCGCACCCGGGAGTCGAGACCGATCGTTTCTGCATGGGTCTGGCCAGCGGCGATTCCCGTGTGACCGATTGTGACTTTCCGTGAGGCATCGGGGTGTCGGGCAGGTGTCGGGCTCCTCACCCGACTGGGGCAGCGGAACAGGGCGTAATCCCTCAAACCCCCACAAGGTGGGTGAGGTGTCCCGCATTCCGTACCCGGAGGTCGACGTGGAGCGTCAGCTGACACCCGGGGGAGTGGAGCGCGTCCGGCTGCGCAGTGCCGCCGCCGCGCTCACCTCCCTCACGGCGGTTGCCGCCACCACCCTCGTGGCGGGCCCCGCCGTGGCCGCCGGGTCGGCGATGCCCTGCGCGCTGGCCCGCACCGCGGCCCACCACTCGCTCGGCGTCGACACCTGGAACGACGCCTATCCGCGCCCGGTCCACACCCTCAACGCGGTGATGATCTTCCTGTCCTTCCCGGACTCGGCGCCCACCACCTCGCCCAGCGAGCTGGCGAGCGACTACTTCCCGGCGACCAGCGACTTCTTCGCCCGGGCCTCGTACGGCAAGTTCAAGCTCGCCGCCCATCCGCAGCCGAACTGGGTGAAGATGCCGAAGGCGTCCACCGCGTACCGCATACAGCGCGACTGGGACCCGGACAAGCGCACCGAGTATCTGCGCGACGCGATCAGCGCCGCCGATCCGACGGTGGACTTCTCCGCGTACGACATCGTCTACCTGGTCGCCGACCCGTACGCGCCGGGCGTCGACTCGGACGCCACGAAGGTCGTCAACTTCGACCAGCCGCTACGCGTCGACGGGACGGACATCAAGCGGGTCGTCACGGTCTTCGAACAGCACCCGCCGGACCGCAACGTCCTGGCCCACGAGACCGGGCACGTCTTCGACCTGCCGGACCTCTACCACCGGCCCGTCGACGGCAAGGGCGACTGGGACACGTACGTGGGCGACTGGGACGTGATGGGCAGCCAGTTCGGGATGGCGCCGGATCTGTTCGGCTGGCAGAAGTGGAAGCTGGGGTGGCTGGACCGGCGGCAGGTGGCGTGCGTGCCCGCGCGCGGCACCACCTTGACGCTGGCCCCGCTCTCCGCACCGCCCGAGGCCGTCGGCCGGGAGGGTGTGCGGCTCGCGGTGGTGCGTACGTCGGCGGACAGCGCGCTCGCCATCGAGGTCCGGGACGCGACCGGCAACGACCGGTCGACCTGCACGGAAGGGGTGCTGATCTACCGCGTACGCAGCGAGTCCGCGTCCGGCAGCGGCCCCGTCGAGGTCCTGGACACGCATCCGGACACGGGGGCGTGCTGGGAGCGCTCGGTCTATCCGGCGCTGGCGGACGCGCCGCTGGGCGTGGGGGAGACGTACACGGTGCCGGGCGAGAAGATCAAGATCGAGGTGGCGGGGCGGACGCGGTCGGGGGGGTGGACCGTGCGGGTCACTCCGTGAGGGGTGCCGCTGGGGTGTTCCGTACGGGAAAACGAAGAAGCCCTCCGCTTGCGCGAAGGGCTTCTTCTGTCTGTGCGCCGCCAGGGACTCGAACCCCGGACCCGCTGATTAAGAGTCAGCTGCTCTAACCAACTGAGCTAGCGGCGCCTGCTGACGTCGTAGACCTTAGCATCCTGATCGCCGGGAGGAAAAATCGATAAGCGGCGCCCGCCCGCGGAGGCGTCCCGGGCCGCTCGTACGCAGGCCCAGAGCAGGATGTCGGGGCCCGGCAGCCACGGCTTGCGGGTGTTCGGGGCGACCACCCAGCGGGCCGCCTCGGGGTGCCCGGAGCGCACCAGCGCGGGGACGGTGACCGCGTCCCCGGTGCCGTGGCAGAGCAGCGGCGGCACGGCGGCCCACTCCTCCCAGTCGAGCAGGGACGGCAGGCGGTGGGCGGTGCCGGGGGCGGCGAAGAGCAGCAGGCGGCCCCGGTGCTGGGCGACCGGGCCGGAGCCCGCGCCCTGGGACCACAGCCGGTCGAGCATCCGCCGCCCGAACACCGAGGGCGCGCTGACCACGTCGAACGCCGAGCCGCAGGGCAGCACGAGCGGGGCGGTCGGCCGCGCCTCCCACAGCGCGAGGGTGCTGCGCGGATGCGTGGCGGCCGAGACGAGCCAGGCCGCGCCCTCGGGGGTCACCTCGCCGGCGGCGTCGTCGGCGACCGGGGTCTCGTCGCACTCCAAGATGCTCATGTGACCTAGATCTACCGATGCCGGACGTTCTGTTCCAGTAGTTGCCGGAAACCGGGACAGGGCGGGGCGGGAGGGCGTATGGTGCGCGCCGCATATGCCGAGGGCGTGTGAGCGAGGCGTGTGACCTGGGGTTACGGGGGCTGGCTGGGGCATCCGCAGGCGCGCGGCCCCGGGCCCGCGCCCTCGCCTGCGGCCCGGCTCCGCCCCCGGCTCGCGCGCCTGCGGCCCGCGCCCGCCGTCCCGCCCGGTCTGCCGCCCTGCGCCCGCCCCGCCGTCCCGCCCGGCCTTCGGCCCGCTACTTCGCCTCGGTCCCCCGCAGCAGATCCCGTCCGAACTCGACCATCTTCTTCGCGTAGTCCTCGGTCCACTGCGCCCGGTCGGCGATGTCGGCGGCCGTGAGGCGGTCAAAACGACGCGGGTCGCCCAGTTGCGCGGCCGCGATCGCCTGGTACTCGACGGCCCGGTCCGCCGCCGCGCGGAACGCGAGGGCCAGCTCCGTCGAGCGGGACAGCAGCTCGCGCGGGTCCTCGATCGACTCCAGGTCGAAGAAGTGCTCCGGGTCGGCGGCGGCCTCGGCAGGCTCGAACAGCAACGGCGCCGGCCTCAGCCGCTGCTCCTTCCGCTCGGGCTCCGCCATCAGGTCTCCTCCTGCCACAGTTCAACAGCCCGGTGTTCGCCCCGGGCCACCCTCCATTGTCCCGCGCCCCGCAAGTGGGCCTGCCCCGCCCCCGCGCGCCCCACCGCGCGCCCCCGCCCATCGCGCTACGGCCGGTACGCCACCCGGTGCTCGGAGAGATGCGTGAGCACCGCGTGGTTCGCTTCCCAGCCGTCCGGGAACTTCACGGTGACGCCCAGCTGGACCGGTTCGGCCGAGGGGTGCTCGTCGAGCAGGTCGGCGACGCCCGCGCGGCAGACCACGATGCAGGCGTGCCGGTGGCGGGAGGCCAGGACGCACAGGCGGCCCGTCTCCAGGTGGAAGGCCGTCGCGTCGGGGCGCCCCGACAGCGGGTGCAGCACGACCGTCACGTCGAACTCGCGGCCCTGGAGCCGGTTCGCCGTGTCCACCGCGACCCCGGTGACGCCCAGCTCCGCGAGCGCCGCCCGTACCGCCGCCGCCTGGTCGCGGTGGGCCGTGCCGACCGCGATGCGCCCGGCGGTCAGCGGCACCGGGTCGGGGGAGCGCTCGCTGGTCGCCGCGCCGCCCCGGTCGAGCAGTCGGCGGACGACCTGGGCCACCGCCCGTACCGCCTCGGGGTCGGTGCGCGGGGTGTGGCGGGCCGGTAGTTCGAGCAGGGCCCAGCCCGACTCGGCCGCCTCGTCCAGGGCGCGGTCCGGCGCCGAGCCGTCCGAGGCGACGCCGAAGGCGAGCCGCCGGTCGCCGTGGTCCGTACCGCTGCGGAACGGTGTGTACGGGTAGAACGCGTCCGAGACCAGCGGCGCCGCCGACGCGGGCAGCCGCCAGGAGACCGGCAGCCGGTGCTGCGGCAGCGTGGGGTTGTGGGCGAGCAGCGTGGTGACCGCGCTCGCCGACGGGTCGTACGAAAGCCCCGCCCACTGCTCGGAGTCGGCGATCGCGAACGGGTCCAGCTGGCCCGGGTCGCCCACGAACAGCGCCCGCTCGAACAGCCCGGCCACGGCCAGCAGTGCGTCCGAGCGCATCTGGTACGCCTCGTCCACGATCGCGTGCGCCCACGGTTCGACGTCCTTGACGTGCGCCCACTTCGCGGCCGTCGAGATCACCACGTCGAGCCCCGCCAGATCACCGGCCTTCGCCGATTTACGTACGTTGGCGAGGTCGTCCAGGGCCTTGTCGTACGGGTCGGAGTCGCTGCTGTGCAGCCGGCCGACCGGGAGGTCCGGCTCCTTCTCGGCGAGCCGCAGGACGAGGTCGTCGACCTGGGCGTTGGTCTGTGCCACGACCATCAACGGGCGCCCTGCGGCAGCCAGTTCGAGCGCGGCGCGCACCACGAGCGTCGACTTTCCGGCGCCCGGCGGCGAGTCCACGACGACACCGCGCGCGTCGCCGTTCAGCGTGTGGTCGAGGATCCTCCCGGTGGCCTCGGCCGCCGCCGCTGCCGGGTCGAAGCCGCTGTCGGGGCGGGTCACAGCAGGTCCTCCGGGGTGAGGGGATCGGGGTGTTCCGCGTCCGTGCCGGGCGGGCCGCCGTGGGTCCACGGGGTGGCCTCCGGGTCCGGCAGCTTCGGGCCGCCGCGCTGGTCGTGCTCGAAGAGCGTCCAGCACACCGGCTCGCCCTTCTCCGGCACCGAGCCGGGCGCCGGGTCCTTGCCGCGGCCCATCTTGTCGAGCAGCCGCAGGACGAGGGCGCCGTCCGCCTCGTACCCCACGAACTCCGCCGACTGCGGCCTGCCCTCCAGCGAGCGGAACACCTTCGCGCGCTCGGCCAGGTGCGGGGCGTCGTCGGTGCGCACGGTCACCAGCGGGCGCGGGCTCGGCCGCTTCGACTCCGACCAGGCCATCACCACCTCGGTGACCTCGCCCGCGAACGCCTCCCCGGCGAGCCTGCGCCCGGCCATCACCAGCGGGTCGTCCAGCGCCTCCTGCGCCTCCAGCTGGGCCTGCGCGGTCTCCCGGGAGGCGAGCTTGGCGGCTGCCGTCACGGCGTCGTCGCGGCGCGGCTGCGGCGGCTCGCCCGCCCGTACGCGGTCGCGGTGCGCGGTGAACGACCAGCGGTCGCGGGTCCAGCGGTCCACCGCGCGCGGTGCCTCGGGAAGCTCCCGCAGCAGGTCCAGGGCGTGCCACACCGACTCCCAGGTGGGGCGCAGCTGGTCCGCGACCAGACGGCGGATCTCCTGCTCGGCCCGGCGCAGATCGCCGAGTCTGTCGTCGGCCGCCTCGCCGTCCTGCGCCGCGTACAGCGCCTGGCGGGCCCGGTCGTAGCGGTCGATCGCGGGGGCGAGCAGCTTGTTGTCGAACGCCGGGTCGGTGGCGGGTCCCGCGGGCGGGCAGAGCAGCTGGCCGTCCCGGTCCCGGGCCAGCTCCGCGCGGAGCGCCGCCTCCGCGCCCGAAGCGCTCTCGGGCGGGTCGATCCAGGCGAGCAGGGCCGCCAGATGCTGGTCCTCCAGGCTGGACTGGCCGGTCGCCCAGTGCCGCCCGAGCAGGTCGGTCGTGGCGAGCAGCAGCGCGGAGCCGGGGACGCGGGCGCGCTCCCCGTAGTGCGTGAGCCAGCGGCCGAGCAGCGGGACGTGCGGCGGGGCGGGGTGCGGGGTGTCGGGGTCCTGCTCGGCGGTGCGGCGAAAACGCATGGACCGGCCGAGCAGCCGTACGAAGTCGATGGCGGCCCGTCCCGGCACGACCAGCTGCGGCGCGTCCGCGCACAGCTCGACCTCGACCTTGGTCTTCTTGCCGCTCTCGGCGTCCGTCTCGTTGCGCTCGACGAGCTCGACGTCGTCCGCGTACGTGTCCAGATGCGGCAGTACGGCGTCGGCGAGCTCGGCGAGGAACGCGAACCGCAGCTCGCGGTCGCGCGGCTGCGGTACCACGAGCAGCCGGGGCGCCTCGCGGTCGGTCCCGACGAGCGCACCGAGCGGCGCGCCCGCCTCACCGGAAGTGGTCAGCGGCACGAGCACCAGCGGGCGCTCGGACAGATGCCGGTGGCGCACGGTGGCCAGCGGCACGGCCCGCCCGGCCTCGGCGGCCTCAAGGCGGGCCAGGGTGGTGATCAGCGACATCCGGCGCCTCCCACTGCCGCGCCTTCCAGCGCCTGCGCGCGCAGGGTCGCCGCCCGGCGCAGGGCCGCGACCGTCGGGTCGTCGGGGTCACCGGAGGCCGCGCGCGCGGCGGACAGGACCTCGCCGATCGTCGTCAGACCGCCCAGCTCGGCCCGCAGGCCCCGGCCGAGCGCGGTCACCGTGTCCGCCGCACGGGCCCGCTCCCGGCAGTGGAAGGCCAGCTCGCACGCGGACAGGCACTCCGGCGCGTACGCCGCCGGGACCGACTCGACCGTCCGCGTCAGCTCCGCCGCCGGACGGTCGGGGGCGAAGCTCGCGCCCGGTTCCAGGGTGTCGGCGATCTCCTCGATCCGGGTGAGCCGGGCCAGCTGGCGGCGGGTGACGGAGAGCTGTTTGCGGACGTCGACGAGGGAGGCCGTCGGCAGGTTGGAGAAGTCCTTCGGGCAGACCAGCAGCACCGAGTGGGCCACTTCGGCGCCCTCGGTGAGCGCCGCCACGCGTTCGAGCGCGAGCGCGTAGACGGCCGCCTGGCGGGCCGCAGCCCCCACCTTGGCGGGGTCGGCCGCCGCGTCGATCATCGGGAAGGACTTGATCTCGACGACCGTCCAGCGGCCGTCGGGCGCCACCACCACCGCGTCCGGCTCCAGATAGGCCGGGGAACCCGCCACGTTCAGGGCCAGCATCGGGTGGTCCAGGAGCGTCCACGCGCCGGACGCCGTCGCCTCGCGCAGGGCCAGGGCCGTACGTGCCGCACGGCCCTCGGGACCGGCGGCCGACAGGTCCGGCACGGCCGCGTCCTTGGGCGGTTCGCCGCCCGCGCCGGCGTGCTCGTACAGCAGCCGCAGCAGCTCCGTACCGCCGTCCGCCTTCACCCGGGACTCGAAGGTGTTGCCGCGCGCGATGGCGAACTGGGACTGGCCGAAGGCCGCCGAGGGCGAGCCCAGCGCCTCGGCGAGCGCCCCCTTGTCGACGCCCGCCCCGTCGAGCAGCGCGCGTCTGCGGCAGCCCGGGTTGGCGGCGAGCGCCGCCAGTGCGCGGGCGTCCAGCGGGCGCGGTACGACAGTGGGTCCGCGCAGCTCAGCGAGCCGCTGACGGATGGCTGTCGTCCGCTCCCGCGGTGGAGTCGTCGGAGGCGCGCTGCCCTGGGATTCGCTCACCCGGGGAAGTCTTGCATCCGGCACTGACAATCGGGGCGCGTGCGCCGAATGTGCCGGGAGCGACCCGCGCCCGGATCCGGTTCGCGAGCCGCAGCGCGGGCCCGGCGAGCAGCAGCCCTATACCCATCACGAAGACACCGGCGACCGCGTCGAGCAGATAGTGGTTGGCCGTGCCCATCACCACGAACGCGATGGTCACCGGGTACGCGACGCCCAGCACCTTGGTGAAGCGGTTGCCGCCGAAGCGCCACAGCATCACACCGCACCACAGCGCCCAGCCCACGTGCAGGCTCGGCATCGCCGCGTACTGGTTGGTCATGCCGCCCATGCCGCGCGGCGCGCTCGCGTCGCCGCCCCACCAGCCGTACGAGCTGTAGTGCGCCATCGTGTCGACGAAGCCCTGCGAGGCGTCGAGCAGGCGCGGCGGGGCGGTCGGCAGCAGCGAGAAGCCTATGAGGCCCAGCATGGTGGAGAGCATCAGCCAGGTGCGGGCGGCGCGGTACTGCAGCGGGCGGCGGCGGAACATCCACACCAGGATCGCGGGCGTCACCAGGTAGTGCAGCGACGCGTACGCGAAGTCGGCGGGTATGCCGAGCGACGGGGTGCGCGTGAAGAGCCGGTTGAGCGGGTGCTCGGCGTTGATGTGCAGGTACTTCTCTATGCGCAGGATCTCCAGACCGTGGTCCACGGCCTGCGATTCGCTGCCGCTCACCAGGAGGCGGCCCGCCGAGTAGGCGGCATAGACGATGGCGATGAGCGGCAGCTCGGTCCACCAGCGGGGCCGAGGCGCGGGGTGCTGCATCTGCGGACCCTCTCCATCTCGTCTTCAGGACCCGTCGGGCCCGATACAGGTGTTCAACCGTACGGTGTACGTGGGTGCGTTCGTGCACCCACCCCCGAAGGACGCGAGGGATGGCCGGAAGGGTGCGCGATGATGGAAGGGAACCGCCGCCGAACATTCGGCGGATTCCACGCGTCACCGGGAGAGACCTGACATGGCAGCCGCCGCCCCGCGCATCCTGCTCGCCCGGCACGGGCAGACCGAATGGTCGCTGCTCGGCAAGCACACCGGCAGGACGGACATCCCGCTGCTCGAAGAGGGCCGCAGGGGCGCGAAGCTGCTCGGCGAGCGGCTGCACCGCTCGCCGTGGGACGGCCTGAAGGACGTCGAGGTGCGCACCAGCCCGCTGCTTCGCGCGCGTGAGACGTGCGAGCTGGCCGGTTTCGGTGACCGGGCCACCGACTGGGACGTGCTCATGGAGTTCGACTACGGCGCGTACGAAGGGCTCACCCCGCCGCAGATCAAGGCGGGCCGGCCCGACTGGTTCATCTGGCGCGACGGCGTCGAGGGCGGCGAGACGCTGGCCCAGGTGTCGGCGCGGGCCGACGAGGTCGTCGACTGGGCGCGCTCGGCCGACCGGGACGTACTGGTCTTCGCCCACGGGCACATCCTGCGGTCGATCGCGGCCAGCTGGCTGGGCGAGCCGATCGGCTTCGCCGCCCGCATCAAGCTCGACCCGACGTCCCTCTCGGTCCTGGGCTGGGCGTACGGCGACCCGGCGATCGAGCGCTGGAACGACACGGGGCACCTGGAGAACTGAAGCAGAGGGCAACGGTCGCGGATCTCAGACCGTCACGGTGGCCCGACGCTCCAGGAACGCCGCCACCTCCGGGCAGGTCCCGTGCGGGGCGAGGATGCGGGCCGTGTCGGCGAGCATCGCCTGGATACGGGTCGACTGGACCTCCGTAAGGAGGTCGAGGACCTGATGGCCCGCCGCCGCCGACTCGGTGGGCGCGCCCGCGCGCGCGAGGTCGTCGGCGAGCTCGGCGCGGTACAGCGCCAGATTGCGTGTGAAGTGCGGGTCCTGGACGCAGGCGGCGCGATGGGCGTGGGCGGCCGCGCGCGACCAGTCGCCCAGCGCCGACCAGCACTGCGCCTCCAGCATCTCCAGCTCGGCCTCGACGAAGAACGTCATCCACTCCGGGTCGCGCTCGGCCGCCCCGCGCGCGAAGAGCGCGTGCGCCCGGTTCAGCGACTGCTCGCAGGCGCCCCGGTCGCCGAGCCCCGCCCAGCCGCCCGCCTCCCGCAGCGCGAGCAGGGCGAGCAGCCGGGGCGAGCCGAGCTGACGGGCCGCGCGGCTGCCCGCCTGCGCCGCCCGCAACGCCTCGCGCGGCCGTCCCGCGTCCCTGGCCAGGAACGACATATTGCAGAAGGCGTGCGCCTCCAGCGCCGGGTCGCCGGCGAGCCGCGCGGTGGCCAGCGCCTCCGCGTAGTGCGAGCGGGCCTCCTCGTAGCGGCCCGAGTCATGCGCGAGCCAGCCCACCGAGATGGCGAGCTCGCCCGCGCCCGCTTGCAGGCGGTCGGCGGTGCACTGCCGGGCGGTGCCCGCGTCGAGCAGGGCGTACGCGGTGCGCAGCGGCTGCGCGGCCCGGCGGTAGAGCCCGTCCGCGCCGTGCCGGTCGTCGAGCAGCCGGATCCGCCGGACCGCGTCCTCGACCGCGTTCACCTCGGCCTCGCCGACCCGCCGTACGCGTACGGAGTCCAGGGGTGCGGCGGCCACGGGGGTCTCGGGGATCAGCCCGAGGGAGACGGCCGCCACGGTGGCGGATCCGCCTGTCATGAATGCGCGACGCAGCACGTCGCTCTCCTCGTCGTTACGGTCGTCGATGTCGATGGTGCCGTCGTCGTGTTCCGGCGGTGTCGCGTGCGCCACGGGCGCGGCGCAGCCCCCGCGCGCCCCCCGTCCCCGTACCGTCTCGCGGGCCGAGAACCCCATGTCGGTGAGGGACAGACCCGGGAACATGTGCCGGAAGACGCGCTCGTACGCGTAGTTGGGGCAGCGGATCTCGCCGGCCTCCACGCGTCCGATGTAGCGCGCGTCGCAGGCGACCTGCTCGCCGATCTCGCGCGCCGCCCTGCGCACCGCCGCCGCGAACTCGCCCGGCGAGCGCCGGCCGCGCAGCTCCCGGAACGCGGTGTTCGGGCCCTTGGCGGTGGTGCTCCGCGCGGAGTTCCGTCCGGCACTGGGATCCGTTGACGTCGCCATGGCTCGACAGCTCTCTTTGGCGGTGTGGTGCGGAGCAAGAACGTACCGGCAACATCGCGCCGCACATCCACAGTTTGGCTACAAAAGGGATATCTCACCCGCGATCTGCTATGAACTGCCATCCTTTGCGGCGGCGTTGTGCCGTAGCCGTTGACTCGGGGCCGCGTTGAACCATGCGGATACCGCCAACCCGCAAAAACCACGTGGGGGTTGCCTTGTTGGAGGCCGGCATGGACATCAATGGCACCGGTACGACCACGACGACCGCTCGGCACCGGCCCACCCCGGACCTCGGCTCGCCGCCGCCGTCCGCCGGCGCGTCACCCTGTGATCTGGTGACTGTGCCTGCGCGGCAGGGGCTTGAGGCGGTGGACATCCTGCGGCGTGCCGCTGCCCCGGCGGCGGTGGGGCCCGTTCTGCACGACGGGCCGTGCGACACGCTGGGGTTTCTGGTGCCGCCCGGCACCGCTGCCGCGTGGGATGTGCCGGGCAGTGCTTGTACGGAGACCAACGGGCGAGGGTTGCGTGTGCCGGGGGTGGTGGCCGAGCCGCCGCTCTCCGGTAGTGGGTGGCTGCTTCCCCCGGATGCGGTGGATGCCGTTCCGGTCACCGATCCCGCCGTGTTGCGGGTCGCCCTGGGTGAGGCTGCTCGGCTCATCGAGGCCGCCGATGGCATCACGGAGGCGGGGCGCTAGAGCGCGCGGCCTGGCGTGGTCTGATTGCGGCTGCGGATCGTGCGTGGCTGGTCGCGCAGTTCCCCGCGCCCCTTAGTCGCCCGGCCGTGTCAGCGCTGGGCGGCGGCACTCGTACGTGCGGTCGATAATGGGCGGATGGCGGCACGAAGTGGGGCGAAGAGTGAGGGTAAGGGGCGGCGGGGGCGTGGTGCTGCGCCCGAGGCTGTTGTCGAGCCTGTCGACGGGGGGCTCGCCGAGCTCATACCCGACCGGGACCGGCCGCGCGGGTGGACGCTGCTGCTCGACGGAGCCCCGCAGTCGCACGTCGATCTGGACGCGCCGGACCGGTTGACCTTTGAATATCAGCGGCGGCTGGGGCACGTAATAGACCTCGCCGCCGAGCCGGGCAGGCCCCTCAACGTGCTGCACCTCGGCGGTGGCGCCTTCACCCTCGCCCGGTACACCGCCGCCACCCGCCCCCGCTCCAGCCAGCAGATAGTCGAGGTCGACGCCGCGCTGGTCCAGCTCGTACGCCGGGAGCTGCCGCTCGATCCGCAGGCCCGGGTGCGCGTACGCGCACTGGACGCGCGCGAAGGGCTCGGCAAGCTTCCGGACGGCTGGGCGGACCTGGTGGTCGCCGATGTGTTCAGCGGCGCCCGCACCCCCGCGCATCTGACCAGCACCGAGTTCCTGGCCGAGGTGCGCAGGGTGCTGCGGCCGGGCGGGATCTACGCGGCCAACCTCGCCGACGGCCCGCCGCTCGCGCATCTGCGCGGCCAGATAGCCACGGCCGCCGGGATCTTCCCCGAGCTGGCGCTCGCCGCCGACCCCACGGTGTGGCGCGGCAAGCGGTTCGGCAACGCGGTCCTGGTCGCCTCGGACGTACCGCTGCCGGTTGCCGAACTCACCCGCCGTATCGCGAGCGACCCGCACCCCGGACGCGTCGAACACGGCCGCGCGCTGGCCGACTTCACCGGCGGGGCAACGGCCGTCACGGACGCGAGCGCCAAGCCGTCCCCCGTACCGCCGCCGTCCGTATTCAGATGACTCGCAGGTCAGCCTCGGTCGTCGAACTCCACCGTCGGCGCGTGGTTGTACCAGGTGCAGAAGACCGACACCTCGCGGCCGCCCTTGCTGAACGTCACCCGGATCCACGTCGGCTGCCGCCACACCTGCATCTGCCACCCCGTGTCCGGCGTCGCCGTGACCAGCTGCGCCGACGTACTGCCGATGTCGAACACGACCCGCCCGCCCGCCACGTTGTAGCCCTTCACATTCCCGGATGAACCGGAGGAACCGGACGGGGAAGGTGAGTTGGTGGGGGTGGGGGAGTGGCCGCCCGGCGTCTTCGGGGGTTTCGCGGACGGGGAATCCGACGGCGACGGGCTCTGCCTCGGCCGCTGCGTCGAGGACGGGAGCGGGAACACCGCCCCCTGCGCGGTGTGGCCGTCGCCGGTGAGCGGGACCGCGCGCGGTGGGTCGTACGCCGTTCCGGCCATCACCGTGTGGACGCCCCACCAGGAGAGCGTGACCGCTGCCCCGGTGGCGAGCGACCACGCGCAGACGTGAACGAGTCCTCTGTGCATCGGGGCCATACTGCACCACACGCCCCATGTGTGTCCCCCGTCGCCCCTCCCGTCCCGACCGGGACCGGCGTACTCCGGATGGCGTACGGTGCCGCCCATGGCAAGTGTGCTCGTGGTCGAGGACGACCAGTTCGTCCGCTCCGCCCTGATCCGCCACCTCACCGAGGCGTCCCACACGGTACGGAGCGTCGGCACGGCTCTTGAGGCGCTGCGCGAGGTCGCGCATTTCCGCTTCGACGTGGTCGTCCTCGACCTCGGACTGCCCGATCTCGACGGCGCCGAGGCGCTGAAGATGCTGCGCGGCATCACCGACGTACCGGTGATCATCGCGACCGCGCGGGACGACGAGACGGAGATCGTCCGGCTGCTCAACGACGGCGCGGACGACTACCTGGTCAAACCGTTCTCGGTGGAGCACCTGTCCGCGCGTATGACGGCCGTACTGCGCAGGGCGCGCGCGGCCGCCGGGGCCGAGCCGCCGGACCGGGTCATCCGGGTGGGCGGGCTCCGGGTCGACCCGCTGCGCCGCCAGGCCGAGTTGGACGGGCTGCGGCTCGACCTGACCCGGCGCGAGTTCGACCTGCTCGCGTTCCTCGCCGGGCGGCCCGGTGTGGTCGTGCCGCGCAAGGAACTGCTCGCCGAGGTGTGGCAGCAGTCGTACGGCGACGACCAGACCATCGACGTCCATCTGTCCTGGCTGCGCCGCAAACTGGGTGAAACCGCTGCCAAGCCCCGCTATCTGCACACCCTGCGCGGGGTCGGGGTGAAGCTGGAGCCACCGAGGGTGGAGCCGCCGCGATGAGATGGGCGCTGGTCAAGGTGGCGCTCGCGGTCACCGTCATGGTGGTGCTGGCCTTCGCCGTACCGCTGGGCCTGGTCATCAAGGAGATGGCCCGCGACCGCGCGTTCTCCAACGCGGAACGCCAGGCCGCCGCGATCGGTCCGACGCTCTCCATCACCACCGACCGCGACGCGCTGGAGCGGGCCGTCGCCTCCACCCAGGCGGGCGCGGCGGGCCGGATGGCCGTGCACATTCCCGTACTTCCCGACGTAAAGGGCAGCGTGCCGGTCGACATCGGCCGGCGGCGGGCGGCCCAGAAGGACCTGGAGGCCACCCGCAAGGTGGTCCGCGCGTACATCTCCGGCGTCCCCGGCGGCTCCACCCTCCTCCAGCCGACCGCGCTGAGCTCGGGCGAGATCGCCATCGTCGAGGTGTACGTGCCCGAGGCCGAGGTCACCAACGGCGTCGCCACCGCGTGGCTGGTCCTGGCCGGGGTGGGCGTCGCACTGGTCATCGGCTCGGTCGCGGTCGCGGACCGGTTGGGCGTACGTATGGTCAGGCCCGCCCAGCGGCTCGCGGGCGCGGCGCACGACCTGGGCGAGGGGAAGCTGGGCGCGCGGGTGCCGGAGGAGGGGCCCGCGGAACTGCGGTCGGCTGCGGCCGCGTTCAACTCGATGGCCGACCAGGTGGTCCAGCTCCTCGCCAACGAGCGGGAGTTGGCGGCCGACCTCTCGCACCGGCTGCGCACCCCGCTCACGGTGCTGCGGCTCAACGCGGCCTCCCTCGGGGACGGTCCGGCCGCCGACCAGACGCGGGCGGCCGTCGAGCAGCTGGAGCGCGAGGTGGACACGATCATCCGTACGGCACGGGAGGCGAAGCCGCAGACCCAGCCGACCGGGGTCGGCGCCGGGTGCGACGCGTGCGAGGTGATCCGGGACCGGATGGCGTTCTGGTCGGCGCTGGCGGAGGACGAGGGGCGGGAGGTGCGGCTCGCGGGCGTCGACCGGCCGCTGCGCATCCCGGTCGCGCGGCCCGAACTCGCGGCGGCGCTCGATGCGATGCTGGGCAATGTGTTCCGGCACACGCCGGAGGGGACGGCGTTCTCGGTCGATGTCCACAGCTCGGACGACGCGGTGATCGTGCTGGTGTCGGATGCGGGGCCGGGTATCGCGGACCCGGGTGCGGCGCTGGCCCGGGGCTCCAGCGGTGGCGGCTCGACGGGCCTCGGCCTGGACATCGTCCGCCGCATCGCGGAGTCTACGGGCGGCGACGTCCGTCTTGGCCGGTCGGTCCTGGGCGGCACGGAGGTCCGGGTCTGGATCGGCCGAGGTGGGCCCACCCCGACGTCCCGCATCCGGGCCCGCCGCCGCCCACGCCGCCCGTCTCCGGCGTGATGTGGCCCCACCCCACCCCTTCCCGAAACCCTGCCGGGGGCTGTCAGTTCGTCTGTCCGCCGGTGGGGGCTGATCGCGCAGTTCCCCGCGCCCCTTAAATGCGCCCGAAGGGCGCTCCTAGGGGCGCGGGGAACTGCGCGAACGGCCCAGCACGGTCCGCAGCCGAACGGTCAGCCTCCGGCAGGGTTTCGGGAAGGGGCGGGGTGGGGGATTAAGCCCCGCGCATGCGTTCCTTAAGCGAACCCTAAGATCCTCAACGCCCGCCCCACACACCCCATTCGCCCGTTTCGAACGAGCTAGCGTGCTGCCCGCACCCCACGACACCCCCAACCCCCAGAGGGCAGGCGCACGAACATGACCCGCACCCACCGCCGCCGAGCGACCGGCAAGACGAAGGCGATCGGCGCGGTCGTCGCCGCGACAGTCATCGGCGGCGCAGCGTTCGCGCTGACCGGTACCGCCCAGGCCGCCTCCGTAGGCGCCGCGTACACCAAGACCAGCGCCTGGGGCGGCGGTTACACCGGCCAGTACGTCATATCCAACGACAGCGGCAAGGCCCTCGCCGACTGGACCCTGGAGTTCGACCTCCCGGCCGGGACGAAGCTCTCCTCCCTCTGGAACGGCACGCAGACCGTCAAGGGCCGGCACGTCACCGTGAAGCCCGCCGCCTGGGACAAGAACGGACTCGCCCCCGGCGCATCCGTCACCGTCGGCTTCGTCACCTCCGCCACCGGCACCGCCGGAGACCCCACCGGCTGTCTCATCAACCAGGAGAAGTGCTCGGTCGACACCGGCGCGACCCCCGAGCCGAGCGGCCGCCCGACGACGCAGCCGACCCCCACTACGCAGCCCACCACCAGGCCCACGGCCAAGCCGACCCCGACCCCGACCCGGACGACGCAGCCCCCCACACAGCCCCCCACCCAGCCCGGCACCGGCACCGCCCGCTTCGCCCCGTACGTCGACACCTCGCTCTACCCCGCGTACGACCTGGTCGACACCGCCACCAAGACCGGCGTGAAGGACTTCAACCTCGCCTTCATCACCTCCGCCGGCAGCTGCACCCCGCTCTGGGGCGGCGTCACCGACCTCGGCAACGACGCCGTCGCCAAGCAGATAGGCGCCCTGCGCGCCAAGGGCGGCGACGTCCGCGTCTCGTTCGGCGGCGCGTCCGGTTCCGAACTGGGTCTGGTCTGCAAGAGCGCGTCCGACCTCGCGGCCGCGTACGGCAAGGTCGTCGACACGTACAAGCTCACCAAGGTCGACTTCGACATCGAGGGGGCCGCTCTGCCGGACACGGCCGCCAACTCCCGCCGCGCGCAGGCCATCGCGCAGCTCCAGAAGTCGCATCCGGGCCTTGATGTGTCGTTCACGCTGCCCGTCATGCCCGAGGGCCTGACGCAGCCCGGTGTCGACCTGGTCGCCGACGCCAAGAAGAACGGTGTCGCCGTCTCCGCCGTCAACATCATGGCGATGGACTACGGGCCCTCGTACAGCGGTGACATGGGCGGCTACGCCATCCAGGCCGCGACCGCCACCCAGGCCCAGATCAAGGGCGTGCTCGGGCTCTCCGACGCGGCCGCCTGGAAGGCCGTCGCCGTCACGCCGATGATCGGCGTCAACGACGTCAGCACGGAGACGTTCAAGGTCGACGACGCCACGAAGCTGGTGGACTTCGCCAAGTCCAAGGGTCTGGGCTGGCTCGCGATGTGGTCCGGGGCGCGCGACAAGCAGTGCGCGGGCGGCGCGAAGAACTCCGCCGACCCGACCTGCTCGTCGATCGTCCAGGACCCGTTCGCCTTCACGAAGGCGTTCGGCGCCTTCAAGTAACCGTCGGACAAGCCCCGTTCGAGCTCCACGCGCGCGTCCCGCCGGTTCACCCTCCACCCGGCCGGGGCGCGCGCCCCTTTCGCGCAACGACCGCGAGCAGACCGAGCGCGATCACCACGCCCACCACCGCCGCCCACGGAACGACCCCTGCCGCCGCCAGTACGTACAGCAGCGGCGCGGCGATCAACAGCAGTGGCAGCACCGAGTACTTGTTCATGCGCGCGCCCCCGCCCTCGCCGCGTCCAGATACGTCGACAGGTCGTCCCACTGACCGGGCACGGCCGAGGCGTCGCCCGACATCGCGGCCGGGTCCTCGCGCCAGGCCGCGCGTACGCCGCCGGAGATCTTCTTGTCCCCACCGCCGAACAGCACGCTCAGCTCGTCCATCCGCGCCACCAGCTTCCGTACGGAAGCGTCGGTCGGCGGCTTCCCGGCCTTGCGCAACGCCTCGGCCCGCCGGTACAGCTCCGGCCATTCGATCTCCAGCAGATAGTGCGCGGTCGGCCCGAGGGCTGCGGCGCGGGTGGCGAGGACCTGGATCTGGTCGCCGTCGAGGTGCTGGCGCAGCGCGCGTTCGCCCGGCGAACCGGCCGCCCCGGTCGCCCGCAGCGCGGCGAGGACGGCCTCGGTCGTGGGCCTTTGCCCGTCGGCGATCTGCTCCTCGATGTGCAGCAGCCGCTGCCGCAGTGCGTCGAGGGCCGCGAGCGACGCCTCGACGCCGGCGCGGTGGTCGCGCAGCACCCGGGTCGGGTCCACCCCGGAATCCAGGCAGACTGCAATGGTCTCAAGGCCGAGGCCCAGGCTGCGCAGGGCGAGCACCTGGTAGAGCCGGTCGATGTCGTCCTCGGTGTACTCGCGGTGTCCGCCTGCCGTGCGGCGGGACGGCGAGAGCAGCCCGATGGTGTCCCAGTGGTGCAGCGTACGGACGGTCAGCCCGCTGGCCTCGGCCAGCGGTCCCACCCTCCAGGTCATGGATGCGGTCATGGCACCCACGATGCATCCTGACGCGACGTGAGGTTCAAGTGCCTTTCCCTGTACGTTTTTCTTGACCTCCAGGTCAAATAACGAGTACCGTCGTGATCATGGGCAGGCCGAAGCAGTTCGATCCCGAGACCGCCGTCGACCAGGCGATGGAGACCTTCTGGCGCAAGGGGTACGCGGCCACCACGCCGCAGGACCTCGTCGACGAGCTCGGTATCGGCAAGGGCAGCCTCTACAACGCCTTCGGCAGCAAGCGGGCGCTGTTCGAGCGTGCGCTGCGGCGGTACGCGACCACCCAGGCCGTCTCCCTGACGGAGATCATCGGGCAGCCGGGGCCGGTCAAGGAGCGGATCAGGGTCGCGCTGGAGACGCTGGTCGAGCTGGACGTCGAAGACCCGGAGCGCAAGGGCTGCTTCGCCGTCAACACCGCTTCCGAGCTGGCGAGTTCGGACCCGGAGGCGGCGGCGGAGGTGCGGCGCATGTTCGCCCGGACCGAGGAAGCGTTCCGGGCCGCGATCGAGGAGGGGCAGCGCGCCGGGGAGATCGCCCCGGACCGCGACGCCCGCGCCCTCGGCGCGCTGCTGCTCAGTACGGTCGTCGGTACGCGCGTCCTGGCCAAGACGGCGGAGGACGCGGACCAGCTCCGCCGAGTCGTAGACGGCGTACTCGCGACCTTCTGACCTGCACCGATCCGTCGGGATTCACGCCTGCCCATATTTTGTACCTACAGTTCAAGAAGGAACGGGACATGGATCTGCACCTCGAAGGAAAGACCGCCCTCGTCACCGGCGCGAGCCGTGGCATCGGCCTCGCCGTGGTCAACTCCCTTGTCAGGGAAGGCGTACGCGTGGTCGGCGCGAGCCGGACCGTCACCGCCGAACTCAAGGACTCGGGCGCCTTCCCGGTCGCCGTCGACCTCTCCACCCCCGAAGGCGGCGCTGCCCTGGTCGAGCAGGCGCTGGCCGAGCTCGGCGGGATCGACATCCTGGTCAACAACGTCGGCGGCGGGGACACCATCGACCTCGGCAGCTTCCTCGACATCGACGAGGCCGCCTGGCAGAACGCGTTCGACGTCAACTTCTTCAGCGCCGTCCGCACCACCCGCGCCGCCCTCCCCGCCCTCCTGGAGCGGCGCGGCGCGGTAGTGAACGTGTCCTCCATGGGCGCCCGCATGCCCGCCTCGGGCCCCATCCCGTACAACACGGCGAAGGCGGCGCTGACCGCGTTCGGCAAGGCGCTCTCCGAGGAGTTCGGGCCGCGCGGCGTGCGGGTCAACACCGTCTCGCCGGGCCCGGTGCGCACCGCGATATGGGAGGCGGCCGACGGATTCGGGGCGAGCCTGGCCGCCGTGAACGGCCTCGGACACCAGGAACTCCTGGACCAGGCACCGCAGTTGATGGGCATGGTGACGGGCCGGTTCACCGAACCGGAGGAGGTGGCCGCCCTCATCGCCTTCCTCGTCTCGGACCGCGCCGCCGGCATCACGGGCGCGGACCACCGCATCGACGGCGGCGCGGTGAAGACGGCCTGACCTGCATCCTTATGCCGTCGGCGGCTCCGGCAGGATTCCCGTACGAGCCACCTCGGCGTACCACCGCGCGCTCGACTTCGGCGTACGGGCCTGTGTCTCGTAGTCCACGTACACCGCCCCGAACCGCTTGCTGTAGCCGTACGCCCACTCGAAGTTGTCCAGCAGGGACCACAGGAAGTACCCGCGTACGTCCGCCCCGTCCCGCATCGCGCGCCGCACCGCCGAGAGGTGGCCGTGCAGATAGCGGATGCGGTCCGGGTCGTGCACGGCGCCGTCCGGGCCGGGCTTGTCGTCGTACGCGGCCCCGTTCTCGGTGATCATCAGCGGCACGCCCGGCGCCTCGCGGGTGTAGCGCATCAGCAGGTCGTACAGGCCGGTCGGATCGACGGCCCAGTCCATCGTCGTCAGCTCGCCCGGTGGCCGGTGGAACACCACCGAGTCGGCGCCCGGCCAGGGCGAGTCGGGGCTCTGGCCATGCCCGTCGAGCCGGGATTTCCGCTGGTCAGGGCCAGTTCCGGAGTCATTGTCAGTGGGGGCGGATACAACTGAGGGTGTGTAGTAGTTGATGCCCAGCAGATCGAGGGGGTGCTTGATGACGCTCGGATCGCGGTCGCGGACGAACGACCAGTCGGTGAGATGCGCCGTGTCCCGCAGCAGGTCGTCGTCGTACGCGCCCCGGAACATCGGGCCGGTGAACACGCGGTTGGCGAGCGCGTCGACGCGGCGGCGCGCGTCGAGGTCGGCGGGCGACTGGGTACGGGCCCTGATCGCGCTCGGGTTGAGGCTGATCGCCAACTTGGCCCCCGGCAGCGTCGAGCGCAGTACCTGGGCGGCGAGCCCATGGCCCAGGTTGAGGTGGTGCGCGGCGCGCAGCGCGGCCACCGGATCGGTGCGGCCGGGCGCGTGGACGCCCGAGCCGTACCCCAGAAAGGCGCTGCACCAGGGCTCGTTGAGGGTGGTCCACATATCCACCCGGTCGCCGAGGGCATCGGCGACGAGCCGCGCGTAGTCGGCGAACCGGTACGCGGTCTCCCGCTCCGGCCAGCCGCCCGCCGCCTCCAACTCCTGTGGCAGGTCCCAGTGGTAGAGCGTGAGGGAGGGCCGAATGCCCTGTTCCAGGAGTCCGTCGACCAGGGCCCGGTAGAAGTCGAGCCCGCGCTGCACGGCGGGCCCGCGCCCGGTGGGCTGCACCCGGGGCCAGGACACGGAGAAGCGGTACGCGTTCAGATCGAGGTCCGCCATCAGCCGGATGTCGTCGCGCCAGCGGTGGTAGTGGTCGACGGCGACGTCCCCGCTGTCCCCGCCGGACACCTTTCCCGGCGTACGGCAGAAGGTGTCCCAGATGGACGGCGTGCGCCCGCCCTCGGCGACCGCGCCCTCGATCTGATACGCGGAGGTGGCGGCGCCCCAGAGGAACCCGGGCGGAAAGCGGTCGGGCAGGTCGGACGTGGCGGCCATGGAAACGCTCCCATCGGGGTGGTGCGGAAGGAGGTCGATGTACGGCTCGGGGTCGGCGGTCACCCCTTGACCGCGCCCTGCATGATGCCGCCGACGATCTGCCGCCCGAACAGGACGAACGCGAGCAGCAGCGGGAGGGTGCCGAGCAGGGCGCCGGCCATGATGACCGACTGGTCCGGGATATAGCCCCGGCCGAGTCCGGTGAGCGCCACCTGGACGGTGGGGCTGCCGTTCTGGGTCAGCGCGATGATCGGCCAGAAGAAGTCGTTCCAGGCCATCACGAAGGTGAGCATGCCGAGGACGGCCATCGCGGGCCGGGCGGCGGGGAACACGACGTGCCACACCACCCGCCAGCTGCTCGCGCCGTCGACGCGGGCGGCCTCGATCAGCTCGGTGGGCAGCGCCTCCACGAGGAACTGCCGCATGAAGAACACCCCGAACGCGCTGACCAGGGTGGGCAGGACGACCGCCTGGAGCTGATCGGTCCAGGACAGCTCGGCGACCATCATGTAGAGCGGCACGACGCTGAGTTGGGGCGGCACCATCATCGTGCCGATGACAAGGAGGAGCAGTACGTTCTTGAAGCGGAACCGCAGTTTGGCGAAGGCGAACCCGGCGAGCGTCGAGAAGAAGACCGTGCCGAGCGCGATCGACCCGGCGACGATCGTGGTGTTGAGCAGGGCCGTGCCCATGTTGGCGTCGGTCCAGGCGATCCTCAGATTCCGGAAGAGGTTCCCGCCGAACCAGAACGGCGGGGGAGTCTGGGCGAGCCGCTCGTTGCTGCGCGAGGCGGCGACGGCGGTCCACACCAGCGGGAAGAGGGAGCCGATGGTGAACAGGGTCAGGATCGCGTAGGTGAGACGCCCGCCGTGCAGCTGGCGCCCGGCGCGATTCGCGGTCAACTCGCCACCCCCTTGCGGAGTCCGCGCGAGATCAGCCAGTTCACCGCGCCGATGAGGAGCAGGATCAGGAACATGGCCCAGGCGATCGCCGAGGCCCGGCCGAGATGGAGGTTCACCCAGCCCTGTTCGTAGAGATAGAGCCCGAGCGTCTGGAACTGGTGGTCCGAGCCGCCGGTGGCCCCCGCGCTGCCGTTGAACAGCAGCGGTTCGCCGAACAGCTGGGTGGCGCCGATGGTGGAGACGACGCAGGTGAACAGGATGGTCGGCCGCAGCGAGGGCACGGTGACATACCGGAACTGCTGCCAGCGCGTGGCCCCGTCTAGCGCGGCGGACTCGTACAGATCGTGCGGGACGGCCTGCATCGCGGCGAGGTAGATCAGCGCGTTGTACCCGGTCCAGCGCCAGACGACGATGGTGGAGACGGCGAGCTGTGAGGTCCACCGCCCGTTCTGCCAGTCGACCGGCCCCCAACCCACCTGGCCCAGCACCCAGTTGACCATCCCGTAGTCGCGCCCGAAGAGGAGCACGAAGACGAGGGTCGCGGCGGCGACGCTGGTGGCGTACGGGGTGAGCACGGCGACCCGGAAGAACATCGAGCCGCGCAGCTTGTAGTTGAGCAGATGCGCGATACCGAGGGCCATCAGGAGCTGGGGGACGGTGGAGATGATGCCGATGGTGAACGTGTTGCGCAGCGCGTTCCAGAAGAAGTCGTCGGACAGGAGCCGGGAGAAGTTGCGCAGCCCGACCCAGTGCATGTCGTTCGGCGAGGTCAGCTCGACCTGGTGCAGCGAGGCCCAGCCCGTATAGAGAAGGGGGAAGAGACCGAACGCGGCGAAGAAGAGGAAGAAGGGCGCGACGAAGGCGTACGGGCTCCAGCGCAGGTCACGCCGGTAGCGACGACTGCGCCGGGCGCGCCGTCGGGCCTCGGCGGTGTCGTCGGGGGCGGGGGCGGAGCCGGACGGGCGCGCCCCGGCCGACACCCCCGCGCCGCTCGTGGCCGCCCCCATGTCGCTCGCCGTCGCCCCCGTGTCGCTCGCCACCGTCACTGGTCCAGCGCGTTGTCGATGGCCTTCACGGCGGCGTCCCATCCGGCCTGCGGGGACTTGCCCTTCTGGTCGACCTGGAGCATGCCGACGTCGGCCAGGTTCTGGGCGATGATCAGGTCCTTCGGGCCGAGGATCTGCACCGGGGTGCCCTCGGCGGCCCTGGAGAAGATCTGCCCGATGGGGGCGTTGTCGAAGTACGGGTGCTTGGCGTTCGCGACGGTGGGCAGGGCGTACGCGGCCTTGGCGCTCGGGAAGCTGCCGCGCTTTTCGAAGAGCGTGGCCTGCTGGGCGGGCGCGGTGAGCCAGGCTGCGAGTGCGGCGGCCGCCGCGTGGTGCTTGCCCGCCGACGGGACGATGAGGAACGAGCCGCCCCAGTTGGACGGCTTGGGCGCGGCCGCCACGTCCCACTTGCCCTTGCCCGCGTCGCCCGCCTTGTCCTGGATGTAGCCGAGCATCCAGGCGGGGCAGGAGACGGTGGCGAAGGTCCCGTTGGCGAACCCTTGGTCCCAACTGGGCTGGAACTGCTGCAACTTCGCGGTCAGGCCATGGGTGGCGAAGGCGGCGGCGGTGTCCCAGGCGTCCTTCACGGCCGGGTTCGTCTTGTAGACGACCTTCCCGTCGGCGTCGTAGAAGCGGTTGGCGCTGCTGCCGGTGATGGCGGCCATGACCCCGGACGCGGAGTCGACGAACGAAGTCCCCTTCGGCGCCTTCGCCTTGTACCGGTCACCGGCCGCCAGGTACTTGTTCCAGTCCCCGGTCCACAGTTTGCCCACGGCATCCCGGTCGGTGGGCAGCCCGGCCGCGGCGAACAGGTCCTTGCGGTAGCAGATGCCCTGCGGCCCGATGTCGGTGCCGAGCCCGATGGTCTTGCCGTCCTTGGTGGTGGCCTGCCCCCACTTCCACGGCAGGAAGTTGTTCTTGTCGACGCCCTGCACGGTGCCCAGGTTCTCCAGCTTGCCGGCCTGGGTGGCGGTGACCTCGGCGATGTTGTTGACCTCGACGGCCTGGACGTCGGCGAGCCCGCTGCCGGAGCCGAGGTGGGTGAGCAGCTGCGGGTAGTAGTTCTCGTTGCGCTCGATCGACGTCTGCTTGATCGTGATGTCCGGGTGGAGCTTCATGTACGCGTCGTACAGCCCGGCCTCCTGGAGCCCGAAGGCCCCGAAGACGCCGACGGTGAGCGTGGTCCGCCCCCCACCGCCCCCGCCCGGTCCGTTGCTCGCCCCGCCGCTGTCGTCGGCGCAACCGGAGACGAGCAGCCCCGCGCCGAGGGCGGCAACGACGCCAAGTGCCGCCATTCTTGAGGACGTACGTGTTCGTGAGCGCGTTGCTTGTCGCATGACGTTCCTCCAACTGCCGTACGAGGGAAGTACGAAGGATGTACGTACGAAGGGGGTTGGGAGCGCTCCCAGCCGTATGTCTTGAAGGGTGTCGACTGGCTGAGGGGGTGTCAAGACAACGGACAAGGGCAGCCGCAGCCAGGCGGGGCTGTTAGCTTTCACCGCAGTTCACCGGGTTCACCGGGGATCGACGGAATTCAGCGGGGTTCGGCGGGACGGGGAGGCAGGCATGACAGCAGCTCGCGCGGTCCGGGGCCGTGGTGCGGGGCGGCCCACCCTTGAAGAGGTGGCGGCACGGGCCGGTGTCGGCCGGGGCACGGCGTCACGGGTGATCAACGGCTCGCCCCGGGTCAGCGACCGTACGCGCGCGGCCGTAGAGGCGGCCGTGGACGAACTCGGCTACGTCCCCAACAGAGCGGCCCGCGCGCTGGCCGCGAACCGTACGGACGCGATCGCCCTGGTCGTCCCCGAGACGGTGACACGGTTCTTCGCGGAGCCGTACTTCTCGGAGGTCGTACGGGGAGTGAGCCAGGCGCTCGCGGACACGGAGATGCAGCTCCTGCTGACCCTGGTGGGCGGCGACCGGGAGCGTTGCCGCCTGGCCGAGTACCTGACGGGCCACCGGGTCGACGGCGTCCTCCTGGTCGGCGTCCACGCGGACGACCCCCTGCCCGAACTCCTGGAACAGCTCGACATCCCGGTGGTGATCAGCGGCCCCCGCTCCGAACACGAGCCGCTGGCATCGGTCGACTCGGACAACTTCGGGGGCGCGCGGGCGGCGGTGACCCATCTGCTGTCCCGGGGCCGCCGCAGCATAGCCACGATCACGGGCCCGCTGGACGTGTACGGCGCGAGGTGCCGCCTGGAGGGCTACAGATCGGCCCTGACGGAGGCGGGCCACGTACCGTCGCCGGACCTGGTAGCTCCGGGGGACTTCACGGAGGAGGGCGGCAGGGCGGCAATGGCGGCACTGCTGGACCGGGTTCCGTGTCTGGACGCAGTGTTCGCAGCCTCGGACGTAATGGCGGCGGGAGCCCGCCAGATCCTCCGCGAACGCGGCCACCGAGTCCCCGAGGACATAGCCCTGATCGGCTTCGACGACTCGGCCATAGCCCGCCACATGGACCCCCCACTGACGAGCGTGCGCCAGCCGATAGAGGAAATGGGCCGCGCGATGACGGACCTGCTCCTGACCCAGATCGCGGCGGGGGAGCGGTCGGGGGCGCGGCTGGTACTCCCGACGGAGGTGATGGTGCGGGCGTCGTCGTGACGACCCACCGTGGCCGCAAACGCATCGAGGGCCGGTCCGCTTTCGCGTACCGGCCCTCGACCTTCAGGGTGAGTAACGGGACTCGAACCCGCGACATCCTGGACCACAACCAGGTGCTCTACCAGCTGAGCTATACCCACCATGCATGGCCGGACTGTTGTGGTCTTGGGAAGTCCCTGGGGGCTTTCCCTACCGGCCGAGAAAAAGTGTACAGGGTCTTGGAGGGTGCTCGCGCACATGTTTCGCGGGGCCCTCCCAAGGTGCCCTCGGGGCGGTGACGAAAGCCGGGCGGGGGTCACCCCCGCCCGGCCCCGACACACCCCTCGCGGATTACTCCGCAGGCAGCACGTGCTTCGCCGCGATCGTCTTCGCCGTGTCCGAGTCCGGGCCGGGCTGCGGGACGAAGATCGCCTCGCGGTAGTAGCGGAGCTCCGCGATGGATTCGCGGATGTCCGCCAGCGCGCGGTGGTTGCCGTTCTTGTCCGGGCTGTTGAAGTACGCCCTCGGGTACCAGCGGCGGGCGAGCTCCTTCACCGAGGAGACGTCCACGATCCGGTAGTGGAGGTACTCCTCCAGGGCCGGCATGTCGCGCGACAGGAAGCCGCGGTCGGTGCCGACCGAGTTTCCGCACAGCGGGGCCTTGCCCGGCTCCTTGACGTGCTCACGTACGTACGCCAGGACCTGCGCCTCGGCGTCCGCCAGCGTGGTGCCGCCGGCCAGCTCGTCGAGGAGCCCGGAGGCGGTGTGCATGGTGCGCACCACCTCCGGCATGGTCTCCAGCGCGGCGTCCGGGGGACGGATCACGATGTCCACCCCTTCACCGAGCACGTTCAGCTCCGAGTCGGTGACCAGCGCGGCCACCTCGATAAGTGCGTCGTCCGCCAGCGAGAGCCCGGTCATCTCGCAGTCGATCCACACCATGCGGTCGTTCATGCGCCTTAGCCTACGGGGCCGCTCCGCTGCCCCGGCAGACTCGGACGCATGTAACCGGTGGCGTACATGTCAGCGACCGACTTTCCCGGCTCCGGCGGCGGCGCGTGCGAGACCGCCGACGGGCCGACCAGGGCGCTCGCCGCCGCCGTGCGCCGGGACTGCGGCAGTGCCTGCGGCGGCACCGTCTCCAGCGCCGGCGGACCTCCGGACGGTTCCGCCTGCGGCCTGCGCGCCCGGTACGCCGCCCGGTAGGACGCCGGGGACGAGCCGAGCTGGCGGCGGAAGTGCCCGCGCAGCGCGACCGGGGAGCGGAAGCCGCAGCGGCCCGCCACCTCGTCCACCGAGTAATCGGAGGTTTCGAGGAGGCGCTGGGCCTGGAGGACCCGCTGGGTGATCAGCCATTGGAGCGGCGCCGATCCCGTCAGCGAGCGGAACCGCCGGTCGAACGTCCGGCGTGACATGTACGCGCGAGCCGCCAGCGTCTCCACGTCGAACTGCTCGTGAAGATGCTCAAGCGCCCACGACACGACCTCGGCGAGCGGGTCGGAGCCGATCTCTTCAGGTAAAGACCTGTCCAGATAGCGCTCCTGCCCGCCACTGCGCCGCGGCGGGACGACGAGCCGGCGCGCGAGGGCTCCGGCGGCGTCGCTGCCGTGGTCGGTCCGCACGATGTGCAGACAGAGATCGATTCCGGCCGCCGTACCCGCCGACGTCAGGACGTCCCCGTCGTCGACGAACAGCTCGCGCGGATCCACGTGCACCGACGGATACCGCTTGGCGAGCGTCGGCGCGTACATCCAGTGCGTGGTCGCCGGGCGCCCGTCGAGCAGCCCCGCGGCCGCAAGGACGAACGCGCCGGTGCAGAGGCCGACGATGCGGGCGCCTTCCTCGTGCGCCCGGCGCAGTGCGTCGAGCGCGGCCGCCGGTGGCGGCGATGTGATGGACCGCCAGGCGGGCACGACCACGGTGCCGGCCCGGTTGATGGCCTCCAGCCCATAGGGCGCGGTCAGTTCGAGCCCGCCTGTGGTCCGCAGGGGGCCCTCCTCTCCGGCACAGACCAGCAGGCGGTAGCGGGGAACGCCCGCGTCCTGCCTGTCGATCCCGAACACGGAGAGCGGAATGGAGCTCTCGAAGATGGGGCCGCCACTGAACAGCAGTACGGCTACGACTTCCCGGCGGCGACGGCCGGCGAGCTTCCTTGTGGCCTCCGGTGATGCGGCAGCGGAGTCCTGGCTCATTCTGCTAAGCCCCCCTCGGTGTTCGCGGCTCCCCGTTCTTGTCGGGCTTGTCGCTCCTGCACTTTTCCCCTTGGTTTTGCACGAGTCCCCCAGCCTTCGATACGCATGATCGAATCTACTGCGTTCTGTGGCGTCGGCGTGACAAGTCCGGTACTCAGCGCTATGTCGACTTGGCAACTTGGCGCGAAGCATTCGATCACGAAGGGTTTCACTCAAGGCGCCCGCAGGGAAGTGCGCCTCACGCGCATGGCCCGTACCTGTATGGCCGAAGCGGGTGCCACAGCGCTTTTCGCCCTGGTGGCAAGGGGGTTGGCAGGCCAATCCGGACAGGGATCAGGGGGGAGGGGAAGTTGGCTGAAAACATACGGGTCCGCGTGTACGAACGCGTCAGTCCAACGGCGAACTTTCGCCGTTGTGCCGAGCGCCGCGGTGCGCACCGGCGCCCGTCCGGCCGTGCCGCGCGCGCGTGCCGGGCGTGGGACGCGGCAGCGGAGTCGTCCGTTCCGCACGTCCCCGCGCGGCCGCCCGCTCGGACCGGCGCAGCAGCAGCCGGCAGGCCGCCGTCACGGCCGTGAGCCCGAGCGCCGAGCCCGCCGCTCCGCCGAACGTGTCCCCGTACACGACGAGCACCACCGGGACCAGGACGCAGCTGAACGCCGCCCAGCGCACGACGTCGCCCGCGCTGTCACCGGTTCCCCAAACCGGCGCCCGTACGCCCCGCGCGCCGCTTTGCGCGCCGTCGTCCCGGCGTGGCGGACCCCCGGCGGGCGCGGGCGCGGCGGGGGCGTGCGGGGTGCGGGCGATCCTCGGGGAGCCGCCGGGCGGCGTGTCCTCGAAGGCGTCCTGGGCGACCGGCGGGGCGGGCACGGGCATGGGCTCCCTGGGGGCGTCGGAGAACGGCGCGAGATCAGCGTCGAAGCGGCCGCGTGTCTAACGGGGAGGTACCGCTTCCGGTCACTGCGCGTACACAGCGGGGCCACAGCCGGACCACAGTGGCGGACGCCCGGAAGGGCCCGTGGTCACACGAAATGTTGAAGCGATGACCTCTGTACCGGCCAACGGCCATTGCCATCCGGGGCGGGCTCGTGCATGCTCCGGGGAACGCCGTGCAGCATCGGCGGCTCTGGGCAGGAGAGGAGTGTCGCCGTACCCTTGGGGGTATGGGCTTGGGAAGATGATTCCCGGACACAGCTCCGCCGCCAACTGTCGCCCTCCCATGAGGATCCAAACGCCGAGACACCCATGGCCGGTCAAGAATTCCCCGAACCCGCGGACCGCAAGCAGGTAGCCGACCCGACGTCGGACCTCCAGGCGGCAGAAGACCCACGTCTGTCCTGTGACCCCGCCTTCCGGCACGGAGTGGTGGTCGGATTCGACGGCTCCACGTCCAGTGAACGCGCCCTGGCGTACGCGATCGGCATGGCCAGACGGTCCGGCTCCGGCCTGATCATCGTGCATGTCGCCAACCGGCTGCCCACCACCGTGTGGGCGGGCTGCGAGCCGCCGGTCTTCGTGGACGTGCCCGACCACCGCACCGAAGTCCTCGGCCTGGAGCTCGCCTGCGCGGACTATCTCGCCGAGGTCTCCTGGATCCTGGTCGAGCGCGGCGGCGACATCTGCCATGAACTGGAAGAAGTCGGGCGGGAGTACGCGGCGGACGCGATCGTGGTCGGCTCCACGCACGGCATCGTCGGCCGGATCTTCGGCTCGGTCGCCGGTCGCCTCGCGCGTAGAGCCCAGCGCCCCGTGGTCGTCATTCCGTAACCCTGTCGTGTCCGTACGTTGTCCCAGCTGAGACAGCGTCAACTCCCTTGCGCACACGGCGAATCTACCCTCCGGTAGGGGTGGATTGTGCCCTTGTGAAGGGTACATAAGGGTCACTGGGAAGCAGCACGACAGCAGCACAACTGCACATGAAGGGAGCCCGTCGTGGACCACGAAGCCCCCGCGGGAAGCATCACTTCCACTCTCGGTCACCTCGCACTCGGACTCACCCTGCTCGCCTTCGGCCTCGGCACGACCAAGGTCATCCACGGCGTGACGGTGGCGGACGCCGTGGCGATCGCCACCTACATCGGCGGCATCGGCCTGTTCGTCCTCGGGATCGTCGCGTTCCGTGACCAGGACGCGTTCACCGGCACCGCGTTCGCGGGCCTGGGCGCCTTCTGGTTCACCTGGGCCAGTGGTGCGGACTCCAAGTTCTCGGCCAACGCGGCAGGTCTGTTCCTGCTCCTGTTCGGGCTGCTCGCGCTGAGCCTGGCGGTCGGCGCGGCCGGCGCGGGACCCATCAGGCAGGGCTCGTACGCCCTGCTCTTCGTCGCCCTGGTGCTCCTCGCCATCGCGGACTTCGCCACCAACGACGGCCTGGGCAAGGCCGGCGGCTGGGTCGCGGCGGTCGCGGGCGCGGTCTCCTGGTACGGCGCCACGGCCGGCCTCGCCAACTGGCCGACGACCCTTCCGCGACGCGCGGCCGGCCGGGGGGTGACGGCCGCCGGCTAGGCACGCGCGTGCCGGTGCAATGGGCGGCATCGGCGAACAAAGGAGCGGCCCCGCACGCCTGGTGGCGCGTGCGGGGCCGCTCTGCGTCGCTTCGCAGCGACCGGTGGACTACTCGACCGTGACGGACTTCGCCAGGTTGCGGGGCTTGTCGATGTCGCGGCCCATGGCCAGCGCCGTGTGGTACGCGAAGAGCTGGAGCGGGATGCCCATCAGGATCGGGTCCAGCTCGTCCTCGTTCTTCGGGACGACGATGGTGTGGTCGGCCTTCTCCTGCTCGCGGTGGGCCACGGCGAGGATGCGGCCGCTGCGGGCCTTGATCTCCTCCAGGGCCGCGCGGTTCTTCTCAAGCAGGTCGTCGTCGGGGACGATCGCGACCGTCGGCAGCGCGGGCTCGATGAGCGCCAGCGGGCCGTGCTTGAGCTCGGAGGCGGGGTAGGCCTCGGCGTGGATGTAGGAGATCTCCTTGAGCTTCAGGGAGGCCTCAAGGGCGACCGGGTAGCCGCGCACACGCCCGATGAACATCATCGACTGGGCGCCCGCGTACTCCTTGGCCAGCTTCTCGATCTCCGGCTCCATCGCCAGGATCTCGGAGATCTGCGCGGGCAGCTTGCGCAGGCCCTCGATGATCCGCTTGCCGTCGGCCACCGACAGGTCGCGGATGCGGCCCAGGTGCAGCGCGAGCAGCGCGAAGGCGACGACGGTGTTGGTGAAGCACTTGGTGGAGACGACGCAGACCTCGGGGCCGGCGTGCACGTAGGTGCCGCCGTCGGCCTCGCGGGCGATCGCCGAACCGACGACGTTCACCACGCCGAGGACGCGCGCGCCCTTGCGCTTGAGCTCCTGGACGGCGGCGAGCACGTCGTAGGTCTCACCGGACTGCGAGACCGCGATGTACAGCGTGTCGGGGTCCACGACGGGGTTGCGGTAGCGGAACTCGGAGGCCGGCTCGGCGTCCGCGGGGATGCGGGCGAGCTCCTCGATGAGGCCGGCGCCGATCAGACCGGCGTGGTACGAGGTGCCACAGCCGAGGATCTTGATCCGGCGCACACCGCGGGCCTCGCGGGCGTCCAGGTTCAGGCCGCCGAGGTGGACGGTGGAGAACCGGTCGTCGATGCGGCCGCGCAGGACGCGGTCCACGGCGTCGGCCTGCTCCGACATCTCCTTGTGCATGTACGTGTCGTGGCCGCCCATGTCGTAGGAGGCGGCCTCCCACTCGACGGTCTCGGGGGTCGCGGTGGTGCGGGTGCCCGAGGTCGTGTACGTACGGAAGTCGTCGGCCTTCAGGGTCGCCATCTCGCCGTCGTTCAGGGTGACGACCTGGCGGGTGTGGGCGATCAGCGCGGCGACGTCGGAGGCGACGAGCATCTCCTTCTCGCCGATGCCGAGGATGACCGGGGAGCCGTTGCGGGCGACCACGATGCGGTCGGCGAAGTCGGCGTGCATCACGGCGATGCCGTAGGTGCCCTCGATGACCTTGAGCGCCTCGCGGACCTTCTCCTCAAGGGTGTCGGCCTGGGCGCGGGCGATCAGGTGGGTGATGACCTCGGTGTCGGTCTCGGAGGCGAAGACGACGCCCTCGGCCTCCAGCTTGACGCGCAGCTCGGCGGCGTTGTCCACGATGCCGTTGTGGACGACGGCGACCTTGTTCTCGGGGTCGAGGTGCGGGTGCGAGTTCACGTCGCTGGGGGCGCCGTGGGTGGCCCAGCGGGTGTGCGCGATGCCGGTGGTGCCGGTGAAGCGCTTGGGGACGCGAGCCTCCAGGTCACGGACGCGACCCTTGGCCTTGACCATCTTCAGCGCGCCCGACTTGGGGCTGTTGATGACGACGCCCGCGGAGTCGTAACCCCGGTACTCCAGCCGCTGCAGACCTTCGAGCAGCAGCGGAGCCACATCACGCTTACCGATATAACCGACGATTCCGCACATAAAGTCTCTACCCCTCCATCGACGTACAGGTTCTACAAGATCAAAAGGTGTGTGCTCGGCCGCAGACGACTCAGCCGTAGACGATGCGGCGCAGCTGCCGGAGCGAGAGCTCCGGTGGCGCCACGGCGCGGTGCGGCAGCTCGGCCGCGATCCGCTCGAAGATCTCCGCGTTCACCAGGCCACCGGACTGCAGCTCACGGTGGCGGCGGCGGACGAATTCCTCGTACGTCTCGTCGAAGTACGCCAGCACATCGAGCACCACCCGGGCCGCCTCACCGCGCTGGAGCGCGGTGCTGCGCACCAGATGGTCGATGAGGTCGTCGTGGGACGACGGGCTGCGGCGTTCGAGCACCCGTCGATATTGCGGTGTATCGAGCCCCCACGCAAGAATCCTGCCCGATATCGGGCAGGATTCTCATGATCATACGCGTCCTGGTCTGTACCAGGGGTCGTATCTGCGGGGTGCTTCGCAGGGGCGCTCGGGAGGCGCCTCAGAGCCGCTTCAGTACGGCCTGCTTGGCGAAGGTGAACTCCTCCTCGGTGAGAATCCCGGATTCCCGCAGGTCACCGAGCTCGCGCAGCCGCCGGAGCAGGGCGTCGTGGTCGTCGGCGGCGGGCGCGGCGGCGAGCGCGGGGGCGGCAGGCGCGGCAGGCGCGGCCTCCAGGGCCTTCGGCTCGGGCTCCGGCGCGTGCGGATGTGGCATCCGTACGACCACGGCCGAGGCGAGCAGCGCCATCAGCGGGTCCTTCTTGAACCCGTTGAGCTCCACGGCGTGCGGATCGCGCCCGGCGGGCAGCCGGGGCGCGTTCGGCGAGCTCACGAACCGCACATGCCCGTCCACAAGCCCGCGCGCGGGCTGCCACTCCACCGCGTGCAGATCCTCCAGGGCGAGCGTGG
Organism: Streptomyces sp. BR1; assembly: GCF_052373795.1. Lineage (NCBI taxonomy): Bacteria > Bacillati > Actinomycetota > Actinomycetes > Kitasatosporales > Streptomycetaceae > Streptomyces > Streptomyces sp. BR1. The sequence continues at coordinate 4,621,499 of NZ_CM126252.1, forward strand.
TCGGCCCGCTGCCCGTCTTCACCTCGTCGGTGTGCCAGGTCCATTCGAGCCGGACGGTGCGCCCGTCGAAGCTGGCCGTGCCGTCGCCCGCGCCCACGGTCATCGGCAGCGAGGGCCCCGGCAGCAGATAGCGGTCGACCGGCCCGGTGGGCACCGAGTCGAGCAGCAGGGAGTTGCGGACCTCGTCCACGAAGTACTCGGCGATCGCCGCCGCCTTCGTCTCCACGGTCAGGGTGTACGGATCGGAGGCGTCGTCCAGCTTGCCGCCGGTGACCTGGAGCAGCGGGTCGGCGCCGTCCCGCAGCCTCAGCCGCAGCCGCCCGGTCCTGCGCCCCGGCTCGTACGCCACCCCGGCGAGCGCTTCGAGCGGCACGGTGATCTCGCCGAGCGTGCGGCGCAGCAGGCCGACACTCTTGTCGCTGCCGGGCACGATGCGTACGCCGTCCCCGTCGAAGGTCCAGGTCCCGTCGTTCTGGATGATTTCCGCCATGAGGTGATTCTTCCATCGGGCGTGTACGGACGGCCCGTTGGCTGCTGGTCTACACCTTGACCGCCGGTGGGGCGGGCGGTTGTGATGGTTCCCGTTCGTTTGCTCGCGTCCTCTGCTCGCGTCCCCGTCGAAGGGAACCGCTTGTGAGACTGAGACTGAGACAGCACAGAACGATGGCCGGTCTGCTGGGCGCCCTGCTGCTCATGGCGGCGGGCCTCTCCTCGACCCCCGCAGCGGCAGCGTCCCGGGCCGCGCGCCCGCTGGGCCGGCTGGTCCCCGCCCCGGCGTCGGTCGCCCCCGGCGGCTCCCCGTACACGATCACGTCCTCCACCCCGATACGGGTCGACGCCGCCGCCGGGGCCGAGGGCCGCCGGATCGCCGGGTATCTGGCGGACGTCCTGCGCCCCTCGACGGGGTACGCGCTCCCGGTCGGGCCGGACGGCTCCGGCGGCATCCGGCTACGGCTGTCGGGCGGGACGCGGCTCGGGGACGAGGGGTACCGGCTGGTGAGCGGCCGGGGCGCGATCACGGTCACGGCGCACCGCCCGGCCGGACTCTTCCACGGCGTCCAGACGCTGCGGCAGCTGCTGCCGGCGTCGGTGGAGAAGCGCACCCGGCAGCAGGGCCCGTGGCAGGTGGCGGGCGGCACGATCACCGACACCCCGCGTTACGCGTACCGGGGCGCGATGCTCGACGTCTCCCGCCACTTCTTCACGGTCGCGCAGGTCGAGCGGTACATCGACCAGCTGGCCCTCTACAAGATCAACAAGCTGCACCTGCACCTCAGCGACGACCAGGGCTGGCGGATCGCCATCGACTCGTGGCCGAGGCTGGCGACGTACGGCGGCCAGACGCAGGTGGGCGGCGGCAAGGGCGGCTACTACTCGAAGGCGGACTACCGGCAGATCGTGAGGTACGCGGCGAGCAGGTACCTGGAGGTGGTCCCGGAGATAGACACTCCCGGCCACACGAACGCGGCCCTGGCCTCCTACGCGTCCCTGAACTGCGACGGGGTCGCGCCCCCGCTTTACACCGGCACGGACGTCGGCTTCAGCTCGCTGTGCGTACCGAAGGATGTGACGTACAAGCTCCTGGACGACGTGGTGAGGGAGCTGTCGGCGATGACGCCGGGGCGCTATATCCATGTGGGCGGCGACGAGGCCCACTCCACTCCCCACGCGGATTACGTGACGTTCATGGACAAGGCGCAGGCGATCGTCGCCAAGTACGGCAAGACGGTGATGGGTTGGCACCAGCTGACGGGCGCGCGTCCGGTGGCCGGGGCGGTGGCCCAGTACTGGGGTACGGAGGGGAACGAGGCCGAGGTGGTCGCGGCGGCGAAGGCGGGGACGCGACTGGTGATGTCCCCGGCGAACCGGGCGTACCTGGATATGAAGTACGACGCGGCGACGAAGTTGGGGCTGGACTGGGCGGGGTTGGTGGACGTGGACAAGTCCTATGCCTGGGACCCGGAAACGTTCATTACGGGTCTGCCGTCCGGGTCGGTCCTGGGGGTCGAGGCCCCGCTGTGGTCGGAGACGCTGACGACGAGCGCGGACATCGAGTACATGGCGTTCCCGCGCCTGCCGGGGATCGCGGAGATCGGCTGGTCCCCGGCGTCGACGCACTCCTGGCCGGACTACCGCTCCCGCTTGGCCGAGCAGGGTCCGCGGCTGGCGGCGCTGGGGGTGAATTTTTACCGGTCGCCGGTGGTGCCGTGGGAGTGATTCCCCCCGCCCCACTCCCGTCCAGGGCTCCGCCCCGGCACCCCGCTTGGACTGTGTCCCGGCCCCTCCTGAAGACAACCTGGATCACGACATACGTGACGCCCGACGCCGCGTGGCGCCGAACCTGCAAGTCGGCCCCACGCGGCGGCCTCGGCAGTTCACCTCGGGACGGCTTCTGCCGCCCCGTCCGCTCCCGCCTCGCTCACGTAAGACTCGCAGGAGAACTCACTGAACTGAGGCGAGGGGTAGAGGGACGATCTGCCCGCGACGTTGTCTGTCCGGGCGACGACAGCACCATGATCAGTCACGAAGCCTGGTTCTGACCCGTTCAACGAGGGCTACCAACACGGGTGTCAACGCTTTGACAGCAGGAAGCCGATGGCTCCGGGCTACAGATAGAACCAGGATGACGACGGTCCCGCAGACGATCGCCACCGGCGCGACCACCACTGCGGTGAGAAGCCACTGCCCTCCTGCGGCCATGTGCACGTAGACCTGATCTGCTGCCATCCGGCTGGTCGCGCCCACGAAAGTCTCCTTACGCACCCGTTCTTCAGTCGACAGGCCTAGGATGATTTGTCAGTTTGAGGGGAGCTGAGATGACAAACCTCCGCACTGATGTCGAGAAGGCACTGGGCTGGCCGGTGTCCGACGCCATGTGGGAGGACCTTGACGGAGACGGAATGAGCTGGCGCCCGGACCGTGCGGCGGCCCGCCAGGAGCTTGTCGAAGCAATCAGGCATCGAACGGCCGTATATGGGCGCATTCCTGTCATCCGGGCGGGTAGTCAAACGCCGCCGATGCGGCCAGCCACGGCTTCTTCCTCAGCGAGGATCGATGCACTCTCTGCCATCTATGCGGCCTGGGCGAACAGTGACCTCAAAGTGAATTGGTTTCGCCGTTCCCATTTGGTTCCCCAGAACACGCTCGAGTACGAAGCGTGGATAGCAGGAAGAGGTGATTATCCAGAGTTTCAACTCCTCGCACCGGAAGATGTGGATCAGTGGATTATGGATCATTTCAATGGCGATTCCCCTGATGGCAACGGAAACCGGCATATTGAGGACCTCCTTACTGCGCGTCGACCGGGCGGAAGCCCTGTAGTCGACCTTTGGTACATTGCGAGCCACCGCGAGCGGGCTCTGACGGTTGACTCCCGATGGACCCTGGGGGAGCTCGCCAAGTTGACCGAGGACATGGCAGATACGTACCAGTGGCGCCAGTCGGAGGCAGCTACCTTCGTGCTTACAGGGCGACAACCCGAGGTTTTCGTTTACTCGGGATCTGCATCTATTCGTCATGGCGCGACAGCCGCTTGCAGCCGCGTCACGATGACCCTTGATCCATTCCTCACACCCGATCAAGTGGCGGGCATTTATGGTCGACTCAAGGCCCGACTGCATTCAGGTCCTATAAAGTCGCTGTCAGAGAAGCACTATCGACTCGCTCAACATATCGGGCCGCATTTTGTTTCCCGTGTCGATCAGCCAGGGCGTACCGCCAGGAAGGGCCGCCCACTGCAGGCAGGCCCGACCGGACTGGTTCACATTATCGAGCCAACAGACGGGGCCACTTGGCAGTCTCTGCGCCGAGATTGGAACGATCGATACGGGCATCGCGCGGGTAGAGGCAGCAAAGGGTGGCGCTACGGCAGCGAAAATCACCCTAATTTCATGCGCGACGCAAAGAAGGCGTATGTACGACTACTCTTTCCGCCCTGGAAGGGGCCGGACGAGTCGGCGCAATCACAATGACGCCAGGGAAGCCTTCCGTAGGAAAAACCTGCAGCTCATTCAGGGTGGAAGCCAGAGCCCCTGTCGGGTTCGAACCGACGACCCCCTACTTGCGAGCGCCGGAGGGGCGGGGTCTGGCGGGGAGGCTATCCCTTGAGCATGGCCACTTCGGTGATGTGTGGCGCCAGTGCCCGTACGGATCGGGCGTGCTGGAACGGCTTCAGTCGGAGCCGCATGGTCTCGAAATGCTCGTCGCCTCGGGCGGATGAGATGTGTTCGTAGTCTTCCAGGAATCGTGCCCATGAATCACACGCCGCGTCGAGGTGCCCGTGTTGCAACTGACGTTGCGCCAGTACTGCGTTGAAGTGGACCCGTCCTTGCCGCTCATTGGCCGGTTGCGCCTTGAGCGCCTGCTGTAGGGCGCTGATGGAACCCGGCAGATCCTTCCCTTCGTACAAGACGTGGGAGACATGGAAGGCGTAGGCGGACTGGTCGTATCCGCCGATCGACTCACGGCGGTTGTCGGCCTTCATCAGCGCGGTTTCCGTGGCGGTCAACAATTTCCGCGCACGCCGATGGGCACCCACCATGGATGAGGCGTGTGCCTGCTGTCCTGTCAGGAACGCCTGAAGCCGTGGACCTGCCTTCGGTGCGGCTTCGGCCGCCGAGTCCGCGAGTTGCACGGCCAGGGGGCCGTATCCGAGATTGGATGCCTGAAGGCTCATCCCCCGTAATGTCCGGCAGTACGTCACGTGGTCGTCCGCCCGGCCGGCGAGCTTGAGAGCCTTCAGATAGTACTTTTGTGCGGTGCCGTGATCCCGCTCGTACATCGCCATCCACCCGGTCAGATAGACGAGGTCCGACGCTGCCGCCCACATGTCTTTCCGTACCGTGTCCTTGGCTTCGGCGCGGAGCCAAGGAACGACGGTGTTCACCAAGAAGGCCGCAGCCATCGGCCTTGCGTGTGCTCCGCCGAACTCATCGAGAATGTCGGCGATCTTGTCAGTCATTTTGCGGACCGACTCGACTTGACCCGTGCCGATTCGCACCGTCATCTTGCCCGGACTCACCGGAACGGCATCTGCGGCGTGCGCGGAGTCGGCGAACATCGGAACGGTCAAGGCTGCGGAGAACAGGCTGGCTGCGGCGATCACGCCACGGCGTGATGGATCCATATCCGCCCTTCCCAGATCGACGATTTCCTCTACGGCGTCGACGCCGGGCGGGGCTTTGTCGGACGTGGCGAGCGGCAGTCCGGCCTCGGCGTGCGTGACCGTGCGGTGCAGCTTGCGCGAGAACGCCTCGACGATCACGCGCCTGACCGGGGCGTTCGGCACTGTGCCACTGACCCAGTGCGACATGGCCGACTGGTCGTAGTGGAGATCCAATCCAGCTTCGGCGCCCAAGCGGTTGACGATGCTCGCGAACTGCGAGCGAGACCATTTCGCCTGCTTGAGCAGGTTTTCCAAGCTCAGGTTCGGTGTACGTGAGCGGTTCGCCATGCCCTCAACTCCCGACGGACTGCGTGGCGTTCATGGCTTTCATGCCTCGGCCTCGCTCCCACGGTACCGCTGAGAGTGGTCGTGCGGTTGCGTAGAGGCAGGAGAGATCGCCGAGGCGGGACTCACACCCGCAAGAGAACGGATGCCCCATGGCGCACGCTGACATCGACCAGGCCGACCCGCCACGCCGACGCATCAGGGCCGTGGTCCTGGTTCGCAACAGATACGGCGACATTCTCATGGTGAAGCCCAGGCGCGGGCACGCCGATCGGAAGCAGGGGTGGCAGCTTCCGGGCGGTGGAACACATGCGGGCGAGCCCATCGCCGTCGCTGCGGCCCGCGAGCTGCTCGAAAAGACCGGGCTCAAGCGCAAGCTCTCGTACCTGCTCATGGTGGACCAGGTACCTGCGAGCGCGGACCAAGCGAGCGCCGAGGGCATCAACTTCGTACTCGACGGCGGAACGCTCGACAACGATGAGGCCGCCGCGGTATCGCTGCCCGAGAGCGCGCAAGGCGAACTGTCCGCGGTCGAGTGGGTTCCCGCGGGGCAGCTGGACGAACTCGCCTTGCCCTACCAGGCTGCCCGGATTCGCGCGGCGGCACGTGCGTTCGAGTACGGCATGAGGCAGCCGATGTTCCTGCTCGGCGAGCTCGTCGGCTCGTAGTCCAGGCCCCTGGCAGGGGTGGGCGTTGAACCGCCATACACCCATCGAGGAGACAGAAATGACTGCTCTCGCGGACACCGCCGCACTTCTCAAGCCCAGTGCTCGTCACCTGGTCCCGGACGCCAGCTTCGTGACCGCCGTGCACATCGTCCAGCGCTGCAATGCGGGCCTTCACGACGATATGGCGAGCCGTATCGTCGACGAGGCGCTGAAGTTCCTGGCCGCCGCAGCGACCAACCGGACGCCGGGCTTCGCCCTCCGCCCTTCGCGTATCGTGGATGAGGGATGGCACGCCCTCCTGTGGGACACGAAAACGTACGAGTCGCTGTGTGCTTTCCTCGGGCGGTTCATTCACCACGTGCCCGAGAGCCCGGCAACCAAGAAGCACGACACCGCCACGGTGGACCGGACCCTCGCGGCCATCCGGAGCGCCGGATACCTGCCGGACGACTATCTGTGGGCCAAGGAGACGCAGAACTCGGTGCTCGTAGCGGCCGACTGCATGCACAGCGAGTGCACTGACGGTGGTTCCAACTGTGCGGCTCCGGAGGCGAATTGAGGTGTGTGAACGTCCGCGCGGCGCACTGTCCGCCTCCTAGACTCGACTGAGGTCGGCAAGAGGGGAACCGCAATGGGCAAAGAGGACGACAGGCAGCGCCCCGGTGCATGGAGCGATCCCAGGTACGGCGAGGTACTGGACTACTGGTACGGCCTGCGAACCGCTCGGCGTGCCAACGGGCGCCCCTGCCGAGTCTGCCGGCACGGTCGCGGGGTGACGCTCACGATCCACCCCGCCACTCACAAGCCTCTCAACACCGAGTGCACGGACTGCAACTCGGCAGGGCACTAGACACACAGGACGTCCGCCGCCCCGTACGGCGGGTGGGGGGCAAGACCGTCACAGGTGGGCTGCCCCCGGACCTCAGCCTTTCGCGATCGGGTTGCTCAGGTTCCCCACCAGTTGCAGTGCCCCCGCCGGATCCGTCAGGTCCACCATCTGGCGGTTGTTGCGGAGCTGCAGGCGGTTCAGGCAGGACAGGGCGAACTCCGGCGCGAACATGTCGTACTGCTTGAACTTGTCGGCCAGTTCCGGGACGGAAGCCTGGTACGACGTGACGCACGACGCCACCGCGTCCCAGAAGTCGGACTCCGTCAGCACCCCCTCACTCACCAGCGTCGCGTTCAGGAAACGGAAGAAGCAGTCGAAGACGTCCGTGAAGACGGACAGCAGCTTCGTGTCGTCCGGCACGTCCATCCGGATCCGTTCGACCTCCGGCGGCAGCACCGCGTCCGGGTCCATGACCACGATCTCCTCGGCGATGTCCTTGAAGATCGCCCGCGAGACCGTGCCGTCCGGCGCGAGCACCAGGATCACGTTTTCGCCGTGCGGCATGTACGCCAGGTCGTACGCGTAGAACGAGTGCAGGATCGGGAGCAGGTACGCCCGCAGGTAGCGCCGCAGCCACTCCTGCGCCCCCACCCCCGACTCCGCGATCAGCGCGCCCGCGAACGACGAGCCGGCGCCGTCCACATGCAGCAGCGACGCCATCGTCGCCAGCCGCTCGCCCGGCGCCAGCGACGGCACCGGGCTCTCGCGCCACAGCGCGGCCAGCATCTTGCGGTACGGCGAGTAGCGGTCGGTGGCACGTTCGTACTGGCGGTGGTGGTAGCCGATCGCCGCCCGCTCGCGGATGATCGAGAAGCGGACCGAGCGGAGGACGGAGTCGCGCTCCACCAGCCCCGCCAGCCAGTCGTTGATCGCGGGCGTCGCCTCCATGTACGCCGCCGAAAGCCCGCGCATGAAGCCCATGTTGAGGACGGAGAGGGCGGTTTTCACGTAGTGCTTTGACGCGTCCGTCGTGTTGTAGAACGTGCGGATCGACTGTTGCGCCAAGTACTCGTCGTCGCCGACCCCCAGCGGCACCAGCCTGTTCTGCGCCACCTCCGCCGCGAACGTCACCGACAGCTTGTTCCACCACTGCCAGGGGTGGACCGGCAGCAGCTGGTAGTCCGCGAGGTCCAGACCCCGCTCGGCCAGCGTCGCGGCGAAGCGCTCCAGCGTCGCCTCGCCCAGCTCCGCCCGCATCAGCGTCTCGTAGTCGAGCCCCGCGCCCGAGGTGAACGTCGCCCGGTCGCGGCGCGCGGCCAGCCAGATCAGCCGGACGGGAGCGGCGGCCTCCGGCGCGTACGCGGCGTACTCGTGCGCACCGAACCCGAGCCGCCCGTTGTTGGCGACGAAGCAGGGGTGGCCTTCGGTCATCCCCGTCTCGATCGCCTGGAAACCGGACTTCGCCAGCTCGGCCGAGGAGATCTGATCCTTGGTCAGTTTGTACGCCGTGCCGGAGAGCGTGGACGAGATCTCCTCCAGATACACCGGCAGGATCTCGTCGCTCAGGCCGAGCGTCGCGCGCAGCTCGATGAAGAAGTCCAGGGCGTCGAGCGGGAGTTCACCGCCGTCCAGGGAGTGGCGCGAGATCGACTCCGGGTACACCTGCCAGTGGTCCAGCGCGAACCGGCCCGCCGTGAAGCGGTACTCCGCCGTGCCGTCGTCACTGCGTACGCTGTACCGGTCCTCGCCCAGCGGCTGCGGCGTCAGCAGCCGCTCGTGCGCGAACTCGGCCAGCGCCTTGCGCACGAGCAGCCGGTTCGCCCGCGCCCACAGCTCGGGGGTGAGGTGCGGTACGGCTACCTCGGTCATCGTCTTCGTCATCGCGCGCTCTCCTCGGTCGCGGCCTCGAACGCCTCCCGCGTGCACACGCTGAGCAGCGCCGTCTTCTCCGGCTTGGCGATCTCGCCGACCACGTCGAAGCCGACGGCCGCGTTCAGCGCGTGCACCGCCTTGTTGCCGACGTCGGGCTCCACGACGACCCGCCGGGTCGCCGGGTCCGCGAACAGGTGGGCCATCACGGCGGTGATGACGGCCTTGGTGAAGCCGTGGATCGGCGCTCCCGTCGGCGCGACCAGGAAGTGCATGCCGACGTCGCCGGGCTCGGGGTCGTACAGGCCGACCAGTTCGCGGTGGGCCGGGTCGTACCGCTCCATCAGGAACGCGGGGGTGCCGTCGTGCAGGCCGAGCAGCGCGTCGTGGTGGTCGTCGGCCGCGATCTCCATGTACGCCCGCTCGACGTCCTCCAGTTTCGCGTCCTGCATCATCCAGAACGCGGCCTTGGGGTGGGTGACCCAGCCGTGCAGCAGCTCGGCGTCCTTCAAGGGGTCGAGGGCGCGGACGGTGAAGGTGCCTATGTCGGTGAGGGTGCTCATACGGCGAACTCCTGGAAGGCGATGGACTTCTCGACCGGGTAGTACTCGCGGCCGAGGAGCTCGCCGATGATGTACGCGTTGCGGTAGGCGCCCATGCCCAGGTCGGGCGAGGTGATCGAGTGGGTGTGCACGGCGGCGTTCTGCAGGAAGATCTCGCGGCCGGTGGTGTCGATGGCGTAGTTGCGGGCCACGTCGAAGCGGCCGCGGCCGTCCCGCTTGAGCCGGTCGGAGACGGGCTTCAGGAACTCGGGCTCGGCGTACTTGTAGCCGGTGGCCAGGACCAGGCCCTCGGTGGTGAGCGTGAAGTCCTTCCCCTGCTCCTCCTGGCGCAGACCGAGTTCGTACGAGCCCGTCGTGGCGTCGTAACTCGCGCTGTTCAGCGAGGAGTTGGTGAGCAGGCGCGTCGGGACCGGGCCCTTCAGGCTCTTCTGGTAGAGGAGATCGAAGATCGCGTCCACCAGCTCCGAGTCGATGCCCTTGAAGAGGCCCTTCTGCTCGGACTCCAGGCGGTAGCGGGTGTCCTCGGGCAGCGCGTGGAAGTAGTCCGCGTACTCCGGCGAGGTCATCTCAAGCGTCAGCTTGGTGTATTCGAGCGGGAAGAAGCGGGGCGAGCGGGTGACCCAGTTCAGCCGGTAGCCGTGGACGTCGATCTCGCTCAGGAGGTCGTAGTAGATCTCCGCGGCGGACTGCCCGCTGCCTACCAGAGTGATCGACTTCTTCGCCTGGAGCGCTTCCTTGTGGTCCACGTAACGGGAGTTGTGCAGGTAGTCGCCGCCCAGGCCCTGGCACGCCTCGGGGACGAACGGCGGGGTGCCGGTGCCGAGCACCAGACGGCGGGCGCGGAACTCGGAGCCGTCCTCGGTGCGTACGACGTACAGCTCGTTCTCGTACGTCACCGTCTTCGCCGTCTGGTTGAAGCGGATGGACGAGAGTTTCCCGGCGGCCCAGCGGCAGTAGTCGTTGTACTCGGTGCGCAGGGGATAGAAGTTCTCGCGTATGTAGAACGAGTAGAGGCGGCCGGATTCCTTCAGATAGTTGAGGAAGGAGTACGGGGAGGTCGGGTCGGCGAGGGTGACCAGGTCCGACATGAACGGGGTCTGGAGGTGGGCGCCCTCCAGGAACATGCCCGAGTGCCACTCGAAGTCCGGCTTGGTCTCCAGGAAGAGGCCGCTGAGCTCGTCGATCGGCTCGGTCAGACAGGCCAGGCCCAGGTTGAAGGGGCCGAGGCCGATCCCGATGAAGTCGTACGGCTCACGAGGCTGCGTGGACAAGGTTCTCTCCCAGGTACTGCTCGGCGTGGCCGGCGATCAGATCGAGGACGGCGGCGATGTCGTGGACCGTCGTCTCGGGGTTGAGCAAGGTGAATTTCAGGTACTGGCGGCCGCCGGTCTTGGTACCGGCGACGACCGCCTCGCCGGACGCGAACAGCGCCTTGCGGGCGTAGAGGTTGGCGCGGTCGATCTCGGCGGGCGAGGTGACGGCGTCCGGGATGTAGCGGAAGACCAGGGTGGACAGGCTGGGCTCGACGACCACGTCGTAGCGCGGATCGGCGGCGAGCAGCCGCCAGCCCTCCCCGGCCAGCTCGCAGACCTCGTCGAAGAGGCAGCCGACCCCGTCGGCGCCCATCGTGCGCAGGGTCATCCACAGCTTCAGGGCGTCGAAGCGGCGGGTGGTCTGGAGGGACTTGTCGACCTGGTTGGGGATGCGCTCCTCGGCGGCGCGGCGCGGGTTGAGATAGTCCGCGTGATACGTGGCGTGGCGCAGCGTGGTGCCGTCCTTGACCACGATCGCGCTCGAACTCACCGGCTGGAAGAAGGACTTGTGGTAGTCCACGGTGACGGAGTCGGCGCGCTCGATGCCCTCCAGGAGGTGGCGCCGGGTCGGCGAGACGAGCAGCCCGCAGCCGTACGCGGCGTCCGCGTGGAACCAGGCCCCGTACTGCGCGCACAGCTCGGCTATCTCCGGCAGCGGGTCGATCGAGCCGAAGTCGGTGGTCCCGGCGGTGGCGACGACGGCCATCGGCACATTGCCCTCGGCCACGCACTTCTCCAGGGCCCGGGCGAGCGCCACGGTCTGCATCCGCTTGTCGTGGTCGCAGGGAATCGACACGACGGCGGAGCGGCCGAGGCCAAGGAGCTGGGCGGACTTCTGCACACTGAAGTGGCTGCACTCGGAGGAGAAGATCCTCAGTTTGCCGAGACCTTCGCCGTTTGGGGGCTTGGCCTCCTCGCGGGCGAGCAGCAGCGCCTGGAGGTTGGACTGGCTGCCGCCGCTGGTGAACACACCGTCGGCGCCCGGGCCGTAGCCGACGCGGCCGGCGGTCCAGTCGATCAGGCGGCGCTCGATGAGGGTGCCGCCGGCGCTCTGGTCCCAGGTGTCGAGCGAGGAGTTGACGGCCGACAGGACCGCCTCGCCGAGTACGGCCGGGATGACGACCGGGCAGTTGAGGTGGCCGAGGTAGCGGGGGTGGTGGAAGTAGACGGCGTCGCGCAGATACACGTCCTCCAGCTCGTCGAGGACGGCGGAGGTGTCGCCGAGCGGCCGGTCGAGGTCGATGCCGTCGACGAGCGGGGCGATGTCCTCGACGCCGACACCCGTGAACGGGCGCCGGGTCGCGGCGAGTTTCGACGCCACCCGCTCGACTCCTTCGGTCACGGAGCGCCGGTAGCTCTCCGCCGTCGTGTCATTGAGCAGGTGCGAACGCATGGGAAGTGTCCTCCGGACGGGGAAGGAAAGGGGGCGAGGCCGTGATCTCGAACTTAGGTTAGCCTAACCTAAGTTCGATCACAACAGGGCCTCGCCCCCCCGGGGGTGCGGTGCGTTCGTCTGCGGGCCGGTGGGGGCTTGTCGCGCAAACGACCTAGGCGGCCTCTTCCGCGCGCAGCTGGTCCTCGCTACGCCCACGCCGCCAGTAGCCGACGAACGTGACGTTCCTGCGGTCGACTTGACGCTCATTCACAAAATGACGCCGCAACTCCCGTATGGAGGAGGACTCGCCCGCGATCCATACGTACGGGTCGACCCCGGGAAGGTCGGATTCGGCTCGGACCGCGTCCACAGGAGAGGCCGCACCTTCTTCCCGCACCAACCATGTGATGGACGCATCCGCAGCGGTGGGCAGCGGCATCCGGTCCGCGCTGAACGGAACAGTGATGAACACCCGCGCCCGAGTGCCACGCGGCAGCCACTCCAGGATGGAGGACAGCGCGGGCAACGCGGTCTCGTCGCCCCACATCACGACCCCGTCGGTACCGACAGGCGGCCGGAAGCGAACGGCCGTGTTGTCGGCGATCGCCGGACCGAGGACCGCCACACGGTCCCCGGGCACGGCGCGGTCGGCCCAGCGGCACGCCGGACCGCCGTCCTGGTGGAGCGCGAAGTCGATGTCGACCTCGTCGGGCTCACGGCGCTGCGCGCGCACGGTGTACGAGCGCATCACGGCCCGTACGTCGTCGGGCAGCGCGCGGTACTCCGCGAACCACGTCTCCGGGTTGATCGCCGGCGGCAGCACGGGGGCCGCCTGGCCGGGGTGGGGCAGGAAGAGCGAGAGGCTCTGGTCGCGCCCGCCCGCCTCGAAGTACGCCAACTCCTCGCCGCCGAAGGTGATCCGGACCAGCGACGGGCCGAGCCGCCGGGTCCGTACCACTTGGAGGTCGAAGAGACGGAAGGGGACGGTGGCGGTCTCGGCTGTCAGCGTCATGGTCAGGCAACCTTCTTCGCTGTTTCGATCGCCTTCGCGAGCGATTCGAGGATCGGGGCGCACTTGTCGTACGAGTAGATCGGCTCGGTGGTGCGCGGGGTGACCTGGCCGGCCTTGACGGCGGGCAGGCCCGCCCAGGTCGGCTTGGACTTCAGGGCGTCGGGCTGCAGGGCCGTGGAGCGGTTGTCCATCATGATCACGTCGGCCTTGTACTTGCCGACGTTCTCCCAGCTCAGCTCCTCGAAGAAGCCCTGCGCGTTCACCTTCGGCTCGACGAACTTCACGCCGAGCTCCTGGAAGTACGCGGTGTCGGCGGACATCTTGGGCGCGGAGACATAGAACAGGTCGGCGCTGGCGGAGCCGATCATCACCGTCACACCGGGGTTGGCCTTCGCGGCGGCGCGCAGCCGGGCCGCGGCCTTCTCGAAACGGGCCTTGGCGGCGGTGACCTTGGCGGCCTTGAGGTCGGCGCCGAGGGAGGCGGCGAGGTCGGCGCGGCGCTGGAGCGCTGCGGGCATGCTGATCTGCGCGGCCCAGAGCGCCACGCTGGGCGCCAGCTTGAGGATCTTGTCCTTGCTGTTGTCCGGCACGTACCAGAGGGCGTCCTTCTCCCACATGTCCGTGACGAGCAGGTCCGGGCCGAGCGCCGCGTACTTCTCGACGTTGAACTCGCCCCAGACGTTGCCGAGGATCTCGACCTTGCTGATGTCGAGGTCACCGGCCTGGACGTCCGGCTTGCCGTCCTTGGTCTTGGTCGGACCGAAGACGGCCTTGACCTCGACGCCGTAGTCGTGGAGGGCGGCGGCGGTGCCGGTGAAGGCCACGATGGTCTTCGGGGTGGACTTCAGCTCGACCGTCTTGGCGCGGTCGTCCTTGAACGACCACGGCCCGGACTTCCCGGCGCCCTTGTCCGTACCGCCCGATTTCTTGTCGTCGCCGCCCCCGCAGGCGGCCAGCGCGGCCCCGAGGCCGATGGCGCCGCCGGCGGCCAGCAGACCGCGACGGGAGAGGTGGGACGCTCGGGAAATGGGCATGACGGTCCGCTTTCGTACGTGCCGGGTCGGCCACTTGACAGTTCCTGGATAGGTTAGCCTAACCTCACAAGGATCTGTAAAGGGGTCACCAAGTCACGTGGGATGCCCCGCACCTCACCGCCTGAGCGGCGCATACGTGAACCGCACCTTGTGCGACGCGGTGGGTTCGTACACCAGACGGCACGAGACGCAATGCCAGTGCCAACGATCGGCCGCGCCCGGCGCAGTCGTGGATGTGTCCTTCCACAGCGGCGGACGCCCAGGGCAGGTGGGACAGGTAGGTGGGATCACCTGACCGAGCGTGGTGCGCCACAAACGCACACGCCCGGCGGACGGGGCACGCGCCACACCTTCGGGCGACAGGCCAGCGTGTCGGCGGCCTGCCGCCCGAGGAGCGCGGGTCGATGTCAGGCGGGCAGCCCCAACTCCCGCGCGATCAGCATCCGCTGCACCTCACTCGTGCCCTCCCCGATCTCCAGGATCTTGGAGTCGCGCCACATCCGGGCCACCGGGTACTCGTTCATGAACCCGTACCCGCCGTGGATCTGCGTGGCCTCGCGCGCGTTGTCGACCGCGACCGTCGACGAGTACAGCTTCGCCAGCGCCGCCTCCTTCTTGAACGGCTCGCCGCTCACGAGGCGCGAGGCGGCGTCGCGCCAGCCGACGCGGGCCATGTGCGCCCGCATCTCCATGTCGGCGATCTTGAACTGGATCGCCTGGTTGTCACCGATCGGGCGCCCGAACGCGTGCCGCTCGTGCGCGTATTTCACGGACTCGTCGACGCAGCCCTGCGCCAGGCCGGTCGCGAGCGCCGAGATGGCGATGCGGCCCTCGTCCAGGATCCGCAGGAACTGGGCGTAGCCGCGGCCCTCCTCGCCCAGCAGGTTCGCGACCGGCACGCGTACGTCCTGGAAGGACAGCTCGCGGGTGTCCGACGCGTTCCACCCCACCTTCGAGTACGGCGCGGCCACCGTGAAGCCCGGGGTGCCGGAGGGGACGATGATGGACGAGATCAGCGGGCGGCCGTCGTCCTTGCGGCCGGTCACCGCCGTCACCGTCACCAGGCCCGTGATGTCCGTACCGGAGTTGGTGATGAAGCACTTGGTGCCGTTGATCACCCACTCGTCGCCGTCGCGCACCGCCGTGGTGCGCGTGCCGCCCGCGTCCGAGCCGCAGTCGGGCTCGGTGAGGCCGAACGCGCCCAGCATCTCGCCGGAGCACAGCCGCGGCAGCCACTCGCGCTTCTGCTCCTCGGTGCCGAACCGGAACACCGGCATCGCGCCGAGCGAGACCCCGGCCTCCAGGGTGATGGCCACCGACGAGTCGACCCGCGCCAGCTCCTCCAGGGCGATGCCGAGGGCGAGGTAGTCGCCGCCCATCCCGCCGTACTCCTCGGGGAAGGGCAGCCCGAACAGGCCCATGCGGCCCATCTCGCGGACGATCTCGTACGGGAACTCATGGCGCTCGTAGTAGTCGCCGATCTTCGGGGCGACGACGTCGCGCGCGAACTCCTCGACCGTACGGCGGAGTTCTTCGTGTTCGGCGGAAAGCCGGTGGTCAAGGGACATGGGGGGTCACTCCTTGTGGGAGTCGTGCGCGAGGGCGCGGACGGTACGGGAGGGGCTGGGGCGCCCCAGCTGCTCGGCCAGCCAGAGGCTGGTGGCGGTGAGCCGGCCGAGGTCGACCCCGGTGTCGATACCGAGGCCCTGGAGCATCCACACGAGGTCTTCGGTGGCGAGGTTTCCGGTGGCGGACTTGGCGTACGGGCAGCCGCCGAGGCCGCCCGCCGAGGCGTCGACGGTGGACACGCCGTGCTGGAGCGCGGCGAAGGTGTTGGCGAGCGCCTGGCCGTAGGTGTCGTGGAAGTGCACCCCGATCGCGGAGGTCGGCACGCCCTCCTCGTTCAGCTCGGCCAGCAGCGTCTGGACGTGCGCCGGGGTCGCGACGCCGATCGTGTCGCCGAGGCTCAGCTCGTCGCAGCCCATCTCCATCAGGGACTTGGCGACCTTGACGACCTGGTGGACCGGGACCGGGCCCTCCCACGGGTCGCCGAAGCACATCGACAGATAGCCCCGGACGTGGACCTTCTGCTCCTTGGCGCGGGCCACGACCGGCGCGAACACGGCCAGCGACTCGTCGACCGTACGGTTCAGATTGGCCTTGGCGAACGACTCGGTGGCGCTGGCGAACACCGCGATCCGGCGGGCGCCGAGCGCGAGCGCCCGGTCCAGACCCCGCTGGTTGGGCACGAGGACGGGCAGTGCCACACCCTTCATGTCGTCGAGCATGGGGAACAGCTGCTCGGCGTCGGCCAGTTGGGGCACCCACTCGGGACGCACGAAACTGGTCGCCTCGATGGTGGTGAGACCCGCCTCGGCCAGGCGGTGGATGAACTCCGCCTTGATCCCGGTCGGGATGACCCCCTTCTCGTTCTGCAGGCCGTCGCGGGCCCCGACCTCGTGAATGCGCACCGAGGCGGGCAGATCCTGCGCCGGTACGACCATGGGCAGCGTCACCGCTCCTCCTCCTTGGGCTCCTTGGGCTCCGGGCTCTCTTCCGGGGTCACCACGGCCAGGACCTGGTCCATGGCGACGGTCGAGCCGGGCGAGACGTCCAGCTCGGTGACGGTGCCGGCGTGCGGGGCGGAGATGACGTGTTCCATCTTCATCGCCTCGACCACCAGCAGGCTCTGCCCCGCCGCGACCTGGTCCCCGACCGCCACCTTGACCACGGTGACGGTGCCGGGCATCGGCGCGGCCAGCGTGTCGACGCCCCCGCGCGCGGTGCCGCTGAGCGCGGCCTCCACGGGGTCGTGGTCGAGCACGTGCCAGCTGTCGCCGTCGCGGCCGAGCCAGTTGCCCGCGCGGTGGAAGGTGTGGGTGACACCGTCGAGCTCCACGGTGACGTGGTCGGGGGTGACCCGGCCGGTACCGCTCGCGTGGACCGGCTCCTGGCCCGGGACCCGCAACCAGTGGGCCAGCGGTGCCGGTTCACCGCCCATGCGCCAGCCGCTCGGCACCGAGAACGGGTCGGTCCAGCCTCCGGCCACGGGGGCGAGCGCAGCCCCGCGAATGGCGGCCGCCGCCGCGTACACCTCGTCCGGCACCCCCTCGGGCACCAGCCCGTCGGCCTCGCGCTCCACCAGGCCCGTGTCCAACTCGCCCGCCACCACGGCCGGGTGGGCGAGCAGTCTGCGCAGGAACCCGGCGTTCGTGGGCACGCCGAGGGTGACCGTGTCGGCGAGCGCCGCCCGGAGCCTGCGCAGCGCGGTGGCGCGGTCCGGCCCGTACGCGATGACCTTGGACAGCATCGGGTCGTAGAGGCTGCCGACCTCCGTGCCCTCGCTCAGCCCCGAGTCGGTGCGCACCCCTCCCCCAAGTCCTCGGCTCCGCTCGGACAGGGGGGACCCCCATCCCTGCGGCTCGCGCAGCGCCAGGACCGTACCGCCCGAGGGCAGGAAGCCGCGCGAGGGGTCCTCGGCGCAGATACGGGCCTCGACAGCGTGGCCGGTGAGGGTGATGTCGTCCTGTCCGTACGGCAGTTGCTCGCCCGCCGCGACCCGCACCTGCCACTCCACCAGGTCCAGGCCGGTGATGAGCTCGGTGACCGGGTGCTCCACCTGGAGGCGGGTGTTCATCTCCATGAAGTAGTACGAGGACGGATCGTTGCCCGGGACGATGAACTCCACCGTGCCCGCGCCCGCGTAGCCGCAGGAGCGGGCCGCCTGGACGGCCGCCTCTCCCATCGCGGCCCGGGTCCGCTCGTCGAGCAGGACCGAGGGGGCCTCCTCGATGATCTTCTGGTGGCGGCGCTGGAGGGAGCACTCGCGCTCGCCGAGGTGCACCACATGGCCGTGGCCGTCGGCCAGGACCTGGATCTCGATGTGGCGCGGGCGGTCGATCCACCGCTCCACCAGGAGTGTGTCGTCGCCGAAGGAGGCGCGGGCCTCGCGCCGGGCGGCGGCGATCTCGTCGGCGAGCGCCGACTCGTCCCGGACCAGCCGCATGCCCTTGCCGCCGCCGCCCGCGCTGGGCTTGAGGAGCACCGGCATGCCGATCTCCCGCGCGGCGTCGGCCAGTTGGGCGTCGGTGAGGCCGCTGCCCGAGGAGCCGGGCACCACCGGGACACCGGCCGCCTTCACGGTCTCCTTGGCGCGGATCTTGTCGCCCATCAGGGAGATCGCGTCGGCCGGGGGGCCGATGAAGACCAGGCCCGCCTCGGCGCACGCGCGCGCGAACGCCGCGTTCTCCGCGAGGAAGCCGTAGCCCGGGTGGACCGCCTGGGCGCCCGACTTGGCCGCCGCCTCAAGGAGCCGGTCGACACGGAGATAGCTCTCGGACGCGGCCGCCGGGCCGATCCGGACGGCGGTGTCCGCCTCCCGTACGTGCTTGGCGTCCGCGTCGGCGTCGCTGAACACCGCGACCGAGCGGACCCCGAGGGCGCGCAGGGTGCGGATCACGCGGACCGCGATCTCGCCGCGGTTGGCGACGAGGACTGTGTCGAACATCGTCATGGTCCGCCTCACATCCGGAAGACGCCGAAGCCGGGCGCCGAGAGGTCCCGCTGGGGGAGGGGGGCGTTGGCACAGGCGGTCAGGGCGAGCCCGAGGACCTGGCGGGTCTCCATCGGGTCGATCACCCCGTCGTCCCACAGCCGGGCCGTCGCGTAGTAGGCGTTGCCCTGCTGCTCGTACTGGGCGCGGATGGGGTCCTTGAAGGACTCCTCGGCCTCGCCGGGCCATTCCTCGCCCCGCGCCTCCAACTGGTCGCGCTTGACGGTGGCCAGCACGGATGCGGCCTGCTCGCCGCCCATCACCGAGATCTTGGCGTTGGGCCACATCCACAGGAAGCGCGGCGAATAGGCGCGGCCGCACATCGAGTAGTTGCCCGCCCCGTACGACCCGCCGACGATCACCGTCAGCTTGGGGACGCGCGTGCTCGCCACCGCCGTCACCATCTTGGCGCCGTGCTTGGCGATGCCGCCCGCCTCGTAGTCCCGGCCGACCATGAAGCCCGAGATGTTCTGGAGGAACACCAGCGGGATGCCGCGCTGGTCGCACAGCTCGATGAAGTGCGCGCCCTTCTGGGCGGATTCGGAGAACAGGATGCCGTTGTTGGCGACGATGCCGACCGGGTGGCCGTGGATCCGGGCGAAGCCGGTGACCAGGGTCTGACCGAACTCGGACTTGAACTCCTGGAAGCGCGAGCCGTCCACCACGCGCGCGATGACCTCGCGCACGTCGTACGGAGTGCGCGAGTCGACCGGCACCGCGCCGTAGAGCCCGAACGGGTCGACCTTCGGCTCCTCGGCGGGCTCGACGCTCCACGGGAGCTCACCGCGCGCGGGGAGCGTGGCGACGATGTTGCGGACGATCCGCAGCGCGTGCGCGTCGTCCTCGGCGAGGTGGTCGGTGACGCCGGAGACGCGCGAGTGCACCTCGCCGCCGCCGAGCTCCTCGGCGGTGACGACCTCGCCGGTGGCGGCCTTCACCAGCGGCGGGCCGCCCAGGAAGATGGTGCCCTGGCTGCGGACGATCACAGCCTCGTCGCTCATCGCCGGGACGTACGCCCCGCCCGCCGTGCAGGAGCCGAGCACCGCCGCGATCTGCGGGATGCCCGCGCCCGACATCCGGGCCTGGTTGTAGAAGATGCGCCCGAAGTGGTCGCGGTCGGGGAACACCTCGTCCTGCATCGGCAGGAAGGCGCCGCCGGAGTCGACCAGATAGAGGCAGGGCAGCCGGTTCTCCAGGGCGACTTCCTGGGCGCGCAGATGCTTCTTGACGGTCATCGGGTAGTACGTGCCGCCCTTGACCGTGGCGTCGTTGGCCACGATCACGCACTCGCGGCCGCTGACCCGCCCGATCCCGGCGATCACACCGGCGGCCGGCGCCTGGCCGTCGTACATCCCCTCGGCCGCGAGCGGCGCCAGCTCCAGGAAGGGCGAGCCGGGGTCGAGCAGCGTGTCCACGCGGTCGCGGGGCAGCAGCTTGCCGCGCGCGACATGGCGCTCGCGGGCCCGCTCGCCGCCGCCGAGCCGGGCCGCGGCGAGTCTGGCGCGCAGCCCGTCGCCGAGCGCGCGGTGCGCCTCCTCGTTGGCCCGCCACGCCTCGGACGCGGGATCGGCCGCGCTCCCAAGGACCGGTGCCTGCTGCATCGTGTCGAGCCCCCTTGCCCGTACGCCGTCGTTCTCACGGCCCGATGTCCGTACAGCGATGTTAATGAGCGTTAACATCGTTTCCTTCAGGTTAACGAGCGCTAACCGCGTTGTCTAGAATGAATTTCCATGAGCACCCGCACCGATGCCCCGACCCGACGCGAGCAGATCCTGCGCGAGGCCGCGCGCCTCTTCGCCGAGCGCGGCTTCCACGGCGTGGGCGTCGACGAGATAGGCGCGGCCGTCGGCATCAGCGGCCCCGGCCTCTACCGGCACTTCGCGGGCAAGGACGCGATGCTGGCCGAGCTCCTGGTCGGGATCAGCGGGCGGCTCTACGACGGCGGGCGCAAGCGGGTCGCGGCGGCCGACGGCGGCCCGGAGGCGGTCCTCGGCTCGCTCATCGACGGCCACATCGACTTCGCGCTCGACGACCGGGCGCTGATCACGCTCCACGACCGCGAGCTGGACCGGCTGCGCGAGAGCGACCGCAAGCTGGTGCGCCAGTTGCAGCGGCAGTACGTGGAGCTGTGGGTCTCGGTGGTGCGCGAGCTCTACCCGGACGGGTCCGAGGCGGAGACCCGCGCGGCCGTCCACGCGGTCTTCGGCCTGCTCAACTCGACGCCGCACCTGGGTTCGTACGGTCTGGGTCTGCCGGGCCGGGCGGCCACCGAGGAGCTGCTGCGGCGGCTCGCGCACGGGGCGTTCGCGGCGCTGGCGGACTAGGTGGCGAACCGGGGGCGCACGCGCGCGCAGGTGCGTCCAGTGCGCGGGACGGCGGGGCCCCGCGCCGCGCAGCGGGGCAGAATGGGCGCATGCCGATACCCAGCCGTGCCGCTCTCGTCGACCACCTCGTCCGCACCCGTATCGCCGGAGACGTCGCCACCCCCCGCGACAACAACCTCTCCCACTACCGCAAGCTCGCCAACGGAGACCGCCACTACTGGCTGGGTCTGGAGCTGGGCGAGCGCTGGAGCGACGAGCAGGACGTGCTCGCGGTGATGGCCGAGCGCTGCGGTGTCGTGGACGACCCCGAGTACCGCACCGGCCAGGACACCATCGACCCCGAGCTCACCGTCGACGCGCTCGACCGGATGGCGGCGCGGCTGCGGAAGGCCGCGGCGGGGCGGGAGCGGGTGCTGTTCGCGACCGGGCACCCCGGCTCGCTCATCGATGTGCACAGCCGGACCGCGGCCGCGCTGCGGGCGGCGGGGTGCGAGATCGTACGCATCCCGGATGGTGTGCGGGCCGATGAGGGGTGTGTGGTGCAGTTCGCGGACGTCTCGCTGTTCGAGCGTGGTGCGTCGCTGTGGCACACGCACTCGCCGGCGCCGATGGCCGCGATTCTGGATGCGCTGGCGGGGGAGGGGCGGCCGTTGCCCGATCTTGTCGTCGCGGACCACGGGTGGGCGGGGTGTGCGGCCCAGCGGGGTATCGATGCGGTGGGGTATGCGGACTGCAACGATCCCGCGTTGTTCCTTGCGGAGGCCGAGGGGACGCTTCAGGTTGCCGTCCCCATGGATGACCATGTTGCCGATCCGCGGTTCTACGAGCCGATGACCGAGTATCTGCTGGGTGCGGCCGAGTTGGTGTGAGTGCGGTGCATTCCGCGGGGGTGCGGATTTGTCTGCGGGCCGGTGGGGGCTTGTCGCGCCCACCCCTGAAGACGGCTTACCGCGGTACCCGCACAACCCCCTCCTGGATCACCGTTACCGCCAAGTTGCCCGCCTGGGTGTAGATCCTTGCCTGGCCGAGGCCCCGGCCCGCCGATGCCGACGGGGACTCCTGGTCGTAGAGGAGCCATTCGTCGGCTCGGAACGGGCGGTGGAACCACATCGCGTGGTCCAGGGACGCGCCGACCACGTCGCCGACCGCCCAGCCGCCCCGGCCGTGGGCGAGCAGGACCGAGTCCAGGAGCGTCATGTCGGAGACGTACGTGGCGAGCACGACGTGCAGCAGGGGGTCGTCCGCGAGCTTGCCGTTGGTGCGGAACCAGACCTGGGAGCGCGGCTCGCGCGGGGTGCCGACGCTGCCCCACGGCGGGACCTCGGCGTAGCGCAGGTCGACGGCGGCGCGGGCCTCGATCAGCCGCCGGGCGATGTCCGGCGGCAGATGGCGCGGCAGCATCTCGGCGGCCGTCGGCAGCGACTCGGGGTCGGGCGCGGAGGGCATGTCCGCCTGGTGCTCCAGCCCCTCCTCGTACGTCTGGAACGACGCCGAGAGATGGAAGATCGGCTTGCCGTGCTGGACCGCGACCACCCTTCGGGTGGTGAAGGAGCGGCCGTCGCGGATGCGGTCGACCAGGTAGACGATCGGCGCGCCGGGGTCGCCGGGGCGCAGGAAGTACGCGTGCAGGGAGTGCGGCGTGCGGTCCTGCGGGACGGTGCGGCCCGCGGCGACCAGCGCCTGGGCCGCCACCTGGCCGCCGAACACCCGGGGCACCAGCGCAGAGCGCGAGCTGCCCCGGAAGATGTCCTGCTCGATCCGCTCAAGGTCGAGCAGATCGAGCAGGTCGTCGAGGGCCTGGGTCACAGACCCATGTCCTTGGCGATGATCGTCTTCATGATCTCGCTGGTGCCGCCGTAGATCCGGTTGACGCGGTTGTCGGCGTACAGCCGGGCGATCGGGTACTCGTTCATGAAGCCGTAGCCGCCGTGCAGCTGGAGGCAGCGGTCGATGACGCGGTGCGCGACCTCGGTGCAGAAGAGCTTCGCGGACGCGGCCTCGGCCGGGGTCAGCTCGCCCGCGTCCAGGGCCTCAAGGGCGCGGTCGGCGACGGCCTCGGCGGCGTCCACCTCGGCCTGGCAGGCGGCCAGTTCGAACTTGGTGTTCTGGAACGCGGCGACCGGCTTGCCGAAGACGGTGCGCTCCTGGACGTACTCCTTGGCGAACCGGACGGCCGCCTTGGCCTGCGCGTACGCGCCGAACGCGATGCCCCAGCGCTCGGAGGCGAGGTTGTGGCCGAGGTAGTAGAAGCCCTTGTTCTCCTCGCCGAGCAGGTCCTCGACCGGGACCTTGACGTCGACGAACGCGAGCTCGGCGGTGTCGGAGGTCTTCAGGCCGAGCTTGTCGAGCTTGCGGCCGATGGAGTAGCCCTCGGACTTGGTGTCGACGGCGAAGAGGGAGATGCCGTGGCGGCGGTCCTCGGCGGTCGGCGCGGAGGTGCGGGCGCAGACGATGACGCGGTCGGCGTGCACACCGCCGGTGATGAACGTCTTGGCGCCGTTGAGGACGTAGTGCGTGCCGTCCTCGGAGAGCTTCGCGGTGGTCTTCATGCCGGCGACGTCGGAGCCGGTGCCCGGCTCGGTCATCGCGAGCGCCCACATCTCCTCGCCGGAGACGAAGTTCGGCAGGAATCGCTTCTTCTGCTCGTCGCTCGCCAGCATCTGGATGTACGGCAGGCCGAGCAGGACGTGGACGCCGGAGCCGCCGAAGTTGACGCCCGCGCGGGCGGTCTCCTCGTACATCACGGCTTCGAACTTGTGCGAGTCGATGCCCGCGCCGCCGAACTCCTCGGGCACGCGGATGCCGAAGACGCCCAGCTCACCGAGCTTGTAGTAGAAGTCCCGGGGCGCCTGGCCCGCCGCGTACCACTCGTCGTAGACGGGCACGACCTCGGCTTCGATGAAGGCCCGGATGGTCTCCCGGAACGCCTCGTGGTCCTCGTTGAATACCGTACGGCGCACGGGACGCCCTCCTCACAACCAGTGGCTAAGCGCTTGCTCAGATTGAATAATGAAGTTACCCGGCGGTCACTCGCACTGTCCAGAGTGAGACTCAGCACTCCCGTCCGCACCCCGGAGCGCCAGCCACAGCTCGGTGCGTACGTCCATGTCGTCCAGATCGGCGTCGAGCAGGGCCGCGCAGCGGGCCAGGCGCTGGCGGACGGTGTTGCGGTGCACGCCGAGCGCCACGGCCGTCCGGTCCCAGCTGCCGTGCAGCGAGAGCCAGCAGCGCAGGGTTGTGAGCAGCGGCTCGGTCAGCGGCGCGAGCAGCTGACGCGCGTACGCGGCGGCCTCCTCGGGGTCCACCAACGAGGCGTATCCACCGGTGCGATGGCGGACAAGGGTGGTCCGGGCGGCCTCCGCACGGCGCAGGGCCCGGGCGGCCTGGGCGTCGGCGGCTGCCAGGCCGTCGGCCGCCACGGGCGCGCTCACGCCGAGCGTCCAGCCGGGGTGCGGGGCGATGTCGTGGCCGCCGGGGACGAGCACGCGCGCGTGGCCGTCGTCCGCGTCCACCAGAGGGCTGCCGAGATCGGGCGGGGCGCCCTCACCGCGCGCGTGGACGACGGTCCAGGGCGCCTCCCCGAGCAGCGGCGCCACCTCGCCGGGCGCGGCCCCGAGCAGCAGCCGCACCAGCGCGGCCGAACGCGCGGCCTCGCCCGCGCCCTGGCGGGGTGCGGTGAGCAGCGAGAGCAGTACGGAGGCGACCCCGGCGATGGTGTGGTCGCCCGCCTCGCGCCCCTCGGCCACGATCCCGAGCACCAGGCCCTGCGGCCCGGCCAGCGGGTATGCGGCGAGGTGCGCGTCCGCGCTCGTGTCGGTGGCGGAGGCGGGGGAGCCGGGGGTGCCCGGGGCCACCACGGCCGCGAGGTGCCGCAGCGCCGCCGACGCGCGCGTGGAGGGGTCCCGGCCCGCCGCCTGGAGGACCGAGCCCTCGGGCGTGAGCAGCCCCGCCCAGCCACCGAGCCGGGTCGCCAGCTGATGCAGGACCGCCGGAACGGGGTCGGCGCGCGCGGCCGCCGACGCGAGACCCTGCTGGGCCTGCGAGACGCGGCGCAGCTCATGGTGGCGGGCCTGCGTCATCAGGCCCCACACCGCACGGGCGATCGCGCTGAACGTGGTGGGCGGCGGCACTTCGAGCAGCGGCAGCCCGTGCCGCTCGCAGGCGTCGACAAGGGCCGCCGGGACCGTGTCGTACACCGGCGTGACACCGAAGCCGAGCGCCGCAGCACCCGCCTCGGCGACCCGCGCCGCGTACCGCTCCGGGTCGGTGAGCTGCACGCCCGCCGTCAGCAGCAGCTCCCCGCCGAGGAGGTACGGATACGGGTCGGCCATCTCCGAGGTGTGCACCCAGTGCACATCGGCCTCGGGCGGCCCGGCGATCTGCCGCAGGCCGAGATCGGTGCGGGCCAGCAGGGCCGAGAGCGGAACGGGAGTGGTGGGTGGGACGGGAGTGTCCGGCATGGTGGATGGTCCATCCATCATCGGCGTCGGGGGTGTGCAAAACGTACACTTCAGTGTTGCTTTCCGGCCATCTATCGTCGTGGTGAACTGCATGAACTGCGTAAACGGCATGAAGTGCATGAATCGCTGAAACGAAGGGCAATTCAGATGAGCAGCAACGAAACGCCGCGCGGTCCGATCGACTCGTCCCGCGTCCCGCGGTACGCCGGGCCCGCGACCTTCGCCCGGCTGCCGCGCCTGGACGAGGTCGGCACCGCCGATGTCGCCGTCGTCGGCGTGCCCTTCGACAGCGGTGTCTCCTACCGCCCCGGCGCCCGCTTCGGCGGCAACGCCATCCGCGAGGCCTCCCGTCTGCTGCGTCCGTACAACCCGGCGCAGGACGCCTCGCCCTTCGCGCTCGCCCAGGTCGCGGACGGCGGCGACATCGCGGTGAACCCGTTCAACATCAACGAGGCCGTGGACACCATCGAGGCCGCCGCCGACGACCTGCTCGGCACCGGCGCCCGCCTGATGACGCTCGGCGGCGACCACACCATCGCGCTGCCGCTGCTCCGCTCGGTCGCCAAGAAGCACGGCCCGGTCGCGCTGCTCCACTTCGACGCGCACCTGGACACCTGGGACACCTACTTCGGCGCCGAGTACACCCACGGCACCCCGTTCCGCCGCGCCGTCGAGGAGGGCATCCTCGACACCGAGGCGCTCTCGCACGTCGGCACGCGCGGCCCGCTCTACGGCAAGCAGGACCTGACCGACGACGAGAAGATGGGCTTCGGCATCGTCACCTCGGCCGACGTCTACCGCCGGGGCGCCGACGAGATCGCCGACCAGCTGCGCCAGCGCATCGGCGACCGCCCGCTCTACATCTCGATCGACATCGACTGCCTCGACCCGGCGCACGCCCCCGGCACCGGCACCCCCGAGGCCGGCGGCATGACCTCGCGCGAACTCCTGGAGATCCTGCGGGGCCTGGCCTCCTGCAACCTGGTCTCGGCCGACGTCGTCGAGGTCGCCCCGGCGTACGACCACGCCGAGATCACCTCGGTGGCCGCGTCCCACACCGCGTACGAACTGACGACGATCATGTCCCGGCAGATCGCGGCGGCCAAGGCGTCCAAGTGACCCACGACCACGACGTGGTGCTGCGCCCGACGCCGGCGCAGACCGCGGCCGCGTTGAACCCGCCGCCCGGGCGCACCGGCGGTGACCTGGTCGTCGAGACCCTCCAAGGCCTCGGCGCCACCACCGTGTTCGGGCTGCCCGGGCAGCACGCGCTCGCTATGTTCGACGCGTTGTGCCGCTCCGATCTGAGCTACATCGGGCTGCGGATGGAGAACAACGCGGGGTTCGCGGCCGACGCGTACGGCCGGGTCACCGGCGAGGCGGCGCCGCTGCTGCTCTCCACCGGGCCCGGCGCGCTGACCTCGCTCGCCGCCCTCCAGGAGGCGGCCTCGGCCAGCGCCCCCGTCGTGGCCATCGCCAGCCAGGTCCCCACGGCGGGCCTGGGCGGCGGCCGCCACGGCTATCTGCATGAACTCCGCGACCAGCAGGCCTCGTTCCGGGACGTGGTGAAGTCCGTACACCCGGTCCGCAGCCAGTCCCAGATCCCGTCCGCGATCGCGGCGGCGTGGGAGTCGGCGCTGACCGCCCCGCACGGGCCGGTCTGGGTGGAGATCCCGCAGGACGTGCTGACCGCCGAGACGGCCCTGCCGGTCGTCACGGCCGTCGACGCGACCCCGCACGACCTGCTCCCGCGCCCCGAACTGACCGCCGTGGCGGCCGAGTTGCTGTCGAACGCGGCCCGCCCGGTGATCATCGCGGGCGGTGGCGTCGTACGCGCCGACGCCTCCGGCAAGCTCCGCGCGCTCGCCGAGCGCATCGACGCCCCCGTAGCGACGACCTTCGGCGGCAAGGGCGCCTTCCCCTGGGAGCACCCGCTCTCGCTCCAGTCGTGGCTGGAGGACCGGCACACCACCGACTTCCTGGAGGACGCCGACGTCCTGCTCGTCGTGGGCTCGGGCCTGGGTGAACTCTCCTCGAACTACCACACGTTCGCGCCGCGCGGCCGCGTCATCCAGATCGAGGCCGACCTCGGCAAGCTGGAGTCCAACCACCCCGCGCTCGGCATCCACGCGGACGCGCGCGTGGCGCTCTCCGCGCTCCTGGAGACGGTCCGCGAGCGCACCGACCCGGCCGCCGCCGAGTCCGTACGTACGGTCCTCGCGAAGGTACGGGAGCGGATCGCCGGGCAGGGACTGGAGAGCGAGCAGCGGATCCTGGCGGATGTGCGCGCGGCGCTGCCCGCCGACGCACCCAGCTTCTGGGACATGACGATCCTGGCGTACTGGGCCTGGTCCGCCTGGCCGGGGGCGCTGCACTCGGCCCAGGGCGCGGGCGGCCTCGGCTACGGCTTCCCGGCGGCGATCGGCGCGGCGGCCGCCGACCGCAGTCGGCCGGTGCTCGCGGTCTCCGGCGACGGCGGCGCGATGTACTCGATCGCCGAGCTCGCCACGGCCCGGCAGGACGACCTGCCGGTGACCTGGCTGATCGTCGACGACGGCGGGTACGGCATCCTGCGCGAGTACATGACGGACGCGTACGGCGCGGCGACCGGTACGGAGCTGGTGCGGCCGGACTTCGTCGCGCTCGCCGAGTCGTTCGGCGTGCCCGCGGTGCGTACGAGTGTGGAGTCGCTGCGGGACGATCTGGCGAAGGCGCTGGCGGAGCCCGGGCCCTCGGTGGTCGTGCTGCCCGCCGTGCTGAAGATGTTCGCGCCGACGCATCTGTGACCAGGGGCGACACCGGTGTCGTAACTGTAATCTCGTTCAACATTTTCTTCGTACAACTTTTCGCCTCCTGATGAGTCATGTGAGGCGAGCACGTCAGGGCGATGTGCTCGTCTCGGTACTCACAGGGGGCGGGAAGCTTTGTTCAGACACTCCGGCACGGTCAGACGGATACGCCGTGGCGCGCTCGGCGCCGCCGTCGCAGCGAGCGTGGTCGCGCCGCTGGTGGCGGGTGCCGCACCGGCCGCCGCCGCGTCCTCGGTGACCTGCACGTCCAACGACCCCGCACTCGCCGCCAAGCTGTCCAAGGACATCACCTCGGCGCTCCGCGGCCGCTCCTCGCTGACGGCCGTGGCGCTGTACGACCGCTCGACCGGCACCCGCTGCGAGCTGGGGGCGACCGCCACGTACGACTCCGCGAGCGTCGTCAAGGCGACCGTGCTCGCGACGCTGCTGTGGGAGGCGACGCGGCAGGACCGTTCGCTCACCCAGCGCGAGCGGGGTCTCGCCACCAAGATGATCACCGAGTCGGACAACGCGTCGACCACCGAGCTGTGGAAGCAGCTGGGTGCGGGCAAGGTGCGGTCGTTCCTGGCCGCGGCCGGGATGACGCAGACGGTGCCGGGCGCGGACGGGTACTGGGGGCTGACCCGGATCACCGCGCGTGACCAGGCGAAGCTGCTCGCGCTGCTCACCTCGCGGAACTCGCTGCTGAGCGATGCCGCGCGGTCGTACCAGCTGGGTCTGATGGGCCGGGTCGTGGCCGGACAGCGGTGGGGTACGCCTGCGGGGGCCCCGGCCGGGGCGGTTGCGCAGCTCAAGAACGGGTGGCTTGAGCGGGCCACGCACGGCTGGCGCGTGCACAGCATCGGGGCGTTCACCGGCAACGGCCATGATTACGCCATGGCTGTGCTCACCGAGGACAACTCGACGATGAATCAGGGCATCGACACGATTCAGGCGGTGGCCCGGGCTGTGCACGGTGATCTTGGCACCCCGGGTGTGGTTGCTCGGCCTTGGAATCCGCCGAGGTGGCAGCGGCCTGTGTCTGTGTTGCCTCAGGAGGCTGTGCCGCCGGTGCCGGAGGCGCCGGCTGGGCGGAAGCTGGTTACGGCTTTGCCCGGCCGCTAGCCGCTTCGCGGGGGTGCGGGGTTTGTCTGCGGACCGTGCTGGGCTGGTCGCGCAGTTCCCCGCGCCCCTTAAGTGATCCGGGACCGCCTTGCTCGGGCAACCCGCCCCCCCGCGCCTCCCAAAAAGCCCCCCAATTGTTGCTGCGGGATGAAATCCGCCGGTCGTGGCGTTGGGGCCTTGCGGTGGTTCGGACTACGGGAGGCAACCAGTGGCGGCGGCAGATCAAGGGTGGGCGCGGCGGCTGACCGGGTACGCCTGGCGGTACCGGCGCGATGTCTTGCTGGCGCTCGGGTCGTCCCTGGCCGGTATGGCGGTGATGGCTCTGGTCCCGCTGGTCGTCAAGGTGATCATCGACGACGTGGTCGGCTCCCACACCCGCTCGCTCGCGGTCTGGACCGGGATGCTCATAGCCTCGGCGGTCGTCGTGTACGTACTGACGTACATACGTCGCTACTACGGCGGCCGCCTCGCCCTCGACGTGCAGCACGACCTGCGTACCGAGATGTACGCGACGATCACCAAGCTCGACGGGCGGCGTCAGGACGAGCTCTCCACCGGGCAGGTCGTCGGCCGCGCCACCAGTGACCTCCAGCTCATCCAGGGTCTGCTCTTCATGTTGCCGATGACCATCGGCAACATCCTGCTCTTCCTGATCTCCCTGGCCATCATGGCGTGGCTCTCGCCGCTGCTGACCCTGGTCGCGCTGGCCGTGGCGCCCGCGCTGTGGTTCATCGCCAAGCTCAGCCGCACCCGCCTCTTCCCGGCCACCTGGTACGCCCAGGGCCAGGCCGCGGCCGTCGCGGGCGTCGTCGACGGCGCCGTCTCCGGCGTACGCGTCGTCAAGGGCTTCGGGCAGGAGGAGCAGGAGACCGGGAAGCTGCGCGAGGTCGGGCGCAAGCTCTTCGCCGGACGGCTGCGGACCATCAAGCTCAACTCCCGCTACACCCCGGCCCTCCAGGCCGTCCCCGCGCTCGGCCAGGTCGCCATGCTGGCGCTCGGCGGCTGGCTGGCCACGCGCGGCGAGATCACGCTCGGCACGTTCGTGGCGTTCTCCACGTATCTCGCGCAGCTCGTCGGACCGGTCCGGATGCTCGCGATGGTGCTGACCGTCGGCCAGCAGGCGCGGGCCGGTGTCGAGCGGGTCCTGGAGCTGATCGACACCGAGCCGTCCATCGAGGACGGCACCAGGGAACTGCCCGCCGACGCGCCCGCGACCGTCGAGTTCGACGACGTGCGGTTCGGTTACGAGGACGGGCGTCCGGTCCTTGACGGGTTCTCGCTGGAGATCCGGCCCGGCGAGACCGTCGCCGTCGTCGGCGCCTCCGGCTCCGGCAAGTCCACCGTCTCCCTGCTGCTGCCGCGCTTCTACGACGTCACGCACGGCGCCGTCCTGGTCGGCGGCCACGATGTGCGCGAGCTGACCATGGCCTCGCTGCGCTCCGCCATCGGCCTGGTGCCCGAGGACAGCTTCCTGTTCTCCGACACCGTGCGCGCCAACATCGCGTACGGGAAGCCGGACGCCACCCAGGAGGAGATCGAGAAGGCCGCGCGCGCCGCGCAGGCGGACCGGTTCATCACCGAGCTGCCCGACGGGTACGACACCACGGTCGGCGAGCACGGCCTGACCCTCTCCGGCGGCCAGCGCCAGCGCGTCGCCCTGGCCCGCGCCATCCTCACCGACCCGCGTCTGCTGGTCCTGGACGACGCCACCTCGGCTGTGGACGCGCGCGTGGAGCACGAGATCCACGAGGCGCTCAAGTCCGTGATGGCCGGGCGCACCACGCTGCTCATCGCGCACCGCCGCTCCACCCTCAACCTCGCCGACCGCATCGCCGTCCTCGACGGCGGCCGCCTCGCGGCCATCGGCACCCACGACGAGCTCCAGCGCGACTCGGCGCTCTACCGGCGCCTGCTGACCGACCCGGACGAGCTGGGCGCGGTCTCGCCCGGCCACATCGCCCCGGCCGAGGTCGTGGAGGACCACACCGTACGGGACGAGCTGGACGCCGAGTTCGACGCCGAGCGGGGCATCACGCCGCCGCTGTGGATACGTCCGGACAAGCCCGAGTCGGCGGCCCCCGGCGGGATGCCTGCCACCCCCGAACTCCTCGCCCAGGTCGAGGCGCTGCCCCCGGCCGTCGACACCCCCGGCGTCGACGAGGCCAGAGCCGTACAGCCCGAAGCCTCCTACGGTCTGCGCCGACTGCTGCGCGGCTTCGGCAAGCCGCTCGCCATCAGCCTCACCCTGGTCGCCATCGACGCGGGCATGTCCCTGCTGCTTCCGGTCCTCATCCGGCACGGCATCGACAAGGGCGTGAGCCAGCTCGCGCTCGGCGCGGTGTGGGCGGCCGCGGGTCTGGCCCTGCTGACCGTGGTGATCCAGTGGGCCGCCCAGTTCGGCGAGACCCGGATGACCGGCCGGACCGGCGAACGCGTCCTCTACAGCCTCCGCCTGAAGATCTTCGCCCAGCTCCAGCGGCTCGGACTCGACTACTACGAGCGCGAGTTGACCGGCAAGATCATGACCCGGATGACGACGGACGTGGACGCGCTCGCCACGTTCCTGCAGACCGGTCTGGTCACCGCGTTCGTCTCGGTCGTCACCTTCTTCGGCATCATGCTCGCGCTGCTCGTCATCGACGTCCAGCTCGCCCTCGTCGTCTTCGCGACCCTGCCGCCGCTGATCGTCGGCACGTACTTCTTCCGCAAGCAGAGCGTGAAGGCGTACGAACTGGCCCGTGAGCGGGTCGCCGGGGTCAACGCCGACCTCCAGGAGTCGGTGAGCGGGCTGCGGATCGTGCAGGCTTTCGGACGCGAGCGCGACGGCGCCGAGCGGTTCGCGGCCCGCAGCGCCGACTACCGCACGGCGCGTATCCGGGGCCAGTGGCTCATCTCGGTCTACTTCCCGTTCGTCCAGCTCCTGTCGACGGTCGCGTCGGCGGCGGTGCTGATCGTCGGCGCCCACCGGGTCGACGCGGGCAGTCTGACGACGGGCGCGCTGGTGGCGTATCTCCTCTACATCGACCTGTTCTTCGCCCCCGTACAGCAGCTCTCGCAGGTCTTCGACGGCTACCAGCAGGCGGCCGTCTCGCTCAAGCGGATCCAGGAGCTGTTGCGGGAGCCGACCTCCACGGAGGCGGCCGCCAAGCCCCAGGATGTCCCCTCGCTGCGCGGCGAGATCGCCTTCGAGGACGTGGACTTCGCGTACGGGGACGAGGAGGAGGCCCTTTCGGGCGTGGCGCTGCGGATACCGGCCGGGCAGACCGTCGCCTTCGTCGGCGAGACGGGCGCGGGCAAGTCGACGCTGGTCAAGCTGGTCGCCCGGTTCTACGACCCGACCGGCGGGCGGGTCACCGCCGACGGCATCGACCTGCGCGAACTGGACCTCACCGCCTACCGGCACCGCCTGGGCGTCGTGCCGCAGGAGGCGTATCTGTTCGCCGGGACGGTCCGGGACGCCATCGCGTACGGGCGGCCCGAGGCCAGTGACGCCGAGGTCGAGGCGGCGGCGCGGGCCGTCGGCGCCCACGACATGATCGCCACCCTCGACGGCGGCTATCTGCACGAGGTCGCCGAGCGCGGCCGCAACCTCTCGGCGGGCCAGCGCCAGCTGATCGCGCTGGCGCGCGCGGAGCTCGTCGACCCCGACGTCCTGCTCCTCGACGAGGCCACGGCCGCGCTGGACCTCGCCACCGAGGCCCAGGTCAACCAGGCCACCGACCGCCTCACCGGCCGGCGCACCACACTGGTCGTCGCCCACCGCCTCACCACGGCCGCCCGCGCGGACCGGGTGGTCGTGATGGACCACGGCCGGGTCGTCGAGGACGGCACCCACGACGAACTCCTCGCCCAGGACGGCCGGTACGCGAGCCTGTGGCGCACGTTCATCGGGGAGGACGAGCCGGCGGCGGTCTGAGTATCCGCGCCCGAGAAGATGAGTACCGGGGACGGTCCGCGCGGCGGGCCGTTTCCGGTGTGATCGGGGCATGAAGACGACGACCGAGTCCACGCCCGCCCTGACCGCCGAGTCGCTGCCGCGTCTGCGGACCGGTGCGGTGATCTCCGCGTTCCTGCTGATCCCGGGGACGATCCTGGCCGGGCTCGCGGTCCTGTCCAGCGAGCGGTTCTCGGCGTGCTTCGAGAACAGCGCCAACTGCACGGACCACGGCGCCGCGACCGGTACCCAGATGCTGTGGGCGCTCGTCCTCGCCGGGCTCGCGTTCGTCCTGGTCATCGCCACCCCCGACCGCGCCCGCCGGGTCAAGGAGCTCCGGGTGACGGGCCTGTGCGTCCAACTCGCCGCCGAGTTCGGCTTCCTCTCGATGATCCTGAGCCACGCGTGACCCGGGCCGTGTGATGCGGCCGTGATCGTCGAGCCCATCCGGAATCCGCGCAACCGCCGGGTGGACCTCCGCGTCCGTACACACATACGTTCATGTGACGGAAGGAGGCAAGCGTGTTCGGTGGGGGGTCTCACAGGCGGGCGGGCTGGGGGCTTGCCGTATTTCTGGCGACGGGTTCCCTGATCGTGCTCGGGCCGGGCACCGGCAGCGCCGACGCGGCGGCCGCGTGCGGCGGCCGGCAGGTCAAGACGGTCCCGTTCGCCACCGGTGAGCTGCGGGTCTACAAGACGCACGGCTACGCCTGCGCGGTCACGGTCGCCAAGTCGCCCGGCGCCAGACGGCAGATGGCGGTCACGCTCCAGGCGCGCGGCGGCGGCCCGGTCTCCGACAGCGGGCTGTTCACCCAGCAGGCGGGCCCGGTCACGGTGCACGCGATCAACCGCTGTGTACGGGCGTCGGGTTCGGTCGCGGGATCCGGGGCATCTACAGGATGGATCTTGTGCTGATACTCAGCCGCCGTTGACAACGATGCCAGGCCCAGTGGGACAACTGGGTCTGGTGGTGCGGGTGTTGCTCCCGTTAGGTTCACGACGATCGCGAAACATCGTGACCACAGGGGAGAACGCATGCGCAAGACGCTCAGATGGCTCCTTTCGCTCGTCGTGCTGATAGGCACGGTGAGCGTGGCGGGAGCCACCGCCGGGGCGGCCACCGCCGCCGAGCCGGACATCAAGGACCGCATCCTGGCGATACCCGGGGTGAGCCTCATAGAGGAGAAGCCGTACGCCGGCTACCGCTACTTCGTCCTCGACTTCACCCAGCCGGTCGACCACCGGCACCCCTCGCAGGGCACCTTCCAGCAGCGCGTCACCCTGCTGCACAAGGACACCGGCCGTCCCACCGTCATGTACACCAGCGGCTACAACGTGTCGACCAACCCGAGCCGCAGCGAGCCGACCCAGATCGTGGACGGCAACCAGGTCTCGGTGGAATACCGCTACTTCACCCCGTCCCGGCCGCAGCCGGCCGACTGGAAGAAGCTCGACATCTGGCAGGCGGCCAGCGACCAGCACGCCATATACCAGGCCCTCAAGCCGGTCTACCGCAAGAACTGGCTGACCACCGGCGGCTCCAAGGGCGGTATGACGGCGACGTACTACAAGCGCTACTACCCCAGGGACATGGACGGCGTCGTCGCGTACGTCGCCCCGAACGACGTCGTCAACGACGAGGACTCCGCGTACGACCGCTTCTTCCAGACCGTAGGCACCAAGGAGTGCCGCGACAAGCTGGAGGCCGTGCAGCGCGAGGCGCTGGTGCGCCGCGAGCCGCTGGAGAAGAAGCTGGCGCAGTACGCGACCGACAACAAGTACACGTTCACCACGGTCGGCACGCTCGACAAGGCGTACGAGGCGGTCGTCCTCGACTACGTGTGGACGTTCTGGCAGTACAGCCTGCTCTCCGACTGCGGCACCATCCCGGCGGACGCGCCGCACGCCACCGACCAGGCGATCTGGGACTCCGTCAACAAGATCGTCGGCTTTGACTCCTATGTCGACCAGGGCCTGGAGAAGTACACCCCGTACTACTACCAGGCGGGCACCCAGCTCGGTTCGCCCACCATCAAGCAGCCCTGGCTGGGCGGTCTGAGCCGCTACGGCTACCAGCCGCCGCGCAACTTCGTCCCGCGCAGCATCCCGATGCGGTTCCAGCCGTGGGTGATGCCGCAGATCGACAGCTGGGTGCGCCACCACGCCGACCACATGCTGTACGTGTACGGCCAGAACGACCCGTGGGGCGCCGAGCGCTTCCGCCTCGGCTCCGGCTCGCGCGACTCGTACGTCTACACGGTGGCGGGCGGCAACCACGGCTCCAAGGTCGCCGGTCTGGCCGCTGCGGAGAAGGCCACGGCGACCTCGGCGATCCTCCGCTGGGCGGGCCTGCCCGCCACGACGCCGAAGCCGCTGGCGTCGTACGACGCGCGCTTGGACCGCCCGCAGGCGGAGCGCGAGCAGACGCTGCGTCCGTGAGTGAGGGGGCCCGGGGATGCGTCCCCGGGCCCCTGTCGCCTCACAACCGCCGCGCACACCCCACCCGTTGCGCCCCGCCCGTCAGTTCCACGTACATCGCCGTCGTCGGCGGGCAGTCGGTGCGGCGGGTGACCGCCTTCGTCACCTTGAAGCCCGGGGGCTCGGGGCCCGAGCCGTCGCACGGTGTTTCTTTCACCTGGCCCTCGCCCGCCTGGTACACGCAGTCACCGACGACGGTGAAGGGGCCGCCGCCCATGCCCGGGTCGCCGGGGTGCGGGGACTCCAGGTTGCGCATGCAGGCGTAGCCCGGGGTGGCCCGGGCGTCGATGTACAGGACGAAGTCCGTGTTCAGCGGGCAGCCCGCGGCCGTGTGTGCCGTGCCCGTGCGGCGGACCGAGACCCGGGCCACCGCGCGTTCGCTGGTGCAGGGGACCTCGGTGAACGCCTGCCCGTGTGCCGCGCAGGCCCCGGGCCCCAGGAACGTCGCCTCCGAAGGCGCGGGCGGTACGCGCTCCGCCGAGCCGCCCGCCGCCCGCTGGCAGCCCGCCGTGAGCAACAGGGCGGCGGACACCGCCAGAACCGCCCTGACCGAACCGTACGCGCGCATGACCGACCCCCGCACCAGCGTGACCTGCGGCCCGGGCGGCTCGCCAGGGGATGCGAGGGGTATCTCTAGTACGACAGTCCGTAGCCGATCGGGTACAGAACCTGGGTCGGATCGTCCCCGCGCGGCACGGCCACCGGCAGCCGCCCGACCGGCGCCGCCTTGCCCGCCAACACCCGTGCCGCAGCCCGTAGTTCTACGTCGGTCCAGGAGTAGGTGGCGAGCGACGCCGTGTATCCCGTCAGGTACGCGATGTCGTACGGGTTGCGGATCGCCAGGTGGATCACGGGCACTCCGGTCGCGCCCAGCGCCGCCAGCAGTTTGGACTGCGCGCCGCCCGGCCCCGCGTTGTAGGTGGCCGCGACCACCGCGTCCTTGCCCCGCGCGGCCGCCACCGCCGCGTCGATCTGGGCCTGCGAGGGCAGCGAACCGGTCGGCAATGCGCTTGCTGTGAAGCCCAGTTCGGTCAATGCCTTGGTCAGGACCGTTGTCGGTGGGCCCGTCGTCCCCGACGGCGACGCGGGGTCGGCGCCCACCACCAGGATGTTCCGGCGGTGCTTCCGTGACAGCGGCAGCAGCCCGCCCTTGTTGACCAGCAGCGTCGTGGTCCGCTCGGCCACCGCGTCGGCGGCGGCGAGATGCGGCCGGGTGCCGACCACCCGGTCCACCTCGCGCTGCGAGACGTACGGATGGCTGAACAGGCCACGCCGCTCCTTGAGTTCGAGGATCCGCAGGATCGATACGTCGAGGCGGGCCTCGGTGAGCTCGCCGCTGTGGACCGCCGAGAGGACCCCGTTCCAGGCCACGTCCAGCTTCGGCGGGTCGAGCAGCTGGTCGGCGCCCGCCTTCAGGGCCAGCACCGGCACCCGGTCGTCGCCGTACTTGTCCCGCACGCCCTGCATATTGAGCGCGTCCGTCACGACCACGCCGCCGAAGCCCAGCTGCTCGCGCAGGATGCCGGTGAGGATGGGGTGCGAGAGCGTCGCCGGGTCGTTGGTCGCATCGAGCGCCGGGAACTGGATGTGGGCCGTCATCACCGAGTCGATCCCGGCGGCGATCGCGGCCCGGAACGGCGGCGCGTCCAGCTTCTCCCACTGCTCGCGGGTGTGGGTGATGATCGGGATGCCGGTGTGGCTGTCGACGGTGGTGTCGCCGTGCCCGGGGAAGTGCTTGGCGGTCGCCGCGATTCCGGCGCCCTGGTAGCCGCGTACTTCGGCCGCCACCATCCGCGCGACGGCCGCAGGATCGGCGCCGAAGGACCGTACGCCGATGACGGGGTTGGCCGGGTTGACGTTGACGTCCGAGACGGGGGAGTAGTTCTGCCGGATCCCGATCGCGCGCAGCTCGGCCCCGGCGATGCGTCCGACGGTGGTGGCGTCGCGCGCGGAGCGGCCCGCGCCGAGCGCCATCGCGCCCGGGAAGAGCGTGGCGGGGTGGCCGACGCGGCAGACGATGCCGTGCTCCTGGTCGGTGGCGATGATCAGCGGTACGGGCGTGGGCTGGGCGAGCCCGGCGCGCTGGATGCCGTTGGAGAGGTCGGCGATCTGGTGCGGGTCGCGGGTGTTGTGCGCCCAGGTGAAGTAGATGATGCCGCCGACGTGGTACTTCGCGATGAGCTCGGCGGCGGTGCGCACGCCGATCTCGCTCAGGTTGGCGTCGATGTCCACCTGGTCGGGTGCGGTCGCGGAATGTCCGTAGACCCGCATCACGAAGAGCTGGCCGACCTTCTCCTCGATCGACATCCGGGCGATGATCCGCCGCAGCCGGTCGTGGTCGGTCCACTGTCCCGCGTACGCGGGGATCGCGGGCCCGAGGGCGGCCGCCGCGCCTGCGGCGGCGGTCGCGGTGAGGAGGGTGCGTCTGGAGGTGCGGTGCGACACGTGCGCTCCATCCGTAGGCGTGGAAGAAACTTCCAACGCCGAACGGATAACCGGAAAGTTATTACCGGTCAAGAGGGCGCGCATCGAAGGCCTCGTACTGGGCCCGGAAAAGGGACCGCCACCGGCGCAGTCGGAGGGGGGCGCACCGGTGGCGGTGTGCTGCCGGCCGCAGGCGGTTGGAGAGGGGAGTCGGCCGTTCGCAGCCAGCAGCGATCGCCGACACCGCATTGCGGAGACTCACCGGCAGTACGGACGTTGGACGATCGCCGCCCCCGGTGGGTTCCCGGCCGGGGCCCGATTCGGAGAATTCGGTACGGAAGTCTCCCGGTGTGATCAGAGTTGTACGGGAGGCGGCGCGGCGGTCGGCCACTGCGACTGGAGCGCCGCGACCGCCGCCGTGATGGCCGGGCGGCGGGCGGCCCCCGTGCGCCACAGGGCGTACAACCGGCGCACCGGAGCGGGGTCGAGCCGCACCGCCACCACACCGTCGGGCAGTGGACCCCGGCCGAGGCGGGGTATCAGTGCGATGCCCAACCCATGGGCTACCAGGGCGAGTTGGGTGTGGTACTCGGCGGCTTGGTGGCGCAGATCCGGCTCGCATCCGTCGGCCCGCAGCGTCCGCACCAGCCAGTCGTGGCAGACCGACCCGGGCGGCTGGCAGATCCAGTGCTCCCGGGCGAGCTCGGCGCGGCGCACCGAGTGCCGCCCGGCGAGCCGGTGGTCCTCCGGTACGAGCAGGTCGCACATATCGTCGCCGATCACCGCGTGCTCCACGCCCTCGGGAGCGGGCAGCGGCGCGATGTCCCAGTCGTGCGTCACCGCCAGATCGACGACGCCCTTCGCCACCAGGTCGATCGACAGATGCGGGTCGATCTCGGACAGCCGGGCGTCCAGGTCCGGGTGCTCGCGGGCGAGTTGGGCCAGCACGCCCGGCAGCAGTCCGCGCGCCGCCGTGGCGAACGCGGCGACCGTGAGGCGTCCGGTCGGCAGCCCCCGGCGCTCCTCCAGGGTGGTCTCGGCCCGCTCGACGAGCGCCAGCAACTCCTGTGCGGTGGCGGCGAGATGCAGCGCCTCCTCGGTGAGCGCGACCCCGCGCCCGCGCCGCTCCAGGAGCGTGGTGCGGGTCTCCCGCTCCAGCTTGGTGATCTGCTGGGAGACGGCGGAGGGGGTGTAGCCGAGGGCGGTGGCGGCGGCCGCCACGGACCCGTGGACGGAGACGGCGTGCAGCGCGCGCAGCCGGGCGAGATCGAGCACGACGGCCTCACTTTCCGAAGATCCCTTTACGGCAACTCATTACGTATGCTCAATCCAACCATGAAGAAATCCGCGCTGGTGCTACATGGTCCGCCCGGAGATCCTCAACGCATGCGTCCCGTACACATCGCACTCGCCGTGCTGGTCACCGCCGTCTGGGGAGTGAACTTCACGGTCGTCGAGGTCGGCCTCGGCCACTTCCCGCCGCTGCTCTTCTCCGCCCTGCGCTTCCTGGTCGCGGCGCTGCCGGCCGTGTTCTTCGTGGGGCGCCCGAAGGTCGGGTGGAAGTGGATCGTGGCGGTGGGTCTCGTCCTCGGGGTCGCCAAGTTCGGGCTGCTCTTCACCGGTATGAACCAGGGGATGCCGGCCGGGCTCTCCTCGCTGGTGCTCCAGATCCAGGCGGTGTTCACGGCGGTCGTGGCGATGGTGGCCCTCGGTGAACGGCCCGGCCGCACCCGCCTGTTGGGCATGCTGGTCGCGCTCGCCGGGATCGCGGTCGCCGCCGTGGACGAGGGCGCGAGCGGCCCCCTGCTCGGCTTCGGCCTCACCGTCGCGGCCGCCGCCTGCTGGGGTGTCTCCAACGTCCTCACCCGCAAGGCCGCCCCGCCCGACGCGCTCAACTTCATGGTGTGGGTCTCGACCGTCCCGATCCTGCCCCTGATCGGCCTCTCCCTGCTCTTCGAGGGCCCGGGCCGGGACGCGGGGGCGCTGCGGTCGTTCGACTGGAGCGGCGCGGGCGCGCTCGTCTTCGTCGCCTGGGGCAGTACGGTCTTCGGCTTCGGCGCCTGGGGCTATCTGCTGCGCCACCACCCGGCGTCGTCGGTGGCGCCGTTCAGCCTGCTGGTGCCGGTCTTCGGGATGTCGTCGGCCGCTCTGTTCCTGGGCGAGCCGGTCAGTCCGCTGCGGTGGTGCGCGGCGGTGCTGCTGGTGGGCGGGGTGGCGCTGACGTCACTGTCCCGGATGCCTCGGTTCCTGACGCTCCGAGCAGCGTGTCCAGATGCTCCCGCCCGGCCGTCAGCAGCCCCGGCAGCTCCGCCGCGTCCGGATACCACCGCTTCTCGTACTCCCAGCACAGCCAGCCGTCCGGCCTGAGCCGCGCCAGGCACGCAGCGAGCGGCAGCACCCCGGCCCCGAGCGGCAGCGGGGTGGTGTCCTCGGCCGACGCGATGTCCTTGACCTGTACGTATCCGAGGTGCGGGGCGAGTGCGGTGTGGGTGGCGGACGGGCTCTCGCCGCCGAGCCAGGTGTGCATCACGTCCCACAGGGCGCCGATCTCCGGCGCGCCGACCCGGTCCAGGACGCGGGCGACTGCCGCGCCCGTGCGGTGCGAGTCATGCGTTTCGAGCAGGACGCGTACGCCGCGCTCGGCGGCCAGGGCCGCGACCTCCCGCAGCCGCCGCACCGCGATGCCGTCGTCGTTCGGGGAGCCGTCGCCGCCGGGGAAGACGCGTACGTACGAGGCGCCGAGGTCGTGCGCGAGGAGCACCAGCTCGTCGAGCCGCTCGGAGTCGCCGGGACCGGCCACGCGCGCGTACCCCGCGACGGCGAGGATGTCCACACCCTGCGCCGCGAACTCGCGTACGGCAGCGGCCCGTTCGCGCATCCCGACACCGGTGTGCACGGGCTCCTCGGGGTGGGCGCGCAGCTCGACGCCCTGGTAGCCGTGCGCGGCGGCGAGCCGGGCGACCTCGGGGACGGGCAGTCCCGGCACCCCGAGCGTGGAGAACGCGTACCGCACCGCTCTCACCGGTCCTTCAGGCCGAGCCGCCAGTCCTGGCCGACCAGGTCGGCGCCGTACGAGCGGTGCGCCTCCTCGGTGACCAGGGTGAACCCGTGCCGCTGGTAGAGGGCGCGGGCGATGGCGAGCGCGTCGTAGGTCCAGAGCACCAGATCGCGGTACCCGGCCTCGCGGGCGAACGCGACGACCTCGCCGACCAGCCGGTCCCCGAGCCCATGGCCGCGCGCCTCGGGCTCCACGAGCAGCAGGCGCAGCCGGGCGGTGCCGGGGGCGTCGTCGCGTACGCACATCACCGAGCCCACCGGCCGCCCGTCCAGCTCGGCGATCCAGACGCGTTCGAGGTGCGGGTCGTGGTCCTGGGTGAAGCCGGCGACGATTCCGGCGACCATGCCCTCGAACTCGGCGTTCCACCCGTACTCGGCGGCGTACAGCGCGCCGTGCCGGTGCACCACCCAGCCCAGGTCCCCCGGACGGGGGTCCCGCAGGACGGGTTCGGGGGGAGGGGGAGTGGCGTGTGTGTCGGACACGGGGCCAGTATGCCGGGCGGGTACGACATCGCGTACGGGATCGCAGGCGGACGCGCCCCGTAGGGCATCGCGTACGCCATCACACGCGGACACGGCACACGCGCGCGTCACGGCACGCACGACCGGAACCGCTCGACCGTCTCGCGCAGGACCTCCGCCCCGTCCCGCCGCCACAGCGCCTCGTTGAAGAGCTCCACCTCGACCGGGCCCGTGTACCCGGCCGCGTCCACCCGCTGCCACCAGTCCCGCAGATCGATGGAGCCGTCGCCGAGCTGGCCGCGCCCGGTCAGTACGCCCTCGGGCAACGGTGTGACCCAGTCGGCGAGTTGGAAGGCGTGGATGCGGCCGGCGGCCCCCGCGCGCGTGACGGCCGCCGGGGCCAGGTCGTCCCACCACACGTGGTACGTGTCGACGACGACCCCCACCTCCTCGGCCGGGAAGCGTTCGGCGAGGTCGAGGGCCTGGCCGAGGGTGGACACGACGCAGCGGTCGGACGCGTACATGGGGTGCAGCGGTTCGATCGCGAGGCGTACGCCCCGCACGCGCGCGTAGGGGCCGAGTTCGGCGAGCGCGTCGGCGACCCGCTCGCGCGCCCCCGCCAGGTCCCGGCTCCCCTCGGGCAGCCCGCCGCAGACCAGCACCAGAGTGTCGGTGCCGAGCGTCGCCGCCTCGTCGATCGCGGCCCGGTTGTCGTCGAGCGCCTTTACGCGCGCGTGGGGCTCGGCGGTGGTGAAGAAGCCGCCCCGGCAGAGCGAGGTGACGCTCAGCCCCGCGTCCCGGACGAGCTTCGCGGCGGCCTCCACGCCGTACGCCCGCACGGGCTCGCGCCACAGTCCGAGGCCGGGTACGCCCAGCCGCGCGCAGGTGTCCACGAGTTGGGGCAGCGGCAACTGTTTGACGGTCATCTGATTGAGGCTGAGACGGGAAAGGCTCACTGGTCGACTCCGTACACGTTCAGCAGGTTCTTCATCCGGGCCTCGGCCCGCCCGGGGTCGGGCAACAAGCCGAGCCCGTCAGCCAGTTCGTATGCTCGTGCAAGATGCGGCAGCGGCCGCGCCGACTGGAGGCCGCCCACCATGGTGAAGTGGTCCTGGTGCCCCGCCAGCCAGGCGAGCAGGACCACGCCCGTCTTGTAGAACCGGGTGGGCGCCTCGAAGAGATGGCGGGAGAGCTGCACGGTGGGGTCGAGGAGGCGCCGGAAGCCGTCCGGGTCGTCCGCGTCCAGCGCCCGTACGGCCTGCGCGGCCAGCGGCGCGAGCGGGTCGAAGATCCCCAACAGGGCGTGACTGAAGCCCTGTTCGTCGCCTGCGATGAGCCCCGGGTAGTGGAAGTCGTCGCCGGTGTAGCACGCCACGCCCTCTGGCAGCCGTCGCCGCAGCGCGACCTCCCGGGCCGCGTCGAGCAGCGACACCTTGATGCCGTCGACCTTGCCGGGGTGGGCGGCGATGATCTTCGTGAAGGTCTCGGTGGCGAGGTCGAGGTCGGGCGAGCCCCAGTACCCCGTGAGGGCCGGGTCGAACATCGGGCCGAGCCAGTGCAGGATCACCGGCCGCTCGGTCCGCTCCAACAGCCGCCCGTACACGGCGAGATAGTCCTCTGGCCCGCGCGCCACGGCCGCGAGCGCGCGCGACGCCATCAGGACGGGCTGCGCGCCGACGCCCTCCACGAGCGCGAGCTGTTCCTCGTACGCGGCCGTCACCTCGGCGAGTGTGGCCGGGCCGGTCAGCTGGTCGGTGCCCACCCCGCAGGCGATCCGGCCCCCGGCCGCCTTCGCCTCGGCCGCCGAGCGCCGGATCAGCTCGGCGGCCCCGGCCCACTCCAGACCCATACCGCGCTGTGCGGTGTCCATGGCCTCGGCGACACCGAGCCCGTGCGACCACAGGTGGCGGCGGAAGGCGAGCGTGGCGTCCCAGTCGACGGCCGAGGTCGCATCCGTATATGGGTCCGCGTACGGGTCGGCGACCACGTGGGCGGCCGCGAAGACCGTACGGGAGACCGGCGGGCCGCCCGGCGTGAACGCGATCGGGTCGGGGCGGGGCTCGTACCGTACGAGCGAGCCGTCGGAGCGGGGCAGCAGGATCGTCACAGCGAGATCTCCGGCACCTCGATACGGCGGCCCTCGGCCGACGACCGCAGCCCCAGCTCGGCCAGCTGCACCCCGCGCGCACCCGCCAACAGATCCCATTGGTATGGGGTGTTGAGGTAGACGTGCCGCAGGAACAGCTCCCACTGCGCCTTGAACCCGTTGGTGAAGTCCTCGTTGTCCGGGACCGGCTGCCACTGCTCGCGGAACGCCTCCGTCGCCGGGAGATCCGGGTTCCACACCGGCTTGGGCGTCGCGCAGCGGTGCTGGAAGCGGCACTCGCGCAGCCCCGCCACGGCCGAGCCCTCGGTGCCGTCGACCTGGAACTCGACGAGTTCGTCGCGGTGGACGCGGACGGCCCAGGACGAGTTGATCTGGGCGATCGCGCCGCCCGCCAGCTGGAAGATGCCGTACGCGGCGTCGTCGGCGGTCGCGTCGTACGGCTTGCCGCGCTCGTCCCAGCGCTGCGCGAGGTGCGTGGTGGCCAGCGCCTGTACGGAGGTGACGCGCCCGAACAGCTCGTGCAGCACGTACTCCCAGTGCGGGAACATGTCGACGACGATGCCGCCGCCGTCCTCGGCGCGGTAGTTCCACGACGGGCGCTGCGCGCTCTGCCAGTCGCCCTCGAAGACCCAGTAGCCGAACTCGCCCCGGATGGACAGGATCCGCCCGAAGAAGCCGCTGTCCACCAGCCGTTTGAGCTTCAGCAGGCCCGGCAG
This sequence comes from Streptomyces sp. BR1, assembly GCF_052373795.1. Taxonomy (NCBI): domain Bacteria; kingdom Bacillati; phylum Actinomycetota; class Actinomycetes; order Kitasatosporales; family Streptomycetaceae; genus Streptomyces; species Streptomyces sp. BR1. The sequence goes on from NZ_CM126252.1 coordinate 4,666,039, forward strand.
GAAGAGCTTGTCCTGGACGACGCCGTGCTTGATCCGGGCGGCGGTGGCGAGCCGGGCCAGCTCCAGGGCGCCGGGGAGCCCGGTCGCGGTCGGCTTCTCGGTGTAGACGTGCTTGCCGGCGGCGATCGCTTTCCGGATCGACTCCTCGCGGGCGGCGGTGACTTGGGCGTCGAAGTAGATCTCGACGCTGTCGTCCGCGAGTACGGCGTCCAGGTCGGTGGACCAGTGGGCGAGGCCGTGCTTGTCGGCGATGGCCCGCAGCGCGGACTCCCGGCGTCCCACCAGGACGGGCTCCGGCCACAGGACCGTGCCGTCACCGAGGTCGAGACCGCCCTCGTCGCGCAGGGCGAGCAGGGAGCGTACGAGGTGCTGGCGGTAGCCCATGCGGCCGGTGACGCCGTTCATGGCGATGCGGACGGTCCTGCGGGGCGGGGTGGTGAGGGGCGCGGCCTTGTCCGTCGCGGTCCTGTCTGTCACGTGACGTCCCTTCCGGGCTCGTGGCAATGTGCCCGCAACGGCCGGTGGCCACGCGGCTTTTGCCTTTTGCAGACGCGGCAGTAAGCGCTTTCTGCAAGGAGGGACGCTAGCCTGCGCAGAGCGCCGCGGACAAGAGGCGCGCGGCGGTCCACGAGAGGTTCGGCGGAGGCAGAGATGACAACGACCCTGGCGGATGTGGCGGCGCGCGCCCGGGTGTCCCCGGCGACCGTCTCGCGGGTGCTCAACGGCAACTATCCGGTGGCCGCGGCGACCCGCGAACGCGTCCTGCGCGCCGTCGACGAGCTCGACTACGTCCTCAACGGGCCCGCCAGTTCACTCGCCGCCGCCACCTCCGACCTGGTCGGCATACTCGTGAACGACATCGCCGACCCGTTCTTCGGGATCATGGCGGGCGCGGCCCAGTCCGAGATCGGGGGCGAGCGCGGGGCCCGCGAGAAACTGGCGGTCGTCTGCAACACGGGTGGCTCGCCCGAACGCGAACTCACCTATCTCACGCTGCTCCAGCGCCAGCGCGCGGCTGCGGTGATCGTGACGGGCGGGGCCCTTGAGGACCCCGAGCACGCGGCGGCGGTCGCGGCGAAGCTGGGACGCCTTGCGGAGGCGGGGACGCGGGTGGTGCTGTGCGGGCGGCCGCCGGTCTCGTGGCCGGTGGAGGGGGTGGGGGCGGGGGATGGTTCTGCCGGACCGACGACGGGTGCGAGCACGGGAGTTGGCGCCACCGGGCCCGTCGCCGCCACGCTGACCTTCGACAACCGTGGTGGCAGTCAGCGCCTGACCGAGCACCTGCTCGCCCTCGGCCACCGCCGTATCGGCTATATCGCGGGCCCCGAGGAGCGCACCACGACCCGGCACCGCCTGGAGGGCCACCGGGCCGCGCTCGCGGCGGCGGGTGCGGCGCACGGGCCCGTGGTGCACGGCTCGTACGACCGCCGGTCCGGGTACGACGCGACCCTTGAACTCCTGCGGCGCGACCCGGAGTTGACAGCGGTGGTCGCGGCCAACGACACGGTCGCGCTGGGTGCCTGCGCGGCGCTTCGCGACCGGGGCCTGTCCATCCCCGGCGAGGTCTCGGTGGCGGGCTTCGACGACCTCCCGTTCAGCATGGACGCGGTGCCCGCGCTGACGACCGTACGGCTGCCGCTGTACGAGGCCGGGGCGCGGGCGGGGCGCCTGGCGATGGGCAAGGAGCCGGTGCCGCCGGGTGGGATCGCCACGGTGCACGGGGAGTTGATGGTGCGGGGGTCTACGGGACGGGCGCGCGCGTAGAGCGTGGGCCGGGCGTGCGGGGACGGGCGCGCGCGTAGCGCGATCTGCTGGCCGTCCCGGTGGGCAACTCGGTGCCGGATTCCCGCCAGCGGTGGGCGTCGCGCCGGAACAGGATCGTGTCCATGGCCTCCGGCTCGCCCGTACGGGGCGAGCGCCATCGAATGTTGGAGACACCCCATGGACCTGCACCTTTCCGGCCGTACGGCCGTGGTCACCGGCGCTTCGAAGGGCATCGGGCTCGCGGTCGTCCGGACGCTGCTCGACGAGGGTGCGCGCGTGGTGGCCGCCTCGCGCAACTCCAGCCCGGAGCTGGAGAAACTGGCCCGGCCCGAGCTCGTCCACGTCTCGGCCGACTTCATGGATGCCGACGCCCCCGCGCGCGTGGTGGCCCGTGCCGTCGAGGAGTTCGGCGGTCTTGACATCCTGGTCAACAACGCGGGCGGGCCGCCGCCGGGTGTGGTCCTGCCGCGCGCTTCGTTCCTGGACGCGCCCGACGCGGACTGGCCGGCGATGTTCGAGTTCAACGTCTTCTCGGCGGTACGCGCCTTCCGCGCGGCCCTGCCGCATCTGCTCGCCGGGGGCGGCGCCGTCGTCAACATCTCGTCGGTGCTGGCCCGTCAGCCCGCGGTGGGCAACGCGGAGTACAGCGCGGCGAAGGCGGCCCTGTCCAACCTCACGCAGGTCCTGTCGGAGGAGTACGCGCCCCGGGGCGTCCGGGTCAACACGGTGTCGCCGGGGGTGGTGCGGACGTCGTGGTGGACGCGGTCGGGCGGTGCGGCGGATGCCATCGCGGCGATGGCGGGCGCCGACCGTTCCACGGTCCTCGACACCCTGGCCCCCCAACTTAACGCCGCCACCGGCCGCTTCATCACGCCGGAGGAGATCGCGGATGTGGTGGCGCTGTTGGCGTCGCCGCGGTCGGGGAGCACGACGGGGGCGGAGTTCGTGGTGGACGGGGGCTTCTTGAAGGCGGTGTGATCCCCCACCCCGCCCCTTCCCTAAACCCTCCGGGGGTGGGTGGGGGTGAAGGTGGGGGAGTTCTCCTGGGGGCTTCGCCCCCAGACCCCCGGGCGGGAGCTGCGCCCCCTGCACCCCTGCTCTGTGGCTGCGCCCCTCAAGGGGCGCGGGGAACTGCGCGAGCAACCCCCACCGGCCCGCAGACGAACCCCCACCCCTTCAGCCCGCGCCCCACTACTTCCGCTTCGCCGCCCGCTTGCTGAGCACCGTCAGCGCTACCGGGATCAGGAGTTCGAGGGCGCGCGTGACCGTGGGTTCGGGGAGGCCCGTCTTCTTTGAGACCGTCCTCGCGACCGGCTTCGCGACCTTGGCCAGGACCGTGGCCGTGACGCCACCGCCCGCCATGCCGAGGCCGCCCAGGGTGGCGACGCCCTGGAGCGGGGGCTCCTCGGGCGGCAGGCTCGGGAGTTCGCCCGCCAGCTCCGACGCCGCCGTGCCCACGACCGCCCGCGCCCCGGCGGAGTCCGTGCCGAGTTCCTGGGCGAGCTGCTCCAGCCCGTCGTCCCCCAGCTCGTTCAGTACGTCCTGCTCGAAGGTGGAATCGTCACTCATGGGCGAAACGCTACGGCCGCGCCCCTCCATCGGCATGTCGGGATTCCGGAAAAATTACTTTCCGCAGTCGTGCAACCCTTCAGGCGTTACGGGTGTCGTACTTGTCATCGGCGCTCCAGGGGAGGGATCCGGGGGGATCGGGGAGTGCCGAGTGGGGTGGGATGGGGAGGGGAATCGAGGGGCCCGGTCATACGGACCGGGCCCCCTTGAGTTCCCGGGGGACCCAGTGAGTTGTCCACGGGGGACGCAGTGAGTTATCCACAGGCATCCCGCGCTGTCCGACCCTGCCGGTAGCGTCGGATCATGTCCAATCTCGCGGTGCTCGAAGGGGTCCTGGAGCGGATCACCTATGCCAATGAGGAGAACGGCTACACGGTCGCCCGGGTAGACACCGGGCGGGGCGCGGGCGATCTCCTCACGGTGGTCGGCTCGCTGCTCGGCGCGCAGCCGGGCGAGTCGCTGCGGATGGAGGGCCGCTGGGGCTCGCATCCGCAGTACGGCAAGCAGTTCACCGTGGAGAACTACACGACGGTCCTGCCCGCCACCATCCAGGGCATCCGCCGCTATCTCGGCTCGGGCCTGATCAAGGGCATCGGCCCCCGTATCGCCGACCGCATCGTGGAGCACTTCGGTACGGACACGCTGGACATCATCGAGCAGGAGCCCAAGCGGCTGGTCGAGGTGCCGGGCCTGGGACCCAAGCGCACCAAGCTCATCGGCGCCGCCTGGGAGGAGCAGAAGGCCATCAAGGAAGTGATGGTCTTTCTCCAGGGCGTCGGCGTCTCCACCTCCATCGCCGTGCGCATCTACAAGAAGTACGAGGACGCCTCGATCTCGGTGGTGAAGAACCAGCCCTACCGGCTGGCCGCCGACGTCTGGGGCATCGGTTTCCTCACCGCCGACCGCATCGCCCAGGCCGTCGGCATCCCGCACGACAGCCCGGAGCGGGTGAAGGCGGGGCTGCAGTACGCGCTGTCCCAGTCCACCGACCAGGGCCACTGCTTCCTGCCCGAGGAGCAGCTGATCGCCGACTCGGTGAAGCTCCTCCAGGTCGACACGGGGCTGGTCATCGACTGCCTGGGCGAGCTCGTCGCCGAGGAGGGCGTCGTCCGGGAGGCGGTCCCGGGGCCGCAGGGCGGGGCCGACCGGGTCAACGCCGTCTACCTCGTCCCCTTCCACCGCGCCGAGCTCTCCCTCGCCGCCCAGGTGCTGCGGTTGCTGCGCACCGGCGAGGACCGGATGCCGGGCTTCCAGGACGTGGACTGGGACAAGGCGCTGTCGTGGCTCGCCGGGCGCACCGGCGCCGAGCTCGCCCCCGAGCAGCAGCAGGCCGTCCGGCTGGCGCTGACCAGCAAGGTCGCCGTGCTCACCGGCGGCCCGGGCTGCGGCAAGTCGTTCACCGTGCGCTCGGTCGTGGAGCTGGCCCGGGCCAAGAAGGCCAAGGTGGTGCTCGCCGCGCCCACCGGCCGCGCCGCCAAGCGCCTCGCCGAGCTCACCGGCGCCGACGCGTCAACGGTCCACCGCCTGCTCGAACTGAAACCCGGCGGCGACGCGGCGTACGACAAGGACCGGCCGCTGGATGCCGATCTGGTCGTCGTCGACGAGGCGTCGATGCTCGATCTGCTGCTCGCCAACAAGCTGGTGAAGGCGGTGGCGCCGGGCGCGCATCTGCTGATGGTGGGGGACGTGGACCAGCTGCCCTCGGTCGGCGCGGGCGAGGTGCTGCGGGATCTGCTCGCCGACGGCGGCCCGGTGCCCAGGGTCCGGCTGACCCGGATCTTCCGCCAGGCCCAGCAGTCCGGCGTGGTCACCAACGCCCACCGCATCAACTCCGGTGTCCCGCCGCTCACCCAGGGCCTCAGCGACTTCTTCCACTTCGTGGAGGAGGAGACCGAGGACGCGGGGAGGCTCACCGTCGACGTCGCCGCGCGCCGCATCCCCGCGAAGTTCGGCCTCGACCCCCGGCGCGACGTCCAGGTGCTCGCGCCCATGCACCGCGGCCCGGCCGGCGCGGGGAACCTGAACGGGCTGCTCCAGCAGGCCATCACCCCGGCCCGCCCCGAGCTGCCGGAAAAGCGGTTCGGCGGCCGGGTGTTCCGGGTGGGCGACAAGGTCACCCAGATCCGGAACAATTACGAGAAGGGCAAGAACGGCGTCTTCAACGGCACCGTCGGCGTGGTCACCTCCCTCGACCTGGACGAGCAGCGCCTGGTGGTGCTCACCGACGAGGACGAGGAGGTGCCGTACGACTTCGACGAACTGGACGAGCTGGCCCATGCGTACGCGGTGACGATCCACCGCTCGCAGGGCAGCGAGTACCCGGCGGTGGTGATCCCCGTCACCACCGGCGCCTGGATGATGCTTCAACGGAACCTGCTCTACACGGCGGTCACCCGCGCCAGAAAACTGGTCGTACTGGTGGGTTCCCGCAAGGCGATCGGGCAGGCAGTGCGTACGGTTTCCGCAGGCAGACGCTTTACCGCACTCGCTCATCGGCTGTCAGGGGGCGCCTTGGTGTGAAACATCACGTGGGGCTTCCAGAACCGGGGCGAAGGGGGCAGGATGAGCAGGTTGACGGCACTGAGTGCCGCTAATAAGCCCAATGGGCGACCCCGAGTGCACTCTGCTGAGCCAAATGGGGGATGGTAGAGACAGTCAGGGCACCTCGAAGAAGAGGCACTACGTCGGTGAGGGATGACGTGAGCGACAACTCTGTAGTACTGCGGTTCGGCGATGGCGAGTACACCTACCCGGTGATCGACAGCACCGTCGGCGACAAGGGCTTCGACATCGGGAAGCTCCGGGCCCAGACCGGCCTCGTGACTCTGGACAGCGGGTACGGCAACACCGCTGCCTATAAATCCGCCATCACCTACCTCGACGGCGAGCAGGGCATCCTGCGCTACCGCGGCTACCCGATCGAGCAGCTCGCGGAGCGCTCGACCTTCCTGGAGGTCGCGTACCTGCTCATCAACGGTGAGCTGCCGACGGTCGACCAGCAGTCGACGTTCAAGAGCGAGATCACCCAGCACACGCTGCTGCACGAGGACGTCAAGCGCTTCTTCGACGGCTTCCCGCGTGACGCCCACCCGATGGCCATGCTGTCCTCGGTCGTCTCCGCGCTGTCCACGTTCTACCAGGACAGCCACAACCCGTTCGACGAGAAGCAGCGTCACCTCTCGACGATCCGGCTGCTCGCCAAGCTTCCGACGATCGCGGCGTACGCCTACAAGAAGTCGATCGGCCACCCGTTCGTCTACCCGCGCAACGACCTCGGCTACGTCGAGAACTTCCTGCGGATGACGTTCTCGGTCCCGGCGCAGGAGTACGAGCTGGACCCGGTCGTCGTCTCGGCGCTCGACAAGCTGCTCATCCTGCACGCGGACCACGAGCAGAACTGCTCGACCTCCACCGTGCGTCTGGTCGGCTCCTCGCAGGCGAACATGTTCGCCTCGATCTCCGCCGGCATCAGCGCCCTGTGGGGCCCCCTGCACGGTGGCGCCAACCAGTCGGTCCTGGAGATGCTGGAAGGCATCCAGGCCAACGGCGGCGACGTCGACTCCTTCATCCGCAAGGTGAAGAACAAGGAGGACGGCGTCCGTCTGATGGGCTTCGGCCACCGGGTCTACAAGAGCTTCGACCCGCGCGCGAAGATCATCAAGGCCGCCGCGCACGATGTCCTCTCGGCCCTCGGCAAGTCCGACGAGCTGCTCGACATCGCGCTGAAGCTGGAAGAGCACGCGCTCTCCGACGACTACTTCGTCTCGCGCAACCTGTACCCGAACGTGGACTTCTACACGGGTCTCATCTACCGCGCCATGGGCTTCCCGACCGAGATGTTCACGGTCCTGTTCGCCCTCGGCCGCCTGCCGGGCTGGATCGCCCAGTGGCACGAGATGATCAAGGAGCCGGGTTCCCGCATCGGCCGCCCGCGCCAGATCTACACGGGCGAGGTCCTTCGCGACTTCGTGCCTGTCGAGGCCCGCTGAACGCTCCGCTAGGAGCGGCGGTTGTTCGGCTGCGGACCGTGCGTGGCTGGTCGCGCAGTTCCCCGCGCCCCTAGGGGGGGTTGGGAGTGTCCGGAGCCGGATCTCAAACGAATACAGAAGCGCCCCGCCCACCAATCCCCCCACGGGTTGGCGGGCGGGGCGCTTCCCTTTGCCCGGTGCGGATTCCCCCCACGGGATCCGGCCGGGGGTCTGGCGGTCTGCCGGGGTACGTACGTAACGGGTGGGCCGCTCAAAGCTCCCCGTTGTACGTGCCCCGGCCAACGCGCTGCCTGGAACGTCCCCCAAGACATTCCATGGACGTCCCCCAAGACGTCCTCGGCATCGCCCACTTAGACTCCCGAACCGGCCCGATGGTTACCTCATAATCTCTGTGATCTAGCTCTCTTTGTGGAGATCAGGTGAAGGAGCGCAACCGTAGGCTGTTGGTTACCACGAACACCGATGAGAACGCCATAGCCGCACCGGCGATCATGGGATTCAGCAGCCCCGCCGCAGCCAGCGGAACGGCCGCCACGTTGTAGCCGAAGGCCCAGAACAGGTTGCCCCGGATCGTGGCCAGGGTCCGCCGGGAGAGCCGGATCGCGTCGGCCGCGACCCTCAAGTCCCCCCGTACGAGGGTGAGGTCGCCCGCCTCTATCGCGGCGTCCGTGCCGGTGCCCATCGCGAGGCCCAGATCGGCGGTGGCGAGCGCGGCCGCGTCGTTGACGCCGTCGCCGACCATGGCCACCGAACACCCCTCGCCCTGAAGGCGTTTGACGATCTCGACCTTCTCCTCGGGCAGCACCTCGGCGTACACGTCCTCGGCGGCGATCCCGACCCGGGCCGCCACCGATTCGGCGACCGCCCGGTTGTCACCGGTCAGCAGGACCGGCCGCAGCCCGAGCCCGCGCAGCCGCCCGACGGCCTCGGCGCTGGTCACCTTCACCGCGTCGGCGACGGTCAGGACGCCACGCGGCACTCCGTCCCAGGTCACCGCGACCGCCGTGCGCCCCTCGGCCTCGGCGGCCTTCTTGGCGGCGGCGAGCCCGGCGGGTAGTTCGACACCCCGCCCCACGAAGACCGCGCGCCCCTCCACCACACCTTCTACACCGCGTCCGGGCAGTGCGCGGAAGGACTGGACCGCGGACAGCTCGCCGACCCGGGCAACGGCTGCGTCGGCGATGGCGCGGGCGATGGGGTGCTCGGAGGCGTGCTCCAGGGCGCCCGCGAACCGCAGTACTTCCTTCTCGTCGACGCCGTCGGCCGCGTACACATCGGACAGCGTCATACGGCCGGTGGTGACGGTGCCGGTCTTGTCGAGGACGATCGTGTCCACGCGGCGGGTGGTCTCCAGGACCTCGGGGCCCTTGATGAGGATGCCGAGCTGGGCGCCGCGTCCCGTACCGACCATGAGGGCGGTGGGGGTGGCCAGGCCGAGGGCGCAGGGGCAGGCGATGATCAGGACCGCGACCGCCGCCGTGAAGGACGCGGTGATGTCGTCGGTGGCGAGCAGCCAGCCGACCAGCGTGCCGAGCGCGATGAGCAGGATGACCGGGACGAAGACCTCGGAGATCCGGTCGGCCAGGCGCTGGACCTGGGCCTTGCCGTTCTGGGCGTCCTCGACGAGGCGGGCCATCCGGGCGAGTTGGGTGTCGGCGCCGACGCGGGTGGCCTCGACGACGAGGCGGCCGCCCGCGTTGACCGTGGCGCCGGTGACCGGGTCGCCCACGGCCACGTCGACCGGGACGGACTCGCCGGTCAGCATCGACGCGTCCACCGCGCCGAAGCCCTCGACGACCGTGCCGTCGGTCGCGACGGTCTCACCGGGGCGGACCACGAAGCGGTCACCGACGTGCAGATCGGCCACCGGGACACGTACTTCGGTGCCCGCGCGCAGGACGGCCACGTCCTTGGCGCCCAGTTCGAGCAACGCCCGCAGGGCCGCGCCCGCCTTGCGCTTGGAGCGGGCTTCCAGATAGCGGCCGAGCAGGATGAAGGAGATGACCCCGGCGGCCACTTCGAGGTAGATGGTGGAGGCGCCGCTCGTCCCGCTCGCGGTGAGCTCGAAGCCGTGGCGCATACCGGGCATCCCGGCGTCCCCGAAGAACAGCGCCCACAGCGACCAGCCGAAGGCGGCCAGGGTGCCGACGGAGACGAGGGTGTCCATCGAGGCCCCGCCGTGCTGGAGGTTGACGGCGGCGGCCCGGTGGAACGGCAGCCCGCCCCAGACGACGACCGGCGCGGCCAGCGTCAGGCTCAGCCACTGCCAGTTGTCGAACTGGAGGGCCGGGACCATCGCGAGCAGGACCACGGGCGCGGCGAGCAGGGCCGAGACGATCAGCCGCTGCCGTAGTGCCGCGAGCTCGGGGTCGCGCCGCTCGGCCGGGGCCTCGGCGGTGACCGGTTCGGGCTCCGGCGGCGGTGGCTCCTCGGCGGTGTAGCCGGTCTTGACGACGGTGGCGATCAGATCCGCGACCTCGATCCCGGTCGCGTACGCGACCTTCGCCTTCTCGGTCGCGTAGTTGACCGTCGCCTCGACGCCCTCCATGCGGTTGAGCTTCTTCTCGATACGGGCCGCGCACGAGGCGCAGGTCATCCCGCCGATGGTCAGCTCGACCAGCTGAGGTGGGGCGCTTTCCACGGTGTTCACGGTGTCCACGTGAGGCTCCAGAAAAAGGGGCCGGGCCGTACGGAGCCGATGCGTCGCTCGTACGGCCCGGACAGGGAAACCGTGGCTCAGGCCAGGCCGACCAGCTCGTAGCCGGCCTCGTCGACGGCGGCCCGGACGGCCTCCTCGTCCAGCGGCGCGGCGGAGACGACGGTCACCCGGCCGGTCGCGGCGACGGCCGTGACCGAGCCGACGCCGTCGATCTCGGAGATCTCGCTCGACACCGCGCCCTCGCAGTGCCCGCAGGTCATGCCGGAGACCTGGTAGACGGTGGTGACGGAGCCGAGCTGGACGTCGGCCGGGCCGTCGCTGTGGCAGGAGCCGGCGGGCGAGCAGCAGGAGCCGGTCGTGGTGGTGGCGACGGCGGCTTCGGTCTCGGCGGTCATGGGGTTCTCCTCTTCGGGACGGTACGGGTCCATGGTGCACCAGAGGGCCACGGGGAAGCCGGGACGCCCTGACAGTGAACACGTTATACCCCTAGGGGGTATAAATCCAGTCCCCTCGGCGCTTCCGTCCCACGGTCAGTCGTCCTTGCGGGTGCTCCGGTTCCCGGGGCGGCGCGCGACCCAGCCGCGGATGGTGTCCGCGTACCAGAAGGGTTTGCCGTTCTCGACCAGGTCGGGCGGGGGGAGCAGCCCGTGTTTGCGGTACGAGCGGACCGTGTCCGGCTGGACGCGGATGTGTGCGGCGATTTCCTTGTACGACCAGAGCCGTCGGTCGGTCATGGTGCACCTCCCTGCGTGCGCCGCAGCGGCGGTCCGGTGGCCGTCGGGGGAGCCGGGCGCGGGAACTTGACAATCACTCAGCCTGTGCCCGTTGAACGACGCAGAGTGAAGGCGGGGGTGTGGCTGTCGACTGTCTGTGACGCAAGACCCGCGTAATCGAGACATGTGTGACGACGGGCGCATGGTTGTGACAGGGGTGGCATACGGGGTGAATGGAGCGGGGCGGTGTCGGGCGCGCGCATGCGGGGGTGCGCGTCTCGCACGCCCCCGCCGCATCGGGCCCCGCCTTACGTGTCCGGCCTCGCCCTACGCCTGAAGCGCCCGCCCTACGCGTACAGCTCCGGCCGTTCCCGTTCCAGCTCGACCGGGACCCGCTCGCCCGTCCGCTGGGCCCGTACGCCCGCCTCGCAGACGACGGACGCCACATAGCCGTCCCAGGTGCTCGGGCCCTCGACGCGGCCCCGGCGGGTCGCGTCCACCCACGCCTGGACCTCGCGGTCGTACGCGTCGGCGAAGCGGACCGTGAAGTCCTGCGGGACCGGCGCGCCCACGCGGCCGCCGGTGCGCACGACCGGGCCGGTCCCGGCGCCGATCGAGGCGGCGCCGCGCTCGCAGACGGCCTCGCAGCGCACCTCGTACCCGAAGCCGCAGTTGACGAAGATCTCGACGTCGACGACCGCGCCGCCGGCGGTCTCCAGGAGCACCAGCTGCGGATCGCCCAAGCCCTCCGGGGCGTACGCGGACGGGCGCGGGCGGAGCACCTGGACGGCGGTGATCTCCTGACCGAGCAGCCAGCGGGCCGCGTCCACCTCATGGGCGACGGAGTCCCGGATCAGCATCTCGGTGGTGAAGAAGGACGGGGAGGAGGCGTTGCGGTGGCGGCAGTGCAGGAACAGCGGGCGGCCCAGCTCGCCGCCGTCGAGCAGCGCCTTGAGGTCCGCGTACTCCGTGTCGTACCGGCGCATGAAGCCCACCTGCACCCGGCGGTGGCCGAGGCGGCGCTCGGCCTCCATGACGCGCAGCGCCCCGCCCGGGTCCGGGGTGAGCGGCTTCTCGCACAGGACCGGCAGGTCGAGCCGGAACGCGTCGAGCAGGGCCGCTTCATGGGCCGGGCCGGAGGAGGCGATCAGTACCGCGTCGACGCCCGGCGCGGCCATCGCGGCCGCCGGGTCGGTGTGGACCGTGATGGGGGCCTCCCCTGCTCGAACGTAGTTGAGAGCTTGGGGAACGTCGATTCCGGCGGCCACGGACTTGGCGCGCTCCGCGTCCAGGTCGGCGACGGCGGCCACGCGGGCGCCGCCGATGACCGTGGAGAGGCGGCGGACGTGGTCCGCGCCCATCTTCCCGGTGCCGATGACCGCGACACCCAGCGTCCCCTGCGTCATGGTCACGCCCCGCAGGAGCGCAGGAAGGCGCGGGTGCGCTCGGCGATGGGCAGCGGGCGGTCCGGATCGCACGGGTACATGTCCTGCTCCACGATGGCGAAGAGGTCGACGTCGAGCGCCCCGGCGGCCGCGAGGACCGGTTCGAGCGCGGGCACCCCGGTCGGCGGCTCGCACATCACGCCCCGCGCCACGGCGGGCCCGAACGGCAGCTCCTCGGCGTGTACTTGGGCCAGGATCTCCGGGTCCACCTGCTTGAGGTGGAGGTAGCCGATCCGCTCCCCGTACGTCTCGATCAGCTTGACGCTGTCGCCGCCGCAGTAGGCGTAGTGGCCGGTGTCCAGGCACAGGTTGACCAGGTCGGGGTCGGTGGCGTCGAGCAGGCGCGCCACGTTCTCCTCGCTGTCGACATGGGTGTCGGCGTGCGGGTGGACCACGATCTTCAGCCCGTAGCGCTCGCGCACCTCGCGGGCCAGGCGCTCGGTCTGGGTGGCCAGATCGCGCCACTGCGCGGCGGTGAGCGTCGGACTCTCCAGGACCTCACCGGTCTTGTCGTCGCGCCAGAACGCCGGGATGACGACGAGGTGTTCGGCCCCGGTGGCCCGGGTCAGCTCGGCCACGTCCGCGACGTGCTCCCAGGTCGCGTCCCACACGGCGGGCCCGTGGTGCAGCCCCGTGAAGACGGTCCCGGCCGAGACGCGCAGACCCCGGCGCCCGGTCTCGTCGGCGAGGCGTGCCGGGTCGGTGGGGAGATAGCCGTACGGTCCGAGTTCGATCCACGCGTACCCCGCGTGCGCGACCTCGTCGAGGAACCGGGACCAGGGGACCTGGCGCGGGTCGTCGGGGAACCAGACGCCCCAGGAGTCGGGGGCCGAGCCGATCCGGATACGAGTCCTGTCCGTCGTCATGGGAGCCAGCCTTCCGGGGGCGCCGGAACGGTGTCAAGACTACGTCCGAATGTCAGGACAAAAGATTGACAGGGTCGGGCCGGGGCGACTAGACCTGGGACCGGCCGGGGTCACCGCTACCGATGAAGGGGGCGTGCATGGAGGCGGTTCCGTACGAGGTTCCGTACGACGTGATCACCATGGGCCGGATCGGGGTGGACCTCTATCCGCTCCAGACCGGTGTGCCGCTCCCGCGGGTCACGTCCTTCGGCAAGTTCGTCGGCGGCTCGCCCACCAATGTGGCGGTCGCGGCGGCCCGGCTCGGCCGGCGCACGGCGGTCATCACCCGCACCGGCGAGGACCCCTTCGGCGAGTATCTGCGGGAAGAACTGGGCGAGTTCGGGGTCGACGCCCGCTGGGTCACCCCGGTCGCGGGCCTGCCCACGCCCATCACCTTCTGTGAGATCTTCCCGCCGGACGACTTCCCGCTCTACTTCTACCGCGAGCCCAAAGCGCCCGATCTGGAGCTGTACGAGGCGGAGTTGGACCTCGAAGCGATCCGCGCGGCGCGGATCTTCTGGGTGACCGGGACGGGCCTGAGTGTCGAGCCCAGCCGGTCCACCACCCTGGCGGCGCTCGCGGCCCGGGCCCGCGCGGGCATCACGGTCTTCGACCTCGACTGGCGGCCGATGTTCTGGAAAGAAGACGACGTCAGTCGTTGGTACCGCGACGCCCTGCGGCACGCCACCGTCGCCGTCGGCAACCTCGACGAGTGCGAAGTGGCCACCGGTGAGCGCGAACCGTACGCCGCCGCGCGGGCACTGCTCGCTGCCGGGGTCGAGCTCGCGGTCGTCAAGCAGGGGCCCAAGGGGGTCCTCGCGATGGGCTCGGACGGGCGGGCCGTCGAGGTGCCGCCCGTCGAGGTGGAGGTGGTCAACGGCCTTGGCGCCGGGGACGCGTTCGGCGGTGCGCTCTGCCATGGACTGCTCGCCGGGTGGGAGATCGAACGGGTCGCGCGGTACGCCAACGCCGCCGGCGCGATCGTCGCCTCCCGCCTCGCCTGCTCCTCCGCGATGCCGTTCCCGGACGAGGTCGAGCGCGTACTGGCGGGGGGAGCGGCGTGAGCATCCGCGTCAGCCCCGGCGAACTCGCCCGGGTCCGCACCCGGCACCCGCAGGCCATCGCCGAAGCGGCCGAGCGGCGCGTACGGCGGCCGCTCGTCCGGGGCGGCGGACGGCTGCTGATCATCGCCGCCGACCACCCCGCCCGGGGCGCGCTCGGCGTCGGCGAGGACGCCTTCGCCATGGCGGACCGCCGCGTCCTGCTCGAACGGCTCTGCCTCGCGCTGTCGCGGCCCGGCGTCGACGGGGTGCTGGCCAGCGCCGACATCCTGGAGGACCTGCTGCTGCTCGGCGCGCTCGACGACAAGGTCGTCATCGGGTCGATGAACCGGGGCGGGCTCGCCGGGGCCGCCTTCGAACTCGACGACCGGTTCACCGGCCACCGCGCCCAGGACCTCGCCCGACTGGGCTTCGACGCGGGCAAGCTGCTGCTGCGCGTCGACTACGACGACCCCGGCTCGCTCAACACGCTGCACTCGGCCGCCCGCGCCGTCGACGAGATGGCGGAGCGTCGGCTGCCGGTCTTCGTGGAGCCGTTCATCTGTCACCGGCGCGACGGACGGGTGCACAACGATCTGAGCGCCGAGGCCGTCACGCGCTCGCTCGCCATCGCCTCCGGCCTCGCCGGGACCTCGGCGTACACCTGGCTGAAGGTCCCCGTCACGGAGGATCCGGACGACATGGCCCGGGTGATGGCGACGACGACGCTGCCCGCCGTGCTGCTCGGCGGCGACGTCGGCGGGACGGCGGCCGAGCAGGAGGCGGCGTACGAGAAGTGGCGCTCGGCGCTGCAACTGCCCACCGTGCAGGGTCTGGTGGCCGGGCGCACCCTGCTCTATCCGGCCGACGGGGACGTGGCGGGCGCGGTCGATACCGCGGTCGGGCTGCTGTAGGGGGTAGGGAGGACGCATGGACGAGTTGTTCGTACGGGCGGGCTCCACCGCCCACGGGGCCTACGCCCTCGACATCGGACCCGAGCGAGCGGGCTGGGGGCACAGCGCGCTGCGTGTGCTGGAGCTGGCGCCCGGCGGCACGCATGAGTTCACCACCGGCGACAGCGAGTGGATCGTGCTGCCGCTCAGTGGTGGATGTACGGTACAGGTAGAAGATCGAATCCTGGAACTGCTGGGCAGGGAGGACGTGTTCGGCGGGGTCAGCGACTTCGCCTATCTCCCGCGGGACGCCCACGCGCAGATCGCCTCCGGCGCGGGAGGCCGCTTCGCCCTGGCAGGAGCGAGATGCGAGCGCCGACTCCCCGCTCGTCGCGGCCCCGCGCCGGAGGTACCCGTCGAACGGCGGGGTGCGGGCGTCAGCGCCCGCGAGGTCCGCAACTTCGCCGCCGCCGACGCCTTCGAGTGCGACCGCCTTATCGCCGTGGAGGTGATCACCCCCGGCGGCAACTGGTCCTCGTACCCGCCCCACAAGCACGACGAGCACATCCCGGGGCAGGAGTCGGTACTTGAGGAGATCTACTACTTCGCGTTCGAGGACCCCAAGGGCTTCGGCTACCAGCGGGTCTCGCCGTCGCGTCCCGGCGGCGCGGACGTGCTCGCCGAAGTGCGTACGGGCGACGCCGTGCTCGTCCCCGACGGCTGGCACGGCCCGTCGATCGCCGCGCCCGGGCATCCCATGTACTACCTGAACGTCATGGCGGGCCCCGGCGAGGAGCGCGCGTGGCGCATCAGCTTCCACCCCGACCACGTGGAGGGTTACCGATGAGCGCGAAGACCAGGCGGCTCACCACCGCGCAGGCGCTGCTCGCCTTCCTCTCGCGGCAGTACACCGCCCGGTCCGGCATCGAGCAGCGCCTGATCACCGCGACCTGGGGCATCTTCGGCCACGGCAACGTCGCCGGGATCGGCCAGGCGCTCCTGGAACCCGGCAGCGACATGCCGTACCACCAGGGCCGCAACGAACAGGCCATGGTGCACGCGGCCGTCGGCTACGCCCGCCAGTCCCAGCGGCTCTCGGCGCACGCGGTGACGACGTCGATCGGCCCGGGCGCCACCAACCTGGTCACCGGCGCGGCGCTGGCCACCGTCAACCACCTCCCGGTCCTGCTGCTGCCCGGCGACGTCTTCGCCTCCCGCCCCGCCGACCCGGTCCTCCAGCAGCTCGAAGTCCCGTACGCGGGCGATGTGTCGGTCAACGACTGCCTGCGGCCGGTCTCGCGCTACTTCGACCGGATCACCCGGCCCGAGGCCCTGATCCCGGCCGCGCTCGCCGCGATGAGCGTGCTCGCGGACCCGGCCAGGACCGGGGCGGTGACGCTGGCGCTGCCGCAGGACGTGCAGGCGGAGGCGTACGACTGGCCGGAGGAGTTCTTCCGGCGGCGGGTGTGGCAGGTGCGGGCTCAGGAGCCGGACTCGTACGAGCTGGATGAGGCCGTCGAGTTGCTGCGCGGCGCGCGACGGCCGCTGATCGTGGCAGGCGGCGGCGTCCACCACGGCGGCGCCGAGGAGGTCTTGCGGATCTTCGCCGACCGGACCGGCATCCCCGTCGCCTCCACCCAGGCGGGCAAGGGCTCGCTCCCGTACGACCACCCCTGCGACGTGGGCGGCATCGGCCACACCGGCACGGCCACCGCCGACGAACTCGCCCGCACCGCCGATGTCGTGCTCGGCGTCGGCACCCGCTGGACCGACTTCACCACCGCGTCCTCGACGCTCTTCCAGAACCCCGACGTCCGGTTCGCGAACATCAACGTCAACGGCGCCGACGCCCACAAGATGGGCGGCCTGCAAGTCCTCGCGGACGCGCGTGTGGGACTCCAGGCGCTGACGAAGGCGCTGGGCGAGTACCGCGTCGAGCCGTCGTACGAGAGCGAGTACGCGGAGCTGAAGGCCGCGTGGGAAGGGCGGGTGACTCTCGCGTACACCCCCGAGAGCGAGGACGACCAGCCCACCCAGGCCCAAGTCCTCGGCGTACTCGACACGTTGGTCACCCACGACGACATTCTGATCAACGCGGCAGGCTCGCTCCCCGGCGATCTGCACAAGCTGTGGCGGACCCGCTCGCGCGACCAGTACCACGTCGAATACGGCTACTCCTGCATGGGATACGAGATCCCGGCGGCGATCGGGGTGGCGATGGCCGCGCCCGGACGGCCGGTGTGGGCGCTGGTCGGCGACGGTACGTATCTGATGAATCCCACGGAAATCGTGACGGCCGTGCAGGAGAACATCCCGCTCAAGGTGGTGATCCTGCAGAACCACGGGTATGCCTCGATCGGTGGGCTCTCGCAGGCGGTGGGCGGCGAGCGGTACGGCACGGCGTACCGCTTCCGGGCGCCGGACGGTACGTACACGGGGGAGCCGCTGCCGGTGGACCTGGCGGCGAACGCGGCCTCGCTCGGGATGGCCGTGCTGCGCCCCAAGACCATCCGTGACCTGCGCGAAGCCCTCGCGACCGCGCGTGCGGCGGACCGCCCCACATGTGTCTACGTGGAGACCAAAACGGCAGACACTGTGTCGGGCCCGCCCCCGGCGCAGGCGTGGTGGGATGTTCCTGTGGCCGAGACCGCGACCCGTCGGTCGGCGGTCGAGGCACGTGAGGAGTACGACCGGCAAGTCGCAGCCCGACGCCGCCATCTCTGAGGGAGTTTCCTGTCATGACGAAGACCGTCAACCACTGGATCGGTGGCAAGACCGTCGAGGGTGCGTCCGGTACATACGGTCCGGTGACGGATCCCGCGACCGGTGCCGTCACGACGCGGGTCGCCTTCGCGAGCGTCGACGAGGTGGACGCGGCGGTCGCGGCAGCCCGGGAGGCGTACGCGACCTGGGGCCAGTCCTCGCTCGCCCAGCGTACGACCGTCCTTTTCAAGTTCCGCGCGCTGCTCGACGCCAACCGGGACGCCATCGCCGAGCTGATCACCGCCGAGCACGGCAAGGTGCACTCGGACGCGCTCGGCGAGGTCGCGCGCGGCCTGGAGATCGTGGACCTGGCCTGCGGGATCACCACCCAGCTCAAGGGCGAGCTCTCCACGCAGGTGTCGCAGCGCGTGGACGTCTCCTCGATCCGCCAGCCGCTCGGCGTCGTCGCGGGCATCACGCCGTTCAACTTCCCGGCCATGGTGCCGATGTGGATGTTCCCGATCGCCATCGCCTGCGGCAACACCTTCGTACTGAAGCCGTCGGAGAAGGACCCGTCGGCCTCGATGAAGATCGCGGAGCTGCTGGGCGAGGCCGGGCTGCCCGACGGCGTCTTCAACGTCGTCCACGGCGACAAGGTCGCGGTCGACGCGCTGCTCGCCCACCCGGACGTGGCCGCCGTCTCCTTCGTCGGCTCCACCCCGATCGCCCGCTACATCCACACCACCGCCTCCGCGAACGGCAAACGCGTCCAGGCGCTCGGCGGCGCCAAGAACCACATGCTGGTCCTGCCGGACGCGGACCTGGACGCGGCCGCCGACGCCGCCGTCTCCGCCGCGTACGGCTCGGCGGGCGAGCGCTGCATGGCGATCTCGGCCGTGGTGGCGGTCGGTTCGATCGGCGACGAGCTGGTGGAGAAGATCCGCGAGCGCGCCGAGAAGATCAAGATCGGTCCGGGCAACGACCCCACGTCCGAGATGGGCCCGCTGATCACCGCCGCGCACCGCGACAAGGTCGCCTCGTACGTGGCCGGTGCGGCCGCCCAGGGCAGCGAGGTCGTCCTCGACGGCACCGGCCACACGGTCGACGGCTTCGAGAACGGCCACTGGATCGGCCTCTCGCTGCTGGACCGGGTGCCGGTGACGGCGGACGCGTACAAGGACGAGATCTTCGGCCCGGTGCTGTGCGTGCTGCGCGTCGAGTCGTACGACGAGGGGCTCGCCCTCATCAACGCCTCGCCGTTCGGCAACGGCACCGCGATCTTCACCCGGGACGGCGGCGCCGCCCGCCGCTTCCAGCTGGAGGTCGAGGCCGGCATGGTCGGCGTCAACGTGCCGATCCCGGTGCCGGTGGGCTACCACTCCTTCGGTGGCTGGAAGGACTCGCTCTTCGGCGACCACCACATCTACGGCAACGACGGCACGCACTTCTACACCCGCGGCAAGGTCGTCACCACCCGCTGGCCGGACCCGGCCGACGCCCCCGCCGGCGTCGACCTGGGCTTCCCCCGCAACCACTGACCTGGGGTTCTTCCCCGCAACCACTGACCACGGCCAAGCCGACACCTCGGCTCAGCCCTTCGATGCGGCCCGTACGGTTTCCCCCGCCGTGCGGGCCGCTGCCGTTGCCACGGCGGCCGCCGCCAGGCCCCGGATGACCGGGTGCGGGCGCGTGCCGTCGCCGGACAGCTCGGGCTGGAAGAGCGTGGCCAGGAAGAACGGGTGGCCGGGGAGCTCGGCGATCCGGACGTCGCCCTCGGCGTCGGTGCCGGTGAAGCGCAGCCCGTGGGCACGCAGGGTGTCCAGGTGACGCGGGTTGGGGCCGAACTGGCAGTGGTAGCGCTCCACCGTCCGCTCGGCGCCCAGGAGCTGCTCGGCCAGCGAGCCCGGGGCGAGCTCGACCGTACCCTCGTGGCCGACCAGCGAGCAGGCCAGCGGCACGATCAGCGCGTCCCCGAGGTCGGCACCGGGGTCGTTCTCGGCGTGCGCGATGTCGTCGAGGCCGCACACGTCACGGGCGAATTCGAGCAGCGCGTGCTGGAAGCCGCCGCAGGTGCCGAGGAACGGGATGCCCTGCTCGCGGGCGGTGCGCACGGCGGCGACCACACCCGTCTCGCTGCGGTACGGGCTGCCGGGCAGCAGCCAGATCGCGTCGAACCCCTCGACGCCGCCCTCGGCCTCCTCCGTCGGGATCCAGTACGCGTCGAGGTCGAGCCCGTCGCGCTCGCGCAGGGCGTCGAGCAGGAGGGGGACGCGGGTGTGGGAGCGGACGTTGGGGGAGCGGTCGCCGACCAGGGCGATCCGTGCGGTGTGGTTCGTCATGCGTCCATCGTGGGCGGCGTGCTCACATCACGTCCAACGATGATCAATGCATCCAGCATTAGTGATACTGATGCCCATGGATCCCCACCTCCTGCGCACCTTCGTCGCCGTCGTCGAGCACCGCTCCTTCTCCGGCGCCGCCCAGGCCCTCGGCTATACGCAGTCGGCCGTCTCGCAGCACATCGCCGCCCTGGAGGCCGACCTCGGTGCCCGGCTCGTGGAGCGCAGGCCGGTCGGGCCGACCGAGGCGGGCGAGCGGCTGATGGAGCACGCCCGGCCGCTGCTGCTGCGGCTCGACGCGGCCCGCGCGGACATCGCCCGGCTGAGCGGGGTGCGGGGCGCGCGTCTGGCGCTCGTCTGCACCCCGGCCGCCCTCACGCCCGCGCTGGCCGCCGCCCTGGCCGGGGCGCGGCGGGATGCCCCGGGGCTCGCGGCCGAGGTGCGGGTGCTCGGGCGGGACGCGGCCGTACGGGCGGTGGTGACCGGGGAGGCGGACCTCGGCCTGGTGGACGGGGCCGCGGCCCCCAACGACCCGCTGCCCCTGCCGGACGCGGGCCCGATGGTCACCGTGGCCGTCGCCGAGACCCCGCTCGCGGTGCTGTTCCCGGCCGGGCACCCGCTGGCGCGCCGTACCTCGCTGCGGCTCGCGGACCTGGCCGACGCGCACTGGATCGACGCGCCGGACACGGCCGTTGCCCTGGCCCAGCTGCGCGCCGCCGCGCACGCCGACGGCTTCCGGCCCCGACTGACGTACGGGGGAGGGGACTTGAGGGGACTGGCCGAACTGGTCGCGGCCGGACACGGCCTCGCCGCGACGGGGCTTGAGGCGGCCGCGGGTCTCGCGGGCACGGCCGCGGTCCGCGTCTCGGCGCCGCGCCTGGTGCACCGTACGGAGGTACTGCACCCGCGCACGCCGTCGGCGCCGGTGCGGGCGCTGGTGGCGGCGCTGGGCGGGGGCGCGTGACGGCCGGCGACCAGTGATCGGTGACCCCGGGTAACCGCAAGCGCCGTCTCGGTCGTCGCGGCCGTTTCGATATGCGGAACCGGGCGAAAAATTTCCGCGCGCGGGCTGCGGTTCCCGTACCGCCCGACAGGGCGTTTTTATTGCACTCTTAATGCCGTATCAGTGTCAGAAGGGCTTTGGAGCGACGAATTCCGTAGGTGAACAGCTATTGACCTGCGGATCGCGTGGAGATTGAAATGGCGCCCCGGGAGCGACACACCACTCAACCCCGGGGCCGGACGGGCCCCGGAGCACCACCCGGAGGTCGATAGCGCTCCCCGCTCACACCCCGCACCTTGCCGATCGGATGCGCATCGATGACCGAAACGCTCAGCCCGCCCCACGTCCTCTCCCCGGCGACGGGCGAAGCCCCCAGGAAGCTCAAGCGTTCCATCGGCGTCGTGGGCGGCACCCTGCTCACGCTGTCCTGCGTGACGCCCGCGTCCACGCTCTTCGTGGTCGTGCCGGACCTCTTCTCCAGCCTCGGCACCTACACCGCGCTCACCATCGCCATCGGCTCGCTGCTCTGTATCGGCGTCGCGTTCTGCTACTCGGAGCTGGGCACGCTCATCCCCAGCGCGGGCGGCGAGTACGCGATGGTCTCCACGCTCGCCGGGCGCCTCGCGGGCTGGCTGGTGTTCGTCCTCTCGCTGCTCGTGGTGATGATCGTCCCTCCGGTCATCGCGATGGGCACGGCCGACTACCTGGCCCCGCTCGTGCACATCCCGGCGCCGGTCGCGGGCGGCGGCGTGATGCTGCTCGCCACCCTCGCCGGACTGCTCGACCTGCGGGCCAACGCCTGGATCACCGGCGTCTTCCTGGTGCTCGAAGTCGTCGCCGCGGCCGTGGTCGCCGTACTCGGCTTCTCGCACAGCCACCGGGGCGCCTCCTCGCTCGTGCACGGCACGGTCGCCGGTGACGGCGGTACGCACTCCACGGTCACCGCGATGATGGTCATCTCCGGCCTGGCCATCGCCCTCTTCGTCACCCAGGGCTTCTCGACGGCCGTCTACCTCTCCGAGGAGCTGGAGCACCCGCGCCGCAACGTCGCGCGGACCGTGCTCGCCACCCTCGCCATCTCCACCGCCGTCATCCTCGTCCCCGTCATCGCCATCACCCTGGGCGCCTCCGACCTCTCGGTGCTCGCCTCCGGCGACATCAGCGGCATGGTCACCGCCTGGTCCAACTCGGCCGTCGGCACCTTCGTCAGCCTCTGCGTCGCCCTCGCCATCGTCAACGCGGGCATCGTGATGGTCATCCAGAACTCCCGCGTCCTGTTCGCCTCGGCCCGCGACAAGGCCTGGCCCGAGCCGGTCAACCGCGCGCTGTCGCGCCTGGGCCGGTTCGGCTCCCCGTGGGTCGCCACCCTCCTGGTCGGCGTCCCGGGCGCGGCCCTGTGCTTCGTCAACCTCGACACCCTGTACGGCGTCACGGGCGTCTCGGTCACCGGGATGTACCTGCTGGTCGCGGTCGCGGCGCTGCTCAGCCGCCGGGGCGCGCACCGCGAGGTCCCGGCCTGGCGGATGCCGCTGTGGCCCGCGGTCCCGGTGGTGCTGATCGCGGTCCTCGCGTACATCCTGACCCAGCAGGAGACGACGTATCTGCTGTGGACCGGCGGCATCACCGCCGTCGCCACCCTCTACTGGGCGTTCTATCTGCGGCCGCGCCGCGAGACGCGCTGGCTGGTGAGCATTCCGGAGGACGAGCAGGTCTGAGACAAGGGCGGCCGGGACCGGGCACTCTGTCCGGTTCCGGCCGCTCAATCAGGGGACGTAACGGGCGGATCGCGCCTAGGGTTTGGGGTATGACTGCCGCGGATTCTCCTCTGGGCCACGAGTTCTACTGTTCCGAAATCCTCCGCCAGACAGACGAGTTGAGGTCCCACCTGACGGGTGCGGACCTCTCCGTCACCGTACCGACCTGCCCCGACTGGACGTTGCGCGAGCTCGCCGTCCATGTGAGCGGGGCGCACCGCTGGGTCGCCGAGATCGTACGGTCGAAGACCACCAGCGCCCCCGATCAGCTCTCGCTCGACTCCAAGGGCCCCGACAGCGAAGAACCGGCCGCCATGGACGCCTGGTTGGCGCAGGGCGCCGAGCTCTGCGCCGACGCGCTGCGCGCGGCCGGTCCCGACCAGGCGGCCTGGACGTGGGCGGGGGAGGCGACGACCGGGTTCTGGGCGCGTCGGATGACCCATGAGACGGTGGTCCACCGCGCGGACGCCGCGTTCACCGTCGGCGCCGAGTACCGGCTCGCGCCCGAGGTGGCCGTCGACACCATCGACGAGTGGCTGGAGATCATCACCTTCATCCAGGCCGCCAAGCTCGCCCCGCAGGCCGCCGAGCTGCGCGGCCCCGGCCGCAGCATCCATCTGCACGCCACCGACGTGCCGGACGCGGAGTGGCTGATCGAACTCGGCGAGGAGGGGGTGAGCTGGCGCCGGGGCCACGAGAAGGCGACGGTCGCGCTGCGCGGCCCGCTGACCGACGTCATGAACGTCTTCTACCGGCGGCTGCCCGCCGACAGCCCCAAGGTCGAGGTGCTCGGCGACGCCGGACTGCTCGACTTCTGGCTCCAGCGGGCGTCGTTCGGCTGAGCGGTCCGGCAGCGCCGTACTCCCGCTGCGGTACGGGAGGCGGCGGCCGTACGCCGTGAGTACCGCCGCCACCTCCACCTGGCGGCAGGCTCGGTTGTCGGAGGCGGCACTTACGGTGGAGGCATGGAATTGCGCAGACCTCGTCTTCGCCGACCTCGTGGACGGGCGGCGGCCGCCGCGGCCGCCGCTCTGGCCGTGCTGGCCGGGGCC
Organism: Streptomyces sp. BR1; assembly: GCF_052373795.1. Classification (NCBI taxonomy): domain Bacteria; kingdom Bacillati; phylum Actinomycetota; class Actinomycetes; order Kitasatosporales; family Streptomycetaceae; genus Streptomyces; species Streptomyces sp. BR1. The sequence goes on from NZ_CM126252.1 coordinate 4,689,867, forward strand.
GGTATCTGGACGGCCACCGGCGCCGGCGGCTCGCCGGCGGTGCACCGGGAGGACCGGGTCCTCCAGATGCCCGGCGCGAAGATCGACACGTCCTTCTTCACGGCGGGCGGCGCGGACAGGAAGCGCCCCGCCGTGCTGCTGGGACACGGCTTCGGCGGCAACAAGGACGACGTGCGCCCGCAGGCGCAGAAGCTCGCGCGCGAGGGCTTCGCCGTGCTGACCTGGTCGGCCCGGGGCTTCGGCGACTCCACGGGCGAGATCGGCCTCAACGACCCGGCGTTCGAGGTCAAGGACGTCTCGCGGCTGATCGACTGGCTCGCCGAGCGGCCCGAGGTGCAGCTGGACGCGCCGGGCGACCCGCGCGTGGGCGTCACGGGCGCCTCCTACGGCGGCGCGATCTCCCTGCTCGCGGCGGGCTACGACAAGCGCGTCGACGCCATCGCCCCCCAGATCACCTACTGGAACCTGGCGGACGCGCTGTTCCCGGACGGCGTCTTCAAGAAGCTGTGGGCCGGGATCTTCTTCTCCACCGGCGGCGGCTGCAAGACCTTCGAGAAGCAGCTCTGCGAGATGTACGAGAGGGTCGCGGTCAGCGGGAAGCCGGACACGCAGGCGCGCGATCTGCTCGCGGCCCGTTCGCCGTCCGCCGTCGGCGACCGCATCAAGGTGCCGACGCTGCTCGTGCAGGGCCAGACCGACTCGCTCTTCCCGCTCGGCCAGGCGGACGCGGCGGCCAAGAAGATCCGCGCCAACGGGGCGCCGGTCGCGGTCGACTGGATCGCGGGCGGCCACGACGGCGGCGACCGTGAGTCGGGCCGCGTCGACGCCCGTATCGCCTCCTGGTTCGACCGCTATCTCAAGGGCGACAAGGGCGCCGACACCGGCCCCGCCTTCCGGGTCACCAGGACCGGCGGCATCAGCTCCACCGACGGCGCGGCCCAGCTGCGCGGCGCGACCAGCGGCAGCTACCCGGGCCTTGCGAACGGCACGCGCGCGGTGGCGCTCAGCGGCCGCGAGCAGACCGTCGAGAACCCGGCGGGCGCGGCCCCGCCCGCGATCTCCGCCGTGCCCGGCGTCGGCGGCGGCCTCGCGGGCCTGTCCTCGCTGGGCGTCGGCGGCCTGAACATCGACTTCCCCGGCCAGTACGCGGCCTTCGACTCGCCGAAGCTGAAGCCCGGCATCCGCATCACCGGCTCGCCCACGGTCAAGCTGAAGGTCAAGTCCAGCGGCGACGACGCGGTGCTCTTCGGCAAGGTGTACGACGTGGGCCCGAACGGCAAGCAGCAGGTGCTGCCGTCCCAACTGGTCGCACCCGTCCGGGTGGACGGCGCCAAGGACGGAAAGACGGTCGAGCTGACCCTGCCCGCCGTCGACCACAACGTGGAGGCGGGCCACCGGCTGCGCCTGGTGGTCGCCGCGACCGACCTCGGCTACGCCTCGCCTACGGAGCCGGGTACGTACACCGTCTCGCTCGCCGACGGCACGCTGACCGTGCCGACCGCGCCCGGCGTGAAGACCGACCCGGCCGGGGTGCCGTGGTGGTCCTGGGGCCTGCCGCTCGGGGGCGCGGTGATCGCGGTCGGCCTGCTGGCCACCCGCCGCAAAACGGCCCCGGCCCCCGACCCGGAGCTGGCCGAAGTGCCGCTCCAGATCACCGACTTGACCAAGAGGTACAGCAAGTCCAGCGACCGTTACGCGGTCCGCGACCTTTCCTTCCGTGTCGAGAAGGGCCAGGTCCTGGGCCTGCTCGGGCCCAATGGCGCGGGCAAGACCACCACCCTGCGGATGCTGATGGGCCTCATCCGGCCCGACGGCGGCGAGATCCGGGTGTTCGGCCACGCGATCCGCCCGGGCGCGCCGGTCCTGTCCCGGGTCGGGGCGTTCGTGGAGGGCGCGGGCTTCCTGCCGCATCTGTCGGGCCGCGCCAACCTGGAGCTGTACTGGCAGGCCACCGGCCGTCCCGCCGAGGACTCCCACATGGACGAGGCCCTGGAGATCGCGGGCCTGGGCGACGCGCTCCAGCGGGCGGTGCGCACGTACTCGCAGGGCATGCGCCAGCGCCTGGCCATCGCGCAGGCGATGCTCGGCCTGCCGGACCTGCTGATACTCGACGAGCCGACCAACGGTCTGGACCCGCCGCAGATCCGCGAGATGCGGGACGTGATGATCCGTTACGCGCAGGGCGGCCGCACGGTCATCGTCTCCAGCCACCTCCTGTCGGAGGTGGAGCAGTCCTGCACGCATCTGGTGGTCATGGACCGGGGCCGCCTCGTCCAGGCGGGCCCGGTCGCCGAGATCACCGGCGAGAGCGACACGCTCCTGGTGACGGTGGACGGCCCGGTCGCGGAGGTGCTCGCCGACAAGGTGGCCGCGCTGCCCGGCATCGGCGCGGCGACGCGTACCGACGAGGGCATGCTGGTCCGGCTGGACGGCGCCACCCCGACCGCACTGATCACCGAACTGATCCGTCTGGACGTGCCGTTGACGGGCGTGGGCCCGCACCGCCGCCTGGAGGACGCGTTCCTGACCCTGATCGGAGGATCGGGATGACGACGCCGACGCACACGGGGACACCGTCCGGGGCGGACCTGCGGGCGACGGCGCCCGGCTACCGGCCCGGCCGCACCCTGCCGCTGCGGGTGGAGGCGGCGCGCCAGTTGAGGCGCCGCCGGACCATGGTGATGGGCGGCATCCTCGCCGCCCTGCCCTTCATCCTGGTCACCGCCTTCGCGATCGGCGGCACACCGTCCGGCCGCGACGGCCGGATCACCCTGATCGACACGGCCACCGCGTCCGGCGCGAACTTCGCGGCGACCGCCCTGTTCGTCTCGGCGGGCTTCCTGCTCGTGGTGCCCGTCGCCCTGTTCTGCGGCGACACGGTCGCCTCGGAGGCCAGCTGGTCCTCGCTGCGCTATCTGCTGGCCGCGCCCGTGCCGCGGGCCCGGCTGCTGTGGAGCAAGCTGGCGGTGGCGCTCGGCCTGAGCGCGGCGGCGATCGTGCTGCTGCCGCTGGTCGCGCTCGCGGTCGGCACGGCGGCGTACGGCTGGGGCCCGCTGGAGATCCCCACCGGCGGCTCCCTCGGCGCCGGGCAGGCGATACCGCGCCTGGCCATCGCGGTGGCGTTCGTCTTCGTCTCGCAACTGGTCACCGCCGGTCTCGCGTTCTGGCTGTCGACCAAGACGGATGCGCCGCTGGGCGCGGTGGGCGGCGCGGTCGGACTCACCATCGTGGGCAACGTCCTGGACGCGATCACCGCGCTCGGCAGCTGGCGCAAGGCCCTGCCCGCGCACTGGCAGTTCGCCTGGGCGGACGCGCTCCAGCCGCATCTGGAGTGGAGCGGCATGGCCCAGGGCGCGGGGGTCTCGGTGGGGTACGCGCTGGTGCTCATGGCCCTGGCGTTCCGGGGCTTCGAGAAGAAGGACATCGTGTCGTAGCGAGTTCGCCCTCTGCCAAATGGCATAGGGCGAACGACACATGACGACCCCTTATCACGTTTGGCCGGAAGTCGACTCGTCAAGGCTCGATGATAGAGTCCGATCTTGTTCGACTTTGGAAAGCGTGTGCGGGGGTGGTGTGAGAACCCGTGCGCCGGGGGGCCAGAGGAAGACTCTCCCCCGATAATGCGTGGGGGATTCTCTAGGTGTTCGGCGGATCGCAGTCTGCAGGCCATCCTTTGTCGACGGCGCAGGAGCGCGTCTGGTTCGCCCAGAAGCTGGCTCCGGACAGCCTTCTCTACAACCTCAACGGTTACGTGGAAATTCACGGGACGTTCGCCCCGGAATTGTTCGAGGGCGCGCTGCGCCAGGCGATCGACGAGGCCGAGGCGCTGCGGGCCGTCTTCACCGAAGTCGACGGCGTACCACGGCAGTCGGTGCGCGAGTGGCGCGACTGGCCGCTGCCGCACGTGGACCTGACAAGCGAGAGCGACCCGCGCGCGGCGGCCTTCGCGGCCATGCAGGAAGACCTCGACAAGCCCTTTGACCTGCAAAACGGCCCGCTGTTCGTGCAGATGCTGTTCCAGGTCGCCCCGGACCGCTTCTTCTGGTACATGAGGACGCATCACATCGTCTGTGATGCCTATGCGTTCAACCTCCTCGTGCAGCGCGTCGCCGACTGCTACACCGCACTCGTGGCGGAAGAAGAGATTCCCCTCACTTCGTTCTCCCCGCTCGCCGAGTTCGTCGCCGAGCACGAGAAGTACACCGGGAGCGAACGCAGTACGCGGGACCACGACTACTGGCTCGAACGGTTCGGCGACGACCCCGAGATCCTGAATCTCCCGGACCGCGCCACCGGTCTGTGGGCCGAGTCCAAGCGGTACGAGGCGTGGCTGGAGCCCGAGTACTTCGCCGAGATCAAGCGGCTCGCCCGCGAGGCCCGCTCGACCTGGCAGGTGACCCTCACGGCCGCCGCGGCGGCGTATCTGCGCCACTTCACGCGCGCGGCCGACGTCGTCCTCGGCTTCCCCGTCACCGGCCGTCTGACCTCGGTCACCCAGGCCACCCCCGGCATGGCCTCCAACGTCCTGCCGCTGCGCCTCGCCGTACGCTCCGAGATGTCCTTCATCGATCTGCACCGGCACGTCGGCCAGGAGATGCGCGGCCTGCTGCGCCACCAGCGCTACCGGGGCGAGGACCTGCGCAAGGACCTCGGGCTCGGCGGCCACTCGCGCCGTATGTTCGGCCCCTCCATCAACTTCCTTCCGCTCGACGAGGGGCTGCGGTTCGGCCCCTGCACGGCGGCCGCCCACGGCATGCCCAGCGGCCCCGTCGACGACCTGGTGATCGTCTTCGAGGGCGGCTCGGGCGAGGACGGCATCGGGGTGCGGATCGCGGGCAACACCGCCGCGTACGGCGCCGAGGACATCGACGGCCACGGCCGCCGCTTCGTCGCCTATCTGCGCGCCCTGACCGCCGACCCCGCGCGGGCGATCGGCTCGGTCGACGTGATGGACGCGGACGAGCGCCACCGCGTCCTGACCGAGTGGAACCCCACGGCCACCGCTCTCGACGCGGGCACCATCCCCGCCTGGTTCGAGGCCCAGGCCCGCCGCACCCCCGACGCGGTCGCGGTGGTGTACGAGGGCACGACCCTCACGTACGCGGAGCTGAACGCCTGGGCCAACCGGCTCGCCCACCGGCTCATCGCCCAGGGCGCCGGGCCCGAGCAGCTGGTCGGCCTGGTCCTGCCGCGCTCCGCCGAGCTGGTCGTGGCGGTCCTCGCCGTGCTCAAGTCCGGCGCGGGATATCTGCCCGTCGACCCAGACGCCCCGGCCGCGCGCCGCGCCGCCGTGATGGAGGAGGCCGGTCCCGTCCTCGTCCTCGACGGCGTCCCGGACGTCGCCGCCGCCAGGAACGAGGGCCGCTCCGAGAACCCCACGGACGCCGACCGCACGACGCCGCTGCGGGCCGACCACCCCGCGTATGTGATCTTCACATCCGGCTCCACGGGCCGCCCGAAGGGTGTGGTGATCCCGCACTCCAACGTCACCCGGCTCTTCTCCGCCACCGCCGACCAGTTCGGCTTCGGCGAGCAGGACGTCTGGACGCTGTTCCACTCGTACGCCTTCGACTTCTCGGTCTGGGAGCTGTGGGGCGCGCTGCTGTACGGCGGCCGCCTGGTCGTCGTGCCGCACACCGTCTCGCGCTCGCCCGAGGCGTTCCGCGCCCTGCTCGCCGAGCAGCGCGTCACCGTCCTCAACCAGACCCCGTCGGCGTTCTACCAGCTGATCCAGGCCGACCAGCGCCAGCCCGACAGCGAACTCGCCCTGCGCTACGTCGTGTTCGGCGGCGAGGCGCTGGCCCCGGGCCGGCTCGGCGAGTGGTACGACCGGCACCCCGACGACCGGCCGACGCTGGTCAACATGTACGGCATCACCGAGACGACCGTGCACGTCACCCAGCAGGCGTTCACCCGCGAGAGCGCGGCGAGCGACAACGGCAGCACCGTCGGCCCCGCCCTCGCCGACCTGCGCGCCTACGTCCTGGACGCGGCCCTGCGCCCGGTGCCGCCCGGCGCGACCGGCGAGCTGTATGTGGCCGGTGACGGTCTGGCCCGCGGCTATCTCAACCGGCCGGGCCTGACCGCCGACCGCTTCGTGGCCAACCCGTACGGCCCCAGCGGCAGCCGGATGTACCGCACCGGCGACCTCGCCCGCTGGACCGCCGACGGCCTGCTCGCCTACGAGGGCCGCGCCGACCAGCAGGTGAAGATCCGCGGCTTCCGTATCGAGCTCGGCGAGATCGAGTCCGTGCTCGCGCGCCACCCGAAGGTCGCCCAGGTCGCGGTCGTCGTCCGCGAGGACCGGCCCGGCGACAAGCGCCTCGTCGCCTACGCCGTGCTGCGCGACGGCGCGATGGACCCGGCGGAGCTGCGCGCGTACGCGGGCGAGTCGCTGCCCTCGTACATGGTGCCCGCCGCCGTGGTGTCCCTCGACGTGCTCCCGCTCACCCCCAACGGCAAGCTGGACCAACGCGCCCTGCCCGCGCCGACGTTCGAGGGCGACGACTCCGGGCGCGCGCCGCGCAACGCCCAGGAGGAGATCCTCTGCCGCCTCTTCGCCGAGGTCCTCGGCGTCGAGCGGGTCGGCATCGACGACAGCTTCTTCGACCTCGGCGGCCACTCGCTGCTCGCCACCCGTCTCGCCGTACGCGTACGCGCCGAGCTCGGCACCGAGATCCAGCTGGGCACGCTCTTCGAGTCGCCGACGGTCGCGGGGCTGGCGTCCCAGCTCTCGCAGGCCGCGTCCGTACGCCCCGCCCTGGTGCCGATGCGGCGGCCCGACGCCGTGCCGCTCTCCTTCGCACAGCAGCGGCTGTGGTTCCTCGACCAGGTCGAGGGCGGCGGCTCGACGTACAACATGCCGCTGGCCCTGCGGCTCACCGGTGAACTCGACCGTGGCGCCCTGGAGTCGGCGCTCGCCGATGTGGTCGAGCGCCATGAGTCGCTGCGTACGGTCTTCCCGGACGTGGACGGCGAGGCCCGCCAGGTCGTCCTCGGTGCCTGCGAGGTGCCGCTGCCGGTCGTCGACGCCGACGAAGAGGCGCTGCCCGCGCTGCTCGACGCGGCGGCGGCCACGGTCTTCGACCTGGCCCGCGAGATCCCCGTGCGCGCGACCCTGTTCTCGCTGGGCGAGCGCGAGCACGTACTCGCTCTCGTTCTGCACCACATAGCCGGTGACGAATGGTCCATGGCGCCGCTGGCCCAGGACCTGGCCGCCGCGTACACCGCCCGCATCGACGGCTGTACGCCCGAGTGGCGTCCGCTGCCCGTGCAGTACGCGGACTACGCGCTGTGGCAGCGCGACCTTCTCGGCGACGAGAACGACCCGGCGAGCCTCGCGCATGAGCAACTGGCCTATTGGAAGGGCGCGTTGGCGGCGCTGCCGCAAGAGCTCGACCTGCCCGCCGACCGGCCCCGCCCCGCCGTCGCCAGCCACCAGGGCGTGGCCCTGCCCGTCCACCTCGACGCCGAGCTCCACCAGGCGCTGCTCGCCCTCGCGGGAGAGCGCCGCGCCACCCTCTACATGGTGCTCCAGGCCGGTCTCGCCGCCCTGCTCACCCGGCTCGGCGCGGGCGACGACATCCCCGTCGGCAGCCCCATCGCCGGACGCACCGACGAAGCCCTCGACGATCTGGTCGGCTTCTTCGTCAACACCCTCGTACTGCGCACCGACACCTCCGGCAACCCCGGCTTCGCCGAGCTCGTCGACCGGGTGCGCGCCGCCGACCTGGCCGCCTACGCCCACCAGGACCTGCCGTTCGAGCGCCTGGTCGAGGTGCTGAACCCGGTGCGCTCCGCCAACCGGCAGCCCCTGGTGCAGATCCTGCTCGCCCTCCAGAACACCCCGGGCTCCACGATGGAGCTGCCCGGCCTGGAGCTCGACCGGTACGGGGTCCACCCCGGCGGCTCCAAGTTCGACCTGTCGCTCAGCCTCACCGAGACGCGCGGCGCCGACGGCTCCCCGGCCGGGCTCGAAGGCTTCGTCGAGTACAGCACCGACCTGTTCGACCGGGACACCGTCGAGCTGATGACGGCCCGGCTGACGCGCCTGCTCCTGGCGGCGGCCGCGAAACCCGAACTGCCCATCGGCGACCTGGAGTTGCTGACGGACGCCGAGCGCATCCAGCTGACCGACGGGTGGAACGACACCCGCAAGGACATCCCGGCCCTCACCATCCCCGAGCTGTTCGAGGCCCGGGCAGCCGCCGCCCCGGGCACGCCCGCCGTCGTCTTCGGCGACACCACCCTCTCGTACGAGGAGCTGAACAGCCGCGCCAACCGGCTGGCCCGACTGCTCATCGGGCGTGGCATCGGCGCCGAGGACACGGTGGCGCTGATGCTGCCGCGCTCCGCCGAACTGCCCGTCGCGGTGCTCGCCGTACTGAAGGCCGGCGCCGCCTATCTCCCGGTCGATCCCGCCTACCCGGCCGAGCGCATCGCGTATCTGCTCACCGACGGGCGACCCACCCTCACCCTGGTCGACCGGGGCGCGACGGCCGGGCTGCCGGACGGCACCGCGTACCTGGAACTGGACCAGGAAGCAGCGGCCGACCTCCCGTCCCACGACGTCACCGACGCCGAACGCCGCAGCCCGCTGCACCCCGCCCACGCGGCCTACATCATCTACACCTCGGGCTCCAGCGGCCGCCCCAAGGGAGTGGTGTGCACCCACACCGGTGTCGCCGGACTCCTCGACGCCGACGGGCTCCTGGAAGTCGGCCCCGGTGACCGGGTGCTCCAGTTCGCCTCGCTGAGCTTCGACGCGGCCTTCTGGGAGTTCGCCATGGCGCTGCTCTCCGGCGCCACTCTCGTCCTCGCCTCGCCCGACCAACTCCGGCCCGGCGCACCGCTGGTGGAGCTCGCCGCGAAGCACCAGGTCAGCCATCTGCTGCTGCCGCCGTCCGTGCTCGACGTCCTGGCGCCGACGGACCTGCCCACGGTGAGCACGCTGCTCGTCGGCGGCGAGGCCTCGTCCGGAGAGCTGGTGGCCCGCTGGTCGCCCGGCCGCCGGATGATCAACGCGTACGGCCCCACCGAGATCACCGTCTGCGTCACCATGAGCGGCGCGCTCTGTGGCGACCAGCGGCCGCCGATCGGCACGCCGGTCACCAATATGAGCGCGTACGTCCTGGACGAGCGGCTGCGGCCCGTTCCGGTGGGTGTCGCGGGAGAGCTCTATCTCGCGGGCGACGGTGTGGCGCGCGGCTATCTGGGCCGCGCGGGTCTCACGGCCGAGCGTTTCGTGGCGTGCCCGTTCGGGGCGCCGGGCGAGCGGATGTACCGCTCCGGCGACCTGGCCAGGCGCCGGGCCGACGGCACGCTGGAATATCTGGGCCGCGCCGACGAACAGGTCAAGATCCGTGGCCACCGGGTGGAGCTCGGCGAGATCGAGTCCGTGCTGGGCGCGCAGGCTGGTGTTGCCCAGACCGCCGTGGTGACCCGCGCGGACCGCCCCGGCCAGCTGGTGGCGTACGTCGTGCCGACGGACTCCGCGCGAGGTGTGGACACGGCCGAGCTGCGGGCGCAGGTGGCCCGGGTGCTGCCGGAGTACATGGTTCCGGCGGCGATCGTGGCCCTCGGCGCGCTGCCGCTCACCCCGAACGGCAAGCTGGACCGCAAGGGCCTGCCCGCGCCGGACTTCGACATGGTGGTGTCGGGTCGTGCGCCGCGCACCCCGCGTGAAGAGGTGCTGTGCGGCCTGTTCGTCGAGGTCCTCGGCGTCGACCGGGTCGGTATCGACGACAGCTTCTTCGAGCTGGGCGGGCATTCCCTTTTGGCCACCCGTCTGGTGAGCCGCATCCGTTCGGTCCTCGGTGTGGAGCTGGCGCTGTCGGCGCTGTTCGAGACGCCGACGGTCGCCGGTCTGGCCGGGATCACGGCTGAGGCGGACTCCGCACGCCCCGCGCTGGAGTCGCGCGAGCGCCCGGAGTCGGTGCCGCTCTCCTTCGCCCAGCGGCGGCTGTGGTTCCTCAACCGCCTGGAGAGCGTGGACGCGCTCTACAACATGCCGCTGGTGCTGCGTCTGACCGGCACCGTGGACGGCGACGCCCTGCGGGCCGCGCTCGGTGATGTGGTCGGCCGCCATGAGTCGCTGCGTACGGTCTTCCCGGACGTGGACGGCGAGGCCCGCCAGGTCGTCCTCGGCACGTGCGAGATACCGCTGCCGATCACGACGACCGACGAGCAGGGACTCCCCGCGCTCCTCGACGCGGCCGCCAAGCAGCCGTTCGACCTCTCCCGCGACCTGCCGGTCCGCGCCGCGCTCTTCTCGCTCGGCGAGAACGAGCACGTACTCCTGATGGTGCTGCACCACATCGCGGGCGACGGCTGGTCGATGGCACCGCTGGCGCGCGACCTGGGCACGGCGTACAAGGCCCGTCTTGAGGGCCGGGCCCCGCAGTGGGAGCCGCTGCCCGTCCAGTACGCGGACTACGCGCTGTGGCAGCGCGACCTGCTCGGCGACGAGAGCGAGCAGGGCAGCCTCGCCCACCGCCAACTCGACTTCTGGCAGCAGGCGTTGGCCGAGCTCCCGGAAGAGCTGACGCTCCCGACCGACCGCCCCCGCCCGGCCGTGGCCAGCCACGCCGGTGGCCGCGTGTCGGTGGACTGGGACGCCGAACTGCACCGTGGGCTGACCGAGTTCGCGCGGGAGTCGTCGTCCTCGGTGTTCATGGTTGTGCAGGCTGCTTTGGCCGCGCTCCTCAACCGTCTCGGCGCGGGCGAGGACATCGCGATCGGCAGCCCGATCGCGGGTCGTACGGATGAAGCTCTCGACGATCTGATCGGGTTCTTCACGAACACGCTGGTGTTGCGTACGGATGTGTCGGGTCAGCCCACCTTCCGTGAGCTGGTCTCCCGCGTACGGACGGCGGATCTTGCGGCGTACGCGCACCAGGACGTGCCGTTCGAGCGGCTGGTGGAGCTGGTCAACCCGGCTCGTTCGCGGGCCCGGCACCCGCTGTTCCAGGTGCTGCTCGCCTTCCAGAACACGCCCGAGGTCCATCTCGAACTGCCGGGGCTCACCATCGGGGTCGAGCCGGTCGACACGGGCGTCGCCAAGTTCGACCTGTCGTTCAACGTGCGGGAACAGCACGGCAATCAGGGTCCGGCCGGGATCGGCGGCACCCTTGAATTCAACGGGGACCTCTTCGACCGCGACACCGCTTCGGGGATCGCCGCGCGGCTGGAACACATGCTGCGGGCGCTGCTGTCGGACCCGGACCGGCCGGTCAGCCGGGTCGACATCCTGGGTGCGGACGAGCGGCAGCGTGTCCTGACGGCGTGGAACGCCACAGAGAGTGCGGTGGCCCACACCACGTTGCCCGAGCTCTTCGAGGGGCAGGCCGCCCGGACCCCGGACGCGCCCGCTGCCCGGCAGGGTGAGGACACCCTCACGTACGCCGAGCTGAACGCGCTGGCCAACGGTGTGGCGCGGGAGCTGACCGCGCAGGGCGTCGGCCCCGAGGACCTGGTGGCGGTGGCCATGCGGCCTTCGCCGCGCCTGCTCGCCGCGCTGCTCGGCGTGCTCAAGTCCGGGGCCGCGTACCTCCCGGTCGACCACGACTACCCGGCCGACCGCATCGCGTACATGCTGCGCGACGCCGCGCCCGTGCGGCTCCTGACGACGCGGGACGCGGTCGAGGGACGGGAGGAGTTCGACGGCGTCGCGCGTGTCTTCGCGGACAGTGTGGAACCCGTCGCCGAGAACCCGACCGACGCGGACCGTATCCGTCCGCTGCGGCCGCACCACCCGGCGTACGTCATCTACACCTCGGGTTCCACCGGCACGCCCAAGGGCGTCGTGGTGGAACAGCGCAACCTCGTCGACTACCTGGAGTGGGCCGGCCGCAGCTACCCGAGCGCGGGCGGGTCCGCCCTGCTGCACTCGTCGGTGTCCTTCGACATGACGGTCACCGCGCTGCTCACGCCGCTGACGGTGGGCGGCTGCGTCGTCGTGGGCCGCCTCGACGAGGGCGAACTCCCGGCCACCGCGCCGACCCTGCTCAAGGCGACCCCCAGCCATCTGCCGATCCTCCAGGCCCTGCCCGGGCACGCCTCGCCCACGGCCGACCTGCTGCTCGCGGGCGAGCCGCTGACCGCCGAGGCGCTGCGCGACTGGCGCGCCGCGCACCCGGACGTGACCGTACGCAATGTCTACGGCCCGACCGAGACCACGGTCAGCGCCACCGAACACCGCGTCGAGCCGGGCACGACCCCGGCCGAAGGCCCGCTGCCGGTCGGCCGCCCGCTCGCCAACACCCGTCTGTACGTGCTCGGTTCGGGCCTCCAGCCGGTTCCGGCCGGGGTGCCCGGCGAGCTGTACGTGGCGGGCAACGGTGTGGCGCGCGGCTACCTCCGCCGCCCGGGCCTGACGGCCGAGCGCTTCGTGCCGTGCCCGTTCGGCGCGCCGGGTGAGCGGATGTACCGCACGGGTGACCTGGTGCGGTGGAACGCGGATGGCGAGCTGGAGTATCTGGGGCGTGCGGACGACCAGGTGAAGGTGCGGGGCTTCCGTATCGAGCCGGGCGAGATCGCGGCGGTCCTGGGCCGTCATCCGTCGGTGACGCAGGCTGCCGTCGTCGTACGAGAGGACCGGCCGGGGGACAAGCGCCTGGTGGCGTACGTCGTGCCGACGGACTCCGTACGTGGCGTGGACGCGGCCGAGCTGCGGGCGCATGTCGCGGGTGCGCTGCCCGAGTACATGGTTCCGTCGGCCGTGGTCGCCCTCGACGCGCTGCCGCTCACCCCGAACGGCAAGCTGGACCGCAAGGCGCTGCCCGCGCCGGACTTCGACGCCGTGGTGTCGGGTCGTGCGCCGCGCACCCCGCGTGAAGAGGTCCTGTGCGGTCTGTTCGCCGAGGTCCTCGGCGTCGACCGGGTCGGCATCGACGACAGCTTCTTCGACCTCGGTGGTCACTCGCTGCTGGCCACGCGCCTGGTGAGCCGCATCCGTTCGGTGCTCGGCATCGAGCTGGCGCTGTCGGCGCTGTTCGAGACGCCGACCGTGGCGGGTCTGGCCGCGATCTCGGCCGAGGCCGAAGCGGCGCGTCCGGCGCTGGTCCCGATGGACCGGCCCGACGCCGTCCCGCTCTCCTTCGCCCAGCGGCGGCTGTGGTTCCTCAACCGCCTGGAGAGCGTGGACGCGCTCTACAACATGCCGATGGTGCTCCGGCTCACGGGTGAACTCGACCGCTCCGCCCTGGAGTTGGCGCTGGCCGACGTCGTCGACCGCCATGAGTCGCTGCGTACGGTCTTCCCGGACGTGGACGGCGAGGCCCGCCAGGTCGTCCTCGGCTCCTGTGAGGTATCGCTGCCGGTCACGGAAACCGACGAGCGGGCGCTCCCTGACCTCCTCGACGCGGCCGTGAAGACGGGCTTCGACCTGTCGAGCGACATCCCCCTGAAGGCGTTCCTGTTCGCGCTCGGCGACACCGAACACGTACTCCTCGTATCGCTGCACCACATCGCGGGCGACGGCTGGTCGATGGCGCCGCTGGCACGCGACCTGGGGACGGCGTACGCGGCCCGGTGTGACGGCCGTACTCCCGACTGGCAGCCGCTGCCGGTCCAGTACGCGGACTATGCGCTCTGGCAGCGTGAACTCCTCGGCGACGAGAGCGAGTCGGACAGCCTCGCGCACGGCCAACTCGCCTTCTGGCAGGACGCGTTGGCGGCTCTGCCCGAAGAGCTCGACCTGCCGACCGACCGCACCCGCCCCGCCGTCGCCAGCCACAAGGGTGGCATGGTTCCGTTCACGTGGGACGCGGAACTGCACGGCAAACTGGCGGAGTTCGCCCGCGAGTCGTCGTCCTCCGTCTTCATGGTCGTCCAGGCCGCGCTCGCCGCGCTCCTGAACCGGCTCGGCGCGGGCGAGGACATCCCGATCGGCACCCCGATCGCGGGGCGTACGGACGAAGCACTCGATGACCTCGTCGGGTTCTTCACCAACACGCTGGTGCTGCGTACGGATGTGTCCGGGCAGCCCACCTTCCGTGAGCTGGTCTCGCGGGTACGCAAGGCGGACCTCGCGGCCTACGCGCACCAGGACGTTCCCTTCGAGCGGCTGGTCGAGCTGGTCAACCCGGCCCGTTCGCGTGCCCGGCACCCGCTCTTCCAGGTCATGCTGGTCTTCCAGAACACGCCCGAGGTCCACCTCGAACTGCCCGGACTCACCATCGGGGCCGAGCCGGTCGGCACGGACGTCGCCAAGTTCGACCTGGTCTTCAGCCTGCGCGAGCAGGCCGACGCGACCGGTATGGACGGCGTCCTCGAATTCAGCGGCGACCTCTTCGACGAGGACACCGCCAACGGTCTCGCGCAGCGACTGCACAGCCTGCTGCACGCGGTGGTCGGCGACCCGGACCGCCCGGTCAGCCGCGTCGACGTCCTCGACGCGGACGAGCGGCGGCGCGTCCTCACCGACTGGAACACCAACGGCGAGCCGATAGCCCCGGCGACGCTGCCCGCGCTGTTCGAGGCGCAGGTCGCCCGGACGCCCGAGGCCACGGCCGTGCTGCACGACGGCGAGGCGCTCAGCTACGCCGAGCTGAACGCGCGTGCCAACCGGCTCGCCCGCCGTCTGGTCGAGCGTGGGGTACGGCCGGACACCGTGGTGGCGCTGGCGCTGCCCCGGTCGGCCGAGCTGGTGCTCGCCGCCCTGGCCGTGGTCAAGGCGGGTGCGGCCTACCTCAACATCGACCCGGACTACCCGGCCGAGCGCGCCGCCTACATGTGCGCGGACGCCGCGCCCCTGGGCCTGCTCACCGTCGGCGACGCGGGCAGCCGTGTCCCGGACGACGTACCGCGTTGGCGCCTGGACGACGAGGAGTGCACGACAGGGTCGGATACGAATCTGACCGACGCCGACCGCGTCTCCCCGCTCCGCACCGGCCACCCCGCGTACGTCGTCTACACCTCCGGCTCGACCGGCAAGCCGAAGGGCGTCCTGGTCACCCATCGGGGCCTCGCCAGCCTCGCCGTCTCGCACCAGGACGCGCTGGGTGTGGACACAGAGTCGAAGGTGCTCCAGTTCGCCTCGCTCAGCTTCGACGCCTCGGCCGGTGAGCTGGTCATGACCCTGCTTGCCGGTGCCACTCTGGTGATGCCGCGCCCGGAGCAGGTCATCGGCGACGCGGTCGTACGGCTCATGGCGGAGACCGGCGTCACGCACGCCATGCTGCCGCCCGCCTTCGTCGCGACCCTCGACCCCGAGACCGTGCCCACCCTGCGCGGGCTGATCACCGGCGGCGAGGCGTGCCCGCCCGAGGTGACCGCGCGCTGGTCGGCCGGCCGGACCATGCTCAACGCGTACGGCCCGACCGAGTCGACCGTCTGCGCCACCCTCAGCGCCCCGCTGACCGGTGCCATCTCCGCGCCGATCGGCCGCCCCATCCCCAACACCCGTGCGTACGTGCTGGGTTCGGGCCTGGAGCCGGTTCCGGCCGGGGTCATGGGAGAGCTCTACCTCGCGGGCGACGGCGTGGCGCTCGGCTATCTCAACCGGCCGGACCTGACCGCCGACCGCTTCGTGGCGTGCCCGTTCGGGGCGCCGGGTGAGCGGATGTACCGCACGGGTGACCTGGTGCGGTGGAACGCGGACGGTGAGCTGGAGTATCTGGGGCGTGCGGACGACCAGGTGAAGGTGCGGGGCTTCCGCATCGAGCCGGGCGAGATCGCCGCCGTACTCGACCGGCACGCCTCGGTCGCCCAGGCCGCCGTCGTCGTACGCGAGGACCGGCCGGGGGACAAGCGCCTGGTGGCGTACGTCGTGCCGACGGATTCCGTACGAGGTGTCGACGCGGCCGAGCTGCGGGCGCATGTCGCGGGCGCGCTGCCCGAGTACATGGTCCCGGCCGCCGTCGTCGCGATGGCCGCCATCCCGCTGTCGCCGACCGGCAAGGTGCACCGCGAGGCGCTGCCCGCGCCGGACTTCGACACGGTGGTGTCGGGTCGTGCGCCGCGCACTCCGCGCGAAGAGGTGCTGTGCGGTCTGTTCGCCGAGGTCCTGGGACTGACCCGGGTCGGTATCGACGACAGCTTCTTCGAGCTGGGCGGCCACTCGCTGCTCGCGACGCGGCTGGTCAGCCGCATCCGTTCGGTGCTCGGCGTGGAACTCCCGCTGGCGACCCTCTTCGAGACCCCGACCGTGCTCGGCCTCGCCGTGGCCTGCGACGACGCGGAGTCGGCCCGCCCGGCGGTGGAGCCGAAGGACCGGCCCGACCCGCTGCCGCTCTCCTTCGCCCAGCACCGCCTGTGGATGCTCAGCCAGCTCCACGACGCGGACGCGCTCTACAACATGCCCGTCGTGCTGCGCCTGACCGGCACCGTGGACGGCGACGCCCTCCAGGCGGCGCTGGCCGATGTGGTCGCCCGGCACGAGTCGCTGCGTACCGTGTTCGTCGAGTCCGACGGGCGCGCCGAGCAGCGCATCCTGGCCCCGGCCGAGGCGGCCTTCTCGCTGTCCTTCGTACGGGCCGACGAGCAGGCGCTGCCCGGCCTCCTGAAGACGGCCGCGAGCGCGGGCTTCGACCTGTCGCGCGAGATACCCGTACGGGCCTCGCTGTTCACCGTCGACGAGAGCGACCACGTCCTCGCCATCTCGCTGCACCACATCGCGGGCGACGGCTGGTCGATGGCGCCGCTGGCCCGCGACCTGGGCACGGCGTACGCGGCCCGTCTTGAGGGTCGGGCCCCGCAGTGGGAGCCGCTGCCCGTCCAGTACGCGGACTACGCGCTCTGGCAGCGTGAACTCCTCGGCGACGAGAGCGAGTCGGACAGCCTCGCGCACGGTCAACTCGCCTTCTGGCAGGACGCGTTGGCGGGTCTGCCCGACGAGCTGGAGCTGCCCACCGACCGGCCGCGCCCGGCGGAGTCGAGCCATGTCGGTGGGCGGGTGTCGGTGGACTGGGACGCCGAACTGCACGGACGCATCACCGAGTTCGCCCGTGAGTCGTCCACGTCCGTGTTCATGGTGGTGCAGGCCGCTCTGGCCGCGCTGCTCAACCGTCTCGGTGCCGGTGACGACATTCCGATCGGCAGCCCGATCGCCGGACGCACCGATGAAGCCCTCGACGATCTGATCGGGTTCTTCACGAACACGCTCGTGTTGCGTACGGACGTGTCGGGTCAGCCGACCTTCCGTGAGCTGGTCTCGCGGGTGCGGACGGCGGATCTTGCGGCGTACGCGCACCAGGACGTGCCGTTCGAGCGGCTGGTCGAGCTGGTGAACCCCGCTCGATCCCGCGCTCGGCACCCGCTCTTCCAGGTGCTGCTCGCCTTCCAGAACACGCCCGAGGTCTCCCTCGAACTGCCCGGGCTCACCATCGCGGGTGAGCCGGTCGACATCGGCGTCGCCAAGTTCGATCTGTCGCTGAGCCTTCAGGAGGGCGCGGACGGCGTCCGGGGCATGCTCGAATACAGCACCGACCTGTTCGACCACGCGAGCGCGGAGCTCATCGCGGCCCGGCTCGGGCGGCTGCTGCACGCGGCCGTCACCGACCCGGACCGGCCGCTCGCCCTGGTCGACATCCTCGGGGCCGACGAGCGCCACCAGGTGCTCAGCGAGTGGAACGCCACCGAAGTGGCCGTCGCGGGGCTCGACTCGACGGTGCACGCCACCTTCGAGGAGCTGGCCCGCCGCAGCCCCGACGCGGTCGCCGTCACCTCCGGCTCGCTGCATCTGACCTACGGCGAGCTCGACCGCCGGGCCAACGGGCTCGCGCACCACCTGGTCGGCCTCGGGGTGCGCCCCGAGGACCGCGTGGCCGTTCTGCTGGAACGTTCCGCCGATCTGGTGGTCGCCCTGCTCGGCATCCTCAAGGCGGGCGCCGCCTACGCCCCGCTGCACGAGAGCTACCCGGACGAGCGCATGCGGGAGGTGCTGCACGGCTCCGGCGCCCGGGTGCTCGTCACGGACCACGCCTGGCGTGAGCGCGGCCTGCCCGACGCCGACCATGTGGTCCTCGCCGACGAGGCCGAGCCCGCCGACACGGCCCCGGACGTGCCGCCGATGCGGCCCGACGCGCTCGCGTACGTCATGCACACCTCCGGTTCGACCGGTAAGCCCAAGGGCATCGCGATCAGCCATCGCGCGCTGCTCGAACTCGCCCTGGACCCGTCCTGGGCGGAGGGGGACCGCCATCAGCAGGTGCTGATGCACGCCCCGTACGCCTTCGACATCTCCAACTACGAGCTGTGGGTGCCGCTGCTCGCGGGCGGCCGCGTCGTGCTCGCGCCGCCCGGCGAGCTGGACATCGCCGAGCTCAAGCGGCTGATCGTCGACGAGTCCATCACCGGCGTGCACTTCACGGCCGGACTCTTCCGGGTCGTCGCCGACGACCTGGGCGACGCCCTCGGCGGCGTCAAGGAGATCCTGACCGGCGGTGACGTGGTGTCGGTGGCGGCCGTCGAGAGCGTGCTGCGCGCCGCGCCGCACGTCGTCGTACGGCATCTGTACGGGCCCACCGAGATCACCCTGTGCGCCACCAACCACCTGGTGGGCGCGGCGGACGAGCTGGGCGACCGGCTGCCGATCGGGCGGCCGATGGCCAACACCCGCACCTACGTACTGGACGCGGCGCTCGCGCCGGTGCCGGTCGGCGCGGTGGGCGAGCTGTACATCGCGGGCGCGGGCCTTGCCCGGGGCTACCTCGACCGGGCCGCGCTCACCGGCGAGCGGTTCGTCGCCGATCCGTACGGGCCCGCGGGCTCGCGGATGTACCGCACCGGCGACCTGGCGCGCTGGCGGCACGACGGCGCCCTGGAGTTCATCGGCCGCGCCGACGACCAGGTCAAGGTGCGCGGCTTCCGTATCGAGCCCGGCGAGGTCGAGGCGACGCTCACCCGGCACGCCACGGTCGCGCAGAGCGCGGTCGTCGTCCGCGAGGACCGGCCGGGCGACAAGCGGCTCGTCGCCTATGTCGTACCGGCGGATTCCGTACGGGGAGTGGACGCGGCCGAGCTGCGCGCGCACGCGGCCGAGGTGCTGCCCGAGTACATGGTCCCGGCGGCGGTCGTGGCGCTCGACGAGCTGCCGCTGACCCCCAACGGCAAGCTCGACCGGGCCAAGCTGCCCGCCCCGGTCTTCAAGTCCGAGGCCGGGAACGGCGGCGCCCCGCGCACCGAGCAGGAAGAGGTGCTGTGCCGCCTGGTGGCCGAGGTCCTGGGCCTTGAGGCGGTCGGCGTCCAGGACAACTTCTTCGAGCTCGGCGGCGACAGCATCGGCTCGATCCAGCTGGCCAGCCGGGCCCGCGCGGCCGGTCTCGAACTCGCCCCGAAGGACGTCTTCCGCACCCGGACGCTCGCCGAACTCGCGGCCGTGGCCGGGGAGGTCACCGCGCCCGAGTCGGCCCCGGCCGACGACGGCGTCGGCGAGGTCCCGCTCACGCCGGTCGTGCACGATCTGCGGGCGCGCGGCGGCGACCTGGACGGGCTGCTCCAGTCGGTCCTGCTCCAGGTCCCGGCCGCACTCACCGAGACGGGACTCGCGGCGACCCTTCAGGCCGCCGTCGACCACCACGACGTACTGCGCCTCGAAGTCGTCGACAGTGCCTGGCGGTTGAGGGTGCGGCCCGTCGGGGAGGTGTCCGCCGCCGACTGTCTGCGCCGGGTCGACCTGACCGGCATGGACGAGGCGTCGGCCCGCGCCCTGATGGCCAAGGAGGCCGTCGCGGCGGGCGAGCGCCTTGCCCCGGCCGACGGTGTGATCTTCCAGGCGGTCTGGTTCGACGCGGGCGCCGGGACGTCCGGGCGGCTGCTGCTCACCGTGCACCACCTGGCGGTGGACGGTGTGTCGTGGCGGGTGCTGCTGCACGACCTGAGCACCGCGTGGAGCGCGGTCGCCGCAGGCGCCGAACCGCGTCTTGAGCGGGTCGGCACCTCGTTCCGGCGCTGGGCGAACCTGCTCGCCGAGGA
Source organism: Streptomyces sp. BR1 (assembly GCF_052373795.1). Classification (NCBI taxonomy): domain Bacteria; kingdom Bacillati; phylum Actinomycetota; class Actinomycetes; order Kitasatosporales; family Streptomycetaceae; genus Streptomyces; species Streptomyces sp. BR1. The sequence goes on from NZ_CM126252.1 coordinate 4,709,781, forward strand.
GGCCGCGAAGCCGTCCCGTACGGCCGAACTGGCCTTCTGGACCGGTCTGCACGACCGGCCCGAGCAGCCGCTCGGCAGCCGCGAGCTCGACCCGGAGCGGGACACCACCGCGACCGCGCACTCGCTCACGGTCTCGCTGCCCGCGAGCGTCACCGAGGCGGTCCTCACCCGGGTGCCCGCCGCCTACAACGCGGGCGTCAACGACGTCCTGCTGACCGCGCTCGCCCTGGCGTCGCTGTCGGGCCGCAACCGGCCGCAGGGCGAGCCGGTGCTCGTCGAGGTCGAGGGCCACGGCCGCCACGAGGAGCTGGTGGACGGGGTCGACCTGTCCCGCACCCTCGGCTGGTTCACCAGCGTCCACCCGGTCCGGATCGAACCGGGCGCGGTGGACTGGGACGACCTGTGGCAGGCGGGCCCGGCCGTCGGGGACGTGCTCAAGCGGGCCAAGGAGCAGCTGCGGGCGGTGCCGGACCAGGGTCTGGGCCACGGTCTGCTGCGCTATCTCAACCCGGAGACGGCACCGGCGATGGCCGCCCTGCCGCTGCCGCAGATCGGCTTCAACTACCTGGGCAGGTTCGACGGTTCGGGCCGCTCCGCCGACTGGGGCCTCGCCCCCGAGGCGGTCCGGGACGGCGGCGCGGACACCCTGCCGGTGACCGCGATGCCACTGCGCAACCCGCTCACGGTCAACGCGATGACCCGGCCCACGGACGGCGGCGCCGAGCTGCGCGCCGTATGGACGTGGCCGGACGGCGTGCTGACCGAGGCCGAGGTGTCCGCCGTCGCGGACGCCTGGGTACGGGCCCTGACCGCGATGGCCCGGCATGCCGAACGGGCCGACGCGGGCGGCGCGACCGCGTCCGACTTCGAACTGGTCCAGCTCGACCAGGACGAGATCGACGCGTTCGAGGACGAATTCGGCGACGAGTTCGGTGATTTCGGCGATGACTTGATGTTCGAGGACGGGGATCAGTAATGACGCGCGCCAAGGCACGCATCGAAGACGTGCTGCCGCTGACGGCCCTGCAGGAGGGATTCCTGTTCCACTCGCTCTACGACGAGCAGGGCGCCGACGTCTACCACCTCCAGTTCGTGTTCGACCTGCGCGGCGCCCTGGACGCGGGCGCCCTGCGCCGGGCGGCCGACGGGCTGCTGCGCCGGCACGGCAATCTGCGCGGCGCCTTCCGCCAGCGCAAGAACGGCGAGTCCGTGCAGGTGGTCCCGGACCGGGTGCCGGTGCCGTGGCAGGAGATCGACCTGTCGGCGCTCGCCCCGGCCGAGCGCGAGGCACGGCTCGCCGAGGTGCTGGCGGACGACCGCGACACCCGCTTCGACCTGCGCAAGCCGCCGCTGATCCGCTGCCGTCTGGTCAAGCTCGGTGCGGACGAGCACCGCTTCGTCCTGACGAGCCATCACATCCTGCTCGACGGCTGGTCGGTGCCGCTGATGCTGCACGAGCTGTTCACCATGTACGCGCACGACGGCGCCGACCACACGCTGCCGCCGGTCCAGCCCTACCGCGACTATCTGCGCTGGCTCTCGCAGCGCGACCGCGCGGACGCCGAGTCGGCCTGGCGCGGCCACCTCGCGGGCCTGGAGGAGCCGACGCTGCTCGGCCCGGTCGGCGCGGGCCGCGAGACGGTGGTGCCCGAGGAGACCGAAGCCGAGCTGGATGCGGAACTCACCGCGAGACTGGCCGAGTTGGCCCGTGCGCGCGGCCTCACCCTGAACACCGTGGTGCAGGGCGCCTGGGCGCAGGTGCTCGGGGCGCTCACCGGCCGCGACGACGTCGTCTTCGGCGCCACCGTCTCGGGCCGCCCGCCCGAGCTCGCGGGCGTCGAGTCGATGATCGGCCTGTTCGCCAACACGGTCCCGGTGCGCGTGCGGGTGGACCCCGCAGAGTCCGCGATCGCGCTGATGACCCGCCTCCAGGACGAGCGCTCGGCGCTTGCCGCGTACGAGTACATGGGCCTCGGTGAGATCCAGCAGCTCGGCGGGACGGGCGGTGAACTCTTCGACACGCTGTACGTGTTCGAGAACTACCCGGCCCCGTCCGGCGACGGCAAGCCCGCCTACCAGGGCCTGGAGATCGCGGGCACGGAAGGCAGCGGCGCCGCCCACTACCCGCTCACCCTCACCGTGCTGCCGGGCACCACGCTCCGGCTGCGCCTGACCTACCGGCCCGACCTGTTCACCGGCGAGATCGCGCTCGGCTGGGCGGACCGGCTGCGTACCGTCCTGCGGTCCCTGGTGGAGGCGCCGGACCGTCCGGCCGCGCACACGGACGTACTCGATGCGGCCGAGCGGCACCGGATCCTTGAGGAGTGGAACGACACCGCAGCCGAGCCCTCGGCGCGGTGCTGGCCCGCCCTCTTCGAGGAACAGGCGCGGCGCACCCCGCAGGCCGCGGCCCTCTGGGACGACGGGTCCGTGATCACGTACGCGGAGCTGAACGCCGAGGCCAACCGGCTGGCGCGGTTCCTGGTGGCCCGGGGCGCCGGTCCCGAGACCGTGGTCGCGCTCGCCCTGCCGCGCTCGCCGCGCCTGGTCGTCGCCATGCTGGCCGTACTGAAGACGGGCGCGGCCTATCTGCCGGTCGACCTCGGCCACCCGAAGGACCGCGTCGAGGCGATCCTGGCCGGAGCGCGTCCGGCGGCCGTACTGACCACGCTCGACGGTGCCGCCCGCCTGCCCGAGGGCCCGGCTGTTCACTGTCTCGATGAACTCAACGTAGAAATACGGGAGTTGGGCGCGGAGAATCTGAGCGACGAGGAGCTGGTCGGCCCTCTGCGGCCCGAGCACCCCGCGTACGTGATCTACACCTCCGGCTCCACCGGCGCGCCCAAGGGTGTCGTCGTCGAGCACCGCAGTCTGCTCAACTTCCTCACCGCGATGGGCGAGAGGTTCCCGCTCACCGCCGCCGACCGGATGCTCGCGGTGACCACCGTCGCCTTCGACATCCACGCCCTGGAACTGCATCTGCCGCTGCTCGCCGGGGCGAGCGTGGTGGTCGCCGAGCGCGACACCATCCTCGACCCGGCCGCGCTCGCCGATCTGATCGCCGCCAGCGGTGCCACGATCATGCAGGCCACGCCCACGCTGTGGCACTCGCTGCTCACCGAGCGGGCGTCGGCCGCCGAGGGGCTGCGGATGCTGGTCGGCGGCGAGGCGCTGCCGGCCGCGCTCGCCGAGCGGATGGCGCGGGCGGGTGTCGAGGCCACCAACCTGTACGGCCCGACCGAGACGACCGTGTGGTCGACCGCCGTGACCCTGGACGCCGGGGCCGAGGGCGGCCCCACCATCGGGCGCCCCATCCGCAACACCCGCGCCTATGTGCTCGACGGTGCGTTGCGTCCGGTGCTCCCCGGCGTGCCCGGTGAGCTGTATCTCGCCGGTGAGGGGCTGGCCCGGGGCTATCTGGACCAGCCGGGCCTCACGGCGGGCCGCTTCGTGGCGGACCCGCACGGTCCGGCCGGGACGCGGATGTACCGCACCGGCGACCTGGTGCGCCGGCGCGCGGACGGTGAGCTGGAGTATCTGAGCCGCACTGACCACCAGGTCAAGGTCCGGGGCCACCGCATCGAACTCGGCGAGATCGAGACCGCGTTGAGCGAGCACGAGGCGGTCGCCCAGGTGGCGGTCGTGGTCCGCGAGGACCGGCCCGGCGACAAGCGGATCGTCGCCTACGTGGTGCCCGGTCCGGGTGGCGCCTTCGACTCCGAGGCGCTGCGGACGCATACGCGCGGCCGCCTGCCCGAGTACATGGTGCCCGCCGTCGTCATGGAGCTGCCCGCGCTGCCGCTCACGCCGAACGGGAAGCTGGACCGCAAGGCCCTGCCCGCCCCGGACGCCACGGCCGGGCGCACCACCGGCGGCCGGACCCCGCGCACCGCGCGCGAGGAAGCGCTGTGCACCCTGTTCGCGGAGGTGCTGGGCCTGGACTCGGTCGGCATCGACGACGACTTCTTCGAGCTGGGCGGCCACTCGCTGCTCGCCACGCGCCTGGTCAACCGGGTCCGCGCCGACCTTGGCACCGCCACCTCGATCCGCAGTGTCTTCGAGGCGCCCACCGTCGCGGGTCTGGCCCGGCGACTGCACCAGGACGGCGGGGACGACGACCCGTTCGAGACCATGCTGCGGCTGCGCGCCGGGCGCGGTGGCACCCCGTACTTCCTGATCCACCCGGTCGTCGGGATCGGCTGGTGCTACACCGGCTTCATCACCCGCCTCGGGCCCGACGCCGGGGTGTACGCCCTCCAGGCGCGCGGCCTGAACCCCGACGACGCCTGCGCCGCCGATCTGCCCGCGATGGCCGCGGACTACGCCGCCCGCATCCGCGCGGTGCAGCCCGAGGGCCCGTACCGTCTGATCGGCTGGTCGTTCGGCGGTCTGGTGGCGCACGAGATCGCCGCGCGGCTGCAGAGCGAGGGCGCCGAGGTCGAACTGCTCGCGCTGCTCGACTCCTACCCGGCGGAAGGCCCCGAGGGCGCGCCGGAGGGCGACCTCCGGCAGGAGATCCTGGCCGTGCTCGCCGACGCGCTGGGCCCGGCGGCCCGCGACGGCCGCGCCGGCCCGCTGACGACCGCCGAGGTCGCCGCCCTGCTGCGCGAGCACGACAGCCCGCTGGCGGACCTGGGCGAGCAGGGCATCGAGGCGCTGCACCGGGTCGCGGCCAACAACCGGAAGATCGCCGGGGAGTTCGTGCCCGGGGTCTTCCGTGGTGACGTGCTGGCGTTCCGCTCCGCCCAGGGCGACGGCCCGTACGCCGTCAAGGCCTGGGACGCCCATGTGACGGGCGAGATCCATGAGTTCGACGTGGACTGCACGCACCTGGGCATGACCACGCCCGCCGCCCTCGACGTCATCACCCGCGTGATCGACGACCGTACGACCGCCCGCTGACACACCCACCCACAACAAGGAGAAACACCATGGCGACCAACCCCTTCGAGGACGAGAACGGCACCTATCTGGTCCTGGTGAACGCGGAGGGCCAGCACTCGCTCTGGCCGTCGTTCGTCGAGGTGCCGGCCGGCTGGGAGCGCGCCTTCGGCGAGGACACCCGGCAGGCGTGCCTGGACCACATCGAGCGGAACTGGACGGACATGCGCCCCAAGAGCCTCGTCGATGCCATGGGCGCGGAACGCGCCTAGCGGCGCAGTCGAAGAATTGGTGAAAGCGTGTATATGACGGAGAAGGCGTCGGTCGGGGGATCCGCCGAACACCACGAGGACGAGCTTCGCGGTGTCGGCGGGACGGCCCTCGGCCGCGGCACACGGCTGGACCGGGTACGGGCGTTGCGGCAGGCGGTCGAGGCCGTCGCCGCCTGGTCGCACGAGGCGCTGGGGGACGGTCCGGAGGTCTTCGGCCGCTTTCCGTACCGGGAGGTCGTGGACTACTACCAGAAGGTGGGCAAGGCGGAGGTCTCCCACGAGCTGGTCGCGCTGCTGCGCGGGGCCCGGCTCGGGATCGAGTGTTCGGGCCGGGCGCGGCCCTGGTCGTCGCCGGACGCCTGGCTGTTCGACGCCTGGCTGCCGCTGACCTTCACCGACCGCCCCATGAACTACGTCTCGTACGCGGGCAACGACGTGATGTCGATCGCCCACTGGGACACGGACGGCACCCCGGCGGCGGCCGAGCGGGCCGACGACGTGCTGACGGCGGTGCTGATCGCCGACGTCGTCGAGCGGGAGACCAACGCTCTGGAGCAGGCCGGGGCGCATGCCGCGCAGCGCACCCGGACCACCGCCGCGTGGCAGGCGCTGGCCCGGCTCGCGGACTACGCGCCGCTGGCCCTGGCGGACACCGCGCCCCTGGACGCGGTGCGCGCCGCGCTCGGCGAGAGCGAGGCCGACGGGGTGCCGGAGGCGGCAAGGGCAGCGGTCGCGGCCATCCGTGAGCAGGCAACTCCCGCACTGCTGCGGGCAGTCGAGGTCAGCCTGCTGCCGGTCACGACGCTGCACGACGAGCAGATGTTCATCCGGTCCATCCAGCTCTTCGAGCGGCTCTTCGCCCGGGTGGCCAGGTCGCTGACCTCGGCGGTCGAGGCGGTCCGCGCGGACCGCCCGGCCGACGCGGCGGCCGTCCTGGAGCAGGCCGCGGCCTGGCTGTCGGGGGCGACGGGGCCGCTGTACCGGGTCCTGACCACCATGCCGCCGGAGTCCTTCGCGGTGATCCGGGACCACACGCACGGCGCCAGCGCCATCCAGTCGAGGCCGTATCAGCTGGTGGAGACGGTGAGCGCCAAGCGTGAGGGCGAGGCGCACCGCCCGGAGAAGGGCCCGCTGTTCGCGCTCGACACCACGCTCCAGGAGGCGTTCCTGGCGCGGGCGGGCGGCTGGCCGAGCGAGGACGCCCGCCGCCTGGAGGACGCGATGCGCGGCCTCGACGCCAACTGGCGGGGCATGAAGCGCACCCACTGGGGCGTCACGATGAAGATCATCGGCAAGGTGCCGGGCACCGGCGGCACCGCCGGGGCGGACTACCTGAAGGCGGCGGCGAACGTCGGGTTGTTCCCGCAGCTCACCGCCGCCTGATCAGAGCGCCCGCCGGCCGCCTGGGGCCTCGACGTCACATGTTCACGACGGTGAGGTCCCGGGCGGCCGCCAGGTCGGGGCAGCCGGACAGCAGGAGAGCCTCCCGCAGTTCGGTGTGGAGCAGGTCGAGGACCTGCCGCGCCCCGGCCTCGCCGTCCACCGCGAGCCCCCACAGCACCGGCCGGCCGCACAGCGCCCCGTCGGCCCCGAGGGCGAGGGCCCGCAGGATGTCCGTACCGGTGCGCACCCCGCTGTCCAGGAGCACCGAGCACCGTCCGCCGACCGCGTCGAGCACCGGGGGCAGCGCGGTGACGCTCGGCGGCGCGGCCGCGAACTGACGGCCCCCGTGGTTGGAGACGATCACCCCGTCGGCGCCGAGCTCCACCGCGCGTACGGCGTCGCGCGGATCCAGGATGCCCTTGACCAGCACCGGCAGCTCGGTGTGCTCGCGCAGCCAGGCCAGTTCCTCCCAGCCGATCGCCGGGTCGAAGGCGAGCGCGGTGTGGGTGGCGACGGCCGAGGTGCCCGACTGTCTCGCGTGCGCGGCCGAGACCGGCGCCGGGGCGAGGTTCGCCGCCGTCACATCGGCGGGAAGCGCGAACCCGTTGCGTACATCGCGCAGGCGGCGGCCCATATGGGGCACGTCGACGGTCAGGACCACCGCCTCGCAGCCCGCCCGCTCGGCCCGCCGCACCAGGTCGAGCACCACACCGCGGTCGTGCAGCCAGTACAGCTGGAACCACACGGCCCCGCCGACCGCGGCGATCTCCTCGATCGAGTAGCTGCTCAACGTGCTGATGATGTACGGGACTTGGGCGTCCCGCGCGGCCCGCGCCGCCGCGAGCTCGCCGTCCGGGTGCATCAGCCGCTGGTACGCCATCGGCGCCACCGCCAGCGGCAGCGCGGCCGCACTGCGCAGCAGGGTGCCCGAGGTGTCGGTCCCGCCCCGGGTGCCGAGGACGCGGGGGACCAGGCGGACCGCGTCGAGGGCGGTCCGGTTGGCGGCCTGGGTGGACTCGTCGCCCGCGCCGCCGTCGACGAAGTCGAGGACGTCGCGGGGGAGCCGGTCCGCCGCGAGCCGGGCCATGTCGGCGACGCAGGCGGCTCTTCGGTGTGCCGGGGGCTGCGGAGGGACGGTCACTTGCCCGCGTCCTCGCTTGCCCGCTCCATCTCCAGCTCGACCGCGGAGTACAGCGCCTTGATGTTGCCGCTGCCGAAGGTCCGCGCGCCCAGGCGCTCGATGAGCTCGAAGAACAGGGTGCCGCGCGGGTGGACGGACTTGGTGAAGATCTGCAGCAGCTGGCCGTCCTGGTCCTCGTCGACCAGGATGTTCAGCGCCCGCAGCTGGTCCACCGAGTGGCGCAGCAGGTCGAGCCGGTCCGGCACCTGGTCGTAGTACGCCGACGGCGTCTTCAGGAAGGCCAGGCCCTCGGCGCCGAGCAGGTCCACGTCCCGGACGATGTCGTCGGTGGCGAAGGCGATGTGCTGGACACCGGCGCCGCCGTGCTCCTTGATGAACTTGTCTATCTGGCCCGGCTCGCGCGAGGTGTCGGGCTCGATCAGGGTGAGCGTCACCGCGCCCGACCGGCTCTGCACCACCTTGGAGTCCATGGCCTGGCCGCCGACGACGATGCGCTCGGTGAAGACCATGGCGAAGTCGAGGACGCGCTCGTAGAACTCGACGGTCGGCACCAGCTGGCCCGGCTCCAGGCACACCGCGAAGTGGTCGACGGTGTGCAGCCCGGCGGCGGCCGCGCCCGTCGTTTCCCCGCCCTTGTCCAGGGGCGAAAGCCCGGGCAGAACAGCGGGGTTCATGCCCTCCGGACGCTGTACGAAGGTGTGCGTGACGTCGCCGAACGCGGTGATGGAGGCGGTGACGACCCCGTCGCGCTCCTGCGGCTCGGCCACCGGCCGGGCCCCGCGCCGTACGGCCTCGGCGAAGGCGGCGGCGGCGTCCGCCACGCTCAGCGCGATGTCCGACACACCGTCACCATGGCGCTCCACATAGGCGGAAGCGGGGTGGTCGGTGCCGCGCGAGTCGGTCAGGACGAAGCGGATGGCGTGGCGTCCGAGGGCGTTGGCGCGAACGGAAGCGTCCGCTTCCGCCGAAGGCGTCGACTGCGCGTAGACGCCGAGCCCGTAGTTGTTCACAAAGAATTCGGTCGCCTCGGCGAGATCGCCGACCGCGAAGCCGACGTGGTCGAGGCGGAGTCCGTCAAAGGGGCTGCTCATGACATTCCGTTTCCGTGTGGTGGACGTCGGTGTTCTAGACGTCGCTTTGTTCGCGAATGAATGTCGCGAGCCGGTCGATTCCCAGAGTGATCTCGTCCGGGGAGAGGTAACTGAACGACAGGCGCAGCTGGTTGCGCGGCTGCCCGTCGCCGTAGAAGTGGTGCATGGGGGTCCACAGGACCCGGTGGGCGCGGGCGGAATGCTCAAGAAGTGCGTCGTCGACCGGGAAGGGCACGGTGACGACGACGAAGAATCCGCCGGCCGGGGTGTTCCAGGTGACCTGCGGCCGCGTCCCGGCGGGGAATTGCCGGGCCAACTCGCCCAGTACGTGCCGCAGATTCCCCTGATACAGCTCGGTTTCCCGGACATTCGCCGCGCGCAGGCTGTGGCCGTGCTCAAGGAGCTTCCCGCCGATGACGGCCTGGGCCACCGGAGAGGTGTTCACGGTGAGCATGCTCTTGATCTTCGCGAGCTGATCGGCGAACAGTTCCGTGCGCCCGTCGGCGCCTACCGTGCGCTGGTCGGCGACGACGTATCCGATCCGGGCGCCGGGCAGGCCGGTCTTGGCGAACGAGCCGAGATACACCACCCGTCGGCGCTCGCCGTCCAGCGACTTGAGCGTCGGCAGTGGCTCGATTTCGCTGTCCTGGAACAGACCGTACGGATTGTCCTCCAGGACGAGGAAATCCTGCTCCCCGGCAATGCGGAGCAGACGCTTCCGGGCATCGAGGTCCAGTCCGGCGCCCGACGGGTTGGCGAAATCGGCCACCACATAGAAGGCCCTCGGCCGCAGTCCGGCGGCCCTCGCCTCCTCGGCGACCCGCGCCAGATCGTCCAGATCCACGCCGTCGGCGCTCTCCCGGACCGGCAGGATCCGCATGCCGACCAGCTCGGCGGCGCCGCTCGCCCCCACGTAACAGGGCGACGGGGCGAGCAGGACGTCGTTGTCGTCGCGGCGCAGGGCGCGCAGGGTGAGGAACAGCGCCTCCTGGCAGCCGACGGTCACGACCACCGACTCCGGGTCGATGTCGATGTTCTCGTCGAGGAGGAGGTTCTTCGCGATCAGATCGTGAATGATGCCCTTGGTGCGCCCGTACTGCAGAAGCGTTCTGCGCACCTGGGTCTCGTCCCCGTCGAATTTCGCCCGCAAGTGGGCTTCGAACGTACGGAGATGGCGATGCACGTCCTCCGTGTCGAAGAAGCCCTCGTACGGACGCCCGGCGGCGAGGGAAAGCGCCTCGGGAAATCGCTGGGAGATCTCGTTGAGGAAGTTCATCGATTCGATGACAGGAGAGTCGAGCGACCCGTGCAGGCTGAGCATGTCGATTTCTGCTGGCATGTGGTGACGGCCGTACCGGCGGCCTGACGTCCCCTCCGAAGCAAAACGGAGGCACCAACAAAAAGGCTCACTGCAAAGGAACCTGGCCCCCGTTTGCAGGTTCCTCATGAAAGCGCATGCGTTTATCGATGCATGCCGAGCATATCTTGATCGATTCAATCACGGTGTCTGATGGTCGGTCAACCTGGCTCAGGTGTACGGAGCTTGACGAGAGGCCTGTCGGGGCTTACGTGTACGGGGGATACCGGGCGGTCGGGCCGATGCCCGGCCAACTCCCCGTGACCAGGCAGTCATTGCTCCCGGTGTGGCCCGGGCCCCGGCTGCCGGGCCGTGAACGGCGGAGGCTAGGCTGAGGCCCGGGGCGGTCCGTCCCCGGCCCGCAGGCTGAATCCTTCAAAGGGGTTGAGAAGTGAATCTGGCCGCCGCCAATGAGAACTTGGCGCACATCAGTAATGTGCTGATCTATTCGTCAATGGCTGTCTACACCCTGGCCTTCCTCGCGCATATCGCCGAATGGGTTTTCGGCAGCCGCAGCAAGGTCGGCCGGACGGCGGCCGCGCTGGTGGCCGAGGGTGAGAGCGCGGGCCGCGCGGCGAAGGGCTCGGCTCAGGTGCGCAAGGCCCAGGCGGGCGGCGGGACGGCTGTGCTGGAGCGGCCGAAGGTCGTGGGACGCGCGACCGAGGGCAGCCGTGACATCGCGGACGGCCCCGGCGCCGACGGCGGCGACGAGAAGGGCGGCCTGTACGGCCGTATCGCCATCTCCCTCACGGTCCTCGCGTTCCTCATCGCGGCGGCCGCGGTGGTCACCCGCTCGCTCTCGGTGCAGCGGGCGCCGTGGGGCAACATGTACGAGTTCTCCACGACCTTCTCGACGGTGGCCGTCGGTGTGTACCTCGCGCTGCTGCTCGCCAAGAAGAAGGTGCGCTGGCTCGGCCTGCCGCTGGTCACCTCCGTCCTGCTCGACCTCGGCGTCGCGACGACCTGGCTGTACACCGACAGCGACCAGCTGGTCCCGGCCTTGCACTCGTACTGGCTGTGGATCCATGTCTCCACCGCGATCTTCTGCGGCGCGGTGCTCTACATGGGCGCGCTCTCGTCCCTGGTCTACCTGCTGCGCGACCGGTACGAGGCACGGCTCGCGGCGGGCCGGGTCGGCGAGGCGGAGAAGACCCTGGCGAGCGGACGCAGCCTGGAGGGCTCTTCCCGCCTCGTCCTGTGGGCGCGGGTGATGGGCAACGACATCATGGCCCGGCTGCCCGCCGCGTCCAGCCTGGACCGCTTCTCGTACCGGGTGAACGCGGCGGTCTTCCCGCTGTGGACCTTCACGATCGTGGCGGGCTCGATCTGGGCGGGCGACGCGTGGGGCCGCTACTGGGGCTGGGACCCGAAGGAGGTCTGGTCCTTCGTGACGTGGGTCGCCTACGCGTGCTACCTCCACGCGCGCGCCACGGCCGGCTGGAAGGGCCGCAAGGCGGCGTACATCGCGCTGGCGGCGTTCGGCGCGTACCTGTTCAACTACTACGGCGTGAACTTCCTGTTCGGCGGGAAGCACTCGTACTCGGGCGTGTGATCCTCGCGGTCCGCCTGCCGCCCGCGCCGCCCCGCCGTCGAACGGCGGGGCGGCGCGCGGCAGTTAGGGGCGGACGGGACGGGGTGGCGGGGGCTAAAATCCGCGGTCATGTCGACCCCTGACCATGCCCCTGACGAACTGCTGGTCGCCGTCGCGGCGACGGTGGAGTCCGAGCAGAGCAACCAGATGTCCCTGACGGTGGTGACCGGCGGCTCCGTGATCACCGGCCGCCTGGCCCCCGAGGCGGTCTGGAGACAGCGCGTGGCCGAGGTCCTGACGGACTCGGACAGCCTGGGCGCGTTCTCCGGCACCTTCACGACCCCCCGCTTTCCGCAGCACCCCCACCCCACCCACCTGCACTTCCACGTCGCCCGGATCCTCCAGGGCACGACGGGCATCCCCGAAACGGGCGGCATGTACCGCGTCGCGATCGCGGACGTGACGGCGTGGACGGTGGGGGATTTCAGTTACTCGGATCGGTGAGCGGGCCCGCCGCCGGGCTCGCCCCGCACTCGCGCCGCGTGCTTCCGCCGAGTGCCTTCGCTGAGTTCTTCCGCCGCGCACAGCGAGTCCGCGAACCGCTTACGCCCCCGCTACGCCCCGCTCGCTATGTTCCCTTTGAGCAGCAAAAAGGCCCTCCCGGCGGGAGGGCCTGGTACCGCACGGGCTGAAGCGCCCCCGGCAGGACTCGAACCTGCGGCCAAGCGCTTAGAAGGCGCCTGCTCTATCCACTGAGCTACGGGGGCCGGTTGGCGGCCGCGGTGGCCTGGAGCCCCCGGGCGGGCAGGGCTGCGGTCCGGAGCGGGCTCCGGGCCGATGACCTTGCCGGGGACAAGGATAGGGCTCCTCTCACCTCGTCCCGGTTGCTTCACCTGCGTGGCACGATGTGGAGGTTCGGTGAAGCGAACCGATAATCGCAGGCGAGCGCGGAACACGCAGCGCTTTTGACGCTTGCGGCGCCGGGTGTTGTGCACTCGTTATGCCTGCGTCCCACTCATCCCGTCTGTCCCACTGTGTCCGATCGGCGCGCGAAGGCCTCCATACGCTTCAAAAAGGCGCCAAAATTGGGCATTCTTCGCATGTGGTGACCTTGGACGTACGGCCTCAGCTGATCGACGCACTCTCCGCCCTGCGCGACCGGGTCGCCGCCGTGCGTCTTCCGCTGCCCCTGCCGGGGGCGGCGCGGGCGCGGCAGACCCGGATCGAGCTGCTCGCGCAGCTCGACGACTATTTGTTGCCCCGGCTCAAAGATCCCGAAGCGCCGCTGCTCGCCGTCGTCGGCGGGTCCACCGGCGCGGGCAAGTCCACCCTCGTCAACTCCCTTGTCGGGCGGCGGGTCAGCGAGGCCGGGGTGCTGCGGCCCACGACCCGTACACCCGTCCTCGTCTGCCACCCCGACGATCACCACTGGTTCACCGGAATCCGCGTACTGCCGCAGCTCACCCGCGTATGGCTGCCGCAGCAGAGCGAGGACACGGAGGGGGAGGAGGGCATCGGCGGCAACGACGCCGAGAACTCCGTACGGGTCGAGACCTCGCGGAACATGCCCCCCGGCCTCGCCCTGCTCGACGCGCCCGACATCGACTCACTCGTCGTCAGCAACCGGATCCTCGCCGCGCAGTTGATCTGCGCCGCCGACATCTGGGTCATGGTGACGACGGCGTCGCGGTACGCCGACGCCGTGCCCTGGCATCTGCTGCGTACCGCGAAGGAGTACAAGGCCACGCTGATCACCGTCCTCGACCGGGTGCCGCACCAGGTCATGGCCGAGGTGTCGCGGCAGTACGCGGCGCTGCTCATCAAGGCCGGGCTCGGCGAGGTGCCCCGCTTCACCATCCCCGAGCTGCCCGAATCGGCGGGCGGCGGAAGCGGATTGCTGCCCTCCACCGCGGTCGCCCCGCTCGGCCAGTGGCTCACCCACCGGGCCCAGGACGCGGCCGCCCGCCAGCAGGCGGTCGTCCGTACCGCCGTCGGCGTCATCGACTCGCTCAACGCCCGGATGCCCGAGCTCGCCTCCGCCGTCGCCGCACAGCATGCCGCGGCCGTACGGATGACGGGCGTCGTCGAGGAGGCGTACGAGCGGGAAGGCGCACGCGTGCGGCGCAGGCTGCAGGCGGGGGGCGTGCTCGCCGGGGACGCGCTCACCCGCTGGCGCGCGTACCCCCGCGACGCGACCTCCGGCGAGCTGCTCGACGCGCTCGTCGAGAGCCTCGCCGAACTGCTCGGCTGCGCCGCCGACGCCGCCGACGAACGCGTCCGCGAGGCCTGGGGCCGCGAACCCGCGGCGGCGGAGCTGGCCGAGGGCGTACGGGACCGGGAGACCGGCGACCGCATCGAGGTCGCGGTACGCCGCTGGCGGCGGGTCCTGGAGGAGCTGGCCGAGGAGGAGGTGGCCGAGATGGAACGGGCCGTCGCGCCCGCTCCCGAGGCCGTCGCGGCCCTCCTCGCGGCAGCCCTCCTCGGTGGTCGCCGGGCGCGCCGGGCCGGGGAGCGGCTGGCCGAGCGCGTCGGTGCCCAGCGCGCGCTCCGGCTGCGCGACCAGGGCGGCGAGCTGGTCACCACGTACATCGACGAAGTCCTGAACGCCGAACGCGACCGCCGACTCGCCCCACTGGACGCGCTCCAGGTGACCCCCGAGCCCCAGGCCGAGCTGATCGCCGCGCTGTCCCTACTGCAGAAGGAGAGGTGAGCGGGGTGACCGCTCTGACGGATCGGCCGGGGGCCGACCAGCCCGACTCCGAAGAGCCTGAGTCGGAACAGCCTGACGCTGACCGGCCTGACTCCGACGGCCTCTCGGCTTCCTCGCAGGACGTCACGCCGAGCCTTCCGGAGACCGAGCCCGACCTCGCCGTGTCCGAACCCACCCCATCGGGTGACGAGCCGGAGGCCATGTCGACGGGGACCGGGCTCCGGACCTCCGCGCTGCCCGGGATCGGCCGTCTGGAGACCGTCGGCCCGACCTCGGGCTGGCTCGGCTTCGACCGCCCCTGGGCCGAGCGCCCGCGCACCCGGCGTGGTGATGCGTCCGATGGGGCTGAAGGTGCGGCCCTTGGTTCGGCGCAGGCCGATGCCCCGCCCCGGCCCGACCGCCCCGAGGCCGAGCCACCGCGCACCCCGGATGCGGGCTCGGGCGACGACGCGCGCGATGCCACGCCCCCAGCACCCGGCCCGACGCCCCGCAACGCCGCAACCCGCACTGCCACACCACGTAACGGCACCGCGGATGCGGCCCCGCACGCACGCCCCCGTACACGCGACACACGCGACGCCGTCGGTTCCGGAGCACGTCCGCGGATCCGCGACGCCGCCACCCCGGCGCCCGACCCCGACACGCGCTCCGCCACCGCCTGGGATGACGGGCTGATCGCTCGACGGGTGAACGAGCAGGCTGCGGAGGAGGTTCCCGAGGAGGAGCCCGAGCCGGTCGAGGCATACGTACCCATCGGCGGGCCCTACGGCGGCGAGCTGCGCGGGCGGCTCGACGCGTTGCGGGAGCTCGTCGGGCTGTCGCGGACCCGGCTGGACGGGAAGACGCTGGCCGAGGCCGGACGGGTCCTCGACGAGGCGGCGGCGCGGCAGCGGCTCTCGGCCCGGCACACGGTCGTCGCCATCGCGGGAGCCACCGGCAGCGGCAAGTCGACGCTGTTCAACGCCCTGGCGGGAACGAACATCTCGGAGACCGGGCTGCGCCGCCCCACCACCGGCGCGCCCATCGCGTGCAGTTGGACGGACGGCGCGGCGGGGCTGCTCGACCGGCTCGGGATTCCGGGGCGGCTGCGGCGCCGACCGCTGCCGAGCGACCCCAACGCCGAGGCGCTGCAAGGGCTCGTCCTGGTCGATCTGCCCGACCTCGACTCGGCCGTGGTCGACCACCGCCACCAGGCCGACCGCGTCCTCGCGCTCGTGGACGCCGTCGTCTGGGTCGTGGACCCGGAGAAGTACGCGGACGCCGTCCTGCACGAGCGCTATCTGCGGCCGCTCGCCGGGCACGCCGAGGTCACCTTCGTCGTCCTGAACCAGGTGGACCGGCTGCCCGGAGAGGCCGCCGACCAGGTCATCGACGACCTGCGACGGCTTCTGGACGACGACGGCATGGCGCTCGGCGAGCACGGCGAACCGGGCGCCACCGTACTGTCGCTCTCCGCCCTCACCGGCCAAGGAGTCGTCGAACTGCGCGAACTGCTCAGCCGCTTCGTACAGGAGCGCGGCGCGCCCGAGCGCCGCGTGGCGGCCGATCTGGACGCGGCGGCGGCCGGACTACGTCCGGTGTACGTCGCGGACGGGCGCTCGGGGCTCGACGAGCGGGCCCGGGAGGAGTTCACCGACCGGCTCGCGGCGGCGGTCGGCGCGGCCGCGGCGGGCGAGGCGGCCGAGCGCGAATGGCGCCGCAACGCGTCGCGCGCGTGCGGCACGCCGTGGCTGCGGCTCTGGCGCTGGTACGAGCGGACCCGCGTCCCGGGCCTTGAGTCGCCCCTGCCGAGCGCGCCGCCCGAGGAGGAGGTGACCGCCCGGCAACGCGTCGAGCAGGCCGTACGCGTGGTCGCGGACGAGGCGTCCGGCGGGCTGCCCGCACCCTGGGCCCAGGCGGTCCGGGAGGCGGCCGTACGCGGCGCCGAGGGGCTGCCGCAGGCGCTGGACGAGCTGGCCGTACGGGCTGAGCGGGAGCGGGGCACCTCGCCGCGGCCCGCGTGGTGGCCGGCGGCGGTCCTGGTGCAGGCGGCCATGACGCTGGTTCAGATCGTGGGCGGGGGCTGGCTCCTCGGCCAGATCGTCGGGGTACTGAGCCCCGGGCTGCTCGTGCCCGCTCTGGTGATGCTGGCCGGGATCGTCGGGGGGCCGCTGGTGGAGTGGGCCTGCGGGGTCGCGGCGCGTGGACCGGGGCGGCGGTACGGGCAGGAGGCCGAGCGCCGCCTGCGGGAGGCCGCGGCGGGCTGCGGCCGCGCGCGGGTCCTCGACCCGGTCGCGGCGGAGCTGCTGCGGTACCGGGAGGTGCGCGAGCAGTACGTGGCGGTGCGGGGCGGTACGGGAGTCCGGGGCGGGTCCGGGGTGCGGGCGGGGGTGTCGTGACGGGGCGTCGGGTGCGGGTGGGGTGGTCGGCGGCTGTGCGTTCTGACCGCGCGTGCTGGCTCGGTGGGGCGGAACGCCACGTACGGGTGACGGGGTTTTCCACAACCGGCCGGTAGTCCACAGCCCCCGGCACGAGGTCCTCCGTCCGGTCCAGCATGGAGATCGACAGCGCAAGGGTTCGATCGGCCGCCTGGGCCGGACGGAGCTGCGCCGGGGACGACTCGTGCGTGCGACAGGCGCGTGCGCAAGACACGTATGACGGGGGAGTGGTGGGGATGAACGACACGTTGGTGACGCTGGTGGGGAACGCGGCGACGCGGGTCGAGTACCGGGACTCGGCGACGGGCGGGGTGGCGCGGTTCCGGCTGGCGGTGACCCCGCGCCGGTACGACCGGCAGACGGCCGCCTGGGTCGACGGGCACTCCAGTTTCTACACCGTCTGGGCGTGGCGGACGCTCGGGCTGAATCTGGCGAGCTCGGTCGCGGTGGGCGAACCGCTGGTGGTGCACGGCCGGTTGCGGGTCCGCGACGAGGACCAGGACGGGCACCGCAGATTCTCGGCGGACGTCGAGGCGATCGCGGTGGGCCACGATCTGACGCGCGGGACATCGGCGTTCCGGCGGGTGGTGAAGGCGGACCCGGCGCTGACGGCCCCGCCCAAGGACCCGGCGGCACGGGCCGGTTCGGAGGTGCCCGGTTCGACGGATCCCGGTACGGCGGGGCCGCCACCGCCTGCGGATCCGTCCGCGGAGCCGTCCGTGAATCCGCCCGCAGTGGCGGCCAGTGTGCCCTGAACGTCCCGTTCCGTTCTGGAGATTTGTCGATAACCCCAGGTGGGAGTGGGTACCGGCGATAACGATTCCGATTCGGAATGGTTATAGGACCGTATGACCGGGGATCAGGGGGCGCGGCCTCCATAGGATTCCCCGTACTCACGGGGCACTTGAGTCAGCAGGCGAGGCACTTCCCCCACGCGCATGTACGCGAAAGAGCCTCGCCCGAAGGGGAATTCTGTGTTTTCAGTCGTTCACGGGTTTTCTGTACCCAAGTCTGTACGCAAGCGCGGCGCCGCACGTCTCGCGGCCGCTGCGGCCGTCACGGGTCTGGTCGCCGGCAGCGCGATAGCCGGCGCCGGTGCGGCGGTCGCCGACACGCCCGGCCAGCAGCATCAGGGCGGCGCGGTCGCCACCATCAAGGGCCTGGACCCGGACGCCTCGGACGCGGCCGTCATCCACCACGACGGGGGCGACGACCAGAACGTCTCGGCCGGCCTCTTCCAGATGGTCGTCGACGGCGGCGGCACGCTGCGTACGTACTGCATCGACATCCACAACCCGACCCAGCAGGCCGCGAAGTACCAGGAGACCCCCTGGAGCGGCACCTCGCTGAGCGGCAACCCGGACGCGGGCAAGATCCGCTGGATCCTGGAGCACTCGTACCCGCAGGTGAACGACCTGACGGCGCTCGCCAAGTCGGCCGGCCTCAGCGGTCAGCTGACCAATCGCACGGCCGCGGCCGCCACCCAGGTCGCGATCTGGCGCTACTCGGACCACGCCAAGGTCGACGCCGTGGACGGCCAGGCCAAGGTGCTGGCGGACTGGCTGACCAAGTCCGCGCAGAACGTGGACGAGCCCAAGGCGTCGCTGACCCTCGACAACCCGGCGGTCTCCGGCAAGGCGGGCACCAAGCTCGGCCCGGTGACCGTCCGGACCAACGCCGACAAGGTCTCGGTCACCCCGTCCGAGGAGCTCAAGGCGGCCGGGATCAAGGTCGTCGACAAGGCCGGCAAGGTCGTCACGGGTGCCAAGAACGGCTCGCAGCTGTTCTTCGACGTCCCCGCGGGCGCCCAGCCGGGCTCCGCCACGCTGAGCGTCCAGGCCACCACGCAGGTGCCGGTCGGCCGCGCGTTCGCCAGTGAGTCCAAGAGTCAGACGCAGATCCTCGCCGGGTCCAGCGACTCCACCGTGACGGCCGTCGCCAAGGCGACCTGGGCCAAGCAGGGCGCCATTCCAGCCCTGTCGGCGATGAAGAACTGCGCCAAGGGCGGCGTGGACATCACGGCCACCAACAAGGGCGACCAGGCGTTCACCTTCAAGCTGGCCGGCTTCACGTACACGATCGGCGCCGGCAAGTCGAAGACCGTCACCGTGCCGGTCGCCGAGGACCAGGCGTACGACTTCGTGATCACCGGGCCGAACGGCTTCAAGCAGGAGTTCAAGGGCGTCCTGGACTGCAAGACCGGCACCGGCACCACCACGCCGTCGTCGCACCCCAGCCCCGCCTCCGCGGGCGGCACCTCGTCCGGCTCCACCGGTGGCGACCTCGCCGAGACCGGTAGCTCCAGCTCCACCCCGATGATCGCGGGCATCGCGGTCGCGCTGGTCGCCATAGGCGGCGGCGCGGTGTTCTTCCTGCGCCGCAAGAAGGCCGGGACCGCTGGGCACTGACCATGCGACGGTGACGCAGAGCACTCCGTACGCAGAGTGAGCACCCTGTGACAGTGGCCCCGGTGAGCGCAGGCGCACCGGGGCCACTGGCGTTCCCATCGACGTCCCCGTCGAAGTACCCGTTTCCGCCGAGGGGTGGCGGTACGGCAAGATGGGGTGTATCTGCCCACAGCCCGATTCACACTGCCGGACGGTTTCTCTTGGCTGAGTACATCTACACCATGCGCAAGACGCGCAAGGCGCACGGCGACAAGGTGATCCTTGACGACGTCACGCTGAGCTTCCTGCCCGGCGCGAAGATCGGTGTGGTCGGTCCGAACGGTGCCGGTAAGTCCACCGTTCTGAAGATCATGGCGGGCCTTGAGCAGCCCTCCAACGGTGACGCGTTCCTGACGCCGGGCTTCAGCGTCGGCATCCTCATGCAGGAGCCGCAGCTCGACGAGACCAAGACGGTCCTGGAGAACGTGCAGGACGGCGCCGCCGAGATCATGGGCAAGCTGAAGCGCTTCAACGAGGTCGCCGAGCTCATGGCGACGGACTACTCGGACGCGCTCCTCGAGGAGATGGGCAAGCTCCAGGAGGATCTCGACCACGCCAACGCCTGGGACCTCGACGCCCAGCTGGAGCAGGCCATGGACGCGCTGGGCTGCCCGCCCGCCGACTGGCCCGTGGTCAACCTCTCCGGTGGCGAGAAGCGCCGTGTGGCGCTCTGCAAGCTGCTGATCGAGGCCCCCGACCTGCTCCTCCTCGACGAGCCCACCAACCACCTCGACGCCGAGTCGGTGAACTGGCTGGAGCAGCACCTCTCGAAGTACGCGGGCGCCGTCGTCGCGGTCACCCACGACCGGTACTTCCTGAACAACGTCGCCGAGTGGATCCTTGAGCTCGACCGCGGCCGCGCGATCCCGTACGAGGGCAACTACTCCACGTACCTGGACAAGAAGGCGTCCCGCCTCAAGGTCGAGGGCCGCAAGGACGAGAAGCGCGCCAAGCGCCTCAAGGAAGAGCTGGAGTGGGTCCGCTCCAACGCCAAGGGCCGGCAGACCAAGTCCAAGGCGCGCCTCGCCCGTTACGAGGAGATGGCGGCCGAGGCCGACAAGATGCGGAAGCTGGACTTCGAGGAGATCCAGATCCCGCCGGGCCCGCGTCTGGGCTCGATCGTCGTCGAGGTCCAGAACCTCTCCAAGGCGTTCGGCGACAAGGTGCTCATCGACGACCTGTCGTTCACGCTGCCGCGCAACGGCATCGTCGGCGTCATCGGCCCGAACGGCGCGGGCAAGACCACGCTGTTCAAGATGATCCAGGGCCTGGAGACCCCCGACTCGGGCTCCATCCGGGTCGGCGAGACCGTCAAGATCTCGTACGTCGACCAGAGCCGCGCCAACATCGACCCGAAGAAGACCCTTTGGGCCGTGGTGTCGGACGAGCTGGACTACATCAACGTCGGCCAGGTCGAGATGCCCTCGCGGGCGTACGTCTCCGCGTTCGGCTTCAAGGGCCCGGACCAGCAGAAGCCGGCCGGGGTGCTCTCCGGTGGTGAGCGCAACCGTCTGAACCTGGCGCTCACGCTCAAGGAGGGCGGCAACCTGCTGCTCCTCGACGAGCCCACCAACGACCTCGACGTCGAGACGCTCTCCTCGCTGGAGAACGCGCTCCTGGAGTTCCCGGGTGCCGCTGTCGTGATCTCCCACGACCGCTGGTTCCTGGACCGGGTCGCGACGCACATCCTGGCGTACGAGGGCGACTCGAAGTGGTACTGGTTCGAGGGCAACTTCGAGTCGTACGAGAAGAACAAGATCGAGCGGCTCGGGGCCGACGCGGCGCGTCCGCACCGTGCCACCTACAAGAAGCTGACCCGGGGCTGATCCTCTTGGCTCGCCACATCTACAGCTGCCCGCTCCGCTGGTCGGACATGGACGCCTTCGGGCACGTCAACAACGCGGTCTTCGTCCGGTACCTGGAAGAGGCCCGTATCGACTTCATGTTCCGGCTGGCGCCGGGGGACGGCTCGCCGTCGTTCTCGGGCGGGTCCGTCGTGGCCCGGCACGAGATCGACTACGTACGGCCGCTGGTGCACCGCCACGCACCCGTGACCATCGAGTCGTGGGTCACGAAGATCGGCGCGGCGTCGCTGACGATCGCGTACGAGATCAAGGACCCCGAGCAGGTGTATGTGCGGGCGTCGACGGTCGTCGTGCCGTACGACCTGGCGGCGGGGCGGCCCCGGCGGATATCCGCTGAGGAGAAGTCCTTCCTCCAGGAATACGTCGAGGGCGCGGCGGGCGTGGGCTCGGGCTCGGAGCGGGCCGCGGCATGACCGTGAAGCTGGGCTTCGCCGACGCCGGGGAGGTGGCGGATCTCGCCGCCTTCCTGGCGCGGCTGATCCACTACGACCGGTCGGCGGCCGTGCGGCTGCAGGCCGGTGGTGGGGCGGTGGCGGTGTTCGGCCGTCCGCCGTCGTTCGAGGTACTGGCGATTCGTACGGCCCGGCTGGACGCGGTCGTCGAGCTCGACGTCACCGTCTCGGCGGGTGAGCTGCTTGAGGCGCTGGACGAGCCGGCGTCTGCGGTGGTCGTCCCGCCGTCGGTGACGGGGCCGCCGTGGGCGGGTGTGCTGCCGCCGCGCGGTGGCTGGCAGCAGTTGCCCGGGCTGCCCTCTGCGTCGGAGATCGCGGCGGCTGTGGGTGCGGCGGTCGCTGAGTTCCGGGCTCGGGACGAGGCGTTGCCCGCGGCCGAGCGGACTCGGGCCGAGCGGGACCGTCTCGGGCGTGAGATCTGGTCGCGGACGCTGGGATCCACCGGGCTGCCGTTGCGGGTGGTGCATGCGGCGCAGTCGCTGGGGTTCCTGCGTCCCGGTGCGCCGGTGGCGCTCCTCGGCGCCGGGCCGTGGCTGCGGCTGCGTACGCCGTACGGGTCTGTGGCGGTCCGGTCGACGGGGTCGGGCGTCACGGGCCTGAAGTTTTCCTCCCCACCCCGCCCCTTCCCTTAACCCCACCCGGCCACCCGCCCAGGGCTTTAGGGAAGGGGCGGGGTGGGGGATCAATCGCCGTCCGGCCATACCTGGATGTGGTCCGGTTCCAGTTCCAGCAGGACCCGGCGTTCCATTCCCAGCGACTCCGTGTACTCCGTGGGGAGTTGGAGGCGGCCCGCGCGGTCGAGCATGGCGTATTCGCGGGCCACCACCGACTCCTCGCCCGTCGTGGCGTCGACGTGGGTGCGGCGCAGGACCTCCGTGGAGGTGCGGCCGTCGCGGATGGCCACCGTGCGGCGGACCTCGCTCGCCACCGTCTGGTCGTGGGTGACGATGACGATCGTCGTGCCCAGTTCCTCGTTCGCCGTACGGAACGCGGCGAAGATCTGCTCGGCCGTGGTGGAGTCGAGTTCGCCGGTCGGCTCGTCGGCCAGGAGCACGGACGGGTTGTTGGCCAGGGCCACCGCGATCGCCACGCGCTGCTGTTCGCCGCCGGACATCTGGTGCGGGCGCCGGTCCCGGCAGTGCGCGACCTCCAGCATCGTCAGGAGGGAGTCCGCCCGGGCCGCACGAGCGGACCTGGACCTGCCCGACTTGAGGCCCCCGCCCCGCAACTGCATCGGCAGCGCCACGTTCTGCGCCGCCGTCAGATACGGCAGCAGGTTCCGCGCCGTCTGCTGCCAGACGAAGCCGACGACCTCGCGGCGATAGCTCAGCCGCGCCTTCGCGTCCATGGACAGCAGATCGCGGCCCGCCACCTTCGCCGAGCCCGCCGTGGGGACGTCCAGGCCCGCCAGGATGTTCATCAGCGTCGACTTGCCGCTGCCGGACGCGCCGACCAGGGCCATCAACTCGCCCTCGGTGACCAGGAGATCGAGCCCCTGGAGGGCCTGGACCTCCACGCCGTCCGTGGTGAAGATACGGACCAGGCGGTCGCAGGCGATCAGGGCGTCGTGGCCGTACGCCGGGCGGTCGCGGTGCGCCGTCGCCCGTGCCTCCAGCTCGGCCAGCGACCGCCCGCCACCCGCATCGGCCTTCGTCCCCGTCATCGGCCGGCCTCCGTCTCCCCGCGCGTCCCCGTCATCGGCGAACCTCCGTTTCCGTCCCCATCCCCGTCATCTCGTATCTCCCGCCCTCAGCTCCGTGATCGAGCCACGTCGGCTCGTCCACCATGCCTGTGTCGCCGCGACCCCCGCCGCCAGAGCCACCACGCACGCCGCCGGGAGCGCCAGGGACAGCGGGTCCGCCCGGAGTTCGCCGGTGACCGCGGCCGTCGCGGGGGAGGCCGCCAGGGCCAGGCCCGCCAAGTCGACGCCGGGGGCGAGGAGTTCGGTCGCCGCCCAGCCCGTCAGGGCGCCGCCGACCGCCGCGAGGACCGCCTGCGGCAGGGCCTCCAGGATCAGCAGCCGTCGGCCCTGGCCACGGGTCAGCCCCATCGTCCGCAGCCGCGCGAGCAGCGCCGCCCGCTCCGGCGCGCCCCGCAGCAGCGAGAGCAGCAGAGCCAGTACGGCATAGCCCGCCCCGGCCACCACCGCCGCCGAGTAGAGGCGTTCCGCGCCCGTCTGGAGCGGGGAGTCGGTGAGTTGCCGACGGGTGTCGCCGCGCAGTTGCACCGACGGGGGGTCCTGGGCGTGGGGGCCCGCTGTGGAAGTCGCCAGACGCCGCAGGGCCTTGCCGTCCACCCCCGACCCCGTGATCAGCACCGTCGTCGGGTACTTCGCGCCCAGACCGGACGCGTCCACGACGAGGAAGTCGCTGTGCGGGACCGCCGGGGTGTGGGTGCGTACGGCGACGACCCGGACCATCACGTCGTAGCCCGCCACCCGCACCTTCCGGGGGCCCTTGCCCAGGCCCGCCGCCACCTTCGGCGAGGCGACCGCCGGGAGCACGCCCCGTGGCCCCACCGACCCCGGCCCCGCCGGACCCGCACCCGCCGGAGCCCGCAGCGCGTCCGCCGCGAACGAGCCGAGCCCCGTACGAGCCGACAGCCGTGCGTACGAGTCCGGGTCCGCGCCGATCACCGCCACCCGGTCCCCGTACGGCGTCTCCACTCCGTACTCGACATGCGCGGGCGTCGCGGACGAGACGCCCGGTGCCTTCGCGACCCGGTCCGGGAGGGTGCGCGGCAGCGGGCCCACGCTGTCGATGCGCGCGTCCGCGCCCGTCGTGTACAGCGCGGCTTTGTCCCGCGCGTCCGCCACCCCGGCCAGGACCGAGCCGCCGAACGCCGCCGTGGTCAGGGCCGTGAGCAGGGCGAGGAGCGGGAGTACGCCGCCGCCGGGGGCGCGGCCCGCGCGGGCGAGCGACAGGAAGCCGACCGTGCTGCGCAGCCGGGCCGCCGGGCGGGCCGCCCACCGCAGGGGCAGCGGATACAGCCGTACGAGAACGAGCGCGGCGATCACACCGACGAGCACCGGCGCCGAGCTCACCAGCGCGTCGGCGCCCGCCGAGGTGGAGCGGCGGCGCAGCGCCACCACCGCGCCCACCGCCAGGACCAGCAAGGTCAGTTCGGCCACCGTGCGGCGCCGGGACGGGGTGACGCGGACGAGGTCGTCGCGGTCGGCGGCCGAGCGGACCGTGCGGTGGGCGAGTGCCGCCCGTACCGGCAGGGCCAGACAGGACACCGCCGTCACCGTGGCCACGGCGATCAGCGAGGGCCCGATCCGGCCGGTCGGGACCGCCCACACCGCGAGCGCCAGGCCCAGCGCGGCCGCCGGTACGGCCACCACCGCCGTCTCGGCCGTCAGGCGTCCGGCGATGCCGCGCAGGGAGCCGCCCCGGGCGCGCAGCAGGGCGAGTTCGGTCGTACGGCGCGCCGCCGCGAGGCCGCCCGCCATCAGCAGGACCACTCCTGCGACCGTCGCCGTACCGAGGGTGGCCACCGCGACCACCGGGGTGATCGAGTCGCGTACCGAGGTGAACAGGGTGAGGACCGCGTCGAGTTGGGTGAGGAGGGTGTCGGAGCCGGAGTTCGCACGGATGTCGGCGAGGGCAGGGCCGGCCTTCAGGGAGGCGAGCGCGCTCTTGAGGCCGCCCAGCTGCCGGGCGTTCATGGCCTGCGGGTCGGGGGCGATGTCGTGGTACGTCTCGGGCTTGCCCGCCGCCCCGACCAGCGCCGGGGCCGAGTCGGGGCCGAGCAGCAGGCCCGCGTACCAGTAGTGCGGCGAGTCGCGGTCGTTCACGTCGGACAGGACGAACTCCGGCTCGCGCAGCACCGGTTCGACCGCCCAGTACGACGCCGAGGGGCGAAGCGGTTCGACGATGCCGGTGATCCGGACGGCCAGTGGGTCGCCGATCAGGCGCTTCACATGGATGACCGAACCCACCGTGATGTGGAGGGTGTTGGCGGTCACCCGTGTCACCGCCGCCTCGGCCGTCGGCGAGGACGTGTCGGCCTTCGCGGCGGGGAGGCGGCCGGAGACCAGGCGGGTGTGATCGGCGGGCGCGGACCGCGCGTCGATGAAGAAGCGCGGCGGCAGCCCTTCGGGCCGGGCCAGCCAGGTGTCCCGTGCGTCGGACAGGACCTTCTCCGTGGTGCGCACCCCGTAGGCCGACTGGCTCCGGTCCGGCCGCAGCGGCGCCGGGATCGCCTTCAGCGTCTCCTCGTTGCCGTCCGCCATCTTGGCGGGGGTGAGGGAATCGCCCACGGGCGGCGGCGGGATCGTGCCGGAGACCCGGATCACCGTGTTGTCCGGGGACGCCGACGCCACCGCGTGGCGCAGCCCCCGGTCCTCGTACCGGTCGATGCCGCGCGGCACCGCCGCCGCCAGGAACGCGGTCAGCAGCACGAGCAGGGCGAGCGCGCCCGCCGCGCCCGGCGCGGTCCGCAGCCGGGTGCGCACCCAGGGGGCGACAGCCTTGGCACTCATCTCAGTCATCCCCCTGCATCTCAGTCGTCCCCCTGATGACGCAGCGACACCGCCGGGTCGGTCCGCCGCAGCGCCAGCGCCGCCACGATCATGAGCGGTACGGCGGCGACCCCGGCGAGCAGTAGGGCGAGCTGTCCGGCGGGCAGTTGCACCAGCACCTTCGGCACCGGCCGGGTGGCCTGTTCGGTCAGCACGATCAGCGGCACCACGGCTCTGGTCAGCACTTCCCCGAGGGCGAGCCCGACCAGCAGGGCGAGCGCGATCAGCACCCCCTGCTCGGCCGCGATCAGCCGGGCCAGCTGGCGGCGCGGGGCACCGAGCGCCCGCAGCACCGCGAACTCGGCGCCGCGTTCGCGCAGCGAGCCCACCGCGCTCACCGCGAAGCCGACCGCCGCGAGGGCCGCCGCCACCAGGGACGCGGCGGCGAGCGCGGCCTGCGGGCCCGCGCCCAGCGGGTCGTCGCGCAGCTGCTCGGCCACCTCGGCGCGGACCACGACCTGCTGCGGGTCGATGTCGGGCCGGGCCCGCAGCGCCGCCGCCGTACGGGCCGCCTCGCCCGGGGCGGTCGTGAGCCACCACTCGGTCGGCGCGAGGCTGGTGGAGGAGTCGGCGGCGAGCAGTTCGTTGACCGCGCGCAGATCGAGCAGGAGCGCGCCGCCGTCGTGCTCGGCGGAGCCGCCCGCGCCCGGCCCGGTCGTCGGGACATCGCGCACCCGGTCGACGACCTTCGCGCGTACGGTCTGCCCGGCGAGCTGGACCGTCACGCTCTGCCCGACCTTCGTCCCGCTGGCGGTGAGGAACCGGTCACCGGCCACCGCAGTCAGCTCCGGCGGCTTCGGCCGGGCGGCGCTGATCCGTACCGTACGGGTCGGAAGCGTGGCCCAGGTGTTGGAGAGCTGCGTGGCGACGCCCGTCGTGTACGGCACGGTGAGCGCCTGCCCTTGGGTGGCCGGGACCAGCTGGGAGTTGGCCGGGGACCCGACGAACTCCGTCGACTCGGCCTGCCAGCGGTCGGCGGTGGGCAGCGCGACCGGGGTGGTGCGGTCGTCGCGGGAGACGCCGCTCAGCGCGTCGAGAGTGAAGCGGTGCCGCTCGGCCTGGTCGAGCGGTTCGGTGAAGTCCAGGTCGAGCTCCGTGAGCGCGAGCGGTGCGGCCGGGCGGCCCACCGGCGCGCCCGCCGCGGCGTCCAGGGAGATCCGGTGCTCGGCCGGGCGTCCGTCGGGCGCCAGGGATCCGGCCGGGATGCTGTACTGCACGCCGAAACGGTCCTCCACGATGGCTGTCACGTCGACGGAGGTGTGGCCCGTCGACGGTTTGCCGGACGCGTCCTCGGCGCCCAGGCGCAGCGCGAGGACGAGCTCGGCGGTGTCCGCCGGGAGCAGCGCGCCGACGCGGGGTGCGCGGGGCGGGGCGAGCTCGCGCAGGAGCTCGGGCCTGGAGCCCAGGTCGTCGCGGAGCAGCAGGCCGTCGGCGTGTGCGGTGTCGAGGGCGAGCACGGTGCCGGAGCGGTTGTCGGAGAGCTCCACCGACGAGCGCGCGGCCGGGGCCACCGCCCGTACGCCCGGCAGGCCGTCGTACGAACCGGCCTGGCCCATGGTGGGGGTGCTCGCCCCGGAGACGCGTACCGAGGTGCCCGCCCGGAAGTCGGCCTGGTCGTTCTGCGAGCGGTCCCAGGAGGCGGACTGGCCGAGCGCCAGCATGCCCATGGCGACCGCGAGGACGAGCAGCAGCACCGGGCCGGCGCCGCGGAGGGGGCGGCGGCTGAGCTGCCAGCCCGCCAGCGCCGCCGGAAGCCCCCGGCCGCCCGCCGCCCGGCGCTCGGCCAGGCGCGCGGCGGGCGGGAGCAGCCGCAGGGTCAGTACGGTCCCGGCGAGCAGGGCGAGCGCGGGCGCGGCCACGAGCAGCGGGTCGATGCCGAGGTTGCCCTTGCTGTCGCCGCTGAGCGCTCCCGTTCCGGAGGTCTGTCGGTCCAGCTGCCAGTAGGCGACCCCGGCGATCACCAGGAGCCCGATGTCGGCCCCGGCGCGCACGGACGCGGGCAGCGTGCCCGCCCGGCCGGGACGGGTGGTGCGCCCGGCCGACAGGGCCGGGGCCACCACGGCCCCCGCGCACCCCAGCGCGACCAGGACCGCCACCAGCCACACCGTGCCGGTCGTCCCCGTGTCCAGGCGCAGCCCGATCCGGGCCAGCGGGCCGTGCCCGGCGAGCAGCCGGGTCAGCGGGCCGGAAAGCAGCGGGGCGCAGAGCGCGGCCGGGGCGGCGAGCAGCAGCGCCTCGATGGCGGAGAGGGTGAGCAGACGGCCGCGCGATCCGCCGCGTGCCCGCAGCAGTGCGCTCTCGCCGGTGCGCTCGCTGCTCAGCAGCCGGGCCACGAGCAGCAGCGCGTACCCCGCGAGCATCATCAGTTGCAGGGCCACGATCAGCAGCGTCGAGCGCGAGACGAGCAGGGAGCGCTCGGCCCGGTCGAGTACGTCGGGCAGACCGGTGGAGGCGGCCGCGTCGCCCGCGAACACCCCGGCGTTCACCAGGGACTTGGGGCCTTCGGTGGCCGCCGCGCGCAGGGCGTGGATGCGGCCGGTGGTCAGGGTGGCGAAGTCGGCGGAGGCGATCCAGGAGGTCTGGCCCGCGCTCACCCGGCTGCCGGTGAGCGCTGCGGGATCGGTGAGCAGTGGCCCGTACGTGGTGAAGTTGACCTTGCGCGTGCCCCGGCCGCCGAGGTCGTCCAGTTGCCAGTACGCCTCGGTGGCGTCGACCGGCCGGTAGACGCCGGTGACCACGGCCTTGACCGGCGGGCCGCCGAGCCGGTCGGTGAGAGGCAGCGTGACGGGCCAGGTGCGCAGGCCCAGCTGGGCGGCGGCGGTCTCGGGCAGGGCCGCCTGGACCTCTCCGCGCGCGGTGGGCGCGGCCGGCCAGCTGCCGCCGGTGAGCCGGACCCGGGTGCGGTCGACGGCGGCGAAGAGCGTGAGGTCGGGGTCGCCCTTGCGGGCGCCCGGCGGCTGGAGCGAGCGCGGCAGGGCGTAGGGCCCGGACTGGGTCAACTTCCGTGTGGTGACCGGGAGTCCGTCGAAGGTCCGGGCCGCTCCTTCGCGTACGGCGGTGTCGGCGGCCTGTCGGTTGCGCTCCGCGACGTTCGCCTTGACCGTGAGGGATGCGGGTATAGCCGAGCGGGTCTGGAGGGTGTGACGCAGGGCGGCGTCGCCGATGGAGCCGGAGAACGCGGTCAGGGCGGCGAGCACCGAGGTGGTGAGCAGGACCGCGAGCAGTGCGGCGGCGAGCAGCAGCCGGTGCGCGCGCACCCGCAAGAACACGAATCCCGCCACCTACGCCCCCCAGACCCCTCGTTCCCCCGAACGCCTGTCCAGTTGTGCTGACAGGCGACGATGCTTTCAGAGGGCACGGGTCCGTGGAAACCGCTTGCGGGCCGAGCGGGGGCGACCTTCATCCGATCGTGACCGGAATGCGGTCGCGGATTGCCGCATTCCGGTGGCCGACCGGATGGAACATCAACTTCCGCTTAAAGCGGCGGCGTTGACCGTCGCTATTCGGCCGTGTTGACCATCGACGCGGCCGCGTACGTCAGATAGTTCCAGAGCGTCGTCTCGTGCTCCTCGGAGAGCCCCAGCTCGTCGACGGCCTCGCGCATATGGGTCAGCCAGGCGTCGTGCGCGGCCCGGTCGACGGTGAACGGCGCGTGCCGCATCCGCAGCCGGGGGTGACCGCGGTGGTCGCTGTAGGTGCGCGGGCCGCCCCAGTACTGGATGAGGAACAGCACGAGCCGCTCCTCGGCCGGGCCCAGATCGCCCTCCGGGTACATCGGCCGCAGCAGCGGGTCCTCGGCGACGCCCTGGTAGAAGCGGTGGACCAGGCGCCGGAAGGTCTCCTCGCCGCCGACCTGCTCGTAGAAGGTCTGCTCCTGAAGCGTGCCGCGCGGAATCTCATTCACGTAGTCCATGGTCGCAGATGCCCCGGCCGAGGACCCGGGGCCTAGGACCACTCGCCTCCCGGCCCCGTACGCAGCACAGTGGACATATGGGCGCACACCGGGACCCGACCGTGGCGCGGGCCGCCCTGGTCAGGGAGATCGTGGCCGGGGGCGCGCTCGCCGACCCGGCCTGGCGGGCCGCCTTCGAGGAGGTGCCCCGCGATCTGTTCGTGCCCTACTACTTCGTCGGCCGCCCCGGCGGCTACGAGCGGCTGTGGGGCGCCGACCCCGACCCGGCCCGGCGCGATCGCTGGCTGGACGGGGTCTACACCGACATGCCGCTGGCCACCCGGGTGCGGGACGGGGAGCTGCTCTCCTCCAGCAGCCAGCCCTCGCTGATGGCGCGGATGCTGGAGGTGCTCGCGATCCGGGACGGGGACGCGGTCCTGGAGATCGGCGCCGGGACCGGCTACAACGCGGCGCTGCTCTGCCATCGCCTCGGCGAAGACCTGGTCACCACGGTCGACCTCGAACCGGAGATCACCGAGTCGGCCCGTACGCATCTGGCCGCCGCGGGCTTCCACCCGGCGGTGGTGACCGGCGACGGGGCGCGCGGCTGTCCGTCCCGGGCGCCCTTCGACAAGATCATCGCGACCTGCACCCTGCCGTGGGTGCCGTCCGGCTGGCTGGCGCAGTGCGCCCCGGGCGCGCTGATCGAGGCCCCGCTGGCCACCGGTCTGATCCTGCTGACGGTGTACGACGCCGGGTACGCGCAGGGCCGCTTCCTGCACACCCCCGCGTACTTCGTCCCCTTGCGGGGCGTGGCCCCCGGCCCCGAGCGCGATGTCCCGTACGCGGGCGGGCTGCCGCACCCCGGCCTGGAGAGCGAGCTGTTCCGCTTCCTGCTGGCGCTGACCGAGGAGAGCCTGAATCCGTACGAGGCGTACGAGCTGTGGCGGCGCGAGGGGCGCCCGCGCCGGGAGCGCTTCGGCGTGACGGTCAGCGAGGGGCGGCAGTGGGCGTGGCTGGACGACCCGCAGGGGCCTTATACGTGGCCCCTGCGGGACGCGGCCTGAAACCCGTCAGCCCCTGCGTACCGTCAGCGTCGTCCAGGCGCCGAGGTGGACCCGGTCGCCGTCCTGGAGCGGGACCGGGACGTATGGCTGGATCGGTTCCTCGGCGCCGTTGATCGTGGTGCCGTTCGTCGAGTTCTGGTCGACGACCGCCCAGCTGCCGTCCGGTTGCTGGACCAGGACCGCGTGCTGGTGCGAGACGCCGGGGTCCTCCGGCGGCACGGCCAGGTCGATGTCCGGGGCCTCACCCGTGGAGTGGCGGCGGCGGCCGATGGTGAGCTGGTTGCCGGTGAGCGGACGCTGCTGCTCCGGCGAGTAAGCGGGCAGGTTCAGGCCCGCGGCCTCCGGGCCGCTGCGCTGCATCATCGCCATGAAGTAGTCGCGGTCCGGGCCGACCGTCACCGTCCAGTTCACCGGCGCGGCCGGCGGGGCCTGGAACTGCTGCTGCGGCGGCGCCGGTACCTGCGCGGGCGGCGGGATCAGCCAGTCGTCGGCCTCGGCCTGCTGCTGCGGCGGCTGCTGGAACGCCGGGGGCGCGGGCGGCCCGGCCTGCTGGAACACCGGCGGGGGCGGCGGCGGTCCCTGCTGGAAGGCGGGCGGCTGCTGCTGCGCGGTGTCCACGCTCGGCGGCGGGGGCGGCCCCTGCCGGAACGACGGCGGGCCCTGCTGGCGCGAGGGGTCGCCGCCGATCGGCTCGGCGGGCCGGTTGACCTGCGAGGGCCGCGAGCTCTGGTACTCGTACGGGTCGCGCTGCTGCTGGGGCGGCGGCGACTGGAAGCCCGGCGGCAGGTTCAGGGCCGGGCCGGGGCTCGGCGACGGGTTAGGCGCCAGCGGCGTGTACGAGGTCGCCGTCTGGGTGAGGAAGTTCCAGCGGCACTCCTCGCAGAAGGGCGTGTTGCCCTCCCGGGGCGTGCGGCACTGCGGGCACAGCTCCGCAGGCGCCGTGGGTGCCTCGGGGCCGGGGTAGCCGTAGCCGCCGCCGGGCGGGGGCGGCGGCCCCTGCCGGAACGCGGGCGGCGGGGGCGGGGGAGGCGGCGGCACGGCGCCCATGCGATGGCCGCAGACCTCGCACCAGTCGTCGGAACCCGACTGGTGTCCGTTCGGGCAGGTCGGCATGGAGTCGCTTCCCCCTCTCCTCGTCCGGCCCGTGGGCCAGGCCACTCAAGTGGTATCGCTGCTGCTCGTACCGCTGGACGCGGTCCTATTTCTTGACGCGAACGGTCTTGGTGGAACGGGTTTCGAGAGTCATCTCGTCCGCCTCCGCGACCTTCGCCTTGAGTCGCACAGTACCCGTCGCCTCGTCGACGACGTCCACCACCTTCGCAAGCAGCTTCGCCGTATCCGCGTTCCCCGAGGCCGCGGCGAGCTGGACGGCCCGGCCGAGCTTGGCGGTCGCGCCGTCGATATCGCCCGACTTGCGGGCATCGAGACCCTGTTGGATGACTTGCGCCAGTTCGGCCTGACCCGTGTAGTGGGCGACCTGGGGGTTGATGGCGGTGGACGCGGCCATGTCCTCGGTCCACACCGCCCGCACCAGACCCTGCGAGAGCGTCTGCGGCGTACCGCCCGCAGGGTCGGGGAGGATCAGCGAGACGCGCGCGGCCAGCATTTCCTGGCCGATTCCGGCCTCCGGAACCTGTACGCACACGTGGTAGTCGCGGGACTCGTCGCCCCATGAGCCGGTCGGGTAGTCCCCGGCGCGCGGGCCCGCCTCGGTGCGCCGGTCCGTCAAGTCCGCCACGGTGGGCGCCACTTGCTTCACGAACTTGATCTCCACGCCGACCGGGGTCCACAGCCGCAGCGCCACGTCCGCGACCTCCTTGCCCATCGCGGTCTCCATCATCCGCGTGAAGTCGGCGGCCAGGCCCGAGGGGTCGGCGACGATGTCGGCGGTGCCGAGCAGCGCCGAGGCGATCTGGGTGACCTCCTTGACCTCCCAGTCGGTCCCCACCCCTCGGGCGTCGCAGGTGAACCGCCCGGCGCAGGCGTCGAGGGCGGCCTGGAGGTCCTGCGGCGACTCGTGTTCGTTGCGGCCGTCGGTGAGCAGGATGCCGTGCCGGATCGGTACGTCGGCGTCATTCAGCAGCCGGTCGGCCAGCTTCAGCCAGGTGCCGATGGCGGTGCCGCCGCCCGCGCTCAGCCGGCGCAGCGCCTCCTTGGCCTGCGAACGGGTCGCCGAATCGGCGGTGGCGAGGCGGCCGTTGCCCGGGTAGACCTCCTTGGCCTGATGGGTTCCGGCCACCACGGCGAAGGCCACGCCGTCGCGCAGGGTGTCGATCGCGGCCGCCGTCGCGTCGCGTGCGTTGCGCATCTTCGTCGGCGGGTAGTCCATCGAACCCGAGCAGTCGACCATGATCACCACGGCGGCGCTGGGCGCCTGGCCCGGTATGTACGAGGGCGACAGCGCGGCCCCGGCCAGCGGGGCGCCACCGACCGTGCCCCCGCCGGTGGACGTCACGGTGACGATCGCGTTGACCTCGCGGCCGCCCTCCGGCAGGTACTCGTTCTGGTAGACCTCGACGGAGAACCGGGGCGCCATGGACTTGGAGAAGTTGGCCATCTGAAAGGCTCCTTGAGGCTTCTGGGCCTGAAGAGAGAAGTGTGGTGGAAACCGGTACGAAGGCCTAGTTGTAGGCGGATCCTGCCCCTGCGGACGGCACCGTGAACGGCAGGACCGCCACTGTTACGTTGTCGTGGCCGCCGCCGTCGAGGGCGTGGCCGACCAGCACCTGGGCGCTGTGCAGCGGCCGTTCGGCGGCGTCCGGCGGCACGGCTCCGGCCATCTCCTCGGCGCCCTCCGCGTAGTTCCACAGCCCATCCGTGCAGACCACGACCACACCGGAGCGGTCCGGTTTGAACGAGGCGGTGTGCGGGTCCAGTTCGTACGCGTCGGCGCCGAGCCAGCCCGTGATCGCGTGCGCCCGCTCGTCCGCGTACGCGTCGGCCTCGCTCATCAGGCCCGCCGCGACCATCTGCGCGGCCCAGGAGTCGTCCTCGGTGAGCCGGGCGGGCGGGGTCGTACGGTCGTCGGGCACCCAGTACGCCCGGCTGTCGCCGACCCAGCCGACCACCAGAAGGCCGCCCGCCGCGATCGCGCCGACCAAGGTGCAGGCGGGCGCGTTCTCATGGCGGTGCGAGTCGTGCTCCATGGCCCGGTGGGGCTCGGTGGCGAGGGAGTTGACCGCCTCGGCGGCGGCCACGATCGCCTCGTGCATCGCCTGCTGGGGATGGGTTCCCTGCGGCAGGGCGTGCAGCAGCGTGTCGTTGGCGCGCGCCGCGGCCGCGGCCGAGGCGTCGTCGGGGCGGGTCGCCGAGGAGACGCCGTCGCAGACGATCGCGACGACGGCGGGCGAGCCGTCCGGCAGCGAGGTCGTGGACAGGGCGAAGGAGTCCTCGTTGCGGTGGTGGCGAAGCCCGCGGTCGCTGACCGCCGCCACCGCGCTCAGCTCCAGCTCCATGTGGTCGCGCTCGCGCGGCTGGGCGTGCCCGCAGTTCTCGCAGTAGCCGTCCGCGTCGACCCGCCCGGCCCGGCAGGCCACACAGACCTTGACGGGCGCCGTGACATGGGTGGCCGGCTCGGGGTCGGCGGCACGGGGGTCCGGCGCGGGCAGCGGGTACTCCTCGGGCTCGGCCTCGGTCCGTACGCCCGAGGGCGGCGCGGAGCCGGTGGCGTCCGGGCCCTCCGCCGCACGCCCGGCGGGCCAGGCCTCGCCCGTCACCGGGCTGCCCAGGACCACGGTCGGGTTGTCCACGGCCGGGCCCGCCACGGGCTCCGCCGACAGGTCGTACCCGCAGCGCCCGCAGAACAGGTCGCCCGACTCCTGCGGCTCCCCGCAGTCGGGGCACGTCGACCCGGCCGCCGGCCGATGCATCTGCGCCATCAATCACACCCACGTCCGGGGGCGGAAACGGTTGGCCCGCTCCACCAGTTCGATCCGCTCGTCGCCGCCGGCGGCGAGCCGGGCGAGCACCCGGTACGAACGCTCCAGGCCGAACCGCAGGCCCCGCTCGTCCAGCTCGCTGCCCAGCAGTATGGCCCCGGCGGACGGCCCGCCCGGGCTCTGGGCGCCCCGGCTCCCGGAGAGTACCCAGTCGAGCGCCGTGCCCAGGACCTCGGTGGCAAGCCGCTCACGGCGCACCGCGTCCAGACCCAGCTTCTGCAGCGCGTCCACCTGGCCCGCCGCCGCCCGCAGGTCGTCCAGGAGCGGCTCGCCCGGGGAGCGCCGCCGCAGCCGCGCCCGTACGGCCGCGACCCGCGCCGCCGTGTAGTGGATCGACGCCTCCGGCACCGACTCCAGGGTGCGCACGGCGGCCGTGCGGTCGCCCGCCGCCAGCTGCACCCGGGCCAGGCCGAACGCGGCGCTGACATAGCTCGGGTCGGTGGTCCACACGAGCCGGTAGTACTCGGCCGCGTTGTCCAGCTGGCCCAGCACCTCCGCGCACACGCCGAGCGCCAGCTTGGGCGCGGGCTCGCCGGGGAAGGCGTCGTAGACCGCGTCGAAGGAGAGCGCGGCGTTCTCGTGGTCGCCGGAGACCAGCGAGGCGACGCCCCGGTACCAGACCACCCGCCAGTCGTCGGGGTGGTCGTGCTCCAGGGACTCAAGGCCCTTGGCGGCGGAGACCAGTTCGCCCATGTCGAGCCGGGCCCGCAGCTCGCGCAGCCGCTTCTCCACGGAGCCCGCGGGCGCGGCCCGCAGCGCGGCGATCAGCTCGGCGGGCGCGGCCGCCATCAGCCCGGCGAGGAACCCCGCGTTGGGGTCGTTCGGGTCCACGTGCGGCACCGGCAGCGCCAGTGAGGTCGCGCCCGCGTCGAGCGCCCTGAGCTGGGCGTCTCCGCCCGCGCCCGTGCCGTACGGGTCGGAACTGCCGCCCACGCGGGGCGCGGGGACGACGGCGGTGGCGGTGCGGGTCGCGGGGGCGGCCGGGGCCGTCGAAGGGGGCAGCGCGGTGGCGGGGGTGGCGGTGACCGCCGCCGGGGAGCCGTTCGCGCGCTTGCGGCCGAGGCGGCTCGGGGGCACCGCGCGGGCGCCGAGCGCCGACACGTCCCCGGTGAGCTCGGCGAACAACTGCGTGTCCGGGACGCGCAGTTCGGTCCCGAACAGGGTCGACAGCGACGGGCGCGGGCGGCCGGTCTGCAGCGCCACGACCTCCCGCAGCACGCCCGTCAGCTGCTCGGCCATCTCCTGCGCGGAGGCGAACCGGCGCGCCGGGTCGGGGTCGGTGGCCCGTACGAGCAGCCGGTAGAACGACTCGTACGTACGGAAGACCTCGATGTTGTCGGGGTCGGGCAGGCTGTCCGCGAAGACGTTGGTGTAGCCCTGGAAGTCGAAGGTGAGGACGGCGAGCGTACGGGCCACCGTGTACAGGTCGGAGGCGACCGACGGGCCGGACTCGGCGACCTCGGGGGCCTGGTAGCCCACCGTGCCGTAGATGGCCGACTCGTCGTCGTCCATCCGGCGCACCGCGCCCATGTCGATCAGCTTCAGCTGGTCCTCGGTCTGGATCGCGTTGTCGACCTTGAAGTCGCAGTAGAGCAGATTGCGGCTGTGCAGATGGCCGAGCGCCTCCAGGGCCTCGATCCCGTACGCGCACGCCTGCTCGACCGGGAGCGGGTCGCGCCTGCCGTCGGTGCCGCGCCGCTCGTTGGCGATCTCCTTGAGCGACTTGCCGCCCACGTACTCCATGACGATGTAGCCGTCCAGGGAGCCGGTGGACTGGTCGAGGTGTTCCACGAAGTTGTAGATGCGGACGATGTTGGAGTGCTCGATCTCGGCGAGGAAGCGGCGCTCGGAGATCGCGGCCGCCATCGCGTCCTGGTCGCCGGTGTCGAGCAGGCCCTTGAGGACCACCCAGCGGTTGGAGACCGCGCGGTCGACGGCGAGGTAGACCCAGCCGAGGCCGCCGTGCGCCAGACAGCCCACCACCTCGTACTGGCCGTGCACGATGTCGCCCTCGTGGAGCTTGGGCACGAACGAGTAAGGGTGGCCGCACTTGGTGCAGAACCCCTCGGTGCGCCCGGCCCGTTCACCGCGCGAGCGGCCGACCGGCGCCCCGCAGTCCGACTTCGAGCAGAATCGCTTCCGCTCGGGGACCTCCGGGTGCTCCATCACGGCCTTCGCCGGGTCGGGGCGGGGCACCCCGGGCACGCTGACGAGCCCGGCGCCGAGTCTGCTGCGCCCCGAACTGCCGGTCGCCGAGCCCGAGCTGCGCACCGAGACCGAACGCGAGCTGCCGGACCCGCCGGTCAGCGAGCGCGACAGGCGCCCGGAGACCGAGCGCCGGGACGTCGAGGACCGCGAGGACGCCTGCGACGAGCGCGAGGAGCCCGCCGAGCGGGCCGACGAGGAGCCGCTTTCCTTCACCCTGCCGCCGGTGATCCCGGTCGCCGGC
The DNA here is from genome assembly GCF_052373795.1 of Streptomyces sp. BR1. NCBI lineage: Bacteria > Bacillati > Actinomycetota > Actinomycetes > Kitasatosporales > Streptomycetaceae > Streptomyces > Streptomyces sp. BR1. Next base: position 4,747,196 of record NZ_CM126252.1, read on the forward strand.
GAGTTCAGCGTTCCGTTCACCGACACGACCGGCGCCAGGCCGCAGGTGTCGCAGTACAGCTCACCGCCGCCCATGTCCTCGTACGCACCCTCGCAACCGGGGCGCTGGCACTTCTTCTGCTCGCTCATGATTCCCCCCTCTGGTCAACGGGTCCGCTCTGCCTCGGCACCAGCACGTCGGCGGCGGCCTGCTGGTAGCGCAGCACCGCCTGCTCGGCCACGCGCAGATCGCAGGGGGCGGACCACAGCATCCGGCGCGCCGCGTCGTACCGCTCGATGAGCAGCGGGTCCTCGGCCATGCCGTGCCGGGCGACCTTCGCCTTGTACGCGTCCAGCCTGCCGCGCAGCTCCGCGCGGACCGCCAGCGGCGCGGTGACGGCCGTCAACGACTCGCGGGCGCGCAGCAGTTCGTCCTCGGCCTCCCGCTCAAGCGATTCCAGCAGCGGCGAGAGCCGGTGCCACTGCGCGTGTCTGCGGTACTCGGCGGCGGCCACCAGGCGCTCCTGGAGCGCGGTCGGCGGCCCGCTCACCGCGGGCACCTCGGACGCGGCGATCTTCGCCAGTACCTCGCCGCGCGCGGACCGCGCCTCGGTGAGCGTACGGTCCGCGCGCGAGAGCACGTCCCGCAGCCGTACGAGCCGCATCTCGGCATCCTGGCGCACCGTCAGAACGGCTTCGATCTCCCGGCGCACCTCGTCGAGGGCGCGGGCGGCCCGGTCGTAGCGCTCGGTGTCCGGGCGCCCGCCCCCCGGCGCCGAACTGCCGGGCGCGGACAGCCAGAACGCCAGCGGGTCCGAGACCACCTGGGCGCGCAGCACCGTCAGCTCCTCGGTGATCGACTCCAGGTCGTCGCCCGACGGATGCTCCCCGGGGCGCACGCCCACCGAGTGCGCCAGACTCCGGGTGCGGTGCAGCTCGGCCGCGAGCAGGTCTATCCGGGCCGGCAGCGCCGACCACACCGCGTCGGCCGCGACCACCAGGTCGAGCGAGCTCGCGTACAGCTCGTTCATCCGGCCGACCAGCTTCTCCAGCGTGAACGACTCGGTGAGCCGGGCCGGGCCGGTGATCGAGGCCGCGGCCTGCGCCGATCCGGCGACCGTCACGGACTCGCCGAGCAGCCGCTCGGTGAGGTCGAGCAGATCCTCGCGGGACGGCCAGCGGCGCCGCTCGCGCAGCTCACGCGCCGCGTCCACGGCCGCCTTGTACGCGTCGAAGTACGTCCACAGCAAGGAGATCGACTGCTCGGCCGCCGCCCAGCGCTCCCGGGTGACCCCGGTCAGCTCGGCGCCTTCGAGCAGCCGTCTGCCCGCGTGGTCCTGGAGCGCGAGCAGCGAGGTCTCGATCGCCTCGTGCTCGGCGTCGAGCCGGGACAGCGCCCGGTCCACCTCGTCCCGGTCGAGCACCGGCCGGGCGGGCCTCCCCGAGGAGGAGCCGGGGAAGGATCCCGCGCCCATCGATCACCTCTCTGCTCCGCGTTCACCGCGCTGGTACGACACCGGTGCCGATCCGGTTGCTACGAACGGTACTTGGGCTCGGGTGGCCCGGTGATGCCGGGCAGGTCGGCGGCGAGCCACTTGCGGTACGCCGTCATCCAGGGACTGCCCTCGCCGCCGTTGCGGTAGTCCACCAGGACCTGGTTGATCCGCCGGACGAGGTCCGTGCTGTCCAGGTTGGTGGCCACTCCGTAGTACTCCGGGGCCAGCGGGACGCCCTTGAGCTGGACCGTCGGGTCCTGCGCGGCCTGGCTCGCGGCGAGCGCGCTGTCCGTGACCACCGCGTCGGCGAGGCCCAGCTGCAGGCGCACCAGGCAGTCCAGCTGGTTGGGCACGGTCTGGTTCTTGTAGACGGCGCCGTTCGACTCCTTCTCCAGGGCGTCGAACGCGGTCGAGCCGCTCGCCACGCAGACCTTCTTGCCGTTCAGCGTGGAGTTGAAGCCCGTGATCGGCGACTCCTTGGGCGCGAGCACCTGCTGGCCGACCGTGAAGTACGCCGAGGAGAAGGCGACCTGGCCGATCCGCTTGCAGGTGATGGTCATCGTCCGTACGACGACGTCGACCTGCTTGTTCTGGAGCGCCGGGATGCGCTGACTGGTGGGGATGGCGCGGTAGATGACCGCGTCCGGGTCGCCCAGGATGTTCTTGGCGATCGCCCGCACCAGATCGATGTCGAAGCCCTCCAGCTCCCCGGTGTTCGGGTTGCGGTAGCCCCAGCGGAAGCTGTTCTGGTCGACGCCCGCGACCAGCTTTCCGCGCTTCTTGATCTCCGCGATGCTCGGCCCGTCGGCGCTCGACGCGGGCAGGCTGGCCTCGGGGTCCTTGCAGGTGTCGGCCTTCGCCTGGACGCCCTGCGCCACACCGGACCCGCCGACGTGCGTGCTGTCCTCGCCCGCCCCGTGCCGCGACAGCGGAACGAGCAGCGAAGCGGCGGCGGCACAGGCCAGGGCCATCCCGCCGACGCCGCCCCACCCGCGGAGCCTGCCGTTCCTGTTCATCGCGCCTCCTCCCAGGACCGCTGTGCCGCTCGGGCCGGTGTTCCCCTGTACCCCACGGTGCTCACCTGTACTCCGCGAGCCTGCGGCTGACGCCGACACCGGCCGCCGCGGCGCCGAGCACCGCGAGGACGGCCGCGCCCAGCGGAAGCCCGGTCAGCGCGCCCTTGCCGTCCGAGGCGGCCCGGGTGAACTCGCTCTGCTCATGGCCGATCGCCTTCTCCAGGGCCGCGTCGACCCGGTCGAAGGACTGGCCGGTGGAGCCGGTCTCGCCGATGACCTGCTTCAGCGCGCCGTCGTAGTCGCCGCTGTCGTCGGTCGTACGCGCCGTGGCGTGCCGCTGCTGCCACTCGGTGACGCTGCTCTGCGCGTCCGAGACCGGGGTGCGCCCCGAGCTGTCGTCGGCGAGCTTGTCGGCCGAGCCGAGCTGGGCCACGAGGTTCTTCATCTCCGCCTTGTAATCAGCGTCGTACTTGTCCTTGCCGTCCGCGGTGAGGACGGCCCCGCGCGCCACCAGCGTCAGGTTCTCGTTGGCACGGGCCTGCAGCGAGTTGATCCGGGCGTCGTTGAGCACCTTCAGCGACTCCTGGCCGTGCGAGCGCGAGGTCGAGAGGTCACTGGAGGCCACCGCGTGCGCCGCGACCAGCCACAGCAGGACGACCACCGAGGCGGCGCTGGCCGCGAGCAGCCCCTGGTTGAAGACCCGGTTCGTCCGGAGATAGTTGCGCCGCTGGGCCCAGAAGAGCCCGCCGAGCGCGAGCACGCCGACCGCGAGCGCCGCGTACGGCCAGGTCTCCGCCTGGTCGTAGTCGTCGTAGAGCCGCCCGGTCTCCGCCGCGTACAGCGTGTGGGCGGCGGGCAGCAGGTCGTTGGTCATCTTCTCGTTGGCGTAGCGCAGATAGGCGCCGCCGACCGGGAAGCCCTGCCGGTTGTTGGCGCGGGCCTGCTCTATCAGCCCGTTGTAGACCGGCAGTTGCTCGTTGAGCTGGGCGATGGACTGGGCGGAGCCGGACGAACCCGTGGTGTTGGCGGCGGCCTTGACGAGCAGCTTGGACGCGGTGGCGATGTCCGCCTCGTACCGGAGGCGCACGTCGTGCGGCTCCTTCGCGCCCGCGAGGAAGCCGCTGGCGGCGGCGGTGTCCGCGTCGGCGAGCGAGCGGTAGATGGAGGCCGCGTCCGCGCTCAGCGGCTGGCTGCGGCTCACCACGTCGTCGGCCGCGGCCGCCCGGTCGGTGACCTCCCAGGCGGTGACCGCGCCGAACGCCACGACGAGCAGCGCCACGACCGTCCCGACGATCCACAGGCGGCCCGGTTCCGTGGTCGCGGCCGCCCGCAGCCGCTCGCGCGCCTCGGCCCAGCCGCCCCGGCGCGGGGCGGGAGGCTGCGCGGGATACGCCGGTGCCGATGTCCGTGCCGTCGCCGACGCCTCGTCAGGTGCGCGCGTGTTCGGCGGGTGTGCCACTAGACCTCCCCCTCGGTCACCCAGTGCCTGGTCAGCAGTATGGACGCAGGGACCGGCCACGACACAAGGGCTGACCTGATCTTGTTACCCGCCCGCCCCGCCCCTGTCCCTCTCCGCCATCCCGTTCCCCACCGCATACTTCCCCCTCATGTATACGCCGATGGCACCCATTCGGTTCCCTTCTGGGCGTACGGATAAGGGGGCTTCGTACACCTAGACGTACTGCCGACGCAGCCGTTCGAGCACTTCCTCCCCGGCGCCGATGACATCGAGCCCCAGCAGCCCCGCCCCGAGCACCGGCGACGCCGCGACGACCAGCGGCACCGCCTTCGGGGCGCGGGCCGCCAGCAACTCCCGTACGCCGTCGTCCAGTTGGGGATGGCGCGCGGCGAGCACGCTGCCGCCGAGCAGGACCGGGGTCTCCTCGTCGAGCAGGCCGAGGCGGTCCAGGGCCACCACCGCGAGCGCGACGATCTCCTCGGCCTGCCGGTCCACCAGCGCCCGCGCGATGCGGTCACCGGCCGCCGCGACCGCGAACAGGACCGGCGCGAGCTCATGCCTGCGCGCGGCCGGTACGCGCTCCAGGTGCAGCGCCTCGATCAGGGCGTACATGGAAGGCAGTCGGAAGTGCGCGGGCAGCGCGCGGGCCAGCGCGGTGGGCTCGCCCCGCCCGTCCTCGGCGCGCGCGGCGAACCACAACGCCTCCTCCGCCAGACCCCCGCCGCCGCCCCAGTCGCCGGAGAGCTTGCCGATCGCGGGGAAGCGGGCGGTGCGGCCGTCCGGCGTCATCCCGACGCAGTTGATGCCCGCCCCGCACACCACCGCCACCCCGCGCGGCTCGGCCCCGCGCGGCAGTCCGGCCCGCAGGATCGCGAAGGTGTCGTTGTACACCTGCACGCTCCCGCCCCAGCTCCGGTCGGTCAGGGCCTCGGCCAACTCCCGCTCCTCGACCGGCAGATCGGCGTTGGCCAGGCACGCCGACACATGGTCGACGGCGACCGGGCCGCTGTGCCCGGCGTCCTCCCAGGCCGCCTCGACCGCCTGCGCCAAGGTGTCCACCGCCGCCTTCACCCCCACGGCCGGGGGACGGAACCCGCCGCCCCGGGCCGTGCCCAGGACGGTGCCGTCCGGGCCGATCAGGGCGACGTCGGTCTTGCTGTTGCCGGCGTCGATCGCCAGCACACTCATACCCACGAAAGGTGCTCCCGGTTGTGCGCGAGGAGCCGGTCGGTCAGGCCCTCGGCGTAGTCGTACTGGCCCACCAGCGGATGCGCGAGCAGCGCCCGGAAGACCCGGTCGCGCCCGCCGCGCAGCGCGGCTTCGAGCGCCAGGTCCTCGTACGCGGTGACGTTGGCGATGAGCCCCGCGTACAGCGGGTCGAGCCCGGGCACGGCCAGCGGCACCGGTCCGTCCTTGTCGACCCGCGCCTGCACCTCGATCACCGCGTCGTCGGCGAGGAACGGCAGGGTGCCGTTGTTGTACGTGTTGACGACCTGCACCGGGCTGCCGCCGTTGCCCAGCAGCGAGGCCGCGAGGTCGACGGCCGCCTCCGAGTAGAAGGCGCCGCCGCGCTTGGCCAGCAGCTCCGGCTTCTCGTCGAGCGCCGGGTCCGCGTACATGTCCAGCAACTGCCGCTCCATGGCCGCCACTTCGGCCGCCCGCGACGGCTTGGTGGCGAGCTCGCGCACCACCGCGTCGTGGGCGTAGAAGTAGCGCAGATAGTACGAGGGGACGACGCCGAGGCGGTCCAGGAGCGTGCGGGGCAGGCGCAGGTCGTCCGCGACCGCGTCGCCGTGCTCGGCGAGCAGCCTCGGCAGCACGTTCTCGCCCCCGGGGCCGCCGAGGCGTACGCCCAGCTCCCAGGTGAGGTGGTTGAGGCCCACGTGGTCCAGATGCACCTCGCCCGGCGCGACATCGAGCAGCGCCGCGAACTTGCGCTGGAAGCCGATGGCGACGTTGCAGAGCCCGACGGCCTTGTGCCCGGCCTGGAGCAGCGCGCGCGTGACGATGCCCACCGGGTTGGTGAAGTCGATGATCCAGGCGTCCGGGTTGGCGCGCCGCACCCGCTCGGCGATGTCCAGGACCACCGGAACGGTCCGCAGCGCCTTGGCGAGCCCGCCCGCGCCCGTCGTCTCCTGCCCCACGCAGCCGCACTCCAGCGGCCAGGTCTCGTCCTGCTCGCGGGCCGCCTGGCCGCCGACGCGCAGCTGGAGCAGCACCGCGTCGGCGCCCTGCACGCCCGCGTCCAGATCGGAGGTCGTGGTGATCTTCCCGGGATGGTCCTGCCGGGCGAAGATGCGCCGGGCGAGGCCGCCGACCAGCTCCAGGCGGTCGGCCGCCGGGTCCACCAGGACCAGCTCACTGATCGCCAGCGTGTCCCGCAACCGCGCGAAGCCGTCGACGAGTTCGGGGGTGTAGGTGGATCCGCCCCCTACAACTGCGAGCTTCATAACAGACGTCAGCCCTTCACTCCGGTCAGTGTGACACCCTCGACGAACGCCTTCTGGGCGAAGAAGAAGACGAGGATGACAGGGGCCATGACCAGAACGGTCGCGGCCATGGTCAGGTTCCAGTCGGTGTGGTGCGCGCCCTTGAAGGACTCAAGGCCGTACGACAGGGTCCAGGCGCCCGGGTTCTCCGAGGCGTAGATCTGCGGTCCGAAGTAGTCGTTCCAGGCGTAGAAGAACTGGAAGAGCGCGACGGCGGCGATGCCGGGCTTGGCCATCGGCACCACCACCCGCAGCAGTGTCCGCAGCTCCCCGCAGCCGTCGACCTTCGCCGCGTCCAGGTACTCGTTGGGGATGGTCAGCAGGAACTGGCGCAGCAGGAAGATGGAGAACGCGTCGCCGAACGCCATCGGGACGATCAGCGGCCACAGCGTGCCCGACAGGTCGAGCTGCTTCGCCCAGAACAGGTACATCGGAATGATGATGACCTGCGGCGGCAGCATCATCATCGAGATGACCAGCATCATCGACAGATTGCGGCCCCGGAAGCGGAACTTGGCGAGCGCGTACGCCACCGGCAGGGACGACACCACGGTCAGCACCGTGCCGAGTCCCGCGTAGAGCAGGGTGTTGCGCCACCAGGTCAGAAAGCCCGGGGTGTCGAAGACCTTCTTGTAGTTGGACCACTCCCAGTGGTGTGGGATCAGGTCGCGGGTCAGCGTCTGCTGGTCGTCCATCAGCGAGGTGAGGACGAGGAAGACGAACGGCAGCACGAAGAAGAGGGCCGCCGCCACGCCCAGCGCGTGCACCGCGATCCACTGCAGGACCGCCTTGCGGCGGGCCACCCGGGCCGCCGGGGTGTCGGCGGACGCCGTCGTCGGCGGGTGGGCCAGATCGGTCGTCGCCATGTCAGTCACCTGCCTGGATCAGTCCGCCGCGGCGCCGCATCAGCAGGGCGGTGAAGGCCATGGAGAGGGCGAAGAGCACCAGCGCGACCACGCACGCGGAGCCGTACTCGAAGCGCTGGAAGCCCAGGTTGTACACCAGTTGGGGCAGGGTCAGCGTCGACTTGTCCGGGTAACCGGGCTCGAACTGCTGCCCGGAGTTGCCGATGATCCCGGAGGCGACCTTCCCGGCCACCAGCGGCTGGGTGTAGTACTGCATGGTCTGGATGATCCCGGTCACCACCGCGAACATCACGATGGGCGAGATGTTCGGGAGCGTCACGAACCGGAACCGCTGCCAGGCCGAGGCCCCGTCGAGCTCGGCGGCCTCGTACTGCTCCTTCGGTACGTCGAGCAGCGCGGCCATGAAGATGACCATCAGGTCGCCCACCCCCCACACCGCCAGCATGGTGAGCGCGGGCTTGGACCAGGCGGGGTCGGTGAACCAGTCGGGCGCGGGGACGCCGAGGCCGGTCAGGACCGAGTTGACCGGTCCCGTACCGGGGTTGAGCAGGAAGACGAAGCCGAGCGTGGCGGCGACCGGGGGCGCGAGGTACGGCAGATAGAACAGCGTCCGGAAGACCCCGACACCCGTCTTGATCTTGGTGACGAGCATGCCGATGCCCAGGCCGAAGACGACCCGGCAGGTGACCATCACGAGCACCAGCCACAGCGTGTTGCGCAGCGCGGGCCAGAACAGCGGGTAGTCGTTGAAGACGTACGACCAGTTCTTCAGGCCCGTGAAGGAGGGGGCCGCGAAGCCGTCGTAGTCGGTGAAGGAGAAGTAGACCGTGGAGAGGAGCGGGTAGGCGAAGAAGACGCCGAAGCCGATCAGCCACGGCGACATGAAGGCCAGGGTCCGCAGCGCGGCCCGGCGGCGCTTGGCGCGCAGGGTGTACGTACTCATGGGATCGACCGGTCCCGCTTACTTCGCCTGGGCGATCGCGGAGTCGATCTCCCGGGCGGTGCTCTCCAGACCGGCCTTGATGTCGCTCTGCTTGCCCTTCTCGACGTCGTAGCCGAGGTTCTGCAGGGAGAGCAGGTACTGGCCGCCGTTGACGGAGGCGGGGGTGGTCGTCGAGTCCGGGTTCTGCGCGATGTCCAGGAACGTCTTGAAGCGCGGGTCGTACTTCAGGTTCGGCGACTTCAGCGCGTCCAGGGTGGACGGCACGTTGTGGATGGCGTTGGCGAAGTTCACCACCGCGTCCGTATTGGTGGCCATGAACTTGACCAGCTCCCACGCGGCGTTCTGCTTGGCGGAGGTGGCGGGGATGCCGACGATGGTGCCGGTGACATAGCCCTTGCCGGCCGTGGCCGCCTGGTCGTCCGGCACGGGCAGCGGGGCGACGCCGATCTCGAACTTCGGCTTGGCCTCCTCGGCCATCGCCAGGCGCCACTCGCCGTCCATCTGCATGGCGACCTGGCCCAGGTGGAAGGGGTGCTTGGCGCCGAACTCGTCGCCGAAGCCGGTCCGGAACCTCTCCAGCTTCTGGAACCCGCCCAGGTCGTCCACCAGCTGCTTCTGGAAGGCGAGCTGCTTGGCGAAGGCCGGGTCCTTGGCGATGTTCGACTTGCCGCTGGAGTCGAAGTACGTGGGCGACCACTGCGCGAGGTAGTGCTCGGTCGTCGACTCGTAGCCGTGGTAGGTCGGCATGAAGCCCAGCTGCTCGTACGAGTCGCCCTTGGGCTTCGTCAGCAGCTTGGCGTCCTTGGCGAACTCGCTCCAGGTCTTGGGCGGTTCGGCGATCCCGGCCGCCTTGAAGGCGTCCTTGTTGTAGTAGAGCGCGTACGCGTCGCCGAGCAGCGGCAGTGTGCAGCGCTTGCCCTCGAACTGGGTGTACTCGTTCATCGCCTTGGGGAACGTCTTGGCGGGGTCGATCCTGTCCTTCTTGAGGAAGGCGTTGAGATCGACGAAGGCGTGCGACGAGCAGAACTTGCCGACGTTGTTGGTGGTGAACGAGGAGACCACGTCCGGCGCGCTGGAACCGCCCGCGCGCAGCGCCTGGTTGATCTTGTCGTCGTTGATGTTGCCGACGACCTTCACATGGATGTTGGGGTGCGCCTTCTCGAAGGCGTCCACGTCCGCCTGGATCGCCTTGACCTCGTCGGGGGCGCTCCACCCGTGCCAGAAGGTGATCGTCGTCTCCTTGGACGGGTCGTCCTTGGCGGAGGAGGTGCTCTGGCCCGTACAGGCGGACGCGAACAGGGCGATGGAGGCGGACGCGGCGAGCGCGGCGGCCGCCTTCCGGTTCCGGCGGATTGCGGACATGGCGAAGTCTCCCGGGGCAGGGTCGGGGGTGGGGGCAGGACGGGGTGGGGCGGGGTTCAGCGGGGTTGAGCAGGCGGGTTTTCAGCGCGAGGTGTCGAAGACCTCGTCACGGGTGGTGGCGAGGGCGCTCTCCAACGCGCCGCGCAGCACCGGGTGCCGGTCGACCTCGCCGATGACGAGCCGGGGCCGGGAGGCGGCCAGCTCGCCCAGCTCGGTCTGCACGAGCTCGCGCAGCGGCTCGCCCCCGGCGGCGATCAACGCACCGGAGAGGACGACGAGTTCGGGGTCGAGCACGGCGACCAGGGAGGCGAGACCGGTGGCGAGGCCGGTCGCGAACGTTTCGAGGAGCTGACGGTACGGGCCCTCGTCGGCCTCGGCCGCGCGCGCGACCAGCGCGACGGCGACCTCGATGGGGGTGCCGCCGGGGATGTCGGGCACACCGAACTCACGGGCCAGCCGGGGCACCACCTGCCCGCCGGCCAGCTCCTGGAAGCCGCCGCTGTTGGCCTTGGTCACATGGCGTACGAGCGGGGCGCCCGGCACCGGCAGGAAGCCGACCTCGCCCGCGCCGCCGGTGAAGCCCCGGTGCAGCCGCCCGCCGATGACGAGGGCCGCGCCGAGCCCGCCCTCGTTCCAGAGCAGCACGAAGTCGTCGTGGCCGCGGGCCGCGCCCAGGCGCTGCTCGGCGATGGCGGCGAGGTTGACGTCGTTCTCGTACTCGACCGGCATGGGCAGCGCGGCGGCGAGCTCGTCGAGCAGCGCGGGGGAGTGCCAGCCGGGCAGATGGGAGGCGTAGCGAAGGCGGCCGGTGCCGGGGTCGAAGGCGCCGGGGGTGCCGATGACGACGCGGTGCAGGTCCGAGCGGACCAGGTGGGCGGCCTTGACGGCCCCGTCGAGGGCGTCGGTGACCTGGCGCGCCACGGACTCGGCGGCGCGCCGCCCGGGCGTGCGCACCTCGAACTCGCCGACCACGTCCCCGGTGACATCGGCGACGGCGGCGCGGATGCGCTCGGGCGTGACATCGAGCCCGGCGACGTGCGCGGCCCGCGAATTGACCGCGTACAGCTGGGCGTTGGGGCCCGGTCGTCCCTCGGTGGTGCCGGTCGCGACGACGAGCCCGGCGGCTTCGAGGCGCGCGAGCAGCTGCGAGGCGGTGGGCTTGGAGAGCCCGGTGAGCTTCCCGATCCGGGTGCGGGACAACGGCCCGTGCTCCAGCAGGAGATCGAGGGCGGCGCGGTCGTTCATGGCGCGGAGTACGCGCGGAGTTCCCGGGGTAGTACCCGCCACGACGCTTGCACCTGCCTTCGGCTGGGGCCCGCCGCGTCTCGCTGCTGCGGGGAGCACTGTTAGGAAAGTTTCCTATTCGGTTGGGAGGACGGTAGGCCGCACGTCAGGGCCCCGTCAATGGTCTGACCCCGGGCGGCAATCATTCCGTTACCTCGGGTCGATCGCCCCAAACCGATGTCACATACGCGCCCGGGCCCGGGCTCTCAGGATGCGACGGGGCGCGGCAAAGGGCGCCCCCGCCGGACCTGACCGGTGGGGGCGCCCTTGTGCGTACGGATTACTTCGACAGGCTCGGGCCCGGCGGTATCTCGGCCGTGGCCAGGGACTGGGGGGACGTCGGGTTGCCCAGGGCCGAGGGGGCGGCCATGGACGCCGTCGGGTCCGCCGTGGCGGCGGTCTCCGTCAGGGGCGGGCCGCCCACGATGCGGATGCCCGCCGCGTCGAACGCCTCCTTGATGCGCCAGCGCAGTTCGCGCTCGACACCCACCGCCTTGCCCGGCATCGTCTTCGCCGAGATACGGATGACCATCGACTCGAGCAGCACCTCGTTGAGGCCCAGGATCTCCACCGGGCCCCACAGCCGCTCGTTCCACGGCTCGTCCTTGGTCATGGAGTCGGTCGCCTCGGCGATCACCGCGCGGACCCGGCCCAGGTCCTCGCTCGGGCGGACCTGGACGTCGACGGAGGCCGTCGCCCAGCCCTGGCTGAGGTTGCCGATCCGCTTGATCTCTCCGTTGCGTACGTACCAGATCTCACCGTTGTCGCCGCGCAGCTTCGTCACGCGCAGGCCCACCTCGACGACCTCGCCGGAGGCCACGCCCGCGTCGATCGAGTCGCCGACTCCGTACTGGTCCTCCAGAATCATGAAGACACCGGACAGGAAGTCCGTGACGAGGTTGCGCGCGCCGAAACCGATCGCCACACCCGCGACACCCGCCGACGCCAGCAGCGGCGCCAGGTTGATGTTGAGGACGCCCAGGATCATCAGGGCCGCCGTGCCCAGGATCAGGAAGGACGCGACCGAGCGCAGGACCGAACCGATCGCCTCCGAGCGCTGGCGGCGGCGCTCGGCGTTGACCAGGAGGCCGCCGAGCGCGGTGCCCTCCACGGCCTGGGCGCTGCGGTTCATCCGGTCTATGAGCTTGGTGAGCGCCCGGCGTATGAGCACCCGCAGGACCGACGCGATGATCAGGATCAGCAGGATGCGCAGGCCGATGGCGAGCCACGTCGACCAGTTCTGCTCGACCCAGCCGGCGGCCTCGGTGGCCGACTTCTGGGCGTTGTCGAGGGTGGGGGTGGTCGTCGGACCGGTGGGATCGGCGGACGGGGATCCGGCGGCCAGTACGGCGGGCCAGTGCACGGCGGGAACCTCCAGGACTTGCGCTGCCGACAGTGCGACGGCAGGCCAACCACACTAACGGGGCAACCCATGTGCTTCGGTGCCGTGTTCGAGGGAGAGACGGACCGGACCTGGGGATGTAGGGGAGTGTGGTCGAAAACACTTCCAGCCCGTTACCCGGACGTGGTGGCGTTTCGACCAGGCATGAGGAGAGACTGAAGGCAGATCGTCCCGGCGCGAGCCACGCGCCGCCGGCGTACAAGGAGGCATCCACCGTGCCGCACGTCCTGGTCCTCAACGCGTCGTACGAGCCCCTCGGCGTCGTACCGCTCCGCCGCGCGCTCGTCCTCGTGCTCGAAAACAAGGCAGTCTGCCTAGAGGAATCCGGCGCCTTCATGCATAGCGCGACCCGTGCCGTCCCCGCGCCCAGCGTGGTCCGGCTGAAGAGATTCGTACGGGTCCCCTACCGGGGGCCCGTTCCGCTGACCCGCCGTGCGCTCTTCGCACGGGACGGCGGGCGCTGTATGTACTGCGGTGGCGTCGCAACCAGCGTCGACCACGTCATCCCGCGCAGCCGTGGTGGTCTGCACGTCTGGGACAACGTGGTGGCCGCGTGCCGCCGCTGCAACCACGTCAAGGCCGACCGTCACTTGTTGGAGCTCGGCTGGCGCCTGCGGCATCAGCCCGCGCCGCCCAGTGGGCTGGCCTGGCGCATCATCGGTACGGGGCATCGGGATCCGCGATGGCTTCCGTACCTTCAACCGTTCGGGGCGGATGATGCTCTGGCCCGGATCGATGGCATTTCTGCCTGATTCCGGGCCATTTTTGTCGGGCGTGGGGTTTGTCTGCGGGCCGGTGGGGGCTTGTCGCGCCCGCGCGGCGGAGCCGCAAATGTCACAGCCCCGCGCCCCTTGAAAGCCTGGCGGCGCGGGCAACCTACTGCGCTACTGCGTACGCCTCCACCGACCACAGTGAGTAGCCGTACGGGGTTGCCCGTGTGACGCCCTGGACTCTTATGAAGCGGGCGTCGCGTGCGTCCATCCGCACCGCCTCTCGGCCGCCCCTGCCGTCTCGGATCGTTGCCGCCGTGCGCCAGGTGCGGCCGTCGGGGGAGGTCTGGATGGTGTACGCGCTCGCGTAGGCGTCCTGCCAGTTCAGGACCACCAGGCCGACGCGGCTGCGGGCCGGGAGTTCGGCCTGCCACCAGGCGTTGTCGACCGCCGGGGACGACCAGCGCGTGGACGGGTCGCCGTCGGCCGCCGCGCGGGCCGGGAACGCGGGAGTCTCGTCGCCCGAGGACGACGCTGCCGCGCCCGCGATCAGGTCGGGGCCCACCGTACGCGGATACGCCTTCACGGTCAGGGTCCGCTCCTGCCCGGCGAAGGAGACCGGCACGCGGTACTCGCCCGCGGGAGTGCCCGGCGCCACCGTCACCTCCACCGGCACCGTCGAAGTGGCCCCGCGCGGCACCGTGGCCGAGCTGGGGGCCGTGACGGTGATGCCTCGGGGAGCGCGTGCGGTGAGCGTGCCCTGTACGTCACCGGGGCGCGTCGACGTCAGCACCGCCGCGACCCGCTGCGGCTTGCCGCCGATCTCCGCGTCCGTCGCGTCCTTCGCCAGCTCGAAGCGGGCGCGCGGCTCGTCCGCGAACCACGGGATCAGATGCCGTACGGATCGTACGGAGTCGGCGGGCCCGGTGACGCGGACGGCGTCGGCGAGGACGCCACCGGCGGGGGCCTGTGTCCAGCCGTCGCCCGACAGCGGCCCGACGCTGCGCCAGCCCTGACCCGGCACATGCACCTGCACCAGCGCCCCGCCCTCGGCCCAGGGCACGCGCGCGTCGGCGAGGACGGGGCCGGGGCCGACGACCGGGGCGGCCGGGGCGCCCGTCGTGGCCCAGGCGGGCGGACCCGAGCCGGGGCCCACGGCGGGGCCTGGGCCGAAGCCCGCGTCGTCCATGACCGTCAGCGCCTCCACGGGGCGCACCCGCCCGAGGCCCACGGTGTACGCGTCCGGCGACACGGTGACGTTCCCGGCCGGGCGGTCCGCGCCCGTCCAGGCCGCCGACGCGTCGGCCGCGCGCGCCAGGAACGCGTCCAGGACCCCCTTGCCGACCGTGGCCGTCCCGGTCGCGGCGCTCTGCCGCAGCGGCTCCAGGGCGAGCGAGGCCTTCCAGGCGGCCGCACCCCGGCCGTGGGCCTGCGCCTGGAGCATGTCGACGGCGGCCTCCCCGGCCCGGCCGTACCGCGAGAGCCGGTCGGACCAGGGGCGGACCTCGTCGGCCAGCGCGCTGTCGGCGGCGAGCCGGTCGGGCGTCTGGCGCATCACCGTGAACGCCGAGCGCAGCCGTGCGGCGGCCCCGTCCCGTACTGATGGATCCGCCGAGCCGCGCGACTGCCAGAACGCGTCCAGGAGCGGGCGCAGATAGGCCGACTCGGCGCTGCTGAGCACCGACGAGGAGTCGTTGCCTGCCAGCGCGGTCAGCGCCTCGCGCACCGGCGCGTCGCCGTCCGCCAGATCCGCGATCGCGGCCCGCCAGGACGCCTCGGGCTCGTAACCCTGCGGGTTCCAGGCGTAGTCGGCGGCCGTGAACAGCGGGATGCGGGAGGCCGACGCCTGCTCCATGGCGTTGGCGAGCAGCGCCGCCGAGCCGGTCGCGACGGCGGGCTCGCGGCCGGTGTACGGGCCGAGGAAGATCCGGCCGGGCGCCCAGTCGTTGACCGGGTAGTTGTCCATCGTCACCAGCGGATGCCCGAACGCGGCCCGCGCGCCCGCGAGTTCGCGCCCGGTGATGGTGCGCGGCACCACCCCGACACCCGTCCAGGCGACCTGTACGCGCGCGTCGAGCCCGTCCGCGAGCGCGCTGCGGTACGTGGTGGTGCCGTCCTGGTAGTACTCCGTCGGCATCAGCGACAGCGGCTGCGAGCCGGGGTAGCGATCGGCGAGGTGGGCGGCGACGGCGTTCGCCACGCGCGCGTGGGCGCGGGCGGCGGCGGCCGGGCCCTTCCCGAACGTCTTCTTGTCCTGCCCGCAGTGCCACTCGCTGTAGCTGACGTCCTGGAACTGGAGCTGGAAGGCGCGCACGCCGAGCGCCCACATCGCGTCGAGCTTGCGCACCAGCGCCTTGACGTCGCCGTCCGAGGACAGGCACATCTCCTGGCCGGGCGCGACCGCCCAGGCGAGCGTCACATGGTTGGCGGCGGCGCGGGCGGCGAGCGTACGGAAGGCGGCGCGCTGGTCGGCCGGGTACGGGTCGCGCCACTGGGTCTGGCGGTACGGGTCGTCGCCGGGCGCGTACATGAACCGGTTCTGCTTGGTGCGCCCCATGAAGTCCAGCTGCCCGAGCCGCTGTTCGGGCGTCCAGGGCTGCCCGTAGAAGCCTTCCGTGGTGCCGCGCACGGCGGTGGCGGGCCAGTCCCGCACGCTCACGCCGGGCACGGTCGCGTCCCCGCGCGCGTCCTTGCCGACGAGCTGACGCAGCGTCTGCACGGCGTGGAAGAGGCCGTCGTCGCCGACGCCGTCGATGGCGACGGTGTCCCGCCCGCCGACCCGGCCGACCCCGATCCGGTAGCCGCCCGACGGCAGATCCCCGCGCTCGGGGACCCGCAGGGCGCGCAGCGCGTCCTGCGCGCCCGCCCCGCCCACCACGAACACCGGCCCGTTGCCCGCTGGGGGTCCCCCCTGCTCCTCAAGAGCTTGGGGGACGTCGTGGATCGTGGTGACTCCGGCCTGGTCGAGTACGTCGCCGAGCGCGGACACCGCGTACGGGTCGGCGCCGGGGTCCGCGATCACCACGGCCTCGCTGCCCAGGCTCAGCCCGGTCCCGGACCGCTTCACCGACTGCGGCCGGGGCCAGACGGCCGGGACGGAGTCCTGTCCGGCGCCCTGGGACGGGCCGGTGGTGGGCTGGTCGGGCGCCCAGGGTCCGGTGGGAGCCGCGAGTGCGCCGGGGGCCGCGCCGAGGAGCCCACCGATCACGGCCACCGCGAGAGCCGTCGCCCGCCTACCGCGCCCGAACCGCACGCCATCTCCTCGCCTCGGCACCGCTTTTGCGGCCGCCCGCGCCACAACCCGCCCCGAGCCCACCACCCCCGGTGCGAGGGTGTCAATGCGGGTGACTGTTGTGCCGGAATTGCCCCCTCCGGTGATCGTTCACGAGCGGAGAAACGTGTCGCCGCGGCGAACGCGCAGTGACGACCGTGACCCGCCTCACGTTGTACGGATGGGAGCCCGCCCACGGGGTAGGGCTGCTGTGTCCCCCGTTGCCGACACTCCGTGGAGCCCCCGTGGCCCTCTCCGCCCTCGAACAGCCCCTGACCAGCGAACCTCCGCTGGCCGACGCCGAACCGCTCACCAGCGAGCCGCCGTTGACCGAGGCGGCGCCCCTGACCAGCGAGCCGACCCCGGTGGCCGGGCCAGCCGGAGCCTGACGATGACCCTCGCCCGGCTCGCCGCGCTGCACGGCGTCGCCACGTCGTACGACCCGTCGCCGGACCGTACGGTTCCGGTCGCGGACGCCACGGTCGTCGCGGTCCTGGCCGCGCTGGGCGTGGACGCGGCGACCCCCGAGGCGGTGGCCACCTCCCTTGCGGTGGCCGAACTGGCCGAGGCGGAACGCCTGTTGCCCCCCACGGTGGTCCACTGGCACACCCCGGGCCCACCGTCCCCGCCCCCGGCCCTCGCGACCCTGCCCCCGGGCACGACGATCCGCGTCGAGGCGGAGGACGGCGGGGAGACGCGGTGGGTGACGCCGGAGGCGGCGGAGCCACCGGGACCGGGTGAGGCATCGGCACGCGCCGGGCGGGATGCGCAGCCCGAGCCACCACCCGCCGGGCCGCCGGGATCGGCCGAACCACCGCCCGGAACTCCCTGGCCCGCCCTCCCCCTCGGCGTCCACCGTGTCACCGCCCGCACCCCCGACGGCCGCGTCGCGCGCGCCACGCTCGTCGTCGCGCCCGCCCGCACCCCGCAACCCCCCGCCCGCACCCATGGGTTCCTGGTGCAGCTGTACTCGCTGCTCTCCGCCCGTTCCTGGGGCATGGGCGACCTCGGGGACCTCGCAGAGGCCGCCGCGTGGGCGGGGCGGGCCGTGGGGGCCGGGTTCCTCCAGATCAACCCGCTGCACGCGGCCGTCCCGGGCGCCCCCACCGACCCCTCGCCCTACCGCCCCTCCTCCCGCCGCTTCCCCGACCCCGTACACCTGCGGATCGAGGACGTCGCCGAGTACGCGTACGTACGCGACAGGCGGCGGCTCGACGAGCTCCTCAAGGCGGCCGACGTGCTGCGCCAATCCGTTCTGCACGACGGTGAGTTGATCGATCGGGACGCGGTGTGGGCGCTCAAGCGGGAAGCCCTTGAGGAGATCGCGCGCGTACCGCTGGCGCCCGGTCGAAGGGCCGCGTACTGCGACTATCTGGCGCAGCAGGGGCAGGCGCTGGAGGACCACGCCACCTGGTGCGCGCTCGCCGAGCGGTACGGGTCCGACTGGGCGCGGTGGCCGCAGGGGCTGCGCGACCCGCGCTCGGCCGCCACCGCGCGCGCCCGCCGCGAGCTCATCGACCGCGTCGACTTCCACACCCGCCTCGCCTGGCTCACCGACACCCAGCTCGCCGCCGCCCAACGGGCCGCCCGCGAGGCCGGGATGGCGGTCGGGCTCGTCCATGACCTCGCCGTCGGTGTGCACCCGGGCGGCGCCGACGCCTGGGCGCAGCAGCGCACCTTCGCCCGGGGCATGTCGGTGGGCGCGCCGCCCGACGCGTTCAACGCGCGAGGCCAGGACTGGGGCCTGCCGCCCTGGCGCCCTGATGTCCTGGCCGCGACCGGCTACGCCCCGTACCGAGGGCTCCTGCGGAACCTGCTGCGGCACGCGGGCGCGCTGCGGATCGACCACGTCATGGGCCTTTTCCGGCTGTGGTGGGTCCCGCAGGGCCAGGAGCCGACCGCCGGGACGTACGTCCGTTACGACGCCGAGGCGATGCTCGCCGTCCTCGTCCTGGAGGCGCACCGCGCCGGGGCCGTCGTCATAGGGGAGGACCTGGGCACGGTCGAGCCCGGAGTACGGGAGGCGCTCGGCAGGCGCGGGGTGCTCGGCACCTCGGTGCTCTGGTTCGAGCGCGACTGGGGCGGCACCGACCGGCCACTGCCCCCCACCGCCTGGCGCGAGGCGTGCGTCGCCACCGCCACCACGCACGACCTGCCGTCCACGGCCGCCCGGCTCACGGGCGAACACGTGGGCCTGCGCCACCGCCTCGGCCTGCTCACCCGCCCGCTCGCCGAGGAACAGGCCGAGGACGCGGCCGAGGTGGGGGAGTGGCTGGCCTATCTCGCCCGGCTCGGGCTGCTGCCGGAGGGCGCCCGGGGCGAGGAGGGCGCGGTCCGGGCCGTCTACCGGTTCCTGCTGCGCACGCCCGCCCGGATGGTCGGGGTCTGGCTGCCGGACGCGGTGGGCGACCGCCGCCCGCAGAACCTGCCGGGCACCTGGGACCAGTACCCCAACTGGCGCCTGCCCGTGGCCGGCCCCGACGGCCGCCCGCTGACCCTGGAGGACCTGGTCTCCTCACCCCGGCTGCACGGCCTGATGCGGGTGTTCACCGGTGACGCGCGCACCGCCGGGACGGGCGCGCGGACTCATACGGCACCCCCGGGCGCGCGCCCCACTTAGGCGTTCGCTACTTTTGCAGTGTGGACAAGAAGAACACCCTGCGCGCCGGCGCCGTGGCGGCCGGAACGACGCTGATGATGCTGCTCATGTCGGCCCCCGCCCTCGCGCTCACCCGCGACGACGGCGACGACCCGGGCAAGGGCCTGAGCGTGATCAACACGATCGGCCTGTACGTGGTCACGCCGATCGCGCTCTTCGCGATCATCGCCGGTCTGGTGATAGTCCTCGACAAGTCGCGCAAGAAGGCCTGACCGCCCGCGCTTCACGCCTTGAGAAGGCGCTTTACGGTACGAGTCCGACTCATACCGTAAGGCGCCTTTTTCTCATTTCGGGCGACTCGCGTCCGTTTCAGTGCGCGGCGAGCAGTTTGCGCAGCAGGGCGGCGAGTTGGGCCGCCTCGGTCTCGTCGAGCACGCCGTCCAGCACCTCGTGCTGCATCGCCAGGCCCGCCGTCACCGACTCGTCGACGATCTCCCGGCCCTTGTCGGAGAGCGTGACGCGCAGCCCGCGCCGGTCGTGCGGGTCCGGGCTGCGGCTCAGCAGCCCGGCCTTCTCCAGCTTGTCGAGCCGCCCGGTCATCCCGCCGGTGGTGAGCATCAGCGTCGCCGAGAGCTGGCGCGGCGAGAGCGTGTACGGCTCGCCGGAGCGCCGCAGCGTCGCCAGTACGTCGAACTCGCCGCGCGAGATCCCGAACCGCTTGTACTCCTTCTCGATCCGGTCGCCCATCGCCCGGGAGATGCGGTAGATGCGGCCGTAGACGGCCATCGGAAGGGTGTCGAGGTCGGGGCGGACCTCCGCCCACTGTGCGGTGATGGCGTCGACGGGGTCGCGGGGGGTGGTCGCTGTCATGGGCCCAGTATCCGAGCGGAATGGGTCGGGCGCAAGAAAGTTGCTTGGCGGAAAGTAGCTTAGGAGTAAGCTACTTTCCATCGAGCAACTTCGGCGTCGATCCCGTTTCTGGAGCCCCGCATGAGCACCGTCCGCAACCCGAGCCGCCTGGCCACCATCGCGCTCACCGCCCTCGCCCCCATCTCCTGGGGCTCCACGTATGCCGTGACCACGCAGTTCCTGCCCGCCGACCGGCCGTTGTTCACCGGCATGATGCGGGCGCTGCCCGCCGGGCTCGCGCTCCTCGCGGTCACGCGGCGGCTGCCAAGAGGGGAGTGGTGGTGGAAGGCGGGGGTGCTCGGGGCGCTGAACATCGGGGCGTTCTTCCCGCTGCTCTTCCTCTCCGCCTACCGGCTGCCCGGCGGGATGGCGGCGGTCATCGGGTCCGTCGGGCCGCTGTGGGTCGCCGGGCTCGCCGCGCTCTTCCTGGGCGAGAAGCCCACGTTGCGTACGCTCCTCACGGGCATCGCGGCCGCGCTCGGGGTGAGTCTCGTCGTCCTGAGAGCGGCGGGGGCGCTCGACACCGTCGGGGTGCTCGCCGGGGTGGCGTCCTCGGCCTCGATGGCCGCCGGGACCGTGTTCACCAAGCGCTGGGGGCGGCCTGAGGGGGTCGGGCCGCTGGTGCTCACGGGGTGGCAGCTCACAGCGGGCGGACTGCTCATCGCGCCGATCGCCTTCCTGACCGAGGGCGCGCCGCCCGCGCTCGACGGGCGCAACCTCGCGGGCTACCTCTACCTCGCGCTGGTCAACACCGCGGTGGCGTACTGGCTCTGGTTCCGCGGCATCGGCCGGCTCACCGCGACCTCGGTGACCTTCCTGGGCCCGCTCTCGCCGCTCACCGCCGCCGTCATCGGGTGGGCCGCGCTCGGGCAGTCGCTGGCGCCGCTCCAGCTGGTCGGGATGGCGATCGCGTTCGGGGCGACGCTGGCGGGCCAGTGGACGCCGCGCGGGAAGGCTCGCGGTGTCACTTCGTTCACTTCTCCTAAAGGAACTGATCGAAAAGATTCGATGGACCTGACGGGTCCGGCGGTGCGACGGTAGGGATCCACTCACCGAGAACCCCGCTGACCTCGCTAAGGAGAAACGACGAACGTGGCAGTCCTGGAACGCGCACGTGTCCGCACCGAATCGACCAGCACCCCCGGGGCGCCCCGCGCGTCCCGGGCCGGTGGGCGCGGGCTGCTCCTCGCGGGGCTCGCGACCGTCGTCTGGTCGGGCAGCTTCGTCGCCTCCCGGGCGCTCCACGACTCCGTACCGCCCATCCAGGCCGCGTTCTGGCGCTGGATCATCGCGCTGGTGGCGGTCGCACCCTTCGCGGCCCGTGAGGCCTGGCGCCAACGGGCGCTGATCCGTCGCCACTTGGGCTTCGCGCTCCTCGCCGCGCTGCTCGGCGTCACCGTCTACAACACCCTCGTGAACCAGGCCGGACTCTCCACCTCGGCGGGCAACATGGGCATGATCATGGCCGCCTCGCCGGTCCTGATGGCGGTGTACGAACGGCTCGGCGGGCAGCGGCTCGGCGCGCGCCGCACGGCCGGGATGCTCGTCGCCTGCGCCGGGGTGCTGCTGCTGGTCAGCAAGGGGTCGCTGACCCCCGACTTCGCGCCGGGCGACCTGTGGATGGTCGCGGCGGCCCTCTCCTTCGCCTCGTACAGCGCGCTGCTGCGCCGCCGCCCGGCCGAACTCGGCTCCCTCGCCTTCCTGTTCACCACCTTCGCGCTCGGTGCGCTGATGCTGGCGCCGGTGTACGGGGTGAGTGTCGCGGTACAGGGCGGCTTCGCGGCGACGCCGGGAACGGTGGGTCCGCTGGTGTACGTGGGGGTGCTGTCGTCCGCCGTCGCCTTCTTCGCCTGGAACAAGGCGATCGGCCTGATCGGGGCGGCCCGCGCGGGCGTCGTCTACTACCTCCAGCCGGTGTGCGTGGCGCTGCTCTCCTTCGCCCTGCTCGGCGAGGCGACGGGACCCGGGCAGCTGCTCTGCATGGCGCTGATCCTCGGCGGAGTGGTGCTGGGGTCGCGCAGGTAGGTTGCGGCCATGGCCGACTGGGACATCAAGAAGCTGCGGATCCTGCGGACCCTGCACGAGCGGGGGACCGTGACCGCGACCGCCGAGGCGCTGCGCATGACGCCCTCGGCGGTCTCGCAGCAGCTGACCAACCTCGCCAAACAGCTCGGCGTGACGCTCCTCGAAGCCGACGGCCGCCGGGTCCGCCTCACCGACGCCGCCCATCTCGTACTGCGGCACGCGGATGCGGTCTTCGCCCAACTGGAGCGGGCGGACGCGGAGTTGGGCGGGTATCTGCGGGGGGAGGCGGGCGAGGTGCGGGTGGGGGCGTTCTCGACGGCCGTGCCCGCGCTGGTGGTGCCCGCCGTGCTGCGGCTGCGGCGCAGTCATCCCGCGCTCGATGTACGGGTACGGGAGGCGGAGGCGGCCGAGGCGTACGAGCTTCTGTCGGCCGGTGACGTCGACCTCGCCTTGTCGCTGGCCGCCCATGCGCCGAGCGCCCGCGATCCCCGCTTCACGGTGGTGCCGCTGCTCGCCGACCCGCTGGACGTGGCCCTGCCCGCCGACCACCCGCTCGCGTCCGCGCCGGACCTGCGGCTGTCCGACCTGGCGGGGGAGGCGTGGATCTACGGCGGGAGCGGGCCGTGGTCCGAGATCACCGTGGCCGCGTGCGAGGCGGCGGGTTTCGTCCCCGCCCAGGCCCACAGCGCGGCGGGCTGGACGGCGATCCTGTCGATGGTGCAGGCGGGGATGGGGGTCGCGCTGGTCCCCCGCCTTGCCGCGGCGCGGAGGGAGGGGGTGGCGATGCGGGAGCTCTTTGCGGACCGCCCGTACCGGCATGTGGTGGCTGCGGTGCGGCGTGGCGGGGAGGGTGGGCTGGGGGTTGGACGAGTGCTGTCCGCGCTACGCGCGGTGTCGTCCCCCACCCTGCCCCTTCCCTAAAGCCCTGGGCGGGCGGCCGGGTTCTTTGGCCGGCCGCCGGTGGGGGCTTGTCGCGCAGTTCCCCGCGCCCCTTGAAGGGGCCCTTCGGGCCCTCCTAGGGGCGCGGGGCTGTATCGATTTGCGGCTCCGCCGCGTGGGCGCGAGCAACCCAGCACGGTCCGCAGACGAACCAAGGGGGTCCGGGGGCAAAGCCCCCGGCAGCCCCACCCCGACCCGTTACGACGCCGCCGCGTCCGCCGACTGCGCCCGCAGCGCGCGCTCCACGCCCGCTCGGGACTCCGAGATCAGGCGGCGCAGGGCCGCGTTGGGGGCGGCGGAGGCCAGCCACGCGTCCGTCGCGGACAGGGTCTCGGCGGAGACCTGGAGCGAGGGGTACAGACCCGTCGCGATCTGCTGCGCGATCTCGTGCGAGCGCGACTCCCACACACCCTTGACCGCCGCGAAGAACTTCTCCGTGTACGGGGCGAGGAGTTCACGCTGGTCCGTCTGGACGAAGCCGCCGATCACGGCCTCCTGCATCGCGTTCGGCAGTGAGTCACCCTCCACCACCAAGGCCCACGCCTCCGCCTTCGCCGAGGCAGTCGGCCGCGCCGCACGCGCGGTGGCGGCGTGGCGCTCGCCCGCCGCCGTACGGTCCCGCTCGTGCTCCGCCGCGATCGCCTTCTCGTCGGCACGCCCCGTCGCCGCGAGCCGCTCGACGAACGCCCAGCGCAGCTCGGTGTCGACGGCCAGGCCGTCCACCGTCTCCGTGCCGTCGAGCAGCCCCTGGAGCAGGTCGAGCTGGTCGCCCGTACGGGCCGTCGCCGCGAACGCCCGCGCCCACGCCAGCTGGTGGTCGCTGCCGGGTGCGGCCGCACGCAGCTGCTCAAGGGTCGCCGAGGTCCACAGGGCGAGACCCGTCTCGCGCCAGTCCGGCGCCGCGTACAGCTCAAGCGCCAGCTTCACCTGGCGGTGCAGCGACTGCACGACGCCGATGTCCGACTCCTTGGCGATGCCCGAGAGCACGAGCGCCAGGTAGTCGCGCGTGGCCAGTTCGCCGTCGCGGGTCATGTCCCACGCCGAGGCCCAGCACAGCGCGCGCGGCAGCGACTCGGTGAAGTCGCCGAGGTGCGCGGTGACGACCTTCAGGGACTCCTCGTCGAGGCGGACCTTCGCGTACGACAGGTCGTCGTCGTTGAGGAGCACGACGGCCGGGCGACGCGTGCCCGCCGGGAGCTCGACCGACGTACGCGCCCCGTCGACGTCCAGCTCGATCCGCTGCGTACGGACCAGCTTGCCCGCCTCGTCCAGGTCGTAGAAGCCGATCGCGATGCGGTGCGGGCGCAGGGTCGGCTCGCCCTGGGCGCCGGCGGGCAGCGCCGGGGCCTCCTGGAGGACGGTGAAGGAGGTGATCAGACCCTCGCCGTCCACCTCGATCTCCGGGCGCAGGATGTTGATCCCGGCCGTCTCCAGCCACGCCTTCGACCACGTCTTCAGGTCACGCCCGGAGGTCTCCTCCAGCGCGCCGAGCAGGTCCGAGAGGCGCGTGTTCCCGAACGCGTGCGCCTTGAAGTACGCCTGCACGCCCTGGAAGAACTCGTCCATGCCGACGTACGCGACGAGCTGCTTGAGAACCGAAGCACCCTTCGCGTACGTGATGCCGTCGAAGTTGACGAGCACGTCGTCCAGGTCGCGGATGTCCGCCATGATCGGGTGCGTGGACGGCAGTTGGTCCTGCCGGTACGCCCAGGTCTTCATGGAGTTGGCGAACGTGGTCCACGCGTGCGGCCACTTGGAGCCCTCGGCGTACGCCTGGCAGGCGATCGAGGTGTAGGTGGCGAACGACTCGTTCAGCCACAGGTCGTTCCACCACTCCATGGTGACCAGGTCGCCGAACCACATGTGCGCCAGCTCGTGCAGGATGGTCTCGGCGCGCACCTCGTACGCGGCGTCCGTCACCTTCGAGCGGAACACGTACTGGTCGCGGATGGTCACCGCGCCCGCGTTCTCCATCGCGCCCGCGTTGAACTCCGGCACGAAGAGCTGGTCGTACTTGGCGAACGGGTAGTCGTAGTCGAACTTCTCCTGGAACCAGTCGAAGCCCTGCCGGGTGACCGCGAAGATCTCGTCCGCGTCGAGGTACTCGGCGAGCGAGGGACGGCAGTAGATGCCCAGCGGCACCGACTGCCCGTCCTTCTCGTACGAGGAGTGGACCGAGTGGTACGGGCCGACGATCAGGGCCGTGATGTAGCTGGAGATCCGGGGGGTGGGCTCGAAGGTCCACACGTCATCGGAGGGCTCCGGCGTCGGCGAGTTGGAGATGACCGTCCAGCCCGAGGGCGCCTTCACGGTGAACTGGAAGGTCGCCTTCAGGTCCGGCTGCTCGAAGGACGCGAACACACGGCGCGCGTCCGGTACCTCGAACTGCGTGTAGAGGTACGCCTGGTCGTCGACCGGGTCGACGAAGCGGTGCAGACCCTCGCCCGTGTTGGTGTACGCGCAGTCCGCGACGACCTTCAGCTCGTTCGGGCCCGCCTCCAGACCGGTCAGCGCGATCCGTGAGTCGGCGAACACGGCGGCTGCGTCCAGCGCGGTCCCGTTCAGGACGACCTCGTGCACGGTGGGCGCGACCAGGTCGATGAAGGTCTGTGCGCCGGCCTCGGCGGAGTCGAAGCGCACGGTCGTCACGGACCGGAAGGTGCCGCCCTCCTGTGCCCCGCTCAGATCGAGCTCGATCGCGTACGAGTCGACGCTCAGCAGCTTCGCCCGCTGCTGCGCCTCTTCACGGGTCAGATTCGTGCCAGGCACCCGGCCATCTCCTTCAGAACTTCAGATGTATCCATCAGATCGTGACGGTTCCGGCCATCCTTACATGACACCTCCGGCGGACGTACAGGGCTTTTCGCCGCCCGCGTACCCGTCCACCGCCAGGTCCGAATTCCGCCGGTGGACGCGGCGGACGCGGGCCAGGCTCGAAGGCATGAACACGACGACTTCGACCACCGCGACCACCACCTACACCGCCCGGGCCATCGGGTCCGCCGCGCTCGCGCAGCTGCGGGTGAGCGACGACGCCGGGCGTCCCTGCGTCCCGTACACCGACGACGAGGGCGGCGCGCCCCTGCGCTGCTGTCTGCGCCGGAGCGATCCCGGCGAGCGCATCGCGCTCGTGTCGTACGCCCCGCTGCGCCGCTGGGCGGCCCTGACCTGGGCCAAGCCGGGCGCGTACGACGAACAGGGCCCGGTCTTCATCCACGCCGAGTGCGACGGGCCGGGCGAGGCGGACGGCTATCCGTTCGCCACCGAGGGCGCGCTGCGTACCGTGCGCCGCTACGACAGCGAGGGGCGGATCGTCGGCGGCCGCCTGCTCGCGGTCCCGGCGGATGCGACGGCGGCCTGCGACGCGGCCTTCGAGGAGGCGTTCGCCGACCCGCAGGTCACCCTCGTCCACGTCAGGGCGCTGGAGTACGGCTGCTTCCTCTTCGAGGTGCGCCGCCCCTAAGAGCCTGTCTTTGAACCCCGGCCAGCGCGTCCGCGAACGCGTGCACCGCGGCCGTCGCCCCGCCCCGGCGCCACACCACGCCAAGGGCCGAGGCGGGCAGCCCCTCCACCGGCACGAAGGCGATGTCGTCGCGCGCGTGGTACTCGGCGCTCGGGCGGCACAGCAGCATCGCCCCGATGTCCGCCGCGACCAGGGTCAGGCCCTCCTGGAGGGTCGCCACGGCGGGCCCGTCATCCGCCCCGGGCGCCTGCGCCGTACGCCAGTAGGCCGGGGCGGGTGCCGCCGGAGCGATGAGGCGGGCACCGGCGAGTTCGGCGGCGGGCAGGGACGGGCGCGAGGCGTACGGATGCCGGACCGACACCGCGAGCGTCTGCTGCTGCTCGGAGAAGACCGGCCCCAGCTCCAGATCCGGCTCGGCCACCGGCAGCAGCACGGCGGCCGTGTCCACCTCACCGCGCCGCAGCGCGCCGAACGGATCGCACAGCGGCACCTCGGTGACCTGCGTACGGACCTCGGGATACGCCGCGCGGAACGCGCCGAGCGCCCCCGTCAGATCCGCGTTGGCCGCGCCCTGGAACCCGATCCGCAGCGTGCCGCCGAGCGCGGTCGCGCGCGCTTTGGCGACGACATCCGCCAACTGCTCGTACGAAGGCCGTAGTTCGGCTACGAAGGCGTCGCCGAAGGGCGTCAGACGTACGCGGCGGCTGGTGCGCTCGACCAGGCGCGCCCCGAGTCGACGCTCCAGGGCGGCGAGCAGCTGGCTGACCCGGCTCTGCGAGAGGTACAGCCGCTCCCCGGTCCGTCCGAAGTGCAGTTCGTCGGCGAGGACGAGGAAGCACTCCAGCTCACGTATTTCCAGCCCGCCCACGAAAAGCTCCTCCGCCGTCGATTCATTGGCCCAGCTCATCCAAGGATGAGAAAACGGCCGTTGTTCCCGCCGCCGGGCGGGCGAAGGCTGGGGGGCATGGACACGATCACCGAAGTCGCCCCGGATCACGCCCTCTTGAGCCCCGCGCGGAGCCGGGCCGCCGTTCTCGCGGTCGCCGCCACGACCTTCAGCGTCGTCACCACCGAGATGCTGCCCGTCGGCCTGCTCAGTCCGCTCGGGGACGCGCTCGGGGTGAGCGAGGGGACGGCCGGGCTCGCGGTCACCCTGCCGGGGGTGGTGGCGGCGGTCACCGCGCCGCTGCTGCCCGCGCTGGCGGGCCGCACCGACCGCCGTACGCTCCTGGTGGCCCTGGTGCTGCTCCTGGCCGCCGCCGACCTGGTCTCGGCCCTGGCGCCGGGCTTCGGTGTACTGCTCGGTGCCCGTCTGGTCGTCGGGGTGTGCATCGGCGGGGTGTGGGCGCTGGCGGCGGGTCTGGCGCACCGGCTCGTACGCGCCGAGGCGGTGGGCCGGGCGACGGCCGTCGTCTTCAGCGGCATCGCGGTGGCGTCGGTCGTCGGCGTCCCGGCGGGCGCGCTGGTCGGTGAACTGGCGGGCTGGCGCTGGGGGTTCGCGGCGGTGGGGCTGCTCGCGCTCGCGGTGGCCGCGCTGCTGGCGGTACTGCTGCCGCCGCTGCCCGCCGAGCGCGCGGTCCGCCCGGCGCAGCTGGCCGGGCTCCTCGCGCTGCGCCCGGTACGGGTGGGTCTGCTGCTGGTACTGCTCCTGGTGACGGGCCATTTCGCGGCGTACACATACGTACGGCCCGTCCTGGAGCGCGTCGACGGTATCTCCCCGGACGCGGTGAGCGGGCTTCTGCTGCTGTACGGGGTCGCGGGGGTCGTGGGCAACTTCGTCGCGGGCGCGACGGCTGCGGGGCGGGCGCTGCCGGTCATTTCGGGGCTGCTCGCCGCGGTACTGGCGCTGCTGGCGTTCGCGCAGGGTTCGGCGCTGTTGTCCATCGTCCTGCTGGCGGTGTGGGGCCTGGCCTACGGCGGCGTCTCGGTCACGACCCAGACGTGGCTGTTGGCGGCGGCCCCGCGCTCGCCGGAGGCGGCCTCTGCCCTGCTGGTGGGCGTCTTCAACGCGGCGATTGCGCTGGGCGCGGCGGTGGGGGGTGCGGTGGTGAACGGGTCGGGGGAGACGGTTGTGCTGGTGGTGGGGGCGGGGTTGGCGGGCGGAGCGCTGCTGGTCGTGGGGGCGGCGAGCCGGCGGTAGGCGGCGCCTGCGGCGGGCGGATCCCCCACCCCGCCCCTTCCCGAAAGCCCTGGGCGGGCGGCCGGGTGGGGGTTGGGGTGGGCTGCCGGGGGCTTTGCCCCCGGACCCCCTTGGTTTGTCTGCGGGCCGGTGGGGGCTGGTCGCGCAGTTCCCCGCGCCCCTAAGAGGGCCCTCCGGGCCCATCGCGGTTGCCCGCGCCCCCAGGAGGGCCCGCAGGGCCCATTGAGGGGCGCGGGGAACCGCGCGAGCAACCCAGCACGGTCCGCAGACGAAGCGGGGTGCAGGGGGCGCAGCCCCCCGCCCAGGGGTCCGGGGCCCCGCCCCGGGAGCCCACCCTTGCCCCCACCCACCCCCGGAGGGTTCAAGGAAGGGGCGGGGTGGGGGGAACTACGCCGACAGTTCCGCCGCCACCAGCTCCGCGATCTGGACCGCGTTGAGCGCCGCGCCCTTGCGGAGGTTGTCGTTCGACAGGAACAGCGCCAGACCGTGCTCGACCGTCTCGTCGACGCGGATCCGGCCCACGTACGACGCGTCCTTGCCCGCGGCCTGAAGCGGCGTCGGGATCTCCGAGAGCTCGACGCCGGGGGCGGCGGACAGGAGCTCGTACGCTCGCTCCACACTGATCGGGCGCGAGAAGCGCGCGTTCACCTGGAGCGAGTGGCCGGAGAAGACCGGCACACGCACACACGTGCCGGAGACCTTCAGCTCGGGGATGCCGAGGATCTTGCGGGACTCGTTGCGGAGCTTCTGCTCCTCGTCCGTCTCGAACGAGCCGTCGTCGACAATCGAGCCCGCGAGCGGAAGTACGTTGAAGGCGATCGGGCGCTTGTAGACGCCCGGCTCGGGGAACTCGACCGCGTCCCCGTCGAAGGTCAGCTGGTCCGCCGCCTCGGCCACCTTGCACGCCTGGGTGTGCAGCTCGGCCACGCCCGCGAGGCCCGAGCCGGACACGGCCTGGTAGGTGGTGGCGACCATCGCGGTGAGCCCGGCCTCGTCGTGCAGCGGACGCAGCACCGGCATCGCGGCCATCGTCGTGCAGTTCGGGTTGGCGATGATGCCCTTGGGGCGGTTGCGGATCGCGTCCGGGTTCACCTCGGAGACGACCAGCGGCACCTCGGGGTGGCCGCGCCACGCCGAGGAGTTGTCGATGACGACCGCGCCCTGGCCCGCGACCTTCTCCGCGAGCGCGCGCGAGGTGGCGCCGCCGGCCGAGAACAGCACGATGTCCAGACCGGAGAAGTCGGCGGTGGCGGCGTCCTCGACCGTCACCCCGTCGAGCACGCTGCCCGCCGACCGCGCGGAGGCGAACAGGCGAAGCTCGTCGACCGGAAACTTCCGCTCGGCGAGGATCTTGCGCATGACTCCGCCGACCTGTCCGGTGGCTCCGACGATTCCGACCCTCACGATGACTCCTTTGTGTGCACGTATGTACGGCCCGGGCGCCTCCATGATGCGTCGGCGCACGGCCGACTTGTCCAATCCATTGTCCGGGCTGTGGGACGGCTGCCCACTTGTGACGAGCTCATGGCAGGTCTGTTGCATCCGCCCCGAAATGCCCTGCGACGGACGATTCGCTGGTTACGGTCCTGCCGTACCGATCGATTACCGGTCATCACCCCCCGTATAACGGAGGATCTTCCGTGCGCGCATCCCGTCGCAGCCGGGCCATAGCGGTCCTGGCCGCCGCCCCCGTACTTCTGGCGGCCGCCACCCCGGCCGTAGCCCGTTCCCATGGGCACCCCGATCCGCACCGCCAGGCCGACCGCCTGGCGCGCAAGCTGGTCGCGGAGGCGTCGGGGGAGAGCGCCTACCGCCATCTGGAGCAGTTCCAGAAGATCGCCGACGCCAACGGCGGCAACCGCGCCGCGGGCACCCCCGGCTACGACGCGTCGGCCGCGTACGTCTACGGGCAGCTCAAGAACGCCGGGTACGACGTGAAGTACCAGGACTTCGACATCTACGAGTCCAAGGCGCTGCGCGAGAAGCTGACGGTCGTGGCGCCCGAGCCGCGCGAGCTGAAGACCGCCGCGTTCAAGTTCAGCAAGGCGAGCCCGGCAGGTGGCCTCACCGCCCAGGTCAAGGCCGTACGTGTGGACGCCACGCCCGGCTGCGAGCTCGACGACTACAAGTCGGACACCTTCACCGGCAAGATCGCCCTGGTCAAGCGCGGCAGCTGCACCTTCCAGCAGAAGGAGGCGGTCGCGGCCCGGGCGGGCGCCGCCGGGATCATCGTCTACAACCACTCCGGCACCGAGCCCGTCCACGGCTCGGTCGGCGAGCCCGGCAACGCGCACATCCCCGCCACCGGCATCTCGCTGGCCGACGGCGAGGCGCTGGCCGCGCAGGCGGCCAAGGGCGACGTCACCGTCACCCTGGACGTCGCCACCGAGGCGGTCGCGCACAAGACCCGTAACGTGATCGCCGAGACCAAGGGCGGCGACCCCGACAACGTCGTAGCCCTCGGCAGCCACCTCGACTCGGTCCCGGCGGGCCCCGGCATCAACGACAACGGATCCGGCTCGGCCGGGGTGCTCGAAGTCGCCCTCAAGCTCGCCAAGGAGACCAGGCAGACCAAGAAGCACCCGAAGCCCACCGCCAACAAGGTCCGGTTCGCCTGGTGGTCGGCAGAGGAGCTCGGCCTGCTCGGCTCCGACCACTACGTCAAGTCGCTCACCGACGCCCAGAAGCGGCAGATCAAGCTCTACCTCAACTTCGACATGATCGCCTCGCCCAACGCCGCCCAGCTTGTCTACGACGGCGACGACTCCGACAAGAAGGGCGCGGGCCCGGGCCCGGTGGGCTCGGCGCAGATCGAGGGCCTGATCAACGGCTACCTCGACAAGCGCCATGTCCAGCACGAGGGGTACGACTTCGACGGCCGCTCCGACTACGGCCCGTTCATCGAGGTCGGCATCCCGGCGGGCGGCACCTACACCGGCGCCGAGGAGATCAAGACGCCCGAGCAGGCGGCGAAGTGGGGCGGCACCGCCGGTGAGGCGTTCGACCCCAACTACCACGCGGCCGGGGACACGTTGAAGAACATCGACCGCAAGTACTTCGACCTCAACATCGACGTGATCGCGCACGCGGTCGGCACATACGCACAGGACCTGAGCTCGCTGAAGAGCTGACGCGGCACAGAGAAGGGCCCGGCGTTCACCGAACGCCGGGCCCTCACACATGCTCAGCCGGTTACGGCGTGACCTTCTCGATCACGACGCTGCCGGTGCCCGCGGCGGTGCCGCGCGCGTTGACCAGCTTGACCTCGCCGAAGAACTGACGGCCCTCGGGGGCCGCCCCGCTCACCAGCACCTGCGCGCCGACGGTCGCCGAGGCGCCGTTGGCGAGCTTGACGGGCGTGGTGCCGTCGACCTTGACGGTGCCGAGCGACGGCGCGAAGTACACATCGCGGTAGTTGTACGTCGTCGACCCGGACGGGACCGAGTAGCCCGCGACCTGGATGGTGTACGTGCCCGCGGCCGGCTTGACCAGGCTGACGTGCTCCTCCGAGGTGGAGCCCGCCGACGTCGCGACCTGCACGCCGTCCTTGAGGACCGCGAGGTCGAGGTCGGCCCCGGCGTCCGAGGTGCCGCCGATGGCCACGTCCAGGCGCTCCACGCCCTCGCCGATGGTCACCGTGGTGCTCTGGACGTCACCCTGCTTGATGGTCGGCTTGGCGACCTTGGCGGAGCCCAGCGAGCCGCCCTGGAGACGGCCGTCGAGGACGCCGAACCCGTTGGTGACCTTCCAGCCGACCGGCGCCGCGGTGCCGATCTTCGCCTCGGGCAGCGCCTGCACCGCCGGGGCGAACTCGGCGCCGAGCAGCGAGACATCGAGCTTGTACGGGTTGTCGAGGTACGGCGACGTACGGCGCGACTCGACCTCGATCTCCCAGACACCGGCCGTCGGGTTCGCGTACGAACGCAGGTCCGGGCGGCAGGTGTTGGCCGGGTTGTCGTAGTTCGGGTAGCAGTTGGGCGTCCCGGTGTCCTCGACCGGCACCCCGTACGGGTCGAGCGCGATGAACCGGGTCTGGCTGCCCGAGCGCAGCGCGCCCATGCCGATTTCAAGCGACTTGGCGCCCGCCGGGACGGTCACGAAGTACGACTTGGTGCTGTTGCGCTGCACCGAGGAGGAGTCGGTGAAGGCGTACGACGGCTTCGCCAGCGGCTTGGAGACGAGCACCGTGGCGAGGATCTGCTGGTCGACGCCCTTGGTGGCCTTGTCGTCGACCTCCAGGATGGCGCTGTGCACGCCCGCCGACTTCGGCTGCGCCTGCACCTTGACGGTGACGGGCGTCGCCAGCGGCAGCGCGACCTCGCGGGAGCCGAGGACCTTGAACGTACCGTCGTCGTTCTTGAACGACAGCTTGTGCTTGACGGCCTTGTCCGGGCCCGTGGTGCGGGTGATCGTGACGTCGTACGTCCGCTTCTCACCGACCTTGAGGCCGCCCTCGCGGTCGTAGATGCCGGTGCCGAAGCCCGGCGTCTTCAGGGCGAAGTCGAGCGCGGTCTTCACCGGCGCCTTGACGGTGTACTCGTGGGCGAGACCGCCCGAGTCCTTCGCACCCGCCTTGATCATGCTCCAGGCGTCGACGATGTCGATCAGGCCCGCGCCCTCGGCGTAGGCCTGAACACCCTTGATGTGCTTGGCCGTAGAGGTCAGCGCGGTGCGCAGATCGGCCGGTGCCAGGTCGATGTGCTGCTGCTTGGCGGCCGAGAGCAGCAGGGCCGCCGCGCCCGTCGCCTGCGGCGAGGCCATCGAGGTGCCCTGGAGCATCGAGTAGCCGGCCGGCAGCGAGTAGCCCGACTCCTTGACCGGGGAGCCCGGCAGCCAGGTCTGGGTGGTGTTGATCGCGGCACCCGGCGCCGACAGGGTCGGCGTGAAGCCGCCGTCCTCACGCGGGCCGCGCGAGGAGAACGGCATCATGTCGTACTTCTTCGACACGGCCGAGCCGTAGTTGGACGCCCAGGTCTGCTGGGAGATGGTGGCGCCGACGGAGATGACGTGGTCCGCGAGGCCCGGGTCGCCGATCGTGTTCACACCGGGGCCCTCGTTGCCGGCCGAGATGACCAGCTGGACGCCGTAGGTGTCGATCAGGCGCTTGTAGAGTTCGGCGCGCGCGTTGTTGCCGTCGTTGAGCGCCGGCAGACCGCCGATCGACATGTTGACGATGTCGACGTGGCGGTTGGTGACCAGGTCGATCATGCCCTCGGTGAGCGCGATGTTGGTGCAGCCGCCGGACCAGTTGCAGGCCCGCGAGGAGACGATCTTGGCGCCGGGGGCGGCGCCGCTCATCTTGCCGCCGAACAGGCCGTTGGCCGCGGTGATGCCCGCGACATGGGTGCCGTGCTCGGACTCGATGACGCCGATGTTGACGTAGTCCGAGGTGTGCCCGGCCGCGTCGTACTTGACGTCCTTGCGGATCTCGACGGTGAACGGGATCCGCTTGCTGGCGCCGGTGACCGGGTCGGTCTTGTCCTCGCCGAAGTAGCCGACCTGGTAGCCGTCCTTGTACGGCTTCATCGGCTCGTCGTCGGTGAAGTCGCCGTTGTTGTTGAGGTCCACGCGCACGGTCCCGGCGACCGGGTCGTAGAGCACGCCCCAGCTGTCGGTGGTGTCGCCGTCCCGGTTCAGGTCGCCCTTGGCGTCGCCGCCCTTGGTGACCGCCTCCGAGAACATGCTGATCTCGTACGAGCCGGCCGGCGCCTTCCAGGTGCGGCCCGCGTAGGTGAACGTCGACCCGGAGACCGGGGTGTTCATCCGCCGCCAGGTGCCGTCGTTGTCGGCCACCGGGTCGGTCGAGGTGACCCAGTCGACGATCTTGCGCTCGCCGGTGGTGGTCTTCTGCAGCGCCGGGTGGCCCAGGTCCACGCCCGAGTCGAGGACGCCGATGGTGATGCCCCGGCCGTCCGCCTTGGGGTGCTGCTTGACGAAGTCGACCGCGCCCGTCTCGAAGGACGGGTTGTACGGGTTCTTCGCCGGTGTGTTCTTGCCCGGCGCGGGCTGCGCGGAGGCGCTGCGCAGGGACTTGGCGCCCTTGGGGTTGTCGCCGACCGGGGTCGGGTCGTCCAGCTGGATCTCCTGCTTGAGGTCGATCCCGTGGACGGAGGGCAGCTTCGCGGCCGCCTTCAGGGCGGACTGGGCGCTGCCGGTGGGCAGGGTGGCCCGTACGTAACCGAGCTTGTCGTCGGTCTTGCCGACGGTGGCGCCGGAGACGGAGCCGAGCTGGCGGGTGACGGCGCCGGTGGCGCCGGGGGCGGTCGCCACCATGACGGTGACGCTCTTCTCGCCCTTGGCCTCGGCCTCGGCGAGCCGCTGCTGCCCGGCCACGCCGAGCTTGTCCGCGGGGGCCTTGACGGGGGTGGACTGCGCGGGGGCGGGCGTCGGGCCGCTCTGGCCCGAGGCGAAGACGGGCGCGGCGCCCGCGGCGACGAGCGCGGCCACCATGCCGGCCGCGGCCGCTATCTGGGCCGTACGTCTCGCGC
Source organism: Streptomyces sp. BR1 (assembly GCF_052373795.1). Lineage (NCBI taxonomy): Bacteria > Bacillati > Actinomycetota > Actinomycetes > Kitasatosporales > Streptomycetaceae > Streptomyces > Streptomyces sp. BR1. Next base: position 4,782,035 of record NZ_CM126252.1, read on the forward strand.
CGGGTATGGCGCGCGGCGATTCGGAGGTCATCAGCATCCCTAATGGTCAGAAAGGGTCCGGAATACGGTGCCGGATGACCGCTGAGCATTTCGTATATGACAGGTCTTTGTGGAGAGTTGACCGTTGCCGGAATCGGACATGGCGGAATCCCGCCATACGCCATCGGGCGCAAGGCGGTGTCAATCAGGGCGAATCAGCTCTCGCGGGTGCGGGCGTAGTGACGCGACGCCTTCGCGCGGTTGCCGCATGCCGCCATCGAGCACCAGCGGCGGGTGCCGTTGCGCGAGGTGTCGAAGAAGCGCAGGATGCACGCCTCGTGCGCGCAGGAGCGGATGCGGTCGGGCGCGGTCCGCAGTAGATCGAGGTAGTCGCGCGCGGCCGTCCAGGCGGCCCCCCACGCCGGATCCGCGAACTCCGGGCGCTCGCCCGGGCCTTGTGGGGTGAGAGTGGCGCGAATGCGGCCGTGTTCCAGAATCTCGTCGACGAGCGCGAGCGCCGCCGGGTCGTCCGGGCTCGCCACGGCCCGCTCCAGTGCCTCCCGGGCCCGCAGCAGCGGCCCGAGCGTCGCCTCGTCGGCGGCGAAGCTCTGATCCAGACCGTTGGTGGCGAGCCAGACGGCGAGCCCTTCGGTGCCGGTGAGCAGATCCTGGCGGACGCCCTCGCGGTTCCAGTGCGTGTTCAGCAGGTCGAGGGAGACGGGCTCTCCGGTGAGCGGACGCGGGTCGGGCGCGGACATGTCCGGCTCCTCTCGTACGGCGGATGCGGCGGGGCGGGCGGGGTGCGCCCTCCCGACCGCCACTAACCACTAAAGGTTACGTGACCGGTTGCGCGGCGCGCATCTAACCTCTAATCTTCATTTCAGAGGTTAGATGGCCTCGCACCACCTCGTACGGACCCCGCTCGGGAGGGAACGCCATGACGGCGACCAGCACGTTCCGCACCGCCCACGTCGGCCTCAATGTGACCGACCTCGACCGCTCGCTCGCCTTCTACCGCGACCTCCTGCGCTTCGAGCTGCTGCACGAGGGCAAGGAGGGGGGCCGCCGCTTCGCGCTGCTCGGCCGGGAGGGCCAGCTGACGCTCACGCTCTGGCAGCAGGCCGAGGGCGAGTACGCGCCGGGCCGCGCCGGGCTGCACCACCTCGCCTTCCGCGTCGACACCCTCGACGAGGTCAAGGCGTACGAGAGCGAACTGCTCGCGGCCGGAGCGGAGTTCGTGTACGAGGGCGTCGTCGCCCACGGCGAGGGCTCGGCCTCCGGGGGTATCTTCTTCCGCGACCCCGACGGCATCCGCCTGGAGATCGCCGCGCCCACCGCGGGCGAGGGCGCCGATGCGCCGGTCGCGGCCGCCCCCACCTGCGGCTTCTTCTAAAAAGCCGACCAAGACACCGGCTCGACCGACGAAGGTGCGTACGCCGTGACGACACAGACCGCATTCCACCCCGGGGCCCGGGCCGTGCAGGACCGCCTCGGTGTCCGCGAGCTCGCCGACCACGTCGGCCGCTCCATCGGCCCCGGCATCCGCCCGGTCGCCGCCGCCTTCCTGGAGGTCCAGCCGATGCTGGTGCTCGGGGCGGCGGACCCGGCCGGCCGGATGTGGGCCTCGCTGCTCACCGGGGACCCCGGGTTCGCCCGGGCCACCGGCCGGCATCAGATCTCGGTCGCGGGCGGCCCGCGCGAGGGCGACCCCCTCGCCGGTGCGCTCGCGGGCGAGGACGTCCCGGTCGGCACGATCGCCCTCGACCCGCGCACCCGGCGCCGGATGCGGCTCAACGGCACGGCCCGCGCGACCCCGCGCGGCTTCGCCGTCGTGGCCGAGCAGGTCTTCTCCAACTGCCCGAAGTATCTTCAGCACCGCGAGATCGAGGCGTACGACCAGAACCGGCCAGGTGTCGTCCGGCGCACCGGACAACTCACTCCTGACCAGCAGGAGTTCATCCGTACCGCCGACACCTTCTTCATCGCCACCACCGCCCCCGACGGCGTGGATGCCAGCCACCGGGGCGGCAACCCCGGCTTCGTCCAGGTGACTTCGTCCAATGCTCTGGAGTGGCGCGATTTCCCCGGCAACAACATGTATATGACCCTCGGCAATCTGGAGGCCGACCCGCGCGCCGGGCTGCTGTTCGTCGACTGGACGCACGGCACCACGCTCCAGCTCTCCGGGACGGCACACACCACGTACGCGGCAGGTGAGCGGATCACCGGCTTCACCGTCGAGCACGTGGTGCAGGCCGACGGCGCCAGCCCGCTGCGCTGGTCGGCGCCCGGGTACTCGCCCGCCAACCCGCCGAACTGATCGCGTCAATCGGCTGAAACCCGCTCAACCGCCCAAGTCCCGGGCAACTTCCGCCTGGCGATGCGGAGTCTTGTCCACCGACGGTGCACGATCATGTGGCGCCGCAGGTGGAGGGAGACGCAGATGTCGGTACGTACGGGGCGACGGATCAGGACGGTCGTGCTGGGGGCGGTCGTGGCGACGGGGGTATCCACGACCGTCTTCATGGCGCCCGCCTCGGCCCACGAGGCGGGCGCCGCCTCGCACACGGCGACCCAGCGGGCGATGGACGCGGCCGTGCACGCGGGCGTCCCCGGCGTCGTCGGGGTCGCCCAGCGCGACGGCCGCACCTGGAGCGGCGACTCCGGCGTCGCGGACCTCACCACCGGCCGTGAGCGGCAGGCCCCGGACCGGTTCCGGGTCGGCTCGATCACCAAGACGTTCGTGGCCACGGTCATGCTCCAGCTGGAGGCCGAGGGCAAACTGAGCCTGGACGACACCGTCGACCACTGGCTGCCGGGCGTCGTCGAGGGCAACGGCCACGACGGCACGAAGATCACTTTGCGCCAACTGCTCAACCACACCAGCGGCATCTTCAACGTCACCGAGGACAAGGACTTCCAGACCAAGGTCTTCGGGCCGGAGTTCCTCAAGCACCGCTACGACACATACACGCCTCGGCAACTCGTCGCCATCGCCATGGCCCACCGGCCGGACTTCGCGCCGGGCACCTCCTGGCACTACTCCAACACCAACTTCGTCCTGGCCGGAATGGTGATCCAGAAGGCGACCGGCCACTCCTACGCGAGCGAGATCGAGCACCGGATCCTCGGCCCGCTGCATCTGCGGTCCACCACGCTGCCGGGTACGGACGCCCGGATGCCGCAGCCCAGCGGCCGCGCGTACTCCAAGCTGTCCCTGGAGACGACGACCGGCCCCACCTACGACGTCACCGAGCTCAACCCGTCCGTCGCGAGCTCGGCCGGCGAGATGATCTCCGACTCCGGTGATCTCAACCGCTTCTACCGGGCCCTGCTGACCGGAAAACTGCTGCCGCAGCGCCAGTTGAAGGAGATGACGACCACCGTCCCGCTGGGCTCCGGGTCCGCAAACAGCGGTTACGGTCTGGGTCTGATGAGGAACAAGCTGCCCTGCGGCACCGAGGTCTGGGGCCATGACGGCGGGATCCACGGTTCGTCGTCGGTGGCCCTCACGACGAAGGACGGGCGCCATTCGCTGGCGTTCAACTTCAACGGCGACTGGACGGGTGACTCCCAGGCGGTCGTGCTCGCCGAGTTCTGCGGCACCTCACCGGCGGCCAAGACCGTCAAGTGACCTTGTGGTGCTCCCCTGTTCAGCGGGGGAGCACCACCACATACGCGGCCGGTTCGCGGTCCGCCGACGCCATCAGGGCGGTGCGCACCACGGTTGCCTGCTGCTCCATCGCGTCGCGCAGCTTGCGGGGCGTGATGTGGACGACGGTGATGCCGAGCCGCTCCAGCGTCTCGCGCTTCTGGGTGTACTCGCACCACAGCGCGTCGTCCTGGCCGCGGTCGTGGCGCGGCGCCCGGGTGTCGAGCTCCACCGCCACCGCCTGGTCCGGCCAGTAGGCGTCCACGCCGCCGATGTGCGGGCCGCCCGGCAGCCGCAGATCCACGTTCCACAGCGGGTCCGGCAGGCCGTGGACGCGCACCATCTCGTAGAGCCGGGCCTCGGCGATCGAGCGTCCCTCCGCCAGCAGTGAGTCCACCGCGTCCACCACATGCGCCCGGCTCAGCAGCCGCGCCTGGGTCAACTCCCGTACGATCGCGGCCGGTTCGCAGTGCCCGCCCCGCACCGCCTCGGTCAGCAGCCTGCGGACCGCGTGCGCGTCGGTGAGCTGGGCGACCGCGTCCGCCAGGGCCCTCGGTACGGGCGCCACCGGCACCCCGGTGACGGGTTCGGCGAGCGGCATCACATGCGCCCGCACAAGCCGGACACAGCCGGTCGAGCGCAGCCGGCGGGTGCGCGGGACCAGGATGTCGATCCGGTCGAGCGAGATCAGCGGGGGAGCGGAGGCGAACCCGTGCAGGGTCAGCGCCGCGAGCCCGGTGACGATGGCGTCGGGCGGCGCCGAGTGCGCTGTGCCCTGGGCCGGGATACTCCGGGCGCGCTCGGCCGGGCGGCCCGCGTAGAGGAGGGCCGCGTGCAGCCGCTCGTCGCTGGTCGGCGGTCCCGGGTGCAACACATAGACACCGGGCAGCAGTTGCTGCCAGGGGCCGCCGGGGCGGCACTGGGCCGCCGCGCGGGAGGCCGAGACACCGTGCGCCCGCAGCTGCGTCGAGGAGAGCACCCGGCGCTGGACGTCGGTGAGGTGGCTGAGGGGGCGGGGGGAGAGCGGGGAGGGGGTCTCGCCGCCGAAGGTCGGGGTGTTGTGGTTCATGCACCGGGGTTTTCCGCGCCCGGACCGCCCCTTAACCGCTGTTACAAGCCCGTCGACAATTCCGGACAACCCCGTCCTAAAGTACGGGCGTTCGAGTGCCGATCAGGGGGCCCGTCGCCGGGCCCCCTCACCGGTGTCAGAGCGCGGCGGCCGCCGCGTCGCAGTCCTGGCCGCGCAGGGTGCGGGCCAGGTCGTCACGGGCCTCGACGACCAGGCGGCGCAGCGCCGGGGCCGCGTCCTGGTGGCCGGCGAGCCATTCGTCCGTGGCAGCGAGAGTCGAGCTGTTGTCCTGAAGGCCCGGGAAGAGGCCCTTCACGATATCCATGCCGATCTGGATGGAGCGCTCGGCCCAGACCCGCTCGATCACCTCGAAGTACTTCGCCGCGTACGGAGCGGTCAGCGGGCGCTGCGAGGGCTGGCCGAAGCCGGCGATGGTGGCCTCCACCAGCGCGTTGGAGAGCGCGTCCGACTCCACGACCTGCGCCCACGCCTGCGCCTTGACCGCCTCGGACGGCCGGGCCGCCAGGCACCGGACCTGGTGGCGCTTGCCGGAGGCGGTGTCGTCGCGGGCGAGCTCGGCGGCGATCGCCTGCTCGTCGGCGCGGCCGTCGGCGGCCAGCGGCTCCAGGAACGTCCAGCGCAGCTCCTGGTCCACATCGAGACCGTCGATCTTCGCCGTGCCCGCGAGCAGCCCTTCGAGCAGCTGGAAGTGGGCGCCGTCGGTCGCCGTGGAGGCGAAGAACCGGGCCCAGGCCAGCTGGGACTCGCTGCCCGGCTCCGCGATCCGCAGCTCGCGCAGCGCGCCCTCGGCGAGCAGCCGCCCGCCCCGCTCGCGCCACTCGGGCGCCGCGTAGTACGTCTGCGCCGAGCGGGCCCAGGCGTGCAGCATCTGGAGCACGCCGATGTCGCTCTCGCGCCCGGAGTGGGCGAGCACCAGCTCGATGAAGTCCCGGGCGGGCATGAGCGCGTCCCGCGTCAGGTTCCACAGCGCCGACCAGCACAGGGCGCGCGCCAGCGGGTCGGTGATGTCGCCGAGGTTCGCGCGCAGCGTGGCGAGCGAGTCGGCGTCGAAGCGGATCTTGCAGTACGTGAGGTCGTCGTCGTTGACGAGGATCAGCTCGGGCCGCTCGGCCCCGGCCAGCTCCTCGACCACCGTGCGCGGCCCCTCCACGTCGACCTCGGCGCGCGCGTACCGTACGAGCGCGCCCGCCTCGGAGCGGTAGAGGCCGACGGCGACGCGGTGCGGGCGCAGGGTGGGGTAGCCCTCGGCGAACTCCTGGACCACGGCGAGCTCGGTGACGCGGTCACCGGCGTCGTAAGTGGCCACCGGCGTAAGGGAGTTGACCCCGGCGGTCTGCAGCCAGGATTGCGACCAGGCCGCCATGTCGCGGCCGGAGACCTCTTCGAGGACGGAGAGCAGGTCGCCCAGGCGCGTGTTCCCGTACGCGTGGCGCTTGAAGTAGCGGCGGGCGCCCTCCAGGAACGCGTCCCGTCCCACGTACGCCACCAGCTGCTTGAGGACGGAGGCGCCCTTGGCGTAGGTGATGCCGTCGAAGTTCAGCTTGGCGTCCTCCAGGTCGCGGATGTCGGCCGTGACCGGGTGCGTGGAGGGCAGCTGGTCGGCGCGGTACGCCCAGGACTTGCGGCCGTTGGCGAAGGTGATCCAGCCGTTGGTGAACCGGGTCGCCTCCACCTGCGAGAAGCTGCCCATGAAGTCGGCGAACGACTCCTTCAGCCACAGGTCGTCCCACCACTGCATGGTGACGAGGTCGCCGAACCACATGTGCGCCATCTCGTGCAGGATGACGTTGGCGCGCCGCTCGTAGGCGGCCTGCGTCACCTTGCCGCGGAAGATGAACTCCTCGCGGAAGGTCACCAGACCCGGGTTCTCCATCGCCCCGAGGTTGTACTCCGGCACGAAGGCCTGGTCGTACTTGCCGAACGGGTACGGGTAGTCGAACTGGTCGTGGAAGAAATCGAAGCCCTGCTTGGTGACGAGGAACACGTCGTCCGCGTCGAAGTGCCGGGCGAGCCCCTTGCGGCACATCGCGCCGAGCGGGATCTCCAGGGTGGTGCCGTCGTCGAAGGTCCGCGTGTAGGTGTCGGTCACGTAGTGGTACGGACCGGCCACGACACAGGTGATGTACGTGGAGATCGGCTTGGTCTCGGCGAACCGCCAGACCCCGTCCTCGCCCCGCGTGCCCTCGCCGTTGGACCAGACAGTCCAGCCTTCCGGGGCCTGGGCCTCGAAGCGGTAGGGCGCCTTCAGATCGGGCTGCTCGAAGTTCGCGAACACCCGCCGCGAGTCGGCCGGCTCGTACTGGGTGTAGAGGTAGACCTCGCCGTCCTCCGGGTCGACGAAGCGGTGCATGCCTTCGCCGGTCCGGCTGTACGCGCAGTTCGCGTCCACGACCAGCACGTTCTCGGCGGCCAGCTCCGCGAGCGCGATCCGGGTGCCGTCGAAGACGGCGGCGGCGTCGAGCGGCTTGCCGTTGAGGGTGACGGAGTTCACGGACGGCGCGATCAGGTCCGCGAACGACTCGGCACCCGGCCGCGCGCAGCGGAACCGGATCGTCGTCACCGAGCGGAAGGTCCTCGGCCCGTCCGGGGCGTCCCCGACCGCGGACCGCAGGTCGAGGGCGACGTCGTACCCGTCGACGGACAACAGCTCGGCCCGCTCACGGGCCTCGTCGCGGGACAGATTCTCACCGGGCACGGGCACTCCTTCGTGTCTCGTTCGAATGCGACGATCCTGCCACGTCGACCCACGTCGGGACACGTGGGAATGCGCCGGGCGCCCGCCGACGTTGCGACCCACTGGAAAGGGCACCGGCGTGCGCCGCCGGAACCCGTCCCACCGTTTCCAGCATCCCCGCACGAGGAGTGACATGTCCGAGACCGCGTCCCAGACCGGGAAGACCCCCGTCGACTTCTGGTTCGACCCGATGTGTCCGTGGGCCTGGATGACGTCCCGCTGGATGCTGGAGGTCGAGAAGGTCCGGGACGTCGAGGTCCGCTGGCATGTGATGAGCCTCGCCGTCCTCAACGAGAACAAGCTGGACGAGCTGCCCGAGAACTACCGCGAGTTCCTGACCACCAAGGCGTGGGGTCCGGTACGCGTGGTGATCGCCGCGCAGGAGAAGTTCGGCTCCGAGGTCCTCGGCAAGCTGTACACGGCGCTCGGCACCCGCTTCCACAACCAGGCCCTCGGCTCCGGCCGCGAGGTCCTGGTCGCCGCGCTCGAAGAGGCCGGTCTCCCGGCCGAGCTCGCCGACTACGCGGACGCCGACCCCGACACCTTCGAGTTCGACGCCCAGCTGCGCGCCTCCCACAAGGAGGGCATAGACAAGGTCGGCCAGGACGTGGGCACCCCGGTCATCGCGGTCCCCGACGCCAACGGCGACCAGATCGCCTTCTTCGGCCCGGTGGTAACCCCGGCCCCGAAGGGCGAGGCCGCGGCCCGCCTGTGGGACGGCACGCTCCTGGTGGCATCGACGCCGGGCTTCTACGAGATCAAGCGGACGAGGACGCAGGGCCCGATCTTCGACTGAGCACCCCGGGCGCCCTACAGCGGCTCCGCCGCACGGGCGCGCCCTGGCAACCCCCTTGCTTCTAGGGGCGCGGGGAACTGCGCGACCAGCCCAAGACAGCCCGCAGTCAAAGCACCATCCGCATGCGAACGGCCCCTCACGAGTCACGTCCTCGTGGGGGGGCCGTCCGTATATCCGCCCGCCGTGAAGGTTGAGAAGACGATCACGAGCAGGACGTAAATGGGGGCCCTACGGGGCCAGCAGCAACGTGTTCCCCGAAGCCTTCGCGGCCGCGTAACGCCGGGCAACGTCCTGCCAGTTGACGACCCGCCACATCGCCTCGATGAAATCAACCTTCTGATTCCGGTACTGAAGATAGAACGCGTGCTCCCACGCGTCGAAGACCAGAACCGGCGTCGACCCCTGCCCGACATTCCCCTGGTGGTCGTAGACCTGCTCCACGATGAGCCGCCCGCTCACCGGCTCGTACGCGAGGACACCCCACCCCGAACCCTGCGTCGTCGCCGACGCCTTCGTCAGCTGGGCCTTGAACTTGGCGAAGGAGCCGAAGGATTCGGCGATCGCGTCCGCCAGCTCGCCGACGCCGTCCTTCTCCAGCGGCTCACCACCGCCGTCACCGGTCATGTTGTGCCAGTAGATCGAGTGCAGGATGTGGCCGGAGAGGTGGAACGCGAGGTTCTTCTCCAGGCCGTTGACCGCCCCCCAGGCGTCCTTGTCGCGGGCCTCCGCGAGCTGCTCCAGGGTGTCGTTCGCGCCCTTCACATACGCCGCGTGGTGCTTGTCGTGGTGCAGCTCGATGATCTCCGGACTGATGACGGGTTCGAGCGCGGCGTAGTCGTACGGAAGTTCAGGAAGCGTGTAAATGGCCATGTCCGAAGCCCCTCCGACTGCTTGTTGCAACTGATGTGCAAGTGCAGGCTAACAGCAGGAATGATCAACCGCAGCCGAGAGCCTGTCTTTGAACCCTCGTCGTCCGCCCGGAGGGCGGGCGCGGCGGCGGTCGGTGCGTGCCGGGCGTCGCTGCGCAGGCGGGGGTTCAAAGACAGCCTCTCAGGGTGACCTCAGCAAAAAGCCCTGCGTCCCGGGGTCTAGGACCTCGGGACGCAGGGCTTCTACGAGTGGGGAGCGGGATCAGACCGCCGTCCGGGCCTCCGCCCGGCGCTGGCGGATGTACCCGACGATCGCGAGCACGACCGTCAGTACACCCGTCGCCGTCAGCTGGTCGCGCGTGTCCGACTGACGGGCCATCAGGACGAAGATCCCTGCCATCGCGAGGAGCGCCGCCCAGGTCAGCCCCGGGAACAGCCACATCCGCACCACCAGCTTCTCCGGCGACTCCAGCTCGGTGCGCCGACGGAGCAGCAGCTGGGAGACGGCGATGAAGATCCAGACGACCAGGATCACCGCGCCGATCATGTTCAGCAGCCACGGGAAGACGTCGTCCGGCCGCCAGTAGCTCAGCAGCACACAGCCGAAGCCGAAGACCGAGGAGCACAGCACCCCGATGCGCGGCACGCCGCCGAAGGTACGGCTGAGCGCCTTGGGGCCCTGGCCGCGGGCGACCAGCGAGTACGACATCCGGGAGGCGCCGTAGATGTTGGCGTTCATCGCGGAGAGCAGGGCGACCAGGACGACCACGTTCATGATCTGCCCGGCGCCGGAGATGCCCAGGTGGTCGAGGGCGGCCACGTACGGGCCCTTGGCGACGACGGCCTTGTCGTTCCACGGCACCAGCGTGACGATGACCGCCATCGAGCCGATGTAGAAGACCGCGATGCGCCACATCGCCGTACGCACCGCACGCGCCACGCCCTGCACCGGGTGCTCGGACTCGGCGGCCGCGATGGTGACCGTCTCCAGACCGCCGTACGCGAAGACGGAGGCGAGCAGTCCGAGCACCAGGCCTTCGGAGCCGTTGGGCATGAATCCGCCCTCGCCCGTGAGGTTGGAGGTGCCGGGGGCGGGGGTGTCGGGCAGGACGCCGAGGATGGCGAGCAGGCCGAGGACGAGGAAGAGGGTGATGGCCGCGACCTTCAGCGCCGCGAACCAGAACTCGAACTCGCCGAAGTTCTTCACGGCCGCGAGGTTGGTGGCCGTGAACACCAGCATGAACAGCGCGACCCAGGCCCACTCGGGCGTGCCGGGCAGCCAGCCGGTGACGATCTTCGCGGCGCCGATGCCCTCCAGGCCGACCGCCACGCAGAGCAGCACCCAGAACGACCAGCCGGCGGTGAATCCGGCCCAGGGGCCGATGGCCCGCTCGGCGTGGACGGAGAAGGAGCCGGAGGCGGGGTTGGCCGCCGACATCTCGCCCAGCATGCGCATCACGAGCATGACGAGCGCGCCGGATATGCCGTAGGCGAGCACGATCGAGGGCCCGGCCGCGGCGATACCGGCGCCGGAGCCGACGAAGAGCCCGGCGCCGATGACGCCGCCGAGCGCGATCATCGAGAGATGGCGCTGCTTGAGTCCGTGGGTGAGTGGGGAGTCGACCTTCGGCTTCGCGTCGGTCGTCGCGGGCGCGTTTGTCCGGGACATGGGCAGGCCCTGTTCAGTAGCCGAGACGGGGAGAGGGAGCCACAGTCTGTTGGCGGCACCGCTCAGAGGGAACACCCGACCGCTATCCGGACACTCGACTCACACAGCGTGAATATTTACGCACATGTTGCACACGGAATGAACACTTCCATGCTCGTGGGTCACACCAAACCCGCCCGTAACAACAGGTTCAAGCCTAGAGGCAACCGGTTCAGGCCTCGGCATCGGTCGGCCGCGCCCGCCGCTCCCGTACGAACGCCACCGCAAGGACCGCCGCCGTCGCGCCCGTCGACCACAGCAGCTGAGGACGGGCGTTGTCGTCGAGGAGCATCAGGACGAGTACGGCCGCCATCGCGGCCAGGGCCGCCCAGGTCAGCCACGGGAACGCCCACATCTTCAGCGTCAGCTTCTCCGGGGCCTCGCGCTCGATCCGGCGGCGCAGCCGCAGCTGCGAGACGGCGATCAGTCCCCACACGAAGAGCAGCACCGCGCCCACCGCGTTGAGCATGTAGAGGAAGACGGAGTCGGGCCACTTCAGATTGAGCAGTACGGAGATGAACCCGAAGGCCACCGACGCGAGCACCGCGCGCCGGGGCACCCCGCCGCCCGACACCTTCAGCAGTCCCTTCGGCGCCTCCCCGCGCTCGGCGAGCGAGAAGATCATCCGGGAGGAGCCGTAGAGGTTGGCGTTCAGCGCCGACAGCAGCGCCACGAACACCACCACGTTCATGATCTGCCCGGCCCCGCCGACCCCGATCGAGTCGAGCACGGCGACGTACGGGCTGTGGCCCGGCCGCATCGAGGTCCACGGGAGCAGGGTGACGATGATGAGCATCGAGCCCACGTAGAAGAGGAGGATGCGCCACACCGCGCTGCGCACCGCGCGGCCCACCGCACGGACCGGGTCGGCCGACTCGGCGGCCGCGATGGTGACGACCTCCAGACCGCCGAAGGCGAAGATCACGGCGAGGACGCCGGAGACCACGCCGTCCCATCCGTTGGGCAGGAAGCCGCCCTGTCCGGTGAGGTTGGTGAACCCGACGGGCTCGGTGTCCGGCAGCACGCCGAAGACGGCGAGGAGACCGAGCACCAGGAACAGCACGATGGCGCCGACCTTGAGCGTGGCGAACCAGAACTCGAACTCGCCGAAGTTCTTCACGGCCGCCAGGTTGGCGCCGGTGAACACCACCATGAACACCAACACCCAGGCCCACTGCGGCATCCCCGGCACCCAGCCGTTGGCGATCTGCGCCGCGCCGGTCGCCTCCACCGCGAGGACGACCACGAGCAGGAACCAGTACAGCCAGCCGACGCTGAACCCGGCCCACCGTCCGAGCGCCCGCTCGGCGTGCACGGAGAACGACCCCGACGCGGGCATCGCCGACGACATCTCGCCGAGCATCCGCATCACCAGCATCGCGATGGCGCCCGCGATCAGATACGAGACCACGATCCCCGGCCCCGCGACCGCGATGCCCGCGCCCGACCCCACGAAGAGCCCGGCGCCGATCACCCCGCCCAGACCGAGCATGGTGAGATGACGCTGCTTCAGACCGTGGGACAGGGGCTCGGCCTCGCCCGTGGTGTCGGCGGCGGTGGCCCCGGCGGTGGTCTTGCCGTCGTGCATGGCGCTCGTAACTCTCGGATCACTCGCTGATCGTTTATGGGGAGTCCACAGTCTCCCCGAGCGCGCCCCCGGACCGCAAAACGGGACCTTCTCTCCATCGCCGCAGTGATCAGCATCACGCCGACGGACGGAAGACCTCCGCCCTTTGTGCGATCCCCACGAACCTGTCACCAGCCGCTTTGTCGGCCACTGACGGTGATCGAGCGAGATTCCCTCGGTTAACGTCACGGTGTCCCCCGTACGTAACGCCCTGCCCGTCCCGATCCCGCGGAGTCCCACGATGGCCACGACCACTGTCACTGCCCCTGCCGCACCCCGCACCGGACAGGTCCTCGCCGACCTGGTGCCCGGCGCCCGCACCCGGGACATCGCCCTGGTGCTCGGCGGCGCGGCGCTCACCGGCGTGGCCGCCCAGATCGCCGTGCCCGTCCCGGGCTCCCCGGTCCCGGTCACCGGCCAGACCTTCGCGGCGCTGCTGGTCGGCACCTCGCTCGGCGCCCGCCGAGGCTTCCTCTCGCTCGGTCTGTACGCGCTGATCGGCATGGCGGGGATGCCCTGGTTCGCGGACGGCACCTCGGGCGCGGGCGGCGCGACCTTCGGTTACGTCCTGGGCATGCTGCTCGCCTCGACCGTCGTGGGCGCGCTGGCCCGCCGGGGCGGCGACCGCTCGGTGCTGCGCACGGCGGGCACGATGGTGCTCGGCTCCGCGATCATCTACGCGGTCGGCGTCCCGTACCTGGCCGCCTCGACCGGTATGTCCCTGAACCAGGCGGTCGCGCTCGGCCTCACGCCGTTCCTGTTCGGCGACGCGCTGAAGGCGGCGCTGGCGATGGGCGCGCTGCCGGCGGCGTGGAAGTTCGTGGGCCGCAAGTAGCGGCAGCGGCAGACGAGAAGGGGCCGGGCGCGAACAACGCGCCCGGCCCCTTCCCTGTCTCTCAATGTGTCCGACGGCGTTGCTGATGGCGGGTGTTGGCCCACCAGACGCCGGTGGTGCCGACGAACAGGAGCAGTCCGCCGGCCGCGAGCAGCGGCAGCACACCGTCGTTGACGCCGGTCTTGGGCAGCTGGGCGGGCGGGGTCGGAGCCGGGGTGGTCGGGGTCGGGGTGGCCGGGGCGGAGGGGCTGGGCGAGCCGCTGGGCGGGGCGGCCGGGACGTTGTCGGTGCCGAGCAGCAGCGGGGTGTCAGGGGCGTTGGGCGTCGGCTTGTTCGTCCCGAACGGGACCGGGCCCTGCTGCCACAGCAGTTTGTCGCCGGTGCCCTCGGTCACCGGAAGACAGATCTTTCCGGTCGCCTTCAGGTCGTAAGTGGCGGAGACGGTGTACGACTTGTCTTTTCCGGCCGCCAGATTGTCGATGACACAGGCGAATCCGGTGTTGACCCCTTTCGGCAGCTTGTCCTGGGGAACCGGTACGCACCCCTGCACACCGGTGATCCGCATTCCGTCCAGACCGAGCACACTCAAGGTGATCTGCCCGGTGTCCTTGGTCCCCTTGTTGATGACCTTGGCGGTGAGCGTGGTCTCACCGGAGGAATTGGAGACCTTGATCTCCTTGGGCAGCTCGGTGCCGATCTTGACGTCCGCCGGGGCGCTGGGCCCGGGAGAACCGCCCTGGCCGCTCCCGGGGGTGGGGTCGTCGGCGAAGGCGGCGGAGCCGAGCGGCAGTACGAGCAGGGCGGCGAAGAGGCCGACGGCGGCGAGAGCCGTCCGATGTTTCTTGTGTTCTCCGGACCGCACCATTTGATCTGAACGGTCCGAATGGTAAGAGCGTTTCGAATGTGTCGAACGCATTTCTCATCCCCCTCACCCGAGTTGGGCGCTTGCAGTGCTGAGAAGGGTCCCACAAGATTTCGCGGAATTATGCTGTGATGGTGGCAAGTTCGTGTTTCTGTCCTGGTCGCACCAGGTACTGAGGGGGCGGGCGGTAATGCCGGGAATTCGCGGGCTTTTGGTTGCGGGGCGATATCGCCTGGACGTCACGATCGGCCAGGGAGGAATGGGGCGGGTGTGGCGGGCGGCCGATGAAATACTCGACCGTACGGTCGCGGTGAAAGAGATGCGCATGGACGATCTCGACGCCGAGGACAGCCGTATCCGCCGCGAACGCACCCTGCGCGAGGCCCGCGCCACGGCCCGGATCGACCATCCCAATGTGGTGCGCGTGTACGACGTGGTGGAGGAGTCGGACCGGCTGTGGATCGTGATGGAACTGGTCGAGTCCCGCTCGCTGGAGCAACTCCTGGTCCAGGACGGCCCGGTGACCCCGCGAGAGGCGGCGCGGATCGGCCTGGGCCTGGTGGAGGCACTGCGCGAGGTGCACGCGGTAGGAGTCCTGCACCGAGACATCAAACCGGGAAATGTCCTTCTCGGCCGGACGGGAAGGGTGGTCCTGACCGACTTCGGCATCGCGGCGATCCAGGACGCGACGGCGCTGACGGTGGTGGGGATGCTGGTCGGCTCGCCCGACTACATGGCCCCCGAACGTGTCGGCGGCAAGCCGCAGGGTCCGGCGTCGGACCTGTGGTCACTGGGGGCGACGCTGTGCGCGGCGGTGGGCGGCCAGTCCCCGTTCGCCCGCGAGACGACATTGGCGACCCTGCACGCGGTCCTGTACGAGGAGCCCCAACTCCCGCCGACGGCGGGCCCCCTGGCCCCCGCGCTGGCATCCCTCCTGGTCAAGGACCCGGAAACCCGCCCAACCCTGGACGCCCTGTCGGCCCTACTGCTCCCGATAGCGGCCCCGCCCACGGTCCTGGCCCCGACCCCGCACCCCCCGACGGTGGCGGTCCACCAGACGGCACCGGAGGCGCGGGAGGGGGTGAGGGAGAGGCCGGTGGAGGAGGAGCCGACGGGGGGTCGGGTGGACGAGGGGTCTTCGCGGGGTCCGGGGCGGAGCCCCGAGGACCGGGTACCGGGGGCCGAACCCCCACTATCCCCACGGGGTCCGGGGCAGAGCCCCGAGCGGGGTGCAGGGGCCGCAGGCCCCGCAAGCGGGTCCGGGGGCGCAGCCCCCGGCAACCCCCTTCCCCCCGCACCCGAGGCTCCGCCTCAGCCCACCCCCCGGCCGCCCGCCCAGGGCTTTCGGGAAGGGGCGGGGTGGGGAAACCGCCGCCGCGCGGCAATCGGCGCCGCACTGGCCCTGGCCGCAGCCACCGCAGTCGTCATCGTGCTCAGCACGACGAACAACCCAGGCACCCCCACAACCACCGGCACCCCCACCGTCGCCGGAACATCCCGCCCACCCAGCACACCCCCACCCGGCACCATCGGCGAAACGGGCTTCGCCTGGGCACCCCCCAAGGGCTGGACGCGCACGGCGAAGAGCCCGTCCAACATCCACTACCACGCCCCCGGCGGAAAACAGGAGATCGCCGCCTCGTACGCACTCGCACGCGGCGGCGATCTCATGACCCAGTGGCAGGAGGCCGAACAGGGCTCCCACGACGTCCCGGGCTACCGGAACATCCGGCTGGAGCGCAGCACGTTCAACGGCCGCCCCGCCATCGTCTGGGACTACTACTTCACACAGAACGGCGACCCGTGGAAGGCCCGCCAGATGGGCTTCGACGAGGGCGGCAAGTCGTACCAGGTCAACATCTGGTACGAGGCCGCCACGACCGCCGAGGCCGACGACGCCCTGCGCACCTACTCGGCGGTGACCTCGTCGTTCACGCCACTCTGAGCACCGCTCTGAACAACGGCAACCTGCGTGGCACCCCGCTGCATGAAGTCCCGTACAAACGCGATCGCGATCACGATCGCCGCCACCAGCAGCGAGAGCAGCACCTGCTTGCGCCCGGCGTCGTCGGTCAGCATGTAGACGAGCACGAAGGAGATCATCGCGATCGTCAGCCAGGTCAGATACGGGAAGAACCACATCTTGACCGTCAGCTTCTCCGGCGTCTCGCGCAGGATGATCCCGCGCATCCGCAGCTGCGTGAAGCAGATGACCAGCCACACGAACAGCGCGACCGCGCCGGACGAGTTGAGCAGGAAGTCGAAGACGGTGTCGGGCCACTTGTAGTTGAAGAAGACCGCGACGAAGCCGAAGAGGACCGAGCAGAGGATGGCCGCCTGCGGCACGCCCCGGTTGTTCGTCTTGGCGAAGGCGCGCGGCGCGTCACCGCGCTGGCCGAGCGAGAAGGCCATACGGGAGGCGGTGTACAGACCGGAGTTCAGGCAGGACAGCACAGCGGTGAGCACGATCACGTTCATGATCTGGCCGGCGTGCGGAATGCCGATCGAGTTCAGCGCGGCCACGTACGAGCCGTCCTTGACGATCGCCGGGTCGTTCCACTTCAGCAGCGTCAGGACGATGAAGATCGAGCCCAGGTAGAAGACGCCGATACGCCAGATCACGCTGTTGGTGGCCTTGGTGACGGCGCGGCGCGGGTCCTCGGACTCGCCGGCGGCCAGGGTGACGATCTCGCTGCCCATGAAGGAGAAGACGACCATCAGCACACCGGTGAGGATCGCCCCGGCGCCCTTCGGCATGAATCCGCCCGCATCGGTGAGATGCGCGAACCCGTCGCCGGGGTTGTTGGACCCGGGGAGTATCCCGAAGACGGCAAGGAGGCCGATGACGACGAAGGCGCCGATGGCGACGACCTTGATCCCGGCGAACCAGAACTCGAACTCTCCGTACGAGGAGACCGACACCAGGTTGGTGGCCGTCAGCACGATCATCACGATCAGCGCCCAGCCCCACTGCGGGACCGCCCCGACCCAGCCGTGCAGGATCTTCGCGCCGGCGGTCGCCTCGACGGCGAGCACCACGACCCAGAAGAACCAGTACAGCCAGCCGATGGAGAACCCGGCCCAGCGGCCGAGCGCGCGGTCGGCGTAGGCCGAGAAGGAGCCGGAGGTCGGCCGGGCGGCGGCCATCTCGCCGAGCATGCGCATCACGAAGACGACCATCAGGCCGACGAGCGCGTACGAGAGCAGGATGGCGGGACCGGCCGCGGCGATGCCGGAGCTGGAGCCGACGAACAGGCCCGCTCCGATGACACCGCCGATGGCGATCATCGAGAGGTGACGGTTCTTGAGACCGGCCTGGAGGCCGTTGGAGCCGTGCGGGGCGCCGACGACGGGGGAGTCGGACGTTCCGGGATCGCCCGGTCGGCCTTCTTCCTTCGCAAGGGAGGGTTGCGAGGTCATGGACCAATCCTTAGGTCTAAGGGTCGCTCGGGTTACGAACCAACGCATTGAAGCCCGGTACTCCCAGGTACGGAAGTCCTGACTCCGAATCGTGATGAGGGGAACAAAGCCCCGACCCGGCAGGAACAAGGTCATCTGCGGCCGGGACGAACGTCCCTCACCCCGATGAACCCTGCCCGCCGGAACGCATGCCACACTCGGAGTCATGCGCGTGTACCTCGGCTCAGACCATGCCGGATATGACCTGAAGAACCACCTCGTCGAGTGGCTCAAGGCCCACGGCCACGAGGTCGTCGACTGCGGTCCCCACATCTACGACGCCCAGGACGACTACCCGCCGTTCTGCCTGCGCGCCGCCGAGAAGACGGCCGCGGACCCGGACGCGCTGGGCATC